>NZ_SHKR01000010.1 GCF_004217145.1 Kribbella rubisoli | reverse complement strand
CTCAGTGTGAGGGTGGTGCTGCCGCTGGATGCGGTGGTTGGATCCCGATCACCTGATGCCTGGCTCGTACCGTGGCTGCCGTCTTCGGATTGGCGAGCATGCGTTTTGCCGGTGTCGGGTGTGACGGACCGGCCGGCGTGACTTGATAGGAGCGTGGCATCGCCCCCACTGAGATGTGTCCGCCGACCGGTCCAACCGTCCCATCACTGATCAGGGTGAAGGAGGCAACCTCCATGGTTGTTGTTGGCGCCGATGTGCACAAGCAGACTCACACGTTTGTTGCGGTCGACCAGGCCGGCCGGCGGCTGGGCCGGCTCACAATCGCAGCGACCACGAAGGGCCATGCGAAAGCGCTGGCGTGGGCCCGGCGGGAGTTCGGCGCCGACCTGGTCTGGGCAGTGGAGGACTGCCGTCACCTGTCCGCCCGCCTGGAGCGGGACCTGCTGAGCGCGGGACAGCGGGTGGTGCGGGTCCCGCCCAAGATGATGGCGATGACCCGGGCCTCGGCGCGCACCCGCGGCAAGTCCGACCCGATCGATGCGCTGGCCGTGGCGCGGGCCTTCCTGCGTGAACCAGACCTGCCGGTCGCCTCCCACGACGAGACGTCGCGGGAACTGAAACTGCTGGTCGACCGCAGAGAAACCCTGATCGCGCAACGCACCGCGACGATCAACAGCCTTCTGTGGCGGGTCCATGAACTCGATCCCGCTCGCGCACCGAAAGCCCGCTCGCTGGACCTGGCCAAGCACCAGAACGCCCTGCGGGACTGGCTGGTCACCCTGGCCGGGATGGTGGCCGAACTGGCTCTGGACGAACTCGACGACATCATCGCGTTGACCGCCCGCGCCAAGAATTACGAGCGGCGGATCGTGGCCCTGACCACCCAGGCCGCACCCACCCTGATGGCGATGCCCGGCTGCGGCGCATTAACCGCCGCCAAGCTCGCCGGAGAAGCCGCCGGCATCGCCCGCTTCGCCGACGAAGCCAAGTTCGCCCGCCACGCAGGTGTCGCGCCCATCCCGGTCTGGTCAGGCAACACCGCAGGCCGGGTCCGGATGACCCGCTCAGGCAACCGCCAACTCAACGCCGCCCTGCACCGCATAGCCGTCACCCAGATCCGCCTCACAGACAGCCTCGGCAAGACCTACTACGACAAGAAGAAGGCCCAGGGCATGTCCAACCGCGAAGCCCTCCGCTGCCTCAAACGACGCCTCGCACGCACCGTCTTCAACCACCTCACCACCGACCACCACAGCCGACCTACAACCAGCCTCCCAACTGCGGCTTGACATAGGAGAAACGCATG
>NZ_SHKR01000009.1 GCF_004217145.1 Kribbella rubisoli | reverse complement strand
GCTCCTATTGGTGTCAAGCGGTGTTGAGCCAGGTGCGGTAGCGGTGGGCGAGGTCGTGGTCGGGGTAGGTGCCTTGTTCGGTGCGGACGATTTTGGTGATGTAGGTGTTCATCGCGTCGGCGGCTGCGGTGAGGGTGATGTTTTTGGCTTGCCGGGTGGGGCGGAGGTCGGCGAGGTGCGGTGCGGCCTGGTTGCGGGTGAGGGAATGGAAGATTTCGCGGGCGAGGGCGCGTTTGAGACGTCTCAGGATCTCGGCGGTGCTGCGACCGTTGCCGCGTTGGGTGGTGACGTAGGCGCGGGTGCGTGGGTCGCAAGACATCCTGACCACGGCGATGGTGTGGAGGGCGTGGTTGGCGGCTCGGTCCCCGCCGCGTGACAGCCGGTGGCGGGTGGTCTTGCCTGAGGATGCGGGGACCGGTGCGGCGCCGCAGAGGGCGGCGAACGAGGCTTCGTTGCGGAGCCGGTCGGGGTTCGCGCCGGCGGTGATGAGGAGCTGGGCCGCGGTCGCCGGCCCGACCCCGCGCAGTGAGAGCAGGTGCGGGTTCGCGATTGTGGCGAGTTTCTTGATGTGCTGCTCGAGCTCGTTGGCTTGGCGGGTGAGGAACTGGTGGCGCTGGGCCAGGACCTTCAGGGCGCTGGACACGGCCCGGATCGTGGGGTCGCGGTGGTGCGCCGGGCGGCAGGCGGCCAGGGCCTCGACCAGTGGTTTGTCTTTCAGCGGCCGGTATTTCTCCCGCAGGGCTGCGGGAGCGGTGATGAGCATGTGGTGGACCTGGTTCATCGCGGCGGTGCGCGCCTTGACTGCGGAGCGGCGCGCGGTGTGCAGGGCCCGGATCGCTTCGATGTGCTCGTTCTTCGCGGCGGCATCGGCACGGCCGGACAGCACCGCGCGGGCGGCCTGGTAGGCATCCAGAGGGTCGGACTTGCCGCGCATCCGGCGCTGGGCACGGTCGGGGCGGGTGACCTCACGGACCTCGACACCGGCCGCGTGGGCGGCCCGGGCAAGCCCAGCGCCGTAGGAGCTGGTGCCCTCGATTCCGACCATCCGCAGCGTCCCGAACGTCGACAAGAACGCCAGCGCGGCCCGGTAACCATCAGGTGTGGTGGGGAACTCGCGATCACCGAGCTCGCGGCCGATCTCGTCCACAGCCGCGACATGGATCGTGTCGGCGTGGGTGTCAGCGCCCCCGATCACCGTCGTAGCGGTAGCAGTCACTGTCATGATGGATCTTGCCTTCCGTGTCGATCGGACAGGTCGACGCCGGCCGGGTGGCAGACAAGACATTAATGAGGCTTTGCCAGGCTCTTATTA
>NZ_SHKR01000008.1 GCF_004217145.1 Kribbella rubisoli | reverse complement strand
GGCGGGTTCACACGGTCCTCGCAACACCTCAATTTGAGGAGTTGCGAGGGCCGTGTCGTTTTCGGCGGAGTGTGCTGGTCTGCTGCGGCTGGTTGATGCCGGGTCGTCGGTGAGTGCTGCGGCGGTGGAGTTGGGGATGTCGCGGGCGCGTGCGTACCGGTTGTTGCGGGAGTCGGGGCGGCGTGTGGGGCGGGCGAGGACGAGCATCTCTGGTGAGATGCGGGAGCGGGTGGTCGGTGAGTTCGGTGTGTCGGGGAGTGTGAACCGGGCGGCGAAGGCGGCTGGGTTGAGTCATGGTGCTGCGCGGCGGATTCTGGTGGCCGCCGGGCTGGTGCAGGCCGACCGGGGGCCGGCCGGAAGGCCGGGCGCGAAGGACCGGTTCCTGCAGTTGGTCGAGGAAGGCTGGTCGATCGCTCGCGCGTCGGTGGAGGTGGGGGTGAATCCGCGGACTGGGCGGGACTGGCGGCGCGGGATCCGCAGGGTCGGTAACACGCGGGTCCATCCCGACGGCACGGTCGTGGACTACACCGCCGGAACCCGCTACTCAACCGGTGTGGCCACAACCAGCGGTGATGTGGGAATCAGCGATGATGCAGGCACCGGCGGCACCGGCGGCGCCGGTGAGCGGTACTTGTCGCTGGATGACCGGTTGGTGATCGCCGACGGGCTGATCAACCGGCAGACATTGACCGCGATCGCGGCCGGGATCGGCCGGAACAAGTCCACGGTCTGCCGTGAGGTCCGCGCGCACAGCGTCGACGGGATCTACCTGCCCCACCAGGCTGATCGCACCGCCGCGGCCGCCAGGGCCCGGCCGAAGCCGCCCAAGCTGGTCACCAACCCCGCGCTGCGCGAACAGGTCGAGCAGGGCCTGGAACAGAAGTTGTCTCCGGAGCAGATCTCGAACAGGCTCGTCAAGGACTTCCCCGACGACGAGAGCATGCGCGTGAGCCACGAAACGATCTACCAGGCGCTGTACTTCCAGGCCCGCGGCGGACTGAAGCGCGAAGTCGTCACCGCGCTGCGCACAGGCCGGACCCGCCGCAAACCGCAGCGCCGCCCAGACCAGCGCCAGCAGCGGTTCGTCGACGACATGATCATGATCTCCGAGCGGCCGGCCGAGGCCGACGACCGTGCCGTCCCCGGACACTGGGAAGGCGACCTGATCATGGGCGCGGGCAACCAGTCCGCGATCGGCACCCTGGTCGAACGTGCCACCCGCTACACGATGCTGGTCCACCTGCCCGGCGGCCACGACGCCGAGCAGGTGCGCGACGAGCTCATCCAGACGATGCAGACCTTGCCCGAGCACCTGCGCGGCTCGCTGACCTGGGACCAGGGCTGCGAGATGGCCCGGCACAAACAGTTCACCATCGCCACCGACATCGCCGTCTACTTCTGCGACCCGCACTCACCCTGGCAGCGCGGCACCAACGAGAACACCAACGGGCTCCTGCGCCAGTACTTCCCCAAGGGCACCGACCTCAGCGTCCACGGACCCGAAGACCTCGAACACGTCGCCCAGGAACTCAACGCCCGACCACGCAAAACGCTCGACTGGGACACCCCAGCCGAGCGTTTGCGTGATCTACTCACCACCTAGAAACCAAGGCGGTGTTGCAACGACCCCTTGAAACCGCCCA
>NZ_SHKR01000007.1 GCF_004217145.1 Kribbella rubisoli | reverse complement strand
TTCGGCGAGCCGGTCGACCCATTCGGCGGCGGTGGCGAACAGGACGCGGTGGCCGGCTTGGCAGGCGCGGATCGCGATGCCGATGGCCAGGTGGGTCTTGCCGGTGCCGGGTGGTCCGAGGAACACCACATTGTCCTTGCCGGCGACGAAGTCGAGTGTTCCGAGGTGGGCGATGACGTCGCGTTTGAGTCCGCGGGCATGGTCGAAGTCGAACTCCTCCAGGGACTTGCGGGCGGGAAACCTGGCGGCGCGGATCCGGCCCTCCCCGCCGTGGGATTCACGGGCTGACACTTCGCGTTGCAGACACGCGGCCAGGAACTCCTCATGCGTCCACGACTCGGCCCGGGCGCGTTCGGCCAGCCGCGGGACGGCTTCGCGCAGGGTCGGTGCCTTCAACGCCCTGGTCAGGAACGCCAGTTCGCTGGTCAGGTCGCGTTCGGTCAAGGTGGCTGTGCCGGATTTGGGCGACGAGCTCGCGCGGGTTGCCATCAGGCCACCTCGCCGTCGTGGTGAGTCCCAGCTGGCCTGGTCGGTTTGGTCAGGCCGAACACGGCGTCATAGACCGACAGGTCTCGGCGTTCCACCACGACCTCAGCGCCGGTTGGCCGCCCGGTGCTGGTGGCTTGGTCCCTGGCCGCGGCGGCGTGTTGGGTAAGACGTTTCGCGGTTTCTCGATGGGCCGGGTCAGTGATGGTCTGGTGTCTGGCCCAGCAGCGCTGGTGTCTGCCCACGTTCAGGCCGCCGCAGGTGATGGTGACCGTGGTCAGGTCCGCGGCGACGTCGACGAACCGGCCGACCATGACGGGATCGACGGAGTAGTCGTTGGACGCGATCCGCACGTAGTAGTCCCGCGGCAGCCGGACCCGGGCCGACCATCCGACCGATGGAGGCGTCGGCGGCATCGCCAGCATCGCCGCCCGATCGGTGGCCCACCGCGCCGTCGGTGCGCAGCCGATCCGGCGCGAATGCCGGGCGTTGGCCAGCACCAGCCAGTCGGTGAGCTGGGTGTTGAAGTCGCGGTGCCCGGTGAACGTCCGTCCGGGCAGGAACGAGGTCTCGAAGTAGCCGTTGTTCCGCTCGACCAGGCCTTTGGCTTCCGGGTCGCGGGGCCGACACAGATGCACCCCGATGCCCAGACTGCCGCGGAAGGTCTCGAACTCGCCCGTCAACACCGGCTTCCCGCGCCGCCAGCACCCCACCGCCGACTCGTTGTCCCAGACCAACTCCCGCGGCACCGCACCGATGTTCTGCAGCAGCTGCCAATGCCCCGCGATCAGGTCCGGTGCCTGCCGCGACGCGATCATCACCGCCCACCGCATCCGCGAGTAGCCAGACGTCATCACCAGCACCGGCGGCGACCCTGCCTGCCCAGCACCCACCGGCACCAGTACCGGCGGGAACCACAGATCGCACTGAACCCGATGCCCCGCGTCGTACTCAGTCCGAGACGCCGGATCCGGCGGCAGATAGTACGGCCGCAGCACCCGAACCCGATCCTTGAGCACCGTCAAACCATGCGCCCAGCCGATCCGCTCCGCGATCACCGTGGCCGGCATCGTCGGAGTCGCCTTCAACAACTCCCTGATCAGAGGCTCGACCGCATCAACCCGCGACCCCCTCGAGACCCGGACATACTTCGGTGCCGTGTCCCGCGCCAACGCACGACGAACAGCATTCCGCGAGATCCCCAGCTCACGCGCGATCGCCTTGATCGCCATCCCCTCCGACCTGTGCAGCCGACGGATCTCAGCCCAGTCCTCCACTGTCATCACCCTTCACAGGGTCACGCAGGGGTCCACTTCCAGCCGTCGCTAGAGGGTCAGTCTTCACCCGCCGTCGACA
>NZ_SHKR01000006.1 GCF_004217145.1 Kribbella rubisoli | reverse complement strand
TGGTTGTTTCTGATTCAAAGGATCGCTTTTCCGATTGTCGGCTCACCGGTTTTTCCGGTTTGTCTATATTTTTCAACGGAGAGTTTGATCCTGGCTCAGGACGAACGCTGGCGGCGTGCTTAACACATGCAAGTCGAGCGGTAAGGCCCCTTCGGGGGTACACGAGCGGCGAACGGGTGAGTAACACGTGAGCAACCTACCCTCAACTTTGGGATAAGCCTCGGAAACGGGGTCTAATACCGGATAATACTGACCGTCTCATGGTGGTTGGTTGAAAGTTCTGGCGGTTGGGGATGGGCTCGCGGCCTATCAGCTTGTTGGTGGGGTAATGGCCTACCAAGGCGTCGACGGGTAGCCGGCCTGAGAGGGCGACCGGCCACACTGGGACTGAGACACGGCCCAGACTCCTACGGGAGGCAGCAGTGGGGAATATTGCGCAATGGACGAAAGTCTGACGCAGCAACGCCGCGTGAGGGATGACGGCCTTCGGGTTGTAAACCTCTTTCAGCAGGGACGAAGCGAGAGTGACGGTACCTGCAGAAGAAGGACCGGCCAACTACGTGCCAGCAGCCGCGGTAATACGTAGGGTCCGAGCGTTGTCCGGAATTATTGGGCGTAAAGGGCTCGTAGGCGGTTCGTCACGTCGGGAGTGAAAACTCGGGGCTTAACCCCGAGCCTGCTTCCGATACGGGCAGACTAGAGGTAGGCAGGGGAGAGCGGAACTCCTGGTGTAGCGGTGGAATGCGCAGATATCAGGAAGAACACCGGTGGCGAAGGCGGCTCTCTGGGCCTTACCTGACGCTGAGGAGCGAAAGCGTGGGTAGCGAACAGGATTAGATACCCTGGTAGTCCACGCCGTAAACGTTGGGCGCTAGGTGTGGGGGACATTCCACGTCCTCCGTGCCGCAGCTAACGCATTAAGCGCCCCGCCTGGGGAGTACGGCCGCAAGGCTAAAACTCAAAGGAATTGACGGGGGCCCGCACAAGCGGCGGAGCATGCGGATTAATTCGATGCAACGCGAAGAACCTTACCTGGGTTTGACATATAGGGAAATCTCGCAGAGATGCGGGGTCCGTAAGGGTCCTATACAGGTGGTGCATGGCTGTCGTCAGCTCGTGTCGTGAGATGTTGGGTTAAGTCCCGCAACGAGCGCAACCCTCGTCCTATGTTGCCAGCACGTCCTTCGGGATGGTGGGGACTCATAGGAGACTGCCGGGGTCAACTCGGAGGAAGGTGGGGATGACGTCAAGTCATCATGCCCCTTATGTCCAGGGCTTCACGCATGCTACAATGGCCGGTACAAAGGGCTGCGAAACTGTAAGGTGGAGCGAATCCCAAAAAGCCGGTCTCAGTTCGGATTGGGGTCTGCAACTCGACCCCATGAAGTCGGAGTCGCTAGTAATCGCAGATCAGCAACGCTGCGGTGAATACGTTCCCGGGCCTTGTACACACCGCCCGTCACGTCATGAAAGTCGGCAACACCCGAAGCCGGTGGCCTAACCCTTGTGGAGGGAGCCGTCGAAGGTGGGGCTGGCGATTAGGACGAAGTCGTAACAAGGTAGCCGTACCGGAAGGTGCGGCTGGATCACCTCCTTTCTAAGGAGCATTCGGCGGGTTACTCGAGAGAGTGTGCCTGCCTATTCATCGTTTCCAGGGCGAATGTTCCTGGGCGATGGTGCTTCGGAATGTGGAACATTGACCATTAGGCCAGGAGCTTTTCTGCACGAAGTTAGTACTGTGTTTCCTTTCGAGGGAACGCGTGGAACGCGGGTGACGGATAAGTGAGTGGCCGAGGCGCGCTGTTGGGTCCTGAGGAATCGGGCCTGCCTGAGTGATCAGGTTGGACTGTTTCTTCTGGGTCACGGTTCAACCGGTGACGGTTGAGTTGGTGGCTGGGGCCGGCTCTCACCAAACTGCGGTGGGGTTCTTCTTCTGGGTGTGTTGTTTCCCTGGGGGTTGGGTTCTGTGGTGTGTGGTGATGTTGGGCTGGTTTTCCTGCCCGTATTTTGAGAACTGTATAGTGGACGCGAGCATCTCTTTGTAGCGTAATTTTGCTTTTTGTTTGTTTGTTTTGTGACAAGCTACTAAGGGCAATCGGTGGATGTCTTGGTACCAAGAGCCGATGAAGGACGTTGGAGCCTGCGATAAGCCCCGGGGAGTTGGCAACCGAGCTGTGATCCGGGGGTGTCCGAATGGGGAAACCCAGCTGGCATTCTAAAGCCAGTTACCAGTGCCTGAACACATAGGGTTCTGGAGGGAACGCGGGGAAGTGAAACATCTCAGTACCCGCAGGAAGAGAAAACAAAAGTGATTCCGTGAGTAGTGGCGAGCGAAAGCGGATGAGGCTAAACCATGTGCGTGTGATAGCCGGCGTGCGTTGCGCATGTGGGGTCGTGGGAGCATTCTGACACTAATGCCGTGGTGTCGAAGAGTTATCAATCACTGTTGAAGTCGAATCTTCTGGAATGTTGAGCCGTAGTGGGTTATAGCCCTGTAGGCGTAAGACAGTGACTCTTGAGTGTTTTCCCAAGTAGCACGGGACTCTTGAAATCCCGTGTGAATCTGGCGGGACCACCCGCTAAGCCTAAATACTTCTTGGTGACCGATAGCGGACTAGTACCGTGAGGGAAAGATGAAAAGTACCCCGGGAGGGGAGTGAAATAGTACCTGAAACCGGTTGCCTACAATCCGTCGGAGCATTCACTTTGTGGGTGTGACGGCGTGCCTTTTGAAGAATGAGCCTGCGAGTTAGTGGTGTGTGGCGAGGTTAACCCGTGTGGGGTAGCCGTAGCGAAAGCGAGTCTGAATAGGGCGCTTTAGTCGCATGCTCTAGACCCGAAGCGGAGTGATCTATCCATGGGCAGGTTGAAGCGTGGGTAAGACCGCGTGGAGGACCGAACCCACCAGGGTTGAAAACCTGGGGGATGACCTGTGGATAGGGGTGAAAGGCCAATCAAACTCCGTGATAGCTGGTTCTCCCCGAAATGCATATAGGTGCAGCGTCGCGTGTTTCTTACCGGAGGTAGAGCACTGGATGGTCTAGGGGGCTTACCGGCTTACCGAAATCAGCCAAACTCCGAATGCCGGTAAGTGAGAGCGCGGCAGTGAGACTGCGGGGGATAAGCTCCGTAGTCGAGAGGGAAACAGCCCAGATCACCAGCTAAGGCCCCTAAGCGATTGCTAAGTGGAAAAGGATGTGGAGTTGCCCAGACAACCAGGAGGTTGGCTTAGAAGCAGCCACCCTTGAAAGAGTGCGTAATAGCTCACTGGTCAAGTGATTCCGCGCCGACAATGTAGCGGGGCTCAAGCAATCCGCCGAAGCTGTGGCACTCACACAAGTACCCGGCCAACTTGTTGGTCCAGGTGTGTGGGTGGGTAGGGGAGCGTCGTGCAGCGTGTGAAGCAGCCTAGTGATGGAGTTGTGGATGCTGCACGAGTGAGAATGCAGGCATGAGTAGCGAATGACGGGTGAGAAACCCGTCCGCCGAATGATCAAGGGTTCCAGGGTCAAGCTAATCTGCCCTGGGTAAGTCGGGACCTAAGGCGAGGCCGACAGGCGTAGTCGATGGACAACGGGTTGATATTCCCGTACCGGCATTAACACGACCCGACCGAACCCGCTGATGCTAAGGAACAGAAGCTGTGAGGCCTTCGGGCTGAGTGGTGGATGTTTTGACCCGAGGTGGTAGTAGGTGCATTGAGGAGTGACGCAGGAGGGTAGTCCAACCGCGGCGATGGTAGGCGCAAGCTGATCCGCGGGCAAGGTGGTAGGGCGAGGCATAGGCAAATCCGTGTCTCACATAGCCTGAGAGCCGAGGCGGACCCGTTCAGGGGAAGTGGATGATCCCATGCTGCCGAGAAAAACTTCGCAGTGAGTGTTAGAGCCGCCCGTACCCCAAACCGACACAGGTGATCAGGTAGAGAATACCAAGGCGATCGAGTGAACCATGGTTAAGGAACTCGGCAAAATGCCCCCGTAACTTCGGGAGAAGGGGGACCGGATCCGTTACACCACTTGCTGGTGGAAGCGGTGATGGTCGCAGAGACCAGGCCCAAGCGACTGTTTACTAAAAACACAGGTCCGTGCGAAGAAGTAATTCGATGTATACGGACTGACGCCTGCCCGGTGCTGGAACGTTAAGGGGACAGGTTAGCTGGCTTAGGTCGGCGAAGCTTTGAACTTAAGCGCCAGTAAACGGCGGTGGTAACTATAACCATCCTAAGGTAGCGAAATTCCTTGTCGGGTAAGTTCCGACCTGCACGAATGGCGTAACGACTTGGGCGCTGTCTCAACCGTGGACTCGGCGAAATTGCATTACGAGTAAAGATGCTCGTTACGCGCAGCAGGACGGAAAGACCCCGGGACCTTTACTACAACTTGGTATTGGTGGTCGGTACAATTTGTGTAGGATAGGTGGGAGACTGTGAAGCTCGGACGCCAGTTCGGGTGGAGTCATCGTTGAAATACCACTCTGATTGTTCTGGCTGTCTAACTTTGGTCCGTTATCCGGATCAGGGACAGTGCCTGGTGGGTAGTTTGACTGGGGCGGTCGCCTCCTAAAAGGTAACGGAGGCGCTCAAAGGTTCCCTCAGCCTGGTTGGCAATCAGGTGTCGAGTGTAAGTGCACAAGGGAGCTTGACTGTGAGACAGACATGTCGAGCAGGGACGAAAGTCGGAACTAGTGATCCGGCGGTGGCATGTGGGAGCACCGTCGCTCAACGGATAAAAGGTACCCCGGGGATAACAGGCTGATCTTCCCCAAGAGTCCATATCGACGGGATGGTTTGGCACCTCGATGTCGGCTCGTCGCATCCTGGGGCTGGAGTAGGTCCCAAGGGTTGGGCTGTTCGCCCATTAAAGCGGCACGCGAGCTGGGTTTAGAACGTCGTGAGACAGTTCGGTCCCTATCCGCTGCGCGCGCAGGAGACTTGAGAAGGGCTGCCCCTAGTACGAGAGGACCGGGGTGGACGAACCTCTGGTGTGCCAGTTGTTCCGCCAGGAGCACGGCTGGTTGGCTACGTTCGGGAGTGATAACCGCTGAAAGCATCTAAGCGGGAAGCACGCTTCAAGATGAGGTCTCCCACCGGGTTAACCGGGTAAGGCCCCCAGTAGACCACTGGGTTGATAGGCCAGAAGTGGAAGCGCCGCAAGGTGTGGAGCTGACTGGTACTAATAGGCCGAGGGCTTGTCACACACACAACCCCCTTCAAGGTCGGGTTGTCAGACTTCAACGAGCCTGCGCTACTTGTAACGATGTTCGCGTTCACTGTACGGTTCCCGGAATACGGTCACCCCAGCCCATGTGGCTCTGGTTGGTTGATAGTGTTCTCATATTGTTTCGGTGGCCATAGCGTCGGGGAAACACCCAGT
>NZ_SHKR01000005.1 GCF_004217145.1 Kribbella rubisoli | reverse complement strand
ATCGTCCGCACCGAACAAGGCACCTACCCCGACCACGACCTCGCCCACCGCTACCGCACCTGGCTCAACACCGCTTGACACCAATAGGAGCATCAATTCGTTAACCGAAGCTGATCCGGGCGATCTGATGAGCCTGCCCGCGGCTCAGCACGAGCGCCGACGCGGCTCCCGGTACGACGTACCCCGGGTCCTCAGCCGCCCGTGCCACCAACTCGGGCCACCTTTGGCAATGCGTGGCCATACTGCCGGTCCGCACAACGCGGCCGCGTGCCCACTGGCCTGAGCGGGCCACATCGCCTGGTACGTCGAGCAGGATGAGGTGCAAGGGCAATCCGGCGCGGCGAGCCCGCCAGCCGAGCAGTCGGCGTACCCAGGGCCTCGTAGCGCAGTCGTGTACGACGAGCGGGCCTCCGCCTCGGCGCATCGCCGCCAGCACGCGCACGTAGTACGCCAGGTGCAGCAAGGGCCGCCACCACGCATACGGCACTCGGCCGAGGACGGGCATCCAGCGAGCACGCAGGCGCTCCGAGTCGAACACTCGTACGCCGCCGTGGTCCGCGCCGATCGGGTAGAGCCGGCGGAGCAGAGTGGTCTTCCCGGCGCCCGGAATCCCGGCAAGGATCACCAGCGCGTCCGCGGCGTACCACAGGTCCCGCAACCCGTTGGTCGTATGAAGGACACCCACTCCTGAAGCCACCACACCGGCCCTTCCGTCACCTGTCAGTACAGATAAGACGAACCAGCCCACACCACCGCTCCGTGAGAAGACTGAGAAGTGCTTAGGAACTCGCTGAGGGAATCTCTGCCGGTGCGATCCTGTTGACCGCATCGGGCTGAGCAGCAGCTGAGCATCAGGAGGACGAGATGCAGTTCCTGGTCACGATGACCACGCAGGTACCGGACGGGGTCACGGACGCGGAGGTCGACGAGGTACGCGGCCGGGAAGCAGCTCACTCACGCAAGCTCGCCGCGGCCGGCCAGTTGCTCCGGCTGTGGCGGCCGCCGCTTCAACCCGGCGAGTGGCGCACGTTCGGTCTCTTCGAGGCTCAGGACGCTGAGCAACTCGAGCAGGTGCTGGCTTCGATGCCACTCCGCATCTGGCGCCACGACGACGTCATGCTCCTCGAACCACACCCGAACGACCCGGCCTCACCGACCCCTCTCGGCGCCGGCGCGACGGAGTACTTCACCATCTTCAGCCTGACGATCCCGGAAGGCACCGCACCCCAGTTCGTCGACGAGAAGGTCGCAGGCGAGGCAACTAGTACCCGCCGACTCGCCGCCGAAGGCAAGCTCATCCGCCTCTGGAAGCGCGCTGACGGCCGAGCCCTGGGCCTATGGCAAGCCGACAGCCCCGAGGAGATGGCGACCATCCTCAAGTCGCTCCCGCTGGCGGACTGGCTGGAGACCGACACCATCCCGCTCACCGCCCACCCCAGCGACCCGGCCCGCACAGCAGCCTGATCCACGGGTGAAATGGCGCGCCCGGCAGGATTCGAACCTGCGACCAACGGATTAGAAGTCCGACGCTCTATCCAGCTGAGCTACGGGCGCGTGGCGGGAAGAGTCTCTCAGATAGGCGGGTGATCTCGCCTCTGGGTTCCTGAACGGCGCGGCTCGAGCGGGGGCGAAGTACAGGGTTGTCGTTCCATCCCGGTAACGCTGAGTGGGTGGTCCTGCCGGTTGATCGGCACCCCAACTAGGCTTCGGGGCATGAGTCACCCCTCACCAGGCCCGGCAGGCACGCCGCAACCCGCGGCGGGGTCGGCGTACTCGTCCGGCGGACCGTACCCGCAGCCGAACGTTCTCGGCAGCCATCCGGTCCCGGGCCAGCGCCGCAACCAGGGCGTGCTGATCGGCATCGTGATCGCGGTGGTCTTCGCGATCGCGGGCCTGGTGATCTTCGGAATCGTGGCCAAGTCGACCGGCGCGGGCGGCTTCACCTGGGGTCTGATCTTCGCGTTCGTGCCGGTGATCCCGGTCATCGCGCTCTACCTCTGGCTGGACCGGTACGAGCCGGAGCCGACCCGGTACATCGTCTTCGCGCTCTGCTGGGGTGCCTTCATCGCCACGCTGGCCGCGATCTTCATCAACACCGAGGTGTCGCACCGGCTGGCCGAGACCGGCGTCGGCGGCGACCGGTCCGCGGTCTTCGTCGCCCCGCCGGTGGAGGAGTTCGCCAAGGGCTCCGTGATCCTGCTGCTGGCGCTGGTACGCCGCAAGGAGTTCGACGGCATCATCGACGGCCTCGTGTACGCCGGGATGGTCGGCGTCGGCTTCGCCTTCACCGAGAACATCCTGTACTACGGCCGCGTCTTCAACACGCTCTCCGAGGAGGCCGGCAGCGACGCCGGTCTGCGCGGTGCGTTCGCGCTGTTCATCATCCGCGGCGTGATCTCGCCGTTCGCACATCCGCTCTTCACGTCGTTCACCGCGATCGGGATCGGCGTCGCGATACGCCACCGAAGTACCGTGGTCCGTTTTCTTGCGCCGGTCGTCGGGTACCTGGCTGCGGTGTTGGCGCACGCGTCCTGGAACGCTTCGGCGAGCTGGGCCGGTGGCGGGGGCTTCATCGTCGCGTACCTGTGTCTGATGGTGCCGCTGTTCATCTGCCTGGTCGTCTTCGCGCTCGTGATGCGATCACGGGAGGGACAGATGATCGCGTCCCGGTTGTACGACTATGTGCGGTTCGGATGGCTGGTTCCACAAGACGTTCCACTGATAGCGACGCTGCGAGGGCGCAAGGCTCTGCGGCAGAACGCGCGGCGGTACGGGCCCCAGGCGGAAGCTGCCGCGAAGGCGTTCCAGCACGCGGCGACCGAGCTGGCGTACCTGCGGGACAAGATTGTGCGCCAGGTGATCGGACCGGATGCATTACAAACGGAGAAGCAGTTGCTGGACGAGCTGCGAGAGCGGAGGCCGAGCGTGCCCTTCCCTCCCATGCCTGCGTTCGCACAGGCGGCTCCGCAGTACGCCGGTGGCGCCTTCCCACCTGGTCCTCCGGGTATGCCGATGGGGCAGATGGGTCCTGGCATGCCGATGGGTCCGGGTGCCCCGATGGGCCCGGGGCCGGGTGGTTCGATGGGGCCGGGTGGTGCCGGGCAGGTGCCTGGTGGGCCGGGTCCTGGGGTTCCGGGAGGTGGCGCCGGGGAAGGCGCATACCCACCTCCTCAGGGTGGTTATCCGCCCGCTCAGCCGGGGTATCCCTCGGGGCAACCCGGTTACCCAGCCGGTCAGTCTGGTTACCCACCGGGACCCCCCGGTCAACAAGGACCGCCGGGAGGATACGGTCCGTATCCACCACCGCAGTGACTGCCACCCGTCCACGCCGCCAAACGGGACTGACGATGACTTTGCTTCTGCGCTGTCCGACCGGGCACTCTGTGCTCGTGGGCGGACGACGTGGCTGACACCAGGTCAGCAGCTGGTGAAGGTTCGGAACCGAGGGTTCCGAACCAGGATCAGCCTGCCCAGGAGCTGGCGAACCTCATCGCCCAGTCCACCCCCAAGGCCCGAGGCTTCTGGCGCCGCCGCCGCAAAAAGTCGGCCCCCGACCAGGAACCCACCGCCACGCCCGAGCCTCAATCCTCCGACGGACAGTCCGTCGGAGCGCGCGCCGGCGTGGCGCCCGACGGTCCAGCCACGCCTGACTCGAAGGACAAGCTGACTCAGGACGGCGCACCCACGTCCGACCAGACAGCAGCCGCCGAGTCGCCTGAGCCAGCCGCGACCACCTCCGACGCCGCCGCCAAGTCCGCAGAAGCAGCCGCCGAGAGCTCCGCAACAGACTCCAAGCAGCCCGCTACGACGAACGACGCGCCGTCGACGGCCAACCACCCGTCGCCAACCGCGGAGTCCACCCCAACCGACACCTCCCCAGCCGACTCATCCACCTCGACCGACCCGACATCGGCCGAGCACACCGGCGGACAGGTGGCTGAAGCCACGGCGGAGCCCGCGGAAGCCCGCGCGCAGACGACCGAAGACGCCGCACGGGCCGCCGAAGGCACCCAGCAGACTGGTGAAGGCAACGCGCAGACCAGCGATGGCGCGGCGCAGACCAGCGATGGCGCGGCGCATGGTGGCGGAGGCAGTGGACCGGGTGGCGGGGGCACCGCACAGGGCGGTGAGGCCACGGCGCAGAGCGGCGAAGGCGCAGATCAGGCTGGCGAGGACACCGCACGGGGCGCTGAGGGCACCGAGCGGGCCGGCGAGATTAGCGCGCAGGCTGGTGACGGCGACGCGGTGCAAGGCTCTGGCGCGGCGGCAGCGCCGCGGGTTGGTGTCGTGTACGAGCCGGACGAGTCGCCTGACGGCTTTCCCCTCGAGTACGGCAACATCATCATCGGTCTGCCCAAGCAGCCGGAGAACGCCGCCCAGGACGCCGCAGGAACACAATCTGACGCCGTCCCGGACGACCAGACTGGCTCGACCGAGCAGCAGCCCGACCTGACCGACGCCGAGGCGTCAGACGCAGCCGTCGACAAGACCTCCGACGCGACCGCGGAGCAGTTCACCGAGGAAACTGCCGAGCAGGTCACCAGCGGTGCCGCCGAGCAGGCCGCCCGCCCGGCCGCGGACGAGTCGGCCGAGACCTTGCACGAGTCTATGGATGATGCGGCCGACGAGGCTGCGAGCGCTGCCGCCTCCGACGGAACTGATGCCGCCGCCTCGGCAGGCGAATCGGGTGCAGAAGGCGCGGCGGAGCACGCCGGCTCTGGGACGGAAGACGTCGCGGCGGACGAGACCGCAGGTGGGAGCGCGGGCGAGTCGTCCGATACCACAGACGAGTCGACCAACGACGCCTCTGGCGAGGCGAACGACGCCGAGGGCGAGCCGGCGAACGCGGCGACAGTCGAGTCCGACGGCGACTCGGCAGATGGTGCGGCGGACGAGGCCGCAGAGGAGGAAGCTGCATCGAGTTCGGCCGAGAACGCGGACGAGTCGACGAGCGACGGCGCGGACCAGCCGGTGAACGGCGGTCCGGGTGAGCTGGCCGGCGACGGTGTGGATCGGTCGGCGGGTGACGGTGCGGACGAGTCGGCGAGCGGTGCCGAGGGCGAGTCGGTGAGTGACGGCGCGGGCGAGCGTGGTGCTGAGTCTGGTGCTGCGGAGGACGCTGGTGCTGGGGCGGCTGGTGACACCGCGGCGGGCGATGGCTCGGATGAGGCGGGCGGCGACGCCGCGGAGTCGGCGGCTGGTGGTGCTGCTCATGGAGCCGGACGGCACGCGGCGGACGGTGCAACTGATGGCGTGGGTGATGAGGCTGCGGACGAGACCGCGGTGGATGGCGCCCCGGGCGAGCCGGTTGCGGAGCCCGCGGACGATTCAGGCGACGTGGCCGCAGATGGTGGCGGGGATGCCGGGGCGACTGCTGTAGACGAGTCCGCGGAGGCTGCGGGGGATGGCGGTTCTGGCGCGGTAGATGGTGTCGCCGCGGGTGAGTCGGTGGCCGGGGCTGCTGATGGTGCTGCGGCTGATGGTGGTGCAAGTGACCCGGCTGATGACGCGGCTGGTGGTGGCGGCGAGGCCGTGGCTGTTGGTGAGGCCGCCGGTGCTGCGGATGAGGTAGCTGACGGTGAGTCGGTTGGTGGGGCCTCAGGCGGCGAGGCTGACGGCGCGGCTGATGGTGGTGACGGGTCGGCTGAGGGGGAAGAGGAGCTGACTGCGGCGCAGTTGGCGGAGCGGTTGGCGGCTGAGCAGGCTGCCATGGCTTTGATTACTGCGTTGATGAAGTTGCGGGGCGTGCTGGCGGGTAGTCGGTTGCCGCTGGAGGTTGTGGGGGCTGACGAGGCTCGGCAGCAGCAGAAGGCGATGTTGGATCAGCTGGATGACTACCTGTTGCCTCGATTGGTGCAGCTTGAGGCACCCGTGTTGGCTGTGGTTGGTGGGTCGACGGGGGCTGGGAAGTCGACGCTGGTTAATACGGTGATCGGCAAGGTCGTCAGCGAGCCGGGTGTGTTGCGGCCTACGACCCGGTCGCCGGTGTTGATTCACCACCCGGCGGATGCGGACTGGTTCGTGGGTGACCGGGTGCTGCCGGGGATGGCGCGGACGAGTTCGGACGAGCCGGGTGGCATGGAGGATGCTGGGCAGCTGCGGTTGGTTGCCGCTGACACCGTTCCGCGCGGGCTCGCGATCCTGGACGCGCCCGACATCGACTCCGTCGTCGAGGCGAACCGTGATCTCGCGACGCAGCTGCTCGGAGCCGCAGACCTCTGGCTGTTCGTGACCACGGCGGCGCGGTACTCCGACGCTGTCCCGTGGGAGTTCCTGCAGAGCGCATCGGATCGCAGTACTGCGGTCGCGGTTGTGCTCGACCGGGCTCCGAGCGAGACGATCGACGACATCACTGGGCACCTCGCGCAGATGCTGCTCGAGCGCGGACTCGGCGATTCGCCGCTGTTCTCCATCCAGGAGACTGTTGTCGATGGCAACGGAATGCTGCCGCAGGCAACGGTTGCCTCGATCAAGGACTGGCTGGTCGACCTCGCTGCCGATGCCGAGGCGCGCGCGGGTGTGGTCCGCCGTACCTTGCAGGGCGCGGTCAGCGCGATGGTGAAGACGACGCCACCGTTCGCGGAGGCTGTGAAGGCACAGGCGGACACCGCGATCGAGTTGCGGTCGTCGGTGGAGTCGGCGTACGACCAGGCTGTGAAGGACATCGCCAAGGCGTGCCAGGACGGAACGCTGTTGCGGGGCGAGGTGCTTGCTCGCTGGCAGGAGTTCGTCGGCACTGGTGAACTGCTGAAGGGCTTGCAGTCCAACGCGGGCCGGCTGCGCGATCGGCTGAAGACTTCGCTCGGCAACAAGCCGGCGGAAACGCGTGACGTCAGCGACGCGATCCAGTCCGGTTTGGAGTCGCTGCTGCGCGAGCACGCGACGGCCGCCGCGGAACGTGCCGAGAAGGCGTGGCAGGCAACCGCCCCCGGTCGCCAACTGCTTGCTGTCGGTGACGCGGCGCTCGCGGAGGAAGACCCTGAGAGCTCGCTCGGCGCGTTGTCGCCGGCGTTCCCGGATGCTGCGGCTCGGGCCGTCCGGGAGTGGCAGGCGTTCGTGCTCGACGTGATCCGCAAGGAAGGCGGTGCCAAGAAGTCGACGGCACGCATCCTGGAGTACGGCGTGAATGGGCTCGGCCTTTCGCTGATGGTGGTGGTTTTCGCCCGCGAGGCCGGGATCCCGAAGGGCGCCGAGGCGAGCGTCGGTGCGGGCAGCGCGGTGGTCGGGCAGCGGCTGCTGGAAGCAGTTTTCGGCGACAAGGCAGTTCAGGGCATGGTGGACAAGGCACGCGAGGACCTTGACGGTAAGGTTCATGCACTGATGGATGCCGAATTCGCCCGCTATCTGGCTGTCCTTGACCAGCATCCGGTCGACGCCGAGACGGCCAGGCAACTGACGGAGGCCGCGCGCGCGGTGGAGGACTGCACGTGACGGAAACAGTGGATACGGTCGAGACCCCGGTTCGGGGCGAAACCGATGTCCTGAAGAAGATCGATGCCATCGACGTGGCCGCGAAGGCCGGCGACGGTCGGCTCGACCCGGTGGTGCTCACCGAGGCGACGCAGATCGTCGACCGGGCCGGACAACGCCTGCGCATGTCCGGCGACCTCACCATCGTCGCGCTGGCCGGCGCGACCGGCTCCGGCAAGTCGTCGCTGTTCAACGCGCTGACCGGGCTCGACCTGGCCGCGATCGGAACGCGTCGGCCCACGAGCTCGATGCCGCTGGCCTGTGTCTGGGGTGACGAGCCGGCCGGTGAGGTGCTGAGCTGGCTCGGGATCCCGCGCCGCCACCAGGTGCAGCACCGCAGCTCGCTCGAGGAGGCGCACTCCGAGGACCTGGACGGGCTGGTCCTGCTGGACCTTCCCGACCACGACTCGACCGAAGTCGAGCACCGCCTGATCGTCGACCGGCTCGTGGAGCTGGTCGACATGCTCGTGTGGGTGGTGGATCCGCAGAAGTACGCAGATGCGGCGCTGCACAACCGGTACATCAAACCGTTCGCCTCGCATTCCGGGGTGATGGTGTTCGCGCTGAACCACATCGACAAGCTGACGCCGGACCAGCGGAAGAGCTGCCTCGAAGACCTGGACCGGCTGCTCAAGTCGGACGGTCTCAAGTCGCCGACAGTCGTCGCGACCTCGGCCGTCAGTGGCGACGGCCTCGAGGAGGTGCGCGCCCTGCTGGTCAAGCGGGTCAGCAACAAGCGCTCCGCACGCGAGCGCCTCTCCGCCGACGTCGACCGGGTCGCGGACCGGATGGCGAGCCAGTGCGGTAACGCGAAGACACCGGAGATTGCGGACGCGGACGTCACCGAACTGGTCGACGCGTTGTCGGACGCGAGCGGGCTGTCGGTTGTTGCCGACGCAGTACGTCGCTCCCACCTCCAGCGTGCTCGCGCTGCGACGGGGTGGCCGTTGACCAAGTGGGTCGAGCGGTTCCGTCCGGATCCGCTGCGACGGCTGCACGGCGACCAGGTGTCGCGCGAGCAGGGCAAGGCGTTGCGCAGGTCGGCATCGAGCGAGGTCGCGATCGCGCGCTCTTCGTTGCCTGCGGCAACACCTGTGCAGCGAGCCCGGATGGATGCCGCCGTCCGCACGATCACGAACAAGGCTGCGGAAGGGCTGTCGCGTCCGTGGGCCGATTCGGTGCGTACGGCGATCCGGCGGCGTGAGGAGTCGCTCGGCGACGAGCTCGACCAGGCGGTCGCGCGCACGGACCTTGGCGTCGCCAACAGTCCGGGCTGGTGGAGCTTCGCGCGGATCGTTCAGTGGCTGCTGTTCCTGGTCACGCTCGGCGGCGCCGCGTGGCTGATCGCCTTGCTGGTGGCGCGAATCGCGGATCTGAGCGACCCGCCGCTGCCGGAGTGGAACGGCATCCCGTACGCGTGGATCATGCTGGTCGGTGGTGCCGTCCTGGGCTTGGCGCTTTCCTTCGTCTGCCGGGTGTTCGCGACGAGCGGTGCGCTGCGTCGCTCCCGTCAGGTGGCGAAGGCGCTGCGGACCGAACTCGAGAAGGTTGCCGACAGCCACGTAGTTGCGCCGGCTCGCGAGGAGCTCACGGCGTACACGACCTGCCGTGACAGCCTCGCCACTGCACGCGGCTAGGCGTCCGCCGGTCTGGAAGTCGAGCTGCCGCTGGGGCGCACGCACAATGTGGCGCGCACCCCGGCGGTCAGCAGAGGTCAGAGCTCGGCGTCGGGCGCGTACTGGGACATCGAGACCTTGGCCGCGGAGGTCAGGTCTTCCTCCGTCGTCGTTCCGGAGGCGCGGATCGCTTCGATCCACGCTCTGACCGACTGCTCGTTGTAGCTGATCACCTCGGCGGAGTTGGCCATCTCGGTCGGGTCGGCGTCCGCCGGAAGCTCGCCGGTGACGTAGAGCCCGAGGCCGAGCAAGCCGCCGTCCCAGCCCGGGCCGACCCAGAGCGCGCCCGCGCCGCCGGGCGCCGGAGCCTCGCTCATCGAGTGCTCGAGCTCCAGCTCGGTGGAGGCGTCCGCTCCGGGGAGCAGGCGCAGCTCGAGGAGACTGTTGGGACCACCAAAGGTCACCTTGAACCGCTTGGGCGGCTCGCATTCCAGGATCTCGCCGCCGGCGTTGCCCTCCAGCTGGAAGGTGCCGCCGACCTGGAGATCGCCGGACACGGGCATGAACCAGCGCTTCATCCGGTCGGGATCCGTGAGGGCGTCCCACACCTCCGCCGGGTCGGCCTGGTACGAGCGGCGCATCAGCACCGTCACGGTCTCGCCCGTGCGGCTGACCTCCCGCTGGACCGCGTTGATGTGCTCGAGGATGTCGATCACAGGTAATTCCCTCTCCTGCTCGGCTGCTGGGATGGACCTCAGAATGCCGGGCGGCGCTTATATAAGTCAAGGGTGAGATAATCATGCCGCCTCCGCCGCCAGCGGGAGCGGTGTGGCGGGGTACTCCTCGGCGGGGAAGGGTGTGACGCTCACCTCAGGAACGGCATGCTCACCTCGCGGAGCGGACTTGGAGAACGTCGCCGTGCCCCGGTTGAGGTCGTGGCCGATCGTGAAGGCTTCCAGGACGAGGCGGCTGCGCTGCTCGCCCTTCTCGTCGGTCCACTCGTGGGTGCGGAGCTTGCCGCTGACGATGACCGGCTGACCGATGCGGGTCGAATCGAACGCGTTCTGGGCGAGGAAGCGCCAGCACTCCACTTGAAGCCACGAGGTGGTCTTCTCGACGAATCTGTTGAGGGTCTTGTCGAACTGCCTCGGCGTGGAGGCCAGGCGGAACGAGAGGTGGGGGACCTGGCCGATCTCCTTGAAGTCGGGCTCGCTGCCGATCCGGCCGACCACGGTCAGGTGGATTTCGTTGACGCTCATCGGGTTCTGCCTTCCGTGCGGATTGTCCTGTCGACGGAGAAGATGCACTTCTCGCGGCCCGATCGGGCCTGTGGACCTCGCGGCTGTGGACAACCGGTTGGGTAAGGAGAGACCGGAGCACATAGGCTCTAGGTATGGCGGAATTCATCTACACGCTTCGCAACGTCCGGAAGGCGCACGGCGACAAGGTCGTTCTCGACAACGTCACCTTGAACTTCCTCACCGGCGCGAAGATCGGCGTGGTCGGGCCCAACGGCACCGGTAAGTCCTCGCTGTTCAAGATCATGGCGGGGCTCGACCAGCCCTCCAACGGCGAGGCGCGGCTGGCGGAAGGGGCGACGGTCGGGATCCTGCTGCAGGAGCCGCCGTTGACCGAGGGCAAGACCGTGCTGGAGAACGTGCAGGAAGGGGTCGGCGACACCAAGCAGAAGCTCGACCGCTTCAACGAGATCTCCGCCGAGCTGGCCGACCCGGACGCCGACTACGACACGCTGCTCGCCGAGATGGGCGACCTGCAGACCGAGCTCGACCACCGCAACGCCTGGGACATCGACGCCCAGCTGGAGCAGGCGATGGACGCGCTGCGGTGTCCGCCGCCGGACGCGATCGTCGACAAGCTCTCCGGTGGTGAGCGCCGCCGGGTCGCGCTGTGCAAGCTCCTGCTGCAGCAGCCCGATCTTCTGCTGCTCGACGAGCCCACCAACCACCTAGACGCCGAGTCGGTGCAGTGGCTGGAGCAGCACCTGCAGAAGTACCCGGGCGCCGTCATGGCGATCACCCACGACCGGTACTTCCTGGACAACGTCGCCGAGTGGATCCTCGAGCTCGACCGCGGCCGGACGTACGGCTACGAGGGCAACTACTCGAAGTACCTCGAGACCAAGAAGGCGCGTCTGGTCGTCGAGGGGCAGAAGGACGCCAAGCGGCAGAAGATCCTGGAGCGCGAGCTCGAGTGGGTCCGGTCGAACGCGAAGGGCCGGCAGTCCAAGAGCAAGGCCCGCCTGCAGCGCTACGAAGAGCTTGCCGCCGAGGCCGAGCGTTCCAAGAAGCTGGACATCGACGAGATCAACATCCCGCCGGGCCCGCGGCTGGGCAGCACGGTGCTCGAGGTCAGCAAGCTGGAGAAGGGTTTCGGCGACCGTACGCTGATCGACGGCCTGAGCTTCTCCCTGCCCCGGGCCGGCATCGTCGGCGTCGTCGGTCCGAACGGCGTCGGCAAGTCGACGCTGTTCCGGATGATCATCGGCGAGGAGCAGCCGGACAAGGGCAGCCTGAAGCTCGGTGAGACGGTCAAGATCTCGTACGTCGACCAGTCGCGCGGCAACCTGGACCCGAAGAAGACGGTCTGGCAGATGGTGTCCGACGAGCTCGACTTCATCAAGGTCGCGAACTTCGAGATGCCGAGCCGGGCGTATGTCGCGTCGTTCGGGTTCAAGGGCCCGGACCAGCAGAAGCCGACCGGCGTACTGTCCGGCGGTGAGCGGAACCGGCTGAACCTGGCGCTGACGCTGAAGATGGGCGGCAACCTGCTGCTGCTCGACGAGCCGACCAACGACCTGGACGTCGAGACCCTGCAGTCGCTGGAGGATGCGCTGCTGGAGTTCCCGGGCTGTGCGGTGGTCGTGTCCCACGACCGGTGGTTCCTGGACCGCGTGGCGACCCACATCCTCGCCTGGGAAGGCACCGACGAGGACCCGGCCAAGTGGTTCTGGTTCGAGGGCAACTTCGCGTCGTACGAGGCGAACAAGGTCGAGCGGCTCGGCCCGGAGGCGGCCCGTCCGCACCGCGTCACCCACCGCAAGCTCACCCGCGACTGAGCAAGCCGTCGAAGGACCCCGCTTCCGGATCGGAGGCGGGGTCCTTCGTGCTTCCTGATAGTTAGCCCTTGCGCTAAGTATCGGCTGAAGGCAATACTTAGCCTCATGGCACAGTATCCAGGCGAGGTCGACGGCGTGTTTGTCGCGCTTGCTGATCCGACTCGGCGGAGTGTGATTCGGCGGCTGGGGCGTGGGCCGACGAGTGTGGGTGAGCTTGCGGCCGACTTTCCGATCACCCTGCCCTCGTTCATGAAGCATGTTCGGACGCTCGAGTCGAACGGGCTGATCCGGACGGTCAAGGTCGGCCGGGTGCGGACCTGTGTGCTGAATCGTGAGCGGCTGGCGCTCGTCGACGACTGGCTCGCCGAGCAGCGACGGATCTGGACCGACCGCACCGATCGGCTGGAACGCCTCGTCACGGAATCCCAGGAGGAAGAGTCATGATTGATCCCGAGCTTGATCTGACCGTCGAGCGGGTGATCCGAGCGCCGCGGGCGACCGTCTGGAACGCCTGGACCGATCCGGCGAAGTTCGCGCAGTGGTGGGTGCCGGCTCCGGCGGTGTGCCGCGTGGAGCGGCTCGAGGTTCGTCCTGGTGGGGCGATGGTCACGCAGCTGAGCGAGGACGGGACGCAGTTCGTGCCGCATCTCGATGCGAGCTTCCTGGTGGTCGAGGAGATCGAGCGGCTGGTGTTCACCAATGCGATCGACAGCAGCTGGCGTCCTGCGAGTCCGGAGCCGTTTCTGATGACGGCCGAGGTGATGCTCGCGGAGCATCCGGAGGGCACGGACTACCGGATCATCGTGCGGCACGGGACGTCCGCGGCTCGGGCGCGGCACGAGGAGCTGGGATTCGCGGACGGTTGGGGGACCGTCACGAAGCAGCTCGCTGCGGTCGCGGAGGGCGCGCGATGAAGCTGGTGCTGACGGAGTTCGTGACGCTGGACGGGGTCAGCCAAGGGCCCGGGTCGCCGAGTGAAGACACGAGCGACGGGTTCATCCGTGGCGGGTGGCTGGTGCCGTTCATCGACGAGGCGTTCGTACGGCGTACCTCGGAATGGCTCGATCTTGCTGATGGGTTGTTGCTGGGGCGGCGGACGTACGACGCGTTCGCGCGGGACTGGCCGCAGATCACTGACCCCGATGATCCGTTCACGGACCGGATGAACTCGCTGCCGAAGTACGTCGTGAGCCGGACGATCAGTGAAGGTGATTGGCAGCCGACCACTGTCCTGCAGATCGAAGGCGTTGAAGAGCTGAAGGCGCGAGAGGGTCGCGAGCTGCAGATCCACGGGAGTGCTCGGTTGGGGAGTGCGCTGGTGCGGGCCGGGCTGGTGGATGTGGTGCGATTGGTGGTTGCGCCAACGGTCATCGGAGCCGGCAGGCGGCTGTTCGAGCAGCCGGGGGAAACCGCGGGTCTGAAGCTCACGAAGCATGAAGCAACGCCGAGTGGTCTGATGCTGCTTGAGTACGAGACCGCCGGCGTTGCAGCGATGGGGGAGTACGAAGGCGTCAGCGCGTTTGTGTGACGTAGTCGTCCAGGACGGCCTGCACCACCGCGAGGTCTGAAGTGATCAAAGCTTTCCAGAGTGCCCAGCCGCGGGCACGGGCCCACATGCCCGAGTCCTGATCAACGGCCTCGCGGAAGGCGTCGCGCGATGCGCCGGAGAAGAATGTGTACGCGATCACCAGGTCGCAGGCCGGATCGCCGACGCCCGACGTACCGAAGTCGATGACGGCCGTCAGCCGGCCCTCCTGCACCAACAGGTTTCCGTGCGCGATATCGCCGTGGAACCACACCGGCGGCCGGTCCCAGGTCGACGCGAGAGCGGCGTCCCACACCTCACCCGCGAGGTCTGCGTCGATGCGGTCCTTCAGTACGGCGAGGGCCTCGACCGTCTCCTCGTGGTAGTGCTGCAGCGGCGCACCACGATAGAAGCTGTGCTTGCCGGCGAGCGGTCCGCCCGTGGCGTCAATGCTCTGCAGTGCGTGGATGAAGTCCGCGATCGACTCTGCGAAAGCGATCAGGTCGGTCACCGTTTCAGCCGACGCGGTCCGGCCGTCGATCCAGCGCCGGATCGCCCACGGATGCGGATACCCCTCGCCGGGCGCGCCCTTGGCAATGGCGGTCGGGATCTCGACCGGCAGGTACGGCGCGAGCACCGGCAACCACTGGTGCTCCTTGTCCACGGCCGGCACGTAGGCAGCGGCTGTTGGCAGGCGCGCCGTCAGGTCGGCGCCCAGCCGGTACGTCCGGTTGTCCCAGCCGTCGACCTTCACCGGCGTGACCGGCAGGTCGGCCCACTGCGGGAACTGGTGCGCGATCAGTCGCCGTACCAGTTCTGCGTCGATGCCGGCCCGGCCGTCAATGTCTGTCACACCGAGAAGGCTTCCGGAGTCGTCGGGCAGGCTCAAACGCTTTAGCTGCCGGCTTCAGCGATCGAGTCGGCGAGGAACGCGGAGATGGTCCGGAGCTCCTCGACACTCCGCGACGCGAGTACGCCGTGCATCCGCTCGCCCTGGTCGGCGTACAGCGGGACGAGCTTCTCCCGGATCGCCTCGAACGACGGCGTCACGACCACCTTGCGGCGATCGCCTGGATCCGGCCGGCGGGTGACGAAGCCGTGCGACTCGAGCCTGTCGATGACACCGGTGACCGTGCCGGAGGTCAGACCGGTGCGCTCGGCGAGCTGTCGCGGCGTCAGCGGGCCGTACGTCTGCAGCAACGTCATGAACTGGGAGTCGCTGGCGCCGAGTCCGACCTTGGCCGACACGGCGTGGTTGTACAGCACCGCTTCGGCGATGAATCGGATCATCCGCTGCTGGATCTCGCCGGTGAGCTCTTCACGAGTACTGGTCATGGTCCGCCTCAGCATAGGGCTTGCATTTCTCTCGGATCTCCAAGATACTCGGCTATGCGAGATACTTGAAGAGCCGAGACACTTGGAGAAGCGAGGGAAAATGAAGGTATTGGTGATCGGTGGCGGGACCGGCGGCCTGGCCCTGGCGCACGGCCTGAAGCGAGCCGGCATCGGCGTGACCGTGTTCGAGCGGGACGCGGTCCGGACCGACGGCCTGCACGGTTACCGGGTCGGGATCGACCCGGACGGCAGCCGCGCGCTCCATGCGCTGCTGCCCAAGGAGCTGTACGACACGTTCGTGGCCACGAAGGCGCGCGACCCCAAGTACTTCAACATGCTCACCGAGGACCTCAAGGAGGTCCTGTCGATGGAGATCCCGGCATCGACGGATCCGGTCGAGAGCGAGAAGTCGATCAGCCGGATGACGCTGCGGCAGGTGCTCCTGACCGGGCTGGACGATGTCGTCGAGTTCGGCAAGGAGTTCACCCGGTTCGAGCAGCACGGCGACCAGGTGACGGCGTACTTCGCCGACGGTACGAGCGCCACCGGTGACCTGCTCGTCGCCGCGGACGGATCAGGCTCGCGCGTACGGCGTCAGTACCTGCCGCAGGCGAAGACCGAGGAGACCGGGATCGTCGCGATCGCCGGCAAGCTGCCGATCACCGAGGAGAGCGCGAAGCTGGTCTCGCCGAAGGTGTTCGAGGGCATCTCGATCGTCACCGCGCCGCGCGGGTTCGCCTGCATCCTGCACGTGATGGAGTTCCAGTGGGATCGCGACGGTCACGTGAAGAGCGGGATCGGCGGCAACACCGAGGAACTCATCCGGCGCTGGCCCGGCCTGCAGTTCGACAACACGCGTGACTACATGAACTGGGGCCTGTCCGCGACCAGGGACAAGCTGCCCGCGAACATCATGAAGCTGAGCGGTGAGGAGCTCATCAAGGTCGCCCTCGACGTCACCCCGGGCTGGCACCCGAACCTGCGCCGGCTGTTCGAGCTGACCGATCCGGGCACGTGCTTCCCGGTGAACATCTGGACATCGGTCCCGCTCGACCCGTGGAAGACCACGAACGTCACGCTGCTGGGTGATGCGATTCACACCATGACGCCAGGCCGCGGTGTCGGTGCGAACACCGCGCTCCGCGACGCTGTGAACCTCTGCCGCGCGTTGATCGACGTACGCGATGGTCGGCGGGAGCTGATTCCGGCCGTCAACGAGTACGAAGCGAAGATGATCGAGTACGGCTTCGATGCCGTGATCAAGTCGCGGGCGCAGATGACGTCGGCCGACCCCGTGCACAAGCCGGTCGTCGGGCGGGTGGCGCTGGCCGGCATGCGTACGGCGATGCGTACCGTCAACCACCTTCCGCCGGTCAAGCGGCGGATGCGGGACAAGATGATGGCCTACCGTGGTGCCGACCGGGATGAGTTGGCGCTCGAGATCACCCCGGCCGTGCACTGATCAGCGTTGCCCGACGTGCTCCGAGACGGAGTCGAACACGCGGCCGACGGCAGCGAAGTCTTCCGCGCTGGCGAGGTCGACCAGGTTCTCCCGGACGCCCTCGACGTGGTACGGCGCAGCCTGCTCCAGCAGCGAGAATCCAGCCTCGGTCAGCTCGGCCCAGACGCCGCGCTTGTCGCTGGTGCACGACGTACGGCGAACCAGGTCGGCGGCCTCCAGGCGACCGACCGTGTGGGTCAGGCGCGACCGGCTCTGGTGCAGCCGGTCAGCCAGATCCGCCATCCGGAGCCGCCGGTCGGGGGACTCGGAGAGCCGGACCAGGATCTCGTAGTCGTTGATGCCGATGCCGAACCGGCGCAGGTCGTCGTCCAGCTTGGCCATCAGGCGTGCGGTGCCCAGCAGGTACGCACGCCACGCCACCTGCTGCTCGGGGCTGAGCCACCGAGTCCCAGTCTCCATCGTCGTCACGGGAACAGTGTACCGGGAATGTAGTTGACTTTTAAACCGTTACTGCCTACTGTCGTAGTCGTTCGGTTGAAGTTTTAACTATAGCCCCGGCTGCGTCGCCCCCGACCAGTACGTACACCTTCCCGAGAGGACCCCATGAGCGACACCACCACCGGCACTGTGACCAGCACCATCCCCGGCCTGGTCGCCGGTACGTACGCCATCGACACCGCGCACACCGAGATCGGCTTCACCGTTCGGCACCTGATGACCAAGGTCCGCGGCACCTTCCAGGAGTTCAGCGGCGAGATCACCGTCAAGGACACCATCGAGGAGTCCGGCGCGAGCGTCTCCATCGAGCTCGGTTCCGTGCACACCCGGAACGAGCAGCGCGACGGGCACCTGAAGTCCGGCGACTTCTTCGACGCCGAGAACAGCCCGAAGATGACCTTCGTCAGCACCGCGATCAAGCCCGAGGGCGACGACTACGTCCTCGCCGGCGAGCTGACCATCAAGAACGTGACCAAGCCGGTCGAGCTCGGCGTCGAGTTCCTCGGCGTCGACCAGAACGCCTACGGCCAGACCATCATCGGCTTCGAGGCCTCGACCTCGATCAGCCGCAAGGAGTGGGGCATCGACTTCAACGTCCCGCTCGAGGGTGGCAAGCTCCTGATCGGCGACAAGGTGGAGATCCACCTCGACGTCCAGGCTGCGCTGCAGGCCTGATCTGCGCACGCGAAAGACCCCGCACCAGGGGCGGGTTCACACGGTCCTCGCAACACCTCAATTTGAGGAGTTGCGAGGGCCGTGTCGTTTTCGGCGGAGTGTGCTGGTCTGCTGCGGCTGGTTG
>NZ_SHKR01000004.1 GCF_004217145.1 Kribbella rubisoli | reverse complement strand
CCGATGGTACTGCGACCGGGAGGTCGTGGGAGAGTAGGACGCCGCCGGACATTCACACTGTTAAGGGCCACCCCACACGGGGTGGCCCTTAACATATGTACGGCCAGGTTTTCTGGCCCGCTGTCCTGCCTTGTGCCACCGTCGGTGTCTGACTGGCGGCCAGGGCCTCACCCCCGCTGCAGACGCGGTAACGTTTGTCCGATTACTGCTCTTCAGCTTCGTTAGGAGTCACCCGTGGCGACGCCACCTCGCAATCCTCGCTCCGGCTCAGGGGACCGCCGCGGTCCCTCCGGAGGCGCCGGCCGTTCCGGCCGCAGCGGAGGTGGACGTCCCGAGTCCGGCGGCCGCTCTGGTTCCGGAGCCGGCCGGTCGGGTTCCGGTGGCGGTCGTTCTGGTTCCGGGGGTTCCGGTTACAGCGGTGGCTCGGGTTCTGGAGCGGGTCGCTCGAGCTCGGGCGGTGGGCGTCCGGGTTCTGGAGCGGGTGGCTCGGGTTCGGGTCGTGCGGGTGCAGGGGGCGGTCGCGATGGTGCCGGCGGTCGTTCTGGTGGTGCGCCCAGTCGTCCGGGTGGGTTTGCCGGCGGGCGTTCGGGCGGTTCGGGCGGACGGTCCGGTGGGCCGCGTTCGGGCGGCAGCTCGTCGTACCGGGATGAGGGCGGTTCGGAGAACAGGCGTGGGTACGTCGGGTCCCGTGGTGATGACAAGAGTCAGCGGGATCCGTTCCGTGGTCAGTTGAGCGGAGACGGGGGTCGCGGCGCTGCGCGCGGCGACCAGTCTGGTGGCTACCGACGGGACGACCGTGGCGACGACCGACGTGATGACCGGTCCGGTGGCCGCGGTGGGTACCAGCGCGATGACCGCGGTGGGCCACGCCGGGATGATCGTGGTGGCGACGGCTCGTACCCGCGGAATGATCGTGGAGGCAGTCGCGGGGGTTCGCGGGACGACCGCGGCGGAGCAAGTAGTGGTGGGTACAACCGTGACGATCGGTCCGGTGGCCGCGGTGGATACCAGCGCGATGACCGCTCCGGCGGGGACCGTGGTGGTTACCGGCGTGACGATCGGTCCGGCGATGAGCGTGGCGGGTACCGGCGGGATGACCGGGCTGGTGGCGACCGTGGTGGTTCGCGGGACGCGCGGTCGGGGGATCAGCGTGGTGGGTACAACCGGGATGACCGGTCGGGCGATTCACGCGGTGGATACCGGCGGGACGATCGGCCCGGTGACTCGCGTGGCGGTGACTCGCGTGGGCGAGGGCCGGGCGCGGCTCGCAGCGGTGGGCCGGCGCGTGGAGAGCGTGGAGCGTTCCGGCGGGATGACCGCGGCGGCGACGCTCGACGGGACGATCGCGGTGGGTACCGGCGTGATGAGCGTTCTGGCGACGACCGTGGTGGATACAGCCGCGATGACCGTGGCGGTGACTCGCGTGGCGGATTCCGGCGTGATGACCGTGCGGGCGGTGCGCGTGGTGGGAACCGGCGTGATGAGCGTTCCGGCGACACCCGCGGTGGATACAGCCGTGATGACCGTGCCGGCGATGCTCGTGGTGGGAACCGGCGTGATGAGCGTTCCGGCGATTCGCGGGGTGGGTACAACCGGGACGACCGTGGCGGTGATTCGCGTGGGCGTGGGCCGGTTGGGGACTCGCGGGGGCGTGGACGGGACGATCGGCGAGGGTCGGCTGGTCGCGAGGAGCGGCGTGGCGGGCCTCGGCGGGAGGATCGCGAGGAGAAGGCTGGGCCTCGTCGGGACGACCCGAAGATTCCGGAAGGGATCACGGGTGCGGAGCTCGATCGTGGTGTGAAGGCCGAGCTGCGGTCGTTGCCGCGGACCTTGGCGGATCTGGTGGCGCAGCACCTGGTGGCGTCGGGGCGGTTCCTCGACGACGACCCGGAGCTCGCGTACCAGCATGCGCGGGTTGCCCGGCGGCTGGCGTCGCGGCTTGGCGGAGTGCGTGAGGCTGTGGCGATCACGGCGTACCTGGCTGAGCACTATGACGAGGCGCTGACCGAGTTCCGGGCCGTGCGGCGGATGACGGGTAACCACGAGGTCATCGCGATGATGGCTGACTGCGAGCGCGCGCTCGGGCGGCCGGACAAGGCGCTGGCGCTCACCAAGGACAAGCACGTCACTGAGCTGTCGGAGCCGACGCAGATCGAGCTGTTGATCGTCGCGGCTGGTGCACGGCGTGACATGGGACAGACGGCGGCGGCGATTCAGACGCTCGACGTGCCGGAGCTGAGCAAGCGGACGCGGGCTGAGTGGCTGCCGCGGCTGCGGTACGCGTATGCGGACGCGCTGGAAGAGGCCGGTCGTACGGACGAGGCGCTCGTCTGGTTCCACCGGGCGGCTGGGGTCGACGGTGACGGTCTCACCGGTGCCGCCGAGCGTGCTGCGCAGCTCGAAGGTCTCGAGTTCACTGACCTCGACGAAGATGACACCGTCCTCGACGACGAGTACTTCGAAGAGGAGGACGAGGTCGAGGAGGACGAGGACCTGGCGGACGAAGCCGACCTCGACGAGTCTGAAGACGACGCCGAAGACGAGGCGGAGGACGCGGACCTCGAGTCCGAGGACGAAGCAGACGAGTCGGATGACGAAGCCGATGAGGCTGCAGACGAGGCTGACGAAGCTGAGGACGAGGCCGACGAGGTTGCGGACGAGGCTGACGAAGCTGAGGATGCGGCTGACGAGGCTGAGGATGAAGCCGGGGACGACCTGGATGAGGATGGGGTCGACGAGTTCGGCGGTGCGGCTGAGGGCGTGAAGGACTCGGCTGACGAGACTTCCAAGGGCGCTGAGGAGTAGGGCTGTGGCTGACCGGGACTTGGTGGTGGCTGAGAGCCCGGTTGGCGTGCTTGTCGGCGTCGCCCTCGCGAAGGGGGCGCGCCGGCTCGAGAAGTCCGTGGCGATGGTCTCGGCAGGGGAGGACGACGCCATCCACCAGGTGCGCGTCTCCTGCCGGCGGCTGCGCAGTGATCTCAAGCTGTTCCGCAAACTCCTGGCCGGCGACTGGGCGCCCGAGCTCCGAGCCGATCTGGCGGCGCTCGCACAGGCCTGTGGTGAGGCGCGCGATCTGGAGGTTATCGCCGCCCTCGTCCGCGAGAACGCCACCAGCGAGGACAACGAGGAACATGTCGACACGATCCTCACCACGCTGACCCTCGGACTCGACCGCGCCGCTGCGCGGTCCGCCGAGGTGGTGCTGGGCGAGTCCACCAAGGACCTGCTCGCCACGATCGAGTCGGTCGCCGCAGCCCCGGACCTGACGCCCAAGGCAGACAGGCCGTGCGGCGAGGTACTACCCGAGCTGCTCCAGTCGGCCACCGCGAAATTCGCCCAGGAAGCCGGCAAACTCAAGCCCTGGACCCCCGACGACGACTGGCACGAGGTCCGTCTCCTGGCCAAGCGTGTCAGGTACGCCGCCGACACCACCGCCGCCGTACTCGGTGAAGAAGCAAAAGCGACCGCGACCCAAGCAGCGACGTACCAGGAGCTCCTGGGCCAGCACCAGGACCACTGCGCCGCAGCAGATGCCCTGACCGGCATGGCTGCCGATGCAGCCGCCCAGGACGACCCCGAGCTCTCCTTCACCCTCGGACGGCTCACAGAACGCCACCGCGCGGCCCGCAAACCCCTCCGCGAGCAGTTCCTGAGCCTCTACCACCGGCCCTGACCCCTCAGAGCATTCGGAACAGCAGCCCCACCCGCGGCTTCGGCCCGAACGACGTGGCCTTCTGCGGCAGTACGACGCCCTGCGCCGCGGAACGCAGTACCTGATCCATCCGGGGCGCTGCGAGCTCCACAGCCGCCTGCTGGGGGCCAGCCAACGCCAGTGCGTCAGCCAGCGTGTGGTGGAAGCTGATGTCCTCCTCCACGACACCCCAGGCCGGCAGCAGCACCTCATGTAGCAGCGCGACGGTAGGTGTCTCGCCATCGGAGTGGAGCGTCAGCCAGCTGGTGCCGTCCGTGATCGAGATGCGGTCCGGATCGCCCTCCACCCGACCGGGCTGCATCTGCCAGCCAGTCGGCGTATGTGTTCGCACAGTCTCCAGATCCAGACCCGGTACGACGCGGTGGATCGGGTCCAGCGTCAGCGGATGGCGGATGTAGTCCACCAGCATCGCCAGACCGGCCTCTGCACCCGGCCGGTACGGCTCCCGCAGCTGCCTCTCCAGGTACGCCGCGTACCGGTGGTGCCCGTCCGCGATGACGGCCTCATGCTTCGCCAGCTCCGCCGAGATCGCCGAGAGCACCTCTTGGTCGTCGATGCGCCAGATGCGGTGCTCTGCGCCGTTGTACGTCTCGGCCTCCACCCACGGCTCCCCGGCTCGCGCCGCGTCCACGGCATCGCTTGCCACGCTGCCGCCGCGGTACGCGAGCAGGATCGGCTCCAGGTCGGCGTCGGTCGCCTCCATCAGCCGGAGCCGGTCGTCGACCCAGTGCGGCATGACCTCCTCGTGCGGCAGCACCACTGTGCGCGCCGGGTCCAGCCGCAGCGAGCCGACCAGTCCGCACAGCATGGCATTCCCCAGCCGCTGCTCGTAGACGTACAGCGCGGGGCGCTGGTCCTGCACCACCACACCGTCCAGCTGCCACCGGGCGAGCCGCTGCGCGGGTTCGTCGTACCGGGCCGGGCCGAGGTCCGGGTCGCGTGGAAGGATGAGCCTCACCATGTTGTGCAGATCAGAGTCAGTCAGCCGCCGGACGATGGCGGGTTCGAGCACGTCGTACGGCGGTGACGTGACCGCCCCGAGCGCGCTCACCTTGCCGGCCACGAACCGCCAGGCGCGCAGCGGATCGAGCCTCAGCACGCTCCCGCTCGTATCCGGCATGCGCGGAATCGTACGGGGTGAAGCATGAGCGCGGAACGCAAAGCGCCGGAACCGCTGTCGGCGTGTGATGAACCGCTCGCGAGCCGGTACGACGTGGCGCTGCTGGACCTCGACGGCGTCGTGTACGTCGGCCCGGACCCGGTCCCGGACGCGCCGGAGAACCTGCGCAAAGCTGCCAAGGAAGGCATGCGGATCGGGTACATCACCAACAACGCGAGCCGGCCGGCGCGGGTTGTTGCCGAGCACCTCGCATCGTTCGGGCTGGACGTGATCGCCGACGACGTGGTGACCTCCGCGCAGGCGGCCGCGAAGCTGATCGCGAGCGAGTACCCCAAGGGCTCGCCGGTCCTCGTGGTGGGCGGCGAGGGGTTGGTCGTCGCGCTCGAGGAGTACGGCCTGACGCCGGTCCGCAGCAGCGACGCGCACCCGGTAGCTGTCGTGCAAGGGTTCCACCCGGACGTGAACTGGGTGATGCTCGCGGACGGCGCCCACGCGATCCACGAAGGCGCGAAGTGGTTCGCGACCAACCTCGATCTGACCATCCCCACCGCGGCCGGCAAAGCGCCCGGGAACGGGACGCTCGTGCAGGCGGTCCGGGCCGCGGTCGACGTGGATCCGGTCGTCGCCGGCAAGCCCGAGCCGCCGCTGCTGGAGACGAGTATCGAACGGCTGAAAGCCAAGCAGCCGTTGATGATCGGGGACCGGCTGGACTCCGACATCCAGGGCGCGAACGCCGTCGGGATCGCGAGCCTGTGGGTCGCGACCGGCGTGAACGACCCGTACGACCTGGCCCGGGCGCCGAAGAACCAGCGCCCGACGTACGTCGCAGCGGGGCTCAGCGCGCTGGCCGAGAAGCAGCCGGGCGTGACCGTCGAGGGCGGCAAGCATTCCTGTGAAGGCTGGACCGCCGAAATCGTGAACAACGCGGTCGCGGTCAAGGGCGAGGGCAAGCCGTACGACGGACTGCGCGCGATCCTGTCCGCGGTCTGGACCGCCGTCGACGCGCCGACCGAACCGGCAAAGCCCGCGAAGGCTGCGGGCCGCACCCGCCGCCCCCGCCCGAAGCCCGCTCCGACGCCGGATTCCATCGCGATCGACGCGGCCCTGCACCGCGTGGGCCTCGACAAGTAGATGGTGCTGGCTGGTATCCCACGTCCGAGGCGATACCGTTGCTGGGAACGAGCGAGGAGGCAGTCATGGTGATGGACGCAGTGCGCGGCTACGTACAGCTGGCGAACGGGTTGACCGAGGTCACCAAGCAGAAGGCCCAGGCGGCTGCGAAGGCGTTGCTGCAGCAGACCGGGGCGGACGCGCTGACCACCAAGGTGAGCGACCTGGCCGACGAGATCGTTGCCACCAGCAAGAGCAATCGTCAGCTGCTGCAGGCGATCGTGGCGAACGAGGTCGAGGGCGCGGTCGCGCGGCTCGGGTTCGTTCGTTCCGAAGAGGTTGCGGCGCTGACCCGCCGGGTGAAGGCGCTGGAGACCGAGCTGGCCGAGGCGCATGCCGCGGGACCGGTTCACGACCCGCTGGTCGGGGAGGCGCCGGTTCTGGCGAAGAAGGCGGCTGCCAAGAAGGCCGCGAAGAAGGTGCCGGCCAAGAAGGCTGTGCCGCTGGCCAAGAAGGCTGCCGCGAAGAAGGCTGCCAAGAAGACGGCGAAGAAGGCCTGACATGACCGAGCATCCTGGCGAGCAGTTCCCGCCGGACGTCGACCCTGACGTCGAGCCGGGTTTCGACCCGTCCGAAGAGACGCCGACCCACCCGGACTACGACACGGAGCCCGGCGCCCAGGACGTTGCCGAGCACACGGAAGCACACGAGCACGTGGACCCGGCCGCGGTGGAGTTCGGGCCGGAGTTCGCACGGCCGCCGGGTCAGGAGTACGAGCACTCCTTCGAAGCCGAATCTGCGGAGGACCCGGCTGAGAACGAGGGCGGGCACCCGCTGGTCGAGGAGACCATGTCGCGGCTCGACGAGCTGCGGGACCGGCCGGTGAGTGAGCACGGCGAGGTGTACGCCGACCTGCACGACCGACTGCAGAGTGCCTTGGTGGAGGCGGACGCCGAGCAGGGCGACCGGAGCTGAGTGGCCAAGGCAGCCAAGCGTTCGCGGCTCGACGCCGAGCTGGTACGACGTGGCCTGGCGCGGTCACGTGAGCATGCGACCGAGCTGATCGCGGCCGGCAAGGTGAAGGTGTCCGGCACCGTCGCCGGCAAGCCTGCGACCGGGGTGGGTCTGGACGCACCGATCGTCGTCGATACGTCCGAGCACGAGGATCCCGGCTACGCGAGTCGCGGTGCGCACAAGCTGATCGGCGCGCTCGAGGCGTTCCCGGCGGTCCAGGTCAAAGGCCGCCGCACTCTCGACGCCGGTGCGTCGACGGGCGGGTTCACCGACGTACTGCTGCGCAATGAAGCCGCGCACGTGATCGCCGTCGATGTCGGGTACGGCCAGTTGGTGTGGGCGTTGCAGACCGACGAGCGGGTCACAGTGATGGACCGGACCAATGTCCGGACGCTGACGCTGGACGACATCGGTGGTGAGCCGGTGGATCTCGTGGTCAGCGATCTGAGTTTCATCAGTCTCACGCTCGTGCTGCCCGCGCTGATCGGCGTGGTCAAGCCAAACGGCGAGCTGGTGCTGATGGTGAAGCCGCAGTTCGAGGTCGGCAAGGACCGGCTCGGCAAGGGCGGCGTGGTCCGCGACCCGGCGCTGCGGGCGGACGCCGTACGCTCGGTGGCAGCGAAGGCTCACGACCTGGGGTGGGGAATCGAAGGGGTGGCGGCCAGCCCATTGCCTGGTCCGTCAGGAAATGTCGAATACTTCCTGTGGATACGCCGGGAAGCGCCGGTTCTCGATGAGACGATGCTTCTGACCGCCATCGAGAACGGTCCACAGTGATGAGGGGGCAGGGTGGCTGAGCACGAGCCGCGGCGCGTGCTGCTGGTAACGCACACCGGCCGGGAACAAGCCGTCGAGGTGGCTCGCGACGCACATCGGCTGCTGACCGACGCCGGGATGCAGGTCCGGCTGCTCAGCGGCGAGGCGGAAGAGCTCAAGCTCGACCCGGTCGAGATCGTCGACGACCCGGAGAAGGCGGCCAACGACGTCGAGCTGATCATGGTGCTCGGCGGCGACGGCTCGATCCTGCGCGGCGCCGAGCTGGCCCGCCCGCACGGTACGCCGGTGCTCGGGGTGAACCTGGGCCACGTCGGGTTCCTGGCCGAGGCCGAGGTCGACGACCTCGAGCGGATCGTCCAGGTCGTGGTCAACCGCAGTTACGCGGTCGAGGAGCGGATGACGCTGGCCGTCGACGTCCGGCTGGACGACGACCTGATCTTCGAGACCTGGGCGCTGAACGAGGCGAGTATCGAGAAGGCCGCCCGGGAGAAGATGCTCGAGGTCCTGGTCGAGGTCGACGACCGCCCGCTGTCCCGCTGGGGCTGCGACGGTGTCGTCGTCGCGACCCCGACGGGCAGTACGGCGTATGCGTTCTCTGCCGGCGGACCGATCGTCTGGCCGGAGGTCGAGGCGATCCTGCTGGTCCCGCTCAGCGCGCACGCCTTGTTCTCCAGGCCGATCGTGGTGGCGCCGACGTCGCAGCTGTCGATCGAGCTGGTGCCGTCCTGGCACGGGCGCGGGGTGCTGTGGTGTGACGGCCGGCGGATGGTCGAGGTGCCACCCGGCGCCGAGATCACGGTCCGCCGGGGCGCGACGCCGGTGCGGCTGGCCCGGGCGCACGAGGCGCCGTTCACCGACCGGCTGGTGGCGAAGTTCGACCTCCCGGTGCTCGGCTGGCGTGGGGCCGCCGAGCGCAAACGCAACGGCAACAGCCAACAGGAGACCTGACATGCTCTCGGAGATCCGCATCACCGGGTTGGGCGTGATCGAGGACGCGACGTTGGACCTCGACCCCGGATTCACCGCCGTCACAGGTGAGACCGGTGCCGGCAAGACGATGGTCGTGACCGGCGTGAACATGCTGCTCGGTGGTCGCGCGGACAGCGGCCTGGTGCGGCACGGGACTCGCCGGGCGCGGGTCGAGGGCCGCGCGAGCGCCGTACCGCGCGCGATCGTGCAGCAGGCCGAGGATCGTGGCGGCGAGCTGGACGACGGCGAGTTGCTGATCGCGCGTGAGCTCTCGTCCGAGGGTCGCTCGCGGGCGTTCCTCGGTGGTGCGTCGGTGCCGGTGTCCGTGCTGGGCGAGGTGTCCGGCGACCTGGTCGCGATCCACGGGCAGGCCGATCAGTGGCGGTTGCTGCAGCCCGCACGGCAGCGCGAAACGCTGGATACCTTTGCAGGTAAGGCGGTTCTCGTCCCCCTGCAGGAGTACTCCGGCGCCTACAAGCGGCACCGCGAGGTCGAGGCCGAGCTCACCGAGTTGACCACGCGCGAGCGTGATCGCCTGGCCGAGGCCGACCTGTTGCGCTTCGGTCTGGACGAGATCGCGAAGGCCGAGCCGTTGTCCGGCGAGGACACCGAACTCGCCGCCGAGGAGGAGCGCCTCGCGTACTCGGACGGTCTGCGTACTGCGGCCACGTCCGCCGGCGACGCATTGGCCTCCGAAGACCTTGATTCGACCCGGCCGAACGACGTACTCGGCCTACTGGCGTTGGCGAAGCAGGTGCTGGACGGCGAGCGCGACCACGACGCGAAGCTGGCCGAGTTGGCCGACCGCGCGGGCGAGCTCGGCTATCTCGCGGCCGATCTGGCGCAGGAGCTGTCGTCGTACGCCGCTGATGTGGACACCGATCCGGCGAGGCTGGCCGTGGTCAGCGAGCGACGTTCCTTGCTGCATGGGCTGGTGCGCAAGTACGGCGCTGAGCAAGGCACCGTGGACGAAGTACTGGACTGGACGAAGCGGTCCGCGGCGAGACTCGCCGATCTGGACGGCAGCGACGAGCGGGTCGAGCAACTGACCGCAGAGCTTGCCGAGCTGGATGCGAAGCTCGCCGAGCTCGGCACACAGATTCGGGAAGCGCGGCTCGAAGCGTCGCAACGACTCGGCGTCGCGGTGTCCGAAGAGTTGACCGGGTTGGCGATGCCGCATGCCAAGCTCTCGGTCGAGGTGCACGAAACCGCGGCCGGTCCGTTCGGGATCGACGAGGTCGAGTTCTGCTTCGCGGCGAACCCGGGCAGCCCGGCCCGCCCGCTGCAGAAGGCCGCGTCCGGCGGTGAGTTGTCGCGCGTGATGCTCGCGCTCGAGGTGATCCTGTCCGACACGCATCCCGTGCCCACGTTGGTGTTCGACGAGATCGACGCCGGTATCGGCGGGCGCGCCGCGGTCGAGGTCGGCAAGCGGCTGGCGCGATTGGCCGAGAAGGCACAGGTGATCGTGGTCACCCACCTGCCGCAGGTCGCCGCGTTCGCGGACCGTCACGCGGTGGTGCTGAAGAGCGACGACGGCTCGGTCACCACCAGTGGTCTGGTGGCTCTCGACGACGATGCCAGGTTGAAGGAACTGTCCCGGATGATGGCCGGTCTGGAGAACTCCGACGCCGCCCAGGCCCACGCCGAGGAGCTGCTCGCACTGGCCGCCGAACGGCACAAACCACGCAAGAAGAGTCGTTCCAAAGGATGATTTGACGCACAGTCACTGTTATTTCAGTGCGTTAACAAGGGCCTGCCCGGGTAAATGAACCGGAAGGGGGCTCTTGACATGGCAGGATGAGAGGGCGATGAGACTGCCCAGCCTGCGGAGAGCACGACCCACTGAACTGCCCGGCGTCACCGGAGTGGTCCGGCTGGATCGGCGTACCAAGAATCTCACCAAACGCCTCAAACCGGGCGAGATCGCGGTTATCGACCACGTCGATCTGGACCGGGTGAGCGCCGAGGCGCTGGTCGACTGCAAGGTCGCCGCCGTGGTGAACGTGGCCGATTCGATCAGCGGCCGGTACCCGAACCTCGGCCCGGAGATCCTGGTCGAGGCCGGCATCCCGCTCGTCGACGGCGTCGGCCGCGAGGTGTTCTCGATCCTGCACGAGGGCGAGCAGGTCCGGCTCGACGACGGCACGCTGTACCGCGGTAGCGAGGCGGTCGCGAAGGGCATGTCCCAGGACAGCATGTCGGTCGCGGAGTTGATGGACGACGCCCGCGCCGGGCTGTCGACCCAGCTCGAGGCCTTCACCGCGAACACGTTGGAGTACCTGCGGCGCGAGAAGGACCTGCTGCTCGACGGCGTCGGCGTACCGCATATCCACACGGCGATGGAGGGCAAGCACGTCCTGATCGTGGTGCGCGGGTACGACTACCGCGAGGACCTGGTCGCGCTGAAGTCGTACATCCGCGAGTACCGGCCGGTGCTGATCGGCGTCGACGGCGGCGCGGACGCGCTGGTCGAGAACGGGTATGTCCCGGATCTGATCGTCGGCGACATGGACTCGGTCAAGGACGAGACGCTGAAGAGCGGCGCCGAGGTCGTCGTGCATGCCTACCGCGACGGCCGCGCGCCCGGTTCGGAGCGGCTCGAACGACTCGGGGTGGAGTCGATCGAGTTCCCGGCCACCGGCACCAGCGAGGACGTCGCGATGCTGCTGGCCGACTCCAAGGGCGCCTCGCTGATCGTCGCGGTCGGCACCCACAACTCGCTGGTGGAGTTCCTGGACAAGGGCCGCTCCGGGATGGCGAGCACCTTCATCACCCGGTTGCGGGTCGGTGCCAAGTTGGTGGACGCCAAGGGCGTCGGCCGGCTGTACCGAAGCCGGGTCTCTACTCTTCAGGTCGTCGCGCTCGCCGCGGCCGGCCTGTTCGCACTCGGCATGGCGCTGGTCGCGATCGGCGCCGACGACGTGCTCTGGTCGATCCTGCGGGCGCGCTGGGGCGACTTCGTCTACTGGATCCGGGAGCTGTTCACGTGATCGACTTTCGCTACCACATCGTCTCGATCGTGGCGATCTTCTTCGCCCTGGGCGCCGGTGTGGTGCTCGGCGCCGGCCCGCTGAAGGGCACCGCCAGCGAGGTCGTCGCGGCCCAGGCCGACAAGGACCGCCAGCAACTCGCCGACGCGCGGGCCGAGCTGACTCAGATGAAGGCCCTGGACAAGTTCCGCGACGACTACGTCGCCAAGGTCACCGCCGGGCTGACCCACGGCAAGCTCGCGAACAAGAAGATCGCGATCGTCACGATGCCGAATGCCGACAGCGACCTGAGCGACGGTGTGCAGGGCGAGCTGGAGAAGGCCGGCGGCGTGGTGAACACGAAGGTCGCGCTCGACGCGAAGCTGTTCGACACCGGTCAGCGCCAGCTGGTCGAGTCGCTGGTCAACCAGCTCGTCACCGCGGACATGGACTTCCCGAAGGACAGCACGACGTACCAGCGGGCCGGGCTGCTGCTGGCGCGCGGGATCGCGGCGAAGGAAGAGGGCAAGACCGCCGACGCGGACTCGACCAAGGTGCTCAGCGGGATGACCGGCGCGAAGCTGCTGTCGCTCAAGCCGTCGCAGCCCAAGGACCGGGCCAGCCTGATCGTGGTGATCGCCGCCAAGCCGCCGACCCCGACGCCGGACAACTCGACGTACGGCGACGCGGTCGACTTCATCAAGGGCCTGGACATCGGCAGCGGCGGGGTCGTGCTCGCGGGTACGCCGGCCAGCGCGGCCGACGGCGGACTGATCAAGGCCTTGCGGAGTGACTCCGAGGCCACCAAGATCGTTTCCTCGGTGGACGTGGCCGATCTCCCCGCCGGGCAGATGACGGTCGTCTTCGCGCTGGCCGAGCAGGCCACCGGGAAGGCGGGGCAGTACGGCGCGATCAACGCGAAGGACGGCATCGCGCCGTCGGCCGTACAGACGAAGGACAACTGACGTGGGAATTCTGAGCGCCGTCGTTGCGGCGGCCGCTACTGCCGGGCTCGAGCGTGCAGCGGAGAAGCTGCCGAAGGAGAGCCGGGAGCCGTTCGAGCGCACCAACCACCGCGGTGAGTCGGTCACGCTGCTCGAGGGACCGGTCGCGGTTCTCGGCGCGCTTGCCGGCGTCGCCGCATCGCGGGGCAACGGCAAGGTGAAGGCGGCCGCGCTGGTGGCCGGAGCGGTTTCGGGTGCGGTCGGTGCGTACGACGATCTCCGCGGGACCACGCAGGCCAAGGGTTTCCGCGGCCACCTGAGCGCGTTGAAGCGCGGCGAGGTGACCAGCGGTGCGGTGAAGATCCTCGGCGTCGGCGCCGCCGGTCTCGCAGCCGCCGCACTGCTGCCGCGCAAGTCCCGTGGCGTGAAGGCCTTCGCCGGAGTCGTTGCCGACGGCGCCTTGATCGCCGGTACGGCGAACCTCACGAACCTGCTCGACCTGCGTCCCGGCCGCGCGCTCAAGGCGGTCACGGCGATCAACGCTCCGCTCGCTGTCGTTAGCGGTCCGGCCGGTGCCGTTGTCGGCGCCGCCGGTGCGTCCGCACCCTCCGACCTCGGCGAGCGCTCGATGCTCGGCGACTGCGGCGCGAACGGCCTCGGCGCGATCACCGGTACGGCGCTGGCCGCGTCGCTGCCGCGCCCGCTGAAGACCCTCGTCCTGGCGGCGGTCGTCGGGCTGAACCTGGCGAGCGAGAAGGTCAGCTTCACCAAGGTCATCGCCGACACCCCGGTCCTCGACAAGATCGACCAGTGGGGCCGACGACCCAGGTGAGTCGGCTCGCCCGCGCCGCACTGGTTGTCGCGGCGATCACTGTTCTGGCGCGGGTGGTCGGGTTCGCTCGGTGGTTGGTGTTCTCGAAGACCGTCGGTGCCGGGTGCTTGGCCGAGGCTTATACGACGGCGAATCAGCTACCCAACATCCTCTTCGAAGTCGTCGCCGGCGGAGCGTTGGCGGGCGCCGTCATCCCGGTCCTCGCGGGGCCGGTGGCGCGTGGGGATCGGGCCGCCCAGGGCCGGATCATCGGGGCGTTGCTGTCCTGGTCGTTCGTGCTGCTGACGCCGGTCGCCTTGCTGGCCTGGGTTCTGGCGGGTCGGTACACCGACGCGATGCTCGACCCCGGCGCCGACTGCAGCAGCACGACGGCGACCGCGACCCGGATGCTGGCGATCTTCGTGCCGCAGGTCTTCGGGTACGCCGTGGCTGTGATCGCGACCGCAGTTCTCCAGTCCCACAAGCGTTTCGCGGCCGGTGCCATGGCGCCGCTGATCTCCAGCCTGGTGGTCGTCGCCACCTACTTCGTCTTCGCAGCGGCGGCTCCGGACGCCGACGCGGCTACGCGTGGAGCGACCGACGTGCTGGCCTGGGGTACGACGGCCGGCGTCGTGGCGCTCGCACTCACGGTGCTGGTCCCCATGCTGTACCTCCGCCTTCCGATCAGGCCGACGCTGCGCCTCGATCCCGGCGTCGGCCCGGTCCTGCGCAGGCTCGCGCTCGCGGGTCTCGCCGTACTCGTCGCGCAGCAGCTGACGTTCGTCGTGACGACGTACCTGGCCAACCATCGTGGCGTGGCAGGCAGCATCGCCGTCTACACGTGGGCCAACGCCGTCTACCTGTTGCCCTACGCGGTTCTGGCCGTTCCGATCACGACCGCTGTGTTCCCGCGGTTGGCGGCCGCGTTCAACGCGGGGGAGCGGTTCGAGCACTACGCGGCGACCTCCACCCGCGCGGTGATGCTGGCAGGTGGGGCGGGGGCCGCGCTGCTGGTCGGCACCGCCGTACCGGTCGCGAGGATCTTCGCGTACGACGACGGCGCTGTGCAGGAGGCCAGAGCCACCCTGCTCGTCGACGGGCTGTTGTTGTTCGCTCCAGCGGCGATCGGCTTCGCAGTACTGATGCATGTCGGCCGGGTTCTGTATGCGCGGCACTGCGGTCGTGAGGTTGCTGTTGTGACGTCTGGGGCCTGGGTACTGGTGGCCCTGGCCGGTGTGGCGCTGACTGCGCGGTGGGCTGCGGTGCCCGCACTGGCGGCAGCGATGTCGGTCGGCATGGTGATCGGCGCGGTTGTGCTGCTCGGAGTACTGCGACGGGAGGCGGGCCCGACTGTGCTGACTGGATTCGCCCGTGCGACCCTTGCTGCGTTGGTCGGTGCCGCTCTGGCAGGAGCGGCAGGCTGGCTGGTCTCGGTGCCGGCCGGCGACGCAGGACCGGCGAAGGCAGTCGTGTTCGCACTCCTCTCCGGCCTGGCCGTCGTCCTGGTGTACGCCGGTGTCGTGCTTGTCTTGGATCGCGCGGACGCTCGCGCACTGGTTCGACGGGAGAAGCCATGAGGATCGGGCTGCTGCTCGCGGAGTCGCGGGGCGGCATCGGGCAGCACGTCGCCTCGCTGGTGCCGCGGTTCGTGAGTGCCGGACACGAGGTGATCGTGTGCGCACCGCCCGGCACGGCCGAGCACTTCGAGTTCGGTCCGGCGACGGTTGTCACGCAGGCGGCCGGGCTGCGCGGCTGCGACGTGATCCACGCACACGGCTACCGCGCCGGCATGACCGCGCTGCGGGACCGGTCGCGACTGCGTCCTCTGGTCGTCACCTGGCACAACGCGGTGATCGCGCCCGGGCCACGTGGCCTCATGATGCGGATGGGGCAGCGGTTGGTTGCCCGGGGCGCGGATCTGACGCTGGGCGCCTCCAGCGACCTGGTGGAGCTGGCGAAGAGCCTTGGCGCTCGCAACGCTCAGCTGGCTCCGGTGGCAGCTCCTGCGATGCCCAGGATTCGTACGCCGCGCGCGGACGTCCGGGACGAGCTAGGTGTCGGCAACCGGCCCATGGTGCTCACCATCGGCCGGCTGGCGCCGCAGAAGGACTATCCGACTCTGCTGTCGGTTGCTGCGCGGGTCCACGAGTCCACTCCGCACGCCGTCTTCGTCGTGGTGGGTGACGGACCGTTACGGGACAACCTGCAGGCGCGGATCGACGCCGAGCAGCTGCCGGTCCGGCTGCTGGGTCACCGCAACAACGTGGCCGATCTGCTCGGCGCGGCCGACGTGTTCTTGCTCACCTCACACTGGGAGGCCCGCGCTCTGGTCCTCCAGGAGGCCATGCAGGTCGGCGTACCGGTCGTGGCGACCGCGGTCGGCGGCGTACCCGAGCTGGTCGGGGACAGCGCCGTACTGGCGTTTCCGGGGGACGCGGACGGGCTGGCGGACGGGGTCCGGGCGGTGCTGGCCGAGCCGGAGACCGCGAACGCTATGCGGACACGAGGCCGGGAGTTGTCCTCCCGATGGATGGATGAGGACGCCGTGGCAAAGAATCTGCTCGACATCTACGCGGGTCTCGTCGCGACCGGTGGTTGACAAGAGGTAGGCTGGAGACCCGTGGACAGGGCTTCGACTTCCCAGCAGACCAAGCACGTATTCGTCACCGGTGGCGTGGCATCCAGTCTCGGAAAGGGACTGACAGCGTCCAGCCTCGGCAGTCTGCTGACGGCTCGGGGCATCCGCGTCACGATGCAGAAGCTGGATCCGTATCTGAACGTGGATCCCGGCACGATGAACCCGTTCCAGCACGGCGAGGTGTTCGTCACCAACGACGGCGCCGAGACCGACCTGGATATCGGGCACTACGAGCGTTTCCTCGACCGCGACCTCTCCCAGGTCGCCAACGTCACCACCGGACAGATCTACTCCAGCGTCATCGCCAAGGAACGCCGCGGCGAGTACCTCGGCGACACCGTCCAGGTCATCCCGCACATCACCAACGAGATCAAGGAACGGATGCTCGCGATGGCGGGCGCCGACGTCGACGTCGTACTGCACGAGATCGGCGGCACCGTCGGTGACATCGAGTCACTGCCGTTCCTCGAGGCCGCGCGACAGGTCCGGCACGACGTCGGCCGCGACAACGTGTTCTTCCTGCACATCTCGCTGGTCCCGTACATGGCGCCGAGCGGTGAGCTGAAGACCAAGCCGACCCAGCACTCGGTCGCCGCGCTGCGGTCGATCGGTATCGCGCCGGACGCGGTCGTCTGCCGGGCGGACCGGCCGATCCCGGACAGCGTCAAGCGGAAGATCTCGCTGATGTGCGACGTCGACCAGGAGGCCGTGGTCGCCGCCCCGGACGCGCCGTCGATCTACGACATCCCCAAGGTGCTGCACGCCGAGGGCCTCGACGCCTACGTCGTACGCCGGCTCAACCTGCCGTTCCGCGACGTCGACTGGACCCGCTGGGACGAGCTGCTGCGGGTCGTGCACCACCCGAAGGACGAGGTCACGGTCGCGCTGGTCGGCAAGTACATCGACCTGCCGGACGCGTACTTGTCGGTCGCCGAGGCGCTGCGCGCGGGCGGGTTCGACAACGACGCCCGGGTGAACCTGCGCTGGATCGCCTCCGACGAGTGCGCCACGCCCGAGGTCGCGGCCCGGCTGCTCGGTGACGTCGACGCGATCTGCATCCCCGGCGGCTTCGGGGTGCGCGGTATCGAGGGCAAGATCGGCGCGATCCGGTTCGCCCGCGAGCAGGGCATTCCGATCCTCGGTCTGTGCCTGGGCCTGCAGTGCATGGTGATCGAGGTGGCCCGCGACCTGGCCGGCCTGGTGGACGCGAACTCCAGCGAGTTCGACCCGGACGCCGAGCAGCCGGTGATCGCGACGATGGAGGAGCAGAAGCACATCGTCTCCGGCACCGGCGACATGGGCGGCACGATGCGCCTCGGGCTCTACCCGGCGAACCTGGCCGACGGCTCGATCGTCCGCGGCCTGTACGGCGCACCGTCCATCCAGGAGCGGCACCGCCACCGCTACGAGGTGAACAACGCGTACCGGGACAAGCTGGAGACCGCCGGCCTCGTGTTCAGCGGCCTGTCGCCGGACCACGAGCTGGTCGAGTTCATCGAGCTGGACCGGTCCGTGCACCCGTACTTCGTGGCCACGCAGGCGCACCCGGAGCTGCGGTCGCGGCCGACCAAGCCGCACCCGTTGTTCTCCGGCCTGGTCGCGGCCGCTCTGGACCGGCAGCGCGAGTCCCGGCTCCCGGTCGAGGAGCCGAAGCAGGCTGCGGCCAAGAAGACGCCGGTCAAGACCCGATGACGGACCATCCCGAGCTGCGGTTCGGCGCCGGGCTCGCCGATCAGCCGGAGCACTGGCCGGTCTCCTCGTCCGAGGTCGTGCACGAGACCGGCCGGGTGATCTCGGTACGGCGTGACACCGTCGCCCCGGCTGGTGCCGAGCCGTTCGTGCGGGACGTCGTCGTACATCCCGGTGCGGTCGGCGTGGTGGCGCTGGACTCGGCGAACCGGATGCTGCTGGTGCGCCAGTACCGGCATCCGGTCGGCTACAAGCTGCTCGAGCCGCCGGCCGGGCTGCTGGACGTCCAGGGGGAGCAGTACCGCCTGGGCGCCGAGCGCGAGCTGTGGGAGGAGACCGCGACCAAGGCCGCCGACTGGCGGATCCTGGTCGACGCGTTCACCTCGCCCGGCCTCACCAACGAGGCGGTCCGGATCTTCCTGGCCCGCGACCTGTCGCCCGCCGACGAGTCCTTCGAACGCCTCCATGAGGAGGCCGACATGGAAACCGTCTGGGCGCCGCTCATCGACGTGGTCGGCGCCGTCCTGGCAGGCCAACTCCAGAACCCGATCCTCGTGATGGGCTCCCTGGCCACCTGGACCGCCCTCAACGGCCCCGGCTTCGACACCCTCCGCCCCGCCGACAGCCCCTGGCCGGCCAAGGATCTGCTGGCGAAGGATCTGCCGGCGAAGGATCTGCCGGCGAAGGATCACTGAGCGGAGTTCCGGAACTCCGCTGCGCTCTTGACCTGCGGGGTCGGGAGGGGTATTTCTTGCTGACAACGATGTCACACCGCCCCTGTTCCGACGTCGAAGGTGGGGAACCCCATGCGCACCGCCCGGCGCAGTACTGCCGTTGTGCTTGTCAGCACGTTGACCGCCGCTCTGGCGCTGACCGCGACGGCGCAGGCCGTCCCGAGTCCTCCGTCGCCGGCCGGCACTACAGGTCGACCGACCACCGCGACGCCACCTGATCCGTCGGTGGCCGGCCTTCGGGCGCCGGAGGCTGTGGGGAGCAGCCGGATCACCGCGAGCTCAGTTGATCCGACAGAGCAGGTTGATCCGCTGATCGGCACTTCCAACGCGGGGAATGTGTTTCCTGGCGCGGTGTTGCCGTTCGGGATGTTTTCGTTCAGTCCGGAGACCAGCCGTGGGAATGCGTATCGCACGGCCGCGCCCGGTGGGTATCTGTATGACGCGACGAAGATCCGCGGGTTCAGTCTCACGCATATGAGCGGGACCGGGTGTGCGGGTGGTTCGGGGGATATCCCGATCTTCCCGCTGGCGGGTGAGGTGACGAGCTCGCCGCAGAGTGATGCGAAGGACGAGACCTACGCCTCGACCTTCAGCCACGCAAACGAGGTCGCCAAGCCCGGGTACTACAAGGTCGGGCTCGACTCCGGGGTGACGGCTGAGTTGGCCGCGACGACGCGGACCGGGTCGGCGGCGTTCACGTTCCCGGCCGGCAAGGCCAAGACGCTGATGTTCCGTACGTCGAACTCCGAGGTCGGATCGAGCGATGCACAGGTCAGCATCGACCCGGCGCACCGCACGGTCAGCGGGTCGGTGACGAGCGGCAACTTCTGCGGCTACCTGGCCGGCGTCGCGCAGCGCAGCTACTACACGCTGCACTTCGTGGCCGAGTTCGACCAGCCCTTCAAGAACCAAGGCACCTGGACCGACACCACGGTCACGCCGGGGAGCACTCAGGCGAGCGGCGGTACGACGTACGGCACGGATGGCTGGATGCCGCCGAAGAAAGGCTCCGGTGGGTACGTCGGCTTCGACCAGGACAGCGGGGACAAGGTGACGATGCGGATCGGCATCTCCTACGTGAGCACTGCCAACGCGCTGGCGAACCTGCGGGCCGAGAACCCGCGCGGTACGTCGGTCGCGATGACCGCCGCGAAAGCGAAGCAGGCCTGGCGGAAGCAGCTCGACCGGATCGAGATCACCGGCGGTACGACGGATCAGCGCACGACCTTCTACAGCGCGCTGTACCACGCGTCGCTGCACCCGAACGTGTTCAGCGACGTCAACCAGCAGTATTGGGGTTTCGACCAGAAGCCACATCACGTGTCGCGCGGACAGGTGGCGCAGTACGCGACGTTCTCTGGATGGGATGTCTACAGGTCGCAGCTGCAACTAGTTACATTGCTCGATCCGGATCGGGCCGGGGACATCGCGCAGTCGCTGCTCAACCAGGCCACGCAGAACGACGGCATCTGGGACCGGTGGACACATGCCTCCGGCAGTACGTCGGTGATGACGGGGGACCCGTCCGCGCCTGCTGTGGCCGGCATCTATGCGTTCGGTGGCACGAACTTCGATGCTCGCGGCGCACTGCGCTCGTTGGTGAAGGCGGCGACCGTACCGACCGCGAAGGACCTCAGCTCCGCCGGTAAGCCGGTCATGACGATCGGGCAGCGGCCGTCGCTCGACAAGTACCTCGCACTGCACTACGTCCCGACCAAGTCCAACGCGTGGGGCGGTGCGGTCGAGACGCTCGAGGACGTGACGGACGACTTCGCGCTGGCCCAGCTGGCCCAGCGAACCGGCGACAAGCCGACGTACCAGAGGTTCCTGACGCGGTCGCAGTACTGGCAGAACGTGTTCAACCCGGACAACGGCGGCTACGTGCAGAACCGAGACGACAACGGCGCCTGGCCGGCTTTCACGCCCTCGACGTACGACGGGTTCGCCGAGGGCAGCAGTGCGCAGTACACGTGGATGGTTCCGCACAACCGGGCCGGACTGGTCGACGCGATCGGCGGTGTGGACGCGACGAACCAGCGGCTGGACGCGTTCTTCAAGAACCCGGACGGGACCTGGGCGCTGACCGGTGCGGGCGAGCTGCACGCCGAGATGGACAACGAGCCGTCGATCAACACGCCGTGGATCTACAACTACACCGGCAGGCCGTACCAGACGCAGGAGACGTTGCGGCAGGCAATGAACCAGCTGTGGAACACCGGCACCGGCGGGATCCCCGGCAACGACGACCTCGGTGCGATGTCGTCCTGGTTCGTGTGGACCGCACTGGGTCTGTACCCGGACGTGCCGAGCCGTGCGGAGCTGCAGGTCGCCGCACCGCTGTTCCCGCGGGCAGTGATCCACCGGGGTAGCCGGACGATCCGGATCAACGCTCCGGGCGCAGATGCGCAGTACGTGCAGTCGTTGAAGGTCAATGGGAAGTCGTTGACCAAGCCATGGCTACCGGAGTCGTTCGTGCAGCACGGCGGGACGCTGGACTTCAAGCTGGGCACTACGGCCAACACCTCATGGGGCTCTGCAGCCAAGGACGCGCCGCCGTCGTGGCGGACCGGAGAGATCCCGTTCCAGACGTCCACTGACACGAGCCGGGTAGTCGTTGCACCAGGCACCACCAGCGCACCGATCGCTGTGCAAGCTCACCGACTGAGTGGGACCGCACAGGACGTGACCTACACGATCAACGCGCCTGCTGGCCTCACCGCGACCCCTAGTACTGGCACCTTCCACGTGGACAAGGTCGGCAGTGCGTCGGTGACGATCACTGCAGCAGCCAGTACGCCGGACGGCCGCTACCCGGTCACGGTGTCGATGAAAGCCGCGGACGGTACTGCGTTGCCACAGGTCGGTTTCACTGTGGTCGTGGGTCTGCCGAACTCGTTCTTCGTACTGCGGGAAGGTGTGGGCATCTCCGACGACAACGGCGACCACACCGAGGCGGACTACGACGGCGGTGGCGTCAGCTACTCCCGCCAGGCGCTAGCGGCCGCAGGACTCACACCAGGTGGTACTGGAACCGTGCAGGGCCTGACCTTCACGTGGCCCGACGTACCGGCTGGTGACCCCGACAACGTGCCCGCCGACGGTCAGCTGCTCAACCTCAACCTGCCGGCCGGTACGACGAAGCTGTCGTTCGTCGGCAGCGCAGTGAACGGCAACCAGCAGACGACGGCGACGCTGAACTACGCCGACGGGAGTACGTCGCCGATCGACCTGTCCTTCAGCGACTGGACCCTCGGCGGTGGCGGCGACACCCTGCACTACGGCAACGTCATCGTCGCGACCACGCCGTACCGCAACGAATCCGGCGGCGGGAAGGACAACGTCACCACGCACATCTTCGCCACAGCGCCTGTGACCTTGACCCAGACGCCCGTGAGCATCACTCTGCCGGAGAACCGCGACTTGCGGCTCTTCACCGTGGCAGCAGGCTAGGGAGGGACGGTTCATGAGGAAGACGAGCGTGATCGCGTGCGCGGTGCTGGCGGTGGCCAGCCTGCTGGTCGCGACCGCCCCAGCGGACGCAGCCGAGGCAGCCGGTACACCGGGAACCACCAGCGGCCCATGTGGCTACATGGCGACTCCGGACGATCCGCCGGCGCGTCCTGTGTCGCTGCCGCCGGATCCGAAGCACACGCCGGACAAGGGGATCGTCAAGGTCCTCGTCGCGACCAACCAGGGACCGATGCTGCTGTCGCTGGACCGGGCGAAGGCGCCGTGCACTGTGCAGAGCTTCCTGCACCTGGCGAAGAGCCGGTTCTACGACTTCACCACGTGTCACCGGCTCACGCTCTACCCGACGCTGAAGGTGCTGCAGTGCGGCGACCCGAGCGGCACGGGCGAAGGCGGGCCGGGCTACTCGTACAAGGACGAGCTGCCGACCGGCCTGCCGAACTGGCCGACCGATCCGACAGGTGTCAGCAAGGTGTACGCGCGGGGCACGGTCGCGATGGCGAACGCCGGACCGGACACCAACGGCTCGCAGTTCTTCCTCGTCTTCGGGGACTCGCGGCTGCGCCCGGACTACACGATCTTCGGCTCGGTGGACCGGCTCGGCCTGGCCACCCTCGACCGGGTCGCGGCCGGCGGGATCGTGTCCACCCCGGACGACCCGGCCCCGGTCGACGGCGCGCCGGTGCGGAAGACCGACATCCTGGTCGCTCGCTCGCTGGGCAGCTGGTAGTCAGCGGCTGACAGCTTCGCCGCCGTCCTCCGCGAGGGCGGCGGCGACCTGCCGGGCGTTGGCCGCGAACTCGTCCTCGGGAATCTTCGGCAGCAGGTCGTCCCAGGCGGCGATCATCGCGCCCCGGAGCTGCATCATCCCGAGCGGCCGCGCCATGAACCACAGATGGAAGTGCTCGCTCCCGTCACCCCACCGGTTGAAGTGCGTCCGCGCGACGCTGTCGATCCCTTGGATCGCGTTGGCCACCCGCTGGATCATCGGCCCGAGCGTCGCCGTCAACTCCGCCGGCAGATTGTCGAGCCGATAATGCTCCTTCGGCTCGAGGATCGCCACCAGCGGCAGCCCGGTGGGCCCGAACGCCTTCAACGACCACTGCGCATCCCGCCAGATCACGTTTCCGTCCGGATCCGCACACTTCGGACACGGCTTCCCGCCGTCCTCCCCGGCCCGCGGCGGCTCCGGCAACACCGGCTCGCTCAACGGCACGACCTGCACATCCCCCTCGAACGGAAAGAACGGATGCCCGACCAAGGGCTCGGATGACATGCGTTCGCCGTACGGAAGCCTGCGGTGGTATTCGGAAGGCAGCATGCACCGCACTCTGCCGGAGAATCGGTTCATGGAGAAGCCGGAGTTGGCGGGGTTGCTGGGGATGGAGCGGCATCCGGAGGGCGGATGGTACCGGGAGACTTGGCGGTCCGGGGTCGAGTTCGAGCCGGAGGGGTACGGCGGGGTGCGGGGCCAGCGCCACCGCGATCTACTTCCTGTTGGCGCCCGGGGAGGAGTCGCGGTTGCATCGGGTGCGATCGGCCGAGATCTGGCTGTGGCACTCGGGCGGGCCGCTGACGCTGGAGTACGACGACGAGTCCGTCGTCCTCGGACCCGACGTACGAGCGGGGCAGCAGCCGCAGGTCGTGATCCCGCCGGGCGCATGGCAGGCCGCGCGCCCCGCGGGTGACGAGGCCGTGCTCGTGTCCTGCATCGTGTCACCGGGCTTCGACTTCGCCGACTTCACGATGCAGTAGCCGGTGCCCCCGGTAACTGTTGCCAGGGGCACCAATCGGGTCTACATCTGCGGTACGGCGGCCTCCCCGGTGCTCAACTCGGGCAGGTGCTCGCGGACCATGAACCCGCTCGCACAGACGATCCAGATCGCGGTCAGCAGCAACGGGACAGTGGTCATCAGGAACCCGCCCGCAACCCACGTGCCACTGCTCGCGAACACGCCGAACGCCCCGGCGAACGACACGACAGCGGCCAGCAAGGCGAGGTACCCGAGCCAGTTCGGCATCACGTGCGTGCGCATCACGCCGATCCCGGCCGCGGCCAACGGCAGCGCCGCGGCGAAGCCGATCATCGTCGTCATCACCGCGCTCAGGTTGTACAGCGTCATCGTGATCGCCGCGTCCCGCCCGGCGATCCCGAACGCGGTCGAGGCCGTCAGGCCGGCGTTCACGAAGATCGCGCCGCCGACGAGCACCGATCCGGCCAGCAACGCAAGGTGTACGTCGCTGCGCTCGGCCCGCTCGCGGATCGCCTCGGCGAAGGCGGCCGCGAACCAGATGACCAGTCCGGCCGCGGCAGCCCACATCAGCGAGCTGAACAGGATCGTGGTCCGGTGGTCGGCGAGCCAGCTCGAAACCGTGCTGTCAGAGTCACCGACCGTCGGAGGATTGCCGGACAGGAACCTGCCCAGCATTGCCAGGACGACAAAGGCCAGTCCGGCGAAGCCGCCCCATCGCAACTCGTGTCGCTCAGTCATGGGGAAACACCTCCAACGTGCACCGCGCCATGTGGTGCACCTACTGCTGATGTTCCCTCGATCCCGGGCGGAATCAAGCTCTACACGAGCACAGTTGCCAGCGCCTCGTAACCCGGTAGCAGGTCGATGCCTTCGCGGCCCAGTTGCTGGATCGCGACGTGGTCCGCGCCCGCGTCCAGGTGTGCCTTCAGGCCCTCGGCGACCTCCACTGCCGACCCGTGCAGAACCATCGCGTCGACGAGCCGGTCGCTGCCCCCGTCGGCGATGTCGTCGTCGGTGAACCCGAGCCGCTTGAAGCTCGAGGTGTAGTTCGACAGCTGCAGGTACGACGCCAGCCGGTCCCGCGCTGTCGCCCGCGCGACCTCCGGATCGGTCTCCAGCACGATCATCTGCTCCGGCGCGAGCAGCACCCCGCCACCGAGGATCCGGCGCGCTTCCTTCGTGTGCTCCGGCGTCGTCAGGTACGGCAGCGCCCCGGCGGTCCGTGCGCCCGCGAGTTGCAGCACCTTCGGCCCGAGCGCGGCCAGCGCCCGCCGGTCGGCCGGCACCTTCGCGTCGTCGAGCTCGTCCAGGTAGCCGACCATCGTCTCGTACGGCGACCGGTAGTCGTCGTTGCGCTCACGGTGACCGATTCCGATACCGAGCAGGAACCGTCCCGGGTGCTCGTCCTCCAGCCGGTGGTACGACGCCGCGACGTCGGCCGCCGGCGACTTCCACATGTTCACGATGCTGGTGCCGACGGCAACCGAAGTCGTTGCGGCGAGCAACACCTCGGTGTCGCGCAGACCGGTCTCGGGCGAGGCGCCCAGCCACAGCGTGCCGTACCCCGCCTCCTCCAGACCCGCCGCCAGTTCCGGGCCGAAGTGCTGGGGTCCGTGCCAGACCCCGTACCGTCCCAGTTCGACTGCCACGCCGTACTCCTCTCGTCGATCAACCTCAGCGTGCAACCCGGGGCGGACGGGCTCCGTTCCAAGCATCTCTGACGCCGACGAATGGCCGTCAATGATCGTTGCCGTGTCAGCCTGGAGTCACAGGTGGCCGGCGATCGCTGCGTGTGGGAAAGCTCACCGACCGTAGCCAGGTATCACTTCGTTCTCCGTGGCGTCATCTTCTGTGAAAGGTCGTGTCAAGATCAGACCATCCAGTCGGGTGGTATGAACCGCAGAGGCTTACACTCGGCAACGACCTGGCAGCACACCCCTCGACCGCCGGGCCCGCGGACACAACGACGTGAGCCGCACACCTGGAACGTGAAAGAAGGGCAAGTTGTGAAGGTCGGAGTACCGAAGGAAGTCAAGAACCACGAGTACCGGGTGGCGATCACCCCGTCCGGTGTGCACGAGTTCGTGCGCAGCGGGCACGAGGTGCTGATCGAGCAGGGGGCGGGCAACGGATCGCTGATCCCGGACGAGGAGTTCGTCGCGGCCGGGGCCCGGATCGTCGCCGAGGCCGACGACGTCTGGGCGGACGCGGAGCTGGTGCTCAAGGTGAAGGAGCCGGTGGCGGAGGAGTACCACCGGATGCGCAAGGACCAGGTGCTGTTCACGTACCTGCACCTTGCTGCCAGCCAGGAGACGACCGACGCGCTGCTCACGTCCGGCATCACGGCTATCGCCTACGAGACCGTGCAGCTTCCGGACGGCACTCTGCCGCTGCTGGCGCCGATGAGCGAGGTGGCCGGCCGGCTCGCGCCGCAGTCCGGTGCGTACCACCTGATGGCGCAGGGCGGCGGCCGCGGCGTGCTGCTCGGCGGCGTGTCCGGCGTACATCCGGCCAGGGTGGTCGTCCTCGGTGCGGGTGTCTCCGGGATGAACGCGGCCGCGATCGCGCTCGGGATGCAGGCGCAGGTGCAGCTGTTCGACCGCAACATCGCCCGGCTGCGTCAGGCCGACCAGATCTACCAGGGCCACCTGCTGACGATCGCCTCGAACGCGTACGAGATCGAGCGCGCCGTGCTCGAGGCCGACCTGGTCATCGGCGCGGTGCTGGTGGTCGGTGCGAAGGCGCCGAAGCTGGTCACCAACGACATGGTCAGCCGGATGAAGCCGGGCAGCGTGCTCGTCGACATCGCGATCGACCAGGGCGGCTGCTTCGAGGACTCGCGTCCGACCACGCACGCCGACCCGGTGTACCGGGTCCACAACTCGCTGTTCTACTGCGTCGCCAACATGCCCGGTGCGGTGCCGAACACGTCGACGTACGCGCTCACCAACGTGACGCTGCCGTACGCGATCGAGCTGGCGAACCTGGGCTGGCGGGAGGCGCTGAAGTCGGACCACAGCCTGGCGCTCGGCCTGAACACCTTCGACGGTCACGTGACGTACGGGCCGGTGGCCGAGGCGCACGACCTGTCCCAGCTGAAGCTCGACGAGGTGCTGGTCTGAGTATCTCTTCGGGCATCACCAGGGCAGTTGGCACCTACCTGGACCACCTCACGGTGGAGCGCGGTCTGGCCCCCAACACCCTGGCGTCGTACCGGCGTGACCTGCGCCGGTACGGCGGCTACCTCGCCTCCGCCGGGATCGACGACCTCGGCCGGATCACGGAGGCCGTGATCGGCGACTTCCTGATGCGGCTGCGTGAAGGCGACGCGGACCATCCGCCGCTGACCGCTTCCAGCGCCGGGCGGACGGTTGTGGCGGTCCGCGGGTTCCACAAGTTCTGTGTACGCGAGGGGCTGACCGCTGTGGACCCTGCGGCGGCCGTGAAGCCGCCTGCGCCGCCGCAGCGGCTGCCGAAGGCACTGTCTGTCGACGAGGTCACCCGGATCCTCACAGCGGCCGCTGGAGCCGAGGCCGAGCCCGCTGTACTGGCCACTCGGGACGCTGCCCTTCTGGAGTTCCTGTACGGCACCGGAGCCCGCATCTCCGAGGCAGTCGGCCTGGACGTCGACGACATCGACCTGGACGCCGGTGCGGTGCTGCTGCGCGGTAAGGGCGGCAAGGAGCGGGTAGTGCCCGTCGGGTCGTACGCCCGCGACGCACTGTCGGCGTACCAGGTCCGTGGTCGCCCTGACCTGGTGTCGCGCGGACGCGGCACCCATGCGCTGTTTCTGAACGCCCGCGGCGGCCGCCTGTCCCGGCAGAGCGCCTGGACGGTATTGCGTCGTGCCGCGCAGCGGGCTGGGATCTCGAAGGAGATCTCCCCGCACACGCTGCGTCATTCGTACGCGACCCACCTGCTGGACGGCGGGGCCGACGTACGCGTGGTCCAGGAACTGCTCGGACATGCGTCCGTCACGACGACCCAGGTGTACACCCTGGTGACGGTCGACAAGCTCCGCGAGGTCTACGCGACCTCGCACCCCCGGGCGCTCTCCTCTTAAGGTTCACCGCGTGAGTGAACAGACGGGGGCTGCTGAGGAGCGGCACGCGAGTTGGCTGGAGTTGTTCTTCGATCTGACCGTGGTCGCTGCGGCCGCGCAGATCTCGCACCGGCTGCACGGTGCCGAGACGCTCGGGCAGGTCGCCATCTGCGCGGCGATGTTCTACGCGATCTGGAGCGTGTGGACGGCGACCAGCGTCTACGCCAACGTCGCGGGGGAGCACACACGGCGCCGAGCGGTACTGCGGACCATGCTGGGCATCGGCGTAATGGCTGCGTCCGTACCTGGCGTGTGGCCGGGTCTGCTGCCGGGCCATGCTGGAGAGCCGCACGGTGGCAGCCGGACCGTGGCGTTCACTGTCGCTTTCCTGGTCTGCCGGGGCATCGCGGCAGGGTCGGCCAGCCGGGACGGCAAGGTGATCGGCTTCTGGCCGGCCACGCAGGGTGTCATGGCCGCGCCATGGGTCGTCGCTTTGTTCGTCCCGGAGGAGACGGCGTACTGGCTCTGGGCCGGCGGGATCGCCGCCGACCTGATGTTCTCCGTGATGGGGGCACGCAACCCGAAGGCGCTGGAGCAGCGTGCGACCAGCATCCGCCGTCAGCAGGAACAGGACCAGCTCCGGGACCGGTTGTTGCGCCGCCTGTGGCACCGGCGTGACGACGAGGTGCCGGCGAAGCCGCCGCTGATCACGACCGCGCAGGTCGAGCGGGGGCATCTGGACGAGCGGCTGGGGCTGTTCGTGATCATCGTGCTCGGAGAGGCACTGGCGCAGGTCGTCGACGCGAACACCGAGCTCGACTGGGACTGGAAGGTCGGTCTGGCCTCGCTGGCCGCGTTCTGGTTGATGATCGAGCTCTGGCAGCTCACGACGCTGTATGGCTTCACTCCGGCGCCCCGCAGTACCACTCCGCTCGAGCCGTGGGCCGCACTGCTCGCTCACCTCGTCGTCACCGGGGCAATCGTCGCTATGGCGGCCGGACTGGGCGGTCTGATCCCGCACGCCGGGGAGCACCTGGAGACCAAGGAGCGCTGGTACCTGTTCGGAGGGCTCGCTCTGTACTTCGTGATCAGCGGTGTGGCCGGCGTGATCGGGAAGGTGCGGCTGCGGTGGTTCCTCGGCTGGCAGATCCCGTGCCTGCTCGTGTCGGTCCTCGTCGCCTTGCTGGGGCACTCGCTGCCGGCCTGGGGGCTCGCCGTCGTGGCGGCCGTCGTACCGACCTGGTTCTACAGCTACAACCGGATCGTGAAAAGCTAGACCCCGGTGCTCGGTGGGCGGAGACGGTGTGCGATCATCTGCTCACGGCCGGTAACTCGGAGTGGGTGATCGGCCAGGTTCGGAGCTTTGTCGACAAACAGCCCCACCCCGGTGCGGAGTGGCTGGTTGAGAGTGCTTGAATGCACGCTTACAGTCGCTGGGATCGCCCGTATCGGTTGAAAGGTTTGACGAGTCATGAACGAGTCGACATTCCCGGGCACCGAGCACGTGACCGACCACCTTTCGGGCCGCATCCCGGGGCACCATCCGAGCCCGGAGCCGGCCCAGCCGTTCAGCACGCCACCCCGCCCGGTGACGACGCCCCGGGCGCTGCCCGACAACTATGCGGAGATGCCGAAGCCGACGGCCAAGCTCACCGCGGAGGACCTTGCACCCGTGAACGACCCGAACGGCCCGCGTCACAAGATCGGGCCGACCGGCCGGCCGCTGCCGGACCTGCCGGTGCCGCAGCCACCCGCCAAGACCGGCCCGGCGCAGGTGATCGCGATGTGCAACCAGAAGGGCGGCGTCGGTAAGACGACGACCACGATCAACCTCGGCGCGGCGATCGCCGAGACCGGCCGCAAGGTGCTGCTGATCGACTTCGACCCGCAGGGGTCCGCCTCGATCGGCCTCGGCGTCCAGCCGCACGATCTGGAGCTGTCGGTCTACAACCTGCTGATGCAGCGCGACATCACGCCCGACGAGGTGATCCGGCCGACCCGGGTGGAGAACCTCGACCTGCTGCCGGCCAACATCGACCTGTCCGCGGCCGAGGTGCAGCTGGTCCAGGAGGTCGCCCGCGAGTACACGCTGCAGCGGGTGCTGGACCCGATCATCCCGAACTACGACGTGATCCTGATCGACTGCGCCCCGTCGCTCGGTCTGCTCACGGTGAACGCGCTGACCGCGTCGAACGGCATCGTCGTACCGCTGGAGTGTGAGTTCTTCGCGCTCCGCGGCCTGGCCATGCTGACCGACACCATCGCCAAGGTGCAGGACCGGCTGAACCCGAAGCTCGAGATCGTCGGGATCCTCGGCACCATGTTCGACGGGCGTACGACGCACGCCCGGGAGGTCCTCGACCGGGTGGTCCAGGCCTTCGACGAACGCGTCTTCCACACCGTCATCCGGCGTACCGTCAAGTTCCCCGAGACCACGGTCGTCGGCGAACCGATCACGACGTACGCCCCCTCGTCCCAAGCGGCTACGCAGTACCGCGACCTTGCCAAGGAGGTGCTGGCGCGTTGTCCCGCCGGGTGAGCCTGCCAGGTGCCAGTGAACTCTTCGGGGGTGCGGCACCGAAGCAGACCAGACCCGAGAAGCGCACCACCACTGACGGATCGTCCACCGTACGGTCCCGTACGACGGTCGTCGACGACCGGAAGTCGAGTGGTCGGATCCGTCACGACACGAAGATCACCGTGTACGTGACGGAGGATGAGCTGCTCGGATTGGAACAGACCAGACTTGCGCTGCGCGCGGAGCACGGCCTGACCGCCGACCGGGGCCGGATCGTCCGCGAGGCGATCGACGTCCTGCTGGCCGACTTCGTCGACCACGGGCCGGACTCGGTGCTGGTACGGCGGCTGCGCGCGTCCGAGGACCGGGCCGCGGAGCTCAAGGGCACGGAGTGACCGTGTCCTCGGACTCGTTACCGCTGGACCTCTCGGCCGGCTCGGGCGACGAGCCGGCTGTTGCCGAGGGCAAGGGGTTCAGTGTTCACCTGGTGAACTTCGAGGGCCCGTTCGACCTGCTGCTGCAGCTGATCTCGAAGCACAAGCTGGACATCACCGAGATCGCGCTCTCGGTGATCACGGACGACTTCATCGCGCATATCAAGGCGCTGGGGTCGGAGTGGGATCTCGATCAGACGTCGGAGTTTCTGCTGATCGCGGCGACGTTGCTGGACCTGAAGGCGGCGCGGTTGCTGCCGAAGGGCGAGGTCGAGGACGACGAGGACCTCGCGCTGCTCGAGGCGCGGGATCTGCTGTTCGCGCGGCTGTTGCAGTATCGGGCGTTCAAGCAGATCGCTGCGCTGGTGCAGGAGCGGATGGCGATCGAGTCGCGGCGGTTCCCGCGGGCCGTTGGGGTGGAGCCGCGATTCGCGGAGTTGCTGCCTGAGGTGTTGCTGGGGCTTGATCCGGCCGGGTTGGCTGCGCTCGCGTCGCGTGCGATGGCGCCGAAGAACGACGTACCTGAAGGGGTTTCGCTCGCTCACCTGCACGCGCCGGCCGTCACGGTGCGCGAACAGGCTTTGGTGATCGTGGACCGGTTGCGGCGGCAGCGCAGTACGACGTTTCGCGCGCTGGTGTCCGACTCGCCGGACACCGTGACGACGGTGTGCCGGTTCTTGGCGTTGCTGGAGTTGTTCCGTGAGGCTGCGGTGACCTTTGACCAGGTGACGCCGTTGGGTGAGCTCACGATCCGGTGGACGGGTACGGACGAGGGCGAGATCGACGTCAGCGACGAGTTCGACGAGGAATCCAAACCGTCCGAGCCCGAAGCCGGCGAGGCCCCGGTAGTTGCCGAGGACACCGACTTCCTCGAGCCCGGCGCCAGCGCCACCGACGAATCCGACATCGACCCAGCACCCAACGAGACGGCAAACCAGTGACCGACCAAACCAACACCCCCGAGCCCGCCCCACAGGAAGAACCCGCGCCGGACCAGCCGGTGGGCGCGGCCGACTCCGAGCAGCAGGTTGCTCCGGACGGTGCCGTGGCGGAGCAGGCGGGCACGGACGCGGACGCTGTGCCAGACCGGCCCGTCGGGGTTGGGGAGGATTTTGCACCCGATACGGGCGAAAACACTCCCCAACCTGCCGATACACAGGACGAGGAGCACCTGCCGCCGGGGCAGACTGAGGTGCCGGTGGGGGATGAGGTTGTTGTTGATGACGACACCATGCGGCGGGCTATCGAGGCGATCCTGATGGTGACGGATGAGCCGTTGCCGGTGCTCACGTTGGCGCGTGCGGTCGGGCGGCCCACGGGGGATGTGGCGGACGCGCTCGCGGGGCTGGCGGAGGAGTACACCGAGCAGGGGCGTGGGTTCGACCTGCGTGAGGTGGGCGGCGGCTGGCGGTACTACACCCGCGCCGAGGCAGCGCCGTACGTCGAACGCTTCGTACTCGACGGCCAGCAAGCACGGCTGACGCAGGCCGCGCTCGAGACGCTGTCGGTGGTCGCGTACAAGCAGCCGGTCAGCCGGGCGCGCGTCTCCGCCATCCGCGGGGTGAACGTCGACGGCGTCATGCGCACGCTGGTAGCGCGCGGTCTGGTCGAGGAGGCCGGCGCCGACACAGAATCCCAAGCCACCCTCTACCGCACCACGACGTACTTCCTGGAACGCATGGGCATGCAGTCCCTGGACGACCTCCCGGAGCTCGCTCCCTACCTCCCCGACATGGACGACATAGAGGAGGAGCTCGCCGCCCAAACCCTCCCGCCCTCACCGTCTTCCGACGACACCACGTCAACGGACGACGCGGAGTCCGCCGGGATGGCGGAGGACGCCCAGTCCGCACAAGCCACCGAGTCCGACGAGGCGGAGCACGCCGAGACCGAGCACGCCGAGCCCGCGCAGGATGCGGAGGAGGTGGCGTCGTACCAGGACGCGGATGCTGATGAGTCGACGGATGCCGAAGAGGCCGAAACCGCTGTGTCCGTGGAGGACGCGGAGACGGCCGGGGATGCCGGCGACGACGAGGACGGAGAAGCAGCCGCGGACGATGTAGAGGCCGACGATGTAGACGCTGACGATGTAGACGCTGACGATGTGGAAGCCGAGGCCGTGGAGGCTGCTGAGGGGTTTCGGGTGGTTGGGGTTTTGGGGGAGGGCGGGCGGGATGGCGGATGACGGCGGGGTTCGGTTGCAGAAGGTTTTGGCGCGGGCGGGGGTTGCTTCCCGGCGGAATGCTGAACTCTTGATTGAAGAGGGGCGGGTCGAGGTTGACGGGCGGGTGGTGACGGAGTTCGGGGTTCGGGTGGATCCGGAGTCCGCGGTCATCCGGGTCGACGGCGAGCGGATTCCGCCGGTGAGTGCGAACGTGTACCTCGTCCTCAACAAGCCGCGCGGTGTCGTCAGCACGATGTCCGATCCGCAAGGGCGTCCGTGCATCACCGACTACGTGCAGGACCGCCCGGAGCGTCTCTTCCACATCGGCCGGCTCGACACCGACACCGAAGGACTCCTGCTGCTCACGAACCACGGTGAGTTCGCGCACCGCCTCGCGCACCCGTCGTACGAGGTCTCCAAGACGTACGTCGCCGAGGTCGACGGCAACGTCAAGCCCGGGGTACTGCGGACGCTCCTCGACGGCGTCGAGCTCGACGACGGCCCGGCCCGCGCGGACACGGTGAAGATCGTTTCCACCGTCCCCGGCCGCACCCTGGTCGAGATGAGCCTGCACGAGGGCCGCAACCGCATCGTCCGCCGCATGTTCGACGCGGTCGGCCACCCGGTCAAGCGCCTCACCCGCACCGCGATCGGCCCGGTCCGCCGCGGCAACCTACACACCGGCGAACTCCGAGACCTCAACCAGAAGGAACTGGGCCAGCTTCTCGACCTCGTCGACCTCTAACCCCGCCGATCCCCAGCCATTTGACGGGTTGACCCCTCAGATTGTCGGTTAGCCCGTTGCATGCAGGGGGAACAACCGACAATCTGAGGGGTCAACCCGTCAAGTGCCCGACGCCGAGGCACTCGGCCCGGCGCCGGGGCGGGCCGGCGGGGACGCACTAACAGGCGTTCACCCCAGGTTGGCTTCTTCGGGTACGACGACCTGGTCGACCATCGCCTGGATCTGTTCGGCCGGCAATGCGACCGCGAGAGCCCAGAAGTAGATGACCAGGCTGAAGACTGCCGTCACGAGCATGTCCCACCACAGCGGGAACCACGGGTGCTTCAGCGGCCCGAAGTCGCTCAGGTAGACGATCAGCCCCATCCCGACCAGGTACGCCGGCAGCCACTGCGCCGCGCGTAGATCGAGCTGCGGCATGATCGGGTTCAGCTTCAGCACCCGGTTGCCGATCAGGATCACGTATCCGAGCAGGATCGCCACGCCGAGCTTCCAGTCCGTCATCCACCCGGACCACAGGATCAGCAGGTTCGCGACCACGAACGCCAGCGGTGACAGCCAGTTCGCGCCCGGCAGCCGGTACGGGCGATGCGCCCCAGGCAGCCGGCGACGGAACACGCCGAGCGACAACGGCGCACCGGCGTACATCAGCACGCTCGCGCTGGTGATCAACCCGACCAGTGAACGCCAGCTCGGGAACGGCAGGAAGCAGATGCAGCCGATGATGAACGCCGTGATCAGCCCGACCCACGGCACGCCGCGCTTGTTGGTCCGCTCGAACACAGCCGGCACATACCCGTTCCGGCTCAGTCCGTACGACACCCGCGAGCTGCCGGTGATGTAGATCAGCCCCGTACCACCAGGCGAAACCACCGCGTCGATGTACAGGATCGTTGCCAGCCACCCCATACTCAGCAACGTCGCGACCTGGGCGAACGGTCCCGTCATCGTCGTGTACGCCGCATGCGCCCAGGTGCCCTGGATCTGGTCCTTGGGCAGGGCCGCGATGAACACGATCTGCAGCAGGATGTAGATGACCGCGCCGATCACGATCGACCCGATCACCGCACGCGGGATGTCGCGCCGCGGGTTGCTGCTCTCGCCGGCCAGCTGGTCGGCCTGCTCGAAGCCGAGCAGCGCGAAGATGATGCCACTGGTCGACACCGCGGACAGGATGCCCTTGGCGCCGTACGGGTTGAAGCCGTCGGCGGCGGTGAAGTTGCTGCCGTGGAACTGGACCACGGCCAGCGCGAAGATCGTCAGCAGCGGAATGCCGACCTTCCACCAGGTCGCCGCGCTGTTGGTCCGCGCGAGCAGCCGGATGCTGAGGAAGTTGATCGCGGTGACCGCGGCCATCAGCAGCACCGCGACCACGATCCCCGAGCCGGTGAGGATGTGCTGGCCGTTCTTGGTCTTCAGCCAGCCGCTCGCGAACGAGTAGTGCTGGCCGTAGGTGATCATCGCCAGTACCTCGATCGGCGCCACGGTGGCCGCCTGCAACCAGGAGAACCAGCCGAACGACGCACCGGCCGCGCCGCCGAACGCGTAGTGCGGGAAGCGCGCCGTACCGCCGGAGACCGGGTACATACCGCCGAGCTCCGCGTGCACGAGCGCCAGGATCAGGATCGCCGTGCCGCCGATGACCCAGGAGATGATCGCCGCGGGGCCGGCGGTGGACAGGGCGCCTTGGGCGCCGAACAACCAGCCGGAGCCGATGATCGATCCTTCGGACGCCCAGATCAGACCGACGAAGCCGATGTCACGCTTCAGGCCCGGCCGGCTCTGCCGAGCGGAAGGTATTGCTGCAGATGTGGACATACCCAGAACCATGGCCCGGTCCGGTCCGCCGGTGCAGTGAGGCTGTCCGCCGTCACGGTACCCAGCCAGCCGGTATCCGTCGTACCAACTGGTGGGCAACGAGGTTGGGTGCCTGCTGCGACGACGGGACGCGGCGCCGATCGCATGCTGGGCAGGAGAGAACCCTGCGGCGATCACGAAGGACGCGAGATGCGAACACCACCGAGAGCTGTCGCACTGGCCGGACTCACGCTGACACTGATGGCGGGTCTGGTTGCCTGCGGCAATAACAACAACAACTCGTCCGGGAGCAGCAGTACGCCGCCGCCGAACACGAAGGTCGGCGTCCTGCTTCCGGACACCGCGTCCTCGCCCCGCTGGGTCTCGGCCGACCCGAACGAGCTGCGTAAGCAATGCACGGCGAACAAGCTCACCTGCTACATCGACAACGCGAACAACAGCGCGACGACGATGGAGTCCCAGGCCCAGGCGCTGATCAACCAGGGCGTCGGCGTCCTGCTGGTGACGAACCTCGACTCGGGGTCCGGCAAGGCGATCGAGTCGCTGGCCAAGCAGCACAACGTGGTGACGATCGACTACGACCGTCTGACCACGGGCGGTACGGCGGAGTACTACGTGTCCTACGACAACGTGAAGGTCGGCGAGGACCAGGGTACGGCGCTGACCGCGTGCCCGCAGGTCGCCGGCAAGAGCGCCGTCGGGTACGTCGACATCGACGGCGCACCGACCGACAACAACGCGACGTTGTTTGCCCAGGGCTACAACTCGGTGCTGTCGAAGCAGGCCGGCTGGACCAAACTCGGCGAGCAGACCGGCAACTGGGACCCGGCCACCGCGCAGACCGTGTTCACCACGATGCTCGGCCGGCACCCGAACTTGAACGCGGTGATGGTTGCCAACGACACCATGGCGCAGTCGGTCATCAACGTGCTGAAGTCGCAGGGTCTGGCCGGCAAGGTCGCGGTGTCCGGGCAGGACGCCACCGCGGGCGGTCTGGACAACGTGATGGCCGGCACCCAGTGCTTCACGATCTACAAGCCGGTCGCCGGTGAGGCCGATGTCGCGATCAAGCTGGCGGGCCAGATCCTGTCCGGCCAGAAGCCGACCGCCCCGGCAACGATCAAGGACCCGACCACCGGTCGCGAGGTCCCGTCCTACCTGGCCGACCCGACGGTGATCACCAAGAAGAACGTGGCGATGCCGGTGACGGACGGCTACGAGACCGCGGCGTCGGTCTGCCCGACTCCCGCGCTGGTGAAGCTTTGCAACGAGAACGGCATCCACACCCCGTGAAGACACTCGAACTACGAGGCGTCGGCAAGTCGTTCGGTCCGGTCGTGGCGCTGTCGGGAGTCGACTTCAGCGCCGCGGCCGGCGACGTGACCGCCCTGGTCGGCGACAACGGGGCAGGCAAGTCGACGCTGGTCAAATGTATCGGCGGCATCCACCGCATCGACGCCGGCGAGATCCTCGTGGACGGTACGGCGCAGCAGCTGCACGAACCGCGGGACGCGGCCCGGCTGGGCATCGAGATCGTCCACCAGGATCTGGCCCTGGCTGACAATCTCGATGTCGTCGGCAACATGTTCCTCGGCCGCGAACGGGTCGGCCGGCTGCACACGCTCGACGAGAACACGATGGAGCAGCTGGCCGCGCAAACCCTTGCCTCGTTGGGAGTCCGGACGGTTCGCTCGGTCCGGCAACGGGTCGCGAGCTTGTCCGGCGGCCAGCGGCAGACGGTCGCGATCGCGAAGTCCGTGCTCTGGAGCTCGAAGATCGTCATCCTCGACGAGCCGACCGCGGCCCTCGGCGTCGCCCAGACCGAGCAGGTGCTGGACCTGGTACGCCGGTTGGCGGATCGCGGCGTCGCCGTCGTACTCGTCTCGCACAACATGAACGACGTCATGCAGGTCGCCGACTCGATCGCCGTCCTGTTCCTGGGCCGGATGGCCACCCAGGTACGGCGTAAGGACGTCAGCCAGACCCAGGTCGTCGAGCTGATCACCAGCGGCCGGTCCGGGGAACTCGGACTGCCGGCCGAGTCGAGGGGAGCGTCCCAGTGAACGTGCAGGCCGAACCGGTGGTCGCCGACCAGAAACCGCAGCACGAGCGCGTGCCGGCGCCGCTGATCGCCTACCTGCGCGACTACCTGGCGAGGCTGCGTGGCGGCGAACTCGGGTCGGCTCCGGCGATCGTCGGCCTGGTCGTCATCACCGCGTTCTTCGCGATCGTGCATCAAGGCTTCCTGAGCGCGTACAACCTCGAGGCGCTGGTTATCCAGGCCGCTCCGATCATCGTGATGGCGATGGGGCTGGTCTTCGTTCTGCTGCTCGGGGAGATCGATCTGTCCGCGGGGACGACCGGTGGTCTGTGCTCCGCGATCATGGCTGTGCTGTTGCTGCGGCACGGCCAGCCGTGGTGGATCGGCGTACTCGCGGGTCTCGCCGTCGGGCTGGTGATCGGGTTCGTGATGGGATGGCTGCGGGCGCGGGCCGGCATTCCGTCGTTCGTGATCACGCTGGCGACGTTCCTGGCCTTTCAGGGGCTGACGCTGATCCTGATCGGCGGTCAGGGCTCGGTGATCCTGCCGACCGGCTCGCCGCTGATCTCGTTGGAGAACAGCTTCGTGCCGATCTGGCTGGGCTGGACCTTGCTGGGGATCTTCGTCCTCGGATACGCCGCGATCAAGCTGGTCGATGCGCGCGGACGCCGGCAGAGCGGGCTGCCCGCGACACCGGTCGTCGTGATCGTGGCGAAGGTGGTTGCGGTCGCGTTGCTCGGCAGCGCGTTCACCTACGAGATGGGGATCAACCGCAACCTGATCACCAACGCGTTCTTCAGCAACAAGGCGCAAGGCGAGCCGTGGGCCGTCGTCCTGCTCGTTCTGCTGTTCGTGGTCTGGCACTTCACCCTCAGCCGCACTCGCTACGGCCGGCACGTGTACGCCGTCGGCGGCAACGAGGAGGCTGCTCGTCGCGCCGGTGTCGTGGTGTCGCGGATCCGGATCTCCGTGTTCGTGATCTGCTCCGGCATGGCGGCCATTTCGGGTGTGGTCGCGGCGTCCCTCCTGCAATCGGTGCAGTCGAACGCAGGCGCCGGGAACACCCTGCTGCTGGCAGTCGGTGCAGCGGTCATCGGCGGTACGTCGTTGTTCGGCGGGCGCGGCCGGATGATCGACGCCGTACTCGGCGGCCTGGTGGTTGCCGTCATCATCAACGGCATGAGCGACCTGATCCAGGGCTCGAACTCGTCGGGCTACGAATGGGTCGTCACGGGCGCAGTTCTCTTGCTGGCTGCCGGATTCGACGCCGTCGTACGCCGCGGGCGCTCCAGCTAGCCCCTGTCCAGCAGCCTTTGGATCGCGGCGGCCGACAGGTTCGTCTTGGGCACGAAGCCGATCGCAGGGCTCGCGGCAATCAAGTCCGCGTAGTCCTGCTCGGCGTGCGTCGAGATCAGGATCATCGGCGGCGGCGAGCCGGCGGACCGCAGTTGCATGATCAGGTCGAAGCCGCTCTCGCCGCCGAGGTCGATGTCGACCAGTACGACGTCCGGACGCAGGTCCGCGACCAGCTCACCGGCCTCGGCGGCCGACATCGCCGTACCGACGACTGTGACGCCTTGGCGCCGCAGCAGGCCGCGCGCCGCTTCGAGGAAGTGCCGGCTGTCGTCGACGATCAGGCACCGCATGGATCAAGCATTGCAGGCACGCAAACCGGTGGCATTCCTGCTGCCTGTACTACAAGGTGATGGGCAGCGCGACCGAGAGCGTAGTCCCTGCTCCTGTTGGACTTTCGACCACGAACGTTCCGCCGAGAGCCTGGACGCGGTCGCCGAGCCCGATCAGCCCGGAGCCCGTCGCCGGGTCCGCGCCACCGCGACCGTCGTCGCGGACGATCAGTTCCAGCAGGTCGTTCGTGATGTCGGCATCGATCAGTACGACGGACGCATCGGCGTGCTTCGCGGCATTGGTGAGGGCTTCGGACACGACGTAGTACGTGGCTGCTTCGATCGGCGCCGGGAGCCTGGTCGTGAACCCGACCGTGACCTCGGCCGGGACCTTGGACCGGCGGGCGAGCATCCGGAGGGCCGGACCGATGCCGCCTTCGGACAGGATCGCGGGATGGATGCCTCGGGCAATCTCTCGCAGTTCGTCCAACGTCGAGGACAACCCGTCTGCGACCTTGTCGAGCTCGGCCATCGGGGCGCCGGCCTGGATCGCCCGGACGTCAAGGGTCAGCGAGACGAGCCGTTGCTGGATCCCGTCGTGCAGATCGCGCTCGATCTGCCGCCGGGTCGCGTCCGCCGACCGCACGATGCGCGCCCGGGACGCGGCGACGTCGGCGCTTGCCGCACCGAGCGAGGTCGCCATCGTGTTGAACGTACGTTCCAGCGTGCGGATCTCGCCGACGCCCGTCTCCGGCACGCGTACGCCGAGATCCCCCGCGGCCAGCTGGTTCGCCATCTCGGCTGTGACCCGCACCGGCCGGACGATCGCCCGCGTCAGGTAGATCGTGAAGCCCAGGATGAGTACGACGGAACCGGCCAGCCCGATCGCCGCGGCGACGACCGCCTGATCGGCGACCGCGTCCGAGTGCCGCTGCTCGGTCACCGACAACTGCTGCTCGGAGCCGATCAGCTGGTCGAGCACCGAGCGGATCTGAGCGACCCGCTGCGCGCCCTCCGCCGTGGCGGCCTCGGTGCGGGCAGTGTCCGGGTCGAGACGTGCGGCCCCGATCTCCGGCATCGAGTAGTCACGCAGGTACGACGTGACGCTCCGGCTCACCTGCTGCGCCCGAGTGAGCTGATCGGGGCTGCCTGCAACCAACTGCTGCAACGCGGCGGTCTGCGCCGGTAACTGCGCCTGAGCTGCCTGCCACGGTTGCAGGAACTTCTCCTGACCGGTGATGACGAAGTCGCGCTGACCGCTTGCGAGGTCATTGACCAGCCGCTCCACCTGATGCGCACTGGTCAGTACGGCCGCGGTGTGGCGGGCCTGGTGTTCCGACGCACGCAGTCCCTGCACCGAGATCAGCAGTACCACGAACCCGGAGCCGACCAGCACCATCAACAGCCCGCTCGCGAGCAGCACCCGGCGGGCTACGCCGCCGATCACTTCGCCCTCATGTGGCCCCGTGCCGCACGCCGTCGAGGTAGGTCAGGACGGCCAGGACCCGGCGATGGTCGTCGTCGGTCTCGGGCAGGTCGAGCTTGGTCAGGATGCTGCGGACGTGCTTCTCGACGGTCCCCTCGGCAACCCACAGCCGCCGCGCGACACCGGCGTTCGAGCGGCCCTCCGCCACCAGCGACAGGACCTCACGCTCGCGTTGGCTGAGCGCGGCCAGCGGGTCATGGCGGCGTCGAGCGTCGACCAGCTCCCGGACCAGGGCGGGGTCGACCACAGAGCCGCCGCGTGCGACCCGGCGCAGACTCTCGAGGAACTCGTCGACGTCCGTCACCCGGCTCTTGAGCAGGTAGCCGACGCCCTGCCCGGTGGCCATCAGTTGGAGCGCGTGCTCGACCTCTACGTGCGCCGACAGCAGCAGGACGGCGGTCTCCGGGTGCTCCCGGCGGATGACGTCCGCCGCGTCGAGGCCCTCCGTCGAGAGGCCGGGTGGCATCCGGATGTCGACGATGACGAGCTCCGGCCCCTCGCGCCGTACCAGGTCGAGGAGCTGCTCGGCGTTGCCCGCCGTACCGAGGACGGCGAAGCCGGAGCGCTCGAGCAGACTGGCCAGACCCTCGCGCAGCAGAACGTCGTCGTCTGCGATAGCCACTCGGGTCCGGCTCACGTCGTGCCTCTCGATCGCCCCGATGAGTCTGATGAGTTTCCAGTGTGGCACCGGAAACTCACCAGACAATCGGCCTTACTCGCCGGACAGTTGGTCGTAGTCCTGGGTGTCGTCGTAGTACCGCGAGTAGGCGACCTCACCGAACGTGCGCGGCACCTTGCCAAGGCCCTTGATCACTGTCGCCGTCCCGTTGGCGTGTCCGATCGTGTAGAGGTACGGCGCTCCGGTCTCCTTGTCGACGCCGAGCAGCAGCGTCCCGGTGCCGCACTTGGAGGCGACGAGCGCCTCGAAACCTTGCCACGTGGTCCGCCGTACGACCTTCACCACCGGCTTGCCCGACACGGGGATCCGGATCGTGTAGAGCGCTCCGGCGAACGTGTTTGCGAGGAACGTGTCGTAGGTGGCGGTCTGGCTCATCAGCGTCATCGTCTTGACCGCACTGAACCCGGCGTACGTCGTCTTGTGGGTGAACGACGTGCCGTTGACGCTCCAGCGCAGGATGGTGTCACCGATGACGGCGTACGCGCTGTTCCGGACGAGCTTGTTGCCGACGTTGTAGCGGGAGTTCTCGATGTACCGGGCAGCGCTCCAGCCGCCGCCGACCGCGGTCCGCGTCACCGAGCCCGGATCGACCTCGCCGCCGAAGCCCTTCACGTCGTACGTCAGCAGGTTGAGCGTGGAGTCCAGCACGACGTACTGGCGCCGGCTGACTCCGGTCTGGTCCGCGTTGACCTGCAGACCGAGCCCGCTGGCCACCTTGATGTTGTCGTCCGGCAGGAGGTCCTTGCCGCCCCAGGTGCTCGCACTGGCGCTCGGCGGGACGGTCCCTGACAGCACCCGGAGGATGAGGTCCCCGCCGCTCGTCGTCGAACCCAGCGCCAACTGGCAGAACGGCGGCGGCGCCGTCGTACCAGCACTCGCCGGTGCGGCCTGGACCAGCGCCCCGGCAGCCATCACTACCCCCAGCAGCCCAGCTGCTCGTTTCTTCATCCTTGTTCACTCCCCGTAGAGAAGGTCGTCGGCTTCAGAGCTGCCGGCGAAGTATCGGAAGTACGTCTTGTCCTCGGGCGCGACGAGCTGGTTGCCCACCCTGCCGAGGCCGTTGATGACCGTAGCGGCACCGTTGGCGTGGCTGACGGCATATAGGTAGGCGGTGCGCGTGTCCTTGTCGATGCCCAGCAGCAGGGTGCTCTGCTTGCCGCACCTCTCGGCGATGAGCGTGTCGAAGGTCTGCCAGGTCGACGTACGCACCTTCTTGACCACTGGAGCGCCGCTGAGCGGGATCCGGATCGTGTAGAGCGCTCCGCCCCGGGTGTTGGCCAGGAAGCTGTCGTACGTCGCGGTCTGGCTGATCAGCGTCATCGTCTTCACCGCCGAGAACCCGCTGTACGTCGCTTTGTTGCGCCAGGCCGATCCCTCCACGGTCCAGCGCGTGATCACGTCGTCCTGCAGGGCGTAGCTGTTGGTGCGGGGGCCGTTGGCCGTGAAGAAGGTGGACTGGTCCAGGTACGTCTGGTGGATCCAGCCGCCGCCCACCTTGGACTTCACGTACGACGCCGGGTCGAGCTGGCCTGTGCTGTTGTCGATGGCGTAGCTGAATCGGTAGAGGTCGGTCCCGATCGTCACGTACCCGCGGCTGACCATGGCCGACGGCGGATCCGGCTCCCACCCCAGCGACGTCGCCAGCCGCACCTGATCCACCGGGAACAGCCCCTTCGGGCGGACAACCGGCGTACCGGCTGTCACCGGCGACGTGGCCGTGATCGTCTGGAACTTGTGGTCGCCCTGGACGGTCACCGTGCCCAGGGTGAGGCTGCAGGCCGCACTCGCCCGAGCGGTCTCAGCTTGAGCCGGTCCGGGCACAAGTGCGGCCGCCGTCATCGCAGCGCCGACCACGCCGGCCACGCTGGCCGGGATCCGAAGTCTTGTCACAACTCACGCTCCAGTGAGGACGGTGCCGCCGCTGAAGTAGCGGAAGTACGAGTCAGTGGCCGGGAAGGTCGTCGGGACCTTGCCGAGACCCTTGATGACGGTTGCGGCGCCGTTGGCGTGGCCGACGGCGTACAGGTAGCCGGCGCCGGTGTTCTTGTCGATGCCGAGGAGCAGGGTGCCGGAGTTGCCGCACTTCTCCGCGATCAGGGTCTCGAAGCTCTGCCAGGTCGACGTGCGCACCTTGGTCACCACCGGATTCCCGGCGCCGGTCGGTATCCGGACGGTGTAGAGCGCACCGCCGTTCGTGGTGGCCAGGAACGTGTCGTAGGTACTGCCCTGACCGATCAGCACCATCGTCTTGACCGCAGAGAACCCGCCGAACGTCGTGTAGTACTTCCAGCCGCTCGGGGTGACCGTCCAGCGGGCGATCAGGCCGTCGGTGAACTGGTTGATCAGCGAGTAGACGTTCGACCGCTCTTGACCCCCGGGAGCGGCATGGCTCAGCTCGACGTACTTGTGCAGGTCGTCCCAGCCGCCGCCGATCAGGGTCTGCTTGAGTGTCCCCGGCACGATCGCCGAGCCGGTGGGGTCGGCGAAGTAGCTCGTCGAGTACATCCGGACGCCGAGCACTACCAGACCGGTGCGCTGCTCGAGGCCGTCCCATGCCTGGTACGAGGTCCGGATCGCGGTAGGCAGGCGCGCCTGACCGTCCGGATAGAGGTCTTTCGGGCCGACCTTGCGGGCACTGGCCGACGGTGTGGCGGTGATGGTCTGCATGGTGTGGTCGCCGCCGGGTGTGACGGAGCCCAGTCGCATCGAGCAGACCGCGGACTGGCTGGTCGCGGTGGCCGGAGCGGCTCCGGCGGGCGCGCTGACAAGGGTGCCCGTGACGAGCACTCCGGTGGCGATCGCGCCGAGCGCTCGCCTGTTCTTGGTCATGTGGAAGTCCTTCCTCGCGACAACCTCGATGCGGGCGGACGCCTGATTGTTGCGACCTGCAGGTGCATCAAAGGGATAACGCCGGACGACGGCGCGCCTGAGATCTGGCCCGCTTGTCGGAACCGCGCCGTAGTGTGGGTGATGTGAACCGGCGAATCTTCGGTCTGGAGAACGAGTACGGCGTGACCTGTACGTTCCGCGGGCAGCGGCGACTGACCCCGGACGAGGTGGCGCGGTACCTGTTTCGGCGGGTCGTGTCCTGGGGGCGGAGCAGCAACGTCTTCCTCCGCAACGGGGCCCGGCTCTACCTCGACGTGGGCTCCCACCCGGAGTACGCGACCGGCGAGTGCGACTCGGTCACCGACCTGATCGCGCACGACAAAGCCGGTGAGCGGATCCTCGAGGGACTGCTGGTCGACGCGCAGAAGCGGCTGCACGACGAAGGCATCTTCGGCGACGTCTACCTGTTCAAGAACAACACCGACTCGGCCGGCAACAGCTACGGCTGCCACGAGAACTACCTGGTCAGCCGGCACGGCGACTTCGCCAAGCTGGCCGACGTGCTGATCCCGTTCCTGGTCACCCGGCAGCTGATCTGCGGCGCCGGCAAGGTGCTGCAGACCCCCCGCGGCGCGGTGTACTCCGTGTCGCAGCGGGCCGAGCACATCTGGGAAGGCGTCTCCAGCGCGACCACCAGGTCCCGGCCCATCATCAACACCCGTGACGAGCCGCACGCGGACGCCGAGCGCTTCCGCCGGCTGCACGTGATCGTCGGCGACTCGAACATGTCCGAGACCACCATGCTGCTCAAGGTGGCCAGCACCGACCTGGTGCTGCGGATGATCGAGGCCGGCATCGTGATGCGCGACCTGACCCTGGACAACCCGATCCGGGCGATCCGCGAGATCAGCCACGACATGACCGGTCGCCGCGAGGTCCGGCTGGCGAACGGCCGCGAGGCGTCGGCGCTGGACATCCAGACGGAGTACCTGACCAAGGCGCGCGACTTCGTCGACCGCCGCGAGCTCGGGACGCCGGCGGTCGAGCGGGCGCTGTCGCTGTGGGAGCGGACGCTGAAGGCGATCGAGTCCGGCGACATGTCCGGGATCGAGCGCGAGATCGACTGGGTGATCAAATACCGGCTGATCGAGCGCTACCGCGCGCAGAACAACCTCGGTCTGGCCAGCCCGCGGGTGGCGCAGCTCGACCTGGCGTACCACGACATCCACCGGCCGCGCGGGCTCTACTACCTGCTCGAGCGCAAGGGCGCGGTCACCCGGGTCGTCGACGACCTGCGGGTGTTCGAGGCCAAGTCGGTGCCGCCGCAGACCACGCGGGCCCGGCTGCGCGGGGAGTTCATCAAGCGCGCACAGGAGCGCCGCCGCGACTTCACCGTCGACTGGGTGCACCTCAAGCTCAACGACCAGGCCCAGCGCACGGTGTTGTGCAAAGACCCCTTCAAGTCCCACGACGAGCGCGTGGAGAAGCTGATCGCCAGCATGTAAGGGAAGGAAAGAGGGGGCGGGGGGCCCACGACGAGCGCGTCGAGAAGCTCATCGCCAGCATGTAGTTCCTGGCTAAATCGGGTGCTTGGTCGCCATGCGCTGCTTAGAAAGGGCGCATGGCGATTGAAATCCGGCCGATCACCGCGGCCGAGTCACTGGAGTACCTGCGCGTCCTGCCGTACGTGAACGGCTTCCCGCAGGAGGAGCCCGAGCCGTCGGCCTGGTACGCCGGAACAGCCGCCTGGCCACCGCAGGTCCCGCCGACCGCCGCCGACCTCGAGCGGTACGCCGACGAGCTCCGGGCGGACTGGATCCGCCCGCAAGCCGCGTTCGTCGACGGCAAGATCGCCGGCGGGTCGGCGATCGTGTCGGTGCAGGTCACCGTCCCGGGCGGCCGGCAACTGGGCCTCGGCGGCGTGACGTCCACCGCTGTGCTGCCGACGTACCGCAGGCGTGGGCTGCTGCGGAAGATCATGTCCGCGATGCTGGCGGACTGCCGCGAGCGTGGTGAGTTCCTGGCCGGACTCAGTGCCAGCGAGGGGACGATCTACGGCCGGTACGGGTTCTCGCCGGCGACATTCCAGCACCGCTGGGAGGTACGGCGTACCGACGCCGCCTTCCGGTCTGAGTTCTCCGACTCGGGTGCGCTCGAGCTGGTGGACGGCGGGGTGGCGGGCGAGGTGTGGCCGGTGCTGCATGAACAGGTGCGTGCCCAGCGCGTAGGGGAGATCAGTCCGCTGCCGGGTAAGTGGGACGGGCTCGCAGCCGGTGCGTTGCCGGCGGACGGGTCCGGGCGGGCGCACCACCTCGTGCATCGCGATGCTGCGGGGGCAGTGGACGGTGCTGCGATCTTCCGGTTGCCGTGGTCGCCGGATCCGGCTCAGACGGGCGTACTGCAGGTTGAAGCTTTCGAGGCGCTGACATCCGATGCGTACCGGGCGCTGTGGGGGTTGCTGCTCGACTTCGACCTCACCAAGCGCGTCGTTGCGGCACGGCGACCCGTCGACGAACCACTGCGCTGGATGCTGACCAATCCGCGGGCGCTGAAGCTCACGCGGACGCGGGACAACCTGTGGCTGCGCATCCTCGACGTACGAGGGGCTCTGGAGGCACGGACGTACGCCGCGACCGATTCGCTCGTACTGGATGTGTCGGACGACCTGTTCGGCTCTGGCCGCTGGCGTCTGGACGCAGCACCGGCTGGAGCCAGCTGCACAACTACTGACCAGACCGCAGACCTGTCGCTCGGCATCGCCGAGCTGGGATCGCTGTACCTCGGCGGTGTCCGCGCAAGTGAGCTGTCCCACGCCGGCCGCATCGACGAGCACACACCGGGCGCAGTGTCCCGGCTGGACGCAGTACTGCGAACGGAGCGCGCACCGCACAATGCCGTCGGTTTCTGAGCGTTGTGACTGTACGTGGTGTGACTCAACGGTGACGCAGCCAGCCGTCCACCCAGTTGAAGCCGCAAGCTAGGGTGGGCGGCGTTGTTGACCGGAGTCGATCGGCGCTGACCTGCGCCGGGATGTTCGAGGTGCTGGTTTCGTGCGCAAGTTGTTGAGTCTGGTCGTGGTTGCGGCGCTGGGGTCGTCCCTGGTGGCGTGCGGATCGGACAAGAAGGACGAGTTCGGGGCCGGCGGTGTCAAGGTGACCTCGGACTTCGGGCAGAAGCCGACCGTCACCCATCGCGAAGGCGACCCGGACAAGACCCTGGTGACCGAGGTCCTCAAGGAGGGCGACGGTCCCGAGGTGAAGAAGGGCGAGCTGCTCACCGCGAACTACCTCGGCCAGATCTGGCGCGACGGCAAGGTCTTCGACAACTCCTACGACCGCGGCGCACCCTCGTCGTTCCCGATCGGGGTCGGCGGCGTCATCGCCGGCTGGGACGAGGGTCTGGTCGGCAAGAAGATCGGCAGCCGTGTGATGCTGTCGATCCCGGCGGACAAGGGCTACAAGTCCACCGGTAACGAGCAGGCCGGTATCAAGGGCGACGACACGCTGATCTTCGTCGTCGACCTGATCGGCGAGGCCGCCAACGACACCCCGCTGGACGCGAACCCGGTCACCCCGTCGACGCCGACGAAGATCACGGTCAGCGGCCCGCTGAACGCCGAGCCGAAGGTGACGGTCGCGGCCGGCACCAAGCCGCCGGCGAAGCCGGGCAAGCCGGTCGTGTTCGCGCTCGGCAAGGGCAAGCCGATCGAGAAGGCCAGCCAGCTGATCGGCCGCTACGTCGTCTACGACTACACCGGCAAGAAGCAGGCCAGCACCTGGGACGGCCAGCCCGCCACCGCGCAGAGCCCGGCTCAGCCGGGTGCCCCGACCGACCAGCTCCAGGTCGGCCCGAGTGCGTCCGGCCAGACCGGTGCCCTCGACGGCCTCGCCGGCATCCCGGTCGGCAGCCGCGTTCTGGTCGAGCTCCCGGCCTCGAAGGACCAGGCCGGCAAGGTGGTCAACGCCTTCGCCGTCATCGACATCCTGAACGCCTTCCCGGCTCCCAAGGAGACCGGTCAGTAGTTCAGAGCTCTTCAGCCGATGGCCGGTCTCCTCACCTGGGAGACCGGCCTTTCGCGTTGAACCAGCGGGCGGTGTCGCGGTGGAAGGTGAAGAACACCGCACTGATCACAGCGGTCAGGTGTACGGCGCGGAGCGCGGCGATCGTGACGAAGCTGACCGACCAGTCGATCGTGGTGAAGTCGCCGTTGTCGATCAGCCAGCCGATCGGCTCGGTGACCAGCGAGACCACGCCGACCGTCCCGAGTACGCCGACCAGCAGGTAGCGCGACCATCGCACCCCGCGCCGGAAGTACCGGTCGATGATCACGAAAAGCGCGCCGTAGATGACCGCGCGAACTGCGATCTGGCCGACGATCGAGGACGTCGAGACGTCGTCAGCCAGCGCGAGCCCTACCTGGACCACGGTCTCCACGACCCCGGCGGCGACCGCCAGCAACCACGACATCGTCGCCGACCGGGCGGTCAGCGGCGGTTCAACCCGACTAATCGTTCTCATGCTTCCAGCGTGGCCGCGAAGGCCCGCAGGATCAGGAGTACTGCGTCCCCACTCCGGGTGGAGGTACATCCACCAGACCCGCCGCGTGCCTGCCCGCCGCGGCCGCGGCCTCGAAGTACGCGCGGTCCTCGTCGAGCCCACGACCCATCGTGGACAGCTTGACCGGCGCCGCCTCCATCGCCTCGTACAGCCCGTCCACGCCGACCCGCACGACCCGGTGCCGCGCCTTCAACGGCTCGGCCGCATCCCGCACGGCGTCCCCGAAGTCACCTGCAAGATCCGGTACGACGACATCCGCCGGCTGGAGCGCTACGCGGCCGTACGCGGTGAGGCTGTGGTGCGAGATGCCACGGTGGCGTGGACGCGGGTCGGCTTCGGAGATCCGGAGCGATGCGACAGCTCGGCCGCCCAGTGTGCCGACGGCGTTGACCGCCTCACCTGACTGCACACCGGAGAAGCCCCAGCGCGTGCCGGTGCCCAGATTGCCCGGTCCTTGGGTGATGACGACCACCTCTGCCGCCAGGACCTGCACCGCGGTCAACAGCCCGGTGTGGACGGTGACAGCCTCCCGGTCGCCGCCGTACGCCTGGCCGACGGTCACCGTCCCGCTGAGCCAGCCGGCGTCCCGCAGCGTCGCCACGTTCCGCGAGAAGGCCAGCGGGAGCGCACCACCGTCCGTCATGACATAAACGACCCGAGTGGTCGGCCGGGCCTCGTAGATGCCCGCCAGCACGGCAGGCAGCGCAGAGTGCAGGTCGGCGACGACAACCGGCGTACCGAAGAGGTCGTCCGCGTCCCGCAGCACGTCGTGGTCGGGGGAGTCCTGTTCGTCGGCGCCCAGCACCATTGCCTGCATCGGTGTGTAGCGGGCCTTCACCAGGTGGCCGCGCTCCGGCGGGTCCTCAGGCAGCCGGTCCGGTACGGCGACCACCAGCGCGTATCCACCTGTGCCCAGGCCGCGGTCCAGCGCGCTCACGTTGAGCAGCACGCGGTCGCCTGCCACCGGCGTACCGACCAGGTCCGGGTATGCCAGGGCGCGCACAGTCTGCGCACCGACCGTCACAGTCAGCTCAACTGCACCGGCCCAGCTCCGGCCGACCTGCGCCACCACACCGTCCCGCCAGCGAATCACGCAGCGACCTTAGCGCGTCGAAGGTGTGTTCGAAGTTTCGGTGCGGAAACGCGGGTTTTGGACGCCCGGAGGCCGTAAGGTGGTCGGGTGTCGGCGCGCAAGAGTGAGCGACTGCTCAATGTGGTCATCTGCCTGCTGGTCGCGCGCACCTATGTGACGAAGGAGCGTATCCGCGAGGTCGTCGAGGGGTACGCCGGCCAGACCGACGACGCGTTCGAGAAGATGTTCGAGCGGGACAAGGACGAGCTGCGCGACCTCGGCATCCCGATCGAGATGGGCACGATCGACAAGTTCTTCTCCGACGAGGTCGGCTACCGGATCCGGCGCGACGTCTTCGAGCTCCCCGAAGTGCACCTGGAGCCGGACGAGGCCGCCGTGCTCGGCGTTGCCGCCCGGGTGTGGCAGCACGCCGGCCTGTCCGAGGCGACCACGTCGGCGGTGCTGAAGCTGAAGGCGGCCGGCATCCAGACCGACCAGTCCGCTCTGAGCGCGATCGAGCCGCACGTCGGTGCGTCAGAGCCGGCCTTCGATCCACTCTGGTCCGCTGTCGTGGCGCGGCAAGCAGTCCGGTTCCAGCACGTGCGGAGCGGCGCGTCGGAGCCGACCACGAGGACGCTGGAGCCCTGGGGCATCGTGTCCTGGCACGGCCGCTGGTACGTCGTCGGTCGCGACCGCGATCGTCAGGCCACTCGCATGTTCCGGATGTCGCGTATCGGCGGCAACGTGAAGACCGTGGGGGAGCCTGGCGCGTTCACCGTGCCTGAGGGGACTGACCTGCGCTCGCTGGTGACGGAGCTCGCGCCACCGCGTCCGACGTCCGAGGCGAAGGTGCGGGCGCGGACCGGTTCGTGTGTGAGCCTGCGCCGCCGCGCGAACGCGATCGAGGAGTACGAGGAGGGCTGGGACCTGCTGCACGTCCCGTACGCCGACTCGTCCGTCCTGGCCGAGGAGATCGCGTCGTACGGCCCGGATGCGGTCGTTGAAGGTCCTGGGGACGTGCTGGACGGCGTGCTGTGGCGGCTGCGGACGGTGGCCGGGGCATGAGCAATGCGCGTGACCAGGTGCAGCGCTTGCTGGCATTGGTGCCGTACCTGCGGGAGAACGACGGCGCGCGCGTCGACGACGTGGCCAAGGAGTTCGGCGTCCGGCCGAAGCAGATCATCGCGGACCTGAAGGTGCTGTGGTTCTGCGGGCTGCCGGGTGCGCAGATGGGCGATCTGATCGAGATCGACATCGAAGCGGCCGAGGGCGACGGCGTCATCCACATCAACAACGCGGACTACCTCGCGCGGCCGCTGCGGCTGGCCGCGGCCGAGGCCCTTGCACTGCTGACCGCGCTGCGCACGCTGCGCGAAGTGACAGCCGGCCCGGATCGCGACGCGGTCGACCGGGCCATCGCCAAGCTGGAGCGGGCAGCGGGGGAGGCTGCGGCGGCGAGTGAGGGTGCCGCCGCGCACGTTCACGTCGAGCCGGCCGCGCCGGAGATCGCCGAGACCGTCAACCGCGGGCTGGCCGGCAAGCGGCGGCTCCACCTGACGTACGACGTACCGTCGCGCGACGAGACGACCGAGCGCGACGTGGACCCGATGCGGCTGGTCGTGTCCGAAGGCCGCACGTACCTCGAGGCCTGGTGCCGCCTCGCCGAGGACGTGCGCCTGTTCCGCCTGGACCGCATCGCCGCGGTCAAGCTCCTGGACCTGCCCAGCGAGCCACCGCCCGAGGCCACGCCGCGTGACCTCTCGAACGGCATGTTCCAGCCCTCCGAGCAGGACCTGCTGGCCACGGTGAAGCTGGCACCCCCGGCCCGCTGGGTCGCCGAGTACTACCCGAACGAGTCCGTCGAAGAGGGCCCCGACGACTCCCTGATCGTCAAACTCCGCGTCGCCGACACCGCCTGGCTCCAACGCCTGGTCCTCCGCCTGGGCGGCGCCGCCACCGTCCTGGATCCCCCTGACCTCACCACCCAGATCGCCGCCACCGCCCGCGACGCCCTCTCGGCGTACGACGACTAACCCTGGCTGAGTTGCTTCTCCAAGGGGGAGCGGAAGCGAGGGGTGACGCGGACGCCGGCTAGCCAGGTGGTCCAGCGGGATGCTTCGGAGGCGACCAGGGCAGCGGTGTCGGCGCCGACGTCCTCGAGGAGTTCGTAGCGGACCTCGCCGGACTCGGGCTGGCCCCAGCCGCCGATGATGCGGCCGTCGGCCCAGATCGTCGGGCCGATGTTGCCGGTGTTGTCGAAGAGCTTGGACTTGTGCGGACCGAGGAACCAGTCACGCTCCTTCCAGCCCATCGGCGTCGGATCCAGGCCGGGGAGGAACGCTACCCACGGCTCGACCGGTACTTCGGGCGCCTCGTCGCCGGGCAGCACGTAGCCCACCTGACCGTCCAGATCCACGGCGACCGCCTCGACCGCCGCCAGTGCCTTCTTCGTCTGTCCGCCTGTCCAGCCGGCCCACCACTGCAGGTCAGCCGCCGTACCGGGGCCGAACGACGACAACCACGCCCGCGCGAGCATGACCCGCGCTTCCTCCGCCGCCGGTCTGTCACCGAGCCCACCGGGCAGCCAGTCGGCAGAAGGGGACCATTGGTGCTGTCCGCTCAGCCACGTCCCCAGCGGCCGTCCACGCACGATCCGTCCCTCCGCGGAGAGCTGGAACAACACGCGGCTGGTCACATACGGCTGGGCGGCGTACGTCTTCCCGGCCGCCATACTCAGCCTGGTCCGCAGCCTCGGCTCGTCCGCGGACAGCTCCTGCGCCGTCGCAGACCCACGCAGCGCCAGTGCGGTGGCGGTCGACTCCTCGACTGCAGCAAGCCAGCGCCCGCACGCCTCTGCGTCCTCTGCGACACCGGCCTCGTTGAGGTGCTTGACCAGCAGCTTCCGCTGCTTGACCGCGATGTCGTCCGTGCAAGCCGCCTGCACCACAGGGGCGAACGGCGTCGGTACGACGAAGACCGTACGGCGCATGCCGAGCATCCGGATCAGCGAGCGATCGTCGTACAGCGCACGCTCCGTGCCTGCAACATCACTCCCTGGCACGCGCGCGGCGACGCTCAGGTGCACAGTGGCCGGATCCGTGGCGTGCAGCGCGACCATCGACGCGGCCGCCTCCACCGGGTCGGCCGCCTGGCAGCCTGCCCCGAGCCGATGCCTCCGCCCGAGCCGAGCCCGCCGCTCATCGACGCCGATCCGCGCCATCCTTGCTCCCTTGCCGACCCGATCCCAAGCCGTTGTCGTACCAGCTGTCCCGCGCTGTCACGCGGCGGGGACACTCGGTTTTACCATCACGTTCCGACACCGTTGTCCGCGCAGACGCCCCGGCGGGCGTGGGCGATAGCCGAGAACCGGCTAGGCTCCTGGGTATGTTCTGGTTCCTGCTCTTCCTCGTGGTGGTGGCGGTGTGGACGCTTGTCCTCGCCCTGCTCGCGAAGAAGCTCTGGGGCCAGGCCAAGGCACTGACGCGTGAGTTGGTCGCCGCCCAGTCCAAGCTGGATGCTGCGCAGTCCACGGCCGGGTCTGGACAGACCCGCGAGGAAGCGCACGCTCCGGCGTAGTATTCGGCCACGAACTCAGGCTCGAGCTTCGAGTTGATGTTGGAAAGGGAGATCGACATGGCACCGCTCCTCGGTATGCCCCAAGGCGCAGAGTGGCTCGTCATCCTCGCGATCGTCGTGCTGCTGTTCGGATCGGCGAAGCTGCCGGCCCTGGTGAAGCAGCTCGGCAAGTCGAAGAAGATCTGGGAGGAGGAGGTCGGCCCCAAGAAGAAGGACGGGGAACTGACCCAGGAGGCCTCGCAGCCCCCGGCGCAGCAGCCGGCCCCGCAGGCCCAGGCCGCGCAGCCGAACCAGGTGAACGGCCAGGCGCCGGGCGACGGCCTGCCGCCGACCCACACCGCCAACTGAGCCGAACGACGCACCTGTGTCGATGGTGAAGTTCGGGCGGCGGAAGGACAAACAGGACCGCCACCCGAAAGACCCCGAGGGTCGCATGACCCTGCGCGAGCACATCGTCGAGCTCCGTAACCGGCTGCTCATCAGCGTGCTCGCGATCGTGGTGTGCACGATCGCGGCCTGGTTCATCTACTACCAGGCGCTGGAGATCCTGAAACACCCGTTCGAGACGGCCGTGAAGCCGTTCGCGGAGAACCGGGGCCTCAAGCCACAGCTCACCTTCCAGGGCGTCGGCGACCCGCTGACGTTCCGGATCAAGGTGTCGGCCCTGCTCGGCCTGGTTGTCGCCGGGCCGATCTGGTTGTTCCAGCTGTGGGCATTCATCGCGCCGGGTCTGCACCGGAGCGAGAAGAAGTGGGCGTACCTGTTCGCCGCGATCGCCGCACCGCTGTTCGCCACGGGTATCGCACTCGGTTACTGGACGCTGCCGAAGGGCATCCAGATCCTGCTCGGCTTCACTCCGGACCAGGTGCAGAACCTGATCGAGCTCGGCAAGTACCTGGACTTCGTGATCCGGACGTTGCTGGTGTTCGGCATCGCGTTCCTGATCCCGTTGGTGGTCGTCCTGCTCAACATGGTGGGTGTGCTGCCGGCGAGCGCTCTGTCCAAGTTCCGGCCGTACATCATCCTGGTGATCTTCGTGTTCGCCGCGGTGGCGACGCCGTCCGGTGACCCGTTCACGATGTGTCTGCTGGCGTTCCCGATGTGCGTCCTGTTCTTCGCCTCCGAGGTGATCGCGCGGATCAACGACAAACGCCGCAAGGCCCGCAGCGACGAACTCCTGGCTGATTGATGAGTCGACGGATCGCGCTGGTGGTCAACCCCACCAGCGGTCGCGGCTTGGGTGCGCGGATTGCGCCGCTGGTTCGGGATCGGCTGGCTGCGGCCGGGCTGACGGTCGACGTTCATGCCACGACCTGCGCCGAGGACGTCGGCCGGATCGCCGGCGAGGTGGTCGCGTCCGGGGCGGATGCGGTCGCGCTGATCGGCGGCGACGGGACGGTCCACCTCGGCGCACAGGTGCTCGCGAATTCGGGGATGCCGTTCGGCGTCATCCCGGCCGGCACCGGCAACGACTTCGCCCGCGGCATCGGCGTACCGCTCAAGGATCCGCTCGCGGCGGCAGACCTGGTCGTGGCCGGCAAGACCCGGACCATCGACCTCGCCACGGCGAAGGACGTCTTCATCACCACGGTCGTGGCCGGCGGCTTCGACTCGCTGGTGAACAAGCGGGCCAACGCGATGTCCTGGCCGAAGGGCAGCTCCCGCTACACGGTCGCGACCCTGGCCGAGCTGCGCACGTTCACCCCGCTCGAGTACGTCGTGACCGTCGACGGCGACCCGATCGAAACGAGCGCGATGCTCGTCGCGGTCGGCACCGGACCGACGTACGGCGGGGGACTGCAGATCTGCGCCGGCGCCACGATCGACGACGGCCTGCTGGACGTCACGATCATCCAGCCGGTCTCCCGCCTGACCCTGCTGCAGCTGTTCCCGAAGCTCTCCAAGGGAACCCATCTCGGCCACCCGGCGGTGCGCACGCTCCAGGGCCGTTCGGTCCGGATCGAGTCGCCCGGCATCACGGCGTACGCCGATGACGAGCCGCTGGGCCAACTGCCGGTCGACATCGGCATCGCGCCGGGCGCGCTGACCGTGTTCGCCTGAGCCTTCTACTCAGAAGGCCAGAACCGCTGAAAACATTAACGTCCGAGGTATTCTCATTTCTATCCTCCGTCTGATAGGAAAGCTTCCTAACAGTTAGTGCCCTCGGACGCCCCTCGGAGGAGTCATGGAGAACCGCCCCACCCGCAGGACCGCACTCATGCTCGGACTGTCGCTCGCGGCCGTCCCCGCCGCCGGCCTGGCCATCTCCCGTTACGCGCCGCACGCCGACGCCGCGACGCAGGCGACCGGTCTCGACGATCCCGCGAAGAAGGAGATCGCGATGGAGATCGTCTGCAGCGCGGAGAACTCGTCGCTGGACTGGAAGGCGCAGTACAAGTACATCGAGGACATCGACGACGGCCGCGGCTACACGGCCGGCATCATCGGGTTCTGCTCGGGCACCGGCGACATGCTCGACCTGGTCGAGCTGTACACCGACCGCAAGCCCGGCAACGTGCTGGCGAAGTACCTGCCGGCGCTGCGCAAGGTGAACGGCAGCGACTCGCACAAGGGCCTCGACCCGAACTACACCAAGGACTGGAAGACCGCCGCCAAGGACACCGCCTTCCAGGGCTGCCAGAACGACGAGCGCGACCGGGTGTACTTCAACCCGGCGGTGGCGCAGGGCAAGTCCGACGGGGTCCGCACGCTCGGTCAGTTCTGCTACTACGACGCGATCGTCATGCACGGTCCCGGCAACGACTCGACCAGCTTCGGCGGCATCCGCAAGCGCGCGCTCGGCAAGGCGAAGCCGCCGTCGCAGGGCGGCAACGAGACCACCTGGCTGAACGCGTTCCTCGACGCGCGGGTGTGGGCGATGAAGCAGGAGGAGGCCCACAGCGACACCAGCCGGGTCGACACCGCCCAGCGCGTCTTCCTCAAGAACGGCAACTTCAACCTGGACACCCCGCTCAGCTGGAAGGTGTACGGCGACCCGTACCACATCAACTAGTCACCCCCAGGCGCGCAGCCGGGCTCCCATCGGACCACCAGGGAAGGGAGCCCGGCTGCGTCATGTCTTGAACACCTCGCGGCGGTCCGTGCGGGGGTCGGCCTCGGCGCGCTGCCTGAGCATGGACAGGCTGGTGGCGAGCTGATCGAGGACGCCGGCTGGTAGGACCGAGCCGACCCAGGTGTTGAGCTCCGCCTCCACCGTGGGGGCTGCGGCGGCGAGGGCCTGTTCGCCGAGCGGGGTGAGGTCGACCAGTGAAGAGCGGCGGTCGTCGGGGTTCGCAGTACGGCGGACGCGGCCGGCGGACTCGAGGCGGTCGACGGCCTTGCTGGTGGCGCCGACGGTGATCGCCATCGCGCGGGCCAGGTCGAAGACCCGGGAGGTGCCGTTCGCGGAGATGAACCGCAGGAACTCGAACTGGCCGAGGGGGAGGTCGTGCTCCGCCTTCAGCCGCGCGTCGAGCACGTTGTAGAGCCGCGTTTCCAACCGGACCAGGTCCGTGAACAATGCTGTGAGATCAGTCACGGAATTAGATTCCTCGGAATGTAGTTGCAGAGAACTATATTCCTCGGAATCTATCACCAGGAGACGGACAGATGAGCGCTGAAGAACGTGAAGCAGCACGCGGCATGATGCAGAAGGCCGAGCTCGGGCGGACCGCGGAGAAGCAGCGGGCCGAGTTCGACGAGTTGTTCGCGAGTCGTCCGCTCGGCGACGACGTCAAGCTGGTCGAGCGGACGCTGGGCGGAGTGCCGGCGCTGGAGGTGCACGTCGACGGCGCCGATGCGGACGGCGTCATCCTCTACCTGCACGGCGGTTCGTACGTCGTCGGTTCCGCGCGAACCGGCGCGAACCTCGCGGCGCCGTTGTCCCGCCGTAGCGGCGTACCGGCGGTGTCGCTCGACTACCGGCTTGCCCCCGAGCATGCCTTCCCGGCCGGGATCCACGACGCGCTGGCGGCGTACCGGGAGCTGGTCGAGAGTGGTCAGAACGTCGTCATCGTCGGCGATTCGGCCGGTGGCGGGCTCGGGCTGGCGACGATGATCGCGGCGCGGGCCGAGGGCCTGCCACTGCCGGCGGGTGCGGTCCTGTTGTCGCCGTGGACCGACGTCTCGCTGAAGAGCCCGAGCATGGACAGCCGGGACGAGGACGACCCGCTGTTCAGCCGCGCCAACATGGCCGAGTCCGCGGAGTTCTACCTGGGCGGCGCGGACCCGAAGAACGAGCTGGCGAGCCCGGTCTTCGCCGACCTGAAGGGCCTGCCGCCGCTGCTCGTCCAGGTCGGTACGGCGGAGATCCTGCTCGACGACTCGCTCCGCCTGGTCGCCAGGGCCGCCGAGCAGGACGTGGACGTCAGCCTCGACGTGGTCGCCGGCGCCCCGCACGTGTTCCAGTACTTCGCCGGCTTCCTGTCCGAGGCCGACGAGTCACTCGATCACGCCGCAACGTTCATCAAGAACCGGCTCCGGGACAAATCTGTAGGTGCCGTCGCATAGATTGGGTCCCATGAGCACCCCGTCCGAGAAATACGCCTCGTTTCGCTCGGACCAGGAGCATCCGGCCGTGAAGGAGTTCCGGGGGCTCTACGACTTCGCGCTGGACGAGTTCCAGTTGCGCGCCTGCGCCGCCCTCGAGGACGGTCACCAGGTGCTGGTCGCAGCGCCCACCGGCTCCGGGAAGACGCTGGTCGGCGAGTTCGCCGTCCACCTGGCCCTGGAGCGCGGCCAGAAGTGCTTCTACACCACCCCGATCAAGGCTCTGAGCAACCAGAAGTACGCCGACCTCGTCAGTCGCTACGGCGCGGACAAGGTCGGCCTGCTCACCGGCGACAACTCGGTCAACTCCGAGGCCCCGATCGTCGTGATGACCACCGAGGTCCTCCGCAACATGCTGTACGCCGGATCGCGGACTCTGCTCGGTCTTTCGTACGTCGTGATGGACGAAGTGCACTACCTGGCCGACCGGTCCCGTGGCGCGGTCTGGGAAGAGGTGCTGATCCACCTGCCGGACTCGGTCTCGGTGGTGTCCCTGTCAGCGACCGTGAGCAACGCCGAGGAGTTCGGCGACTGGCTGGAGACGGTTCGCGGCAACACCGTCGTCGTGCTGGAGGAGAAGCGGCCGGTGCCGCTGTTCCAGCACGTGATGGTGGGCAAGCGGCTGCACGACCTGTTCGCCGGCGAGGCGCCGACCGCGCGGGTCGGTGCGCCGAGCAAGTCCGGCAATCCGGCGAAGGCGAACGCACCGGTCAAGGCCGATGTGAAGGACCTGGTCAATCCGCAGCTCGTCCGGATCGCCCGCGACGACAACCGGATCTTCCGCGACGATTCGCGCAAACCCCGTCGGCGCCGTGACCTGCCGAAGAGCAGGCCGGCCCGGTCGCACTTCACGCCGTACCGCTCGGATGTGGTCGAGGAGCTGGACGCCGGAGCGTTGCTGCCGGCAATCTTCTTCATCTTCTCCCGCAAGGGTTGTGAGGATGCGGTCGTGCAGTGCCTGCGGTCCGGTCTGCGGCTGACCAAGCCGTCGGAGCGCGACGAGATCAAGCGCGTGGTGGCCGAGCGGACGGCGGACCTGCCGGACGAAGACCTCGGCGTCCTCGGATACCACGACTTCGCCGAGGCGCTCAGCCGCGGGATCGCGGCGCACCACGCGGGCATGTTGGCGGCGTTCAAGGAAGTCGTCGAGGAGCTGTTCGCGCGTGGCCTGATCAAGGTCGTGTTCGCCACCGAAACGCTTGCCCTGGGCATCAACATGCCGGCCCGCACCGTCGTGCTCGAGAAGCTGTCGAAGTGGAACGGCGAGGCGCACGTCGACATCACGCCGGGGGAGTACACACAGCTGACCGGGCGGGCCGGGCGTCGCGGGATCGACGTCGAGGGTCATGCGGTCGTGCTCTGGCAGCCCGGGTTCGATCCACGCGAGGTCGCGGGTCTTGCCTCGACTCGTACGTATCCGCTGCGCTCGTCGTTCTCGCCGTCGTACAACATGGCCGTCAACCTGGTTCGCCAGGTCGGGCGGACGCGGGCGCGGGACATGCTCGAGTTGTCGTTCGCGCAGTTCCAGTCCGACCAGGCCGTGGTCGGACTGGCGCGGCAGGTGCAGCGCAACACGGAGGCGCTGGAGGGGTACAAGGAGTCGATCGATTGCCACCTCGGCGACTTCCTCGAGTACGCCGCCCTGCGCCGGCGGATCGGCGATCGCGAGGCGTCCGGCTCGAAGCGGCGCAAGCTCGACCGCAGGGTCGAGGCGCAGGAGTCGATCGAGAAGCTGAAGACCGGCGACATCATCCGGATCCCGGCCGGCCGCAGCGCGGGCTGGGCGCTCGTGCTCGACCCGGGGATGCGGTCGGAGCGCGAAGGTCCGCGGCCGACGGTGCTCACGTTGGACCGGCAGGTGCGGAAGCTCTCGATGATCGACTTCCCGACCCCGGTCGAGGCGATCGGCGTACTGCGGATCCCGCGCAAGTTCAACCCGCGCAACCCGCAGCAGCGTCGCGAATTGGCGCAGGTGCTGCGGACGCGGACCGACCTGCTCGGCGAGGACGGACCGCCTTCACGCGGTCGCGATGTCGTTGCCCACGCGGACGATCCGGAGCTGCAGGAGATGCGGGCGCAGTTGCGCGCACACCCGTGCCATGGCTGTTCGGACCGCGAGGACCATGCGCGGTGGGCCGAGCGGTACTTCCGGCTCGACCGGGAGAACCGTGAGGTCCAGCGGAAGATCGAGCAGCGGACGAACACGATCGCCCGCCAGTTCGACCGCGTCTGCCAGGTGCTGGATGCATTGCATTACCTCGACGGCGACAAGACGACCGAGGCCGGTGATCGGCTGGCGCGGATCTACACCGAGCTCGACCTGGTCGCGGCCGAGTGCCTGCGGCAAGGTGTCTTCGACGACCTGACTGTGCCCGAGCTGGCTGCCTGTCTGGCCGCATTGGTCTACGAGTCGCGGTCCAAGGACGAGCCGACGTCACCGCGCTTGCCGCGTGGCGACGTACGGGAAGCGCTGGAGCGGATGGGCTCGATCTGGCGGGACCTGTCCGCGCTCGAGCGGGACATGCGGGTGGACTTCCTGCGGTCGATGGACCTGAACTTCTGCTGGCCAGCGTTCCGGTGGGCGTCGGGTGCTTCGCTGGCCGAGGTGCTGTACGAGTCGGATCTCGCGGCCGGCGACTTCGTCCGCTGGGTCAAGCAACTCATCGACCTCACCGAACAGATCGCCGACGCGGCCGGCGACACCGCGTTGCGCAAGACGGCGCGCTCCGTCGTCGATCAGATCCGCCGCGGCGTGATCTCCTACGCATCGACGGTCGAGTAGACCTCTTCGGGTGAAAGACTTCCTTCAGTGCAGTAAGCAGATGTAAACCCCTGCCTATCAACTGGTCTGAAGGAGAGCACGTTCGTGGAGTTGACGCGCCGGAATCTCGGGAAGCTCGCGGTTGCCACTGGTGCGACCGCTGCGGTCGGCACCGGGGCCGGGTACCTGATCGGGCGGCCCGCCGATGCTGCTGCGACCTGGAAGACGACCGGGACCGCGGTGCCGGCGCTCGCCGGGTTCGACAACCAGATGAAGGCGTTCATGCAGGCCCGCGGCATCACCGGCGGACAGGTCGCGGTGACGTACAAGGGCCGGCTGGTGCTTGCCCGCGGCTACAGTACGTCGACCGCGTTGACCGTGCAGCCGACGTCGCTGTTCCGGATCGCGAGCCTGACGAAGTCGTTCACCGCCGCCGCGATCGTGAAGCTCGTGCAGGACGGGAAGCTGAGCCTGTCCACGCCGGTCGCGAACATCATCGACATCACGCCCGCGACCGGGCTGACCCGGGACCCGCGCTGGTCGCAGATCACGCTGTGGAAGGTGCTCCAGCACCTCGGCGGCTGGGACCGCGACGTGTCCGGCGACCCGGAGTGGAAGGACGCCACGATCTCCCGGACGCTCGGCGTGCCGATGGAGCTGCACCAGGCCGACGTGATCAAGTACGTCGCCGGGCAGAAGCTCGACTTCAACCCGGGCACGAAGTACGCGTACTCCAACTTCGGGTACACCCTCGCCGGCCGGGTGATCGAGAAGGTCAGCGGCCTGAGCTACGAGGAGTACGTCAAGCAGAAGCTGCTCGCGCCGCTGAAGATCAAGCGGATGTCGCTCGGCTACTCGATCGCCAAGCACAGCGGCGAGACGTCGTACGAGTCGCAGTACTCCGGTCCGACCGTGCTAGACATGTCCGGCAAGACGGTGCCCGCGCCGTACGGCACGTTCAGCATGCGGATCCAGGACGCGAACGGCGGCTGGATCGCGAGCGCGCCGGACCTGGTCCGCTGGGCGAAGATGTTCGACGCGCCGTCGAGCGTGCTGAACAGCACCTCGCTCGGCCACGTCTGGGCGAAACCGTCGATCGGCGTCAACTCCGACGGCTGGTACTACGGTCTCGGCTGGCAGGTCCGTCCCGTGACGACCGGCGGCACCGGCCGCAACACCTGGCACACCGGCAGCATGCCCGGCACGTTCACGATCGTCGTCCGCACCTACAACGGGATGAGCTGGGCCGCCCTGTTCAACCGCCGCGACGACGCCAGCGGCAAGTCCTACGGCGACATCGACGCCGCCCTCTGGACAGCCGCCAACGGCGTGAAGTCCTGGCCCACGAACGACCTCTTCCCGACGTACTTCAGCTAGAACATCAACGCCCTGAAGTGCGGCGTGCTGATCTGGGCCTCGCCGGCCATGTCGGTCAGTACGTCGCGCAGGGTGTCGATCGCCTCGTCGCCGAACCGTTTGCGGAGGCGACGTTCGTACGCCTGATGGAACTTCCGAGCCGTGGACAGTGCGGCCTGGCCGTGCTCGGTGAGGTGGAGCAGCTTCGCGCGCGCGTCTGACGGGTCGGGGCGGCGTTCGATGTAGCCGCGGCGTTCCATGTCGTCGACGATCTGGCCGGCGCCCTGCTTGGTGATCTCCAGCCGCTCGGCCAGCCCGCTGATCGTGGTCGGCCCGGCGCTGAGCGTCCGGAAGACGAATCCGTCCGACCGGCCCTGGTCGTCGAACCCCTGCGCCGCCACGTGCTCGCGCAGTTCGCGGACGAACTCCTGGTCCGCCAGCAGCAACAAGATCCCGATATCCGGCTTGCCCGATCGCGTCATGTCAGTCAGTATAGACAAGCTGGCTTGGTCAAGTTAGCTTGTCTAATTGATTGGGGGACGAGATGCACGTCATTCGCGAGGCCGAGGCGGAGCGGTTCCAGCTGCCGGGGGTCGAGTTCACCGGGCTCGCCGCGCCGAGCCGCGGTTCGGCCGGGTTGTGCACGTGGAAGCTCACGGTCGAGCCCGGGCACGGCGGCGACGCGCCGCACACGCTCGACCGGGACGAGATCTTCATGGTGATCAGCGGCGCCGTGTCGCTGGGTGCCGACAAGCTCGGTCCGGGCGACGCGGTCGTCGTGCCGGCCGGTGAGCCGATCTCGCTGACCAACCTCGGCGAAGGCCCGGCAGAGCTGTACGTCGCCATCACCGCCGGCTTCACGGGCTACATGGCCGACGGCACCGCGGTCCAGCCTCCCTGGGCGAAGTAGCAGTCAGCAGCGGCGGATCGGTGCGGTGTACGTGGTTTGGCTCGCCGTGGCGACGTAGTAGTCGGTGACCCAACTACCGTCACTCAGCCGATCCCAGACGGAGGTAGTGCCGACCTTGGATCCGGCTTGCTGGCAGGTGATCCACGCCAGCGACCCCGCAGGCAGAGTGCTCGGGTACGTCGCGTACGCCGTACCCGGGCCGTGCCGCCGGCTCAGACCGCTGATCGTCGTCTGGAAGGGGAAGGCGCAGCCGGGGAGCGGTGCGCTGTAGCCGGGCTTGCTCGGTGTGCGGACGTAGTAGTCGGTGACGTACGTTCCGTCGATGAGCTTGTCCCAGACGGAGCTGGTGCCGATCTTCGGCCCGAATGTCTGGCAGACAACGCGGACGCCCGCGTTCGCGGCGATCGTCGAGCGGACCGGATACGCCGTCGACGGACCGGAGTACGAGTGGATCGTCGTACGGACGGTGTAGTTGTAGGCGACGGACGCGACTGGTGCGTCGAAGCGATCGTTGTCGATGTTGAGTGTCACGCCGCCGTACGTCTCAGTGTGGTCGCCCATGTACTGCTTGCCGCGCTGCCCGACCGCCCAGAACGTGTTGGGCACGGGAGGCCAGCCGGTGAGCGAACTGTTGCCGTCCCAGCGGGCGATCCAGACTGCATCCGGCCGCGCGTACGACGGGGAGTTGTACGCCGCCGCGAGGTCAGGTGCGCCAGAGGCCTGGTTGACGTACATGCCGGAGAGGTAGCGCTGCAGGTGCAGCTCTTTCGTCCAGGAGGACAGGTAGTGCAGCACGGCGGACCGGCAGACCGCGTTGGTGTTGTCGTAGTTCTCCATGTCGTTGTAGAGCGCACTACCCGGCAGGAGGCCCAGTGCCTTCGCCTTCGCGACCGCATCGTCCGCGTCCCGCACCGCCTCCCGGTTGGACGCAGTCGTCGACATCTTGTACGTCCGGTTGCCACAGGGTGCCTGTAGTCCCAGATAGATCGGCACAAGCCGCCAGCCCATCGCAGTGACCGCCGTGACCCACGCCGGGGTCAGCTGCGGCTGCGCGCAGCTCCGGTTGACGCCACCGAAGTAGATACCGACCGCCTTGTACGGCGAAGCCTTCCAGGCAGTCATCTGCGCCACCGTCGGCGCAGTGCACGTGTCGAACGCCAGCCCGGTGAACCGCGTCGCCGTCGTACCCGCGTTGTAGGTGATCGGCGTCGTCGGCTCGGCGTACGCGGGCAGGACGGCGACCGAGAGCGCCATGGTGGCGAGCAAGACCTTGAGCTTCAGCATGGTGACCCCCTGGTCTCAGTAGACCCTCAGGAATCGCCGGGCGGTAGGTTGAGGCCACCACCGAGATTTGGAGGAGCGATGCCGGAGATCGTTGAGGTTGGGGAACGGCCGTACGTCGCGTTGCGGGGCAAGGTTGCAATGGACGGGATCGGGGCGTTCGCGGACCGGATGCGGGAGGTGATCGACTGGCTGGCGGCCAAGGAGATCGCTCCGAACGACGCGCCGTTCTTCAAGTACGACGTGGTCGACATGGACGCCGGGCTGGTGATGGAGATCGGGTTCCCGGTCGACGACCTGCGCTCCGGCGAGGGCGAGATCGTCACCGGCGTACTCCCGGCCGGCCGGTACGCGACCGTCAGCCACCACGGCCACCCGGACGGCCTGATGGAGGCCACCCGCGAGCTGCTGGCGTGGGGCGAGGAGCAGGGCGTGGAGTGGGACGCCAACGGCAACCACTGGACCGCCCGCCTGGAGATCTACCGCTCCGACCCCCGCGAGGTCCCGGACATGAACGACTGGGACACCGACCTCCAATTCAAACTGAAGGACTGAGTGCCCACTGTCCTGGCCGGCGTCAGTCGGCTTGAGCCGGAGCGGATTCGGCATGTGGCGTCGCCGCTGATCGAGTTGGGCTGCGCTCTCCACGTGCTGGCTGAGCCAACTCACCACAACCGGGTCGAGTGGGCGGCGTCCGTGCCGTTGTCGGCTGAGCTGCGTTCTGAGCTGGCTCAGTGGGCCTGGACGGTGCGGGCGGTCCGTGCACGTTTCTTCGCGACGACGGGTGCTACTGGCATGCCGTCGTGGGCCGATGAGCTGGCTGCGCTTCGGTCGCGTCCGCCGGAGGAGGTGGCCGCCGAGCTGGTCCGGCCGTTGCGTGGTCGCCCGTTGAGCAGCCGGTCCGTCGACCCAGACGCAGTACTGCACTGGGCTCGCAGCCGTGGCCGTGCGGTGGCCGAGCTGGTCGAGGCGCTCGTGACGTCTCCTGCAGATCCGGTACGGCGCTTTCTGGACCTGCTGGATGCCTGCTGGCAGGAGTGGTTCGGCGAGGTCTGGACGTCGTCGCGGGACGAGCTGGCTGCCCGCGGCCGGCACGACCGCGACCTGGCGATCCGCGACGGAGCCGGCGCGATGCTGTGCTCGCTGGACGGCTCGATCGACCTCCGCGACGCGGACAGCGTCGTCGTACAGAAGGTGCAGAGCAAGCGGATCGACATCAGCACCCGGAGCCTGTTGCTTGTCCCGAGCAACTACATCGCGCCGCACCTGTTCGTCGGTGAGATCCCCGGCGAGCCGATCACGATGATCTATCCGGTGGGCGGGCGCAGTACCGCCGTACCGACCGCTCAGCTCATCCGCGCCCGGCTGGATGCCCTCGCATCACCCGACCGCCTACAGGTCTGCCGAGCCGTCGCCAGCGAACCCCGAACAGCCGGTGAGATCGCCGCTCTGTGGGGCCTCCACCCCACACAGGTCACCCGCCACCTCAGAGCTCTGACGAGAGCCGGTCTGGTCACCGCCGAACGCCAAGGCCGCTTCGTCGCCTACCGCCTCGACAACCAGGCCCTGACCACCCTGGGCACCGACCTGCTGACCCTGATCATGCGCTGAGACCGCAGTTGGACTGACGGGATCCGTCAATTCACCGGCCGGACCGGGCCCGCGGGCTTTGGGTGAGTACGTGACTTCTCTTCCGCCCGCAGTGCGTCGGCTGGTCCTGGCTACGTTGGTGAACACGCTCGGGAACGGTGTCTACGCGGCCGTCGGCGCGCTCTACCTCACCAGGGCAGCCGGCTTGTCCGTCGGGCACGTCGGCATCGGCCTGACCGTCGCAGCACTGGTCGGCCTGGTGACCAGCACCCCGCTCGGTGTTGTCGCCGATCGCCTCGGCCCGAACCGTGCGTACGTCGGATTCCTCCTGCTCCAGGCCCTCACGATGACCGCGCTCACCCAGGTCCGTTCGTTCGTCCCGTACGTCGTGGTCGCCGCGGTGACCGCGATCGCGGACTCCGGGCAGCGCGGCGCCAAGGGTGCGCTGATCGCGGGACTGTCGCCGGCCGACCAGCGGGTGCGGACCCGGGCGATCCTGCGGGTCGCGACGAACGTCGGCATGGGTGTCGGCATGGGACTGGCCGGGATCGTGCTCGCCGTCGACCGGCGAGAGGTCTACGTGATCGCGCTGCTCGCGAACGCGGCGACGTACGTCGTCACCGCCGGACTGGTCCGCTTCGGCATGCCCAAGGTGGACAAGGTGCCGCGGGCCAGTGGGCCGTCGGGGTTGACTGCGCTGGCAGACCGGCGGTTCCTGGTGTTCGTGGCGCTGGACGGCGTACTGACGATGCACGCAGCGCTGGCGCAGGTCGGGATCCCGCTCTGGGTGGCGACTGCGACCGATGCGCCGCGGTGGATGATCTCGGTGCTACTGGTGATCAACTCGGTCGCGGTGATCTTGCTGCAGGTCCGAGTGGCCCGTGGCACCGAAACTCTCTCTGGCGCGGCCCGGGCCGGCCGCCGCGCCGGACTGCTGCTGGCCGGCGCCTGCGTGGTGCTGGCACTCACAGACGCGACGTCCGGAGTGGTGACTGTCGGCCTACTGATCGTTGCCGCGCTGATCCACGTCCTCGGCGAGATGCTCCAGTCGGCAGGCGGTTGGGGCATCAGCTTCGAGCTCGCACCGGCCGGTGCGCAGGGTCAGTACCAGGGCGCGTACGCCATGGGCCGCCAACTCGGCGACCTCGTCGCGCCCCTGCTCCTCACCACGGTCGCGATCTCCTGGGGCTGGCCGGGCTGGCTCCTCGTCGCTGCCCTCTTCCTGATCGCGGGCCTCCTGATCCCTGGCGTGGTTGCCGGCCACAGCGCCAACACTCAGGAACACGCCCTCATGGTGAGCTGATCTGGCCGACCCGACGAGGCTAGGCGGCCTGCGATTTGAGGAGGTCCCGCAGGGCGCGGGCGGCGGTGAAGCCGGCTCGGTTGGCGCCGATGGTGCTGGCGGAGGGGCCGTAGCCGACCAGATGGATGCGTGGGTCGGCGACGGTGGCTGTGCCGTTCATGCGGATGCCGCCGGAGGACTCGCGGAGGTGGAGTGGGGCCAGGTGGGCGAGGTCGGCACGGAAGCCGGTGGCCCACAGGATGGTGTCGATGTGTTCGCTACGACCATCTGCCCACTCCACGCCGTCTGGCGTGATGCGCGTGAACATGGGGTAGCGGGTGTAGACGCCGCGCTCCCAAGCGGCCTGTTCCTGTGGACGCAGGTGCAGGCCGGTCACGCTGACCACGCTCCGCGGCGGCAGCCCCGCACGCACCCGCTCCTCGACCCGAGCGACCACCTGCCGCCCGTACTCCGGCGTGAAGTCGTCACCTGTCCGCCACTCCGGTGGCCGCCGCGTCACCCACGTCGTGGTCGCAACAGCAGAGATCTCCGCCAGCAACTGCACCGCCGACGCGCCTCCGCCAACCACTAGGACATGCTGTCCAGCCAGCTCAGCAGCGCCCGCGTAGTCCGCAGTGTGCAGCTGCCGGCCCTTGAACGTCTCGATCCCCGGATACCAAGGGATGAACGGCCGGTCCCACGTCCCGGTCGCATTCACCACCGCGGCCGCGGAGTACACGCCCGCTGAAGTCTGCAGCTCGAAGCCTTGCGCGATCTCGCGCACGCTCTCGACCGCCACCGGCCGCACCACCGGCAGGTCGAAACGCTTCTCATAGTCGGCGAAGTACGAAGGCACGAACGCATTCGCCCGCTCGGAGTCAGAGCTCGGCGGCACCGGTACGCCGGGCAGGTTCGCGATCCCGTGGACGTCGTGCATCGTCAGCGAGTCCCACCGGTGCTGCCAGGCGCCGCCGGGCGCCGGATTCCGGTCCAGCACGACAACCTCGTCGTACGGCGTGAATCCGAGCCGCACCAGGTGGTACGCAGCCGACAGCCCAGCCTGTCCCGCACCGATCACCGCTACCTCGAGCACACTGTGGACAACGCCGCCCCCGGCCCACGTCTTCCCGGCTACCGTCGCACTCAGTGTGAGGGTGGTGCTGCCGCTGGATGCGGTGGTTGGATCCCGATCACCTGATGCCTGGCTCGTACCGTGGCTGCCGTCTTCGGATTGGCG
>NZ_SHKR01000003.1 GCF_004217145.1 Kribbella rubisoli | reverse complement strand
TCCCGGAATACGGTCACCCCAGCCCATGTGGCTCTGGTTGGTTGATAGTGTTCTCATATTGTTTCGGTGGCCATAGCGTCGGGGAAACACCCAGTCTCCATTTCGAACCTGGAAGTTAAGCCCGCCAGCGCCGATGGTACTGCGACCGGGAGGTCGTGGGAGAGTAGGACGCCGCCGGACATTCACACTGTTAAGGGCCACCCCACACGGGGTGGCCCTTAACATTTCTATCGGTACTTGTCGTGCGTCTAGCGCTTTCCCTCGAGGAGCTGCTTGCGCTGTGGCGTGTACGACCACCACGGACGGCCCGGATTGCCGTTGGCCTGGTCAGTCGCCGACATGATCGTGTCGAGCAGACACGGGTCGTGCCGTACGCCGTCCCGTTCACAGATCGTTTCGTAGATCTCGAAGGGATCGCGGCCGGCCAGGTCGTCGATCTGCGTGATCCCAGCACGGCCCAGATAGCCGGCTACCGCCGCGCCCACGTTCATCAGGCTGGTTAGATCGCTCGATTGCTTGGATGGCATGCTTCGACCATGCCTCGGCAGCACGCCACACGTCTTGAACGGATCGGACACCGCGCCCACTTAGGATCGGTGGGTGGCTGTGATGGTGTTGATCGTAGGGTTGCCGGGCGCCGGCAAGACGTCGTGGGCTCGGCGACTGGAAGAGGAACGCAAGGCGATTCGATTGACGCCGGACGAGTGGATGGATGCGCTCTTCAACGCCAGCGAGGTCGATGGACGACGCTGGGTGCTGGAGTCCGAGATGCTCTGGGGCGTTGCGGCGCGGGCGCTCGAGCTTGGGGTCGACGTGATCCTCGACTATGGCTGTTGGTCCGAGGAGGAGCGAGACCTGTTCCGGACGCGGGCGCAGCAGTTGGGCGCGAGCGCGGAGATCGTCGTACTGGATCTTCCGCTGCAAGTTCTGTGGGAGCGGCTTGAGCAGCGGAACGAGAACTTGCCGGATGCGACGTTCCCGGTCACTCGGGAGGAGCTTGAGGAGTGGAACCGCATGTTTGAGGTGCCGACGGCTGACGAGGTTCGTCGCTGGGATCACCACCTTGTGGTGACCAGCTAACTTCTACTCGGGCGCGATCCCCACGAGTGCGGCTGCAGCGCAGATGTGGACTGGTGTCAGGTCGATGGGGGAGACCGGAGCCTGGAGCAGAGTGCCACGCTCGTACGGCGTGAGGGTGATGTCGATGCCGGGCGCGCCGGCGACCATGCCGCGGACATACGTCAGCCAGCCCATCATCGGGATGCCGCGACGGAAGACGCCGGCCGCGGCGGCGAGCTCGGTGTCGGCGATGCTGGCCCAGTCAGGCCCCCAGATAGTGACGACCGCACGCAGCACCTGGGCGAAGCGCTCGGACTGCCTCAGCGCGTCCTCGTCGCTCCAGTGCAGAGTGAGCTGGTCGGAGATGGTGGTCATCGTCCCGCCCATAGACAGGTCGAATAGCCACGGCAGCTCACCGGTGCTCTGCAGGTGCAGGCGCGTCGTACTCGTGCCGTTCGCGAGCACCTTCGTCGTGGCCTCGACCATCTCCTGCAGCGGAGTGGAGCCGTCGGCCTCGAGGACGTGGTACCCCCAGCGCTCGTCCTGGGTCCAGTTGTGGACGTCGGGGAACGCGACGGCGACGGCGGTCAGCGTGCGGCCGACACGGAGGGCACGCTGCTCGACGGTCTCGTCACGGTGCGACCACTGGGCGCGGAGCAGCCAGGAAGCCATTCACGCCCTCCGATCATGAGGCGGCCGGATCTGCGGAGGAGACACTGCGGCGCCGGATGCAGGTGACGGTACGCCGTGATACGACCGCTTGACCAGAGGTCCGCCTACTCGGTGTGAGCGGGTGATATCGAGCTCTGGAAGCGTCACCGGACCAGTCTGCTGCACCTACCGGTCAGTGGTCAGCACCGGGGTCGGATTTTGGTAACCACCCAGCGAAATCTGGACAACTGTCAAAGAATTCAGCTCTTCGAGGTCGCCGCCAGCAGCCCGCTCAAGGCGCTCGCCTGCGTACACCGTCGAACGTTGGCGCCGCCACCGGCGAGTCTGTTGAGGGACTCGCGATCGTTCTGCCAGATCGAGTCGGCCGGCCGCTGCGCATACGGTCCGGTACGAGGCATCGCCCGTGGAGCCAGCCAGATCCATCAGATAGCGCCTTCGACTGATCGAGCGTGTCGCACGCAACCGAGCGACCTGGTCCGCCTGCACCCGCGCTTCAGCCGTAAGTGCGCCCGCGGACAACGCAAGCCCAACGACAGCAGCCAGTAGAAGTCATAGACGGAGGGCCGCGGTCAGCGCAGCCTGGCGTGACAGCATGTTATCTCCCTGGGGCGGTAGGGAAGAGAGCGCTCTCACCTCGTGAGTATGAGGATCGCGGCCGCCAGTTGAAGACCTCGCGCCCCAATAGCAGCACCGGCACCTATGCGAGCGTCGGCGAGGTCAGCTCTAGGGTCGGGGTGGAGCCGCGGTACGACGTCATCCACTCGCGGAGCAGCTCGACTCGGGCGGCGTTGTCCTCGTTGCCCTTCACGACCGGCGCCTGGTTGTAAGCCATGGTGTCCGAGCTACGCCGGAGCTTCACGTACAGCCGGGACGAGGCGAGCGCGTACCGCTCCATGTCGTCCTGCAGCGCGCCGATGACCGTGATGTTCCGGTCGCGGCCGATCTGCTCGAACAAAGCGACTGCTTCACGACGGTGCTGCGAACCGAGGTTGCGGCCGAGCTCGTCGAGGATCAGCAGCAGCGGACGATCCGAACCGCCGGCGAGCGCCGCGGCGCAGACGAGCTTGACTGCCTTCTCGTCCATCTGGGCGGTGTTGCCCTTGACGTTGAACGCGGAGAACGGACCGCCCTCGGACCGACGCCACTTCGGCGTGACTGTCCAGCGCCACGGCTTGTCCGGCTCGGCCGGCGGGTCAGGCTCAGGGAATTCGAGCTTTGCGCCGTACCCGCCGTACTGCTGGTCGAGGCGGTCGAACTCCTGCGATACCAGGCGAAGTCGCGCTTTGATGCCGTCGGCAAGCGACGTGCGGTGGGCCCGGGCCGTGCTCTCCGCTTCGTCGAGACCTTCGCGGGCGCGTTCGAGAGCGGCGTTCCGCTCGGCGCGCTGGCTGGCGATCTGCTGTTGCTGCAAGCTGTCGAACGTCTCGTGCTGCGCGAGGTGGCTGCTCAGCGTCCGGTGCAGCGCCGGCACCAGGCCGACGCGGTCGCCGAGAGTGCCGCTCGTCCAGCCGTCCGGACCGTTCAGGATCTCCCAGAGTTCGGTCGGGATCTCCTCGCGCGAGCGAGCATTCGGGAAGCAGCGGCGGATGACGTCGTCGAGCTGCGTGCAGGCCTGGTGGTTCCAGTCGGCCGTCGTACGGCGTTGTGCGTCGTCCGGCAGGCCGAGGATGAACTCCTCCGCCTCCGCGGGCGTGCCGCCCCATGCCGTGGTCCGCGTGGTGAGGTCGAGCGTGGTCTGCTCTTCCAGCAGCGCGAGCCGACGGCCGGTCAGGTCGTCGAGGATGCGGTCGTGGTCGCGGCGGGTCGACTCGAGGTTCTTCAGGCGCTCGTCGCGTACCAACTGCTGGCCGGCCGCCGCCTCCGCAGATTCCTTTGCTGCTTGGAGTTGTGGCGCGAGCGAGTCGCGGTCGGTCTCGTGCCGGTCGATGGACTCGCGAAGCTGCAGGATCTGCTCCTGGACCGTGTCCGCGTCGGCCAGGGCCTGGGCGGCCGCGGTCCGGCGCTCTGCCTGCTCGACCCGGGATCGCGCCTGCTCCAGCGCGGCGGATGCGACCGCGCGGGCTGCCTTCGCTGCCTCTACGCGACGCCCGGCCGCCTGGATCCGCGCGGTCCGGCCGGTGATCGGCTCGTCGAACTGACCGACCGAGATGACACCGGCGGCCTCGTCGATGTTCTCTTTGGTCGCACGCTCGCCCAGGGCCGCGAAGAATCCGTCTAATGTGAACCGCTTGTCCGCCGACTTTGGCCCACGGCGCGACTTCGGAGCGCCCGGGCGATTCGCCAGTACCAGCAGGAATCCGGGATACCCGGCGTCGGCCAGCGCGGTCGTCGCGACAGTCGCATCACCGGCGTCGATGACCACGGCCTCGCGGTACGGCGCGAGCCGCGGCTCCCACTCGGCCCGGTCGGATTCCGGCAGCTCGGTGATGTCGGTCAGCGCGCCGCACTCGAGGCCCGCAGTCTCCAGCACCTGCTGCTGGGTCGCGGACACGGTCTGTCCGCTCTCGGCCTCACGAAGCTCAGCCTCTGTGTGCTCGACGGCCACCCGCGCGGCATGGTCGCGGCCGATGTGCTCCTCCAGCACCTCGCGTGCCTCGGCCTGCTCCTCGCCGGCCGCGGCAAGGTCACGGCCGTCCGCCGAACGACCCGCTTCAAGAAGCCGCCGATGCTCCTGGCCGAGTCGCTCGAGCTGCTCGCGGACCGAACGCTGGGCGAGGTCGAGTTCGCGGTCGCGGGCGTCGAGCTTGTCCCGCTCCTGACGGGTCAGCTGGACGTCCCGGAGCATGCCCTCTTCGTTGCCAAAGGCATCTATCTCCGTGTCGACAGATTCCTTCCGGGCTTCCTGCTCAGCGACCCGTTCGTCGAGTACGCCGAGCTCCTGGAGGATCTCGCGGTTGCGGGCGTCGCCGTCGATCAGGTGCCGGGCGTTGCGGGCCTGCCACGATTCCTTCGCCGCCGCGAGCGCTTCCCGCGCGGCTGCGCGCTGCAGGATGCCGGCCTCGACGGTCGCCATCTCCTGCTCCCACCGCTGCAGGTCGGCCGTCGCCTGCTTGGTCGCCTCGCGCTGGGTGTGCTCGGCGGAGCGGTGTGCCTGCTCCTGCTCGAGCTCGTGGTCGAGACCGGTGAGGGTCGCGATCGCGTTGAAGATCCGGGCCGGGCCAAGCTCATTGAGCGGCTCCGCGAGCAGGTTGGCCGTCGGGCTGGAGCGCACCGACGTCGACAAGAACGAGACACAGCGGACCTGGCCGCCGTACAGGACCTGGGACAGCTTGTTGGCGTGGAAGTCGGTGCGGCCGTTGGAGTGCGGGAGGGCGGCCCAGAGCGCGTCGGCGCCGGCGGCACGCTCGGCCTCGGTCGCGCCGTACGGGATGTGCAGGCCTTGTTTCCACCGGAGATCGATGTACGACGCCTTGCGGTTGATGCGGATCCACACGGTGATTGCGGCCGCTTCGACCTCGTCGAGGTCGGTCAGCTCGGGATCGGAGAAGACGCCGACGATGTAGCCGCGGTCGACATTCGACCAGTTGCCTTCCTGGCCGGCCGCTTCAGCTGTGAACAGCAACTCGGCCGCGCCCGGAGCACCGCTGGTGAGGCGCCACTGGTCGTCGGCGTGCAGGAGACTGAGCGCGGCGATCCACGACGACTTGCCGGCGCCGTTGGAGTCGGTCGGGCCTTGGCCGGCGACCGTGATCAGGCCGCGGCCGATCATCGGGATCGGGTGCGTCGACAGGCGCGACAGGTCGACGACCTGCACCCCGAGCAGCACCTTGGACCCAAGGATGTCGAACGGCCCGTCCTCGGCTACGAAACTCATCCACGTCCTCGCTTCGCTCCGGGCGCGGATGAGGCACCATGCGCGCTGTATTGAATGATGAGCTCGCTACGCTCGCTCATGACTCATCTCCTACTACTACGGGGCTGCCGTTGCGGGCGCGGATGGCTTCGGCGATCGGGCTGGCCGGGGCGGCGGCGAGGATCAGTTGGTCCTGCAGTCGTCGGCGTGCTGCCGGTGTCAGGCGCTGCAGTTGCGGACCCGGGATGTACGACGGGCCGCCCGAGTGATCGCCCGAGAGCTGGATCAACCCGGCGGCGCGCAATCGCTGCAGGGACAGGCGTCGCTCCTCGCCGCTGATCCGCGTCGTCCGCAACTCGTCGACGGTCGTGGGTCGCGCCGACTTCCAGCTGTCGCCGGTGAGGATGCCTTCGCTGCGGGGGATCGCGACGGAATGGACGAGCACCAGCACCAGCACTGCGCGGTCGATGACCGACAACGGCTGCCAGCCCTGTGCGACCAGGCTCGCGGCGATGTCGTCGTCGTACCCGGCGGTCCAATGCGTGCCGTCGACGTGGACGAGCGTACGGCCGATGAGCTTGAGCATCCGCTGCACCTGGCGGCGCAGGGTCACGTCGCGGAGGCCGGCCAGCTGTACTTCGGCGACCGGATGCGCGGCGTACTGCACTGCGCTGAAGGCGGCGAGCACTTCGTCCCGTGCGCGGTCGCTGAGGTCCTGGAGCAACGAGTCGAACAGGGCGTGCGGCTCAGTCATCCAGCACCTCCTGGCGCTCGACCGGCTCAGGCCGGGTGGACAGCTCGGCGGGCGGTGGCTCGGGGAGATGGCGGCACAGATCGCGGAGGGTCGACAGGTCGGTCGCGGTCCAGGTGACGACACGCGGACCGAGCCGGACTTCGGCGGTCTTCTCGTCCCAGCGGATCCAGTGCGTGGCGTGCAGGCGCCGCAGGCTGCCGATGATCAGGGTCAGGTCGCTTGACTGCTCGGCGCGGCCGCGCATCCCGGCGTACACGGATCTGATCTGGGCGAGTGTGCCGGTCACACCTGGCCAAGCCGGTGCGCTGCGGTCCGTCCAGCAGCAGGTGACGCAGATCGCGAGCAGGCGGGCGGTCTCGTTCGGCTGCTCGACGGCGACCGGGGGAGCGCCGAGCTCCTCGAGGACGCTGTGACCTGCGCCCGAAGGGAGCGTCGGCACGAGCCAGACGGTCGATCCGTCCGGTGATGCCGCACGGGTGAGGCCGGCTACTGCAGGCGTCTCAGGGTCGACCTCGAGCGGCCCGGCCGACTGCACCTTCGCCCACCACAGCGCGTTGTAGAGCCGCCGCTCCACGGCTTCGGTGCTCATCGCGCCACCCGGCGGAAGACACCTTCGGTCGCCCACGGCGTCCCCGCGGACGGGTCGATGCGCATGCCGTCGGACCAGACCAGCTCGTAGTCGAGCTCGTCGTGCAAGTGCGCCGCGGTCAGCTCGGCCAGCACGCGTCGCGCCGTGATCCAGTCGCCGGCCTCGTCGATGACCTCCACGATGTCAACCTCGGACCGTCCGGCCAGCACCCGCTCGGCCTCCGCGCGTAGGTCCTCGCGATCCGTCGCGGCCGCGGACTCAGGCGCGTCGGCATCCGCGGTCGGACGCGGCGGTGCCATCCGGGCGCTGCCGGACCGGCGTCCTGTCTCGACCGCCTCGACCATCGTCTGTGGCGAGAAGTCCGGCGCAGCAGCATCAAAGAGAAGGCCATCCAGTACGGCGGCCAGCGCATCAGGCTCGCTGCTGCGCGTGAACGTCAGCCAGGTCTCCATCGGCAAGAGCCCGAGCGCCCGGGTCGTACCGGCTCGCTCGACCAGGCGGCCGGCGGCGAGTTGCACGGCGTCGGCATACGCGGCGAGGGCCATGCGGAGCGAAGTACAGTCTCGGTGCAGCTCGGGCCAGCGCTCCAGAACGATGCGGTGGACCTTCTCGGCCTGCTCGATCAGGCGCTCGTTACCCCACGCGAGCTGGGCGTTCTCGCGGAGCTGTGCCGTGGTGCTGGTCGAGACGAGGATCGCCAGCTCGTTCCCGAGGAGTCGGAAAACCTTGGTCATCCGCCCGATCGATGCCTTGCCCTCGTCGGCGGTCGCCTGCGGGTCGCTGACGCTGTGCGCCTCGAGGGTGAGCAGCTGGTGCAGCTCGGCCTGACCGCCCTGGACGGACATCCGGCGCAAGAACATCAGCATCACATACGGCGCGAAGGCGGCGCGGTGACGCAGTTCGTTCGGACGGTCGACGAGTTTGGTGATCGCGCCGTACTGCCGGAGCACCTCGAAGCGGCGGACGATCACGTCGTGCGGATACGCCCGGCAGGCGAGCGTGGCCTGCTCGACCGTGAGACCGTCGCTGCCGGCCTCGGCGAACGCGTCCAGGATGGCCTGATCGGCGTCGAGCAGGTCGGGGTCGACGATCATCGCGCCGGCCTCGCGGGCGAGCACGGCGAAGACCTGACGGTAGACGCGCAGCACAGCCGCCTCGGCCTCGGCGTCGAGCAGTGTCGCGTCCATCCCCGCACTCCCTCCCGTGTGATAGCAGCTGGGCTACCAGAGAAAAGGACTCTAACCACCCGCACCGACAGACCAAAACTCACCCGCCAGGAGCCTGTGGATAACCGGATCGCGGGTGGTGCTGTGGAAAACCGGATGACGCCCGCGGCCGGGCTGCCTACCATCCGAGATGTGATGAGAATCCTTGGCTGACGCGGTCGATAGGCCGCGTCAGTACCACGGCGCCCCACGGGCGTCGCCCCGCCGGTGCGGACCCTGTCGCAGGGTCCCCGGCGCGCTTGCTGATTCTCTCCATTCGGAGCTTGCACATGACTGTGCACAACGCGCGTTCCATCGGCGCGCAACACCCCCGTGTCCGTGACCTGCTGACCCTGCGGAAGGACGGTTCACCCGGTCGGATCATGGTCGAAGGCAGTTGGGAACACGACCGCCTACTCACCACCGCGGCCTCGATCGACGCCTTCTTCTGGTGCCCCGAGGTGGCCACGACCGGGGTCCATCGGATCGCGGAGCGCGCCACCGAGGTGTACCGCATCTCGGAGAAGCTGCTCGCCCGCCTCTCCCGCAAGACCCGGTCCGACGGCCTGATCTCGATCGCACGCCTCCCGGAGTGGCGGCCGCACACGTTCGAGTTCACCAACGAGTCGCTGGTGCTGGTCGCGGACGGCGTCGAGTACGCCGGCAACCTCGGCACCCTGATCCGTACGGCGGACGCCGCCAACGCCGACTGTCTCGTGCTGACGAGCAAGCGAGCCCGGCCGACGCATCCGTCCGTGTACTCCGCGAGCCGCGGGACCGTCCTCTCGACGCCGATCCTGGAGTTCGACGACATCCCGTCCGCCGCGGCGTGGCTGCGGAGCCACCGCTTCCGCGTCCACCTCGCCGACCCGGCGGCAACGGGGACGTATCGCGTTCCGCAGTACGACGGGCCGACGGCGTTCGTGGTCGGTTCGGAGGGTTCGGGGCTCTCGCGGGAGTGGCATGACGAGGGGTTCGACGCGGTGTCGATCCCGATGCTCGGGCAGGCGGACTCGCTGAACGTCGCGCTGTCGGCGGGCATCCTGCTGTTCGAGGCGCGGGCCCGGAAGGCGGGATGGTGACCTCGTAGACAGGACGGCCAGGCAGAATGGCACAGCAACCGAGACCGAGGAGTGTGCTGTGCCGTTCGAGCCTGGCGAGGTCGTCGCCCCGTCCGATCCGCGCATCGTCCTGGAAGGACAGTGGGGACACCAGCCCGGTGTCGCGATCACCGTGAACTCCGGTTCGCGGATCTCGTTCTCGTACGCCGGTGAGCGGCTGCAGTTGCTGTTCGACACCGACGGGCTGACGGTCGCGCCGCACGTGTGGATCACGGTCGACGACGGCGAGCCGGAATTGCACGTGATCGAGGGACCGGTCGTCGAGCTGTCGGAGCCGGACGGCCGGCACCAGGTCGAGGTCGTGGTGAAGGACGTGAACGAGCACGCGAACCGGTGGAACCCGCCGTTCGAGTGCGCGGTCGTGTTCGCTGGTCTCGTGCTCGACGTGAAGACGCGGCTCCGGTTGAGCGGTCGGCCCGGCGGTCCGCGGATCGAGTTCTACGGCGACTCGATCACGCAGGGTGTGCGGTCGCTGAGCGTGCACCCGGAGTCCGAGGGCGCGGACGGTACGACGTCGTACGCGTATCTGACCGCTCGGGCGTTCGGCGCGACGTCGTACCAGGTCGGATTCGGGAGCCAGGGGATCAGCAAGCCGGGGAACGGCGAGGTGCCGGCCGGCGTGGACTCGTTCGGCTGGAACTTCGCCGGCTCACCGGCCGAGCGCGTCGAGCCGTCGGACGTGGTCGTGATCAACCTCGGCGTGAACGATCCGACGCTGGAGGTCGAGGAGTACGCGGATTATGTACGGCGGGTGCGCGCGGCGTACCCGGAGTCGACGATCGTGTCGCTGACGCCGTTCAACGGGAAGCACGCCGACACGATCCAGGCCGCGGTGAAGTCCCTCGACGACCCCAACCTGGTCTACATCGACTCCACCGGCTGGATCACCGAAGACGACTGCACCGACCAGGTGCATCCGACCGTCGCCGGCCACGCCAAGATCGCCGAGCACCTGATCCCAGCCCTCGAAGAACACACAAACCTGCGCCGTCCATGACGGTTGCTGACTCAGGCGTACGCCGGGGCGATCGCTTGGGCGAGGGCGACGAGCAGGGCTGGGCGCAGGATGCTGCCAGGGGTTGCCATCAATTCGATGTAAGCGCCTTTGGCGGTGCGGAACCCCAATTGACCGTCTGCCTGCTGCCAGCCCTCGGCGCCGACGTTCACCCGGTGCGACGTGAAGCCGCCTTTCACGTAGCCGAAGTCGAGCGCCGGATCCGAGCCGAGGCCACCGGATCTGACCGCAACCGAGCGGGTCGCCGAGCCCCACTGGCACCATAAGTAGCCGTCGGTCAGGGTGTCTCGCCGCAGTATCGCCTTCTCGCCGAGCAGTCGCTCGGCTGCCGCAGTGCCGCGGGCGCACTCCGGCTGCGCGATGATCGTCGGCGCTGTGGGAAGGCCGCCGGGCAGACCGACGATCGTCTCCGCGATGGAGCGGAGTTCGTCCAGCGTGCCTGAGCCGTCGTTCACCATGCGAAGCTCGACCGGACGGTTGCCGGCGCGGAAGACGAGCCAGGGAGCGGCGGCCGCCGGGTTGACGGCCCATGACCCCGGGCCGACCTCGCCGTCGATGACTTCAGCCGCGTATTGCATTCCTTTGACCCACTCGATGTCGCCCTTGCGGGACTGGGCGAACTGCGCGTCGGTGACCGGGATCGCGGACAGACCGACCCAGACCCGATGGAGCTCCTGCGTCGTGTCGACCAACGAGCAGTTGTCCGCGAGCGGCGCGGTGAGGCGCGACCCTGCCTCCGCGGCCTTCCAGCCGGTGAGATGCGGGGCAAGCCGCTCGCACAGGTTTCCGGCTGATGTCGGTGTTGGCACGACCTGCTGGGTGGTGTGGCTGTCGCAGGCGACCAGGCCGAGCAGAACGACGGCTGCAGCGGCCGCGATTCGACGCATAGTGGTGCACCCTCCCCAGGACGTACGGCGGTCGGAGCTTAGAGCAGGTCCTTGGGGTCGGGGGATGGGGGCCCACTCAGGGTCCAGTCATTGAATTGCTGGTTGAAGCGGTACCAGAGGTTATCGGGTCCTAGGCGGAGTTGGAGTTTGCCTGACGTGACTCGGTTGGCTTCGATGGTGGCGTTCGGCAGGGCCTCGAGAGCCTCGGTCAGGACGTCCGGGCTGACGGTGACCGGGTCGTCGAGGGTGACGGTCAGGCCGCCGGGGCCGGCTTCGCGCCAGGCGACGGCCCAGCTGGTGAGGCGGCGGGACGAGATGCCGGCGCGGTGCGCGAGGTCGGCTAGATCCGGCGTACCGAGTGCATTGGCTGCTCTGCGGGCCAGGTCTTGCTCGAAGGTGAGGCTGAGGCCGCCGTCTCCGTCGCCGGACGCCAGCTCCCAAGCGCGCTGGGCGGCATCGGTTGCCAGGGTGACCAGATCTCGTACGTCGACGCCGGACGAGCGTGGCGGGTCCAGCACTCGCACCGCTGCCGGCACACCGGGCGCACCGAGCGGTCGAGGTGGTGCTGGCACGGGAACACTTGATGGGCTCGCGAACGCGGCAATTGCAGGGATGCCTGCCGGCGGGGGAGTGCGGGGTGCGGCGACAGGCGTGGCCGGCGAGCCGCGGCGGGTGCGGAGGGTTGCCAGGAGTTCGTCTTTACGCCGACCGCGCAGAAGAAGCAGCGCGAACGGATCGTCGTCCAGCGCGTCCGCGATCAGGTAGCAGACAGCCGCAGAATGCTTGCAGGGAACGGCGAAGTCCGGGCAGGTGCAATGCGTGAGGACCTCGCCGGCTCCGGGCAGGAGCTCGAGCCCGGCATCGCGCACGTCGTCGATAACCTCGGGCGGCAGCTCACCATCCAGCAGCGCCGCGACCCGACCAATCTGCGCCGACACCACCTCGAGCACCGAGTCCCACTCGGCGCTTGAGAACGCGCGGATCCGCACAGTCACCTGGTACGGCGTGACGCGGCTGCCCTGCACTATTGCCTCAACCTCGCCCGGGCTCACCGTCAGCTCGACGACACTTCCGCGCCGCGCATACGACCGTCCACGCGACAACCGCCCCGGATCAAGCCGAGCCCGCTGCTCCAATGCCTCCAACCAGGCACGACCCCACCACGTCGCCCCGAACGGCCGTCGACTCCCCGGCCCCTTCGCTGCAGGCAGCCCGGCGTCCTCACCCTTCCGCCGCCACCCCTGCCACGGCACCCGATCTTCGTCAGCCACCGGATTTCCCAACGGCAGAAGGGTTGTAAGCACTCGCCGAGCCGGACTTGGCCGGGGTCGTCGACAGCTCGACCAGCTCGGTGAGTTCGGAATCCGACAGCTCGCTCAGCCACGCCTCACCCGAGCCCACCACAGCATCGGCGAGGTCGCGCTTCGCGTTGATGACGGTCGAGATGCGGTCTTCCAGCGTGTTCTCGGTGACAAGGCGATGGACCTGGACCGGGCGGTCCTGGCCGATCCGGTATGCGCGGTCGGTCGCCTGGTCCTCGACCGCAGGGTTCCACCAGCGGTCGTAATGCACGACGTGCGTGGCCTGCGTCAGCGTCAGCCCGACCCCGCCGGCCTTCAACGACAGCAAGAACACTTGCGCTGCGCCGGACTGGAAATCCGCGACCAACTGCTCACGCTTCCGCACCCCGATTCCGCCGTGCAAGAACAACGACTTGATCTGCCGCGCCGCCAGGTGCGCTTCGATCAGCCGGCACATCTCGACGTACTGACTGAAGATCAGCACGGACTCGCCCTCGGCCAGGATCACATCGAGCAGCTCGTCCAGCGCGGCGAGCTTGCCCGAGCGTCGCTCCAGCGGACCGGGCTCGTGCAGGAACTGCGCCGGGTGGTTGCACACCTGCTTCAACTGCGTGAGCAGACTGAGCACGAGCCCACGCCGCGCGATGCCCTCCGCCTCCTCGATCTTGGCGAGCGTCTCCTTCGCCACCGCCTGGTAGAGCGTGGCCTGCTCGACCGTCAGCGGCACGACGACGTCACGCTCCGACTTCTGCGGCAGCTCCGGAGCAATCCCTGGATCGCTCTTGCGCCGCCGCAGCAGGAACGGCCGCGTCACCCGAGCGAGCCGCGCGGTCGCCTCCTCGTCGTGGAACCGCTCGACGGGCACGGCGACGTCGTGGCGGAACCGGTCGAGCGTCCCGAGCAGCCCGGGCGCCGACCAGTCGAGGATCGACCACAGCTCGGAGAGTCGGTTCTCCACCGGCGTACCTGTCAGCGCGATCCTGGTTGCTGATGGCAACGTTCGCAGCGCGCGAGCCGTGCGGGACAACGGGTTCTTGGCATGCTGCGCCTCGTCCGCAACGACCAGGCCCCACGGCACCTCGCCGAGGACACGGTGGTCCTGACGCACCACGCCATACGTCGTGAGCACCACCTCGTCAGGCGCGATGTCGCTGAGCGTCCGGCCCGCGCCGTGGTAGCGCCGCGTCGGCACGTCGGGGGCGAACCGCTCGAACTCGCGCTCCCACGTGCCGAGCAGGGTCGACGGGCAGACGACCAGCGTCGGGCCGCGCCGCTCCAGCTGGAGGTGCAGCGCGATCACCTGGATCGTCTTGCCCAGGCCCATGTCGTCAGCGAGGCAACCGCCGAGGCCGAGGTTGGCGAGCTGCGCCATCCACGCAACGCCGCGTCGCTGGTAGTCGCGGAGGGTCGCGCGCAGGCCGACAGGATCGGTGAACGGAGCCGGCTCCTCCGCCGTCCGCAACCGGGCGAGCATCGCAGCCAGCGAACCGTCAGCGTCGAAAGGAACAAGCTCACCGTCGACATCGATCGTCCCGGTCAGCGCCGCACCGAGCGCCTCGGCGCCCGTGAGCTTGCGCGTGGAGCCGTTGCGGAGTCGCCGCACGATGTCCTGGTCGACGCGGATCCAGCGGCCGCGCATGCGGATCATCGGCCGTTTTGCTTCCGCGAGCGCCCCGACCTCGGCTTCGGTCAGGTCCTGGCCGTCGAGCGTCGGTCGCCAGCGGAACGCGACCAGGTCGTTCAGGCTGAAGTCCGGACCGGTGATCGCGCCGGGAGTCGGAGTGGCGACCGAGCCGCGGACGGCCAGCTCGCCGGCGAACAGGTCGGTCGGCCAGAGGACCTCGATGCCTGCGCCTTCCAACTCGCTGCTTCCCTCGGCGAGCTCTTCCAGCGCCACATCGTCGATGCCGACCTCTTCCGGCGCTGCGTCGCGCAGCGCGGCACCCAGCGGCGGCCAGACTCGTGCGCCGCGGCGGAGCGCGAGGAGGAGGTCGGTCTCGGCACGCTCGCCGAGGGCTGTTAGTACGGCGGCTGGTGCGTTCCACATGTCCGCGACGTCGACCAGCAGACTCGGATCGAGCCCGCTGCGTAGCTGCAGGACGCCGCGGAACGTTTCCTCAGCCAGCTCGGGTGGCTCGATCCGGAGAACGAGGCGAGCGCCCGCCTCTTCGGCGAGCGCGGTCTCGTCGAGCCAGCTCGATGATCCGATCAGGGCGGTCGGATCGGTGGCGGCGAACGGCGCGGCGCCGGGGCGGGTCGCGACGGCGGCTGCCGGCGTGCGAACGATGCTGTCGGCGAGCGCGTCCCAGAACGCGCGGACGAGTTGCTCGGGGTCGACCAGCCGGACCGGTCGGGTGCCTTCGATCGGCAGGGCATGACCGTACGCCGGCATGGCGGCGCTCAGGTTCCGCAGCCAGGCGCGGTCGATGGGATCGAGTGGAGCGACGCGCCAAGCGCCGTACCCTTCCGGGCTGTGATCCGGCACCAGCCGCCCGCGCCCGATCAGCACGAGTCCCGCCAGCCCAGCCGCCCGCCACGCAGCCCAGCTTGTGGCCCAACCGTCCGAGTCGACGTCGGGGGCCGTCAGGCGGGCGAGCAACTCGGGCATGGACAGGAGCCGAGCAGGCACCGTCGTCCGGCGGACCGTCGAGCCACGCGGCAGCACGAGGTCGACCGTGCCGTCAGATTGCTCGCCGGCCGCGGCGAGGTCGCCATACAGCGCCAGCCGGCCCGCGCGCGGCGGGTCGGCCGGGACGAAGACGGCGTCGAGCATGCCCAGCACAGTACGCCGGACCACCGACAACTCCTGAGCTTGACCTGAACCAACGTTGAGGTTGCAGTCTCGTAACCCCGAAGACAACCGGAGAGAGTGCAGATATGCGTGCAGCAGTAGTGACCAAGTTCGGCGACCCGGACGTGATCGAGACCCGCGACCTGCCGGACCCCGAGCCCGGAGCAGGCCAGGTGCTCGTCGAGGTGGGGTTCGCGGACGTCATCTTCGTCGAGACCGCGATCCGCCGCGGTCAGCACGGCAAGTTCTTCGACGTCGAGCCGCCGTACGTCCCGGGAGGCACGCTCGGCGGACGGGTCCGCGCGGTCGGTCCCGGCGTACCGACGGACTGGATCGGCAAGACCGTCGTCGGGCGAGCGGACGGCTTCGGTGCGGATGCCGAGCTCGCCCTGACCACGACCGACCTGGTCGAGGTACCGCCCGAGCTGGACCTGCAAACCGCGGTCGCGGTGTACGGCGACGGGTTCACCGCGCTCATGCTCGAGGAACTCGCGCCGTCGATGGCCGGCCGCGACGTACTGATCACCGCGTCGGCCGGCGGGATGGGCCTGCTCCTGATCCAGCTCGCCCACCAGGCCGGCGCACACGTGATCGCAGCCGCCCGCGGCGAGGAGAAGCTCCGGCTGAGCCGAGCCCAGGGCGCCGACGTACTGATCGACTACAGCAAGCCGTCCTGGGAGAAGTCGGTGCTTGAGGCAACCAATAACCGCGGCGCCGACATCGTCTTCGAGGGCGCCGGCGGCGAACTCGGCGCGGCCGCCTTCAGCGTCGTGAAGGACGGCGGCTGGTTCTCCGCCCACGGCGCGCCCAGCGGCAACTTCGCCACCATCGACCCCGCCGGAGCCGCCCGCCGCGGCGTAACCCTCAAGGGCATCATGGACCTCCGCGCCGACTCAACCACCACCACAGTCACCGGCGCCAACGTCATCACCCGCGCAGCCGCCGGCGACCTCGTTCCCGTCGTCGACCAGCTCTACGACCTCGACCACGTATCCGCTGCCCACCAAGCCCTGGAGAACCGCACTCTCCGCGGCAAGGCGCTGATCAGAGTCAGTCGCTGACGTGCTGGTCCGAGTCAGAACGCTCTGACTGCTCAGCGCGGTCAGAGCGCTCGGTGTGGTCGAGGTGATCGGTGACGGCCGGCGGGTTCGGGAGGGCGGCGACGATCTGGTTCCGCCCGGCCCGCTTGGCCGTCAGCAGTGCGTCGTCGGCGGCGAGGACGAGTTGGTCCATGGTGTTCGCGACATGCGGGTAGATCGCCGCACCGAACGACGCCGGTACGCCGGTGATCGCCGCGGTGCCGCCGTTCGTCGTACCGACCGACACTGCGAGGGTCACCAGCCGCTCTCTGATCCGCTCCGCGATCTCCATCAGCTCGGTCTCGGACGCGCCGGGCAGCAGCACCGCCAGCTCGTCTCCGCCGACCCGTGCGACCAGATCACCGTGCCGGACCTCGGCCCGGATCGCCTCGCCGACTGCACGCAGTGCCTCGTCACCGGCCGGGTGGCCGTAGGTGTCGTTGATCTCCTTGAACCTGTCGAGGTCCAGCATCAGCAGACCGACCGTGCTGCGCAGAGTGTCCGCGCGGGCCAGCTCAGCGGGCACTGCGCTCGCCCAGTACGACGAGGTGGCCAGACCGGTCTTCGAGTCGGTCCCAGCAGCCCGCTGGTACTGCGGAAGCAGCAGATCCCGGTGCAGCGCCATCACCGTCACCATGAGCACAGGGACGACCCATGGGTACGACGACTGGACTGCAGCGATCGCTACGCCGAGCCCCAGCCCGGCGCACACGACCAGCTGATCCGACAGCTCACCGAGCGCCTCACGCGCGGTGGCCTCCGGAGAGGCGAGCAGGATGGCGCCGATCACCAGCGCGTAGTTCACCAGCCACCAGGTCCCGGCTGCGGCGATCACCACCATCAGCGACCAGAGGCCGGTCGGCACGCGCGGCTCGGTCAGCAGGCCGCCGGCTCGCAGTACGGCGGCTGCGGCGGCGCTGGCGAGGATGTAGGTCGCCGTCGAGAAGACCTTGCGGTGCGCAACGGTCCGCCCGTACACCCGGAACCAGGAGTACAGGTACGCCAGCACGACCAGCGGGATCACCAGCGACAGCGGGAGCAGCAGCAGGGCCGCGAAGATCCAGAGGCACTTCAGATTCGTGTGCGGTGAAGTGTTGGCCGCAGTTTCGCGTCGGCGCTCGATTCCGCGGGCACACTCCAGGTGCAGGGTCGACGCGACAGCGAGGACGACGAAGGCGACCCACTCCGAGTGCCGGACGCCGGAGTTCGGCCCGACCAACGTGCTGCGAACCGCCAATGTGGTAATCGTGACCGCAATCACATCAATCGCGAGCACATAAGCCAAAGCGGTCCTCGGCAACGACCAGAGCTTCCATTGCCGGGGTGGCCCCCAACTGCTCCGACCGATCAGAATCATATGAGCCTCACACACAGTCGATCTGAGCGGTTATGCGTTCATCGTAACGACCTGTTCACGTCACGTCACGCCCGTGGCCGGGTCATTCCACCAGTTGGGCACATCAGAAGGGTCGAGAATCATGCAGAAGACGACGCGCGGTAACGGCACCGGCAACGACTGGTTCGCCGGCGGCAACGACTGGTTCCACGGGGGGAACGACTGGTTCACCGGCGGGAACGATTGGTTCACCGGTGGCGGCAACGATTGGTTCCGCGGCGGTAACGACTGGTTCGCGCCGCACACCGCCAACGGCGGTAACGATTGGTGACGAAAGGTAAATCTTTACCTCCGCCTTACATTCCGGAGAACTCACTCACGAGATAACCGGACAGCCCGGAGTTTTATCCCGGCCGCAATTCTCCGGAATGGTCGTCGATTCGGCGGGCGCGCGCCCAGGCGCCGCCCGCCGCGACCGCCAGCAATGCCCCTGTGACGCCCATCACGGCGAGTGCGCCGGATGCGCCGAATGGTCCGGCCAGCAACCCCACGAGCAGAATTCCGAGGCCCTGGCTGCCCTTCAGTGCGGTGCCCGCGACGCCGAAGGCCTTGCCGCGCTGGCGATCGGGCACGGCCTGGACGAACGCGGCGCTGGTCGGCAGGTGGTACGCCGATGCGGCGCCGGACAGCGCCCAGAGACAGAACGTCACCGCGGGGCCAGGCTGGAGCGCACAGAAGGCCAGCGGAACACACGCCGCGACCGCTAGCGGTCCCAGCAGCTTCATCCGCCGCTCCGGCGACCAGAGCGTGATCAGCCACATCCCGAGCACACACCCCGCCGGACTCGCGGCGAGCAAGACTCCCGCAGTCGTGGTGCCGTAGCCGATTTCGTGGGCGTAGGGGACTGCCAGGCCCTCCACGGTGACGTAGAAGCCGGCGATGGTTGCCAGGAGGACGAGGGTGCGGAGTTTCGGGGTACGGGCGACCAGCGCGATGCCGGCGGTCAGATCCTTCAGATAGCTTGCTGATGGCGCATCTGTGCCACTTGTCGGGGCGGGTCGTCGGTGTACTCCGAAGGTGATCAGGAGGGCCGACAGGACGAACGTGGCGGCGTCGAGGAGCAGGCCGCCGGACGTTCCTACGGCGACCACGACGGCGCCGCCGAAGCCGAAGCCGAGGACCTGGCTGAACTGGACGACCATGTCGTTCGCGGCCTTGCCGAGGACGTAGTGGTCACCCGGGAGTACGGCGGGCAATGTCGCCCCGCGGGCCGCGTTGAACGGCGAGCCAAACGCCTGCAGTGCGACCAGCAGCAGGATCACCACGAGCAGCGGAAGTGCCTGAATCGCCATACCTGCAACGAGAATCGCCCGTGCGACATCGGTGACGATCATCACCGTACGTCGTGGGTACCGGTCGGCGAACCCGGCCAGCAGCGGCCCGAACAACAAGTCCGGTACGTAGGTCAGTGCATAGGTCAACGCGGTCAGCCCGGCCGACGAGGTCCGGTCGAAGACCAGCACCGACAACGCCACCCGCGCGAGCTGATCACCGGCCACCGACAGCACCCCGGCCAGGAACAACGCCCGGAACTCGGCGTGCCCGAAGACGTCACGCCAACGCGCCCGCTCGACCGCCGCAACCGACATACCAACGACGTTAACCACATTCTGTGGCCCGACACCTCCCGAGGGTGATCAACGTCGTGTCCGCCGGCACCTCAAGGGTTTACTTGCGGCGCATCTGTGCCAGTTCACGGCCAGATGGGGGGACCCAGTAGCGCAGTATTTGGGTGAACGTTCTACTCTGTAGATCTCCGGTAGCGGGGTCTGGGCGGGGCGGCCCCGACCCTGTTACCGGAGCTCTTCTTTGTGGGGCCGGTGTTGTCCGGTGCGAGCCCGAAACTGTCGGTGGGGCCCTATAGCGTTCTCAGTGCCAGGGGCGGCTCCTGGACGTGCTTCCTTCTCCTTCACCAGGCCAAGTAGCGCGTCCACTCTCCGCCCCTGGCGCCGTCATCAAAGGACGCAGCATCACAGGACGCCAGCCGGGGGAGACGCCATGCCGGAAGAATCAGCGCAGGTCCTGCTGCGCCGCCGCCGGCTCGTCGACGTCACCACGCTGACCCCGGCGGTTCGTCGTACGGCTTGGCAATGGCTCCGCCGTCCGCTCACGATCCAGACCGGACTGTCCGCGCTGCAGGCCGACCTGATCCAGCGGGGCCTCCTGCTGTCCGTCGGCCTCTATCGGTACTGCGCCTCGCTGTCCGCGCCCGCACTTGCCGGTTTCGGCAGTGCACTGCTCGACCTGCTCGATGCGGAGTCCGGGCACGACGTCCACCACACGCCGTTGTTCCGTGGCTTCCCGGAGAGCGTGCCGGGCAACACCGAGACCTTCTACATCAACAGGGTCTTCGCTCGTCTCCTCCAGGAGCCTGACCAGCCCTGCGTGCTTTGCGGCGACACCAAGGCAGTGCATCCGGTCTCGCCGTGTGCCCATCTGGTCTGCCGGACGTGCTGGGACGGGTCGGACTTCAGCGCGTGCCCGCTCTGCCTGCGGCGGATCGATCGCAAGGACCCGTTCCTCAAGCCGTCGTTCGACGAGGAGCAGCCGGCGCACGTCCGTTCGGAGCGCCTTCGCCTGCTCTCGGTCGCAACGGATGACTCGGCCCGCGAGACAGTTGAGTCCCTGCTCGCACGGCGCGCTCCGCTCTCGGCGACGGATCGAGCTGACCTGCTGGCGCTGCTCGACGGAGCCGATCCGTCGTGGCTGCCGGACGAGATCCCGGTCCGCGAGACCTGGGCGCTCGTCATCGCGCACTTCCTCGGCGACGATCCGGAGCTGATCGATCGCACCGACACTGCGACCGACGTACTGCGCCTGATCTATGCGCTGATGGACGCCGACCCCGGGCTGCGGACACCGCCGGCCCGGCGGAAGTCGTTGCCGCGGGCAACACGAAGGCTCGTGCTGCAACGGCTGGACCGGCTGCCGGTGCTGACGCTGACCGAGGATCTGTTGCGCCACGAGCGGGCCTGGAAGCGGATCGCGGAGAATCTGCACCCGTTCGAGTTCGCGACCCGCTTCCCGGTGGCGGCGCTCGCGTTCGCGATCCTTCGTCGTACCGATCTGGACCTCGCGACCCCGGCGGGGCGGGCGGTGGCGAGTGAGGCCGCGCAGCATCCGCTGATTCGCGTCGAGGACGGGCGGCTCGTGATGAGCACGTTCGCCGCGCGGGTCGAGGGCGCCTTCGCGCATGGCCGGCCAGAGCAGGCGCTTGATCTGCTGCGTGAACGTCCAGGCGAGTTGGTGCGCCGCTTGGTGCACTTGGCGCGCGTGCTTCCGCCCGACCAGCACGCGGTTCTCGTCGAGGCGTTGACGACCGCGGTGTCGGACGTCTCGCCAGTCGTGATCACAGCCGCGCTCGGTCAGGTCCGGACTCCGCCGGGCGATCTGCGGCTGTTCTTCCCGCGCGGTGGGACGGCCCGGATCTGGACGTCGGTCGACGAGCGCGAGCCGTTGCCGAGTGAGCTGGCCATGGAGCTGTCCGCCGTCCTCACCGGTGAAATGTTGCGTCGGGCAACGGATTTGCCGCGGTGGCGGCGGGCGTTCCTCGACGAGGAGCTGACCCGGCTGACGGCGCCCGATTCGGAGCGGGGCGCGTCGTCGAGCCTGCTGCGGATGACGCGGGGGAGTGCGGTGCCGATCCCGCAGGACGAGCTGCTGCGGCTGTTCCTGCACTGGGTCGAGCCGGCCGGTCGGCGGGTCGATCTCGATCTGTCCGTAGCGGTGTTCGACGAGGAGTGGGCCTTCGTCGGGCTGTGCGATTACACGCGGCTGCGGTTCGACCAGGACGCGTTGGTGCACTCCGGCGACCTGACGTCGGCGCCGGCTCCGCAGGGGTCGACGGAGTTCGTGGATATCGATCTGCGCGCGGTGCGCCGGGTCGACGGGCGGTACGTGCTGCCGGTCGTGTTCAGCTACAACGACGTAGGTTTCGATCAGTTGGAGCGCGGGTTCGTTGGGGTGATGCGGCAACCGAACGGCCTGTTCGACCCGGCCGCGGTCGAGGATCGGTTCGACCTGTCCGGGCCGGCGAAGATCCTGATGCCGTTCGGCGTCGACCTGCACACCAAGGAGCTGCGCTGGTACGACGTGAACCTCGGCGCGGCCGGATACGGTCACAACGTCGCGAAGTACGGCGGTCGGCTCGGGCTGATGGCTGCGACGCTGGAAGAGGTGCACGGGTCGGGCGATCGGGTCAGCCTGTGGGAGGTCTGCTGCTGGCACGCGGCCGCGCGGGCCGACGAGATCGCGGTCCGGTGCGCCGACGGATCGGTCGTCGGGTACCGGCGGGAGCCGTCCGAGGAGCTCGCGACGTTCGCGCGGCGGGTCACGGCTCGGTTGGAGCCTGACCGGCGGTGGGACGAGGACGCCGCCGACCGGGCGGATTTCGTCGCGGTCCTAGCCGGTGATGTCACCCCGCGATCCGGTGCCGAGGTGTATGCGCTGCACCCGCGCTTGCTCGACCACGCGAGCGTGTCCCTGATCGACGCGCCGCACCTGCTCGCCGTCCTGGCTCCGGACACTCGCGCCCGCGCGACCCTACGCCCGGTCTGAGACCCGCAGCGTGCGCCCGGCCGGAGACCCCGCTGAGATGCGGCCCCTGCGCTCGGGCGAGTCTGGCAAGGGCCTGAGAAATAGTTGACAGTTCCGTGACGGAGGCGGGGGTGTCGCTTTGGCGCGCTCCGGTGCAGGAGTACAACGGAATTGACGCGAAGGGAGCCACGAATGACGTACGACGTGGTGGTGCTCATCGAGCGGGAGATGAGCGAGGGCGACGCGCGCCGCGTTGCCGCCCTGTACGCACGACATGAAGAAGCCATTGATTACCACCTGCTGGTCTCCAGCCATCCGGACAGCGGATTCGGCGGGCCGATGGCGCTGCTGGGTTCGACGTTCGCGGACGTGGCCGGTATGACCGGTGGCGCGGCCGTGGTCGGCTCGGCGATCGGTCCGTCGGCGCGGGTCGGTCCGGTGGCCGCTCCGAGCCGAACACCGACGGCCACCCTGGCGGACCCGGCCGTCGACCTCGCGTCGGTGATCGAACACAGTTCGCGCCGCCTCCGGGCCGCGAGCGGGTACCAGGTCCACGTCTCCATCACGCACGGCGAGATCATGCTCGCGCTGATGCAGATGGTGAAGAGCACCGGTAGCCAGGAGGTCGTGGTGGTCGCCTGGCCGGAGACCGCGGCCCGGTTCGTCTGCTCCGACTGGTCCGCCAAGGCCCGCAAGCTGCTGAAGGTGCCGCGGGTCCGGATTCTCGAGCACGACACCTGAGGAGGACCCGTACCGAACGACAGGACGTAGTTCACGCCGGAGCGGGCGGCTCCGCGGCGTCATGGCGCGCACCGCCACCACTCCTGTCGTTCGGTACGAATTAACCAGCCGGGCTGGGCTGCCGCGGCAACCGCACCTGGAGCGTGGTCTGACCGGGCTGCGACGTGATGGTGATCGTGCCGCCGTGGTGTTCGGCGACGATCCGCTGGGCGATATCGAGGCCTAGGCCAGTGCCCTTGCCGACGTCCTTGGTCGTGTAGAACGGCTCGAACGCGCGCGCCGCGACCTCCGTCGGCATGCCGCGACCGGTGTCGGTGAACTCGACCACGATCCGGTCGCCGTCGATCCGCGTCATGATCCGCAACGTGCCGGCGCCGTCCATCGCGTCGACCGCGTTGTCGATCAGGTTCGTCCACACCTGGTTGAGTTCGCCCGCGAAGGCGTCGATCCGCGGTACGTCGGCGCCGTACTCGCGGATCACCTCGACGCCGCCGCGCAGCTTGTGCCCGAGCATGACCAGCGTGCTCTCGATGCCCTCGGTCACGTCGATGGTCTGGATCGAACCGCGGTCCATCTGCGAGTAGGAGCGGACCGCCGCCACCAGCTCGGTGATCCGCCGCGTCGACTCCTTCACCTCACCGATCAACGTCGCCGCGGAGAGCGTGCTGGCGACCCATTCGAGACCGGGCTCCAGCGCATCTCCGAGTACGTCGGCCGCGCGTTCGCACCACTCGACGCCGGCGCCCGCGGCGGCCAGCGGCGGCGCGATGAGCCAGTCCTGGGTGACGCCGTGATCGCCGAGCCAGTCCGAGATCGTGTTCTCGTCATCGGCCAGATCGACCGGATCCGGTGCCGCCGTACCGGAGGCGAGCTCGAGCCGCAGCTCGTCGAGCGCACCGAACTGCACGGCCGTCACGTCGCCCTCGGCGAGCCGGCGGAGCGCCGACAGCAGCGTGACGCACGCGGTGTCGAGCGCGCTGACCGAACGGGTCGCGGCCGCGGCGGGGTTGTTGATCTCGTGCGCCAACCCGGCCGCGAGCGTGCCGAGCGTGATCAGCGACTCCCGCTGCCGGGCCGTCGACTCGATCGCCCGCGCGGTCCCGTACACGCCCCTGATCAGATGCCCGGCGAGCGGGAACCACACGTCGATCCGCTCCCGCAGTACGTCGGTCGGCACCCGCAGTACCCGGCCCTCGGCGAGGCCGCGGCCGCTGGCGAGGTAGACGCCGTGTTCGTCCCAGGCGCGGAACCCGCCGGCCCAGCGTCCCGGGACGTCCATCTTGCCCATCACGGTGTCCTCGCGGCCGATCTTGCGGTGCAGCGCGATCACGCCGTCGACCAGCACCCACCAGAAGTCCGCGGGCTCACCTTCGTGGAACAGGTCGGAGCCGAGCTCGATCGCGACCTCGCTGCTGCCGTCGATCAGCTCGTCCAGCTGCGCGTCGGTCAGCCCGGCGAACAGCGGGATGTCCCGCAGATCCTCGGCGCGCATCAGACGGTCGCAAGGTAGCGGTGGACGAGATAGATCGACATGGCGCCTTCGCCGACCGCCGAGGCCACCCGTTTCATCGAGTCCAGCCGTACGTCGCCGGCGGCGAAGACCCCGGGCACGCTGGTCTCCAATGCGTACGGCGGTCTCGGCAACGCCCACCGATCGAAGGCGACCACGTCGGGCCCGGTCACCACGAAGCCCTTCTCGTCGCGTACGACGGAATCGCCGAGCCAATCGGTCCGCGGGATCGCTCCGACGAAGATGAACAACCAACTGGCCAGCACCTCGTCGACGCGACCGGAGTTGCGGTCGGCCAAGGTCAGACCCTCGAGGTGACCGTCGCCGCGGCAGCCGACCACCTCGGTCCGGCACCGTACTTCGATGTTCGGCGCGTTGGTGATCTTGTCGATCAGGTACCGCGACATCGAACTCTCGAGCGACTCGCCGCGGACGAGGAGCACGATCCGCTTGGCGTAGCGCGAGAGGTTGAGAGCCGCTTGACCGGCCGAGTTCGCCGCGCCGACGACGTACACCTCGTCGTCCTGGACCTGGCTGGCCTCGCTGGCGGTCGCGCCGTAGTACACACCGCGGCCGGTGAGGTCAGCGAGGCCGTCGACGTCGAGACTGCGGTACGAGACGCCGGTCGCGACGATCAGCGCGCGAGCCTCGATCTCACCGGATCCTTCGAGCAGGACGGCGTGGACGGGGCCGCGCGACTCGAACCCGACTACCGAACGCGCGAGCACCATCTCGGCGCCGAAGCGGGATGCTTGCGCGACCGCCCGCTGCGCGAGGTCCGAGCCGGTGAGTCCGCGCGGGAAGCCGAGGTAGTTCTCGATCGCGGCGCTGAGTCCGGCCTGACCGCCGGGCGCTTCGCGTTCGACGATCACGGTGCTCAGGCCTTCGGACGCGGCGTAGACGCCGGCCGCGAGTCCCGCGGGTCCGCCGCCGACGATGCAGACGTCGTACAGCGGTTGCTCGGCTCGCGTGCGCAGGCCGAGCGCCGACGCGAGGTCGAGAGTGCTGGGGGAGCGGAGGGTGTCGCTCTCCGGGATCAGGACCAGCGGGAGATCGTTGTCGGAGGCATCGGCCAGGTCCTTCAGGCGTTCGGCTTCCGGGTCGCGTTCGATGTCGTACCAGCGGTACGGCACGTGGTTGCGGGCCAGGAACGTCTTGATGTCGTGCGACCGGTCCGACCAGCGGTTGCCGACGACACGGATATCCGAGACGTGGTCGGGGTTGGCGTGTTGCCAGTCGCCGAGCAGGTCGTCGACGACTGGAAACAGTTGATCCTCGGGCGGATCCCACGGCTTCAGCAGGTAGTAGTCGAGGCCGATGTCATTGATCGCCCGGATGGCCACCTCGGTGTCGGCGTACGCGGTGAGCAGCAGGTACTTCGCGCTCGGTGCGTGTACGCGGGCGCGTTCGAGCAGCTCGATACCGGTCATGCCTGGCATCCGCTGGTCGGTGGCGATCAGCGCGATCGGCTGGTTGCGCAGGGCCAGCTTCGTCAGCGCGGCCAGCGCTTGGTCGCCCGAGGTTGCGCGCACGACGAGGTAGTCGTCGCCGTACCGACGGCGCAAGTCACGGGAAATTGCCGCCGAAACCATCGGGTCGTCGTCGACACTCAGAATCGCAGGTTTGCTCACGCGGTGCCCCCCACCCATGAACTGGTCCCGTCAGAATGCCATGGGACTTGCTCAGTCCTCTACGAGCGCGCGCAACGTTTCCTGCTCGGAGTCGGGCACGTACCCGCCGTAGTAGTCGTACATGTTCTGGCGGGCCAGGCGGGCGGCGGCGTGGCCGTTGCCGGTGCGGATCGCGTCGACGACGTCGGCGTGGTGGTGCAGGGACTCGAGCATCAGGGCGCGGCTGTTCGGCGCGTGGGAGATCTTGTCGGAGATCAGGCTGAGTACGACGCCGCGGACGACCTCGTTGCAGGTCTGGATCAGCGAGTTGCGGCTGATCCGCGCAATCAGCTCGTGGAAGGCGAGATCGGCCTGGCTGAACGCGTCGAAGTCGACGTCGATCGCGGCGCGCATCGCGACGAGCGTCTCCTCCAGCTCGTCGAGCTCTTCCGGCGTACGCAACCTGGAGGCGACCTGGATCGCGGCGCCGTCCATGATCATCCGGAACCCGATGAGCTCGCTCAGGGTCAGCTCGTCGACCCGGGCCAGGCGGACCATCTGCTTGCGGAGCGCGGACTGCGAGAACGGCAGGATCTCCGGCCCGTTCGGGTCGCCGGGGCGGGAGCGGACCACGCCGTTGCTCTCCAGCACCCGCAGCGCTTCGCGGACGGTCGAGCGGCTGACTGCGAACTGCGCGACCAGCTCGCGCTCGCTCGGCAGCCGTTGACCCGGGACCAGGTCGCCGCTGGCCAGCGCGTCCTCGACCTGTTCGACGATCCGTTCGTACGCGCGCACGGGCTGTACCGGGCTGAACTTCGGTCCAGTTGTCATCCGGCGCACCCCCTAGTCGCTTGACAGGCACTTGAGCAGGGACAAATCTAGTGGCCCAGTGATACCTAGTCCACTGGTCGGACCAGTAACCGGAGTAGTCGCAGTAGTGGTACTGCCTCTAAAGGAGTTGGCGTGAAGTCGTCGTTTCGCATTCGGGCGGTCGCGTTCGTCGCCTCCGCGGCGGTGCTGGCCCTGACCGCCTGCTCAGCAGGTTCGAGTACGTCGGGCGGCGGGTCCGGCAGCTCGCCCGGCGGGGACCAGAAGCTGTCGATCGGCCTGGTCGCGGAGCCGGCCAGCCTGGACTTCACCACCACCGACGGCGCCGCGATTCCGCAGGCGCTGCTCGGCAATGTGTACGAGACGCTGGTGAAGCAGGACGACTCCGGCAAGATCGTGCCGTCGCTGGCGAAGTCGTGGACGGTCTCGCCGGACCGCAAGACCTACACGTTCGACCTGGTCGACAACGCGAAGTTCACCAACGGCAAGCAGTTCACCGCGAACGACGCGGTGTTCAGCATCAACCGGGTGAAGACGGCGTGGACGATCTCGCTGAAGGCAGCGATGGACGTCGTCGCGTCCTCGAAGGCGTTGTCCCCGACCCAGTTGCAGGTCACGCTGGCCAAGCCGAGCAACGACTGGCTGTTCCGGATGACCACCCGGATCGGCGCGATGTTCTCCGAGAGCGGCGTCAGCGCGCTGGCGACCGACCCGGTCGGCACCGGCCCGTTCAAGTTCTCGAAGTGGAACCGCGGCGACTCGATCGTCATGGTCCGCAACGACGACTACTGGGGCAGCAAGCCGTTCTTCCAGCAGATCACGCTGAAGTACTTCAAGGACGCGACCGCGCTCAACAACGCGCTGCTGACCAGCACGATCAACGTGATCGGCACGGTCCAGGCGCCGGAGGCGTTGAGCCAGTTCACCAGCAACGACAAGTACCAGGTGATCGAAGGTACGACGAACGGCGAGGTGCTGCTCTCGTTCAACAACTCGCGCCCGGTGTTCAAGGACCTCCGGACCCGTCAGGCGATCCGGATGGCGATCGACCACAAGGCACTGCTCGACACGTGCTGGGCCGGTCGCGGCAAGCTGATCGGCAGCATGGTCCCGCCGACCGACCCGTGGTACGAGGACCTCACCGGCGTCGCGCCGTTCGACCTGGCCAAGGCGAAGTCGTTGCTGCAGGCATCGGGCGCGGCCGGCAAGACGCTGCGGCTGCGGCTGCCGACGTTGCCGTACGCAACGTCCTGCGGCCAGGTCGTGAAGAGCATGCTGGAGCAGGCCGGGCTGAAGGTGCAGATCGACCAGCTCGAGTTCCCGGCGGCCTGGCTGACCACGGTCTTCAAGAACGCCGACTACGACATGTCGATCATCGCCCACGTCGAGCCGCGTGACCTCGGCGCGGTCTTCAACGCGAAGTACTACACGCGGTACGACGATCCGACCTTGCAGGGCTATCTCGCCGCCGCGGACTCCGGTGACGAGGCCGCGCAGGTCGACAACATGAAGAAGGCGGCGCGCCGGCTGTCGGAGCAGGCTGCGGGCGACTGGCTGTTCCTGCTGCCGAACCTGATCGTCGCCGACAAGAACATCAAGGGCCTGCCGACCAACGCCATCACCGAGAACTTCGATCTCTCCAAGCTCGCCCGATGATTCTCCGCCTGATCGAGCGCACCGGCGTGTTCTTGGTCAGTCTTGCGGTGAGCTCGGTGCTGGTGTTCGCGTTCATGGCGGTGCTGCCCGGCGACCCGGCTCGGGTTGCGCTGGGCGTGAACGCATCTGATCAGGCGGTGGCGGAGCTGCGGCAGCAGTTCGGCCTCGATCGCCCGCTGCCGACGCAGTACTTCGACTGGCTGGGCGGACTGCTCCACGGCGACCTCGGTACGTCGTACGTGTCGAAGGTTGCGATCGGGCCGCAGGTGTTCGACCGCCTGCAGGTGACGCTGTGGCTGGTCGTCGCCGGCATGATCATCGCGCTGGTGGTCGCTGTGCCGGCCGGGACGCTGATGGCTGCGCGGCATCGCAAGCTGTCCGGCCTCGCGCTCTCCGCGGTCTCCCAGGTCGGCGTCGCCGTACCGGCGTTCCTGGCCGGGATCCTGCTGATCGTCGTGTTCGCGGTCAAGCTCGGCTGGCTACCCGCGAACGGCTGGACCCCGCCCGCACAAGACCCCGGGATGTTCCTCAAGCAGCTGATCCTCCCGGCCCTCGCGCTCGGCCTCGTCCAAGGCGCAGTCCTCACGCGCTACGTTCGCAGCGCAGTCCTCGACGTCTTGCGTGAGGACTACCTGCGGACCGCGCGGGCGAAGGGGCTCCGGCCGTTCCAGGCGTTGTGGCGACACGGCCTCCGCAATGCCGCCGTCCCTGTCGTAACAGTCCTGGGCCTCCAGCTCGCGACGCTCCTCATCGGCGCAGTCGTCGTCGAACGAGTCTTCGTCATCCCCGGGCTAGGAAGCCTCCTCCTCGACGGCGTCTCGAACCGCGACCTTCTCCTGGTCCAAGACGTAGTCATGGTCCTCGTCCTGGCCGTACTGCTGGTCAACTTCATCGTCGACCTCCTGTACGTCGCCCTCGACCCGCGCCTGAGGACGGCGTCATGAAGCGCCTCAACCCGAGCCTCGTCGTCGGCGGCGTGATCGTCGGCGTCATCGTCCTGATGGCGCTGATCTCCTTCGTCTGGACCCCGTACGACGCCACGCTCGTCACGCCCGCGTCCCGGTTGCTGGAGCCGTCGTGGTCGCACTGGTTCGGCACCGACAAGTTCGGGCGGGACGTGCTCAGCCAGATCATGGTCGGCTCGCGGACGACGCTGTTCGTCGGCGTGGTCGCGGTCGGCGTCGCCGCAGTCATCGGCGTACCGCTCGGGATCCTGGCGGCGATGGTCCGGCGGTGGCCGAGCGAGGCCATCATGCGCGCGAACGACCTGCTGCTCGCGTTCCCGGCGTTGCTGTTGGCAATCATGTTCGGCGCGGTGTTCGGGGCGAGCACGCTGACGGCGATGATTGCCATCGGCATCGCTTCGGTGCCGAGCTTCGCGCGCGTGATCCGCAGCGGCGCGCTGCAGGTGATGCGGACGGAGTACGTACTCGCGGCCCGCGCCGCCGGACGACGACCGTTGCCGATCGCGGTCCGGCACGTGCTGCCGAATGTGACCAGCCTGATCACCGTGCAAGCCTCGGTGTCGTTCGCGATCGCAGTACTCGCGGAGGCGGCGCTCTCGTTCCTCGGCTACGGCACGCCGCCGCCGACACCATCGTGGGGCCGGATGCTGCAGGAGAGCCAGGAGTTCCTGTTCAGCGCCCCGCGGCTGGCGATCTTCCCCGGCATCGCGATCGCCATCGCCGTCCTCGGCTTCAACCTCCTCGGCGACGGCCTCCGCGATCGCTTCGACCCGAAACTGGAGGACCGCCGATGAGCGACGTACTGACGGTCCGCGGGTTGTCCGTGACAGTTCGCGACACGGCGCTAGTGTCCGATGTCGACCTGACCGTCGGCGCGGGGGAGCGGGTCGGGCTGATCGGGGAGTCGGGGTCGGGCAAGTCGCTGACGGCGTTGAGTGTGCTCGGGCTGCTTCCCGAGGATGTGTACGCCGGCGGCTCGGTTCGTCTCGACGGTGTCGACCACGAGCTGATCGGCGCTGACGAACGCCGCATGTCGCAGGTCCGCGGCCGCGACATCGCGATGGTCTTCCAGGAGCCGATGACCGCGCTCAACCCGACCATGCGGATCGGCGACCAGCTCGCCGAAGCGATGCTGATCCACAAGACCAAGCCCAAGTCCGCGGCCCGCGCCGCCGCGGCCGAGCTCCTCGAACGCGTGCAACTCCCGACCGACACCCTGCGCGCGTACCCGCACCAACTCTCCGGCGGGCAACGTCAACGAGTCGTCCTGGCGCTCGCCCTGGCCAACGACCCGTCCCTCCTGATCTGCGACGAGCCGACCACCGCGCTCGACGTCACCGTCCAGGCCCTCGTCCTCGACCTGATCGTCCGCGGCGTCATGGACCGGTCGTCCGCACTCCTCTTCATCACGCACGACCTGGCCGTCGTCGCGACCGTCTGCGAACGCGTGCTCGTCATGTACGGCGGACGCGTCGTCGAATCCGGGCCGGTCGTGGACGTGTTCACGCGTCCACGCCACCGCTACACCGAAGGCCTGCTCGCGGCGTCCGACCTCGACACGACGTCCCGTCGACTCACCACGATCCCCGGCAACGTGCCACCCGCGGGCAGGTTCCCGTCCGGCTGCGTCTTCCGTACCCGCTGCGCCCACGCCACCGCCCTGTGCGAAGAGTCGCCGCCATGGTCGGGCGACGAGGCGGAGGGCTTCGCCTGCCACCACCCCGCGGGGGTGACCGATGCCTGAACACATCCCGACGACGCACGAGCTCCAGACGCCGACCGCCATCCAGGTCGTCGATCTCGTCCGCGACTACCCGCGGCCGCGGACCTCGTTGTTCCAGCCGGCTCCAGTCGTCCATGCGCTGCGTGGTGTGAGCCTGGAAGTCAAGCAGGGCGAGCGATTCGGCATCGTCGGCGAGTCCGGCTGCGGCAAGTCCACGCTGCTGCGCATCATCGCGGCCCTCGACCGCGCGACGTCGGGGAATGTGATTGTCGAAGGCACCGATATCACCCGGTTGTCCGATCGCCGGCTACGTTTCCTCCGCGAGAACCTCCAACTCGTTTTCCAGGACCCGATGAGTTCGCTCGACCCGCGGATGCGTGTCCGCGACATCATCGCCGAGCCGCTCGTCGTCCAAGGCCATCCCGCCTCGGGCGAACGTGTTCGCGAGCTGCTCGAGGCGGTCGGCCTGTCTGCGGACGCCGGCGGCCGGTACCCGCATCAGTTCTCCGGCGGCCAGCGTCAGCGCATCTCGATCGCGCGGGCGCTCGCGCCCCGTCCACGCATCCTGATCGCGGACGAGCCGGTCAGCGCCCTCGACGTATCGGTCCGCGCCCAGGTCCTCAACCTGATCTCCGACCTGGTCGACGAGCTCAACCTGACGCTTGTGTTCGTCTCGCACGACCTGTCCGTCATCAAGCACGTCTGCGACCGCGTGGCCGTCATGAACGCCGGCCAGATCGTCGAGACCGGTTACACCGGTGACGTGTACGCCGCCCCGCAGCACCCGTACACGCAACGCCTCGTCTCGGCCATCCCCACGCTTCAGCGCGCCCTCTCCGGGGCGACCACATCCGACCTGCTCGCGAAGGGAGATCCAGCGTGAAGTTCCCAGCCGGCCTGCCGATCGGTGAGGCCTGGATCGAGGCGCCGGCCACGGCTCCGGTGATCTTCCCGTACGACGGTTCGACGGTCGCGGACGCGCCGGTCGGCGACGTCGAGCTGGCACGGGCGGCGCTCGACAACGCCCTGTCCGTCCGTGATACGGTCGGCCGGCTTCCGTCGTACCTGCGCCGGAAAGTCTTGCAGGGCGTGCATTCCGCGGTCCTTGCCGCGCGCAACGAGTTCGTGGATCTGCTGGTGCTCGAGACCGGCAAGCCGCTGGTCGACTGCCGGATGGAGATCGATCGGACCCTGCTCACGCTGGAGACGTCGGCCGAGGAGGTCGCTCGGCTGCATGGCGAGACGGTGCCGCTCGATCTGCTGCCGAGCGGCGAAGGGTTGCAAGGTTTCTGGGTGCGTAAGCCGATCGGTGTGGTCGTCGGGATTACCGGGTTCAACTACCCGTTGTTGCTCGCGGCACACAAGCTCGCGCCGGCGTTCGCAGCGGGCTGTCCGATCATCGTGAAGCCCGCGCCGCAAACGCCGCTCGCCACGCTGTGGCTGGTGCATCTCATGCGCTCGGCGCTTGCCGACGCGGGAGCGCCGGAGAGCGCGGTGCAGTTGGTGACCGGCGGGGCTGACGTCGGCGCGACGCTCACCACGGACGATCGCGTCGGTGCCGTCTCGTTCACCGGATCCGCTGCGGTCGGTCATCGGATCGCGCGTGATGCGGCTCCGACCAAAGTCCTGCTCGAGCTTGGCTCGAACTCTGCGCTGGTCGTTGCCGAGGACGCCGATCTCGACGCGGCCGCCGATGCGATCGTGCGTGGTGGGTACTACGCGTCCGGGCAGGCGTGCATCTCGGTCCAACGCGTGATCGCGGTCGAGTCCGTTCGGGAAGCATTGTTGGAGAAACTCGGCGCTCGCCTCCCGACCGTCGTGGTCGGGGACCCGCGAGATCCGGAGACGCGGGTGTCCGCGCTGATCAACCCCGCGTCCACCGCACGCGTTCGCGAGTGGGTCGGCGACGCAGTCCAGGCCGGCGCATCGATCGCTTACGAAGCACCCGGCGAGATGCTCGGGCCGATCGCGCTGACCGACGTGCCGGACGGTCTGCCCGCTTGGGACGAGGAGATTTTCGGCCCCGTCATCGCGGTGCGGTCGGTGCCGGATATCGACAGCGCGCTGCGGGCCGTGAACGAGACGCGGTACGGCCTGCACGCGAGCGTCTTCACGTCCTCGCTGGACACCGCCTTCGCCGCGATCGATCGCCTCGACGTCGGCGGAGTCGTGATCAACGACGTCCCCGGATTCCGCTCCGATGTGATGCCGTACGGCGGCGTCAAACACTCCGGCACCGGCCGAGAAGGCCCGCGCTTCGCCATCGAAGAACTCACCACCACCCGGATGGCCATCATCCGCCCACGCCCATGAACCCCACTTTGTGCACCAGTGCCGCATCGCGGGCGCTCCGCAGTACGGCTCTGGTGCACAACGTCGAAGGAGTTGACCCTGGATGACGGATTACGCCAACCTCTTCCGGCTCGACGGTAAGCATGCGCTGGTGATCGGCGCCGGGAGCGGGATCGGACGGGAGAGCGCGCTGGCGCTGGCGGCGCACGGCGCGCAGGTCACGTGCGCGGACCGGGACCTTGCTGCTGCCACTGAAACGGCTGGCCGCGCCCTCACGGCGTACGAGCTGGATGTGCTCGACGACGCGGCGATCGCGCGGGCGGTTGACGAGCTGGATCCCGTGGAGGTGCTGGTGTTCACGGCGGCGACCAATGTGCGGAAGCGGATCCTCGACTACAGCCGCGAGGAGTTCGACCGGGTCGTGTCGCTGAACCTGCGGGCGTCGTTCGACCTGATCCGCGCGTTCGGGAGGGGGATGGCGGAGCGGGGGAGCGGCAGCATCATCGGGTTCAGCTCGATCCGCGGGACGACTGTCGAGCCGGGGCAATCGGTGTATGCGGCAACCAAGGCCGGGCTCGTGCAGTTGTTGCGTACGGCGGCGGCCGAGCTCGGGCCGTCCGGCGTACGGGCGAACGCGATCGCACCCGGTGTCGTCGAGACCCCGCTCACCGCGCAGATCAAGGCCGATCAGGGCTGGTACGACGCGTATGCGCAGAAGGGCGCGCTCGGTCGGTGGGCCCAACCGAGCGAGCTTGCGGGCGCGGTGGTCTACCTCGCGTCCGACGCCGCGAGCTTCGTGACCGGGAGCGTACTCGCGGTCGACGGCGGCTGGACCGCGGTCGACGGCCGCTTCGACCCACCGAACTGAGGGGTGTGCATGAATCTCGCCGACCTGACAGCCGTTGAACTGCTGGCAAAGTACCGCGACGGCTCGGTGTCACCCGTCGAGGTGATCGACGACGTGCTGGCTCGGGTGGAACAGCTCGAGCCTCGGATCTGCGCGCTCTATGCACTGGATCCGGCGGGAGCGCGGGCAGCAGCCCAGGAATCGGAGCGCCGCTGGCGGGACGGTACGGCGGGCGCGCTGGACGGCGTACCGGTCACGGTGAAGGAGAACATCGCGACTCGGGGTACGCCGGTACCGCAGGGGACGGCGGCAACGGAGCTGATCCCGGCCGTGGAGGATGCGCCCGCTGCGGCGCGGTTGCGGGACGCCGGGGCGGTGATCTTTAGCAAGACCACGATGCCGGAGTACGGGATGCTCTCGTCGGGGGTGTCGACGTTCCATCACCTGACGCGCAATCCGTGGGATGTCAGCAAGACTGCTGGTGGGTCGAGCGCGGGTGCGGCGGCTGCTGCGGCCGCCGGCTACGGTCCGATCCACCTCGGGACCGACATCGGCGGCTCGATCCGGCTGCCGGCGGGGTGGTGCGGGCTGGTCGGCATCAAGCCCACCCATGGGCGGGTCCCGGTCGGGAATCCCTACCCTGGAAGGGCGATCGGACCACTCACCCGTACGGCGGCCGACGCGGCGCTGGCCTTGTCGGTGATCTCGGGGTACGACCCGCGGGACTACACGTCGCTGCCGGCCGCCTCGGACCGCTACGAGATCGGGGTCGAGGGCCTTCGGGTCGCTCTGTTGCTGGACGCCGGCCTTGGCCTGCCCGTCGATCCCGAGGTCGCGGCGGCGGTCTCGTCGACCGCGAATCAGCTCGAGAAGGCCGGCGCTCGGGTCGAGCCGATCGACCCGATCATCACCCGCGAGATGCTCGACGGACTGGATCGCTTCTGGCGGATTCGCTCGGCTACGGACATCGCGGCCCTGCCTGAGGAGCGGCGCGCGAAGGTCCTCCCTCAGATCCGGGAGTGGGTGTCGACGGCGGGCGATCTGACCGGATTCGACGTCTTCCACGGCTACAGCCAGATGGGGGCGATGGCGGCTGCGGTCGGGCGGGTGTTCACGGCGTACGACGTGATCCTGTCGCCGGTCGCGCCGATCACCGCGTTCCCGGCCGAGCTCGCGTATCCGACCGACGACCCCTCCAAGCCGTTCGAACACATCGCCTTCACCGTCCCCTACAACATGTCTCACCACCCCGCGACCACCGTCAACGCCGGCTGGTCCTCGTCGGGCCTGCCCATCGGCGCTCAGTTGGCCGTGCCTCACCACCAGGACCTGACCGCGCTGGCCTTGGCGGCTCACCTCGAGAACCACCAGCAGCGGGAGTGGCCGACCAGCTGACCGTTCACCAGGCTTGCGACTCGACTCCCTTAACTGATACACCGTATCTGTTAAGGGAGTCGAGTTGACGAGGTGATCTCTCATGCCCGGGCTGACGCAGTACGGCCACGACGCCTGGTGGCTCATGCTGCTCAAGGCGGTCCTGATCTTCGTGATCCTGATGCTGCTGACGCTCTTCAACATCTGGGCGGAGCGTCGCGTGGTCGCGCGGATGCAGCAGCGGATCGGTCCCAGCGTCAACGGTCCGTTCGGCCTGCTGCAGTCACTGGCCGACGGTATGAAGCTGATCCTGAAAGAGGACCTGATCCCGAAGACGGCCGACAAGGTGATCTTCCTGTGCGCGCCGCTGATCGTCGTGGTTCCGGCGTTCCTGACCTGGTCGGTGATCCCGTTCGGGCCGACGGCGCGGCTGCCGTGGAGCGACACCCACACGCCGTTGCAGCTGACCGATCTGCCGGTGGGCGTGATCTTCGTGCTCGCGATGGCATCGGTCGGCATCTACGGGATCGTGCTGGGCGGCTGGTCGTCCGGGTCGACGTACTCGCTGCTCGGCGGGCTGCGCTCGAGCGCCCAGATGATCTCGTACGAGGTCTCGATGGGCCTCTCGTTCGTCGCCGTCTTCCTGTACGCCGGATCGATGTCGACCTCGCAGATCGTCGCGGCGCAGGACCGGATCTGGTACGGGCTGATCCTCGCGCCGTCGTTCGTGGTCTATGTGATCTCGATGGTCGGCGAGACCAATCGCGCGCCGTTCGACCTGCCGGAGGCCGAGGGGGAGCTGGTCGGCGGATTCCACACGGAGTACTCGGGGGCGAAGTTCATGCTGTTCTTCCTCGCGGAGTACGTGAACATGGCGACGGTGTCGGCGCTGGCGACCACTCTGTTCCTCGGCGGCTGGCACGCGCCCTGGCCGATCAGCTTCTGGGACGGCGCCGACAGCGGCTACTGGCCGGTCCTGTGGTTCATGGGCAAGGTGATGTGCTTCATCTTCGTGTTCATCTGGCTGCGGGGGTCGTTGCCGCGGCTGCGGTACGACCAGTTCATGCACTTCGGCTGGACGCGGCTGATGCCGTTGTCGTTGCTGTGGATCCTGGCGGTCGCGACGGCTCGCACGATCGACCTGCGCGGGGGGATCGAGCGGCAGTGGCTGTTCGCGGCGATCGCGGTGTGCCTGGTGGTGATCGGCAGTTTGTTCTTCGTTGCCGAGAAGAAGGAGTCGGATGCCGCGGAGGATGCTGCGGAGTTCGATGCTGCGGAGTTCGATGCCTTCGCGGGCGGGTACCCGGTGCCGCCGCCGGCGAAGGTCCCGTGACCGGGCGGCTCGATGTCGCCGTACCGGGGTCGTACGATGCCCGACATGGCGCTCCCCTCGTCAGCTGACGACAAACCCCAGCCCGCGGGACCGGTCTGGGCGCGGAACGATCGCCAGCCGCGGCGGCGGACGCTCACCCGGGAGTCCATCGTGGAAGCGGCGATCGCGATCGCCGACCGGGACGGGCTCGACGCCGTCTCGATCCGCAGCGTCGCGGCGGGGCTGAGCGTCAGGCCGATGAGTCTGTACGGTCACCTGTCGAGCAAGGACGACCTGCTCGACCTGATGTTCGACCAGCTCGCCGGGGAGAGCGTGCTCGGTGCGGATCTGCCCGACGACTGGCGCAGTGCGCTCGAGGCGATTGCCCGGCGTACCAGGGACCAGGGATTGGCGCACCCGTGGTCGGTCGAATTGCTGGTCGACCGCATCCAGCTGGGACCGAACACGCTCCGCGTCCTCGACGAGTGGATCCGCGCGCTGGCGCCGCTGTCGGTTACCTCGGACGAGGCTTGGAGCATCGCGACAGCCGTCAACGACTACACCGTCGGATACGTCACCCGCATCTCTGCCCAACGCCGCGCCGTACCGACGGATCCGAACGCCGCCGGGGAGTGGACCACGACCGTCAACACCTACCTGACCGAACGCGCCGAAAGCGGCGACCACCCCCATATAGCCCCTCTCCTGCGCGAGGGGTTCGCCGCCCAGTCCGACAGCTTCGAACCAGGCCTTGCCTGGCTGCTCGACGCCATCGAACAGAAGCACACCCCGAACTGACCGCAGATGGAGTAGGTATGGACGACTCCGGGTTGATCGCGCACTGCTACCGCATGCTCGGCTCCATCACGGACGCCGTCGAGATCGCCGGCAGCGTATCCAACTACGGGGATGCCACTCTCGCCTGTCTCGCTCGCGCCGGCACCCGTCCGCTTCCGTCCGACCTGGCCGCTCCCAGCGCGCATCCGGAGGGCGCACTCTCGGAAAGCCCGGAGATCCTCTGGCTCGAGCCCATCCCCGAGCACCTGATGGACGGCCGCCCGATCGACCTCGGCCTGGTCGCCGCCCTCCAACGCGTCGCCCCGCTCTCGCGCGCCGCCACCATCCTCCACGACATCGAGGGCTGGCCCACTGCTCGCATCACGACCCTGCTGGGCGACGTACGTCCCGTGCCGGTCGTCGCAGCGCCGACCGTCGTACCCGACGAAGCTCTGCTGACCCGGTATCGCGCGGCGTTCGAGCAGTACGACGTACCCGCAATCGTCACGCTCTTCACCGACGACGCGATCTGGGAGATGCCGCCGTTCACCTCCTGGTTCCGCGGCGCCCGCGACATCGGCCGCCTCATCTCCACCCACTGCCCAGCCGAACGCCCCGGCGACCAGTACCTCGTCCCCCTGAAAGCCAACGGCCTACCCGCCTTCGCCGTCTACATGCGAGACCCGAAGGACAACGTCCACCGCGCCTTCCAGATCCAGGTCCTCACCCTCACCGCGACCGCAATAATCCACGCAGTCGCCTTCTTCGACCTCTCCCTCTTCCAAACCTTCCACCTACCAGACCTCCTCCAAGGCCTCCCACCCAACCCCTACGACGGCACCCTCAGACCTCACATAGAGCGCCGCCACTAGTCAACAGCGTCGAGCCGAGCGACTGCGGTGTTGAGGAACTGGATGAACGCGGCGTCGGTCGGGAAGGTCTCGCTGCGGGCTTTCAGCGTCAGTAGAGTGCCACCTCTGGCGACGTACGCGCGGTAGGACTCGGACGTCAGTTTCCGATCCTTCGGGTCCCCGAACCGGAGCGCGATGCCGTCCCGCAAACCGGGCACTGGCAGTTGCCGTGCGAACGACGTGAACGTCTCGCCTTCCAGCGTCCCGCTGAAGGTGGCACAGCGCGGCAGCCCAACCCTTCGGCGGCACCTGGGTCTGTTAGCGGGAGCCTTATTTCTAAGGGTTCATGGGCAGGTTGTTGATGCCGAGGGAGAAGTCGAAGTTCCCCACACCGTGGCGGGCCAAGCCCATCGTCAACACGCCCGCTCCCTCTACCCAGTGGGCCATGCGCAGGTCGCCGGTGTCCCGCGGGCGGAGTCCGAGGCTCTCGATGAACGCTGACACGCTCGCCTTGGCCTGCGCATCATCACCGGCCATGAACACATCCACCGGGCCGCCTTGGGCCAGCACGTGGCGGAACAGGGTGTTGAACGCCTTCACGACCTTGGCGCTCGAGGGCGCGGCCTCGGCCACCCTTTGCGCGATCGAGGTGTCGTGAGGAACGGCCAGCCCGGTGCCGGTGGCGTCGAACGGGTTGGTGATGTCGACGATGATCTTGCCGGCCAGCGTGTCTCCGAACGCGCGGACCGCCGGCACGGCGCTGTCGAAAAGCACCGCGAGGATGACGATGTCGCCTGCCGGCGCGATACCGAATGTCCCGGCCGTGGCGCCGCCGCCGAGCGATTTGGCCAGAGCCGCGGACTTGGCCGCGTCGCGGCCGATCACTTCGACGGTATGGCCGCCCGCGATTGCCAGGGTGCCGATGGTGCTGGCCATGTTCCCCGAGCCGATGATGCTGATGCCGCTCATGATGTGCCCTCTCTTCCTGGTCCTCGATTCAGATTGCTGTGGTGCCGCCGTCGGCGACCAGTTCCAGGCCGTTCACGTAGCTGGAGTCGTCGGAGGCGAGGAACAGGGCGACGGCGGCGATCTCCTCGGGGCGGCCCATCTTTCCCCGCGGGATCAGCGACTCGAACGCCGCCTTCGTTTCCTCGTCGAACAGTTCTTCCTGCTTGGCTGTCGCGACCTGGCCGGGGGTGAGCACGTTCACCCGGATCCGCCTGTCCTTCAACTCGTTGAGCCACACGCGGGCCCAGGCCTGCTGCACGGCCTTGCTCCCGGCGTACAGACTCCAGCCGGGGAAGGCGCCGAGCGAGGCGTTCGACCCAGTCATGAAGATCGAGCCCTCGTCGTTCATCAACGGCAGGGCCTTCTGCACCGTGAACAGCGTCCCGCGTGCGTTCAGCCAGAACGCGGCATGGAACTGCTCCTCGGTGATCTCACCGAGCTTGCCCGGTTCGCCCATCCCTGCGCTGGCCCACAGGACGTCGATCGAGCCCTTCTCGTTCTTGACCGTTTCGTACAAACGGTCGAGGTCGTCCAGGTCGGCCGCATCGCCTTGTACGGCGGTCACGTTGCGGCCGATCTGCTGTACGGCGTCGTCCAGCGCGTCCTTCCGCCGGCCCATGATGAAGACATGGGCTCCTTCGGCTACGAACAATTCGGCGCCGGCCAGCGCCATACCGGTTGATCCGCCGGTGATCACAGCTACCTTGCCATCGAGCTTTCCCACGATTACTCCTTGAATTGATGAATATCCGGAACGGCCGTCAGCCGGCGGAGAAGTAGTGGCCGTTGTCCAGATCGGCGAGCAGGCTGGGCTGGATGGGTTCCCAGCCGAGGGTTCTGCGAGTGATGAGGTTCGAGGCCGGGTAGGTCTGCGTGACAATGTTCGCGAGGAACCCGAAGTACCCCGGTAGCACCAGCTCGTCGACGGGTACGCTCACGACGGGCAGGCCCAGCCGGCTGCCGATGGCCTCGGCGATCGCGCGGAGCGGGATGCCCCCGTCTCCGACCGCGTGCCAGTATCTGCCGGCCGGCCCCTTCTCCAGCGCCAGCCGGAACAAGGAGGCGCTGTCGCGGACATGCACGGCGTTCCACAGGTTCGTACCGTCTCCGGGGTAGCCGACGAAGCCCTTCTCCTTCGCGAGCGCGATCAGCTGCACGAGGAAGCCGGAACCATCGGTCGTGCTGTATGCGATGTTGGCAAGCCGCACGACCGATGCACGCACTCCCCGCTCGGCGAGGCCGACCACGGCGGTCTCCACGACGTTGCGAGCCCGCAGGGTGCCGCTGTGCTCGTTGCCGACGGCAAGGGCCGGGTCGTCCTCGGTGGCCGGCCGGCCCAGGTTCCCCGGCGAGCCGATGCTCCCGGCCGCGACGAGCGGTTTCCCGGTGCCCGCCAGCGCCTCGCCGTACGCGAGCATGATCGGGACCTCCGCCGCGGCCACGGCGTCCATCCCGCCGGAGAGCAGCAGGTCCTGCCGGTGCGCGACGTGGATGACGCCGTCGGCGTCCGCGGCCGCCTCCTTCAGCCCGTCGAGATCCTGGAGGTCGCCGAGACGTACCTTCGTGCCGAGCGCGGACAGTGCCGCCGCGGCCGTGTCAGACCGGGCCAGGGCAGTGACCTCGTGCCCAGTGGCGAGGAGCTCAGGAATGATGTACGAACCGGAATGGCCGGTCCCGCCGGCGACGAAAACGCGCATGGTGTGTCCTTGTGCGGGTAGGTGGTGGGCTCAGCCGAGAACGTTGACGCCGAGGGCGATGTCGAAGGTGCCCGCGCCGTGGCGGGCCAGGCCCATCAGGAGCGGCCCGACGCCTTCCAGCCAGCGGGCCATCTGCAGGCCGCCGACGTCGAGCGGACGCAGCCCGAGGCTCTCGATGAACGTCGACGCTTCGGCCTTGGCCCGCGCGTCGTCCCCGGCGAAGAGCACGTCCAACGGACGGTTCTTGGCCAGGACGTGGCCGAAGACGGTGTTGAACGCCTTCACGACGTGCGCGCTTGCCGGTGCGGCCTTGGCGATCTCCTGTGCTCCGGACGTGCCGTCGGGCGTGATGAGTCCGGTTGCGTCGGCGTCGAAGGTATTGGAGATGTCGATGATGACCTTGCCGGCCAGCGCATCGCCGTACTGGGTGACGACCGCGACAGCGCTGGTGTACGGCACAGCGAGTACGACGATGTCGCCCGCAGGGACCGTGCCGAACGTCCCCACCGTGGCCCCGCCGCCGAACTCCGCAGCCAGGTCCTTAGCCTTGGCGGCATCGCGGCCGACGAGCTCGACCGAATTGCCGCCCGCGATCGCGCGAGCCGCTATTGCGCGGGCCATTCCGCCCAGGCCGATAAAACTGACGCTGCTCATGGTGTTCCTGCTTTCTGGAGCTGGACAGCACGGCATTCCCGCCCATTCCCGGTAAGAATCCGGTGCGGAATTCCTCGATCGAATTCGCTCGTGCCCCATTGACAATGCCACTGGCCGGAGCGCGTGTCCAAGACCTCTTTCAGCCGTGGTGATACCTTGAAGGCATCGCCGGACCGGGAGGCTCGATGGATCTGGACCTGCGCAAGCTGCGCTACTTCGTCGCTGTCGCGGACAGGCTGCACTTCGGTCGCGCCGCCGAGGAGCTGCACATCGCGCAACCGGTGCTCAGCCGGCAGATCCGTGCTCTGGAAAAGGATCTCGGTGCCTCGCTGTTCGCCAGGGACAGCCACGGCGTGGAGCTGACCGACGCGGGTCGACAGTTGCTGGACGACGCTGGTCCGCTGCTGGCCTCGGTGCGCGCGATCCAGCGCCGGGTGTCCGTGGCCGGCCGCGGGAGCCGGCGGCTGGTGATCGGCTTCCGGACCGGAATCCCGGTCATCCCGGCGGCGCGGGCGTTCGAGGCCCGGAATCCGGACGTGGTCGTGGACGTGCAGCGGATGGAATGGGACGACCAGGCCCTGATGCTGCTGGACGGTCGCGTCGACGTCGGCTACGTGCGGCTGCCTGTCGATGAGACCGGGCTGCGCCTGACTCCGCTCTACACCGAGCCGCTCATGGTGGCGCTGCCCGGCGACCACCGGTTGGCCGGCAAGGAGGAGGTCTCCGAAGCTGACCTGGACGGTGAGCCAGTGGTCTGGCACGCCGACCCGAGCACGCAGCCCACCAGGCGCCCGCACCCCGACTCCGGACTCCGGGCGCGCGGGGTGGAGGAGAAGCTCGAGCACGTCGCGGCAGGCCGGGGCATCTCGTTCGTCGGACGGTCGGAGACCGTGTTCTACTCACGCCCCGATATCAGCTATGTGCCGATCCCGGACTTGTCGCCTGAACAGGTTTACCTCGCGGTGGCGGAATCGCGCAGCTCGCGAATGGTCGACGACTTTCTCGCCGCAGCTCAGGAAACGGCCGAGATCACCGCGGAATGCGGAAATTACGAAATGTGGCAGCCGCGGATCAGAGGCTAGGCGCTGCGGAGAACTGGCCGTCGGCGAGACGCGGCTGCAGGTGTACGCCGAGGAAAGCGCGAATGTCGTGGCTCGACAGCTCAGCACCGCGATCGCAGGTCCGTGCCTCTTCCAGGTCCGTGGCTACTCCAGACCGTACGCGCGGATCGCGTTGCCGCGCCCCAGCAGCTCGGCATAGCGACGGGCGTCGGTTTCGCCGGCGAACCCCTCGGCCACCCACTCACCGAGGATCCTGGCCACGGCCCGGCGCCACAGCTGAGCGCCGCACAGGTACAGCTCGGGCAGGCCGAACGCGTCCGAGGCGTAGAGCACCTTGTGCATCGGCGCGCTCTCCAGTGACTGCCGCACCAGCGTCTCGCTGGACGGGCCGGTGTGCGAGACCGCGCACGACGTGTCCATCCATACGTGTGGGAACAGCTGCGCGAGAATCCCCGCCTCCCGGATGTACGGGTAGCAGTGCAGCAGCATCAGCTGTACGCCGGTCTCGCGGGTCGCGTGCGCGAACTCGGTGAGGTGGGAGGGATCGCAGCGGTGCAGCACGATGTCCGCATCGCCGAAGCCGACGTGCAGCTGGATGGGCTTGCCGAACCCGACCGCGCGCCACAGGAGATGCCGCAGCAGCACCAGATCGGTGAGTCGGACCAGGCCACCCGCCTCGATTCCTGCCAGCCACCGGCCGGCGGCCGCCGTCACCTCGGCGTTCGTCGGCGGAGCCGGGTCGAAGTCGAGTCCGTACCGGTAGGCGATGATCGACTTGACGCCGACGGCATGCTCGAGCGCTCGTTCCAGCGCGTCCTCGAAGGCACTGGAGAAACCGGCCGCGGTGCAGTCGGGCGCGATCGATTCGGCCAGCGCCTCCAGCCGCACGATCTCCTGGGTGGCGGCGCCGGTCAACTGCGCCATCTCGGGCGGCGTCATGATGGTTGAGGCGCGAAAACCCGTGTCGAGCAGGTATTTCTCGGTGCCGCTCGCGGCCAGCAGACGAGCGCTGACCTCCTGGTCGCCCAGTTCGCCGCGTCGCCTCAGATAGTCCTCGGCCGTGCAGTGTCGCGGCAGGTCGAGCAGCGGGGCGCATAGCGCACGTACGGCGATGCCGAACGGGTTATCGAACACCGATGTGCCGGGCGGGGCGGGCCAGTCCGACTCGGTGGCCAGCAGTTCGAAATCGGCGTCCGTGGTCGTGCCGGTCCGCACGCCGTGGCAGTGATGGTCGACCAGCGGCAGTCCGGCCACGAACTCCGCGAACGATTCCGTGGCGGTTCCTTCGGCGCTCATGCCGACCACGAGAATCGCAACCGGTCGGCGACTGCCGACGGATCCCGGTCGGCGAAGACGGCGACCTCGTGGCGCCGTACGGCGAGCAGCGCGGACAGCAGGTCCGGGCCGAGGATCCGACGGGCCAGCGCCGAATCCTGGAGTGCGTCGAGCGCGGTGGATTGGTCGGCAGGCAGCGTCGGGTGCCCGGCGTCCGCGGGATGTGTCGTCACCTCGGCGGGTAACGGCGCCTCGCGCCGCAGTCCGTCCGCGATCAGGCCAAGCACCGTCGCGATCGCGAGATAGGGATTGGCGGACGGGTCGACGCATTTGACCTCGATGTTCGCGTTGCCCGCCTCGACTGCGCACAGCCGGACCGCCGCCTCGCGGTTCTCCAGGCCCCAGCAGGGAAAGGCGCCGGACCAGTGATCGGGAAGCAGCCGTCCGCCGGACAGCACCGATCCGGCGAGTACACCGATCACCTCGGACAGCCCGGCGACGATGCCGCCGATCGCCGCCCCGCCCTCGGCGGTCAGCCCGTGCGGCCCGTGCCCGCCGGACAACAGTGGTACGCCGTCGCGGTCGAGCGAAACGTGCACGTGGGCGCCGTTGCCGCTGCCGCCCGCGAACGGCACCGGCGAGAAGGACGCGGCCAGCCCCGCGCGCCGGGCCGCACGCCCGATCACGATCCGGGCGAGCACAGTTGCGTCGGCTGCCGCGAGCGGATCGGCGGGGGCAAAGGAGATCTCGTACTGGCTGTCGCCGTACTCCGCGTGGCACTGGTCGACGTCGAGGCGCGCGACCCGGAAGTCGTCGAGCAGGCTCAGCAGGAACTCCTCCCGATCCAAGGCCGCGGTGACCCCGTAACAGTTCCACGGCCGCTCGCCCAGCGCTGATCCATCGGCGGCCGTGAGCACGAACTCGACCTCGCAGCCGACTGTCGCGGTGACCCCGAGCGCTGCCAGATCACGGACCGTCTCGCGCAACCGGCCACGCGTGCACAGCGCAGAGAGCTCGCCCGACTGCTCGTAGAACTCCGCCGGAGCCCACGCCAGCCCGTCGTCCAGCACCCGCGCTGCGTGCAGATCGGGTCGCAGCCGCTGATCGCCGAGTACGCCGACGTCGGGGGTGAACGCGATCCCGTTGTCGACGCAGAAGACGTGCCAGCTCGGCGCCGCGCCCAGCCCGGACGACGCTGCCTGCGCGATGCGGTCGAGGGGCACGAGCTTCATGCGCAGCACGCCGCCGGGATCGACCGCGGTGGCCGCGAGCGCGGTGACCGAGGCCAGGTCTTGCTCGTCCTGGAGGGGGAGAGACATAGAGAAGACTTTGCCAGCGTGATGCCCCGCCCGTCTCGTGCGACGCGACAAAGCTTGAGCGGTCCGTCTTGTATCGAGGACCGAACTCGCCTAGTACTCGCCGTAGATCTGGACCTTGGTGCCGATGGGGGTGTCGGCGTAGATCTCGTGGATCTCGGGGCGCATGACGCGGACGCAGCGGTGGCTCGCGGGATACGGCTTGATGAGGGAGTTGACCCGGGAGCCGTGCAGCGCGATGCCGGGGCGGTCCTTGAGGAAGTACAAGGAGTCGTACATGTACGCGTCCTCGTACAGGCTGCTCTCGTGCGCGCCGGCCCACTTGCGCCAGACCTTGCCGGTGCGGTTCGGGGTGTCGTAGCCGGGCTGGCCGGTGGAGATCCAGACGATCCGCTTATAGGTCTTCCCGACGATTTGGTACAGGATCTGGCAGGTCTTGTTGACGTAGATGCCGGGGGAGCGGGTCGGCGTGGGGCGCTTGGTTGCGTTGAGCACCGAGTACGCGTCGTTCAGCGTCAGGCCGGCGCGGCTCACCGGAAGCCCGTTCGTCTCACGCCACGCGCACAGCGCCTGTTTGGCGCGCGCGGTGATGTCACCGTCGATGTCGCCGACCGGGTAGCCGAGTTTGTCCAGTTGCCGTTCCACGCGGAGCGCGTAGTACGCCGGCTTCTGCTTCACCTTGGGCTTCGGCGTCACCGTTGGCTTGACCGTCGGCTTCGCAGTCGCAGTCGCAGTCGCCGTCGGGGTTGCACTCGAGGAAGCGGTCGTCGCCGAAGGTGCAGGAGTCGTCTCGCTGGCGGCTACGTCCGAGCAGCCCGCAAGCACGAACGACAGCACTGCGGCACCGATGGCACCGGCAATCAGACCACGACGACGCGACACGGGCGACCCCTTATCCCTCAGCTTTTTTCAATGTCGCAGAAGTACGCCGAGTAAGCGCGCAGCGACCCGCCGAGACTAGTGCGCCAGAGGGTTCAATCCGCTCGCCGTCACCGAACCGTTGCCGAGGTCCGGCGCCGGGTCGTCCCGCAATCGGCTGTAGAGGTACCCGTCCCGCAATCGCCCGGCCCGGAACTCGCACCCGCGGATCACCCCTTCGAGCCGGAAACCCGCCTTCTCCAACGACTTCTGCTCGGCCAGGTTCTCCGGATGCGTCGCGGCCTGGATCCGCTGCACCGGCGTATGTTCGAACAGGTACGCCGTCAGCGTCGCCTGCGCCCGCCACCCGATCCCACGCCCGCGATACTCCGGCAGCAGCGCGATCCCGATCTCCCAGTACTTCGTCCGCCCGTCGAAAGACCCCGACCGCCAGCTCACCAGCCCCGCCGTCTCTGCACCTGGATCCGCGCCGGTCCGGACCATCAGCCGTCCGTCGTCGTCCCCGAGGAACCCGTCCTGCGCAAACCGCCGCACCGGCGCCTGCGCATCCCGGAACCCGTTCCAGTCCAGCCCGATCAGCCCCGGCTCAACCACGAACCGCTTGAGCAACGCCACATCTGCTTCTTCGACAGGCCCCAGGACGACATCCATGCCTGCCAGACTAGAGGTCGATGGAGTTCCGCATTCTCGGTCCGCTCGAGATCGTCGTCGACGGATGTGCGGTCCTCACGCCGGCGCCGCGGTGTGTTCGCTGCTTGCGATCCTGCTGCTGCATCCGCATCGGCCGGTGCCGGTGGGCGAGCTGATCGACGGGCTCTGGCCTGACGGCACCGCATCCGACTCGTAGCGTGCACCTACGTACGCATGCACGCGCGGCGCTGGCCCGGACGGCAGGCGGGAACGAAGAGTCGATCGCGCTCTACGAGCAGGCAGCCGGCCTCTACCGAGCAGGCGGTTTCGCACTGGGCGAGGGTGCCTTGCGCTGCAACCCCGCGGTCAACTACAACGCTCAAGGGCAGCTACGAAAGGCCCCTGAGGCTTTCGCTGAAGAGCTCGAGGTCTTCCGGCCGCCGGCGAGTTCGCGAGAATGCAATGGGGCCTGGCGAAAGCCGGTGTGGAGAATCGGCTCCGGCATCACGAGGTCGCCCGCGAGGTGGCGGTCGACGTACTGCGCATCAGCCGCGAGATCGACAGCAGCTACAACACCTGCATCGCGCTGCAGGCAATGTACGGCGATGAACCGCCCGGCCGAGGCCCTCGCGCACCAGCAGGCAGCCGACGCGTTCTTCGAACGCTCCGGCTACACGCCTGCGTAGATGTTAGAGACCGAGGTCGCGCAGGAACTCCGGCTTGTACGCCTGGACCACGACGTACCGCGGGTCGGGGACCTCCATGCCGGCATTCTTCGCCTCGTCGCTGGCCGCGTCGTGCGGGCCGACCGGAACGCTCGGGTCGGCCCAGTCCTGCTCGGCCGGATTCCACCGCGTCACCGTGTACGTCGCGTCGAGGCGGTCGTGGGCGACCAGCTCCTTGGCGGTCCGCTCAGCCTCCTGGGCGTCCTCGAGCGTATGCGTGTACATCAGCATCCGGTTCCCGTCCCGGGTCACCGTCACCTGACTCCCGAGCCGCTTCTGCGCGTCGTCATCCAGATCCAACGCCCGCAACCGATCCCAGAACGTCAACCCGTGCCCCTCGTCACTGAGCACAACCTCAACCCGAAACTCCTCATCCGCCATGCCGCCCACCCTACCGATCGCAACCTCCGCTCCAGCGCGGAGCCCGCTGGAATGAGGCCCGATCTGCTGCTGTGGATATCTCTTGAGCATGTCTGCCACGCCTGACGCTCGGTCGGGCTGATGAGTCGCACAGCTCAGCCGTACCGCCGGACGCGGATCGCCAGGCCATCACAATCGCGCCCTCGGAGCCGACTTCCGCCTGGGATGTCCTCGGTGCGGGCTTTGTGGTGGCCTGGCGATCCGCTGCGAGGGCCGCCTGACAGCGTCAACATGCGGGACAGGTGAATCGATTTCCTTCGATCGACTACAGTTCTTAGTCATGGAGCTGAGGCACTTGGAACACTTCGTGGCGGTGGCTGAGCAGAAACACTTCACGCGGGCCGCCGAGGCGATGTCGATCTCGCAGTCGGGGTTGTCCGCCTCGATCCGCGCACTCGAGCGTGAGCTCCGGGCGTCGCTGTTCGTCCGGAACACCCGGAGCGTGGAGCTCACCGAGGCGGGGCGCGCGCTGCTGTGCGAGGGCCGTCGTACTCTCGCCGCCGCCGAAGCCGCCAAGGATGCGGTCGCCGCGGTCCAGGGGTTGCTGCGCGGGCACCTGACCGTCGGGCTCGAGCAGTGCCTCGGGGTGGTCGACGTACCGGCGCTGCTCGCGAAGTTCCGGTCGGCGTACCCGTCCGTCGAGATCGAGGTCCGGCAGGCCGGCTCCACGCCGATGCTCGACGAGCTCGCCTCCGGCCGGCTCGACGTCGCGTTCGTCGCCACCGCCGGGGATCCGGTCGACGGGCTCGATCTGCGACCGCTGTCCCGCGAGTCGATGGTGCTCGTCTGCGCGCCGGACCACCGCCTCGCGAAGGCGTCCCGCGTCACGCTCGACGACCTGATCGGCGAGTCCTTCGTCGACTTCGACCCGACCTGGGGCGCCCGCGCGATCTCGGACCGGGCGTTCACGACGGCCGGGGTCGCTCATCCGGTGACGATCGAGGTCAACGACGTACACACCCTCCTGGCCCTCGTCGCCTACGACCTCGGCGTCGCCCTCGTCCCCGAACGCATCGCCGCCAAACGCGGCGACCATGTCACCGTCCCCCTGGCCCCCGGCACCGCCTCCGACTGGCAAGTCTCAGTAGCCGTCCCCACCGGGCCCGCCGCCTCCCTAGCCGCCGACGCCCTCATCGGCATGCTCCCGACAACCGCGGTCCACGCATAGAACAGCCGGCCGCGTTTGTTCATGCGGCCGGCTGTGTGGAGCGGTCTTACCAGGCGTAGTCCTCGGGGGAGGTCTTGTAGCCGGGGAAGATTTCGTCGAGGCGGGCGAGGGCCTTGTCGTCGAGCTTGACGTCTACGGCGCGGACGGCGGAGTTGAGCTGTTCCATCGTGCGCGGGCCGACGATCGGGCCGGTGACGGCGGGCTGGTGGAGGAGCCAGGCGAGGGCAAGCTCACCGGGCTCGTGGCCGAGCTCGTCCGCGAGGGCCTCGTACTGCTCGATCTGCGGGCGCAGACGCTCCAGCGTCTCCTTGGCCCGACCCTCGAGCCGGCGTACGCCCTCGTTCTCCTTGCGTACGACGCCGCCGAGCAGACCGCCCTGCAGCGGCGACCACGGGATCACGCCGAGGCCGTAGTGCTGCGCGGCCGGCAGAACCTCGCGCTCGACGTCGCGGACGAGGAGGTTGTAGATCGACTGCTCGCTGACCAGGCCGATGTAGTTGCGCCGCGCCGCAGCCTCCTGAGCCTGCGCGATGTGCCAGCCGGCGAAGTTGCTCGACCCGGCGTACAGGATCTTGCCCTGCTGGATCGCGACCTCGATCGCCTGCCAGATCTCGTCCCACGGCGTCGCGCGGTCGACGTGGTGGAACTGGTACAGGTCGATGTAGTCCGTCTGCAGCCGCTTCAGCGACGCGTCCAGCGCGCGCCGGATGTTGAGCGCGGACAGCTTGCCCTCGTTCGGCCAGCCGTCGCCCATGTCGCCGTACACCTTGGTCGCCAGCACGGTCTTGTACCGGTTCGACGGGTCCTTGGCGAACCACTCGCCGATGATCTCCTCGGTCCGCCCCGGGTAGATGGCCCGCCCGTACCCGTTCGCGGTGTCGAAGAAGTTGATGTCCTTGTCATGCGCCGCGTCCATGATCGCGTGCGCGTCCCCCACCTCGGTGTGGGGACCGAAGTTCATCGTCCCCAGCACGATCCGACTAACCGACAACCCAGTACGCCCAAGATGAGTGAAGTCCATACCCACCACCCTTGCTCGCCTGGCTCAACTCTTCCAACAAAAGAATCAGGACAGTGTGATCAGCTGAGCTTCTGAGTCAGTCTGGCGCGAACCGTTTCCGTCGGTGTCGCGCCGCCCTCGGCGATCGCGTCGAGCAGCGCTCCCACGAGTGCCGGCGCCTGGGCGTGCCGAAGCTCGATCTCCCGGGGATCGCAGGTACGACGGAGCGCGACGAACATCGGCGCGTCCGGTTCCGGTACTAAGCCGCCTCCTACAACTACGGTTACTGGTCTGACCAGTCCACCCGGTCGACCCGGTCCACCCAGTCCACACGTCCGCGCGAGACTGCCGATGTACTGCGCCAGCCGTTCCGCCTGCGTATCGACCAACCCGGCCACAACCGGGTCGTCGTCGATCAGCGCCAGGACGGCCGGCGCATGAGCTGCCTGCGCCGCGAAGTTGAACTGGTTGCCACGCGCGGTGGTGAGCTCGAGCATCTCGTCCGGCGTGGACGCCCCCAACAACGGCGGCAGTACGGCGGAAAGCTTCGTCGCCTCGCCCATCCCGAGCTCAGCGAGGTACACCGCCCGCAGCGCCTCGGTCACCAGCCCGGCCGCGCCGAGCGGGTGCTGCAGCCACCACGACAGCGCCCACTCCTTATCCGGGCCGCGGCCCGCAAGCGCCGCACCGGTGCCGAGTACGACCGAGATGCCTTGCCCGTCCAACCGCCCACACCGGATCAGCGCGAACCCGTCGTTCTTGATGCTGAGACTGCCGAAGCGCGGCTCCAGCGTCGCGCTCCAGAACTGCTCGTCGACTGGCCAGTCCACTCCCGCCAACCGGAACGCCGCATGCTTCACGTCGGACTTGCGTAGGTCCGCCGACGCCAGTACCTCGTCGACGAGGCTGAGCACGACCGATCTCGCCGCCTCAGGCCCCGCCGGCGCGTAGATGTCGCCGACGCCGCCACGTGCAAGGGCGATCAGGTCACCATCGGCACTGGTCAGACCAGCCCAGGTCTTGGTGTTCCCGGCGTCGACAGCGAGGAAGACGTCCTTCACCGCAGAAGTCTCTCCGGCAGGTACGCCGAGTGCGCCGCGGCCATCTCGTCGTACAGCGGCTCGGCGATGGCCAGGTCGGGCACCAGCGGATTCGCGACGAGAGCACGGATCGCGTCGGCCCGATTGCCCTCCCACGCAGCCTTCGCCGCGAGCATCTGGTAGTCGGCGAGCTGGCGCGTGATGCCTCTCACCGCAAGTGGCAGAGGCTGCTGCGGCTCGATGTGGCAACCCTTGCGGTTCACGTTGCAGTACACCTCGACGACAGTCTCGGCATCGAAGCCGGGCAGCGCCCCGTCGGCATTCGGTAGGTTGACGGGCAGGCGCGCGCCCGTGTCGTTGTAGTAGGCACTCATCACGTCGATGGCCAACTCCAGTTCGTGGATGCCGCCGCGCGACCGGGCCGGATCGAGCTCGGGGTGGCTGGACTCGGCCTGCTCGCGATAGTGCTCCCAGTACCCAGGAACCTCGTTCATGATCACTTCCGAACGGGTCCGCGGCGCCGCCTGTTGCGCTCGGAACACCTCGTTCCGGAAGTAGTAGTAGTTGAAGTAGTCCGACGGGATCGACTGCATGACGACGGCCAGATGCAGCGCGCGCTTGGAGTTGTCGTCGAGCGCCGGGTCGTTCTTGCGCTCTTCCCACGCCGCCTCGAGCAGGGGCATGACGTCCTTGCCGTCGTACAGATGCTCGTAGCTCCAGCAGTTGTGGTTCACGCCGGCCATCGTGACCTTGGCCCGTTCGGGGTCGAGGCCGGCGGCCCGCAGTACGACGGGCGGGAACACGAGCGGGCCTTCGCACATCGAGTAGATCGGGACCGACGTATAGCTCGCGACCGCCTGGGAGACGATGTTGACCGGGTTGGTGTAGTTGAAGATCACCGCGTTCGGCGCGACCGCCTGCAGGTCGTCGGTGATGCCGCGCATGTCGTTGATCGAGCGCAGCGCCATGAAGAACCCACCGGGCCCCTGCGTCTCCTGGCCGATCACACCGTGCTTGATCGGAATGCGCTCATCGAGTGCCCGCGCGTCGAAGTTGCCGGGCCGGAAGCTCGTCAGTACGGCGTCGACGTCGGTCAGACCAGTGCGCTGGTCCGTCGTCGCGGTGACCGTGATGTCGTCGCCGCTCTGCGCCGCGAGCTTCTCCGCGATCCGGCGGACGACCTCCAGCCGCTCCGGATCCTTGTCGATCAGCACCACTTCCGAGCCCGCGAACTCCGGCCCGTGCCACAAGAACGACGCCATGGTGCCGGCCGCCCGGGAGGATCCGCCGCCGATGTAGGCCATCTTGATTCGAGCCATGTCTAGGAGACTCCTTCTCGTTCTGACTTTTGTGCGGCTTCTTCGTCCGCGTAGATGAGGGCGTTGCGGCAGTCGTGCACGATGGTTGCCGGCCACAACGGGTCGTAGCTGTCGGCCTGAATGATGCGATCGAAGGCGTGCGCCTTGTTCTCGCCCCAGAGCAGCATCACCGCGGAGTGCGAGAGCTCGACGAGTTCCGCAGTACCGATAGTGACGCCGTACGTCGGAACGTCGGCGGGGGACTGCAGATGGGGGAAGGTGGACATGTTGTCGCGGCGGGTCGACTCGGGCAGCTCGACGACCCGCGTGGGCGCGTGCCGCGGCGTACCGGGTCCGTTGAGGGCGACATGGCCGTCGCCTTGACCGCTGGCTAGTAGGAAGAGGTCGATTCCGCCGCGGTCGAGGATCTCCTGCTTGAAGGCTTCGGGCTCGTTCGGGTCCGGGGTGAGGAGACTGGTCGGACCAAGGCCCAGCGGGCCGAGCAGGTTCCGTTGGGCCCAGCCGATGCAGCTGTGGGGTGTGTGCGGGTCCAGTAGTCGCCAACTGCTTCCGTGCCTGGTGACGTATTCGTCCATCATCACGATCTGCAGGCCGTCCAGGTGGGCTCCGGATTGCTTCAGTGCTGCTGCGACTGGAGTGGCACTGCGGCCGGCGGGAAAGCCGATGATCGCCCGGCCTGTGGCCAGTTGGTCCAGAATCCGTTGCGCTACGGTCTCACCGAGTTGGGAGGCGTCGGGCAGCACGGTGATTGGCGTTGTCACGTCACTCCTTGACCGCGCCGGCCATGACGCCACTGATGAATTCGCGCTGGAAGAACAGGTAGAGAGCCACGACCGGAAGCGACACGATCAACGATCCGGCCGCCATCAGATTGACCTGCAGCACATGCCGTCCCTGGAAGGCGCCCAGGGCAACGGTAGCGGTCTGTTTGTCCGGATCTCCCAAGAAAATAAGGGAAAGGAAGAAGTCGTTCCAGGTCCACATGAACGACAGCAGCACCAGTGTGAGTACTGCAGGACGCGCCATCGGGACGAGGATGCGCCACAACGTGTTCCACACTCCCGCACCGTCGACAGCGGCGGAATCCATCACCGAGCGGGGGAGTGCCCGGAATGTGGCCCGCATCCAGTACGTCCCGAACGGCACGCCCATTCCGAGTTGAATGATGACGAGTCCGAGCCACGAGTTGGTCAGCCCGATGCGCTGGAACTCGTAGTACAGCGGGATGACGATGACTTCGGTCGAGACCATCATTCCGAGCAGGATGACCGGGAAGAGGAAACGTTCGCCGACCACCCCGAGGACGCCGAACGCGTACCCGGAAAGAATCGCGAGGATGGTCTGTCCGATCACCGCTGACACCGTGATGACCAGCGACGCATACATCGAGTGGGCGAGGTTCCCGTCGTGCCAGGCAGCCGTGAAGTTGCTCCAGGCAATGTTCGAGAAGTCCAGCGCTCCCGACGTGTTGGGGCTGAGCGAGGTCAGGACGAACCACGCGACCGGGAACAGCACTCCGACCGTCAGCGCGATGACGATGACGTAATTCGAGACGCGTTCGAACCTGGAGATCATCGGTCTTTGTTCTCCATGATCCGCGTGATACCGACCGCGATGCCAAGGCACAGAACGGCCAGTACGACGCCAGTTGCGGATGCCCTACCGACATCAGGATTGACGAAGGCCAACTGGTAAAGGAGAAGCGCGGGTGTAGTCGTGGCCGTTCCGGGCCCGCCTTGTGTGGTGATGTAGACCATGTCGAAGGTCCTCAGCGCACCGGTGATCGTCAGGGTGAGGGCGATTGCCATTTGCCCGCGCAGGCTGGGGAGCGTGATCAGCCAGAACTCCTGCCAACGTGTCGAACCGTCCAGCCGCGCGGCCTCGTACAGCTCGTCCGGAATCGCGAGAATGCCGGCCAGGAACAGCACCATGGTGAACCCGAAACCGCCCCAGACACCGATCATGCCGAGCGACGGCAGCGCCCAGGTGAAGTCACCGAGCCAGTTGCGCGTGAGGTGGCCGAGGCCGACTCCGCGCAAGAGGCTGTTCAACGGGCCGTCCGGCGCGTAGATGCGCTTCCAGATGATCGCCACCACGACGCTCGTGAGCACCTGCGGCAGGAACAGGAACCACCGGTAGATGCCTTCGCCGCGGATCTTCGCTCTGCTCAACAGCGCCGCGCTGATCAGTCCGAGGCCGAGAGGGATCAGGCCGAACATCAGAATCAGCACCAGGACGTGGCCGAAGGCGGCGTACATCCGTGGATCGCGGCCGAATTCAAGGTAGTTGCGCAGCCCGACCCAGGTCGGTTCGCTGACGCCATCCCATTTGTAGAACGAGTAGTTGACCGTTTGGAGGAGCGGCACGAGCACGATCACGCCGTACAGCAGGAGTGCGGGGGAGAGGAAGAGCAGACCGATCCAGCGCCGTTTGCGGGTTTGCCGCGAGACGGTTCGGGTTCGCGCTTTCGTGCGACCGATCGCCAGAACACTCATCGCGCGGCCTGGAACTTGTCGTAGTCGGCCTGCACCGCCTTGACCAGGTCATCCGGTGTGCTCCGGCCGGCGAGCAGCAATTGCACCTGGCCGCCGAGCGTGTCGAGCATCGAAGGCGTCGACCAGTCGAAGTACGGGACGTATCCGTTGTCCTTGTCGAGCGACCGCTGACCAGCGATCTCGGTACCGAATTCCGGGTTGTCCGCCGGCGCCTTGACGTCATTGAGCAAGGGGAGGAGCCCGGCCTCGACGACGTACTGCGCGGTTTGCGGGCCGGCGAGGAAATCGAGAAAGGCAGCGGCAACATCCGGGTGCGCACACTTTGATCCGAGCGCGACGGCCGTCGAGGCGCCCGTACCGACGACCTTCCCGCCGGTGGCCTGCGGGAGTTGGACGTAGCCGTACTCCTGCTTCTGATTTCCCTTGAAAGCAAGGGTTCCGGTGTATTCGAAGCGGAACGCGGATTTGCCTTTGAGGAACGCGTCGATCGCATCGGCGTACTGGATGCCGGCATGATTCGGCGTCAGCCAGTTCTTGTCCTGGTACGACTTGAGCCGCTCGGCCGCCTCGGACATCCCGATGTCGGTGGCCTTCACCTCGCCGGTCGAGTAGACGAAGTCGTTGATCTTCTTCTGATCGCCGAAAAGGTCTTGCAGGGCAAGAAGAATCGCCGTCGACGAACCCTTGTCCTGTGACCCGTAGCCGATCGGGATGATGCCCGCGGCCTTGGCCTTCGTGCATGCATCCTCGAACGAGGCGAGATCGGTCGGCGGCGTGACGCCAGCTTTGTCGAGAACCGTCTTGTTGTAGTAGAGGCCGATCAGTGACGAGCTGGCGACCGGCGTCGCGAACAACGAGCCGCTGCCCATCTCCGCGCCGTCGGTCGTGAACTGCGTCTGCCGCAGGATCGTGCTCGGGAACTTGTCCCAGCCGAACGACTTCGAGTACCCGTCCAGGTTGAGCACCAGGCCCGCCTTGGACAACGTGCCGAGGGACTGCCAGCCGTTGTTGACCGTGATGATGTCCGGCGGGTTCTTCTCCTTCAATCGCAGATTGGCCGTCTGCGTGAGCTGACCCCAGTCGACCGACGTGCGCTTGATGGTGACATTCGGGTACTTCGCCTGGAACCCCTTCACCGCGCCGGCCACCCAGCTGGCAGCGTCACCGCCCCAGAAGTCGAGCATGGTCAGCGTCACCGGGCCGGCCTTGGCGACGTCGATCGACTTGGCGGGTGTGGTCGGTGCGCTGCTCGCCTGCGTGCCTTGCGGTGCGCAACCGGCCAGTGTGAACAGTCCGAGCGCGGCCCCCGACTTCAACACGTTCCGCCTGCTGACCATCGTGACTCCTTCGTCTGTGACTTCCCGCCACCCTACGACGCTGAAACCAGTTATGCCAGTGTGAACCAGTTTTGAATTGTGCCTGAGGGAGACGGTAAAACTGGTATAGTGATGGCCGTGAGTGAGCCCGCTGTTGAGCGTGTCAAGAAACGGATCCGCGAGGGGATCGTCCGCGGGAAGTACCCGAGCGGCAGCCGTCTGCCGAGTGAACGTCAGTTCGCCCTGGAGACCGGCCTCAGCCGGATGACCGTCCGCGCCGGCTTCCAGGCCGCCTCCGACGACGGCCTCATCGCCCCATCACCCCAACGCGGCTGGTACGTCCGCGACCTCGTCCTGCGCGAACCCCCGAGCCGGCTCCAGTCCTTCACCGAGATGGCCCACGAACTCGGCTTCCGCCCCACCTCAGAAATCCTCGACCACCGAGAACGCCCCGCCACCCTCGACGAGGCCCACCGCCTCCACCTAGCCCCCACCGCCCCCGTAACAGCCATCCGCCGCCTCCGCGGCATGGACGGCCGTCCAGTCACCGTCGAAGACTTAGTCATCCCCTTGGCGGTAGCCCCCTGGCTCGGCGAGGCCGACCTAACTGACGCATCCCTCTACGAACTCTTCTCATCCCACAACATCGAGTTCGCCTACTCCCGCTACACAGTCCAAGCCCAAAACGCCACCGAAACCCTCGCCACCCTCCTCAACCTCCCACCCGCCGCGGCGATCCTCGTCGCCACCGAAATCGCCTACACCCAAGACACCACCCCCCTCCTCTCCGGCACCAACCACTACAGAGGCGACGCCTACCAATTCACCGCCGACCTAACCCGCTAAGCGGTCTATCCAGCGCGTGCCATGCAGGCGTTCTCGTCGTCGTTCGGTCCTCAGCCCGCGCGCTCCGCATGCTCCATGTAACGGCGCCCGCGGGGTGCCGATAGATCGGGCGTCACGCAGTGCGAGGGGGAGACATCATTAGCATCGCGACCGCCACTGATCTGATCACCTCAGCAGGTGTGCTGATCGCCGTGTACCAACTCTTCCAGGCACGCCGTGCTCGCAGGCATGAGCTCGCAAACTTGTATGTCCAGAGGTTCTGGGAGATTGACGACGAACGACGGCACGCCGAGAGATGCGCCCCTGATCAGGTCGATCTCCAGGACCAGCGGTACCTGAGGTTGTGTGAGGACGAGTTTGAGCTCGCGCGCCTGGGATGGTTCGACGCAAGAACCTGGGCGGTCTGGCACGCGGCGATTGTGAGGGGATTAGAGGCGTCAACGACTCTCGCGAGCGCCCGCTCTGACGAGTTCGTGCTCGTACGCCGATGCTGGGAAGCAGGCGAACACGAGCCGTCGAACTGCCCTGGAATCATCGGCAGATTGAAACCGGATCCAACCGCACGCCATCGCTGGCCTGTCAGGAGATGGTTTCGGTGGATTGCGGCGCGCCGACGCGAGCGTCATGGCTCGCCGAGCCCCACATAGCCGTTGGTTCTATCCGCGGTTCGCTATGCGACCACCGATGCTGCCTGGAAGACCTCTGTGGGCATGGGGTGGGTTAGGTGCCAGGTGATGGCTATGGGGCGGCTGCCGGTGTGGGTGGTGTAGGTGGCTGGGCCTAGGAAGAGGTAGGGGGCGGTGCCTAGGTCGGTGAGTTTGTGTTGGCGGGCGAAGATCAGGATGTTTGTGTCTTGGTCGCGGTGGTTGAGGTAGCGCTGGCCGGTGGGGGAGTCGACGGAGGTGTTGCTCTGGGACTCCCAGTGGAAGAGGGTCGGGCTGATCGCGTAGTCCCGGTACATCGTCGTGGGAGAGTAATCCGCTTCCGACTTGGTGAGGGTGACGAGGAAAGCGTCGACGTTCCGTTCTTGGGAGTAGACGACGCCGGATTGGAACGTGCTGGGGCGCCGCTGAAGGTTGGCGTAGTCGAGAGCGGCGAGGATTTCCTCGCGTTGATACTGCGCATGCACGCGGAGCGGGAGATCGCTGAGCCGGTTGGCGAGACGGTGCGTGCGGTGGCGTGCGTGGTCCATCGCGAACTCAGTGACCTCGAGCAGTTCGTCTCGGACGGCCTGCTCTTGACGGAGTGCGTTGAGGCCGTCGGCGTACGACGAGAAGCCCCCGCCGTTCGGCCAGAGTGAGAAGAACAGCATGCGGGCGTAGGTGCGGTGGGTCGGCGGCAGTTCGTCGTACGTCGGGCCGTCGTCCTGGAGGAGACGTCGATAGGTTTGAAGACGCTCGGGATCGTCCACGTGTGCAAGAGCGCGTACGCGCCGCAGCAGGCCCGATTCGTGGGCGGATCCCTGACGGGTTGGCAGTCCGGCGTCACGGCGTAAGGCGGTCCAGCTTCGCCCGGTCCGCAGTACGTCGCTCAGATCGGCCCCCGATTCGTCGAGGAAGGTCGGCAGGGTCTGCTCGCCCTGTGCCTTGAGTTCCTTCACCATGTCCTGCCAGCGTCCGGTCACCTGGCCTCGGAGGTTGGAGAGGACGACTTCCTGAGCGACTTTGTCGAGGACAATCTCACAGCCGGACGGTAGGAGCGGGAAGCCTTGTTCGACCTGTCGCTCTAGGCCTCGGCGGGCGTTGCCGGTGAGCGCTCGGAAGCGTAAGTCGAAGCGGAATTCTTTGCGTTGGTGTCCGACGAAGTCGAGTGCTGTGAGGACAGGCTTACCGTCTGCCTGCCGCAGACCACGGCCGAGTTGCTGGAGGAAGACCGTTGGGCTTTCGGTCGGACGGAGAAAGAGAACGGTGTTGACCTCGGGCAGATCGAGCCCTTCATTGAAGAGGTCGGCGGCGAAGAGCGCGTTGACGCGGCGGTCCTTGAGATCACGCAGAGCCTGGTCGCGCTCATGCGTCGGAGTCAATCCTGAGACTGACCGTGCTGGGATGCCGGCGTCGTTGAAGACCTTGGCCATGTAGTCGGCGTGAGCGATCGAAACGCAGAAGCCGAGCGCTCTCATCGAGCTGACGTCGGAGAGCTTGTCCCGGACTTCGCGCAGGACAATGGCTGCGCGGTTGTCGTTACCGGTGTAGAGCTTCTCGAGTTCCTGTTCGTCGTATCGGCCGCGCTTCCACTGCAGATCTGTCAGCTGCGTGCCGTCGGCGATGCCGAAGTAGTGGAACGGGCAGAGCAGGTCGGCTGACAGAGCTTCCCAGAGTCGCAGCTCGACTGCTGTTCTCCCGCCGAAGTAGCTCAGCAGGTCGAAGCCGTCGGTGCGTTCCGGTGTCGCGGTCAGACCGAGCAGTTCGCGTGGCTGGAGGTGGTTGAGAAGGCGTCGATACGTCGGTGCAGCCGCGTGGTGGAACTCGTCCACAACGAGAATCTCAAAGGCGTCTGCTGGCATAGTCGTGACTTCGTACGCATTTAGCGCCTGCACTGAGGCGAACACGTGTCGCCACCGCTCGGGACGTGTGCCCGAGTGGTATTCCTCCCCGAAGGTGGCGTCAGCCAGGACTTCGCGGTACGTGCGGAGTGATTGCTGGAGGATCTCTCGTCGATGGGCGACGAAGAGGAGCGACGGCGCAGGCTCACCGCGCTGAAGAGCGGCGTCGCGGAGCCGCCGGTAGTCGAGCGCGGCGATGACTGTCTTGCCGGTGCCAGTCGCCGCTACGACAAGGTTGCGATGTCTGTCGTGGACTTCACGCTCGACCTCGATCTCCTCGAGCATCTCGGCTTGATACGGCCGCGGACGTACTTCGAGGCCGGCGAGCGAGACCGTTACGCGATCCGAAGTCTTGCGGTTGCCCGCTTCTGCCAGCGCATCGTCGAGGCGGTCACGGTCGCGCGCCGGATCGTAGGACTCAAAGGTCGAGTCATTCCAATAGGTGTCGAAGGTGGCGCCGAACTTCTTCAGTAGACCCGGCGTGCCGATCCGCGAGAGCCGGACATTCCACTCGACGCCATCGAGCAGAGCGGCTCGCGAGAGATTGGACGATCCGACGTACGCCGTGTCGAAGCCAGTGTTCCGTCGAAACAGCCACGCCTTCGCGTGCAGGCGGGTGCGCAGTACGTCGTACTGGATCTTCACCTCGGCGCCGAAGTCGTTGACGAGCCGGTCGAGGGCGGGTCGATCGGTCGCGCCGAGGTAAGTGGTCGTGATGACGCGGAACGGGGCATCGCGAAGTCGCAGCCGGCGCAGCTCAGGCTCAAGCAGGCGGAGGCCGTACCACTTCACGAACGCGCAGATGAGGTCAACCTCATCCGACGTGTCGATCTCGGCGCGCAACTCCGGCCCCAATGACGGTTCACCATGAGAGTTGGTGAGCAGGGCCGCCTCGGAAAGCGGAGTGCTTGGACGTGCATCGCCGTACGTCGTGATGCCGGGGCGAGCGGGCGGGCGTACAGCGTGCAGTTGACGTATCGCGCCGTCGGGCAGCCCGTCGGCGTGCTCCGCCAGACGCTGGAGCAGGTCGTTGACTAATGCAACACGCTTCCCCTCATCACGTGTGCTGCCGAGCACCCGCAGTACGGCGTCACTCACATGCCGCGCGAGGACCTCAGGTTGATCAGCCTCGTCGACATCATGAAGGACAGCAATCTGCCCACCGGCCTCACCAGCCACGATCGCCTCGAGCAGCCCATTCGTGACGAGCGCGTCGTAAATCCCCGACTCCATCCAACAATCACCCCTTCAAGAGGAGCTTGCCAGAAGCCACCGACACCGACCGGCGTTCGACTGCACCACGCGTGTCTTGTGTTCGGCGAGCTCCGAAGAACGAGGACGGTTGGTGCTGCTTAGGTGCAGGATGGAGCTTCGGGGGGCGTCGGGCGGTTGGGCCTGGAGGGACGATGCGTTTCACACTGGATGGTCTGCAGTTTGAGTTGACTGCCGAGCAGGTGCGGGCTCGGCTCGCCTCATGTGAACCTGCGGAGATCCGGCAGCACTGGGTCGAGGTTGACGGACGTCGATGGCCGGTGAAGCAGGCGCTGGCGATCGCAACTGGCGTCGACAGAAGCCGGTTTGTGTCGACGACGGCGAGGCGGCATTTAGGCCGTCTGGGCTTCGCTACCAGCGAGGACGGACGGCAGCGAGCATCGAAATACCGCGGAACGACAAGACATCGAGAGGTATTCGACGTTTCGGCGCTCCCGAGCCTGGAGCAGCTCGATGCTTCGGTGTCGTTTGTTTGGCGGGATGCCGGCCAGGTCACGCTTGATGGGCAAGGGCTGCCACGGTTTCCTCGGCTGCCGAGCACGCCTGGGTTGTATCGATTCGACTTCCGAGCGGTAGATGGCAGCATCGACCGCACGATCTACATTGGTGAGTCGCAAGATCTTGCCAGGCGCGGCAGCAACTAGCGCAACGCGAAGTCCGATCGTTCGAGGCAGCGTACGAGTCGGCGAATCCATGCAGAGCTGGTCCGGCACCTCGCTGACGGAGGAAGGGTCGTTTTTGCCATCAGCGTTGACGTTTTCATGGGCATCGGTGGCATTGCTGCAGACCTTCGAATGACGTCGGCCCGGAGGCTGGCCGAGAATGCGGCCGTGTTGCTCGCGCAACTCGATCCCAGCATCACGGTGTTGAACGTCGACGCGGAGGTTTGAGCTACTGAAGCTCTCGGCCTGGGCGGGGGCCACCTTGGCCAGGGCCGTGGCGTGACTGCTCGGCAGGCGGTGTATGTCTGACGGCACCGGAGGCTGGGGCGATGTTGGACGCTGCGGCGAGGGCGATGCGGATGTCGGCTGGGAGGGTTTGGCGGATTGGGGCGGGTGGTTCTGTGCGGACGACTGGGGTGACGTCGTGGAGGCGGACTCCTCGGTCGCGGCCGAGGCGGGTGGCGGCGACTTCGAAAGGGCGGTCGTCTTTGCGGGGCTCGAAGGCGATGACTTGGCGGTACGGTGGTCCGCCGTCCTCGGCTTCGAACTCGCGGTAGATGAGGCGGTGCGAAGGCCCGAGCTCGCGACTGCCACGCGACTCTGGAATGACGGAGAGCTTGATCTCGGCACAGTCGCTGAGGTCGTGTGTGGTGAAGCCGAGCCGCTTGCCGGAGAAATCTGCTTCCTGGCCGTGGACGATGGCACGGAGGCCGGTCTCCAGGGTTCGGAACTCGCGTTCGCGTAGGCCACCGGCTTGTTGTGTGCTGGCGGCGTGCCGCAGGACGGCCAGTTGTCGGAGCACCTCCTCACGGACGAGGAGGCGGTACTGCGTCACTGCGGCTTCGGCAGGTCGGAGTCAGGGACCGGTTCGTCGAGATTGAGGCCGAGCTCCTCGGCGACCTCCTCGATGGGAATCGACCGACCAGGATTCGCGAGCCGTTCGCGTACGACTGCGTAGGTCGCGTCGAACCCTTCCTCGTCGGTCGCCAATGCGTCGAGGCGGCGCCAGAGGTCGAAGGGGATGACAACGGCTTCTGGTTGGCCGGAGTCGCCGAAGATTAGGGGCTCGGGCTGGTTGGCGCGGAAGCGGTCGAGCATTTGGGGGAGGAGGCCGGCTGCGGTGGACGTCCTGATGACCCAGACGCGGTCTCCATCGGGCAGGAGGTACGGCGTTTCTTCGGAGTCCATCGTTGTCCTTCCAGTGTGAAGAGTCGTCATCAGGATAGAAGTCCAGCGTCGACGAAGACTGGAGTTATCCACAGGACTCAGGGTTGAGGGTTTGCCAGACGGCGTAGGGGATCAGGACGGCTTCTGGTTTGGTGGTACCGAAGTTCAATTGACCTCGTGTACGCGCTGAGAAGAACCGTCCTGACCTGACTGCCATCAGATACTCGATCGACGGCGTAGCCAGGCAGCAGACCATTCGAAACGCGCCGCGTCCCAGACGAGGAACCACAATTGCCGATTCCTGACCAGGCGAGCGTCGAGGCCATCGGGTCGGCCATGGTGAAGGTGGTGCCTGAGGGCTGGGCCAAGGCTGTTCTGACGGTGTCGGCGGTCGCAGCGACCATGGAGACGCAGCTTGCCGTCGAGATGCTGGACGGCTCGGTCGACGCCGGTCTGAGCATCGATGTAGACGCGCAGATGGCTTGTGATGATCTGCGCGACGCTATGTACGACGACGGCAAGGGGACCTGGTACAACGCGGTGTTCAGCGCGAGGCCAGGTGGACGTTTCGAGGCTGAGTTCGACTATGACAATCCTCCGTTCCAGGGCGGTGGCGAACGGGATCTGCTCGAGGATGATCAGCGGGCATACCCCCGTGATGCCGCACACCTACCGGTATGGCATCCATCCCGCGCTGGACTCTCGGGTGAATGACACATGGGCGGCTCCATGCGATTCACGATGGATAGTGAGTAGTTCGATCTGAGGGCTGGCGGGGGTACGCGCCCTTTCACCTGCTCTGGGAAGGGCCTCGGTTTGGGGGTTGGCGTTGGGGAGTGGGTGGGTGGTTCGTTGTTGTTGGCGGGGTGCTGGTGGGTGGGGCCAGGCCCTCCAAGGCTTTCAATGATTGGGCCAGGTCAGGGGGTAGGGCCATGCGGGGTGGACCGATGAGGCGGTCTGGCTCTTTGCCGGGGCCGGTTATGGGGCGAACTGTCGGGAGGTGGTCAAGTTCGTCGAGGGCGACGCCTTTCGAGCGTCCTAGTCGGTTGGCGGTGACGTCGAAGATCTCGCCGTTCTTGCGGGGTGCGAAGGCGACGACCTGCCGGACCGGGAGGGACGATTCGGTTGGGCCTTCGAACTCTCGGTAGGAGACTCGGTGCGAGGGACCCATCGGTCGCCCGCGTCGGTTGAACTCCTCCACCACCGGGATCTTGATCTCGGCGCAGTCGCGGAGGTCCGGATGGTTGTCGGAACGGCCGAGGCGCTCGCCGGCGAACTCGGCTTCGCGGCCTTCGCGCAGGGCGCTCAGCGCGATGCGAACTGCTTCGAACTGCTTGGCTGCAGGACCGTTGGGATTCGCCCGGGCACGGGCCTGCAGCTCACGAAGCTCGTCCCGGAGGTCCGGATCGAGGATCAGGTGGTACTTGGCCGTCATCGGGGTGGTGGGGGCGGCTCGTTGTCGCTGTCGAGGTTCCAGCCGAACTCTGCGGCGAGGTCGTCGGCTGAGACGTAGTCCTCGGCGCGGTTCGTTGCCAGGCGGCGCCGGGTGACCTCGCGAATCTCGGCGGCTTGCTCGGCGTCCTCGGCGAGTTCCTCGAGCTGCTCCCAGCGGTCGAACGGAACAACTACGCCTTCTGGTTGACCGTCGTCGCCGAAGATCAGCGGCTCGGTCCGACCTGCACGGAACCGTTGCAGCATCCGAGGAAGGTTGTACGCCGCGGTCGCCGTATCGATCACGTTGACACGGTCACCGTTCGGGCGATCCTGCGGTGTCTCCGTCGACATCTGAGCTCCTTGATTGGCTGTCTTTCCAGCCTAGATGAGTCGGCGGCAGTCACGTCGTACCTATCCACAGGGATCAGCCTTTGTGTCAGAAGGAGCGTCGCCTTCGTCGAGGGCGCGGTTGTGGAGGGAGCGCCAGAGTTCGAAGGGGATTACGACGCCTTCGGGCGCGTTGGTGTCGCCGAAGATCAGGGGGTCCTGGTAGCGGAGGCGGAAGCGTTCGAGCATGTGGGGGAGGAGTTCGGCGGCGGTGCAGGTGTTCATTACCCAGATGTCGTCTTTGTGGGGGTTCATCGGGGTCCTTTCGTGTGGTGGGGCGGTCTCGTCAGAATAGAGAGGAAACGGTGGGTGGCGGGGGAGTTATCCACAGGGGGCCTGGGGCAACTGATGGGAGAGGTGGATGGGTGAGCCGCGGTGGGTTGAGGTTCGGGTGGTGGCGGATGGTGGGGTGGATGAGAAGCGGTTCGTGAAGGCTGTTCAGCAGTTGCGGAAGGAGCTGGCGGGGGAAGGGCTGCCTACGCAGGATGTGAAGGAGCCGGGTGGGTTGGCTCAGGATGATGGGTCTATTGCGATCGCGGTGGCGTTGGTGGGGGCGGGTGGGGCGGTGCCGACGTTGGTCGCCGTACTGCGGGATTGGATCCAGCGGCGGAAGAGTCCGGGGAAGATCGTGGTGACGTTGGGGGACGACGCCATCGAGATGGAGCGACCGACGTTCGACGAGCGCGCCGAGTTGCTCGAAGCGTTCTTGAAGCGGCACAGCTAGGGCGCGGGGCGCTCGGCACCGCACCGAGCACCTCCTCGCTACGGCGCTGGATCACCAGACAGGCCTAGTCACACGTTTGAACGCGGAGCCGGGCGTTGTTCGGCGGCGGGCGTGGGCGTAGCGTCGGCAGTGGGATTCTGGCGACGCGGCCGGCGGGGGGCTGGTGCGGCGCGCGCTGATGGGCGTGCGGCGTACGTGTTGCGCGGGGGGAAGACGCGCGCACCGTCGGGAGGAGACTGCTCGGTACGTGTGGGCCGGGGTGGGGAACTCCGAGGGGGAAGACGATGAGGTCGTCGTTGCGGCGCCGGTCGGTGGGCCGGTGCAGGATTCGGGAACGCCTGGCGCACCGGAGTGTTCACGGCGCGGATCGATGGCGGTACGGCGCGAGGCTGCACCGGACCTGGTGGCAGCACGACCGCGCCTGAGGCGTGCCCGGAGAAGGAAGCTCTGCCCCGACGTCCCTCCAGAAGGGTGGAGCCCAAAAGGGGCCCGGGGTGCGCGAGCACCCCGGTCCTCCCTGCGTTGCGGCGGCGGGCTCCCACATGCGTCGGCGGCTCCCTGCGTTGCGTCGGCAAATGGCTACCGAACGTTGCGGAACCACATCCGAACCCGCGATCATGAGTCGCGATTCCTGGGAGGGGTTCTGTGGGGGTTTGGGTGCAGGTCGGGCTGGTGGACGACGATCCGGAGTTTGCCGACCGGGGGATACGGCAGTTGCGGCGGGAGTTGGGTGAGTTCGACACCCGCGACGTACGGACTGCCGCGCCCGAGGGCAGCAAGGGCGATGCCGCCGTCGCCGGTCAGGTTGCGATCGCGTTGGGCGGAGCCGGCGGGATGGTGTCGGTGCTCGTCACGATTCTCAAGGACTGGCTGGTACGCCGAAGCCCGCAGCAGCGCGTGACGTTGACGATCGGGGCGGACTCGATCGAGGTGGACGCGGCGACGACCGAGGAGAAGGAACGGTTGATCGAGGCGTTCCTCCGCAAGCACGAAGCGAGCTGAACCGTGGGGCGTCGACGGGCGTTGCTGGTGGCGACGTACGAGTACGAGGACGCCGGCCTGCGCCGACTCACCACGCCGGCACAGGACGCGCAGGCGTTGGCCGACGTACTCGAGGATCCGGCGATCGCCGGGTTCGAGGTACAGGTGCTGATCAACGAACCGACGAGTCGCGTGGGCGAGGCGATCGGCGAGTTCTACGCGTCGGCCGAGCGTGACGACCTGACCCTGCTGTATTTCAGCGGCCGGTCTGAAGGACGACAACGGCCGGCTGTACCTGGCGATGAGGAACACCAAACGCGAGCGGTTGCGGTTCAGCGCCCTGCCGGCGCACATGATCGATGAAGCCGTCGAGGACAGCTCGGCCCGGCAGAAGATCCTGATCCTGGACTGTTGCTACGCCGGCGCGTACACCGTCGAACGGTTCGCGAAGTCCGACGCAGCGATCCACACGAAGGCCGAACTCGGTGGTCGAGGACGGATCGTGCTGACGGCCACGGACTCGAGCCAGTACGCGTTCGAAGGCAGCGAGATCCACGGCGAGGCGGCGCAGTCGGTGTTCACACGCCACGTGGTGGAGGGTCTGCGCAGCGGTGCGGCCGATCTGGATGCGGACGGCGACATCACCGCAGATGAGCTGTACAGATACGTGTACGACGCGGTCGTCGCCGAGCAGCCGAGCCAGCGCCCAAACAGTTCGCGGACGTTGTCGGCCGGGTCGCGGACTGCGGGCTCGGATGGCAAGAAGCTCTACGTCGTCGGGACCGACGGGGCCAACGACATGGTCCAGATCGTTGACCTGGGCAACCACCAGGTGGTCGGGTCACTCGCCGACGACCTGGGTGCGGCGGTCGAGCTGGCCGTCAGCGAGGACGGCCAGCGGATCTACATCAGCAACTTCTTCCAGGACGGCATTCTCGTGCTCGACACCGTCGGGCCGAAGGTCGTCGGCAAGATCGAGCTGAAAAGCTGAACGGACCGGCTCGCACACAGCGAGCCGGTCCGCGGGATTTCACAGGTTGCCGAAGAACTTCCGGAGGTCGGCGGTGACATCGTCCGGGCGTTCGAGGGCAGCGTAGTGGCCGCCGTCCTTGAAGTTGGACCAGTGGACGATGTTGGTGTTGTCGCGGTCCGCCAGCGGGCGGATCGTCTTGAAGTCGTCGGCGAAGACGGCGACGCCGGTCGGAGCGTGGTTGAGCTGAGGCTCGGTGCCTGCGTGGGCTTCCTCGTAGTGGTAGCGGCCGGCGGCGGCTGAGGTGTTGGTGAACCAGTACAGCGAGACCTCGGTCAGGATCTGGTCGCGGCTGACCAGGCTGGTGCCGTTGCCGAAGCTGTTGAAGAGTTCGTTCCAGGCGAGTTGCCCGACCGGGGAGTCGGAGATGCCGACGGCAACCGTCTGTGGGCGGGTCGAGTTGATCGCGTTGTACCCGCCGACCGACTGGAACCACTTCAGGTGCTCCAGCGCCGCGTAGTCCTCCGGCGTGAACTTCTCGAACTCGGCCGGGTCGCCCGACGGGAACGAGAACAGTTGCAGCACATGCAGCCCGAGGAAACCTTCCGGGTTCAGTACGCCGAGTTCACGCGAGATCATCGCGCCGCCGTCGGACCCGTGGGCGCCGTACGACTCGTAGCCCAGCCGTCGCATCAGCGTGTCGTACGTCCGCGCCACCCGGGCCATCGTCCAGCCGCGGTCGACGAGCGGCGTGCTGAACGCGAAGCCCGGCATCGACGGCACTACGACGGAGAAGGCGTCTGAGGAAGATTCGCCGTACGACGCGGGGTCGGTCAGCGGGCCGATCATGTCGAGGAAGTCGACGAACGAGCCGGGGTAGGTGTGCAGCAGGAGCAGCGGCGTCGCGCCCTCGACCGGGGACGGTACGTGGATGAAGTGGACGTTCTGGCCGTCGATCTCGGTGAGGTAGTGCGGGAACTCGTTCATCCGCGCCTCCTGCTCACGCCAGTCGAACCCGTCCTGCCAGTGGTCGACCATCTCGCGGAGGTAGTGGTTCGGGGTGCCGAGGTCCCAGTCGTCGCCGGGAGCGGCCTCGGGCAGCCGGGTCCGTGCGAGGCGGGCCTGCAGGTCGTCCAGGTCGGCCTGGTCGATCTTGACGGTGAAGGACTGGATGCTCTCGTTTGTGCTCATGGGTTTACCGTAGAATCCGTATAGGAACATTAGATTCCTAATTGGGAGATTGATTTGCTCGAGACTTCGCAGCGCCTCCTGAGCCTGCTCGCTCTGCTGCAGACGCGGCCGGCCTGGACCGGCACTGAGCTGGCCGAACGGCTCGAGGTGACGACGCGGACGATCCGCAACGACATCGACCGGCTCCGCGAGCTCGGGTACCCAGTCGACGCGACCCGCGGCCCGTCCGGTCACTACCAGCTCGGCGTCGGCGCGAAGCTTCCGCCGTTGCTGCTCGACGACGAGGAGGCAGTCGCCGTCGCGGTCGGCCTGCGCACCGGCGCCGGGGTGATGGGGATGGCGGAGAGCAGTACGCGTGCGCTGACCAAGCTCGAACAGGTCCTCCCGCATCGTCTCCAGCGCCAGGTCAACGCGATCCACCGCGCGATGGAGAAGGGTCCCGACAACACCGGTTCGAACGTGGCGGATCCCGAGATCGATCCCGCCGTACTGGCGACGATCGCGGCCTGCATTCGCGACGAGCACTACCTGCGGTTCGAGTACGCCGTAGCTGCGGGAAGCCCGACCCGCGGGGCCGGATCCGGCGTCGTGCAGGACCTGCCGATCCTCGTCGAGCCCTACCGTCTGGTGAGCTGGCAGCGCTACTGGTACCTCGTGGCGCGGGACGAGCAATCAGCGTGGCGGACCTACCGCGTCGACTGGATGTCGTTGCGGATGGCAACAGGTCGCCGCTACCGGGCCCGTCCGATGCCGGGTGACGACTACACCGACTTCGTACTGCGCGACGTCGCGACCACCGGCTGGAAGGTCCACGCCCGCATCACCGTCGACGCCCCCGCCGAGGAAGTCCTCTCGCGCATCCACGCCGCCGTAGGCGTCGTCGAATCCGTCGACGACCACACCTGCGTCCTCGTCACCGGCGCCGACTCCCTCGAAATCGTCGCCGTCTACATCGGCATGCTGGGCCTCGACTTCCACGTCGACGGCCCACCCGACCTCCTGACCCACCTCCAAACCATCGGCAACCGCTACCTCAACGCGATTGGTTCTGCTAACGACGGGAGGTAGTCGGCATATTCACGGCTTCGTCGGCCGGGCCACGCGCGAATGAGGGCCGCATCGGCGACTACCTCCTGTCGTTAGCTTCGCCGAGGCCGGCGTTGCGGGCTTGGATGATGGCGGTGGAGCGGTCGGCTATGCCTAGTTTGGTGAAGATGGTGGAGACGTTGTTGGCTACGGTTTTGGAGGCCAGGGACAGGCGGTCGGCGATGGCGGGGTTGGAGAGGCCGGCGGCGATCAGGTCGAGGATCTGGCGTTCTCGGGTGGTGAGTTCGGGGAACGGGTCGTCGGCGGGTGGTGGGGCGGAGAAGAAGGTGAGGACGCGGCGGGCGACGCCGGGGCCGAAGATGGCTTCGCCGGCGGCTACGGCGCGGATGGCTCGGGCGATTTCTTCTTGCTCGGCGCCTTTGACCAGGTAGCCGCGGGCGCCGGCGCGCATGGCGGCGAAGACCGAGTCGTCGTCCTCGAACATGGTGAGGACGAGTACGGCGGTGTCCGGCGCTGATCGGGCTAGTTCGCGTGTGGCGGCGAAGCCGTCGAGGTCGGGCATCTGGAGGTCGAGTACGGCGACGTCGGGGCGGCTGGTGATGACCTCGCGGACCGCCTCGCGGCCGGTGGATGCGACGCCGACGACCTCGATACCGGGGAGCGAGGTCAGGAGCGCTGCGAGGCCGGCCCGGACCACCGGATGGTCGTCTGCCAGCACGACACGGATGGTCATCGCGGCTCCAGCGGGGCGAGGGGGAAGCTGGCGCGGACGAGACCGCCGGTTGGGGTTGGGCCGGCGTTGAAGGTGCCGCCGAGTTCGGCGGCGCGTTCGCGCATTGCTTGCAGGCCGACGCCGGGGTGCCAGGCGCCGTTCGGTGGGCCGTCGTCGGTCACCTCGATCTCGAGGTCGCTGCCACAGCGGAGCGCGAGTACTGCGGACGTTGCACGCGAGTGCCGGACGACGTTCGTGAGTGCCTCGGTCGCGATGCGGTACGCCGCGACCTCGAGCGCAGCCGGCAACGTCGGCAACCCGTTGGCCGAGACCGCGACGTGAATCGTGGCGCCGTCGGCCCGGAACGACATCTGATCAGCCCGCTGCCGCAACGCCCCGACCAGACCGAGCTCGTCCAACGCGGGCGGCCGCAGATCGTCCACAAGCCGACGGATATCGCCGATCGCAGTCCGCGTATCCGCGCGCAGCCGCGTCAGAAGGTCGATAGCCCGCGAGGCGTCGGGAGGTTGGGGGGTTATTAGGTTGGCTACTGCGTCGGCGGAGAAGGCTATGCCGGTGAGGGTGGGGCCCAGGCCGTCGTGGAGGTCGCGGCGGAGGCGGCGGCGTTCTTCTTCGCGGGCTGAGATGAGTTTCTCGCGGGAGGACTGCAGTTCGGCGGACAACCGGGTCGCGTGCACGGCTACAGCGAGCGGTACGGCGACCAGCGCGAGCACACTGCGGTCGGCGGAGGACAGCCCGGACTCGCCCGATCGCACTCCGATGTCCAGCCATCCGACAACCTCCCCGCCGTACGAAAGCTCCAGCGGTACGACGGCCCCCGGCGTGCCGTCGACCGCGATCACCTCGCCGTCGACCGTCAACGCGGCGTACGGGAGACGGAGCGCGGAGCGGATCGCAGCGACAACGCCGGGGAGCCCCGCGGACAACTGCTCGCCGACCCGCGAGGCGACGCGCGCCGGGTCGTGCCGGTCGCCGTACAGCGCTCGATCGACGAGCTGCTGCAAACGGGGAAGAACCGGCGCAATGATCAACGCGACAAAGACCGTGACTGCCGCGGACCGACCGACCTGCGACGCGATCAGCGAGTCGAGCAGCGCCACCAGTACCGCGTAGACGCCAATAGCAACCAACGACAACAGACCCCACGTCAGCGCACGCGAGATAACCAGCCGGATGTCGAGCAGCTGATAGCGAACGATTGCCACCGCCACCGAGATCGGGATCAGCGGAATCGCCAGCAATACAAGGATCGGCGTACCGGCAACGAAGGCCCACGGTGTCACGAACAGGATCGCGATCACCGATGCCAGCAGCAACCACAAGAGTTGCCGTCGGCCCATTTCGTCAGCACGCCGATAGCGGATCGTCAGGCAGACGATCGCCAACAGGATCGCGACCAGGTTGCGGAGCTCGGCCGCCGTCCAGAGCGGTTGCAACGAGTCGTACGACGGGATCGCGAGGTAGCCGCGCGGTAGACCGGGCGAGACGGGATCACCGCTGCCGACCATCTCCACCACGAACAGCGGGGAGGTCGCGACCACACCGATCGCAGCCCAGCGCCAGCGGGGCGACAGCAGCCGGCCGGTCGGGAAGAGCAGGAGCGCCAACGGCAGGAAGAGCCCGATCGACCACGGCCACGCGGCCATCGAGATCGTGACGAACACGCGTTGCGCGCCGACCGAGGCGCCGCTGTCTGCGAGGTACTGCGCGAACGCAGCGGCGAGCGGCGTCGTCGCATGGCCGATCCCGTCCGCGAGGAAGAGCCAGCCGATCGGGTTGGACGGCCGGTACCACGCGATGACGGCGCCGCAGAGACCGAACGTCAGCGCCATCAAACCGTTGGTCACCATGAACGAGTCGACCATCTCGTGCCAGCCCCAGCCGATCGCGAGGAGATAGCCGACGGCGACCGCGACCTCGGCGACCACGAAGCCGGCGAGCAGGCCGACAAGACCCCGTCGGCTCGCTGCGTTGGTCGTCATACCCGAAGTGTGCGCCAAAAGGTTCCCGGCGTCTCGGGATCGGGATCCCGGTCGGGGCGGGGAACCGCCTGAGCACGAGGGAGCGCACGCCCAGGCCCGACCCCCGTCCGGCGAGCGACGGTTGGGCAATCGGAAACACTGACGAGGGGGTAATGAGATGAATAAGTTCGGGTTGGTTCTGCTCGGACTGCTCGGCGTGGCGGATCTGGCCACGCCGTTGACGACGGACGGGGATCACCCGCCGATGAGCATCGCCATCGGTTCCGCCGTGATCGGGCTGCTTAGCCTGGTGCTGGTGGGACTCGCCTGGCGCGGGAAGCGGTGGGCGCTCGCTCCGCTGATCACCCTGCGGATCGCGTCCGCGCTGCTGGCGGTGCCGGCCTTCTTCGCCTCCGACGTACCCGCCGCCGCGGTTGTCGCGGCCGGTGTCGGAGTCGGAGCGACGATCGTCGGCGTAGTTGCGGTGCTGCTGCCGCGGCGTGAGCTGGCAGGTGCGCGATGACGCAAACAATGACGCCTACGACGCATGCGGACATCCGCCCGCTGTGGCGATGGACGGCCGCCCTGATCCTTCCGATCGGCCCGGCAGCGCTGGCGTTGCTGCGGTACTTCCTGCCCTACAACACAACTGACGACGTTCCGACAATCGTCAATAAGATTGTCGACAATCTCGATCGCAGTTCGTTCGTGCTGTGGCTCGGCTACATCGCGTTCCTGACGCTGGTGCCCGGCGTGTACTTCGTCGGCCGGCTGACGCGGCGCAGTACGCCTTGGCTGACCGCGGTCGCGGTCGTCCTGATGGTCGCGGGGTACCTGTCCCTGCCGTGGACCGCGTCGAGCGATGTGTTCACCTGGTCCGCGGGTACGGCGGGACTCGACCCGGCGTCGATCGCGAAGGCCGCCGACATCACGCACGGCTCGATGAACATGGCCGGCTTCGTCTTCGTGATCGGTCACGTCCTCGGCACGATCCTGCTCGGCATCGCTATGTGGCGCTCCCACGTCGGTCCGCGCTGGGCCGCGATCGCGGTGCTGGTCTCGCAGCCGATCCATTTCGTGGCCGCGGTCATCGTCAGCAGTCACACGCTCGACCTGATCGGCTGGGGTCTGGAGGCCGTCGGATTCGCCGCGGTGGGGTGGGCGATTCTCCGGATGCGCGACGACGTGTGGCAGCCCCTTCCATAATGAGGATGGCCATGAGACCGGCCCCGGCCGGCACTACGCTCGGCGTACTGAAGGGGGAGATCAGCATGACCGATACCGAAGTGCCGGGCGGGGCGGGGTTCGTCACCGAGCGCGGCAGTTTCCGGGCCGCGCACGTGGCCGATCAGAACATCGACCGGCAGGCGTTCATCCTGGACCAGATGGCGGCCCGGCCCGCCGTACGCACCTTGAAATCGTGGGCACTCGACCAGCTCGCGCCGACCGCGGGGGAGACGGCGGTCGACATCGGCTCGGGCACCGGCGAGGACGTGGTCGCGCTCCACGAGCTGGGCGCCAGAGCCATCGGTGTCGAGCCGAGTCCCGGTCTGCGGGCCGAGGCGGTACGGCGGGCAGCCGGTGCGGACGTCGAGTACGTCGAGGGTCACGCCGAAGCGCTGCCTTTCGAGGACCAGTCGATCGATGCACTGCGCTCGGAGCGAGTCCTGCAGCACGTCGACGATCCCGCCGCGGTCGTGAAAGAGATGGCACGAGTACTGCGGCCTGGCGGCCGGATCGTGCTCATCGACACCGACTGGGGTACGGCGATCATCCACCCGGCGGATCCCGACGTACTGCAGCGGATGGTCGGCTACTTCCTCCGCGAATCCGCGAACCCGTACTCCGGCCGTCAACTGCGCGGTCTCCTCGCTGACGCAGGCCTCGAGATCACCGGCGAAACGGCGGCGACCTGGCTCGAGCCGCAAGAGGGCGCACGGCAAGGATTCGTCGGCATGATGCACCTGACCTCGTTGCAGGCCGGCGTGATCACACCGGAAGAGGCCGAAGCGTTCGCGCAGACTCTCGGCGAGGCAGCCGATCGCGGCGCGTTTCACATGTCGTTGACGATGTACGCCGTCAGCGCGATCAAACCCCGTGCTGGTTGAAGAAGGTGACCGTTCTCGCCATCGAGGTCGGCCAGGCCGGGCCGAACGCGTGCTCCTCGCCGGGATAGGTGTAGAGCGTCGCGTTCTTCCCGGCTGCCTTCAGCGCGGCGAGGCTCTCGCGCGACCAGGCGATCGGACAGGTCGAGTCGGACTCGCCATGATGGATCAGCACGGGCTCGGTCACGCGGTCGAAGAAGTTCACCGCGGACAGGTTCCGCCAGAAGGCCGGTTTGCTTGACGGTTCGCCGTACCGGCGCAGGAGCTGGGTGGCGAGCGGGCGATCCGGTCGGGTCCAGCGGTTGAAGTTGTCGACGGCATCCGAGCTGACGGGCGCGAACACGACGGCGGCTTTCACCAACCCTGGTTGGGCGACGAGCGTGTTGTACGTGACGCCGCCGCCCATCGATCGGCCGAGCATCCCGATCCGCGCGGGATCGACGTACTGCGAGGTCTTGAGCGCGAGGACGGCGTTGATGGCGTCCTCGGTGTAGCCGAGGCGCAGGGTGAGCTCCGCGTTCGGGTCCTTCGAGGACTGTGCGTGGTTGCGGTAGTCGGTGTGCAGGACGACGTACCCGCGGCGTGCGAGGTAGTCCTGCTCGCGCATCAGCCCGCGGCCGTTCGTGTAGACGGCGGGATCGATGTAGCCGTGGTTGAGGACGAGCGCCGGATGCGGGCCCGGTGTGGAAGGGACGTTCATGATTCCGGAGATTGTCAAAAATCCGCTGCGATAGCTGACGTGGTAGCGGGTGTACGCCGGATTGCGTGCGAGCACGCGCTCCAGCTTCAAAGCCCCGCCGTTGTACTTCTTCGTCATCAACGCCTGCAACGAAACAGGGTTGGCCGGAGCGGGCTGAGAAGTGGGGGTAGGCGGCGCAGTTGAGACGGATGACGTGGTGGGCGTCGGGGAGGTCGCGGTCGCAGGCGGCGCAGGGGGTACCGCGTCATCGGTGGTGCAACCGATCGCGGCCGTCGTCACGAACGCGACGACTCCCGCCCACGCCATCCGGCTCATACCGTCAAGTCTGCCGTCGCCTCCGGCGAAGTCCGCGAAAGTTCCGGCAACGATTGCTGACTCGGGTGCGGGCGCCACTGCACGATGAGTACGGCGGAAAGCACCAGCGCGCCGCCGATCCATTGGGTAGCGCTGAGCTGTTCCCCGAACACCACAGCCGCCGCGCCCACCGTCACCACCGGCTCGAAGATCGACAGGATCGACGCGACCGACGGACCGACCCGCGCCATCCCCGCGAAGAAGAACAGAATCGCGGCGACCGTACTGATCAACGCCACCGCCGCCAGCCACAGCCATCCGATGGGCGCGAAGCCGAGATCGACGCCCCGGAACAGCCCGAGAACAAGAAAGGTGCCGAAGGCCCCTGTGCACACCAGCGCAGTCAACGCCAGCGGCGGTACGTCGGCCGTCAGCGAATCGCCGACGAGGATGTACCCGGTGTAAACGATTGGTGCCCCCAACGCCAACAGCACACCCAGCACGTCGAACTGCCCGGAAAGCGCCCCGCTCAGCACCAACCCGATCCCGACCAGCGCGGTCGCCAACGCCCAGACGCGCCGGCGCGACGCCCGCTCCTGGCGCAGTGCGATCGCCGCGACCATCACCAGGATCGGATACAGGTACAGGATCAACGCGACCAGCGACGCATCCAGTCGCGCGAGCGCGGAGAAGTACAGACCGGACTGCGCCGCGTAGCCGAACACACCCATGCCCAACCCTGTCAGCACCGCCCGTCGCGGCAGGTTGCGCAGTGAACCGCGGGCGAGCGCAACGATCAGCAGCAGCCCGCCGGCGAGGCCGAAGCGGACCAGCAACAGCGCGTCGACCGACACACCCGCGTCGTACGCGAGCTTGCCGAACACGGCCATGACCCCGAAGGTGGCGGCGGAAAGAAGGCAGAAGAGGCGTCCCACGACATCGATGGTCGGACCAGTAGACCGTTCACGTCCATCACGGCTTCACGGACAGCATTGTGAAGCTAAGCTGAATGAATGATGGATCTGCACCGGCTGCGTCTCCTGCGCGAGGTCCACGGTCGCGGCACCGTCCACGGCGCGGCCCGAGCACTGGGGTACTCGCCCAGCGCCATCTCCCAACAGTTGGCCGTCCTGGAGCGTGAGGCCGGTACGCCGTTACTCGAACGGGTCGGCCGCAACGTCAGGCTCACCGCCGCGGGCCAGGTCCTGGTCCGCCACGCGGCCACGCTGCTCGACGGCGTCGAGGCGGCGGAGGCCGAGTTGGCCGCAGTCGCCGCGGGTCGGGTCGCCGGTGTCGTCCGGATCGGGTCATTCCAGTCCGCCTTCATCCGCGTCGTCGCACCGGCGATCCGCAGCCTCGCCGCCGCACACCCGGACATCCGCGTCGAAGCCGCCGAGCTCGAGGTCGAGCAGGCCGCGCCCGCGCTCCGGCTGCAGCAGTTGGACGTCATGGTCGGCGACGAGTACGACGGCCAGCCGCGCGCCGTACACACCGATCTCTTGCGCGAACATCTGCTCCGCGAACACATCCGCGTCGTACTCCCGGAAGACCATCCGTCGGCCGCGGCGGATCGGGTCCCGATCGCGGAGCTCGCTGACCTGCCGTGGGCGGCTTGTCAGCCAGGGACCGGTCATCGCGAGATGCACGTCCGCGTGTGCCGCGAGCTCGGCGGGTTCGAGCCCGACCTTCGCTACAGCTCCGACGACTTCCTGATCCTTCTCGAACTCGTCCGTACGACGGGCGCCGGCGCGCTGCTGCCGGATCTGGTGATCGGCCAGGGCGCACCGGGCGTCGCCGTACGACTGCCGGCCGAAGGAGCTGTCGGGCGAACGGTCTTCCTATTGACCCGACGTACCAGAACGCCTGCTGTGGCAGCGGTTGCGGATGCCCTGACCGAGGCGGCCAGTCGAGCCACGCCAGACTGGTGAGCGTGTCCGTCGTCGGCTTGTACTCGCCGACCGCGACGCCCTAATAGCCGGTCGCTCCATGTCTCGGAGGCTAACACGGCTCTTGCCAGTCGTGCATTCTTGTCTAACAATTCCATCCTATGGATAACTGGCCTCGGATTGCGACCCGCTGGGCTCAGATCACGCTGGCCGAGGACGATCCGGCCCACTTCGACGCGGACTTCTGGCTGCGCCTGATGCGCGACAGCAAGTCGAACGCGACCTGCATCAGCGCCGGCGGGTACATCGCCTACTACCCGACGCAGCTCGAATACCACTACCGCAGCAAGTACCTCGCCGACACCGACCCGTTCGGCACGCTCGTCGACGGCGCCCGCAGCCTCGGCATGACCGTGATGGCCCGCGTCGACCCGCACGCGATCCACGCCGACGCGGCCGAAGCGCACCCCGAATGGCTGGCCCGCGACCGAGCCGGCAACCCGATCGAGCACTGGGCGTACCCGGGCGTCTGGCTGACCTGCGCGTTCACGCCGTACCACCGAGAATTCCTCACCGAGGTGATCCGCGAGATCGTCCGCGAGTACGACGTGGACGCGGTCTTCGCGAACCGGTGGGAGGGGTACCTCGGGATCTCGTTCAGCGAGGGCGCGCGCAAGTCGTTCCGCGACGAGTGCGGTCTCGAGTTGCCGCTCGAGGAGCACGGGGACAACTGGCCGGAGTACGTCGCGTGGCGGCACCGGCGATTGGGTGAGCTGGTCGGGATCTGGGATCAGGCGGTCCGCGATCTCCGGCCGCACGCCCGGTTCGTGCCCAATCTGGGCGCACTCGCGGCCCGCGACCTGGCCCGCGATCTGGTCGAACCAGTCTCACCGCTGTTCATCGTCGACAAACAAGGCCGGCACGGGATCGAGGCGCCGTGGGTCGCCGGGCGGGCCGGCAAGCGCAACCGTGGGGTGTACCCGGACCGGCCCGTGCAGCTGATCACCTCGGTCGGGCCGGAGCACAAGTACCGCTGGAAGGACTCGGTCGCGCCGGCCGAGGAGACGAAGACCTGGATCGTCGACGGGTTCGCACAGGGCGCCCTGCCGTGGTTCACGAAGTTCAACGCGACCATCCAGGATGAGCGCTGGGTCCAGCCGGTTGTCGAGGCGTTCAACCTGCACGCGACCGTCGAACCGGTCCTGCGTGACCTCCGGATCACCGCCGAGGTCGCGTTGCTCGACGCGAGCCGGATCGGGCAGGTGAGGGCCGGAGACAACGACCATGAGGACGGCTTCTACCAGGCAATGGTCGAGGCGCGGATCCCGTTCGAGTTCCTCGCCGACCAGGTCATGACGCTGGAACGACTGCGGGAGTTCAAGGTCGTCGTACTCGCGAATGCTGAGCAGTTGAGCGACGAGCAGTGCGCGATCTTGCGTTCGTACGTCGAGGGCGGCGGGTCGCTCGTGGCGGCGTACCAGAGCTCGTTGTACGACGAGCGCGGGGCGGCTCGCTCCGACTTCGGGCTCGGCGACGTACTCGCTGTGCGGCTGACCGACAAGAGCCGGCCGGTGCAGAACAACTACATCGCGCTGATGGATGCGCATCCGCTGAACTCGGGGTTCGAGGGGGCGAAGCGAATCATTGGCGGCACCCACATCATCGGCATCGAGTCGGACGCGGTGGCGCCGTTCCGGTTCATCCCGGACTTTCCGGATCTGCCGATGGAGGAGGTCTATCAGCGGGAGGCACCGGACAAGCCCGCGGTGGTTTGCACGGAGAACGCTGCCGGCGGCCGGACGGTGTACTTCCCGTTCAATCTCGGTGCGCTGTTCTGGGAGGCGCTGCAGTCCGACCACGGACGGCTGATCGCGAACGCCGTCTCGTGGGCGCTCGGGAAGACGCCGGACGTGAGTGTCGAAGGCGCGGGGCTGGTAGATGTTGCCGTCTACAAGGGTGATGCCGGTGCGGCCGTTGCCCTGGTCAACCTGACGAACCCGATGGCGATGCGCGGACCGATCCGGGAGACCTTGCCGTTGCCGCCGCAGACCGTATCGATCGCCGTACCCACGGATCGGGTGAAGGTGCGGCTGCTGGTGGCCGGGACGGACGTAGAGCCGAACGTGGTCGAAGGTCGGGTCGAGGTTGTGATTCCGACTGCGGGGCTGCTCGAAGTCGTGCACGTGGATTGGAGTGAGGTATGAGGATCGGGTTCATCGGCCTCGGCGTCATGGGTCGTCCGATGGTCGACAATTTGATTGCCGCGGGCCACGAGCTCTCGGTGTACCGCGGACGGACCGAGGTCGACGCGTACGTGGCCGGTTCGGCGAAGGAGGTGGCCGAGCGGTCCGAGGTCGTGATCCTGATGGTGCCGGACACGCCTGATGTCGAGTCGGTCCTGTTCGCACCGGCCGGTGTCGCCGAGGGGCTGCAGGCGGGTTCGCTGGTGATCGACATGAGCTCGATCTCGCCGACCGCGACGATCGGGTTCGCGCAGCTGATCGAGAAGCTCGGCTGCGAGTACCTCGACGCGCCGGTGTCGGGCGGCGAGCTCGGCGCGCGGGACGGGACGCTGACGATCATGGTCGGCGGGCGACCCGAGGTGTTCGAGCGCGCGCGGCCGATCTTCGACGTACTCGGGAAGAACATCACGTTGATCGGCGGCCCTGGCGCGGGGCAGACCGCGAAGGTCGCGAACCAGATCATCGTTGGGCTGACCATCGAAGCGGTGGCCGAGGGGTTGTTGTTCGCCGAGCGGGCGGGCGCGGACCCGGCCGTCGTCCGCGAGGCGCTGATGGGCGGATTCGCGAGTTCGCGGATCCTCGAGGTGCACGGCGAGCGGATGGTGAAGGAAACCTTCGAGCCTGGGTTCCGGATCCGCCTGCACCGCAAGGATCTCGGTCTGGCGATCCAGGCCGCGGCCGAGCTCGATCTCGCCCTGCCGAATACTGCGATGACGCAACAGTTGATGAACGCCGCGGTCGCCGACGGTGACGGCGAGCTGGACCACTCCGCGCTGTACCGCACGTTGCGCTGGGACCATCCATGATTACGACGGGACTCACCTCATGATCGTTGTTGTTGGCAAAGAACTACCGGCGTACGTCGAGGCCGCCGCGGGCACCCAGGTGCGGTTCGTCGACTCGCTCGACGATGCGGCGGACGTCTTCGGCGAGATGGAGGCGGTGGTCGGGCACGTGTCGCCGGATGTGCTGGCGAAGGCGCCGAAGCTGCGCTGGGCACACAGCCCGTCGGCCGGTGTGGACTCCGATCTGACTCCGGAGATGCGGGCGTCGTCGGTTGTCCTCACGTCGAGCGCAGGGAACGGCGGGATCCCGCTGGCCGAGCACTCGATGTTGCTGATGCTCATGCTTAGCCGCGACGTACCGCGGTGGATGCGCGCGCAGGCCGAGCACCGCTGGGACCACTACCGGCACGCCGAACTCGCGGGCCGGACGGTCGGCATCTACGGCCTCGGCAACTCGGGCATCGACCTTGCCCAGAAGGCGAAGGCGTTCCACATGCGGACGCTCGGCGTACGACGGCGCCCGGACCAGCCGTCGCCGTCCGTCGACGAGCTGTGCGATCTGGACCAACTGCTGGCGGAGTCCGACTTCGTGGTCGTGACGGTGCCGCGGACGCCGACGACCGCCGGGGTGTTCGACCGGGACGCGTTCGCGCGGATGAAGTCGTCGGCGTACTTCATCTGCATCTCGCGCGGCGGGATCGCCGACGACGAGGCGCTGTTGGAGGCCTTGCAAACGGGGCAGATCGCGGGCGCGGGTCTGGATGCGCACGGCGTGGAGCCGTTGCCGCCGGAGAGCCCGTTCTGGTCGCTGCCGAACGTCATCGTCACGCCGCACAACGGCGCCACCAGCGACGGTAACCTTCGTCGCTCGCGTGAGATCGTTGCCGAGAACATCCGCCGGTTCGTCGCGGGCGAGCCGTTGCACAATGTAGTCGACAAGATCCACGGTTACTAAGGGGTGTCGTGAGTACCGACGCGCATCTGGAGCTCGGGCCGTCCTCGCTGACGGACGCACTCTACGAGTCGATCCGCAAGCGCATCGTGAACGGCGAGATCCCGCAGGGGGAGAAGCTCACGGAGGTCCGGCTGGCCACGGAGTACAACGTGGCCCGGCCGACCGCCAAAGCGGCGCTCGAGCGGCTCACGGGGCTCGGGCTGCTGCGGCGTACGGCGCACAAGACCGCGGTCGTGCCGGTGCTCGACGAGGCCGAGATCCGGGACCTGTTCTTCAGCCGGATCACGATCGAGAAGGCCGCGGTGTCCGCGCTCGCCGCGACCGGCGAGGTGCCGGCCGACGCGGCGCGGGCCCAGGTCGCGATCGAGTACGCCGCCCGCGACCGCGTGTTCGAGAACCAGGTCGAAGCGGACATCACGTTCCACACCGCCCTCGTCGCCGGGGTCGGGAGCCGGCGCTTGTCCCGCATGCACGAGCTGATCATCGGCGAGGTCCACCTGTCGATGGGCCAGTACAAGGCCCACCGGAAGGTCGACCCGTCGACGGTCGCCGCCGAGCACGCCGCCGTACTGGAAGCCATCGCGTCCGGCGACCCGGCCGCCGCCGCCCACCACCTGACCCACCACCTCGAACAAGCCGAAGCCCGCCTCCTCAGCACGCTGCCTCAGACCAGGTCGTGACGCAGCAGGACCGTCCGGTTGTCGAACGAGCGGGTCTCCGCCAGGCGGAGGTTGCGGCGGTCGGTCGGCTGGTAGACGGGCTTGCCGCCGCCGAGGATCACCGGGTGCACGATCACGTGGTACTCGTCGAGCAGCCCTAGCTCGGTCAGCGCTGCGGCCACGCTCGCGCTGCCGGTGAGCAGGATGTCCCTACCCGGCTCCTCCTTGATCGCCCTGATCTCCTCAGGTGACCGGACGATCCGGGTGCCCCAGTCGGCGCTCTCCAGCGTCGTCGAGAGGACAACCTTCGGAGTACTGCGCCAGACCGGTGCGAACTGGATCGCGTGCTCGTCGGGGTCCATCGACTCGGCATTCGGCCAGTACGACGACATCATGGTCCAGACCGTTCGCCCGTACAGGAAGAGGTCGGCGCGCTCGGTCAGGCCCATCGAGTAGTCGCCGAGCTCCGGACCGAGCTGCGCCCAGTCGAACTCGCCGTTCGGGCCTTCGATGAAGCCGTCGAGTGACTGGTGCACGTAGTACATGATCTTCCGCATGATGTCCTCCGGATGATGGTTTACCTCCTGGTCGGAGCCGACCGGCCCGCCTTGACAATGGGATTGACGAAAGTCGTCCGGCTTGGGAAGGTCGTGGGTGAACGGGCGCGGTCTGGGGGAGGGCCGGCTGCCCGTCGGGGGTTCAGACGCTCTCTGGGGAGAGGTATTCGCGCTGCTCTCGACGGCGACGACCGGTCTGCGCGGTGTGCGTGTGTGTGGTGGACGCGCGCGCCGATCTGCGACAGGCGAGAGTTCGGGGAGCGGACATGAGTGCGATAGACGACCTTCGGGAAGGCACCAGAGGACAGGTCTTCACCGAAGGTGACGAGGGGTACGACGCGGCGCGCCGCGTCAACAACTGGATGCACGACAAGCGGCCGCAGGCGGTCGTCCGGTGCGAGAACGCCGGCGACGTGATGGCGGCCATCGACTACGGCCGGGCTCAAGGGCTCGAGATCGCGGTACGCGGCGGCGGACACAGTGTGCCGGGCTTCGGCACGGTCGACGACGGTGTCGTGATCGACCTGAGCGGGATGCGCAACGTACGCGTCGATCCGGTGAACCGGACTGCGAGGGCCGGCGGCGGCGCGACGTGGGGCGATTTCAACGCGGCGACGCACGCGTTCGGGCTGGCCACGACCGGCGGCATCATCTCGACCACCGGCGTCGGCGGACTGACGCTGGGCGGCGGGATCGGGTACCTGGCCCGCGGGCTCGGGTTGTCCTGCGACAACCTGATCTCGGCCGATGTGGTGACCGCGGACGGGAAGTTCCTGATCGCGAGCGAGAAGGAGAACGACGACCTGTTCTGGGCGCTGCGTGGTGGTGGCGGCAACTTCGGCGTCGTGACCGCGCTGGAGTTCCGGTTGGCGCCGGTGTCGATGATCTACGGCGGCCCGATGTTCTTCGAGCTGTCCGACGCAGCTGCCGTACTCACTGGATTCCGGGAGCTGATCAAGGACGCGCCCGAGCAGCTGGGCGGGTTCCCGGCGTTCCAGATCGCGCCGCCGCTGCCGTTCATCCCGGAGAACCGGCACGGCGAGCCGTTCGCCGCGATCGTCGGTTGCTGGGCCGGCGACCTCGACGAGGGTGAGGCGCAGATCTCGAAGTTCCGCGAGTTCGCGCCGGTGATGGCCGAGCACGTCGGACCGATGCCGTACCCGGCTCTGAACGGTATGTTCGACGCACTGGTCCCGCCGGGGCTGCAGCACTACTGGAAGGCGAACTTCGTCACCGAGCTGACCGACGAGGCTATCCAGGCGCATCTGCGGCACGCGCCCGGTCTTCCGTCGGTGAACTCGACCGTGCACATCTATCCGATCAACGGCGCCTGCCACCGGGTCACGCCGGACGCCACCGCGTTCGCCTACCGCGACGCGAACTTCGCCACGGTGATCGCCGGCATGTGGCCGGACCCGGCACAGAACGACGCCGGGATCGAATGGGTGCGTTCCTACTACGACGACGTGGCGCCGCACTCCGAGGCCGGCGGGTACATCAACTTCATGGCCGAGGACGACCAGGGCCGGATCCGGGAGAACTACCGGCAGAACTACGACCGGCTGGTCGAGGTCAAACGCAAGTACGACCCGGCCAACGTGTTCCACCTCAACCAGAACATCGCGCCCTAGGCAACTAACGGGGGTGCGGCCGGTACCCCGTACCGGTCGCACCCCCGGGCCTTGTCACAGGGTTGTCAGAGGCGTGTCAGAGGGTCAGGAGGCGCTGGAAGAACGCGCGGTAGCGCTGGAGCGCCGAGCGCAGGTCTTCGGTCGACGGCTCGCCGCCGGACCACTGCTGCTCGAGACCCTGGTGCTGGCGCTCGAAGCTGTCCGACAGGTTCTTCAGCACGTCGTCGACCAACGTGTCGGCTTCGGTGACGGCCTTGCGCGGGTCGTCCACGAACCCTTGCTGGATGACCTCCCAGCGAGCCCGGTAGTCCACGACGGCTTCCTCGGCCACCAACGGCTCGTCGGCTGCCGGCGTGGCCGTCATACCGCTGTCCGTCCGCTCCGCAACCCGGTCATCGGCCATGCGGTCATCGGCGACCCGGTCGTCAGCCACCCGGTCATCGGCCACCCGGTCATCGGCGATGCGGTCATCAGCCACGCGGTCATCGGCCAATCCGTCGTTTGCCATGCGGTCGTCGGCCATGCGGTCCTCGGGCATCCGGCGGTCGTCCAGGGCGGGGTCGTTGGCCGCCGAATCGAGGTCGGTGTCGTAGCGGCGGTCGTCTGACATGGTCATGCTTGCTCCTCGGCGGTCGTCGGGCGGGTGTGGCGATCTGTGCTGTCGTGCAGCAATGCTTCGACCAGTTGGCCGTAGGCGGTGACCGCCTGGCGCAGGTCTTCGGTGCCGGCCTCGCCGCGCGAGTCGGCGACGGCGACCCGGTGTGCGTCGCGGTAGTGCGCCGCGACCTCCGGGTGCTCGACCGAGATGTCGTTGACCCGCTGGTCGAACTCGTCGACCGGGTAGCCGGACTCGCGCATCATCCGCAGTACCAGCCGATCAGCATCGGCGACCGCACCGGCAGGGCGATCCACGAAGCTCTGCCGTACCTCGGCCCACTCCGCCTCGTAGGCGGCCGCGGATCCTGGGCTCAACGGCATGATGTCGAGCTGCGACACGCGCCGCTCCCGGCTGCGCAGTTCACGCTCCGCGCCACGCCGGTCACCCGACTGCTCGAGGGTGCGTTCGTACTCCGGGCCGAACCGCTGTTGCAGTTCACCCGAACGTCTGCGCTGATACATGAACAACAGCGCCGCCGCCGCCAGTACGACGACGACGATGATCACGATGGTCAGGACGGTACCCATCAGAACTCCAGTGCGATTGGCTGAACGGGCCCGCGACCGCGCAGGACGCAGCGATCGCAGAGACCCCCGGGCAGACGGTCCCCAGCGCCGCCTCACATTCCCCCGTGCACCGTCCGGTACCCACGTCATACGCACACAAGCGTCCGGCCCGCACACCTTTGCCGAGGTGTGCGGGCCGGAAGGAACGCCGGCTCAGGCCTTGGGGCCGAGCTTGTGGACGACGATGCCGGACTTGAACGTCGTCGTACCGAGCAGTTCGAGGTGGGTGAGGTCGACGTTGTCACCGCGGAACATGTTCACGCCGTCGGCCACCACCGGGAAGATCCAGAAGTGGTACTCGTCGACGAGCCTGTTCTCCAGCAGAGTCTTCGAGAACGACCCGGTGCCGTACTTGATCAGGTTGCCGCCGTCCTCCTCCTTGAGCCGGCGGACGGCCTCGGCCGCGTCGCCCTCGAGCGGCTGCGCGTTCCACTTCCACTCGGTCAGCGTGCGGGTGGCGACGTACTTCGGCATCGCGTTGAAGTGGTCCGTGAACGGGTCGCCGCCGCGCTGCATCCACGCGTCCGCGAAGCCTTCGTACGTGACGCGGCCGAGCACCTGTGCGTCGACGCCTTCCATCAGGCCTTGCGAGTACGCCGCGTGCTCGTCGTCCCAGTACGGCGGGCTCCAGCGCTGCGGCTCGTCGATGACGCCGTTGAGCGTGACGAACGTGGTTTCGATCAGCTTCCTCATGGGTCTTACCTTTCAGTGTTTGTACGGACGCTTCGTACGGGCGTCCCGGAGTGTTTCGGCCCACCAGACGAGCTGGTCGAGCATGAGTTTGGCTTGTGCCTCGTAGCCGGCGGAAGGCTTGGGCCAGCCGCCGTCGGCGGTGAACTGCTCCCAGTAGCAGGGCAGTGCGACGGTGTTGCGAATGGCGACGGCTTGGAGCTCGGAGAAGACCTGGCGCAGCTGAGCAGTGGCGTAGCAGCCGCCGCTCTCCCGGCCGTAGCTGACGATCGCGACCGGCTTGGCGTGCCATTCCTCGTAGTACCAGTCCAGTGCGGTCTTCAGCGACGCCGGGAAGCTGCAGTTGATCTCCGGGGTGACGACGGCGAACGCATCCGCCGCAGCCAGCCTCGGAGCCAGTACGGCGACCTGTGCCGGCGTCTCGTCGTCGGTGTCCGGCAGGGTTGCCGGGAGGTCCGCGGTTGCGAGGTCGAGGAGATCGACCTCGAACTGCTTGGCTGCGTGCTGTGCCAGCCAGTGCGCCACGGTCGGTCCGAACCGGCCACGCCGGGTGCTGCCGATGATCACTGCCAGTCGCATCTGCCTGCCTCCTCCCCGTCTGCTGCCCTCTGCTTCCGTCTGACACAGACTCTGCCGGAAGGGGTTTACGGCTTCTTTCCGGTTCTGGGTGCCGGGGCCGGAATAGGGTGCCCTCATGCGTTTCGGGGTGCTGGGACCGGTGACGGCGTGGACAGACGCGGGGGAACCCGTGGTCGTCCAGGGCCTGAAGGTACGTGCGCTCCTGGCCGACCTGCTGGTCCACGAGGGGCGTCCGGTGCCGGCGGACCGGCTCATCGACGACCTGTGGGGCTCGAACGTGCCCGGCAACCCCGCAGGGACGCTGTCCGCCAAGGTTTCCCAGCTACGTCGAGCTTTTGAGGACGCTGAGCCAGGCAGTCGCTCGCTGGTGCAGTCCGGCCCGGCCGGCTATTCGCTGTCCGTCTCAAGCGCCAACTGCGACTCGCTGCGGTTCGGTGAGCTGGTGGACGCAGGTTCGCTCGATGAGGCACTGGCGTTGTGGCGCGGTCCGGCGTACGCCGACTTTGCGGACAACGCCTTCGTCGAGACCGCTGTGGCTCGGCTGACGGATGTCCGCCTGACTGTGCTCGAACGGGCAGACTTGCCGGTGGTCGATCTCGCAGCGCTCGTCAAGGAGCACCCACTGCGCGAGGGCTTGCGCGCCGCGCATATGAAGGCGCTGTATCGCGCAGGCCGTCAGAGTGAGGCCCTGGACAGCTATGCACAGCTACGCGACCTGCTGCTCGATGAGCTCGGGCTGGACCCCAGCCCTGAGCTGGTCGCTCTGCAGCAGTCGATCCTCACGCAGGACCTGCCACACGCCCGCAACAACCTGCCGGCCGCGCTGAGCGAGCTGATCGGTCGTGACGATGCTCTGGCTGAGGTTGACGCCAGTCTGGCGAGTTCGCGGTTGGTAACCCTGACGGGGCCTGGGGGAGTGGGCAAGACTCGCCTAGCTCTCGCTGCGGCCGCTGCGACGGCAGACCGGTTCGCTGACGGCGTCGTACTGGTCGAGCTGGCTGCCATCACACCTGATGCGTTGTCGGTCGCCAACTCGCTCACTGATGCGGTGCAGACCGCCTTGGACCTCCGCGACACCGGTGGCTCGTCCGCAGTCGACCGACTGGCCGCAGTGATGGGTTCGCGGCTGCTGGTCCTGGACAACTGCGAGCAGGTGATCGAAGACGTTGCTGCGTTGACGGACCGGCTGCTTGCCGCTGCTCCGGGACTGCGTGTGCTGGCAACGAGCCGTGAGCCGCTCGGACTGGCTGGTGAGGTCGTGTGGAGCGTTCCACCGCTGGAGGTGCCGCTGCCTTCGCTCCGCCCCGAGGAGGCAACTGCATGCAGTGCGGTGCAGCTGTTTGCGACGCGTGCTGCTGCAGCCTCACGCGGCTTCGCCCTGACCGACGAGACCGTGTCTGACGTTGCGGTGCTCTGCCGGCGACTGGACGGCATCCCGTTGGCGTTGGAGCTCGCCGCAACGCGGGTGCGCGCGCTGGGCGTACGTGGACTCGTTGCCCGGCTGGACGACCGGTTCCGGTTGCTGGCCACGGGGCATCGGGGCGCTGCACCGCGACAGCAGACTCTGCACGCGATGATCGACTGGAGCTGGGAGCTGCTCGCACCAGACGAGCAGTCCGTCCTGCGACGCCTCGCAGTACATGCAGATGGCTGTACTGCGGAAGCCGCGGCGGCTGTGTGCGGTGAGGACGACGTACTGGATGTGCTGGTGCGGTTGGTCGACCGGTCGCTCGTCGTACCGGTCGAGGGGACGCGCTTCCGGCTGCTCGAGTCGGTCGCGGCGTACTGCGTCGACAAGCTGCGAGCGGCTGGCGAGCTGGAGTCCGCGCATCAGCGGCACTTGTCGTACTACGTGTCGCTGGCTGAGGTTGCACGGCCTGGACTGTTCGGTGGCGAGCAGAGCCGGTGGCTGCAGCTGCTGGACGATGACTCCGCGAACTTCCGGACCGCACTGGATCGAGCTGTGGCCACTGGGCAGCTGGACTTAGCTGAACGGCTTGTTGACGCGTTGGCCTGGTACTGGTTCCTGCGTGGGCGTCATCTCGAGGCCATGCGGTCTCTGGAGGCCGTACCGGGCTCCGTGCGGGCTGGAGCGTGGCGGGCCGGGTACATGTACCTGCTTGGTCATCCTGACGCTCCAGTCGAGCGGGACCGATGGGTGGACGCTGCAGACGCGATGGGGCTGTGGTGGATCGCCAATGCAGCCAGCGACGCCGGAGACCTGCCGACGTGCGAAGCGATGCTGGACCGGGCGCTGAAGAGGTTCGAGGCCGACGAGGACCAGTGGGGCGTCGCGGCCGTGCTGGCTGCGCGCGCGAAGCATGCGCATGTGCGAGCGGATCTGCCGGCCCTCTACGACAGCGCGTGCGAGAGCATCAGGATCTTCCGTTCGCTGGGGGACCGGTGGGGCGTGCTGCAGGCGACTGGTTGGTTCGGCGCGTACGCGGAACTCGTCGGCGACTTCGACGAGGCGCAGCGGCTCCATCTGGAGGGCGTGCAGGCCGCAGAGGAGCTCGGACTCTGGCCGGAGGTCGCCAGCGCGTTGGGCATGCTCGGCTGGACGTCGATCCGGCAGGCCTATTACGAGTCGGCGCGCACGTACGGCGAGCGTGCACTGCGGCTGGCCACTGAACAAGGACAGCGCTCGACGCAGGCCCTGGCGGAGCTCGTGCTCGGCTTCGCGGCACGTCGTACCGGAGCTTTGGACGAGGCGTCGGAGCGGTTGCAGGCCTTGATCGACGCCGCGCGGTTGCAGAAAGAGTCGGTTCTCTATCTGTCGATCGTGTTGGAGGAGCTGGGGTTCGTCAGAGAGCTCCAGGGCCGGCCGCAGGACGCGCTGGCACTGCACACGGAGGCCTTCCAGGTCTCCGTGGACTTCGACTCGCTGCGCGGCATGTGCTGGGCGCTGGAGGGGCTGGCTGCCTGTCATCCGGACAAGACCCTGGCAGCTGTCCTGCTGGGGTCTGCGGCGGCCACGCGGGCGTCGGAGAACTACCTGATGGCTGCTACCGAGACCGAGGATCTCGACCGGGCCGTCGCCGCTGCCGCTGTCCTGGGCGAGGCGGCGTACGGGGCGGCGTATGCGCGTGGGGCCGCGTTGAGCCCGGCCGAAGCCTTCGAGCTGCTCGTCCGTCAGTAGATGTTCTGTAGTTGAGATTATTGGTCTGCCGAAGTAGTTTTGCTCCCGAGCCAACTTCGACAGTGAAGGTGAACCATGGACTACGGCCACGAGCTGGTCTTCGGCACGTTCCTGACCCCCGCGGTCGACAACCCGGACCGCGTGATCGCGCTGGCCCAGCTGACCGAGCAGGTCGGCCTCGACCTGGTGAGCTTCCAGGACCACCCGTACCAGCCGCGCCTGATGGACGCGTGGACCCTGCTATCGGTCGTGGCGGCCCAGACGCAGCGCATCAAAGTGACCACCAACGTCGCCAACCTCCCGCTGCGCCACCCGGTCGTTCTCGCGCGCAGCGTCGCGACGCTCGACCTGATCACCGGTGGGCGAGTGGAGCTCGGGCTGGGTGCCGGTGGGTTCCTGGACGCGGTCGCGGCGAACGGTGGACCGCAGCTGACGACCGGGCAGAGCATCACCGCGCTGGAGGAGGCCATCGCGATCATGCGTGAGGTCTGGACTCCTACCGGTGGCGGTATCCGACTGGCCGGGAAGCACTACACGGTGGCCGGCGCGAAGCGCGGTCCGGAGCCGGCGCATGACGTGTCGATCTGGCTGGGTGCGTACAAGCCGCGGATGCTGGCTCTGACCGGCCGGCTCGCGGACGGGTGGCTGCCGAGCAGCGGGTACGCCGGTCCGGATCAGCTGGCGGCTATGAACAAGCTGATCGACGAGGCGGCGCTGGAGGCTGGGCGGGATCCTGCTGAGGTACGGCGGCTGTACAACATCTCCGGTCGGTTCAACGGGAGCGGCGGGTTCCTGCAGGGACCGGAGGAGCTGTGGATCGACCAGCTGGCGGAGCTGACGGTGGGAGAGGGGATGAGCACCTACATCCTCGCGTCCGACGACCCTGACGACATCCGGCGGTTCGCTGAGGTGGCAGCAGGTGTTCGCGAGGCCGTCGATGCGGCTCGTCGGCTGCCGGCCGAGGCCGTTGGCGCCGCCGGGTCCGCGAGCGCTACGCCTGTTCCCGCATCTCCTGTCAGCGCAGGCGGATTCAGCGTCGTCCCAACACCGCCACCGGCTGTGAAGCGCAGCGCCGTACAGCTGCTGGACGAGTCAGTTCGGCCGACCGGTCCGGTGCAGGACCCGTCGCGGACCTACACGCCGTACCAGCTGCAGTCCGGGCAGCACCTGATCGACGTACACGACCATCTGCGGGCTGAGCTCGAGCAGGTACGCGATCTGGTCGAGCAGGTCGCCGCGGGCACGCTGGGCGTCGGCGCGGCGCGTTCGGCGATCAACACGATGACGATGCGACAGAACAACTGGACCCTCGGCACGTACTGCGAGTCCTACTGCCGTCTCGTCACAACGCACCACTCGATCGAGGACGCCTCACTCTTCCCGCACCTGCGTCGGGCCGACCCGGACCTGGTGCCGGTCGTCGACCGGTTGCAGGAGGAGCACAAGATCATCCACGACGTACTCGAAGGTGTCGACAAGGCACTCGTCGCACTGGTTGACGGATCAGGCAGCATTGACGGATTGCGTGCCGCCATGGACCTGCTCGACGACACGCTCCTGTCGCACCTGTCCTACGAGGAGCGCGAACTGGTCGAGCCGATCGCGCGACTCGGGGTGCTCTAGCTACTTCGCCTCACCCAGCAGCGAGGCGAGAATGTCGAGCAGGCGGAGCGTCGGCACCTCGCCGAGCAGCCGGGCCGCGCTCGTGGCCGGCTCCGCGATCAGGCGGACCTGGAGCAGCTTGAAGTCGCGGACGTTGGCCGGGTTGACCAGGTCGTCGCGTACGGCGGACAGGAACTCCGACCCGGCCGACGCCGTCCCGTACGTCATCCGGATGAAGCTGTCGGTCACGGGGAACAGGTACGGCCGCTTGAGGTGCAGCAGCTTGGACTTCTTGGCGTGCCCGAACCCGCGGTGGCCGGTGAACTTGTCGTCCAGCGCCATCGCCGCCTCGAACAGGTCACTGCCCCGCTCGGCGTCCTCCAGCCGCGCGTCCACCGGGATCGCGGCGAACTCCTTCTCGGCCTCGACCTCGAGCAGCCACGGGATGTCGAGCGCGCGCAGATCGCTGCCGATCACCATCGTCCGGCCGAGATCCTCGAAGGTGACCTGGTTCGGGTCGGAGCCACCGACGGTGGTCATCCCCGGCAGCCCGTCGTAATAGTGCAGCACGGCGCCGTTCGTCTCGGCGTACAGCCGCAACTGCGCGATCGCCTCGTCGACGACGATCTTCCGGGTACCGATGTTCATGAGCCACACCCTCACACTTTTGGTGGCAGACCCGCCAGCGGGCGGACCATCATTCGAACGTTCCTCACACACTGTTTCCGCAGATCGTAGCGACTCCACGGCCCCCCGCACGCCACTCCCACTTCCCGTTATCCACAACCCGTAACCATTCGGCCCAACAGTCTCGAATCTCTATAGACTCTCAGTAACAGACCGCCCACTGAGCGGAGGCATGCGACGATCGGCGGCATGGCGGCGGTGTTTCGACAGGTTCGGGCGATGTACGACGACGAGACGGTTGCGGTGTACCAGGCCTACCCGCCGGAGATCGCCGATCCGGCCTTGGCGGCGGGGACGTTCGTCGAGCCGTTCGGGATGGGACGGATGACCTGGATCAAGCCGTCGTTCTTGTGGATGGCGTACCGGTCGGGGTGGGGGACGAAGCCTGGGCAGACCCGGGTGTTGCGGGTTCGCTTGACTCGAGCGGGGTTCGAGTGGGCGTTGGCGCACGGGGCGCTGTCGCACTACGAGGCCGGGTTCCACGAGTCCGAGGACGCGTGGCGAAAGGCGATGGAGTCGGCGCCGGTCCGCATCCAGTGGGACCCGGAGCAGACGATCAAGCTGATCCCGACCCCCGAGATCCGGTCGATCCAGGTGGGCCTGTCAGGCGACGCCGTACGCCGGTACGTCGGCGAGTGGATCACCGGGCTGGAGGACGTCACCGCTGAGATGCAACGGATACGTGACCTGGCGCAGGTGTCTCCGGAGGTCGCGGAAGCAGAGCTGCCGACTGAGCGGCCCTATCCCGTCGACGACGAGCTCGCCGCGCAGATCGCCGCAACCCAGGGCGCACATCCAGCCGGGTAATTCTGTTGAGCCCTGGCGTGCAGGTGCTCATCATGAGGGCATGACTACGAGCTTCGGACTGTTGCTGAGTGGACCTGCGGCCTTGGTGGCTCGGGTTCAGCAGCAGGGTGGTCGGGGATTGGGGTCGACGCTCGGTCAGTTGTGATCGGGGTGGTGGTCGCGGGGCTGCTGGCTGGGTATGGGGTTGCTATGCCGGTCGGGCCTGTCGGGACCTACCTGGTGGCGTTGACTGCGCGGAGTTCGTTGCGCATCGGGGCGTTTGCGGCGCTCGGGGTCGCGTCCGCGGATGGCGTGTACGCCGCGGTGGCGGCGGTCGCTGGTACGGCGTTGGCGCCGCTGCTGGTGCCTGTCGTCGGGCCGCTGCGGTGGGCGTCGGTTGTCGTGCTGATCGGGCTCGCGGTGATGGGCGCGGTCAAGGCAGTACGGCGGTATCGCGCGCAGCGGCTGGCCGTGATCGAGCAGGAGACCCCGGTCGGCGTGCGGACGGCGTACTTCGGGATGCTCGGGATGACGATGCTGAACCCGTGGACGGTGATCTACTTCGCCGCTCTCGTACTGGGTGGATCCGGTGTCGCGGGGCTTGGTGAGCGGGTTGTGTTCGTCGTCGCGGCGTTTGCGGCGTCGGCAAGTTGGCAACTGCTGCTTGCCGGCGGCGGAGCGTTGTTGGGACGTCTGCTGACTGGTCACCTCGGCAAGTTGGTGACTGCGCTGGCATCGACCGTGCTGATTGTGCTGTTGGCCGTCCGGCTCGTTGCCTAAGGCACCTGTCGCTCGATTGCCCCGCTGGGGTTGAGGAAAAGCAGGATCGGCGGTCCGGTGTTGGGCAGGATGGCCGAGTACGCCTGGAGCTGCGGAGCGTAATACGCGACTCGGCTGTCCAGGGCTGCCGCGGGGATGGCGTCCGTCTTGTAGTCGACGATTGTGAGACGGCCGTCGTCCTCGCGGTAGATGAGGTCGACGAAACCCTCGAGCACAGTGCCGTCGGGCTGGACGGTGCCGACGTACGACTCGCGCCAATGCTCGCGGGCGGCGGCTCGTGTCACCACGTCGGACGCCAGCGCGGATCTCACGAGCGCGGTGACGACGTCGGCGTACTCGAGCACGCCCTCAGCCAGGCATTGCGTGGAAACAGCGGACTCCAGGCCAGCGCCGGTGGACAGATCGACGACTTGGAGTACGGCGTGGACCGCGCGGCCGATCGCGGTGCCGTAGCGGCCCTTGGTCCACGGTGGGAGCTCCAGGTCGCGGGCGGCCTTCGCAGTGCCGGGATCGATGTCGTCGAGCGCGACCTCCGGGCCGGTGCCTTCCAGACCGGACGCGCTCTGGGCGGACCGGGCACGGCTCGCGGCCTGGGCGGCGGAGGCTCGGGTCTCCCACTCTGTTCGCGAGATCGGCGGCGTGACGTCTGGGCTGCCGGACGGTTCGCGGTCGGGCACCGGTGGGCTGGTGAACAAGGTCGAGTGCGGTGCCTCGACGCCGCCGGCGGATGCAAGCAGCTCGGCGTTGCTGGAGTGGCGGCGATTTCCCGAGCGGTGCAGCGAGACGATCAGGTGGTCGCGGGCGCGCGTCGCGGCGACGTACAGCAGGCGGCGGCGTTCGTAGTCGTCCATCTGCTCGTCGACCGGCTGCACGAGGTCGAAGTCCTCGGTCTGCACGGACGACTTGAGCTTCACGGCGTACCCGCCGTCCGGAGGCCAGAGGACCTGGACGCCGCGCTGACGGTTCGGCGCGGCGGTCATGCCGGAGAGGATGACGATCGGGAACTCGAGACCCTTCGCGGCGTGGATCGTCATCACTCGGACTGCGTCGGCGTCGGTCTCGGGGAGCACGGCCTCGGCGACGCGGGAGGTCTCTTCGCCCTGGTGGGCGGCCCAGGCCAGGTACGAACGCAGGCCGCCGTGCTCGACCTCGGACCACGCGCGGGCCTGGTCGACGACGAACCGGATGCGGCGCCACGCGTCGCGGGCTCGCGGGCCGATCGCGGCGACTTCGAGCATGCGGCGGTCGGCGACGATCTTCGCGAGGACCTCGCTGGGGGTGAGCCAGCGGGCGGCATAGTGCGTACGGCGGAGCCACTCCATCGCGTCGCCGACCGGGTGGGTCAGGAGCTGGTCGGGGACCGGGGCGGTCAGCGTGAACGAGCCGCCGGAGCGTTTCCAGGTGTACAGGTCGTCGTCGCCGCAGCCGAACAGCGGCGAGCGCAGTGTGGTGACGAGAGCGAGCTGGTCGCTCGGGTCGCCGAGCGCGCGGGCGCAGGCGAGCAGGTTGCGGACCTCGGCCGTTTGGTAGACGAGCGAGCTGGCCTCGGCGCGGTACGGGATGTCGGCGCGGTCGAGAGCGTCTTCCAGGAACGGGAGCGAGGTGCGGGCGGGGACGAGTACGGCGATGTCGCCGGCCTCTGCGGGTCGCCAGCTTTCGGCGCGGTCGTCGTACACCAGCCAGCCCTCGCGGAGGGCCTGCTCGACGACGGACGCGACATCGGTGGCTTCACGTTCGCGGAGGACGGATGCTTGGGCGCGGGGGAGGTCGTCGTGCGGCTCTGGACCGAGGATGGTGACGGCGGGACCGGCAGCGGGGTCGTCCTCTTCCGGTGACAGGTCCGGCGGTACGTCTGCGGACACGGAGTCGCCGCGCCGACGGAACGGCAGCACAGTCGCGACGTCAGCAAGCTGCTCGCCGTCGTCCGACGGATCCTCGTCGAACAGCGTGGCATCGGCGTCGTCGAACATGGAGAGCTGGTCGCCCTTGACGGGGGCAGGCTCGGCGGGATGATCAGCTGAGCGCGGACCTGGACGGACCGATGACGAGGTCCCCGGACCGGTGGACGAACCGGCGCCCAGGCGGCCGGGGGAGGTGCCCGGGTGACGTGGCGCGGTCGGGTTGGTGCGGTGCGGGGACAGCGATTGGTATGAGGGCTGGGCGGCTTCCTGGGGTTGAATCAGCGTGGCAAAGACGGTGTTGATCCAGGTCAGGATCGGGGGCACCGTGCGGAAGTTGGTAGTGAGCGCGACGGTCTCGCCGAGCAGGTCCTGGGCGGTCAGGTACGTCGCGATGTTGGCGCGGCGGAACCGATAGATGGACTGCTTCGGGTCACCCACCACGAACAGCCGACCCTCCGGCACCTCGACGTCGCGCCAGTCCTCGGCGTCGGCCTCGACACCGCCGGCGATCCGGACCGCGAGCTCGATCTGGATCGGGTCGGTGTCCTGGAACTCGTCCAGCAGCAGCCGCTCGAACCGCTCCTGAAGATCCCCGCGAACAGCCGCATCCCGCCGCAGCAGATCACGCGCCAGCACCAGGAGGTCGTGAAACTCCAGCCGACCTTCAGCGCGTCGAAGCTCCGCCGACTCCAGCACCCGCTCCGCGATCCAGTGAGAAAGATGCTGGAGGCAAGCATCGAGCAGTAGCTCGACGAGCGAACCGGCGACCTCGACCACCTCGGTGCAGTCCCCGCGCACCTTGGCGACATCCGGCCAGTTCTCCTTGCGCCCGATCCGCCCGACCTTCAGCCCGCGGAGCGTCTGCAGAATCGCAAGCTGCGTCTCCTGGTCGGTAGCCGCATCGAGCATCAGACCGAGCTCGCGAATCTGCACCAGCTTGGGCAGCAGCCGGTCCTCAGGATCAAGACAGGAGTCAACCACTCCGCCGATCTGCGCGGCCGCCGCGATCAGTCCGGTCAGATCCGGCATCGCCACCAGCTCAGGCGGATCGACGAGCACGCGTTCGGCGATCAAGTCCCAGTCGTTGCCGAACAGCCGCGCGAGTGACCGAAGATGCTTCAGCTCGACCCCGACGGCCATCGCGAGCAACAACGGCTCAGCGATGGAATCGTCGTCGAGCAGCTGCTGCTGCAACTCCGCCCAGCGTTCCTCGAACGCGACCGACGACCCGACCTCATCGAGTACGTCGATCAGCGGGGGCAAACCGGCTTCGATCGGATGCGCGAGCAGGATCTGTTGCGCAAAGGCATGCAGCGTGCCGATCGAGGCGGAGTCCAGGTCGTCCAAAGCCCCGTCGGCCAGCTCACGAGCATCGCCCTTCCGCGCCCGCTCGAACTCGACCCGCAGCCGGTCCCGCAGCTCGGCCCCGGCCTTCTCGGTGAACGTGACGGCAGCGATCGTCCGCAGCGGTACGCCGTCGCGCAAAACCAACGTGGTCACGCGATCCACCAACGCATGCGTCTTACCCGACCCGGCCCCAGCCTCGACGAAGAGCGTGGTCTCGGTGTCGGAACGGATCCGGTCGCGCGCCGCGCTGTCGAGCAGCTGTTCACTCATCGCCGGCCTCCAGCGCAGTCGGGTCGATGAGCCGGACCAGCCGCTCCAGAACGGGGTCGTGACGCTTCCGGTCCCAGCGCGCGCGGACCTCGCTGTGCCCGATGCCGTCGGGGTTGCAGTACGGGCATTGCACCCACAGGAAGTCCGGCACCTCGGGCGCCTTCGGCGGGAAGTACCCGGCCGCGATCGACGACACGATCACGTCGAGGGTGTCGACGTACCGCTCCTCGACCTCAGGGGTCAACGGAACGGGGATCCGTTTGCCGCCGCGCCGCACGAACCAGTACGACGCCTCGACCGGAGTGGTCGGCTCGCCCAACCGGGCCCGAGCGGCGTATGCATAAACCGGGAGTTGCAGCTTGGTCCCGCCCGCGACCGGGTCCGATTCGATGCCCTCATACCGCGAGAAGCCGCCGGTCTTCACGTCTGTCACATAGATCGTGCCGTCCGCGCCGAGGTCCACCTTGTCGGCGGACCCGCGCAACAGCACCCGACCGGACGGCACCGGGATCTCAACCGGCGGCTCGCCATCGAACCCGAACCGGAGCTCACTCGCCACGACCGACGCGGACCGGTCCGCACGCCACCGATCGTCGTCCGTCAACAGAACCATGAGGTCGCCGAGGATCCGCAACCGCTCGCGTTGCCACAGGCGCGGATGCCCGGTCAGCCCTTCGGCCTCGAACTGCTCGGCCAGATCAGCCCCGATCGCCAGCAGCAGCGCACGTTGGTCCGCCGTCCACGCCTCGCCGTACGCCGGGAGCGAGCCGGCCAACCGCGTGACGAACGCATCGAGGCTGTTGTGGATCAGGTTCCCGATCTGCACCGGCGAGATCACCAGCAGGTCTTCGGGCGCTTCGAGCGGCTCCACCTGAAGCAACCGCTCGACGAAGTACGCGTGCGGGCAGGTCGCATAGGACTCGAGCGACGTCGGCGAGGCGATGCGATCCTCGACGGCGTACTCGGGCAGCCCGGACACTCCCGACAAGTCCCCGTCGAAGCGTGTGAACGCCTGAGAACCTCGGCCGCGCAACAGCTCCCGAGCCCGCACCAGCACGCTGTCCTGAACCCACAACCCGGCCGCGGCGGCGCGCGTCTGCCACTCCTGCTCCGTCGCCGGCATCGTTGCCATAGTCAACGATCCAGCGTACGAGGCCGATGTCTGCAGGACCTCACCATGCCTGTCCCATTGGGTCGCCGGCAGGGCATGATCGCCTGTCAGTTCCCGCAACGACCCGAGCAACCAACGCGTCGGCAACCGGCGCGAAGATCGCCTCAGATCGCCACGAGGGAACGCCGCCACGACTCGCGCACCCGCCGAGAAGGCAACCAGCAGATGCCGTTGCTTCTCGTCCAAGCGATCCCGGAACGACGCCAGCTCCGGCGCGGCCGCCTCGCGCACCCGATGGGGGAGCAGCGCATCCTCATGCACCCGGCCCGGATACAAGTCCTCCGACAGCCCGACGACGTACACAATGTCCGCCGACAACCCGACGCTCGCGGACAGTGGCGCGACCAGCACGCCCGTCCCGAACGTGCCCACCCGAGGCAGCGACTGCTGCAGCTCCAGATCCAGTACGTCGCGCAGCACCGCCAGGCTCGCAGGCGTTCCGAGCTCGTCCAACGTCGACAGCCCCGTCAACGATCCCTCGACCGCCGCCGCGGCGTACTGCTCCTCGATCGGCAGAGAGGAGTAGTCACCCAGCAGATCGTGGAAGAGCCGCAGAACCCCTTCCGACAGCTCGGCCCACGTCTCCAACTCCGCGAGCGCACCCAACCGCCGCCGCAGAGTCGAAGCAAACGCATGCAACCGCTCAGCCGTCGACGCGTTGTACTGCGCGCGTCGCACCGCAGCCGGCCGCGGATCCTCGGCGGCCTCTTCCTGATCAGCAGTCCGCCGCTCGGACTGCGCATACCGCGCGAGCCGCGTGTCCCAGTCGTCCCCGCGCACCACGCCGGCCGCTCGGGACATCCGCTCCCACTGCGGCACCGGGATCCGCTCGCCGCCGAAGTCGCGCGTCGGCGCGTTCGCCAGCGCCCGGAACACATCGGCACGCGGCAGATCCTGATCGACCAACGCCAGTACTTCGAGCAGCGTCCGCGCGATCGCCCGCTCGTGCACCGGTCGCGTCCCCGGACCGTTGACTTCGATCTTCGCGGCGCCGAGATGCTCGTGCAGCAGACGCGCGTACGGCGAAGCCGCGGAGTACAGCACCGCGATCCGATGCGCGGGCGTGTGCTCCAACGCCGACACGACATCGCGCACGACGCAACGCACTTCGTCGTCGGCGTCGGACGCGTTGAGGATCTCGGTCGCGACCGGGTAGTTCTTCGAGATCGACCGCGGCAGGTCGATCCCGATCCGTTCGAGCGATCGCCGGACGGCGCGGTCGGCACGGCGTACGTCGGTCAGACCAACGATCACCGTGAGATCCGCTGCCGCGTCTCCAAGCGCCCCGACGAAGGCAGCCTCGGACTGTGTCAGCTCCTGCGGAAGATAGAGGACCAGCGCGCCGAGCTCACGGACGACCTCTGGCGACGCAGCGATCCGAGCCGCAGCGGCGCGGAGCAGGTCGGTCTCGTCGTACCAATCCGAGGCCAGCTCGTCGGTGACGTGGCGGTGCAGGCGGACCAGATCCGGGCCGAGCGCGGACGCGTGCGCGACCTCGTCGAGCGCGGGATCGGTGAGGTCGCGGAGCTCGCGATGGGCAGATGCAAGCGCTTGGATCGTGGACGGGTGCTCGGCGACGTCCTGGAAGATGCCGGGCGCCTTCGCGAGCGCCGTCCGCCAGGTGGCGGCGACGATCGGGCGGGTGGCGGGACGACGGGGTGACAGCGTGCCGGCGGCGATCTGCTCGGCCAGCCGCTCGAGCGTCGCCAGATACAGACCGGCGATACCGGAAACGGCGAGGTGCCGTCGGGCGATGACGCCGGACAGGTTGTTGGGCAGCAGGAGGGTGACAGGGGTCATCGGATCGTCGGCCTTGAGCCGCGCGACAACGGCTTGCAGGCACTCCAGCGCCGCGGCGCCGTACGCCGTGCTTTCGATCCGGGTGGTGCTCACCATGACCTCCCCTCGACTGTCAACGGAGACGGTAGACCCTGCCACAGACAGAAAGGTGAAGGGGCGCGAAACGCCAAGGTTTCTGCAGGGTCGGCGGCTGCCTCTCACAATGAAGAAATGACCAGGGAGACGACGATCGCGCGGGTATTGCTCGTGTTTGTCTTCGCGCCCGGCGGCGGCCTGTTCGGCAAGGCGGTCGCCGAGGCCGCCCAGGCCCGTCCGTGGTGGCCCTGGCTGGTCGCTGCCCTGGTCTGGCTGCTGGTCTCCGGGGCGATCTCGATGGCGGTGTCGAACCATTCTGCCGAGCACAGATAATGCTGCGATGGTCGCCGCGGTGCATCACGTCGAGATCTGGGTCCCGGACCTGTCCCGGGCCGTCGCAAGTTGGGGCTGGGTCCTCAACAGGCTGGGCTGGAAGGACGGTGACGGCTGGCCCGGCGGCATGACCTGGATCGCCTCCGACGGCTCGTACGTCGTCGTCGAGCAGAGCCCCGCAATGTCGGCTGCCGAGCACGACCGGATGCGGCCCGGGATGAACCACCTCGCGCTGAACGCGGCCAGTCGGGCCGAGGTCGACACCGTCGTCGACGAGGCCGCCGAGCACGGCTGGACGCTGATGTTCGCCGACCGCCATCCGTACGCCGGCGGCCCGCAGCATTACGCCGCCTTCCTCCACAACACCGACGGCTACGAGCTCGAGATCGTCGCGCCGGACTAGCGGCGGATTACTGGGTGAGACTGCTGATGCCTGGAGTGACGGATGGGACTACAGGTGTGACATGGTTACACCAGGCAATCAGTACGGTCGCGGGGCAAGGGTGAAAGGGCGGTGCTCGTGACGGAGGAGCCTGACGGGGGAGGTATGCCCGGATCGCCTTCGCGCGGAGCGCGCAATTCAGACCCTTCGCGCGGAGCGCGCAGTTCAGACGCAGCACCGGAGCTCCTGGAAGCGCGGATCCGCGGTCTGCAGCATGCGCTGGCACAGCTGCTGGAGAACGCGCGGCGGTTGACCCAGGGCGAGCATCAGCGCGCCGTCCGGCTGCATCGTCAGTTACAGGAGCAGACCGCTATCGCGCGGCGCGAGTCGCGTGCGTTGGTCGACGCGAAGACCGCGGAGGCCTTGTCCGAGGCCGAGCCCAAGGCGCGGTTGCTCGCGGACCGGCTCGCGCCTGGTCTTGGATCGATCCCGCCGAACGACGCACGCTGGCGTTCGCGTCAGCTCGTCGGCGCGGGCGTCCCGTCGTACGTGCGGGTCGGTGAGCTGGACGCCGGTACGCCGGTGGTCGCGCCGCTGCTGCAGACGAACGGCTGGAAGGTCACCGCGGACCGCAACGAGAACGCGCGCCGCCTCCTGCAGAGCATCGCGTTGCGGCTGATCGCGGCGGCCGAACCGTTCCGGCTCCGCGTCGACGCGTTCGATCCGCGGCTCACCGGGATGATGGGGCTGCTCGGTCACCTGACCACGAAGTACCCGCAATTGGTGCCGAGGGCAACGCACACCGCGGAGCAGCTGCACACTGTGCTGTCCGGGCTGGTGGATGTCTCCTCGCTGCGGGCGAGCCGGCAGGCGCAGCTCGGGCACGAGCGGTTCGAGGAGTTGCTCAAGGAGACCGGCCAGGTCACCGACCCGTACCGGCTGGTCATCCTCTTCGACTACCCGTCCGGCATCGACACGCTCGCCCAGCGCGACCTGCTCCGGCTGGCCGCGACCGCCGGCAAGCGGGGGATCTGCTTCCTCGTGCACTACGACGCGTCGACGGCGGCGGAGCTGGACGTCGACTCCAAACAGTTGCTCGAGCTCCTCAATCCCGTTGTCATCAGCAATGACCGGGTCGAGGTCGCGCAGTTGCCGCCGGCCAGGCTGGATCCGCCGTTCGACGCCACCGTTGCCGCAGGCATCTGTGATGTGATCGCCGAGCAGGCCGAGATCGCCGTCCTTCCGACGATCGATTTCGAGCGGACCCTGCCGGACCGTTCCACCTGGTGGCAGCCGGTCAAGGACGAGATCGGCGCCGTGATCGGGTACGACGACCGCACGCCGGCGCTGGTGCGGTTGCGCAGCGGCAACCCGGCGCTGCCGCACGTGCTCGTCGGCGGCGCGGTCGGCCAGGGCAAGTCGAACCTGCTCCTGGTGCTGATCCACGGGCTCGCGGCGCGGTATGCACCGGCGGACCTGGAGATGTACCTGCTCGACTTCAAGCACGGCGTCGAGTTCTCGGCGCTCGGTCCGGGTCCGGATCGGCCGCATTGGCTGCCACAGGTGCGGGTGCTCGGTGTGCACAGCGATCGCGCGTTCGGTCTCGCCGTACTGCGTCATCTGTCGGACGAGCTCGCGCGGCGCAGCGAGATCTTCAAGTCGCACGGGAACGTCGCCGATATCGCGGAGCTCGCCCCGGGTCCGGATCGGCCGCCGCGCATTCTCGTCGTACTCGACGAGTTCCAGGTGCTGCTCGAGGACGATGACGAGCTGGCTGACGAGGCCGCGAAGTTGCTGGAGCGGTTGGTCCGGTTGGGGCGTGCGTACGGCGTTCACGTCGTACTGGCAACGCAGACGATCGAGGGCGTGAAGCGGCTGTCGACGCGGCGGGACTCGATCTTCGGGCAGGTCCCTTACCGGATCGCGCTGAAGACGACGCCGGCCGATTCGCAGGCAATCTTGCGGAGTGGGAACACGGCGGCGGCCGAGCTGCAGTTCCGCGGCGAGGCCGTGCTGAACGCGAACTTCGGATCGCCGGACGACAACCAGCATGTGCTCGTGAGCTTCGCGGACAAGCCCGTGCTGGATTCGCTGCGTCGCGAGCTGTGGTCGCGTGCGGGGTCGGAGGCGCGTCCGCCGCGGGTGTTCCATCTTGCTGAGCCTGCGCATCTGGCTGAGACGGCCGCAGCGGTGAAGCCCGAGTTGGGCCGGCCGTGGACGGGGTTGCCGATCGCGGTGACCGAGGAGCCGGTATCCGTTGAGGTGCGGCCCGAGCCCGGTGCCGGCGTCCTCGTGCTGGGGGACGGGCCGGCGGATGCGCTCGGGGTGCTGACCGGGTTGGCGGTGTCGACGGCAGCGGCTGCGGTGGATCCGCCGCGGTTCGTGTTCGTGGATGGGACGAACTCGGCGCCGGCTGTTGCTGAGGGCAAGGATGCGTTGGTGCAGGTACTGCGGGAGCTCGGCTGTGAGGTCGAGACCGTGGACAAGCACGACGACATCGCGCCGCGGCTGTTCGCGCTGCGGGAGGCGATGCGGACGGGGCAGGCCGGCGGGACGTACCTGCTCGGGTTCGGGTTCCACGGCGTACCGCGGATGCAGCTGCATGCCGAGGGGTACTTCGAGAGCCCGGCGAACGCGCTGCAGGACATCGTGCGGGACGGGCCGGCGCAGGGCCTCATCACGTACGGGTGGTGGAACCGGATGCATGTCTGCACCGAGCAGCTCGGGTACGGGCGGGCCAACGTCGCGACTCATCTGTTCCTACGGCATCCGCAGGACGGCGTACGGGCTGTGGCGGGGCCGCTCGTGCGGTGGGCGTCGGAGCCGCATCGAGGGCTGTTGTGGGACGGGCTGCATCCTGAGGCACAGGTCGTCGTACCCTTCGCCGCGCTGCGGGCGGACGAGGTGGATCGCACGGTGGAGCTGGTGGGTCGATGAAGACCGTCGAGCAGCAGTGGTCGGAGTACGTGCGGGCGTTGCGCACGGTCGCGATGGCGCGGGCGGACGCGCAGCAGGCACAGGATCGGTTGACTGCGCACAAGTCCAAGGCGGAGGCGACTGCGGCGGCGGAGGCCGATGCGATGGCCGAGCGCGGGCTGAAGCTGCAGACCCGGCTGAACGCGCTTGCCGAGAAGGCGGCCGCGAGTCTGCAGCGGGCTGGTCTGCCCGCCGAGGGGAAGCGGGCGAACCACACGCTGCCCGAGATCCGGGCGCTGAACGACCTCGAGACCGTTGCCGAGCGCATCACCAAACAGCTCGCCGAGTCTGTCGACGAGTTGGAGGAGCTGCGGTCGACGGCCCGGGCGCTCCAGGAGCAGCGCAAGCGGCGTACCATCAGCGCGGTCCTGGCGCTGGTCGGGTTCGTGCTGGTGTGGGTGTTCAGCAGGTCGTTCCTGGCCGGGGTCGAGGCCGCGGCGATCGCGGCTGTCACGATGCTGGCCGCGTCGCGGGTGCTCGGGTTGCCGCGGCTGCCCGGCGCGCGCTGGTGGGGCTGGGGCGGTGCGGTCGCGATTTTCGTGCTGATGGCGGCCGGTCTGCCGTGGTGGATCGGGATCGGCGTGCCGGTCGTGGTGGCGGGTACGGCGATCGTGCTGCCGAAGAAGCGCAACTAGGTTTGGGAGTGGGTTGAGGTGTCCGACGTACTGCGGCTCAAGGAACAGCTGCACCAGGTCTCGATGGAGGCCAAGCAGGCGGCCGGCGGCCTGGCCGGGTTCAAGCTCCGCTTCACCCAGCACAGCCAGCTGGTGGAGAGCTTGATCGCCGGCACCGCGACCGGTATCGATCGCGACATCACCGAGATCCTCGAGGCCGCGAGCAAGGCGGTCGAACAGGCCGCCGAGGCCCTCGAGATCGCGTCCGCCGGCTGCAAGAACTACGCCGACCAGATCTGAGCTTTTGGGGCGCCGGGATGCCGTCGGAGCTGCAGCGGGTCGCGCGTGGTCTGGTCGATTGCTTCGACGAGATTCCGCGCGTGATCGACCAGTTGCAGCGCACCGCCGTACGGTGCCGTGAGAACGCGCAACTCGCCCTGAGCGCGTCCCGCGGCCAGGCAACCGTCGCAGCCCAGCAACTGGACGCCGCCGCCCGAGCCTGCGAGGCCGCGGCCCACTATCTGTCGATGGCGCCTCCGAAGGCCCGCGGCTGGGCCGAGGGCCTCGTCGGCGCCGCTGGCCCGTCGACGAACCGCCCGTCGTCAGACTCCGCCGACCGCAACAAGCTCACCGGCGGCTCCGGCGACCTCGACTCGCTCGGCCGCACCAAACGCCTGAGCTTCACCTACGAAGACCTGGAAGTTGCCGAAGACAACGAACCCCCACTGATCACCGTCGCCCGCAAAGCCTTCGAGAAGTACCGCAAGGCCCACGAGAACGACGACGACCGCGACGAGCAGGAACCCCTCGAGATAGAAATCACCGTCCTCGAGACCAGCGAGCTCGAATTCGAAGAACGCAACGAAAAAGAAGACCAGAAACGCAACGAACACCTCCTCCAGGACCACGACATCGAGGTAGACCTCACCGAGGCCGTCAAGAACCTCCTCGACTCCATGGCCGACGAGGAGAAGAACCAGTGGCAACACGCCACCCTCACCATCACAACCGACGAGATAACAGCCACCTTCGACTACCCCGAAGAGCCTCGGCCCCAACCGATCGTCGTCGATATCAACCTTCCCGACCTTCCGAAACTCGACTTCGACCCGGCCATGGATCTCCGCCCGCTCGGCAGCGACTTCGCTCCTGGGGTGAGTGACCCCACGGCTCGCTTCAAGCCGAAGGAACGCCGGCTCGCGGACTTCCTCGAGACGCAGGGCTGGCGGGTGGACGCTCGTCCGGAGGACCACACGGTTCAGGGCAAGAAGAATCCGGACGCGACGTTGCGACGGAGCGGAACGGCGGAGGGCGTGATCGTCGAGTTCAAGACGCTGGACCGAGCCTCAGTGTCGGCTGTGAAGCGCAACATCAACGAAGCCTGCGACCAGGTCGGTGCGGCCGGCGAGGTTTTCATCGACGGCCGGAAGGTCGAGCTCGACGAAGCGATGGCGTTGAAGGGATTCCGGAAGGCTTGTGGTCAGCCGGGCAAGTCGGTCGATGCGCCGGTTCATGTCATTCTCGGTGACGAGCGAATGGTCACCTTCAGGAAGGAGCGGTGATGTCGACGAGCGACAACGTGTTCGTGGCCAGGAGAGAGTCGGTAGCGGAGGCCGCCGGTTGGCTCGCCGGCGTACTCGGGCTTGATCCTGTCGCGGATCCGGATCTGAAGGAGGACGAGCGGCTGTTCCGGCGTTCGGCGCGGTCGGGGACGGGGACGCTGGCAGTCGTGGTGCGTCCGAACGGGTTTGCTGTGGCCGACCCGGAGCCGGACGAGATCCAGGCGCTTGATCAGTACCCGATCGACCTTGGCGTCCGGCTCATCGGCACGAACGACGAGGAGTGGCAGCTCCGCGAGACCAGGTCCGTCTTCGCCGATCTCGTAGCGGCACGACCCGAGGTACCAGCGTTGCTGGTGCACAACCTCGACACCCTGGTGTCAGCCCACCTCCCTGGTGCCGGCACACACACCTTCAACCCCCCGATCACCCCCGACGTCGAAGACATCGACACCTGGCGCCCGTGGGTCGTCGGTCGCCGTTCCAGTGATGTCTAGCAGCGACACCATCTTCCTGGCCGGGAGTGATCCGCTGGAGGCGACGGCGGGGTGGCTTGCGGGAGTTCTACAGGTGGAGGCGCTTCAGGATCCAGAGTTGAAGGAGGGGCACCGGTTCTTCGACGAGCTCTGGCCGATGCGATGTCCTGGATCGTCGCGGCGTACCTCCCCGGTGCCGGCGTCCACACCTTCCCACCCACCACCTCTCTGGACGCCGAGGCCCTCGAAGCCTGGCGCCCCTGGGTCGTCGGCTGACGACGGCGGAGTACGTCGTTGAGCCGCTCGCCTTGGGCCTGGAGCGCGCGGGTGAGACGGCCTCGGCGGCGGGCTCTTCACGGGGTGTGAGATTTTTCCTCTGGAGTTGCGTCATGAACGGCTGGGGGGGCCGTCACTACCTGTGAACCCATCCCCCACAGGGAAGTGGAAGTGATTGACGTGAAGGGTTTTGTTGCGAGGTCGCTGATGGGAAACGGCTCGACTCGGTGTCGGGTGCATTGAGATGGCTGACGATGGTGATCCTCACCCGGGTGCGGTCCGGGTGGAGCGGCGGCGGGTGCGGGTCTGGTTCGGGGACCATGTGGTTGCCGACTACCGGGCCGAGGCCGAGCTGGCCGAGCGGTACGCCGCGGCCATGTCGCGCAGGTTCGCCGGCTTACGGGTGACCAGTGACCCGCTGCCCGACCAGGATCCCGGTCCGGAGCGGAAGTTGCCGGGGGAGCGGCTCTGGGAGGTTTCCCCGAAATGAGTTCCCGTCGTTTCCGGTTGATCCGTCATCACGACGTCTCCGGTGTCAGCGGCACCGGGCCTGTCGCCGAGGGCGTGCAGTTCACCGACGGAGCCGTCGCGCTGCGCTGGTACGGCGACTATCCGACCACGACCGTGTGGGACGGCGTCGACTCCGTCATCGCCATCCACGGTCACGGCGGCGCCACCGAGATCGAGTGGCTCGACCCGGAACCGGGTCCTGACCCCGACCTCAGGCTGCCGCCCCGCGAATCCCTACCACCCCGGCCCTGGCCGGACCTGCACTCGGCTCCCGGACCGCAGGACCCTGACCCGCTCCATTCGGACGGCGATCTCGGCACGGACCGAGGGTTCGGCCCCGAGGGCGCATTCAGCCGCAGCCGCAGTCGTGGCGCCGCGCCGCCGTCCGCCTGGACGTCGTACCGAGTCTTTCGCTGACCAATCAGCTATCCGCAGAACGGATCCGGCGCCGCGGACCCGGGCTGCCCACAGCGTGCATCGGTGCCGTCTCCCCTCCCGGCACCGGTCGTGGCCCAGGTACGGCGTGCGCCTCGGCGAGGTGGCGTACGCCGTACCCGGCGCGGTACCGGCCCAGGCGGACTCGCGATACGCCTGGGCCGGGACCGGTCAGGGGTACTTCATCTCCTCCACCAGGTCGAGGTTGTAGAACGCGCCGGGCCCGTCGCAGAGCTCCATCATCCGCGCCGAGAACTCGGTGGTGTCGGCCCGCGCCGAGTTCGCCATCGCGTCCTCGTAGGAAGCGAATTCGACGATCGCGAAGTACCGTCCGGACTCGTCCCGGTCGGCGCAGGTGATGCCGCGGACCGGCGTGGGCCCCTCGCCCCCGGCTTCGCGTTTGGCGCTGTAGTCGTCCATCAGCGCCTTGATCTCGTCCGGCTTCGATGTCCGGTACTCGATGATCTGAACGAAACCAGCCATCTCTTCCCCCTGTGTTGTGACACTCACCCCTGGGTGTCTGTTTCGAGCGTGCGCCCTGGATCGCCTGCCTGGCAAGGCCCGACGTCTTACGGTGACCTGACGCGGGTAGGGCGATCACGCGCCGTTTCTGCCCTCGGCAGAGGTGCCTGGGTTTTGTCGGTCGGGCCTGATTGGCTTGCCTGCATGGAGATTCTGATCCTCGGTGGGACGGCGTGGCTCGGTCGCGAGATCGCTGCGCAAGCGGTCGCGCGCGGCCATTCGGTGACGTGTGTGGCGCGTGGCGAGAGTGGAGCGATCGCGGACGGTGCCAGGTTGATCGCCGTTGATCGCAGCAGCCCGGGTGCGTACGACGCTGTGCCGCCGCGCGACTGGGATGCCGTGTTCGAGGTGTCGTGGCAACCAGGGTTCGTGCGGGGTGCACTGACCGCCTTCGGCGCGCGGGCGAAGCACTGGACGTATGTGTCGTCGGTGAACGCCTACGCGAAGTACGACACGCCCGGCGCGGACGAGACCGCCGTACTGCGGGAGCCGACCGAGCTGGATGTGGTCGAGCGCGAGCAGTACGGCGAGGCGAAGGTCGCGTCTGAGCTCGCGTCGCGGGAGGTGGTGGGGGATCGGCTCGTGATCGCCCGGGCCGGGTTGATCGGCGGGCCGGGGGACCGGAGCGACCGATCGGGGACGTGGGTCGCGCGGGCGGCGCGTGCGCCGGAGGAGCCGATGCTCGTGCCGGACACGCCCGAGCTGGCGACCTCGGTGATCGACGTGCGGGATCTGGCCGGTTGGCTCCTGGACAACGCGACGGAGGGCCGGACGGGGACCTTCGACACGCGCGGTCCCGTGGTGCCGTTCGGCGAGTGGATCGAGCTGGCGCGTGAGGTCGGCGGTCACACCGGGCCGGTCGTGCTCGCGCCGCGGGAGTGGTTGGAGGAGCAGAAGGTCGAGCAGTACATGGGGCCGGAGTCGCTGGCGATGTGGATGACCGAGCCTGAGTACGAGGGCTGGTCGTCGCGGAGTGGTGCGGCGGCGGCCGCAGCCGGGCTGACCCATCGGCCGCGCCGGGAGTTCCTGGTGGACGCGCTCGCCTGGGAGCGGGAGCTCGGCCTGGACCGGGAGCGACGCGCGGGACTCAGCCCGGCGAAGGAGAAGGAGTTGATCGAGGCACTGAAGGCGTAGACAGTAGGCGCATGCGCCTGGTGCTGATCTCGGACACTCACCTGCCGGTTCGGGCGAAGAAGCTGCCGGAGCCGGTCTGGGAGGCGGTCGAGCGTGCCGACGTGGTCATCCATGCAGGCGATTGGGTGAGCGCCGGATTGCTGGACGAGTTGGAAGCTCGTGCGGCCCGGCTCATCGGGTGCTGGGGCAACAACGACGGTCCGGAGTTGCGGGCGCGGCTGCCTGAGGTCGCGCGTGTGACTCTCGACGGGCTGTCGGTTGCCGTGGTGCATGAGACCGGTTCGGCCAAGGGGCGTGAGGCGCGCTGCGAAGCGGCGTACCCGGGGGTCGAGCTGCTCGTGTTCGGGCACAGCCACATCCCGTGGGACACGACGAGCCCGGGCGGACTGCGGCTGTTGAACCCGGGATCACCGACCGATCGCCGCAAGCAGCCGTACTGCACGTACCAGACCGCGACGATCACCGCCGGCCGACTGGAAGACGTTGCCCTCCACAACCTTTAAAGGTTGCGTTCTGCAACGAATTCGGCCGGGCAGGCGAGATCAACGCCGTACCACCGAGTTACGGCGTGTCTGGCCTGCCCGGCCGAGAGGTCAGGCGTTGGCTGCTTCCTTGACCCGGGTCTTGAGGCGGTCCCGCACCTCTTCCGGGGTGTAGGCGCGGCGCTTCCGCTCGCCCCGCGCGATGACTACGCCCGTTGCGGCCACGCCGACGAGCCCCGCAAGTCCTACCACCTTCCATACCTTCATGACGACTAACCTAGCGACGTGACCAGCCGGATTTCACTGGATGACGCTACGGAACTGACACGAACAGGTGACATTTGGCTGTTTCGTGGCGACAGTGCTGCGGATCGCGCTATCCAACTGACCACGAACAGCCCGGTCAACCATGTCGGGATGGCGGTTGTCGTCGAGGACCTCCCGCCGCTGATGTGGCACGCGGAGCTCGGCCGTTCGCTGCCGGACATGTGGACCGGGCAGCACCAGCGCGGCGCCCAGCTGCACAATCTGCGCGACGCGGTGCTGGTGTGGGCGCGCAAGTACGGCCAGCAGGCCTGGCTGCGGCAGCTCGACCATCCCGTCACGCGGGAGATGGAGGACGCCGTACTGCGGACGGTTGCGCGGCTGGACGGTACGCCGTTCCCGTCGACGGCCCGCCTCGCGTCGAGGTGGGTACGCGGTCGCGTGCCGGCGTTCCGGCGCGGATCACGCGAGCTCGAGCTGGAGTCGGCGTACTGCGCCGAGGTGGTCGCGGTGACGTACGAGGAGATGGGGTTGCTGAGCGGGCGGAAGCTGAACTGGTACGACCCGGGCCGGTTCTGGAGCGGCGATGAACTCGAGTTGGCGCACGGGGCCCGGCTGGACGAAGAGATCGAGGTCGCCATTCCCGCCGATGCCTGACCCGACGGAAACTGATGCTCCTATTGGTGTCAAGCGGTGTTGAGCCAGGTGCGGTAGCGGTGGGCGAGGTCGTGGTCGGGGTAGGTGCCTTGTTCGGTGCGG
>NZ_SHKR01000002.1 GCF_004217145.1 Kribbella rubisoli | reverse complement strand
ATGATCGACCGACTCGTCCACCACGCCGACGTCATCGCCCTCAAAGGCGACTCCTACCGCCTCAAGAACCACAACCTCGGCCGGATCCCCACACCGACCGACGACCAACCATGACAACCAGCAGGGGGTCCACTTTCAACCGCCGCAAAGGGGTCCGTTTTCAACCGTCGTTGACAAGTGCCCGCACAAACGATCCGCGTCCCTGACTTCCCGGCAATCCGCGTACCGCTCAAACCTCCGGCAACGGTTATGCCGACCCGCGTGGGACGGCATCGACACGAAGAACCCTTCGTCAACTCGACAGGCGCCGGCGATTCTGTCGAGCTTCCGATTCGACGAACGTCTGCACACCCATGCGACCTGGCCGGCAGAGGACGGCATCTCCCAGGTCGCTCGTCGTGCTCAGCTCGGTCACAAGATGAAGGGCATGGGCCGTGTGTACGCCTACGTCACGCTCGAGATGGAGCGGCAGATCGTAGAGGCGATGGAGGAACGCTTCGCCATCTCCGTACTCGCACTTTACGAGGACTACCGAGGCAAGCTCCTCGGCGGGGTGCCCGTCATCAAGGACACGATCGAGAAGGCGCATCGCCACGCTGAGATCCTCGCGGCACGGCCCGTGGGAGGCGAGAGGTTCTCCCAAATCTCTCCCACTGACCCCACCAACGAAAACAGGCCAGGAGGCGAAAATATCTCCTGACCTGCGGTTACTGCTGGTGGAGCTTAGGGGATTCGAACCCCTGACCTCTTCCATGCCATGGAAGCGCGCTACCAACTGCGCCAAAGCCCCGCGGTGTCTTGCGGACTCCGGAAGTTTAGCGGATGGGGGGCGGCAAAGAAAAATCGGTTGGCTCGTGGGGCTGGTGAGGTGCGCGACAGCCGACTTGCTCTCCTTTGAGGGGCTTGTTGGGCGGCCGCTCACGGCTGTCTGTACGCCGAGCACAGTGCCTGGTGTCACGCTCTGCACGCACGAAGGCGGCCTGACGACTGCACCGTCTGCAGGCGGTATTGCATGCGGTGTCACACCAGCCCTCTACCGCCACCGATAAGCACACCGCGACGGTGCAGTCGCCCTCCGAACGAGCCCTACGCCGGCGGAGCCGGCCAACAGAGCAGCCGCCGCGAAGCGGTGACCCTTCCGGACGGGCACCAGAGCAGCAGCCCCGCGACGGTCCAGTCGACCGCCGAATGAGCCTGGCGCCGGCGGAGCCGGACAACAAGACAGTCGCCGCGAGGCGGTGTTCTTCTGGGCGGGCGCCCCCGATCAGCACGCCGCGAAGATCCAGTTGCCCGCCGAACACGTGCCGTGCCGGCGGAGCCGCCAACAAAACAGTCGCCGCGGAGCGGTGTCCTTTACTTCTGGGGGTCGTCGCTCATGACTGGTTCGGGGAGGGAGCCGGCGTTCCATTCTTCGATTCGGTAGCCTCGGCGGCCGTTCAGGAGGGAGACCCAGTTGCAGTTGGCTAGGCCTCCGAAGGCGGGCCAGTTGGTTTGGGGGATGCCGAGGAACAGGCAGATGCCGACGCGGGCGGCCAAGCCGTGGGTGGCTATGACGATCGTGTCTTCGGAGGTGCCTTCCTCCGAGATGCGCTGGAGGGCGCCGCTGAAGCGAGCCGCGACTTCTTCGATGGTTTCGCCGTTGGTGCCGCGGCGTTGGGGTTCGCCGCTGAGCATGCGGGCGGCGGCTTCGGGGTTGATTGCGGCGAGCTCGGACGAGGTGAGGCCGGCCCAGTCGTCGACGTCGATCTCGCGGAGCGCTTCGTCGTACTCGATCTTGAGGCCGGTGAGGGCGGCGAGTTCACCGGCGGTGGCGACGGCTCGTTGGAGGTCGCTGGCGAAGAGCCTGGTCGGCGCCAGGGCGGCCAGGCGGGCGGCGGCGGAGCGGGCCTGGGACAGGCCGACTGTGTCCAGTGGGATGTCGGCCTGGCCTTGGATCTTGTCCTGGAGGTTCCACTCCGTCCGGCCGTGCCGCCAGACGATCAGCCGGCCCGCGGTCATTCGGCCGAAGCCGAGCCAGGCAAAGCCGAGCCCGGGACCGCCGGGCCAGGGCTCCCTAGAGCTCCAGGGACGGGCGACGGCAAGGCGATGACCGGGCAGTCGCGCCACAGACGCTCGAGGGAGTAGAAGGCGCGCTCCTCGTCGTGCTGGACGTGGATGACGATCTCGAGGTAGTCGAGCAGTACCCAGCGGCCCTCGCGGGCGCCTTCGCGGCGTACCGGCTTGGCGTCGAAGTCGACCCGCAGCTTCTCCTCGACCGCGTCCACGATCGCGCGGACCTGGCGGTCGTTGGAGGCGGAGGCGACCAGGAACGCGTCGGTGATCGCGAGCTGCTCGGACACGTCGAAGGCGAGGACGTTCTCGGCCTTCTTGTCGTGGGCTGCTTCCGCAGCCGCGGTCAGCAGCTCGATAGCGCGTTCACTGGCAGACATACAGGTCCTAACGGTTGGTGTAGAGCTCACGCTTGGCGATGTACTGGACGATGCCGTCGGGCACGAGGTACCAGGTCGGGTTGCCCTTGGCGACCCGGGCGCGGCACTCGGTCGACGAGATCGCCAGCGCCGGCACCTCGAGCAGGGTGATCCGGTCCATCGGCAGCTGGTCGAGCGGCAGTTCGAGGCTCTCTGTCCCCGGCCGGGTGCAGCCGACGAACTGGGCGAGCTTGAACATCTCGTCCACGTCCCGCCAGGTGAGGATCTGGGCGAGCGCGTCGGCACCGGTGATGAAGAACAGCTCGGCGTCCGGATACAGCCTGGACAGGTCGCGCAGGGTGTCGATGGTGTACGTCGGACCCGGCCGGTCGATGTCGACCCGGCTGACCGAGAACCGCGGGTTCGACGCGGTCGCGATCACGGTCATCAAGTACCGGTCCTCGGCCGGCGAGACCTTCTTGTCCGACTTCTGCCACGGCTGGCCGGTCGGAACGAAGATCACCTCGTCGAGATCGAAGTACGCCTGCACTTCGCTGGCCGCGACAAGGTGGCCATGATGGATCGGGTCGAACGTGCCACCCATCACACCGATGCGTCGTACCCGCTCCACAGAAGCCACGTCAGCCCTTCACGACAGCCGCTAGCTGTGCGGCCGGCCCTTACCCATGATGACGGTGACGAGCAGCAGCAGGAGAAGCACGAACAGCGCGAACCCGCCGTACCACCACTTCGAGATGTGTGACGCCTCGACGGCGGCCGTTTCAATGGCCGCCACCTGCGGCACGAGGATCGAGAACATGATGCGAAGCCTATCTCGTGACCGCCCCGACAACAGCGACCGGTGGCCCCAGGAGGGCACCGGTCGCGTGAATAGGTCAGCTGTGGCGGACGTGACGGGTCAGCAGCCGGCGCCAGGCAGACGGTACGGCGTGGGCGCGGCGGGCCTGCGCTGCGACGCGGTGCCGCTCGTCGATGTGGGCACGGGCAACTTCGGGGGTGATCATGTTTCCTTCACTGGGTTGGTACGGCGGAGCTGGGGCGGACGACCCCAGTACCGCCAATTGTACGGTTTGAACTACGTTGTCACAAACGAATTAAAGGCCCGAAACATTCCAGACCTTAGAATCTGCGGTGAACAGGAGGCGTCATGGACGCGATCGACCGGCAGCTGATCGAGGCGCTGCGGCTGAACGGCCGCTCCAGCTGGGCCGAGCTCGGCCGTGAGGTCGGCCTGTCCGGCCCGAGCGTCCAGGAGCGGGTACGGCGGCTCGAGGAGCGCGGCGTGGTCCTCGGGTACCGCGCGGTGGTCGCGCCGGACCAGGTCGGGCTCGGGACCAGCGCGCTGATCGGCCTGTTCCAGCGCGACGACGTCGAGACCGACGACATCGTCGAGCAGGTCCGGGACATCGTCGCCGTCGAGGACTGCTGGTTCGTGGCCGGCGACCAGGAGCTCGTGGTCAAGGTCCGGGTCGCGGATGTCACCCAACTCGAGGCGGTCGTCGGCTCGCTGCGGCGCGTCAACGGCGTGGTCAGGACACGGACGACTGTCGTCCTCTCGACCCGCTGGGAGGGCCGGCCGGCTCCGCTTCCCGATCAGCCGGCCTGACCTGCGACTGGACGATGGCCGCCACCACGGCCAACCCGGCCGCGACCGGGAAGAGCGCTCCCGGGACGTGCTGGTACGCCGACCCGCCGAGCGCCGGCGCGAGGAACATGCCGCTGATCGACGCAGCGGCGTACAGGCTGGAGTACCGCCCGACCATCCCCTCCGGCGCCGCGTCGGCGACATGCGCGGTGGCGGTCGGTTTGTAGAGCATCTCCCCCGCCGTGATGACGACGATCGCGAGCATCGCCCCGGCAAGCGCCGGCCAGACGCCGAGGATCGCGAGCCCTGCGCCGACGAGCGCGAAGCCGACTGCGATCACCCGGGTCGCGCGGTGGGCCTGGAGCCGTACGGCGAGCGGCGCCTCGAGGAGCACGATCACGACGGAGCTGACGCCGATGAGTACGCCGTACGCGACGGCCGGCGTACCCGCATCGCGGAGGAGCAGCGGCATCGTGGCGAAGATCTGCCGGTAGACGGTGTCGACGACCACGATTGTTGCCAGCAGCACGAGCACCGAGCGATCGCGGGTCAGTGCACGCCACACGCCGTTGACGCGGACGGACGCCGTACGGCGGGCCGCGGGGACGAAGCGCCAGATGACGGCGGCCATGACCAGGCTGGTCACGGCGTCGACGAGGAAGACCAACGAGAAGTTGTACGCCGCCAGCAGTCCACCGAGCGGCGGGCCGATGGTGAAGCCGGCGTTGCTCGCCGTGCGGGACAGGGCGATTCCCTCGCGGCGGCGTTCGGCCGGGAGCGCGGTTGCGACCAGCGCGCTGAGGTTTGGACGGCTCGCACCGCCGCACAGGCCGGCGAGTGCGGCGACGACACCGATCCAGGAGGTGCCGACCAGCGGCATCACGCAACAGGTGACGACCCATGCGAGCTGGCTGGCGACTGCCGCCGTACGTAGCCCGAAGCGGTCGCCGAACCAGCCGCCGCCGAGGTTGCCGCCGAGCAGCCCGACGCCGTACGCCGCTGCCGCGAACCCGGCCTGTTGCGCCGACATGCCGCGGTCCTCGACCAGGTAGAGGGTCAGGTAGATCCAGGCGAGGGCGCCGGCGGAGCTGACGAGTTGGCCGACCATGACGGCCTTGAGCCAGGTGGGCAGGTCCGCGATCCGGCGCCAGTACATGCTTGCCCTCCTGTAGTAAGTTCCTAACAGGAACCTACTCGGACGGCTAGCGTGGTGGCAACCGGAATCGAAGGAGTACGTCGTGCGGCGGAGCACCTTCTCGCCCGAGCCGGACTGTGCGATCGCGCAGTCCCTCGGCGTCATAGGCGACGGCTGGGAGCTGCTGATCGTCCGCGATCTGGCCCGCGGGCTGGAGCGGTTCGACCAGCTCGCCGAATCGCTGCATATCTCGCGGAAGGTGCTGACCGAGCGCCTCAACGATCTGCTCGAGAGCGGGATCGTCTCGCGGTCGGCGTACCAGGAGCGGCCGACTCGGTATGCGTATCGCCTCACTGAACGCGGGCGGGCGTTGCTGCCGGTGCTCGTCGCGCTGCAGGACTGGGGTGATCGGTGGCTGCTCGGCGATGGGTCTCTGAGCGGCACTAATTCGGAGGACGAGCCGCCGGCGCATCGCTTGCACGAGCTGGTGGGTCAGCGGGTGCCGGACGTCGCTCTGCCGTCGATAGCTGGTACGACGGTTGACGTGGTGGACGCGGATGCGCGGGCGACCGTGCTCTTCGGGTACCCGGCGACTGGGCGGCCGACGCCGTTGCCGGACGGGTGGAACGAGATCGCTGGGGCTAGTGGGTGCACGTTGGAGAATCGGCTGTTTGCTGGGCGGTACGACGACTTTGCGGCTCGCGGGATCGCCGTACGAGGGGTGAGCACGCAGCGGACTGACGAGCAGCAGGCGTTCGCTCGGGCGGAGGAGATTCCACACCTGCTGCTGTCGGACCTCGACCTGGAGCTGGTGGCGGCGTTGCGGTTGCCGACGTTCCGGGCGGGTGGGTACGAGCGGTTGAAGCGGGTCGTTCTGGTGATCGGCGGCGATCGGGTCGTGCAGGCCGTGCGGTATCCGGTGGTTGATATCGCGGATGCCGTCGAGTGGGCGCTCACGACTGCTTGAAGAAGGCCTTCACCTCTTCGGCGATCCGTCGCACGGCCTCCGGCTTGCCGGTCGGGTTGACGCCGCCGGGGTCCGAGGACGAGCCGTGGTCATAGCCGTCGAACTCGATGCGTCGGCAGTGCGGCAGCACCTTCTCGAGCGTGGCGCGGCCGGGCTTGAGACCTGGGAGACCTTTCGTGCCACCCAGGAGAAGTACGTCGGCGTCGAGGGCGCGGAAGTTGTCGAAGGAGCCGCCGAGCTCGGCCACGATCGTGCCTTCGGCGTGGATCGTGGGGGCGAGCTGGCGCATGGTGATGGTGCCGGCCGGGGCTTGCCGCTCCTCCTTGGCCATCATCTTCTCGGTCATCTTGCGGAGCAGGCCGCGGGGTATGACCTTGAGGAACGCCGGGGCCATCTCGAAGCCGAACATGCTGGTGACCATGCCGCCGGCGAGGTCGCCGCGGGCGATCTCCTGGTCGAAGCGGACCAGCCACTCGCGGTGCGGGGCGCCGTCGGCGACTATCGCGGGCTCGTAGAGTGCGATCTGCTTCAGGGGGAGGGTGCGGGCCGCTTCGAGGACGACCGCTCCCCCGGCGCTGACGCCGAACGCTCGGTCTGCGCCGGCCGCGGTCAGGACTGCTTCGAGGTCCTCGACCTCGGTGCGGACCGTGTGATCTGGGCGTTGCGGTCCGGAGAGTCCGCGACCACGGCGGTCCGGCAGGTAGACGGTGAAGTCTGACGCCAGCGCCTCCGCGAGGAGCGTGTGACTGCGAGCGGACTCCATGCTGCCGTGGAGCACGACGACGGCGGGGCCTTGGCCGGTCTTGTAGTAGCCGATCTCGGTGCCGTCGTGGGAGGTCACGGTGCCTTGGGTGAGTTCTGCGGTCTTCATGGATCGATAGTTACATGCGACCTAGTTACATTGCAACTAGTTTCTTTGCCCCCTATGCTGAGGAGGTGACTTTTCGACGCTCACCGCTCGCACTCGCGATCCTCGGCCTGCTGGAGAACGGGCCGATGCATCCGTACGGGATCCAGCGGTTGATCAAGCAATGGGGCAAGGACCAGGTCGTCAACGTCGGCCAGCGGACCAGCCTGTACCGGATGATCGTGCGGCTCGAGGAGGCCGGTCTGCTCACGGCCGGCGCGACGGAACAGGACGAGCGCTATCCGGAGCGGACGGTCTACCACCTGACCGACGAGGGACGGAAGATCTGCCGGGAGTGGCTGGCGGACATCCTGACGACACCGCGGAACGAGTTCCCCGAGTTCCCGGCGGGGTTGTCGTTCGTGATGCTGCTGACGCCGGAGACGGCGGGCGAGCTGTTGAGCCAGCGCCGCGAGTCGCTGACGAAGCGCATCGCGGAGCTGCAGCTGGAGCTGCGGTCGGAGGTGGACGGCCAGCCGATCCCGCGGTTTGCATTGCTGGAGACGGAGTACCAGATCGCTGTTGCGATCGCTGAAGCCAAGTGGATCGACGGTGTGCTGCACGACTTTCGCACCGGCAAGCTGACGTGGACGCCAGGCCCGGTGTGACAGCCGGGATCAGCCCGAACGCTCTGCGCCCGGCGGGGGTTGAGGTTTGGTGGGCTCGTCTTGGTGCGGCACGGGATGCGTTTGTCGAGGATCTGGATCCGGTCGAGCGCGGGCGGTTGGCGGCGTACCTGCGGGATGAGGACAAGGCGCGGTTCCTGCTGGGGGTGACGATCACGCGGCGGGTGCTCGGTGCGCGGTTTTCGTTGCTACCGGCAAGGGTCGGGTTGGATCGGACGTGTTCCGAGTGTGGGAAGCCGCATGGGAAGGTGCGGGCTGACGGGGTGGAGTTGTCGGTGACGCACTCGGGAGAGTTCGTCGGGGTGGCGTTCTCGGATCGGCCGGTGGGGCTTGATGTGGAGAAGGTTGATCCGGGGATCGATGTCGACGGGGTGGCTCGGGTTGCGCTGACCGTGGAGGAAGCGCGGGAGCTGGAGCGGCACGACGGGATTGCGAAGGCGCGAGTGTTCACGGCGTACTGGACGCGGAAGGAAGCTGTGTTGAAGGCGACAGGGGAAGGTTTGCGCGGGGAGCTTCGGGGGCCGGTGCCGGCGGGGATTCAGGTGCAGGAGTTGGAGGTGGGCGCGGATCACCGGGCCGCTCTGGCCGTGGTGAGCGGAGAGCTGCCGGTCGTGCGAGTCGAGGACGCGACGCACCTGCTCAGCTGACGACAGCCCACCGCCACGGGTAGTCACCGCGTCGCGCTCCTCGCCAAGCTCGGCGATCTGCCCGTCGGACGCCTCCGTGCGCCGGCGCGGGTTGCTGTTGCGGGATCCGTGCGCCGGCGCGGGTTGCTGTTGCGGGATCCGTGCGCGGGCGCGGGTTGCTGTTGCGGGATCCGTGCGCGGGCGTGGGTTGCTGTTGCGGGATTAGCGTCAGGTGCGGATTTGGCCTTCGCCGGTGACGATGTACTTCGTGGACGTCATCTCCGGCAGGCCCATGGGCCCGCGGGCGTGGAGTTTCTGGGTGGAGATGCCGATCTCGGCGCCGAAGCCGAACTCGCCACCGTCGGTGAAGCGGGTGCTCGCGTTGACGACGACCGCCGCGGAGTCGACCGCCTGGGTGAAGCGGCGGGCCGCGGACTGCGAGCGGGTGATGATCGCCTCGGTGTGGCCCGAGCTGTAGCGGCGGATGTGCTGCACCGCGTCCTCAAGGGAGTCCACCACCGCGGCCGACAGATCGAGCGAGTTGTACTCCGTCCCGAAGTCCTCCTCGGTCGCAGCCACAACACCCGCCCCGCCGGCATCGACGGACGCCGGCGTGTTCTTGCTTGCGGCAACTACTGCGCTGTCGCCGTGCACGGTCACGCCGGCCTCAACCAGGGCAGGCAGAGCGCGGGCGAGGAACTCGTCAGCAACCGCGGAATGGACCAGTAGCGACTCGGCCGCGTTGCACACGCTCGGCCGCTGGGTCTTCGAGTTCAACAGGATCTCAAGCCCGAGCTCCAGGTCAGCCTCGGCGTCGATGTACACGTGGCAATTCCCCACGCCCGTCTCGATCACCGGCACCGACGACTCGCCGACCACCGTCTGGATCAAGCCCGCACCACCACGAGGGATCAGTACGTCGACCAGCCCGCGCGCCTGCATGAGCTCCTTCACCGCAGCCCGGTCCGTCGCCACTCCCTGGATCACGTCCGCCGGCAACCCACACAAAGCAGCGGCATCCCGCAGTACGCCGATGATCGCCGTGTTGGACGCTGCAGCGGACGACGAGCCACGCAGCAGTACGGCGTTGCCGGACTTCAGGCAGATGCCCGCGGCGTCGGCGGTCACGTTCGGCCGCGCCTCGTAGATGATGCCGACCACACCGAACGGCACCCGGACCTGGCGGAGCTCGAGCCCGTTCGGCAGCGTGTACCCGCGGACTACCTCGCCCACCGGGTCAGTCAGCCCGGCAAGCTGCTCCAGCCCGGCCGCCATCCCGTCAACACGCGCCGGGTTCAGCGCCAGCCGGTCGACGGTGGACTCCGGCGTACCCGCCTCGCGCGCGGCCGCGACGTCGACAGCGTTCGCCGCGACAATCACGTCCGTGTTCTCGCGCAGCGCCGCCGCCATCGCGTGCAGCGCCGCGTCCTTCGTCGCCCGGGACGCGTCGGCCAAGGCGTACGACGCCTCGCGCGCCCGCCGCGCCAGCTCGATGATCTCGCTCACCCCAACATCGTAGTGCGCTCCAACTGCCCGACTTTGAGTACCCGCCAACCATGAGACCGCGGTGAAAACGGTCGGTAGGTGCTCAAAGTCGGCCACACACCACCATGTGCAAGGTCGACAGGACGTATATGTCCAGTGCCGGCGAACGCCCGCCTGCGCCCAGCTGGAATCGGGCCCGACCGCCGCACACCTCCTGTCGAGCTGCACAATGCCGGCGGGTTCTTCACAGCAACACCAGGTCGTCGCGGTGGACGACCTCACGTTCGTACGCCGCGCCGAGCTCGCGAGCCAGGTCGCGGGTGGAGCGGCCTAGGAGGCCGGGCAGCTCGGTGGCGTCGTAGTTGACGAGGCCGCGGGCGATGACGACACCCGACGGCGAGACCAGGTCGACAGGGTCGCCGGCGGAGAAAGTGCCTTCCACGGCAGAGATTCCGGCCGGGAGGAGGGAGGCGCGGCGTTGGGTGACAGCGCGGACGGCCCCTTCGTCCAAACGCAATATGCCTTGGCCGGAGGTTGCGTGGGCGAGCCACAGCAGGCGGGTCTTGCGGCGGCGGCCGGTGGGGTGGAAGAGGGTGCCGACCTGGTCGCCGCGAAGGGCTTCGCCGACACGCGCGGCCGAGGTCAGGACGACCGGAATCCCTGCCTCTGTGGCGATTGCGGCCGCCTCGACCTTGGTTTGCATGCCACCGGTGCCGACGCTGGACGACCCGTTCTTGCCGATCGCGAGCGGCTCAAGATCGGCCGCACCGCGGATCTCGGTGACCATCGAAGTACCAGGCTTGCGCGGATCCCCGTCGTACAAGCCGTCCACGTCGGACAGCAGCAGCAACAGATCAGCGTGCACCAGGTGACTGGTCAACGCAGCGAGCCGGTCGTTGTCGCCGAAGCGGATCTCGGTGGTCGCGACGGTGTCGTTCTCGTTCACGATCGGTACGACGCCCAGCTCGAGCAGCCGCGCGAACGTGCGGTACGCGTTGCGGTAGTGACTGCGCCGCGTCACGTCATCGACGGTCAGCAGCACCTGCCCCACCCGCAGCCCGTGTGCCGCGAACGCGTCGCTATAGCGAGCCATCAACAGGCCCTGCCCCACCGAAGCAGCGGCCTGCTGCGTGGCCAGGTCGCGCGGTCGGGATCGCAACCCCATCGGGGCCAGGCCGGCGGCGATCGCGCCGGAGGAGACGAGTACGACCTCGGCCCCCTCCACCCGTCGCGCCGAGATGGCGTCGACGAGCAGCCGGAGTCGTTCGAGATCGATCTTGCCGCGCTGGGTCAGCGATGACGAGCCGACCTTCACGACGATTCGCGTGGCCGCAAGGACCTCCGCGCGAGCGTCCATCAGAAGTCCTGATCTGTGCTTTCTTCCGCCGCTTCGAGCTCGCGCGCTTCCTTGCGCGCCAGCTTCTCCGCCTTCACCGCTGCCCGTTTCGCCTCGGCCGGGGACAAGTCGACCTCGTCCTCGCCCCATTCCTGCTTGTAATCGGTCCGAACACCCCTGCTGGCGTGGTACTCGGTGTCCTTCTCCCGCCGCCGCTGGGCCGCCGGACGGTCCTCCTCGAGCCGGTGGTCCTCACCGCGCCGGGCCAGGATCTCCGCGCCGGCCAAGATGTCGGGCGCGAAGTCGAACACGATCGCGTTCGGTCCGTCGCCGATCATCACCGCGTCGCCGGCAAGTGCGCCCAGCTTCAGCAGCTCGTCCTCGACGCCGAGCCGGTTCAGCCGGTCGGCCAGGTATCCGGTCGCCTCCGCGTTCGCGAAGTCGGTCTGCCGGACCCAGCGCTCGGGCTTCTCGCCCTGCACCAGCCAGCCGCCGTCCTCGCCCGGCAGCTTCTTCACTTTGAACTCAGGACCGCCCTGCACCTGCGGCCGGATCACGATCCGCGTGGTGTCGGGCTTCTCCTCTTCCGCGCGACGCCGTACGACGATGTCGGCCATCGCGAACTTCAGGGCCTCGAGACCTTCGTGCGAGGCGGTCGAGATCGGGAACACCCGCAGCCCGCGCTGCTCCAGCTCGGCCTGCACCATGTCGGCGATCTCGCGCGCGTCCGGTACGTCGATCTTGTTCAGCGCAACGAGTCGCGGCCGGTCCTCGAGCCCGCCGTGCGCCTGCAGCTCGGCCTCGATCGTGTCGAGGTCGCTGAGCGGGTCACGGCCCGGCTCGTACGTCGCGCAGTCGATGACGTGCACGAGCGCCGCGCACCGCTCCACGTGCCGCAGGAAGTCGTGCCCGAGCCCGCGCCCCTCGCTCGCACCCTCGATCAGGCCCGGTACGTCGGCCACGGTGAAGGTGACGTCACCGGCAACGACGACGCCGAGGTTCGGGATCAGGGTGGTGAACGGGTAGTCGGCGATCTTCGGCCGGGCGCGGCTGATCGCGGCGACCAGCGAGGACTTGCCCGCACTCGGGAAGCCGACCAGGCCGATATCGGCGACGACCTTCAGCTCGAGGACGAGCGTGCGCTCCTCGCCGTCCTCACCCAGCAAGGCGAATCCGGGCGCCTTACGCGCGCTGCTGGCCAGGGCGGCGTTGCCCAGGCCGCCCTTGCCGCCTTGGGCAGCAACGAATTCAGCGCCCGGTCCGACGAGGTCTGCGAGTACGACGCCGTTCGCCGTGCTGATGACGGTGCCGTCGGGGACCGGCAGGACGACATCGCCGCCGTTGCTACCCGACTGGTGATCACCCTTGCCCTGGGCACCATTCGTGGCGGTGCGGTGGCTGGAGCGGTGGTAGTCGACGAGCGTGGTCACATCGGGGTCGACGCGCAGGATCACGCTGCCGCCGTCACCGCCGTTCCCGCCGTCGGGACCGCCGAGGGGCTTGAACTTCTCCCGGTGCACCGAGGCGCAACCGTTTCCGCCGCGGCCCGCGGCGACATTCACCGTCACGCGGTCGACGAAGCTGGGGATTGCCATCGGTGTCTCTACTTCCTGTGATATCTGCCAATCAGCCCGCCGGCTCCAGCGTCCGTCTCAGGGGTCAACCCCTGAGCCTGCCGGTTGCGGAGGCAGATTCTCGGTCCGCAACCGGCCATCTCGGGGGTTGACCCCTGAGACGTCCTTCGATACAGCAAAAGGGCGGGTCCGCGGTATTCCGCGACCCGCCCTCTTGAAGAGCTTACTGAAACGTCCGGGTGGCGGTGTTACTCCGCCGGGGCCGGGACGATGTTGACGACGCGGCGACCGCGCCGGGTGCCGAACTCCACGTGGCCCTCGGCCAGCGCGAACAGCGTGTCGTCGCCGCCACGGCCGACCATGTTGCCCGGGTGGAAGTGCGTGCCGCGCTGACGGACGATGATCTCGCCGGCGTTGACCAGCTGACCGCCGAACCGCTTCACGCCGAGCCGCTGCGCGTTGGAGTCGCGACCGTTACGGGTCGACGCTGCTCCCTTTTTGTGTGCCATATCTAGATCAGCTCACTTCTTCTTCGCGTCGATCGCGGTGACCTTGACCTGGGTGTAGTGCTGACGGTGCCCCTGGCGCTTGCGGTAACCGGTCTTGTTCTTGTACTTCATGATGGTGATCTTCGGGCCCTTGGAGCGCCCGAGAACCTCAGCCGAAACGGCCACCTTGGCCAGCGCCGCAGAGTCGGTCGTCACGGTGTCGCCATCGACGACCAGGACCGCCGGAAGGGACACAGTGTCGCCCACCTTGTCCGTCAGGCTGTCGATCTCGATGACATCGCCGACGGCGACCTTCTGCTGGGTGCCGCCACTGCGCACGATCGCGTACACCGTGGATCTCACTCTCTGCTGGTTCGGAAAATTACAAGCGTGACGCGAGAGGCTGTAATCCACTCACTCTCACATCAAGCACAGGTTCGGTGCGCCTCAGCGCACCGAACCAATAGCTTACAACCCCGGGTCCGCAAACCCGAAATCGGTTCAGCCACGGCCTAACTGCCGGTGGTGACGAGCGTTTCGGACTGCTCCACGCCCTCACCCTCGGTAGCGGTCTTGCTGCGGCTGCGGCTGCTGCGCCGCCGCCGGGTGCTCTTGGTGGCGCCGTTCTGGGCGGCGTCGGCCGGGTCGGCCGCCTCGCCCGCGGCCTCGGCGCCGGTCGACTCCGCTGCCTCGGTGATCACGGTCGTCGCCTGAGCCGTGTCGGCCGGGAAGCCGGTCGCCTCGGGGCTGACGTGGTCGTCGGCGTCGGCAGAGATCGGGTAGCCGGTCGGTTCCGGAGTACCGTGCTCGTCGTCCTTCTTCGCGGAAGCGGCGGCGATCTGCGCGAGTCTCTGGGCGGCGTCGGCGTTGTGCTGAGCGGTCTCGGCCGCCGTCGGCTCGGCTGCCTCGTCCTCGCCGCGGCCCTTGCCCCGGCGACGGCGCGAGCTCTTCCGGCCGCCCTCCTCCGCCGGCGCGGACTTGGCGTGGTCCTGACCGTTGCCGTTGCCGTTCGAGTTGCCGTTGCTCTGACCGTTGCTCTGGCCGTTGCCGTTGTTGCCCTGGCCGTTGCGGCTGTCGCGGCGGCGTGACTCCTTCGGCTCGTCGTGCAGGATCAGGCCGCGGCCACCGCAGTGGTCGCAGTTCTCGCTGAACGCCTCGAGCAGGCCGGTGCCGATCCGCTTCCGGGTCATCTGGACCAGGCCGAGCGAGGTGACCTCGGCGACCTGGTGCTTGGTCCGGTCGCGGCCCAGGCACTCGACCAGCCGGCGCAGTACGAGATCGCGGTTCGACTCGAGCACCATGTCGATGAAGTCGATGACGATGATGCCGCCGATGTCACGCAGCCGGAGCTGGCGGACGATCTCCTCGGCCGCTTCCAGGTTGTTCTTGGTGACGGTCTCCTCGAGGTTGCCCCCGGAGCCGGTGAACTTGCCGGTGTTGACGTCGACGACGGTCATCGCCTCGGTCCGGTCGATGATCAGCGAGCCGCCCGACGGCAGCCAGACCTTGCGGTCCAGCGCCTTCTTGATCTGCTCGTCGATCCGGTAGCTCGCGAAGACGTCGCCGTCCCCGCCCCACTTCTCGACCCGGTCGGCCAGGTGCGGCGCGACGCCGGCGACGTACTCACGGACCTGCTCGTACGCACGGTCGCCGGAGATGACGAGCTTCGCGAAGTCCTCGGTGAACAGGTCGCGGACGACGCGGATCAGCAGATCCGGCTCGCCGTACAGCAACTGCGGGGCCTGGCCGTTCTTGGACTTCTTGTCGATGTCCTCCCAGGCGGACTGCAGCCGGCTGACGTCGGCGGTCAGCTCCTCCTCCGAGGCGCCTTCCGCGGCGGTCCGGACGATCACGCCGGCCTCGTCGGGAACGATGTCCTTGAGGATCGTCTTCAGCCGGTTCCGCTCGGTGTCGGGCAGCTTGCGGCTGATACCGCCGTTGCCGCCGCGCGGGACGTACACGACGTACCGGCCGGGGAGGCTGATCTGGTTGGTGAGCCGGGCGCCCTTGTGGCCGATCGGGTCCTTGGTCACCTGGACCAGGACTGCCTGACCGGACTTCAGCACCTGCTCGATCTTGCGCGGACCGTTGGCGCCACCAAGGGTCGCCCAGTCAACCTCACCGGCGTACAGCACCGCGTTGCGGCCCTTGCCGATATCGATGAACGCGGCCTCCATGCTCGGCAGCACGTTCTGCACGCGGCCGAGGTAGACGTTGCCGATCAGCGACGTCTGCTCGGCGGTGGTCACGTAGTGCTCGACCAGGACGTTGTCCTCGGAGACCGCGATCTGGGTCAGGTCGTCGCGGGACCGGATGACCATCGTCCGCTCGACCGACTCACGACGGGCCAGGAACTCGGCCTCGGTGACGATCGGCGCGCGGCGGCGGCCGGCGGCGCGACCCTCGCGGCGGCGCTGCTTCTTCGCCTCGAGGCGGGTCGAACCCTCGACCGCGGTGATCTCGTTGTTGACGGTCTTGCTGCGCGGCTCACGGACCCGTACGACGGTTTCGTCGGGGTCGTCCGGGGACGCGGCGCCGCTGTCCTCGCCCTTGCGGCGACGGCGACGGCGGCGACGCCGGGACGAGCTGCCTGCCTCGCCGTCCTCGTCGGAGTCGGCCGCACCGTCCTGGTCGCTGTCGTCGGACGCGTCGGCATCCTGGTCGGTGTCCTGGGTGTCGGGCTCGTCCTCGTCGTCGGACTGGTCGTCGGCGTTGTCGTCAGCGCCGTCACCGGACTTGCGACGACGACGGCCACCGCGGCGGCGACGGCGACGACGAGTCCCCTCGCCACCTTCCTCGCCGTCCTCGGACTGTGCGTCGGTGACGTCCGCGGACTCCTCGTCCGCCTCGTCGGTCTCGGTGTCGAGGTCCGTGCCGGTCGCGCCCGTCGCGGTTGCGGCCGAGGCGGTGGCACCGGCGGTGTCGGTGGTCTTCCTGGCGGACCGGGTCCGGGACCTTCCGGTTGACCTGCTGGTCTCGTCGGCGGGGGTGTCGGTAGCGCTTGCCTGCGGCTGGGCGGCGTCGGTGGTCTCCTCGGCTACCTCGGTCTCGCGGGCCTCGGCGTCGCGGTTACGACGGCTGCGGCGACGGCGGTTGCTGGTCGGCTGCTCGTCGGTCCCAGGCTCCGGGCTCGCCTCGGAGGTCGCTTCAACCGTCGCGGCCGGCTCGGCCTGCTGGGGTGCGGCCTGCTGCTGGGGGCCGCCGGTCGGCGCCTGGAACAGCACGGCCGCGGGGGCGGCTGCACGCCGACGGGTACGGCGGGTGCCCGACTCCTCAGCCGGCACCTCGACGCCGTCAGCGGAGGTGCCGGTGGATCCGGCAGAACCGGAGCGGTCTGTGGAGCCGCCGTCGGTCACGGCGGAGTCGGTGTCAGCTCCACCGCGGGTCGTCGCGCCGGAGTCGCCGTGGGCGGAGCCGGCGTCTGCGGCCGGCTCGGCGGTCTTGCTCGAACGGCGGCGGGAGGTGCGCTTGCGGGCGGGGGCGTCCGCGGCCGGCGTGCTGGTCTCGGCGTCGGCTACCGGGCCGTCGGTGACCGGCGAGTCTGCTGACAGCAGGTCCGGCGCGGCGGCCTTCTTGGCGGTGCGCTTGCGGGTGGTCTTCTTCGCGGGAGCCGCAGCTGCGGTTTCCGGCGCGTCGTCGGGGACGAACTGCGGGAAGATGTCCTGCTCAGCGGTCTTGGCGGCGCGGGCCGACTTCTTGGCCGGAGCCTTCGCCGCGGCCTTCTTGGCCGTGGTCTTCTTCGCCGCAGTCTTCTTGGCTGCCGCCTTCTTGGCCGGCGCGGGCGCCGGATCGGCGGTCTGCGCGTCGGACTGGGTCGGGACCGCAGCGCCGTCTTCGGAGGCGGTCTTCACCGTGCGCTTCCGCGTGGTGGTGGTCTTCTTGGCAGCCGGCGCCTTCTTCGCGGTCCTGCGGGTGGAGGCGGTGGGCTGGGCGGTGGCAGCCGTGTCGGCTGCCTCGGTGGTCGGCTCGTTGTCGAGCATGTAGTGCGGGTCTCCTCAAGCCCTCCGGCGCATCCTGCGACCCCTGTCACGGGTCCGGCGCGGCCACAAGGCGGTCACGGTTCGCCGCGCCCGGCCCGGAAATCATCCCGGGGCCGCCGCGTGGCGGAAGCCTGCTGGATCCGCTCCGCCCGCGCTCAGGGCACAGAGGGAGCGGCGGCGTCGCCCTCCGCTGTGTGCGTCTGGTGGGGATCTGCCTGGCCGGTCGCGGTCGCCTGGTTGGCGTCGCGGTCACGAGCGAGCGGGTCTTCCACCGTGCCGGTGTCCGTGGTGAGCGGGCCCTGGGCGAGCCTGGTCAAAAGAGCCGGGCCCGTCACCGGGAGCGTCGCTACCTCGAGCGCGCCGGCGAGAACGTCGTCGGGTCTCACGGCCGGGGTTCCGTGCCGTAACACCACTTGCAGTATCGCACACGTCTCAACCGACCCCGGTTCACTCGCGACGGTGAGTCGGAGAACGGCAGCCCGACAGTCGAACGAGCGAACCCCTCGTTTGGTCATGCGCTCGACCATAATTTCGTCCCGCGCCAGGAAGGCCTCCACCGCGGCTCCGGCCGCCTCGGGATCCACCCCCGGTAACGCGATCCGCCACTCACTGGCCTCGAGTCGCTCGGCCAGTGACCCCGGCCCGGCGACGACCACCTCGAGTACGTCCAGCCCCGGCGGCAGCGCCCCGTCGAGGGCGGCCCGGACCTCGTCGGCGTCCCGTTCGTGTGTGAGCGATATCTCCAGGTACTCCGCTTCGGAGGCGGCTCCGGTCGGCGCGGCACCGGCGTACGAGATCTTGGGGTGCGGGCTGAAGCCGTGCGAGAACGCCACCGGCAGCCCGGCCCGCCGTACGGCGCGCTCGAACGCCCGCTGGAAGTCGCGGTGTGAGGTGAATCGCAGCCGTCCCCGCTTGGCGAACCTCACCCGGAGCTTCTGGACCGCGGGGAGCTGCTGCGAGGGCGGAGCTTGAACTGGTGGCACGCGGACAGTCTCTCAAAATCATTCCGAGGCGGCGTACCGCGCCTCCGGCTCGTACGTCGGACCGGCGTCGCGGTCGAGCTCGATGTGTACGGCGCCGCGCAGGTCGTCGTACACGATCACGCGGCTGCCGTCGGCGGGCACCCGGTCGGGGCGAGGTCCGCATCCGCGCCTTGACCTCGTGGGAACCGGCCGGCGAGTCGTACGCGATCGTGACGTCGAGCTCAGGATCGTGCCCGAGCCAGTACACGATCCGGCCGAGCTTCACCTGTCCGGCGTCCACGCTGCCTCCCCGGGCGCCGATTCGCGACGAACGGTACCTGCAAATACTGCAAATAACCTCAGGGCTGAGCGGCGGACTTACCGGTCAGGTAGAGCGCCCAGCCGAGGAGGCCGAAGGACACCAGGGCGAGGATCGTGCGGAGCAGGTTGAAGGCGACCCATTTCGACTCGTTGAAGGCCGCTCGGGCCGCCGCGACGTCGATCGTTGCCGGGTCTCCGGCGGCCTTCAGGGCGTCGTTGAGGGGGACGTTCACCGCCATCGTGACGATGATCGTGACCAGGTACAGCACGAACGCGACCGCGATCCACGGCAGCGCCTTCTCCTTCAGGCTGAGGAGACCGGCGAGCACCGTGAAGAGTGCCGCGCCCAGGAAGCCCAGACCGAGGAAGAGCGGGTTCACGATCGCCCGGTCCACCGCGGTGAAGGCTCCGACAAAGGTCTTGTCGTCGGTCTTGGCCAGGCCGGGCATGAACGCGTTCGCGTAGATCGCATAGATGCCGGCCACCAGACCGGTTGTCATCGTCGCCGCCATCAGGGACGCCACCCGCAGTCCGTTCATTTCACTCCTTCTGTAGGGCGGGAACTCCCCGCACTCAGAAAGTTATGAGAACCGCGTCGCCGGCGACATGTCGGCGAAACTCACGTCCATGTCTGCTCGGCTCAGAGCGTCGCGCACTGCCCGGATCGAGGGCCCGATACCTTGTTCGGCGCCTCGAGATTGGTCGGTTGTGGAGCGTTGGCTTGGCAGACGAGCGGGCCGTTGACGGTGTTTCCGGCCAGGGCCGAAGGTTGTTCGGTCGACGCGTTGGTGACAGAGACAGCGCCCTGGACGGTGCTTCCTACGACGACCACGCTGCGGCTGACGTGATCGGCGGTGACCGGGCCTGCGACGGTGGAGCGTAGGAGCTGCAGGTCGGCGGCCTGGTCGGCGCGAACGGGGCCGTTGGTGCGTGAGTCCGTGGAGACCAGCGAGGCACCAGCCGCGACCAGGACCGGGCCGTTGACGGTTGCGTTGGCCAGGCACGTGACGCCGGAGCGGAGGTAGAGCGGGCCGTTGTGCGTGCCGGTGATCGTGGTGGTGCAGGCCGGCGCGGGGTGCAGGAGCGTGACGGTGAACCGGCGCGGGCTCGCGATGTTGCCGGTGGCATCGATCGCGCGGTACTCGATCTGATGACGGCCGTACCCGGGCGGTACGTCGTCCCACGGCACGACCCGCGGTAAGCCGAGCTTGCCGTAGACGAGCTGGTCGATCTCGGTGCCCTCGGCCGTGAACGTGAACGGCAGGGACGCATCCGTCGGCCAGCCGTAGTAGTTGTACCAACCGTCGCCGTCGACGCGGAACTCCGGCACGACGTACCCCGGGCTGTCATCCGTTGCCGTGAGCCCCATCGTGAAAGCGTCGTTGTATACGTATTCACGACCGGTCGGCTTCTGCACTGTGAGCAGGGGTTTCGACATCGTCGGGGTGACGACGGCTTCGACACCGTCGACGGTCCAGGTTCGTTCGTCGGCGCCGACCTGAGCGGTCAGCGTGTGCCGGCCGGTGAGCTTGAGTGGGGCGAGTTCGAAGTCGCGGTCGTTCCCCGGGTTCGCCACGGTTTGCCCATCGACCTGCCAGGTGATCGGGGCGTTCGGCTGCGAGGTCTCGGCGTACACGACTTCGTCGGCGCTGACCGGGTGCTCGGTGGACGTCGAGCCGGTGAAGGTCGGCGTACCGGCCGACGGCGGTGCGGTCAGGGTGGTGTCGACCGTCCAGGAGCGGGTGGCGGTCGGACGTACGGCGGGGTCGCGGATGAAGGTGGTCGGGTCCACGATCGTCGCGGTCAGGGTGTGCTTGCCGGCGGTCAGGTGCTGGGTGGAGAGGTCGACGGCGCGAGCGTTCGCGGTCGGCAGCGTCGTACCGTCGACCGCCCAGGAGACCGTTAGCTCGTGATCGAGCGGATGCAACGTTTGCAGCCAGACGACCTGGTCCGCGGCGACTTGGCCGACCGGCGTGCTGTCTTGGAACAGGTTCGCCTTGGCCGAGAGTCGTTGGGTCATCCGCTCGCGCGAGACCTGGTCGAAGTAGTACCCGAGCGCCTTCATCATCGAGTGCGCACTGGGCCGCCAGACGCCTGATCCGGCGTACATCCCGCCCTCGTAGCGGCCGATCGTCCCGCCGGATTCCGACGGCTCCCCCAGCCAGCGGTACCACTTCGCGTGCTGGTCGAGCATTTGCTGCTCGGTGAGCAACGTGTGGTGGATCGAGGACGGCTCGGAACCGACGTACGGCGCACCGCGCTCGCCGCGGGCGTAATAGTCGTATTCATCTTGGAGCCCGCCGAGCGAATGGCCGAGCTCGTGCGGCGTGATCAGGGCCGAGAGCGCGTTGCCGCCGGACGCGGTCGCATAGGTGCCGCCCGCCCCGCCGTACGTGTCGCTGTTGCCGATAGCAAGGATCTGCCGGTTGGAGGCAGTGGTCCCGGCGACGAGATCGGCGTACTGCGTCGCCGCCGCCGAGTTGACGGTCAGCAGGCGTTGGACGCTGGCCGGGTTGCAGCCGCCCCAGAACCCCATCTGCAGCGGGGTGTCGCGCTGCGGCGAGGTGAGGCCGGGATCGCAGTCGACGCCGGATTCCGGGGAGGCGATCTCGACGGCGTACACGTTGACGTAGTTCCGGTAGGACTTGAACGGCTCGATGCTCCAGAGGATGTTCAGGTGCTTGTCGAGCTGCTCGCGGAACTTCGGCAGCTCGGCCGCGGTGTAGCCGTCGCCCATCACGACCAGGTTGAACCGCGACGCCGCCGGGCCGGTCACCTGGATCGGTACGACGGTCGCTGCCGGGGCAGCCGCTCGGGCCGGCAGGGTGACCAGCACGCCGGCAAGGAGCGCGAGCACGGCGGTCAGGAGCTTGGTACGCATGGTTCTCCCCCACCTGGGCGACGGTGTCGTCAGCAGCTTACGAACCTCCGGCGGCGGATGTGAGGAGTTCCCGCGTGGCGACGTACGGGCCAATCGGGTCGCGGTGCGGCATCATGAGTGGTCGGGGAACGTGAGGAAAGGATTTCGATGACGGAACCGGCACAGTCGCCGCGGCGGGAGCCGGACCCTGCGGTCGTGGATGCCGGCGACGGCGACGGCAAGGGCATCTACTGGGTGCTGAAGAACGTGCTGGTCGGTCCGCCGGTCAAGCGCATCTTCCGGCCGAACGTGCTCGGCGCCGAGAACATCCCGGAGACCGGCGCGGCGATCATCGCCAGCAACCACCTCTCGTACTCCGACTGGATCTTCATGCCGCTGGCGCTGCGCCGCCGGGTCACGTTCGTCGCGAAGTCCGACTACTTCACCGGGGCCGGGATCAAGGGCCGGTTCCAGCGCGGGTTCTTCAAGGGCACCGGCCAGGTGCCGATCGACCGGTCCGGCGGATCGGCGTCCGAAGGCGCGATGCGGGCCGGGATGAAGGTGCTCGAGCGCGGCGAGCTGTTCGGGATCTACCCCGAGGGCACGCGCTCGCACGACGGGCGGCTGTACAAGGGGCGCACAGGCGTGGCCCGGCTCGCGCTGGAGGCCAAGGTGCCGGTGATCCCGTGCGGCGTGATCGGGACCGATGTGGTGGCTCCGCCCGGGAAGGTCGTTGCGTCGTTCGCGTCGCCGACGGTGAAGTTCGGCGAGCCGCTGGACTTCTCGCGGTACGAGGGGATGGAGAGCGATCGGCTCATCCTGCGGGCCGTCACCGACGAGATCATGTACAAGATCATGGAGTTGTCGGGGCAGGAGTACATCGACATGTACGCCACCAAGGCCAAGTCGCTCGAGGGTCGCGCGGTCACCGGCGCGCCCGAGAAGGTCCGTAAGACGGACACCTGATCCGGCTGGTGAGATGCGGTGGGTCTAGGCTGGTAGATCGTGGACGGACCGATCGCTTATCAGGGTGAGCCAGGCGCGAATTCAGCGATGGCGTGCACCGAGATGTTCCCGGACCGCGAGCAGCTGCCTTGTACGACGTTCGAGGACGCGCTCGAGGCAGTGAGCAGCGGGCGCGCCGGGCTCGCGATGATCCCGGTGGACAACTCGATCGCCGGCCGGGTCGCGGACATCCACCACCTGCTGCCGGAGTCCGGGCTGCACATCGTCGGCGAGTACTTCCTGCCGATCCACTTCCAGCTGCTGGGGACTCCTGGCACGACGCTGGACCAGATCCGGACCGTTCGCAGCCACGTACACGCGCTCGGGCAGTGCCGGAAGATCATCCGCGAACACGGCTGGTCGACTGTCGTTGCGGATGACACCGCCGGTGCGGCTCGGGAGGTCTCGGAGCTGGCCGACCCGACTGTCGCGTCCCTCTCGCCCCGGGCGGCCGCCGAGCTGTACGAGCTGGAGACCCTGGCGTCCGACGTCGAGGACGAGCACCACAACACGACCCGCTTCCTCGTCCTCTCCCGCGAGCCCGAGGTGCCGCCGGTCGGTTCAGGTCCTGTCATCACCAGCTTCGTGTACCGCGTGCGGAACGTGTCGGCCGCTCTCTACAAGGCGCTCGGCGGGTTCGCCACCAACAGCGTGAACATGACCAAGCTGGAGTCGTATCAGCTAGGCGGCATGTTCTTCGCGACCCAGTTCTACGCCGACATCGAGGGCCACCCAGAAGACCCGAACGTCGCCCTGGCCCTGGAAGAACTCGCATTCTTCTCGGTCGAGGTCCGCGTCCTCGGCGTCTACCCCTCCCACCCCTTCCGCACCCAAATAGCCGAACCCGCCGCCAACCGAGCCCTCCGCCCCCACCATTAGCCCGCCGGGCACCTAGGGTGCCCACGTGGAGATTATCTGGGTTGATGGGCGGGATCCCGAGCTGTTCCGGCGGTTCTACGAGGTGAAGTTCGGGGTTCGGCGGGAGGAACTGGAGTTCCCGGTCGGGCTGGGAGTGGAGGAGGCTCGGGTTCTGATGGCGGGGACCCATGCTGATGTGCGGGCCGAGGGAATCGGGCTGGTCGAGGGGGACGACTGGCTTGGGGTGGCTTGGCTGGATTGGTGGTTGGTGGGGAACACCGACACGGTTGATGTCGAGCTGGCGGTTGTGCCGGAGTACCGGCGGCGTGGGGTTGCTAGCAGGTTGCTGGACGTCGCGGTGGAGCGGGTGCGGGCTGAGGGGCGGCGGATTGTTTCGGGGACCAATCTGGCCGGCGATCCGGTGACGGGTGAGAGCGCCGGGACGGCATTTGCTCGGGCTCGGGGGTTCGAGAAGAAGCATGCGGAGTTGCATCAGGTGGTGGAGTTGCCGATCGACGTGACGGCGTTGGAGCGGCCGGTCGACGGGTACGAGCTGGTGCAGTGGCGTGAGCACGCGCCGGATGAGTGGCTCGAGCAGTTTGTGGAGTTGTTGAGTGGGATGAGCGAGGACGTGCCGACCGGCGATCGCACGGACGAGCCGGTGCGGTGGACGGCGGAGCTCGTGCGGGACGCTGAGGCTCGGCGCGTTGCTCAAGGGCGGTTCACCTACACCACGGCGGCCGTGCACACCGCGACCGGCGAGCTCGCGGCGTACACGCAGATGGGCGGTACGCCGGAAACCCCGGAGCGGCTCAACCAGTACGACACCTACGTACGGCGTACCCACCGCGGCCACGGGCTCGGTATCGCGGTGAAGGCACCGAACCTGCGAGCGATCCAGACCGGCCCCGCCGTGATGCACACCTGGAACGCGCCGGAGAACGCCCCGATGATCGCGGTCAACGCCAAACTCGGTTTCCGCCCGGTCGCCCAACGCACGATCTGGGAGCGGGTCCTCTAGTCGAAGGTCCAGCTCGGGTGCTTCGCGGTGAGTACCTCGCGGTGGCCGGCCCAATTGGCCGGCGGTAGAGCGGCGACGTCGAGGAGGGTCGGGCGGCCGGAGCGTAGTTCGTAGCCCCAGGTGAAGGCGGCGATCGGGACGACGTGGCGCGAGTGGATCACGTCGGGTACGACGACGAGGAACGTGTCGGCGCGCCACGTGCCGTCGGGATGGTCGGGGTTCGCGGGCGCGTCGAAGAATGTCGGCAGGTAGCCGTGCGCGTAGAACGGATCGGTCGCGTCGAGATTCGGCGGGAGATCGACCGACACCTCGGACCCGCGCGAGACGACCTGGATCCAGCCCATGATCGCGTTGATTCCGTGGCCGTGGTACCTGATCGACGCCGTGCAGATCGGGAAGCCGCGGAACGCCTCGGCGTTCAGACCGGGTACGACGAGTTGGTGGCCCGAGGCCCACGGGTCGTCGTTCGGCACCACCCGGACCGAGACCAACCCACGATGAGCACGCACCTCGAACGGGACCGATTTCTCACGCTGCATGGGTCAATCCTGCACTGTAGACAAATCGAGGCCGGCCAGATCCGAATGTCTTGCCACGAAGGGTTGTGTGCGCGCGGTGAACGGAGCAAGGTGAAACGCAGAACAGTGACTTGGGGGCCGACTGTTCGGTGGGGGAAGGCGGTAGGGACCGTCTTCGGTCGAGGGGTGCGCTGGGGGTGAATCTTCTCGGTTCGGCGCGTGTACGTCGACCTGCCCGTGCGCCCCCGCCGGAAGGGGGAGAGATGCCGAGGAAGGCCAACGGGCGAGCGGACAAGCACCGGGACGACGACCGGATGCCGGGTGAGGCACCGGCGACCGAGCAGAACGGGCACGCCGCTAACGGACAGCCCGCGGCGGACGGCATGCCGATGACCGGGGCACCGGCCTCGAGCAGTACGACGATGAGCGGCGGCGGATCGCCCGCGGCAGACATGGGCGGCGGCGGGTCACCGGCAGCCGACATGGGCGGCGGCGGATCGCCCGCAGCGGAGATGAACGCCGGCGGATCGCCTGCAGGCGCGGGGATGGCAGGCGGCGGGCAGGCCAGTGGTGCCGGTATGAGCGGCGCCACGGACACCGGCGGGCAAACTGAGCTCCCGAACCGCAGGCAGTGCGGCGTGATGGACGTACACCGCAGACTGCTGTCGACCAACCCGGCGTACGCCGCGGCGCGGTCGGCCCTCGAAACCGCGACGATGGTCTACGTCTCCCGCGAGGAACGATTCACCGGGGTCGCTCGCATCCCGTGTGTCGTCCACGTCGTCTGGAACACCAACGCGCAGAACATCTCGCAGGCGCAGATCGACAGCCAGATCGACGTACTGAACCGCGACTACCGCGCCACCAACCCGGACACCAGCATCGTGCCGAGTGTGTTCAGCGGGCTGATCGCGGACTCGCGGGTGGAGTTCTTCCTGGCGACCGAGGATCCGAACGGGAACCCGACGACAGGTGTCACCCGGACCCAGACCAGTACGGCGAGCTTCGGCACCGACGACAAGGTCAAGTCGTCGGCGACCGGCGGCATCGACCCATGGGACCCCGCCAACTACCTGAACATCTGGGTCTGCCAGCTCGGCGGAGGCCTGCTCGGGTACGCACAGTTCCCCGGCGGTCCGGCGAACACCGACGGCGTGGTCATCCTGCACAGCGGGTTCGGCACGAACGGTACGGCGGCGGCGCCGTTCGACCTCGGCCGGACGACGACGCACGAGGTCGGGCACTACCTGAACCTGTTCCACATCTGGGGCGACGACGGCAGCGGCTGCAGCGGTTCCGACGAGTGCGCCGACACCCCGAACGCGGCCGGCCCGAACTTCGGCGTACCGGCGTTCCCGCACGTCACGTGTAGCAACGGGCCGAACGGCGACCTGTTCTACGACTACATGGACTACACCGACGACCGCGGCATGGTCATGTTCACCACCGACCAGGTGGCGCGGATGCAGGCGACGCTGGACACCGTCCGCAAGGACCTGCCGGACTTCGGCTCGGGCGGTACGCCGGAACCGGCCGGCTCGATCGTGTCGTGGGGCGCGAACCGGCTGGACGCGTTCGTCCTCGGCACCGACCTGGCGATGTATCACAAGTGGTGGAACGGATCGGCCTGGGGACCGTCCGTCGCCGGTTACGAGTACATGGGTGGTATCTGTATGAGCGCTCCTGAAGTCGCGTCCTGGGGTCCGAACCGGCTGGACGCGTTCGTCCTCGGTACCGACCACGCGCTGTACCACAAGTGGTGGGACGGCTCGAACTGGGGACCGTCCGCCACCGGGTACGAGTACCTCGGCGGCGTCTGCATGAGTCCGCCGCGGCTCGCGACCTGGGGCCCCGACCGGCTGGATGCCTTCGTGCTCGGGACCGACCGGGCGTTGTACCACAAGTGGTGGGACGGCTCGTCCTGGAACGGTTACGAATACCTCGGCGGGGTCTGCATGAGCCCGCCCGAAGTAGTTGCCTGGGGCCCTGATCGGCTGGATGCGTTCGTCCTCGGGACCGACAACGCGGTCTACCACAAGTGGTGGGACGGCTCGTCCTGGAACGGTTACGAATACCTCGGCGGCGTCTGCGCATCACCGCCGCGCGTGGTGGCGTGGGGTGAGAACCGGCTCGACCTGTTCGTCATCGGCACCGACTCCGCGCTCTACCACAAGTGGTGGGACGGCTCGTCGTGGAGCGGATACGAGTACATGGGCGGCGTGTGTACGACGGCGCCGACCGTGGTCTCGTGGGGCTCGGACCGCCTCGACGTCTTCCTGCTCGGAACCGACTTCGCTCTCTACCACAAGTGGTGGGACGGATCCTCCTGGGGGCCGAGCGTCACGGGGTACGAGTACATGGGCGGGATCTGCACCGACGAGCCGCGTGTGGTCTCGTGGGACACCAACCGGCTGGACGTTTTCGTCACCGGCACCGACAAGCAGCTCTACCACAAGTGGTGGGACGGCTCGAGCTGGGGACCGTCGGTCACCGGGTACGAAGGGCTCGGCGGAGTTATCAGCGACTTCAAGGTGACCGTCCCGGACTCCCCCGCCTCGATCGGGCAAGGGGTGAAGATCTGACCACCACGCCGACCGGACGCTGGACGCATTCCTTCGAGGAGGACCACGACGGGATCAGCGTCTACCGCCACGACGACTTCGCCTTCCCGCCGGCCCGTGGCCGGCGGGGGGTGGAGTTCCGCCCGGACGGGACGTTCGTACCGCTGCAGATCGGCCGCGGTGACGCCCCCTCCCCCGGTCCGCCGGGCCGCTGGGACACCACCGGCCACCTGCAACTGCCGGACGGGACCGGGCGGATCGTGTCCTCGGCGCCCGATCGACTCGAGATTGCTTGGCAGGACCAACAATGAATGTGCGCTATCTCGTCGTACCGACCGCGGACGCCGCCGACGGCGCGCGGTCCGCACGGTTCGGGGACAAGACCCTCCTCTGGGTCCCGGCCGAACAACGCCTCGGCCGGGCCTCCCGAACCGTTCCCGGTCTGCTGCTGGTGACGCAGGTGGGCCGGAGTTTCCAGGACGACTACCCCGATGTCACGCTGCTGCTCGATCACGGCCGGCATCTGGTCATCTCGTCGGCCGACAGACCCCGTCGGCGATCCAACCACCACTGGCGGATCGAAGCGCTCCGCCCGAACACGACGATCGTCGACCATCCGAAGGCCTCCGCGGCGCGGGTCGACCCGGCCGTCGCGGATCTGGTCGGCGCCGTGTCCACGACGTCGTACCAGAACGACCTGACCTGGCTGGCGAGCCTGCCGACCAGGCATTCGCTGAGTACGACGTTCACGCAGGCGATGGACTTCGCGTCGGACCGAATGGTTGCCCTCGGCTACCAAGTGACGCGGACGCCGATCACTGTCGGCGCGGGTCACTCGGCGGACCTGATCGGCGATCGGGCCGGTGCCGGCAGCAATCGGCAGTTGGTGATCGTCACCGCGCATCTGGACTCGATCAACATCGCGGGCGGTCCGGCCGCGGCGGCTCCAGGTGCGGACGACAACGGCAGCGGTTCGGCCGGCGTGCTCGAGCTCGGCCGGCTCCTGTCGACGCGGCTTTGGCAGCACGACATCAGGCTGATCCTCTTCGGTGGCGAGGAGGAGGGTCTGTTCGGCAGCAAGCAGTACGTCGCAGCGCTGCCGCCGGCGGAGCGGTCACGGGTCCGCGCCGTACTCAACATGGACATGATCGGGACGAAAAACTCGGCCGCTGAAGGTGTTCTGCTGGAGGGCGCACCGGTGTCGTCGAGTCAGATCGCGGACCTGTCGACCGCGGCTGCGACGTACACGGGGTTGACGGTCGAGACGTCGCTGAACCCGTTCGCCAGCGACCACGTCCCGTTCATCAACGCTGGTATACCAGCGGTTCTGACGATCGAGGGGGCGGACAGTGCGAACGGCCACATCCACTCCGCCAACGACACGTTGAACTTCATCGACTGGTCGCTGGCCGCGGAGATCCTCCGGATGAATATCGCCGCGCTGGCCGGCTGGCTCGAACCGGCCGCCGTACAGCGCCGTCCGCAACCAGCCGGTTCGGTGGTCTCCTCGGGACCGGGCCGGATCGACGTGTTCGCGGTCGGCATGGATTCCGCCTTACACCACAAGGCTTTCGACGGAACCTGGCACGATTTCGAGTCTCTAGGAGGCATTGTCCAGGGGGTGTCCACCGGACACCCCCTAAGCTGACAGGTATGTGGAGCCCGAATGCGCGTGACATTGGCGGACTTCCGACGCGGTACGGCGTACCGACACGTGCGCGGGCTCTGCTCCGCAGTGAGTGCATCGACGCCACCGGCCTGCCTGCGTTCGAGGAGGTGGGCGCCGGGCTCGTGCTCGATCTGCGGTCCGATTGGGAGTTGAAGCAACCACATCCGCTGGCCGGAGATTTGGTATACCAACGGATCCCGTGGATCGACCCGGCGGCCGAGGCGACTCGTGATCCGGCCGCCGAGCCCGGGCTGGTCGACGTCTACCGCAACAGCCTGACCCGGAACGCGGCCCACGTCGGCAGGATCTTCACCGCAATCGCCGAGGCACCGGCGGATCAGCCGGTCGTCGTACATTGCAAGTCCGGCAAGGACCGGACCGGGCTGACGGTCGCGTTGCTGCTCGACCTCGTCGGCGTACCCCGCTCGGATATTGCCGCCGATTACGCGATCAGCGAGACGAACCTCGGCCTGCAGGATGCGCCGGCCCTCTCCCGATCGCATCCGGACACGATCCTCGGGTCGCTCTCGTACGTCGACGAGCGCTACGGCGGGGTCCGCAGGTACCTCGCCTGGCTCGGACTGAGCGAGACGCAGATCCACCGGCTCGCGGCACGGCTGGTGCCGACCGACGTACAGGCGATCGTGTTCGACTTCGACGGCCTGCTGATGGACACCGAGACGACGATGGTCGAGAGCTGGCAGACCGAGTGGGCGTACCACGGTCTCGAGCTCGACCTCGACGGCTTCTGGCCGGGACACGGCGGAGACGTCAGCGAGGACCGGTACGCCGTACTCGCGGCGGCCGTCGGGAGCGGGTTCGACCGCGCCGAGAGTCAGGCCCGCCGGCTCGCCCATCGGGACCGGATGCACGCCGACCTCGACTTCCGGCCGGGGATCCGGGATTGGATCTCGTCGGCTCGGGAGCTGGGGCTTCAGGTCGCGATCGCGAGCAGTTCACCGCGGAGCTGGGTCGTCGGCCACCTGGAGCGGGTCGATGCAGTCAAGCTGTTCGACGAGATCATCACCGGCGACGAGGTCGCGAAGCACAAGCCCGATCCGGCGATCTACCAGTTGGCCTTGGAGCGGATCGGCGTACCCGGTTCAGCAGCGATCGCTGTCGAGGACACTGCACACGGCGTCGCGGCCGCGCAGGCCGCCGACATGTTCGCAGTCGCCGTACCCAACCCATTCGTCACGCCCGCTGCGGTGGCGGCAGCCAATCTGGCCCTGAGCAGCGCCAACGACCTGTCACTCAGCGACCTGCTGCTCTCGGCGGGCTCGCGGACCGATGGTCGCGCCGCCGGCACAGTCTCCGACCGCAGCCTGTGATCTGACCACGGCGCACTACTCCGGCTCGACCACGGCCGTCTGAGGGGTCAACCCCTCAGACGGCCGGTTCGCCTACCGGTATGCGCGGCGCCAACCGGCAACCTCAGGGGTTGACCCCTCAAACGGCCGAACGGGAGGGGTCAGACGACAGACAGCGGCAGGAGTTTCTTGCCTGTCGGGCCGGTCTGGATCTCGGTGCCCATCTGAGGACAGACGCCGCAGTCGAAGCACGGGGTCCAGCGGCAGTCCTCGACCTCGATCGCGCCGTCCTCCTCGAGCGAGTCCTGCCAGTCCTCCCACAACCAGTCCCGGTCCAGGCCCGAGTCCAGGTGGTCCCACGGCAGTACTTCGGCGTACTCGCGCTCCCGCGTCGTGTACCAGGCGAGGTCGACCGGCTCGTCGGCGAGCGCCTTCTCGGTCGCCGCGAGCCAGCGGTCGTAGGAGAAGTGCTCGCTCCAGCCGTCGAACCGGCCGCCGTCGCGCCAGACCGCCTCGATCACGCGGCCGACGCGGCGATCGCCACGGGACAGCAGACCTTCGATGATGCCGGGCTTGCCGTCGTGGTAGCGGAAACCGATCGCCTTCGCGTACCCCTTCTCGGACCGGATCGCCGCGGCGAGCTTGGACAGCCGCGCGTCGGTCTCCTCGGCGCCGAGCTGCGACGCCCACTGGAACGGGGTGTGCGGCTTCGGCACGAATCCGCCGATCGACACCGTGCACCGGATGTCGCGCCGGCCGGACACCTCGCGACCGGTCTCGATCACCCGCTTCGCGAGGGTGGCGATCGCCAGCACGTCCTCATCGGTCTCGGTCGGCAGGCCCACCATGAAGTACAGCTTCACCTGCCGCCAGCCGTGGCTGTACGCCGCCGCAACCGTGCGGATCAGGTCCTCCTCGGTGACCATCTTGTTGATCACCTTGCGCATCCGGTCCGACCCGCCCTCGGGCGCGAACGTCAGACCGCTGCGCCGGCCGTTGCGGGAGAACTCGTTGGCCAGCGTGATGTTGAACGCGTCGACCCTTGTCGAAGGCAACGACAGCGAGACGTTGCTGCCCTCGTACCGGTCGCCGAGGCCCTTCGCGACGTCCGCGATCTCGCTGTGGTCGGCGCTCGAGAGGCTCAGCAGACCGACCTCTTCGAACCCGGTCTGCTTCAGGCCGTTGTCGACCATGTCGCCGATCGTCGTGATGCTGCGCTCACGCACCGGGCGGGTGATCATGCCCGCCTGGCAGAACCGGCAGCCGCGGGTGCAGCCGCGGAAGATCTCCACCGAGAAGCGTTCGTGCACGGTCTCGGCCAGCGGGACCAGCGGCTTCTTCGGGTAGGGCCAGGCGTCGAGGTCCATGACCGTGTGCTTCGCCGTCCGGAACGGAACGCCTTGGCGGTTCGGGGTGACGCGCTGGATCCGGCCGTCGGCGAGGTACTCGACCGTGAAGAACTTCGGGATGTAGACGCCGCCCGACTTCGCCAGCCGCAGCAAGACCTCGTCCCGACCGCCCGGACGGCCCTCGTCCTTCCACTCCCGGATCACCTCGGAGATCGCGAGCACGATCTCCTCGCCGTCACCGAGCACCGCGGCGTCGATGAAGTCCGCGATCGGCTCCGGGTTGAACGCGGCATGCCCGCCGGCGAGCACGATCGGGTCCTCGTCGGTCCGGTCGACCGCGTGCAACGGGATGCCCGCGAGATCGAGCGCGGTGAGCATGTTCGTGTACCCGAGCTCGGTCGAGAACGACAGCCCGAACACGTCGAACGCCTTGACGGGACGGTGCGAGTCCAGCGTGAACTGCGGGATCGCGTTGTCCCGCATGATCTGCTCCATATCCGGCCAGACGGAGTACGTCCGCTCGGCCAGGATGTGGTCGCGCTCGTTCAGCACCTCGTACAGGATCTGCACGCCCTGGTTGGGCAGGCCCACCTCGTACGCGTCCGGATACATCAGCGCCCACCGCACGCTGACCGTATCCCACTCTTTGCTGACCGAGTTCAGCTCACCTCCGACGTACTGGATCGGCTTCTGCACGCTCGGCAGCAGCGCCTCCAGGCGCGGGAACAGCGATTCGACAGTCATAAACACTTCCAGTCAGCGATCAGAGCGCCTACCAGCCTAACGCCGAGCCTCCCGTACGCCGGAATCGCGCACTCAGGCGAGGTGGGCGAGGAGCAGGGGGTTGATGGTGTCGGAGTGGGAGTAGGTGACCAGGTGGGCGGCGTTCTCGATGATTTCGAGGTGGGCGCCGGGGATCTCGGAGGCGAGGGGTACGACGGTTTCCGGCGGGACGGATTGGTCCGAGTCGGTGGTGATGAGGAGGACCGGGGCGGTGATGTCCTTGAGGCCGGGGAGGAGGTTCAGCGCGCTGACCGCCTCGCAGCAGGCGGCGTAACCCTCGTCGGAGCAGTCGAGGAGCATCTGCCGGACGGGCTCGAGGTCTTCCTTGAAGTCGGGGAGGAACCAGCGGCCGAGGGTCGCGTCGGTGATCGACTGGGTGCCTTCGGCGCGGACCTGCGCGGCGCGGTCGGTCCACACCTCGGGGTTGGCCGCGGTGTTGGACGGCGGGCAGATCGCCACCAGGCGGTGGAGTCGCTCGGGCGCGTGCTGCGCCAGCCACAGGCCGACAGAGCCGCCGAGCGAGATTCCGACGTACGACGCCTGCTCGATCTCGAGGGTGTCGAGCAACTCCACGACATCGCCGCCGAGGTCGTCGATCGTGTACGGGCCTTCGGGGACCTCGGACTCGCCGTGGCCGCGATGATCGAACGCGATCACCCGGAACCGCTTGGCGAGCACGTCCACCTGTGGCGCCCACATCGTCTGATTCGCGCCCAGGGACGAGCCGAGCAGCACCACGGGCGCGTCAGCCGGACCGGTCTCCACGTAGTTGAGTCGCATGCAGCCACCCTACGAAGTCGGCAGGCTAGCGGTAGAGACCCAGAGCTCCGGTGAGCGAGTCCACGGCTGCGCGCGGGCCGTAGAGGGCCAGACCCAGGTAGGTGATGTCCTCGGGTTTGGTGCCGGCCAGGGTCTCGGACATCTGGTCGTAGGTGCGGGCCTTTTGGGCGGCCTCGTGCATGTCGTGGACGGTGACGTCCGGTCGGGCCGCGGCCTGGCTGCGAAGGTCGTGGAGCTGCTCGACCGTGCCTCGCAGTACCGGGATCGGGTAGGCGCACATGCCCGTGTGGACTTCGCCGGAGGCGTCGACGGTGTCGGGGCCGACCACGCTGTCGTGGTGGTGGCCGAGGCCTACGCCGAGCAGGGCAGCCGTGTTGAGGGCCACGCCGATCGGCGTCTCGGCGGCGATGACCACGACCATCTTGTTCGTCAGCACGGTGGCAAAGCTAGCCGGACGCACGGCGCCGTACTCCGTGATCCGAACATCGTTCGGCAGATCTGCAAAACTTCGTGTCATGGACGAACTTGATACGGCGCTGCTGCGGATGCTGCAGAACGACGCCCGGCGGACCAACCGGGACATGGCCGCGGAGCTCGGGATCGCGCCGTCGACGTGTCTCGAGCGGATCCGCGGGCTGCGCGACCGCGGGGTGATCCGCGGGTACCGGGCGGAGGTGGATCTGCAGGCGATCGACCGGTCCACCCAGGCGATCATCTCGATCAAGCTCCGGCCGCAGGCGATGGCGGTCGCGACCGCGTTCCAGGACTACGTGATGCAGCTCCCGCAGACCCTGGACATGTTCATGGTCTCGGGCGCCTCGGACTTCCTCGCCCACGTCGCCGTCAAGGACACCCAGGCCTTGCGCGACCTTGTCCTCGCCCTGGCCAAACGCCAGGAGATCGCCGACATCCGCAGCTCGGTCGTCTTCGAACACCACCGCCGCACGACGATCATGCCGCTCTGATCTACGAACGCCGCTGATCGTCCAGGGCAGACAACTTGGCCGGACTGGCGACGACCCGGATGCCTGCGATCTGGCCAGCATCGACGTCCAGCACCAGGACGTGGCGTCTGCCGTCGATCTGAACGTCCAGGGCCGGACCGGTGACCAGGTCGAGCGGTACGACGCTCAGCGCGGGGCGACCGTAGATGTGGGTGAAGAACTGGGCCACCTTCGCGCGCCCGACTACCGGCTTGCGTGCCGCGCGGCGTACGCCGCCGCCGTCAGTCCACGAAGTGACGGAATCCTTCAGCATCGCCTCCAGCCGGACGAGGTCGCCGTCGCGGGCAGCCGCGACGAAGTCGAGCAGGAGCCGCTGCTGCTCCTCGATCGTCGGTTCGAACCGCGCTCGATCCAGGTCGAGCCCTTGGACTGCGCGGCGGTGGAGTTGGCGGCAGTGTTCCGGCGTACGGTCGAGGATCTCGGCGATGTCGTCGTACGGGAGGGTGAAGGCGGTGCGCAGTACGTAGACAGCGCGCTGCGGCGGAGTGAGTCGCTCCATCAGGTGCAGGAGCGCCATCGAGAGGTCCTCGAGCTCCAGCGCATCCGCGGAGACCGGCTCTGGCAGCCACTCGCCGGCGTAGCTCTCGCGGCGCGCCTGCCTGGTGCGGAGTACGTCGACGGACAGCCGCGTCACCACCCGGGTCAGGTAGCGACGCGGCTCGGCCACATCGGTGCGGTCGGCGGCGGACCAGCGGACGTACGCGTCCTGCAGCACGTCCTCGGCGTCGTGCCAGCTGCCCAGCAGCCGGTACGCGAGGCCGGCGAGCATGCCGCGCGCAGACTCGAACTCCTGCAGGATCAACCGGCCAGTTCCGGCTGTCTCCGGGTCGCGACGTTCAGACGGGTCCACAGGTTGATGGTGCCAATCGCGAGGAGCACGTTCGCAGCCCCCTCCTGACCGAAGTGCTCGACCACCGCGTCCCAGACGTCATCCGGTACGCCGTGACGCTCGAGCACTGTGACCGCATCGGTCAGGGCCAACGCGGCACGCTCCCGCTCGTCGTAGAACGAGGACTCGCGCCAGGCCGCCAGCCCGAACAGGCGCTGGCTGCTCTCGCCCTCCTTCAACGCGTCCGTCGTGTGCATGTCGAGGCAGTACGCGCAGCCGTTGAGCATCGACGCCCTGACCTTGATCAGGTGCAGCAACGTGTGGTCCAGAACGCCTTGCACATAGTTCTCCACGCCGTACACGGCCCGGAAGCCGGCCGGCGAGACCTTCCTGAAACTCATCCGCTCTTCCATGCCAACACGACGGCGGCACACGACGCCGGCGTGACAGTGACCGGTGTGACTCCGGTCACGCAGGCTTGAGGACCTGCCGCGCCTTCGTGACGGCTGCCTCGGTCGCCGGCTCGAGTTCGCCGCCCTGGCCGGCGAGCACGCCGACGGAGATGATCACGTCGCCGACGCCGGTGACGGCCGCGGTGTACTCGAGGCCGCGCTTGGGCCCGCTGGTGCCGGTGAGCTGGAACGCGAACGGCTTCGTGCCGTACGCCGGGGCGGTGATCTTCTCGACCTTCATCGAGGTGTTGCCGGCGCCCTCGGTCTTCAGCGTCACCTTGGTGCAGGAGTCGACGGCCTTCGCGTACGAATCGCGCAGGTCGTCGACCTCGGCGGCGGTGCCCATCGAGTCGAGGCCGTAGTCGATGTACGGGCCTTCCTGGCCGCCGGTGAAGGTGCGGGTCACGCTCGCCTTCGACCCGGGAGCCTTGGTGGCGTTCAGGTATTTGACCAGCGTCTTGCAGCGGCTGCTCGACGACGAGAACGGCTTCGAGCCGTTGTCGGCTTCGTCCTTCTCCTGGGAGAACCCGCTCGGCAGGTCGTTGAGCTCGAGCAGCGCCTTGGTCAGCTCGTCGGCCGTCCGGGTCACCGGCACGGTCGACGTGGACGACGGCGCGCTGGGCGTCGAGCTCGGGGTGGGCGTGAGCGCCGTACCGGCGTCCTTCTTGTCGTCATCTCCGCCGCAGGCGGTGAGGGACAGCGTGAGGGCGGCGGCGAGGGCGAGCGGGAACGACACGTACCTGGTCATGGTGCCTCTCGGACTGGACTGAGGAGCGCGCTGGGAGCGTACCTGACGTGTCAGCTCCTCGGTCAGTAGCGGTGGGACCTCAGGTGAATGTTCTGCAGCAGGCCGACGGCGAGCAGGCAGGCGAACATCGAGGAACCGCCGTACGACACGAACGGCAGCGGGAGGCCGGTGACCGGCATGATGCCGAGCGTCATGCCGATGTTCTCGAACGCCTGGAACGCGAACCAGCAGACGATCCCGGTCGCAACCAGCCGGCCGAACGCGTCCCGCGCGTTGATCGCGATCCGCAGCCCGCGGAACAAGATCACCGCGAACAGCACGATGATCGCGCCGGCGCCGATCAGCCCGAGCTCCTCCCCCGCGACCGTGAAGACGAAGTCGGTGTGTTGCTCGGGGACGAACGCGTTCTGGGTCTGGCCGCCGTGGAACAGTCCCTGCCCGAAGACGCCGCCGTTCCCGATCGCGATCCGGGCCTGGTTCACGTTGTACCCGATGCCTTGCGGATCCGACGACGGATGCGCGAACGCGATGAAGCGGGAGATCTGGTACTGCTTCAGGATGTGCAGCTTGATCGCGATCGTCGCGACAAGCACGCCCGCGGTGAGCAGACCGAGCATCCACCGTTTAGGCACGCCGGAGACCGCGATGATCCCGAACACGATCGAGCCGAGCACCATCACCGTGCCGAGGTCGGGCTGCAGCATCACCAGGATCACCGGGAGCGCGGCGACCGCTACCGCCTGCGCGACATCGACGGTCCGGGCGTTCTCATTGCGGTCGGTCTCGCCCTTCTCCGCGATCAGCAGCGCCATCCCGACGATCACCGCGAGCTTGGCGAACTCGCTCGGCTGGATCGACATGAACGGCAGCTGGATCCACGACCGTGAGCCGTTGATCGTCGAGCCGACGCCGGGCACGAGGACCAGGATCAGTCCGACGATCGAGGCGGCGTACAGGACCGGGGCGAGGATGCGGACCCGGCGATGGTCGGTGACGGCGGCGCCGATCGCGAGGATCAGGCCGATCGCGAAGTTCAGCGCGTGCCGGACGAGGAACGCGTACTGGTTGCCGTCGGTCAGTGAGGTCCGGTTGTGGGTCGCGGACCAGATCAGCATCGCGCCCAGGAACGACAGCGCGACGACGGCCAGCACGAGGACCCAGTCCACCTGCCACACGGTCGACCGCCGGTCCATCCGCGATCGCATCCGGATCGGAGTCAGGGTTGCCATCTGCGCGCCCTCACTGCTTCGGCTTCTCTTGCCCGGGCGGCGGCGCCGGCTTGATGTTGTACAGCGTCTCGTAGATCTTGCGGACCGCGTCACCGCCGGCGCCCGAACCGGTTCCGGCCTGGCTGATCATCATCACCACGGCATACCGATCGGTGTACGACGCCAGCCAGGACGTCGTCTGCTTGCCGTAGACCTCGGCCGTACCGGTCTTGGCGCGGACCGGGATCTTGTCGAGCGGGAAGCCCTGGAACTTCCAGGCCGCCGTGCCGCTGATCGTGGTCTGCTTCAGCGCGGTGTCGATGTACTTCAAGGTGTTCTTCGCGACCGGGAGCTTCGCCTTCACCGCCGGCTTGATCTCGTGCGGCTTGCCGTTCGCGCCGACCCACGACTGGACGACGCGCGGCTCGAAGAGGGTGCCGCCGTTCGACAGGGCGGAGTACACGGTCGCGAGCTGCAGTGGGGTGACGGTGGTGTCGCCCTGGCCGATCGCGAAGTTCACCGCGTCACCGGCGCGGTACTTGTACCCGTCGACGCAGAACTCGCGGGCGAACTGCTTGAGGAAGGCTGACGTGCCGGCCGGCGGATTGGCCGACAGCTTGCAGTAGTAGTCCTTCATCGAGTCGTAGTACGTCTTCTTCCACTGGCGGTCCGCGATCCGGCCGGTCGCCTCGCCGGGCAGGTCGATCCCGGTCGGCTTACCGAGGCCGAACTTCTTCGCCATCTCGACCAGCGGGTCATACGTGCTGATGTCGCTGGAGTTGCCGCCCTCCTTCAGCCAGAGCGCATACGCGACCCGGTAGAAGAACGTGTCGCAGGACAAGGCCAGCGCCCGGTCGAAGCCGATCATCCCGTAGGAGGCCGACTCGTAGTTCTTGAACCGGCGGTTGCCGACCTCGAAGTACGACGAGCAGTCGAGCCGGGTCTTCGTGCTGTATCCGGCGCTCAGCGCGGCCGAGGTCGTGATCGGCTTGAACGTCGAGCCCGGCGCCAGCTGGGCCTGCAGCGCGCGGGAGACCAGCGGCGTGCCCGACTTCGTCGAGTACAAAGCGTCGAGCTCGCGCTGGCTGATGCCGCCGACCCACACGCCCGGGTCGTACGTCGGGTAGCTGGCCATCGCGACGACCCGGCCGGTCTTGGTGTCCATGACCACCGCGGCACCGGAGTCGGCCACGTACTTCTTGTGGGTGACCGGGTCGGTCTGCTTGCGCGCGGTCATGATCGCGCTCTTCAGGTTGGCCTCGACCGACGCCTGGATCCGCGCATCGATGGTGGTCACGAGCGTCGCGCCCGGGACCGGCGCGGTCTGCTTCTTGATGCCGGTGGTGTACCCGACCGCGTCGACGATCACGTCCTTCTCGCCGGGCGTGCCGCGCAGCAGCTTGTCGTACGAACGCTCGATGCCGGCGCGACCGACCAGGTCGGACCGGTGCGGGACCGAGTCCTGCCCGGCCTTGTCCATGTCCTCGAGCTCTCCGGTGGTGATCGGCGACAGGTACCCGAGGATGTGCGCCGCGTTCACCTTGTACGGCTCGGGGTACGCGCGGAGCGTCTGCGAGTCGGCGGCGATCCCCGGGAAGTCCTCGCGGCGCTCCATCACGTCGATCGCGACCTGCTCGCTGACGTCCTTCGCCACCGGGATCGGCTGGTACGGCGTGCCGTTCCAGCAGGCAGGTGGTTTGGACGCGCCTGGCTCGCCGCACAGCATCGTGCGGGCTTTGAGGTCGGCGGGCTTCTGGCCGAGCACCTTCGCCAGGCGAGAGAGGACGACGTTCTGCTGGCTGTCGGGGAGTTTGGCGAGCACGGACCGGTCGACCGTGATCATCAGCGAGACCCGGTTGCCGACCAGCGTCCGGCCCTGCGAGTCGACGATCGTGCCGCGCGGGGCCGGGATCAGGACCTGCCGGATGTGCTGGGCGGTCGCGGCCTGGGTGTAGTCGGCGCTCGACATCACCTGCATGTACCAGAGACGGCCGAAAAGCGTGCACAGCAAGGAGAAAACCAGCACTCCGATCACGAACAACCGCAATCGGGCCTTCAGCGGGGCCTCGAAGCCGTCCAAGCTCATCCACGTCCTCGCTTCGCTCCGGGCGCGGATGAGGCACGAGACGCGCTGTGCTTGATGATGAACTCGCTTCGCTCGTTCACGGCGCGACTCGCCGCTCGCGGGCGGGTTGGACGCGGCCCATGATCCACATGACCAGCGGAATCACCACGATCGCGCCGACCACGTCGTACCCGGCGGCGATGCCGAGGCGGACGCCGAACTCGCCCCAGTCGACCGACGGGTCGTGCAGCAGCGAGCCGGTCGCGCTGTAGATGAAGAACGAGACCGCCGTCCCGAGCACGACCGTCAGCGCAACACCGAGCGGACCGACCGGCCCGCTGGAGGTCTCGCGGCGGATCAGGCCGGCGACGTACCCCGCGATCGCGAGCGCCAGGGCCCAGCGGCCGGCGGTGTGGTCCGCCGGCGGCACGACGTCCAGCAGCAGGCCGCCGACGAATCCGGCGATCGCGCCCCACTCCGGCCCACGGGACAGCGCGAGTGCGATCACGACGATCAGCGTGAGGTCACACGTCACGCCGGCGACCGCGATGTTGGTCAGCACGGATGTCTGCACGGTCACGGCCACCATCAGGAAGAGGGCAGCCAGGCCGATGCGTAAAGCGATCACGGTGTCAGTTCCCCTTCCCTGGTAGTGGGGCTCGCGGTGGGCGGGCGGGTGGTCCGGTGACCACGCCGACAGTGTCGATCCGGGTCGGGTCGACGTACGGCTTGATGGTTGCGGTGGATCCGAGGGAGCCTTCGTTCGGCGTCACGGAGGTGACGACGCCGATCGGGACACCCGGCACGTACGGCGCGTTGCCGCTCGAGCCCCAGGTGACGATCCGGTCCCCGACCTTGGGCCGGGCCTTCGGGTCGACGAGCTTGTAGTCGAGGGTGCCGGCCACGTCGCCGCGCCCGGAGACGAAGCCGAGCGCCATCGACGAGTTCAGCCGGCCGCCGACGGTCGAGTTGCGGTCGCCGATCAGCAGCACGGTCGCGGTCCCCGCGGTGGTGCGCACCACCCGGCCGACCAGACCGGTCCCGTTCATCACAGTCATGTCCGTGTGCACGCCGTCCGCCGTCCCGGCGTCGATCGTGACCGTGTGGCTGAACGTCTGCGCGCCACCGATCCCGATCACCCGGGCCGGCGTCATCGTGTACGCCGGCGCGACCTTGAGCAGCTTGTCCAACTCCTGCGCCCGGTTCCGGGCGTAGTCGGAGGTGTTCAGCTCCTGGGTCAGATTCTCGTTGTCCTGCTTGAGTTTTTCGTTCTCTGCTTTCAACCTATCCATTTCCGCGAACCGGTCGCGGAGATTGTCCACAGGCTGCCGGGCCGAGCTCGCGGTCGACTCCAGCGGGCCGAACACGCCGGCCGCGGCCTCCCGCAGCGGCTCGACCGGCGAACCGGCCGAGCGGCGGGCGTCGAGCACGATCAGCGTGAAACAGGCCAGGATCACCAGCACCAGCACGGTCCGGCGGCGGCGGATCTGACGCGGCATGCCGGTCGCACGGAGCGGGGCGCCTGCCGAACGGATCGCGCTGCGGGCCGGGGTACCGAGGTCTTTGAGCATCGGGTGGACCTCAGCGCCGGTTGTCGGTGACCAGGATGCGGTTGAGGGTCTCGATGTTGTCCACGCACTTGCCGGCGCCGAGGACGACGGCGTCGAGCGGATTCTCCGCGACGTGGATCGGGATGCCGGTCTCGTGCCGCAGCCGCTCGTCCATCCCCTTGAGCAGCGCGCCGCCGCCGGTCAGCACGATGCCGCGGTCGACGATGTCGCCGGCCAGCTCCGGCGGGGTCTTGTCCAGCGTCGCCTTGACCGCGTCGACGATCGCGGTGATCGGCTCCTCGATCGCCTGGCGCATATCTGCCGAGGAGACCTTCACCGTCCGCGGCAGGCCGGAGACCATGTCGCGGCCGCGGATCTCGCTGTCCGGGCCGTCGGTGGTCGGGAACGCCGACCCGATCGTCATCTTGATCTGCTCCGAGGTCGCCTCGCCGAGCAGCAGCGAGAACTCCTTCTTGCAGTAGTTCACGATCGACTTGTCGATGGCGTCGCCGGCCACCCGGATCGACTGGCTGGTGACGATGCCGCCGAACGAGATGACCGCGACCTCCGTCGTACCGCCGCCGATGTCGACGACCATGTTGCCGGTGGCGTCGCGGACCTCGAGGTTCGAGCCGAGCGCGGCGGCCATCGGCTCCTCGATGATGTAGACCTTGCGGGCGCCGGCCATGTACCCGGCGTCACGGACCGCGCGCTGCTCGACCGCGGTGATCCCGGACGGGACGCAGACGACGATCCGCGGCTTCGCGAAGTACCGCCGGCGGTGCACGCGCTGGATGAAGTACCGCAGCATCTGCTCCGCTGCGTCGAAGTCGGCGATCACGCCGTCCTTGAGCGGCCGGATCGCGGTGATGTTGCCCGGTGTCCGCCCGATCATCTTCTTCGCCTCGTGACCGAACGCGACCGCTTCGCGCGGGTCGTCCGTCCTGGTCGCGACCACGGACGGCTCGTTCAGCACGACGCCCCGCCCACGCACATACACCAAGGTGTTCGCCGTTCCGAGGTCGACCGCCATGTCGCGGCCGAGCATGCTGTTCGCCACCGCGGCACCTCCCACTCGACCCCAACTCAGGCTAAGCGCCGCCCGCGCAAAGCCCGTGGACCGACACGACCGGTCCGTCCGGCACGTATCGTATCCGCTTACTCACCTGGCGTCCGCACTGGCCTCCCGAGCGCGAACGGCCTTGTGATCAAGGCAGGTCGGGGAACCAGATCTTGATCTCGCGGCTCGCGGACTCCTCGGAGTCGGAGCCGTGGACGAGGTTCTCGCGGTTCGACAGCGAGAAGTCGCCGCGGATGGTGCCGGGCGCGGCCTTGCGGCCGTCGGTGGCGCCGTTGGCGGCGCGGATGACCTCGATCGCCTCGTCACCCTCGAGCACCATCGCGACCAGCGGGCCGCTGGTGACGAAGTCGCGCAGCGGAGGGTAGAAGGCCTTCTCGACGTGCTCGGCGTAGTGCTGGTCGGCCATCTCGCCGTCGATCGTGCGCAGGTCCATCGCGACGATCCGGAGCCCCTTGGCCTCGAACCGGCCGAGCACCTCACCGACCAGGCCGCGGCGGACCGTGTCGGGCTTCAGCAGGACGAGGGTGCGCTGCGACATCTGTCAACTCTCTCTCGAATTTGTCTGGGCCGCCGAGCCTAACTGCTCGTGCGCTTTCTTGGCCTCTTCGATGCGGCGGCCGAGGACGATCGCGGCGACCCAGAAGGCCGCGAACGCCAGGCCGAGGACGAACATCACCGAGACGACGAAGCCGAGTCCGACCGCGCCGACCTGGACCACCGAGCCGAGCACGTACCCGACCTGGAACCGGAGCAGTCCGGCCGCGAGGATCGCGAGCACGGCAAGACCGAGGCAGACCGGCACGGCGACCGCGGGCCGGATGTCGGCGACCGAGATCATCACCGGCGTGACGAGCGCGAGCACGATCGACTCGAACCCGAGCACGATCGATGCGAGCGACCTCATTACTCCTCGCCCTTCGGCTTGCGGACCAGCAGCGCGCGGGCCTCGCCGGCAGTAATGACAGAGCCGGTGATCAGTACGCCGCCGCTGCCGAACGCGACCGAGTTCTCCTCGGCCAGCCGGATCGCGTCGTCGATCGCGTCGATCAGGTGCGGGCGGACCACCACCCGGTCCTCGCCGAACACCTCGGCCGCGAGCTCACCCAGCTCCTCGGCCGGCATCGAGCGCTCGACGAAGCTGTTCCGGGTGCAGACGATCGTTTCCATGATCGGCTCGTAGGCCTCGAGGACGCCGTACACGTCCTTGTCCTTCATGCAGCCGAGGACGCCGATCAGCGGCTGGAACTGGAACGCCTCCGAGACCGCGGCCGCGGTCGCCTCGGCGCCGTGCGGGTTGTGCGCGGCGTCCACGACGATCGTCGGGCTCTGCCGGACAACCTCCAACCGGCCCGGGCTGGTGACCTCGGCGAACCCGGCCTGCAGCAGCTCGGTGGTGACCCGGCCCTCGGTCTCGGGGCTGGCGCCGAGCAGCGCCTCGACCGCGGCGACGGCGGTGGCGGCGTTGTGCGCCTGGAACTCGCCGTGCAGCGGGATGAACAGCTCGTCGTACTCGCCGCCGAGGCCCTTCACCGAGATGACCTGACCGCCGACCGCGAGCGTGCGGTTGACGACGCCGAACTCGATCCCTTCGCGGGCGACCTGCGAGCCGACCTCGGCGGCCCGGCGGAGCAGGACCTCGAAGACCTCCAGGCTCTGCTGCGACATCACCGTCGTACCGCCGGCTTTGATGATGCCGGCCTTCTCGCCGGCGATCGTGACCGGATCCGCGCCGAGGATGTGCGCGTGGTCGACGGCGATCGGCGTGATCACCGAGACCGTTCCGTCGGCGACGTTGGTCGAGTCCCACGACCCGCCCAGACCGACCTCGACCACCGCGACGTCGACCGGTGCGTCCGCGAACACGGCGTACGCCATGCCGGTCATCACCTCGAAGAACGTCAGCGGGTGCTCCTGCTCGGCGTCGACGACGTCGAGGTACGGCGCGATCTCGGCGTACGCCTCGACGAAGCGCTCCTCGCTGATCGGCTCGCCGTCCAGCGTGATCCGCTCGCGCACAGACTCCAGGTGCGGGCTGGTGAAACGGCCGGTCCGTAGCCCCGCCTCACGCAGCAGGGTGTCGATCATCCGGGCCGTGGACGTCTTGCCGTTGGTCCCCGTCAGGTGCACCACCGGGTAGGCCTTCTGGGGGTCGCCGAGCAGCTCGACGAGCCGCCGAACCCGGTCCAGGGAAGGCTCGATCTTGTGCTCCGGCCAGCGCGCCTGGAGCAGGGCCGACACGTCGGCATAAGAGAGGTCGCTCATCAGAATGCTCAGTCTAGGTGGGGGGTGTGGATAAGCGTTCGGAGCACCCCTTGACAACCACTACGATTGTGCGCATGAGCCAGACGTCCCGCGTTCCAGACAAGCCCACCCTCGAAGGCCTCGAGGAGAAGTGGGCTGCCGTATGGAAGGAGCAGCAGACCTACGCCTTCGACCGCACCGCCGAGCGGGCCGACGTGTTCTCGATCGACACGCCACCGCCGACGGTCTCCGGATCGTTGCACGTCGGGCACATCTTCAGCTACACCCATACCGACCTGGTCGCGCGGTTCCAGCGGATGCGCGGGAAGAAGGTCTTCTACCCGATCGGGTGGGACGACAACGGCCTGCCGACCGAGCGCCGGGTCCAGAACTACTACGGCGTCAAGTGCGACCCCTCGATGCCGTACGACGCGGACTTCACCCCGCCGGCCAAGCCGGACCCGAAGAAGCAGATCCCGATCGCCCGGCAGAACTTCGTCGACCTGTGCGGTGAGCTCACTCATATCGACGAGCAGGCGTTCGAGTCGATGTGGCGGACGGTCGGCCTGAGCGTCGACTGGGAGCACCTTTACACCACGATCTCCGAGGACTCCCGGCGTACGTCGCAGCGCGCTTTCCTACGCAACTTCGCCCGCGGCGAGGCGTATCTGGCCGAGGCGCCGACCGTCTGGGACGTCACGTTCCAGACCGCTGTCGCGCAGGCCGAGATGGAGGCCCGGCCGTATCCGGGCGCCTACCACCGGATCGCGTTCCACGGCGCCGACGGGCCGATCTACGTCGAGACCACCCGGCCCGAGCTGATCCCGGCCTGTGTCGCGCTGATCGCCCACCCCGACGACGACCGCTACAAGCACCTGTTCGGGACGACCGTGAAGTCGCCGCTGTTCGGCGTCGAGGTCCCGGTCCTGTCCCACCCGGCCGCCGAGATGGACAAGGGCGCCGGTATCGCGATGTGCTGCACCTTCGGCGACCAGACCGACATCCAGTGGTGGCGCGAGCTGCAGCTGCCGGTCCGGACCGTCATCGGCCGCGACGGCCGGTTCCTGCGCGAGACCCCGGCCTGGCTCGAGGACTCCGCGGAGCTGTACGGCGAGCTGGCCGGCAAGACCGTCTTCAGCGCCCGCGAGCTGATCGTGGCGAAGCTGCGCGAGGGCGGCGACCTGGACGGCGAGCCGAAGCCCACCGAGCGGATGGCGAACTTCTACGAGAACGGCGACAAGCCGCTCGAGATCGTCTCCACCCGGCAGTGGTACATCACCAACGGCGGCCGCGACGAGGGGCTCAAGCAGGAGTTCCTCGAGCGCGGCGAGGAGCTCGCCTGGGTCCCGGAGCACATGCGCCACCGCTACCTGAACTGGGTCGAGGGGCTGAACGGCGACTGGCTGATCTCCCGCCAGCGGTACTTCGGCGTCCCGTTCCCGGTCTGGTATCCGCTGGACGCCGACGGCGAGCCCGACTACGCGCACCCGCTGATGCCGGCCGAGGCCGAGCTGCCGATCGACCCGACCTCGCAGGCACCGCGGGGGTACGACGAGTCCCAGCGCGGCAAGCCGGGCGGGTTCGAGGCCGACCCCGATGTGATGGACACCTGGGCGACGTCGTCGCTCTCCCCGCATATCGCCTGCGGCTGGGAGCGCGACGACGACCTGTTCCGGCGTACCTTCCCGATGGACCTGAACACGCACGCGCACGAGATCATCCGCACCTGGCTGTTCTCCCGCGTCGTCCGGGCCCACTTCGAGAACGGCACGCTGCCGTGGGCGCGGTCGATGATCTCCGGGTTCGTCGTCGACCCGGACCGGAAGAAGATGTCGAAGTCCAAGGGCAACGCGGTCGTCCCGACCGAGATCCTGGACAAGTTCGGCGCCGACGCGGTCCGGTGGCGCGCGGCGATGGCCCGGCCGGGGATGGACTCTCCGTTCGACGAGTCGCAGATGAAGGTCGGGCGGCGGCTCGCGATCAAGGTCCTGAACGCGTCGAAGTTCGTTCTCGGGTTCGGGGCGACGACGGTCGACACGTCCGCGGTCACCGAGCCGGTCGACCTGGCGATGCTGCAGCGGCTGCGTTCGGTCGTCTCCGATGCGACGGCGGCCTTCGAGCGGTTCGACTACACCGGTGCGCTGGAGGTCAGCGAGCGGTTCTTCTGGACGTTCTGCGACGACTACGTCGAGCTGGTCAAGGAGCGTGCGTACGGCGGTCAGGGTGACGCCGCCGCAGCCTCCGCGAAGGCGGCGCTCGCCGTTGCGTTGTCGGTCCAGTTGCGGCTGCTCGCGCCGTACCTGCCGTTCGCGACCGAGGAGGTCTGGTCGTGGTGGCAGGAGGGTTCGATCCACCTGACCAGCTGGCCGCAGCCGGATGTCGATCTCGCGGTCCCGGCGCAGGAGCCTGAGGTTCTGGACGCGGTGTCGGAGGTTCTCGCGGGGATTCGCGGGGCGAAGTCCGAGGCGCAGGTCTCGATGAAGACCGAGGTCAGCAAGGTCGAGGTCACCGGTCCGGCCGCGCGGCTGGAGCTGGCCGAGCGCGCCGAGCCGGACCTGCGCGCCGCGGGCCGGATCACCGGCGAGATCGTCTGGCACGCCGACGACTCCGAAGCAGTCAAGGTCGTCGCCGCGCTCTGACACGTCTCCCGGTGCCCGACACCCGGTGCTCGTCTGCTGGTGCCCGTCTCCGGCGGAGGCGGGCACCGGCGCGTGTCGCCGTGGAGGCGGGCACCGGCGCGTGTCGCCGTGGAGGCGGGCATCGGCGCGTGTCGCGGTGGAGGCGGGCGCCGGCGCGTGTGGCGGAACGACTACCCTGCGAGATCGGTTTGTGCTGATGTGGAAGCATCGGGTCCGAACCCCGCGACCGAACGTCCGAGGAGCCAACCCATGAGCGACCCCACCACCCCGGCGGATCCGACGCCGGCGGAGGAGGCCGTCACCACGGCCGACGCCGGCGCCGACACCGCCGAGCTGGCCGCCGTCCCGGCCACGGCCGAGAAGCCTGCCGGGGCCGAGAGTTCTGCCGGGGCCGACAACCCGGCCGGGGCCGTGATGACTGTTGGGGAAACGGCTGGGGACACGAAGGCTGATGGCGCGGCCGGGCAGCCGAGGAAGAAGTGGTGGCGGCGGATCAAGGTCCGGGGGCCGTGGGTCACGGTCGCGGCGGCGGTCGTCGTGCTGCTCGCGTTGGCGTTGCTCGGGTACATCTGGGGTCTCGGGCCGCTCAACCGGCTGAACACCGAACGCGGGATCACCCCGCCGGCGAAGCTGGCCGGGCTCGACCGGATCACCGACAAGACGATCCGCGACCAGGCCGGCCTCGACCAGACCCGAGAGGCGTTGAGCCGGATCAACAACGGCAAGCAGGTGACGGTCGAGGCGTACGGGAGTCTCGACGGCGATCGCCTGTTCGTGATCATCGCGCTGCGCGGCAAGGTCGACATCGACAAGACCGTCGCCGACTCCGGCGCGACCCCGGACAAGATCAAGAAGATCGGCAAGTCGACCTGCGTCGAGTCGTCCGGCAATCTGCCGACCCAGTGCTACCGCGGCTCGAACACCCTCACGGTCATCGCCCAGTCCGCGAACGAAGGCGTCAACGTCGACAAGGTCGAGCCGGTCGCCGAAGAAGCCTTCAAAGCCATGCGCTGACCGGCGCTGACTCAGGCCAGAAGTCCCGCGATCAGGATCATGACCGGGATCGACAGCAACGTGCTCAGCAGGACGGCGCTCCGCGCGAGCGTCCGGCTCGCTCTGTAATGGACGGCGTAGACGTAAACGTTCTGGGCGGTAGGTAGCGCGGCCAGCAGAGTCGGGGCCAGTAGTGCGGGGCCGTGGAGGTCCAGGACCCAGCGGGCGATGGTGTAGGCGACCAGTGGTTGCACGAACGTCTTCAGCAGCACCGCGAGTACGACGTCCCGCCGCAACGTGATCGAGTCCTTCGTCCCCGCGCTCAGGCTCAACCCGTAAGCGACCAGCGCAACCGGCACCGCCGCGGCGGCAACCAGGTCGATCGGCCGCATCACGACCTCCGGCAATCGCACGCCCAGCAACGAAAACAGCAACCCGAGCAACGACGCCACGGTCAGCGGATTGCGGAACGGCCGCGTCAGCATGGTCTGCACCGACACCCGGCGCCCGCTCCCCTGCTGATCATGGTCCAGTACGGCGAACGCGATCGGCGCCATGATCACGACCTGGAACAACACGATTGGCGCGACCAACGCACCGTTCCCCAGCACGTACGCCGCGACCGGTACGCCGAGGTTCCCGGCGTTCACGTACGACGACGCGAGCACGCCGATCGTCGCTTCCGACCGCGTGCGCCGCCAGATCGCGGCCGCCACGACGAGGAACACGACCTGGACCACGAACAGACTCAGCAGGTTGGTGACCAGCACGACCGAGAAGATCGCCCGCAGATCCGCCCGCGCGACCGTGGTGAACAGCAGCGCCGGCGTCGCGACGAAGAACGCCAACCGGGACAGAACCAGCTCGTCCTGCGAACGCAGTACGCCGAGGAGGCCGACGACGTACCCGAGCACGGCAACCGCGACCAGCGCGCCGAACGCACCGACGACGGCGGACACCTCAGGAACTCAGCGGCTTGGACACGCTGAGATCGTATAGGAAAACGCTGTCTCTCAGCCGCGACGGTTCATCGGCTGGGACGCTCAGCAAGGGCCGGCGCCGGTGCGGCAGCTGGCGATGATGCCGGCCATCGTGGTGCTGAACTGCTCGCGATCTGCGGCAGTCAGGTCCGCCATCAGCCCATTCAGCGCCTCGCCGATGTCGGCGTGGAAGGCCTTCGCGGCCCGGCGACCCGCATCGGTGAGATTGACCTGGAGCGCCCGCCGATTGCCCGGGACCGCGGAACGCTCGGCCAGACCACGCTTCTCGGCCCGGTCCATCAGCCCGGTGAGCGCAGCCTTCTCGACGCCGAAGCACGCCGCCAACTCAGCCATCCCGCGCGGGCCGCTGAGCAGCACGCACAGCAGCTTGGCCTGAACGGGCGTCAGATCGTGCCGGTCGGAGACGCGCGCGTAGATGCTCTGCACCAGCCCGCTCAGCTGGATCAGATTGCCCGCCGCGTCCAGCTGCTCGACCGGAGCGATCTCCGTCTCACTCACAGCACCACGGTACAGGGCATGTATAGTCAACGATGCATACAGTTAAGGCCATTAACTATCGAGGAGAATCGATGGCTTTCAGCGACGAGGAACTCGAGTACCTGAAATCCCAGCGCATCGCGCGGCTCGCCACGGTCGGCTCCGACGGGCAGCCGGACGCCGTACCGGTCGGATTCGAGTACGACGGCACGCACCTCTACATCGGCGGCGTCGACCCGGTGCGGACGCGGAAGTTCCGCAACGTGCGGGCCGGCAACACCAAGGTCGCCGTGATCCTCGACGACCTCCCGTCGACCGATCCGTGGGTCCCCCGCTACCTGCGGATCTACGGCGAGGCCGAACTGGTCGAACGCACCGGCCGCTTCGGCCCGGGCAGCTACCTGCGGATCAGGCCGACCACGTCCTGGAGCTTCAACCTCGAGGGCAAGCCCTTCACCTATGACGACACGGTCACCACGACCCGCACGGAGCATGAGACCGTAACGGGGTGAGCTTCGACAGCCGAGCCGGCACCCGTGGCGCTCGGCAGCCGAACGGCCGCGCCTGGCGCTTGCTGAACAAACTTGTGGCCCCTGTGATCCGCCGCCGGGGCGGCAGGGTGATCGGCATCGACATCTTGGTCCTGCACACGATCGGACGCAGGTCCGGTGAGGTACGGGTGACACCGGTCAGCTGGCTCCCGGCCGCCGACGGCAGCCGGCTGCTCATCGCCTCCGCAGCCGGCGCTCCGGGCAACCCGGCGTGGTACTACAACCTGGCCGCCCATCCCGACCAGGTCCGGATCGAGGTCGGCAACAAGACGATCGACGTCCGCGCCGAGCAACTCCACGGCGCCGCGCGGGCCGAAGAGTGGGAGCGAATCATCGCAATCGCCCCACGCTTCGCCGGCTATCAACAGAAGACCGACCGCGAACTCCCCATCATCAAACTGACCGAGCACGACTGAACAGTCGTCCGGATGCTGTGTTCCAGGTCACAGTCTGATCTCTGGGGATTGACTCTCTGACTACGTAGACACATTCTGACTACGCAGTCAGAGAGGAGGACACATGAGCGAGGCGAAGTCGAGCAGCAGCGGCCGGGCGCGGCGTCCTGGCAGTACGGACGTCGCGCGCCTCGCAGGTGTCTCCCAGAAGACCGTCTCCCGGGTCCTGAACGGCGAGCCGTACGTGAAGGAGGAGGTCCGGCTCCGGGTCCAGGCAGCCATGCGGGAGCTCGGATACCGCCGCAACGACGCCGCCAGGGCACTGAACTCCGGCAAGACCAAGCGGATCGGGGTGGTCTGCCTCGGTACGGCGCTGTTCGGTCCGTCGACCCAACTGGTGGCGGTCGAACGGGCGCTGCGGACGACCGGTTACTCGGTCACGATCGTGAACACCCTCGAAGGGGACACCATCGCCGACGCGGTCGAGCACCTGCTCGAGCAAGGTGTGGACGGGATCATCCTGTCCGAACCGATCGACGAGGGCGACGGCGTACCGATCGAGGCCGATCTCCCGGTGCTGAGCTTCGGCCGGTTGCCCGGCCTCAGCGCGAAGCCGAACCTGGTCACCGGCGGCGACAACGTAGGCGCCGGCCGGAGCGCGACCGAACACCTACTCGGCCTCGGGCACCGGACGGTCTGGCATGTCGCCGGCCCCCAGCGCTGGTGGGCCGCCCAGGACCGGCTGGCGGGCTGGCGCCAGGCGCTCGCGGCTGCCGGTGCGCCCGAACCCCCTGTGCTGGAAGGCGATTGGTTGCCTGCTTCCGGCTACGCCGCCGGCCGTGAACTGGCAGCGAATCCCGATGTCACCGCGATCTTCGTCGCCAACGACGACATGGCCATCGGAGTACTGCGTGCGCTCACCGAGGCCGGCCGTTCGGTCCCCGGGGATGTCAGCGTCGTCGGCTTCGACGACATCCCCTCCGCGGCGTTCCTGACGCCGCCCCTCACCACCGTCCCGCAGGATTTCGACGTCCACGTCGACCGCGGGATCGCGAACCTGGTCACCGAGATCGAGTCGCCTACCGGCGACCGCTCGCCGCTCCCGGAGCCACCACCGCTCCGGCTCGTCGTCCGCCACTCCACCGCCGCGCCGCATCCGGCCGGCTGATCGCCGCATTCACGTCCGGCGCGCTGAGCGCCGTACCCCTGTCAGGCATGCCGGCCGAGGCCCGTGCCCGGACACCGCCTTGTCACGACTCGAGGAGTTGTTCGCAGTGATCATCAACCGAATTCGCCGACGCACAGCCGTCGGAACCGCCCTCGCCCTCGCCGCCGCGCTGGCTCTGGCCGCCTGCGGTGGAGGTAGTGGGTCATCGTCCGGCAGCGCGAGCCAGGCGCAAGCCGTCAGCCAGTCCGACATCGACAAGGCCATGACCACACCGACCGATCTCACCTTCTGGACCTGGGTGCCGAACATCCAGAAGGAGGTCGACCTGTTCCAGAAGAAGTACCCGGCGATCAAGGTGAAGGTGGTCAATGCCGGCCAGGGCACACCGCAGTACACCAAGCTGCGCACGGCGCTCAAGGCCGGGACCGGTTTCCCCGACGCGGTCCAGATCGAGTTCCAGTACATCCCGACGTTCGCGCTCACCAAGAGCCTGCTGGACCTGCGCCCGTACGGCGCCGAGGCGCTCAAGGACCAGTTCGTGCCGTGGACCTGGCAGCAGGTGGTCGGGTCCGGCGGTCAGGTGTGGGCGGTTCCGCAGGACAGCGGGCCGATGGGGATGCTGTACCGCAAGGACATCTTCGACAAGTACGGCATCGCCGTACCGAAGACCTGGGACGAGTTCGCGGCGGCCGCCCGCAAACTGCACGCCGCGGACCCGAACGTGTCGATGACGAACCTCGCGCAGAGCCAGGCCGGAGTGTGGTTCGGGATGCTGTGGCAGGCCGGGGTGAAGCCGTTCGAGACGCCGAGCGCCGACTCGGTCAAGATCGACCTCAACGGCGACGGGTCCAAGAAGGTCGCCGACTACTGGAGCGGTCTGATCAAGGACGGCTCGGTCTCGGCCGACGCCGACTTCAACGACGCGTGGTACCAGGCGCTGAACCGGGGCAAGTACGCCACCTGGCTCACTGCCGCCTGGGGCCCGGTCTTCCTGGAGGGCAGCGCGAAGGCGACCAGCGGCAAGTGGCGAGCCGCGCCGCTCCCCCAGTGGGACGCCGGTAAGAACGTCTCCGGGAACTGGGGCGGCTCGACGACTGCCGTCGTCCAGGGCACGAAGAACCCGATCGCCGCGGCGAAGCTGGCCGAGTTCATCAACACCGATCCGGAGTCGGCCAAGATGTTCGCGACCCAGCAGTTCCTGTTCCCGGTCACGAAAGCACTGCTGGCAGACACCTCGTTCGTCGACCGGCCGCTGCCTTTCTACGGCGGCCAGCCGGTGAACAAGCTGTTCGCCGGGATCAGCGACACCGTGGACACGAAGTTCCAGTGGCCGCCGTTCCTGGATCAGACCGTCAGCGACTGGAACGAGACCGTCGGCAAGTCGTTCGCGAACAAGACCGACACCAGCTCGGCGCTCGATCAATGGCAGCAACGGACCACGAAGTACGCCCAGAACCAGGGCTTCAAGGTCGACCAATGAGTGTCGACACCGCCGATCGGCGGCTCGGGGCGCGGGCCCCGGGCCGCAGTCAGGGCCATCGGCAGCGACGGCACGGCGTGACCCACGGCCGGACCGGCTACCTGTTCGTGGCACCGTTCATGCTGGTGTTCGTCGCCATGCTGGTCCTCCCCCTCGCCTACGCGGCGTACCTCAGCCTCTTCCAGGAGCGGTTGATCGGCGGGACGGTCTTCGCCGGGATCGGCAACTACACCCGCGCTCTCACCGATCCTCGGCTCTTGCACGGCGTGGGCCGGGTCGCGTTGTTCTTCCTGATCCAGGTCCCGATCATGCTCGTGATCGCGCTGCTGGCGGCATTGGCCATCGACAGCGGCCTGCTGCGCGTCGCGAAGCTGTTCCGGTTGGGAATCTTCCTGCCGTACGCCGTGCCGAGCGTCGTCGCGGCACTCATGTGGGGCTATCTGTACGGCCGCGACTTCGGCCCGTTCGCCCAGCTCGCCGACAAGGTCGGGGCGGCCGCACCGAAGTTCCTCACCCCCGATTGGATGCTCGGCTCACTCGCGAACGTCGTCACCTGGGAGTTCACCGGCTACAACATGATCATCCTGTACGCCGCTCTGCGCGCGGTCCCGCACGACCTGTACGAGGCCGCGGCCGTCGACGGCGCGGGCGCGATCCGGACCGCGTGGAGCATCAAGATCCCGGCGCTGCGGCCCGCTCTCCTGATCTGCGTGATCTTCTCGGTCATCGGCAGCTTCCAGCTGTTCAACGAGCCCCAGCTGATGCAGCGGCTGGCGCCGAGTGTGATCGACAGCGGATATACGCCCAACCTCTACGCCTACACGCTCGCCTTCACCGGCCAGGAAGTGAACTACGCCGCCGCGGTCTCGTTCCTGCTCGGCGCGGTCATCGTCATCGCGTCCTACGCCGTCCTGTTCATCACCACCAGAAGGAGCCGAGCATGACCGGTCGCCGCAGCAACGCGCTGACCATCGCCATGGCGGTCCTGCTGATCTACTTCCTGCTACCGCTGTTCTGGCTGTTCGTCGCGTCTACCAAGACGGTCGGCGACCTGTTCTCGAGCTTCGGCCTGTGGTTCGCGCACGACATCTCCCTGTTCTCGAACATCAAACAGACCGTGACGAACGACGGATGGGTCTTCACCCGCTGGATGGGCAACACCGTCTTCTACGCGGTGGTGAGTGCCGGTGGGGCCGCGTTCCTGTGTGCTCTGGGCGGATACGGTTTCGCCAAGTACCGGTTCCGTGGGAACGCGGCGATGTTCGGGGCCGTGCTCGGCGCGATCATGGTGCCGACGACGGCCCTCGCGATCCCGACGTACCTGTTGTTCAGCAAGGCCGGGCTGGTGAACACGCCGCTGGCGATCATCCTGCCGTCGCTGGTGAGCCCGTTCGGGCTGTACCTGATGCGGATCTACGCGCAGGACGCCGTACCGGACGGCATCATCGAGGCGGCCCGGATCGACGGCGCCGGTGAGTTCCGGATCTTCTTCCAGGTCGCACTCCGGATGCTCGCGCCGGGCATTGTCACGGTGCTGCTGTTCACCCTGGTCGCAACCTGGAACAACTACTTCCTGCCGCTGATCATGCTCAACAACCCGGATCTGTATCCGATCACCGTGGGGCTGGCCGCGTGGTCGTCCCAGGCCAGCGCCGGCGGCGGCACGACCGGAGCCGTGCTCTCGCTGGTCATCACCGGCTCGTTCCTGTCCGTACTACCGCTGATCGCCGCCTTCCTCCTGCTGCAGCGGTACTGGCAGTCCGGGCTGGCGGCCGGCGGCGTCAAGGCCTGATTCCCTTCTATTATTGGAGAAACCGTGCACGAGCGGGTGCTTTTCGGAGCTGCGTACTATCACGAATACCAACCCCACGACCGCCTCGAGCGGGATCTCGACCTGATGGCCGCGGCGCGCTTCTCGGTGATCCGGGTCGGCGAGTCCGTCTGGTCGACCTGGGAGCCGGAGAACGGCCGCTTCGACCTCGACTGGCTGCAACCCGTCCTCGACGGCGCGCACCGGCGCGGTATCGCGGTCGTCCTCGGCACTCCGACGTACGCCGTGCCGCCGTGGCTGGTGCGGTTGTATCCGGAGATCACCGGCGAGCGGAAGACAGGTCAGCGGATCGGGTGGGGCGCGCGGCAGGAGATGGACTTCACCCACCCCGGCTACCGGTTCCACGCCGAGCGGGTGATCCGGAAGATCGCCGACCGGTACGCCGGGCATCCCGCCGTGATCGGGTTCCAGGTCGACAACGAACCGGGGAACGAGCTGCTCCACAACCACGGCGTCTTCCAGCGCTTCGTGGACAGCCTCCGGCACAAGTACGGCGACGTCCAGAGCCTGAACGAGGCCTGGGGCCTCGTCTACTGGTCGCACCGCCTGTCGGACTGGGCCGACCTGTGGACTCCCGATGGCAACGTCCAGCCGCAGTACGACGTGGCGTGGCGGCAGTTCCAGGCAGATCAGACAACGGAGTTCATCGGCTGGCAGGCTGACATCGTCCGCGAGTACTCGCGGACGGACCAGTTCGTCACCACGTGCATCGCCTACGACCGCCCGGCCGTCGCCGACGACGAGCTGGTACGGCGTCTGGACGTCACCACCGGCAACGCGTACTACGCGATGCAGGACGGCCTGCTGCACCCACCTCACGGTCCGGCGCGGCAGGGCTGGACCACTACTGGCACCTGGGCGCTCTACCTCAGTGCAGACCGGATGTATTCGTCCCAGCAGCAGCCGTTTCTCGTCACGGAGACCAACGCGCAGTCCATCGGGTCCCCGTGGAGCAACCATCCGGCGTACGACGGCCAGTGGCGCCAGGCAGCATGGGCCCTGGTGTCTCGTGGCGCCAGGATGATCGAGTACTGGCACTGGCACACGCTGCACTTCGGTGCCGAGACCTATTGGGGTGGAGTCCTTCCCCACAGTGGCGAACCGGGGCGGGTCTACCGGGAGATCGCACAGCTGGGTGCGGAGTTCGAAGCCGCCGGCTCATTGGTTGCCGGCATCACCCCGGACAATGACGTGACGATGCTGTACTCGCTGCCCAGCAAGTGGCTGATGCAGAAGTACCCGGCGCTCGCGCAGGAGGACGGCAGCCCGGACGAACGCTCGTACGACGGCTTCTTCGATCCCTTCTATCGTGGGGCTTTCGACGCCGGCCTCCAGGTCCGCATCCTGCACACGAGTCAGTTCACGGGGTCGGTCGAGGAGCACCCGATTCTCGTCGTACCTGCGCTCTATCTGGCCGACGACGACCTGCTGGACCGGTTGGTCGCGTACGCCGAAGCCGGCGGGCACCTGGTCGTCGGACCGCGCACGGCGTACGCCGACCACGAAGCGCGAGTCCGCACCGACGTCCAGCCCGCCAGGCTGTCGGCCGCAGCCGGTGTCCGGTACGACGAGTACAGCAATCTCGACGCAGACCTGTCCGTTCAGGGTGCCGGCCTGGAGCTCGGGGACGACGCAGCCGCAACTCGCTGGGTAGACGGGCTTCAGCTCGACGGCGCCGAGGTACTGGTCGGCTATGACGATCCACACTTCGCCAGATGGCCGGCGATCACCACACGGGCCTACGGATCCGGCCGGATCACGTACGTCGGCACAGTTCCCAATCCGGCACTCGCCGCAGACCTGTTCCGGTGGATCAAGCCCGACTCATGGTCCGAGCGGCCGAGCAGTGTGACCGTGACGTCCGCGACCGCTGCGGACGGACGGCGGCTCCGGTTCGTCCACAACTGGTCGTGGGACAGTGTCGACCTCAAGATCCCCGGTCCGGCCCGCGACGTGCTCGCGGACCGGCCCACGAACGGCAAGCTCGAGCTCGGGCCGTGGGATGTTCGCGTCCTGGTCGAGGATCAGTAGCCGTAGCCGCCGCCACCGCCGGATGAGCTGGACGGAGCCTGGGTGGGCGCCGCTGCCGTAGTGGCAGCGGCGTGCCAGGTGAAGCTCGTGCCGGAGAAGGAATCGGTGACGTTGTTGCCTTGGGCCTTGCCGGCGCCGGTGTCGAGTTTGAAGGTGTAGAGCGGCTTGCCCTGGAAGGTCAGCTGGTCGGCGCCGGTGTCGGAGCGCTTCGTGACGGCCAGGCCGGTCACCGACTTCGCGTCGGCGGCGGTACCTGTGGCCGGCATCCAGAAGCTCAGGCAGTTGCCGGTGCACTTGATCATCCCGCCGGCCTCCTGGTCGGCGAAGTACAGCGTCTTCCCGGACGAGTCGACCAGCGTCTGGCCGACTCCGCTCACGTTCTGGACCGATACCGCAGCCCCGGCAGCAGCTCCGCCGGTGCTTGTCTGAGCGGTGTTGTTGCCTCCGCACGCGGCCAGCGTTCCAACCGCGGCCACGGTTGCTCCTAGCAACAATACTGTGGTTTTCATCAATAGCTCCTTTCACCATCAGATACGCAGAACAGCGCCGACCGGTTCAGTTGAACCTTCTACGGCTCCTGTGCGTAGTTCCGAGGTGTGGATGACGACACGGTGATCCGCGCGTTGTACGACAGGTACCGGCGGCCGCTCTACAGCTATGTCCTGCGCTCGGTGGGCGGCGACCGTCAGTACGCCGAGGACATCGTGCAGGAGACTATGGCGCGGGCCTGGACGCACGCGTCGGAACTGGACCCGGACCGGGCCGGCCGCTGGCTGTTCACGGTCGCCCGCAACCTGGTGATCTCCGGTCACCGCAAGCAGGCGGCCCGGGTGACCGAAGTACCGATCGACGATCGTGAGTTCGCGGCGCTCGGCGACGACATCGATCACGTGCTGCAGGTTTGGCAGGTGATCGATGTCATGCGCGGGCTGAGCCACGACCACCGGCAGGTGATCGTGGAGCTGTTCTACAAGCGGCGGACCGTCAACGAGGCGGCGGCGGTCCTCGGCGTACCGCCGGGGACGGTGAAGTCGCGGAGCTACTACGCGCTGCACGCCCTCCGTGCGGCGCTGGAGGAACGGGGAGTGACCGGCTCATGACGTGCCCGGAGTCGATGTCGATCGGTGCCTACGTCCTCGGTGCGCTGGAGACGTCCGAACGTCGTGCGACCGAGGAGCACCTCGCGACCTGTGCGACCTGCCGCGAGACGCTGCTGCAGTTCGCCCACCTCCCCGGCCTCCTGCACGCCATACCGGTCGAAGACATCGAGACGGAGGAACCAGAGCCTGCACCACTGATGCTCACAAAGAAGAGGCGGCCAAGGCGTCGGCGCTGGGTGCTGGCGGCCGCGTCGGCAGCCATGGTTAGCGGTGTGGTCGGCTGGGGTCTGATGTCTGCTCCGGCGTCGGCTACGTGGACTGCGACGGACGGAGTCGGCGGCATAGACACGACTGCCAAGCTGACCAGTCACGGCTGGGGTACGGACATCCAGCTGAAGATGAAGGACCTGCAGCCGTACGAGCACTGCATGCTCGTCGTTCGCAGTCGCAACGGCACCACCGAGACAGCCGGCTGGTGGGCTGCGAACGGCCGCGACCAGGCACAGGTGCCAGCCAGTACGTCGATCCCGCTGCGGGACATCACCAGCCTCCAGGTGGTGACCTCTGCCGACGCAGTACTCGCCACCATCACCCCAACCACCAACTGAAGTAGCCTTCGGCAAGTGATCGGGATCATCGTCGTTGCTGTCTTCTTCGCCGGCATGGGGATCTACGGACTCGCCGCACCCGCCGCATTGGTGCGGCCGTTCGGGATCCAGATCAGCGGGCCGCACGCGCGCAGCGAAGTACGGGCCGTGTACGGCGGATTCGGGCTGGCCGTCGCCGCACTGCTCGTCGTCGCGGTAATCGACGACGGGATCCGCCGCGGCGCGGTGATCGCGGTCGCGGTTGCGCTGGCGGGGATGGCGGCCGGCCGGTTGGTCGGTCGGGTGTTCGACCGGCCGGCCGCCTTCTATCCGATCTGGTTCTACTTCTGGGTCGAGGTCGTGCTGGCCGCGATCCTGTGGTTCGCGGTCAACTGAATCACCAACTGTTGTTGGAGATCCCGGTGCCCAGGATGACCTGGTCGTAGGTGTTGCCGTCGTTGTCGTCGGTGTAGGCCACAGCAACTTCGGCGTACGGCGAGACCGCAACCGTCATCTGCTCCTGCCGACCGGCGGTTGCCGAGCTGAGCTGCTGCGGTGACAGTCGTCCCGTGTCGGTGCCGTCCGTCCCGAAGCCACGGATCCACACATCGAGATCAGTGGCCTGGACCGTCCAGCCCACCACGGTCTGCGCTTGGTCGTCGATCCCGATCGACGGCGCAGTGCCCGCAGCCGTTGCCTGTACGTCGGCATAGCGGGCCGTGCCCGCTGAGTCGAACGAGCGCGTGCTGAGCGCCGTACCTGATTGCCATGCGACCGCGAAGTCGCCGTTGAAGTTGGCTGCGACAGCTGCGTGCGTCTGCTGGCCCGTCGTCGTCGCGTTGGCGACGCGGCGGGACAGACTGGCGGCGCCGTTGGTCCGGCCCAAGCGGATCAGTCCGATGTTGTAGTCACCGTTGGCGTCGCCGTCCTCGTCCCAGACGACTACGGCGTCGCCGGACGCCGACACGGCCACGTCCGGGTTGTGGTGCTGGCCGGTCGTCTGCGAGGCGGTGACCTCCCAGGCGCGAGTGGTCGGTCCCGTGTAGCCGGCTGCCTTCACGGTGGCCGGCGTACCGGTCTGGATGTCCTCCCACACCACAGAGAACGCGACTGCTGCAGTGGACGGCGCGCCATCCGGGTCCACAGCGACCCGCGGGTTGATCTGCTGGCCGGTGGCGCTCGTGTTGGCGTTGCCAGTCGCTGTCACGGTGCCAGCAGTGTTCAGGACGCGGTACGGGATGTTGTAGAACCCGTTGCCGTCCGGGTCGTCCTGCCACACCACGACTGCATTGCCGTTGTCGTCCAGACCGACGTCCGGGTGCAGGTGTCGCCAGGTGGTCACTCCGCTGTCGCCACCGGCGGAGAGCTTCTTCTCGTACACAGCTGTGCCGTTGTGGAACAGCCGCACCCAGATATCGCTGTGGACGTTGTCGGTCGCGTTGTCGGTGTCGCGGTCGTCCTCCCACGCCACAGCGACGTACCCGTTCCGGTTGATCGCAACGGACGCGTTGTCCTGATCGCCGGTGGCCACGCTGTTGGCGGTCGTCCAGGTCGGTGTAGCGACGTGAGCGACGGCCGCAATCATCAGTACTGCAAGGGTTTTCATCTCACACCGCCTGCAATCCGGGCCGGCCCTCTTCGATGACGAACGACTTCGCGGTCGCAGCAGCGGCGCCGTGCTCGGACACCTTTGCCACGTTGCGGAAGTCGGCTCGCATCTCGGTCGGGCTGACCGTCGCGCGGATGTACCCGCGCCGGTTGCTGTAGAACTTCAGCCACGGGTTCGTCCCGGCGTCCGGCACCGCTGTGGTCGCGTCGCCGTCACCGCTCGAGGTGACCGAGCTGGTGACGAGCTCGGTGCCGATGGTCGCCGAGTTCGCGTTGTTGTAGTCGGCCTTGAGGTCGTTCGCCCACGCCCGGTGGACATCTCCGGTGAGTACGACGGGATTGCGGACCGACCGATCCACCCAGCCCTGCTGGATCCGCGCCCGCGAAGCGCGGTACCCGTCCCAGGAGTCCATGCTGGCACCGGTCGAGTTGAACCGGCGGGCGAAGAACACCTGCTGGCCGATGATGTCCCACGTACCCAGGTGCTGCCCCAGACCGTCCAGCAGCCACGTCTCCTGCGGGTTGCCGGGCAGACTGCGGGTGGCGAGATCGGCGTCCGAGCAGACCTTCCAGCCGTCACCACATGCCTGGTCATTGCGGTACTGCCGGGTGTCGAGCATGTGGAACGTCGCCAGACTCCCCCACCGCAGCCGCCGGTACAGCTGGATGCTGTTGCCGCTGTTCACCTGAGCAGGCCGCAGCGGCATGTTCTCGTAGTACGCCTGGTACGCCGCCGAACGCCGCGCGGTCCACTGCGCCGCAGTCAGCGCAGGCGTGTTGTTCTCGCGCACGGTGCCGGCGTAGTTGTTCTCCACCTCATGGTCATCAGGTACGACGATCCACGGCGCCACCGCGTGCGCAGCCTGCAGGTCCGGGTCCGTCTTGTACTGCGCGTACCGGCGGCGGTAGTCCGCGAGCGACACGATCTCGTTGCCGAGGTGGAGACGCGGGCGGCCCGTCGTCGGACCGTACTCGTAGATGTAGTCGCCGAGGTGCAGGATGACGCCCGGGTTCTCCTCGGCCATCCGGCGGTAGACGGTGAAGTAGCCCTCCTCGTAGTGCGAGCAGGAAGTGAAGGCCATCACCAGGTCGCGTCCGGCGGCACCGATGGCCGGAGTGGTGCGGGTCCGGCCGACGGGCGAGATGTAGCCCTGGGCACGGAATCGGTAGAAGTAGTCGGAGTCCGGATTGAGGCCGCCGGCGATGGCGTGCACCGAGTGGGCGGCGGCGTACTTGGCAGTGACTGTGCCGGTGGCGACCAGCGTGCTGAAGGTGTCGGTGGTCGACACCTGCCAGTCCACGGCGACGTCGGCGTTCGCCATCCCGCCCTGGCCGTCGGCGTTGGTCGGCGACGGGGCCAGGCGGGTCCACAGTACGACGCTGCTCGCGTCCGGCTCACCCGAGGCGATGCCGAGCTGGAACGGGTACGGGACGGCGGCGGTAGCGGTGATCACGGACGACTGGGCGGCAGCCGGGAGGGCGCCGACACCAGCCGCGGCGAGTCCGCCGAGAACAAGGGTCCTGCGACTGATTGGGCTCATGAGCCTCACCTTCACGGGTACTCAGGCCGGCAGGCCCCCGGAATAGCCGAACGCTCGGTGACCATCCGGGAACCTTGAGTGTGTGCGGTGTTTCATGCCCATGATTGCGCAAGGTTCGTAACTTTCCTACAGCATGAGGATGAGCAAAACCGCGGCAGGAATGCCTTCCATGAGCGCGTTCAGCCACAACCGCCGCTCCGACACGACCAGGACGACGGCCATGCACGTGTGCTGCGCCGCGGTGAAGGTCACCAGCGCCCCGCCCGCCGACTCGTGGCCGTTGGCCGCGAGGATCACGCCGATCACCAGCGCGGCCGCGGTCGACAGGTTGTACCAGCCCATGTTCACGGTCCACATCCGGACCGCGTCGAGGTCCTCGCGCTTGGTCAGGAACAGCGGATAGAGCTTGGGATGCCGGTACAGGATCGCCTCCATCACGAACACCCCGACGAGCACAACGGCGATGAAGATCGCCAGCACCTGCGCCGCCGTACTCATGAGAAGGCCCTGACAGTGAGGAACTTCGCGGCCGGCGTCAGGACCGTGAAGGTGTTGAGGGTGCCGACCGGGATGCTGATCGACGAGCCCGGGCCGAGGTCGTAACCCTGGTCGCCGGCCTGGACGAGGATCCGGCCGTGCAGAACGTAGAACGCCTTGCTGCACGGCTCGGTCCGCGGCGGAGCCGGTTCGCCGCGCGCTGCGTCGACCTCGAACAGCTCGTACTGCCCGTCGGTGTGTTCGGCGCCGATCTTGACGGTCACGGTCGCATCCGGAGCGGCGTGCTCGACCCCGCTGCCGGCGTTGCTCAGATGCACTGATTCGGTCATGGCTGCGACGGTAGGAAGTGGTGAAGCCGGCCGAAATCCCGTCCGCCTGGGCTCAGGACCTGACCGGGATCCCCACATTTCCGGGATAGGCGGCCCCGGTACGGCGGCGCATACTGAGCGCATGTGGGAGGGCCGGGCGCGGGCCGCGCGCCGGGACATCGCGGCACTGGCGACGTCGGGGATGGGCGTCGTCGAACTGCACGCGGCCGCGATCGAGGTGGTCGAGCGGGTCGTCGGCAGCGAGCTGACCTGCTGGGCCGGCCTGGATCCGGCCACGCTGGTGATGAGTTCGATGACCAGCGGGCAGGCCCGCATCCCCTCGGAGTACGAGCCGCGGCTGGCCGAGACGGAGTACGTCGGATCGGTGCCGAACTCGTTCGCCGAACTGGCCCGCAACGATCGCCGGGTCGCGCGGATGTCCGACCTGCCGTATCGCGAAGTCGTCGGGCACCGGCGGCTGAACGAGGTGTGGCGGCCGCTCGGGATCGAGCACGAGGTGCGGACCACGTTCACTGTCGACGGCGACTGCTGGGGTGCGGCCGGGTTCGTGCGGAGTGGCTCGGACTTCAGCGATCGCGAGGTGGAGTTCCTCGGGTCGGTGGCGCCGGTGATCGGCGCGGCGACGCGGGTCGCCGTACGGACGGATGCGCACGGGTACCGCGGAGGGGTCGGCCCGTCGATCGTCGTCACCGGCCCGAACGGCGAACCTCGGGCGATCACCGCGGCCGCGCAGACCTGGCAGGACGAGCTGAACGAGATCGCGCCCGGGCGGTTCGACGTACTGCTCCGCGCGGTAGTCACGGGCACGCGGGTGGCTGGGACCTTCCAGGCGCGGGTCCAGACGGCCTCGGGCGGATGGGTTGTCTTGCAGGGCAGCCGTCTGCTCGGGGACAACGACGACGAGGTCGTGGTCACGATCGAGCCGGCGTCCGGCCATCACCTGGTCGGGATGCTGCTGGCGGCGTACGGGCTGACCACGCGCGAGCGGGAGATCTGCCTGGAGATCATCTCCGGGCACACCACCACCGAGATCGCGGATCGACTGTCGATCTCGCCGCACACGATCCAGGACCACCTGAAGTCCGCATTCGCCAAGGTCGGCGTACGCAGTCGTGGCGAGCTGGTCGCGACGTTGCGCCCGGAGGATCTGACCGTCAGGCCGGCGTGAGCTGCTTGCGATACGTCCCCGGCGGTACGCCGAAGTCGCGCTTGAACGCCTTTGCGAACGCGAACTCCGAGGTGTAGCCGATCTCCTTCGCGACCGTGGCGAGCGGGCGATTGTGATCGCGCAACAGCCGTGCTGCCGTCGTCATCCGCCAGCGGGACAGGTACGTGAGCGGCGGCTCGCCGACCGCCTCGGTGAACCGGCGCGCGAACGCCGCCCGCGACAACCCGACATCGGCAGCAAGATCAGCAACCGTCCACGCGGCGCCAGGCTTCTCGTGGATCAGCTCGAGCGACTGCACGACCGCGGGATCGGTCAGCGCCCGCGCCCAGCCGCGATCCGTCGGGCAGTCGTTGTTCTCGAACCAGGCCCGCAGAATCAGGACGAGCAGCGCATCCACGAGCGCCGGGACGACGGCTGCCGCGCCGGGCCGCTGCGCGTCGAGCTCCTCCCCCAGGATGCTGATTGCCGTGTGCAACGTTCGGTGCCGGCCGGGATCCGCCGGCACGACGACCACGTCGGGCAGTTTGCTCAGCACCGGGTGGGGACGTTCGCGATCGAGCCGGTAGGTCCCGCACAGCAGCAGCGCGCGGGCGCCCTGACCGTGCGGCGGCTCTTCGACCGACGGATCGAAGTCGACGGTCGGAGAGTCCGGATGGTCGGCGAGTGTGTGCTGGACGCCGCGCGGCAGCAGTACGGCGTCGCCCGGTCCGAGCGGGATCGGGTCGCCGTCCGGCGGCAGCAACCACGCCGTACCCTGCAGGACCAGGTGGAACGTCGCGCCGAACGAGTGCCCGAACCGCAGTCCCCACGGGCCCCGGACGTCGGTGCGCCCGGACGTGGCAGGGCCGGTCTTCATCGCATCGACGACATCTGCGAGCACATCCATGTCTTTGATGATACGCGCAGCCGTCAAGACGATCGGATATAAATCCGCGCTCCATAGACATAGATCCGCTCACTGATGCTGCCTACTGTCGGTGGCAGACATCAACGACTAGGAGTACAGATGAGCATCGTCGTCACCGCCGCCACCGGCCACCTGGGCAGCCTCGTCATCGACGAACTGCTGCAGCGGGTCCCCGCCGACCAGGTCGTCGCGGTCGCGCGGAACGCCGAGAAGGCCGCCCCGATCGCGGCCCGTGGCGTCGAGGTCCGGATCGCCGACTACAACGACCCGGCCGCGCTGGCGAAGGCGTTCGGCGCCGGGGACACCGTCCTGCTGATCTCCGGGCTCGAGCCGAACCGGGTCGACCAGCACGAGTCGATCATCGCGATCGCGAAGGACGCAGGCGTCGCGCGGATCGCATACACCAGCGTGCTCGGCGGACCCGAGGCCGACTTCGACCTGGCGGCCGATCACCTCGCGACCGAGCAGGCGATCCTCGACTCGGGGCTGCCGTACACGCTCCTGCGCAACGGCTGGTACAACGAGGTCTACACCGACCAGATCGCCGTACAACTGGAGCACGGTGTTGTCGGCAGCGCCGGCGACGGGCGGATCGGGTCGGCCGCGCGCCGGGACTACGCCGCCGCGGCGGCCGTCGTGCTGACCGGGGACGGGCACGACAAGAAGGCCTACGAGTTGAACGGCGACGTCGCGTGGACGCTGACGGAGTACGCCGCCGAGCTGGCCAGGCAGTCCGGGAAGAACGTTGCCTACAACAACGTTCCGGCCGAGACGCACCTGCAGATCCTGCTCGGGGCCGGGTTGCCCGAGCAGTTCGCGCCGATCCTCGTGGACGTCGACGCCGCGATCGAGCGTGGCCTCCTGGCTGGACGCGGCAGCGACCTCACCCACCTGATCGGTCGCCCGACCACCCCGATCGCGGACTCGATCGCCGCCGCTCTGGTGCACTAACGACAGGAGGTGTCCGGGTATCTGGGCCGACTAACGGCGCGTTCAGGCGGGCGAGGTCGTATACGCAGACGACTACGTCCTGTCGTTAGCGCTAACCAGCCGGCTGTGCTGTTCGCCCAGGCCGTCGGCCCAGACCCGGAGTAGGTCGCCTTCGCGCAGGAAGCGGGGCGGCTTCTGGCCTGCGCCGACGCCGGCCGGCGTACCGGTGCTGATCACATCGCCCGGGTACAGCGTCATGAACTGCGAGATGTAGTGGACCAGGTGCGCGACGCCGAAGATCATGTTCGCCGTCGAACCGTCCTGCAGCGCCTCGCCGTTCAGGTCCAGCCCGAGCTTGATCGCCTGTGGATCCGGCACCTCGTCCGCGGTCAGGATCCACGGACCGAGCGGGCAGAACGTCGCCGAGTTCTTCCCCTTGTCCCATTGGCCTCCGCGCTCGAGCTGGAAGTGCCGCTCCGACACGTCGTTGGCGAGCACATATCCGGCGACATGAGCCAGCGCCTCGGCCTCGTCGGCCAGGTAGGCCGCCTTCCGACCGATGACAACGCCCAGCTCGACTTCCCAGTCGGTCTTCTCGCTGCCGCGCGGAATGATCACGTCGTCGCGCGCTCCGACCACGGTGTCCGCGGCCTTCATGAACAGGATCGGCTCGGCCGGCGCCTCCTGCCCGCCCTCGGCCGCGTGGTCCGCGTAGTTCAGCCCGACGCACACGATCTTGCCCGGGCTCAGCGGCGCGGCGAGCATCACCGTCTCGAAGTCCACCGCCGGCTCGGCCACAGTCGCCCGCTCACGCAGCCGGTCCAGATCGAACGGCTCGGCGGCGCCCGGCAACGGTCGAACCCGATCGTCTTCGTCGAGTACGGCGTCGCGCAGACCGTCGTCGGTGCGGATCCGGAGCAGTCTCACTTGTTCCTCCAGCCAGAGTTCTTCGCCCAGTTCAGGTATGCGATACCCAATGCGTGCGAGCCTTGCACCGGGACAAGCTGTACGGCGTCGTACACGCGCAAGGACTGCTGGTAGATCAGCAGATCCTGTTCGGCGTACTCGCCCCATCGTGCGCACTGCACCGCGTTGGCCGGCACGGCGTCGCCGGTCCCGTCGACGCGGAACCAGACCTCGTTCGCGGACCGGATCAGCTTCTGCGTGAACGTCTTCGCGAAGATCGTCACGTCGGTGACCGCTCCCCCGTCGATCCCCGCGTCGTACGCCGCGTGCACGAATTCGGTGCTGATCGCTGCGTGGCTGAGGTCCTCGATCTGCTTGGACGCCGGATAGGACGGCGTGTACTCCGAGATCCCCGCAGTCTTCGGGTAACCGGCGTACAGCTCGCTGTACGGCGGCCAGTAGGTCCACACGTACGCGCCGTCGACGAGCCGGAGCGCAGGCTGGTACGCCTTGAGCATCTGCTGGACCCGGGTCTTGTAGCGCGGCTGCTTGGTCGCGCGGAAGAGCTCGACCAGCACCTGACCGATGCCCTGGCTCTGGTTGTACGGCTGGATCGTCCCGTCGAACGGGATCGGCGCACCCTTCGGCCACACGTAGTCGCCCGTCCCGTCCGGCCGCGAGACCCATTCGGGATCGTGGAACGCCACGGCTGCGGTGGCCGCGTCGAGGACGTCGCGCGCGAACTTCTGGCGCGAACGGAGCTTCGGCGACTGCAACACCATCCGGGCGTAGCGCGCCAGCGGGAACGCGATCATCCCGGTGTGTACGGCGAACACGTAGTACTGGGGCTGGAAGGTGATCGTGGCCGGTGCGGGTGCGGGCGCTGCTGCGGGAGTCTCGCGGAGCTCGGCCGCGGTCCAGCGCAGGGCCGCTGTGTAGGCGTTGTCGACAGCGGTCACGACGTACGTCGGCGCAGCGGGATCGAGGCTGACGCCGGGCAGCGTGACGACGGTCGTGGTGGCCGGGTTCCGGAGTACGAGGTCAAAGGTGCCGTCGGCAACGTTCGAGACCTCGGCGGTCGACTCGGCCGACCTGCTCCCGGCCCACCGGAGCTGGATCGCGGGCTTGCCGTCGCCATCAGGGAGTACGCCGTGCCCCGCGGTGTAGTTGCCCGCCGTACGCCAGACCTTGCCGGACCGGCCGGCGTAGTCCTTCACGTGACGGGCGTGGTCGGTGGTCTTCATCAGGTGGTGGGCGCGGTCCTCGAACGTCCGCAGGTAGCGCTCGTCCTGGTGGGCCTCGTACATCCGGAGCAGGCTGAGCAGGAAGTAGGACTCGCCCCAGGCGTAGACGCCGGCCTCGTTGTCCTGCGGATCGGATGCGAGGTAGCCGGCCTGCGCGACATCGAAGGCTTCGGGTGAGTCGTAGGCGAGTGGATCGGCGGATGCCGAGAGGGCCGGGATGCCGGCCCAGGCGGCGACTCCGCCGGCGGTGGTTCCGAGAATGAGCGTGCGGCGGCTGAACGGTTGCATGAGGGCCTCACAGGGTGGACGGGAGCGGGCGGCGGTGGGCGGCTCAGCCTTTGACTGCGCCGCCCATGCTGTTGAGAATGCGTTTCTGCAGCAGGAGGAACACGAAGATCACCGGGACCAGCGAGATCACCGTCCCGGCGGCCAGACCGCGGACATCGGTCCCGGCGACGCCGCTCAGGTAGGCGATCCCGAGCGCGATCGGGTACTTCGACTGGCTGGTCAGCACGACCAGCGGCCAGATGAAGCTGTTCCAGACCGAGACGAAGCCGAGGATCGCGAGCACGGCCAGCGTCGGCGCGACGATCGGCACGCAGATCCGCCAGAAGATCGCGAACTCGTTCGCGCCGTCCATCCGGGCCGCCTCGACGATCTCGTCCGGGATCTGCGAGAACGCCTGGCGGAGCAGGAAGATCCCGAGCGACGACAGCACCGCCGGCAGGATCACCGCGGCGAACGTGTCGGTCAGGCCGAGCTGGCTCATCACCAGGAACCGCGGGATCAGCATCAGCTCGCCGGGCAGGAACATGATCGACAGGAACAACATGAAGAACAGGCCGCGGCCGCGGAACGCGATCCTGGCCAGCGGGTACGCCGTCAGCGCTGAGATCACGAGGTACACCGGGACGGTGATGCCGACGTAGATCACCGAGTTCACCAGGAACCGTGCGTACGGGATCGTCGTCCACGCCTCGCGGAACCAGTCGAACACCGGGGGCCGCGGGATCAGGTCGGGCGGGAAGCCGAACACATCCTGGCTGGCCGGCTTGGTCGCAGAGCTGAGCAGGATCAGGAACGGCCCGATGAACAACGCCGCCACCGCGATCAGAAGCACGTAGAGGCCGACGCGGCGCAGGTTGATCCGCGGCCGGGTGCGGTACAAGCGGCGGGCCATCAGCCGTCCCTCCGTCGGGTCACCAGGAGGTTGAAGCCGGCCAGGACGATCATGATCGCCCACAGCAGCAGGCCGACCGCGCTCGCGTAGCCCATGTCGTAGTCCTGGAAGGCCTTCGACCAGATGTAATAGCCGAGAGTGAGAGTCGAGTCGAGCGGTCCGCCGCGGGTCAGCACGTAGACCGACTCGAACGCGCGCATCGCCTCGAGCATGCTCAGCACAAGCGTCACCGCGAACGTCGGCCGCAGCGACGGTACGACGACATGCAGCAGCCGCTGCCACGCGTTCGCGCCGTCGATCGTCGCCGCCTCGACCTGGTCGGACGGCACGGCCTGGAGCCCGGCCAGGTAGATCATCATGAACAACCCGGCGTTCTTCCACGCCTCGAGCAGTACGACGGTCGGCAGCGCCCAGTGCCGGTCGAGCAAGAAGTCGATCGGGCCGGCGCCGAACAGGCCGAGCAGCCAGTTCACGACGCCTTCGCGGTTGAACACGTACCGCCAGGCGACCGCCACCGCGACCATCGACGTGATCACCGGCAGGTAGTAGAGCATCCGGAACGCCTGGATCGCGCGCAGCTTCAGGTTGACCAGCATCGCCAGGAACAGCGGCGCGATCACGGTCAGCGGCAGGAACATCAGCAGGAACAACAGCGAGTTGCGTAGCGCGATCCAGACACGCGGGTCCTGGCCGAGCCGGATGAAGTTGTCCAGCCCGGAGAAGCGGACCGGATGGACGATGTCGTAGTCGGAGAACGCCAGCTGGATCGCGATCACGGCCGGCCAGGCGAACATCGCGGCGTAGAACAGCAGCCCGGGCAGCATGAACACGTACGGCGTGTACCAGTGCTGTCCGACTACACGTCCTCGCATGTCGCCCCTAATGTCTGAAACCTAGCTTTCAGATTCCTGGATGTCCGGAACCGTAACGCACGAACGCGGCTGCAGGAAGCGCTAACTCCCAGAAATTTCTGCGATCTTCCCTTGACCTCTCTCAAGAGATGGCGAACACTCTGATGTCTGTAATCCAGGTTTAGGACATTTCGTTCTGAGGAGCCACCGATGGCCCGATCCCTGCTCAGGCACCTTGCGGCGGGTGCCGCTCTGCTTCTCGCGCTGACCGGTTGTGTGTCCGGCAGCCCGGCCGGCGGCGACGAACCGAAGCAGCAGTCCAGTGACGCGTACGCCGGCGACGTCGAGTGGTGGACGATCAACCTGCAGAAGAACTACGGGCCGGACATCCAGAAATGGATCGACGCGTACCAGAAGGACCATCCGAAGGTTCACATCAACTGGGTGGACGTGCCGGGCGCGGACATCACCACCAAGCTGCTGGCCGCGATCGCCAGCGGGAAGGTGCCGGACGTCGTCAACTTCACGTCCGCGACGACCGGGCTGTTCGCCGGGTCGATGGCGGACCTGAGCTCGTTGTTCAGCCAGGAGGACATCGCCGCGTACCTGCCGAACCTCGCTGACCCGTTGGTTGTCGACGGCAAGCGCATCGCGATCCCGTGGTACAACGGCGGCACGTCGCTCTCGTTCTACAACAGGGATCTGCTGGCCAAGGCCGGCTTCGATCCGGCCAAGCCGCCGACGACGTACGACGACGCGTTGACCCTCGCGACGAAGTACCACGACGCGACCGGCAAGTCGGCGACCAACTTCATGGCGTACTCGAGCGTGGTGCAGGCCGACGGCATCAAGCTGTTGTCGGAGGACGGGAAGACGGCTGCCTTCAACACGCCGGAGACGCTCGCGCTGGTGGAGAAGTTCAAGCCGCTGTTCGCGTCCGGCGCGATCGCACCCGGAAGCCTCAGCGAGAACCCGCGGGACCTGCCGCAGTCGCTGGAGAACAAGCTGATCGCGTTCAACCCGGCGGCTGTCTCCAGCTCGCTGCTCAACGTCGAGAAGAACGCGCCGGCCGTCTACTCGTCGATCGTGGTCGGTCCCCCGGTGACCGGTGCCGACGGCAAGTACTACATGTCCGGCCAGCAGGTGATGGGCATCCCGGCCAAGTCGGACAACCAGGCTGCGGCGGCCGCGTGGCTCAAGTACGTCGCCGCGCCTGAGCAGCAGCTCGCGCTCTGCAAGCTTGTCCCGATCTACCCGTCGTCGGTGAAGGCTCTCGCCGACCCGTTCTTCACCGACATCTCCGGGAACACGCCGGCTGATCAGGCCCGCAAGATCCTCGTCGACACGTTCAAGACCAGCGTGGACGCGTCGATGGGTTCCGGGAACGACGAGCAGTTGCGGCAGCTGTTCGACGACCAGATCCGCGCGTACATGTCGGGTACCAAGACTGCTGAGCAAGCACTGGACGACGCCGAGAAGGCGTGGAACGAGACTCTGGCGAAGGGCAAATAGCGTGTTGCGGATTGGGATTGTCGGGGCCGGGATCATGGGGCGGGGCAACGCGCTGTCGTTGTCCGGCCGGTCCGACGCCGAGATCACGGCGGTGACCAGCCGGTCGGCGGATTCGGCCGGGCGGCTGGCCGACGAGATCGCCGCACGTGGCGCGCCCCGGCCCACGATTCACCCCGACCTCGACGCGCTCCTCGCCTCGGACGCGGTGGATGCCGTCGTACTCACCACTCCGGACGATATGCACGGCGACATGATGGTTCGGGCCGCGGAGGCCGGGAAGCACATCCTGGTCGAGAAGCCGATGACCACGTCGGTCGCGGAAGCTGACGCCGCGGTGAAGGCGATCCGCGAGAACGACGTGGTCGCGATGTGCCTGTTCAATCATCGCTGGGTTCCGGCGTACGCACAGGCCTACGAGCTGCTCGCGGATCTCGGTGAGGCCGCAGTCGCGTACGCACGCAAGGACGACACGATCTTCGTGCCGACCGAGATGCTGTCCTGGGCCGATCGCACGACGTGTGCGTGGTTCCTGTCCAGCCACGACATCGACCTGGTCTCGTGGCTGCTGCGCGATCAGGTACGCCGCGTCTACGCAACAGCTCGGTGGGGCAAGCTGCGGTCGCTCGGCATCGACACCCCGGACGCGATCCAGATCCAGGCGGAGTACTCGCGCGGCGCGGTCGCCACGTTCGAGTCGGCGTGGATCTATCCGAACACGTTCCCGACCACGGTCGACTCGTACGTCGCGGTGACCACCGACAACGGCGTCGTACAGCTCGACCGGCAGAAGGAGAGCGTCGTCCTGGCTCGTCCGGAGGGCTACAGCTATCCGCGGAACATGCTGCAGCGGGTCATGCACGGCATCCCGGCCGGTGCGTACGCCGATGCGATCGCGCATTGGGTCGACTGCTGCCGGACCGGCCGGGAACCGTTGATCACGATCGAGAGCAGCCGCGACGTGACTGCCGTACTCGAGGCCGCGCATCTGTCGATCGAGACCCGGCAACCGGTCGACGTCGCTCCTGGGGTCGCATGAGTACGGGGCCGGAGAAGCCGCGGCACATCGACGGGCGGATCAACCAGATCGGGACGGACGACCTGCTCAAGGCGTTCGGGTCGCCGGCGGAGGATCTGGCCGGGCTGCGCGCTTTTGTGGGAGCTCGGATGCAGCGTCCGGCCTGGCCGTTGCCGGACCCAGCTGACGGCGTACTCGAAGCCGCAGCACCGTTGCTTGATGGTGTGGACGTGACCGGGCTGGGCAAGGGCCGGTCGCAGCTGTACGGCTTCCATTACCTCGGCTGGCTGAAGCCCGGCGTTGATGCCTGGTTGCTGACCGGCGACGACCGCTATCTGCAGGCCTTCGAGCGGCACCTGGACGAGTGGGTGGAGCGGCGCGACTCGGTCACCGGTGAGTGGCCGGGGCTGGACGTCATCTGGTACTCGCTCGGCACCTGGGCACGCTGCCGCAACCTGCTGCCGACGCTCGAGGTGCTGACCCCGTCGTCGCTGTCCGACCGCGCGTGGGGACGGCTGGTCGCGACGCTGGTCGGCGGAGCCCGCTGGGCGTACGACGAGCATGACGTGTTCCGGCACGGGAACTGGCAATTGGTGTGCGCGACCGAGCTACTGCATATCAGCGCTGTCCTGCCGTCACTTGTTGAGTCGGCGGCCTGGGCGGGGCGTGCGCGGGAGCGGATCGAAGAGCATCTCGCTTTGGACATCTATCCGGATGGCGGACACTATGAGCGGTCGCCTGGGTACCACGGGATGGTGCTGAGCGCGCTCCAGACAGCGGCTCGGATCGACTCGGAGGTGGCGGGGCATCCGCGGTATGCCGCGATGCATACCTGGTTGCGCGAGTTGGTGTCGTCGGGTGGTTGGGTGCCGCATCTGCAGGACAGCGGGATCGTCTGGCCTGCTGCGATGCTGGAGCGTGGCGGTTCGCTGCCTTTGGAGTTGCCTTTGGCAACTGTCTTGCCGGAGTCCGGGTACACGATTCTGCGCAGTGACGAGCTGCGGGCCGTGATCAATCACGGGCCGCATATCGAACATGAGCTGGAGTCGCACTCGCATCGCGCCGTACTGGATCTGGTGCTGGACGGGTGGGGCGAGCCATTGCTGTGGGAGGCCGGCGGTCCGCCGAGCTATGACGATCCCGGCTATGTGAGCTGGTATCAGTCAGGTCGCGGCCACAACACGGTTCTCGTCGACGATCGCGAACTGTCCACGGATCGTCAGGTGTCGGTCGATCCGCTCGTCGACACCGGTCCGGTGGCGGTCTTCAACGGTCGCCATCACGGCAACGGGCTGGAGCAGTCGCGCACGATCGCGATGGTGCGCGAGGAACCGGCGTACGTCGTCGTGACGGACAGGGCGAGCGGCCCGCACACCTTCCGCGCGATGTGGCATGCGCTGCACCCCTGGCAGCAGGTCGGTCCGCTTGCGTACGCGGCGGAGCGTCTCCTGCTGCTGGAGGCGGGTGATCCGGCGACAACCGTCGTCGGCACCGCGGAGGGCACCGCCAGACGGCCGGTTCTGGAGTCTCAGACGGCGGAGTACGGGCCCTTGCACTCGCTCAGCTTGGAGCGCTCGAGCGGCGACTTCACAACCGTTCTCGTGCCGTACGCGGACGACGTTGCCGTCACCCGAGTAGGCGGTGAACTACTCGTCACCAACGGACCCACCACCGACCGCATCGGCGCCTCCACCTGGATCCGCTCCGTCGACGGAAAGTTGTCCTGGGCAACCGGTTGGCGGGTGCGGGAACTGCCGTCGCTGGTGCGCTCCACAGAAGACATCACCGTCCTCGCTGAGTCGACGCGGTACGACGTCACCTGCTCCGCACGCTGCGACTTGTCTGTGCACGCCACCGGCGAGCTCCGTCTCAACGGCATCGTGATCGACGCAGCGATCGAGAACGGATGGGCGCACTTGACGTTGCCGTACGCGGGCCGCTGGACTGTTGAATCGGGGGATGGTTCGTGATGAGTGATGCGGTGACTTGTGGGTGGTTCGATGCGCGGGTGGTGACCGGCGCACATCCGGCCAGTTTGCAGCCGGCGACTGATCGGGATGCGGTTGCTGCGCATCTTGACCGGTTCGAGCTGTCGGGCGCGCTGGTCAGCGCGATGGCGTCCTGGCTCCACGACCCGATCGGCGGCAACGCCGAGGCGTCCGCCCTCGCGCACAGCCTGGCCGATCGCGGCGTACTCGCGTGCTGGAGCGCGGTCCCCGCGACCCCGGGCGAACTGGACTCGCTGACGGAACTCGTCGAACGCGCCGTCGACGAAGGCGTCGCGGCCTTCCGGATCCACCCGGCGTCGCACGGCTTCGCCCCCGGCCTGCTCGACGAGTTGTACGCCGCGCTGCAGGCCAACCGGCTGCCGTTGTGCATCGACGCCGCCGAGATCACCTGGCCGGAGCTGACCGCGATCGCGACCCGCTACCCGGAACTCCCGATCGTCATCTCGAACCTCGGCTACCGCAAGCTCCGCGAGCTCTGGGCCGCACTTGATGGTCACACCAACATCTACGTCGACCTGGTCGACTTCGCCGCGCACCAAGGCGTCGAGTGGCTCGCCGCCAACGACCTCGCGGACCGGCTGCTCTTCGCGACCGGTTTCGGGCTGCGCGATCCCGGCGAGAGCGTCGTACGGCTGGCCTGGTCCGGCCTCGACGACGCGACGGTCCGGCTGGTCGGCGCGGACACTGCGAGTCGGCTGTTCAGCGGAGGTCGCTCGTGATCGGGCGCCGGCCGACGCACCGGATCATCGACGTCCACGCGCACCTCGGCCCGTACTCGTTGTTCTACATCCCGGACCCGGACGCCGCCACGATGGTCGCAGTGATGGACCTGACCGGCACCGCCGTCACGGTGCTCTCGGCCAATCGTGCGATCCAGCAGGACGCGCACCTCGGCAACTCGCAATCGCTGGCCGCTGTCGACGCGCATCCGGGACGCATCGCGGCGTACGCGGTGATCAACCCGTGGCAGGACCCGGAGCGCGAACTCGAGCGGCTCGCGGCCGACGAGCGGTTCGTCGGGATCAAGGTGCACCCGTCGCTGCATCGCTACCCGGTCACCGGCGCGCGGTACGCCGCGGTGTGGGAGTTCGCGGAGTCGACCGGCTGTCCCGTGCTCAGCCACTCCGAGCACCAGTCGGCGTACGACGCTCCGGCGATGTTCCAGACGGTCGCCGAGCGCTACCCGGGTGCTGCGGTCATGCTCGGCCACGCCGGTATCACCCCGGCCGGCGTGGCCGAGGCGATCGAGGCCGCGAGCCGGTACGAGTCGCTCTGGCTGGAGGTGTGCGGCTCACAGATGACCGGGCCGATGATCAGTGCGATGGTCGAACAGGTTGGCAGTGGGCGGGTCCTGTTCGGCTCGGACTTCCCCTTCATCGACCAACGGATGTCGCTCGGCCGGGTGGTGTGCGCGCCTCTGACGGAGAGTCAACGTCAAGATGTTCTCAGCGGGAATGCCCGCAAGCTGTTCCGGTGGCGGCCGCTACCGGGAGAACGAGGGGTTGACGATGAGTGACGATACCGAGCCGGCGGCTGGTGAGCGGGTGCCGGCGGTGACCGTTGGACTGTTCGGGCCACGTCGCCTGGTGAAGACGATGGCCGAGGTCGGGCAGGAGGTCGCGGAGCGGTCCGCGCACGGCGTGCGGTTCCTCACCGGCGGGTACGACGACCAGTCCGAGGCCGAGGAGCGCTACCTGAGGCTGCGCGACCGGATCGACTCCGCCGTCTTCCCCGGCCCGTGGGCGTTCGACCTGGCGACCACCGGCCACTGGCTGACCGTCCCGTCCACCCACCTCCCGCTGACCGGCGCCGCGCTGTACGCCGCGTTACTGCGTGCCTCGCTGACCATCAAGGACGTCGATCTGAGCCGGGTCAGCATCGACTCGCTCTCCCTCGCCGACGTCACCGAGGCGTACGGCGAGATCGGCCTGGACACCGCACAGGTGTACGACGTCCCGTACGACGGGCCGGAGTCGGTTGACGGCTTCGCGGCGTTCCACCGGGACAAGCGGGAGCGCCAGCACACCACCGTGGCGCTGACCACGATCCTGTCGGTGGAGCGCGAACTGCGGGCGGACGGCGTACCGGTGCTGCGGATCGCGCCGACGCGGTCGAGTGTGCGGGACGCGCTGGAGACCGCCGTACTGCTCGGTCAGGGCACGCGGATGGGGGCACATCAGCTGGCGATGATCGCCGTACAGGTCATTCCTTCGGGCGCGGAGTCTGGCGACTACTGGCAGCAGGAGCTGGCGCTGTCGACCCACCAGAAGCTGCTGTCCGAGGCACGGCAGGTCGGTGCGTCGGTGACGCGCCGGTCCGACACGCTGTTCCTTGTCACCACTACGCACGGCGCTCTGGTGCGGCTGACGGAGCAGTTCACCGTTGCGCCCTTCCTGAGTGCCTTGACGGCACAGCTCGGCGTACCGGTCGCAGTGGGTGCTGGCACTGGCCAGACTGCTCGCGCAGCTGAGGCAAACGCGCTGATGGCCGTGGAGGAGTCAGTCGATGCGGGCGGCAAGGTCGCGGTGTACCTGGACGGTGGCAGCGACCGGCTGGACCTGGAGCCTGGGCCCGCAACTGCCGACGCTGCACCGGTTGAAAGCGCTCCGCTCGATCAGAGGGCCCTGGAGATCGTCACGTCGATCGCCTCCGCCATGAGTGCCACACCGGGCCGGCAGCTCGTTGTCGACGTCGAGAGCGTCGCCGCGATCATGCAGGTCACCCAGCGCACTGGACGCCGCATGCTCAAGGAGCTGGTCGAGGCGGGACTCGCGTGGCCGCTGCCGCCGGCTCGGTCGACCGGCGGTGGCCGCCCCCGCCAGCAGTTCCGCTTGCTGACCGAGAAGCTCGACTGACGCCCCTTTGGAGGCACCCGTGCAGAGAACCCACGACCACGCCGACCGCCTGTACCAGCGTGCCCAGAAGGTGATCGCCGGTGGAGTCTCCAGCGACGCCCGACGTGCCGACCGGCCGCTGTTCGTGGACCACGCCAGCGGTGCAGAGCTGTGGGACGTGGACGGCAACCGCTACCTCGACTACGTGCTCGGCCAAGGCCCCAACCTCCTCGGCCACGCCGCACCAGTGGTGGCCGATGCGGTCTCGACTCAGGTACGCCGTGGCGTCGCGTACGCCGCTCAGCACGAGCTGGAGGCACAGGTCGCGGAACGCCTCTGCGCCATGGTCCCCGCAGCGGAGCTGGTCCGCTTCAACAGCGTCGGCTCGGAGGCTGTGCACGGTGCGATCCGCCTGGCCCGCGGCCACACCGGTCGGCCGAAGATCGTGAAGTTTGAGGGCAACTACCACGGCTGGCTCGACCCGGTGCTCTACAGCGTGCACCCAGACCTCGCGTTGGCCGGCGATGCCCGGCATCCCACCGCAGTCGGCGGTACGGCGGGCCAGCCGCGCCATGATGCCGACGACCTGATCGTGCTCCCGTACAACGACCTGGCCGCCGTCTCGGACGTGTTGTTGCGGTGTGGCGACGACATCGCCGCCGTCATCCTCGAACCCCTGCTCTGCAACACCGGCTGCATCACGCCTCGACCCGGTTATCTCGAGGCGCTGCGGGAGTTGACGAGGCAGCACGGGTCGTTGCTGATCTTCGACGAGATCATCACCGGCTTTCGCGTGGCGCCCGGCGGTGCGGGCGAGTTGCTCGGCGTCGTACCCGATCTGGCCGCCTTCGGGAAGGCAATGGCCGGCGGGATGCAGGTTTCCGCGCTGGTCGGATCGGCCGAGGTGATGGGAACGATTGCCGACGGCAAGGTGGCGCACGCGGGCACCTTCAACTCGCACCCGGTCGGGATGGCGGCGGCAGACGCAGTACTGCGTGAACTCGACGAGAACCGCGACGACGTTTACCCATCGCTGAACGCGACCGGCCAACGGCTGATGGCCGGCCTGCGCGCCGCAGCTGCCAAGCACGGCGTACCGCTGCTCGTGGACGGTCCGGGTCCGGTGTTCCAGACCTACATCACCGACCAGGCCGAGGTGGTCGACTACCGCTCGTTCGCTGCCTGCGACCGGGGCGCGATGGCTCGGTTCCACGCGGGCCTGTTCGCTGCCGGGATCAACATCGTCCCGCGCGGCCTGTGGTTCCTGTCCACCGAGCACACCGCGGACCAGGTCGACGAGACTGTTGCGGCAGCGGAGTCAGTGCTTTCTTCGCTGTAAACGAGAAGGAGGCCGGAAGTCCGCCGTACAGCGGACTCCGGCCTCCCCTTCGTCGTGTTCTGTTACGCGCTCTTCTCGCGGCGCTTGGTGCGCTCGATCTGGTCGCGCGGGATCAACGTCGGGTTGACGTTCTCCAGTACGACGTCGCCGGTGACGACGACCTTGGCGACGTCCTCGCGGCTGGGCACCTCGTACATCACGTTGAGGAGGACCTCTTCCATGATCGCCCGCAGGCCACGGGCGCCGGTGCCGCGCAGCAGCGCCTGGTCCGCGATCGCCTCGACCGCGTCGTCGCTGAACTCCAGCTCGACGTTGTCGATCTCGAACAGCCGCCGGTACTGCTTGACCAGCGCGTTCTTCGGCTCCGACAGGATCTTGATCAGCGCATCGCGGTCCAGCGGCGACACCGTCGTGATGACCGGGAGCCGGCCGATGAACTCGGGGATCAGCCCGAACTTGAGCAGGTCCTCCGGCATGACATCGGCGTACCCGCCGAGCTCCTTCGGCTTCTCCGGCTCGCGGGAGGCGTTGAAGCCGAGGGTCTTCTTGCCGACCCGCTGCTCGACCATGTGGTCCAGACCGGCGAACGCGCCGCCGACGATGAACAGCACGTTGGTCGTGTCGATCTGGATGAACTCCTGGTGCGGGTGCTTGCGGCCGCCCTGCGGCGGGACACTCGCGGTGGTGCCTTCCAGGATCTTCAGCAGCGCCTGCTGGACACCCTCACCGGAGACATCGCGGGTGATCGACGGGTTCTCGCTCTTGCGGGCGATCTTGTCGACCTCGTCGATGTAGATGATCCCGGTTTCGGCCTTCTTGACGTCGTAGTCCGCCGCCTGGATCAGCTTGAGCAGGATGTTCTCGACGTCCTCGCCGACGTAGCCGGCCTCGGTCAGCGCCGTCGCGTCCGCGATCGCGAACGGGACGTTGAGCATCCGGGCCAGCGTCTGGGCGAGGTAGGTCTTGCCGCAGCCCGTCGGGCCGATCAGCAAGATGTTGGACTTGGCCAGCTCGACGGCCTCGTCCTTCGCGTGCCGGCCGGCGCTCGAGGCGCCCTGACCGTCGCGGACCCGCTTGTAGTGGTTGTACACCGCTACTGCGAGCGCCTTCTTCGCCACGTCCTGGCCGACGACGTACGCGTTGAGGAAGTCGTAGATCTCCCGCGGCTTGGGTAGCTCGGTGAGACCGACCTCGGAGCCCTCGTTCAGCTCCTCCTCGATGATCTCGTTACAGAGATCGATGCATTCGTCGCAGATGTAGACGCCGGGACCGGCGATGAGCTTCTTGACCTGCTTCTGACTCTTTCCGCAGAACGAGCACTTCAGCAGGTCACCGCCGTCACCAATGCGTGCCACCGGGACAGATCCCTTCTATGCGCAGTCGGACCGTTTCGACGGTACCCCGTCGTGGGCTAAAAAACCGCGCTCGCCACCGGGTTGTGACTACGCCGGTGGCGAACGCGTCGAGCTCTTGACAGGCCGTCGGCCGGGTCAGACGCCGGCCGGGACCGGGGTCTTGAGGGTCTGCAGGACGTCGTCGATCAGGCCGTACTCGATGGCCTGCTCGGCGGTCAGGAACTTGTCCCGCTCGATGTCGCGGGAGACCTCCTCGCGGGACTTGCCGCTGGAGTCGGCCAGCATGGTCTCCAGCAGCGCACGCAGGCGGAGAATCTCGTTCGCCTGGATCTCGATGTCGGAGGACTGGCCGTAGGTGCCCTCGGTGGCCGGCTGGTGGATGATGATCCGGCTGTTCGGCAGGGCGAGGCGCTTGCCCGGCGTACCGGCCGCGAGCAGCACAGCCGCCGCGGACGCCGCCTGGCCGAGGCAGACCGTCTGCACATCCGGCTTGATGTAGCGGACGGTGTCATAGATCGCGGTCAGCGCCGTGAACGAGCCGCCCGGGGAGTTGATGTAGATGCTGATGTCGCGGTCGGAGTCCATCGACTGCAGGCACAGCAGCTGCGCCATCACCGCGTTCGCGATCTCGTCGGTGATCGGCGTGCCGAGGAAGATGATCCGGTCCTCGAACAGCTTCGTGTAGGGATCGATGCGGCGCATGCCGTACGACGTGCGCTCCTCCCACTGCGGGATGAAGTAGTTCATTGTGCGTCCTTAACTGAGACGGAGTGGGAGATCAGGAGTTCGGGCTGCCCTGGCTGAGCTGGGCGGCGCTGGTGACCACGTGGTCGATGAAGCCGTACTCCTTGGCCGCGTCGGCGGTGAACCAGCGGTCGCGGTCCGCGTCGTTCTCGACCTGCTCGAGCTGCTGGCCGGTGTGCTCCGCGATCAGCTTGAACAGCAGCGCCTTCAGGTGCAGCGACTGCTCGGCCTGGATCTTGATGTCGGAGGCCGTACCGCCCATACCGCCGGACGGCTGGTGCATCATGACCCGGGTGTGCGGCAGCGCGAACCGCTTGTTCTTCGCGCCGGCGCAGAGCAGGAACTGGCCCATCGAGGCGGCCAGACCCATCCCGACGGTGGCGACGTCGTTGGAGATCCACTGCATGGTGTCGTAGATCGCCATGCCGGAGTCCACCGAGCCACCCGGCGAGTTGATGTACAGCCAGATGTCCGCGTTGGGGTCCTGAGCGTTCAGAAGCAGCATCTGCGCGATGATCGCGTTCGAGTTGTCGTCGCGAACCTCGGAGCCCAGGAAGATGATCCGGTTTTTCCGCAGCTCGCGGTAGATGTCGTCGTCTTGTCCGCCGGATCCGTTGCCGCCCGCGGCGGTGGGGCTGGCTGCAAATGTCTCGTTCACGAACCCGACATTACTGGTCGGCGGCGACAGACCTAAGGCTGGGCCGTAGGTGTTCGCTCACGGCGCATCCTGCTGCCTGTTCTGTCTGCTGTCAGCGAATTCGGGACACATTCACCAGCCGCACAGAACAACGGATCCGGGCTCGTCGACCGCTGCCTCGTCAGGTACTTCGGGGAGCTCCGGACGGTCGACCTCAGGCTCCTCCAGCAGCGCGGTCACACCAGCCCCCTCGCTCGGAAATCGTTTCACCGCCCACGCTAGGCGGTCGACCTGTCAGTTTCCTTGCAGCCGGTTCCCGAAATGCGAACGGCCCGGAACCCATCGCTGGGTTCCGGGCCGTTACGGCGTGGATCAGGCCTTCGCGGGCTCCGCGACCGGGGCCTCGGCGTCGGACGCCTCGTCGGCCCCCTCGGCCTCGGGGTCGGCGTACGTGCCGTCAGGCTGCAGGGTCTTCAGCTCGACCGTGTTGCCGGACGCGTCGGTGACCGTCGCGTTCTCGACCAGGTAGGCGAGCGCCTTGCCGCGGACGACCTCGGACACCAGGCTCGGGACCAGGTTGTTCTCGACCGCGTGCTGGGCGAACTGGTCCGGGCTCACGCCGGAACGCTGCGCGTGCCGGACGATGTGCTCGGTCAGCTCCTGGTCGTTGACGCTCAGCTCCTGCTGCTCGGCCACCAGGTCCAGCACGAACTGCGCCTTGATCGCGTCCTCGGAGCGCTTCTTCAGGTCCTCGTCGAACTCGTCCTGGGACTGCTCCTCACCCTCGAGGAACTGCTCCATCGTCATCCCGGAGTACCCGAGCTGCTGCTCAAGGTTCTCCTTGCGGGCGGCGAGCTCGTCGGTCAGCAGACCCTCGGGCACCGGCACGTCGACCAGCGTCAGGATCTTCTCCAGTACGGCGTCACGCGCCTCGCCGGCCTGCTCGAGCCGCTTGCCGCGCTCCAGCCGGGTCCGCACGTCGGCGGTCAGCTCCTCCGCGGTGTCGAACTCCGAAGCGGTCTGCGCGAACTCGTCGTCGAGCTCCGGCAGCTCCTGCTCCTTGACCGCGGTCACCGTCACCTCGACATCGACGTCGTCGCCCTTGAGCGCACCGCCGACCAACTGGGTCACGAACGTCTTCTTCTCGCCGGCGCTCAGGCCGATGACCGCCTCGTCCAGGCCGTCCAGCAGCTGACCGCTGCCCACCTGGTACGACAGGCCGGTCGCCTGCGCCTCCTCGACCTTCTCGCCGTCCTTGCTGGCCGACAGGTCCAGGGTGATGAAGTCCTTGTCCTGCACCGCGCGCTCGACCGGGTTCAGCGAGCCGAACCGCTGCCGCAGGCCCTCGATCTGCTCGTCGACCTCGTCGTCGGAGATCGCGAGGTCCTCGACCTGGGCCTCCAGGCCCTCGAGGTCCGGCAGGGTGATCTCCGGGCGGACCTCCACCTCGGCGGAGAACTGCAGGCTCTCCTTGTCGTTGAACTCGGTCACGTCAACCTCGGGCCGGCCGATCGCCTTCACCTGGTTGTCGCTGACAGCCTGCGAGTAGAGCTTCGGGAGCGCGTCGTTGATCGCCTCCTCGAGCACAGGGCCCCGGCCCACGCGCTGGTCGATGACCTGCGGCGGGATCTTGCCCTTGCGGAAGCCCGGCACCTGGATCTGCTGGGCGATGCTCTTGTACGCCGCGTCGAGGCTCGGCTTGAGCTCCTCGAACGGCACCTCGACAATGAGCTTGACCTTCGTCGGGCTCAAGGACTCGACGGTGCTCTTCACGGTGGCGGTTCTCCTTGATTCGATGACATTGCCAGCACGGGCGACGGCCCGGACCGCAGCAGAGCTGCAGGGGGTTTGTCGGGGCGACAGGACTCGAACCTGCGGTCTCCTGCTCCCAAAGCAGGCGCGCTAGCCACTACGCTACGCCCCGCAGTGACCGGAGAAGTCTAGCCGCCCCGAACCACTGCTCGCGCCACCGGGCTCTCGAAACCCATTTTGAGTCCACCCCCCGGTCTGTGGAATCATGTTCCGCAGCACCACGCGGGTGTAGCTCAATGGTAGAGCCCCAGTCTTCCAAACTGACTACGCGAGTTCGATTCTCGTCACCCGCTCGGGCGAGCGGCGAGGCATGCCTGCGGAAAGCGCAGGGTGTCTCGCCCTCCTATTCTCTGCGCCCTCGCTCCGCTCGGCGCCAGCGGGGGCTCCGCCACCCGCACCCCCCACGCCTTCGCTGCGCTCGGCTCCTGGCTCGGGTTCCCCGGTCAGCTCGCCGCCCGGCCCGGGGCTCCCGGACGGCTCGGCGCCCGGCTCAGTTTTACGGTCGGCTCCGCTCCCGGGGCAGGCTATGCAGTCTGCTCGGATCCTAGGTCGGGCCTGGTTGCGTTCGCGGTAACAAGTTTGCGCCTGGCGGCAAGAATGTTCCGCAAAGCGACCGAGCCCGGGATTGCCCACGCCAAGACACCGCAGCCGCCCCCGAACCGTCTCCCACTCGCCACGCCGATCGACCGAGGCGACCGAGGCGACCGAGGCGACCGAGGCACGACCGTCTCAGGGGTCAACCCCTCAGATGGTCGCTTGACACCTCGCATCCAGTGAGGGCAACCGGCAATCTCAGGGGTTAACCCCGATGGCGCGCAGTTCAAGGCGGGCCCGCCGGTTGTCGATCCCAGCGACGGGAAAGACCCGCCACCGCGAGCGGGCCCAGAACGCACCACCTGCACACCCTCCCGTTGAGGGGTTGACCGCTCGGTTGGTCCAGCCGATCGCGCCTTCAGGCGGGTCTCAGGGCCCGGGTGGAGGCCACCGGGTTCAAGATTCGAGCGCCGCCTGGGAAGCCGGGAGGTCCGAGCAGCCCACGGTACATCGGGCTGAGCGGGGTGACCTTGCTTTGAATCACGCGCGGAGTAGGGCTACTGCGTCTATTGAGGCTGGGGCGGTGCTGGTCGAGATGATTTTGAGAGCGCCGGTGCGGAACACCGTGGTGGGGAGATAGGTGACTACTCGGCTTGTGGTGGTGGCTGCCAGGGAGACGGTGCCGATTTTGATGTTGGCGTGGTAGATGTCTACGCGGCCTTGGCCGGGGCCGTGGAGGGCCACCAGCGCAATGCGTTGGCCCGCTTCCGTGGCCTTGGTCAGGTAGGCGCCGTTGGCTTTGAGGATGGTGGTGGTGCCTTGGAAGGCCAGGGTGCTGGTGGTGCGGCTGACGGTGCCGGCGGAGGTCAGGGCGCGGTCGTCTTCGGGGGCTACTGAGCAAATGGGGGCGGTCCAGGCGGACAGGTTGCCCAGGTAGTCGCGGGAGCGGACCATGAAGCACTCGTCCCAGCCGAGGCGCGGAGCCCAGGTGATCGACGTGATGCGGGTGTTCTGCCAGGTGGCCGGGTAGATCCACTTGCCGAACGCAACGCCCGGTGCGGCGGTCTTGTAGACCACGTCGTACGACGCGATGTCGGTGTCGTCCTTGTACGCCCACCGAACAGTCGCGGTCCCGGTCAACTGCACACGGTCGCCGATCCGCCAAGTCACAAGGGACGGCGCAGTCCCGTCGACCTCACTGCAGTACGACGCACTCCACGCGCTCACATTGCCCGCGTAGTCACGCGCACGAACGGACCAGCATGTATCCGTGCCGATCGGCGCAGTCAGACTCGCTGCGGTCGTCTTCAGCCCCTGCCACGCCGGCACCAAGTTCCACGCGCCGTACGGCGAGGTGCGGTTCGGGCGCTGCTGGATGCGCAGGTCGTAGCTCAATACGCCCGTGGCAGGCGAGTTCGGGTCCTGCGGGTCAGTAAAGGCCCAGTCGAAGGACAAGCTGGTGTTGTCACGCACCCGGTCGCCGGCCGACGCACTGGTCAGCACAGGTGCAAGCGTGTCCGGGTGCTGCTGCGGGTCCGGGGTCAGCCAGCTCAGCGTGATCACTCGCGGATTGCCGTCCGCGTCGGCGTACACGATCTTCGCCAGACCGGAGCCGTCCGCGCGGAAGCTGGGACTGGCTGTGCGGATCGGTCCGTACCTGCGCTGCCCGAGAGCTGGATCGTTGAGGTCAGTGACCAGCAGGTCCGATCCAGACGCCTGCACAGCAAAGCCGTTGCCCAGCTGGGAGTCCGCGGCCACGGACAGATTCCGCGGCGGCTGCGGTCCGGTGACGTCGACAACCTGGTTGCAGCCGCTCAGCACAGCCCAGCGGCCGTTCACGTCGTCCGGGCCTACGGTGCACGCAGTCGCGACCAGTACGGTCTTCACGTCACCAGTAGTCAGGTTCTTGCCGTCCAGATGCCCCGGCGACGTCACCTTCCACACGGTGTCGCCGGACATGGCGAACGGCGGCGCGTAGTCGGCCAGCTTGGTCTTGGAGGCAACGTCGTACACAGCCGCGGTCGCTCCAGCCGGCGTACGGTCCGAGACGAGCTTGCCGCCCTTCCCGAGAACCACCTCGTCCGCAGCGGGGAACGTGAGCCCGCCGACCTTCGCAGTACTCCCGTCGAACGTCAGCAGCGCAGTCCCCTCGACCTGCAGCGGCTTGCCGACGTTCGTGCCGCCGGAAGCGGTCCAGGTGGCCCCGTTGTTGCTGGTCTCGTAGACCGGGTTCGACACGACCACGCGGGCGCCGGACATCCCGACGTCGACCGCAGACCGCCCCGGGACGAGCACCCCCGCTCCCAGGTGCGGTGGCGGGTCGGCAGCCATCACCTGCGACGCCGACAGCGGCAGCAGTACGACGGCGCACACAGCCGCAGCCTTGACCCGAAAGCTCACCACGAGAGACCCCCCAGTACTCCGAAGACAACGGGCCGCACCCTAGCCAGTAACCACCGGTAACGGAAGCGCCGTGGAAAACAGAGTGACACACCGTGACGCCAGGAGGATCCTGAAGGGCTGACCAGCGACGAAATCGAAAGGAACGAATGCAGGCGGGAATCACGGTATCGGCGGCAGAGCTGCCCGAAGTACTGCTGCACGTCGCAGTCGTCCGCCCGGTCTTCCTCTGGGGCGCACCGGGGATCGGGAAGAGCAGTCTGGTGCGGGCCTTCGCCGAATCACTCGGTCTGGAGTGCGTGACGCTGCTGGGCACGCAGCTCGCGCCGGAGGACCTCATCGGCGTACCGCAGATCGTCGACGGCCGTAGCCGCTTCGCACCGCCCGTCGCGATCGCGCGGGACGAGCCGTACTGCCTGTTCCTCGACGAGCTGAACGCATCGTCCGCCGAGGTTCAGAAGGCGTTCTACTCACTCATCCTCGACCGCCGGATCGGTGAGTACGAGCTGCCCGAGGGCTCCGTGGTGATCGGCGCCGGCAACCGGGCCACCGACAACGCCCTGGCCCGTCCGATGGCGAGCGCACTGGTCAACAGGCTGGTCCACGTCCACCTGCGTGCCTCCGCGAGCGACTGGCTGCAGTGGGCAGGCGCGGCGGGCATCCACCCGTGGGTGCTCGAGTACCTGCGCAACCGCCCCGACCACCTGTGGACCGCACCGCCGAAGACCGAGGAGCCGTTCTCCACCCCACGCTCCTGGCACATGCTCTCGGACGCCCTCCACTCGTACGGCGATGACGTGTCCGACGAGACCCTCCGGGTGCTTGCCTTCGGCACCTTGTCCGCCGCGCACGCCTCCACGTTCCGCGCGTACGTGAAGACGGTCCGCCACGCGTTCGGACTGGACGCCGTGCTCAAGGGTGAGACCGGTTGGCCGGCAGCTCCGGAGGACCGCGACCTGCTGTACTTCCTCGCCGAGACCTTCCGCGCCCGTCTGATCAAGGAACTCGCTGCCGACAAGGCCTCCGCCAACCCTGCGGCCCGTCAGCTCGCACACCGCGGCAAGGCGCTGCTGGTTGAGCTGGCGGAGATCTCGCTCGAGATCGCACAGTTGGTGATCGCATCCGACGACGACGGCCGTCCGGTGCTGCCGACCTGGTTCCTCGTCGAGGTCAGCCGCGACCTGCCGCGGCTGGTTGCCGCACGTGCCTAAACAGCGCCAGAAGCAGCGGGACCAGGCGTGGGAGGCGATCCAGGCCGGTTGGGCGACCGTCGTGCAGCACCCGCTGTTCGCGCCGATGGCCGACTGGGCACACAGCCCGGTCCGCGACGACGCCTGTCCGGCCGATGCCTGGGCGATCATCGACTCGAACGGCCAGATCCGTACGCACCGGACCCGCCGCGCCACGCCGGACGAGTGGACGTGGGTCTTCGCGCACCTGCTCATCCACCTCGGCCTTGGCCACGCCGACCGCGACCGGCCGGATCCGGACCACGCCGCCCAGGTCGCGTGCGACGTAGCGGTCAACCGCTACCTCCAGTCCCTCAAACTCGGTACGCCGGTCGTCGAGCTGCCCACGGCCTTCCCCGCAATGGAGGAGGACGCGCTAGCCCGTCTCTGGCGGCGCGAAGGTGTGCCGGCGGAGTACGACGGACTCGGAGTAGCAGGCCGGACGTCGGACGTGGAGACGGCCCGCTGGAACGGCTGGGGCAAGCCGCCCGAGTGGGGCGAACTGTTCGCCGCCGGACTGTCCGCAGCCGCGGCAGCAGCCGTGGAGATCGCCGGCGGTGCACGCTCTTCGCTGAGTGCGCGCCGCGGCGGGCGGGACAAGTGGGACCTCGCGCTCGGCTGGTTCGTCTCGTCGTACCCGCTGCTCGGTGCCATCGCGTCGAGCATGACGATCGTCGCCGAGGCGGAGCTCGCCCGCGGCTGGGACATCCACACCGCCGCGGTGAATGCGGCCGTCGGCGAGATCTACGTCAATCCGCTCATCAGCATGACGCTGGACGAGTGGCGGTTCGTGATGGCGCACGAGATGCTGCACGCCGCCCTGCGCCACGGCGAGCGCGTCGGCGGCCGCGACCCGTACCTGTGGAACGTGGCCGCCGACCTGGTGATCAACGGCTGGCTCTTGGAGATGGGCGTCGGCAGTATGCCGGACGGCGCGCTGCACGACCCGGTCCTGAAGGGCATGTCCGCCGAAGAGGTCTACGACCGCATCACCACTGACCTGCGTCGCTACCGGAAGCTCGCGACCCTGCGCGGCGTCGGACTGGGCGACGTACTCGGGCACCCGCTGCCGCACGCAGGTGAGGCCGCACGCGGCACCGGTCTGGACGACATCTACCGGCGGGCGCTCACCACCGGTCTGGCGTACCACGACTCTGCCCGGGGCACCCTGCCTGCCGGACTGGTCGAGGAGATCCGCGCGCTGGACCACCCGCCGCTCGCCTGGGACGCACAACTCGCCCGCTGGTTCGAGGAGCACGTACCGGCCGTCGAGAAGACCCGCACGTACGCCCGCGCCTCGCGACGCCAGTCCGGTACGCCGGACATCCCGCGCCCGGGCTGGGTCCGCCCAGTCGAGCTCGACCGCCTCCCGACGTACGGCGTGGTGCTGGACACCTCCGGCTCGATGGATCGCGAACTGCTGGGCAAGGCGCTCGGCGCGATCGCGTCGTACTCGCGCGCTCGCGACGTACCGGCCGCACGGGTCGTGTACTGCGACGCAGCGGCGTACGACGCCGGGTACGTGCCGGTGGACGACATCGCCGGCCGGGTGCAGGTCCGTGGTCGGGGCGGGACGGTGCTGCAGCCCGGTGTCGATCTGCTCGAGCGGGCGAAGGACTTCCCCATGGAGGGCCCGATCCTGCTCATCACCGACGGGCAGTGCGACGTCGTCCGCGTACGGCGTGAGCACGCCTGGCTGATCCCCCGTGGCGCCTCACTCCCCTTCACTGCAAGGGGTCCTGTGTTTCGCGTGGAGTGAACAAGCTCTGCTGGCGGCGAACAACCGTAGTCGAATGACTCTCCTGAGTGACAGGTTCACAGGTATGGCATGGGTCGTTAACGGCGAGTTCAGGAAGCTATGGATCGGACAGCTGGTGTCTGCATCCGGCAGTGCGGTCACCACTGTCGCGCTTCCGTTGGTGGCGGTCGTGACTCTGCAGGCATCCGCTGTGCAGATGGGTGCGCTGTCCGCGGTGTCGATTGCGCCCCACCTGCTGTTCGGGCTGCTGGCGGGTGTCTGGGTGGACAGGTGGTCGCGACGGCGTGTGCTGATCTGGACCGATGTCGGACGCCTCCTACTGCTCGGCTCCGTGCCGGTTGCGGCGGCCCTAGATTCGCTGCGGATCGAGCAGTTGTACATCGTCGCCGTACTGACCGGAGTGCTCACGTTGCTGTCCGACACCGCGTCCCAGACGATGATCCCGTTGCTGGTTCCACGTGAGGACCTGATCCGCGCAAACAGTGCCGCCCTGCTGAACTTGAACCTTGCCTCGACCGTCGGCCCGTCCGTCGCAGGTCTCCTGGTGCAGGTCCTCACGGCCCCGTTCGCGATCGCCATCGACGCCGCGTCGTACGTCGTGTCCACAATCGCGGCGTACCTGATCCGCGAGCCGGACCGCCCGCCCGTGCGACCCCGCTCCGAGGTGCGGCTGTCGGCAGGTCTGCGTGTGCTCTTCGGTCACCGGATGCTCAGGCCACTGGTTCTCTCCGCGGGCATTGCGGCCCTGGCCGGATCTCTGCAAGGACCACTGATCGTCCTGTTCCTCATCCGTGAGCTGCACCGCTCGCCCGCGTTCGTAGGACTCACGCTGACCGCCTTCGGCGCCGCTGCGGTAGTGGGGACGCTGGTAGCCGGTCCGTGGTGCCGGCGGGTCGGCATCGGCCGCTCGTACCTGTCCGGCTGCGTCCTTGCCTCGCTCAACGGTGCTCTGCTCTTCACGGGCCGTACGCCGCTGATCCTCCTCGGCCAGGTGCTCGCGGGCCTCGGGATGTCGCTGTTCGGCGTACCTCAGCGCACGCTGCGCCAGGCGCTGGCTCCTGCCCACCTCCTGGGCCAGGTCACGGCCTCCTGGCGCACCCTGGTCATCGGCGGCCAGGCGGCGGGCGCGGCCGCCTCAGGGGTCCTGGCCACCGCTCTCCACATCCGCCCCACCCTCCTGATCGCCACCGCGGGCATGCTCGCGGGAACCCTGGTCGCCTTCTTCTCGCCGCTGCGCGGACTGCGCGAGTTGCCCGAAGAGGAAACGGCGGGGCGATCGATGGCCTAGCACTGATTACGAATCGCGATAGGTCCGGACAAGCCTCCCGCGTGGGGCCGGGACGGGTTATTGCGTCCGGTGGTTATTCATCGACGGGGAATGGAATTGGCAGGACAAGCGCTTACCTACTAGGCGATACTGGAAAGTGCGCCGTTTTCAGGTCGCTCAAACCCCTTGTGAACCGAAGTAGATGGGAAGTGCGCCCGTCCAGATGCCGTCAGAGCACACTGTCCAAGCGCCGTCGATCGCTGCCCCTACCACCCGTGCCCCAGAGCGCAGCCGCAACCTCTGGCGGCTACGTCCATACCTGAAGCCACACCGCTGGCGCCTAGCGGTGATGTTCTCCACCGCCATGCTCGGCGTCGGCGTCAGCCTCGCAGTACCGCTGGTCACCCGAGCCATCATCGATGGTCCGGTGACCCGTCGTGAGCTGAGCATGCTGGTCCCGCTCGCGCTGCTGGCCCTCGGGCTCAGCATCTCCGAAGTCATCTTGGTGTGGATGCGCCGCTGGGCGCAATCCCGAACGGTCAGCGACTTGGAGGCAACGCTCCGGCACGACCTGTACGTCCGGCTCCAGTCACTGCCGATGGAGTTCCACACCCGCTGGCAGAGCGGTCAGCTGCTCTCCCGCGTCACCACCGACCTGTCCACGATCCGCCGGTTCATGGGCTTCGGTCTGCTGTTCCTGGTGATGAACATCCTGCAGTTGATCGTCGTCACCATCCTGCTGCTCCAGCTGTACTGGCCGCTCGGTCTCGTGGTCCTGGTGGCCGCTGTACCGGTCGTGATGGTGTCGCTGAAGTTCGAGAAGAAGTACCTGCGGATCTCCCGCAAGGTCCAGGACCAGCAGGGTGACCTGGCCACCCGGATCGAGGAGTCGGCGCTCGGCTTCCGGGTGATCAAGGCGTTCGGCCGGCGGCCGCACGTCCAGCGTCAGTTCGACGAAGAAGCGACCACGCTGTACGACACCGAGGTCGCGAAGGTCCGGCTCGCGTCCCGGTTCTGGAGCTTCCTCGGCGTCATCCCGAACCTGACCCTGGTGATCGTGCTGCTGCTCGGCGCGCTCGCTGTCGGCCGGGAGGCCATCACCCTCGGCACCCTGGTCGCGTTCATCACGCTGATGCTGTCGCTGGTCTGGCCGATCACCTCGCTCGGCGCGATCCTGGCGATGGCGCAGGAGTCGATGACGGCGGCGGACCGGATCAGCGAGATCCTGGACACCTATTCGGTGATCAAGTCCGGCCCGGAAACGCTCACCAACTCGCACGGCCACCTGCGTTTCGAGCACGTCGGGTTCCGGTTCTCCGACGACTCGACCGAGGTGCTGCACGACATCAACCTCGACCTGACCCCTGGTACGACGCTCGCACTGGTCGGCGCCACCGGGTCCGGCAAGACCACTCTGACCGCACTGGTCCCCCGGCTGTACGACGTGACCGCCGGACGGATCACCATCGACGGGCACGACATCCGGGACCTGTCCCTGGTGTCACTGCGGACCGCGGTCGCGTCCGCGTTCGACGACCCGACGCTGTTCTCGATGAGCGTCCGGGAGAACCTGACGCTCGGCCGTCCGGATGCCAGCGAGGCCGACGTTCAGCAGGCGCTCGAGGTTGCCCAGGCGCAGTTCGCCAACGACCTGCCGTGGGGTCTGGAGACCCGCGTCGGTGAGCAGGGCATGTCGCTGTCGGGCGGTCAGAGGCAGCGGCTCGCACTGGCACGCGCAGTGCTCGCCAAGCCTGCGGTACTGGTGCTGGACGACACACTGTCCGCTCTCGACGTCCACACCGAGGCTCTGGTCGAGGAAGCACTGCAGAACGTGCTCGCCGACACCACCGGCATCGTGGTCGCGCACCGCGCGTCGACGGTGATGCTGGCCGACAAGGTCGCACTGCTGCAGGGCGGCACAATCACCCACGTCGGAACCCATCACGAGCTACTCGCGACGGTGCCGGAGTACCGGCACCTGCTCGCGGCCGAGGAAGAGGAGGTGCACGCATGACGACGACCCAGCAAACACCTCCTCAGGCCTCGAGTAACGAGCCGAAGAACGACCGGCAGCCGACGGAGCAGAAGTGGCGGGGCGTCTTCGAGGACGACCCCGACAGGGAGCTGTCGCGGGCGACGACCATCCGGCTGAAGGAGGACTCCCGCAAGCTGCTCGGGGAGCTGCTCCGGCCGTACCAGAAGCTGATCTGGCTGCTGGTGGTGATCGTCATCATCGAGAACGGCGCGCGGCTCGCCGTGCCGTACCTGGTGCACCTGGGCATCGACAACGGCATCCCGCCGATCCTCGCCGGCAAGGGCTCGGGGCAGCTGATCACGATCGTGATCGCCGTGCTGGTGTCGGCGTTGCTGCAGGCGTGGGCCCGGCAGATCTTCCTGATGCGGTCCGGCCGGCTCGGTCAGACCATTCTGCTCGGGCTGCGGAAGCGGGTGTTCGACCACTTCCAGCGGCTGAGCCCGGCGTTCCACGACAAGTTCACGTCCGGCCGGGTCATCTCCCGGCTGACGTCGGACGTGCAGGTGATCGACGAGATGCTGGCCAGCGGGTTCGACGGTCTGGTCACCGCCGCGCTGACCCTGGTCGGTACGGCGATCATCCTGCTCACGCTGGACGTCAAGCTCGGGCTGCTCGCGTTGCTGTCGTTCCCGATCCTGCTGGTCCTGACGGCGTGGTTCCGGAAGCGGTCCGCCATCGTCTACCGGCAGACGCGTGAAGCTGTCGTGCTCGTCATCGTGCACTTCGTCGAGTCGATGACCGGCATCCGCGCGGTCCAGGCGTTCCGCCGGGAGCCGCGCAACGAGGAGATCTTCCACGGTGTCAACGACCGGTACCGGAAGGCGAACCTCGAGGCGTTCCGGCTGAACGCGGTCTTCATGCCGGCGATCAAGGGCGTCGGCAACATCACGATCGTCGCGATCCTGGCGTACGGCGGTTACCAGGCGTACCACGGGCACGTGACGGTCGGCGTACTGACGGCGTTCCTGCTCTACCTGCGGCAGTTCTTCGAGCCGCTGCAGGACATCACGCAGTTCTACAACACGTTCCTGTCCGCCTCGGCGGCACTGGAGAAGCTGTCCGGGGTGCTGAACGAGACCCCGGACGTTCCGGAGCCGATCAAGCCGGCCAAGCCGGGCAAGGCGCGTGGCCACCTGGAACTGCGGAACGTGCGGTTCGAGTACGTCGACGGCGTACCCGTGCTGCCCGGTCTGCAGCTGGACGTGCCGGCGGGTCAGACGCTGGCCCTGGTCGGTACGACGGGCGCCGGCAAGACCACGATCGCCAAACTGGTCGCACGGTTCTACGACCCGACCAGCGGGCACCTGTTGCTCGACGGTGTGGACCTGCGCGACCTGTCCGAGGACGACCTGCGCGAGCGGGTGGTCATGGTGACCCAGGAGAACTTCCTGTTCACCGGCTCGGTCGCCGACAACATCCGCTTCGGTAAGCCCGACGCGACGATGGAGGAGGTCGTCGAGGCCGCCAAGGTGATCGGCGCGCACGACTTCATCACCGCACTGCCGAACGGGTACGAGACCCCGGTGGAGAAGCGCGGTTCCCGGCTGTCCGCCGGACAGCGCCAACTGGTCGCGTTCGCGCGGGCATTCCTGGCCAACCCCGCCGTACTGATCCTGGACGAGGCGACGTCCAGCCTGGACATCCCCAGCGAACGCCTCATCCAGCGGGCTCTGAAGACGATCCTGGCCGACCGTACGGCGATCGTCATCGCCCACCGGCTGTCCACCGTCGAGACCGCGGACCGGGTGCTGGTGCTGGAGCACGGGCGGATCATCGAGGACGGCGCACCTGACGACCTCGTCACCCGGGACGGCCACTACGCCGGGCTGCACCAGGCCTGGGAAGAGTCCCTGGCCTGACCGTCTGACTGTCTGACTGTCTGTGATCGCGGGCGCGTGGGTTCATCAACCCACGCGCCCGTTGCGTTTCGCGGATTCACCCCAGCGGGGTGACGTTGCCGTGCCTTCCAGCCGACACCATGTGATGACCGGCAGTGAAACGGCAAGGAGTGCACCATGACCGCCTTTACGGTGTGGAAGTTCGACAGCCCCGACGGAGCCGAGCACGCCGCTACAGTGCTCAAAGGTTGCGAGAAGGACGGGCTGGTGAAGATCGTCGACCATGCGGTCGTCTCGTGGCCCGAAGGCGCCTCGCATCCGACCACCAAGCAGGCACACGAAGAGACCTGGCGCGGAACCGGGTGGGGCGCCTTGTGGGGCGTTCTCCTCGGCGCCCTCTTCTTCGTGCCGGTGATCGGCGGCGTGGCCGGCGCCGCGATCGGCGCGATCGCCAAGACGACCGAGAAATCCGGCATCACCAAGGAGCAGCTGCACAAGATCCGCACCGAGGTGACACCGGGAAGCTCGGCACTGTTCGTGGTCACCGAGCAGGGCGATCTCGACCGGGTCGGCGAGCGCTTCCACGGCATGCACAGCAAGCTCATCGACACCAACCTCACCGAGGCCGAGCGCGACGAGCTGTACGAGACCTTCGGCGGCCGGTGACACCCGCCGCCGCCATCACCCGATCTTCTTTCTCCGAGGAGTAATACCTATTAGCGTCTAGCGCCTCCGTGAACCGAGCGGGTACGGTCCTGCCACCTTCCGTCGTGAGGAGAGTGGCATGCCGATCAGTCGTCGTACGTTGAATCTCGGGATCGCGGCCGGGGCGGCCGCGGCCGCGTTGCCGACGTCCGCCAACGCCGTCGTACCGCAAGGTGGTGGCAGGCGTGGACACCATCAGCCGGCTGCGCCGGTCTTCGGAGAGACAACACTGTGGGACAACACCGTCGACCCGTTGGCCAGTTACTTCGTCTACGGGCTGATCGCGACGCGCAACGACACCCTCATCGCGTGCTGTGAGGGCCGGCACGAGGTGTGCGACGCCGGACCGCACGATCTGCTCATCCGGCGCAGTACGGACGGCGGACTGACGTGGCTGCCGACGCAGACCGTCGAGGCGTCAGTGAACGGTGAGAGCTGGGCCAACCCGACATTTGTTGCCGACGGCCACACCGGCGAGGTCTTCCTGTTCTACAACCTCTGCGCGCGGCTGCCGGAGAACACCAGTTGCTCGTCCGACACCGGCATCGTGCACTATCGCTCCAGCACCGACAACGGCGCTACGTGGGGCGAGCGGCACAGTCTGGACGGTCTGTTCGACAGCTTCCCGTTCAACTGGGAGATGCACGGTCCTGGCCCCGGGCACGGCATCCAGTTGAAGTCCGGCCGGTTGCTGCTCACCGTGTCGCACCGGACGATCATCACCGGCGTACCCACGGCAGACCGCAACTACGGCGCCTCCACCGTCTACAGCGACGACCACGGTCGCACCTGGAAGGCCGGTGGCGAGGTACCGCTCGGGACTGGGCTGCCGACGGTTGGCGAGGCCAGAGTGCTTCAGCGCGCGGACGGCTCCATCGTGATGAACAGTCGGCCGGGCTCCGGGAACGACTGGCCGCGGGACTTCGCCATCAGCACCGACGAGGGTCTGAGTTGGTCGCGTGCGGTGATGGACTTCAGTGTGGGCCTGTTCAACGGCTGTGACATGGGCTTCCACCGGTACACAGACGACGCCAATCGGGTGCTGCTCAGTCGTCCTGACTCGCCGATGCGCTGGAACATGACGGTCGCAGTCAGCTACGACGAGGGCAAGTCGTTCCGCTACAGCCGATCGATCAGCCCGATCCGTGGGTACTACTCCGACCTCGCCCGCCTGTCCGACGGCACAATCGTCCTGCTGTATGGGTGCGACGGCGACATCGACAGCAGTCCGCGCCGCGTGGCGGTCGCCCGCTTCAACCTGGAGTGGCTGACCCAAGGACGCGACAGTCTGGCCACCGGGCCGGGTCTGTCCACGTCGTCGTACCCGATGAACTACCCGCGGCTGCCAGCCGGCGCTGTCGGCGCGTACGTCGACCAGGCGATCCACGTGGACCGCGACGACACGTACGAGCTGTGGCTGCGCTACTACCGCTCTGCTGACGGCGGACTGGTCACGGTGACTGTCGACGGGGAAGCCCCGCGGGTCAGTGCACTCGACCTGACCTCGTTCCGCGGCGAGGGCTACGACATGGTGCTGCTCGACCGGCGCCAGCTCACCGCAGGGCGGCACTCCATCCGCTTCACCTTGGCCGGTGCAGGCCGAGGCGGCGGTACGGCGGTGGCACTCGAGCAACTGACCCTCGTCAAGGCGCCGGCGACCCCGGACGTCCGCGAGGAGATCACCGTCGACAACGGCGGGCTCGGCTTCGAGACGGTCGGGACGTGGGCCAGCGGGCGCAGCCTCCTCGGGTATTACGGGTTCAACTACCTCACCCACGCGAAGGGCACCGGCGCCAACCTGGCTCGTTTCCGCCCGGCCATCCCCGGCACGGGACAGTACGAGCTCCTCACGTCGTACACCGCTGATCCGAACCGCGCTTCGAACGCGCCGTACGTCGTACATCACGCGGGCGGCACTACGACGGTGACTGTCAACCAGCGCGTCCGCGGCGTACCGGATCCGCGGACTGGTGAGTGGGTGTCGCTCGGCACGTTCACGTTCAACGCCGGCCTGGACAGCTATGTCGAGCTGAGCGACAACGCCGACGGCTACGTGATCGCCGACGCCGTCCGCTGGCGCCGCCTGCCGTAGGACTGTCGGGGGCCGCCGGTACGTTGGCCGCATGTTGACGACGCTGGCCGTGGAGAACTACCGGTCCCTGCGGCGGATCGTCATGCCCCTGGGCGGACTGAACGTGGTGACCGGAGCGAACGGGTCGGGCAAGTCCAGCCTGTACCGGGCGCTCCGGTTGCTTGCCGATGCCTCGCGCAACGGCGCCATCGCTGCCCTGGCACGCGAAGGCGGACTCCAGTCGACGCTGTGGGCCGGGCCGGAGCATGTCCGCAAAGACCGGCCGGTCCAGGGCACCGTCCGGACCGGCCCGGTGACGCTGCGGATGGGGTTTGCGGGCGACGACTACGGCTATCTGATGGATCTCGGCCTGCCCGTTCCCAACGGCTCGCAGTTCGATCTGGACCCCGAGATCAAGCGGGAAGCGTTGTGGGCCGGGCCGTTCCTCCGACCGGCTGCTCTGCTGGTCGATCGGAGCAATCGTGAGGCGCGGATCCGCTCGTCCGGTGGCGAGTGGGAACGCGCGGGACATCAGCTCCAGACATTCGACAGCATGCTGAGCGAGTTCGCGGATCCAGAACGCGCGCCGGAGCTCATGCTGGTGCGGGACCGGCTGCGAGGTTGGCGGTTCTACGACCACTTCCGCACCGACGCCGACGCACCCGCACGGCGAGTGCAGATCGGGACGCGGACCGCCGTCCTGTCCCAGGACGGCGGGGATGTTGCGGCCGCCCTGCAGACGATCCGTGAGCTCGGCCCGAACGGCGCACTCGACGAGGCCATCGAGCTGGGCTTCCCCGGCAGCCGGGTCGACGTCGTGAACACCGCCGGTCGCTTCGAGGTCGCGTTCCGCCAGCACGGTCTGCTCCGGCCGCTGTCCGGCGCCGAGCTCTCCGACGGCACGCTCCGGTATCTCCTGTGGGTCGCTGCCCTACTGACCCCGAGACCACCAGAACTCCTGGTCCTCAACGAGCCCGAGACCAGCCTGCACCCCGACCTACTGCCGGCCCTGGCAAACCTCGTGGTCACCGCGGCGAAGGAGGCGCAGGTCATCGTGGTCACCCATTCGCGCCCGTTCATCGCCTCCTTGCAGGCCCTGTCCCCCGACCTGCACACGATCGAGCTGGTCAAGGACCGCGGCGCCACCACCATCGCCGGCCAAGGCCCGCTCGACGAGCCGCCTTGGAAATGGCCGTCGCGCTGAGCTCAGTGCTTGACCGACTCGAAGCGGACCAGGACCACGGAGCCGGCCGCGGAGAGGGCGAAGCCGATGATCGCCGCCGGCCACCAACCTGCGCGTACGGCGTCGTCGAGGACGAAGACTCCGACGGCGGCCGGGGTGATGGTCTGCAGGGCGATCATCGGCGTCGTTGCCAACGTCACCGAACCGCGCTGCAGCGCCAACGAGTACAGGATGAAAGCGAGCGCTCCACTGATCGGGAGCGTGTAGAGCGTCGGGCTGTGGAACAGCTCGGAGACGGAACCGTCCTGCAGCAGACGGGCCGAGATGGCAACTCCGGCGTACCCGAGACCGGCCAGCATTCCTAGCAGGGCGGTCGATACACCGTGCTGCGATCGGCTGGCGGTGGCGCCGAGTACGGCGATCGTGACGAGGCCGACGATGATGCCGATCGTGAGGCCGTGATGCTGCACGTTCGCGCCGGCGTCGCCCGCTGACACCGCGAGCAGACCGAGGCCGACGACAACGCCCGCCACCGCCGACCATTCGAGCGCGCTGAGTTGATCCGACATCAGCCGGGTCGCGAGTAGTGCGGTGACGACGAGGCTGACCGCGATGCCGGCCTGCGCCAGGTACAACGGCAGCAGGCGAAGCGCGACGAAATGCAGGCCGAAGCCGGCCAGGTTCAGCGCGAGCGCGCCGAGGAATGCAGGCTGCTTGAGCAACGCGACGACGAACGCGCCGAACCGTCGCGGATTCAGCTCCGACTCGGTCGGCACCTTGCGCGAACCGACCGCCTGCATGATCGCGCCGACACCGAACAGCGCCGCGGCCCCCAGAGCCGCGCCAAGACCGAGAACCATCTACGCGACAGCCTTACGGCGCCACGTCAGATACAGACTCAGGACGCCGTAATACACCAAGTACGACAGCGAGACCCCGACCACGATCGCGTTCGGGTTCGGCATCTGCGCCAGGAGGACGGCGTACGACGCGAGCCAGATCGCGGTCGTCAGCAGGTTCACCGAGCGGAACGCCTTCGTCCGCGACGGGTACACGTACTTCACCGGGATGAAGACGAGGATCGAGCAGACGACCAGGATGATGCCGGTGGTGACCGGGCTGAGGCTGAGCACCACGACGTAGAACGCGACCACGTTCCAGTAGCTGGGGAAGCCGAGGAAGAAGTGGTCCTCTGTCTTCGCGTCGACCCGGCAGAACTGGTAGCTGGAGGCAAGCAACGGCAACGCGCCGAGGACCGCGCCCCAGGTGCCGGACGGCAGGTAGCCGCCGGTCCACAACAAGACGATCGGGGCGAACGCGTAGGTCAGGTAGTCGACGATGTTGTCGAGCATCGCGCCGTCGAACCACGGGATGGTCTCCTTCACCCGCAGCCGGCGCGCGAGCATCCCGTCCGTGCCGTCGATCACGAGGGTCGCCAGCCCGAGCCAGAGGGCGCGGACCGCGTCGCCGTCGATGGCGGCGATCACGATCAGCAACGCGAGCACCGTTCCGCTCGCGGTATAGGCATGCAGTGCAAGTCCGGCCAGACGCAACCGCGTCGACCCGACGAACGGTTCCTGCACCGCGTCGTGTGTGGTCAGGACGACTCCCAGAACTCAAGCGACCCTCGATCGGCGCCTGAGCGCCGGGCCGGGTCGAAGTGAACCCGGCCGTCGCCAGCGTCTCACAAGCCTGGTCCCGCCCCAGTCACCGACCGTCATCCGGAGCGAGATCTTTGCAAGGACTTAGGCCCTCTCTGGTGATCCAGCGCCGTAGCGCCCCGCAGTAGGCGATGGGTCACCAGAGAGGGCCTACTCGACCGGGTCCAGGACGAACAGCGGGATCTTCCGGGTGGTCTTGGTCTGGTATTCGGCATACGGCGGGTAGGCGTCGACGGCGCGCGGCCACCACTCGTCGTACTCGGCGCCCTCGATCTCGCGGGCGACGTACTCCTTGGTGGTCTCACCGTCCTGCAGGGTGAGCTTCGGGTCGGCCTTCAAGTTGTAGTACCAGACGGGATTCTTCGGCGCACCGCCCAGCGAGGCGACGGCGGCGTACACACCGTCGTGCTCCACCCGCATCAGCGGGACCTTCCGGATCTTGCCGGACTTGGCGCCGCGCATCGTCAGCAGCACCACGCGCATCCCCTTGATGTCGACCGCAGCGGTGGTGCCGGCCTCGGTGACCTTCTCCACCTGGTCGCGGACCCAACCGGTCGGGCTGGGCGCGTAGTCGTCGTTGTTCGATGTCATGTCACCAATCGTAAGGTGACACATCACCATTACCAACTGCCGCGTGTCGCCCAGGCGGTCAGCAGGCCGAGGGAGTTCTCCCAGGCCTGCGAGGACTGGTCGGCGTGCTCGGACTGCTGTTCCGGCGTCAGGTCCAGGCGGTCGAAGCCGGACTCGACGACGAGCAGGCGGGTGCCTTCACCTTCCGGGGTGAGGGTGAATTCGACCAGGTTCGCGTTGCCCGGCGCGGGATCGACGTCCGGCGCGACGGCGTACCGGTAGGCGAAGCGGCGACCGGGTTCGACCTTCTCGACGAAGCCGCGGAACTGCCCGTGTTCGTCCCAGCGCAGCGCCAGCCGCCCGCCCGGCCGTAGGTCGATCTCCGCGCCGCCGAACGCGTACCACCGGGCGAGACCCGCGGGCTGCGTGACCGCGGCCCACACCTCCTCCGGGCGAGCCTCGACGTACACCTCACGCTCCACGCTGTCCATGACGTCCATGGCGTCCATCCTGTCAAACGGCGCAGGACCGGAGCTGGGTCGCGGTGGCGATCGTGGCCTCGATCCAGCGGCGGCGGAGGAAGTGCGCCTTCGCCAGCCGGTGCACGCCGTCGAGTACGACGAGCCGGCCGCGGTACGCGACCAGGTTGATCGGGAAGTCGAGGTCCGCGTCCATCACCCGCTGGTAGTGGGCACGGAAGTTCATCGGCGTCTCCGCGACCTGGTTCGGCGTGACCCGGAACCGTTCGCCGTCGAGCTGCCACAGCGGCAGGTCGAACATCCAGACCAGGTCGGCGATCTCGACCGGCTCGACTTTCAGCTCGAGCTCCCACAGCTTCGCCAACTGCCAGCGGTACGGCGGGAACACCTCCCGCAACGCCTCCGGCATCATCGCGACCAGCTCTTCGAACGAGACGTCGGGCGCGACCCGGTCCGCCCCGGCACCGAAGGTGTCGCCCAGCCCATCGATCGTCACGACCGAGCAGGCTACGCCATCGGCAGGCCGCCGCTCTCAGCCGTGCGCCGTCCGGTGGATGATCACGATCGCCGAGTCGTCGCCCGGTCCGCCGGCGGTCGCGACCAGGTCGGCGGCGCCGCCCAGGAATCCCTGCGCCACCAGGCGTTCCGCGTGGCCGGTGAGGCGGTCCGTACCGCGGCCGATGTCCCGCCGCGGCGTCTCGACCATGCCGTCGCTGTACAGGAACAAGGCGTCCCCGGGCCGCAGTTGCCCGTGGTTCGCCTTGAAGTCCGGGGACTCCATCAACCCGAGCAACGGCCCGTCCGCGTCCCGCGTCTGCCAGCGCCCCGACCACGCGTCGAACTGGATCGCCGGCGGATGCCCCGCCGTGCGTACGTCGAAGTCCCCGGTCCGCAGGTTGAGTACGACGTGGACCACGGTCGCAAAGTCGTCGTCCCAGTCCTGCCGGCGGATGTACTGGTTCGCCGACGGCAGGAACTCCGCCTCCGGTACGACGCCCAGCAGCCCGCCGAACGCACCGGACAACAGCAGCGCCCGCGTCCCGGCGTCGATTCCCTTGCCCGAGACATCGACCAGCGCCACCTCGAGGAAGTCGCCATGCATCGTCGACACCACGAAGTCACCGGAGAACGTCGACCCGCCGGCGGACTGGATCGCCACCTCGACCTGCCAGCCCGACGGCAGCGTCGGCATCTCCCCCTGCGCCGTGAGCGTGTCCCGCAGCTCCATCAGCATCGACTCGCTCCGGGTGCCGGCCACACCGAGCCGGCTGCGCACCTTGGCGCTGGTGATCATGATCCAGCCGACGATCACCAGCACCAGCACGAAGCCGATCCGCGGCAGGGTCACGCCGCGGGACAGTACGACGTACGAACCGAACGCCGCCGTGATCCCGGTCAGGGCGACGAGTTCGCCGAAGCGCAGCAGAACGCCGCCGACAACGAGCGGGATGATCAGGAACGACGCCGGCACGAAGGTCATCCAGGCGTAGCTGGCGCTCGCGATCACCAGCTGCATCAGCGACAGGGCAACGAACGCCAGCCGGTGGGACCGACGGGCACGACGGCCCAGCGCTTCGACCCGGCGGCCGATGCGTCGTACCAGCGCGAGACCGCCGTTCTTCCTCATGGTGTGAAGAAGATAACGGCACCACTCGGTCCGCGCATCAATTCGCAACACAACCGATGGGTTTCAGCTCTTGCGGGTGAGTCCGGTCCGCTGACATTTGGGACACCAGAAAAGGTTGCGGCCGGCCAGGATCTTGGTCCGGATCACCGACTGGCAGACGAAGCAGTGCTGCCCCTGCCGCCGGTAGACGTAGACCTCGCCACCATGATCATCCTTGCGTGGGTCACGGCCCATCGCCTCCGGTGTGTGGTCGTCGGCAACGGTGTCGATCCGGCCGGTCTCGACGCCGTACTTCATCAGCGCGAGCAGGTCGTCCCACATGCCCTGCCACTCGCGCTTCTTGACCACGTTGCCCGGCGTCATCGGGTTCAGCTTGGCCCGGAACAGCACCTCGGCGCGGTAGACGTTGCCGACACCGCTCAACACGTCCTGGTTCATCAGCAGCTGCCCGATCGGCAGCTTGCTGCGGTGGATCCGCTTCCAGGCGAGGTCCGGGTCGGCGTCGTCGCGCAGCGGGTCCGGTCCGAGCCGGCCGAGCAGCTTGTCGCGTTCCTCGCCGGTGATGACCTCGCAGACGGTCGCACCGCGCAGATCGGCGTACGCCGTGGCGTTCTGCAGCCTGAGCCGTACCTGACCGACCGGCTCGGGCACCGGGGCCGGGCGGATGTCCATCTTGCCGATCAGGCCGAGGTGGATGTGCAACCAGCCGGCACCCTCGAAGTCGGCCAGGAAGTGCTTGCCGTGGGCCTCGGTCTGCCGCAGGACATGTCCGTTGAGCAGTGCGGCGCCGTCGACGAACCGGCCCTGCGGGCTGGACGCCTGGACGAGGCGGCCGCCGAACGCGTCCCAGACGTCGTTCGCCAGGCGGTGCAGGGTGTGACCTTCAGGCATGATTCCTCGTATGGGGACGACAGGTGGTTCTGGTGCAGCCAGGGGCGGACGCGCGGCGCCGCCCACTCCGGCCGTGGTCGGCACCGGCCGGTCGATGCGGGCCCGGGACGTTTCCCGGCCGCGTCGAGAGATAGAACGCCGGCCGGCACCGCAAAAGTCCGAGAACGATCACGACGATCAGGGCAAGGGCGGGAGCTCACCGGTCGACTCGTAGTCCGACAGCATGTCGATCCGGCGGGTGTGGCGTGCCTCACCGGAGTAGTCGGTTGCCAGGAACGTGTCGATGAACCCGGTCGCCTCCTCCTCCGAGTGCATCCGGCCGCCGACGCTGATCACGTTGGCGTTGTTGTGCTCCCGTCCGAGGCGTGCGGTCTCGGTGCTCCAGGCCAGCACGGCCCGGACCCCCTTCACCTTGTTCGCGGCGATCTGCTCACCGTTGCCGGAACCACCGATCACGACGCCCAGGCTGCCCGGGTCGTCGACGACGGCCTGTCCGGTCCGCAGGCAGAACGGCGGGTAGTCGTCCACGGCGTCGTACACCGCCGGACCGTGGTCCACGACGTCGTGCCCGGCAGCAGTCAGGTGCTCTACCAGGTGGTTCTTCAGCTCGAAGCCGGCATGGTCGCAGCCGATGTGCACTCGCATGGCGAGCAATCTACTGTCAGCCCGCCTGTGCCCGGACGCCACCCGGCACTGTCAGCCCTGCGGTCAACTGGGTCACTGCGGCATAGGCCTGTTCGTAGTGCGTGCCGCTCGGATGCAGGGTGAAGACCGCGACGATGGTCCGATCGTCCACGCCGACTGTCCCGGTGGTGTGCAGTGCGTCGCTGACCAGGTCCAGAGTGGACTCCGGCTTCGCGCGGTCCGACTGGTAGCCGCTAGACCCCTGGAACCCGGACCAGCCCTGTTTGATGCTGAAGTCCGAGTCGAACACGGAGGCGATCCCGAAGTACTGGTCGAAGCCGTCGGTGCCGTACCGGGTCGGCCGGTGCAGCTGGTCCATCACGTACGCCCGGACCGGCTGCGGAGCCTGGTCCAGGATGTAGCGATAGATCCGGACCGTGTCGGCGGCGGTGATGGCGACGTACCCCCAGAAGCCCGGGTGGGTGGCGGGCGGTCCGGCCGTATGCGTCAGGCCGAGCCGCTCCACCATCCGCTCCACGATCGCTGCGCCGCCGAGCTCGTCCCAGTAGTAGCTGGCCGCGTCGTCGTCACTGCTGCGCAGCATGACCTCCAGCCGCTCCCGGTCCGCCGCCGGGACGTCGTACTGCGGGCCGCGGTCCCAGAGGAAGTCCAGCACGATCAGCAGCTTCACCACGGATGCCGACCGGAACTGGTGGTCGGCATTCAACTGCTGGACGAGCTGTCCGGTGTGACGGTCGAACATAGCGATCCCGGCGGTCACATCTGGAGGTACGGCGGTCATCTGGAACCTACTCACCACTTGGCGGACTTCTTGGTGAGCAACTTTCACCGCCCAGGCCGTTCGATAGCAAGCCCTGAATCGTCAGTCGAAGATCGGACCGCGGTCCCGGGTGCGCTTGATCTCGAAGAAGCCCTCCGTGCCGGCGACGAGCCGGACGCCGTCCCAGAGCTTGCCGGCCGCCTCGCCCTTGGGCGCCGGCGTCACGACCGGTCCGAAGAACGCGGTGCCCTCGACCGCGATGACCGGCGTACCGACGTCCATGCCGACCAGGTCCATGCCGGCGTGGTGCGACTTCTTCAGCGCGTCGTCGTACTTGTCGGTGTCGGCCGCTTCGAGCAGCGACGCGGGCAGGCCGACCTCCTCGAGCGCCTCGGCCAGTACGGCGTCGTCCTTGCCGCCACGACCTTCGTTGTGGATCCGGCGGCCGAGCGCGGTGTAGAGCGGCAGCAGTACTTCGTTGCCGTGCGCCTGCTCGGCGGCGATCAGCACCCGGACCCGGCCGATCAGACGCTGCCAGTTCTCGTCGTGCTCCATCCGCTCTTCGTTCAGGACGGCGAGGCTCATCACGTGCCAGGTCGTCTTCACATCCCGGACCTGCTCGACCTCGAGCATCCAGCGAGATGTCATCCAGGCCCAGGGGCAGGCCGGGTCGAACCAGAAATCTGCAGAGGCAGTCATATTCCCCATCATACAAAGTTGAAGGACACCAGATCTCGTCTCGGTATCCAATACCCAATATCGCGGGGAAACCCTCGGCGAACCTGAGAACCAGGTGCATAGGATGCCGATATGCCTGGAACCAACCTGACGCGCGACGAAGCGCGTTCCCGTGCGGGCGTGGTCAGTGACGTGACCTACGCGATCGAGCTCGACCTGACCGGTGCCCCGAGCGGCGCCCCCACGTTCCCGTCCGTGACCGCCGTCACCTTCACCGCCACCGCCGGCGCGAGCACCTTCGCCGACCTGATCGCGGACAAGGTCCGCTCGGTGACCCTGAACGGCGTCGCCCTCGACCCGGACGTGGTGTACGACGGCGCACGCATCCAGCTCGACGGGCTGGCGGAGCGCAACGAGCTGACCGTGGTCGCGGACTGCCTGTACTCCCGCACCGGTGAAGGGCTGCACCGCTCGGTCGACCCGGCCGACAAGGAGACCTACCTCTACACGCAGTTCGAGGTGCCGGACGCCCGCCGGGTGTTCACCACCTTCGAGCAGCCCGATCTCAAGGCGCCGTTCACCTTCACCGTCTCCGCACCGGCCCGCTGGGTGGTCATCTCGAACGCTCCGACGCCGGAGCCCACGACGTACTCCGGTGAGAACGGCGAGGAGCTGGCCCGCTGGGAGTTCCCGCCGACGGAGCGGATCTCGACGTACATCACCGCTGTGGTCGCAGGTCCGTACCACGTGGTGACGGACGCATACGAGGGTCCGAACGGGACGTATCCGTTGTCGCTGCTGTGCCGTCCGTCGCTGAAGGAGGCGCTGGACGTCGAGGACCTGTTCGAGGTCACCAAGCAGGGCTTCGCGCTGTTCGAGGAGGCGTTCGGGACGCCGTACCCGTTCCACAAGTACGACCAGGCCTTCGTGCCGGAGTACAACATGGGCGCGATGGAGAACGCAGGCTGCGTGACTCTGCGGGACGAGTACCTGTTCCGCAGCCGGACGACGCACGCGGAGCTGGAGTCCCGCGCCAACACCGTGCTGCACGAGCTGGCGCACATGTGGTTCGGCGACCTGGTCACGATGACCTGGTGGGACGACCTGTGGCTGAACGAGTCGTTCGCCGAGTGGGCCAGCCACTGGGCCCAGGTGGTCGCGACGACGAAGTACTCCGACGCCTGGACGACGTTCTGCAACGCCCGGAAGAACTGGGCGTACCGGCAGGACCAGCTGCCCTCGACGCACCCGATCGCGGCCGACATGATCGACTTCCACGCGGTCGAGGTGAACTTCGACGGCATCACCTACGCCAAGGGTGCGTCGACGCTGCGCCAGCTGGTCGCCTTCGTCGGTGAGGACACGTTCGTCACCGCGCTGAAGGAGTACTTCCACGACCACGCTTTCGGCAACACCGAGCTGACCGACCTGCTGAAGCCGCTGGAGAAGGCGTCCGGGCGCGACCTGGACGACTGGACCGAGCGCTGGCTGCGGACCGCCGGTGTGAACACGCTGCGCGCCGACTTCACCGTCGACGACGCTGGGGCTTTCACCTCCTTCGCCATCGAGCAGAGCGCGACGGAGAAGTTCCCGGTACTGCGTCCGCACCGGCTCGCGGTCGGGCTGTACCGGCGTACCGACGAGGGCCTGGTGCGGACCGAGCGGTTCGAGGTGGACATCGACGGCGCCCGCACCGAGCTGCCCGAGCTCACCGGTGCGACCCAGCCGGACCTGGTGCTGCTGAACGACGACGACCTGACCTACGCGAAGATCCGGCTCGACGAGCGCTCCCGGGCCACGCTGGTGGAGTCGATCGACCAGCTGACCGAGTCGTTGCCGAGGGCACTCGCCTGGGGCTCGGCCTGGGACATGACCCGCGACGCCGAGATGCCGGCCAGCCAGTACGTCGGCATCGTCCTGCGCGGCATCCGGGCCGAGAGCGACCTCACCGGCGTCCGCTCGCTGCTCGCCCAGGCGAACAGCGCCGTCAACCAGTACGCCGCCCCGCAGAACCGGCCCGCCCTCCGGGCCCAGCTCGAGGAGGCACTGGCCGGACTGGTCGCCGACGCCGAGCCGGGCAGCGACCACCAACTGGCCTTCGTCCGGGCGTACAGCTCGGCAGTGTTCTCGGCGGCCGGTGCCGACCGGATCGCCGGCTGGCTGGACGGTCGCGACCTGCCGGAAGGCCTGGCTGTCGACACCGACCTGCGCTGGACGCTGATTGTGGCACTGGCCCGCCTCGGCAAGATCGGTGCGGACGAGATCGACGACGAGCTCACCCGCGACACCACGATCACCGGTCAGGAGCGGGCCGCGCAGGCCCGTGCCGCGCGGCCGACCGCCGAGGCGAAGGAAGAGGCCTGGCGGATCGCAGTGGAGTCCGAGGACACCCCGAACGAGACGCAGTTCCGGACCATCCTCGGCTTCCAGCAGCCCGGTCAGGAGGATCTGCTCCGGCCGTACGTCGACAAGTACCTGACCGCTGCCAAGGACGTGTACACCCGACTCGGCTCGTCGATGGGCGAGAACGTGCTGGTGTACCTGTCGCCGCGCCACCTGGCCGACCAGGCCGCACTGGACGCGCTGACCGGCTGGCTGGCCGCGGAGTCGTCGGCGGTCGACGCTCCGACGCTCCGGTACGTCACCGAGGCACAGGCGGACCTGACCCGCGCGATCGCCGCGCAGGCCACGGACACCGTCGCCTGACCTCCCGCGACACTGCCGGTCTCACCAGGAGATCGGCAGTGTCGCGTTGGACCTTTGCGTGCGGTAAGACTGGGTTGGTGCCCGCCTCCGACCCCGCCTTGGCCGGTGCGGCAGCTGTTGCGCTGACCGGACTCGCAGAGGCGTACAGACCCCGCCCAGTCACTCCCCTGATGCCCTGGCGGTACTCCAACCGCCTGGTGAAGCCGTACATCATCACCGCCCGCGGACGGCAGTGGGACGACCACATGGTCGACGGGGCCCGCAGCGCCGCAACCCGCCAGCTCGAGTTCGACGACGCGATGGGGGCGATCGGGCTCGGCGTCGTCGTACTGCACCTGGGCGACGACGGGATCTACCTGGTCGTGCAGAGCTGGGCGAAGGACTTCCAGTCCCGCCTGAGCATTTTCAGCGGCATGGAAGTGGACGACCTCCGCCCTGCCCCGCTCGGCGCTGCCCCGTGCGTCTGGGAGCTAGAGGTCCTCAGCCACGAGCGCGCGTCGTACGTGCGGCACATCCTCTCGGCCGACGTCGACATCGACGCCTGGCTGGACGACGCCATCGACACCCGCCCGAAGGCGAAGTACGACGGCATCCCGTCCGGCACCTAGTTCTGGCCGGCTGCGTTCAGGCGGTCGCGTTGCTCGGGCGTGAGCTCGAGGTCGGCGGCTGCGAGGGTCTCGTCGAGCTGGGCGACAGATGAGGCGCCTACCAGCGGGATGATCGGGATATCGCCGCCCATCAGCCACGACAGGACTACCTGGTTCGCGGTGGCGCCGGTCTGCTGTACGACGTCGTCCAGCGCGATCTTGCGAGCCTTCGTGCCGGCGTGGTCGTACAGCTCGTCCAGCGGCCTGTCAGCTCGGACGTAGCCGCCGCTGAGGAGTGGTGTGTACGCCACCAGCGTCAGGCCAGGCTCTTGGCGCAGATAGCTCAGCAACTGCCCGTCGGTGACGCCGATGCTGCCGTCGCGCGAGCGGAGACCGCCCTGGTCGGTGCGGGCGCGGAAGTACGTGTGGTGATGCTGCAGCACCTCACAGCCCGGCAGACCGGCTGCAGCGGCCATTGCCCTCGCCCGCTCGATCTGCCAGCTCCAGTAGTTGCTCAGCCCGAGCAGACCGATCGTCCCGTCCGCAGCCAGCGCCCCGAACGTCTCGACCTGCTCCTCCAGCGGTACGGCGGGATCGGGCACGTGGGCGTAGTACACGTCGACGTGGTCGCGCCCGAGGTTCTCCAGGCTCCGGGCCAGGGACTCCTTGATCACCTGAGCCGACAGGCCTTCGAGGTGCTCGCTCAAGGCGTTGGCGGGCTGCGGCGGGCGTCCGCCCACCTTGGTCGCGATCGTGAGCTCGTCCGCGATGCCGCGGCTCCGCAGCCACCGGCCGAGCAGCTGCTCGCTCTCGCCGCCCTGGGTCCCGTTGACCCAGAACGCGTAGTTGTTGGCCGTGTCGACGAACGTTCCGCCCGCCTCGACGTACCGGTCCAGAATCGCGTACGACGTCGCCTCGTCGGTCGCCGTACCCATGAGCATCGCCCCGAGGGCGATCTGGCTCACCCGGCGCTGTCGCGCGGGGTCATTTCCGATGGTCAGATAACGCATAGCAGGAGCGAATCAGCTGGAGTGCGGTCTAGGTCAACACATTGCGCTACCGGACCGTCCAACCCCGCTCGGTAAGGGTCAAACGATTGCTCGTCGGCAGATCGTGAGGAGTCGTGCGCGGTGCGCGATTCCCTTGCAGGGAAAGAGATTCTCGCCACCTGAAAGAGGCTCATTTATTCGGTCGTTCGGTTTAAGCTGCACCGGACTATCCATCCACGGAGGTCCGGGTTTTCTTGGGGAGGGGCCCTTGCCGTGACTCGCGTCGATCACCGTAAGCCGCCCGCTCGGGTTGCACGCAAACAACAGAAGACCGCTGCCAGGCGGAGTACGCCGGCAGCAGGCCCGCGGAAGGCACAGCGTTCGCACAGCGCCATCGGCGCGGGTGTCGTGGCCGCGGCGGCGATGGCCGCGATCTTCGGGTTCATCCTGACCCGGGGAACCTCCGACGACCCGCCCGCCGACGGGCTGCGGCTGGGATCGGGCACCGACACCGGCGCCGCCGCACCGCAGGTTCCGACCGAGAGTGCGAGTGGGAGCGCCTCGAAGGCGGATCGGCAGCCCCCGGCCTCCACGGCGGCGCCGAAGGCCAAGGCGCAGAAGACGACGCCGGAGGTGAACACCGGGCCGGTCTCGCCGAAGTTCAAGCGCGGCCAGTGGATCGTCATGATCGACAAGTACCCGACCGACGTCGGTATGCCTGCGGACCAGAGTGCGAAGAACACTGCAGCCACGCTCACCCGGGCCGGGATCCCGGCGAAGGCGATGCTGGTCAACGGGCAGTACCCGGGGCTGACCAACAGCAGCTCGATGACGCCGGTCATCAACACCTGGATCGTCTACCTCGGCCCGGGTTCCTCCTCGACACAGGTGCTCAACCTGTGCCTGGATCCGCGCACACAGGCGGCGTACCCGAGCCCGGCCTGCCCGACTTACGAGCCGGCAGTTTCAGCCGGCTGAGGAGACCACGTCGGTGCCCAGCCGGGCGTGCAGGTGCGAGTCGTGCCGCTTACCGGTCGGTTCGACGTAGTAGTCGCGCATCACGCCCTCCAGCTGGAAGCCGGCGCGGAGCGCGACGTGGCATGACCCCTCGTTGACCAGCGAGTGGTCGAGTGAGATGCGGTGCAGTCCCAGTCCGTCGGCTGCGAAGCCCCAGGTCGCGGCAGCATCGAGTGCGCGCGCACCGAGCCGGCGGCCGCGGGCCAGCGGGCTGACCCAGTACGCCGCGACGGCCTGGTCCGGGATGCGGTGAACGTCCCGCAGCGACACGTTGCCGAGCACCTGGTCCGTGGCGGCGTCCGCGATCGCGAAGATGGCGCTACCGCGGCTCCAGCCGTCGATGCGTGGCTCCAGCCACCTGCGGGCGCGCTGCTCGGCTGGTGCGCGGATGACCGCCGTACCAGCGGTCCAGCGAAGGATGCCGGGGTCACGCAATGCCTCGGCCACTGCAGCCTCGTCAGATGCGACGAAAGGACGCAGTACGACGTCGCCCAGCTCGATACGGCGGGGCTGCAGGGCCGGTGCCACGTGCTACAGCTTGTGCTGCTCGTCGCTGGCGTGCAGCAACGGCGGCTGGTGCGCGTGCGTCCCCAGCTGCTGTACGCCGGTGACGAGACCGCCGGTGAGGTCGCCGGTGGCGAACGACGTCTGCATGGTCAGCGCGGCCAGTCCGGCGGCGGTGTCCGTCAGCTGCCGCTTGGCCAGCGAGCCGGTCACGATCTCCAGCCGTCGGCCGGCTGGGTCGACGTACACCAGGACGGTGCTGTCCGGGTCGTCGAGCTCGTTGAACAGCTCGAGCGCGAACGGGCGGGTCTCGGAGTCCGCGCCGCCGACGTACACGGAGAAGTGCAGGCCGGAGGTGTCCTCGGCGTACCGGACCGCGCGCTCGATGTCGTAGAGCTGGTCGGGGGTGAATGCGTCACCAGCTGGCACTTGCGCCTCCGGTCGTGCGGGCGACGCCGGTGGCGGCGGTCCCAGTGGTCACAGTGGCACCCGGTGCGCCGGTCAGCTCAGGCAGCTCGGGCAGGTTGGCCGGGTCCGGCTTGGTTGCGGTCGGCCCGTTGATCCAGACCGGCGGAGCCCACCAGGACAGCCCTGGACGGTACCGCGGCCCGTCAGCGATCGACGACGCGAACACCAGCAACGCCAGCACCGCGACAACCAACAGAGGAATCCCGACGAACACCAGCAGGGAGTGCCCCGACAATTGAGGTATCACGCCCCGAAGCCTAGTACCCGCCCTCCCGCCCCCACTCCCCACCCCGAACCACCCGAACCACCCGAACCACCCCGTTTGGTAGGTAGACCCATCCGGTTGTGGGTTAACCACCCTGATTCCGGGTGGCGAACCCACAACGGGGTGGGTTAACCCACCAAACGGGGCTCAGCAGCCGCCGCAGTTGTAGTAGGTGATGTCCCAGTGGTTTCCCTCGTTGGCGTAGATGTTGCCGGCGCCGGAGCGCCACTGGGGGTAGCCGTCGCCGCGGTCGGCGATGCGGGTGAAGTTGTTGTGGACGTAGTTGGTGACGCACGTGGTGATCGCGACGTCGACCTTGTAGCCGTTCCAGTGGCTGTAGGTGCCGCTGGCGTGGCCGGTCTCGGTGCCACCGGTGATCCGGATCGCGCACCCGCTCGCTTGCCTGAGCGTGCGGACGCCGTACACGGTGCTGTCGTTGATCTGGTCGAACGACGTGCAGGTGGAGTTGTTGCGGTTCGAGCAGTTGCCGCTGGACGACCAGGTGATGCCGGCGGCCGAGAAGATCGCGGTCGCCTGTGAATGCGTCATCTTGGTCAGCGCCGACGCCTGCTCGACTGCGACCACACCGGGCAGCAGGCCGACGAGTACGGCGACGATCGGGACGACGACGCGACGGAGCACTGACTTCATGGGGACACTCCTTGAAATATGGGGCGGTTATTTCAAGGAGTGCACTGCCCAGGAAAGATATTGGCGAAACGTCAGATTGAATTAGAAATTAACATCCGAGCACTGGTAGAAGGCGTTCGCAGTGTCGGCGATGGTCCAGACGGCGAGGATCAGGTGCCGTCCGGACCGCCCGGCGGGGATGGTTCCGGGGTGGGACACGTCGGTCGCCGGACGCGCGCCGTTCATCGGGACGGTGAGGAACGGTTCGAGATCCAGCGCGGACCGCGTCAGCGGCTGGGTCGGATCCCAGCCCTGCTTGGTCATGTAGTACTTGAAGTCCGTGGTCGCGTGCGCCGCGGTCAGATGCCACCCGAACGTGAACCCCTGACCACCCTGGAGCTGGGTCGCCGGCCAGCTCCCGCCGCGCTGATCGTCGAGTTCGGCGAACTGCGGCAGCCCCGCCGAGCAGAGGCTCCCGTCCGCAGGACCCGCCTGCGGGAACCCCTTGGGCCCTTCCACACTCTGCGGCTCCCATTGGATCTGACCGCAGTCCTGCACGACTCCGTCCTGACAATTCTTGGCCCGGCTGATCGGCCCGGTCGTATACCCGTGTCCGTAGGCGAGCGGCACCGACGTGCACACCGTCAGCGCAAACGCGCCGACGGCAATTCCGGCAATGCCGAGTTTCCTTTGTCGCAGCATGCGAGCTCCTTCAACTGCTGGGGCGGTGGAACAGCGAAGGAAGGCGCCTCCTGCTCAATAGAAAACAACCGTTCAAATCTATTGTCAACGGTTGGTGAGAAGATGAATACGGAAAGCTATATGTTCAGTGCACCGATCAAGCGGCGGAGCCGGTGGTTGTTCGGCAGGTCTTCGACCAGGACCGGCTCGCCGTCGGGGCCGCCCAGCGGGATTCGCCAGTTCGGATACTCGTCCGTGGTCCCCGGCTGATTCTGCGTACGTCGTTCGCCGACCGCATCCGTCAGCGCGACCCCGACCAGCTTCGACGGCGTATGCGCGACGTACTGGTGCAGAGCCTCGACGATCCGCTCGACGTCGCCATCGGTGTCCGACAGCAGATGACGCTCACGTAAGGCCGCGAGCCACGCGTCGCGGTCGGCCTCGTCGACGGCAAGCTCCTCCGCGACCGGACGCGTCAGCAGACCGAGCCGGTTCCGCAGCTCGACGTGGTCGCCGGCCAGATACCCCGCCGTCGGCGGCAGGTCGTGCGTGGTGACGGTGGCCAGGCACAGCTCCCGCCACCGCTCCGGCGCGAGCGGCTTGCCGTTGGCGTCCCGCTCGAACCACAGCACCGACGTACCGAGAATCCCCCGCTCGGTCAGGTAGTCGCGCACCCACGGCTCGACCGTCCCGAGGTCCTCGCCGATCACGGTCACTCCGGAGCGCTGGGCCTCGAGCACCAGGATCCCGATCAGCGCCTCATGGTCGTACCGCACGTACGTCCCCTCGGTGGGCCGCTCCGGCGACGTCACCCACCAGAGCCGGAACATGCCGAGGATGTGGTCGATCCGCAGCCCGCCGCCATGCCGCATCACTGCTCGCACCAGATCCCGCCATGCGGCGTACCCGGTCTCGGCGAGCGCATTGGGCCGCCACGGCGGCTGCGACCAGTCCTGGCCCTGCTGGTTGAACGCGTCCGGCGGCGCACCGACGTGGATGTTCGGCGCCAGCACGTTCTGCAGCGCCCACGCGTCCGCGCCGTCGGGATGCACCCCAACCGCAAGATCGTGTACGACGCCCAGCGACATGCCGGCCGACTTCGCCCGGGCCTGGGTCCGCGCGAGCTGCTCGTCCAGCTGCCACTGCAGCCAGCAGTGGAACTCGACCGCGTCCGGGTTCTCGTTGCGGAAGGCAACGACCGCCGACGCCGTCGGGTCCTGCAGCTCCTCCGGCCACTTGCTCCACTCCGGCCCGTGCACGTCCGCGATCGCGGCCCAGGTGGCGAAGTCGATCAGCCCCTGGCTCTCTCGGTCGCAGTACGCGCCGTACTCCGCGATCCGTCCGATCGACGGCTGCACGCGGAACAGCAGCTGCAGCGCCTCGCGCTTGGCTGCCCAGACCGTGTCCCGGTCCAGCGCGGTGACGTCCTCGCTGAGCACCCGCGCCTGCAGCGCCAGCGTCCGCACGCGATCCCGCTCCGCCGGCGCGAGGTCGCCGTACTCGTCGATGTCCTCGATCCGCAGGTAGATCGGGTTGTTGAAGCGCCGCGACGCCGGGAGGTACGGCGAGGGCTCCATCCGCCCGGCCAGCTCCGCAGCGTGCAACGGGTTCACCAGCACGAACCCGGCGCCGAGGTCATGCGCCGACCACGCGGCCAGGTCACCCAGGTCGTGCAGATCGCCGATCCCCCACGACCGCCGCGAGCGAACGGAGTACAGCTGCAGCACCCAGCCCCAGGTGCGGTGCAGCTTCTCCGGCTCGAGCTTCCGCGGTGTGACGATCAGCGTGCTGACCGAGATCTCCGGATTGGTACCGATCCGCGCGCACAGCCGGTGGTACCCGAGCGGCAGGTCCCCGGGCAGCTGGAACGTCGCCTCGCCGACCTGTACGCCGTCGACCCACTCCGGCTCCACCCAGTGGTCCTGCTGCGGGATGTCCCGTCGCTGACCGCCGTCCTCGAGGTCGACCCACACCTCTGCCGTCGACCCGTGCGGCAGGTGTACGGCGAACCAGGGCGTCCAGCCCTCCCGCATCACCACGGTGGCGGGCAGCGTACGACGCCAGCGCGCCTCCTGGTGCTCAGCGAGCGCAAGCGCCGCCCTGTCCGGCGTAGACGCGTCCACGCCGAGCGCAGCGAGTACGTCGGCCACGACCTCGCTCGAGACGATCACATGCTCGCCTTGCCAGTTCCAGTACTCCGTCGCCACGCCATGGGCAACCGCTAGCTCGACAAGGGCTGCAGTGGGAGCTGTCACCCCAGCGAGTCTGCCGCATCAACCGCGCCAACGGCTAAACGGCGCGCGCCGTACGAGGGGTCTGCTATTCGTTCGAGCGCCGCCGACTCAGCATCAGCACTGCGAGCAGGAGGACTCCGCTGGCTACGACGAGTCCGACGGCCACACCGGCCATGTTGTCGGTCAGCTGGTACAGCGACGTCGGCCAGATGACCAGGAGGATCGCGCAGCCCACCACGGCGTACGACGGACGCCGCGTCCGGCCGTAGGCGACCAGCAGCGCAGCAGGGCCCGCCGTACCGACGGCCAGGGCCATGATCTCGCCGCGCTCCTGCACCAGCCAGCAGATCGACGAGCTGAACATCGCCGCTCCAGCCAGAGACCACGACGTCGCCTGATCCCGCACCAGGCCGAGCATCGCGAACACGAACGCGACGATGATGAATCCGGTGCCGGCGATACCCGCGCTGTTCGCCGCCGAGCCGGTGTCCGGAGTGAGGACATCTGCCGTGATGACCAACACACCCACGGCCAGGATCCCGAACGTTGCCACCAGCAACGATGAGCCCTCCAGCCACCACAACCCGACCGCGGCCAGCGCGAGTGCGACCGCCACCCCGGCGACCTGCCCGGTCTCCCCCTCGATCGCCACGTACGTCGCGAAGCCGGCCACGCAACACCCGAGCGACGCGAGCGCCGAGCTCAGCTGCTCACGGCGCCGTAGCAGCGCGAGCACGACGGCCGCACCGAGCAGCACGACCGCTGCAGTCGTCCCGGTGCTGACCCGGGCCGCGCGGCCCATTTCGCCCCAGTTGGCCAAGGTCAGGAGCGCGACCGCGCCGAGCAGCAGCGCGCCGCCGATGTAGCCGAGCACCTCGACCAAGGCGTTCGGATGGGCCTCGACGGGCGGCGCCTTGGGTTTGGCCGGCCCGGGAGCCTTTGCCGCCTGGGCCGCCTGGGCCGCCTGCGCCGCCGCTTGCGGATGGGGCCGCCCGGGGTCGGCCAGCGCCGCGTCGATCTCGGCGTCGGCGGCGTCCCGGATCGAGTCGGCCTGGTACTGGCGCAGCACACCAGCGCTCACGAGCCTGGACAGCTCGTCATCCAGCCGGCTCGACATGCTTTTCCGTCTCCTTGTCAGCCTTACTAAGATCAGGCGGCGAGATGCCTATTCTGACCAGCTACCTTCTGTCCCCGTTCAGTCACCCCCTGTTTTCACGCTTGTTGTCGCCCCCGGACGCGTTTCCGACGTTCTTCCGCACCGGCAATGACGGCAAACTCGAGGTGACCGACCAGATCGTGGTCGTCCCTGCCCGGATCGCGGGACTGATCATCGGTTTCCTCGTGCTCCGCTGGCTGCTGCACAAGGTCATCCGGCGGTTTGCCCGCCGGACCGGCAACGGCGCGGTGGCGGGCGTGCTGGCCAAGTCCAAGCGCGGCCAGGAGTTCGTCGAGAACAACCTCGCGAACGAGCGCCGGGCGCAGCGGGCGGAGACGATCGCGTCGCTGCTGACCAGCACGGTCACGATCGTGCTGACCGCCGTCCTCGTGGTGATGGTGCTGGCCGAGCTCGGATTCAACATCCTGCCGGTGATCGCGTCGGCGAGCATCATCGGCGTCGCGCTCGGCTTCGGCGCGCAGACGCTGGTGAAGGACTTCCTGGCCGGCGTGTTCATGATCTTCGAGGACCAGTACGGCGTGGGCGACCTGATCGACATGGAGAAGGCGACCGGGACGGTGGTCGCGGTCGGCCTGCGGATCACGACGCTGCGCGGTGAGGACGGCACCACCTGGTACGTCCGCAACGGAGAGGTGGTCCGGATCGGCAACCTGACCACCCGCGACCCGAACAGCGAGGCCTCCTCCGGCGTCGGCTCCGGCACCGAGAAGGAAGAAGTCAGTGGCTCGGACGAAAGTGTGGCGAGCGAAAAGCAGGACGAAACCCGAGCTTGAGGTTGAGCCGCTCCGCGTCCGACCCCTCGACCACCTGCAGCGTGAGCCGCCCGCCGGCCGCGTCCCGCCGGGCCTGCGCGAGCAGCGCGGTCGCCAGCCCTCGCCCCCGGTACTGCGGTTTGGTCGCGACTGCGTAGACGCCGACGACTGATCCGGTCCGCAACACCAGCGTGCTCGACGCGGGCTCGCCATCCACCCGGAGCAGGTAGAGCGACTGATCCGGCGCCCGGTAGTTCTGGACAGCTCGCTCGACGAACATCTTCTGCCACCAGTCGTAGTCCGGCTCGCCGACCTCGAGAAACGCCGCACTCTGCACCTCCGCAAACCCCACCGCGTCCGCATCCGAGTCGATCGCCGCGATCGGATCCCCCTCCACCGGCCCGGCCGATGCCTCCATATGCACCAGGACCTCGGCCGGCTCGAAGCCCGCCGCAGTCAGCCGCTCGGCCCACCCCGCGCCACTCCACGGCACCAGACGGACCGTGGACGTCCCGGCCGGGAGCTCAGCGGTCGCCGAGAGCGGGATCCACGCGGAGAACTCGCCCGATTCGCCGACCACCTCGATCGCCGCGGCGGACCGGCGTACGGCTCCGCGATGGGCCGCCAGGAAGGCCAGGTGGTTGTCGAGCAAGGCGGGGTCGTCAAGCATGCGAGCAGTCTGTACGGCGGCACCGACAGAAATCAGCTGTTGACGCATCGCGACCGGCGCGTCATGATCGAGCGAACCATTAGGAAACCTTCCTAACAGAAGCCCAACTCTGACCGCCCCCAGGTTTGGAGCTCGAAATGCGCGCACGATCCGTCCTGCGCCGCTGTCTGGCGGCACTCCTCCCCCTTCTGCTGCTGACGACGCTGCTGACAACCCTGTTCAGCGCACAGCCGGCCCAGGCCGAGCTGCAACATCCCCGGCAGCAGTTCCTCCGCGAGTCGACCGGCGGCCTGTTCCTGCATTGGGGGATGCGGTCCTCCCCCGGCTACACCAGTTGCAGCGCCTGGGAGAACGCCGTCAAGGCCGGCGGCTGGGACCCGGCGTACTGGGTCCGTGAGGCACAGAAGCTGCACACCCAGTACCTGGTCCTCGCGACGTTCCACAGCCGGCTCGGGTACGCGCGGCCGTGGCCGTCGAAGATCCCGGGCAGCTGCCACACCGACCGCGACCTCCTCCGCGAGACCATCGACGCCGCGAAGGCGCAGGGCCTGAAGGTCATCCTCTACATGACCGACGATCCGCAGTGGCACAACGACGGCCTGCCGTCCGGCAAGGACTGGCTCGACTCGGCGGCGTACTCGAATTACAAGGGCCACTCCGTCGACCTGAGCACCCGCGACGGATTCGGCGAGTTCAGCTACGACAACTTCGTCGAGGTGATGCAGCGGTACCCGGACCTCGGCGGCTTCTGGATCGACAACGACAACGCCTACTGGGAGATCCACGGGCTGTACGACAAGATTCGCCACGATCGGCCGGACTACACGCTCAGCAACAACAACGAGGACACGCCGATCATGGACATGATCAGCAACGAGCAGAAGACCGGCATGTCCCCGGACTACGACTACCCGCAGGCGGTCTACACCGCGGCGCCGCGGCTGATCGAGGCCGATTTCAAGCAGCCGTCGAAGGGCGCCTGGTGGTACGACGGCTCGAATCCGACCGTCGACACCCGCCTCACCATCGGCCGGTACGTCGCGAACGCCGGCTCGTCGATCAAGTCGCTGATGGCCGAGACCGCGATGGTCAACGGCCGGTTCCCGTCCCACCAGGAAGATTTCAACAACCTTTTTGACAAATACCTGCAGCCGATCTGGCCGTCGCTCCACGGCACCGAGGGCGGCGGCTATATGTACGGCGGCCTGAAACCCGGCGCGTGGAACGACGGCGCGTACGGCGTCACCACCGTCAGCCGGACCGATCCGGGCGAGCAGTACATCCACGTACTCACGAAGCCGACCACCAGCACGCTTCGGATCCGCGACAACGGCTATCGCATCGCAGACGTAACCGATCAGCGCAGCGGCAAGGCGATCGCCCACTCGCAGGCCAACGGCATCCTCACCCTCACGGGTCTGACCAACTGGGACGCCTACGACACGGTCTTCAAAGTCGAGAGTGCGGGACGCGCGGGCATCCTCCCGGCGTCGTCGTACACGATGACTGCCACTGCTGGCACCAACCCGGCTGCAGCCGCTGACGGCAACTACCTGACCTACTGGGACAGCAGCAAGACCACGCCGGTATCGCTGGACTTCGACCTCGGCTCGTCGAAGCCGGTCCGGTTCATCGGCCTCAACCAGCGCGAGGACTCGGTCGCGTACGCACGCTCAGCCAGCGAACAGTCGGCTCGTATCAAGAGCTACCGCGTCTACGTCAGCGCCGACGGGAAGACCTGGGGCTCACCCATCAAGACCGGCACCCTCCCCAGCCGCCGCGCCGCCGTCTACATCGACGTGCCCGCGACCACCACCCGCCATGTCCGCCTCGAGGTCGTGAACACCTACGCGGCCTCTTCGGACCCGACCCGCTACAAACGGCTGCGCATCGACGAGGCCTGGATCGGTACGTCGTACGCCCAGCCGTCAACCGCTGCGGTCATGGCTGCCGAGGTCAACGTGAAGGACTACGGCGCCAAGGGTGACGGCAAGGCCAACGACAGCGCAGCGATCAACAAGGCGATCGCGGCAGCAGCGCCCGGGAGCACCGTGCGGTTCGCGGCCGGCACCTACAAGAGCGCCAACTCCATCCACTTGAAGAGCCACCTCACCTACCAGCTCGACTCCGGTGCGACCATCCTCGGCGCGAGCAACAACACGTACGACAAGGCCGAGGCGAACCCGAACGACAAGTACCAGGACTACGGCCACAGCCACTTCCACGACGCGATGCTGTGGGGCGACCGGCTGACCGACATCGCGTTCACCGGCGCAGGCACCATCGACGGCGGCGGCCATCTGATCACCGGCAATCCGAAGTCGGGCCAGGCCGACAAGATCATCTCGCTGACCCGTTGCGACGGCCTGCGCGTGGACGGCATCCGGCTGCGCCGCGGCGGCCACTTCGCGATGCTCACCAACGGCTGCGACGACATCAACTCGGACGGCCTGCGGATCGAGACCGCGGACAACCGCGACGGCTGGAACGTCATCAACGCCAAGAACGTCACGGTCACCCACGCGAACATCGCCGCCAACGACGACGCGCTGGTTTTCAAGAGCGACTGGGCGTTGGGCGAGACGATCGACAACGGGCACGTGCGGGTCTCCGACAGCCAACTGTCCGCCGGGTGCTGCAACGCGCTGATGTTCGGCTCGGAGACCTGCGGCAACTTCACCGACTACGCGTTCGACCGGATCAAGATCACCGGCGCCGGCAAGTCCGGGCTCGGCATGGTCTCGATGGACGGCAGCAACATCTCCGACGTGCACTACCGCGATATCACGATGTCCGGCACCCGCAGTCCGATCATGCAGAAGGTCGGCACGCGCAAACGCTGCGGGGGCAGTCCAGGTGTCGGCTCGATCAGCAACATCACCTACCAGAACGTCACCGGCACGTACGACGGTGCGAGGGGTTCGGCGTACAGCCCGACGCTCTGGGGCGAGGACAACATCAGCGACGTCACGTTCGACAACGTGCAGCTCACAGTGCCGGGCGGCAACGCGACGATGGGGACCGGCGTACCGAGTAACGACCCGAAGGATTACAACCCGAACAGCATCGGCACCAGGCCGTCGTACGGCTGGTATCTGCACCAGGTCGATGGCGTTCACTTCACCGACAGCTCGATCCACTTCAACAAGAACGACGGGCGGCCGGCTGTCATCGCCAATGACGCCGCGAACGTCGGGCTGAGCGGATTCACCGCGCAGCGCGGCAGCGCGAGTCCGTATGACCTGGGGTTCCAGTCCGTGAACGGATACTGCGTGAGCGGTGGGTCGTTGCGGGTCAAGGCGACCGACTCGTCCAGCAACTGCCGTACTGCGAACCTCGAGAACGGGCAGGCCCGGACACCACCGATGGGCTTCAACAACTGGAACTCGACCAAGTGCACGTCCGCGTTCAACGAGGCGATGATCAAGGGCATCGCGGACCTCTTCGTCAGTCGCGGCCTGAAGGACGCCGGGTACCAGTACGTGAACATCGACGACTGCTGGGCGCTCCCCCAGCGCAACGCACAGGGCAACCTCGTGCCGGACCCGGCCCGGTTCCCGCACGGCATCAAGAGCGTGGCGGACTACGTGCACAGCAAGGGCTTGAAGTTCGGGCTGTACACCAGTGCGGGGACGAAGACCTGCGACAAGAACGGCTTCCCCGGTGGACTCGGCCATGAGAAGCAGGACGCCAATCTGTTCGCGTCGTGGGGCGTGGACTACCTGAAGTACGACAACTGCAACAACCAGGGCGTCGACGCGCAGCAGCGGTACACCGCGATGCGTGACGCACTACTGGCGACCGGCCGGCCGATCACGTACTCCATCTGCGAGTGGGGCCGCACCGGACCGCCGAAGGTCTGGCAGTGGGCAGCGGACGTTGGCAACCTGTGGCGCACCACCGGCGACATCAGTGACAACTGGACCAGCATGATCGGCAAGGCCCAGGCCAACCGAGACCTGAGCCAGTACGCCGGTCCAGGCCACTGGAACGACCCGGACATGCTGGAGGTCGGCAACGGCGGGATGACGGCAACGGAGTACCGCACGCACTTCAGCCTGTGGGCGATGATGTCGGCGCCGCTGCTGATCGGCACCGACCTCCGCAAGGCGTCAACTGAGACCTTCGACATCCTCACCAACCCGGACGTCATCGCGATCGACCAGGACCGCCTCGGCCGCCAGGCCACCGTGATCAGCTCGTCGGGCGGTCTGGTCGTCTACGCCAAGACCCTGTCGAACGGAGACCGGGCCGTAGCCCTCTCCAACGAGACTGGTTCGACAGCGACGATCAGCACCACCGCGGAAGCCGTCGGCCTCGGCGGCTCCGCGTCGTACACGCTGAAGGACCTGTGGAGCAAGGCGTCTCGAAGCACTACCGGTCAGATCAGCGCGTCGGTGCCGACGCACGGCACCGTCATGTATCGCGTCTCCCGAGCTGGAACGGCCCAGCGCTACGAGGCCGAGGCGGCGACGCTGTCACCCGGCAGCACGGTCGACAAGGACCACTCCGGGTACTCCGGTGCCGGCTTCGTCAACACGCCCAACCAGACCGGCAGCTACGTCGAGTGGAAGGTCGACCGCGACCAGGCCGGTCCCGCCACGCTCGTCTTCGACCACGCCAACGGGACAACCGCCAACCGAGCCCTCGACATTGCCGTCAACGGCAGCACTGTCACGAAGAACGTCGCCATCCCGTCGACGGGCGCATGGACCCTGTGGCGAACCATTCACGCCACGGCCAACCTGCGAGCCGGCATCAACACCATCCGCGTCACGGCGACCACAGCGGATGGCGCTCCGAACCTGGACTACCTGGATGTCGCTGTCGATCCACCTGCAGCGCTGGCAGCGACGGACTGGTCGGTGCGTATGGTCGACTCGACCATGGCTCGGTACAAGCCGACCACGATCGGCGGCTGGTCCTATCCGGTCGGGCTGTACCTCTACGGCCAGTACCTGGTCTACCAGCGCACTCACGACCCGAAGTACCTGAGCTACATCAAGTCCTGGGTCGACCGGTTCGTCGACAAGTCCGGGAACATCGACAACAGCTTCAACAGCCTGGACAGCATGCTCGCCGGCCGCCTGCTCGTCGTACTGCACCACGAGACCGGCGACCACCGCTACGAGGTCGCAGCGACCAAGATCCGCAAGCGGCTGAACACCTACCCGCGAACCGCGGACCAGGGCTTCTGGCACGCGACCAGTCGTCAGCACCAGCTCTGGGGCGACGGTGTGTTCATGGTGGACCCGTTCCTCGCGGAGTACGGCCATGAGTTCGGCGACTCGGCGTACACCGACAAGGAGACCGTGAATCAGCTGCTCGTCTACGCCAGCCATCTACAGCAGTCGAACGGCTTGCTGCGGCACGCGTACGACGAGTCCCGCACGCAGTCCTGGGCCGACCCCAAGACCGGCCAGTCCCCCGAGGTGTGGTGCCGCGCGGAGGGCTGGTTCGGTATGGCGACCATCGACGTGCTGGACGTCGTGCCCGCGAACCAGCCGCGGCGGACAGAGCTGATCGAGGTACTGCGGAAGCTTGTCGCGGCTTACGCGCAGTACCAGGACCCCAAGACCGGGCGCTGGTTCCAGGTGGTCGACAAGGGCAGCCGCTCCGGCAACTGGACCGAGACGTCCTGCTCGTCGATGTACACGTTCGTCATCTCCCGTGCGGTGGAACGCGGGTACGTCGACGCGTCGTACCGATCCGCCGCCGACCGCGGCTACCAGGGTGTCCTGTCCAAGCTCAGCCTCGGCTCGGACGGCCGCACCAACCTGACCGGGATCTCGGTCGGCACCAACGTCGGCGACTACAAGTACTACGTCGGCCGCGAGCGCGCCACCAACGACTTCCACGGCCTCGGCGCCTTCCTGTTGATGAACGAGCAGGTCTTGACCACATCAGCAACTGATAGGAAACTTTCCTAACTCCTACCCGCCCCCAAGATCGGAGTTTCAGATGCGCATCTTCAAGGCCGCCGCCGCGACGGTCGCCGCCGGCACGTTGGTGCTCGGCGCGGCTCTCGCCGCGCAGGCGTCCACCCAGCAGGTCCAGGCGGACCCGGCCAGCATCGGCGCCGCGCCGTACGAGTACCTCGGCTGGGGTAACCCGCAGAAGCCCGCCGACGTGATGAAGGCGGCCGGCAACAAGTGGTTCACGCTCGCCTTCATCCTGTCCGACGGCGGCTGCAACCCGAAGTGGGACGGCGATCGCGCACTGACCGGCGGATCGGACCAGACCGCGATCAACAACATCCGGTCGGCCGGCGGCGATGTGATCCCGTCGTTCGGCGGCTGGTCCGGTAACAAGCTCGGCGAGAAGTGCACCTCGGCCTCCGCCCTGGCCGGGGCGTACCAGAAGGTGATCGACGCCTACAAGCTGAAGGCGATCGACATCGACATCGAGGACACCGAGTTCCACAGCTCGGCCGCCCGGCAGCGGGTCGTCGACGCGCTGAAGACCGTCAAGTCCAAGAACTCCGGGATCAAGACATACATCACGATGGGCACCGACCAGACCGGTCCGGACTCGTCCGGTGTCGACCTGATCAACCGGGCCGCGAAGGCCGGGCTGGCCAACGACGGCTGGGTGCTGATGCCGTTCGACTTCGGCGGCGGCTCGACCAACATGGCGACACTGACCCAGAAGGCCGAGGAGGGTCTGAAGGGCCGGCTGAAGACGGCGTACGGGTACTCCGACGACACGGCGTACCGGCACATGGGCATCTCGTCGATGAACGGCAAGACCGACGACGGCGAGACGGTCCGGCTGCAGGACTTCAAGACGATGCTCGCCTACGCGCAGCAGCACCACCTGGCGCGCTTCACGTTCTGGTCGGTCAACCGGGACCGGAAGTGCGGAGGCAGCAACAACGACGGTGACTCGTGCAGCGGGATCTCGCAGAACGCCTACGACTTCACCAAGGTCGTCGCCCAGTTCCACGGCTGAAACGACGGAACGCCCGGCGAGCGACTGGCTCGCCGGGCGTTCCGGTACGTCATGCGGTGAAGGTGACGTCCAGCGTGATCGGGACGGCCGACAGCGCCTGCGAGACCGGACAGTTCTTCTTCGCGCCCTCGGCGTACTCGGCGAACTCGTCCGCGGTCAGGCCGGGGACGTTGCCGTTGACGGACAGCTTGATGCCGGTGATGCCCTCACCCGGCTGGAAGGTGACGTCGGCCTGGGTGTCGATCGACGTCGGCGCGTGACCCGCACCGGCGAGCGCGTGCGACAGCGCCATCGAGAAGCAGGTGGAGTGTGCGGCCGCGATCAGCTCTTCCGGGCTGGTCTTGCCGTTGGCGTCGTTCGCGCGGGAGGCCCAGGTGACGTCGTAGGTGCCGACACCGGACGACTCGAGAGCGACCTGGCCGGCGCCCTCCATCAGCGAGCCTTCCCAGTGGGCCTTGGCCGTACGAGTGGTAGCCATGCTCGTGTTGTCTCCTTCGAAGAGAGGTTCAGCGGCCGGACACGTCGATCGCGCCCGGGTACTGCGGTTCGTCGGTGTTCACCATGCTCTGCGCGGCCATCACCATGTAGGTCCAGATCTGCTGGTCCTGCTCAGGTGTCAGGGCGAGCTCGTCCAGCGCGGCGCGCATATGGCCCAGCCACAGGTCCCGGGCGCGTGGGGTGACCGCGAACGGGGCGTGCCGCATCCGCAGCCGGGGGTGCCCGCGCTGCTCGGAGTACGTCCTCGGGCCGCCCCAGTACTGCTCCAGGAACATCCGGAAGCGCACCTCGGCCGGACCGAGGTCCTCCTCCGGGTACAGCGCTCTGAGTTCCGGGTCGGCGGCAACACCGCGGTAGAAGGCTGCCACCAACCGGTGGAAGGTGTCCGCCCCACCGACGGCGTCATAGAAGCTCTGCTGCTCACTCATATCGGATCTAGTCTCTCAAGTGGTCACAACGTGCTGGAGGAGGGCTGCCCGTTCGGCGTCTCCCAGCTGCCGCTTCGCTTGCGTCTCACCGTCCACCACGACCAGTACGGACTCCGCCTTGGCGTACACGTCCTCCGACTCGCCACTGCGATCGACGATCCGCGACCCGAGCGTGTACGACGTCGTACCGACGGCGGCGACCCACACGTCCACGTCGTACGGCGGGTGCCGCAGGTGGATCGGACGCAGGTAGTCCACCGTCTGGCTGACGAGCACGACCGGGTACTGCGCGAAGTAGTCCCCTGTGGTCCCCATCACCTGTGCGAGGAACGCGATCCGGGCCTCCTGCAGGTAGTCGAAGTACCGCACGTTGTTGACGTGGTCGTACGAGTCGATGTCGGACCAACGGACCAGCACCTGGTACGTGAAGCTCATGCGCCCACCAGCTTGGTGAGGGCCTCGCGCTCGACCGGCGTGATCCGGCGCAACCGATTGGCGTTGAAGTCGAACGGCACCAGCCGCGTGCGAGCCTCGACATAGGTACGGCGCTCGGGCTCCGCGTCGAGGATCTCGTAGTCCACCGTGAACGAGGCGGCCTTGATCTCGCTGATCCACAGCTCGATCCGAACCGGTTCAGGGCGGAACAGCAGCGGCGCCCGGTACTGGACCTCGTGCCGCGCCACCAGCAGTCCGGTCTCGAGGGCGTCGGCGCCGAGCTCCTTGGCCGTGCGGAACAGGAAATCCACCCGGGCGTCCTGGAGGTAGTCGACGTACCGGCCGTTGTTGACGTGGCCGAGCGCGTCCATGTCCCCCCAGCGCAACGGGCAGTGATAGACGTGGCGGTTTCTCATACCTTCCCCACCCCACCGCCCCGGTCTGTGATGATCCACACGGCGATCATCGCATCCGGGGTACTACCCCGATGACAACGCGTGGGTAATGTCATCCCCGGCAGACCAGTTGACCGATTGGAGCGGTGGATGAGCGAGCGGGTGGCGATCGTGACCGGGGCGGCCCGGGGAATCGGCGCGGCCGTCGCGCAGCGGCTCGCCCAGGACGGGAACGCCGTCGCGGTCATCGACCTCGACGAGGGCGCCTGCGACGCGACCGTGAAGGCGATCACCGAGGCCGGCGGCAAGGCGATCGGCGTCGGCGCCGACGTCAGCAAGTCCGACCAGGTCGCCGCCGCGGTCGAGCGGGTGGTGGCCGAGCTCGGCGCGCCGACGATCCTGGTCAACAACGCCGGCGTACTGCGGGACAACCTGCTGTTCAAGATGTCCGAGGACGACTGGGACACGGTCATGTCGGTCCACCTCAAGGGCAGCTTCCTGATGTCCAAGGCGGTCCAGTCGCACATGGTCGACGCCGCGTACGGGCGGATCGTGTTCCTCTCCTCGACCTCCGCGCTCGGCAACCGCGGCCAGGCCAACTACGCCTCCGCGAAGGCCGGTCTGCAGGGCCTGGCCAAGACGCTGGCGATCGAGCTGGGCAAGTTCGGCGTCACCGCCAACGCGATCGCGCCGGGCTTCATCGAGACCGATATGACGGCGGCCACCGCGGCCCGGGTCGGTGTCGACTTCGAGGAGTTCAAGAAGGCGACCGCCGCGACGATCCCGGTGCAGCGGACCGGGAAGCCGGAGGACATCGCCGCCGCAGCCTCGTTCTTCTGCAGCGAGGAGGCCGGGTTCGTCTCCGGCCAGGTGCTGTACGTCGCCGGCGGACCGCGCAACTAGAGGGAACTAGGAGCGAACGAGCATGCCGCAGACCTTCCACGGTGTCGACGAGGTCGCGCACGCGGTCGGCACCCCGCTCGGCGAGACCGAGTGGCTGGAGATCACCCAGGAGCAGGTGAACCAGTTCGCCGAGGCGACCGGTGACCACCAGTGGATCCACGTCGACGTCGAGCGCGCCAAGAAGGGCCCGTACGGCGGCACCATCGCCCACGGCTACCTGACGCTGAGCCTGATCGCCCGCTTCGGCGACGAGCTGTTCAAGGTCGACGGCGTCACCGCCAAGCTCAACTACGGCGTGAACAAGGTCCGCTTCCCTACCCCGGTCCCGGTCGGTACCCGCGTCCGTGCCGGCGCCTCGATCTCCAACGCGGTCGAGACCCCGGCCGGCGTACAGGTCTCGCTCAACTGGGTCATCGAGCTCGAGAACTCCACCAAGCCCGCCTGCGTTGCGGAGACCGTCGTACTGCTCGTCCGCTAGAGCGGGCAGATCAGGACCGCGTGGGTGGCGATGCGGTCGTAGCCGAGCCATTCGTTGACGGCGAGCATCGGGGTGTTGCCGTCGTAGTTGGCGGTGTAGGCGCCCTCGATACCGGCGTCGGCGGCGCGGTGCAGGGCGGCGCTCTTGACCAGTTTGGCGAGCCCGCGACCACGGTACTCCGGCATGGTCGACGTCATCCTCGACCACATCTTGGCGCGATCGCCGTGGTTGCGCGTGAAGGCGATGATCTGGCCGTCGTACATCGCGGCCACGCTCACCTCGCGCACCAGGTCCGGCGCGTTCCAGATGTCGGCGAGCCAGGCGTCGTACGGGTGAGAAAGGATCTTCGCGTCGCCCGGCTTGGTGCGCTGGGCAACTTCGTCCGCGGCGTGCAGCAGGCGCGGATCGACCTCGGTGAACGACACCAATTGCACCTGGCTCGGGACCTCGGGAAGGTCCGTGACCTTGCGCGGGTCGATGCCCGCGTAGTGCACCTGCCGCGTCTGCCGGTATCCGAACCGCGCTGCCCAGTCGACGCTGCTCGGGTCGGCGAACACCCGCGCAGACGTTGCCCCGGCCGTCCGCAGGTCCGCGTGCGTTGCCTCCAGCAAGCGGGTGCCGATACCGCGACCGCGGTACTCCGGCCGGATCAGCAGCCGCAGCTCACCGTCCAGCGGATTCGAACCGCCGATCAGCCCGCCCGATGCCCAGCCGACCAGTTCCCCGTCGTCCACCGCCGCGAACGCGCCGTTTCCTGGCGCGGCCGGCGCCGTCAGCCGCCGGATCAGCGAACTCCGGGTGACCACCAGATACGGAACGAGCGCGTCATGCAACGCCACCGCCGCGTCGACGTCCCCCGGTCGAGCCGCCCTGATCTCCATCCCAACTCCTCGGGAACTCCAACGACCAACTCCCCAGGAAAGTAACGCCCTTTCAGGTGCATACCAGAAGTAAGCCGGTTACAGCTCTGTCTCAGAGGGTTCGCGCGCCGAGCACGACGCGAGCCCCCGTGATGTCGAAAGTCATCCGGTACCGCTCGAGATACCCGGTACCCACCAGCCCGTCATGAATGATGTCCTGAAACAGAACCCGCGGCGCCGCCTGCACGGTCTCCGCCGCAGCAGCCAGGTGAACACTCCCCGCAATCGTTGCCCAGTGTCGTTGCCACACATACCCGGTCTCATCGGTCCCGGTCCGCGTCGTCACGTCGGGACCCCCCAGATCGACCCCGCAGTCCACCGCGAACCGAGTGTCCAGGATCAGGCTGTCCGACCCGGTGTCCACCTCCACGGTGATCTCCCGTCCGCTCGGCAGCACGAGCTGCGCGAACGGATCGGCCGACACCGACTCACGCCGTACATCGAGCGGGATCTCAGGGCCATCGGCAACGAAGCTCTCCCGCGGCTGGATGGTCAGCGTCCTCGCGTCGGGATCCGTCGTGACCGTGTGGTTCTCGAAGAAGGTCGGCCCCAGGATCCCGGCGAACTCGTCACCCAGATCGGCGACGCCGGCGACATGCCCCTCGACCACGAAGTCACCGAGAGCGATTCGCGGCACGCGGACCAACGGCACCTCGATCGCCTGGCCGGACATGCGCCGCCCGGTGAACGTCTCGCCGGTCGTTGCGCCGTCGAGGCGATCGGCGACCGCGGACGAGATCACTGTGGTTCCGATGCCGGTGTCGACGAGGAAGCGGTACTCCGCCGTACCGACGGTCACCGGAACCTGGACCAGATGCTGCAGTCGATCGAAGGTGACCGTCGTCATCGGTCAGTTGTCCAGGGTGCGGAGGAGGGCCAGTTCGGTTTGGACGCGGTGGTAGCCGAGCCAGTTGTTGATGGCAAGCATCGGGCCGTTCTCGTCGTCGTTGGAGGTGTACGCCGAGGTGATCCCGGCCGCGGCCGCCCGGCGCAGCGCAACGGACTTCACCAGCTTCGCCAAACCCCGGCCGCGGTACGCCGGGATCGTGCCGGTCATGCCCGACCACATCCGGTCGCCGTCGGTCTCGACGATCGTGAACGCTGCCATCTCGTCACCGGCCATCGCCGCGACGCTGAGCGACCTGTCCATCGACGGGGCGTTCCAGATCTCGTCGAGCCACCGGTCGTACTCCATCGAGTCCATCGGCGAATCACTCGGCTCGTCCAGCGCGGCAATCGTGTCGGCCGTGTACGCCGCCTGCGGATCGACCTCGTCGAACGACACCAGCTCGATCCCTTCCGGAGTTTCCGGCTGCTCCGGCAACGACTTCAGCTCGACGCCGGCATAGTGCATCTGCCGCGTGCCGTCGTACCCGAGGTTGCGGGCGAACTCGAGACCGTCCGGGTGGACGAACGTCCGCACGCGAATCGCGCCGACCTCGGTCAGATGCTGGTGCAACCGCTCAGCGAGCTGACTGCCGATGCCCTGCTTGCGATGATCGGGATGCACGAAGATCGTCAGGTAGCTCTGGCCCGGCTGGCTGGTCCAGACGGTGAGTCCGGCCGCACCCCATGCGACCACCTGGCCGTCGACCTCGGCGATCAGTGGCAGGAAGCGCTCCTCGGGCCTCGCCACGGTGATGGCGTGCCGGGTCGCCGCCACTGACATCGCCTTATAGGAGAAGACCGCCCGTCGTACCGCCGTCACCGCCTCGGCGTCCTCACCTACGGCCTGCCGGATCACCACCCGTGTCGTCATGTCCCGGACCCTAGTCAGCAGCCCTTGCCCACGCCATGCATTAACAACCAGCAACGCGATCGCAACAGCGGCGAGAGTCTCGTGATTCGGCTGTGTAGCGGAGTCGTACTAGAGTGACGCGGTGCTGTCGGACTGATCGCCCCGACCGCCGGAAGTGCCATCGTGGTTGCACGCGACGGGGTCACCGGCGGCGGGGCGTCCGCATTGACGCTTGACCCCGTTCAGATGTCAGGCGTAAACAACAAGCATGCAGATTACCGACGGCGCTTCGGCTGCCCGGACCTTCGCCGAGCTGATGGTCTCCGACGGCCCGCGCCCGGAGTACGCCGAAGCCTTCGCGCCGTTCGCTCCGTTGATCGGGAGCTGGGATCTCGACGTCGCCTGGTACGACGAGACCGGCGCCGTCACGCGGGAGACGAAGGGTGAATGGCATTTCGCCTGGGTGCTCGACGGACGCGCGGTCGCGGACATCTGGATCACCCCCAGTCGTGCCGCCCGCGCCACCGACGGCGACGGCGAGTGGGGCCTGTCGATGCGCATCTACGATCCCGAACTGCAGGCGTTCCGCTCGACCTGGATGGGACCGAAGGCAGCCTTCGTGATGCCGTTCGTCGCGCACGCGACCGCGGACACGATCACGCTCGAGTCGCAGAGCGCGAAGACCCGCTGGGAGTTCACCGGCATCACCGAGACCGGCTTCCACTGGCGCAACGAGGATGAAGATGCCGACGGCAACATCATCCTGCGGCAGACCTTCGTCGCGACCCGTCAGCGGTAGGTAGCGACCGCCGCCTCGGCCAGCTCCAGCATCCGCGCCCTGATGTCGGCCGGCTCGAGCACCTCCACATCACCGGCGAACCCGAGCAACACCCCGCACGCTGCCTCCCGCACCCGGAAGTGCATCCGCAGGTGCGGCCAGTCGTCATCGCTCGGTATGTCGCGCGCCACCTCCCCCTTGGCCAGCATCGGCGTCGCGATCCGCCGCACCATCTCGACGCGCTCCCGACGTACCCGGACCAGTACGTCGACCCCCAGCGGCATCTGCCGCTCGAGCCCCGACCGCAGCCGATCCCACTCAGCACGTACGTCGAGCCCGTCGGGCCGATCCGCCAGCTCCTCAAGGATGTCCGCGTCCTCCACGCGCGACACCCGATACATCCGCGCCGCCCCGCGATGCGCCGCCACGAGGTACCAGCGTCCCGCCTGCTCCACGAGCCCCCACGGATCGACCGTACGGCGCTGCACGCCCTCGCTGGCCGACGCGTAGCGCAGGCGGACCCGTCTGCGCTTGACGACGGCTTGTCGCAGTACCGGCAACGCACCGGTGTCCTCGGCCTCCGCGAACCAGCGTCGCCGATCGACCACGATCGCACCGGACAACGCGTCCGCGTCCCCCTGCAGCTCCACCGGCAACGTCGCAGACAGCTTCCCCATCGCAGAGTGCACTGCGTCCTGCAGCCCCAGCTCCTCCGACAGCGCAGCCCGCCCCGACCAGGCGAACAGCGCCTGCGCCTCCCGCGGCGTCAGCTCACTGACGTCGGCCCGGTAGCCCGGCAGCAGCACACAGCCCCCGTTGCGCCCACGCTCGCTATAGACGGGTACGCCGGCCGCCGACAACGCCTCCATGTCGCGCATGACAGTCCGCGTCGACACCTCCAGCCTCTCGGCGAGGTCGCGCGCGCTCAGCCGCTCATGCCTTTGCAGCAGGAGGATGATCTGCAACAGCCGGTCCGCTCGCACGACTTCAGAATATGCGACAGAAGATGTCGTATATACCCCGCGAAGCTGTTTGCCATGAACAACTTCGAAGACCCCCGACCGATGTTCGTCCGTGCCCTCGACCAGGCCCAGCAGCTGATGGAGTCGGTCAGGCCGGAGGAGCTCGACCTGCCGACGCCGTGTACGGAGTACGGCGTCCGCACGCTGCTCGGCCACCTGCTCACCGTGATCGGCCGGATCGACCTCGCGCTGTCGGGCGAGGACATCTTCAGCATCCCGACAGTGACCGAGACCGATGACGTCGCCGGCCTGTGGAAGGAGCGCCGAACCGCCCTGGAGGCGACCCTCGCCGAAGACGATGTGCTGGAGCGGGTCTGCCGCGTTCCTTGGGGCACGGTGTCCGGCGCCGTGGCGCTGAACTCCTACGCCCGCGAGCTCGCGACCCACTCGTGGGACCTGGCGAAAGCCACCAGCCGGCTGGACGTGCTCGACGACGGCATCGCGACGTACCTGCTCCCCATGAGCAAGCAGTACCTGCCCGCCGAGCCACGCGGCGGCCAGATCCCGTTCGACGCGGTTGTGCCGATCGCCGACGACGCCGCTCCGTACGACCAACTGGTGGCCTGGCAGGGCCGTCGGCCCTACGCGATCCCGCCGTTCAACGTCAGGCCGCCGTCGATCGTGATGGTCTGGCCCGTGATCCAGGACGCCTCGTCGGACAGCAGGAACCAGACCAGGGAGGCGACATCCTCAGGCCGGCCCAGCCGACCCAGCGGGTACGTCGACGCGACCTTCTCCTCACGTCCTTCGTAGAGGGCTCCGGCGAACTTGGTCTTGACCACCGCCGGAGCCACGGCGTTGACCCGGATCTCCGGAGCCAGCTCGACGGCCAGCTCCTGCGTGATCCGGGACAACATCGCCTTGGTCGCGCCGTACCACCCGATGCCCGGCGACGGACCCAGCCCGGCTACCGACGACAGGTTGACGACGGCCCCACCATGCGCGCGCATCCACGCGTCACGGCAGGCCTTCACCCACGAGATCGCGGCGAGCACGTTGGTGTCGACCATCTTGGCCGCGACACCTTGGTCGACATCGAGCAGCTTGCCGTAGATCGGGTTGATGCCGGCGTTGTTGACCAGCAGATCCACCGAACCGTACGTCGCCACCGCGGCCGCGACCACCGCGCCGCGGTGCGAGGCATCCGCGGCGTTGCCCGCTATCCCCAACGCGTGCTTCCGGCCGCCCAGCGTCGCGACCGCCTCGTCGAGCGTCTCCTTGGTCCGGCCGGTGATGACGACCCGCGCACCGTCGGCCACCAGCCGCTGCGCGACCGCCAGCCCGATCCCGCGAGAGGCTCCGGTGACGATCGCCGTACGGTTCTCCAGCGTCATCAGCTGAGACGCTCGAGCACGACCGCCATACCCTGACCGCCGCCGACGCACATGGTCTCGAGGCCGAACTGCTTGTCCTCGAACTGCAGCCCGTTCACCAGCGTGGTCATGATCCGCGCACCGGTCGACCCGAACGGGTGGCCGAGCGCGATCGCACCGCCGTGCACGTTCAGCTTGTCCTCGTCGATCCCGAGCTCGCGCGCCGAACCGATCACCTGGACAGCGAACGCCTCGTTGATCTCGACCAGGTCGATGTCGTTGATGCTCATCCCGGCCCGGGCCAGCGCCTGCTTCGACGCCTCGACCGGACCGAGGCCCATGATCTCCGGCGACAGACCGCTCACGCCGGTCGACACGATCCGCGCGAGCGGCGTCAGGCCGAGCTCGCGAGCCTTGGTGTCGCTCATGATCACGACCGCCGCGGCGCCGTCGTTCAGCGGGCAGCAGTTGCCGGCCGTGACAGTGCCATCGGGACGGAACACCGGCTTCAGGCCGCTCACACCTTCGAGCGTGGTCCCCGCCCGCGGTCCGTCGTCCTTGCTGATCACGGTCCCGTCAGGCAGCGTCACCGGGATGATCTCGCGCTCGAAGAAGCCGTTGCCGATCGCCTTCTCGGCCAGGTTCTGCGAGCGGACGCCGAACGCGTCCTGCTCGGCCCGGGTGATGCCCCTGAGCGTCGCCACGTTCTCCGCGGTCTGGCCCATCGCGATGTAGATGTCCGGGATCTGCCCGTCCGTGCGCGGGTCGTGCCAGGTGTCGTTGGTCTCGGCGTACTTCTCCGTCCGCGCAACCGCGTCGGTGAAGACCGGGTTGAACGCGCTCGGGTCGCCGACCCCGGCCGAGCCGAAGTTCTTGTACCGCGACACGCACTCGACGCCGGCGCTGACGAAGATGTCGCCCTCGCCGGACTTGATCGCGTGGAAGGCCATCCGCGCGGTCTGCGTCGACGACGCGCAGAACCGGTTCACCGTGGTCGCCGGCGTGTTGTCCCAGCCGAGCTGCACCGCGACGCGGCGGGCCATGTTGCCGCCGTGCTCGTCGTGCGGCTCCGCACAACCGAGCGCCAGGTCCTCGATCTGGTCCCCGGTCAGCCCGATCTTCTCGGTCGCCGCCTTGATCATCTGGACGGCGAGGTCGTCCGGCCGGATCGTGGTCAGCGATCCCTTGAACGCGCGGCCGATCGGCGAACGCGCGGTGGAGACGATGACTGCTTCAGGCATCTCTTATCCCTTTCAGAGGCCCAGATCGCGGCCGATGAGTTCCTTCATGATCTCGTTCGAGCCGGCCCAGATCTTCGTCACCCGGGCATCGCGCCAGGCGCGGGCCACCCGGTACTCGTTCATGTAGCCGTACCCGCCGTGCAGCTGGACGCACGCATCCAGTACTTCGTTCTGCACGTGGGCGCTCCACCACTTGGTCTTCGCGGCATCGACCGCGGACAGGCGGTCCTCGTCGTGCGCGACCACGCCGTTGTCGACGTACGCCTGCGTGACCTCGACCTTGGTGACGAGCTCGGCGATCAGGAACTTGTTGTACTGGAACGAGCCGACGGACTGACCGAAGGCCTTGCGCTGCTTCACGTACTCGATCGTCTCGTCGAGGATCTGGGTCGCGTGCGCGATGTTCGACACCGCGGCGCCGATCCGCTCCTGGGCCAGCCGCTCCATCATGTGGATGAAGCCGCGGTCGAGCTCGCCGAGCACATTGTCGTCGGCGATGAACAGGTCCTCGAAGAACAGTTCCGACGTACCCGACTCGGTCTGGCCGACCTTGTCGAGCTTGCGGCCGCGGGCGAAGCCCTCCATGCCCTCCTCGACGACGAACAGCGTGATGCCCTTCGCGCCCTTCGACGGGTCGGTGCGGGCGGCGACGATGACGAGGTCGGCCATGTCGCCGTTCGTGATGAAGGTCTTCGAGCCGTTCAGCACCCAGCCGCCGTCGGCCCGCTTCGCGGTCGTCTTCAGCGCGGCGAGGTCGGAGCCGCCCGACGGCTCGGTCATCCCGATCGCGGCGACGTACTCACCGGAGCAGAACTTGGGCAGCCAGCGCTGCTTCTGCTCCTCGGTGCCGAGGTCGACGAAGTACGGCGCGGCGCAGTCGTAGTGGATGCCGAAGCAGCTCGACAGCGAGGCGGAGACCTTCGAGACCTCTTCGGCGAAGACCTGGTTGAACCGGTAGTCGCCGACGCTGGAACCGCCGTACTCCTCCGGCACGTCCAGGCCGAGGAAGCCCTGCTTGCCGGCCTCCAGCCAGGCAGCCCGGTCGATCGTCTTCTCTTCGAGGAACTGCTCCATCCGCGGAACCAGCGAGCGGTCGCAGTACTCCTTGGCACTCGCGCGGAATGCGTGGTGGTCCTCGTTGAAGATGACGCGCTGCATCTAGGCCTCCCCAAGCTGTGAGATGTCTGGCTAAGCGCTTGCTTAGCTTCACGCGTTTGGTGCAAGGTGTCAACGTGTCCGCAGTCACGAGTCCCCTGGTTTGGGAGCATGTCCAGCCGGCCGCCGCCCGTCGGCTGCTGACCGGTGCCGTCGACGCGTTCGCCGAGCGGGGCTACCAGGCCACGACGACCCGCGACATCGCGTCCCGCGCGGGGATGAGTCCGGCCGCGCTGTACGTTCACTACCCGTCCAAGGAGCGCCTGCTCTTCGAGATCAGCCTCTACGGCCACAACGCGGCGCTCGAGGTACTGCGATCCGCCGACGCCGGCTCGACGCCCGCCGACCGGCTTCGCTCGCTGGTCGCGGCGTTCACCGCCTGGCACGCCGAGCACCACACCATCGCCCGCGTGGTCCAGTACGAGCTGGTCGCCCTGACGCCGGAGCACCTCGCCGAGGTGGCGGTCATCCGACGGGCCATCTCCACCCAGATCGAGCAGGTGCTCGCGGACGGCGTGCGGGACGGATCCTTCGCGGTCGCCGACCTTCCAGGCACGACTCTCGCCGTACTGTCGCTGTCCATCGACGTCGCCCGCTGGTACACACCGCATCGCGGCGACCCTGCGGCGCTGGGCAAGCTGTACGCCGACCTCGCGCACCGGATGGTCCAGACATAGCAAAGACCCCGCACCACCTGGGCGGTTTCAAGGGGTCGTTGCAACACCGCCTTGGTTTCTAGGTGGTGAGTAGATCACGCAAACGCTCGGCTGGGGTGTCCCAGTCGAGCGTT
>NZ_SHKR01000001.1:55582-197016 GCF_004217145.1 Kribbella rubisoli | reverse complement strand
GCCCAGTCCTCCACTGTCATCACCCTTCACAGGGTCACGCAGGGGTCCACTTCCAGCCGTCGCTAGAGGGTCAGTCTTCACCCGCCGTCGACAGCCTCACGATGGTGGCATGTGCAGAGCAGGGCGAAGTTGCGAACGTCGTTGGAGCCGCCAAGCGACTCAGGGACAACGTGAGCTCGCTCTACCGGCGTCTGCCAGCAGATCAGACAGGTCGGTTCATCGAGGCCGAGGTAGTCAGCGATCGCCTGGACCGGTGGTCTGGACCGCCGCGTGCTGGGATGACTATCTCTATTGCGTACGTGCAGCTCGTGGTGGTTGTAGGCGTGTTCACGACCGCGGTCCTGAATGTGCAGGATGTCAGGGATGTCCTCACGCTGTGGTCCAGGGTTCCGTGCGTGATAGAGCGGTGTGCGGATCTCGGTGAGATATGGGCTGAGGTAGCCCAGCAGGAATTCTTGGATGATTTCGGCGGCGTCGGCGTCATATCCGCCGGCTGCGTTGCGGTGCCCCTGGACGTCAAGGTATAGGCGCCGCGGGGCGCTAGGGCTTGCGACTGCTGCCTTCTGGAGAATCGAGAAGAGACGGGTGGCGCACTTGGTGAAGTCCTCCTCTGCCCGCATGTCGTGATACAGCGCGACGCCCTTAGGTTCCGTCCCCTCAGGAGCGGCCGCGCCCTCCGTGGTCACACGATCGGCCAAGTGTGGATCCGATGTCGGCTTCTGTCGGCTGCCGTTCATGGATGCACACTAAGCGCAGGCTCTGACACTCGTCGCGAGGTTCGGGTCTGACCGATCCGGCAACCGCCCGGGAGCACGACGCTGGGCGGCCAGTGCCAGCGCAGCAGGTCCTGTGATTCGGCTGACCGGCGCTGCAGTTGCGGGCTGGGGATGCGCTGAACGGGTGCCGGCTGGTCAGGACTGCGGATCGGGGAAGCCTGTCATGCTGTTGGGGTGGAGGATGGGCTGATTTCGGGACTTCGGGTGCCTTCGCCGGTGGTGGAGATTGGGGATGACCGGCTGGGGGCTGCGGGCGTACGGGTGCTGCTGAAGCGGGATGATTTGGTTCATCCGGAGGTGCCGGGGAACAAGTGGCGGAAGTTGAAGTACAACGTCGCGAAGGCTCGGGAGTTGGGGTTCGGGAGTCTGCTGACGTTTGGTGGGGCGTATTCGAATCACGTCAGGGCGACTGCTGCGGTTGGGGCGTTGTGTGGGTTCGAGACGGTTGGAGTGATTCGGGGCGAGGAGCATCTGCCGCTCAACTCGTCGCTGGAGTACGCGGTCTCGCGGGGGATGCGGCTGACGTATCTGGACCGGACGACGTACCGGGAGAAGACATCGGATGCTGTGATCGAGGCGTTGCGCAAGGAGTTCGGCGACTTCTATCTGATTCCCGAGGGTGGGAGCAACGCTGAGGCCGTACGAGGGTGTGCGGAGTTGCCGGCCGAGCTTGAGCCGTCCGTCGACATTGTGTTCTGTGCGGTGGGGACGGGCGGGACGCTCGCGGGTGTGGCGGCAGGTGTTCGGCCGGATCAGTTGGTGGTTGGGGTTCCGGTGTTGAAGGGTGGCGCGTTTCTGGAGGACGACATCGTTCGGCTGCAGGAGCAGGTGTACGGCGCGCGGAAGGGCTCGTGGCGGCTTGAGTGTGATTACCACTTTGGCGGTTACGCGAAGCGGACGAGTGAGTTGGATGAGTTCATCGACGACTTCGAGGTGCGGCACGGCCTGAGGTTGGACTGGGTGTACGAGGCCAAGATGATGTACGCGTTGTTCGATCTGGTGGCTCGCGATTCGTTCGCCCGAGGTACGACGATTGTGGCGTTGATCAGTGGATCGGGTGGCTAGCCTTCCAGCCACTCGAGGTGCCAGTCGCCCGAGTTGACGTTGAAGTTCTTGCCGAAGCCGAGCCAGCGGCCGTTCAGGCCGCGGGCCTGTGGGCTGACGACCAGTTGGATCGTGCCGTGGTAGACGGCCCCACGGTAGTAGCCGGTGGGCGCTGTGCGTTCTTTCCAGGTTCCGGTGGCGATGGCTCCGCTGACGGATAGTTCGAGGGTGAGTCGTGATTCGCCGTCGACGGGGTCGTTGGTGCCGTGCAGGCGGCTGCCGGTGTGGTGGAGGCGGATTGTGTGTTCGCCTTCAAGGTTGGCGTCGCGGCCAGAGGAGAAGTAGCTGTATCGGGAGAGCCAGAGACCGTTGAGGTTGCCGCTCGTGGCTCGGGCCGTGTCGAGGTTCGAGAAGTCGGCCTGGTCTATGAGCAGATCGGCGACCGAGCACTGGTACAGCTCCGCCAGCCGGGTGAGGACGTCGAGGGATGGGGCGTAGCCCGTCGGTGCTGGCCACTGCTCCCAGTAGGAGAAGTTCTTGAAGGTCTTCGGGTCGTCTGGCCAATGGCGGTTCCACTCGTCGGCGGCCTCGCGCTGGCTCCAGTCATGCGCGAGGCGAAACGCGACCCGCGGATTCACGCCGTACCGGTCGGCGAAGGTATCTGCGATCTCAGCCCAGGTTGATCCTTGGGCGCGTAGTTCGGTGGCCCAGTCTCGGCGCTGCTGGCGCAGACTGCTTGCCCGCGAGGGACGCGCGCCCGCGTTGAGGCTCATGCCTCGTATGGTGTCACAACCTCCCTGTTGCGCGGGGAGGTTTGAGGTAAATGGTCACTGGCTGTCTCGGTGGTTCCTACGCGCTGCTCGCGGCAGATTTGAGGCACGGTCAGGGCGGTGGGTGAGCCCGAGCGCGCCGGACGGTGTGCGTTTCTCCTGCCCCGTCGCCCTGGCCGGTCCAAGCGATGGCTGTGATCGGAGGACAGGAAGTGGATTTGGCCAAGCGGCGTACGCAGGAGTGGCCGGTGCTGCGCTCGGCGCAGGAGGTCGAGTGCGACGGGCGGAATCCTCGCAGTGAGGAGCGATGTGTGCTGGGGCACCACCAAGGTCCGCATCGGGACGTCGTCGGCGATCAGTGGCTCGACGACTGACGTTCATACGTTCGGTCTGTTGAGGCTGGTCACTGTCGCGAGGCTTGGCCGCTGTGTAGCTCAGGCGTTGAGCTTGCATGGAGAGGCCAGATGCGGATGGCGTGAACGAACAGCGCGGCGCGAGCGCAGGACCCCGGTGAGGTTGCCGGTCAACTTTCAGCCACCCGGCAAGCGCTTGTGAGAATTACGCAGACGACTCACGGAGGAAGGTTCTGTGACCCCTGATGGTATTGAGTTGCGCCGCTCGACCACGATTGACGACGTGAGGAGCACGCTGATCGAGGTGTATGCCGACGTACGGGCTGATCAGCTTCATTTGGTGCATTACTCGGTCGAGCGGTTCCGGGAGCAGCTTGCTCGGCATTCATCTGATCCGGGATGGGAGGTTGTGATCGGCTACGACGATGGTCAGCCGGTGGGGTTTGCGTACGCGAACACGCTTACGACCGACGATCGCTGGTGGCGGCGGATGACCACCCCGCTACCCGACGGCTGCACACAGACGCCGACCGTGGCGGTGAAGGAGATCATGCTGTGCAACCCGTGGCGGGGGCAGGGGATCGCGCTGTTGATCCACGACGAGCTTCTCCGCGATCGTGCCGAGGAGCAGGTCTCATTGCTGGTGAACGCGCTGAACGGGGACGGCAAGGTGAAAGCGCTCTACGAATCCTGGGGCTACGAGCCGATCAGTACGCAGCAGCCGTCCGCCGACGGGCCGGTCCTCACCGCCATGCTCCGAAGAACTCGTCCTCCGTCACCATCAGCACGTTGAGCCGCCCTGCGCACCAATCAGCCCCATCAGAGCCGAACCCAACAGTCGAGATTCGTTTTCGGGCTTGCGGGGCCGGTCAGGTGAGGAGGGTGCGGCCCAGCCAGTCGTCGGCAGTTTGTACGCCGGGGAGGGCGAAGAAGTAGCCGCCGCCGAAGGGGGTTATGTAGTCGACTAGGGGTTCGTCGATGAGGAGGGTTTGGGTGGTGACGAACTGGCGGTCCAGGTCGGCGTTGAAGCAGATGAAGATCATGCCCATGTCGAGCTGGCCGTTGGGTTCGATGCCGGCGCTGTAGTTGAAGCCGCGGCGTAGCATGCGGCGGTCGTCGGCGGTGCCGTCGTGGGGGTTGGCGAGGCGGGTGTGGGCGGTCAGCGGCACGGTGTTGCCGTGGGCGTCCCGGTAGTAGCTGGGGAGTTGGAGCTCCTCCTGGCCGGCTACTCGTTCGCCGGGGCGGCCGGACAGTGGTGCGCCGGTGTCTCGGTCGCGGCCGAAGATCCTTTGCTGCTCGTTGATCGAGATCCGGTCCCAGAACTCCACGAACATCCGGATCAGCCGGACGACGTGGTACGTACCGCCGGTCACCCAGGCCGGTTCGTCGCCGCCGGCCTTGGTCCACACCAGTTGATCGAGCAGCTCAGGCCGGTCCAGGAACTCGTGGTTGGCTGTGCCGTCCTTGAAACCGAACAGGTTGCGGGGCGTGCCGCTCGGTCGCGGCGGGCTGGTGAAGCCTTCCATCTGCCACAGCACCTGCAGGTCGGCGCGGGTTGCGCGCATCAGGATGCGGAGCGCGTGCAGTACGGTGTCGCGGTGATCGGCGCAGATCTGCAGGAGCAGGTCACCGTCGCAGCGTTCGGGGTCGAGGGCGTCGTTCGGGAACTCATCCATCGCCCGCAGCCGGGCAGGTTTGACGTCGGCGAGGCCGAACCTGTCGTCGAACAGGCCGGCACCGACGCTGACCGTGACGGTGAGACCGTCGGGCACCGCGCCCGGGCCGAGTACGCCGTTCTCGTACGGGGTCGACACGAGACCGTCGTCGCTGCCGCGTCCGGTCGGTGCGTCGCCGCCGGAGACCAGGTAGCGGATGGTTGCCGTCAGCGTCTGGAACATCCGCCGCAGCGCCGGCCGGTCGGCCGCGGTCACCAGGAACGCGACGACGATCCCCGCCTGCTGCGCAGGCTCAAGGATCCCGGCCTGGTGGGCACCTTCGAACGGCCGCCCGGCCGGCACGGCGACGTCCTGTGCGGTGACGCCCGGTACTGCGGTGCCCTGTGCGGCGACGCTCCGTGCGGCGCTGTCCGGTACGGCGGTGTCGTGGTCAGTCATGGGTGATCGGGCCTCGGTCGCGGGTGGCGTTGCGGGGGTCGATGATGGCCGCGGTGTGGGCGAGCAGTTCGACGCTGTGCTGTACGGCCGCGTTCACCGCGGCCCGCTGGCGGGCGGACAGTGCTGCCAGTCCGACCCAACCGTCATCGTGGTGGTGGCTGCGGACGATCTGCTGGGTGAGCCGGAGCTGCTCGTCGGTCTCGTGCAGGTACGGGTTCTGCTTGCGCAGGATCGGCCGCAGCGGGTCCAGCGCCTGCCAGACGCCGGTGATGTTCGCGTCCACGGTCGCCAGTTCGGTCTGGCTACCGGCGTCGCCGATCCCGTTCAGGTCCCACTGCAGGGCGTCCTCGAGGATCTCGTGAGCCCGCCGGGCCATGTCGATCGGAATGATCGCGTTCGGCAGCGCCAGCTCGTCGGTGAGTCGCCCGATCGCCTCGAGGAGCGCGCCGACGTGCGGCACGATCGTCGCCGTCGGCCGGTCGTGCCACAGCATTGCCTCGATCTTGCGGAAGCCCGCGAAGTCCGCGTCCGCGAGACGATCGGGGGCGATGCCGCGCGGCGGGTCGGCGTTGACGTCGTCACCGGTTTCGTCGTACGCGCGGTAGGCGCCGCCCAGCGTCTCGTAGGTGAGGTGGGCCGTCAGCCAGTGGCGCCGGGCGGCCGCTACGTCGCCAACCTCGACCGCGCCCCGCAGCTGTTCAACCTCATCAGTCAGCCTGGGCAGCTGTCCGGCGATCCAGTCGACGTAGGAGTTGATCGGGATCCGCAGGTCCAGCCCGGTCACGGGGATGATCCCGTGTATGTCGTACGGCAACGGGTCACCGGTGACGACGACCGGCCGGCTGTACTTGATCGTGTAGTCGGTGATGCAGACCCAGCGGTACGTTCCGGGCGGCACCGATGCCGTGACCGCACGGCTGACGCCGCGGCCGAAGTGCTCGACCTCGACGTAGATCCGCTCGGTCGCGGGATCTTCCAGATAGACCTCCGCGCCGGCGCCCTCGTTGTTCACGAAGACGAAGTCGTAGCGGCCGGCCGGTCCGCCGAGCCAGTCGTCGATGCCGTAGGGCGAGCCAACGACCAGGACCAGAGGCTGCGGCCGGCTCGACGGCAGTGATGGTGCGGCCGCCGAGGCCGTCGTACTGCTCACCGGGCCCACGCTGGGCGGCGGTTGTGAACGGATCCGATGCTGACCACAACGCGCCGGTGAACAGCGGGTGACCGGCCGGGCGGGTCGAGACCACGGAGTCCCTGAGTCTTCAGGGATTGTTCATGACGCGATGCTCGCGCGGTCCGGACCTTTGGCAGTTGACTCTTGGAGGAATCCCCGCCACGAGAGATTAGGTAGCAAACCTATGTCTGACAACGATTCGGCATCCGCGGACGTCACCAAGGCGACCGCGGAGCGCAACCGGATCAGCCGACGCCGGCTGATCCAGGCCGCGGGCGCCGCGGGCGCTGTTGCCGCCGCCGGAGGGCTGTCGACCGCCCCGGCCGACGCCGCACCGGACGCGACCGCGACGGTCGGAACGGCCGACAGCACGACCGGCTCGAAGCCGGCGCAGCACTCGCACCGCACCGGCACGATCAAGGACCTGAAGCACGTTGTGATCCTGATGCAGGAGAACCGGTCCTTCGACCACTACTTCGGCACCCTCGACCTGGCCGGCGCGCGCGGCTTCGCCGACAAGCAGGTCCTGACCTGGCAGAACGGCCAGACGATCTACTACGACCCCAACAGCCGCGCCGAAGGCTACCTGCTGCCGTACCACGCCGACAGCCTGAAGTACAACGCGCAGAACACCAGCGCGCGCAACCGGTACTTCATGGAAGCCGATGTGCCGTGGCACCACGCGATCGCCAAGGCGTACACCATCGGTGACCACTACTTCTGCTCGCTGGACACCAGCACCAGCCCGAACCGGATCATGATGTGGGCCGGCACCAACGACGCAGCCGGCACGCAGGGCGGCCCGGTCGTCAACAACAACGGCGACTACGGCTACGCCTACAAGTTCAAGACCTACCCGGAGACGCTGCAGGACGCCGGTGTCAGCTGGCAGATCTACGTCAACAACGACACCGACGACGACTTCCTCGGCGACTACACGGACAACACCGTCCGTTCGTTCGCGGCGTTCAACCCGGCGAACGCGAACCCGGAGAACACGCTGCCCCGCGAGGGTCTGCTTGCCCGAGGCAACGTGGTGTACGCCCACACCACGCAGCCCGCCGGCATCAAGAACGACACCTCGAACGTCGACTACGTACTGCGGGACTTCATCGCCGACTGCGCGTCGGGTGACATCCCCGAGGTGTCCTGGGTCGTCGCGCCCGCGGCCTGGACCGAGCACCCGACGTACGCTCCGAACAACGGCGCGGTCTACACCGACCGGGTGATCCAGGCGGTGCACGACAACCCCGAGCTGTGGGAGTCGACGCTGATCATCCTGAACTACGACGAGCCCGACCACGCGAACCGCATCGGTGAAGGCGGCTTCTTCGACCACGTCGTACCGCCGATCCCGGAGGCCGGGACCGTCGGCGAGCGGGCGCCCGGAATCAAGCCCGGTATGGGCGGCCGGGTGCCGTTCGTGCTGGTCTCGCCGTGGACCCGCGGTGGCTTCGTCAACTCCGAGGTCTTCGACCACACCTCGACGATCCAGCTGATCGAGGAATGGACCAAGAGCCTCGGCCGGCCGGCCGTCTGCACGAACATCAACGACTGGCGGCGCGGCGTCTCCGGCAACCTGCTCTCGGCGATCGACTTCGGCAACTTCGACACGTCGTTCCCGAACCTGCCGAAGCCGGCTGACCTGCTCAAGTCGGTCGTCACCGACGCCGGCCTGCCGCCCGTGCCCCAGCCGGCCGTCGGCGCGCAGGTCATGCCGACCCAGACGATCACCGGCAAGGCGAAGCGCAGCCCGCTGTCGTTCCAGCCCAACGGCGTACTCGTCGAGAACCCCGCCAACGGGACCGCGACGGCGACCTTCACCGTCGAAGGCGGCCCCACCGGTAAGGCGGTCAACCTGGTCGGGCTGGCCGACAAGTACGTGCCCGCCCTGACCGGCGCCGAGCCGCTCGGTATCGGCCAGGACGCGCTGCCCCTCACGGCCGGCAACCGCCGGTCGAACTCCTACACCTGGGACACCAAGGCGACGGGCGGCAAGTACGCCTTCACCTTCTACGGCCCAGACCACTTCATCCGGTCCTTCGCCGGCACCGTGGTCCCGGCCAGCGACCGCACCTCGGCCCAGCCGCGGGTCGACGTTCGGCTCGCCAAGGGGCACGGCCGGGACAAGCCGGCCGTCGAGTTCACCCTGTCCGCCGACGGCCGCAAGGCGGTGACGTACACGCTGACCGCGAACGACTTCGCCGGGAAGAAGACGACCATCGTGGTGCCGGCCGGTAAGCACAGCGTCGTCACCTGGCCGACCGAGGACGGCTACTACGACGTGATCATCACTGCGAGCGAGTCTGCGGACTTCAAGCAGCGGTACGCCGGACGCGCTGCGCAGAAGTGATCCTTCGCGCGCTGCGTTGAGCTGATAGCGATGTGCCCGCGTTCCTACCGGATCGCGGGCACATCTGCGTCGCGAGGTGTCAGTCCTCGGTCTCGTCGGTGTCGTCGGTTGGGAAGGCCGGTGGTGCTTGCAGGTCGTGGGCGCGGAAGAGGACCGCGTGCTCGACGCCCATGGTCTTGCCGCTCATCTTGGCGAACATCGGGATGAACTCGGCGGGGGCCGGGTGCCAGGGGAGGGCGGCCAGGTACGCCGCGTGTGCCTCGAGTGAGGCGACGCCCTTGCGGAGCGGTTCGCCGGTGACGTCGACGCCGTGGGTCGCGTTGCCGCCCAGGCCGGGGACGAGGTACCAGCGAGGCGAGTGCGGCTCGAGCTGCTCGTCGTCGATCTGTTCGGGGAAGACCCAGCGGTTGCCCGCGTCCCGGATCGCGTCGAGCGTCGCGAGCCCGGCGGCGCGGTGGTCGGCCTGGTCGAAGCCGAACGGCGTCTCGACGTCGTACCCGACACCGAGGACGACGTCAGGCTTGAACCGGCGGATCTCCCGGCAGATGTCGCGGCGCAGGTCGAGGCCGTAGACGAGCACGCCGTCCGGATGCTCGAGGACGGTCAGGTGCGTGACTCCGACGACATCGCACGCGGCCTGCTGCTCGGCAAGTCTCAGCTGAGCCGTCTCCGCGGGAGGATTCGGCATCCCGGCCTCGCCCCTGGTGAGCAGCAGATATCCGACCTCGATACCCCGCGCGGTCCAGCGAGCAACGGCCGCGGAGCTCCCGTACTCCATGTCGTCAGGGTGCGCCACAACGCACAACACCCGCTGAAAAGTCTCCTCAGGCAGAGCCGGCAATGTCATACCGGCATCTTTGCATCCCGCTGGGTGCCCGCGCTGCAGCTGCTGGTCTGCGCGGCTGATGGAATGCGGTTATGACAACGACAGACTCTCGGCCGGTGGTGCGGTTCGAGGATGCGGCGAGTCAGGCTCTCTATGGGGCGACCTACGTGGCGGCGCTCGAGAACCTGCTGGGGACCAACACCGTTCCGTTCGGCGAGGTGTACGCCAGGAGTGGGCTGATGGATCCGGCGGTCGGGATGGTCCGGGCCGGTGGTGGCTACGAGCAGCCGTGGACCCGGGACGCGACGATCAACAGCTGGAACGCGACGAGCTTGCTCGCGCCGGCGCTCGCCGCGAACACCCTGTGGGCGGTGGTCGAAAAGGATGCCGCTGGCAAGCTCATGGTGCAGCAGGACAGCCAGCAATGGGATCAGGTGATCTGGACGATCGGCGCCTGGCACCACTATCTGGTGACCGGCGACCGGGACTTCCTGCAGCGTGCGTACGACGCTGTCACGAACACCCTCGCCCTCCGCGAGCAGGCCGCCGTCTTCGGCCGCGACGCCAGGTACGGCCTCTTCACCGGTCCGTCGTTCTTCAACGACGGCGTCTCCGGATTCCCGGCGCCGACAGCGGACGCGGGGGAGTCGCGGGGCAGCGAGAGTACGTCGTACCCGGATGTTGTCTCGGCCATGTACCTGAGCACCAACGCGCTGTACTACGCGGCCTACGCGCGCGCGGCCGAGATGGCGGAGGCGCTCGGCCGGACGGCGGATGGCCATCGAGCCAAGGCGGCAGCGATCAAGCAGGCGATCAACCAGCACTTCTGGAACCCACGAACCGGAAGCTACAACTACGAGCTGACCACCGACGGAAGGCCGGGCGTGTACCAGGAAGGTGCGGGGCTGGCGTTCACCCTGCTCTTCGGGATCGCCGACGCCGCGCAGGCTGGTTCCCTGATCGCGAATGCGCAGCGGATGACCTGGGGAATGCCTGACACCTTTCCGCACTGGGACAGGTACTCCAGCGCCGAACCCGGACGGCACAACGCGATCGTCTGGCCGCTCGTGCAAGGGCTCTGGGCAAAGGGCTTGGCTAAGCGCGGCGATGTGGCGGGGTTCGCGACCGAGACCAGACTGCTCGCGGAGCTGGTCAGGGACAGCGGCGGTTTCTGGGAGATCTACGACGGGAACTCCGGTGCCGTCGAGGGCGGCTACCAGGGCGCGACCGGCGTTCTGAAACGCCGCTGGGATTCGCAGCCCGACCAGACCTGGTCGGCGACGGCCTTCATCGACATGATGCACACCGGCCTGTTCGGCATGACATTCGACGACCGCGGCCTCACCTTCGCACCGACGCTCCCGCCCGGCTGGGGCGACGTCACGGTCAGCAGCGTGCGCTACCGCGACGCTGTCCTGACGGTGACCCTCCGCGGCGCGGGCAATGTCATCAGCTCCTTCAACCTCGACGGCAGCCCGTCCAGGGAGTACGGCGTACCGGCCTCCCTGGATGGACACCACACAATCGACATCACACTGGACTCGTAGCACTCGTGTTCAGTTGTGCGAGTGCCTCGGCCGGTAGGTCGATGGTTGCTGCGTCGACGTTCTCTCGAAGGTGGGCCAGCGACGAGGTGCCCGGGATCAGCAAGGTCGTGGGGGAGCGGTGCAGGAGCCAGGCGAGCGCCACCTGCCTGGGTGTGTGGCCAAGCTCGTCGGCGACGGTTCGGAGTACGTCGGACTGCAGCGGCTGGAACCCGCCCAGCGGAAAGAACGGGACGAAGGCTATGCGTTCGCGGGCACAGAGGTCGACCAGCGCATCGTCGTTGCGGACGGCAACGTTGTAGAAGTTCTGGACTGTGCGGACGGGAGCGATGGCGCGCGCCGCCTCGAGTTGCTCGGCGTTGATGTTGCTCAGGCCGAGGTGACGGATCAGGCCTTCCTGTTGCAGTTCGGCCAGCACAGTGAACGGCTCGACGATGTCGGTCGCCGAACCGGTCATGCGGAGGTTGACCAGATCGAGCACCGGCAGGTTGAGGTGCTCGAGATTGTCGTGCACCGCCGAGATGAGCTCGGTGCGTGACAACGCAGCGGGCCAGGACTTGTCCGGGTCGCGGCGGGCCCCGACCTTGGTGACGATGTGCAGCTCGTCCGGGTAGGGGTAAAGGGCTTCGCGGATGAGGTTGTTGACGGTGTGCGGGCCGTAGTAGTCGCTGGTGTCGATGTGGGTCAGGCCGAGTGCGACGACTTCACGGAGTACGGCGATCGCGGCGTCGCGATCCTTCGGCGGACCCCATGCCATCGGGCCGGCCAGTTGCATCGCGCCGTAGCCCATCCGGGTGAGGACGAGGTCGTCGGCGGCGCGGAAGGTGCTGTGCTTCAAGGTAGTTCCGTTCAGCTTGTTCTGGATGACTGTGCCAGCCTCGCCTGTCCGGCCAGGCGTCATCCACCCACGGATCTGATCCGGAGCCGAACCTCCAATCGATGGCATCCGCCCGAGGTAATCTGCCAATGTGGAGCTGATTGATGGCCGGATCGTGCAATGCCTCGTGCAGGACGGTCGCGCGCCGTTCCGGCGGATCGCTGATGTCCTCGGGGTGTCGGAGCAGACGGTCGCTCGGCGGTACCGCGCGTTGTTCGCGCGCGGAGTACTGCGTGTCCGCGTGGCATCGGGCGCGCACACTGCCGGGCAACAGCGATGGTTCGTGCGGGTGCAGTGCCGGCCCGATGCGGCCGACGCGCTGGCGGATGCGATCGCCGCCCGCGACGACGTCGCCTGGGTCAGCACGACGTCCGGCGGGTCGGAGATCGTGTGTGTGACGTTCACCGATCGCGAACCGTCGGCGGGATCGGTCCTGGCCCGGTTGCCGCGGACCAGTCAGGTGCTGAGCTTCACGGCCTGTGCGGTCATGCACATGCACACCACCAGCGACACCAAGTGGCTGGCCTTCGTCGATCCGTTGCCCGAAGCTGAACTTGCCCTTCTCCGCGGAGGCAAGCCCACCGGCCTGCAATCATCGGCGTCGATCGGCAGTGCGGATGCGGCGCTGCTGGCCGAGCTTGGTCGTGATGGCCGGCTCGGCGTGGTGGCGCTGGCCAAGGCGACCGGCTGGCCGCAGTCGAGGGTGTCGAACCGACTCGACGAACTCCTGTCCTCCGGTGCGTTGCACGTCGCGATCGATCTCGCGCCGGCCGAGTTCGGATTCCACACAACCGCCTACCTCTGGCTGACCGTGACCCCGGGCGAACTCGATGCCACCGGCAACGCTCTGTCGCAGCTCCCCGAGACCACATTCACCGCGGCGGTCACCGGGGCGGCCAACCTCCTCGTCACAGTCACCTGCCGAGACATCGAAGGCCTCTACACCTTCGTCACCACCAAGGTCGGCGTCCTCCCCGCGGTACGTCAGGTCGAGGTCGTTCCAGTCGTACGCCGTCTCAAACAATCAGGCACCAGAGTCCACAACAACCGCCTCGTCCTCGACTAACTGCGCGTACGCCTGCTGTCAGGGTTCCAGGTTTGCGGCGGTGGCTTGGCGTGCGGAAGGACAGGTAGTGTCCGGCGGTTGGTAGTGCACCTGAGCGTGGACGTGCCGGTGCGTACACCGTCTCGTGGGTGCTCTACCTGTCGTTAGGTGCAGTCTCTCGGGTTGGGCGGTCGGCGAGCTTCAGCCAGATGACGCCGGTGATGATGACGGCCAGCCCGCCGCGAGATCAACCGCGAACTCGAAGTACTCCAAGCCCTCCGCAAAGACGTCAGCATCCCAGCGGTGCACTGAGTCAACGGCGACACCAAAACAGCGTGTGCCCGCCGGAGCCCTCGGGAACGAAGGCTCCGCTCCGGACCGTCAGGCCAACCGAGCTGAGCCAGGCACGGTACGTCGCGGCGTCGGTGTGGCTCCACCACATGGGAGCGCCGCCGTCGAGCCAGTTCTCGTCGGTGCCGGTCCATGCCGTGGTGCCTGTTGTGCACAGGAACCAGCCGCCGGGGCGCAGCCACCCGGCGATCTTCGCGAGGAGTTGTTGCTGCTCGTCGAGCGGCATGTGGATCAGTGCGTACAGCGAGACGACAGCGTCGTACGACGCGGCGGCGAAGTCCAAAGACGTGGCGTCGGCGTTGATGAACGTGCCCTGCGGCACGAGTTCGCGGGCACGGCGGATCTGGACTTCACTGATGTCCACGCCGGTGAAGTGATGACCGGCGGCCGTCAGCTCGCGCGCGACGGGCACGCCGCTCCCACAGCCGATGTCGAGCACCTTGCTGCCCGCGTCCAGGCGTGAGAGCAGTTCTTCGATCCAGCCTTGGTACTTCGAGTCGGAGTCGGTGGCCTCGTCGTAGCGGGTCGAGAGTACGTCGTACCCGCGGCGTACCACCTGCTTCGGATCGTCCATGCTCACGGACGTTAGCTGAGTAGCAGTTGCCGGGTCGCGCGGTGGGATAGGACGTCGGCGCGGTGGGTGGCGGAGTGGTTGAGGGCGGTTGTTTGGGCGTGGGGCGATAGGTGGTCGATGTAGACGGTGCCGGCTAGGTGTTGGGTTTCGTGGATCAGGCAGCGGGCGAGGTAGCCGGTTGAGGTGAGGGTGAAGGGGTGGCCGTCTATGTCTTGGGCGTGGAGGGTGGCTCGGGTGGGGCGGGGGAGTGGGGCGTTGGCGCCGGGGACTGAGAGGCAGCCTTCGGTGCCGGGTTGGGTGCCGAAGAGGGCGGTCATGGTTTCGATGCGCGGGTTGAACGCGTGGCCGACGTGGCGGTCGCCGTGCTCGTCGGTGAGGTCGTAGACGAACAGCGCCGCGTCGACGTCGACCTGGTTCGCTGCGAGGCCGCAGCCCTCGGCGATCCACATCGTGGCGAACATGTCGTCGATCAGCGCTCCCCAGCGCGCCGCGCCGAACTCGGTGACCGGTTGGCACGGGCGGTGCAGGATCTCCTCGCCGTACTCCGTGATCCGCAGGGGCGTGCCGCGCCGTACCTCGGCGGTCAGCTCGGGCAGACGGCGGCTCAGTCGGCCCTGGATGAACGTCGGCATGCAAAGATCGTAATCTGCAAAGTCAAGGCTTTGCAAAGCACGAGGTTAGGATGCGGACCATGGCCGACCACCGCAGTACGCCGAACCGCCGCGACGTCGTCCGCGCCCACCCGCTGCGCGAGGCGCTCCTGGAGCTGATCGACCGGGACGGTACGACGACGTCGACCATCGCCGCGCGCGAACTGGGGGAGAGCACAGGGTCGTGCTCGTTCCACCTGCGGCGGCTCGAGGCGCTCGGCGTGATCGAGGCGGTCCCGGGCTCGGTCGGGCGGGTGAAGCCGTGGCGGCGGATGCGGGTCGAGCAGGCGACGCTCAATCGCGAGCTCGAGGACACGGCGTACGCGAGCTGGCTCGCCGCCAAAACGTCCGACGACGAGGACTTCGCGTTCAGCGAGGTGGTCACGCTCGCCGACGGGGAGCTGGCCGAGCTGAGGGCCCGCCTGCATCGGGTACTCCGCGACTTCGTCGGCTCCGAGCCGAGATCGGACGCCGCAACGCCGACCGCGGTGATCATCCGCGCGTTCCCGCTCCGCGAAGAGTAGTAAGTCGAGGGAACCGACCGGGAACCCACAGCGTCAGCGCAGGGGAACGCATCCTGTCGACTACGGAGTTCCCATGACTTACGGCCAGCCGGATCGCAACCCTAACCCGCAGCAAGGGGGCGCCGGGTATCCGCAGCACCTCTGGCCCGACTACTCGCAGGCGCCGGCCGATCCTGCCTGGCAGCCGCAAGCGCCGGTCGCGGGTCAGCCGAAGGGTACGGCGATGCTGGGCGTGCTCGCCGTCGTCCTCGGTCTCGCCGCTCTGGTCGCGCCGTTCCTGCCGGTCGACATGACGGGATTCCGCCAGTACGCCGCCTTCCCACTCGCGCTGCCGGGTGTCGGCCTAGCGATCGCGGGGCTGATCGGCCCCCGGCGCGGGAAGCCGCTCGCCGTGGTCGGCGCGGTGTTGTGCGTGCTGGCACTCGGGGTCGGCTGGATCATGGTGCTCAACTACCGCTGACAGGCCCCGAAATCGTCAGCCGGTGCCCCTCCGGAAACACCAGCGTGAACGTACGCCGGTACCACGACATGTCCTCCGGCGCGGTCGACTCGACAAGCCCGGCGGCGCGAGCGGCGGCGTACAGGGGATCGACCAGTACGCCGACCTCGAACGTGATCGTCGCGGGCGAGATCGCCCCGGTTGCGCGCCGTACCTCCAGGCCGCTCTGACCGTTCCATTCGGTGAAGCCGAGGTGGACGACGTCCTTGAGCTCGAAGCGGATCTGCAGGCCGAGCAGCTCGCACAGCAGCCGTGCGGTGCCGGCGACGTCGCGTACCTCCAGCACCGGCATGATCGCGAACGTGGTCGGATCCGTCGGCTTCGCGGCGCGACCCATCACGACGGACTGCGCGATCTCGCCGTCGAGCGTCCGCGGCAGGCGGCCGACCAGGTCGAGACCTGCGTGCCGAGCGACGGCGATCGAGCGCACGTTGCGGGAGTCGATCCATGCCTCGACGCCGGTGATCGACGGCTGGTCGAGCAGATTATCGACGACCGCGCGCGCTGCCTCGCTCATCAGCCCGGCGCCCCAACGATCGCGCTGCAGGTACCAGCTCAGCCCGCGGATCGAGCTGCCTTGATCCGAGAAGACGGCGATGACGCCGACGGCGGTCTGGTCCGGCCGAACCCGCAGTACCCACGTCCAGCCGCCATTGTCGCCGAACTCCCGCTCCAACCGCTCCCGCGACTCGCTCTCGGATGTCGCCGGCGTCATGTAGCCGCCCCGCGCCCACTCCGGATCCGAGAACATCGCATGCAGCGCCGGCAGATCGCGCTCCATCTCGAACTCCACCAGATCGAGCCGAGCGGTCTCGAGCATCTGCATCAATCCTTCACTTGGGGTAAGGATGGGTAGACACCTCTCAGCCACGAAGGGTACGACGATGTCCGAGCGCACGCGGCAACCGACGAGCCATGAACGGATGTCAGGGCGTCCGTGGGATGCGTCGTACCAGGACGGTCCCGCGCCGTGGGAGTTCGGCGGGCCGCAGCCGGCGGTTGTACAGCTGGTGTCCGAGGGTGCGTTCCGTGGAGCAGTGCTCGACGCAGGCTGTGGGAGCGGCGACAACGCGCTGCTCATCGCCTCGAGTGGCGTGCCGGTGGTTGGGTTCGATGTCGCGGAGACCGCGTTGGCGCGTGCCCGGGAGAAGGCGGTTGAGCTCGGTGTCGACGCGGAGTTTGTTGCCGCCGATGCGCTGCAGCTCGACGAGTTGGGGCGTAGGTTCGACACGATTCTCGACAGCGGTCTCTTGCACACCTTCGATGCGGGCGAGCGCTCGCAGTACGTCGTGAGTCTGGCTTCGGTCGCCAATCCCGGCGCGACTCTTTATGTGGTCTGTTTCAGCGACGAAGAACCCGATGCCGTTCCGCATCCGATCTCGCAAACCGATTTGCAGACGGCTTTTCCCGCAGATTCCGGCTGGACGATCGTCAGTATCGAACCGCGCAGGATCGAGACCCGGATGCACGAGCACGGCGCGCCGGGCTGGCTCGCGACGGTCCGTCGAAACTAAGCCAAGCGCTGGCGTCTTTTTCCCGTACGGTCCCAGTCATGATCACGCGGGAGCAGGCCGTCGCCTATCGGTTGCACGTCAACCACCTGGTCGATCGGCTGCCGGCGGGGTCGCACGAGGAGGCGGCGTACGTCGGTCTGCAGGACACCGCGCCGCGGGACGCGTTGCTCGGGCTCCATGCTCGGATGGCGGCATGCGTGCCGTCGGACTGGGAGCATCCGACGTTGATCCAGACGTACAGCCCGCGGGCGGCTGTGTATGTGCTGCCGGCGCGTGACTTCGGGGTGTTCACGCTCGGGCGATTGCCGCTTGATGCCGACGCCGTGCGGCGGATCGACGTACTCGCGGAGAGGCTGTGCGCGACGTTGGACGGGGGCGAGCGGCGTGGCGGCATGGGGAGTGACCTGCGCGAGGCGTGTGCGAGTGGGCGGCTCGCGCTGCGGTGGGACACGACGTCGCTCTGGGTGCGGGAGGTGCCGCGACCGTCGATCGACCTTGCCGAGGCGCGGGCGGAGTTGTGTCGGCGACACGTTCGTTGCTTCGGGCCCACAACGCCGAAGGCGTTCTCATGGTGGTCAGGGTTATCGCCTGCGGACGCTCGGGCGGTCTGGAATTCATTGGCGGACGAGTTGGTCGAGATTGATTTCGACGGTGTTGCCGGGTGGATTCTTCGGGCCGATGAGGAATGGTTGCGATCGGCAACGTTGCCGCGTGAGGTTCGGTTGCTCGTCGCGTCGGATCTGCGGTTGTTCGGTCGGGATCACGGCGGCCGGTTCGTGGGACCCGGTCTGCGGGAGTTGACGCCGGCCGCGGATTCCTTTCATCCGAACGGTTTGCTGGTCGACGGACGCATCGTCGGCGCGTGGGGACGGAAGGGCGGGCGGGTCAGCGTGGTGCTGTCCGAGAAGCTCGACGCGAAGCAATACGGCGCTTTGGAGGAAGAGGTCGCGACGATGCCGGTGCGCGATCCGCAGCTGTCAATCTGCTGACTCAAGGGGCTTGCGGTTGCTGCGGAACGTGGCGCGCAGGGCATCGACGTCGACCTCGGGCAGGTGGCGTTCGACCAGGTCGTACGTTTCCTCGATGAGATCGTGCAGCGTCTGGGCGCCCTCGGGGGCGGGCCGGGTGAAGACCGCGCGGACGCGGGCGGCGAGGGACGGCGGCGCCAGGGGGAGGTCGCGTTCCATCGCATCGAGGCGCTTGAAGGCCAGGACGTGTCCGGAGTACCGGCCGTTGAGGGCGTGCAGGACGTTCAGGAGTTGGTTCGTCATTCGCACGAACTCACGGGCGACGAGAAGCGGGTTGTCGCGCTCGTAGAGCATCTGCCAGCGCCAGAACTTCTCGATGTTCCCGTTGTACCTGACAACGGCCAGCGCCAGGCCGCGCGGGTACGTCGCGACTCGCTCCTGCCAACGAGCGACGAGTTCCGCCCTCGGGCCGATCACCTCACGGCCGTCGAGGATGCCCAGCGCCAGTTGCATGACCTGGCCATCAGGCGTGCCGGCCACCAGCAGATCGTCCAGGGCGTTCTCGACCGTCTGCGTCAAGGTGTGGGCGACCTCGACCATCAGGCCGTCCGGTCGCGGCGCGCCGAGGTACAGGTGGTCGTCCCACGGCGGCCCGTCGACGTTCACCACCCGAACCTCTGCAACCCCCGCGACCGCGAGCCGCTCAGCAGGCGTCGGCGGCCGCCGCCAGAACACGCCGACCTCGACATCCGACCAGCGATCCGCGTCTCCGCGGGCAGTCGACCCACCCAGCATCACCGCGTCGACACCCTCCACGGCGGCGTACCAGTCGAGCACCGGCCGGACCGTCCGACGTCGCCAGCGTGCTGCGTCGGTCACCATCACGGCAGTAGATCACGCAGGCAGCCGACCGATCGGCGACAATCACTCCATGCCAGCCCTCTGTCCCTGCGGTCAGGACCTGCCGTACGCCGCCTGCTGCGGCCCGCTCCACCGCGGCGCGGCGACCGCCTCGACCGCGGAGCAGTTGATGCGTTCCCGGTACGCCGCATTCGTGATGCACGATGCGCCGTACCTCCAGCAAACCTGGTCCCTGACAACCCGACCGGCAAGCATCGACTTCCCACCCGGCCGGGAGTGGACCGGCCTGGAGATCGTCGGCACCACCGGCGGGAGCCTCTTCCACTCGGAGGGCACCGTCGAGTTCCGCGCCCACTACACCGAAGCAGGCAATCCCGGCGTCCAACACGAAAACAGCACCTTCACCCGCGAAGCCGGCCACTGGGTCTACGTCACCGCCCTATGACCGAACCGAACATCCGCCGGTGGGGCACCCACCGCGTAACCCTGATCCTGCTCCGCCTCCTGGTCCTGGCCGCCCTCATCGCGACCGCGATCGCGCCCATGCTCTGGCCGACGATCCCCGGCACCTTGCTGTTCCTGGCCGGGGCGATGCGGTACGAACTCCGCCTCACCGACGACGAGCTGATCTGCCGGGAACTGATCGGCGCCACCCGCATCCCGCGCACGGAGATCGCCTACGCCAAGTTCGACTACAAACCCTTCGGCGTCTACCTGGACATCCACCGCCACAACGGCCAGATCGACCACCTCCGCTTCGCCCCGAAGGCGTCGTCGACCGAACTCTCCGGCGACCCACCCACCCCAGACAGCGCGGCCTACCAAATCACCCGCTGGGCTCAGGGCGACGGTTAATAGACGGTTCGGGCTGCGGAGCGGCCGGCGCTGGATAGGAGGGTGCCGATTGCTACGCCGACGGCGAGGTTGATGACTGTGGTGGCGATTTTTGAGTTGGTGTCGCCGCCGGCGACGAAGGGGGCGGCTGCGGCGGCGACGGTGGCCAGGCCGATGATCCAGCCGAAGAACTCGAACGGGCGTGGGGTCGAGGCCAGGAGCAGGTGGAGCAGGCCGGTGGCGATGAGCGCTGCCAGAGCGCAGAACAAGGCGTACGTCATCGTGTCGGCGTCGCCCCAGGTGCCCTCACCTTCCGGCGCGAGCACGGGTACGTCGAACACGCCGCGGGCGAGCAGGATGCCGACGACCGCGATCAGCGCCGCGACCACCGCCGTCGCCGCGCCCGCGGCCCAGAGTCGTCCGGCAGCGATCGGTGGCGCACCGCCTTGCGTGGGTTGAGGCGTCATTCCCCGAGCCTGACCGGCGATCGGGGCGAATTCATCACCCCATCCGGTTGAGTCGGTGCTGGGGCGTCCTAGCTGCGGGGCGCGGCGGGCGGGGGCTCTCATCCGGATGGGGTGAGGTGCCCGAGCGGCCGCCGGGACACCATCCAGGGGTGATCCGTCGCCGGATCGGTGGCGGTCCGCCGCACGAGAGGAGACAGCAGGATGGCTGCGAGAAAGGCGGGGCGGCGATGACCGGCGTCGTCGTGTTCGCCGGCGCGCTGCTCATGATGACCGGTCTGGTGAACGTCTTCGAGGGGTTCATCGCGCTGTTCTCGGACGAGCGCCTGGTGATCACCCGGGAGAACCTGATCATCGTCGACGTGACCGTCTGGGGATGGATAATCCTGATCTTCGGCCTGCTCCTGATCGGAGTCGGCGCCTGTCTGCTGATGGCACAGACGTGGGCCAGGATCGCGTCGATCGTGCTCGTCTGTCTGCACGCTGTCACGCAGGTCGCCTGGCTCGGCGCCTATCCGGTCTGGGGGTTGCTGATGATCGCGCTGGACGTCCTCGTGCTCTACGCGCTCACCGCCCGGTGGACCGACGTACGCGGCGAACTCGGCGTTGGGAGCGGAACCGAGTGGAGCGGTCAGGAGGCGGCCGATCTCACAGCTGCCGAGCGACGCAGACCCCCGCTCAGCTGACCGTGGGAGCCGTCCCGAACGAGACGGCTCCCACTCACGTCACTCCGCGGTCTGGTACGTCGGGGTGATGATGGCGCGCGCCAGCGTGTGGAAGGCCAGGTTGAAGCCGACGACGGCCGGCGAGGCATCCGAGTCGACGTCGAGGGCCTCCACGTCGATGGCGTGGACGACGAAGTAGTAGCGGTGGACCTGGTCGCCCGCGGGCGGGGCCGCGCCGCCGAAGTTCTTGGCGCCGAAGTCGTTGCGGACGTGGAAGGCGCCGTTGTCCAGGCGCTCGGCCGTACCGGCACCGGCCGGGAGCTCGGTAACGGTCGCCGGGAGGTTGACCAGGACCCAGTGCCAGAAGCCGGAGACGACCGGCGCGTCAGGGTCGTAGCAGGTGACGACGAAGGCCTTGGTCTCCGCGGGGAACCTGGACCAGCTGAGCTGCGGCGACGTGTTCCCGCCGGCGAACGCATGGTCGTCCGACAGCGGCTCGCCGTCGGCGACATCGGTGCTGGTGACGGTGAACGAACCCGCCTTCGGGAGCAGTTCGTAGGGGTCCGGGGCGACGGGACGATCGAGCGACATCTGTGATCCTCCGGGATCTGGAAGGCGTCTGCGACGTGTGGTGATTCCGACATTACTGTCCACATCGCGCCGACCCACCCCGGGGCACCTGATCGGAGATGCGAAGATCGAGCCGGTACGGCGGACAGCCCGGCACGGACCGGCATGGACCGGGAACGGATGGAGGACTTGATGGACGGCGTGGTGGACGAGTACGTGGAGCGGATCGCTCCCGCGGACTCGGCGGCGATGCGGGCGGCCGAGGCGCGGCATGCGCAGCTGACGAAGCCGGCCGGGTCGCTCGGCGTACTCGAGGAGCTGTCCGTGCGGGTGGCCGGGATGACCGGGACCTGCCCGCCGGAGGTGCCGCAGCCCGCCGTGGTGACGGTGTTCGCAGCGGATCACGGCGTACACGCGCAGAACGTCTCCCCGTGGCCGCAGGAAGTGACCGCCGCGATGCTGGCGAACTTCGCGGCCGGTGGTGCTGCGGTGAATGCTTTCGCGGCCAACAACCGGGTCGACGTACGGGTCGTCGACGTCGGCGTGGCGACGCCGGTGGAGCAGCTGGACATCGTGCACGCAAAGGTCCGCCCAGGCACCCGCGACCTGTCCCAGACCGACGCGCTCACCGAGGACGAGGCCCGCGCGGCGATCGCGGTCGGGTTCGAGCTCGCGGACAAGCTGGTCCAGGACGGGTACCGCTGCCTACTGACGGGCGACATGGGCATCGCCAACACGACCGCCTCGGCCGCGCTGATCGCGACCTTCACCGGCGCGACCGCGGACACGGTCACCGGCCGCGGGACTGGCATCGACGATGCTGCGCTCGCGCACAAGACCTCCGTCGTACGGGATGCTCTTGCCCTCCACGACGTGCCGGCAGCCGACCCGCTCAAGGCGCTCCAGGCGTACGGCGGTCTCGAGCACGCCGCTCTGGCCGGATACATCCTCGGTGCGGCGGCGAACCGTACGCCGGTGATCCTCGACGGCGTGATCGCCGGAGCTGCCGCGCTCGTGGCGCAGGCGTTCCACCCGGCCGTCGTCGACTACTGCGTCGCCGGGCACCGGTCCGCCGAGCCCGGTCATGCCGTCGCGCTGAAGAAGCTCGGCCTGCAGCCGCTCGTCGACCTCGACCTACGGCTCGGTGAGGGGACGGGTGCGGTGCTCGCGTACCCGATCCTGACCTGCGCGGTGCGTGCGCTCGCCGAGATGGCGACGTTCGAGGACGCGGGGATCGGTCAGTGACGCATCAGTACCTGTCCGGTCTCGTCCTCGACGGGCGGCGCGTGGTCGTCGTCGGCGGTGGCGGGGTCGCCCAGCGCCGGCTCCCGCGGCTGCTCGAGTCAGGCGCGCGGATCGACCTGATCTCGCCGTCGATCACGCCGACCATCGAGGGCCTGCTCGGCAACCCGTCGTTGAGCTGGATCGAGCGCGGGTTCCAGGACGGCGATCTCGACGGGGCTTGGTACGTCGTCGTGGCGACGGATGATGCCTCGGTCAACGACCGCGTCTCGGCGGAGGCGGAGGAGCGGCGGATCTTCTGCGTGCGCTCCGACGACCGTTCGCGCGCGACCGCGTGGACGCCGGCGTCCGGCCAGCACGACAACGTGACGGTCGGGGTACTCGGCGGCGGCGATCACCGGAAGTCGGCCGCCGTCCGGGACGCGATTCTGGAAGGGCTGCGCACCGGTGAGCTGGCTGCGCGGGACGTGGAGCGGCGACCCGGGGTGTACCTGGTCGGTGGAGGACCGGGCGATCCGGATCTGATCACAGTGCGCGGGCGGCGGTTGCTGGCCGAGGCGGATGTGGTGGTGGCGGACCGGTTGGCGCCGCAGCCGTTGCTGGACGAGCTGCACCCGGACGTTGAACTGTTCGACGCGGCGAAGTTGCCGCGCGGGCGGGCGGCGCAGCAGGAAGAGATCAACCGGATCCTGGTGGAGCGCGGGCGGGCCGGGAAGGTCGTCGTACGGCTCAAGGGCGGGGATCCGTACGTGTTCGGGCGCGGGTTCGAGGAGGCGCTGGCGTGCGCTGAGGCCGGGGTGCCGTGGACGGTGGTGCCGGGGATCACCAGCTCGATCTCGGTGCCGGCGGTGTCGGGGATCCCGGTGACGCATCGCGGGGTGACGCATGAGTTCACGGTGGTGTCGGGGCACATCCCGCCGTCGCACCCGGACTCGCTGGTCAACTGGGACGCGCTCGCGCAGTTGAATGGGACCTTGGTGCTGCTGATGGCGGTCGAGAACCTTCCGGCGATCGCCGAGCGGTTGATCTCGGCCGGTCGGTCGGCAGACACCCCGGCGGCGGCGATTGCCGACGGCACCCTTCCCGGCCAGCGGATGGTGACGTCCGATCTGGGCGGGATCGCCCAAGCGATGAAGGACAAGGGCGTCGGCGCACCGGCCATCGTTGTCATAGGCAACGTGGTTGAGGTGGCTGCGCAGGCGAAATGAGCCACTTGGTTGAGATCCAGGACCCGGCGGATGCGCGGCTGGCTGATTACGTGCAGCTGCGGGAGGTCAATCTGCGGCGGTTGCTCGAGGAAGAGCACGGGCTGTTTATTGCCGAGGGCGACAAAGTGATCCGGCGGGCCGCGGAGACCGGGTATGAGCCGCGGTCGTTCCTGCTCGCCCCGCGGTGGCTGGACTCGTTGCAGGACGTGCTCGACAAGTGGCCGGACAAGCCCGTGTACGTCGTGTCGGAGGAGCTGGCCGAGCAGGTCACCGGGTTCCACGTGCACCGCGGCGCGCTCGCGTCGTACAAGCGCCGCGCCGCCGTACCGCTGAGCGACCTCTTGACCGACGACGTACGACGGATCGCGATCTTCGACGATATCGTTGACCACACCAACGTTGGAGCCGGCTTCCGCGCTGCGGCCGCGCTGGGCGTCGGCCTCGTGCTGGTGACGCCGACCTGCGCCGACCCGCTGTACCGGCGTTCGATCAAGGTCTCGATGGGCACCGTCTTCCAGGTCCCGTGGACGCGCCTCGAGGACTGGCCCGGCGACCTCCGGCTCCTCCAGGAGCACGGGTACGTCGCCGCCGCGATGGCACTCGCCGACGACTCGATCACGCTCGACGAACTCGCCGACCGCAAGGACGGCAAACTCGCCCTGATCTTCGGGACCGAAGGCCACGGCCTCAAACCGCACGTGCTCGAACAGGCAGACCTGACCGTACGCATCCCGATGGCGGGCGGCGTCGACTCCCTCAACGTGGCATCCTCAGCAGCAGTAGCGTTCTACGCCACTCGACGCTGAGGGGGAGCAATGCGTACGACGGAACGCCTGGTCCTGCGCCCGTTCCGCGACAGCGACCTGGACGCATGGGCCGCCCTGAATGCGGATCCGCACGTCACGCAGTTCCTCGGAGGCCCGTTGAGCCGGGAGGAGTGCGACCGGGACGCGGCCGGGATCAACGAGGCCTACGCCTCGCGCGGGTACGGGTTTCTGGCCGTCGAGCGTCGTACGGACGGCGTGTTCCTCGGCGCCTGCGGTCTGTCGAAGGAGCAGTGGTACCCGGACGATCTCGAGATCGGCTGGAGGCTGGCCCGCGAGCACTGGGGTCACGGTTACGCGTCCGAGGCCGCGGCCTCGTGGATCGAGCACGGGTTCACGACGCTCGGCCTGCCGCGCGTTATTGCGGTGACCGATACGCCGAACGTCCGTAGCATCGCCGTCATGCGCCGGCTCGGGATGAGCTTCGATCACGAGGCGGTGCTGGAGGAGGACGGCGTACCGTTCGACGCCACCATCTACTCGCTGACGGCGGAGGCCTGGGCGGCATGGAAAGCAAGCCAAAAGTAGTCCTCGTCACCGGCATGCAGGCCGCCGGGAAGTCCACGATCGCACCGTTGCTCGCGGCAAGGATGGGCCCGCCCGCGGCGACCCTCGACGGCGACGTGTTCTACCGCGGCGTCGTCGCCGGCGCGGAGATCATGACACCCGAACCGTCGCCGGAGGCGGTCCGCCAACTCGAACTGCGGTACGACGCGAGCGCGCTCGTGGCGCAGCACTACGCGGACGCCGGATTCGACTTCGTGTGCAGCGACATCGTGCTGGGCGAGCACGTCGAGCGATGGTTCTCGCGGCTGCGGGGCGTCGACCCGTACCTCGTCGTACTCGTGCCGTCGGTCGAATCGATCGTCGAGCGGGAGATCGGGCGCGGCGGCAACAATGCGTACCGGGACTGGGGACCCTCGGTCGAGGAGGGCGTCCGCGCGCTGATGACGAGCCTCGACGAGACTCCGCGCCGGGGCCTATGGCTCGACACCACCGGCCAGACCCCGGCTCAGACAGTCGACGAGATCGACCTGGAGAAGGCCCGCTGGTAGTTCAGGTTGCGGGGGTGTCCTCGTGGTCGCTCTCGTGGTCGTCCTCGTGCTCGATCATCGGGGAGACCGGCCAGTCGGACGGGTAGTCCGGGGCGAACTCTTCGGCCTCGGCGAACAGGCGCTTCTTGTACTTCCGCGACAGCCGGTCGCCGAACACCATGCCCTGGGTGTGGTCCGTCTCGTGCTGCAGGCAGCGGGCCAGCAGGCCGTCGCCCTCGAAGCTGACCGGCTCGCCGTGCTGGTCGACACCGGTGACCTTCGCGAAGTCGGGGCGGGCGCACTTGGTGAACGCGCCGGGCAACGACAGGCAGCCCTCGTCGCCCTCGTCCAGGTTGCGGTCCTTGCCCTCCGGCACCTCGACCGTCGGGTTGCACACCACGCCCTGCACCCGGTTGCCCTCCTTGTCGGGGCAGTCGAACACGAAGACCTGCAGGTCGACACCGACCTGGTTGGCCGCCAGGCCGACGCCTTCGGCCGCGTTCATCGTCGCGACCATGTCGGCGATCAGCGTCTGCAGCTCGTCGCCGAAGTCGGTGACAGGCTTGTTGACCCGATGCATGACGTCCTCACCCCAGCGGGTGATCGCTCGCACCGAACCGTTCCCAGGCAACGTAGACATGCCCGAAATCCTAGCCTGCCCCGGGCTTTGGGCACCCACCAACCGTTTCCGGCCGGCGCCGGTGGTTGGCGGGTGCCCAAGGTGCTACTTGGCGTTGACCTCGTCGCGCCAGGTGACCCACTCGCGGAGCAGGCCGAGGTCGTAGTCCGGACCGGACGACGAGACCGTGAACAGGCGGGTGCCGACGTCGAGCAGCGACTTGCCGATGTCCGCGGGGGACTTGTCGCCGACACCGGCCGAGCGCTCGATCTCACCCGGGTTGCGGCCGAGCGTCTTGCAGTGCTCGTCGAGTACGGCGTGCTTGTGCGCGAGCGTCTCCGCGTCGCCGAACCCGTGCCAGATGTTCGCGTGCTTGGCGACGAGCTTCAGCGTCTTCTTCTCACCGCCGCCGCCGATCAGCACCGGGATGTCGCGGGTCGGCACCGGGTTGAGCTTGGTCCAGCGCTGCTCGATCCGCGGCAGGGCCTCGCCGAGGGCGTCCAGCCGGCCGCCCGCCGTACCGAAGTCGTAGCCGTACTCGTCGTAGTCCTTCTCGAACCAGCCGGAGCCGATGCCGAAGATCAGCCGGCCGTCGCTGATGTGGTCGACCGTGCGCGCCATGTCGGCGAGCAGGTCGGGGTTGCGGTAGGAGTTGCAGGTGACCAGGGCGCCGATCTCGACGCGCTCGGTCGCCTCGGCCCAGGCGGCCAGCATGGTCCAGCACTCGAAGTGCAGGCCCTCCGGCTCACCGCTGAGCGGGTAGAAGTGGTCCCAGTTGAACACCACGTCGACGCCGATCTCTTCGGCCGCGGCGACGGTACGCCGGATGTCGGCGTACTGGGCGTGCTGGGGCTGGACCTGCAGACCGATCCGTACCGGGAAGGCGCCGTACGGACGGTCGGTGGACTCGGAAGCTGTCATGGTGAAGATCCTAACCGCCGTTGCGGAGGACCCTCCGGATAGGTCCGGAACGAGGACGAGGAGAGACGGCCAGATGCCTGACGCTGTGTCTGATGACGGGACAGAGATCGACGAGTTCGCGCGGCTGTTCACGCGGTTCCTGGAGCGGATGCAGGTGAGCGGGCAGCGGAGCAGCCGGGAGAGTCTGCGGGACCGGCTCCGGGAGCATCTCGGCGTCGACCCCGAGCAGGTGCCGGTGGTGTCGTCGAGCTTCCCGCCGTACGACCTGCCGAACGTGCAGCGGGCGATCGAGGCGTGGTTCGACTCGTTCGAGGTGGTCGGGCTGGCCGGGTCGAACCGCGGGCATCACTCGCTCGGTGAGCTGCTGGAGCTGGCGGAGTACGACCGGTTCGGGATCGGGGCGGTCGACTACCAGCGGCTCCAGATCGATGTCGACGAGGAGATGGACTGCGTCGCGTTCGGGTTCTACCTCGGGGTGCGGGGCGAGGATCGGTACGTCGCGTTGCTGCGGGCGGCGAATCCGCAGTACGGGCGGTCGAGCGTGGACCTCGAGATCCTGGCGGTGGAGAAGGCGGCCGGGGATCGGTTCCTCGGGGCGCTGCCTGAGCTGATCCGGGAGCACAACGTGTTCCGCGGGAAGGTGGTGTCGTTCGAGGGGCACGAGTTCGGGCAGGGGGTCGGGCCGTTCCGGCTGCATCCGCGGCCGGGGATCACGCGTGCGGACGTCGTCCTGCCGGAGGGGGTGCTCGAGCGGATCGAGCGTGAGGTCGTCGGGATCGCGGCGCATCGGGAGACGCTGCTGGCCGCGGGGCAGCACCTGCGGCGGGGCGTCCTGCTGTACGGGCCGCCCGGCACCGGGAAGACCCATACCATACGGTATGTCCTGTCGCAGTTGCCGGAGTTCACGGTCGTGCTGCTGGCGGGGACGAGCATCCACTTCATCTCGCAGGCGTGTGCGTTGGCGCGGATGTTGCAGCCGGCACTCGTCGTACTCGAGGACTGCGATCTCGTCGCCGAGGCGCGGGACTACTCACACGGCTCCGAGAATCCGCTGCTGTTCCAAGTACTGAATGAGATGGACGGGTTGGCGCAGGACGCGGACGTGGCGTTCCTGCTGACCACGAACCGGGCGGACCTGCTCGAGCCGGCGCTGGTGCAGCGGCCGGGGCGGGTGGACATGGCCGTCGAGGTGCCGCTGCCGGACGCCGAAGGGCGAGGTCGGCTGCTGCGGCTGTACGGGCCTGGGCTGGAGCTTCCGGCCGAGCTGGTCGACGAGATCGTCGAGCAAACGGCTGGTACGACGGCATCGTTCATGAAGGAACTCGTACGCCGCACGGTCCTACTCGCCGCGGAGGCCGGGCAGGCGCCGGCCGCGGATCACCTCCGTGCCGCGGTCGCAGAGCTCCTGTCCTCCCGCGACACCCTGACCCGCCGCCTACTCGGCGCAACAGGCGGCGAGCTTCGCGACGGAGAGGTAGGGGCCGAGGGTGGGCCGGGACGGGAGGCGGGCGCGGGAGCCGAGCCCGGGCTTGCCGGGCCGGGCGGCGCGTCGGGTGTGTTGCCTCGGCGGGGGCCGATGCCGGGGGTGTACAAGGGGTTTATTGGGTGAAGTAGGTGGCCAGGTGGTTGAGCATGGTGGCTACGCCGGGTTTGATCGGGGCTTGCCGTTCGTCGGTGAGGCCGGTGCTGCGGTAGTCGAGTTGCGTCTTGCCGTCAGGTAGACCTGACAGGTCGACGGTGATCTCCTCCTCGGCGGGGTCGTCGAAGTACACGACCAGGTGGTGCGGCAGGTCGAGCTCGCCGTAGCGGAGTGTGAACGGGACCTCGACATCCGCCTCGCCGACGAAGACGGCCGAGATCAGGCCGCCCGGTCGCACGTCGAGCGTGACGCGGTCGGAGGGCGTGGTGAAACCTTCGGCGAGGAACCAGGCCGCGAACGGCTCGGCCTCGGTGAACGCGCGGACGACCTCGGCGGGCGGGGCGTCGACGACCTGCTGCAACGTGAACATGATCAGAACCTCCAGTGTGGATGACTCGATCACTGTGCCTGGAGGCGTTTACGGTTTGCTTTCGGTCGGCAGCTGGTCGGCGTAAACCTCGGCCCAGTCGCCCAGCGCGCGGATCGGTACCAGCAGGTCCTTGCCCGCGGTCGTCAACGAGTACTCGACCCGCGGCGGCGCTTCGGCGTACCGACGGCGTTCGACCAGGCCGTTGTGCTCGAGGCGGCCTCCTTCAGCCGGGCGATCGCGTTCGACCACCGGACGTCTGAGGGGTCAACCCCTCAGATGGTCGGTTTGTCTGTCTGTACGCGGGGTGTCAACCGGCGAGGTCAGGGGTTGACCCCTGAGACGTGCGGCGAGCGTCCGCTGCTCGTACGGCGTGGAACCGTCAGAGACCCCCTAGTCGAGACAGAATTCGTTGCCCTCGATGTCCTGCATGTTCTGGCACGACTCGTTGACGCCGTCGTACCGCAGCAGCAGCCCGCGCGTCGCGCCGAGCGCTTCCAGTCGCACACATTCGGCCTCGAGGACCGCCAGCCGCTCTTCACGCACGAGCCCGGTGCCCACCCGTACGTCGAGATGCACGCGGTTCTTCACGACCTTGCCCTCGGGCACCCGCTGGAAGAACAACCGCGGTCCGACACCCGTGGGGTCGACACATGCGAACGCCGCGCCCTGACTCTCCGCCGGCAACGACTGGTCGAACTCGGTCCAGCTGTCGAAGCCCTTCGGCGGCGGCGGTACGACGTACCCCAGCACCTCGCACCAGAAGCGAGCGACGCGCTCCGGATCCGCGCAATCGAAGGTGACCTGGAACTGCTTCACGGACGACATCGGCCCAGCATAGACACCGGAAGGTGCGCATCGGACTGTCTACCGTCGGACCATGCGAATAGGAACACTGGGCAACGGGCTGATGGCCGAAGCGCTGGCCGGCCACTGGGTGAAGGCAGGTCACGACATGATGATCGGCGGCCGCGATCCGGAGCGCGCCGCGGAGGTCGCCAAGCGAATCGGCGCTGCGGCGGGATCGCTGGCCGAGGCGGCGGCGTACGGCGAGGTGGTGCTGCTCGCCGTACCGGCAGAAACAGCGGTGGAGGTGGCGAAGATCGTGCCGCCGGGGCGGACGCTGATCGACTGCACGAATGCCTTGGACCACAGGGATTTCACGTTGGCGCAACCGGCGACGGCCGAGGCGATCAACCACGCGGTCCCGAGTGTGCAGGTAGTAAAAGCGTTCAACCTGGCGGCGGACGCGGTCTGGCGGAACCCGCCGGCCAACCTCGGTGTGCCCATCTGCGGTGACGGCCAACTCGACCTAGTTGCGGAGCTGGTGCGAGACGTCGGCTGTGTGCCGGTCGCCGCCGGCGGGTTGGTACGGGCAAAGTTGCTGGAGGCAACGGCTGCGCTGGCGATCGCGATCTTGGTCGGCGGGGGAGATGTCCGCGGCATGTTCCCGGCGCTAGCCGACGCATTCGGGACGGCTCTGCCGGGCCAGTCCTAGGCTCCAGGCCGGGAACAGCAGATACGTCCCGGCCCAGCTGAAGTCGGCCAGGTAGGTCCACGCCGGAGCCGTCTCCAGGACGTCGAGGCCCCTGAAGATCCCAGGTACGCCGACGAGCCCGAGCACCATCACCGCGCCGGCAATCAACCCCGTCCGACGCATCAGTGCTGTGGCCGGGCGGCTGATCCCCACCAACCAGACCCCGATCAGCCCGAATCCGGAACTCGACCAGGTAGTACCCGGTGATGTTGCCGACCACGAGCACTGTGCCCACGATCGTCAGCACCGCGCCGACCCCGGCAAGACCTATCAACACACCGGACAGCCGGGACGCCCCAGTTCGAAGGAGCCACGCCAGGGCGAAGCTGAGGATGCCGAAGAGGGCATTGCCGAAGTCGTTGATGGTTCCGAAGGGACCGCCGACGGCGAAGAAGACGAGCAGACAGACGCACGTAGCGAAGCCCACGAAGCTATGGGCCATCGCCACCAACGGCAGGCTGGATCTAGCGCTCACCCTCGGATGATCGCGCAAAAAGCAGGTTCAGGTCAGCCTGCGGGATCTGGTCGGCGGCGAAGCCGATCGTGCCCTTCGTGGCCAGTTCCTCCGCGCTCCGGCGGACGAACCCGAGTGCTGCCCGCGCAATACTCCCGCCGAGGCTGATCCGCGTCACCCCGGCAGCCTGCAGGTCGGCAACCGTGAGTGTCGACGTACCGAGGCCGATCACCACGTTGAGCGGCCCGTCGATCTCCTGCACCAGCAGGCGAATCGCGTCCGGATCGTTCACGCCGGGCACGTACAGGCAGTCCGCACCCGCCGCACGGAACCGGTTGGCGCGATCGATCGAGTCCGCCAGCGACGTCGGCGTACGCAGCAACTGCCCGTCCGTCCGCGCCGTCAGCACGAACTCGGACCCCGCCGCCTCCCGCGCCGCCGCGATCCGCTCGACCGCGAGCTCGACGTCGTACAGGTCCCGCCCGTCGAAGTCCTCGATGTTGCCGCCCGCCAGCCCGGCCTCGCGGGCCAGCGTGATCGTGTCCGCGACCCGCGCCGGCTCAGCGCCGTACCCGTCCTCGAGGTCCCCGTTCACCGGTACGGCGCTCACCGCCGCGATCTCGCGCACCCGCTCGAACATCGCCTCCCGCGACACCGCCGGCGCCCCGTCGGGCAGCGTGTGATCGCCCTTCGCCATCGAGAACGCGATCCCCGCACTCGTCGTCGCGATCGCCGGGAACCCGGCCGCCACGAGGATCACCGCACTCCCGGCATCCCACGCATTCGGCATCACGAACGGAGAGGCATGCAACTCGCGAAACGTCATGCGCCGAGTCTGTCACTCCGACGCTTCGGTGCCCGCCGAACTACGACAGCTTCGAGGCCGCTGCTTCGTCCAGGAGCCAGAGGGTCCGGTTCTGGCCCTTCGGGTGGGCAGCGGGGACGTCGCCTTCGGCCAAGGCAGTTGCGACCGCGTCCGCCTTGTCCTCGCCGGACACCACGAACCAGACTTCGCGCGCCCGGTCGAGCAACGGCACGGTCAGCGAGATCCGGGTCGGCGGCGGCTTGGGGGAGTCGTGCACCGCGACCGCCGCGACGTCCACGACCGTGAGCTGCGGATACCCCGGGAACAACGACGCCACATGCCCGTCAGGCCCGACCCCGAGCATCAGTACGTCGAACGTCGGCGAACCGGCGGCCTCGAGCTCGGCGGCGTACGCCGCTGCCGCAGCCTCCGCGCCCTGCCCGGTGTCGGCAGGCATCGGGTGTACTCGCGCCGGGTCGACGTCCAGCTCGGACAGCAGAGCGTCCCGCGCCTGAGTCTCGTTGCGCTCGGGGTCGCCGTCGGGCAGGAAGCGTTCGTCGCCCCACCAGAACTCGACCCGCTGCCAGTCGACCTCGACCCGCGCCGGCGAACCTGCCACGGCGCGGTACACGACGGCGGCCACTCGGCCGCCGGTGAGGACGACCTGCGCGACCCCACCGGTGCTCTGAGCGTCGGCGATCGCCGTGATCAATCGCTCGGCCACCGAGAACGCCAGGTCCTCGGCGTCGGAATGGATCAGCAGCTCCGGATCGATCGTCATCGCTTCGCCACCCGCTTGCTCCCGGCAACCTTCTTGCCCACAGTCTTCCTGGCACTCGTCGTCTTGGCACTCGTCGACTTGGCCGCGGACTTCCGCGCAGCTGTCTTCTTGGCAACCGTCTTCTTGGCAACCGTCTTCTTGGCCGCGGCCTTCTTCGCGGAGTCCGGCTTCTTCTGTGCCGCGACCACCTGCTTACCGGCCGCGGTCACGCTCGCGGCCGCCGACTTCCGGGCGGTCGCGTCGACCTTCTTCTCGGCCGCCGGCATCTGATCCCGCTCGACCATGCACGCCAACGTCTTCGCGTACACGTCATCAGGATCGAGCCGCCGCAGTTCCTCGCTCAGCAGCTCGGACGTCGTACGCCGCTTCAGCGCCACCGGGCGATCCGGCTGACCCGGCACGCTGAACGTCGCCACCGCGCCGTCCGGCCGCGTCAACGCGATCGGCCCGGACGGGGTGAACAGCCGCACAGCGGTTACGCCCGGCCCGCGCGAATTCCGCTGCTCCACCGGCACCTTGAGCCGCGACTGCAGCCACGCAGCCATCAGGTCCGCGCTCGGGTTCCCCTTGGCGGCCGCAACCTCGGCCCCGGTCACCTTCGTCGGGTACTGATCCAGGGCCGCGGCCATCAGCGCACGCCACGGCGTCAACCGCGTCCATGCGAAGTCGGTGTCGCCGGGCTTGTAGCCCTCGGCCCGCGCACTGAAGTCGATCGAAGCCCGTCGCGTCGAAGCAGCATCCGTCACGCGACGCCGACCGAGCCGGCCCAGCGGGTCGTCGGCCGGAACCTTCGGCCCGCCGCCCGGCCACCAGACGATGACGGGGGAGTCGGGCAGCAGCAGCGGCGTGATGACGGACTCCGGCACCTTCGCCAGCTCACCGTGCAGCCGCAGCAGCACGGCCTCGCCGGGGATGCCCTCGCCGACGCGCACTTCCGCGTCCAGCCCCGTGGCGCCGCGGCCGGGCCGCAGGATCGCGACCAGGACGCGGGACGGGTGTTCGCGACCGGCCTCGTTCGCGGCCTTCATCGCGTCGTGGTGGGACGCCTCGTCGACGACGACCACGATCGTGCCGACCATGCCCATCGCCGGCGATCCCGCGTGCCGGCGGGCCTTCAGCAGCGCCGAGGCGATCTCGCTCGACGTCGTGTCGGTCAGGTCGATGATCATGGCCGCCTCCAGGCACGCCCGTCGCGAGCGAGCATCTCGTGCGCCGAGTCCGGGCCCCAGTGGCCGGAGGGGTACTGCTCCGGTTTGCCGTGCCGGGCCCAGTAGTCGAGCACCGGGTCGAGGATCTTCCAGCCCAGCTCGACCTCGGTGTGCTGCGGGAACAGCGGCGGATCACCGAGCAGTACGTCGAGGATGAGCCGCTCGTACGCCTCGGGGGAGGATTCGGTGAACGAACCGCCGTACTGGAAGTCCATGTTGACGTCGCGGATCTCCATCGTCGTCCCGGGCACCTTGGCGCCGAAGCGGATGGTGATGCCTTCGTCCGGCTGGATCCGCAGGACCAGTGCGTTCTGGCCGAGCTCTTCGGTCTCGGTCTTGGTGAACGGCAGGTGCGGCGCGCGCTTGAACATCACCGCGACCTCGGTCACCCGGCGTCCCAGCCGCTTGCCGGTCCGCAGGTAGAACGGCACGCCCGCCCAGCGGCGCGTGTCGACGTCGACGCGCAGGGCGGCGAACGTCTCCGTGGCCGACGTAGCCGGGATGCCGTCCTCCTGGAGGTATCCCTTGACCTTCGCGCCACCGGCCCAGCCGGCCGCGTACTGACCGCGGGCGCTGTGCAGGTCCAGACGCTCCGGCAGTTGCACCGCGGCCAGGACCTTCTTCTTCTCCTGGCGCAGCGACCAGGCGTCGAAGCTGACCGGCTCCTCCATCGCGACCAGCGCGAGCAGTTGGAGCAGGTGGTTCTGGATCACGTCGCGGGCGGCGCCGATGCCGTCGTAGTACCCGGCGCGGCCGCCGATGCCGATGTCCTCGGCCATCGTGATCTGGACGTGGTCGACGTAGTTGCTGTTCCAGATCGGCTCGAACATCTCGTTGGCGAACCGCAACGCCAGGATGTTCTGGACCGTCTCCTTGCCCAGGTAGTGGTCGATCCGGAAGACCGCCTCGGGCGGGAACACGGACTCGACCACGCGGTTCAGCTCGCGAGCGCTCTTCAGGTCGTGGCCGAACGGCTTCTCGATCACGACCCGCCGCCACGAGCCGGGCTTCTCGTCGGTCAGCCCGTGCTCGGACAGCTGCCGCACGACCTCCGGGAACAACCCCGGCGGGATCGACAGGTAGAACGCGTGGTTGCCGCCCGTACCGCGGGTGACGTCGAGTTCGTCGACCGTCTCGCGCAACCGCTCGAACGCCACGTCGTCGGTCAGGTCGCCCGGCACGAACCGGAAACCCTCGGAGAGCTGCTGCCAGACCTCCTCGCGGAACGGGGTCCGGGCGTGCTCCTTCACCGAGTCGTGCACGATCTGGGCGAAGTCCTGGTTGGTGTAGTCGCGGCGCGCGAACCCGACCAGGGCGAAACCGGGGGGCAGCAGCCCCCGGTTCGCCAGGTCGTAGACCGCCGGCATCAGCTTCTTGCGGGCCAGGTCGCCGGTGACCCCGAAGATCACCAGGCTGCACGGCCCCGCGATCCTCGGCAGCCGCCGGTCCTGCGGATCCCGCAGCGGGTTCCGGTGCGGCGTGATGTCGCCCGGCCCTTCGTCGAGCTCAGCGGTCATTGCCCGCTTCCTCCCCGTGCTTTTAGTTGCCGAACAACGACAGGAGCTGCTGTACGCCGTTCGCCACGTCGGTCAGGTGCAGACGCAGGACCGGACGCCCGCGCTCCGCCAGTACTCCGGCGTCGCCGGCTGCCTGCGCCGTGATCAACGTACCGAAACTGAACGGCCGATCCGGGATCTCCACATCGGTCGCGTGTGCCCCGGTGATCTGCAAGTACACGCCCTCCGGGTGTCCGCCCTTGTGGTACTGACCGGTCGAGTGCAGGAACCGCGGCCCCCACCCGAAGGTCACCGGACGACCGGTCTTGGTCGCCAGCGCCGGCCGTACGCCGAACAGGTCGGCGTCCCGCTCGGAGTCCAGGTACGCCATCACTGCGACGTACCCCTTCGCGTCGAGCTTGCCGAGCAGCGCGTCCACCGCGCCCTTCAGCGAGTCGACGCCGTCCAGCAGACCCTCGGACCCACGGACCTCGACTGCGCCCTCGGTGAAGGCGGCCGCCTCCGGCTTCGGCTGCGCGTCGAGCAGACCGCGCGCGGCCTTCTTCGCGCTCTCCACATCGGGCTGGTCGAACGGGTTGATGCCGAGCAGGTAGCCCGCCACCGCCGTCGCCGTCTCCCAGAGCAGCATCTGCCCGCCGAGCGAGCCCGACGTCAGTGCCGTCGGCACGCCGCTCGTCGCCTTCTCCGCCAGCAACGCATTGGTCAGGTCAGCCGCCTCGCTGCGCAGCTCCGGCGCGCCGACCTCGACCGCGACCGGCAGGACGCCGGTGCCTAGCTTGCCGGTGCTCTCCGCGATCAGCTGCTCGGCCCAATCCGGGAATCCGACGATGTCGGACCCGTCGGCCGTGATGATCGCCTTGTCCCGACCCTCGCTCGCCGCGAGCACAGCACCCAGCCAGAGCGCCGGGTTGTCGGTCGAGTCGGCCTGGAGCTCCGGCGCCGCCTCGGCCGCCTGGTCGAGCAGCTCGGCGATGTCCGCGCCGGCCAGACCGGACGGCACCAGGCCGAACGCCGTGAGTGCGCTGTACCGGCCGCCCACGTTCGGGTCGGCCAGGAACGTCTTGCGGTAGCCCTCGTCCGCCGACAGCTTCTCGAACGGCGAACCCGGGTCGGTCACCACGACGACCCGCGACGCGGCGTCGATACCCGCGTCCTGGAACGCCTTGATGAACGTACGCCGGTGGCTGTCCGTCTCGACCGTCCCGCCGGACTTGCTGGACACGACGATCACGGTCTTCGAGAGGTCACCCGCCAGTGCCCGCGCGACCACGCTCGGGTCGGTCGAGTCCAGCACGACGAGTTCGACGCCCGCCGTACGGGTGATGACCTCGGGCGCCAGCGACGAACCGCCCATGCCGGACAGGACGATCCGGTCCAGGCCCTCGGACCGCAGGTCGGCCTGCAGGGCCTCGATCTCGGCCAGCAGCGGACGCGAGGTGTCGTGCAGGTCGACCCAGCCGAGCCGGATCGACGCTTCGTGCTCGGCGTCCGGGCCCCAGATCGTCGCGTCCTTCGCGGCGATCCGGGAGGCGATCTTCTCGGCGACCAGCTTGTCGACGACCTCTGCCCAGTCGCCGTTCTGCGTGCTGACCTTCGGAGCACTCACTTGGCCGCGCCCTTCAGGGCCGCCGTGACGGTGTCCTGCAGCTCGGACCAGGAGGCGTCGAACTTGGCCACGCCCTCGTCCTCGAGCAGCTGCACGACCTCGTCGTAGGAGATGCCCAGCTTCTCCAGGTCCTCGATCACCTTGCGGTCGCCGGCGTAGTCGCCGCGGACCGTGTCGCCGGAGAACGAGCTGTGCTCCTCGACCGCCTTGATCGTTGCCTCAGGCATCGTGTTGACGACGCCCTTGGTGACCAGGTTGTCGACGTACAGCGTGGGCGAGTACGACGGGTCCTTGGTGCCGGTGGAGGCCCACAGCGGGCGCTGCGGCTTGGCGCCGGCGGTCTCGAGCTCGCGCCAGCGGTCGGTGTCGAAGATCTCCTCGTACGCCTCGAACGCGAGCCGCGCGTTGGCGATCGCGGCCTTGCCCTTCAGCGCCTTCGCCTCGTCGGTGCCGATCGCGTCCAGCCGCTTGTCCACCTCGGTGTCCACCCGGCTGACGAAGAACGACGCGACGCTGGCCATCTTGGTCACGTCGTGGCCGTTGTCGATGGCCTGCTCCAGGCCGGCGAGGAACGCGGCCACGACCGCCTTGTACCGGTCGAGGGAGAAGATCAGCGTCACGTTCACGCTGATGCCGGCGGCCAGCGTCTCAGTGATCGCGGGCAGGCCCTCCTTGGTGGCGGGGATCTTCACAAAGACGTTCTCGCGGCCGACGATGTCCCACAGCAGCTTGGCCTGCTCGACGGTCTTCGCGGTGTCGTGCGCCAGCGTCGGCTCGACCTCGATCGACACCCGGCCGTCCTGGCCCTCGGAGTCGTCGTACGCCGGCTTGAACACGTCGGCCGCGTCCCGGACGTCGTCGGTGGTGATGACCCGGATCGCCTCGTCGGTCGAGACGCCCTGCGAGGCCAGGTGGGCGACCTTCTCGGCGTACGCGTCGGCGTCGGAGATGGCCTTGGCGAAGATGGTCGGGTTCGTGGTCACACCGACCACGTGCTTGTCCTCGATCAGCGCCTGCAGGCTGCCGCTGGTCAGCCGCTCGCGGGACAGGTCGTCGAGCCAGATGGAGACACCCGCGTCGGCGAGTGCTTTCAAGCGATCGTTCATGTGTCCGATGCCTTCTTCCGAAGTGTTCTGTGTGGGTATCTTCAGCTGGCGTCGGCCGGTCCGACCGGTCCGGCGGCGGCGCGTCCGGGCGGCACGCCCGGTCCGCTGATCTGGGCGGCCACGGCGATGCTGTCCTTGGCGGCCTGGACCACCGCGTCGGTGGTGATGCCGAACTCGTCGTACAGCGTCTGGTACGCCGCGGAGGCGCCATAGTGCTCCAGGCTCACGCTGCGGCCGGAGTCGCCGACGATGTCGTGCCAGCTCTGCGCGATCCCGGCCTCGACCGAGACCCGGGCGCGGACGTCGGCCGGGATGACCGACTCGCGGTACGCGTCGTCCTGCTCGTCGAACCATTCGCGCGAGACCATCGAGACCACGCGGGCGTTGACGCCTTCCTCGGCCAGCTTGGCCCGCGCCTCGACGGCGAGCTGGACCTCGGAACCGGTGCCGATCAGTACGACGTCCGGCGTGCCATCGGTGTCGAGCAGCACGTAGGCGCCCTTGTGGACGTTCTCCGTGGTGGCGTACCCGTCCGTGCCGCGGGGGAACGTCGGCACGTTCTGCCGGGTCAGCACGAGGCCGGCCGGGCGGTCGGTGTGCTCGAGGATCGTGGCCCACGCGGCGGCCGTCTCGTTAGCGTCACCGGGGCGGACGACGTCCAGGCCCGGGATCGCCCGCAGTGCCGACAGGTGCTCGATCGGCTGGTGCGTCGGACCGTCCTCGCCGAGGCCGATCGAGTCGTGCGTCCAGACGTAGGTGACCGGCAGCTTCATCAACGCGGCCAGCCGGACCGCCGGGCGCATGTAGTCGGAGAAGACCAGGAACGTACCGCCGTACGGGCGGGTCAGGCCGTGTAGGGCGATGCCGTTCATCACCGAGCCCATGGCGTGCTCGCGGATGCCGAAGTGCAGCACCCGGCCGTACTCGTTGCCCTGGAACTCCTTGGTGGCGAACTCCGCCGGGATGAAGGACGGCTGGCCCTTCGGGGTGGTGTTGTTCGAGCCGGCCAGGTCGGCCGAACCGCCCCACAGCTCCGGCAGCTCCGGCGCCAGCTTCGTCAGCACGTCACCGGAGGCGGCGCGGGTGGCCACACCCTTGGCGTCGGCGTCCCAGCTCGGCAGCGCATCCTTCCAGCCGGCCGGCAGCTCACGCTTCGACAGGCGGTCGAGCAGCGCGGCGCCGTCGGGGTTCGCGGCCTTCCACTCGTCGAACTTGCCGCTCCACTCGGCCTCGAGGGCCTTACCGCGGTCCAGCGCCTCGCGGGTGTGCGCGAGGACGTCGTCGGCGACCTGGAACGACTGCTCCGGGTCCCAGCCGAGGACCTTCTTGGTCGCGGCGACCTCGTCGGCGCCGAGCGCCGAGCCGTGGATCTTGCCGGTGTTCTGCTTGTTCGGGGCCGGCCAGCCGATGATCGTGTGCAACCGGATGAAGCTGGGCTTGTCGGTGACCGCCCGGGCCGCCTCGAGCGCGTCGTACAGCGCCTGGACGTCCTCGTGGTAGCCCGTGCCGCCCTGGGTCCAGTCGACGTCCTGGACGTGCCAGCCGTACGCCGCGTAGCGGGCCGCGACGTCCTCGGAGAACGCGATGTCGGTGTTGTCCTCGATCGAGATCTTGTTCGCGTCGTAGATCACCGTCAGGTTGCCGAGCTTCTGGTGACCGGCCAGCGACGACGCCTCGGCCGAGACGCCCTCCTCCAGGTCACCGTCGGACGCGATCACGTAGATGTTGTGATCGAACAAACCCTCGCCCTTGGGCGCGTCCGGGTCGAGCAGGCCGCGCTCACGGCGGGCCGCCATCGCCATGCCGACCGCGTTGCCGACGCCCTGACCGAGCGGGCCGGTGGTGGTCTCGACGCCGGCGGTGTGCCGGTACTCCGGGTGGCCGGGGGTCTTGCTGCCCCAGGTCCGCAGCGCCTTCAGGTCGTCCAGCTCGAGGCCGAAGCCGGCCAGGTAGAGCTGGATGTACAGCGTCAGGCTGGAGTGGCCGGCCGACAGGACGAACCGGTCGCGGCCGGCCCAGTGCGGGTCGGCGGGGTTGTGCCGCATCACCTTCTGGAACAGCAGGTACGCCGCCGGCGCCAGGCTCATCGCCGTACCGGGGTGTCCGTTGCCGACCTTCTCGACCGCGTCCATCGCGAGCACCCGCACGGTGTCGACCGCGCGCTGGTCGAGCTCGGTCCATTCAAGCTTGGTCTTCTCCGTCACGCCGGCGGCGCTCCTCTCGATGGTGGCTTTACGAGTACCCACTCAGGATGAGCCTACTGTGAGCAGGATCGTCAGTTGGGTACCTCTCGACTGTTTGTCAACCGTTCAGCCGAACAGCCTGTTCCCGGCTCGCGGAGGGGGGTGTCGGGACTCTCCTACGGGGCGTCGTAGACTGCTGAATCGTCAGCGCCGGAAGTCCGGCGTCAACCCACTTTGTTCGAGGTGTTCGTGACGGCCGTCGACCCGCGTCCCGCCGCGACGACGTCGTACCCGACGCCGCTGCCGGACGCTACTGCTGCATCAGCTGTAACGGTGAGTCCGACGGTGCGCGACGTGGTGAAGGCGTACGTCGGTCTGACCAAGCCGCGCATCATCGAGTTGCTGCTGATCACCACCGTGCCGGTGATGTTCCTGGCCGCCGGTGGAGTGCCCGGGCTCGAGGTCGTGGTCGCCACCCTGATCGGCGGCATCCTCGCTTCCGGCAGCGCGAACACGATCAACTGCGTGCTCGACCGCGACATCGACGAGCAGATGCGCCGGACCCGGCGCCGCCCGTTGCCGCGGCACGCGGTCAGCCCGCGCTCGGCGACGGTCTTCGGTGTCGTGCTCGGCGTGCTGGCCACGCTGGAGCTCGGCTTCTTCGTGAACTGGCTGTCGTCCGGCCTCGCGCTCGCGGCGAACCTGTTCTACGTCTTCGGCTACACGATGGTGCTGAAGCGCCGGACCGTGCAGAACATCGTCTGGGGCGGTATCGCCGGCTGCTTCCCGACCCTGATCGGCTGGACCGCGGTCACCGGCAAGCTGGCCTGGACCCCGGTCGTTCTGTTCCTGGTGGTGTTCTTCTGGACGCCGCCGCACACCTGGTCGCTCGCGATGCGCTACCGCGAGGACTACGCATCGGTGGACGTGCCGATGCTGCCGGTAGTCGCCACCCCGGTCGCGACCGCGCGGCAGATCATGGCGTACTCCGTTGTCATGGTGATCACGTCGATCGCGCTCTGGCCGGTCGCGGACACCGGGTACGTGTATCCGCTGGCCTCGATCGTGCTCGGTTTCGTGTTCCTCCGCGAGGCTCGCCGGTTGTTGCTCCGGGCCCACACCGGCGCGGATGGCGCCGCCCTGCGGCCGATGCGGCTCTTCCACTTCTCGAATATCTACCTGGCGTTGCTGTTCATCGCAGCGGCCGTCGACCCGCTGCTGCACTAACGGGCAGCGCCTTGACCAGATCGTGACCACGTGTTGCGATGGTCTGGTCTGTGGAGGCGTTTCCACGCCTGGGGAGACACAGTGGCAGGGGGATTCGTATGGGGGTACGAACACGTGTTGCGGCGCTCGCCGCACTAGCACTGGCCGGCTCGTTGCTGGTCGCGGGGCAGGCCGAGGCCGGCGGTCACGGCAGCAGTTTGAAGCCGGTGGCAACAGGTTTGAACGGTCCGCGCGGCGTCTCGACGTACAAGAACCTGGTCATCTACAGCGTGACCGACGGTTCGGTGTATGTGACCGACGGGCACAAGAGCATCAAGCTCGGCAAGGTACCGGGCACGGGCGGGTTCCCGCCGGCGATCGACACGAACAAGTGGGGTACGACGTACGCACTGACCGGTGCGGGCGGCGAACCGGGACAACCGCCGGTGCCGGGCAGTTCGACGCTGTACCGGATGCGGTACGGGAAGCCGGCGGTCAAGGTCGCCGACATCGCGGCGTACCAGGCGCACGACCGGGACCCGTACAACCAGGCCGACTCGCCGACAGAGTCCAACCCGTTCGGTGTCGCGGCCCTGAGCGACGGCACGGTGCTGGTGTCCGATGCCGCGAACAACGATCTGCTGAGGGTGTGGCCGAACGGTCACGTCAAGACGGTCGCGCGGCTCAAGCCACGCACGGTCAAGGTGCCAGCCGGTCTCGGTGACGAGGCTCCGCCGGCCGGTACGCCGTTCGTTGCCGAAGCAGTGGCCACCTCGGTCACGGTCGGCTCCGACGGCTACTGGTACGTCGGTGAACTCCGTGGTTTCCCGGCAACGCCGGGGACGTCGGAGATCTGGCGGATCAGGCCGGGCTCGGTGGGCGCGGTGTGTGACCCGGTCAAGCCGAACAAGGGCAACTGCCAGCGGTACGCCGACGGTTACACGTCGATCGTCGACCTGGCCGGCGGTCCGCGCGGCACGCTCGCGGTGGTCGAACTGGACAAGGCGAGTTGGCTGAAGTTCGAGATGAGCGGCCCGACGCACGGTGGGCTGTTCCTGCAGTACCCGGGCAGGAACCACCGCGGTGGGTACGTCCGGGAGCTGGTGAAGGATCAGCTGACGCTGCCAGGCGGAGCGGGCTTCAACCGGTGGGGCGAGCTGTTCGTCTCCGCACCGGTCTTCGGTCCAGGCGCCGTCTACAAGGTGCGTTACTGAGATCCAGTGAGGTACGGCGGGACGCCCGTTTCAGGTCGCGGGCGTCCCGCGCTCGCCGTACACGGCCGTGACGAGCGCGATCAGCAAGCCGGCCAGGAACATGTGCACGAGCACGACGCCCCACGGCAGCCCGGTGAAGTACTGCGTGAAGCCGACGGCGCCCTGCAGTACTTCGACGGCCAGCAGCCAGGCGGCCAGCTTGCGCAACGTACGCGAGGTCGCGGTGACCCGGGTCGCGATCACCAACGCGATCGTGATGCCGAGCAACCCGAACACCACGTCCGCGTGCAGCTGACTGACCAGTTCGGGATCGAATCCGTTGCGCCCGGTCTCCGGATCGCCCGAGTGCGGACCGGCGCCGGTGACAATGGTGCCGAGGGCAACAGTCAGCCAGACCGCCACCACACTGGCGGTCGCGAGCGCGCGGACCACCGGGGGAGTGTGCGGGTACGGGCTGGTGCGCGACCGGCGCATCATCGACACCGTCAGCGTGATGATGATCGGCGAGACCAGGAAATGCGCCGACACGATCCACGGGTTCAGGCCGGTGAGCACGCTGATACCGCCGATGACCGCCTGCAGCGGTACGCCGAGGGCCGCCGCCGTCGCGAGCCGGCGCAGGTCGTGGCGCACCGGGCGGTAGCGCATCACGACCAGCCAGGTGCAGATCGCGACCACGCCGACCACGAACCCGAGCATCCGGTTCGTGAACTCGATCGCGCCGTGGTAGCCGAGCGCGGCGTGCGGCACGTAGGAATCGTCCGTGCACGACGGCCAGGTCGGGCAGCCGAGGCCAGAGCCGGTCAGACGGACCAGTCCGCCGGTCACCACGATGCCGATGTTGACCGCTATCGAGGCCCAGCCCCAACGGCGGACCACGTCCAGGCTCGGCTCGGGCACGAGTCGCCAGAAACGGCTGACTTGTTCGGCTTCTCGAGGCGGGGGCTCCGTCGTCATCACCGGGACACTCTAAAGCTCAGTCCCAGCGGAACGTTCGGGACACCAGGTAGCCGAGCACCCCGGCCCACAGTGCCAGGGACAGAGCGGCCGCCCACGGGATCACTCCTTCGACGGTCGAGTTCGCCAGCCCGTTGGCCAGGGCGGCACTCGGCAGCAGGCGTACGACGCTCTGCATGCCGGACGGGTATTCGTCGACGGGCGTCATGATCGCCCCGCCGACCAACAGCAGCAGATACAGCAGGTTCGCGGCGGCCAGCGTGGCCTCCGCACGCAGTACGCCGGCCATCAGCAGACCGAGTGATGCGAAGGCCGCGGTGCCGCACAGGACGGTGAGGATGACGCCGATGACAGCCTGGGCTCCGCCGACCGGCTTCCAGCCGAGCGCGAGTCCGGTGCCCATCAGAACTGCGAGCTGGATCACCTGGACGATGAGGACGGCGCCGATCTTGCCGGCGAGCAGGCCGGTGCGGGACAGCGGCGAGGCGCCGAGTCGTTTGATGACGCCGTACCGCCGCTCGAAACCGGTCGCGATCGCGAGCGAGGTGAACGACGAGGACAGGATGGCCAGGGCGAGCACGCGAGGCACGGCCTGGTCGATCGCCCGGCCGTCACCGAGCGGCAGCCGGTCACCCAGGCCGGTGGCGCCGAGCAGCAGCAGAATGCCGAGCGGGATCACGAGCGCCAGCAGCAACTGCTCGCCGTTGCGGACGAGCAGCTTGAACTCCATCCGCGAATGCGCAAGAACCTTCCGCGGCCACGGCGCACTCCCCGGCTGCGGTGCATACGTGGTCATGAGCGCTCCGGCTTGGCGGTGAGTTCTAGGAAGACGTCCTCGAGGGACTTCTTGTGGTGCTCGGTCAGGTCGTCGGGGGTGCCGGAGGCGATCACCTTGCCGGCCGAGACGACGTGGACCTGGTCGGACAGCTGTTCGGCCTCGTCCATCGCGTGGGTCGTCAGTACGACGGTCACGCCGTCGTCGCGCAGATCGCGGATCACCTGCCAGATCTCGCGCCGGCCGTGCGGGTCCAGCCCGGTCGTCGGCTCGTCGAGGAACGCGATCTCCGGCCGCCCCACGATCGCCAGCGCGAACGACAGCCGCTGCTTCTGACCGCCGGACAGCCGGCGGTACGGCGTCCGGCCGCAGCTGGCCAGGTCGAGGCGCTCCACCAGCATCGCGATGTCGAGCGGGTGGGTGTGCAGCGTCGCGACGTACTTGAGCATCTCGACGGCACGGACGCCGGACCAGGCGCCGCCCTCCTGGAGCATCACGCCGATCCGTGGCATCAACGCGTCGTGATCCGCGATCGGGTCCAGCCCGAGCACCCGGACCCGGCCGGAGTCGGGCCGGCGGAACCCCTCACAGCTCTCCACGGTCGTGGTCTTGCCGGCGCCGTTCGGGCCGAGCACGGCCGTCACCGTGCCGGCGGCTACGGTGAGACTGAGACCGTCGACCGCGGTCTTCTCGCCGTACCGCACGACGAGGTCTTCGATCTCAACCGCAACTGGCACAAACCGCAGCATAGAGAACGCCCCCGAGTGACCTCGCTCACGGTCCGGTCTCGTGCCCCGCGTGGGCGCCCGAACCGGTTAGGGGAGCCTTATTTGAAGGCCCCGGGTATTTACGCGACACTGATGTTGTGAAAAATCCTGCGAACAGCGGAGCCGTGCCCCACGGCGCCGGTAGCGCGCGGGACGAGTCCACCCGGGACCGGGTAGCACGCTCGATCCTGACCAACGGCCCGTCCAGCGCTGCGGTGCTGGCGGAGCGGCTCGAGCTGACCCCGGCCGCGGTCCGGCGGCACCTCGACCACCTGCTTGACGAGGGCCTGGTCGAATCCCGCGAGGAGCGCATCTACGGCCCGCGCGGCCGCGGTCGCCCTGCGAAGGTTTTCGTGCTGACCGACACCGGCCGGCATGCCTTCCACCAGGCCTACGACGACCTGGCGGCGACCGCGATGCGGTTCATCGCCGAGGCCGGCGGTGAGGACGCCGTGGCGGAGTTCGCCCGGCGCCGCGTCGCCGAGGTGGAGCAGCGGTACCGGGAGGCGGTCGAGGCCGCACCCGACAGCAACAAGGCGGAGGTGCTCGCCCAGGCCCTGACCGGGGACGGCTATGCCGCGTCCACGGCGAAGGCCGCGCACGGAGAGCAGCTCTGCCAGCACCATTGCCCGGTCGCGCACGTGGCCGAGCAGTTCCCCCAGCTGTGCGAGGCCGAGACCGAGGTGTTCTCGAGACTCCTCGGCAAGCACGTGCAGCGACTGGCCACCATCGCCCACGGCGACGGTGTCTGTACGACGCATATCCCGGGCGCCCAGAAATCGGTACCGCCCGTGCCCCCTGTATCCGACGGCGAAGCTGCGAGGACCGCACGATGACGCAAACCGCTCACCCCGAACTGGAAGGCCTCGGCAACTACCAGTACGGCTGGGCCGACTCCGACGCCGCCGGCGCGGTCGCCCAGCGCGGCCTCAGCACCGACGTGGTGCGGGGGATCTCCGCCCTCAAGAACGAGCCGGAGTGGATGCTCGACCTGCGGCTGAAGGGCCTGAAGCTCTTCGACCGCAAGCCGATGCCGTCGTGGGGCGCCGACCTGTCCGGGATCGACTTCGACAACATCAAGTACTTCGTCCGCTCGACCGAGAAGCAGGCGTCGAGCTGGGAAGAGCTGCCCGAGGACATCAAGAACACCTACGACAAGCTCGGCATCCCGGAGGCGGAGAAGCAGCGCCTCGTCGCCGGCGTCGCCGCGCAGTACGAGTCGGAGGTGGTCTACCACCAGATCCGTGAGGACCTGGAGGCGCAGGGCGTCATCTTCCTCGACACCGACACCGGCCTGAAGGAGCACCCGGAGATCTTCAAGGAGTACTTCGGCTCCGTGATCCCGGTCGGCGACAACAAGTTCGCCTCGCTGAACACCGCGGTCTGGTCCGGCGGCTCGTTCATCTACGTGCCCAAGGGCGTGAAGGTGGACATCCCGCTGCAGGCCTACTTCCGGATCAACACCGAGAACATGGGCCAGTTCGAGCGGACCCTGATCATCGTCGACGAGGACGCCTACGTGCACTACGTCGAGGGCTGCACGGCGCCGATCTACAAGTCGGACTCGCTGCACTCCGCGGTGGTCGAGATCATCGTGAAGAAGGGCGCGCGCTGCCGCTACACGACGATCCAGAACTGGTCGAACAACGTCTACAACCTGGTCACCAAGCGCGCCACCTGCGAAGAGGGCGCGACGATGGAGTGGATCGACGGCAACATCGGCTCCAAGGTGACGATGAAGTACCCGGCCGTCTACCTGATGGGCGAGCACGCCAAGGGCGAGACCCTGTCGGTCGCGTTCGCGGGCGAGGGCCAGCACCAGGACGCCGGTTCGAAGATGGTGCACAACGCGCCGTACACGTCGAGCTCGATCGTGTCGAAGTCGGTGGCCCGCGGCGGCGGCCGGACGTCGTACCGCGGTCTGGTCGAGGTGGCGCCGGGTTCGCACCACAGCAAGTCCACGGTGCGCTGTGACGCGCTGCTGGTCGACACCATCAGCCGTTCGGACACCTACCCGTACGTCGACGTCCGCGAGGACGACGTGGCGATGGGGCACGAGGCGACCGTGTCCAAGGTCAGCGACGACCAGCTCTTCTACCTGATGAGCCGGGGCATGGCCGAGGACGAGGCGATGGCGATGATCGTCCGCGGCTTCATCGAGCCGATCGCCCGCGAGCTCCCGATGGAGTACGCGCTGGAACTGAACCGTTTGATCGAGCTGCAGATGGAAGGGGCCGTCGGCTGATGTCGTCGTCTGACACCCTTGTTGCTACCGGCAACAAGGCGCACTCCCACGGGCCGGGTTCGCCGGTCCCGCTCCAGGCCCGCAGCGAGCGGCCGACGTCGTACGACGTGGCCGACTTCGCGGTGCCGAACGGACGCGAGGAGGAGTGGCGCTTCACCCCGGTCAGGCAGCTGAAGGCCCTGTTCGAGGACGCCGCCGGCACCGAGACCCCGAAGGTCGACGCGTCCGGTCCGGAGGGCGTGGTCTTCGAGACCGTCGCCGCGGACTCGCTCAAGGTCGGCAAGCCCCAGGACCGCTCCGCGGCCGTCGCCTGGAACCACGCCGGCGACGCGTTCGCGGTCCGGATCCCGGTCGAGGCCGAGCTGACCGAGCCGGTGCACGTGAACGTCGCGAGCCTCGGCGCCCGCGGCTTCAGCCACCTGATCATCGAGTCCGGCCGGCACAGCAAGGCGATCGTGATCATCGATCACAGCGGATCCGGTGAGCTGGGCAGCAACGTCGAGATCGTCGTCGGCGACGGCTCCGACCTGCGGGTCGTCTCGATCCAGCAGGGCGACCACGAGTCGATCCACCTCGGCCAGCACGATGCCGTCGTCGGTCGCGACGCGAAGCTTCACCACGTCGCGGTGACGCTGGGCGGCAAGATCGTCCGGATCGGCACCAACGTCCGCTACGCCGGTCCCGGCGGCGACGCCGAACTGCTCGGGGTGTACTTCGCCGAGGGCGGTCAGCACCACGAGAACCGGCTCTTCGTCGACCACGAGGCGACCAACTGCAAGAGCAACGTGCTCTACAAGGGCGCGCTGGCCGGAGACCACGCCCGCTCGGTGTGGATCGGCGATGTGCTGATCCGGGCCGCGGCCGAGGGCACCGACACCTTCGAACTGAACCGCAACCTGGTCCTGACCGACGGCGCCCGCGCCGACTCGGTGCCGAACCTGGAGATCGAGACCGGTGAGATCGAGGGCGCCGGCCACGCGTCCGCGACCGGCCGGTTCGACGACGAGCAGCTGTTCTACCTGCAGGCCCGCGGCATCCCCGAGGACGCGGCCCGGCGGCTGGTGGTGTCCGGCTTCTTCAACGACATCATCGGCAAGATCGGCGTACCCGAGGTCACCGAGCACCTGCACGAGGTGATCGAAGAGAAGCTGGCGCGCGCCGCCGAGCTGAGCACGTCCGCCAAGGCGGTCATCGGCCAGTGAGCGACAGCTTCGAGCGCGCCTGCGCCGCCGCCGACGTACCCGACGAGGGAGTGATCCCGGTCGAGGTCGGCGGCGTGGAGGTCGCGGTCGTGAAGAGCGAGGGCCAGTACTTCGCGGTGCGGGACGAGTGCTCGCACGCGCAGATCCAGCTGTCCGAGGGTGACGTCGGCGAGTGCGAGATCGAGTGCTGGCTGCACGGGTCCCGCTTCGACCTGCGCACCGGCGAGCCGACCAGCCTGCCGGCGTACGACCCGGTGCCGATCTACCCCGTGCGCCTCGACGGCGACGACGTACTCGTCGACGTGAAGAACCCCCTGAACCAAGCAGCCCTGTAAACGACGGAGATAGAAGAAACCTCATGGCGACACTCGAGATCCGCGACCTGCACGTGTCGGTCGACACCGAGAACGGCCCGAAGCAGATCCTGCGCGGCGTCGACCTGACCATCGCCGGCGGTCAGACGCACGCGATCATGGGCCCGAACGGCTCCGGCAAGTCGACGCTGGCGTACTCGATCGCCGGGCACCCGAAGTACAACGTCACCAGCGGCACCGTGACGCTGGACGGCGAGGACGTGCTGGACATGTCCGTCGACGAGCGCGCCCGGGCCGGCCTGTTCCTGGCCATGCAGTACCCGGTCGAGGTGCCCGGTGTGTCGGTGGCGAACTTCCTCCGGACCGCGAAGACCGCGATCGACGGCGAGGCGCCGAAGCTGCGCACCTGGGTCAAGGACGTCAACAAGGCGCTCGCCGACCTGGACATGGACGCCGACTTCGGCACCCGTAACGTCAACGAGGGCTTCTCGGGCGGTGAGAAGAAGCGGCACGAGATCGTCCAGCTCGAGCTGCTGAACCCGAAGGTCGCGATCCTCGACGAGACCGACTCCGGCCTCGACATCGACGCGCTGCGGATCGTCTCCGAGGGCGTCAACCGGTTCGCCGGCCAGGGCGACAAGGGCGTCCTGCTGATCACCCACTACACGCGGATCCTGCGCTACATCAAGCCGGACTTCGTGCACGTGTTCGTCGACGGCCGCGTCGCCGAGGAGGGCGGCCCCGAGCTCGCCGAAGAGCTCGAGGCCAACGGCTACGAGCGCTTCCTCAAGGCAGGCGCGAAGTGACCGACGCCCGGACGTTCAGCAGTCCCCTGGACCTGCAGTCGGTCCGGGCGGACTTCCCCATCCTGTCGCGCGAGTTGGCCGGCGGGTTCCCGCTGGTCTACCTGGACTCGGCGAACTCGTCGCAGAAGCCGCGCCAGGTGGTGCAGGCGATCGAGGACCACTACCTCAAGCACAACGCGAACGTGGCCCGCGCCATGCACCAGCTCGGCGCCGAGGCCACCGCGGCGTACGAAGGCGGCCGGGACAAGGTCGCGGCCTTCATCGGCGCGCCGTCGCGGGACGAGATCGTCTTCACCAAGAACGCCTCCGAGGCGCTCAACCTCGCCGCGCACACCCTCGGAGCGTCGCTGAAGCCGGGCGATGTCGTGGTGGTGTCCGAGATGGAGCACCACAGCAACATCGTCCCGTGGCAGCTCGCCTGCGAGCGGACGGGTGCGACGCTGAAGTGGTTCGGCGTGACCGAGGACGGCCGGCTCGACCTGTCGAACATCGACGAGCTGCTCACCGAGCAGACCAAGGTCGTCGCGCTGACCTGGGTCTCGAACGCGCTCGGCACGATCAACCCGATCAGCGACATCGCCGCGAAGGCGCACGCCGTCGGCGCGACGGTTGTCGTCGACGCGTCGCAGGCCGTCCCGCAGTTCCCGGTCGACGTCTCGACGCTCGGCGCCGACCTGCTGGCCTTCACCGGCCACAAGGTGGTCGGCCCGACCGGTATCGGCGTGCTCTGGGGCCGGTACGACCTGCTCGCCTCGCTCCCGCCGTTCCTGGGCGGCGGCGAGATGATCGAGATCGTCCGGATGACCGGTTCGACGTACGCCGCTCCGCCGGCCCGGTTCGAGGCGGGTACGCCGCCGATCGCGCAGGCGGTCGGGCTCGGTGCGGCCGTCGACTACCTGTCCGGGATCGGCATGGACAAGATCGCGGCGCACGAGCACGCGATCGTCGAGTACGCGCTCGAGGGGCTGAAGACCGTTCCCGGTCTGAAGGTCCTCGGTCCGACGGACGCGGCCGACCACGGCGGCGCGATCAGCTTCGCGCTGGACGGCGTGCACCCGCACGACGTGTCGACCGTGCTGGACACCCGCGGCATCGCCGTACGGGCGGGACATCACTGCGCGCGTCCGGTGCACGAGCGGTTCGGAATGCAATCGTCGACCAGAGCGTCTTTCTATCTGTACACGACGCCGGAGGAGATCGAGGCGCTCGTGGACGGCCTGGAATTCGTGCGCAAGTACTTCAAGGTGGATTGATATGCAGCTCGACAACCTGTACCAGGAGATCATCCTGGATCACTACCGCAGCCCGCACCACTCGGGTCTCGCGGACCCGTACGACGTGGAGGTGCACCACGTGAACCCGTCCTGCGGGGACGAGGTCACGCTCCGGGTCGAGCTCGACGGCGACACCGTCAAGGGCGTCACGCACAGCAGCGTCGGCTGCTCGATCAGCCAGGCGGCGACGTCGGTGATGTCGGACCTGGTGATCGGCAAGCCGGTGTCCGAGGGCATGGCGACGTACGAGAAGTTCCTCGAGCTGATGCAGGGCCGGGGGAATGTCGAGCCGGACGAAGAGGTACTGGAGGACGGTGTGGCGTTCGCCGGCGTCGCGCAGTTCCCGGCCCGGGTGAAGTGCGCACTGCTGGGCTGGTCGGCGTGGCGCGATGCCACCGCCCAGGCCCTCGCAACCCAGGGCGCAGCCAACGAAGGAGTCAAGAATGCCTGACCAGACCGACGAGAAGATCGAACTGCCCGAGGTCGACCTCGACGCGGCCGCCGCGCCGGTCGGCACGACCCCGGCCAAGGTCGAGGACGTTACCGAGGCACTCAAGGATGTCGTCGACCCGGAGCTCGGCATCAACGTGGTCGACCTGGGCCTGATCTACGGCATCACCGTCGACGACGCCAGTACGGCGATCATCGACATGACGCTGACGTCCGCGGCCTGCCCGCTGACCGACGTGATCGAGGACCAGACCCGGATGGCGCTCGATGGTCTCGTGAACGACTTCCGGATCAACTGGGTCTGGATGCCGCCGTGGGGCCCGGAGAAGATCACCGACGACGGCCGCGACCAACTGCGGGCGCTCGGCTTCAACGTGTGATCCGCACGATCTCGGTGGCGCCGAGCCGACTGGACAGGTGGCTGGACGGCTTCGGTGAGCGCCATGGCGCGGTGCGGTACGACGTGACGCCGACCAGTGTCACGTTGTCCGCCGAGGACGGCTCCATCGCCGTCGTCACCGTGCCCTTCGAGCCCCTCGACGTGTTGACACGCGAGGGGCTCGTCGCACATGTGCTGGCCGAGCGGCGCCTCGGCGTACTGCTCGTCCGGCGTGGCGGGTACGGAGCCGGAGTGTTTGCCGGGGGCAAGCTTCTCGACTCCAAGGTCGGGTCCCGGCACGTGCAGGGGACGACGAAGGCGGGCGGCTGGTCGCAGCAGCGGTACGCGCGCCGGCGGGACAACCAGGCCCGCGAGGCGTTCGCGGCCGCGACGGAGGTCGCCGTACGGATCCTTGCGCCGGCGAGGCTCGACGTGCTGGTGTGCGGGGGCGACCGGCGGGCCGTCGACACCGTGCTCGAGGATCCCCGCTTGAAGGACTTGCCCGCGATCGTGCGGCCGCCGTTCCTCGGCGTACCGGATCCGAAGCAGAAGGTGCTCGAGCAGGCCGGCCTTGACGCGCTCGCGATCCGGATCGACGTGGATCAGCCGGACTAGTCGTTCACTCGATCGTCATTCCGGTCCCGGGGTTGGATGCGTGCATCCGGCGCGCAGGTGGGCCGTCGGTGTTGTGAGCGGTCGGCGTACGGCGCATGCGCGAGTCCGTCTCGACCAGGGCTGATGCGGGGATGCCGTTCTGTTGCAGGGCGTCGACGACCGCCCCGGTGAACCGGCCCGACGTCGACGCGTGGAGCTCACGGAGGTCGACGCGTCCCTCCGCGAGCAATGCGAGACGCGGGTGCAGGGTGGCGAACGCCTCCGCGAACTCGGCGTCGGTCCGGCTCGTCAGCGTGCCGTCCGGTCCGGCGACGTACACCTGACGCTTGCCGCTCGACTCGCGGATCGTCAGCCGCACGTTCACGCCGTCGCGGCGGGCCTGGCCAAGTGCGTCGACCAACGGCTGGTACGGGTGATGCTCGTCGGCGTTCACCCGCAGCGCGACGGTCCGGACCCGGGCGGGCTTGGTCTGCTGCTCTGGGTCCCAGCCGCTGAGCGCGGGCTCGCCTGCCTCCATCCTGGCGCGCATCGCGTCGTACTCGTGGCGGAACATCGTCAGGTACGCCTCGCCGGACGCGGCCCGGTGGACCGAATCGGCGCGCTCCACCTTCGGCCGATGGTTGCGGTCGATCCGGCGGCGCTCGAAGTCGAGGTGGTAGTCGACGCTGACCTTGACCGTGACGACCTGCCCGGATTCGTAGACGCCGGTCTCGTGACGCACGCCGACCGTGCCGGTGTCCTGCTCGCCGACGCGCCGGCCGGAGTTCAGACCGACCGTGATCGCGCCGCCGGGCAGCGTGCCGCCGATGGACCGCGAGCCGGGGAGTAGGCGGTTGCTGCGCGCGGTCAGCTGGCTGACGCGCAGCTCGCGGGAGTTCTCGCCGAGCTGGGTAGTCGAGTCCTCGTCGGGATCCGAGATCAGCTCCAGACCGGAAACCTCGGCGCGGATCCGGACGGCAACGACCCGCGCGGTCTGCCCGGGGATCGCCAGCGGGACGAGTTCGTGCCCCGAGGGGCCGGCCATCTCCTGGAACGCGACCGCCCGGTTCGCGGCGCCGAGCAACGACTCCAGCGTCGTCTGATGCATCCGGACGCCGGCGCTCCGCAACAAGTCAGGTCGGCCGAGACGTGCGACGGCCGCGTCGAACAGGGCGTTCTCGGGCGGCGCATCGGGCTGGTGGGGGAGGGTGCCGTCGACGAGGTAGTTGTCCGGCAGCCTGACGGCCCGGTGGTCGGCGACCTCCGGGCCGTCCTGTACGGGGGCCGAGTGGAGTACGGATGCCGGCACCGACAGGCTGATCCGCCCCGAGGCTTCCCGTCGAGTCACGGCCCTCGGTTGGCCGCCGGGCTCTGCCGAGTCCTCGACCTCGATGACGACCTCGTAGTCCCGCTCGATCCGAACCGTCGACAGCGACAGGCCGGTGCTGATGCGGGTGTTGAGCTCGCTGCTCGACGAGGTGGTCGACGTAGCGAGCTCCGCGCCGGCGCCGATGGTCGCGGCCGCTCCTTCGGTGGCCGACACGCCGACCTGACCGCTGTACGACGTACCTTCCGTCACGCTCCGGGTCCGATCCCGCAGGCTCCACAGCTGCTGCAGGCCGTACCCGTTGCCGCTCTGCCCTTCCGTCCCGCCCGCCTCGGTCGTCACCGGGCCGACGAACCGCACCTTCACCCGGACCCGGAGGCTGCGCGTGCCGGCACCGTCGCGGACCGGCAGCTCCCGGACGTATCCACGCGGGTCGAGCATCTCGTCCAGCTGATTGCGCCATCGCGTGCCGCTCAGATCACCGCGCAACGCATTGGTCAGTACGGCGTCGTCCAGCGCCTGTGGCGAATGCTCCGCGACCGCCGCGCACACTTCGCGGAACAGGTCGCTGTCGTTGCCGTCCTTGTCCTGCAGCGAGGATCGGTCGACCTGCGCGGCACCCAGCATCTGCTCGTAGTTACGCGGCATCGGCACCTCGACCCGCAACCGCGCCAGGACCTCCGCCTCCACGAGCGCAGCGTCCAGCCCGGTTCCGCTCGGCGTCGAGAGACCCGTTGCCTCGCGCAACTTCTTCGCCAGCCGCTCGTCCGTGTGAGTCGCCGCAAGCCCGTCGGCGCCGGCCTTCTCGATGCGGTACCGACGCAGCAACGCGGTCGTCGTACGGCGGGGGAGATCGAGGTTGTCGTCGAGCAACCGCTCGACGGCATCCGACACCTGGTGCAGCGGAAGGTCCAGCTCGTTCCGCCCGTAGGCCCGGAGCGCATCGCCCTCAGGAAGCGTGAGTACGACGGCACCGGTGTCCAGCGGGATCGCGCGAACCGCGGCGCTGCCGGACCGGAGCTGAGCTTCCAGAACCAGGTCGCCCCAGAACTGGTAGTGCTGCCCGTCCCGCATCAGCGTCCGCTCGACGCCGCTGGTGGACGTCTCCGAGCCGGACGAGGAAACGGTGGTCGACCGGTTCAGCCCGATCGATGCGCTGTGTCCATGCCCGTCGGCCGACACCGAGCCGGTGCCTGCACTCACGCCGGCCGTCGCGCCGGTGGAGACACCCGACGTACTGCCGGTGCTCGCCAGCGTCACGTTGAGCTCGGCGAGGATCGGATGCCCGCTGCCGACGTACCTGAGGTTCTCCACGCGGGTGGTGACGCTGAGCGCAGTACGGCGTGGGCTCAGGCCGCGGCGTCGGACTGCCTCCAGCGCGTCGGACGGCGCCGGGCTGACGGCCAGACCAGTGCGGTACTCCGTGGTGAGCAGCTCCGGCCGGGAGATGAGGTTGCGCGGCGCGAGGAAGGCACTGAGGTGGTGCAGCGCAGAGCTGTCGCCCCGCCCGAGCTCCGGGACGGCCTCGATCAGCCGCCCGATCGGATCACGCGCGTCGACGTGCTGGACCGTTGCGGTCTGCAACAGACCCGGATCGACCCGATCGCGTACGGCGGGTGTCGGCTGCTCAGGCCCGGCGCAGAACTCGCTGTCGAGACAGACCCGCGCGCTGCCCTCCGACGTCACGACCGGCACCGACGCGCCGTCATCGGTGATCTCGCTGATCGTGATCGTGTGCGGTACGTCGAACACCGCGACCTGCGCGCTCGACTCGGACACTGTCATCCGGTACGCGCCCCGACTCGACGACGAGGTGAGGGATCGGCCCATCGACGACCGGCCGACCGACGCGCGGGCCTGCGGCGTACTCCCTGACTGCCCAGCCGCCGGAGCGTTGCTGACCCCGAGGGACGCCGACCACGGCAGGCTCCGCGACTGGCTGCTGGTGCGACCCGACGTACTCACGCCGATGTCCACGTTGACGACCATGTCGTCGTCCGCGACACCGATCGGCGTCGCGCGGTCGAAGTGCTGCTCGATGGCGATGCGATAGGACCGGACGCGAGGCGGGTGGCCGGTGCGGTGCTCGGTGAGCTGGAAGGTCAGCCGGTCCTGCGCTGCGTGGTCGTACCCGGTCTCGAGGCGATGCCTGGCGAGCTGCTGGCAGGCACGCTCCCAGTTCTCCGTCCGGCTGAGCAGGACCGCCGGATCCTCACCGGCAAGGCCCTGGGGCAATGGGTGGCCGTCGGCCAGCGGTGGAACCATCGACTGTTGGGACAGGTGCGCGAGGAAGCCTTGCAGGGCTTCGTCGGCTCCGGTCAGCTCCCGGATCATTGCAGGCCCCGCGCCACGCAGCTGGCCTGGTCCGTTACCGAGCCACGCCGGCAGGTGGAGCGGGGTGTCAGTCGGGTGCGGATCCCCGCGAAGCAATAGCCGGCCGTCGGCGCCGCGGCGCAGGCGACCGTCTTCGCGAATGAGCGCCGCTGCGGGCACCGGCATGCCGTAGCGGAAGGCGTCTCGTTCCGCCATCCGCAGGTAGGCGTCGCCCTCGCCCTCGGTGGTGAACGACTCCGCGCGGTCGAGGCGGTGCACGGTGACCTTGTGCCGCAGCCGCAGCTTCACGCCGACGGTCGGCGCTACTCGTTGGGTGCTCCAACGACTGCCGAGATCGGCGGTGGACGCGGTGTCCTCCTGACCGGTGTTCCGGCCGGCGCGGACACCCGGTGCAACGTCGACGGTCGACGAGCCGACGTCTGATAGCGCGGTCGTCGCCGTGGCGCTGAGTGTGCGGGAGTTGCTGAAGCCCTGTGTGCCGGACGTGCCGGAGTTGCCGACCCGCCAGATCTCGAGCTTGTGGTCGGGGGAGCTGTCGCTGACCAGCTCCGCGGTCTCCAGTTCGGCGACGGTCTCCAGCTGCGCCCAGGCCACCGGCCGCCCGCCGTTCGTGATCAGTCGCCAGACACCGCCGGGCCGGGTCGTCTCGTCCAGCCGGGTCATCGCGTCCTCGGCGACCAGGCTGCGGATCCGGTCGTGGCCGACGCGGTCCAGCGATCCGAGGCGTTGACGCAGCTCCGCCACCGTCCGGTCGCACAGGTCATTGAGCCCATCCACGCGGGTCGCCATGTGCTCAGGCATCGTCGTACTGCGTTCCGCCGACAGGCCGAGCTTCTCGAGGTCGGTCTGGTCGGCCGGCGGCGGCACCGTGTAGGTGTGGATGTACCCGAGGTCGAGCGTGGCGGTGTCGTGCTCCGCACCGGAGTCGACGACATGAACGGCGGACCAGTCGCCGGCCGCCGACTCGCGGATCCGCCAGCTCCAGCGCGGCTGCGTCGACCGGTACCGGAGGATCTCGCCGCGGAGCGCCTCGACCGCACCGCTCTGCGCGTACTCCGTGGCTCCGCCGCTGACTGTGAGGCCGCGCCCGGTCGCTGACTCCACGCCGGGCGAGACGACCTTCGCGACCGCCTTGAGCTTGCTGGTGTCCGGCAGCGCCTCGGTCATGACACGCAGATCGGCGCCGAGCGTCGCACCGGAGGTCTGGATCGCCGAGGTGGCGACGTTGTACCCGCCCTGGACCACCTGGCCGACCTGGGCCTCGTCGATGGTCAGCGGACTGTCCAGGACCTCCTGCAGCTCGCCGGGATCGAGCTTCAGGTGGAACTGGATGAGCCCGTCGACATCGGCGCGTGGCTCGTTCCCGATCGTCAGCACGAAGGCGTCCGGCGAGAGGATCCGGCGACTCTCCGCCCGCAGCGCCCGATGCAGAACGTCCGGGGTGAAGCTGTACGGCGACTTGCGGTCTGCCAGAGCCTGGTTGAGCTCCCGGCACAGCCTGGTCAGATGCGGCAGCCGGCCGGACGGAAGCCCGTTGTGCAGCACGCCCTCCGCCGGGAGCGTTGCCGCCGTCGCCTTCTGATAGGCCTCCACCTGCGAGGCGGCCGCCTGCATAGCGGTCGGCAGGTCGTCCGACTCCAGCAGGTTTCGGTAGGCGTCGGCAGCTGCACGCGCCTGGTCTGCGGCGGTGGTGCAGTACTGCGCGATCTGGGCGTGCCGCTCGGCGACGCGCAGCCGGCGTACGCCCTGGGCGCGGATCCGGCGGGCGCGCTCGTGGGCTGACGCATCCTGACTCGCAGCTTGCCGGTCGGCCGCCGCGAACAGCTCGGTGGCCTGGTCACCGGCGGTCGCCGCGCTGCGGGTGCGTACGTCGGCACGGCGAGCTTGATCCGCGGCTGCGGACTCGAGGTCGGCGATCTGCCGACGTACGTGTGCACGGAAGCTGTCGTCCGGTCCGTGCGGGATGTCCGGGACGACCACCTGCACCCCGGCCGACGGAAGGCGCGGCGCCGGATGTCCGTCACGCCGGATCGCCTGCGACAGGGTCTCCAAGTCTCGTTCGATGTCCTCGAGCGGACGGCTCCCCGGCCGCTCCCGCCACTCGCGGCTGAGCTGCCGAAACTCCTCGTACTGCGCTTCGGCCCGGCGATCACGCGCCTCGCGATACCCGTCGGCCGCGGTGCGGCTCTCCTGCACGAGCCGGCGAAAGAATCCGCGCGACGGGGTGCCTGGACTGCTGACAGCCGGGACAGTCGGCGTTGGTGTTCGCAGGAGGCGTTCGGCGTCGTGGGTCAGGGCCTGCGACTCGGCGATCAGGTCGGCCGCCAGAGGGCGGCCGGGGGAGTGACGGCGGCCGCGGACGTTGGTCAGGCGGCGCAGGTCGGCGTCGGTAGCAAGCTGGTTGCCGTCGAGGACGTCCTGGAGCAGCGCCTGCGTCTCCGCCCGCTGGGACTCGGGCAGACCCGGCAGATCGAGCAGTGCGTCCAGCGCCCGCGTGGCGCCGTCCGCGCGGGACCCGCCCCGAACGCGGTCGAGCTCGGCGCCGACGAGCGCCACCGCCTCGGCGACGAGCCGGTCGTCGGTGATGTCGCCCGCGCGGCGGGCCAGCCTGCGATCGAGCCGCCGCAGCATCTTCCGCGCGAACCGCTCCCGCGAGTGCCTTAGCCGGAAGGTGCCGTCACGAAGGGCGATCGCCTCCGGAGCCGCGATACCGAACGCCACCCCGAGCGCCTGACGCGCACGACCCTGTGGGTCGTCCACGGTGATCGCGGCAGACGTCAACCCAGCACTCCCCGTTCAACGTGCCGGTACTTTCACCGGCTGTGAGCGGGGACATTAGCCATCTTATGTTCAGGTTTTCGACATGTTTCTCACCAGTACAGTAACTTTCTGCCGGTGGCCTTCGTCACGTCAGGATCGCTTGTACAGCGCGCGGAAATCCTCCAGCGTGCCGCGGTAGTACTCGAGGTCGTCGACCAGCTTCGCGCGGCTGACCAGATGCGGGTGCCGGGCCTTCGCCGCAGCGCCGTACTCCGACCAGATGTCAGCGTCCGGGACCTCGTCCGCATCCTCGGGCAGGAACTTGATCGCCTCGCTGACCGCGTCGGCCGCGAACTCCCAGTTCAGCTCGACGATGGTGCGGTCCTGATCCGGCGCGCCGGTGTAGGCCATGTCGGCGTCCAGTGCCCGGCGGGCGAACGACGCGGAGACAATCGCCCACTGCGCCGCGTCGATCAGCTGCGACTTGCCCAGGCCGAACCGCGCGCCGACCGCGGTGGCCGCACGCTCGGAGGCGTACGGGATGGTGATCTCGCCGGCCTGCGACGCGAAGACCCACGCATCCGGTCCTTCGGTCACGTTGACTCCCGGCTCGGGCCGGGCCGGCACGAGCGCAGGCGCCTCCGGGTCGGCCGCGGTCACCAGGCTCACGTAGATCTGGGCCTCGGTCAGGGTCCTAGCGGTCAGCATGGGTTATCTCGCTCCTAGCTCTCGGCCAAGCTGGTCGTACGTGTCACGCGCTATCAGCAACCGCTCGAGCCGGAACCGTCCCGGCTCCGCATCCAGGACTGTACGACCTTCCCGCGTCCAGAACCCGTCCTGCGGTACGGCGTCCGCGCCGGGCGGCACGAACTTGATCACCTCGTCCACGGCTGCCCGCGCGACGGCCAGCACCTTACCGGCCTCGGCGGGGTCCGCGGGGACTTCCGAGGCGGCGGTGTCGGCGACGTCCAGCCACTGGCCCGCATCCAGCACCTCCGACGGCTCCGGACCGCCGAACGTGGGCCAGCCACGCACCGGCGTCTCCCGAACCGGTAGGCCGAACAGGTACTCGCGTTGCGCGTTACAGCCGGGACAGCTCGCGGCATAGCTGGACGTCAGCTCACCGTCGACCTCGATCAGCGCCTGCTCCCAGGGAGCATCGATCGACCCGCAGTCCGGGCAGGGGTGCAGCTCCAGGTACAGCTGCGCCTCGTCCCTGGTCCGCGCCACCGCGAATGCCATACCGCCCCTCTCGCTGTCCGGAAATCATCGCCTTCAAGGTCCGCTCATCGTCTGGCCGTGGCCGGTCGGTGCAATGGTTCGGCCACTCGACGGATGGTGCGCGGCCGGCGCGGCCGCCGGCGTCATCGTGCGCGCGGCGGTGGTGTAGTCGAGCGCTTTGAGCACATCCCGCGGTACGCCGGACTTCTCCAGCTCGGCCGCGACCTTGCCGCTGAAGCTGCCGTCCGGCGACGACGTGTTGTAGAGCTCGCGCAGGTCGACCCGGCCCTCGGCCATCCGCGCCAGCTGACGATTCAGCGTCGCGAACGCGGAGGCGAAACCGCCGTCGTTCACCCCGAGCAGGGTCGCAGGCCTGTTCCGGGTGGGATCGCCCGGCAGGGCCTGGTACTTCCGCTGTGTGCCGTCGGCCTCCTTGACCAGCAGCACGACCGGCTTCTGCGTCGCCTGCGCCTGGTCGATCGCCGCGAGCAGCGGCCGGTACGGCTGGTAGAGCGCCGCGTCCTTTCCCTCGCCGTACTCGGTCATGACGATGTCGGGACGTCCCAGCTTCTCCTGCACGGCCTGCAGCCGGGAATCCGCGAGGACGGAGTCCAGCGCCGCGCCCTGCTCCAGTTGCCGGAGGCCCTCGAGGTACCGGTGGGCGAGCATCCGCACGTACATCTGGCCGTTCGCGAGGTTCGGCACGTGGGCGGTCTTCTTCGTGACCTGCTCGCCGCGGCCGTCGTCGGTGCTGGTGCGGATCGTGGCGTCGTACACGACCGGGATCCGGACCGTGACCATCTGGCCCTCGAGGAAGCGGCTGAGCTCGAGCCGGCTGCCGTTCGCGTCCCCGGTCTGCTCCTTGACCTGCTCACCCATCGAGCCGCTGACCGACGCGATCCCGCCGTCCAGCCCGCCGGTCGCGGTCAACGGCGTACGACGGTTGCGCGCGCTGCCGGAGCGGGCCACCCGCTGACTACGCCAGACGTGGCCCTCCTGACCCGGTGACGGGTCGCCGTCCAGCTCCCAGCCGACCGGGACGGAGTTGACCGTGACATTGATCATCGTCTTCCCGTTGCCCGGCCTGGCCATCGGCACCAGGTCGATGCCGCCGTCGAGCAGCCGCCCGATCTTCGCCTTGAGCGCGCTCGGCTTCAGCGTCGCCCGGATCAGGTGCCGGAAGTCGGCCAGACCACGCCGGCCGAGGTACTGCGGTTGCCGCAGTACGGCGCTGAGGTTGTCGAACAGCTGGTCCTGCTTCTTCTCACCCCGCCCGAACGGCACGGACCGAAGGGGCATCGCGCCCTCCGGGAGCCGGACCGTGCGGTGGTCGGGTCGCTCCTCGGCCAGCTCCGCGGTCTGCGGCGTCGGGCCGTCCTTCAGCTCGCCTTCCGGCATCATCGTGTACAGCGTCGCGGTCAGCTCGCGCGGCGCGGACCGGGTGACGTTGGCGTCCGGGTCGAGTCGGCGCAACTTCGCACTGGTGCTGGACATGGCCGCCGCACCGGCGTTGTGCAGCCGGACCACCTGGGTGGTGAAGACCACCTTCCGCTCGGCCAGGTTGCGGACGAAGTTGCCGTGCCGGCGCAGGACGGTGTTCTGGTGACCGTCGCCGAGGGTGTCGGTCGTGGTCAGGTCCGTCGCGACACCGGCCGTGGGGTTGACGCCGCCCGCCCCCGGAACGCCGCCGTCGGCGCCGACCGAGATCGACTTGGTCCGGCTCACGGACCGGTCGCGCTGCTCGTAGTCGTACCCCTGCTCGGCACCGCCGGCCTGTTCCGGTGCGAGCTTCGGCCGGCCGTGCTCGTCGGTGAGGATGTTGCCGTCCTTGTCGGTCAGCACCGTACGGACGATCACATCGCCCTCGAAGCGTGCCTGCACCACGCCGATCATCACGTCGGGATGCTTCCGGCCGTCGAGCGGGGCCTCGAGCGGGATCTCGATTCCGGCCGGGCCGAGCATGTCGTCCAGCTGGCCACCGAGGTTCTCAGGTTTGAAGCCGATCTCCACCCCGGCTTGCAGCACCGGGCTGGCGTTCCGCAGGCCGGGGGCGATCTCGTCGATCTGGGCCTCGATCTGCGGAGCGAGGTCGGCAGGCTGGGTCAACTGTCCCGAGACCACCACCAGCTTCTCGACCTCGGCCGCGCCCAGGCTGTCCTTGTACGGCCCGGTGGCGTGCATGGTGCGGCCGGTCCTGGCCAGCTCGTCGGACTGGTCCATGCTCGCGGTGAGCCTCTCGTCCTCGGTCTGGTACTGGTCGGCCGCGGTGAGGCCTTCCGCGCGGAGTTTCGCGGCGAACCGCTCTGTCGTGTGCGTTGCGGCCAGACCAGTGGTGACGCCCTGCTTCTCCAGCGTGTAGCGCCGGACGAAGCCGCCGCGGACGCGCGGACTGAGCGGGAGCTTGTCGTTCAGGTACCGCTCGGCCGCATCGCTGACCGCGCTGAGCGGCAGGTCGAGCTTGCCGGACGCGTAGAGCTCCATTGCCCTTCGCTCGGCCATCAGCTTCTGCACGGTCGCATCGGGCAGCGGCACAGTCTTGACGACCTGCCCGTTGTGCACGATGTCCGCGAACATCCGGTACTGCTCGAGGAACTGGTGGTGCGTGCCGGCATTGATCAGCAGACGCTCTTCGCCCGATGTCTCGCTGACCGTCGTCGATTGCGCCGTACCGCCGGTCCGTCCGAGCGACAGGCCTCCGGAGTACGCCGAACCGTCTGCGGCGACCGGACCGCCGCTGGCCCTGCCGCTGACGCCGCCGGAGGTGGACGTCCCCGACGTGTACCCGACATCGCTCATCGTGAAGTTGATGTCGACGCTGTTCTGCTGGGTCATCGCGACATGGGTGAGGCTGACCGCCTCGCCGCGGATGTGCACCTGGTACTGCTGCGGCAGGATCGTGCCGTCCCGGAGTGCGTGGAGCGGGTTGCCCGGCGCCTGCACCACCATGAACGTCGGCTTGTACGTCCCGTTCATCCAGTCGCGGTTCGCGACCAGGCTGGTCGGGGCCAGCGCCGCGTGCAGCGCCGGCAGTGCGGTCGAGTCGGCACGGATCGCCGGGATCGCGTCCACCAGCGCATCGGCGGCGTTGCCCGCGTCGACGGCGACGGGCATTGCCTGCTCGACGGCCTCCGCGGTCGGCGCCTGAGCCTGCGCGAGCATCGGCGTACCAGCTCGGGCCAGCGGGCTGTCGTATGCGATCTCCATGCTGCCGAGGACATCGGCCAGCGGGGTGGCATCGCCCTTGTCGGTGATCTCCGCGAACTTGATCCGGATTTTCTGCTTGACCCGGTCCAGTGGTTCGGTGCTCTCGCTCAGCGTGACCCGGTTGATCCGGAGTCCCGCCGTCCAGCTCATGTTCCGCATGAACGCGGACCGGCTGGCCTTCACCCCGAGCTTGGCCGCCCAGCCGCGGACGCCCTTCGCCGGTGCGATCCCGGCTTCGATCCCGGCGGAGACCGGGACCGAGCTGCTCCGCCCGATCGTCCGGCTGGAGGCCACCGAGCTGATGCCGAGCGGCACCTGGTTCTCGTTCGTGCTCGTGCCGCGGCCCTCGGAGACGAAGGCCCCGGTGTTCTTGTCGTACTCCTGGTCGACGGTCAACCGGTACGGGCGCCAGCGCGGCGTGCCGGCGAAGCCCTCGTCCTCGAGTACGACGATCAGGCCGCCCTGGCAGGCCTCGTTCATCCCCGCTCCGAGCCGAGCCGCACTGATCGCCTGTACGACGCGCTCGTGGTTGGCCAGCTGTGCCCTGGTCGCGGGACGGTCGCCGCGCGGCCGGTCGTACTCGTCGAGCTCCGGCACCAGGCCCTGCGCCCTGAGCCCGACCAGCGCGTCGTGACAGGCGGCGTCGGCGCCGACGATGTTCTGGACGAGGCCCTGGCCGACACCACGGATCTGGCCCGGGCCGCGGCCCATCCACGGCGGCGCGGTCTGCGGACCGGTCGGCGGCTCCGGGTCGGTGCGCAGCAACGCCCGGCCGTCCTGGTCCATCCGGATCGCGTCGTGCTCGTCCCGTTGTACCGCCTTCGCATCCGCGCGCCCACCGGCCCGGAGCAGGTCGCCCTCGGCGACGCGCATGTGCGCCGTACATGCGCCGTTGGAGACGATCGGCGGTTTCCGGTCGCCGACCCGGCGCAGTGTCGCCGTCGCCTGCAGCGGGACCTTGACGCCCTGCGTCCCCATGAACCGGTGGACGACTGGCGAGATTGTGGTGTTGCTGATGTTCTGGCCGCCCTGGCGGGACACGTTGCGCCCGGCCGAGACGCTCGGCGAGAGGTTCACGCCGGAGCCGCCGACATCGTTCAGCGCCGTCGCCGCGCCCAGCGGGTGGGCCGCGTCCCGTACGCCGGGGAACGACAGCGATCCGGTGCCGGTGAGCGACGCGCCGTACGTCTGGCTCGCGTTGCCGCCGAGGAAGCCGACCGGAACGTCTTCCATGCCCATCTCGAAGCTGAACTCGCCGACGAGCTCGGCCTTGCTCCAGTCCGGGGTGAGTTCCCAGGTGAGCTCGTACTCGTTGTTGTCGGCCGCACGGAAGCTCCGCGTGACACCGCCCGGCCGGCTCATGTCGTGGATCAGCCGGGGGGTGTCGGTCACGATCAGGCCGGAGATATGGCTGGCGGTGACCTCGTCCAGGTCGCCGTACCGCTCCTGTGCCTTGCGTAGGACGTCGGTGGCGACGCCGCGCAGACCGTCGACGTTGTCCATCGTGTAGCGCGGGAACTCGCCGGTGACGTCCTGGGCGCGGCCGAGGCCCGCGAGCGTGACCGTCTTGGCCGCGGACTTCACGGTGTACGGACTGGCCACCCAGGTCTGCTGGGTGCCGGCGTCGATGCTCCGGACCGGGGACCACGGCTCGGTGGGGGAGTTGCGAACCTCCACCTCGAGGACGCCGTCCCACTCCACCAGCAACGACTCGCCCCGGTGGACGGAAACCCTGCCGCGCATGTGATAGCCGGACTCGCCGGCGTTGTCGGCGAGGGTGTGGCCGTGGGTGACCTCGAGCTTCGGCGTGGTCAGCTGAGCGGCCGCGTGCAGCGGCGTACCCGGTGCGGCCAGCGCGATGATCGGCTGCAGGTTCAACCCGACGGTGGTGCTGCCGGAGTGCGTGTTCGTCGTGCCGGCGCTGATACCGCCCTCGCCGAGCGTGCCGGACATCTGCTCGGCCATCTCGAAGTCGCGGCGGGTGATCTCCCGGATGTTGCGGGCGCGCATCCGGACCCGGACCTCGGGCATCTCCGAGATGCTGCCGTCGCCGTCACCGGGGACCGGGAACACCATGCCGTCCTGCGAGAGCAGGAGGCGGTACTCCGCACTCTCCAACGGCAGCGGGCCGGTCCGAGGCAGCTGACGGGAGGCGCCGTTCGCGGCCAGTTCCTCGTTGATCACGTCGACGGGCAGTTCGACCGGAGCACCCTCGGGCGTGCCGGTCATCAGCACATCCGCGACCGGCATCGCGGCGTTGCAGCTCTGCTCGTACTTGGTGACCTGACTGCGTGCAGCGTCGGCCAGCGCCTTGAGCTGGCCTTGTGAGCCGCCCGAGTCGATCCCGTCGAGGAGCGTCCGGTACGCCGTCAGCGCGTGCTGCGCTTCGGCGGCCGCATCGCCGTACGCGGCGCTGATCTCCTTGTGCCGGGTGGACCTGTTCTCAGCGGCCGTGGCGTTGACCCGGAGCATCCGGGCGCGTTCGGCGGCGCCGACGTCGAGGCCTTGCTCCTCCTCATCGGCCTTGCGCTTGGTCTCTTCGGCCGACTCTGCAGCGGTCTGCGCAGTGTCGGCCTTTGTGGCCGACTGCGACTGGAGCTCGGTGACCGACGCCTCAAGCGACTGGATCTGAGTGACGACCTCCTCGCGGAGGTGCGCGACCGAGTGCGGAGCGGGCCGCTCGCTGGCGCGTGCAGCGGCGACGCCGAACGCGGTCGCGTCAGGTCCTGCGATCGCCTCGGCGGACCAGGGGAGGACCGGCTCGGCGCCGCCATGGCGCCGGATCGTTCTGGCCAGGCCGTTGAGGTCGCGCTCCAGATCCGACAGGCTGCGCGGCCCGCTCGGAGCACCGTTGGCCAGCGTCTCGGCGCGAGCCTGCTGCCAGTCCCGGACCATGACCTGGTACGCCGCGTGGTCGGCGTTGAGTCGGCGGTCGCTCCGCTCATGGCCGAAGACCGACTTCAGCCGGCGAAGCACGCCGCGCGGCCGGTCCGCCCGTGCGGCCGCGATCTCCTGCGTCATCAGGGAAAGCTGGTGGGTCCACACGTGGCGCAATTGCTCGTCCGCGAGCCGCGGCGAGATCTGCAGGATGTGCGGGTCGTCCGCCGTACCGGACCGGATGATGCCCTGCGCCATCGCGCCGAGCGTGGTCTTCCCGATCTCGACCCGGACATGCTGCGGTACGTCGGTGGCCGTCGTCCGCAGGATCGCCAGCTGCCTCTGGAGGTCCACTGTCGGCTGGTCGGTCACCGACGCAGCCAGATCCACCTGGTTCATCGCGGCAAGCGCCGTCAGCGCACCGGATCCGGTCAGATCGGTCTGGCCACTCGGTCGTCCGCCGGCACCGGTCACCAGGCCCGTGCCGTGAACTTGCGAGGTCCAGACCCGCCGACCTTCGGCACGTCTGTGGTTGTTGCCGACCGGAGCGCGATGTCGCCGGCCGGCCGGCCGGTTCGGTGGCCCGTTCACCGGCCCGTTCACGCCGAGAACGAGGGCATCGCGGCTGATCGTCGCCGACGCCGACACGATCGTCGAGAGCGCGACGGGGCGTGCCGATCCGGGCAGGCGGTCCAGCCTGGCTGCGGCCTCCGGGTCGTCCGGAGCGGCACTGGTCAGCGCGTACCTGAGCAGCGCCTCAGCCTCAGTACGGCGGGACTGGTCCAGTCCCGGGCCGCGCAAGTACTGGTCGAGCGCTCCGACCGCGCCGCGGGCCGGCACCTGACCGCGGGCCCGGGCCACCTCGGCCCCGAGCACGCAGACGGCCTCGGCCAGCAGACGGTCGTCGGCGGCACGGTCCGCGGCCCGGCGAGCAAGTTGCGCCTCCAGGGCCCGCATGACGTACGCCGGGACCATGTCGTCGCGACCGGTCAGCCAGACCCTGCCGTTACGCAGCGGAACGGCGGACGGGTGAAGGATCCCGAGCGCGGTTCCCACTGCCCACCGGGCGCGAGTCGTCGGATCGGCGGCGGACGAAATGGGTGTGGTCAGCCGACTCACCCCCTCCCGTTGGGTGTCCAAGTGCTCACCAGTTGTCACTAGGACGTCCTAGTTCCGGAATCTAGCAAACAATCGGTTACTCGCCAGCAACTCGAATCACCCGAACTGTTAACGATTTACGCCTGGCCGCCCACCTAGGATCGAATCCATGGTCGAGCGGCTGGGTACATCGCAGTGGAGCGTCTCCGAGGCGCGCAGCATGGTCGCCCGGCTGCGGCACGTGGCCGGCGACGGCCCGGAGTACGACGGCATCGAGTTGTTCACCGCCCTGTGTTCGTACCTCGATCAGCTGCACGGGAAGTTCGGATTCGACTACGTCTTCACCGGAGCCGAGCGGCAGGCGCTGGCCGATGCGGTCCGGGAGGTCCGCGGGCCGAGCGGCGTAGGGGATCCGGAGAGCGACCGACTGGTCCAGCCGGTCAATGCGGCGGTCACGCTCGTCGAGGGACGGGAGCTGACGACGTGGATGGAGGAGCAGAGCGGGTGGCAGCAGGACCTCGGCAAGGCGCTGCGCGCGCTGTACACCTATCTAGACCAATTGTACGGCGGTCCGGGTGCCTTCAACGAGCTGCTGACCACCTTCGAACGCAGGCGGGTCGCAGCGCGGTAACGGCACCGGCCTGCTGGCGTGAGTGGTACCTCGCTGCCATTACGGTAGGCGCGTGAGTCTCTCGTCCTCCACGCGAACCCCTTCCCAAGGCGCCCGGGCAGCGGGCCGATCGGCGGGTGGTGGCCCGAACCGCCTCCCGAGCAGCCGGGAGCGGCGTCCGGCCCTGGCCGCGCTTGCGGTGATCCTGATCCTGCTCGGTGCCGCCGGTTCAGCGCTGATCGCGCTGAACAGCGGCAACCGCTCCGACTTCGTGGCGATCTCCGCCGACAGCCTGGCCCCCGGGCACAAGCTCGAGGCCAAGGACCTGTCCCGCGGCGACCTGGCCGGCGCGACCGGCGGCCTGATCCCGTGGTCCGAGGCGAGCAAGTACCTCGGCCGCTACACCACCACCTGGCTCTACAAGGACCAGTTCGTCACGCCCGAGAACTTCACCAAGGACGGGCAGCAGCCGATCCCGGCCGGCGCCGCGCTGGTCGGCATCAGCCTGGAGGCCGGGCGCGCACCGTCGGACGGGCTCGAGGTCGGTGACATCGTCTCGATCACCCGGGTCCCCACGGCCAACCAGGACGGCACGGCGGCGGTGACCCTGGTCAAGGCGGCCCAGGTGACCTCGAGCGCGGGCGCCATCACCGACTCGAAGACCAACGCGAACAGCTCGCTGAACGTGACCGTGCTGGTCCCTTCCGACCAGATCACCACGGTCGGCGCGGCCGCGGCGTCCAAGTCGCTGATGCTCGCGAAGCTGGCCCCGGGGACCAAGACCGACGTGGAGCGCAACGGCGGGGCGAACTGATGGCATTGGTGGCATTCGCGAGCGCGAAGGGTTCACCCGGAGTCACCACAGCAAGTCTGGTCATCGGTGCGCTCTGGCCGCGGCAGGTGCTGCTGGCCGAGTGCGACCCGGCCGGCAGCGACGTGGCGATCCGGATGACCGGACCGGGTGGTTCGGCGCTCAACTCCGACCGCGGCCTAGTCAGCCTGGCCGCTGCGAGCCGGAAGGGCCTGGGCGACGAGGTGATCCTCGCGCACAGCCAGCAGCTCGACGGCGGTCTCGACGTACTGCTCGGTGTGCGTTCGCCGGAGCAGGTCGGCGGTATGGGCGGTCTGTGGCATCCGCTGGGCATCTCGTTCAACCAGATGCAGAACAGCGACGTACTGGCGGACTGTGGGCGCATCGGTGCGTCCTCGCCGCAGCTGCCGGTCATCCAGTCCGCACGTCTCGTTGTCATGGTCTGTACGGCGACTGGCTCGTCGGTCGCGCATTTGCGCGAGCGGCTGTCCACACTGGTGCACCACGTCGACGCTCAGCTCGGCGTGATCGTGGTGGCGGACCCGAAGCGGCGCGACGGCGTGAAGCAGGTCTGGACCGTGCTGGACGCCATGTCCGTGCCGGTGCGGCACCGCTGGCACCTGGCGTACGACCCGGCCGGCGCGGCGTTCTTCGACGGGCGTGGCCACGGCCGTCTCGACAAGACTCCGCTGATCCGGACCGCGACCGACATCACCGCGGAGATGGCGTCGCTGGTGTCCGCACCGCCGCCGCAGGACTTCGACATGGCCAACGCGGCGTTCCCGCCGGGTGAGTATCAGTGATCGAGCGGAGCGAGATCACCATTCAGCACAGTGCGTCTCGTGTCTCATCGGCGCCCGGAGCGAAGCGAGGACGTCGATGAGCGCTGATCAGGAGCTGGTGCGCAAGCTGCGGGTGCAGGTTGCGGAGCGGCTGAACGAGCAGCGTCGCCGCGACCAGGTGAACGGCGTACCTCCGATGAGTGCGGAGGACGAGCGGGAGTACGCGCGGTCGCTGATCGTGCAGGTCCTCGAGGACCACGCGCGGTACGAGCTGGCCGAGGGCCGGACGCCGCCGACCCCGGACGACGACGCGCAGATCGCCGGCGCGATCCACTCCGCGCTGTTCGGCGTCGGCCGGCTGCAGCCGCTGATCGACGACCCCGAGGTCGAGAACATCGACATCAACGGCTGCGACCAGGTCTTCGTGCAGTACGGCGACGGCCGCGAGGAGACGCCCGGTCCGGTGGCCGAGAGCGACGACGAGCTGGTCGAGCTGATCCAGGTGCTGGCCGCGCACGCGGGTCTGACCAGCCGCCCGTTCGACTCGGCCAACCCGCAGCTGGACCTGCGCCTGCCGGACGGCTCCCGGTTGTCCGCGGTGATGGGCGTGACCTCGCGCCCCGCGGTGTCGATCCGGCGTGCCCGCCTCGGCAAGGTGTTCCTGCGCGACCTGGTGGCCAACGGGACCATCTCCGACGACATCGGCTCGTTCCTGCGGGCCGCGGTCGCGGCGCGGAAGAACATCATGATCGCGGGCGCGACGAACTCCGGGAAGACCACGCTGCTGCGCGCGCTGGCCAACGAGATCCAGCCGCACGAGCGCCTGATCACGGTCGAGCGCTCGCTCGAGCTCGGCCTGGGGGAGTTCAAGGACCTGCACCCGAACGTGGTCGCGTTCGAGGAACGGCTGCCGAACTCCGAGGGCGTCGGCGAGGTCACGATGGCCGATCTGGTCCGCCGATCGCTGCGCATGAACCCTTCGAGGGTCATCGTGGGTGAGGTGCTGGGCGATGAGATCGTGACGATGCTGAACGCGATGAGCCAGGGTAACGACGGCTCGCTGTCGACGATCCACTCGAACAGCTCGATGGAGGTGTTCAACCGGATCAGCACCTATGCGATCCAGGCGATGGAGCGGCTACCGATGGACGCCACCCAGATGCTGATCGCCGGCGCGCTCGACTTCGTCGTGTTCATCCGCAAGCACAACGACTACCAGCGCGGCGGCGGCCTGAGCCGGTACGTCGAGAGCATTCGCGAGGTGACCGGCTGGGACGGCCGCGTGCTGTCCGGCGAGGTGTTCGCGGCAGGACCGGACGGCCGCGCCGCGGCGCACGCGCCGATCGCCTGCATGGACGAGCTCGAGCACTTCGGGTACCAGCCCCTCGTCCACGGAACGTGGGCGTGAGGCGATGAACGACCGGACCTTGCTTGCGCTGCTGTGCGGTGCGGTGGTCGGCGGCGCGGCACTGCTGCTGATCGTCGCGATCCGCGGTACCGAGCCGAAGGACGAGACGCCGTCGCTGTTCCGCAACCGCAGCGCCGACAACCGCCGGAACCTGATCCGCCTCGGCGCCGGCATCGCGGTCGGCCTGGTGGTGCTGGTGGTGACCCGTTGGCTGGTGCTCGCCATCGCGCTCGGCCTCCTGGCCGGTATGGCGGACCGCTTCTTCGGCGGCACCGGTGAGGAACGTCGCGCGATCGACCGGCTGGACGCACTGGCCACCTGGACCGAAGCGCTGCGCGACACGATCGCCGGCGCGGTCGGTCTGGAACAGGCGATCCCGGCGACCGCGGTCAACGCGGCACCCGCGATCAAGCCCAGCCTGAACCTGCTCGTCGACCGGCTGCGCATCCGCGAACCGTTGCCTTCGGCCCTTATGCGGTTCGCCGACGACCTGAACGACCCGTCCGCCGACCTGATCGTCGCAGCCCTGGTGCTCAACGCCCGGCTGCGCGGACCCGGTCTGCGTGAGGTGCTGAGCGCGCTGGCGGACTCGGCGCGCGAGGAGCTCGACGTACGGCGGAAGGTCGCGGCGGAGCGGAGATCCACGCGGCGCAGCGTGCAGGTGGTCGTCGCGATCACGCTGATCATGGCCGCGGGCCTGGTGTTGTTCAACCCGACGTACATGGCGCCGTACCGGAGCTTCATCGGGCAGGCCGTGCTGACCATCGTGATCGGGCTGTACGCGCTCGGCCTGCTGTGGCTGCGACGCCTGGCGAAGATCGAGGTGCCGGAGCGGTTCCTGATCGGCATGAGCACCGACGGCCGGTTGAACCGACCGGGTAACGACCGGATGGAAACGGTGAGCGGATGACCTGGGCCTTCATCACCGGCGGCCTGGCGGGCCTCGGCGTGTACGTCGCGATCCGGATCTTCATCAAGCCGCGGACCAACGTGCTGTCGACGATCGCGCGGATCGACGCCGGGCGCGGCGGCTACACCAGCGGTGCGACGGCGAGTGCGGCCGGCGAGCGCGTGCTCGGCGGCGTCGACCGGGCCCGGGAGACGCTGGGCCGACGGCTCGAGGCCGAGGCGAACGCGCGCGGCTGGGCGTTCGGCAAGCTCCGCCGCGACCTCGCGGTGATGAACCAGCCGTTCGCCGCAATGCTTGCCACGAAGGTGTTCTTCGCCCTCGGCGCGCTGATCCTGATCCCGATCGTGCTGTTCCTGTTCTCCGCGATCGGGTTCGCCGCACCGGGCGCGGCGCCGGCGATCGTGACGCTCGCGTTCATGGCGCTGGCGTTCTTCCTGCCTGACCTGGCGTTGCGGCAGGAGGCGGAGAAGCGGCGGCGCGACTTCCGGCACGTGGTCGGCAGCTTCCTCGACCTGGTCGCGATGAACCTGGCCGGCGGCCGCGGTCTGCCCGAGGCGCTGATGACCGCGTCAACGATCGGCGAGCACTGGGCGATGGCGCGGATCCGTCAGGCGCTCGCGAACGCGCGACTGATCGGGATCACGCCGTGGGACGCGATGGCACTGCTCGGCGAGGACCTCGGTGTGGAGGAGCTGCGGGACCTTGCGTCGGCGCTCGCCCTGGCCGGTGACGAGGGCGCGAAGATCCGCTCGTCGCTGCTCGCGCGGGCGGCATCGCTGCGGCGTAAGGAGCTGGCGGACGTGGAAGGTAAGGCGGGTGAGCGCTCTCAGTCGATGCTGGTTGCGCAGCTGGTCATGATCTCGGCATTCTTCCTGTTCCTGGCTTTCCCGGCCGGCGTGGCCATCCTCGGAAGTTAGGGAAAACAGTGGCCAGGGCACGGGATCCGCAGGGCGGCGTAGCCCGTCGTACAGGGCATACTGAGGCCTGCTTCGGCCTCACGATCTGGAAGGCAATCGGATGACCTCGGAGTTGATGTTCTGGCGGACCATGGCCCGCTACGCGTTCGCACGGGCGCAGGCCCAGCGGGCCCGGGCGCGGCAGGGGCACACCGAGTTGGGCGCCTCCGCACTCGAGTGGGCGATCATCTCGGGCATCCTGGTCGTCGCCGCACTGGCGATCGGCGTCGTGGTGAAGCGCGTGATCAGCAAGCACACCGCCGATATCGACACGGGCAGCTGACGGTCGCAGCTATGCGTTCGGGCTGGAAGACGTTGCGGCGCAGGCGGTCGGAGCGAGGGGTCAGCACACTCGAGCTGGCCATCCTCGCACCGGCGATCCTGACGCTGATCTTCCTGTCCATCCAGACGGCCCTGTGGCTGTACGGGCGTTCCGTCGCGCTGAACGCCGCGGAAGAAGGCGTGTCCCGGCTCCGGCTGGTGCAGCCGACCGTCTACACCACGGCGGTGGGGGAGAAGGTCCGCTCGGACATCCAGTCGTACGCGGCGCAGCTCGGCGGCACGACGTTGCAGCACACCGACGTCCCGTTCCCGGCGTACAACAGCCCGGAAGGCACCGTCTCGTTCACCGTCACCGGGGACACCGTCTCGCTGGTCCCCGGCCTGAAGCTGAAGGTGAGCCGGACCGCCACCGGCCAGATCGAACAGTTCCAAGCCGACAAGTGAGAGCGTGAGGATGAAGCGGAAGCTGGGGATCCGTAGTCAGCGCGGCACCATGGCGCTGGAGATGGTCATCCTTGCGCCCGTGCTGCTCCTGCTGTTCATGTTCCTGCTGGCCTGCGGGCGGTACTTCCAGACGTCGTCGTTGCTGGAGAGCGCGGCCCGCGACGGCGCCCGCAGCGCGAGCCAGGCCCGGTCGTTGCCCGAGGCCCAGAGCCGTGTCGACCAGGCCGTGAGTACGACCATGAACCAGGCGATCAAGTCCTGCAAGACGACCGCGTCCGGCTCGATCACCACCGGGTTCGTTGCCGGTTCGCCGTTGTCGGTCGAAGTCACTTGCACGATCAACTACCGCGACCTCGGGCTGCTCGGCCTCGGCGGCGACACCACGATCACCAAGCGCTTCACCTCGTCCCTCGACCCGTACCGGGGGGTGCGCGGTGACGGCTCCTGACCACCACCAGCACGGCCGCCGGTCCCGGGTCGTCGAGTTCTTCCGGATTGATGCCCCCGGCAACCATCGGCTGTTCTCGCGGGGTGCGCTGAGTCCCGCGGTCGCGATCCTCGCGGTGATGATCTTCACCCTGGCCGGTCTGGTGATCGACGGCGGCCGGCAGCTCGGCGCCCGGTCGCGGGCGGTCGGGTACGCCCAGGAGGCGGCCCGTGTCGGCGCCGCCGCGATCCAGCTGAACGTCGCCGAGGCCAAGATCGACCCCGCCAAGGCGGCTGTCGCGATCGCCGGGTTCTGCGCGCAGGTGCGCACCAACGACCCGGCCGTGACCGCCTGCGGCCCGACCACGCTGACCGACAAAGAGGTCGACATCCAGGTCGACATCGCCAACAAGACCACGTTCCTGGGCCTGATCGGCAAGACCTCCCTGAAGGCCAGCGGCACCGGTCAGGCGCATGCCGAGCAAGGCATCGAGAAGGCCGACGACAGCCCGACGATCCCGCCGATCGTGGTGAACCCGACCACCGACGGCCCCGGCGCGCCCATCACCACCGCACGCCCGCCGACGATCGACCTGCCCTGCCCGACCTGGACCGTCGGCTCACCGACCCCGACCTGGACCCTCTCACCGTTCCCGTTCCCCGCCACCTGCTCGCCGAACGTCACGCCGCCGCCCGACACCAACTCCTCGCCGCCGCCGTCCGGCGATCCGTCCGGCCCGCCGTCCAGTTCGGAGCCGCCGTCGTCGACGAAGCCGCCCGGCGGCTAGAGATCAAAGGATTGCCTCCCGTGCGTAGGTTTGCCCTCCCGGCCGTCGTTCTGACCGCTGTCCTGCTGTTGAGTGCCTGCGGCAAGAACTCGAACGACGGCACCCTCCCGGTCCCGGCCGGCGGCTCGGACACGTCGACGTCCTCGGACACCCCGTCCACCGAGCCGACCACCAGCGCTCCCACCCAGCCGGCCACGACCGCCAAGCCCACCAAACCGGCCACGGCGCCCAAGGGCCAAATCATCATCGAAGCCGGGAACTTCGCCTCGAACCCCGCCGTCCAAGGCCTCGTGACCAGCTACCCGCTGTACTTCCAGGCCCTCGTGTCGAAAGACGACACGGTCCTGAAGAAGAAGTTCCCGTCGTTCTTCTACTCCGACGTTGCGCAGGGCATCTTCGACGCCCAGCGCAACGGCTGGATCATGAAGCCGCCGGGCAGCGTGGTCATCGTCGGCGCGAAGCGGACGGCCGACGGCACCGTCGCGGTGCAGACGTGCCGCTCGCAGACCACGCAGTACTGGGATCCGAAGGCGAAGAACTGGACCGTCGTGACGCCGAAGGGCTCGCCCGAGGTGATCGAGATGATCCTGACCGGGATCGGCTGGCTGCCGTACCGCCTGGCCACGACGACCGGGGTGAAGTGCACCGGAGTCCATTATCCGGCCTAGTCCGGAAGACGGAATTCGAGGTTGCGAAGAGGTGACGGGGCAGTGGGCAACGGGCATGATGCCCCTGGTCGAAGATAATCTGCCGGAAGACGAGTCCTGGGGAGTGAGGATGCACAACCGAGTCGGCCGCACACTGCTCGTCCTGAGCGCGGTACTCGCACTACTCACGGCAGGCCCTGTCTCCACCGCCTCCGCTGACACGATCCAGACCGGCACGTCGGTCTGCAGCATGTACGTCAACTCGGTTGGCTTCGGTGCGTACTGCAGCAACGGGCCGGCCCATACCGGTTCGAATTACCCGGCACCGCCCACGTGGCGGGAGCGGCTCAAGGGCAAGCCGTTCATCCCATGCCGCGACTTCACCATCCCGGACGGCATCCGACTCCCCAAGGCGCCGGACGGCAAGAAGTGGGTGATGCGGATCACAATCACCGACTACAACCTCGACACGTACGACGGTGGTGACAACGCCCACCTGGAGCGCGCCTATGTCCCGGTGGGTCCGGTGGAAGAGGCGCAATGCCCGTTCCCGAACTACATGGAGCCGTTCTGGTATCCGTTCAAGAGCAACTATCCGCCGCCGGCCCTGGTCGTCATGCCGACGTTCACGCCCCGCGTCAACGTGCCTGCATTCTTCTCCCTGACCGCGGAGAGTTCAAAGGCGGAGGCCGACCAAAATAACCCGGGCAGGCTCAGCGGATACATCGACCCGGAGCACAACCTGACAATGCGCGGCCGGGTCGCCGCGATGACGGTCGATCCCGGCGACGGCACCAAGCCGTTCAAGTGCCTGATGGGTGTGACGACGGAAGACGACCCGGACGGGTACGACGAGACCCAGGACCCGTTCCACCAGATCAACACATGCAAGCACGTCTACGAGCGATCCAGCGCGACTCAGCCGGACAAGATGTACACGGTGAAGCTCACCATCACGTGGGAGGTTTTCTACTGGGTCGGTAAGGCTAGCGGCTGGCACTTGATCGGCGCAGCGAACGTGACCGCAGTACAACGGCTTCCTGTACAGGAAGCGCAGGCCATTGGTGGTTGATGGTGGGGGTATGGAGGAGCGATGGTAAGGACGAATGAGCCGGTGCGTGCGGCGCGGTTGCCGCAGCGGCGGGCGGGGAGTCCGGGCGCGGACCGGTTGAAGGGGTTCGTCGCGCTGCTCGCGATCCTCGCGATCGTCGGCGGTGTGCCGTACATCTTGCTGCGGTTCTTCGGGACTCCGTGGCCGGACAAGATGCCGACCAGCAGCATGCTGTTCGACGAGCTGAGCATCCGGACCGTCCTCGGCATCATCGCGTTCTTCATCTGGGTCGCGTGGCTGCACTTCGTCGTCTGCCTGATCGCGGAAGCGGTCGCCGAGATCCGCGGGCACGGGTTGTCGCCGCGGATCCCGTTCGGCGGCGGTTCGCAGACGATCGCCCGCCGGCTGATCGGCACCGTCGTACTGATCGCCGCCGGCGCGGGCGTCAGCCTGCCGGTCGCGAGCGCGGTCACCACGGCCGGCCCGGCCGCTCCGACGTCGGTGTCGGCACGGCACGGTGGTGACCAGTCCGCGACGTCGCAGTTCCGTCAGACCGAGGCCGCCAGCAAGATCCTCGCGGGCAATCAGAAGACGACGACCGGCGTACGGACGAACCACGACCACCAGGGTCAGGTCATCAAGTACACCGAGGTCCGTCCGCCGCAGGGGCGCAACTACGACTGCCTGTGGGACATCGCGGAGCGGTATCTGGGCGAGGGCCGCCGGTACAAGGAGATCTACGACCTCAACAAGAACAAGCTCCAGCCCGACGGCCGCCGGCTGACCAACCCGGATCTGATCATGCCGGGCTGGCAGGTGCGCCTGCCGAGCGACGCCAAGGGCCCGGGTGTGCACACGGTGCGCGTCAGCATCGACGACCGAACCGGCAAGACCACTGTCAGCACGAAGACCACCACCGAGACCCGGACGTCCGCCAAGCCCACGGTCAAGCCGACCACAAAGGCCGAGACCAAGACCGAGACGAAGACCGGCGGCAAGCACGAGTCCGGTACTCCGACGCGGTACTCCGAGCAGGGCATCGAGCCGGGCTCGTCGATCGTCATCGGCACGAGCCAGAGCGACCCGGGCGCGAAGAACGTGAAGCCGGGGGAGCCGCGCGTCAGTGTCGAGCCGCACGTTCCGGGGACCGGCCAATCCGAGCACGGCGAGCCCGCCGGTGGCGGCATCCAGGTTCCCGAGGCGACTCCGGTCGCGACCGACGACGGCGGGATCAACCTGCAGCAGGCCGGTATCTACGGCTTCGGTGCGGCGCTGCTCGCAGCCGGTCTGGCGCTGGCACTGAAGCGGCGCCGCGGCTGGGCGCAGGGTCCGGGTCCGAAGGCTGCCGGTCACCGGCAGACCGAGGTCGGCCTGCGGCTCGCGTCGGACGTGCCGACCGCGCAGTTCGTCGACAACGCGCTGCGCAAGCTCGGCGCGGACATGACGCAGTCGGAGCGGTCGATGCCGAAGGTGGTCGCCGCGCTGGTGACCGACCGGGCGCTGACGCTGGTGCTCGACCCGTACGAGGCTCAGCCCGAGCCGCCCGGTCCGTGGCAGGCGATTGCCGAAGGCACCCGGTGGACGCTGCGCCGGGCGTACGGTCCGAGCGGCGAGGTGAACGCGCCCGCGCCGTACCCGACGCTGGTCACGGTCGGCCAGAACGCCGACGGCGCCACGGTGCTGATCGACCTCGACACCGCGAACGGGATCGTCTCGTTCGGCGGCGTGACCAACGCGTCCCGCGACGTGGTCGGTTCGCTCGCCGTCGAGCTCGCGACCAACCTGTGGTCCGAGGGCGCGCACATCAGCATGGTCGGATTCGGCGACGACCTGTCGTCGCTGGCGCCGTCGCGGCTGAGCTACTGGATCCGTCTCGACGACGCGATGGGCGAGGTTGCCCGGCGTACCGAGGCACAGGTGCAGGCATGCCAGCGGCGCAACGTCGACTCGGTCGCGGATGCCCGGATGACGCACCCGGACGCGGCGTTGTGGGGTTCGGAGATCATCTTCGTGTCCGCGCCGCCGTCGCCGGAGGAGCAGGACCAGCTGAACCGGCTGGCCGCGGACGCCCAGCGCAGCATCGCGGTCGTCGTGGTCGGCGACGTGATCAACTCGCCGTGGCGGTTCGTCGTGGACGAGAAGAACCAGGCCGTCTGCCGGCTGCTCGGCCTCGAGGTCGACGCGCACAGCGTCAACCCGGAGCAGTTCGCCGACCTGGTTGCGCTGTTCGACGCGGCCGAGGTGGATGCACGCGACAAGCGGCGCGCGGAGCAGGACATGCCGGCGTACGAGTTCTCGACGACCGATCTCAGCCAGCCGGCTCCGGTCGAGGTCGACCTGCTCGGTCCGGTAGAGGTCGACGCCCGCGGTGTCATCGACGAGGGCCGGGTCTCGCTGTCGACGGAGATCATCGCGTTCCTCGCGAGCCAGGACTACGGCGTACACCCGAACGTGCTCGCTGGTGCGATCTGGCCGCGCGGCATCAGCGAGGAGCTGCGGGACGCCGCGCTGGAGCACACCCGCCGCTGGGTCGGGGTGGACGCGATGTACGCCGACGAGTCCGGCCGCTGGATGCTCAACCGCAGCGTGGTCCGGGTCGACTGGGACGTGTTCCGGACCCTGGCGAAGCAGGCGACGATGGTGGACGACCCGCGTGGTCCGCTGTCGACGGCGCTCAGCCTGGTCCACGGTCCCGCCTGGTCGAACCTGCCCGGCGGCCGCTACTCGTGGCTCGCCGCGTCCGGCATCGAGCGCCGGATGGCCGAGGCCGTCGTCGACGCAGCCCTGCGGCTCGCCGAGGCGTCCCTCAGCCACAACGACGGCAACCTCGCCCGCACCGCCCTCCAGACCGGCCTGAGCTTCTCCCCGGCCTCAGAGGAACTCTGGCGAGCCACGCTCCGCCTGGCATCCCACTTCGGTACGACGGCCGACGTCACCAACGTCGCCGCCCAGCTGTACGCCGCCCTCACCAAACACGGCGCCCCCCGCGGCCCGGAAGCCGAAACCGACGCCCTCGTCGACGAACTCCTCCCCGGCTACCACCGCCCCGCCCAGGTCGCCTGACCGACCCCGCAAGAACCGCCCCGCACCTTCCAGGTACAGGGCGGTTCGGCATGTCCGTCTGAGCGGCCCGAACACGAGGGGATATCCACTCGCGTTGGGGGTTCTCCGCTGGTGTGCGAGCGGAGAACCCCCAACTTCAGGGGATATCCGCCCTGAGTCGGTGGGTGCCGGTGGTCAGAGGGGGTTGGCGGACCAGGTGTCGCAGGCGGTCATGTCGCCGGAGTCCATACCTTTCTGGAACCACTTCATGCGTTGGGCGGCGGTGCCGTGGCTGAAGGATTCGGGGGTGACCTGGCCCTGGGTCTTCTGCTGGATGCGGTCGTCGCCGACGGAGGCGGCGGCGTCGAGGCCGCGGACGATGTCGTCGTCGGAGAGTTCGGTGATGAGCGGCTGGCCGCTCTTGTTGGGGACCGTGGTGGCGTGGTTGGTCCAGATGCCGGCCAGGCAGTCGGCCTGCAACTCGGAGCGGACCGAGTCCGAGGACGGGCCGTTGCGGGTCTTGATCCGGTCGAGGATGCCGTACAGGTTCTGGATGTGGTGCCCGTACTCGTGCGCGATGACGTACGCCTCGGCGAACTCGCCGCCGCGGGCGCCGAGGTCGGTCTGCAGCGTCTCGAAGAAGCCGAGGTCCAGGTACACACGCATGTCCGGCGGGCAATAGAACGGGCCGACGGCGCTGGTGGCCGGGCCGCAGCCGGTGTTGACCGAGCCGTCGAAGACGCGCATCGGCGCCCGGGTGTACTTCTTGCCGCGCCGGGGGAGCTCCGCGGCCCAGAAGCTCTCGATCGAGTTCTGGTAGAAGACGAACCGGCAGTTCGAGTTCGCCTGCAGGTCCGTGCCCTTCTTGCAGGAACTCAGGTTGCCGGTCGCCGTGTTCTGCGTGACCGGTTCGTCGGCGCTGCCACCTCCGCCTGGCAGGCCGCCGGTCAGCAGCAGGATCACGACCAGCAGGATGATGCCGCCGATGCCGCCACCGACCGGGATCATCCCGCCGGGCAGGCCGCCACCGCGCCCGCCGCCGCTACCGCGGGTGTCCTCGACACCGCTGGTGTCGAGATCCGCATCCGGATTGAATTTCATGCCACTTACACTAGAGCAGCAAACTCTGCTGAAGCTCTAGCGTAAGGACGCCTGCGAACCCCGATGATCACTGTCTCCAATCTCGAGGTTCGCGTCGGTGCCCGGCAGTTACTGGCGCCTGCTTCCTTCCGGGTCGGTCCCGGCGACAAGGTCGGGCTGGTCGGCCGCAACGGCGCCGGCAAGACGACCCTGACCAAGATCCTGGCCGGTGAGGGCCTGCCGGCCAGCGGTTCGGTGACCAAGTCTGGCGAGATCGGATATCTGCCGCAGGACCCGCGCACCGGCGACCTCGAAGTACTGGCCCGCGACCGGATCCTGTCCGCGCGCGGCCTCGACGACGTCGTACGCCGTCTGCGCAGCGCCGAGAAGTCGATGGCCAGCGCCGACGAGAAGACCCGCTCCAAGGGCATGCGCCGGTACGAGCGCGCCGAGGCCGACCTGCACGCCGCTGGCGGGTACGCCGCGGAGTCCGAGGCGGCCCGGATCGCGGCCAACCTCGGCCTCCCGGACCGTGTCCTCGGCCAGCCGCTGGCCACCCTGTCCGGCGGTCAGCGCCGCCGCGTGGAGCTGGCCCGGATCCTGTTCGCGCAGGCCGAGACGCTGCTGCTCGACGAGCCGACCAACCACCTGGACGCCGACTCGATCGTCTGGCTGCGCGACTTCCTCAAGTCGTACGCCGGTGGCGTGATCATGATCAGCCACGACGTGAACCTGCTCGAGGAGACCGTCACCCGCGTCTTCCACCTGGACGCGAACCGGGCCGAGATCGACGTCTACAACGTCGGCTGGAAGGCGTACCTGAACCAGCGCGAGACCGACGAACGACGCCGCAAGCGCGAGCGGGCGAACACGGAGAAGAAGGCCACTCAGCTGGTCGACCAGGCGAACAAGATGCGCGCCAAGGCGACCAAGGCGGCCGCCGCCCAGCAGATGCTGCGCCGCGCCGAGCGGATGATGTCGTCGCTCGAGGACGAGCGTCAGGCAGACCGCGTCGCGAAGATCTCGTTCCCGACGCCTGCCCCGTGCGGGAAGACGCCGCTGATGGCCCGCGAGCTGTCCAAGTCGTACGGCTCGCTGGAGATCTTCACCGACGTCGACCTGGCGATCGACAAGGGCTCGCGCGTCGTCGTACTCGGGCTGAACGGCGCCGGCAAGACCACCCTGCTGCGGATCCTCGGCGGCATCGAGAAGGCTGACACCGGCGAGATCATCGACGGCCACGGCCTCAAGCTCGGGTACTACGCGCAGGAGCACGAGACGCTCGACGTCAACCGGACCGTGCTGGAGAACATGAAGTCGGCCGCCCCGGACCTGAACGAAACGCAGGCCCGCAGCGTGCTCGGCTCGTTCCTGTTCACCGGAGACGACTCGGACAAGCCGGCCAGCGTGCTCTCCGGCGGCGAGAAGACCCGGCTCGCCCTGGCGACTCTGGTCGTCTCGGCGGCGAACGTACTGCTTCTCGACGAGCCGACCAACAACCTGGACCCGGCCTCCCGGGCCGAGGTGCTGAACGCGATCCGCTCGTACACCGGCGCGATCGTCCTCGTCACCCACGACGAGGGCGCGGTCGAGGCCCTCGAGCCGGAGCGCGTCGTACTGCTTCCGGACGGTGTCGAGGACCTCTGGTCGAACGACTACGCCGACCTGGTCTCGCTCGCCTGATTACTCCGGAGTAATATCCGGTGCCATGACGGATCTCGGACTGCGGTTCTCGGTGGACGGCCCTGTTGCGCGCGTGGTGCTGGACCGGCCGGAGGTGCGCAACGCGCAGACCCCGGCGATGTGGAGTGCCTTGGCCGACTTCGGTACGTCGTTGCCGCCCGAGGTCCGCGTCGTCGTCGTGTCGGGGGAGGGGCCATCGTTCTCGGCCGGCCTCGACCGACGTCTGATGGTTGGCGATCCCGTCGACGGCCAGGAGCCGCTCCTGACGCTGGGTGCGAAGCCGGAGCCCGAGCTGCTGGAGCTGATCGCCGCGTTCCAGGCTGGGTTCTCCTGGCTGCGACGCCCGGAGATCATCAGCATCGCGGCGGTCCAGGGTCACGCGGTCGGCGCCGGGTTCCAGCTGGCGCTGGCCTGCGACTTGCGAGTGGTGACCCCGGACGCCCGCTTCAGCATGCGCGAGCCGGCTCTCGGCCTGGTCCCGGACCTGGGCGGCACCCAGCCGCTGGTTCAGCTCGTCGGCTACTCGCGGGCGCTCGAGCTGTGCGCGACAAGCCGCTGGGTCGAGGCGGCCGAGGCCAAGGAGATCGGTCTGGCCAACATCGTCGTACCGGCCGATGAGCTGGCGGCGACGGTGAAGGACCTGACCGATGCGCTGCTCGGCCCGCTGCCGGGTGCGATCCGCGAGACCAAGGCCTTGCTGCTCGGTGCCGCGGACCGCACCTACACCGAGCAGCTCGAGGCCGAGCGTCAGGCCCAGTCCCGGCGCCTGAAGGAACTGATCGCCGCTCTCGGTTAGTGCCAGTTGCTGACGAGTACGTCGTTCGGCGCGGGCTCGCCCTTGCCGGTCTCGACGTACTGCTTGAGGCTCATCAGGAACGTGGCCCACTTGGTGCTGCAGTGGTACATGAACTCGACCGGCTCGCGCCAGCCCTCCTGCTTGAAGAGCACGATCGTGTACTCGTCGGTCTGGGAGAGCTCGAAGCTGACGTGGGTGCCGATCCATTCGTCGGGTCCACCAACGACCTCCCAGCGGACAAGCTTGCCGGGCGTGGTTTCGAGGACCTTCATGTCGAAGCCGTCCCCGCCGGCCGTGGCGAAGCGGAATGCGATGACGCCGTCGACATCGCCGGTCGTGTCCTCGGTCCACCAGCCGGCCAGGCCGTCGATGGTGGTGAGTGCCGCGTAGACGTCGTTCGGGGATGCGATGATTCCGACGCGATGCAAGATGTCGTACATGGTTGTGCCTCTCAGTTGTTGTCTCGGGTGTTGTCTCGGGTCTTCTGGATCGTTTCGGCGATCCGCTTGATGCGCTGCAGCCGCCGGTCCCAGGCGTCGGTGACGTCGGTCAGCTGGTTGATCGCGCGGGCGAGCTGCGATTCGTCGACGGTGTAGCGACGTTCGCGTCCGGACGGTGCGGAGTGCACCAGCCCGGCCCGGTCGAGTACGGCGAGGTGCTTGGCGACCGCCTGGCGGGTGACGGGCAGCTGGTCGCTGAGGCTGGTCGACGTACCGCCGCCGTCGGCGAGCAGCAGGTCGAGCATCCGTCGCCGGGTGGGGTCACCGATCGCCGACCAGAGCTCGTCGTCGATCACGGCCGGTTCGCCAGCCCCTCGGCGTACGGCGTGATGCGCGGGATGAAGTAGTCCCAGCCGCTGGTGTGGTCCGCGAGCAGCTCGTCGGACTTGGCGGCCTCGTCGAACCCGGTCTCGGCGAACCGGAGCAGCGTGCCGCCGTCGCTCGGGATCAGGTCGAAGGTGACCAGCACCGAGTTCTCCGCGGTGGCGGGCTCGTCGGTGTAGGCCCAGCGGAACGAGAAGCGCCGCGGCGGGTCCGCCTCGACGACCGTCAGCGGCTCGACCATGTTGCCGTGGTCCTGCCGGAAGGTGATCGTGCCGGTCGCGCCGGGCTTCGGGTCGAGGTCGACCTCGTCCGGCCACCACTCGCGCAGGTGCTCCGGCGAGCTGACCACCTCGTAGACCACCTCCGGGGTAGCCTCCACCCGAATCTCCCGCTCGATGCTCCTGGTCATTACCCTCATCCTTTCGCAACCTTTTGTTGCACATGACTGTAGACGACGACGGCTCGGATGCGCAACCAAAAGTTGCGGGAAGTCTCGAGCGGCGTGAGGTGTTAGAAGATCTATCGAAGGGGAGGGGACTGAATGTCGTCACCGATGATGCGGCCCGGCATGGGCGCGATGGGCTGGCGGCGGCAGGACGCGTCCGTCGCCGGGCAGAAGCTGGCGAAGGGCACGCTGCCGCGGATCGCGCGGTTCGCGAGGCCGTTCCGCTGGCACATCGCGGCGTTCCTGCTGCTGGTGATCGTGTCCGCGGTGCTGGTGATCGCGTCGCCGCTGCTGTTCAAGAAGATCGTCGACGACGGGATCTCGAAGGGCAACGCCGGACTGGTGACGGCGCTGGCCCTGGTGGTCGCCGTACTCGCGGTCTTCGAGGCTTTGCTCGGTCTGATCCAGCGCTGGTTCTCGGCGCGGATCGGGGAGGGGCTGATCTTCGACCTGCGGACCAAGGTGTTCTCGCACGTCCAGCGGATGCCGGTCGCGTTCTTCACCCGGACGCAGACCGGCGCGCTCGTGTCGCGCCTCAACAACGACGTGATCGGCGCCCAGCAGGCCTTCACCTCCACGCTGTCCGGCGTGGTGTCGAACGTGATCAGCCTGATCCTGGTGGTCGGCGCGATGCTCGCGCTGAGCTGGCAGCTGACCGTGGTCGCGATCCTGATGCTGCCGATCTTCCTCATCCCGGCGCGCGTCCTCGGTCGTCGCCTAGCCGCGATGACGCGCGAGCAGATGAACCTGAACGCCGAGATGTCCAGCGCGATGACCGAGCGGTTCAGCGTCGGCGGCGCGCTGCTCGTCACGCTGTTCGGCAAGCCGCAGCTGGAGACCGCGGACTTCGGCGAGCGCGCCGGCCGCGTCCGCGACCTGGGCATCCGGATCGCGATGCTCGGCCGGGTGTTCTTCACGGCGCTGACCTTGGTCGCCGCGCTGGCGACGGCCTTGGTGTACGGCGTGGGCGGCAACCTCGCCGTACGGCAGACCCTGACCATCGGGACACTGCTCGCACTCGTCGCCCTGCTCGGCCGGCTCTATGGCCCGCTGACTGCGCTGTCCAACATCCGCGTCGACGTCATGACCGCGCTGATCTCCTTTGAGCGGGTCTTCGAGGTGCTCGATCTGGAGCCGATGATCAAGGACGCGCCGGACGCTGAGGATCTGCCTGACGATGCAGCGAGCGTGGAGTTCGAGCATGTCGCGTTTGCCTACCCGACCGCCGAGCAGGTCTCACTGGCGAGCCTCGAGGCCGTCGCCGTACTGGACAAGCGCGTGTCGGCTCAGGTCCTCGAAGACGTCAGCTTCGTGATTCAGCCCGGCCAGATGGTCGCGCTGGTAGGGCCGTCCGGCGCCGGCAAGACCACCATCACCAATCTGGTGGCCCGCTTGTACGACGTGACCGGGGGAGCGGTGCGTATCGGCGGTCAGGATGTTCGAGACGTCACCCTGCAGTCCTTGCACGACACGATCGGGTACGTCACGCAGGACGCGCACATGTTCCACGACACGATCCGCGCCAATCTGCTGTACGCCAAGCCGGACGCGACCGAGGACGAGATGGTCGCCGCGCTGACCGCGGCCCAGATCTGGGACCTCGTCTCCGGCCTGCCGGACGGTCTCGACACGGTCGTGGGCGATCGTGGTCACCGGCTGTCCGGTGGCGAGCGGCAACGACTGGCGATCGCCAGGTTGTTGCTGAAGGCCCCGAAGATCGTCGTACTCGACGAGGCGACCGCGCACCTGGACTCCGAGTCCGAGGTCGCCGTTCAGCGGGCGCTCGACACGGCACTGGAAGGGCGTACGTCGCTGGTCATCGCGCACCGGCTGTCGACCGTACGGGACGCCGACCTGATCCTGGTCGTTGACCACGGCAACATCGTCGAGCGCGGCACGCACGAGCAGCTGCTCGCGGCGGGCGGCGAGTACGCTGATCTGTACCACACGCAGTTCACAGAATCTGGTACGGCGGCAGGTGTCTGATGATCAAGTTGGCGCTCGTTCTCGCAGCGGGGTACGCGGGCTTCAAGGTCGCGTACCACTCCGAGGACGGCCGCCACTACGGCCGCACGGGTGAGCGTGCGGTCAGGACGACGCTGTCATTGCTGATCGCGTGTCTCGCCGGCGGCGTCACCTACGCGGCCCTGCTGTCGCACTGAGGCTGCCTTCTGCGCGTCGTGCTCGAGCAGATGCAGCACGGGTACGCCGAGATGCCGGCGCGCCGACGTGGTCCAGTCCAGGTGGAAGAACTCGGCCACGATGTGCGGGCGGGTCAGGATGATGACCTCCTGCCCCTGGGCTTGCTTCACGGTGGCGACGAGGGCGTCGATCGGCCGCTCGTGCGAGATTCCGCCTTCGGCGTGCTGCCCGAGGTCGCGGAGCCGCTGCACGCTGCGTCCGCTGCAGCCCTTGGCCTCGGTGTCGATCGCCTTCTGTGCCTCGGCGAGGTCGTCACGCTGACCGGCGAGTCCCGGCCCGTAGAGGTCCGCCGTACCGAGTGCGCTGATCGAGGCCTCGACGCCCGCTTCGGCGTTGTGGCATGGCACGAGCACGTGGTACGTGACCGGCTCCGGCATGTCGTTGTGCAGTTCGACGACGCGTTTCGCGTCGGGCTCGGACAGTTCCTGTTCGACGAGCAGTACGACGTCGTACATCGCGTAAACCTCCGATGCTTACCAGTCGGTATACCCCCATAGTGCCCCGAACCGGTCCGAAAGTATTCAACTGGATCGTTGCAGTCTCCGGCGTCCGTAGGTCCTGAGCGCGCGGAGCAGATCTACCTCGCGGAAAGCCGGCCAGTACAGGTCGCAGAACTCGATCTCGGAGCGAGTTGCCTGCCACAGCAGGAAGTCCGACATGCGCAGCTCGCCGCTCGTCCGGATCACCAGGTCGGTGTCCGGCAGGCCCGGCACGTAGAGATGCCGGCTGATCTCCTCCTCGGTGAGCTCGTCGGCGACCTGGGCGAGTGATCGCCCGTCGGCCGCCGCGGAGTCGAGCACGGAACGGACGGCGTCGACGACCTCGAGCCTGCCGCTGTAGGCGATCGCGATGGTCAGGTCGCCCGCATCGGAGCGGTCCCGCGTTGCCTCGACAGCTTCCTTCAGCGCGCGAGCCGTTGAGTCAGGCAACAAATCCAGCTGGCCCGCGACGTGCAGCCGCCAGCGGTGGTCGCGTCGCACGTGGTCGGCCAGCACGGTCTCGGTCAGGTTCATCAGGTAATCGACCTGATCCGCGTCGCGTTTGCGCAGGTTGCTCGGCGACGCCACCCATGCGGTCACGCAGCGGATCCCGGCGTCGGCGCACCAGTTCAGGAAGAACTCGAGGTGTTCGGCGCCGAAGCGGTGACCGATGCGTACGTCGTCGTACCCCTCGCCGCGAGCCCAGCGGCGGTTGCCGTCCATCGCGATCGCGACGTGCTGCGGCATCGGCAGCCCTTTGAGCTGGCGCCGGAGCAGGCCTGTGTAGAGGCGGTAGAGGGGTTTCATCGTTGGGCGCTGGAAAGCACGTCGGCCAGGTCGAACTTCACCGGCTCCTCCAACTGCTCGTACGTGCAGGACTCCGGCGTACGGTCCGGGCGCCAGCGGACGAACTGGGCGGTGTGGCGGAAGCGGATGCCTTCCATGTGGTCGTACCGAACCTCGACGACGAGCTCGGGCCGCAAGGGCACGAAGGACAGGTCCTTGCCGGCCTGCCAGCGGCTGCCTTCGGCGTTGCGCGGCGTACGGACGCCTTCCTCCTGCTTGGCCCAGGCCCACGGGTGCTCGTCGAAGGTCGTGACGAGCGGCTGCATCTCCTGGAACAGCTCCTTGCGTCGCTCGAGCGGGAACGCGCCGATCACGCCGACGCTCGCGAGCGTGCCGTCCTCGTTGTACAGCCCGAGCAGGAGTGAGCCGATCCGGTCCTCGCCGCTCTTGTGCACGCGGTACCCGGCGACGACGCAGTCCGCCGTCCGCTCCGGCTTGATCTTGAACATCGTCCGCTTGTCCGGGATGTAGGTGCCGTCGAGGGGCTTCGCGATCAGTCCGTCCAGGCCGGCACCCTCGAACTGCTCGAACCACTGCGCCGCGATCTCGTGGTCGGCCGTCGCCGGGGTGACGTGGATCGGCGCCTTCACGCCGGCGAGCGCGTCGATCAGCGCCGTACGACGCTCGGCGAACGGTCGCTCCATGTAGTCGTCGTCACCGAGTGCGAGCAGATCGAACGCGACGAACCGGGCCGGGGTCTTCTCGGACAGCATGTTCACGCGGCTCGCGGCCGGGTGGATGCGCTGCTGCAGCACCTCGAAGTCGAGCCGGTCGCCGGACTCGCCGATCACGATGATCTCGCCGTCGATCGCGCAGCGCTCGGGCAGATTCGCCTTCACCGCCTCGACCAGCTCGGGGAAGTACCGCGTCATCGGCTTCTCGTTCCGGCTGCCGATCTCCACCTCGTCGCCGTCGCGGAAGATGATGGAGCGGAACCCGTCCCACTTGGGCTCGTAGCTCATCTCGCCGCGCGGGATCTCCTTCACCGGCTTGGCGAGCATCGGTTTGACCGGCGGCATGACAGGCAGTCGCATTCCTGCATTCTGTCCCACCGCACCGACACTCACCAGCAACGCCGCTGGTGGACAGTGAACCTGGCTCACCCGGACAATGCGTTGTATGACGTCGGTACCGGTGGAGGGGACGCGTCCGTCGGACGCGGAGCGCGACCGCGCCCTCGCCGTACTGCGCGACGGCGCCGGCTCGGGCCGACTGTCCCACGACACTTTCATCCGCCGGATGAACTTCGTACTCCGCGCCCAGAGCCGCGGTGAACTCGCCGACGCAGTCCGAGACCTCCCATCCACCGAACCCCGCCGCGGCTGGATCAAGAACCTCCGCACCCGCCTGCCACGTCTGAAGGTGGAGAGGCCAGCACCCCCGGACGCTCGAACGGGAGCCCATCCACTCGACCCCGCGCAGCGCCCCGCAAGCGCCCACGCTCCTGCTCGTCGCCCTGCGACGGCGCACGATCCGGCGCGCGGCCCAGGAACCGCGGATGGCTCCGCGCGCGGCGCGGGAACCGCGGATGGCTCTGTGCACGCCGCGGGAACTGCGTACGGACCCGCCGGCTCGCCCGGATCCGCTGCCTACCCGGAGCGCGTGGCTCGGCCCACCCCGTCGCGCGGTGCGCGGTTCGACCCCGTCGGGTTGCTCGCCGCGTGGCTCGATGCGCTTCCGCGTTTCAGCTTGGTGCGGGCGCAAACCGCCGTACCGCTTCCTGGTCTTGCCTTGCCGGCGCCTGGTTCGCCGACCGTGCGGATCGGGCGCGGTGCCGGTGCGACGCTGCGGATGGCCGACGAGTCCGTGTCGCGGCATCACGCCGAGCTCCGGCACGTCGACGAGGGCTGGATGCTCCGCGACCTCGGCTCGATGAACGGCACCACCGTCAACGATCTCCGCATCACCACCACCGTCCGCGTGCGGCCGGGGGACCGGGTCAGCTTCGGCGCGGTCGCGTACGTCCTCACCTGGACCGACTGAGGACTTGCATCCGGTACTTGGGTACAGGTTTACCGTCGATCTCATGGACGATCTGACGTGGGTCCCGGACGCCTGCACCCTCCCGACGGCGGAGCGCCCGTTCCGGATGGCGGAGTTCGACCAACTGTTCGCCGTACACCTCCGCGGCGCTGATCGCGTCGATGCACAGACCCTCGACGTCACGCTTACACCCGACTCGCGCGAAGTGGTGGAGGACCTGACCGCGCGCGAGACCGAGTGCTGCTCGTTCTTCACCTTCACCTTGAGCTCGAACGCCGACGAACTCCGCCTGCGGATCACGGTCCCGCCGGCGCGGACCGACGTACTCGACGGCCTGAGTGACCGTCTATGAGATCGAGCGAGCTCGCCGCCGCGGCCGGCGTCAACCTGCAAACCCTGCGGTACTACGAACGCCGCGGCCTCCTCGCTGAACCGGCGCGAAGCCTCGGCGGCCATCGCATCTACCCATCGGAAGCCGTCACGACGCTGCGCGTGATCAAGGCGGCCCAGCGCCTCGGATTCACGCTCACCGAGGTTTCCGAACTGCTGGACATCGCCCGCCACCGACACGCCCGTGGCGAAGGAGCCGGGCTGCAGGCCCGCACCCGCGAGAAACTAGCGGACGTGGAAGCCAAGATCGCCGACCTGACGGTCATCGCCGAAACCCTCCGCGCCGGCATCGCGGCCGGCTGCGACGACCTCCAAACCTGCGCCGGCGACCCTGACTGCCCCCTCCCGTTCGCCGACCTCGGCACCACCCGCCGGACTCACGACCCGCGGCGTGTCCCCGCCTCCCGACCCGAACCGGCGCCGGGCGGCCGCGCGTGACAGTGCTGCGCTCCGTCCTGCTCTTCGTCCTAGCCGCGATCGCCGAGATCGGTGGCGCCTGGCTCATCTGGCAAGGCTGGCGCGAACACCGCGGCCTCCTCTGGATTGCCGGCGGAATAGTTGCCCTAGGCGCCTACGGCTTCGTAGCCACCTTCCAGCCCGACCCCAACTTCGGCCGCATCCTCGCAGCCTACGGAGGCATCTTCGTAGCCGGCTCCCTGACCTGGGGAGTCCTGGTCGATCGTTTCAAACCCGACCGCTACGACGTGTTAGGCGCGGCGATCTGCCTCCTGGGCGTAGCAGTCATCATGTACGCCCCACGCAACAGCTAGCACACAGGTCCGATCGGCCCCTAGCACAGCGGGTCAGACGCGAGGTGGTCGCTCCGCTGGTAGAGATCCTGCAAAGGGTTGTTGACCTGGGGAGTCTTGGTCAGGTGATCAGGTCTAACCTGTCGGCCAAGGTCATGATCAACCGAGACATCAGAGCCCGCATCGGCTTGCGATGATCGTCGTACGGATCCGGGTCCCGGGGGAGTGTCGTGGGGGTTGATGTGATTTTGATGGCCCAATCGTTCGAATCTTCTGGGGTCCTGACATGCAGGCTCAAGCCATGAACAGACTTCTGATGTCTCAGTCGGAGGTCGCCGCTCGGAGACGTTCTGCTTCGGCGGCCAGCGAGTCGTGGGTCTGGGTCATCCCGCTAGAGACTGGGAACTTCAGAGTCCGGGCATTCGAGGTGCCTCGCGAACTGCTGGCAGAGGATAACGACATTTACGACGGCAACATGTCAGTTGTGTACGACGAGGTTGTGTCGTCGATCGATGATGTTGATGAGTCCGTCGAACGAGCCGGCGTCAATCCAGAAGAACTGGACGCGCCATGGAAATGTAACTTCCCGTTGTGAGGTGAATCGAGCTGGCTCACCGAGTTCCTGCGATGATCACCGTACGGATCGAGACCTAGGAAAGCGTCGTGGGGGATGATGTGCTGCTGGAGATCGAGCTGAAGCTGACGGCGGTACATCTCCCCGCCGAGCGGCGTACGACGGACCCGTCTGCCGAACTTCGCTTCCACGGTGACTGAGCTCTACCCCGAGCCGCCGCATCTGACGATTGCGGTGTGGGTGGCTTCGGGTGATGAAGTGGCCTTCGGGCAGGCGTGTGACATCGCGGTCGAGTTCGGTTGTACGCCGTCGGGCGTGGTCGAGCTCGCGCCGCGCGGTCGACCGTTCGCGATGCTGCAGGATCTGGCTGACCGATCGACCGTGGAGCTCACCGGTGCGGAGTTCGAGTCGGCGGTGCACGGTGGGGACCCGGTCTCGCGCCCGCTGAAGGCCGGCTACCACGCCAAGGGGACTGTGATCGTCGAGCATCTGCACGGGACGGAAGCGGAGGCGCATCCGGTGGCGGTCTCCGTGTCGGCCGGTGCGCTGGGATTGCCCGAGGAGCTGTGGAAGTCGAAGGACCGGAAGGCGGCGTACAAACTCGCCGCTTGGGCGACCGACGTACTGCGGGAGCCCACCGCCCGCACCGGTGCCGTCTACGGCTCGATCGCGGTCGAGGAGACCCTGCCCACTCCCAGCGCCCTCCGCGCCGGACATGCAATCTCCAGCCTCCCTTTCCTCTCGGCCAGCCTTCCATCCACCGTCGTGCACAAGTTCCAAACAGCCTTCAACCAGACCAAGCCCGTCAACTGGACCCACGGCACCTTCTTCCCCGGCTGGCACCCCTTCGCCAACGGCGCCCCATCCGAAATCAACCGAGGCGCCCTGGCAACGGCCTCAACCACCCTCGGCAACGCGCTCCAACGGAGGACCCATGAGCTCTGACTTCGCCTTCTGGAAGGCAATTCCGGGAGAACCCGAACAGATCTACGACAACGTTTGTGAAGGGATCACCGACGGGTTGCCGGCCAGTGCTGACGTACTGCGTTTCCGCGAGGAGCTGCTGCGGCGACTTCCGCACCTGAAAGATGAGCTGGAGCCGGGGGACTACGAGCTGGAGGAGAACCCGGAGAACGTCGACAAGTACGTCGTACTCACGCTCGCCTACGGCAGCCTGCGCGACACCTTCGACGAGGTCCTCGACCTGGCGAAAGCACACGGCCTGGCCGGATTCAGCGGAGTAGCCGGCGAACCGATCTTCTTCGATGAGTGATTAGCGGTCGGCGATGTTCTGGCCGGCTTTCAGGAAGGGGTCGAAGGAGCCGTGGGCGCCCTGGCCGTCTTTGGAGGGGATTACTTCTTTGGAGTATTGGGCTAGGTAGACGCGGCGGTGGCGGTCGGTTTGGTTGGGGCCGCTGCGGTGGATGACGACGCTGGAGAACACGACGATGGAGCCGGCGGGGGCGGTCATCGGGATGCCGGGGTCGGTGCCGAAGTAGCAGACCATGTCGTTCAGCTTGGGGTCGCGGATGTGTTTGATGTAGGACTTGATGCCCGAGCGTGAGTACGGCAGGAGGTAGACCGAGCCGTTCTCCTCGGTGACGTCGTCGAGGGCGATCCAGCAGGTGAGGTACGGCTCGTGGTCCTCGTGGACGTAGCCGGAGTCCTGGTGCCAGGCGAAGGCTGTGTTCGGGTCGCCGGCCTTGATCACGTACTGCTCCCAGAACAGCCACGCGTCATCGCCCAGCGTCTTCTGGCAGATCTCCGCCATCGTGTCGCTGAACAGGAACTGCCGCAGCTCCGGCCGGTCCTGGTAGATCATGCTGCTGAAGTACCGCTTGCCCCGGTGGTTGATCCCGATCGAGTCGGTGCCGGCGGCATCCATCGCGGCGTCGAGCTTGTCGATCGAGTACTGCGCTCCGCCGCGCAACAGCTCGAGCTGTTCGTCGGTGAGCACACCCTCCAGCACGAAGTACCCCTCGTCGCGGAACTGGGCCAGGTGCTCGGGCGTGACCAGGTCGTTCATAGCGTCCTCCGGTGAAGTTCGGCTTACCGAAACGCTAGGTCGACCGCACTCGGCAAAGAATGTCTCGCCGCGACCCGGACATGAACATTTTGGCGTAGCCTGCACCAGATGAGCGAGCGCACGATCGTCACGATCGCGGAGGGGCCGGTGACCAGGCTCGGTCAGTTGGTGCTCGCCGGTGAGGTGATCGACTCCGAGCCGATCATGTCGCCCGCGCTCCGGGTGATGGATGCCTACGTGTTGTCGGTGCTGATCGATGGCGAGGGCAACTATCGTGACGCCGACGGTCGCGCGGAGCGGATCACCGGGGGCGCCCACACGCTCGTGCCGCCAAGGTTTCCGCACACGTACCACACCGATCCGGGGGAGCGCTGGACCGAGCTGTTCGCCGTCTTCACCGGCCCGATCTTCGACGCGCTCCCGCACCTGACCGGCGCCGGCCCGCGCTACCCCAGCCCGCAACCCTCGGTCGAAGCACTCCGCACCGTACTGCGGGCGCCGCCCAAGACCCGCCGCGCCGCCGAGCACCAACTGATGGCACTGGCCGACTGGCTCGTCGATGTCGAGGACACCACGACAGAAGACGTCAGCATGGAGATTGTGGACGCCATGACCCGCCTGGCCGACGACCTCACCGCGAGCACCGACCTCGCCGCCATCGCCGCCGAGGCCGGTCTGAGCTACGACACGTTCCGCCGGAGATTCGCCAAACAGGTCGGTCAGACGCCCGCAGCGTTCCGCAACGTACGACGCTTGCAGGCCGCGGCAACGCTGCTACGCCTGACCGACCTCACCCACCGCGAGATCGCCCGGAGCCTCGGTTTCGCCGACGAGTTCCACCTGTCACGCCGATTCCGCTCGCAGTTCGGTGTCTCCCCCCGCGACTACCGGCGTACCTGAGGCACCGGGCCGCGGGATCGCCGCGAGCATCTTGCGGGTGTACGGCCGGCAACCGCACGCTCAGTAGGTCGCCTCTGCCCACGTGACGGCCCGCGTGACCCACGTCCCCGGTGCCTCCTGAGTCTCAGGTGAGGAGGACGACCTTCCCGGTGGTTGCGCGCTCCTCGAGTGCCCGGTGGGCGGCTGCTGCCTCCGACAGCGGGAACGTCGTCGTCAGCGCCTTCCACCGGCCCGAGGTGGTCTCATCGAGGGCTGCGGTCTCGAGGGTGCGGAGCCGTGCGGTCAGCTTCGCACCGAGGGCCCAACCGGCCGTGAGGCCGCGCGCGGCCAGATCCTCGTCGGTGAACTCGATCGCGCCGCCACCCGACCACCCGAACATCAACAGACGTCCGCCACGGCCGAGGAGCTCGAACGCCTGCTGCCCGTTGGCCCCACCAACTCCGTCGAGCAGAACGCTCACTTCGCGATCACCCAGCTCGGCCTTCAAGCCCGCGGCCCAGCCGGGATCGTTGTAGTCGATCGCGTAGTGCGCGCCCAGCGACCGCACCAGCTCCACCTTCGCCGGTCCGCCCGCCAACCCGATCACCGTCGCCCCGATGTTCCGCCCCGCTTGGATCAGATAGCTGCCGATCCCGCCCGCCGCCGCGGTGACCAGTACGACATCGTCGGCGGTGAGCCGGGCCTGGGACAGAATCCCCGCCGTGGTCCGCCCCGTCCCGATCGCGGCCACCGCCTGCGCGGCGTCCACATGATCGGGAATCTCGTACAGCGACTCGACCTTCGCCACCGCACGTTCGGCGTACCCGCCTGGCACCATGCCGAGATGGACCACGACCCGTTTGCCGACCCACGACGAGGAAACGTCCGGCCCGACCGCGCTCACCCGGCCGGCCACCTCGCGGCCCGGGATCGTGGGCAGCTCCGGCACCGGGATCGGGCTGCCGCCGGTCGTGCCCGCACGGATCATCGTGTCGACGAGATGGACCCCGGCCGCCTCCACCTCGACGAGCGCCATGCCGTCCAAAGGAACCGGGTCCGGCACCTCCTCGTAGAGCAGGTTCTCGGCCGGACCGAACGCATGCAATCTGATCGCCTTCATGCTCGGCAACGCTAGAACCTCAACAATGATTGAGGTCAACTACTGCCACTTCCTTACGTTGTGTACTAAAGTGCGATCCGAGGGAGGGTGATGTGGCGAAGATTCTGAGAGGTGCGACCGCGCAGGAGACCCACAGCGCGATCCTGGACCTGATCCGCTCGAGCGGCACGGTCACCCGCGTCGACCTCGCCGACCGGTCCGGGCTGACCGGCGCGTCGATCTCCCGCGTGGTCAAGCGACTACTCGCCGACGGCCTGATCATCGAGACCGGGTACGGCGACCCCACCGGCGGCAAACGCGCCACGCTGCTGCAGTTCAACCCCCGCGCCCGGCACGCGATCGGTATCGCCGTCGACACGCCGAGCACGACGTACGTCGTCACCGATATGAGCGGGCGCGTGATCGAGCAGGTGTCGTCACGGGGGATCGGCAAGGACGCGCCGGCGACGGCCGTGCAGCGGATCACGGCCGAGCTCGAAGACCTGATCGTCAAGGCCGAGATCGAGCCGTCGACGCTGGTCGGCGTCGGGGTCGCACTGGCCGGGCGGCAGGGTCGCGGCGGCACCCGGCTCCTGCGAACGGACTCGGAGAAGTACGCCTGGGAGCCCTTTGCGGTCCGGGACACGCTGAAGGACGCGATCGACCATCCGATCGTGGTCGAGAACGACTCCACCTGCGCCGCGATCGGCGAGTTCTGGGCGGGCAAGATCCCGTCGGTGAACGACTTCGCGACCGTCTACATGGCGGCCGGCTTCGGCCTCGGCCTGGTCACGAACGGCGACGTGTACCGCGGCTCGTCGTCCAACGTCGGCGAGATCGGCCACATGGTCCTCGACGTGAACGGTCCGCAGTGCTGGTGTGGCGGCCAGGGCTGCCTGGAGAGTCTCGCCGCCCCGGCCGCGGTGGTCGCTCGCGCTGGCCAGGACGAGACGCTTGCCGACAAGCTCGGCCTCCGCGGACGACGGCTCTCGACCCGCTCCGACTTCGCGAAGATCGCCCGCCTGGCCGCGGCCGGGGACCCAAGATGTGTCGAGCTGATCGAGGAGTCCGCCACCTACCTGGCCAAGGCGCTGCTCTCGATCACGAACCTGCTCGACCTCAACCAGATCATCCTCGCCGGCCCCGGGTTCAGCGAGGCCGGCGACATCTACGTCCGCGTCGCGGCCCAGGAACTCAACCGCCTGTCCTTCGTCCGCGCGATGCATCCCACCCGCGTCGAGCTGTCGAAACTGGGCCCGAGCGCCGCCGCCCTCGGCGCCGCCTCCTTGGTCCTCCACACGCAGCTCACCCCGCACCAGAACACCCGCTCCTAACCCACCGGCCGGGCGTGCCACCCCAGCCGCCACTGGGCGTGCTGGTGTGGCCGGGTGGGTGCGGATCCCCAGGCCATCACAATCGTCGAGGCGGGGCGGCCGTGCGGTCCGCGGCGGTTGGGATGGGGGATTGTGACGGCCTGGGGATCCGCGGGTGCCGGGGGTCAGCCGGCCGGTTGCCGGCTCAGGTGGTCCTTGAGCCAACGCCCGCTCTTCTTCACCGTGCGGGCCTGGGTCGCGTAGTCGACGTACACGATGCCGAAGCGCCGGCTGTAGCCCCAGGACCACTCGTAGTTGTCCATCAACGACCAGACGAAGTACCCCTTGAGCGGGAAACCCTCGGCGACGAGGTCCTCGCACACGGCGATGTGCTGCTTGATGTAGTCCAGCCGGTCGTCGTCCTCGATGGCGCCGTCGGCGGTCACCGAGTCCGGGTACGCCGCGCCGTTCTCCGTCACGTACAACGGCAGCTCGGGCGCGAGCTTGTTGATCGTGACGAGGATGTCGCGCAGCCCGGTCGCCTGGATCGGCCAGCCCATCTGGGTGCGGGGCAGACCGGTGTCCACGGCAACGACATTCTCGCTCCCCGGCTGCGTCGACGCGACCGGCGACGAGATCGGTCCGTCCGGCGCGGCGACCGTGGTCGGGCAGTAGTAGTTGACGCCGATGAAGTCGAGCGGCGCCGCGATCAACGGCAGATCCGCTTCCTGCGCCGCGAACCACGAGGTCATGCCGGTGTCTTCGAGGACATCGGCCGGGTACCGCCCGGACAGGAGCGGCTCGAGGAACATCCGGTTCCGCAGCCCGTCGATTCGGCGTGCGGCGTCGCGGTCGGCGGGGGAGTCGGTCGCGGCGTGGATCGGCGCCGGGTTCAGCGCGATCCCGTACGACGAACCCTCCGAGCGGATCGCATCCAGCGTCAGCCCGTGCCCGAGCAGCAGGTGGTGCACGGCCTTCAACGCGTCAGCGCCCTCGGTCCGGCCCGGGGCGTGCTCACCGTTGCCGTACCCGAGGAACGCAGAGCACCACGGCTCGTTCAGCGTCATCCAGTGCTTGACGACATCGGACAGCCCGTCATGCGCCAGGACTGCATAGTCGCGGAACCGCTCGGCCGTGTCGCGGTTCAGCCAACCGCCGGCGTCCTCCAGCGGCTGCGGCAGATCCCAGTGATAGAGCGTCGCGTACGGCGTGACGCCGTTCTCCAGGCACGCCTCGGCCAACCGCCGGTAGAAGTCCAGCCCCGCAGCGTTGGCAGCGCCTGACCCGCTGGGCACGATCCGCGGCCACGCGATCGAGAACCGGTAAGCGTTCAGCCCGAGCTCCGCCAGCATCCGGATGTCCTCGCCGAACCGCTGGTGATGCTCGTCGGCCACGTCACCGTTGGTACCGTCCGCGATCTTGCCCGGGGTGTGCGCGAACGTGTCCCAGATACTCGGGCCGCGCCCGTCGGCGGAGACCGCGCCCTCGACCTGGTACGACGCGGTCGCCGCGCCCCACGTGAATCCGCTCGTCACGTCGTCTCCTTCTCAACCCAGTGCTGCCTGTCCGGAAGTAGGCTACCTAACCGGTTAAGCAACGCGCTCGGGAGGTCCACGGCGAGAGACGCCTCGAGGGCGTCGACCCGGGCCGGCTTGGTGATCCCGACGACGGTGCCGGCGATCCCCGGGTCGTCCACCGAGTGCCGCAGCGCCGCGGTCGCGAGGTCGAGGCCGTACTCCTGGCACGCCTTCTCCATCTGAGCCACCGCGTCCAGGACAGCCGGTGCAGCCTCGCGATAGGCGTACTTCGTCGCGCCCGCGGGGTTGGCGAGGATCCCGCCGCCGTAGATGGCCGCGTTCACCACCGCGATGCCGTCGGAACGAGCCCGCTGGAAGATACCGAGGGCCGAGTGATCCACGAGGCTCCACCGGTTGTGCACGAGCAGCACCTCGAAGCCGCCGAGATCCAGATAGCGAGAGAGCTCGCGCGTGTCCCCGCCCGCGAGCCCGACGTGCCCGATCTCCCCGTCCGCGCGCAACTGCATCAACGTGTCGACGGCGTCCCGCATCGAGTCGAAGTCGTGGAACTCCGGATCGTGCAGGTAGACCAACGGCAGCTCGTCCAGCCCGAGCCGCTCCTTGCTCTCGGCGACGCTCGCTCGGACCCGCGCGCCCGAGTAGTCGCCGTCGCGGGCATCGACCTTCGTCGCGACCAAGAATCCGTCGGGCAGCCCGCCGTGCTCGCGAATAGCCAGCCCGATGCGCAGTTCGCTCTCACCGTCGCTGTACCCGTTCGAAGTGTCGATCCAGGTCAGCGGGCTGTCGAACACGCGCAGTAGCAGGTCGATCGCTTCCTGCCGCGTCACGTCGTACCCGAACATCGCGGGCATGCTTCCGAGCCCGCTGCCGCCGGCGCAGACGGCGGAGACTGTCAGGCCGGTGGAACCGAGGGGTCGCAGCCAGTTTTCTGTCATGCCTCGGAGCCTACGGCGAACGCGAACCCGTCGCTGTCGACGTAGACCTTCGTTCCGTCCGGAGCGGTCTCGGCCGGCAGGTCCGCCGGGTCGCCGACGAGCTCGGCGTACGCGAACCCGGCGACGTCGAGCTGCGGGGCGCGGGCGCTCTTGTCGACCTCGTACGTGAACACCTCGAGGACGGTGTCGCCGCCCTTCAGGTAGCCGATGTGGAAGCCTCGCTTGTCGTGCGGCTGCTCGATCGTGCCGATGAACGAGAAGCCGTAGTTGCGGTCGTAGTACGCGCTGGTGGCCTCCCGGTCCTCGATCGTCACCGCGACATGGTCGAACCGCGGCCGCGCCGGTACGCCGAGCGCCCGCTCGCGCGCGACGCCGTCCGCGTCGAGGATCTCGGCGTACTGCAGGTCGCCCTGGATCATCTCGAGCAGCGTGCCGTCCGGGTCGTAGAAGAAGCAGATCCGGACGTTGCCCTCGGCATCGAGCGGGTCGAGCTTGAACTCGACCCCGGCGTCCTTGAGCACGGCAGCCCGCTGGTCGATCAGGTCGACCTTGAAACCGATGTGCCGGAACCCCTTCTGCAGATCGTCCGGCGACCACGTGCTCTGCTCCCGGCCGTTGCCCACGGCCCGTAGTTCGACGGTCGCGGTGACGGCGTCGAGCACGGCGCGCTCGGGCGTGACCTTGCCGACAACGGACAGCTCCAGGAACCTGGTGTAGAACTCGACCGAGCGGGCGACATCGGTGCAGTTGACGACGACGTTCTTGATCGGCATATGACCTCTCTTAGTTCTTGACGGCGCCGAGCATCATCCCGGCGACGAACTGCCGCTGCATCCGGACGTAGACGATCACGACCGGTACGACGGACAGCGTGAGGCCGGCGGTGAGGGCCGGCCAGTTCGTGGAGTACTGGCCCATCAGCGTGAACAGCACCGGCTGCAGGGGGAGTGCGTCGGTGTTCCGCAGGACGGTGTTGGCGATCAGGAACTCGTTCCAGGTGGACAGGAACTGGAAGATCACCACGGTCGCGATCCCCGGCCGGGTCAGCGGCAGGATCACCCGCCGGAAGATGGTCAGCTCGCTGCCGCCGTCCACCCGCGCTGCCTCGATCAGCTCGTCCGGCAACGTCTGGAAGAACGCTCGCATCAGGAACATCGCGAACGGCGCCGACCCGGAGATGTACAGCACGAGCAGCCCGGCCTGGCTGTCGAGCAGACCGAGCGACTTGAGCTCGAGATACAGCGGGATGATCAGCGCCGTCGACGGCATCATCAGCGTGGTCAGCAGCAACACGAAGAGCGTGTTCCGGAACGGGAAATCCAGCTTCGCGAACGCGTATCCGCTGAGCGTCGCGAAGATCAGCACCCCGATCACGGTGACCGAGGTGATCCAGACGCTGTTCCAGAAGTGCAGCGGGAAGTCGATCGACGTCCACGCATCCTTGTAGGCGACGCCGGTGAACTTCCGCGGGATGATCGGCCCGTTGAAGATCGTGTTCTGCTCGCGCAGCGACGTCAGCAGCATCCACACGAACGGGAACGCCATCAACAGGCAGAACGGCAGCAGCACGAACGTCGCGAAGGACTTCCCGATCCACTTGTTCCTCATCGGTCCGCCCTCCGCGTCAGCCAGAGCTGAGCGATGACCGCGAGCGTGCAGAGCACCATCGTCACCACGCTGAACGCGCTCGCGTACCCGAGCTGCGGTATCGAGCCGGACGTCGACCCGAAGGCCAACGAGTACAAGTACGTGCCGAGTACTTCGCTGCCGTGGTTGGGCCCGCCGCCCGTCATCACGAAGATCACGTCGAAGGCCTTGAACCCGTTGAGCAGGCCGAGGCTGACGATCAGACCGGTCACGATCCTCAGGCTCGGCACCGTGATGTGGCGGAACTGCTGCACGGTGTTGGCGCCGTCCATCTCAGCGGCCTCGTACAGGTTCGGGTCGATGCTATGCAGGCCCGCGAAGTAGATCAGCATGTTGAACCCGAGCCCGCCCCAGACCGTCACCACGACGATCGCCGGCAGCACGGTCTTGTGATCGGCCAGCCACGGATGCTGCAGGCTGCCCAGGCCGATTGCCCCGAGCAACCGATTGAGCGTGCCGATGTTCGGGTCGTAGATCAGCTTCCACAGCACCGCCGACACGACGAACGACACGATGCCCGGGATGAACAGGATGGTCCGGACGACAACGCCGACCTTCGACCAGATCACGTTCACCAGCACCGCGGTGACCAGGCCGAGGAAGGTCAGGACCGCGGTCGTCACGCCGGTCAGCACCAGCGTGACGATCAGCGCGCGGCGCGCCACCGGGTCGTGCAGCATCCGGCTGTAGTTGTCGAAGTGCACGAACCGCGGCGACCCGAACCCGCCCCACGAGGTCAGGCTCAGGTACGCCGTGTAGAGGATCGGCCAGAGGACGAACGCCAGGAACAGCGCGAACGTCGGCAGCACGAACAGATAGCCCGCGACCCGTTGCGACTTCCGCAGCGGCGATCCGAACCGGTACGACGTGCGCGTGCCGGCGCGCTCGACGACGCGCTGGCGGGAGAGCGCTGTCGCCATCCGATCAGCCGCCCTTGGCGTTCTGGACCGCCTGCTGCATCGCCTTCGCGACCGCGGCCGGCTCGCCGCTGCCGTCGAAGATCTTCGCGAGCGGATCGCCGGCCGCGACCGAGCCGGGCCCGAACGGGATGTGCGGGCACCCGTCGCCGTCGAGCAGCCAGGACGTCATCTGCTTCATGATCGGCAGCTCGATCCGGGCCGCGGCGCTCTTGGTGGCCGGCATCGAGTTCGAGTCGTTCATCGTGGGGGAGTACTGCTCCGCGGAGTACATGAACTTCAGGAACTCCAGCGCGGCGTCCTTGTTCTTGCTGTTCGCTGCGACCGCCCAGCCGGCGCCGGCCTGGTTCGCGGTCCAGTGCCGCTTGCCCGGCGCGATCGCCGGGGTCTTCATCACCTTGTAGAGCTTGTTGAACGCGGGCGTCGCGTCCTTGGTCAGGCCCTGCGGGGTCCAGCTGCCGTTGAACAGCATCGCGGACTTGCCGGTGTAGAAGATCTGCGGCGCCTGGTCGCCGCTGGTGCCCGTCGTACCGGGCTGGAAGACGCCGCCCTTGACGATCTTCTGCTGCAGCTCGATCGCCTGGATCACCTTCGGATCCTCGTACGTCGTGCCGTCCTTGAGCTGGTCGAGCTTCAGGTAGTACGTCGGATCGTCGGCGACCTGCGTGATCAGCGGCAGGAAGAAGTCGAGCGAACTCGTCGTCGGGTTGCAGCTCAGCGCCACCGGGAACTTGCCGGTCGCCTTGATCTTCTGCGACGCCGCGATCAGGTCGTCCCAGGTCTCGATGCCGTCTTCCTCGACGCCGGCCTTCTTCAGCATGTCCGGGTTGTAGAAGATGCCGAACGTCTGCGCCATCCAGCCGACCGCGTACTGCTTGCCGTCCAGGGTGTACTCCTGGTTGGCCGAGTCGAAGAAGTCCTTCAGGAAGTCGTCGCCGAGCTCCTGCTTCAGGTCCGCCGAGATGCCGCCGGTGCCGTAGGTCAGCGCCCGCGTGTGCGGCGCGAAGATCTCCGGTACGTCGCCACCCGCAACCGCGGCCTGCAACGCCGGCAGGTACTGGTCCGGGGTGCCGAAGATCCGGTTCTCGATCTTGATGTTGCTGTGCGCGGCCTCGAACGCGCTGATCAGCTTCGGGAACTGGTCCTCCTGGTCGTTGTACCACGACCACATCCGGACCACGGCCTTCCCGCCGCTGGTCGTCCCGCCCCCGCTGTCACTGCCACCGCAGGCGGCCAGTGTGGATCCGAGGGCGGACCCGAGGCCGAGCGCACCTACCGCCCCTTTGAGAACTGTCCGCCGCCGCACGTGCTGTTCGCCCATCGGAGACTCCTCATCGATCGCCTACCAACTTCCTAACTGAAAGTAAGAAAGCGGTCAAGGCCACAGCTGAGTTTCCGGAGATTTCCCTCATTTAGTGTCCTGAGTCGGAGGTTCGACGGCGCTTTCGGCGCCCAGGCACGCACCTCGCGGCACTTGGCCAGCGCCCACGATGCTCCGCATCGAGGCCACTGACCAAGCACCGCGATGCACGCACCTGAACACCGAAATCGTTCGCCGACCCTTCGACTCAGGACACTAGGGTTGGCCGCATGGTGATCCGGTTGAGCGAGCGATGGCCGGAGGTGACTCCCGACCGCCTGCTGTCGGAGTGCGTCCCTCCGCCGAGATTCGCCGACGCCCGCTTCGCCACCTACACGCCGAACCCGGACGAGCCCTCACAGTCCGAGGCCCTGGCCGCCCTGACGGACCGCGCCGCCAAACTGGCCCAGCCCTGCCAAACCGCCTCGCTCTGGGCAAGGCTCCGCGGCAAGGCCCCGGTCCTGGGCAAACAAGGCATCTACCTGGACGGCGGATTCGGCGTCGGCAAGACCCACCTGCTTGCCTCGCTGTGGCACGAGTCCGCCGGGCCGAAGATGTACTGCACCTTCGTCGAGCTCACCAACCTGGTCGGTGCCCTCGGCCTACGTACCGCGGTCGACGAACTCTCGTCGTACCGCCTGATCTGCATCGACGAGTTCGAGCTCGACGACCCCGGCGACACGATGCTGATCTCCCGCCTGATCGGTCAGTTGGTCGACGCCGGCGTCGAGTTCGCCGCCACATCCAACACGCTGCCCGACAAACTCGGCGAGGGTCGTTTCCAGGCGGTCGACTTCCTCCGCGAGATCCAGGCGCTGGCCGCACATTTCGACGTACGCCGGATCGACGGCCCGGACTATCGCCACCGCGGCCTCCCCGTCGCACCTGACCCATGGCCGGACGAGAAGGTCGAGCAGCAAGCCGGGGAACGTCCCAACGCCTCCTGCGACCATTTCGTCGACCTTCACCGCCACCTCGCCGAGCTGCATCCGAGCAAGTACGGCGCCCTCCTCGACGGCATCGAGACGGTCGCGATCACCGATCTACGCCCACTGACCGACGAGAACGTCGCGCTCCGGCTGGTGGTGCTTGCGGACCGGATGTACGACCGCAACCTCCCGCTCCTGGCCGGCGGCGTACCGCTCGACCAGCTCTTCTCTCCTGAGATGCTCAAGGGCGGCTACCGCAAGAAGTACCTCCGCGCGCTCTCGCGACTCATCGCGTTGGCTCGCGCAATCTGATCCCCGGACGTGCTTCCCTGAGGAGATGAGTCGTCGGACGATCTCGCTGGTGCTGCTCGTGGTCGCGCTCGGGCTGCTGTTCGCCGGCGGCTTCGTCCAGTTCGACGACACGTCGGGGTTCGGCGACGAGCAATGGATCTTGCTGCTCGGGGGACTGGCGCTGGTCCTGGCGCTCGCGTCGGTCGTGGCCGCGTGGCCGCAGCCGCAGGCGCGCTTGTGGCTGGGCATCGCCCTGGCCGTCCTGACCGGCCTCCTGGTGTTGGGGAGCATCTCGAACGACGGGTTCCGATTCATCTGGAACCGGAGCGAGGGTGAGCTCGCCCTGCTGGAGTTCGCGACCGGCCTGGTTGCCTTCGTGCTGATCGCGAACGGCGTGCAACCGGCGCCGACAGGCGAAACGGCGGCGGAGCCAGGTGCTGACCGGCCCGGACCGGGCAGGTGGTTGGTCCGCGCGGCGGCGTACCTGTGCGGGACGATGGTCGCGGTGCTCGTGGCGATCGCTGCCGGAGCCGACTACTTCACGAGGACCGAGTGCTCCGACGACGGAGATTGCCTGGCCCTGCTGGGCGGGTTCGTGTGGGGCGCGGTCGCCGTACTCGCCTGCGGCCTGGCCGTCCTCGTGATCGAGATTGTGTTGTGGCGGCGTCGGCGGGGCAAAACCGCTGAAGTCGGGGGTGGATGAGGCAGGATGTGGAGATGGCGAAGCAGAAGAAGGGCGAGAAGGCTGCTGCTGGGGGACTGCGGGAACAGTTGCGGGTTCCGGCCGGGCCGGTCGATCTGACGACGTACGACACGCGTGCGACGCCGGGCTTCGACGGCTCGAAGGACGACGGCAAGGTGGCGCTGGAGGGTCTCGGCGCCGAGGTCTCGGACTGGCAGGAGCGGCTGTTCGCCGAGGGGCGCAAGGGCGGCGAGCGCAGCGTGCTGCTGGTGCTGCAAGGCATGGACACCTCCGGCAAGGGCGGTGTGATCCGGCACGGCGCGGGGCTGATGGACCCGCAGGGCCTGAAGATCACGTCGTTCAAGGCGCCGACGCCGGCCGAGAAGCGGCGCGGGTTCCTGTGGCGGATCAAGCAGGCGCTGCCGGACGAGGGGATGATCGGGATCTTCGACCGGTCGCACTACGAGGACGTCCTGATCGCCCGGGTGCGGAACCTGGTCACGCCGAACGTGTGGAACCGGCGCTACGACCAGATCAACGACTTCGAGACGGAGCTGGCCGCGCACGGTACGACGATCCTGAAGTGCTACCTGCACATCTCGCCGGAGGAGCAGCGCACCCGGCTGGAGGCACGGCTCGACGACCCGACGAAGTACTGGAAGTACAACCCGGGCGACGTCGACGAGCGCCAGCTCTGGCCGGACTACATGGACGCGTACCACGCGGCGATCGAGCGCTGCAACACGCCTGAGGCGCCCTGGTACGTGATCCCGAGCGACCGCAAGTGGTACCGCAACTGGGCCGTCACCACGCTCCTCCTGGAGACACTGCGCGAGCTGAACCCGGAGTGGCCGGTCCCGGACTTCGACGTCGAGAAGGAGAAGAAGCGCCTGGCAGCAACCTGACACGGGACAGGTGGCCCCCGCCCGGGGCCACCTACGGTTAGGCCCATGGCGTTGCTCCTGGCAGTTCTCGCCGTCCTGGGGATGGGCGGCTACCTCTGTGTCTTCGTCGCGTTGCATGCGCTGCCGACGGGCTATCACCCGGTCCGGCATGCCGTCAGCGATTACGGCGTCGGCCGGTACGCGCGGCTGTTCCGCTGGGCGGCCGTGGCGTCGTCGGTCGGCATCCTCGCGCTGGCAGCCGGACTCGCGTTGGAGCCCGGCACGCCGACGGTGACGGTGCTGCAGTTGGTGTTTCTGTTCCTGATCCCGGTGACGCGGGTCGGCATGCTGAAGTTCCCGACCGATCTGGAGGGGCAGCGACTGACCCGCTCCGGGCGGCTGCACTATCTGTTCGCGGTTGCCGCGTTCGCACTGACGTACTCCGCGATCGCCGGGATGACGCCCGAACTCGGATCCGTCGGTGCCTGGGAGTCGGTGAGCGGCCTGCTCTCTGTCCTGCGCCTCGTCGCGCTGGTGTCGCTCGTCCTGCTGGTGATCGCGCTCGTGCCGCGGCTGCGCGTGGTCTTCGGCCTGTTCGAGCGTGTGTTCCTGCTGAGCACCAACCTCTGGTTCCTGACGGCTGGGATCTGTCTGTTCGTCGAAGCCGCCTGAGCTCAGCTGTCCGGGTCGATCTCGTGCCGGCGGAGCAGGTCCCGGAGGTTCGCGACCTGTTCGTGCAGGCGCTCGTTCTCGTCGAGCAGCGCGGTGAGCTCGTGGATCAGGTGGTGGCGTCGTCCGTACGTCGTCCAGGAGGCGCCTTCGGCAAGCATGCCGGTGACCAGCGACTCGGAGCGTTCGCGCCAGGTCATCCGCTCCTCGAGCTTGCGGCGTACCTGATCGATGTCGGCGGCAAGCTTCGTGATGATCTGGCCGCCGACGCCGTCACGATCATTGAGTACGCCGAGCAGCAGGTGCTCCGGCCGGACCTGCTCCGCCCCGCGTGCCTTCGACTCGCCCCACGCGTACTCGAACGTGCTCTTCGCGCGCGGGGTGAACGGGATCGATCCCTCGGCAGCGCCGTTCCCGCGGCCGATGATCTCCACCACGAGGTCCTTCACCGCCGGCGCGGTGATCCCGACAGCGTTCAGGACCCGCGCGGCGATGCTCTGGCCCTCGGTGATCAGTCCGAGCAGGAGGTGCTCTGTGCCGACGTACGCGTGGTCGAAACCGCGCGCCTCCTCCTGGGCGAGGACGATGACCCGCCTGGCCGGGTCGCTGAACTGCTCGTACATCCGGACTCCCCTCCACCATTCCTGCTCGACATCGAACGTCAGCGTCTCCTCGCTGAGCAGCAGCTCGAGCCGCAGGTCGTCCTGCAAGTCCTCGGGCTTCACCGGCCGGTGTTCGAGCCGGCTCCGGATGAAGACCCCGGCCTCGCGATAGCTCGCCTCGCCGGCCGCAATCCGATCGAGCAGCTCGTCGACGTCCGCGACCGGCTCCAGCTGCAGCTCGGCCCGATTCAGCGAGACGAACTGCAGCACCACCGCGACGGCGACCACCCGATTGGCCGCGTCGAAGGGCCGCGACCGCACCAGGCCGGCGAGCATCACGCCCGCCGATTCGGCCAACCCGCTGGTCAGCCGGACGCTGTCCAGCACCCGCTCCACCGCGTTCAGGTCGGTCCGCAGTACGGCGTCTGCCGAGCTGCAACGCAACACCCGCGCCGCGACCGCGAGCACGTCGTACGGACCGAGGTAACGCATCAGTCGTCGCTCCGCAGCCGGCGCAGGGACTCCTCGTGCCGGCTGAGGTTCTCCTCGAGCAGCCGACTGAACTGGGTGTCCTGCCGCCGCTGATCGACCAGCGCCGCGATCGCCTCCCGCGCCACGTCGGACACCGACCGCCCCTCCACCGATGCCACCGTCTGCAGCCGCTCGGCCAACTCGGGGTCGAGCCGCAGCAGGATGTTCTTGGTCGCGTCCTTCGCCATAGATATCAAGATATCAGGCTGTCGAGACACTGGCCTGTGAAAGGGTTGGCGCATGCGAACCGATGTCGTGGTGGTGGGGCTGGGTGCGTTCGGATCGGCGGCGTTGTGGCGGCTGGCGGCGCGTGGGGTGAACGTGGTCGGGATCGAGCGGCAGGGGATCGGGCATTCGTTCGGTTCGTCGCACGGGGCGACGCGGTTGTTCCGGGTGGCGTGTTTGGAGCATCCGGGGCTGACCGAGATCGCGCGGAAATCGCTGGCGCTGTGGACCGAGCTGGGGGAGGGGACCGGTGAGACGTACGTCCGCCAGACCGGCTCGTTGAACGTCGGCGGCCCGAGCAGCCGTCCGGTGAAGGGCGCGCAGCAGGCGGCGGCCGATGCGGGCGCGCCGACCACGGATCTGTCGCATGACGAGCTGCACAGCCGGTTTCCGCAGTACAACCTGGCGGCCGAGGATGTCGCGGTGTGGGATCCCGGCGCGGGGATCTGCTACGCCGAGCCGACCGTGCGGGCGCATGTCGCCGAGGCGCAGCGGTTGGGCGCGACCGTGTATCCGCACACGATGGTGACGGCGATCGAGATCGGTCCGGACGCGGTGACGGTTCGTACGCCGACCACCAGCGTCACAGCGGACCAGGTCGTGATCAGCACGGGCGCCTGGCTGAGCAAGCTCGTCCCGGCGGCGCCGCTGTCACCGCGGCGTACGCCGTTGTTCTGGTTCCAGCCGAAGGACCCGGCGTCGGACGCGTTCCAGCTGCGGAACTTCCCGGCGTTCATCTGGGAATTTGCCGATGGCAAGGGATTGTGGGGACACGGCTCCGACGAGGACTTCGGAGTCAAGGTCGGTCTCGACGGCGCCGAACGCGACCGCGACGTCGACCCGGACGAGCTCGACCGCTACATCCACCCGCGCAAGGACATCGCCGAGCTGTCGGCGGCGATCGCGACGTCGTTCCCGGAGCTCGACCCGGAGCCGGTCAAGCTGATGCCGTGCATGGTGACGGACTCGCCCGACGGCCAGTTCCTGGCCGGGCGGTACGACGATCGCGTGGTGATCGCCGGCGGCGACAGCGGCCACGGGTTCAAGCATTGTGCCGGTCTGGGGGAGTTGCTGGCTCAGATCACGACGAAGGAGACGCCGTACACCGACGTCTCCTTCATCGATCCGCTGCGGTTCTAGGCGGTCCGGACGAGCTCCGGGCGGGCGATGACCGGGCGCGGCGCCGGCTCGAGCGTCAGCAGGGCGAGACCCGCAACGCCGTACCGGAGGAGGACCAGGCGAGCCACCTCGTCACTCACGCCGAGCGGTGCTGACACCGCGACAGCGCCGGCCCGGCGAGACGTGGACTCGGCACGATCCGGCAGTACGCCGGGAGCCAGGAACAGCGACCCGACCGCCACGTGCCGACGGCCCTCGAGGCGCCACTTCAGGACAGCCTCGGCCGGCGACGGAGAGGCGGCGCAGACGAACGCGGCCGTCACCGGGAGCTTGTGCCGCTGACCCCACAGGCGCGCGAGTCGCGTGACGCTCGCGTTCGCGTGCGAGTCGCTCGAACCGGCGCACGCCAGCACCAGCGCGTCCAGCTCACGGACGCGCCCGTCCTTGAGCTCGGCCCGCATCCGCCGGTCGAGTACGTCGAGCAGGGTGTCGTCGTACCCGAGGACGTCGGACGCGATGATCCGCAGGCTCGGGAACCGCGACCGCGCCTCGTCGACGACGGCCGGTACGTCGATCTTCGCGTGGTACGCCGACGACAGCAGCAACGGCAGGACGACGACCTCCTCCACACCCTCGGCGGCGAGCTTGCCGATCACCTGGTACGGCGTGGGCGGGCAGTGGTCGAGGAAGGAGGCTTCGATCCGCAGGTCGTCACGCGTCTCGCGCAGGCACTTCACGAGCGAGTGGACGGTGGCGGCCGAGCGCGGGTCGCGGCTGCCGTGGGCGAGGATCACGAGCGCTGGAGCAGTCACAGCAGTTCCCCTTCTTCGTCGTCGATCATGCCGGCCGCGAGCGTCCACCCGTCGTGGGCGTCGATCAGCAGGAACGATCCGGTGATGGTGTTGCTGGAGTACGGGTCGGCGGCCAGCGGTGCGGCGATCTTGAGTTGCACCTTGCCGATGTCGTTCAGTGCGAGCTCGGTGGCGTCGATGACTCCGAGCGTGTCGAGGTCCAGCGCGCCGGTGATCTTGGTGACGATCGCCTGCGCGGTGGTGGTGGTGTGCTTGATCAGCACCCGGGCCCCGACGGTCAGTGGCCGGTCGGACAGCCAGCTCACGGTCGCGGCCAGTTCCCGGCGGGTGCCGGGGGAGGCTTCGGCCGCCACGATGACCGAGCCGCGGGCCACGTCGAGGTCGTCGGTGAGGCGGACGGTGACCGCTTCACCGGCCACCGCGGACGGCCGCTCGACCACCGCGGTCGACGTCGCCGTGACGACGGCCCGGTCGATACCGGCCACCGACGTACGACGGCCGGCGGGCAGCACGATCACCTGGTCGCCGACCGAAACGGTGCCGGAGGCAACGGTTCCGGTGTAGCCGCGGTAGTCGCGGTACTGGTCGTCGGTCTGCGGCCGGATCACGTACTGCACCGGGAACCGCAGCGGCTGCTGGGAGTTGTCGATCCGCCCGGTGGCGTTCTCCAGGTACTCGAGCAGCGTGGGGCCGTCGTACCAGGCCGTCTCGGCGGATTTGTCGACCACGTTGTCGCCGACGAGCGCGGAGACCGGGATCGCCTGGATGTCCGCGATGCCGAGCTGGTCGGCGACCTCGTTGACGTCCTTGGCGATCTTGGTGAACCCGGCTTCGTCGTAGCCGACCAGGTCGATCTTGTTCACCGCGAGGACGACGTGAGGCACCCGGAGCAGACCGGCCACGGCCAGATGCCGGCGGGTCTGCTCGAGTACGCCGTGCCGCGCGTCGACCAGGATGATCACCACGTCCGCGGTCGAGGCGCCGGTCACGGTGTTCCGCGTGTATTGCACGTGCCCGGGGCAGTCGGCCAGGATGAACGAGCGCTTGTCGGTCGCGAAGTACCGGTAGGCAACGTCGATCGTGATGCCCTGCTCACGCTCGGCCCGCAGACCGTCGGTGAGCAGCGCGAAGTCGAAGTCACCGCCACGGGCTTCGGAGACCGTCTTCACGTGCGCGATCTGGTCGGCCAGGATCGCCTTGCAGTCGTGCAGCAAACGCCCGACCAGCGTGGACTTGCCGTCGTCCACCGATCCGGCTGTTGCCAGACGCAACAGGGTGCTCATCAGAAGTACCCCTCTCGCTTGCGGTCTTCCATCGCGGCCTCGCTGGCCCGGTCGTCGGCGCGAGTAGCGCCGCGCTCGGTGATCTCGCTGGCCGCGACCTCGACGACGACCTCGGCCGCCGTCGTCGCATTGCTCGCCACCGCTCCGGTGCAGGACATGTCACCGACGGTCCGGTACCGAACGGTGCGCTCGGCAACTGTCTCGCCGGCGCGCGGCTGCGAGTACGGGCCGACGGCAAGCAACATGCCGTCGCGCTCGAACACGTCCCGCTCGTGCGCGTAGTAGATGCTCGGCAGCGGGATCTGCTCGCGCTCGATGTAGTGCCAGATGTCCAGCTCGGTCCAGTTGGACAGCGGGAACACCCGCACGTGCTCACCCGGCCGGTGCTTGCCGTTGTACAGCGACCACAACTCGGGCCGCTGGTTCCGCGGGTCCCACTGGCCGAACTCGTCGCGCAGGCTGAAGATCCGCTCCTTCGCCCGGGCCCGCTCCTCGTCGCGCCGGCCGCCGCCGAACACCGCGTCGAAGCGGTGCCCGTTGATTGCGTCCAGCAACGGAATGGTCTGGAGCTGGTTCCGCGTCCCGTCGGTGCGCTCGCGCAGCCGGCCGTCGGCGATGTACTCCTCGACCCGTGCCACCTCGAGCCGCAGCCCGAGCTGCTCGACGACAGCGTCGCGGTACGCCAGTACCTCGGGGAAGTTGTGCCCGGTGTCGACGTGCAGGAGCGTGAACGGCACCCCGGCAGGCGAGAACGCCTTCCGCGCCAGGTGCAGCATCACGATCGAGTCCTTGCCGCCGGAGAACAGGATCACCGGCCGCTCGAACTCCGCCGCCACCTCGCGGAACACGAAGATCGATTCGCTCTCCAGCGCATCGAGCTCGGTCACAGTTGTCGGAGATGAAGCAGTGGTCGTGGTCACGGGGCCTCCCGGTCTGGACTGAGGAGCGGAGGGAGCGAAGCGACCGGAGCGACGAGGGAAGATCTGGAGGTCGAGCCCCGTGACCCCGCCGGCGCCGAAGGCCCGGCCAAAAGTACCGTCATGTGTGCAGCCCGCATTCGACCTTGCCGGTGCCCGCCCAGCGGCCGCTGCGCGGGTCCTCGCCGGGCGCGACGCGTTGCGTGCACGGCTCGCAGCCGATCGACGGGTAGCCGTCGTACTGCAAGAGATTCACGAGTACGCCGTTGTCCTGGATGTAGGCGTCCAGGTCGTCCTGCGTCCACGGTGCGATCGGGTTCAGCTTGACCATGTCGCGCTTGGCGTCGTACTCGACGACCGGGGTGTTCGCGCGGGTCGGCGCCTCCTCGCGGCGGATGCCGGTGACCCAGGCCTTGTAGCCGGACAGGTACCGGTTCAGCGGCTCGACCTTGCGCATCGCACAGCACTTGTTCGGGTCGCGATCGTGCAGCTTCTCGCCGTACTCCGCGTCCTGCTCGGCGACCGTCTGCTGCGGGGTGGCGTTGATCAGGTGGATCGGCAGCGTCGCCGCAACCGCGTCCCGGGTCCCGATCGTCTCGGCGAAGTGGTAACCGGTGTCGATGAACAGTACGTCGACGCCCGGCGCGGCCTGTGCGGCCAAGTGGGGGAGCGCACCGTCGGCCATCGACGCGGTGACCACGAGCTCGTCACCGAACGTCTCGCGGGCCCACGCGAGCACCTCCACGGCCGACGCATCGGCCAACCGTTCGTTGGCCTCCTCGGCGATTGTCTTGAGATCCGTACTCATTCCACCGTCACCCGCAACCCGATCATCTTCAGCTGGAACACCCGTGCACACGGCCGGCACTCCCACGCGCCATGGCCTTCTTCGGAGGGCCTGAGGTCCTCGTCCCCGCAGTACGGGCAGTAAAGAGGTGCCGCACGCTCAGTCACTGAAGTGCCTCCTCATCCGCTCGGGTGACCCACTGCGCGAAGCGCTCGCCTTCGTTGCGCTCCTTGAGGTAGTTCTGGGTGACGCGCTCGACATAGTCGGTCAGGTCGTCCGCGGTGACCTTGTGACCACGCAGCTTCCGGCCGAAGCCGGCGTCCAGGCCGAGGCCGCCGCCGAGGTGCACCTGGTAGCCCGGCACCTGGTTGCCATCGGCATCCATCACTAGCTGGCCCTTCAGGCCGATGTCCGCGACCTGGATCCGGGCGCACGAGTTCGGGCAGCCGTTCACGTTCACGGTGATCGGTACGTCGAGCTCCGGGATCCGCTCCTCGAGCTCGTCGATCAGCTGGGCCGCCTTGGCCTTGGTCTCGACGATCGCCAGCTTGCAGAACTCGATGCCGGTGCAGGCCATCGTGTTCCGCCGCCAGGCCGACGGGTTCGCCTGGAACCCGAGCGCGTTCAGTTCGGCGACGAGCGAGTCGACCTGCGACTCCTCGACGTCGAGCACGAGCAGCTTCTGCTGCGCGGTGGTCCGGATCCGGTTCGACCCGTGCTTCGCGACTACGTCGGCGACCTGCGCGAGCTTGGCGCCGGACACCCGGCCGACGACCGGAGCGACACCGACGAAGAACTTGCCGTCCTTCTGCTGGTGCACGCCGACGTGATCACCCTGTACGGCGGGAACCTCGGGCGCGGGCCCGTCGATCAGCTTCCGCTTGAGGTACTTGTCCTCGAGCACCTCACGGAACTTCTCCACACCCCAGTCCGCCAGCAGGAACTTCAGCCGGGCCCGGGTCCGCAGCCGCCGGTACCCGTAGTCGCGGAAGATGCTGGTGACGCCCCACCAGGCCTCGGCGACCTCGTCCAGCGGGATCCAGGTCCCCAGTCGCTGCGCGAGCATCGGGTTCGTCGACAGGCCGCCGCCGACCCAGAGGTCGAAGCCGGGGCCGTGCTCCGGGTGTACGACGCCGACGAACGCGATGTCGTTCACCTCCGGTACGACGTCGTGCGACGGGTGACCGGTCAGCGCGGTCTTGAACTTCCGCGGCAGGTTCGAGAACTCGTCGGATCCGATGTACTTCGAGACGATCTCGTCGATGGCCGGCGTCGGGTCGATGATCTCGTCCGCGGCGATCCCCGCGACCGGGCTGGCGATCACGACGCGCGGTACGTCACCACAGGCCTCGGTGGTGTACAGACCGACTGCCTCGAGCCGCTCCCAGATGGCCGGCACGTCCTCGATCCGGATCCAGTGCAGCTGGATGTTCTGCCGGTCGGTGATGTCGGCGGTGTCGCGCGCGTACGTCGTGGAGATCTCGGCGATCACCCGGAGTTGCTCGGCGGTCAGCTGCCCGCCCTCGACCCGGACCCGCATCATGAAGTAGCGGTCGTCCAGCTCTTCGGGCTCCAGCGTCGCGGTCTTGCCGCCGTCGATCCCGGGCTTGCGCTGGGTGTACAGCCCCCACCAGCGGAACCGGCCGCGCAGGTCGGCGGGGTCGATCGAGTCGAAGCCCCGGTGCGCGTAGACGTTCTCGATCCGGGCCCGGACGTTCAGGCCGTCGTCGTTCTTCTTGTTCTCCTCGTTCTTGTTCAGCGGCTCGCGGTAGCCGAGCGCCCACTGCCCTTCGCCTTTGCCCTTGCGGGGGCGGGCGGGTTTACGGGCAGCCGGAGAGGTGACGCCAGCAGTCATCGGGGACGTGTCCTTGTCCTAGTGACAGGTGCTCACCGAGGTGCGGCAGGATCGAAGCGTCGTCGGTTCGATGCGTTCCGCGCGGTGCGCACCCAGCGGTGATCGGGAGGGATCAGGGGCCGTCATTGGCCCGGGCATGGGTCGCTGTCAGAACATCGAAGGACAACAGATGGCGCTGCGCATCCGCCCGAGGTCGACATGAATGCGACCTACGAGGTGGGTGGATCGGGCAGCGAGCATGTCCATAAGCGTCAGCGTCAGCGGCTGACTTTGCAACTGTCAATCCTGCATCCTGAGACCAGATCTCACGATGTGGCTAACTCTAGCAGTCTGGTCGAGATTGATTCCGGCGTGATGTGCGTTCCACAAGAACTCTTGCACAAGAGTTCTTGTGGAATCTATGGTGCTGTCCATGACACCCGCCAATCGCAGGTCTGTGACACCGTCGGTGCTCGCCGCGATCCACCATCCGCTCCGGCGCCGGTTGCTCGATCTGATCCACCTGGACGGCCCGGCGACCGCCTCCCGGCTGGCCGAGGCGACCGGCGAGCTGGTCGGCAACATCAGTCATCACCTCAAGGTTCTGAGCGCGGCCGGAGTGATCGTGGAGGCTCCTGAGCTCGCGAAGAACCGGCGGGAGCGCTGGTGGAAGCTGGGCGACACGTCGTCGTACTCCTGGTCGATCGCGGACGCCCAGGGCGACCCGGCGGGCGAGTTGGTCGCGGCCACCGCCGAGGACCAGAACCTGGCCCATCACGTCGGCAAGGTCCGCCAGTGGTTCGACATCCGGTACGAGTTCGAGGAGCCCTGGGTGCGGGCGGCGTACGCGACCGAGAGATGGCTCACATTGACGCCCGAGCAACTCGTGGAGCTGAGCGAGCGGATCGAGGAGCTGGTCCTCGAGTATCACGACAACCCCGCCGAAGGTGAGGACGCCCACCGGGTCTTCTTCTTCGCCCACGCGGTCCCGGCACGACCGTGAGTACCCCCGGATGAGCACCGAGGTCTTCCCGCCGCTCCGGAGAGACCGTCGGGTGCACGGATGGATCATGTCGGCCGCGGTCTCGCAGGCCGGCGACATGGCCTGGTACGTCGGCCTCGCGTGGAGCGCGGCCCAGGTCACGACCCCGGCCGGCGCCGGCCTGGTGATGGGCATCGGCGCGCTGCCGAAGGCCCTCGTCCTGCTGTACGGCGGTGCGCTCGCGGACCGCTTCGACGGCCGGCGGACGATGATCCTCGCCAACCTCGCCCGGATCGTCGTACTCGCGGTCGCGTCGATCGTCGTCGCGGTCTGGGGGCTGTCCCTGGCCGCACTGCTCGTCGTCGCCGTCGTGTTCGGCGCGGTCGACGCGCTGTACACCCCGGCGTCCGGCACGCTGCCGCGTCGGATGGTCCGGTCCGAGGATCTGGTGAAGCTGTCGGCCGGTTCGCAGCTGGCGCAGCGGCTGGCGATCTTCGTGGGTGCGCCGCTCGGCGGTCTGCTGGTCGCGCACGGGGGCCTGGTCACGGTGATGCTCGTCGACGCCGCGTCGTACGTGGTGATCGCGGTGGCGCTGGCCTTCCTGGTGAAGCCGCGACTCCCGCAGCCGGTCTCGACCGGCCGGTCGATCCGTGCGGACCTTCGCGACGGCTTCGCCTACCTCAAGCGGGACGGTCGCGCGCGGACGCTGGTGATCGCGTTCTCCGGGCTCAACCTGTGCGTCGGTCCGGTCCTCGCCGTCGGCCTGGTGCAACGCACACACGCGGCCGGCTGGGGTTCGGCCTGGTTCGGATGGTTCGAAGCGTGCTCCGGCATCGCGGCGGCGGTCGGGGCACTGGTGGCGATGCGCTGGAAGCCGGCCGATCTGGCCCGGTCGGGTCTGCTCGTGCTGGTCGTCCAAGCGGCCGGCTGCGCGATGATCGGGCTGGTGCCGAAGCTGGGGATCTTCGTCGCGATGGCGATGATCGGCTGCACGGCCGGGATCGCGTCGGCCCAGCTGTCGGCGGCGTTCCAGCAGTCCGTCGACCCGGTGTACCTCGGCCGCAGCTACAGCATCGTGAACCTGTCCGACGAGGCGATGATGCCACTCGCGATGACCGGCTTCGGTGCGTTGATCAGCGTCTCGAGCATCCGGTCGCCTGTGTCCTGGTCGGCGTCGCGTTCGCCACCCTGGTGTCGTGGGCGGCGGTCCGGGTCAACCGCTGAGGCCTGTACTCCGGCGTCGGCGTGCGCTACCGTCCCGATCAGCAATAGGAAACTTTCCTAACGATTGGCCGGAGGGAGACAATCGTGAGGTCCTGGCGTCGGTTCATCGCCGCGGTGGCGGCAGCGGGGTTGGTGGTGGGGCCGGTGAGTGCTGCGAACGCTGCCGCCGGTGGCGCGGTGCGGGTCAATCAGCTCGGGTACGGCGCCTTCGACAGCAAGGCGGCGTACGTGTTGAGTCGTGGGGTCGCGACGCGGTTCTCCGTCGTGGACCGGTACGGGCGACGGGTGTTGAGCGGCGCGGTCGGCAAGGACGTGGGGGAGTGGAATGCGACATACCCGCACGTCTATCAGCTGGATCTCTCGGCGCTGAAGGTGCCGGGGCATTACCGGGTCGAGGTGCCCGGGGTCGCGTCCGCCGGGTTCGACGTGCGGGCTTCGTCGGATCGCTTGCAGGCGGGCGCCAAGGACAAGGTCGTGCAGTTCTTCACGGCTCAGCGGGACAACGTTCACCGCAATGACTCGAAGGCGCTCGTCTACGAGATCCCGGAGTTCGTGGATCCGGACAGCGACCAGACGGTCGGTGAACTGAAGCGCATCGGCGGTCCGGTCGACGTCACCGGCGGTTGGTACGACGCCGGCGACTACCTGAAGTTCACGCACATCGCGGCGTACTCGGAATCGTTGCTCTGGGCATCGGTTCGGGACAAGCCCGACAAGGCCGTGCTCGCCGAAGCGCGGCACGGGCTGGACTGGCTGGACAAGATGTGGGACCAGAAGACCCGGACGCTGTACATCCAGGTCGGCGTCGGTGCGGGCAACGACACCGAGACGTACATCGGCGACCACGACATCTGGCGGTTGCCGGGCGTCGACGACCACCTGACCGATCCGTCCGAACGCTTCCTGCGCAACCGGCCCGTGTTCCGCGCAGCCGCGCCGGGCAAACCGATCAGCCCCAACCTGGCCGGACGTACGGCGGCGGCGTTCGCGCTGGCCGCACAGGTCGAGCCGAACCGGGCGGACGCGCGCCGGCATCTCGAGACGGCCGCGCAGATCTTCGCGCAGGCCAAGACGACGAACGTCGGGCAGTTGGTGACGTCCTTGCCGTTCGCGTTCTATCCGGAGACGGCATGGCGGGACGACCTCGAGCTGGGCGCGACCGAGTTGGCGCTGGCCGCCAAGCGGCTGGGTGATCCGCGCGCCGGAGCCTGGCTGAAGCAGGCCGGGTACTGGGCTTCGCAGTACATCGCCCATGAGGCCGGCGGGGACACGTTGAACCTGTACGACGTGAGTGCGCTGGCGCATGCGGATCTGATCCGGGCTGCGAGGACCGATCGGCCATTGGTCCGCGAGCTGGCCGGTGATCTGCGGGCGCAGTTGGAGATCGGTGTGTCGCGTTCGGCGGCGGATCCGTTCCGGGCCGGCGCGCAGTACGCCGAGTTCGACGCCGTACCGCACACCTTCGGGTTGGCGACCACCGCCCGGCTCTACCGGCAGGCCACGGGTGACCGTCGGTACGACGCCTTCGGTCAGCAGCAGCTCGATTGGGCCTTCGGCGCGAATGCGTGGGGCGTCTCGTTCGTGATCGGCGTCGGGCAGACCTTCGAACGCTGCCCGCACCACCAGATCGCGAACATCACCGGCCATCAGCTGACCGGCGCGGTCGTCAACGGACCCAACTCCGCCGACCTGTTCACGGACGGGCTGGACGACTACCTCGACGGGATGACGCATTGCCCGGCGGATGCGTCCGACGCGTATGCGCAGTACACCGGTCATGACTCGCGGTACGTGGACGACGTACGGTCCTGGCAGACGGCCGAACCCGCGGACGACTTCGCGGCGATCGCGGTCTACGCGCTGACGTAAACTCACGCGGGTGGCTGGCTGGGAAGACGTCCGGGAATTCACCCTCGGCAACATCTCCCGCCCGGCCACCCGCACCGGCAATCGGATCGAGTTCGGCCCGAACGCCATCCGCGCTGTCCAGGACTCGAACGATGACCGCGTGCTCGACCCCTACGCGTACGTCGGTGCCAACCGCTCGCTCTACCTCGACGCAGACCTGACCCAACTCCTGTGCCAAGTCGTCGTGACTGGCGAGCACTCCTGGTCGGTGCAGGATGCCTCCGCTGCAATCATCGGCACCATCACCCGCCTCCCGCCGGATCGCCGCATCCTCCGCCCCAACTGGCGAATCGACCAGCCCAGCCGACCCGTCATCACCGGTCGCACCGAATGGCTTTCCGGCAGCCCTGGCCGCTTGGCCGCCAAGGCCTTGTCCCGCCTGATAGCCGGCGTAGTGGACGGCCTGACCGGCATCGGCGACGAGGGTGGCGAGCAGCCCACCAAGTCCCGGACCCTTGAATGGCGCACCTCCGGCGAACTGGTGATGATCTCGGATTCCTCCATTCGCATCACCGCAGACTGGCTGGACCGCCGCCTTGCCTTCGCCTACAGCCTCCTGGCCAGATGACACATCGCCGGAGCGCGGTCGAGATCGCGACTGCCGTGCGGTCCGGGGCTCTGAGTGCGCTGGATGTCGTCGACGAGGCAATCGCGGCGGCTGAGCGGCTGGATCCGGTGCTGCATTTCCTGGACGAGCTGGATGCTGCGGCGGCGCGGGCGGCGGCTGAGCGGTTGGAGCCTGATGGGTTGCTGGCCGGCGTACCGTTCCTGATCAAGTCGCGTACGCCGCCGGACGCGCCGATCATCGCCCGGCTGGTTGCCGCCGGTGCGATCCCGATCGGATGGTCGACCCGCGCCCGGCCCGGCGCTCAGTCCCTCACCTTCGGCTGGAACGGCGTCGACTACACGCGCAATCCGTGGGATCTGTCGCGATCACCCGGCGGTTCGACCGCAGGGGGTGCGGCGGCGGTTGCGGCGGGCGTCGTACCCCTGGCAACCGGCGGCGACAGCGGTGGCTCGCTCCGGATCCCGGCGTCGTTCTGCGGCGTCATCGGCTTCAAAGGCACCCACGGCCGCATCCCGCGGCCCGGCGGTCGTCCGCTCGGCGGCCTCACCACGGCCGGAGTGATCGGAGCCGACCTCGACGACGTGATCCTGGCAACCAGCATCGCCTCCGGTCCCCATCGCCTCGACCCGACGGCGCTCCCACCTTGGGGTCGCCCTGAGCACCGGCCAACCATCGTCGATGGCGATTCGCGGTCGGTGGGTGCTCAAAGTCGTGTTGCTTATCGGTCGACGCTTGGGGCGTGTGCTGCCGACGCGGGGGTCGATCGGGTGGTGCGGGAGCGGCTGGCGGCGGCCGGTGTCGAAGTGGTCGACGTACCGCTGGAGCTGGCGCCTACGGACGAAGCGTGGGGAGTGTTGTCCGACTTGGACAACGGGCGTGGGGTGGAGGCGTCAGCGGCGCGGCGGGCCCGGGAGGTGCGGGACGTCAACAACACGACGCTTGCTGATCTGTTCGCCGAGGTGGATGCGCTCGTCACGCCGACCACGCTGACTGTTGCCCACGGCTACGATCAGCACGAGCAGAGCATCGTGACCGGCGATCCGTGCTGGGTGTTCAACGTGACCGGTCATCCCGCGGTGAGTGTCCCGGCCGGAATGTCGCAGGGACTCCCGGTGGGCGCACAGGTTGTGGCGCCGCATGGGGCGGACGAGGTTGCGCTGGCGGTGGCTCGCCGGCTCCTGGCTGAGCTTCCCCTCCCACCCGTCCACTGAGCGGTGGCGGGAGGGCCTTTGCTACAGCGTCGATTGCCGACGCTTGCTTGCGGTCGGGTGTGGTTTCGCCGCGGGCGGTGGGGGAGCGTAGCGGCTCGGGCTTCACGAAGTCGGAGATCGCGGCAACGACCGGCGGCGTGTAGGCGTCCTCGCGTACGGCGGTGGCCTGCGTGGTGAAGGGCGCCGGTGGGTGGACCGCTTCCTTCAGCTCGGTGCGGAAGAACTTGACGAGTTCCTTTGCGCGCAGGATCCGGCTGCGGCGGAGGACGTGCTGCTCGCCGGACAGCGACGCCTTCTCGCGCCAGCTGACGTCGAACATGATCCGGCCCAGTCGGAAGCCGGCATTCGTCTCGCCACCGGGGTAGCCCCGTGCACCCCCGTCGGTGAAGAACTCGCTGTAGAAGGCGCCCTCGTCCTCGAACTTCAGCACGTTCCAGGCCCGGAACTGATCCGTCGGCAGCTCGCCCCGCACCCAAGTCTCATCCATCAACGCATGCGACTGGGCGTTCAGCGGCCGATGCCCGACATAGCGGTACTGCGGACGCTCGCCCCGCCGGCGCCGTTCGTACTCCGTGATGATCTGCGGCCACTCGTCCGCGGAGATCGCCCGCGCCAGCCGCGACGCGAACGACGTACGCGCCCGCAGCTCGGCCCGCGAGGTGACCGGATGATCGGTCCGCCCGGTCATCGTCTCGAGCTTGTCCATCACGAACGTCTCGCCGTTCGGTCCGACCCGCTCCCACTGGGTGACCTTCAGCGAGGGTCCGCCCGACATCGCATTGAGCGCACGGAGTACGGCGATCCCCGCGCGATAGACCGGGACGCGGCGGCGCATGATGCGCGTCTCCCAGCGAGTTCGCTCGTCGCTGTCCAGCCACGCAGTACCGACGAGGTCGCGGTTCATCCCGGATGGTCCGCGCGCCAGTTCTTGATCATCTGTTCCATGTCGGTGTGGATGAAGGCGAAGAAGTCGGCGGCCTCGGTCAGGCGGCGCGCGACGGGGGAGTCCGCGGGGAACAGACCGGCGCCGGAGCGGCTGGTCGCCTCCCACTCGCTCAGCGCGAGGTTGCGGCGCTCGAGGATCGCGGCGAAGACGTCCTCGCGGATCCGGTAATGGTCCTTGCGCGAACCGGGCAGCCGCTCGCGCGAGATGAACGACACCTGCAACAGCTGCCGTACGGCGCCCGACACCGCCGGCTGGCTGATCTTCAATGACTCGGCCAGCTCGGCCGCCGTCATCGTGCCGGTCGGGCTGACCAGCATCGCGCCCATCACCCGAGCCGACATCGTCGGTACGCCGCTGTTCGCCAGCACGCCCGCGAACCGCTCGACGAACTGGCTCACGGCTTCCCGGCTCGGTTCCTCCGCCATGGTTGAAGCTTACAGTGATCTGATCTATCGCAATGTTCTGATAAGCCGACTCGGCTTCCTATCCCAACGATCAGGAAATGTCGGTGCTCCCTGATCGGATATCTACATGTCCCGGTTCCGGATGTTCCCGACTCCCGCCCAGCATGGCGCGATGTTGGAGCAGTGTCGGCACGCGAGGTTTGTCTGGAATCTCGCACTGGAGCAGTGGTCGATGTGGACCAGTGACAAAGGACCGACGCCCAACTTCGGTGGGCAATGTCGACAGCTGACCGCAGCACGAGCGGCGTTCGATTGGTTGCGAGCAGGGTCGCAGACGGTCCAGCAGCAGGCACTGCGGGACTTCGACCAGGCGCTGAAGAATTTCCACGCAAGGACCCACCGGCGTCCTACCTGGCGGAAGAGCGGGCGGCACGAGGGTTTCCGGATCGTTGGTTCCCAGGCATCACGGATCGTGAAGTTGAACCGCAAGTGGGCGCAGGTCCTGGTGCCGAAGGTCGGCTGGGTGCGGGTGAGGCTGTCTCGCGCTATTCCACCTGCTGGCTCGTACCGGATCACCCGCGACAGGACAGACCGCTGGCACATAGCCTTCGCCGCGATACCACCGCCGATCCTCGCACCCGGTACCGGTGAGGTCGTCGGTGTGGACCGCGGCATCACCATTTCGGCGGCTTTGAGCAACGGTGAGCTCTTGGTGTGTCCTGGTCTGTCGGAGACTGAACAGGTGCGGCTGAAACACTTGCAGCGTCGGCTCGCTCGAGGTCGGCGCGGCTCTAACCGCCGACGGCGAGTCAGGGCGGCGATTGCCAAGCTGCATGGCAGGGCGGCGGACCGCGGCAAGGATTGGGTAGAGAAGACCAGCACGGATCTTGCGCGTCGGTACGACGTCATCCGTGTGGAAGACCTGCGTGTCGCCAGAATGACCAGGCGACCTAAACCTCGACACGACGCTGCTCGACCAGATCAGTACCGGCCGAACGGACGCCGCGCCAAAGCGAAGTTGAACCGAGGCATCCTGGCCAATGGCTGGGCCAACCTAGTGACCCGCCTGGAGCAGAAGTCGCCAGGTCGGGTCGAGAAAGTGAATCCCGCATATACGTCGCAGACCTGCAGCGTCTGTGGGCATTGCGCACCGGAGAACCGCAAGAATCAAGCGGTGTTCCGGTGCCTCGCCTGCGGGCACGAGGCCAACGCGGACGTGAACGCGGCAGTCAATATCGCGGCCGGATGGGCCGTCAGCGCACGCCGAGAGACGCCCCTACGGGCCTCGCCGAAACGTGAACCTCAACCTGCTACGTCCGCGTAGTGGTTGGAATCCCGATCCTCGAGGCTGGGGAGGACGTCAAGATGCCGCAGTACTTCCAGCTGCTGCCCGCCCTCAGGAGGGCGGGCAGCCCGCGATCAGTTGAGCTCGAGGCCCGGGTAGAGCGGGTGCTTGTCGAGGATCTCGGCGGAGGCGGCGCGGGTCTTGTCGGCGACGCCGTCGGCGAGGACGTACTTCGCCTTGGACGGGGCGCCCGCGGACGTGGTTGTCGGGGTGGTCGAGGACAGCACGTCGACGATCAGCTCGGCGACCCGGTCGAACTCGTCGGCGCCGAACCCGCGCGTGGTCAGTGCCGGCGTACCGATCCGGACGCCCGAGGTGTACCAGGCGCCGTTCGGGTCGCGCGGTACGGCGTTCCGGTTGGTGACGATGCCCGCGTCGAGCAGTGCGGATTCGGCCTGGCGGCCGGTGATGCCGTACGACGAGACGTCGAGCAGGACGAGGTGGTTCTCGGTGCCGTCCGTCACGAGCTTCACGCCGCGCTTCATCAGGCCCTCGGCCAGTACGACGGCGTTGTCCGCGACGGCCTGCGCGTAGTCACGGAACGACGGCTGACGCGCCTCGGCCAGCGCGACCGCCTTCGCGGCCATCGTCTGGCTCAGCGGCCCGCCCAGCACCATCGGGCAGCCGCGGTCGACGGACTCGGCGTACTCCGGCTGGCACAGCACCATGCCGCCGCGCGGACCACGCAGCGACTTGTGCGTGGTGGTGGTCGTGACATGCGCGTGCGGGACCGGGTCGAAGTCGCCGGTGAAGACCTTGCCCGCGACCAGGCCGGCGAAGTGCGCCATGTCGACCATCAACGTCGCGCCGACCTCGTCGGCGATCTCGCGCATCTTGGCGAAGTTCACCTTGCGCGGGTACGCCGAGTAGCCGGCGATCAGGATCAGCGGCTTGAACTCGCGGGCCTTGCGGGCGACCTCGTCGTAGTCGAGCAGGCCCGTCTCGGGGTCGGTGCCGTAGGAGTGCTGGTTGAACATCTTGCCGGAGATGTTCGGCCGGAAGCCGTGCGTCAGGTGACCGCCGGCGTCGAGCGACATACCGAGCATCTTCTGGTCGCCGAGCGCCTTGCGGAGCTTGGTCCAGTCCTCGTCGGACAGGTCGTTGACGTGCTTGGCGCCGGCCTCGGCCAGCGCGGGGGACTCGATCCGCTGGGCCAGGATCGCCCAGAAGGCGACCAGGTTCGCGTCGATGCCGGAGTGCGGCTGGACGTAGGCGTGCGGGGCGTCGAACAGCGCCTGGGCGTGGTCGGCTGCGGTCTGCTCGACGGTGTCGACGTTCTGGCAGCCGGCGTAGAAGCGGTGGCCGATCGTGCCCTCGGCGTACTTGTCCGACAGCCAGTTGCCCATCGTCAGCAAGGTGGCGGGGGAGGCGTAGTTCTCGCTCGCGATCAGCTTGAGCGAGGACCGCTGGTCGGCCAGCTCGGCCTTGATCGCGCCGGCGATCGTCGGTTCGACCGCGGCGATCACCTGCAGCGCGTTGTTGTACGCGGCCGACGCGGCGGCGGCATCGAAGGATTGAGTCATCGTTGTCTCTCCTGCGGTTGCAGTGGGTCGAAGGCACCCAGGCGCACGGTGCCGACGGGTTTCGCTCCCCGGTGGTTCTCCACCTTCAGCGCGCCAGTCGCGACGGCGTCAGCCTATCGTGCGTTCGACGATGCGATCGAACGGTGTCGTCCGGGGTAGCGTCCCGAACACCCCGCCCCAGTCGTTCGCCAATCGCGACGCCACGAATGCGTCGGCCACCTCGGGCGTCGACTGCCGGATCAACAAGGACGCCTGCAGGCACAGGGCCATCTGCGCAGCCAGCCTCCGGGCGCCTGCCTCGGCATTCTCGACGTCAGCAAGCGCTTGCAGCACGTCGTTCACTGCCGCATCGAGCCGTCCGTCCGCACCTTGTACGGCGGCCATCTCGGTCAGCCACGCGTCGAGCGACTCCGGCCTCCTCAACGCTCGCAGTACGTCGAGCGCGTTGACGTTCCCCGACCCTTCCCAGATCGAGTTCAACGGCGACTCCCGGTACAACAGCGGCAGCCCGGACTCCTCGACGTACCCGTTGCCGCCGAGACACTCCAACGCCTCCGCGACCATGAACGGAGTCCGCTTGCACACCCAGAACTTCGCCAACGGAAGCGCGATCCGCCGGAAGGCCGCTTCCTTCGGGTCCGCGGAATCCACGGCTGCGGCCAGGCGCATTGCCAGAGCTGTGGCGGCCTCGCTCTCGATCGCGAGGTCCGCCAGTACGTTCTGCATCGCCGGCTTGTCCGCCAGCAGGCCCCCGAAGGCTGAGCGGTGCTGTGTGTGCCAGATCGCCTCGACCAGTGCGCGCCGTTGGAGTGCCGCCGAGCCGAGCACGCAGTCCAGCCGGGTCGCGGCGACCATCTCGATGATCGTGCGGACACCGGCGCCCTCGTCACCCAGGCGATAGCCGATCGTCCCGTGGAACTCGACCTCGGACGACGCGTTCGACCGGTTGCCGAGCTTGTCCTTCAGGCGCTGCAGCGCGAACGGGTTCCGGTTGCCGTCGGCAAGCACCCGCGGTACGACGAAGCAGCTCAGCCCGTCCGGTGCCTGCGCCAGCACCAGGAACACATCGACCTGCGGCGCCGAGCAGAACCACTTGTGCCCATTCAGCTGATATTCACCGTCGCCCACAGCCGTCGCGGTGGTGAGGTTCGCCCGTACGTCGGACCCGCCCTGCTTCTCGGTCATCCCCATCCCGGCGAGCACGCCGCTCTTCGCGGCGACCGGCAACCGCCGTACGTCGTACTCCGTCGACGCCAGCTGCGGAACCCACTCCTTCGCGAGGCGCTCGTCCGCGCGCAGCGCCGGCACCGCGGCGTACGTCATCGAGATCGGGCACCCGTGCCCCGGCTCGACCTGGGACCAGAGGTAGAACCCCGCCGCTCTCCTCAAATGCGGCGACGGCTGATCGCTGGTCCAGGGCGCGGCCTGCAGCCCGAACCCGACAGCCTGCTCCATCAGCCAGTGCCACGACGGGTGGAACTCGACTTCGTCGATGCGGTTCCCGTAGCGGTCGTGCGTGCGCAGTACCGGCGGGTTCTGGTTCGCCGGGAGCGCGTGCGCGCGGGCCTCCTCCGACCCCGCCAGCTCGCCGATCCGGTGTAGGCCGGGGTCGTCGGCCAGGTCGGCGTACGGACGCAGAGCGTCACCGAGAGCCGCATCCTGGGTGAAGAAGTTCACGCCCCGCAGTGGGGGAGCCTGATTCGTTACCGCGAATGGGTCCGCCATGTCAGTACGGTAAGCGGTATGGCACGTTCTGGGGCAGGACCCACTGGTGGGAGCTCCCTCTCATTGGCATGGGTTCGCCGGATCCCCGCGACGACCTGGAGTCTGCTGACGCAGACCGTCGGGGTGTGCTTGCGGTACCGCGTCACCGGCCTCGCCGCGGAGGGAGCGTTCTTCGCGATCCTCTCGCTGCCGCCGCTGATCTTCGGACTCGCCGGATCGCTCGGTTACATCGCGAGCAAATGGTTCGAGGTCGAGACGATCAACGACATCAAGCAGCAGATCGTCGACCTGGCCGCCCGGGCGCTGACCGACGACTCGATCAAGAGCGTCATCTCGCCGACCCTCGACCAAGTGCTGAACGGCGGCCGGCCGGACGTCATCTCGATCGGTTTCGTGCTGTCGCTGTGGTCCGGCAGCCGCGCGCTGAACGTCTTCGTCGACACGATCACGATCATGTACGGGATGGGCGGCAAGCGCGGCATCGTCCGGACCCGCGCACTGTCCTTCAGCCTGTACTGCGCGGCGCTGATCATCGGCGTGATCGTCCTGCCGCTGGTGCTGGCCGGTCCGGACGCGGTGCAGGCGCTCCTGCCGCATCGGCTCGACTTCCTGAACCAGCTGTACTGGCCGGTCGTCACCATCCTGTCCGCGGGCTTCTTGAACACGCTGTACCACCTGTCCGTGCCGATCCGGACGCCGTGGGTCTCCGACCTGCCGGGCTCGTTCCTGGCGCTGTCGATCTGGATCCTGGGCAGCTTCGTACTGCGCTGGGTCCTGCAGAGCACCGTCGGCGGTACGTCGATCTATGGTCCGTTGGCCGCGCCGATCGCCGTACTGATGTGGCTGTATATGACTGCCATCGCAGTACTGATAGGTGCGGCGTTGAACGCTGTGGTGGACCGGCTGTGGCCGCACAAGCAGCATGTCGTTGAGGTGAAGTCTCAGGTCGCCGAAGTGGACGAGGTCGAGCCGGTGATGAAGGCGGAGCCTGAGCGGCACCACGACCACACGCTGACGCCGGTGGAGTCCGATGAGCGCCCGGAGGCCGAGGTGGCGCGCAAGGTGGAGGAGTTGGGCGAGCGGTCGCTGAAGTCTGCGCCTGCGGCCGAGAAGCCCGAGAAGCCCGAGAAGCCCGAGAAGCCCGAGAAGCCCGGGAAGCTTGCGGCTGAGAAGCCGGCCCCTGCGAAGCCCGCTGAGGAGCCTGCCGCCGAGCCGGTGCGGAGGCCCGCGTCGGTCGGAAAATCCGGTGCGCAAGGTGACACCGACGACCTAGTCTGACCACATCAGACGGTCCCCGGCTCGGGACCGACCGGACAGGAGGGAGGCAGCTGCCATGAGCTACTACCAGGCCCAACGGCCTGCTGTCTCCGACACTGTCCGTCCGCTGAGCTGAGCTCGCGGCCGGGCCCTCTGAAAGGTTCGCCGCATGTCAGCCACACTCCAGGCCCTGGGACTCGACAGCTCCACGGCCGAATTCCTGCAATCCGTCCCGGAAGAGCTGGTCCCGGGACGCGTCGCCCGGGTCGACAAGGGCCTGGCGACGGTCTTCACCGCGGACGGTCCGGTCCGCGCGAGCTGGTCCGGCGCACTGCTCACCGCGATCGCCTCCGACCCACAGGCCGGCCCGTGTACGGGGGATTGGGTCGTACTGCGCTTCTGGCCGGACGACCGCATCACCGTCGAGTCGGTGCTGCCACGCCGTACTGCGATCGTCCGAGCGGAGGTCGGCGGGTCGTCGCGCGGGCAGGTGCTCGCGTCGAACGTCGACGTGATCGCCATCGTCGTCGGTCTGGTCCCGGAGCCGAACATCGTCCGCATCGAGCGCTTCATGGCGCTGGCGTGGGAGAGCGGCGCGCGGCCGGTCGTCGTACTCACCAAGTCCGACCTGGTCGGTGACGCCGACTCGGTAGCCGAGGACGTGGCGCTGGCTGCGCCGGGTGCCGACGTACTGGTGTGCAGCGCGACCACCGGCGCGGGGATGGACGGCGTACGCGCACTGCTGGACGGAGACGCCACCCTGGCGTTGCTGGGGTCCAGTGGAGCGGGCAAGTCGTCTCTGGTGAACACCCTGGCCGGTGTGGAGCTGCTGGACGTGCAGGACATCCGCGAGGACGGCAAGGGGCGTCACACGTCGGTGCGGCGTGAGCTGATAGTGCTGCCGACCGGTGGGGTCGTCATCGACACGCCTGGGCTGCGGGGGATCGGTCTGCAGGAGTTGGGGGAGGGGCTGGCTGCGGCGTTCCCCGACATCACGGCGCTGGCCGAGCAGTGCAAGTTCAAGGACTGCTCGCATGTGATGGAGCCCGACTGCGCCGTGCGGGCTGCTCTGGACGACGGGACCCTGCCGTACCGCCGCTATGACAGCTGGGTGAAGCTGCAGCGCGAGGCGGCGTACATGGCACGTCGCGCGGACATCCGGCTCCGCAACGAGGCGAAGAAGGAGTGGGTCCGCGCCAGCAAGTCGTACCGGCGCGACCACAAGCCCCGGCCCTGATGAAAAGATCGCCTGCATGAACCGATCAGTGCTGGTGACTGGGGCATCGCGGGGGATCGGAGCGGCGACGGCGCGTGCGTTCGCCGCGGCGGGGGACCGGGTGGCGGTGCATTACAGCGCCTCGGCAGATGCGGCTGCCCAGATCCTGAAGGAGTTGCCTGGTACGGGGCATGTGATGGTGCAGGCCGACCTGGCTGATCCGGCGGCGATCGCGTCGATGGTCGAGGACGCTGCGCGAGCGCTGGGCAGCATCGACGTACTGGTGAACAACGCCGGCCTCTACGTCCCGCACCGGATCCGCGAGACGACGTACGCCGAGTGGCAGCAGGCGTGGACCGACACCCTCGCGGTCAACCTCGTCGGCCCGTCCAACGTCACCTGGTGCGCGGTCCGGCACATGTCCCGCGGCGGCCGCATCATCAACGTCTCCTCCCGAGGCGCCTTCCGCGGCGAACCCAACCAACCCGCCTACGGCGCCTCAAAAGCCGCCATCGTTTCCTTTACCCAGTCGCTCGCCCGAGCCCTCGGCCCAGAAGGCATCGCCGTAACTGCGATAGCCCCAGGCTGGACCGTCACAGACATGGCCGCCGTGAACCTGGCCGGCGACGGCTACAACCGCCGCAGCCTGGAAAGCCCGCTAGAGCGGGTCGCCGACCCATCCGAAGTGGCCGCCGCGATCCTCTACCTAGCCTCGCCAGAAGCCGAGTTCGCCACCGGCACCGTCCTGGACTTCAACGGCGGCTCCTACCTCCGCATGTAAACCAGTCGCCCGAGGGCCTGCGGCTGACTAGGGTCCACCTCGTGCATCACATCATCACTCCGCCGACCGCCGCCGCTTAGCGGACGGCGTCCTCGCGCTCAGGTCAGTCCGGCCTGAGCTCCTTCGGCCTGTTCGCAGACGCCCCACCATTCATTGCGAACACCTCCGGAGCACCCGATGCACTCCCGTCTCTCGACCAGACGCGCCCTGATCCTGATGTCCGCAGCCGCCCTCGCCTGGGGGACTGGCGGCCCAACCGGCGCCCTCCTCGGGCACACCGGCCTGACCCCCACAGCCACGTCGTTCTGGCGCCTAGCCACGGCAGCTCTCTGGCTAGCAATAGCCCGCCGCATCACAGGCAGAGGCCCAGCCCGCCCCGTCTTCACCGCAACCCCACTCCGCCACCTGGCAAGCGGCGCGGGCCTGGCCCTGTGCCAACTCGGCTACTTCGCCGCCATCCCCCGAGTAGGCGTAGGCATAGCCACAGTCATAGCCCTGGGCGCCGCCCCCATCCTCATCACCTTCGCAGCCCGAGAACGCCTGACCCCCGCAGTCCTCGCCGCAATCACCGGCCTGACCCTCCTGACCGCCACCACCGGCACCACAAACCTCACAGGCATAGCCGCCGCCCTCGCATCCGCGGTCGGCTACACAGCCACAACAATCCTCAACCGCAACACCCCAGACCCGCTAACCACGGCCTACCTGGGCTTCGCCACAGGAGCAGCATTCCTACTCCCGTTCGCCGCCCTACCAACAACCCTCAGCGCCTGGCTCCTGATCGCCTACTTCGGCCTGATCCCCACAGCCCTCGCCTACACCCTGTTCTATAAGGCCCTAACAACCCTGAAAGCCTCAACAACAGCCCTCATAGCCCTGATAGAGCCAGTAGTAGCCACAGCCCTAGGCCTACTCCTCTTCCAAGAACACCTAACAACCACCAGCCTCATAGGCGCAGCAGTACTACTAGCCGCAATAGCAACCCGTGCCTCCCACGAATAACCACCCCAGCCAGGAAGCCGAGCCGCAAACCCAACCCAAGCTGGTGAGCGAATCACCCAACCCAGCCCAGCTGGTGAGCCAATCGCCCAGCCCAGCCCAGCCCAAGCCGCCGAGCGAACCGCTGAACCCAACCCAGGCTGGTGAGCGAACTGCCCAGCCCAGCCACGGAGCCGAGCGAAGCGAAGGCGCAAGGGGGTGCGGGTGGCGGAGCCCCCGCTCGCGGCAAGCGAAGCGCAGCCGCACAAATGACGAAGGCGACGTGGTCTGCGCTCTCCGCAGACACACGCCGCCCATCGCCTTCGTGGACGATACTGGGATCGAACCAGTGACCTCTTCCGTGTCAGGGAAGCGCGCTACCGCTGCGCCAATCGTCCGGGAAACTCAAGACTACTGAGGTTTCGAGGTGGAGACGGGATTCGAACCCGTGTACACGGCTTTGCAGGCCGTTGCCTCGCCTCTCGGCCACTCCACCAGGTGAGAAAGCTGGGCCGAACCCTCTCCGAGCGGACGACCGGGTTCGAACCGGCGACCTCAACCTTGGCAAGGTTGCGCTCTACCAACTGAGCTACGTCCGCATCACCCCGAGCAGTTTCCCTCGGTGCGAGAGCAGAACAGTAGCGCACTTTCCGCCCTGACAAAAACCGGATTCCACCCCGTGTTCCAGGCTGTTGTCATCCGGGTACGACGAGCGTGAATCACACCCCATCCGTCACCCGAGTCACACCGAACCTGTCCACTCGCCACGCCGTCCGGTCACCCCTTCAACGACGCGAGATCGACCGTTTCCAGGTAGTCGGCATCGCCCCGGAGATGGATCGCCGCGACACGCCCGTCGACGACCGTGAAAGAGAACACAACGACCGGTTCGCCGCGCTGCATCCACACCAGCCCGGGCATCCCGTCGACCAGCACGAGTTTCGCCGCCTGCGCCCGTCCGGAGAACGCGGCCGCGACCCGGTCGTGCCCGGTGATGCTCGCGGCGATCCCGCGTTCCGAGGCGGTGGCGTCTGCCCGCAGTACGACCTCTGGATCGAGTACCTCGAGCAACGCCGAGAAGTCCGCGTTGCGTGCGGCGGCCAGGAACGCGCTGACGACTTCCTGCTGGCGGATCACATCCACGCTGGACGGTTCCGGCGTACCGCGGACTCTGCGCCGGGCGCGGCTCGCGATCTGCCGCGCGGCCGCCGGCGACTTGCCGATGATCGGCGCGATGTCTTCGAACGGTACGGCGAACATGTCGTGCAGTACGAACGCCAGCCGCTCGGCAGGCGACAGTGTCTCGAGTACGACGAGCAGCGCGAGCCCGACCGAGTCCGCCTGGACCGCTTCGAGCTCGGGATCGGGTACAACGTCGTCCGCGAGCACGGGGGAGTGATCGCTGACCGGCAGCTCGGGCCGGCCGCGGCGGGTGCGCAGCATGTCGAGGCAGATCCGACCGACGACCGTGGTCAACCAGCCGCCGAGGTTGTCGATCGTGTCGGTGTCACTGCGGCTGAGCCGGATCCAGGTCTCCTGGACCGCGTCCTCGGCCTCCGGCTCAGAGCCTAGGATCCGGTACGCGACAGCCCGCAGGCGGTCCCGGTTCTGCTCGAACCGCGTCGCGAGCCAGTCGTCCCCGTCCATGTCCATCACCATTCCACCTGTCACACCAACCGGCCCAGCGCCGTCATCCCGATGACGTACCACTGGGACAACATGTGACATCGCAACGATGAGGAGCGCGCCATGTCGGAACCACCCCGCCCGTTGCCCGTACGCAAGCAGGACATGCTGCACCGCTTCGAACACGACGTCGACGCGTGGGTATCCACTGCGTCGCTCGACGGTACGCCGTACCTGATGCCGCTGTCGTTCCTGTGGTCCGACGACACCCTGCTGCTCTCGACAAGCGTCACCAACCCCACCGCCCGCAACCTCCAGGCCAACCCGAAGGTGCAGCTGACGATCGGCCAGGTCCGCGACGTCATCCACATCGCCGGCACCGCCGCCGTCACCGACATCACTGACACCGAAGGCGACTCGTTCGCCGCGAAGGCCGGCTTCGACCCCCGCCCCCTCTCCAACTATCCCTTCTTCCGTGTCATCCCCACCAAGATCCAAACCTGGCGCGAACTCAACGAACTGAAGGACCGCATCCTGATGGACAAGGGCGTCTGGCTGGTCTGACTTGACCTCGAGTGCGCTCCAGGAGGGAGGGTGGAGGGCATGGTGTCTCGGACTCTTGGAAACGGGCGGAATGTCAGTGCGCTCTGCCTGGGCGCGATGAACTTCGGTACGTCGACGCCGGCCGACACCGCGATCGCGATTCTGGATCGGTTTGTGGAGGCGGGTGGGACGTTCATCGACACGTCGAACAACTACAACCAGTGGCACGGGCACGGTGGGGACAGCGAGGAGCTGTTGGGGAGCTGGATGAGGGAGCGCGGCAATCGGGACGAGTTGTTCATCGCGACGAAGTGCGGTGCGCGGACCACGGTGCCAGGCGATCCCGGTGATGCGCACTGGGAAGGGCTCAGCTCGTCCGCGATCGACGACGCCGTCAAGGGCAGTCTCGCCAGACTAGGTGTTGAGCAGATCGACTTGTACTACGCGCACATCGACGACCGCAGTACGCCACTGGACGAGACTGTTGGCGCATTCGGGCGGCTGGCCGCAGATGGGGTCGTTGACCTGATCGGCTGCAGCAACACGGCTACGTGGCGTCTGGACCGGGCTCGGCAGACCGCAGCTGCCCAGGGCGTTGCGCAGTACTCCGTTATCCAGCAGCACTCCAGCTACCTCTGGCCGAATCCTCCTGCACTCCAAGGCCAACGTCGTCACGGCACTCCGCACTACCAGCACGCAGGTGTCGAGCACTTCGACTACCTGTCGGAGCACCCGGACATGACGCTGGTGGCGTACCAGCCTCTCCTCGCTGGTTCGTACACGCGCCCGGACCGACCGTTCGAGCCCCGCTACGCCCACCCGACGGCGTACGTGCGCTATGAGGCGCTCCGCCAAGCTGCGCGCGACCTAGGGGCGACGCCGAACCAGGTAGTACTGGCCTGGCTCCTGCACCACAACGTCATCCCGCTCTTCGGTGCCTCCTCGCTCGAGCAGCTGGAGGAGGCACTGGCAGCAGTCGAGCTCCAGCTCGACGCGGACCTGGTGGATCAGCTGGACAACGCCTGATCCCGGACACACGGCGGTACCTTCCTGAAGGTCAACGAGATCTCCCTGCTCGACCGGCTGATCAAGCGCTAGGCCGCGGGCTGTGGGGCTGCGGCTGGGCTGCGGTTCCCGTTGCGGTCCACGGCACGGATGGCCATCTGCACGTTGTCCTTGGAGATGTCGAGCGTCACCGTGGTGACCTTTCCGACGGGAATCGCGCTGCTCCAGTCGGACTCCGTGGTCTCGCGCAGCACCACCTCGTACCCGGTCAGGTTCGTTTCGGGGTTGGGATCCCAGGACAGTGTGGTGAGGTTCGTGCCGGAGAGTGTGCCGGGTGGCGTCGTGTGGATCTGCGCGTTCTTCGGCGTACCGGGCGACGTCGCTAGCCCCCACAGCGCCGCGGCGTTCACCCTCGTCACCCGAGCGATGTAGTCGAAGTCCACGAAGTCGATCAGGTCGCCGAACTGCACGCCGTCGACCACCTGGACGTTCTGGTGCTCGTGATTGAAGTTCTCCCGAGGCTCGGTGAACCTGGCGGCCGGGAAGCCAAGGGTCTGGAACGAGACGTGGTCGCTGGCGCGGAGGAACCGGTCGCGCCGCCAGACCAGCCGGATGTTCATGCCGGTCAGGCTCTTCGGCGCGACCGAGTGCACGAAGCGGCCAAGCTGGCGCGCCTTCCCGTCGTTCTCACCGCCGGCCGACTGCAGCAACGAGATCTGCGCAGCCGTCACGTTGGTCGGGATCCCCTCGAGGAACATCCGCACGGTGAACGGATCAGGTTTGTGACCGTCGAACGACCGGCTGGCCCCGATGATGTCGTTGCTGAACATCCCCTGTACGTCGTTGCCGGCGGCAGCCATCTGCTGCGCCATGAAGGAGGAGCCGTACAGCCCTTGTTCCTCGCCGGTGACGGTCGCGAACACGATTGTGCCGGGGAACTGATGCGCCGCGAAGACCCGAGCGAGCTCGAGCACGCAGGCAACACCGGACCCGTCATCGTCGGCACCCGGCGCATCGCTGGTGAAGTCCATGACGTCGGTCACCCGCGAGTCGAGGTGGCCGGTAACGACATAGAACCGCTCGGGCGACGCCGTCCCCTTCAGCGTGGCGATGACGTTCGTGATCTGGGTCGGCACAGGGATCCGGCTGGAAACCGGCTGAATGAACGACTGCCGCTGCACCGTCATCCTGCCGCCCGACGTCGCAGCAATAGCCCCCATCTGCTCCGCCACCCAGTTCGTCGCCGCCCCAATCCCACGCACCGGATCCGTCTGCGTAGACAAAGTATGCCGAGTCCCGAACTCCGTCAGCCGCTCAATAGTCGCCCCGATCCGCTTGGGATCCACATCCCGCAACAACTTCCGCAACTCCGCATCAAACTTGGTCGGCCCAAGCCCACTCGACGCCACAGCGGGCGCAGCCTGCGCTTCGCCCGCGGCCCCGACCAGCACCGCACCGACGGCCCCAGCCGCCACAGCACCAGAACCAGCCAGGAACACCCGCCGGCTAGACCCCTGCGCGGAAGCCGAGGGCGACGAAGAAGCTGAAGCCGAAGATCGAGACGAACGAGAGCCAGACATGGCGCCTCCAGAGTGAGCGGTCAAATACGCCTCGCCTCACTCTGGCACCCCCCACGCACCCCGTCAGCGGCTCACCAAACAGGTTTTCCCTCGCGTTTCGTGCTCGCAGTTGGTGAGCTGATGCGACCACCCTGACTCGCAGCGCCAAGCCACCTGCCGAACCAACCATCGAGACAAGATCCGCCGTAACCTGCAGGACGCCATAGAGGAGGAAGTGCACTACCAGGACGCCACAATTAGCCAGGAAGAACTTGATTGGCTGGTACACGTGCGGGTATGGGGCGAGGATCGCTACGAACTGGCAAACTTCACCGATGACGAACTCGTCCCAGCCCTGACGGAACTCGCACGGAGGCAGGGGCGTCCGGCCGTCGATTCACACGACTGGCAAGACAAGTTGAAGGACGAGTTGCGAGCCGCTCGCGTTGCTCACCAGGACATAAAGGTAGCTATGGGACGGAGTGGCGTTCGCGAGGCGAAGCCTGAATTGGCCAGACTGCTGTGGCCGACCCTGCGGGCCAAGTGCGAGCTGGAACTTGCTAACGGCACTAGTGAAACGCCAGTCCTGGATTTGGTCCTGGAGGTACGGCGACTGGTCACAAAATTGAGCGGCGTTATGAGTCTCCACGGCAGGTAACGTCTAACTGTGTGTTGGAAAGCCACTGCTGCGTCATAAAGTAATGAAATGGCAAGAGCACACACAGGCAAGATGCCGAATGACCAGGTTCTGCGCTGGGCGGCCGAGGCGGTTGGCGGGACGAGCGTCGTTTCGTCCGAGGGCCTGACCCGCGGCGAGCACCGCCCTTCGGGCACGTTCCGCCTGGGAATCGAAGGACCGGCGGCCCGGACCAGGGACGTGATCTTGAAGGTCCCTGTCCGGGGATGGATCGCCGCCGCGTGGGTGATCACGAACGCACGCGCGCTTCAGCTGGCCGAGACTCATGGCCTGGCCGCGCCGCGGCTGATCGCTGCGGATCTCGACGGGAAGGCGAGCGGAACCGTCGCCACCCTGGAGACCTTCCTGCCCGGCAGCGCCGGTCTCTCGCCGACGGTTTCGGTCGCCCGGCTCCGCGAAGCGGGAGCGGCCCTTGCCAGGGTCCACGCCTTCAGGCTGGTTCCGCAGGCCCACCTGCCATACCGGCCCCGGCCGTGCGCCGTCGACGACCGCGCCGATGAACGCTGGCGGGGCCTGATGCCGACCACACCTTTGCTGCAGCAGGCCGACGAGCGGGTCAGGTCGCACGGGATGCCGGCAGTCGCGTCGGTGTTCGTGCATGGTGACGCCTGGGGCGGCAACATGCTGTGGGAGGGTGACCGTTGCGTTGCGCTGATCGACTGGAATACAGCCGGGGCTGGTAATCCGGGCGTCGATCTCGGCAGCCTGCGGATGCAGATGACCCTTCAGTACGGCCAGGACGCGCCGTCCCATGTGTTGGAGGGCTGGGAGCGGCAGGCGGACCGGGAGGCAGTCGGCGTGCCCTACTGGGATGCCGTGGCCGCGCTGAACACGCCGACAGTGATGGACGGTTGGGCGGGATTCGCCGACGACGGTAGCCTCCTGGGCGCCGCTGCCGTCACCGAAAGGCGCGACGCTTTCCTTCGCACCGCTCTCAGTCAGTGGTCATAAAGTGGTCGCGCGTGCCGAAATCGACGCTGCTCTCCACTTGGGGGCCTGTTAAGCCTCGCCGATGTCGATTCTCGTCTGTCCCAGCCGATGGAAGAGCCATTCCCAGCGAAACCTGTTGGCTATTGTCTCGCCCGTGCCGGAGGTTAGCGGCGTGACCGTGTTCTCCGCTCCGTCGTGAGGATCAATAAGGATCACCCCGGCGTAGCGGAGCACTGCCAGCGAAGCGAGCCAGGCAGGGTGTCCCGCCAGGTCGTGCTTTGCAAACGGCACCGCGACTGTTGGTGTCCGCGAGCCGAGGGCTGCGCAGAGGGTCGTGAGCGGATACGTGACTACAGCGACAGCATCGGCGGGTGGAGTGCGCTTCGGCTTGTCTGGGGTGCGGTTGCAGGTGATGACGGGGGTGTCTTCTAGGTCCTGGTCTGTGAGCCAGGGGAGGGCTGCTTCGGTGGGGATGACGTAGGGGTCCCAGCCGTTGGCGCGGGCGGCCTTGACGCCGTCTGCGGTGCGGGAGGCGAGGGGCGCACCGCAGCTGCCGCCTTCCTGGCAACAATCGAGGCTGCGAAGAACACCGGGACGTACGTCGACCCGCACGCCGCCAGGCGCATCAAGTTCGGCACGTACGCCGCCCAATGGCTGGAATCGCACAACGTCGAGCTGACGACGCGAGCACGTGACCGATCGCTCCTGAAGAACCATGTGGTCGCCCACTGGGCAAATGCACCGCTGTCGGCAATCGACCATTCATCGGCACAGAAGTGGGTCACCAGCCTTTCCCGTCAGCTATCGCCGTCGACGGTGGGCGAATGCCACCGCCTATTCAGTGCCGTCCTCAAAGCGGCCAGTCGAGACCGGCTGATCGCCGTGAATCCGGCGAAGGATGTCCGCCTGCCAAAGAAGCGCCAGACGGCGGGCGACCGGCAGACGATCAGCCGGGAGGAGTTCACCGAGCGGCTCCTCCCTGCCGTTCCGGAACGTCACCGTTCGATCGTCGCGCTCGCTGGCGGCACGGGCCTGCGGTGGGGCGAATGCGTGGGGCTCCGCTGGGAATCCGTCGACGTTGCGGCCGGGACGATCCGGGTTGAGCGAGTTGCCGTCGAGGTGAACGGCCACGTCAGCCCGAAGCCTTACCCCAAGTCGAGGGCTGCATCGACGAGTGGTGCCCCTCCCGTCGATGGTGGGGCATCTCCTGGAGGAGTACCGCGAGCTGTACGGGACCGGCCAGGCGGGAGAGGTGTTCATCAAGGAGGCAGGCACGCCGCTGCGACGGACCCTGTTCCGGGCACGGATCTGGCGACCCTCGCTCGTCCGGGCCGGACTGCTCGGGTGGGTAGGCCAGGGAAGGCGACAAGTTCCGGGGGAGCTGGCCGACCCCGGCCGGAGACGAGACCGAGTTGTTCAAGACGAAGGCGCAGGCAGTCAAGGCGGTGTCACGCCACGCTGAGGGCGGCCTGCGGTTCCACGATCTCCGGCACTCGTACGCGTCGTGGTTGATCACCTCGGGTGTGCCGGTTCCCGACGTACAGCGGGTGATGGGGCACGAGCGGCCGACGACGACGCTGATGATCTACACGCACGTCCAGGGAGGCTCCCAAGAGCGGGTCCTAGGGGCTCTTGCTGCCTTTTCGCTGCCTGCCGAGGGCTGAAACGAGTAGAGCGGGGACCCGGATGACTCTGGGTTCCCGCTCTGACCTGCGTGTTCTTCGGGTGGGCGATACTGGGTTCGAACCAGTGACCTCTTCGGTGTGAACGAAGCGCGCTACCACTGCGCCAATCGCCCGGATGGTGGTGCTGGTGTTTCGTATCGGGTGGTGCCGGTGAAACCTTAGCGCATCATTGCAGCGACGATCTAATCGGGCCGGGCTACTCTTGCTGCAGGACGGAGATCCCGTCGCGTTGGAGACGTGATTGTGACTTTCTCGCACGACACCGAGCAGGCGCTCGGGACGCTGGTCCGGCTCGTCAACACCATGCCCGGACCGAACAGCCAGGTCGACTCGCTGGAGACCCTCGAGGAACTGGAGAAGTTCGTCCAGGAGCGGGAGTTCAGCGCGGTCGACACGTTGACGGACAAGGACCTGGCCGAGGTCCGCGATCTGCGGCCGCTGTTCGCGCCGGTCTTCACCACGGATTCCGACGCGTCCGCGGCGACGATGATCAACGCGATCATCGCGCGCGGTACGTCGACTCCGCGGCTGACCAACCACGACGGGCATCCGTGGCACATCCACTACTCCCGCGCCGGCGCGTCGCTGGCGTGCCGGATCACGGTGGAGTGCGGGATCGCGCTTGCCCAGGTGATCTCCGCCGGCGAGCGCGAACGCCTCCGCCGCTGCGAGGCGCCGGACTGCGACGACGCCCTCATCGACCTGTCACGGAACCGCTCCAAGCGGTACTGCGATGCCCGCACCTGCGGCAACCGCTTGCACGTGGCGGCGTACCGCGAACGCCGCAAAGCCTCCGGCGAGTAACCCGGCCACACGCAGTTTGGGGAGGATCTTAGGCCCGTACGGGTCGAGGATCCTCCCCAAACTGGTCAGGGGTTGGGGTTCTCGGCGGAGCGTTCGGCGAAGATCTTCGCGACCTGGGCCGTGATGGTGCCGGGCGCCGCGAGGTCCCGGCCATCGACCCGGTGAATGCCTTGTACGTCGCGTGTCGTCGACGTGAGGAAGATCTCCTCAGCCTGGAACAGCTGTTCCAGCGGTACGTCGCGCTCGACCCCGCCGAACCACTCGAGGATCAGGCCGCGCGTCACGCCCGCCAGCGCGCCTGAATCCAGCGTCGGCGTGACCAGCTCACCGTCGTACACGCAGAAGATGTTCGAGCCGGTGCCCTCGGCAAGGTTGCCGATCGTGTTGGCGAAGATCGCCTCGCTGGCGCCGCGCTCCTTGGCGTAGGCGAGCGCGAGGACGTTCTCGGCGTACGACGTGGTCTTCAGGCCGGCGACCGCGCTGCGTTCGTTGCGGACCCACGGGACCGTGACGATGGCGGAGGTCGCGGACGGCCGCTTGATCTCCTGCGTCGCGATCAGAATCGTCGGCGCCGACGTACCGCGATCGGACGACAACGGTGAGACACCGCCCGTGTACGTGATCCGCAGCCGCGCGAATTGCATCCCGGGCTCGATCACGGCCTCGATGCCGGTCTCGATCGCCGCGACATCGGGTGTCGGCAGGCCGAGTCCGACCGCGGAGCGGACGAGCCGGTCGAGATGCCGGCGTACTGCGAACGGGCGGCCGTTCTCGACCTTGATCGTCTCGAAGACGCCGTCGCCGGTGGTCAGCCCGTGGTCGAGCGGCGAGACCGTCGCCTCGTCGTCCAGCAAGGCGCCGTTGAGCCAGATACGCATGTGGTGCTCCTTCCGCGCAACACCTTAGTGCGCAGGGGATCCGGTACTGCGAGGTGACCAGCTGATGACGGTACGTCGACCTGCCGGCGGACCCCGATTTTTGATGTCGGCCCGGGATGGGCTAATGTTCTTTTCGCGCCGGGGGACACTGGAACCCGGTCGCAATGCGGACGTAGCTCAGTTGGTAGAGCGCAACCTTGCCAAGGTTGAGGTCGCCGGTTCGAACCCGGTCGTCCGCTCGGAGAGGGTTCGGCGGGCCTACTTCTCAGTGCCAGCTTTCTCAAAGCCAGCTTACTCAGTGGTGGAGTGGCCGAGAGGCGAGGCAACGGCCTGCAAAGCCGTGTACACGGGTTCGAATCCCGTCTCCACCTCGAAACCTCAGTAGTCTTGAGTTTCCCGGACGATTGGCGCAGCGGTAGCGCGCTTCCCTGACACGGAAGAGGTCACTGGTTCGATCCCAGTATCGTCCACGAAGGCGATGGGCGAGGTGTGTCGCGCAGTTCCTGCGCTGACCGCCTCGCCTTCGTCATTTGTGCGGCTGCGCTTCGCTTGCCGCGAGCGGGGGCTCCGCCACCCGCACCCCCTTGCGCCTTCGCTTCGCTCGGCGGCTTGGGCTGGGCTGGGCGGTTCGCTCACCAGTCTGGGTTGGGTTCAGCGGTTCGCTCACCAGTCTGGGTTGGGTTCAGCGGTTCGCTCACCAGTCTGGGTTGGGTTCAGCGGTTCGCTCACCAGTCTGGGTTGGGTTCAGCG
>NZ_SHKR01000001.1:0-55483 GCF_004217145.1 Kribbella rubisoli | reverse complement strand
GGTTCGTTCGGCGGCTTGGGCTGGGTTGGCGGTTCGCTCACCAGCTTGGCCGGGTTGGGCTGGGCTGCCCGCGGGCGCGGTTGCTGTTAGCTCTTGTTGGGGGCGAAGACGAAGCGGGGGCTGCCGGTTTGGGACGGGGTTGTTCGGGTTAGGCCGGCGGATTGCATTACGTGGGCTGAGGCGGTGTTGGTGGGGTGGCATTCGCCCCACAGGGTGGGGATTGCGAGGTCTTGGTGGCAGTAGGCGAGGGCCGCTCTTAGCGCCTCGGTGGCGTAGCCGTGGGAGCGGTGGGCAGGGAGTACGGCGTAGCCGAAGCTCCAGTCGGCTAAGGGGTCGTCGCTGGCGCCTAGGCCTATCCAGCCCACGACTTCTGCGTCGGTTCGGCGGGTGAGGATTAGTTGGGCGTGGGTGCCGTTGCCGGGGTTGTCGGCGTGGGTGTTGACCCAGTCGCGGACGCCTTCGCGGTCCCGGGGACCGTAGTCGTCCATGAAGCGGGCGACGCGAGGGTCGGTCCAGAGGGTGCACAGGGCGGGGTAGTCGGACTCGACCGGCCATCGGAGTGCCAGGCGGTTGGTCAGCACGGGCAGGGGCATCGCTCAACTCCTTGGCGCTCGGAATCTCCCCGGAAGCTACCGGGGAGATTTGCCGGCTGCCACCGATTAATCCAGGTGTTTGATTGCTATCAAACAGATGTACGATGGCGATCTAACAACGGAGATGGGTGGTGGGTCGTGCGCGCATTGGAGCAGCCCTCGGCGGACGGACCTGGAGACATACGGCTGGTCGAGGTAGAGGCGCCAAGAGCTGCGGCGGGAGAAGTGTTGGTGCGGGTGGGCGCCGCAGGGGTGAACTTCGCGGATGTGATGCAGACGCGGGGGACGTACGACGGTGGGCCGCGCCCGCCCTACCTGGCCGGATTCGAGGCGGCGGGTGAGGTGGTTGCCGTGGGGAGTGGCGTGACCGACGTGACCGTGGGGGAGCACGTCATCGGGACCGGGTATGGGGCGTTTGCGGAATACATGGTGATGGCTGATTTCGTTGCGGTGCCGGTGGGGTGGGGGGATGAGGAGGCGCTTGGGCTGGTGTTGAACTGGGGGACGGCACTCGCTGCGCTTCGCCACCTAGGGCAACTGACGGTCGGCGACACGGTCCTCATCCACGCGGCCGCGGGTGGTGTCGGACAAGCGGCGGTGCGGATTGCCAAGTACTACGGGGCGACGGTGATCGCGACGGCGTCTGCCTCGAAGCATGGCGTCGTACGACGGCTTGGGGCGGATCGGGTGATTGAGATCGGGGAGTTGCAGGCCGAGGTGAGGGACGGCAGCGTTGATGTCGTTCTCGAGTCGGTGGGTGGTGAGACGTTCCGGCGGAGTATCGAGGTTGCGCGGCGGGTGACGGGGAAGGTCATCGTGATCGGTGCGGCCGCGGGGGAGTCCTCGATCAGCAACTGGGAGTTGAACTTCAAGCATCCGGTGCAGGTGATCGGGCATCACCTCACAACGTTCATCCAGCAAGCGCCGGAGCTGTTCACGGATGTGATGGATGAGCTGGGCCGCCTCATCGACGCGGGTGTGTATCCGCCCGGCAAACCAACTGTCTACGACCTGGCGGACGGGCCGAAGGTGCTTGCTGAGCTCGAAGCCGGCGTCACCGTGGGCAAGCTCGCGCTCAAGCCGTGATCGACTGGGCCACGCGGAAGCCTAGGTCTTCGATCGCGAAGGTCGGATGGGAGCGACGCCGGACCGTCGAGCCGACGGAGCGATCTGTGTCGGCGAAGCCGCCGCCACGGAAGATGCGGTAGGAACCGTAGGCGGAGGGGTCGTACAGATCCCAGCACCACTCCCACACGTTGCCGAGCATGTCGTGCAAACCCCATGCGTTGGCCGCCTTCCCGCCCACGGCGTGCGGCCGCCCACCGGAGTTGCCCGAGTACCAGGCGATCTCGTCGAGCTCCCCATAGCGGTACGCCGGTGTGCCCGCCGTGCAGGCCCATTGCCATTCCGCCTCGGTCGGCAACCGATAGCCCGGCGAAGTCCGATCGCAGCTGACGTCCGAGCCGGAGATCTCGTACGCGGCCGGGAGCCCCGCATCCGCCGACATTTGGTTGCACAGGGCAACTGCGTCGTACCAGCTGACGCCCGTGAGCGGTGTTTCGCCCACAACGACGGGATAACGCCCCAGTCGGAACGCGGGCAGATCGACGTGCCAGCGCCGGTCGACTCGATCGTCACGAAGGAAGATCAGCCCGGCCGGAATCTCAACCAGATCCATCAGTAGAACCGGCGGAGCTTCGGCCACAGTGTGGACCACGGCTCCGCGGGCGTCTCGCACACGAACAGAGTGGCGCCGTCCTCGTCGTTCGAGACGATGGCGTGGATGGTCCCGACCTGTTTGCAGTCCCGGAAGTCCGGCGTCGGCAACATACCGACGAGCAGGACCGGGCCGGTGTTCGTGTCCGGCGGGCGTTCCCAGTCGGCGAAGCTCATGTGACCGGAGTACGCGATCGGCAGGCCGTGCGATGGTCCGTACCGCCGAAGGGCACCGGCCTCGCCGTAGTTGCTGGTAAAGATCGTTGCCGTCGACCGTTCCCCGGGCGGGATCTGCTCCCATGCGGTCGCAACAGACGCGGTGAAGGCCGGCCAGCCGATCTGTTCGCCCTGCTCCTTGTTCACCGGGATGACGAAGTCGGCGGCTGATGCGGGCAGCACCGGCAACGTGAAGACGGCCGAGGTCAGTACCGTCAGCGCCAGACCGATGACAGCCTGGATCCGGTGCTGATCGACCCATCGCAGGGCCGGCTCGCAACCGGCTGCGACGAGGACGAGTAGGAGCGGCAATGCGTAGTACGACTTCCCGCCGGCGAGCAGGACTGCCACGCACAGCACGGGGTAGGCGAGCGCAACGGAGCGGGCCCATTGCAGCTTCTTCCACAGCCGGAGGAACCCGGCAATCCAGATGGGGACCAGGAACGGCGACAGCTGCAGGATCTGCAGCGGGATGAACATGATGCGGTTCTCGGTGCCGTCGTCCTCACTGATCCCGCCTGCAACGGTGAGCTGCGGCCAGCCGTGCTGGAACTGCCAAAGCACGTTCGGCAGCGCGACCACCCCGGCCACGGCGACGCCTGCGAGCAGCCACCACGAGCGCAGTACGCTGCGCGGTCCGACGATCAGCAGCGACACGAGCAGCGCGCCGATCGGCAGCACCACGAGGTACTTGTTCTCCAAGGCGATCCCGGCCGTCAGCCCGAGCGCGAGCCACCAGCGGCCGTCGCCCGTGCGCAGCAGCTTCACCGCGAACAGCCCGATCAGCATCCAGGCGAGCAGGTCGTACGTCGCCGTGGACACCATGTGCCCGACGCCGAGCACGAACCCGGACGCGGCGGTGCAGATCGCGGCCAGCACCTGACCGCGCCGAGCACTGCCGAACTCGCGGGCGAGCAGGGCGACCACGATGATCGTCGCGACGCAGCTCAGCGTCGACAGCACCCGCAGACCCATCACGGTGTCGCCGAAGATCGCGGTCGAGATGCGGGCGATCAGCGGGGTCAGCGGCGGCTGATCGATATACCCCCAGCTGAGGTGCTTGCCGGCGACCATGAAGTAGAGCTCGTCGCGGTGGTAGCCGTAGCGCCCGGAGAGCGCGGTCAGCACGACACCGACAAGCACCGCGAGGCCGACCACGGGCCGAGCAGCGAACGGATGCACCGGAGGGCGGGTCATGCCGGAATGTTGTCAGCCGGAGGGGGTCCCCGCTACTGATTCAGGACCGGCGCCGCGATTCCGCGTGACATGTGTGGCCGGCAGTCCGGGATGATTGGATATGTCAACCAGACAACGGGCGAGGGGGGACACGCAGGTGGCATTGCTGTACGAGCGGATCTGCGCTCACGTCCTGGAGCAGCTCCGGCGCGGCGCCCTCCGGCCGGGGGACCGGGTGCCGTCGGAGATGGAGCTGGCGGCCCAGTTCGGGGTCAGCCGGATCACCTCCAAGCGCGCCCTGGAGGTACTGCGTGAAGCCGGTCTCGTGGAGCGCATCCGCGGCAAAGGCACCTTCGTCGTACGCCGGCTGCCGGACCTCACCGACCTGACCATCCCGCTCCGTCCGACTCCGCGGCGGGAGGCCCGCTCGATCGCGCTCATCGTCCCGGACATGTCCGAGGCGTACGGGCTGGACCTGCTCAACGCGATCGAGGAGCGCTGCGCGGAGTACAACGCCCACCTGGTCGTACGGCGAACCCATGGGCGTCAGTCCGACGAGGAGAAGGCGGTCGACTCGCTCGTAGCCACTGTGGACGGCTTGATCGTGTTCCCGGTGCACGGCGACTTCTACAACGCCAGTCTGCTCCGGCAGGTCCTCGACGGATTCCCAGTGGTCCTCGTAGACAGGCATCTGGCCGGCATCCCGGTGGCCGCCGTACACACAGACAACGTGGCTGCCGCCCGTGCCCTAACGACCCGCCTGCTGGACCAGGGCCATGAACACATTGCCTTCGTCTCGCCACCGCCAGTGAACACGTCCTCGATCGAGGACCGTCTGGACGGCTTTCGCGCGGCGTTCACGGGTCGCGGCCACGCGTACGAGCTGACCGACCTCCGCAGCACCCTGCCCGGATCGACGACCACTGAAAGCGTCAGTGCAGACCTGGACGTCATCCGCGCGTTCCGCGACCGCATGCCGCAGGTGACGGCGTACTTCGCCTGTGAGTACAACCTGGCCCGCATGGTCGACCGGGTCCTGGGCGACCGGGTCGTCGCGTGCTTCGACTCACCGGGCGACTCGATCGGCGGACCGCCGTACCTGCACATCCGGCAGAACCAGACCGAGATGGGGCGTCGCGCCGTCGACCTCCTGCTCGCCCAGCTCCGCGGCGAGGCGGTGCCGAACCTCTCGCTGGTCCCGTTCGAGATTGTCGAGGCAGCACCTGACTTTCGGCAGTAGGGCGAGCTTCTCGCGACTGTGTAGCGTCTACGGCATGAAGTGGCGGCGCCTGGGGGACGTGGGTCTGTGGGCCGTGTTCAGCCTCCTCGTGCTCGCCGAAAGCGGCGCCCGGCAAGATCCGTACTGGTTCCGAGCAGCGTGCATCGCCGTACTGGCGTTTGCCGTCTACGGCCGGCGCAGGTGGCCGCTGGCTGCGTTGGCCGCGGTGGCGTGGGCAGAGATCGTCATACTGGCTCTCGCACTCGGTACGACGAATGGTGTGCAGATCGCACTCGTACCTGCGATCAGCCTGCTGAGCTATCTGGCAGGTCGGCGCGAGACACAGCTCAAGCATTTCGTTCTGCTGTGCAGCTGGTCACTGCTGGGCATGCTCATCCTCGCTCTGACCGTACGACGAGGTGCGCAGGCGACCGAAGCCGTTCTGACGTGGTTGTTGATGCTCCTGCTCGCTCTGCTGCTCGTCGTACTGCCCTGGTTGATCGGGCGGTACCGCGCTCAGCAGGCGCTGCTCGCGACGGCCGGCTGGGAGCGGGCCGAGCGGATCGAGCGCGAGCAGCAGATGGAGATCGACCAGGAACGGCTGCGTGAACGGTCGCGGATCGCCGAGGACATGCATGACTCGGTCGGCCACGAGCTCAGCCTGATCGCACTGCGCGCCGCAGCGCTCGAGCTAGACCCGTCGCTTCCCGACGTACACCGGCGGGCAGCGGGTGAGTTGCGTGAGTCAGCAGCCACTGCGACCGAACGGCTCGGCGAGATCGTCGGCGTACTGCGTGATCAGGAAGCACCGACGATGCCGCACGACGAAACCGTGCGGGCACTGGTGGAACGCGCCGCAGCCTCCGGACTGTCGGTCCAGCTGACCGAGGCCGTCGACGGTGAGCTCTCGCCGATGGTGGATCGCGCAGTGCACCGCGTGGTCCAAGAGTCGCTGACGAACGCGAGCAAACACGCCCCCGGTGCGTCCGTGACAGTCAACGTGACCACTAACAACCAAGACGTCCAAGTCGAGGTCGTAGACACCGGAGCGGCGAGGCCGGTGGCGGCACCATCGGGCGGACGAGGACTGGACGGCCTACGAGAGCGAGTCCGCCTCGCCGGTGGCTCACTGACAGCCGGTCCGCGACCAGACGGCGGCTTTGAAGTCAGAGCGACGATGCCCAGAGCAGGCGGTCGACCGGAGCCCCAGACAACAGCAGTAGAGCGGGCCACGGTACGACGGAGCGTACAGCGCGGGCTGATCACCGCCATCGCCGCACCGCTGCTGCTCGGTGCACTAGTTGGTGCGGTTGCCCTTGGCTACTACCTCGTCGCCGGCTACAGCGCGATCCTGCGACCCGCGCAGTACGACGGACTCGCCATCGGCCAGTCCGAGGCGGACGTGGAGAAGGTGCTGCCACGGATGCAGATGATCGACGCGCCCTCGCAGGGCTACGTCCCGCCGGCCGACTGGAGCTGCCGGTACTACCGTCCAGCCGCTCCGTTCTCCAGCAACTACGTCTACCGGCTGTGCTTCGCCGACGGCGCACTGGTCGCCAAAGCGGTCGTGGCGAGCGGCTCCGTCGCACCAACCCCGGAGGGGAACGGATGATCAGGGTGATGCTCGCCGACGACGAGGCGATGGTGCGGGCCGGAGTCCGCGCGATCCTCGGCACCGACGACGAGATCGAGGTAGTTGCCGAGGCAGCCGATGGGGTGGAGGCCGTCGAAGCGGTACGCCGGCATCGGCCGGATGTCGCTGTACTGGACATCCGGATGCCGCGGATGGACGGACTCGCTGCGGGCGCAGAGATCCGGAAGGCCGTGCCGGAGACTGCGGTCGTCATCCTCACCACGTTCTCGGAGGACGCCTACATCGCCCGTGCGCTCGGCGACGGCGCGAGCGGGTTCCTGCTCAAGTCAGGAGATCCTCGCGAGCTCATCGCCGGGTTGAAGGCCGTGGCCGACGGTGCGGCGTACCTGTCACCCAAGGTCGCGCAGCGAGTGATCGCCGAGCTGAGCGCCGGATCCGGCGGCGGTGCGATGGCCCGGGCAGCCGCCGCGAAGGAGCAGGTCGCCGTACTGAGCCCGCGGGAGCTGGAGGTGCTCGGACTGGTCGGTGCGGGGCTGTCGAACGCCGAGATCGCGGCCCGGCTGTACCTGGTCGAGGGGACCGTGAAGGCCTACGTCAGCGCCGTACTGCTGCGGCTCGGCGTGAAGAACCGGGTCCAGGCCGCGATCGTCGCCCACGAGGCCGGACTGGTCACCTCCTGACCTGTTCGGGTCAGGCCGATGCATGCTCCCCGCCGGTCGGGATACTGGTCTCGGAACGCTCCGGGTGGTGACGTGGTGAGGACACCCGGTCATGGGATAGTGGTGCCTCCCGGAGCCCTCACCCTCCGGACAACCCAGCAAGCCTCCAGGGGCCACCCGCCCCCTCACAGAATCGGGGATCCAGGTCGTGACCGACTCGCACAACTCCGGACAGCACAAGGACCGGGAAGCGGCGGCGGCCGAGGTCCGGAGAATGTGGCAGCCGACCCCCTCCTGGACCCAGCCGGACCCTAACGACACCGAGCCGGCCGAGGAGAAGGACGAGCAGCAGCCCGACGCTCTGTCCCAGGAGTTCCCAGGCGACTCCTGGTCCACACCGGCCACCGACCAGCCGGTCGACCAGCCCGCCCCGTGGACGCAGCCGCAGGCCACCCCGCCGGCGCCGTCCTGGACGCAGCCGGTCGCGGAGTCCGCCGCAGCGTCGTGGACGCAGCCGGAGGAGTTCGACGAGGAGCCCGTCGTCGAGCCGCAGGCGCCCGACGCAACCGAGCCGACGGCCGAGAGCCCGGAACAGACCCCGGCCGGCCCGAACAGCCCGGTTTTCGGCGGTTCCTCGTTCCACGGCTCAGGTTCCGGTCCGGAGCAGAGCACCCCAGGTCAGCCCCAGCCCGGCCAGGCCGGTCAACTAGGTCAGCCTGGTCAAGCGGGTCAGCCGGGTCAACCAGGGCCGCAGCGTGGTCAGGGCGGTCAGCCGCTGTCCCCGGCGGCGCAGCACTTCTTCCCGCAGGGCATCCCCGGCCAGCAGCCTCCGCAGCCGCCGCAGAACTTGTCGTTCCGCACGGACGACCTGATCCAGGCTCTGCCGTTGCCGCGCGAGGCTCCGGCCGAGCGTGGTGTCCGCAGCATGCTGAAGCTGCGTCCGGGCAGCTCCGAGCGGTCCGAGCGGATCGCGCGTGCGACTGCTGCGACGGCCTTCCGGCGTCCGGTGACGATCGTCGTGGCCAACCCGAAGGGCGGCTCCGGCAAGACGCCGACCACGCTGCTGCTGTCCGGTGCGCTCGGTCAGGCCCGTGGCGGCGGGGTCGTCGCGTGGGACAACAACGAGCTGCGCGGCAACATGCACCTGCGGACCCACGACACGAACTCCCGGTCCACCGTGACCGACATGCTGCAGGCGATGCCGATGCTGACCCAGCCGGATGCCCGGCTCGGCGACGTCGCGGCGTACCTGCGTCATCAGGTGTCCGGTCAGTACGACGTGCTGACGTCGGCGACCACGACGTACGCGCAGATCGAGGCGAACGACTTCGACCTGATCCACCGCTTGCTGAGCCGGTTCTACAAGGTGCTCGTGATCGACACCGGGAACAACGAGGGCTCCAGCAACTGGCGTGAGGCGATGAAGGCGGCCGACGCCCTCGTCATCCCGATCAAGTGGAAGAGCCTGTCCTGCGCGGCCGCCGTACAGATGCTCGAGGAGCTCGACAACCAGGGCCCCGAGGCGCAGCGGCTGATCCGCCGCGCGGTGATCGCGGTCTCGAACGGCCCCGGCGACGTCAACAAGGAGGTCGAGAAGCAGCTCCGCCCGTACTTCGAATCGCGCGCAGCCGCCGTCGTCGACATCCCGACCGATATGCACATCGCTGCCGAAGGCCCGCTCGACCACTCCGCACTGCAGCCCGCCACCCGGCGCGCTGCGCTGGACCTGGCGGCCCGGGTGTCGGAGCAGGTGACGATCGCCCTCAACGCTCCGCGCTGAGGACAGCAAGACTCAACTGGCTGAGGCGGTCCGGATCGCCGACAACGTCGTACGACGTGATCCGGTCCGCCTCGCTGGTGAAGGTGATCGCGAGCATCAGCCGCCCGCGAGGTGCCAGGACGAGTCCGACCTCGCCGTTGACCAGAGCCAGTTCGGCCAGGTCGGAACGGCGCGACAGCAGGACGGTGCCCTCTGCCACGGCCCGTGCACCGCGTAGCTCGGCGGCCATGCCGGGGGACAGCACCGCGGCGTCGACGCGGCGGACGACGTCCGGGTCCAGCACCGCCAGAATCGCGTGCAGATCACCTGCTCGGGCTGCGTCGAGGAACGCGGACACCACACGACGCTGTCGGGCCAACTCGACGGCGGGCACCGATGGCGTGCCCTGCACCTTCTGGCGCGCCCGGCTGGCCAGCTTCTTCGTCGTGACCGGGTTCCGCTCGACGATGGGCGCGATCTGCGCGAACGGTACGGCGAACATGTCGTGCAGCACGAACGCGATCCGCTCCGCCGGCTCCAGCGTGTCCAGTACGACGAGCAGCGCCCGGCTGACCGAGTCCGCGACGAGCGCCTCGTCCTCAGGCGTCCGGCGTACCGCAGGCAGTTGCTCCAGCTCGTCGGGGTCCTCCGGCGGGGCCTTGCGGCTGCGCAGCATGTCCAAGCAGATCCGTGTCACCACAGTGCGGAGCCAAGCGCCCAGATTGTCGATGCCGTCCGTGCGGTCGAGCCGGATCCACGCCTCCTGTACTGCGTCCTCAGCCTCACTGTGCGAGCCCAGCAGGCGGTACGCGACCGCCTCCAGCTTGCTGCGCTCCGCCTCGAAGGCCTCGGTCAGCTCGTCCACTTGGTCACCTTTCCGCGCTACCCGCCGTCACCCAGTCTGACGACCACGAGACGACGAAGGTGACCATGCTGTTGCATCTGGATTCCAGTGCCAATCGCTCCGACGAGTCGGTAACCAGGAGGCTGACCAGACTGTTCGCAGACCGCTGGCGGTCCGACCATGGCTCGACCGGGTACCGCTATCGCGACCTCGCCGCGGACCCGGTGCCGCCCATCGACACGGCGTACTGCCAGCTCGGTCGGCGCTCCGAGCGGGAGGGCGTCGTACCGCTGGAGCTGGTCGGAGCTCTGGTCGAGAACGCAGCCGAAGCCGCTGCCTGGGCGCTGACGGAGCCGCTGGTCAACGAGGTGCTGGCGAGCAGCACGATCCTGATCGGGGCGCCGCTGTACAACTTCTCGCTGCCCGCCGCACTCAAGGCCTGGATCGACCGCATCACCTTTCCCGGTGCGCTGGCCCTGGGCGACATCGAGGTATTAGTGATCACCAGCCGTGGCGGTGCGTACGGTCCGGGAACACCGCGGGAGGGCTGGGACTACGAGGTGCCGTACCTGCGTGCGTACTTCACCAACTACGGAGTGCGGGACGACAACATCCGGTTCATCACCGCGGAGTTCTGCCTGGCCGGGTTGGTCCCGCGCCTCGCGCACCTGCGTCGGATGGCGGAGCAGTCCCTGGCCGAGGCGATCTCAAGCATCGCGCCGGGTCAGCACGCGACTGCCGAGCGCTAGACCGCCCAAAGCCCACAGAACCAGGACGGTCGCGCTCAGAGTGGGGGAGAGCGGGTCTGTGGTGCCGGTCAGGTAGTTCTGGCCGGCACCACCAGGCAGGAGCGCTGCAATCCAGACCAGTGCGCGCAGTGAGCTCTGGCTGAGCATGAGCGGTACGACGAGGAGCAGCAGGAAGGCAACGGTCAGCGTGCCCGCCGTACTGCGAACCACCCATGCGATCCCGGCGACGAATGAGCCGGCCAAGGTCGCGTAGAAGCCGACCGACAGCAGGTCGACAACGAGCCCGCTCGCATCCCACTCAGCCCATGAGCCCGCGGCCAGACCTCCTGTCACGGAAGCGATCGCGGCCACTAATAGCCCGTAGCAGAACAGGACGGGCGCCAACACAGCTGCCTTCGCCAGCACGACATTCCGCCGTACCGGAGTCCACTGCAGGGTCGAGCGGATGCTGCCGGTGGCGTATTCGGACGTCACGCTCAGCAGCGCGAAGGCGGCCACGACCACCTGCACGATCAGAATCACCGAGGCGCCGAACTCGCCCACCGGCTGCGATTCGGCGTGTGCGCGGTGGGAGTTGTCGTAGGCGAGGCTGAACCCGTACTGCACCCCGAGCAGCGCTGTCAGTAGGACAGCCGCCGCGATGTTCAGCCAGCTCGACCGGACCGTCCACAGCTTCGTCCACTCCGACCGGACCGCGTTCATCGCCTACCTGCTTCCACGGGTTGAGGGTCTACTTGAGCTTGAGGCTTGCTCTTGCGCAGTCGGTGGCGGACCAGCTCGACCACGAGGGTGACGGCGAGCGCCAAGCCGATTCCGAGGACGACGCCCTTGAGCGGGTTGTCCTCGAAGGCCTTGCCGCCGATGAAGCCCACCAAGGTGCAGTACGCGCCCCAACTGGCCGCGGCGAGTGCTGCGAACGGCGTGAAGCTCCTCAGCGGGTAGCGCACCGAGCCCATGGTCAGCGTGACCGCGGTGCGACCGCCGGGCACGTAGCGAGCGACGACGAGGACCAGACCGCCGCGTTCCTCCAGCGAGCGCCTGGCCCACTGGATGGCCGCGTGCCGCTTCGTACCTGGCTTGACCCGGTCGAGTACCCGCCCGCCGGCACCGCGGCCGAGGGCGTACGAGACGTGGTCGCCGATGAACGCGCCGATCGCCGCGACCACAATCACGGCGTACAGGTTGGGCTTACCGGTCGACGCAGCGAACACGCCGGCCGTGACGACCAGCGTCTCGCTCGGGATCGCCGGGAAGAACCCGTCCAGGGCTGCGAAGCCCCACAGCGCCAGGTAGATCCACCACGACGACATCAGCTCGTCGGCGAAGTGCAGGATCGCCTCGCTCACGACGCCACCCCGTACTCCACGCTGTCGGCCGTGAGCTCCATGTAGGCCTCCTCGAGCGACGCCTGGTCGGTGTGCAGCTCATGCAGCCGTACGCCGAGTTCGTGCGCGAGATCACCGACCCGCTCCACGGGTACGCCAGTCACGATCAACCGGTCGTCGACGGAGTCCACACGCTCCGCCTCGGCTGTCAGCCGTTCCCGCAGTACTGCGTGGTGCCGGCGATCGGGCACGCGAACGGCGACCGTGCTGCGCGACGAGCCCGCGATCACCTCCGCGACCGGTGCGTCGGCGATCAGCCGGCCGCGCCCGATCACGACCAACTGGTCGGCGGTCAGCTGCATCTCGCTCATCAGGTGGCTGGAGACGAACACCGTCCGGCCCTCGGCTGCCAGGGAACGCATCAGCTCGCGGACCCAGCGGACGCCGTCCGGGTCGAGACCGTTGACCGGCTCGTCGAACATCAGCACCTCGGGATCCCCGAGCAGCGCGCCGGCGATCCCGAGGCGCTGGCCCATGCCGAGCGAGAACTGTCCGGCCCGCTTCCGGGTGACCGGATCCAGGCCGACGGTCGACAGCACGGCGTCGACCCGGCTGACCGGGATGCCGTTGCTGTGCGCCATCGCGATCAGGTGGTTCCGCGCGGTCCGCCGCGGGTGCAGCGCCTTGGCGTCGAGCAGGGCGCCGACCTTGCTCAGCGGCGCCGGCCAGTCGGCGTACGGGCGGCCGTCGACGAGCGCGACGCCTGCGGTCGGAGCGTCGAGGCCGAGGATCATCCGCATCGTGGTGGACTTGCCGGCGCCGTTCGGGCCGAGGAAGCCGGTCACCCGGCCGGGCGCGACGGTGAGGTCGAGCGAGTCCACGGCGCGGGTGCCGCCGTAGGTCTTGGTGAGTCCTTCAAGGGTGATCACGCTGTCGAACCTACGAATCCGGGCATCCCCGGCACATCGGACCAACGGCTGGCCCGACCCCCGACTTTCGTCAGGTACGGCGGGCCTGTGGATACGCCGTCGGGTCGGCGTCGCGATGTCGATACCATCTGTGGCGTGACCGGCAATCGGCCGGTGACGCGCAACCGAGGAGTGCACTGTGTCGGAAGTCAAGGTCCATCTGGTCGGCGTCGAGGGCGAGGCTGAGCGGAGCGTGACCGAGACGACGACGATCGGGGAGCTGTTCGCCGAGATCTTCGGTCAGGACCGCTCCGCCATCGCCGCCCGCGTCAACGGTGAGCTGCGCGACCTGTCCCGGGTCGTCGCCGACGGCGACGAGATCGAGCCGGTCAAGGCAGCCTCCGAGGACGGCCGCGCGATCATCCGGCACTCGACCGCGCACGTGCTCGCGCAGGCGGTGCAGGACCTGTTCCCGGACGCCAAGCTCGGCATCGGCCCGCCGGTGGAGAACGGGTTCTACTACGACTTCGACGTGGCGACGCCGTTCACGCCGGAAGACCTCGGCAAGCTCGAGAAGAAGATGCAGCAGATCATCAAGGAGCGGCAGCGGTTCAGCCGCCGGGTGGTCAGCGACGACGACGCGCGCACCGAGCTGGCCTCCGAGCCGTACAAGCTCGAGCTGATCGGCATCAAGGGCTCCGCGGCCGACGCCGCCGAGGGCGCGAGTGTCGAGGTCGGCGGCGGCGAGCTGACGATCTACGACAACGTCCGCCGCGACGACAGCGTCGCGTGGAAGGACCTGTGCCGCGGCCCGCACGTCCCGGCCACCGGATACCTCGGCAACTTCAAGCTGATGCGCACGGCGGCGGCCTACTGGCGGGGGAGCGAGAAGAACCCGCAGCTCCAGCGCATCTACGGCACCGCGTGGGAGTCCCGCGACGAGCTGAAGGCGTATCTGACGAGGCTGGAGGAGGCCGCCAAGCGCGACCACCGCAAGCTCGGCACCGAGCTCGACCTGTTCAGCTTCCCGGACGAGATCGGCTCAGGCCTCGCGGTCTTCCACCCCAAGGGCGGCGTGCTGCGGAAGGTGATGGAGGACTACTCCCGCCAGCGGCACGTCGAGGACGACTACGAGTTCGTCTACTCGCCGCACATCACCAAGGGTCAGCTGTTCGAGACCTCCGGCCACCTCGACTGGTACGCCGACGGCATGTATCCGCCCATGCACCTGGACGAGGAGCGCGGCGCGGACGGGCAGATCCGCAAGCAGGGCCAGGACTACTACCTGAAGCCGATGAACTGCCCGATGCACAACCTGATCTTCGCGGCCCGCGGCCGGTCGTACCGCGAGCTGCCGCTGCGGCTGTTCGAGTTCGGCACGGTCTACCGGCTGGAGAAGTCCGGTGTCGTGCACGGCATGACGCGGGCCCGCGGCTTCACGCAGGACGACGCGCACATCTACTGCACCCGTGAGCAGATGCGCGACGAGCTGCGGAACCTGCTGACGTTCGTGCTCGGCCTGCTCGCCGACTACGGCCTGGACGACTTCTACCTCGAGCTCTCGACCAAGAACCCGGACAAGTTCGTCGGCTCCGACGAGGTCTGGGAAGAGGCCACCGCGACGCTCCGGGAAGTTGCCGAGGGCTCCGGTCTCGAGCTGGTGCCGGATCCGGGCGGCGCGGCGTTCTACGGCCCGAAGATCTCGGTCCAGGCCAAGGACGCGATCGGCCGGACCTGGCAGATGTCGACGATCCAGCTGGACTTCAACCTGCCCGAGCGGTTCGAGCTCGAGTACACCGCGCCGGACGGCTCGCGGCAGCGGCCGGTGATGATCCACCGGGCGCTGTTCGGCTCGATCGAGCGGTTCGTCGCGGTGCTGACCGAGCACTACGCCGGCGCCTTCCCTCCGTGGCTCGCCCCGGTCCAGGTCATCGGCATCCCGATCACCGACGGGCATGTCGACTACCTGTTCGAGGTCGCCAAGCAGCTGAAGGCGGAGGGCATCCGGGTCGAGATCGATGCCTCCGACGACCGGATGCAGAAGAAGATCCGCAACGCGCAGAAGTCCAAGGTGCCGTACATGCTGATCGCCGGCGACGACGACATGGCGGCCGGCTCGGTCTCGTTCCGGTACCGCAACGGCGAGCAGAAGAACGGCGTACCGATCGCGGACGCGGTGGCGGAGATCGTCGAGGCCGTCAAGAAGCGCGTCCAGGTATGACACCAGACGTCCCGGACTCGCCGTACCGGCCGGAGGAGCTGGTGCGGCAGGACGGGGTCGGGGAGCCTGACGAGTTCATGCGGCTGTGGACGCCGCATCGGATGGCCTACATCGAGGGCGAGAACAAGCCGACCAGCTCCGAGGCGGGGTCGGGCTGCCCGTTCTGCCGGCTGCCGGGTCTGCCCGACACGGACGGGCTGATCGTGCACCGCGGCGACGCGGCGTACGCCGTCCTGAATCTGTATCCGTACAACCCGGGCCACCTGATGGTCGTGCCCTACCGGCACGTGGCCGACTACACCGAGCTGACCGACGCCGAAGTCACCGACATCGCCGAGCTGACCCGGCAGGCAATGCAGGCCGTCCGCACGGTGTCGGGTGCGCAAGGCTTCAACATCGGCATGAACCAGGGCGAGATCGCTGGTGCAGGCATCGCAGCGCACCTGCACCAGCACGTCGTCCCGAGATGGGCCGGCGACATGAACTTCATGCCCGTGATCGCCGGCACCAAGGTCCTCCCACAGCTCCTGGCCGACACCAGAGCCCTACTCGCCAAATCCTGGCCCTAGTCGCCTAGTCGCCTAGTCGCCGGCCAGCCGCTCGCCGCTGTAGAGCTGCCAGTGGAAGTAGACCGGGTCGCCGAAGGTTCCCGGGACCTTGCGGATCAGCTTGATCGTGGTGGCGGCACCGTTGGCGTGCCCCACCGAATACAGGTAGGCGGACTTGGTGTCCTTGTCGATGCCGAGCAGCATGACCCCGTTCCCGCACGCCGCCGCTACCAGCGATTCGAACCCTTGCCAGGTCGAGCCCCGCACCTGCTTCACGACGCCCGGGATGATCTGCCCGCCGGCCAGCGGCAAGCGCGCCGTGTAGAGCTTGCCGGACGTCAGCGTCATCAGGAACGTGTCGTACGTCGCCGTCTGGCTGATCAGCGTCATCGCCTTGACGCCCTTGTACCCGGACTGCCAGCCGGTGATCTGCCGGCTCGGTACGCCGTCCTTGTACGTGACGTTGCGGCGATAGAGCGTGCCGTCGGTGTGCAGCGAGTACTCCGTGTCGCGCTGCTTCGAGGCGGTGACGTACGTCGACCGGTCGAGACTCCGATACACCTGCCAGCCCGGTCCGACTCTGGTGACCCGCTTCTGCGAAACGGTCCCGGTGCCATCCGCCGTCAGGTAGCTGGTGTCGTACATCGTCGACCCCATGATGACCGGGCCTTGATGAGCCATCCCGCCCACCTCGGCCGGCCCGTACCGGACCGTTGCGCTGAGCCGCACCTGCCCGTCCGGATAGATGTCCTTGGCAACGATCCGGTCGTCGGCCACCGCGCCTTCGGCCTGGATCGTCTGCATCCGGTGATCCCCGCCGGCGGTCACCGAGCCGAGGTTCAGCAGGCACTCACTCGGCGTGCTGCTCGGCCGTGCTGCCGCCGTCCCTGTCCCCGTCGCCAGCGTCGCGGCGACGAGTGCTCCGGCGGAGAGAACGCCGCCGTACTTACCCCATCTGCTCATCAATTCCCCCAGTTCATTCGCCCGCCGGCGGCGGGTCGGTGTACTTGCGCCAACTGAAGTACGCCGGGTCCGTGAAGCTGCCCGGTACCTTGCCGAGTCCCTTGATCACGGTCGCCAGACCGTTGGCGTGTCCAACGGAATACAGATAACCGGCGCCGGTGTCCTTGTCGATCGCGAGGACCGTCGAGCCCTGACCGCAAGGCGCCGCGACCAGGGTCTCGAACACCTGCCAGGTCGACATCCGGATCGGCTTCACCGTCGACTGCATGATGTGCCCGCCGGCCACCGGGAACCGCGCGGTGTACAGCCGGCCGGTGCTGTGCGTCATCAGGAACGTGTCGTACGTCGCCGTCTGGCTGATCAAAGCCAGCCCCTTCACCCCGCGGAAATTCGACTGCCACCCGTCGTAGTGCCGGTACAGGTGACCGCCGGCGTCGGTCTTCACCGTCCGGCGATCCATCGTCCCGTCGTTGCGCAGCGACCACTCGGTCGTCCGGCTGCCGAAGCTCGACCGGTCGAGACTCCGGTAGTTCTGCCATCCCGGGCCGACGCGCGTGAGCACCTTCTGCGACACGGTCCCGCCGCCGACCGGCGTGCGGTACGAGAAGTCGTAGAGGACCGATCCCACGACCGTCTGACCGGTGTGCAGCTCCGACCCTTCACCCGGGCCGTACCGGACTGCCGCACTGAGAGTCGTCTGACCGTCGGCGAAGATGTCCTTCCCGACGATCTTGTCGGCCACCTTCGTCACCGGCGCCGTCGCCGAGAACGTCTGCATCCGATGATCCCCGCGGGCCGTCACCGAACCGACCGAGATCGTGCACGGCGCCTTGACCTTGCCCTGCCCCGCCGTCGCCGTAACGGCCGTGAGCAGTCCCGTGGTGAGCACTCCGGCGGCCATCAATCCGCCGTACTTCGCAAGCGTGCGCATTACCACCACCCCCTGTGATGATCGTTGGTGGTGGGACGCCGGACTGGACCGGAAAGTTCTCAGTTCCTTCTCAGCGGGAGGATCAGCGCCGGTTCAGCGGAGGAAGAGCGGCAGCATCGGATCGACGATGGTGGTCAGCGCGTCGAGGGTGACCTCGCGCGGTGGGTTCGTCAGCGCGGACACGCGAACCACGCGCCGGCCCTGCCTGAACACGAGCTCTCCCGCCTCGGGCAGGTAGTACCCAGGCTGTCCGATCGGAGCAAACCGGGGCGGCGGAACCCGCTGGGACTCCGGGATCGTCGTCTGGTCGAACGCCTCGACGATCGACACGGTCGCCTCGAACGTCCCCCAGATGCACGTCAACGCGCCGTTCACCCGATAGTCGCGTCGCAGCTGCACATGCAACTCGACGAACCGCTCCGCTTGGGGAGTCGACAGCTGACACGTCTCGTCCGACTGCCGAGCCGGACGAAGATTCTTCGGTACGGCGTCCCGCGCGGCCAGCGCGATCGCGACAGCCTTCGCCCGGTCGATCCCGTCCGCGTTGCTGCGATCGATCCCACCCACCGGGGTGATCCGCAAGGCTCGATCACCCACATGGAAGACCAACCGTGAGTCGGCGATGAACGCGTCTGGTCCGAGCTCCGGCAACGACTTGAGGGCGCCGGCACCGTCCATCAGCCGGCTGACGGTGTCGGGCTGACTCGGCAGAGCGCTCACACCGATCGTGACGGCCCGGTCCTCGAGCAGCAGCGTGCACAGGTCCATCGCCGGGAGGCCGCCGTCGTTCCAGGCGTTCGGCTTGGCAGTGACCGGGACGCGGAGCTTGGCTGTCAGCGTGCGCGTGATCGCCGTACAGACCTGTGGTCCGGGTGCTCCCGCCGTACCGTCCAGGCCCTCGGGTTGCGGGGGAGCGATGACGCTGGGGACTACAGCGGTCGGAGGAACGGCGGGCGGTCGCGAGTCGTTGGCGCGCTGGGCGACCGTACAGCCGCTGACCAGGAGCACAGCGAACATGCCGGCCAGCAGACGCATCCCACCCACCTCCTCGCGTCCAGCATCGCGCGGTTTGAGGTCTCGTGCAGGTGGAAGAGGGTGGCATGTCATCAGACAGTGATCCGTCTGGACTACGATCGCGTCGCCATGCTTAACAGATTCCGGCAGTTCTGGACCAAGGTGATCTCGCCGATCGCCACCCTCCTGCTCAAGCTCGGTGTGAGCGCCGACATGGTCACGCTGGTGGGCACCATCGGTGTGTCCGCCGGTGCCCTGATCTTCTTCCCGCGCGGCCAGCTGTGGCTGGGCGTGGTGGTAATCACCTGTTTCGTGTTCTCGGACCTGATCGACGGCCACATGGCCCGGACCTCGGGTACGTCATCCAAGTGGGGCTCGTTCCTCGACTCGACGCTGGACCGGATCGCCGACGGCGCGATCTACGGCGGCCTCGTGATGTACTACGCCAACTCGCACGAGGGCAACTCGACGCTGATGGCCGCGGTGACTCTGTGGGCGCTGGTGATGGGCGCGGTCACGTCGTACGCGCGGGCCAAGGCGGAGAGCCTCGGACTGAAGGCGAGCGGCGGCCTGGCCGAGCGCGCCGACCGGCTCGTGTTCACGCTGATCCTGGCGTTCTTCTCCGACGTGTTCAACCTGCCGATCCTGCTGGAGATCGTGATCTGGTGCGTCGCTGCCGCGAGCACGATCACCGTCGTACAGCGGTCGCTCTCGGTGCGTAAGCAGGTCCTGGCCGACCCGGCGAACGCGGGTCTGGACACCCCGCCGTCGGCGGAGCCGAAGAACGACTGACGATGGAGGGTCTCAAGCAGCGGGCGGTCGACGCGGCCTTCGCGCTCGCCTGGACCCTGGTACGACGCCTGCCCGAACGCACCGTCTCGTGGCTGTTCCACCGGGCCGCTGACCGCACGGTCCGGCGCAACGGCCGCGGCGTACGGCGTTTGCGCGGCAACCTGGCCGTCGTACGCCCGGAGGCGACCGCGGCCGAGCTGGACGCGCTCGTGCACGCCGGAATGCGTTCGTACCTGCGCTACTGGCAGGAGACGTTCCGGCTGCCGGAGTGGTCGGACGAGGAGATCGTCAACAGCGTCCGGACAGTCAACGAGAAGCTGCTCCGCGACGCGCACGCTGCCGGCCGCGGCGTGATCTGCGCGCTCCCGCACCTCGCGAACTACGACCACGCGGGCGCCTGGGCCGGCCTGACCGGGATGCCGGTCTCGACCGTGGCCGAGCGACTGAAGCCGGAGTCGTTGTTCGACCGCTTCATCGAGTACCGCAAGAAGCTCGGCATGGAGGTCCTCCCGCTGACCGGCGGTGACGACGACGTGACCGCCGTACTCGCGGACCGGCTGCGGGCCGGCGGCTTCGTCTGTCTGGTCGCGGACCGGGACCTGTCCGAGCGGGGCATCCCGGTCACGTTCTTCGGCCGCCCGTCGCGGATGCCCGTCGGCCCGGCCGCGCTGAGCCTGAAGACCGGCGCACCGCTCGTTCCGGCGACGCTGCACTACGACGGCCCGGACCTCGTCATTACGTTCCACGACGCGATCGAGCCCGACGGGGGCGCGGCCGCGATGACCCAGCGCTGCGCGGACGCGTTCGCCGTCGGCATCGCTGCTCACCCGCAGGACTGGCACATGCTGCAGAGGATTTTCCTGAACTAGCAACCGCGGGGTGAGAATCGTTGTGTGAGGATCGGCGTGGTGTGCCCGTACTCGCTGGGCACGCCCGGCGGAGTGCAGAACCATGTCCGCGATCTCGCCGAGGCGCTGCTCTCGCTCGGGCACGAGATCTCGGTCCTGGCGCCGGTCGACGACTTCGACACGGTCCCGCCGTACGTCGTCTCGTCGGGCCGCGCTGTCGGCGTGCCGTACAACGGGTCCGTCGCTCGGGTGACGTTCGGTCCGCGTACGGCGGCGCGTGTCAAGGGCTGGCTTGCGGACGGAGACTTCGACGTGGTCCATGTGCACGAGCCGACCACGCCGAGCGCGTCGATCATCGCCCTCTGGTCGGCCGAAGGCCCGTTCGTCGCCACGTTCCACACCTGGCAGGTCCGCTCGCGCGCGATGAGCGTCGCGTCGAGCCTGCTCCGCCCGGCGCTGGAGAAGATCGACGCCCGGATCGCGGTGTCCGAGAACGCCCGCTCGATGATGGTCCAGCACGTCGGCGGTGAGGCCGTCGTCATCCCGAACGGCCTGTACACAGCGCGGTTCAAGGGCAGCCCACGCCTGGAGTGGATGGGCCCGGACGGCACCATCAGCTTCCTCGGCCGCTTGGACGAGCCGCGCAAGGGCCTCGGCGTTCTGCTGGACGCCGTACCGCTGCTGCTCGCCGAACGCCCGCAATTGAAGGTGCTTGTCGCCGGATCGGGACAAGCGGACGAGGCACGCCGCTCGCTACCGCCTCGCTACCGGGAGAACGTTCTGTTTCTCGGCCCGATCGACGACGAGGCCCGCGCCGACATGCTCGCCGGCTCGGATGTGTACGTCGCTCCGCACCTCGGCGGAGAGTCCTTCGGCATCGTCCTGCTCGAGGCGATGGCCGCCGGCGCACCCGTGCTGGCGAGCGATCTGGCCGCGTTCCGCCAGGTCCTGGACGGTGGCCGGCTGGGGGAGTTGTTCGAGCCGGGCAACTCCGCCAAGCTCGCGTCGGGCATCTTGCGTCTGCTCGGTCGGCCCGACGAGCGCGAACGCCTCCGCTCCGCAGGGCTCGTCGCCGTACCGCAGTACGACTGGACGGTGCTGCTCCCGGAGCTGCTGTGCGTGTACGAGCTGGTGGCTAGGTGAGCTTCGCGGCAGTCGCGTTGATCTCGTCCAGATCTCCTGACGTCGGGTGCCAGGGGAGCTGGAGGGGGTCGTCCTTGTAGCGGGGGATGACGTGCAGATGGGTGTGGAACACCGACTGCCAGGCGTCGGCGCCGATGCAGCTGAGCAGGTTGGCGCCGTCGGCGTCGAGACGCTCGATCACCCGGCCGACCAGCGACTGGGCGAGCAGGGTCGCGGCCGTCAGGTCCTCGGCGGAGGCCTCACGAAGGTCGGTGGAGTGCGTCCGGGGGATCACCAGCAGGTGCCCGCGGGTCGCCGGGTTGATGTCCATGAACGCGATCGCGCGGTCGTCGGACGCCACCTGGGTCGACGGGATGGTTCCGGCCACGATCCCGCAGAAGATGCAGTTCTCGCTCATCGGCACAGGCTATACACTGCGCGAGCATCACATGGTGCGGAGCCTGTCCACCCGAGGAGCCCGATGCCGGACGAACTTCTGCGCCCGACGATCGGCGCGGGTGTGGACATATCCGTGCGCCCGTGGCGGCTGATGTCCCAGGCGTACGTCGCCTTCTTCGGCGGCGTGATCGCGTCGACGGCCGTTGCCTTCCTCAACTCGCGCCGGCTCGGTGTCGACGCGGCCAAGCGCCGGCTGATCCTGCTGACCGGAATTGTCGGCCTGATTGCCGTTGTCGCCCTGTTCGTGCTGCTCGACGGCGAGAGTCTGCAGGTCAGCTCCCGTGTGGTGGCCGTGCTGTGCTTCCTGCTCCAGCTCCGGCTGCAGCGCCCGATGGACCGCGCCTTCCAGCTTCGCGGCACGGACTACGGATCGCTCTGGGTCATAGGGATCGGGCTCACGATCGGCGGGGCTGTGACGGAGGCGCTGATCCTCCTCCTGGTGACGGTGATCCGGTGAACGAACCGGGCGAAGCGCGTCTGCAGATGGCGGCGCATTGGCTGCGGATCGGCCACCCGCAGCGCACTCTGGACGAGCTCCAGGGACTGACCGGCGAGACCGCCCTCGACTACCGCGCGTATCTGTTCCGCGGCGCCGCTCTGCACTCACTCGACCGGAATGCCGAGGCAGTCGACGTACTGCGTGACGGCCTTGCCCAGCACGGCCCGTTCCCGGCGTTGCTCCATGTGCTCGGCTCGGCGCTGCGCTCCGAGGGACGCCTGCCCGAGGCCGAGGCCGCGTTCCTCCAGGGTCTGAGCCTCGACCCGAACGACCCCGATCTCCTGCTCGGCTACGCGCGCGTCTGCCTGACCGCCGGCCAGGCAGACAAGGCGGGCGCACTGGTCGAGCGCGCCGCGTCCCATGCGCCCGAGAGCGCGGCCGTCTCGGCGGCTCGCGCGCAGGTGGCGTTCGCGCTCGGCAAGGACCGCGACATGCACCGCCACAGCACCGAGGCGCTGGCGCACGATCCGGAGGACCCGAACGCGCGAGCCCTGCACGGTACGGCGTCCATGCTCACCGGCGACTCGCGCTCCGGCTACACCTCACTCGCGTCCGCGGCCGCGTCCCAACCCGGTGACGCGGACCTGCGCGCGGCGGCCCGCCAGGCGAAGCTGATCAACCATCCGCTGATGCTTCCGCTGCGCCCGTTCTCCCGGGTGAATCCGCTGATCGTTTGGATCTGTGTCGTCGCGGTGATCTACGGCCTCCGTGCAGTCGGTCTCGCGCCGTTGTCCTTCGCGTTCGCCATGATCTGGTTGGCGTTCTGCGTGTACTCGTGGGTGGTCCCACCGCTGGTCCGCCGCTGGCTCAACAGGAGATGGGGCTCATGAGCAACGACCGGATCACCGCACTGCGCAAGGCTGTCGAGGCCAGCCCGGATGACGTGATGCTGCGGCTGCTCCTCGCCGAGTCGCTGGCCACGGCCGGTGAGAACGAGGAGGCCCTCGACCAGTACGTCGTACTGCTCGACCAGCAAGGGCTTCCGGACGACCAGTTCGTACCGGTGGGTGAGCTGGCTGCGGCGAACGGGCGGCTGGTCCTGCTGCGGAACCTACTCGAGGCGGCGCGGCAGCAAGGTGTCGTGGAGGGGACGGGTCGGCTGCAGCAGCTCGTCGACGGGATGATCGCGGAGCGCAGCGGCGTACGGATCAGGGTCGGTCCGGAGGAGGACCAGGATCCTTTGACCGCCGACGCGGTCAAGGAGACGACGACTTTCGACCAGGTCGGCGGGATGGACGAGATCAAGCGGGTAATCCACCGGATGGTGATCCTCCCGCTCAGCCGGCCGGAGCTGTACGAGAAGTATGGACGCAAGTCCGGCGGCGGTGTGATGCTCTACGGCCCGCCCGGTTGCGGCAAGACGCTGCTTGCCCGGGCGACGGCGGGGGAGTGCGGTCTGCCGTTCATCAACGTCCGGATCGAGGACGTGATGGACCCGTACCTCGGGGTGTCGGAGCGCAATCTGCACGCTGCGTTCGAGCGCGCCCGCGCCAACGGTCCGTGCGTACTGTTCCTCGACGAGCTGGACGCACTGGCGTTCGCGCGGCACAAGCACGGCGGGTCCGAGGCGCGGCGGCTGGTCGACGTACTGCTGCAGGAGCTCGACGCGATCGGCTCCGAGAACGACGGGCTGCTCGTGCTGGCCGCGACCAACGCGCCGTGGGACGTGGACGAGGCGATGCTCCGGCCGGGCCGGTTCGACCGGGTGATCTTTGTGCCGCCGCCGGACGAGCCGGCTCGCGCGGACATCTTGACCGTGCTGACGAAGGACGTGCCGGCCGACGGCCTCGACCTGAAGGCACTCGCCGCGCAGACACCGATGTTCAGCGGCGCGGACCTGCGCGCGTTGATCGAGCGCGGCGTGGACAAGGTCATCGACGAAGCGCTCACCAGCGGTGGCGAGCCGCCGCTGGACATGCGTCATCTCACCGAGGCGCTGGCCGCGGTGAAGCCGTCGACACTCGACTGGCTGCACCGCGTCCGCTCGTACATCGAGTTCGCCAACCAGAGCGAGCGCTACGACGATGTGGCGGCGTACCTCAAATCCCGCGACGTACGCCGCCGCCTCAAGCCCTAGCCACAAGGGTAGTCATGCTGCGCCCAGGCGTCAGCATGTGTTGCACGGGGCGGGATTCTTCTGCAGCTCGACAGGACATATACGCCCACTATCGGCCTGGGCCCGCTCAGGCACACCTGAAACCAGGCCCGACCGACCGACACGTCCTGTCGAGCGTGCACACCCGGCACCCACCACGCCCGGCTGGCAACGAGCCGGCCTGTTTCACCCGAACGGCCTGGGTTGACCCCTGAAATGGCCGGTTGACCCCTGGCATACGGGGTAGAGAACCGGCCATCTCAGGGGTTGACCCCTGAGACGGCCAGCCGACAAAGCGGTCCGGGGCAGTTGAGTCATGAACCGAACCTACTTGGCGCGGCATCTGTCATTTCAGTTTGGATGCGGCGGACTCCGGCATCGGCTCGTAGCGGGAGAACTGACGGCTGAACGTAGCCGCGCCGTGGGACAAGGACCGGAGATCGATCGTGTAGCGAGTGATCTCCACCTGCGGTACTTCGGCCTTGACCAGCGTCCTGTCGTCGCCGACCTTGTCCGTGCCGAGCAGCCGTCCGCGCCGCCCGGACAGGTCGCTCATCACGGCGCCGACCAGGTCGTCCGGAACGAGCACCGAGACTAGATCGACCGGCTCGAGCAGGCTGACGTGTGTAGCGGCCGCCGCCTCGCGCAGTGCGAGCCCGCCGGCCATCTGGAACGCCATGTCCGACGAGTCGACGCTGTGCGCCTTCCCGTCCAGCAGCGTGACCCGGATGTTCACCATCGGGTACCCGGCCGACACGCCCTTCTCCATCTGGGCCCGCACGCCCTTCTCGACGCTCGGGATGAACTGCCGCGGCACCGCCCCACCGACCACCTTGTCGACGAACTCGAAGTCAGATCCCTGCGGCAGCGGCTCCACTTCGATGTCGCAGACGGCGTACTGACCGTGGCCGCCGGACTGCTTCACATGCCGCCCGTGGCCCTTCGCCTTGCCGCCGAACGTCTCCCGCAACGGCACCCGCAATTCCACGGTGTCGACGGTCACGCCGTACCGGCTGGACAGCGCGTCGAGCACGACGTCGGAGTGCGCCTCGCCCATGCACCACAGCACGATCTGGTGGGTCTCCGGGTTCTGCTCGATCCGCAGTGTCGGATCCTCGGCCGCGAGTCGCTGCAACCCGACGCCGAGCTTGTCCTCGTCGGTCTTGGCATGTGCCTGGACAGCGATCGGCAGCAACGGCTCGGGCATGTTCCACGGCTTCAGCAGCAGCGGGTCCGCCTTGTCGGAGAGCGTGTCACCGGTCTCCGCCCGGGTCAGCCGGCCGATAGCGCACATGTCACCGGCGACCACCGTGCCGGCCGGGCGCTGGGTCTTGCCGAGCGGGAACGACAGCGCGCCGATCCGCTCGTCCTCGTCGTGGTCCTCGTGCGAGTTGTGCTCACCGAAGAACGACGTGAAATGGCCCGACACGTGAACCGTCGTGTCGGGCCTGATGGTGCCGGAGAACACCCGCACCAGGCTCACCCTGCCGACGTAGGGGTCCGACGTCGTCTTCACCACCTCGGCGAGCAGCGGGCCGTCCGGGTCGCAGGCCAGCCCCTTGCGGGCGACGCCGTGCGGGTTGAAGACCTCCGGGATCGTGTGCTCGGGCGGCGACGGGAAACCGCTCGTGATCACCTCGAGCAGCTCGAACGTGCCGACGCCGGAAGCGCTGCAGACCGGGATGACCGGGAAGAACGAGCCGCGGGCGACCGCCCGCTCGAGGTCCTCGATCAGCACCTTCTGGTCGATCTCCTCACCGCCGAGGTACCGGTCCATCAGCGATTCGTCCTCGGACTCCTCGATGATCCCCTCGATCAGCGTGCCGCGCAGTTCCTCGATCTCGTCGGCGTACGCCGCGTCCGGAGCGGAAGTCGAACGTTTGCCTTCGGAGTAGCCGTAGTACGTCTGGGAGAGCAGCCCGATCAGCCCGTCACCAGCGGGCAGGTAGAGCGGGAGGACCTTGTCGCCGAACGCGGCCTGCGCGGTGGCGAGCGCGTTCTGGTAGTTGGCCCGGGCGTGGTCGAGCTTGGTGACCACGACCGCCCGCGGCATCCCGACCTGGGCGCACTCCTGCCAGGCCGCCTTGGTCGGCTCGTCGACGCCTTCATTGGCCGAGACAACGAACAGCGCGCAGTCCGCGGCACGGAGGCCGGCGCGCAGTTCGCCGACGAAATCGGCGTACCCCGGCGTGTCGATCAGGTTCACCTTGACGCCGTCGTGCGGCAGCGAGGCGAGCGACAGGCCCACCGAGCGCTGCTGCCGGAGCTCGGCGTCGTCGAAGTCGCACACGGTGGTTCCGTCCAGGACGGTGCCGGGTCTGTTCAGGACTCCGGAGGCCACCAGCAGGGCCTCGACGAGGGTGGTCTTGCCGGAGCCCGACGGGCCGACCAGGACCACATTGCGGATGGCGGCCGGGCTGTCCACAGCGGGCGCGGCTCCGGTGCCTTGGGAAGCATTCGTCTTGTCTGCCATGACGTTCCTCCTGGTCCACCCACGATTCCCCTAACGGACACTTCGCACAAGAGTCTTCAGGTCGCGGATTCGTGTCCGCCTCCCACCGCCGGACCCTCGCGCTCTGTAATGTCGCCGCCATGCGTAGGGCACTCGGGGTCGTCATCGCCATGCTGGTCGCCGTCCTGGCACTGGCCGGATTCGCCGTTCCTGCCTCGGCGGACGCGGGTGACGAGATCAGGAACTTCAAGATCGACTACACCGTCACGGCTGACGGCGTTCTGCAGGTGAAGGAGACGATCGACTACGTCTTCGGGAGCACCGGCCGGCACGGCATCTACCGGGACCTGGTGACCCGGGAGCCGTACAAGGACGACGATTCGAAGGACCAGGAGTACCAGGTCTCGAACATCAAGGTCTCCTCGCCCACTCCGAACGTCTCGGCGGAGTTCACCACCGAGACGTTCAAGGAGAACAACCAGCGCAACGAGAACACGCAGATCAAGATCGGCTCGGCGAACAGCACGGTCCCCGGCAACGAGGCGACCTACCTGATCTCGTACGACGTCCGCGGCGCGCTGCGGCACTTCGCCGACCACAGCGAGCTGTACTGGGACGCGACCGGTAGCGCCTGGTCCGCAGTGATCGACCAGGTGACGGTCCACGCCACGGTCCCTCAGGGCGTGACCCGGGTCGACTGCTTCGCCGGTGAGGCCGGGTCGACGCAGACGTGCCCGCAGAAATCGGTCGTCGGCCAGCAGGGCGTGTTCGGCGCGTCCCAGCTCGAGCGCGGACAGCAGCTCACGATCGTCGCCGGCATCACCGCGGGCGCCGTACAGAACGACACCCCGATCCTGGCCGACCCGCCGAACTGGCTCGAGCGCAACGGGCTGTCCTGGCTCTCGCTCATCGGCGCCGGCCTGGTCACCGCGATCTCGATCGTCCTCGCCGCCGTCTACGCCAAGTTCGGCAACAAGGACCAGCGGTACGCCGGGATGCCGCCGGGGACGTTCCCGCCGGACGGGGTCGTGGCCGAGCCGGTGAAGGACGACCTGAGCAAGGACCAGATCCCGGTCGCGTTCTCGGCGCCTCGGATCCCGGTCGCCGAGGGCGGACTGCTGATCGACGCCAAGGCCACGACGGTGGAGACGGCGGCGACGCTGATCGACATGGCGGTGCGCGGCGGCGTACGGATCGACAACACCGGTGAATCGCAGAAGGCCGTCCTGCTGAACCCGGCCGTCGCGACCGCACCGCACGAGCAGGCGCTGATGTCGGGGCTGTTCCCGACGCTGCAGCCGGGCTCGGAGGTGCTGCTCAAGCGCGGTGCGGTCGGCGACAACACGATGCGGACCGCGCACACGTCGATGATCACGGCGCTGCGGGAGCAGGTGAAGCAGCGCGGCTGGTACCTGCGGATGCCGCGTGCGGGTGGCGGGTCGCCGTTCAAGAGCGGCTTCGGTTGTGCGTGTATGGCGATGATCGGGCTCTGGGTGGTCGGCGCGGGCTTCGCCGGGACGATCACCGCGGCGGCGACCGGTGGCGCGGGCCGGGCGGTGGTGATCGCGGTCCCGGTGATCGCGGTGATCGTTGCCATCGGCATCTGGATCGGGATCCGTGGCCGCGGGCAACGGAACCCGGCCGGCCGGGCAGTGACCGATCAGCTGGTCGGCTTCGAGAAGTACCTGGCTACCGCCGAGGCGGACCAGCTGCGGTTCGAGGAGGGCGAGGACATCTTCTCGAAGTACTTGCCCTGGGCCATCGCGTTCGGGATCGCGGACCGGTGGCAGAGGGTGTGCGAGCAGCTCGTCGCCGCGGGACGCATCACACCTGATCCGGTCTGGTATTACGGACCGTCGTACTACACGTCCGGCTGGACCGCGGGTGCGGTGAGTGCGACCGTTGCCAGCACGTTCGACCCGCCGCCTACCCCGTCCAGCTCGGGCGGGGGTGGCGGCAGCTCGTCAGGCTTCAGCGGGGGGTCCTCCGGCGGTGGTGGCGGCGGCGGAGGCGGCGGCAGCTGGTAAGGCTCGGTCGCCGGGTCAGACCGTTCCGCCGGCGGCCGGGGGAGCTGTCGGGTCCGTGGCGGTGGCGCCGACGACCTCGCGGGCGAGGAAGTCCTCGAGGTGGAAGAGGTTGTCGCCGGCGCGGTTGGCCACGTTCACGAGGGTCTTCATCGCGGCGACCTCCTCGACCTGCTCCTTGAGGAACCACTGCATGAATTGCTCGCCGATGTAGTCGCTCTCGTCCCGCGCGGTCCGGGCCAGCGTCTCGATCTGCTTGGTGACGGTGATCTCCTGCGCCAGCGCGAGCTCGAGCGGCTCGAGCGCGGTCTTGAAGTCGGACTCGACCTCGCCGACCGACGGGATCTGCGGCCGGATGTCCTTGTCCAGCAGGTATTGCACCATCATCATCGCGTGATTGCGCTCTTCCAGGGACTGCTTGTAGAAGTGCGAAGCCAGCTGGGGCAGATCCTGGTCGTCGTACCAGACAGCGACTGCCACATACTGCTGTGACGCCGTGAATTCGTTACGGATCTGCTCCTGCAGAAGTTTTTCGTACGTGCTCATGGCGTCAATCTAGTGGCCACGTCCCAGTTCGACCACCTCGGCACCGCCGCCGGGCAGGCCGATCCGGACCGTCGTACCGTCCACCGTCACGTCGATGCCCTCGGCAAGCGCTTCCGGCCGCAGCGCGTCCCGTGTCAGCAGTACGGCGTTCACCAGCACCAACGGTTCGCCGTGATGCGGGGCGGTGAGGTACGGCGTAGCCGAGTGCGCACCGAACGGATTCACGCCGAGCCCGCGATGCACGCCTGCCACGTCGTACCCGTGCAGGCCGACCACCGCCGACACCAGCCCGTCCGCGTTCCGCGCCGACGCGGCCACCGCGCCAACTGTTGCCTCAGGCAATAGATCGCCGGCGACCGCGAACCCGCCGCTGCGCACGTACGCACCGTCCGGCCCCTCGACCAGTGCGCACCGGATCTCCCACCCGTTGTGCACCACGGACGTGATCTCGATCGCCCACGGTCCCTCGGAACCGAGCCATGCCTTGTGCCACGAGGACGCCCTCTGCTCGTCCACTCCGAGCCGCCGGATCCGGCCGCGGCCGCTGGCGGCTCCGTCGGGCGAGACGAGCGAGATCAGGTTGTCGACGTGCGGCTCGTGGTCGGACAGGTCCGGCCCGGCGTGGTTCGCGTACGCGAGCCGGTTGTAGTGCGGGTCGCCCGCAGGCTCCACGCCCTCCGGCTCGGCGACCGGCGCGTGGTCGGCGCCGTGGTTCACCAACTGCACGACCTGGTCGTGGCGGCTCGCGTGCACGATCCATCCCGGCTTCGGCATCGCCCTTTGCTGATCCGCGTCGTCCAGCGGAATCGAGTCCTCCGGGTCCGCCCACACCGGGTGCTCCGGCGGCAGGATCAGCCCGACGAATCCCTTGGAAGCCCAATACGGCGAGCCAGGTCCGGAGTACTGCTGTGTCGTCGGCAGGAACGTGTCGTACCACCCGAGCGTCAGCACGCCACGCTCATCCGGCACGCCGTGCTGCACGAAATGCCGCGCGATCCCCGAGCACAGCCGGCGCGTCTGACCCGGCGTCAGGGGAGTGGAGTCGAGCAAAGCGCCCATCCAGTACGGCGCTGCCGCGGCCATGCGATAGGTCAGCGACCGGCCCTGGTAGAGCGGTGCGCCGTCGTTGCCGACGAAGTGCACCGCGTCTTCCAGGAAGAGATTGATCCGCTCGCGGTACAGCTTCAGCCGGTCCTCGTACTGCGCACCCGGCGTCGCGGCGGCCATCCGCGCCCACAGGCCGGGGTACAGGTGCATCGCCCAGCCGATGTAGTTGTCGAAGTTCTGCCCGTCGCCGTCGGAGTACCAGCCGTCACCGACGTACCAGTCCTCGATCCGGTCGAGGCCGCCGTCGATGTCGTCCTGCGAGTACGGCGCGCCGACCGAGGCGAGGAACTGCTCGCTCACGACCTGGAACAGCCGCCAGTTGTTGTCGTGCGTCGTGGACCCGTTGAAGCCGCCGAGCCACTCCGCGACATGCTCCTGCGCCCGCGTGTCGAGCCGGTCCCAGATCCACTCACGCGTCTCGTGCAGCGACACTGCGATCGCCGCTGCTTCGACCATCTGCTGCGACCGCGGGGTGAGCCGCAGCCACGCCTCGGGGTGGTCCGGATTCGCTCCATTGGCGACGCCGCGCGCGTACCGCTCGATCAGTTCTTCGCAGCCCTTGCCCTGCACGCCGGCGATCCGGAAGGCGGCGAGCATGAACGATCGGGCGAAGCCTTCGAGCGCGTCGGACGCCGTACCCGATCGGCTCGGCCGGCCGGGCAGCTCGACGAGTGAGGCGCCAGGGGAGAAGTACGGGACCAGCGAATCCAGCAGGTGGTCCGCCAACGCCTCCCAGTGCTTGCGGCTCCAACCGGTCTGCCGCGAGAGGACGCGGTCGGTGTCGGGCAGTACGAGGCGGGTCATGCGAGCCTTCCGAGTTCGGCCTGGGTGATGGAGTGCCGCAGGGGTTCGCCTGCCACTAGGCGTTCGAGTTCGCTGACGGCCATCTCGCCGAGGCGGGCGATCTCGTTGCCGACGGCACCGGCGACGTGCGGGGTGACGAAGACGTTCGGCAGGTCGAGCAGCGGGGAGTCCGGCGGGAGAGGCTCAGGATCGGTGACGTCGAGTACGGCGTCGATCCGGCCGGAAACGCACTCGCTCAGCAGCGCGTCGGCATCGATGATCTTGCCTCGCGCGGTGTTGATCAGCACCGCGCCGTCCTTGAGCAGGCCGAGCAGCCGCCCGTCCACCAGGCCGACCGTCTCGGGGATCAGCGGCGCGTGCACGCTGAGGATGTCGCTCCGCCCGAACAGTGCGTCGTTGTCGACCAGCTCCGCACCGAGCGCAGCAGCCTCGTGCGCGGTCAGGTACGGGTCGCTGATCAGCACCTCGAGGTCGAACTCACGCAGCCGCTCCGCAACCATCTTCCCGATCCGTGACGCTCCGAGCAGGCCGACCGTCGTACCGTAACTGCCCGGCATCCCGTGCGGGTCGGCCTTGCGCCGCTCGGTCCGGTACTGCGCCGCGAGCCGGAACGCCCGCTTCCCGGCGAGCACGATCGCGGCGACCGTGAACTCGGCCACCGGCTGGGCGTTCGCGGTGGCCGCCGACGAGACCTGGATGCCGCGGTCGAACGCAGCCGGGTCGACGATCGCCTTGACCGAGCCGGCCGCGTGCAGGATCGCCTGCAGCTTCGGCGCCGCGTCGAGCACCTCCGGACCGATCCGCGGGCAGCCCCAGCCGGTGAGCAGCACGTCGACGTCCGGCAGTGCCGCCCGTACGGCGGGATCGGCGAGGAAGCTGGACCCCGGGCCGACCGGGAGCACGGTGGCGATCGCCTCGAGCCGCTGCAGGACCCGCGGCACGAGGACGCGGGACCTGGCGTCGTCGTGCATCGCCAGCATGACGGTCAGGGCGGAATCTGGTTCGCTGCTCACGACGGACAACTTAGCAAGCGCTTTCCCACCTGTCTCGCCGACGGCCGAGTCTTGGAACATCCTGAATCTTCGCCGGGACCGGAATTTGTGCCCCGAGTGACAGCGTTGGACTCGGTGAACGGCAGGATAGAGGGGCCCAACCCGCCCTGTTGGCGACTGCGCGAAGGAGAATGACGATGCTGCGACCGGACGACCTCTACGAGATCGTCGACGAGTCGGTGGCTACCGGCCCGGCGGCGACGCCGAAGGTCATGGTGCACTCGCTGGACGGGTTCATGGACGCGGGTCAGGCCGGCCGGGTGACCGCCGACCACCTGCTCGAGGTGCTGGACCACCGCCTGCTCGCGCGGTTCGACGTCGACCTGCTGCACGACTACCGGGCCCGGCGGCCTGAGGTGACGTTCGCCGAGGACCGGTTCACCGATTACACGCCGCCGCATCTTTCGCTGCATCTGGTGACGGACGACGCCGGCGTCGACTTCCTGCTGCTCGAGGGCGCGGAGCCGGACAACCACTGGGACCGGTTCGCCGGGGCAGTGCGTCAGCTGATCGAGCGGTACAACGTGACGCTCACGGTCGGCGTCCACGGCATCCCGATGGGCGTGCCGCACACCCGTCCGCTCGGCCTGACCGCGCACGCGACCCGGCCTGAGCTGGTCACCCGCTCCAACATCTGGGACGGCGAGATGGTGCTGCCCGCGAGCGCCGGCACGATGCTCCAGGTGCGACTGGGTGAGGCCGGCAAGGACGCGATGGGCTTCGCCGTACACGTCCCGCACTACCTGGCCGAGAACCGCTTCCCGGGCGCCGCGCTGGCCCTGGTGCACGCGATCTCTGCCGCGACAGGCCTGCTCCTCCCTAGTAAGGCCCTGCTCGACGAGGCCGCCGTCACCGGTCGGCTGGTCGACGAGCAGGTCGAAGCCTCCGAGGACGCAAGTTCAGTCGTGAAGGCGCTCGAGACGCAGTACGACGCCGCCGAGGGCTCGCTCAGCCGCAAGAGCCTGCTGGCCGACTCCACGCCGTCCGCCGACGAGCTGGGCGCCGAGGTCGAGCAGTTCCTGGCGGAACTGAACCGCGAAGACAACGACTAACCAGGCAGGCACCGCCTGTGGCGACCTGAGCCCTGTTGTGGCGACCTGGGACCTGCTAGTGCAGGTCCCAGGTCGCAATTTCGGGTCTCCGGTTGCTGCTGTCAGGATGAGGCATGCCTGAGTCGCTGGAGGATCTGGTCGAGCTGCTCGACCTGGAGATGATCGACGTCGACCTGTTCCGGGGCCGTCAGCCCGACACCTCGATGCAACGGGTGTTCGGCGGTCAGGTGCTGGGACAGGCACTGGCCGCCGCGAGTCGCACGGTCGACCCGGAGCGAGTCGTGCACTCGCTGCACGGCTACTTCCTGCGGGCCGGCGACACGTCCGTACCGATCGTGTACCGGCCGGAGCCGACCCGCGACGGTGGTTCGTTCAGCAGCCGGCGCGTGGTCGCCTCGCAGAACGGCAAGCCGATCTTCTACATGTCGGCGTCCTTCCAGCGCCCGGAGCCCGGCCTCGATCACCAGGACCCGATGCCGGACGACGTCGTACCGCCCGAGGAGGCGCCGCGGCTGGCGACCGTCCTCGAGGCGCGGTCGGGTCGGCCCGCCGCTGATTGGGATCGCGAGTGGGCGGCGCTCGACGTACGACTTGCAGGGGTGACCGGCCGGCAGTTCTGGATCCGGGCCGCAGGCAAGCTTCCCGACGATCCCGCCCTGCACGCGTGTGTGCTCGCTTATGCGAGTGACCTCACTCTGCTCGGTGCCAGTCTTCTGCCGCACGGCATCGTGATCGGCGACCGTCGCATCCAGCCGGCATCGCTCGACCACGCGCTCTGGTTCCACCGCCCGTTCCGCGCCGACGAGTGGCTCCTCTACGACCAGTCGTCCCCGTCGGCCTCCGGCGCCCGGGGCTTCGCGACTGGTCGGCTCTACGCGCAGACCGGCGCCCTGATCGCGTCGGTTGCGCAAGAAGGTCTCATCAGGCCCGTCGGCTTGGACTCCGATCTGCTAACGTAGAAACGTGATCAAGCGCGCAGTAGTGACGACGACGCCGAGGTTCGTCCCGGCGCGCTGACACCTGACTGTCTACCGAAGCCCCGGGGCGAGTGCCCCGGGGCTTTGTTGTGCTCGGTGGTTGCTCGCTCCAATTCTCTTGGAGGAATCATGTACGACCACCGCAAGATCGGCCGCGAGCTCGGCCTGTTCGACTCCGACCCGCTGATCGGCGCCGGCCTGCCGTACTGGCTGCCCGCCGGTGCCGCTGTCCGCCGCGCCTTGGAGAGCTACATCTCCGAGGTCGAACGAAGAGCCGGCTACCAGCAGGTCTATTCGCCCGTGCTGGCCAAGCGCGAGCTGTACGAGATCTCGGGCCACTGGGCGAAGTACCACGACGACATGTACCCGCCGATGGATATGGGCGCGGAGCAACTGATTCTGCGCCCGAGCATCTGCCCGCACCACGCGCTCATGTACCGCTCCCGCTCGCACAGCTACCGCGAGCTCCCGCTCCGGTACTCCGAACTCGGTGGCCAGTACCGCGCCGAACTCTCCGGCGCGATCGGCGGCCTCAGCCGGGTCCGCGCGATGCAACTCAACGACGCGCACATCTTCTGCCGCCTGGACCAGGTCGCCTCGGAGGCGGAGTCAGCTTTGGCCTTGATCAACCAGGCGTACGCCGACATGGGCATCAGCGCGTCGCGCTACGTCCTGGCTCTTCCCGCGGAGGACGCGCGGTTCGGTGACCCATCCAGCAAGTACGTGGGCGACGCCGACAGTTGGGCCCAAGCCGCTTCGCTGCTCCGGGATGTGTTGAAGGCGGCCGGCATCGACTACGAGGAGGCGCCCGGTGACGCGGCGTTCTACGGGCCGAAGATCGACATCCAGGTGGAGGATTCGGCCGGCCGCGAGTTCAGCCTGTCGACCGTCCAGATCGACTTCCATCAGCCGGCGGCGTTCGGCCTGGAGTACATCGGTGCCGACGGCAACAAGCATCGGCCGGTGATGGTGCACCGGGCGATCGTCGGCAGCATCGAACGGGCGATGGCGCAGCTGATCGAGGTCCACGGCGGGGCGTTCCCGGCGTGGCTCGCGCCGGTGCAGCTCGTCGTACTCCCGATCTCGGACGACGAGGAGCAGCGCGCCGTCGAGGTTGCTCGCCGCGCGGTCGATCGCGGTCTGCGGGTCGAGATCGCGCATGCCGACGAGGGCAGCCTCGGCGCGCGGATCCGCGAGAACCGGTTGGCGCCGTACGCCGCTGTCATCGGTGCACGGGAAGATGCCGACGGCAAGCTCGCGGTCCGCGAACGCGACGGCAGCCGGTGGGATCCCGCGCCGATCGGGGAGGTGCTCGACCGGATCGCGAAGGTCAGTTCTCCTGCAGCTGTCCGATCAGGTGAGTGACGTCATGCGACTCGTCGTACAGCGCGAAGTCGATCGTCTTGCCGGTCTGCTGGTACCCGAACTGCACCCGGGACGGCAGTAGCAATGGCTTGCGGAAATCGACGCGGACCGTGAAGGCGTCGGGCAGGTGCCCGGCGCGCTGGATGGACGCGAGCGCGGCAGCCTTGGCCCACATCCCGTGCGCGATCTGGCGCGGGAACCCGAACGCCTGAGCGGTCAGTTTGAACAGGTGGATCGGGTTCCGGTCGCCGGACGCACCGGCGTACCGACGGCCGAGGTTGCCGCGCAGGTCCCACCACGCGTCCGCCGGGAGCACCGGGTCGGTCAGCAGGTCGGCGTGTGCGTTGGGCGTCCCGGCCGTCCGGCTGAGCAGCGTCGTCAGATCGCTCCACACCAGCTCATGGTCGACGAAAACCTCGCTGACGATGTCGAAGACGGTGCCCTTCGGGTGCGGGCGTTCCGGCGTACTGTGCACGCGGATGGCCGGTTCGGCGTGGATCGGGATCGGCTGCTTCTGCGTGATCGTGTTGGACAGATGCACGATCCCCATCGGCTTGTACGGAAAGGAAGGGTCGGACATCAGGTCCAGATGCAGCGGGAACGCGAGCACATGCGGGTACGTCGGCGGCACCGCCGGGCCGGCCTGGAACCCGGTGACATCGCGGTACGCCGTGAGGTGGTCCTGGTCGATTGCCGACCGGGGCAGCTCGAGCGTCAGCCCGTCCTCGTCCGGCTCGTAGTCCGCCCGTCTGAGCGTCGCGCGGACCGTCCGGGCGTAGAGCGCACCGAACTTGGGGGAGTCGTCGTACCGACGGGTGGGCATGTCACGCGCCCAGCATGCTCTGGCCGCACACCCGGACCACGTTGCCGGTCACGCCGGCCGACGCCGGATCCGCGAACCAGGCGATCGTCTCGGCCACGTCGATCGGCAGCCCGCCCTGTTGCAGCGAGTTGATCCGGCGGCCGACCTCGCGGATCGTGAACGGGATCTTCGCGGTCATCTCGGTCTCGATGAACCCGGGCGCGACCGCGTTGATCCGGATGTTCCGCTCGGCCAGCTTCGGCGCGAGCGCCTGGATTAGACCGATCACGCCGGCCTTCGAGGTCGCGTAGTTCGTCTGGCCGTTGTTGCCCGCGATCCCGGCCATCGACGAGACCCCGATGATCGAGCCGCCGTCCTTCAGCGCTTTCGAGTCGAGCAGGTGGTGGGTGATCCGCTCGGGGGCGCGGAGGTTGACGTCGAGGACGGCGTCCCAGGCGTCGGTCCGCATGTTCGCCAGCCGCTTGTCCCGCGTGATGCCGGCGTTGTGGACGACGATGTCGAGCCCGCCGTGCTGCTCCTGCGCATGGGCCGCGATCCGCTGCGGGGCGTCGACCGCGGTGACGTCGAGCAGGAGCTCGGAGCCTCCGAGCCGGGTCATGACCTTGCGCAGCGGATCCGCGTTCTGCGGTACGTCGACGCCGATGATTGTCGCGCCGTCGCGGGCGAGCGTTTCCGCGATCGATGCACCGATACCGCGGGCCGCGCCGGTCACCAGAGCTGCGCGGCCGGCGAGCGGCTTGGTCGGGTCGTTGCTGACGAGCGGACCGGTCCCGATCCGCGCGACCTGGCCGTCGACGTACGCGGACTTGGGGGAGAGGAAGAAGCGGAGCGTCGAGTCGAGCTGCTCGTGCGCGTCCGGGGCGACGTACACGAGGTTGACCGTGGCGCCGCGCTTCACCTCCTTGCCGAGGGAGCGGGTGAAGCCCTCGAGCGCGCGCTGCGCGACGTGCTGCTCGGTGGAGGTCGCGAGCTCCGGCGTACGGCCGACGACGATCACCCGGCCGGCCGCGGCGAGCTGGCGGATGACGGGGGAGAAGAATCGCTGCAGGCTGGTCAGCTCCGCGGTCGTGGCGGCGCCGGTCGCGTCGAAGACAAGTGCCTTCGGGCGGATGCCGATCGACGCGACGCCTTCGGTCGCAGTACTGAACGAGGCGCCGATGTCGCGCAGCAGGGCCTGGATCGCCTTGCCGGCGTCGGTCTCCCCGATCGCGCCGAAGACGACCGGTCCGTCGATCACCGGAGACCCCTCGACCCAGCGCTGCAAGGGCGTCGGGTCGGGCAGGCCCAGGTTCTTCACCAGGGTCTGACCGAGCGGTGTCCGGGTGAAGGTCTGGTAGCGGTCCGTCATCTCAGCTCCTACTTCTCGAGGATGGCGACGACGCCCTGGCCGCCCGCGGCGCAGATCGAGATCAGGCCCCGGCCGCCGCCGTTCTCGTCCAGTTGCTTGGCCAGCGCGGCGACGATCCGCCCGCCGGTCGCCGCGAACGGGTGGCCCGCGGCCAGCGAGCTGCCGTTCACGTTCAGCTTGTCGCGATCGATCTCGCCGAGCGGCGCGTCCAGGCCGAGCCGCTCCTTGCAGAAGATCGGATCCTCCCACGCCTTCAGCGTGGACAGCACCTGGGAGGCGAACGCTTCGTGGATCTCGTAGTAGTCGAAGTCCTGCAGCGTCAGCCCAGCTCTGGCCAGCATGCGGGGTACGGCGTACGCGGGGGCCATCAGCAGGCCCTCGGCGCCCTTCACGTAGTCGACCGCGGCGGTCTGCGAGTGGGTCAAGTAGGCCAGGGGCCTCAGCCCGCGCTCCCGGGCCCATTCGTCGGTGCTCAGGAGAACGGTCGACGCGCCGTCGGTGAGCGGGGTCGAGTTGCCGGCGGTCATCGTCGCGGTCTCGCCCTTGCCGTACACGGTCCGCAGCTGGGCCAGCTTCTCCAGGCTCGTGTCGGGGCGGAGGTTCTGGTCCTTCTCGAGGCCGAGGTACGGCGTGATCAGGTCGTTCTGGAAGCCGCGGTCGTAGGACTTCGCGAGGTTGATGTGGGAGTTGTAGGCGAGCTCGTCCTGCGCCTCGCGGGTGATGCCCCACTCGAGGGCCGTCAGCGCAGCGTGATCGCCCATCGACTTGCCGGTCCGCGGCTCGGCGTTGCGCGGGATCTCGGGCACGACGTCCTTGGGGCGGACGCGGGCGAGGACCTTCAGGCGGTCCGGGTACGTCTTCGCGCGGTTGAGGTCGAGCAGCACGTTGCGCAGGTGGTCGTTGACCGCCACCGGCGCGTCACTCGCCGTGTCGACGCCGCCCGCGATGCCGGCATCGATCTGACCGAGCGCGATCTTGTTGCCGACCAGGATCGCCGCCTCGAGTCCGGTCCCGCAGGCCTGCTGGATGTCGAACGCCGGGGTGGTGGCGGCGAGCTTGGAACCGAGGACCACCTCGCGGACCATGTTCCAGTCGCGGGCGTGCTTGAGGACCGCGCCGGCGACCACCTCGCCCACCTCCTGACCGCCGAGGCCGGCCCGGTCGACCAGACCGTTCAGCGCGGCGGTGAGCATGTCGGAGTTGGAGGAGTGCCGGTACGTCTTGTCCTGCCGGGCGAACGGAATCCGGTTTCCGGCGACGACGGCCACCTTGCGGGTCTCGGTCACGATGTGTCTCCTTTGGACTTTCGTGCGGTGGCGGAAGTGCGCTGGATCTTGAGTGCTTTGCGTCCGACAGCTGTTGCGAGGGTTGCCGTGATGGCAGTCTCTCGCACGGTACCGACATCCGCGTGATGCACCACCGGGTGTCCGGGCTGTCCGCTCGATACGATCAGCCCGACCCTTGCCATATGCAACGATCCGAGTGTCTGTGTGTACAGGTGATTGGCCAGGTAGTCGGTGTCGACCTCGTCGAACACACCGGTCCGCTGGCCGGCCTTGAGGATCGCCGCGATCCGCTCGAGCGGCGCGGCCATCGCCGTACCGAGCTTCATCATCACGGGCTCGGTGATCTCGCCGAACAGCTCTTCACCGGTGCGTCGGAGCAGGCTCATCGCGCAGTCGGTGAACGCGGGGTAGCCGAGGCAGAAGTCGACGAACGTCTCGCTGAGCGCCTTGAGCCGGTTGAGCGGTGCTCGTCTCAGGTTGTCCACGCTGGTGAGCTGGTCGTTGAGCTCGCCGAGGTAGTCGACCAATGTGAGCGCGAACAACTCTTCCTTGCCGGCGAAGTGGCGGTAGATCAGCGCCTTGTTGATCCCGACCCGCTTGGCGATATCGTCGATCTGGGCGTCGATCGTGCCGCGCTCGTCGAACAGTTCGCGGGTGGCCCGGATGATATCCCGCTCCCGGTCGCGACGACGCTCCGCCGTGGTCCGGCGGCGTCCGATCGCGAGCAGCGCGGAGCTCATGGATCGATCTTAGCCACAGCGGTACCCCTTGGTGCAAACGACGGTTACACTCGTCGGTAACATCGTACTGCCGCCTGTTGGAGGATGTTGATGACCATGACCGATCCGAAGCCCGCGGTCTCCGCCGACGTGATGGCGTTGGCCGGTGAACTCGGCGCCGAGCGGTCCCGACCGGGCTGGAGCTCGTTCTCGCTCGGGCTGAACGACGAGCAGCTCGAGATCCGCGACTGGGCCCACACGTTCGCCGCGGACGTGATCCGCCCGGCCGCCGCCGAGTGGGACGAGCGCGAGGAAACCCCGTGGCCGGTCATTCAGGAGGCCGCCAAGATCGGGCTGTACGGCCTCGACGCCAACATCAACCTCTTCATCGACCCGTCCGGTCTGCTGATGCCGCTCGTGCACGAGGAACTCTTCTGGGGCGACGCCGGTATCGGCATGTCCCTGAAGGGCACCGGCCTCGCGTCGTCCGCCATCTTCTCCAACGGCACCCCGGAGCAGTGGAGCCAGTGGATGCCCCGCTGCTACGGCACTCCTGACGACGTACGCGTGGCCGCCTTTTGTTCTTCCGAGCCTGGCGCGGGTTCGGACGTGTCGGCGATCCGGACGCGGGCTGTGTACGACGCCGTTAGCAACGAGTGGGTCATCAACGGGCAGAAGGCCTGGGCCACCAACGGCGGCATCGCCGACATCCACGTCGTTGTCGCGACCGTCGACCCTTCCCTCGGCACCAAGGGCCAGGCGGCCTTCGTCGTACCCAAGTCTGAGGTTCGCGGCCTGGAGCAGGGGACCAAGCTCCGCAAGCACGGCCTCCGCGCCTCCCACACCGCCGACGTCTTCTTCGACAACGTCCGCATCCCCGCCGCGAACGTCCTCGGCGGCAAGGAAAAACTCGACGAGCGGTTGGCGCGGGCGCACGAGGCCCTTGAAGCCACCGCCCGGGGTGAGGCCCCTACCTCCACCGGCCGCAACGCCTCGATGGCAACCTTCGAAATGACCCGCCACATCGTCGGCGCCCAAGCCATCGGCATCGCCCGAGCGGCTTATGAGGTCGCGTTGGACTACGCCAAAACCCGCGAACAATTCGGCCGCCCCATCATCGACAACCAAGGCATCGCCTTCAAACTCGCCGACATGGCCCTGGAGATCGACGCCGCAAGGTTGCTGGTCTGGCGAGCCGCCAACATGTCCGCCGCCCTCATGCGAGGCGAAACCCCCGACTACCGCCACGGCGAAGGCTCCATGGCCAAACTCAAAGCCGGCGAAGTAGCCGTAAAAGTCACCGAAGAAGCCATCCAAATCTTAGGAGGCAACGGCTACACCCGCGAATACCCGGTCGAACGCATGCACCGAGACGCCAAGATCTACACCATCTTCGAAGGCACCTCCGAAATCCAGCGCCTCGTCATCGCCCGCGCGATCTCAGGCATGCGCATCAGGTAGACGTTTCCGCAGGTCAGAGCCCGATTCCAGGGCCGTCGAGAGACTGGCCGCCGTCGGGTTCCCAGTGGGTCGTGGGGGACCGGCTGGCGGCCAGCTCCGTCACAGCTCCGTGAGCCTCCATCGCGAACAGCCGGGACAGTCGCGAGTCGACAGCCTTCCGCGCCCGCTCATGGGATGACGGCAGCATGTGGGTGTACAGCCGGAGTGTGAACCCTGGGTCGCCGTGCCCCAGGTACTGCGCCAGCTCCTTGATGTTCACGCCGTCCGCCAGGGTGATGCTCGCGTAGTAGTGCCGAAGTGCGTGCATGCCGTTCTCGCGACTGGAGTGGTACTGCCGCCTGCCCCGTGCGTCCTTCGTTGGCTGAGGTATGACGCCAGCGTGGAAGAGCGCCGGCTTCCATACGAGCTCGTCGTACGTCCGCGCCCGGATGTGCTTGTCGTCAGTCCACCGGAACAAGAGGTTGACCGTGTGCGGCTTCCCGTCAACCTTCTCCCACGGCAACGTGTAGGCCCGCGGCTTCGCGGTCTGGATGTACTCCGTGAGCATCACCGCGACACCTTCTGACATCGGCACCGTCCGCTCGGTGTCGTTCTTGGGCAGCGCGAACACGAACTCCCTGCCGAGCTTCTTCACCTGTCTCCGGACTCGGATCACCATCTCGTCGAAATCGACGTCCCCCTCGGCGAGCCCGAACAACTCACCTTGCCGCAGCCCGCACGCAGCACCGATCGAGGCGATCGGCCTGTACTGCGGCGGATGCCCCTCCACGATCCGCAGCACAACCTCGTCGCTCCAGGCGGTGGTCTTCCCGCCCTTCTCCGCCGGCACCTTGACCACTCGCGCCTTCGCGGGATTCCTCTTGATCGCCTCATCATCAACGGCGACCTCTAACGTCCCGTGCAACACGAGGTACGCCGTACGCGCCGTAGACGCCCCGAACCGCGCATCGAGTCCAGCCACCCACGCCGCGATCTCGGAAGGCTTGATCGTCCGCAACTGCCGCCGCCCAAACACAGGTACGACGTGGAGCCGCAGAGCCGACTCGTACTTCATAGCTGTAGCCGGATCCACCACCCGCGAAGCAAGCCACCTCGCGGCAACCTCCTCAAACCGAACCTTCCCAGCATCCGGATCGATGTACTCCCCACGCTCCCGATCCGTCTCCATCGCAGCCCCATGCCGCTCCGCAGCCGTCTTCGTCCCGAACGCCTTAGACCGCTCCCGCCCTTCCGGATCCACCCACCCCGCCAACCACCGCTTTCCCCGCCCCCACTTAGCGGTCCGAACCCGCCCCGACGTCCCATCCGCCTGCTTCACCGCCCGAGTCCACTGATCCTTCACATACGCCATCCCGCCGCACCTCCATCGTGTCCATGTGCGGCAGCTCAACGTTTGGAGCGTGGAGAGAATCGACCGTCGTTCGTACGGCGGCAAGCTCGCAGCGGCTACGTGACACGCCAGTGGCTCTTCGCATCTGACGTCGCTCCATCTATCCTGCAAGTCCATGCAAGCTCGCGGACGGAGTAGAGACATGGCACTGCGCTACATCGGCACCGACAACCCGTGCCCGAACACGAACTGCCCGACAGTCTGGGTCGACGAGGCCGACGGCAGCATCGTGATCCAGGGGTTCAAGCTCGACTCCGAAACGATGGCCGAGGTCAACGCGACCGCGGCCGTGCAAGAGAATGAGACTGTCGTGCGAATCCCAGCTCGAATGGCGTCTGTCCTGAGGGGAGCAATGGGTGACAGCTGAACCTCTCGCGTTCCAACTCTTCCGCTCGGCGAGGCACAGCGCGATGCACCTTGAGACCCGGGATCTGTATGAACCGGAGGACCTCGACTGGAACGAGTGGAAAGCGGGCAACCACTTCGATCCTGCTGTGCGCTGGAAGACGTTTCACGACCTGGTTCGTGAGACGACCACCAGAGGTGTCGAGGTTCGGCGTACGCGCATCGTGTCTGAACCGGTCAGTGAATACATACGATTCGAGTACGACGTCACCGAGCCGCACAACCTCGCGGCCGGCGAGCAGGTGCGATGGCTGCCACGTCGACAGACGGCCGGGCTGTTGGTTCCGCCGAACGATTTCTGGGTGTTCGACGAGCAGACAGTCCTGTGGAATTTCTGCGACGGCAATGGGACCTGGATGGGTGAAGAGCGCTCCGACGATCCCGATCTGGCTAAGTTGTGCGTAGCAGCATTCGACGCTGCGTGGGATCGAGCGATCCCGCACAAGGAGTATCAACCGAGCTGACACGAGGCCTGTAACCGTTGCCGACACCCCCCGCCTTCTCGAACGCCCAGAAGGCCAAACGCGACTTCGGCGCCCGTCTCGGTGAGATCCGAAAGACTGCCGGTCTCACCGCACGGGCGCTCGCGTCATCATGCGGCTGGCACGAATCGAAGGTCTCACGCATCGAGAATGGCAAGACCTCACCTTCGGCCGATGACATTCGCCTATGGGCCGCTCAATGCGACGCCTCAGACCAGATTGGCGATCTCGTCGCTTCGCTTGAGGCGATCGAGGGCATGTTCGTCCAATGGAGGCGGATGGAGCGTGGGGGACTGCGGCGTGCCCACGAGTCCGTCATGCCGCTGTGGCAACGCACCAGACGCTTCCGGACGTACTCGCCGTGGCTGATTCCCGGTGCAGTACAGACCGAGTCCTACACCCGCGCCCTACTCCGCGGCACTGCGGCTCGCCGCGGTCTCCCAGACGACGTCGAGGATGCCGTGAGGGTGCGGAATGAGCGCCTGAAGTTGCTCCATCAGAAGGACCGGACGTTCGCCGTTCTCGTGGAGGAAGCTGTCCTCCGAAACGTCATGGGCGACACCGACATCATGGCCGGCCAACTCGGCTACCTCCTCACCGTCAGCGAGCTGCCATCGGTCTCCCTCGGCGTCCTGCCCCTCGGCGCCGACCGCACAGCGATGCCCCCAGTCGAGGACTTCTGGATCTTCGACGACGCCCAGGTCAACGTCGAGCTGATCTCCGGCTACCTCACCATCACGCAGCCTGGCGAGGTCGCAATGTACGCCGACGCCTTCGCCCGACTATTCAAAATCGCGGTCGTCGGAGCGCCCGCGCGACGCTTGATCGCATCTGCCATCGAGGCCCTGCAATAGCCGTGCAAGTCGGTGCAAGTCCGTAGTCTGAGCACCTGCCGAACTCCTACCGTCTAACCACGGTCAGGGTGGCGGGAGAGCCCCGAGCGCGCACCGGGCGGTGCATGATTCCCCTGCCCTGTCGCCCTGGCCCTTCCAGGCGATGGCTGTGATGGGAGTACGGAATGAACCTGACTGGGAACCGGTCGCGCGAGTGGCCGGCACTAACCTCAGCGCAAGAACTGGACTGCGACGGCCGCAACCCACGCACTGATGACCCCTGCCTCCTCGGCTACCACCAGGGCCCACATCGGGACGAGGCAGGAGTCGAATGGCTCGACGACGGAGACATCGCCCGCCCCGACTGGCTGAATCGCTAAGCGCCGAAACATCCGCGACCGCCAACTACGCCGCGCGTCCTGCGGACAGCCCCAGTGGAACGCCGCAACGGAGCAGGTCCGGATGGGCCTGACCCGCGCCGCGCCGGTCTCTGACGCGGGGACTGTTACGCCTCGCCGAGGTCTGCCGGGTCTGTTCAAGTTGCTCGTTGAGCCGGTTTCGACCTTGAGATCGGCGATTCGGTGCTGGCGCGCGTCGAGCGATTGCTCAGCCTGGTTGCGTGAGCGGCCGATCAACCTCGGCCGCAGGCGTCTAGGCGAGCGAGAGGTCGAGGAGGCGGACGTGAACGGTGATCCCCCGGTCAGCGATGTCCGCAGCTTTTGCCTGTAGTACCCGCTCCAGGCCCGTGCGTGTCTCCTTGCGCGCCTTGGCGCGACGTCGGGGGTCATGATCGGACCATCGGTCGGAAGCGAAAAAGCCGACAAGGTAGATGCCCTCAGCGCCGCTCGGGCCCTGGAGATAGCGATCGGCCAGTTGCGTCTCGATGGCGGTCCGAACTTCGTCGTGCCAATTGCCCTTGACCTCGATCGGCAGCTTGAGCGTGGCGTGCGGTGTCGTTGCGACCGCGAGCAGGTCGGGTCGGTCGGCCTTTGCGTTGCCGAGGTGTGGCTGGACCTCCACCTCACGCGACAGCACGACGCGTCCTTTGAGCCTGGTCTCGAGTTCGCGGGCCAGGCGGGTAGACATCGCGTTCTCGTCGACGGGCCAGAAGTGGCCGGTCAGCTTCCCGCGTTGGCGCTCCTCGTTCCAGAACGTGGTCAGCAGCCCTCGGTCCTTGCACAGGTCGTCATTGAGCTCATCCAGCGCATCCAGGACCAACTCGGTGAGCTGTGCCGTGGTGGTGATGACGCGTTTGCGTGGGTCGGCGATCAGTTCAAGCACTTCCTCGGGCCTTGGTGGCGACCACCCGGATGCCCGGACGGTTTCGCGAAGCTCCTTTGCCGCCGCCTGGAGCCAGATGTTTCCCGTCTGTTGAGCCAGGTCGTCGAGAAGGATTGCCGCTTCTTCGGTACCGGCGGCAACCACGCAGCGGAGCATGACCTGCCGGAAGTCGCCGACCGGGTCATGGGCGTTGACAACAACCCCAGGCGGAATCGGCTGCGGCTTGGGCAGGGCTGTGTTGGCCCACTGGTACAGCCCAGCTGCTTGTTCAACCGTCAGCGCACTCCAGGCCTGCCACTCGGCGTTGCGGTCGGCCTCATGAATCACTTCGGTAGCGAATGAGCCGTCCTGTTGGAACGCCTCCAGCAGGTCGTCAAAGCCGTAGGCGGACAGCTCGGGAGTCGTTAGTGCGGCCGCCGCCGCGACAGCGCGCGGGCCTCCGTCGCGAATGGCGCGGGCCGCGAGGTCAGCGGCCGCTGACGGTGCGGTCCGGCCAGCGAGCACGAGCAGGCTCGTAAGGGCACGGTCCATCGAGAGGTTGGCAGCCAAGGTGAGCGCCTCTGCACCCAGACCCCGGAGGGCAAGTTGTCGCTGGGCTCCCAGAAGGGTGATGAAGCCGGCCTCGGCATCTTCTCGGAGTTTGGCGATCAGCACGCACGTCGTGGCATCGGCATCATGGGGCAGTGCGCGCAACGCGGCTGCCATCGCCGCGGTGTCGCCCGCCGGCGTACGCAGCAGCTTCGGGAGGAGTGTCAGCCAGGTCTCCGCCGGTACCTCGTCGAGCATGTCAGGAGCCGCGGCGTCAAGGATCGCGTGGGCGGTCACCGCGAGATCGCCGATGCGTGCGCTATCCGCCGGATTTCCCAACAGATACCTCTTGGCCACCCTCGCTACGAGCAGGCGTTGATCGTGGTCGAGCGCATCCCAGGCCCGCACCGGCCAATTGCTCCCGCTCCGATCGAGGTCGAGATCGAGCTCCTCCCTGAGGGGTTCGAACTTGCCAGCGGCGAGGAGATGTGAGAACCGCTCCGCGGAGAACCGATTGGCCTCGTCGGAGCGCTGGGCGAGAGGCTCAGGCTGTGTGTTCACGCGTCTTGTTTCTTCTCTGCGTGCCTGCACGGCTTCCCCGAAGATCTCCTTCAGGATCGTTGCGGCCGCATCTGGGAGGTCATTCCTGGGCAGGTCAAGTTCAGTCGTCCAGGCCAGACGCCATAGCGCCGCGGTCGCCGGGTGGTTGTCGAGCGGCTCCTCGGGGGCTTCGCTCAACTTTTCTATCCACCACTCCAGATCGGCAGCCTGGAAGAACCCTGACTGGTCCAGTCGTGCTGCGAGTTCATGGACCCGCTGCTCTGGGTTCACTGCCCGGAGCGCCTCGTGCGCGAACAGTTGGCGCCGATCGTCGGGCAAGGCTCCGACGTCGGCTGTCTCGAGTGTGCGAAGCACCTCCATACGCGTGGTAACTGCCGAGATCGCGGACTTCCAGCCCTCCCCGGAGGGTTCGCCCGATCGGACCGCCTCGACGAGAATCGCGGTCGCGAGTCGACCGGCAGTTCTGTCGTAGTAGTCCATGTAGGGAAGGTGCGCCAACCACGGGGCCAAGTCGTGAGCCTTGACGTCGCCCTCGCGAAACCCTCGGGAAAACATTCCAGCCAACCGTCCGCGGACCGTGCTGCTGGTGAGGTCTCGCAGTGCGTGCAGCAACTCTGCGGTCGTCAGATGGCCGGGCCACAATGTGGGAGCAAGGGCCAGTCGGAGAGGCCACGGGCAACTGGTATCGGCGAGAACTATCCTGAGTTGACCGATGATGCTCCTGTCCGTGACCCCCTCCAGCGCCCAAGCAGCAGTGCCCGCTAGCTCGACATCGGCGTCGTACCCCTGCCTTGTGGCGGCCTCCGCGACGGCGGAGATCAGTTGATCGTCCAGGTCGCGGACCCCCGTCATGGCGATGATGTACATCGCCTCTTGACGGCGCCATAGCGGCTCGGCTGGGTCCAGCAGCGGTTCCAGATCGGATGCGAGCCCTGGATACTTCAGCGCCTTGTATGCCGATCGCCTGGTGTTCGGCTCTCCGTCCTTGAGCCGGGCGATGAGCGCCTTGAGGACGCACTTCTTCTCCGGGGCGGGGCGCCCGTGGAGATCCGGGGTCAACAGCGCGGAGGGACAATGCTCGGTAAGCCAGTCGAACACGTCGGAGTTCAGTGCGGCGAGCCAGGTCGCTGTATCTGCCACCTGCGGCAGCAACTCGCCGGGATAGGCCGGGTCGGTCAGCAGTCGGAGCGCCGCATTCGTCGGGATGTCGCTCAACGCGCGGGCGCAAAGGTACTCTTCGATGCTGCGGTGGATCCATCGGCGGGAGTTGCCTTCCCCAACGAACAACGCGCTGTCGAAGGCAGCGTCGAGCTCTTCCTGGCTAACGCCAACGGCGTCCAAGCGGTCCAGCTCGACCATGTTGTTCGACGTACCTGGCTCCGCGCGCCGAACGACAACACTGCGCCCACTAAGCAGGGTGACCGCGGCGATAGTCGTGGCTGCGGCGATCCGCCGGGCCAGCGTCGGGCCATCCTGGCGGCGTTCCTTCCGCCGACCGCGCTCGGCCGCGAGGACTTCGACACCAGCGTTGTAGACATCGCGCTGCCGCTCAGGAAGGCTCCCCCGGCGAGCGGCGGCCAGTAGGAGTTTGAGGGTGATCGGCCACGCGGCGAGCACTCGTCCACCCGCGGTTTCGGTCGCCTGGACGAACTCGTCGACGTCGTGAAGTTCGGTTGATGCCGCGGCGCGGATGTCCGTCGCAGTCAGCGGCGCCAGCGTCAGGATCTCGACATCGTCAGCAGACCAACTCTGGAGTGCGGCGGTCAGACGTTGCTGCCACAACGCGCCGCGACTGGCGACCAGGACCTTCGTCGTCGCCCGATCAAGGCGCCCGATCTCTCGTCCGAGTACGTCGGCCAGGTTCGCGATGTCTACCAGCGGTTCGTCGAAGGCGTCGAAGGCCAAGGTCAACTCGGCAGAGTTCTCCAGGCTCCAGCTGGCGACCGCTTCACGGATGGCTTCCTTGACCTCGGCAGCTGAGCTGAAGCCGCCCAGGTCGATGAGCTCCGCGTGCTCACCGGCAACTCTACGGCGGTCCACCTCGCCAGCCACTTCGGCCGACTTACCGGCGCCAGGCTCGCCCAGCAGGATCAGAGCGCGCCTGCCCGCGAAGCCGGCCAATGTGCTGACCTCAGGGTTCAAGAAGGGGCCGATGTGGCCCTGCGGCTCCGGAAGCACACCGTCGAAGGTCTGGACCTCCACGTGCGACGGCACCCACCAGCGTGTCCAGGCGATCATGTCGCCGTCTACGAACCCCACAGCGGTCTCACCTTCGGATTCACCGTTCTAGCAGTGGCGGGAGTCGCCAAGTCCACCCGGACCCAACCGTATCCGGGTGGGCGAGCCGCTATCGCGCGAGTGTGGGCCGACCAACCGTTGATAGTCTTCGAACCCGCATGGTTCGATGGTGAATTCTAGCGCCGAGGCCAGGCTGCCCCGACATGGGATCGTCGACCGGATCATCATGCCGGCGGCTACAGCCTGACCAGCACGATCCCGGTCGGCGGGCTGAGGCGGAGGCCTTGGAGGAAGCGCCGGTAGTACGGGCCGGAGCAGTGCCCACGATCTTCGGGACCCCAGGGGTACAAGGGGGTCCGGGGATGGTGATCGGTTCCGCGCTCGGACAAAGCCGGGGCGGGCAGTGCGGACGGTGTCGAAGATGAGCTCGGCCACCTCGCGGACCGTCCTGGTCGAGGAGGCATGCGTGGACGAGTTCCTACGGAAGGAGTGGGCGCTGTCGATCATTCCGTCCGACTCGTCGTCGCACAGGGTCTCTGACACACCCGAAGACCTCGAAGGCCTGGGAATCGGAAGTCGCGCAGTTCGCCCGCGGGGATTTCCGGCAGGTTGAGATCTCGCATGTGGCTGGCGGGTTGCGTGGGTCAACGAGGTCCTCCAGCGGGATCGACTCGTTGAACACAGTCGTGGCGGTGTCGGTGGGCGCCAGCATCGCGGTGAGCTGGTGGGCGCTGATCATTGAGATGGCCGTCCGGCGGCATCCGGGGCAGTCGGGCTGCCCTTCGTGGAAGCAGGGCAGGTCGGCTCGGAACGTGCGACCGCCGGTGTAGATGCCGTACCTCGCCGGCACCTCGAGATGAATGCGACGTGGCCTGAATTGCTTGCCGTGGTTGTGGCGGACGTCGATCTGCCACCCGACATCGGCGCTTGTCACGCCCACACGGTGGAGCACAGAGAAGGAGGCGCAGATGACTGGGCGCCAGTCGCATCCTCGTGCGTAGGTGGCCGGCAACATCGGTCGGCCTAGGTCCATCGGGGCTCCGGGGCTCGCTGCTTGGACGTGTCGGCCGGCTCAATCTGACTTCCGTGGTATGTGTCGACGGTGAGCCAGAATTCGTCTTTCATTGAGCAGCAAGTGCACGCGTTGGTCAGCGCAGTGCGCGCCTATGACGCCGTGATCGTTCTAGGCGCCGGAGCGTCTGCATTCGGCTACCCGATGACGGCACAGCTTCCCGCGCTGCTTTGGCATGCGATCAGCCAAGTCGAGGGCGCTGCGGACGAGTTGGCGAAGCGGGCTGGCAGGACCGGGACGCCGAAGGAGATTCTCGGATCGGACTCGGATGCCCTCGTCCTCGGCTGGCAGTTGGTGCGAGACCTACCCGACGTACGCACCCAATTCCAGCAGGGCTTCACCAGCCTCGACGCCGACCGCGACCCTTCTCCGGCGCATTTCAACCTGGCCCGCCTCATTCAAGCTGGCAAGGTCCAGTATGTCGTGTCATACAACTGGGATTCGTGCCTAGAGCGGGGCTACGAACAGCAGTTCGGCGCGTCATTGCCTGCGGGAGTGCTGGCAAAGCCACATGGGGACGTCGCCCGCCCCGACGATCCCTGGGTTCTCCCCGACGAGGATGGCCTGGTGCCAGAAACCATCCTCAGCCGGCTCGCCCAGCTCGATGACCGACCACGAACGCTCCTCGTGCTTGGATACAGCGGCTCGGATCCGTATGTTGTCGACAATCTACTTGCTCCGCTACAAAACAAGTGGCCTGTTTTTCAGGTCAGCCCGTCGGCCACTGGCGAGGCAGCGGTACCGGCGACCGCGGACGAAGTGACGACACGTCTCGCCGCTCAACTTCTCCCTTCGATAGGGACCGGGCTCTGGCGGTACGTGAGGTTCGATCGCAGCAGGGACTTTTCTGCCGCACTGCGCGGCGAACGACTACGTCCGGTCGACGTCGCGGCATGTCCCGAATTGCCCTATGCCCCTCGACTGGCCGACCGACTTCGGTCCGCGAAGCTAGCAAGTGTGTCTGGGGAGCCCGGCTCGGGGAAGTCGATTACCGCGTTCCATGCCGCTCATCGGTTACACAAAGAGGGTTGGACAATCCTTGAACTGGTTCGAGCTGGAGTCGCTGGTATGGAGGAGGTGGCCGAGTTCAGGCGAATGCCGGGCCGAGTCCTTGCAGTCGTCGATGACGTCCAGGCAATCGCGTCGGCGGTCGTGGCCGAGTTAGAGTCCAGCGTCGACGACGATCATGCCGTGCTGCTGGTCTCAACGCAGAGGCTTGAGAGCCACAACGACGAGACAGTGACGGCGACACGCGCGCAGCAAGTGATCTATGAGCACTGCCTAAGGCATCTCGAGACTGTTGGTCCTCTTCTGTCGTTGCTCGATCACCGGGTCGGCAAGTCGATGACGAAGGAGAAGCCCGAGCTCCGCCTCGAAGCAGCCAACGCGAGCTCCAAGGAACCATGGACCTTTATGTTCGTGGCGTCCGGGGGTGATCGGCGCATGAGCGGGATCATGGACCGGTTCGTCGAGCAGGAGCGGCCTGCGCTCATGCTCGGCGCCATCAGCATCGGCCAGATGACGTCTCAAGACGCGGGGGTGGGTCACGACGATGTGGGCCATTGGCTCGCCCAAGTCGCACCTGAGCAGTTCATCACCGAAGGCGAGACGACCGACCCCGATCGCTTCGCTGAAGCGATCGACGTATTGCTCGCCGAACGTCTCGTGCGCCGAAGTGGCGGCCGCCTGCGCGCAGCCCACATCCGCATCGCTGACCGCGCCCTCAAGAACCTGGCACAGCGGAACGAAGCGGGCATCGGGGCTGCGCTCCTGGCCATAGTCCGTTCTCGTCTGTTGACAGGCGAGGTCCCGATTCTTGGCAAGCTCTGGCTGGTTCGAACCTTCGAAAGCTCGGACATCTACCGCTACCAGTTGCTAGACGCATGGCTTGACGCAGAGGTTCTAGAAGCCGTGGTCGGCCAATGCCTTGGAGCGACACCTGGCCGCGAGCGCTCAGCCGCGCTGCACCTCCTTTGGACCCTCAATCGAATCGCCCACCTCGACCGGTCACTTCTCGAGGACATCTCCGCACAAGTGATCGCCTGGCTGCCTGATGTGCTGGCCATCGAGGCATCCGGGTTCCAGTGGATGCTCACGGGGCTGCGGCCTGAGAACAGGGACCTGCATGACCAGATCCGAGAGTCCGTGCCGGCCGGCGAACTATCGCGGCTGCTGTGCATCCGTGGGACCCGCCACTCCGCGCCCCAATGGGCACGTCTTGTTGCCGAACTTGCCGGGCCGTACGACCGCGCGGATCGCGAGGCATGGAGTACGAACTTCACGGACGGTCTCGATACTGACGCTCTACACGCATGGATCGCTGACATTGGGCCGGACAGTCACGCGGATGATGTCTATGAGCTCATCGACACTCTTGCGCAGATCTCGCCGCAGGCGGCGAAGGTTGCCATCGAGGCCGCGTCTGCAAGCCTGCGGCACGACCTAGAGCGGGACCTTGCCGATGCCACCCATGGCATCTCCGCGTGGGCCTTCCGCACTATGTTCATGGTTGCCGTTCTTGCTGAGTCACCGGGCACAGTCTCCCGCCACGATATGGATCTGGACAGCGACAGCGTCCAAGGCGAGGAAGGCGTCGAGGCCAGTGCGATCGGCCAGGGCGACTTCGGCGCTTTGGAGGATTCGGATGATGCCCAGTGGGTTCCTGATCCTGCGCTGCTCGATCTTGCCGCAGCGACACAGGGCGTATTCGAGTCTGTGAACTGGGAAAGCGCCGGAGCATCACTGCAGGGAAGAGAGTTGCACGAGCTTGACTCCCTCGACCTCTTCCTGCATTGGCTGGGTGCGCTCTCGACTGACCTCCTCGATCGGCTCGCCGATGCCGTGCCCGTCGATTGGCTCGATCAACTCCTCAGCTCTCCCGACCAACCTGGGAGCCAGGAAGCGTCCGACGACGTTGACCTTGAGCGCATCGCACGTGTTCTAGCGCCGATGGCGGCGAGCACCCGTGGCTCGTCTCTTGTCCGGACCTTCATCGAACGCCACAGCGAATCTGTGCGCACATTCCCGTTCCACCTCATCGAGATTCTCCCCGACGTCGCCGTAGGTATGGCAAACGCTGGGCGCACCGTGCGCCTAGAGAATCCGCGTGGAGGAGGGTGGGAGTCCAACACAGCCGCCTTGCAGGCTCTGGTCGATGTCGACCGCGAAGCCGCAACCGCGGTCTTGCAAGCATCGGCTGACAATCTTCGGCAAGCGATCGCCGAGCCCCAACGCCACGACATGAATGGTTTGGCGACCTTTGTAGCCATCGCTGATGAACTTGACCAATCAGTCCTGGACTCGGTGTATCAATCCCTTGCCGTAGCCGAAGTCGAGTCAATCTGGCGGACCCGGCTCTCCGACGCACAAGGGGATGCCACCGTTCTGGTGAAGAGAGCCGCCGGCATCGACGGCAGCGTGGGCGACTTGGGCAGGTCTTTGCTGAACCTCTGACCGCTCGGATGAACTCGCCTCGGCGGGACGGCTGCAGTAGAAGCGGCCGTCCCGACGATTCGCGTCTCGACCACGTCGACCGGTCGCGCCCCTGCTGACAGGATGGCAAGCACAGGTTTGCATTTGCTCCGTCGCGACTGTTGGGCATCAGGGACTCACAGGTTCAGTTGTGCCCCCGCGGGCCCTTCCTGATCAGGAGGGGCCCGACAGGGGAGAGCAGGCTGAAGAAGCCCGCTCAGCTTGATGATGGTGTCGTCGGGGCTGTGGACCGGCTTGTCGAGTTGCGTCAGCAGGGTGGCGACTCGGCTGCCGTCCAGACCTCGTCATACGCGCCAGATGCAGTTGGGACGACGCCCGCCGGAGGTTGCGCGGTGGAAGTTTTGAGGCGTTTGGAGGCGCTTCAGCTGCTGTCGAAGGACTGCATTGGCCTGGCGTAGTCCTGCTGTTTGGGCTTCGAGGCGAGCGATCTCCGCTCGTAGCAGCTCGACCAGTGTGGGGGCGGTCTCCGCAGACGTAGTTCGGGTCTTTTGGAGGGTTCGCCAGCGGCGGAGGCGGCAGAGATCCGAGCAGAAGCGTTGGTCGGATCTGGTCATTTCGAAGTGTGACGAACACTGTTCGCAGACGGTGGTGCGGTGGCTGGACTTGGCGATTTCGGGGTGTTGTGTGGCGTCCATAGTCCTTTCAACGGCTGGGCTGCCTGGGCCGAATAGCCGTTTCAGGGGGGCTGAAACGCCTCACGTGCCAGATGTGTGACGGCGGGGTCGAGCTCGATTCAACGAACTTGGACCGGCTCGCAGTCGGGACCGCGATGCAATCGTTGAGCTCTCAACCGTGAGTCGGGCAGGGCTGAGCGGGAGGCACCGGCGTCGGGCGGCTGTCGAAGGCTCTCGATGCGACTGAGGGCATCCGAGGCCAGCGCACGCGTGTCGGCCAGATCGTCGAGTTGAGGCTCTCCGACGACCACAAACCTGGGTCCCGCCTGGCACGTGAGACTCCCTGCTTGCTATTGCTCTCAGGGGCTAGCGACCGTCACCAGGTGGGTTGGTGGGTGTGCCGGCTGACGTGCGATGGACTCGGCGTGCCTCTGGACCGCTGTTGGCTCAGATAGCCTCCTCGTAGCTGTCCAGGTGCAGAGCCCTGTCGCATAGTCGGGTGAGCCAATCGGTAGCAGTTTCGTTCGGAGTTTCACCGGCAGCATCGGCTACGGCATAGGCGTCGTACCACTGCGAGGGCGGAGAGCCCTCGACCTGCTTCAGACCATCGAGATCAATCAGCTGCGTCAGTTTCGATGACGTCGCCAACCAGAAGCCGATCATCGGCTGTGGCGCATCGTCGAGTTCAACACCGACATGGTCGACGAGATACCTGGCGACCGCCGCAGGGGTCGCGAGCGCATGCATCATCATCGCGCGCCATTTGCGAAGCTCAATCGGTGGCAAAGCTGTCTTCGCCCCGGGGCTGGTCCAGTCGATATGCAGCAGGAGATACGTGCACCGAGGATCCAGCCCAGACGAGCGCCGATCCGGCTCGGCCAGAAGCATCCTCGCCCAAGCCGAAGGGATGCCTAGATCCGCTTCCGCAGAACGCACAGCTGCGTAGTGCGCACGACCAACTTCGTTGTGACTCCGCCACTGCTCGGTCGCCCTCTCAGGAGTGAGCGCCCTGAGGAGTTCTGATACCGGCGAATCGTTGAGTAGGTGAAGAAATCCTTGCCTAATCCTTGAGGTCGAAGTGCCACGCGCCAGCAAGGGCTCTGTGGCGATCGCAATGCCGATGGCAACCGATGGAGGCGTATCGGAGTGCCACGGTGGAGGCGAGTTCAGGTGCGGACTGCTGAAGTCCTTCAGGCTGCCGAGGCCGACCGTCGTCAGATCTCCCGTGTCGACGGCGGGTGAAGACTGACCCTCTAGCGACGGCTGGAAGTGGACCCCTGCGTGACCCTGTGAAGGGTGATGACAGTGGAGGACTGGGCTG
>NZ_SHKR01000019.1 GCF_004217145.1 Kribbella rubisoli | reverse complement strand
CAAAATCGTCCGCACCGAACAAGGCACCTACCCCGACCACGACCTCGCCCACCGCTACCGCACCTGGCTCAACACCGCTTGACACCAATAGGAGCGACAGTTTTCACGAACGGCCGGTGGCAGACGGTGAGGAGACGCTTTCCGTCCGGTGCAGAGGTTGTCCCCATCGTCTGGAATGATCGGCGACATGATCAACCGCGTACGCGCAGCGCTCGTCGTCGTGGCCTGCCTGGTCGCTCTGACCGGGTGCGTCAAGCTCGACGCCGATCTGAAGGTCGGGTCGAACGAGACGGTCTCGGGCTCCATGAAGATCGGGGTCGACAAGCAGCTGCTGCAGTCCAGTGGCCAGTCGCTCGACAAGGTCCGCCAGCAGATCGAGAGCGGCATCAAGCAGACGACCACCGAAGGGGTCAGCTGCAACTCGTTCGAGGACGACAAGTACGTCGGGTCGAACTGCACCTTCGAGAGCGTGCCGTTCGACAAGATGGGCAGCTCGAGCGGCGATGGCGTCGGCTTCCGCAAGGACGGCGACAAGGTCATGGTGACGGTCAAGGCCGGCAGCCTGGGCAGCGTCCCGTCCGGCAGCCAGCCCGAGGTGAACTTCAAGATCACCATGCCGGGCAAGATCCTCGAGCACGACGACGGTGCGAAGATCAGCGGCCGCACGGCGACGTACGACAGTCTCGACAAGGTCGGCAAGATCTCGCTGACATCCGAGGCGGGCGGCGGATTCCCGACGTGGGCGCTGATTCTGATCATCGTGCTGGTGCTGCTGGCGATCGCCGCGGTGGTGTTCTTCGTACTGCGCAGTCGCAGGCGCAAGGGGCAGCAGGGCTACGGGCAGCCGTACCCGGGGCAGTACCCCGGCCAGCCGGGTCAGTACGGCGGACCGGGGCAGTACGCGGGTCAGCCTGGGTACGGGCAGCAGCCCGGTCCTGGCGGGCAGTACCCGGGACAGCCGGGTCCGTACGGCGGTCCGCAAGGGCAGCCTGGTCAGCCCGGCCAATATGGCCAGCCGGGTCAGTATCCGGGGCAGCCGCAGCAGGGGCAGCCGCCGTACGGCGGTCAGCCTGGTCAGCCGCAGTACCCTGGGCAGCCTCAGCCGGGGCAGTGGGGTCCGCAGCCGGGGCAGCAGCAGCCGCCCCAGCAGGGCCAGCCGCCCCATCAGGGACCGCCGCCGCAGCAGCAAGGTCCTGGTGGCTGGGGACAGCAGCCCGGCCAGGGGCAGCCTGGTCAGTACGGTCAGCAGCCGCCGCAGCAGGGTGGTCCTTCGGGACCTCCGCCGGGGCAGCAGGGCGGCTGGGGACCGCCGCCGAGGAACGATGACGGGCAGGAATGAGACTGACGGAGTTCTGGACTCGGATGGATCACCATCTCGGTCCGGCGTATGCACGGACCTGGGCGGAGACCCAGGTGGTACAGGAACTCGGCGGCCGTACGGTCGTCGAGGCCCTGGCCGAGGGCGAGGCCGCGAAGGTGGTCTGGCGTGCCGTGTGGGCGCACCTGAACCTGCCGGCCAGCGAACGCTGATGCCCTAGGCAACTAACGCGCTAGGCAGTCCACCCGGTGCGGGCCGCCCACTCCTCGGCCGGCAGATAGATGAGGTCGCAGACCGGGTCCTTGAGGTCGGAGTAGTCGCCGATCTCAAGCCGGAGCGCGGCCGCGTGCTGCTTGAAGACGGCGTACGCGCGTGCGGTCTCCGGGTGACTGCGCAAGTAGTCGCGGAACAGCAGCGCGTACCGCTGGTTGGCGCGACCGGCCACGCGGATGTGCAGATTGACCCGGCGTCGGTACATCGGCTCGACCAGCATGCGCTTCACCCACTGCACGCCATCGGTGGGCAGACCCGGCACGGGATGGTCGTGCCGCGGCGGGCGTAGCTCCCAGTCGGCCGCGACCATGTGCTCCGCCACGTCATCCAGCTCCAGCTCCGTGCCGACTGTGACCTGGATGTCCAGGATGTCCTTTGCCGGCAGGCGGGGTACCGAGGTGGAGCCGATGTGGTCGATCCGCTGGGCCAGTTCGCCGAGCAGTCCGCCGATCGCGTGCGCGGTCTTCTCGTACTGCGAGGGCCAGCTGTCGTCCGGTCGTGCGATGACGATCCCAGTCATGCGGAGATCATCCCAGTACTGCGGCGGCCGGTCCCAGCCCTTCAGACAGGTTTGATCCGGAATGCGCTGCCGGAGAGCAGATCTGCCGCTTCGTACGCCGCCTTGCGGATGGCCTTGCGCTCGTCGAAGTACCCGCCGACCACGCCGATGCCCGGCAGCTTGCCGACGAACCGGGCGCCAAGGCTGCCGCGCGGACGTTCCTCGAACACCTCACCGAGTCCGCCGAACAGTTTGCTGATCCGCCAGAGCAGACGGATGCCGTGGCCCAGTCCGGCCTCTTCGGACTCGTGGCCGAGACCAAGCTGCTTCGCCACGTCCTGTCCGGCCGCGGTCGGGTCGTCGTACTTGAGTACTTCGTCCGGGGTGATCGGACGGTCGGTCAGAACGCGCGCGATGACCGCAGTACGGTCCGCGTGTGCCTCCACGCCGTACTCGCGGCAGATCGCGCCGATCGCCATCGCTTGCACGGCCGCGCCGAGGGTGTCCTTGATCGGGAGCCGGTCGGCGGCCGCACCGCTGATCCGGGGGAGGGCCGCGACGACGGCCGCGAATCCGCCCAGCCGCTCCACCCACCAGTCGCAGCGCTTGGCGAGCGGCAGTTTCGGCCACTCTGCGTGCCCGGGCACCTTCATCATCAGCAGCCGGTCGATCGCGAGGATCAGGGCCTTCTCGGCCAGGTTCGGCTTCTCCTGGGCGGAGTACTCCGTGAGGATGCTGCGGACGCCGAACGGGTCCGGCGTGCGGAGCGCGTCGAGTACGGTGTCGATCCCGAACTCGACCCTGCTGAGTGCCAGGATCACGGCGGAATCGGGCACGTCGGGACGGTCGCTCACGCCCGCAAGGGTAGGGATCCGGCGGGTCAGATCGGTTGCCAGGGCAGCTTCGGCGTGTCAGTTGTGATTCGAACACGTGTTCGGGATACTTTGGTGCGCGGAAGGTGTGGCGGACGGCCGAGTTGTCCACAGATTCGGAAGTGGCGACGAAAACTGTCCGACGTGATGGATACCTTCTCTGGCGACACGAGAAGTCCTCCGGGCGGCTGGGAAGCGGCCCCGATTATGAGATGGGTCAGGTGGCATTCACATGGCGGGTGCAGCGAGTGCGGAGCGCGCGGTGGCCGATCGCGAGAAGGCGCTTGCGACCGCGCTGACGCAGATCGAGCGGCAGTGTGGCAAGGGTTCGGTCATGCGGTTGGGGGAGCAGAACAGGCCGCCGATCGAGGTCATCCCGACCGGGTCGATCGCGCTCGACATCGCGCTCGGGATCGGTGGTCTGCCGCGCGGTCGCGTGGTGGAGATCTACGGTCCGGAGTCCTCCGGTAAGACGACGGTCGCCCTGCACGCGGTCGCGAACGCGCAGCGCGCCGGCGGGATCGCGGCGTTCATCGACGCCGAGCACGCGCTCGACCCGGAGTACGCGCGGAAGCTGGGCGTCGACACCGACGCACTGCTGGTCTCGCAGCCCGACTCCGGTGAGCAGGCGCTCGAGATCGCCGACATGCTGGTCCGCTCCGGCGCGATCGACATCGTCGTGATCGACTCGGTGGCCGCGCTGGTGCCGCGGGCCGAGATCGAGGGCGAGATGGGTGACAGCCACGTCGGTCTGCAGGCCCGGCTGATGAGCCAGGCGCTGCGGAAGATGACCGGTGCGGTCAGCGGGACCAACACGACCGCGATCTTCATCAACCAGCTGCGCGAGAAGATCGGCGTGATGTTCGGCTCCCCGGAGACCACGACCGGTGGTAAGGCGCTGAAGTTCTACGCGTCGGTGCGGCTGGACGTGCGCCGGATCGAGTCGCTGAAGGACGGTACCGACGTGGTCGGCAACCGGACCCGGGTCAAGGTCGTGAAGAACAAGGTGGCCCCGCCGTTCAAGCAGGCCGAGTTCGACATCATCTACGGCCAGGGCATCAGCCGCGAGGGCAGCCTGCTCGACCTCGGCGTGGATCAGGGCTTCGTCCGCAAGGCCGGCGCCTGGTTCACCTACGAGAGCGACCAGCTCGGCCAGGGCCGGGAGAACGCGCGGAACTTCCTGCGCGACAACCCCGATCTGGCCAACGAGCTGGAGAAGAAGATCAAGGAGAAGATGGGCATCGGCCCGACCCTTGACCAGCCGGCCGCCGAGGCCGCCACGGCCGAGGTCGATGTCGACTTCTGACCGACCCACCGCGGGCGGCAGCGTCCCCCGGCAGCCCACCGCTGCCGACGACGCTGCTCCCGCGGCGCTGTCTCTACCCCACGACGAACGCCTGGCGCTCGCCCGCAAACTCCTAGCAGCTGGCACGGACGCCTCGACGGCTTCCAGTAGCCCGAGCCAGCGCTCTGGGTTCGGCGCCGATCGTGCTCCCGCAGGCGACCGGAGTACTGATCGTGCTGGTGATGCCGAGCGAGGTCGTGGTGACGATCTCGGTGCAGCTCGTAGTTCTCGTCGGGGCTTGGGGCGTGCTCGTACGTCGAGTGCGCGTCGGAGTGGGGCCGATACGGACGACTTCGTGGGTGAGGACGAGTCGGAGTGGGACGGCGCCCGCCGGCGTACGGGCTCTATCAGGCGAACTGCCGGCACCGTCGATCCGTGGGACGAACAGCAGGACGAAGAGAAGAAGGCTCGGCCGACGAAACGGCGGGGTACGTCGGGTCGGGCGTCGAGTGCGAGTTCTGCTGATCCTTGGGGTGAGCAGGATGAGCGCTCTGCTCGTACGTTCGAGACGCAGGCGGCCGATCGGGTGGCTGAGGCGCGCGCCTTCGCGGACGACGCGCCTGCACGGGGCGCGGACCTAGGTGCACCACCGGAACAGTTCGACCCTTGGGCGGACGCGGATTCACCAGCTGCGGTTGAACCGTCCGCCAACGCCTCACCGGGCCCTCCTGGGCGCACATCTCCCGCACAGCGCGTACCTGACGCAGACCAGCGAACGTCGGACGGCAACTCCTCGACGCCGGAGAGCGCGGCACCTGCGCTAGCGCTGCCCGCAGATGACAGCACTTCGACAGACGAGCCTCATTCGTTGGACCACCAGGGTCCGGCCGATGACGCAGCTCGTGCGGCCGGCCACCGGACGGTCGGCGCCTCGGCCGCAGCGGATCGTCCGGGGCCCGCAGATCGTCAAGTGCGTGCGGGCGAGGATGCGTCGGACGGGGATGCGTCGGCGGGGGAGCCGTTCACCTCAGATGCGTCCCCGCGTGCGGATGGCCCGGCGCCCGGGAACGCCGCGGTGCGTGGTGATGGCGCGCCGGCTGGGGATGGCGCGGTGCGTGCGGGTGAGCGCTGGTCGGCGGACGGGTCTGTTGCGGCAGATGGTGGTGAGGCTGCGGGTCGTCTTGCGGGTGCGCGTGACGGTGGTTCGGGCGGGGAGTCGTTCGGCTCTGGTGGGTCGCCGCGTGCGGCTGGCTCGGCGCCTGGGGATGGCACAGCGGCCGGGGACGGCGCGCTGCGCGCGGGTGGCTCGGTTGATGGGGATCGTGCGGGTCGTGCGGGGGACAGTGGACGGTCTGGGGGGCGGGGGAGTCGGGGGCGGCGGACCGTTGGTGGGGGGTTTGGGCGGGGGCGGAAGAGGCGGGGGAGTGAGGAGCCGGAGCGGCTGGGGGATGCTGCGATGGAGCAGGATGCGGATCCGGCTTCGGTGGCTCGGACGATCTTGCTGGACAAGTTGGCGGGGCAGCCGCGGACTCGGGCTGAGTTGGCTGATGTGTTGGCTGAGCGGGAGATTCCGGATGAGGTGGCCGATGAGGTGCTGGATCGGTTCACGGAGGTCGGGCTGATCGACGATGCGGCGTTCGCGAATGCGTGGGTGGAGTCGCGGCATCGTGGGCGTGGGTTGGGGAAGCGTGCGCTGGCGCAGGAGCTTCGGCGGCGGGGCGTGGATGATGAGCTCGCCCGGGACGCGCTCGAGGAGTTGGAGCCGGAGCAGGAGGAAGAGACCGCGAGACAGCTGGTGCGGAAGAAGCTGCGGTCGATGCGTTCGCTGGAGCGGCAGGTGGCGATGCGGCGGTTGCTCGGGATGCTTGCGCGGAAGGGGTATCCGGGCGGGATGGCGATGAGCATCGTGAAGGACGAGCTGGACGCTTCGCACGACGAGTTCCCGCTCATCGATTCATCGGGCTTAGGACCTGAATGACGCACGAGCCGCCGGCAGTGCGTGCTGCCACGGCAGCGGATCGCGCCGGGATCCAGCGGCTGCTGCGCGAATTGCACGGCGAGGGCGCGGACAGCACGACCCTGCCTGAGGTGCGTCAGCAGGCGAGGACCTTCGTCGCGACCGCGTGCCCGACCGCGAGCCTGAGCTCGACCGCGAGTGCGGGCCCGAGTGCGAGCCTGAGCGCAGGTGCGAGCCCGAGTCCGAGTCCGAGTGTGAGCCTGAGCGCCGGCCCGAGCCCGACCGCGGGCCCGGGTGCGGGTGCGAGTGCCGGTGACGAGATTGTCGGGGTGCTTATGGTGACGTTTGTTGACTACGGGCGCGAGCCGTATGGCGTTGTGGAGGAGCTTGTCGTGGATCCAGCGAGCCGTGGCTTGGGGACGGGCGCGGCTCTGCTCGCGGAGTGCAAGTCCTGGCTTGGAGGTTTGGGGGCCGAGGTGGTCTTTGTGTCGGCGAGCGACGAAAGCCGCCGAGTTCTACCTGCATGCCGGATTCACGCGATGCACCGGGCCCTGGCTCTGGGCGGCGGCTGGTCAACCGGCATAGATCAGCCGGGGCTGTTTACCTTTGCTAAAGGTCGTGCTCGGGAACTGGTCCGGCGGTGTTGGGCGGCGAGCCGGGTGGAGGTCACTTTGTGGGCGGAAGGTTCTTGACGGAATCACCGCCTACTTCGAGAGGTTCCGCCCAATGTCTGACTTCACCCGTCGCCGGTTTCTCGGCGGCGCTGCGGCGACCGCGAGCCTTGGTGCCGCGGCCGCGTTGATGCCCGCGAGTGTCCAGAAGGCTCTCGCCTCCCCGCCGCCGCACCCGGCGCGGCTCGGCGACATCAAGCACGTTGTGATGCTCATGCAAGAGAACCGGAGCTTCGACCACTACTTCGGCACGCTGTCGGGAGTGGCCGGGTTCGACGACCCGCACGCGATCAAGCTGTCCACCGGGCGCAATGTCTTCTACCAGCCCGACACGCAGAACCCGGACGGCTACATGCTGCCGTTCCACCTCGACACCCACTCGACCAACTCGCAGGCGATCCCGTCGACGAGCCACGCGTACTCGGTCCAGCACCAGGCCTGGAACGGCGGCAAGATGGACGCTTGGCTGCCCGCGCACCGGGCGACCGACAAGGCCAACGGGCCGTATGTGATGGGGTACTACACCCGCGACGACATCCCGTTCCAGTACGCGCTCGCCGACGCGTTCACGATCTGCGACCAGTACCACTGCTCGGTCCAGGGTCCGACCTGGCCGAACCGCCTGTACTGGCAGACCGGCATGGTCGACCCGGGCGGCACACTCGGCGGACCGATCACGTCCAACTCGTTGCCGAACGGCGCGTACCGCTGGACGACGTACGCCGAACGCCTCGAGGCCGCCGGTGTCAGCTGGAACGTGTACCAGGACCAGGTGGGGCTGAGCAGCTACAACATGCTCCCGCACTTCAAGCAGTTCCAGGACGCCACGCCCGGTACGCCGCTGTACGACAAGGGCATGAAGGTGTCGCCGCTCGGCCAGTTCGAGTACGACGCTCTGCACGACAAGCTGCCGACCGTGTCGTGGCTGATGACGGCCGGCGGGGTTTCGGAGCACCCGAAGGAGATGCCGGCTGCCGGGGCCGACTTCGTCGCGTCGAAGATCGCCGCGATCGCCGCGAACCCCGACGTCTGGAAGAAGACGGTCTTCATCCTGAACTACGACGAGAACGACGGCCTGTTCGACCACGTCGTACCGCCGACCGCACCGGCGGGTACGCCGGACGAGTACGCCCTCGGCCTGCCGATCGGCGGCGGGTTCCGGGTGCCGTGCATCGTGGTCTCGCCGTGGACCGCGGGCGGTTGGGTCAGCAGCCAGAAGTTCGACCACACGTCGGTGCTGCAGTTCCTCGAGAAGCTTACCGGCGTACAGGAGCCGAACATCACCCAGTGGCGTCGCAAGACGTTCGGTGACCTCACCTCGGTGTTCCGCCACGACCACATCAGCAAGCCGCCGGCGCTGCCCGAGACGGGTGCCCGGCTGAACCTGGCGACGTACGAGGCGGCGCAGTTGCCGGCACCGACGTTCCCGACCTCGACGCAGGTCGTCCCGCATCAGGAGCGCGGCGGTCGCCACCGCCTCTGAGGTACGCCGACAGCCGGGCAATCACGTCGATTGCCCGGCTGTGGCATGCCCGCGGAGTAGCGTCGGCGCCATGGTGAGCCTGGAAGACGTGCAGCGGCTGGTCGGCCAGTTGCCGGAGACGGTGGAGACGACGAAGTACGGCCATCGGACCTGGGCGGTCGGCGGCAAGGGGTACGCGTGGGAGCGGCCGTTCAGCAAGGCGGACCTGAAGCGGTACGGCGACGAGACGCCGCCCGACGGGCCGATCCTTGCGATCAAGGTCGAGGATCTGGCCGAGAAAGAGGCCGTGCTGGCCGCCCGCGCAGGGGATGGGTTCTTCACGATTCCGCATTTCGACGGGTACGCCGCGGTGCTCGTGGAGCTCGACAAGGTGCCGGAACAGGTGCTCCGGGAGGCACTGCTCGACGGGTGGTTGGTGTACGCCCCGGCGAAGGTCGCGAAGGCACACCTGGACGGACAGTAACGGAGAGTGAAGCGGTTTCGGGTCCGGTGAGCGGCGAGGGGCGTTGACGGGTGGGGTGCGACGGTGTGTTATCCGAGGTAGGACTGGTATTTGGACCGGTCCGTAGGCTGGGATTTTCCGTCGATCCGCCCCAGACACCGCGGAGGGTGCAATGAACGATTTCCAGGAACAGGCGAAGAACTGGCTCCGGAATGTCGTCAAGCAGAACCCGGACAAGATCAAAGCCGGCGTCGACAAGGCCGGCGACCTGATCGACAAGCAGACCGGCGGGAAGTACGCGGAGAAGGTCGACTCGGTCCAGCAGAAGGTCGGCACGTTCGTCGACAAGCAGACCAACGAGGAGCCTGGCCAGCCGGCGGCCCAGGCGGATCAGACACCTGCGGACACCACGTCGGAGTCCACCACCGCGGGTACGGCGGAGAGCGCGGAGCCGGACAGGCCTGCGCAAGGCCCCGCCAGCTAAGCCCCGCCAAGTATCCAGATCCACATCTGCAGCCCCGCGGCCGGTTCCGCGCCGCGGGTGCTGGAGATCTGAGGGCGTACACGTATGCCCGTTGTGGAGTAGTCCAGTGCCGGGAGTGGTCTCATCCCGGGGGTGACGGGGGAGTGTCCGTCTTGACCGCGTGATGGGCCGCGCTTAGCCTCGGGATCAAGAAGGGATGAATCCACCGCAACGGTGGCGGATATAACGATCGGGGAGTCGGGTGAAACAGCCGACCGACCGGCAAAAAGACGCAACCACGCTCGACTGAGCTGAAGGAAGGACGACGGCGCCATGCGCTGTCGATAGACGGCACCGCACGCAAACCCGGACGGTCACCCAGCCGGCAAGGGCGCGAGCGGTGTCACCGTGGTCTCCGCGTTGTCGGCGGCGACTCTCGGTGAGCAAGCGAGGCAATCAACTCCGGAAAGCCGCACCGCGCGGCACCCATGGAGTTGCAGCCGTACCGTCGCAACGGTAAACACCGGTACCGCCTTTTCCAGGTGGCACCGGCACTGCCGTACCCCGATAGCCGCCGGACCCCGGTGGCGCCTTCAGTCGTCCCGGTGGCGAGTCCCTTCGACAGACGGCCACAGTCCCGCGTGGGACTCGACGGAGAGGGGAGACGCCGATGACTGCGATGTCCGCTGGCCTGGCCCTGATCGGATTACTGATCGCAGGATTGCTGGCCTGGATCGGCCTGACCCTCTCCCGCCGGAAAGCCGCCGACAACTCGACCGCCCAACTCGAGGCTGCGCAGCTGACCGCAGGCGCGAAGTCCGCGGCAGAGCTGATACGACGGCAGGCCGAGGAAGAGGCTGCCGTACTGCGAACGCGCGCCGAGGCAGCCGAGCAGCGCAGCGAGGAGATCCGCCGCGGCGCCGAGGACCGTGCGTCCGAGGTACGACGTGATGCCGAGCAGCGGGCGTCCGACATACGGCGAGAGGCCGAGGCGGAGGCGCAGTCGATCCGGGACGATCTGCGGGAGCAGCGTCTCGAGATGGAGCGCCGCGATCACCGGCTGACCGAGCGCGAGGAGCGGGCCGACGAGCAGCACCGCGTGATGGGGGAACGCCAGACCGAGCTGACCGCGCAGCTTGGCGAGCTGGACAAGCGCAAGAGTGAGATCAAAGACCTCGAGGACGAACGCCGCCGGATCCTCGAAGGCGTCGCGAACCTGACCACAGAGCAGGCGAAGGCCGAGCTGGTCGCGGCGATCGAGGACGAGGCCAAGCGGCACGCGCACACGATCGTCCGCGACATCGAGCGGCAGGCCCAGGACGAGGGCGAGATCAAGGCCCGCAAGATCATCACCGGCGCGGTCCAGCGGCTCGCGTCCGAGCAGACCAGCGAGTCGGTCGTCTCCGTCGTCCACCTGCCGAGTGACGACATGAAGGGCCGGATCATCGGGCGCGAGGGCCGCAACATCCGGTCGTTCGAGCAGACCACCGGCGTGAACCTGATCATCGACGACACCCCCGAAGCGGTGCTGCTGTCCTGCTTCGATCCGGTACGCCGGGAGACGGCGCGGCTGACCTTGGACTCGTTGGTGCTCGATGGCCGGATCCACCCGAGCCGCATCGAGGAGATCTACGAGCGCAGCAAGGGCGAGGTTGCCGAGCTGTGCGAGCGGGCCGCCGAGGACGCGATGGCCGACGTCGGGATCACGGACCTCCACCCGGAACTCGTTCGCACGATGGGGCTGCTGCGCTACCGCACGTCGTACGGACAGAACGTGCTCAAGCACCTGATCGAGTCGGCGCACATCGCCGGGATGATGGCGGCCGAGCTCGGGCTGGATCCCAAGCTGTGCAAGCGCGGTGCGTTCCTGCACGACATCGGCAAGGCACTCACGCACGAGTCCGAGGGCAGTCACGCGATCGTCGGCGCCGAGCTGGCCCGCAAGTACGGCGAGAACGACGACGTCGTGCACTGCATCGAGGCGCACCACAACGAGGTCGAGGTCCGGACCGTCGAGGCGGTGCTGACGCAGGCCGCGGACGCGGTGAGCGGCGGTCGGCCGGGCGCGCGGCGGGAGTCGTTGGAGGCGTACGTCCAGCGGCTCGAGCGGCTCGAGGAGATCGCGATGCACCACGAGGGCGTCGAGAAGGTGTTCGCGATGCAGGCCGGCCGCGAGATCCGGGTGATGGTCCTGCCGGACGCGGTCGACGACATCGCGGCGCAGGTGATGGCCCGCGACATCGCGAAGCAGGTCGAGGAAGAACTCACGTACCCGGGCCAGATCCGGGTGACCGTCGTACGCGAGTCAAGGGCTACTGAGGTGGCGAAGTAGCGTACTTCGCCCGCCACGCCGGCGGGTCGAACGGAGCCCCGTAGATCCGGGTCTCGCGAGCGATCCGGCCGTCACGGAACTCGACGACGTTCGCCACGTAGTACACGTCGCCGCCGTAGTCCGACCGGCCGAGGATGACGAAGTTGTCGCCGGAGCCGGTGATGCGGAGGATCTGGATCGACGGCGGGTTCGGGTATTCCTGCTGCATCGCGCGCATGCGGTTCCGCCCGGCGATGCGTTCGCCAGACTGCGGCATCTCCAGGACGTAGTCCTCCGTGCGCATCTCGTGTTCGGCCTCCGGCGAGAGCACGAGCTCGCTGTCGGGCGACCACAGGCGTTCGAGCAGTTCACGGTTGGTGTCCATGAACTCATGGTGCACCCGGCTCGCGCCGACGAGAGCGACTACCTGCTCGGCCTGCGGAGGTGGGTTGGCGTGACGTCGATCGGCTCGTCGGCGACGCGTTCGGGCGGGGCCGTGCGGTACTGGCGTTCGACCTCTGGGTCGATGATCGGCGTGTCGGTGCGTCTGCGCTGATTGGCGAGGCGGTACGACAGCCAGATGCCGGCGGCGCCGCCGAGCATGATGATGATCCCCAGGGCGGTCAGGTTGAACGTGTCGGACGTGTCCCGTACGGCGAACGCGAGGACAGCGCCGATCACGACGAGTGCGATCCCGGCCCCGATCCGCATACCTGCTCCTTCCATGAACACGGAGTAGCTGATCTCACTCCCCGTGCCCAGGTCAGCCCAGTTGTATGCGTCTAGCGGAAGGCGGACTGCCCGGTCAGCGCCTGGCCGATGACGAGCTGGTGGACCTCGGACGTGCCTTCGTAGGTCAGGACCGATTCGAGATTGTTGGCGTGCCGCATGATCGGGTACTCGCCGCTGATGCCGTTCGCCGCCAGGATCGTGCGGCACTCGCGGGCGATCGCGATGGCCTCGCGGACGTTGTTGAGCTTGCCGACCGACACCTGTTCGGGGCGGAGCGTGCCCTTCTCCTTCAGCCGGCCGAGGTGTACTGCGAGCAGGACGCCCTTGTTCAGCTCGACCGCCATGTCGGCGAGCTTCGCCTGGGTCAGCTGGTACGCCGTGAGCGGCTTGTCGAACACGATCCGCTCACCGGCGTACGCGATCGTGGTCTCGAGGCAGTCGCGGGCCGCGCCCATCGCGCCGAAGATGATGCCGAACCGCGCTTCGTTCAGGCAGCCGAGCGGGCCGGACAAACCGCGTGCCTCGGGCAACAAAGCTGAGCCGGGCAGCCGCACGTCCGACAGTACCAACTCCGAGGTGACAGACGCGCGCAGCGACATCTTCTGCTTGATCTCCGGCGCCGAGAAGCCGGGCGTCGACGTCGGTACGACGAAGCCGCGGACGCCGTCGTCGGTACGTGCCCAGACCACCGCGACGTCGGCGACGGAGCCGTTGGTGATCCACATCTTCGAGCCGTTCAGCACCCAGTCGGCGCCGTCGCGGCGCGCGTTGGTGCGCATACCGGCCGGGTTCGATCCGAAGTCGGGCTCGGTCAGCCCGAAGCACCCGATCGCCTCACCCGCCGACATCCGGGGGAGCCATTCGTTCTTCTGCTCGTCGCTGCCGTACTTCCAGATCGCGTACATCGCCAGCGATCCCTGCACAGACACCAGCGACCGCATCCCGGAGTCGGCCGCTTCAATCTCCAAGCAGGCAAGCCCGTACGCGACCGGTCCCAGCCCCGCACACCCGTACCCCGTCAGGTGCATCCCGAGAAACCCGAGCGCCCCCAGCTCCTTTGCCAACTCCCGCGCCGGAATCGAAGCCGTCTCGAACCATTCCGGCAACGCCGGCCGCAACCGCTCATCCGCAAACCGCCGAGCAGCCGCCCGAACATCAACCTCTTCCCCGGTGAGCAAAGAGTCGACATCAACGAGATCAAGCGAAACGGTCATGGGACGAACGCTAATCCATCACTTGGTGTACCAGGGCCACCACCAGTGGCGTTTGCGCGGGTGGCGGACGACGACGCTGGCGTGATGGGCCTTGCCGGTGACATGCAGGCGGACGCCGCCGGGGCGCGGTGCTACCGCCTTGTTCTTGGCGCTGCTGTGGTTCGACTCGACCTGGTCGATGTCGACGCTCCAGCCCTCGGGGATCACCATCACCACGGAGCTGTGGATGGCCTGCGCGTCGACGTGGATGTCGGCCCAGTGGACCACCGCGTCGGTGAAGTCGAGCTTGACCGACGAGTGTTCGGCGATCGCGGTCATGCGCTCGGGCACGACCCACGCTCCTTCACGTTTCTGTGCGCTGTGCCGCGCGCGGAGGGTGAGCTCCTGCGAACCGCCGTGCGCAACCGGCATCAGATCGGCGGTCGCGTTGCGCAGTTCGAGCTGGGTCTTGGCCGTGTAGATCTGGGTCAGCCGCTCGTCGAGTTCCTCGAAGTCCAGCCGCCCGTCGGTATGCGCTTCCTGGACCACGGCGGCGGCACGTTCGCGGTCGTTGTCGGATGCCCGGTGACCGGGCGGCGGCTGCTCCAGACTCATGCGACCAAAGGTAGCGCCGCTACAGGTTCGACAGGAATCGGCCGAAGACGGTCGACCAGGTCTTGTCCAGCTCCGCCGCATACCTCTCGGCGTCCGCGACCAGCGCATCCGGATCGAACCCCATCGACCGCAGCCGCTCCGGGTTCCACCGGCGGACCCGATCGGCCGCGACCTCAGGGTGGAACTGGACACCCCAGGTCCGCTCGCCAACGCGCAGCATCTGGTTCGGGCACCGCTCACTGGACATCAGCAGTACGGCGTCCTCCGGTAGCCGGGTGATCTGGTCCTGGTGACTCTCGATCGCCCAGACGGTCGACGGAAGGCCGTGCAGCAGCACGTCGTCGGCGGGCAGCACGCTCAGCGCGGTCACGCCCTTCTCCGGAAGCCCGTACTTCCCCTGCACCTGGCCACCGAAGGTATGCGCCACCAGTTGGCCGCCCAGACAGATCCCGAGCACCGGGACCTGACCGTGTGCGGCACGCAGCAGATCGCGCTCTGCAGGCAACCACGGTGCGTGGTCGTCCTCGTCCGGCAGCAGCCCGCCGCCGAGCATGATCAGCGCCGCATGGTTTCCCATGCTGCTAGGGACAGGCTCACCGTCCCACGCGCGGACGACGTCAGCCGTGATCCCGCGCTCGTCCAGCCAGTCGAGCAGCTTGCCGGGTCCGCTGTCGGGATCGTTCTCGATGATGAGCACGCTGGTCACCCGGCCACGGTACGCGGCACACCGGACACCGCCGTACCGGAGTCGTGATTCCTGGATACTGATGCACTGTGGGGGTGCAGATGGAGCCGATCAGTGGATTCGTGCGCGCCGTGGTGGGGGACGTTGCCTTCATCTTCGGCAAGGGCCTGGTGAACGCATACCTGCTGGCCCGCCGCAACGGAGTGTCGAGGCCACAGCTCGACCTCCTGGTGCGGTCACACGGCCAGTACGTGCCGCTCGCCATCCCGACCGGCACCGTGCCCGCCGTCGACCGACTGGTCGGGCTGGACGAGAGCCGGCCAGCGCCTCTGCTGACCGTCGAGTTCACTCCGGGCGACACCGGCGCCGAGGCACACCTCACCGCGAACAACCCGGTCCTCATCACGATTACCGACATCACTCATCACGAGTACGACGCAGTAGTACTGACGACCTCGCTCGGCGCAGCGGCGTACGCGCAACTGCCGCCGGGCTACTACCACGTGTCCGCCGTGGTCATCGACGAGTACGCCGACCTGCTGCAGGGGTACGGCGCTCAGCACAACCTGCACGTGGACAAGGGCGACGACCTGATCGTGTCCCTGTCGATCCGCACCGCCGGAGTAGGCGAGATCGCGACGGCACTGGAGACCGGGCCGCAACCAGTGATCGTGGGGGAGGACGGCGACGTCGTACCGCTGCTCGACCTGGTCCGCATCGGGCGCGCGCCGGACTGCGACGTGATCATCGACCGCCAGGAGATCAGTCGCCACCACGCGGAGCTGCTGCGGATCGATGCGACCAGCTACGAACTGCGGGATCTCGGGTCGACCAACGGCACGTCGGTGAACGGCGTACGGATCGAGACCGCGATGGTGGGCGACGGCGACGAGATCCGGCTCGGCGCGCTGCCGTTCCGCTTGTACCTCGCCTGACCCAACCCGGAACAGAACCTGGAACAATGGCACCGTGAACTCACGCAGTGTCGTCATCCTGGGCTCGACCGGCTCGATCGGTACCACCGCGCTCGAGCTGATCGGCCGGAACCGGGACCGCTTCCGCGTGCTCGCGCTGTCCGCCGGCGGCGACAACGTCGGGCTGCTGGCGGAGCAGGCGCTCGAGTTCGAGGTCGAGGTCGTCGCGGTGGCGAAGGCCACGGTCGCGCAGGACCTGCAGCTGGCGTTCTACGCCGAGGCGCAGCGGAAGGGATACGCGCAGGGCGAGTTCCGGATCCCGAAGATCATCACCGGGCCGGAAGCCTCCAGCGAGCTCGCCGCGATGCCGTGTGACGTGGTTCTCAACGGCATCAACGGATCGGTCGGGCTGCACGCGACACTGGCCGCCCTGGACGCCGGGAACACGCTGGCGCTGGCCAACAAGGAATCGCTGGTGATCGGCGGCCCGATCGTCACGCGGCGGGCCAAGCCGGGCCAGATCGTCGCGGTCGACTCCGAACACAGCGCGATCGCCCAGTGCCTGCGAGGTGGTACGCCGAACGAGGTCCGCAAGCTCCTGCTGACGGCGAGCGGCGGTCCGTTCCTCGGCCGTCCCCGCAGCGAGCTCGCGAACGTCACCGTCGAGCAAGCCCTTGCCCACCCGAACTTCGCGATGGGCCCGGTCGTCACGATCAACTCCGCCACGCTGGTCAACAAGGGCCTGGAGCTGATCGAGGCGCATCTGCTCTTCGGTATCCCGATGGACCGGATCGACGTCGTGATCCACCGGCAGCAGGCGATCCATTCGATGGTCGAGTTCTTCGACGGCGCCACGATCGCGCAGGTCGGCGTACCGACGATGACCGTCCCGATCGGGCTCGCGCTCGGCTGGCCTGACCGGATAGCGGACGCCTCGCCGCCGTGGAACTTCGCCGAGGCGAGCACCTGGACGTTCCAGCCGGTCGACGACGCCGAGTTCCCCTCGGTCGGCCTGGCCCGCGAGGCAGGCACCCGGGGCGGCACGGCGCCCGCCGTGTTCAACGCTGCGAACGAGGTCTGCGTGGAGGCGTTCCGGGCCGGACGGCTGCCGTTCACCGGGATCGTCGACACAATCGCCCGGGTGGTGACCGAACACGACGTACCCTCGTATGTGGAACTGTCCGTCGACGACGTGCTCGCCGCGGACGCGTGGGCCCGGAACCGGGCCCGTGAGATCACTGACGGCAACCGATAGCAGCCAGGAGAACCAGAAGGCATGACCGTGCTTCTCACCACCGTCGGCATCGTGCTGTTCGTGCTGGGGGTCCTGATCTCCGTGGCGCTGCACGAGATGGGCCACATGCTCCCGGCGAAGGCGTTCGGGATGAAGGTCACGCAGTTCTTCGTCGGCTTCGGCCGTACCGTCTGGTCGACCAAACGCGGCGAGACGGAGTACGGCATCAAGGCGATCCCGGCCGGCGGGTTCGTCCGGATCATCGGGATGCTGCCGCCGGGCAAGGGGCAGGACCCGACGAAGGTCCGCAAGGCCAACACCGGCCCGATCCAGTCGATGGTCGAGAACGCGCGGTCCGCGGAGTACGAGACGATCTCTCCCGAGGACGACGGCCGGCTCTTCTACCAGAAGGTGTGGTGGAAGAAGCTGATCGTGATGGCGTCCGGGCCGCTCGTGAACGTCGTGATCGCGTTCGTGCTGTTCGGCGGGCTCTACATGCTCTACGGGACGCCGGTCGCCCAGACCACGGTCTCCACCGTCACCGACTGCGTGATCCCGGCCAACCAGGCATCGGCCGACCGGCAGTGCACCGACACCGACAAGGTGTCGCCGGCCAAGGTCGCCGGGTTCCAGGTCGGCGACAAGATCGTCTCCTTCAACGGCACGCAGATCAGCAGCTGGGACCAGCTCACGCCGCTGATCCGCGCGAACACCGACAAGCCGGCCACGATCGTTGTTGAGCGCAACGGTGCGCAGAAGACGCTGCAGACCAACACGATCGTGAACCAGGTGCAGGAGAGCGCGACCTCCGACAAGCTCGTGTCGGTCGGGTTCCTCGGCATCTCGCCGACCGAGAAGGTGGAGCAGCAGAGCTTCGGCTTCGTCGTCGACCAGATGGGCAAGCTGACCGTCAGCACGGTGCAGGCGCTCGGCAAGTTCCCGGAGAAGCTGGTCGGGGTGGCCAAGTCGATCGTCGGCGGCCAGCGCGACCAGGACAGCCCGATGAGCGTCGTCGGCGCCAGCCGGGTCGCAGGTGAGGTCGCCTCCAGCGATCTGGGCGTCGGCCAGAAGATCGCCACCGGGATCCTGCTGCTCGCCTCGCTGAACCTGTTCCTTGCCCTGTTCAACTTCATCCCGCTGCTGCCGCTGGACGGCGGTCACATGATCGGCGCGATCTGGGAAGGCATCCGGCGCGGCCTCGCCAAGCTGTTCCGCCGGCCCGACCCCGGGTACGTCGACGTGGCCAAACTGCTCCCGATCGCGTACGTCGCGGCCAGCGCGATCGTGGTGATGGGCGTGCTGCTCGTCATCGCCGACATCGTGAACCCCATCAAGCTCTTCAACGGCTGACCCTCACCCACCACTGGTTAAGGACTCATGAGCATCAACCTGGGCATGCCCGCGCTGCCGCCTCCGACCCTCGCGCCGCGCCGCAAGACCCGTCAGATCAAGGTCGGCAGCGTGCTGGTCGGCGGCGACGCACCGATCTCGGTGCAGTCGATGACGACCACGCCGACCAACGACGTCAACAAGACGCTGCAGCAGATCGCCGAGCTGACCGCGGCGGGCTGCGACATCGTCCGGGTCGCCTGCCCGCGGCAGGAGGACGCCGATGCACTGGCGGAGATCGCGCAGCACTCGCAGATCCCGGTGATCGCCGACATCCACTTCCAGCCGGGCTACGTGTTCGCCGCGATCGAGGCCGGCTGCGCCGCGGTCCGCGTGAACCCGGGCAACATCCGCAAGTTCGACGACCAGGTCAAGCAGATCGCCCAGGCGGCGAAGGACCACGGTACGTCGCTGCGCATCGGCGTGAACGCGGGTTCGCTGGACAAGCGGCTGCTGGAGAAGTACGGCAAGGCGACGCCGGAGGCGCTGGTCGAATCGGCCGTCTGGGAGGCGTCGCTGTTCGAGGAGCACGACTTCCACGACTTCAAGATCTCGGTCAAGCACAACGACCCGGTCGTCATGGTTCAGGCGTACGAGATGCTCTCCGAGCGGGGCGACTGGCCGCTGCACCTCGGCGTGACCGAGGCCGGGCCGGCGTTCCAGGGCACGATCAAGTCGTCGGTGGCGTTCGGCGCACTGCTGGCGAAGGGCATCGGCGACACGATCCGGGTGTCGCTGTCCGCGCCGCCGGTCGAGGAGGTCAAGGTCGGCCTGCAGATCCTGCAGTCGCTGAACCTGCGCGAGCGCAAGCTCGAGATCGTCTCCTGCCCGTCCTGCGGCCGCGCCCAGGTGGACGTCTACACGCTCGCCGAGCAGGTCACCGCCGGCCTCGAGGGCATGGAGGTCCCGCTCCGCGTCGCCGTCATGGGCTGCGTCGTCAACGGCCCCGGCGAGGCTCGCGAAGCCGACCTCGGCGTCGCCTCCGGCAACGGCAAGGGCCAGATCTTCGTCAAGGGCGAGGTCATCAAGACCGTCCCGGAGTCCGCCATCGTGGAAACCCTCATCGAAGAGGCCATGCGCATCGCCGAAACCATGGAAGCCACCGACTCGGGTGAGCCAACGGTCACCGTCAGCTGACACCAACTCAAGGTGCATGTTGGTGCGGTTCATCGCTCATGTTTGGTGCCTAGGTAGGGCATAGCTTGGTGTACCATCGGTGCTATGACGCGCATCTCAGTGGACGTGAACGACGAGTGGCTGGAAGCTGCCCGCGCTGAGCTCGGTACTGACAGCAAGGTCGAGACGATCAACGAGGCATTGCGTGAGTTTGCTGATCGCAGGCGGGCGAAGGATCTGATCGCAACGCTCGACGAGGTCCAACTGGACTTCAGTGAAGCGTCCGACCAGTGGCGGTACGGCGGTGGACGTGACCTGAGCCAACTGGAGAAGGACGCGCGGGAGGTCCGCTCCGCATGATGGCCGGCGCCGCCTACCTGGTGGACACGTCGGTCTTCGTCCTCCGTGGTCGGCACGAAGATGTGAAGCGTCGCTTCGACAGCCTGCTGATCGAGGGCCGGCTCGCCTTCTGCCAGATGATCCTTCTCGAGTGCCTCAACAACGCGCCCGACCCGAAGGCGTACGAGCGTCTCTGGACGACGCTGCACGGACAACGGTGGGTGGAGGTCACCGCCGAGGCCATGGATCGAGCACTCGACGTTCATCGGATGCTGGCGAAGAAGAGTCAGCACCGAGGCTTCAAGCTGCCTGACCTGATCATCGCGGCGACCGCCGAGCTGGCGGGCTTGACAGTTCTGCATTACGACGAGGACTACGACCGGATTGCGAAGATCACCGGGCAGTCGGTGGAGTGGGTTGCGCCGAAGGGGTCGCTCTGAGGTGACCGAGTATTTGGTGGTCAGTGCGGTCGCTGGAGAGGCTAGGTACGTGCCCGACGGGATTCCGGTGGTGGTTACCGGGGTTGGGAAGACGGCTGCTGCGGTGGCGGTCGGGCGAGCGTTGGCGGGGCGGGATACCGCGGATCTTGTGGTGCTGAATGTTGGGACTACCGGGGCGCTGCGGGACGGGATGGCTGGGCTTTACCTGCCGAGTCTGGTGATCAATCACGATGTGAATGCGGATGCGATTCGGGCTATCGGGTTGGATCCGCAGGACGAGCTGCGCGTCGACGGTGGGGACGGGACGGTGCTCGCGTCGGGGGATGTGTTTGTGACGGATCCTGTGGTGCGGGAGCGGCTGGCGGAGCGGGCGCATCTGGTGGACATGGAGGCGTACGGCGTCGTGTACGCGTGCCGCGAGTACGGCGTACCGGTTCGGGTCGTGAAGCATGTGTCGGACTCGGCGGATGAGGCCGCGCTCGACTGGCCGGCTCTGGTGGACGCCAGCGCGAAGGTGCTGGGGGAGTGGGTCAGCGAGTACGTTCGCTGAGCCACTCCAGTACGGCGGTCTCGCGCACCAGCCAGCGCATCACGCCGACGCCGCTCTCCATCACCCGGCGGTTCGCCGCCAGTGCGGCGTCGACGGTCACCCACTGCGGCGTGAGTTCCAGCTCGGCCTCGTAGCCCTCCAACTGCTGCTCACCGACCGGCGTCCCGCCCGAGCATTCGAAGTAGTACGACGTCATGCCGAACACGTCGTACTCCGCGTCGATCGCCGGCACCTCCTCGCGGGTCGTCGCCAGCTCGGCTCCGACGACAACCGCGTCGTACGCGCACTCCTCGCGGAACTCGCGTCGTAGCGCGACCTCGAAGGACTCGCCGGGTTCGACGCCGCCGCCGGGGAACTTGTAGTCGCCATGGCGGGACGCGAGCAGCAGCAACTCCGGTCCGCGGAACAGCACCCCGCGGACCGCGGTGCGTTCGACCACACGTCCGCCGGGAGCGAGGTCCGGTGAGCGAAAGGTCGCGAGCAGCATGCGGTCTATCCTGACTTGGCCTTGGGTCAAGTACGCCACTCGCTGGAGGTCCGCATGGCTGGTTCGTCGCTCCTGTCGGCACTAACGACTGCACTCGCGGACGGGTCGATCGAGGTGGTGGATCTGACCTCGCCGTTGTCCGCTTCGACGCCGGTCATCCAGTTGCCGCCGGAGTTCGGCCAGACGGCGCAGTTCGCGCTGGAGGAGATCAGCAGGTACGACGACCGCGGCCCGGCCTGGTACTGGAACAACTTCACCAGCGGCGAGCACACCGGCACGCACTTCGACGCACCGAACCACTGGGTCACCGGCAAGGACCTCGCCGACATCGCCTCGGTCCCGGCGAACCGGCTGATCGCTCCGGCCGTCGTGCTCGACTTCACCGCGGAGGTCGAGAAGAACCCCGACTTCCTCGTCGAGGTCGACCACCTCAAGGCCTGGGAGGCGGAGAACGTCCCGCTTCCGAAGGGCGGCTGGCTGTTCGTCCGCACGGGCTGGGACGCGCGATCGCACTCGCAGGAGGCGTTCATCAACGCCGACGAGAACGGACCGCATACGCCGGGCCTGTCGCCCGAGTGCGCGCGCTGGGTCGCGCAGGAGTCGTCTGTACTCGGCATGGGCGTCGAGACCGTCGGCACCGACGCCGGGAAGGCGCACTCGTTCGACCCGCCGTTCCCGTGCCACTCGTACCTGATGGGCAGTGACAAGTACGGGCTGACGCAGCTCCAGAACCTCGCGTAGCTCCCGTCGACCGGTGCCGTCATCATCGCCGGACCGTTGCCGATCGTCGGCGGCTCCGGCGCTCCCGCACGGGTGCTCGCGCTGGTCGAACGCTGATGAACGTCGCGGACGCCGTCGGCCGGGCGTTGGTGGCCGCGGGCGTCCGCCAGGTGTTCGGCGTGGTCGGTTCGGGCAACTTCCATCTGACGAACGCGATGGTCGCCGCCGGCGCGCGGTTCGTCGCCGCGCGGCACGAGGGCGGCGCGGCCACGATGGCTGACGCGTACTCGCGGATGAGCGGGACGGTCGCCGCGCTCACGGTCCACCAGGGGTGCGGTCTGACCAACGCGATGACCGGGATCGCCGAGGCGGCCAAGAGCCGTACGCCGATGGTCGTGGTCGCGGCGGAGGTCCTCGAGCCGCGGTCGAACTTCTACGTCGACCAGGAGGCGCTGGCTCGCGCGGTGGGCGCGGTCCCGGTGCGGATCACCTCGGCGGAGACTGCAGCGGCGCAGGCGCAAGGCGCGGTGGCGACCGCCGTACGCGAGCGCAGGACGGTGCTGCTGAACGTGCCGCTTCCCGTGCAGGCGTTGGAGGTCCCGTTACCCGCGGCCGCCCAGCAGTTGCCGTCGCGGGAGGCGGTGATGCCGGACGCCGCTGAAGTCGCCGCGTTGACCGACCTGCTGCGGCGTGCCGAGCGGCCCGTCTTCGTCGCAGGCCGCGGAGCTCGCGGACATCGTCAGATCCTCGAAGCATTGGCGGAACGATCCGGAGCACTCCTCGCGACGTCAGCTGTCGCGCACGGCCTGTTCCGCGGCAACCCCTGGTCGCTCGGGATCTCGGGCGGCTTCGCCTCACCGCGTACTGCGGAGCTGATCCGCGCCGCCGACCTGATCGTCGGTTGGGGCTGCGCGCTGAACATGTGGACGATGCGCCACGGTCAGCTGATCGGACCCGACGCCACCGTGGTGCAGGTCGACGACGACACGTCGGCGCTCGGCGCGCATCGCGAGATCCACCTGGGAGTCACCGGCGACGTCGGCCTGACCGCCTCGCGGCTGCTCGACGCCTGCGGCGACCAGCAGATCGGATACCGCTCCATCGAGCCGGGCAGCGTCCGCTGGCGCGACGTCCCGTACGACGACTCGAGCACGGCCGACCGAATCGACCCACGCACGTTGAGCATCGCGCTCGACGACGTCCTTCCGGCCGAACGCGTGGTCGCCGTCGACTCCGGCAACTTCATGGGCTACCCCAGCGCCTACCTGGACGTGCCGGACGAGAACGGCCTCTGCTTCACGCAGGCGTTCCAGTCGATCGGGCTCGGCCTCGCCACCGCGATCGGCGCCGCGCTGGCGCAGCCGGACCGGCTTCCGGTTGCCGCGCTAGGCGACGGCGGCGCACTGATGAGTGCAGCAGAACTGGACACAGTTCGGCGGCTGGGCCTGCCGATGCTGGTCGTCGTCTACAACGACGATGCGTACGGCGCCGAGGTGCACCACTTCGGTCCCGACGGGCACCCCTTGGAGACGGTGACGTTCCCGCCGACCGACATCGCCGCGATCGCGCGGGGCTACGGCTTCGAGGCCGCGACCGTACGTACAGTCGGCGACCTCGCTGCGGTCAAGGACTGGGTGAACGGACCGGGTTCGGCGCCACTCCTCGTGGATGCGAAGGTCGTGGCGGACCAGCCGTCCTGGTGGCTGGAGGAGGCGTTCCGCGGCCATTGATTATCCTGGCTTGACCTTGACCCTGGGGGCAAGGTTTAGCGTCGGGGTGAAGGAGGCGGGATGCGGATCAGCGATCTGGCGGCCGAGGCCGGTGTGACGGTCAAGGCCGTGCGGTACTACGAGGCGCAGGGGCTGCTCAAACCGCGGCGCGAGCCGAACGGGTACCGGGCGTACGACACGGACGATGTGGTCGTGGTGCGTGAGGTGAAGGCGCTGCTGAGTCTCGGGCTGACCGCGGAGCAGACGTATCCGTTCATCGAGTGCCTGCGTGCCGGCAACGAGCGCGCCGACGTCTGCCCGGCGTCGCTCACGGCGTACCGGACCCGGATCGCGGACGTGGACCGGCGGATCGCGGAACTCACCGATCTGCGGGCCCGGCTGACCGACCTCCTGACCGATGCCGAGAGCTGGAGGATGAAACAACTATGAGTGAACTGCGTACCGTCGACGAGGCCACCTTCGACGAGGCCGTCCTGCGGTCCGAAAAGCCTGTACTCGTGGACTTCTGGGCCGAATGGTGCCCGCCCTGCCACCAGATCGCGCCGGTCCTCGCGCAGATCGCCGCCGACCGCGCCGATCACATGACCGTGGTGAAACTGAACTCCGACGAGAACCCGTCCATCTCGGCCCGTTACCGCGTGATGGCGCTCCCCACCCTGATCCTGTTCCACCACGGCGAAATGATCTGGTCCGTAGTAGGCGCCCGCCCCAAGGCCCGCCTCCAGAAGGAACTCGACGACGCCCTCCTGACCGCCGTCTAACCGCCGAACTTGTAGAGCTCGACCAGCACGCCGTGCGGGCCGGCGACGTACGCCGACGTCGTACCCCAGTCGGTCTCGGTCGGCTCGAGAACCACGTTGCCGCCTCGGCGGCGGATCTCTTCGATGTCGGCGCGCACGTCGTCGCTGCTGAACTGGAGGAGGGTGCCGCCGAGGGCGCCGAAGTCGTCGACCATCGCACCGGTGTGCAGGGCGATCGTCATCGCGCCGGCCTTCACCTCGGCGTACCCCTCACTCGCGGTGCCGGAGATCTCCAGGCCGAGGATGTCGGCGAAGAAGTCGGCCAGGTCCTGGTTCTTCTCGCGGGTGTCGGTGAGTAGGCCGAGGTGGTCGAAGCGGAGGTTCATCGTCGGATCTCCCTGCCGATTGACGGTTAGTTGTCTAGGATGCTAGCAATATAGCCATGGCGGATGATGGTGGCAAGAAGGTGCAGTTCAACGTGTATCTGCCGCCGGGATTGGTGCGGCGGGTGAAGCACAAGGCGATCGACGAGGGGGCGAGTCTGTCGTCGCTGGTCGAGCAGGCGCTGGCGGAGTACCTGGACAAGCATGGGGAGGCGCGGGGATGAGCAATACGGTGATCAGGCCGCTGCGGTTCACGGCGGACGTGGAAGCGATGCGCGCGTTTCTCGAGGCGCTAGGGCTGCGGTCGCGGATCGAGTCCGAGCAGGGGGGTTGGGTCGACATGCTGACCGGTCGCGGCATGGTCGCGCTGCACGACGCGGCGAGCAGTAGTACTGGCGGGCAGCCGGGCCAGACCACGCTCTCCTTCGAGGCGGAGAAGATCGACGAGCTGAGGGACCGGCTCGAGCAGGTGGGGTTCGTCGACGCGACTGTCTTCGACGAGGCGTACGGGCGCGTGCTGTCCGTGACAGGACCGGACGGCGTCGTCATCTGGGTCGACGAGCGCTCCGAGGACATGTACGGGTACAAGCTGCACGACGCGCGTCCGGACGAGCGCTGGTCGGTCACGCCGTACCTGACGGGTGCCGAGGAGCCGGCCTGGCGCCGCTTCTTCGAAGGCGTCGGCATGGAGGCCCCAGTACGATTCGGACCCGCCGATCAAGCATTCGCCGTCCGGCTGGACCTGACCACTACGGAGGACCTGGACGAGGTCCAACGCCGGCTAGACAAGTACGACGTGACGCCGACAGCGACCGGGCTGGAGATCGTGGACCCTGACGGCCAGCTCACGGTGGTGCACGGATGATCGCCGTACGGCGGGCCGAGCCCAGCGACGTCGACGCGATCCGGCAGATCGGTCTGACGACCTGGCCGGTCGCGTACGCCGGACTGGTGCCGGAAGCGTTCATCACCGACGGACTGGCCCAGTGGTGGTCCGTAGAGGCCGTCGAACGCGGCATCAGCAAAGGCATCACCCTCGTGGCGACCGACAGCGACGCGCTTCTCGGCATGGTCGGATTGGGTCGCGAAGAAGACTTCTGGGTGATGTGGAAGCTGTATGTGCTCCCTGACCAGCAGGGCAAGGGCATCGGCAAAGCACTCCTCGACGCTGCGATCGCAGCCCTCCCGGACGGTACGCCGGAACTCCTGCTCGACGTGCTGGTCGCGAACGAACAGGCGATCGGCTTCTACCGCTCTCAAGGATTCACCGAGGCGAAGCGGACCCCGAATCGCGATCTCGGCGTCGATTTGATGTGGATGGTCATTGACCTCGACCGCACCTGAACTTGCAGGATTCCGCTCATGACGACAGTGAGGCCCGACCGGCTGCGCGACGACCCGGACTTCCGGCGGTACTGGCTGGCCCGCGCGCTGTCGATCACCGGATCGATGGTGACGGCGATCGCGCTGCCGGTGCTCGTCTACCGGCTGAGCGGTTCGACCGTCCTGACCGCACTGGTGACGGCGCTGGAGTCAGCGCCGTACCTGCTGACCGGACTGTTCGCCGGTGCGCTCGCGGACCGCTGGAACCGGCGGCGCGTGATGATCACCGCGGACTGCGTCAACGCCGTACTGGTCGGCTCGGTGCCTGTTGCGCACCTGCTTGGCGTGCTGACGATCGCCCACGTCCTGGTGGTCGCGTTCACCGTGCAGTCCGTCTACACGTTCTTCGACGGCGCGAACTTCGGTGCACTGCCGGTCCTGGTCGGCCGCGCCCGAGTAGCGCAGGCGAACTCCGCAGTCTGGACGGCGTCGAGTCTGATCGAGCTGTTCGTCCCGCCGCTGACCGGTCTGACCCTCGCCGTACTCGATCCGGCCAGTCTGCTCACGCTGGACGCGCTCAGCTTCGCAGCGTCCGCGTTCGCTGTCCGTGGGATCGTGCGGGCGATGTCCGAGTCCCGTGCGGGTCAGCCGCCGCTCCGCCCGCGGGTAGTACTGACCGATATCGGTGACGGCTTGCGGTACCTGACCCACCACGCCGGCGTACGGACCATGACGATCGTCGGCAGCATCCAGTCGTTCGCCGGCGGTGGATTCATGGCGCTGATCGTGGTCTGGTGCGACCGCGTCCTCCACGTCGGTACGTCGGGACTCCGGTTCGGACTGGTGTGGGGGACGTGGGGGATCGGCGGACTGATCGCCGCACTCAGCCTGCCCCGGTTGCTGAAGCGGATGCCGCCCGCAGCGATCACCCTGTACGCACTACCGGTCTCTGCACTCCTAGGCGTGCTCACCCCACTGTCACCCAACTGGGTCGCCGCTGCGGTTGCGACGCTCGTCTGGGGTTCGGCGTACGTGCTAGTGATCGTCAACGCGATCTCGTACCGCCAGCAGGTGACTCCGGAGAAGCTGCTCGGCCGGGTCAACACAGCCGGCCGGATGCTGTCCTGGGGCGTCGGGTGGACGCTGGGCTCAGTAGTCGGCGGCGTGCTCGGCAACGCGTTCGGACCGCGCACTGGAATGGTGCTGATGGGGCTGTGCGGGTGCGTCGGCGTGGTCTTCGCGTGGACCTCGCCGTTGCGCCGGATCGCGGCCGGACACGACACCCAGGCGGTCTGACTGCGGCCCTGTTTTATACGTGCGGCGCGATCATCCGCTAAGTTCTGCGCGTGGGCGTACGGGTTCTCGGTCCTCGTGACCTCGCGGCGGCGCGCGCGGTCATCGCTCGCGATCCGGTCGTGAATGTGTTCGTCGACAGCCTGGTCCAGGCGTCCGGACTCGACCCGCGACGCGGCGCCGAGGTCTGGGGGTACGTCGACAAGGGTGCGCTGGAGGCCCTGTGCCACGCCGGCGGAAACATGGTGCCGGTGGGCGCGGACGACGTGGCGCTGCGCGCGTTCGCGGCGTACGCGATGCGGCGCGGGCGGAACTGCTTCCAGATCCTCGGGCAGGCCCGCGCGGTCGACCAGCTGTGGAGCATCCTCGAGCCGCACTGGGGTCCGGCCCGCGAGGTGCGGGACGACCAGCCGTTCATGGTGATCGAGGGGTCGCCGTTGATCGCACCGGATCCGCTGGTCCGCGCGGTGGAGCCGGTCGAGCTGCCGGTGCTGTATCCGGCGTGTGTGGCGATGTACACCGAGGAGGTCGGCGTACCGCCGCAGACCGGGCCGGACGGGACGTTCTACCGGTCCCGGGTGGCCGAGCTGATCCGGGCCGGGCGTGCGTTCGCCCGGATCGAGGACGGCCGGGTGGTGTTCAAGGCCGAGGTCGGATCGGTCGGCTCCGGCGTGTGCCAGATCCAGGGCGTGTGGGTCGATCCGGAGTACCGCGGCCGGGGCCTCGCTGCGCCAGGTATGGCGGCGGTCGTGGAGCTGGCTCGGCAGATCGCGCCCGTCGTCACGCTGTACGTCAATGCCTTCAACCTGCCGGCGCGCGCGGCGTACGAGCGGGTCGGCTTCCGCACGATCGAGACGTTCGCGACGATTCTGTTCTGATACTGCTTACTCTCCGTGATCCGGGGATGGCGGTTGTCCGGTTGGCTGGTCGGCATGCGAAGGCTCGCGGCTCTCCTGTGCACCTTTGCCCTCATGCTGCTGTCCTCGACGGCCTACTCGTCGCCGGCTCTGACGTACTACGGCGGGTACCACACCGTCGTCGGCCACGAGCAGCACAATGCGGCCGTCGCCGCGGCGCACCCGGACCTGGTGAAGCTGTACGACATCGGTGACTCGTGGACGAAGGCGCAAGGGCAGGGCGGGCACGACATCCAGGCGCTGTGCATCACGAAGCTCGCGCCCGGCGACTGCGCCCTGAACAGCACCGGGAAGAAGCCCAAGTTCGTTCTGCACGCGCAGATCCACGCCCGCGAACTTGCGACCGGCGAGATCGCGTACAAGTGGATCGACCTGCTCGTCTCGTCGTACGGCGTCGACCCTGAGCTGACCGCGCTGCTCGACACCCGCGAGCTGTGGGTGGTGCCGATCGCGAACCCGGACGGCGTGGACGTCGTCGCGTCGAATCCGGCCCAGCCGCTGCTGCAGCGCAAGAACGTCGACGACAGCGCGGGCGACTGCGTGACGGGGTACCCCGGAGTCGACCTGAACCGGAACTCGTCGTTCCACTGGGACGCGAACCAGGGCGGTTCGTGTGCGGAGACCTACCCGGGGGCGAAGGCGGCGTCCGAGCCGGAGACGGTTGCGATCCAGGGCCTGTTACAGAAGATCTTTCCCGACACGAAGAGCGCTGTGGACGAGCCGGCCGCCGTGCGCACGACCGGCGTCTTCCTGACGCTGCACAGCTACGGCAACGACATCCTGGCGCCGTGGGGATATACGGACACGGCCGCGCCGGACCGGGACAAGTTGGTGGCCTTGGGCAACAAAATGAGCGCGGTCACGGGCTACCCGGTCTTTACCGGGGATGGCGGGATCGGGTACCTGACGCCGGGTTCGACCAGCGACTGGTTGTACGGGACGCGCGGCGTGCCGTCGTACACGTTCGAGATCGGGCCGAAGACCGGGTGGTGCGCCGGATTCGTGCCGGCGTACTCGTGTATTGCCTCGACGTTCTGGCCGTTGCTGAAACCAGCGTTGGTTTACGCCGCGAAGGCCGCCGCGACGCCGTACGGCCCGCTGCCGTGATTACCCTCGGGTAAGCGCTCGGGGCAGCCCGGGAGTGACCTGTGGATAACGTGGTGAGACCATCACCACCGGACCGATATTGTCTGTGTAGTCCTGTTCTCGACTTTTTGCACGCTTGGAGACTCCCGTGATTTTGCGTATGTCGTCGCTGTTCCTCCGCACCCTTCGCGAGGACCCGGCGGACGCGGAGGTCCCGAGCCACAAGTTGCTCGTCCGCGCCGGGTACATCCGTCGCGCCGCGCCCGGCATCTACACCTGGCTGCCGCTGGGCCTGCGGGTGCTGCGTAACGTCGAGCGGATCGTCCGCGAGGAGATGGACGCGATCGGCGCGCAGGAGCTGGTCTTCCCGGCGCTGCTGCCCCGCGAGCCCTACGAGGCCACCGGCCGCTGGACGGAGTACGGGCCGAACATCTTCCGGCTGAAGGACCGCAAGGGCGCCGACATGCTGCTCGGTCCGACGCACGAAGAGATGTTCACGCTGGTCGTGAAGGACCTGTACTCGTCGTACAAGGACCTTCCGCTGTCGATCTACCAGATCCAGAACAAGTACCGCGACGAGGCGCGGCCGCGGGCCGGCGTGCTGCGCGGGCGCGAGTTCGTGATGAAGGACTCGTACTCGTTCGATGTCGACGACGACGGCCTCGCCGCGTCGTACGAGAAGCATCGCGAGGCGTACATCAAGATCTTCGACCGGCTCGGCTTCGACTACGTGATCGTGCAGGCGATGTCGGGCGCGATGGGCGGCTCGCGGTCCGAGGAGTTCCTCGCGATCGCGGAGAACGGCGAGGACACGTTCGTCCGCTCCGCGGGTGGGTACGCCGCCAACGTCGAGGCGGTCGTGGTGCCGCAGGCCGCGGCGGTCGACGCGTCCGGCGTGCCGGCCGCGGAGGTCGTGGACACTCCGGAGACGCCGACGATCGACACGCTCGTGGACGCGCTGAACGCGAAGCACGCGCGCGCCGACGATCGCGAGTGGACGGCCGCGGACACGTTGAAGAACGTGCTCGTGATGCTGGTGCACCCGGACGGTTCGCGCGAGCCGCTGGCGATCGGCGTGCCGGGCGACCGGGCGATCGACGAGAAGCGGCTCGGCGCGCAGATGGAGCCGGCCGAGGTCGCGGCCTTCGAAGAGGCGGACTTCGAGAAGTACCCGTCGCTCGCGAAGGGCTACATCGGTCCCGGCGTGCTGGGCAAGGAGAACGCGTCCGGCATTCGGTACCTGCTCGACCCCCGGGTCGCCGAGGGCTCGGCGTGGGTGACCGGCGCGGACAAGTCCGGCTTCCACGTCATCAACCTGGTGCACGGTCGCGACTTCACCGCCGACGGCACGATCCAGGCCGCCGAGGTGCGCGACGGCGACCAGGCGCCGGACGGTTCGGGTGCGCTGGAGGCGGCGCGCGGCATCGAGATGGGTCACATCTTCCAGCTCGGCCGCAAGTACGCCGACGCGCTCGACCTGAAGGTCCTCGACCAGAACGGCAAGCTCGTCACTGTCACCATGGGTTCGTACGGCGTCGGTGTCACCCGCGCGGTGGCCGCGATCGCCGAGGGCAACCACGACGAGCTCGGCCTGGTCTGGCCGCGCGAGATCGCGCCTGCCGACGTCCACCTCGTTGCCACCGGCAAGGATTCCGCGGTCTTCGAGAAGGCGGCCGAGCTCGCCGCGGAGCTGGAGTCCCGCGGCCTGTCGGTCATCTACGACGACCGTGAGAAGGTCTCGCCGGGCGTGAAGTTCAAGGACGCCGAGCTGATCGGCGTGCCGACCATCGCCGTCGTCGGCAAGGGCCTCGCCGACGGCACGATCGAGGTCAAGGACCGCCGCTCCGGCGACCGCACCGACGTCCCGGTCGCCGACGTTGTCGACCACCTGGTCGCAGCCGTCCGCAGCTGAGCCCCAGCCCTGAACCGGCCCCACTCCGCACGGAGTGGGGCCGGTTTGCCTTTTCTTTGGTCAAGCGTGTCGAGGAATGTCAGTCGGCTCCGATCCCGGGGTGAGACGCCAGAGGGGGCGTCTCGGATCTAGGGAGTTGGAGATGACGGAATCTGTAGTGGTTGGCGGGGGGATCGACGAGCTTCGCGGCGCTGTGCTGGGTGAGGTCCTCGTGGACGGGGACGAGGGGTACGCCGATGCCGGGCGGGTGGTCATGGCCGAGGGCCGGCCGAGCGTGGTGGTGCGGTGTGTGGGGCCGGCCGATGTGGTTGCTGCCTTGAGGTACGCCGAGGCGCAGGACCTGCCCGTCGCCGTACGGAGCGGTGGACACAACGCGGCCGGGTTCGGTACGAACGACGGTGGCGTGGTGATCGACGTACGGCCGATGGACGAGGTCAAGGTGCTGCCGGACGAGGTCGTTCGCGTCGGCGTCGGGGCGACCTGGGGCGACGTCGCCGCGCGACTCGGGAAGCTCGGGCTGGCGATCTCGTCGGGAGACACGGCGAGCGTCGGCGTCGGCGGGCTGATGGCCGGCGGCGGCATCGGCTGGATGGTCCGCAAGCACGGTCTGGCGATCGACAACGTGGTGTCGGCCGAGGTGGTCACGGCGGACGGTTCGGTACGCCGGGTCGACGCCGCGAACGAGCCGGAGTTGTTCTGGGGCCTGCGCGGTGCGGCGGGCAGCCTTGGCGTGGTCACGTCGTACGACATCACCGCCGTACGGCAGCCGACCGTGCACTTCGGCACCCTGCTGTATCCGTGGACGCAAGCCGAGCAGGTGCTCAACCGCTGGGTGGAGTACGCCGCGCACGCGCCCGCAGACGTCACGTCCTCGCTGCAGCTCGCGCCGACGATGATGGCCGATCGTCAGGTCCCGGTCGCCGTGATGGTGTGCGTTGCCGGAGACCCTGCGCTCCTCGAACCGCTGCGCAACCTCGGCACGCTGCTCACCGACAAGGTCGCCGAGGTGCCGTACGCCGAGGTGTTCGCGGACATGTCGATGCCCGCGGATTGGCGTCCGCGGATTCGCAACGGCTTCTTCGACACGTGGTCGCCGGAACTCACCGACCGCCTGCTCGCAGCGCGTCAGCAGATCCCGGCGATGGCGATGGAGATCCGGTCTCTCGGCGGCGCCTTCGGCGAGATGCCCGCGGACGCGACCGCGTTCGCCCACCGCGACGCGCAGTTCATGGTCAACTCGGTGGTGATGGGAACGCCCGACGTACAGGCGGCGCAGGACTTCGACGCCTTCTGGCAGACCCTGCGGCCGAACGGCGCGTACGTGAACTTCTTGTCCGACCCGACCGACGCGGACCTCGACAACTGCTACCCGGAATCACACCGCGCCAGACTGGCCGCACTCAAGCAGGCGGTCGATCCGGGGCACGTGTTCCGCAGCGCGCTGAGTGTCCCGCCGCGGCCGGAGTGGACCGGCGGACGTCGTCACTTGATGAGGTGGGCGATGCGGTCGCGGAGGTAGTTCTGCTCGGCTGCGTTCCGGGTGCGCTCCAGCGCGGCGACGTAGTTCGACCGGGCCAGGTCCGGACGGCCGGCGAGCTCGTGCAGGTGGGCGAGGACCGAGAGCCGACGATGGTGCTCGCCGAGGTACTTGTCGTCGGCCAGCCCTTCGACGATCGCGATGCCGGCCTCCGGACCGTCGGTCATCGCGATCGCGACGGCCGCGCCGAGCGTCACCATCGGACTCGGGTCGACCTTCTCGAGGATGCGATAGAGGCCGACGATCTGTTCCCAGTCGGTGGTCTCGACCGAGTCGGCCTCGCTGTGCACGGCGGCGATCGCCGCTTCCAGCTGGTACGGGCCGACAGCGCCGGTGCGCAGCGTCGCCTCGACGATGCGCGTGCCCTGGGCGATCTCGTCGGCGTACCAGCGGGATCGGTCCTGCCGATCGGCCGGGATCAGGTTGCCGCCGGGTCCGGTCCGTGCGTCGCGGCGGGCGTGGGTGAGGATCATCAACGCGAGCAGGCCGGCCACCTCGCCTGCTTCGCCCGTCGCCTGACACAGCAGGCGGGTGATCCGGAGCGCTTCCTCGGCGAGATCCACGCGCTGCAACGAATCACCGGCGCTCGCCGTGTGGCCTTCGTTGAAGATCAGATAGAGGACCTGCAGTACGGCGGCCAGTCGCTCGTCGTACTCCTCGGCCGTCGGGAGCTCGAACCGCGCGTCCTTGATCAACCGCTTTGCCCGGCTGATGCGCTGCGCGACGGTGCTCTCGCTGACCAGCAGAGCGGCGGCCACCTCGGCGGTGGTGAGACCGCCGACCGAGCGCAACGTCAGCGCGATCTGTGACGCCGGAGTCAGCGCGGGGTGACAACACAGCACGAGGAGCCGGACCGTGTCGTCGGCGTCCTCGTGGTAGTCGTCGGGGTCGTGCTGGTCGGCCGGCGCCCGCAGGAAATCGTTCAGCTCGCGCTGCCGCCGCGCGTTGTCGCGTCGCCAGCCGTCCATCATCCGGCGGGACGCGACGCTGATCAGCCAGCCGATCGGCTGCTCTGGTACGCCGTTCGCACCCCACTGCACGAACGCGTCGACGAGCGCCTCCTGGACCGCGTCCTCGCACTGGTCGAACGCGTCGTACCGCCGAACGAGAACCGCCAGTGCCCGCGGCGCCGCCGCCCGAATCGCAGCTTCGAGCTCGGGTGCCGCGGGACCGGTCACGGTGCGCCAGGTCCGGTGAAGTCGTCGAGCTGGTTCAGGAAGTCGTCCTGGTCGAGGCGGATCTCACGGAGCTCGACCCGACGGAAGTTCGCCAGCGGGATCCGCGCCGCGATCTCGAGCGCCCGCGCCACCGACTCGCAGTGCAGCACCATAGCGCCGGCCAGGAACTCCTTGGTCTCGAGCAGCGGACGGTCCGAGATCACCGGCGTACCGGCGACGAGCTGGATGTCCTTCTCCTCGCCCGGGTCCTTCAAGCCGAGGACCGACACCAGCTCTCCGGTCGTGAGCAGCTCGCGCGCCGTCTCGGCGATCGCGGCGGGACCGCCGGACATCTCGACAAGCTGCTGCTCGGTGAACTGCTTGAGCGCCTCGACGTTGTTGTGGATGAGCAGTAGGAACTTCACCCCGCCATTCTCCCGGATCGAGTGTCATAACTCTCACTCGGTGGTGTAAGGGTTGAGTGGTACTACGCCATTACCTGATCATCGGGCTCTGTGCCTGATGTTTCGTTGTGGACGTTGTTGTTCCTGGTGATCGCCGCCTTCGCGGCCGGCTGGATCGACGCCGTGGTCGGCGGCGGCGGACTGCTGCAGCTTCCCGCGATGCTGCTCGGTCTGCCGAACGCTTCACCGGCGCAGATCCTGTCGACGAACAAGATCTCGTCGCTGTGCGGTACGACGACCAGCGCGGTCACGTTCGGCGTGAAGGTCCGGCCGGACAAGAAGACCGTCCTGCCGCTCGCGATCCTCGCCGGGCTCGGCGCGGCGACCGGAGCGTTGGTGGCGACGAAGATCCCGATGTCGTGGTTCAAGCCGATCGTGCTGGTGCTGCTGATCGGGGTCGCGATCTACACCGCGATGAAGCCGTCACTCGGTGCCCGGACCGCGCTGCGCTTCGACGGCCGCGACCACTACCTCGCGGCGAGCGGGGTCGGCGTACTCATCGGCTTCTACGACGGCGCCGTCGGACCGGGGACGGGCTCGTTCCTGATCTTCGCGCTCGTCGGCCTGCTCGGCTACAACTTCCTGCAGGCCAGTGCCAAGGCGAAGATCGCGAACGTCGCCACCAACCTCGGCGCGATCCTCGTCTTCGCTCTCCACGGCGCACCGCTGTGGGGTCTCGGCCTGATCATGGGCGCGGCCAACATGGTCGGCGGCCTCCTCGGCGCCCGCACCGCAGTGGCCCGCGGCAGCCGCTTCGTCCGAGTCATCTTCCTCGTCGTCGTGTCCGCGCTGATCCTGCGCCTCGCGTACGACGTCTTCTTCGGCGGCTGATGTCAAAAGCTGCAAGTGCGGTCCGCCGGCGGACGCTGGACCCAGCCGCGGCCTAGGGTCGCGCCATGGACACCGACGTGTTGTTCGAGGGGAAGCTGGATCTGACGTTCGGGCAGATCTATCTGATGAGTGGGGACACGGACTGGCCGGACTTCGACGACTCGCGGCGCGGTCAGGCGAACGGGATCTGCGGCGCCGCGGAGCCGGGACGGCTGCTGCTGTTCACCGGGTTGCACACCGGGTACGTCGAGCTCCGGATCGAGCGCTTGGAGCGACCGCCCGTGCTGGACGATGACTGGGAGGACATCGTCGAGGTGCCGTTCGAGCCGCAGGCGCCGGCGATCCGGGTGCACGGGCTCGACGGATCGCAGTACACGGACTTCTCGCTGCCGGTAGGCAGCTACCGGGCTCGCTACAGCGCCACCGGGATGGACGAGGGGAAGGCCGTCGACGTCGTCCCGGAGGACGAGCCGGTCGTCGATCGCTACCTGCTGCAGTTCTGGCCCGCGGAGGCCGCGCCGGATGCGGTGATCAAGCAGACAAGCGCTGTTGCCACGCGATGGCATGAGGAGTGGCGGTAGGGTCTGGGAATGGTGGACTACGACGGTCGGATGGGTCGTGTGTACGTCGCGGGGCGGAGGATGCCGGCGGCTGAAGTGCAACGGTGGACCGCGGCGTTTGCGACGTACTTGCCGGACCGGCGGCCGTTGGATGTGCTCGATCTCGGGTGTGGGACCGGCCGGCTGACCCCGGGGCTGGCCGACGAGTTCCAGGGCCGGGTGTACGGCGTGGAGCCGTCGGACCGGATGCGTGAGGCGGCCGAGCAGCATCCGAGCGTGAGCTATCTGAAGGGCAGCGCCGAGGAAATTCCGTTGCCTGAGGCATCGGTTGATGCGGTGCTGATGTTCCTGACGTTCCATCACTGGACGGATCCGTTGCAAGGGCTGCGCGAGGTGCACCGGGTGCTGCGGCCCGGCGGAGTGGGTTTACTGCGGACACAGTTCGCGGACCTGATGCCGGAGCTGTTCTGGTACGAGTACTTCCCGTCGGCGCGAGAGGTCGATGCCGGGATGTACCTGACGCTGGCCGCGACGAAGGAGCTTGCGGTCGAGGCCGGGCTGGTTCCGGACGACGACGTCGTGCGGATCTCCGCCGAGGAGCCGCGCACGCTGCAGGAGCGCTACGAGCGGCTGAGCCACCGCGCGCTGTCGACGTTCGAGCATCTGCCGGCCGACGAGCTGGATCGCGGGTTCGCCCGGTTCGCCGCGGACGCGGAGCGCGATCCGGACCGGGCGATGCCGGTGTACGACGCGACGACGCTGGTACTCACCCGTCCCAGCTGACGCGCAGGGCGGACGGCTTGCGGAAGACGAGACCTCTCGGCGCGGGTGAGTCCGCGGCGAGGCGGAGACCGGGGAGCTGGAGGACGGCTTCCAGCGCGGTGAGCGTTTCGAGGCGGGTCAGGTGCATGCCGAGGCAGATGTGCGGTCCACTCGCGAAGGCGAGATGGCGGCGCGCGTTGGGCCGGCGTACGTCGAACCTGTCGGGCGACTCGAACATCTCGGGATCGCGACCGGCGCCCGCGAGGGACACGGTGACCATGTCGCCGCGGCGGATCTCTACGCCGGCGAGCTCGATGTCGCGGGTGGCGTAGCGGTCGACCACGGCGGCGGCCGGTTCGAGGCGGAGTGACTCCTCCATGGCGTTGGGGAGGAGCGTCGGGTCGGCGAGGACGAGGTCGAGCTGGTCGCGGTTGGTCAGCAGGTGCCAGAGGGCGTTCGTGATCATGCCCTCGGTGGTCTCGATACCGCCGAACATCAGTACGGCGGCGTTCGCGACGACCTCGTCGACACCCAGCCCGGCGTGCGCGGCCGCGGCGATGAGAGAGTCCGACGAGTCGATGCCTGCGGCAACATGTTTGTGCAACTCGGCGAAGGCGGCGGCACCCTCGGCGGTCACTGGATGGCCGGCGGAGACCCCGGACACGGACGTGGAGATCGCTGTGTACCAGTCGAGCACCGTGGCAGCCGACGCCGGAGGCAACCCGAGCGACAACGCAACCACCGCGACGGACAACGGCCCTGCAAGTGCGGTCCGGAGATCAGCAGGTTGTTCGAGGGCAGCCATCAATTCGTCGACGGTCTGCTGGACAGGGCCGACGAAGCGACGGCGGGTCTCGGCCAGAGTGAACGGGGACTCGAACGGATCGCGGTGTGCCTTATGGGTGGCGCCGTCCAGCGAAAGCATCGACGGACCGACGACCTGTGCCGTCGAGAACCGTGGGTCGTCGACGGTGAACGTCTCCGGATCGCGCAGGACGTTCATCACCAGCGCGCGCGAGGTGACCATCCAGGTGTTCAGCGGTTCGATCCAGCCGATCGGGCGGATCGCCGCAAGCGTCGGATGCGGGTCGGTTTCGAGTTGCTCGACAGTCACCACCAGACCAGCGTAATGATAGGACCACTAATACAGCTGGTATTGCTGAGACAGATCGGATATGAACGACTCAGCGGGCGTCCGGGTTACGGATCCTTCAGGAAGGCCCTCTAGGGTGTGGGCCATGTCGGTGTCAGACTCATCTTCCACCCCACCGCCCCGGTCAGGCCATTTGGTGCTGCTGCCTGCCGTCGATGTGGCGGACGGGCAGGCGGTTCGGCTCGTGCAGGGCGAGGCCGGGAGTGAGACGTCGTACGGCGATCCGCTGGCTGCCGCGATGGCCTGGCAGGACGCGGGCGCGGAGTGGATCCACCTGGTCGACCTGGACGCGGCGTTCGGCCGCGGCAGCAACCGCGAACTGCTCGCCGAGGTGACCGGCAAGCTGGACGTCCAGGTCGAGCTGTCCGGCGGCATCCGCGACGACGACTCCCTGGAAGCCGCGCTCGCCACCGGTGCCCGTCGGGTAAACATCGGCACCGCCGCACTCGAGGACCCGGAGTGGTGCGACCGGATCATCGGGCAGTACGGCGACCGGATCGCGATCGGGCTCGACGTCCGCGGCCGCACGCTGGCCGCCCGCGGCTGGACCAAGGAAGGCGGCGACCTCTACGAGGTGCTCGAGCGGCTGGAAGCGGCCGGCTGCGAGCGCTACGTGGTCACCGACGTCACCAAGGACGGCATGCTCCAGGGCCCGAACCTGGATCTGTACCGCGACCTGTGTGCGCGCACCGACAAGCCGATCATCGCGTCCGGCGGCGTCTCGAGCCTCGACGACCTCAGGGCTCTGAGCACGCTGGTGCCGGACGGCGTCGAAGGCGTGATCGTCGGCAAGGCCCTGTACGCCGGCGCGTTCACCCTGACCGAGGCACTCGAGCTCACGCGTGGAGGCGACAAGTGAGTCTGGCCGACAAGCTCAAGGACAAGAAGGTCCTTGTCACCGGCGTCACCGGATTCGTCGGTGAGGCGCTGCTGCACCGGATCATCGGCGAGCTGCCGGGCACCACCGTGGCCGCGATCATCCGGCCGAAGGGCTCGCTGTCCGGCGCCGACCGGATGGCGCAGATGCTCCGCAAGGACATCTTCAAGCCGTTCTACGGCGAGGGCACGCAGTACGCCGACGCCGAAGCGCTGTGCGCGGCCCGGATCCATGTCATCGACGGCGACCTGTCCGACGTACCGGAGCTGCCGACAGATCTCGACATCGTCGTGCACTGCGCCGGCGACGTCAGCTTCGACCCGCCGATCCACGAGGCGTTCACGACCAACGTGCTCGGCACCAAGAGCCTGCTCGAGCGGATCGACGAGAGCCGGCAGGGGACCGATCGCCGGATCCACTACGTGCACATCTCCACCGCTTACACCGCGGGCCGCCGGCGGGGCGCGATCCCGGAGGCGCCGGTTGAGCACGCCGTCGACTGGCGGACCGAGGCCGAGGCCGGGATGGCGATGAAGGCCCGGATCGAGGAGCAGTCCCGGTCCGCGCCGATGCTGGCCAGGTTCCGCAAGGAGGCCGAGAAGCTGCACCGCCGCGCCGGTCACCTGACCGCGGCGGCCGACACCGAGCGCCGCCGGACCGAGTGGGTCGCGAAGAAGCTGGTCGAGACCGGCACGGAGCGCGCCCGCAGCCTCGGCTGGACCGACTGCTACACCTTCACCAAGGCGCTCGGCGAGCGCGTGGTCGAGGAGTTCGCCGGCAAGCTGCCGACGTCGATCGTCCGGCCGGCCATCATCGAGTCCGCGCTGCAGTCGCCGCACCCGGGCTGGATCGAAGGCTTCAAGATGGCCGAGCCGCTGATCCTGGCCTACGGCCGCGGTGAGCTGCCGGAGTTCCCGGCCAGCCCTGACTCCGTCGTCGAGATCATCCCGGTCGACCACGTGGTCGGCGCGATCTGCGCGGTGATGGCGACCGAGCCCGAGCTGAGCAAGCCGGAGTACTACCACGTCAGCTCCGGCGCCCGGAACCCGTTGACCTTCGAGCAGTTGTACGCCGGCGTCCGCGCGTACTTCTCCAAGCACCCGTTCGACCTCGGTGAGCGTGGCGCGGTCCGGCTCCCGGTCTGGAAGTTCCCCGGCGGCGACTCGGTCGAGAGCATGCTCCGGTACGGCGAGAAGGCCCACAAGATCGCCGACAAGATCATCACGACCGTGCCGCGGAGCGAACGCGTCCGCAAGTACGCGCGCGAGCTCGACGTGCAGAAGCGCCGGCTCGACTTCCTCCGCCGCTACATGGATCTGTACTCCGAGTACGCGCAGGCCGAACTGCAGTTCATCGACGACAACGTGCTGGCGCTGCACAACGCGCTCGAGGGTGACGACCGGGAGAAGTTCTGGTGCGACACCTCGATCGTGGACTGGCAGTACTACCTGCAGGAGCTGCACTGCCCGAGCGTCACGGAGTCGATGCGCCGGCTGGACGTCGTCCGCAAGAAGCGGAACAAGGCGCTCGCCGAGTCCGCCGGCGTACTGAAGAAGGTCGAGCCTTCCTCGGAGTCCAAGGTGATCGCGGCGTTCGACATGGACGGCACGCTGCTGTCCTCGAACGTGATCGAGACGTACCTGTGGATGCGGCTGCCCGAGCTGGACGGCCCGCAGCGGGTCGGCGAGATCGGCGCGATGCTGCGCAAGCTCCCGAAGCTGATCGCGGCCGAGCGCAAGGACCGCGGCACGTTCCTCCGGACGATCTACCGCCGGTACGCCGGTGCCGATCTGGAGGAGCTGAACCAGATCGTCGACGAGATCCTCGCCGAGCACGTGCTGGAACGGCTGAGCGGCGCCGCCGTACGACGGATCCGTGAGCACCGCGCCGCCGGGCACAAGACGATCCTGATCACCGGCGCGGTCCGCCCGCTGACCCGCCCGCTGGAGCCGCTGTTCGACGAGATCGTCGCGGCCGAGCTGGCGGTCGACGACCGCGGTCGCTGCACCGGCTTCCTGTCCGGGCCGCCGCTGGTCGGTGAGTCCCGGGCCGCGTGGATCAAGCACCACGCCCGGACGACCAACATCGACCTGTCCAAGTCGTACGCCTACGCCGACAGCCACTCGGACCTGCCGATGCTGGAGACCGTCGGCAATCCGGTCGCCGTCTCGCCGGACGTGTCGCTGTTCCGGGCTGCCCGGGCCGCGCGCTGGCAGATCGTCGACTGGAAGACCCCGTCCACGTCGTCCCGTCTGGAGCTCCCTGGGGTGAACGTTCGATGATGCTCGCTCTCGAGATGTACCGGTCGCCGGCCAAGTTCCTGGCGGCCAAGGCGGTCGGCGGCCGTATCCCCGGCATCCTGACCGGACCGGCCGCACCGCTGCGCCTCGTCACGATCAACGAGCCGAAGGCCGAGCGGCCGGGCTGGGCGCGGATCCGGCCGATCCTGTCCGGTATCTGCGGCTCGGACCTGGGCATGGTGACCGGTTCGACCAAGCTGTACTTCTCCGCCGTGGTGTCGATGCCGTTCGTGCCCGGTCACGAGATCGTCGGCGAGCTGCTCGACGACTGCGAGGACCTGCCGAAGGGCACCCGGGTCGTGATGGACTCCGTGCTCACCTGCGCAGCGCGCGGCGTCGAGCTGTGCGAGAACTGCGTGACCGGCAACACCAACCGGTGCGACCGGATCACGGTCGGGCACGTCGCGCCGGGTCTGCAGACCGGGTTCTGCCAGGACACCGGCGGCGGCTGGGGCAACCTGCTGGTCGCCCACCGCAGCCAGCTGTACGCCGTACCGGACGGACTGTCCGACGAGCGCGCCGTCCTGGTGGAGCCGCTGTCCGGTGCGGTGCATGCCGCGCTCCGGGCCAAGGTCCAGCCGGGTCAGTCGGTGCTCGTCAGCGGCGCCGGTGCGGTCGGGCTGTTCGCCACGCTCGCGCTGCGCGAGCTGACGCAGGCCGGCCGGATCACCGTGGTCGCCAAGCACCCCAAGCAGCGTGAACTGGCGCGGGCGTTCGGCGCCAGCGATGTGGTCGCGCCCGACGAGGTGTTCCGCGGCGTACGGCGATCGACCGGTGCGTTCCGGCTCAAGCCGGACTTCGGCGCGGGCGAGTTCCTGCTCGGCGGTGTGGACGTCGCGGTCGACGCGGTCGGCAGCAAGGACTCGATCGACACGGTCCTGCGGGTCACCAAGGCAGGCGGCCGGGTGGTGCTGTCCGGGATGCCGGCCAGCGGCGCCGACCTGTCGCCGGTGTGGTTCCGCGAGCTGGAGGTCACCGGCACCTACGCGTCCGCGCGGGAGGAGCCGAACGGCCGCCCGGCGTTCGAGACCGCGCTGGAGCTGGCCGGACGTGCCCCACTGGACGGGATCGTCGGTGCGCGGTACCCGCTGTACCGCTGGCGTGAGGCGCTCGACCACGCGCACTCCGCCGGCCGACTGGGAACAGTCAAGGTTGCTTTCGATGTGAGGGCCTCATGAGGGCGCTGAACGTACGACGAGAGAGGTTCTGACATGTCTCGGCCAGGTTTTGTGCTTGAGGTGGACGACCGGACCCCGCCGCTGCTCGTGCACAACGGTGAGGGCTTCCTGCTGGAGCGGTTCCCGCTCGGCACCCGGGTGGTGTACCCGCCGGAGGCGCTGCCGCCGGTGCGGGACGTCGACGAAGCGATCCAGAACGCGTTGCTCAACCCGATCGAGTCCGAGCCGCTGCCTGAGCTGCTGCGCGCCGGGATGCGGCTGACGATCGCGTTCGACGACATCTCGATCCCGCTGCCGCCGATGAAGAAGCCGGACATCCGGCAGCGCATCATCGAGGCCGTGCTCGAGCTGGCCGCGCAGGCCGGCGTCGACGACGTCGAGCTGATCTCGGCCAACGCGCTGCACCGCCGGCTCACCCCGAACGAGCTGCGCGACATCGTCGGCGAGCGGGTGTTCCGGTCGTTCTTCCCGGACGGCAAGCTCTACAACTTCGACGCCGAGGACAGTGCGAACCTGACCCACCTGGGTCAGACCAGACACGGCGAGGACGTCGAGATCTCCAAGCGGGCCGCCGAGTCGGACCTGCTCGTCTACGTGAACGTGAACCTGGTGGCGATGGACGGCGGCCACAAGTCGACGTCGATCGGGCTGGCGTCGTACAAGTCGCTGAAGCACCACCACAACAGCCACACGATGATCCACTCGCGGTCGTTCATGGACCACAAGCGGTCGAAGATGCACGAGTCGGCCTGGCGGATGGGCGAGATCCTCACCCAGCACGTCAAGGTGTTCCAGATCGAGACCACGCTGAACAACGACATCTTCGGCGGGCCGCTGGAGTTCCTGCAGAAGCGCGAGTGGGAGTGGTCGATCAAGGACCAGGCCTCGATGCTCGGCACCAAGCGCGCGCTCGCCGCGGCGCCGGCCAAGCTGCGGCACAAGATCTTCACCGACGTCCGCTCGAACTACGGGCTGACCGGGGTGCACGCCGGCAAGATCGAGCCGGTGCACGACAAGACGCTGGAGAACGTCCACCGCCAGCACCTGGTCGAGGTACAGGGCCAGTCCGATGTCGCGATCATGGGCGTGCCGTTCATCGGCCCGTACAACGTGAACTCGGTGATGAACCCGATCCTCGCGGCCTGCATGGGCCTCGGGTACTACTTCAACTCGTACCGGGGCAACCCGATCGTCCGCAAGGACGGCGCGGTGATCCTGTACCACCCGGTCGACTACGAGTTCAGCCAGCTGCACCACCCGTCGTACGTGGACTTCTTCGAGGAAGTGCTTGCCGAGAGCACCGATCCGGCGACGATCGAGGCGAAGTTCGAGAAGCAGTACGCCGAGGACCCGTGGTACATCCACCTGTACCGGACGTCGTACGCGTACCACGGCGTGCACCCGTTCTACATGTGGTACTGGATCTCGCACGCGCTGGACCACTGCGGCGACATCGTCTGGGTCGGCGCGAACCGCAAGACCGTCGAGCGGATGGGCTTCCGGTCCGCGTCGACGCTGCAGGACGCGCTCGAGATGGTCAGCCACTCGGTCGGCCGGTCGCCGTCGATCACCTACCTGCACAACCCACCGCACCTGCTCGCGGACGTGCGCTGATGGGTACCAGCCTGGTGAAGTTCGGCCGCGACACCGCGCGTGACGTGAAGCAGGTCGCGCGCGGCTGGCGGTGGGGCCGGCGGCCGCAGGTCCCGCGGTCGGCCGAGCCGTACGTGATCCCGAAGGAGTCCACGGTCTTCCCGACCAAGTGGGCCCGGACGCCGGCCGCGATCGCGGTCCGCGACCTGATCCAGAAGGGCCCGCTGAACGCGGTCCTGAACTTCGAGGTCAGCCCGCAGGTCAGCGGACTCGACTCGCTGCTGAAGCTCGACGGCCCGGCGATCATCGTCGCGAACCACTCGTCGCACCTGGACACCCCGTTGCTGCTGCTGTCGCTGCCGGACGCGATGCGCCGCAAGACGGCGTTCGCGGCGGCGGCCGACTACTTCTTCGACACCTGGTGGCGGGCGGCCGGGTCGGCGATCGTGTTCAACACGTTCCCGATCGAGCGCCGCGGCGGCAACCTGAGCTCGACCCCGGGCGACCTGCTCGCCGACGGCTGGAACGTGGTCGTGTTCCCGGAGGGGACGCGCTCGCCGGACGGCTGGATCCAGCGGTTCCGGATGGGCGCGGCGTACCTCGCCGTCGAGCACGACGTGCCGGTGATCCCGGTCGGCATCAAGGGCTCGTTCGCCGCGATGCCGCGCGGCCGCGGCTGGCCGGTCCCGGGCCGCCCGGCGGTGCACGTCCGGTACGGCGATCCGCTGTACGCCGCTGAGGGCGAGAGCCCCCGCGACTTCGCGCCGCGGATCGCGGCCGCGGTCTCGGCACTCCTCGACGAGGAGTCCACCACCTGGTACGAGGCCCGCCGCCGTGCAGCCATCGGCGCCTCCCCGTCGCAGACCGGTCCCGCGGCAGCGCGCTGGCGCCGGGTCTGGGAGACGACCCGGCCGATGAAGTCCACCGACGGCCGACGCCGCGCCTGGAAGTAGTTACCGCTGGTTGCGTCCGGAGAGTGCTTCGGACGCAACCACGGCCATCGCCGCGTACCCGGCGTCGTTCGGGTGCAGGTGGTCGCCGGAGTCCAAGGCCGGGTCGATCCGCTGCTGGTCGGCCGGATCCCCGACGGCCCGGGCGAAGTCGGCGACCGCGTCGTACTGACCTGAGGTCCGGATCCACTGGTTGGCCTGTGTCCGGATCGCCTCGGCGGGGGCGAAGTCGTCCGGGTTCATGTAGTCGGCCTTGAACGGGGTGATGGTGCCGCCGATGATCCGCACCCCGCGGGCGTGCGCGGCGGCGATCATGCTGCGGTAGCCGGCGATGAGCTGGTCTGCTGTGACCCTGGGCGTGACACCGCAGCCGAAGTTGAACTCGCTGTCCCAGATGTCGTTCTCGCCTTCCTCGACGATCACCGTGCGAACGCCGGGCTGCTCGAGTGCGTCGCGCCGGAACCTCGTCACGCCGACCTCGCCGAAGCACGGCAACTCGTGCAGCAAGAGGTTTCCGCTGATGCCGACGTTGGCTACGCCGAGCTTCGTCTTGCTGAGCCGCTGCGCGAGGTCGTCGGAGTACCGGTGGTCGGCGCCGACGGTGGAGTTGTGGCCGTTGGTGATCGAGTCGCCGTAGGTGACGATCGTTCCTGCGGTGCTGGTTACGTCGACGCCGGTGAGGTAGTAGAAGGCGTGGCTGGTCGCGGTGCCGGGGGCGTTGTCGTGCAGATGGTTGCCGGCGATCGCGGATGTGGCGGTGAGCCCGTCCTCGTGGAAGGTCGCCGGTCCGGTCGCGCCGTCGACGTACAGCGAGACCACGAGTTGCTCGCCGGCGTCGGTCGAGATCGGCACGGCGTCGGACGTCGCTGTCCGGCCGGGGGCGATTGTCGTACGGCGATTGCCGCGGAAGGTGACGTCGGTCTGGGCCACCGAGATGCCGGTGACCTGGAGTGGCTTGGTGCCATACAGGTTGGACAGGCGGATCCGCAGGCTTCGGCCGCCTGTGCTGAGCCGGACGGTCTGCCGGATCGTCTGATGGTCGAACCCGGCCTGGCTCCAATTGCCGTCCGCGGCTGTAGGGCTTTGCATCGCGCTCGCCCAGGCGGCTGACCAGGCCGTGTCCCGGCGCTGAGCTTGCGCCGGCGCGGCAAACATCGTTCCCGCGGTCAGAGCCATGGCAATCACGCCGCCGGTCAGGTATTTCATGGTGCGCATGTCGGTCCTCTCGATCTGGAGAGCCGATAGTTACATTGCCACTAGTGTCACTGCAACTAATTTCCTGATGGGTGGGAGTCGAGAGTGAACAACGAGCAGCTAGAGCGTTTCGCAGATCTGGTCGTCCGGGTCGGCGTGAACGTGCAACCGGGCCAAGGCGTCGTGGTGAATGCCGACATCGCCCAGGCCGAGATCGCCAGGGCAGTCGCCGAGCGCGCGTACGTCGCCGGTGCGAGGTGGGTGGAGGTGCTCTGGTCCGACGGGCTCGTACGCCGGTCGGACCTGGTCCACTCCGACGTCGAGACGTTGTCGGCGGACCGGCCCTGGTCGCTGGAGCGCATCCGCGGCTGGGTGGAGGAGGGGATCGCAACGATCGCCTTGACCGGTACGCCGGACTCGGGCCTGTACGCCGGGATCGATCCAGCCCGCGTGGCCGCGGTACGGAAGCAGGAGATGGCCGCACGGCAACAGGCGGCCATGAGCGGACGGTGGCGCTGGACCGTGATCGCCGCGCCGAACGCCGGCTGGGCCACCCAGGTGTACGGCGAACCCGACGTCGACCGGCTCTCGGACGCGGTGGCCCGGGCGATGCGGCTCGACGAGGCAGACCCGGTGGCCGCCTGGCGCGACCGTTCCGCCGTACTGGCTGAGCGATGTGCGGCCCTCGACAAGCTGCAGATCACCGAGCTCCACTACGCCGGTGAAGGGACCGACCTGACCGTCGGCCTGCTGCCCGGCTGTCGCTGGACGGGTGGGTCCGTGACGGATCCGGCGGGGATCGCGTACCTGCCGAACATCCCGACCGAAGAGGTCTTCACCAGCCCCGACCGCCGGCGTGCGGACGGCGTCGCGCGGGTGACCAAGCCGGTCGTCATCGCGGGTCAACTCGTGGAAGGGCTGCAGCTCACCTTCAAGGCCGGCCGGATCACCGACGTGGATGCGACGACCGGTGCCGACCTGGTCCGGGCCCAGCTCGATGTCGACCCCGGCGCCCGCAGCCTCGGAGAGGTCGCACTGGTCGACAAGGATTCGAAGGTTGCGCAGGCGGGCATTGTCTTCCACAACACCTTGTTCGACGAGAACGCCGGTAGCCACATCGCCTGGGGACAGAGCTTCCCATTCGCCGTTGCCGACGGCATGCAGTTGACGCCCGACGAGCGAGCCGAGCTGGGGCTCAACAACGCGACCGTCCACACCGACGTCGTGGTCGGCGGCGACGGTCTGACGATCACCGCCACGACACCCGACGGTCCGGTCGTCCTCCTGCGTGACGACGTCTGGGTCCTGGGTGACTGACGGTACCCTTTCCGCGTGAGCCTTGCCGTACGAGTTATTCCGTGCCTGGACGTCGACGCCGGACGCGTCGTGAAGGGCGTGAACTTCGCCGACCTGCGGGATGCCGGCGACCCGGTCGAGATGGCGCAGGTGTACGACGCGGAGGGCGCCGACGAGCTCACGTTCCTCGACATCACCGCGTCGTCGGGATCGCGCGAGACGACGTACGACGTGGTCGGGCGGACCGCCGAGCAGGTGTTCATCCCGCTCACGGTGGGCGGCGGCGTCCGCGAGGTGGCCGACGTCGACCGGCTGCTCCGGGCCGGCGCGGACAAGGTCGGCATCAACACCGGCGCGATCGCTCGTCCCGACGTGATCCGCGAGATCGCGCACCGGTTCGGCAACCAGGTGCTGGTGCTGTCCCTCGACGTACGGCGGTCCGCGGAGCAGCCGAGCGGGTTCGAGGTGACGACCCACGGCGGACGGAAGTCGGCCGGGCTGGACGCGATCGAGTGGGCCCAGCGCGGCTGCGAGCTGGGCGCGGGGGAGATCCTGCTGAACTCGATGGACGCCGACGGGACCAAGCAGGGATTCGACCTGGAGCTGATCAAGGCGGTGCGCGCCGTGGTCGACGTACCGCTGATCGCCAGCGGGGGAGCGGGTGCGCCGGAGCACTTCCCGCCCGCGGTCCAGGCCGGTGCGGACGCCGTACTCGCGGCCAGCGTGTTCCACTTCGGCGACTTCCGGATCGCCGATGTGAAGAAGGCCCTCCGCGACGCGGGGATCGTGGTCCGGTGAGCATGCAGGTAGAGCGCTCGGAGGAGATGGTCGCGGCGATCGAGCAGGAGCTGTCGGCGCTGTTCCGCCGTTCGCGCTCCGCGTCACTCCGACTGGCCCGGCGCGTTCACCCCGAGATGGACGCCGCCGGGTATGCGCTGATCTCCCAGATCGAGATGGGGACCGGCAACGGCGCCGGCGTACGTGCCTCCGACGTCGCCCAGGTCCTCGGCCTCGACAAGTCGACCGTCAGCCGCGGCATCACCCAGCTCGAGAACCTCGGCCTGATCGAACGCGTCGGCGACCCCGACGACGGCCGCGCCCGCCTGCTCCGCCTCACCACCACCGGCGCCGAGCGCTACGAAGCGATGCGCACCCAACGGCAGACCGAGTTCCGCGCCATCCTCGACCGCTGGAACCCGACAGACCTCGCCGACCTGGGCCGCCTCCTCGCCCGCCTGAACACCGACCTCGGCTGAGGTCTCACCCCGTGTAACCGGTTATCCACAGCCTGGGGATATGGTTGTGGAAACCAACTATTTGAGTATATAGTTGGGTTATGCAACTAGCTCAGCAACCCCTTGTCCCGGGGGTAGAGCGGGACGCACCGGCGCAGGAGGTCCTCGAAGGGGTCAGTTCGCTGATCCGCGCGGTGCGATGTATCGAACACCGGCACCTGATGCCCGACAGCGGGCTGCGACGGTCCGACGCGAGCGTGCTCAAGATCCTGCACAAGGGCGGCGAGCAGCGCGGCGGGGAGATCGCGGCCAAGCTCGGCGTCGACGCGTCGGTGGTGAGCCGGCAGGTAGCAGCGCTGGAGGCCGACGGACTGGTGAGCCGTCGACCCGACCCGGCCGATGCCCGAGTCGGGCTGGTCAGCCTGGCGCCAGCCGGAAAGGCCCAGCTGGAGGCCCTGTACTCGTCCTACACCCAGCACCTTCGTGCCGCCCTGGCGGACCTCGACGACGACGCGCTGCTCGCCGCTGCAGAGACCATGCAGCGGATCGCGCACGCCATCACCGAGGTCAACCAGGTCGTGAGGCGCACACAATCGACTGGAGACTGATGACTGTCACCGAGACCCGGCAGGCCGGGTCCGTTTCTGGGCCTGCCGCGCCGGAACTCACCCACCGCGAGATCCTCGAGATCCTGATCGGCCTGCTCGCCGCGCTGTTCACGGCGATGCTGAGCTCGACGATCGTCAGCAATGCCCTGCCGACGATCATCGCCGACCTCGAGGGATCCCAGACGCAGTACACGTGGGTCCTCACTGCGAGCCTGCTGGCCACCACTGTGTCCACGCCCATCTGGGGCAAGCTCGCGGACCTGGTGAGCAAGAAACTGCTGGTCCAGGTCGCGATCTCGGTCTTCGTGATCGGGTCCGCGCTGGCCGGTCTGTCCCACACCGTGCCGTTCCTGATCGGCGCCCGCGTCCTGCAGGGCCTCGCGATGGGCGGTCTGATGGCGCTGGCCCAGGCCATCATCGGCGCCGCGATCCCACCCCGGTCGCGGGGCCGGTACTCCGGCTACATGGGTGCCGTGATGGCGGTTGCGACCGTCAGCGGCCCGCTCATCGGCGGCGTCATCGTCGACACCTCGTGGCTCGGCTGGCGCTGGTGTTTCTACGTCTGCGTCCCGCTGGCCGTCGTCAGCCTGGTCATCCTGCAGAAGTACCTGCACCTGCCGATGATCAAGCGTGAGGTCCGGATCGACTACGTCGGCGCCGTCCTGATCAGCATCGCGGCCAGCCTGCCGCTGCTCTGGGTCACGTTCGCCGGCACGGACTTCGCCTGGATGTCGTGGCAGTCCGCGCTGTTCGTCGGCGGCACGCTGCTCGTCGGGTTCGTCGCGGTCATGGTCGAGAACCGGGTGAAGGAGCCGCTCGTCCCGCTCAAGGTCGTCCGCGAGCGGACCACCGCACTGGCGATCGTCGCCAGCCTCGCGGTCGGCGTCGCGATGTTCGGCAGCGCGCTGTTCCTCGGGCAGTACTTCCAGATCGCCCGCGGCTACAGCCCGACCGAGGCCGGCCTGCTGACGATCCCGATGATGCTCGGTTCGTTCTTCGGTTCGGCGGGCTCCGGTCAGCTCATCAGCCGCTACGGCAAGTGGAAGCGGTACCTGGTCTCAGGCGGCGTACTGCTGCTCGTCGGTCTGCTGATCCTCGGCACGATCGACCACACCTCGCCGTACTGGTACGTCGGACTCGGCATGCTGGCGATGGGTCTCGGTATGGGCATGACCATGCAGAACCTGGTCCTCGCCGTACAGAACACCGTGGACGTCCGGGAGATCGGCGCATCGAGCGCAACCGTGGCGTTCTTCCGCAGCCTGGGTGGTGCGGTCGGCGTCTCCGCGCTGGGCGCGGTCCTCGCTGCCCACGTGAAGAGCCTGATCGTGGCCGGTGTGCTCGCCGGTCCGGGCGGTGCCGAGGCGGCGCGGAAGCTTCAGGAGGGTGGTTCCGGAAGCACGAGCCTCCTCGACGTCGGTCACCTGCCGCCGCAGCTGGCGGCGTTGGTTCGGCAGTCGTACGGCGATGCGACCGGGCGGATCTTCCTGATCGCGGCCGCATGTGCGGCGGTCGCCCTGATCGCGGTGCTGTTCATCAAGGAGGTCCCGCTCCGCACGACCGTGAACAAGGTCGACGACATCGAGGACCTTGCCGATCGCGCAGTGCACGACTAAAGCTCGGGAGGTTCCAAGCCGGTCAGTTCGCGGGTGCGGATGATCGGTGAGCCGATCAGCCACAGCACGGACAGCAGGCCGCCGGCTGCGGACACGAGGAGGGTTTCGCGGACACCGATCCAGGTGCCGAGGAACCCTCCGGCGACCGCGCCGAGCGGCCTGATGCCGTAGTTGATGCTGCTGAACGCACCGGCGACCCGGCTCCGCATGTGATCGTGGGTCACGGCCGCCTGCAGCGAGTTCAGCGGTACGTCGAAACACATCACCGCGAACGCCCCGACGAACTCGGCCGCACCGAGCGCGGCCGCCTTCGCCCAGGTCGGACCGTCCGCGAGTGCGGCGATCGCGATCGAGGTGGGGAAGACGATTGCGCCGGCCGCAATCACCGGGCCGGCGCCGAACCGTCGGCTCAGCGGCGACGCACTGACGGCGCCGAGCAGGCCGCCGGACGCGCCGATGCCGAACGCCAGGCCGATCGTCCCCGCGGACAGCTCGAGGATGCGGCTCGCGAACAGCACCAGCAGCGCCGTGCTCATCAGGTTGAAGAAGTTGACCGTGGTCGCGCAGGCCAGGCTGCGGCTGAGATACGGGTGCTTGAGCACATAGCGCATGCCGGCCCGAGCTCGCCGGAGGAGTGGCTCGGGCGACTCCTCGGACACGCCTGGAGTGATCTTCAATCGGCTGATCTGGATGGCCGAGAAGACGAAGGACAGTGCGTCGACGACGACCGCGACCGGGGCAGTGAGCGCCTGGATGAGCGCGCCGCCCACCGCCGGTCCGGCCATGAACGAGATCGAGTGGGTCGCGGAGAGTTTGCTGTTCGCCTCCATGAACTGGTCGCGCTCGACCAGCCGCACGAAGAACGACGCGTACGCCGTACCGAACACGACCTGTGCCGTGCCGGCCAGGATCGCGATCGCGTACAAGTGGCCCAGGGCAAGGAGATCGAGCCAGTAAGCGACCGGCAGCGAGAGCAGCAGGACGGTGCGGATCAGATCGGCCGCGATCATCAGCGGGCGTTTGTCGCGGCGGTGGTCGACCCAGGCGCCGATGAACAGCGACGCGATGTTCGGCAGCCAGACCGCCGCGGTCAGGAACCCGACCTGGCTGGGGGAGGCGTCGAGCAGCGTCACGGCGATCAACGGCAACGCGAGCTCGGTGACCCGGTCGCCGAACGCCGAGATCGTCTGCGCGGACCAGAACGTGCGGAACCGGCGGTCGCGCCAGAGGCTGGTGGCGGAGACCGTGCTCATTGCGAGTCCGTTGCTTCGGGCAAGGAAATGCGGAGGTAGCGGACCGGGTGCGCGTCGTCCGGCGCCTCGTCGGCGTCGCGACGCTGGACGTACGGCGCGAACAGTTGCTCGATCGCGGACTCGATCGCCTCGGCTTCTGTGGGGGTGATGACCAGCAGGGTGTTCGCCGAGCCGGCGAGCCGGCTCCACTCGGGGGCCAGGTTCGGTTCGGTCTCCGCGATCCAGTGCTGAGCTGCCTCGAGCGCCTGGTTCATGATCTCGGTCCGCAGTAGGCGGCCGGCCTCGACGCCTTCCGCGGTGTCCGGCATCTCGTACCGGAAGCCGTGGGCGACCGCGTTCCACCAGCGTTGCCGCCGGTCCGAACCGCTCGGCGGCGGGCCGTCGACGACCAGGCCGAAGGTGGCGAGGTGCCGCAGGTGCCAGCTGGTGACGGACGGAGAGGCGCCGACGTGCTCGGACAGCTGGGTGGCCGTGGCCGGGCCGTTCCTCTGCAAGTAGCTGAGCGCCGCGAGCCGGACGGGATGCGCCAACGCACGCATTGCCTGCGGGTCGGTGATCTCGAAATCGCCGTACGGATTTCTGAGAGACATGTTTCGAGAGTAATCTCTCAGATCTCCCGGAGGCAACCTCTGTCGCCGGTCCGGGTACGGCGGGACACTGAGGGCGTGGATGACCGAAGGGCGGATATTGCCGCTCTGTACCGGCAGACCTGGCCGCGGCTGATCGGCGTACTGGTGTCGATCGGGGGATCGCGCGTGGACGCCGAGCTGGTGGCGCAGGACGCGTACGCGAGGCTGCTCGGGCGTTGGGATTCGATCCGCCGGTTCGAGGATCCGGAGGCGTGGGTGCGCGGGCTCGCCGTGCGGACGATGGTCGGCCGGTTGCGTCGTCGTGAGGTGGTGCTCCGATTGGCGGCCCGGCTCTCCGGTCGTCCGAAGCGTGAGCCCGCTGGTGACGTCGAGGCCGCGCTGGCCCGGATCACGCCGGAGCAGCGGGCGATCGTCGTACTGCGTGACGTGATGGAGTTGCCGGTCGAGCAGATCGCTCAGGATCTGGAGCTGCCGGTCGGCGCGGTCAATGCGCGATTGGTGCGGGCGCGGCGGGCATTCGGGCAGGTGCTCGAGGATGCGTGACCAGCTGGTCGAGTATGTCGACGAGCGGACGCCGGACGAGGCGCCGCCGTTCGAGGAGCTCGAGCGGGCCGCCCGCGAGTTGCGCCGTCGACGGTATGTCCAGTCGGCCGCGGTGGTGGCGATCGTGATCGTGGCCGGGGTCGCCGGCGTACTCGGCTACCCGAAAGCGGACACCGAGCCGACGATCGGGCTGGAAGCGCCGAAGTACGCGGTCGACGGGCCGGCGCCGCAGCGGTACAAGCTCGGTACGACGATGATCCTGCTCCGGGGCGAGATCGCGGTGACGTCGGCGCGGCTGGATCCGGATCATCTCTCGCTGCTGATCGTGGGAGTCGAGCCGGACGAGGTCGCGATCGAGCCGTGCGAGCCGAACACGGTGGTGCGGATCCTGTCCCAGGACGGCGGGTCGGTCCGGATCGCGGCGTACCGGTACGGGGTCGGGCCGGACCAGAACGAAGGCCACCAGTGCAACAATCCCGGTCCCGCGCCGACCACGCTCAAGCTCGATCTGAAGAGTCCGCTCGGGAACCGGACGGTGTACGCCGGTACGACCGGTGAACGCGTTGTGCTGAAGGGACGCGGCTGCCTCAGGCCGGCTGGATCGTTCTCTGCCAGATGTCGCTGATCAGGTCCGGGCGCATGCCGACGCCGGTGTAGAGCGCGACCGCCGGGGTGGGGTTGCTGGAGTCGACGTGAAGGATCGTGCCGTCGCGTCCGGCGGCCGCGTCGGTGGCGAAGGCGGTGCGCAGGAGGAACGTTGCGAGACCGCGTCCGCGGGCAGACGGTACGACGGCGAGGCGGCCGACGTACCCGCAGTTGTCGGTGCTGACGAAGTTGTCGTTGCACTCGGTCACGCCCACCGGTTCGCCGTCCAGCTCGACGAGCGTCACCTGCGACCAGTCGAATGTCGACCGACTCTCCCGCGACTCCACCCATTCCCCGAACGGCCGCGGCAACGCCCCAGGCTGCTCCTTGAACGCCTCCATCAACACGCTGTGCGCCGCCCGCCTGCTCGCCTCATCCAACGCTCCCCGCCGTACAACAACCCCGTCCGGCACAGACGGTGCAGCGACCGGCCCGTCGAATCCGATCCGCATCCGCTGCACCGAGGTACCAACCACAAACCCCCGCGCAAGCAGCACATCGGGCAGCATGCGGTCCTGCCGAATCACACCCACCCGCACCACAGCCTCACCACCGGCGCGGTGTTCGGCTTGGGTGAGGAGCCAGTTCAGGACGGCTGGGTGTTGGCTCAGGATGTCGACGTTTAGGTGGGTGGGCGTGGTGACTGCGGTTGCGGAGCCGGCGAAGTGGCCGTCAGGGGTGAGTACCACCCAGCCGTCGGTTCGGAGGTTGATGCCGGGGTCGCGGAGGTAGTTGGCGACGTCTTCGGGGCTGTGTTTGGGGAAGCCCAGGAGGGCGGAGGTGTACGCCGCGGACTGCTCGGCGATGACGGGTGCGTCTTGCAGAACCATCGGGCGGGATGTGTAACCCGCGGGAAGGGTCATGCGGCGGTTACCTCGCGGCGCAGGACCTCCATGACGAGGGTGGGCTGCATGCCGACCGACAGGTAGACGCCGAGGGCGGGTGTCGGATTGTTGGTGTCGACGTGGAGGATCGTGCCGGCCCGGCCCGCCGCTGCGTCGAGCGCGAACTGGTCCCGCAGCAGGAACTTCGCCAGCCCCTTCCCGCGCGCCTTGTCCAGCACGCCCAACCGGCCGATGTACCCGCAGTTCTCGTCCCCGACGAACTGGCTCGTGCACGACCGGATCGCCACGACCTCACCGTCGAGTTCGAGCAACGTCAGCTGCGACCAGTCGAACGCCGAGAAGTTCTCCTGCGCCGCGTGCCACTCCTCGAACGACCGCGGCGTGAACCCGAACTGCCCCTCGAAACTCTCATTCAGTACGGCGTGCCCCGCGCGCTGACTCGCCTCGTCCGGCGCACCCCGCCGTACCGTCACCCCGGCCGGAACCTCCGGTACGGCGACCGGCTCGGCGTGATCGATCCGCATCCGGTGGAACGTCGTGCCAGGCTCGAAACCGTAACCGGCGAAGCGATCCCGGCGCGCGGCGTCCACCTGATAGTTGCCTCCGTCCAGCTGGACGGACGAATGCCCGTACTGCACAGCAAACTCCGCCGCACGCCTGAGAATGCGCTCGAGCAGGTAGGTCTCCACGGCCAGGTCTGCGGTCACCACATCCAGGTCGAGCTGGCGGTGGTCGCCCTTACCGAAGACCGCGCCGTAGCCGACCAAGCGGTCCCCGTCGAACACCAACCACCCATCGGTCTCTGCAGTGAACCCGGGCTCGGTGAGCTCGTCCTCCGCGTCCTCCAGCGTGTAGTCGGCGAAGCCGATCACCGAGGTGTTGTAGTCCGACACCAGCTCGAGGAGCGCCTGGGCGTCCTCCTTCGACGGCGGACGAACGGTGAACGAGGATGGCAGTACGGCGGTCATGCACTCATGGTGGTGAACGACCGCCGTACTGTCGACCTGATTAGCAGGCCTTGTCCCACTCCAGGTCACACGGCGTCTGTGCGGACTTGAACGTCTTGACCGCGGCCGGGGGAGCGCCCTGGTCCGACCACGACGCGAGCGTGACGCCGACCGCGTCCTCGATGTCCCGCGGGCTGCTGAGGTAGTTGTTGCTGATCATCGAGAACACCAGCTTGCGGCCGTCCGCGTTCGACACGTAGCCGGACAGCGCCGTCACGCCGGTGAGCGATCCGGTCTTGCCGTGCAGGTTGTTCGCGGCCGGCGTGTTCTGCATCCGGCTGCGGAGCGTGCCGCCGACGAACCGTTCCGGGTTGCCGGCGATCGGCAGGGCGTCGTACCACTGCTGGAACCACGGCTCCTTGCGCGCGGCGATCAGGATGTCGGTGATCGCGTCACCGGTCACGTTCACCTTGCGGGACAGGCCGGAGCCGTCGGACAGCCGGATCCGGCTGGTGTCGACGCCGACGCTCTGCGCGTAGTTCGTCACCACGTCCAGCCCGGCCGGCCAGCTGCCGTCGGCCTCGACGACCGCGCCCATCGCCTTGACCAGCGTCTCGGCGTGCATGTTGTTCGAGAGCTTGAGGAACGGCGTGAGCAGCTCGCCGACGGTCATCGACTCGTCCCGGGCCAGCCGCGCGGCGCCGGTCGGGGTGGTCGAGTTCTTGATGTGGCCGCTGACCGAGATGCCTTGCGCGGTCAGCGCCCGGCGGAACACGTCGGCGGCGTACAGCTCGGGCTCCCAGACGGTCGTCCACTCCTGGTCGACCGAGGCGCCGAGCGGGATCGAGCCGCTCACTCGGACGACGTTGGTGCCGTGGTCGCGCTCGACGCTGATGGTGTTGGAGGTGCCGGCTGCGCCGGTGGTCGCGGTGTTGATCAGCTTGATCGCGCCGGTCGCGGGGACCAGAGTCAGCTTGGCCGGTGCACCGGCGGCAGCGCCGGGGCGGCTCTCGACGATCGCCGTACCGGAGTCGTAGTCGGTGTTCGGGGCGAGCGTCAGCGCGGAGATCTGGGCGTTGTAGTAGAACGGCTCGTCGTCCCAGGCCCAGCTGTCACCGAGCCGGACGTGGTCGAAGTACGAGTCGTCCGCGATCAGGTCGCCGTCCACCCGCCGTACGCCGGCCGCCTTCAGCTGCTTGGCCAGGCCGGCGTAGTCGGACTCCAGCGCGGTCGGGTCGCCGTACCCCTTCAGGTAGAGGTCACCGCGCAGCTTCCCACCGCGGACGGGTGCGGTGGCGAGTACGTCGGTGTGGAAGCGGTACGACGGGCCGAGCACGTGCATCGCGGCCGTCGAGATGAACAGCTTGGTGTTCGAGGCGGGCAGCATCCGCTGGTCGCCGTTGCGGTTGTACAGCGTCTCCCCGGTGGTCGCGTCGCGGACCACGAGCTCGACCTGCGACCCGTCGTACCGGCTGTCGTTCAGCAGCCCGTCGAGCCGCTGCTGCAACGCCGTCTCTTGTACTGCGGTCGGCGCGCCGCTGGATTGCGTCGCGACACCGCCGACAACTGCTGCGACCGCGGCCAGCCCCGCGACCAACCCGCGTCCCGACACTCTCGGTAAATGACTCACGAGACACTCCCTCAAACCAGGCGGAAAACAACTAGCCGGAGTCTCTACCTCGAACGACTCCAGGTCCAGGGATCGGCGGGATTGAGGTCTCGCGTTCCAGGTGAATCGATGGAAAAGTTCGTCGTACAGGTATCCGCCCCACCTGAGGAGTCACCCATGCGACGACTTCTGACTATTGCTCTGGCAGTTCTCCGGCGGCGGGTACAACGACTGCAACTACCTCACGTCGTACGCGACCTCGACGAGCCTCGGCGGGCCGTGGACAACGGCGTACCGGCCGTTGATGACGACAGCGACGTTCGACAACGCCGTCTGCGGACCAGGTGGTGCGGACGTGGTCGACAACAAGATCTTCCTGCACGGCTGGGTCGGCAACCAGCGGCATCTCTACGTCGCCGACATCGGCTGGGCGAACGATTACCCGGTGGTCCGTGGGAGCCGGGTCCGGTACGAGGCTGAGCGCGGCACGCTCAACCACTGCAGCGTCCGGGCCAACGCCGCCGGCGCCTCGGACGGCAAGGTGGTCGCGTACATCGACTACGCCGACTCCTGGGTCGAGAACACGGTCTTCGCGCCGGTCGCGGGCAGCTACACGCTGTACGTCGGGTACGCCAACGGATCGACGTCCACCGCGAGCCACGGTCTCGTTGTCAACGGCAACAACGCGGGCTCGGTCGGCTACCCGGTCACCGGCTGGGACAACTGGCACGAGAGCTCGGTGTCGGTCACGCTCAACGCCGGCTGGAACACGATCCGGCTGACCAAAGGCGATCTGTACACCGAGGTGGACTACCTCGAAGTGCAGTAGGCACCCCGTAGTCTCGTAGTGCACCAAGATGCCTACGGGGTGACGAACGGGGAGTACGAAGCAAGCGATGGCGAAACCACCAGAACGGGTGTACGACGACCGGCGGCGGCGACCGGTGTGGCTGGATCTCCGCCGTACCGGCCGCGGCCTGCAAGCGATGTTGTACGGCGGTCTCGCGTCGCTGATCTCGCTGATCATCACGTTCTGGACGCTGCCGCAGATCAGCAGCGACGGCCGGCTGCCGATCTTCCGGCTGGTCGTGCTGCTGGCGGTGTTCTCGGTGCTGATGCGCTGGATTCTGGCCGGTGTCGCGGTGCTGATCGGCTCGCTCGGCGTACTGATCGGCGGGCTGCTGTCACAGTTCGGAGTCGTCTACCTCGCGATCACCGTCGACCCCGGCGTGAATCTGCACGGCGGGGTCGAGGCGCCGGTGCTGGTGGCCATCTGGATGTCGTCGATCAGCGCCTTCGTCGGCTGGGTCGCGTACGCCGGCAGTGACGACGCGTACGTCGCCGAGGTGATGCGGGTCGTGCACCGCCGGGCCCGGCGGATCCAGCCCGCGCCGAAGACCGGGCTGCTGATCATCCAGATCGACGGGCTGTCCGCGCCGCTGCTCAACTGGATGGTCCTGGCCGGCAACCTGCCGAACCTGGGCGGCTGGATCCGGGACGGCAACCACTCGATGCTCGCCTGGCACACCGGCGTACCGGCGACTACGCCGGCGAGCCAGGCCGGGATCTTGCACGGCGGCTCGAAGCACATCCCGGCGTTCCGGTGGTACGAGAAGGAGACCGGCCGGGTGATGGTCACGAACCGTGGCCGGGACGCGGCGGAGCTCGAGGAGCGGATGTCGACCGGTCGCGGCCTGCTCGCGGACGGCGGCGTCAGCATCAGCAACAACTGGTCCGGCGACGCGGACAAGTGCGAGCTGGTGTTCAGCCGGGCCGCCCTGCCGAACAGCCGCAGCCGCGGGTACGTCCGGTTCTTCTCCAGCCCGCAGGGCGCCGCCCGCGGGCTGATCCTGTGCGTCGCGGAGATGATCAAGGAGCTGCACCAGGCCCGCCGGCAACGCGTCCGGCATCTGGTCCCGCGGGTGAAGCGCGGCGGCGGGTACATCTTCCTGCGCGCGATCACCAACGTCCTGCTCCGCGACCTGAACGTCTCGCTGATCACCGACGAGCTGGTCCAAGGCACGCCGGTCATCTACTGCGACTTCGTCGACTACGACGAGGTCGCGCACCACGCCGGCCCGACCCGGGCCGAGTCGCTGCAGACCCTCGAAGGCCTGGACCGGGTGCTCGGTGCGCTCCAGCGGATCATCGACATCCTGCCGCACTCGTACGAGATCGTCGTGCTGTCCGACCACGGTCAGAGCCAGGGCTCGACGTTCCACCAGCGGTACGGCCGGACGCTGACCGAGGTGGTCGACGACCTCGTCGACACCACCAAGGAGCCGGTCTCGGCGGTCGGCAGGTCCGAGGGCTGGGGTCCGGTGAACGCGTTCCTCACCGAGCTGGCGATGCGCCGCAGCGTGGCCGGTTCAGTGACCCGGAAGGCGCTGCACGTGAAGAGCGGCGAGGTCGAGCTCGGTCCGAAGGACTGCGAGCCGCCGGTCGCCGCCGACGAGCAGATGGTCGTCACCGCGTCCGGGAACCTGGCGCTGCTCTACCTCGCCACCACGCCCGGCCGGGTGCCGCTGGAAGAGGTCGAGCTGCTGCATCCGAAGCTGATCCCGGGCCTCGCCACCCATCCCGGCATCGGGTTCGTCGTGGTCGACTCGCTCGCCGAAGGACCGGTCGCGATCGGTCGGGCCGGGGTCCATGTACTGCGGTCCGGCCGGGTCGAGGGGGAGGACCCGCTCGCGCCGTACGGCGAGCTGGCGGCCGCCTCGATGCTCCGGCAGGCAGAGATGGCGCACAACGGGGACCTCGTCGTGGTCAGCCGGCTGGACGACTACACGCACGAGGTGGCGGCATTCGAGGAGCTGGTCGGATGCCACGGCGGGATCGGCGGCTGGCAGACCGACGCGGTCCTGGTGCACCCGTCGCGCTGGGAGCTGAACAAGGCTCCCGTAGGCTCCGATGCGGTCCATGAGGTGCTCGTCGGCTGGCTGGAGCAGTTGGGGCACCGCAAGGACCTGGAGGAACCGGTCGAGTCGAAGGTTGAGGCCTGAAGCGTGCGAATCACCTGGTGGGGGCACGCCACCACCACCATCGAGGCGAACGGCACGCGGCTCCTGACCGATCCGGTGCTGACGTCGCGGATCGCGCACCTGCGCCGCCGCCGCGGTCCGAACCCGTCGCCCGAGGCGGGGCACTGCGACGCGGTGCTGATCTCGCACCTGCACGCCGACCACCTGCACCTCACCTCGCTGCCGATGGTCGCGCCCGACGCCGCGCTGGTGGTGCCGCGCGGCGCGGCGAAGCTGATCCACGCCGACAGCGGACCGGCGTACTCCGAGCGCTGTATCGAAGTTGCCCCGGGCAATCAAATCAAGATCGGGTCGCTCGAGATCACCGCTGTCACGGCGCATCACGACGGGCGGCGGCTGCCGTGGTCGTCGTACTCCGCGCAGGCGGTGGGGTACCGGATCGACAGCTCGCCGAGCGTCTGGTTCGCAGGCGATACGGATCTGTACGACGGGTTGGCGGCGGAGGCCGGTCAGGTTGACCTGGCGCTGGTGCCGGTCGGTGGATGGGGGCCGTCGCTGGGACCGGGGCATCTGGATCCGGTGCGAGCGGCCGAGGCGGTGCGGCGGGTCGGCGCTTCGAGGGCGGTCCCGGTACATTTCGGGACGTTCTGGCCGATCGGTTTCGATTGGGTCAAGCCGGAGTTGTTCCTGCCACCGGGGGACAGGTTCCGGGCCGCGATGGCCGAGGTGGACCCCTCGGTGAAGGTGGAGCTCTTGGTGCCAGGCGAGTCGTTCGAGGTGCCCGCATGAGCGGGGACACCAAGTTCGACCTTTGGTACTTGTTCGCGCTGGCCGGTGCGGTGTTGATCGGGGCGGTGCTTCCTGTGCTGCCGACGGGCGCTGCGGTCTCCGCGGGCGCCGTACTGGCGTCGCACAGCAACCCGATAGGGCTGGTCGGAGTGCTGATCGCAGGCGCGGCCGGGGCGTATGTCGGCGACCTGATCGTGTACGCCGGGTGCCGCTTCGGCGGTGAGCGATTGGCCAAGCGGATCGGCTGGTTGCGGGACAACGCGTCGCTCGACGCGCTCCGGGACAGGTTGTCCGAGCACGAGATCGGCGTGCTGCTGACGTCGCGGCTGATCCCCGGCGGACGCGTGCCCGTACTGCTGGCGGCCGGCCTGGCCGGGTACCCGTGGGAGCGGTTCGCGCTGGTCGATCTGGCCGCGTCGTCGCTGTGGGCCGCGGTCTACATGGCGATCGGACTGCTCGGCTACGCGCTGTTCGACGAGCCGTGGCAGGGCGTGCTGGCGGCGATCGTGCTAGTCATCCTCACCACCGTCGTCAGCAGCCTCATCCAGCGCCACCGGCGTAAATCACACCCCAAATGACGCGTTGCGGAGTCGCTCGATCGGCTCCGCATCACCGTCCAGCTTTACGTCGGCCACCTGCTGACGCCCGGAACAGAAGAGCACCAGCTCACCCGGCGCACCGGTCACCGTGACCGATCCCAGCTCGTTGGGGCGCTTCGCGACGACCGACGTACCGTCCGGCAGCGCCAGAACGACACCGCTCGCCGCCTTCCGCATCATCGACCGCGCACCCAGCCGGAGGCCCTTCCACAGACCCTCCTGCTGCTCGGCCGGCAGCGTGCGGATCTCGTACGACGGTTGGGCCCGGCGGACGTCCTCGTGGTGGATGAAGTACTCGCTCGTGTTGAGCTGGTGACCGAGCTTCGGCAGCGCGAAGATCGAGACCGCCGGCGGACCATGCCGGAACTTGTCGACCACCTCGGTGAAGCTGTAGCGCTCCTTCGCGCGCTTCATCCGCCGCGCGGTGGTCTCCGCGAGCGCCGGGATCACCAGCCCCGGCCCGACCATCGGATCAGCTTCCCGGACGTACAGATGGACCGCGAGGTCATAGGTGTCCCAGCCCTCGCACAGCGTGGGCTGATCAGGCCCCAGCTGGTCGAGCAGGTCACTGAGCGCAAGTCGTTCTACCCGGCTGTAGTCGGTCACAACTCGATCCTAATTCCCACCTTCTCCGCTTTCCTTCCTTCTGTTCTGGGTGGAGGAGAGGAAGGAAAGAAAAAGGAGGAGGAGGGAGGTTTTGGGGAGTGGCAGAATGTCAATCGTTGTCATGCCTGTGTCCCACGTATGCACCTGACTGCCTGGAGTGTGTCTTGCCTGTCCCGAAAGTCCCCGACAAGGGCAGCGTCACCCGGCGGGGGTTCGGGGTGCTGCGGGTCGCGATCTGGGAGGAGCCGGGCATCTTCACGCTGTCCGTGCTCGCCAGCATGCTGTACGGCGGGATGACCGTGGCCGGCGGCTGGGCCCTCGGCTGGTCGACCGATCACGTGATCCGGCCCGCGTTCGAGAGCGGTGAGACCACCACCGGCGCGATCCTGACCCTGATCTCGTTGTTCCTCGGGATCGCGATCCTGAACGCGATCGGCGTGGTCGGGCGGCGCCTCGGCGCCGGGGTGATGCAGTTCCGGCTGCAGGCGACGTACCGCAACCGCGTCACCCGGCAGTACCTGAAGCTTCCGCTCGAGTGGCACCACCAGCACTCGACCGGCATGTTGCTGTCGAACGCGAACGCCGACGTGGAGTCGACCTGGTTCGTGATCGCGCCGCTGCCGATGGCGATCGGCGTGATCGCGATGCTGGTGTTCGCGACGATCGCGATGTTCGCGGCCGACGTCTGGCTGGCCCTGGTCGGGTGCCTGGTGTTCCCGCTGGTCTTCGTCGCGAACGTGATCTTCCAGCGCTACCTGCAACCGCTCGCGACCCGGGCCCAGCAGCTCCGCGCGGATGTCTCCGAGGTCGCGCACGAGTCGTTCGACGGCGCGCTCGTGGTGAAGACGCTGGGTCGTGAGGCGGCCGAGACCGAGCGCTTCCGCGGCCCGACGAACGAGCTGCGCGACGCGAACATCGCGGTGAACAAGGCCCGCGGCATGTTCGACCCGGTCATCGACGGTCTGCCCCGGCTCGGCGTGCTCGCCGTACTGCTGGTCGGCGTCGGGCGGGTGCGGTCCGGCGGTGCGGATGCCGGTGACGTGATCCAGGTGGCGTTCCTGTTCACGCTGATCGGGTTCCCGATCCGGGCGCTCGGCTGGGTTCTCGGCGAGCTCCCGCGGTCGGTCGTCGGCTGGGACCGGGTCCAGCGCGTGCTGACCGCCAAGGGCGGCATGGAGTACGGCGAGGCGCGGCTCACGTCGACGAAGGCGGCCCGGCTGCAGGTGGCCGGCGTGCGGTTCGGGTACCTGCCGGAGCGCGACGTACTCGCGGGGATGGACTTCACGATCGAGCCCGGGCGGACGGTCGCGGTGGTCGGGCCGACGGGTGCCGGCAAGTCCACGTTGACCACGCTGCTGACGCGGCTGGTCGACCCGGAGCAGGGCGCCGTCAAGGTCGACGGGGTCGATCTGCGGGAGCTGGCGCGCGACGAGCTGGCCGGCTCGGTCGCGCTGGTGGCGCAGACCGCGTTCCTGTTCGACGACACGATCCGCGGCAACATCACGCTCGGTGGCGAGTACAGCGACGACGACGTGTGGGACGCGCTGCGAATCGCGCAGGGCGACGGGTTCGTGAAGGCGCTGCCGGAGGGCCTCGACACCAAGGTCGGCGAGCGCGGTACGACGCTGTCCGGCGGGCAGCGGCAGCGGATCGCGCTGGCACGTGCCCTGGTACGGCGGCCGCGGCTGCTGATTCTGGACGACGCGACGAGCGCGGTCGACCCGCAGGTCGAGGCACGCATCCTGGCCGGGCTGCGGAGCGCCGTACACGACGAGGCCGGCGCGGCGACGACCGTGCTGGTGATCGCGTACCGGAAGGCGACGATCTCGCTCGCCGACGAGGTGCTGTTCATGGACGACGGCCGGATCCTCGCGCATGGCACCCACACGGAGCTGCAGTCGTCGACACCGGCGTACCGGGACCTGGTCGACGCGTACGAGAAGGACGCCGAGCGCCGGCAGGAAGAGGCCGAACTCGATCTCGACGAGGCTGAGCTTGATGAGGAAGGGGTGTCAGCGTGAGCGCGGCGGAAGCGTCTCGTCTTGACCACGGCGACAACGCGGGTGGACTTCAGACCCTGAAGGACGGCCTCAAGGTCTCGCCCGAGCTGGCACGCGGGTGGTGGGTGACCGGGATTCTCGCGCTGACGATGACGGCCGGGCGGATCGTCGTACCGATCGCGGTGCAGCAGACCATCGACAAGGGACTGTCCGGCGCCGGCGGTCCGGACATGTCGTACGTCGCCTGGATGTGCCTGATCTGCGCGCTGGGCGTGATCCTGACCGCGGGCGCGTCGTACCTGACGACTGTGCGGCTCGCGGTCAACTCGGAGTCCGGGCTGGCGACGATGCGGATCAAGGCGTTCCGGCACGTGCACGATCTGCCGGTGCTGACGCAGAGCACGGAGCGGCGCGGCGCGCTGGTCAGCCGGGTCACGTCCGATGTGGACACGGTGTCGCAGTTCCTGCAGTTCGGCGGGTTCATCTTCATCGTCAGCCTCGGGCAGATGGCGCTGGCGACCGTGGTGATGTTCTTCTACTCGTGGCAGCTCGCGTTGGTCGTGCTGCTGTGCTTCATCCCGCTGTTCGCCAGCCTGAAGTACCTGCAGCGCGCGATGTCGGCGGCGTACGGCGTGGTCCGGGCGAAGGTCGGCGAGATGCTGTCGGCGATCTCGGAGCCGGTCGTCGGCGCGCAGGTGGTCCGCTCGTACGCGATCGAGAAGCGGACTCAGGACCGCATCGACGCGTCGATCGAGGACTACCGCAAGACCGCGACCAAGGCGCAGGCGATCACCGGTCTGACGTTCTCGATCGGCGGTCTGGCGGCCGGTCTCGCGAACGCGGGCGTGCTGACGGTCGGCGTACTGCTCGGGGTCGACGGCAAGGCGACGCTGGGCGAATTGCTCGCGTTCATGTTCCTGGTGTCGCTGTTCTCGGACCCGGTGCAGATCGCGACGCAGGTGCTGACCGACGCGCAGAGCGCGTTCGCCGGTTGGCGGCGGGTGCTCGGCGTGATCGCGACGCCGGCCGACGTCGTGGACCCCGGCGAGGACGGCGTGAAGCAGGCCCGCGGACCGATCACGGTCGAGTTCGCGGACGTCGATTTCGCTTATCCGGAAGGCGATCTGGTACTGCGCGACGTCGACGTACGGATCGCGCCGCATCGGCGGGTCGCGGTCGTGGGCGAGACCGGGTCCGGGAAGACGACGTTCGCGAAGCTGCTGACCCGGTTGATGGATCCGACGTCGGGCGCGGTCAAGCTCGATGGGGTGGACGCTCGCGAGATTTCGTTCGAGTCGCTGCGGGAGCGGGTCGTGATGGTGCCGCAAGACGGGTACCTGTTCGACGCGTCACTCGCGGAGAACGTGCGGTTCGGCCGGCCCGAGGTGACCGACGCGGAGTTGGTGACGGCGTTCGAGTCGCTCGGGCTGACGGACTGGCTGGAGTCGCTGCCGGACGGCCTGCAATCGCCCGTCGGTCAGCGCGGTGAATCGCTGTCGGCGGGGGAGCGGCAGCTGGTCGCGCTCGTCCGCGCGAACATCGCGGATCCGGATCTGCTCGTGCTCGACGAGGCGACGTCCGCGGTCGACCCGGGCACCGAGGTGCGGGTCAACGCGGCGCTCGAGCGACTGATGGCCGGGCGTACGTCGGTGACGATCGCGCACCGGCTCTCGACCGCCGAGGCTGCCGATGAAGTGCTGGTCTTCGACGACGGCGAGATCGTCGAACGCGGACCGCACGCCGAGCTGGTCGGCGCCGGCGGCGTGTACACGCACCTGCACGACAGCTGGATCGCCCAGCGGAGCGCGGTCTAGGGGCCAGACGTGCGTGCGCCGGCCGGGATTCAGATCCCGACCGGCGCAGAGCACAGCTGATCAGGCGCGGTCGGCGCCTGATCGGCTCGTCGCTCGTCCTCAGGGGGTCGGAGCAGCTCCGTTGCCCGCGCCCGGCTGCGGCACCAGCAGGAACTCGACACCGCCCTTGTCGTCCACTGCGGCGTCCAGGATCTTGTCGTCGAGCGCATTCGCGGCGTTGTGCTCGAGGAACACCCGTGCACCCGCCTCCTCGACCACCTGGTCACCAGGCTGCGGAGCCTCGGTAGTCGTCACCGCGAGCGCCGGATCCGCCGGGTTCTCCTGCGAGATCCGCACCCCGGCCCCCTCCGGCGCGCCCTCGACTCCAGTGATGCTCTTGATCACCAGCGTCGCGTTCTCAGTCAGGGTAAGCACAGCCACTCCATCCGTCGGTCAACACTTGAGTCCGTCCCGTGCCCCCACCGCAGAATCACAAACATGTGTGCGAACTGTCCGCGGCATGGTGTGTGATCGGGGGTATGGCGATTGCGTTGAGTACTGCGGGTGTCGGGGAGCTGGACGAGGTTGTAGGGGTGTTGCGGGGGTGGCAGCGCGACGGGGTGCCGGTGCAGTTGCATCCGGGGGATTTGGGGTGGTTCTGGCGGTTCGGGGCGGAGGCTACGGCGGCCGCGACGCGGGTTTGGCGGCGGGGCGGGGAGATCGTCGCGGTGGGGATGCTTGATGAGCCGGACTGGTTGCGGATGGCGATCGCGCCGGAGTTGCAGCGGGACGACGAGTTGGCGCAGCGGATCGTCGAGGACGTTTCGACGCCGGACAGCGGCGTACTGATTGAGGGCCAGGTGGCTGTCGAGACGCCGATGGGGGCGCTCGTTCAGGATCTGCTCTTCAAGGACGGGTGGGACGCGGACAAGCCGTGGATCCCGCTGGTGCGCAGTCTGAGTGGCCCGGTGCCCGATCCGGGAATGCGGGTCGATGTGGTCGGGTCGGAGGATGCGCACGAGCGGACCGGTGTACAGCGGGCTTCGTTCGACGGGTCGACGTTCACCAACGACCGCTGGTTCGCGATGGCCGACGGCCTGCCGTACGCCGATGCGCGGTGCTTGATCGCGCGGAACAAGCTCGGCGAGTCCGTGGCCGCCGCGACCGTGTGGTCAGCCGGGGAAGGACGTCCGGGCTACATCGAGCCGATGGGCGTGCATCGGCTGCACCGCGGGCGTGGCTACGGCACCGCGATCGTGCTCGCGTGTGCTCGTGCGTTGCAGGAAATGGGCGCCTCGAGCATCTACACCTGTACGCCGGCGTCCAACGACGGCGCGGTCGCGACGTACCAGGCCGCCGGTCTCGAGCCGCAAGCCGAGATCAGGGCGCAGAACCGCAACGCCTAAGCCGTGGCGACGTCGTCCGCGGCCCGGAGCACGCGCAGGATGTTGCCACCGGCAAGCTTCCCGAGGTCCTCGTCGCTCCAGCCGCGGTCGGCCAGCGCGTCGAACAGCACCGGGTACGACGACACGTCGGGCAGCTCGATCGGGAACTCCGGGCAGCCGTCGTAGTCGCCGCCGACGCCCATGTGGTCGATCCCGGCCACCTCGCGGACGTGTTCGACATGCTTGACCACGTCCGCGAGCGTGATGTCCGGGCGCGGTACGCCGTACAGCTCCTCGACCTGCTTGCGGTGTTCCTTGCCCTCGAGCCCGCGCTCCTTGGCCAGCGCGCGCATGCCGTCGAGCCAGTCGACGTACGACTGCGAGACGAAGTACGGGACGAAGGTGACCATGCAGACGCCGTCGTTGGCGGCGAGCGTCTCGAGCACGTCGTCAGGCGCGTTCCGCGGTACGTCGCAGACAGCGCGGGACGACGAGTGGCTGAAGATCGCCGGCGCGCTGGTCACCCGGAGCGCGTGCCGCATCGTGTCGGCGGAGACGTGCGAGAGGTCGACCAGCATGCCGATCCGGTTCATCTCGCGGACGACCTGCTCGCCGAAGTCGTTCAGCCCGCCAAGCACCGGCTCGTCGGTGGCCGAGTCGGCCCAGGAAACATTGTTGTTGTGCGTGAGCGTCATGTACCGCACGCCGAGCTCGCGCATCACCCGCAGTACGCCGAGGGACTCGCCGATCGAGTGACCGCCCTCCATCCCCATCAGCGAGGCGATCCGGCCGGTCGCGATGGCTGCCTCCACCTCGTCGGCGGTGTCTGTCAGCTGCAGATCGCCGGGGAACCGCTCGACGAACCGGTGGACGAAGTCGAGCTGCTCGAACGTCCGCCGGACCGCGTGCTCGTCCTGCGGCACCCACAAGGACCAGAACTGACCGCCCACGTGCCCAGCCCGCAGCCTCGGGATGTCCGTCTGCAGCTGTGGCACCGGCCCGCTCAGGTCGTGTGCGTCCAGGTCGTACTCGCACAGCTCGTAGAACGCGATGGGCAGATCGTTGTGGCCGTCGATCACCGGATACGCACTCGTCATGCCGCCATCTTGTCAGCCCGTGGTAAAAGCTGTCGGCCGGATCGGAGACAATGGATCGGTGACTATCGACGAGTTGACCTTCGACGCGGCCGGGTTGATACCCGCGGTGGTGCAGCAGTACGACACGCGCGAGGTCCTGATGGTGGGCTGGATGAACGCCGAGGCGGTGCGCCGCACCGCGGAGACCAAGCGGGGCACGTTCTGGTCCCGCAGCCGCCAGGAGTACTGGGTCAAGGGCGAGACCAGCGGCAACCGTCAGCACGTGAAGCAGATCCTCGTCGACTGCGACGCCGACACCCTGCTCGTCCTCGTCGACCAGGAAGGCCCCGCCTGCCACACCGGCACCCGCAGCTGCTTCGAGAACGGTGAGATCGAGGTGGCGGCGTGACGGTTCCGGAGCTGGAGACCTTCCGCGAGTACGCGAAGGACCGCCGGGTCATCCCGGTGACGCGCCGGCTGCTCGCCGACGCCGAGACGCCGATCGGTGTCTACGGCAAGCTCGCGGCCGAGCGCGAGGGCACGTTCCTGCTGGAGTCGGCGGAGAACGGCGGAGTCTGGTCGCGCTACTCGTTCATCGGCGTCCGCTCCGCCGCGACGCTGACCGAGCGCGACGGCGAGGCCGTCTGGACCGGCAACCCGCCCGTCGGCCTCCCGCAGACCGGTGACCCGCTGAAGGCGCTGCGTGAGACGCTCGAGATCCTGCACACGCCGCGGTTGCCCGACCTGCCCCCACTGACCGGGGGCATGGTCGGCTTCCTCGGGTACGACGCCGTGCGCCGCCTGGAGCGGTTGCCCGACACAACGACCGACGACCTCGGCCTGCCCGAGCTGACGTTCCTGTTCGCGACCGACCTGGCCGCCCTCGACCACGAGACCGGCGAGATCTGGCTGATCGCGAACGCTGTCAACTGGGACGACTCCGACGAGCGCGTCGACGAGGCGTACGCAGACGCCGTCCGGCGGCTCGACGCGATGGAGCGCGACCTCGCGCAGCCCACCCCGTCGTACGTCGTCCGTGCCGACCGGCAGGCGCAGCCCGACCCGCACCGGCAGCGCTCCAGCGCGGAGTACCGGGAGGCGGTCGAGCACGCCAAGGAGGAGATCCGGGCCGGCGAGGCGTTCCAGATCGTCGTCTCGCAGCGGTTCGAGTTGCAGACCACCGCGAGCGCCCTGGACATCTACCGGGTGCTGCGACGGTCCAACCCGAGCCCGTACATGTACCTGGTCCGCCTCGACGGCTTCGACATCGTGGGCTCGAGCCCGGAGGCCTTGGTCAAGGTCACCGAGAACAAGGTGATCCTGCACCCGATCGCCGGCACCCGCCGCCGCGGCGCCACGCCGGAGGAGGACCACGCGCTCGAGGAGGAGCTCCGCGCCGACGCCAAGGAGCGCGCCGAGCACCTGATGCTGGTCGACCTCGGCCGCAACGACGTCGGCAAGGTGTGCGCGCCCGGCACGGTCGAGGTGGTCGACTTCATGGACGTGCGGCGCTACAGCCACGTCATGCATCTCGAGTCGACGGTCACCGGGCAGCTCAAGGCCGGCATGACCGCGTTCGACGCACTGACCGCCGCGTTCCCGGCCGGAACGTTGTCCGGGGCACCGAAACCGCGGGCGATGGAGATCATCGACAAGCTCGAGGTCACCCGGCGCGGTGTGTACGGCGGCGTGGTCGGCTACCTGGACTTCGCCGGCGACGCGGACACCGCGATCGCGATCCGGACCGCGGTGCTGCGCGGCGGGACGGCGTACGTGCAGGCCGGTGCCGGGATCGTCGCGGACTCCGACCCGGCCTCGGAGGACGCCGAGTGCCGGACCAAGGCGGCCGCCGTACTGAACGCGATCGCGGTCGCGGGAACCTTCAGCGACGTATGCAGTGACGTATGAAACCGCAACGGATAGTCGATCTGCTCGCCCTGGTGGCGCTGGTGCTGCTCGGCCTGTCCGGGTACCTGACGTGGGTCTCGGCCAACCCGGGCAACGGGCGTGTCGACGTGGTGTTCAGCGGCTACACGATCACCAAGGCGCCGGTCACGCTGGCGCTGGCGTCGGTGGTGGCGGTCGTGGTCACGAAGCTGGCCGGCACGATGCTGCGGAGGGTTCTGGGCGGTCTGGTGGCGCTGCTCGGAGCGGTCGCGGTCATCGTCGCTCTGACCGTCCGCCCCGGCGGCGCCGAGCTGAGCAGGCTGCGGCCCGAGCTGAGCGACGTACTCGCCGACCAGGTCACGCAGACCCTCGGCGTGGCGCCGTGGTTCGCACTAGCAGGCGGGATCGCCCTGGTCGCGGCGGGTCTGATCGCCGCGGTGACGGCCCACAGGTGGCGGCGACCTACAGCACGATACGAGCGTGATCCGGCTGCCTCACCGGCCGATCAGTGGAAGGCGATCGACGCCGGGGAGGACCCGACTCTCTGATCGCGGCGGGCTACCGCCACAATAGGACAGGACGACGAGGAGGAGTGGCGCCAACTATGGACAATACGGTGGCGGATCAAGCAGCTAGTCGGATCGACGAGGAGGCTCCCCACGATCTGCACGGCAACAGCCCCGCGGCGTGGACCGCGGTGGTGATCGTGCTGGTCGCGTTCACGGTGGGCGCCATCGCGATGGTGCTCGGCCCGAACTGGGTGCTGTTCTGGATCTCCGTCGCGATCGCGGTGCTCGGTGCGCTGACCGGCAAGGTGCTGCAGTTGCTGGGCTTCGGGGTCCCGACTGACGGCGACCACTGAGGGGCGGACGGACATGACTGTGCTTGACGACATTCTCGCTGGGGTCCGCGAGGACCTTGCGGAGCGCCAGGCGCGGGTCAGCCTGGACGATCTGAAGCAGGAGGCCCAGCGCAAGCCCGACGCCAAGGACCCGATGCCCGTGTTCCGCGGTGACGGGATCGCGGTGATCGCCGAGGTGAAACGGTCCAGCCCGTCCAAGGGCGAGCTGGCCGAGATCACCGACCCGGCCGCGCTGGCCGGGGAGTACGAGTTGGGCGGCGCCGCGGCGATTTCGGTCCTCACCGAAGAGCGCCGGTTCAACGGCAGCCTCGACGACCTGCGCGCGGTTCGCGGCCGGGTCGACGTGCCCGTGCTGCGTAAGGACTTCATCGTCTCGTCGTACCAGCTCTGGGAGGCCCGGGCGGCCGGCGCCGACATGGTGCTGCTGATCGCGGCGGCGCTGGAGCAGGAGGCCCTGGTCTCGCTGATCGAGCGTGCGCACTCGATCGGCCTGTGCCCGCTGGTCGAGGTGCACGACGAGGAGGAGACCCGGCGTGCGGTGGACGCCGGCGCTCAGCTCATCGGCGTGAACAACCGCAACCTGAAGACCCTCGAGGTCGACCGGGACACGTTCGCGCGGGTCGCGCCGACGATCCCGACCGAGCTGGTCCGGGTGGCCGAGTCCGGGGTCCGCGGGCCGCATGATGTAATCGAGTTCGCGCGCGCCGGGGCCGATGTCGTCCTCGTCGGTGAAACCCTGGTGACCGGCCGCGATCCTCGCGCCTCGGTCGCCGACCTCGTCGCCGCCGGATCGCACCCCGCAATCCAGCAGCGGCACTGACCTCTCCTCCCGGTCCAAACGGGTAGGGGTAGTAACTCTCCCGCGCCGTCTGGGCCGGGTCTGGAAGGTTTTGTCGGATGTCTACTGTGCTGCCCGACCAGTTCGGGCACTTCGGCCGTTTCGGCGGCAGGTTCATGCCGGAGGCGCTGATCGCGCCGCTCGACGAGCTCACCCAGGCCTGGCGCGAAGCCATGGCCGACCCGGAGTTCACCGGTGAGTTCGAGCGGATGCTGCGCGAGTACATCGGCGCCCCGAGCCTGCTGTACGACGCGACCCGGCTGTCCGACGCGGCCGGCGCGCGGATCCTGCTGAAGCGCGAGGACCTGAACCACACCGGCGCGCACAAGATCCGCAACGCGATCGGCCAGGCGCTGCTGACCAAGCGGATGGGCAAGCCGCGGGTGATCGCCGAGACCGGCGCCGGCCAGCACGGCGTCGCGACGGCGACCGCGTGCGCGTACCTCGGCCTGGAATGCGTCGTCTACATGGGCGAGGTCGACACCGAGCGCCAGGCGCTGAACGTGGCCCGGATGCGGCTGCTCGGCGCCGAGGTCATCTCGGTCAAGACCGGCAGCCGGACGCTGAAGGACGCGATCAACGAGGCGTTGCGCGACTGGGTCGCCAGCGTGGACAAGACCCACTACATCCTCGGTACGGCGGCGGGCTCGCACCCGTTCCCGGCGATGGTGCGCGACTTCGTCCGCGGGATCGGCGACGAGGCGCGGGAGCAGTCGCTCGAGCTGCTCGGCAAGCTGCCGGACGCCGCTGTCGCATCGGTCGGCGGCGGGTCGAACGCGATCGGCCTGTTCACCGCGTTCATCCCGGACGAGTCCGTGAAGCTGTACGGCATCGAGCCGGGCGGCGAGGGGTTCGAGACCGGTCGGCACGCGGCGACGATCACGGCCGGGCAGGTCGGCGTACTGCATGGTGCGCGGTCGTTCCTGCTGCAGGACGAAGATGGGCAGACGATCGAGTCGCATTCGATCTCCGCGGGTCTGGACTACCCGGGCGTCGGTCCGGAGCACGCGTGGCTGGCCGAGACCGGGCGCGCGTCGTACCGGCCGATCACCGACGCCGAGGCGATGGACGCGTTCCAGCTGCTGTCCCGGACCGAGGGCATCATCCCGGCCATCGAGTCCGCGCACGCGGTCGCCGGTGCGCTGGACATCGCCCGCGAATTGGGGCCAGAGGCAACTATTCTGGTGAACCTCTCCGGGCGCGGGGACAAGGACATGGACACGGCCGCCACCTGGTTCGGCCTCGGCAACAAGGAGGCCGGCCGTGAGTGAGCTCGTTGCCCTGGGCAAGGCCGGCGCGGCGATCCGGACCGCGAACGACGCGGGCCGCGCGGCCGTGATCGGGTACCTGCCGGCCGGCTTTCCGACGTACGACGGAGCGCTGGACGGCCTGAAGGCACTGGTCGACGGCGGCGCGGACGTGATCGAGCTCGGCCTGCCGTACAGCGACCCGGTGATGGACGGCGTGACGATCCAGCGCGCCACCGAGATCGCGCTCGCCGGCGGCGTGCGGACCCGCGACGTGCTCAGCACGGTCGAGAAGCTCGCGGCGTACTCCGACGTACCGGTGCTCGTGATGACGTACTGGAATCCGATCGAGCGGTACGGCGTGGACCGGTTCGCCGCCGACTTCGCCGGTGTCGGGGGAGCGGGCCTGATCACGCCGGACCTGATCCCGGACGAGGGCGCGGAGTGGATCGCGGCCGCGGACAAGAACGAGCTGGACAAGGTGTTCCTGGTCTCGCCGTCGTCGACGGACGCGCGGATCGCGATGACGACGGCCGCTTGCCGCGGGTTCGTCTACGCGACCGCAGTGATGGGTGTCACCGGTGCCCGGGACAAGCCGTCGGAGCTCGCGGCGCCGCTGGTGGCGCGGGTCAAGGCGGCGACCGAGCTGCCGGTCGGCGTCGGGCTGGGCATCTCGAACGGTGACCAGGCCGCGGGAGTGGCCGCTTTCGCGGACGCTGTGATCGTCGGAGCGGCGCTCGTCAGAGCCCTGGGAGACGGCGGCGCGGCCGGCGTCCGGGCCCTGACCGAGGACCTGGCCGAAGGCGTACGCCGGGAACCCCGCGCGCCCGCCGAACGTTAGTACCGCCGTGAGTCGAACCAGGAACGCGGCACTCCTTTTGGCCGCGGTGGCTCTGCTCGCCCTCGCGGGCTGCAGTGGCAAGCAGGAGAAGGCCGACAATCCGGGCGGGGCGATCATCCGCAGCAGCCAGGACCCGAACGGGTTGCGCGGCGCCACGCTGGACCAGCCGTACTCGATGCCCGCGACAACGCTGACCGACACCGGCGGCAATCCGTTCAACCTGGTCACGTCGACGAAGAAGCCGGTCACGCTGGTGTTCTTCGGGTACACGAACTGCCCCGACGTGTGCCCGACGGTGATGGCCGATGTGGCGTCCGCGCTGACCAAGCTCGATCAGCCGGTGCGCGACCAGATCCAGATGCTGTTCATCACGACCGACCCGTCGCGGGACACCGGTCCGGTGATCCGCAAGTACCTGGACCGGTTCGATCCGTCGTTCACCGGGCTGACCGGGTCGCTGGCGTCGATCAAGGACGTCGCGAAGGCGGTCGGCGTACCGGTGGAGGGGATGCAGAAGCTTCCTTCCGGAGGGTACGAGGTCGGTCACGGAGCGCAGGTGATCGGCTTCGGCAAGAACGACAAGGCGAACGTGCTCTGGCTGTCCAACGCCGCCATCGGTGACCTGGCGCATGACTTCGGCAAGCTGGTGGCGGACAACCAGTGAAGGTCTGGTTTCCCTGGGTCTCGCTCGTCGCCCGGCTCGTCCTCGGCAGCGTGATGCTGGTCGCCGGTGCGTTGAAGGTCACCGATCCGGAAACGGCTGCCCAGGCAGTCCGTGCGTACGAGCTGCTGCCGTCGTCGCTGGTGCAGCCGGTCGGCTGGGGGCTGCCGTTCCTGGAGATCGCGATCGGGTTGCTGTTGATCGTCGGCTTCGGTGTCCGCGCCTCGGCCGTCGCCGCCGGTGTTTTCATGATCGTGTTCATCGCCGCGGTGTCGTCCGCCTGGGCGCGCGGTCTGTCGATCGACTGCGGCTGCTTCGGCGGCGGCGGTCAGGTCGCCGCGGGCCAGACGAAGTACCTGCAGGAGATCCTCCGGGACGTGGGCCTGCTGGCGCTGGCCGTCTGGCTGTGGCTGTACCCGGTCAGTAAGTTCGCTGTCGTATCCGAACCGCAAGGAGTCACCGCGTCGTGAGCAACACCAATCCGCTGCTGCAGCAGAACAAGCGCCGGATCTCGCCCGGGATCGTCGTGGTGATCGTCCTGGTCCTTGCGCTCGCCGGCGGGGTCGGCGTCCAGTACTACCGCGGTCACTCCAAGGTCGAGGTCAGCTCGAACGGCCGGCCCGAGCCCACGGTCATCACCGGCCCGGGTACGTCCGGGAAGGGCATCACGGTCGGCAAGGCCGGCGCGAAGGTCAACATCGACCTGTACCTCGACTTCCGCTGCCCGCACTGCGCGGAGTTCGAGGAGGCGAGCGGTTCGACCGTCGACAAGCTCGTCCAGGACGGTACGGCGACGCTGACCTACTGGCCGCTGCAGTTCGTCAACCCGGACGCCTCGCCGCGGCTGGCCAACGCGTTCGCCGCGGCTGCCGCGAACGGCAAGGCGCTGAGCTTCGCCGACGAGATGTACGGCGATTTCTCGAAGTCGTGGACCACGGACCAGCTGATCGAGCTCGGCCAGCAGCTCGGGGTCGGTGACGAGACGTTCCAGAAGGCGTTGCAGGACAACACGTACGCGGGCTGGCTGGAGTCGGTGGGCAAGGCGGCCGACGAGCGCGGTGTGACGGGGACGCCGACGGTTTACGTCAACGGCAAGCAGTTGCCGGCGGACCAGCTCAGCTCCGAGGGGCTGCAGAACGCCGTCGACGCGGTTGCAAGCTGAGGCCCCATCGTGACCGTGCGCTCCTGGCAGTGGTCTGGTGGGTCGAGTAGCGTTCCCCCTTGCCATGTCTAGTCTGATTCCCGCCGTGATGGTTCCGGCGTTCATCCCCAGCCCGAGCCAGGGTGTCTGGCACGTCTTCGGCCTTCCGATCCGCGCGTACGCGTTGTGCATCCTGGCCGGCATCTTCGTCGGATACTGGCTCGGTCGCCGCCGCTGGGTGGCCCGCGGCGGATCCGCGCCGGTGCTCGCGGACATCATGTTCTGGGCGATCCCGTTCGGGTTGGTCGGTGCGCGGATCTACCACGTCATCACCGACGCCGAGCTGTACTTCGGCGAGGGCCGGCACCCGATCGACGCGCTGAAGATCTGGCACGGCGGGCTCGGCATCTGGGGCGCGGTCGGATTCGGCGCGCTCGGCGCGTGGATCGCCTGCCGGCGGGCGAAGGTCCCGTTCCTGGCGGTCGCGGACGCGATGGCGCCCGGGATCGCGCTGGCGCAGGTGTTCGGCCGGTTCGGCAACTACTTCAACCAGGAACTCTTCGGCCGCCCGACCACGAAGCCGTGGGGCCTGGAGATCTCGCCCGAACACCGCCCCGCCGGGTACGCCGACTTCGCAACCTTCCACCCGACGTTCCTGTACGAGGCGATCTGGAACCTGGGCGTCGTCGCCCTGGTCATCCTCGTCGACCGCCGCTACAAACTGGGCCACGGCCGCGCCTTCTTCCTGTACGTCGCCGGCTACACCGCCGGCCGCGCCTGGATCGAAAACATGCGCATCGACACCGTGAACCACTTCCTCGGCCTCCGCCTGAACGTCTGGACCGCCCTCATCCTGTTCGTCCTGGCTGTAGTCGCCTTCATCATCAGCGCCCGCAAATACCCCGGCCAAGAAGACATCACCACCGGCCCGGCCGCCGGCAAGCCGAGCGAAGCGACGGCCGACGCCCCCGCCGCCGAGCCGAGCGAAGCGAAGGCGGACGCCGCGCCCGCGGACGAGGCACACGACGGCTCATCCGCAGACGCGAGCCCGAGCTCCGAGCCGGCCGGAGGGCCGGATGCCGAGGCGGAACCGCAGCCGAAGGTTGACGTGAAGAACGGCGCCGATTCAGATGGGTCTCGTGACTGAGACGCCTCAGGTTTCGAACGAGCACCACGGGGACCACACGCACCGTGATGTGAACGGCGGCTGGCTCCGGCCGGCCGTGTTCGGTGCGATGGACGGCCTGGTGTCGAACTTCGCGCTGATCGCCGGCATGGACGGCGGCACCAGCTCGGGCTCGAAGTTCATCGTCCTGGCGGGCCTCGCCGGCCTGGCAGCGGGCGCGTTCTCGATGGCGGCGGGGGAGTACACCTCCGTCGCCTCCCAGCGCGAACTCGCCCACGCCGAGATCGAGGTCGAGCGCAAGGAGATCCGCAAGCATCCTCTCGACGAGGAGATCGAGCTCGCCGAGACGTACCGCGCGAAGGGCCTCGACCCGGACCTGGCCAGCAAGGTCGCCAAGCAGTTCCACGCGAACCCGGACCAGGCCCTGGAGGAGCACGTCCGCGAAGAGCTTGGCATCGACCCCGGCGACCTCCCGAACCCGCTGATCGCGGCCGCCTCGTCGTTCATCTGCTTCGCGGTCGGCGCCTTCATCCCGCTGGCGCCGTACCTGTTCGGCTCAGGCACCGTCGTACCGTCCCTGATCCTGTCCCTGACGGCCCTGTTCGTCTGCGGCGCGGTCGTCTCCCGCGTCACCACCCGCTCCTGGTGGTACTCCGGCCTCCGTCAGCTCCTCCTCGGCGCTGCCGCAGCCGCCCTCACCTACTTCGTCGGCACCCTCGTCGGCCCCGGAATCGGCTGACCGAAAGGTATCGCCGGCGCTACCCCAAGAGTCGATCCTGCGTGATGGTCCGCGCCAGGCACGTCCGCCTAGCGTGAGCCCATGACGTCGACCACCTTCTTCCGGCCGTGGCAGGCGCTGACCTCCGCCGCGACCGCCACTGCGGCACTCGTCGTCGCCTTCGTGATGGCTCCCGCCGCACTCGCGAGCACTCGGGCGACCACCGGCCTCGGCAGCGAGGCGAGCCTCATCGCGACCTTCCGCAGCGCGTTCGTCGGGTACTGGCGTATCGGCCAAGCCGACTTCGGCGCCGAACTGCAGCCGGTCGTCGACTACTGGTTCCGCTACCACGTAGCGAAGGCGCTGCTCGCCGCTGTGTTGCTGGCGGTCCTCATCGTCCTCGGCGTACTGAGCTGGCAGGCGTTCCTCCGGACGGCTGGTCTTCGGGCAGCGGCTCTCGCAGCGAGCGGTGTACTGTCCACCGCTCTTGCCGTGGTCTCGCTCGCAGCTGTCATGGCCAACATCCACGGAATGGCGGCGCCCTTCGGCTCCCTGCTGCCGATGCTCTTCGGCGCCCCCAACGCCTCAGCTGGCCCGCTGCCGGACACGCTGGCCCAGATCAGGCAGAACCTCGCCGACGGTCAGAACTCACCTGCCCTCGACGTGATCCGCAGCGACTACGTCAAGTTCCACGCGGTGATGGCTGTGGAGGGCACGATCGTGGTCATCGGTCTCGTTGTCCTCAGCGTCCTGCTGTGGCGCGGTTTCACGAGGACGGATCGGGTCGAGCGGCGGTCCAGGCGGCTGCTGGCGGCGTACGGCGTCTTCGTCTCGCTGCTGGCGCTGACGCTGGCCGTCATCGTGGTGGCGAACGCGACCACCGCGGCGCATCCGCTCCCCGGCCTCGAATCCTTCTTCGCCGGCGGCTGGTAGCTACTCGGCGATCGGCTGAGACTGCGTGAACAGACCGCTGTAGGCGTTGAGCGCGGGCTGCCCGCCGAGGTGGGCGTAGAGCACGGTGGAGTCCTTCGGGATGTCGCCGGTGCGGACGAGGTCGATCAGACCTGCCATCGACTTCCCCTCGTAGACCGGGTCGATGATCATCCCCTCGAGCTGCCCCGTCAGCCGGATCGCGTCGAGCGTCGACCGCACCGGGATCCCGTACTCGTCCCCGGCCCACCCCTCCAGCACCGTGATCTCGTCGTCCCGCAGTTCGCGCTCCAACCCGATCAGGGAAGCCGTTGCCCGGGCGATCCGCTCGACCTGATCACGCGTTTCCTGCAGCTTGGCGCTCGCGTCGATCCCGATCACGCGCCGCGGCCGGTCCTGCCCGGCGAACCCGGCGATCATCCCCGCATGCGTCGACCCGGTCACCGAGCACACCACGATCGTGTCGAAGAAGACCCCGAGCTCGCGTTCCTGCTGCTCCACCTCGTACGCCCACTGCGCGAATCCCAGCCCGCCGAGCCGATGGTCCGAGGCGCCGGCCGGGATCGCGTACGGCGTACCGCCGCGTGCCTGCACGTCCTCGAGCGCCTGCTTCCAGCTGTCCTTGAAGCCGATCCCGAACCCGGCCGGATCGAGCCGCACCTCGGCCCCCATGATCCGGCTGAGCAGAATGTTGCCGACCCGGTCGTTGAGCGCGTCCGGCCAGTCCACCCAGTTCTCCTGGACCAGCACCGCCTTCAACCCGACCTTCGCGGCGACCGCGGCGACCTGCCGGGTGTGATTCGACTGGTATCCACCGATCGACACCAACGTGTCAGCCCCTTGAGCCAGCGCATCCGGGATCAGGTACTCGAGCTTCCGCGTCTTGTTCCCGCCGTACGCAAGCCCCGAGTTGCAGTCCTCCCGCTTCGCCCAGACCTTCGCCCCACCCAGGTACGCCGACAACCGCTCGAGCGGATGCACCGGGCTGGGCCCGAACAACAACGGGTACCGCGGAAAATCGCTCAGTGCCATCGTGTACCTCCACTAGGGTCGGCGGAATGTTCCCCGGTGAGATCGACGTCCCGCCCGCGACCTACCTCGAACAGCTCGGCACCATCTTCACCCGCTTCGCTACCCAAGACTCCGGCAACATCTCGTACGGCGTGCAGACCGCCGACAGCCGGTACTTCGTCAAAACCGCCGGCGACCCCACCGATCCCCAGGCGTTCCTCGACTTCGACGGCCGCGTGACTCTCCTCCGCAACACCGTCGAACTCGCGCATTCCGTCAACCACCCCGCCCTGCCAACCCTGCACGCGGTGATCGAATCCCCGGCCGGCCCTGTGCTCGTCTACGACTGGCGCGACGGCGACCTCCTCGGCCCGGCCCGCGACCGTTTCAAGGCGCTCCCCAGCCAGGAGATCCTCACCGCCCTCAACACCCTCTACGACCTCCACGCCGCCCTCGACGCGGCCGGCTGGGTCGAAGGCGACTTCTACCACTCATCGATGCTCTACGACTTCACGATGCAACGCCTGACGGTCATAGACCTCGACAGCTACCACCGCGGCCCGTTCGTCAACACCATGGGCCGGATGTTCGGCTCAAGCCGCTACATGGCGCCCGAGGAGCACGTCCTGGGAGCGCCCATCGACACCCAAACCACCGCCTACGTGATGGCCCGCACCGCCCAGATCTTCCTCACCACCCCACCCGACCCCCTCCAAGCCGTCCTCACCCAAGCCACCACCACCCGCTTCCCGACCTACCAGGCCTTTCACGACGCCTGGCTGACCGCCTCGTCCACGATCGGCGACAACCTGGCCAACCGCTCGACGTGATCGCCAGGCTCCGGCTGCGTGAGGGCCCACGCGGCGCGTGACACCCCGGTGTACGCCGCCACGAGCACAGCCCCACGCCGTACGTCGCCACCGTGCGCCGCAATCAATTCGTCCAGCGGGGTGTCCACCGCGAGCGCCAAATACCCGAGGTCGAACCCGGCAGGCCCCAACCCGAACTGCTCCCAGTCGATCGCGATGACGTCTTCGCCGTCCCGTCCGAGCAGGTTCACCGGATGCGCGTCCCCGTGCGTCGGCACCCGTGGAAGCCCATCCAGCACGCCCAGCGCCGCCTCCCGCCGCATCCAGAGCTCCTCGATCGCCGGCGAACTCAGCCCGGCTCGCTTGAGCCCATCCCACCCACCCCGCAGCTCAACGGCCCGCAAACGGTCCCGCAGTACGCCCCGAGCACCCCACCCGGGCTCACCCACCGAACACCCCGCGAACCGCCCTAGAGCCTCAGCCAACCCCTCTCCGGTCCACTCCGCGGCAGGCGTGTAGGCCGTCCGCAGCGTGATCCCCGCCGAATCACGCCCGACCCCCAGACAAACCGGCGCCCGCAGACCCGGCGTACCAGCCACGACGCCGGATTCGGCGACCAGCGCCTGCCGCTCCCAGTAGGCCTGATGGCGTGGATCCTCGACGCCGGGCAGCAGGCGCTTGACCACCTGGCCGTCGGGGGTCAGCCAGACGCCGCCAGTGGCCTGGCCGGTGCCGGAGGTGAGCGGTTGCCAGTCGGGGGAGGGGTTCCAGGGCATAGGAACGGCCTATCAGGATCCGGCGGTCTCAACAGGTGAATTTCGGGCGTGCGTGGGTGGTTGTGGGGGCGGTGGGCTGGGAAGATGGGAGGCTAGTAGTGAGCGCTTGCTTACTGTGGGTCATCAAGGCGTTGCGCGGTGGACGGGAAGTCCATCTGGTGGGCGTCATGAGGTAGTCTCGGGACACCCGGCTTGGGCCAGTGTTGTCCCGCGGCCAGTTGTATTTGACCGTAGGACGACGGGAGCTCCTGGATGTTTGGTAGCCCGCCTTTCCCGAGCGAGGGTCTGTACGACGGACGGCACGAGCACGACGCTTGTGGTGTTGCCTTCGTCGCGACCCTGACCGGTGAACCGAGCCACGACATCGTGGCCAAGGCCTTGACCGCCCTGCGCAATCTCGAGCATCGCGGCGCGTCCGGCGCCGAACCGGATTCCGGCGATGGCGCTGGCATCCTGCTGCAGGTCCCGGACGCCTTCTACCGCAAGGTGTGCGAGTTCGAGCTGCCGGCGCCGCACAGCTACGCGACCGGTATCGCGTTCCTGCCCGCCGATCCCGACGACGCCGCCAAGGCGATCAACCGGATCGAGGAGTTGGCCGCCGAGGAGCAGCTGAGTGTCGTCGGCTGGCGGGACATCCCGACCACGCCCGACCTGCTCGGCGCGACCGCGCGTTCGGTGATGCCGACGTTCAAGCAGCTGTTCGTCAGCGCGAAGGCCGGCCGGGTGCTCGGCCTGGCGCTGGAGCGGATGGCGTTCCGGCTGCGCAAGCGCGCCGAGAAGGAGACGGAGACCTACTTCCCGTCGCTGTCCGGCCGGACCATCACCTACAAGGGGATGCTCACCACCGACCAGCTGGACAAGTTCTTCCCCGAGCTGACCGACCCCGATCTCGCCTCGGCGATCGGCATCGTGCACTCGCGGTTCTCCACGAACACGTTCCCGTCCTGGCCGCTGGCCCACCCGTACCGGTACATCGCCCACAACGGTGAGATCAACACCGTCCAGGGCAACCGCAACTGGATGCGTGCCCGCGAGGCCCTGCTCGCCAGCGACCTGATCCCGGGTGACCTCGAGCAGCTCTACCCGATCTGTACGCCGGGAGCGTCGGACTCCGCGTCCTTCGACGAGGTGCTCGAGCTCCTGCACCTCGGCGGCCGCTCGTTGCCGCACGCGATGCTGATGATGATCCCGGAGGCGTGGGAGAACGCCGCCACGATGGACTCGAAGCGGCGCGCGTTCTACGAGTTCCACTCGACGCTGATGGAGCCGTGGGACGGCCCGGCGTCGGTGGTCTTCTCCGACGGAACGAAGGTCGGCGCGGTCCTCGACCGCAACGGACTGCGCCCCTCGCGCTACTGGGTGACCGAGGACGGCCTCGTCGTACTCGCGTCCGAGGCCGGCGTGCTCGACATCGACCCGGCCACCGTGACCGAGAAGGGCCGGCTCGAGCCGGGCCGGATCTTCCTGGTCGACGTCGACGCGCACCGGATCATCACCGACGCCGAGGTGAAGAACGCGCTCGCCACCGAGCACCCGTACGACGAATGGCTGCACGGCGGCCTGATCCGGTTCGAGGACCTGCACGAGCGCGAGCACGTCGTACACAGCCATGCGTCGGTGACGCGTCGCCAGCAGGTCTTCGGGTACACCGAGGAGGAGCTGCGCCTCATCCTCACCCCGATGGCGAAGGCCGGCGCCGAGCCGATCGGCTCGATGGGCACCGACACGCCGATCGCGGTGCTGAGCGACCGGCCGCGGCTGCTGTTCGACTACTTCGCGCAGCTGTTCGCCCAGGTCACGAACCCGCCGCTGGACGCGATCCGGGAGGAGCTCGTCACCTCGCTGTCGTCGTCGCTCGGCCCGGAGTCGAACCTGCTCAACCCGAGTCCGGCGTCCTGCCGGCAGGTGGTGATCCCGTTCCCGGTGATCACCAACGACGAGCTGGCCAAGCTCCGCCACATCAACCTCGACGGCGACATGCCCGGCCTGGCCACCACGGTCCTGCGCGGCGTGTACGACGTCGAAGGCGGCGGCGAGGCGCTCCGGACCCGGCTCGACGAGATCTGCGCGGAGGCCGACGCCGCGATCCGCGACGGCGCCCGCATCCTGGTGCTGTCCGACCGGCACTCGAACGCCGACAGCGCCCCGATCCCGTCGCTGCTGCTCACCTCCGCGGTGCACCACCACCTGGTCCGGGAGAAGACCCGCACCCAGGTCGGTCTGGTCGTCGAGGCCGGTGACGTCCGCGAGGTCCACCACGTCGCGCTCCTGATGGGGTACGGCGCGGCCGCGATCAACCCGTACCTGGCGCTGGAGTCCGTCGAGGACCTCTGCCGGCACGGCACCTACTTGCCGGGGATCGAGCCCGAGCAGGCTGTGCGCAACGTGGTGAAGTCGCTCGGCAAGGGCGTGCTCAAGGTCATGTCGAAGATGGGTGTCTCGACGGTCGCGTCGTACACCGGCGCCCAGATCTTCGAGGCGAACGGGCTGTCCCCGTTCCTGGTCGACATCTACTTCACCGGTACGTCGTCGAGGATCGGCGGCGTCGGCCTGGACACGATCGCCGAGGAGGTACGCCGCCGGCACCTGCGCGCGTACCCTGCGGACGGGATCCTGCCCGCGCACCGCAAGCTAGAGATCGGCGGCGAGTACCAGTGGCGCCGCGAGGGCGAGCCGCACCTGTTCGACCCGGACACGGTGTTCCGCCTGCAGCACAGCACCCGGACCGGCCGCTACGACATCTTCAAGCAGTACACGTCCCGGGTGAACGAGCAGTCCGAGCGGCTGATGACGCTGCGCGGTCTGTTCGGCTTCGGTTCCGACCGGCAGCCGATCTCGATCGACGAGGTCGAGCCGGTCAGCGAGATCGTCAAGCGGTTCTCCACCGGCGCGATGAGCTACGGCTCGATCAGCATGGAGGCGCACCAGACGCTGGCGATCGCGATGAACCAGCTGGGCGGCAAGTCGAACACCGGTGAGGGCGGCGAGGACGCCGACCGGCTGTACGACCCGACCCGGCGGAGCTCGATCAAGCAGGTCGCCTCGGGACGGTTCGGCGTCACCGCGGAGTACCTGACGAACTCCGACGACATCCAGATCAAGATGGCGCAGGGCGCGAAGCCCGGCGAGGGCGGGCAGCTGCCCGGTCCGAAGGTGTACCCGTGGGTGGCCAGTACGCGGTACTCGACGCCTGGCGTCGGCCTGATCTCGCCGCCGCCGCACCACGACATCTACTCGATCGAGGATCTGGCGCAGCTGATCCACGACCTGAAGAACGCGAACCCGGCCGCACGGATCCACGTGAAGCTGGTGTCCGAGGTCGGCGTCGGCACGATCGCCGCGGGTGTCTCCAAGGCCCACGCGGACGTCGTACTGATCTCCGGTCACGACGGCGGGACCGGCGCGGCGCCGTTGACGTCGCTCAAGCACGCCGGTGGTCCGTGGGAGCTGGGTCTCGCCGAGACACAGCAAACCCTGCTGCTGAACGGTTTGCGCGACCGCATCGTCGTACAGACCGATGGCCAGCTGAAGACCGGTCGCGACGTGATCATCGCGGCGCTGCTCGGCGCGGAGGAGTTCGGTTTCGCGACCGCTCCGCTGGTGGTATCGGGCTGCATCATGATGCGGGTCTGCCACCTCGACACGTGCCCGGTCGGCGTCGCGACGCAGAACCCGGTACTGCGGGAGCGGTTCTCCGGCAAGCCCGAATTCGTTGTGAACTTCTTCGAGTTCATCGCCGAGGAGGTCCGGGAATACCTTGCAGAGTTGGGATTCCGGACCCTGGACGAGGCGATCGGGCACGCCGAGGTGCTGGACATCCAGCGCGCGGTCGACCACTGGAAGGCGGACGGCCTCGACCTGACGCCGATCCTGCACGTGCCGTCGCTGCCGGAAGGCGCGTCGCGGCACCAGGTCGTCGAGCAGAACCACGGCCTCGACAAGGCGCTCGACAACGAGCTGATCCGGATCTGCCGCCCGGCGCTGGAGAACGGCGAACCGGTCCGGGCACAGCTCGCGATCCGGAACGTCAACCGCACCGTCGGCACGATGCTCGGCCACGAGATCACCAAGCGGTACCGCGCGGCCGGCCTGGCCGACGGGACGATCGACCTGACCTTCACCGGTTCGGCCGGCAACTCGTTCGCCGCCTTCGTGCCGAGCGGAGTCACCCTGCGACTCGAGGGTGACGCCAACGACTACGTCGGCAAGGGCCTGTCCGGCGGTCGCGTGGTCATCCGCCCGGACCGCCACGCGCGGTTCGACGCGGCCGGCCAGATCATCGCCGGCAACGTGATCGCGTACGGCGCGACGTCGGGTGAGCTGTTCATCAGCGGTGGCGTCGGGCAACGGTTCTGTGTCCGGAACTCCGGTGCGACCGCGATCGTCGAGTCGGTCGGCGACCACGCCTGCGAGTACATGACCGGCGGGCGTGTCGTCGTACTGGGTGCTGTCGGGAGGAACTTCGCGGCCGGCATGTCGGGCGGCGTGGCCCACGTGATCGACCTGGACCACACCCTGGTGAACCCGGAGCTGGTGGATCTGCACCCGGTCACCACGGACGAGTCCGAACTGCTGCACGACCTGGTCCGCAGGCACTTCGAGGAGACCGGATCGGAACGGGCGGCCAAGCTGCTCGCCGACTGGCCGGCCGCGGCCGCCAGGTTCACCACGGTGATGCCCCGCGACTACGCCCGGGTGCTGGCGGCCAAGGCGGCCGCCGAGCGCGACGGGCTGGACGAGGACGCCACCACGCGAGCGATGATGGAGGCCATCTGATGGCTGATCCCAAGGGATTCCTGACCACCCCGCGCGAGGTCGCCGAGCGGCGGCCGGTGGAGGAACGCAAGCAGGACTGGAAAGAGGTCTACCCAGGTGGACCGGGCAAGGCCCTGCTGCCGATCATCACCAAGCAGGCCGGCCGTTGTATGGACTGCGGTATCCCGTTCTGCCACAACGGCTGCCCGCTGGGCAACCTGATCCCGGAGTGGAACGACCTGGTCTGGCGGGACGACTGGTCGAGCGCGATCGAGCGGCTGCACGCGACCAACAACTTCCCGGAGTTCACCGGCCGGCTCTGCCCGGCGCCCTGCGAAACGTCCTGCGTGCTCGGCATCAACCAGGATCCGGTGACGATCAAGAACGTCGAGGTCGCGATCATCGACAAGGCCTGGGAGACCGGCGACGTCCGGCCCCAGCCGCCGGAGTGGCTGACCGGCAAGACGATCGCGGTCGTCGGCTCCGGTCCGTCGGGCCTGGCCGCCGCGCAGCAGCTGACCCGCGCGGGGCACACGGTCGCGGTGTACGAGCGCGCCGACACCCCGGGCGGCCTGCTGCGGTACGGCATTCCCGAGTTCAAGATGGAGAAGCTGCAGGTCGATCGCCGGATCCAGCAGATGAAGGAGGAGGGCACGGTCTTCCGCTCCGGCGTGAACGTCGGCGTGGACGTGACCGGCACCCAACTCAAGCAGCGGTACGACGCTGTCGTCATCGCGACCGGATCCACCGCGGCCCGCGATCTGCCCGTGCCGGGTCGCGAGTACGGCGGCATCCACCAGGCGATGGAGTACCTGCCGCAGGCCAACCGGGTCGCGCTCGGACAGACCGTCGACGACCAGATCGTTGCGACCGGCAAGGACGTGGTGATCATCGGCGGCGGCGACACCGGCGCCGACTGCCTCGGTACCGCACACCGGCAGGGCGCCCGCACGGTGACCCAGCTGGAGATCATGCCGCGTCCGGGGGACGACCGTCCGGGGCACCAGCCGTGGCCGACGTACCCGATGATCTACCGGGTCGCCTCCGCGCACGAGGAGGGCGGCGACCGGGTGTACGCCGTCTCGACGGTGAACTTCGAGTCCGATGCCGACGGCAACGTCTCGGGGCTGAAGCTGGTCGAGGTCGAGTTCTCCGAGGGCCGGTTCAACCCGGTCGAGGGGACCGAGCGGACCATCCCGGCGCAGCTCGTGCTGCTGGCGATGGGCTTCCTCGGCCCGGAGCGCGAGGGTTTCCTGGAGCAGCTCGGCGTCGAGCTCGACGAGCGCGGCAACGTCAAGCGGGACAACGACTACCAGACCTCGGTCGAGGGCGTCTTCGCCTGCGGTGACGCCGGTCGCGGTCAGTCCCTGATCGTCTGGGCGATCGCTGAGGGCCGTTCCTGCGCCAACGGCGTGGACACCCTCCTCACCGGTTCGTCGACCCTCCCGACCCCGATCCCGCCGACAGCACGCCCGCTCGCCGTGTGAGCTTTCGCTAGGTTGTAGGTGTGGTCAGGCGGTTGGTGACAAGAGCGCGGCTCAGGGCGATGGCGCCGTGGGCCGCGCTCAGCTTGCTCTTTGCGGTGACGACGGTCGTGGTGGGTCTGCTCGGATTCGTGAACGACTCCGAGCGGGTCACGATCGGCGCGCACGCGGCCACGGTGTCGCCCACCTTCGACGGGTACGCGACGCTCGACCTCGGCGCCGTACTCCCGCGGTTGCGGATCCCGGCCGACACTCCGGGCAAGATCGGCGTCAACATCGACGTACAGGAGACCGACGCCGACAACCTCACGGAGCTGCTCACCCGCGACACGCTGATCGCGTCCCAGCCCGACGGTGAAATCGGGCAGATCAAGCAGGTCATCCAGCAGATGGCCGTCGACAACGCCGTCGCCGGAGCCGGTACCGGCCTGCTCGTGGTCGTCGTGGTCGCGACGCTCTGGACGGCCCTCGGCGTACGGCGCCGGCGCGAACTGTGGCACCTGGTCCACCGGCACGAACGCCGGTTCGAGCACCGCGCCATCGTCGTACTGGTCGCGATGCTGATCACGATCGCCTCGATCTACGGACCCGGGCGGATGCGGCCGGCCGAAGTACCGCCGACGCAGTGGCAGCCGTTGTTCAAGCTGCTGCCGGAGATGTCGTTCGACAACCGGCTGAAGAAGGTCGAGGTCGCGTCCGGGTTCTCGACCACCGGCGGCGTCGGGGTGATCCGGACGCTGGTCGAGACGTACCGGAAGTCCACCGAGCTGTACGGCCGGCTCAAGAACCGGGTCGCCGACGTCGCGCCGGAGATCCACCAGCCGAGCAAGGAGCAGAAGGTCGCGCTGCTGGTGTCGGACCGGCACGACAACATCGGCATCGACGGGTTCGCGTCCGAGGTCGCGAAGGCCGGCGGCGCCAAGCTGCTGATCGACGCCGGTGACGACACGTCGTCAGGGCAGAGCTGGGAAGCGTTCAGCATCAACTCGCTGCGGCAGCACTTCAAGGACTTCAAGGTGGTCGCGGTGGCCGGCAACCACGACGCCGGCGGGCACGTCGAGGAATTCATGCGCAAGGCCGGATTCACCGTGCTCGACAGCAAGCCCGTCGAGGTCGAGGGGATCCGGTTCCTCGGTGACAGCGACCCGACCAAGACCGGGCTCGGCAGCGCCGACACGCCGGGGGACGAGACGATCGAGCACCAGTCTCAGCGGCTCGCGGACGTCGCCTGCGACCAGCCGGAGGACAAGCGGATCTCGACGATGGTCGTCCACGATCCGTCCTCGTTCGCCGCCACTGCCGAGCGCGGGTGCGCGTCCCTGCTGCTGTCTGGTCATTTGCACCGGCAGGTCGGTCCCACGACCAGGGCGTTCGGCGAGCACGAGGTCACGACGTACACGAACGGGACGACCGGGGGAGCGGCGTACGCGTTCGCCCTCGGCTACACGCTGCGGAAGCCGGGTGAGGTCACCCTCATCACGTACCAGGACGGGCGGCCGGTCGGCCTGCAGACGGTCACCGCCCAACCCAGCGGAGATGTGACGGTCGGGGCCTACAACCCCTTGGGTTCTTGACGATTCAGGCGGTGCGGACGATCGCCATCAGGTGTTAACCGTCCAGTAAGGGGGGTGGACCAGCGGGCCAGGTGGTTTGCAGGAGTAGGGTTTTGTGACGTGCGTCGCGCAAAGATCGTTTGTACGCTCGGCCCGGCTACGGCCGCCCCGGAGCGCATCCTGGAACTCGTCCAAGCAGGTATGGACGTCGCAAGGCTCAACCTGAGTCACGGCGCCCATGCCGAGCATGAGCGCATCTACCAGCGGATCCGCACCGCAGCGGCGGAGACCGGCAGCAACGTCGGCATCCTGGTCGACCTGCAGGGCCCGAAGATCCGGCTGGCCGAGTTCGCCGAGGGCAAGGCAACGCTGACCTACGGCGAGCGCTTCACGATCACCACCCGGGAGGTGCCGGGCGATCAGACCATCTGCGGGACGACGTACGAGGGCCTGCCGGGTGACGTCCGCCCGGGCGATCAGTTGCTGATCGACGACGGCCGGATCGCACTGGTCGCCGAGGAGGTGACCGAGACCGACGTGGTCTGCCGGGTCACCGTCGGCGGGCCGGTGTCGAACCACAAGGGCATCAACCTGCCCGGTGTCGCTGTCAGCGTGCCGGCGATGTCCGAGAAGGACGTCGAGGACCTCCGCTGGGCGCTGCACCTGCCGGCCGACATGATCGCGCTGTCGTTCGTGCGGGACGCGGCCGACATCCAGCTCGTGCACAAGATCATGGACGAGGAGGGGCTGCGGCTCCCGGTCGTCGCCAAGATCGAGAAGCCGCAGGCGGTCGCCAACCTGGACGAGATCATCGAGGCCTTCGACGGGTTCATGGTGGCCCGCGGCGACCTCGGTGTGGAGCTCCCGCTCGAGGAGGTCCCGCTGGTCCAGAAGCTGATCATCGACCAGGCCCGGCTGAACGCGAAGCCGGTCATCGTCGCCACCCAGATGCTCGAGTCGATGATCTCCGCGCCGCGTCCGACGCGCGCGGAGGCGTCCGACGTCGCGAACGCCGTACTCGACGGTGCGGACGCGGTCATGCTGTCCGGTGAGACCAGCGTCGGCCGGTTCCCGATCGAGACCGTCAGGACGATGGCGCGGATCGTGGAGTCCACCGAGGAGCACGGCCTCAGCCGTGTCCAGGCGATCGAGTGGGAGCCGAAGACCAAGGGGGGCGTGATCGCCCGGGCGGCCGCGGACGTGGCGGAGCGGCTGGACGCGAAGTACCTGATCGCGTTCACGCAGTCCGGCGACACCGCGCTGCGGCTGGCGCGCTACCGCACCGAAGTACCGCTGCTCGCCTTCACTCCCGTCCCGTCGGTCAGCTCCTGGCTGAGCGTCGTGTGGGGCATCGAGACGTACATCGTCCCGACCGTCGAACACACCGACGAAATGGTCCGCCAGGTAGACCAGCGCCTGCTGGAACTCGGCAAACTCAAGAAGGGCGACCTGGTCGTCATCGTCGCCGGCTCCCCGCCGAGCATCCCCGGCTCCACCAACGCCCTCCGGGTCCACCGCATGGGTGACGCCATCGAAGGCATAGCCCCCGCCTACCGCAGCCAGAACCCGTAACAACAGCTTGCACAGAGCCGGGCAGCCAACCAACTGCCCGGCTCACCCATGCAGAACAACAACAAGACAAAGACCTATGAGATGTAGCTGGCCCGGGCGACCGGCCGCCGGCTCGCTGGCGCTCATGCAGGGGAAGAGCAAGAGCAAAGACAGACATCTGAGACGTGGTCGGCCCGAGCGGACGCCAGCGGCTCGCAGGGCTCGTGCAGAGCAAGAGCAAGAGATCTGAGAAGTGACTGGCTCGGGTGGCGGCCGGCGGCCCGGTGAGGCTCGTGCAGGAACAGAACAAGAACGAAGAACTGAGATTTGCGAAGTGGCCGGCTCGAGTGGACGGCCGGTGGCTTGTAGGGCTCGTGCAGGGCAAGAGCGAGAGGATGTGGGTTGTGGCTGGCCTGGGTGGACAGCTGGCGGCCTGGTGAGCTAAGAACTGGGCTTGGGGGACTGGTCGCGTTCGGCTAACGGACGACCGGTGGGCGTGGTGGCTCTGGTTACGACTTCGGGCCGATGAAGGTGTCCAGGCGGGTGACTGCTTCTTGGCGGGCGACGGATAGGGCGTTGGGGCGGGGCATGCGCCAGGGGATGGCTAGTCGGACTAGGGACTGCTGGCAGAGGTGCTTGATGTCGAGGGACTCGTTGGAGAACATGTAGCGGGGGTAGTCGTAGCGCTTGGTCTCGCCGCGGACTGTGCGGGTGGCCCAGTTTGCGACTCGGCAGCCGTCAGAGTTGAAGAGGCCGCGGAGGAAGAGTTCGGGGTACTCGGCAACGATCTCCTGCTGCCAGGGGGCCAGTTCGATCTTGCGTCGGTGTTTGGGGCCGGCGCCGTGCTGGGGGAACAGGCAGGGCCAGTGCTTCCAGTACGACAGGACGGCGGTGTAGCCGACCGCTTGGACGCGATGAACCGGACGAGACGGGTGGACGTCAGCTATCGCGGAGGCTGCTTCGTCGATGAGTCTTGGGTAGGCGTCGTCGCAGGCGATTCGTAAGGCGTAGACGTCGCGCCGGTGCTTCGACAGACACCCGTCCCCGAGATAAAGCCCGAGCAAGTGCGCGTACGACGCACCCGGCAGCTTCCCGTTCGTGCAACGAGGACAGTCACTCGGGTACGACGCACGACCCTCACGGTCACGCCAATCACGGAGCGTAGCTCGACTCACGCCGAGCCGCTTGCTGATCGAGTTAAGGCTCTCGCCGGCGGCTATGGCTGCGAGGGCGATCGACCGCGTCTCCCCGTCGTACATGAGAGAAGGATCGCGGCCCCCGCCGACAGATTTCTGTGCCCTGGGTGGGACTCGAACCCACACTGTACGGGTTTTGAATCCGCATTCTCTGCCAATTGGAATACCAGGGCGTGTGACCAGACAGATGCTAGCGCATCGCCGGGAGCCGTCTCGCATCGACACGTAGGCCCGAAACTGTCCGTGCCGTCACGGAGCATTGGGTATGGCTCACATCAGGTCGCAGGAGACGGTGGACTCGGCGTTGCGGATGTCGGATGCCGGCTTCAGCGATCGAGCGAATGCCACCTACCACGGCGTTGCGATCAAGACGATCCGGCGGTGGCGTCGGTTGTATCAGCGGCGTGGGTTGCCGCGGGGGACTGGCTTTCAGGGGACCCCATGTCCGCGGTGTGATGGGGCTGAGCTGGATGAGGCAGCCTATGCATTGCTGCTGGGGTGGTATCTGGGGGACGGATCGATCGCCAGGGCGCGGCGTGGCGTTTTCACGTTGCAGATCATCAATGACGCGAGGTACGTCGAGCTCAACCAGGAGATCGCCGACACGATCAAGCGGGTCAAGCCGACGGCGAGTCCGTGCATGCGAGGCGGTCACGGCGCGATCCGGACGGAGGCGCGGTGGAAGCATTGGCCGTGTTTGTTTCCGCAGCATGGGGCTGGGCGGAAGCATTTGCGGAAGATCGAGCTTGAGGCCTGGCAGGTGGAGATAGTTGCCAAGTACCCCGAACGGCTGTTGCGGGGGCTGTTCCACTCGGACGGGTGCCGGTTTGTGAACTGGGCGAGTAAGCCGGCGACCGGGAAGCGGTACTACTACGTGCGCTACATGTTCTCGAACGAGTCGGACGACATTCGGAAGATTCTCACCGATGCACTGGATCTGCTCGGGATCGCCTGGCGGCGGCCGAGGCGGAACGCGATCGCGGTCAGTCGGAAAGAGGCGGTTGCTGTGTTGGACGGGTTCGTGGGGGCGAAGGGGTGAGGTCGCTAAGGTGTCGGGTGTGACTGCTAAGCGTGTGGTGATCGCTGAGGACGAGGCTCTGATCCGGATGGATCTGGCTGAGATGCTCGCGGAAGAGGGGTATGACGTCGTCGGGCAGGCGGGCGACGGGGAAGAGGCGATCCGGCTGGCGGAGGAGCAGCGGCCGGATCTGGTGATTCTCGATGTGAAGATGCCCAAGCTGGACGGGTTGAGCGCGGCGGAGAAGATCGCGGGGGAGCGGATCGCGCCGGTGCTGATGCTGACCGCGTTCTCGCAGCGGGAGCTGGTCGAGCGGGCCCGGGACGCCGGCGCGATGGCGTACCTGGTGAAACCGTTCTCCAAGGCCGACCTGCTGCCCGCGATCGAGATCGCCGCGTCCCGGTACGTCGAGCTCGCCGAGCTGGAGCGGGAGGTCGCGGACCTGGCCGAGCGGCTGGAGACGCGCAAGCTGGTCGACCGGGCCAAGTCGATCCTGCAGACCAAGTTCGGGCTGTCCGAGCCGGACTCGTTCCGGTGGATCCAGAAAACCGCAATGGACAAAAGAGTTTCGATGCGGCAGGTCGCGCAGTTGGTCGTTGACGAGGCTGGCAGTAGCGACTGACTCACTCTCCGCTCACCGCCCTGAGCGTTGGTACAGCAATCATTCGAACCCATGCTGCTTACCGCTGTAACGACCTCACAACACACGCTCTGTCACATCGCCTGAAGAGCCACCCGAGGTCTAACCTGCGGATGCTCGCGGCAAACGCGGGAGTCCGGGGTTTTGCCGGACTATCCAGACATGGGAGGAACAGTGCACCAGCGTTCCGTAGTAAGGGTCGGCGCGTCGCTGATCGTAGCGTCGTTGGCCCTGACTGCCTGCGGCTCACGCAGTGGCAACGACTCCGGGGGGAGCTCCGGGGGCTCGACGAAGACTGCCAAGATCGGCGTCATCGCGCCGCTGTCCGGAGACTTGTCGGCCCTGGGTCTGGGTATCCAGCACTCCGTCGAGCTGGCCGTGAAGCAGGCCAACGACTCCAACGCGATCCCGGGCTGGAAGCTCGAGGTCGTGCCGAAGGACGATGAGGCGAAGCCGGACCCGGGTAAGAACGCGGCCACCGCGCTTGCCGGTGACAAGGACGTGGTCGGCGTCGTCGGCACGCTGAACACCAGCGTCAGCCAGCAGGTCCAGCCGGTTCTCGCCTCGGCGAAGATCGTCCAGGTCTCGCCGGCCAACACCGGCCCGGGCCTGACCCAGGGTGCCAACTGGCAGACCGACCCGAAGCGGCCGTACGCGACGTACTTCCGCACCTGCACCACCGACGCGGTGCAGGGTCCGTTCGCGGCCCGGTACCTGTACGAGACGGCGAAGATCACCAAGGTCGCCACGATCCACGACAAGAAGGCGTACGGCCAGGGTCTGGTCGGCACCTTCACCGAGGAGTTCAAGAAGCTGGGTGGTCAGGTCGTCGCGGCCCAGACCATCAACCCGGACGACTCGAACTACCAGGCCGTGATCTCGTCGATCAAGCCGTCCGGCCCGCAGGCGGTCTACTACGGTGGTGAGTACCCGCAGGCCGGTCCGCTCTCGCAGCAGATGAAGGCCGCCGGTCTGAACGTCCCGCTGATGGGCGGCGACGGCATCTACGACCCGAAGTACATCACCCTGGCCGGTAAGACCAGCGACAACGACCTGGCCACCTCGGTCGGCGCGCCGGTCGACACGTTGGAGTCGGCGAAGAAGTTCGTCTCCGACTACAACGCGGCGGGCTACAAGGACCCGTACGCGGCGTACGGCGGCTACTCCTTCGACGCGGCCAACGCGATCATCGCGGCGCTGAAGACCTCGCTGAAGGACGCCAATGACGTCGAGTCCGCGCGTCAGGCGACGGTCGACGCGATGAGCAAGGTCTCGTTCGACGGCGTGACCGGCAAGGTCTCCTTCGACCAGTACGGCGACACCACCTCGAAGGTGCTCACCGTCTACAAGGTTGCCGGCGGCAAGTGGACCACCGTCGAGACCAAGGCGTTCGAAGACAAGTAAGCAAAGTCGACCCTCATGTCTCGGGGGTGGGAGCGATCCTCCCACCCCCGTGGCGTGTCATAACTGAGGCAGATGGGAGGTCGACGTGGACCAGTTCTTCCAGCAGCTCGTCAACGGGCTGACCTTGGGCTCGCTGTACGCCTTGATCGCGGTGGGTTACACCGTCGTCTACGGCATCGTGCAGCTCATCAACTTCGCCCACGGCGAGGTCTTCATGATCGGCGCGTTCGGCGCACTGACGACGTACCTGTTGTTCTTCGACGGCAAGACCAGCGTGTGGATCCTGCCGATCATGATCATCGGTGCCATCCTCGCCTCGGTCGGCACGGCCGTGGCGATGGAACGTATCGCGTACCGTCCCCTGCGGAACGCGCCACGACTCGCACCGCTGATCACCGCGATCGGCATCTCGGTCTTCCTGCAGGAGTTCGTCCGGCTGTTCTACGAGCGCCCGGGCTGGACGTTGTTCGCCTTCGCCTTCGCGGCGCTGGGCGTCGGTTACTACGTCGGCGCGCGAGTGGCGAAGGCCGAGCTGAACCACCCGGTGAGCAAGTGGTACGACCGTGCCGCGCTGATCGGCGCCGTGGTCGGCGCCGTCGCCGTCTGGGTCGTGGTGCGGCAGGTCGACAGCGACCTGACCGCTGTGATGGTGGCGCTCGTCATCGTCGTCGGCGCGGTCGTCGGTACGGCGATCGGCTGGCTGGCCGGTCTCGTGGTACGCCGGAGGGCGCGCACGGAGATCAAGATCCAGGCGATCGCCGCGGCTGCGGCCGCTGCGGCCGTGGCCGCGGTGGTGGGCTGGGTGCTCTTCGAGAAGCTCATCAGCAGCATCACCTGGCCGAGCGCCAAGCAGCGCATCCCGTTCCCGCAGATCGATGTGGTGACCGGGACCGCGTTCGATGTCGGCGGTGTGACGATCCAGCGGTCCGCGATCTTCACCATGGCCGCGCTGGCGATCTGTGCCGCCCTGCTGTGGTTCTTCATCAACCGGACCCGGCTCGGACGTGGCATGCAGGCGGTGTCGCAGGACCCGGACACCGCCCGGCTGATGGGTATCAACGTCGACCGGATCATCGTGGTCGCGTTCGCGCTCGGCGCCGTACTCGCGGCCATCGCGGGTGTCTCGCAGGGACTGCAGAACAACAACATCGACTTCCGGATGGGCTTCCTGGCCGGTCTGAAGGCGTTCACCGCCGCCGTTCTGGGTGGTATCGGCAACGTCTACGGCGCTGTCGTCGGCGGTCTGGTGCTCGGTGTCATCGAGGCGATGGCGACGCAGTACATCCCGGGCCAGTTCGGTGGTAGCACCTGGAAGGACGTCTGGGCCTTCGTGATCCTGATTCTGGTACTGGTGTTCAGGCCGCAGGGCCTGCTCGGCGCGAGGGTGGTGGACCGGGCATGACCGGTGTGAAGACGCCTCCGGCGGAGCCGGGGACCGCGGCCGAGCCGGAAGCCAAGCCGCTGGCCTGGCCGCTCGGTCTGGCCGGGGTGGTGCTCGTGATCGTCGGCTCGTTCCTGTCCTGGAGCTACGACGGCTCGATCCTGGGTGATCTGTCGATCAACTTCTATCCCGGCGGCCTGCAGATCCTGGCGATCATTCTTGCCGTGGTCGCGCTGGTCCTGCTGCTGGCCGAGAAGGGTCCGCTGACCAAGCTGGGCGCGTGGCTCGACGCCACCGCCGGTCTGCGGGCACTGGGCGTGACTCTCACCCTGTACATGGTGCTGGTCGTGATCGCGATCACGGCCGACTCCGACGGCCTGATCAACGTGAACCCCGGTGCTTACGTCTCGCTCGTCGGCGCCGTGCTGATCCTGGTCAGCGCCTGGATGCTGCCGTTGCGGCACTTGCGGGACATGAGCGAAGCGCGACTGCCGGCCTGGTTCGAGATCCTCGCGATCGCGGTCCTGATGGCCGCGGTGCTGTTCGTCGCGGCGTACGCGCTCGGCCTGGAGGACGCCTGGTCGTTCATCCTCTGCCTGGTCTTCCTCGCGGCACTCGTGACCGTACTGTTCCGGACCGGGTCGCTGACCTGGATCGGCCACGTCAGCCAGCGCAACCGCAAGGTGCTCACGCTGTCGGCGTTCCTGGTGGCGTTCCTGTTCCCGTTCACCCAGGGCGGGTCGGACGCGAACATGTCGATCGCCACCCAGGTGCTGGTCTTCGCGGCGACCGCGATGGGCCTGAACATCGTGGTCGGTCTGGCCGGCCTGCTGGACCTCGGGTACATCGCGTTCCTCGGGTCCGGTGCGTACGTCGCCGCCACCATGTCGACGTCGGCGTTCGCCACCGTCGGGTGGAAGCCGCCGTTCCTGGTCGTCATGCTGATCGGTGCCGGCGTCGCGGCGACCCTGGGTCTGATCATCGGTACGCCGACCCTGCGGGTCTCAGGTGACTACCTGGCCATCGTGACGCTGGGCTTCGGTGAGATCTTCCGGTTCTCGATGTTCAACCTGGACGGCAACAACGGCCCGAACCTGACCAACGGCCCGAACGGTGTCCCCGGCATCCCGGACCTGGAGATCGGCGGCTTCAACTTCGGTGAGGTGCACACGGTCGCCGGGATCGAGCTCGGCCGGTTCTCGAACTACTACTTCCTGCTGCTGGTCCTGACCGCGTTCGTCATCCTGGTCTTCTCCCGGCTGAACAACAGCCGGATCGGCCGTGGCTGGGTGGCGATCCGCGAGGACGAGAAGGCGGCCGAGGCAATGGGCGTGAACACGTTCGGGCTGAAGCTGCTCGCGTTCGCGGTCGGTGCCTTCCTGGCTGGTCTGGCGGGCACCATCAAGGCCCACCAGGACGGCGCGGTCAGCCCGGACCAGTACATCTTCCTGGAGTCGGCGTTCCTGCTGGCCGCGATCGTGCTCGGCGGTATGGGCACCATCGCCGGTGTGTTGCTGGGTGCAACGATCCTGAAGCTGCTGCCGGAGAAGCTGCGGTTCTTCTCGGAGTACCGGCTGCTGCTGTTCGGCCTGCTGCTGGTGCTGATGATGCGGTTCCGGCCCGAGGGTCTGGTCGCGAACAGACGCCGCCAGCTGGAGTTCCACGAAGAGGACGAGCAGCTGGCCGTCGAGATCGACGATGAGCATCTACTGGTGGAGGAGGCGAAATGACCGTCACCGAAACGAACCCGGCTCCGGCGCGAGCACCTGGCGCCGCGGTGCTGGAGGCCACTGGCGTGACCATGCGGTTCGGTGGTCTGCTCGCGGTCAACGACGTCAACCTGACCGTCCGGGAAGGCGAGATCGTCGGCCTGATCGGCCCGAACGGGGCCGGCAAGACGACCTTCTTCAACTGCCTCACCGGCCTCTACAAGCCGACCAGCGGCCAGGTCAGGTTCTCCGGTACGCCGCTGCCGCCCAAGCCACGGGCGGTCGTCAAGGCCGGGATGGCGCGGACGTTCCAGAACATCCGCCTGTTCGCCAACATGACCGCGCTCGAGAACGTGATGGTCGGCCGGTACTGCCGGACCAGCTCGGGCGCGCTCACGTCGGTCCTGCGGGGGCCGAAGTTCCGCCGCGAGGAGGCTGCCACCACGGCGCGCGCCCAGGAGCTCCTGGAGTTCGTGGGCCTTGGCAAGTCGACCGAGCACCTCGCCCGGAACATGCCGTACGGCGACCAGCGCCGGCTCGAGATCGCGCGGGCGCTGGCCACCGACCCGAAGCTCATCCTGCTGGACGAGCCGACGGCCGGTATGAACCCGCTGGAGACCCGGCAGGCCAGTGACCTGATCTTCAAGATCCGGGACTCGGGGCTGTCGGTCGTGGTGATCGAGCACGACATGCGGTTCATCTTCAACCTCTGCGACCGGGTGCTCTGCCTGGTCCGCGGCGAGGCCCTGATCGAGGGCACGCCGCACGAGGTGCAGTCCGACCCGCGGGTGATCGAGGCCTACATCGGCACCGGCGAGGAGGACGACGAGGAAGAGGTGGAGCGCCTCCAGGACGCCCCCGCCGAAGGGGAGGAGACCCCATGAGCGCGATGCTCGAGGTCCGTGACCTGGAAGTTGCCTACGGCAAGATCGTTGCGGTGAAGAAGATCAGCTTCAGTGTGGAGCAGGGGCAGGTGGTGTCGCTGATCGGCACCAACGGCGCAGGCAAGACCACCACGCTGCGGACGATCTCGGGGCTGCTCCGGCCGACGTCGGGCGAGGTCCTGTTCCAGGGTGAGCGGATCGAGCAGGTGGCCGCTCACGACATCGTGGCGCGTGGGCTGGCGCACTCGCCGGAAGGCCGGCGGATCTTCCCCCGGCTGTCGGTCGAGGAGAACCTGATGCTCGGCGCGTTCGCCCGCAAGGACCCCTCGGGTGTGCGGACCGATCTGGACGCGGCGTACGAGCTGTTCCCGATCCTGGGGGAGCGGCGCAAGCAGCCGGCCGGCACGTTCTCCGGCGGTGAGCAGCAGATGCTGGCGATGGGCCGGGCGATGATGAGCCGGCCGAAGCTGCTGATGCTGGACGAGCCGTCGATGGGTCTGTCGCCGATCATGATGAAGCGGATCATGTCCACGGTGACCGAGCTGCAGCGGCAGGGTACGACGATCCTGCTGGTCGAGCAGAACGCGCAGGCCGCGCTGAAGCGGGCCGACTACGGCTACGTGCTCGAGGTCGGGAAGATCGTGCTGTCGGGTTCCGGCAGCGACCTGCTCGTGAACGACTCGGTCCGCAAGGCCTATCTGGGCGAGGACTGAGAGTTCGTCGCTGCTGGTTCAGTTGCGGATGACAACGATCAACTGAACCAGCAGCGGCGCGACGATCAACGCCGGTAGCAGGTCGGCGACCGCAACCTGCTTCAGCTTCAGCAACCTGAGCGCCACGCCGATCAGCATCACGCCGCCGGTAGCGCCGAGTGCGGTCACATGCGCGTCAGGCAGTACGTCGCCGAGCAGCGCGCCGACAGCCGTCATCGATCCCTGGACGACGAGTACGACGAGAGCCGACGCGGCGACGCCCCAGCCGAAGGATGCGGCGAAGGCGATCGAGGTGAAGCCGTCGAGAACCGCCTTCAGGTACAGCTGATCCGCGCCGCGCCCCAGCCCGTCGGACAGCGATCCGAGGAACGTCAGCGGGCCGACGCAGAACACCATCGACGCGGATACGAAGCCTTCGACGAACTTCCCTTCGCCCTCGCCGCGGTCGAACCGGCGCTGCATCCAGGCGCCGAAACCTTCCAGCCGTTCCTCGATGTGCAGCAGTGAGCCGATGATCCCGCCGATCAGCATCGCGCCCAGCACGATCAGCACCGGGGCGCTGTCACCGACCGCGTCGCTGAGCGCCTTGTCGCCGACGGTGAGTGCCGAGGAGATCGCGATCAGCAGCGTGACCAGGCCGATCGCGTCGGTGACCAGGTCCCTGGTTCGGTGACTGAGCCGGTGTCCGACGAGTACGCCGAGTACCGATCCGACGAGCACCGTCGCGACGTTCACGACGGTCCCGATTCCGATGAACAAACTGGTCCCTCCGACAGCTCTGGTCAGCTTTGCATGTGACCCCCGAGGGCCTACTGTTGCGCGAGGACGAGCGTATCGGCCCGTCCGTTCACCTCGGGGGTGGACCGGACCCAGGAGGTCGCTGTGGTGGCAGCCATCGAGGTGAGGGACGCACGCGTGGGTGACGCCGGCGCCCTGGTCGCGTTGTGGCGTGAGCTGACCACCGCCGGGCTGCCGTCCAGGTTGCCCGCGCCGCCGTCGACGGCCGCCGCCGAGGTTGCCGTCAGCAAGCATCTGGACGATCCGCTCGGCCGCCTGCTCGTGGTCGAGCTGGACGGCGACATCCACGGCATGGCCTACCTGCGTCGTACGGCGGTAAGCCCGCTGCACGAGGACACCACCGTCACGGTCGAGTACCTGCATGTCAGCGACTCCGCCCGCCGGCACGGTCTCGGCAAGGCCCTGATCGCGGAAGCGGTCACCTGGGCCGAGCACGAGAGCTGCGCCCACCTGGCCGTCGTCGCGCCCGCGATCGCCCGCGAGGCAAACCGGTTCCTGGCCCGCCTCGGTCTCGGACAGGCCGGCGTACTGCGGTTCGCGAACACGCACACGGTCCGTCGCCGGCTCGCCGCCGAGCACGCGCCGAACCTGCTGGCCCTGCTCTCGTCCCGCCGCTCCGCCTTCGCCCGCCGCGCCCAGCTCGGCGGCTCGGTCGGCGGCAACGTCGGCGGCACGGTGGTCAGCTCCCCGGCGGAGCCTGAATCAGCTGGCAAGTGATCCGCGCGGTGCAGACCCGCTTGTCCCGCTCGTCGGTGACGATCACTTCGTACGACGTCGTCGTACGGCCGAGGTAGATCGGGGTCGCGACGCCCTTGACCACTCCCTCGCGGACCGCGCGGTGGTGGGTCGCGTTGATGTCGACACCGACCGCGACCTTCCCGTACGTCGCCGCGTGCAGCGCGGAGCCGATCGAGCCGAGGCTCTCGGCCAGCACGCAGGACGCGCCGCCGTGGAGCAGACCGTACGGCTGGGTGTTGCCCTTGACGGGCATCGTTGCGACCACCAATTCGGGGGACGCTTCGCTGACAACGATTCCCATCAGCTGGAGGAGCGTGCCCTCCATGCCCATACCCGGGCCGAGGTTCGTTTCATCTGTCACGGAAGCAGTGTGTCAGAACTGTCCACGGGACCCACTAGAGTCTGTGTGTGGCTCCAGATACCGACACTTCGACGATGACCAAGGACCCCGCGACCCCGGCCACCGGGCGACCGCGGATCCTGCTGCTGGACGGGCACTCGCTGGCGTACCGGGCGTTCTACGCGCTCCCGGTGGAGAACTTCTCCACCACCACCGGGCAGCACACCAACGCGGTGTACGGGTTCACCTCGATGCTGATCAACATGCTCCGCGACGAGCAGCCGACGCATATCTGCGTGGCGTTCGACGTGTCCCGCAAGACCTTCCGCGCGGAGCAGTACGCGGAGTACAAGGCGGGTCGCTCGAAGTCCCCGGACGAGTTCAAGGGGCAGGTCTCGCTGGTCAAGGAGGTGCTGGAGGCGCTCCGGATCCCGACCACCGAGATCGACGGCTGGGAGGCCGACGACATCATCGCCACGCTTGCCACGCAGGCGTCCGAGCAGGGCTTCGAGGTGCTGATCAGCAGCGGTGACCGGGACTCGTTCCAGCTGGTCAGCGAGGACGTCACGGTGCTGTATCCGAAGCGCGGCGTCTCCGAGATCGCCCGGATGGACCCGGCCGCGATCGAGGAGAAGTACGGCGTCACCCCGCGGCTGTATCCGGATCTCGCCGCGCTGGTCGGGGAGCAGAGCGACAACCTGCCGGGCGTGCCCGGCGTCGGGCCGAAGACCGCGGCCAAATGGCTGAACCAGTTCGGCTCGCTGAACGACGTGGTCGACCGGGTCAACGAGATCAAGGGCAAGGCCGGCGAGTCGCTGCGCGAGCACCTCGCCGACGTCATCCGGAACCGGCAGATCAACGAGCTGGTCCGCGACCTGACGCTGGACGTCACGGTCGACGACCTGGCCCGGACTCCGTGGGACCGCGACAAGGTGCACACGCTGTTCGACAGCCTGGAGTTCCGGGTGCTGCGCGAGCGGCTCGTCGCCGAGCACGAGGAGGTCGACGCGACCGTCGACCACGGGTTCGAGCTGGACGGCGCGCAGCTGAAGCCGGGCGAGGTGGCTGCCTGGCTCAAGGAACACGTGATGACAGGCGAGCGCGTCGGCGTCGCGGTGCAGGGCAGCTGGGGCGGCGGCACCGGCCAGATCACCGGGCTGGCGCTGGCGAACACCTCTGGCGCGGCGGCCTGGTTCGACCCGACGATGATGACGCCGGACGACGAGTCCGCGTGGCAGGCCTGGCTCGCCGACGACAAGCAGCCGAAGGCGCTGCACGACGTGAACGGTCCGCTGCTCGGCTTCCTCGAGCGCGGCTGGACGCTCGGCGGCCTGAGCTCGGACACCCAGCTGAGTGCGTACCTGGTCCGTCCGGACCAGCGTGCGTACGATCTCGCCGACCTGACCGTGCGGTACCTCAAGCGCGAGCTGCGGAACGAGGAGGCCGACAACGGCCAGCTCAGCTTCGACGACGTCGAGGGTGGCCCGGCCGCGGACCACACGATGCTGCGCGCCCGCGCGATCGCCGACCTCGCCGACACGCTCGACGCCGAGCTCGAGAAGCAGGCCGGTACGCCGCTGCTCGCCGAGGTCGAGCTGCCGTTGATCCAGGTCATCGCCGCCATGGAGCGTGACGGCATCGCGGTCGACCGGCCGTACCTCGAGCAGCTCGAGGAGCGGTTCGCCACCGGCGTGCGCGATGCCGCGGCCTCGGCGTACGAGGTGATCGGCAAGGAGATCAACCTCGGGTCGCCGAAGCAGCTGCAGGTGGTGCTGTTCGACGAGCTGCAGATGCCGAAGACCAAGCGGACCAAGACCGGGTACACGACCGACGCCGACTCGCTGCAAGCGCTGTTCGAGAAGACCGAGCACCCGTTCCTGGCGTACCTGCTGGCGCACCGGGACGCGACCCGGCTGCGGCAGACGGTCGAGGGCCTGCTGAAGACGATCAGCCCGCGCGACGGCCGGATCCACACGACGTTCAACCAGACCATCGCGGCGACCGGGCGACTCAGCTCCACCGACCCGAACCTGCAGAACATCCCGATCCGGACCGAGGAGGGCCGCCGGATCCGCGAGGCCTTCATCGTCGGCGAGGGCAACGAGTCGCTGATGTCGGCGGACTACAGCCAGATCGAGATGCGGATCATGGCCCACGTGTCGAACGACCAGGGCCTGATCGACGCGTTCAACTCCGGGATGGACTTCCACTCGGTGACCGCGTCCCGGGTGTTCTCGGTCGAGCCGTCCGCGGTGACGCAGGAGCAGCGCGCCAAGATCAAGGCGATGAACTACGGCCTCGCGTACGGCCTGTCGGCGTACGGGCTGAGTCAGCAGCTGAAGATCGGCGTGGACGAGGCCAAGGGCCTGATGGACGAGTACTTCGAGGGCTTCGGCGGCGTGCGGGACTACCTGCGGTCGATCGTGATCGACGCCGGCAAGACCGGGTACACCGAGACGATCCTGGGCCGCCGGCGGTACCTGCCGGACCTGACCAGCGACAACCGCCAGCGCCGCGAGATGGCCGAGCGGATGGCCCTGAACGCCCCGATCCAGGGCTCGGCCGCCGACGTCATCAAGATGGCGATGCTGAAGGTCGACGCGTCCCTGCGAGGCTCCGGCCTGAAGTCGCGGATGCTCCTCCAGGTCCACGACGAACTGGTCTTCGAGATCGCTCCCGGCGAGCGCGAGGCACTTGAGGAACTGGTCCGCCACGACATGGGCCACGCGGTCGACATGACCGTCCCGCTGGACGTCTCGGTAGGCGTAGGCCGGACCTGGCACGAAGCCGCCCACTAGGGGGTTACATACACCGGCGCCGGGTCGGGGGAGAGGGCGTTCTTGATGGACGCCCGCTCCCGGTCCGTCAGGTCGGGTAGGTCGTTCAGCGGCCACCAGCGGACGTCGAGTGACTCGTCGTCGTTGACGCGCGGCTCACCGCGCAGCGCGCGGCACCGGAAGCACAGGTCGAGGAACTGGACCTGATCGCCGTTCGGGTAGCTGGCCGGCGGGAGTGACTCCAGGCTGACCAGGCGCTCGATCTCGGCCTCGACGGCGGTCTCCTCCTGGATCTCGCGGATCAGGCCGACGGCCGGCTGCTCGCCGGGCTCGAGGATGCCGGCGACCAGGCTCCAGCGGCCGTTGTCCGCGCGCTTCACGAGCAGGACCTCGTCGGCGTCGTTGAGGACGACCCCGGTGATACCCGTGAGCCAGAGCAGGTCGTGCCCGATCTTCGTGCGGAGGTCGAGGATGAACTTCGGCGTCGGCATGCCCAGCACCCTATAGAACGGGGCGACGAGGATTTCTTTCTGCAAGAAAGTTTGATCGGGTAACGCAAGCGGTAAGCGTTTGCCGCGCAAGATACCGACAGTGATGGGCCGATCTCGGTCAGTGCCTGTTGAGGTCTTCCGTGCAAGCGCTTTCTATGTCATTCTCCGGGGCAAAGATCCGAGATCCTATCGGATATTGCTCTCGGATATTTCGTCTTTTGTTCCGACCAGCCGCCAGGAGGAACCATGCCGAACGATGACGCGCGCCCTGGAGTCAGCCGTCGATCATTGATCGCGGGGGCACTCGGCCTGACCGCGGCGACTGCCGGCGGCGGCCTGCTCAGTGGGTGTAGTGGCAAGAGCAACGCCGGTGCCGCGGCCGCGGGCGCCGGCGAGGCCGCCCCGAGCGTGACCCTCGGCCCGAAGCTGGCCACCGTGCAGTACCCGGAGGGGTACGTCGGGCCGGTCGCCCGCACGCTGAAACCCCTCACCACCGAGAAGGTGACGTTCAAGATCGTCGTCAAGCAGGACGTGACGATCGGCGACTGGAAGACCAACGCCTTCACGAAGTGGCTCGAGCAGAAGACCGGTGTGCACATCGAGTGGAGCCAGATCGGCGGCACCGACGACGACGTGATGACCAAGGTCAACGCGATGATCGCGGCCGGCGACATCCCGGACGCCTTCCTCGGCATCGGGTTCACCCGCTCCCAGCTCTTCCTGTACGGCGCACAAGGGCTCTTCACCGACGTCGGCCAGCACATCGACGCCTATGCGCTGAACCTGCAAGGGGCGATGAAGGACTACCCGGAGACCCGCAAGCTGATCCAGGCGCCGGACAAGAAGATCTACTCGTTCCCGGGGATCAACGACTGCTTCCACTGCCGGGCCATCGACGGACGCGGCTGGCTGAACGTCGACTGGATCAAGCAGGTCGGCCTGGCGATGCCGAAGACCACCGACGAGTTCCGCGAAGTACTGCGTGCTTTCAAGAAGGCGGACCTGGCCGGCAACGGCAAGACCATCCCGTTCGCGGGTTACAACGAGGCTCCGATCGACCCGTTCTTCATGAACGCCTTCCTCTACGATCCGGGCGAGCCGTGGCTGGTGGTGAAGGACGGCAAGGTCGACGTCGCGTTCGACAAGGACGAATGGCGCGAGGGCCTGAAGTACGTGAACGGCCTCTACAAGGAAGGGCTGATCAGCCGCGACGTCTTCACCGCCGACGGGGACCAGCTGAAGCGCTACGGCAACGCGCCGGGCAAACCGCTGATCGGCGGCGCCCGGTCGAACTACTGGGGCAACTTCCTCGACATCGACCAGAAGGACCCGAACGCCCGCTGGCGCCAGTACGAGGCCTGCCCGCCGCTGAAGGGACCGAACGGCGTCCAGTACGCCGCCTGGGACTACCTGACCGTCGGCGTCGAGGTGGCGCACCTGGTGATCACCAAGAAGTGCGCCAAGCCGGACCTGCTGGTGCAGTGGGCCGACGCGCAGTACGAGCTGGAGGCGATCTTGCGCGGGTACGGCGGCCCGAAGTTCGCGTGGGCGAAGAAGGGCGACCTCGGGATCAACGGCAAGCAGGCGGTGTACGGGTTCGACGCGACCTGGAACTCGCAGAAGAACCTCAACTGGGGTCAGGACAACCCGATGTACCGCTCGCAGGACTTCCGGCTGGGCGAGCGGGTGCTGCCGGGCGACCTGACCTTCGAGAAGCCGCTCTACGAGCAGACCAAGGAGCGCTTCTTCCCGCTGAAGCAGCCGCAGGAGATGCAGTTCCCGCCGGTCACCCTGGACCAGGACCAGGCCGCGCAGGAGGCGGAGCTGAAGACCAACCTCAAGGGTGAGGTGAACCAGTCGTTCGCGAAGTTCCTCACCGGCCAGCTCGACCCGAACGACGACGGCGCCTGGAACGACTACAAGGACCGGGTGAGCAAGATCGGCGTGAAGCCGTATCTCGAGCTCCAGCAGGCCGCCTACGAGACCTATAACGGATGAGCGCCGGGACTCTGCCGCCGGACGAGCAGCGGCTGGCGGTGGGCGCGTCGATCCAGGACACCCGCGGCGACAAGATCGCGATGGCGTGTATCTACACCGCGCTCGGTCTGTTCTGCCTGGCGATCCTCTACCCGCTCGTCTATGTCCTCAGCGCCTCGGTCAGCAACACCAGGAAGGTGTCGGCCGGCGAGGTCTGGCTGTGGCCGGTCGGCTTCACGCTGGATGCCTACCGGGCGATCTTCGACTACAAGGCGATCGTCAGCAGCTTCGGCAACTCGGTGTACTACGCGGTCGCGGGCGCGCTGGTGGCGACGGTCCTGACGCTGCTGGCGGCGTACCCGCTGTCGCGCAAGGGCCTGCCGGGCAAGGGCCTCATCATGGGCGCGTTCGTGTTCACGATGATGTTCAACGGCGGCCTGATCCCGACGTACCTGGTGGTCGACCAGCTGGGACTGCTGAACACGCGGTGGGCGATCATCCTGCCGACCGCGATGGCGGTCTGGAACGTGATCATCACCCGGACCTATTTCATGGTGACGATCCCGGAGGAGCTGGTCGAGGCCGGGAAGGTGGACGGCTGCAGCGACTTCAGCTTCTTCTGGCGGGTCGTGCTGCCGCTGAGCAAGCCGATCATCGCGGTGAACCTGTTGTTCTACGCGGTCGGGCAGTGGAACTCGTTCTTCAACGCGCTGATCTACCTGACCAACGAGCACCTGTTCCCGCTGCAGGTGGTACTGCGGCAGATCCTGATCCAGTCCAAGGTCGACCCGTCGCAGATGCAGGACACCAGCAAGCTGCTGCAGATGCAGGAGTTGCAGCAGCAGCTGAAGTACTCGCTGATCGTGATCGGCATGATCCCGCCGTTGCTGGTCTATCCGTTCGTGCAGAAGCACTTCGTCAAGGGAGCCATGGTCGGCTCCCTGAAGGGATGACGGGATGACGACCTCGACTGAAGCCCGTTCGAGCGTCCGGTCCGCGACCCACAAGCGGACCCGGACGGCGCAGAACGCGGTCGGCCTCGGGCTGCGGATGCGCCGCAACTGGCAGCTGTACGCGATGCTCCTGCTGCCGATGCTCTGGCTGGCGATCTTCGCCTACTGGCCGATGTACGGCGTGATCATCGCGTTCAAGGACTACAACGTGGTGCAGGGGATCTGGGGCAGCCCGTGGGCCGGTATGAAGTACTTCGACCGGTTCGTGGAGTCGTACCAGTTCTGGCGGCTGATCAAGAACACCGTGTACCTGCACGTCTACGAGCTGGTGGCGACGTTCCCGTTGCCGATCATCCTTGCGCTCTGCCTGAACACGATCCGGAAGAAGTGGTTCAGCCGGGCGTCACAGCTGATCACCTACGCGCCGCACTTCATCTCCACGGTCGTCGTGGTGGGTCTGCTCGTCGTACTGACCAGCCCGAATACCGGCGTGACCAACAAGCTCCTCGGTCTGTTCGGCATCGGGCCGCAGAACCTGATGGGGGACTCCGGGATGTTCCGGCACCTCTACGTCTGGTCGGGCGCCTGGCAGACGATGGGGTTCGCAGCGATCATCTACCTGGCCGCATTGACCAGTGTGCCGCCGGAACTGCATGAAGCGGCGATCGTGGACGGGGCATCACGGTTGCGGCGGATGTGGCACATCGACCTGCCGGCGATCGTGCCGGTGGCGGTGATCCTGCTGATCCTGGACATCGGCAGGATCCTGTCCGTCGGGTTCGAGAAGGTGCTGCTGATGCAGAACAGCTTGAACCTCGATGTGGCCGAGGTGATCGACACCTACGTCTACAAGATCGGTCTGGCGTCGTCCGTGCCGCAGTTCAGCTATGCGACCGCGATCGGGCTTTTCAGATCGGTGATCGGCTTGGTGCTACTGGTGCTGGCGAACACCTTCGCCCGCCGCTTCGCCAAGTCGAGCCTCTGGTGAGCTAGTCGCTGGCCTGGCGGTGCAGTCCGGTCGCCAGGACGGCCGAGAGTAGGAGCGCGCAGGTGCTGGTCATTGCGACCAGCACCTTCACGCCGTTCAGGCCGGTGGCGGTGTGGGTTCCGAGCACGATGCCGGCGGCCACCGCGAGGACGACGAGGCCGATCCAGATCGCCAGCGCGGCGCGTTTCTCCTGTTGCGCGATCGCGGCGTACACGACGAGCTGCAGTACGGCGTACGCGGAGCCGGCGACCGCGAACAGCCAGGTGTACGGGCCGAGTGGCGCGTACTTCTCCTTGCCGCCGATGACCTCGACGACGATGCCCGGCAGGATCAGCGTGCCGACGACCGCGCAGACGCCCAGGCCCGCGACTGCCATGATCGCGCGCCGCAGCCGGACGGTGTCGCCGGGGGAGTTGGCCAGCGACGGGAACACGAGCACGATGACGAACTGCGGCAGGAACAGGCAGGCCTTCGCGATGATCAGACCGGCCGCGTAGTACCCGCTGTCCTTCTCGTCGAGCAACGCGCGGGCGAACAGCACGTCCGCGTTGGCCAGCGCGAAGAACGCGAGCAGCGTGTGAGTGCCGTGCACGGACTCCCGCAGTACGTCCTTGACCTGCTGAGTGGTCGATCCGCTCGATCCGCGCAGGAAGAACTGCCCCAGGAGGGCCGGTACGGCGGCACCGAGCGCGAGACCGGCCATGGCCCAGTCGAGCGACGGGTGGATGAGCAGTGCGCCGCCGCCGAGCACCAATCGGCCGACCCCGGTCGAGAAGTAGACGGCGGCCAGCTCGGTCCAGCGCTGGCTGCCTTGCAGTACGCCGAGCTGCGAGCCCATCAGCGTGAGGCCACCCAGCGTCGGAGCGAGCAGCAGGATCGCGACGACCGAGTCGATGTGCAGTAGCCACATGAACAGCGGCGTCAGCGCTAGGCAGAGCGCGGTGAGTCCGAGAGCAGACCGACGACCTGCACGCAGCATTGCGTCGGCCAGCGCGGCTGCGCCGTCGCCAGTGTGCGTGGCGAGCTGGCGAGCCCCGGCGGCCTGCAGACCGAGTGAGGCGACGTTGCCGATCAGCAACAGACCCAGGAGGGCGGTGATCGCCCCGAACTGCTCTGGCATCAGCCGGCGGGAGGCGATGAGAGTGAAGCCGTAGGCCGCCACGTTCATGATGGCCATCGCGACGGCGACCACCGTGGCGCTGCGCAGGAACGCACTGCGGGGCGCGTGGGGTTGGGTGGTGCCCGACGTCATTCTGTGCGGCCTCAGATCGGTGGGGTGATATTGCCGACTTCACGGTACGGCAACGATGCCGTCCGGAAGCCGCCGGATCCGTTAATGTCCCGCCGGTGGGGAGGCTGAAAGCAGGCGGTTCGGAGCAGGTGGTCTGGCGAGCGCGGCTCGTGCTGGGCTGCCTGGCGCTCGTGGCTCTGTGCTTCCAGCAGGCTCCGGGCAAGATCCTTGCGGACAGCAGGATCGAGTTGACCGCCGCGCCCGGCCGATTTCTGTCGCGGGCGCTGCACTTGTGGGACCCGCACACTGCCTTCGGTCAGGTGCAGAGTGACGCCTTCGGCTACCTCCTGCCGATCGGGCCGTTCCACTGGCTGCTGGACGCGCTGTCAGTTCCGGACTGGATCACCCAACGCCTGTGGTGGTCGCTGGTCCTCTGCGTCGCCTTCCTCGGTATCTGGAAGCTGTGCAACGTTCTTGAGTACGGCGTTCCGTGGACCCGCTTCGCGGTCGCCCTGCTCTACGCGCTCGTGCCACGGGTGTTCGGTGAGTTCCCCATCGAGGTGTGGCCGATGGCTATGGCTCCGTGGATCCTGCTGCCACTCGTGTCGCCTCGCGCCCGCTCCGGCTGGTGGCGCGCCAGTTGGTCGGCGCTGGCGTTCGCGCTGATCGGTGGAGCAGACCCGGTCGCGGGTGCCGCGACACTCGTCGTACCGGCGATCTGGTTGGTCAGCCACGCGAAGCTGAAGCTCGCACTCGGCTGGCTCGGGTTTGTGGTGGCTGCGTCGATCTGGTGGTTGGTACCGCTCGCGCTGCTACTCCAGTACGGCGCTGCGCCGCCGGGGCCACGCTGGTTGCCGGTGATCGGCGCGCTCATCGGACTGCCGCTCGCACTCGCCGCAGCGCACTACCTGCGCCGTCTGGCCAATCTGTCCGTGGCCCGAGGTGTCAACCGCCGCGTCGTACCTGCTGTGGTCGCATGTCTGGCTGTGGCTGCAGCCGCGCCCGTGGTCCTGCTACGACCGGACGGGGCATCAGCCGCGATCCCAGCGCACTGGAACGCGGCCGCGGCTTGGCTGGACGACCAGTCCGCTCCGGGCAGCGTCCTGCTCCTGTCCAGCACGACCGAGCCGCTCACCGCACTGGTCAAGCGACCGATGGCCGCACTCACGGACGACGTGAAGCGCCGCGTCGACTCCGGCGTCGGCGACCAGACGCTGCGGCAGGAGCTCGAGCACGACGGCGTCCGGTACGTCGTGGTGCGCAATGATCTCGAGGAGACCCTCGCGATCCACGAGAGCCTGGCCGACGCCGGCATCGGACGTGTCGCGTACTTCGGCCCCGGCGGGCAGACCCGTATCGCGTACCCGAGCGTGGAGATCTATGACGTCGGTGCGACTACCCCTGGGCGGCTGATCCCGCGGACACGGCTCGTGGCGGTCGACGGCACGGCCGACGACGTACCGACTGTTGTGACTGCGCTCGGTGGGAGTGGGGGCGCGGTACTGCGGTCAGACGCCGCGGGCAAGCTTGATGGGCTGCCGTTGATCGAGACCGATGTCAGCAAGCCGGTCGATCAGCAGCCGAGTGCGGTGGTGTTGCGGACTCAGCAGATCGGGCGGTCCGGCTGTTTGCACGTCGGGGCGCGGGCGTTGTGCAGCCAGGAGCAGGCTGCGGCCGCGGCCGAGAACGGCCTGAGCCGGAGCGTGCAGCTACCGCAGGCGGCGTCGTACGAGTTGCGGGGCACGGCGTTGCCTCAGGACGGCAATACCTTGGAGAAGCTGTTGCCGGTGGCCGGGGCGATCACAGCCACTGCGTCCTCGCGGGAGGTTACGGCGCCGGAGGGCAGGCCGGGTGCCGCGGTCGACCGTGATCCGGGGACGAGCTGGCTGGCGGATCCGGATGACCCGAAGCCGAGCCTCACGCTGAAGTTGCCGGCGGCAAAGGATGTGCAGGGGCTGCGCTTCCAGTCCGACACCTACCTGGACGGATCGCGGCCGGCCGAGGTCATGCTGCACTTCGACGGCGGCGTACCGGCCCGGGCCACGGTCGATTCGGACGGGTACGTCCGGTTCGCGGCGCGGCACGTGCAGACGATCAAGATCGACTTCACTGCGACGAAGCCGTTGCAGGACGCGCGTCGGAGCCCGGTCGGGGTGACAGAGGTCGCCGTGCTCGGCGCGGACGAGCTGCGCAAGGCTCTCGATCCGGACCGCCGGATCCCGACGTACTGCGGGAACGGTCCGGCGGTGCGGATCGACGGCGTACAGGCTCGGACACAGGTGACCGCGACCATGCGGGACCTGCTGCAGCGGCGGCCGGTGCCGTTCAGCCTGTGCGGCGCGACGTCGGTGGCGCTGCGGTCCGGGAGCCACCGGGTCGAGGTGCTCGCCGGTGGTGGGCTCGTGCCGATCGAGACCACGCTGGTCAAGGCTGGATTCGGCGACGTGTCTGTGACGCCGGTGCAGGGGGTGGACGTGTGGCGTCCGAACCCGGCTGAGCTGACCGTCGAGGTGCCGGATGCGGACCAGCAGTCCGTGCTGGCGGTCGCGCAGAACTACAACGAGGGCTGGGAGGCATACGACAGCACCGGCCAGAAGCTGACGCCGATCCGGATCGGCGGTTGGCAGCAGGGGTGGGTCCTGCCGGCCGGACCCGAGCAGGTCGTCACGGCCAGCTTCATGCCGGCCCGGAGCTACCGCGCCGGGCTGCTGCTCGGACTGGTCGCGCTGCTGGCGGTCCTGGCCGTTGCCGTGTTCTTCCCGAAACGCAGGACCGGCCGCTCGATCAGGCGGTAACTCGCGGCCGCCAGCACGACCGCGCCGACCAGCGTCACCAGCAGCTGTACTGCGAACGGGCCACGCATCACGCCTAGTATGACGAACCCGTACACCACCACGCCGTACGAGAGTCGCGCACCGATCTGCGCCGGGCGACCACCCAGCACGCGGACTGTCTTCGCGGAGGGCGTCAGGATCGGGAACAGCACGCATGCCACGACAGCGGTGTAGAGCAGGCTCTTGAGCAGTGCTTGCGCCGGTGTGGGAGCGGAGTGGTCGTACGGTCCGGCGAGCGGGGTCGCGGAGATCAGGAGGAGCGCTGCGGCGATTCCCCAGAGCGTTCCGGGGACTCTGGTCAGTGCGTCGAGGGCAGACGGTCCGAGTCGACCTGTGGCGCGGGAGACCTGCCACAGAGCCAGCCCCATGCCGACGGCGAACCAGCCGAGGTACCCGGGCAGCCAGAGGCTCGCCTGTGGGTGATCGGTCGCGGTGACCGCGGCCATCCACACCGGGCCGAGCACGGTCAGCGCGAGCAGGACAAGGAGCCGCCAGCGGACACTGCGCCGAGTCGGTCGCTCGTAGCCGGTCAGCAGTCGGCCCAGACCGGGGATGAGCAGGTAGAAGGGGAGTGGCGTCAGGACGGCCCACCGGAGATAGGTGGTCGCCGAGTGTGGCACGAAGGCGACCGACAGTACGACGGTGATGAGCAGCGCTGGGAGGATCCGCAGCGCACGGCCGCGCAGATAGGGCAGTGTGAGCGGCGGCTCGGTGGCCGAGAACCAGGCGACGACGTGCGGCCGGTAGAGCAGGAAGCCGGAGATCGCGCAGAAGATCGCCCAGCCGACGTCCAGCCGGGACACGACACCGGCGAGCGGCGCATGCGTGTGCAGGCCGACCAGTGCGATCACCACTAGGAGCGCTGCGATTGCCCGCAGCCCGTCCAGAGCCGGGAATCGGGTCATGCGCTCAGCGCCTTGTGTGCGGTCCAGATGGCAGTTCCGGGGACGTACGGGCCGCGCTCCGGACCCCAACCGCCCCAGACCAGCTCATGTCCGGCCGGCCACTCCGGTTCGAGGAGGTCGTCGACGACGAAGCCCGCACCGGTCAGTTCGCGGATCCAGTCGCCGGTGGTGCGGTGGTGCTCGGCATACACCGGCGTACCGGAGTCGTCGACCTCGACGTACGGCGTCCGGTCGAAGTACGAGTGGGTGATGCGCAGTCCGGCCGGCGACGGGTCGTCGGGCATGGTCCAGCGGAACGGGTGGGTCACCGAGAACACGAGCAGACCACCTGGCTTCAGGACTCGCTGCAGCTCGCGGAACGCCGTACCGACGTCGGCGACGAACGGCAGTGCGCCGAAGGCTGAGCAGGCCGTGTCGAACGTGCTGTCGGCGTACGGCAGCGCTACGGCGTCCGCGGCGACGGTGCGGACCGACGTACCGGTCCGGGCGTCGAGGTCCTTGGCGATGCGGAGCTGTTCGAGGGAGATGTCGAAGGCAACGACATCGGCTCCCTGGCCGACCAGCCACCGCGAGCACTGGGCTGCACCGCAGCCGACCTCGAGGATCCGCTTGCCCCGGACTGGCCCCAGCAGCTGAGCTGCCTCCTCGTCGACACCCTCCGGGGACCAGATGAACCGGTCGTCGCCGAGGAAGTTGCCGTGCTCCGCCAGGTACTCGTCGGCTGCCGAGTCCCAGTAGGTACGACTGGCCCGCGAGGTCTCCACCTCGGTCAGTTCCACCCGTACCGGCCTGTTCACCTCGCACACTCTAGTGTCGAAACCATGAGCGACTTCGCCGCGAGTGCTGTTCCGTTGCCAGGCGGTTATCAGGGCCAGACCTATGCGGTCAGCGCGGGCGGCGAGGACGCCGTACTCAAGCTCTACGTGAAGGACCCCGGGCGGGCAGCTGTGGACGCTGCACTGCTCCAGCTGGTGCGTGGGCTGCTCCCGGTGCCGCGAGTGCTCGACGTGAAGCGGGAGGGCGCGCCGGAGGATCCGCCGTACCTGCTCACCGAGCGGCTGCCGGGTGTGAACCTGGAGGTCTACCTGGCGACCGCCGGTGAGGACGAGCGGCGGCAGGTCGGGGAGCAGTTGGGGGAGCTGCTGGCTCGGTTGAGCGGGATGCCGTTCCGCTCGTTCGGGCTGTTCCGCGAGGGGGACCTCGGGATCGAGCCACTGCGCGGGGACCTCGAGCAGTACGTCGACAGCCTGGACCTCGGGATGACGCCGGCGCAGCGGGAGGGCCTGGAGAGCGTGTTCACGTACGCCGAGGACCTGCTGGCCGAGGGCGTCGAGCGGTTCTGCCTCGTGCACAGCGACTTCAACCCGAAGAACCTGCTGGTCGACCCGAAAACTGTCCGCATCACGGGGCTCATCGACTGGGAGTTCGCCCACGCGGGGTCGCCGTACGCCGATCTGGGCAACCTGCTCCGTTTCAGCACGGACCAGGTGCTGGCGGGCGCCGTCCTCGACGTACTGCGCGGGAGCGGGCTGCTGCGGGCGAGCGGGCTGGGGGAGCGGCTCGTCGATCTCAGCCGGGCGGCGGATCTGTGGGCGCTGCTGGACCTCGCCACGCGGGCGCCGGACCACGGGATCGCCGCCGCGGCGCACCGGCTGGTCTTCCGAATGGCGGACACGGGAGACCTCTCCGCAGGCCGTCCGGACCTGGACGTCGTACTCTGAGGTCAATGGCACGTCGAGAGACCCCGGCGGGCGCTCGGTAGGGACCGGGTGCCCCAGGTTGTGCTGCCTTCGTGAAGACCGGTATTCTGTCAGATGCGCTATGGGCCCGCGCGACCTCGGACCGAGCAGGCTCGTGACTCGCAGCAGTCGGTGGTGAATCTGTCGTCTTCAGGCAATCCCGCGGTTTGGTGCGATCCAAAGGTTCATGACGCAACCGCACGACACCACCAGTCCACGGAGCAACCCACCACATGACGGCCAGCATCGAGGCACCTCTCGACCCCGCAGTACGCACCACCCCGCAGGTAGCGGTCAATGACATCGGGTCGGAGGAAGACTTCCTCGCGGCGATCGATCAGACCATCAAGTACTTCAACGACGGCGACATCGTCGAGGGCACCATCGTCAAGGTCGACCGGGACGAGGTCCTGCTCGACATCGGTTACAAGACCGAAGGCGTGATCCCCTCCCGCGAGCTGTCGATCAAGCACGACGTCGACCCGAACGAGGTCGTCAACGTCGGCGATCACGTCGAGGCCCTGGTTCTCCAGAAGGAGGACAAGGAAGGCCGTCTGATCCTCTCGAAGAAGCGCGCCCAGTACGAGAAGGCCTGGGGCACGATCGAGAAGATCAAGGAAGAGGACGGCGTCGTCACCGGCACCGTCATCGAGGTCGTCAAGGGTGGACTCATCCTGGACATCGGCCTCCGTGGCTTCCTGCCGGCCTCGCTCGTCGAGATGCGTCGTGTCCGCGACCTCCAGCCGTACGTCGGCCAGGAGATCGAGGCCAAGATCATCGAGCTGGACAAGAACCGCAACAACGTGGTCCTGTCCCGCCGGGCGTGGCTGGAGCAGACGCAGTCCGAGGTGCGGATGAACTTCCTCACCCAGCTGCAGAAGGGCCAGATCCGCAAGGGTGTCGTCTCCTCGATCGTCAACTTCGGTGCGTTCGTGGACCTCGGCGGCGTCGACGGTCTGGTGCACGTGTCGGAGCTGTCCTGGAAGCACATCGACCACCCGACCGAGGTGGTCGAGGTCGGCCAGGAGGTCACCGTCGAGGTGCTGGACGTCGACATGGACCGCGAGCGCGTCTCGCTGTCGCTGAAGGCGACCCAGGAAGACCCGTGGCAGCAGTTCGCCCGGACCCACCAGATGGGCCAGATCGTGCCCGGCAAGGTCACCAAGCTGGTTCCGTTCGGTGCGTTCGTCCGCGTGGAGGAGGGCATCGAGGGTCTGGTGCACATCTCCGAGCTGGCCGAGCGGCACGTCGAGATCCCGGAGCAGGTCGTCCAGGTCAACGACGACACGATGGTCAAGATCATCGACATCGATCTCGAGCGTCGCCGGATCTCGTTGTCGCTGAAGCAGGCCAACGAGGGGCTGGACCCGGTCTCGGACGACTTCGACCCGACGCTCTACGGCATGACGGCGACGTACGACGACCAGGGCAACTACATCTACCCCGAGGGCTTCGACCCGGAGACGGGCGAGTGGCTCGAGGGCTTCGACGCGCAGCGCGAGGAGTGGGAGCGGCAGTACGCCGAGGCCCACACGCGCTGGGAGGCCCACAAGAAGCAGATCGAGGACGCCAAGACGGCGGACGTCGAGGCCGGCGAGGCATCGACGTACTCCTCGGCCGCTGCCCCGAAGGACGACGCTCCCGTAGAGGGCGCGCTCGCTTCCGACGAGGCGCTCCAGGCCCTCCGCGAGAAGCTCACCGGCCAGGGCTGATCCCCTACCCGGAAAGCTCCTCCGGCTGTCCTACGAGAACCCCCGCACCTCCAGGTGCGGGGGTTCTCGCATTCCCGAATGCCACGAAGAACAGAGGAAAGACAGCGGTGGCGTGGGCGGTGGGGGTCGGGGATGCTTTGGGGGTGGAGTATGTGGCCAGGGTGCCTCGGGGGCCGTTGGACGGGTTGATCGGGGACCTTTACTACCTGGAGGGTGTGGCGCCGTACGGTCGGTTGACGTTGCCACCGATGCCGGGGGCGTTGCTGATCGTCAACCTTGGGGCGCCGTTTCGCATTCGTGGCGGCACGGATGTCGAGATGGGTGAGTACGCCGACGGGTGCGTGGTCAGCATGCCTACCCGTGCGTTTGAGTTCGGCTACCCGCGCTGGACACGGTCCGTTGGCGCGCATCTCAAGCCGTGGGGGCTGGCGCCGTTCCTGCCGATGCCTGTGGGTGAGCTGTGTGACCGGCCGGTGACGATTGAGCAGGTTTGGGGCCGGCCCGCCGTTGCTGAGCTGCGAGACCGGCTGGCCACAGCGGGCGGGCCGCACGAGATGCTGACGCTGCTCGAGGATGAACTTATGCGACGGCTGAGCGAGACCGCCGGCCTGGGGCTGGTCCGCCATACGAGCAGTGTCCTCGCGGCGACGGGCGGGGCGGCCGCGGTCGGCGACCTGAGCGTGGCAGCCGGTGTCAGCAGCACTCATTTGGCGCAGCGGTTCAAGGAGCTCATCGGCGTCACGCCGAAGCGGCTGGCCCGCACCTACCGCTTCACCGCCACCGTGCTCTCTATCGACCCCGCCGGACCGATCGACTGGGGCGACCTCGCCGCCCGCGCGGGCTACTTCGACCAGGCCCACTTCGGCCACGAGTTCCGGGCGTTCACCGGGCTCACACCGACCCGGTACGTCGAAGTCCGGCGGCGGTTCCTGCGCGAACATCCCGGCCACTCGCTGGACGGCTGGCCGCTGCCTGCCGATTGATTTCTTACAAGAGCGGCAGCTCACGACACGCTAATTTGTGGGCACCCCAAAGCAGAGGAGGGCCCCGATGGGCAAGGTGGTCATGTACGCCTCGGTATCGGTAGACGGCTTCATAGCGGACGAGAACGACCAGCCCGGCCCGTTGTTCGATTGGTTGCTCAGCGGTGACGTGCCGTTGGACGAGAGCGGCGTGGTGAAGGTGTCGCAGACGTCATTCGACTACGTCCGGCCGTACTGGGACCAGATCGGAGTGACAATCGCCGGTCGTCACGTCTTCGACATAACCGACGGCTGGGACGGGAAGCCGCCGAGCGGGATCGACCACGTGGTCGTCGTGACGCACCGGCCGGCGCCCGAGGGCTGGGACCCCGACGCGCCGTTCCACTTCGTCGACGGTATCGAGGCAGCCATGGCCAAGGCGCAGGAGCTCGCGGGTGACCGCATCGTCGAGGTCGCCGCCGGCGACGTCGGTGGCCAGATGCTTGCGGCGGGCCTGGTCGACGAGGTGCGCATGGACGTCACACCCGCCGTGCTCGGCTCCGGCAAGCCCTATTTCGGCTCGGTCCACGCCCAGCACTTGCTCGAGGATCCCGACGTGATCCAGGGCAACCGAGTACTCCACCTGCGCTACCAGGTCCGCCGCTAACGACCTGAGCGGGTGCAAGGTTTGCTATTGAGAAGTTCCAGGTGGGCATAGCGTGTGAGGACCCCGTACGGCGTTCGCCGCCCGCTCGTGGTGGACAGACATCGACCCACCGTGGCCGAGGAATTGGAGTTGCGAGGCGGCGTACCGGTCTTCGGCTTGTGCCGGGCAGGCAGGGCGAGGACGATCCGGCCAGCGCTGCGATCCGGTCTGTCGTCAGTTCATCAAGGGGCCAACCCGGTCCTCGCGGAGTCCGCTGCCCTCGGCCGCAGACCCTGGCCGCGGCGGGGTCGCGCGCTCGTTCGTCTTGTAAATAAGGGGTTTCGTCGGTTCGACCGATTTGGCACGCCAGTCTCGAACAGGTAGAATCGAACACATGTTCGAGAAGGATCTGGATGAGCTCTCGACGGCCGACCTGCTCGAGTCGGCCGCCGAGCACCGCGCGATGGCCAACCGGGCCGACGCACGGCTGCTGCAGCACGCTCAGATCTATGCCGACCGGTTCCACCCGTCGGTCTGCGGCGTCCGGCCTGGTCGCCGCTCCGCCGATGGGCGTGAGCGGGCTGTGGTTTTGGGCGGTGAGGGCTGTCCGGAGATCGCGGAGTTCGCTGTCGCGGAGTTCGGTGTGATGCTCGGGATCTCGCCGATGGTGGCGGCCGGGCTGCTGGGTGAGGCGCTGGCGTTGCGGCACCGGTTCCCGTTCACCTGGGCCCGCGTCCAGTCCGGTGACGCCACCCCCTGGAAGGCCCGCCAACTCGCCTCGCTGTGTATGAAGCTGTCTGAGGAGGCCGCCCGCTATGTCGATCAGCGCGTCGCGCCGTTGATCGACTCGATCACGCCGTACCGGCTGGACAAGATCATCCAGGCCGCCAAATTCCACGCCGACCCCGACCTGGCCCGCGACGAGGCCGCCGAGGCCGCCCGTGAGCGGGGCGTGTTCGTCGGCCGCAGCGACAACCACGGCAACAAGACCATCTACGTGAAGGCTCCGGCCGGCGCGGTGATCCGCCACGACGCGACCATCGCCGCCATCGCCGAAGCCCTCAAAACCATCGGCGACACCCGCCACCTCCAACACCGCCGCGCCGACGCGATCGGCATCATCGCCGACCCCCGCTTCACCCAAGAACTCCTGTCCCAAGCCCGCAATCACCTCACCCCAACGACCACCTCCACAAACACCTCCACAGGCACCTCCACGGGCACCGCCGCCTCAACCGCCGCGACCTCTACCCCTGGCCGGCACTCGGCGAAGGCGAGCTCCGCAGCAGCGGGCCGGCCAGCGTCCGGCGGTACGCGGCCTGCAGTAGCAGGCCGGCCAGCGCCCGGCGGTACGCGGCCTGCAGCAGTAGACCCGCCAGCACCCGGCGGCACGCGACCTGCAGTAGCAGGCCCGCAGGCGCCCGGCGGTACGCGGCCCGCAGCAGTCGACCCGCAAGCAGGCGTCGGTGCGCGATCCGCAGCAGCGGGCTCGCAGGTAGGTGTCGGCGCGCGGTCGCCGGCTGCGGGTAGCGACGTGTTCGGTCTGCTCGATCGGGCGAACGACGCATCGTGTGTGTCGGCGGACCCGGCCCGCGGTGGTACTACGGTGCGCCCGGCGAGCCCGTCGTGCGAACGCGCGGATGGCGGTGACGCCTACCTGGCTGATCCGGTCGCTGAGCCGGTCGCTGACCCGGTCGAGCTGCGGGATCCGCCGTTAGCCGATGGCGCAGGGCCGTACGATCCCGATCCGCCCAGTGACCCGTTCGACAGCCGGCCGATCGAGTACATCCCCGGCCCGCGCAGCGAGCCCGACGACGGCGTGCCGATGGACACCGCCGCCCAGCGGGCGCTCGACGCGCGCCTCGCAGCCATCAAACAAGACGCCTACGCCAACCCCACGAGCCTCGCGGGCGCCGGCGGACAGGTGCGTCCTGGGCAGACCGAGGTCTTCGTGCACCTCACCGACCTCACGCTCTCGACCGGCAAAGGGGTACTGCGTGCCGAGGGGATCGGTCCGCTGCTGGCTGACCAGCTCACCGAACTCGTCGGCCATGCGCCGTACACCGTCAAGCCCGTGATCGACCTGAACGACGCCGTCAGCGTTGACGTGTACGAGATCCCGGCCCGGATCCGTGAACGCGTCCGGCTCAGCTACCCGGTCGAGCTGTTCCCGTACGGCACCCGCGAAACCCACCGCACCATCGACCTCGACCACATCGAGCCCTACGACCCGCACGGCCCGACCGGCCAGACCAGCACCCGCAACCTCGCACCGCTCAGCCGCTTCGGCCACCGGGTGAAGACCCACGCCCGCGGCTGGAACGTCCGCCGCATCGACCACAAGACCCTGGAATGGACCACACCCCACGGCTTCATGTTCGAGGTCGGTCCCACCGGGACGCACCGCCTGCCCAACCCCACACCCGACAGCCGGCCCTGAGCTACCTGGTAAACCCGACCGCGCACCTCGATGATTTCGTCGCGATCGAGCCCGCCCGGAGAACCCCCGGCCGACCATTCAAGCCAGCCACCACTCTAAATCTCCCTTCTTCTGTTTCTGCTCTGAGCTTTTCAGTCGTAGGGGCGGCGGATGCGGGGTTTGCCCAGGTCGGTGCCCCATTGGCCGCGGCCTTCGCCTTTGAGGCGCATCTTCAGCTCCATCACGTGGGCGCGGGCGCCGCTCGCGGAGAAGAAGCCGATGCGGTACGGCTCGTTCGGGGCGCCGGCTTCCCACGCCGGGATCTGCTGCTCGCCGTACCGGACCAGGCGGACCGGTGGGTCCTCGTCGGCCTGGATGCGAGCCGCGTCCTGCGCGCAGGCCGGTACCTTCCGGGTCCCGCCGCTGCGTGGTGTCCAGACGACGTCCCGCGCGGCCGGACCGTGCTGCGGGTTGAAGAAGCACGGCGTACGGCGTTCGGGCAGCGGATCGCCCGCGACCCGGGCGCGGACACACGCGAGCGAGTAGCGTCCCCCGGTCAGGGTGTCGACGATCGCACTGATCGCCTCCAACGAGCTCAGCCGGTCCACCAGCCGCTCGGCGGTCTCGTACGCGTCCAGAGCGGTTTGGTAGTCGTGCCGGGCCTCCGCGTCGAGCGCACTGCCCTCCAGCAGCTCACCGAGCCGGGTCAGCTCCTCCCCGAACTGAACGACGTCCTCCTCGGCCATCCTCCGGACGTGTCTCAGCTCCTGCCCGTCCGACCGCCGTCGCCACCACCCCATAAGCCATGCTAGGCCCGCCGATAGGGTGCTGGGGTGCTGAGAGTGGGACTGACTGGCGGGATCGGGGCCGGGAAGAGTGCGGTGTCGTCGCGGCTGGCTGAGCGGGGCGCGGTGGTGATCGACTCCGACGTACTGGCTCGGGAGGTGGTCGCACGGGGGACCGACGGGCTGGACGAGGTGGTCGCGGCGTTCGGTTCCGGCGTACTGACTGCTGACGGTGACCTGGACCGGCCGGCGCTCGGCAAGATCGTGTTCGGCGACGAGACCGCCCGGCGGAAGCTTGAGGCGATCGTCCATCCGCGGGTCCGGGCGCGCGCCGCCGAGATCGAGCACCAGGCGGCGGACGACGCGATCGTGGTGCACGACATCCCGCTCCTGGTGGAGACCGGGCAGGCCGGCCGGTTCGACGTGGTACTCGTGGTCGACGTACCGGTCGAGGTGCAAGTGGAGCGGCTGACGTCGCAGCGCGGGATGACTGACGCGGAAGCCAATCAGCGGATCGCCAGCCAGGCATCCCGGGAGGACCGGCTCGCGGCCGCGGATGTGGTGGTGGACAACGCCGGGAGTCCGGCGGATCTCGACCGCCGGGTCGACCAGGTGTGGGAACAACTCACAGGCCACGGTCCGGACACGAAAAGGTGACCCTCGCGCGGTAAATGATGAATCCGGGACCAGCTGTACAACAATCTGTCCCGGTCCGGCCCGGGGTGACTCCTGCAGGCCGGCCACCGACGGCGCGCCCTGCGCCGGCCCGGACGTCCGATGTAGGGAGGATGGCGTGGTGTGTCCGCGCTGCAGCTCTGACGTCCCCGAGGTCTCGCATTTCTGCCACCACTGTGGCAACGACATGCGTACCGGGGATGCCGAGCGCAAGAAGGCGTACGCCGCCAAACCCGATGAGCCGGTGGCGTCGTTCAAACTGGTCTCGACGATCATGCCCCAGGGGTCCGGCCAGCAGCCGTACACCTACAAGGTCGCGCTCGGCATCGCCCTGCTGCTGACCGTGGTGACGGCCGCACTCGGTGCGTTGCCGGTGGCGATCATGATCGCGGCCTTCGCCATCCCGATCGTCTACATCATCTACTTGTACGACGTGAACCTCTGGGAGGACGAGCCGATCCCCGTGGTCGCCGCGGCCTTCGTGCTGACCGGCGTACTCGCGGCCGTCTTCACCTGGCTGTGGAAGGACAAGCTGGCGCTCTCGCTGGACACCATCGGCGGCAACAGTGCCGGTCCGTCCGGGCGGGACCTGCTGATCCTGCTCCTGCTGGTGCCGGTGGTGTCGGAGCTCATCCGGCAGATCGGCCCGCTCTACCTGGCCTCCCGGCCGCGGTACGACGACCTGATGGACGGCTTCACCTTCGGTGTGGTGGCCGGTGTCGGCTATGCCTGCTTCGAGACGCTGGTGCTGCACTGGGGCTGGATCAGCGGCGGCTTCGCCGGTCCGGGCAGCAGTGCCGGCACGTGGATCTCGATCGTGGTACTGCACGGCTTCATCAAGCCGCTGGTGTACGGCTCGGCGACCGGTCTGGCCGGTGCGGAGTTCTCCGGCCTCGGCGAGGGGTACGACGGGTTCACGCCCCGCTGGGTGGCCGGTCTGCTCCAGGCGATGGCGGTGAACGCGCTCTTCCAGGGCGGTGTCTACCTGCTCGGCTTCGTCGGCGGACACGGCTCGACGATCGGCTCGGTCCTCGGTGTGGTCTGGGGCCTGCTGCTGCTCGGCGCGCTGATCATCCGGGTGCGGACCGTGCTCCACAAGGGCTTGCTCGAGGCTGCACTCGAGTCGGCCGCGCGGGGCGGTTCCAACCACGCGTCGGGCGACCTGGCGTTCTGCTCGCGCTGTGAGATGCCGCTGCTCCCGCAGTCCGACTTCTGCTCCGCCTGTGGCAACTCGGTGCGATCCGTGCCGAAGTCCGCCCGCGGGGTATCCGCACCGACCGCCGCGACGACTGGGGAGACGCAGGCATGAGCAACCAGCAGCCGCCGTACGGCGGTGGCCAGGGCGGACAGCAGCCGTACGGCGGCCAGCCGGGCCAGCCGGGGCAACAGCCTGGGTATGGCCAGCAGCCGGGGTACGGGCAGCCGCCGCACGGGCAGCCTGGATATGGGCAGCAGCCGCCCCAGGCGCAGCCCGGCTACGGGCGTCCCCAGCAGGCGCCGTACCCGCCCCAGGGCCAGCCCCCTCAGCAGGGCCAGCCTCAGCAGCAGTACCCGCAGCAGCAACAGGGCTACCCCGGTCAGCAGCAGCAGTACCAGCAGGGGTACCCAGGCCAGCAGCCGCAGTACGGCGGCCAGCAGCAGTGGGGTCAGTACAACCAGCAGCCGCGCCGCAAAGGCGGTGGCAGCAAGACCCTCCTGATCGCGGGCGGTGCGTTCGCCGTGGTTGCCATCATCGGCGTCGTACTGGCGCTCGTCTTCCAGGGTGACGACAAGAAGGCCGACCCGAGCCCGACGCCGACCACACAGCCGACGACCGGCCAGAGCACCGAGCCGACGAACGTCGACGAGGGCATCGAGGTCTCCCAGGGCGTCTACGTCAAGCCGCAGCCGGGCTACATCCGCAAGAGCCTGGACGGGTTCGACGGCGTGTACCTGCTGAAGCAGGGTGAGGCGTACTTCATGGTCGACGCGTGGAAGGCCGCGGCCGACGAGACCACCGACACTGTGCTGCCGAAGCTGCTGAACGCCGAGACCAAGGACCTGTCCTCGGTGAAGACCGGCCAGCCGAAGGTGACCAAGCCGGGGCCGGACGACAAGACTCCGGTCAAGGTCGTCACCACGCAGAACTTCAGCGCGATCTCCAGCAGCCAGAACGGCAGCCTGCCGGTGGTCGGCTTCGTCGGCGTGATCGAGCGCAACGACGGCGTGATCACGATCGTCCGGGTGTACGGGCGCAAGGACAAGGTAGCGACGATCCAGACGGACTCGGACGCGATGTTGCTGTCGGTGGTCAAGAGTCAGTGAGCGGAAAACGCGACAAGGGTTCCAGCAGCAACCCCTGGGTCCCCAAGCCCGGGCCGGAGGCTGACGACACCGAGCCGGAGGAGCAGCTCCCGCCGTCGCCGTGGAACCTCGAGGTGCCACCACCACCGTCGCCCTGGGGCGACGGTGGTGCACCTGGTCCGGGACCAGGTCCCGGCCCCGGTCCGGCCACGCAGACGTCGTCGGCCTGGGGTGAGAACGTCGGGCCGCCATCACTGCGCCGTCCGGTGCCGGAGAAGAAGCGTGGCTTCCGGATCCCGCCGCTGCTGATCCCGGTCGGCGCCGGCCTGATCGTGGTCGCGCTGGTGGCAGTCGCGCTGGTGCTGCTGTCCGGGGGCGGTGACGACAAGGCCGATCCGACGCCCAGTACGCCGGTGGGTACGCCGACCGCGCCGAAGTCGTCGTACCAGCCGCCGCCGAACGCGATCCAGGTCGGATTCGGTGTCTCGATCGTCCCGGTGCAGGGGTGGTCGCTGTTCACCAAGGAGACGCAGGGCAAGCAGGTCGCGACGTACCCGCCGAACGACAACATCCACGCGCGCGCGTTCCTGTGGGTGCGGCAGAAGCAGAACGTCACCGCGAACGCGTACCTGCTGGGGATCGTCGAGGGCGAGACCGGGGAAGAGGTTGCGCAGCTCGGCAACGTACGGAACCTGCCGTGCCCGAAGGACGTCTTGGTGGAGTGCGTCGCGATCGACTACACCTCCACGGCCAAGGAGAACGGCCAGGACGTGCGGGTCCAGGGCTCGGTCGAGGTGTACCGGCGCAAGGACAACGTGGTCACCGCACTGGACTTCCGGACCCGGGTCGACTTCGCCCAGAAGGCCCTGGCGGACGCCGCGATCATGAAGAAATCCGTGATCGACAGCCTGTGACGAACCACCGGAACTACCGCGAGGAAACACTATGAGTCAGCAGTACGGTCCGCCCCCGGGCCCGCCGCCCGCACCTGCTCCCGCTCCTGGTGGTTGGGGTACTGCGCCGCAGGGCGGGCCGGGTACGGCGCCTGGCGGCTGGGGGCTGGCCGGGCCTGGTGGTGCTGGTGGTGCTGGTGGTGGGCGTCCTGGCGGTTGGGGACCGGGCCCGCAGCGGCCGCACCAACCGCCGAAGTCGAACAAGACGGCGTGGATCATCATGGCCGGTGCGATCGTCGCAGTGCTGCTGGTCGCGACCGGTGTGGTGCTGCTCGTGAACGGCGGCGGCAAGGACAAGCCGGTGAGTCAGCAGACGCCGGACCCGGTCGGCACGCTGTACACGCCGTCGCCGACTCCGACCCCGAACGACTCCAAGGGACCGAACGACGTCGGTGTCGAGGTCGGCTGGGGGATCTGGTTCACCCCGTCCAAGGGCTGGCTGAAGTCCCCGGACAAGACCTACGCCGGGCAGAACTGGATCCTGCAGCAGTTCAACGCTCGCGGCCTGATCGACGGGTACTACTGGGTCCGGCAGACCGAGCTGTACGACGCCAAGAGCTTCGCCGAACACCTCGTCGACATCGAGTCGGCCAGCTACCAGGGCGTGAAGATCGGCAAAACCGTGGCCTGCCGGATCCCGAACCCGAACATCACCGCCTGCTACGCGGTCCAGTACAACGGCACCTATGTGACCAAGACCGGCGCGAAGATCGCGATGAAGGGCTTCGTGACCGCCTACCAGGACAAGTTCAAACGAGTCACCGCCACCGACGCGGCCCTCGAGGCCCGCGTCTACGCCCGCCGGGTCAACGAACTCATCTACATGAACAACAGCGTCGTCAAAAGCTTCTGACCTGGGGTTTTCAGAAACTGTCGGTGAGGGCCGACGCCCCCAACCACCCGCCGAGCGGAGCGAGGCGGGTGTGTTTTTAGAAACTGTCGGAGCGGGGCCGTACGGTGGAGGGCATGAGACAGGTCTCGGATCTCCAGCGTATGGTCGCCCCGCTGAAGGTGGTGTCGGATTTCGATCCGGCGGGTGACCAGCCGGCCGCGATCGCGGACCTGGAACGGCGGATCAACGCCGGCGAGCAAGACGTCGTACTGCTGGGCGCAACCGGTACGGGTAAGACCGCGACGATCGCTTGGCTGGCTGAGAAGATCCAGCGCCCGATGCTGATCCTTCAGCCGAACAAGACGCTCGCCGCCCAGTTCGCGAACGAGTTGCGCCAGTTCTTCCCCGCCAACGCCGTCGAGTACTTCGTGTCGTACTACGACTACTACCAGCCCGAGGCGTATGTACCGCAGACGGACACCTACATCGAGAAGGACTCCTCGATCAACGAGGAGGTCGAGCGGCTCCGCCACTCCGCGACCTGGTCACTGCTGACCCGCCGCGACGTGGTCGTGGTCGCGACCGTGTCCTGCATCTACGGCCTGGGCTCCGCCGACGAGTACCTGAACCGCATGATCCACGTGAAGGTCGGCGCCGAGATGGACCGCGACGGCCTGCTCCGCAAGCTCGTCGGCGTGCAGTACGCGCGCAACGACCTGGCCGGCACCCGCGGCACGTTCCGGGTCCGCGGCGACACGCTCGAGGTCTTCCCGGTCTACCAGGAGCTCGCCGTCCGGGTGGAGTTCTTCGGCGACGAGATCGAGCGCGTGATGACGCTGCACCCGCTGACCGGCGAGGTCATCAGCGAGGAGGACGAGGTCTACATCGGCGCCGCCACGCACTACGTGACCGCGCCGGAGCGGATGGAACGCGCGATCACCTCGATCGAGGCCGAGCTGGAGGAGCGACTCGGCGAGCTCGAGCGCAACGGACAGCTGCTGGAAGCCCAGCGGCTCCGGATGCGGACGACGTACGACATCGAGATGATGCGCCAGATCGGGACCTGCTCGGGCATCGAGAACTACTCGCGGCACACCGACGGCCGCGAGGCCGGGACGGCGCCGCACTGCCTGCTCGACTACTTCCCCGAAGACTTCCTGCTGGTCATCGACGAGTCGCACGTGACCGTCCCGCAGATCGGCGGGATGTACGAGGGCGACATGTCCCGCAAGCGGACCCTGGTCGAGCACGGCTTCCGGCTGCCGTCCGCGATGGACAACCGGCCGCTGCGCTGGGAGGAGTTCCTCGAGCGGATCGGCCAGACCGTCTACCTGTCCGCGACCCCGGGGCAGTACGAGCAGGACAAGTCCGACGGGTTCGTCGAGCAGATCATCCGGCCGACCGGTCTGGTCGACCCCGAGGTGATCGTGAAGCCGACCAAGGGCCAGATCGACGACCTGATCCACGAGATCCGGCTCCGTGTCGAGCGGAACGAGCGGGTCCTGGTCACCACGCTGACCAAGAAGATGTCCGAGGACCTCACCGACTACCTGCTCGAGATGGGCATCCGGACGAGGTACCTGCACAGCGAGGTCGACACCCTCCGCCGGGTCGAGCTGCTGCGTGAACTACGGATGGGTGAGTACGACGTACTCGTCGGCATCAACCTGCTGCGTGAAGGCCTCGACCTGCCGGAGGTGTCGCTGGTTGCGATCCTCGACGCGGACAAGGAAGGCTTCCTGCGGTCGGGTCGTTCGCTGATCCAGACCATCGGCCGTGCCGCGCGAAACGTGTCCGGCCAGGTGTTCATGTACGCCGACAAGATCACCCCGTCGATGGAGCAGGCGATCGACGAGACCAACCGGCGCCGCGCGAAGCAGAACGCCTACAACGAGGCGAATGGCGTCGACCCGCAGCCGCTGCGGAAGAAGATCGCCGACATCACCGACATGCTGGCCCGCGAGGACGCCGACACCGCCGAGCTGCTGGGCTCCGGCCGCACGCAGTCCCGCGGCAAGGCCCCGGTCCCCGGTGGCGGCAAGGCGAAGGCCGGCGAGAAGGCGAAGGAGCTGGCCGGCGGCCTCCCGTCGTCGGACCTGGCCGACCTCATCCAGCAGCTCACCGACCAGATGCACAACGCCGCCGCCGAGCTCCAGTTCGAGGTCGCCGCCCGCTACCGCGACGAGATCTCCGAGCTGAAGAAGGAGCTCCGCCAGATGACCAACGCCGGCGCCAAGTAGCCCCGGACCGTCGTACGCCGGCTCTCTCAGCTCCGGCGTACGACGGTGTGGCGCGGCGTCTCGTCCACGGTCAGGGTGAAGATGTCCGGGCGCGCATAATGGCCGACTGAGTCGAAGTCGAAGTACCCGCGATCCAGCTCGGCCAGGTCGAGCTCCGCGAGCAGGACACCTTCCTCGGCGCGGAGCGGGCCGGCCAGGATCTCGCCCAGCGGGGAGATGATCGTGCTGCCGCCGTTGATGAGGACGGTGTCGCCGTCGGTCAGATACTGGTTGGCGCTGACGACGAAACACCTGCCTTCAAGGGCGATGTGTCGCATCGTCGCCTGCCACTGATCGCGATCGTCGACCGTGGGCGCGCACCAGATCTGCACACCCTTGGCGTACATGGACTGCCGGAAGAGCGGCATGTAGTTCTCCCAGCAGATCGCCGCCCCGAGGACGCCGACATCAGTCCGAACGGCAGGCATCGTCGACCCGTCGCCCTGCCCCCACAGGTACCGCTCCGCCGCGGTCGGCATCAGCTTCCGGTGATGCGCCACCAACCCGTCACGCGGGTCAACGAACACCGCTGTGCAGTAAAGCGTCCCGCCGTCGCGCTCGATCACACCAACGACCAGGTGCACCTCAAGCTCCGCCGCCAGCTCAGCAAGCCGGGCGATCTCCGGTCCATCGAGTTGTACGGCGGCCTCGCGGTACCGGCGGAACAGCTCCCGTCCCTCCGGCGATCGCGACCCCACGGTGATGCCGAAGTCGAACCCCTTCGGGTACCCGCCGAGGAACGCCTCCGGCAACACGATCAACCGAGCGCCTGCCGCGGCCGCCTGCCGGATGTACTGCTCTGCCTTCACGAGCGTCGCGGGTGTGTCGAAGAGCGTCGACCCCGCCTGGACCGCAGCGACCACAACAGAAGCCATGCCGAGCAGCGTACGACGGCGGTACTGTGCGGTGCTGGGTAATCAGGGGAGGACAGACATGCTTGATCATGTGTCGGTGCAGTGTGACGACCTCGGGGCTGCGCGGGAGTTCTATGAGACCGTCCTGGCGCCGCTCGGGATCACGGTGAGCATGGACTTCGGGGATGTGCTCGGGATGTCGGGGCCGGACGGCGTGCCGAAGTTCTGGCTCGGGAAGCAGACCACGGGTGGGACCCAGCGGGAGATCCACCTCGCGTTCTCGGCCGCGAACCGCTCGATCGTCGACACCGTGCATCGAGCCGTCCAGAAGCTTGGTGCGGAGGTGCTGCACGAGCCGAAGGAGTGGCCGGAGTACCACCCTGGGTACTACGCGGTGTTCATGCGCGACCCCGACGGCAACAACGTCGAGGTCGTCTCTCACAGCTGACGGAGGCCTGCGGTGGCGCGGATGAGCGGGGACGAGCTCCTCGAGTACTGCCTGGGAAAGCCCGGCGCGTGGCAGGACGAGCCGTGGGACGGCGACGTGGTCGCGAAGGTCGGCGACAAGATCTTCGCGTTCCTGGGCGGTGGCAGTGGGGTCGGCCTGAAGTGCGGCGCCAACCGGGAGGAGGCCGACGAGTTGGTCGACACCTACCCGGACGACGTCAGCAAGATGGCGTACATCGGCCGCTCCGGCTGGAACACGGTGCGGCTCGGGGGAGCGGTGCCCGACGACGAGATCTGCGAGCTGATCGACACGTCGTACGAGACGATCGTCGCGAAGCTGCCGAAGAGCAAGCGTCCGGCAGTCGGCAACTGATCACTCACTGCAACTATCTGCTGAACCGACTGTGATCATTTCGACGGGCCGACACGGTTCCGAGGATTTGGAGACTAGGACGTTCACCCGTCACAATGATGGTGGAGAAGGGGAGTATTCCTTCGCGGCGGCATCGTCATCACGGTCAAGGGCTTGTGCCCCGCGCCCGGTGCCCCGGCTGGACTCGCTGGCTGAGTGCAGCGGAAGAGACCTTCGGAGTCGATATTTCATCTGAGCTCCGGAGGATTCTGTGCACGTAGCTGACTACGTTTGGTACATCACCGTCGGCGTGCTGCTCGCGCTGCTGGCGTTCGACGTCTTCGTCATCGGCCGTCGCCCGCACGAGCCGAGCACCCGCGAGTCGGCGACCGCGATCGCGTTCTACGTCGGCCTCGCGGTGGTCTTCGGCCTCGGCGTCTGGTTCTTCTCCGGCGGGCAGTACGCCGGGGAGTTCTTCGCCGGCTGGCTCACCGAGTACAGCCTGAGCGTCGACAATCTGTTCATCTTCCTGATCATCATGAGCAGATTCGCCGTGCCCAGGAAGTACCAGCAGACCGCGCTGCTGGTCGGGATCATCCTGGCGCTGGTGTTCCGCGGCATCTTCATCGCGATCGGCGCCGCCGCGATCAACGAGTTCTCCTGGGTCTTCTACATCTTCGGCGCGTTCCTGGTCTACACCGCGATCCACCTGGCCAAGCAGGGTGAGAACGACGATGACGACTTCAAGGAGAACGCGGTCATCCGGTTCGCGAAGAAGAGGCTGAACGCCACTGACGAGTACAACGGCGTCAAGCTCACGCTGAAGAAGAACGGCAAGCGGCTCGTCACTCCGATGGCGATCGTGATCATTGCCCTCGGCACCACCGACCTGCTGTTCGCGCTCGACTCGATCCCGGCGATCTACGGCCTGACCCAGGAGCCGTTCCTGGTCTTCACCGCGAACGTCTTCGCGCTGATGGGTCTGCGGCAGCTGTACTTCCTGCTCGGCGACCTGCTCAAGCGCCTGGTGTACCTGTCGCTCGGTCTTTCGGTGGTGCTCGCGTTCATCGGCGTGAAGCTGGTCCTGCACGCGATGCACGTGAACGAGCTGCCGTTCATCAACGGCGGTCATCACATCGGGTGGGCGCCGGAGATCCCGATCTGGTTCTCCCTCGGCTTCATCATCGTGACGCTGGGCATCACCACGATCCTGAGCCTCCGCAAGTCCCGCACCCTCAAGTCGGAGGAGCCGGCCGAGGAGCCCGCGGAGCAGCCGGAACTGCACCACAAAGAGTCCTGAACAACATCCACCCCGCCCCTCGCTTCGCTCGGGGCGGGGTGGATGGACGGCGCCGTTCCGCGGTGGGTCGGGCGGCGCCTGTGGTTGGCGCGGGCGGTGGGGGTTAGAAGCGGGCTGCGGTGACCAGGGTTGCGCGGCGGTCGTCGGTCAGGGGGCCTTCTTCGAGGCGCTTGCCGGTTTCGGAGGCGTGGAGCATGCCGGTTGCGGAGACGAAGCCGACGTGGTGGACCTGTTTGCCGGGGCGGCCGAAGAAGTACAGGTCGCCGGGCTGGGCCTCGTCGATGGGGATGTTCGGCAGGGTGTCGGCCTGGTCGTGGGCGTCGCGGGGGGTCCGCATGCCGAGGACCCGGCTGACCGTGTGGATCAGTCCGGAGCAGTCGAGCCCGTGTGCCGACGTACCGCCCCACAGGTACTCGAGGCCGAGGAACAGCTCACCCAGCCGCAGGCGGTCCTCAGGTCCCGACGGCTCCAGCACGGACCGCAGTGCGTCGTCTGCGATCCAGCCGGACCCACCGTCGGGCGTTGCCACCCGCGTGTATCCGTCGGCGTGCTCCACCGACGACAGCACGGTCGCGAACGACAGCTCGGCCAGCAGGCGACCACCAGGCTCGGCCAGCAGCGATGCGGTCGGTACGTCGATCGCCACCGGGTCGGTCGCGCTCTGCGGCAGTTCACCCAGGTGACTCGACGGGATCCAGCCCGGGTACCCCAGCTCGTCCTGGGAGGACGGCTGCCACGGTGCGAGGATCTCGGACCAGCCGTCGCGTTCCGTGCGCACCAGCACCGGCTCGGCGAACAGCAGTTGGGTCAGGGTCCGGCCGTGCAGTCCCAGCCGGGTCTCAGTGTCCATCGACTTGGCCCAGGCGGCCACGTCGGGTTGTGCGGCGGTCGCCGGAGCGTCGATGTCACGCGGCGCGTCCGGCGCGGTCCAGACCGTGCTGATCGGGACCTTGGTAGCGGCTAACTTCATGCGGTCAAGCCTGTCACGCCGAGTCCAGGAGCAGAAGGCAGGTGGATCAGCGAGCCGTCGTACCGGATCCCGGTCACCGGCGCCTCGCGCAGCCACCAGGCGGCGTCCAGGTCGTTGACGGTTGTCGTCGGGTACGCCGACACCAGCGCGGCCGCTGCCCCGACGCCGACGTGGCTCTCCATCATGCAGCCGACGATCGCGCCCAGCCCGTGCTCGCGGGCCAGTTCGAGCAGCGTCCGCGCCGGTGCCAGCCCACCGCATTTCGCCAGCTTCACGTTCACCAGATCGGCCGCGCCCTGGCGGATCACGGCCACCAGATCGCGTACGCCGTACACGGACTCGTCGGCGAGGATCGGCGTACTGACCCGGTCCGTCACCCACGCCATCCCGTCGAGGTCGGCTGCGGCGACCGGTTGCTCGACCAGCTCGATCGCGCACCCGGCGTCCTCGAGCGCTCGGATCACCCTGACCGCGTCGCGGCGCGTCCAACCCTGGTTGGCATCCAGCCGCAACCGCGGCTCCGGCCCGATCGCCTCGCGGACTCGCCGGACCCGCTCGATGTCGCCGACCGCGTCCGTACCGACCTTGATCTTGAGTACGTCGAACCCGTCCGCGACCCGATCCCGCCCGGCGGTCGCCAGCGCCGCCGCATCACCGACCGACAACGTCACATCGGTCCGTACGAGGTCAACCGTCGACCCGAGGAACCCGTGCAGCGTCTGCCCGCGCCGCCGCGCCGCGAGGTCGTGCAGCGCGACGTCGACCGCGTCTTTAGCGCCGAAGTTGCCGACGGCCGCACCCTGCACCCGGCGCAGCGCCTCGGTCAGATCGTCCGGACCGAGCCCGTCCAGCGCGGTCGTGATCGGGCCTTCGATACACGCCTGCGACCCGGCGAGCGAGTCGCCGGTCACCTTCCACACCTGCGGCGCCTCGCCCCAGCCGCTCAGCTCGCCGTCACTCACCTCGACCAGGAGCGACTCGACGTGCGTCGCCGTACGCAACGCGGTGATGAACGGGGTGTGCAGCGGAGCAGACACCCGATGGGTCGTGATCTTCACCGCACCGCTCCGAGGTCGTGTCTGTTGTTCCACGCTTCCAGCGCGATCGCGGCGATCAACTTCTGCGCATCGGCATCCGGCAGGTCGGACGTAGTACACACCACCAGCACGAACGGATCCGCGTCGTCCGGCCGCACGATCCCGCCGTCATGCCGGATCCGCGTGTCCCAGCCGTTCTTGTGCTCGACCCGGGTCCCGGTCGGCAGCAGCGCCGGGATCTCGCCGTTCCACTGGTTGCCGGCCAGCAGGTCGCGCAGGTAGTCGCCGGAGGCACCTTTTTGGTTGCCCACCGCAACGAGTACGCCGGCGAGTCCGGCCGGGCTCATCAGGTTGCTGATGCCGGCCCGCTGGGCCGGACCGTCGTCGATGCCGCGCTGGATCTTCGATGCGGGGGAGGGCGAGCTGGGCAGGGTCGCTTCGCTCAGTACGGCGTGGGCCGCGGGGATCCCGACCTGTTCGAGCACGAGGTCGGTCGCCAGGTTGCTGGAGCGGGTGATCATCTCGGTCGCGAGCCAGCCGAGCGGCACCTCGGCGCCCAGCTTCTCCCAGGTTGCAGGCGCCTCGTCCTCGTCCGCATCCACGGCGAACCGGCCGCTGCCCGCCGACGCGAAGTCGTTGTGCACGGTCACCGGCTGGTCGAGCGCCAGCTCACCGGCCTCGACCTTGCGCATCATCGCGATCGCCACCGGCAGCTTCATCGTGCTGGCCGAGTAATGCGCCCGCTCCGCCTCGTGTTCGAACACCGGTACGCCGTCCAGCCGGCCGAGCCACACCCCGAACTCCCCGCTCCCGTCGACCCCCTGGAGCAGCTCCGCGATTCCCATGCCGTCACCCAATCACAACCCAAGACCTGTCAGACTGCTGAGGTGCGCTCCACGACCACCCACTCGGCTGCGTCGAGGGCGTTGGGGATTCTTCTCGGGTTTGTTGCTGACCGTGTGCTCGGCGACCCGCGGCGCTTCCACCCGGTTGCCGGCTTCGGCCAGACGGCCGCTCGCCTGGAGCGCCAGCTGTACGCCGACTCCCGCGCAGCCGGCGCCGTCCACACCACAATCCTCGTAGGAACCACCACAGTCCTCGGACTCGTGGTCGAGCGAATGACCCGCAACCATCCGATCCTCCACACCGCAGCCACCGCCGCCGCGACCTGGACCGTGCTCGGCGCACGCAGTCTCGAGCGCGAAGCCGAGGCGATGGCTGCGCTCCTCGAGGACAAGGACATCCCGGCCGCCCGCGACCGCCTGAGCCACCTGTGCGCCCGCGACGCCACCGACCTGGAGGCGGACGAGCTGGCCCGCGCAACGGTCGAGTCGATCGCCGAGAACACCTCGGACGCCTGCGTCGCGCCACTCATCTGGGGCGGAGTCCTCGGCATCCCCGGCCTCCTCGGTTACCGAGTGGCGAACACCTTGGACGCGATGGTCGGCTACCGGTCACCGAAGTACCAGAACTTCGGATGGGCGGCGGCGCGCTTGGACGACCTACTGAACCTGGTGCCGGCGCGGGTATGCGCGGTCCTCACCGGGCTCGCCGCCGGGCGGCCGCGCGAGGCGACAGCTGTCTGGAGGCGCGACGCAGTCAAGCATCCGAGCCCGAACGCCGGCCCCGTCGAGGCGTCCTTCGCCGGCGCACTCGATCTCACGCTCGGCGGGACCAACGACTACGGCAGCTACCAGGAAGACCGTGGCACGCTGGGGGACGGGCCTGCGCCGACAGTCGCCGACGTCCGGAGGACGGCCGCGCTGGCCCGCCGGGTCGGGGTGGCTGCGGCAGCCGTCGCCGCCATCACCGCCATCACGAAGGGAAAGCGATGGGGTTGAGTCATCGGCCGGCACGGATCGTTCTGATGCGGCACGGGGAGTCCGAGGCGAATCTGGACAAGACCGTCTACGAGCGGATCCCCGATCACGCCGTACCGCTGACACAGCACGGGCACGAGCAGGCGGTGAAGGCGGGTAAGGACCTGCGGGAGCTGTTCGAGAACGAGCCGGTTCGCGTGTACGTATCGCCGTACCTGCGGGCCCGGCAGACCCTCGACTCGCTCGGGCTGGACGACCTGATCGAGATGCCGCGCGAGGAGCCGCGGCTGCGCGAGCAGGACTGGGCCAACCTGCAGGACACCGCGGACATCGAGCGGCAGGAGAAGCTGCGGGACTCGTTCGGGCACTTCTTCTACCGGTTCACGCAGGGCGAGTCGGGTGCGGACGTTTACGACCGGGTGTCGACGTTCCTGGAGACGATGCACCGCGACTTCGAGAACCCGGACGCGCCGCGGAACGTGCTACTGGTCTCGCACGGGTTGACGATGCGGTTGTTCTGCACACGCTGGTTCCATTGGTCGGTCCGGTTCTTCGAGTCGCTGCGTAATCCTGGCAACGCGGAAACACGCGTCCTGCTGCGGCAACCCGATTTCCGGTACAAGCTGGATCGGCCGTTCGAGCAGTGGACGCCTTACGAACCGACGGAACGGGAGCGATCGGCATGGTTGTAGCGCAGACACGGGACGCGGTCCTCGAACTGCTGGCGAGCCTCACGCCGGCGCAGCTCGAGAAGATCCGCGCTCCGTTCGACACACCGGACCACCAGCAGTGGACGTATCTGCCCGGCGCGGTGCCCGGGCTCGCTTTGACCGAGCTCACGCCGACCCAGCAGAAGCTGGTCGAGCGACTGGTCGCGACCGGGTGCAGCGACCGGGGTGCGGCCGATATCTGGGCGGTCCTCGACGCGGAGGTCGTCGTACGCGGGCTGCCGGACCTGCCGCCGTCGGGGGAGTGGGAGGGCTCGATCGTCGGCGACCGGTACTTCCTCCGGGTGCTCGGCGACCCGAACGGGACCGACCCGTGGGCCTGGCGGCTGAACGGGCACCACCTCGCGCTGCACGTCACGCTCGTCGAGGGTGCGATCGCGTTCACCCCGCAGTTCATCGGGTCGAACCCGGCCGAGGTCCTCAGCGGTCCGAAGGCCGGGCGACGCTTCCTGGCCGCCGAACAGGACCTGGGCTTCCAGCTCCTCCACGCGCTCGAGCCGGGTCAGCTGACCACGGCCCTGGTCTCCGACGAAGCGCCCGACGACATCCTGACCCGCCACGACCCGGTCGCCGACGCGTCGCTGCTGCACCGCGGCCTGTCGTACGGCGACATGAACGAGGACCAGCGTCAGATCCTCAGCCTCCTCATCGGCCAGTACGTCGGACGCGCGGCCGGCCCGATCGGCCTGCAGACCTGGCAGGACATCACCGAGCACGGCATCGAGCAGTTGACGTTCGCATGGGCCGGAGAGACCGAGCCGGGTATCGGGCACCGCCACTACTACTCGATCGCCGGCCCGAGCTTCCTCGCCGAGTACGACAACACCCAGGACAACGCCAACCACATCCACTCGGTCTGGCGCGACCTCCGCAACGACTGGGGCAAGGACCTGCTCGCCGCGCACTACGCGATGCACCGCTGACGCAGCGCGCGGCGAGCAAAGCTCAGTGGTGGCGTGGCCGGAACTCGTGGCCGATCGTCCACGACGCGGTGCGGTGGCCGAGGCGGTTGGCGTCGGTCATCGCCTTCCGGAAGTGGAAGCCGAGCCAGATCCTGGCGTTCATGGTCTCCGCATCGAGGGCCGCCGCGCTGTCGAAGTGCCGGGACGCGGTTGACACCAAGGCGGGGATGTCCAGATCGAGCGACCTGGCGCCGAACAGGTAGCTGAAGGTTCCGCTTGCCGCTCCGGTGATGGATGCGTGGCCGCTGACGTAGTCCGGATAGGGCGGCGTCTGGAGCAGCGACATCCAGTTGGGGTCGGCCTGGGTGGCAGGGTTCCCGTCGGTGTCGGCCAGTCGTACGGCGGTGATCGGGCGCCAGTAGGCGTAGTCGTACTTGGCTCGCCAGCAGGCGATCAGCGCATCGGCCACGCTCGTACTGAGCAGGGCGAACGCGCGGGCACTGTCGACGATGTCCATTCCTCGTGCGGTGACCTGGCCTCGAAGCGCCGCTTGGTACTGCAGGACGGCGTTCGCGTTCCAGAAGACCGCGGTCTCGGTCTGTGCCAGGGTCCGGGCGGATCCGACCAGCGCACCCATCGCCTTCACCTCGGCGAAGTCCCGGGCGTAGGCCTTGGACGTGATCCGATCAGGGCCGGGCAGCCGGAACTGCGTCGGCGATCGGAGCGCGAGCGGTACGACGAATCCGAGCCACGGGGCGAGCATCGGCGCGAGGGCATCCGGGGTCGGGCGCCAGACTCCGGGCGCGGGCGTCACCGTCAGCTGGATGTTCGCACCCCTGCCGTCGTCGGCCCGCTCCTGGATCAGCGTCTGCGCCGCGTGCCTGCCGACCTCGGTTCCCCGTGTCTTCGCGCGACCGTCCGGGATAGCGCCGAGTGATGCGGTGTAGTCGGTGGCGAGGTTCGCGGCCGAGGCCGGGAAGTAGTACCGCAGCACCTCGTACGCCGCGGTCGCGGCCGCCGCCTCCGAGGACGCCTTCGCGCGGACCTTGGGCTGCTTCAGGTACGGCTGGTAGCGGCCTTCGATCGCCACCACCGCGTCGTACACGGCCAGCGACACGAAGCCGTAGTACAGGCTCCCGACCGGGACCGGGGAGGCGTTCTCCGCGTAGATCGTCCGGCCGGCGATGGTGTTCCACTGGATGATCACCGCCGGGCCTGCCCGGACGCCGCCGGCCTGGCTCGGCGCGGCGACCAGGGCAGGACTGATGAGGCCGGTGGTCAGTACGACGACCAGAAGTCTCCAGGCCTTCAAGCGCATGATTGTCTCCTTCAGCTCAGCTAGAACCGGCTCGGCCTGTGCTGAAGAAAGACGCTGTCGTGCGACGCCGGAGGGCGTCCGCAGTACAAACCCTGTGATTCCGCCCTATACCAATGCACCGCGAGGGTCAACGCGACAACGTGGGACGACTTCGCACCCGGTACGCCGCGACCGTCGGCTAGAGTCACGAGCGTCATCGACGGCATCAGCAGGAACCCGGTGTGAGTCCGGGGCGGTCCCGCCACTGTGACCCGTAAGGGGAGTCAGGAACTGCCGCCGTCGTACCTCCGTTCGGGGCGTGGATACCCCGGGGAAGGAACGCCTTCGTGCTTCTTTTGCTCTCCACCGCCGACACCGACCTGCTCGCGGCCGCCGAGGCGGACGCCGGCTGGAATGTCGCGAACCCTGCCCGCCTCGAGCTCACCGAGCTCGGACCGCTGCTGGACGCCGCCGAGATCGTCGTCGTCCGGCTCCTCGGTGGTCGCCGGGCGTGGGAAGAGGGCCTCGACGCGGTCCTCGCGTCGGGCAAGCCGGTTGTCGTGGTCAGCGGTGAGGCTGCGCCCGACGCCGAGCTGATGTCGTTGTCGACCGTGCCGGCGGGTGCGGTCACTGAGGCGCTGGCGTACTTGCGCGAGGGCGGCGCGGACAACCTCCGCAACCTGGCCGGCTTCCTGCGGGACACGTTGCTGCTGACCGGTGACGAGTTCGAGCCGCCGCGCGCGCTCCCGGCGTACGGACTGCGGGGGACGTTTGTCGAGGACGAGCGCCCCGTGGTCGGGATCGTCTACTACCGCGCGCATGAGATCTCCGGCAACACCGCCTTCGTCGACGCACTCGCGAATGCGGTGGTCGAGGCCGGTGCGCAGCCTCTTCCGGTGTACTGCGGAACGCTGCGCGGGCTCGACCCCGCCGAGAACGTCGGGCTGTTCGACCTGCTGCGGAAGTGCGACGTACTCGTCACGACACTGCTCGCAGCCGGCGGGGCGGTGGCGGCGAACGCCAGTGCAGGTGGCGCGGACGACGCCTGGGACGCCGGTGCGCTGGCCTCGCTCGATATCCCGTTGATTCAGGGGCTCGCGCTGACGTCGACCCGCGAGCAGTGGGTCGAGAGCGACGCTGCGATCAGCCCGCTGGACGCGGCGACGCAGGTGGCGATCCCGGAGTTCGACGGGCGGCTGATCACGATCCCGTTCTCGTTCAAGTCGTACGACGCCGACGGGCTGGCGCGCTACGTGCCCGACGTCGAGCGGTGTGCGCGGCTGGCCGGGATCGCGGTGGCGCATGCCCGGCTGCGGCACGTGCCGGCGGCGGAGAAGCGGATCGCGCTGGTGTTGTCGTCGTACCCGACGAAGCACGCGCGGATCGGGAACGCGGTCGGTCTGGACACGCCCGCATCGGCCGTCGTCCTGCTCGGTCAGCTGGAAGCGGCCGGGTACGACCTCGGCGGGCTCGACCTCAGTGAACTGCAGGGCGCGGACGGGGCCGACGGGCTGATCCATCGCTTGATCGCGGCCGGTGGGCACGACGTCGACTGGCTGACCGACGAGCAGCTCGCCAACGCCGTCGCCAAGGTCCCGCTGTCCACCTACGTCACCTGGTTCGGTCGCACTCCCGAGTCGTTGCAGGCGGCAATGATCGAGGCCTGGGGCGAGGCGCCCGGCGAGTTGTACGTCGACTCCTCGGGCGACGAGCCGGCGATCGCGCTGGCCGCCTTGCGGTTCGGGAACGTCGTGCTGATGATCCAGCCGCCGCGGGGCTTCGGCGAGAACCCGGTCGCGATCTACCACGATCCGGACATGGCACCGTCGCACCATTACCTGGCGGCGTACCGCTGGCTGGAGTCGTCGCGCGACGAGGGCGGTTTCGGTGCGCAGGCCGTCGTACATCTGGGGAAGCACGGGACGCTGGAATGGCTGCCGGGCAAGGGTATCGGGATGGCGGCCGACAGCGCGCCGGACGCGGTGCTCGGGAATCTGCCGATGGTGTACCCGTTCATCGTCAACGACCCGGGCGAGGGCACGCAGGCGAAGCGGCGGGCGCACGCGACGGTCGTCGATCACCTGGTGCCGCCGATGGCGCGGGCCGAGACCTACGGCGACATGGCGAAGCTGGAGTACTTGCTGGATGAGTACGCGACGGTGTCCGCACTCGATCCGGAGAAGGTGCCGACGTTGCGCGCGCAGATCTGGACGTTGATCCAGGCGGCGCAGCTGCACCATGATCTGCACACGTCGGACAAGCCATCAGACGACGAGTTCGACGAGTTCGTGCTGCATCTCGACGGGTATCTCTGCGAGATCAAGGACGTGCAGATTCGGGACGGGCTGCACATCCTCGGTGGGGCACCGATGGGTGAGGCGCGGGTGAACCTGGTGCTCGCGATCCTGCGGGCGCGGCAACTGTGGGGTGGTTCGTACTCGATCCCCGGGTTGCGGACCGCGCTGGGCTCGGCCTTCGGGGTGGATGAAGCTGAGCTGCTGGCCAACCCGGGTGCGGCCACTGACCTCGCCGATCTGGCGACGCTTGCCGACCTGCCGGCGGTGAGTGGCGCCGACGGTGTCGACCTGCTCGAGTCGGTCGCGCGGAAGCTTGTTGTCGGGATGGAGACGATGAGCTGGGACGCGACGAAGGTCCCGGTCGTGGTCGCCGAGGTGCTGGCCCGGGACTCTGCCGACGTCGCGCAGTCGTTGACGTTCGCGGCTGAGGAGGTTGTGCCGCGCCTCGCACGCACGGGCGATGAGGTGGCGAACGTGCTGCGGGCTCTCGACGGGCGGTTCGTCGAGGCAGGTCCGTCGGGGTCGCCGACTCGTGGGCTCGTCAACGTTCTGCCGACTGGACGCAACTTCTACGCCGTCGATCCGAAGGCGATCCCGAGCCGGAACGCCTGGGACGTCGGCGTCGCGCTCGCGGACTCGCTGCTCGCGAGACACCAGGCCGAGACGGGGGAGTACCCGCGGTCGGTCGGGTTGACGATCTGGGGTACGTCGGCGATGCGCACCCAGGGTGATGACCTTGCCGAGGTGTTGTGGCTCCTCGGGTGCCGCCCGGTGTGGGACGAGGCGTCACGGCGGGTGACGAGCTTCGAGGTGGTCGGGCTGGAGGAGCTCGGTCGCCCGCGGATCGATGTGACGATCCGGATCTCCGGCTTCTTCCGGGACGCGTTCCCGCACGTGGTCGCGCTGCTCGACGAAGCCGTGCGTACCGTCGCCGCCCTCGACGAGTCGCCCGAGGACAACTTCCTCAAGGCCCACGTCGACGCGGACGTTGCTGCGGGCAACGATGTGAGGCAGTCGACCGCCCGCGTCTTCGGGTCCAAGCCCGGCTCGTACGGCGCCGGCCTGCTGCCGCTCGTCGACGCGCGCAACTGGCGCACCGATGCCGAGCTGGCCGAGGTGTACGCCGTCTGGGGCGGGTACGCCTACGGCAAGGACCTCGACGGCGCGGAGGCCCGTGGTTCGATGGAACGCGCGTACGCCCGGATCCAGGTCGCGGCCAAGAACGCGGACACCCGCGAGCACGACATCATGGACTCCGACGACTACTTCCAGTACCACGGCGGCATGATCGCGATGGTCCGCCACCTCACCGGCTCCAACCCGAAGGCGTACGTCGGCGACTCCGCCGTACCCGCGCAGGTGAAGACGCGAACGCTCGAGGAAGAAGCGAAGCGGGTCTTCCGGGCCCGGGTGGTGAACCCGCGGTGGATGTCCGCGATGCGACGGCACGGGTACAAGGGCGCGTTCGAGATGGCGGCGACCGTCGACTACCTGTTCGGGTACGACGCGACCGCGGGCGTGGTCGACGACTGGATGTACGAGACGCTGACAACGGAGTACGTCAAGGATCCGGAGATGGCGGAGTTCTTCCGCAAGTCCAACCCGTGGGCGCGGCACGGCATCGCGGAACGCCTGCTGGAGGCGGCTCAGCGCGGGCTGTGGGCGGAGCCGTCGGCCGAGGCGCTGGAGACGCTGCGGAGCGCAGTACTTGAGACGGAGGGTGACATCGAGGACCGCGGCTGATTGGGTGGACGCATGCCCGCTGAGCAGCTACGAGTCCTGATCACCAACGACGACGGCTATCTCGCACCGGGGATCCGTGCGCTCGCGCCGGCGATCGCCGAGCTCGGGTACGACGTAGTCGTGGTCGCGCCGTTGCTCGACGAGAGCGGTGTCGGCTCCGCGCGGGCCAGGATGGTCGGGCGGCCGATCCGGACCGAGTCGGACGTCGAGAACGGCGTCACGTTCACCGGGATCGAGGGGACGCCGGCACTCGCGGTGACACTGGCGAACGTCGGAGCGTTCGGTCGGGCGCCGGATCTGGTGCTGTCCGGGATCAACCGCGGGCACAACATCGGCGTACCGATCTTCCACTCCGGGACGGTGGCCGCGGCGCTGACGGCGGCCGGTCAGGGTACGTCGGCGGTTGCCGTGAGCATCGACTCCGAGGACCCGGGCCACTGGCCGACCGCCGCGACGATCGCCGGAGAGGCCCTTGGCTGGATCGTCGACGAGCCGGCCGGCACAGTGCTCACGATCAACGTCCCTGACCGCCCCCTCGACCAGCTGTCCGGCGTACGGCACGCCTCCCTGGCCCCGATCAAGCGCTCCCGCGTCATCGGCGCAACCGCCCCCACAGGCGAGCCGATGATCGAACTCGAACCCCCACGCGCCAACCCGATCCCCGACACCGACGAGGCGCTCCTGGCCGAGGGCTTCGTCACCGTCACCCCGATCGTCGGCATCGGCGAGGTCAAGGACGACGCAGCCGCTACCGCCCTCGCGAAACGCCTCGCCTGAGGCGGCTAAGGGGGTACGTCGCGGATCTGAGGGGGAACGCCGGATGTGGTGACCGGTGGTCCGGCCGCACGGTGAATGCAGACGGCGATCCGCGCCGTGAGGAGGAACCGTGAAGCACATCTGCACCTTCATCGCAGTACCCGTCGTAGCTTGCGGGTTCGCCGTGGCCGGCGCGGTCCAGGCATCGGCGTACCCGATCGACCCGGAGGACGACTACCGCACGCCTGTCGTGGTTGTCCACGACCCGGGAGCGACGATCCAGGTCGACGACGCCGTCACCGAGGCCGTGCAGGCCGGTGCGAGCGCCATCGGCGGCGCCGGCATCGCCCTGGCAGTCCTCTGGGCCTATCGGCGTCGCCATCCAGCGCAGGTTCACTGACCCGGCGGCCGTCGCTCAGCCAGAGCGGCGGCCGCCACCCGGCTCGTCGTCCCGGTCTTCCGAAGAATGTTGGACACATGCACGCTGACCGTCTTGTCGCTGATGAAGAGCTCCTTCGCGATCTCGCCGTTGGACCGGCCGGCCACCAGGAACGACAGCACCTCCCGCTCGCGCTCGGTGAGCCCCGCCAACCGTGCGTCGCCGGCATCCTGCACGACCGGGATCGGCGCGCTGAGATCGATCTTCGACCGGCGGGCCAGCGACTCGATCTCGGTCTGCAAGGGCCGGGCACCGAGTTCGACCGCGCGGAGATGCGCCTGCCGCAGCAGCTCGCCCGCCTTCGACGGCGGCCAGCCGCTCGTCAAGCCCGCCTCGGCGCAGCGCCACCGGGCCACGGCCTCGTGCCAGCGACTTCCCGCCGTACTCGCGGTTTCGATGACCTGACGCCACAGGTCCGATTGATCCGCGGTGTTGCGGCAGCGGGCCAGCTCGGCCGCCACCAGCGACCGTTTCATCGACTGGGCATCCACCCCACCGAGGGCGTGGGCGAACGGCTCCCACGCCCAGTCGGCAAGAACGCCGTCGACCGACTCCGAGGCCGCGAGGCCGTGCTGACCGGCGTTCCGGGCGGTCTCGGCCGCTGCGAACGCATACACCGGAAGCGCCTCGTCGTCGTCCGGCTCGGGATATTCGGGAACCGACAGCCGGGGGCGAGCCCAGCTCACGGCGTCGGCGACGTGACCTTCGGCGCTCATCAGTTCGATACCGGTGACGGTCATCACCGGGCGGAGCGGGTTGAAGTCCTCGGAGACCAGCTCGAGCGCCCGATCGAAATGCTGCCGCCCCTCCTCGATCCGCCCCGATCGCACCGCCAGCAGGCTCGCGGCCAACCTGATCCCTGCTCCGGGGATGCCGTTGCAACGTGCCGCCACGGCTGATCGCAGCATCGCCCGGCACTCGCCCCAGCGGCCGAGGTCGATCAGCTCGAGGGCAGCCTGGTAGGCGAGGAAGTAGGCCCAGATGCCGGCGCCGCCGGCGACGGCGTCGTGGTAGGCCGCGCGCGTGACGTCAGCTGCTTCGTCTCGCCGGCCGAGTGCATGCAGGGCGTCGAAGCGCCAGATGCCGGCGTTGACGGAGGTGTCGAGATCGCCGCAGGACCGTGCCAACTGCTCCGAGCGATCCGCGTCGGCGAGCGAATCCAGCGGTGCTGACCTGTCGTACACGGCCGCGCGGGCGCAGAGTGCTCTGCCGAGAGCCGCCGGCGAGCCCGACCGCAACGCGACCCGGACGGATTCCTCCGCATGGCCAGTGCTGTCCGGCATGCCGTACATGTCCTCGTACTCCGCCAGCTCGGCGAATGCGACGGCGCGCCCAGCGCTGTCCGGGATGTCCTCGGTCAGCGCAATCGCTGCGCGGATCTCTTCCAGGTGCACCGCCCCGGGCGTTGTCAACTGCCAGCGGGCGTTTGCCAGCACGATCATCAGCTCGCAGGCCAGCCCTGGATCCTGCGCTTCGTCCACCAGGCTCAAAGCCTCGGTGAGAAGCGTCACGACGACTTCCGGCAGGCCGGCTCGGTCGCACACCAGGCTCGTCCGTCGTAGCAGTCCGATCCTGTCGTCGAGCGTTCCGCGGATGGCCGGTGACACCGACTGCCAGACCGCACACGCCCGGCGGAGCTCGATCGCCTCTTCCGCGGGCGCCCTCAGCCGCGCCGCCTGATCTGCCGCAACGAGTGACCAGCGATACGTGGCATCGATGTTGCCGGCCTTCTCGTGGTGGACGGCGAGGTCAGCGGCCGTCACCTCAGTGGGCCGCTCGTCCAGCACTCGGATGTAGCGGACGTGGAGGTCGGCGGCTTCGTCCGGCGAGAGTCCGTCGTACAGCACCTCGGCAAGCAGCGGGTGCCGGAACCACCAGCTGCCGCCACCGGCGGTGGTCGTCACGCCGCGATCCTGCGCCTCCGACAGCCAGTGGCTGATCAGGTCCGCCTTGAGTCCGTGGCCGGCCGAGACCTCGGTCAGTACGGCGGATGACGTCGGCCGGCCGCCGACGGCGAGGATCCTGCTTACCAGCCGCGCCTCGTCGGACAGGCTGTGCCAGGCGGCGAGCAGGGCTTCGCGCAGCGCCACCGGGACGATCGCGGGGAGGGTGTGTTCCGATCCGGACAGACCGCGAACCATCAGCTCGATCAGGTACGGATTTCCGTCCGACCTGGCCAGAACCTCGGCGACGAGCCCGGGGTCAGGCGCCATGCCCAGCAAGCCTTCGATCTGAGCGCTGGTGGCATCCAGGTCCAGTGGCTCCAACCGGATCTCGCTGAACAACGGCATCCGCCGCATGTCCGCCAGCCAGGCATGGAGCGGATGACCCTCGGGTCGTTCCTCGGTCCGGCTGGTCGCGATCAGCACCAACGGCTGGTCCCGGAAACCTGCGATCAGGTACGACAACACGTCGAGCGATGCGACGTCGGCCCACTGCAGATCGTCGACGACGAGGACTGTCGGACGTCGTTGCGCAATCCGGTTGGTCGCCAGATCGACCAGGACCGGCAGCCGGGTCGTGGCGACAGTGCTGCCTCCGAGCGAGGGCAGCAAAGCCGCCAGACCATCGATCCCGTCGAGCACCTCGGCTCGTTCGCCGGCATCCGCCCGAGCCAGCCAGTCCTGCAGCAGCCCGATGATCGGCGCGAACGGAACCGAGGCGCCGCCGAAACGTACGCAGGAACCCCAGAGGACCTGGAGCTCCGAACTTCCACAGATCTCACGGATCAGGCGCGTCTTGCCGATACCGGCTTCGCCATGAACGACGACCGCCCGCGGATGGCCGGCCACGGCATCACGCAGTACCTCGCCGAGAAACTGTTGTTCGGCAACGCGTCCGGCGAATCGATGATCGGGCCGCAGACCCCCCATGCATACTCAGTGAACACCTCAGCCCCAGTTCGCACCACCCGCCGGCGATTGCAAGCGTTTGAGTGTTTTCGGGGCATAACTTCAGCGTTGTGCGACGCATCTCAGTTGGTGTCCGAAGGGGGACATCATGGAGAGTTTTCGCCTTGTCCAGAGGCCGATTCGAACTGTTCTCGCAGTGGTTGCCGTCGCTGCGGTTGTCGGGGGAGGGGCCAGTGCGCCGGCGGTTGCCGGTGATCAGTTGGGTGACTCGATCGACCTGGTGTCGGTCACGCCGGCTGGGGTCGGCGGTGATGGTGAGTCGGCCGCCGGGACGCAGAAGGGGCTAGGGGTGTCGGCCCACGGGCGGTACGTCGTCTTCTCGTCGTACGCCACTGATCTTGTGCCCGGCGACACCAACGGTCAGCGGGACGTGTTCGTCCGGGACCTGGTGCGTGGGCGGACGACCCGCGTCTCGGTCGGCGACGGTGGCGTGCAGGGGAACGGCGAGAGCCGGGAGGGGTCGATCTCGGCCGACGGGCGGTACGTCGCCTTCACCTCGTTCGCCTCGAACCTGGTCCCCGGTGACACGAACGGCGGCGAAGGCGATGTCTTCCTGCGCGACCTGAAGACCGGGCGTACGACGCTTGTCTCGGTGGGCAGCCAGGGTCAGGGAAACCTGAGCTCGGTCGGGTCGGAGATCTCGGCCGACGGCAGCCACGTGGCGTTCACGTCGGCCGCGACCAACCTCGTCGTTGGCGACACCAACGACACGCAGGACGTGTTCGTCCGCGACCTCCGGACCCAGCGGACCGAGCGGGTCTCGGTGAGCTCGGACGGAGGTCAGCTCAACACCTTCTCGAACCTGTCCGCGATCTCGGGCGACGGTCGCCGGGTGGCCTTCGGAACGCCGGCCGAGCTGGTGCCCGTCCCGCCGGCGCCGCCGATCACCGACATCATCCTGTACGTCCGCGATCGCACGGCGGACAAGACCCGACCCGTCTCGCTGGGTGCGACGCACGACCCGCGGTCCATCATCGTCGAGGCCGCCTATCCGAGCTTCTCGAACGACGGCCGGTACGTCGTCTTCACCCAGATCTCCTGGCTCGGCGTCGGCATCGACCCGATCCCGAACGTCTGGCTGCGTGATCTGCGGACCAACCGGCTGCAACTGATCTCTGCCGACTCCCAGGGCAATCCCTCGACGGCCGTCGGTCCGGTCTTCCGCAGTGGCGTCTCCGCTGACGGGCGGTATGTGACGTTCTCGACACCCGCGCTCCTGACGAGTGGAGATTCAGGCATCCTCGCGGACGTGTTCCGGCTCGACCGCAAGACCGGCTCCCTGGTCTGGATCACCCATGCCCAGGACCAGACCGACCCGTTCGGAGGCAGGATCGGCAGCGTCGGCCCGGCCATCTCGGCCGACGGCCAGCACGTGGCGTTCGAGTCCGACGACAAGCAACTGACACCGGGCGGCGGCATGTTCGGCCGCGACACCTACCTGTGGAACGCAGTACGGCCCAGCTGATCACCCGCGCCCCGGGCGGTCGGCCAGGTGTGCCATGATCGGCGCGACGGCTGTGGAGGAACACCGGTGACTGGCTGAGGCTGGGAGTCCGGGGCGGTCCCGCCACTGTGACCGGGAGGCAGTTCGCTGCCTCCCGGAAGCCAGGACATCCGCGGTCGTCCGCCGGGTCGCGGTCTCCGCGGTACGGCGTACCAGCCGTAGCGGGCGTGGACACCCGCTCGACGAAGGGACCCACCGCCGATGCGGCCTGCAGCTTCCACCGGTTTCCCGTTCACCGCCGTGGTCGGCATGGAGGACCTCCAGCTCGCGCTGATCCTGGCCGCGATCTCACCGGCGATCGGCGGCGTGCTGATCCGGGGCGAGAAGGGTACGGCGAAGTCGACCGCGGTCCGCGCGCTGACCGAGATCCTGCCGCCGGTGGACGTCGTACCCGGGTGCCGCTTCTCGTGCGATCCCGAGCGGCCGGACGCGGATTGTCTGGATGGTCCGCATACGGGTGAGGGGACGGTGCGGCCGGCGCGGCTGGTCGAGTTGCCGGTGGGAGCGACCGAGGATCGGGTGCTCGGTTCGCTGCACTTGGAGAAGGCTTTGGCCGAAGGCGTTACGGCGTACGAGCCTGGTCTGCTTGCGGCGGCCAATCGTGGGTTGCTGTATGTCGATGAGGTCAATCTGTTGCATGACCATCTGGTTGACGTACTGCTCGATGCTGCTGCGATGGGGCGGGCGACCGTTGAGCGGGATGGCGTCTCGGTGACCCACCCGGCGCGGTTCGTGCTGGTTGGGACGATGAACCCGGAGGAGGGCGAGCTGCGGCCGCAGCTGCTCGACCGGTTCGGTCTGACGGTGGACGTGGTTGCCAGTCGGGATCCCGCGGTGCGCGTTGAGGTGATGCGGGCGCGGCTCACGTACGAGGCTGGTCCGGAGGGCTTTGTCGCGCGGTACGACGGTCCGCAGCGGAAGCTCGCCGAGCGCATCGTCAAGGCGCGCGACCTGCTCTCCGAGGTGATCCTGACCGACTCGGCGCTTCGGCAGATCGCCGAGATCTGCGCGTCGTTCGATGTCGATGGGATGCGTGCGGATCTCGTCACGGCGCGTACGGCGGTGGCACACGCGGCCTGGTCCGGGCGCACTGTCGTCGAGGTCGAAGACGTGCGGGCCGCTGCCAAGCTGGCGCTCCCGCACCGCAAACGCCGCAACCCGTTCGACGCCCCGGGCCTGGACGACGACCAACTGGAAGAAGCAATCAACAACAGCACGCCCCCGCCGACTGATCCCGACGACAACCCGCCCGGCCCTGGCGGGCCAGGCGGGTCGGGTGGAGAGGCGGACGCCGGAGACCCGGCGGCGGACTCGCCGGATCGCGATCTCGCGCAGGACTCGGCTGACCGCGACCTGGCGGACTCGGCGGGCCAGCCGGGCTCGGCGGAGGATCGGTCGGGCGACTCGGAGTCGGGCGAGCGGCCGGGGGCTGCGCCTGTGGGCGATGTGGTCGGGAGTTCGTCTCCGTACAAGGCGCGGTTGCTGAGTGTTCAGTCGGCTGGTGCGGGAGTGGCCGGGCGGCGGTCTCGGGCTATTACTGAGGTTGGGCGTGTGGTGGGTGATCGGGCGCGCGCCGGACGGGAGTCCGGGCGGCCGCACTTGCTCGCGACTATTCGGTCTGCGGCGCCGCATCAGCGTGCTCGGGGGCGGGTCGGCGCTGGGCTCACCGTACGGTCGTCCGACGTGCGACTCGCCGTACGCGAAGGGCGTGAGGGCAACCTCGTGCTGTTCTGCGTCGATGCGTCCGGTTCGATGGGGACGAAGAAGCGGATGGGCGAGGTGAAGACTGCGATCGTCTCGCTGCTGCTCGATGCGTACCAGCGGCGTGACACCGTCGGCCTGGTCACGTTCGGCGGCGCGACGGCCACGGTCGTCCTCCCGCCGACGGGCAGCGTGGAGACCGCCGTACGACGGCTCGAATCCCTCCCGACCGGCGGTCGCACCCCGCTCGCCGAAGGGCTCCTCCAAGCAGCAGAGGCACTGCGGATTGCCGCGATCCGCGATCCCCGTCGTCGCCCGCTCCTCGTACTCGTCACCGACGGCCGCGCCACCTACGGCGACAACGCGTTCGCCCGCGCCCGCCAGGCCGCCGGATGGCTGGCCCAGCACGGGATCGCGACCGTGGTGGTGGACTGCGAGCCGCATCGTGGTGTCCGGCTCGGTCTGGCGGGGGAGCTCGCGGCCGACCTCGGCGCGGAGTACCTCGACCTCGGAGACGTTGCTGCTGGCAACCTTGTCCGGACGGTGACCGAGCGGAAGGTGGCCTGAGATGCCGAAGGGGCAGCCTGTCGCCGTACCGGAGGACGGCCTGACCACGCGCCAGCGCCGCAACCGTCCGCTGCTGATGGTGCACACCGGCGAGATGAAGGGGAAGTCGACCGCCGCGTTCGGGATGGCGTTGCGGGCCTGGAACCAGGGCTGGAACATCGGCGTGTTCCAGTTCGTCAAGAGCGCGAAGTGGAAGGTCGGCGAGGAGGGCGCGTTCAAGGCCCTCGGTCAGTTGCATGAGGCAACTGGTCAGGGTGGACCGGTCGAGTGGCACAAGATGGGCGAGGGCTGGAGCTGGTCGCGCAAGGCCGGCACCGAGGAGGACCACGCCGCCGACGCCCTCGAAGGCTGGCGCGAGATCCAGCGCCGGCTGGCCGCTCAGACGCATGACCTGTATGTCCTGGACGAGTTCACCTACCCGATGAAGTGGGGCTGGGTCGACGTGGACGAGGTCGTCGACACGCTCGTCAACCGGCCCGGTCATCAGTACGTCGTGATCACCGGCCGCGACGCCCATCCGAATCTCGTCGAGGCCGCCGACCTCGCCGCCGAGATGACCAAGCTGAAGCACCCGATGGACGCCGGCCAGAAGGGTCAGAAGGGCATCGAGTGGTGAGCCTGATCCCGCGGGTGGTGGTCGCGGCCCCGTCCTCCGGCGCGGGCAAGACGACGGTCGCGGTCGGGCTGATGGCGGCGTTGCGGCGGGCAGGGCATGTCGTGGCCGCCTTCAAGGTCGGTCCCGACTACATCGACCCCGGGTTTCACGCCGTCGCGACCGGGCGGCCGGGGCGCAACCTCGACCCGATGCTGTCGGGGGAGGAGCTCGTCGAGCCGCTGTTCGCGCACGGGTCCGAGGGCGCGGACATCGCCGTGGTCGAGGGCGTGATGGGCCTGTACGACGGGGCGCTCGGCACGGAAGGGTTCTCGTCGACGGCCCACGTCGCGAAGTTGCTGAAGGCGCCGGTCGTCCTCGTGGTGGACGCATCCGCCGCGGGCCGGAGCGTCGGCGCTGTCGTCCAAGGTTTCGTTGCCTTCGACACCGAAGTGCGGATCGTCGGTGTGATCCTCAACAAGGTCGGCTCCGACCGCCACGAAACCGAGGTACGCGCGGGCATCGCGCCTACCGGCGTACCCGTCCTGGGCGTCCTCCGCCGCGACTCACGTCTGACCGTCCCCAGCCGTCACCTGGGCCTCGTCCCCGCTGCGGAACAACGCGAACAGGCCGAACAAGCAGTAGAAGCAGCCGCAGAGCTGGTCCACCAAGGCGTAGACCTAGCAGCCTTCGTAGCCGCAGCCAGAGGTGCCGTGTCCCACGCGGCGACACCCTGGGACCCGACCAACGAGCTCGCCGGCCTCGAGGCGCCGAGCGCCGGGTCGACTGGCCTCGGAGCCGGAGAGCCCGCTCGGGGCCGGCGACCGGTGGTTGCGGTTGCGAGTGGGCCCGTCTTCTCCTTCCGCTACACGGAGACCACGGAGCTCCTCACGGCCGCGGGCGCCGACGTCGCGACCTTCGACCCGCTCACCGACATGTTGCCAGAGGCAACTTCCGCGCTCTACCTCGGCGGAGGCTTCCCGGAGCTACATGCGGAGGCCCTGTCGGTCAACACCAAACTCCGCGAACAGGTCGCCGCCGAAGTAGCCGCCGGCCTGCCCGTGATCGCCGAATGCGCCGGCCTCCTCTACCTCTGCCGCGAGCTCGACGGCCACCCGATGACCGGCGTACTGCCGGCAACCGGCCGCATGACCAGCCGCCTCACCCTCGGCTACCGAACCGCGATCGCCGCAACCACGACCGACTTCTTCGACGAAGGGCGACGCGTACGCGGTCACGAGTTCCACCGCACCACAGTCGACCTCGACGCCGACGTACGCCCGGCCTGGCACCTCCCAACCGGAACAGAAGGCGTCGCCCAACCGCATGTCCACGCGTCATACCTGCACCTGCACTGGACTGCCACCCCCGACGTCGCAGCTCGTCTCGTGAAAGCCGCGCGGAAGCGATGAACCTCGTCGTAGGAGTAGGCCTCCGAGCAAACACGCCGTACGCCGAACTCCGCGCCCTGGTGGACAGCGCCCTGGAGGAAGCCGGCCAGGGCACCGTGCAACTGATCGTCACCGTGGCCAACAAAGAAGCCCAGCTGCACCGTCTCGCCGACGACCTGAATGCCGAGCTCCGAGCGATCTCGCCCAGCGAGCTGGCCGAGCAGCCGGCGCCCAACCCGAGCCGGCGCGTCGAACACCTGGCAGGTACGCCGAGCGTCGCCGAAGCCGCCGTCCTAGCCGCCGGCGCCGAGCTCCTCGTCCCTAAACGCCGCTCGGCCAACGCAACCGCGGCCGTCGGCCGTCTCCCTGCACCTGGCTACGAACCGGCGGACCGCGACGTCGTCCACCGCGTGATCGCCGAGCGCCGCGACGTACGTCGAGGTTTCCTGAACCTCCCGATCGACAACGAGCTCCTCACCAGAGTCCTCGAAGCAGCACACCGAGCGCCGAGTGTCGGACTGAGCCAGCCGTGGGACTTCCTGGTGATCCGGGACCTCGCGACCCGGCGGAAGGTGCATGACCTCGCCACCGCGCAGCGGGACGCGTTCGCCGCCTCGCTCCCAGACGACCGCCGAGCGAAGTTCGACGGGCTGAAGATCGAGGCGATCCTCGACACCCCGGTGAACATCGCGGTGACCTGCGACCCCGGCCGCGGCGGACGGCACGTACTCGGGCGGCACGCGGATCCGCGGACGACCTGGTTCTCCGCCGCGATCGCGATCCAGAACCTCTGGCTGGCCGCCCGCGCCGAAGGCCTCGGCGTCGGCTGGGTCTCGTTCTTCGAACCGGTCGAGGTCGCCGACATCCTCGACCTGCCAGCACACATCGAGCTCGTCGGCTATCTCTGCGTAGGGTACGTCGACGAGTTCGCCGCCGCACCGGAGCTGGTGCGTTCGGGATGGGCCAAGCGCCGACCGCTCGAGTGGGCGATCCACCACGAGGAATGGGGCCGCCGCGACGCATCGATCGTCGACGACGCGATCCACGCCGGGCAGAACGCAGTACCGGCAACTGGACAACGTGTCCGGGTGATCGTCGGCGGTGACGCTACAGATCTGCGCCAGGCAGATGCACTGGTCGTTGACCTCCGAGACCAAAAGCCAAGAGCTGACTTCGGCGTGCTGTGGCGGCCGGCGCGGACGCCTGCAGAGGCCGTCGAGTTCGGTGTCGAGATCGCCCGCGACTTGGCGCTCCAGGGCGTCGGCCAACTCGTCGTACAGATCGAAGAACCCTCGGAGCGCGCGGAGGCACTGGCTCGCGGGCTGAAGGTCGGTGCGTCGGCCTGTGGTCTGACACACTCCTCCGCATGACAGCCGAACCGCCCATGTACGTGCCCGCCTTCTCGATGAAGCAGCGTGTGACGCTGATGGCGAACAAGTACGAGTTGATCGCCACCAACCCGGACGGGAGTGACGGGGCGCTGCTCGCGTTCGCGCAGCAGAAGCGGATGGCGTTCAAGGAGCAGGTGACGTTCTACACCGACGACACCAAGACCCAGCCGGTGTTCTCGTTCAAGGCCCGCAAGACGATCGACCTGGGCTCCGGGTACGACGTGTTCGACGCGAACGGGCAGACGATCGGCTGGTTCAAGAAGGAGTTCGGCAAGAGCCTGCTCCGGTCCAGCTGGCAGCTGAGCGCGCCCGGCGTGGACGCGAGCGGCACCGAGCGGAACCCGACGATCGCGATCGTCCGCCGGGTCTGGGAGTTCGTCCCGTTCGTCGGCGAGATCCCGCTGCCGTTCATCTTCCACTTCGACTTCACCGAGGCCGGCTCCGGTCAGCCGGTGCTGTCGGTGGAGCGGAGGATCTCGGTCCGGGACCGCTACCGGATCACCGTCCAGGATCAGCGCCTGGACTTCCGCGTCGCGGCGGCGATGACGGTCGCCCTCGACGCCCTACAGTCACGCTGAGTCGTCGGCGTACGACCTGGGTCGTACGCCGGACTCACTCTTTCGGGTGAACCTACCCTGAGACCACGGAGAGCACTTGGTTCCCACCGCACCGGATGCGAGGCTGTATTCATGGGCGTAGCACAGCGCAGTCGACGGTGGTTGGTTCCGGTGACGACGGTCGCGGTGGTGGCAGGTGTGGGGGCACTCGGGCCAGTGGTCGCGGATGCGTCTCCGAAGCTGCCGACCATCACCGCGCAGGATCTGCTGGCCAAGGTGCAGACCGCGAAGGTGGACGGCCTGAGCGGCACCGTCCGCTCGAACGCGGATCTCGGCCTGCCCTCGATCCCCGGCATGGCGCCCGGCAGCCGGGAGCTCACCGACCTGCTCGGCGGACAGCACACCGCGCGGGTCGCGTTCGCCAGCCCGGACAAGGCCAAGGTCTCACTGATCGACAACCAGGCTGAGCAGCTCTGGACCACCGACGGCAAGTCGGCGTGGGCGTACGACTCGTCCAAGCGTGAGGCCACGAAGCTGACCCTTCCGGCGCACAAGACCACAAAGCCTGAGAAGGCGCTGCCGGAGTCCTACGACCCGCAGGCGGTCGCCAAGCAGTTCCTCGACGCGATCGACCCGACGACGGCTGTCCAGGTCAGCGGCACCGAGAAGGTCGCCGGCCGCGACGCCTACAAGCTTCGCCTGGTGCCGAAGACCGACAAGACCACCGTCGGTTCGGTGACCTTGGCGATCGACTCCAAGACCTGGGTCCCGCTGGACGTGACTGTGATGCCGCGGACCGGCAACGACCCGGCGGTCGAGCTGGGCTTCACCTCGGTGTCGTTCGACGTACCGTCGGCGAGCTCCTTCACCTTCACGCCGCCGAAGGGCGTGAAGGTCACCGACCAGAAGGTGCCGGCCACGCGCGAGCGTCCGCACAGCGTCCCGCCGAAGCTGGTCAAGCCGGCCAAGCCCGGTGCGGCGCAGGCGGACGAGCCGACCATCATCGGCCAGGGCTGGGACAGCGTCGCAATGATCCGCGGAGCCGACACCGCCGGCCTGGCGTCGAACCCGGCCGCCGGTCCGCTCGCCCAACTGCTGGCGAAGGCTCCGACCGTGCAGGGCTCGTGGGGTAAGGGCAAGGTGCTGACCACCAAGATGGTGAACGCACTGATCACCGACGACGGCAGGGTCTTCGTCGGCCTGGTCACCCCGGACACCCTGCAGGCCGCTGCAGCGAAGGCCCCCCGCTGAACAGCCACCTGGCGAGCGCTCCGGTCGTCACCCGCGGGCTGACCAAACGTTTCCACGGCGGGCAGGTGGCGGTGGATGCGGTCGACCTCGAGGTGCCGGCCGGGAGTGTGTACGGCTTCCTCGGCCCGAACGGGTCGGGGAAGACGACGACGATCCGGATGCTGCTCGGCCTGATCGCGCCGACCTCCGGTGAGGTTGAGTTGCTCGGCGAGCCGATGCCGAAGGCGCACCTGCGGGTCCTGCCGCGCGTCGGTGCGCTGGTCGAAGGCCCGGCGTTCTACCCGTTCTGGACCGGCCAGGCGAACCTGCTCCGCTTCGACGCCGCCGACCGCACCGCCGACCCGAAGACCCGCAAGGCCAGGGCCGGCGAGGCGCTGGAGCGGGTCGGTCTCTCGAACGCAGCCGGTAAGAAGGTCCGCGCGTACTCGTTGGGTATGCGCCAGCGGCTCGCGATCGCGGTCGCTCTGATGCAACGGCGCGAGCTGCTCGTGCTGGACGAGCCGACCAACGGTCTCGACCCGCAGGGCACCCGCGAGGTCCGGCACCTGATCCGCGACCTGGCCAGTGACGGGACGACGGTCTTCACGTCGACCCACCTGCTCGCCGAGGTCGAGCAGGTCTGCACGCACGCCGCGATCATGAACCGCGGCAAGCTGCTCAGACAGTCGACGGTGGCGGATCTCCGCGCCGAGCTCCGCCCACGACTGGTCGTGCGTACGCCGGACCTCGGCGCGGCGGCCGACACGCTGCAAGGCCTGGGCGTGACCGAGCTGAAGACGACCGAGGAGACTGTCGAGGGCGATCCCGGCGAGCTGCCGATCGAGAAGTTCGCGGCTGCGCTGGTCGCGGCCGACGTACGCATCCACGGGTTCGGACTGGAACGCCCGAGCCTGGAGGACACGTTCGTGGCACTCACCGGGGAGGGCTTCGATGTCGCCGAGTGAAGCGACCGCAGAGGTCACAGAGGTCACAGAGGTCAGGCCGAGTGCCGGGCGGCACGCGGTGGCGCTGTTCATCTCCGAGCTCAGGCTGGTGTTCGGCCGCGCCCGGACGCAGGTGGGTCTCGGGGTGCTGGCCGCCGTCCCACTGCTGATCGGGATCGCGATCAAGCTCTCCGGGAATGACGGGGGCACCGAGGGGTTCATCGGCCAGGTTGCCGGCAACGGACTGTTCCTGATCGTGGCCAGCCTCGGCCTGTCGCTGCCGTTCTTCCTGCCGACCGCGGTGACCGTCATCTCGGGGGAGTCGCTGGCCGGCGAGGCCAGTCTCGGCACGCTGCGCAACCTGCTGACGGCACCGGCCGGCCGGTCCCGGCTGCTCGCGGCCAAGATGGTCGCGCTCACGGTCTTCTGCCTGGTCGCGACGATGACGATCTGGGTCTCCGGGCTGATCGTCGGCTTCATCCTGTTCCCGGTCGGCGACGTGCTCCTGCTCTCCGGCTCGACCGTCTCTCTCGGCGAGGGGCTGCTCCGGGCCCTCGTGATCGCAGTGGTGATCTCGCTGTCACTGCTCGGGCTGGCCGCGATCGGCCTGTTCGTCTCGTCGCTGACCTCGACCCCGCTGGCGGCGATGGCGGCGACGTTCGGCACGTTCATCGTGCTCGGGATCATGACCGCGATCCCGCAGCTGCACGCGATCCACCCGTGGTTGCTGATGTACCGCTGGCAGTCGTTCGCCGACGTGCTCCGTGACCCGCCGTACTGGCACGACATCGGCCGCAACCTGCTCCTGCAAGCGGGATATGTCGCCGTGTTCTACACCGCCGCCTGGGCACGGATCACGAGCCGCGACATAACCTAGGCCGAGTGAGAGCCGATCTCGTCACCGCGCTGCGCTGCCCGGTCTGTGCCGACGGGCTGCTGCTGGCCGACCGTACGGCGCGCTGTCCGCGCGGGCACTCGTACGACCTGGCGAAGCAGGGCTACCTGAATCTGTTGCCTGCGGCATCGAACGGTATCGAGGGCGATTCGGCCGCGATGGTCGGCGCCCGTACGGTCTTTCTCGGTACCGGGCATTACGCGGCGATCCGGGATGCGCTGATCCTGGCGTCCGAGCTCGGCGAGGAAGACCTGGTCGTGGAGGTCGGCGCAGGCACCGGCTACTACCTGGCCGGAGTCCTCGGCCTCGGTCCGCGACGTCGTGGGATCGCCCTGGACGTGTCGAAGTTCGCCGCCCGTCGCGCGGCGAAAGTGGATCCACGGATCGCGTCCGTGGTGTGCGACGCGTGGCATGAACTGCCGCTCGTCGACGGATCGGCCCGACTGATGCTGAACGTGTTCGCGCCGCGCAACGCAGCGGAGATGGCCCGGGTCCTCGCGCCGGACGGCCGCCTGCTCGTGGTCACACCGAACCAGCAACATCTGTCCGAGCTGGTCCACGTGCTCGGGATGGTCAGCGTGGACCAGGACAAAGAACGGCGGCTGCAGGAGTCGCTGGCGGGGAAGTTCGACCGGGTCAGCAGCGAGGTCGTCGAGGAGACGATGCGGCTCGACAAGACGGCCGTGGAGCAGTTGGTGCTGATGACGCCGAGCGCGCGGCACGTGAACTACCGCGAGCTCCTGCAGCAGATCGCCGTACTGCGGGAGCCGGCGATCGCGACGTTGTCGGTCACGCTCTCGACCTGGCGGCCGCGGTGATGCCGGCTCGAGCTCGGCACCACTGACCGCCTCAGCGGTCGATCAGGCCGCGTGGCCGATCAGTTCGCGGGCGACGACGGTGCCGTGGTTCTCGGCCTCGACGTGCGCCTCGGACTCCGAGACCTTGGAGGCGTCGATCAGCTCTTCCATGCCCGGGGTTACCGGGGCCAGGGTGAGCTCGGCGGCGGCCGTGCGGATGTTCATCCCGAAGAGGTCGGCGAAGACCCGCTCGAGGTACGGCGTGGCGTGGTCCCAGCCGTGCTTCGGCGTACCGGGGGCGTAGCCGCCACCGCGGGCGATGGCGAAGATGGCCGGGCGGCCGACCAGCGGGCGTGAGCCGAAGGCGAGGTCCCGGTCCATCAGCAGCAGGTCGATCCAGGTCTTCACGTTCTGCGCGATGCCGTAGTTGTAGAGCGGGACGGCGAGCAGGATCGCGTCGGCGTTCCGGGCCTCGGCCGCCAGGTCGGCGGCGATGGCCTGCGCCTCGGCGAGCGGCATCCGGTCGGAATCGGCGACGGGCTCCTGGCCCACCTGGGCGGCGGCCAGCGTCGGCCACACGGTCGCGGGCAGCGGGTGCTGTCCGAGGTCCCGCCGTACCACGACACCGTCCGGGTGCTCCGCCTTCCAGGCGGCCTCGGCGCTGTCCGCCAGCGCGCGGGACACCGAACCGTCCAGCCGGATGCTGGCGTCGACGCGTAGCAGGGTGCTCATAGGTTCTGTCTCCATCGAGTTGAGGGGGCGTGCTCGTGTTGAGCTGTACTGAAGATAATCTGTTGAGCAGAACATATTCAAGTCAGATCGTATTCCGGGTGGCGTACACCACGTACGATGGGGACATGTCCAGTACTTCGCCTGAGGTCGCGACCCGGGCCACCCGTGGGATCGAGCCGTCGGGCGCCAGTGCCGCGCCGGTGGAGTCGGACCTCGGCTGGGCGCTGGGCGTCGTCTTCCGGCGGTACGTCAAGGCGTCCGCGGCGGCGCTCGAGGGTCTTCCCGGCGGCCCGCGCGGGTACCAGGTGCTCGCGACGACGAACTCCGAGGGACCGAAGCGGCAGCTCGACCTGGCTGCACAGCTCGGCGTCGACCGGACCGTGATGACCTATCTGCTCGACGACCTGGAGAAGGCGGGGCTTGTGCAGCGCCGGCCTGACCCGGCCGACCGTCGCGCGCGGCTGATCGCGCCGACCGACGAGGGCGTCGAGGCCCTGTGCGACCTGGAGCGCCGCCTGCGCAGCACCGAGGAGGAGGTGCTGGGCATCCTGGAGGAGTCGGAGCGCGCCAGCTTCCGGATGCTCCTACAGCGCGTGGCGATGAAGGCCAATGCGATCGACCCGCTGCACAACGCATGCACCTTGGCCGAGGCGGACGACCCCGCCAGCACCTAGTGCAGCGGCACGAAGCCTGACTCGTAGGCGCGGATGACCGCCTGGGTCCGGTCCCGGGCGTTGAGCTTGGACAGCACGTTCGCGACGTGGGTCTTGACCGTCTGCAGGCCGAGGATGAGCTCCGTGGCGATCTCGGCGTTCGACAGACCGCGCGCCATCAAGCGAAGCACCTCCTGCTCCCGCTCGGTCAGTTGGAACTCGTCCAGGCCGCTCGGAGTCTGCGGTCCGGCATGGGCCAGCGCCAACGCCCGGATCGCTTCCGGGAACAGCAGTGACTCGCTCCGCGCGACGGTCCGGATCGCCGCGATGATGTCGTCCGGGGGAGTCCGCTTCAGCAAGAACCCGGACGCGCCGGCGCGCAACGCGTCATACACGTAGTCGTCGTTCTCGAACGTGGTGACGACCAGTACGCGCGGAGCCGGGTCGAGGTTGTCCAGCAGCAGCCGGGTGGCCTGGATGCCGTCGACCGCAGGCATCCGGACATCCATCAGTACGACGTCGGCCCCGGTACGACGAACGAGCGGCAGGACCTCCGCGCCGTCACCGGCCTCACCGACTACCGTGAGATCGGGCTCGGCGTTGATGATCGCGCGCAGCCCGCTCCGGATCAGCGGCTCGTCGTCGACCACGACCACCGACAGATTCATGTCATCCCTTCGTCATGCTGACCGGCAACCGGACCGCGAGGCGCCAGGACCGGCCCTCGGTTTCCGGGACCGGGCCGGCGTCAACGGTGCCGCGCAGTACGGCGACTCTTTCACGGATCCCGGCCAGGCCCCGGCCGCCGCCGGACTGATCGGACTTGCCGTTCATCGGATTGGTGACCGCGAGCCGCAGCCCGGACGTGTCCAGCCGGATCGACAGATCCACGGCCAGCTCACCGGCCGGACGACCGGCGTGCCTGATCGCGTTGGTCAGACCTTCCTGCACGATGCGGTACGCCTCCCGGGAGACCGCGGCCGGCAGTTGGTCCAGATCACCTGACCGATCGACCTCGATCGTGATGCCGCCGGCTCGGGTGGCCTCGACGAGACGGTCCAGACCGCCGAGCGTGGCTTGCGGCGTGGTCCGGGAGCCCGGCCGACGGTCGTCGCGGAGCAGGCCGAGCACATGGTCGAGATCCGCGAGTGCTGCCCGTGCGGAGGTCTCCATCGCGGCCAGCGCGTTCTCGGCGAAGTCGGGGTCGCTGGCAAGTACTCGGCGTGCTGCCGCGGCCTGGATGGTGACCAGGCTGAGTGCGTGCCCGACGCTGTCGTGCAGTTCCCTGGCGAGACGGTTGCGCTCGGCAAGCGTTGCGGTCTGTTGCTCGAGCAGTTCGATCCGCTCCGCCGCGGTCGGTCCGAGGACGCGCGGCGCGAGGTACGCCAGCAGTGCGCCGACCGCGGCCGACAGCAGGAACAGCCCGGCGAGACCGCCGATCGCGGCCGCCGGCATCCAGAGGTCGGTCCAGTTGCCGCGGATGTCGTACGACCAGCCGGGCACGATGTCGCGCGATCCGGCCGAGCGGAACGGCGCGGCCAGCCAGATCGCGCCGACGCCGAACACGATTGTGCTGAGGATCCCGATCACCCCGCCGGCGACCAGGTGCAGGCAGAACCAGGCGACGGTCCGCCGTCGCTGCGGCCAGGTCCGCGCCGGACCGAGCGGCCGCTCGTCGAACCGCACCGCGAGCAGCGACTCGACCGCGATGCCCTCCACCTCGCGGACCGCGGGCAGCAGCCCGAGCACGACCGGCGGCACCAGCCCCATCAGCACCCAGATGATGCCGGTGGCAACTTTCGGCAGGCCGAGATCGGTGACCACCGCGCCGAGCGCGCTGTCCACCAGGATGAACGCCAGCACCAGCGCCGAACCGAGCAGCAGGTACACCCAGCGCAGGTACGTCGACGTACGCCACAGGCTCCCGATCGCGTGTGCCACTGCTTTCACAGTCACATCGTGTCAAAGCCGGGCCGGAGTCACCTCCCTCGGCGGAGTGAGTGCGGGGAAACCCCTGCGTCTCCGTACCCGGAAGTGGCATGCCTCACCAAGAAAGTTGAGGGTTTACGCAAATTTGACGCTGTGCGGCCGGGTTGTGCCCTCGCGGGCGTCGCGATCTGCTGCTCAGGCAGGTACGGTCTGTGGTCGGGGCGGGTGCCCGTTCGGCTACGGACAGGTATGGGGAACGGCTCCAGGACGGGTGGCCAGCATGCTCTGCGAGGACCCGGCACGGCGGACGTTAAGTCCCCGTGAAGACCCCGCGGGCGGATTGACCACCTTTCCATATTTGATGTTTGATCAAATATCGGGACGAGAGAGGTCGATATGAGGTTGAGGCGTTCCGTCATCGCGTTGATGGCGGTCCTGGGGCTCGCCCTGGTCAGTGCATGTAACGGTGACGACAAAGGCGGTCAGGCCGACAATGGCCTGACGAAGGTCAACTACCTGACGTCGTTCAACACCTTCGGCCGCGAGGCGTACGCGTACGTCGCGCTGGACAAGGGGTACTTCAAGGACGCCGGCTTCGACGTCAAGATCACCCCGGGCAGCGGCACCGTCGACGTGATGAAGCTGGTGGCCGGTGGCCAGGCCGACTACGGCATCGGCGACTTCACGGCGATCGTGATCACCCTCGGCAAGCAGAAGCTGCCGGTCACCACCGTGGGCATGATCCACCAGCGGTCGCTGGCGGCCATCATGTCGCTCAAGGGCTACGGCATCGAGAAGCCGCAGGACCTGGTCGGCCAGACCATCGCCGACCAGCCGGGTTCCACCAACACGGTGATGTTCCCGGTCTACGCCAAGGCCGTGAACATCGACCCGAAGTCGGTCACGTTCCTCCCGTCGCCGCCGCCGGCGCTGCCGAAGCTGCTTGCCTCCGGCAAGGTCAAGGGCATCGGCCAGTTCGTGGTCGGTGAACCGCTGATCAAGAAGGCCGACCCGAGCCACCGCGATCCCGTCACGCTGGCCTACGGCGACGTGCTGCCGCAGCTGTACGGCAACGCGATCATCACCCGGTCGGACCTGGCCAAGGACCACCCCGATCAGGTGAAGAAGTTCACCGGCGCGCTGCTCAAGGGCCTGCAGGACACCGTCGACGACCCGGCCGGGTCCGCCGCGATCCTGAAGAAGTACGTGCCTGACACCGATCTCGCGGTTGCCACCAGCGAGCTGGAGATCATGAAGAAGTACACGAAGCCGGACACCTTCAAGGGTCCGCTCGGTGACGTCGACCTAGAGCGGGTCAAGACGATCATCGGCTTGCTGGAGCAGTCCAACGCGATGCCGAAGGGATCCGTCACCCCCGACGACGTCGTCACGATGAGCCTGGCTCCGAAGAGCTAGGGGCGTCTGACCACTGATGATTCGCCTGGACGGCGTAGGGCAGGTCTTCGACGGACGCGAGGGCCGGGTGACCGCCCTCGAGAAGATCGACCTGCACGTCCGCGGCGGTGAGTTCGTCACGCTGATCGGCCGGTCCGGATGTGGCAAGTCCACTCTGCTCCGGCTGATCGCGGGACTGTTGCCGCCGACCTCCGGCTCGGTCCAGGTGGCGGAGGAACCCGTCACCGGACCGCGCCGGGACGTCTCGTTCATGTTCCAGCGTCCGGCCCTGCTGCCGTGGCGCTCGGTGCTGTCGAACGTGATGCTGCCGGTCGAGATCGACAAGGGCAGCGACCGCGGCAAGGCGGCGTATCGGGACCGGGCTCACCAGCTGCTCGAGCTGGTCGGTCTGCAAGGTTTCGAACGGCGGCTGCCGCACGAGCTGTCCGGCGGCATGCAGCAGCGGGTGTCGCTGTGCCGGTCGCTGATCCGCGATCCGCAGGTGATGCTGATGGACGAGCCGTTCTCCGCACTCGACGCGCTCACCCGGACCGAGCTGTCCGAGGAGCTGCAGCGGATCAAGATGGAGCTGGCCACCACGATCGTGTTCGTCACGCACTCGATCGAGGAGGCCGTTGTCCTCGCGGACCGGGTCGTCGTACTGACGCCGCGGCCGGGGCGGATGCGCGAGGTCGTCGACATCGACATCCCGCGGCCGCGCAGCCTGGCCCAGAACGCGTACGTCACCGAGGTGGCCAAGATCAGCGCTCGGTTGCACGCGCTGCTCTCGGAGAAGGACAGCGAGGACCGGCGATGACCAAGCGTTCCTGGCTGACCGGTTCGCCGGCGGCCGCCGTCATCCTCCCGATCATCGGGCTGGCGGCCGCGATCGCGCTGTGGTGGCTCGCGACGGTCGTGTTCTCGATCCAGCCGTACCTGCTGCCGACGCCGTGGGACGTGGTGGTCAAGTTCTTCGACCAGCCCGGTGCCCTGCTGTCGGAGACCGGTACGTCGCTGCTCGAGACGATCGAGGGCTTCCTGCTCGCGATCGTGATCGGCGTACCGATCGCGCTGCTGATCGTCCGCTCGGTGGTCCTCGAGCGGCTGGTCTACCCGCTGCTGCTGATGGTGAACTCGATCCCCAAGGTCGCCATCGCCCCGCTGCTGGTGGTGTGGATGGGCTTCGGTCAGTGGCCGAAAATCGTGATGGTGCTGCTGATGTGCTTCTTCCCGATCGTGATCTCGACCGCGCAGGGGATGAAGTCGACGCCGACCGAGCTGGTCGAGCTGATGCGGTCGCTGAACGCGACCCGGGCGCAGGAGTTCTTCAAGCTCCGGCTGCGGTACGCGATGCCGCAGATCTTCACCGGGTTCAAGGTGGCGATCTCGCTGGCGGTGATCGGTGCGGTGATCGGCGAGTTCGTTGGCGCCACCAAGGGACTCGGGTACGTGATCCAGCAGTCCGGCGCGAGCGCCGACACCACGCTGGCGTTCGCCGCGATCATGCTGCTCAGCGTGATGAGCATCGTTTTGTTCTACGGCTTGGTGCTACTCGAGCACCTACTGCTCCCATGGGCCCAGGAGAAGCGGTGACTCTACTGATGCCACGCCTCCGGCGCGGCGAGTCATCGGGCTTTTGCTCCCGTCCTTCCCTCGTCGCTCCGGTCGCTTCGCTCCTTCCGCTCCTCAGTCCAGGACGGGAGGCCCGATGACCGCACAAGCTTCCGACGCGGACCGACGCGTGCTGGTCCGGCCGGACTGGCTTCAGGCCACTGTCTCGGCTGTCTTCACGGCGGTCGGCTTCGACCCTGCGGACGCGGGCAAGATCGCCACTGCGTTGGTCGAGGCGGATCTGCGCGGGGTGAGTTCGCACGGCGTGATGCTGGTTCCGATGTACGTCGAACGCCTGAACGCCGACGGTGTGACCCGCGAGCGCGAGCTCGACGTCCTGTACGACGCCGGCGCGGCGATGGTCGCGGACGCCCGCGGCGGGATGGGCCAACTGTCCAGCCCGCAGGCGATGGGGCACGCGATCGAGCGCGCCGGCCGGTACGGCATCGGCCTGGTCTCGGTCCGCAATGCGCACCATTTCGGCGCGGCCAGCCGCTGGGCCATGCAAGCCGGTCAGGCCGGGTGTATCGGTATCGCGATGTCGAACACCACCCCGTTGATGCCCGCTCCGGGCGGTGCCGAGCGGATCGTCGGCAACAACCCGCTCGCGATCGCGGTCCCGACCAAGGCCGGCGTGGAGATCGTGCTGGACATGGCGTTGTCGGCTGTTGCCCTGGGCAAGATCCGGCTGGCGGCCTCGGCCGGGCGATCGATCCCCGACACCTGGGCGACCGATCCGTCGGGTACGCCGACCACGGACCCGGAGGAGGCCGTGCTCGGCATGCTGTTGCCGGCGGCCGGTCACAAGGGCTTCGGGCTGGCGCTGATGATCGACGTACTCACCGGTGTGCTGAGCGGCGGCGGCTGGGGCGACCAGGTCCGCCCGCTGTACCGCGAGCCGGACCGGCCGAACGACTGCGCGCACCTGTTCCTGGCGATCGACCCGGAGTTGATGGGCGGCGTGGAGAGCTTCCGCCTGCGCTCGTCCGGGCTGGCCGCGCGGGTCCGGGGGAGCGCGACGGCTCCCGGCGTGAGCCGGCTGCATCTGCCGGGTGAGATCGAGGCCGAGCGTGCGGCGTACCAGCGCCGGCACGGCGTGCTGATCGAGCGGTCCGGACTGGACGGGCTGCTGGAGGCGGCGCGCGCGGTCGGCGCCGTCGTACCGGCGGGAGGGGTGTTGAGCTGATGGGAAAGACACAGGTGTCGACGGAGGCGCTGCGGAGCCCGAACGGGGTGTTCTCGCAGGCCACGACGATCGAAGCGACCGGGCGGCTGGTGTTCGTTTCCGGGATGACCGCCCGGCGGCCGGACGGCGAGATCGTCGGGGTCGGGGACGTCCGGGAACAGACCAGGCAGGTGTGCGAGAACGTGAAGGCGGCGGTCGAGGCCGCCGGCGGCACGCTCGCGGATGTCTGCCGGGTCGATGTGTACGTGCGCAACATGGAGGACTTCGCCAAGATCCACGAGATCCGGGCGCAGTACTTCACCGAGCCGCTGCCGGCATCGACGATGGTCGAGGTCAGCAAGCTCGCACATCCCGACTACCTGATCGAGATCAACGCGATCGCTGTGGTCGCATGACCGGGGGTGAAGCCATGCGCGGTGTCGAGTGGACCTGAGATGAAGTACGCGATGGTGGAGTACGCCGGGCGCGAGGTGCCCGGCGTACTCGACGGGGATTCGGTTCTGTTGCTATCAGCAACCGACCTGACCGGGGTGATCTCTGGTGAGGCCTCGGTGGTGGACAAGATCCCTTATGACGAAGGGATCTTGCGGGCTCCGCTGCGGCGGTTCCGGCGGGACATCCTGTGTACCGGGTGGAACTACTGGGACCACTTCGAGGAGAGCAAGGGCAAGCGCGAGGGCCAGGATGTCGACCGGCCCAAGCACCCGACGTTCTTCACCAAGGGCCCGGACGTCGTGATCGGTCCCTACGACGATATCGCCTGGGATCCGGCGATCTCCGCCAAGTGGGACTACGAGGCCGAGGTCGCGCTGGTGATCGGCAAGACCGGCAAGAACATCGCTGTCGCCGACGCACTGGACCACGTCTGGGGCTACACGCTGGCGAACGACGTGTCGCAGCGGGACCTGCAGCGCGCGCACGGCGGCCAGTGGTTGAAGGGCAAGAGCATCGACGGCACCATGCCGCTGGGTCCGTGGATCGTGACCGCCGACGAGGTGGGCGACCCGCAGGACATCCACCTGCAGTGCTTGGTGAACGGTGAGGTACGCCAGGACGCGTCCACGCGGCAGATGGCGTTCGACGTCGCCACGCTGATCAGTGAGCTCTCGTTCGGCATGACCCTGCGTCCGGGCGACCTGCTGCTGACCGGTACGCCGGCCGGCATCGGCAACGCCCGTGAGCCACAGGTGTTCCTCCAGGATGGCGACTTGGTCGTCACCCGCTCCGACAAACTCGGCGAGCTGCGCAACACAGTGGCACGCGCATGAGCGGGCCCCTGGAACTGCTGCCAGGTAGCGGCAAGAGCGGACGCCGTACCCTCGCCGAGCACGCTGCCGCTGAGTTGCACCAGCTGATCCTGTCCGGCGAACTGCCGAGCGGTACGCCGCTGCGTCTCGTCGAGCTGGCCAGCCGGCTCGAGATGAGCCAGATGCCCGTGCGCGAGGGACTCCGTCGGCTGGAGGCGCTCGGGCTGGTCGAGATCATCCCGCACCGCGGCGCATGGGTCCGCGACCTGTCACTGTCCGATCTGCGCGACACGCACGAGACCCGGCTGGCGTTGGAGAGCCTCGCCGTACGGGCGGCTGCGGCCCGGTTCACCGGCGACGACCTGACGAAGGCAGGGGCCGCGCTGGCTGAGCATCTGCGTCTGTCGCGGGCAGAGGACTCGGCGGGGGCCCGTGAGGCCCATGCGGACTTCCACTTCGCGATCTACCGGGCGAGCGGTTCACAGTGGCTGCCGCGAGCAATCGAGCCGGTGTGGCAGAACAGCGAGCGCTACCGGTTCGGGAGCCGGCCGACAGCGTTCCTGATCGAGAAGAGCCGGCAGGAGCACCAGGCGATCCTGGACGCGTGCGTCGCGCAGGACCCTGATGCGGCTGAGCAGGCGTTGCGCAGCCACCTGGCCGGCGCGTTCCAGCGGATCACCGAGACGATGACGTCGAAGCAGAAGGAGACGTCATGAAGGTGAGCTTCGACGCGACCGGTGAGGTCTTGGTGATCACAGGCGGCGCACGGGGCATCGGTGCGGCACTCGCACATGCCTTCAACGCCGCCGGCGGTACTGCGGTCGTCTTCGACGTCACGCCCCCGGCCGACGGTGTCGAGTACATCGAGGTCGACGTAGCGGACAGGTCCGCCGTACAGGCTGCGGTTGCCGGTGTGCTGGAGCGGCACGGGCGGATCGACGGCCTGGTCGCCGGTGCGGCCGTGCAGCCGCGGTCGACCGTGCTGGGGATGGATCCGGCCGAGTGGACCCGCACGCTCCAGGTGAACCTCGACGGCGTGGTCTGGGCGTGTCAGGCCGTCGTACCGCAGATGGTCGAGCGGCAGTCCGGTTCGGTAGTGGTGTTCACGTCGGGGCTGGCGTCGACCGGGTACGCGGGCGCGTCGGCGTACGCGGCGAGCAAGGCGGCGCTGGTGGCGTTCGCCAAGTCGCTGGCGGTTGAGGTGGCCGGCGACCGGGTCCGGGTGAACGTGGTCGCGCCAGGTGTGATCGACACCGAACAGTTCCGTGCTGCGAACGGCGGTGCGGACCGGGAGCACTGGCACGACACCATAGGTATCGGCGACACCGACGACGTGGTCGGGCCGTTGCTGTTCCTGCTGTCCGACGCGGCCGCGATGACCGGGTCGGTGCTGGCCCGGGAACGTGCCTTTGCCAAGCTCACGAGCTTCATCTAGGAGCATGGAGTGACTCAACTTCCTGTTGTGGTAGTCGGTGCCGGACCGATCGGTCTGACCGCGGCCCTCGGCCTGGAGCACTACGGCATCCCGTATGTGCTGCTGGAGGAGGACGCCACGCTCTCCTCCGACACCAAGGCCGGTACGACGCTCAGCCGGACCCTGGAGATCTGGAACCGGTACGGTGCGGTGGACCGCATCCTCGGCGCGGCCCTGCGGATCGACGAGATCGGTGACATCGACCGGGCCACCAACACGCCCCGCGCCTCGGTGCAGCTGGCCGAGCTGGCGAACGACACGCAGTTCCCGTTCGTCATCAACCTGCCGCAGCAGAAGATGGAGCCGCTGCTCGCCGCCGCTCTGTCCACGCCGGTGCGGACGCAGCACCGGATGACGTCGTTCGACGTACGCGACGACCGCGTCGTACTGCAGGTGGAGACGCCGGACGGACCGCAGGAGCTTGAGGCGTCGTACCTGCTGGCCTGTGACGGCGGGCGTTCGCGGATCCGCGATGCACTCGGGGTAAAGGTGGTGGGGGAGACCCTGCCTGAGCGGTACATGCTGATCGATGTCGTGGTGGACCTGGACGTCAACAACGCCAGGGACTACCCGTACCTCGCGTACTTCGCGGACAAGTCCGAGTGGATGGTCCTGATCCGGCAGCCCGACAACTGGCGGTTCCTGTTCCCGCTGGCGCCGGGCGCCGACGCACCGGACGACGAGGACCTGCTGGTGAAGGTGAAGCAGTTCATCGGCGAGGTGGACCGGATCGAGCTGCTGGGCTCGGTCGTCTACAACGTGCACCACCGGGTCGCGGAGCAGTGGACCAAGGACCGCAGGGTGTTCCTGATGGGCGATGCGGCCCACCTGATCACGCCGATGTGGGCGCTCGGTCTGAACACCGGAGCGCTGGACGCGTCGAACCTGCCGTGGCGGCTGGCCTGGGTACTGCGCGGCTGGGCCGAGCCGTCGTTGCTGGACGGGTACGAGCAGGAGCAGCGTCCGGTGGCGATCGAGGGCTCCGGCGAGATGGCCGAGGCTGCGCGGAAGTACATGTCGTTCCAGCAGGGTGCTGTCACAGCGGGAACGAGCGACTGGGCAACGGCGTACACGCGGACACTGCTCAGTGTGCGGCTGGATGTGGACGGCTCCGGTGACTGGTCGATGGTTGCCACCTCGGCCGAACCGCCCACGGTGCGCGCCGGCGACCGGGCGCCCGACCTGGTGCTGCAGAGCCCGACGGGCCGGGTGACGATCCACGACCTGTGCCGGGACTCGTTCGTTGCCTTGTACTTCACAGATGTCCGCCGGCGCCCGGAGATCCCGGTGAACGGATCGCCTGCGCTGCAGCACTATGCGGTGTCCCGGTGGGACGCGCCGCACGACTCCGGTCTGCGGGACCGTGCGCTGTTCGACCCGGGAAGCGTTGCCACCAAGCGGTACGGCGTACCGCCGGAGACCGTCGTACTGCTCCGTCCGGACGGACACGTGGCTGCTGTCGCTCCGATGGGTACTGGTGTTGCCGAGGAGCTCTACAGCCGCATTACTGGTCGGGAGGTGCCATGACCGGGTTTGACCAGCCGCTGCGGGAGATCCTGCTGCAGACGGACGACCTGGAGTGGGTGGAGAAGTCGCTGGACGGCTTGTCCCACAAGATGCTGTGGCGGGACCCGGAGACCGAGGCCTCGATCGCACTGGTGCGTTTCGAGAAGGGCTCCGGCATTCCGTCCGTGCACAAGCACGCGTCGAACCAGTTCATGTTCTGCCTGTCGGGCCGGTACGTGTACCTGCCGACCGGGACCACGCTGACCAAGGGCAGCTTCTACTGGAACCCGAAGGGCGTAACGCACGGACCGACGCGGGCAGAGGAGATCTCTGTCCTGCTGGAGGTGTACGACGGGCCGCACTACCCGGAGCGGCCGGACTTCTACGACAACGACGAGGACGCCCGCTGACATGGCCGGTTGGGACATCCACACGCACCTGATCCCGCCGACCGTACTGTCGGCGGCGCACCGGGGTGAGTTCGGGCTGTCCGTCGACAGCGGTTTCCTGGTGATCGACGGACAGCGACTGCCGCTGCGTCGGCTCGCTGACCCGGCCGCACTGCTGCACTGGATCACCGAGCAGTCGCTGGACGGTGCTGTCGTCTCCGTGCCGCCCGCGCTCTTCCGGTACGACGCCGGCGTCGAGTGGTCCGAGCTGGTCAACCAGGGGCTCCGGGAGCTCGCCACACCGCAACTGCGCGTCTTGGCGCATCTGCCGCTGCTGGACCCGGCAGCGCCGGCCGTGGCTGCCGGTCTGGCCGGTGAAGGCGTGTTCGGCGGGTTCGCAGTGGGTACGCCGAGCTATGCCGGGCTGGATCCGGTCTGGCGGGTGCTGGACGCGCTGGAGGCGTTCACGCTGATTCACCCCGGCAGCAGTGACGACAAGCGGCTTGATTCGTTCTACTTGTCGAACCTGTTGGGGAATCCGTACGAGACCGGGGTGGCCGCCGCTTCGCTCGTCTTCGCCGACGTGCCGGGGCGGTTTCCAGGGATCCGGTTCTGCTTGTGCCATGGGGGTGGTGTGACGGCGGCCGTTGCCGGCCGGTGGCAGCGTGGCATCGACACCGAACGGCCCGGGATCGAGCCGGTGTCGTTGCCGGTCGCGGAGGCGTTGCGCCGGTTCTATGTCGACGACCTGGTGCACGACGACGCCGTACTGGAACTGCTGGCTTCGACGTTCGGTGCCGAGCGGGTGCTGGCCGGGAGTGACTGGCCGTTCCCGATGGGCAGTGACGGGCTTTCCCCCGCGCGGTCCGCGACGGCCGAGGTGCTGACCCGGCCGCTGGCGAAGGAGGTCGCCGCGTGGTGAGACGGGTGTTCTGTCTGGTCGAGGTTGTGATCAGATATCAAATCGTGAACGGGGATGAGGCGTGAGTACACGGGGGACTGTCTTGCACAGTCACGGGCCGGGTGAGCAGCTGAAGGCCGAAGAGGTCGAGCTGGCCGCCGGTCCGGGTGAGACGTTGGTGGAGATGCGGCTGGCCGCCGTGACTTCGCAGGACCGGTCGACGCTGGCCGGCAAGCAGCCGTCGGTGCCGTTCGTACCGGGCTCCGAGGGCACGGGTGTGGTCGTCAGTTCAGATGCGGTCGAGGCCGGGACGGCTGTGCTCGTCCGCGGCGAGGGCGTCGGCGTCACGAGAGCGGGCGTGTGGGGTCAGTACGCCGTCGTGCCGGATGCCGCCGTACATCGGCTGCCGTCGTCGTTGGAGCCGGGAGCGGCGCTGACGTTGCTGTCGCAGGCGTTGACTGCGCACACCGCAGTACGGCGGGTGGCCGACGTACTGAAGGGCGAGACCGTTGTCGTCACCGGCGTGACCAGTGTGCTCGGGCGGATGTGCGCTGCGATCGCACGGTCGGCCGGTGCGGAGCGGGTGATTGGTCTGGTGTCGATGGAGGCGTCTGCTGATGCCGCGACCGCCCTGGTGGACCAGATCGTTCGCGTAGACGGACTCGGACAGGTTGGCCGGGAGCTGCAGTGGTGTGACGCGGCGATCGACACTATGGGCGGTCCGGTGGCCGGCGGGGTGCTGGGGCACATCGCTCCGGGCGGGCGGATCGCCGTACTGGGTTATAAGGCCGGTGAGTTCACCACGATCGATCTGCATCAGTTGATCGGCCGCGACCTCCGGGTGCTGCCGGTGAACCTGCAGCGCACTGCTCTGGCACCGGATGCGGTCGGTCAGGCACTCGCAGATATCGCACCGGCTTCCTGGCGAGCGGAGTACGACGTGGTGCCCGCGGACCGGGCCGGTGACGCGCTGGATCGGCAGGCCGGGCGGGTGTTGCTGGATCTGACCGTGTTGCGCTGACACTCTCCGGCTGGCCTAGACCACTTGTCTTTGTGGGGTCCTGGGCTGAGCAATCCGTCGTCGAAGGCCCGCAGATACCCGAGCGGCGGCTACGGTACCTCCAGAGCTGAATAGGAGAGAGGCAGCCCGCTACTGATGATCCGACGACTCGAGCTCACGCCTGGGGGGCCTACCGGCCGTCGTACGCTCGCCGAGGAAGCCGCCGCCGAACTGCACGAACTGATCCTGTCCGGTGAGCTCCCCAGTGGTACGGCGCTGCGGCTCGAGGAGCTCGCCAAACGGCTGGACATGAGCCAGATGCCGATCCGGGAAGGGCTGCGCCGGATGGCTGCGCTCGGACTGGTGGAAATCGTCCCGCACAAGGGCGCCTGGGTCCGTGAGCTGTCGATGGAGGACCTGCGCGACACCCACGCGACCCGGTTGGCGCTGGAGTCTCTTGCGGTGCGTGCGGCCGCGACGCGGTTCTCCGACACGGACGCCTCGACCGCGCGGGACGCACTGGCCGAGCATGTCCGGTTGTCGAAGCTGGGTGACAACATCGCGTCCCGGCAGGCGCACACCGAGTTCCACTTCGCCATCTACCGGGCCGGCGGTTCGCGGTGGCTGCCGCGAGCGATCGAGCCGGTCTGGCAGAACAGCGAGCGCTACCGGTTCGGCTCCCGGCAGACCAAGGCTCGGATCGAGCAGACCCGGCGGGAGCACCAGGCGATCCTCGACGCCTGCGTCGCACACGACGAGGCAGGCGCCGAGGCCGCGTTGCGCGAACACCTGGAAGGTGCGATGCAGCGCATCACCGAGACGATGGAGCGTCGCTCGGCCAAGCCGTGAGCTCTTCGAACCGGTCGTGCTGCCAGCCCGTTGCGTCGAAGACCGCGCGAAGCAGCAGGCCGTCGCTGCTCGCGCGGTGGACCCGGATGAGCTCTTCGAGCGGCTTGCTGCCCAAACCTTCGTAGTACTCGTCCAGTGCTTGCCGCCTGCGCTGCTCGGACCCTCCGCTCATCTCCTCGAGCGGTGTGGCGCATCCGGTGAGGTGGCCTGAGCCGATCTGCTGTCCTGGGGCTAGCTGCTGGACCAGTTGCTCACCTGCACGCACGTCCTGTGCTCGTACGCGTGCACCGAGCGTGCGGCAGGGGACGTGCCGGAGTGCTCGCTGGACTGCTTGTGAGATGGCGATGTGGTCCGGATGCCCGGTGAGTCCGTCCCGTCCGACGGTGAGGATGAGCTCCGGCTGGAGCTCGTGGACTGCCTTCTCGACCTCTGCGGCCAGCTCGGCCGGATCGGCGGCTGCCGGCGTCTGCGGGCCTTTGTGACCGCCGTCGTCGATCCACTGGTTCGCAGCGCCGAGCCAGCCCCATTCGTCGATCCCGAGCAGCGCGCACGAGTTGGTGAGGTGGTCCGCGGCTCCGTGCATCCCGGCGGTGGCAACACGCAGTACGACGTGCCAACCCTGCTCGTGCAGCACAGCGGTCGCGGCGCCGGTGGCGAACACCTCGTCGTCAGGGTGTGCGTGGACGACGAGCGCCGTACGCATGAGCTGTTCAGTCGGCCAGGCGGGCCGGGAAGCCGCCGGTGGCGAGCGGACCCCAGCGCTCCGGGGCGATGCGGATCAGGCACTTGCCCTGCTTCACCATCGCCTCGCGGTACTCGTCCCAGTCCGGGTGCTCGCCGGAGATCGCACGGTAGTAGTCGACCAGCGGCTCCACCGCGTCCGGCAGCTCGATCACCTCGCCAGTACCGTCCACCTGCACCCACGCGCCGCTCCACTCGTCCGACAGCACGAGCACACCGGCCTTGCCGGTCCGCTTCACGTTGGTGCTCTTGGCCCGCTCCGGGTACGACGAGATGACGATGCGGCCCTCGGTGTCCACACCCCCGGACACCGGCGACGCCTGCGCCGTCCCGTCCGCCCGGTACGTGATCAGCAACATGTGATGACGAGGCCGCACAAACTCCAGCAGCCCCTCGATGTCGACCTTGGTGTTGGTAGCAATAGTCCTCGGCATAGGCCCCACCCTATGCGTCCGCCCGGAGCTCCCTGCGGGGGTGTGGACGACCGGATTGACATGTTCGAACAGGTGTTCGAACATGGATTCATGACGGGGATCGAAGCAGCGGCGAGCCGGGTCACGGCGCTCGATCAGGCACGCCTGCTCCTCGCCCAGGTCAAGGCTCGGAAGGCGGCTGAGGACGACGATGAGGAGGGTGCCCGGCTGGCTCCTGTCACCGGCCGGGTGCCGTCGGTTGCGCGGGTGCAGCAGGCGTTGGATACGGCGGGGGTGGATCGGGAGCTGCCGACGCATCCGGCGGTGAGTGAGTTGCTGGCGGGGGCGAGCCTGCGCGGCGGCTCGGTGTACTCCGTGCGCGGCAGCGCCGCCCTGGTGATGGCGTTGATGGCCGGTCCGTCCGCGGAGGGTGCCTGGTGCGGCGTCGTCGGGGTGCCGTCGTTCGGCGCCGAGGCGGCGCGTGGGCTCGGGGTCGATCTGGAGCGGCTCGTGCTGGTCCCGGATCCGGGCCGCGAATGGCTCAGCGTCGTCGCCGCGTTGGTGGACGCGCTGACGGTGGTGGTCGTCCGGCCGCCCGGGGAGGTGACACCGGGGGAGGCGTCCCGGCTCGCCGCCCGGCTCCGGACCCGCGGCGCGATGCTGATCGCGTACGGGTCGTGGCCCGGCAGCGAGGCCCGGTTCGAGATCGAGAGCAACACCTGGACCGGTCTCGGCGACGGCGAGGGGCTGATCACCGCCCGCCGGGCAACGGTCGCGGTGACCGGTCGACGGGCAGGCGTGCGCGCTCGTCGTCATGAGCTCTGGCTTCCCGGCCCTGACGGCGCTGTCCGGCCCGCGGAGCCGGCGCGTGAGGAAGCTCCGGGCTGGCAGGAAGAGTGGGCGGACCAGATCGGCGCGGTGGGCTGATGGGCGGCCGCGGACTCACCCGCACGATGGTGATCTGGGTGCCCGACTGGCCGGTGACGGCGGCCGCGGTGGCGACCGGACGCTCGCCGGACGAGCCGATCGTCGTGCTGGAGAAGGGGAAGGTGCTCGCCACCTCGGCGGCCGCGCGGGCCGAAGGGGTGCGACGCGGGCAGCGGGCCCGGGACGCGCAGTCGCGGTGCCCGGAGCTGGTCGTGCTGAAGTACGACCCGGTGATCGACGCGCGCGCGTTCGACCCGGTGATCGCGTGCCTGGAGGCGATCACGCCGGGCGTGCAGGCGATCCGCCCGGGCATGTGCGCGTTGAAGGCACGCGGTCCGGCCCGGTTCTACGGCAGCGAGGAGCGGGCGGCGGAGAAGCTGCTCGACCGGCTGGAGACGTTCGACGTGCCGGGCAGCCGGGTCGGGATCGCCGACGGTCCGTTCGCCGCGGAGCAGGCGGCCCGGGCGAGCTCCGCGCGGACCAGGGTGCACGTGGTGGCGCCGGGCGGATCACCGGAGTTCCTCGCGCCGTTGTCGGTCGATCTGCTCGAGCAGCCGGAGCTCACGGATCTGCTGCGCCGGCTGGGGTTGCGGTCGCTGGGCGCGTTCGCCCAACTGTCCGGGACGGAGGTGCTGACCCGGTTCGGTCCCAATGGCGCCTTCGCCCATCGGCTGGCGAGCGGATCCGACGATCGCCCGGTGACCGGCCGGGAGGTCCCGCCGGAGCTGACCCGGGCGCTCGACTTCGAGCCGTCCGTCGACCGGGTCGACCAGGTCGCGTTCGCGGTCCGCGCGATCGCCGACGAGCTGATCGTCCGGCTGACCGAGCTCGGCCTGGTGTGTACGACGCTGCGGGTCGAGGTCGGCACCGAGTCCGGGCGGATCCACGAGCGGGAGTGGCTGCATCCACGCTGGTTCACCGCGGCGGACGTGGTGGACCGCGTGCGTTGGCAGTTGCAGGGGAGCGGGACGGCGACCAGTGAGCTGACGTCGCCGGTCGTGCGGATCCGGTTGATCCCGGATCAGGCGGATCCGGTCGGCGCGCATGTCGACGGGTTGTGGGGTGGCGGGCCGGACGAGCGGATCCACCGGGCGTTGTCGCGGGTGCAGAGCATGCTCGGTCACGGCGCGGTCGTGTCGGTGGTGATCGGCGGCGGGCGAGGGTTCGCGGACCGGCAGACGCTGATCCCGTGGGGCGATCCGCCCGTGCCGGCACGGCCGCCGGACCAGCCGTGGCCCGGGGCGATCACCGGGGCCCAGCGCTGGCCGACGCCGGCGCCGACCACGATCTTCCCGGAGCCGATCCCCGCGAAGGTGTTCGCAGCGGACGGCGCCCAGGTCTCGGTCAGCGCCCGCGGCGAGCTGTCCGGCGTACCGACCGCGTTCTCCTTGCTGTCCTCCGGCGGCTCCGGCGTTCAAGTTGCCGACAGCAACAAACTCCACCCGATCACGGCCTGGGCCGGCCCCTGGCTCAGCACCGAACGCTGGTGGGACCCCGCCACCGAGTCCCGCCAGGCCCGCTTCCAGTTCCAGACCGCCGACACCCGCGCCTGGCTCTTCACCCTCCACCAAACAACCTGGCAGGCCCAAGCCACCTACGACTGATCACGTGAAGTCGATGCGCATCACGGTGCGGCGGAGGGTGGGGTGGGTGAGTTGTTTGAAGCCGGCTTCCTCGAAGGCTTGGTGGGGGCCTACGTGGAGTTCGCCCCAGGTGATGGTTTTGCCGGGTTGGGTGAACATCGGGTAGGCCTCCAGCGCGCGGGCGCCGCGGCTGCGGGCGTACGGGATCGTCGCGCGGGCCAGGTGGTAGGTGAGGCCGCGGCCGCGGAAGCCTTTGCGGACCGTTAGGCACGTGACCGCCCAGACGCTCTCGTCGTCCTTGTCCTCGGAGCGGTCCGCCCACAGCACCCGCGACGTCCGCAGCTTCGGGTACGCCGTGCGCGGCTCGACAGCGACCCAGCCGGCCGGCTCGCCGTCGACGTACGCGACCAGTCCGGTCGTCGACGTCGCGTCCGGTACGCCGCACGCGGTCTGGTCCTGGAGCCGCGTCATCCGCTCGTCCAGTGTCGAGTCCCGCCAGATCCACCCGCGGATCTTGAACCGTTGGCACTGGCACTGCCCGGCGTCCGTCGTACCGAAGATCGTTTGCAGGTCTTCCCACGGCACTTCGTTCGCCGGTACGACGGTCAGCTGCGACTCATCGATCACCATGCCCAGCAGATTAACGCCGGTTCCGGACGACCCGCTTCCGGAACTAAATTGACCGCATGCATCGCAGCCGAGTCTCCACCTTTCTCATCGACGTACGACGCGACGAGATCGACGCCGCCACGACGTTCTGGTCCGAGGCGCTCGGGGTACGGACGTCGTCGCCGGAGGGCGAGCCGCAGTTCACCAGTCTGCACGACGCGATCCCGGGGTACGTTGCCGCGATCCAGTCGGTCGACGACGACCCGCGGTACCACCTCGACATCGAGACCGATGATGTCCCCGCCGAGGTCGCGCGACTGACCGCCCTCGGCGCGGTGGAGATCGCCGACTGGCAGGGCTGCCACACCCTCAAAGCCCCCGGCGGCCATCTGTTCTGCGTCATCCCAATGCACAGCGATCCGAAGTACTTCGAGCAGCAGGCGACCGTCTGGGGGAATGAATGAGCGTGACAGTGCGGGATCTGGTGCCCGCGTTCATCGACTTCTGGGCGAGTGCGGACCGGCCCTGGGACGAGTACATCGAGAAGCACCCTGACGTCCTCAACGATCTGACCAGGTCCGGCCGGACGCTGCAGGAAGCGCAACGGGAGAAGACGTTCGCGGCGTACGAACAGTTCGCCGACCGGATCCGGGCCAACGCGCCGCACGCCACCCGGTGGATCGAGCAGGCCGCCGATCGCGTCGTACCGCTCCTCGACGCCGGCCACATCGACATCGACGGGGTCGCGATGGTCGGGCTCGCGACCTCGAACGGCTGGGTCGCCGGCGGCACGTTGTACCTCGCGGTCGAGCTGATCCCCGACGAACGCGGCGCCGAGATCCTCGGCGCCCACGAGATCGCGCACGCGCTGCAGGCGCCGCTTCCCGAACAGCCCTGGCCGGACGAGGGTCCGCTCGGCGAGGACATCTACAGCGAAGGTTTCGCGACCGCGCTCACGGCCGAGCTGTTCCCGCAGTACACGCTCGCCGAGCACCTCTGGTTCGGACCCGGGTACGACGACTGGCTCGCCGACTGCCAACGCCAGGAAGCGGCCGCCCGCGCCGCGATCCTCGGCAACCTCGACTCCGAGGACGACGACGTCATCCGCCGCTTCCTCACGCTCAGCGGCAAGTCCGAGTTCCCGCAGCGCATCGGGTACTACGTCGGCACCAGGCTGATCCAGGACCTCCGCCGCGAGCACTCGTGGCCCGATCTGGCCCGCTGGTCCACCGCCCGGGCCATGCATGAACTCCGTGCCTGGCTGACGAACAACGACCCTGACGACGCCGGAGTTCCGCGCTAGGCCGGCAGCAGAATCGGCCGTCGGACAGGCGACGCCCGGACTAGGCTCCGAGACATGACTGAGCTTGCGGCGACGTTCCAGCAGGAAGCAGTAGCGGAGGCCTACCAGCATCGGCCGCCCTACCCGGACGAGGTGTTCGACCGGCTTCTGGCATTGATCACCGACGAACCGCGACGCGTGCTCGACATCGGTGCCGGCGAAGGCGCGATCGCCCGGCCGATCGCGCCGCGGGTCGAGCACGTCGACGCGATCGACTTCTCCGCGCCGATGATCGAAGCCGGCAAGCAGCGCCCCGGCGGCGACCACCCGAACATCACCTGGCAGGTCAACCCGATCGCGACCGCGGACCTCGAAGGCCCGTACGCAGTGGTGACCGCCGGCGCGAGTATCCACTGGATGCCGTGGGAGGAGACGTTCGCGCGGATCGTCCCGCACCTGACCCCGAACGCCCAGCTCGTCGTCATCGAGCACGGTCCCGTCGACATGCCCTGGTGGGACGGTGTCGTCGAAGCAATCCAGCGGCACTCGCGCAAGAAGGACCACGACCCGAAGTACAGCGTGGTCGAGGCGATCCGCGATCGCGGGCTGCTCGAGCTCAACGGGATGGCACGGACGGCGCCCGTCAGCTATCACCAGAAGGTCGTCGACTACGTGGAGCAGTTCCACTCGACGTCGAGCCTGGCGAGAGATCTGATGACTCCCGAGGAGGCCGCCGACTTCGACGCGACCGTCGAGGAAGCGGTCCGGCCGTACGCGAAGGACGGCGTACTGGAGCTGAAGATCGAGGCCGAGCTCAGCTGGGGTCGGCCGAGAGCTTAGCGGCGCGCGCCTGCAGGTAGCGCTGTTCGGGAAGACTCTGCGTGAGCCGCGCGGCAAGCTCATAAGCCTGTTGGGCCGCAACCGCATCGCCGGACAGTTCCAGCAGATGAGCGCGCACCGCAGCCAACCGATGGTGACCCTGCAATGCACCGTCCACGTCGTCGAGCAACGCCAGCCCGGCCGCCGGGCCGTGCACCATCGCGACCGCGACGATCCGGTTCAGAGTCACCATCGGCCCTGGCGCGGTCGATTCGAGAAGTTCGTACAGCATCAGGATCTCGCGCCAGTCCGTGTCCTCGGCCCGCGCCGCCGAGTCGTGGACCGCGGCGATCGCCGCCTGCAGCTGGTAGAGCCCGACGGGCGCCGATTGCAGCGTCGACGTGATCAACTCGGTGCCTTCGGCAACCGCCGCACCATCCCACAACGTCCGGTCCTGTTCGGGCAACGGCACCAGCGCCCCGTCCGCCGTCGTACGCGCGGGCCGACGCGCATCCGTCAGCAGCATCAACGCGAGCAGCCCGGCCACCTCGCCCTCGGCCGGCAGCTGTGCCCGCAACTGCCGCGTCAGCCGGATCGCCTCCGTGCTCAGCTCGACCCGGTGCAGCGACGTACCGGATGACGCCGTGTAGCCCTCGTTGAAGATCAGATACAGCACATGCAGTACGGCGGCCAGCCGCTCGGGCTGCTCCGACGCCGGCGGCATCGCGAACCGCGCGCCCTGGAGCTTCGCCTTCGCGCGGCTGATCCGCTGCCCGATCGTTGCCTCCGGCACCAGAAATGCCCGGGCGATCTCGCCGGTGGTCAGCCCGCCGACCGCGCGCAGCGTGAGCGCGACCTGCGACTGCGACGTCAGCGCCGGATGGCAGCACAGCATCAGCAGCGTCAGCGAGTCGTCCACCGACGACGCGGGCTCCGGGTCCGGCGCGACAGCGACGGCTTCCTCCCGCCGCGTGCGGGCCGCCTCGTTCCGCAGTACTTCGATCCGCCGCCGCGACGCGACCGTGATCAGCCAGCCGCGCGGATTCGCCGGAACGCCCTCACCCGGCCACTGCAGCGACGCCGCCAGCAGAGCCTCCTGTACGGCGTCCTCGCACGCGTCGAAGTCGCCGTACCGCCGGACCAGCGCGGCCAGCACCTGCGGCGCCTGCTCCCGCAGCAGCTCCCCGATCACATGAACGCGCCGAGATCACGGACCGGTCGAACCTCCACGACACTGAACGGAGCCTCCGGGATCTGGGCGACGATCTCCACCGCACGGTCCATCGAGTCGCAGTCGAGCAGGTAGAAGCCGGCCAGCTGCTCCTTCACCTCGGCGAACGGCCCGTCCGTCGTCATCGGCTTCCCGTCGCGGACCAGCACCTGCTTGGTCAGCCGAGGGTCGTCCAGCGACTCCGACGCGACCAGCTCCCCGCGGGCCGCGAGCGCCTCGTGCAGGCCGGCGTACCCCGCCATGCCTTCCTGCTTCTGCTCGTCGGACAGCGAATCCCACACCGCCCGCGACTCCGGGTTCCCGTAGATCAGCACCAAGAACTTCATGATCAGCCCTCCCGTTCCAAGGATCACTCTCGGGTATCGATCGGGTCACCGGTTCGCACCATCCATAGCGGCAGCCGGGCAGGCGCGTTCTGGTATCAGGGGAAAGTCGGGGCATGCCCCGGCATGGCCGGACGTAAACCTGTCGGGGTGCCCCAGTAGAGTTACGACGGGTATCAGGGTGAGAGAGGGAGGGGTCGCGTGCCGGACTTGGAAGTGTCCGACCGGGTTTTGACGATCCCGAACGCGCTCAGCTTCCTCAGGTTGCTGGGGGTGCCGCTGTTCCTGTGGCTGGTGCTCGGCCCGAAGGAGGACGGCTGGGCGCTGCTGGTGCTGGCGATCTCCGGGTTCACCGACTGGGCCGACGGCCAGATCGCCCGCCGGATGAACCAGACCAGCCGCCTGGGCCAGATGCTCGACCCGGTCGCCGACCGGCTGTACATCTTCGCGACCGTCGTGGGCCTGGCGTTGCGCGACATCATCCCGTGGTGGCTGGCGATCGCGCTGCCGCTGCGGGACCTGCTGCTGACGCTGACCCTGCCGGCCCTGCACCGCCGCGGCTTCAACGCGCTGCCGGTGCACTTCCTCGGCAAGTCCGCCACGTTCTGCCTGCTGTACGCGTTCCCGCTGCTCCTGCTCGGCGACGGCGACTCCACCCTCAACCTGCTCGCCCGCGTGTTCGGCTGGGCGTTCGCGATCTGGGGGACCGGTCTGTACTACTGGGCCGGCGCGCTGTACTTCGCCCAGCTGCGGCACCTCGTCCAGACGGTGAAGCCGATCAAGGACGCGGCCGGGTAGAGCGGTGACACAGCAAGCCCCCCAGAAACCGGCGCAGCAGCCTCGGCGCGTCGACGCGTCGATGTCGCTGCTGAACAACCTGATGGCGCACCCCATCGACGAGGGGTACGCCGTCGCCGCCCGGACCCGCCCGAAGGACGGCGCCAAGGCGCTCCGCTCCCGGCACCGGATCATGCTCGTAGCGGCCACGCTCGTGCTCGGCTTCCTGCTCGCGATCGCCGCCTCGCAGAACTACCGCAGCGCGCCGGAGGCCGAGAAGCAACGCAACGAGCTGATCGACCGGATCAACCAGGCCGACAGCCGGCTGACTGGTCTGCGCAACCACCAGTCCGATCTCGCCGACGAAGTACGCCGGCTGCAGGCGAGCGGACTGAGCAACGACAGCACCGGCGCGGCGCTGCAGCAGAAGCTCGACGACCTGGAGCTGCAGACCGGGGCGATCTCGGTCACCGGCCCGGGGCTCAAGGCGGTCATCGACGATGCGAAGAACGCCGACTCCAAAGAGGGCCGGCTGCTCGACGTCGATCTGCAGCAGCTGGTCAACGGCCTGTGGACGTCCGGCGCGGAGGCGGTCTCGGTGAACGGTCACCGGATCACCTCGCTGACCGCCATCCGCGGCGCGGGCAGTGCGATCACGGTCGACTACAGCTCGCTGACCCCGCCCTACACGGTGCTCGCGATCGGGGACACCGCGACCATGCCGGCCCGGTTCGCGCAGAGCTCGGGCGGCCGCTGGGTCCAGTACCTGGTGAGCAACTTCGATGTCCGGATGACGATCACGACGGAGGACTCCTTGCTGGTGCCGGCCGATGCGACCATCGCGTTGCGCTACGCGAAAGTGGGATCGAGATGATCGCCGTACTCGGACTGGTGATCGGTGTCGTGATCGGTCTGCTGGTCGCGCCCGATGTGCCGGACTGGGCCCAGCCCTACCTGCCGATCGCGGTCGTGGCCGCGCTCGACGCGGTGTTCGGCGCGCTCCGGGCGTTCCTGGACGGGATCTTCGACGACAAGGTGTTCGTCGTGTCGTTCGTCTCGAACGTGCTGATCGCGGCCCTGATCGTCTACCTGGGTGACCAGCTCGGCGTCGGTTCGCAGCTGTCCACCGGCGTGGTGGTCGTGCTCGGCATCCGGATCTTCACCAATATGGCCGCCATCCGGCGCCACATCTTCCGGGCCTGAGATGACCGACGACAAACCCGACAAGCCCAAGCCTGAGCAAGCGGCGAAGCCCGAGCCCAAGCCCGAGCCCGCGGCCGAATCGCCGCAGCCGGTGATGCCGACCCCGATGCCCAAGCCGAAGACGCCCAACCTGGCGCTGCGGCGGCTCAAGGCCGGGTTCAAGCCGTCCCGCGGCCAGGCGATCGTGGCCGTCGTGCTGGCGCTGGTCGCCTGTGTGGCCGTGGTCCAGGTCCGGGTGAACCGGGCCGACGACGGCTACCAGAACGCCCGCCGCGAGGACCTGATCGCGATCCTGGACGGCCTCGGCCAGAACACCCGCCGGCTCGAGAGCGAGATCGCCGACCTCGAGGAGCGGAAGAACTCGCTGTCCTCGAGCGCGGACAAGGCACAGACGGCGCGCGAGCAGGCCGAGGCCCAGGTCCGCACCCTCGGCATCCTGGCCGGTACGCTGCCCGCGACAGGTCCCGGTGTCCGGATCACGCTGAACGACCCGCAGGGCAAGATGACCTCGAGCAACCTGCTGGACGCGATCGAGGAGTTGCGCGACGCCGGTGCCGAGGCGATCCAGATCAACGGGTTGGTCCGGGTGGTCGCGAGCACCGACTTCGTGGACGATCCGCCGGGGATCCTGATCGACGGTCAGAAGGTCAACTCGCCGTACGTGATCGAGGCGATCGGCGAGTCGCACAACCTGGCCGAGGCGGCCAACTTCCCCGGCGGCCTGGTCAGCGAGGTGACCGGTCCGCAGGTGGGCGGAACGGCGGAGGTGAACGAGCTGCCGACGGTCCCGATCGCCGCCTTGCACGCGCCGGAGGAGCCTCGTTACGCTCGCCCGGCGCCCAGCCCGACCAAGTAGCTGTTCTCCTTGAGTGAAAGAGGAACGAAGGTGTACCCCGAAGACCTGAAGTACACGGCCGAGCACGAGTGGCTGAAGGCCGGTAGCGACGGACCGGTGCGGGTCGGCATCACCGACTTCGCGCAGGACCAGCTCGGCGACATCGTGTACGTGCAGCTGCCCGACGTCGGCAGCACGGTGCGGGCCGGCGACGCGTGTGGCGAGCTGGAGTCGACCAAGAGCGTGAGCGACCTGTTCGCCCCGGTGAACGGCACCGTCACCGCGGTGAACGAGGCGCTCGCCGACCAGCCCGACCTGGTGAACAGCGACCCGTACGGCGAGGGCTGGCTGCTCGACATCGAGGTCGAGGACGCGGCCGAGGTCGCCGCGCTGATGGACGCCGATGCCTATCAGGGACAGCTCGACCAGAGCTGATAGGTTTTGGGCCTCAACCGCTGGTCGAGGGTTGAGGCCCTCTCATCTTGTTCCAGCACGTCACACTGTTCACACGGGGTCTATCGAAAACGTCGCCGGACACCCGGCGATCGGGAGGATCACAGCATGCCGTTCTGCAACCAGTGCGGGCACGAGAACTCCGAGGGCAGCCGGTTCTGCTCGCAGTGCGGAGCGATGCTGCCTGGCGCGGACCGCCCGGCGGCAGCACCGGCCACGCCTCAGCCGACGCCGGGCGTCACCGACACCGCGATGCTGACTCCGATCGGCGCCGAGCCGGAGCCGGAGCAGACCGGTGAGCCGCTGTCGGCCGACGACGAGGCCGCTGTCGGCGCACTGCCGGCCGGGTCGGCTCTGCTGATCGTGCAGCGCGGCCCGAACGCGGGCAGCCGGTTCCTGCTCGACGTCGACGTCGTCACCGCGGGCCGCCACCCGGACAGCGACATCTTCCTCGACGACGTCACCGTGTCCCGCCGGCACGCGGAGTTCCGCCGCGACCCGTACGGCGTGAAGGTCCGCGACGTCGGCAGCCTGAACGGCACGTACGTCAACCGCGACCGGATCGACGAGGTCCAGCTGAGCAACGGCGACGAGGTTCAGATCGGCAAGTACCGGCTGGTGTACTACGCCAGTGGCCAGGCCTGATCCGAGCGCCGCTGATTCCACGGCCGGAGGGCCGGCGGACGGTCGCGGCATCGGCCAGGTGCTGCAGCTGCTGCAGGCCGAGTTCGCCGATGTCACGATCTCCAAGATCCGGTTCCTGGAGGCCGAGGGACTGGTGACGCCTGCCCGGACGGCGTCGGGGTACCGCAAGTTCAGTGCCGCCGACGTCGAGCGGCTGCGGTATGTGCTGACCGCGCAACGCGACCAGTACCTGCCGCTGAAGGTGATCAAGGAACATCTCGGCGCGATCGACCGCGGCCTGCGTCCGGCCGCCGCGGGCCCACCGGTCGCGCCGAGCTCGTTGCCGCAGACCCCCGGTCAGCCGGTCGCGGACGATTTCGGTGCCTCGGGCACCGAGCTGCGGCTGACCCGCAGCGAGCTCCAGGCCGCTGCCGGAGTCTCGTCGGAGCTGCTCGGCGAGCTGGAGAGCCACGGCCTGGTGGTGGCCAGCGGCAACCACTACGGCGGCGACGCGATCGTGATCGCCCAGGTCGCCGCGGAGCTGGCCGGGTACGGGCTCGAGCCCCGGCACCTGCGCGCCTTCCGTACGGCGGCCGATCGGGAGGTCGGGCTGATCGAGCAGGTCACCGGCCCGCGCCGTACCGAACAGACCGGGGAGCTGGCCGCCCTGACCGTTCGGTTGCACACCGCACTGGTCCGTTCCCGCCTGCCGCGTCCGTAGCGAACCGCGGGGGCACCCCGGGGCTTCCCCTCGGAGTAGGCTGAAGGTGTGCGCGAAGTCGACGTGGTCGGAGTCCGGGTTGAGATGCCCTCGAGTCAGCCGATCGTGCTGCTGAAAGAGGTCGGCGGAGAGCGGTATCTGCCGATCTGGATCGGGGCCGCCGAGGCCAGTGCGATCGCGTTCGCCCAGCAGGGCATGGAGCCGCCCAGGCCGCTGACCCACGACCTGTTCGCCGAGACCATCCGGGTGCTCGGGCACACGCTCAGCCAGGTCCGGATCGTGAACCTGAACGACGGGGTGTTCGAGGCGATCCTGGTCTTCGACGACAAGACCGAGATCTCCGCGCGGCCGTCGGACTCGATCGCGCTCGCGCTGCGGACCGGTACGCCGGTGTTCTGCGCGGAGGAGATCCTGGCCGAGGCCGGGATCCCGGTCCCGGAGAGTGAGACCGACGACGACGAGGTGGTGGAGGAAGAGGAGGTCGAGCGGTTCCGCGAGTTCCTCGACCAGGTGACTCCGGAGGACTTCGACAAGAGTTGATCCACCCGCGCGTTTGGGCTCGGGTGGTACAAGAGCGGCTTGGTAACGATTCGTACGGCGGTCGCGACACGCTCCCGGCTCGGTGCGGTTGTCGTTGACCCGCTCCGGACGGCGGCTTACCGTGAAGGAGTCGTGGGGTGCTGTCACTCCACGGAGATGGCTCGTTCCAGTCGGTATCCAGGGAGGCTCAGGCGTGACACGCACCGGCGACACGGATCTGACGGCGCAGTCGACGTCCGACGCGCACGCCGAGGCTGTGGCAGCTGCTACGGCCACCGCCGGCGTACAGGGTCTGCTGTTCGACGACGACCTGCGGCCGATGCCGGAGGATGTCGGGTTCCGCGGTCCGACGGCCTGCGCCGCGGCCGGGATCACCTACCGGCAGCTCGACTACTGGGCGCGGACCGGTCTGGTCTCGCCGTCGGTTCGCCCGGCGACCGGCTCCGGGACCCAGCGGTTGTACGGTTTCCGTGACGTTCTGTTGCTGAAGGTGATCAAGCGGCTGCTCGACGCCGGGATCTCGCTGCAGCAGATCCGGACCGCGATCGCGCACCTGAGCAAGCGCGGCTTCGACGACCTGACCCAGATCACGCTGATGAGCGACGGCGCGTCGGTGTACATGTGCTCGTCGCCCGACGAGGTGATCGACCTGCTGGCCGGCGGCCAGGGCGTGTTCGGTATCGCGCTCGGCGGCGTCTGGCGTGAGGTCGAGGGCTCGCTCTCCGAGCTGCCCACCGAGCGTGCCGACGGTCACGACGAAGGTGACTCCGACGGCCACGCCGGCGACGAGCTCGCCGCCCGCCGTCGCGCCCGGATGACGGGCTGACATAGTTCTGTCTTGTGCGCCCACTCACTGCTGACTCGCTCCGCGGTGTGTGGGCGACCTTGTTGCTGCCCCTGAACGCGGACGACTCGATCGACTTCGCCCGGCTCGAGTCCCAACTCGCCGTACTGGCGTCGTCCGAGGTGGACGGGCTGTACGCCCACGGGACGGCGGGGGAGTTCCAGACGCTGACCGAGGACGAGTTCGACCGGATCAACTCGTTGCTTGCCGCGGCGGGTAAACCGTTCCAGCTCGGTGCCAGTCATCCGTCGGCGCAGGTGCAGCTGTCGCGGGTCGAGCGGGCAGCGAAGCTGGCACCTGGAGCGATTCAGGTGATCGTTCCGGACTGGATTCCGCTGAATTCCCGTGAGCTGCTGGCGTTCCTCCAGCGGGTGGCAGACGTCGCCGGGGAGGTGCCGCTCGTCTTGTACAACCCGCCGCACGCGAAGACGGCTGTTGCGCCGCGGCAGCTGTGTGAGCTCGCCGAGGCGGTGCCGAGTCTGATCGGGTTGAAGACTGCCGGTGGCGACAAGGCGTGGTTCGACGAGGCGCTGAGGTCCGGGCTCGCGATCTTCGTGCCTGGGCACTTCCTGGCGAGTATGTCGTTACTCGGCGCGCACGGCAGCTACTCGAACGTCGCTGCACTGTCGCCCAACGGCGCCGTACGGACCGCTCATGATCTGGATGTCGAGCGCCGGATCGCGGAGTTCTTCGCGGCGCACGTCGCGCCGCTGCAGAAGATCGGGCTGTCGAACCCGGCGCTGGACAAGTTCCTGGCCGCGGTCGGGGACTGGGCCGACGTCGGCACCCGGGTCCGCTGGCCGATGCAGTCGGCGTCCGCGGAGCAGGTCGAGGCGGCCAGGCCCGCCGCCCGGCGACTCCTGCCCGAACTGTTCCAAGATTCCTGGTAGCCTCGTTTCAGCCGTACACAGCACTCGGGAGAGACCCGTGTCATCGGGCGCCGAAGGGGCAATTCCTCCCCGGAACCTCTCAGGCCCATGGACCGAGTGCCTTAGGCGACTCTGAAGCACGTTCGTGTGACAGAGGGGGAGGCGACCGGAAGCATTGTCAGCAACGGAGCCTCTGATGACCGAACTGTCCGCAATCTTTGCCGACCGCCACATCGGGCCACGCCCGGACGAGGTCGCGCGCATGGTGGAGCTGCTCGGGTACGCCGACGTCGACGCACTGGTCGATGCCGCCGTACCGGACTCGATCCGCTCGGCCGAGCCGCTCCGGCTGCCTGAGCCGGCCTCCGAGGTCGATGCGCTGACCGAGCTCCGTCAGCTCGCGGCCCGCAACAACGTCGCGACCTCGATGATCGGCCAGGGGTACTACGGCACCTTCACGCCGTCGGTGATCGTGCGGCGACTGGTCGAGAACCCGGCCTGGTACACCGCCTACACGCCGTACCAGCCCGAGATCTCCCAGGGCCGCCTCGAGGCGCTGCTGAACTTCCAGACCGTCGTCTCCGACCTGACCGGTCTGCCGACCGCGAACGCGTCGCTGCTCGACGAGGGCACCGCGGCCGCCGAGGCGATGACGCTGGCCCACCGGTCGAACAAGAAGAGCAAGTCGGACCGCTTCCTGGTCGACGCCGACTGCTTCGCCCAGACCATCGCCGTCGTGCAGACCCGGGCCGAGGCTCTCGGCATCGAGGTCGTCGTCGCCGATACCACCGACGGCCTGCCCGAGGGCGACTTCTTCGGTCTCCTCGTGCAGTATCCGGGCTCCAACGGCGCCGTCCGCGACCTCAAGCCGCTGATCGAGGCGGCCCACGAGCGCGACACGTTGGTTGCCGTCGCCTCCGATCTGCTCGCGCTGACGGTGCTCGAGGCGCCGGGTGAGGCCGGCGCCGACATCGTCATCGGCTCCTCGCAGCGCTTCGGCGTACCGCTGTTCTACGGCGGTCCGCACGCCGGCTTCATGTCCGTCCGGTCCGGCCTCGAGCGGTCGTTGCCCGGTCGTCTCGTCGGCGTATCCGTCGACGCCGACGGCGCCCCGGCGTACCGGCTGGCGCTGCAGACCCGCGAGCAGCACATCCGCCGCGAGAAGGCCACCTCGAACATCTGTACGGCGCAGGTCCTGCTGGCCGTCGTCGCCTCGATGTACGCCGTGTACCACGGACCGGACGGCCTTCGCGCGATCGCCGACCGGGTGCACAACTACGCCGGCAAGCTGGCCGCGTCGCTGCGTTCCGGCGGGGTCGAGGTCGTGCACGACGACTTCTTCGACACCGTGCTCGCCCGCGTTCCGGGTCAGGCCGCCGACGTGGTCGACGCCGCCCGGCAGAACGGGATCTGGCTGCGGCTCGTCGACGCCGACCACGTCGGGATCTCCTGCGACGAGAAGACCGATGTCGCCACGCTCACCCGCGTCTGCCAGTCCTTCGGCGTGCAGTACGACGACACGCTCGGCGGCGCCGCGATCGCCGTACCGCGGACGACGGAGTACATGACGCACCCGGTGTTCAACACGCATCGGTCCGAGACCGCGATGCTGCGGTACCTGCGCAAGCTGTCCGACAAGGACTACGCGCTGGACCGCGGGATGATCCCGCTCGGCTCGTGCACGATGAAGCTGAACGCGACCACCGAGATGGAGCCGGTCACCTGGCCGGAGTTCGCCGACGTCCACCCGTTCGCGCCGATCGAGGACGCGGCCGGGTATGTGAAGCTGATCGGTCAGCTCGAGCGCTGGCTCGCCGAGGTCACCGGCTACGCGAAGGTCTCGATCCAGCCGAACGCGGGTTCGCAGGGTGAGCTGGCCGGTCTGCTGGCGATTCGCGGGTACCACCGGGCGCAGGGGAATCTCGATCGGAACGTCTGCCTGATCCCGGCGTCGGCGCACGGCACCAACGCGGCGTCCGCGGTGATGGCCGGCATGAAGGTGGTTGTTGTCAAGGGCAACGACGACGGCACGATCGACCTGGACGACCTGCGGGCCAAGGCTTCCGAGCACGCCTCGAAGCTCGCGGCGATCATGATCACGTACCCGTCGACGCACGGGGTGTACGAGGAGAGCGTGCGCGAGGTCTGCTCGATCGTCCACGAGCACGGCGGCCAGGTGTACGTCGACGGCGCGAACCTGAACGCCTTGCTCGGGCTGGCGAAGCCGGGCGAGTTCGGCGGCGACGTCAGCCACCTGAACCTGCACAAGACATTCTGCATCCCGCACGGCGGTGGCGGTCCGGGTGTCGGGCCGGTCGGAGTCGCGGCGCACCTCGCGCCGTACCTGCCGAACCACCCGCTGCTCGACCAGGCCGGCCCCGAGTCCGGCGTCGGCCCGATCAGCGCCGCGCCGTTCGGGTCCGCGGGCGTGCTGGCGATCTCGTGGGCCTACATCCGGATGATGGGCGCGGCCGGTCTGACCGACGCGACCAAGACCGCCGTACTGAGCGCGAACTACGTCGCGAAGCGGCTCGAGGGCGCGTTCCCGGTCCTCTACACCGGCGAGAGCGGCCTGGTGGCGCACGAGTGCATCCTGGATCTGCGGCCGATGACCAAGGAGACCGGAATCACCGTCGACGACGTCGCGAAGCGGCTGATCGACTACGGCTTCCACGCGCCGACGATGTCGTTCCCGGTCGCGGGCACGCTGATGGTCGAGCCGACCGAGTCCGAGGACCTGGACGAGCTCGACCGCTTCTGCGACGCGATGATCGCCATCCGCCACGAGATCGACCGCGTCGCGGCAGGTGAGTGGCCGGCCGCCGACAACCCGCTGGTGAACGCCCCCCACACCGCCGAATCCGTCATCAACGACAAGTGGGAACACGCCTACACCCGCGAAGAGGCCGCCTTCCCCCGCTCGGTAGACCGCGCCTCCAAGTACTGGCCCCCCGTCCGCCGAATCGACGGCGCCTACGGCGACCGAAACCTAATCTGCTCCTGCCCAGCCCCGGAGGCTTTTGAGTAATGTCCCTGCGTTCTGACACCGCCGCTGCTCTGTACGCCGAGATTGCGACGGCTCAGAGTGAAGGGAAGTTGCCGTCGGTCAACGGTGGCGTGATCCGGGACGGGGCGCTGGTGTGGACCGGCGCGCGCGGGCGATTCGCGTCGGCAGGCGGGGCGCTGCCGGGGGCGGACGTGCAGTACAGGGTCGGGTCGATTACCAAGACGTTGACGGCGGTTTTGGTGATGCAGTGCCGCGATGATGGGTTGTTGTCGTTGAACGATGCTGTGGGCAAGCATTTGCCGGGGGTTGCGTTCGGGGATCGGACGGTTCGGCAGCTGCTGGCGCACAGTGGTGGGATGAATGCGGAGCCTGAAGGGCCTTGGTGGGAACGGAATCCGGGGGTTTCGTTCGATGAGCTGACGGCGGCGATGGATGAGTCGCAGGCGGTCGGGCCGGCGGATCGGCGGCATCACTACTCGAACCTCGGGTATGGGCTGCTCGGTGAGATCGTCGCGCGGTTGCGCGGGACCTCGTGGTGGGAGTTGGCGCAGGAGCGCATTCTCGATCCGCTGGAGATGCGGCGGACGACGTACTTCCCGTCGACGCCGGCGGCCGAGGGTTTCTCGGTTCATCCGTTCAGCGGCCAGCTCGTGCCGGAGCCGGCCTACGACTCGGGCGCGATGGCGCCGGCTGGCCAGCTGTGGAGCACGATCGAGGATCTGGCCCGGTATGCGGCGTTCTGGATCGATCCCGTGCATGAGGTGTTGAGCCGGGAGACGGTCGAGGAGATGGCGGCTCCGGTCGCATCGGATCCGCGGGAAGGGCTGACGGCGTCGTACGGTCTTGGTCTGCGGTTGATCGCCGACGACCCGCATCTGCTGATCGGTCACACCGGCTCGATGCCCGGATTCCTCGCGGGCCTGTTCGTCGACCGGGTACGCCGGATCGGAGCCGTCACGCTCGGCAATGCGACGTACGGGCGGGTCGCCTCGCTGGCGCCGGACCTGGTCCGCATCCTGGCAGCGTACGAGCCGCCGCTCGCGCAGGAGTGGGTCCCGGAGCCGACGCTTGCCCAAGGCACCGACCTGCTCGGTCACTGGTACTGGGGCAACACACCGCTCACGATCTCTGTCTCCGCGGGCATTCTGCAGCTCAGCGGCGGCCTCACCACCCGCCTCTCCCCGCTGGGACCCGACCTCTACCACGGCCGCGACGGCTACCTGGCCGGCGAAAAGCTGCACGTCATCCGCGACGGCGACACGATCTCGCACCTCAACATCGCCACATTTGTCCTGACGAGAACGCCGTACGGCGGTTAGGCTGGGATGCATTGCATGGAGTAGATCAGGGGTAGATCGCCCGGCTGCACCGGGAGGGCGCAGGTTCGAGTCCTGCCTCCATGTCTCTGGATGACCAGGGAAACGGGGTCCTATGTCAGAGGAAGCGCGCGCCACAGCCTCGGCCGGGTACGCGATGGTCCGGCTCGAACAGGCTCTCGAGCGGGCGCTGATCTCCGACGATCTCGCCGTACGCCGACGTGCTGCCGTCCGGGTCGATGCCTGGCGCAACGTTCTCGACGGGATGGCCTCCGGGCGACTCACGGTCGGATCGCGGACCCCGGTGGCGGACACGCCGGCCTGGGTCACGCTCGAGGTGGCGCACGGCGGGTTCGCGACCGGGCGGTACGTCGCAGAGGCGCCGCTGCGCGAGGACGAGCTTGCACGAGTGCCGGAGGACGCGCCGGGGGAGACCGACCGGGAGCGGCTCAACCTGTGGTTCCTCGGCGACGAAGGGCTCGCGGAGCTCAGCCAGGCCCTGCACACCAACAACTACCGGATCGACGTCCCCGAAGAGTCGGCGCTGCTGGTCGTCGCCTGGTTGCTCGAGCACAAGCAGTACGCCGCGGCGCTCGACCTCACGTCGGAGCTCCGCCCGCTGATGCACCGGCTCCGGTTCACGCCGACGTTCAGCCGGTCGTCGACGCCGTCCGGCGCGGTCGTGCGGCTGCAGCCGGTCGCCGAGGTACGCAGTACGTTGCGGCAGGCAACGGTACGGCCGCGGATCGCTGCCATGCTGGAGACTCTGCGGATCTGGAACCCGCTGTACGACCGCTTGGTGGCGCTGTGGTGCGACACGGTCGACGACGAACTGCCGGAGCTGACCGCCGACGGTGCGGTCGTCGGTGGCTGGCCGTGCCGGGTCTGGCCGGACGACTGGATGGAACGGCGTTCTCAATGGCTGGACGAGTTCCGAGCCGCTGCCGAGGTCCATCGGCAGCAGCCTCCGAAGAGCAACTTCGCCCGGCTGCAGGCGGCGCTCGAGCGTTGTCCGTCCGACAGTTCGGCGCTGACCGGTCGGGAGGTCGGCTGGATCCGTCGTGCGCTGGCCAACACGATCCAGGCCCACGGCGCGCCCGGATCGGAGGCGCGTGCCGCCTTGCGTACGACGCAGAACGCCGTCGCCGCGCGGCCGACGTACGCGACGTTGGCACACGTATTGAGCTGCCGGCTGGATCGGTTCCCGGATGACGGCGGGCTGCCCACACTCGATGCGATCGATGGCGACGTGACCGCCGACGAGGTTCCCGCGGCGGCCGGCTCAGCCATTCCGGCGCACCTGCTTGCGAAGGCAGCGCGGGCGCTGGAGGCCCCGATCGGTGAGCTGGTGGATCGCGGCGTCATCAGCTCGGGGGAGGTGCTCGCGCAGGTGCTGCCGCAGATCACGTCGCAGTTGCTCGCCGCCAACATCGAGGACCCGTCTCTGGCCGCCGCCTACGCCCAGAGCTACGCGGCCTTCCGGCGTCGGCGGAGCCTGTTGCTGCTCAACCTTGAACACCAGGTGCGGTTCGACGAACTGCCGTGGATCGCCGCAGTGGCGCCGTACCGCGATCAGCGTGTTCAGGCGACGCGCGCCGCGGCGCAGTCGCTGCGCGAGACGACGGTTCTGGCGCTCACCGCCTTTCCGCAGATGATCCTGCCGAATCCGCTCGTCCGGGAGTTCGGCGCACTGGCCTCACAGGCCGACCTCAAGCTGCCGCTCGTCGAGGAGGTCGCGGCCGACATCTTCATGGGGACGTTCACCGAGAAGTGGCGGCATGCGGCGTCGGTGGCAAGCCGGGTGATGTTCGGGACGCTCTACGCGCGGTACTACGACCTGCCGGCGTCCTGGCCCGCCGTGGAGCAGCGTAGGTACATGCGCTGGGGCAAGGCGACCGCGGACGACTTCGCAGACGTATGCCGCCAGCGTGCGCACGAGGCCGGGAAGGGTGGCGGCCACGTCGCTCAGAACGGGACCGTGCTGGAGCAGAGCCAGATCCTGACCACCCACAACCTGGCGGTGCTGGTCGAGGGGCTGGAGCTGATCGACTGGCTGCGGGAGGTCGCGCCTGAGCTGGCGGACCGTGCGTTCACCTGGGCGGTTCAGCGGCAGTTGGACATCAGGAAGGTGGCGTACGCGTGGCGGCAGGCGATCTTCTACCTGAGCTTCTGCTCGCAGGCGTCCCAAATTGAGGTGCTGGAGCGGCTGGCTGATCCTCGGCTGGCGCCGGCCGTTGCAGGGCTGCAGCAGGTGGTCGCGGGCGAGCGATTCGACGCGGAAGGCCGGACAGTTGGAGGCGGGCGTCGGCTGCTCGGGTGGAGCGCCGGGCCGCATTGGATGGCGCCGACGGTTCGTGAGGATGTTCACGTCTCGGGTGGTTGAGTTGACACGGTCGGTGAGGCGGGCAAAAGTTAGGGCTGCCTTAGTAAGGGTTGCCTTACTCGACAACTTCCCGGGAGATCTGGATGTCGCAGCCCGCGCGTCTGACCGCGCTGCCAACACCCGTCCGCGATCCGTTCACCGACCGCTGGTCGCTGGCCTCGACGGTCTCGGATCGGGAGCGTGGACCGTTGCCGCACGGTTCCCCCGGAGCGGTACTGCGCCGGGCCGCAGAGGTGCTGGGTGAGCCGCGGATCCCGTCGACCGGCGTGGGGGAGTCGGCCGCGCTCGACCTGATCGCGGGCCTGCTGGACCAGAACGGCATCGACCTGAGCCACCCGCACGCGGCAGCGCACCTGCAGCCGCCGGTGCTCCAGGTCGCGGTGGACGCGGACGCGCTGGCCTCGGCCTCGAACGCGTCGATGGACACGTACGACTCCGGTCCGGCGACGCTCGCGATCGAGCAATGGGTCGTGAAGTCGCTGGCCGACCTCGCCGGCTTCGGCCCGGAGGCGGACGGCGTACTGACGCCTGGGGGTTCGATCTCGAACCTGCTCGCGGTCCTGATCGCCCGCGACAGCGCGGCCGCCGCGGCGGGGGTCGACGTACGGCGGAACGGCCTGCAGGGTCTCGAGCGGCCGGTCGTGTTCTGCTCCGAGCTGGCGCATTTCTCCGTCCAGCGAGCCTGTGCCGCCCTCGGGCTCGGTGAGTCGGCCGCGATCACGATTCCGTCCGACGAGAACTTCCGCCTGCGCACCGACGTACTCGCCGACGAGCTCGCCAAGCCCGGTCGTACGCCGGTCGCCGTGGTCGCGACAGCCGGTACGACGGACTTCGGCTCGATCGACCCGATCGGCGACATCGCCACGTTGGCCCGTGCGCACGGGGTCTGGATGCACGTGGATGCGGCGTACGGGTTCGGGGCACTGTTCTCCGAGCGCCTGGCGCCGTTGCTCGCCGACCTGCCGCTGGCGGACTCGGTCACGCTGGACCTGCACAAGATCGGCTGGCAGCCGGCGGCGACCAGCGTGCTGCTGGTGGCCGATCGGACCCGGTTCTCCGCGTTCGACCGGTCGGTGGACTACCTGAACCCGGCCGACGACATCGACTCCGGGCTGGACGGCCTGCTCGGACGCAGCCTGCAGACCACCCGCCGTCCGGATGCGGTCAAGGTTGCCACCACGCTGACGGCATACGGGCGGTCCGGACTGGGCACAATGCTCGACACCTGTCACGAGCTCGCGCATGCCGCCGCGGCCCGGGTCGTTGCCGACAGCAACCTCGAGTTGCTGGCGCCGGTGACTCTGACCACGGTGTTGTTCCGGGTCGCCGGACGGGGGCTGGAGGCATCCGCTGCGGATGCCCTTCAGGGAGAGGTCCGGCGCCGGTTGCTGACGTCCGGACGGGTGCTGATCGGCCGGACCAAACTGCCGGCCCGCGGTGGCCGCCCGGCAGCGGTCGCGTTGAAGTTGACGCTGCTGAACCCGAACGCCACCGCGACGGACATCGAGGACCTGCTCGACCAGGTCGTGGCCACCGGCCTCGACGTCCTGACCGGTGAAGGAGCGGCGTGAGCATTGCGGTTGCTGCGCATCTGAACGCGATCCTGCGGTGCTACACCCGGGAGTCGTCCGTGCCGGTCGCGGTCGGACCGCTGGCGTTCTCCGTGGGCTCGTCGACGGTGACCGCCCGGGTCGAGCACGCCTCGCGCACCGGGTTGCACCAGTTCACCGACGTGCTGGTGGACGGCGTACCGGCCGTCCCGGAGGATCTGGTGCGGGTGCTGTCCGCGGACGCGGATCCGGCGGAGATCGACGATCTGGCGGCGCGTACGGCGGAGTCGGTGCGGAACGTCTCACGGTTTGTGGACGACGCCGACGGGGAGCGCGGACCTGGGCGCTTCCTGGAGTTCGAGCAGGCGTTGCTGTTCGGGCATCTGAACCACCCGGCGCCGAAGAGCCGGGACGGACTGAGCGGGGCCGAGCTGGCGGCGTACTCACCGGAGCTCGGTGGCCGTTTCGCAGTGCACTGGTTCGAAGCCGACGCCGAGCTGGTGTCGTCGGACCAGGTGGCCGGCGCGCCCTCGCTGCAGGGACTGGACGCTGTGCAGCTGATGGGCGCGCTGGCCGGTATCACTGCGTCGTCGGGCCGGGTGCTGATCCCGGCGCATCCGTGGCAGGCGGCGTCGGTGCTTTCGCGGCCTCGGGTGGCATCGCTTGTCAAGGCCGGCCGCGTCAAGGCGCTGGGGCCGCAGGGAGCTACCTGGTATCCGACGTCTTCGTTGCGGACGGTCTTTCACCCGGATCTGCCGGTGATGCTCAAGTTGTCACTCGGGCTGCGGATCACCAACTCGCGGCGTGAGTCCACGCCGACCGAGCTGCGTCGCGGGCTGGAGATCAACCGCTTGCTCGATGCGGCGTACAACGCGGGTACGGCGACCGCGCACCCGCGCTTCAGCATCGTCAGGGATCCGGCCTGGGTTGCTCTTGACGAGGGCGGGCCGACGCTGACCGGTCTTGACGTTGCTGTGCGGGAGGTGCCGGCAGACGTCAACAGCTATGCATGTCTGGCGGGTCTGGTCGCGCCTCGTCCTGGCGGGCTCAGCCGACTGAGTGTGTACGCCGCGGACGACCCGGCCGGCTGGGTGGCGGAGTACATCGACAACCTGCTGATCCCGATGCTGCACCTGTACGCCGAGACCGGCATCGGGCTCGAGGCGCATCAGCAGAACACGCTGGTGCGGCTGGACGGGTCCGGGCGGATCAAGGGCGGTGCCTATCGCGACAACCAGGGGTACTACCTCGCGTCGTCGTACCTGCGTGGTCTCCTGGCGGTGACCGGGCTGCGTGACTCGACGCTCGCGGTGGTGGACGACTCGATTGTCGACGATCGCTTGACCTACTACCTGCTGCACAACCAGGCGCTGGCTGTTGTGGGCTGTCTGGCGGCAGATGGGATCGCTGACGAGGCTGAGCTGCTCAGCGTGGTGCGGGAGCGGTTGACGCTCGCGCTGCCGTTGCTGGAGGCTGCTGGACCCTCTGGGGACAGGCTGGCGCGGCGGTGGCTGGAGGCCGACACACTGCCGTGCAAGGCGAACATGCTGACCAGGCTGCGCGGTATCGACGAAGTGGTGGCGCCATTGGACGCCCAGTCGGTGTACCTCGACATCCCGAACCCGCTGCGATGAGGTGTGACCTGCAGCCGATGCTCCACCTGGACGACGGCCTCGACCTCCGTCCGGCCGGCGCCTCCGACGCGGCACGGATCGCACTGTGGATGGCGCAGCCGCACATCCGGCGGTGGTGGCACCAGGACTGGTCGGTCGAGCGCTGGGCGCAGGAGATCACCCGGCAGACATCGGGGGAGCACTCGGTCCCTTGCGTCGCGGCCGTGGACGAGGAGGACTTCGGGTACGTCGAGCTGTACCGCGTGCGGCACGACCACCTGGCTGAGTACTACGCGAGCGACGAGCACGACTGGGGCATGCACCTCGCCATCGGTGATGTCACGCGGGTCGGTCGCGGATTGGGTCGTCGGCTGATCAGAGCGGTTGCGGATGCGTTGTTGCGCGCCGATCCAGCGTGCGAGCGGGTGGTGGCTGAGCCCGACGTACAGAACACCCCGTCCGTCCGTGCGTTCGTCGCGGCGGGCTTTGTCCAGCAGGGGGAGCTACAGCTGCCCGACAAGACAGCAGTACTGATGGTCCGCACCCGGACCACTCTGGAGGCATGAGATGTACGACGTGATCGCGATCGGCTGTGGGCCGTTCAACCTCGGACTCGCCGCACTGGCCTCCGAGGTGGACGACATCGAGATCGCCGTGCTGGACAGCAGGCCGGAGTTCACGTGGCACCGCGGGCTGATGTTCGAAGACGCGATGCTGCAGGTGTCGTTCCTGGCTGACCTGGTGTCGTTGGTCGAGCCGGCGCACCACCTGTCGTTTCTGTCGTTCCTTCGTGCGACTGACCGGCTCTATCAGTTCTACGTGCGGGAGAAGTTCCATCCGACGCGGCGCGAGTACGAGACGTACCTGCGGTGGTGTGCTGCGCAGTTGGAGTCACTGCACTTCGGTCACCACGTGCGTGAGGTGGTCTGGGACGGGTCGGCGTTCTTGTTGACTGTCGAGCGCGGTGAGGCTGTTCTTCGGTTTGAAGCTCGGCATCTGGTGGTCGGCGTTGGTACGGAACCATATGTCCCCGCCGCCCTCAGCGATCTCCCCGCGGACCGCTTCCTGCACTCTGCGGACTACCTCTTCCGCCGTCCGGACCTCCTCGCTGCCGGGCACGTCACCGTCGTAGGTTCCGGCCAGTCCGGCGCCGAGTGCACACTCGACCTGCTGCGATCATCGGCTCCCGCCGTCTCCTGGCTGACCCGCACCGCTGCCTTCACCCCGCTGGACTACTCCAAACTCGTCCTGGAGATGACCACCCCCTCGTACGTCGACTACTTCCACGCCCTGGACGAGCCCGTCCGCAACCAGTTGGTCAAAGACCAGTGGCGCCACTACAAGGGCATCTCCGCAGAAACCCTCGAAGACATCCACGACGAGCTCTACGCCCGCGACCAGGTCGCGGCGCCGGTCGAACTCCAGGTAGGTGTCGGCGTCCAGTCCGCAGCCGTCGGCCCCGACGGCGTAGAACTGACCATGCTGCACGCCGACACCGGGCGCACTTTTCATCACACAACAGACGTAGTAGTGGCCGCCACCGGCTACCGCAACCGGCCACTACCCTTCATGACCTCCCTGCAGCCCCTGCTCGACCACGACGCCTCGGGCCGCTGGATCCTCAACCGCAACCACAGCGCCTCATCAACCACCGTCCCCGACCGAATCTTCGTCGCCAACGCCGACCTCCACTCCCACGGCGTAGCCGCCCCCGACCTGGGCCTCGGCGCCATCCGCAACGCCACCATCCTCAACACCATCGCCGCCCGAGAAGTCTTCCGCCTCCCGAAGTCCACCGCATTCACAACCTTCACCATCCCCGGATGAACCCCCTCTGGACTCGCTGTTCCGCGGACCTGCTGGCAAAACTGATCTCCCAGTTCTGCACCGAGGGCCTGCTCGAGCCGGTCGACAATCGCTTGGACCTGGGGCCTGCGTCCTATTCCTTCGAAGCCACGCGTGGTGGGTTCGGCAGTTGGCGCGTCGACCCGCAGTCGATCCGCCGTACCACCAGCGGCATCCTCGGCAACGACGAGAGCGAGGCGGCCACCGACCCGATCCAGTTCTTCGTCGAGGCCTCCGACGTACTCGGGTTGGACGGCTCGACCATCGCCGGGTACGTCGCCGAGCTGACGAGCACACTGGCAGCCGACGTACGCATGGCTGCCTCCGCCGTACCGGTCGCCGAGTTGCTGGACCTACACCACAGCCGCCTAGAGGGCCACCTGACCGGCCACCCCCTCCTGGTAGCCAACAAGGGCCGCCTAGGCTTCTCAGCCGCCGACAGCGAGCGCTACGCCCCCGAGGCCCGTACGCCGCTCCACCTGACCTGGCTCGCCGTACGCCGAGGCCTAGCCGAGTTCCGCGGTACGCCGGACCTCTCCGAGCACGCCGTCATCGCCCGCGAACTTGATGTTGAAACTGTGGCGGCCTTCCGTGGCCGGCTGGACGACCCCGACGCGTACGTCTGGCTCCCATGCCACCCCTGGCAACTAGACCACGTCATCCGCACCCAATGGGCCCGAGAACTAGCCACCGGCGAGATCGTCATCCTCGGCGAGAGCCCCGACGAGTACCTCCCCACCCAATCCATCCGCACCATGGTCAACATCACCAACCCGATGCGCTACCAGGTAAAACTCCCCCTCAAAATCCTCAACACCAGCGTCTACCGAGGCATCCCCTCCCACTGCACGCTAGCCGCCCCCATGCTCACCCAATGGCTCCACGGCCTCTGGTCCCGCGACGAAACCTTCCGTGCGTTGGGCACAGAACTCCTAGGCGAAGTCGCCTCAGTCACCGTCCCGCACCCGGAACTCTCGACCCACCCCGGCATCCCGTACCAATGGACCGAAACACTCGGCGTCATCTGGCGAGACCCCGTAGACCCCCGCCTCCGCGAGGGCGAGTCCGTCTGGCCGCTAGCCGCCGTACTGCATCCCGGCTTCACCCCAGCCGCGATCGCCCGCGCCGGCACCGACCCCCAAACCTGGCTCAGCCACCTCCTCTCCACCCTCCTCCGCCCACTACTCCACCTACTCCACCACTACGGCATAACGGTCAACCCACACGGTGAAAACCTAGCCATCATCTGCAATTTCCAGGGCATTCCAGCTCGTCTGGTCATTAAAGACCTGGTCGATGACATTAACATTTCAACCGACGAAATAGCAGCGCGCGGAAATACGCCTGACACGCACTCCAGAGTCCTTCCAAGAAAGTCTTGGAGCGTTCTCCGGCAATACATTGTCGACGCCCTCTTGCTAGGTGTCCTGAACCCGCTCGCCAGTCAGAATCACATCCCCGAAGCAGCTTTCTGGTCCCTGGCTCAAGCCGAAATAGACCGCTACACGGCTGCACATCCGGAGTGCGCCGCCCGCCTGGCCGCCACAGCCTTTCTCGGCGACTCCTTCGGCCGCTACCCCCTGAACGGCTACCGCCTGACCCTCGGTTACGCCGACCTCGACACACGTCCTCCAATCCCGTCCACCGGCAGCATCCCGAACCCGCTCCACATGCCGTAGCCGGTCCCCCTGTGACGTGGACCATTAAGACGGTCGCCGATCTATTGACACGCCTCAGCGTGCAAGCGGTACAACACATCATGCTTTCCGCGCGGTTCCAGCCACTCAGGGTGGCAGAGTTGACACGCACTGCTACATTCGCTTCACTCTGTAAGGTCGGCGATTCGAAGATCGCCTGGATGGAGTGCACGGGGTGACGCTTGTCGAGCGCGCTGCGGCGGAACTTTCGCCCGCAGATCATGGTTCGCCGGAGACCGACCTGAGTGACGCCGAACCGGCCGCCCTGTCGCACAGCCGGCCAGCGGTCTCGGGCCCGAGGCTAGGGCTGCTGAGATGGACTCTTAAGAGGAGCCGGCATCGGCTTGCGCGCCACTGGAACGACACCACCCGACATCCGAGGACACCACGGCTCCCTGGAGACCCGCCGTCGGTCGGGCAGTGCGGGGTCAGCTCGGCCTGGCTGATGCCCAGGCTCCGTCGGTCCTGGCGATCTCAGGCTCGATACTGCTTCGGTGACGTCCGGTTCGGCGCGGACAAAGATGTCGCGACCTTCCATTGCTGGGTCGAGATAGGTGACGAGGCGTCGCCGCGGCGTTTGGTGATTGACCTGACTTTCGATCAGTTCGACCAGTTCAGCCGATTTGAGAAACTTTGTAAGCGTCCGGTGCTCTGTGAATACTACGGCGACCTCACGGATTGGTCGATCGAGTACAAAGCGAACAGCCGAAGAAGTCTCGAAGAATTGCGCGGCGACTCGGTCTGGGACAGATACACAGCGCTTGATCAGGCTACGAGCCCGGTCTGGCGCAAAGCATTTCGAAACCTCCATCAGGCGGTGGCAGTCCGGTCCCGATCGGTGACCACCCAGCAGCAAACGTCGCCGGGCGCGGCCGGTTCTGAATCCGCCGGGTCCACCGCCGCCTGAGCGCGGCTTTCTTTGGTGATGTCAGGTCGAGCTGACATCACCAATGGTCTGACAGGAGACAGCTCGCTTGTCCACCATTGCCTCGCGACCCGAGACGCTTCTGCCTGGCGGTCGGGTCGGTCCAGTGTCCCGCCCCTCGCTCGAGGACTGCCGAAGGAACAGTCCTGAGTTCGCCGATCTACTGGCCGATGCGGCCCGCGAGTACAAGGTGCCTAGCCGGGCGCTGAGCGTCCGTACCCTCTTGCATCTGCCGCGACTGACTCGGTCGGACGGCACTGTGTCGCGGCGGAGTGTCGAGACCGAGTTGCACCGTCACGCCGTTCGGCTCCGGGAGGATCAGCGGAGCGTCGGTGAGCTGATTCCGCGGAATCGGTTCGACCTGTCTGATCTTCGATTCGTTCGGCTCAGGAACAGCGTCGCGGACCCAATCTTCGGCCGGCTCCATTACCTGCGGAATGCTCGTGCCGGGTCTGTCAACTTTGCGCTGGTCGAGCCCCTGAGCCGTCGTCCGGTGACCTTGTGCAGTGTGTCGCCGTTGGAGTGGATGCGGGTCGCGCGGCAGTTGCAGACACAATTCGATGTACCACTCGGTTCGGCCTGGGACGTGTCTCGGGTGTACTCCTTCGACGTGGCTCCCGCCAACGCGATCTCATACCTGTTGGGTAAGCTCCGGTCGGCAATTCGGCAGGAGTTGCCGAGCGTGCAGGTGCTGACCACGGCGGTCGACCCGAATCTCGGCTTCACCGGGTCCAGCTACCGCTCTGCCAACTGGCAGCAGTGGATGTCAATCACGGCCAGGCCGTACCTGTACGTCGATGGCCTCTACGCGAGCCCTCGCCAGCTCCGGAACCGCTTCGGCGGCGCCAACCTCGCCCAGCTCAGTGCCGACAATCGCGCGCATCGATTCGAACAGAGCCGCTTCCGCCTGCTCGACTCGGTGATCTTCTGCAGCCGGGTGCGTGGTGAGACCGAACAGGTTGCCGCAGGCGAGTACCGCCTCCTTCGGCGCTGAACTGTCAGCGGGGCCTGAGATGCGATCTGGCGAGTAGCTCGTCAACACGTTTGCGGTCGGGCATAGGGTTCTGCAGCGGAAAATCGCTCGCCGCGCAGGACATAGCGGCTGCGGCCCAGACGGCTACCTCGTCTGTGAATCTTCGGTCGTTGTCGATCAGGCGGGTTGCGAGGGCGGCGCAGAAGGCGTCACGTGCAGCGGAAGCTTCCTTGTAGATCGACGGGATGCTCGGGACGCTGAAAGGCTCGTCGAAGGCTTTCGAGTAGATGGTGCAGCCGCCGTTGACCAAGAGGCAGAGGGTGTTCAGGCCGAAGACGAGCAGGCTGCGAGCAATCGGGTCGGGGTCGAACGGACCGGCGGCCCGCGGCGCGAAGGAGGCGAGTTCCCAGGCGTGCGCGATCAGGTAGTCGATCCGGGGAAAGGCGTCCCAGGAGATCCTCTTGTCCGCGTAGGGCTGACCTGGCGTGACGATGACCAGCGGTCGGCGGACCGGGACGCGGTGGACAACCTCGAGCGTGTGCTGCATGACGTCGCGTGGTACCTCGAAGGTCAGCAGCAGTACGTCGGCCGCCGCTAGGTCGTCGTACCGCTCGTCGATGTCCCTGGCCTCGATGCAGACCTCGTTCTGATTGCGCCAGTTGATGGCGATGCTGTCGCCCATCTCCTGTTCGAGCACACCGGTGAAAGGGGTCTGGGAGCGCCGGACGCGTTTGATCAGCGAGGTGTCGACGCCCTTGTTCTCGACGTAGTGCATGATCTCTTCGCCGAAGGCGTCATCCGCGACCGCGGCGATCAGGGACGTCTTGAGTCCGAGACGGGCCGCGGCCACCGCCTGAGTTAGCCCCTTGCCTCCGGGCGACCGCTCGAACCCGTGCGCCTCGGTCGACGTCTCGGGCGCCGGCAGCCCCTTGATGCGGAACTTCACGTCCATCACGGCGCCACCGACGACGATGACCCGGCCGGTTGCCGAAGTTTCGGGTACCGACGTCCTGTGAAGCGTGAGCTTGGTCGACCTACCGGCTGCTGGGTCATCGGCACGGACGAGTTGGCCGGCCAGCTCCTGCAGGACGTCGAGCTCGATGGAGCCGCGAAGAGCCCGGTCGCTCGGAGCGGCGGGGCGCGGATATTCGAGTGCGTCATGCAATTCGTGCCAATTGGCCAGAAGGGTCTCCCGACGCCGGCCGAGCGCGGACTTGTACAGCGAGCGTTGGAGTCGATCGCCGAAGGCTTCTGAGAGCGCCTCGGCGTGCAGCTGGAGCGCCAACATCACATCCGCTACAAGTCGCTGGGAACCGTGAAGCCGCTCGCGGACACAGTCGGCGACCAGCGCGACCACGGCCTCGGCCGGGACTGCGTCAGCAGGCCCCGCGAAGTGGCGTCCGGCCACCAACTCTCGCAAGGGAGCGGCCAGACCGGTTCGGTCCGAGCGGAGACGATCGGCCGTCAGGCCGGCACGGGTACGGAGTTTCTCGAGAACGTTGGCGAGCAACAGGACGTCGGTCGACTGCTCGTCGCCGGTAGTGGTCATCGGACCGTGCCATCTCCTTTACCGGGGGCGCCGTGGCCCGGGTGCCCACGGCGCCGTTTCGTTGGTTCGTCAGCGCTGTTGAGTTGTCTTCGACGGCCGTTCCGCCGGGCCTGCCTGGAGATCGCTGGGGCCGGCGGTGGTCGGGGCGGAGGTGGTTGGTGCGACGGGGCTGGGGGCGACGGTGCTGTCGACCATGGCGACGATGCTGTAGACGCTGAAGCAGACAGCCGTCATTGCCAGTGCGCCGAGGAAGATGAGGACCTTCCTCCAGTTCTTGGCGATCGCGAAGGAGAAGGCGAAGATCAGCAGCAGTGCGAGTGCTTGGTTGCCGTCCATGGTGTCCCCTCGATTCTTGATCCGCGCGTTCGACAGGCCCGGGGTTCCGGGCTCTGCCGAACCGCTGGCGATGCTGGTGGCATCTGGTCTTATGGTCAGCCCGTGCAGTTGAGATCGGCAGGGGCGAGTTTTGCCACCAAATGGGGGACTTTGGCACGTGCAGATGACGGCTTGACCAGCCACGGGCGCCAATCGGCCGACCGGTGGCTGCCAATTGGCAAGTCAGTCGTCGTCCGGGAAGAGCTCGTGATACTTCTTGTCGACCGTTTCGCGGAGTGGGTGAGCGGGTGCCCGGTGGTAGGTCTCCGCGAAACAGGCCATCGCGGCGGCTGCCCAGTGGATGTCTTGGATGGTCAGCTCGGCGTGGTCTGCCAGTCGCGCGGCCAGCGCGGCACAGAAGGCGTCGCGGGTGATCGAGGATTCTCTCAGGTCCGAGGGCGGGGCCTCGATCGATTGTTGCGGCTTGCCTTGCCGGTAGACGGTGCCGCCTCGGTCGACCAAAAGGCAGAGTGAGGGCAGACCGAGGCTCAAGAGCTCGTTGCTGAGCAGTTGGGGGTCGTACATGGACTCTTCGGAGAACGCGAACTTTTCGAGCTCCCACAGGTGCGCCACGAGGTAGTCGATGTATCTCAGCGCCGAGCTGAGGAGATGGCCGTCGGCGTACGGCTGTCCTGGCGTCACGATCACGAGCGGCCGCGTCGAACTGGAGTTGACGAGGCTGAGCGTATGTCGAAGGACGGAGAGCGGCATCTCGAAGGTCAGGAGCAGTACGTCGCACGACTTGATCGCGTCGGCCCGCTGATCGATGACCGAGCTGTCCAGCTCGACACCGTCGCGCCAGACGACGGCCGAACTGTTGCCCGCGGGCAGTTCGAGGATCCCGGTGGCCGGTGTTTGGAGTCTCTCCTGGTCGGAAGGGTTAGGGATGGTCCTGAGCAGCGAGGTGTCAACACCCTCGCGCATGAGCTGCGCCTTGATCTCCTCGCCGGCGCCGTCGGCGGCTATGGCCGCGATCAGCGAGACGTCGAGATTCAGGTGAGCCGCTGCGACTGCTTGGCTGAAGCCCTTGCCGCCGGGTGAACGGATGTAGTTCATCGCCATCGTGGAGGTGGCCACGTCGGGTATCGATCTGATCCGCCACAGGTGGTCCATCGCGACGCCGCCGACGACCACAACCCTTCCGGTCGTGGCCGAACGGGCACCTCGTGCTACTGGTGCCAGTGGTGGCTCGTCCGGTTCGATCAGCTCGACGACCGGAGCAGGATCCTCCAGCAGCTTGGCGAGCCGCTCGAAGACCTCGCCCTCTATTCGGTCGCGAAGTGTGTGCTCACCCGGTGGATCCGGCGTCGAGGTGGCGCCGTGCGCATGGTGGAACACTTCCCAGTGCTCGATGAGCGTTTCGCGGCGGTTGCCCAAACCTCCGCGCTGCAGCATGTGCAGGGCACGGCGGGAGATGGCTTGGTCTCTGTAGAGGTCGACATAGATCCCGAGGTTGAGGATCACGTCGGCGATGATGCGGTCGGTGACGGACTCGAGTTGCGGGACGTGTTCGATGACGACCTCGACGGCCGCCGCTGCCGGTTTGTTCCCGCTGCGGACCGCTTGGTTCTGAACGACCGGGAGACGGAGCAGAGCTGGTGCGGCGCGTGCCGACTGGAGGTGATTGGCTGTCAGTCCGTCGAATCGCCGGAGTGACTCGAACACGGACACCAGGATGGACGGCTCGGCCGGTCCTGGGCCATCAGTCTCGGACATGCGCGCGCCCCCCAGCACAGCGAGGTCAACATGTTCATTATGCGGTTAACCGCGCTAGTCCGCGGTCCGGTCAGCGCGTCGTCGGATCGAGCAGGCGATTGATTCACTTCAGGGAGCTCACCCAGCGGGTGGCCTGTGTGGCTTGGCTTAGGCGGCGTTCGGAGGTGGCTCCTAGCATGAGGAGGATCAGGCTGGCGGTGGCTACTGGCAGGGTCGGCCTGAGCCAGGTGTCGTGGTGGTGGTGATGATGATGGTGGATGGGGAGGCCGGGGGCTGGGTGGATCCAGCTCGATTGGTTGCGCCAGGCAAGGATTCCTACGGCCAGTAGGATCAGTGCCCGTGGGACGGTCTACCACTCAGGGTGGTGGTGGGCGCTAACGGCGAAGGTGATGTTCGCGGTGATCAGGACGACGGCGGACAGGGGCCGGGCGGCGGCGTCCGTTCATGCCGTAGGCAACCAAGGAGGTCGCGACGATCGTGAGGACCACACCGCGGTGACGACAGAGGCAGAGACGGGCGCGCCGGTCAGGGAGGCCATGCCGGGCATCGAGGGGAGTGGCCTGCTAGCTGATGCGGGAGGGGGCTGCGGCCGGTCGTGGGGCGACTTGTACGGCGGGGCGGGCGAAAGCGCGCTGCGTGCAGCCGCCGGCGGTCGGAAAGCGTGGTGGGACGGCTGGTTGGTACGGAGGGTGATTGTCCACAGGTGTTTGGGGGTTGTGGGTAAGGCTATGGATAAGCGAGGTACGTCGGCACCAGGTCGACGGTGAGTGACAACGGGGCGCGGCATTGCGGGCACGTCACACGGGTGGTCGGCATACGTCCTCCTGGGGTTGGCTCCACGGGCCCGACCGGGGAGCGGTCGCCGCCTGGGTGCGTCTACTCGGGGTTCTGGCGTAGGCTGCTGCGGTCTGTCGATCGGCCAGGTCGGTGGGACGAACACGGGGAGCAGGATGAATAACGGGCATGTGGAGCTTGCTAGGGCTCAGCAGGAGCGGTGGGAAGCGGCTTATGCGCGGCGGCCGCAGTTGCATGGGGTGGAGCCCTCGGCGGCGGTGGAGTGGGCGGCTGGGGCGTTTGGTGCCGCGGGCATCGATGATGTGCTGGAGCTGGGGGCGGGGCACGGGAGAGATGCGCTTTTCCTGGCCAGGCAGGGATTCAGCGTGCACGCTACCGATTTCAGCGAGGCGGCGCTCGATCAGTTGCGGCACGAGGCGCAGCGGGAGGGGCTCGACGATCGGGTGACGGCGGCGTTGCACGACGTACGGGATCCGTTGCCGCCGGCCGATGCGACGGTCAACGCGGTGTTCGCGAACCTCCTGCTGAACATGGCGTTCTCGCCGTCCGAGCTGCGGTCGCTGGTCGCCGAGATCCATCGTGTTCTCTGCCCTGGCGGGCTTTTCGTGTACGCCGTGTGGTCGACAGCCGACTCCTGCTCGCAGTACTGGCGTCAGATGGAGGACGGACTGGCGATGCACGACGGCTTCGTCGGGCGGTTCTTCGACGAGTCATTGGTGACCGAGCTGGCCGAGGATTGGCGGCTCGACGAGACGACGCCGTACGACGAAGGTCAGCGGCGGATGTGGCGGGTCACCATGACCAAACCCGTGCAGGAAAGCTGAAGCCGGCTCTAGGTGTTCTGGTTCCGAACAGGTGAAGTTGCCTGCGGTATCGGCGTGCCAGATTGCGGTGTGGTCACCAAAGCGAAAAGTTGCATTGACGAACCCGACCGGTTCCGACAGGCTCGGTCCGCGTCTCACCTTCGACCATCGGAGATACAGCAATGCAGTGGTACATCGACGTTCTGAAGAAGTACGCCGTGTTCGACGGCCGGGCCCGCCGCAAAGAGTACTGGATGTTCGTGCTCTTCAACGTGATCGCCTCGATCATCCTGTCCATCCTGGACCGGATCCTCGGGCTCGACTTCGGCTCGGGCTCGACCAGCTCGTCCGGCTGGCTGTCGACGATCTACAGCCTGGCGGTGCTGCTGCCCACGATCGGTGTGGCGATCCGGCGCATGCACGACACCGGTCGTTCCGGCTGGTGGATCCTGATCAACCTGATCCCGTGTATCGGGTGGATCTGGTTCATCGTCCTGGCTGCCCAGGAGGGCAACGCCGGTGACAACGCGTACGGTCCGGACCCGAAGGCAGCCGAGCGGTTCGGCGGCCCGGGCCAGGCTGGTCCGGCGGAGCCGGGTTACCCGACCGTCTGATCCAGACACAGCAGAAGGCCCCCGCGACGACCTGTCGCGGGGGCCTTCTGCTGTCACCAAGGCCGGAGTCAGTTGGCCTGGCTGACGCTCGACATGTTGAAGTCGGGCACGAGCAGCGGCGGCGTCGCCGTCCGGGAGAAGTAGTCGCCCCACTCCCTCGAGTACGACGGAACCGTGGCGCCCGCGCCGGTGAACCGCGCAAGCAGATCCACCGGGCTCTCGTTGAACCTGAAGTTGTTGACCGCGCCCGCCACCTCGCCGCCCTCGACCAGGTAGACGCCGTCGCGGGTCAGGCCGGTCAGCAGCAGCGTCTGCGGGTCGACCATCCGGATGTACCACAGGCAGGTCACCAGCAGACCGTTGTCGAGCCCGGCAACCAGGTCGTCGGTCGAGCCGGCTCCGCCGTCGACAGACACGACGTAGTTCGCGATGTCCGGCGTCGCCTCCGGTACGCCGATCAGCTCCGCCGTATGGCGGCTCGTCATCAGGTGTTCGAGCTTGCCGCCCCGAATCCAGTCCGTCGCCTGCAACGTCAGCCCGTTGTCGAACACGCTCGACGATCCGCCCGACGACCGCGCCACCGCGAACGCGAACGCCTCGAGCCCGGCCAGCGCCGGGTCGGAGTGCATGCTCACCGGCTGCTGCGACAGGGTGTCGCCGATCCGGGTGCCGCCGCCGGACTTCGAGAACACGGTCTGACCGTCGAAGGCGTCGCGGCCGTCGAGCTGCCAGTACAGGTACGTCATCAGGTCGGCGACTGCGGCCGGCGGCAGGACAGTCGGGTGACGGCCGGCGTCGACCGAGACCGTCCGGCTCGCCCAGCCCAGCCGGCGAGTGAGCTCGGTGTCGAGCGCGAGCGCGTCGACGTCGGTGAAGTCGCGGGTAGCTGTGCCGACCCAGGCCGAGTGGCTGAGGTCGGCGTTCTTGCCGGTCGAGGAGACGTACCCGCGGGGGAGCGCCTGGCGCAGCCGCAGTCCGGTCGACGAGCCGACGTACAGCGTGACGACCTCATGGTTGGCGAACCCGTACAACCGACGCCGCTCGAGGTCGGCCTGTTTGAGCGACTCGCCCAGCGACGGCGCGAACTTCTCGTACACGCCGACCGTGGTCTCCTCGGGCTCGAGGTCCCAGTCCGCGCCGACGGTGCCGTCGACGAGCGGGCGAGCGTCCTCGGCCGGTCCGGCGGAACGGGCGGTCGCGATGGCGGCGGAGACGATCTCGCGCAACGAGTCCTCGGTGACGGACGAGCGGCCGATGACGCCGGCCGCCGTACCCTCGCCGGAGCCGACCGTGGCGATCACGGTCACGCTCGAGCCCCGCATCGCGCCGTTCGTGGTCAGGGTGTTGTTGGCCCAGCGCAGGTTCGTGCTGGACGTCTCGGAGACGAGTACGACGCAGCCGTCGGCGCCCTCGGCCGCGGCCAGCGCCAGACCGCGCTCGATGGTGTCCTGGGGCGTGAGCTGAATCGTCACCGGCCGGCCTCCTGCGTGGTGTTGAGAATGCGGACGCTGCGGAACAGCGCGGACGGGCAGCCGTGGGTGACCGCGCCGGACTGCGACGGCTCGGCCTTGCCGCAGTTCAGCGCGCCGCCGAGCAGGTACGTCTGCGGGCCGCCGACCGCCTCCATCGAACCCCAGAAGTCGGTGGTGGTCGCCTGGTAGGCCACGTCGCGGAGCTGGCCGACGATCTTGCCGTCGACGATCTTGTAGAACCGCTGACCGGTGAACTGGAAGTTGTACCGCTGCATGTCGATCGACCAGGACTTGTCGCCGACGATGTAGATCCCGTTCTTCACCCGGCTGATCAGCTCCTCCGTGGAGGGGCCGTTCGCGGCGGGCTGGAGGGAGACGTTGGCCATCCGCTGGATCGGGATGTGGCCGGACGAGTCGGCGTACGCACAGCCGTTGGAGCGCGGCGTGCCGAGCAGGTCCTCGTTCTTCTTCGCCATCCGGCGGTCGACCTGGTACCCGACGAGGATGCCGTCCTTGACCAGGTCCCACTGCTGGCCGGCGACGCCCTCGTCGTCGTACCCGACGGTGGACAGGCCGTGCTCGACGGTGCGGTCGCCGGTGACGTGCATGACCGGCGAGCCGTACTTCAGCGTTCCGAGCTTGTCGGTGGTGGCGAAGCTGGTGCCGGCGTAGTTCGCCTCGTAGCCGAGGGCGCGGTCCAGCTCGGTGGCGTGGCCGATCGACTCGTGGATGGTCAGCCAGAGGTTCGTCGGATCGATGACCACGTCGTACTCGCCGGCCTCGACGGTCGGCGCGGCGAGCTTCTCGGCGAGCCAGCCGGGGATCTGGGCGAGCTCTTCGTCCCAGTTCCACCCGGTGCCGGTCATGTACTCCCAGCCGCGGCCGGCCGGCGGGGCGCAGGTCGACATCGAGTCGAACCGGTCCTCGGCGACGGCGTGGGCGGTGATGTTCGGGCCGATGCGGACGCGCTGCTGGGTGTACGACGTGCCGGCGGTGTTCGCGTAGTACTTGCACTCGTGGATGGTCGCGACGTGGACGCTCACGTGGGCGACGCCGTCGGCCTTGAGGAGGCGGTCGCTGTAGTCGGTGAGCAGCGCGACCTTGTCGGCGCGCGGGACGGTGAACGGGTCGATCTCGTACGACGAGAGCCAGGTGACGTCGTCGTACACGGGCTCGTCGGCGAGCTCGATCGTCTCGGCGTTGATCGGGCGGGAGACCTGCGCCATGTTCACGGCCTGCTCGGCGACGCGGACCGCTTCGTCCTCGGTGAGCGCGACGCCGGCGGCGAATCCCCACGTGCCGTCGTGGATCACGCGGACGGCGAGACCGAGGTCCTCGTCGTCGTTCGCGCTCTCCAGGACGCTGTCGCGCAGGGCGATGGACTCGGACCGGATCCGCTCCAGGCGGAACTCGGCGTACGTCGCGCCGAGGTCGCGGGCACGCTGGAGCGCCGCCTGGGCGAGTTGATGACGGGGGAGGGCGAGGAAGCTCGCGTCGACTTCAGGCACGGTGTCGACCTTATACAGGGAACCGGACAAAGCCCGGCGGTGTAGTGACAATGACAAGAAACCGCCTCGCTCCGCTCGGCGGGCTGGGAGAGGGGCCCGGCTCCCGAGCGGGGTGAGGGGCCGGCTCCTGGATGGAGTTGGGTGGGTTTGGTGGATGGGAGGCGTGATCGGGCAGGGCGATGAGGCGGAGGTTCTGGCTCGGGTGCGGGGTGGGGAGACGGCCGCGTACGGCGAGTTGGTGGGTCGGCATGCCCTGATTGCGAAGCGGACGGCGGTGTTTTTGGGGGCGGGGGCTGATGCGGATGATGTGGTGCAGGAGGCTTTCGTCAAGGCTTACAAAGGGCTGGGCGGGTTTCGGGAGGGGGCTGCGTTCAGGCCTTGGTTGTTGCGGATTGTTGCTAACGAGACTCGGAACGCGGTGCGGGCGCGGGGGCGGCGGGCGCGGCGGGAGGAGTTGGCGGCACCGCTGGACGTGGTGCTGGACCCGGCTGACGCTGCAGTGTCGCTGGAGCGGCGGACTGAGCTGCTGGATGCCGTAAGGAAGCTCCCGGAGCCGATGCGGCTAGTGGTGACGTGCAGGTACCTGCTGGATCTGGACGAGCAGGAGACCGCCGTAGTACTCGGCTGGCCCCGCGGCACGGTCAAATCACGCCTGCATCGCGCACTGGGACGACTCCGCGACGCCCTACCCGACAAGGAGGTGCAGCGATGAGCCTCGAAGACGAACTGCGGGCCGTCGGACACTCTGCCGTCGTACCTCCGGTTGACGACACCCTGACAGCCACAGTGCTCACACGCGTAGCAGACATCCCAGTGCGGAAGCGCCTGCGCGACAGATGGCGTACGTTCCTCGCCGGCTTCCTCGTACTGCTGGCCGGCCTCGCACTGACCCCACCAGTCCGGGCGACCGTCGCAGAGTGGTTGCGCATCGGCGGAGTCCAGGCCCAGCCCGTCGGCACCGGTCCGAGTACTGCGCCTCCAGTGCCCACCGTCGCTGGACACCTGTCGTTGGAGCAGGCCGCACAGATCGCCGGGTTCACTCCAGCTCTTCCGAAGGAGCTGGGTCCACCGACCGGCGTGGAAGCGTCGAAGGGGTTCATAGCGACCAGCTGGACCGGAGTGCGGTTGGAGCAATTCCAGTCCGGCATCGAGCCGCTGTACCTCAAGCGGTACTACGGCAGCCTCGACTATGTGGACCAGATCAACGGCTTCTGGTTCAAGACCCCGCATGACCTCGTGCTGGTCGACAAGCGCGTCGTACGCATCGCCGGACCCACTCTGGTCTGGGAGCGCGACGGTGTGACCTTCCGGCTCGAAGGCGTGGACGAAGCACGGGCAGTGGAGTTGGCGACCGGAACCTCTTGAACAGCGGCGGTGTATCTGCAGTGAGTCCTCGTCGACAGGAGAGCTGCCATGGTCCGCCGTACCCTCGCACTCGTCGCAGCACTAGTCGCAATAGTGTTCGCCGTCGCAACCCCGGCACACGCCGGCGGTCCGACCAGCGTGCTGCTCAGCGCACCGCCGTACGTGACCGCCGTCGGCTACGACGACCAGCGGTACTACGACCTGCAGGAGCTGGTCCAGAACGCGCCGAAGGGCGACGAGGGCGGTACTGCGCACGAGGCCGGCAAGTTCGTCCGCGCTACCTGGCTGATCCACGACATGAGCGTGTGGCGGATCGACATCATCTATCCGGACGCACCCGGCGGCCCGTGGATCTCCACTCAGGAGTTCAACGGAACCACGCCGTCGAAGCTCACCTGGCACCGGCCGCCTGATCCGGAGCGGCTGCGTGAGGTGCTCGGCTCGTTGAGGCTCCTCAACGCCAAGTTCGACGGCGGACCCACCCTCGACGACGGCTACTCCGTAGCTGACGCGCCCGTCACCACACCGGCACCCGCACCGGCGCAGTCCCAAGTCACCGGTACCAATGTCTTCACCGGCTGGCGCTGGATCATCCCCGGCGTCCTCATCGGCGCAGCCGCCGCAGTCGTTGCCGTCCGCCTCTTCCCGAAGCGCCGCTGGGAGCTGATCGACTAGAGCTTCGCCGCCAGCTCGAAGCCGGCAAACAGCCGTCCACCGTAGTCAGCCAGGATGTGGTCCACGGCAACGATCAGCCGGTCGTCCTCAGCCCGTACGCCGTCCATCAACGCCGCCGCCTGAGCACCGTCGTACGCCGCAACCTCCCGCAGCAGACCCTTACCGGTGCCGGACCAGCGCCCAGCACCGGTCAGCAACAGCCGCGCCGCGTCCTGCCACAGCACCGAAGCGATCGCCAGCCGCACATCACCGGACGCATCCGACAGGTCGTCGATCAGATTGGTGATCGTGTAGCGCAGCAGGTCCAGCTCGTCCACGGACAACGGCTTGGGCCCGGCAGCCACCTCAGCCAGGTACTCCTGCTGCAACCGCGCCCCGCACCCGTCGGTGTCCAGCAGTACGACGGACTCCCCGACGAGCCGCATCATCGTCGGCTGGCGTCGGTCCTGGTCCTTGTCGGCGAAATAGCGCAGCGACTTCTCGGTGTGCACGAACAGCTCGACCGGCCACCCGGCGTGCTCGAGCGACTTCCGCATCGGCGCCGGAGGACCGTCCAGCAGCACGGTGATGTCCAGGTCGGACGTACTACTCGCGTCGCCGCGCGCCACACTGCCGCCGAGCCAGGCAGCTCGAGCATCCGGATACAGCTCTCGTACGAGTTGGTGCGCCAGGTCCAAAGCGTCCATCAGGACAGTGTCAGCCAGCGCAGCAGTTCGCGAAACGCATTTGCCGGCGGGATGTGGCCGCCCACGTAGTACTTGCGTTCGGCGTGGGGTATCGCGGCAGCGAGGAACTCGACGTACTTGCCGGCTCGCTCGTCGGCCGAGCCGTGCCAGAGGCTGACCGGGACCCGGATGTCGCGCAGCTCGAAGCCCCACGGCGTGGCGAAGGCGACGTGGTCGTCCAGCCAGCCCTCATGGCTGGTGACAAAGGTCGCCGTCAGTCGAGCCATGGCCGAAGGGTCTTCCCGAGCGGGCGGACCGGGCTCAGCGCCTGGCTGAGGTGGGATCTCCGGCCCACCGGCCTCGACCGCAGCCATGATCGTCCGGGCAGTCTCCTCGAACCCGGGCCGGAGGTCGCCGTGCAGCGCGCGCCACGAGGTGCGATTGCGCCGCGGGTCCGCGAGTTCCTCCTCCTCGGTCGGCTCCGGGCCGTCCACGATCGGCGGCGAATTGCTCCCGATCACCGCGCACCTCGTCACCCGGTCCGGTAACAGCGCAGCACAAGCCAACGCATGCGGTCCGCCGCCTGATCCACCGGTGACGGCGAAGCGGTCCCAACCCAGCGCATCGGCCACGGCGACAGCGTCCTCGGCCACAGACGCGACGGTCCGGCCAGGCAGGCGGGTCGACCCGCCGTAGCCGGGGCGGTCCGGGGTGGCCAGTCGCAGACCCGACGACTCGATGGCCGCCAAGGCGTCCGGCCGCTTCCAGCGGGTCGAAGGCGTACCGCTGAACGACAGTGCCGGCAGCCCGTCCTCAGCGCCGTGAAGGCTGTAGAGAACCATCCGCTCGCCGACCCGCACCATGTCGTCCACCAGCGGAGCGTAACCACCCGACACCACCTATCCGAATCCACAGTTACCAACACGAGATTCTCGAAGTTCGAGATGCAACCACGGTGGTGGAAGGATGCGGCCTAGGTTTTGTCGGCTGTAAGAATCAAACCAGTCGGGAGTGCTTGTGAGTTCCTCGGTCGCCGGGACCGTTTCGCCCACCCGGCAGGCGTTGCGCCGGGTCCGGCGTGACCGTAGCGCGCGGGTCGGCGCCGTACTGGTCGTTCTGCTGATCGTGATCGCGGCGGCCGCGCCGCTGCTGGTGCGGCTGGCCGGCCAGGACGCGACGACGTACCACATCGATCTGCTCGATCCGAACCGCGGGAACGCGCCGGCGGGTGCGCTCGGCGGGATCAGCGGCAGTCACTGGTTCGGCGTCGAGCCGTTGACCGGCCGGGACCTGTTCTCGATCGTCGTCCTCGGCCTGCGGACGTCGCTGACCATCGCGGTCGTCGTCACCGCGATCACGACCGTCGTCGGCACGCTCGCCGGTATCAGCGCGGCGTACTTCGGCGGCTGGTACGACGCGATCATGTCGCGGCTGCTCGACTTCCTGTTCGGGTTCCCGCAGCTCGTCTTCATGATTGCCCTCGGCATCATCATCCCGGCCAGGTTCCCGCGCTGGCTGCTGCTGATCCTGGTGCTGAGCTTCTTCGGCTGGGCCGGCCTGGCGCGGCTGATCCGCAACCAGGCCCGCTCGCTGGTCACCCGTGAGTTCGTCGAGGCGGCCCGCAGCGTCGGCTCGAGCGGCTGGATGGTCATCACCCGCGAGCTCCTGCCGAACCTGCTCGGCCCGGTCCTGGTGATCGCCACGCTGGCCATCCCGGGCTACATCGGCGCGGAGGCGGCGCTGAGCTTCCTCGGCGTCGGCGTGCCACCGCCGACACCGAGCCTCGGGCGGTCGATCTCGGACTCGATCGCCTGGGTGTACACCGGCGCGGACCCGTGGTTCCTGCTGTTCCCGGGCGCGGTGCTGTTCCTCGCCGTGCTCGGCTTCACGCTCCTCGGTGACGGGGTGCGGGACGCGTTCGACGTCCGGTTGCGGAGGACGAGCTGATGCCCGACCTCGCCTGGTTCGTGATCCGGCGGCTGTTCGGGGCGCTGCTCGTCATGCTCGCGCTCAGCCTGGCCGTCTACCTGGTCTTCTACGCGATCCCCGCCGACCCGGCCCGTCTGGCCTGCGGCAAGCCCTGTACGCCGGACCGCCTGGAGCAGGCGCGGCACTTCATGCAGCTCGACCAGAGCACCCTGCAGCAGTACCTGAGCTTCCTGAAGGGCGTCTTCGCCGGCCGGACCTTCGGCGACGGTACGGCGGCCGTGCACTGCAACGCGCCGTGCTTCGGGTACTCGTTCCCGCTAGCCCGCCCGGTCACCACGCTGATCCTGGACCGGCTGCCGGTGACCGCGTCGATCGCGCTCGGTGCCGCCGTACTGTGGCTGCTCCTCGGTGTCTCGCTCGGCGTGATCGCCGCCCTGAACCGTGGCCGCATCCTCGACCGGCTCGCGATCGGGGTCGCGCTGGTCGGAGTCTCGACGCCGTCGTTCCTGCTCGGTCTGCTGGCGATCCTGGTCTTCGGGTTCTGGCTCAACATGGTCCCGGTCAACGGCTACGTCCCGTTCACCGAGAGCCCGGTCGACTGGGCCTGGCACCTGATCACGCCGTGGATCGTGCTCGCGATCCTGCAGGCGGCGTCGTACATCCGGCTGACCCGTTCGCAGATGCTCGAGGAGCTGAACCTCGACTACATCACCACGGCCCGGGCCAAGGGCGCCGGCGAGCTGCGGGTGGTCCTGACCCACGGACTCCGCGGCGTCCTCGTGCCGGTCGTGACGCTGTTCGGCCTCGATCTCGGCGGTCTGCTCGGAGGTGCGATCCTGACCGAGAAGGTCTTCAGCATGCAGGGCCTCGGCGACCTGCTGATCACCGCGGTCGGCTCGCTCGACGTGGCCGTGGTCGTCGGCGTGACGTTGTTCTCGGCCTTCCTGATCATCCTCGCGAACCTGGTGGTGGACATAGTGCACGGTTTGCTCGACCCGAGGGTGAGTCATGGCTGAGCCGGTGCTGGAAGTGCATGACCTGCACGTCACGTTCACGACCGAGGGCGGTCTGGTTCCGGCCGTCGACGGCATCGACTTCGCCGTCGCGCCGGGGGAGACGCTCGCGATCGTCGGCGAGTCGGGCTCCGGCAAGAGCGTCAGCTCGGCCGCCGTGATGGGCCTGCTGCCCTCGAACGCCGAGGTCACCGGCGAGGTGCTGCTGGACGGCCGCGAGCTGATCGGCCTGCCGGGCGACGAGCTCCGCAAGATCCGCGGCAACGACATCGCGATGGTCTTCCAGGACGCCCTGTCCGCCCTGAATCCGTACTACAGCGTCGGCTGGCAGGTCGCCGAGGCGTACCGGCTGCACCACGACGTCTCGAAGAAGAAGGCGCACCAGCGGGCGATCGAGATGCTCGACAAGGTCGGCATCCCGGACGCGGTCCGCCGGGCCGACAGCTACCCGCACGAGTTCTCCGGGGGAATGCGGCAGCGGGTCGTGATTGCTATGGCTCTGGTGAACGACCCGAGAGTGCTGATCGCGGACGAGCCGACGACCGCACTCGACGTGACCGTGCAGGCACAGATCATGCGCCTGCTCGACGACGTACAGGCGGAGTTCGGTACGGCGCTGGTCCTGATCTCGCACGATCTGGGCGTGGTCGCCGAGGTCGCGGACGACGTTCTCGTGATGTACGCCGGTCGCGCGGCCGAGCGCGGTACGGTCCGGGACATCTTCTTCCGGGCCGCCCACCCGTACGCGCTCGGGCTGCTCGGGGCGATGCCGCGGGTCGACGTACCGCCGAAGCCGCGGCTGACCACGATCCCCGGCACCCCGCCCACGCCGGGATCGATCACGACCGGCTGCCCGTTCCAGCCGCGGTGTGCGTACACGCATCTGGTCGGCGAACGCTGCATCACCGAGCGTCCCGAGCTGACTCCGCGTCCCGGCGAGGGCGATCACGAGGCGGCCTGCCACCTCGGTCGGCGGCCGGAGGTGCTCCTGTGAGCGAAGAGCTGCTGAACCTCAAGGACGTCAAGAAGTACTTCGGTCTGCGCGGCGCCCCGTGGCGTAAGGCGCAGGCCGTCCGCGCGGTCGACGGCGTGAACCTCGTCGTCCGCAAGGGCGAAACGGTCGGCCTGGTCGGCGAGTCCGGATCGGGCAAGTCGACGCTGGCCCGCGTGGCGACCCGCCTGCTCGACCCGACCCAGGGCCGCGTCGAGATCGGCGGCACCGACGTCACCAAGGTCCGCGGTCGCCGGCTCCGGCCGATCCGCCGGCGGATCCAGATGGTCTTCCAGGACCCGCAGGCGTCGCTGAACCCGCGGCAGTCGGTCGGCACCATCCTGAGTACGCCGTACCGCGCGCAGGGGATCCGTCCGACCCGGGCCCAGCTGGTCGAGCTGCTGGAGCAGGTCGGCCTCGCCGAGCAGTACCTGGAGCGGTACCCGCACGAGTTCTCCGGCGGTCAGCGCCAGCGGATCGGGATCGCCCGCGCGTTGTCGGTGAAGCCGGATCTCCTGGTCTGCGACGAGCCCGTGTCCGCGCTCGACGTGTCCGTCCAGGCCCAGGTGCTCAACCTGCTCGCCGATCTGCGCGACGAGCTCGGCCTGTCGTACGTGCTGGTCGCGCACGACCTCGCCGTGGTCCGGCAGGTCGCCGACCGGATCGCCGTCATGTATCTCGGCACGATCGTCGAAGAGGGTCCCGCCGCAGAGGTCTACGAGGCCCCGGCGCATCCGTACACGAAGGCGCTGCTGTCCGCAGTACCGGTGCCTGAGCCGGGTGTCGAGCGGGACCGGATCGTGCTCACCGGCGACGTACCGACGCCCATCGACCCGCCGTCCGGATGCCCGTTCCGGACCCGCTGTTACAAGGCACAGGACGTGTGCGCGACGCAACGACCAGTGCTCGAACCCGTGGCAGGGAATACAGAACATCGGGCCGCCTGCTACTTCCCTGAGCCCCCACCTCCTGAGAGGACATGATGAAACACCTAACCCGAGCGGTCGCGGTAGCGGCCGCACTGGTGTTGGCAGCGGCCGCCTGCAACGCCAACGACAAGACCCCCGCGAGTGGTGGCAGTACTGCCGCCGCAGAGCAGGGCGGCACCCTGCACTTCCTCAGTACCGCCAAGGAGGTCAGCTACGACCCGGCCAAGAGCCAGAACCTGGGTATCAGCGGGATCCACCTGGTCCTGCGCGGCCTGACGTCCTGGAAGACCGACCCGAGCAAGCCGACCGAACTGGTCCCGGACCTGGCTACCGACACCGGCCAGGTCAGCGACGGCGGCAAGACCTGGACGTACAAGCTCAAGCCGGGTCTCAAGTACGCCGACGGCTCGCCGATCGTTGCCGCTGACATCAAGTACGGCGTCGAGCGGTCGTTCGCCCCGGAGCTGTCCGGCGGACTCGGCTACCACAAGTCGCTGCTCGTCGGCGGCGACAAGTACCAGGGCCCGTACAAGGGCGGCGACCTGGCCTCGATCCAGACGCCGGACGACACCACGATCGTGTTCAAGCTGAACAAGCCGTACGGCGACTGGCCGTGGATCGTCAGCATGCCGGCGTTCTCGCCGGTGCCGAAGAAGGCCGACACCGACCCGGCGCACTACGGCGAGAAGCCGATGGCCAGCGGCCCGTACCAGGTCCAGTCGTACGCGCCGGGCTCGAAGCTCGTGCTGACCCGGAACCCGAACTGGGACAAGTCGACCGACCCGGCCCGGACCGGCCTGCCGGACTCGATCGTGACCGACATGGGCCTGCAGCCCGACGTCGTCAACCAGCGCCTGATCGCGGACGCCGGCGACGACAAGTTCGCCGCGACCACCGGAACCTCGGTCCCGGCCGCGCTGATCCCGACCGTGACCGGCAACCCCGCGGTGAAGGCTCGGGTGGCGACGTCGACGTCCGGCGCTCTGATGTACCTGGCGATGAACACGCAGCGTCCCGCGCTCGCCAAGCCCGAGGTCCGCAAGGCGATCCAGTACGCCGTCGACAAGCAGGCCGTCCAGGTCGCCGAGGGCGGACCGGAGTTCGGCGGTGAGCTCGCCACGACCCTGATCACGCCGGGTATCGACGGCTTCAACAAGTTCGACCTGTTCCCGGCACCGCCGGCGGGTGACCCGGACAAGGCGAAGCAGATGCTCGCGGCCGCCGGCGCCGCCAACCTCAACCTGGTGCTGGCCGCCGACAACACGACCGGTCTCGGCGTCGCGCAGGCGATCCAGCAGGGTCTGAAGCGGGCCGGGATCACCGTCACGATCAAGCCGCTGGACAGCGAGCCGCTGACCGACCTGATCACCGGCAACAAGCCGGACTTCGACCTGACCGTGTCGAGCTGGCTGCCCGACTTCCCGTCCGCGATCGGCAACATCCAGCCGCTGTTCGCGTCGTCCGAGATCGGCAACGGCGGGTACAACATCTCCCGCTACTCCAACCCGGCGGTGGACTCCGCGATCGCCGCGGCGACGGCCGAGTCGGACCGGACCAAGGCGGCCGGGATGTGGGGCGCGGTGGACAAGCAGATCATGGCCGACGCACCGGTCGTACCGCTGATCTACGCGCGGAACGCGTTCCTGCACGGGTCGAAGGTGCAGAACTTCTACCTGCCGCAGTACCCGCCGTACCCGAACACGCTGATCCTCGGGCTCAGCAAGTAGCGGGACAAATAGGGCTTCAGGTCCGTCCTTCGGACTCCTGGGCCTCGAAGAGGGTCGGCTGGGTCTCGGCATCGAGTCCCCAGTCGGCCCTCATCACTGTGTAGCCGGCCTTCTCGGCGGCGGCGATCACCTTGACGTCGTCATCGACCAGGACGGCGACCGGTCGCTGCTCGGCGAGGCGTTGCAGCCGGCCGAGCTTCATCATCGTCGACGGGCGCCGGTCGGTGTTGCCGCGCATGTACAGCTTGCCGTCCGGGAAGCCGTTGTCCTTCAGCCACTTCACCGTGTCCCGTCGCAGCCGCTCCGGCCGCCCGGTCAGGTAGACGATCTCGTGCTCGGCCGCCAGCGTCGTCGCGACCGCGAGCCCCTCGTCGAGTACGGCGTCCTCCTTGGCGTGCGCGAAGAACGAGTCCCAGTCCTTCGGCTTCCGCTCGACGAAGTGGATCCGCCGGCTCGTGTCGGACAGCGTCGCGTCGATATCGAGTACGGCGTACGGTCGATCGTCAGCCATTTGTCCCATACCGCCCAGCTTCCCAGGTCGCGCGATCGAGGCCGTACAGGACGTCGCCGAACTCGGTTCCGGGGAGCGGATTGTCGTAGTGCTCGTGGTAGACCTTCACGAACCGCAGGCCGGACCGCCGCATCACCGCCCGCGAACGGTGGTTGACCGCCATCGTGTCCGCCTCCACCCGCTCCATCCCGAGCTCTGTGAACGCCTTTGCGATCAACGCCTTCGTACCCTCGGTCGCGTACCCCTTGCCCCACGCGGCCTGGTTCAACCGGTAGCCGATGCCGACAGTCTTGGCATCGCTCGTCGGCTGCATCCCGAACCATCCGATGAAGACGCCGTCGGCCTCGGCGGCGAAGTGCCCGAGCTGCGGGTGTTCGGCGTACACCTCGAGCATCTCCGGCAGTACGACCTCCTCGATGTGGTCGCGTGGTGGCGGCCGACCGGTCAGGAACCGCATCACCTCGGGGTCGGAGTTCAATGCCACCAGCAACTCGACATCAGCCGGGGTGAACCGGCGAAGCGTCAGCCGCTCGGTATCGAGGTAGGTGCCCACCACCGGATCGTAGGCTGTCTAGATGTCAGGGTGGGCGGGCACTTTGTGCACCAGATCCGCACGAATCGGCGCTCGTCATACGGCTCTGGTGCACAAAGTTGATTGGCGTTGACCGACGAGGGTCCCCGTCGGCGTGTACGCCGGTGTGCGGGCCGAGGTCGCCATCTGGTCCGAACTCTCCCGGAGCGCCGACTTCCCTGGGTAAACGCCGGAAACCTGTCCGGAGTGTGGGCGGTATGGGGCGCTTCTGAGTGTTGAGTGTGCGACTGTCGGTGGCTCGGGTTAGCGTTCATCCCGCAATGGACGAGTCGATCACGTTTCTGCACAGCTCGGACTGGCAGCTGGGAATGATGCGCCGGTTCCTGGGGCCGGACGGTCAGGCCCGGTGGGGCCAGGCGCGGCTGGATGCTGTCGCACGGATCGGCGAGGTCGCGGAGCAGACCGGGGCGGCGTTCGTCGTCGTGACCGGCGATGTGTTCGAGCACAACCAGGTCGAGCGGCAGACGATCCTGCGCGCTTGTGAAGCCCTCAAGCGGATCCCGGTGCCCGTCGTACTCCTGCCCGGCAACCACGACGCGCTCGAGCCCGGCTCGCTGTGGACGTCGAGCCAGTGGCAGGCGCACGCCCCGGAGCACGTCACGGTCCTGACCGAAACGACGCCTTTCCCGATCCTGCCGGGGGTCGAGATCGTCGGCGCACCGTGGCGTTCTCGCCGCCCGCTCTCGGATCCGGCCGCGCCCGGGTACGCCGACCTCGCGCCCGAGCCCGGGATCGTCCGGATCCTGCTCGCCCACGGTCAGCTCACGAGCCTGTCCGGCGGCATGTCCGACGTACCGACGATCGATCAGACAGCGCTGGAGGCCGCGGTCGCGGACGGCCGGCTGCAGTACGTCGGACTCGGCGACCGGCACTCGACGACAAAGGTGACGGAGCGGATCTGGTTCTCCGGGACGCAAGAGGTCACGTCACCCGAGGAGGACGCGCCGGGCAACGTGCTGAAGGTGACGATCGCCGCTGGCACGATCGAGGTCGAGCCGGTGCGCGTCGGCGCGTGGCACATGGTCGACCATCGCGTCGAGCTGTTCGACGAGGAGTCGATCCAGGCGCTCGAGGACTGGTTCGCCGAGCTGCCGGACAAGGAACGGACGTACGTGCGTCTGGCCGGCGACGGCTCGTTGCCGCTGCCGTTGCTGAGTCGGCTCGACGCGATGATCGACGCGCAGGGCGAGGTGTTCGCCAGCGTGGAGCGGTGGGCCAAGTTCTGGACCGTGCGACCCGCTCCGGACGCGGCCGACCTCGAGTCGTTGCAGCTGAGCGGTCCCGCTCGCGCCGCGATGGAGGAGTTGCGGCAGGCGTTGGCCGGCGGCGACGAGGGCGCAGGTGCGGCGTTGTCCTTGATGCACCGATTGGCGCGGGACGCGGGATGAGATTGCACAGCTTGGCGCTACGGGACTTCCGTGGCGTCAAAGACCGCATTGTCCGGTTCCGCGCACTCGGCACCACCGTCGTGGTCGGCGACAACGAGGTCGGGAAGTCCAGCCTGGTCGAGGCGTTCGGCCTGATCTTCGAGCTGCCCGACGACTCGAAGTCGACCCGGATCCGCGACATCCAGCCGGTCGGGCAGGATGTCGGCCCGGAGGTCACCGCCGAGCTGAGCCTCGGCGGCCGCGAGCTGACGTACTCCAAGCGCTGGCTGAAGAACCGTTCCACCGAGCTGACGATCGTCGAGCCGGACGGCCGGCGGCAGTCCTGGACCGGTCGCGAGGCGCACAACGAGGCCGAGCGGCTCTTCCACGAGAACGTCGACCCGGTGCTGTGGCAGACGTTGATGGTCAGCCAGGGCCAGTCGTTGGTGCTGCCAACGCCGGCCGATGCGGAGCCGTTGATCACGGCTGTGACCGCCGAGTCGGGGACGCCGGTCGACGGCGCGTCGATGCCGTTGGTGACTGCGGTCGAGCATGAGTACCTGCGGTACTGGACGCCACGTGGGAAGCCGACCGGCGACTATGCGCGGTCCGCGAAGACGGTGGCCGGGGCCGAGCTGGGTGCGGCGCAGGCGTTGCAGGCGATGGAGGAGGTTCAGTCCGACATCCGGCGGGCCGAGCGGCTCAACCTCGACCTGTCCGATGTCGATACCCGGCTGTCCGATCACCTGAAGTCGGTCGAAGAGCTGCGCGAACGCAAGAAGGCGACCGACGAGATCCTGCTCCGCCGTGACTCGGTCCGCTCCCGTGCGGAGACGGCGCGAGCCCGGCTGGAGAACCACACCCGCACGCGGCTCGACCGCGAGCGGCTGCTGGACGAGGTCGAGCGGTTCACCAAGTTCGAGGCTGAGCTGGCCACTAAACGCGCGGACGCCGACCTGGTCGCCAAGACCGCGGCCGAGATGGTGCAGGCGGCCGAGGCTGCGCTGGCCGAGGTCGTGGAGCTCAAGGACCTCCGGCGTACGGACGTGCAGGCGGCCGAGCGCCGGGTCTCGGACCTGATGGATCGCGCCGAGCTCGATCGTTTGCTGGGGCAGCAGACCGAGTTGGTCGACGTCCGCGCGCGGATCGCGGCGGCCGGGACGATCCTCGATCGAATCAAGGTCGACGACGCGATCGTCGCGGCGCTGGAAGACGCCCGGGCGGCCGTGGTCGAGGCCCGCGCGGCGCTCGCGGCCGGCGTACCCGAAGTGTCTGTACGGCGACTTGGCGCCGAGCCCGTGGAGTTGTCGGGGACCGGTCTGGATGGAGCCGTACCTTCCGAGCTGGGCTTCGACGAGGCGACCCAGGTGCTTGTCTCGGGCGAGCTGGTGATCGGCGTACCGGGTCAGCTCGAAGTGACGGTGCGGGCCGGTGGCGAGGCGGCGACGCTGCGGTCGCGGGTCGACGACGCCGTACGGCGGGAGAAGGATCTGCTCAAGAAGGCCGGCGTGAAGGACGTCGCCGCGGCGCGCGAGTTGCTGCGGAAGGCGGACACCGCGACCGCCGAGCTGAACGAAGCCCGCCGGACGGAGAAGTCGTTGACGGCCGGAGGCGATCCGGGGGAGCGGATCGCCGTACTGACTGCGCGGCTGGGCCCTGAGGACGACGCCGAGGAAGCCGGTAAGCCCGCGGTTGAAGGCGTTCCCGGGCAGATGTCGTTGTTCGAGGAGTTCGCTTCACCGCACGACACGCTGTTCGACGACTTCGAGGTGCCGGAGCCGGAGGCGGACGACCTCGCCGCCGCGCAGCAAACGTTGGACTCCGCGCGGGAGGCGCTCGCCGAGGCCGAGCGGTTGCTGTCCGACGCGGAGTTCGCGATCGCGCAGGCACGGAAGGCTGCTGACGAGGATCGTTCCGAGGCGCAGAACGCGCGGGCCCGGTCCGAGCTGGCAGGGGAGCGGCTGGCGTCAGCGGTCGAGGCGCTCGAGGCTGCGCGGACGGTGCTCGACGACGACAGCGTGTCCGCGGCTGAAACCGAGGCGACGGCTGAGGTCGAGGCGGTGCTCGAGGAGCTGACCGTCGTACAGCAGCAGGCGGATGCGGCCGGGGCGGATCAGGTCGCGGGCGAGCTGACGCACGCGCTGGCGGTGGCGAAGCGGCTGCAGGGCGAGCGGGACACGCTGCGGGATGCGTTGCGTACGACGGAGGGCCGGCTGGAGCAGTCCGGCCGGGACGGGCTCGCGACCCGGCGGGACATGGCCGACCTGGAGCTGGCCGCCGTACGCGCGGAGCACGACAGCCTGGAGCGGCGGGCCGAGGCAGCGCGGCGCGTGTACGAGACGCTGAGCCGGCATCGCGCCGAGGCCCAGACGAAGTACTCCGAACCGCTGCAGACCCGCATCGAGTCGCTGGGGCGGAGCGTCTACGGGCCGTCGTTCAAGGTCTGGCTGGACGACGATCTCGCGGTCGCGGAGCGGGAGCTGGACGGCGTACGGCTCCGCGTCGAGGCGCTGTCGACGGGCGCCCAGGAGCAGCTCGCAATCATCACTCGCCTGGCCATCAGCCACCTGGTCAGCACCGGCGAGGGCAGCGTCCCCGTCATCTTCGACGACGCCCTCGGCTGGTCCGACAAGGCCCGCCTCCGCGACATGGGCGCCCTGCTCGGCCGAGCCGGCGACCACGGCCAGATCATCATCCTCACCTGCATGCCCGACCGCTACGAATACGTCCCCAAAGCCACCTTCCTCAAGCTGGACGCGTGATCCGCTCCGAGGCTGAGTAGACGACGCAGCGGTCGCCTCGGGTGAAGCCGGCGAGGGTGATGTTGGACTGGCGGGCCAGGTCGACGGCGAGGCTGGAGGGGGCGCTGACGGCGACGATCATGCCGATGCCGGCGGCGACGGCCTTCTGGACGATCTCGTAGCCGGCGCGGCCGCTGACGGCGAGGACCAGGCCCTTGCGGCTGTGGTGGTTGAGGACGGTCCAGCCGACCACCTTGTCGACGGCGTTGTGGCGGCCGACGTCCTCCTTCACCACGATCTTGCGGCCGTCGGCGGTGAACAGGCCGGCCGCGTGCAGTCCGCCGGTGCGGTTGAACGTGGTCTGCCCTTCGCGGAGAAGATCGGGCAGCCGCCGTACGACGTCGACCGGGACCTCGACCGGGTCCACCGGGTCGTACTCGCGATCCGCGAGCTCGTCGAGGCTCTGCTGGCCGCAGACGCCGCAGGCGGCCGACGTGACGCCGTACCGCTGGGGTGGCTCGCGGTCCGGGGGACCGTCGAAGGTGACCGTGACGGTGTTGAACTGCTGCTCGCGGGTCAGCGCGACATCGGTGCAGTAGGCAACCGTCCGGATCGCGTCCGGCCGGACCGCGAAACCTTCGCCGAGGCAGAAGCCGGCAGCCAGCTCGAAGTCGGAGCCGGGCGTCCGCATGGTGACGACCAATGGTTCGGGCGGTCGCCCCGGCCACTCCAGCCGCAACTCGAGCGGCTCCTCGGTGGTGACGACATCCTCACGCCGCGACGTCCGCTCGCCATCGAGCACCTCGACTTTGAACCTCGTGGCCGGCCCTTTGGTCATACAACAACAGTAGGCGCTCACCAGCCCCGGCGTACGGCGAGCCAGTCGAGGTACGTCCATGCGTGCAGGCGCTGGTGCTCCCGCAGGGCGGGCGTACAGCCGGGCGGCGGCGGGGCATCGGTGTTCTTCAACATGTAGGCGGCGATCACCGCCACGAAGGCGTCGAGGTGTTCGTCGGGTACGTCGGCCGTCAGCGGACTGCGTCTGATCGCGGCGAACGTGTCGATGCCTTGGTGTTGCGCGATCGGCAACAGACCCGCCCAGTCCACCCAGCGCGGCCCGAGCGTCAGCCAGTTCCAGTCGACGATCCAGCAGGTGCCGCTCTCGTCGATCACCATGTTGTCGGGCCGCAGGTCGGAGTGCATCGCCGTGTCGCCGACGAGAACCTCCGGCCCTGCTGCCGCCAACTCGGCCAACTCCGGCAGCACCCGGGGCAACCACGGCTGTAAACCCGTTGGCAGCGCGCGCTCACCCGCGAGAATCTGCGCGGGCACGGCAACGTCGTCCTCGACCAGATATGCGAACGGCTTCAAGCCGGCCAACGGACTGGGCCGCAACGCGAGAGCCATCTCCTCACAAGCAGCAGTCACCCGATCGAAGTCGTCTATTATCCAAGGAGTTCCGGGCATCCGCCCGGCCACCCACTCGGACACCACCGCGAACCAGCCCTCGACCTGCGCAGTGGCAACGATCGCCGGGGCTCGCACGACGGACGGAAGTTGTGGCACGACCTCGGCCTCACGCTGGTAGGCACCATAGGCGTGCATCCCGGACGGAGCGGCCTTGATGAACACCTGCCGCCCGTCGGCCAGCCGTGCGCGGGCCGCGAACCCACCGGTGAAGCCGGACCCGACCGGATCGGCCACCGAGACGATCTCGGTGCCCAGGGCAACCTCGAGAGCCTCCTGGAGGGCCGTCGGCAACGAGTCCCAGGCAGGGCGCTGCGAGGTGGCGGAGTAGTCGACGTCCGGGGCGCGGCTCATGCCCACCAACGATAGAAGTGCCGGAAGCGCAGCGCTCGTGGTTTAGCGTCTGGCCCATGGTGCTGCAAGTTCTCGATCTGGTGGGGATCTTCGTCTTCGGGATCACCGGAGCGCTGGTCGGCGTACGGAAGAAGCTGGACGTGTTCGGGATCCAGGTGCTCGCGCTCGTCACCGGGCTCGGCGGTGGATTCATCCGCGACGTGCTGATCGGCCAGACCCCGCCCGCTGCGCTCCGGGACTGGCGCTATCTGGTCGTCCCGATCGTGGCCGGGCTGCTGACGTTCTTCCTGCATCCGGGGATCGGCCGGCTCGAGCGGCTGGTGAACATCTTCGACGCGGCCGGCCTCGCGCTGTTCTGCGTGACCGGCGCGCTGAAGGCGATCGAGTTCGGTCTGTCCCCGATCTCGGCCGCCCTGCTGGGCACGCTCTCCGGGATCGGCGGCGGCGTACTCCGCGACGTCCTCAGCGGCCGCGTCCCCGTCGTACTGCGGTCCGAGATCTACGCCACTCCGGCGCTCCTCGGCGCCGGCATCGTGGTCATCGCGGCGGCGCTGGAGTACCACGCGCTCTGGGTCCCGATCGCCGCCGCGGCGACCTGCTTCACGATCCGCCTGCTCGCGATCCGTCGTGGCTGGAACGCGCCGTTACCCCGCAACCCGTGACGGCGGTGCCCATCCGTTGACCACGGCAACCAATTCCACGTACCGGTGCCAGCGCGGATCCGCGGTACGCCGCATCTCGATCAGCCGCGCGCGCAACTCCGGGTCCGCCCGCAGGGGGTCGTCCCCGGCGAGAACCCGCCAGCCGGCTGCGAGGCGCCGTACCGAGTCACGGAAGTCTTCTGATGACGCCAGCTCGACCAGCTCGAGCCAGGCCTCGACCTGCCGGGACTCCGCGTCTGGAGCTAGTACGGGTGTGAGGTTCTGGCGAGCTGCGGTGAGTACGGGGTCGTCGCCGAGCGCGTCGGTCAGGAAGTCGGCGATCAGCGTCCGGCGCGCTTCCTCGAAGTGTGCAGTCATGTGGATGAGCTCCTCGGGAGTCGAATGAGTGGCCACCGATACGACCGCGTGCTGCGCCTGCAGCGTTCGGATCTGTACGGCGAGTGCGTCGGCATGCGCCGCGAGTACGTCGGCCAGCGTCCGCTCCCGGTCCAGCACAGTCCGCACCGTCTCCAGATCGAGGCCCAGAGCACGCAGCGTGCGGATCAGCTCCAGCCGCGCGACCGCGGTCTTGTCGTACCGCCGATGGCCGGCCGTCGTACGACGTGAGGGCAGCAGCCCGAGGTCGGAGTAGTACCGCACGGTCTTCACCGACACGCCGGCAAGCCGCGCCACCGCACCGATCGAGTGGTCCATGCCCAACACCCTCACATCTCCCGTTACCGGAGATACAAGCCTAGTTATGGGCGAACCGTTCCTTCGGCCGAGCAAAGGTGATCGAGACGGCGGCAACGATCGCGCACGCGATGCCGACGCCGAATGGGACCCAGTAGGCGTCAGACGGACCCAACACGTCGACAGCGTGCCCAGCGGCAGCGTTGCCAGGTGCAACGCCGAGCAGGATGCCGGTGACGGTCCAGGTGATCGCCTCGGTCAACCGCTCCGGCGGCACCCACTCCTCGACGCAGGCGGTAACCGCCACCATCGTCGGGGCGATCGTCATGCCGCAGCAGAAGAGCACCACACCGAGCATCAGCACGCTGTTGACCCAGGGGAGCGGTGCAAGCGTGATGGCGAGTGCGATCGTACCGATCAGCAGCCGGCGCTCCACCGGAGCACGCCAATGCACAGAGCCGTACCAGAGCCCGGCCAGCAGGCTCCCGAACGCCCAGATCGCCAGTACGACGCCAGCCAGGCCCGCCTTGCCCTTCTCGGTGGTGAACGCGACCGTGATCACCTCTGCGCCGCCGAGAGTCGCACCGAGGCCGAGACCGATCAGGCTGAGCAGCGTGATCGACAGCCAGGGCATCCGTGCCTGCTCGGCGCCGTTCGACTTGCCACGCCCCGGGGGGTCGGACGCGCGCAGTGTGGCCAGCCAGATGCCACCGGCCAGCCCTAGTACGCCGGCGGCCGTCAGCGCGGCGTACGGGCTCCACTGCGTCGCCAGCGTGGTAACCAGCACCGGACCGACGATGAAGACGACCTCGTCGCCGACCGCCTCCAGAGCGAACGCGGTCTGCAGCGCACGGCCCCGCCCGAGCAGATGCGTCCAGCGGGCACGGACGAACGAGCCGACCTGCGGACGGGTGCCACCGGCAACGAACGACAGCGCGTACAGGATCCAGGTGGCGGCGTCCGCACGCACCGCGACGAGCAGACCGCCGAGGGCGACCGTGCAGAGGACCGAACCAATCAGCAGGAGCATCCGCTGACCGAAGCGGTCGACCAGCCTGCCCTGCACCGGTCCGGTCAGCGCGCCCGCGATCACGGCCACTCCGGAGATCGCGCCGGCCAGCCCGTACGAGCCGCTCTCCTGGGCGATCAGGATGACGATGCCGAGGCCGATCATCGAGATCGGCATACGCCCGAGGATCCCGGCGGCGAAGAAGGCGCCGGCACCGGGACGGCGCATGAGATGAGCGTAAGGCTTGAGCATGAGAGACCGGGAACACCTTAACCTTCAGCCGTCTGAGAAGCTTGGAATATGTCGCCTGCTGCACCCCCGTACGACGCGGTCCTGCTGCTCTCCTTCGGAGGCCCCGAGAAGCCTGAAGATGTCCTGCCGTTCCTCCAGAACGTGACCCGCGGCCGCGGGATCCCGGACGAGCGGCTGAAGGAGGTCGGGGAGCACTACTACGCGTTCGGCGGCAAGAGCCCGATCAACGACCAGAACCGCGAGCTGCTGAAGGCGCTGCGCGAGTCGTTCGACGAGATCGGCCTCGACCTCCCGATCTACTGGGGCAACCGCAACTGGGCGCCGTACCTGACCGACACGATGCGCGAGATGGCGGCCGACGGCGTACGCCGTGCAGTGGTGATCGTCACGTCCGCCTACCCGTCGTACTCCGGCTGCCGTCAGTACCGGGAGAACCTCGAGGACGCTGCCCGGGAGGTCCCGGACGCGCCGCAGATCGACAAGCTCCGGCACTACGCGAACCACCCCGGCTTCGTCGGGTCGTTCGTCGAGTCGACGGCCGACGCGCTGAGCCGGCTGCCCGAGGGCAGCGCGATCGCGTACGTGACGCACTCGATCCCGACCGCGATGAACGCGACCAGCGGACCCGACGGCAACGGGTACGTCGGCTGGCACCTGGACGTTGCCGCGGAGATCACCGCCGAGCTGGAGCGGCGGACCGGCAAGGTACGTCGTACCGACCTCGTCTACTGCTCGCGGTCCGGGCCGCCGCAGGTGCCGTGGCTCGAGCTCGACGTCAACGACCACCTGGAGGCCCTGGCCGCCGCGGGCGTGCCGGGGGTGGCCGTGGTGCCGATCGGATTCGTCAGCGACCACATGGAGGTCATCTACGACCTCGACACCGAGGCCGCGAAGACTGCCGAGAAGGTCGGCCTGCCGATGGCGCGGGCTGCGACCCCGGGGACCGACCCGAAGTTCGTCACGATGCTCCGCGACCTGGTCGTCGAGCGGGCCGCGGCCGAGCGCGGCGAGCAGCCGGACCGGCCCTGCGTCGGCAAACTCGGCCCGGCCTGGGACGACTGCCGCCACGACTGTTGCCCACCCTTGCGTCGCCCTACTCCTCAGAAGGAAGCCGTATGACCTCCTCCCCGGAAAGCCCGCAAGACCTTCTCAAGCTTGCCGTGGAGGTGGCGGAGGAGGCGGCCGGGCTGATCGTCGAACGCCGCCGCGGCACGATCACGGTCGCCGACACCAAGAGCACCCTCACCGACGTGGTCACCGCGGTCGACCGCGAGTCCGAGGAGCTGATCCGGGCCCGGGTCCTCCAGGCCCGCCCGGACGACTCGTTCCTCGGCGAGGAGGGTGACGACGTGGTCGGCACCAGCGGCGTCCGCTGGGTGGTCGACCCGATCGACGGCACGGTCAACTACCTCTACGACATCCCGACGTACGCCGTCTCGATCGCCGTCGAGTACGACGGGGAGACCGTCGCCGGCGTAGTGGTGGATGCGCCGAAGGGCGAGGTGTTCACCGCGACGAAGGGCGGCGGCGCGTTCGCGGACGGCAAGGCGATCCAGGTGTCGGGCGCGACCGAGCTGAGCCAGGCCCTGGTCGGGACCGGCTTCGGGTACGACCCAGCGCGCCGGCAGGTGCAGGCGGAGGTGATCCAGCACCTGATCACCAAGGTCCGCGACATCCGCCGGATCGGGGTCGGCGCGATCGACCTCTGCTATGTCGCCTGCGGCCGGCTGGACGTCGTCTTCGAACGCGGACTGAACCCGTGGGACTACGGAGCGGGTGCGCTGATCGCGGCCGAGGCCGGGGCGACGGTCGGCGGGCTGAACGGTGCTCCGGTGTCGCCGGAGATGTCGATCGCGGCGAGTCCGGCGCTCTTCGCGCCGTTCCACGAGCTGTTGGCCGCTGCGAACCCGTTGCGCGCCTAGGTGTCGTTGTGTGCTCGTTGCTGCGCAGTATCGCGCACTAATGAGCATTTTGGTGTTCGGTCCTGACATTTGTGGCGACACGCGGGCCACAGCATGGACCCAGTCGTGCATTACGGCGCTTTATAGGGCACAATCCCGTCCTCGGGAGAGGTGATTGCCGATCCCGGCCTGGCTGTCAAGGGTTTCGGGGGACGAAGATTCAGCGCGGTGCGCCGACGCGGAATTTCTCGGCCGCTCTACCTGTTCAAGGGCTCAGCAGGCAACACCACGGGTACGAAGAGGGCAGGGAAACACCATGGCGACTGATTACGACGCCCCGCGCAAGACGGACGAGGACGCTTCCGAAGAGTCGATCGAGGAGCTCAAGACTCGCCGTCACGACAAGAACTCCGGCAAGGTCGACGAGGACGAGGCCGAGGCCGCGGAGAGCTTCGAGCTGCCCGGCGCGGACCTGAGTCACGAGGAGCTGGCGGTCCGGGTCCTCCCGCGTCAGGCCGACGAGTTCACCTGTTCGAGCTGCTTCCTGGTTCACCACCGCAGCCAGCTCGCCGAGACGAAGAACGGGCAGCTGATCTGCCGCGACTGCGCAGCCTGACACCAGCGCCCTTCTTCGCAACAACCACCAACGGGACCGTTTCCAGACCCCTGGAAACGGTCCCGCTGCTGTCTGAAACCGCTCGAGCGACTTTCAGTCGTCCTTCTTGCTGATGCTCTTGAGGAGGCTGCCGTCGGCGGCTGCCTGCTCGTAGCCCGGGGGCGCATAGCCGGTCGACTTCAGCCAGTACGCCGCCGCCCGCCGCTCGGCGAACAACCTCGCCGCGGCAGCAGCTCCAGCGCTCGCAGCGGCCCAGGTGATGACCTCGGCGTACCCTCCGGTGCCGTCCTTCGGCGGCTTCCCGCCGGACCCGAGCTTCCAGGCCGTGGTGACCGCCTTGCTCGCGGCCAGGCCGACCACGATCGTGAAGGCGGCCTGCACCAGCTTCCAGCCGATCTTCGCTCCGATCACTGCACTCTCCTAACGCGACTGCTGACAGTCAGGATCTTCCCACGCTGTGCCCGCTCAGCGCGGCAGCCAACCGGTCCGGGTGCCGCGTGGCGATCAGCCAGTACGGCGCAGGATCGCCCGGGTCGGTGATCTGCACCCGTACCGCGCCCGGCAGGTAACTGCGCAGCACCAGATACGCCTTCGGATCGCAGTCGCGCCCGAACGCCAGCCGCGCGTCCTCACCGGTCAGCGCCTCGACCGTGCCGAGGTACGACCGGTCGATCTCGGCCCGTCCGGCCCGGAGCCGTACGTCGTCGACCTCGACCCGCGCACCGCCGTACCGGACGAACAGCGTCACCAGCAGCACCGCCGCGACCCCGCCGACGATGCTCCCGGCGATCAGTCCGGCCGGCACCGCGGTGATGACGAACAGCGTGATCACAGCGGCAGCGGCGATGATCCACCACGACACCGGCACGCGCAGACTCTCGCGATAGCTACCCACGGACCCAGCCTGGCACGAACCCGTCGCGAGGCGCTCGATAGGGTCGCCTCTCGTGACCGAGGTACTCATCCAGCGCATCGACCCCGAACTCCCGCTCCCGTCGTACGCGCATCCCGGCGACGCCGGCGCGGACCTGGTGGCGGCGGCCGACCTGACCCTCAAGCCGGGGGAGCGCGGCCTGGTCGGCACCGGCATCGCCATCGCCCTGCAGGACGGGTACGCCGCCTTCGTGCATCCGCGGTCCGGCCTCGCGGCCAAGCACGGCGTCTCGATCGTCAACGCGCCCGGCACCGTCGACGCCGGCTACCGCGGCGAGATCAAGGTCTGCCTGATCAACCTCGACCCGCACACCGAGGTGACAGTGCGACGCGGCGACCGGATCGCCCAGCTCGTCATCCAGCAGGTGGAGAAGGCCCGGTTCGTCGAGGTGACCTCGCTGCCCGGTTCCGCCCGCGGTGACCAGGGGCACGGGTCGACCGGCGGCTTCGGCGATGTGACACGCTGAGCACGTGCATCCGTTGACCTGACGGATACGCGAGACTACGGCGCGGTGCTGAAGTTGTACTAATACCAAGGAAGTAGGCAAGAGCTGTGATCTTCCGCCGCAAGGGCAAGAACGATCCTGAGACGAACGACACCGATGCAGTGGCCGACGAGGGCCCGCTGGACGTCCGCTCCGAGGGTCCGTTCGACTCGACCGAGGTCGACGCCGACCTGCTGCTGGAAGCGGAGAACCGGATCGACCTGGGCGCGCTGGTGGTCACCATCGTGCAAGGGATGGAGCTGGGCCTTCAGGTCGACGAGCAGAGCGGCGTGGTCCAGGCGGTGCTGTTGATGCTCGAGGACTCCGCGCTCGAGCTGCGTGCCTTCGCGGCGCCGCGGTCGAGCGGCATCTGGGACGAGGTCCGGCAGGAGATCGCCGCCGAGGCCAGCCGGATGGGCGGTACGGCGACCGAGCACGACGGCCAGTTCGGCACCGAGCTGGTGCTCGTCGTACCGGTCGAGGACCCGGAGGGGCAGATCTTCAGCCAGACCTCCCGTGTGATCGGCGTGGACGGTCCGCGCTGGCTGCTCCGCGCCACTGTGCTGGGCCGCGCCGCGGTCGAGCCGGACGCGGCGCTGCCGATGGAGGAGACGCTGCGCAACGCGATCGTGGTCCGCGGCGACGAGCCGATGGCCGTGCGTGAGTCGCTGCCGTTGCGGATGCCGCCGGGTGCCCAGCCGACTCCGACCGAGGAAGCCTGAGCGGACTACACTCGACGTCATGGGTAGCAGCAAACCCGCGGGGTTGTGGAAGCGTGCCTTCCGCGGCCTGGCCGGCGACCGCGATCAGCAGGACGCGGAGGTCCTTCAGGACTTCGCGCAGGACTGCGGCGCGCGCTCCATCACCGGCTGTCACGACCGGGAACTCGTCACGCTGTACGGCACGTTGCGCACGATCACGTTCAGCCCGCGCGGCGGCGTACCAGCACTGGAGGGTGAGTTGTACGACGGCACCGGCACGGTCAAGCTGATCTGGCTCGGCCGACGCAAGATCGGTGGCATCCACGCCGGATCGGAGCTGATCGCGTCCGGCCGGATCGGCGTCGTCGACGGCGACCGGGTGATGTTCAACCCCCGCTACGAGCTGCGTCCCCAGGCAGCTCATGGCTGAGCCGACGTCGCGCCGCGACCAGCTCGACGAGGACCTCAACGAGAAGCTGGTCGAGATCCTGAAACCCGAACTCGAAGCCGCGGCCACTGAGCCTGCGTCCGACGAGCCTGCGAAGCCGGCCCGGTCTACGGACAAGGATTTCTTCCAGGCACTCGGTGGTTGGGGTGCGCTGCTCGACATCGGGTTGCCGTGGATCGCGTTCCTGGTCGCGTACGCCGTCACCGACCACAAGCTGCAGCTGTCGCTGATCATCGCGGTGGGTATTGCGGCGGTGATCGCGGTGGTGCGGCTGGTGCGTCGGCAGCAGTTGCGCAACATCATCGGCGGCTTCATCGGCGTACTGATCTCGGCCTGGGTCGCTAACCGCACCGGGAACGCCAAGGACTTCTACGTCCCGGGTCTGCTGACCAACCTCGGGTACGGCGCTCTATACCTGATCACTGTGCTGATCCGCTGGCCGCTCTTCGGCGTCCTGTACGGCGTGATCACGCAGACCGGCACCGCCTGGCGCCGCGACCCCGCGATGCTGAAGGGCTTCTCCCGGGCCACGCTGGTCTTCGTCGGCCTGTTCGCGATCCGGCTGATCGTCCAGGTCCCGCTGTACTTCACCGGCTCCCTGAACGCCCTCGGCATCGCGAAGATCGGCCTCGGCCTGCCCTTCTACGCACTGGCGATCTGGCTCGCGTACGCCGTACTCCGAGGCTCGCTACCGGCGGAGAAGTGGGACGAGGCGCGCGACCACATCACGCACCTACTCCGGGGCAACAAGAAGTAATCGGACACCGCTCCGCGGCGACTGCCTTTGCCGCTACTCCGACTTGCGGTGGTGGGGGGAGAGCATGTCTTCGAGCTGCTCTTCGGTTTCGTCGGCTGCTACGAAGAGGAGTTCGTCGTTCAGTTCGAGCGTGCCTTCGGGGTCGGGGCGTAGTACTCGGCCCTCGCGGAGGATGACGACCAACGCGGTGTCGAGGGGCCAGTCGATGTCGCCGACGCGTTGGCCGATCATCGGGGAGTCTTCGGGCAGGGTGAGTTCGACCAGGTTTGCGTCGCCCTGGCGGAAGGTGAACAGCCGGACGAGGTCGCCGACCGACACCGCCTCCTCGACCAGTGCGGACATGATCCGCGGGGTCGACACCGAGACGTCCACGCCCCAGGCCTCGTTGAACATCCACTCGTTGCGCGGATGGTTGACCCTGGCAACGGTTCGCGGTACGCCGAACTCCGTCTTCGCGAGCAGCGAGACGACCAGGTTGACCTTGTCGTCACCGGTGCTGGCGATCGCCACCTGGCAGCGCTGCAACGCCGCCTCCTCCAGTGAGGACAGCTCGCACGCGTCAGCCAGCAGCCACTCGGCGCGCGGCACCGACTCGGCCTTGATCGCCCGCGGGTCCTTGTCGATCAGCAGGACCTCGTGGCCGTTCTCCAGCAGCTCGGCGGCGATCGAACGTCCGACGTTCCCGGCACCGGCGATGGCTACCCGCATCACAGCTCCTCAGGCTTCGTGCCGAGCTGGGACTCGATCGCTGCGGCATCCCGCTCCGGCATCACGACGTGGACCAGGTCACCCTCCTGGATGACCGTGTCGGGCCGGGGCAGCATCCCCTCGCCGAGCCGGGTCAGGAACGCGACCCGGGCGCCGGTGGCCTTCTCGATGTCGAACGCGAGCCGGCCGACCCACTCCGCGTGGACGTGTACTTCGGCCAGCCGGATCGTGCCGGACGGGTCCCGCCACTCCGGCTCGGAACCCTCGGGCAGCAGCCGGCGCATCATCTGGTCGACCGTCCAGCGGACCGTGCCGACCGTGGGGATACCGAGCCGCTGGTACACCTCGGCGCGTCCCGGGTCGTAGATCCGGGCCACCACGTTGGAGATGCCGAAGTTCTCGCGGGCGACCCGGGCGGCCAGGATGTTCGAGTTGTCGCCGTTGGAGACCGCCGCGAACGCCTCGGCGTCCTCGATCCCGGCCTCGATCAGCACCTCGCGGTCGAAGCCCATGCCGACGATGGTCCGGCCGGTGAAGTTCGGGCTGAGCCGCCGGAACGCGTCGGCCGTCTGATCGATGATCGCGACCGTATGGCCGCGTCTCTCCAGGCCACGCGCGAGCATCGACCCGACGCGGCCGCAGCCCATGATGACGACGTGCACTGAGTGATCACTCCTTGCCCCACCTGGGGCCGCTGGCTCGGTTCGGCAGGGATAGACGCTACACCGACCTGCGGGGCCCTCTAACATCACCGGTGTGACTCCCGCTCTAGGTGACCTCGGCAAACGGCTGCTGCTCGGTCGCAAACTGCGCAGTACGCAGCTGGGTGAGACCCTGCTGCCGAAGCGCATCGCCCTCCCGGTGTTTGCGAGCGACGCGCTGTCGTCGGTCGCGTACGCCCCCGACGAGGTCTTCCTGACGCTGTCGATCGCCGGACTGGCGGCCTACAGCTATTCCTGGAAGATCGGCCTGCTGGTCGCGTTCGTGATGCTCGTCGTGGTCGCGTCGTACCGGCAGAACGTGCACGCGTACCCGTCGGGCGGCGGTGACTACGAGGTCGCGACGGTGAACATCGGCCCGACGGCGGGGCTGACCGTGGCCAGCGCGCTGATGGTCGACTACGTGCTGACGGTGGCGGTGTCGATCTCGTCCGGCGTACAGAACGCGAAGTCGGCGCTGCCGTTCCTGGAGGGGCACGAGGTACCGCTCGCGGTCGGCCTGGTGCTTCTGCTGACCGCGATGAACCTGCGCGGGGTCCGTGAGTCCGGGGCGGTGTTCGCGGTCCCGACGTACATCTTCATGTTCTCGATCATCGGGATGGCGATCTGGGGCCTGATCCGGCTGAGCGCGGGCAACCTGCCGATGGCGGAGAGCGCGAACTTCGAAGTACATGCCGAGTCCGGTCACGAGGCGTTCACCGGGCTGGCCGCGGTCTTCCTGCTGGCGCGGGCGTTCTCGTCCGGCTGTGCTGCGCTGACCGGTGTCGAGGCGATCAGCAACGGCGTACCGGCGTTCCGCAAGCCGAAGAGCAAGAACGCGGCGACCACGCTGCTGCTGCTCGGCACGGTCGCGGTGACGATGCTGATGAGCATCCTGTTCCTGGCCAGCAAGATCAAACTTCGGTACGCCGAGGATCCCGCGACGCAGCTGTACCGCGACGGGCAGCCGGTGGGCGACAGCTATACCCAGAAGACCGTGATCGGCCAGATCGGCGACTCGGTGTTCTCGAACTTCCAGCCGGCCTTCTACCTGGTGATCGGCGCGACGATGCTGATCCTGGTGCTGGCCGCCAACACCGCGTTCAACGGGTTCCCGGTGCTCGGCTCGATCCTGGCCCGCGACGGGTACCTGCCCCGCCAGCTGCACACCCGGGGCGACCGGCTCGCCTACAGCAACGGGATCATCCTGCTGGCCCTGTGCGCGGCCGCGCTGATCATCGCGTTCGACGCCCAGGTGACCAAGCTGATCCAGCTGTACATCGTCGGCGTGTTCGTCAGTTTCACGCTCAGTCAGTTCGGCATGATCCGGCACTGGACCAGGCATCTGAAGTCCGAGACGGACGCGGCCAAACGCCGACAGATGATGCGGTCGCGGATCATCAACGCGATCGGTCTGACGATGACCGGCGTCGTACTGATCATCGTGCTGCTGACCAAGTTCACCCACGGCGCCTACATCGCGATCATCGCGATGGGCGCGCTGTTCCTGCTGATGAAGGGCATCCACCGGCACTACGAGACGGTCCGCAAGCAGATGACGGCCGAAGGCGACGAGCCGCTGATGCTGCCGTCGCGGGTGCACTCGATCGTGCTCGTGTCGAAGCTGCACCGGCCGACGCTGCGGGCGCTGGCCTTCGCCAAGGCGGCCCGGCCGTCCACGCTCGAGGCGATCACGGTCGACGTCGACCGGGACGAGGCGGACGAGCTGCAGGCCGAATGGGAGGCCCGCGGCATCCCGATCCCGCTGAAGCGGCTCGCCTCGCCGTACCGAGAGATCACCCGGCCGATCCTGCAGTATGTCCGCGACATCCGGAGGCAGTCTCCGCGCGATGTGGTGATGGTCTACATCCCGGAGTACGTCGTCGGGCACTGGTGGGAACACATCCTGCACAACCAGAGCGCACTCCGGCTCAAGGGGCGGCTCTTGTTCACACCTGGTGTGATGGTTACGTCCGTTCCTTACCAGTTGCTCTCCTCGCAGGGGGCCGAGGAACGGCAGGACCGGGTAGAACGGGTCGCCGGCCAGGTACGGCGCGGGGCCCGCAAGGCGTCAGGAGATCGGTGACAGTATTGATGCCGCGACTTCGTCGCGGCGGGTCATGGGGCTGTAACTCCCGCCCTTCCCTCGTCGCTCCGGTCGCTTTGCTCCCTCCGCTCCTCAGTCCAGGGCGGGAGGCCCCATGACCGGCGAAGACAGTCTGGTTGGGGAGGTAGTCGAGCTGGAGGTAGGGCCAGTCGCGCACGGGGGACACTGTGTCGCCCGGCACGAGGGGCAGGTGGTGTTCGTCCGGCATGCGCTGCCGGGGGAGCTGGTGCACGCCCGGATCACCGAGCAGACCGCCAAGTACCTGCGCGCGGACGCGGTGTCCGTACTGACGCCGTCCCCGCAGCGGATCGAGCCGCCGTGCCCGTACGCCGGTCCGGGGCTCTGCGGCGGGTGTGACTTCCAGCACGCGAACATCGTCGAGCAGCGCCGGCTGAAGGCGACCGTGGTGTCGGACACGCTCCGGCGGATCGGTGGGATCGAGCGGTCGATCGTGATGGAGTCGCCCGGCGATGATGGTCTGGGCTGGCGGACGCGGATGCGGTACGCCGTCGTAGACGAGCGGCCCGGCATGTACGCGCACCGCTCACACGACCTGGTGCCGATCGACCGGTGCCTGATCGCCCATCCGGGGACTCCGGACGTGCTGTCGTCGCGGTGGCCCGGCGTGTCGTCCGTACAGGCGGTGGTGTCGTCGGAGGGCAAGACCGCGGTACAGACCGACCGGGACCCTGGCGAGCGGCTGGTCGAGGTGGTGCGGGAGCGGCGCTTCCTAGTGGAGGCCGGTGGCTTCTGGCAGGTCCACCCGGCGGCGCCGGAGACGCTCCTGGACGCGGTACTCAGCGGACTGGAGCCAGCTGCGGGGGAGACCGCGCTGGATCTGTACTCCGGTGTGGGGCTGTTCGCTGCGTTCCTGGCCGAGGCTGGTTGTGCGGTGCTGGCGATCGAGGGCGACAAGGACGCGGTCCGGAACGCCCGGCGGAACCTGCACGACCTCAAGGACGTGACGCTGGAGAGCGGCGACGTCGACCGGGTGCTGAACGCGGCGGCCGGGCAGGGCCTCGAGCACGTGGACCTCGTCGTACTGGATCCACCGCGGACAGGCGCCGGCAAGGACGTCGTACGGCGGGTTGCGGCGCTCGGGCCGCGGCGTATCGCGTACGTGGCGTGCGACCCGGCGGCCCTGGCGCGGGACCTGAAGACGTTCGGGCGGCTCGGCTACGGGATCGCGTCGCTGCGGGCCTTCGATCTGTTCGGGATGACCCACCACATCGAGTGCGTGGCCATCCTCGAGCCTGTGGATAGTGAACTGGTGAGTGGGGGAACCCTCGGGTAGCGTCTGGGGCTGGATTCCAATGCGCTGGAGACCTGATGCCGCTCGTTGACCTGGACGACCCTGAGGAGTTGCGGTCCCGCTGGACCGCACTCGCAGCGGTCGCCCATGCCACGGGCTTCGACCGCCGGTGGTACGCCGACGCCGACGGGTACCACCACCAGGACGAGACCGCTTCCGTGCTGCGACTGGCCCGGCTCGGCGACGGCCGGGTGGTGCTGTGGGGCTTCCACACGCAGCACAGCGCGACCGCGGGAGCTGACCTGCTGGCCGGGTCGCCGGACTGGATCGGTCAGCCCGAGGTTCGGAAGCGGCAAGCGGCGGGCGAGCTCGGGTTCGTGTACGGCGCGTTCAACGGGACGTGGGCGCGGGCGTCGTACCCGGGAGATCCGTGGCAGCCGGTCGACGACGGGTTCCAGCCGATCGGCGGGTGGATCACCTCGGACGAGGCTGCGGCCGACGAGATGATCGAGTGGGTCGCCGAGTGGGCCGACTACCTCGATGGACTCGACGAGTTGCGTCCGTACGGCGTCGAGCTGATCCGGGCGGCGCTGGGGCCGGGGATCACCGAGGAGGCGCTGGGGAGGTTCTTCTCGCACTTCCGGATCGACCCGCGCTCGCCGGTGCAGCCGGAGATCGCGGCGGGGGTCGCGGCGGCAGAGGACTTCACCCGAAACTTTGCAGTACCGGCAAGTTTCGCCGACGACCCTGACACAGCCGAGGTGTCGGTCGTTGAAGATCTCGTGATTGGAAGTCCCGACAGCCGACCCCCGTCCTCGCCCCCCGAGGACGAAGAGTCGTACGTCGTCCCACCTGGCATCAGCCCCTTCACCGGCCAACCCATCGACGCCCCACCTCCCCACCCGCCGGCCGGCCAGCCGCCTGCCGCGTACGAGGCGGGCTGGCCCGACGCAGCCGAGGCTGGAGCCAGCGGCCACGATGCTGCCGGGCAGGAGGCTGCAGCGTACGGAACGGCTTCCTACGACACCGACGGGCGCGGGACTGGCGGGCAGGATGACTACGGGGTCACCGGGAAGAAGCAGGGCTGGCTTCGCCGCCGCAAACACGACACCGGCTCCACCCCCGCCGTACAACCCGAGCCGCACCAGCCCTCCGCCGGCCCAGGCCCAGGCACGTACCTGCCCCACGACGTCCAGAGCCCCGGCCTGCCGACGCCGACGTACGACCCGACCCTCCCGTCGGCCGAGCCCCCACGCGTAGGCGGCGGCCAGTACGAAGGCGACGACTTCTACAACAGCCTCTTCGCCGACGCCCCCGCCGCCGCAGCCCCGTCCCCCGACGAGCAGGACTGGGAGACCGCCGAACAACCCGACTGGTCCAACCAAGAAGCCACCAGCGAATACAACCCCTTCGCCGACGACACCGCCGAAAACAACCCTGCCTGGACCGGCCCCGCCTGGATCAACGGCGAATGGGTAGAAAACCCACCGTCCCACCGAACCACCAACCCGACGCAGGCCCAGCCACCCCACCCCGGCACCAACCCGGCCACCGCCTACTCCGAGCAGCCTGCCCACCCCGGCACACCCGCCGAGTCCGGCGCGACCGCCCACTTCGGAGCGCCTCCGCAGCCTTTCCAGCTCGCCCAGCCCGGTGCTGCGGGCCAGCCCCAGGCCCAAGAGCCAACCGCGCCTCCAGCTGCCGCCCCCGCGAGCTCCCCGTTCGCCCCAGCCTCACACCCGGACGCGGCACCAGCTGACTCACCCTTCGCCCCGAACGCCCCCCACGCAGCCCCATCCGGCTCGCCGTTCGCCCCCAGCGCCTCAGCCGAGGCAGCCGCACCCGACTCGACCTTCGCACAGTCGCAGGCCGCAGGCGGTCCGTCATCCGCCGACCAGGAAGACGACGACGCCCCCACCGCCGAAATCGCCGCAGTCCTCGACCCACCCCCCGCGACCGAGCAAGAGCACGAGGAAGAGGAAGATCTCGCCTCCTTCACCGGCCCTTCACCCTTCGCCCCAGTCACCGCCACTCAGCCTCAGCCGCCGGCCCCGCAGTACCCACCAGTCGAGTCCTCCCACGACAACCAATCGACAACCCAGCAGCCCAGCGAGCCCCGCCCGGTCGCCCGCACAGCCGATCCCGCCGAGCCCGACCGTCCCGCTGACGAGCTGTCCGGCGACCTGGACGCCGACGACCAGACCGCCGAGATCCCCGCGGTACTCGAGGAGCCCTCAGCCGCAGAGGCATCCGACGTACTCCCAGCCTCCGCAGACGCACACGTGCAGGACTCGGCAGACACACGCGCGCAGGACTCGGCGCGAGCTGAGGACGAGTCGGCACAAGCGCGAGACGACCGGCGAGCTGGATCCGCGCTCGATCGGCCGAGTGGACGGTACGACGCGTTTGAGGCGGATGCCGACGAGGACGAGATCTACGGTCGGCCCGCGGCGACTCGCGACGCCCGGAGCCGTGCAGTTGAGGCAGATGCCGAGTCGCAGGCGGCTGAGGGTGGTGCTGAGGCTGGGTGGGGCGAGGCTAAGGGTCAAGTAGATCCTCAGCCCTGGCCACAGCCGCAGCCGCGCCCAGAGCCCTGGCCCCAGCCAGAGCCGCACCCCGCCCCATGGCCCGAGCCGAATCCGCCCCACCCCGAGCCAGCACCGCACCCAGGCCCTGGTCCGTACCCGGGTCCGAGCCCTGAGCCGACGCCAGGTCCGACGCCGCATCCTGAGCCGTTCCCCGGCCCAGGGCCGCGGCCTGAGCCCTTCCCGGGGCCGGAGCCGACGCCTGATCCGGAACCGTTCCCGCAGCCGGAGCCTCTGCCGGAGCCGTTCCCTGATCCGGAGCCGCAGCCGGATCCTGAACCGCAGCCCGAGCCGTTCCCCGAGCCGGAGCCCGAACCTGCGCCCGAACCGCTGCCGGAACCAGAACCCCAGCCGCAACCGGACCCGGAACCCGAGCCACTCCCGAACCCGGAGCAGGCTCGGCCGGCCTCGCGGCCAGGAGCTGAGCCCCATCCGCTGGAGCGGCAGTCGCGGCCTGCCGCAAGCGCGAACGGGCTGTCCACTGCTGAGCCGGAGACCTGGCCTGGTTCCGATTCCGAGCAATCGCAGGTGGCTCGGCTCGATGCGAGATGGGATATGTACGCCGACAGCTCGGCGCGTACCCCGGAGGCCACCGAACCTGCGCCGCGCGACCATGCCGCGCCGTCGTCCGAGGGGGCTAGGCCCGGGGATGTCTCGGCCGCGGGTGCTTCGGCTGGGTCCGCGTCGGCGGAGTGGGCTGGTGGCGGGGCCGACGAGCGGGCTGACTATGTCGGGGATCCTGAGGATGACTGGCCGACCGGGGTTGTGCCGGTTGTTGATGACGATGCGCCGACGGGGGAGACGCAGGCGGTCGGGTTCGACGACCTGCCTGCTGCGGGGGAGGGCGAGGCGACGGCGTGGTCGGGTGAGCGTGATGAGTGGGGTCGAGAAGCCGAGGCCACGAACGGCGTGGATCGGGCGTACGGCGCGAACGGGGCGCAGCAGACGAACGGTGCTGCTCGGTCGCGTGCGGATCAGGTAGGCGATCCCGCTTGGGCGGATGCGGCCGACTGGGAGACGCGCCGCGAGGAGCAGGGCGAGCGCGAGGACCACCCGGACCACGGGGACCAGGCCGGGGTAGATGCGGCTGTGGTTGCCGGGCGGATGTCTATCCCGGGGTTGGGGTTGGTGGGCGGGGATGGGCCTCGGATTGCGGTGGTGCCGGGGTCTATTGAGGAGGCTATGCGGGCGGAGGCGGAGCGGCCTCGGCCGCGGCCTGAGGAATCGGATGCGGTGTTGGCGTTGCGGGCCTGGTGTCGGGCTCGGACGGCGATTGTGCCTTCGGGGTTCACGATTCAGGTGCAGGTGCTCGACCCGGCCGCCCCGTCGTACCGGTTCGATCTGGAGCCGCCCGACGTGGACGACCCGGAGTACGCCGCGGACAAGCTGAGCGGACTGCTCGGCGACCTGTGGCTGACCGAGCAGCGCAGCGCGCTGGGCGGGTGGCTGTTCGCGCGGATCGACGCCGCCGGCCGCACGCTCCGGATCGACCGGTGGTACGACCAGGTGCCCGACTGGTGGGACAACCCGATCGAGCCGCGCCTCGACGTCAATGGGCTCGTACGCCGCCTGTACAGCCGCGGCCCGGAATGGCAGCCGTCGTACCTGGAGAAGCTGTACACCAGCGCAAGATAGCGTTGGCGCCATGCTTCTCAGGATCTTCACCGAACCGCAGCAAGGCGCCTCGTACGACGACCTCCTGGCGGTCGCCCGCAAGACCGAGGAGAACGGCTTCGACGCGTTCTTCCGCTCGGACCACTACCTCGCCATGGGCGATCGCGACGGCCTTCCGGGGCCGACCGACTCCTGGATCACGCTCGCCGGCCTGGCCCGCGAGACCAGCACGATCAAGCTCGGCACGCTCGTCAGCTCCGCGACGTTCCGCAACCCCGGCGTACTCGCGATCTCGGTCGCGCAGGTCGACCAGATGAGCGGCGGCCGCGCCGAGCTCGGCCTCGGCGCCGGCTGGTTCGAGGGCGAGCACAAGGCGTACGGCCTGACGTTCCCCGACACCCGCACGCGTTTCGAGCTGCTCGCAGAGCAGCTCGAGCTGATCACCGGCCTGTGGGACACGCCCGTCGGCGAGAAGTACGCGTTCCAAGGCGAGCACTACCAGCTCGAAAACTCCCCGGCGTTGCCGAAGCCGGTCCAGCAGCCGCACCCGCCGATCATCATCGGCGGCAGCGGCAAGAAGAAGACGCCGGCGCTGGCCGCGAAGTACGCCGCGGAGTTCAACGCGAACTTCTGCTCGGTCGAAGCCGCCGGCGAGCTGTACAAGCGCGTTCAGGCTGCCTGCGAGGAGATCGGCCGCGACCCGAAGACGCTCACCCTGTCGACCGCGCACACCGTCGTAGTCGGCAAGGACGACGCCGAGGTGAAGCAGCGCGCCGACGCGATCGGCCGCGACGTCGACGACCTGAAGGCGAACAGCATCGCCGGTACGCCGGCCGAGGTCGTCGATCGGCTGGGCCAGTTCGCCGCGGCCGGCTCGCAGCGTCAGTACGTCCAGATCATGGACCTCAAGGACCTCGACCACCTCGACCTGATCGCGGCCGAAGTTCTTCCACAGGTTTCATAACGCCTCACGAAGTTGGCTCGATGTCGTGTATCTTGATGTCGAGAGAGTTTTCGGCGCGGGGTTAGGGGAACCTGACCTCGCGGCCGGTCAACGCGCTGGGCAGGATGGGCGCAGCGGACAGTCAGCAGGCATGGTTCTGGACAGAGGAGCGGGTTGATGGCGAGCGTCGACAGCTTCGGTGCCAAGGGGGCACTCGAGGTCAACGGGCAGTCGTACGAGATCTTCAGGTTGGCGGGCATCGAGGGTGCGGACACGCTGCCGTACTCCTTGAAGGTCCTGCTGGAGAACCTGCTGCGCACCGAGGACGGCGCGAACATCACCGCCGAGCACATCACCAAGCTCGGCAACTGGGACGCGAACGCGGCGCCCGACACGGAGATCCAGTTCACCCCGGCCCGGGTGATCATGCAGGACTTCACCGGCGTCCCGTGCGTGGTCGACCTGGCCACGATGCGCGAGGCGGTCGGCGAGCTCGGCGGCGACCCGACCAAGATCAACCCGTTGGCGCCGGCCGAGCTGGTCATCGACCACTCGGTCATCACCGACGTCTTCGGCCGCGCCGACGCGTTCGAGCGCAACGTCGAGTTCGAGTACCAGCGCAACGGCGAGCGGTACCAGTTCCTCCGCTGGGGCCAGACCGCGTTCGACGACTTCAAGGTCGTCCCGCCGGGCACCGGCATCGTGCATCAGGTGAACATCGAGCACCTCGCGCGCACGGTCATGGTGCGTGACGGCATCGCGTACCCCGACACCTGTGTCGGCACCGACAGCCACACCACGATGGTGAACGGCCTGGGCGTGCTCGGCTGGGGCGTCGGCGGCATCGAGGCCGAGGCGGCCATGCTCGGCCAGCCCGTCTCGATGCTGATCCCGAAGGTCGTCGGCTTCAAGCTGACCGGCTCGGTGCCGGCCGGCGCCACCGCGACCGACGTCGTGCTCACCATCACCCAGCAGCTGCGCAAGCACGGCGTGGTCGGCAAGTTCGTCGAGTTCTACGGCGCGGGCGTCGCGGCTGTGCCGCTGGCGAACCGCGCCACGATCGGCAACATGAGCCCGGAGTTCGGCTCCACCTGCGCGATCTTCCCGATCGACGACGTCACCCTGGAGTACCTGCGGCTGACCGGCCGCAGCGACCAGGACGTCGCGCTGGTCGAGGCATACGCCAAGGAGCAGGGCCTGTGGCACGACCAGTCGGTCGAGCCGCGGTTCTCGGAGTACCTCGAGCTGGACCTGTCGACCGTCGTGCCGTCGATCGCCGGCCCCAAGCGTCCGCAGGACCGGGTCGCGTTGACCGAGGCCAAGGAGGCCTTCCGCGGCGCGCTGACCGACTACGCGACCGAGGAGCTGGACGTCGACCCGTCGGAGACCGGGAGCTTCCCGGCCAGCGACGCGCCGAACGGGCACGGCGACGTGAACGACGAGCCGCACGTGCCGCACGGCGGCCCGGGGCGTCCGTCGAAGAAGACCACGATCTCCCTGGACGGCCAGGAGGTCGAGCTCGACCACGGCCACGTCGTGATCGCGAGCATCACCTCCTGCACCAACACCTCGAACCCGTCGGTGATGATGGCCGCCGCGCTGCTCGCGAAGAACGCGGTCGACAAGGGTCTGTCGAGCAAGCCCTGGGTGAAGACGTCGCTGGCGCCGGGCTCGAAGGTCGTCACGGACTACTACGAGAAGGCCGGCGTCACGCCGTACCTGGACAAGCTCGGGTTCCAGCTGGTCGGCTACGGATGTACGACGTGCATCGGTAACTCCGGCCCGCTGCCCGAGGCGGTCTCGGCCGGTGTCCAGGGAGCCGACCTCGCCGTCGTCAGTGTGCTGTCCGGCAACCGGAACTTCGAGGGCCGGATCAACCCGGACGTGAAGATGAACTACCTGGCCAGCCCGCCGCTGGTGATCGCGTACGCGCTCGCTGGGACGATGGACTTCGACTTCGAGACCGATGCCCTGGGCAAGGACCAGGACGGGAACGACGTGTTCCTGAAGGACATCTGGCCGGCCGCGGAGGACGTCGAGCGGGTCATCGCGAGCTCGATCAGCAAGGAGATGTTCACCAAGGACTACGCGGATGTCTTCGCCGGTGACGAGCGCTGGCGGTCGCTGCCGACGCCCGAGGGCAAGACGTTCGCGTGGGACGCCGAGTCGACGTACGTGCGGAAGCCTCCGTACTTCGAGGGTATGGCGAAGGACCCGTCGCCGGTCACCGACATCGCCGGTGCCCGCGTGCTGGCCAAGCTGGGCGACTCGGTCACCACCGACCACATCTCCCCGGCCGGCTCGATCAAGGCCGACAGCCCGGCGGGTAAGTACCTGGCGGACCACGGCGTCGACCGTAAGGACTTCAACTCGTACGGTTCCCGCCGCGGCAACCACGAGGTGATGATCCGCGGCACGTTCGCGAACATCCGGCTGCGCAACCAGATCGCGCCCGGCACCGAGGGTGGCTTCACCCGCGACTTCACCAAGTCCGACGCTCCCGTGACGAGCATCTACGAGGCCGCCCAGTCGTACGCCGAGTCCGGGACGCCGCTGGTGATCCTGGCCGGCAAGGAGTACGGCTCGGGCTCGTCGCGTGACTGGGCCGCCAAGGGTACGGCGCTGCTGGGCGCGAAGGCCGTCATCACGGAGTCCTTCGAGCGCATCCACCGGTCCAACCTGATCGGTATGGGCGTCCTCCCGCTGCAGTACCCGGAGGGCGAGACCGCGGAGTCGCTCGGCCTGACCGGCGAGGAGACCTTCGACATCAGTGGCGTGACGGCGCTGAACGACGGCGACATCCCGCGCACGGTGCACGTGACCGTGACCGGCACGGACGGGTCGAAGAAGGAGTTCGACGCGGTCGTCCGGATCGACACTCCCGGTGAGGCCGACTACTACCGCAACGGCGGCATCCTGCAGTACGTGCTGCGTTCACTGATCGCGAGCTGACGGGTGGAGCGTCGTGCAGGCGAGGACGATGGTGTCGTCCGGGTCTGGCACGACGACGAGGGCTGGGGCGTCGTTGACTGCCCCAGCACCCCCGGCGGTTGCTGGACCCATTTCTCGGTGATCGAGGCCGAGGGGTTCCGTTCGCTGCCGCCGGGCGGCTCGGTGCGCGTCCGCTGGGAGTCACCCGGCCAAGACGGATACGACTACCGAGCCGAGTGGGCCAAGCAGCACTAGGGCGTGTCTCCCGAACTGTCGGCGGCGCGCGGTTTACTGACCTCATGAGCGAGAGGGAGTCGCCGCGCGACGTCGTCCGTGCCGCGTGCGCGGAGTACGGCGAGGACGCGGTGATCGACTGGTGCGTCGCATTCCTCAGCGGGGAGATCCCGGGCGAGGCGGCGTACGGCGCTGAGTTGCCGAAGCTGGTTGCGATCACCGGGTCGGACAACCCCGGCGGGTGGCAGGCGCCTGTTGATCCGGTGAACTACTACTGGATCCGGGTCTGGGCGGCCCGGGTGTTCCTGTATGTGTGGCGCGATGACGTCGTCGACACGTTGCTGATCGCGGCGGGCGATCCGGCGTGGCGGGTTCGTGAGCATGTTGCGCGGATCGCGGCGCAGCGGGAGCTCGGTCAGCTCGTGGATGCGTTGCTGCCGATGCTGGAGCACGAGTTGCCGCGGGTTCGGGCGGCCGCCGTTCGTGCGGTTGGTGTCGCGGGGGAGTACGAACATGCCGAGGCGATCCGGCCGCTGGCCGACGACCCTGATCAAACAGTCCGCGCCGCCGTCGAGCGCGCCCTCGAGAAGCTGGAGTCCCGCCTTGACCGCCCCATCCGCTGACCACACCAACCATCCCATCGGTCGGATCTCTGCGCGGCGGGCGACGCCGGCCGACGGTGCGTCGGTCGGCGAGGTTCACGCTGCCTCGTGGGCGGCGGCGTACGCGCCGCTGTTCCCGGCGGAGGTCGCTCGCGAGGGGATCGAGAGCCGGTTGACCCGTTGGCATGCGCGGATCGCGGACGGCGACGGCCTGATCATGCTCGCACTCGTCGATGACCGACCACTGGCGATTTCCTGGTCGGAGCCGTCCGGGACCCGCGCCGGTTTCGCGGAGATCCACAGCTTCTACACGCACCCCGACGGCTGGGGGAGCGGAGTGTCGGCCGCGCTCATGACCAGCACGCTGGAGCAGTTGCGCGCAGACGGCTTCGAACGCGTTCACCTGTGGACATTGCGCGACACCCCGCAGTCACGCCGCTTCTACACGAAGGTCGGCTTCACCGAGACCGGCGCCACCCAGACCCGCGACTTCGGCGACGGCAACCCCCTCCCGCAAGTGGAGTACGAGCTAGTCGGCAAGGGCGGCGCGTAGCTTCCCGGCGTACTCCGAAGCCTCGGCCTCGTCGGCGTACTTCGTGCGCGGCCAGAAGAACCCACGGAGACCGTCGCCCTTGGTGCGCGGTACGACGTGGACATGCAGGTGCGGCACCGACTGCGACACAACGTTGTTGACGGCAACGAACGACCCCTGCGCCCCGAACGCCGTACGCACGGCGTCCGCGACCGATCGGGCCGCGCCGAACAGCGGGACCATCACCTCGTCCGACATCTCCACCATCGTCGGCACATGCGTGCGCGGCACGATCAGCGTGTGGCCTTTGAACACGGGCCGGATGTCGAGGAAACCGACAACATCCGGAGTGTCCAGCACGATCTGCGCAGGCGTCGTACCGGCAATGATGGAGCAGAAGAGACAGTCCGCCATGCCGTCAACCTAGCTTCTCGTCGGCGAAACACCACCGCCACGTCTCGCCCGGCTCGAAGCTGCGCATCACCGGATGCTTGTCCTTGTCGTAGTGCTTGCTGGCGTGCTTCATCTCCGACGAGTCGCAGCACCCGACGTGACCGCAGCCCAGGCAGAGCCGCAGGTGCACCCAGGACGTGCCGTCGGCCAGACATTCCTCGCAGCCGTCCGGAGTATTCGGCGCGACTACGAGCGGCGCCTGCGAGAGGTGCTCGCACTCGCCGCCCGGCAGCATCTTCGGCCGCAGATCCTCCGAGCGCCCGCCGACGTCGTCGTCCTCGTCGCGGTCCAGGATCGACTCCTCGATGTCGAGCGCGTTCTGCGCCCGCTGCAGCACCTCGTCGGCAACCAGCCCGGCGTCGCGGACCTTCAGAATGTGGGTGCGCTCCGCCTCGAGCATCGCGATCCGCAACCGCCGGTACGCCTCGCTCGGCGTCTCGTATTCGCTCTCCGGCCGCCCGAGTCGCTCCCACGCGGCCTGTGCGCGCGCCTCGCCCCGCTGCCGCAGTACGTCGAGCACGGCCGGCGGATCCGATGGCGACGAGATCTCGTCGAGCTTCTCGATCGCGGCGCGGTGCGCTCCCTGCAGTACGGCGGCCTCCTGCAACGCGTCCTCCGCCGGATCCGGTCCGGGCAGGCGCAACCGCCGTACCAGCCAGGGCAGGGTCGATCCCTGGACGAGCAGCGTGCCCGCGGTCACGGTCAGAGCGATGAACACGAGTACCTCGCGATGCGGCGTGTTCTCGGGCAGCGTGAAGACCGCCGCCAGCGTGACGACACCGCGCATGCCGGCCCAACACACGACGATGAGTGCTCGCCGTGAAACGGGTCCGGGGCGCGACGGACCAAGCACTCGCCGCGAGAACAGCGTGGTCGGAATGATCCACATCGGCCGCAGCAGGACCACGGCGAGGAACACCGCGACCGTGGACGTCGCGATCAGCCACGCCGGCAGCGGGCTGTTGCCGAGAGCGTCGAGGATCCACCGGGTCTGCAGGCCGATCAGCAGGAAGACCGTGTTCTCCAGCAGGAACTGGAACGTCCGCCAGTTGGTCCGCTCCGACATCCGCGACTTCGCCGACTGGATGATCGGCGCCTTGTGTCCGAGGAGCAGCCCGGTGACGACGACGGCGAGTACGCCGGACGCGTGCACGTAATGGTTCTCGGCCGCGATGTAGGCGATGAACGGCGCGGTCAGGCTGAGCGTCGTGTCGAGGACCGGATCGGTGAACCGGCGGCGGATCTTCGCGAGCACGAACGCGACCACCAGGCCGATCAGCACACCGCCGCCGGCCGCGCGCAGGAAGTCCAGGCTGACATGCAGGACGGTCGGGGCGACGACGGCGGCGGCAACCGCCGTACGCAGACACACGAGCGCGGTCGCGTCGTTCATCAGGCTCTCGCCCTCGAGGATCGTCACGATCCGGCGGGGGAGGCCGACGCGTTTGGCGATCGCGGTCGCGGCCACCGCATCGGGTGGCGCGACGACGGCGCCGATCGCGAACGCGGCCCAGAACGGCAGCGGCTCCTGACCGATCGACTCTGCGACCGAGCCGAGCAGCCACCAGGCGACCAGACCGACGCCGAGCGCGGTGAACGCGACGAGGCCGACGGACAGCAGACCGATCGACCGCCGGTGCTTGGTGAAGTCCACCAGGCTGGTCTTGATCGCGGCGGAGTACAGCAGCGGCGGCAGGAACCCGACCAGGACGACCTCTGGCGAGAGCTCGATCCGGGGGATGAACGGCAGGTACGACACGGCGATCCCGATGACCACCAGCAGCAGGGGAGCCGAGACCCCGATCCGTCGCGCCAGCGCGGCACCGGCCGCGACGACGGCGACGAGGGCCACGACCTCGATCGCGATATGCACGCGCACAGTGTCGCAGTGCGCGGCGGATTTGCACTGCTCGGTTCGCCCACGGCTGAGTCCGGGGCTGGTTCGGGTCTGGTCAGTCGGCAGGCAGTCCTCTAGCGTGTGATCAGCCGATCACCAGGAGTCACTGATGCGTCGTCGTGTGCTTGCTCTGGCAGGTGTGGTCGCCCTGCTGTTGTCGCCGGTGGTCCCAGCGGCCGCCGACGGCACGGTAGTCAACGGATGTGTCGCATCGGTACCAGAGCCTGGTACGACGACGCCGGTGCGGATCTGCTATTCGCTCTTCAAACCGGCGACGGCCTCGGCGCAGCACACCGTGCCGTTGATCTTCCACAGCCATGGGTGGGGCGGGAGCCGCACGAAGGATCCCGCAGCGTTCAAGGACTGGCTCGACGCGGGCTTCGGCGTACTGAGCTTCGATCAGCGGAGCTTCGGCGAGAGTACGGGCGTCGCGCATGTGATGAACCCGGACTTCGAGGGACGCGATGTCGTGAAGCTGGTCGATCTGGTCGCGGGCCTGGACTGGGTGACGAAGCAGCGGCCGGGCGATCCGTTGATCGGCGCGATTGGCGGGTCGTACGGCGGCGGGTACCAGTTCGCCGGCGCGTTCACCGAACTGCGCGACAGTGGGCGAACCCGGTTCGACGCGCTCGCGCCGGAGGTCACCTGGTGGGACCTCAAGCAGAGCCTCGCGCCGCAGGAGGCCGCGCGGACCATGTGGCTGTCGATCCTGTTCGCGGGTGGTGGCACGCATCTTCCGCCTGCGGTGTCGGCCGCATTCGTCGCGTTGATTGCGACCGGCGCGTGGCCGGCGGGGAAGGCCGGTCGCGATCTCGACGCGTTCTTCGCACACAACGGCCCGGCCTGGCACGTCGCGCAGGGCCGGAAGCTGGATCTGCCGGTGTTGTTCGGTCAGGGGATCTCGGACAACCTCTTCAATCTCAATCAGGGTCTCGCGAACTTCGATCACGCGTTGACGTCACGAGCACGCGCGCGGTCGATCTTCGTCGGGTACAACGGCGGTCATACGCTGCCGAGCGTCGTACCGCCTGGCTATGCGATCGCTGGCGACCCGTGCTCGATAGCTCTCGGATCACCGAACTACGCGAGTCTCTCGATCCGCTTCATGCAGCTGCAGCTGCTCCACAAGTCGACCGGCCTGACCGGCTTCGGCACCTACCATCTGTCGACCGCCGACGGTCGTTGCCTCACGCAACAGAACCTGACGCCGAACAAGAGTTTCCGGCTCGGCAAGATCGTCACGCCGACCGGTGTCGGTCTGCCCGTCAACCTGCCGATCGCCAAGGGCCCGCTGACGATCGCCGGTACGCCGACCTTGAGCGCCCGCGTCTATACGGTGGTCCCGCAATCCGCGGCGTACTTCGCGCTGAGTGTCGGCACGAGCCCGTTGACCGCGAAGATCGTGCAGAACAACACGATGCCGCTGCGCGAGAAGCATCCGGCGCGGGGAGTCTCGCGCACGATCGAACTGCCGGCGATCGCGGTCGACGTACCAGCCGGCCAGAACCTCTACCTCACCGTCGCGCCGGTCGCCGACATGTACGCCGGCCAGCGTGGACCCCTCCCGGGTGTGATGATGCTGAAGAACGGCACGCTGAGCATCCACGCGGTGAGGTAGGACGATGCTGGTCACGGAAACGTTCGAGTACGGCGGCGGTCGCGACGTCACGGCGTACGTCCCCGCGGAGACACCTGAAGCGGTCGTGTTCGCGGGCGACGGTCAGCTGATCTCGCGGTGGGGCGAGTTCCTCAACGCGGCGGACGACGTACCGCCGACGCTGCTCGTCGCGACGCATCGGCTGGACGACGAGATGGAGCGGATCCACGAGTACTCGCCCGGGTTCGAGCCCGAGCGGTTCGCGGCGCACGAGAAGTTCTTCGTCGAGGATGTGCGGGAGTGGGTGCGGACGCGCTTTCGCATCGCGCTGCCGGCCGAGCGTACGGCGGTCTTCGGGGTGTCGGCGAGCGGCGAACTGGCACTCGCGATCGGGCTCCGGCATCCCGACGTCTACGGTGCGATCTTCTGCGCGTCACCCGGCGGCGGCTACCAGCCACCCGGCGACATGGGCAGCTCGCTGCCCCGCGGGTACTTCGTCGGCGGCACCGAGGAGCCGTGGTTCCTGGAGAATGCGACCCGCTGGGCCGACGCTCTCCGTGACGCCGGCGCCGACGTCGTCCTCACGGAGCGACGCGGCGACCACGGCGACGACTTCTGGCGCCAGGAACTCCCGCTGATGGCAGCCTGGGCCTTCGCCTAACGAACCTTGTCGAGGTACGTCTTGTAGACGGTCAGGAACGGCTCGTCGGTCGACACCGCTTCCACCAGCCAGTCACAGGTCTCGCGCGCGGTCGCGATCACGTCGGCCGGATACCCGTACTGCACCTGATGCTCGGCGAACTCGTCCTCATCGTCGATGAACACGTTCCCGTCCCGGCGCTTGATCACATCCAGATCGAGATCGATCATCGTCACCACATCGTCTGAGAACTCCACCGGGGTGGTGATATCGGCATAGATCTCCGTGTACCGCGGCTCGTCGTTGAACAGCGCCGTGAACCACTTACCCCGCGGAAACAACTGCACATGAGCCTGCTCCTGCGTCACCACCGGCTCATCACCCCGCTGAGACACGGACCCCGCCGCCGCCCCCAACCACACCCCGTACTCGTCCTCCCCGAGAAACCGCATCCACTGATGCCAGTGCAACTTCTCATCAAACTTCCGATACACCACCCGAACATCACGCATACCCCCAACCTATCGGCCCAAGGGTCTGCAGGTTCATGCAACTTTGCTGTGGGGAGTGGACTGCTCGCGTTATGCGACCGAGGATGTTGTGGTGCCGGACTAACCGACACGCGTGATCGGCCCTTGTCGGCTCAGGGGGGCTCCTAGCCGACGGGGGCCGGTTGCTGTCTCCACACTGCCTTTACATGCTGCGGATGAGTTCCAGGTACGGCTTGTAAGCCGTGGTGAAGGGTTCTGTGGTGGTGATGGTGGCGGCCAGGTGGTCGCAGGTGGCTTGGGCGGTGGCTACTACCTGGGGCGGGTAGTTGTAGCGGACCTGGTGGGCGTGGAACTCGTCTTCGTCCATGACGTGGACGGTGCCGTCTCGCAACAGCCGGATGTCGAGGTCCAGGTCGACCAGGGTCACCGAGTCGACGCCGAATTCGGCCGGCATGGTGATGTCGCAGTAGATCGCCGTCTGGTGGGGCTCGTCGTTGAAGAGGGCGCTCCACCATTGGCCGCGGGGGAAGAGCCGAACGCGGTGGTGGTCGATGGTTTTCCAGCTGCCGTCGGCGCGTTGGCCCTGGGTGCCGGGGACGGAGCCGACCCACAGGCCGTGTTCGTCCTCGCCGAGGCGGATCGCCTCGACGAGTCGATGCGGCTGCCCGTCGTACTTCCGGAACAGGGTCCTCACCAGGTCCATACGATGACTCTAAGTGAGACGCACACCACGTCGAACCAGCGACTCCCGGGAAGCGTCTTGGAGTGTGAGATTGCCCAACATCTGCTCGAGCCAGGCTCAGCGGGCCTTGCCGAGTTCGGATTCCGGGCGACGCGAGCATAGACTCAAGCATTCGAGGAAGACCTGCGGGAGGAGCTCGATGCGCGTGCTGGAGACGGTAGGAGGTCCGGCGGACCTCAAGAAGCTGACTGATCAGCAGCTCACCGATCTCGCGGCGGAGATCCGGGACGTGCTGGTCGAGACCGTGTCCCGGACCGGGGGTCACCTCGGCCCGAACCTGGGGATGGTCGAGATCACCCTGGCGATGCACCGCGTCTTCGACTCGCCCCGCGACCGCCTCCTCTTCGACGTCGGCCACCAGGCCTACGTGCACAAGCTGGTCACCGGCCGCGCCCCGCGTTTCGACACTCTCCGTCAGCAGGACGGTCTGTCCGGCTACCCCAGCCACGCCGAGTCCGAGCACGACGTCATCGAGAACAGCCACGCCTCCACCGCTCTCTCGTACGCCGACGGCCTGGCCAAGGCGTACCGGCTCACGAAGGAGGACCGCCACGTCGTCGCACTGATCGGCGACGGCGGTCTGACCGGCGGTATGGCCTGGGAGGCGCTGAACAACATCGCCGCCGGCAAGGACCTCAAGCTGGTCATCATCGTCAACGACAACGGCCGCTCGTACAGCGACACCGTCGGCGGCCTCGCGACGCACCTGACCACGCTCCGCACCAACCCGCGGTACGAGAAGGTCCTCGACCTGATCAAGAAGAACCTCGGCCGTACGCCGTACGTGGGCCCGCCGATGTACGAGGTGCTGCACGGGATCAAGAAGGGCCTGAAGGACATGCTCGCCCCGCAGGGCATGTTCGAGGACCTCGGCCTCAAGTACGTCGGACCCGTGGCGGGCCACGACCGTGAGGCGATGGAGGACGCCCTCCGCAGCGCGAAGGCGTTCGGCGGACCGGTGATCGTGCACGCGGTGACCAAGAAGGGTTTCGGCTACGCGGCCGCCGAGCAGGACGAGGAGGACAACTTCCACCAGATCCGCCCGGCCAACAAGCCGCGCGGCTGGACGGACGTGTTCTCCGACGAGCTGATCAAGATCGGCCATCGCCGCCCGGACGTGGTCGCGGTGACGGCGGCGATGCTGCATCCGACCGGTCTGGCCCGGTTCGCCGACGAGTTCCCGGACCGGACGTTCGACGTCGGCATCGCGGAGCAGCACGCGGTCACGAGCGCGGCCGGTCTCGCGATGGGCGGTCTGCACCCGGTCGTCGCGATCTACGCCACGTTCCTCAACCGCGCCTTCGACCAGGTCCTGATGGACGTCGCGCTGCACAAGTGCGGCGTCACGTTCGCACTCGACCGCGCCGGCGTCACAGGTGACGACGGCCCGAGCCACAACGGCATGTGGGACATGTCGATCCTCCAGGTCGTCCCCGGCCTTCGCATGGCCGCGCCGCGCGACGGCAAGCGGGTCCAGGAGCTCCTCAACGAGGCAGTCGAGGTGGACGACGCCCCGACCGTACTGCGCTACTCCAAGGGCGAGGTGTGCCCGGACATCGAGGCCATCGAGCGCATCGGTCAGCTCGACGTGCTCAAGCGGACCGGCAACGACGTACTGCTCGTCGGCATCGGCGCGATGGCGGCGACCGCGATGGACGTGGCGGATCGTCTCGAGGCGCACGGCTTCGGTGTCACAGTGGTCGACCCGCGCTGGGTGAAGCCGGTGGCTCCCGAGCTGGTCGAGCTGGCGGAGGACTTCAAGCTGGTCGCCACGATCGAGGACAACGGCCGGGCCGGCGGTTGCGGCTCGATGATCGCGCAGGCGGTCCGCGACGCCGGCATCGAGACGCCGGTGCGCGACTTCGGCATCCCGCAGGAGTTCCTCCGGCACGCCAAGCGTCCCGCCGTACTGCAGGAGATCGGCCTGACCGGGCAGGAGCTGGCCCGCGAGATCACCGAGCTGCTGTCGGAGCACGACGGCGATGCCCTCAACGCGCCCGACCCGGCGGGCGACCGTCCGGGCAACGCCTAGGCACTTCACCGGCCAGGACCCAGGACCATGGCTGAGGCAGGGCGGCACAGCCGTCACGGTGCCGCCCGACGGCGGTCCGGCCGCGTGTGGCCGATCCTGCTGTCGCTGGTCCTGGTCGGCGCCGCAGTCGTGGGCGGTCTGGCCCTGCATCGCTCGAGCCAGCGGGCCGACGGCTCGGTGGACAACGCCGCCAGTACGGCGAGCGTCGACCTCGCTGCTCGCACCGCCGCGGTCAATGTCGTACTGCAGCGACGCGCGAAGGCCGTGCTGGCCGGCAACGAGACCGCGTTTCTCGCCGACGTCGACCCCGCCAACACACGTCTCGTCGCGAGCCAGCGGACCCTGTTCACGAACCTGCGCCAGTTCGGTTTCGCCAAGCTGACGTACCAGCAGCTGGCCCAGCAGTACGACGACAGCATCGTCCAGAAGGACGGCCCGACGACGTACCTGGTCGCCGTCGCGATGACCTACCAGATCCGCGGCATCGACCTGGTCCCGGTCCGCGCGATGCTCGGTTACACGTTCACCCAGCGTGCGAACGGGTCCTGGATGCTGGTCTCGGACACCGACATCGACAAGCGCCTCCCGCGCGGCTCGCACCAGGAGGCGTGGGACACCGGTCCGGTCCTGGTCAAGCGGGCTCCGCGCGTGCTGGTCGTCGTCGAGAAGGGCCAGGACGCGCTCGCGAACAAGCTGGTGACGATGTCGACCAGCGCGGTACAAGCGGTCACCAAGAGCTGGCCCGGCGGCTGGAAGGGCTCCGGTGTCGTGATCGCGCTGGACGACAAGGTCGTTCGCGGCGCGGACTACACCCAGCCGATGAACGCCGAGGACGCGATCGCGATGGCGACGTTTGTGTACCGCACGCTGCCCGGCGAGGTCACCGGCGCGGGCGAGCGGGCCGACTCGTACGTCGTCATCAACCCGTACAACCGCAACAAGGTCGACGCGCGCACGCTCGCCCACGAGTTCACCCACGTCGCGACGGCGCCGTACGGTCCGTATGCGCCACGTTGGATGGTGGAGGGCGCCGCGACGTACGTCGAGTTCCTCCCGATGGCCGGGCAGACCAACCTCGCGATCCCGCAGTACCGGCAGGACGTCCGGACGAAGTACCTCGCGAAGGCGAAGAGCCTGCCCGCGGACGCGACCTTCTTCGACCAGGCCGACAGTTCGTATCCGCTGTCCTGGCTCGCGCTCGACTACCTGTTCACGCGGTTCGGCGGGACCGAGGTCGGCACGCTGTACCGCGAACTCGCCGCGATGGGCTCGACCCAGAAGGAACGCGACCGGATCATGCTCGAGCACATCGGGATGACCGAGACGGGACTTTTCACCGCGTTGAAGGCTGCTGCGGCAGCCTAAAGCGGGGAAGGTCGGTTAGGGTAACCCGTCTGCGACCATCGGGTACTCGGAGGGGAACCAACCCGAAGTGAGTGCAACGACGCCTGAAACAGGGCCGCCGCCCACCGGCCCCCGCCGCTGGCTGGGGTTGGTGCTGGCCGTGGTCCTGGTGTCGGGCGGCGTCGTTTACACCGTTGAACAGCGTGAGCAGGACGCCCGCAACCGCCCGACGGCCGTTCGGACCGCCACCCCGACCACGCCGAAGGCGACCAAGCCGTCGCGGGTCGCCGCCCAGATCGCCGCGCGCAGGCTCGCCGTCGACTCGATCCTGCTCCGCCGCGCGCAGGCCGTGCAGACCGGCAACGAGGCGGAGTTCCTGGCCGATGTCGATCCGGCCGACAAGAAGCTGCGCGCCGAGCAGCGGATCCTGTTCGCGAACCTGGTCGAGATCGGTTTCAGCGAGGTCGGGTACAGCCAGGCCGAGGAGCGCTTCAACCCGGCCGTGGTACGAGCCCACGGCGGTACGACGTACCTCGTGCGGGTGCTGATGCGGTACCAGATCCCGAAGGTCGACTTCACGCCGGTGACGACCGAGCTCGGCTACACGTTCATCTCCAAGGCCGGCCGTTGGCTGCTCACCGACGACAACGACCTGGACACCGACCTCGGCCCGGGCGCGCATCGCGAGGCCTGGGACCTGGGCCGGATCGAGGTGCAGCGCGGGCCGCGCGTACTCGTAGTGGTCGAGAAGGGCGACACGAAACGCGGGCGGGCGATCGTGGCCGCCGCGACCGAGGGCCTGAACGAGGTGACGGCGTACTGGCCGCGGAAGTGGGACGGCTCGGTGTTCGTGATCGCGCTCGACGAGACCGACGTACGCGACGCGCGGTTCGCCGATGAGGACATCGAGTCCGCGGCCAGCACCGGCTCGACGTTCTCCTCGCTGCCCGGTCAGGACACCGCCGACGGTACGGTCGCCGGCGGCTACATCGTGATCAACCCGAACGAGCGCGACCGCGTCGACGAGATCCTGTTGTCGCACGAGATCACCCACGTCGACACCGCGGACCTGGGCGGGTACGAGCCGCTCTGGCTGGCCGAAGGCGCCGCGGAGTACGTGTCCTGGAAGGGGATCGAGGCGATCAGCGGACCCGGCCAGGTCGGCAAGTGGGAGCAGGAGGTCATCGACGAGGCCTTGCCGCAACTGTCTTCGCTGCCGAGCGACGCCGGCTTCTACCAGAACTCCGCCGACGTGTACGGCGTGAGCTGGCTCGCCGTCCGGTACCTCGTCCAGCGGATCGGGCTCGACAAGGTCGAGGACCTGTACGAGGACATGGCGACGAACGGTACCGACCAGGCCGCGCGGGACCGGATCCTGATGGAACGGACCGGCCTCACCGAAGCGACTCTGTGGACGTCGCTGGCAACATACACGCCGCAACGCTGAGTGGCGGTTTGACCTCGCGCTGTCAGAGGGGCAACCTCGAAGGGTTCCGTCCCTGTCTTTGAGAAGACGCAGTCGAGGAGGCGCAGATGAGTCTTGTGCGGAAGAAGACGATCGAGCAGTCGATAGCCGACACGGACGAGCCGGAGTACCAGCTCAAGAAACGCCTCACCGCGATAGACCTGACCGTCTTCGGCATCGGTGTCATCATCGGTGCCGGCATCTTCACCCTGACCGGGCGTGCCGCCAAGCTGTACGCCGGGCCGGGCATCGCACTGTCCTTCGTGCTGGCCGCGTTCTGCTGTGCGCTGGCCGCGTTGTGCTACGCCGAGTTCTCGTCCACCGTGCCGGTGTCGGGTTCGGCGTACACGTTCTCGTACTTCTCGCTCGGTGAGATCTTTGCCTGGATCATCGGCTGGGACCTGCTGCTCGAGCTGATGCTCGGGGCAAGCGTCGTGTCGCAGGGGTGGTCGACGTACGCGGCATTGTTCCTCGATCAGATCGGGTTGGGCTGGCCGTCGTCGATCGGGCCGGACAGTCATGTGAACGTGCTCGCGATGATCCTGGTCCTGGTGCTGACGACACTGGCGACGATCGGCATCAAGGAGTCGCTGCGGGTCAACCTGGTGCTGGTCGGTATCAAGCTGTTCGTGGTGCTGTTCGTGATCATCGCCGGCCTGTTCTACATCAAGGGCTCGAACCTGTCGCCGTTCATCCCGCCGAGCGTCCCGTCGCCGAACGCGCACGTCGATCTCACCACCCCGCTGATCCAGGCCGTCTTCGGCGCCCCGTCGGCGTTCGGCGTGATGGGCCTGGTGTCCGGCGCCTCGCTGGTGTTCTTCGCGTTCATCGGGTTCGACGTGGTCGCGACCACGGCCGAAGAGGCGAAGAACCCGCAACGCGACCTGCCGCGTGGCATCATCGGCTCGCTGGCCATCTGCACGGTTCTCTACGTGCTGGTCTGCATCGTCATCACCGGCATGGTGAAGTACACCGACATCAACGGTGAAGCGGCGCTGGCCGAGGCGTTCCGGTCGGTCGGCCGGGGCGGCTTCGCGACGCTGATCTCCGCGGGTGCGGTCGCCGGTCTGACCACCGTCGTACTGACGCTGATGATCGGTGCGGCGCGCGTCGTGTTCGCGATGAGCCGCGACCACCTGATGCCGCGTCAGCTCGGCAAGACGCACCCGAAGTGGGGTACGCCGTACCGCCTGACGATCGGGATCGGCATCGTCGTCGCGATCATCGCCGGGGTCACCCCGATCGGCAAGCTGGAAGAGATGGTGAACATCGGCACGCTGGCCGCGTTCACGCTGGTGTCGATCGCCGTTCCGCTGCTGCGTAAGAGCCGGCCGGACATCGAGCGGTCGTTCCGCGTGCCGTGGAATCCGGTGATCCCGATCCTGGCAGCACTCATCTGCATCTACCTGATGCTGAACCTGTCGCTGGAGACCTGGATCCGGTTCCTGATCTGGATGGTGATCGGCTTCGCCATCTACGCCCTGTACGGCTACCGGCGCAGCCGGGTCGGCGTGGAGGAGCGCACCGGCGAGGCACAGAAGGCGTGATCGTCGCCCTCGGATGGTCGGCTAGGATCAGCCGACCATCCGAGGGGATCACCAATGAATCACCCGAAACGCCTGTTCGCAGGCGTTGCCGCGCTGGCGCTCGCTGCGTCCGGCGCGGTTGTTGTCGTACGGGCCCGGAACGGCGAGGAACCTGGTGGCAGCGCGGTCGCCGCTGTCGCGACGCGGGCGACTTCGCCGGCGCCGGGGGAGCTCTCTCCGGCTGAGGAGCTGGCCCGCAAGCAGGCGATCGATGCGGTGCTGGCCCGGCGGTCGGCCGCCGTACTCAAGGGCGACCTGAAGGGCTTCCTGGCCTCGGTCGACCCGAAGCAGGCCGAGTTGGTCGCGCGTGAGCGGCTGCTGTTCGTGAACCTGCGGAAGTTCGGGTTCAGTTCGCTCAAGTACTTCACCGCCGATGCGTTCCGGCCGGTGCCGGGGCTGGTCGCGAAGTTCGGGCCGACGACGTTCTCGACGCGCGTGATGATGCGGTACCAGTTGGTGCGGCTGGATCCGCGGCCGGTGCAGACCGACCTCGGGTACACGTTCGTCCAGCGGGGTTCGGCGTGGGTGCTCGTCGACGACATCGGCACGGACGAGAACCTCAGCCGCGACGGTCATCGGCAGCCGTGGGACTTCGACGAGGTCCAGGTGGTACGGCGTGGCACGGTCGTCGTTGTCGTGGACAAGCGGGAAGCGAGCCTCGGTACGAAGGTCGCGCAGGTCGCCGAGAAGGCGGTGAAGTCGGTCCGCAAGCACTGGGCCCGACCGTGGAACGGCGCCGTACTGGTGGTGGCGATGCCGCAGGACCGGGTCATGTCGACGATCTGGACCGCGGGGACCGGGGACGGCTGGACGATCGCGGCAAAGGCGGTGACGCTCTTCGAAGGCGAGCAGTTGGGGAAGCCGATCGGCGCGCCCATCGGCAGTCGCATCGTGGTCAATCCTGCACTCCGCAAGCGCCTCGACAAGGATCTGCTCGTGCATGAGATGACGCACGTCGCGACGTCGACGCTCGGCATCTATACGCCGATCTGGATGGTCGAGGGTATGGCGGAGTACGTCCGCTGCCGCTCGATCGAGGACGATCCGCATTGGTCGGTCGACCCGTACCGCAAGCGCGTGAAGTCGGCGTACCTTCCGAAGCTCACCGCGCTCCCCGACACCACCGTCTTCGATGCCGACGCAGACCGCGCTTACGGCACCAGTTGGTGGATAGTCGAATACCTGGCCAACAAACTAGGCGAGAAAAAGCTGGCCGCCCTCTACACCGACATGTCCCAACACGGCCCCTCGGTCCTGAAGAAAGACACCGGCCTGACGCCCGCCCAGGTAGTAGCCGGCGCCAAGAAGTTCAAGGGGTGAACCCTGCACGGCCCGCTGTATCTCGGGACCGCCGGGCGTTTGAGGGGTTAACCCCTCAAACGCCCAACAGCACTGTCCTGCGCCGGGGGTATTAGGCGAGGCCGGCTACGCCGCGCGGGAGGAAGCGGGATTCGTTGACCTTTTCGGAGATGCCGGTTCGGTCGAGGTACGGAGTGATTCCGCCTAGGTGGAAGGGCCAGCCGGCGCCGAGGAGGAGGCAGAGGTCGATGTCCTGGGCTTCGGCGACCACGCCCTCGTCGAGCATGATCTTGATTTCTTCGGCCAGGGCGGTCAGCACGCGGTTGCGGAGTTCGTCGGGGGTGGAGGGCTTGTCGCCGACCGTTACCAGCGCCTCGACCTCCGGATCCACGACCGGCTTGCCCTCCGGCCACAGATAGAACGAACTCTTGCCTGCAGCAACAACCTTCGCCAGGTTCTCCGACACCGCGAACCGATCCGGATACGCGCGGTTCATCGTCTCCGCGACATGCAGCGCCACCGGCAGCCCGACCAGCTGCAGCAGCACGAACGGCGGCATCGGCAGGCCCAGCGCGGACAGAGCGCGATCGGCCTCGGGGATCGGCGTACCCTCGTCCACCGCCGCGCTGACCTCGCCCAGGAACCGCGTCAGCAGCCGGTTCACCACGAACGCCGGCGCGTCCTTCACCAGCACACACGACTTCTTCAGCGTCTTGCCAACCGCAAACGCAGTAGCCAGTGAAGCGTCGTCGGTCCGGTCAGCCCTGATGATCTCCAGCAGCGGCAGCACCGCGACCGGGTTGAAGAAGTGGAACCCGACGACCCGCTCCGGGTGCTCGAGGTCCGCGGCCATCTCGGTCACCGACAACGACGAGGTGTTCGTCGCGAGGATCGCGTCCGGCCGGATGATCTTCTCCAGGTCGGCGAAGATCGTCTTCTTCAGCTGCAGCTCTTCGAACACGGCCTCGATCACGAAGTCCGCGTCCGCGAACGCGCCCTTGTCGACCGACCCGGTGACGAGTGCCTTCAGCTGGTTCGCCTTGTCGGAGCGCACCCGCCCCTTCGCGAGCAGCTTGTCGATCTCACCGTGCACATACCCGACGCCGCGATCCACGCGCTCCTGATCGAGATCGGTGAGTACGACGGGAACCTCGAGCCGCCGCGCGAACAGCAGCGCCAGCTGGCCGGCCATCAGCCCCGCGCCGACAACCCCGACCTTGGTCACCGGCCGCGCCAGCGACTTGTCCGGCGCACCGGCCGGCCGCTTGGCCCGCTTGTTCACGAGATCGAACGCGTAGAGCCCGCTCCGCAGCTCCTCGCTCATGATCAGATCCGCGAGTGCCTCGTCTTCCGCGGCGAACCCACGGTCCCGGTCGTTGTCGCGAGCCGCCGCGATCAGCTCCAGCGCCCGGTACGGCGCCGGCGCCGCTCCGCTGACCTTCAGGTCGGCAAAAGCCTTGCCCCGGGCAACAGCTGCATCCCATGCCTCGCCCCGGTCAACCGAAGGCCGCTCGACAACGACGGCGCCCGTGAGCACCTTCGAAGCCCACAGCAGCGACTGCTCGAGGAAGTCTGCCGACTCCAGCAGTACGTCGCCGATGCCGAGCTTCACCGCCTCCGGTCCGCTGAGCATCTTGTTCTGGTTGAGGGCGTTCTCGACGACGACCTTGACCGCCTTGTCCGCGCCGATCAGGTTCGGCAGCAGGAAGTTGCCGCCCCAGCCCGGGATCAGCCCGAGGAAGACCTCCGGCGTCGACAGCATGCCCGCGGCAACCGAAATAGTCCGGTAGGTCGCGTGCAGCGCGACCTCGAGCCCGCCGCCGAGCGCAACCCCGTTCACGAACGCGAACGAAGGCTTGCCGCCGTCGACCAGCTTCCGCATCACGCCGTGCCCGATCTTGCCGAGCGCCAGTGCCTGCTCCCGATCGGCCAGCTTCGGTACGCCGCTCAGGTCGGCGCCCGCGGCCAGGATGAACGGCTTCCCGGTGACGCCGATCGCGACGATCTCGTCGCGAGCCAGCGCGGCATCCAGAGCGGCGTTCAGCGACCCCAGACCCTTCGGCCCGAAGGTGTTCGGCTTGGTGTGGTCGTGCCCGTTGTCCAGCGTGATCAGCGCCATCGTGCCGGCCTTGCCCGGCAGTACGACGTCTCGGGAGTGCGCGAGCGTGACGACTTCGTCGGTGGACAAAGCAGACGCCGAGTCAATCAGTTCCTGCAGGCTCATGCGGCCGCGTTCCCTTCCCAGTTGGGGTTCTCCCAGATGACGGTTCCGCCCATGCCGAGGCCGACGCACATGGTGGTGAGGCCGTAGCGGACCTCGGGGCGCTGCTCGAACTGCGTGGCCAGCTGGTTCATCAGCCGGACGCCGGACGACGCGAGCGGGTGGCCGTAGGCGATCGCACCGCCGTACGGGTTGACCCGCGGATCGTCGTCCGCGATGCCGTAGTGCTCCAGGAACGCGATCACCTGAACGGCGAACGCCTCGTTCACCTCGAACGCCTCGATGTCGTCGATCGTCAGCCCGGCCAGCCTCAACGCCTTCTCGGTCGCCGGGATCGGCCCGACACCCATCACCTCGGGCTCGACACCGGCGAAGGCGTACGAGACCAGCTTCATCTTCGGCTTCAGACCCAGCTCCTCCGCCGCTGAAGCAGACGTCAGCACACAAGCGGTCGCGCCGTCGTTGATACCGGCCGAGTTGCCCGCGGTGACCCGGCCGTGCGGACGGAAGGGCGTCTTCAAAGCAGCGAGGTCCTCGACCGTGGTGCCCGGCCGCATCGGCTCGTCGGTGGCGGCGTAACCCCAGCCATCCGAGGCCGAGCGAGTCGCGATCGGCACCAGGTCCGGCTGGATCAGGTCGTTGGCGTAGGCCTTCGCGGCCTTCTCCTGGGACGCCGCGGCGTACGCGTCGGTGCGCTCTTTGGTGATCCCTGGGAAGCGGTCGTGCAGGTTCTCCGCGGTCGACCCCATCACCAGGGCAGAGGTGTCGACGAGCTTCTCGGAGATGATCCGCGGGTTCGGGTCGACGCCCTCGCCCATCGGGTGCCGGCCCATGTGCTCGACCCCGCCCGCGATCACCACGTCGTACGCACCGAAGGCGACACCGGCCGCGGTGGTGGTGACGGCGGTCATCGCGCCCGCGCACATCCGGTCGATCGCGTAGCCGGGCGTGGTGTTCGGCAGACCGGCCAGCAGAGCCGCGGTCCGGCCGATGGTCAGGCCCTGGTCGCCGATCTGGGTGGTGGCCGCGATCGCGACCTCGTCCACGCGTTCCGGGGGGAGACCCGGGTTCCGCCGCAGCAGCTCCCGGATGCACTTGATCACCAGGTCGTCGGCGCGGGTTTCGGCGTACTGGCCCTTGGCCTTGCCGAACGGGGTGCGAACGCCGTCGACGAACACGACATCGCGGATCTCACGGGGCACGAGGGCCCTCCTCTGGGGGTCGGGAAAGCTACCTCGATGCTACCCGTGAGTAACAGAACTGCCAAACACCCTGTGCCTGTGGAGCTGCTCACAGCAACCCGTGGCCAACCGCCTGGATTCGGCGCATGCTGGTGGCAGTAGCGATGGGGAGCCGTTCAATGAACAACCTTGATCTCGCTGTACCGGTCCTGAGCCGCGGCAAGCACCGCAATCCACGCAAGGGCGCCTGCTTCATGGAGTTCGCCTCCTACTTGGCCGGCGAACCGTGGTCCGACCATCCCGCCTGCACGCATCCGCTGCTGGCCGGGGTCGCGCGGGACGTCAACGACTGTACGACGGACTCCGGGCGGTCCCGCCTGGCGCCGATGATCCCTTCGGTGATCGGGATGACCCCGGACGACCCGCATGTCGTACCGCGGGTCACGGCGCGCTGCATCCAGCACGCGCTGCCGGTCGTCTCGCAGGAGCGGCAGTACATCCTGGCCGTCGCGTTGCTGGTGGGGGAGAAGCAGCTGGCCGAGCTCGACGGGCGGCCGCTCGACCACATCGAGCCGGACTCGCTCGCCGTACTGCAGGCGGTCCCGTCGGCGACCAAGTGGGCGCGGGCGTTCACCGCACGCTCCCGCCGCGGTGCGCCGGACTTCGCTCGCCGGACAGCGCCACGCGCGGTGTCCTGCGCGGTCGAAGGCATCTCGCAGGCGTGCGTGCCGGACCCGGACGACAGGCTGTACCGGCTGCTCGTCGACGCGGTCGCCGAGACGAAGTCGTGGATGCCCGCACCTGCGCCGAGGCCGATACCCACTGAGGTCGTACGCTTCACTGTGTGACCTTGGAGCTCGACGACGGATTACCAGTCCACGAGTGGGGATCGGCCGACGCCGACGCGCCGGGAATCCTGCTCCTCCAGGAGATCTTCGGGGTCTCCGGCTACATCAAGCAGCGTGCGGCGGATCTGCACGCCCTGGGGTACTACGTCATCGCGCCAGAGATCTACTGGCGCCTTGACGACACCGAGCTGGATGAGTCGTCGCCCGAGCTGCTGCCGCGTGCGATGGGCATCGTCGGGCGCCTGGACTGGGATCTCGCGGTCAACGACGCCCTTCTAGCGCTGCAGTACCTGCAGGCACGCGGCAAGGGCGCCGGCGTGGTCGGCTTCTGCTTCGGCGGCGGACTCGCTTTCAACGTCGCAGCGCGTTCGCGCCCGGATGTGCTCGTGAGTTACTACGGCTCCGCCCTCAAGAACCTTCTGGAGCTGACCCCGCAGGTCACCGCGCCGAGCCTGCACCACTTCGGCAACACCGATGCCTACCTGGACGTCGACACGATCGTCCCCGCGCTCGGCGATGCCGAGATCCACCGGTACGACGGCGCCGGGCACGCGTTCGACAACCCGCTGCCGATGTTCCACAACGCCGACGCGTCCGCGCTCGCGTGGCGCCGTACCGAAGACTTTCTTGCCCGTCACCTCCCAACCTCCCAAGGATGAGCATGAGCCTGTACGACATTCCGCTGACCACTCTGTCCGGCGCCTCGACGTCGCTCGGTGACTACAAGGGCAAGGCCGTCCTGGTCGTCAACGTGGCGTCGAAGTGCGGTCTGACGCCGCAGTACGAAGGCCTCGAGAACCTGCAGAAGAAGTACGAGTCCCGTGGGTTCACGGTGCTCGGCGCGCCCTGCAACCAGTTCGGCGGCCAGGAGCCGGGGTCGGCCGAGGAGATCGACACCTTCTGCTCGACGACGTACGGCGTCACGTTCCCGATGCTCGACAAGCTCGAGGTGAACGGCGACGGCCGGCACCCGCTGTACGCCGAGTTGACCCTGACCCCGGACGCCGAGGGCGAGGCCGGTGACATCCAGTGGAACTTCGAGAAGTTCCTGGTCAGCCCCGAGGGCACCGTCGCCGCCCGCTTCCGCCCCCGCACCGAGCCGGAGTCGGCCGAGGTCGTCGCCGCGATCGAAACCCAGCTCCCGAAGTAACACCTGTCGATCGGATCGCCCGTCGCAAACCGCGGCGGGCGATTCCTTTGCGAAGGATTGCAACAACTCTTTCGAAAGAGTACTTTCGACGCATGCCCGACCCGCATCGTCGCCTGAGCGACCCCCGCGAGCTGAATGCGCTCGCCCATCCGGTCCGGATGGCGATCATCGAACTGCTGTCGGTCAGCGGTCCGCTGACCGCGACCGAGTTGGCCGACCGGCTCGACGAGACGCCGGCCAACTGCTCCTGGCATCTGCGCAAGCTGGCCCAGCACGGGTTCGTCGAGGAGGCCGCAGGCGGGAAGGGCCGCCAGCGCCCGTGGCAGGTGCCGGGGCTCGGGTTCCGCTGGGACGAGGAGCACGCGTCGGGGTCGCTCGACGAGCGGCGGGCCGCCCAGGCGTTGTCCGAGGTGGTGATGGGCCGCGCGATCGACCGGTTGCGGGAGGCGCAGCAACGCGCGCCGGAGGCGCCGGAGGAGTGGCGTGCGGCGAACAGCAACACCGAGATGGTCGCTTGGTTGACGGCCGACGAGCTCAAGGAGATGAACGAGGCGATCAACGCCGTCCTCGATCGCCATGTCGAGCGGCTGACCGATCCCACCCAGCGGCCGGCGGGTTCGCGACTCTGCGAGTTCGTGGCCTGGGGTGTCCCGGTGTACTTCCCGGGAGTTGAGCCGGCATGAGGAAGCTGTTTGCGCAGCCCGGGTTCCCGCGTCTGTTCGGCGGTCTGAGTACGTCGATGCTCGGCGACTCGGTGATGTTGCTGGTGCTGAGCATGTGGGTGAAGACGCTCACCGGCTCCAACGCGATGGCCGGCCTGACGTTCTTCTTCATGGTGCTGCCGGCGCTCGGCGCCCCGCTGCTCGGCGTGTGGGTGGATCGCCTGCCCCGCAAGGCGATCCTCGTCTGGGGCAACTTCGCCAGCGCGGCCGCCGTACTCCCGCTGGTCCTCGTGCGGAACGCCGACGATGTCTGGCTGATCTGGGTCGTCGCCTTCCTGTACGGCGTCTCGTTCGTCGTCCTGCCGGCCGCGCTCAACGGCCTGCTCAAAGAGCTGCTGCCGGACGAGCTGCTCGTCGACGCGAACTCCAGCCTGGCGACGATCAAGGAAGGCTTCCGGCTCTTCGGCCCGCTGGTCGGGGCGGCGATCTTCGCGACGGTCGGCGGCTGGCTGGTCGCGGTCGTCGACGCGGCTACCTTCGTGGTCGCAGGTCTCCTGATCGCGACGCTCAAGGTCACCGAGACACCCGCCCCGACCCAGCACGCCTTCCGCGAGGAGGTGATGGGCGGGATCCGCTTCCTGATCGGTGACCGCGTACTCCGCCACGTCCTGGCCGGGCTCGGGATCTCGATCCTCGTCATCGGTTTCTTCGAATCGTCGATCTACGCCCTGCTCGATGCCTTCGGCAAGCAGGCGACGTTCGCCGGCGCCTTCGTGACGGCCCAGGGCGTCGGCGCGATCATCGGCGGACTCACCGCCGCCCGCGCCGTGCGCCGGCTGGGTGAGGTCACGACCTGCGCGGTCGGCCTGGTCGCCCTCGCGGTCGCCACCATCGTCTGCATCGTCGCGCCCACCATTGCCGTGGTGCTGATCGGCGCGGGCATCTGTGGCCTTGGCCTGCCGTGGACCTTCGTTTCGTTCACCACGCTGATGCAGCGGCGGTCGCCGGGTCATTTGATCGGCCGGGTGTCGACCGCGGTCGAGGTGTTGCTGTCCACCCCGCAGGCGATCTCGCTCGCGCTCGGGAGCCTGCTCGTCAGCCTGCTGAGCTACCGCCAGATCTTCGCGATCATCGCCACGGTCATCCTTCTCGGCGCACTGCAGATCGTGGTCACCCTCCGCGACCGTCTCCACCCCGACCTGACCTACGGAGACAGCGAGCCGCCAACAGAACCCCAGCCGGACGCCGCCGGCCCGCCCCCGCGCACCGTCTCGGGGGTTGACCCCTGAAACGGTCGGTTGGCCCCAGAGAATCTGAGGGGGCATCCGACAAGCTCAGGGGTCAACCCCCCAAACGCGCCGGGCGAAGCGCTAGTCGAGCGGTTTGGCCGGGGCCTCTGAGGTCATGGCGTCGGTGAGTACGTCGGCGGTGAGGCCGATCTGCCACGGGCGCGCGTGATGGTCGCGGAGGAACGTCGTGACGACCTCGAGGTTCACATTGCTCGGCGGGGACCAGGCGAGGCGGCGGATCGTGTCCGGGGCCAGCAGGTTCTCCGTCGGAAGGCGGTGCGCCTCGGCGATCTCGGCGACCGCGGTGCGGGCGGCCGAGAGGCGTGCGGCGGCATCAGGGTCGCGGTCGGCCCAGGCGCGGGCCGGTGGCGGGCCGTCGTACCGCGGTCCTTGCTTGGGGAGCTCGGAGTCGGGGAGTTTGCGGGCGTGGTCGACCGCTTCCCACCACGTCCGCATGTGCCGATGCGCGCCGCGGCCCTTGAAGGCCGTGAGCTTCTGCAGCGTGTCCCGGTCGGCCGGCATCGCCGACGCGGCCTCGACGATCGCGGCGTCCGGCAGGATCCGGCCGGGGGAGATGTCCGCGGACTCGGCGATCTGGTCCCGCGCCTCCCACAGGGAGCGGACGACGGCCAGGCTGCGACGGTTACGGACCCGGTGCATACCCGACGTACGACGCCACGGGTCCGGCTTCGGCTCGCGCGGGGGAGCGTCGAGAATCGCGGCGAACTCCTGCTCCGCCCACTCCCACTTGCCCTCGCTGCGCAGTTCCTGCTCGATCGCGTTCCGCAGCTCGATCAGCATCTCGACGTCGAGAGCGGCGTACACGAGCCAGGGGGACGGGAGCGGACGGGTGGACCAGTCGGCGGCCGAGTGTTCCTTGCGCATCCGATAGCCGAGCACTTCGCTCACGAGCGAGGCGAGCCCGACCTTCGGGTAGCCGAGGAGACGGCCGGCCAGCTCGGTGTCGAACACCTGTCGCGGCACCATCCCGACCTCGGCCAGGCAGGCCAGGTCCTGGTTGGCGGCGTGGATGATCCACTCGGCATCGACGATCGCGTCACCGAGCGCGGACAGGTCACCGAACGGGATCGGGTCGACGAGGGCGGAGCCGGATCCTTCACGACGCAGCTGGACCAGATACGCGCGGTGCGAATAGCGGTAGCCGGAGGCGCGCTCGGCGTCGACGGCCACCGGGCCGGTGCCGGCGCGGAACGCCTCGACCGTTTCGGTCAGCGCGGACTCGACGTCGATCACGTCGGACAGCCCGTCCCGCAGCTCCAGCAGGGGCAGGTTCGCGATCGGGTCGTCCGCGGTGGACGGCTGCGGAGTGTTGGCTGAGGTCATCGGCCCCGCTGTCCGCGCCGGGTCGGCATCGCGACCACCCCCGGCGGAACCGGCGGCAGTCCGGCGGCCGTACACAGAACCTCGCCCCACGCCTCGGCGTGCCGGGTCACGTCCACATTTCCACCGGGTCCGGGCACGGGGCTCCAGGACGCGCGGATCTCGATCTCCGCCGTCGCGTCGTCGTCGGCCATGCCGCCGAAGCTCTCCGATACCACTCTGGTCACGGTACCGCTCGGGGCCAGGAAGTCCGCGCCGCGGTCGGCCAGCGCCTCCATCAGCCAGGTCCAGCCCACGCCGCCGAGCAGCGCGTCGGTCACCATCTCCGGTTCGACGGCGGCACGCACGTACGCGACACAGCGGAAGGTCGACTGCCAGGCGTCGTTCCCGTCCGGGTCGTAGAGGATGACGAGTCGGCCGGTGGCGACATCGTCGCCGTCAACCGTCACGTCGGCGCTGACCGCGGCCGCGTGCGGTGCGATCCGCTGCGGTGCGGGCATCTCCTCGACGAAAACCTCGGGCCGGAACCGGGCACCTCGTAACTGCGAGACTGCCTCGGCGAACTCCGCGGGTGGCGCGTCGACCTGCTTGCGGGCACCCATGCTTCGCAGCCTACGACCGATTACTCACCGACGCTTGTTTAGACGCGCCGGTAACTGGCCGCGACGGTGCTGACAAGTCGCCGCGGACCGCGTGGGATCATCGCTGTGTGCCTTCGACGTCACTCGACCGTTCCCCGTACCTGCTGGCTGCCCGGGGGGAGCCGGTCCCGCATACGCCCGTGTGGTTCATGCGACAGGCGGGCCGGGCGTTGCCCGAGTACCGCAAGGTGCGCGAGGGCATCACGATGCTCGAGTCCTGTATGCGTCCCGACCTCGTCGTCGAGATAACGCTGCAGCCGGTCCGCCGTTACGGCGTCGACGCGGCGATCTTCTTCTCCGACATCGTCGCCCCGCTCCAGTTCGCCGGTTACGACATCGAGATCAAGCCCGGCGTCGGCCCGGTGGCGGCGGACCCGATCCGGGACGCGGCCGGGGTCGCGGCGGTCCGCCCGGTCACCGCGGCCGACGTGCCGTTCACCACCGAGGCCGTCCAGCAGCTCGCCTCCGAGCTCGGCGGTACGCCGCTGATCGGCTTCGCGGGCGCGCCGTTCACGGTCGCGTCGTACCTGGTCGAGGGTGGGCCGAGCAAGGACTTCGCGAAGACCAAGGCGATGATGCACGGCAGTCCGGACCTCTGGCACGCCCTGGCGGACCGGCTCGCCGACGTCGCGATCGCGTACCTCGCGGTCCAGGTCGAGGCAGGCGCGTCCGCGATCCAGCTCTTCGACTCATGGGCCGGTGGACTGTCACCGCGCGACTACGAGCGGTTTGTGCTGCCGCACTCGGCCAAGGTCTTCGAGGCGATCAAGTCGTACGGCGTACCGCGGGTCCACTTCGGCGTGAACACCGGCGAGCTCCTCGGCCTGATGAGCGCGGCCGGCGCCGACGTGGTCGGAGTCGACTGGCGCGTGCCGCTGGACGAGGCCGTCCGTCGGCTCGACACCCCGAAGCCGGTCCAGGGCAACCTGGACCCGGCGCTGCTGTTCGCGGGCTGGGACGCGATCGAGCCCGAGATCGACCGCATCCTCGACGAGGGCAAGAAGGCTCCGGGCCACATCTTCAACCTCGGCCACGGAGTCCCGCCGAACGCCGATCCCGACGTGCTGGCGCGGATCACGAAGTACGTCCAGAACCGGAGCGCTCGGTGATTCGTCTGCCGGACCACCCGGTGACTCTGGAGCCGCTGACCGCCGGCCACGCCGACGCCGTCCTGGCCTTCGAGCGGGAGAACCGCGAGTACTTCACGAACTGGATCTGGGACCGCGGCGACGAGTACTTCGCGAACTTCGCCGCCAAGCACGCGGCGCTGCTCGCCGAGCAGGCGGCCGGCATCTGCCGGTTCCACGTGCTGGTGGACGGGTCCGGCGCGGTCGCCGGGCGGGTGAACCTGGTCGATCTCGAGAACGGGTCGGCCGAGCTGGGCTACCGGATCGCTGAGAAGTGGGCGGGACAGGGCCTGGCGACGGCTGCCGTACGGGCGATCATCGGCCTCGCCGCGACGGAGTACGCGCTCACGACGCTGCGGGCCGGGGCCTCGGACCGGAACCCCGCCTCCCAGACGGTGCTGACCCGGACCGGCTTCCGGCAGATCGGGACCTCGAGCACCGATCTCGGCCCGGGAAAGCGGTACGAACTGATCCTGGAGGGCGTGTGAGCCGGGTCGTTGTCGTCGGTGGCGGGATCAGCGGGCTGGCGGCGGCGTATGCGCTCGCGACCGGGCCGAATCCGCCGCAGATCACCGTGCTCGAAGCGTCGCCGCGGCTCGGCGGGAAGTTGGCCGGTGCGGAGATCGAGGGTGTGCCCGTAGATCTGGGCGCCGAGTCGGTGCTGGCGCGCCGACCGGAGGGTGTCGACCTGATCCGGGCGGTCGGGCTGGGTGACGACATCGTCCACCCGGCGACGACTTCTGCGGGGTTGTGGGTCGGGGACCGGATCCACGCGATCCCGCCGACCGTGATGGGCGTCCCGGTCGATCCGTCCGCGACGGCCGACGTGCTCGGACCAGAGGCCGCCGCGCAGGTCGCCCATGAGGCTGACCTCCCCGCGCCTGCGCTGACCGAGGACGTGGCGATCGGCCGGTTCGTCGCCGATCGCATGGGGTCCGCGGTCACCGACAAGCTGATCGACCCGCTGCTCGGCGGGGTGTACGCCGGGAAGGCCGACGAGATCTCGCTCGCAGCCGCCGTACCGGACCTCTACGCCAAGCTCCGGACCGCGTCGAGCCTGCTCGCCGCGACAGCCGAGCTCCGCGAGCTGGGCCAGAAACGCGCCGGCCAGCCGGTGTTCGCGGGCGTCGTCGGGGGTATCAATCGCATCATCACCGCGCTCGAGCAGGACCTGACGGCTCGCGGCGTGCAGATCCGCCGCAAACTGACCGTACGACGGATCTCGCGGACGCCCGACGGGTTCACGCTCGAGGCCGGACCCGTGCCCGCGCCGACGTACCTGACCGCGGACGCGGTGGTTGTCGCCGTCCCGGCAGCCCCGGCCGCGCGGATGCTGACCGACCTGGCGCCGACGGCGTCGACCGAGCTCGCGGCGATCGAGTACGCGAGTATGGCGATCGTCACGCTGGCGGTCCGCAAGCGCGACTGGCCCGACACGGCCACCGGATCCGGGTTCCTCGTGCCGTCCGTCGAGCAGCGCACGATCAAGGCGTCGACGTACTCGCACGCCAAGTGGGCGTGGTCCGCGGAGGCCGGGGGAGACCTGGCCGTACTGCGTGCCTCGGTCGGCCGTCTCGGTGAGGAGTACCTGCTGCAGCGCCCCGACGAGGAGCTCGTCGCGCTCGCGGCCGCCGATCTGCGCAAGGCGATCGGCCTGCAGGCGGAGGTGGTCGGGTCGCTCGTGACGCGCTGGGGTGGCGGCCTTCCGCAGTACGCCGTTGGGCACCTGGATCGGGTCGATCGGGTCGAGGCGGCGGTGGCCGACGTACCGGGGCTGGCTGTCTGTGGAGCGGCGTACCGGGGCGTCGGGATTCCGGCGTGTATCGCGTCCGGCGGCAAGGCGGCCACCCGGGTGCTGGAGCATCTCAAGGCATTGGAGACAATGGCGAAGTGACTGGTAAGCCGAAAGCCCGTGAGCTCAACGACGTCATCCGCTACACCTTGTGGTCGGTCTTCAAGGTCGAGACGCCGCTCGGCGATGCCGACCGCGACGAGCTGACCACCGAGCTCAACGATCTGGTCGGCAAGCTCGCGGCCGACGACGTGGTGATCCGCGGCATCTACGACCTCGAGGGGTTCCGGGCGGACGCCGACTTCATGATCTGGTGGCACGCGTCGACGTCGGACGCGCTGCAGCAGGCGTACCACGCGCTGCGCCGGTCGCGGCTCGGCCGGCACCTGGTCCCGGTCTGGTCGCAGTTCGCGTTGCACCGGCCGGCCGAGTTCAACAAGAGCCACATCCCGGCGTTCCTGGCCGACGAGCAGGCACGCCGGTACATCTGCGTGTACCCGTTCGTCCGGTCCTACGAGTGGTACCTGCTGCCGGACGAGGAGCGCCGGTTCATGCTCGCCGAGCACGGCAAGATGGCGCGCACGTACCCCGACGTACGGGCGAACACGGTGGCCTCGTTCGCACTCGGCGACTACGAGTGGATCCTCGCCTTCGAGGCCGACGAGCTGCACCGGATGGTCGACCTGATGCGCGACCTGCGCGCGTCGACGGCCCGGCGGCACGTGCGTGAAGAGGTCCCGTTCTACACCGGCAAGCGCACCGAGCTCGGTGAGCTGATCGCCAACCTGGTGTGATGACTCGTAAGGCCTTCCCGGTCCTCTACGTACAGGACGTACGCCGGTCGGTCGAGTTCTACACGCTCCTCGGCTACGAGTCGACGTACCAGTTCCCGCTGGAAGGCACCCCGCACTACGTCGGCCTGGAGCGTGGCGACTCGTCCCTCGGCCTGTCCGACGCGAACTGGCCCGAGGCCCAACTGGGCATCACCGTCGGCACGGCGCCGCGCTTCGAGCTGTTCGTGTACGTCGACGACGTCGAGGCCGAGGTGGAAGTCTTCCGAGCTGCGGGCCACCGCGTCCTGCAGGAGCCCGCGACCATGCCCTGGGGCGAACGGCAGGCCTACCTCGCCGACCCCGAGGGCAACCCGGTCGCGCTGGCGACGCCGGTCTAGGTGCCGGGCTTCTGTAGCAGGTAGTCCTCGGCGCGCATCGACGTCGGCGGCTTCACGTCGATCGGGATGAGTTCGCGGAGGTCGCGCTCGGTCAGGCTCTCGGGGTCGCGGGTGGACAGCCGGGTGGCCTGGTTGGATATGGCCTCCTCGAGCACGTTCCGGATGAAACGGCCGTTGCCGAAGCTGTGGCCACGGGGCGCGGGCGGGATGACGGTGCGGACCTTGTCCAGCACGTCCTCGCCGTAGATCATGCCCTTCTGCCGCGACTGCAGCTCGAAGATCGCGACCAGTTGGTCGGTGTCGTACTCGCTGAACGACAGCAGCTTCGGGAAGCGTGACGCCAGACCGGTGTTCGACTCCATGAACCGCTGCATCTCCCGGTGGTATCCGGCCACGATCACGATGCAGTCGTTCCGGTGGTCCTCCATCAGCTTCAGCAGCGTGGCGACCGCTTCGAGGCCGTAGTCGCCCGGCGTGTTCTCCGGCGTCAGGCTGTACGCCTCGTCGACGAACAGCACGCCGCCGAGCGCCTCGCGGAACTTGCCCGCGGTCATCGGCGCAGTCGAACCGACGCTGGGTCCGACCAGGTCGGACCGGTCGACCTCGACCACATGGCCCTTCTCGAGCACGCCGAGCTGGTGGTAGATCCGGCTGAGCAGTCGGGCGATCGTCGTCTTCGCCGTACCGGGCTTGCCGACGAAGACCATGTGCCGGGCGCGTTCGTGGCTCGGCAGACCGAGCTCCGTCCGGCGCAGGTTGGTCTTCACCTCGGCCACCATCTTGCGGACCGCGTTCTTGACCGACTCCAGGCCGATCAGCGAGTCGAGCTCGGCGAGCGGGTCGTCGCTGAAGTCCAGCGGCTTCGGGAGCGGCTCGTCGAGGTTGCCGCCGGCCCTGTCGGTGCCGTAGGTGCCGTCGGCGCTGCCGGCACTGTCGGTGCTGTCGGCGTCCGTGCGCACGGTGTTCCAGACCGACGAGAGCGAGTTCGCCTCGCTCTCCGCGGCGGCGGTGGCCTCGACGGCACTCCAGCGTTCGCGGTCGAGGATGTGGAACAGCGACGTGAGGTCCGGGATCTCGGGCTCCGGCCACGGCGCCTTGGACAGTACGCCGGACAGATGGATCGCGGCCCGCGTGGCTGCGGCGGCCCAGGCCCGGGCGACAGGCGCCTGGTCGTTGCGGATCGCACGGGCGAGCCACTGGTTGACATGGGCCAGCCAGACCTGCCGGTTGAACGTCTGGTGGATCGAGCTGAGCGCCTTCTCCAGGTCCTGGGTGGTGCTCCCCAGGCTCTTCGCGACCGCCTGCGGGATGCCGCGGAGGCCGGTGGCGAGAATCAGCTCTGCCATCAGTTGGGCGTAGTCACCGGCGTACTCGTCCGGGCTCGTCATCAGCAGCCGGGCGTGGGTGTCGCGGATCGAATTGAGCGAGTAGCGCAGGGCCGCGGTCGGGCCGCCGAGCTCGGGGAGTACGGCGCGCTCGCTGTCCTTGAGCGCGTCGCTGCGCCAGTACTGCGCGATGTCGTCGTACTCGCCCGTGACGTGCAGGTGGGTCGCTTCGCGGTCGGCGAGGACCCGGTCGAAGGCGGTCGTCAGCGCCTGGGCGCGGGCCGCCATCGGAGGAGCGTCGAGGAACAGGCTGACGACGTCCCGGGTCAGTCGCAGCGCCTGCCGCCGGCCGTGGTCGCGGAAGCCGCGGGCGCCGGCGATCGCCTGCAGGTGCCAGTCGGTCGGCGCGACGTACACGACGTGTCCGCCGCCGCCGAGCCGGGAGGACGGGCGGTAGAACTCGTGCGTGAGCTCGGTGCCGAGATCGGCGTACTCACCGTGCAGGACCGGGATCCACCCGGTCAGCAGGGGCGCGATCTCGTGGGTGAACCAGACGGACGCCGGGGTGCCCTTGATGAAGCCCGGGAACGCCTCCGCCCGCAACGGCCGCAGTGCCTCCGGGTCGTCGGCCCAGGCGCGCAGCTGAGCGCGAACCCGAGCCGTCCATTCGGCTGGTACCTCCCACGGCTCCGATGCCGCCAGCACATCCAGAACTCGCGGTCTGCGGACGTCGTCTGCCACCAAAATCCTTCCCCAGGAGCCACCAGCCGACCCAGTCTAGAGCTAGACCGGGCGACTGGTTCGCAAGCTCAGGCTGGGGCGAGCGTCAGGCTGACGCTGTTGATGCAGTAGCGCTGGTCGGTCGGGGTGCCGTAGCCCTCGCCCTCGAAGACGTGGCCCAGGTGGGAGCCGCAGTTGGCGCAGCGGACCTCGACGCGCTTCATGCCGAGGGTGCTGTCCTCGATGTACTCGACCCGGTCCTCGGCCAGCGGCGCGTAGAACGACGGCCAGCCGCAGTGCGAGTCGAACTTGGTCTCGCTGCGGAACAGTTCGGCCTCGCAGGCGCGGCACTTGTACACGCCCACGGTCTTGGTGTCGGTGTACTCACCGACGAACGGCCGTTCGGTGCCGGCCTTGCGCAGCACGTGGAACTCGGCGGGGGAGAGCTGCGCCTTCCACTCCGCGTCGGACTTCTGGACGGCGTACTGCTTGGTTGAATCAGTCACGTCTCAATTATCGCGGTCCGGGCAAGGAAAACCCCGCCCGGACCGTCCGACGTAAGACTCCGGTTATCGCACCCAGGAGGGCAGCGGGATCAGCTTCACCACCTGCGGGTCGTGGTCGGAGATCTGGTCCGGGAACTCCGCGTTCATGTGCACGACGTCGTACGACGAGGCCGGGCGCAGGTTCTGCGAGATCAGGATCTGGTCCAGGATCTGGCTGTTGCCCTCGAACACGTAGCTGTAGCGCTCCGGCAGCGGCAGCGTCCGCGGCAGGTCGATCAGCGAGGTCTTGCCCGAGCCGACCAGGATGTCCGCGGTCTGCGACCAGTCGAAGTCGTTCAGGTCACCGAGCACGACGACGTTCGCGCCCTTGTCCTTGGCGAAGATCTGGTCCACGAACCCGCGTACCGCCTCGGCCTGCTGGTGACGCTTCGGCGCGCTGGACTGCACCGGCGGCTGGAACCGGCCCCAGAGCGGGTCGTCGCCGCCCTTGGAGCTGAAGTGGTTGACGACCACGAACAGCGACTGACCGAGCCAGGTGAACTCGCCGGCCAGCGGGACCCGGGTGTCGGCCCAGGCCGGGTTGGCCGGGTCGACGCGGCCCGGCGACGAGCTCAGGTGCGGCTTGCCGAACCGGTCGGTGGTGATCGTCGTCGCGACCGTGGAGCCGCCGCCCGCGCGGTCGACGAACTTGACCGGCTTGTCGGTCCGATACATGAACGCGACCCGGATGTTGCCGCCCGGCTCTCCGCCTTCCTCGCCGTCGACCGGGTCGATCTCGCGCCAGGCGTACTTCGGTCCGCCCGCCTTCACGATCGCGGCGGCCAGCGTGTTCAGCGTGACGTCGGCAGCGACCGTCCCGGAGTTCACGGCGCCGTCGTTGTCCTGCACCTCTTCGAGCCCGAGGATGTCCGGCGAGGCGAGGTTCTTGACGACGGCCTGCGCCAGCCCGTCGAACTTGGCCGGACCGTCGGCGGGGTCGAGGTTCTCGACGTTGAACGTCGCCACCGATACCTGCGCGATCGAGGACTTCTTGGTGACCTCACGCTTGACGCCGCCGTCGATGACGGTCGGCGTGACGGTCGGCAGGAACTTGAAGTTGCCGAACGAGTAGTCCAGAACACCCGTCACGACACCGGCCAGCTTGTCACCGGTCTTCGCGTCCGGGATCGGCACCAGTACGTCGTCCAGCAGCACCCGCTCCGGGTTGCTGTCGGTCTTCTGCAGCAGGATCCCGCCGCGGACCGTCCGCACCTCGGCACCGGCCGGCACGACGGACAGCTCGCGGAACGAGCTCGTCGGGCCGGTGACCTGCGGCTGGTTGATGCCCAGCCACATGCCCTCCAGCGACTCCCAGAAGTCCAGCCCGTCATTGGCCGGGTCGAACGCCGTACTCGTGGTCTCGACGTCACCGGCCGAGTCGTCGTCGATCACGGTCGACGGCGGAACGCGTCCGCCCGGGCCGACGATCGTTGCGGCCGGTACGGCGGCAGTGCCGGTGACGGTGATCTTCGCGTTGGTCAGCTCGGTGGTCGTCAGGTTCGTCGTACCGCCGGAGCCGCCGGGGCGGAACTCGGCGACCGAGCCCTCGACGTTCAGTGCGTCACCGACGGAGACGGTCGGCGCGGAGCTGGTGAAGACGAACACGCCCTCGCTGGTGGCCGGGTTGTCGTCCGGCTGCGGGTCCTGGAACCAGAAACCGTTGCTGCTCACCGCGGTGACCACACCGGTGACGTTGGAGACCCGCTTGCCCTCGAGCGGCGAGCGGTGCGCGGCGCCCTGGATGTCGTGGATCTTGGCGTCCACGGGCGGCTCGGCCGGTCCACCGGTCAGCGTTCCCGGCGACGGGTTGCCCGCGCTGAAGTCGGCGCTGTTGTTGTCGGTGTCCTGCTTCGGGTCGTTGCGCGCGGCCGAGGTGGTGTTCGACAGGCCCGGCGCAGGCGCGGTCTCGGAGTCTCCCGCGGTGCCATAGCCGACGTAGTCCTTCACGCTCGGGTCCGCGTGGCAGGTCGCCCCGCAGGCGAGCGCGGTCTGCGTGGTGACCAGCGCGACCTTGCCGGCCGTCGCGGACATCGGGATGGTGCCGGTGACGTTCGGGGTGGGCATCGGCTGGCCGTTCGCGCCGCCGCCCTCCTGGACCAGGTACGTCGCTCCCGGGTCGATGCTGCCGGTCAGCTTGGTGACCTGCCACGTGCTGCCGGCAGCCGACGCGTACTGGACCGACCAGCCGCTCACATCGATCGCGGCCGAGCTGTTGTTGGTCAGCTCGACGAAGTCGTTCGTGTACGGCGCGCCGCTGTTGCCGCCACCGCCGTACACCTCGGTGACGAGCACATCGGTCGAAGCGGCCTGGGCGGGCGTGGCGAGGATGGCCACCGCCAACCCGGAGGCGAGAAGACTGGTCGTGACCACGAGGGCGCCCAGGCGGCGCCGTGGTCGGTTCAGGGCAGACATGGCCCGGATTCTCACACCGGCAGATGTGCGTTCCAAGGTCCAACGCGTGAACACCCGGTGCGCGCCTCGAACGCACGGGTGATCATTCGCCCAGCGCGAGCAACTGGTACACCTCCACCGGCTCTGCCTTGCCTTTCAGACTCAGCAGTCCGAGTGACTCGGTGCGTGCCTGCGGCAGGAGCGCCTTCGTCGCCGGCCCGATCGCGACCGCCCCGCCGGGAGCCTTGCCTTCGATCCGGGACGCGACATTCACCGTGTCCCCGATCACGGTGTGCGTCCGCCCGCCCTCGGTCCCCAGCAGGCTCACCGACGCGATCCCGCTGTTGATCCCGACCCGGAACTTCGGCCAGTTCGGGTGCGTGGCCTGGACAGCGGCCGCGGCTGCCTGCAGCGCGAGCCCCGCGGCGGCCGCCAGGCGTGCGTGGTCCGGCTGGTCGCCCCGCTTGTTGAAGGTGACCATCAACGCGTCCCCGATGATCCGGTCGACATCGCCGCCGTGCCGTCGTACCACCTGCGGTACGACGACCTCGAAGTACGTGTTCAGCATCGCGGTGACCTCGGCCGGACCGTGCTTCTCGGAGAACGTCGTGAAGCCCTGCAGGTCCGCGAACAGGACGCTCAGCTCGCGCTCCCCGGACACGGTGCCGGCCTGGTACAGGTCGGCGAACCGCTCCTCGTACCACTGGATCCGCACCCCGGCCACAACCAGCACGAACGCCGACAGCATCAGCACGTGCCACTCCCACCAGGACAGGTGCCAGTTCCGCGCGAACACCAGCGCGACCATCGCCTCGGCGAGCAGCACGAACGCGGACACCATCGACAGCAGCATCAACGACGGCCGGGCCCACCAGGTCTGCAGATACCGCACCGCCGCAACGGCATAAAGGATGATCGCGGGGATGGCGAGGGCCGTCAGGATGCCGTCGGCGGTCTCCGGAACCGCCGTCTGGTGCAGCGGCGGCAACCGCAGTACCGAAGCCACCGCCCACAACACCATCAGGAGCAGCAGGGCGACGCGGAGACGACGGCCCCAGGCGACGCCCGAGATGGTCAGACTCGACAGGAATGCGAACACGGACCCCAGCGCGACGCCCACCGGCGTTGCGAGCGTGAATCCGGCGTTCGGCGTGTCGAGCAGGACCTTCGGAGTCGCGAGCGCGTGCAGTCCGAGAAATCCAGCCGCCGACAGGAATGCCAGCGACACGAACAGCACGCGCGCGTCGCCTCGGCGTAGTGCCGTGGCGCCGGTCAGATACGCCAGACCGGCGCTGAGGCTCGCCGTCAGCAGTACCAGCCAGAAGTGCGTCGGATGATGCTCCCAGTGCAGGTCCAACTGTGGCTGGCGCAGGAGCAACACCAGACCCGCGAGCGGTACGAGCAGCACCAGCGCGGTGAGCGCCACCATCGCCGGCGTGTAGACGAACCGCCGTTCAGGCATCCGACGAGACCCTGAGATGGGTGTGGATCTGCGAGACCACCACGGATCCTTCGCCCACCGCCGAGGCCACCCGCTTCACCGACTCCGACCGCACGTCCCCGACGGCGAACAGCCCGGGGACCGTCGTCTCGTAAGGCTGTGGCGGCCGGTTCTCGTGCCACAACGGATCCGCGGCCGCGTCCGATCCGGTCAGCACGAACCCGCGCGGATCCCGCGCCACGCCCTCCGGCAGCCATTCGGTCCCCGGCACCGCGCCGATCATCACGAACAAGCCGTCGATCGGCATGGTCTCCTCGGCGCCGGTCTTGCGATCGCGCAGCGTCATCCGCTGCAGCCGCCCGTCGCCGCCGCCGTCGACCACCTCGCTCGACGCCCGCACCGTGACGTTGTCCGCGGCATCGATCGCGTCGATCAGGTACTTCGACATACTCGCCGTCAGGTCCTCGCCGCGGATCACCAGCAGCACCTGCCGGCAGTAGCGCGCGAGGTGCAGAACCGCTTGTCCCGCTGAGTTCCCGCCGCCGACCACGCAGGCGTCCCGATTCATCAGCCCGTGCGCCTCCGAGACGCTCGCGCCGTAGTACACGCCGTTCCCCATCAGCTTCTCCAGCGAGGGAACGTTGAGCCGCCGGTACGTGACGCCCGTCGCGAGGACGACTGCTCTCGCCGTCACTTCGCCCACATCACCGATCACGGCACGGAACTCGCCGTCGCTCTTCTCGAGATGCTCGACCGTCCGCATCAGTACGAAATGCGCCCCGAACACCCACGCCTGCTGATACCCGCGCTGCGCCAGATCCGACCCGCGAATACCGCGCGAGAAACCGAGATAGTTCCGGATCAGCGAACTCGTACCGGCTTGCCCGCCGATCGACTCCCGCTCGACGACGAGCGTCCGCAAACCCTCGGACGACGCATACACCGCGGCGGCCAATCCACCAGGACCGGCCCCGATCACCAGTACGTCGAACGACGTGTCGTCCGACGCCAACGTCGTCGGCACACCCCAGGCCTCGGCGATTTCCACATCGGTCGGATCACGCAGCAGGGTGCCGCCGACTGCCGGCATCCACACCAGCACACGGTCGCCGGGATCCGGCTCGCCGATGAACTCCAGCGCGTCGTTCGCGAGCGGCGTACCGCTGGCCCGGAACGCACTCGGGATCCCGTTGCGGGCCAGCAGGCTGCGGATCTCCTGGCCCCGGACCGACAGCTCGGCCGCGATCACCACGACCTCACGCAGGTTCGCGACCTCGAACCGCGACCACTCCTGGACGAACTCGGCCACGGTCCGGTGGAACAGCTCGTCGTGCCCGATCCACGGTTTGAGGACGTAGTAGTTGATGTCGCCGACCGACATCGCGGTCAGGATCGCGGAGGCCGTCGCACGGTCGGCCCACGCGCCCCACTCGATCAGCAGCGCACGGCGCGCGTCCGGATGCAGGGTCCGTGCGGCCGCGAAGAGATCGGCGCGTTCGTCGTCGGGCAGCGCGTTGTCGACCATGACGACGGCGACCCGCTGTTCCGACTCGTGTGCTCGGCGTAGAACGTCCAACGCAGCCGCGGTCGTCGCCTCGCCCCGCACGCGGAAGTCGGCGCCGAAGCCGCGGTCCAACTCCGTTTCGCAACGCTCCAGACGCTCCGGGTCAGCGTCGACGACGAGCAGTAGCGGTCTGGCCGCCTTCAAGCGCGGCCGTTTCGGTTCACGATGCCCCCGGGGCTCCCCACCCATGGTGTGACGGTAGGTCCGCACAAACCGCGTGGCAATGCGTAAAGCGTTTGTTCGCCGGATCCCTGTCCGCCCCAGTGGGACAGGGATCCGGCAAAACCCTTTAGTTCACTGCGACCGCGGACCAGGCGGCCGCGACGGCTGCGCGCTCGCCGCTGCCGGCGCCGTACAGGTCGGTGGCCGCGTTCAGCGTCGCGGTCCGGGCCTGGGCGTACGTCGTTCCGCTGGTCATGTACGTCGTCAGCGCGCGGTACCAGATCTTGCCGAGCTTGTCGTGGCCGATGCCGGTGATCGACGAACCGTTGCAGGTCGGCGAGTTGTGCGGCAGACCGCCGATCGTCTTCGCGCCGGTGCCCTCCGCGAGCAGGTACGCGAAGTGGTTCGCGATCGCCGACGAGTAGTGCACGTCGAGGTTGCCGACGCCGGAGCTGTAGCAGTCGGGGGACTGGCCGTCCTTGCTCGGCTTGTCCATGTACCGCAGCGCCGGACGGTCCTTCATGATCTTCTCGCCGATGTAGTAGTCACCCGGGTCGGCGGCGCTGTCGGAGTAGAACTCGACGAGGGTGCCGAAGATGTCGCTGGTCGCCTCGTTCAGGCCGCCGGACTCACCGGAGTACGTGAGGTTGGCGGTGTGCTCGGTGACGCCGTGGGACATCTCGTGGCCGGCCACGTCGATCGAGACCAGCGGTCCCGCCGCGACGTTGTCGCCGTCGCCGTACGTCATCTGCTTGCCGTCCCAGAACGCGTTCACGTAGTTGGTGCCGTAGTGCACGCGGCTCGGAACGCCCTTGCCGTCGCCGAAGATCCCGTTCCGGCCGTGCACGTTCTTGTAGTAGTCGAACGTGGTCGCGGCGCCGTAGTGCGCGTCGACGGCCGCCGATGCGCGGTCGGCGGTGGTGCCGGTGCCCCAGTGGTTGTCCGCGTCGACGAACTTCGTCGGCGTCGGGCAACCCAGCTGGAGGATCTGGCACAGGATCGAGTCGGTCTTGTTGTTCGCGTCCGCGGTGAAGCCGTTGCCGCGAGTCGCGTCCGTCAGCGTGAAGCCGCCGGTGGCCGTCGACGTCTGCAGCGGCACGGTCCCGGAGTACAGGCTCTTGCCGTCACCGGCCGCGGTCTCGATGTGCTGCTCGCTGACCAGCTTCGCGCCGGTCAGGGCATCGATCGTCGTGGTGATGCGGCTCGGCGTGCCGTCGGCCTGGGTGCCGCCGGTGGTGACGAGGTAGGCCAGCCGCGGAGCGCCCTTGCGGGCCTCGATCACCAGGCTCGGCTTGCCCTCGGCCTTGAGGCCCTTGACGAGTGCCTTCGCGGTCGCGGTCGCGACGCTGACCTTCGGCGTACGGCCGACGTTCGCGCTCTTGCTCAGCGTCAGGCTGGCGCCCTTGAACGCGCCGTCCTTGGCCTGATGCACGACGACGTCGCCGCCGAGCACCGGGAGGCCGCCGATCGTGCGGTCCATCCGGACGTGGTTGGACCCGTCGGCGTCGACGATGACGTCCTTGACCACGAAGGCGTCGGCAGTCGTGGCCCGTAGCGCGGTGAGGTTGCTGGTGATTGCTGACTTGGCCTTCGCGATGGCCGCGGCGGGGGTGGGGACAGGCGAGGCCGTCGGCGCGCCGGTTGCTGTGGTGGCGCTGGTCAGTCCGAGGGCGGTAGTGGTCACCACTGCGGTAGCAGCGGCGAACAGGGCGGATCTGTTCATCCTCGCGCTCCTTCTCAGGTGTCCCGGGGGCCTCACGCCCCAGGAACGAGGTGCAGGAACGTTACCGCTCGGTCACCTACCGTGGCCATAGCTCGGGAAAGGTTGCCTTTCCCGCCCAGCACTCCTCCCCGCTCCCGGACGTCTCAGGGGTCAACCCCTGACCTGGCCGGTTGCGGAGGCTGATTCTCGGGGGGCAACCGGCAACCTGCGGGGTTGACCCCTCAGACGGCCTCGGCGGGAGTGGTGACGCGGGATGGTCGGCGGGAGTGGTGACGCGGGATGGTCGGTGGGGGGCGATACCGTCGTGCTCATGGCGAAGAGCACAGCGGTGATGCTCACTGTGGGGGACCGCGAGGTCCGGGTTTCCAGCCCCGAACGCGTTGTCTACGAGGCGACCGAGTGGGCTCCGGAGGTCACCAAGCTTCAGGTCTGCGAGTACTTCATCGGTGTGGCTCCGGCGTTCATGCGCGCCTCGGGCGACCGACCGGTCGCCCTGGAGCGCTGGCCGGGTGGCTGGCGCGAAGGGATGACGCTGTCGGTGGACGCGGTCGGTCGGCAGACGGGCGACGGCTTCTACTCCAAGCGTCTCCCGAAGGGCGCTCCCGACTGGCTCGAGACCTGCCGCGTGCTGACGCCGAACGACCGCCCGATCGACGAGCTCTGCCTGACCGAGCCGGCCGCCGCGGTGTGGGCGGCCCAGATGGGCACGCTGGTCTTCCATCCGTGGGCCGTCCGTAAGACCGATCTCGACCGCCCCGACGAGCTGCGCATCGACCTCGATCCCCAGCCGGGTGCGACCTTCGCCGACGCCCGACGGGTAGCCGGTGTCGCCCGGGAGCTCCTCGAGGAGCTGGGGCTTCGCGGGTATCCGAAGACCAGCGGCAACCGGGGGATCCACATCTACGTGCGGATCCGGCCGGAGTGGTCCTTCGACGAGGTCCGGCACGCCGCGATCGGTCTCGGCCGTGAGCTCGAGCGCCGCGACGACGGTGTGACGACGGCGTGGTGGAAGGAGCAGCGCCGTGAGGATGCGATCTTCCTGGACTTCAACCAGAACCTCCGCGACCGCACGGTCGCTGGTGCGTGGTCGCTGCGGCCCCGGCCCGGTGCCCCGGTGAGTACGCCGATGTCCTGGGAGCGGCTGGCCGAGGTCGACGATCCGCGGGCGTTCAACCTGCACACGGTCCCGGAGTACCTCTCGGACGGTGATCCGTGGGCGGACATGGACGAGACGGCGTACTCGCTCGATGCGCTGCTGCGGCTGTGGGAGGAGCTGCCCGGTGGCGAGCTGAACTTCCCGCCGGACTACCCGAAGATGCCGGGGGAGCCGCCGCGCGTCCAGCCGAGCAAGAAGGTTGCCGAGCACTGGGACGAGCAGGGCAACCGGATCGCACCGGACTGACACTTCGGGAAGCTGCTTCGTCGTAGTGGTGTCAAAGAGTTCATCCGCTAAGGAGAAACACCACTATGGACGCCCGTCTCAACCTGTTCACCAACCCGGTGCTCGGTAAGTTCATCAAGCACCTCAACGCGGCCGCCCGGGTCGCGCTGGACGCCGGCGTACCGCTCACGACCCTTGAGCTGGTCGAGTTGCGGGCCAGCCAGATCAACGGCTGCGCCGTGTGCGTCGACATGCACTCGAAGGACGCCGCACACCACGGCGAGACCGCGGTCCGGATCAACCTGGTGGCGACCTGGCGCGAGGCCACCGTCTACACCGACGCGGAGCGTGCCGCACTGGCGCTGACCGAGGCCGGTACCCGGATCGCCGACGCCGCCGGCGGAGTCCCCGACGACGTCTGGCTGAACGCGACCAAGTACTACGACGAGAACCAGCTGGCCGCGCTGGTCGGCGCCATCGCCGGCATCAACACCTGGAACCGCCTCAACGTCATGACCCAGCAACCCGCCGGCGACTACGTCCCGGGCCAGTGGGGCTGATCCTCAGATAGTGCGCAGTGCCCCGCCGTCGATCGGGATGATGATGCCGGTCAGGTACGAGGCGGCCGGGGAGAGGATGAAGGCGGCGACCCGGCCGAACTCATCGGGCGTGCCGTACCGGCGCAGGGGGATGGTCTTCTCCGACGCCCGGCGGGTCGCCTCGGGGTCGCCGCCCTTGCCGTCCAGCTCCTTCAGGCGGTCGGTGGAGATGCGGCCGGGCATCAGGCCGTTGACCCGGATTCCGTTCGGGCCGAGCTCGTCGGCCAGCGTCTTGGCCACCATCGCCAGGCCGGGGCGGAGACCGTTCGAAATCGCCAGTCCGTTGATCGGGGACTTCACCGACGACGACAGCACGAAGGCGATCGACGTCCCCTCCGACCCGGCCCGGGCGACCGCGCGAGCGATCCGCAGCCCGCCGAGGAAGACGCTCTCGAACGCCGACCGCCAGTCGTCCTCTTCGCTGTCGAGCGCCGTGCCGGGCCGAGGCCCGCCGACGCTGATCAATGCGCCGTGCAGCGCACCCCACTTGGCGATCGCGGTCGCTGCCAGCCGCTCCGCGCTCTCGGGATCGGCGTTGTCGACCGGGATTCCGACGACGTTCTCGCCGAGCTCGGCCGCGGCGCGGGAGATCGACTCCTCGTTGCGGCTGGAGATCACCAGCCGCGCGCCTTCGGCAGCAAGGGCCTTCGCGGTGGCGAAGCCGAGCCCGGCGCTGGCGCCGGTGACGATGTAGGTGCGATCGCGCAGTCCGAGGTCCACATCACCATCCTGCCCCACCGCACCGGCTGGCGCACCTCGACAGTTCGTGGCCCCCGGCAAGAACTAGTACGCCGACTTGCGCAGCGGCGACTCGGCCGTGGTCAGATGCCAGGCAGTGTTGACCAGACCGAGATGGGAGAACGCCTGCGGGAAGTTCCCGAGCATCCGGCCCGACGTCACGTCGTACTCCTCGGCGAGCAACCCGACGTCGTTGCGTAGGGCAACGAGTCGTTCGTAGAGATCGCGGGCCTCGCCGACCCGGCCGATCATCGCCAGCGCGTCCGCGAGCCAGAAGGAGCAGATCAGGAACGTGCCCTCGCTGTCGTTGATCCCGTCGTCGGTGTGCTCGGTCAGGTAGCGCCGGACGAACCCGTCCGACGCCAGCTCCCGCTGCACCGCCTCCACGGTCCCGACCACCCGCGGATCGTCCGCCGGCAGGAACCCGACCTGCGGGATCAGCAGTACGGCGGCATCCAGCGCCTTGCTCCCGTACGCCTGCGTGAACGTGTTCCGGTCCGCGTCGTACGCCTGCTCGCAGACGGCCCGATGGATCTCGTCGGCCCGCGCCCGCCACTCCTTCGCGGGCCCGTTCAGCCCGAATCGCTGCACCGCCCGCGCGGCCCGGTCGAACGCGACCCAGGCCATCACCTTCGAGTATGTGAAGTGCTGCCGCCCGCCGCGGACCTCCCAGATGCCCTCGTCCGGCTGGTCCCACACGTCGTCGAGATGCGCCATCAGGCCGCGCTGCACCTGCCATGCCTCGTCGGTCGCGCCGATCTGATGTTCGCGGGCCAGCGCCAGAACGTCCATCACCTCGCCGAACACATCGATCTGCAGCTGCTCGGCGGCCGCGTTCCCGATCCGGACCGGCGCCGATTCGGCGTACCCCGGTAGCCAGCCGGCCTCGAACTCGGTCAGCCGGCGTTCACCGGTCACGCCGTACATGATCTGCAGGTCCGCGGGCGATCCCGCGATCGCGCGGAGCAGCCAGTTCCGCCAGGCCTCGGCCTCGTCGGTGTAGCCGGCGCGGAGCATCGCGGACAGCGTCATCGTTGCATCGCGCAACCAGCAGTACCGGTAGTCCCAGTTCCGCCGGCCGCCGAGCGCCTCGGGCAAGGACGTGGTCGGCGCCGCGACGATACCGCCGGACGGCGCGTAGGTAAGCGCCTTCAACGTCAGCACCGACCGCGTGACCTCCTCGCCGAAGTCGGTCGAGCTGTGGCTCCGGCCGATCCACTCCCGCCAGAACGTCTCGGTCGGCTCCAACGACTGCAGCGCATCCGTCGGCTCGGGCAGCGGATGGTGCGACGGGTGCCACGTCAGAACGAACCAGGCGCGGTCGTTCTCCGAGACGCGGAAATCGGCGTACGTCGCAAGGTCGCGTCCGTACTGATGCACGTCCGACCGCAACGACACCGCATCCGGTCCGGCGATCGCATCGATCTGTCCGTCGTCGGACCGCCGTACCCACGGAACGACGTGACCGTAGTCGAACCGCAGCTTCAACTCCGACCGCATCTCGACGGATCCGCTGACGCCTTCGACGATGCGTACGACGTCCGGCGCGGCATCGCGTGGCGGCATGAAGTCGATCACGCGCACCGTGCCGGTCGAGGTGGACCACTCGGTCTCCAGCACGAGCGTGTCGCCGCGGTAGTGCCTGCTGCTGATCGCGTCCGCGTCCCGCGGCGCCATCCGCCAGTGACCGTTGTCGTCGCTGCCGAGCAGCGCGGCGAAACAGGCAGGCGAATCGAAACGCGGGAAGCACAGCCAGTCGATCGATCCCTGCTTCGACACCAGTGCGGCGGTCTGCAGGTCACCGATCAGCGCATAGTCCTCAATCCTTCGCTGCGGCACGGGCCTCGGGCCGCTCGGCGACTTCTGGCTGCTCTGGCGCGGGCTTCTTGGCACCGCGGACCTCCTGTCGGGAGAAGTAGACGAGTCCGCCGACGGCCAGCAGCGCGAAGAACCACCACTGCAGGCCGTAGAAGAAGTGTGGGCCGTCGTCGATCTCCGGACCCGGGAAGCCCAGGAAGGCCGGATCGTTCGCCGGCTCCTCCTTGGTCACCATCATGTAGCCGTCGTACAGGTTCAGCCCGAGCACCTTCGCGAAGTCCGGGCCGTTGATCAGTCGCGCCGTACCGCCGTCCGGGACGCCGCCGTTCGTGTGGCCGCCACGTTCGCTGCGCTGCAGGCGTCCGGTGACCGTGACCTCGCCCGTCGGCACCGCGGGGATCTTCAGCGGCATCAGTTCCGAACTCTGCCTCGGCAGGAACCCGCGGTCGATCAGGACCGCCTTCCCGTCGGCGAGGACCAGTGGGGTGACGATCTCGAAGCCCGGCCGGTCGTCGATGTTGCGGTACTTGAGCACGATCTGCTTGGTCGCGTCGAACCGCCCGGTGACGACGGCGGTGCGCCAGGCGTGCTGGTCGCCGACGACGCCCGGCGGGCCCAGGATCTGGTCGATCGGCGCCGGCGCCGCGGCCAGGTTCGTCCGGGTCACCTCGTTCCGCGCCTTGCGTTCCTCGAGGCGATGGAACTGCCAGCGACCGAGCTGCACGCACACGAAGGCGAGCACGAGGACGGCCAGCGCGGCGGCGATCCAGCGGACGTTCATCAAGCGACCCACGTCTCGAACTTAAGCCATGCCCTGAAATCGCCGACGCGCGGCACGTACGCTGGTGTGATGACAGCGATCCAGGAGGCGACTCAGACGGGTCTCGCGGACCGGTATGGCCGGGTCGCCACGGACCTCCGGATCTCGCTCACGGACCGCTGCAATCTGCGGTGTACGTACTGCATGCCGGAAGAGGGTCTGGACTGGCTCGCCAAGCCCGAGCTGCTCACCGACGACGAGGTGATCCGGCTGGTTTCGGTCGCTGTGACGCACCTCGGCGTGAACGAGATCCGCTTCACCGGCGGCGAACCGCTGCTCCGCCGCGGTCTGGTCGGGATCGTTGCCCGGACGACCCAACTCACGCCCCGCCCCGAGGTTTCGCTGACCACGAACGGGATCGGCCTTGCCCGGCAGGCGCAGGCGTTGAAGGACGCCGGTCTCGATCGGGTGAATGTGAGCCTCGACACTATTCGCCCGGAGACCTTCAGGCGGCTCACCCGCCGGGACCGCGCACACGACGTGATCGCCGGTCTCGAGGCGGCTCAGGCGGCCGGCCTCACCCCGGTGAAGGTGAACGCGGTCCTCATGCGCGGCGTGAATGACGCAGAAGCGCCGGAATTGCTGGAGTTCTGCCTCGACCGCGGCTACGAACTGCGGTTCATCGAGCAGATGCCGCTGGACGCGCAGCACGGCTGGGACCGGTCGACGATGATCACCGCCGACGAGATTCTCGAAACCCTGTCCGGCCGGTTCGCGCTGACACCCGACGACGCCTCGAAGCGGGGGAGTGCGCCGGCCGAGTCGTTCCTGGTCGAGGGCGGGCCGCAGACCGTCGGCATCATCGCCTCGGTCACCCGGCCGTTCTGCGGCGACTGCGACCGGGTCCGGCTGACCGCCGACGGTCAGGTCCGCGACTGCCTTTTCGCCCGTACCGAGTCCGACCTTCGGACGGCGTTGCGGAACGGCGCGGACGATGCCGAGTTGGCCGACCGCTGGCGACGTGCGATGCGGAACAAACTCCCGGGCCACGGCATCAACGACCCGAGCTTCCTGCAACCGTCCCGGCCGATGTCCGCGATCGGCGGATGACGGTCATACCGGCCCAATCCGGAAATGTACTTTTTCGCTAGGCGGCATTCACCCGGTGAATGGTTCGACCTCGCGCAGGAATGACCGCCGGGCCAGGAAGTCGGACAAGCTCTCCTTGTGTTCGTCACAGGCGAGCCAGGTCTTGCGCCGGTCGGGTGTGTGGATCTTCGGGTTGTTCCACCGCACCGCCCAGGTCGCAGGCTGGCCGCATCCTCTGGCGGAGCAGACCGCCGGTGCGGCTTCTTCACTCATGCGCTGGCGCCATTCCTCTGCATTCCTGATGTCTCAATAATCAATAGCCTGGGCAAAATGAAGCGACGTCGGACAGCCACGGGGGGAGCCGTCCGACGCCGCATCAAGTCCCTGAATTTCACTCATGAACTTCAGAGCACGCGGGAGATTCTGACACGGATCAGTGCCAGTTTTCCAGTCCCGGCCAAGATCACTTTTCGGTGTCGGTCCGGGGGTCCTCACGAGGCCCCTGATGTGGGTCCTCGTCCTGCGGTACGACGACCGTCGGACGCTCCCCGATCGCGAGCCTCGACGGTGCGATGTAGGGGTCCGCGGCGGGCTGCGTCGCCGATCGTTGCGCGTTCGCCAGCACCACCGCGAAGTACGGCAGAGCGATCGCTCCGACGACGAACAGCCAGCGCCACGGCGACGGGGTCAGGACCGCCAGCACGAAGCAGACGATCCGGATCGACATCATCCAGGCGTAACGCACGATCCGGCTGTCCAGATCCTCGGAACGTCCCGGCTGTGCACTCGTCACCGAAATGACGGTTTCGCCGGTCCGCTCGCGGTGTCGCGACATCTATCCTCCTCAGCAAGAACAACGGTACGCCGCGCCGTCGCCCCGCGCGCAGCCAGGATGGAGAGGAATGTCGCATGACCGATCGCACCTACCGCGTCACGGAGATCGTTGGCACCTCCAAGGAGGGCATCAACCAGGCGATCACCAACGGCATCGCCCGCGCCGGCGAGACCCTGCGTCACCTCGACTGGTTCGAGGTCACCGAGATCCGCGGCCACGTCGTCGACAACCAGATCGACCACTACCAGGTCGGTATGAAGGTCGGCTTCCGCCTCGAAGACTCCTGACCTCACCACCCACCCCCCGGACGTCTCAGGGGTTAACCCCGCAGGCGGTCGGTTGAGACCTCAGAATCAGCGTCCGCAACCGACCAGCACGGGGGTTGACCCCTGAGACGTCCGGGGAGGAGGGGTGGGCGACCCGCTGTGCGGGGCAGGGCGTTGTAGGCGATAGCGTTCGTGCCGCTGACTTGTGTGGTGACGGGTGAGGAGGGCTTGTGGGTAGGTCTGTGTTGGTGACCGGCGGTAGCCGGGGGATCGGGCTGGCGATCGCCGCCGCGTTCAAGGAGGCCGGCGACCAGGTCGCGGTCACGTACAACACCAGCCCGCCGCCGGAGGGCTTCCTCGGTGTGAAGTGCGACATCACCGACCAGGAGCAGGTCGACGCCGCCTTCGACACGATCGCGGAGCAGCACGGTCCGGTCGAGGTACTGGTGGCAAACGCCGGCATCACCCGCGACACGCTGCTGCTGCGCATGTCCGACGACGACTGGGACTCGGTCATCGAGACCAACCTCACCGGGTCGTTCCGGGTCGCACGCCGGGCCGCGAAGGGCATGCTGCGGCTGCGCAAGGGCCGTATCGTCTTCATCTCCTCGGTGGTCGGCCTGCTCGGCTCGCCGGGCCAGGTGAACTACGCGGCCAGCAAGTCCGGCCTGATCGGCATGGCCCGCTCGATCGCCCGCGAGCTCGGGAGCCGCGGCATCACCGCGAACGTGGTCGCTCCGGGCTTCGTCGAGACCGACATGACCGCGGTCCTGCCGGAGGAGACCCAGAAGCAGTACCTGAGTCAGATCCCGCTCGGCCGCTTCGGGCTGACCGAGGAGATCGCGAACGCGGTCCGCTGGCTCGCCTCCGAGGAGGCCGGCTACATCACCGGCGCGGTGATCCCGGTCGACGGCGGCATCGGCATGGGCAACTAAACCTCTTACTACCTAGAAAGGGCATGCCGGTGGGCATCCTCGACGGCAAGCGCATTCTGGTCGCCGGAGTCACCCTCGACTCGTCGATCGGCTTCGCCACTGCCAAGGTGGCGCAGGAACAGGGCGCCACCGTGCTGATCTCGAACTTCGGCCGCGCGCTCAGCATCACCAAGCGGATCGCGAAGCGCCTGCCGACCGAGCCGCCGGTACTGGAGCTCGACGTCACCAACCCCGAGCACCTGGCCGCTCTGCCCGATGCGGTCCGCGAGCACGTCGACGGTCTGGACGGGGTCGTGCACTCGATCGCGTACGGCAATCCGGAGACGATCCTCGGCGGGAAGTTCCTGGACGGTCCGTGGGACGACGTATCCCAGGCGGTGCACGTCTCGGCGTACAGCCTGAAGGCGCTGGCGGTGGCGTGTGCGCCGCTGATGAGTCGTGGTGGCAGCGTCGTCGGACTGACCTTCGACGCGACCGTCGCGTGGCCTGGGTACGACTGGATGGGCGTGGCCAAGGCTGCCCTCGAGTCGACGAGCCGGTACCTGGCCCGCGATCTCGGTGCCCAGGGCATCCGATGCAATCTGGTCTCGGCCGGTCCGCTGAAGACGCTTGCGGCGAAGGCGATCCCGGGCTTCGAGAAGTTCGAGGAGCCGTGGCTGGACCGCGCGCCGCTCGGGTGGGACCCGTCCGATCTCGAGCCGACCGGCCGCACGATCGTGGGTCTGCTCAGCGACTTCTTCCCCGCGACCACGGGCGAGATCGTCCACGTCGACGGCGGCTACCACGCGATGGGTGCGTGATAGGTGGCCACATCGCTGGTTGAGCTCCGCGTCCTGGACGGCGCCAACCTCTATTTCAGTCGTGCCGCGGTCAAGCTGACACTCGACGTCTCGTCGATCGTCGACGCCCCCGCACCGGCGGCCAAGGCCTACGGGCAGGCGATCGGCCTCGGCACCACCCGGCCCGGCCGGATCGGGTCGGGCTTCCGGCAGCGGTTCGCGATCCGCGTCGTCGGTCACGTCGTACGACGGATCGCGCGCGAGGCCGGGATCGGGCGGATCGGCGTCCGGGTCCGCCCGGAGAACGACGTACGGCGGTTGGTCGTCGCGTTCCCGTGGGCGCACGAGGCCCGGGCGCAGGCGCTCGGTGCAGCGATCGTCGAGGTGCTGGATGCGTTCGGAGCTGAAGATCTGAGCGAGCTGATCGCGGCCGTGGGGGAGCGGGTGCGGGACGAGCCGCCGGGCAACCCGCCGCCGACGCTGCGGCCCAAGGTCCCGGTGGTCGCGGTGACCGGGACGAACGGCAAGACCACGACCTCGCGGATGATCGCGCACATCGGTCGCGCCGCCGGCCTGCACGTCGGCTGGTCGAGCACCGACGGCGTGTACTTCGACGGCGAACTGATCAAGTACGGCGACTTCTCCGGCCCGAGCGGCGCGGCACAGGTGCTGTCCCAGCCCGGGATCCAGCTCGCGGTGGTCGAGACCGCGCGCGGCGGGATCCTGCGGCGCGGGGTCGGCATCGCCTACAACGACGTGTCCGTCGTCACCAACGTCAGCGCGGACCATCTCGGTCTGGGCGGGATCGACACGATCGACCAGCTCGCCGAAGTGAAGGCGGTCATCACCCAGATCACCCGTCCGCGCGGATGGTGTGTGGTGAACGGCGACGATCCGCGGACGTTCGCGATGCGGCTCGGCTCGCCGGCCAAATGCTGGGTGTTCTCGCGTGACCCTGACTCGCCGTCGATCCGGGCGGTGCTCGACGAGGGCGGCCGGGCGACGACGGTGCTCGACGGGTTCGTGACGGTGCTGGACCAGTCGCGGGATCCGGAACCGTTGCTGAAGGTCGTCGACGTACCGATGACGCTGTCGGGGCTGTCGCACTACAACGTCGAGAACACGCTGGCCGCGGCATCGGCGGCGCTCGGGCTCGGGCTGCCGCGGGCGGCGGTGATCGAAGGGCTCAGCACGTTCGCGCCGAACGAGAACAACCCCGGCCGGATGAACATGTACTCGCTGCGCGACTTCACCGTCGTCATCGACCTCGCCCACAACGAGGCCGGGCTGGAGGCGCTGCTCGAGATCATGAACGGCGTCCGCCGCGAAGGCGGCCGGCTGATGCTGGCTCTCGGGTCGCCGGGGGACCGGGCCGACGACATGGTCGCGGCGCTCGGTGCCATGGGTGCGCGGGGGACCGACCGGGTGGCGATCGGTCACAAGAGCGATTACCTGCGCGGACGGCCGCCGGCGGAGCTCGAGGCGGTGTTCCGCGAGGGCGCCGCATCGGTGGGTGTGGACGACGTACCGGCGTACCCGACCGAGCTCGAGGCGGCGCAGGCACTGGTCGCGGAAGCTCTGCCGGGCGATGTGGTGGCGGTGATGTCTCTGCAGGATCGGGCGAGTCTTGACGCCTGGTTGCGGTCCGAGGGAGCTACTGTCGACACACCGGAGACCTTGAAGAGCAAGGTCGAGAGAGCCCAGCACTGAGCCCTGTCCGCCCGTCGGTTGGGGTGGGAACGGGGTTTGTATGCGCTACCTGTGGTCGATTCCGGCCGCGGTGGTCGCCTGGTTCGTGGGCGGCTTCTCCGCGACGTACCTGAAGGGCCTGCCCGACGGTACGACGTACTTCGTGCCGCCGCGGATCGACCTCGTGCTGCTCGGCGGATTCGCGGGCGGTGTGCTGGCCGGGTTGCTGATCGGTCGCGCGCGGGCCGCCGTGCCGGTGGTGCTGGTCGTTGCCGCGGGCATGTGGTGGCTGACCGGGAACTCGTTCTCCGACCGGGAGATGCTGATCACGTTGCTGGCGGCAAGTGCTGTCGGCGCCTTCTTCGGTGCCATCGGCACCAGAAGCTCGGTGGTCGCGGCGTTCGCGCTGGCGCTGCCGGTGGCCTGGTACGCGCAGCGGCCGGCTGAGCAGTTGGCCGACTGGCGATGGCTCTGGCAGCTGAACGGTCTGCTGGTCGGCGCCGGGCTCGCGCTGCTGCTGTACCTCGCCTGCTGGAAGCGCGGATGGCCCTCGGTCGGCTCGTGGATTCCGCTGGCCGGGTTCTACCTGGTGTGCAACGGCTTCGTCGAGGCCGTGCAGGTGGTCGCCCGCTCCAACGGCAAGCCGATGGACGCCGTCGGCGACGCGTCGACCGAGGCGTTCTTCCAGTCCTTCCAGCCGTTGCTGCGCGAATACTGGCCCTGGATGGTGGTCGCCGTACTGCTCGCGATCCCGATGGTGGCGCTCAAGCTCCGCGCCCTCCCGCCACCACCGCCGCCTCCGGACCCGTACGCCGACCGCTCGAACGACGCCGTACTCTCCGACGACCTCGACTGGATCGACGAGAAGGAAGCCCCCCGCCGCCTCCTACCCCGCCGCCAACCGGTGAACTAGCTCGGGCTCGGGGCGATCTTCCCTGCCGCGTCGAGCGGCGTGACTGCGGTGACCTGGGACTCGGCCGCGCTGACCACCACCGCGAAGAACCTGAAGCGGCTGCTGTTCGGTGTGCCGATCGCATCGGTGTCATAGGTCTTGCCACCAGCGGTGACGCGGACCTTGCGTGCCTCGGCGGACACCGCACCCATGACCATCGTGAGGTGCATGGGGGAGCCTGCGTTCGGAATCACCGCCGGGACGGTCTTGTACTGCGAACGCTGGTCGGGCTGCCAGTTCTCGTAGAAGCAGCCTTTGGCGCCGCCGAAGCTCTTCGCCGGACCCTCGTCGGTGATGACGAGACAGCCGTCGCTGTAGTACGACGCGACCGCCCAATGCTCATTGGGGATGCTGCCGTCGGTGACATAGAAGGCCGGCGCGTACTTGAGCGCGTCCGGCTGTGTCGTGAACGCCGGCTCGTCGGACCACGGCTGAGGAAGTGGCGTGTACCTGAAGTCGAGGTTCTGGGTCCGCTGCGAGGGACTCGGCGAGGGCGTCGCGACGCCGGGCTCTGCCGACTTGATCGAGCCGATGACCGTGCCGGCCACGACGACGGCGATCGCTGCGACCGCCGCGCACACGGCGGCCGCCGTACGGCGACGCAGTTGGCGACTCTTGATCCGCAGCCGGATCGGGGCCGCCGGGTCGGCCGGCTCGGGCCGGTCGTCGGTGAGCAGCGCGAGCTTGGCTCCCAGATCGTCAGTCATCAGATCCCCCTTTCGGTGAGGTCGGCCAGTTCGTCCGGCGTGGCGAACGTGATGTCGGTGCGGAGCGCTTCCAGGCCACGGCGGGTGTGCTGCTTCACGGCGCCGACCGAGCAGCCGAGGAGGTCGGCGACGGTGCGCTCGGACAGGTCCTCGGCGTACCGGAGGTAAACGGCGGCGCGCTGGCGCGGGCTGAGGCGTGCCATCGCCTGGTGCATCGCGAGGCGTTCGTCCACCTGAACGGTCGCCGGATCGGCGACGGTCTCCGGTGGCGTCTCGGTGGGGCGTTCACCTCGCCAGCGCCGGCGACGGGCGGACAGGAAGTGGCTGGCGATGATCTTGCGCAGGTAAGCCTCCGGGTTCCCGTCGCGCACCTTGTGCCAGTGGAACCACAGCTTGGTGAAGGCGTCCTGCGCGAGGTCCTCCGCCTTCTGATGGTCCAGGGTGAGGGCATAGGCGAGCCGCGCGGTCGCGGTCCACCGCGCCCGCACGAACTCGTCGAAGTCGTCCTCGGCTGTCATCCGCACACCCCTACAACGCGGTGAACAGCGTCGCAGGGTGACAGGTCAGGCGAGTTCCGTTCAGGTTCCGCGGGTTCCTCGTCCGGGGGGACGAAGTCGGGGTCGCCGCCTTCGTCACCCGAGCGGGCTCCGGCTTGGGCGAGGTGGGAGACCGATTCGAGCTCGGACAGGACCTGCTGGTGCTGGTCGACGCACAGGACGACGAGGTCGCCGGGGTTCGAGCGGTTGAGCGCGTGCTTGACCGCGTCCAGCTCCTCGAGCACGGTGTCGACCTGGCGGCAGCGGGCGCCGTTCTCCATCGCGGCACGTACGCCGGCCTCGACCAAGGCAGCCGATTCGCCGCGCTTGCGTCCGCGCAACCGGGCATCCTCGCGGACGATGACCACGTCGAAGTGCTGTGCCGCGACCTGACCCAGTTCGCGGATGTCGTCGTCGCGGCGGTCGCCCGCGGTCGCGATCACGCCGATCCGGGACGGCCGCCCGAGCTCGGACGACGCGGTCAGGCTCTCGCCGAGACGATCGACGAAGTCGCCGAGCATCCGCATCGCCGGCGCGTTGTGGCAGTAGTCGACGATCACGGTCCGCCCGTCCACGTCGATCTCGTTCAAGCGCCCGGGCGACAGGTAGTACGACGTACTGAACGTCCGCAGACCCTGCCTGATGTCGTGCAGCGAAGCGCCCGCCGCGAAGGCAGCCGCCGCGGCCGCCATCGCGTTCTGCACGTTCATCATCGCCCGCCCGCCGAACGTTGCCGGCAGCAAGTGAGTCCACGCGAGCTGCATCGAACGCCGGCCGTGCTTCACCACGATCATGTCGCCCAGGTCGGACCGCTCCAGCACGACCGCGCGACCACCGCGACGGCAGTGCCCCTCGATGTAGTCGCGGACCTCGCTGCCCGGCTCGGCCATGCTGAACCACACGACCTGCCCCGAGCACTTCCGGCGCATCTTCCGGACCAGCGGATCGTCGGCATTGAGTACGGCGTACCCCGTCCGCGGCACCGCCTCGACCAGCACCGCCTTCACGTCGGCGAGCTGCTCGAGCGTGTCGATGCCGCGCAGTCCCAGGTGATCGGGCTGGACGTTCAGTACCACGGCGACGTCGTTGCGCTCGTACCCGAGGCCCTCGCGCAGGATGCCGCCGCGTGCCACCTCGAACACCGCGAAGTCGACCCGCGGGTTCTGCAGCACCATCCGCGCGGATTTCGGCCCGGACGCGTCCTGGCGGATCACCAGCCGCTCGTCGATCACGATGCCGTCGGTCGACGTCATCCCGACCTTGCGGCCCAGACCCTTGAACACGTGGCTGATCATCCGCGAGGTCGTGGTCTTGCCGTTCGTACCGGTCACCGCGACGATCGGGATCCGGCTGGTTGCGCCCGGCGGGAACAGCATGTCGACGACAGGCTTCGCGATGTACTGCGGCTCGCCGATCGTCGGGTTCGTGTGCATCCGGAACCCGGGCGCGGCGTTGACCTCGCAGATCGCGCCGCCGGTCTCACGCACCGGCTGGGTGATATCGGGGCAGATGAAGTCGATACCGGCGATGTCGAGCCCGATCATCCGGGCCGCCTCCTCGGCGATCTCGATGTTCTCCGGGTGCGCCTCCCAGGTCCGGTCGATCGAGATCCCGCCGGTGGACATGTTGCCGGTGAGCGTCAGCTTCACCATCGCGTCCTCGGGCGGTACGTCGTCCAGCTCGAAGCCCTGGTCGCGGACCAGCTGCCGCGCGGCGGCGTTGATCGTGATCCGGGTCAGGATCTTCTCGTGACCGACTCCGCGGCGCGGGTCGGCGTTGGTGATGTCGACCAGCTCGGCCACGGTGTGGATGCCGTCGCCGACGACGTGCGCGGGCACGCGTTCGGCGATCGCCTCCATCCGGCCGTTGATGATCAGGCAGCGGTAGTCCTTGCCGGTGACGAAGTTCTCCACGATCACGGAGCCGCGCCGGGACTGCTCGGCGGCGATCGGGAACGCCTCGCGGACCGCGTCGGCGTCCTGCAGGTTCAGGCAGACGCCGCGGCCGTGGTTGCCGTCGAGCGGCTTGCACACGACCGGGTAGCCGATCTTGTTCGCGACGGTGACCGCTTCCTCGACCGTGCGGATCGACTCCGACCGAGGCACCGGCAGGCCGGCGGACGCGAGCAGCCGGGTGGTGAGGTCCTTGTCGCTGGCAACGTCCACCGCGATCGAACCGGTCTCGGACGTCATCGTGGCCCGGATCCGCTTAGCGTGCACGCCCTGACCGAGCTGCACCAGGCTGGCCTTGTTCAACCGGATCCACGGGATGTCCCGGGACACGGCTTCGTCCACGATGGCCTGCGTCGACGGGCCGAACGCCGTACGCTCGGCCTGCTTGATGAACTTCTCCAGCTCGGTGGTGAAGTCGAACGCGGGCTGTCCATTCTTCATTTGGGGCTGGACCAGGTTGTTCACGAACCGTACGGCGAGCTCGCCGGCCGCGAGGCCGACCGCCTCGTCGGCGTACGCGTAGGTGATGTTGTAGATGCCGGGGGAGCCCTTGACCTGCCGGGTCTTGCCGCGGCGCATGTCGTGGCCGGCCTCCTGCTGGAGCTGGAGTGCGACATGCTCGGCGATGTGCCCGAGCCAGGTGCCCTCGTCCAGCCGCTCGATGAATCCGCCCCGGCGGCCGCGCGAGCAGTGGTGCTGATCGAGCCGCGGCAGGTAGGCCAGCAGCCGCTCCTTGAACCCGGGGATGGTGTTCGACGGGAAGTTCTCCAGCGAGCCGAGATCGACGACGAGGTGGATCGCGGGGTCGTAGCTCCAGATGTTCGGGCCGCGGTAGACGCGGGTCTCGATGATCTTCAGGTCGGGGGCGGGGGTGCCTGTGGTTTCGGTCATGCGGGGCATCACACTTCTGGTTGCGTGCGGTCGGGGAGCAAGGTGTTCTCAGCGTCGGCGCCGGCCGTGATCGGCTCGGTCGCCTCCGGTCTGGACTCCCCGGCGGCCGCGGATTTCTTCGACGTACGGCGTCCCGCCCGCTTCTTGCGGTCCGCGTAGTACTTCGGTGACACCCCCTCCGCCGCGATCTCCTTCGCGAGCTTGCGAAGGTCCGCCTCGGCCGCCTCCATCTCGGCGAGCTCGGCTGCCGGCGGCTGCTTGCCGAACGACAGCAGGACGCGGTCCTGGAGGTCGAACGTCGCGGTGGCCGGAAGTACATGCAGTACGACGCCGGACGCGAGCAGCGGCTCGGACCGGCCGGCGTAGTGCCCGTTGGACCTGATCCGGCTGCCGTCGAAGATCGTCACCGCGCCGCGGCCGACAACCTCCAGGTGCGAGCCGCGGAACACGGCCGCGGTGTCCTCGTCGACGCCGATCCCGAGCAGGCCGGGGGACTGGGCGACGAGCGACAGCAGCCGGCCGTACCGGTTCCGCTGGGCGAAGTGCTGGTCGACGATCGCGCCCTGGACCAGGCCGAGGCCGCTGGCCAGCTGGCTCATCCGCTGCCGCGGGGTGGCGCCGGAGCGGCCGAACGCGATCATGTGTTCGGCCAGGATGCTCGCGCCGGCCGACGTACCACCGACGGCAGCACCGCGCGCGTGGGCCGCGGTGACGGCGCGGCCGAACGCCGTACCGGTGACGACACCGGCGAGCTTGAGCTGGTTGCCGCCGGTCATGAACACGCCGGTCGCGTCGTTCAGCGGGGAGATGAAGGCCGGGTCGTCGGCGTCCTCCCGGTTCTCCGGGCGAACGCCGACCACACTCTCGGCCCCGAGCGCCGCGAACAGCGCCCGGTACACGTCGATGACGTCCGGACCAAGCGCGGACGCAGTAGGCACCACCACGATCCGCGCCTTGGACCCACCAGCCGCCTCCACGAACTCCTGCAACACCGTCCGCTTCTTCAGCTTGTCCTCGGCCCCACCGATCGCGAACAGGGCCCCCGGCCCACCCTGCAGTTCAGACATAAGCTGCAGGATAGGTGCTACTGCCCTCAGTGACCGAACGTGAACCAGTTGAGGTTGACGTAGTCGGCGGGTTGGCCGCTGGTGAAGGTTATGTAGATGGTGTGGACGCCGGTGACCGACGACATGTTGGCGGGGATGGTGCGCCAGGATTGCCAGCCGCCGGTGTTGCCGACGGCGAAGCTGCCGACGGGGGCGTTGGAGCGGCTGTCGAGGCGTACTTCGACGAGTCCGCTGACACCTCCTCCGGCGCCTGATGCGACGCGTGCCACGAACTGCGTCGCCGCGGTGCTGCCGAAGTCGATGCCGTTGTACTGCGCCCAGTCGCCGTTGCCGATCTGCATCAGGTTCTGGCCGCCGCCGGTGTCCGTGGTGGTCTCCAGGCCCATCCCGGACTGCTGCGCGTAAGACTCCGCCTGCAACGTGCCGTACGCCGAGGAGCCGCCCGGCGGGGGAGTCGTCGGTGGCGGAGTGGTGCCGCCGCCCTTCGTCGAGACCGCCACGTAGTCGACCATCATCGGACGGTCCGGCACGGTCGACGCGCGCGGCGTCGGGCCGTTGAGCGCATCCGGGAACGCGCCGCCGATCGCCAGGTTGAGCAGGACGAAGTACCCGGCGTGGGACGTCATGTTCGCCCACGTGTCAGCCGGCAACTGCCCCTGGCTGACCGAGTGGAACTGCTGCCCGTCGACGTACCAGCGCAACTGGTTCGGCGACACCGACGTGTCCCACTCGAACCGGTACGTGTGGAACGCGGACTGGCAGCTCGAGCCCGGGCACGCGCGGTTCGCGCCGATCCCCGTGGTCTCGTTGCACGGGCCGCCCGGGCTGACGCCGCAGTGCAGCACGCCCCAGACCGAGTTGATCCCGTTGACGTTCTCCATGATGTCGAACTCGCCGATCCCCGGCCAGTTCCAGTAGTTCCCGCGGTACGGCGCACCGAGCGCCCAGAACGCGGGCCAGTACCCGAGCGCCGCGTCACCGGTCACGTTCGGCATCTGGATCCGGCTCTCGATTGCCAGCACACCGCCCGACGGCGGCTTGAAATCGCTCCGCTGGCTCTCGATCCGCGCCGAGGTCCAGTTGCCGGCTCCGTCCCGGCGCGGGGTGATCCGCAGGTTCCCGGTGCCGTCGAGCGACACGTTGTCCGGGCTGTTCGTGTAGTTCTGGATCTCGCCGGTGCCCCAGTTCCCGGGGCCGCCCGGGTAACCGTGTCCGGTGTCGATGATCCAGTTGGAGCCTGACGGCAGACTGCCGCTCGACCCGTTGAAGTCGTCACTCCACACCGTCGTCCAGCCGTCGGTAGGCGGCGGCACACTCGCATGTGCGAGCGGTACGACGGCCAGCAGAGGCGCCAGCAGCGCAAGTACTAAGGGGCGGGTACGCATGAACCTATGGGAGCGCTCTCATCGCGCACTGTCAACACTTCGTCACAGCTGGGTTCGATAGACCGTCGTACTACGTCGGACCCGCATGCCGAGCCGTTCGTACATCGCGAGAGCGCCGGTGCCGGAATGCGTCCACAGGATGCAGGTACTGCGACCGCGGGCCAGGAACCCCGCGCACGTGCGATCGAGCATGGCCCGGGCGATGCCCTTCTGCCGCTGGTCGTCCCGGACGGCGAGCTGCTCGACGTACCCCTCGTCGCCGTCGAGCGCGATGACCGCACCGACCACCTCGTCACCGGCGTACGCGAGCGTCGACACGTCCGGGAGGAACGTCGACCGCCCGACCGTCAGCTCGCTCCACTCCTCGAAGCTTTTCCGCCGCGGCTGGAACGCCGCGAACGCCGCCTCGATCAGCTCGTACACCTCCTGCGCGCGGGATGCGTCGTACCCGGACAGCCGGATGCCCTCCGGGACGTTGAAGGTTCGCGGACTGATTGGTCGCTCCAACAACCAGTTCGTCGCCAGTACGCCGCAGCCGCGGGACCGCAGCAGCTTTGTCCCGGCGAGGTCGGCGTCGTCGACGATCTGTGCGAACCACTCGCTGCCGCGCGCCCGCGAACCCGCCTCCGCCCAGTCGAGCAGCCGCGTCCCGATCCCGAGCCCGCGGTACGACGGATGCACGTCGATCATCGCGTGCTTGCCGTCGTGCAACCACGCCCACGCGGCCACGTCGCCGTTCGGAGCCACGACGACCAGCGTGTCGCGTTCGAGAACGATCAACGGCCGGCTCAGATTCGCAGCCACCTGATCCGGAATCACCTCGGCCTGCCCGTGCCACTCCCGCTCGTTCGCGGCGATCAACCGATAGATCGCGTCCGCATCGTCGAGCGTGGCCGGCCGGTCCGTCAAGTCCATGGCCCGATCCTGCCGCATCCCGGCCGCCGGGCTGCGAGTTCTGCAGCTTGTTGCGATCAGGCCGGGGTCAGGCAGGGGTCTCGGCGTCGGCTACTTCTACTTCTTCGCGGGTGATGCCGAGGAGGTAGAGGATCGTGTCGAGGTAGGGGACGCTGAGATGGGTATCGGCGGCAGCGCGGACCACCGGCTTGGCGTTGAACGCGACGCCGAGGCCGGCCACGGCGAGCATGTCGAGGTCGTTCGCACCGTCGCCGATGGCCACGGTCTGGGTGAGCGGAGTCCCGGAGCGTCCGGCGAACTCGCGCAGCGCGGTCGCCTTACCGGCCCGATCCACGATCTCGCCGACGACCCGGCCGGTGAGCACGCCGTCGACGATCTCGAGCTCGTTCGCCTTCGCGTAGTCGATGCCCAGCTCGGCCGCGAGTTGGTCGGTGATCTGGCTGAACCCGCCGCTGACGATCGCGAACTGGTAGCCGAGCCGCTTCAACGTGCGGACCAAGGTCCGGGCGCCGGGCGCCAGCTCGATCGCGGCGTACACCTCGTCGAGCGCGGTCGCCGACAGGCCTTCGAGCGCCGCGACGCGATGCCGGAGCGATTCCTCGAAGTCCAGCTCGCCGCGCATCGCCTTCTCGGTGACGGCGGCGACCTCGTCCAGCCGGCCCGCGTGCTCGGCGAGCATCTCGATGACCTCGCCCTGGATGAGCGTGGAGTCGACGTCCATCACGATCAGCCGCTTGGCCCGCCGGTACAGCCCGCCGTCCTGGACCGCGACGTCGAGCCCTTGCCGGACGCCCTCGAGCGCGAGGACCGTCCGCAGCGTCTCCGGATCGGCGCCCGACACCGCGATCTCCATCGCTGTCACCGGATACCGCGCCATGCGGCTGATCCGGTCGATGTTCGCGCCGGTATCGGCGATCCGCCCGGCGACCGCGGCCAGTCCGGCGGCGGACAACGGGTGCCCGATCACGGTCACCTGGCTGCGGCCCTTGCGCCGCGGCTCGTTGTCGCCGACACCCTTCTTCACCGAGATGTCGACGTCGAGCAGGGTGGCGAGCGCCTTCAGCTCGTCCTTCAGATCCTTGTGGTCACGCGGTGCGGACAGCAGTACGCCGAGCACCAGGCGCCCCCGCAGGACGACCTGCTCGGCGTCGATGACCTCGAGCCCGCGCGTCGCGAGCGTGGAGAGTACGGCGGACGTCAGCCCCGGCCGGTCGGTCCCCGTCAACGTCACCAGCAGCGTCGGTCGCTCGGCCGCCGCAGTCTCGAGTTCAACCTCAGTGGGATCAGTCATCGCACCCCGAACGCTACCTACTTGAGATGACCGTCCAATGACCGGTCCAAATCTCAAGCATGAACGGGCGGCGCGCAGGCCGCGACCAGTGCCCGGCGGGCCGCGGCGGCGAGGTCGAGAAGCGCCCGCCGGCGAGCGTCGGCCTCGGCCCCGGTGACCGCCGAACCGTCGTCCTCGAGCGCAGCGTCCGCGATCGCCAGGCAGCGGCGCGCGGTCGCGGCGGTCTTCACCGCGCGCGGTTCGTAGCCGGGGGCAAGATCGTCACCGCGACCGCGACCGATCTTCCGGATGTCGATCAGCGCGTCGGCGACCTCCGGCTTCCAGCGCGCGACGTCGAGTGCGGCCAGCGATTCGGCCGCGTCGATCAGCGCGAGCCGCAGACCGCGGTCCGCCTCGCCGAAGTCGGCCGGCGTCGGGCTCGCCGCCGCCAGCACGGACCACTGCACGGCCGGTCCGACGTACGACGGAACCAGCCCGAGCTCAGGCCCCGTGAGTACGACGGCTTCGCCGGTCTCCAACGCGGCCTCGTTGAACGACGGCGGTCCGGCCAGACCGATCGGATCACCCGGGACGGGCAGCGCGAGGTGCGCCTGCGTCGTACCGGCGGCACGCAGCAGGTTCAGCGCGACCGGCAAGGTGGCGGGTTCGGGATGCGCGGCCAGTCCGGAGACGTGGTGACCGACGTCGTCACCGAGGATCTTCGATGCGGCGGTATCGGGGTCGCAGGCGCCGGTCAGCATCGCGTTCGTCCACACGGTGAACCGTACCGAGGCGGAGGTCGTCAGCACGCCCGCAAGTCTCTCACCACCCGACCACACGCCGTCGACGGCGACCCCTTAGGTTTTGAGCATGACTGCAGTGGTGGAGGTGGCCGGGGTGACGATCGTCCGTGGTGGCGCGCGGCTGCTGGACGGGATCGACTGGACGATCGACGAGGCCGACCGCTGGGTGGTGATCGGGCCGAACGGCGCCGGCAAGACCACCCTGCTGCAGATCCTGGCCGCGCAGATTCACCCGACGACCGGAGTTGCCGGCCTGCTCGGTGAAGTGCTCGGCGCCGTCGACGTGTTCGAGCTGCGGCCGAGGATCGGACTCACCAGTGCCGCATTGGCCGACCGGTTGCCCAAGAGCGAACGGGTCTCCGACGTGGTCGTCTCCGCGTCGTACGCCGTCCTTGGCCGCTGGATCGAGCAGTACGACGACCTGGATCACCAACGCGCCAACGCACTGCTGGCCGAGCTCGGGATCGCGCACCTCGCGGACCGTACGTTCGGGACGCTGTCCGAGGGGGAGCGGAAGCGGGTGCAGATCGCCCGCGCGCTGATGACCGACCCCGAACTGATGCTGATGGACGAGCCCGCGGCGGGCCTCGACCTTACGGGTCGCGAACAGCTCGTCCGCTCGCTCAGCTCGATCGCGACCGCCGTCGGCGCTCCTGCGATGGTCCTCGTCACCCACCACGTCGAGGAGATCCCGCCCGGCTTCACCCACGCCCTCCTCCTCAAGCAGGGTCGCGTCGTCGCCGCCGGCCCGATGGACGAAGCCCTCACCGCCGAAACCCTCAGTGACACCTTCGACCTCGCCCTCACCCTCAAGCAGGAAGACGGCCGCTACACCGCCCGCGCCCTGTAACCCACCCGCCCCCGGCAACCCACCCGCCCCCGGCAACCCACCCCGCGCCCGGCAACCCAACCGCGGCCGCCGCCTGTCCCCACCGGCGAGCCTCCGTCTCCCGGACGTCTCAGGGGTCAACCCCGCACTTGGTCGGTTAGGCAGGCAAATTCTGACCGCCTAACCGACCAGCTCGGGGGTTGACCCCTGAGCGGTCCGGGAGCCGGGGACGGGGGTGGCGCGTCCAAACATCTGCTTGCGGGCCCCAACGTGGATAGGCTTGGGAAATGATGGATTGGCTGCGGGACAATGTGTGGGCGGCGTGGCTGACGATCGCTGCCGTCCTCGGCCTGGCTGAGCTGGCCTCGCTCGACTTCACCCTGCTGATGCTGGCCGCGGGCGCGCTCACGGCCGCGGGGGTCGCGGCGTTCTTCCCGGGACTGCTCTGGCTGCAGATCGTCGTCGGCCTGATCACCGCGGCCGCGATGCTCGGGGCGATCCGCCCGATGATCGTCCGCAAGATCCATCACGGCACCGAGCTGAAGACCGGCTCGGCGCACATCATCGGCCGGACCGGGACCGTGGTGAAGGAGATCCACCCCGACGGCGGCGGTTCGATCCGGCTCGGCGGCGAGCTCTGGACGGCGCGCCCGTACGACGAGATCTCGACGATCGCGCCGGGGACGCGGGTCGAGGTGATGCACATCGACGGCGCGACCGCGGTCGTGTACCCGGTCGGCGAACCGTTGCACCACCAGCTGGATCTGCCCGAACCGACCCAGGATCCGAAGCCGTCGGACCCGCCCCAGAGCTGAACGGTTGAGTGGGCCCCTCCGCGCAGTAGTGTCGAAGGTGCAGGACGACTGAAGTAGCTGCTCGATCAGGCATCCGACGCGCCGGGAACCGGTACGGCGCCTGCCCCGTCGATACGGAAGACTGTCCGTCCTGAGGGTCCGTTCGAGTGGAGGGTCAAAGTGACCGCGTTCCTCATAGTCCTGGCACTGGTCGCCTTAGTGGTGATCGTGACCTTGGTCAAGTCCGTCCGGGTGGTGCAGCAGCAGACCGTCGGGATCGTCGAGCGGTTCGGCAAGTTCAAGACCGGTCTGCAGCCCGGCCTGAACCTGTTGACGCCGTTCGTCGACAAGGTCCGCTACACCATCGACATGCGCGAGCAGGTGGTGGCGTTCCCGCCGCAGGGTGTCATCACCGAGGACAACCTGATGGTGTCGATCGACTCCGTCATCTACTTCCAGGTGAACGACCCGGTCCGGGCGACGTACGAGATCTCGAACTACATCCAGGCCATCGAGCAGCTGACCATGACCACGCTGCGAAACATCATCGGCGGCATGGACCTGGAGCAGACGCTGACGTCTCGCGAAGAGATCAACGAGAAGCTGCGATACGTCCTCGACGAGGCGACCGGCAAGTGGGGCATCCGGGTCAACCGGGTCGAGCTCCGCTCGATCGACCCGCCGCCCTCGATCCAGGACTCGATGGAGAAGCAGATGCGCGCGGACCGCGACAAGCGCGCCGCGATCCTCACCGCGGAAGGTATGCGGCAGTCGGCGGTTCTGTCCGCCGAGGGTCAGAAGCAGTCCGCGATCCTGACCGCCGAAGGTGACAAGCAGTCCCGCATCCTCCGCGCAGAGGCCGAGCGGCAGGCACGGATCCTGAAGGCACAGGGTGAGGCGCAGGCCATCACCACGGTCTTCAATGCGATCCACGCCGGCAAGCCGGACCAGGGTCTGCTCGCGTACCAGTACCTGCAGATGCTCCCGTCGATCGCCCAGGGCGATGCGAACAAGCTGTGGATCGTGCCGAGCGAGATCGGCGACGCCCTCAAGGGTCTCGGCAGTGCGGTCGGCCAGGTGGCCGGCATCACGCAGAAGGCCGAGGGTGAGTGGCACGCGCCGGAGCTCTCCAACGGCGAGGTGCCGGAGCTCGACTCGTCCGCGGCCGCACCGGCAGCGGTTGCCGAGGCCGACAACGCGGTCCGCGAGGCAATCGCGGCCGCCGAGTCCGCGGCCGTCGGTAACCGCGGTCAGGTTGCCCCCACCACTCCGTCGATCCCGCCGCCGGCTCCCGGGCAGGAGCCGCCGGCCGCCGAGCCGCCGCAGCGCTGAACGACAGCATGAAGAGGGCCTTTCCGGAGTAATCCGGAAAGGCCCTCTCACTGTTCAGTCGTCGGACAGATCTGCGCGGTGGCAGTCAGGTGCGTAAAGTCTCTCATCGATGACTTGGTACGAAGCGGTGTTCGTCCTGCTGGCCGGGATGGGCGCGGGAACGATCAACGCGGTGGTGGGGTCGGGCACATTGCTCACCTTCCCCGCGTTGCTTGCCGTCGGCATCCCGCCGGTGCTCGCGAACGTCAGCAATACCGTCGGTCTGGCACCCGGTACGGCGGCCGGCGCGATCGGCTACCGGCGCGAGCTCGAAGGTCAGCGCGGTCGCATGCTGCGGTTGATCCCGGCATCGCTGGCCGGCGGCATCGTCGGGGGAGTGCTGCTGCTGACGCTGCCCGACTCCGCGTTCCATGCCGTCGTGCCTGTGCTGATCCTGCTCGGCTGTCTGCTGGTCGCGTTCCAGCCGTGGCTGTCGAAGTGGATCAGTGCTCCGTCACACCTGCATCGCGGTGCCTGGTGGGTGATCCCCGCTGTCTTCGCCACCGGTGTGTACGGCGGGTACTTCGGCGCCGCGCAAGGCGTCCTGCTGATGGCGATCCTCGGCCTCGGCCTGGACTCGAACCTGCAGCGGATGAACGGCCTGAAGAACGTGCTGGCCACCGTCGTGAACACTGCGTCCGCGATTCTGTTCATCGTCGTGCACGACATCGACTGGCTCGCGGCCGGCCTGATCGCGGTCGGCTCGACGATCGGCGGTTTCCTCGGCGCGCGCTACGGCCGGAAGCTCCCGCCGATCGCACTCCGCGCGCTGATCGTCTGTATAGGTGTCCTCGCCATCGTCACGATGGTGTTCTGAGCTGCAGACCGGCCAGCAGTAGATCCAGCCCGTAGTCGAACTGCTCGTCGCCGCCCGTCGTACGAGCCAGCTCCGGCGCCAGCTCGACAACCGACGGGAAGTCGCGCGCCGACAGCGACTCCATCGTCGCCCGCAGCCGCCGCCATGCCTCCGGATCACGACGTTCGGCCGCCATCTGGATCTCCCATGACGTCGAGCCGAGCACATACGTGAACAGCGTCGTATGCGTCCGGGCCGCCGTCTCCGCGTCGAACCCGGCCGCCCGCAGTACGCCGAGGAGCCCCTCCGCGACGCGCGCCGTCTCGTGCCCGCTCAACGGCCGGCCGGCGAGTAGTTGCGCAAGGCAAGGATGCTGGAGCATCAGCAGCCGCAACGACCGGCAGACCGCGCGCACCTGGTCCGGCCACGCCGCATCACCGGGGACGGCGGGCAGCAGGCCCATCAGGTGATCGCGCACCGCGTCGTACAACTCGTCCTTGTTACGGAAATAGGTGTAGAGCGCCATCGGACCGACACCGAGCTCGGCGGCCACGCCGCGCAGACTGAAAGCGTCCGCGCCGCGGGACTCCATCAACTCGAGCGCGGTCCGCACGATCAGTTCGGAGCTGAGCGTGTTCCGCGGTGTCCTGGCCATGTGACGCACCTCCCTTCGACCTTCATAACGTACAGTGTATAGTACGGTGTATGCGAGCCATTCAGATCACCGAGTTCGGTGGACCCGAGGTCCTGAAGATCAGCGATGTCGCGGAGCCGGTCGCCGGCGACGGACAGGTCGTCATCACGGTCGACCGCGCGGGTATCAACTACGCCGACACCCACCAGGTCGAGAACAGTTACCTCTCCAAGGCGGAGCTCCCGATGATCCCGGGCGGCGAGGTTGTCGGCCGTACTGCGGACGGCCGTCGCGTGGTGGCGCTCACCGGTTCCGGCGGGTACGCCGAGAAGGCGCTGATCCACCCGATGCGGGCCTGGGACGTGCCCGAAGGTGTCACCGACGGTCAGGCGCTCGCTCTCATCGTGCAGGGCACCACCGCGGCGTACATGCTGAAGCTCTCGACGCACCTGCAGCCCGGTGAATCCGTCCTGGTCCACGCAGGCGCCGGCGGCGTCGGCCATTTGTCCATCCAGCTCGCGAAGCTGTGGGGCGCCGGCCGCATCATCGCGACCGCGTCGTCGGAGGAGAAGCGGCAGCAGACCCTCGAGCTCGGCGCCGACGTCGCCATCGACGGTACGCCGGAAGGCCTGAAGGATCGCATCATCGAGGCGAACGGCGGTAAGCCGGTCGACATCGTGCTGGAGATGGTCGGCGGGCCGACGTTCGACGAGTCGTTCGCGGCGCTGGCGCCGTTCGGCCGGCTGGTGACATTCGGGGCGGCGGGCCGCGAGGCCGCCAAGCCGATCGAGGCCACCCGGCTGATGAAGGGTTCGAAGACGATCGCCGGCTTCTGGCTGGTGGACTGCTTCCGCGACCCGCAGCGCTTCAGCGCCGAGCTGACCGAGCTGTTCGAGTTGACCGCGAGCGGCAAGCTCCGCCCGATCGTCGGCGCGGAGTACGCGCTCTCCGACGCCGCCACCGCACACCAGGACATGCGCGACCGCAAGACGGTCGGCAAGCTCCTGCTCGACCCCACTCGCTAGACCTCACTACCTAGGAGAAACCAGATATGACGATCGCTGTTGAGAAGGTTCTGTACACCGCCCGCGCCACCGCGGACGGCGGCCGCGACGGCAAGGTCTCGACCGATGACGGCAAGCTCGCCGTCACGGTTGCGCCGCCGGTCGAGATGGGTGGCAACGGCAACGGCACGAATCCGGAGCAGCTGTTCGCGGCCGGGTACGCGGCCTGCTTCCACAGCGCGCTGAAGCTGGTGGCGCGCAAGGCCCGCCAAGACTCCGACGGCTCGACCGTCACCGCCGAGGTGGGCATCGGCCCGATCAACGGCGGCGCCGGCTACGGCCTCCAGGTCGAGCTCGTGGTCAGCCTGCCGGGTGTCGAGCGCGCGGTCGCCGAGGAGCTCGTCGCCAAGGCGCACGAGGTCTGCCCGTACTCCAACGCCACCCGCGGCAACATCAAGGTCGACCTCAAGGTCGCCTGAGGCTAGATCCGCGCGAGGGCCTCTTTCAGGAGGCCCTCGGTCGCGGACACCGGGGCCGCCGAGATGGTCAGGCCCTCCATGATCGCGACGTACTCGTCCACCTCGTCGAGCTTGTCCAGGTACAGCGCGCTCGCCGCGTGCTCGATGTAGACGATGTCGGGCAGATCGCCCTCCGGGAACCGCAGCAGGCTGAACGCGCCGCCTGCACCGGCGTACCCGACACTGCTGAACGGCATCACCTGCAGTGTGATGTTCGGCTGCTGCGACCACATGATCAGGTGCTCGATCTGCGCCCGCAGTACCTTCTCGCCGCCGACCGGCCGGTGCAGCACCGACTCGTCGATGACGACCCAGAGGCGGGCCGGGTTCGCGCGAGTGAGGATCTGCTGCCGGGTCACGCGGAGCTCGACCCGCTGGTCGACCTCCTGATGCGGCAGGAAATTCGACTTGCCGAGCTGGACCATGGCCCGCGCGTACTCCTCGGTCTGCAGCAGGCCGGGGACGAACATCACCTCGTACGTCCGGATCAGCGCCGCGGCGACCTCGAGGCCGACATAGTTGGTGAACCAGCTCGGCATGACATCGCCGTACCGCGACCACCAGCCGGGGTTGTTCGCGGCCCGGGCCAGCTCCATCAGCCGGAACCGCTCGTCCTCGTCGGCCATCCCGTACAGCTCGAGCAGGTCGCTGACATCGCGTTCCTTGAACCCGACCCGGCCGAGCTCCATCCGGCTGACCTTGGACTCCGAGGCCCGGATCTGCCAGCCCGCGTCGGCGCGACTGATCCCGGCACCTTCGCGCATTCGCCGAAGCTGCCCGCCCAGCATGATCCGCAGAGCGGTCGGCCCGCCTTCGCCGCCGCTCACCGACACCTGATCACTCACCCTGACCCACGCCCAGCCACGCACCCATTTCAGCCCGTGATGCTACCGCCTGTCCACGGGTATGGTCCGATCGGCGCTCCGCCGACTGAGATCGGCGGCGTGTTGCGCGAGATGCTTGACGAGGAAGCGAGCGTCGCGGTCCACACCCTGGATGCTGGCGGACGCGATCGCGTACTGGAAATCGAGCCCGAGGAAGTACAGGCCGGGGATGTCGGACGCCACGCCGCGCTCGTGCCGCGGCCGGCCGTCGTCACCGAAGACGGGCAGGTCGATCCAGCTGTGGTCCGGATCGGAACCGGTGCACCAGACCACATTCGTCACGTCGTCGAGTACGTCGCCGTCGACCGTGACTGGCTTGCCGTCGCGGACGCCGTCGATCCGACTCAGTCGTTTGATGCCGGCAGCATCGAGATGATCGAGCTTGTTGCGGGTCAGCGGCAGGCCGTTCTTCAGCGCGTTCGCGATCGCCTTGCGTCCCATCGGCGTACGTCGAGTGAGGACGTACTTGAAGAGGAACATGACGACCGGCGTGAACACATGGCCGACGGTCGAGTCGATGTCGACCGGCACCTGTCCGGGGTGTCGTCCGGCGAGCAGGGTGCGATGAGTCTTGACCGCGTCCAGCGCGACGTCGGTGCCAGAGTTGGCCGCACCAACGATTAGCACGGTGCCGTCTGCCAGCTGGGCAGGATTGCGGTATTCCAGCGAATGCAGCTGCCGGATCGACGGATCGAGCTCACCGGCGAAGGACGGCCACCGCGGCGTGCTGTGCATCCCGGCAGCCACCACGACCTGGTCGGCCCGCCAGTCGCCGGCGTTCGTCTCCACCACGAACCCCTCGCCGTCCCGCGACAACCGCGTCACGCGCACGCCGGTCCGCACCGGCAGCGCGTGGTGGACGGCGTACTGCTCGAGGTAGTCGGCCATCTCGTCCCGGTTCGGGCAGTCCTTCGTGCCGATGCGTAATCCCGGCAGGCTCGCGTACCGCGGCAGGCTGAAGAGCCGCAACGAGTCGTACCGCTCCCGCCAGCAGTCACCCACGCGCTCGTTCCCGTCGAGGATGACGAAGTCGTCGCCCCGCCGCCGCAAGTAGTACCCCATCGCCAGCCCTGCCTGACCCGCCCCGATCACCACAACCCCGACCCTGTCCATAAGTTCAAGGTAGGGCGGTGCGGGACGCCGCACATCCACCCATCACGCCAACTCAGCCCGACGTCGAGTGGTCATTTCTGCCCAGTCAGGCCGTGCTCGTACGCATAGGCTGTCGCGGCGGCTCTGCTGGAAACGTCGAGCTTCCCGAAGATGTTGCTGACGTGTCGAGCGACTGTCCGTTCACTGAGGAACAGCTGATCTGCAACCATCCGATTCGTAGCGCCTGTCGCGAGCAACCGCAGTACTTCTAGTTCCCGCGCGCTGAGTTTGCTGCTGTTGTCCGGCGGGTCGGCCATCGTCAGGTCGCCGTCGGCACCTAGGCGCTGGAAGACGGCTCGGGCGCCGTCCAGCTCCATCTGCTCCGCGTCGGTGTCTCCGAGCTGCCGGCAGGCGTCCGCGACCAACCGCCGCGTGCGGGCGCCTTCGTACGGCATCTCCAGCCGCTGCCACAGCGTCCACGCCCGCCGCAACGGCGGGATCGCGCCCTGTGGATCACCGCACGCGATCCGCACCGCGCCCTCGGAGTACGCCGCCAACGCCTGCAGGTACGGCGATTCCGCCGGGGCGAACTCGTTCAACTCGGCCGCCGCCTTGCGTGCGGTCTCGCGATCGGAGCATTCGATCGCCAGCTCGACCCGCGCCGCGAGCAGCATCGGGCGATTCGGAGAGAACGGGTCCTCGGCCAGCGCCCGCTCCAGCCCGGCGATCGCAACGTCGAACCTGCCCTGCGCGGCTCGCAGCCGAGCGAGACCTGGCTGCACGTCCATCCCGTCACCGGCCGCCAGCTGATACGCGTGCTCGGCAGCGTCGAAGTTGCCGCGTTGGCGCTCCACCTCGGCCAGGCGGTACCACGCCGATCCGACCGATCCCGCCGACAGGCGGCGGCATGCGTCCTCGGCTGCGTCGGCGGCCTCGGCCCAGGCGCCGCGGAGCTGGAGGATCTGGGCGCGGTGCACAAGGCACGCGCCACGGTAGGGGACCAGGCCGGGCTGCGAATCACACCAGCCGGTGAGCGCGCGCGTCCACTCCTGGGCGCGGCGGATGTCGTACATGTTCAGGCACAGGGCGATCACCGAGCAATACGCCATCCCGGTGACCTCAGGGCCGATCTGGCCGCCGGTGACGTGCACCATCGCCTCGTCCAACGCGAGGAGTGCCTCGGTTCCGCGGCCCAGCATGGCGAGGCAGTTCCCGCGGCCGAGCGCGGCCAGCACCATCGTGTCCGGCTCGGTCGCCCACTGCTGGCTCGTCTCGAACAAGGGCAATGCGGCGGCCGCCTCGCCGGAGTTCATCTTCAGCGCGGCCTCGCCCATCGCGAGCCGCCCGGCCAGCTCGACGTTCCCCTCCGGCACCAGGCGCGTGATCCGGGCCTGCCAGCCGGCCGCACGGGAGAGATCACCGCGCTGCTGCAGGTGGAACCCGAGCCAGAACCCGCTCCGGATCGCCGCATCCGTATCGCCATGGGCGAGATGTGCCTCGACCGCTCGCTCGCGGTACGCCGCCACCTCCTCGTCGTGACCGAGGACGAACGCGGCGACCGCGAGCCGTTCGAGCTCCGCCGGCGGCAGGGGAGCGCGCTGGTCCGCCGCCGTCAGTTCGGCGTACTCCGCGGGCCAGTCGTGCTGCTCCATGTTTCTAGTGCTGCGCCAGGTCCAGCACAGTTGCTGTCGGCAACTTCGCCAGCTCGGCGCCGTCGAGCAGCAGCTTGGAGCCGCGGATCCCGCTGCCGATCACCACCAGCCCGGCCTTCACAACGGCCTCGTCGACCAGCACCGGCCAGTCCGCGGGCAGTCCGACCGGCGTGATCCCGCCGTACTCCATGCTGGTCGTGCTGACCGCGTCGTGCTGCGCGGCGAACGAGATCTTCCGTACGCCGAGATGCTTGCGGATCACGCCGTTCACGTCGGCCCGGTCGGTCGCCAGCACCAGCACCGCGGCGTACGACTCCTCGCCGGCCCGCTTGCCGAGCACGATCACGCAGTTGGCCGACGCCTCCATCGGTACGTCGTACTCCGCGCAGAACGCCGCGGTGTCGGCCAGCTCCGCGTCGATCGCAGCCGCGTACGCCGTCACGCCGTCGAGCGCTGCTCGAACCGGCGCGGCCAGCAGCTCCGGAACCTCCAGCGCCGGCCGCCAGTCGAGCTTGCCCATCACTGCTGCGGTCACTGGTGAGCCTCCGGCAGCTTGGTGAGGTCGGCGTACTCCGGGTGCTCGGCGAGGAATTCCTGGTAGAACGGGCAGGCCGGCTTGACCCGGAGCCCGAGCGCGCGGGCGTCGTCGAGCGACTTGGTCGCGATCCGCCCGGCCACGCCGCGGCCGCGGAACTCCGGCAGTGTCTCGGCGTGCAGGAAGGCGATCACGCCCGGGTGCAGCTTGTAGTCGACGAAGCCCATCAGGGTGCCGTCGGCGTCGTGCGCCTCGTACCGACTGTGGTCCTTGGCGTCGACGATGTTGATCTCGTTCTCCATGCTCGCAACTTTAGCCATCTCATCGCGCAGTGACGGACGGTTTTGACTTCGTCACTCCTGGGGTACCGGCGCGGATGGTCGAAAGGAGCAGGGATGAGCGAGCACGCATTGAAGCACGGAAAAGCGATACCGAGTCTCGTGCCGGCCAGGATGGACCGGCTGCCCTGGACCCGGTTCCACTGGATGATCGTCGTCGGTCTCGGCGTCTCCTGGATCCTCGACGGCCTCGAGATCCAGCTGGTGTCGCTGGTCGGGAATGTGCTGAAGGAGCCGGAGACCCTGCACCTGAGCACGGCGCAGGTCGGCCTGATGGCATCGGTCTATCTGGGCGGTGAGGTGGTCGGAGCGCTGGTCTTCGGCCGGTTGACCGACCGGCTCGGCCGACGCAGCCTGTTCATCGTCACGCTGCTCGTCTACCTGCTCGCATCCGGTCTCGCCGGGCTGTCGTGGGACCTCACCTCGCTGCTGATCTTCCGGTTCCTCGCCGGTATGGGGATCGGCGGTGAGTACGCCGCGATCAACTCCGCGATCGACGAGCTGATCCCGTCGCGGTTCCGCGGCCGCGTCGACATCGGCGTCAACGGCACCTACTGGGCCGGCGCGCTGATCGGCTCCGCGGTCGGGCTGGTGTTCCTGAACAAGGACATCGTGCCGATCGAGTGGGGCTGGAGGCTGTGCTTCCTGATCGGCCCGGTGATGGGGTTGATCATCATCTACCTGCGCCGGCACATCCCGGAGAGCCCGCGCTGGCTGATGACGCACGGACGGGTCGAGGAGGCCGAGCGGACCGTCGACGATATCGAGGAGACGGTGCGGCGGCAGGGCGGCGAACTGCGCGAGGTCAGCGACGACGAGGCGATCGAGCTGGTCGACTATCCGCCGGTGACGTACCGCGAGATCGCCCGTGTCATGCTGCGCGACTACCGCAGCCGCTCGTTCCTCGGGTTCTCGATGATGGTCACCCAGGCGTTCCTCTACAACGCGATCTTCTTCACCTACGCACTGGTGCTGAAGTCGTACTTCGGTCTGAGCGACTCCAGCGTCGCGCTGTACTTCTTCCCGTTCGCGATCGGCAACCTGGCCGGTCCGCTGCTGCTCGGCCGGCTGTTCGACACGATCGGCCGGCGGAAGATGATCTTCGGCACCTACACGCTGTCGGCGATCGTGCTGTTCATCACCGCGCTGCTGTTCAACGCCGGCGCCTTGAACGCGGCCTCGCTGACCGGCCTGTGGTGCGTGGTGTTCTTCTTCGCGTCGGCCGGCGCGTCGTCGGCGTACCTGACGGTGAGCGAGATCTTCCCGATCGAGCTGCGCGGCCAGGCGATCTCGTTCTTCTTTGCGATCTCGCAGCTGACCGGTGGTGTGATCGCGCCGTACCTGTTCGCGTCGCTGATCGGTTCGGGCGACAACCCGGCGCGCGGGCCGCTGACGGTCGGTTACATCGTCGGCGCGGCCGTGATGCTGGCCGGCGGGATCATCGCCTGGGTGTTCGGCGTGGACGCGGAAGGCAAGTCGCTGGAAAACATCGCCAAACCGCTGTCGGCGACCGGCGGCGCGACCCGGTTCCAGGGGGCGACCCCGCGGGTGCCACGGACGGAACGCCGCGAACCCTAAGATGACGGCGTGGGTTCGCTGCTGATCGCCGGTACGACGTCGGATGCCGGGAAGACAACCGTGGTCACCGGCATCTGCCGCTGGCTGGCCCGGCAGGGCGTGCGGGTCGCGCCGTACAAGGCACAGAACATGTCGAACAACTCGATGGTCTGCGCCGACGGCACCGAGATCGGCCGGGCGCAGTGGATCCAGGCCGTTGCCGCGGGCGCCGAACCCGAGGCGGCGATGAACCCGGTGCTGCTCAAACCCGGCAGTGATCGGCGCAGCCACGTCGTGCTGATGGGCCGGCCGTGGGGCGAGCTGAGCGCGCGGGGCTTCCTGACCGAGCGGGCCGAGCTCGCCAAGGCGGCGTTCGCGGCGTACGACGATCTCGCGTCGAGGTACGACGTGGTGATCAGCGAGGGCGCGGGCAGTCCGACCGAGATCAACCTGCGCCAGTCCGACTACGTGAACCTGGGGCTCGCGCAGCATACGAGGGCGCCGGTCGTCGTGGTCGGTGACATCGACCGCGGGGGAGTGTTCGCGTCGATGTTCGGCACGGTGGCGTTGCTCGACGCGGCCGATCAGGCCCTGATCAGCGGGTTCCTGGTGAACAAGTTCCGCGGCGACGTGTCGCTCCTGCAGCCGGGGATCGACATGCTCGCCTCGGTCACCGGCCGCCCGACGTACGGCGTCCTGCCGTGGCTGCCCGAGTTGTGGCTGGACTCGGAGGACGCGCTCGACATCCCGGTACGACGTACTTCGCCGGGCGACCTGCTGACGATCGCGGTCGTGCGCTTCCCGCGGATCAGCAACTTCACCGACCTCGACGCGCTCGCGGTCGAGCCGACGAACAGCGTCTTCTTCACCACCAGCCCCGCCGAGATCCGCGACGCCGACCTGGTCGTCCTCCCCGGCTCCCGCGCCACGGTCGCCGATCTGGCCTGGCTCCGCTCGAACGGCCTGGCCGACGCCATCACAGCCAGGGTCACCGCAGGCCTTCCAGTTCTGGGGATCTGTGGCGGGTACCAGATGCTCGGATCATTCGTCTCCGATCCCCATTCAGTCGAGTCGGGCGGCGATCACCCCGGCCTGAATTTGTTGCCCGTCGCAACCACTTTTGTGCGTGAGAAGACGTTGGCGCGACCCACGGCGACGGCCTACGAGATCCACCACGGGGTGGTCGAGGTGACGGGAGAGGCGGATGCATTCCCAGGTGGCTGCCGCAGCGGCAACACCTGGGGCACGATCTGGCACGGTCTGCTCGACGACGACGCCGCGCGGCACGCCTTCCTCACCGAGGTGGCGAGCCTGACCGGCAAGCCCGCGCCCGACGGCTCCGTCTCCTTCGCCGGACTCCGCGCCGAGCGACTGGACCGTCTCGCCGACCTGATCGAGGAGTACGCCGACACCGCCGCCCTCATGCGGTTGATCGAGAACGGCGCCCCGCCCGTTCCCTTCGTGCCACCAGGAGCCCCGTGAAGACCGACCTGCAGGACTACCTCCAAGACACCCGCGCCTTGATGCTCGCCAAGCTCGAAGGGCTCAGCGAGTACGACCGCCGCCGTCCGATGGTCCCGTCCGGCACCAACCTGCTCGGGCTGGTGAAGCACCTGGTCGGGATCGAGTACGTCTACCTCGGGACCAGCGTCGGCCGTCCGCCGGCCGAACAGCTGCCCTGGGAGGCGGACGGCTCGGTCTGGGAAGGCGCCGACATGTGGGCCAAGCCGGACGAGTCCACGGAGTATCTCACCGGCCTCTACATCGAGGCCTGCGCACACAGCGACCGCTCGATCGCCGACTTCGACCTGGATCACCCGGCCGAAGTCCCGCACTGGGCCGAGGGCAACCGCAGTACGACGTTCGGCGCGCTGCTCGTCCGCGTCGTCGACGAGACCGCACACCACGCCGGCCACGCCGACATCGTCCGTGAACTGATCGACGGCCAGGGCGGCAAGGACGCCGACCTGCTCGACGAAACCGGCTGGACGGAGTACTACACGACGATCCAGCGAGCCGCGGAGACCTTCCTGGCGCGCTAGCTCGCGCATGACTGCCCTAAGGCCGGCCATGACGCAGATCGACACCGGACCGGCATGGCCGTGATCCTCGTAGCAAGACAAGGGCCTGGCGCGAGGAAGAGGTGCCGCATGGGAGCGATGAAGAAGGTCGAGGACCCACGCGACCAGCGGAGTATGGAGGCGGCCAAGGACGGACTCGGGGTCACACTGCGGCTGGCATTCCTACGCCGGATGGATCCGGTCGGGGCGCAGGACGACGGTGGCCGGAGAACAGTGCCTCGAGGACGGCGAAAGATTGTGATGGGGCTGTCCCTGACGGCCGTGTCGGCGGGAGCCGCAATCAAGTGGCACACCGTCGCGATGTGGCTGGATCACCTGCCGTGGTAACTCCGATCGAGCACGCGGCTCAGCTGTCGTGGTTCGGACAGGCGTGGCTGAGGTCGATGACCTCGACAGCGATGTCGGCCAGGAACTCAAGGGTGGGTGGAGACAACCCGGGAACACAAGCAACGAGCGGAAGCCGGAGGTGGAGGAGACCGGCCAGTAGCGCTGCCTCGGCCTCGGTTATCGAATCCATCGCGCTCCGGAGCCGAACCCGCCACCCGAGCGAGGCCGCCGGTGTCTGCGCGATGCGAACGGGAACAGGCAACGCGGCGGAGAGGAAGGACGGCTCGAGCGCCGGCACCCACCCCTCGGTGCATGGACAGGGCTGAAGCATGATCTCGGCGATGTCGTGCAGGTCGCCGGCGCAGGCCCCCGCGTGGTCGAGCCGGGCCTCCAGCGCGGCCTTGAACACGGCGGCGTACTCGTTGGGCAGCACGACGTACTCCTGCGTCGCGCGGATCTCTTTGCCGTCCGAGGTGCGAAGCTCACCATCCTGTAGCAACGCAAGCAGCGCATACCTGTCGATGGCCAGTTGCGCGGCAACCACGTCATCGTCCATGGCGCGGCGGCTTCAGTCGGGAGTGGTCGATCTTGAGATCCTCGATGAACCGATCGGCCTCCGTCGTCGGGACTACCAGAACAGCCCAACCGAAGTCCAGAACGAAGATCGGAATCTCCAGTACGTCGTTCCGGTTGTCGGCCCAGCGGTTGTACGCGTCCTTGGGGATCACCACCTGGCCGGGCCGCTTCTTCAATCCCTTCCTTGTGACAAATGTTCCGTCCCGACCGAGCCGGAGCAGGCTTCTCCGCTTTTGCGCGCGCAGGGCGCGCTTGGCGGCTTCACCACGTGCCTTCGCCTCCTGCTCCGGCGTCTTAGGGCCGTTGTCGTCTGACATGGCGGACGTCCTCACGTTCGTCGTCTCGACTGGTTAGTGATCGTCTTGGTCAGCCGGCCCGATCGGGAGGGCATTGAGATCCTTCAGCACGCGGGCGTAGACCGGGTCTGCCTCGGCCAGGTGCATCTCCAGGGTCGATGTGTAGAACCGCGCGTCCGCCGAGATCGACAGCAGCAGACGCCCTTCCTTCACATTGATGAGCCGCGAGTGCAGCTCCGTGATACTGAGCGCGATGATTTCGTTGCTGGTAATACCTAGATCGCGGGCGATTTCCTCGTATTTCGACCAGACTGAGGTCTCAATCCGGAACAGTGCCTCGACATAGTTGGCGGTATCGGTCTCGGGCGTGTTCATTGACATCTCCCGGATCCTCCTCGTAGTGGTGGTGTGCCAGGCCAAGGCATGGCTCAGCCTGCCTCCGCTTGGTCGGGTTCCGAGACGGTGGCTGGCGGCTCGGTGCTTGCCGTCCGGCGGCGCTTGGCCTTCCATTCGTCGACGAAGGTGCTTGTCGTCGAGCGGCCGGTGTCCTCGAACAGGTCGCTGGGAACTGCAGTTGCGGCGGGCTTGATCTGCTTGCGAGTGGTAGCGAGATCGCGCAGGCTGACCAGGAGGTTTTCGGCCCCTTGGTCCTGGTCGGCACGCGGCCGGCAGATGCCGTCGGCGAGCATCCGTTGTCGGATCGCTGCTCGGACTGTGGGGGCAGCGGTCGCGGTGGCGAGCCGGATCGCGATCGAGCAGGTCAGGTCCTCGCCATGATGCCCGGTTCGAACGAACGCGTGGCCCCGACCTAGACTGCGGACGTCGGATTCCCGGAGCGAGAGTTCCTCGGCGAAGCGTGCGACGTCCCGTCCGGCGGTCTTCATCGCGATCAGGGTGCCGACGTTCGAGAAGATTGCGTCGGCCAGGCGGGAGCTCGTGGCGCCCTCGTACAGCGAAAATGCTTCGAGCTGCCGGAGGTTCTGGTGAGCGATCGTCAGGCCGAGTCTGAACTTGCGGGCCTCCGCTACCAACTCCTCGAGGTCGGTCGTCACGAACCGCTGGAACTCGTCTACGTGGACGTAGAAGGGACGTCTCGCGTCATGACCACTCAGCTGTGCCTCCTGGAAGAGCCGGTCGAAGATCAAGGCCCCGAGCACCGACGCGGTTGCCGCCGGCATGTGTGTATCAGGCAGCCGAACCAGGAGGATCTTGTTCTGCCGGTAGATGTCACGGATGGACAGCGGGCTGTCAGTCAGTTGCGTGGTGATCGCGCGCAGCGCGGAGTGTGGACCCAGGTCGTTGAATTTCGCTGTCACCCAGCGCGAGGTCTCGGCCAGCTCGGAGCCGCGCATGTTGAACAGTCGAGTCCATTCCTCACCGAGATCGGGCCGGACCTCTTTGACCGCGGAACTTGCCCAGCGTTGCAGCTTGTCGCTTTTCACGATCTCGATCGCCGCCGCAAGCGTCGGGTAGGCGCCGGTCTTCGGTACCAGCGCGGCGGTGGTCTCGAGCGCCAAGCGGACCGAGTCGGCAAAGACCGGCCCCGCGAACTGGTTGAATGTCCGCTTGGCGAAGAGATCGACGACCCGCGCGGTGCTCTCGACGTACTCGGTCTGTCCGTGGGTGTCCAAGGTCAACGGATTGAGGAGCGGTATGGCGTCCGGGTCGCCGAAGTCGAGCAGCGTGACATCGCCGGCCCGGTCGCCGACGGTGTCGAGTAGGTGATCGATGAGATCTCCGTGCGGCGTGATCACCGCAACGCCGTACCCGGCCCTGATGTCCTGCTCGGCGATCAGCTTCATCAGATTGGTTTTGCCGGAACCTGTCTTGCCGACGATGTACAGATGCCGGAGACGCTCCTCCTCTGAGATACGTACCGCGGATGCACGGTCCCAGTCCGGGCCCTGCACGCTGGTCGTGCCGAGCGTCGCGCCGTCCACGTCCGACAGATCATGTGCAGCAGGGATTGTCGTCGGGCCGCTCTGTATTCCCCGGCCCTGTAACGGGCCGTAGGGTGCGTGCCAGGCTCGGAGTGCCAGCTCTGGCGAGTAGACCGGCGGCAACGTGCGCTGGACTTCGCGGCCAGTGCAGATCCGCACCGGCAGCCCGAGCACGCTGTGTCCGATGAGGTGCAGGAGCCCAGGGTCCACGAGACGCTTGGCAGCCACGGAGACCTCGAGGCTGAGCCCTGCGGCCCCGTCGCTGCTGTGCAGGCTCGCCAAAAAGGGCAGTCCCGGATCGAAGTCAAACGCGGACAGATCTCCCAGTTGCGCGGGTACTGTCGCCATGCTCTCCGATGGGAGCCCGGTCGCTGTGCAGCTGATGTCGATGGCGATCGGCGTACCGCGGTGCCGGACTAGGTCGACGAGCACAGCCCAGTCCGGTTTCACCGGAAGAGCCGTGCCATCGGGTACCAAGTACCGCCGAGATCGCTGGGTCGCAGCGGTCGGGTGCCGGTCTCGCGACAGGCTGTACCCGGCGGCCAGCGCCACGCTCGCGATGTTCTCCAGTTCCAGCAGCGAAGCCGGCGCCAACTCTAGGTTCTCGGGCGCAGAGCAGATCAACGACATCCGCGCTCCAACCGACGACGGTTTGGGGTGCGGAACCGCTTCCAGACGCCAGGTCAAAGCGACCCCTCGTGGCATGTTCGCCAATGCCTTGAGAAGCAACAGTTGGTTGGACAGCGATTGCCGTGTCATCGACCCCTGGTGGGAGATGATTTGCAGCGCCCAGAAAGGCTTCATGCGGTGAGGTTCGCCTAACGGAGCGACGGCCGCAACGATTCTCATGCCTGCCGAAGCAGATGCATGACAGCGCTTGTCGGCCGCGTCGGCGTCTTCGACACTGCGAAGCGAGAAAGCTCGCTGGGAGGCCTGCAGATGTTGGAACTGGACACCGAACTGCTGGACCAGCTTGGGCTCGGATCGCTGAGCCCGGAGACTAAGAAGGCATTCCTTGAGCAGATGTACTCCACAATGGAGCTGCGCGTCGGCGTGCTCCTCGCGTCCACACTGTCTGCGGAAGCGATGAGGGAGTTCGAGCAGTTGGTCGACGCAGGTGACGAGGAGGCTTCGCTCGCGTGGCTTGAGGCGAACTGCCCGGACTATCGCGAGGCGGTGAATGCCGTGTTCGCGGATCTGAAGGCCGAAGTTGCCCGTTCCGTACCCGATATCCTCGATGCCGAGAAGTGAGCGAGAGACCCCATTGCTGGCGGGTCGGTTGCGCAAGACTGTCCGAATGGATCACTTCGAGCGTCTGCGCGGACGGCTGTTCGGGATTGCGTACCGGATGACCGGGACGGCGACCGACGCCGAGGAGATCCTGCAGGATGCTTGGCTGCGCTGGCAGGACGCGGACCGTACGTCGGTGCGGGATCCGGACGCGTATCTCGCGAAGATCGTCACCAACCTGTCCATCAAGCAGCTCACGTCCGCGCGAGCCCGGCGCGAGCTGTACGTCGGGGAGTGGTTGCCGGAGCCGGTGCTGACGGGGCGGCCCGAGTTCGACACGCTTGGGGTGGTCGCCGAGCGGGACTCGGTGTCGTTCGCGCTGCTGCTCTTGCTGGAGCGGCTGACTCCGGCCGAGCGTGCGGCGTACGTCCTGCATGAAGCGTTCGGGTACAGCCATCGCGAAGTGGCCGAGCTGATCGGTACGACGGAAGCCAACGCGCGGCAACTGTTGTCCCGCGCTCGCAAACGGGTGGCGACCGACCGTCGGCACCCGGTCGACCGCGTCCGTTGGCGCGAGCTCGTGGACCGCTTCCTGGCAGCGGCGCAGTCGGGCGAGATCGAGCAGCTCGAGCGTCTGCTGGCCGAGGACGTCGTCTCCACTGCGGACGGCGGCGGCAAGGTGATCGCGGCCCGGAACCCGGTCGTCGGCCGGACCCTGGTGGCGCGCTACCTGATCGGGACGCTGCAGAAGTTCGGCGCGGGCTTCGTCATGCGGTTCGCCGAGGCGAACGGCGAGCCGGTGCTCGTCGCCGAAAGCGCCGACGGGCTGATGGCGGTGTGCTTCATCGAGGCCGGTCCGGAGGGTGTGAGCGACCTCCGGTTCGTGCTGAATCCGGACAAACTCATTTTCGCCGCCGCCCAGCTGTCACAAATCGGAGGGCTGTCGGATCTGAGCTGGTGAACCGAAAGGACACCAGATGACTTCCCTTCTCGTCACCGGCGGGACCGGTCGCCTCGGCCGGCCGGCTGTGAACGCCTTCCGCGCGGCCGGACACCAGGTACGCGTGCTCAGCCGACGGGCCGGACCCGAACATGTCGTCGCCGACCTCACCACCGGCGAAGGGCTGACTGCCGCGGTCCAGGGCGCCGACGTGGTTGTGCATCTCGCCACCAGCGCGCGCGGCCAGGACGCGCAGCAGACCCGGAACCTGCTCGGGGCCGTAGCCGGGCTGCGGCACCTCGTGGTGATGTCGATCGCCGGGATCGACCGCATCCCGCTCGGCTACTACCGGGCGAAGCTCGAGGTCGAGCGGCTGGTCGAGGAGTCGGGCGTGCCGTACACGATCCTGCGCGCCACCCAGTTCCACGACCTGGTCGCCCAGGTCTTCGGCGCCCAGCGTTATCTCCCCGTCGTGGTCGCGCCGAAGATGATGATGCAGCCGATCGCCGTCGAGGACGTCGCCACCCGGCTGACGGAGCTGGTCGGCGCGCCGCCGGTGAAGGGGCGGGCGCCCGACATCGGCGGGCCCGAGCGCCTCTGGGTGCCGGAGCTGGCCCGGATCTGGAAGCGGGCGAAGGGTTCGCGGCGCCCGATCGTGCCGGTCCGCCTGGGCGGCAAGGTGTTCCGCGCCTTCGCTGCGGGCGACGCGATGGTGGACGGCCCGGCGTACGGGCGGATCACGTTCGCGGAGCACCTGGGATGAGGACCTACGTTCGCACGGTGCTCGTGATCTTCGCCGCGCTCCAGCTGGTCCTCGGCGTCTGGCTGACGTTCCTGCCGGAGTCGTTCTACGACAACGTGCCGACAGTCGACTGGGATCCGCCCTTCAGCGAGCACGCCTTCCGCGACTTCGGCAGTGCGTCGCTCGGTCTGGCGATCGTGCTGGCCGCCGCGGCGATCCGGCCCGAACGTTACCTCGCGGGCGTCGCCCTGCTGGCGTACGTCGCGTTCGCGCTGCCGCACATGGTCCTCCACCTCAGTCACCTGCAGCACGGCGAGGTCGGCTGGTCGATCGTGCTCGGGGTGGTCGTGACCCTGATGTTCGTGCTGCCTGCCAGTGCATTGCTGGGAGTTCGCAAGTTGACTTGACGACTGTGACAGTAGAACTGTCACAATAGCGCCCATGGGTCCACTCGAGGGCGTCAAGGTGGTCGAGCTGGCGGGGATCGGTCCGGCGCCGTTCGCGTGCATGATGCTGGCCGAGCTCGGCGCCGAGGTACTGCGCATCGATCGCCCCGGCGGCAGCCTGTCGCTCGGCCCGCCGGAGCTCGACCTGCTCAACCGCGGTCGCCGGAGCGCGGCGCTCGACCTGAAGCAACCCGCGGCGGTAGACGTCGTACGCCGGCTTGTCGCGCAGGCCGACGTACTGATCGAAGGGTTCCGGCCCGGTGTCGCCGAGCGGCTCGGTCTCGGGCCGGAGGAGTGCCACGCGATCAACCCGCGGCTCGTGTACGGGCGGATGACCGGCTGGGGCCAGGACGGTCCGCTCGCGCAGACGGCCGGACACGACATCGACTACCTGGCCCTGTCGGGTGCGTTGCACCTGATCGGCAGGGCCGGCGGACCGCCGCAGGTGCCGGCCAACCTGCTCGGCGACTTCGCTGGCGGATCGCTTTATCTGGTGATCGGCGTACTCGCGGCGCTGCACAGCGGGCAGGGGCAGGTGGTCGACGCGGCGATCGTCGACGGGTCGGCGCATCTGACCACGATGCTGCTCGGTGCGCTCGCAGCCGGGTCGTGGCGGCAGGAGCGCGGGACGAACCTGCTGGATACCGGTGCGCCGTTCTACGACGTCTACGAAACTGCCGACGGGAAGCACGTCTCGGTCGGTGCGCTCGAGCCGCAGTTCTACACCGAGCTGATCGAGAAGCTCGGGGTCGACGTACCCGATCGCAACGATCCGGCGCAGTGGCCGGAACTGCGCAAGGTGCTGACCGAGACGTTCAAGCAGCGAACACAGGCCGAGTGGACCGAGGTCTTCGCCGGGTCCGATGCCTGCGTCGCGCCCGTCCTGCCACTCGCCGCCGACCATCCGCATCTCGTTGCCCGAGGCACCTTTGTGGACCATCACGGCGTCCGGCAGCCCGCGCCCGCCCCACGCTTCGACCGTACGCCGACCAGCCTGGATCGACCGCCCGCGCGTCCGGGGGAGCACACCCGCGAGGCCCTGACCGACTGGGGCATCGCCGATATCGACACCGTGCTGGAATCCGGCGCCGCCGTACAGAACTGAGAGAGGAATCCGCCCGTGGAACGTCAGCTCTTCGACGCCGATCACGATGCCTTCCGGGAGACCGTTCGCGCCTTCTGCGAGAAGGAGATCGTCCCGCACCACGACAGTTGGGAGGAAGCCGGGATCGTCCCGCGCGAGCTGTGGACCGCTGCCGGCGGTGCGGGTCTGCTCGGCTTCATGATGCCGGAGGAGTACGGCGGGGGCGGGGTGCGCGACTTCCGGTTCAACACCGTGCTGATCGAGGAACTGACCCGGGTCCGTGCGAGTGGGGTCGGCTTCACCATCCACACCGACATCAACTCGGCGTACCTGCTCGACTATGCGACGCCTGAGCAGAAGGCGCGCTGGCTGCCTGCGTTCTGCGCGGGGGAGACGATCAGCGCGATCGCGATGACCGAGCCGGGCGCCGGGAGCGACCTGCAAGGCATCCAGACCACCGCACGTCGCGATGGTGACCACTACGTGCTGAACGGCCAGAAGACCTTTATTTCCAACGGCATCCTTGCCGATCTGGTGATCGTGGTCGCCAAGACCGATCCGGCGGCCGGTGCGCAAGGCATCTCGCTGCTCGTGGTCGAGCGCGGTATGCCCGGATTCGAGCGCGGGCGGAACCTCGACAAGATCGGCCTGAAGGCACAGGACACCGCCGAGCTGTTCTTCGACGACGTACGGGTGCCCGCGGAGAATCTGCTCGGTGAGGAGGGCAAGGGCTTCATCTACCTGATGGAGAAGTTGCCGCAGGAACGCCTGACCATCGCCGTGGTTGCGGCTGCCGCCTGCGAGAACATGCTCGAGGACACCCTGCGGTACGTGAAGGATCGCAAGGCGTTCGGCCGCCCGATCGGCTCGTTCCAGAACAGCCGCTTCGTACTGGCCGAACTCGCCACCGAGACGCAGATCGCCCGTGTCTTCGTTGATCGCTGCGTCCAGGAGCTCAATGCCGGCACGCTGAGCGTTGCCGAGGCCGCGATGGCGAAATGGTGGACCACGGAGCTGCAGAAGAAGGTCGTCGATCGTTGCCTGCAGCTCCATGGCGGCTACGGCTTCATGACGGAGTACCCGATCGCCAAGGCCTACCTGGACACCCGGATCCAGACCATCTACGGCGGCACTACGGAAATCATGAAAGAAATCATCGGTCGGACGATGGGCGTGTAGCGGACAACTACCTGCCGGTGAGGTGCCGGCAGGTAGTCGTCCGCAGGCCTCCGCGGCGAGACGGAGCCTGCGCCTGAACTGTCAGCAGTGCGGTGGAATGAGACCGAAGCTGAGTGGCACCGTGCCGTGCCAACCCCTCCCGAGTGGCGCGACACATTGGGCGCCGGGGTCTGGGGCATGCCTGAACAGGCGGCCTCAGCGTAGCGGGCAAACCGGCAGCACGCCAGGGCTGCCACCCGCCGGGCGTGACAATGGGCTATCCAGGCGTCACCGATCGGAGTGCGCTCATGGTGAGGCGGCCCTGGACGACATCGTCGGCGACGTCGGTCAGCCGGCGACTGTTGGCGCGCGCATAGTGCCGCAGTACGACGAAGGCCTCGTCGACGTCGATCGAGAGGCTGTGGGTGAGGAATCCCTTCGCCTGCTCGATCAGCACCCGGCTGTTGAGGGCCGTCTGCAGTTGCTCCGTGACGACCTCCTGCCTGGCCATGGCGCGCTGGTGAACGATGCCGATGGTTGCGGCATCGGCCAGTGCTTGCCCGAGGGTGATCGTGTCGGCGTCCAGCTGGCCGGTCGACCTGCTGAACAGATTCACCGCCCCGACCACCTTGTCGCGGAGCCGCATCGGGAGTGCCTGCACAGACAGATAGCCGGCCCCGATGGCGGCCGCGGTGAAGCGCGGCCACCGGCCCCGGGCGTCCCGAAGGTCCGGGTGCTGCACCGGATGTCCGGTGCTGAACGCGTCCAGGCAGGGACCTTCGGAGTTCTGCAGCTGGGTCAGCTCGACCAGGCGTGCTTGTTCGGTGGAGGCCGCAACCAGGTTCAGTACGCCGTGATGGTCGGCCAGCAGGATGCCGCAGGCCGAAACTCCCAGCAACTCGCTGCACCGGGCTGCGAGGCGGTCCAGGAACTCGATGATGTCGAAATCGTCGACGAGCGTGTCCGACAGCTCGATGAACACCTCGCGCACTCTACGGTCAGTTGCGCTCATCAGTCCTCCTCCTGTTCGTTCTCGGCGTGGTCAGGGTCCAGCTCCTTCGGATCGGTCGGTCCGCCGGGTGGGGACGAGCCACTCTCGAGCTTGAGGCTTCCGGACATCACGTCGGCGGCGACGCGGTGCAGCGGCTGACCGCTGCTGTAGGCGTGGGCCCGCAGCAGCGCCAGCGCATCGGCAACGCTGACGCCTTCCTGTGCCGCGAGGCGTCCCGCGGCCTGGTGCACCTCGGCACGCCGGGCGGTGAACGCGGCCTCGATCATCTCGTCCAGGTCGGCGCTGACGCCGTGACGCTGGTCGAGGGCGAGAACGAACACCGCGTCGGCGAACACCAGCGCATCCTGTAGTTGTTCGGCCCGCAGCGGCCCGGCCTGCCGCCGGTACACGCTGAGCACGCCCACCTTGGCGGCCCCGGCGGCGACCGGGAAGGCGAACGCGCCGTGCATTCCTCGGCCGGCCACGGCCGCCGAGAACGACGGCCACCTGCGGCCGGCGTTGAGGCCGGCCAGATCGGTCTCGAGCACCGGCGCGCCGGCGGAGATCGCGTCGCCGCTCGGGCCCTCACCCAAGGAGGACTGCAGTTCGTCCAGCTCGCCGATCTCGGCATCGGTGGCCAGCAACGGCTCGAGCATCCCGCCGCTACTCGTCAGGGCGAGCCCGGCGCCGGCAGCGGACAGCACCTGCGCACAGGCCGTCACTGCGTGCAGCAACGAGAGCGAAGAGTCATCGCCGTTGGCAACAGCTCTGATCGCCCCCCACACTCTGGCGCTGCGCTCGTGATCCACCCGTTCCGTCCAGATTCGAACCGCCGCGGGGCGGATGGTCCACCCTAGCGGTCGGACCGCACAACTTCTGATCATCGCGTCGCGCGCCACCCACTGTGTTCACCGCGGCGAGTCTGCGCCGGGTCCGTGATCCGCCGGCGTCACCCGCCAGAGGCCTTCCCGTACCCGCTGCCGCGATTCTCACTCGTCGGCCGTCGGCTCCTCGCCCGGCGGCACCTCGGCCTCGGACTCCGGCGACGTCGACTCGCCGGGTCGTGTGCGTACGGACTTCTCGCTCACCACGGCGGCGCGTACGCCGTACCACTCGCTCATGACGGGGGCCTCCCGGACCGATCGGCGATGCGCGAAGCTACCGAGGTCCGGGGTAGCGCCAGGCTGCCAATTGTACTCCTCGGGGCCTGCTCGGCGTCGTCCTGTCGCGCGGGTCGTTCTGTCATGGTTGACTGCCTTCAGGAATCGAGGGAGGTCGCCATGGGCATCGTTTCTCCGGGGTTCACCGGTCGGCGGCGGAGCGGGACAGAGCTTCCGCCCGGGCAGTACCTGACCCGTGAGTTCCCGGTTCTGTCGGCCGGGCCGACACCGCATGTGCTACCGGAGCACTGGGAGTTCACCGTCACCAGCGAGACGGGTGAGAAGTACAAGTGGGACTGGGCCGCGCTGATGGCGTTGCCGGCCGAGGAGATCACCAAGGACATCCACTGCGTGACCCGGTGGTCGAAGCTGGAGACGACTTGGAAGGGCGTCTCGCTCGACACGCTGCTTGCGGACGTCGAGACCGGCGCCGACTACGCGATGGCACACAGCTACGGCGGTTACACGACGAACGTGCCGATGGACGACCTGCTCGACGGGCAGTCCTGGATCGCCTACGAGTACGACGGCGAGCCGCTGGACCCCGAGCACGGCGGACCGGCCCGGCTGCTCGTCCCGCACCTGTACTTCTGGAAGAGCGCCAAGTGGGTCCGCGGTCTCGTGCTCTCCGACACCGAGGACCTCGGCTTCTGGGAGACGGCCGGCTACCACGAGTACGGAGACCCATGGAAAGAACAGCGATACGCCGGCGACTGACCTGGCAGGTCGGCACCGTCACCGACGTACGGCGTGAGACCGAGACGGCGCGGACGATCGTGCTCGAGGTACCGGACTGGCCGGGGCATCTCGCCGGGCAGCACCTCGACGTGCGGCTGACCGCGCCCGACGGATACCGGGCATCGAGGTCGTACTCGATCGCCTCGGCGTGGAGCGGGTCGGACAGTTCGACGATCGAGCTGACGGTCGAGCAGGTGCCTGACGGCGAGGTCTCGCCGTACCTGGTCGACGTGATCAACGTCGGCGATCCGCTCGAGATCCGCGGACCGGTCGGCGGCTGGTTCGTGTGGAAACCGGAGCAGGACGGGCCGGTGCAGCTGATCGGCGGGGGATCGGGTGTCGTCCCGCTGCGGGCAATGCTGCGTTCGCACGCCTCGGCCGGCAGTACGACGCCGTTCCGGCTGCTGTACTCCGTCCGACGTCCGGAGTCCGTGATCTACGTGAGCGACCTCAAAGAGCTCGCCTCGTCGGACGACGTCGACGTCCGGCTGGTGTACACGCGGGATGCGCCGGCGGGGGAGCCGCGGGTCGGGCGGATCGATGCCGACGTGATCTCGCAGTACGCGTTCAAGCCGGAGGACGGCGCGACGACGTACGTGTGCGGGCCGACGCCGTTCGTGGAAACGGTGGCGGATCTGCTGGTCGCCGCGGGACACGATCCGGCGCGTGTGCGGACAGAACGATTCGGACCGACAGGAGACTCGCGATGAGTGAGACCAATTATCTGGACGGCAACGCTGCCGCCGGGTCGCTGAGTGAGTTGTTCGCCGTCGACCTGACCGCGGCCATCGCGCAGTGCAACGGCTGCGGCCACACGGCCGTCTTCGCGGAGGCGCACGTCTTCGTCGACGCCCCAGGCATGGTGGCCCGCTGCCCGGGCTGCGACTCCGTGCTCCTGCGCATCGTCACCACGCCCAACGACACGTACCTCGACCTTCGGGGCCTGACCTACCTGCGGGTCCCGAACTCCTAACGAGGTTTGCTCTGGGTCCGGCGGATCGTGTCGCGCTGGGTCTCGCCGACGGCTCGTTCGTAGGCGAGCACCAACCCCTGGATCGTGACGGGCTTGAAGCGTTCGACCAGGTGCTGGATGTGCTCCGGCGGGCCGCCGGAGTCGCGGTAGTGCGGCCAGACCTTGGTGCGGAAGACCTCGGTGAGTTCCTCGGCGAGCGCGCGGCCGTGCTCGGTGAAGATGCGTCCGGCGTCCAGCACTGCCTCGACCGGCAGGTCCAGGTCGAGCAGCTCGACGCCGAGGCTGAGGTGTGCGGTCGCGACCTGGAACACGTCCTCGTCCGGCGTCGGCTCGACCACTCCGAGCGCGACCAGCATCTCGATGTCGTCGTCGGTGAGCTCCCGGCCGGTACGCCGTACCAGCGCCGTCCGGTCGAGCGTTTCGGGGAGGTCGCGCATCCACGGCGTCAGCAGCGTGCGGTGCAGCGCGATGTCCTGCGGGGTCGCGTCGACCGGGATCCGGTCGAGGTAACCCTCGATCGCCTGGAGCGTGAAACCGTGCGCCTGGAGTTCGCGCACGAGGTCGAGGCGCGCGATGTGTTCAGGTCCGTAGTACCCGACCCGCCCGCGTCTGATCGGCGGCGGGATCAGGCCCCGGCCCGCATAGAAGCGCAAAGTGCGCACAGTCATTCCGACGCGCGCCGACAGTTCATCAACTGTCAGGGTGGCGTCGTCCCCCGAGACATCCGACATGGCGGAGATCATAACGACCCGCACTTGACCATCATGACAGTGCAACTGTCACAATCGGGTCCATGACCAGCGAAGCGTTTCTGTACGACGCGATCCGGACACCGCGCGGCAAGGGCAAACCGACCGGCGGGTTGCACGAGGTCAAGCCGATCCAGCTGATCACCGGCTTGCTGCAGGAGCTGCGGACGCGGCATCCCGATCTGGACGCGACCGCGATCGACGACGTCGTCCTCGGGGTCGTGACGCCCATCGGCGACCAGGGCATGGACATCGCGCGGACCGCCGTCCTGATGGCCGGCTATCCGGAGACGACCGGCGGCGTACAGCTGAACCGCTTCTGCGCATCCGGCCTGGAGGCGGTCAACCAGGCGGCGCAACGGGTGCGATCGGGCTGGGAGGACTTCATCCTCGCCGGCGGCGTCGAGTCGATGTCGCGCGTGAAGATGGGCTCCGACGGCGGCGCGTGGGCGATGGATCCGGAGACGGCGCTCGAGACCGGCTTCATCCCGCAGGGCATCAGTGCGGACCTGATCGCGACCATCGACGGCTTCTCGCGGACCGACGTCGACACGTACGCCGCCGAGTCGCACGCCCGCGCCGCGAAGGCCTGGGCGAACGGATACTTCGCGCGCTCCGTCGTACCCGTGACGGATCGCAACGGTCTGCAGATCCTGGACCACGACCAACTGGTCCGGCCGGGTACGTCGGTCGAGACGCTCGCCGGGCTGCCGCTGTCGTTCGCGGCGATCGGGGAGCACGGCGGGTTCGACTCGGTCGCGCTGGAGAAGTACCTGACCGTCGAGCGGATCGAGCACGTGCATCATGCGGGCAACTCGTCAGGCATCGTCGACGGCGCCGCGCTGGTTGCTGTGGGCAACGAGAAGGCCGGCGAGGCGCTCGGTCAGGCGCCCCGCGGCCGCGTGGTCGCAGTCGGCGTCAGCGGCGCGGATCCGACCATCATGCTGACCGGCCCGGCGCCGGCCGCCCGGAAGGCGCTGGCTCGCGCCGGGCTGGAAGCGAGCGATATCGACCTGTTCGAGATGAACGAGGCGTTCGCCGCGGCGGTCATGCACTTCATGAAGGATCTCGGCGTACCGCATGAGAAGGTGAATGTGAACGGCGGCGCGATCGCTCTCGGTCACCCGCTCGGCGCCACCGGCGCGATGCTGATCGGAACCTTGCTGGACGAGCTGGAGCGGCGCGAGCTCCGGTACGGACTGGCCACCCTGTGCGTCGGCGGCGGGATGGGCGTCGCGACGATCATCGAGAGGCTTGCGGCATGATCGACTGGACCAACTCCGACGGCATCGTCACGCTGACCCTGAACGACCCGTCCGCCTCGGCGAACACGGTGAACGACGCGTATCTGGCGGCGATGGGCTCGGCCGTCGAGCGGCTGCAGGCCGAGAAGGAGTCGCTGCGCGGCGTCGTCATCACCAGCGCCAAGTCCACCTTCTTTGCCGGCGGCAACCTGCAGATGCTGTCGCAGATCCAGCCGTCGGATGCGGCGCAGGTGTTCGAGACCGTCGAGGAGGTCAAGCGGCAGCTCAGAGCCCTTGAAACGTCGGGTATTCCGGTCGTTGCCGCGATCAACGGATCCGCGCTCGGTGGCGGGCTGGAGATCGCGCTCGCCTGCCATCACCGGATCGTTGCCGACGACAACCGCATCGAACTCGGCGTACCCGAGGTCACGCTCGGTCTGCTGCCCGGCGGCGGGGGAGTGACCCGCACGGTCCGGATGCTCGGGCTGCAGGACGCGCTGATGAAGGTGCTGCTGCAGGGCCAGCGGATGAAGCCCGCGCACGCATTGTCGGTCGGGATCGTGGACGAGGTTGTCGCCGCCGACGATCTTTTGGACGCGGCGCGCCGGTGGATCACGGCGTACGACGGTGACGCCAAGCAGCCCTGGGACCGGGATGGCTACAAGATCCCGGGCGGTACGCCGTCCTCGCCGAAGCTGGCCGCGTTCTTGCCCGCCTTCCCGGCGAACCTGCGCAAGCAGCTCAAGGGCGCGCCGTACCCGGCGCCGCGGGCGATCATGAGCGCGGCGGTCGAGGGCAGCCAGGTCGACTTCGCGACGGCCTCGCGGATCGAGTCGCGGTACTTCGTCTCGCTGGCCACCGGGCAGATCGCGAAGAACATGATCCAGGCGTTCTTCTTCGACCTGCAGTCGATCAACGCCGGCGGGTCGCGGCCGGCCGACGTACCTCGCTTCGCGGCCCGCAAGGTCGGGGTGCTGGGCGCCGGGATGATGGGCGCGGGGATCGCGTATGTGTGCGCGAAGGTGGGCATCGAGGTGGTGCTGAAGGACGTCTCCTTGGACGCCGCTTCGAAGGGCAAGGTGTACTCCGAGAAGCTGCTGGCGAAGCAGGTGTCGAAGGGGCGCATGTCTGCTTCGGACGTCGAGCAATTCCTCAGCCGGATCACGCCGACCGGGGACCCGAACGATCTGGCCGGGTGCGACCTGGTGATCGAGGCCGTCTTCGAGGACGCGGGTCTCAAGCAGAAGGTGTTCGCGGAGATCGCCGGCGTGGTCGAACCGGACGCGTTGCTCTGCTCGAACACGTCGACGCTGCCGATCACCTCGCTCGCCGACGGGATCGACCGGCCGGACGACTTCATCGGCATGCACTTCTTCTCGCCGGTGGACCGGATGCCGCTGGTCGAGCTGATCGTGGGTTCGAAGACGTCCGACGCGACGATCGCGCGCGCCTACGACGTCGTACGGCAGATCAAGAAGACGCCGATCGTGGTCAACGACAGCCGCGGGTTCTTCACGTCGCGGGTCTTCGGCACGCTCGTGATGGAAGGCGCCGCGATGGTTGCCGAAGGTGTCGACCCGGTGATGATCGAGCGGGCCGCGACCCAGGCCGGCTTCCCGGCGCCGCCGCTGGCGATGCTCGACGAGGTGACGCTGACCCTGCCGCAGAAGATCCGCGACGCGGCTCGCGCGGCCGGCGACAGTGCCGGTGCATTCGACGATCATCCCGGGATGGCGGTTGCCGATCGTCTGGTCAATGAGTTCGACCGTCGCGGTAAGGCCGCGGGTGCGGGGTTCTACGACTATCCGTCGGACGGCCCGAAGCGTTTGTGGCCAGGACTGTGGGAGCACTTCGCCCATGACAACGACGTACCGCTGATCGATCTGCAGGAGCGGATGTTGTTCGCGATGGCGCTCGAAACGGTGAAGTGTCTCGACGAGGGCGTACTCCGATCGGTGCCTGATGCCAACATCGGATCGATCTTCGGCATCGGGTTCCCGCCGCTGCACGGAGGCGCGCTGCAGTACGTCAACGCCTACGGACTGCAAGCTTTCGTTGCCCGGTCGCGCGAATTGGCCGCTGTATACGGTGCACGCTTCGAGCCGCCGGAACTGCTGGTCCGACAGTCAGCCGCCGGTGAGATGTTTACGTGATCACGGCCTGACAACATTCCACACATTCAAACAAAGAAGGTCGCAGTCCGGTCTTGCGCGCAGCGCACTTTTGAGTCATCGTGCTAGGCACTTCTACAACGATTGACCTGTAGTAGTTGTGCCAACTCAGAGATGCTTAACGTCGTTAAGTAACTCGGAACCGTGCGTCGTACCCCTGCGACGTTCCCTCTCGGGAAGGTGGAATTCATGCCTGCTCATGTTCCGAACGCCGGATTGTCCCGGCGGGATCTACTCAAGCGGACCGGTGGACTGGCCGCACTGGCCGCGTTCACCGCGGCCTGCGGCGGTAATACCGGCCGACCGTCCTCAGGGGGCGGAGGCGGCGGGGAGAAGGTCAACCTGTCGCAGTGGTACCACCAGTACGGCGAGACGGGCACTCAGCAGGCCGCGCAGAGGTACGCCAAGGCCTACACCGACGCGAACGTGGCGGTGCAGTGGACCCCCGGTGACTACGACGCCAAGCTCGCGTCCGGCCTGCTGTCCAGCAAGGGCCCGGACGTCTTCGAGGGTCACTTCAACATCGCCATGGTGAAGAGCAACCAGGTGGTGCCGCTGGACGACATCATGGCTGACGTCAAGGACGACTTCCAGCCGGGCGACCTGGCCACCAACACGCTCGACGGCAAGATCTACGGGATCCGGATGATCATCGACCCGCAGGTCATCTACTACCGCAAGAGCCTGTTGGACAAGGCCGGAATCAAGCCGCCGGAGACGATCGACGACCTGATCTCCGCGGCCAAGGAACTCACCACGAACAAGGTGAAGGGCATCTTCGTCGGCAACGACGGCGGCAACGTCATGGGCGGTCCGGCGCTGTACTCGTCCGGCGGTGAGTTCCTGACCAAGGACAACAAGCCCGGCTTCACCGATGCCCGAGCCGCCCAGGCCTTCGGCAAACTGCACGAGCTGTACGCGAGCAAGAGCGTCCTGCTCGGCGCGCCGACGGACTGGTGGGACCCGACCGCCATCAACCAGGGCCTGGTGGCGATGCAGTTCATCGGCATGTGGGCGGTGCCGGGAATGCAGAAGGCGCTGGGCGACGACATCGGCGTCATCCCGTTCCCGAAGCTCGACGCGCAGGCCCAGCCGGCCGTGTACTCCGGCGGGTGGACGCAGTTCGTCTCCGCGAAGAGCCCGAACGTCGACGCGGCGAAGAAGTTCGTCAAGTGGCTGTGGATCGACAAGTCGGAGTACCAGGAGGACTGGTCGCTGAACTACGGCTTCCACATTCCGCCGCGCAAGAGCCTCGCGGCCAAGGCCTCCAAGCTGCAGAGCGGCGTCGCCGCCGACACGGTCAAGCTGACCCAGGACCACGGCTACACCGACAACCCGGCGTGGACGCCGAAGATGGGCACGGCGTTCGGCGACATGCTGACCAACGTCATCAAGAAGGGAGCCGACCCCGCCGCCGAGATCGCGAAAGCCGAGAAGACAGTCAACGCTGAGCTTTCCCGGTTGTTCGGATGAGCGCTCCGACCAAGACGCCGTCGGCCGCGGACTCCGTCACCACTGGTGAGCGGCGGAGACCGCGGCGGCGCCGGCAGAAGGGGATCGCCGGCAACACCCTGTGGTTCTGGGTGTTCGTCGGGCCGTTCGTGCTCGGCCTGCTGATCTTCTCGTACCTGCCGATCATCTGGAGCCTGGTCCTCAGCTTCTTCGAGGCCTACAACACCGCGACGCCGTCGAAGTTCGTCGGGCTCCGCAACTACATCGACATGCTCACCGACCACAACTTCCTGTCGAGTCTGGGCACGTTCACGATCTTCGCGGTGTTCATCGTGCCGCTGACGTTCGTGCTGTCGCTCGTGCTGGCGTTGCTGGTCAACCAGGTCAAGATCGCGCGGGCGTTCTTCCGGTCGGTGTTCTTCCTGCCGACCGCCTGCTCGTACGTCGTCGCGTCGCTGATCTGGCGCTTGTCGATCTTCAACGGAGTCCGGTTCGGCCTCGCCAACACGGTGCTCGGCTGGTTCGGTATCGACAACATCGCGTGGCTCTCGACCGTCTCACCGCCGTGGTACTGGCTCCCGCTGGTCACCGTCCGGTTGTGGCTTCAGCTCGGGTTCTACATGATCCTGTTCATCGCGGGGCTGCAGCGGATCTCGCCGACGCTGTACGAGGCGGCGTACGTCGACGGGGCCAAGCCCGGGTGGCAGGTCTTCCGGTACATCACGCTGCCCCAGCTCCGGGCGACGTCGGTCGCCGTACTGATCCTCAACTTGATCGCGGCGTACCAGGCGTTCGACGAGTTCTACAACCTGATCGGCAACGTGAACTACGCGCGGCCGCCGCTGGTCTACCTGTACGGCATCTCGCTCGGCTCGATCCAGGACCTCGGGCACGGCTCGGCCGGCGCGCTGATCCTGGCGGTCATCATCATGATCGTGACGCTGCTGCAGAGCCGGATCTTCGGCTTCGGAAAGGCGGGCGACTGATGGCAGTCTCTGAGCGTACGACGGGAACGCCGCAACCGATCGGCTTCACCCAAAGTGGGTGGGGCCGGGTCGGGATGGTGCTGCGGTGGATCGCGCTGTTCATCGCGGTCGTGCTGTTCCTGCTGCCGTTCTACCTGATTCTCCGCAACGCGCTGTCCACCGAGGCCGACATCACGGCGCCTGCGTGGACGTTGTTCCCGACGCATCTGCAGTGGAGCAACATCAAGGAACTCTTCGACGACACCCAGGTCCCGATGGCGCGGGCGCTGTACAACTCCGCAGTTGTCGGCGTCCTGGGTACGGCGGGACAGTTGCTGTTGGCATCTATGGCTGGGTATGGGTTGGCGCGGATCCCTTACCGGCACGCGGACAAGATCTTCTACGCGATCGTCGCCACACTGATGATCCCGGGCGCGGTCACCTTCATCCCGTCGTTCATCGTGGTGTCGTCGCTCGGATGGGTGTCGTCGCTGCGTGGCCTGATCATCCCGACGCTGTTCAGCGGGTTCGCGGCGTTCCTGTTCCGGCAGTACTTCCTCGGCTTCCCACGCGAGCTCGAGGAAGCGGCGCGCGTTGACGGCGCCGGGTACTTCGGCGTGTTCTGGCGGATCGTCGTACCGAACTCATTGCCGTTCTTCGCTGCTTTGGCCGCCATCACCTTCATCGGCAACTGGAACTCGTTCCTCTGGCCACTCGTCATCGGCCAGGACTCGTCCTCATGGACCATCCAGGTCGCGATGTCGACGTTCATCACAGCCCAAACCATCAACATCCACGAACTCTTCATGGCGGTAGCGGTCTCGATCCTCCCGCTGGTACTCATCTTCGCCTTCCTCCAGCGCTACCTAATCCAGGGCGTAACCCAATCCGGCATCAAAGACTAAAAAGGACACCGCTCCGCGGCGGCTGTCTTGTTAGCCGCCTCCGGCGGCGAGCGAATCCGTCTACCGGGCAGCTGCCCCGGCGAATCGCACGACCAGGCGGGGAGTCCACCAGGCTCCCCGCCGCGCCATGCCGCTCACCGTCCAAAGGACACCGCTTCGCGGCGGCTGTCTTATTGGCCGCCTGGGGCGGCGTGTATGTCGCGCCCGTGCGATCGTTCCGGCGAATCGCACGGACGGGCGGGTAGTCCACCAGGCTCCCGCCGTCCCACCCATGGCGCGTCCAACCGACCGCTGCGCGAGGACTGAACTCGGGGCGCCTCCGGCGAGGCCGCATCTGTTGCCTCGGGCAGATGATGTCACCGCTTGCTCGCATGTGGGCCTTTGAGCGGTCGTAGTCGTGTAGGCCGCGGGTGCGAGTCCGTTGCCGAACGCCCACCTCAGGCATAGGTATCGAACTCGCCCCCGGGGGTCGTAGATCGAGATCTGCTTGCGGTCACGCCATAGGACCTGCCTACATCCGCGCATAGAACTCATCGATACGTCTTCGGCGGGGCCGCCTTCCAGGCTCGCTCGAGCGAATCGTCCCAAGTGCCATCGCGATCGAAACTGGCCGCACGGCAGCCCCGGGACATGGGTGCCTTGGCGGAATGGCGCCAAGCAGCGTCCCCAACCCGCGCTATGGCGTGGCTGCAGTAGCGGCAGACCGCGTACTCCATCAACTCGTCAACTAGCCTCTCGAACTGTGCGGTGCGGTCCGCGGCCTCTGCTTTGATGCCCCGGAGTACTTCCTCGGCATTGGACACGCCCGCCGAATCTATGAGGTCGCGTACAAGTCGCGCGGCCTCGACCGCAATGTCGAGTCTCTGCGCGGCATCCACCAGGCTTCTCGCAGCGCTGCTGGGCGACCTACGCACAGTTCGTTCCGCCAACTCAACCGATGGCCGACTCACCGCCGTCAGGTCGTCGCGAGCCTTCTGCTCTCGGTCTCTCAGGCGCTCGCGAGCCACCTCGAATGCCCACGCCTCGGTGGATGCCTTCTTGGCGACATTGAAGTGAGTGCTGGTCGCCGAGTCCATCACAGTGTGAAACTCCTTCATCAGCGCTCCCCACTCGGCACCGCCCGCGAAGTTCTCAGGGCGCCAGCCGTAGTGACGGGTGAGCTCGTCGCGGACTCGGTCGGAGTGGTGCAGGCTTTTCCGTACCGGTGCAGACGTCTCGATGTGCAGGCCAACGCGTTCGGCCCTTGCCAGTAGTTCCGGATCCACGCCGTCCCATTTCAGATGGGCGTCACGTTCACAGGCATAGTCGACCCAGGACCAGAAGGCCTCGGCATCCGCGACATCGGGCGCCTCTGTCAACGACGGTTGAAAACGGACCCCTTTGCGGCGGTTGAAAGTGGACCCCGTGCTGGTTGTCATGGTTGGTCGTCGGTTGGTGTGGGGATCCG
>NZ_SHKR01000018.1 GCF_004217145.1 Kribbella rubisoli | reverse complement strand
AGCACCGGACGGACCAATTTGCAGTCAACCCAGCAGGGCGACAGTCGGCGGACGAGCCACGGCGCCCAGAGCCCAACCATCATTAATGTCGGCGGCGTGTGATTGGGTTGTTCCAGTCGGTCATCGAGCTGGAGCAGAGTCGGATCAGAGCCGGAGGAGGCCCGGATGTATGCGGTCATCGACACTGAGACGACCGGCCTGCTGCCGGGCCATCGGCATCGGGTCATCGAGATCGCGGTCGTGCTGCTGGACGCCCGCGGGCAGGTCGAGCACGAGTGGGTGACGTTGCTCAATCCCCAACGTGACTTGGGGCCGCAGCACATCCACGGGATTCTCACGGCCGACGTGCTGGCGGCGCCGGAGTTCGCGGACATCGCGCGGCAGTTGGGGCAGTTGCTGGCCGGGCGGATGATTGTCGGGCACAACGTCGAATTCGATCTCGGATTCCTGCGCGCGGAGTTCGCGCGTCTCGGTGTCACGGTGCCGCTGATCACCGAGCGGTCGATGTGCACGATGGCGCTCGCCGGCTATCTCTATCCGGGTGCGAAGCGGACGCTCGGTGCTTGCTGCGCGGCCGCGGGCATCTCGATCGAAGGCTGGCACTCGGCGATGGCCGACACGCGAGCGACCGCTGAGCTGTTTTCCCACTACTTGAAGGCTTTCCCGTCCCCGCCGCCCTGGCAGTGGGCTTACGAAGAGGTACGTCGCTTGCCGTGGCCGGCGTTGCCGGGGACCGGCGTCGCTCCGACCGTTCGTCCGGTGCACGCCGGTGGACGTCACGGCTGGATGAGCCGACTCGTCGACCAGTTGCCACGGGTGCCCGAGCCGCCGCAGGCCGACTCGTACCTGGTCTTGCTCGACACGATCCTCGCCAACGGGGAGATCACGGCCGCGGACGCGGATCAGCTGGTGCAGGTGGCAACGGAGCTGGGGCTGACCCGCCCGCAGGTCGACAGTCTTCACCGCTGGTATGTGGCCGCGCTCGCGACGGCGTCCTGGGGCGACGGGACGATCACGCCGGATCAGCGCAACGATGTCGACCGGGTCGCGGTCATGCTCGGGCGACGCGCGGCCGACGTCGACGAGGCGCTGCTCCGCGCGAGCGCCGGGCAGTACGTCGTACCGGATCGTCCTGGGGCGCGCGGGTTTCCGCCGGGGAGCACGATGGTCTTCACCGGCGACATGGTCGAGCCACGCGAGGTGTGGTGGGACCGCGCGGTGGCGGCGGGGTTCGTTCCGCAGGAGGCAGTCCGGCCTGAGACGACGTTCGTGGTGGCTGCGGACGTCGACAGCCTGTCGGTGAAGGCTCGTGCGGCTCGCGAGTTCAACGTCCCGATCATCTTGGTGGACGATTTCCGCCGGCTGATTCCAGCCGACCAGCGCAAGGACGAGCGCAAGGACGAGCGCAAGGCCGGGTGAGGGTCAGGCGGTCAGGTGCTCCGGGTTCAGGAGGGCGTGGAGGGTCAGCCCGGCCTCGGTGAGTGGAGCCGGCGTCGTGAGGTTGCGGTTGATGACGCAGAGTGCGTCGGTGATCGTCGCGCCGAGAGCGCGGAGATCGTTGGTCGACAAAACGATCTGGCCACCGGTGGTGACGACGTCCTCGACGATCGTGACGCGGCGTCCCTCGATGTCGGCGCCCTCGGCCAGGCGACGGGTGCCGTACGGCTTCGCCGCCTTGCGGACGAACGCGCACGGCAGCCCGGTGTGGCGGCCCAGTGCGGTCACGACCGGTATGCCGCCCATCTCCAGTCCGGCCAGGACCTCAGTGCCCTCCGGGACGAGCGGGACCATGGCCGCGGTCACTTCGTCCAGCAGGACCGGATCGGCCTCGAACCGGTACTTGTCGAAGTACTCCGTGGTCGTCTGTCCGGACCGTAGGACGAACTCCCCGGTCAGGTGAGCTGTCGCGTAGATCCGCCGGCCAAGTTCCTCTAGGTGCACACCCGGCACCCTATCCGGCAACTACGCGAGGTCGTCCTCGTCCGGGAGGGGTTCGATCTCGAAGCGGAGTTGCTTGCCGGAGCGGATGCGTTCGATCGCGGACAGGCACGCCGGTTCGCTCATCTGGACGCCGATCTCGGCGAGCTTGTGCCGGAGCACCCGGGCCGCGTCCTCGGCGGAGCGGGCGCTGGACTCGTTGATCGCCTCGATGGTGGTGGAGGTGAGCTTCTCGCGGATGTCCGGGTGTGTCTGGTGGATCTCGTGCGTGATGCGGAACTCGGTCATCGCGACTCGCTCTCCCTTGTCCTCTGCGGGCCGATGGTGGAACCAGCGTAGTGTCCCGGGACCTCAGCTGAGCACGCGTCGGACGAAAGTCTCCAGACGGGTTGTGAGTCGCTCGGCGCGGACCTCCGCAGTAGCGGTCTCGCCCTGGGGCAGGTCGAGCTCGCGCAGACCGCGGATGTACAGCGAGCAGGCGAGATCGGCGCACATGTACATGCCGACGGTGTTCCCCTCGCGGCCGGCCGAACCGGCCCGGCGAGCGGCGAACAACGCGACGTCACTGACGTGGTGCGCGGTGTTGCACAGGTCGCAGAGTCCGGCGAACCGGCGCGCGGCTCCCGAGGTCTGGGTGCTGACCGCGATCCCGGTCACCCCGCCGTCGCGCTGGACCACCAGGTAGCCTCGGTTCGGCGCCTTGGCGTCGCGCCAGCCGAGGAAGTCCAGCGACTCCCAGGGCAGCTCGGTGAACCGTGAGGGCAGCGCGATCGCCTTCACCTGGCTCTTGGTCGAATTGACGAACGAGCGCCTGATCTCGTCGCCGCTGAGCGGTTCCACGACGGTCCTCCAGTTTCTCCGGCCACCTATGAGACCCGGTGCCACCGGTCAACCGCAACCGATTAACTCAGTTGCTGTTGGCAACAGTCAGCTGTCGGCGTACGACGCGGTCCGGGCCTCGTCGTGATTGCGGAGGTCGACGCCGAAGTCGACGGATGCCTTCAGCCGCAGCAGCAGCGAGACGACCTCCGCGCAGTCGGCGGGATCGCTCGAGCTGAGCATGAGCTCGGTCCCGCCCGTGTCGCCGGCGGTGAGCGTGAACGTCAGCGTGCGGCCGAAGTACTGCAAGCGGTAGAGCTCGTCCCGGACGGCCTCCTCGATCCGGCACTCGCCGGCGCGTCCGTCGCCGAGTCGGAACGAGATCACCCCGCCCGATTCCGGCGCCGACGTGGCCCAGAACCGCTCCCGGCCGAGCGCCGTACTCACCGCGCGATAGACGTCGTTCGGCCCCGACGCGCAGAACACCTTCCGCTCCACCGAACCCCCACTCTCTCCTCGATCGCGTCCATTCTCTGGCTCCGACAGGTCCACGAGATGAACACGCCGGGTCGGGGGTGGACTTCTGAGCGTCAAAGGTGAAATCTGTACTGTGTAAAGTTCAACTAATCATCTGGAGGAATCCGCGATGTCCAACGAGTACGCCGCACTGTCCGGCGACTACACCCTCGACGCGGCGCACACCCGGATCGGGTTCAGTGCCCGACACGCGATGGTGACGAAGGTCCGCGGTGCGTTCGACGAGTTCGAGGGCTCGTTCCACATCGACGGCGAGAACCCGGCGAACTCGTCCGGCAAGGTGACGATCCAGGCCAAGAGCATCAACACCCGCAACGGGCAGCGCGACGAGCACCTGCGCAGCAACGACTTCCTCGCGATGGACGAGCACCCGGAGATCACCTTCGTGTCGACCGCGGTCAAGCCGAGCGGTGACGGTGAGTTCGTGGTGTCGGGCGACCTGACGATCCGCGGCGTCAGCAAGTCGGTCGACGTGACGTTCGAGTACACCGGTACGGCGACCGACCCGTTCGGCAACCAGCGCGTCGGCCTCGAGGGCTCGGTCGTGGTCAACCGCAAGGACTTCGGCGTCAGTTGGAACGCGGCGCTCGAGGGCGGCGGCGTCCTGGTCAGCGACAAGGTCACGCTGGAGCTCGAGGTCTCGGCGATCAAGAACGCCTGACCGCCCGCCGCCCCCTTCGTCCGTCTCAGGGGTCAACCCCGGAGGTGGTCGGTTGCGGACCTGGATTCTCGGCGGCCAACCGTCCGTCTCAGGGGTTGACCCCTGAGACGGACGCCAACGGACGTCGCGGGGGTGGGGGTCAGGTGTGGCGACTCGTCTGGTGCAGGAGCGACTCGACGGCCTCGCGGAGTTCGGTGTCGTGGTGCGGTCCGGACCAGACGACGATGCGGCCCTTGTCACCGAGCCTGGTGGTCACCAGGTCGCGGGCGGGTGTGGGGTCGCCCTGGTTGAGCAGTACGACGAGACGCCGGCCGTCGCGCTGCAGGCGATCCAGCAGCGGCGGCAGCGTGGAACCGCGGAACGGCCCGGGGTCGCTCTTCACCTTGGTCTCGATCATCACGCCGCGGCCGCGCACCACGAGCAGGAAATCCGCGCGGTCCCGGGTGAATTCGCGATCGTGGTAGATCCGCGCCTTCGGCCACAGGCGTTGCAGCGCCGCGTCGACCTCGACGTCGTACTGGACGGCGAGACGACTGACGCGGGAGTTCGTCCGCCGGAAGGACTCCGGCGGACGACGGCCGCCGCACCATGTCGGCAGCCAACGGCGGAAACTCGTGTCGATCATCGGTGGACCCCAGACATACCCAGCCGGCACTTGGTGATGAGTGTTCCCGACTGCGGCCGGCGGAATCCGACGGCGCGCGATCGTGACCGCACTGGGACGAATCAGCAGGCGTTCGGGGTGGTGGTGCCGCCGTCGACGATCCAGCGGGACTGCTGGGGGAGGACGCGCATCTGATCCAGCCAGCGGGTCGGGGTGGTGTTCGGGAGGACGGAGTGGCCGCGGGAGTTCACCGTGCGAGCCGCGGAGGTGTCGTAGCAGGCGCTGACGATGACGCCGTCCGACGCGATGGTCCGCTGCGCCCACAAGACCTTCGTGGCGCCGGTGTTGTGCAGCCTCTTGGTCCGGAAGTACTTCGCCTGGGCGCTGATCGCCAGGTACATCTTCGGCGTCATCACCTGCTGCAGTTGCGTCGTCTTGCCGCCCCCGCTGCGCATCATCGCGTCGAGCGCGATCCGGTATGCGTAGTACGCGTTGACCACCGGGTCGTCGGAGCCCGCGGCCGCGGCCGCCTCGTCGGTGAGACTCGGGCGAGCCGCCTTCTGGGCGGCAGGTGCCGCGTTCGCGACGCCGGCGTCGGTGCCGCAGCCGGGAACGAGCAAAACCGGGATCAGCGTGGCGGCCACCGCCAGGTTTCGCATGCGCATGGTGTCCAGTACCTCCTGTTGGGCGCGGCCTCGCCGCTCGTGCCGTCGGGCAGCCCAGCGAGCCGTATCCGCCGTCCGGCACTGACCGTGTAACGTCGAGACACGCATCGTGGTCACTGTGACCTAGATCACAGCCGACCCCCTACCGGAGTACTGATCGCCGGTTGGCTCCGTGGCTGGATGTGCCGGGAGCGTCCGACTTCTAGCCTCTATCTCAGGACCTGAGACTCGAGGAGACACGATGACGGACACACTCAGCCGCCACTCGGCGGACGCAAAACCGGCCGGCGGCAGGGCGCGGCAGCTCGCCCGGTCACTAGCTAGGTCGCTGGCGTACGACGCGGTGCTGGCGCCGGTCAGTGCCCAGACGCTGGCGGACGCGATGCTCGGCGAACCGCAGGCGGCCGGGCGGCGCTGGCGCAGGCGGGCGGCGTACCGCCTCGGTTGGCGCGGTCTGGTCGCCACAGGACGGGCCGACGAACCCACGGCCGGTGTCGTGTTCGGGTACGGGCTCATCAGCGCGGTGCTCGGGCTGATGAGTTGGTTCCTGATGCTGCTGGTGGTCATGGCTGTGGTGCGCGGGCCGTTCTGGGGCTTCGTCGACCATGGCTCGATCGAGCCCGGTACGTGGGGCGAGCCGACGCGGGCCGGTGCGTGGACGGCGCACGGGCTCATCGCCGTACCGTGCATCGTCGGGTTCCTGTTCGTGCTGCGGGGGATCGCCGCGCTGCAGGCCCAGCTGGTCCGGCCGCTGTACGGACTGGCGGCCCGGAAGTGGGTGCTTCCGGCAACTATCGTGCTGGCGGCCGGCGGTCTGGCGTTCTTCTGGTCATGGATCGAGCAACTGTGAGTAGGGTCCAACCGTGAACAAATGGCCGCGCGGGCGGTGGGCCTGGGCTGCGGCGCTCGGGGTCGCGGCACTGCTCGTCCTGACGGTCATGGATCTCGGGCAGCACTACGAGGTACAGCTCGGCGCGGTGCTGGCACTCGCTCTCGCGCGGGCGCTGGCCTTGGGCCTGGTGTGGCTGCGGCCCCGGGCGGCGATGCTGGTCTCGCTCATCACGACAGCCGTCACCGCGGCGGTGACGACGCCGGTCAGCTCGAGTGAACCGTGGCCCTGGGGTACTACGGCAGCGTTCGGCCACTCGTTCGTCGTCGCGATCGCAGGCGCCCGTGGACTCGGCCGGCGTGAGCAGGTCGGGTGGTGGGTCGCGACGCAGGTGGTAGGCGTGGTCGCTGTCGAACTGGCGCCGGACCGCGGCAGCTGGCGCGGTCTGATCACCATGGCGATCCTCTCGGCCGTGGCGATCGTGGTGGGCGACCTGATCCACACCCGCGGTCAGACGAACAGGCGGCTGGCCGAGCAGGAGACCATCACCAAGGCCGAGCGCGCCGAGCGGGAGCGTCTGCAGGAGCGGGCCCGGATCGCTCGCGAGCTGCATGACGTCGTGGCGCACCACCTGTCCGTTGTGGTCGTACGCGCGGACAGTGCGCCGCACCGGCTGGTCGACGTACCGGAGAACGTCCGTGAGGAGTTCACCGAGATCGCCAACGCAGCACGTGTCTCATTGACGGAGATGCGTCGAGTACTGCGTGTGTTGCGCGAGCCGGTCCAGCAACCGCCGATGGGGGAGCTGGGGCCGCAGCCTGGACTGGTGGAGCTCGCTGACCTCGTCGAGAGCACGCGCCGGGCTGGTGCGGACGTGCGGCTGACAGGTGAGGTGCCAACCGGCTTCGACCAGACCGTCGAGCTGACGGCGTACCGGGTTGTGCAGGAGGCGCTGAGCAACGCAGTACGGCATGCACCGCACGCAGCAGTGGACGTGTCGGTCAAACGGAGCGGTGGCGAGCTAGAGGTCACTGTGCACAACACGAAGCCGCCGGGCAGTCCTACGCCGGCTCCGGGCAGTGGTCATGGGCTGACGGGGATGCGTGAGCGGGTGGCACTCGTGGAGGGGACAGTGAGCGCTGGGCCGACCCCTGAGGGCGGTTATCTGGTGCAGGCGATCATTCCGGTCGGGCAGGAGGTGGCGAGTGGCGATCACGGTCATGGTGGTTGACGACCAGGAGATGGTGCGGGCCGGGTTCAGCGCGTTGCTCGACGCGCAGCCTGATCTTCAGGTTGTCGGACAAGCTGGCGACGGCGCCCAAGCGGTCGAGTTGGCCGCCGAGCTGAGACCCGACGTGATCCTGATGGACGTACGCATGCCGGTCCTCGACGGCCTCGCCGCGACCCGGCGCATCCTGGCCGGCTCGGCGCCGGGCGGGCCGCCGCGAGTCGTGATGCTGACGACGTTCGACCTCGACGACTACGTGTACGCCGCACTCCGTGCCGGTGCGAGCGGGTTCTTGCTGAAGCACTCCACTCCGGACGAGCTGGCCGCCGCAGTGCGGGTCGTGGCCGCCGGCGATGCGCTGCTCGCTCCGTCCGTCACCCGTCGGCTCGTGGAGGACTTCGCGCGAGCGCAGCCCGTCGTACCGATCGCTCCGGTGCATCTGACGCCGCGGGAGACCGACGTACTGCGGCTGGTTGCTCGCGGACTGTCCAACCGGCAGATCGCTGACGAACTGGTGCTGGCCGAGCAGACGGTGAAGACGCATGTCAGCAACATCCTGACCAAGCTGGACCTGCGAGATCGTGCCCAGGCGGTTGTCTACGCCTATGAGGCAGGCGTGGTGACCCCAGGTCCGCGACACTAGGGCGATGGACGTTCTCGAACGCGTACGCCGCCTCTGCCTGGCGATGCCCGAGGCGACCGAGCGGCCGAGTCACGGTGAGCCGACCTGGTTCGTGCGCGACAAGAAGGTGTTCGTCATGTACGCCGACCATCACCACGACGACCGCCTCGGTGTGTGGATGGCAGCACCGCCCGGTGTGCAGGAGGCGCTGGTTGCCGAGGACCCGGAGCACTTCTACCGGCCGCCGTACGTCGGTCACCGGGGCTGGCTCGGGGTCTACCTGGACGTGAACGTCGACTGGGAGCACTTCGAGGACCTGGTCGAGAACGCGTTCCGCCAGATCGCACCGAAGACGCTGATAGCCCGGCTGGACGAGGTCTAGTCGTTCAACGGCACCGAGGTCTGCGGGAGGATGGCGATCTCCTTGCTCCAGCCGGCAGCGTGCTCTGGTGCGTCCCATTCCCAGTCCGTGATCTGTCTGGTGCTCCGTCGACCGAAGACGGCCCGGAAGAGTTCATAAGAGCTGGTGTTGGCTACAGCGGTCGGACCGTCGGAGTTGACCGAGTAGGTGCCGTCCGGAGTGACGACTGTCAGCGGGCCAGGCTCGTCGAGCATCCAGTCCAGTGCGGCCAGCCAGAGCTCAGTGGGCGGCCGTCCGCTGCCGATAGCTCCGTGCAGGTCGGCTTCATGGACCGCGGCGTCGACGTACGGGTTGCAGACCAGCGGATGCGATGTGGTGCCTTCGACGATCAGCTTCTCCAGTAGCGGTCCGACGGTCGCCCACTCGTCCAGTACCTCCGCCAGCGGAAGGTTGCGACGCATCTCGACCTGTACTGCGGTCCACGGCGGACGTGGTGCACCGATGACGTTGCCGACCACGAAGTCGGCCGCCACGCCGGTCAGGTGCGAGACCAGACTGTGCACGCTCCACTGCGGGCAGGCGGGCACCTGTCGGTCCAGGTCGTCCAGGCTGAGGTCGCGGACCGCGTCTGCCATCCGTTCGCGCCCCGCGTGGTAGAGCTCGGCACTTCTCGCTGCGTCCATCACGTCTACATTGCACCGATAGGGTGACGCGATGGGCAAGGGCGAAGCTGGTCCGGTCGGTCAGAAGCTGGCGATTGCACTGGCGTTCGGGAGCTCCGCCGCCGTGATGGTGCTCGAGCTCGTGTCGCTCCGGCTGGTCGCGCCGTACATCGGGCTGACGCTGGAGACGAACACCGCGGTCATCGGTGTCGCACTGGCTGCGATCGCGACCGGTGCGGCTCTCGGCGGCAAGTTCGCGGACGTGGTGCCGCCGCAGCGGACGCTGGGCCCGCTGATCCTGTTCGGTGGCGCACTGGTGATGCTGATCCTCCCAGTGGTTCGGTGGACCGGTCAGGCGCTCGCCAACGACATGGTGTTTCTCGTGCTCGCCGTCACGCTCTTCGCGCCCGCCTCGCTGCTGGCAGCCGTCACGCCGATGGTGACCAAGCTGCGGCTGTCCACTCTGGAGCAGACCGGCACGGTCGTCGGCAGACTGTCCGCGTACGCGACTGTTGGCGGCATCGTCGGCACCGTGCTCACCGGGTTCGTCTTCGTCGCCACTGTCCCGATCAGCACGATCATCCTGACGCTGGGCGCCGCACTGGTGGTTGTCGGTGCCGCACTGACGTTCCTGCTGCGTGGGGTGCAGGCAGCAGTGAAGCCGGTCGCTCTGGCGGTGATCGGTGCCACGCTGACCGTGGTCGCACCACGTCCTTGCGAGGTCGAGACGGCGTACCACTGCGCCCGCGTGGTGGCGGACCCCGGTCGTGAGGGCGGTCGGACGCTGTACCTGGACCAGCTCCGGCACTCGTACGTCGACCTGGACGACCCGACCTATCTGGAGTTCGAGTACATCAAGAACTTCGCTGCGGCGATCAACGGCAGCTGGGCCGAGCAACGGCCGCTGGACGTGCTGCACGTGGGCGGTGGCGGGCTGACGATGCCGCGGTACCTGACAGCGACCCGACCAGGCAGCAAGCACCAGGTGTACGAGATCGACCCTGCGGTGGTGGAGCTCGACAAGAAGGAGCTCGGCGTACAGACCGGACCGGACCTTGCCGTCACCGTCAAGGACGGCCGGCTCGGCGTTCGGGACGAGGTGACGGACAGCCGGGACCTGGTCCTCATGGACGCGTTCAGCGGGCAGTCCGTCCCGTGGCACCTCACGACCCGCGAGCTGATCACCGACGTACGCCGTGTGCTCCGGCCGGACGGGGTCTACCTGATCAACGTCATCGACCACGGACCGGCGCGCTTCGCGAGGGCTGAGGTCAGGACGCTGCAGGCTGTCTTCCCGTACGTCGGGCTGATCGTGCGCAAGAGCGGGACCGGCGGGAACTTCGTCCTGATCGCGTCCGACCGGCCCCTCGACGTACCTGCAATCAGCAAGCGGCTGGAGCCGGGGATGGAGCTCCAGGACAACCCGGCTGCGTTCGCCGGGAACGCACCAGTGCTCACCGACGACTACGCGCCTGTGGACCAGTTGCTCACGCCGTACGGTCAGTGACGCTCTTGTGGTTGCATGTGGTCATGCACCCACGCGCAGGCCAGCCAGCTCAGCCCGAGGACCTCGTCGACGTCGATGCCATGCTGGCGGCGTACGACGACATCACGCCGGACGTGGACAATCCGGCCCAGAGGGTCGTCTTCGGTACGTCGGGGCATCGCGGCTCGAGTCTTGACGGCGCCTTCAACGAGGCGCACATCCTGGCGATCACCCAGGCCGTCTGCGAGTACCGGGCCGGTCAGGGTACGACGGGACCGCTGCTCGTCGGGCGGGACAGTCACGGCCTGTCGGAGCCGGCCTGGCGCACGGTGCTCGAGGTGCTGGCCGGCAACGGCGTACAGACGCTCGTGGACAGCGCGGACCGGCTCACGCCGACCCCTGCGGTCTCGCATGCGATCCTGCGGCTCAACCGCGGCGCCGGAGCGGATGCGGACGGCATCGTCATCACGCCGTCGCACAACCCGCCGCGTGACGGCGGCATCAAGTACAACCCGCCGCACGGCGGCCCGGCCGACTCCGACGCGACCAAGTGGATCGCCGACCGTGCCAACCAGCTGATCGCCGGCGATAACCGCGAGGTACGCCGTACGCCGTTCGAACAGGCCCGTCAGCACGCGGGCGACTACGACTTCGTCGGGCACTACGTCGACGACCTGCCGTCGGTGGTCAACCTGGCCGCGGTCCGCGACGTCGGCGTGAAGATCGGCGCCGACCCGCTGGGCGGTGCGAGTGTCGACTACTGGTCCGCGATCGCTGAGCGGCACGGTCTCGACCTGACCGTGGTGAACCCGCGGATCGACCCGGCCTGGTCGTTCATGACGCTGGACCACGACGGCAAGATCCGGATGGACTGCTCCTCGCCGTACGCGATGGCCTCGCTCGTTGCGCAGCGGGACAAGTACGACGTGGCGACCGGGAACGACGCGGACGCGGACCGGCACGGCATTGTCACGCCAGACGCCGGACTGATGAACCCGAACCACTACCTGGCTGTCGCGATCTCCTACCTGTTCAGCAACCGCCAGTGGGGTGCGGACGTCGCCGTCGGCAAGACGCTGGTGTCGTCGTCGCTCATCGACCGCGTGGTCGCCGACCTGGGTCGTCGGCTCTGGGAGGTGCCGGTCGGCTTCAAGTGGTTCGTGCCTGGGCTGGTAGACGGCTCGGTCGGCTTTGGTGGCGAGGAGTCGGCTGGAGCGAGCTTCCTGCGCTTCGACGGCACAGTGTGGACAACGGACAAGGACGGCATCCTGTTGGCGTTGCTGGCGAGTGAGATCACCGCCGTGACAGGTGAGACGCCGTCACAGGCCCACGCCAAGCTGGTGGAGCGATTCGGCGCGTCGGCGTACTCACGGGTGGACGCGCCCGCCACTCGTGAGCAGAAGGCCAAACTGTCTGCTCTGTCCGCAGATGCGGTCACAGCGACCGAGCTGGCCGGTGAGCCGATTGTGGACCGGCTGACGAAGGCACCGGGCAACGGTGCCGCGATCGGCGGGCTGAAGGTCACCACCGAGTCGGCGTGGTTCGCTGCGCGCCCGTCCGGGACCGAGGACCTCTACAAGATCTACGGCGAGTCCTTCAAGGGCGCCGAACACCTGGAGCAGGTCTTCGAACAGGCCCGGGACGTCGTGTCCGAAGCACTGGCCTAACGCACGAAGGCGTCCAGCAACCGCTCCAGATCCGCAGCGGGATCCTCAGTGATCCCGCTGTGGATCGGCCCGGGATGTACGACGGTACTGCGAGGCGCAGCCAACCAGCGGAACCGCTCGCTGATCGTGGTGCCCGCAGCCGGCCCGCCAGCAGGCTCTCCAGCGCAGACAGCCCGGATCTGATCCAGCGACGCACAGACCACGTCAACGTCGACGTTCGGGTCCAGGGCCATCAGGCGTTCCGGCTTCACATCCCATCCGGCACCCAGGTAGTCCAGCGCCCGGCAGTAAAGCACCGCGCCCACGTTGATGAACTCGCCCCGCTGGATCCTCGGCGCAGCCCGCAGAATGACGTAGTCGAAGGGACTCATCGAGCACCTCCGGGCACCCAAGCCGACCGCTGGTCGAGCCGAGCCAATAGATGTCCGAGATACCGCTCCCGATCACCAGGCTCGATCCACTCGTCCGGCACCAGGGCGATGACCTCCTCGAGCAGCGACGGTGTGATGGCCGCGGCCAACTCGGCGTCCACCTTCGCCACCCCGGGCACCGCAACGGAGAAGACGTGGTCCGAGGCGTCGTACGGTAACGAAGCGAACTTCTCCGCGGACATCCACGAGTGATGGAAGTACAGCGCCGCGCCGTGGTCGATCAGCCACAGGTTCTTGTGCCACACCAGCAGGTTCGTGTTGCGCCACGACCGGTCCACGTTCGCCACGAACGCATCCAGCCACAGGATCCGCGCCATCGCCTCGTCACCGGGGTTGCCCGCCGAGCCGTCGTACCCGAAGGAGCCCGGCAGGAAGTCGACGGCCAGGTTCAGGCCGGCGCTGCGGATCAGCAGCTCCTGGATCTCGAAGTCCGGCTCGGACCTGCCGATCGCGGGGTCGAGCTGGATCAGTTTCAGCTCCGGCACCCGCAGGCCGAGGCGGCGGAACAGCTCCCCGACGATCACCTCGGCCACCAGCGCCTTCGGGCCCTGGCCGGCGCCGTGGAACTTGATCACGTAGGTGCCGAGATCGTTGCCCTCGACAACACCAGGCAACGACCCGCCCTCACGCAACGGCAGCACGTACCGGGTCGCGGTAACAACAGGCAGACTCACGCCGGAGAGCTTAGGCCATGGGTACCTGGCCGGCGTGAGGGTTCCGTCGTTCGGAGTAGAAGAAGAGCTCCTGCTGGTTTCCGCCACCGGCAATCCGCTGCCACGCAGCAAGGCCGTCGTGGCTGACCTGCCAGATGTCGAGCTGGAGCTGACGCGCGCCATGGTGGAGATCAATTCACCGGTCTGCGCAACTGCGGCTGAGCTGCGGGGGCACCTGTCGGATATGCGTGCCAAACTCGCCCAGGCCGCAGCAGACGAAGGCGCACGGTTGCTGGCGATCGCAGTGCCTCCACAGGGTGACGCGGCGCAGCCGATCACCAGAAAGGCGCGCTACCAGGAGCTGGAGCAGCGGTGGGGGCTGCTGGCGCGTGAGCAGGGCGTCTGCGGGTGCCACGTCCACGTCGAGGTCCCGGACAAGCAGGCCGCCGTCAGAGCCAGCAATCACGTACGGCCATGGCTTCCGACGCTCCTGGCCCTCACTGCGAACTCTCCGATCTATCTGGGCCGTGACACCGGCTTCGCGAGCTGGCGGTGGCTGATGACGACCAGGTGGCCGTGCGCCGGCCCACCGCCGTACCTGGAGTCGTTGGAGCACTTCGACGCGCTCGTGAGCATGCATCTGGCCGCAGGCACGCTCATGGACGAGCAGATGGTCTATTGGGACATCCGTCCGTCGTCGCACTTGCCGACGGTGGAGGTGCGCGTCAGCGACGTACCGCTGAGCGTTGACGAAACCGTCCTGCTGGCCACGCTGATCCGCGCACTGGTGATGACAGCGCTGGAGGACGGCGGCCAGGGGCCGAGGCTCGAGCCCGAGGTACTGCGGGCCGCGTACTGGCTGGCTGCCCGCGACGGACTCACCGCCAATGGTCTGGACGTCCGCACTGCCGAGCCGCTGCCGATGGCCGAGGTCCTGCAAAGGCTGCGGCGACACGTCGAACCAGCGCTGCGAGAGCTCGACGTCGTGGACCTGGTTGACGACGGACTGCGCCGTGCGCTCACAGACGGCAACGGCGCGGTCAAACAGCGCAAGGCGTTCCGTGAGGGCGGAGACTTCACCGCCCTCACGGAGGTCAGGCCCTAGCCGCGGAGGAAGTCCTCCAGTCCGTGCAGGTCGTCGGTGTTGATGTAGTCGACGTTCGCGGCGACCAGTTCGCGCCACAGTGCCTCGCGGGCAGCGCCCGGAGTGTCGGGGGTCTCCCAGAAGCGGACCTTGTAGCCGGCGTGGTGTGCGCTGATCACAATGTCGTGCAGCTTGGTCCTCTCGGCCTCCGGCATCGGACCGACGCCACGCCAGGTGAACACGTTGGACCAGTTGTCGCTGACCAGCGGCATCAACGACGCCGGCATGCCGGACTGCAGGTCTCCAAGCCGGCCGTCGTACCCGGCGTACCGGATCTTCTGGGCCTTCAGGTCGTCCAGCGGGCGGTTGCCGCTGATGACGGACGTGACGGCGCCTTCGTGCACGCGACCGTTGACGAAGACTGTGCTGATCCCGCGGTACTTCGCCAGCGCCTTGTCGACGGCGGCGTACGTCGACGGGCCGTCGCTCTTGATGTCGATGAGCAACTGGAAGTCCTGACCGTGCTTGTACACCTGCCCGTGGTTCTGCCGGACCTGGTCCGCGAGCGGCTTGAGGTACAGGCTTTCCAGGTTGCGACCGGGCTTGGCGTCAGCGAGGTCGTGTGCGACGCGCAGCTCACCGTCGACCAGCCACACGTCCGCCTCGACGCTGTTGAACCCACGGTCCAGCGCATCCTGCAACGGCCGCCGGTGGTCGTAGTCGTTGTGCGCATGCGCCGACGGCAACGCCCGTACGGCGGGGGCGTCGTACGACGGGGGGAGCGGGATGCCTTCGGACCGTACGACGTCGCGCACGCGGTCCGGGTAGTCGCTGATGATGCCGTCGACGCCCTGGTCGACGAACCACTTGACGGTGGCCGGGTCGTCGACGGTCCACGGGACGACCTTGAGGCCGGCCTTGTGTGCCGCCTTGACGGTGGCCTTGGTGAAGTACGGACGGAACGCCGGATCGGTGATCTTGCCGCCCTGCGGGAACCCGTCGACCGGCGAGATCGCGGACGCGCCGAAGGACTTGACCGCCTTGATCGGGTCGCCGCCGAAGTCGTCGATGTCGATACCGCCCAGCCACGGCGACTTGCCGGGCTTGCCGACCTGCAGGAAGTCGAAGTTGTCCAGCGCGACCAGCGGCAGCTGCGGCATCACCTGGTGCATCCGCATCAGCGAGCCCCAGTCGAAGCTCTGGATCGTCACCTGGCGGGCGATGTTCGCCTTACGGATCTCACTGGCGACCACCTGGACGAACTGCTCACGCGGCGCGGTCTCCGTCGGCGCGCCGGCCTCGACCTTGGTCTCCACGTTCAGCTTCACGCCGTACGCGCGGTAGCGGTGCACGAGCGCGAAGATGTCGCGCAGCTCCGGCATCCGGGCGCCCGGATCGGGCTGCTGCTCCGGGAAGTTCGCTTGCAGCAGTGAGCCGCAGTCGAGCTGCTTGACCTGCTTCAGCGACAGCGTGTTGATGAACTTGCCGACGTAGGGGTACTCCGGGTCGCCCGGGGTGTACGGCGCGGTGTCGCGGCACTTCTTGCCGTCGACCTTGCGGTCGTGGGTCACGACGGCGTACCCGTCCTGGGTGATCTGCACGTCGAGCTCGAGCGTGCTGACGCCGAGCTCCAGACCGTGCGAGAACGACGCGATCGTGCTCTCCACGGTGAGCCCGAGGCCGCCACGGTGGGCCTGGATGTCGAAGTCGCCACGGTGGGCGGCGGCCGGGGCGGCCGGAAGCAGCAGTCCGGCGATCAGCGCGCACGGAAGCAGTGCGCGGGGAAGGCGGCGCATGAGGGGGTTCCTTCCGGAGGGGGCGGGACATTCCTGAGGCTGTCTGCCATAGGAATACCCATCTCCCCGCGAAGGTAGCCAACAAGTGACCAATCCCCTACGGAGCGGAACCGATCCGCCGTACCGACTGACTCTCCGCAGTGATCGCGCCGTCCTTGAAGGCCTTGTCCAGCGTGCCTTCGGTACGCCGGGTGAGCGTGATGTCCACGGGACAGGTCGTCGTGGTCCCCGGTGTCGGTGTGGTCGCGAGCGGTCTGATCGACCCGACGGGGATGGACACCGACGTACGGCCGGGCTCCAACTGCAGGCTGCCCGTCTGGATGCACTGCCCGGTCCACGTGAGGACAGACGGCAGCTGCGACGGTTGGCTCTCGAAACGCACCGAAACGGCGGACCGGCGCGAGTACGTCGTACCGGCGAGCGGACTGGTCAACCGCACGCGCTCGGGAAGCTTGACCATGGACTGCGGTGCCGCATCGTCACCGCTGCCGCGCTTGAGGCTGAAGGTGATCTCGGTACCCGGATCGACCACGCCGTCCAACTGCCCGGTGTAGTCGGTGACGCCGGCCGACCGGTGGTGCTTCAGATCGACGTCCTTGCCCCCACCACTCGCCTCGATCGACTCACCGTCACCCATCTCGACAAACGTCAACGTGCCAACGCGAAACGAGGCACTCACGTCAGTGGCGTCGGTCGACTCGGGCAGCGTGACCACGTAGTCGGCGGTGATTCCGCTGGTGCGAATGTCCTTCGAATCGACCGTCGAGCAGCCGGCAAGGACGAGCAGAACGGTGAGGGCGGCAATCCGTTTCACAGTCCGGGAAGCTAGCAGCGCAGAGGTCTACTCGTATTGGAGAGCTTCGAGTGGATCGAGTTTGGCGGCCCGGCGGGCCGGCCAGATCGCGGCGAAGATCCCGACCACCACCGAGACGACGGCAAAGATCACCAGCTGGGCGACCGGAATCGTGAACGAGATCTCGTCCAGCCGTGCAGCCAGGAGCGAGGCGAGCACCAGACCGAGGACGATCCCGATCACCGCGCCGATCAGCGCCGTGATCACGCTCTCCTGCCTGATCATCTTCTTCACCTGGCCGCGGGTCAGGCCGATGGCGCGCAGCATGCCGAGCTCGCGGGTCCGCTCGAAGACCGTCAGCACCAGCGTGTTGACGATGCCGAACAGGCTGACCAGCACCGACAACGCGAGCAGCACGTAGAGCACGTTCAGGATGCTCTTGATGCCGTCGGTCTGCGCCTTCTTGAACTCGTCCCGGGTCAGCGCCTTGGCATTCGGGAAGGTGCTCAGGGCATCGTTCAGGGTCGCGGTGTTCGCAGCCGTGACGCCGCCGCTCATGTTCACGAAGGTGTAGAGATTCAGCGGCTGCGAGGTCGTCGCGTCGAACGTCGCCGTCGAGATCGTCACGTTGCCGAACGGCGAGCCGCCCGCCGGCGGCCGGAAGACTCCCTTCACCTCGAGCTGCAGGGTCTTCCCGGTGGCGGTCTGCATCGGGAAGCGCGACCCGAGCACGAGCGCGTGGCTGTCGGCGTACGCCGCATCGACGATCGCACCGTCGGCGCCGAGCTCACCGAGTGACGCCTGCGATCCGGAACGCCAGTCGAAGGTGAGCAGCTCCGGAGCCTGTGGGTCGACGGCGGTGATCGTGATCGTCTTGCCGAACGCCTTCGCCTCGCCGCCGCGCACACTGGTCACCTTGTCGACCCCGGGCACCTTCGCGATCTCGGCTGCGACCGGTGGCGGCAGCGGGCTGAAGTTGTTCTGGGCGGTGATCGCGTAGTCGGCGCTGAAGATCCCGTCGACCGCCTGCTCGAACGGCCTGATCAGACCCGCGCCCAAGGTGGCGACCAGCGTGACCAGGGCCAGCCCGATCATGAGCGCCGCCGCGGTGGATGCGGTCCGATGTGGATCCCGCCGGCTGTTCTGGCCGCCGATGGCCACGGCCGGACCGTCGGGCAGGACGCCGGGGAACTCGGTGCGCCGGCCGAAGAGACGACGTACCAGCCACAACGGAACCAGGAAGAACGGCCAGATCAGTGCGGTCAGTACGACGACCGACCAGCGTGCGATCGGATCGGACACCGTGGCCAGTGGCCGGACGAGCCGGGCGGAGAACAGAGCGATGCCGATGAACAGCAGCAACACCCCGGCGCCGAGCAACACCAGCAGAGTCTTGGTCGACAGTCCGTCGGCGAACAGCCCGACCAGCACGAGCGCGATCCCACCCACGGCGAGCAAGGCGGCGCCTACCGGCCGATAGCGATTCAACCGTCCGGGCGCCAGCGTCGCGCCCTCGCGGACGGCCGCGATCGGCGGCACCCGGGTCGCCCGCCACGCCGGCCGCAGACTCGCCAGGACGGTGACGAGAACGCCGACGATCAGCGCGACCACGATCGTCCGGGTCTGGAACACCAAACCGTTGTTCGGCAGTGTGAAACCGACCGCGTCGAACAACTTGAACAACCCGGTCGCGATCGCGAGCCCGAGGAACAGTCCGGCCACCGACGCGACGAAACCAGTCACCAGCGCCTCGAGCACGACCGTGCCGAGCAACTGACGGCGCGAGGCGCCGAGGGTGCGCAGGGTCGCGAACTCACGGGTTCGCTGGGCGATCGTGATCGACAGCGAGTTCGCGATCACGAACGATCCGACGAACAAGGCGATCCCGCCGAAGACCAGCAGGAACGTCTGCAGGAAGCTCAGGAAGCTCGACGTACCGGCCGCGTCTTCCTTGGCCTGTTCGTCGGCGGTCCGGACCTGCGTCGCCGCGGGCAGGATTCGCCGTACGGCCTCGAGCATCTGCTGCTCGCTCGTTCCGGACTTGGTCGCGATCAGGATCTGGTCCAGCTTGCCGGTCTTGTCGAACAGTTGCTGCGCGGTCCCGAGGTCGAAACCGGCCAGCGTCGCGCCGCCGATCGACGACACCGCACCGAACTCGACCAGCCCGGAGATCTTCATCTGCTCGGCTGCACCGCGAGCCTGTACACCGATCGTGTCGCCGGTCGTGAATCCCTTCTCCTTGGCGGTTTTCGTGTCGATCACGACCTGATCGCCCGTCGGCCAGGCTCCCGACACGAGGGTGAGCGAGTTGAACTGGGGCAGCGCCGGGTCGACGCTGAAACCGAGGTTCGGGGCGCCGCCGAAGACGATCGACTTGCCGTCCTTGCCGATCAGCTGCGCCTCGCCGCTCACCGCGCCGCCGGCCGCACCGACCTCGGGCAGCCCGCGGACCGTCGCGAGCAGACCCGCGTCGAACGGCGGGGCCGGCACCGTCCCGTCCTCGGACGCGTCGATCGCGTTCTTGCCGGTGATCGCGGCGTCGGTGTTCTTGTAGTTCTGGGTGAAGATCGAGTCGAAGGCGGACGTGATCGAATCGGTCAGCACGTAGGTGCCCGAGATCAGCGCGACCCCGAGGACGACGCCGATCGCGGTCAGTGCTGTCCGCAACTTGCGGGCCAGCAGACCCTGGAGCGCGAACTTGATCACTGCAGATCCAGGGTATCGATGATCTGCAGGATCTCGTGCTGGTTGGACCGGCCGGTCTCCTTCACGATCTCGCCGTCAGCCAGGTAGAGAACCCGGTCGGCCATCGCAGCGGCCTTGGCATCGTGCGTCACCATGACCGTGGTCTGGCCGTACTCCTCGACCGAGGAGCGCATCAGCGACAGGATCTCGCCGCTGGTCCGGGAGTCGAGGTTGCCGGTCGGCTCGTCGGCGAACACCACGGTCGGCCGCGAGACCAGGGCCCGCGCGATCGCGACCCGCTGTTGCTGGCCGCCGGACAGTTCGGCCGGACGGTGCTCGAGGCGGTCGGCCAGACCGACCCGGTCGACGAGAGTGTCGAAGAACTCCTGATCCGGCTTCGTGCCGGCGATCGTCAGCGGCAGCAGGATGTTGTCGCGCGCGGTGAGCATCGGTAGCAGGTTGAAGAACTGGAAGATGAAACCGATGTGCCGACGGCGGAGCTTGGTCAGCGCGTCGTCACCGAGCGTCGTGATCTCGATACCGTCGATCTTGACCGAGCCGGATGTCGGCCGGTCCAGCCCGGCCAGGATGTGCATCAGCGTCGACTTGCCCGACCCGGACGGTCCCATCACCGCGGTCAGCTGACCGGGCTCGATCCGTACGCCGACACCGCGCAGCGCGTGCACCGCGGTGTCGCCTTCGCCGTAGACGCGGACGAGGTCCTTCGCGTCCACAACCTCGACGACTTGAGTGACTGTCCCCTCCATTGCCGATCGCCCTCCCTGGCTGATCAGCGGCCAACCCCCAGTAGACCGGTCGACAAACTGCCTCTGAGTCTGCCCTCGTTCGGTCTCGATCGACAGGGGGTTATCCCCGGAACCAACCCTGAACGGCTCAGATCCAGCCGCGGCGGGCGGCGTGGAACCCGAGCTGGAGGCGGGTGTCTGCGGAGACGAGGTCCATGAGCGCTCGGACGCGGCGCTGGACCGTCCGCATGGACAGGTTGAGCTGGTTGGCTACTGCCTGGTCGGTGAGGCCTGCGAGGAGTAAGCCGAGGATGCGGGCGTCCAGGTCGGGCAGACCGTCCGTGGGGCCTTCCACCATGCCGTTCGTGCCCAGTACGAGCGGGAGCCCGTCGCGCCAGACGCGGTCGAACAGCGCGAGCAGGGCGTCGAGCATGCCGCTGCTGTGCACGATGAGCGCACCGATGCTGCTGCCGGCTCCTGACAGCAACGGCACCAAGGCGATCCGCCGGTCCACGATCAGCAGCCGCATCGGAAGCTCCTGTACGACGCGGACCTCCTCGCCGGCGTTCAATGAATCGGATGCGGCAGCGAAGAAGCCGGGGCGGTTGAACGCGCTCCGCTCGATCAGCACGCGGTACCGCACTCCTCGGGTGACCGCGGCGTCCTCCTCCTTGTTGTCCTCCGGGGGCACGACCGCGATCTGTGCCTTGACGAAGCCGAGCACCTCTTCCCGCGCCGACATCTGCAGCTGTGCGAAACGCTGCCCGACCGCATGGGCTCCGCGCACCACGTCCACCACGTCGCTGACCGACCGCTCGGTGTCCGTACCGCGGTAGACCTCCGCCAGCGATTCGATCTCGCGCTGCGCTCTTCGCAGCTCCTCTTCGCGCTGCACCGCCAGCGCAGCCAGAGCGACCGACGGCGGCGAGGCGACGTACCGGTCCGAGCTGCCGCTGGACCTCGCAGCCAGGCCGAGCGTCTCCAACGCGGTGAGCGAGCGGGCGGCCTCGATCGGGTGGCAGCCGAGTCGGGCGGCGAGCTCGGCAGCGTCGTACGACGGCACCTCGACGAGGGCGCGGTACGTCAGTTCTTCGGAGTCATCCAGTCCGAGCACGTCGAGCACGATGCCTCCCGGTGGGCGGGGGAGTGGGAGTCAGGGCCTGGCGGGTAACCGCATTGTCGCAATCTTGCCATCACCTGCCCATCCTTCGCTGGCGGTTTTACGATGAACTCGTCCCCATGCGCAAAGCCTTCCTAGGCGTGGCTCTCTCCGCCCTTCTCGCCCTCACAGTCACTCCCGCGGCCACTCCAGCAACCGCAGCGCCGCCCAAGCCCTCCCTGCCGGTGCAGGTCGACGGCACCAAGTCCGTCACGCTGATCACCGGCGACAAAGTGCAGGTGTCACCGGCCGGCTCCGGCCGCAGCAACGTGCGCTTCTTTCCTTCGAACGCAGCCGACTCCGGCTACGAGACGCGGACCGTCGGCAAGGACCTGTACGTCGTACCCGACAGCGCTGCTCGTCTCGTCAACAGCGGCAAGGTGGACCAGGCGCTGTTCAACGTGAGCGGTCTGATCCGGCAGGGGTACGACGACTCGTCCACTGACCAGATCCCCGTCATAGCGACGTACAAGCCGACCGCCCGCGCCGCGCAGCAGGCTGTGCCCACCGGCTCCACCCGCACCCGGACGCTGTCGTCTGTCAGCGCTGCGGCGTTCAGGACCGACAAGACGCGTGCTCACGACACGTGGAAGGCTCTGTCGACCGGTCGGGACGTCCAGAAGCTCTGGCTCGACCTCAAGGTGCACAAGACCCTCGATCAGAGCGTTCCGTACGTCGGAGCCCCGCAGGCCTGGGCCGCCGGGTACGACGGTACCGGTACGACTGTCGCCGTACTGGATTCAGGTGTCGACGCAGAACACCCGGACCTGGTCGGTGCGGTCAAAGAACAGAAGAACTTCACCGACAGCCCGGATGTGGCCGACCACGACGGTCACGGCACCCACACCTCTTCCACAGTCGCCGGTCGCGGTGTCGCCTCCAACGGCCGCAACAAGGGCGTCGCCCCGGGCGCACAACTGCTGTCCGGCAAGGTCCTGAACGACTCCGGCAGCGGTGACCTCTCCTGGATCATCGCCGGGATGGAATGGGCCGTCGCCGAAGGCGCCGACGTGATCAGCATGAGCATCGGTACGTCGGAGCCGGTCGACTGCACCGACCCGATGGCGGCCGCCGTCGACCGGATCAGCGCCGAGTCCGGCGTACTCTTCGTCGTTGCTGCAGGCAACCTTGGCGGACCGGCCGAGGCGATCACCAGCCCGGGCTGCGCCGCTTCTGCAATGACCGTGGCAGCCACCGACCTGACGCAGACCACCGCGGACTTCTCCAGCCGCGGCCCGGTCCTCGCGAACCATGCCGTCAAGCCCGATATCGCAGCGCCCGGCGTGGATATCACGGCCGCACGGGCAGGCGGGCGCGGCGACTCGGCGTACGTCGACATGAGCGGTACGTCGATGGCCACGCCGCATGTTGCGGGTGCGGCGGCGATCCTGAAGCAGGAGCACCCGAGCTGGACCGGCCGGCAACTGAAGGCGGTCCTGCAGAACTCGGTGCGCGCGGAGAGCAAGGTCGGCATCTACGAGCAAGGCGCCGGTGAGCTGAACGTCGCACAGGCAGTGACGCAACAGGTCACTGGTCCGGCCACGACCGATCTCGGCACGTTCGCCTGGCCGCACACCTCTGGCCAGAAGGTCACCAAGCAGCTCACCTACCGCAACGACGGAACCGATCCCGTCACGTTGACCGTCACGGCTGATGCCCGCGGCAACAACGGGAAACCGTTGCCGTCGTCCCTGATCAGCTTCGGCAAGTCACTGACCGTCCCGGCCGGTGGAACCGCCGATCTGCCCGTCACCATCGATCCGTCCAAGGCGATCGACTACGGGCTGTACGGCGCGATCAGCACGCGCGTGGTTGTCAAGAGCAACAGCGGCCAGACCGTCGTGACCCCGCTCGGGTTCTACCTCGAACCGCAGTACGTCGATGTCACGTTCAAGCTGATCGACCGCGACGGCAAGCCGGCCACGTCGATCTCCTCGCTGGACGTGTTCGACCTCGACAGCATCGCCGCACAGCGGGTCGGCTTTGCCGGCGCGGACCAGACGTTGCACCTGCGAGCAGGCACCTACTCGCTGGCCGCAACGATCGCGCACGACGGCACCGACGGGTTCGTCGACTCGTACGCGTTCCTCGGTGATCCCGAGATCACGCTCACCAAGAACACCACGATCACGTACGACGCCCGCACCGCCGCTGAGGCGAACGTGACAACGGACAGGCCGACGCAGCGCAAGGCCGGCAGCCTGACCTACGGGCGGGTGATCGACAACTGGATCCTGTCCTCGAGCCGGAGCTACGGCACCACGGTGAAGTCGATCTACCTCGGTACGACGTCGAAGGCCCGTCGCGGGACGTTCGAGGTCGTCGAGGGCTGGCAGTACGCATCGCCGGCCGGTGCGAAGTCGCCGTACCTCTACAGCCTGGCGTTCACGCATGAGCAGCAGGTGAAGGGCAAGCCGACGCATCGGGTCCGCGACCGCGACCTGGCAACGATCGACGCGACGTACTACACACCGGGCAAGGACTACACGTACTCCGAGTACGTCGACGTGTGGCGACCGTGGAGCATCAACCTGATCCCGACCGGTGATCGCGGATCGGTCGTGGCGCCGACGCGTGTACAGCACCTCGTCACGGCCGACAAGGACACCAAGGTGTCGCAGATGGTCGGGCACGCGGACTCGATGGCGTGGCCGTTCGCGACGCTCATGACATCGACAGCGACGGCGTACAAGGCGGGAAGCCGGCACAGCGAGAGCTGGTACAAGGCCGGGTTGCGACCGGGGCTGGTGACCGATCAGACGACCGGCGAGAAGTACGCCCCGGCCGCACGTGACGGCAACACGATCTGGAGCAACTTCGCCGGCTGGGCGGACACGCAACCGGGTCACTTCTCGTCACAGGGCTTCCTCGACCTCGGCGGAACCGAGCTGTTCGCGAACGGCGTCTCGCTGGGGGAGTACGGGTACTACGGCCAAGGTGTGTGGGACGTGCCGGCCGCAGCGAGCGATCTCGAGCTGAAGTACAACCTGATCCGCTGGCAGCGCGGCGACTACAAGTGGGAGTCACCGTCGACGGTCGAGACGCGGTGGAAGTGGCGCAGTTCGTCGGCGGACGCGGGTAAGCCGCTGCCGCTGCTGTTCCCCGACTACGACCTGCCTGTCGACCTGCACGACCGCGCGCCGCGGGTGCCCGCGTTCCCGGTCACGATCACCGCGGAGTCAGGCCAGTGGTACACCGCCGGCCGCTTCACGTCGGCCCGGGTTACTGCGTCGTACGACGACGGCGCGACCTGGACGGCTGTGCCGACCGTCAACCTCGGCACGAAGGCGATTGCGCTGGTCAACAACCTGAAGGCGACGTCGTTCGTCACGCTCAAGGTCGAGCTGACCGACACCCATGGGAAGTCGGTGACGCAGACGCTCGACCACTTCTATCCGGTGGTGAGTTAAAGGGTGCCGGACCGGGAAGCGCCTCACGGCGCGAGGCCGCTCGTAGCGGCTATTTTTGGGACCCGGGGCTTGCACCGGCCCGACACCTCGAACAGTGTAACCGGTGCCCAAACCCCTTGTCCTGTTGGGATCTCGGGCCGCGAGACCGTATAACATCCGAACGCGCCGGACGCAACTACCACAAATGTCCGGCGCGTTCGGCGCGGGCCGCGGTCTGCAGCTGATCTGCGGTCTCGACCAGTTTCGACGCGGACAACACGCGGTCGTGGCCGTCGTCCGCGAGGTGCGCCCGCCCGGTCGCGACGATCCGCGCGAACGCGGCCGCGCGGTCCAGCGTGGTGGCGAAATCGCCGGTCGCGACACCTCGCAGTACGGCGTCGACCATGTCGCGGACCTCGGCCGGTCCGGGCGGTTCGGCGACGCCCGCGACGGCGGCGTGCACCTCGGCGTACTCGCGGCCGGTGGCGAACTCGCGGGACACCTCTTCGGCGTTCGAGTGCACCCACGAGCGCAGTACGTAGAGCCGCCAGAGCGCACCGGGCAACGAGTCGGCGGGGGAGTCGGACCACAGCTCGGCCAGCTCGTCGAGACCGTACTCGTCGGCGAGCTTGACCACCCGGGCGTGCACCTCGGCGTCCTCGGACTTGCGCACGCCGCGGACCAGCAGCTCGGCGGTCCGGTGCGCGGCCTCGGTGACGGTCGCCGGATCCGCGGCACCGGGCAGCGACTCGAACAACTTGTTGCCCGGCAGGATCGGACGGCGCGGGTTGGGGGTGGTCACGGCGTCCATGGTGCCTGACCGGGCGAACCGCCGCATGCCGACGCGACCCGTGATCCCGAAAAGCGTTTGTCCGTACATCTGGAAGTCATCACCGCCGATCGTCAAGTTCTGGCGCGGAGTGGGCGATGTGACGAAGTTGAGCGCATACTGGAGATCTGATGGAGCCTTCTCGCGCGACGACGCGTCGTCACCTGTCCACGAGTCCTTTCACCCCCCGGACCACCGCCCCGGTCAAGACGTTCGAGGCCGGTGACCGGGTATCCCACGACAGGGAGGGCATCGGCCGCATCAGTGCGGTCGAGGGCACTCACGCTGTGGTGGTCGACCTCGGCGGCGGCAGGCTGCTGCGTGTCATGTCGCCTTTCGACAAACTGCATACGCTCTGACCGGCTGAGGTCAGTACGCTCGACCCATGGCGGGTGCGGGGAAACCGAGTGGCAAGCTGGCCAAGAACGTCGTCAAGTACGGCGTGCGCTACGGGCCGTTGATCGTCGAGGCGGTGCGGCACGGGCGTGAGCCGGCGCAACAGGCGGTCCAGGCCGCCTGGGCCAAGCGGTCCGCGCGCCGCAAGGCGGTCGAGCACGCCCTTACCGTCCGCGACGGATCCTTGCTGAAGGTGATCAAGGACGGTCAGGCGATCTTCTTCGTGTTTTCCGGCGACGCGATCGTCACGACGTACCCGCCGGTGCCCCAGGCGACGTACCCCGAGCTGCTGCGGCACGCGGACCTGGACAAGCGCGAGCCTGCCGTCGTACTCGCGGCGCGGAAGCCGAGACCGCATCTGCCGAAGGTGCGACGCAAAGGTTGACGCGGGCGTAACATCCCGGACCCGGCGGGGCAACAGGCGCGGCGGACAGTGGAAGCACGTTTCCACGAGGGAGGGCGTCCGCATGCTCTGGAAGATCAGAACCGAACTCGCCGACCGGCCCGGTGCACTGGCCGAACTCGCTGCACGGTGTGGTGCGGACGACATCAACATCCTCAGCCTCGAGGTCTTCACCGCCGAGACCGGCGCCGTCGACGAACTGGTGGTCTCCACCGGTGTCGGCTGGAACGCCGACGACCTGGCCGCACTCGTGGCCGAGGCCGGCTGCGTCGGTACGACGGTCCGCCCGTGCCAGGCCGACGTACTGAGTGATGCGCCGACGCGCTACCTGCGCGCCGTACTGCGGTTGCTCGACGACCCGGTATCGGTCGACGAGGAGCTTGGGAACCTGCAGGGCTTCGACGAGTACACGCCGGCGGAGTGGGCGCGGGCCGACGTACTCGTGGAGATCGCTGGACGGCTCGCGGACCGGTTCGACACCGTGGAGGGGCCTCGGCCCGGTAGCGGCGTACCCGTGCTGCGGACGGCGAGTGTCGAGGACGCCGACGCTGTGGTCGCGATGCATGATCGCTGCTCGTACGAGAGCCGCACCCGGCGATACCACGTGCCGATGCCGAAGCTGACTGCGCGTACTGCGCGGCACCTGTCCGCACCGGCCGGTGGCGTGTCGGTGGTCGCGGACGTGGACGGCGCGGTGATCGGGATGGCGACGGCAGCCCCGTGGGAGGAGCTGGGCAGCACGACGATGGAGGTCGCCGTACTGGTCGAGGACGGCTGGCAGGGCCAGGGCCTCGGGCTTCGGCTGCTGCGGCAGGTGGTGGAGGAAGCGCGTGTGCTGGGTGCGGATCGAGTGGTCTGCATGGTGCAGCCGGAGAACCACGCGATGCTCCGGACGCTCGAGCGGCTGCGGATGCGGTCGCGGGTGGTCCGGGACGGCGACAGTCTGATGGTCAGTGTCGCTCTGTCCGACCGGAGCCTGTCGCATGCGGTGGATCGGCCCGCGGTGCAATATCGTCGTACGCGTGCCACCCCTTCCCACTGGTCGGAACCCACACGGTCTGCTGGTCAACCTGCCCGCGAGCACTCGCTCGCCGCTCTTTCAGCTCTTCAGCCGAATCCTGATCGCGCTGGGGCTGCTGACCGTGATGGTGCTGATCGTGGTGGTCGACCGTGACGGCTACCGGGACAGCTACGACGGCAAAGTCGGGCTGATCGACAGCATCTACTACGCAACCGTCACGCTCACCACGACCGGGTACGGCGACATCACACCGGTGACGCCCACTGCCCGGCTGGTGAACGCCTTCATCGTGACTCCGCTGCGGATCGCGTTCCTGGTGGTTCTGGTCGGTACGACACTGGAAGTGCTGGCCAACGAGGGTCGCCGGATCATGCGCGACACGCGCTGGAGGAAACGGATGAAGGACCACACCATCGTCGTCGGCTACGGCACCAAGGGCCGCTCCGCCGTGCAGACCCTGATCAGCAACGGGGTCAAGCGCGACAACATCGTGGTGATCGACCCGCGGGCGCAGGCGATCGGTGACGCGGGCAACGACCAGATGGCCGCCTTCCACGGCGACGCGACCAACCGGACCGTACTGCGTCGCGCCGAGGTGATGACCGCGCGCGAAGTGATCGTGACGACCGACCGGGACGACTCGGCCGTCCTCGTCACGCTGGCAGTGCGGCAGCTGAACCCGAACGCGCACATCGTCGTCGCGGTCCGCGAGGAGGACAACGTCCCGCTGCTCCGCCAGAGCGGCGCCGACGCCGTCGTCACCTCGTCAGAGGCCGTCGGCCGCCTGCTCGGCCTGACCTCGGTCAGCCCGAACCTCGGCGAGGTGATGGAAGACCTCCTCACGTACGGCGAGGGCCTCGAGGTCGCCGAACGCCCCGTCCTGGGCCGCGAGGTCGGCAAGCCCCCCTCCGCCGTCCCCGACCGCGTCGTCTCCGTCGTCCGCGACGGCAAGGTCCACCGCTACTACGACTCCAACGTCTCCGTCCTGGCCGCCGGCGACAAACTGATCGTCGTCCGCCCCGCCAAGGAAACCCCCTGGGCCGAACGCCCCGGCGCAGACGAGACCGAGGAATAAGTCACAGGTTGGTCTAGCGGCGGTCGTGAGGTTGACCGTCGGGCGGCGGCGTCCTAATGTCGGGCTTGTAAACGATTACAAGAACGATTACAGGAGGTCGGCGTGAGTCGTCCGACGATTGCTGGGGTGGCCCGGGCGGCCGGGGTCTCGGTGGCGTCGGTGTCGCGCGTTCTGAACGGGTTGCCTGCCACCGAGGAGATGGTCGAGCGGGTCCAGCGGGCGGTGCAGGAGCTGGGGTATGTGCCGGATGCGCGAGCTCGGTCGCTCAAGGTCGGGCGGACGTTCCAGCTGACGCTGGCGGTCGCTGATGTCGGTAACCCGGTCTACGTGACGATGATGCGAGCCGTCGAGGAGGTCGTGTCCGCCGCCGGTTACCGGTTGGTGGTGACGACGACCGGTCCGGACGTGGTCGACGAGGTCGCGTTGGTCCGGGGGATGGCGCGAGGGTACGCCGACGGCCTGCTGATCAGCCCGATCCGCGTCGACGAAGACCTGGTCAAGTCGATCCGCGAGTGCGAGGTGCCGGTGGTTGTCGCCGGTAACGTCCCCGCCAAAGCCGGCGTAGACACCGTCCGAGCCAATTCCCCCAAGGGCATGCTCCTGGCGATCGACCACCTGGTCGCGCAAGGCCGCCACCGAATCGCCTTCCTGAACGGCCCCGCCGACACAGTTCCCGGCGCCGCCCGCTCGAAAGGCTTCTCCGAAGCCCTCAAAGCCCACAGCTTGCAACCCATCGCTCTCGCTGAAGCATCAGACTTCACCTTCGCCGCCGGCCGCGCATCCGCTCCAGACCTACTGACCGCGGGCGGGTTCGATGCGGTGGTTTGCGCGAATGACCTGTTGGCCGTCGGGCTTATGCATGAGTTGGCTGCGGTGGGGCTCGAGGTGCCTGGGGATGTCGCGGTGGTGGGGATGGATGACAGTGAACTGGCTGAGCAGTGTTTTCCGACGTTGACGAGTGTGAATCTGGGGTCGGCCGAGCGGGGGCGGCGGGCGGCTGAGTTGCTGTTGGCAAGGATTGAGGACAACGACCGGACGCCGCGGCGCATCGTCGTACAGCCGTCGTTGAGTATCAGGAGGTCCACCCCGTGACGGTATTGATGCCGCGACTCCGTCGCGGCGGGTCATGGGGCTGTGACTCCCGGCCTTCCCTCGTCGCTCCGGTCGCTGTGCTGGATGCCGCGACTCCGTCGCGGCGGGCCCTGGGGCTGTTGCTCCCGGTCTTCCCTCGTCGCTCCGGTCGCTTCGCTCCCTGCGCTCCTCAGTCCAGACCGGGAGGCCCCAGGGCCGGGCTCCCTGCGCTCCTCAGTCCAGGCCGGGAGGCCCCATGACCGCGACCCTGACTGCGCCGACGCAGGTTAAGAAGCCGGGTAAGCCCAAGCAGAACAGGGAAGCGATCCTCCTGTTCCTGCCGGCCTTGCTGCCGGTGCTGATCCTGAGCGTCTACCCGCTGATCCGCGGTATCGCGCTCGGCTTCACCGACGCGCGCGCCGGCCTGCACGTCGAGACGAACTTCGTCGGCTTCGACAACTTCAGCAAGCTGTTGCACAACAACCTGTTCTGGGACTCGTTCCGGATCGGCGTGATCTGGACGCTGTCGGTCACGATCCTCCAGTTCGTCGCCGCACTCGGCCTCGCTCTGCTCCTCAACACCGACATCAAGTTCCGCGGCGTCGCCCGCACGCTGGCGCTGATCCCGTGGGCGATGCCCCCGGTCGTCGTCGCGATCATGTGGCGCCTGCTGCTGCACCCGACCAACGGCCCGGTCAACGAGATCCTGCAGAACCTGCACCTCACCGACCACCCGATCAACTTCCTCGGCAACTTCAGTACGGCGCTGCCGGCCGTGATCGTGGTCGGTATCTGGGTCGGCATGCCGATGACCACGGTCACCCTCCTCGCCGGCCTGCAAGGCATCGACCGCACCCTGTACGAAGCGGCCGCGGTCGACGGCGCCGGCGCGTGGAGCCAGTTCTGGAACATCACGCTCCCGCAGCTGAGGACCGTCATCGTCGCGATCACGAGCCTCGACATGATCTGGAACTTCAACTCGTTCGGCCTGGTCTACGTCCTGACCGCAGGCGGGCCGGGCGGCAAGACGATGCTGCCGATGCTGTTCGCCTACAACGAGGCCTTCCGCTACGGCAACTTCGGAATGGCCGCGGCGATGGGTGACGTGATGGTCGTCATCATCATCCTCTTCCTCTTCTTCTACCTGCGGAACCGGTTGAGGAGCGAAGCATGAGAACCCGACCCACCACCCGCGCGCTCCAGTACATCGCGGTCCTGGCGTACCTGATCTTCCTCGGCTTCCCGCTGCTCTGGCTGATCTCCAGCTCGCTCAAGTCGCCGCGGGAGTTCGCGAGCGTCACCCCGTCGATCCTGCCGAAGCACGTCGACTTCTCCAACTACACCGACGCGCTCAACGAACAAGGCCTGGTCCGCGGCCTCGGCAACAGCCTGCAGATCTCGGTCTACAGCACGATCCTGGTGCTGATCGTCGCGCTGCCGGTGTCGTACGCGCTGGCTCGCTTCCGCAGCCGGCTGCGCCCGCTGACGAACGGCTGGATCCTTGTCAGCCAGGTGTTCCCCGTGATCCTGATCGTGATCCCGCTGTTCATGATCCTGCGCCCACTGCACCTGACGAACACGATCCCCGGCGTGGTGATCGTGTACATGGTCTGGTCACTGCCGTTCGCGCTGTGGATGCTGCAGGGGTACGTCGCTGCCGTGCCGCGCGAGCTGGAAGAGGCGGCGTCGGTCGACGGCGCGAGCCGGCTGCGGACGATCGTCTCGATCGTGATGCCGCTGCTCCGGCCGGGGCTGATCGCAACCGCGATGTTCACCTTCATCTCGGCGTGGAACGAGTTCTTCTTCGCGCTGGTCCTGTTGCAGGATCCGCAACTCAAAACACTTCCGCTGGTGCTCGCCCGCTTCGTCGGTGCCGAGGGCCAGGTGCAGTTCGGCCCGCTCGCGGCCGCGTCCGTACTCGCAACTGTCCCAAGCCTGGTGTTTTTCGCCTTCCTGCAGCGCCGGTTGACTTCCGGCCTGCTGAGCGGCGCAGTCAAGGGTTAGAAATCCCCTGAGGAGATGCAATGAAGAAAGCACTGACCGCTCTGGCGGCGGTGGGCGCCCTGGTGTCGCTCGCCGCCTGTGGGGGCAACAGCAACGACGACAACAGTTCGGGCTCGTCGACCGAGAAGGTGACGCTCAAGTTCCAGAGCCTCGCCTTCCAGAAGACGACCGTGGCGGCGACCAAGAAGATCGTCACGGACTGGAACGCCGCCAACCCGAACATCCAGGTCGAGTACGTCCAGGGCAGCTGGGACTCCGTGCACGACCAGCTGGTCACCCAGTTCCAGGGCGGGACCGCGCCGGACATCATCCACGACGAGTCCGCCGACATCACCGGCTTCATCAACCAGGGCTACCTCGCGGACCTCTCGCCGTACCTGAGCCAGGGCACCAAGGACTCGGTCTCGCAGGGCGTCTGGGACACGGTCTCGAACGACGGCAAGATCTACGGCGCACCGACCCTGATGCAGTCGTACGTCGTCCTCGCGAACTCCGCGATGCTCAAGCAGGCCGGGATCACCGCGACCGGTGACTCGCTGAGCTGGGACGACCTGGCCGCCGACGCGAAGAAGCTGACCGCGGGCGGCAAGTACGGACTCGGCTGGGGCCTGAAGAGCCCGACCGCGACCGTGCTGAACCTCGGCATGAATTTCGACGGCAAGTTCTTCGACGGAACCGGTAAGGACGCCAAGGCAACGATCGGCGACGCCGAGCTCGAGGTGCCGAAGCGCATCCACGACATGGCCTACACGGACAAGTCGATCGACCCGACCTCGCTGACCCAGAGCGCGTCCGACGTCCTGCCCGGCTTCTACGCCGGCAAGTACGGGATGATTGTGGCCGGCAACTATGTCGCGCAGCAGATCCTCGAGGAGGCGCCGAAGACCTTCCAGTGGGAGGTGCTGCCGCCGCTGAAGGGCACCAGCACCAAGCAGGCCGCGAACCCGCAGACCCTGTCGGTGCCGGCCGAGGGCAAGCACATCGAGCAGTCGGCGAAGTTCATCGACTACTTCATGAAGGCCGAGAACCTGGCCGCGGTCGGTGAGGGTGACTGGCTGATCCCGACCACGCAGGCGGCCCGGGACGCGATCCTCAAGACGACCGGCGGTAAGGACGGCTGGCAGCAGACGCTTGCCAGCGGCACCGAACTGACCAAGGCGCCGTTCCAGAGCGTCGAGAACTACCCGAAGTGGAAGGACCAGATCGCCACGCCGGCGCTGCAGGAGTACCTGGCGAACAAGACCGATCTGGCTGCCCTGGGCAAGAAACTGAGCGATGGATGGGGTCAGGTCAACCAGTGACGTCCTTGCTGGAAGAGAAGTCGGTAGGTGCCCTCGTCGGTTCCGCGGTCGGTGACGCGATCGGCGGAGCCGTCGAGGGCTGGACCCCGGAGGCGATCCGGGAACGGCACGGCGGCTGGGTGACCGGCATCGTCGGCCCGTGGTACGACGACTGGCGGACGGCGCGTCCGATCGCGCCGTACCACAAGGGCGACGGGCACATCACCGACGACACCTTGATGACGCACGCGCTGGTCGAGGTGTACGACGAACGCCGCGCCCACCTCGACGCGTACGCGATCGCGGAGTCGCTGGTGCCGAAGATGCTCAACGGGACCCGCTGGGTCCCCGAGCTCGAGGCGGACGCGTTGCTGCTGCAGCGCGTGTTCCTGGCCGAGAAATGGCTGGTCGCCCGGCTGCACTACGGGCATGTCGATCCGCGCGAGGCCGGCGTCGGCAACATCGTCAACTGCGGTGCGGCGATGTACATGGCACCGGTCGGCGTCGCCAACGCCGGCGATCCCGAGGGCGCGTACGCCGAAGCGCTCGACGTCGCCGGCGCGCACCAGTCGAGCTACGGGCGGGAGGCGGCCGGCGTGTTCGCGGCCGCCGTCGCCGCCGCGATGATCCCGGGCGCGACCCCCGCGTCCGCGGTCGAGACCGCGCTCGGCCTGGCCAAGGACGGCACTCGGAGGGCCGTCGAGGCGGTGGCCGAGGCGGCCGACGGCGTGACCGACTGGGAGCAGGCGATTCCCCTGCTGCGCAAGGCGATCGAGCCCTACGACACGGTCGGCCCCAACTACCGTGAGCTGTCGATGGACGCCCGCCGTCCGAGCCGTACGAAGGCGATCGAAGAGCTTCCGGTCGCCCTCGGTTTCGTGCTGGTCTCCGAGGGAGATGTCCGCCGGGCCGTCCTCGGCGGCACGAACTACGGCCGCGACGCGGACTCGATCGCGTCGATGGCCGGTGCGATCACCGGGGCGTTGAGCGGGCGCGACGGCGTACCCGCGGACTGGGCCGCCGATATCGCGGAAGCGAGCAAGACCGACCTGATCGAGCCGGGGCGGGTGATGGCCTCGGTGGCCCTCGACCTGCAGGCCGCCGACGCGCGTCGATGGGCGCGCCGCAACGAAGTACTGGAGACTTTGACGCGATGAGAATGACCTGGGTGCAGCCGGAGGACCTGCTCCCGCACCAGCTGGTCCAGGCGCGGTCCGAGGGTGTCGACGTCACCGACGTCCAGGCCCGCTGGCTGGCAGCAGGCGGTACGACGGACGCCCCCGTCTCGGGCGCCTCCGCCGAGCCCGCGCCACCGGCACTGCGCGCGCTGGCCCGGGAGCTGCTCGACGTACTGGACGCACGTACTGCGGTCTGGCGCGAGCAGGAGATCCCTGAGCTGCCGTCGCTCGGCGAGCCGGTGGACCTCGAGACGCGGACGGTGAACGCGTGGCTCGGCCGATGCGCGGGCAACCTCCTCGGCAAGCCGGTGGAGAAGATCCCGCGCGAGGGCATCCGGGAGATCCTCGCCAGCTCGGGCCAGTGGCCGTTGGCGCAGTACATCACCGCCGTAGGCGTGCCGGAGGACGTGCTGCGGCGCTGGCCATGGAACCGGCGGTCGAAGGTGAACAGCCTGCGTGAGGTCATCGACGGGATGCCCGAGGACGACGACATCAACTTCGCGATCCTCGCGCTGCTGATGATGGAGCGGTTCGGGCGCGGGCTGACCACGGAGGACGTCGCGCTGAGCTGGCTGAACGACCTGCCGGCCGGTCGCGTGTTCACCGCCGAACGTGTTGCCTACCGCAACCTTCTGGAAGGGGTCGACCCGGCCCGCGCGGCCGTCGTCGGGAACCCGTTCCGGGAGTGGATCGGCGCGCAGATCCGCACCGACGCCTACGGCTGGGCGAACCCCGGCGACCGTACTGCGGCCGCTCGGCTGGCCCTCGTCGACGCCCGACTGAGCCACACCGGCGCCGGGGTCGACGGTGCACTCTGGGTAGCCGCGATGTCGGCGGCCGCCCTGGTTCTCGACGATCCGGTCAAGGCCGCTGTCGCCGGCCTCGAGGCGGTCGACGGGCAAGGTGCGATCGCCCGTGCCGTCCGCTTCGGACTGACGCTCGCGGATGCGGAGCTCGACGACGCGCTGGACGCGCTGCATGCGGAGTACGGCGACCTGCATTGGGTGCACGCGGTGAACAACACCGCACTCACCGCGTACGCGCTGACCGCTCCGGACTTCACCACCGCGATCGGTCGTGCGGTGATGGGCGGCTGGGACACCGACTCGGCCGGCGCCACGGTGGGTGCTGTGTTTGGCGCGACGCGTGGGGTTCCGGCAGAGTGGTCCACACCACTGGACAACCGGGTGACCACAAGCCTCCCGGGAATGAACCAGATCGCGATCGACGAACTGGCGGCTAGGACTGTGGAGGTGGCCCGGGGTGCGGCCTGAGGTTGTAGTAGTAGGCAGCGCGAACGTGGATCTCGTGTTGCCGGTGCAGCGGATCCCGCGTCCGGGAGAAACCGTTCTGGCCGGCGTCATGAGCCGCGGACCGGGCGGTAAAGGGGCCAATCAGGCGGTCGCCTCGGCGCGGGCCGGTGCGCAGACTGCAATGGTCGTCGCGCTCGGTGCGGACGACGGCGGTGCGCTGCTGCGCGACGCGCTCGGCGGCTCCGGTGTAGACCTCTCGCTGGCGACGACCAGCGATGCCCCGACCGGTACGGCGATCATCACGGTCGAGGAGAGCGGCGAGAACTCGATCGTCGTCGCTCCGGGCGCGAACGGCGAGCTGACCTTGTCGGCCGACGCGTTGGCCGCAATCGGACAAGCGAAAATCGTGCTTTCCCAATTGGAGATCCCGTTTCCGACGGTGCAGGCGGCGGCCGCGGCATCGACGTACTTCATCCTCAACGCCGCCCCGGCCGCGGACCTCTCCGACGAGTTGCTCGCGGAGGTCGACCTGCTGGTGGTGAACGAGACCGAGGCCGAGGCGATCGGTGGTCCGGACCGGTCCGCGCTGCTGAAGAAGGTGCCGGCCGCGATCGTGACGCTGGGTGGAGAAGGTGCGGTCATTCTGACCCGGGACGAGGATGAAATCGCGGTTCCCGGGGTACCTGTTGAGGTGGTGGACACGACAGCTGCGGGCGATACGTTCTGTGGGGTGCTGGCCGCAGCGTTGGCCTCTGAGTTAGCTGCGGCGTCAGCTAACGACTCGATCACGGGAAGCGACCTGACGAACGCGGTCCGACGCGCTAACGTTGCTGCTTCATTGAGTGTTCAAGCCGCAGGGGCGATCTCCTCGGTGCCTCACGGGGATGCAATCGACGCGCGTTATGCGGAGGTGTACCTGTGAATCCGCTCGAACCGCGGCCCATCGATCTGCCCGCGAGGGTCGACCTGGGGCTCGGGAACGATCTGTCCTTCCTGGACGACGCCAAGATCCTCGGCGCCCCGGAGGACCCGTCCGATCTGCCGCGCTGGCGCGCCAAGCTGGCCGAGTGGCGGTTCGGCGCTATCGAGCGGACTCGGTACGACGGCTCGCACTACGACGAGCCGGGTCGCGAGTGGACCCAGACGGCGTACTCGGTGGTGCTGGTCTGGCTCTGGGACGACCTGCTGTACGACGTGGAGACCGGGAAGTTCACGCCGGAGAAGTTCGTGCAGCACGGGCTCGACGAGTTCGGCGGGCACGACGCGATCGTGCTCTGGCACGCGTACCCGGTGATCGGGATCGACGACCGGAACCAGTTCGACTTCTACCGGGACGTGCCGGGGCTGCGGGCGCTGATCGACGACCTGCACCGGCTCGGCCTGAAGGTGTTCTTCGACTACAACCCGTGGGACGTCGGCACGCGGCGGTCTCCGCGGCCCGACGCCGACGAGTTCGCCGGTCTGGTGACGGACTTCGCTGTCGACGGCGTCTTCCTGGACACGTTGAAGGAAGGCGACCCGGCCTTCACCCGCGCGCTCCGGCAGGCGAACCCGGCGATAGCCCTCGAGGGCGAATCGCGGTTGCCGATGGCAAGGATTTCGGACCACGCGTTGTCCTGGGCGCAGTGGTTCGCGGACACGGACACGCCGGGTGTGCTGCGTGCGCACCTGTTCGAGCGCCGGCACATGATGCATCACACCCGCCGGTGGAACCGCGACCACAGCGACGAGCTGCAGTCCGCGTGGGTGAACGGCGTCGGCATGCTGGTCTGGGAGTCGGTGTTCTCGGCCTGGGTCGGCTGGAACGCCCGCGACCGCGCGACCCTGCGCAGGATGGTCGCCGCGCAGCGCGCGTTCGCGCCGGTGCTGATCAACGGCGACTGGATCCAGCTGACGCCGGAGATCCCGGAGAAGGCCCGCGACCACGGCGTCTACGGATCCCGGTTCGATCTGGCCGACATCACCTTCTGGACGCTCATCAACCGCCATGAGGAGGACTTCGACGGCATCGTGCTGCGGTCCGAGGACCAGGTCGGCGACTGGTACGACGTGACGTCGGGCGTCCCGATCACCTCGGACGACGACGGCGTCCACCTGGTCGTGCCGGGTCGCGGTGTGGCCGGCATCATCCGGGTCGGCGCGACTGCGGGCGCGTCGTGCCGGGCGACTGCCCGCCGGCTGGGCACGATGCCGCGGGCGCACAACAGCGAGTCCGCGTTCCCGATGCGGCCGGCCGAGCTGGTGGCGGTGCCGACGCTCTCCGGCGACGCATCGATCGGTGCGACGGTCGCCGTGCCGGCCGGAGAGCGGACGTTGATCGTGCGGCACCGGCGGCGCGAGACCGGGCTGTACGACACAGCGCCGTACGTCGAGGAGTGGAAGCCGCTGCCGCCTCGCCTGCACGACATGCAGACGGTCAAGCGCGAGGTCTCGCTGGCCGGTGTCTCGGTCGCGATCGCCGAGGTGACGAATGCGGAGTACTCCGAGTTCCTGAACGAGACCGGTTACCGGCCCGTGGTCGCCAACCGGTTCCTGAAGCACTGGGTCGAGGGCGCTCCGGTTCCCGGGACCGAGGACCACCCGGTGACGTACGTCGACCTGCCGGACGCGCGCGCGTACGCCGCGTGGCGGGGTGCCCGGCTGCCGACCGAGGACGAGTGGCAGGTTGCCGCGGCTGTCGACGGGTTCGAACGCCGCGAGCCACTGGTGTGGAACCTGACCGAGAGCGAGCACCGCGACGGCCGCAGCCGGTTCTGCATTCTCAAGGGCGGTTCGCATTATGTTGCCAAGGGCTCCGATTGGTACGCCGACGGCGGGCCGCAGTCGCCCGAGGTCAGCTTCAAGCTGGTGCTGACCGGCGGTGGTCTCGACCGCTCGGAGACCATCGGCTTCAGGTGTGCGGGATGAGGACTGCTCCTCTTGACGGGGTGAGGGTGCTCGAGGCAGCGACGCTGTTCGCGGGACCGCTGGCGGCGACCTTCCTCGGTGACTTCGGCGCCGACGTGACGAAGATCGAGCATCCGTCCCGGCCGGATGCCGCGCGGACGCACGGTGCTTCGAAGGACGGCGTCGGGCTGTGGTTCAAGACCCTCGGGCGGAACAAGCGGCTCGCGACGCTCGACCTGTCCCGCGGGCGGGACGTGTTCCTGTCGTTGGTGAAGTCTCATGACGTGCTGGTCGAGAACTTTCGGCCGGGGACGCTGGAGCGATGGGGTCTCGGGCCCGAGGTGGTGTTGGAAGCCAATCCGCGGCTGGTGATCGCGCGGGTGACGGCGTTCGGGCAGGTCGGTCCGTGGTCGCGCCGGCCCGGCTTCGGATCGTTGGCCGAGGCAATGAGTGGGTTCGCGGCGGTCACCGGTGAGCCGGACGGTCCGCCGACGCTGCCGCCGTTCGGCCTCGCGGACGGAATCACCGCGCTCGCCACGGCGTACGCCGTTCTGGTCGCGCTGCGCGAGCGGGATCGGTCCGGGGCGGGGCAGGTGATCGACATGGCGATCATCGAGCCGATCCTGATGATGCTCGGCGGCGGCATCACGGCGTACCAGCAGACCGGGTACGTGCAGCCGCGGCTCGGGAACCGGTCGTCGAACAACGCGCCGCGGAACGTGTACAAGACTGCGGACGGTCGATGGGTTGCCGTGTCGACAAGCTCGCAGAGCATCGCCGAGCGGGTGGTGACGCTGGTCGGGCGCGCGGATCTGGTCGCGCAGCCGTGGTTCGCGACCGGGCGGGAGCGGGCCGAGCATGCCGACGAGTTGGACGACGCAGTCGGCTCGTGGATCGCGTCGAGGGGCCTGGACGAGGTGATGGCCGAGTTCGAGAAGGCCGAGGCCGCGGTCGGCCCGGTACACGACATCCGCGGGATCATGAGCGATCCGCAGTACGCCGCGCTCGGGACGATCGTCAGCGTCGACGACGACGAGCTCGGCGGTCCGGTGCAGATGCAGAACGTGCTGTTCCGGTTGTCCGAGTCGCCGGGGTCGATTCGCTGGGCCGGCGGGCCGCACGGCGCGAACACCGACGAGGTGCTCGCGGACATCGGCGTCACCCCCGACCAGCTCGCCGCGCTGCGGGCTGCCGGCGTCGTGTAGTCGGTGTGCTGATGGCGTGGAGGGGGCGTTCGAAGTGCTGACGGCACTGTATGTTCCGGCCAACCGGCCGGACCGGTTCGCGAAAGCTGTTGCCGCGGGCCCCGATCTGGTGGTGTTCGATCTGGAGGACGCCGTACCGGTCGACGCCAAGGCGGACGCGCGCGGCTGGGCGGTCGCCTGGATCGCGGCGAATGCCCGCGGCCCGGTCGAGATCCGGGTGAACGCACTCGGGTCGCCGTGGATCGACGACGACCTGGCCGCGATCTCCGCCGTACCCACGGTACGGATCCGGCTGCCGAAGGTCGAGAGCGCGGCCGACGTCCGCGCCGTGCTGGAGAAGGTGCCATCGGCAAGGATCACGGCTCTGATCGAGTCGCCGCTGGGCGTTGAGCGCGCGTTCGAGATCGCGACCGCCGATCCGCGGGTGGTCGCGGTCGCGCTGGGTGAGGCCGATCTGTCCAGCGCGCTCGGCGTCGACGACGCGGCCGGCCTGGCGTGGTCGCGCGGTCGGCTGGTGTCGGCGTCGCGCGCGGCCGGGCTCGGCGCGCCGATGATGTCGGTGTATCCGCGAGTCGATGACTTCGACGGGCTTCGGCGTACGTCGCTGGAAGGGCGGATACTCGGCTTCGTCGGTCGTACGGCGATCCACCCGCGCCAGCTGTCCACGATCGTCGAGGCCTTCACACCGACTGCGGTTCAGGTGGCCGAGGCCGAGGCGCTGTTGGCGGCGGTTGAGAAGGCAGGCGTCTCCGACGGCGGCGTGATCGTCCTGCCCGACGGCCGAATGGTCGACCCGGCCATGATCGGGCGCGCCCGCGAGGTGACCACCCTCCTGCGGGAGATCCAGACCCGGTCAAGTTAGTCTCGAAGCATGCTGCCGCGCAGTGTTGATGCCGTAGTGATCGGTTCGGGGCCGAACGGGCTCGTGAGCGCGATCACGCTTGCCGACGCGGGCTGGGACGTGCTGGTGCTGGAGGCCGCCGACACGTTCGGCGGTGCGGTCCGGTCGACCGAGGAGGGCGGCTGGATCAGTGATCGTTTCAGTTCGAACTACCCGCTCGGCGTCGCGTCGCCGGTGATCCGGGCGCTGGAGCTGGAGAAGTACGGCCTGAAATGGGCGAATGCCCCGCTGCCGCTGGTGCACCTGCTCGACGAGGACGGCGCTGCTGCGGCGATCCACCCGGATCCCGAGGACACCGCCAAGTCGCTCGGCGCCGAGCATCCCGGCGACGGTGACGCCTGGCTTCGGTTGTACCAGCAGTACGTCTCCGTCCGGGAGCCGTTGCTGAACGCGCTGCTCACCACCTGGCCGCCGGTCGGCCCAGGCCTGAAGCTCGCGCGGAAGCTGGGTTCGGTGGGGGAGTTGCTGCGGTTCGCGCGGTTCATGGCGATGCCGATGCACCGGATGGGTCAGGAGCTGTTCGCGGGGCGGCAGGGCCCGGCGATCTTCGCCGGCAACGCGTTGCACGCCGACGCGCCGTTGTCGGGCAGCGTCAGCGGGACGATGGGCTGGCTGCTGGCGATGATGGCGCAGGACGTCGGCTATCCGGTCGCGGCAGGTGGATCCTCGGCGTTCTCCAGCGCTCTGGTACGACGGGCCGAGCGTGCGGGCGCGCTGCTGATCCCGGATACGCCGGTGACGCGCGTCGAGGTGTCCGCAGGCCGCGTGACTGCCGTACAGACGGCATCCGGCGAGACCGTCTCGGTCGCACGCGCCGTCATCGCGGACACGTCCGCGCCGGCGCTGTACGGCGGATTGTTGCCGGAGGCAATTATCCCGGCGGGGCTGCGACGTGATCTCGACGAGCGGTTCGAGTGGGACTACCCGACGGTCAAGCTGAACTTCCGGCTCAGCGGCCCGATCCCGTGGAAGGCAGCCGAGGCGCAGTTGGCCGGCGTCGTACATCTCGGTGGGACGGCCGACGATCTTGTCCACGTGTCCGCGGATCTCGACACCGGACGGATCCCGGCGCAGCCGTTCCTGCTGATCGGACAGACGACCAAGTCGGATCCGTCCCGGTCGCCCGAGGGCACCGAGGCGGTCTGGGCGTACTCGCACCTGCCGCGCGGGATCGCCGACGACGCGGCCGCGGAGAAGCTGGCCGGCCGGATGGAGCGCGCGATCGAGCGCTTCGCGCCGGGCTTCGCCGACCTGGTCATCGCCCGCGACCTGCAGCGCCCGTCCGCGCTGGAGTCGGGCAACGCAGCGCTGGGTTTCGGTGCCCTCGGCGGCGGCACGATGCAGCTGCACCAGCAACTCATCTTCCGCCCGACCATCGGCCTCGGCAGCGCCCGCACTTTCGTCACCGGCCTCTACCTGGGCAGCTCCGCCATCCACCCCGGCGGCGGCGTGCACGGCGCCTGCGGCCACCTGGCCGCCCGCACCGCCCTCCGCGACGCTTCCCTCCTGGGCCCCGTAACCCGCACTCTCCCCACCGCAGCCCTACGCCACCTCCAACGCTGACCCCAGCCACACCCCCACGGCGGGTGGTTATGGTCGGGGGGTGAGACTTGATGAGGGTGGGTGTCGGGCCCGGGTGGCGGCGGCACGGGTGGGGCGGCTGGCTACTGTCGGGGCTGATCTGCGGCCGCATGTGGTGCCGGTGACGTATGCCGTACACGGGGACGAGTTGTTCATCGGGGTCGATCAGAAGCCGAAGACGACGACCGCGCTGAAGCGCCTGCGGAACATCGCGGCGAACGAGCGGGTCGCGGTACTGGTGGATGAGTACGACGAGGACTGGACGCATCTGTGGTGGGTCCGGGTCGACGGGGTGGCGCGGGTGGTGACCTCGGATGCGGCGGCGGTGGAGTTGCTGGTGGCGAAATACCCGCAGTACGAGGACGACCCACCGGGCGGACCGATCGTCGCGATCCGTGTCGACCGGTGGTCGGGGTGGTCGTTCAGCTGAGCTGCAAACTCGACAGGAGGTGTCCGCTGGTCCAGGCTCCGCTCTCGCTCAGCCGGACGGCCGATTCGGCTTAGTGGACGTATACGTCCTGTCGAGATTGCAGGCCACGTAGCGCGTAGGCTCGGCGGGGTGAATGTGGAGGCGCTGTTACGGGAGTTGGCGCCGCAGGTGCTGGGGTTCTTGGCTCGGCGGCACGGGCAGTTCGATCTGTGTGAGGACGCCGTACAGGAGGCTCTGCTCGCGGCGGCGACGCAATGGCCGGTGGACGGCGTACCGGCCAATCCTCGTGGGTGGTTGATCACCGTCGCGACGCGGCGGTTGACGGACGCGTTCCGGAGCGAGAGCGCTCGGCGGCGGCGTGAGGACAATCTTGCCGCGATGGCCGGGCCGGAGGAGTTGGTTGCCCCGGGCGCCGATATCGACGAGGCTCCGGATACCGATGACACGTTGACCTTGTTGTTCCTGTGCTGCCATCCGGCCGTCACGCCGGCGTCGCAGGTCGCGTTGACGTTGCGCGCCGTCGGCGGTCTGACGACGGCCGAGATCGCGCGGGCGTTCATGGTGCCGGAGGCAACGATGGCGCCGCGGATCAGCCGGGCCAAGAAGAGCATCAAGGCGGCGGGCAGCCGGTTCGCGATGCCGCCGGAGTCCGAGCGGGCCGAGCGGCTTCGCGTCGTACTGCAGGTGCTGTACCTGATCTTCAACGAGGGCTACACGGCGAGCTCGGGGGAGGAGCTGCAGCGGGTCGAGCTGACTGCGGAGGCGATCCGGCTAGCGCGCATGTTGCGTACGGCGCTGCCGGACGATGGCGAGATCGCAGGCCTGCTGGCGTTGATGTTGCTGACCGACTCGCGCCGGGCGGCGCGTACGACGGCGGACGGCGGTCTGGTGCCAATCGACGAGCAGGACCGGTCGTTGTGGGACCGCGCGCAGATCACCGAGGGTGCCGACCTGATCCTGCACACATTGCAGCAGGGAGGGCTCGGGCCGTACCAGCTGCAGGCCGCGATCGCCGCCGTACATGCGGAGGCGCCGAGCGCGGACGAGACCGACTGGCGGCAGATCCTCTCGCTGTACGTCGTGCTGGAGAAGCTCGCCCCGAACCCGATGGTGACACTCAACCGTGCCATCGCGCTCTCGCAGGTCGAGGGTCCGCAGGCGGGTCTCGACCTGCTGGCGACGCTCGAGGACGACAAGAACATCACCGAGACCCATCGCCTCGACGCCGTCCGCGCCCATCTCTACGAGCGCGCCGGCGAGCTCACCAAGGCGCACGAGCATTACCTGGCGGCAGCTCGCCGTACGACGAGCTTGCCGGAGCGGCGCTACCTGCAGGCGAAGGCCGACGCGATCACGGGATGAGTCGGTAGAAGCGGAACAGGTCGGTGTGGAACGGGAGCACCTGCGTCTGGCTGAACCCGGCCTCGGTGGCGTAGCGGCGGAGCGTATCCGGGCGCATCAACGCCCCCGTCGCGGCCGAGTCCGGATCGCCCATCGCGTCGGGCAGGCAGGACATCAGGCTCCAGCCGTAGTGGTACTGCTCCAGCGCGGGGGCCGGGGCGGTGAACTCGTCCTCGACCAGCTCGTCGAGGACGAGGACCGAACCGCCCTCGGCGAGCATGCTTCGGGCGGTGCGTAGCGCGTCGACGGGCTGCGACATGTCATGCAGCGCTTCGAGGATCGTGACCAGGTCGAACCGGCCGCTCAAGGTCTCGGATGCGTTGGCGACAGAGAACGTGACCCGATCGCTGAGTCCTGTTTCTTGCGCGTGGGCCTGGGCGGCTGCGATGGCGTCTCCGTCCAGATCCACGCCTTGGACGGTGATCCGCGGGTAGGACTGGGCCATCGCGATGGACGACCAGCCGGTGCCGCAGGCGAAGTCGGCCACCCGGGCCGGCGGGTCGGCGCGGAGACGTTCGTCGACCTCGGGGATGGCGGGCAGCCACTCCTTGCCCAGCCGGTTGAGGTACGTCGGGCGGTTGAACTCCGCGCGCCCCTCGGGCTCCCACGGCTGGTGCGGCGGGGCATCGCCGGTGCGGTACGCCTCGACGAGATCCGGGAGCATCCGGGCCGCTCGCGCGAGCTCGACGCCTTTGTAGCCGTGGTAGTTGACGTCCTCCTCGTCGGCCAGCACCGGGATGTGCTCCGCCGGCAACGTGTAGCGCCGTTCGCTCGGAGCCGCCTTGACGTCGTCGACGTCGACGAGACCGCCGGCGGCGTGGTGCTCGAGCCACTCGCGGATGTAGCGCTCGTTGGTGCCGGTGCGTTCGGCCAGCTCGGCCGAGGTCGCGGGGCCCTTGTCGGCGAGCGCCCGGTACAGCCCGAGGCGCTCGCCGAGGTAGATGGAGTAGAGCTCGAGTGCGGCCCCGGCGTTCCGGAAGATCCGCTCGACGAGTGCGTTGGTCCGGTCCATGGAGTGGATCGTACTGACGTCAGGGCGTGCTGACCCGGCGTCCGCTCTCGTGGGACTCGATCGCGGCCTGCGCGAGCTGCAAGGCCCGGCGGCCGGCTCGTGCGTGGACGGGTGGTTGCTCGCCCTTGCGCAGTGCGGTGAGCAGCGTGTCGACGTGGCGGTCGAACGTACCGGCGAAGTTGCGGGACTCGTCGTCGAAGTACGTCGAGTGCCAGCGCTGCTCGACCGGATCGCCGGCCTTCTGGAACGTCAGCGCGCGGACGGTGTCGTGAATGACGAGCCGGCCCGCGGTGCCGTTGACCTCGATCCGCTGCGTGTCGGGGTAGGCGTACGACGAGTCGTAGGTGCCGAGCATCGTGCCGACCGCGCGGTTCTCGAACTCGAGGGCGAGCGCGACCGTGCTGAAGGCGCCGTACATCTTGTCGGTCATCTGCGCGGATACTGAGGCTACTGGTCCGACCAGTTGCTCGAGCATGTCGAAGCCATGGCACTGGGTCTCGATCAGGTTGGCGTGCGGTGAGTTCCCGCGGTTCGCCTCGCCGCCGAAACGCCAGGTCGCGAAGACGAGGTCGCCGAGTTCGCCGGCCTCGATCAGGGCCTTCGCACGCTGCACGGGTTCGGCGTACCGGTGATTGAAGTTGATCGCGAAGAAGTTGTCGCCCGCCTCCGCGAGCAGGCTGTCCGCCTCGGCGAGGTCGAACACGAGCGGCTTCTCGACCAGCAGCGGTACGCCGGTACGCACCAGCTTCAGGGTGATGTCGTAGTGGTCCTCGTTCGGCAGGCAGACCGTGACGAGCTCAGGCTGCTCGGTCCGCAACATCGCGTCGAGATCGGTGTACGGCGTGGTGCCGTACTTCTCGGCCCGCGCCCGCGTGCGGTCCGGTGTACGACCGAAGATGCCGCACAGTTCGGTGTCCTCGCGCCGCGAGAAGATGCGGGCGTGGTGCTCGCCCCATCCGCCGGCGCCGACGACCGCGACCCTCATGAAGCGCCCTCCTGCGTGACGACGACCTTTCCGCTCTCGCCGCTCATGAACAGGCTGAACGCGTCGGCGATCTCCGCGACCGGGAACCGATGGCTGATCACGCGGGAGATCAGCTCTTGATGCTCCGACAGCAGCGCGAGGTTGCCCGGCATTTCGTCGTACCGGAAGTACTCGCTGCCGAGGATGGCGTGTTCGGGCGAGATCAGGTCGTCGGACACGTCGATGGTGAGTGATTCGCCGTGGCCGACGCAGATCAGCGCGCCGCGCCGGCTGACGATGTCGAGTGCGGCCCTGCGGGCGGACTCCTTGCCCGACGAGTCGAACGCGACGTCAGGAGAGCCGGCCTTGCTCAGATCGTCCGCGAGCATGGGGATCGCGCCGAAGGACTCCGCGAACTCGAGCCGCCAGCGCGAGAAGTCGGAGATGTAGACCGGGACGCCGGCGCCGTACTTGAGCTTGCTCATCACGGTCAGGCCGAGTCCGATCGGACCGGCGCCCGCGATGTACACGCTCTCGACGTCTGGTCTGACCAGTGACGCCCGCCCGATCGCGTGGCTGCTGGTGCCCATCACGTCGAGCAGCATCGTCGCGTTGCCGATCTCGATGTCGTCGGTGATCGGGAAGAAGTTCGACTCGTGCACCAGCTCGTACGGGCCGTAGCCGCCGTCGTGGCTGAACCCCATGTCGGCCCGCTTGGCGAGGCACTGGTTGGTGGCGCTCAGCTTGCAGCTGCGGCACTCGCCGCAGAAGTCCATCAGGAAGACGGCGCCGCGGGTGCCGACGGATGTGTTGGTGCCTTCGCCGGCCTGCAGGACGGTGCCGGCGGCTTCATGTCCGGGTACGACGGACGAGCCGTCGTAGTACTGATGCCGGTCGGTGCCGCAGAGGGCGTTGGCCTGGACGGCGAGGAGGAGTTGGCCGGGTCCGGGGTCCGGGTACTCGTGGTCCGCGAACTCGATCTTTCCGGCGCCGGTGAACCTGGGGGCGAGGGCGGTACGCGTCATGCTGCCGGAATTTACTACGTAGCAAATCCTGTCCACAAGGGTTTGCGCGATGGTCGAGGTGGATCAGCGGGTGGTGCTCTCCCGGACGCGGAGTTCATAGCCGGCCATCCGGTGCTGCGGGACGTGATCGTCGTCCAACTGCTCATCGAGCAGGTCGAGCGCTGAGCTGGCGAGGTCGTCGAGGAGCGGAGCGATCGTGCTGAGAGTCGGTGTGGACAGGCTCGACTCGACGATGTCGTCGAAGCCGATGACGGACACGTCGCCTGGTACGTCGATGGTGCCGCGCTGCAGCGCCCGGAGCGCGCCGAGCGCCGCGGAGTCGTTCATCGCGAAGATGCCGTCAGGGCGCAACTGTGGGAAGGTCTGGCTGATCGCTTGGGCGGCAGTCGTGGTGGTCCAGTCGCAGTCGACGATCAGGGCGGGGTCGAGGTCGATCCCGCGTTTCTTGAGCGCGGCCTGATAACCCTGGCGGCGGAGTTGGTACGAGCGTCTCGGGCCGTGGTTCGCTCCGAGCAGCAGGATCCGTTGCCGGCCGGTGTCGAGCAGATGCGTGACAGCGGCCTGAGCCGCCTCACGGTTCTTGATGCCGACATGGTCGATCGCGCTGCCGGGCTCACGGTCGCCGACAAGCACGACCGGGTGCGTACTGCGCTGGTCGGTGCGGCTGAGCGAGACCGCGCTCATGATCACGCCGTCGGTGAGGACGTCGCCGCCACCGCGGAGCAGCTCGACCTCGAGGTCGTGGCGGCCGCCGGTCGTCTCGACGAGGATCGTCGTACCGCGGTCGCGCGCAGCGGCGATGACGGCTTCGGCGAGGTCGGCGAAGTACCGCTCGCGGAACGTGGGGACGGCCAGGGTGACGGTGCCGGTGCGGCCGGTCCGCAGGCGGCGGGCCGCGGTGTTCGGGCGGTAGCCGAGGGCGTCGAGGCTGGCCTGGACGCGGGCGCGGGTCGCGGGGGAGACGTGGACGTAGTTGTTCACCACGTTCGAGACGGTGCGCTGAGACACGCCTGCATGGCGGGCCACGTCGGACATGCTGACCGCCACTGCTGCGCTCCTTCGGACCGGTTGCGTCAGGCTACAGCGTGACCTGGGTTGTAACTTCGGTTTACAGTTGGCCGCATGAGCCTTCAGGAGAAGACCCGCGGGCGCCGGGACGCGATCGGGGTCGGCGTGGCCCTGCTCAACAAGCTGGCCCGGTGGCGGGCGATCGACCGGTTCGGGCTGCGGAAGCCGGCCGAGCGGGTGGTGTTCGAGGCGACCAAGACCGGATTCCGGACGGCGGGAGCGCTCTCTCGGCGGTTCTCGGCCGCTACGAAGCTGACCGGCCCGTCGCGGTTGCCTGCAGCGAAGGGAACTGGACGGTTCGACCTGACGCCGACCGAGGACCAGCAGATGATGGTCGACGTCGTCCGCTCGTTCGCCTCCGACGTACTGCGGCCTGCTGCTTCTGCGGCCGACACGGCCTGCGCCACGGAGGCCAAGGTTCTGGAGTCGTCGGCCGAGCTGGGGCTGAGCCTGATCGAGGTCCCGGAGGAGCTCGGCGGCATCGTCACCGAGCGGTCCGCGATGACCGGCGTACTCGTCGCCGAGGCGCTCGCGTACGGCGACATGGGCCAGGCGGTCGCGTGTCTGGCGCCGTCGGCGGTGAGTACGGCGATCTCGTTGTGGGGCGACGAGACGCAGCAGGCGACGTACCTGCCCTCCTTCACCGGCTCATCTGTGCCGGCCGCCGCGCTGGCGTTGGTCGAGCCGCGGCCGGTGTTCGATCCGTTCTCGGTGCGCACACGGTTCACGGGTGGGCTGCTGAACGGCGTGAAGTCGTTGGTACCGCGAGGCGCCGAGGCGGAGCTGTTCGTGATCGGCGCGCAGACGGACGCCGGTCCGCGGTTGTTCGTGGTGGAGGCTGATCACCCGGGAGTGGTGATCGAGGCGGAGCCTTCGATGGGGCTGCGGGCCGCTTCGCTGAGCCGGGTGATCCTGACCGATGTGCCGGCCGTGCCGCTCGGATCGTTGGACGACTACGCCGAGTGCGTGCGGTTGTCGCGGCTCGGGTGGTGTGCATTGGCCCTCGGTACGGCGCGGGCGGTGCTCGACTACGTCACGCCGTACGTGAACTCGCGGGAGGCCTTCGGCGAGCCGATCAGCCATCGGCAGTCGGTCGCGTTCATGGTCGCGAACATCGGGATCGAGCTCGAAGGCATGAAACTCGTGACGTATCGGGCCGGATCGCGTGCTACGCAAGGGCTTTCGTTCGCCCGGGAGGTGGCATTGGCGCGGCGGTTGTGCACCGAGAAGGGCATGCAGATCGGGACGGACGGCGTACAACTGCTCGGCGGGCACGGGTTCGTGAAGGAGCATCCGGTGGAGCGCTGGTACCGCGACCTGCGAGCGATCGGCGTGATGGAAGGGGCGGTGCTGGTCTGATGATCAACCTCGAGACTCCGCGCAAGTTCCGGGCCTTCGTCAACCAGGCGCATCAGGTCGCGGCGGAGATGCTGCGGCCGAATTCGCGCCGGTACGACCTGGCCGAGCACGAGTACCCGGTCGAGCTGGACATGCTCGCCGCGATGGTCGACGGATTAGGGGCCTCAGGCACCGGCTCGGGCGCGGGGGCTTCCGGCGTACGACGTCCTTCGGCTGGGGAAGAGGGCGTCGTCAACGGGTCGAACCTGTCGTCGGTCCTGTCGATCATGGAGATGTGCTGGGGTGATGTCGGGCTGCTGCTGTCGATGCCGCGGCAGGGACTCGGCAACTCGGCGATCGCATCCGTGGCGTCGGACGAGCAGTTGCAGCGGTTCGACGGTGTGTGGGCCGCGATGGCCATCACCGAGCCGGACTGCGGCTCCGACTCGGCGAACATCCAGACGACCGCGCGGCTCGACGGCGACGACTACGTGCTGAACGGCGAGAAGATCTTCGTCACCGCCGGCGGCCGGTGCGATGCCGTGGTGGTGTGGGCGACGCTCGACAAGACGCTCGGCCGGGCAGCGATCAAGTCGTTCGTGGTCATGAAGGACACGCCCGGCATGACGGTCGAACGCCTCGAGCACAAGCTCGGCATCCGCGCGTCCGACACCGCGACCATCCGCTTCGAGAACTGCCGCGTACCGCGCTCGAACCTGCTCGGCACGGCCGATATCGACAAGGGCTTCGCGGGCGTCATGCAGACGTTCGACAACACCCGTCCGCTGGTCGCGGCGATGGCGGTCGGCTGCGCCCGCGCGTCCCTGGAACTCACCCGGGACCTGTTGGCGGAGGCCGGCGTACACGTCGACTACGACCGCCCCATCCATCTACAGCCCGCCGCCGCCGCGACGTACCTCTCGATGGAAGCCGACTGGGAAGCCGCCTACCTCCTCACCCTCCAGGCCGCCTGGATGGCCGACAACGCCCAACCCAACTCCCTCCAAGCCTCCATAGCCAAAGCCAAAGCCGGCCGCACCGCCAACGACATAACCCTCCGCTGCGTAGAACTGACCGGCACCCTCGGCTACTCCGAACACGAACTCCTCGAGAAGTGGTCCCGAGACAGCAAAATCCTCGACATCTTCGAGGGAACCCAGCAGATCCAGCAGCTGATCATTGCTCGCAGACTGTTAGGCAAGACGTCGGCCGAGCTGAAATAGCCTTGTTCGTAACGCCTTCCGGGCTACTCCGAGTTCCTCTCAGAGCGGGCCGGGACCTCGATCTATCTCGTCGAGATCCCAGCTCTGATCGGCACTGCTCCGTGACTGCTCCGTCAGCCGTTGCGCAAGTCGCGCCAGCCGCCGGTCGACAGCCTGCCGAGCGCGGTCGTAGGACGACGGCAGCATATGCGTGTACATCTGCAGCGTGAACCCCGGATCGTGGTGACCGAGGTACTCGGAGAGCTCCTTGATGTTGACCCCGTCCGCGAGCGTGATGCTTGCGAAGTAGTGACGGAGCGCGTGCAGTCCGGTCGTGCGATCGGTCTTGAACCGCCGACGGCCACGGCTGTCCTTGTACGGCGGCGGGATCACGCCGGCCGCAGCAAGCGCAGGCTTCCACACGAGCTCGTCATGCAGACGCGCCGTAAGGTGTCGACCGTCCGGCCAGCTGAAGATCAAGTCATGCTCCTGGACATCGCCGTCGAGCCGCTCCCACGGCAGCGAGATGGTGGTCGTTCCGAAACGCTCGATGTGGCTCTTGACCGCCTCCGCGAACACGGGTGCCATCGGAACGAACCGCTCCTTGTCGTTCTTCGGGAGCGCGAAGACGAACTTCTTTCCGAGTCGCTTCACCTGGCGACGGACTCTGATGAGCATCAGGCTGAAGTCGAAGTCGTCAACCGAGAGCCCGAACATCTCGCCCTGCCGCAACCCGGCCGCCGATGCGATCGTCGGAAGCAACCTGAACCGCTCAGGGTGCGCCTCGACGATGCGCTCCACCATGTCATCCGACCAGGCAACGACTTTGGAGAACCGTCTACTGGGCTTCTTGACGACCTTCGACTGGCCTGGGTTCCGTTTGATGAGTTCGTCCGCCACCGCGAGTTCAAGGCACCCGTTGAGCACCAGGAACGCGCTCCTGGCCGTCGATGGCCCATAGGCGCCCATGAGATCTGTCAGCCAGACCGCGACCTCAGACGGCAAGATGCCCTTGACCATCCGCCGCCCGAACACCGGCTCGACGTGCAGCCGCCACTTCGACTCGTACTGAATCTCGCTCGCAGGATCGATGGTCCGGGAGCCGATCCACCGTGGCCAGATCTCCGCCAGTCGCACCGTTCCGGCGTTCGGATCGAGATAGTCCCCACGATCCCGATCCGTCTCCATCCCATTCGCATACCGCAACGCCTGAACCTTGGTGTCGAACGCCCGAGACTTCTCCTTCCCCTGCGGATCGGTCCAAACCCCCAGCCAACGCTTACCGTGCCCCCAACGCTTATCGTCCCGCTCCCGCTTGACCTTCCCATCGGACTGCGTAACAGCCTTCGTCCACTGATCCTTCGCAAAGGCCACCCGCTGCCTCCTCGGCCCACTGACACAGACCGAGCTCAACGTTTGAGGCAGCGAGACTTTGGGATGGCATCCGCGACTGTCCGAGCAAGCGAGCCGGCGCACCCGATCGACAGGCCTCAGCGCAGGGCTTGGACCTGGCGGGTGTGCGGAATGCCGGTTGGACACCACGAGGCTGCTCATTGAGGCGATCCAGTTCGTCGCGTCGTACCGGGTCCTCGCGTCGCGCAGTCCAGGCGACGATCGCCAGTAGTCCGCGCAGCCGGCGGAATAGGTCCGGCGCACGGATCGGACGTGGTCGACCGGGATCTGCAGGAGGCGGGTGCGGCGGGCTGACCAGGGGTTCCCAGAGCGTCGGATCGATCCTAGTATTACGTGAGGCGATATAGCGTGTCGCGGAATAGTGGGGGTGTGGGGCGGATGGATGGTCTGGGGAGATTTGCCGAACCGAGTGTGTTGATCCTGACCAGCCTTGCCGGTGGCCCGAAGCATGGGTACGCGCTGATCAAGGACATCGAGGGACTCGCGGGCACAGTGGTCGGGCCGGGAACGCTCTACGCGGCACTGAGTCGGCTACAGAAGAGCCGGTTGATTGAGGCCTTACCGGAGGAGGAACGACGCCGGCCGTACCAGATCACGCCGACCGGGGTGCAGGCTCTACGGACGTATCTGGAACAGGCGCGCCAGGTCAGCACGGTCGGCCTCAAACGTCTGACAGCGTTCGCATGAAGCGCCTGATCCGGCTCTACCCGGCTCGGTGGCGGCGGCAGTACGGCGACGAGATGAGCCAGGTCCTCGACGACCTCCGGCCGATGAGCCTGCGCACCCGCATCCGGGTGGCGCTCGATCTCCTGCGTGGGGTGGTCGATGCCCATCTGACGGCGGGGCGCTCCAGAGCTCCGGAGATCGGAGCTGCCCTGCGCCGGGCGTTCCTCGCCGCAGGGATCGTCTGGGTCGCTCTGAGTATCGAGATCGTGCTGTCGAACGTGGTCTTCCCGACCACCGAGGACACCGACGGTGCGTCGGTGCTGATCAGCTACCTGGCGGTCTTCGGCGCCTTCGTCATCATCGGCGTACTGACGGCTCGGGTGACGAGCGACTGGCGGGTGCTCGCACTGGCCGGTGGTACTACGGGCGTGGTGATCGGAGCGTTGACGATCGGTACCTACGCGGTGATCGACAACGTGTTCCTGGACGTCATCAGCCGCCAGCAAGCAAAGATCGACGGGCTGGCCGGCAGCGGGTACACCTCGATGCGCACCTACGTGAACCTGAGTCTGCTGTTCGGCGCCGGCCTGTTGTCGGTGTTCCTCGGCGTGGTGGGTGCCGGTCTTGCCGTGACCGGCGGTCTGGCTCGTCCCCGGAGGACCGGATCGCCCTACCGGCCTGTCCCGTGAGGCTCGTTGCCCAGAAGCGTCGTTCGCAGTGGCTTTTGGTCGCGGCAATGGCCGAGACTTTGCTCGCCGTCTTCGGAGTATTGAACGACCGCGCTGCGCTCCGCGGTACTGGCGCATTCGCACTGGCAGGTGTGGCCGCGATCCAACTCATGTGCGTGGTGCTGGTCAGGTATGGTCCGCTGTCGACCAGTTCGACAGCACCCGAGACGGTCCGGGTGGGCGTCCGGCCAGTTTGCCAGCGGCGCCGCGGGACCTGATCGTTGTTGGCGCCGACGAAGGCCGGCGACGGCCAGCAGGCGTCGTGACTATTGGCCCGGGCGAAGTACCAGGTCGGTGCACCCGCGATGACGAAGTTGGTCAGATCACCCGGTACGGCGACCAGTCCGGTGTTCGCACTGGCCTGCTGCGACGCGGTGATCGTTCCCGCCAGCATGACCACGGCCGTGACCGCGGCCATGACGACAAGCATCGGCCAACGACGCAGCCTGCGAAATCGGTGCGGCATGTTGCTCCTAGAGGTGGTGGCTGATCAGAAGCCACCACCCTCGCGCCACCCGTTATACGCCAGATCGCAGTCATCCGGGTTCGGGATCCTGTATGCGGCCAGGTGTGCGCCGACGGCGAACAGTGCTGTCGTGGCGGCGACGTACAGCATGGTCCGGGGGAACAAGGTGTGGTTCCAGCACCGTCACCACAGCTGCGGCCAACTCCGCAAGTACGACGCCCTCGACCGCACCGGGCGCGACATGCCATCGGACGTCGACCTCCGGGTAAGCCATCTGCCATACCCGCACGGCGCCTTCGAGCCCACGGCGCCTCATCGACCCAGTTGCGTAGACGTCTGTCAGGCCGGTCCCACGACGCGGAGTCCCTGAGAGTGCGCGTGTGGTGGTGCTATCGGTCGTCTATCGAGCGGCTTTAGGGTCTGGCGCGCGGTGCCCGTTGGTGGGCCTCGTCGACGAGCTGAATGACATTGGAGGCGTTGGGTGGAGTCGCCGGTTCTTCACGAGCGGATCAATGAACTCTCGGCGTGCAGGCGAGCGCTGGCCGCTGCACGGGACAGGCGGGGTGACATACCCGCCCGTACCCGCTGCCGAATGAGCTGGTCCCGGCGGGGAGTTCAGGGTGCGCGGTACGCCGTCAACCAGAGCCAGCATGTTCCACCCGAAGGTGTCCTGCAGCTGGGTGTGTTTGCAGAGGTGCCCGTGACAAGCTGCCAGCCATCGGTAGACCCTGGGGGTAGCCGGACGGGCAGCAGTTGGCGGCGTGCCCGAGTCCGACACGGTCCAGTCCAGGCCTCCGGGGGTCGCGTGGGCTGGTCTGCGATCACCGTTGTCCTGCCCACCGACGCCGTGTGCTCGCAGGCAAGCCGGTCCTGCGGGCCCTTGGACGTGGCCGACTTCGTCGGCGCAGCCCAGCTGAGTGTCTTCCCCCCTGGCTTCCGATCCCGGGCCTGCCGTGCCCCCGACGCGCTACGTGCCACCCGGCCAGCGAACAACTGGCTGGCGCTCCCCGCGGTCATTGATTTCTCGGACTTCTGCAATGCGGAACCGGCTCGCGGGTGCGGCGCTGGCGTCCCGCGCAAGGTCGACTCCGGTCGACCTCGAAGATCGCGGGCTCGGGGTTGTCATGGGTCTTCACCAGGAGTTGGCTGTATCTGTCGGAAGCAGGCTCCGGAGTCGAGTAAGGGGAGGGAACGAGATGGATTTCTCCACGCAGTTCGAGGCCCTCGAGAAGCGCACTGCCGAGGGGCTGTCCGCGGTGAAGAGCGCGGCCGGCGAGTCGCGCGACAAACTGCGCTCGCGAATCGACCAGGCCCAGGTCGACCTCGATCAGGCCGGCAAGGACGTCGAACAGAAGGCGGGTGATACCGCCGAGCAGGCGCAGAGTAAGTGGGCGCAGATGAAGGCTGACGCGTCGGCCAAGATGGACGATGTGAAGGCGAAGATCGAGAAGCGCAACGAGCAGCGCGACGCCAACCTGGCCGCCACCGACGCGGATTTGGCCGAAGCGGACGCAGCCGACGCCATCGACTACGCCGCATGGACGGTCGAGAACGCGCGGCTCGCAGCCCTCGATGCCATGGACGCGCGGGCATACGCCGACGAGCGGGCCAGGGCTGCAGCAAACGCTCCATAATCACGCCTTCGCTGCCTTCAAAGGGGAAGCTTGGTCGGGTCGAGCGTCCCTCCCGCCTGCTCTCCATCCGCCGCACGAGCCCGGATCTCGACGTCCGGCGCAGTGGGAGATCGAACCGTTAGGCCGGAACCGACTGGAGCCGGAGTGCGGACCGGCGGCCGGAAGGTAACGGCTGGACCAGGAGGTGCGGATGGTCACCGAGCCTGGAGACGGCACCGCCGACCACAGGCCCGGCAGACCTGACCGAAGCGAGCCAGCGGAGGCCGCGCAGGCGCAGACCGGATCCACGAGCATGTCGGGACCTGAGCCGGCGCCGGCGCCGGCTCGGCCGGCATGGTCCCAGGTCTGGCCGCCGTGGACGTACTGGGTGCGGACCACGCTGGCCGTGGTCGCCACGCTGCTCGTGGTCGCCGCGGCGCGGCGGATCTCCCACGTGCTGCTCCTCGCGCTGGTCGCGTTCGTGCTGGCCATCGGCCTGGATCCGGCCGTCCAGTGGCTCGGCAAGCTGCGGATCCGCCGGGGCTGGGCGGTGGCCATCATCTTCGTCGGGCTGGTCGTGTTCCTGGCCTTGTTCGTGGCGTTGCTGATCCCGCTGCTGGCTCGGGAGGTGCCGCAGTTCGCCGCGGCGCTGCCGGGTTTTCTCGCCGACCTGCAACGGCGCGACGACTGGCTCGGCAACGCCTTCCGGCACGCCAGCGTCTCGGCCGAAGTCAGGCAGTTCATCGCCGACCTTCCGAGCAAGATCGGCAAGTCGTTCACCGCGATCGTCGGCGCCGCGGGGACGGCGTTCGGCCGCGTCTTCGACGTGTTCACCGTCGGCATCTTGTGCATCTACTTCATGGTCGCGCTGCCGCGCCTGCCCGCGACCATCGCCAAGCTGGTCAGCCGGGACCGCCGCGCCCACGTCAACCTGCTGCTCCAACGGTCGTTCGACAAGATCGGCGGCTACGTCTCCGGCAACCTGATCACCTCGACCGTGTGCGCAGCAGCGACCGTGGTCGCGCTGCTCGCCCTGCGCATCGACTACGCGGTACCGCTGGGCCTGTGGGCCGGCGTCGCCGACTTGATCCCGCAGGTCGGCGCCTACCTCGGTGCCGTGCCGGCGGTACTGGTCGCCCTGACCGAAGGGCCCGCCTACAGCGTCGCGACCGTCGTGTTCTTCATCGCCTACCAGCTGTTCGAGAACTACCTCCTGGCCCCGCGGGTGTACAAGAGCTCCATCGACCTCTCACCAGCGGCCGTCATCATCAGCACCCTCGCCGGCGGGATCCTGGCGGGCTTCGCCGGCGCACTGCTCGCCCTCCCGATCGCCGCCACCATCAAAGTCATCGCCGTCGACGTCGTCCTGGCCAGCCGATCCAACGCACCACCTGAGGACCCCGCCAACGACGGCCCAGCGGCGCCGCACGACAACTGAGCGCCAGCTTCCAGACCGGCAAGGACAACCCCCCGAACCGCAGGCGTGGCAGGACGCACGACCGCAAAGGTAGAAGCAGCCGCACCGCCGCGAGCTCATGGACATGGGAATCGGGGTCCCCGGCGGTGGCGGGCGGCAAGGGAGGTTGTGATGACACGCGATGAGACATTCTCGAGGATCCCATTGCGGGAGGCGGTCCTGGGAATCTGGGCGGTCCGCTCCTGGGAGCGGTCGCTGCTGACCCTGGTCACCGTGGTCGGGGTGTGGGCCGTCTTCTACCGGGTGAACGAAATCTTCGCCGCCTTTGCCTTACGTGAGGCGGCAAGGAGGCCGAGCGGCTGGCCGGCTGATCACCACCGCTTCGAGAAGCCAGCTTCCCTGCCACGGCCGGCGGCAGTGAAGGTGTGCAGGTCAAGGACTAAGGAGGAGGCGTGAGCGCGGGGGCGCGCCGTATGCTGGGCCATGCTTGTCGAGCCCGGACCGGGACCGAGCGGTGCTGGCCGCCGTCCGGCGGAAGCGGACGGCTGCGGGGCAGCTGTTGGACGGAGTGGCGGGAGCGTGATGGCCACCGCGCGAACCACGTATCAGGACGGGCGCGGCGCCGAGGGTGCCGGGCCGGACGGCCACACGTTCGTCTGGGTCAGCCTGCGCGACCCCAGCCCGGAGGAGTTGGCGTCCGTGCAGCACGAGTTCGCGCTGCCGGGGCCGCTGATCGACGACCCGGACACGTCGGCCAATCGGCCGGCCCTGGAGGTTTCCGACCAGCTGGTATTCGCGGAAGTCAACACGATCAGTTGGGTGGCCGCCGAGGAGGCCGTACGGCTCGCGAGGGTCCAGCTGGTGCTTGGCGACGGCTTCGTAGTCAGCGTCGACCGCAACGAGCCTGCCGTGGAGCGGGTGAGTCAGGACTTACGGGCCGACGCCGAGTTGGCCGGCGCTGGCCCGGCGGCGGTGCTCACCTGCGTCCTCGACCATGCCGTGGAGCGCTACGGCCCCGTCCTCAGCGCCCTCAACGACGCGGTCGACGAGGCCACGCAGGCCGTCTTCGACACAGATCGGTCCCGGCCGACCGAGCGCCTGTACCACCTCGCCCGGCAGGTGCTGGAGTTCCGGCGGGCCGCCGCCCCGCTGGTCGAGATGCTCGACCGTCTGGCCACCGAGTTGCCAGCGCCCACCGGCGACCGGTTCAGGCGGCACTTCCGCCTGCAGCGCCCCCACCTGCAGCACCTGGTCGATGGGGCCGACGCGCTCGGCAACCTGCTCGCCAACGCGCTCCAGGCTTACCTGGCCGAGGTGTCGGTGCGGCAGAACACCGATATGCGCCGGATCTCGGCCTGGGCCGCGATCTGGGCCGTCCCAACCCTGCTCGCCGGCATCTACGGAATGAACTTCCGGCACATGCCCGAGTTGGGCTGGCGCTTCGGCTACCCGCTGGTGCTGGTGGTGATGGTGGCCATCTGCCTGGGACTGTACCGCGCCTTCCGGCACTACGGCTGGCTGTAGCTGGCCGATGCCGGCCAGCCGCTCAAGCGGCGCCCAGCAGGAAGACGTCCGACTTGACGTGCCGCCACACCAACGGCCGCATCTCCGCGCACACGTGCAACCAAATCGACGGCTCGCTCGGATCGACGGGCACTCGATCACCTTCGGCCTCCTTCGCACGTTGCAAGGAGCGCGGCGACCGCGAGGCACCCCGTCGAAGGGCTTCGCGAGGCGCAGGATGCCCCCTCCGGCGAATGGTCCCCGGCAACCTGATCCAACTGCTGCTCAACATGCAGCTGCTGAACGGCGTAATCACCCTCGTCATCTAAACGTTCATCCTCGTCCTGGCCAACCGGCGCAGCGTCCTTGGCGTCGCCGCCAACCGACCCGCCCGAAGGCTCTCGCCAGTGTCTGAGTCGGCGTGGTCGCCGTCCTGGCCATCGCCGTGCTGGGTCATCACCGTCGCCGGCTGGCTCGGCCTGAACTGACCCGTTGCGCGCCGCCGCCGACGACGGACCGGACCGCGACCCGTCGTCTTGCGGGCGGACGCTTCCTCAGGCAACCAGGAACCTCGGTGCTGCGGCGCAGAGCCCTGCGACGTCGCGGCCGGCCCGCAGCACCGTGAAGTCCGGCCGCACCAATGCGGCCGCAGCGTTGCCGTCTGCGAGCCACTTGTACAGGGGCGAGCCGGGTTCCACCTCGAGCACGTCGGTCCCGCGGTCCGCTAGTAGCGCCCGCTGCTGAAGCGAGAGCGGTACGGCGGTCACGAACACGAACCCGCCGCGGGTCATGTCGTCGTACCGGATGTCATCCGCCAGGAGCGCGTTCGGGCACAGCCGTCCATTGAGGGACTTGCGGAGTCCGCGTCCTTCTACCAGTGCGGACCGGCGCAGCGGCGGCGTCTCGCTATCGAGGAGACGGTCGCGCAGGCCGGGGATCCAGTGGAGCCGCGGAGCGATCGCCCTGCGGAGCAAGTCACCAGCCCTGCCGCCTTGAGTCATGGAGACACCAATGAGTTTGGCGAGCTGGATGAGCGCCCTGGCATGCGGTTTGCGCTCGACCTCGTAGGTGTCGAGCATCGAGTCGGGCAGGTCGCCGGACAGAACCCCTGCAATCTTCCAGCTGAGGTTCATGGAGTCGCGGACACCGGCGCACAGCCCTTGTCCGATGAACGGCGGTGTCAGGTGGGCGGCGTCGCCGAGGAGGAACACGTTGCGGTCACGCCAGCGGTCGGCCAGCTGCGCCCGAAAGTTGTACTCCGCGACACGCGCCAGCTCGAGCTTGTCGCACGGGATGCCCTCGACCCACGGACCTATGAGAGGCCGGAGGGCTTCGATGGTCTCGAAGTCAGCGGCGGTCTCGCCCTCGAGGAGGCGGAACTCCCAGCGGTAGCGGCTATCCCCGATGCGCATGTACGTCGCAGCGCGCTGAGGGTCGCAGACCTGGTGAACGCCGTCCCACTGGTCGAGCTCGACCATGCTGGCCACGTCAATCACCAGCCAGCGCTGCTCGAACTCGAGGTCCTCCAACGTCGCGCCGATCGCCGTACGCACCACGCTGTTGGCTCCGTCGCACCCCAGCACATAGGTGGCCAGCACGGACTCGTGCTCGCCGGTGAGCCGGTCGGTGAAGTCCACCCGGACCCGGCCCTGGCCGTCCTGGGCGACGTCGGTGACCTCGACGTTCTCGCGCAGGCCGACCGTGGTCTGGTCCTTGAGGTTGGTGCGCAGCAGGTGCTCGAGCTCGGGCTGGTCGAACAGGGTGGCTCTCGGGTGCCCGTGCCGGCCGTGGTCGCCGGCCCGGTCGAACACCGCGAACGCCCGGTGGTTCCGGTCGGTCAGCTGCAGCCCTCGGGTGGGCCGGGACACGGCAGCGAACTGCTCACCGACGCCGAGCCTCACCAGGACCCGGTAGATCTCGTCGTCGAGGTGGACGGCGCGCGGCTGCGGGTACACGCCGTCCCAGCGGTCAAGCAGGAGGCAGTCGACGCCGTACTGCCCGAGCAGGGTGGCGGCGGTGACACCGACGGGACCGGCCCCCACGATGACGACGGGAATCGGGTCGGCGCTGGTCCGCTGAGACCTGTTCATCGAAGGTCTCCGACCACGAGAAGGAGGAAGGTCAGGGCCACCACACTCAGGACCACGGCCGGGGCGATCTCGCGCACACCGTCGCCCTTGCGCAGGTGCGCGACGACTGCCCCGCCCAGGAGCATCAGGAGTCCCGCGGCGGCCAGGGCACCGACCACTGGCGCGAAGGCGCCGACGAGCAGGCCGATGACGGCGAGGACCTCGGCGAAGCCGATCCGTCGGTACGCGGAGACACTCAAGCCCACGTGCTCGGCCTTCGCGCGCATGGCGGGTACGGCGGCGAGCTTGGCAGACCCGAGGGCAGCGAAGGCCACGATGAGGAGGCCCGCAAGAATCGATGTCGGGTTCATGACAGTTCCAATCTCCAGGTGATCGCGAACCGGCCGAGTGCTTCCTTGACCGAGGACTCGTCGGCACCAGGGGCCAGGCCGACGACCGCGACGACCGCACCGTCCTCGACCACTCCTTGGACGCCGGTGACCGAGGGCATATCGCGGAGCGCTTCGGCGACGGCCTCTCGGGTGGCCTCGGCGCGTAGGGCGGGCTTGAACGGCTTGCCCACCAGGGTGACGGGGAGTGCGTCCAGCACGGTGACGGCCTTGGGTGCCGCCGCCTGCTCAGGCACGTGGTCGGACGCCCAGGCGCGCAGCTCCTCTGCGGTCGCGTCGGCGCCCGGGGCGAGTGTGACGAACGCGACCGGCACCTCGCCGGCGTGCACGTCCGGACGACCCACGGCCTGCGCGGCCGTGACCTCCGGATGTGCCAGCAGCGCGTTTTCGATGACCGCCGGTTCGATGTTGTGACCGCCCCGGATGATCAGGTCCTTGGCTCGGCCGGCGAGGTGAATGAAGCCGTCCGCGTCCACCCAGGCCAGGTCCCCGGTGTCCAGCCAGCCGTCGCGCAGCTTGCCCAGCCCGTCCAGGACGCGCCCGTCAGGACCACGGTCGGTGACGTAGCCGGGAAAGACAGTCGGCCCGCTGATGGCGAGCACGCCGACCCGACCGGCCAGCAGGTCGACCCACTCGCCGTCGGCGGTGACCTGGACGGCCTTCACCTGCTGGTACGGCAGGCGCTGGCCGACGGATCCGGGACGCGGATGGTGGGGAAAGCTCAGTGCGCTGACACAGGTAGCTTCGGTGAGGCCGTAGCCCTCGACCAGCCGGATGCCGGTGGCGGACTCGAATCCGTCCCGGACTGCTGGCGGCAGGGGTGAAGCGCCGACGACAGCGAAGCGGAGGCTGCTGATGTCGGCGTCGACAGGGCGGCCGGCGAGGACGGAGTACACGGTGGGCACGGCACTCATCGTGGTGACCCGATAGCGTTCGACGAGCTTCCAGAAGCGCGAGTACAGCGCCTGGTCGCGGTACCCGAGGGGGCCTGCCCAGATGACCCGGAGGCCCCTGAACAGCGGGGCCAGAACGGTGACGAGGAGGGCGTTGACGTGGAAGAGCGGCAGCGCAGCGAACATCACCCCGTCGCTCAGCAGCCCGTTGGCAGCGATCATCCAGGCGTCGCTGACCTCGTTGGCGTGGGTGTGTGCTGCGAGCTTCGGCGTGCCGGTCGTGCCGCCCGTGTGGAAGACAGCGGCCAGGTCGGTGGCCGAGGGCGCCGGCCCGACGAAGGCGTCGGGTGGCTGCTCGGCCGCCAGCGCGGAGACGTGGGCGATCCGGAGGCCGTCGATCGGGTGCAGCTCCGGCTCTCCTGGGCCTACCCTCGTCGGGCCGAGGGCGAGCAGGGCTTCCATCCCGGCCTCGACGGCGAGCTCCCGTGCGCTCTCCCAAACCTCCGGCGCGAGGTCGGGGCCTGCAGCAACGAGCACCCGGGCGCCCGACCTGCGCAGCAGCTCGGCGATGTGCTCTCGGGACAGCCCGCTGTTGATCGGCGCGGCGATGCCGGCGAGTTCCGCCGCGAGGGTCGCGGTGATGAGCTCGTCGCAGTTCGGGGCGAGGAGCGCGATCCCGTCGGTCCGGCGCACCCCCAGCGCGTGGAGCATGTTGGCGTAGCGATGTACGTCGCCCAGCAGCTCGGCGTAGGATCGCTCCGCCGGCTGCTCCCACCGTTCGCCGTCCGGGAGCACCGACAGGGCGACGCGGTCCGGCCACAGCCGGGCGGCCCGGAAGAGCAGCTCGTACGTCGTCCCCGGCAGGCCACGGTCGCCCAGCGGCACGGCCTCGATCCCCGCGAGGTCGTCCGGCGTGTCGTACGTCGGCCAGAGGCGGTCGCCCATCACTCGCCCCTCACGACGGTGCGCTGCCGGCCGAGGTCGATCGCACCGTCGTCGGTCCCGATGGTGACCTCGACGACGTCGCCCTGCTTGAGGTACTTCGGGTTCTGGGCCTGCCGCTGGAAGAAGATCTTCCACTTCAATGTGGGCGGCAGGAATGCGGCGATGATCTCGAGCGGCTTGGGCGGTGCGCTCAGAGCGGTGCCCGCCGGGGTCCCTGTGAGGAGCAGGTCACCCTCGTCCAGCCGCTGGAACCGGCTCAGTCCCTGCAGCGCCTCCGGCGGGGAGTAGACCATGTCGTCGTCGACCACCGAGTCCTGGCGCAACTCGCCGTTGACCCACAGGCGCAGGCGAAGGTCGCCGAACCGCTTGAGCTCGTCGTCGTCGAGCAGGACCAGCGACGGCCCCACCGGCGTGAAGGTCGGGTACGACTTCGACTCGAAGAACTGGGTCTTCGGCAGCTGCACGTCGCGGGCCGAGACGTCGTTGGTCACCACCAAGCCGGCCACGAACGAGGCCCAGTTGTCCGCCATGACCGCCGTGCCCACCGGCAGCTCTCGGCCGATCACCAGGCCGATCTCGACCTCGTAGTCCAGGTAGCGCACGTGAGCGGGCCGGACAATGTCGTCGAACGGGCCGCTGATCGAGCCTGACGCCTTCCGGAAGAACGCCAGCGGGATCGTGTCCGGGTCGAGCCCTGAATCCTTCACATGGCTGGCGAAGTTCGTCATCTGCGCCACCACCCGGCAGGGCGTCGTCACCGGGGACACGAGCTCGAGGGTGGCCGGGTCGACGGTTGTCCTGCTGCCCCGGGCCGCCTCGATCTGCTCGTGCTCGGCGAGCAGCTCACCGGTGGTCTTGGCTTCGGTGTCGATACGTGCGGCGCCGTCGGGAGTGCGGACCCACCAGGCGTCGGGCGTACGAAGGATCGTGATGCTCATGAACTCGTCACTTTCAGGAGGCCGTGAAGGCGGGTCAGGTCGAACTCGTTGTCTTCGCGCAGCGAACGAGCCATCGACACCAGCTCGCGCAACGCCTCTCGTCCTGGGGTGAGACCCAGGAAGTCCTTGGTGGCCGGCGGTCCCCACTGGGCCAGCCCGGACACCGTCATCGGCGACCAGCCGGGCTCCAGGCTGGAGTCGAACAGGTCACCGTCGGCGAAGTGCTCGACCAGTAGACCGTCCGGGTCGCGCCAGTAGTCGAAGATCTGGCTGCCCTCGATGTGCCTGCCGATCCCCCAGGAGCGGTGGAAGCCGAGGTCGCGGAGGTACTCTCCGCCGGCGGCCATCGCGTCGAGGTCCCCGACCTGGTACGCCGAGTGCACGTACCGGTTGCTGGGGCCGAGCATCATCGCCAGAGTGTGGTGGTCGGTGGGAGTCATGCCTCGGTCGCAGCGGATAAAGCTCATGGTGGGGCCGCGCTCGCGTTGCCCCTCGTAGTACTTGAAGTCGCTGACGATCAGACCGAGGTGCTCCAGGTACCAGTTCAGGGACTCGACGTACCTCGTGGTCTGCAGCACCACGTGGCCCAATCGCTGGACCCTCGCGGGGACCCGCGGCGGGCGCTGCATGGCGTTGGCGCGCCTCACGTCGTGCCCGAAGTTCAACACCTGCGTCGACTGGGGCGGCAGGGTTGCGAGCTCATGGGTGTCGGCGACAACCCGGACCATGACCCCACTCGGGTCGGTCAGGTCCACAGTGAACCCGCCCAGGTGCTCCGGGAGCTTCTCGACCCTCGTCCCGGTGGCGTCGGCGAGCCGCACCAAATCGGTGGAGTCCGCCGCCCGGAAGGCCGCACCGAGGTACCTCGAGCAGGGTCCGCGCCGGACGACCACACACGGATCGCCGGAGTCGGTCCCGCGCAACAGCAGCTCGTCCGCCGTCCGGCTCACCGTGGTGAACCCGAACGCGTGCGCGAAGCGCTCCGAGGCGACCAGGTCGGGCTTGACGAACTGGAGCCAGGCCAGATCGAGCACCTTGATGACGGGGTTCTTCGCGCGTCCCGGGTGCTCGGCGCGTAGTGCGCCCTGCTCGCTGTGCAGGTCGCTGTGAGTCCCGCGGTGACTGGTCATCTGCTGCTCCTCGATTCGTTACTGACGATATCGTCATTCACGAACATATGCTCAGTCAAGAGCATCTGAGGAAAACGTCATTTCTGACAGCACCCACGCTAGAATGGGTGCACGCCACCCACCGATGGAGACGCCGAGGAGATCATGAGCAACGCACCAACGCAGCAGGCCAACCGACTGGACCGTCGCAAGGCCCGGACCCGAGCGGCTCTCATCCGGGCTGCGCAGACCCTCATCGCCGAGGGCAGGACGAATGTGCCGATCCTGGAGATCACCCAAGCCGCTGACGTCGGGATGGGCTCCTTCTACAACCACTTCGAGACCAAGGAGCAGCTGTTCGAAGCTGCTGTCGAGGCGGTGATGGACGGCTACGGTCAGCTGCTCGACGACCTGACCGCCGACATCGAAGACCCCGCGGAGGTGTTCGCCTGTAGTTTCCGGCTCACCGGACGGCTCCAACGCCGGGAGCCGGAGCTCAGCCGGGTGCTGCTCAACAACGTGCTCCGGCTGCTCGGCGCCGACAACGGCTTGGCGCCGCGCGCTCGGCGCGACATCGCGGCCGCCGCGGATGCCGGCCGCTTCGACGTCGAGGACCTCGACGTCGCGGTCACGATGGCTGCCGGCGCCCTGATCGCCCTCGGCCAGCTGCTGCACGACCAGCCGGAGCGCGACGTCGAGGAGACCACCGACCGGCTGACCGCGGACCTGCTGCGCATGTTCGGCGTCACGCGGCGGCAGGCGCAGCGGATCAGCACGCTGCCGCTACCGGAGATCGGCGCCGTTCGAGGCGACGGCTCGGCGGCCTGACGCTTCAATTCTGCCCCGCCGCTAGGAGCCGCGGCTACCAGCGCCCTCCGGGCGGCCGTCACCGCGGCGCTCAGCCCTCCGAACTATACTGACGAAATCGTCACTATCGAGGTATCCTTCAGTCAATTGGCGGCCCTAACCGGGAGCCACCTGCAAAGGTCGCCACCTGTGACCGCGAGGAGATCCTTCGATGAACACCGCCACTACCTCCAGGCTCGCCGAGAGCGCTGCTTCCCTCGACGTACTTCTGGTCGACGCCGCCCTCGGCCCGGTACGCCGCTTCGTCCCCGACATGTCGACGGCGAAGTGGGCGGTCTCTCTCGCGCGCAAGCCGGACATCACCGCGCGGCGCCTCGGCCGGCTGGGCGTCGAGGCCAGGCGCATCCTCACCGGCGCCTCGACGCTCGCGCCGCACCGAGGGGACCGCAGGTTCACCGATGTCGCCTGGACCGAGAACCCGTTGCTGAAGCGGCTGCTCCAGCTCTACCTGGCCAGCGGGCAGACCGTCGACCAGCTGGTGATCGACGCCGACCTCGACCCACGCGACCGCAAGCGCGTGCGGTTCTTCCTCGAGAACGTCATCCAGGCGACCGCTCCCAGCAACGTACCGCTGGTCAACCCGGCCTCGGCCAAGGCCGTCATAGACACTGCCGGGCTGAGCCTGGTGCGCGGGGGCAAGCAGCTGGTGACGGACCTGGCCTCGGCCCCCCGCGTGCCGGAGATGGTCGACGGCAGCGGCTTCGTCGTGGGCGACAACATCGCCGCGACGCCAGGCGAGGTCGTCTTTCGCAACGAGGTGCTGGAGCTGATCCAGTACGCGCCGCAGACCGACGAGGTCTCCGAGGTGCCGACGCTGGTGATCCCGCCCACGATCAACAAGTTCTACGCGCTCGACCTCGCCCCGGAGCGGAGCCTCGTGGAGTTCGGCATCCGGCAGGGCAGGCAGATGTTCGTTGTCTCCTGGCGTAACCCGGACTCGCGGCACGCCTCCTGGAACTTCGACACCTATGTTCGTGCCATCCTGGACGCTCTCGACGCCGTTGAGGAGATCACGGGCAGCGCGCGGACGGTGCTCGGTGGAGTGTGCTCCGGCGGCATCCTCGCGAGCATGGCAGCGGCCTACCTCGCCGGTATCGGCCGGCAGGACCGGCTGGCCGCGCTCTGCCTGGCAGTTACAGTCATCGACAACCACGATGCCGGGACTGTGTCTGCCCTCGTCGACGAGAGGTTGGCGGGCCGGGCCAAGGCGAAGTCGGCGCGCAAGGGATACCTCGACGGCCGGGCGCTGGCCGAGGTGTTCGCGTGGCTCCGGCCCGGCGACCTGGTCTGGACCTACTGGGTCAACAACTACCTGCTCGGCAAGCGACCACCGGCGTTCGACATCCTGTTCTGGAACTCCGACACCACCCGGATGACCACCGCACTCCACGCCGACTTCATCGACCTGGCGATGGAGAACTCGCTGACCCGGCCCGGCGCCCTCACCGTCCTGGGCGTGCCGATCGACCTCGGCAAGATCACGGTCGACTCCTACGTGGTGGCGGCCATCGCCGACCACATCACCCCGTGGGAGAACTGCTACCGCAGCGCCCAGCTCCTCGGCGGCACGACCCGATTCGTGCTGTCCACCAGTGGTCACATCGCTGCCCTGGTCAACCCGCCCGGCAACCCCAAGGCGTCCTTCCACACCAACGACGATCTGACCTCCGACGCCAAGGTCTGGCTCGAGGGCTCCGACGTCCACCGAGACACCTGGTGGACCGACCTCGGTCTGTGGCTCGACGAACGCTGGGGCGCGCAGCGTCCGGCACCCAAGGCGCTCGGGTCGCACCGCCAGGGCGTGCTCGCGGAGGCGCCCGGCACCTACGTTTTCGACAAGTGACCAGGTTCCTCCGGGTCCGTGTCCTCGGCCACGACGTCCGGGTGGCCGTCCGGCCGGGCACGGCACCGGGGCCGCCGCTGGTGCTCTGCAACGGCATCGGGGCCAGCCTCGACCTGCTCCAGCCGTTCGTCGACGAGGTCGACCCGCGGATCGAGGTGGTCCGGTTCGACGTACCGGGTGTGGGTGGTTCCCCGATGCCGAAGGTGCCGTACAACTTCGCGATGCTGGCCTGCCTCGTCGGGACGCTGGTCGACCGGCTCGGCTACGACCGGTTCGACGCGCTCGGCATCTCGTGGGGCGGCGGCCTGGCCCAACAGGTGGCGTTGCAGTACCCGCGTCGCTGCCGACGACTGGTGCTGGTCAGCACCGGGACCGGCATGCTGATGGTCCCGGCCCGCCTCAGCGTGCTTAGCAAGATGCTCACCCCGCGGCGCTACCGCGACCCGGCATACGCCAAGGCCGTCGCGCCGGTGCTGTACGGCGGCCGGATGCGGCGGCAGCCCGACCAGGTGAGGCACGTGGTCTACGAGCAGGAGCGCCTCGGGTCCAGGACCGGGTACTCCCTCCAGCTCCTCGCCGGGATCGGCTGGTCCAGCCTCCCCGCTCTGCCACTCATCCGGCAGCCCACCCTCGTCCTCGCCGGGAACGACGACCCGATGATCCCGCTGGTGAACGCGCGGATCATGCGGGCGTTGCTGCCCAACGCCACACTGCACGTGTTCGACGACGGCCACCTCGGCCTGCTTACCGCCGCCGACGAGCTCGGCCCGCTCGTCTCGCGGTTTCTGACCGCCCCCAGAGCCGATGGCATCTCATCGAGCCACTGACGGCTCGCTGCCCGCTCTCCCGAGGTCCGTTCGCTCGGCGAACACAGGATCGCGACTTCTTCTGGCCGTCGACGTAGGCGCATCGAGCTGTCCGTCGAGCTACGTCTTCACCAATGGATGCGACACCTCGGTGCTGCGTGAGCGCAGTCATTCACCGAGCGCCTTGCCTGCGCGTCCAGCCGCAGCGTCGAGGTGGCGCCGGCCCCGAGGAGTCCCCGGATGACGAAGTTCACCGCGCCCAGGTTGGGCAGTTCGCAGCGCGAGATTGCCAACTCACGCGTTTCCGGAAGGAGCTGGGCGGAGCTCGTCGATGGTGAGGGTCGACTTGAGCCAGACCCAGGCCTCACAGTCGCATACCCCACAAGCCGAGATTCGCGTCGCCGCCCTTGTCGCCGGAGCATGCACGATCTGTCCGAGTGAGGCGACGACCAGTTCATCGGCGGTCCATGGCGCCGGGACCGATGACGCGGGCGACGGTTCGGTCTGCCGGGTGGTCGTAGCCGTCCATGCGGGCAGGGTGCAGCAGCAGCGTGAACGGATGGTCCGCTCGACCAGAGTGCCGGTCGCGGACGAGCAGCTAACTGAGGATTTCGTCATGTCTTCGCCATGGCAGCTTGACCAGATTGCAGTACTGACGATATCGTCAGTACTGCAGAAACATTACAAGAGGCTCTCATTGGGCCCGAATCTAACGAAGGTGGTAGCTCATGACGCAACACACGAACTTCTCCACGCGGCTGGACGATCTGCAGAAGCGGGTTCAGACGGCGAAGTCGGCGGTGCAGACGGCCGCGACCGAGTCCGAAGCGCAACTCAAGGAGCGGATCGACCGGGCTCAGTCCAACCTGGACCAGTCAGCCCAGAACGCACGGCAGGAGACCTCGCAGGCCGCCGACAGCGCTCGGGCGAAGTGGGCGCAGGTAAAGGCCGACGCCGCGGCAAAGATGAGCGACGTCAAGGCAAACATGGACAAGCGGACCCGTCACATGGACGCCAAGCTCGCCGCGAACGACGCCGACTGGGCAGAAGCTGACGCGGCCGAAGCCCTCGATTTCGCCGACTGGGCGGTCGACAACGCGCAGCTGGTCATCCTCGATTCCATCCACGCCCGCGCCCACGCCGACAAGCTCGCCAAAGCCGCAGACAACTCGTAGTCCCCCAATCGGACCGGTGGCCACGAAGCCCCAGTTCTCCTTACAGCCCTCGCGCCGCGCCGGGCAGGAATGGCTGACTCCCTGCCCGGGCGGCATCACCCAAAGGAAGTTTGCAATGACTAATGACCTGAAGACCCCCGACCCGGTGCCCGACACGATGCAGGCCGGCGCCCAGGACGCGTCGGCGGTCAATGTGCACGACCTCGCCTGGCTGGAGTTCGAGAAGCCGGATCTGGACCTGGACGAGGTCGACCAAGCAGCAGGCAAGGCTGTCGTCGACGCACTCACCATTCCGCGGAAGTCGGAGATCCAGCTATGACTACCCCACTCCTTGTTTGCTTGGCCGCGCTCATCGCTGTCGCCTTTGCGGTGCTGGGCGCAAGCAAGATCCGAGCCGTCGCGTCGATGCAGGCCCGGGCCGCGCACGTCGGGTTCAGTGTCGGTGCCTACCAGCGCATCGGGGTCCTGGAGGTCGCGGGTGCCGCAGGAGTCCTGATCGGCCTCGCGATACCCCCGCTCGGCCTGCTCGCCGCGGCGGGTTTGCTGCTCCTCATGGTTGGAGCCCTCGGCGCGCACCTGCGCCAGCACGACGGCGTAGCCGAGATGGCGCCAGCGCTCGTCGTCATCGTGCTGCTCGTGGCCTATCTTTGGCTCGCCTTCGGCAAGATCTGACGAAGAGGCCGACATGACCAACCTCAGCCAGAACCTCACCGAGTCCGCCTCGATGTACCCGGACCACCCGGCCGTCCGGATGGATGACCACGTGCTGACGTACGCGGCTCTGGACGACGCCGCGTCCCGAATGGTCACGCTGCTGCGCGGCAGCGGCCTGGAGCCTGGCGACCGTGTCGGGCTGATGCTTCCCAACGTGCAGTTCGCGATCTCGTACTACGGCATCCTCCGTGCCGGCGGTGTCGTCGTGCCGATGAACCCGCTGCTTGGGAAGCGCGAGGTGGAGTACTACCTCCGCGACTCCGCCGCCAAACTGCTGATTGCCTGGCATGACTGTGCCGCCGAGGCGGAGGCAGGTGCGAAGGCCGCAGGCCCCGACTGCCTGGCGGTCGCGCCGGGGGACTGGGACTTCCAAGCCGCGCTGGCGGCGACCCCGCCCGCGACCGACCCCGTCAGCCGGTCCGACGACGACATCGCGGTGATCCTCTATACCCCCGGCACCACGAGCAAGCCGAAGGGCGCCGAGCTCACGCACGGCTGCCTGAACCGCAATCAGGCGGTGACCGCACGGGCCCTGATCAACGCCGCCAGGGTCCTCAGCGGCGAGCGGATAGGGACACGATCCACGCCACCCGCTCTGCTGCCGCGCTTGCCGACACCGACGTCTCGCAGGCCAGTCCCGGTGAAGCTGAGACGGCCGGCCGCGCCCCCGCCAGATCTCGGGTTGACAACCAACACCGGCCGTTGCGGAAGATCCGAGGACCGCCAGCCAGGACCCAACAGCTCCGACACCATCCACCACAGTCTCGCGCAACGTCGGTAAGCGTGCCAGTCGCAAATCACCTGCCATCGATGACGGTATCCCGGCCCCACTTCCACGCCGAAGACGGCGTAACCAGTGGTGCAGTGCAACGCTCAGCCCACCACACCGTCAAAGATCTCGCCGCCGACATTCGCAGCTGGGCCGAGACCTGAAACCCCAAAACGCTCACCTGGCACAAGTCCGCGGCCGTAATGAGAAGGTCGTCGGTTCAATTCCGACAGGCGGCTCCACCTCTGACCTGCGGAAACGCAGGTCAGACCCCCCCTCCAGGCAAGGTCCGTGGAGCCATTCGTGGATCCAATGCCCTCTACGATGCGGCTTGTGCAGAAGAAGACCAGCCCGAAGAAGCGCCAAACGGGAGGGATTCACGCGCTGCCGTCCGGCTCCCTCCGCGTCCGCGTGTACGCCGGCATCGACCCTGTCAAGAAGAAGAAGCGGTACTTGGAGGAGAGGGTCCCGGCCGGGCCGGACGCCTGGGATAAGGCTGAGGCGCTGCGGGCAGAGTTCGTCGCCGAGGTCTACCAGCGGCGTCACCCCAGACGGCCTTCGACCTGCCGGTGGCGGTCACCGCCTCGCGCACGGTCTGAGTCGCCCAGTCGGGGCGCCGGGTCACCGCGACGCTCGTGATATTCACGATGGCACCGTCGTTACGCAAGTGGCGAGCCGCCTCCCGATTGACGAGGCAGGCCGCCAGAGCGTGGCTCCGACAAAGGGCCTCGAACCCATCGAGTTCGACCTCAGCCAACGCGCACGTCGGAGGACGACTGCCGATGACGGCCTGGACGACGGCGTCGAGGCTACCGCACGTCTCTATGGTCTCGAAGAACAGGCGCTCGACGTCCAGCTCATCGGTCACATCGGCGCGTACGGCCTCGGCCGCTCTCCCCGCCGGCCAAGATCGTCTCGACGGTCGACTCGGCCTGTCGCTGGTCGTGGGCGTAGTTGACGATCACTGACCACCCTTCGCGCGCCAGTCGGCAGGCAGTGGCTCGACCGATCCCGCGCGTGGCCCCTGCGACGATCGCCACCCGGCTCGCAGGTGAGCCTCCGGTCGACGTGGTCATGCTCGGCAGTCTGCGGCGAGCGCCAAGTCGTCGCAGCAGGGAGTTCCCGTGCCGTGCCACTGGTTCTAGGGTGACAAAATGGCAGCTGTCCGGGAGCCATTCAGAGGGCGGACGAGGGAGCGTCACCAGCTGGACCGTCTACTGGACGGCGTGCGCGGTGGCGATAGCGCTGTGCTCGTGATCCGGGGCGAGCCCGGCATCGGCAAGACTGCGCTGCTGCACTACTGCCTGCGCCAGGCAGCCGGCTACCGGACCGCCCGGATCACCGGCGTCGAGTCTGAGCTGGAGCTACCGTTCGCGGCGCTCCACCAGCTCTGCCGGCCGATGCTCAGCGACCTGTCGATGCTGCCGGAACCGCAGGCGAACGCATTGCGAGTGGCGTTCGGATTCTCGGCGGGCAGCACGCCGGACCGCTTCGTGGTGGGCCTGGCCGTGTTGACCCTACTGACCGAAGCGGCTGGGTCACGTCCGCTGGTCTGCGTGGTCGACGATGCCCAGTGGCTCGACGAGCCCACTGCCCAGGTCCTGGGATTCGTCGCCCGACGCCTGCTGGCCGAGCCGATCCTGATGCTCTTCGCGGTCCGCGAAGCTGGCGACAGTCACCTGTTCCCCGGGCTTCCTGAGTTGACCCTCGAAGGGCTCACCGGCGAGGACGCCAGTGTGTTGCTCAGCGCCACCGTTCCGGGGCACCTCGACGACCGGGTCCGCGACCGGATCATCGCCGAGACGCGCGGTAACCCTCTGGGCCTGCTGGAGCTGCCGCGAGGCATGAATGCGAGCGAGCTGGCCGGAGGCTATGCCCTTCCATCTTCGAAACCGTTGTCCGGTCAGCTACACGACAGCTACGTGCGACGAGTGAGGGCCCTGCCCGGGCCGACGCAGCAGCTGATGCTGCTTGCCGCCGCCGACCCCACCGGCGATGCCACGCTTCTGTGGCGCGCTGCGAAGGCGCTGTACGTGGGTCGGGAAGCGGCCGCGCCGGCCGACCGCGAGCAACTGCTCGAGATCGGTTCGCAGGTCCATTTCCGACACCCGTTGGTGCGCTCGGCGGCCTACGCCGCGGCCTCGGCCGAAGACCGGGGAACCGCGCACCTCGCTCTGGCGACAGCGACCGACGCCGAGCGAGACCCTGAGCGCAGGATTTGGCACCTCGCGGTCGCGGCCACCGGACCCGACGAAGGGGTCGCGGCCGAGCTCGAGCGAACCGCGACTGCTGCGCAGGCACGAGCCGGGCTGGCCGGCACCGCGACGTTCCTCGAGAGGGCGTTCGTGCTGACCGCCGACCCGACCCGGCGCGTCGACCGGGGCATGGCCGCCGCCACAGCGAGCCTGCAGGCAGGCGACCTGGACCGGGCGCGCTCTCTGGTTGCTGAGTCCGCCGCCGGGAAACTCGACGCCCTGCAGCAGGCTCGCGTCGAGCAGCTCACCGGCCAGATCGAGGCAGCCTCCCGGCCCGGCGGCGAGGTACCGCTGCGGCTGCTGGAGGCAGCACGACGGCTCGAACCGCTCGACGTCGGGCTCGCGCGTGAGACTTATCTGCAGGCTTGGTGGGCAGCCCTCCTTGCCGGCCGGTTCGCAACCCCGGGTGGCGACCTGCTGGAGGTCAGCCGAGCGGCCCGCGCTGCGCCGCGGCCTGACGCCGCGCGGCCGTGCGACCTCATGCTCGACGGGTTGGCGACGATGATCACCGAGGGGCGACAGGCGGCTGCTCCAACGCTTAACACGGTGATCGACCTCTATATGGCAGACCAAGTGTCCGATGACGACTGGATCCGGTTCGGCCGGGGCGCGACGTGCTCCGCGATCGCCCTATTCGACTTCCCCCGATACCAGGCACTAAGCGACCGGCAGGTCGCACGGGTCCGCGAGTCCGGCGCGTTGGCTCAGCTTGCTCTATCCCTCAACCTGCACTCCAACGTCGTCGCGTGGCGCGGTGACCTGGCGGTGGGGGAAGCAGTCGTCGCCGAGCTGCGCTCCGTAAAGGATGTGACCGGCATTCGGATGGGTTCGTACGGCGGTCGGCTGATAGCCGCTTATCGGGGCCATCCGGACGAGCTCGCCGCGATCGACGACGAGCTCGCGGCACCCGATGACGGGTTTGCCGCGGACGAGGTCCGTTACGCCGCAGCCTTGTTGAACAACGGGCTGTGCCGGTACGCCGAGGCCGTCGACGCCGCTCGCGACGCGACCCCTGTCTGGTCGTTCATGCAGCCGTTCGTACTCAGCGAGCTGATCGAGGGTGCCGTCCGGATTGGGCATTCCGACCTGGCGTGCCAGGCGCTGGACGAACTGACGACGTTGGTCCTTCCAGGAGCGGACTGGGTGGTTGGGCTAGAGGCACGCGGCCGCGCCCTAGTGAGCGAAGGTGAGGAGGCTGGGCGCTGCTACGCCGAGGCGATCGCATGTCTGAGCCGGACGCCGGTGCGGATCGAGCTCGCGCGGGCTCACCTGCTGTATGGCGAGTGGCTGCGGCGCGACCACCAGCGCATCGCCGCACGAGACCAGCTCCGCCGTGCCTACGAGCTTTTCATCGCCACGGGCGCCGACGCTTTCGCCGAGCGCGCCCGCACAGAGTTGCTGGCCACGGGGGAGACTGTGCGTCGGCGCGACGTCACGACCCAGCACGATCTGACCCCGCAGGAGATGCACATCGCCCGACTCGCCCGAGACGGGCACTCCAACCCCGAGATCGGGGCCGAGCTGTTCATCAGTCCGCGCACCGTCGAATGGCACCTGCGCAAGGTCTTCGCGAAGCTTGGCGTCACCTCGCGCGGCGCCCTGAGAGAAGCCCTGCATACCGGGCGGGGCGCCGACGGCTCCGCAGCTTCGTTTCAAACAATCAGCAACTGAAACGGTGCACGCCGACACCGAGTTGCATAAGGTCCCGCCAACTACGGGTCCGCATCCTGTCCTAGGAGGAGTCCGAGCGGCTGCTCGCCGAGATGCCGCACCGGCTCCGCGCTCTCGTTGTTCGTCGGCATCGGCGAGGTGTGCAGGTACCTCTGGGTGGTCTGGATCTGGGCGTGCCCTAGGCGATCCATTTCAGACGTGAGATCTGCGCCCCGGCCAGCAGCCATGAGGCATGAGGGTGGCGGGTCATGCACTCGTACCCGGAAGTCGATCCGTGAACAGAGTCGGCCACTGAGTTAGGGCTGGGCCCGGTGCCTGACTCTGGTGGTTTCGTGGCTCGACGCTCGCGGCGCGGCTCAAGAGTGACTCGATTGGATTCCGTAGACACTGCATCGGCCCTGTCGCGGTCAGCCGTCGACGAGTTGCTGTCCACCGTCGACGTCGAATGTCGCGCCGGTGACGGCGATGTTTGTCATGAGTCTGTCGTAGGACAGCTCCGTCTCGCGACCCACGGTGTCGACCGTGAGCCGCCGATCATCGACGTCGAGGTCGGTGACCTCGCCGAGCACCACCCGCGTGTTGCGCTGATGGCGCAGGACGTTGCGGATCGGCGGAGCGATGTCGCCTTCGGAGAGCACGCCGGTGGCCACCTGGTAGAGCAGCGGCTGGAAGAGGTGGTGGTTGGTGCGGTCCACCACTACCACCTCGACCGGTGCCCGGCGCAGCGCCTTCGCGGCGAACAACCCCGCGAACCCGTGGCCGACGATGACGACGCGGTGCATGCCTCACACCGCCGCAGCCTTGGCCGCCGCCGGGATGTCGGCCTGCAGCGTCCTGATGTACTCGTCGTAGTCGCGCGCCTTGATGGCGAACTTCTCGAGCACCCACGGGTGCGTCGAGATCATGAAGTGTTCCTCGGCGAGCCCGTCCACCACGATCCCGGCGAGCTCTTCCGTGCTGATCGCGCCCCGGCCCTCCGGGGTGTCCTCCTTCCCCGCGAGGATCGCCGTGGCAACCGCCGCTGGGCACAGCACACTGACGCCGATGCCGCGATCCCCGTACACGACCGCGAGCCACTCGGAGAACCCGACCGCCGCGTGCTTGGTCACCGTGTACGAGACCGTGTCGGGGATCACCAGCAGGCCGCCCGCTGACGCCACGTTGAGCATGTAGCCGCTGCCCTGCTCGAGCATGTGCGGGATGGCGTGCTTGGCCGCGTGGACCTCGGCCATCAGGTTGATGTCGATGATCTTGCGCCACCCCTCGATGGGGGTGTCGATGCCTCCGTCGACGGCGATCCCGGCGTTGGACACGAACAGGTCCACCTGCCCGAAGCGGTCCACTGCGGCCGACACGAGGTTCGCGATGTCCTCCTCCCGGCTCACGTCGGCCGCGACGGGCAACGCGTCGATCTTGCCTGCCTCGCGCTCGCAGGCCTCCTGCTTGAGGTCCGACAGCACGACGTGTGCGCCCTCCTGGGCGAACCGCGTGCACAACCCCAGGCCGATGCCCTGGGCGCCGCCGGTCACGACCGCCACCTTGTCCTTGAGTTGCATGATGGGTCCTTTCGGCCTCGGGGTTGGTCCTACGTTTCGCGATCTCCATCAGGCTCCGCGTCCTGCCCCTCCTTCGCGCCCGTGACCTCCCGGGCGGGGTCCCTGGTCCCCGGGTTCACGCGCGAAGCCCGCCATCAGCTCGCCCCGAGGGCCGCCGCGTACTCCGCCGGCGCCTCTTCCCGGACGAAGTGGCCCGCGTCGATGACCACGAAATGGCTCGTGGGCAGCCGCTCGTCGAGGAACTGCGCGTTCGCGAGCGGGACGACGCGGTCCCGGACACCCTCGATGATCGTGACCAGCGTCGAGATCTGGGGCAGCAGCTCGGCCAGCACCGGCAGCTCCTGGGGGTAGCAGCGGACGTAGCGCATCGGCTCCGCGAACGGTCCCGGCGTAGCAGTCCAGGTAGTCGGCGCGAATGTCCTCGGGCAGGCCACCCTCGATCGTGTCGAGGGCCGCGCCCACGACCTCGCCCGCGTCCATCTGGCGGTACTTCTCGAAGTCGGGGTCGAGCACCCAGGGCGCGAGCGGCTCACCGAGCTGGATCGGTACCGCGGCTCCGCCGGTGCCCCGCGATCACGGTCGAGAACAGATCGGGGTGCGCCGCCGGTGCGAACAGCGCGGCCGAGGTTCCGACGTCCGGGGCGACGATGTGGGGGCTCGGCAGAGCGGCCTCGGCGACGAGGCGAGCCAGGAACTTCCCCATGGCCCGCGGGGACAGAAGGTCCTCGCGGCGTTCGGATCCGCCGAACCCGGGCGGGTCGACGGCGAACACCCGGGTGTGGTCGGTCAGGTTCTCCCAGATCGGCGCAAACGCGTACAGGCTCTCGGGCCAGGGACTCGTGCACAGGACTGTCTGGTCTGACCAGCCGCCGCTGTCGGCGTATCGGAGTCTCAGCCCGTCGATGGTCTGGAACTGCGGCTTGATCCCTGCCTGGAGGGAGGTATTCACGCGGACACCCGCGTCGGGGACAGGAAGCCGGTGAGCGCCTCAAGCATCTGATCGGGGCCTGCTCGGCGATCCAGTGACCGGTGTCGAAGATGCGGCTCTGGACGTCATCGGCGATGAGCTCCATCGTGTCTTCGACCAGGCTGCCGCTGCTCTCCGCGCCGGCGAGCGCCAGGACCGGCATCGTCAGCCGCGTGTTCGCGCGCTGCTCGTTCTGGGCCGCGCTGGCGTTCAACCCGCGGTACATCTGGAAGCTCCCGCGCAGGTGCTCGGGGCTGGTCTCGAGCGTGTCGACGTAGTACCGGACGGCGTCGTCGGGGAGCTTCTCCTTCCCGGCCGCCGCGGAAAACTCGGCCCCGAAGAATCGGCCCCGAAGAAGATGTCCTCCCGCCCGGTGACGAGCTGCTCGTTCACGGTGTCCTGCTGGTTGAACGGGATGTGCCAGAGCCGGGCCTTGACCTGGTCGGGCAGGAACAGCGGCGGGGGGCGACACGCCGGGGATCGGCGCCTCGCCCACCACCAGGTGGTCGACCCGGTCGGGGTGGTCCGCGGCCACGGCGTAGGCGATCAGGAGTCCCGTGTCGCAGCCGACGACGGCAAACCGCTCGTGACCGAGCGCGTCCATCGCCGCGACCATGTCGTTGGCCAGCGTGGCGGTGTCGTAGCCGTCCTCGGGCTTGTCGGACAACCCGATCCCGCGCTGGTCGACCGCCACCACCTGGAAGTCCCGCGGCAGGGAGGGCATCCCCTGGCCTCCCCCCGGTCCGTGATCGCACCAGGGCATGGACCAGGGGCTCCACGGGCGCGACGGAGCTCCGGGCAGGCGAACGTCGGCCCATGGCCCCGCGAGGAGCCGGGATGTCCATCCGATCCAAGATAGCGACGTCCTCGGGTGCCTGCTTGATGGTGACGTCCGGGATGAGGGTGCCGGTCAGGAACCCCAGCGTGCCCTTCACGAACACGGGGAACCCGCAGGCGTCGGTGAGTAGTCGACTCGCGCGGTCGGCCTCATGCCGAGAGTTGCGCAGGTAGTCGGTCCGGTGGCCGTCTACCCGGATCTGGTGCTTGCCGACCCAGACGCTCTTGCCCGGGTGGGTCTTGGTGTTCAGCGTCCACACCCCGCCAGGGCCGATGACGACGTGGTCGATGTCGGAGCCGCGGTCGCAACCTGTTGCTGTGCAACGGATTCCGACGTCCCTCAGCGCGAAGGAGGCGGCGCCGTCGACGACCGGACGATCAGGGTGGTGGCGAGCTCGACGCGGGTCGAGTCGAGAGGCTTCCCGGCCATCAACGAGGCCAGCATCTGCGTGTTCACCCGGCCCATCTCGGCCAGCGGTTGCCGCATCGTGGTCAGCGGCGGCGAGGCCCAGCGGGACATCGGCAGGTCGTCGAACCCGACGACGCTGAGGTCGCGCGGCACGTCGATGCCGGCGACGCGAGCCGCCTCGACCACGCCGAAGGCCTGCTCGTCGCTGCCGGCGAAGACAGCGGTCGGCGGATCGGGGAGCGCGAGCAGGTGCCGGGCCCGCTCGTACCCGCCGATGTGGTGGAAGTCGCCGTACCCGATCAGCTCCGGGTCGATGGGGACTCCCGCGGCGTCGAGAGCCGCGCGGTAGCCGTCGATCCGGGCCCGGCTGCAGAGCAGGTGCTGGGGACCGCCGATCACGGCGATCCGGCGGTGTCCCTGTTCCTGCAGGTGTCGGGTGGCGGCGAGCCCGCCCGACCAGGTGATCGCGCCGACGCTGGGGACCTCGGGGTCGGGCAGGTCCAGGTGGGACCGGCGCGCGCCACCCCGCGACGCCGCGCTGGCGGCACTATGCACGTGACTGGGCATCCCAGACCAGGGCGATGCACGTGACTGGGCATCCCAGACCAGGGCATCCCCCTGGCGCGATGTGCCGAGGAGGGCAAGCACGCTCTGGGTACAACCGAGCCCGGGAGGTTCCTATGCTGCCGAAGTTGATTGGGCTTGCCCATCGGCCTCGCTTCGCGGTCGCCGTGATTCCGGTGGCCGCGGCGCTGGCCGTCGTGCTGTCTATGCCAACGGCCGGATTGGCCGCTGCCTCGCGATCGGCCTCGGGCGCGCCGGCCGCACCGCGCTCGTGCGCCAGCCTGACCGCGCTGTCACTACCGAACACGACCATCACCAGCGCCGCCGACGCGCCCGCGGAAACGCTTCAGCCACCCATTCCGGGCCTGGGCCTCCCCCCGATGCCGATCGTCGCGGCGTGCCGCGTCCATGCCATCGTCACGACTCCTGGAGCGAACGATCAGATCGGCGTCGACGTCTGGATGCCCATCAGCGGCTGGAATGGCCGCTTCCAGGGCGTCGGTGGGAGCGCGTTCCTCGCCGGTCACCCTTACTTCATGGCGGGTGCCGTGGACGCCGGATACGCCGCGGCCGTCACCGATGCGGGCAACAAGTCCGGCAACCCCTTCGACGGTTCGTTCGCGCTCGACAGCACGCGCCAGCTCAACTGGACGCTGATCAAGGACTTCGCTTACCGCGGCGTCCATGACCTGGCCGTTGTGGGCAAGGCGGTGACCGCTGCCTACTACGGATCCATGGCGGCGTTCTCCTATTGGAACGGTTGCTCCACGGGCGGCCGCCAGGGCCTCGCGGAGGCGCAGCGCTATCCGTCGGACTTCGACGGGATCCTTGCTGGCGCGCCGGCGATCAACTGGCAGAAGTACGTCCCGGCCTCGCTCTGGCCGCAGCTGGTCATGCTGCAGTCTGGCGACTTCCTGCCGCAGTGCAAGTTCGCTGCGTTCCAGACCGCGGCTATCCAGGCGTGTGACTCGCTTGGGGACAGGGTCGTGGACGGCGTGATCGGCGATCCGGCCGCCTGCAGGTTCGACCCTCGATCGCTGATCGGGATCAGTACGCCTTGCGGGACGATCACCGCGACCGATGCGCGGGTTGTCGCGAAGATCTGGCAAGGAGCGCGGAGCACCACCGGGAAATTCCTGTGGTACGGGCTCGAACCCGGTGCGAGCTTCGCCGGCATCGGCAACACGGTCACCGCGAATGGCCAGACGATCGGCGCACCGTTCCCGCTCGTCCTGGAGTATCTCGGGACATGGGTCCAGCAGAATCCGCCCGTCCCGCGGGGCACCTGGGATTGGACGACCACGACGCACGCCCGCTTCGACCAGTTGTTCCGGCAGTCGGTCGACCTGTTCGGGGACGTGATGGGTACGGACAACCCTGATCTTCGTGGCCTCAAGAAGGCGGGCGGAAAGCTCCTCGTCTACCACGGGCTGGCCGACCAGTTGATCTTCACGGAGGGAACGGTCAATTACTACCAGCGCGTGCAGCGGTTGATTGGCGACCAGAAGGCTACGGCCGACTTCGCGCGAGTGTTCCTCGCGCCAGGCATGGCCCACTGCGGTGGCGGACCAGGGGCACAGCCGGCCAACGCGCTGAGCAAGCTCGTGGATTGGGTCGAGAACGGCAGGGCACCGAAGTCTCTCGATGGTGTCATTCGTGATCCGAGCACGGGCGCCGTCGTGGCGACACGGCCGATCTGCATGTACCCGAAGGTGGCCGCCTATACCGGGCAAGGTCCGACGACCGAGGCGTCGAGCTTCGCGTGCCGATAGCCCTGGACGATAACCGGAAAGACCAATCAGGGGCTCGGGGAGCCGTACCGGCTTCCCGAGCCGCTCCACCGCTCGACCGAGGGGATGCAAGACTGCTTCCCCATTCTCGGGAATGCGGACAGCTGACAGTCTGGGAGCCACGGGTGGGGGCCACGAGCGGCTCGTGCCGGAGCCGGACGGCGTGGAACTTCCACCGCCTGTGATTTCACCAGACCGTATGACGCGGCGACCGCTGCGCAGTGGCAGCCGGCACTTGCCAGATAGCGCTATCCCAGAAGCTAGCTCCGAGGGAGTTGACCGCAACACGCCACGGTCGTCATTGACCAAAAGTGCACATCTTGTTCTGCTGCCCCGTCGCGACGAGGTCGCCCGCCTCCCGACGACGGTCTCGGCCGCCTGCGCCTTGCGGTGAACAAGAACAAGGCCCTGCCGAGGCGCTGCTTGCTTCTGGGCGGGAGTGTCTAAATCGCGGGGCGATGCCCTAGATGACGGTGTGCCGGCGGTCAGAGTTGCTTGGAGCGCGAGGGCAAGGTGTCTTGGAGGTCTTTGCGGGAGGTTATCTGGAGTTTGGTGAAGACCTTGCGGAGGTGCCATTCGACGGTTCGGGCGCTGAGGAAGAGTTCCTCGCCTATTTCGGCGTTGGTTCGGCCGGTGCGGGCGAGGCGGGCAATGTGGAGTTCTTGGGCGGTGAGGTCGTGGTGGGATTCGGGTTTGCGGCGGCGGACGGAGTCGCCTACGGCGAGGAGCTCGTGGCGGGCCCGTTCGGCGAAGGCTTCGGTGCCGATGTCGGTGAGGAGGGCGTGGGCGGTGCGGAGTTGGTCGCGGGCGTCGAGGCGTCGGTCGGCGCGGCGTAGCCATTCGCCGTACAGGAGGTGGGTTCGGGCCAGCTCGGGGCGCAAGGGTGTGCGGGCGAAGTGATCGATGGAGTCGAGATAGCACGACTCGGCCGCGGCTCCCTTGCTGAGAAGGGCTTTGGAGCGTGCTTCGACTGCTGCGGACCAATGGGAGTCTTCCATGGTCAAGTCGCGCAGTCGCTGCAGGGCGCCGTCGGCGAGTTCGGGTTTGCCGCTGTGGACCGCGGCTTCGATGAGTTCGCCGAGCGCCCACCTGGCCCAGGCGGCGTAGGTCTCCTGTGATGCCCGGAGCGCTGCCGGCAGTGCCACGGAGTACCGACCGAGACCGTTGTTGAGGATTGCGGTGGCCAGATCGGCGAGTTGCCGCCCGAGGCCCTCGCCGCGGGCGCTGGCTTCCTCGGCGGTTGTCGTGAGGAGTCGTGCCGCCGGATCCGGGCGGCCTCGGTAGCCGGCCGCGAGCAAGGCGCCGTACGGCGTTCTGTTGCTGCCGGTCGCGTCCTTCAGCGCGTCTTCCTCCACGCCGAGCGATGTCGCGCGGTCCAAGTCGCCCGCCACGGTGGCGACCAGACGTTCAAGGCTGACAGCGACGACGAGCGGACCGAGTGCGCCGGACGATCGGGCCACGTCGGCCTGTCGCGCGCTCACCTTGGCCCAGGTCTCGTAGTCCCCGAGGTCCAGCGCGCCCATCGATGCGAGCCCGCCCCAGTGCAGCCACTGGTCCGGCGACAGTTCGCCGTGGAGACACGCGTCCACTCCTCGGCGGAGGGTAGGAGCGGCCGTCGACGGGCCGAGGGTGGCGTACTGCACCAGACCCTCGAGCATGTAGTCACCCGGTTCCGAACCCGAGGCTGCCCGCGGGACGGCCAGTGCGACGTCGATCAGCCGCCCACCGGGGCCGGCCAGTGAACCGGCCACCATCGAAGCCACGGCCGCGTCGAGGTAGGCGTCCCGCGCGAGCCGGGCGTCGTGCGGCTCGAGTCGCTGGGCGGCGCGGAGCAGGCGGGCCGGTGCCTCCGCACTGGTCCCTGCCGCGCGGTCGATCTGGCCTCGGAGTACGTCGACGAGCGCGCCCTGACGCTCGTCGACCGCGGTGGCCTCGGCCTCGGCGAGCAGGCCGCGCGCGACATCGAAGGCACCGGCGTGCTGGTGCGCGTGCGCGGCCGCGAGGATCCTGTCGGCCCGCAGCTTGCGGTCTGGGGTCAACGACGCCGATCGCTCGAGGAACGCTGCGGCGGCCGCCAGCCCGGCGCGGCCTTGTGCCCGGTCCGCCGAACGCTCCAGCTCTCCGGCCAGCTCCTCGTCGGGTTCGGCCGCCGCACTGGCCAGATGCCAGACCCGGCGGTCCGGATCGGTCTCGGCGTCGGTTGCCGAAGCGATGGCGAGGTGCGCCGCGCGACGTTCCGCCGGGGAGGCAGCCGCCTGGACGGCCGACCGTACCAACGGATGCCGGAACCGCACCCGGGAACGGATGTCGAGCAGATCCTTCTCCGCGGCGGCAGCTGCGGCGTCGCGGGTGATCCCAAGCGTCTGGGCGGCCCGCCACACCAACGTCGCGTCTCCGGTCGGATCGGTCGCTGCCAGCAGCATCAGTTGGCGCGTCGGTTCCGGCAGCGCATTGAAGCAGCGAATGTAAAGGTCCTGAAGCTGGCCGGCAGCGGCCGTCGGTGGTACGCCGAAACCACCGGCCAGCTCCGCCGCGGCCATCAACCTCGGCACCTCGAGCAGCGCGAGCGGGTTTCCGCCGGTCTCGGCGACGATCCGGTCCCGGACCTTCGCGTCCAGCTGGACCGACACGATCGCGTTCAGCAGGTCCCGGGCGTCGTCGCGGTTCAGCCCTTCGAGCGTGAGGGTCGGCAGCTCCCCGAAGGCCCGTACGTCGGGCGCCTCGCGGATCGCGAACACCAGCAACACGGACTCGGCCAGCAACCGGCGGGCGACGAAACGGAGTACTCGGGAGCTGACTTCGTCCAGCCACTGGGCGTCGTCGATCAGACAGACGAGCGGTTGCTTGGCGGCGACCTCCGCGAGCGAGCTCAGTACGGCCAGACCCACCAGGAACTGGTCCGGAGCGCGTCCGTCGACGAGCCCGAGGGCGATCCGAAGGGCACGCTCCTGCGGTTCGGGGAGCGGCGGGAGATCGGTCAGCAGCGGGGCGCAGAGCTGATGCAGCGCGGCGAACGGCAGCTCGAGCTCGCCCTCGATGCCGGCGATCTGTGCGACGCGGCAGTCGGTTGCCCGCGCGGCGCAGTACCGCATCAGTTCGGTCTTGCCGATGCCGGCTTCTCCGCGGATGACCAGTACCGCGCTCTCGCCGCCCCGCACGCAGTCGCTCGCGCGCTCGAGCTCTTCGCGTTCGCGCGAGCGCCCCCACAGCACCAGTTCCGGCGGGACAGCCACGTCGTCATGATAGGTCCGGCGGACGCGTCGGAGGCCGTGGTCGGCGACCACGGCCTCCAAACGGTTTCCACGGGGTCATGCGTGCTGCGCGGCCAGCTTGGTCAGGTCATCGGCGTGGTTGCGGGCATCGATCGCGTCGAGGATCGAGTTCCGTGCGTTGTCGGTTGCCCAGATGGCCAGGTCGACGGCGGAGGCGGCGTCGGCCTCGGCCCAGTCCGCGTCCGACGAGGCCACCTCGGCGTCGCGGACCTTGCGGCGTTGTGCCATGTTCGCCTTCAGATCGGTCATCTTGGCGGACGCGTCGGCTTTCACCTGGTTCCACTTGCTGTCGAGCTTGCCGTTCACGTCGTCCAACCGCTGCCGAGCCGACGACTCGTGCTTGTCGATGCGGGCGGCGAGGTGCTCGTGGTCCTCCACGGCGGCCTGCCGGATCTCGTCGACGGTGTCGTCGACACTCTTCTGCAGTGCTACCAAAGACTCGGTGTAGTTCATGATTCTGCTCCTTCGGGGTGGGTCGGGGTGGGTCGGGGTGGGGTGAGGTGGTTCAGGCAACGGCCCCGGCGACACGCCGGGTCGTGCGTTGCAGTTGGCGACCCTCGCGGGCGACCACGAGCGTGCTGACGCCGTAGAAGATGCTGTAGAGGCCGAAGATCGTCGCCAGCGAGAGCGCGCCGAGGTCGGGCCGGATGAACAGTGCGGCTGCGAACGCGACCGACACCAGCCCGGCCAGGATGAGCCAGGCCCGTTCGCCGGCCCGGCGACCGCTGGTGAAGACCATCGCGATTTCAACCAGGCCGGTGAAGAGCGCCCACCAGCCGACGATCAGTGTCAGGACCACGGCGGTGGGACCTGGCCAGATCAGCGCGATGACGCCGGCCGCGAGTGACAGCACCGAGAGCAGCAAGTGCCCGACGACGTACCCGCCGCGGTCGCCGCTGAACGCACGGGCTGCGTCCAGGCCCGCCGCGATGAAGGCGTACACCGCGAAGAGGATGACCAGCGCGCCGACGGTGACGTTCGGCCAGATGACCGAGATCGCTCCGATCGCGATCGCCAGTACGCCGCGCCAGACGAGCGCCTTCGAGAGGGTCCCGGCCAGTGATCCCTTGGTGGTTTCGTTCGTGTTCATGATGTGCTCCGTACTCCGATTGGGTCTCGCGGTACCGGGTGGTGCCGCTACCTCGAGGTTCTCGGTTCCGGGCGCACGGATGAGCCAGGGTGCGCCCCTGGCCGCACCCCTGGTCCAGGGCCTTACACCAGTGCCTTCACTGGCGCGATCGGCGTGCATCGGGGGAAGGCTGACGTCATGACAAACATTCCTAGTAAGGACTACCGCCCGGAGTGGGTGGACAAGCTGGCTGACGACGTCACCCTGGAAGGGTCGATACTCGACGGGGTCGTCCAAGGCCGAGACGCGGTTCTCGCTGTCATCGGCGGGGCGCGCGAACTGTACGACCGGCAGGACTTCGACCTCGTCGGACCGTGGGGCGACTCCAGCTTCATCGAGGACTACACCGCGGACGTTCAGGGCAAGCCGCTCGGGGCGGTGCATCTGCTCACCTTCAACGACGACGGTCAGGTGCAGCACATCGTCGTCAACTACCGGCCGCTCAGCTCGGTGATGTTCTTCTCGCGGCTGTTGCACGAGAAGTTCGCCGGAACGCCGTACGCCGAGCACTACCTCGCCGAGGAGTGAGCCGCCGTGAAGTCATACCTGGAGACTCCTACGCAAACGATCCACGCCGCGAACGGGATCGACTACGCCTATCGCGAGACAGGAGCGGGTACGCCGGTTCTCGTTCTCCTGCAGCATTTCCGCGGCAATCTCGACAACTGGGATCCCGCGTTGATCGACGCGTTGGCGAGCGGCCGGAGAGTCGTGACGTTCGACAACGCCGGCGTCGGCGGATCGACCGGTACGACGCCGAGTACCTTCGCGCAGATGGCGCGTGATGCCATCGCGTTTATCGAGGCCCTCGAACTCGACTCGGTCGACCTGCTCGGCTTCTCGATCGGGAGTTTCGTCGCACAGGAGATCGCGCTGACCAGGCCGGCGCTCGTACGTCGTCTCGTACTCGCGTCGTCCGCGCCGCGGGGCGCCGCGGGAATGCACGGCTGGGCTCCCGACGTGATCGCGGCGGTGGGTCAGCCGGCGCTGAACCCGGACGGGTACCGCGGCGTCTTCTTCACCGGCTCGGCCGCAAGCCGGCAAGCGGGTCTGGAGACTCTCGGGCGGCTGACGGCGAGGCGCGACGATCGCGATACGCAGACCACCTGGCAGACCCGGCAGGCGCAGTACGACGCGGTGTGCGAGTGGGGCATCCCGGACCACGGCCAACTACAGCGGGTCAGCGCGCTAGGCATGCCCGTGTTCGTGGCCAACGGCGACAGCGATCCGATGATCCTCCCGCACTTCTCGTACCTCCTCGCCGGGCTGATCCCGCAGGCGCAGCTGAAGATCTACCAGGACGCGGCCCACGGGTTCTTGTTCCAGCTACACACCGAATTCGCCCACGACGTCGACGTCTTCCTCACTGCGTGACGACCGGCCGCGCGTCGGTGACGATGAGACCAGGAAGCAGCGATGCATGGACTACCTCCTGAGAACGGCGGAAGGTGGCGAACCGTGGAGTGCTCCGGCCGGCTGGCAGTTGGTCCGGCACTGGAGGGCCAACGGCGAGTCGATCGAGCTGTACTCCGAGACGATCCGGAAGCGCCTGATGACCTGCCGGACCAGGTCACGCCCCTCGGTCCGCACCCGCATGACCCGTTCCCGGGGACTCCGCTGCCGGGGCCGTCGGGTGCCGAGTTCCTCTCGACTTTGATCGTGACTGTTCCCGAGGGATAACTGCTGACGAGGTCGAGAAGATGTAGGCGCGGGAAGGCAGCCACTCGCTAAGGCTGGCCGAGCAGGGTCTTCTGCTTTGTCTGTGGCGACTTCCGGGCACCGGGCGGGGTCTGTCGTTGTGGCAGGTCCGCGACGCCGAGCAGTTGGACGCCATAGTGGCGGACCTCCCGCTGGCTCCTTGGCTCTCGGTCGAGTCGGTGGCCCTGACGCACTTCTCCGGGTAGTCGAATGTTGGACGGGGTTGTGTGCGGGATGGTCGGCGGCCATCGTGGGGGTATGAACAGTGCGGATGAGGACCGTGCAATCGGTGAGGTTGTCGACCGGCTCGCCAAGGCGTTTCCCAGCGTCGCAGTGGACAAGGTGGCTCAGATGGTGAGCGAGGCCCGCCCCGAGTTCGAGGAGGTGCCGATCCGCGACTTTGTGCCGCTGTTCGTCGAACGCGGCGCCAAGCAGCGGCTGCGGGGGCTGGTGTAGTCGCAATTCTGGTCAACTGCTTGCGTGGGGGCGTGTTGTCTGGTGGGGTAACAGGCCTTGCACCGTGAGTGATGCTGACGAGAGGGAGGCGGCCGGTGGCGATGAGCGCGGAAGACTCGCTGCAGGAGGCGGGCGCGGCGTTGCGGCAGGCGGTTGAGGTCCTGCGTCACCGTGCGGCCGACGATGTGGCCGCGAAGATGCTGGTCGCGGAGTTTCATGAGCTGCGCAGTCTGATGTCGACCGCGACTCTGTTGATGCGCTCGTTCGGGCTGGCTGAGTTCGCCGAGGTGATGCGGGCGCAGGCCGAGGGCGAACGAGCGGACCGCCTGGCCGAAGCCGAGGCCGGCTTGAAGGCCGCTTCGGACCATCTCGATGAGTCCGCCGGCCACCTGACCGCCGCACGGCAGAGGCTCGAGAGCCTGACCTGAAACCCGGGCCTCGGACCGGTGAAGTCACTGGCGCGAAACGACCGGCAATGGGGCGAGCGTGGAGACAGCGCACAATCCCGTGCGCCGTAGCCCGGAAGGAAGCCGGCCGTGATCAAGACCCAGTTCCGCATCGTCGACGGTGTGCAGATCAGGTACGCCGACACCGGCGAACCGCACGACACCACCGTGCTGCTGACGAGCCCGTGGCCGGAGAGCCTCTACGCGTTCTCGTCGGTATGGACGACGCTCGCCGAGCACGCCCGCCTGTTCGCGATCGACCTGCCCGGTTTCGGAGCGTCCGAGGGCCGCGACGACTTGATGTCCCCGCGAGCGATGGGTGATTTCCTGACCAAGGTCATCGCCGCCGCGGACCTGGACCAGCCGTACATCGTTGCCCCGGACGTCGGCACCGCCGCTGCTCTCTTCGCAGCCGCACAACAGCCCGAGCGGATCGCCGGTCTGATCGTCGGCACCGGCGCCGCCTCGGTCCCGCTCGAGCTCGGTGAGCCGCTGGCTTCTTGGGTTGTCGACCCGGACCTCGGCAAGTACCGCAAGATCGACCCGAGCGTGATCGTCAACGTGGCGGTCGACGGGATCGCGGCGGAGGTTCCCGAGGAGATCCGCGCCGACTACGTCGCGTCGTACCAAGGCGACCGCTTTGTCGAGTCGATGCGCTACGTACGCCGTTATCCACAAGAGCTGCCCGAGCTCCGTGACCTCCTGCCGACGATCACCACGCCGGTCACGCTCATCAACGGCCGCCACGATCGCGTCGTACCGCTGTCCAACGCGGAGTTCCTCGACGCCCGCCTGCCCAACAGCCGCCTGGTAGCGGTCGACTCCGGCCACTTCATCTGGGAGGAAGCCCCCGAGCAGTACGCCGGTACGGTGATCGAGGCGATCACGGCGAAGGCGTGAAGAGCTCGATCGCGATCCCATCGGGGTCCTTGAGGTTGAGGTGCAGGCCGAATGGACTCGGCTCGATCGCCGAGCACGTGACGCCCTCGGCCAGCAGGCTGGCATGCCACGCCTCCAACTCGTCCCGGGACGGGACCTGCAACGCGACATGGTCGAGGCCGATCCGGCACGGATCGAAGCTCTGGTCCGGCGTCTCCGGATGATCGCGCAGGGCGAGCATCATGTTGCCGCGGGCCACGATCTCCAGCCGTTCGCCGGCGTTTCCGCCGAACGACCTGACGGTCTCGGTGCCGAGCACCTTGTTGTAGAACCGGGCGCTCCGTCCCGGATCGGAGACGGTCAGTGACACATGCGAGAAGTTGTCGAGCGCGGGCATGAACCTATGGTCGGTTCAGGGGCATGCTTTCCACCAGTAGCCACTCGTTCTCATCTGGATCGAGGAAGGAGACCGCGCGGACGCCGGTCGGCACCTCCCGGACAGGACCGGGCGCAGCACCGCGCGCGACGAGTTCGGCGCGGGCCGCTTCGATGTCCGGCACGGTCAGCAAGATGCAGCAGGGACCGGCCGTGGTGATCCCACTCCCGAACATGATCGAGCAGGTCGAACCGGGCGGCGTCAGTCGTACGACGCGGGAGCCGTCGCCGGTCGTCACGTCGAGGTCGAGCCGGAAGCCGAGGGCGCGGTAGAAGTGCCGGGACCGATCCGCATCGGACACCGGTACGACGACGGCCTCGAGTCTGGTCTGCATGGAAGAACTCCTTCGACGATGTACTTCGATCGTCGCCGGACCCGGCCGTCGTCGCGTCCGGGAGAATCCCTGGTCCCGACCTCAGCGTCCGTGCATCAGCCGGCGCGGTCCAAGGCGGCTCCGAGCTGGCGCCGCGAGGTGATGCCGAGCTTGGAGAACGTCTTCCGAAGGTGCCACTCGACCGTCCGCGGGCTGATGTACAGCTGCGCCGCGATCTCCGGATTGGTGTGCCCTTCGCGCGCCAGGCCGGCGATCTGCGCCTCCTGCGCGGTGAGGTCGTTGCTCGTTTCCGGCCGGCGTTTGCGCACCGTCTCACCGGTGGCCAGAAGCTCGTGGCGGGCGCGTTCGGCGAAGGCTTCGAGTCCCATCTCGGTCAGCTGGTCGTGGGCGATCCGTAGCTGCTCGCGCCCGTCGACGCGGCGCCCCTCGCGCCGCAGCCATTCTCCGTACAGCAGGTGTGAGCGCGCTGTCTCGACTCGGAGGCCGGTCCGGCTGAGGCACTCGATCGACTGCTCGTAGGCGGACTCGTCGGACTCGAGGAGGGCCCGGACGCGCGCCTCGATCCCGATGCTCCAATCGGTGGGTACGGCGGTCGTGCGGACACCGAGCCAGGTCAGGACGGACTCGACGAGCTTGGTGTCGCCGGTGCGGGACGCGGCTTCAGCGAGTTCGCTGGCGGCCAGGACGCCGTATCCGATGACGTCCTGCTCGAAGACGCGAGCGGCCGCGTCGCGGGCGGTCTCGTAGCGCCCCAATCCGTTGTGCAGAACGGCCTTCGCGTACGTCGCGAACGCCGCCATCCGCCCCTGGCTCCGCGCGGTCGCCGTGCGAATGGTCGCCTCGATCAGGCGGCCCGCAGAAACCTCGTTGCCACGAAATGCCTCGAGCAGCACGCCGCCGTACTCGATCTGCGGGGTGCTGGTCGCAGCCGCGATCTGACGGGCCTCGTCGACGAAACCCGCGACCACCGGCAGATTCCCCGCGAGGCACTGCAGATTGGCGCGGAAGTTCAGCGCGAACTGCAACTGCAGCAGCGCGCCCGTCTGACGGGCCATCCGGTCCTGCCGGTCGGCGAGCTGCAGGGCGGTCTCGAGATCCCAGACCTCGATCGCGATGATGCCGCTCGCACGGTTGCCGGCCAGCCAGAGCCAGCTGCCGACGTCGTTGGTGTCGAGCTCTGCCGTGCGGGCACTCGCGAGCGCGGCGGTCAGCTTGGGCGCCGCAGCGGCATACCCGGCGGTGAAGCGCAGGGCGAGGGCCTGGAGCAACAGATCGGCGGGTGGTTTGGACTCGGCCGGGGGAGGAGCGGCCGCGGCGGCTAAGGCGAGGATGCCAGGCGCATCTGGTCCGCTGGCCCACATCGCGGCCGACATCGCTTCCAGGTAAGTGATCCGGGCTTGGCGGGCATCGATCGGGTCCAGTTGTCTGGCTGCGCTGAGCAGAGTGCGGGCAGCCAGACGGGCTTGGCCCTGGTCGAAGGCGATCTCGCCACGGAGCCGCTCAGCGGCGGCGGTCAGCAGCGGGTCGGGCGGTCCTTCGGCCACTCCGCCGAGCAGGTCGAGCGCGGCATCCAGGGCGCCTGCACTGCGTTTCGCCGTCGCCGCGGCGAGCAGCCGTTGAGAGCGCCTGGCGGGGTCCAGGGTCAGTTCGGCTGAGCGTTCGAGGAACGCGCCGGCGGCGAAGAAGCCGCCGCGGGCCTGCGCGCGTTCGGCGGATCGTTCGAGGTCGGCGGCGACGTCCTCGTCGGGGCGCATCGTTGCCTGCGCGCGGTGCCAGGCGCGGCGGTCCGGATCCAGCTCCGGGTCGGTGACGTCGGCGAGCGCCTGGTGGACGGCCTGCCGATCCTGCGGCGACGCCATCCGGTACGCCGCGGACCGAACCAGCGGATGCCGGAACTGAATGTGCCGGCCGAAGGTGATCAGCCCCGACTCGACAGCCGCAGCTGCCGGATCCGCGCCCAGCCCCAGCTGCTCCGCCGCCCGCCACAGTAATGTCGGGTTGCCGAGCGGCTCGGCCGCCGCGGTGAGCATGAGCAGACGCGTGTCGACGGGCAGGGCCTCGAGCCGTCGGACGAAACTGTCCTCGATCCGGCTGGCGAGGGCTTCGGTACTGCGGTCGTCGGCAAGCTCGGCCGCGCTGCGTGCCAGAGGGAGTTCGAGCAGCGCCAGCGGGTTGCCGCGCGTCTCGGCGACGATCCGGTCGCGCACCCGCGGATCGATCGGCCCGGGCAGCACGGAGTCGAGCAGGGCACGGGCGTCGGCGTCGTCGAGGCCGCGGATCTCGAGCTCGGTCAGCCCGGTCAGTTCGTGCTCGACGCCGTCGCGGACCGCGAAGATCATCACCACCGACTCGGCGCCCAGCCGGCGCGCGACGAAGGCGAGGATCCGCGCGGACATCCGGTCGAGCCATTGCGCGTCGTCGACGATGCAGACGACCGGCTGCTTGGCGGCAGCATCGGAGAGCAGGTTGAGTACGGCGAGCCCGGTCAGGAACCGGTCCGGGGTCGTCCCGCTGACGAGGCCGAACGCCGTACCGAGGGCTGCTTGTTGGGGCGGCGGGATCCGGTTGAGGTGGTCGAGGAACGGCTGGCAGAGCTGATGCAGGCCGGCGTACGCGAGTTCCATCTCGGACTCGACGCCTACGGCCCGGGTGACGTGGAATCCCTGGAGCCGGCCGGCCAGCATGTCGAGCAGCGCGGACTTGCCGATGCCGGGTTCGCCATGCAGGACGAGCGCATCGCTGTGGCCGCTCCGGGCGGCTTCGACCAGCTGTTCCAGTACGGCGCGCTCTCTGTCCCGCCCGCGTAGTTCGCTGTCGGCCATCGTCACCCCCACTGTGGTCAGGTTTGCACCCGCAGGTGAGACCGCGCAACGCTCAGGCGGCGTCTGTCCCCACAACGACAACCGGACCGCGAGCCAACCGCTGAACCGTGCAGGCGGTGGATCCGTACAGCAGTCGCCGGAGCCATCCGTGGGTCGTGGAGCCGATGACGGTCAGGGCTGCCGCCGCGGATTCGGCCAGGATCGCGGAGTCGGCCGGCCCGCTGGTGACGGTCCACCGGACGTCGACCTCGGGGTAGGCCATCTGCCAGACACCGACGGTGTCCTCGATGTCGGCGCGCCGGTCGAAGGACGTGGCATGGACGACGGTCAGGCCGGTGCCGCGGCGGCGAGCTGCCCGGAACGCGAAGCCAAGGGCTGCCTGCGGACCGCCGTTCCCGTCGACGCCCACGACCACGCGGCCGGCCGACGATCCTGGCGCGTACGGGGAGGTCAGCCCGATCACGGCCACGGAGTTCGTCGTACGGCGCGACAGCCCGCGGATCCAGGAGCGGCGGCCGGAGCGATGGTCGTGCTCGACGACCAGAAGGCTCTGCCGGCCGCCGTCTTCGGCCGCGCTGGCCAGAGCGGCGGCTGGCTTGCCGGGGAAGACGATGGTGCTGGTCCGCAGGCCGGACGCGATGGTCCGCGCCCTGCGCTCCGCGACCTCGACGACCTTCTCGGCGGCCTCGCGGACTCGTGGGTCGACGGTCGTGTTGCCGAACGGGTCGAGTACGCGGGCCCACCGGAACGCATGCACGATCCGGAGCTCGGACTGCCGCGCTGCAGCCTCGGCAGCGGCCCATTCCACCGCGTCCTTGCTGTCCTCGGTGCCCTTGACCAGGACGATCACCGGACCGTGATCCGGTCCTGCAACCGCGGTCGCGGGTACGGCGCTTGCCGTCTGTCCACCGCGAAAGAGCTTCATCCGACGCCTCCCAATGCGATTTCTCTCGATGCCCTCAACTCTCGCGTCAGAGCCGCCGCATCACACCAGGGAGACTCACTGGCCAGCGTCCCTGGTCCGCGCGGGGCATTGGGCCGGCAGAGCCAGCACGTGGATAGGCCAGGTATTTGCCCAGGGGCGATCGGGTCCGCCCCGGCGGATCGTCGAATCATCAACCACTGCTCGAGGAGACGACCATGAACAGCGACCTCATCACCCGGCTCGCCAAGGTACCGGGGCTCGTGCGCCCGAACCTGGAGAACCTCCCGCTGTCGGTCGAGAACGCCTACGGCGACCCGCGACTGCTCCACGACCTCGCCGAACCCGGCGCGGTCTTCGCGGACCGGCTCGGGGTCGAGGTCATCGTCGGCGCCGAGACCGGCGGCATCCCGCTCGCCGCGGCCGTCGCGCTGGCCGCGGACCTCCCGTTCGCCTTCGTCCGGAAGCCCGGGTACGTCGGCCACGAGGACCACGAGGACCACGAGCCGATGGTCCGTGGTGCCTCGGTCGCGGGTCGCCACGTCCTGCTGGTCGACGACGCGATGTCGCAGGGCACCGCCTCCCTGGAAGGCTTTGCCGCCGAGCTCGAGCAGGAAGGCGCGATCGTTACCGCAGCCTTCACCGTGGTCGACATGCGCGAGGTCGCGGGCCCGGTCGTCCCGACCGCGCGCCGCCTCCCGATCGAGTCGATCGCCACCTACCCGCAGGTGCTGTCGACCGCCACCCACAGCCTCGCTGCGTAGTCAGAGGCGGAACCGGCGGGCGAGCCTGAAGGCCGCGGCCGTGGTGAGGCCGTAGACGAGGTGAGCGCTGAGGTCCTTTGCGAGGGTCTGGCGGTCGTATTTCCAGATTGGTTCGTAGAGCTTGGCGGCGGGCAGTACGACGTACCCCGACGCCCAGACGCCGGCGCCGAACGGTATGCCGTACCAGACCCGCGGAGTGCGTAGCGAGCCGGCGAGGACGCCGTACACGGCTGCGTTGGCGATGCCGTAGCCCCAGTGCATGATGTTGTTGACCAGCGCGGCCCGCTCGTCAGGCAACTCGCGCTGCAGGAGCCCGTCGTACAGGCGTCTCCCGACCTGGGCGGGTGCGGGCGCCTGATCCCAGCTGTGGATGTCGGCGGAGAACTCCCAGTGCGCGAATCCGCCGTTGCCGCCGCCCTTGCGGTAGCGGAAGTAGAGCAAGGTGTCCATGGCGATCGTGCCGATGGTTCCGGCCAGGAGACCGCGCGTAATCGCTCCGACCGGCGTCAGGCAGTCACGGTTGAGTTTCATGAGGTCGTCTCCTTCACAGCCGGATTGCGAGGTTGCCGTCGAGTTCCTGGACTTCGTAGCTGCTCAGCGGTCGGCTCGCTGGACCGTTGAGCACCGCACCGGTCGCGACGTCGAACCGGGAGCCGTGGCACTGGCACATGATCGTGTGCTCGACGAGGAGACCGCTCGACAGCGGACAGGGGTCGCCGCCGCAGGTGCACAGATCGTCGAAGCTGTACAGGCGGCCGTCGACCCGGGCGATTGCGATGCGTAACTTCCGGTCGCCGAGGTAGTACGGAACGACCACGCCATCTCCGATCGGGGCGAGGGGCTCGAGGGCGCGAAGATCGGTCATCTGTGTGCTCCTTTGGCCTTAGTACGGGTAGTCGGGGATGACGTCGGCCTTCTTGGCGTCGAGCCGCAGCTCGGCCGGAGCGCCCGCGGGTACGGCGGGACGATGCGGCATCACCGGGGCGACGCGCTGGTAGCCCGACCCCAGCGGCGGCCTCGGGTCCACTTCGCCCTTGTTCGGCCACAGCGACAGCGCTCGCTCGGCGAGGGCGGTGATCGACAGTGACGGGTTCACGCCGGTGTTGGCCGGCATCACGCTGCCGTCAATCACGTGGAGGCCGGGCTGGCCGAACACACGCTGGTACGGGTCGACCGCGCCGCTCTCGTTGCTGTCGCCGATGGGGATGCCGCCGGTGAAGTGGGCGGATGCGGTGCGGTTGACGACCTCGAACGGCAGGGCACCCTGGTGGCCGCCCATCAGAGCGGTCATCCGGTCGACGAACTGCTCCACGACGGGGATGTGAACCGACGGGGGTGTGCCGGTGTTCTTGCTTCGAAGTCGGCCGTCGCTCCAGTAAAGATCGATCGACGTGTCGGTCGTCTGAGAGCAGAGCATGATGACGGTGCGCTCGGCCCAGTCACGGGGGTCGTCGAAGCTGAGCACTGAGCTCGGCTCGTCGATCAGCTGCTTGATCCAGGCGGCTGTCGGGTGCTTCTGCGCGCCGTGCTGGTGGTAGGTGACCAGGAACGCGAACAGGTCGTTGCCGACGCCCCAGTACACGGGCTCGATGCTCGTGACGGGATCTGGCCAGACGCCGGAGGTGATCGACACCGACCCCGGCGTGAGCTGGATCTTGTCCGGATCGGCCTTCCATTCAGCGTGCGTGCGGGTGATTGCGAGGAGCTGTTCGGAGTTCGTCCGGGCGCGGCGGCCGAGTTCGGTAGAGACACCGTTGAGGCGACCTTCGTGTTGCATGTGCAGCAGGAGCTTCGACGAGCCGTACGCGTGGGCCGCTACGATCACCTGCTCGGCCGTATAGATGTGTTGCTGCCGGTGGGCGGCTCGTTGGGCCCAGCCCGGATGCCGCGCGCGCACTTCGAAGCCGCCGCCCTCGAGCGGGATCAGGTCGTGGACCTCGTGCAGCTCGTGGACCTGGGCGCCGAGTTTCTCGGCCAGGTACAGGTAGTTCGTGGTCAGCTTGTTCTTCGCGTTGTGGCCGCAGCCGATGTTGCACTTCCCGCAGGAGATGCACCCGGTACGGCGTGGGCCGGCGCCGCCGAAGTACGGGTCCTCGGCCTCGACGCCGGGGCTTCCGAAGTACACGCCGACGGGGGCCTTGTTGAAGGTTTCGCCGCGTCCCATCTCGGTCGCGACCTGCAGCATGACACGGTCCACGTCGGTGGGCAGGTAGGGGGAACGAACGGCGCCGAGCATCCGGGTGGCCTGGTCGTAATGCGGAGCCAGCTCGTCGGCCCAGTCGGTGATGCTCGACCATTGGGGAGCATCGAAGAACTGCTTCGGCGGTACGTACAGCGTGTTCGCGTAGACATGTGAGCCGCCGCCGACGCCTGCGCCGCACAGGACCAGTACGTCATCGAGGTACTCGACGCGCTGGATCCCGTAGAGCTCTGCTGCCGGGAACCACAAGAACCCGGGCAGATGCCACTGGCTCTTCGGGATGTCCGCGTCGTTCCAGCGCTTCCCCGATTCGAGAACGCCGACCCGGTACCCCTTCTCCGCGGCACGCAGCGCTGCAACACTGCCACCGAAACCGGACCCGACGATCAACACGTCGTAGTCGAAGCTCGCCATCGGAATCTCCCCTCCACGGCCATAGTCGTAACCACCATGGACTGTGGACGCCCGAGATGGCACCAGTGAACCCACTGGTGTACACGCGGGTCGGCGGCAATCCGCCCAGTGGCAACGTGGATCGACCAGTGATGGCACAGGCGCGATGGGACCTGCGCTCGCAACATCGTGGATTCATGAACAGACAGTGGTCATTCGAGACTCTCGACGTACGGCCGAACGGCGCTGTACTTCGAGTCGAGATCGGAGCTCCGCCGATGAATCTGCTCGGGCCTGAGCTCGTCCGGGATCTCGTAACGCTGATTCAGCAGGCCGAGGCAGATGCGGCGATCAAGGTGCTCGTCTTCACCAGCGGCGATCCGCAGTACTTCATCTCGCACGTTGACCTGCGCCGTGTCGCGGAGTACCGGGCCGAGGCCGCGAAACTGACCGGAGAACCGTCGATAGCGCTCCTCTTCCGCGATCTCAGCGCCAGCCGGCTCGTGAGCATCGCCCAGATCGAGGGACGGGCCCGAGGCGCCGGCAGCGAGTTCGTCCTCGCCTGCGACCTGCGGTTCGCCGCCCGCGAGACTGCGATCTTCGCGCAGATCGAGCCTGCGTTCGGTCTGGTCCCGGGTGGTGGTGGCGTGGAGTACCTCGTCCGGCTGATCGGCCGCGCCCGAGCCCTCGAAGTACTCCTCAGCGCCGACGACTACAACGCCGACCTTGCCGAGCAGTACGGCTGGATCAACCGCGCACTACCGGCGAAGGACCTCGACGGCTTCGTGACGGCGCTCGCCCAACGGATTGCAGCGTTCCCCGTCGCGGGTCACGTCGCCGTCAAGAGCAGGGTGAACGCGATCTCCCTCGCCCCGATCGAAGACTTCAGGCTCGACTCGGACCTCTTCGGCAAGCACGTCGGCACGCCCGAACCGCAACAACTGACTCAGGCCGCGTTCGAACGCGGCCTGCAAACCCCCGATGGGGAGCTCGAGCTTGCCTCGATGCTTCCAGAACTAGTGAAAGCAAAGGATCATGACCACCATTGAGCAGGCGACTGTCGAGACCAAGATCGATCAGTTGCGGGAACTGTTCGCGGACGCCCGGAGGTTGGCAAGGTCGCGCTGGAGAAGGCGCTCAGCCGGCTTGCGTTGGACGCTTCCCAGACGCCACCGCCGCCGGTGGAGAGCGCTGGGCGGACCGGCAGTCGGCTCGGGAAGGTCTCCGAGCTGACGATCATCGTTCCGTTCGCACCCGGGGGAGCCGACCGGTTGCGGGCGTTCCTCAAGCTGTTCGGCGGCAATCTCGCCGGCGCGGACGACGTCGGCACGGTCCACGGCATGCGATTCGTGTGCCTCGACAACGACACCCGGACGCTGTTCGCGACGGCGTACGACGGTGACTGGGACGCCTACATCGACGACTTCGCGACGAAGATTCCCGACTTCCTCGACATCATCGACTCGGCCTGGGAGGGCTGGCCGGGGATCCGCAGCCCCAGGCGAAGGACTACCTCGCGAAGTACCAGGTCACTGCCGAGGGCTGGTACGTCGCGAACGACCTGACCGTCGCGGAGAGGCTGGCTGCGACGCGCCGGCGAGGCCGTCGACGAGTACCTGGACAAGATCGCGGACTAGTGCGACGGCACTGGTCGAGCTCGACGACATCCAGGCGACCGTTCTGCGCTACCGCCCGGAGCCGTACTACGGCACGCACGTCATGCTGCACATCGACGACGTGCGTGCCGGGCGCGAGTTCCTTCGCGACCTGGCACCGCACGTCGCATCGGCCGCCGAGTGGTGGCAGAGCGACGAGCCCTGGATCGCGGTGGCGATCACGTACTCCGGGCTGGTGGCGCTCGGTCTGCCGGAACAGTCGCTGCAGAGCTTCCCGGAGGCGTTCCGGGTGGGGATGGCCGCGCGTGCTCGCGAGCTCCGGGACGACGGCGTCAACGATCCGGTGCATTGGGAGCCGGACTTCGGGACCGGTGCCGTCCACATCGCCGTCAGCGTCTTCAGCGATTCAGAGGAGAGCTGGCGTCGGACGATGGAGCTGGCGCGCAGGCATTACGACGGCCGCCACAGTCTGACCGTACTGAGTACTCACGACTTCGGCGCTCAGCCCGGCGACCTGAATCCACTGGGCTACCGGGACTCGATCGGCCAGCCCGCCATCGAGGGCAGCGGCGTCGATCCGCTGCCCGGTCAGGGCCTAGCGATCAAGGCCGGCGAGTTTCGTGCTCGGCTACCCAGGCGAGTCCGGCGTACCCCTTCCGTCACCGCAGCCCGACATCCTCGGCCGCAAAAGGCACGTACGTCGGGGTGCGCAAGTACCAGTCGCAGGTCGGAGCCTTCAACCGCTTCCTGCACGCTCATGGTGGGACCGATGGCGAGGGCGACTGCTCGCCGCCAAGCTGATCGGCCGCTGGCGCTCCGGCGCTCCGTTGACACTTGCCCCCGATCACGACGATCCCGCGCTCGGCGCCGATCCGCTGCGCATGACGATGCTGGTCACCGCCGCGGCAATCGGTTCGCCGGTCCTGTACCTCACCGGTGCGGTCATCGGTGGCGGCGGATTCGGTGTCGCCTTCCTCGGCGGACTGCGCGCCCTGACCGCGGTCATCCCCGCCGAGCACCGCGCCGCCGTGATGTCCGCCTTCTACGTCGTCGCCTGCGCGGCGATCTCGCTGCCGGCCATCGCCGGCGGGATCGTGGCCGGGTTCGCCGGAGTACGGATGGCGTTCGTGATCTTCGGCGGCGCCGCGGCTGGTGTCGCTCTGCTTGTCGCGTTGCTGGCCGCAGACTCCCGGCCGCGGACCGTGCGCTCGGAAAAGGTCGTGGCCCTGGCTAGTGCAAGTCACAAGGAATGCGTCGCATGATGAATGGTCGAGGAGGCAACATGTCCAGTGCGGATTCCGCCAAGGTCCAGTTCACGGTCGACGAGGTGTCCCCGGCGTACTGGCGGGTGACCTTCGAGAACGGCCCGGTGAACCTGCTCGACCCGGACTCGGTCGACGAGCTCGCAGCTCTGGTGAACCGGATCGAGCAGTCGCCGACCGTCACCGTGGTCGTGTTCGACAGCGCGAACCCCGAGTACTTCATGGCCCACTGGGACTTCAAGGCCGACAAGGCCCGGGTTGCCGCGATGCAGCCCGGGCCGACCGGCCTGCACCCGTACGTCGACAACCTGATCCGGCTGAGCAAGGTCCCGGCGGTCACGATCTCGTCGATCCGCGGCCGGGCTCGAGGTGCCGGAAGCGAGTTCGTTCTCGCGACTGACATCCGATTCGCCGGCGATCGGGCCATCCTGGGCCAGTTCGAGGTCGGCATCGGAGCTGTGCCGGGTGGCGGTCCGATGGCACGGCTCGGTCGATTGGTCGGCCGCGGCCGGGCCGCCGAGATCCTCTTCGGCGGCGACGACATCCCCGCCGCCCTCGCCGAGCGCTACGGCTACGTCAATCGCGTGCTCCCCGACGCCGGCCTGGCGGGGTACGTCGACGCGTTCGCCCGGCGGATCGCGGGCTTCGACAAGGACGCAGTCGCCAGTACAAAGGCCCTCCTCGACGTAGCCACGCTGCCACCCGACGACGAGTTCGGGCCCGGCCTCGCCGCCTTCTTCCGTACGTCGGCCCGCCCAGACAACGCCCTCCGCGCCAAGGCACTGTTCGACAACGGCCTCCAAACACCGACTGGCGCGGAACAGGACCTCGGCCGGGTGGTCGCGATGCTGCTGGCGTCGCCAGAAACAGCTTCCTGACATGGAGGAGGGGAAGTGACGTCGCCGGAGCCCTTGGTACGTCGAAGCGCGCACCCGCCGATCGCGGACTACGCCTTCCTGTCGGACTGCGAGTCGAATTGCTTGATCGCGCCCAGCGGCGCGGTGGAGTGGATGTGCCTGCCGCGGCACGACTCGCCCAGTGTGTTCGGGGCGATCCTCGACCGCGCGGCGGGGAGCTTCCGGCTCGGCCCGCACGGCGTACGGGTGCCTGCTGCACGTCGGTACCTGCCAGGCAGCCTGATGCTCGAAACGACCTGGAAGACTCCGACCGGATGGTTGATCGTCCGTGACGCCCTGCTGATGGGTCCTTGGCACCAGGTCTCCGAGCGGTCCCACTCTCATCGCCGTACGCCGACGGACTACGACGCCGAACACTGCTTGCTGCGGACCGTCAAATGCGTCAGCGGCGTTGTGGATCTCGCGATGGTGTGCGAGCCGATGTTCGGATACGGCCGGCGAGAAGCACGCTGGTCGTACGACGGTCCTGGCTACGGCGAGGCCGTGGCGAGCTGCCCTGACGTGGACCACGACGTCACGCTGAGGCTGACCACGGATCTACGCGTCGGGTTGGAGGGCCGCACGGCCGGGGCCAGGACTCGTATGTCGCAGGGCGATACGGCATTCGTGGCACTCTCGTGGTCGGCCGTGCCGGCCCCGCAGACCTGGACCGACGCTGTTGAACGGATGGGGAGCACGGCGGAGTACTGGCGGCAGTGGATGAACGTCGGCGTCTTTCCGGATCATCCGTGGAGCCGCTATCTGGCGCGCAGCGCACTCACGTTGAAAGGACTCACCTACGCTCCAACCGGTGCACTGCTCGCCGCTGCGACGACCTCCCTGCCCGAGACGCCGCGCGGTGAGCGGAACTGGGACTACCGGTACTCGTGGATCCGCGACTCCACGTTCGCTCTCTGGGGGCTGTACACGATCGGGCTGGATCGCGAGGCCAACGACTTCTTCTGCTTCCTGACCGAGATGTGCGACGGCGATCACGACATGCAGATCATGTACGGCATCGGCGGGGAGCGCGACCTCCCCGAACAGATCCTGGACCACCTGAGTGGGTACGAGCGCGCGAGACCGGTCCGGGTCGGAAACGCGGCCTATTTGCAGCGCCAGCATGACGTCTGGGGTGCGGTGCTCGACTCGGTGTATCTGCATGCCCGGTCCCGGGACCAGGTGCCCGAGAGTCTCTGGCCGATCCTCAAACGGGCCGTGGAAGCAGCTGCGAAGCATTGGCGCGAGCCCGATCGCGGCATCTGGGAATCGCGTGGTGAACCGCAGCACTTCACGTCGTCCAAGCTGATGTGCTGGGTGGCGTTGGATCGTGGCGCGAAGCTGGCCCGGCTGCACGACGAGCCGGGGTTCGCCGACGATTGGCAAGCGATCGCCGACGAGATCCGCGAGGACATCTGCACCCAGGGTGTCGACGAGCGGGGAGTCTTCGTGCAGCGGTACGGCGCGACCACGCTCGACGCCTCGCTGTTACTCGTGCCGTTGCTACGGTTCCTGCCTGCGGACGACCCGCGGGTTCGAGCCACCGTACGGGCGATTGCCGACGAGCTCACCGAGGACGGCATGGTCCTGCGCTACCGCGTCTCGGAGACCGACGACGGGCTGACCGGCAGGGAGGGGACGTTCACGATCTGCTCGTTCTGGCTGGTGTCCGCGCTAGTCGAGATCGGTGAGCTGGCCGAGGCCACGGCGCTGTGCGAGAAGCTCTTGTCCTACGCGAGCCCGCTCGGCCTGTACGCCGAGGAGCTCGACCCGCTCACCGGCCGCCAACTCGGCAACTTCCCACAAGCATTCACCCACCTGGCCCTGATCAACGCCATCACCCACATCATCCGCGCCGAGGAGGCAGCCGGCACGTTCATCCCCGCCCGGCGGCGGTTCTGAGGTCAGGCTGCGTGGTCGAGTAGGGACCAGCGGGGGTCGTCGTTGGTCCAGTGGTTGACCAGGGCGTTGACCGCGAGCTGGTGTACCGCGGGATCGAGGATGCCGGCGTCGGTCGCCGCGTCGAGGACCTCGAGATAGGTCGCGACGGACTCGATCGGGAGGGTCTTGGTGATCGGGGCCACCGAGGTCGCGACGTCGCGCATGTCGACGAGAGTGAAGACGCCGACGAGGATCGCGCCTTCGCTCTGGAGTTCGTCCGCGAACGCTTCGAGCGCCGTACCCGAGGAGACCGCATCGTCGACGAGCAGCACCCGCCGCCCGGCAACCGAGGCTCCACGGACCCGCGGCTCGTGGTCCTCGTGTCCCACGTATCCGGGCTTGCGGGCGAACGCGAACGGAAGGTCGCCGGCCAGCGCGACCGCGGTCGCCAGGGGGATGCCGCCGGTCTCTGCGCCAACGACCACATCCGCGCCCATCCGGCGGGCAAACTTCGCACCCGGTACGGCGAGGTCGTGCAGCAACTGCGGGTCGCCGTACGCGTTCTCGTTGGACAACGGATGCAGCGGCAGCCGCGTCTTCATATCCCAATGCGAGACACCGGGCCGAACCAGTCCCGGCACCGTCGCGAGCCGGAGGATCAGATCGGTCTTGATCGCAGGCACGGCTGTGAGCCGAGCAATGTCGCCCCGCCCGACAAGCCTTGTCCGCCGGGGATTCGCCAGGGTCGTCCGATTCGTTGTCATGCCTCGACGATCGCGCGACGACGGGTCCGTCGCACCCGTCGTACTCCCTGGTGATCGCCCTGGCCGCGCGGGCACCGGCGCCAACTGGTCCCACGGCTAGAGGGCCTCGCGATCGAAATGCTCCCGAGTGCAACTCGGGACCGGTGACCTCGCCAGTGGATCCGACTGGCGTGACGGGCTGCTGTCCGATCGATGGTTGAAACATCAATCGTGTAATGGCGCGGTACCGGGAGGAGAAGACATGACGATCAATGAGATCGACGAGAGCACCAGGCGGACGTCGTCGCGGCAGCGGTGGACGCTTCTGCTGGTGCTGACGGCGGCGTTCATGCTGCTGCTGGACGTGACTGTGGTGAGTGTGGCGCTGCCGTCGATTCAGCGCGACCTGCAGGCGAGTCTGGCGGACCTGCAGTGGGTGAGCGCGGCCTACGCACTGGGGTTGGCCGTGCTGCTCTTACCGGCGGCTACGTTGGGCGACCGAGTGGGTCATCGCCGGGTGTTCCTGGTCGGCATGGTCGTCTTCATGATCGGGTCGCTGGCGAGCGCGTTGGCGACGACCACCCTGGCGCTCGAGTTGTTCCGCGCGTTGCAGGGGCTCGGCGGCGCGGCGCTGTTCGCCGTCGCCACGCCGCTCTTGCGTGTGGAGTTCTCGGGTCCGGCCTTGGGCCGGGCGTTGGGCGCCTTCGGTGCCACTCTCGGCGGTGCCAGCGCCATCGGGCCGCTGGTCGGTGGGGCGCTGACCGACTCCCTGGGCTGGCGGTCCATCTTCTTTATCAACCTGCCGGTCGGCGTGATGGCGTTGGTGATCGGATGGGCGAAGCTGCGCGAGTCCCGTAACCCGGCCGGCGGTCGGGCCGATTGGGTAGGAACGGCCCTCATCATCACGGCGCTCACCGCGCTGATGTTCGCGCTGATCCGCGGCAACTCCTCCGGCTGGACGAGCCCGGCGATCCTGACTCTGTTCCTGATAGCGTCCGTCGCCCTTGCGGTGTTCGTGTTGTACGAGTTGCGGTTCGCGCACGCACCTATGGCCGACCTCCGGCTGTTCGGGCGCCGCAGCTTCGCCGCGACCGGGTTCGTCGCGTTCGCGATCTCGGCGACTGTGATCGGGACAATCACCTATCTCTCGCTCTATGTGCAGAACACCCTCGGCAACTCACCGGTTCAGGGTGGGTTGCGGTTGGTGCCAATGTTCGTGGTCTCGTTCACGGTCGCCCTCCTGACCGGCCGGTTGATCGGCAAAGTGCAGATGCGAATGCTGCTAGGCGCGGCCATGGCCTCGGCCGCCGCCGGGTTGGCCTCGATGGCTCACCTGACCGCCACGTCCGGCTGGCTCGTACTGCTGCCCGGCCTGATCCTGGCTGGGATCGGCCTAGGCATCACCTCCACCGCCTTGGCCTCGGCGGCGCTTGCGGCGGTGGAACCGGCACGAGCCGGGATGGCCGCCGGCCTCACGAACACGCTACGCCAGGTCGGCACAGCCACCGGTGTGGCAGTGTTCGGCGCGCTGTACGCCAACCGCGTCAGCACCGCCACGCTCCACGAACTGGCAGGCCTGGCCGCGCCACCCGACGCGATCCACAGGCTCGCGGCCGCCGTCGCCTCAGGCGCGGGCACCCGGGTAGTCGCCATCCTGCCACCCCAAACCCGCGCCGCGGCCGCCCATGCCGCCCGCGCCGGCACGGCGAACGGGCTCAACGGTGTGCTGCTCGCCGCGGCTGCCTTCGCGGCGCTCGGGGCCGTAGTCGGCTTCGCCTTCGGCCCCGACCCAGCCAAGCAGGTGAACGCCCGTCCCGCGGCCGTCAACAAGCCCGCCAATCCACGCCCGTAGCCGAGCCCGCCCGGGCGCGCAGTGCGAGCGCACCCGCGTCCTCGTCACACGCTGAATGATGGTCGACCGAGCGCTGATCCGCGGAGGTGTTCGAGCCGTCCGTTGATTGCCTCCGTTGGGCCGTTGGACGTGCCGGGTCGGTCGAAGTAGGCCAGCGCGTCGTCGGCTCGCTTCTTCAGGGTCCGGCCGAGCGTGATGACTTCGGTCAGCGCCTTCGGGACGCCGTGGCTGACCGAGTCGATGAGCTTGGTCAGCAGTTCGCGACCTCGACTGCGGACCTCGTGACGGTAGGCGGCGATCATCGGCTGATAGATCCCCCAGGTCGCCTCGACCTCGACGTGCTCCTCGGCCGCGAACAGGACTGCGAGCCGGTCCTTCTGCTTGTCGGTGAGCAGCTCGGCACCGGTGTGCAGCGTTCGGCGCGCCCTGTACAACGGGTCGTTCTTGCGGCCGCGGCGGCCGTGGATGGCCTGCAGGACCCGGCGTCGGCACCGATCCAGTGCATCGCCGGCCAGGCGGACGACGTGGAAGGGATCCATGACCGCGACTGCGTCGGGGAGTTCCTCGCTGGTGGCGGTCTTGAAGCCGGTGAACCCGTCCATCGCGACTACCTCGATCGCGTCGCGCCAGACGTCGGGCCGTGCGGCGAGCCAGGTCTTGAACGCCTGCTTGGAGCGGCCTTCGACCATGTCGAGCAGCCGGGCTGGGCCGGCGCCGTCGCGGATCGGAGTGAGGTCGATGATGACGGTGACGTACTTGTCGCCGCGGCGAGTGTGTCGCCACACGTGCTCGTCGACGCCAACGACCCGGACGCCGTCGAAGCGCGTGGAGTTGTCGATCAGGACCCGCTGGCCTTCGGCCAGGACGGCGTCGTTGGCGGTGTTCCAGCGACCCCGAGCCCCTCAGCGACCCGGGAAACGGTGAGGTGAGCGACCACGATCCCCTCGAGTGCCCACCGCAGCCCACGACGAGACAGCCGAGCCCGCGGCTCCGCCGCCCGGGAGGTGTCTTGGCGCCACACATGACCGCAATCGCCGCACCGGTAGCGGCGGATCGTGACCAGCAGCGTCGTGGGCCGCCAGCCGAGTGGCTCGTGGGCCAACTGCCGGTTGACGGTGTCCCGCGGGGTCCCTTCGCAACCGCAACGGCGACACCACTGGTCGGGTTCGAGGACTCGGCACGCGAGGACCGCGCGATCAGGCTCGAGGCGCTGCCGCGTGACGACCAGCCCAAGCTCGTCGAGGCGGCAGAAGGAAGTCAGATCGGGATGGGCGGACGCGTCGGAGCGCTCGCCGACGGTAGCGTCGGGCACGTCGAGGTCTTTCAGAATGAGCGTGTAGGAGCCTTCATCCTCGGGAGACCTCGATGTCCATCCCTGGACCGCCACGCCAACGCCCGCTACACCCTCATTTGTGAAGAGCCTATAAACGATTCGTGCCCACTATGGATGGCGATTGGTGCGGCCGGGTCGATCGCGTCGACGGCATCAACCTCTGCTCATCCGCGTCGTTCTCCGCCATCTTCGCGTCCAGCTGAGCGTGCGTTTGTCGATCCCGGCTTTGACGTCGTCCATGCTCGACTTGGCGTCGGCCCTCATCTGCGCCAACTTGCTCTACGCGTTCCGCTGTCTTGGCCGCCTGCTGCTGCGCGTCCTTGCCCGCGAGATCGAGGTCGACCTGGGCCCGATCGATCTGCCCGCGGAGTTGGTCTCGCGACGCGGTGGCCGCAGTGCGCGCTGTCGCCAGCGCATCCGACGTACGCTTCTCGAGTTCCTCGAATTATGTCGAAAAGTCCATCTCGACCGTCCACTGGACGTCGACTGCACAGTCCAGCGAACACCTCCTGACGCCTGAGCGCAACCCCAACCAGATCAGGAGATCTTGCCGCTTACGATTCGCCCGATGCCTCCGGTCTACGGGCGTTCGTGGACGATGGCGATGGGGTGGGTGGTGTGGTGGAGGATGCCCCGGGCGGTGGAGCCGAGGAGGCGTTCGGCGGCGCGTGAGCGGCGGCGGCCGCCGATGGCGAGGAGTTGAGGGTTGAGGTTCTCGGCGGCGGCGAGGAGGCCTTCGACGGCGTGACCCTGGTGGAGGTCATGGGTGATCTGGAGGCCGGGACGCTTGGTACGCCAGTGTTCGACGAGTTCGGTGCCGCGGGCGTCGGTCATGTCGTGCCATTGCTCGATGTCCTGATCGGAGACTGGTTGGTCGGAGGCGACGACCCAGGGGAAATCCCAGACGAGGACCAAGGTCAGCGGCACGCCGTGGGCCGCGGCGTGGTCGGCGGCGAACTCGATGGCGGGCTGATCGGGATCGGGTTCGAGCCAGTCGACACCAACCAGGACCGGATCGGTGGTGTGCTCCTGCTGGTCCGAACCGGTGGGTACGACGACCACTGGACCGCGGCCACGGTTCGCGACCGCCTCAGAGGTGGATCCGATCAGAAGGTCCGCGAAAACGCCGTGCCCGCGCCGGCCGAGCACCAGCATCGTCGCGGACTCGCTCAGCTCGACCAATACATCCTCGGGCTTGCCGACCCGCTGATCGACGTCGACGTCGAGGTCGGTCTTCGTCTTGGCCAGCCGCGCCCGCACCTCGTCGGTCACCTTGGCCGCCGCCTCGTCGATCTTGACCGGGACGATCGAGACCCCGTCGGCCATGACCGGAGCGTACGCGTCCTCGTTACTGTGCCTGGACTCCACGACGTGGACGGCGCGTAGCGGCAACTGCCGGGCCAGCGCCTCGTCGATGCCCCAGTCGAGCGCGCGGCCCTTGTCCCACGCAGCGTCGACTCCCACGATGATCACGTCGTCGGCCATCTGCGGCCCCCTCTCCTGATCCTGTGATTGTGCCCCTCCCGACCTTCCCCAGCACCTCCATGATGCAAATCGGACCGTTCCCCGACGTCGCGCCCATACGTGGCAAGCGACACCTGGTGTTCTGACAGCTTCGTGCTCGACTCTGTTGTCGTACGACGATATCCGCACGCGCGGCTCCGGCCGCCTTCCAATGCCAGGAGGACGCATGGCCCACGATTCGACCGGCTTTGAGACGGACATCAAGCCCTTGTTCCGCGAGAAGGATCGCGAATCGATGCTGAGGTACTTCGACCTCTGGTCGTACGACGACGTCAGCCGGCACGCCGATCGCATCCTGGCCCGCCTGAGGCACGGCTCGATGCCCTGCGACGGCGCGTGGCCCGAGGCACAGGTCAACCTCTTCCAACAGTGGACAGAGAGCGGCAAGCGGCAGTAAGCGCTCAGTGTCGGCTAGCGCAGCGGGCGGAAGGCGGCGCGCAGCTCCTCCGAGAAGAGCCCAGGTTCCTCCCAAGCGGCGAAGTGACCGCCCTTGTCCACCTCGTGGAAGTAGATGACGTTGGGGTACGCCTTCTCGACCCAGCTGCGCGGGGTGCGCCAGATCTCTCCGGGGAACGTCGTGAAGCCGACCGGAACCGAGACCGGCGTGGGAGTCTGGCCGACCGCACGAGCGTTCTCTTGCCCTTCTTCCCAGTACGAGCGCGCAGCCGACGCCCCGGTGCCTGTCAGCCAGTACAGGGTGATGTTGTCGACGATGTGTTCCTGGGTGAGGTTGCCCGAAGGTTGTCCTTCGACGAAAGCGCGGGCGATCTTCTGGTAGCTGTCGGTATCGTGATCGATCATCCACGCCGCCAACGCGACGGGGGAGTCCAGGAGGGCGTAGCCGATCGTCTCCGGGCGCGTCGCCTGCTCCACGAAGTACCCGGTACCGGTCGCGTGGAATTCGGCGAGCTGGTCGAGGGCGGCACGTTCTTCTGTCGACGGCGGCGACTCGCTCAGGGCCTCGGCATCGCCGAGCGCCGGCGTGAGGAGGTTGGTGTGGATGCCGATCAACCCGTCGAGTGCGAGCCGGCCCATCGCGTCGGTGACCTGGGAGCCCACGTCGCCCCCCTGTGCGACGTACGCCGTGTAACCCAGGCGCCGCATCAGCTCGTCCCACGCCCTTCCTATCCGGATCGGTCCCCAACCGAGCTCGGTCGGCTCATCGGAGAACCCGTAGCCGGGGATCGACGGCAGCACGAGATGGAAGGCGTCCTCAGCGCGGCCGCCGTGCGCGGTCGGGTCGGTGAGTGGGCCGATCGTCTCGAGCAGCTCGACGACGGAGCCCGGCCAGCCGTGCGTCACGATCAACGGCAACGCGTTCTCATGCGGTGACTCGACGTGGATGAAGTGGATGTCCAGCCCGTCGATCTCGGTCTTGTACTGCGGAAGCGCGTTCAACCGCGCCTCGCACTGGCGCCAGTCGTACTCAGCTGTCCAGTAGCGCGCGAGATTCTGTAGCGCCGCCAGTTGCACACCCTGCGACCGATCGGAGACGAGTTCCTTGGTCGGCCAGCGCGTGGCGTCAATGCGGCGGCGCAGCTCGTCGATCTCGCCCTGAGGTACGTCGATTCGGAACGCTCGGACCGTGCCCTGCGCGCTCGCAGCCGTGGTGTCACTCATGATCCTGTCCTCCCCTTGCGTTCGCTGCTCGTTGTCGATCGTCAACTGACCGACGTCGTTACCCTGGGACGGCGCTTACGATCGTTGCACGAATGGTTGTCCCGGGGGTGGGGGCGATGGGCGTCGATGTCGTGTTCTGGAGCGTGGTGCTGGCGCGCTTCGTGTTGCCCCTGTTCATCCCGAAGTATCCGCTGCCGGCGATCATCGCCTGTCTGGTGCTGGACGCGGCTGATCAGACGATCTTCCAGACGTTCGGATTCAATCCGCCGTTCTACCAGAGCTACGACAAGGCGATGGACGTGTTCTATCTGTCCGTTGCGTACACAGCGGGCCTGCGCAACTGGGCGAATCTGTCGGCGTTCCGGATCAACCGATTTCTGTTCTTCTACCGGCAGATCGGTGTGGTGGCGTTCGAGCTGACCGGCCTGCGCTGGCTGTTGCTGGTGTTCCCGAATACGTTCGAGTACTTCTTCATCGCCTACGAGACTGTCCGCACGCGGTGGAACCCGCGGCGAGGCGGGTTCAAGTTCTGGCTGATCGTCGCGGGTGCGATCTGGATCTTCATCAAGCTGCCGCAGGAGTACTGGATCCATATCGCGAAGCTCGACGTCACGGACACGATCCGCGATGTGCCGTGGTTCGGTCCGGCGCTCGCTGCCGGCATCCTGATACTGATCGCGGTCCTGCTGTTCGTCGTACGGCCTCGGCTGCCGCAGCGCGACTGGTCGTTGCGGATCGCGGCCGACCCGTTGCCGTCGGCGGTCGCCACGGCCCGCGAACGGGCCGCCTTCCAGGCAAGACACCGGAAGGTCTTCGACGAGGCTGCGCTGGAGAAGATCTTCCTGATCGGGCTGATCAGCGTGATCTACGGCCGGGTCCTGCCAGGGGTCGACGCGACCAGTCTGCAGATCTTCCTCGGCGTCGCCTTTTATGCGATCGTCAATGCCGCGCTGGGGCTGTGGGCGGCGAAGCGAGGTCATTCGTGGCAGTCGGCCGGGATCTCGTTCCTGGTCGTCTTCGTCACCAACATCGCCTTGGTCACCGTCGCGGCGCTGCTGCTAAGGCGGGGCGAGGGGCACATCCAGCCGATCGACACCCTGTTCTTCGTCTTCTTGTTCAGCATCCTGACCACGCTGTACGACCGCTACCGCCCGATCTACGACTACCGCGTCGAGATGGCGAAATCCGAAACGACCGCGTGAGCGCCGTATGTCGGTCGCGTAGGACCGGCTCGCGGCCGGGCGCTCCTGACCCGACCTACGATTCCCGCACCGTGCTGATCAGGCCAGCCGGCTCGGTTCGTGCGAGGGTCGGCCGGGTCGGATCCTCAGACCGCGGGCTGGCCGTGATTCGTCATGACACTGAAGATCGTGTGCAGGTAGCCGGTTGGGTTCGCGTCCAGCTCGAATCCAACGCCGACATGCCCGCCACTTGTGGGGATGACCAACATCTCGAAGTGGCCGTACGCGACGATGAGGTACCGCAGCCCGCCGCAATCGATGTTGCCGCGCCGGGTGGCGAGGGTGAGCAGGGTGGGGTTGACTAGCAGCTCCTCGTACAGGTCGCTGTTGCCGCTGGACGCATTCTGCAGATCCGGCCGGGATCGCATCACCAACTGCTGACCCTGAGCGGCAGCGACATAGCGAATGTCGGGCGATATCGCGAAGACATCATCATGCAGATCGTTCATCGATTTCCCTCCAAGGGTCCGCTCGGGCAGTTGTGTGAGGCCGTTGCGCTGCCGGCCCCGACGTCTGACCCATGACTCCCTTACGGAGTGTCAAGCATCCCGGAGTCAGTGTGCTCACGCTCATGAACGAAGAGGTATCGGCCGCCGCCCCAGGTCTGGTCTCCCTCGCCTGCACGCTCAAGCGCGAGGTCCCTGCGCCGAAGCCTTGCCCCTCTCCGTGCGAGAGCGGCTGAGAGAGGTGCGGTGCGCCGGGCCGGTGGTGTGAGCGGCGTTCCCCGGTGTCGATCCCTGGGGTTTGTACCGGTACGACGCGTTGATGGCGGCGGCAGGCTCGGGTCGTGGTCCACGCTGGGCCCGGGAGGAGAGCGGTCATGAATTCGAGTTCATCAGCTGCTTCGAGCGCAGCCGCAAGATCGTCGAGGAGCCAAGTCGTACAGCCGGGGAGTTTGTGGGTGGTGCAGCAGCACGCCGCCCAACTCCACCGCCTCGCCCAAAGAAACGCCGACAACGCAACGTGAACAGTGCGCCTGTTGCGGCCGTGGAATGTGTAAGCGGCACTGACCAGGGGGTTGGCTCGGTGGGTCCCTGAGGCGGTTCGGGGGCGGGCGGCGTGACGGTTGGTGGGTGAGCCGGGATGCGGCTCCGGGACCGAAGTGCCGGGCGGATGGAGAGTGTGATGATCGAAGCGTTCGAGGGGCGGAAGCTGGTTGTCGTCGGGGGAAGCAGCGGGATGGGGCGGCAGACGGCCGCCGACGTCGTGGCCGGCGGCGGCAGTGCGGTGATCATCGGCCGCGACGAGAGCAAGGTCGACCAGACGGTGATGGAGCTGGCGGCGATGGGCCGGGCCTGGGGGATCCCGGCTGATCTCGCCGATCGTGCGCAGGTCGCCGATGTGCAGAAGCAACTGGCGGCCGAGCACTCGGATGCGACGCTGCTGGTCAACGCGGCGGGCATGTTCAGCCCGAATCCGTTCCTCCAGCATGACGGCGCCTTCTACGACTCGTACCAGGAGATCAATCGCGCGATCTTCTTCCTGACCCAGACCGTCGTGCGCTGCATGGTCGAGGCCGGCCAGGGCGGGGCGATCGTGAACGTCGGCAGTATGTGGGCTCATCAGGCGCTCGCCGCCACACCCTCGAGCGCGTACTCGATGGCCAAGGCCGGTCTGCACGCGTTGACCCACAATCTGGCGATCGAGCTGGCCGAGCACGGGATCCGGGTCAACGCGGTCGCGCCGGCCGTGGTCGCCACTCCGATCTACGAAGCCTTCATCCCGCCGGAGAAGGTGGCCGAGACGCTCGAGAGCTTCGCCGGGCTGCACCCGCTCGGCCGGGTCGGTACGGCCGAGGATCTGGCGTCGGCGATCACGTTCCTTTTGTCCGGTCAGGCGAGCTGGATCACCGGCGCGATCCTGAACGTGGACGGCGGCGTCATGGCCGGCCGCAACTGATGCCGGCGCCGGCGTGGGACCGGGTGACGCCTGCGGAGGTGGAGCGCGCGCTCGCGGAGTACGACCGGCTGGGGCCGAAGGCCTTCTTCGCCGAGCACGGCTTCGCGCCGACGACGACGTACGAACTCGTGTGGCAGGAGCGCACCTACCCGCCGAAGGCGGTTCTGGGCACTGCGTACGAGTTCGCGACCGGGCAGCGACTGGCCCCGACCGATTTCGAGGGCGGCAGGTCGGGCGCCGTGAAGGTGCTCGGCGTACTGGGATTCACCGTCCGCCCGATCAGCAAGGGAAACCAACATGTCTAGAGCAACAATCGTATTCGTCCACGGAGCGTTCGGCGACGCATCGAGCTGGCGGCCTGTCTTCGACCGCCTCGCCGGCGACGAGTTCGACCTCCTGGCAGTCGCGGTGCCGCTGCGCGGGGTCGCTGCCGATGTCGCCTATCTCAGTGCGGTCATCGACCAGTTGGACGGTCCGATCGTCCTGGTCGGGCATTCGTACAGCGGCAGCGTGATCACAGCCGCCGGTGTCGCGGACCAGGTGGCCGGATTGGTGTACGTCGCCGGATTCGTGCCGGCCGAGGGCGAGTCCATCGTCGATCTGCAGGGGATCTATCCATCGCTTGCTATGGGCAACTTCCTTCGGCCGCGGTCGCTGCCCGACGGCACTGCGGAGCTCTCGGTCGACCCCGCGCGGTTCCGGGACATCTTCTGCGCCGACGTACCCGAGGCCGACGCGGCGTTCATGGCCCGCGCCCAGCGTCCGCTGCTGGCCACTGCGTTCGAGGAGCCGGTCGTCGCGGCGGCCTGGAAGTCGAAGCCGTCCTGGGGCGTGTTCGGTACGGCGGACCAGCCGATCGCACCGCAGCTCCACCGGTTCTCGTACGACCGGGCCGGTTCGAAGGTCACCGAGGTCGACGGCGCGTCACACTTCCTGGTGCTGTCGCAGCCGGACGTCGTCGGCGATGTGGTCCGTGAGGCCGCGCGGGCCTGCTCACGCGGCATGGTCGCCTGAGGGCCGGACGTGGACAGCCCACTGACCGACATCCATGCCGATAACGGTGATTCGGTCGCTCGCGCGCAGATCGCGGCGGCCGTCACCGCGGGTCGTCTCGGGTATGCGGACGGAGCGACTCAGATCTTCGAGCGCAACGGCGCAACCACCTACACCGAGGACGGCCACGTCACGCGGGGCGAGTGGTACGTCGACGACCGCGGCCGGTTCTGCTCGTTCTGGCCGCCGTCGTACCGCGCCTGCTACCTGCTGCAGTGGCTGGTCGAGGACGGCGTGATCGTGGGGCTGACGTTCGTGGACCTCAGCGGGCGGTCACGTTTCGACGGGCGCTACCGCTAGCCGTGTTCACCGGCCACGTCCGGTGTCAGCTTGCGGAGCAAGGCTCGCCGCGAAGAGATACCGAACTTCTCGAAGACCTTGTGCAGGTGGTATTCGACGGTGCGCGGGCTGAGAAACAGACGTTCGCCGATCTCCGGATTCGTCAGGCCCTGGCCGGCCAGCGCGGCGATGCTCGTCTCCTGTGGTGTGAGCTGGGCCCGGTGGTCGACGATTCGGCGCCGGGCCCGGTCGCCGGTGGCGAGGTACTCGCGGTGCGCCCGTTCGGTGAAGGCGGTGGCACCGGCGGCGGCGAGGCGATCGCGTGCGGCCTTGAGCTGGACCCTGGCGTCGACGCGTCGGCCCTCGCGCCGCAGCCATTCGCCGTACACGAGTTGGGTTCTGGCCAGGTGGACGACGACACGGGTCCTGGACAGGTGATCGATGGCTAGCTGGTACAGCCGCTCTGCCTCGGTACCGTCGGCCAGCAAGGCACGGGAGCGTGCTTCGAGACCGAGCGCCCAGTCGGTGCCGACCGCTCGCGCTCGTTCGGCCAACGCTGCCAGCGCGGATTCGGCGGCGCCGGGCTGCCCGCTACGCGCGGCGGCCTCGATCAGCTCGGTCAGACCCCAGCCGTACAAGACGAGCTCGTCGTCCGCCACCACGTCGCGCGCGGCCGCCAACGCGGCGTCGTACCGTCCCAAGCCGTTGGCCAGTACGGCGGCCGACAGACCGGCCGTGGTGATCACGATGCCTTCGCCTCGCTCCATGGCCTCCTGGCGAGCAGCCTCGATCCGCGCGTGGGCGGCCTCCTCGGCGCCGCGCCATCCGTCCAGTAGGAGTGCCCCGCACGGGAAGCCGGGACCGTGACTCGACGTGGTCAGTGCGTCGATGCGGTCGAGCAGGTACTGCGCGGTGTCGAAGTTGCCGAAGTGGAGCTCGGCCAGGCAGCGGTCGGTCAGTGCGTACGGCAACTTCATCAACGAACCGGTCTCCCGCGCGATGTCCACCGTCCGCGAGGTCAGGTCGTCCCACAAGTCGTCGTCCCAGAGGTCCGCAGCGATCCGGGAGGCGATCCCTAGCCACCGCTTGCTTGCATGGTGGCCATCACGGCCGGCAATGGCCCGTACCGTCGGTCTCAGCAGTTGATGGCTCGCTGCGAACCCCGTGGCGAAGCGAGCGGTGAGGCCGACGAGAAGGTCCCGGGTCCTGCCGTCGCGGGTCCAGTCGGTGGGTGTCCGGCGAGCGAAGGCCCCGGTACCGGGCCCGAGCCGTCCCGCGTAGGTCGCCGCGACCAGAGCCTCCAGAAACCCTTCACAGGCCAGGGGCTCGTTCGCCCGGCGCAGCTCTTCGGCCGCCCGCAACATCTGCTCGGCGGCCGGTCCATTGCGCTTGTCGACGAACGCTAACCGGGCATGCTGCCGACCGAGACAGCGGCGGACCTGTCCGTCGAGCCGACCGAGCCCGGCGGCAGCGAGCAATTGGACCGCGGCGGAGGCCGAGCCGATGTCGAACTTCGCCACCGCCGCAGCCAGCAGTCGCGCCGAGCGTAGGTCGGCATCACGGGTCAGCAGAGCGGACCGTTCGAGGAACGCGGCCTCGCCGCCGCGGCCGCACCGCCGACGCGCATGTGCCGCGCAGTGCTCGAGCTCTGCCGCCAACTGGTCGTCCGGGCCGGTCGTTGCGACAGCGAGGTGCCATGCGCGGCGGTCACGGGCGACGACCGCGTCTGTCGCGGTGGCCAGGGCCAGGTGGACCTCGTCGCGCTCCGAACTCGTGGCCAGGCAGTACACCACCGGCCGAAGTCTGGGGTCCACGAACAGGACTCTCGTCTCTTGCCGAAGCCAACCCTGGTCGTGAAGAGTCCTGGTCACCTGACGGTCGAGACCGAGGACGTCTGCCGCCCTCCACTGGAGTGCCGGGTCGCCGGTCGGGTCAGCTGCCGCCAGGATGAGCGCCAGGCGCTCCGCACCCGTGAGGCCGGCGATCCGCTCGCCCAGAGCTCCGGTGTCCGCGCCGACGACGCCGTAGCCGCCGGCAAAGTCCGGCGACATCACCCCGTCCACAGCCGCCAGAATGTCGCGTGGGTTGCCGCGGGCTTCGGCGACGATCCGGCTGAGCACCGCCTCGTCGACACCGCCGTACGACGCTGTCCGCAGCAGCGCGCGTCCGTCGGCGTCGCTCAGTCCGGTCAGTCGCAGGCTCGGGAACTGCGCGAACTCGTCGTCGGCGTCGGTACACGTCGTGAGAACGACTGCGATCGGGAAGGCGTCGAGCCGTCGTACTGCGAAGGCGAGTGCTCGCGACGTCGGGGTGTCGAGCCAGTGCGCGTCGTCGATCAGGATGAGCGCAGGTCGCGCCTTGGCGACCCCGGTCAGCAGTGCCCGTGCGGCCAGACCGACGAGGTAGGGATCGGCCTGCCCCTCGGTGACTCCGAAGGCGACCTCGACGGCGGCGCGCTGAGGTGAGTCGAGCGTGGTCAGGTCGGCGCGGAGCGTCGTACAGAGCTGCTGGAGACCGGCGAACGGCAAAGCTCGCTCGGACTCCACCCCGCAAGTCCGGACGACTTCCATTCCCGGTGCATCGGCCGCCGCGAGGTCGAGCACGGCGCTCCGGCCGATTCCTGCCTCGCCACGCACGACCACGACCCGGCCCTGCCCGGACCGGGCGCTGCGGAATTCGTCCTCCAGGTGCCGCAGCACATCTGAGCGTCCGATGAGAGATGGGCTCACCATCGCAGCATGTCCTGAGCAGCCGTCAGGCGGACCCGTGGCGGCCACGGGTTCCGCCCCGGGACGCTGGCCGGACTGGCTGGTCCTCGCCGCGCACTGGCTGGTCCTGAGCTCAGCGAGGACATGTCGTGCTTACAATTTCGGCGATCGCGGGGTTCTAATGGATGGCGGCGCGTTCTGGTGTTGCAGGGTCGGCGCGACGAGAGTGAGCTGCTCGATCGTCTCATCGAGGCGATCCGGTCAGGTCAGGTCCGCAGCCTGGTGCTGACGGGCGAGCCGGGGGTGGGCAAGACCGCGCTGCTCGACCACCTCACCGCACACGCGGCAGATTGCCAGGTCGTGCGGATGACCGCTATCCAGTCCGAGATGGAGCTCGCGTTCGCGGGCCTGCATCAGCTGTGCAGCTCGATGCTGGGTCACCTGGACGCGCTTGCGGAGCCGCAGCGCAAGGCAATGGGCACGATCTTCGGGCTGCGGTTCGGCGACCCGCCGGACCGGTTCCTGGTCGGCCTGGCGACGCTGAACCTGCTCGCCGACGCAGCGCGTGATCAGCCGCTGGTCTGCGTGATCGACGACGCGCACTGGCTCGACCATGCCTCGGTGCAGGCGCTGACCTTCGCCGCCCGACGTATGGTCGCTGAGCCGATCGCGGTTGTGTTCGCAGTACGGACGGGACAGCTGACCGGCGACTTCGACGGCATCGCGCGACTCCCGGTCGACGGGCTCGGGGACCATGATGCTCGCGTCCTGCTGAAGTCCGTGCTCCCGGGACCGGTGGACGAGCGCGTCGTCGACCGGATCGTCGCCGAGGCCGGCGGCATTCCACTCGCCCTCCTCGAGTTGCCGTCGGGACTGACGTCGGCACAGCTGGCTTCGGGGTTCGGGCCGCAGGGCGGCGGGCGGGTGCCGGCATCGATCGAAGACTCCTACGCCCGCAGTTTCGCCGAGCTGCCGGCGGACGCCCGACGGCTGCTCGTGCTCGCCGCGGCAGAGCCGATCGGTGACCCGGTCCTGCTCTGGCGAGCGGCCCTCACCCTGGGTATCGACGTGATGGTGGCCGGACGCGCCGAGGCGTCCGGCCTGGTGCGATTTGGAACCAGGATCCAGTTCCGCCATCCGCTGGTGCGGTCCGCGATCTACCGGTCCGCCCCGGCCGACGACGTCCGTGAGGTCCATGCCGCGCTGGCGGCGGCGACCGATCCGGCCGTCGATCCGGACCGCCGGGCCTGGCATCGCTCGCAGGCCGTCTCCGGGGTCGATGAGCAGGTCGCGATCGAGCTCGAGCGATCGGCCGAGCGTGCGCAGAGCCGTGGCGGTCGCGCCGCGGCGGCTGCGTTCCTGGAGCGGGCTGTCGAGCTTTCCGCCGATACGGATCGGCGCGCCGAGCGCGCGATGGCTGCCGCTCGTGCCCATCACCAGGCGGGGGAGCCGGACCAGGCGATGCGCTTGCTGTCGGTAGCAGAGGCGGGACCGCTCGACGATGCCGAGCGCGCGCAACTGGACCTGCTGAGGGCTCAGATCGCGTTCACGCTGCACCGGGACGACAGAGCTCCCCGGCTGCTGCTGCAAGCAGCGCAGCAGTTGACGTCGACCGACGTCCGGCTGGCGCGGGAAACGTACCTGGACGCTATCCTCGCCGCGATGTTCGCCGGAGACCTCGCCGGCCGGGACTGCCTGCGAGACGCGGCGGACGCGGCGAAGAGCGCGCCCGCCCCGGACCTTCCCGGGGCTCCGAACGACGTACTGCTCGATGCCTTGGCGGTGCGGTTCACCGACGGGTATCTGCCCGCGGTGCCGTTGCTGCGGCAGGCGTTGGCCGCGTACCGGGACGCCGAGCTCACGCCGGAGTCGTTGCGCTGGTTCTGGCTGGCTCACATCACGGCCGGGCACCTGTGGGACGAGCAGACGATCGACAACGGCCGGCACCTGGAACTCGCTCGTGCACTCGGCGCAGTGGAGACGCTGCCGTTGGCGCTGAGCGTCCGCATCGGCGGGTTGGTACTGAGCGGCGAGCTCGGCCACGCGGCAGATCTGGTCGACGAGCTGAAGACCGTGCTGGCCGCGACCGGGCTACCGGCGGCGCCGTACGGCGCTCTGCTCCTGGCAGCCTGGCAAGGTGACGAGCAGCGGGCCAGGGAGCTGATCAAGCAGGCCGAGGCGGAGGCACGGTATCGCGGCGAGGGCTTCCTGCTGATCATCGCCGGGATGGCATCGGCCGTGATCAACAACGGCCTCGGCCAGTACGCCGATGCCTACGAGGTGGCCGCCCGGGCTGCTGAGCAGCCGCCGCTGATGGCTGTGGAACCGTGGGCGGTCCTGGCCGAACTCGTCGAGGCAGCGACCAGGATCGATGAGGACGAGGCCGCGGAGGCGGCGCTGGCGCGGCTGGCCGAGACGACCCAGGCCACCCGCTCTGCGTGGGGCCTCGGCATCGAAGCCCGGTGCCGGGCGCTCCTCTCGAAGGACGACGCCGCCGAGGCGCTGTATCGCGATGCCATCGAGCGGCTGGCCGCGACCAGGATCCGCGGCGAGCTCGCGCGGGCCTACCTGCTGTACGGGGAGTGGTTGCGCCGGCAGGGCCGTCGGGGCGAGGCCCGCGATCAGTTGCGAATTGCCCACGAGTTGTTCGTCGCGATGGGAATGCGGGCCTTCGCGAACCGGGCGTCGGCCGAGCTGCGAGCGGCCGGCGAGCTGGTGCGTGCGACGTACCCCGAGCCCCCCAGTGTTCTGACCCGCCAGGAGACACAGATCGCTCGGCTGGTCGCGGATGGTCTGTCCAATGCCGACATCGCAGCCCGCCTGTTCCTCAGCCCGCGGACGGTCGAATGGCATTTGAGCAAGGTCTTCGCCAAGCTGCAACTGACGTCGCGCCGTCAGCTCCGTACCGTGCAACTGCCGACGCCTGACTGACCGGACCGGGGTGTGTCCCGGGGTCGGACCGGGGGTTCCTACTGAACCGGGATACGCCGGTCCCGCCGCAGACTGCAGCCATGGCTGGCAACGCACACGAATTCGATGTGATCGTGATTGGTTCGGGACCGATCGGGCAGACGCTCGCGGACAAGGTCCGCGCGGGTGGTCTGACCGTGGCGGTGGTGGAGCGCGAACTCGTCGGCGGCGAGTGCTCCTACTGGGCCTGCATTCCGAGCAAGGCGATGCTCCGGCCGGTGATCGCGGTCACCGAAGCGCAGCACGTCGACGGAGCGCGTGCAGCGGTGACCGGTCCGATCGACGCGGACGGGGTCTTCGCGCGCCGGGATCGATATGTGACGAGCCTTGACGACACCGGTCAGGCGAACTGGGTGAAGAGCATCGGGGCGACACTGGTCCGTGGTCATGGTCGGCTCGAAGGACCGCGTCGCGTCGCCGTGACTACCCCGGACGACGAGGTGGTGGTGCTCACTGCACGGCACGCGGTGGCGATCTGCACCGGAAGCCTGGCCGCGATGCCGGACGTGCCGGGCATCGCGGAGGCCCGCCCGTGGACGAACCGGCGAGGTACCGACAGTAGTAGCGTGCCGGCCCGCCTGGCGATCGTCGGCGGCGGCCCGGTCGGGGTCGAGCTGGCGACCGCCTGGAACGGACTCGGCTCGGCGGTGATCCTGCTGGATCGTGAGCAGCGGCTGCTGCCGCGGATGGAGCCGTTCGCCGGTGAACTGGTCGCCGAAGGGCTGACGGAAGCGGGCGTGACGGTGCGGACGGAGGTCACGCTCGAATCCCTGCGGCGTCCGGTGGCCGACGGTCCGGTGACCGTGACGCTTGACGACGGCAGCAAGCACGAGGTCGACGAGGTGCTGTTCGCGATCGGCCGGACGCCGTTGACCGGGGACATCGGGCTGGAGACCGTGGACCTGCCGGCTGGATCGTGGCTGGACGTGGACGACACTTGCCGGGTGCGGGGCACCGACGGCTGGCTGTTCGCACTCGGCGACGTCAATCACCGGGCATTGCTGACGCACCAGGGCAAATACCAGGCTCGCATCGCCGCACAGGTCATCCTCGATCAGGCAGCCGGTGAGTCGGTGGACGAGGCCACGCCGTGGGGAGTCCACGTCGCGAGCGCGGATCGATCAGCCGTGCCGCAGGTCGTCTTCACCTCGCCGGAGGCTGCGGCCGTCGGCCGAACCGCCGAGGAGGCCGTGGCCGAGGGGTACCGGTGCAAGGTCGTCGATGTCGACCTGGGCGCGAAGGTGGCCGGTGCGAATCTCTATGCGGACGGTTACCGCGGCCAGGCCCGGATGGTCGTGGACGAAGACACCCGGTGCCTGCTCGGAGTGACGTTCGTCGGCCCGGGGGTTACCGAGCTGCTGCATTCGGCGACGATCGCGATCGTCGGCCAGATCCCGATCGAGCGGCTGTGGCACGCCGTACCGTCGTTCCCGACGATCAGTGAGACCTGGCTCCGCCTGCTCGAGGGGTACCAGAACTGACGATCCGTCCTCTATCGCTGGGCCCAGGGGTAGCGTGATGGCGTGGGTCCCGTGGAGCTGACCGGTCGTCGGGCTGAATGCGGTGTCCTCGACCAGCTGATCGGCGCGGTACGCGCCGGCGAGAGCCGCGCCCTGGTCCTGCACGGGGAGGCCGGCGTCGGCAAGACCGCTCTGCTCGAGTATGTGGCGGCCGGTGCGGACGGGTGCCGGCTGGCCCGGGCGTCTGGCGTCCAGTCCGAGATGGAGCTCCCGTTCGCAGGCCTGCATCAGCTCTGTGCTCCGGTCCTGGATCGCGTCGACCGGCTGCCGCCACCCCAGCAGGAGGCGCTGCGGGTCGTCTTCGGCCTGAGCCAAGGGGCTCCGCCCGACCTGTTCCTGATCGGCCTGGCGGTCCTGAGCCTGCTGTCCGAGGCGGCGGTCCGCCAGCCACTCGTCTGTCTGGTCGACGACCAGCAGTGGCTCGACCGCAGCTCGGCGCAGATCCTCGCGTTCGTCGCGCGCCGGCTCGGAGCCGAGGCCGTGGCCCTGATCTTCGCCACCCGGGAGGTCGGCGATCTGCTCGATGGCGTACCGGAGTTCCCCATCGGCGGTTTGAACGATACCGACGCGCGGACCCTGCTGAACGCCGTACTGTCAGGGCCGATCGACCAGCAGGTACGCAACCAGCTTGTGGCCGATGCCCACGGCAACCCGCTGGCGCTGCTCGAACTGCCGCGTGGTCTGACGCCGGCGCAGCTGGCCGGAGGGTTCGGCCTGCCGGGTGCCGGCACCGTCGAGGAGACCTTCGTCCGCCGGGTAGCCGCCGTACCGCCGCAGACGCGCCAGTTGCTGCTGCTCGTGGCCGCCGACCCGTCCGGTGACGCGGCTCTGGTACGCCGTGCCGCGGCGCGGCTCGGGATCAGCCCGGATGCTGCGCTGGCTGCCCGCGAGGCAGGACTGACCGAGAGCAAGCCGAAGCCCCGGTTCCGGCATCCACTGGTCCGGTCAGCCGTGTACCGATCTGCCTCGGACGCGGAGCGACGGCTGGTGCATGCGGCGCTGGCGGCCGAGACCGATGCGCAGATCGATCCCGACCGGCGCGCCTGGCATCGCGCCCAGGCGGCGTCCGGGCCTGATCCGGACATCGCCGACGAGCTCGAACAGTCCGCGGGCCGAGCGCGGGCTCGCGGCGGGCTGTCGGCCGCAGCCGCGTTCCTGCACCGGGCGGTGACCTTGACTGTCGACCCGGCGCAGCGGGCAGAGCGAGCGCTGGCCGCCGCTCAGACCGAGCTGCAGTCCGGAGGGTTTCCCGCCACGGGCGAGCTGCTCGAGCTCGCGGAACGGGAGCCGCTCACCGAGCGTCAGCGCGCCCGCGCGGATCTGATCCGTGCTCAGCTCGCCTTCGCCACCAGCCGCGGCAGCGACGCTCCTCAACTGATGCTGCAGGCGGCGAAACGGCTCGAGCCGATCGACGTCGACCTGGCGCGGACGACCTACCTCGACGCCATCTCCGCGGCGACCTTCGCCACCCGGCTCGCGACGTCGGCGGGCGATCTGTCCGCGGTCGCCCGCGCCGCCGCGGCAGCGCCCCGCCCGAACGGTGCCCGGCCCGGCGATCTGTTGCTGGACGGGACGGCGGCCGCGTTCACCGACGGCTACGCCGCGGGTATGCCGGCGCTGCGCAAGGCGCTGGCCGAGTTCGGCGCCGGGATGTCGATGGAGCAGGAGCTGCAATTGTTGTGGATGGCAACTACCACGGCGATGCGGCTCTGGGACGTCGAGCGCTGGCAGCAGTTGTCCGATCGGCACATCCACCTCGCCCGCGAGGTCGGCGTGGTCAACGATCTGGCCCTCGCCCTCGCGGGTCGCGCCTACGTGGAGCTCTTCACCGGCAACCTGGGTACCGCCGCGGCGCTGACGGCCGAGGCGGAGTCGGTGAACGAGGTGACCGGTGGCAACGTGACGCCGTACGGACTGCTCGGCGTCGCGGCCTTGAGCGGCAACCGGTTCGAGACCGAACGGCTGGTGGCGGCGACGACGCGGGACGCGATCCAGCGCGGCGAGGGGATCGGGATCACCATTGCCGAATGGGCCGCCGCGGTGCTCGACAACAGCCTCGGCCGCTATCAGGAGGCGGCGTCCACCGCCTCGCGCGCCTTCGAGCATCCGGGCGACCACGCCGTCTATGTCTGGACACCCGCCGAGCTCGCCGAAGCCGGTGCCCGCAGCGGGCAGACCGAGCTCGCCGAGCTGGCCTGCCGTCGGCTGGACGAGATGGCCGATGCGGGCGGCACGGACTGGATCCGCAGCGTTCGGGCCCGGAGCCGGGCGTTGCTGGCCGAGGGCAACGAGGCGGAAGCCGGATATCGTGAAGCGATCGGCCGGCTGGACGGTACGTCGCTCCGCGTCGACCTTGCGCGGGCGCAACTCGTCCACGGTGAATGGCTGCGCCGTGAACGCCGTCGACTCGAGGCACGCGAGCAGTTGCGGGCGGCGCACACGAGCTTCGAATCGATGGGGATGGCCGCGTTCGCCGAGCGTGCCCGGCGTGAACTGAAGGCAGCCGGTGGGACCGCCCGCAAGCGTGTCGTGCCGGCGCAGAGCGAGCTCACCGCACAAGAGGCCCAGATAGCCCGGATGGCGCGAGACGGCCTGTCCAATCCCGAGATCGGCACCCGCCTGTTCATCAGCGCCCGGACGGTTCAGTACCACCTTCGTAAGGTGTTCACGAAGCTGGGCATCACCTCCCGGAGCCAGCTGCCCCAGGTGCTGCCCTAACCGAGCCTCTTCTCCGTGGAGATGGAGAAGAGGTGGAGCTTGTCAGGGTCGGGTGCCAAGTGCACGAGTGTGCCTTTGTCGTTGTTGAGGCGGGTGCCGATGCGGGCGATGATCTGCTGGTTCTCGGCGTGGTCCGCGGAGCCGTACAGGAACGCGTCCGAGCCGAGCTCCTCGATCACCGAGACCTTGACCGGCAGACCCTTGTCAGCGATGTGCAACGCCTCCGGCCGGACACCGAGCGTCAGTGTCCTGTCGTCGCCGGCCTTGGCCAGCAGCTCCCGCGCGATCGGTACGACGTAGTCGCCGATCTTGGCGCCGCCGTCGACGATCTCGGCGTTGATCAGGTTCATCGCCGGCGAGCCGATGAAGCCCGCGACGAACTTGTTGCGTGGCCGGTCGTAGAGGTTCAGCGGGGTGTCGACCTGCTGCAGGACGCCGTCCTTGAGTACGGCGACGCGGTCGCCCATCGTCATGGCCTCGACCTGGTCGTGGGTGACGTAGACGGTGGTGACGCCGAGGCGGTGCTGCAGTTCGGCGATCTGGGTGCGGGTCTGGACCCGGAGCTTGGCGTCGAGGTTCGACAGCGGCTCGTCCATCAAGAACACCTTCGGGCTGCGCACGATCGCGCGGCCCATAGCGACGCGCTGACGCTGACCGCCGGACAGTGCCTTCGGCTTGCGCTCGAGGTACTCCTCGAGGCCGAGCAGCTTGGCGGCTTCCATCACGCGCTTGGCCCGCTCGTCCTTGTGGATGCCCTGCATCTTCAGCGCGAACCCCATGTTGTCGGCGACCGACATATGCGGGTAGAGCGCGTAGTTCTGGAACACCATCGCGATGTCCCGCTCTTTCGGCGGGGCGTTGGTGACGTCCTTGTCGCCGATGTAGATACCGCCTTCGTTCACCTCTTCGAGCCCTGCCAGCATCCGCAGCGCGGTCGACTTGCCGGAACCCGACGGTCCGACGAGCACCATGAACTCGCGATCCTCGATCTCCAGGTCGAGGTTGTCGACCGCCGGAGCGTCGGTGCCGGGGTAGACCCGGGTGGCTCCCTTGAACGAGACAGTTGCCATGTCGCTCTTTCCTCCACTGGTCGCGGGCGTCCTGACGCAGCGAGCCTCCTCCGCGGCGGCCGTGCTCGCATCCGGGAGTGTCCCGGGGGTGCCCCGGGGCACTCACGGATGCGGGGCGATGCCGCTCCCGGGCAGGCTCGCAGTACCGAGTCTGACGATCTGGAGGACGTTCCCGATGGCGGTTACCAGAGGTTTCCAGGGGCGGCGTTCCACGGCGGAGTCGTCGCAGCTACCGCCCGGCCAGTACCTCACCAGGGACTTCCCGGTGCTCTCGGCGGGACCGACGCCGTACACCCCGCTAGAGAGCTGGGACTTCACCGTTCGCGGCGCCGTCGACACGCCGGTCACGTGGTCGTGGGAGGAGTTCCGCTCGCTGCCGGCCGAGAGCTTCACCGTCGACATCCACTGCGTGACCAAGTGGTCCAAGCTCGACACTAGCTGGCGAGGTGTTTCCGTGGACGCCTTGCTCGGCGCGGCGTCGCCCCGTGCGGAGTACGTCACCGCGTTCTGCGATGGCGGGTACACCACGAATCTTCCGGTCGCGGACCTGCGCGGCGGACAGGCCTGGGTGGTGTTCGAGTACGACGGGAACCCCCTTCCGCCCGTCCACGGCGGACCGGCGCGGCTGCTGGTCCCGCATCTGTACTTCTGGAAGAGCGCGAAGTGGGTCAGGGGCCTCGAGATCCGCGCGGACGACGAACCCGGCTTCTGGGAGATGTACGGCTACCACAACTACGGAGATCCATGGCGAGAACAGCGATACCAGGGCGACTGACCTGGCAGCAGGCCACGGTCGTGGAGACCAGGTTCGACACACCGCAGGTGAAGAGCATCGCCTTGACCGTACCGGGGTGGAGCGGGCACCGGGCCGGCCAGCATGTCGACGTACGGCTGACGGCGCCGGACGGGTACCAGGCGGAGCGGAGCTACTCGATCGCGTCGGCGCCGGAGGACGGCTATGTGGTGCTGAGTGTCGAGCGACTCGACGACGGCGAGGTCTCGCCGTTCCTGGTGGACGAGCTCCGGACCGGGGACGAGCTCGAGCTCCGCGGTCCGGTCGGCGGGTACTTCGTCTGGGACGAGCCGCTCGGCGGACCGCTCTTCCTCGTGGCCGGTGGCTCCGGCCTGGCGCCGCTGAGGGCGATGATGAGGCACCATCGGGCGACCCGCAGCGAGGTTCCGGTCCGGGCGCTGTGCTCGGCCCGCTCGCTGGAGGCGCTGCTCTATCGGGAGGAGCTGATGGAGCTTGCGGCGTGCGACCCGTTCGACATCTCGATCACTCTGACCCGGGTGCAACCCAGCGCCTGGCGGGGCTATCGCCGCCGGATCGACAGCGACCTGCTGGCCGAGGTGGCCTGGCCGCCGGCGGATCGGTCGTTGACCTACATCTGCGGGCCGACCGCGTTCGTCGAGACCGCGGCGGCCGGGCTCGTCGGCCTGGGCCACGATCCGGCACGGATCAGGACGGAACGCTTCGGCGGGACAGGGGTACAGCCATGACGAGGTACGACGGGAACGCGATCGCCGGCACGCTGGAAGACATCTTCGGCGGCGACCTGACGACCGCGGCCTGCGTCTGTGGCCAATGCGGGCAGTCCGGCGTCGTTGCCGAGATCGCGATCTACTTCGGCGGCCCGGGAATAGTTGCCCGGTGCCCGTACTGCGACCACGTACTGCTCGTGATCACCCGACACAGTGGCATGTACTGCGTTGACGTGACCGGCTTCGCGCAGCTGTCCACTCCGTCAGCTCTTGCGTAGGTCGGGCGCCGGACAGCCGACAAGCAAGCGGCGGACGCAGTCCCACGTCCGGCGGAACATTTCCTGGATCCGCTCGCCGCTGTTGCCGAGCAGTCGCACCGCGACACCACACGAGTTCGGGAGTTCGGTCGCACCCAGGATCATGTCCGGTTCCTCGTCGAGCGCACGCACGGCGCTGATCAACGTCTCCGGCGCTACCTTGCCGGTGATCACGAACAGGTTGGCCAGAACGGTGAAGCCACCCAGCACAGCGGGGGACCCAGGGGTGGCGTCTCCGCCGGGGATCATCCGTTGGCAGTCGAAGAACAGGAGTCCGCCATCCGCGCGATCGTGCACCGCGAGCTCTGACCAGTAGAGGTCATAGACGTGCGATTCGCCGTAGGCGACCCGTCCTGGCAGGACCATGTCCCCGAGGATCACGGTGGACGTCCGGTCCCAGCTGACGTTCATCCGCTGGAAGAAACGCGATCCGGCGCAGGGTACGACCGCATCGGGCAGGTGTTCGACGTACGCGTTGTTCCCGGTCGTCAGCGTGACCAGCTGGGACACGAAGTCCTGCCGTGCGGCGAACACCTTGGTCGGGGTCTGGGTGGTGACGTGGACGAGGCTGTCGTCGGCGCAGGTCAGATCGACCCGGTACCGGTCGCCCTGGACCAGGCCGTCGCCGGACTGCTGGAGATACAGGAACGCCATCCCGGGCAGGCCCGGATCGAGATAGATCGGCCGGTAGAGATGCAGCGGAGCGCGCTGGAGTTGGTGGACGACGCGGGTGACGCCGCTCACCGGCGCCAGGCTGAGCTCGAGAACGCCGAGCTTGCCCGTACTCCCGACGCCGAGGTTGCCGTCGACAACTGCGCTGTAGGCGGCCACCTCCGGGGGCAGGTCCTGGTCGGGAGCGGACGCCGTACTCACGAAACCGCAGCTGCGACGACAGCGTCTATGCGGTCGGCGACGACGTCGAGCCCCTGCCCGGTGAAGCAGTTCGTGAGCACGAACGGACGGTCGCCCCGAACTGCGCCGGCGTCGTCGCGCATCACCTGCAGACTGGCCCGGACATGCTCGGCCAGGTCGATCTTGTTGATCACCAGCAGATCCGAGTTCGTCACCCCGGGACCACGTTTACGGGGAATCTTGTCGCCCTGGGCAACATCGATGACGAAGATGTAGAGGTCGGCGAGCAGCGGACTGAACGTCAGGGTGAGATTGTCCCCGCCGGACTCGATTAGGACGACATCCCCGTCCGGGAAGGAGGCGGTCAACTCGTCGACGGCCTGCAGGTTCATGGTGGGATCGTCGCGGACCGCCGTGTGCGGGCAGGATCCGGTCTCGACCCCGACGATGCGCGCGCTGTCCAGGACGCCGGCGAGTGCGCTGCGGACGTGGATCGCGTCCTCCCGGGTGAAGATGTCGTTGGTGACGACCAGGGGAGCGCGCCCGCGTTCGATCAGGCGTGGCACCAGCGCCTCGATCAGCGCGGTCTTGCCGGAGCCCACCGGACCGCCGATACCGATCCGCGGTACGCCGGGATGCCGGGCCCGCTGACCGTTGCTGCTGGCAACAATGGTGTGAGTGTGTGTCATCTCGGATCTCCTTGCTAGTTGGCGAACAGGCGTACTTCGGCCACCTCGTGCCGCATCGACATCAGGTCGAGCGCGGGGGTGTAGCCCGCAACGGAGCTGACGCCTCGCCGACCGGCTTCTTGCGTCGCCTGGTCGGCTACCTCGGCAAGCGCGGTCCGCGAGCCGTGCAGGATGCGCTGCGCGACCTGGTGGTCGGCCAGGCCGAGACGCACTGCCGCGGAGGTGAAGTTGGCGGCGAACGCGTACAGCTCGCCGGCCACCGCCTCCTGTGCGGTCAGACCGATCGACGCGCTGAGCAGTCCGAGAACGACCGCATGGTGCCCGGCAGTTGCCCCGTCGCGCACCAGTGCGGCGTACGCGTCGAGTTCAGGATCGTCGACGAAGGTGCGCGCGGTGTCGAGCAACGCCTTGCCGGTTCGGATCGATCCGTTGCGCGCCTCGGTCGTGAGTTTCACCGCAGTCAGCCTTCGATCGACAGCCACTGCCAGCTCGTACGACGAGTGCGCGCAGGCGACGGCTGTTCCGTCGACCGGCCCGGCGCTCAGCCGAAGACAGTCGACGAGGAGCTGCTGCAACGCCGGGATCGTCGCCGGAACCGCTCCGCTCTGGACAAGCGGCTCGAGACCGTGGGACAGCGTGTACCGGCCGCTGGGAAAGGCCGAGTCTGCCAGCTGCAACGCGGACAGGTGGGTGACCGGACTGCTGCTCATCAGACGATGTAGTACAGCTGGGACAAGGAGACCTGGTCGACGGCTTCGACCGTGGCAGGCTGCCCGTCGACACGGACCTGGTACGTCTCCGCATCCACGGTGATCTCCGGTGTCGCGTCGTTGCGGAGCATCTGCGCCTTTCCGACCGTCCGGCATTGGCGGACAGGCTCGATCCAGCGGTCCAGACCCAGGTCCGCGACGGTGCCGGCCTCGACCGCCGCCTCGGACACGAACGTCATCGACGTACGGCCGACAGCCCGCCCGAGCGTTCCGTACATCGGCCGGAGCAGAACCGGCTCCGGGGTCGGGATCGAGGCGTTGGGGTCGCCCATCACCGCCCACGCCACGAAACCGCCTTTGATCACGTACTTCGGTTTGACGCCGAACGTGTTCGTCGGCCAGAGCACGATGTCGGCAACCTTGCCCACTTCGAGCGAGCCGACGAGATGGCCGATTCCGTGCGTCCGCGCCGGATTGATCGTCAGCTTGGCGAGATAGCGCAGGATCCGCTGGTTGTCGTTCCGCGCGGAGTCGCCGTCCAGGCTGCCGGTCAGGCGTTTCATCTTGTCCGCCGTCCGCCAGCAGCTGGCGACCGTATCGCCGATCCGTCCCATCGCCTGCGAGTCCGAGGAGTACATGCTGAGCACACCCCAGTCGTGCAGTACGTCCTCGGCGGCCTGCGTCTCGGCCCGGATCCGCGACTGGGCGAACGCGACGTCTTCGGGGTTCGCGGGGTTGAGGTGGTGCGTCACGACCGTCATGTAGAAGAGGTTGTCGGTCGTGTCGGTGGTGAACGGGCGGGTCGGATTCGTGGACGACGGCAGCACGTTGGGCAGCGACGCGATCGACATCATGTCCGGCGCGTGCCCGCCGCCGGCACCCTCGGTGTGGTACGAGTGGATCGCCCGGCCGTCGATCGCCGCGATCGTGTCCGCCAGGTAGCCGCTCTCGTTCAACGTGTCGGCGTGCAGCGCGACCTGGACGTCGTACTCGTCCGCGACCGTGAGGGCACAGTCGATGGCGGCGGGCGTCGCGCCCCAGTCCTCGTGCACCTTGAGGCCGCAGGCGCCGGCCCGGATCTGGTCGGCGAGTGACTCCGGCCGGCTGCTGTTTCCTTTGCCCAGCAGCCCGATGTTGACCGGTAGGCCGGCCGTGGCTTCGAACATCCGGGCCAGGTTCCATGGCCCCGGCGTGCAGGTCGTCCCCTTGGATCCGTCGGCAGGTCCGGTGCCCCCGCCGATCAGCGTCGTGAGACCGCTGGCCACGGCATGCGGAACCTGGTCGGGCGTGAGGAAGTGGACATGCGTGTCGATCGCCCCCGGGGTAGCGACGAGTCCTTCACCGGCGATGACCTCGGTGCCCGCGCCGACGATCATGCCCGGAGTGACTCCGTCCTGGAGCTGTGGATTGCCGGCCTGGCCGATACCGGCGATCCGGCCGTCGCGGACGCCGATGTCGGCCTTGACGATCCCGAGAACCGAATCCATCACGACCACCGAGGTGATGACCAGGTCGAGCACACCGTCGGCCGTCCGTAGCCCGGGGGCCTGGCCCATGCCGTCCCGCAGCGACTTCCCGCCTCCGTAGACAGCCTCCTCGCCCGGGGTCAGCAGGCTGCGTTCGACCTCGGCGAGTAATGCGGTGTCCGCCAGCCGGAAGCGGTCGCCGGTGGTCGGGCCGTAGAGCGACGCGTACTGCTGGCGGCTGATGGTGCTCATGGCAACTGTCCGTCGACGAGTCCGCTGAAGCCGATCACGCGGCGGAGGCCACCGTACGCGACGAGGCCGACGGTGCGCTCGTCGCCGGCCTCGAAGCGGATCGACTGACCGGCCGGTACGTCGAGCCGCATCCCGAGAGTGATCGCGCGATCGAATTCCAGCGCGCGGTTCACCTCAAAGAAGTGATAGTGCGACCCGACCTGGATCGGCCGGTCGCCGGTGTTCCGCACACTCAGCCGGCACGTCCGCCGACCGGCGTTGATCTCGACCGGCTCGTCGGCCAGCAGCCACTCTCCGGGAATCATCGTTCCTCCGCTCAGGGGATCGGGTTGCTGACCGACACGAGCTGGGTGCCGGTGCGGAAGGTTGCCTCGACCTGGACGATCGTGATCATCTCCGCGACGCCGTCCATGACCTCGGTCCGGGCCAGGACCTGCTTGCCGAGCGCCATCGTGTCCGCCACGGACCGGCCGTCCCGCGCTGCTTCGAGCAACGTCTCGGTGATCACGGCGATCGCCTCGGGCAGGTTGAGCCGCAGACCGCGGGCACGCCGTCGCCTGGCCAGCTCCGCGACCTGGTAGATGACCAGCTTCTCGGTCTCCCGCGGAGTGAGCATCAGCGACGACACCCACGACTCGATCCGCGGACCCGGCCCGCTCTCGATCGTCATGGCCTAGAAGCCCGCCAGACCCTGCGGACTGTTGTACGGGATCTCCGCCTCCGTGATCGGCACGAGCGAGGCGTCGGCCTGTACGGCGTACCCGACGAGTTTCGAGGCGTTGCCGAAGAGCTGGTACAGGAACGTGCCTTCCGGGCACAGCCAGTTGTCGCTCGGACCGCTGCTGACGGTCCCGTTGAGCGCGCGGAATGTACCGTCGCCGGCCACTCTCGGGCTGGCCTGGTCCTGCGCGACCGACACGACGTTGCCGTCGATGCGGAAGCTGGACAGGCTGCTGTAGCCGAAGTTCGTCGCGTAGACGAACCGGTCGTCAGGACTGACGGACAGCCAGCAGAGCTCGGACGGACGTCCTGCGCTGGTGTCGATCTGGACCAGCGGCCCGGTGGTGATCTTGCCGTTCGCCCCGATGCTCGCCAGGACGATCCCGTCCCCGACCGCCGCGCCGATGACGAAGTGGTCAGGGCGGTCGTGCAGGAAGGCCGGGTAGAACGGTGAGCCGCACCCGGCGTCCTGGAACGATGCTTCGCCGAGGGCGCCGTCCTCGCCGACTCCGAACACCGCGAGGCCGTCGGGGTCGGGCGCGTTGGAGGCGATCGAGCGTGGCCGGCCGTCGTCGCCGGTCACCCACAGGATCGGTGAGCCGTCCGGATTCGCGTGCGGCAGCTGGTCGAACGTGGTGCCGACGATCAGGTACTGGCCGTCCGGCGTCAGCACCGCCATGGTGGGCACCCGCTCGTCCTTGCCGGGCGTGTTCACGGTGTGCTTCTCGCTGCGCGGGGTCAGCCGGCCGTCGCCGTCCACGGACATGAGGCGTAGATGATCCGGGCCGAACGAGTGCAGCACGTAGAGCGTGTTCGACGCGGGCGCGTACGCGAGGGACTTGGCTGTTCCGCTCGGGCCGGTGACGAGGTTCCCGGTGCGCTTGACGTCGATCAGGCTCAGCTTGCCGTCGGCGCTGACGCCGAAGCTGGAGACCGAGTTGTCGCCGCCGTTCGTCGCGAACAGGAACCGCCGGTCAGGGCTGAGGATGACGCTGGCCGCGCCCTCGAACGCGTTCGGTGCGCTGGCCTGACCGCTGATCGGCTTGAACACGCCCGAGCCGGCGCCGCCGGTCGGGATCCGCTCGACCTCGGCGATCGTGCCGTCGGTGGCGCGGTGGTAGTGGATCAGGTGATTGCTCAGCTCGTTCGTCTGCAGGTAGAGGTTACCTGCGATCTGCGCGTCAGTCGCCGATTCGCTCATGGACATCTGTGGGGTGGGCATGACGCCTCTCCTTGCTCGATCGGTCGCAGGATCCCGGCTCCGGCTGTCCCGGGTGCGCTGCGATCGTCGCGCCGGCCGACCGCCCGCCGCGTCCGGGATCCACCCGGCCGGACCCCCGGTGTGGGCACCTGCCTCGCATCCCTCGCCAGGTGCACCGGGGGATCGCCAGGGACGGTTCCCGAAGCGAACACCGCAACGACCCGGACACCCTGGAGGCCGGCTCACAGTGAGGAACAGGCGATGGCGTTGAAGCTCGGCACGTTGCTGCCGCAGAACTGGAACTACACCCCCGGCACGGATCTGATCTCGGCGGCGAAGGCGGCCGAGGAGATCGGGTACGACAGCGTGTGGGTCTACGAGCGGGTGCTGTACGCACAGGACCAGACCGGGATCCACCGGCTCACGGAGTACGGCGACGGTTCCTGGCCCGAGCTGTACCGCCAGGTGATGGACCCGTTGGTGGCCCTGTCGATGGTCGCCGCCGTGACCAGCCGCGTCGAGGTCGGTACCGCGATCGTGGTCCCGCCGCTGCACATGCCGTTCCGGCTGGCCCGGTCCTTCGCCTCGATCGCGGCGGCCAGCGGTGGCCGGGTCGTCGCCGGCTTGGGCAGCGGCTGGTCGTACGACGAGTTCAGTGCGACCGCACCGCGGCCGATCGCGGAGCGTGGTGCGGCGCTGGACGAGTTCCTCGACATGGCGGCGGCGATGTGGGCTCCTGACCCCGTCTCGTTCGAGAACGAGCGATACACCGTGTATCCGGCCGAGGTCGGGCCGAAGCCTGCGGAGCCGATCCCGGTGTTCCTGGGCGGCCCCAGCCGGAGGGCGCGGAACCGGGTGGTCCGACGGGCGTCCGGCTGGATGCCGAGCCTGCTGCCCCCGGCCGACGTCACGTCGAAGTACCGCGAGGTGCTGAAGATGGCCGAGGAGTACGGCCGGGACCCCGACGAGCTCAGCTGCCGGTGCTTGGTCGGACTCGGCCCGATCGCCGAGGTGCCTGCCGCTGGACGACCGCCGTACACGGGCAGTATCGACCAGGTCCTCGACGATCTCGCCGAGCTCGCCGCCGGAGGTGTCGACGAGGTGATCCTCACGCTCCCGTTCGTTGCCAACGGCATTGATGAGCTGAACGAGCTCGCGGCCGAGTTCCATGCCCGCTTCCGTGCCGCCGGGCTGTGACCGAGGAGTCAGCCCCATGACTTTGCTCCAACCTGGCGATGCCTTTCCGGAGTTGTCACTCACCGTGCCCGGCGGGGGAGGAGTGACCGTGCCGGAGGTGTTCGACGGCGAGTACGGCGTGATGTTGTTCTATCGCGGATCGTGGTGTCAGTACTGCAACCACCAACTGCGAGCGTTCCAGCGCGCTCGCGCCGCCCTGACCGACGTCGGGATCCGGGTGGCGGCGTTGTCGGTCGACGACGAAACGACCACCGCCGGCCTGATGGCGAGGCACCGCGTGAGGTTTCCGGTCGGGTACGGCGCCGACGCCCGCGCGATCGCCGACCTCACCGGTGCCTTCGTCCATGAGGACCCGCTGTACCTGCAGTCCACGGGCTTCGTCCTGAACCCTGACGGCAAGGTCATGGTCAGCGTCTACTCCAGCGGAGCCATCGGACGCCTAGTCCCCGAGGACGTGGCGGGCTACGTCCGCCATGTGCAGGAGCACGAACCCTCACCGGTCTGACGACAATCCTCCGCGAACACGGCCGGGTTTAGAGTGAGTTTCTCGCTTGGTTGTGGGAGCTGCCGATGGAGAGATCTGGTAGGCGGCGTTCCTTCAGTCGGCCGCATCGCTCGGTGGAGATGCGGGACCGGCAGGTGGAGCGCGAGGTGATGACGGAGTTCCTGGGGTCGGTTCGTGCTGGCGACGGCCGGGCCGTGGTCGTGCGCGGTGAGCCGGGTGTCGGCAAGTCGTCGCTGCTCGACTACTTGGTGGAGAGCGCGTCCGGTTGCCGTTTGGCGCGCGCGGCGGGCGTCGAGTCCGAGATGGAGCTGGCGTACGCCGGTCTGCACCAGCTGTTGGCGTCGATGGTGCACCGCTTGGACGGGCTGCCTGGACCGCAGCGGGACGCGCTGCAGACGGCATTCGGACTGAGCGACGGCCCGGCGCCGGACCGGTTTCTGGTCGGGCTGGCGACGCTAAGTCTGCTGGCCGACGTCGCCGAGGACCATCCGCTCGTCTGTGTGGTGGACGACGAGCAGTGGCTGGACCGTGCCTCTGCGCAGGTGCTCGGGTTCGTCGCTCGGCGGCTTGTCGCCGAGCCGGTCGGCGTGGTCTTCGCGACCCGGGCTGCGATCGACGACCTGGCCGGCCTTCCGGAGGTCGTGATGGAGGGCCTCGAGGATGCCGACGCTCGCGATCTTCTCGAGGCCTCGCTGTCCGGGCCGCTGGACGCGCAGGTCGCCGATCGCCTGATCGCCGATGCCGCCGGTAATCCGCTGGCACTGCTCGAGTTGCCGCGCGGGCTGACGCCGGCGGAGCTGGCCGGCGGGTTCGCGTTGCCGAACGCGATGCCGCTGCCCAGCCGGATCGAGGCGAGTTTCCGGAGAAGACTCGACGAGCTTCCCGAGGAGACCCAGCGCCTACTGCTCGTGGCCGCGGCCGAACCGATCGGAGATCCAGTCCTCGTCTGGCAGGCCGCTGAGCGACTTGGGCTTCCCGCCGACGCCGCGGCACCGGCGGCTGAGGCCGGTTTGTTGGAGGTCGGCGCACACGTCTGGTTCAGGCACCCGCTGGTGCGCTCAGCGGCGTACCGCTCGACCTCGGTCCGGAGTCGTCAGGAAGCGCATCGTGCGCTGGCCGACGTTACAGATCCGGTCACCGACCCCGACCGTCGCGCCTGGCACCTCGCGCACGCAGCGACCGGGCCGGACGAAGGAGTTGCTGCGGAGCTCGAGCGATCGGCGGAGCGGGCCCGCGCTCGCGGCGGGATAGCAGCTGCCGCTGCGTTCCTCGATCGTGCGGTCAGGCTGACAAGTGATCCGATCCAGCGTGCGGAGCGGGCGCTGGCCGCGGCAGAGGCGGGCTTCCAGGCCGGTGCGTTCGACGCCGCGCTCGGCCTGCTGTCCGTCGCCGAGGCCGGTCGACTCGACGACTTCGAGCGAGCTCGGGTCGAGTTGCTCCGCGGTCACATCGCGTTCGCCGCGGGGCGGTTCACCGACGCCCCTGGCCTGTTGCTGGCTGCGGCCGGACATCTGGAGAACTACGACCTGCAGCTCGCCCGCGAGACCTATCTGCACGCCTGGGCGGCCGCGGTCGGAGCCGGTCACCTGGCCGAGGACGGCATCCTGCTGTCGATCTGTCGCGCGGTCCGGACCCTGCCGCCCGACTCCGACACCGGCGATCCGCAACCGCTCGTCGTCCTGCTCGAGGGGCTCGCGGCGCTGATTGCCGACGGCCGGGCCGCGTCGACGCCTGCCCTGCTGCTGGCGGCGCGAATGTTCGCGAGTGGCGATCGCTCGGTCGACGAGATGCTGCGTTGGGGCTGGCTGGCCGCGGCGGTGAGCATCGCGGTCTGGGACGACGACGGCCGGCTCGCGATCGCCGAGCAGACGGTCCGGACGGTCCGCGAGTCCGGCGCACTCGCGCAGCTTCCGGTCATCCTGACCGTCCTCGGGACGGCCGCCCTGCTGAGCGGCGACTTCGCCCGAGCGGCAGCGGCAATTGCCGAAGGCGACACGATCGCGACGGCCACCGGAAGCCAGGTCGCGCCCCATGTCGCCCTGCGGTTGCTGGCCCTGCAGGGCAAGGAGAACGAGGCGTCGGCCATGATCGCGGCCACGATCGAGCAGGCCGGCGAGCAGTCCATCACAGCCGCCAACGCGTACTGGGCTGCGGCGCTGCTGCACAACGGCTGCGGCCGGTACGCCGAAGCAGCGGCCGCGGCGCAGCAGGCGACGTCCAACACGTTCGAGCCGTGGATCTCGACGTGGGCGTTGCCGGACCTGATCGAGGCTGCGGTGCGCGCCGGCGACGTCGACCTCGCACAGGGCGCGTTCGACCGGCTGACCGAGACCACCCAGCCGAGCGGGACCGATTGGGCGCTTGGGATTGAGGCGCGAGCGCAGGCCCTGCTGAGCGATGGCGCAGTGGCTGACAAGCTCTACCAGCAGTCAATCGAGCGTTTGAGCCACACGCAGCTGCGGCCGGAGCTTGCCCGAACCCGATTGGTGTACGGCGAATGGCTCCGCCGCGCGGGTCGACGTACCGATGCTCGCGATCAGCTGCGTCTCGCGCACGAGCTGTTCGAGGTGATCGGGATGGCAGCGTTCGCCGAACGTGCCTGGCGGGAGCTGGCGGCGACCGGAGAACGTGTCGGCCGGCGCGGTGAGGCCGTCTCCGGCGAGCTCACCGCGCAGGAATCCCTGATCGCCCGGCTCGCCCGAGACGGACTGTCCAATCCGGAGATCGGTGCGCGGCTGTTCCTCAGCGCGCGGACGGTCAAGTACCACCTGGCGAAGGTGTACACGAAGCTCGGCATCACCTCCCGTGCGCAACTCGACCAGGTTCTGCCTGGCCCAGGCCAGTAGCGGTCCGCCCGGACGACTGTCCACTGGCCGATGCGAGCCGGTGGACCGAACGGCCAGTGTGTTCGTGGGTCCCAGGAAGGGGTGCCATGAACCATTCACATCCGTGGCGTACCGCGTTGTCACGGTTCAGTCCGTTCGCGAGTGGCTGGAGCACGGTCGATCCGGGTGAGCAGGGCAGCGCCGGCCCGCTGGCGGCGCTCGGGCTGGCCACGAGCTGGCTCAACTCGCCTCCGCTGACGGCCGAGGCTCTCCACGGTCGCGTCGTACTGGTCGATTTCTGCACCTACACCTGCGTCAACTGGCTCCGGACGCTGCCGTACCGCCGGGCCTGGACGGAGAAGTACGGGCGGTACGGCCTGGCGGTGATCGGCGTCCACACACCCGAGTTCGACTTCGAGCACGATCTCGGGAACGTGCAGCGCGCCGTCGACGAACTCGAGATCGACCATCCGGTGGCGATCGACAACGACTACGCGATCTGGACTTCGTTCGAGAACCACTACTGGCCGGCCCTGTACTTCGTCGACGTGCTCGGTACCGTCCGGCACCACCACTTCGGCGAGGGCGAGTACGAGCAGTCGGAGTTGATGATCCAGGGGCTGCTGGCCGAGGCCGGTGCGACCGGCTTCGACCCCGAGCCCGTCCAGGTCGACGCGATCGGCGTCGAGGCGGCGGCCGGATGGGACGACCTGTGGTCACCCGAAAACTACCTCGGCTACGAGCGCGCGGAGAACTTCGCCTCACCCAACGGCACCGTCCTCGGAACCGTCCACGACTACGTGACGCCGTCGGACCTCGCCCTCAACCACTGGGCCCTGGCCGGCGACTGGAGCATCGACCGGCGGGCAGTCCTGCTCAACCGCGCGAACGGGACCATCACGTACCGCTTCCACGCTCGCGACGTCAACATCGTGCTAGCCCCGTCCATCGGCCGCGTTCCTTTCCAGGTCCGGATCGACGGCAGGCCGCCGACCGGAGCGCACGGTGCCGATGTAGATGCCGACGGCAACGGTCTCCTAGACCGGCCACGGCTCTACCAGCTCATCCGTCAGTCCGGCCGGATCACCGACCGGACCTTCGAGATCGTCTTTCACCAGGCCGGCGTACAGGCCTATGCCTTCACGTTCGGCTGACAAGGAGAGTCGTCATGCCTGAGCACCTCAGCAGCCACCATCGCGCCGTACTGCGGAAGATCTTCCAGCATCCCGTGAGTCACAACATCGAGTGGCACGACGTGCTGTCGCTGCTCGAGGCGGTCGGGACGGTCGAACGCCGTCACGACGGCAAGGTCGAGGTCACGGTCGGGTCCGAGACTGGGTTCTTCGACTTACCCGAGCACAAGGACACGGAGATCGAGGCCGTGGTCGGCATCCGCCGGCTGCTCGAGGCAGCCGGCTTCTCCGAAGCCGGTGCGCCGGACTGATCAGGAGGTCGAGCACATGTCACCGACATGGCAGGCAATACTGGAGGGGCTGGTCGTGCTCCTCGCAATCTTTCTCGGGGTCCGGACCGGCGGGATCGGTCTCGGCCTGTGGGGTGCGACCGGTACGGCGGTACTGATCTTCGCGTTCGGGGCCGACCCCGGCACGCCGCCGGTCGACGCGTTCTTCATCATCATCGCGGTGATCACGGCGTCGGCGGTGATGCAGGCCGCCGGCGGCATCGACTGGCTGGTGTCGATCGCGTCAAGGATCATCCGGCGCAACCCGCGCAGGATCACGCTCGTCGCTCCGCTGGTGGGCGTTCGCCTTCACGCTGGGCGCCGGTACGTCGAACATCTTCTTCGCGCTGATCCCGGTGATCTACGAGACGTCGTACCGCAACGGGGTCCGGCCGGAGCGGCCGTTGGCGGCGTCGACGGTGACGTCGGCGCTCGGGATCACGGCGAGTCCGGTGTCGGCGGCGATGGCGGCGTACCTGACTCTGCTTCCGGACGACTTCACGCTGGCGGACATCCTCAAGATCACGATCCCGGCCTCGATCGTCGCGTGTGTGGTGACGTCGCTCGTCCAGAACCGGATCGGCAAGAACCTGGCCGATGACCCGCAGTACCAGGCCCGGCTCAAGGAGGGTCTCGTCCCGCCGCCTGCCGAGGTGGGTGCCGACCAGCACCGGTCACTTCCGAAGACGGCCGCCCGCAGCGCGTACGTGTTCCTGGCTGCGGTCGTGGTGATCGTGATCCTGGGCCTGTTCGACGAGCTCCGGCCGACCGTGACCGTGGCCAAGGTGTCCGGGCCGCTCAGCATGACCATCGTGATCGAGGTGGTGATGTTCACCGCTGCACTGGTGAACCTGCTGTGGAACCGGGTCCCGCCGGGTGATGTCGTCAAGGAACCGCTGATGGAGTCCGGGCTGGTTGCGGCGATCGCCCTGTTCGGTATCGCCTGGATGGCGGACACGTTCCTGGTGAACAACCAGGAGACCGTGGTCAACCCGCTCGCCGATATCGTCAAGGACCATTCCTGGTTCCTTGCCGTGGCGATCTTCCTGGTCGCGGGCCTGACGACCAGTCAGTCGGCCACGACCCGGACCATCGTGCCGATCGCGCTCGCCTCGTTGTCGCCGGCAACGATCACGGCGATGTGGCCGTCGTTGGTCGGCGTCTGGCTGTTCCCGGCGAACGGGTCACAGATCGCCGCGGTGAACATCGACAAGACCGGTACGACGCGGCTGTCCAAGGTGCCGATCTGGCACTCGTTCACGATCCCGATGCTGGTGTCGTGGATCTCCGTGGTGCTCGTCGGACTACTGATCGCAAGCCTTGCGTACTAAGGAGGATCCAGCCATGAACCGCGACGACGTACGGAACAGGGTCGCCAAGATGATGCCGGAGCTGCTCGCAGACCTCGAGGGATTCACCAGGCTGGCTTCGATCGCGTTCCCCGGCTACCCCGCTGAGCCGGTCCATCAGATGGCGGCGAAGACCGTGGAGGTGATGCGCGCAGCGGGCTTCCGCAATGCGGCGCTGCAGGAGGTGCCGGACGGGTATCCGCCGGTCTACGCGACGGTCGACGGGCCGGAAGGTTCGCCGACAGTGATGCTGTACGCGCATTACGACGTACAGCCTGCCCCTCCCGAACAGAACTGGACGTCGGACCCGTGGACGCCGACGCGCAAGGACGACGGGAGGTTGTACGGACGAGGGATCTCCGACGACAAGAGCGGCTTGGTCATTCACGCCGGAACGATGAAGGCCTTCGACGGTACGCCGCCTTGTCACGTCAAGCTGATCGTCGAGGGGATGGAGGAGACGAACTCGAATCTCGAGGCGTTCGTCGCGGCGCACCCGGAGCTCTTCCAGTGCGACGTGTTCGTGGTCGCGGACATGGGCAATCTGAAGGTGGGGGAGCCGACGCTGACCACGACGCTTCGGGGTGATGTGGCCTGCATGGTGACGGTGCGGACCCTCGAGCACTCGCTTCATTCGGGGGTGTTCGGCGGACCGGTCCCGGACGCTCTCATGGCGTTGGCTCAGCTGCTGGCCACCTTGCATGATGCCGACGGCAACGTTGCGGTGGAGGGCGTGTCCGGGTCCGACTGGGACGGGTTGGACTTCTCCGAAGCGGACCTCCGCGCCGGTGCCGACCTCGTGGACGGCGTACGCATGATCGGGACGGGCACGATCGGGTCCCGCCTGTGGTCGAGGCCGTCGATCAACGTGATCGGGCTCGACATGACCTCGGTCGACGGATCGTCCAACGTGCTGATCCCCGAAGTACGAGCGAAGCTGTCGATGCGGATCGTCCCCGGCTCGTCTCCCAGGGCGGAGCTGGACGCGCTGGTGCGGCACCTCGAGTCGCACGCGCCGTGGGGCGCCGAGGTCACGGTGGAACGCACGAAGGAAGCGGCCCCGTTCCGGGCCGCGACCGACGGGCCTGGGTACGCCGCTGCTCGTCAGGCGTTGGCGGATGCCTACGGCTCGCCGGCTGGGGAAGCCGGGTCCGGGGGCTCGATCCCGTTGCTCCAGACGTTGCAACATGCCGCTCCGAACGCCGAGTTCATCCTCTGGGGAGCGGAGGACACGGCGCAGGCTCGGATTCACGCCTCGGACGAGAGCGTCGACCCGAGCGAGATCGAGGCGATGACGTTGGCCCAGGTGTTCCTCCTCCAGGACCTGGCCGCTCACAAACCGTAGGACCGATTGGAGTAAGGAGCTCAGTCATGAACACGAAGGGAAGTGTGGTCGGGGCCGTGTCCAAGGCGCTGGTCTGGCGCGGGCTGCTGGCTATCGCGATCGGCGTCGTGTCGGTCGTCTGGCCTCACATCACTGTTGGCGCATTCGTCATCCTGTTCGCCGTGTATGCCTTCATAGCGGCCGGCATGGATGCGGTCCGCGCCTTCACCAGCGGCGGGGCCGGAGGAGTCGTCGGCAATCTGCTGCTCTCGCTGCTGTCGCTCGCGGCCGGCGTGATCGCGTTGGTCTGGCCGGGGCCTACGGCAACGGTCCTGACGCTGATCGTGGGCTGGTGGGCGTTGTTCACCGGCCTGGTCGAGATCGCAATGGTGTTCACCAGCGGTCGTCGGGCCGGGGAGCGTGCCTGGCTGATTCTGAGTGGGCTGATCTCGATCGTTTTCGGCGTGGCGCTGTTCATCCGGCCTGATCTCGGAGCGCTGTCGCTGGCGACCGTCTTCGGCCTGTACAGCATCTTCTTCGGCATCAGCTCGCTTGTCGTCGCCCGCGACGGACACGACCTGCAACGCGCGACCCGGCGTACCGCCGAGGCCGTTCCGGATCCAAGTTAGGAGAGAATCATGAACTACACCGAGAAACTGCAAGAACTGCAGCAGCGCGTCGACGGCGCCGTGAAGGAGGTCCGGCAGGCCGCCACGGAGGACCACGAGCAACTTGAGGCGCGCATCGACAAGCACCAGCAGAACGTGCAGTCGGCGGTCGACAAGGGACAGCAGCGGATGGACAAGGCAGCTGACCAGCTCGACAGCAAATGGACCCAGGTCATGACCGACGCCTCCGCCAAGGTCGCCGACCTGAAGGCCAAGGTGGACCAACGCCGCCGCGAACACGACGCCGAGGCGGCCAGCACCGACGCCGACTGGGCCGAATCCGACGCCGCAGCCGCCATCGACCTGGCCTCCTGGGCCACCGACAACGCCCGCCTGTCAATTTTCGACGCCCTGGACGCCCGCGCCTACGCCAACGACCTCACCGCCCGGGCCGCCCAGCACAACTGACCCCACCTCGCGGAGGCCGTTGCCCCCAACAACGGCCTCCGCCCACCGCGAGTGCTGGCTAAGCTGCCTGGTGTGACTGTGGGGTCGACGGGTGGCAGCGGAGTGCTTTCGACGTGCTGTCGGGTCGCTGAACGCAGACCCGGAGTACAAGGATTTCTCGGTCTGGGGTACGGCGATGTACTGCTGGATGCGTGGCACGCAATGGCAGCAGGCGATTGTGCGGCTGGCTCGGAACATCCAGCTGGGAGTGCGGATGGACCTTGCCGGACTCGACGTTGGCCTGGCGTGGTGGTACGCGCCGCGGGTGCAGATCGAGCAGTACCGGACTGCGGTGGCGGACGATGGTCCGGGACGGCGGCTGGTTGCGTTCCTGCAGGGTGTCGAGCGGGACGGGTTCGCCATCTCGGGGGGATCTGCTGGAGCGGCCGCCGGAGCGTTGTGCTGCACACCATCCGCGCGCGGAGATGTCGCGGCACAAGTCGGGCCATCGAGGCAGTGGTCCTGGAAGGCATTGTGTCGCTGACTACCAGTAAGAAATGCTTCACGCAGGGGTAGCGAGACAGCAAGCTCCGCAATAGCCTGGTCTTCCCCGGAGGGTCCAAGCCTGGCGCCACCCCACACGCGCCGCTGGGCCCTTCGCCGCATATCAGGGTGGAGTCCAGAAGTCCGGCGGGCACTTGTCCGCATAATCGAACCTATGTTCTATTCTGTTCTCATGGGGACCAACCGACGCTACCCGAGGCAGCCGCTTCCGGATCTGCGGAGGCGGCACTGTTGGGTGCTTGCCACTGCATCGGAGCGCGGCCCCTGGCCGGGCTTGATTTTGGAGTGGCGGCGGACCAATGGGGACGGCTGGGCGCGAGGGCCCGGCGACGGGTTGTGCCGGCTGGGAATCTTCGTGGATGGGATGTCGCGTCCAGGCGGCTGCCGGACCACTCCCGGCTGCCATGATGCCTGCGTCCATCGCTTGGCATTCGTCGACAGTTCGGTCTCCCGCCTGCTCCGTCACTGCTCCGTGGAAGCCTGACAAGCATCGGTCATCGACGCGTGGCAATGAGTATCGAAACCGCAGGTCAGACGGTATATCGGCAGGCAGGTCCGATCTCCCCCCGCATGTACCAGGAAGATCCTCGACATCTTCGAAGGCACCCAACAAATCCAGCAACTGATTGTCGCCCGCAGACTGCTGGGGAAGACATCAGCTGAGCTCAAATAGCCTTATTGCAGGGCGTTCTGTCTCAGGCTGAGATCCTGCGCGACTATCCGATCGTCCTCACGCCCTCGTCGGCCTAGCCCGCCTTCAGGCAGGATCGCGACACCCGCGGGGTCGACGAGGTCGGAGCGCTGACCGCTGCCCAGTGGCCGATGATCGCGATCCCGGTGCTCGGGCTGCCGGCGGTTTCTGTCCCGACCGGTGTTGCTGATGGACTCCCGACGGGCGTCCAGCTCTTCGGCGGTCGCTACAGCGACCACCTACTGCTCGATGCGGCCGACCGGATCGAGGAACGCGCTGGTCGCTTCTGGCCGGACCTGCAGGAGGCTGTCGTCAGCCCCTGAGCTCGTCGGCAAGGTACGTGCCGGCACCGCGCTCGACCAGGCCGTGGTTGTTCAGTTGCAGGACCTCGTTGACGAGGGCCCCGGTGTGGTTGCGGTAGTTGATCACGATTGTGCTGAGTCCGGTGTAGACGTGAATGACCTCGAAGTGCAGGTCGGGGATCTTCTCCAGCCCGAGCGCCCAGTAACCGCGGATCGCCTGCTTGCCGCGAAGGACGCCCTGCGTCTCCGGAAGTAGCCGTGCTGCGACCGGAGAGGAGAACTCCGCATCTTCGGTGAAGTGCGAAAGCACCGCTTCGAGATCGTGCGCGTTCCATGCCTCTACCCATTGCTGAGCGAACTTCTCAGCCGCTGCAATATCCACGGAGCTCACCCTACCGGCCGACACCCGACGGATTAGCGCCGGACAGGGATGCGGCGTAGTGGGCTGCGCCGATTGCTGGGGTGTGGATGGGGGTGCGGAGGTCGTAGGGATGGTCTTGGGCTGCGAGGTGGTGTGTGAAGACGCGGAGGACTTCTGGTGCGGTGAGGACGCCGCCCGAGTAGGAGACGGGGACTGGGATTGCCGGGGGGAAGGCGAGGCGGGTGCGGGTGGTTTCTACCAGGCGGACCAGCTCGGTGGCGGCTTTGTCGATGATGCGCAGCGCGGCTGGGTCTCCGAGGGTGGCCGCGTGGACGGTCGGGCGGGAGAGGGCGGCGATGGCTCGGCGGCTTCCGTGCCAGCGGTTGAGGACGATGTCGACGAGGTCCAGGTCGGAGGTGAGGCCGAGGTGTTCGCGGAGTACGTCGAGGAGTGGGCCGGGCGGGAGGCGGCCGTCGCTCATCTGGGAGAAGGCTTGCAGGCCGCGGATCCCGATCCAGTAGCCGGATCCTTCGTCGCTGAAGAGTTCGCCCCAGCCGCCGACACGGATCCCGGTGTCGCCGCAGCGGCCGTACGTCATCGAGCCGGTGCCGCTGATCACGTTGATGCCGTCGGCCAGGGCGAGTGAACCGGCCCAGCCGCAGACCATGTCGTTGTCACAGCGGTACCGGTCGTGCCCGAGCGCGGACCGTGGCGCCGCGTCGAGCGTGGGCACGTCGGCGCTCACTTCTCCGTACGCCGGTAGTCCGAAGAACGCGTAGGTGATGTCGGCGGGCCGGATGCCGGCCAGCGCGCAGACGTGAGCCACGGCCTCGACCAGCACCCGCTCGACCAGCTCGACTCCTTCGCCGGAGCTTCTGCCGAGGTAGTAGCAGCTCGGCGCGTCCGCCTCGGCGATCACCTCGCCTGCGGCGCTGACGAGGCAGAGCGCCGTACCTGAACCGCCGCCGTCGACACCGAGGTAGGTGGTCATGGTTCGAGCGGGTGGATGCTGACGCCCTGGACGACGCGGTTGACCTCGCCGTCGGGGAACGGGTTGTCCGGCGTCCGGCCGAGCGCTACCGAGAAGCGCAACGCGAGTAGCTGAGCGATCACGACGTACGGCAGCGCAAGAAGGGCGTCGTCCACAGCGTCCACACCGTCGACGTGCCACGCGCCGTCGGAGGATTGCCCGTCGATGACCAGCACGTTCTCCGGGCCGATCGCGGTCCGGAGTTCGGCCGCGATATCCTCGTCGTACTGCCTGGTGTACGGGTCGTTGGACAGGTAGACGACCGCGAGGGTCCGCTCCCCGAGGACGGCCTTCGGTCCGTGCCGGAAGCCGAGTGGGGTGTCGAAGTAGCTGATCACCTTGCCTGCGGTGAGTTCGAGGAGCTTCAGCGCCGACTCGCGGGCCAGGCCGCCGAGAGCGCCGCTGCCGAGGTAGACGATCCGTTCGTAGCGACGATCGGCGTACGGCGCCAGGTCGTCCGCGCGGGTGAGGACCTGCTCGGCCGCGGTGGCGAGCTGGTCGGTCAGCTGGATGTCCTCGTCCGGGACGAGCACCAGCCAGGCGGTGAACAGCATCGAGGTAAAGCTCGACGTCATCGCGAAACCCCGGTCATTGGTTGCCGAGGGCATCAACAGTACGAGCGACGAGGCAGCGGCTCGGTGTTCGCGCGCCAGCCGGCCGTCCGCGTTGCAGGTGATGACGAGCTGATGGACCGAGCGCAGGCAGGTCGCCGCCAGTTCGGTGGCGGCGACGCTCTCCGGGCTGTCGCCGGAACGGGCGAACGAGACCAGCAGTGTCGGCACGTCCTCGGCGAACATCTCCCGCGGGTTCGAGACGATGTCGGTGGTCGCGATCGCCTCGACCCGGCGCTTCAGTTTCCGCGCGAGTGCCGGGGCCAGCACCTCGCCGACGAAGGCCGACGTACCGGCGCCGGTCAGCACGATCCGCAGGTCCGGCTGGGTGAGCACCGGCTTCAGGAACGCGGCGACCTCGTCCGACCTGGCCGCCAGCATCGCAGCGGCCTCACGCCAGACGGAGGGTTGCTGCACGACCTCTCGATAGGTGACGGTCACGCGGCGACCTCGTTCGCGGCAAAGCGATCCAGCAACGGGCCGTGGGCCTTGATCGCGTCGTCGAGGATGCCGGTCGCGACGGTCAGTCCCCCGACGAGCGGGTCCAGGACCAACGCCTGCAACGCGAGCGAGCGGTCGCCGGTCAGCGCCGCGCGGACGGTGATCTCCTGCTGCGGCGCCCGTGCGGCCAGCACGGCGGCGATCCCGTCCGGTAGCGCGCCGACCCCGAGGCCGATGATGCCGGCGGCGCCGACCACAGCCGGGACCTCGACGACCGCAGTCGACGGCAGGTTGGGGATCTTGCCCTCGTTCGGCAGGTTCACCGCCAGCTCGACATGGTCCTTGCCGGTAACGATGGCCTCGGCGATCGCCACCAGGCGCTCCGCCTCCTGGTTGTCGGTCCGGGGGAGCGGTGCCTTGCCGTCGGCCTGGGCGTGCAGGTTCTCCCAGAGGTCGTCCTTCTGGCCGATGTACCGCATGGTGGCGTCCCGGCCGCCCTGTAGGCCCCAGGGCAGGTCTGCCTCGTCGGCCGGGCTGCCGTCCCCGGCTCGCAGATACCCACCGAAGAACTCGGCGACATGCCGGTCGCCCGGCGCCGGATAGCGCCCGAACGCCCGCATCAGGTCGGCCGACACCGGCAGGTGCACGCCTTCCTCGCTGGTCGAGGGCGCGTCGATGCCGCCGGCGCGCCCGGCCACGAACTTCCGCAGCAGCGGATACGCGTCCTCGGTGCCGCGGCGGAGGTCGAGCAGCCAGCAGAGATGGTTCAGCCCGGCGAAGACGGCCTTCAATTCACCCGGCCGGTAGCCCAGGTCGGTGGTCAGTTTCGAGAGCGTGTGCATGGTGCCGTGGCACAGGCCGACGGCCTTGAGCCCCGTCTCGGCGGTGATCGCCCGGACGTTCGCGGTCAATGGGTTGGAGTAGTTGATCAGCTGGGCGTCCGGCGCCAGGTCGGCGACATCGTTGCCGATCGCCACCAATTCGGGCACGTGCCGCAGGGCCCGCAGTACGCCGCCCGGCCCCACGCTGTCGCCGACGGTCTGGGCGATGCCGTACTTGGCGGGTACCTCGACGTCGGCCCGCCAGCCCGCGGCCGCACCGACAGCGATCGTGGTGGTGACGAAACGGGCCCCGGGCAACGCTTCGCGCCGGTCGGTGTGCGGGACGAACTCGAGCTCGGCCCCTCGCTCGGCGGCGATCCTGCGGCCGACCCGGGCCATGGTCTCGGCGGCCTCGCCGTTCAGGTCGACCAGCTGGACGGTCCAGCCATCGAACGTCCGGGTGGACGCGAGGTCGGTCATCAGCCCCGGTGTGAATACCGTGCTGCCCGCGCCGATCAGGACGATGGACTTCTCACTCACGGATTTCCCCTTCAGAAAGTCAGTTGTCACTTGGTGCTGCCGGCCAGCAGGCCGTTGACGATGTAGCGGTTGAACGCCAGCGCCAGCGCAGCCGGGACGACGATTGCTAGTACGCCGGCCGCGTTGAGCAGGGTCGACGGGACTACGTGCCGTCCCTGCAGTGCGGCGATGACCACGGTCAGCGGCTGGGTGGACAGATCGCTGGACAGTACGAGCGGGAACAGGAACTGTCCCCAGGCGAACAAGAAGGTGATCAAAGCGGTCGAGATGATGCCCGGTCGCGCCAACGGCAGCAGCAGATGCCACAGCACTTGGAGGCGACGGGCGCCGTCGACGAGACCGGCCTCCTCGATCCCGACCGGCAGGCTGGCGAAGTAGTTGTGCAGGATCCAGGTCGCCAGCGGTACGAAGCCGGAGACGTAGACCAGCACGATGCCGGTGTAGGTATTTACCAGGCCGAAGGTGCTCATGATCCGGTAGAGGGGGATCAGCGTGGTGTACGCGGGGAACGCCATCGTCGCCAGAACCGCGTAGAACAACACGTTCCGGCCGCGGAACCGCATCCGCGCGAACGCGTATCCCGCCAGCGTGGCGAGTAGTACGGTCACGATCGTCGCGGCACCGCACTCGATCACGATGTTCACCGCCGACTGGCGGATCTGCGGCGCGATGTCGCTGTTGCCGCTCAGCAGGGCCGAGTAGTTCTGCAAGGTCGGGTTCGTCGGCAGGTAGTGGGCCGGCTTGGCGCGTGCGTCGGCTTCGGTCTGCAGGCTGGTCTTGATCGCCCAGTAGATCGGCCCGAGGGACCAGATCAGGATGAGCGCGACCCCGATGCTCCGGCCGGCGCCGGTACGACGCTTCACAGCTCGACCCTGCGGTAGACGAGGCGGACCACGACGAGCGAGATCAGCAGCGTGACGATGGTGATCAACAGGGACAACGCGTACCCCTGACCGAAGTCGAGATCCTGGAAGCTGATGAAGTACGTCTGCATGGTGACCGAGGCGCCGGTGTTGGCCGCCCCGTTCAGCACGTACGGCTGGTCGAAAACGTTGAGCGTCGCAATCACCGCTTGCACCATGGTGACCGCGATCCCCGGCCGGGCCAGGGGCAAGGTGATCCGGGTGAACGCCGACCACGGCGTACAACCGTCGATCTGGGCTGCCTCGTAGAGCTCGCCCGGGATGAGTTGCAGGACGGCGAGGATCAGCAGCACCGAGAGCGGCGCGATCTGCCAGACCTGGACGAGCTCGATCAGCGCGATCGTGAGCAGCCGGTTCTGGCCGAGGAGGACCGCGTCCCCGTCGCTGAGATGCAGTGACGACAGCACGCTGTTGATCAGGCCCGCGTTCGGATCGAAGATGCCGGTCCAGAGGATGCCCTCGACCACCCCTGGCATCGCCCACGGCAGGATCAGGACGGCGATCACGAGGCTGCGGCCGCGGAACGGCTTCTGCAGGACGACGGCCGCACCGATCCCGATCAGCGTCGATAGCGTCACACCGATCACGACGTACAGCGCGGTGTTGCCGATGCTGCCGACGACCGCGTGATCCTTGGCCAGCCTGACGAAGTTGCCGAAGCCGTCGAACCGGGTCGGCGGGTCCAGCGCGTCCACCTTGAAGAACGACTGCACCACGGTGAACACGGCCGGCACCAGGGCCAGGCAGGCGATGAAGATCATCACCGGCGCGATCAGGAGATAGGGCAGCAGGTCGGGGCGGGAACGGCGTACCGGAGCCGGGCCGGCCGGGATCTTGCTCTCGGCCGGCCGCGGTGTGGTGGTCGAAGAGGTCACGGTCACGACCCGGACGCCAGCTGGTCCGCCGTGTCGCCGATCGTCTTGATGGCCTGCTCGACCGACATCGATCCGGTCGCCGCGCCGTGCAGGTTGGTGTAGACCGCGTTGGAGAACTTCGGGTACCAGGACGGTGCGCCGCCCTCGAAGACGGGCTTCGAGCCTTGCAGCATCGGCACGAGGTCCTCACCGCCGACGAGGTTGCCCTTGGCGGTCATCTGCTTGACCGCCGACAGGTGCGACGGGATCGGGTACGTCGGGAAGGTCTTCTCCGGCCCGTTCACGCCGGCGAAGTCGGCCTGCTGCTCGGTCGCCGTGAACCACTCGATGAACTTGGCTGCGGCGTCCGGGTACTTGGCCTGCTTGGGGATTCCGATGCCGTCGGGGTTGCTGAGGTTCGCGGCCGGTCCGGAGGCACCCGGGGTCCGGAGGTACTTGACCTTGCCGACGACCGAGGACGACTTCTTGACGTTGTACAGCGTGCCGACGTTGCCGGAGTAGTCCGAGAACGTACTGGCGACCTGGCCCTTGGCCATCAGGTTCTGCTGGCCCTGCGAGTCGGTCACGTTGATGTTGCCGGGCGGCACGAGACCGGACTTCAGCGCGTCGACCATCCACTGGGCCGCCTTGTAACCGGGCGAGTCCGGGCTGGTGAACTGCGGCTTGCCGTCCTTGTCGAGGATCGAGCCTCCGAACGCACCGGTCGTCTCGTACCAGTACGTCGACAAGCCCTCCGCCGCGGCGAACGGGATGTTCAACGGGTACTGGACGACGCCCTTGGCCTTGATGGCCTTGAGTGCCGCGGTGTACTCGTCGAGCGTCTGCGGAGCCGGGTTGGCGCCGGCCTTCTGGAACAGCTCGGTGTTGACGGTCGTGACCATGAACGAGGCGTCGTACGGGATGCCGACCACGTGGCCGTCGACGGTGAAGGACGCGAGCTGCGGTACGTCGGCCGCCATCGCCTTGGTGTCGACGTAGGAGTCCATCGGGTAGTACCAGCCGAGCTTGCCGAGCTGACCGACCCGGGACCAGTCGACGTTGGTGGCGTCGGCGAAGTAGGTCTTCGCCGTGGCTGCGGCGGAGATCTTGCTCTGCAGGCTGTCCCAGTCGATGTTCACCCAGTTGACGGTGATGCCCGTTTCCTTGGTGAACGCGTCCAGGGCTGCCTTCGGGGGAGCGTCCGAGGCGAGCGCGACGGTGATGGTCACTCCGCTGGTCTGCGTCGATCCGCCACTGGCCTTCTTGTCGTTCGATCCACTGCAGCCCGCGAGGACCAGGGCCAGACTCGTGACACCGGCCAGCAGCGCCGTACGGGTACTCCTCAACATGGTTGCTCCGGGGGATCGAGTGCGCAAATGCGCAGTTCCACGCACGATGATGATTGAAAAGTAGTTCGATAGAAAACTTCCGGTCAAGGCATTCGAATACATGCGCAGCTTTTTGCGCGAGTGCGCACTTTATGTGCATCTTGTACAGTGCGGTTCGTGCGGAAGACGGAGCGGTTGAGCGTGATCCTCGATCAGGTAGGCCTGCAGGGCACGGTGGACGTCGCCGCCCTGGCCGTCGCGCTCGGCGTGTCCGGGGCGACCATTCGCCGCGACCTGCAGACGCTGAGCCGCAACCAGTTGCTGGTGCGCACCCACGGCGGAGCGATCTCCAACGAAGCCGGCGACGAAGTGCCGACCCGGGTCAAGGCCGCGCTGCGGCAGGCGGAGAAACGCGCGATCGGTCGCGCCGCCGCAGCGTTCGTCGAAGAGGGTTCGGTGGTCGGCATGACCGGTGGCACCACCTCGCTCGAGCTGTCCCGCGCCCTGGCCCAGCGACGCGGGATCACCGTCGTCACGAACGCGATCAACATCGCCTCCGAACTGGTCGGCCACGCCGGGATCCGGCTCGTCCTCGTCGGCGGTATCGCGCGCTCGTCGTACGAGCTGGTCGGTCCGGCGGCAGAGGCGATGCTTGCCAACTACCACCTGGACATCGCCTTCATCGGGGTCGACGGCCTGACCCCGGAAGAGGGCTGCACGACGTACGACGAGATGGAGGCGCAGACCGACCTGGCCTTTCTGCGCCGGGCCCGCCGCAGTGTGGTGATTGCCGACAGCTCCAAGATCGGCCGGGTGACGTTCGCGCGGATCAGCCTGATCTCCGGTGTCACAGACGTCGTCACCGACCGCGGAGCCCGCCCCGAGCAACTCGAAGCGCTGGAACGGGCCGGCGTTCGCGTGACCGCGGTCTAGCTGCGCTCAGCCACCACGAGTTGGAACATCTCGAAGGTCAGTACGCCGGGCACAGGGTGTACGCGTCCCACCAGGCCACGTCTTGTTTGTTGCCGTCGGCATCCAGTAGCAACCCGTGTGCGCGAACCGGGATCTCCACGCACTCCGACTCCGCGACCGCCACCGAGCATGACCAGCCCCGAGTGCCCGCGGCAGCACTGTAGCGATGTGCGCAGAGATGCGCACTTGCTCATCTAAGTGCTCATGTATTCGTATCCCTTGACCAGAAATGGGCAATACGGCTACGTTCGCATCAACTTCGCGCGAAACATGCGCATATCTGCGCAGTGTGCTCACTTGATCGGCCGGTGGCCGCCACCCCGCCGTGCGACACCCCGTTCACCGTCACAAAGGAGTCGAATCAATGGGCTTCAACCCATCAGGCATACGTCGTCGGCGGCGTCGGATCGCCGGCCTCGTCACGATCGGGACGATCGCGATGTCACTCGCCGCCTGCGGAGGCGGGGGATCCGATGACGCGGCCGGGGGCAAGGTCACGATCACGTTCATGAACGACCAGGTCGTCGCCGGCATGCCGCTCGAAGAGGCAATTCACAAGTTCGAGCAGGAGAACCCCGACATCAAGGTCGACGTACTCCCGGTTCCCTCGGAATCCGACTACGAGGCAAAGATGCGCACCTCGTTGGCCAGCAGCAACCCGCCGGACATCTTCCGGATCAACGACGACTACGTGCAGCAGTTCACGCAGAACGGCTCGCTGTTCGACCTCGCGCCGTACGTGAAGTCTGCAGGGCTCAAGGATTCCGACTACGCCACCCAGGTGTTCAACTTCGGTAAGCAGTCGGACGGTCGAATGACCTCGTGGCAGCTCGGCTACCAGTCCACGATCGTGTTCTACAACGTCGATGCCTTCAAGAAGGCCGGACTGCCGCTTCCGCCCGGTACGTGGAGCAGCAAGGGGTGGACGACGGCGGACTTCCTGGCCGACGCCCAGAAGATGACCGACGGCACCAAGATGTACGGCGCCACAGTGACCGCGGCGACGAACTACGAGCAGACGTTCACGCACAACAACGGCAGCCCGACCGGGGTCTACAGCGCCGACGGCAAGAAGTTCACGCTGGCCGACCCGGTCGGGGTCCAGACCGTCCAGTGGGTCGCGGACCTGACCTGCAAGTACCACGTCCAGCCGGCGTGGGCGGATCTGTTGCAGGACAACGCAGACATCCAGCTGTTCGCACAAGGCAAGACCGCGATGCTGTTCGAGCAGTCCGGGTCAGTGCCCTATCTGCGGCAGACCATCAAGAGCTTCGACTGGGACATCGCGCCGCCGCCCGCCGGGACCGCGGATCAGGCCAATGAAGCCAGCGTGGTGAGCTACGCAGTGCCGGCCAAGGCGAAGCACCACGACGCCGCCTTCAAACTGCTCAACTATCTCGCCGGTCCCGAGGCCGGCCAGATCTTGGGCAAGGGTGGCTCCTTCACCCCGGTGAACAACCAAGCTGCCGAGGCGATCTCGAAGGCGAGCTCCGGTGCGCCGAAGCACGCCGACCTGTTGGCCGAGGCGGCCCACCACCTCACAGCCGGGAGCAAGACCAACAACACCCTCGGCGCTCGTGCGATCTACCGTCCGGCGCTCGACCAGGTCTACAACTGCAAGAGCAGTGCTCAGGATGTGCTGTCGGGGGCGAGGCCGCAGGTCGAGCAAGCCCTTGGTCAGGGCTGAGGCCATACCCCATGGCGACTCACACAGCAGTGCGACGCGCTGAGGTTCCGCCGGAGCTCCGGCGGAAGCGGCGACGCCGCACCCTCGAAGGCTGGTTGTTCGCACTGCCGCTGGTGTTCGGCATCGTGGCCTTTCAGGCTGCGCCGATCGTCGTGTCGATGTACACGTCGTTCACGAGCTGGGACGGGTTCAACTCGCCCCGGCTCGTCGGCGGGCGCAACTACGTCGACCTGATCGTGCACGACCCGATCTTCCTGCAGGTGGTCCGCAACACCATCGTCTTCACGGTCCTGGGCGTACCGGCGACGGTCGTCCTGGCGCTCGTCCTGGCACTGCTCGGGAACCTGAAGATCCCGGGTACGGCGTTCTTCCGGATGGCGTTCTTCGCCCCGTACGTGATGAACGTCGTGGCGATCGGGTTCGTCTGGTACTACATCTTCGGACCGACCAACGGGCTGATCAACCAGTTCCTCCGGAACCTCGGAGTCACCGGCCCGGCCTGGCTCGCCGACTCCGCCTGGGTGATCCCGGCAGTGGTGGTCGTCAGTGCCTGGCAGGGCGTCGGATATCCGATGATGATCCTGCTCGCCGGCCTGCAGGGAATTCCGGAGGAGATGTACGAGGCGGCGCGGATCGACGGAGCCTCAGCCTGGTCACGGCTGTGGCGCATCACCTTGCCGTTGCTGACGCCCCAGATCTTCTTCGTCACCATTTCTCAGTTCATCGCATCGTTCCAAGTGTTCGGACTGATCTATGTCCTGACCAAAGGCGGACCGGGCTACTCGAGCAGCGTCTACATCTTCTATCTGTGGCAGGTCGCTTTCCAGCAGGGCAAGTTCGGTTACGCGGCGGCAATGGCCTGGCTGATCGTCGCGCTCATCGCGGTACTGACGTGGATCCAGTGGAAGCTGCAGAAGAAGTGGGTGTTCTATGACTGACCTGGCGGTCGACGACAGACCAGTCCTCGCGGATGGAGGGGACCGTAAACCTCCCTCACCCGGCAAGCGGAAGTTCAACGGGCGGCGGATCATCCTGATGATCTTCCTGTTCTTGCTCGCGTTGTCCTTCCTGACTCCGGCGTTGTGGATGCTCAACGCGTCACTTCGCCCGGAAGAGCACGTGATGGACTTCCCGCCGGGATTCGCTCTGTCTCATCCGCAATGGGGCAATTACACGACCGTGCTCCGCAACATGCCGGTCTACTTCCTCAACAGCGTGAAGCTGGCGGTCCTCAACGTTGTCGGTGGTTTGATCGTCTCGTCCCTGGCCGGCTACGCGTTTGCCCGGCTGACCTGGAAAGGCCGCGACGCCCTGTTCGGGATCGTGCTGGTGACGGCGATCGTGCCGAACATCATCTATCTGCTGCCGCAGTACATCCTGTTCCAGAAAATCGGCTGGATCGACACGTTGTTCCCGCTGTGGGTGCCGAGGGTGCTGACTCCGGTCTTCGGGACCTTTCTGATGCGGCAGGCGTTCAAGAGTCTGCCGGCCGGTTTGGAAGAAGCCGCGCAGGTGGACGGTGCGTCCACCTTCCGGACCTTTCTGACGATCATGGTGCCCCAGACCAAGCCGGCGCTGGCCGCGGTCGCGATGTTCACCTTCCTGGATTCCTGGAACGACCTGTTCGGACCGCTGATCTTCCTCACCTCGCCGGACAAGCAGACCCTGCCGATCGGACTGGCCCAGTTCCAGAACGAGTTCTTCACCCAGGTCGGACCGCTGATGGCGGGTGCGACAGTGACCGTCCTACCTGTCTTCGTCGTCTTCTTCCTCGCTCAACGCTATTTCATCCAAGGAGTTACCGGCAGCGGCTTCAAGGGCTGACTGTCCAGGATCACTTGGACCCCTTCAATTGCCACTCGACAAGGAGCACGCATCCAGATGTCAGACAAGTTCGTGGCCATCCAGATCGGCGCCGCATCATTCATCGACGAGGGAACCGACAAGGTATTGGACATCCTCGCCGACCGGGGCGGGGTGAACCAGCTGTTCCTGGCCACTCCGACCTGGACGAGAGGCACCGGTGGACGCCAGCTGCCCGGGCACCCGATTCCCGATCACGGCGTCCAGGAGTACGACCTCGACTGGATCGGCGGAAACTACGCCACGGTTCACCCTGAATTCTACGGGAACACCGTCCTCGGATCGATCGGCCGGGCGCCAGAGCATCCGGAGTACGACATGCTCGAGGACGTGATCCCGAAGGCGAAGGAGCGCGGGATGGGCTCGTACGCCTGGATCGAGGAGTCGAACTACTCCCAGGCTCTGCGCGACTACCCGAACTTCCCGAAGATTCTCGAGGTCGACCTGTGGGGCCGGCCGACCCTGCACACCTGTTTCAACAACCCCGACTACCGGAACTGGCACCTGAGCATCGTCGAGGACTACGCGAAGTCGTACGACCTCGACGGGATCGCGTGGTGCTCGGAGCGGCCGGGTCCGCTGAACCTCGCGATCCAGAAGCCGGTCGAGGCGGGCGAGCTCGGCTGCTTCTGTACGCACTGCCAGCAGCTCGGCCGGAACCTGGGGATCAACGTCGAGCGGGCCCGCGAGGGAATGGAGGCGGTGCTTGCCTGGAACAACAAGACGTCGTCGGGGGAGAAGGACCCTGACGGTGCGTTCACCTCGTTCTGGCGGATTCTCCTGCGTTACCCCGAGGTGCTGGCCTGGCAGAACCTCTGGACCTCGAGCCAGCGCCAGATGTACGCCGACATCTACGGTGTCGCCAAGGCGTCCAACCAGGACCTCCAGGTGGGCTGGCACGTCTACCACAACATCTCCTTCAGCCCCTTCTACCGGGCCGATCAGGACTATGCGGAGCTCGCCAAGGTCTCGGACTTCCTCAAGGTCGTGATCTACAACAACTGCGCCGGACCTCGCTTCTTCACCTGGGTCACCCAGATCTGCCGCACGTTGTTCGCCGACGCCACTCCGGCCGAGGTCTATCCGCTGATGCTCAAACTTCTGAACCTGGACGAGGGCGAGTTCAGCGATCTGTCCCAGATCGGCTTCAGCGCGGACTACGTCAGGCGGGAAACGGCCCGCGCGAAGGCCGGCGTCGAGGGTACTGAGACGAAGATCTACTCCGGCATCGACATCGACATCCCGGTCGGGATGAAGGAGGAGTACGACCTCACCTCCGGCGACAACCTGACCCGGTGCTCTCCCGACGGCGTCCGCGACGCGGTCACGGCCGCCTTCAGCGGCGGCGCCGACGGGGTCGTGCTCAGCCGCAAGTACTCGGAAATGTTCCTGGACAACCTCTCCGGTGCGGGTGACGCGGTCCGGAAGCTCTGATCACCGGATCTGTGGAGTCTCGGCGCGGCGGGCTGACGCCCGCCGCGCTGAGCCTTTGTCGGTTGATCTTGACGGCTCGGGTACTCGTCGAGTCAGGTGTAGTCGCTCGAGTACGTCGAGCCCCGCCAGCCACTGGTCGATGCCGCCGGCAACCGACTCCGCGAGGTACAGGTGGACCTCGTCGTAGACGACGTCACCGGCGATGACCAGGCCGATCGACGGGACGTGCAGAGCCGAGGTGCCGTCGGTGCCGGTGTGGCCCAGATCGATCGCGACCAACTGCTCGCCTTCCAGGCCGAATGTGTCACCAGCAAGCGGCTCGCCGACGACGGCCGGTACGGCGACCTCCTCCCGCCGCAGCCCCACGACCCGCTGATCACCACCGGCCGGCAGCCCAACCGCCGGTCCCGGCAAGCGTCGGTACGTCGTATTCGATGACGAGTGTGTCACCGAGGTTGCGGTGTCCCACCTGTTGGAGCTCGGCCATACCAGGTTGGCTTTCTTGAGTGGTCCGTCGGACAGCGACACTGCTGAACGACGTCGGCTCGGGTACATCGCTGCGATGAACAAGGCCGGCCTCGATCCCGGATTCGTTGCCCACGGCGACTACACGGCCGACGGTGGAGCGGCCGGCATGGCCGCTGACATGGTGCGGATGTCCTTGACCGGTCTCGGCGCGCGGGCAGTCGAACTATTGCTGACCCGACCGCGCAACGAAGAAATCCGCGAGGTCCTACAGCAGCCCATCGACCTAATCGTACGAAAGTCAACAGCACGACCCAGCACCTGAGAGCCCGTCGATCATCACAGTGAGGTCCAAGTCGAGATTCTCTGCATAGCGTGGATCGATCGGCTCGGGCTCGAACGGCAACGCACGCGGGCCTGGCTGTTCGCTCTGGCAATCCAAGCGGCATCCTGGCTCTGTCCACTGGAGGCAGGCCGCTGCACGACGCATACAGGTTTGAACCGCGATGCATTCAGGGGTTACGAAATCAGTGGCTCGGGCTGCCTTCGACTGCCAGGGTTGGTCGGATGTTGCTGATACTGACTGGTTCGAGTTGCTCGGGTAAGACGACGCTGGCCCGCGCGCTGGGCGACCGGGTGGCGGGCGCGGCTGTCCATGATCATGACGAGATCGGCGTACCAGACGACGCGGACACGCGCTGGCGAAATCGGACGACAGAACAGTGGATTCGGCGAGCCTTGGAGTACCAAGACCGTGGGCTGGATGTTGTCTTGACCGGGCAGTCCCCGCTCGGGGAGATTTTGGCCTCGCCCTCAGCGCCCCGACTCGACGGCATCGCGGTGTGTCTAGTGCACGTCGCCGACGAGGAGCGACGGCGGCGTCTCAATCGACGTGACGACGGTCGCTGGCCACCCGCAGTCCTCGACTCTTTCGTCGGTTGGGGTGCTTGGCACCGTGGGCACGCCGAAGACCCTCGCTACCGGCCTGGCGTGATCATAGACGGTAGCTGGGCGGGTATGGCCTGGGATCGATGGTCGACATGGACCAAGGACGATCGCCGGTGGGACACATACGTGCTCGACACCACGGGACGATCCATCGCTCAATCTGTCGATGACCTTGAGCACTGGGTCGTGGGTCAGCGCACCGCCCATCGCTCCGGTCGGCTTGCGCTCTCCAAAGGCTGGGTTGACGTCGAACCCTGATCCGAACGAGTGCTGTCTGGTACCCGGAACGTAAGTTCGTCATGCAAGAATGGATCGAATCGATTCGACCAGGTGTTGCGCTCCAGCGTCGGTGTGGGCGCAAGTTCGGCGTAACGGGCACTCTGGCGAAGACTAAGAGAGAGGCACATGGGATGCGCACATCGAGCGCTCAGACCTTCCTCAGGAGGGCTGGGTGTGGGCAACTGTCAGCGGTACGTGTGGTGCAGTACTGTCGACGGCTAATGCCGGTGCTCGACGTCGGACGGCGGTCGGAGCCGTGAACCTACGCATGTCGTGTCGCTAGGAAGAGAACGTATTGGCAACCATCGGTGACGTTGCGAGGGTGGCGGGAGTCTCCCGGAGCACGGTTTCCTATGCGCTCTCGGGGAAGCGGTCGATTTCGCCGGAGACTCGCCGCCGGGTGGACGATGCCATCAGGGAGTTGAAGTTCACCCCGAACGCCGGCGCACGGTCCTTGCGGACAGCGCAGACTGGCGTGCTGGGGTTGCTGGTCCAGTTCCACGAGGACGAGTTCGCGCCGGCGATGCTGCAGTACATCCTGCCGATCACCGAGACCGCCCGCACGCTCGGCTACGACATCTTGATGATGACGGAGAATGACGGAGCTGAAGCGCTCACGCGAGCGGCCGAGTCCGGAATGGTCGACGGCCTGATTCTCTTGGATGTCATCGATGGCGACCCGCGGGTCGACGCCCTGCGAGCCACCCATCAGCCAGGCGTCCTCGTCGGACTCCCCGGGGACACGCGCGGCTTGGACGTTGTGGACCTGGACTTCGTGGCCGCCGCACGCAATCTCGTCGACCACCTCGTCGAGCTGGGCCACCGTGACGTCGTACTGGTATCCCCGCCGCGGCACGTCTTCGACCGAGGCGGCACCTACTCCTGGCGGTTCCGTGACGCCGCCGTTCAGCGCGCCTCTGAGATCGGCCTGAAGTTGACTGCCCGCTATGGGGAGTCTCAGCAGCCGGCCATCGACGCGAACCTCCACGAGATCCTCGACGAGAGCCCGGACGCTACCGGGCTCATCATGCACAACGATGCGTCGGTCGCCGCGCTACCGCGCTTGCTGCACGAACGGGGCGTGCGAGTACCCGACGATCTGTCGGTCGTCAGCCTCTACTCTCGAGACTTCGCCCGGTGGTTCTCGCTGCCCTACACCGCGATCGAATCCTCGCCGGGGCTGCTGGGGAAGGTCGCCATCACGCAGCTGACCCAGCGCATCGCCCATGGGGACGATGCCGGCCCGCACGGAACGCGGCTCGTGGCGGCCGAGATTGTCGATCGCGGCAGCACCCGCTGAGTCGCCGCGCTCGTCCGTATCGAGCGCATTGCGGATCGCCTGAGGTGATGGTGTCGCCGACGGCGCTGGCCAAGTCCTGCGGCCGGACGAGTGACCTGCCTGCCGCGAGCAATCGCAACGTTGTCAGCCTCTTGTTGCCCGGCTCGATTCGAGTTATGTTCGTCGAACTGTCCGTCGAATCGATTCGACGACGACAGGGCCGAAATTACGACCGAGTGCCTCTCCCGGTCGTGATGGTCGGCTCGTCGTCGAGCACGCACACCCCGGGCGACTTCCCTTGCCTGCGTGTGCCTGTGACGTCCGTCATCGAAAGAGGAGAACCATGTCATCCAGTCAAGGACATCTATCGAACGGAGTGCGCCGTAGAAAGGGACTCGCCACCCTCGGCGCGCTTGTCTTGTCGGCCGCGCTCTTGGTCAGTACCCAGAAGCCCGCGTCGGCGGAGACGGCTGTCGAGGCCTCAGGCGCAAAGCAGTTGAGTGTCGACCTGTCCGCAAAGACGAAGCGGTCTACGGGTGTCGGCCTCGGCATCCTGTACGGCGTTACGCAGGACGGGTTACAGCCCTCCGATCAATTCATCGACCCGCTGAAGCTCAACGCGTTTCGTAGCGGTGGTTGGTATGCCGGCGGCTGGATCAAGGACAATTTCACGTTCGGAGCGGCCACGCAGGCCAACATCGACGCTGTCATCGCCGAGGCGAAGCGGTTGCAGCAGCCACCACGGCACAAGTTCGAGTACCAGGTCCTGCTCAGCGACGTGTTCGGTTCGACCGGCGGAGCGCCGGCGAGCACCCTGTGGCCGTGCACCAACGGCGACTGCAGCAACTGGATCAGCTTCATCGACGCGACCGTTACCCAGCTGCAGGCATCTCGTCAGGACTTCACCTACGAGATCTGGAACGAGCCGGACCTCAGCATCTTCTGGAGGCCGGGGGTGAACACGGACCAGTACTTCCAGATGTGGGACAGCGCCTACCGCGAGATCCGACGCCTTGCCCCACATGCAACGATCGCCGGCCCTTCGTTCGCATACACCCCTGAGCGGCGTCCGGAAGAATGGCAGACCTTCCTGGCCCATGCGAAGGCCGCTGGCACCGTCCCCGACGAGATCACCAACCACGACGAAGGGGACATCGACGACCCGGTGACGGTGGGCCAGTCGCTGGCCGACGCGCTGGATGCGAACGGGATCACCCAGCGGCCGCTCTCGGCGAACGAGTACCAACCGGCAGACCGGCAGACCGCTGGCGACACTGCCTGGTACAACGCCCGGCTCGCACAGTCGAACTATGCCAACGCCATGCGCGGAAACTGGATCTGCTGCACGATCCCGAACCTGACCGGCCTGCTTACCAAGACCCCAGCCGGCTGGGCGCCGAATGGCAACTGGTGGGCCATGCGAACCTACGCCGACCTGACCGGGACGCTCGTCTCCACCTCTGAACAAGTCGGGTCGACCGCGATCTCGGCATCCGAGGACCCCGCGGAGAAGCGAGCCGTCGCGCTGATCGGTGACATCCAGGGCGCGTACGTCGGGCCGACGGCGGTGAACTTCACAGGCTTGTCCTCGACGCCGTGGCTCGTGCGCAAGGGCGTCGTCCACGCGACCGTCTACCGGATCCCGGACCAGGGCCCGCTCTTCGCGCGCCAGGTTGTCTTCAGCCAGGACGTTAAGGTCAATGGCGATTCCATCGCCGTGCCCTTCGACTTCCAGTCGAAGCACGATGCGTACGGCATCTACTTGTCCTCGTCCGAACCGCAGGGGCTCTCGCTCGAGGCTCCGAGCGCAGTTCAGGCCGGGAGCACCTACACCGTCCCGGTCACGTTCACCAACGGCGGCGACCAGGTCGATCGCAAGGTCCAGACCGGTCTTGCCGTCTACACCGCGGCCGGCGAATCGGCCCCGGGGTTCACCATCACCTGTGGCGGCACCCGCGCAGCTGCCTGCCCCAGCGTTCCTGCGCTCGGCGCCGGACGAAGCGTCGTTGCGCAGTACACGGTGACCACGTCAGCCGACCTTGCTAAAGGCAACTATCGGTTCACGGCTACCGCGGCCGCCAAGTCCGAGGGGCGGGACATCTCTGTGCAGAACTCCTTCGACGTTTTGCAGCAGTGCGGGATCGGTGATGTCTGCGAGGCTGAGGACGGGACGCTCGCCGGTGGTGCGTGTCCGGCTACTGACCATCCGGGGTACACGGGGTCCGGCTTCGTCGCCTGCTTCACGTCACCCGGGGGGAGCGTGATGCAGCGGATCATGGCCCCGTCTGCGGGTACCTACACACTCGACCTTCGCTATGCAGCTGGTCCTAACGGTCCGGCTGGAACCCGGAGCGCTTCGGTGTCGGTGAACGGTGGAGCTCCCCAGCAGATTCCACTGCCCCTCACCGGGAGCTGGAACACCTGGGGAGACGCCACCATCCCGGCGAACCTCTTGGCCGGCTCCAACACGATCAGCGTCCTCTACGGGTCCGGCGATGCCGGATGGTTCAACCTCGACCACCTGGTGGTCACCCAGTAGCCGATCGATCGATTAACGCTCGCATCTAGAAGTCGCCCGTCCGTCACCGAGTCGCCCAGTGACGGACGGGCGGCGGTGCCAAATGGGCTTATTTGGAAGGGGTTCTGGACTGGAGGGCTACCCAGGCGTTGACTCGGGATTGGGGGTCTTCGAAGGAGGTGGTGAGGAGGGTTTCTATGTGGGTGATTCTGTTGCGGACGGTGTTGCGGTGGACGCCCAGTTCGGTGGCTGTGTCGCCGCGGGAGCCGTGGTGGCGGAGGAAGGTGGCGAGGGTCTCGAGGAGGATCGGGTCGGCGGCTAGTGGGGCGAGGTATGAGTTTGCGAAGGCGGCTGCCTGCTCGGTGCCTAGGAGGCCGATGACGCCGGTGTCGATGAGGTCGTCCCAGGTGCGCACCGGCGCCGTGCGGCCGGTTGCGGCTAGGGCGTGGCCGGCGGTGTCATAGCTGATACTGCTTTGCGGCAGAGGCATCGCGCGACCGACGCCGACCTGCAGCCCGACGTTCGCCAGCTGATGGGGGATGTCGTCCACCCGGGCTCGAAGGACCGCAATGAGTTCGCCGTCGAGGATGGTGGCGAGAATGTGCTGGTCCTCAAGCAGTGCGAGTGCGTCTTCGGTCTGCTCCCGCGTGCCCCGCGCCCGGATCATTCGGACCTCGGTCGGCAGTTTCGCGCCGGCGCCAGTGAGGGCCGTTGCCTCGAGCACTATTCGGGCGGTTCGGACGTCGTCGGCGAGTAGCAGTTCGACGGCGCGCGAACGGAGTTGGCGGTCGGTCGCGCGGCGCTCGTGGCGTCGCTCCAGGCTCAGGCTGAGCAGTGATCCGGCTGTCGCGATGGCCAGGCGGTCGGCATCGCTGCTCAGGCCGGGAACGAAGACCGCCAGCCAGGCCTCGGGACGGGATCGCACGCCGAGCGGCCGGATGATGGTGGAACCGGTCACCGACGACGAGCTTGCGGCCGCACGCAGGCCCTGCGCCTGGATCCGTTCGACGGCGCTCCGGACGTCGTCGAGCACCAGGTCGTCGGTCCGGCTGCCGAACGGGCCGTCGATCGGCTCGCCGTCGCGCGTGACGATCGTGGCGGCGCCGTCGACGAGGCTGGCAAGCCGCCGTACGAGCGTGGCCTCGTCCGCGACCTCGAGCGCAGCTCGGGTGAGGATTCGTTGTGCGTCCAGCGCGCGTCGGGCAACGTTCCCGCGGGCGGTTTCGATCATGCTGGCGGCCGTGCGGGAGACGGCCACGAAGGTCGTACGTCGCGGCACCTCGAAGAGGTTGAAGCCGAGATCCTCGCAGGACTGCCGGAGCGATTCCGGCGTCCGCTCATGCGTCAGCCCGACCCCGAGCCCGAGGGCAGCGACACCGGCACCGACGAGGCGCTCGACGTACTCCTGCCACTCCTCGGCCCACTCGGCGGTCTCGAGCCCGGTTGTCAGCAGCACCTCGCCGCCCTCGAGGTACGGCGTCGGGTCGACGAGCTCGCTGGTCGCCACCCAACGGACCTCGGCGCCCGCAGGGGACAGGTGCACCGGAGCCAGGGCCAGCTCCGGAACGGCCAACAGATCCCCCACCGTCACCACCCTGTCATTCTCGCACAAGGATCCGGTTTCGATTGTGCGAAGGCGACATGGCCACGAGCCGGTGCGAACTCCTACGGTCAGAAGTAACTGCACCCAAATTTGGAGCGCACCGATGACCGTTACCGTCACACAGCCCGCAATCGGCGGACCGCAGCTTCCCCAGGAGCGCCGTCTGGTGACCGAGATCCCCGGTCCGTTGTCGCGGAACCTCGCAGCTCGGAAAGACGGCGCGGTCAGCAGCGCTGTCGGGACGATGCTTCCGGTGTACGTCGCAGCCGCCGGTGGTGGCGTGGTCGTGGATATCGACGGCAATTCGCTCATCGACCTCGGATCCGGCATCGCTGTTACCACGGTCGGCAACAGCAATCCGCGAGTCGCGGAGGCAGTCGCCGCACAAGCGGCTGCCTTTACGCACACCTGCTTCATGATCACGCCGTACGACGGGTACATCGAGGTGGCCGAGGCGCTGAACCGACTCACGCCCGGCGATCACGACAAGCGCACGGCGCTGTTCAACTCCGGCGCCGAGGCGGTCGAGAACGCGGTCAAGATCGCCCGTTCGCACACCGGTCGGCAGGCGGTGGTCGCGTTCGACCACGGCTACCACGGCCGGACCAACCTGACGATGGCGCTGACCGCGAAAAGCATGCCCTACAAGAGCGGCTTCGGTCCGTTCGCGCCCGAGGTGTACCGCGCGCCGATGTCGTATCCGTTCCGCGACGGAGGCGCAGACGGCGTGACCGCCGCGCGCCGCGCGATCGAGGTGATCGAGAAGCAGGTCGGCGCCGCCAACCTGGCCGCTGTCGTGATCGAGCCGATCCAGGGCGAGGGCGGATTCGTCGTACCGGCTCCGGGGTTCCTGCCCGCGTTGGCCGCGTGGTGTACCGCGAACGGTGTCGTCTTCGTCGCGGACGAGGTGCAGACGGGGTTCGCCCGCACCGGCGACCTGTTCGCGTGCGAGGACGAGGGCGTCGTACCGGACCTGATCGTGACCGCCAAGGGCATCGCCGGAGGCTTGCCGCTGGCCGCGGTGACCGGGCGCGCCGAGATGATGAACGCCCCGCACGCCGGTGGCCTCGGTGGGACGTACGGCGGTAATCCGATCGCCTGCGCAGCTGCTCTGGCTGTGTTCGAGAGCATCGAGGCGGACGGGCTGGTCGATCGGGCAGGCCAGATCGGGGCGACGCTGGCGGAGCGGCTCACCGCGCTGCAAGCTGCCGATGCGCGGATCGGCGATGTCCGTGGTCGCGGCGCGATGATGGCGATCGAGCTCGTCGAGCCCGGCACGACCGAGCCCGACGCGGCCCTCACCCAGCGGGTCGCCGCGGCCGCGCACGCGCAGGGCCTTGTGGTGCTCGTCTGCGGCACCTGGGGCAACGTACTCCGGTTCCTGCCGCCGCTCTCGATCCCCGATCACCTCCTCACCGAGGCACTCGATGTCCTCGAACGGATCTTCAAGGACAGCTGATCTCAGACGAGGCTGTGGCGAGGGTGGGAGCCGCTTTCGGCTGCCGGCGCGCACGAGTGCGGACGTGATGAGCCATGGTTTCCCGGCAACGCACAGGTTGCGGAGACAGGCTCTGCGGCGTACTCGACACCGGAGGCTTCGGGCCGGCCGATCCCGCTTCAGTCCTTCACGAGGATGGCGCGGGTGTAGAGGAGGTCGAAGCCGCTGCGTTGGGCGTTCTGCTGGGACTTTGACGCCGGTTGGGTGGTGATGACACCGACGTCGCAGCCTGCTGCGGCGGCGTCGGCCAGGCGGGTCAGGAGGAGCGCGGACTGGATGCCGTGGCGGCGATGGGCGGGGAGGGTGGCGGCGCCTGCGAACTGGGCGATGCCCTTGGTTGTTCGGAGGCCGGCCCCGCCGGCGGTCTCGCCGTTCCGTACGGCGAGGTAGCGCGCGATGCCGGCTGCCGCGGCGTCGCGTTCGGCTTCGACGTAGGTGTCGCGCGGGAACTCCTCGCGCCACGAAACTCCCTGGGTGTCCGGTACGGCGACCGCGTCGGCCATCAGGTTCAGCCAGAGGTCGAGCTCGTCGTCACCGCTCGGCCGGATCTCGATCCCGTCGGGCAGCGTGACGTCGTACTTGTCGGCGATGGCGATGCCGAGCACGTTCTCGAACGACTCCAGCCGATAGCCGCGCCGGCTGAGGACGATGCCGATCTCGGGGTCGGCGAGATGCGGCAGTTCGACCTGCACGGGCGCGCCAACGGCGGCGTACGCATGCTCGATCTCGTCGAGTACGTCGTCGGTCGGTACGCCGCCGAAGCCGAGCCCGACGACCTTGTTGAACGGTGAGTCGTCGTCGGCGAAGCTTGCGAGGCCGCCGGCCATCGGGATCACGAACCCCCGCCCGTCGTCGAGCCGGCGGTGCGCGGCAAGGGCGGTGGCTTCGATGAGCTCGGTCTCGGCGCGCTCGATCCGCCCCGCCAGTTCGGCGTCGCAAAACAATGGTGTCCGCTCGGTCATCATGCCTCCTGCAGGCTTCGGGTCTCCGGATGTCTGTGTCGCAGACGCCGCGAGACGTTACACGCTGGGCACGGGAAGGTATGCGACTGACAGAGACGGCGGATGTGTGGTGGAAGAACGCGGTGATCTACTGCCTCGATGTCGAGACGTTCTTCGACACCGACTGTGACGGGTCCGGGGATCTGCGTGGGGTCGCCCAACGGATCGATCATCTGGCCGATCTGGGCGTGACGTGCGTGTGGCTGATGCCGTTCTATCCGAGTCCGGATCGCGACGACGGGTACGACATCACCGACTTCTACGGTGTCGATCCGCAGCTGGGTACGCACGGTGATCTGGTCGAACTGATCACGCTGGCCCAGGATCGCGGGATCCGGGTGATCGCGGACCTGGTCGTCAATCACACCTCGAACCAGCACCCGTGGTTCCGCAGCGCCCGCGCCTCGCGGCAATCGCCGTACCGCGGGTGGTACGTCTGGCGGGACGAGCCGCCGGCGAACCAGCACGAGGGCATCGTGTTCCCTGATCAGGAGACGAGCCTGTGGGAATACGACGACGAGGCGGGGCAGTACTACCTGCACCGTTTCTACAAGTACCAGCCGGATCTCGACATCGCGAACGCCGAGGTGCGCGAGGAGATCGAGCGGGTGATCGGCTTCTGGTCGCAGCTCGGGCTGTCCGGTTTCCGCGTGGACGCCGTACCGTTCCTGCTCGACACGTCCGGTGCCGAGGACGCCGGCAAGCTGCCGGATCCGCACGACTACCTGCGCGATCTGCGAGCGTCGCTGGACCGTCGGTACGGGCGGTCGATGCTGATCGGCGAGGTCAATCTGCCGTACGCCGAGACGCGCCGCTTCTTCGGTGACGAGGACGGCGACGAGCTGACGATGTGTTTCGACTTCATCGGGATGCAGCGGCTCTACCTGTCCCTGGCGCGCAACGATCCGGCCGAGTTGGTGGAAGCGCTGCGGCAACGCCCGCCGACTGCCGAGGAGAGCCAATGGGGGACGTTCGTACGCAACCACGACGAGCTGACGCTGGACAAGCTGTCCGAGAGCGAGCGCCAAGAGGTGTTCGACGCGTTCGGACCGGACAAGGACATGCAGCTCTACGGGCGCGGTCTGCGCCGGCGCCTGCCGCCGATGCTCGGCAACGACCAAGCGCGGCTCAAGATGGTCTACAGCCTGCTGTTCTCGCTACCCGGTACGCCGGTGCTGTTCTACGGCGAGGAGATCGGAATGGGCGAGAACCTCGCTATCGAGGGCCGGGGTGCCGTCCGCACGCCGATGCAGTGGACCTCCGGCCCGAACGGCGGCTTCTCGACCGCCGATCCGTCGCAGCTCAGGGCACCGGTCACCGAAGGGGAGTTCGGCCCTCAACACGTCAATGTGGCCGCCCAACGCCGCGACCCGGACTCCCTGCTCAACTGGGTCAAGCTGCTCATCCGGCGTTATCGGGAGTGCCCGGAGCTGTCGTGGGGAGAGTGCACGATTCTCGAGCACAACGCCCCGGCTGTCGTCGCGCACCGGTCGGAGTACGAAGGCGGCGCGATCGTTGCCGCTCACAACTTCGCGGCCGAGGCGACCGAGGTAACTCTCGCGGTCGCCGGCTCGGGCGTCGGACTCCGCGCCGTCGATCTGCTGCGCGACGAGACCACCGACCTGGCCGAGAACGGCACGCTGTCGCTGCGGCTCGAGCCCCATGCTGCCCGCTGGCTACGCATCGTCGGGCCGCAGGACCGCTACCTGCTCTAATGGGCAAAATCCATATAGCCTGTTAGAGTCGGGTCCGGAGGTGGTTCGGGATGGCGTATCGGCCGGAGTTGATCGGTGGGCACCTCGGGCTGGATCTCGTGAACACCGTTGCCTGGCGTCTGGATGCCGGGCGGACCGTTGATCGCTTCGCGGAGTTGGCGAATGTGGAGCGCTGGTTGCTCGCTGCCGGTGTGAGCTCGGGCGAGCCGGTGACGGCGCGGTTGCGTGACGATCTGGTGACCGCGCGGGAGGTTGCGTACGACGTACTCGCGCGCCTTGCGGTCGGAGGACAAGCCACCCGCGCGGCGATCGACGCGTTGCACGGGCTCATCGCCGGCGTTGTCGGGTCAGCCTCGGTCGAGGTGGATCCGTTCGGATGGCGAGCCGATGATGTGGCAGGCGCCGTACGGCTGGCGGTGTGGCGGTTGTTCGAGGATGAGGACCTCGGTCGGCTGCGTCAGTGCGGAGATGAGGGCTGCGGCTGGCTCTTCCTGGACCGGAGCAAGAACGGTTCGCGCCGGTGGTGCAGCTCGGGCGACTGCGGCAATCGGGCGCGCGCTCGAAGGCACTACGAGCGGGCCAGGGGAGGGACGACAGCATGAGGTCGCCCGATCGCGAGTCGTTCGTCGGCGGGCTCCGCCTCGGCGTCGGACCGGCGCTCGCGACCGGAGTGCTGGCTCTCAATTTCGGGGCCGAAGCGCGTGCGCGGGGTTGGGGGAGCGTGGAGACGGTGGCGTTCTCCGCCTTCGCGTTCAGCGGATCGGCGCAGTTCACGTTGCTGAGTTCGTTGTCCGGGGCAACCGTGCTGGCCGCGATCGTCGCGGCGATGGTGATCAACGTGCGGTACATGGTGATGAGCGTCGCGATTGCGCCGAGCTTGCGCGGTGGGCGGTTCGCCCGCGTGCTGCAGGCACAGGCGATCGTCGACGCGTCGTTCGTGGCCGCGCACGAGGAGGACAACCGGTACGACGTCTGGCGGTTGATCGGAGTCAGCGTCCCGCAATGGATCTGCTGGACCGCGGGCACGGCCGCCGGCGTACTGGCCGCGCCCTCCCCGGAGCTGATGCACAGGCTAGGTCTCGACGTGGCGTTCCCGGCGTTCTTCATCATCTTGCTGATCGACGAAGTACGCCGTTCTCGGCGCGCGGTCCTGGCCTGTGTGCTCGGCGCGATGATCTCCGCCGGATTGTTGTTCGTCACCGGCCCCAGCTACGCCTTGCTCGGCGCGGCTGCGGCCACCCTGATCGGATTGCGACGAAGGAGGCCCGATGAAGCTGTGGCTGTCGATCCTGGCCGTCAGCGCCGCTAACTGGCTGATGAAGGCGGCAGGCCCGCTGATCTTCGGGAAGCGGGACCTCCCGCCGGCCCTGGTCGATATCACCCGACTGACCGCACCCGCGCTGCTCGCCGGGCTGATCGTCACCGACCTCGGCCGCGACATCGACTGGACCGAGCTGATCGGAGTAGCCGTTGCCGGCACCCTCAATCTGTTGAGGGTGCCGATGCTCCTGTCCGTCACCGCCGGCGTCGCCACCACAGCCCTCATCCGCCTCACCTCGGCGTAGCGCCGGCTCCGGTTGACAGGTCGGCGAACCAGTCCAGTTGGGCGTCTAGTTGGTAGGCGCCGCCGCCCTCGTGTTCGTTGTGGCTGTAGATGTTGATGTTCTTGGCGACCGCGGCATAAGCGTTGTAGGCAGCGAAGACGGTTGAGGGTGGGCAGTTCGGGTCCATCAGGGCGACCGAGAACAGTGCTGGTGCCGTGGCCAGCGTGGCCAGGTTGACGCCGTCGAAGTAGCTCAGAGTCCGGTAGGCGGTTTCGACGTGGTCCCGGAAACCCCTCAGGTACTCGGTGATCTCGGCGTACGGCGGCTCGTCGGTGATCTGCACACCCCGCTGGAAGTGGCACAGGAACGGTACGTCGGGTGCGCAGCCGACCAGCTCGATCCCGGCCAGCCCGGCCAGGCCGGCCGCCGCGATGGCGATGCCGCCACCTTGGCTGACGCCCGTGACGATGATCTTGTCCGGATCCACGAGCGGAGACGTCCGGACCGCGTCCAGCGCGCGTACGGCGTCGACGAAGACCCGGCGGTAGTAGTAGGTCTCGGGGTCGGTGATGCCCGCGGTCATGAACCCCGGGCTGTGGTTGCGACCGGCGAACGCACTGTTGTCCGGGGTCGCGTCGGGGCCGCCGCTGTCGTAGCCCTGACCCCGGTTGTCCATCTGGAACAGGGCGTAGCCGGCTTGAGCCCACAGCGTGTTGCTGTGCGGGAAAGCGCGGCCGCCGGAGTACCCGAAGTACTGGACCACGGTCGGCAACGGGCCGGTCGTGCCGGCCGGGACGTGCAGCCAGCCCTTGATCGGCGTACCGCCGAAGCCGGCGAACGTGACGTCGTACGTGTCGATCACGGCGAGCTTGTTGTCGACCGCCGTGAACGTTGCGGACAGGTCGTGCGTGCGTGCATCCTCGATCGAGCGGCGCCAGAAGTCGACGAAGTCGTCGGGCTTGGCGACCTCGGGCCGGTACTCGCGGAGTTCGTCGAGGGGAAGGTCGAACATAGCCATGGGCAACCAATCTGAACCGGACGCATGAGCCTGCTCGTAGCCTACTGCGACCTCGCCGGCGGACACGTCGAAATCCGTCTGCTCAAAGGAGAATTGCCCTTACCCACAAGGGTTTCTCCTCACTGCGCCGGCAGCCAGACTCGCATGGTGGAAGGCCCGCGTTCGGCCCAGTCGTGGTAGGGGATGAGCGGTACTTCGACTGCGCTGGCGAGACTCGGTTCGGGATCGAGGTCGGCGTACGGCCAGGGGTGCTCATCGTCGTTCTGCACGATCAGGAGGCGTACGACGGGAGCACCGTCCTTCGCGATGATCGGGGTCGAGGTGTCCAGCCGGATGGCTGCGACGTCGTCAACGGCGCCGCCGCTGGCTGTGGCGAGGTCGACAGATTCCAGGCAGAAGACTTCCGGACCGCGTTCGACGGCGACGCACCCGCGGACGGAGTCGATGCGGCCGTCGGGGTGGACCACTCGCGGTTCCATCGGCAGGTCGAGCTCGACGCTGTCGCCGGCGCGGAAGGTCCGGCGTACGGCGGCCCAGCCCGGCTGTACGACCTCCGACGTCACGAGCTCACCAGCTGAGTGAACCCGCACTTCGGCGCCGTCGGCCCACGGCGGGATGCGCAGCGACAAGGTGACCGGATCGTCGATGGCGACAGGTGTCGTGATGCGAACGCTGCCGGAGCGCGGGTAGTCGGTGTCGATCTCGAGACAGACGACTTGTCCGCTTGTCAGACGAGTGCGAATACTGCTGGCGGCGTACTGATGGATCTGAATGCCTTCGCTGTCGGCGGTTGCGATGAACGCGTCGAGGCTGGCCAGGGTTCGCGCGACGTTCGGGGGACAGCAGGAGACCTCGAACCAGGGCGCTCGCAGCGAGGACTCGGCGCGGGGCGAGACCACGTCATCGGCGGCCGGCGTACCGGGAGTGCGCTGGTGCAGCGTATTGGCGTAGTAGAACGCCGTGCCCGAGGTCGATGGCGAGGTGGCGACCACGTTGAAGAGTGTCCGTTCGACGAGGTCGCTGTAGCCCGCGTCCCCGAGGGCCAGCGCCAGTCGCCAGCTCAACATCACCGACGCGACGCTGGCGCATGTCTCCGAGTAGGCGCGATCCGGTGGGAGTACCCAGTCCTCGCCGAACGCCTCGTCCTGGTGATGCGATCCCTGCCCGCCGGTGATGTAGGTGCGTCGGGCAACGGTGTTCCGCCACTGCGTCGCCAGCGCCGAGAGCAGCTCCGCGTCGCCGGTATCGACGGCGACGTCGACCGCTCCAGCAGCGAGATAGTTCGCCCGTACGGCGTGGCCGCGCGCCACTGTCGCCGTACGAATCGGCATGTCGTCCTGGAAGTACTGCTGACCCCACTCGATCTGCCGCAGCGTTCCCTGGCCGCGTCGCTCGATGAAGAGCCTGGCCTGCTCCAGGTACCGAGGCTCGCCGGTGACTCGCGCCAGCTCTGCCAGCCCGGTCTCGATCACGGCGTGCCCGCACACGCTCTGGATCCCCTCGGATCCGAAGGCGTCGCAGACGAGGTCCGCGGCCCGTGTGGCGATGGTGAGCAGGCCGTCATCGCTACCCGGACGGGTTCGCGCCCGCGCGACCGCGGCCTGGAAAAGGTGCCCCAGGCAATAGAGTTCGTGCCCCCACTCGAGGTCGGACCAGCGGGCCGGCTGGCCGGGACGTCCGGTGTAGGTGTTGAGGTAGCCGTCCGGCTCCTGCGCTGCCGCGGCCCTCGTCACGATCGATCGGAAAACCTCTTCCAGCTCCTGGTCGTCCGTACGCCCGATCTCCCAGGACAGAGCCTCGAGGAACTTGTACACCTCGGAGTCGGAGAATTCACGTCCGCGCCGGCCCGCCGGCAACGTGCCCCGGGCGGCGAGATCGAAGTTCGGCAGCCAGCCCTCGCGCTCCAGCCAGTGCTTGATGTGGGGCAAGGTGCCGGCCGCGTTGACGCGCTGCCGCTCGGCCCAGAAGCCGCCGGTGATATGTACCTCGTCCGATCCGAGCGGGCGAAACCGGCCGGAGCTCGGCGCGACCGGTACGAATCCTTGGCTCTCAGTCAGTGTCATCCCGTGTGTCATCCCTTGAATGCGCCCGACATGAATCCGCGGACGTAGTGGCGTTGAAGGAGAAGGAAAAGCACGAGGCACGGCAGCGCCAGTACCACGACGCCCGCCTCGGTGGCCCCGTAGTCGACGACCCCTTGGACCTGGACCCGCAGGTTGGACACGGCCAGCGGCAGGGTGAGCTTGTTCGAGTCGTTGATCAGGATCAGCGGCGCCATGAAGTCGTTCCACGCGGCGAGGAACGCGAACAGCCCGACGGTGATCAGCCCTGGTTTGACGGCGGGCAGGAGGACCCGCCACAGCGCCGTCCAGGTCGAACAGCCGTCCACCATCGCGGCCTCGTCGAACTCCCGCGGGATCGCTTCGAACGAGATCCGCATCATGAAGGTTGCGAAGGGCAACTGGAACATCGTGAGGACCAGCGCGACCCCGAACAGCGAGTTCTGCAGGCCGAGTTGGTTGAGCAGCACGTAGAGCGGGATCAGCAGCGTCGCGTACGGGACCATCAAGATCGCGAGCGTGGTCAGGAACAGCAGGTTCTTGCCCGGGAACGAGAACCTGGCGAACGCGTAGCCGCCGAGCAGCGAGATCAGCAGCGTGAGCACGACGGTCGTCAGCGAGACGAACGTCGAGTTCGCCAGGTACCGCCAGATCCCCGCCTGGTACGACGACAGCGTGGCGTAGTTGCCGAAGCCCCACCCGGAGCTTTGGCTCGTGCCGGCGTGCGGGGACACCGACGAGACGGCCGTCCACACCAGCGGGAACAGGAAGATGATCGCCAACCCGCCGGTGAAGATCCAGTACGGCGTTCGCAGTACGAACCTCATGCTCACCTCTCGTCGGTTCGGAAGGCGCGGAGTTGCAGGATGTTGATCAGCACCAGTGCGACCAGGACGATCACCGAGAGCGCGGCGGCGACGCCGAGGTCGTTCTGTCCTTGGAAGGCCACGATGTAGATCAGTTGCACCACAGTGATCGTGCTGTTGTCCGGCCCGCCCTTGGTGAGGATGTAGAACTGCTCGAAGGCCAGCAGCGATCCGGTGACGCACAGGATCGTGGTCAGCGCGAGCGTCGGACGGAGCAGCGGGAGAGTGATCCGGCGGAACGTCTGCCACCGGGACGCGCCGTCGACCCGCGCGGCTTCGTACACGTCACCCGGAATGCCCTGCAGGCCGACGAGCATCAGCAACATGTAGAAGCCGGCGAATCGCCAGACGATCAGGAACGTGGTCGAGTAGAGCGCGGCGTTCGGCGTACCGAGGAAGGACACACCGAGGCCGCGCAACGGGCCGGCCAGCGGCGAGTACAGCACGTAGAACAGCAAGGACGCGGAGGCCAGCCCCAGCGCGCTCGGGACCAGGAAGGATGCCCGGAGCAAGTTCTTCCAGCGACTGGATTCCTGCACGAGGAGTGCCAGTCCGAGGCCGAGCCCGATCAGCAGCACGGTGGCCAGCACGGTGTACTTGAGAGTGAAGACGATCGAGTCGGCGAAGAACCGGTTGTGGATGACCTTCGTGTAGTTGTCCGGAGCGTTGAATCCCTGGTTTCCGCTGAGCAGCGGCCACCGGGACACCGACATCCGGACGACCAGGATCAGCGGGATCAGGAACAGCACCACGACGAAGATCGTGGTCGGGGCGGCGTAGAGCCAGCCCTTGACGGCGCGCCGGCGACTCGACGAAGACACCGTCCTCGTCAGCCGCCGGGCGCGGCCCGTGGTTACGAACAAAGTCATCGGCAGCGAACCTCACTGCGACGACAGGACGCTGGTGATCTGCTGATTGTCGGGTTCCAACTTGCCGGCATCGCCGAAGACCTGGTTGCGGACCAAGGTGAGCCACGGGCTGTTGGCCGCGTTGTAGGCCTGCTGGAAGTTCAGCGCGACCGGAGTCTGGCCCTTGCCCGCAACCTGGTTGATCGTGACGAGTCGCGGATCCTTCGCGGCGTACTTGTTGTTGGCCAGATCCGTCCGCGAGACGACGTCGTTGTCCTTGGCAAGGACCTCGACCTGGGCGTCCTCGCTCATCATCCAGTTCAGGAAGTTCCAGGCCTGTGCGGCCTTCTTGGAATCCTTCGAGACGCCGATACCGTCACCGCCGACGAAGGTCGAGGAACCGCCGCCAGGTCCGGGGATGCCGGCGACACCGGCGTCGAACTTGGTGGTCGACGACAGCAGCGTCGCCGGGTAGAACATCAGCCCGACCTTGCCCTCGGTGAACCCTGCGGTCCAGGTCGCACCGGTCTCGTCCTTCGACGACGGCAGTACGGCTCCGGAAGACCAGAGATCGCGCCAGGTCTGGAAGATCTTCTTGCTGGTGTCGTTGGTGAAGTTGGCCTGGTTCCCCTCGGCGTTCATGACCTGGTCACCGGCCGCCCAGACGCTCGGGAACCACGTGAACACCAGGCAGCCGCCGCAGTTGAGGCCGGTAGCCGTGCCGTAGGTGTCCTTCTTGCCGAGGGCCTGGATCTTCTTGGCGTCGGCGGCGTACTCCTCGAGAGTGGCCGGCGCCTTCTCCGGGTCGAGCCCGGCCGCTTTGAAGAGATCCTTGTTCCAGAACAGCATCGACAGGTCGAGCACGAACGGAAGCACGTACTTCTTGCCGTCCATCGTCCCGGCCTTCATGTGGCCCTGGTTGATCTGGTCCTTGAAGCTCAACTGGTCGACGTTCGAACTGATGTCGCGGAAGAGTCCCTGCTTGACCCAGTTGGGCACGTAGACGATGTCGGCGGCGAACAGGTCCGGCAGGCCGCTCGAGCCGGCCGCGGCGCCCACCTTGGCGACGTAGTCGTCGTTCGGCACCACCGTGAGGGCGACCTGGTTCTTGTGGCTCTTGTTGTACGCCGCCACCAGGAGTTTCGCCTGCTTCTCGAGGGGGGCTCGGGTCCACAGAGTCAGGTTGGTTCCGTCGTCGGTGCCTTCGGCCCCGACGCTCACCGCTGACTCCGGGCTACTCCCGCCGCCACCGCACGCGGCCAGCGCCAGCACCGCCGTACTCACACCGATCGTCAACAGGGCCCGCAGCCGGCTGCCGCGCTGGAACGCGATCATTTCCCACTCCTCTGCTTGTTCACTGAAAACGCTTTCTCTCACCCTGGCGCAAAGAAAGCGCCATTCCCCGAAACAGACCGAAAAGGTTTTCTGTTGACGGTAAGGTAAGGGTGGGTCGAGTGGGGGTCAAGATCTCGGGACCGATCGGAGAAGAGGACGCATGGCGGGCACTGGCCGGAACGGCGACACGAAGGTGGTCACCCTCAGCGATGTCGCCCGGCTGGCGGGCGTCTCTGTCGCGACGGCCTCGAAGGCGCTCAACGGTCGTAGCCAGGTGGCGGCCCGGACCCGGGCCCGGGTGGAGGCTGCCGCGGAGCAACTCTCTTTCGTCCCGAACCGGATGGCGCAGGGCCTGCTCGCCGGTCGAACCGGCACGGTCGGCCTGCTGACCAGCGACCTGCAGGGACGCTTCGTGATCCCGATCCTGATGGGCGCCGAGGATGCCTTCGGGGCCGGCCGGGTCAGCGTCTTCCTGTGCGATGCCCGTGAGGACACGATCCGCGAGCAGCACCATCTGCAGGCTCTGCTCAGTCGCCGCGTCGACGGCCTGATCGTCGTCGGCAGCCGGACGGATCCGCGATCCACGCTCGGGCACGACATTCCGGTCCCAGTTGTCTACGTCTATGCGCCGTCCGACGATGCAGGCGACCTGTCCCTCGTCCCCGACAACGTCGCTGCCGGACGGATCGCCGTCGAGCATCTGGTCGCCTGCGGCCGGCGCAAGATCGCCCACGTGTCAGGAGATCCCGGGTACGCCGCCGCGCTCGACCGTGGGGTGGGCGTGGGGGAGGGCCTCGACGCCGCCGGTCTGAAGCTGGTCGGCGACAGCATGTACGCCGACTGGTCCGAGCGATGGGGACGGGACGCGAGCGCGGTCCTGCTGGACCGTCACCCCGACATCGATGCGATCGTCTGCGGATCCGACCAGATCGCCCGCGGCGCGCTGGACGCCGTACGGGACCGGGGCCGCGTCGTACCGGATGACGTGGCGGTGATCGGCTTCGACAACTGGGAGCCGATGGTCGAGGGCTCCCGCCCGGAGCTGACAAGCATCGACCCGAATCTGGAGCTGCTCGGCCGTGCGGCTGCCCAACGCGTCTTCGCGGCATTGGACGGAGACGAGCTCGGAGACGGCGTACATCTTCAGGCGCCACGGCTGGTGATCCGCGGCTCAACCGTGCCTCGAAGCTGAGCTGGATCCTTACTATCTGTCCATGGCGAGAGCGAGCGACGGCGTCGGACGGGCTCCGAGCATGACCGATGTGGCGGCCGCGGCCGGCGTCTCGCATCAGACCGTTTCTCGCGTGCTGAACGGATCGGAGCTGGTTCGCGCCGACACCCGCGCCCGCGTGGAGGCGGCGATCGCAGAGCTGGGCTACCGGCGCAACAACGCGGCTCGGCTGCTGGTGACGAACAGGTCGCGCCGCATCGGGATGATCGCGGCGCACCTTGTTCTGCACGGGCCGGGCATGATCGCCGTGTCGGTTCAGGATGCCGGCCACAAGGCGGGGTACGACGTCTCGCTGGTCGCGGTCGAGGACTTCTCGTCGCAGTCGCTCCGGGAGGCTGTCGGTCGCCTGCTCGACGAGGCGGTCGAGGCGATCGTCGTGGCCGTTGCGCATCGGGAGGCGCTCGAGCAGGTCAGATCGCTCGACGCGGCCGTCCCCATCGTCGTCGTGCAAGGCGTGAGCGCGGGACAGCCGATGGCGGTAGGGATCGACCAAGAGGCAGGTGCTCGCCTGGCGGTGGAGCATCTGCTCGACCTCGGTCACCGTCACGTCGCCCATGTGACCGGACCGCTGGAGTGGGTCGAGGCCGGTCAGCGTCGTACGGGCTGGCAGCGTGCACATGAGCAGCGTCATGTCCTGCCCGGGCCGGAGTTCGCCGGCGACTGGTCGCCGAAGAGCGGGTACGAAGCAGGTCTGCGGATCGCTGACGAACCGGACGTGACGGCCGTCTTCGCGGCCAACGACAGCATGGCCATCGGGCTGATGTCCGCCCTGCATGCGAAGGGTCGCGACGTGCCTGGCCAGATCAGCGTCGTCGGGTTCGACAACATGCCCGAGGCGCCGTACCTCTGGCCGGCTCTCACGACCGTCGACCAGGAATTCTCGCTGCTCGGCCGCCGCGCGGTCGAGCTGACCCTGCGGGCGCTGGAGGGGGATCTCGATCCGTCGACCCAGCTGATCAGTCCGGCTCTGGTCATCCGCGACTCGACGGCCGCACCGCGGCTCGGTTAGCGCTCTGCCAGCCTTGACAGCGCAGAATGTTAACGCTCACAATTTCATCTCATGAGCCCTGCCGAACAGTTCGTTGTCGGAGTGGACTTCGGGACGCTGTCCGGTCGTGCCGTTGTCGTCCGAGTCTCCGACGGGGCCGAGCTCGGTGCCGGCGTGCACGAGTACGCGCACGCCGTGATCGACGACCAGCTGCCCGCGACCGGCAAGAGGCTGCCGCCGGAGTGGGCGCTGCAGGTTCCCGACGACTACCGCGAGGTGCTGCGGACCGCCGTACCCGAGGCCGTCGCCGCCGCCGGGATCGACCCGGCGCAAGTGATCGGCATCGCCACCGACTTCACCGCCTGCACGATGGTGCCGTGCCTGGCCGACGGCACGCCGCTCAACGAGGTCGACGGACTCGCCGACCGGCCGCACTCCTACATCAAGCTCTGGAAGCACCACGCCGCCCAGCCGCAGGCCGATCGCATCAACGAGCTCGCGCGTGAGCGGGGCGAGAGCTGGCTGCCGCGGTACGGCGGGCTGATCTCGTCGGAGTGGGAGTTCGCGAAGGCCTTGCAGCTGTTCGAGGAGGACCGCGAGCTCTACGACCGGATGGAGCGCTGGGTCGAGGCGGCCGACTGGATCGTGTGGCAGTTGTGCGGCCGCTACGTCCGCAACGCGTGCACCGCCGGTTACAAGGGCATTCTGCAGGACGGCCACTACCCGTCGGCGGACTTCCTCGAAGGTCTCGCGCCGGGCTTCGGGACATTCGTTGCCGACAAGCTGGAGCACCCGATCGGTCAGCTCGGCTCCGCGGCCGGCACATTGACAGCCGAGGCGTCGGAGTGGACGGGTCTGCCGGCAGGTATCGCGGTAGCCGTCGGGAACGTCGACGCGCATGTGACAGCGCCGGCAGCTCAGGCCGTCGAGGCTGGGCAGATGGTCGCCATCATGGGTACGTCGACCTGTCACGTCATGAGCGCTGACGCGCTGCGCGAAGTTCCCGGCATGTGCGGTGTCGTCGACGGCGGCATCATCGCGGGAAGCTGGGGCTACGAGGCCGGCCAGAGCGGGGTCGGCGACATCTTCGGCTGGTTCGTCGACAACGCCGTACCGCCGTCGCATCACGAGGCTGCGGCCGCGGCCGGGGAGTCGCTGCACGAACACCTCACCAGGCTCGCCGCCGGGCAGGCCGTGGGCGAGCACGGGCTCGTCGCGCTGGACTGGCACAGCGGCAACCGGTCGGTGCTCGTCGATCACGAGCTCTCGGGCCTGATCGTCGGCGAGACGTTGGCGACGCGGCCCGAGGACTGTTACCGAGCGTTGCTCGAGGCAACGGCATTCGGCACGCGGGTGATCACCGAGACCTTCGGCGACAGCGGCGTACCGGTGAAGGAGCTGATCATCGCCGGCGGGCTGGCGAAGAACGCGCTGCTGATGCAGATCTACGCCGACGTCACTCGGCTTCCGCTCTCGATCATCGACTCCGAGCAGGGTCCGGCGCTCGGGTCGGCGATCCACGCTGCCGTCGCGGCCGGCGCCTATCCCGACGTACCGGCCGCCGCCAAGAACATGGGCAAGGTCAGACGCGGCGTCCACCTCCCCGACGAGGAGCGGGCCAAGGCCTACGACCAGCTGTTCGATCTGTACCTCGAGCTGCACGACTACTTCGGGCGGGACAGCAAGCTGATGCGCAAGCTCAAGTCGATCCGGCGCAGTGCCCTGGAGACCCGATGAGCGTGATCGGGGAAGTCGCCGGCACCCTGACCCGGCTGCGGTCCGAGGTGGCTCAGCTGCATGCGCATCTTCCGGCGTACGGGCTGGTGGTCTGGACGGCGGGCAACGTCTCCGCCCGGGTGCCCGGCCACGATCTGATGGTCATCAAACCGAGCGGGGTCGCGTACGACGAGCTGACGCCGGCCAACATGGTCGTCTGCGATCTCGACGGCCGTGTTGTCGACGGTGAGCACGCGCCGTCCTCGGACACCGAGGCGCAGGCCTACGTCTACCGGGAGCTGCCGCACGTCGGCGGTGTGGTTCACACCCATTCGCCGTACGCCGTTGCCTGGGCCGCGCGCGGGGAGGCGATTCCGTGTGTCACGACGATGTGCGCCGACGAGTTCGGCGGGCCGATCCCGGTCGGACCGTTCGCGATCATCGGCGACGACTCGATCGGCCGCGGCATTGTCGAGACGCTGCGCGACTCGCGCTCGCCCGCGGTGCTGATGCAGAACCACGGGGTGTTCACGATCGGGCCGAACGCCAAGGCCGCGGTCAAGGCGGCGGTGATGTGCGAGGACGTCGCCCGCACGGTGCACCTCGCCCGCCAGCTCGGTGAGCCGATCCCGATCGAGCAGACCTACATCGACCGCCTCTTCGATCGCTACCAGAACGTCTACGGACAACGATGATCGCCGGAAGGACCACATGTCTGTGAACAGCACGCTGCGCGAGGTCTGGTTCCTCACCGGCAGCCAGGGCCTGTACGGCCCGGGCACTCTCGAGCAGGTCGCCGACCAGTCCCAGGCCGTCGCCAAGCGGCTCGCCGGCGCCAACCTGCCGGTGGAGATCGTCTGGAAGCCCGTGCTGCTCGACGCCGGCGCGATCCACCGGCAGATGCTCGAGGCGAACAGTGCGCCGCAGTGTGTCGGCGTGATCGCCTGGATGCACACGTTCTCGCCCGCGAAGATGTGGATCGCCGGACTCGACGCGCTCCGCAAGCCGTTGCTGCACCTGCACACGCAGGCCAACGTCGCGTTGCCGTGGGCAACGATCGACATGGACTTCATGAACCTCAACCAGGCCGCCCACGGCGACCGGGAATTCGGCTACATCCAGTCCCGGCTGCACGTACCGCGCAAGACCGTTGCCGGCCACGTCGAGTCGCGGGACGTCCAGGAGCGGGTCGGGCACTGGGCCCGTGCCGCGCTCGGCGTCGCGGAGCTGCGGTCCCTCAAGCTCGCCCGGTTCGGTGACAACATGCGCGACGTCGCCGTCACCGAGGGGGACAAGGTCGAGGCGCAGCTGAGGTTCGGCGTATCGGTCAACACCTACAGCGTCAACGAGCTCGTCGCCGCGGTCGACGGTGTGGCCGACGCCGAGGTCGACCCGCTCGTGCAGGAGTACGCCGACACCTACGCGGTCGCGCCCGAGTTGCTGCCCGGCGGCGACCGGCACGAATCCCTGCGGTACGGCGCCCGGATCGAGCTCGGCCTGCGGTCGTTCCTGACCGAGGGCGGGTTCGGTGCGTTCACCTCGAACTTCGAGGATCTGGGCGGGCTCCGTCAGCTGCCCGGCCTGGCTGTGCAGCGGTTGATGGCCGACGGGTACGGATTCGGCGGCGAGGGCGACTGGAAGACGTCGGTGCTGCTCCGGGCGAGCAAGGCGATGGCTGAAGGGCTGCCGGGCGGCACGTCCTTCATGGAGGACTACACGTACCACCTGGTGCCGGGGGAGGAGAAGATCCTCGGCGCGCACATGCTCGAGGTGTGTCCGTCGCTCACGTCGGCGCGGCCGTCGCTGGAGATCCATCCGCTGTCCATCGGCGGTCGCGAGGATCCCGTCCGCTTGCGGTTCACAGCCGATCCCGGAGCGGGTGTCGTGGTCGGGATCGCCGATCTGGGCGACCGGTTCCGGTTGACGGCGAACGTCGTACACGTCGTCGAGCCGGATGAGGCGCTCCCGCAGTTGCCGGTCGCGTGTGCGGTGTGGAAGCCCGAGCCGTCACTGGCCACGTCCGCCGAATCCTGGCTGACGGCGGGCGGACCTCACCACACCGTGCTGACGACGGCTCTCGATCGCGAGGTGTACGAGGACTTCGCCGACCTGCTCTCCGTCGAGCTGGCCGTTATCGACGCGTCGACCACCGTGCGCGAGTTCCAGCGTGAGCTGCACTGGAACGACGTCTACCACCGCCTCACCCGCTGACGTCCTCTTCGAGGAGGGTGTTGCCGGCTTTGTCGAGGTAGGAGATCGTCAGGGCGTGGGTGTCGAAGATCCACGTCTCGATGCCGCTGTCGGCGAGAGCCTTGGACATCTTCACGTAGTCCTTCACCTTGAGGGCTTCGGCGAGCATCGCCCGATCGCTCACCTCGGCAATGGCGAACCTCTGGTGAGCCGGCGGCGTCGACACGACGTACCCGTCTGCGCCGCGATGCTCGGTGTGGCCGTCCGTCACGAACGACACGGATTCCTGTACGCCGATCTCCCTCAAGGCATTGAGGTACGCCGGGAGCGTTGTCGCCTTGCCGTGCGTGTCGTGGATCTCGTTGATCTGGTCGAGCGTGAACATGACGTTCACTATAAGGACGATCAGCCGAAGCTGAAGGTGAACGCGGAGACTCCTGCGGTGTAGGTGAGGGTCATCGTCTTGCGTTCGGCGGTTGACTTGTCGACCAGTTGATAGGCGTTCGGGGTGCCGTCGACCTGGATCACTCGGTCGGGTTCACCGGGGATCGAGACTATGACGGTGCCGTGGCCGGAGAGGACGTGGTACACCTTCGACGCGTTGAAGTTGATCCTTGCCTGGGAGCCGGTGGTCGACGTGACGCTCTGGGTGCCGACAGCCCAGTTGCCGCCTAGGCTGTACGTGTCATTCGGTTGCGCCTGATTGAGGCCGAAGGCAACGGTCTTGCCGGGCGTGAGCTTGCCCGACGTACCGGAGAGGTTTGCCGAGCGCGAGTAGGCCAGATAGGTCTCCGGCGTACGGCCGTCGACACCGACGTCGGCCTTGACGCTGCCGTCCACTGCCTCAGGCAGCTTCGTTTCCGGGTTGGCGGCGGTGAGGAGATCGCGGATCTGCTGTTCGGTCTGCGCGTAGTTGCCTTCGCCGAAGGTGATCGCGCGAACGGTGCCGTCCGCATCGATCAGGTACTTCGCCGGCCAGTACTGGTTCCGGTACGCCGTCCAGGTGGCGAGGTTGTTGTCCTGGACAACCGGATACTCGATGCCTTCCTTGCGGATTGCCGACTGGACGTTCCGTGCGTCCTTCTCGAAAGCGAACTCGGGGGAGTGGACGCCGATGATCTCCAGCCCCGACGACTTGTACGCCTTGTCCCACGCGAGCAGATGCGGCGTCGCGCGCTGGCAGTTGATGCACGAATAGGCCCAGAAGTCGACCAGGACGACCTTGCCCTTCAGATCGGCCAGAGTGGTGGGCGATCCGTTGAACCACTTCTGCGTACCGCGGAATTCCGGCGCCGCCCCACACGAGGCCAGCTCCGCCGCGCCCGGCGTGCACTTGCTGAGCTCGGCCGACGCGTTGCCGATGGCCGGCGCGAGCGCGCCCTGCACTGTCTTGTTCTCGGCGACCTTCTTCTCCAGCCCACTGGTGTACGACGGCAGCTCGCGCTGGATCACATCGGTGATGTTGAACGCCAATGCGCCGGCGAGCAGGATCATCACGACCCCGCCACCGATCCGGAACCCGCGTGCATGACTGCGGTACGCCTTGACCCGCTGGGAGATGCGCGAACCGGCCGAGGCGAAGATCAGCAGCGGCAGCGCGGCGCCGAGCGCGAAGGACACCGTGAGTACGACGGTCCGCCAGCCGATGTTGCCGGTGGCGCCCGCGACCGTGATCGCGGCGAGGACCGGACCGGCGCACGGCACATACAGCGTGCCGAGTCCCAGACCGAGAACGAACGCGCCGTTGTCGTTCCGGTTGATCTTGGGGAGCCGGTAGAACGGCTTCTCGATCAGGTGTCCGAGGGCCGGCACGATGAGGCCGAGTCCGACCAGGGTGAGGATGGTCAGACCGGCCCATCGGAGGAAGTCGTCGGGTAGTCCGAGCGCCGAGAGGATCACGGATCCGACCAGCGTGAAGACGCTGAAGCTCACGATGATGCCGACGATGATCTTCACCGGCCGCAGGTCGCGCCGGGTCGAGTTGTCGCCGGTTCCGGCCCCCGCGAAGAAGATGATCGGGAGCATCGGCAGGACACACGGGGAGACCCCGGTGATCAGACCGCCTATTAGTCCGATGAAGGCCAGCGTGATCATCAGTAACACCCCAAGGCGGAAGCTCGACAGGACACCGGTACTTCGTCCCAGCTCACCCCTCGGATGGGTCCAGACCGTATAAAGGACTGGTGACCGAGTCTGTGATCCAGTTGCTACGTGATCGCCGGAAGCAGGAGAGTACGCCGGGGAATCGCCCGACCGATGCGATGACCGGTCGGCCCGTCGACCTGCATCCGCATATCCACGACCGGGCAAGCCTGCAGGCGGCCCTTCGTGCTTCAGCCGCGATGCCCCTGCTCGCCGGTCCGCCCGTGGAGATCGACGGAACGCCGTACGTTGACGCCGGGGTGAGTGAGGGCACACCTGTGCGTACGGCGCTCGCGCAAGGCGCCTCGCACATCGTTGCCTTCCGCACGCGTCGCCTGGACGAGAAGCAATCGCCGCCGTCGCGCGGCGAACGGATCCTGATGACGCGCTGGTTCAGTCGCCATGCCCCGGGCGCCCTCGAGCCGTGGTTGCATCGCGTCGAGATCCGGGCCGAGGAGGAGCGGTTGCTGACGTCGCATCCGGCAACTATCCAGGTCCGTCCGCCGGTCGGAAGAGTAAGCATCGGACGTACGGAGCGGCGGCCCGATCCACTCAAGGCGGCAGTCGAGACAGGACGTCGTACGGCTCTCGATGCGTTGTCCGGAAGTGTTGAGGTGTCGGTGTGAAGACCGCCGTCGGTGTGACCTATACGGAAACCGGCACCGGACCGGCCGTCGTGTTTGTCCACGGCCTGCTGGTCGATGCGGGCCTCTGGCGCAAGGTCGTGCCGGAGGTCGCCAAGGCCGGCTTCCGCTGCATCGCGCCGAACTGGCCGCTCGGTGCACACCAGTTGCCGATGGCACCTGACTTCGACCTCACGCCGCCGGGTGTCGCGAAGCTCATGGCGGATTTCCTGACGGAGCTCGACCTCACCGACGTCACCATTGTCGCCAACGACACCGGCGGCGCCCTCACCCAGATCCTGATGGCCAACCATCCCGAGCGGATCGGCCTCGTGGTGCTTACGCCGTGCGACGCGTTCGAGGACTTCTTCCCATCGCCGTTCGACAAGCTCCCCAAGCTGGCCCGCCTCCCCGGTGCGATGTGGATCGGTAGCCGCCTGCTCCAGTACAACGCCGTACGTCGACTGCCCAACACCTTCGGCTGGCTGGCCAAGCGCGGTGTCCCGGCCGCGATCCTCGACTCCTACCTGCAGCCGATCCGCGACAGCGCCGAGATTCGCCGAGACGCCACGAGGTTCATCGCGAGCGTCGACAGCAGCTACACCCTCGCGGCTGCCGAGGTGCTGACCGAGTTCGACAAGCCGGTCCTCCTCGTCCGAGCGGCGGACGACCGCATCTTCGCACCGCACCTCTTCGAACGCCTGGCAACAACCTTGCCTGATGCGACGTTGGTCACCGTCCCGGACTCCTACTCCTTCATCCCGGAAGACCAGTCCGAGGAGCTGACCCGGCTGATCCTGGATTTCACCAGGTCCCGCGGTGGTCGGGGACCAGGAAGGTGATGGGGATCATCAGCAGCAGGATGGCGGCGAAGACCACGAAGCTGTGAGCTTGGCTGGCGCCGGCGTCGCTGGCGTGGTTGAGGATCGTGGTGGTGATGGAGACGGCGACGATGCCGCCGGATTGACGGAACATGCCGCGGAGGCCGGCGATCGCGGAGATCTGGTCGGGGGCGAGTTGCAGGCTGGCGTTGTTGGAGGCGGGGATGGACAGACCCATGCCGATGCCGGTGATGCCCGCGGCCATGGCCAGCCAGGCGTACGGCGTGAGGCCGTGCGGGGCGAGCGACATCAGCGTCATCCCGCCCGCGACCAGCACGAACCCGCCGACCATCGGAGCTCGATACCCGGTACGCCGGAGCGCGAACACCGCTAGCCCCGCGACGCAGATCATCCCGACTGCTCTTGCTGTGAGCAGCGTGCCGGCCTGGAGCGGCTGGATGCCGTACCGCGATTCGGCGTACAGCGGGACGAGCGCGCCGAAGCCGAGCATGGCTGCGCCGAAGAGGAAGTTGATCGTGTTCATGGCGCCGAAGCCGCGTCCGCGTAAGAGGCTGACCGGTATGAACGGCGCCGCATGCCGGTTCGCGTGCCGGACGAACAGGAAGCCGAGTGCCAGCGCCATCACCATCGACACGATGAACAGCGGATCGGTGGGCTCCGCACCGGCGCTGCCGAGCGAACTGATCCCGTACATGCCGAACAGCATCGTCAGTGCCAGCAGCGCCGCTCCGGTCCCGTCGATCCGCGAGGCGGCCTTCGGCGGGCTGCTCGGGATGAATTTCAGGCCCAGGACGATCAGCAGCAGGCCGATCGGGATGTTCACCACGAAGATCTCGCGCCAGGACCAGTACGTGACGATGATGCCGCCGATGATCGGGCCGATGATGCCGCCGATCGGGAAGATCGACGTGAACATGCCGATCGCCCGGTCCCGGTCCCGGCCGAACTGCTCGGCGACGATGCCGGTCGCGGTCGGCATGAACGCGCCGCCGCCGATCGCCTGGAACGCGCGGAAGATCACCAGCAAGTAGATGTTGTCCGCGAGACTGCAGCACAGTGAGGCGACCGTGAACAGCGCCGCTGCGCCGAGGAAGATCTTCTTCCGGCCGAACTGGTCGCCGAGCCGCCCGGCCAGCGGCATCACGATGATCTGGCCGAGCGCGTAGACGGTGATCGTCCAGCCGCTCCAGGTCAACTCGGCATTCAGGTCGCTGCGGATTGCATTCAGCGCCGTCGCCACTATGGTCTGATCGATCGATGCCATCAGCAGGGCGATCGCGACGATGCCGAAGACGAGCCGCCGGTGCGCCAGTGGCTCATCCGCGGACGGCTCGGTGATGACTGAGGGTGAACTCGACGGTTCCATCGATGAACAGACTACATTGCTTGCTGGCAGGCAATAAAGGGGTGACATGACTGACACCGAGACGTTGAGCAAGCTTCGCGGCGTGATCTCCAAGCTGGCGCGGGAACTCAACGCCACGGCGACCGACGAGGGCCTGACGCCGACCCAGGCGTCCGTCCTCGGCCTGATCACGTTCCGTGGCCCGCTCGGGCTGACCGAACTGGCTCAGCTCGAGGGGCTCAATCCGACCATGTTGTCGCGGGTTGTGGGCCGGCTGACCGAGCTCGGGCTGATCCAGCGCGACCCGAACCCGGACGACCTGCGCGCCGTCCGCGTCGAAGCCACCGACGCCGGCCGGCAGTTGCACGAACGCGTCAAGCTGCTCCGCACCGAGGCCCTCGGCGCCTGCCTAGACCAGCTCCCGAAGGCCTCGGCGCAGACGATCATCGACGCCCTCCCGGCTCTGGACGATCTCGCCCAGAGCCTCCGTGCGAATCGCTAGCGGACGTCGAGCTGCTTGAGCTGGTCCTCGGTGAGGGCCAGGGCGACACCGTCGAGCGCCGCTTCGAGCTGGTGGAGTTTGCTGCCGCCGAGCATCGGGCGGATGCCTTGGGCAACCAGCCAGGCGAGGACGACCTGGCTGCGGGTTGCGCCGGTCTGCTGGGCGACATCGTCGAGTGCGGCTAGGCGACGGGTGCTGCCGAGGTGGTCGTAGGCCTCGGGGATCTGCTTGTCCGGGTTGTCGTACGCGCCGGACAGGAGCGGCGTATAGGCCCAGACGTCGATCCGGTGCTCGCGCGCGTGGTCCAGCTGTTCCGGGCTGAGCTGGCCGAACGGGTGCGCCGTCGCCTCCGGCAGCGTGCCAGGGCGGACCTGGAGATAGGTGGCGCTGAGCTGGAGTGCGTCGATCGGCAGGAGCCCTTTGGATGCGGCATGTGCCCGAGCGCGTTCGATGCGCCAGGCCGGGTGGTTCGACGCGCCGATGCGTCGTACCCGGCCGGATTGGTTGAGTTCGGCAACGGCGTCGACGGTTTCCTCGATCGGCGTACGGCGGTCCTCCTGGTGGAGCCACAGCAGATCGACCTGATCGATACCGAGTCGCTCGAGGCTGCCGGCGAACGCGTCGTGGATCGCGCGCCGGCTCAGGCCCGCGCGCTGATCCGGCCACGAACCGGCCCACAGCGGTTCCGCGCCGACCTTGGTGGCGATGCGGATCCGGTCGCGTACGCCGGGGCGCGCGGCCAGCCACCGACCGAGCACACGCTCGCTCGCGCCACCGCGCCCGTCTTCACTGGCCCAGAACGCATAGCAGTCGGCAGTGTCGATCCAGACACCGCCACGCTCGACGAACCGATCAAGCAGCGCGAACGACGTGTCCTCGTCGACCGCCGTACCGAACATCATCGCGCCGAGCACCAACGGGGAAGTCAGAGAGTTCATGCCGACGACGATGCAACCTGGAGCGCACACCAGGTCAAGCCAACCCAGAGGGCCGACCCAAGGGAAAGAAAGAGGATTTCGAGTGGTGGCTGGCTCAGGTCGCCGGCCGCAAGTTCGACGGTGCCGCTACTTGTGAGGATCTACAGCTCTGGCGGCGGCTGCGCCCGTTTGCGGCTGGCACGTCTGGTGGTGGATGACGGTTTGGCCGGTGGCGCGGGCCGCGGAGCTGTTCCAGGTGGCGTGGCCGACCGCGAACCGGTGGGTTGTGCGCTACCGCGAGTTCGGTGAGGCCGGTATGTGGGACCGGTCATCTCGTCCACATCACCAGCCGAACCAGACACCGCCACACGTCGTACGCCGGATCGGCAGCCTGCGCCGCTGGCACCGGCTCGGCCCGGTGCAGCTCGCCGACCAGACCGGCGTACCCGCCTCGACCGTGCACGCCGTACTGACCCGATGCCGTCTGAACCGCTTGACCCATCTCGACCGGCACACCGGTGAACCGATCCGCCGCTATGAGCACCCCACCCGGGCGACATGCTGCACGTCGACGTGAAGAAACCGGCAACATCCCCGACGGTGGCGGCTGGCGTTACCTCGGCCGTGCGCAAGGCCTGAAGAACCGGGCCGCCACTCCAACAAGAAAATGGGAACCGCGTTCGTCCACACCGTGCTCGACGACCACTCCCGCGTCGCCTACGCCGAGATCCGCAACGACGAAACCGCCGCCATCGCAGCCGCGGTACTGCGCAACGCGGTCGCCTGGTTCACCGACCGCGGCATCACCATCCAGCGAGTCTTGTCCGACAACGGCTGGGCCTTCAAACAGCTCTACCCCACCGAACAAGCCCGCCGCGACGCCCTCCCCGCCGGGCTCCACCACTACAACCACCACCAACCCAGACCGCCGCCGGCAAACTCCCACCCATCACCCGCCTAACCAACCTCCCTGGGCAGTACATCTAGCTCCGCATCAGCTGTCGGGTGCGGGGTTAGGCAGGCGGTGTGTCCCGGTGGGGCCGATCTCGAAGATGAAGCCGTGGGGTGTGGTCCATTCGAGGGTCTTGTGGTCGATGCGGCGGACGTTCCAGCCGCGGGCGTGGGTCTTCACCCGATGGCCGAACCGGCTGAGCGGGGCGAGGTTGCGGGTACTGGTCTGACCGGCCGGGCCGTACGGATCGTAGGGCTGGATGTGATCGAGGTCGATCGTGCGATGGGTCTCGCGGGTGCCGTACGGGAACAGCTCGACGGGGTGCGTGAGTCGGACCCGTTCGCGGATCCGGGCAGGGATCTCGTAGGCGTCGGCGCTGACGGCGTCGTTGAGATCGATCACGGGCTTGACGGTGTACGGCGCGTGGCCGACGAGCTCGGTGAGTTGGTCGGCCAGCAGCGGACCGATCCCCTCGGCACGCAATACCCCGTTGCCGGTAGCCAGCGTCAGGTCGGTGAGATGCACGAAGACCTCGGTCTGCCCAGGACGCACCTGTCCACCGTCGCGACTCGCGGGGCTCGCGGGGTTGGCGTAGGCGTCGTGCTTGATCTGCGCGAGCCGCGCGTCCAGCGCCCGCTGGGCGGCGGTGTCCATCGGCACGCCGTCGTCGGGCTCGCTGCGCGGACCAGGAATGTACTCGATCGGCCGACTGTCGAACGGGTCGCTCGGTGGATCGGGATCGTACGGCCCCGCGCCATCGGCTAACGGGGGATCCCGCATTTCGACCGGAGCAGCCAGGTTGGCGTCACCGGCATGCACTCCGTCGTACGGCGGCCTTGCCGGCAGCGCCGCGGTGCCACTGCGAGGGTCTGCGGACGTACATAGTGTGTCGCTCGAGTGGTCGCGTGCGCGGTCGTACGGTGGGCCTGCCGGGGGCGCCGGAGTACCTCCGCGGGCCGGGTCTGTCGATGTACGCGGTGTGTCGCTCGTGCGGTTGCGCGGGCCGCTGTACGGCGGGCTTGCCGGGAACGCCGCTGTGCCAGCGTGAGCCGGGTCCGCCGACGTACAGGGTGCGTCGCTCGTGTGGTCGCGGGGGCCGAAGGCGTCGCGGTCTGCGGCCGATCGCGTGCCGAGGCCGGCCCGCGGGTCTGCTACGGCAGATCGCGTACCGCCGGGCGCTTGCGGGTCCGCTGCTGCGGATCGCGAGCCGGAGGCTGCTGCGGAGCTCGCCTTCGCGGAGTGCCGGCCAGGGGTGGAGGTGGCGGCGGTTGAGGCGGCGGTGCCCGTGGAGGTGCCTGTGGAGGTGGTGGTTGGGGTGGGGTGGTTGTGGGCTTGGGTGAGGAGTTCTTGGGTGAAGCGGGGGTCGGCGATGATGCCGATCGCGTCGGCGCGGCGGTGTTGCACTTGGCGGGTGTCGCCGATGGTTTTGAGGGCTTCGGCGATCGCGGCGATGGTCGCGTCGTGGCGGATCACCGCGCCGGCCGGGGCCTTCACGTAGATGGTCTTGTTGCCGTGCTCATCGCTGCGGCCGACGAACACGCCCCGCTCACGCGCGGCCTCGGCGGCTTCGTCGCGGGCCAGGTCGGGGTCGGCGTGGAATTTGGCGGCGCGGATGATCTTGTCGAGGCGGTACGGGGTGATGGAGTCGATCAGCGGTGCGACGCGCTTGTCGACGTACCGGGCGGCTTCCTCGGACAGTTTCAGGCAGAGCGTGGCGAGTTGGCGGGCTTTCCAGGGGGTGGCGTCGCCGGCTTGGACGCGGGCCCAGGTGAACGGGAACCGGTGCCGCAAGGCCAGTGCCTCGCCGAGGAACTGGCGTGCCACCATCGGCGAGATCCCGAGCATCACACCGAACTCGGCGATGGCGAACTCCGCGATCTCCGGGCAGCCGTCACCGCCCAGCACCACGGCGCGTTCCCTCCCGTCGGCGGACCGGCGGCCGGGCCGGATGCCGCAGACCGACGGGTGGAACCGGTCGGCGTAGATCTGGGCGTGCTGCAGCAGCCGCGCGTCGGCCCGGTTGGCCATCGCGCGGTGCTCGGCGGCCGACTCGAGCAGGTCGGCCGTCGAGAGCTCATCCAGATCGTTCTCGAACATGCGTTCGATTCTATCTGATAGACGCTCGCCTGCCAAATCGCCCAGCCGCCAAGAGCCCTTATTTACAAGGCGAATGCGTGCTTATCCCACCGCCGCAGTTGGGTCCTCCGGTCGAACCCCGGACCGCCTTCATCGCCCTTCTCAAAGCAATCGTGATGGCTGTGCTGGTTGGATCGTTCTTGCTCTGTCTGCCGGTACAAGCCGAGGGGAGGCAGGTACGTGGAGCCGCGGGCGGTCACCGAGGCTGGCCAGTACTCTAAATCTCTTGTTTTCTTGGTCTGCGGGGCTATTTGTCGAGTTGTTCGCGGTACCAGGCTGCTTTTTCTTTGAGGCGGGTGCGTTGGGACTCCAGTTCGGCGATTCGGCTCTCGACGACGTTGGTGTGTTCCTCGATCAGGGCTAGGCGTTCGGGCATGGTTTGGTCGGAGCGCGCGAGTTCGCCGTACCGGCGCAGGCGCTCGATCGGCATGCCGGTGTCGCGTAGGCAGCGGAGGAAGTCGAGCATGGCGAGGTCGTCGTCGGAGTACTGCCGGCGGCCGCCTGAGTTGCGCGCCACCGGCGGCAGGATGCCCTCACGTTCGTAGTAGCGCAACGTGTCGATGCTGAACCCGGACCGCTCAGCTGCCTCTGCCGGACCGTATGTAGTCATCCCCCGAGCCTAGACGCGCCCGCGGTCAGGATCGAGGGAGACTTCGGGTGTCGATGAGTTGGCGGGCGACGTCGTGGAGTTTGGTGTTGGTCTGCTGGGAGTAGCGCTTGAGGACCAGGAAGGCCCGGTCGCCGTCGAGGCCGTAGCGCTCCATCAGGATGCCCATCGCCTGGCCGACCAGCTTGCGGGCGTCGACTGCGAGGTTGAGGTTCTGCTCGCGGCGGGCGGTCGCGACGGCGACGGACGCGTGCCGGGCCAGGATGTGGGCGATCGCCTCCGCGTCCGGTCCGAAGGCATCCGGCTCGACGCTGTAGAGGCCCAGTACGCCGACGGTGCCGGCGGCGGTCCGCAGCGGTACGTCGAGAACGCTCCGCACTCCCAGCTCGAGGACCTTCTTGGCCCACTCCGGCCAGCGCAGCTCGGACGTGGTGTCGGGCACCAGGACAGTCGTCTGGCTGCGCATGCATTCGACCAGCGGCCCGGCTTCGCCGTCCATCTGGAAGCGATAGATCTCGGCCACAGTCGGATCGGTGACCGCCGGAACCTCCGGGTGTCCGCCCTTGGCGTAGAGCGCGACTCCGGCGTACTGACAGTCGACGGCCTGCAGAGCGAACTCCACCACCGCCTCGACCGTCTCCTCCACACCGCCCGCGTCGTGCATGTCCAAGGCAAGCCGGGCGAAGGTCGCGGCGACTTGATCCGGGTCGCGCAGGGAGGGCTGAGGCTCGATCTCATCCACCTTTCCATGATGCACCTCAGCCTCACCGCGAACAGGGCGACGCGGGACGTCAATTGCGCCGCGGGTGCGTTGACCGGCCCGGATTGGGCACAGGGAGGTCTCAGCCCGAGGTGGTTCTCGGAGGAGGTCGGGGATGGATGAGCAGGCTCGGCGGACCGCGAGCAGGTTGAGGGACGCGCCGCCCCCGACTCGATTGCCGGTGTTGCCCGGAGTCGAGCTGTCCGCTCGCTACCTACTGGCAGAGGCCGGCGCGACCACGGGTGGCGACTGGTTCGACACCCTGGTTCTCGACGACGACCGGGTCGCGTTGATGGTCGGCGACGTCGTCGGGCATGGAGCCCGCGCATCCTGGGTGACGGATCGGCTGTCTGCCGCGCTGTCGATGGCGCTGCTGGTCGGCGCGGATCCGGCGGCCGCGATCAGCCGGCTGGAGAAGTTCGCGAGCCGGGTGCCCGGCGCAGAGGCCGCCACGGTGTGTGCCGCCGTACTCGATCCTGTCACCGGGGACCTGACCTACTGCACCGCCGGTCACCCGCCGCCGCTGATCGCGTCGACGGACGGCAAGGCCCGGTACGTCGAACCGTCCGGCGGCACCCCGCTCGGTGCGCCCGGCGGCTACCAACTCGGTCATGACCACCTCGAGCTGGACGACGTGCTGTTGCTGTACACGGACGGGATCATCGAACGCCCGCAGAGCACCCCGGACCAGGCGACCGCCGAGCTGCTGAGCGCAGCCGCTGCGGCCGCCGTCGCCGGATCGCAGTACTCCGCTGAGCGCGTCACCGAGCAGGTGCTGGAGTTGGTCGCCGGCCATTCCGACGACGTCACGGTGCTCGCCGCTCACCGGCGTACTCCGGTGGTGGCGTTGACGCGGAGCGGCCCGGCTGTCCCGGCGACGGCGGCGCGGTTCCGTGACGAGTTCTCTGCTTGGCTGCGCGGTCTGGAGCCGGAGCCGGTCCTGGTGATCGGAGTGGAGAGCTCCGTCATCGAGCTGATGGCGAACGTGGTCGAGCACGCGTACTACGACTGCGCACCCGGTCAACTCGCACTGACGGCCGACCTGACGCCGAGCGGGGACCTGGAGATCTCGGTGCAGGATCGCGGCCGGTGGAAGGACTCGGAGCCGGCTGCCGACCGCGGGCACGGGCTCGCGTTGGCGGGTGCGACGGTTGACGACCTGACCGTCGAACGAACCCCGGCCGGTACGACGGCGACCGTGCGTACGGCGCTGACCAAGGCGCCGAGCATGCTCGTGGGGGAGGCACAGCCCGCAACCGAGCGGGCCGACTTCTCCGCGGCGGTCACCGGCGGGAGGCTCCTGGTCGGCGGCCCGATCGACATCGCCACCGCGCGCAGGTTCGACCGCATCCTGCGCGACGTGGCGCGCCACGCAACCCGACCGCTCACCGTCGACCTGTCGCGGGTGACGCACCTCGCCAGTGCGGGCATCCGGGTGCTCGCCGCCGCACTACGCCGCAGCGATCGGAAGCTCGAACTGGTCGCGCTGCGGGGAACTCCAGCCGACCACGTGCTCGCTCTGACGCAGCTCCCGCATCGCACGGCCTGAACCAGGTGTGACGCCGGGTACAGGTGCGTCGTACGACTATCGGGCCTCGGATGGTGACGCGTGCTGCGGTGGATGGCAGTCGGAGTGCTGGCGGCCGTACTTCTGGCCGGATGTGGTGATCCCGACCAGAAGCTCCGGGACAACGCTGCACAGACAGCGCGTACCGCGGCCTCGGACGTGAACACGACCCGCCTGGTCGTCGAGCAGCTGCAGGCGCACCGGCTTTGGATTCAGCCGGCCCGCCGGATGGTCGATGACGCTGAGAAGAGTCTCGGGACGACGGCCGACTCGTTCTCGACCCAGCAGCCGTCGACCGAGCAGTCGGCGAGGTTGTACGAACAGGTCAACTCGACGCTCGACGACGCGGTGGCCGCGGTGACGGCGGTCCGCATCGCGCTCGGGAACAGCGACCTGGCCGCGGCCGAACGGCAACTCGCAGCACTTCAACTGTCCGGCGAGGACCTCGATCAGGTCGGGGAGCTGGCGAAATGAAGAAGCTGCTCGGTGTCACGCTCGGGATCCTGACCGCGATCGGCGGGTTCGTCGACATCGGCGACCTGGTCACCAACGCACTGGTGGGCGCGCGATTCGGGATGCACCTGGCCTGGATCGTCCTGGTCGGCGTGATCGGGATCTGCTTGTACGCCGAGATGTCCGGCCGGGTCGTGGCGATGTCCGGACGGCCGGTGTTCGACCTGATCCGCGAGCGGCTCGGACCGCGGACGGGGTTGCTCGCGTTGGTGGCGTCGTTCCTGGTGACGCTGCTGACGTTGATCGCCGAGATCGGCGGTGTGGCGCTCGCGTTCGAGCTGGCGAGCGGGGTCAGCTATCTGTTGTGGATGCCGCTGGCGGCGCTCGCGGTATGGCTGGTGATCTGGCGGGTCAAGTTCTCCCGGCTGGAGCAGGCCTTCGGGTTGCTCGGGTTGCTGCTGATCGTGTTCGCGGTCGCGCTGTTCAAGCTCGGTCCGGACTGGGGGCAGTTGTTGCACCAGGCAACACAGCTGCATCCGATCGGGCACGAGGGCTGGGCGACGTACGCGTACTACGGGATCGCGTTGTTCGGCGCCGCGATGACGCCGTACGAGGTGTTCTTCTTCTCCTCCGGAGGGGTTGAGGAGAAGTGGACGCGCCGCGACCTGGGGACCGAGCGGACCAACGTGTTCATCGGGTTCCCGCTCGGTGGACTGCTGTCGCTGTCGATCATGGGGTGCGCGGCCGTGCTGTTCCTGCCGGCCGGGATCCAGGTCGGCACGCTGGGGCAGGTGGCGCTGCCGGTGGTCGTTGCCTTCGGCAAGATCGGGTTGGCGGTCGTGCTGATCGGGATGTTCGCGGCGACGTTCGGCGCGGCGCTCGAGACCGCGCTGTCGTGCGGGTACACGATCGCGCAGTACCGCGGCTGGCAGTGGGGGAAGTTCGTCCGGCCGCGGGAGGCGTCGCGGTTCCACGTGGTCATCATCGTGTGCCTGGTGCTGGCGGTGCTGACCCTGTTGACGGCGGTCGACCCGGTGAAGGTGACGGAGTACTCCGTGGTGTTCGCCGCGATGGCGTTGCCGTTGACGTACCTGCCGATCCTGATCGTCGCGAACGATCCCGACTACGTCGGGCGGGAGACGAACGGTCCTGTTCGTAACGCCGTCGGGCTGTTCTATCTGGCGCTGCTGACGATTGCGTCGGTGGCCGCGATACCGCTGATGATCATCACCAAGGCAGGAGCTTGATCATGTCGGGACGAGTCCTTCACGCGCAGTTGCATCTGCTCGACCGGCAGCTGATCGACCGGGCCGACGGTCATCTGGTCGGCAAGGTCGACGACGTCGAGCTCGACCTCGACGCCGACCCGCCGGTGGTGGCGGCGTTGATCTCCGGCCGGGTGGAGATCCCGGCGGGGCGGATCGCCGAGGTCGAATCGGCGGTGACGATCTCGACTGACGGCCTCGACCTGGATTACTACGACAACTGGATCGAGCACCACATCATCGACAAGATCCCCGGAGCCGGCGATGCGACTGAATGAGCTGCTCGGCCACCGGGTGATCGATGCTGACGGCAACGAGCTGGGCGGCGTCGCGGATGTGCGCCTGGTGCAGGACGGGCCGCTGCTGGTGTCGATGCAGCGGGCGTTGCGGGTCGACGGCCTGATCGTGGTCGAGAACCGGTCCACCCGGCTGTTCGGCTACGAGCGCCATGTCGGACCAGAGTTGCTGAGGCGCCTGGTCCACGCGCGACTGGGCGGCGTCTGGTACCTGCCCTGGCACGAGGTCGACGAAATCACCGCCGGCACCGTCACCACAACGAGCCGCGGCAACGACCTCCGTCCGCTCGAGGACATGGCGCGGTATTGAGCTACTCGGTGCAGAGGCAGTTGATGCCGTGCTCGATCCAGTCCTGGCCGGACCATTCGGGGTGACGCTCGATGAGGACGGCCTTGACCTCGGTGCGGAGGTCGGACTCGTTCATCGCGGAGTCCCGTCGGCGCCAGGTCTCGTCGCGGAGTTCGCGGAGGTAGTCGGCGACGGTGGTGAGGATCTCCGGGCCGCCGAGCTCGCCATGACCCGGTACGACGATCTTCGGCGCGGTGGCGGTCAGCCGATCCATCACGGACAACCAGCCGACGCCGGAGACATCCACGTCGTACGGCGGGAACCACGGGAAGATCGCGAACTGTCCCGTCTCGGCAAGATCGCCGGTGAACAGCACGCCGGCGTCCGGCACCTGGATGACCTGATCGCCCTTGGTGTGCCCGCGACCGGTGGCGCGCAGCTCGACGATCCGTCCGCCGAGATCGAGGTCGTGCACGTCGCCGTACACCTCGTCAGGCGTGGGGATCTCGACGTTCTCGAGCCGCTCGGCGATCGAGCCGCCGAAGCCGCGGAACATCTCCAGGTAGCCGGTGCCCTTGGCCTCCAGGTCGTCCGCCTGTGCGCGGTTGACCAGGTACGTCGCATGCCCCGCGAAGACCTGTGCGCCGAACGCGTGCTCGGGGTGGAAGTGGGTCGTGGTGAGGTACAGCCGCCGGCCGCGCGCCACCTCGGTCGCCAAGGCCAACACCTCCGAGGCGTTGGCGATGCCGATGCCCGTGTCGACGACCAGGACGGCATCGGTGCCGCCGATGATGCCGATGTTCGGCACGAGGTCGACCTGCTTGTTCGGGATCACGAGCAGGTCGGGCGCGAGTTCCAGGGCGTCGGCAACGCTGACGGCGGGGTCGGGCAGCAGTACATCGGTCATGTTCCGATCCCACCGCCTGCGCCGTGGCGCTGTCCAAGACCGATCCGCTTGCGGCGATACCGTGCGGGTATCGTCGCTGGTCATGGAGCTGCGCACCCTGCGGTACTTCGTCGCCGTTGCCGAGGAACTCCACTTCGGCCGGGCAGCGGTGCGGCTGCAGATGAGTCAGCCGCCACTGAGCCGGGCGATCAAGCAGTTGGAGCGAGAGCTCGGCGCCACGCTGTTCGACCGCTCCGCGGCGGGGGTCGCGCTCACGCCGGCAGGCGTCGTACTGCTGGAGGAGGCAAGGACCCTGCTGGAGCAGGCCGATCAGCTAAAGGCGCGGGTACGCGGCGCGGTCAGCTTCACGATCGGCATGCTGGGGGACAGCACCGATCCGGGCGCGACGCGGTTGGCGGCGGCGTCCCGGCAGCAGCATCCCGGTCTCGAGGTCCGTATTCGCGAGGCTGATCTGACCGATCCGACGTGCGGTCTTCGGGCCGGGCTCGTCGACGTGGCGCTGACCCGCGCGCCGTTCGACGAGACGGGATTGACCGTGCACGAGCTGCGGGCCGATCCGGTCGGCGCCGTACTGCGGGCCGATGATCCGTTGGCTCAACGCGATGAGTTGAAACTTGCGGATCTGGCGGATCGACGGTGGTTCCAGTTCCCGGCGGACACCGATCCGATCTGGCAGTCGTACTGGAACGGTGGTCAGCATCGGAAGGGGCCGGTCGTGCGGTCGGTGCAGGAATGTCTGCAGGCTGTGCTGTGGAACGGCACGGTTGGGTTGAGTCCGCTAGGGCACAACCCGCCTGGCGAGCTCACCGTCGTACCGATTCTGGATCTGCCGCCGAGCCGGGTCGTGACGTGCTGGAAGAAGGGGGAGACCAATCCGCTCGTGAAGTCTTTTGTTCAGCTTGCGTCCACCGCGTACCAGGGAGAATGGCCCGATGAGCGTTCTTGACAAGTTCTCGTTGGCCGGGCGGACGGCGTTGGTGACTGGCGGTTATCGCGGCCTCGGGCTCGCGTTCGCCACCGGATTGGCCGAGGCCGGCGCCGATGTGGTGATCGGGGCGCGCGATGCCGCGGCGTCCAAGGAGGCGGCCGCGCGGCTGGCCGAGGCGACCGGGCGGACGGTGATCGGCGTCGGTCTCGAGGTGAACGACCGCGCGTCCGGTCAGGCCGCGGTCGAGGCTGCGCTGGAGGCGACCGGTCGCTTGGACATCCTGGTGAACAACGCCGGCGCCTGCGTGCATCGGCCGTCGCTCGACATCCCGGACGAGGAATGGGACGAGGTGTTCTCGACGAACGTCGACGGCCTGTGGAAGCTCAGCCAGACGGCCGCGCGCCACTTCACCACCGTCGGCGGCGGCACGATCGTCAACATCGGCTCGATCTCCGCGCAGATCGTGAACCGCCCGCAGTGGCAACCGGCGTACAACGCGTCGAAGGCCGCGGTCCATCAACTGACCAAGTCACTCGCCGCCGAGTGGGCGCCGTTGAACATCCGCGTGAACGCCGTCGCGCCCGGTTACGTGAAGACCGAAATGGCGCCGGTCGACGAGCCCCAGTTCAAGGCCCGCTGGATCGACGACGCCCCGATGCAGCGCTACGCCGCACCCGAGGAGATCGCGCCGACGGTCGTCTTCCTCGCCTCGGACGCCTCCAGCTTCATGACCGGCTCAGTCGTGGTCATCGACGGCGGCTACACCCTCCACTAGCCGCTGTCCAACAGGCAGGGACGCTGGCGCCGGCCGAGACCACGGCCATCTGAGGGGTCAACCCCCGGCGTTGTCGGTTCTCCCCTCGTGTGAAGCGGGAGAACCGACAACTCAAGGGGTTAACCCCTCGTGTGTCCCGGGCCGTCATCACCGCAGCACCCCGTACTGCGGTGGTCTTCGCGTACGGCGGGCGCGTCGCCATACCGCGCCGGCGGCGTGAGCTCGGCCTGAGGAGGGTGAAGCTAGCGGGTGATGCGGTCTACGCGGCGGCCGGTTTGGTCGAAGACATGGATTCGGGTGGTGTCGAGGGCCAGGTGGATGCGCGAGCCGCGTTTCAGGTCGGCGTCGGCGGGGAGTTCGATGACCAGGTCGGCGCGGCGGTGAGTGGGAGGGGCGAGTTCTGCCGGGGCGGCTGTGCGGGCAGACCGGATTCGGGACAGGACCCGGGTCAGCGCCGACGCGGGCGCGTCCCGATGGGGGACGGCGTGCATCGGTCTCGCCTGGCCGACCTGGTCGGGGTTGACTGCCTCGATCCCGCACTCGACGAACGCGATGGATTGCTGCCCGTGGAACTCGAACGCGCGCAACGTCCCGGAGAGCTGGTTCGCGACGTCCTCGTTCGTGATGATGCGGAAGGCGTTCGAGCGGGCGCCGACGATGACCTGGGCGCCGTCGTGGTGGCGCAGGATCAGCGAGCGGCGGTCGGGCGGGGGCAGGGCGATGGACTGGGTGCCGAAGTCGAGCGCGACCCGATGGTGTGCGGTGACGCGGACGGTCGCGGACAGCAGGTTGATCCTCGGGGCGCCGAGGAAGCCGGCGACGAATGCGGTCGCGGGGTCGTTGTAGACCTGCGCCGGGGTGCCGACGTCCTCGATCCGGCCGTCGCGCATGACCGCGATCCGGTCGGCCAGCGTGAGCGCCTCGACCTGGTCGTGGGTCACATACAGCGTGGTGACGTTCAGGTCCCGCGTCATCGCGCCGATCTCCTGGCGCAGCTCGGTCCGCATCGTGGTGTCGAGGTTCGACAGCGGCTCGTCCAGCAGGAACACGTTCGGCCGGCGTACGAGCGCGCGTCCGATCGCGACGCGCTGACGCTGCCCGCCGGAGAGCGTCCGCGGCATCCGGTCGAGCACCGACCCGATGCTGAGGATCTGCGCCAGGCCGGCGGCGGTCGAGCTCGCGTCGTCGTCGCCATGGCCGGCGATCTGGAGCGGGAACATGATGTTCTCGCGGACCGTCCGGTTGGGGTAGAGCGCGCCGGTCTGGAAGACCATCGCCACCTGGCGATCCTTCGGCGGCAAGCGGGTTCCGTTGGTCCGGCCGAACCAGACCTCGCCGGCCGTCACCCGCTCGAGCCCGGCGATCATCCGCAGCAGCGTCGTCTTCCCGCACCCCGACGGCCCGAGCAGCACCATGAACTCGCCGTCGGCGATGTCGAGGGACAGCTCGTCCACGGCCAGGTGTTCACCCTCGAACACCTTGGACACCCCGTCGAGCCGGATCGCTGTCATCCCGTTTCTTATACGGGAAGACCAGGTTCACCGGCAAGCACCGAACCCCGCTTTGCAGGTACGTGCAGACGGCAAGATTGAGCACCTGACTGTTGCCTCAGGCAAGCGGTTGTGAGGTCTGGTCAAACGTCGGTCCGAGTGATGCCGTTGACGACGATCGTGACGAGGTCGCCGATACCGCCCTCGGGGGTGCGGGTCAGTTGAATGAGGTCGGCTCGGGCGCCTACCTCGAGACGGCCGCGGTCGGTCAGGCCGAGGAGGTTGGCGGGAGTGGTGGTGGCCATCGTGACGGCGGTGTCGAGGGGGAGACCGCCCCGGCCGGTGGACCAGCGGAGGCAGTCGAGGAGGGAGGCGCCGCTGCCTGCCAGGTACGGCGTACCTTGCAGGCGGAGGCTGCCGTCGGGGCCAACGGTGACTGCGCCGCCGACTGCCGTCTTGTAGTCGCCGGGGGTGCATCCGGCGAGGGCGGCGGCGTCGCTGGTGAGTACGCAGCGGGCGGGGCCCTTGGCGCGAACAAGGGCGGCGAACGTGTCGGCCGGAAGATGATGGCCGTCGGCAATCAGCCCGGCGGTCAGCGCATCCTCGTTCAGCTGCGCCCAGATCGGGTTGCCGTGCCGGTCGATCTGCGCGGGCAAGCCGTTCCCGAGGTGCGTCGAGAGCCGCCCACCCGCGGCCGCGAAAGCGTGAACCTCGTCAGCGGTCGCAAGCGAATGCCCGACCGACACCACCACACCGTCCGCGAGACGCCGAGTGAACTCGATGGCGCCTTTCCGTTCCGGGGCGAGGGTCGTGATGGCGATAGCGCCGGCTGCGGCCTTCTGCCAGCGGTCGAACTCGTCCGGGTCGGGGTCGCGGATGACCGCCGGATCGTGTGCACCGCGGGCACCCTCGGCGCTCGAGATGTACGGGCCCTCCAGATGCAGCCCGGGTACGCCGTACGCCACGACCGGGTCGGATGCTCGAGCCGCCGTCGCACGGGTGATGAGCGCGGTTGTGGTGGCGTCGTCTGCCGAGATGATCGTGGGGTAGACCGTTGTGACGCCCTGTCGCCACAGGGCGCGGACCAGGTCGGACAAGTCACTCGCCGGGCGTGAAGGATCGTTGACGTCCAGGCCGCCGTACCCGTTGAGCTGGATGTCGATCAGACCGGGAAGCAGCAGGAGGTCGGGCGCGGCCGGGTGGTCGGTGATCTCCTCGATGCCGTCGGCGGAGTACCGCACCCGCACGCGGCGGCCATCGGCGGTGTGACCTTCCAGGACCTCGCTCATGCTCGGGCTTCCTCCTCGGCTCCGGTGCTGGACTCGATGCTGAACTCGATGCTGGGACACACAACTACATCTTGGGCTCAGCAGCAAGACATGCTAGTTTGCTGCAAACGTTTGTAGTCAACCCGTCCAAGGAGTGCACCGTGCTCGACACCCGGACCCAGATCGAAGACCTCCGTCTCGAGGTCTTCGCCGCCACCGCGGACATGGCCGCCGCGGCCGCCGCCGGCACCGCCGAGGTGCTCACTCGCGCGGTCGCCGAGCGCGGCGCAGCGCGCGTCGTGATCGCCACCGGCAACTCGCAACTCGCCTTCGTCACCGCTCTCGCCGGGTACGACGTCCCGTGGTCGAAGGTCACCGTCTTCCACATGGACGAGTACGTCGGCATCGACGCGGACCACCCGGCATCGTTCCGGCGCTGGATCCGGGAGCGGATCGCGGCGCCGTTCGGCCCGGCCCAGGTCGAGTACATCGACGGCGAGGCGTCGGATGTCGAGGCCGAGTGCGCGCGGTACGAGGCGCTGTTGCGGGAGGCGCCGATCGACCTGACCTGCATGGGGATCGGCGAGAACGGACACCTTGCCTTCAACGAACCCGGGCAGGCCGACTTCGACGATGCGCGCTGGGTCCGGCAGATCTCGCTGACCCCGGAATCGCTGCATCAGCAGGTCGGCGAGGGTCACTTCCCGAACGTCGACGCCGTGCCGCCGACCGCGATCTCGCTGACCGTCCCGGCGCTGCTCAGCGCGCGGCACGTTCAGGTCGTCGCGCCGGAGAGGCGCAAGGCGGCCGCAGTACGCAACACGCTGACGCTGCCGATCGACGCGAGCTGCCCGTCGACGATCCTCCGGCGTACGGCCCACGCCACCCTGTACCTCGACGCCGACTCCGCCGGCGACTCGCTCGACCTGCTCCCTGCCTGACGCGTCCTTGCCCGGGTCCGCTCAAAGGACCCGGGCAAGGCCGAGCAGGGCAGGAAGATCGACCGGTCGGTGCGAGGCGATCGACTGGACGAGACCGTCGCCCATGGCAACGGCATACGCCGCCTCCGTGCTTGTTGCCATCAGCCCCAATTCGAGCGACTCGGGGCTCGGTCCAGCGAAGAGGTCGCGCCGCATCAGGGGGTCCGCGCCGCCGTGTCCGCCCGCCTCCGCAACCACCTCCAGGACTCGCGTCGGGCCGAAGAGCTCCGAGACGGTGACCTGGTCGGAGGTCGGCAGGGCGGCGCCGTCCACGGTCCGGCCGTGCAGCAGTTCGATCGATCCGTGGGTGCCACCAATGCTGACGCGGTACCCCTCCCAGGTGCTCGAGAAGTCCACCGAATAGGTCATCGAGGTCCCGCCGGGGTAGCCCGCGATCGCGCTGTAGGTGTCCTCGATGTCGATCTCGGCGTCGTACAGATAGAGCGGTCGAGACGCCGGATACTGACCGGGATAGTGGAGTCCGAAGAGGCCTTCGCGGGCTCCGTCCTCAACTGGGAACACCCCGGCTGCCTCCTGGGCGAGAAAGTACGGGTCCTTGGAGCGCAGTCCGCCGTCCGGACGATGCGGGCTCGAAGGGCCGTAGTAGTTCAGGGCGCCGTACCCGAAGATCTCCTCGGGCGCGGAGCCGATCCACCAATTGAGCAGGTCGAAGTGGTGCGACGACTTGTGCACCTGCAGTCCGCCGGAGAACTCGCGCTGCCGGTTCCAGCGCAGGAAGTAGCTCGCGCCGTGGCGCAGGTCGACGTGGTAGTCCATCACCACCCGGGTGACGCGCCCGATCGTGCCGGCCTGGATCAGCCGCTTCACCTCACGGTGCGCGGCCGGATACCTGAAGTTGTGGGTGACCTGCACGGTTGCGTCCGACTCGCGCTCGGCCGCAAGTACTTCCCGGGCGGCCGCACCGGTGCTGACCATCGGCTTCTCCGTGATCACATCCACGTCGTGCCGCAAGGCGCCGAGGATGTACTCCGCGTGGGTGTGATCGGGCGACGTGACGATCACCGCGTCCGGAGCGACCGTCGCGAGCAGTTCGTCATACTGCTTCTGCGCGAAGAACGGGATCGGAGTACGTCCGAGCCGTTCCAGGGCCTGGTTGAACTCGGCGACCCGGTCCGCGTCGGTGTCGACGATCGCCACCACCTCGGCGTACTCGGACAGGTCGTCCTCGTCGCTGCCGTACCCGAACCCGCCGTCGGCGGTGCGATCGGTCAGCCCGAGGATCGGAAGGACGAAGCTCGCCAGCCCGCGGGCGGACAGCCCGCAGACGGCGTACCGGCGGATCGAGGACATCGGGCGCTCCTTCAGTCGAGCAGTCGGCAGCAGGCGCTGTCGGCCGCGTACAGTCCAAGGCTCTCGAACAAGGTCCGCGCCATCACCCTGTGACCGCGGCCGCCGGGGTGGATCGGGTCGGCCATCCACTCGGCCGGCGCCCAGCCGTCACCGGCCGCGGTCCAGCGCGCGAAATGATCCACGAGCGGCACATCCCGCCGCATCGCCACGGCACGGATCGTTTCGGCGTACGCCGGGAGGTGGTCGCCGAGGTTGTACCGGCACGTCCGCAGTACGGCGGTCGGCGTCTGCGCGATCAGGAGCGCGCCGGTGTCGAGGATCGTGGTCAGCAGCGTGTCGTAGCGCCGCTCGAACTTCTCCAGCCCGTCCGGCCCCGCTTTCGCGTCGTTCGTGCCGACGCCGATCAGCACCAGGTCGGGGGAGAGGTCGAGCGCGGCGGGGAGCCGTCCGAGCGTGTCCTCGGTGGTCGCTCCGGAGACTGCCCAGCGGACGAACGAGTCGCCGTACCGCGTGAGCTCGTAGCGGACCCGCTCCTCGAGCAGCTGCACGTAGTCGCGCTCGGCGCCGGTCCAGTGTGCGCCCTGGGCGATGCTGTCGCCGATCGTCGACCAGCGGATCGGGTCGCCCGACTGCAACCGGGCCGTCACGGGGCTCTCTGCCATGACCGACACCATAGCAAGATTCTCTGCTATTGCGACAAACGTTTGCAGTCCGTATCGTCCAGCGCAGCCCGTCCGTCGCAGAGGAGCCCGCCCATGAGTGACGCCCCCAGAATCACGCACGGAATCACGCGCAGGAGTTTGCTTGCCGGGACGGCAGCCGCCGCCCTGCTCGCAGGTACGACGACGTCGGCCCAGGCCACGCCGTCCCTCACCCTCCCGAATCCGCCGGCTGACGGGATCGCCCGCGGCCAGGTGTTCGACAATCAGATCCCGGACCGCTCGGTGTACGCCGGTCTGGTCTCGTTCGTCTGGGGCGCGTCGAGTTTGGCGCAGCCGGCCGGCGCGGTGCCGTCGGCGTACATGCCGGCGTTCCGCGATTTCGACCAGACCCACACGCTGGCCTGGTATCAGGCGAACCATCCGGACTGGATCGCGTACAAGTCCGACGGTACGACGGTGGCGTGGGAGTTCGGCAACATGACCTACGTACCGATCGACTTCCAGAACCCGGACGTGCGGACGTTCTACTGGAACTCCTTCGTGCAGCCGAAGATCGATGCCGGATACCCGATAATTGCCTTCGACAACGTCCTGACCTTCAACGGGTACGGGAACGCCGGGCACTACAACGGTACGGACTGGGTCCCGCAGTACAGCGGTGACCGGGTCGACGATGCCTGGGCCGAGGCGGTGCTCGACTGGCTGTCGTATCTGTCCGGGCGTCTGCACGCGGCCGGGATCGGGATGGCCGCGAACATCACCTGGAACGCGTCGGTGAAGGTCGCCGACATGCTCTCGGCGGTGGGGCTGGTTGACGTGTACGTCGATGAGCAGGGGTTCACGGTTCATCGGCCGGAGAACTACAACGACTCGGCCTGGGACAACAAGTACAACTTCACGCGGCAGATCGCCGGGCAGACGTTGCACTTGGCAATCAACGAGACGACCGAAGAGACACTCGCGACCGCGACCCAGGCACAGATCGACTGGGCGGTCGCGAACTACCTGCTGTACCGCGAGCAGAAGAGCATGATGGCGCTCTGCGGGGTGGGCGAGTATCACGTGTTCGTCGATCGCCCGCAGTTGCACACGAACATCGGTACGCCGTCCGCCGCGCCGGTGCTCGACGCGTCCGGCGCCTACACGCGCCTCTACCAGCACGGCATGACGCTGGTGAACCGATCCTCCACGGCGACGGCCGTGGTCACTGTTCCCGCCGGGACCTGGACCGATCTGCACGGCGCCACGGTCTCCGGCCAGCTGACGATGCCGCCCAATTCCGGCAGCGTGCTGTCGAACCTCTGAGAGGAATCCGTCCATGAGACTCCGCCGAATGTCCTCGGCCGCGCTCGTCGTCGCGGTCGGCCTGGGTCTGCTCACGCCGACCGCCCAGGCGAGTGAGCCCAGCTGGTCCGGGGGCGGTTGCCCGGCTCCCCAGGCCGATGTCCCGCTGCCCGTGACGCGCGATCACGGCGTACTGCAGGCGCAAGTGTTTGATCGGCAGGTGCCTGATCCGTCTGTCTATGCGGGTCGGGTGGGCTTCGTTTGGGCTGCGTTGCAATCTGCTCAACCTGGTGGTGTGTTGGCCAGTTCTTATGTGACCGCGTTCCGGAACGCGCCGGCGCGGGAGTACACGCCGGAGTGGTTCAAGACGAATCACCCGGACTGGATCGAGTACACCCCGGACCGGACCACGCCGGCTTGGGAGTTCAACAACCAGGTGTATACGCCGATCGACATCAGCAATCCGGCGGTTCGGCAGTGGTACACCTCTACGCTGATCGATCCGGCGATCGCCGCCGGGTTCAAGGTGATTGCCGTTGACAACATCGGCGTACGGAACGACTTCAACGTCAGTGGTCACTACGACGCGAACGGTCAATGGGTGCAGCAGTTCGGGACCGATCCGAAGGACCCGGCGTGGGTCGCGGATGTGCTCGACTGGCTGCGGTACCTGCGAGACTACGCGCATGCGCGTGGGGTGGCGGTCGCATTCAACCTGACGTTCAACGGCAGTCTGCACGACCAGTTCCAGGACAAGTCGCCGGAGTACATCGCGGACCTCGACCAGATGATCGACATCTCCGACATCTGGCTGAACGAGCAGGGCTTCACCGTGCACCGCGTCGAGAACGTCACCGACGACGAGTGGCAGCTGATGTTCGACCTGCTCCGCCGGCACCGCTGCAAGCCGTCCGTGGTGATGAACAAACTCCCAACCGCGTACTGGAACGAGGCCACACCCGAGCAGCGCCAGTGGGTAGTCGCCAACTACCTCCTCTACCGCGAGGCCCCCGCAATGCTGGAAAGCACCGGCAGCAAGGACTACGCCGCCTTCAACGAAATCCCCGAAATGGCAGCCGACCTCGGCACCGCGATCACTCCACCCCTACGCCGCGGCCCGGTCCTGTGGACCCGCCTGTATCGCGAAGGCATGACCGTCGTAAACCCGTCTTCAACCCAGTCGACCAACCTCTCCCTCCCACCCGGCACCTGGACCGACCTCCACGGCGTCCAGTACTCCGGCCACATCATCGTGTCGGCAAACACAGGCCTGGTCCTCAAGAAGAACTAGCCCGTAGCCTGAAGTGGTGACTGGGGACCTGCAATATCAGGTCTCCGGTCACCGTTTCGGGTCCCAGGCTGCATCAATTGCAGGGTGGTTCAGCGGGGAGCGGTTGGGGCTACGCCGGTGGAGCCTCGGATTACCAGGCGGGTTTCCAGGCGGACTGTTGTTGGGGTGGTGAAGTCTTCGCCTTCGCGGAGTTGGTCGAGGAGGAGGTCTACGGCGGCTGAGCCTAGTTCGGCGGCGGGAACGTGGATCGACGTCAGCATGGGGTGGGTGACGGTGGACAGGGGGCTGTCGTCGATGCCGATGACGCTGATTTCGCGGCCTACTTGCATGCCGCGTTCGGTGAGGCGGGACATCACGCCTAGCGCGATCAGGTCGTCGTACGCGATCGCGGCCGCGGATTCGGCGGACTGCAACAGATCCGCGGCGCGCATGCCGGCTTGGATCTGGGGCTCGAAGGGGCCCAGTTCGCGGAGCTCGAGACCGTGTTCCGCGCACGCAGCGGCGAGGGCGTCTCGGCGTTGTTGGTTGGACCACGAGCGTCGCGGGCCGGCCAGGTAACAGACGCGGGTGTGGCCGAGGGACATCAGGTGTTCGACGGCTTCCGACATGCCCTCGGATTCGTCGATCACGACGCTCCCGGCGCCTTCGACCTCGCGGTTCACGAAGACGACCGGCAGTTGCTTGGCGAGGCGGGTCAGCTCGGCGGGGTCGGTCCGCGGTGATGCGAGGATCAGCCCGTCCACCTGCCGGCTCAGACCGCGGGCGAGCTCGAGCTCGTCGGCGACGTGCTCGTCGGTGTCGGCGATCAGTACGGAGTACCGCTTGTCGCGGGCGCGGGCCTGGACCGACTTGATGATCGGCGGGAAGAACGGGTTCGCGATATCCGGGACCACCAGGCCGATGGTGTCGGTGCGCCCGGACACCAGCGAACGGCCGGCCCGGCTCGGCGCGTACCCGAGCTGCCGGGCGACCCGCTCGATCCGGGTCCTGGTCTCGGCGTTGACCTTGTCCGGATCGGTGAGCGCGCGCGAGACGGTCGACGTCGACACGTTGCAGGCCGCGGCCACCTCCGCCAGCGTGACAGCCATCTCAGCTCCCCGGGATCGTGGATAAGTCCTGGCATCGTAGCGCAAACGATTGCCGTGATCATTGACCCTGATTGTAACCACTTGGACGGCTTTCCACTGCAAACCGTTGACTCTTGCTGCAAACGTTGGCAGTCTCGTCTCACCCCGGCCGATCCGGCCGTGGATCGAAGGGAGATCCCGTGCGCCCCAGGATGAAATTGACAGCGGTCGTGGCCGGTCTGGCTGCGCTGGCCGGCCTGACTGCTTGCTCAGGGGGCAGCAGCAGCGCGTCCGGGAGTACCCCGCCGTTGACCGTGGCGGCGTACTCGCAGCCGACGTTGCAGCCGAACTTCAACCCGTTCTCGGTGAACGCGTTGCGCGGCACGATCGGGCTGATCTACGAGCAGCTGTTCGACTTCAACACCGCGCACCAGAACGAGTTCATGCCGAGCCTGGTCACGAAGTACACCTGGGCCACCGGCGGGAAGGCGATCGACCTCGCCCTGGACAACCGGGCGAAGTGGTCCGACGGCAGCGCGCTGACCGCCGACGACGTGATGTTCACCTTCGACTACATGAAGCAGCACCAGTTGCTCGCGCTTCCGGTCGACAAGGTGACCAAGACCGCCGACGGCGTACACCTCACCTTCACCAAACCGGCGTACGCCGCGATCCAGGACCTGGGCCGGACCGTGATCGTGCCGAAGAAGGTCTGGGCGACGAAGGACCCCGACACCGACACGAACCTGAAGCCGATGGGCAGCGGCCCGTACTCGCTCGGCCAGGTGACCGGCCAGCAGGCCACCTTCAAAGCGCGCGACGACTACTGGAAGCAGAAGGTCCCGGTCCCGCAGATCACGTACGTGACCACCAGCAGCACCAACCTGCTCACCCAGCAGCTGGTCCGCCACGAGATCGACCTGGCGTACGCCGGGATCCCGGACGTGAAGAACCAGTTCGTACAGCGCGACCCGGCCCAGAACCATCTCTGGCCGATCTACGCGAGCATGAAGCCGCTGATGCTGAATCTGAAGCGCAAGCCGTTCGACAACGTACACGTCCGCAAGGGACTCGCACTGGCGATCGACCGGAAGGCGGTCACCGACGCGTACAACTCGGGCGTCTACGCGCCGGTGGGTCCGACCGGTCTGTACCAGGGGACCTGGTCGTCGTGGATCGCGCCCGCCGACCGCGATCCGGTGAAGCCGAACAAGGCTGCTGCGCTCGCCGAGTTCGCCCAGGCCGGCTACAAGCAGCAGGGCGGCAAGCTGATCGGTGCCGATGGCAAGCAGTTGAAGCTGCGGATCCTCACGGTCAGCGCGTTCGCGGACGGGATGGCGTATTCGCAGGAGCTCGCCGGAGAGCTCGCTGCGCTCGGCATCGACGCCGCCGTGAACGGCGTGCCGTCGGCGGCGTACACGGGTGACGAGGACAAGCGCGACTTTGACGCGATCTACGGTGACGCGTTCACGTTCGGCACGAACCCGTACACGTTCTACAACAAGATGCTGTCGGCCAAGTCGAAGACCAACGTCGTCGGCTGGGACGATCCGGCCACCGAGTCCGCTCTCGGAGCGCTCGCGCAGGCCGCGCCGGATGCGCAACTGGCGGGCTCCAAGCCGTTGCAGCAGATCATGCTGACCCAGCTCCCGGTCATCCCGGTCGCGGTGAAAGGTACGCCGTACATGTACAACACCGAGCACTGGACCGGCTGGCCGAGTGCCGATGATCCCTACACGACGCCGGATCCGGGTGCGATCAGCGGGGTGTTCGCGGCCAAGCTGTTCCTGTCCCTGAAGCCGGCATGACGCGACTTCTCGGTACGCCGTTCGTCCAGCGGATCGGGTTCTACCTGTTGGCCGCCTGGTCCGCTGTGACGATCAACTTCGTGCTGCCGCGGCTGATGCCCGGTGATCCGGCGTCGGCGATCCTGTTCAAGATGTCCGAACTCGGCCCGGTCTCGGATCAGCAGGAAGAGTTGGTGCACCGGCTGTTCGGCGGTGCGCGCGGGCAATCCTGGTGGCACGAGTACGTGAGTTATCTGAACGGGATCCTCCACCTGGACTTCGGCCGGTCGATCTCGTTCTACCCGGCGACCGTGTCGTCGGTGGTGAAGTCCGGGTTCCTGTGGACGCTGCTGCTGGTCGGCAGCGCGACCGTGATCGCGTTCGTGCTCGGAACCAGCCTCGGCATCGTGGCCGGCTGGCGGCCGGGCCGTGCGGTGGACTCGGTCGGCAGCCTGGTGTCGATCTTCCTGCACTCGCTGCCGTACTTCTGGGTCGCGTTGATCCTCGTGTACGTGTTCGCGTTCACGCTGGGCTGGTTCCCGCTGTCCGGCGGCGCCGACATCGGGGTCGTGCCGGGGTTCACGCCGGACTTCCTCAACAGCGCGGTCCGGCACGCGATGTTGCCTGCCGCAACCATCGTGCTGACCTCGGTGAGCGGGTGGATGATCCACATGCGCAACATGATGGCCTCGGTGGTGAACGAGGACTACGTGCTGCTCGCACAGGCGAAGGGCCTGGCCGGTCACCGGGTGGTCTTCTCGTACGCCGCGCGGAACGCCGTACTGCCCAGCATCAGCGGGTTCGCGGTGTCGATCGGCATGGTGGTCGGCGGTTCGCTGCTGACCGAGATGGTGTTCAACTATCCCGGCCTCGGCAGCCTGCTCAACCAGGCGATCGTCAACGTCGACTACCCGTTGATGCAGGGCCTGTTCCTGATCATCTCGCTGACCGTGCTGGCGGCGAACTTCGTGGTCGATTCGCTCTACGTGCTGATCGACCCGCGCACCCGGGAGGCGGCGTGAAGCGACTGATGGGCGGTGACCGGAAGGTGACCGTCGGGCTCGTGATTCTGGCCGTGATGCTACTGATCGCACTGGTCGGACCAGTGCTCGTCAGCCTGGTCCTCGGCCAGTCACCGACCAAGCTGCACGCCGGTCCCGCGCTCGCCGGACCCTCCGCCGATCACTGGTTGGGTACGACGTCGTCCGGCGTCGACGTCTTCGCGCAGTTCATCACCGGTACGCGCGTCTCGGTGTTCGTCGGACTGGTCGGCGGGACGATCTCGACGTTCCTCGCCGTACTGTTCGGGCTGGTCAGCGGCTATCACACTGGCCGGACCGGTGCCGCCCTGACCGGATTCGTCAACATCTTCCTGGTCATCCCGGGGCTGCCGTTGCTGCTCCTGATCGCCAGCTACACGCGCGGCCGGGGCGGCTGGGCGGCGGTCGCGTTGATCATCGGTCTGACCAGTTGGGCCGGTGGTGCGCGGGTGAAACGGGCGCAGACGTTGTCGCTGCGCAACCGCGACTTCGTTGCCGCCGCGCGGTACAGCGGGGACAAGCAATCGAGGGTGCTGTTCATGGAGGTCGTCCCGCATCTCGCGCCGGTGATCGCGTCGACGTTCCTGTTCGCGGTCGTCGGATCGATCGCGGCGGAGGCGGGGCTGGACTTCATCGGCGCCGGCAACACCAACACGGTCAGCTGGGGCACGATGCTCTACTGGGCGCAGTCGCAGGGCGCGCTGCAGAGCGGGGCTTGGTGGTGGTTCCTGCCGCCCGGTCTCGGGATCGCCCTCGTCGGTACGGCGGCCGGTCTGGTGAACTTCGGCATCGACGAGTTGTCCGATCCGCGTCGTCGTACGCTCCGCGCCGGATCCAGGCCGAAGCGGCGCAAGGTTCGCCGTACGGAGGTGGCGGCATGACGTTGCTCGAGGTACGCGACCTGGTCGTCGAGTACGGGACGGTGCGGGCGGTCGACAAGGTGTCGTTCGACGTCGGGCGCGGCGAGATCTTCGGCGTACTGGGGGAGAGCGGCAGCGGGAAGACCACGCTGATGACCGCGATCACCCGGCTGCAACGCCCGCCCGCGCGGATCGCCGGTGGCACGGTCGCCTATCGGCCGGCCGACGGCACGCCGGTGGAACTGGTCGGCTGTACTCCGAAGCAGTTGCGTGAACTGCGCTGGGAGCGGGTGGCCGTGGTCTTCCAGAGCGCGATGAGCTCACTGAACCCGGTGATGCGGGTCGGCACGCAGTTCGCCGACGCGATCCGGGCGCACCGGTCCGTCAAGCGTGCCGAAGCGTGGGACCGGGCCGCCGAGTTGCTGGAGCTGGTCGGCATCCCGCGCGACCGGGTCGGCAGCTACCCGCACGAACTGTCCGGCGGGATGCGCCAGCGCGCCGCGATCGCGTTGTCGCTCGCCTGCCGGCCGGACCTCGTCGTGATGGACGAACCCACCACCGCAGTCGATGTGGTGATGCAGCGCCAGATCCTCGACAACCTCAAGGAACTGCAGGCGACGTTCGGCTTCTCGGTCCTCTTCGTCACGCACGACCTGTCGCTGCTCGTCGAGCTGGCCGACCGGATCATGGTGATGTACGCCGGTCGCGCCGTCGAGATCGCATCAGCCGAGGACATCTACCGCGACCCGCAACACCCGTATACCCAGGGACTGCGGGACTCGTTCCCCTCGCTGCATGGACCGCGCCGCGAGCTGCGCGGGATCGGTGGCGCGCCGCCCGACCTCAGGCACCTGCCGACCGGCTGCGCGTTCGAACCTCGATGTCCGCAACGCGTCGACGACTGCCGGGAGACCTTGCCGTTGCTGATCGAACGCGACCGTACCCAGGCAGCCTGCCTGCTTCTGGATGACCGGCTGGAGGTGCGACATGCTGGAAGCCGTTGACGTCACGAAGCGGATGGCGCTGCACGGTCGTCGCCGTGGGCAATGGTTCACCGCGGTCGACTCGGCGTCGCTGAAGCTGGAGTCCGGCAAGGTGCTCGCGCTGGTCGGGGAGAGCGGTTCGGGCAAGAGCACGCTGGCCCGGATCCTGACGCTCGGCGACGAGCCGTCCTCCGGGACGATCCGCTTGGCCGGCAAGGAGGTCAGCCTGCGTCGGCGGGCAGATCGGCAGGCGCACTTCGGCCAGGTCCAGCTGATCATGCAGGACCCGTTCGCCTCGCTGAACCAGCTGCACCGGGTCCGCTACATCCTCAGCCGACCGCTGCGGAACTTCGGGGCGAGCGGCGACCTGACCGACCGGATCATCGAGCTGCTCGAACGGGTGAACCTGACACCGGGGGAGCAGTACATCGACAAGTACCCGCACGAGCTGTCCGGTGGCCAACGGCAACGAGTCGCGATCGCCCGTGCGCTGGCGGCGGATCCCGTCGTACTCATCGGCGACGAGCCCGTGTCGATGCTCGACGTGTCGATCCGGCTCGACGTACTGCGGTTGTTCGCGGACCTGTGCGCGCAGGACGGGCTCGCGATGCTGTACATCACGCACGACATCGCCAGCGCCCGGTACTTCGCGGACGAGATCAACGTGATCTATGCGGCCCGGATGGTCGAGGGCGGGCCGGCCGAGGAGGTGACGCAGCGGCCGCGGCACCCGTACACGCAGCTCCTGCTGGAGTCGTCACCGGACCCGGATCGCATCGGCGAACGCAGTACGTTGCCCATCGTCGACACGTCGAACGAGCCCGTCGACCGCGAACAGGAGCTCGCGGGCTGCCCGTTCGCAGCCCGCTGCCCACACGCCATGCCGATCTGCTCCGAGCAGCCGCCGCCCACGACCACGTTCGCCGAAGGCCACTGGTCCCGCTGCTGGCTGCACACGGAGAGTTAGGTCCGCGGGCGATCGGGGTATTGGTAGTAGGTGGCCAGGGGATGGTTTGCGATCGCGCTCGGCTCGCTGCTGCTACTGACAGCGTGCGGGGGAGCAGGCACCGTCGGGGCCCAACCGACGGTGACAGTCACAGTCACTCAGACCGTCACCGCACCACCAACCAGCACGCCACCGCCGTCCTCGGCCGTGCGCCCTTCCGCGCAGGCCGGGGTCGTGCCCAACGTGGTCGGCCTGAACCATCAGTTGGCCCAGGACACCATGCAAGCCGCAGGCTTCTACTTCCTGACCGAAGAGGACGCCACCGGCCAGGGCCGCCTGCTGATCGACGACCGCAACTGGGTCGTCGTCTCCCAGCAACCCGCCGGCGGCACCCACGCACCTGCCGACACCAAGATCATCCTGCGCTCCAAGAAGATCGGTGAGTAGCCGGTGAACCGGGCGAGCTGCTCGACCTGCTCGCGCTCATTCAGCTCAGCTGACGGATTGCCTCGGTGATCGACTCGGTGACCGGGGCGCCGGTCGCCTCCAACGCCGAGCGCGTCATTGCGCCGGTCGAGACGAGGATGCACTGGGTGCCGGCTGCCTGGGCGGCCTGGCCGTCGTCCACGACATCGCCGATCAGTACGACGGTTGCCGGGTCGAGCTGCTGCGCCTCGAGATGGCGGATGAGGCTGTCGGCCTTCGAGCCACCGCCGACGTCACCAGCCAGTCCGTCGATCCGCGTGAAGTACGACGTGAGCCCGTACTGCTCGACTGTCGGAGTCAACCGCCCGTGGAACCACATCGACAGCAACGACTGGGTCCGCCCGCTCTCGATGCATTGCCGCAGTACGTCGAGGGTGCCGCTGGCGAGCTCGCACGTGTGCAGCAGCGCGTCGTACCGCTCGTGGTAGAGCTTGTCGACCCGCGCCCACTCCTCGTCGTCGAGCGTGCGCTGCAGGATCTGCTCGTACGAGACCTGCATGGGCCGCGCGTACGCCGCCTGCCAGTCACCCCAACTGAGCTCCGGCCGACCGAACCCGACACAAACCTCGTTGACCGCAGCTAGTACGGCGTGATTGTCATTGAGTAGCGTCCCGTTCCAGTCCCACACCACATGCGAAGCCTTCACCGGGGTAACTGTAGACGGGCTCTCAGACCGGAAAGGTGAAGTAGTGGGTCAGATCACCGAGCTGACACAGGTAGTACCGGCGGACCCCGGGAAGCCTGTCCGTCCAGAAGCAGCGGCCAGTCAACGGTCCTCGCGCGAGCTCGCCGAGGACCCGACAACTTGGTCGCAAGACCAGGCGGACGAGGTCGTACGGCGCTACACCGAGCTGGCTCCGGTCTGGGACGGTGACCGTGGCGGCTACCGCTCTGTCCCGCTGACCGACGCACTGCACCGTGGTGGCCCGTGGCCGGACGGACTGTGCTTGGAGGTCGGCTGCGGGACCGGACTGCTCTCCGCACTGATCCAGGGCGTCTGGCCGAAGGTGGTCAGCCTCGATCTGACCTGGGCGATGCTGAGCCGATCACCTGCTCCGTGGCGCGTTCTGGGCGACGCGTCGCAACTGCCCGCCGGCGACGCATCAGCGCAGGCGGTCGTGCTGGCTGACGTACCGCTGTTTGCTGATGAGGTTGTGCGCACGCTGACGCCGGACGGTGTGGTCGTGTGGTCCAACGCGCTCGGTGAGGACGCCCCGCATCACGTGCCGATCGGGACCGTGCTGGACGCACTGGAGAGGGCCTCGCAAGCGGACTGGTCTGCTGTTATGTCTCATGCGGGCTGGGGTCTGTGGGCCGTGCTTCGTCGAGGGGAGGCGGCGTGAGCTTCCGGAGTGCGGCGGACATAGGAGTCGGGTTTCACGCGGACGTGATTGCACCTCTGGTCGGGGACGTCGGGTACGCGGCCGGACTGCTCGGCTGGGGATCGGATGTGCTCGGGTACGACACGGAGCGCTCGACGGACCACGGGTGGGGTCCGCGAGTTGTTGTGCTGGTCGATACGGGTGAGGTCGAGCGGGTGCGGAAGGCCATCGACGACGGGCTGCCGAACGAGTACGACGGGCATGCGGTCCGCTTCGGCTGGGACAGTCAGGAGCCAGTCCACCACGTCACCGTCGCGACGCTGGGCGACTGGCTGCGCGGACAGCTCGGATTCGATGCATCGCAGGGCATCGAGATCGCGGACTGGTTGGTCACGCCGCAGCAGCAGTTGCTAGGTGTCGTGGCTGGTCAGGTGTACGCCGACGACGGACGGCTCGCCGCAGTACGTGATGCGCTCGCCTGGTATCCGGACCAGATCTGGCGGTGGCTGCTCGCTTGCCAGTGGTCGCGGATCGCCCAGGAAGAGGCGTTCGTCCAGCGCACGTACGAGGTGGGAGACGAGCTCGGGTCGCGGGTTGTCACAGCTCGCCTGGTGCGTGACGTGATGCGCTTGGCGCTGCTGCAGTCGCGGATCTATGCGCCGTACACGAAGTGGCTGGGTACGGCGTTCGCGCGCCTCGACCACGCCGACGGTCTGGACCAGGCGCTCGCCGACGCGACAGCAGCCGTGCGGTTCGCTGATCGCGAGCAGGCGCTCGTCACGGCGTACGAGCTGGTCGCACGCCGCCACAACGCGCTCGGCATCACCGAGCAGCTCAACCCGGCACCACGTCCGTACTTCACCCGGCCCGCACAGGTGATCGATGCCGGCCGCTTCGTGCACGCGTGCCTGGCGACCGTGACCGACGAGGCGGTGGCGCGCTGCGGGCTGATCGGATCGATCGACCAGTTCGCCGACAACACCGACGTACTCAGCAATCCGGAGGCCTTCCGCAAGTTCATCGCCGTCTACCGTTGAACTCCAGAAAACGAACAAACAAACAGAAGATTTGAAGACGGGTCAGGCCGGGCGCACGGCGTCGGAGGTCAGCACGCACTCGTGCTCGGTCGCGAAGAGACGACCGAGCTCGTACGTCGGGAGGGCCCCATGGACCAGCTTTCCGGAACAATATTGCCCCTAGGCGCAAACTTCCTTCCGCAGAGCAGGCCGGAACCGCCGGCCTGATACGGCACATGGTCACCACGTCCGGTCGTCCAGGGCCGGAGCCCGCAGCCGGCGGACCGGGCCTCTTCTCGTTCTTGAAGGTCTCCCGGGGCTTCTGAATAGGCCACTATCGTTGAGCGATGACCCTTGCCAGCCATGTCGTCCGCTCCGTCACGACTGCCGACCACCACTACGACTACCTCCGCACGATCGGGCGCAACTCGTTTCTCGGCAGTCACGGGAACGGGGGCAAGCAAACTGTGTATGTCGTGGAGACCGATCGCGGCGCCATCGGCTGGGGTCTGCCGTTGTACGACGCTGACCCGCGGGCGCTGATCGGCCGCAACCTGGCCGAGTTGATCGACCCGGATCGCGGCGTTATCGATCCGGCGGCGGAGTTCCTCGACTACCCGCTGCACGACCTCGCGGCCCGGATCCTCGACGTACCCGTCTATGCGATGCTCGGCGGCCGCGGCTCGACCCGGGTGCGCTGCTACAGCGGCGGCATCTACTTCGACGACCTCGATCACGGGTTGGAGGCGATCCGGACGAACCTCGCGCAGGACCACGCTTTCGGGTTCCGCGACTTCAAGCTGAAGATCGGGCGCGGCCACCGCTGGATGGATTCGCGGGCCGGCCTGGCGCGCGACATCGAGGTGACCCGGCTGACGCGCGAGCTGTATCCGGACGCCGGGATCCTTGTCGACGGCAACGACGGGTTCAACCTCAACGGCCTCTTCGAGTACCTCGACGGCGTCACAGACTGCGACCTCTACTGGATCGAGGAACCGTTCCAGGAACGCCGACCCGATCTGCAGGCGCTCCGCGAACGCCTGCAGACCATGACCAACCGGCCCAAGGTGGCCGACGGCGAATACGGCCCGGACGTCGACCACGTCCTCCGTCTGGCCCGTGAAGGCCTCATCGACGTAGCCCTGATGGACGTCATCGGCCACGGCCTCACCGCCTGGCGTCTCACCATGCCGCAACTCGCCTCCGAAGCCTCACCGCACGCCTGGGGAGTCCCACTCAAGACGTTGTACGCCGCTCACCTCGCAGCCGGTCTCGGCAACATCCCGATCGTCGAAGGCGTCCCGGGGCCCGGCGCATACACGCTGGAGGACGGGTACGTCGTCCTGTCCGAGGAGCCGGGCTTCGGCCTTGCCGCGCCGTAGTCAGGTCAGCGGTTCGCCGCCGTCCACGCGCAGCGTCGTACCGGTCACGAAGGTGCTGGTCATCGCGAACAGGACGGTCTGCGCGACGTCGTCCGCCGTACCGATCCGCCGGGCCGGGTTGCGCCGGCTGATGTCGCGGAAGTAGTCGTCCTTGCCCGCGCCGAGCCCGTCCCACGCGCCGGTGTCGATGACGCCGGGGGAGATCGCGTTCACCCGGATCGGCGCCAGTTCCAGCGCGAGCGAGCGGGCGAGCACGTCGGCGGCGCCGTTGGTGATTGCGACCGCGAGCGTGCCGACGGCGATCTTCGCGGCGGCGACACCGGAGAAGATCGTCAGCGAGCCGCCTTCGTTGATCCGCGGCGCGAGGTGCTTGGCGAGCATCAGCGGGCCGATCACCTTCGTGTCGAACGACGCACGGACCGCGTCCCGGTCGAGGTCCGCGATCTTCCCGCGGGCCCGGGCCGATGCGGTCGAGACGATGTGGTCGACGGTCCCCAGCCGCTCGCCGAGCGACGCGATCGAGGCCTCGTCGGTCAGGTCGACGTACTCGGTGGTGATACCCGGCTCACCGTCGTACGCCGCTTTCAGCTTGTCCTGGCTGCGGCCCGCGGCGACGACCTGTGCGCCGGCGTCCCGTGCGGCCAGGGTCACCGCTCGGGCGATGCCGCCGCCCCGGCCGACAACCAGAACTGTCATGCCTTGAAGTGTCATGACGCTTACCGAACACGGGCGGACGCCAGGTTCGCATCCGCCACTGGCTGGCCTCCGCGGTTTGGACACCGTTTTCCGAAGGATCGCGGTTGGGCGTAAATTTCCCTCATGGCCATGTTCGACCTTTCCCTCGACAAGCTCCGTGAGTATCGGCCCGACGTGGCCGCACCCGCCGACCTGGTCGATTTCTGGCGCCGTTCCATCGAGAAGGCGCGCACCGACGATCTGTCCGCCTCGTTCACGCTGATCGACAACAAGCTCGCGCTGATCGACACCTACGACGTCACGTACGCCGGCTTCGGCGGTACGCCGGTCAAGGGCTGGCTGCACGTACCGGCAGGCGCCACCGGCCCACTGCCGACCGTCGTGCAGTACCACGGGTACTCCGGCGGACGGGGCTTCCCGCACGCGACCACGCTGTGGGCGCAGGCAGGCTATGCCCACTTCGTGATGGACACCCGCGGCCAGAGCTACGGCGCCGGCGGTCTGGACGCCACGCCGGACGACACGCCGTACGCCGGTCTGAACCACACGCCAGGCTTCATGACCGCGGGCATCACCGATCCGGAGACCTACTACTACCGCCGTGTGTACATCGACGCGGTCCGTGCACTCGATGCCGTGAAGACGTCGCCGCTGGTCGACCCGGCCAAGGTGATCGTCACCGGCGGCAGCCAGGGCGGTGGCATCTCGATTGCCGCGGCCGGTCTCGCACCGATCGCCGGGATCGAGCTGCTCGGCTGCGCGCCCGACGTACCGTTCCTGTGTCACTTCGAGCGGGCGCTGCAGATCACCGACAAGGACCCGTACGGCGAGATCACCCGGTACCTGAAGGGGTTCCGGCAGGACGTCGACGCGGCACTTCGGACGCTGAGCTACTTCGACGGTGTCAACCTCGGCCGGCTGGCCACGGCGCCCACGCTGTTCTCGGTCGCGCTGATGGATGCGACCTGCCCACCGTCGACGGTGTTCGCGGCGTACAACCACTACGGCGCCACCGGGAGCGAGCAGAAGGACATCGAGGTCTACCAGTACAACAACCACGAGGGCGGCCAGACGTACCAGCAGCTGGCCCAGCTCGACTGGTTCGCGCAGATCTTCGAGGCATCTGTAGTCGGCTGATCGATGGACCGATGAGTTTCTGGGGCGGCCGTCGTTACACGGTTATTGATGTCGGTCAGACTGGACCGACGGTGACCGCGGGAGGCCGCAGATGGACTGGAAACTCGAGCTCGTGATCGTGCCGGTGTCGGACGTGGATCGGGCCAAGAAGTTCTACACCGACCAGCTCGGGTTCGCCGAGGACGTCGACCACCGGGCCGGCGACTCGTTCCGGGTCGTGCAGCTGACCCCGCCCGGGTCGGCGTGCTCGATCACGATCGGGACCGGGGTGACCTCGGCGAAGCCGGGCAGCTACCAGGGCACCCACCTGGTGGTGAAGGACATCGAGGCGGCCCGGGCCGAGCTGGTCGGCCGTGGTGTGGAGGTCAGCGAGCCGTTCCACTTCGGTGCCCAGGGCAAACAGGACGGCCTCCACCCGGAGCGCTCCGACTACGGCACCTTCTTGTCCTTCGACGACCCGGACGGCAACAACTGGACCGTCCAGGAGGTCGGACACACCTCATGACCACGCTGGAGGAGGCGGCGTTCGCGGGCGACGAGGCCGCGTTCGCCGACCTCGCGGGGCGGCACCGGCGCGAGCTCCACGTGCACTGCTATCGCATGCTCGCGTCGTACGACGATGCCGAGGATGCCGTGCAGGAGACGCTGCTGCGGGCGTGGCGCAGCCGGGACCAGTACGACGGGCGCACGTACTTCCGCGCCTGGCTGTACCGGATCGCGACCAACGTCTGTCTGGACGTGACCCGACGACAGACCAGACGCAGTACGTCGCCCGGCGACATGGTCTGGCTCCAGCCGTATCCGGACCGGTTGCTCGACGAGATCGCTCCACCGGCCGACCAGCCCGATGCCGTCGCGGTGGACCGGGAGACGATCGAGCTCACGTTCCTGATCGCCCTCCAGGCCTTGCCTGCTCGTCAGCGTGCCGCACTCATCGCGCGTGACGTCCTCGGTTGGTCGGCGTCGGAGACTGCCGGTCTGTTGGAGACCAGCGTGGCCGCGGCCAACAGTGCGCTCCAGCGCGCCCGCGTGACGATGCAGCAGCGCCTGCCGGCGCGACGGTCCGACTGGAGTGCGCCACGCCCGACGGCCGAGGAGCGCGAGGTGCTGGATCGCTTCATCGACGCGCACCAGCGCTGTGACGCAGCGGCCGCGATCGCGATCGCGGCCGAAGACCTGCGGATCTCGATGCCGCCTGACCAGTTGACGTTCGACGGTCTGGCCGCGTGCCTGCCGTTGTTCGAGCGGGGCATGGGGCCGAAGCGCGACGGCGAGTGGAAGTTGGTGCCGACCTCGGCCAACCGGTTGCCTGCAGCAGCGTCGTACCTGATGCGTCCGGGGGACACGGTGTGGCGGGCGTTCAAGCTGGACGTGCTGTGGGTGAGCGACCACAAGATCGTGGAGATCACCACCTTCGGCTACTCCCGATTCCCTGCCTTTGGCTTGCCGGACCGGTTGACCCCCTAGTGTGGTGACCATGCTGGGACTACCTGCGGGGATCCGGGCCTGTCTGTTCGACCTGGATGGTGTGCTGACCGACACCGCTGCCGTCCACGCCGCCGCGTGGAAAGAGATGTTCGACCTGTTCCTCCGTGATTATTCGGCGCAGCACGGGATACCGTTCCAGCCGTTCGACGCGCGGTCGGAGTACGACGCGTATGTCGACGGCAAGCCCCGCGCGAACGGAGTGCGCGACTTCCTGACCGCGCGCGGGATCACGCTGCCCGACGGTGCGACCGACGATCCGCCGGACGCCATGACGGTGAACGGCCTCGGCAACCGGAAGAACGAGGCCGTCCAGCGCCGGATCCGGACCGAGGGCGTGCACGTGTTCGAAGGCTCCCGGCGATACCTCCAGGCCGCCGAGCAGGCCGGACTCCGCCGCGCGGTGGTGTCGTCGAGCGCGAACACCCGCGAGGTGCTGGACGTCACCGGACTCGCCAAGTATGTCGAGCAGATCGTCGACGGCGTGACGATCCGGACCGAAGGCCTGAAGGGCAAGCCGGCGCCCGACACGTTCCTGGCCGCGGCCAAGGGCTTCGGCGTCGACCCGTCCGAGGCGGCCGTGTTCGAGGACGCGCTGGCCGGTGTGGCGGCCGGCCGCTCAGGCCACTTCGGCCAGGTGATCGGAGTCGACCGCGTCGGGCAAGCCGCCGACCTGAAGTCGCACGGCGCCGACGTCGTGGTCCGCGACCTGGCAGACCTGCTGTCAGCCGATGTGTCAGCCGATGTGTCAGCCGACGTGTCAGGAAAGGTGGGGGGCTGATGATCGATCGAGGCCATCACCCCATCGAGCCCTGGCGACTGCGCGAGACCCGTCTCGCGCTGGACAAGCTGGCGCAGTCGGAGTCGCTGTTCGCCCAGTCGAACGGCCACATCGGCCTGCGCGGCAACCTCGACGAAGGCGAGCCGTACGCGATTCCGGGCACGTACCTGAACTCCTTCTACGAGCAGCGCCCCTTGCCGTACGCCGAAGCCGGCTACGGCTATCCGGAGTCGGGGCAGACGCTCGTCGACGTGACCAACGGCAAGCTGATCCGGCTGATGGTCGACGACTCGCCGTTCGACATCCGGTACGGGTACCTGACCAAGCACGAACGCTCGCTCGACTTCCGCACCGGCATCCTCGAACGCGACGTCGACTGGACTTCACCGGGCGGCAAGCGGATCAAGGTCCGCAGCCGTCGGTTGGTGTCGCTGACCCAGCGCGCGGTCGCCGCGATCGAGTACGTCGTCGAGCCGGTCGACCAGCCGGCCCGGTTCGTGATCCAGTCCGAGCTGGTCGCCAACGAGGCGCAGCCGAAGCTGTCCGACGACCCCCGTGTCGCGGCAGTGCTCGACAACCCGCTGAAGCCGGTCAGCCACGACGGCGGCGAGCACGGCGTCGTGCTGATCCACCGGACCACGCGCAGCCAGCAGTTGATGGCGGCTGCGATGTCGCACGAGGTGGACACCACCGTCCGGTACGCGATGGACCAGGACGTGCGCGAGGACTGGGCCCGGACCACGGTGATTGCTCACCTGCAGCCCGGCGAGAGTCTGCGTGTAGTGAAGTACCTGGCGTACGGCTGGTCGAGTTTGCGTTCGGAGACAGCGATCCGGGACCAGGTCGCAGCGGCGATCGCGAGTGCACAGTTCTCGGGCTGGGACGGACTGACCAAGCAGCAGGTCGACTTCCTCGACGACTTCTGGGACGGCGCCGACGTCGAGGTGCAAGGTCATCCGGAGCTGCAGCAGGCGGTGCGGTTCGCGCTCTTCCACGTGCTGCAGGCCGGCGCGCGCGCCGAGCGTCGCGCGATCCCTTCCAAGGGACTGACCGGCGCCGGGTACGACGGGCACACGTTCTGGGACACCGAGGGCTTCGTGCTGCCGGTGCTGACCTACACCATGCCCGACGCGGCCGCCGATGCGTTGCGCTGGCGACATTCGATCCTCGAGCTGGCCAAGGAGCGGGCGGAGGTGCTGGGCTTCAAGGGCGCGGCTTTCCCGTGGCGGACGATCCGCGGCCAAGAGTGCTCCGGCTACTGGCCCGCCGGTACTGCGGCGTTCCACCTGAACGCCGACATCGCGGAAGCGGTCATGCGCTACCACACCGCCACCGCCGACGACGGCTTCCTCGAAGAGGTCGGGCTGGAGTTGCTGGCGGAGACGGCCCGGCTGTGGATGTCGCTGGGACACCACGACCGCGAAGGGCGTTGGCATCTGCCTGGCGTGACCGGCCCGGACGAGTACAGCGCCGTTGCCGACGACAACGTTTTCACCAACCTGATGGCGGCGCGCAACCTGCGGTTCGCGGCGGAGGTATCGGTCAAGCTGCCGGCCAGGGCCCGCGAGCTCGGCATCGACGCCGAGGAGGAGGCCGCGTGGCGCGACGCGGCTGCTGCCGTGTATGTGCCGTACGACAAGGATCTCGGCGTACATCCGCAGTCCGAAGGGTTCACCGGGTACGCCGTGTGGGACTTCGACGCCTACAAGGACAAGTATCCGCTGCTGCTGCACGCGCCGTACTTCCAGCTGTATCGCACGCAGGTGGTGAAGCAGGCCGACCTGATCCTCGCGACCTTCTGGTGCGGTGACGCGTTCACCGCCGAGGAGAAGGCGCGGAACTTCGACTACTACGAGCGGCTGACGGTGCGGGACTCGTCGTTGTCCGCGTGCGTGCAGGCTGTGATGGCCGCGGAGGTCGGGCATCTGGACCTTGCGTACGACTATGCGTACGAGGCCGCGCTGATCGATATGCGCAACCTTCACCACAACACCGGCGACGGGCTGCACATGGCGTCGCTCGGTGGTGCATGGAGTGCGCTGGTCTGCGGCTTCGGCGGGTTGCGGGACCGCGACGGCCACCTGTCGTTCGATCCGGCGCTGCCGATCGGGCTGGGCGGGCTGAGCTTCTCGATCCGCTGGCGCGGGGTCCGGTTGAAGGTGGAGATCGATCCGGTGGCGGTGAAGTACACCGTGCACAACGGCCCGGACGCCGAGATCACCCTCCGGCACGCCGGGGAGGAGATCACGGTCCGGGCCGACAAGCCGGTCGTTCGGACGCTGGAGAAGCGGCGCCCGTTGCTGCCCCGGCCGCCGCAACCGCCGGGCCGCGAACCGCGGCCGGCGATGGCGATCAACGAGGGCGGCTAAGGCGGCGTGCTCAGTGCTGCTTAGCGGCTGATGGACGAGTTCTTGCGGCGGGCCGACAGTGACTCGGCCGTGCCGACGAGCAGCACCGACGAGATCACCGCGATGATGAAGCCGAACACGTTCAGCTCGAAGATGCTGCCGGTGCCGAGGATCGCGGCGATCGTGCCGCCGATCACCGAGCCGGCCAGGCCGAGCAGCAACGTGGCGAGCAGGCCGAGCTTCTGCTTGCCGGGCGTGAAGAGCCGGGCCAACGCTCCGATGACGAGTCCGGCGACGATGAAGCCGATCATGACTGAAGACCTCCGAGGGTCGAACGGTAGGACTCCAGTCTCCGGCCGCGGCGGGGCAAGCGGCAGTGGAGTTCTCCCTGATCGGACCCGGACCCGACCCTGGGATCAGCTCCGGTCAGCTTCGGGCGGTGGTGATGACCAGGTCGCTGTTGGGCTTCAGCCTCGGGGTTGCCTGGAGTTCGCTGAGCACCGCGGTCGCTAGCTGATCGGCGGCGTCCCGGTCGCTGTGCAACAGGGCCTGATAGCTGTTGCGGCAGGGTGAGCCGGGGGCGAGGATCTCGACGTACTGCTCGATATCCGACAGCGTCGGCTTGCCCTTGACGACGTCCGCGGTGCTCTTCGCGCACCTGATCAGCGTCGGCTGCGTCCTGGCGATGCTGTTCTTGCCGAGCACCTGGTCCGCGAGTGCCTTCGACAGGAAGTACTGCGCGGTGGTCGACTTGTCCTGCAGGTACCGCGCCGAGGCGAACTCCTTGAGGCTGTCGCTCAGCACGCAGACCCCCCACTGCGGCGGTACGACGATGACCTGGTTCTTGGGCATGAACACAGGGATGTCCAGGACCCCGGCGAGGCCGCCGCTGTTGTTGACGGCGATCAGTGCGGCCCGCGACGCCAGATCGGTCGGGTTCCCGGCCGGCGCAGCGATCAGCCGGCTGGTGAAGCCCGCGTCCGGCATGATGATCGCCGTCAGCCCGCCGATGTTCTTGAGCAGCAACGACGTGCGGGTCGGATCGGTCGTCGCGGCCAGCGCGACGCCGTCCGCCTGGGCCTCCGGCGGGAGTTGCTCGGTGGAATGGGCGCAGTCGGCCGCGGCCTTGACCGGACCCGTGGTCCGGGGAAGAACGATCGAGGGGGTTTCGGTCACCGGGCTCGACCCACTCGAACCTTCGGCGCTCGTACAACCGGCGACTGCCAGCAGAACTACACCGGACATAACTGTCCAACCACGTAGCGCCACGATCTATCCCCCCTGCCCCCGAGCCCAAGGTCCCCACCTAGCCCAGCCTTCGTCCCAGAATACTGTCCGATCGGTCGCTTAGTCTCTCTTTGTGACCGTTCTTCATCAGTTGTCGAAACGAGACGCCAGGCGGCTGGCGGTGCGCGCACAGCTGCTGACGAGTGAGCGGCCCGACGATCTGTTCGACATCGTGCGCGGGTTGAACGCGATCCAGCTCGACCAAACGGCGTATGTCGCGCCGAACGCGGACCTGGTTGCGTGGAGTCGGCTCGGTTCGTCGTACGACGCTGCCGAGCTCGCGGATGCGCTGGCGACGCAGCAGTTGCTCGAGCTGCGCGGGTTCGTGCGGTTGCCGGAGACATTAGCGCTGTTCCGGGCCCAGATGGAGGCGTGGCCGTCGGACGGCGAGTCGCTGGACTGGCAGCAGTACCGCGGCGACTGGGTGAAGTCCAACGAGGGCTGCCGGCTCGACATCCTCGAGCGGCTGCGTCAGGACGGTCCGCTGGTGATGCGCGAGCTGCCGGACACCTGCGTGCGGCCGTGGAAGTCGAGCGGCTGGACCAACAACCGCAACGTGTCGCAGCTGCTCGAGTTCATGATCCAGCGCGGTGAGGTGGCGATCGCGGGTCGTGACGGACGCGACCGGCTGTGGGACCTGGCGTCCCGGATCTACCCCGACGAGCCGGTGGTTCCGCTGGAGAAGGCGGCCCGGATCCGCGAGGAGCAGCGGCTGAGTTCGATGGGGATCCTGCGGGCCAAGGGACCGGCGTGCCCGGGCGAGCCGCTCGACGCCGGCGAGGCGGGGGAGCGGGCGGTGGTCGACGGCGTCCGTGGCGAGTGGCGGATCGATCCGGAGCTGCTCGGTCAGCCGTTCACCGGGCGGACGGCGATCCTCTCGCCGCTGGACCGGCTGGTGTACGACCGGAAGCGACTCGGCGAGATCTTCGACTTCGACTACCAGCTGGAGATGTACAAACCGGTCGCGAAACGTAGATGGGGGTACTTCGCGCTGCCGATCCTGCACAACGACCGCCTGGTCGGGAAGGTCGACGCGATGTCGGACCGCAAGGCCGGGATCTTCCGGGTCGACGCGATCCACGAGGACGAGCCGTTCTCGAAGACGCTGACCGCGGCCGTGCACCGCGAGATCCGCGATCTGGCGAAATGGCTGCGCCTGGAACTCGTGCTGACCCCTTGACGCGGGGCCATGTTCACGTAAACATCACCGGGTGAGGTCAACCGCTCGCAGTATCGCAACCGTCCTGTTGTCCCTCGTCACGCTGGCCTCAGGGCTGGCTTCTGGGCTGGCTCTGCCGGCTCAGGCCGGTCCGCCGCGGACCGACGATTTCCGCGGCGTGAACTGGGCCGATCCGCGCGACAACTACGCCCACGACGAAGTGGTCCCGTCCGGTCTGAGTACGGCGGACGACTACCGGACGACGTACCGCAAGGCGACCGGGATCGTCGGCGAGTTCCGCAAGGAGCTCAAGGCGAACACGATCCGCCTGCCGATCAACCCGTCGAGCGTCGGCACCCCGTGGTGGAACTCGTACCGCGCCGCGATCGACGCGTCGGTCGCGAGCGGCTACAAGGTCATCCTCAGCTACTGGGAGGCCGACAACGCCAAGGACGGTCGGGTCGACGACCCGGCGAAGTACGCCGCGATGTGGGACACCGTCGTGAAGGCGTACGGGCGCAACCCGCATGTGTACTTCGAGCCGATGAACGAGCCGTTCGGGTACTCGCTGACCGAGTGGGTGTCGCTGACGTCGGCGTGGATCGCCCGGCACCGCGACGTACCGCGGGGGCGGATCGTGATCTCGGGCACCGGCTACAACGACAACGTGACCGGGGTCGGCGCGGCGCCGGAGCTGAAGGGCACGCTGCTGTCGCTGCACTTCTACGGCTTCTGGGCGTCGGATACCACCGAGGCCGCCTGGCTGGCGAACCTCCGGCCGCGGATCGGTTCGTACGGCTGGCGCACGATCATCGACGAGGCCGGCTCGCCGATGACGATCGGCCTGAACTACGGCAACCACGAGGGCAACGTCTACACGGCGTACCTCGGCGCGCTGACGCAGGTCGCCCACGAGCAGAAGATGGGCATCGTCTACTGGCCGGGTCTCCGCACCGGCGACTCGTACTCGATGACAACGCAGGTCGGGCCGAGCGATCTCCAGGTCAACAGCCAGAGCGGCCGGGACCAGCTGTGGTGGGGCTGGGGTCTGCTGAAGAAGGAGCCGACGAACACCCTGCCGCCTGCCCCGCCGGGTGAGCCCCTTCGAGGTGTCGCGAGCGGCCGGTGCGTCGACGTACCAGGCTTCTCGACCAGCCCGGGTACAGCGCTGGACCTGTGGGACTGCAACAACGGCGGCAACCAGTCCTGGAACCAGACTGCCAGCGGTCAGCTGACTGTGTACGCCGACAAGTGCCTGACGGCCGGCGCCTCCGCAGCCACCATCGAGAGCTGCAGCGGCGCCGCCGACCAGACCTGGCAGGTGAACGCCGACCAGACGGTCAGCTCAGCCGCTGGCTGCCTCACGGCAAACGGAACCGGCAACGGCGCTGCGGTCATCGTTGCCCCCTGCAACGGATCCGACGACCAGAAGTGGACCCGCTCCTAGCCGCGCGTTGCGTTCGATGGCTTGGCCCCAGGTGGTGCCGGCCAGGAGGAGTACGGCGCCGAGCGCGGCGGTGATCGTCAGCTGCTCGGAGCCGAGTCCGATCCCGATGGCAACCGCCCAGATCGGCTCGGTGCCGAGCAGCAGGCTGGCCCGGCTGGCTGAGGTGCGCTGGACCGCCCACGTCTGCACGAGGAACGCGAAAACGCTGCAGAACAAGGCGAGATAGGCCATCTGGAGCCAGCCCACGGCGGCGATCGCGGGCAGGTGATGTACGGCGGGTACCGCGAAGAGCGCTGTGCCGACGAGCGTCTGGACTGTTGTCAGTTGCAGAGGCCTGAGGCCGGTGGCAAGGCGACCGACCAGTGCGACATGGCCGGCTCGGACGACGGCGGCAGCGAGCATGAGGAGGTCGCCGACGCCGGGGACGTGGAGTCCGTGGCTGGACATCAGCAGGCCGACAGCCCCGACGCAGATCGCCGCCGCGAGGTAGAACCGCGGCGGGAGCCGGCGACGATCGAGCAATGGGGTCAGGACGAGCGTGAGGCTGATGATCAGCCCGGCATTGGCGGCGCTGGTGTGCGTCACGCCGTACGTCTCGAGGATCAGTACGGCGGCCTGCGTGAGGCCGAGGATCCCACCGATCCGGAGCTCCTTGCGGCTGATCCGTCGTACGAAGAGCAGCAATGCGACCGCGGAGATGGCATACCGGACGAAGAGCACAGTCAGCACCGGCGTGGACGCGGTCGCGGTCTTGGCGGCGAGGTAGCTCGAACCCCAGACGATGGCGACCAGCAGGAGCAGGAGATCGGTACGGCGGGAGGCGGGCACGACTCCAACGGTGACCGCTGGCGACGTTGAAGCCAAGTACCACCTTCTTAAGCAACCCTGTAGAACACCTACAGTATTGAAAATGGACGAACGACAGCTGCGAGTACTCCGCGAAGTCGGCGAACTGGGAAGCGTGACGGCCGCGGCCGAGGCGATGCTGGTGACCCCGTCCGCGATCTCGCAGCAGCTCAGGCTGTTGCAGCGATCGATCCCCGTCGCGTTGACCGAGCGCGACGGCCGGAGAGTGGTGCTCACCCCGGCCGGGCGTGCGTTGGCAGCGGCGGCGGCCGACGTGGAGTCGGCGTTGGCGCGGGCCCGGCAGGTGGTGGACGACTTCGCCGAGCAGCCGGATGCGGTCGTGTCGGTGTCCGCGTTCCACAGCGCGGCCGCCGCGTTCTTTCCGTCGCTGCTGCTGGCGGGGGACGGGCCGCGAGTCAGCTTGCACGACGAGGATGTCGCGCAGGACGAGTTTCCCCCGTTGACCCGGGAGTACGACGTGGTGCTTGCGCATCGGATGGATCATGCCGCCGCCTGGCCGCGGACGGTCGCGGTCACGCCGTTGCTGCACGAGCCGTTGGATGTCGCCGTACCTGTTGGTCATCGGCTGGCGTCGAAGTCCTCGCTGGCACCGCGGGAGGTGGCAAGCGAGCCGTGGATCACGGTGCACGACGGGTTTCCGTTGATGGCGACGATCGAGGCGATCGGGGCGGCGGCGAACCAGCGACTCGAGTTGGTCCACCGCGTCAACGAGTTCACGGTGGTCACGGAATTGGTTGCCGCGGGCGCCGGTTTGGCGTTGATCCCGCGGTGGACCGCCAGGTCACATCCGGGGGTCGTGCTCGTGCCGATGCGGGGCGTGCACGTACGGCGGCACATCGACGCCCTGCACCGACCTGAACGCACGGCTCGGCGGGCCGTGCGGACGACGCTCGCGAACCTACGGGCCGCGGCCGCGACGATCCGGACCGCGAGCACTTGATAGCCTCCTGACAAGTTCGCTCCCCGCCCGGAGCAGTCGTTCCGGGAGAGGGAGACATGACGGGAAGAGTGCGCGGCGTCCTCGCTGCGGTCGGGGTGCTGGGAGTGGTCGGCGCGATCGCCGGGCCGATGGCGGCGGCGCAGAACCGGCCGCCCGGCGTACCGCGTGGCGAGATCGCGATCCCGGTCGCGCCGGTGTCGAGTGTTGCGTCAAGCAACGGACCGCTGCGGCAGCTCGAGCCGAACGGACCGTTCCGCGGTGCCCGCGCGGTCGTCGTGATGGTGTCGCACGGCGCACGGACCAGCGTTCGGCTTCATGTCACCGGCGCCGAGCATGCCCGCGGCACCTTCGGCGCGCATCTGCACACCGGCCCTTGTGTGGCAGGCGACGGCGCCGCCGCCGGACCGCACTACAACACCGACGTGATCGCAGGCCGCAAGCCAGTCCGAATGGACCGTGAGCGCGAGATCTGGCTCGACTTCACGGTCGGCCCGAGCGGCGCAGGTACGGCGTCAACCGTCGTCCCCTTCGCGCCGAAACCCGGCAACCGCTCCATCGTCATCCACGGCACCACAGGCGCCCGCGCCGCCTGCCTCCCACTGACCTGGGACTAAGCGGACCCGCCGTTGCTCTTCAGCAGTTGGCCGTTGATCCATTGGCCTTGCGGGGAGCAGAGGAAGTCGACCAGGTGAGCGGTGTCCTGGGGTGTGCCCAGTCGGCCGAGTGGGGTTTGCTGGAGGCAGGCGTCGCGGACCTCGTCGGTCATCCAGCCGGTGTCGATCGGGCCGGGGTTGACGACGTTCGCGGTCACGCCGAGCTCGGACAGTTCCTGCGCCGCCGCGAGCGTGATGCGGTCGAGTGCTCCCTTGCTCGCGCCGTACGGGAGATTGTGGACGGTGTGGTCGCTGGTCAGCGCGACGATGCGGCCGGTGCCGTGGGCTCCGGTGAAGCGCTGGGCGAACTCGCGGATCAGCAGCCAGGTCGCGCGGGCGTTGACCGCGAAGTGCCGGTCGAAGCTCTCGATGGTCGTGTCGAGGATGCTCGAGTCGATGGACTCGCAGTGGCACATCACCAGCGCGGTGACCTTGCCGAGCTGCTCCTCGGCGGCAGCGAATATCCGCTCCGGCGCCGCCGGGTCGACGAGATCGGCCTCGATCGGCACCACGGTTGCACCGAGATCGCTCAGCTCCTTGACGATCTCGTCCGTCGCACCAGACTGCACACCCCACTGCATGCGGTCGTCGTACGCCGTCCAGTAGCTGAAGGCGATATCCCAGCCCGAGGCGGCCAGCTGACGGGCGATACCGGCGCCGATGCCGACGGTACGGCCGACGCCGGTGACGAGGACGACTGGGCGGGCAGCTGACTGAGTCATGCCGGCGATCCTGCTCGACGGCCCGCCCGGCCGGCAACCGGATTGTTCTACGTCCTATGGACTATGTGCGCGTCCGGCCCCGGGAAGAACAGCGACTCGGTGTCGGTGTCGCTCCAGTGCACGAGGTACGGCGGTGCGCCGTCCGGATCGTGTACCTCGACGATCTTCCCCTCGCGCCGGTGTGCCAACAGATGGCTGCTCTCGACCACAACCTGGTCGCCTGCTGCCGCTTTCACCACACCCACCTCCTTCCACCCCCAGCTTCGTCCTGCCAGGCGGCCCGCACCACCCCCCAGAGAGGGTCTACTCGATGTTCGGTAGCGTGACGGTGGCCGTCGTACCTCCGGCGCTCGACGAGGTCAGCGTGATCGTGCCGTTGTGGGCGCGGGTGATCTCCTGGGCGATGGACAGGCCCAGCCCCGAGCCGCCGCTCGCGCGGGAGCGGCTGGTGTCGAGCCGGACGAACCGTTCGAACACCCGCTGGCGATCCGCCTCGGGGATCCCGTCGCCGTCGTCCTCGACCGTAATGATCGCCGATCCGTCCTTCTCGGCCGTGCTCAGGTGGACACTGGTGTGCGCGGCGCGAGCAGCGTTGTCGACGAGGTTCCGCAGTACCTGACCCAACCGGGCCGGGTCGCCGACCACCCGGACCGGACGGACGTCACCGGTCACCTTCAGCTCGGGCATCGAGCTCCGCAACCGCTGGATCTCGGCCGCGACCAGATCGTCGAGATCCACGTCCGTCTGCCGCATCCGGATCCCGGTGTCGTCGGCCTTGGCGAGCAGCAGCAGGTCCTCGACGAGTTGCCGCATCCGGTCGGTCTCGGTCTCCATCACCGCACGCAGCTCGTTCCACGCCTGCCCGGTGGTGTCTGCCTCGATGACCTCCAGCGCCGCGGTCAGCGTGGCCAACGGCGAGCGCAGTTCGTGACTGGCGTCCGCGACGAACGCTCGCTGCGTCGTCTGGCCGGTCTCGAGCCGGTCGAGCATCTCGTTCATCGTCACCGCCAGCCGCGCGATCTCGTCCCGCGTCTCCGGCACCGGGACCCGCTCGGTCAGGTCCCGCGTGCCGATGCCCTGCACCCGGGAGCGGATTCGCTCCACCGGACGCAGCGCCTGCCCGACCATCAGCCACCCGGCCACGCCGACCACGATCAGCAGCGCCGGGAACCCGATGATCAGGTACTTCGCGACCGTGGTGACCGTCTGCCGCTGCGTCTCAACCGACGACGCGACCACGACCGTGTACGTCTGTCCGTCGTACGACGCTCCTTGCGCGACGATCAGGTAGTTGTGATCGTCGTCGATCAGCGGCATCTCGCCGACCTCGGCCCGCATCAGCGCGCCGGCCGGCGGACGGAAATCGGTCAACGGCGTGTTGCCGACCCGGCTCGACGAGGCGGCGATGACGCGTCCGGCCGGGTCCAGGACCTGGACGAGCTGGGTCGCGCGGGTCGTCTCGACCAAATCGCGCGCGAGGCCCGCCGTACCCTCTGAGCTGATCTGGCCGGCCACATCTCCGACCCGGCCTTCAGCCGCGTCGGAGACCTCGGTGATCAGGGCTCGCTGCAGAAGGAGGAGCAAGGCGGCAGCGCCGAGCATCATCGCGACGGCGACCACGATCACGGCCGCAGCCGTCGAGCGACTCCGCACGCTCGCCTGCCGCAAACCACCCGCGGTCCGGTACCACCCGTCGACCCGACGTCGCACGACCGTGCTCACCCCGCCAGTTTCGCAGGTGCGGCTATCCGCCCTCGGGGTTGAGTCGGTATCCCATGCCTCGGATGGTCTCGATGGCGTGCCGGGCGAAGGGGGTGTCGATCTTCTTCCGGAGGTATCGCACGTAGACCTCGACCACATTCGGGTCGCCGTCGAAGGCCGGGTCCCAGACCGATGCCAGGATCTCGGCCTTGCTGACGGTGTCGCCGCGGTGCCGCATCAGGAACTCGAGCAGGCCGTACTCGCGGGGCGTGAGCGTGATCTCTCGCCCGTCCCGCTCCACTCGCCGCCGGGCCACGTCCAGCGAGAGGTCGCCGGCGGTCAGCACCACGGGCCGCTCCGGTCCGCCGCGCCGGATCAGCGCCCGCAACCGGGCGATCAGGACCAGGAAGCTGAACGGCTTGGTCAGATAGTCGTCCGCTCCGAGGTCGAACGCGTCGGTCTGGTCGTACTCGCCGTCCTTCGCGGTCAGCATCAGCACCGGCGTCCAGATCCCGCGCGCCCGCAGCATCTCGAGCACGCGATACCCGTTGAGCTTCGGCAACATGATGTCCAGCACGATCACGTCGTAGCTGTGTTCGGTCGCGGCCCACACCGCGTTCTCGCCGTCGTGCACCATCTCGACGACGAACCCGGCGTCGGTCAGACCGCGGTGGACCGTGTCGGCCAACCGCAGCTCGTCCTCGACCATCAGCACTCGCATCCACCCAGTGTCACTGAGGCCCGCTGAGAATCCGCTGAGAGGTGGACAAACTTGACGCGATGAAGGCGGCCCACCTAGCGTTGTCGAAGCGCTTCGACAACGCTTTCGGGAGAGGCTGGCCAGGATGAAGTTCAGCGACGGGTACTGGCAGCTCCGCGAGGGATTGACACGGTTGCGGCCCGCCGAGGTCGAGAGCGTGCAGGCGGGGGAGCGCGAGCTGACCGTGTTCGCGCCGGCCAAGCGGATCGAGCGGCGCGGCGACACGCTCAACCAGCCGATGTTCACGGTGACGTTCTCCTCGCCGTCGCGCGGGGTGATCGGGGTCCGGATCGGGCACCATCTCGGCGGCCTGCCCGCGCGACCGACGTACCGCTTGAACGCCGATGAGGATCATCCGGTGAAGGTGGACGTCGGCGCCGCCGAGGCGCGGTTGACGTCCGGGGAGCTGAGTGTGGTGATCGCTCTCGAGGGTCCGTGGGACGTGCGCTTCGAGCAGGACGGGAAGCCGCTGACCAACTCCGGCGCGCGGAGCGTAGGCCTGATTACCGATTCCGACGGCAAGCATTACGTCCACGAACAGCTGGCGCTTGGCGTCGGCGAGACGATCTACGGCCTGGGCGAACGCTTCGGTGCGTTCGTGAAGAACGGCCAGATCGTCGACACCTGGAACGCCGACGGCGGCACGTCGAGCGAGCAGGCGTACAAGAACGTGCCGTTCTATCTCAGCAGCAAGGGGTACGGCGTACTCGTCGACAGCCCGGCCCGTGTGTCGTTCGAGGTCGGCTCGGAGGTCACCTCCCGCAACCAGTTCAGCGTCGAGGGCCAGGAGCTCGGGTACTACGTCTTCGCCGGTCCGACCCCGAAGGACGTCCTGCGCCGCTACACCGCGCTGACCGGGCGGCCCGCCCGCGTGCCGGCGTGGTCGATGGGGCTGTGGCTGTCGACGTCGTTCACCACGGACTACACCGAGGAGACGACGAGCGGGTTCGTCGACGGCATGGCTGAGCGGCACCTTCCGTTGAGCGTGTTCCATTTCGACTGCTTCTGGATGCGTCAGTTCCACTGGTGCGACTTCCTGTGGGACCCGATCGCGTTCCCGGATCCGGCCGGCATGGTTCGCCGGCTGAAGGACCGCGGTCTGCGCGTCAGCCTGTGGATCAACCCGTACATCGCTCAGCGGTCGGTGCTGTTCGAGGAGGGCAGTCGGCTCGGTTATCTGCTCAAGCGACCGGACGGCTCGGTCTGGCAGTGGGACATGTGGCAGGCAGGGATGGCGATCGTCGACTTCACCAACCCGGACGCGACCGCGTGGTACCGCTCGAAGCTGCAAGCCCTGATCGATCTGGGCGTCGACTGCTTCAAGACCGACTTCGGCGAGCGCATCCCGACCGACGTCGTCTGGCACGACGGTTCCGATCCGGAGCGGATGCACAACTACTACGCGCAGCTCTACAACGCGGCCGTGTTCGGACTGCTCGAGGAGAACCGGGGCGAGGGCGATGCGGTGCTGTTCGCCCGCTCCGCGACGGCCGGCGGGCAGCAGTTCCCGGTGCACTGGGGCGGCGACTGCGAGTCGACATTCGAGGCGATGGCCGAGTCGTTGCGCGGCGGGCTGTCGCTGGCCGCGTCGGGGTTCGGGTACTGGAGTCATGACATCGGCGGATTCGAGGGCTTGCCCGATCCCGCGATCTTCAAGCGCTGGGTGGCGTTCGGGCTGCTCTCGTCGCATTCGCGGTTGCACGGCTCGTCGTCGTACCGGGTGCCGTGGGCGTTCGACGATGAGGCGGTCGACGTACTGCGGAAGTTCACGAAGCTGAAGCTCTCGTTGATGCCGTACCTGATGACCGCCGCCGCCGAGGCGCACCAGGACGGGGTGCCGATGATGCGGCCGATGGTTCTGGAGTTCCCCGACGATCCGGCGGTCGCATATCTGGATCGCCAGTACATGCTCGGTGCGGATCTGCTGGTCGCGCCGGTGATGAGCTTCGACGGTGAAGTGCCGTTCTACCTGCCGCGTGGGCGATGGACGTCGTTGCTGACCGGCGAGGTGCTGTCGGGTCCGGGCTGGGTTCAGCAGACGCATGCCTTCGACAGCGTGCCGTTGTTCGTGCGCGAGGGCGCCGTGATCCCGATCGGGGCGGTCGACGATCGGCCGGAGTACGACTGGGCCGACGGGGTCGAGTTGCGCTGGTTCGCACCGAGCGAGGGGCAGACGACCGTGGTCGAGCTGCCCGACGCCGACGGGGGAGTGGCGGCCGTGATCGAGCTGACTTTGCGCGACGGTGAGGTCGAGTCGCGTGTGGTCGAGGGCGTGTGTGAGCGCTACACCGTCAAGCTCTCGAGTACGACGTCCGCCGCGGAGAAGACTGCGTAGAGCGTTCGTACGCCGGTCGCCGGGGCGAGCTGTGTGGTGATCGGCCTGAGCTGGCTTGAGAGGTGGACTGTGCCGAGGAGCTCACCTTGCAACGGGTCGTCGAGGCGGAGTGCGATCGTCGCCGGCCCGGTTCCGCGGTTGGCGGCGGTGACGGCGACGGCTGTTTCGGAGTTCAGCTGGACGTCGTGAAACGCCAACCAGGCTTGGGGTTCCAGCGAGACGGTCGTCTCGTCGGACAGCGTGATTCCGCAGTACTCGTCGAAGCTGGTCGCGGCGAGTCCGAGCGTTCGCGGCGGGATGCGTTCCCCGCGCACATCGAGGGTTGTGGTCAGTCGAAGGTCGGTGCTGGATCGGCCGACCATGACGCTGTGGCGCGCCGACTCGACGCAGTGGCGGTCCCGCGTCACGTCCCAGAAACCTAGGTCGGTTGCAGCGACGATCAGCTCGATCTCGGCGCTCTCTCCGGGTGCGAGCGACAGCCGGCGGAACCCACGGAGCTGTCCGAGCGGTTGCTTGACGCGTGAACGCTGCTGACGGGTGTACAGCTGGGCCACCTCGGTGCCCGGCCGATCGCCGGTATTGGTAACTGTGAAGGTGACTCGGACCTCGCCGTCGGACGCGATCGACGGTGCGCTCAGCTGCAGATCGGCGTACCTGAAGGTCGTGTAGCTCAGGCCGTGGCCGAACGGGTAGAGCGGTGTGCCACGGTAGTACAGGTACGTTGCGTCGGTGGTGATGATGTCGTAGTCGAGCAGGTCGGGGAGGTCTGCCGCGGAGTCGTACCAGGTCTGGGTCAGTCGTCCGGCCGGGTCGTGGTCGCCGAACAGTACGTCGGCCAGCGCGCGACCGTACTCCTGCCCGCCGTGGGCGGACCAGAGGATCGCCGGCAGATGCTGCTGTGCCCAGCCGATCGCGAACGGGTAGCTGCTGCTGAGCACGAGCACCGTGCGCGCGTTCGCGGCGTGGACCTGGCGGATCAGCCGATCCTGGGCCGCCGGGAGGTCGAGGCTGTCGCGATCCTCGGTCTCGCGGCCGTTCACCAGCGGGTGGTTGCCAGCGACAACGATCGCGACGTCGGCGCGGGCGGCGACGGCGGCTGCCTGCGCGGCGCCGTCGACGACGATGTCGAGCACGAGCGGCGTCGCCTGGTCGGCCAGGCTGATCGCACCTTCCGCGTCGACGTGGAGGTACCGATCACTGTGCAGGTGCTGGATCAAGACGGTGCCGGCCAGCTGCACGAACCTGAACGTCTGCTTGACCTCCCAGCCGTTCGGACCAGGCTGATCCGCGACGAGCTCCCCGTCGTCGCTCACACTCAGGTGCTGCCCGTTCCGTACCGACCGCAGGGCGAACGCATCCCCGCCCCAGTCGAACAGGTCGAACTCGCCCGGCTCCCGGTCGGCGCGCAGTACCGCGTCCGGGCCGACCGTCAGGTACGACGAGGAGTCGGCGATCCGGAGCGTGATCCGGTCGACGCCCTCGCAGTAATCCACCCCCGCGCTGGACCCGACGCGGCCGAGTCGCTCGACGATGCCGTCCAGCGCGGTGATCTGATACGGCAGCGTTCCGGCGTACCAGTCCTCCCTGACAGCGCCGGCGAGCGGTCCGATGACGGCGATCCGCTGGATGGACTCGGCGAGGGGCAGGACCTGGCACTCGTGCTTCAGCAGCACGATCGCCTGGCGCGCGGCGTCCTGGGCCAGCTCGCGGTGGGCGGGACAGTTGACCAGATCAGGCTCGAGACCGCGGTACGGATCGAGCTCGGTCGGGTCGAACTCGCCGAGCCGGAGCCGGATCGCGAGCACCCGCCGTACTGCGGTGTCGATGTCGGCCCACGTGAGCAGACCGCGATCGAGCGCCTCGCGGAGTCGGTCGATCGTCGGGGCAGAGTTCGTGTCGTCCTGCGTGAAGCTGTCCACGCCGGCCTTGACCGCGGCGGCGTACGCGGTCGGGCCGTCCGACACGTAGTGCTGCAGGCCGAACAGGTTGGCCGGCGCGTACGCGTCGCTGACGACCAGCACGTCGTCGGTGGTCCAGGTGCGGAGTACGTCGTTGATCAGCGGGCTCAGATGGGCGGGCCGTCCGTTCACCAGGTTGTACGACGGCATCACCGCGACCGCTGCGCCGGACTCGATCGGCGCGCGGAACGCGGGCAGTTCGTACTCGTGCAGGACCCGCGGCGGCAGGTTGCTCGAGGTCGTGCAGCGATCGGTTTCGTTGTTGTAGGCAAGGAAATGCTTGAGCGTCGGGGCGGTCCTGAGGTACGACGGATCGTCGCCGGCGAGCCCGTGCCCGTAGGCGGTCGCGATGACGCCGGTCAGCCAGGGATCCTCGGCGTACCCCTCCTCGTTCCGGCCCCAGCGCGGGTCGCGGAGCGGGTTGACCACCGGGGCCCAGACGTTGAGGCCGACGCCGGCCGGGTCCTTCTGGTGGAAGACGCGGACCTCGTCGCCCACCGCGGCGCCGACGGCGCGGACCAGGTCCGGGCTCCAGCTCGTGGCGAGGCCGATCGCCTGCGGGAAGACGGTGGCCGGACCGAGCCAGGCGACGCCGTGCAGCGCCTCGGTGCCGGTGCGGAACGAGTCCAGGCCGAGCCGCGGGACGGGCGGCTGGTACTGGTGCAGCAGCGCGACCTTCTCGTCCGGGGTGAGCCTGGCGAGGAGATCGTCGACCCGCTCGCCGGTCGGCCGGGCCGGATCGCGGAACGGGGGCGGAGCTGAACGGGGGAGGGGAGCTGGAGTACTCATCGGCGATCGACTCCACGGGCTGTGTGTCGAAGCGCTTCGAACGATCATCGGCGACGGTTGATCGAAGCGCTTCGACAGATCGGGCGTGAACAGAGGGTTGCATCCCGAGCGCCGACGGTCAAGACCTCATCCGTCACCCAGGTACGCGCTTGCCAAGGGCTACCGGACGGGCAGGTGGCCTCGGGTCAGGGGGGTGAGGGCCTGGGCGGTCGCGCCCAGGGGAGTGGCGGTGTCGGGGAGGGTGGAGGCGAGGACGGTGCAGCCGCCGGCGTCGGGGGCGATGGTGGCTTCGCGGAGGGCCTTGTCGAGGGCCGGGGTGAGGTGGTCGGCGAGCAGGGCGTAGGCGCCGCCGAGCAGGACGACCTCGGGGTTGAGGATGTTGACGAGCGCGGCGATGCCCTGACCCAGGTAGGCGCCCGCCTCGGCCAGAACCTGGGTCACAGCGGTCTCCTGGGCGTCGGCGCGGCGGATCAGCTCCTCGAGTTGGAGCTGCGGATCGCTGTCGGTCACGTCCGCCCTGGCCAGGATCGCCGGCAGGCTCGCCAGCGCCTCGAGACAGCCGCGTCGACCGCATCCGCAGCGCGGGCCATCCGGGACGAGGCGCAGATGGCCGATCTCCCCGACGTACCCGAGATGACCTTCGAGCGGCTTGCCGTCGACGATGATGCCTGCCCCGACGCCGGTGTCCCCGGTGAGCCGGATCAGGTTCCCGGTCCCGGCGTGCGGGCCGTAGAGATGCTCGGCCAGCACGCCCAGCGATGCGTCGTTGTCGACCGTCACCGGGATGTCCGGCCGTCCGATCGCCGCTACAAGTTCGGCCCGCATCGGCACATCCCGCCAGCCCAGGCCGGCGGCCAGTACGACGGCGCCGTCGCGATTCACGAGGCCCGGAACGCCCACGGTGATCCCGAGCACCTGCCGACCGGACGACTGCACGGCGGTCACTGCCCGTCGGGCGAGGTTGGCCAGCGACGCGATCGTCTTCGCGGGCCCGGCGTCCACGCCCGGCCCGGCGCGGTGCCAACGCAGTACCTGCTCGCCGGCCGTGTCGCAGCCGAGCGCGGTCAGGCCGCGGGCGCTCACCTCGAGCCCGATGGTCGCGTACGCCGATCCGTCGAGCACGAGCAGGGTCGCCGGACGACCGACATGATTCTGGGTCTGCTGGGTCTCGCGGACCAGGCGGCGCTCGAGCAGATCCCCGACGATGCTGGTCACGGTCGCCTTGTTGAGACCGGTCCCGGTGGCGATCGCGGCCCGCGAGCAGGGTGCCTCGCGGCGCAGGTAGCCCAGCACCGCGGCCAGGTTGGTCGCGCGGATATGCGTGTGGTCCGCGGTCTGTGTGCTCAACGTCCGTCCCTAGATCGAGTCCTGCGTCAGTTCTACACCTTGTCGAGCCGTCGACTGTGCGTTAATTTGTTTGGCTACTAGCCCAACTAATTCTAGGGGATGCGACGTGACCGGACCAGAGATCGGCGGCACCAGGCGCCGGACCTTCATCTCCCTGCTCGGCGTCGGTGCCGCGGCCGCCGGCGGTGTCACCCTGACCGGCTGCTCCAACGGCAGTTCGGGATCCAGCACGAGCGGCCGGGCCGAGACCGAGGACAAGTTGTCCGGCCTGTTGCCGAAGTTCATCGCCTACGACGCGGTGCAGTCGGACCTGCCCGGCGAGAACGGCGCGTCGCCCGGTTTCTCGCATTATCCGAGCGAGCTGAAGCGGGCCGTGCCCGGCAAGATGGTGCCGAGCGGCAAGGAAGTGTCGGCAATGACGCCGCTGTGGAGCCCGATGCCGCCCGGCCTCGGCAAGAACTCCTACTACGACGCGAACAACGAGCGGATCGGGGCGCCGGTCCGGTTCAACATCCTCAACGGCAATGACTACGGCGACAAGCTCGGCCCGATCCTTGCGGCCGGCAACGTGCCCGAGCTGCTCTGCATCCCGGGCTGGAACATCTCCGGGTTGACCCGGTTCGGTCAGGCCGTGGACAAGCTGTTCGAGGACCTCACGCCGTACCTGGCCGGCGACAAGGCGGCGGCGTACCCGATGCTGGCCAACCTGCCGACCCGGGCCTGGGCGTACGGCGTGTGGAACTCGCAGCTGAAGGCGGTGCCGTTCCCGTCGGACGGGTTCCCCTGGGCGCTGTTCTACCGCAAGGACATCTTCGACCAGGTCGGCGCGCAGCCGCCGAAGAACGCCGACGACGTGCTGGCGCTGGGCAAGCAGCTGACCGATGCCAAGGCGGGCCGGTGGGCGTTCGGCTCGGTCGCCGACGAGATGGCCCGGATGTTCGGGGCGCCGGGCGGCTGGCGCAAGGACTCCAGCGGCAAGCTGGTGAACAAGATCGAGACTCCGGAGTTCGAGGAGTCGGTGGCCTTCGTCCGCAGGCTGTTCCAGTTGGGGTATGTGCATCCGGAGGTCGTCGCGAACGCCGGCGCGGACGAGAACGCATTGTTCGAGGGTGGCAAGTTCGTGATCCGGCAGAACGGGCTGGGCGGCTGGCACGAGGCGTTGCAGCGGCAGCAGACGATCAACCCGAAGTTCGATCCGCAGCCGGTGATGCCGTTCGCTCACGACGGCGGTGCGCCGATCACCTGGGGCGGTGATCCGGCCGGCATCTTCACGTTCGTGAAGAAGGGGGTCGGCGAGCAGCGGGTGAAGGAGCTGCTCGGCGTCATGAACTACACGTCGGCGCCGTTCGGAACGGAGGAGTACGTGCTCTACAACTACGGGGTCGAGGGCAAGCACTACGTGAAGCAGTCCTCCGGCGCTCCGAAGCTCACCGCGCTCGGCCAGAAGGAGGTCTCGCAGACCTACATCTTCCTGGGCGGCCGTCCGACGGCGATCACCGAGAGCGAGTACCCCGGGTATGTGCAGTCGATGAGTGCCTGGCAGAACGCGGCGGCGAAGGTCCGGGAGAAGAACCTCTTCGAGGGGATCCGGGTGGAGCAGCCGGCCAAGATGGCTGCGCTGAACCAGCCTTTCGACGACGCGCTGCAGGACATCTTCCGCGGCCGGAAACCGGTCAGCGAGCTGAAGACGGCCGTCAAACAGTGGCAGACCAACGGCGGCAACGACGGCCGCGACTTCTACGCCAAGGTCCTCAGTGACAACGGTCGTTAAGCCCCCGGAGCGGGCGGCTCGGCAGGCGGCTCCGGTGCGGTCCGAAAAGCCTACTGGCATGCGGTTCCGGCATCGGTTGCGGCGGGATTGGCCGTTGCTGGTGATGGTTCTGCCGGTGATCGTGTTGCTCGGGGTGTTCCACTACTTTCCGACGCTCGGCAACGTGATCGCCTTCCAGGACTACTCGCCGTATGCCGGGATCCGGGGGAGTGAGTTCATCGGGTTCGCGAACTTCAGCCGGATGTTCTCCGAGCCGGCGTTCTGGCGGGCGGTGGCGAACACCCTGTCCATCACCGCGGTCCAGTTGGTGTTCTTCTTCCCGATCCCGATCGGACTGGCGTTGCTGCTGAACAGCGTCCTGTCGGCCAAGCTGCGCAACGTCATCCAGGGCGTGGTGTACCTGCCGCACTTCTTCTCCTGGGTGCTGGTCGTGTCGTTGTTCCAGCAGATGATCGGCGGCGCGGGCCTGCTCGCGCAGACTGTGCGGGATCACGGACACTCGGCGGTCGACCTGATGACCAAGCCCGACACCTTCATCCTGCTCGTCACCGCGCAGTCGGTCTGGAAGGACGCAGGCTGGGGAATGATCGTCTTCCTCGCCGCCCTCTCCACCATCAACCCGGCCCTCTACGAAGCCGCCGCGGCCGACGGAGCCAACCGCTGGCGCCGGCTGTGGCACATCACGTTGCCCGGCCTGCGTCCGGTGATCGTCCTGCTCCTGATCCTCCGTCTCGGCGACGCGCTGACGGTCGGCTTCGAGCAGTTCATCCTGCAACGCAGCGCCGTCGGCGGAGGCGCCGCCGAGGTGCTCGACACGTACGTGTACTACCAGGGTCTGCTCGTCGGCGACTTCGGGTACGGCGCCGCAGCCGGTCTCTTCAAAGGGGTGATCGGCCTCGTCCTGGTCCTGGTGGCCAACCGATTCGCTCACCTGGTGGGCGAGCAGGGGGTGTATTCGCGCTCATGACCGCAAGGGCTGTCTGGGAAGAGGAACCGACCGCGATCGGACGGCTGAGTAAGCCGGTCGTGCTGACGCTGATCGCTCTGGCAGTGGCGTTCCCGCTGTACGTCGTGGTGGTGACAAGCCTGTCCAGCACGGAAGCGGTGACCCGCGCCGGCGGGCTGGTCGTCGTACCACGCGAGCTGACCGTCGCGGCGTACGTGCAACTGCTGTCGGGCGGCGTGGTCACTCGCGCGTTGTTCATCAGCGTGATGATCACCGCCGTCGGTACGGCGTTCAGCCTCGGCATCACCGTGCTCGCGGCGTACGGGCTGTCGCGGCCGGGGTCGGTGTTCCATCGGCCGCTGCTGTTCGTCGTACTGCTGACGTTCCTGTTCGGGCCGGGCATCATTCCGAGCTATCTGCTGGTGAACTCGCTCGGCCTGATCGACCACTATGCGTCGCTGATCCTGCCGACCGCGATCTCGGCGTTCAACCTGATCGTCATGCGCTCGTTCTTCATGGGCATTCCGGGCGAGCTGATCGACAGCGCGCGGATCGACGGCGCGGGCGAGTTCGCCATCCTGCGCCGGATCGTCCTGCCGCTGTCGAAGGCCGTCGTCGCGGTTGTCGGCCTGTTCTACGCCGTCGGCTACTGGAACGCGTTCTTCAACGCGCTGCTCTACATCAACGACAACAACAAGTGGCCGTTGCAGATGGTGTTGCGGACCTACATCGTCCAGCAGCAGCCCTTGCCGACCGGCGCCGGCGGCATAGCCACCGGAACCGGCCTCGGCCTGCAGCCCGCCCCCGGCCTGGCCATCAAGATGGCAATCGTCGTGATCGCGATCGTCCCGGTCCTCCTCGTCTACCCCTTCATCCAACGCCACTTCACCAAGGGCGTCATCATCGGCGCGGTGAAGGGATGAGCACGCGACGGCAGTTCCTTGCCCTCAGCACCGGTACGGCGATGCTCGCGGCAACCGCGGGTCACGCCCAGGCTGCGCCGTCGAACAGGTATCGCTGGCGAAACGTCGAGCTCGTCGGCGGCGGCTTCGTCACCGGAATCACCCACCATCCGGGCCGGCGCGGGCTGGTCTACGCGCGCACCGACATCGGCGGTGCGGTCAGGTTCGACAACCGCACACAGCGTTGGGTGCAACTGCTGCACTGGATCGGCTGGGACGAGTGGAACTGGACCGGCGTCGAGAGTCTCGCCATCGACCCGGCGGACCCGCGGCGGCTGTACCTTGCCGTCGGCACCTATACCAACGACTGGTCTCCGATCAACGGGGCGATTCTCCGCTCCGCAGATCAGGGCCGGACGTTCGTACGGACCGACCTGCCGTTCAAACTCGGCGGCAACGAACCCGGCCGCTCGATGGGTGAGCGGCTGGCCGTCGATCCGCACGACGGCCGGATCCTGTTCCTCGGGACCCGCAACCAAGGGCTGTGGCGCAGCGCCGATCGCGGTGTGACCTGGGCGCGCGTCGACGGTTTCCCGGACACCGGCACACCAGGTCTCGGCATCGGCTTCGTTTTCTTCGACCCACGCGACGGCACGATCTACGCCGATGTGACCGATACCGCGGCCGGGCTGTACCGCAGCACCGATGCCGGTGTGACCTGGGCGCGGATCCCCGGCCAACCGACCGGACTGCTGCCGCACCACGGCGAACTAGGGGCTGACGGCAACATCTACGTGAGCTACGGCGACCTGCCGGGACCGTACGAGATGTACGACGGCGCCGTGCACAAGCTGGATACCGCCACCGGCGAATGGACCGACATCACCCCGCTACGACCGAACACCGGCGGCGAGGCCGGGTTCGGGTACGCCGGCCTCGCGACGGATCCGCGTCGGCCCGGCACCGTGATGGTGGCGACGATGGGCCGATGGGGCCCGGTGGACGACATCTTCCGATCGGTCGACGGCGGCCGGACCTGGTCCTCGATCGGCGAGCGGATCGTGCTCGACACGTCGGGGGCGCCGTACCTGAACTTTCACGCGACGCCGAAGCTCGGCTGGATGATCGGCGACATCTCGATCGACCCGTTCGACTCCGGCAAGGTCCTCTACGTCACCGGTGCGACGATCTTCGGCACCGACGACGCGACCGAGGCCGAGGCAGGCCGCAGTACGCACTGGTCGGTGCGTGCGCAGGGCCTGGAGGAGACCGCCGTACTCGACCTGGTCAGTCCGCCCTGGGGCCCGCCGTTGATCAGCGCGCTCGGGGACATCGGGGTGTACCGGCACGACCGGCTGGACCGGGTGCCGCCGGACGGACAGGCGTCGAATCCGGTCAGCGGCACCTCGCCGAGCCTGGACTACGCCGCTCGAGCCCCGGGATTCGTGGTTCGGCTGGCGAACGCGAACGCGGGGGAGCGCGGCGCCTACTCGACCGACGCCGGCGTGAGTTGGCAGCCTTTCTCCGGCGAGCCGGCACCGATGACGCAACCGGGCCGCGTCGCGGTCGGCGCCGACGCACGGACGATCGTCTGGGCGCCGGACGACCTGGTCGCGCACTACTCGCGCGATCGTGGCGCGACGTGGACCGCAGTCACGGGCCTGCCGGTCAAGGCCGCGGTCGTCGGTGATCGGGTCGACGGCCGGGTGTTCTACGGCTTCGATCCAGCCACCGGTACGGCGTACGTGAGCACGAACGGCGGCGCTTCCTTCACCGCGACTGCCGGCGGTCTCCCGACCGGGGCGGGGAAGCTGGAGACCGTGCTCGATCGAGTCGGGCACTGCTGGCTGGCCGTAGGCGCCGGCGGGCTGTATCGGTCGATCGACCGCGGACTAACGTACTTGCCCGTGACGACAATCGAGGAGGCGTACACCATCGGCTTCGGCAAGGCCGCGCCCCGGCGCCGGGACATGGCCGCGTACACGTCGGGGAAGGTGGCCGGTGTCCGAGGGATCTTCCGATCAGACGACAGCGGCGCCTCGTGGATGCGCGTGAACGACGACCGGCATCAGTACGCGTCCACCGGCGATGCGATCGCCGGCGATCCACGGGTGTACGGGCGGGTCTACCTGTCCACCAATGGCTTCGGGATCCCGTACGGAGAGCCGGTATGACGAGACTCTGGTACGGCGGCGACTACAACCCGGAGCAGTGGGATCCGGCGGTGTGGAAGGAGGACGTCGACCTGATGCGTCGGGCCGGCGTGAACCTGGTGACCGTCGGTGTCTTCTCCTGGTCGACCCTGGAACCGTCGCCGGGGCAGTACAACTTCACCTGGCTGGACCAGGTTCTCGACCAGTTGTACGACGGCGGCGTCAGCGTCGATCTGGCCACGCCGACCGCGTCGCCACCGCCGTGGTTCAGCCGGCTGCACCCTGAGGCGCTGCCGGTGACGGCGGACGGCGTACGGCTCACGCATGGCAGTCGGGACACGTACTGCGCGTGCGCGCCGGCGTACCGGGAGGCTGCGCGCGGGATCGCTCGGGCGTTGGCCGAGCGGTACCACGATCATCCGGCGCTGGCGATGTGGCACGTGCACAACGAGTACGGGACCACCTGCTATTGCTCGTTGGCGGCCGAGCGGTTCCGCGAGTGGTTGCAGACGCGGTACGGCACGCTCGACCGGTTGAACGAGGCGTGGACGACTGCGTTCTGGAGTCAGGGGTACGCCGACTGGACGGACATCGAGCCGCCGCGGAAGACGCAGTACCTGGTGAATCCCACGCAGTACCTGGACTTCCGGCGCTTCTGGTCCGACGAATTGCTGGCCGCGTATCTGGAGCAGAAGACCGAGCTGCGGACGGTCTCGGCGTTGCCGATCACCACGAACTTCGTGTTCGGCGGCTGGGTCCCGGTGAACCATGCGCAGTGGGCCGCCGAGGTCGATGTGGTTGCCATCGACCACTATCCGGATCGCGCAGACGTCGGTGCCGAGGAGCAGACAGCCTTCGGGGCTGACCTGGCGCGCGGCTGGGCCGGCGGGAAGCCGTGGCTGCTGATGGAGCAGTCGGCTGGCGCGGTGAATACCGGGCGCCGGCTGCACGCGAAGGAGCCGGGACGGATGGCGCGACACAGCCTGTCCCACATCGCGCGCGGCTCGCAGGGTGCATTGTTCTTCCAGTGGCGGGCCTCCCGGGGCGGCGCGGAGATGTTCCACCCGGCAATGGTGCCGCACGCAGGCCCGGACAGCCGGATGTTCCGTGAAATCGTGGCACTCGGCGCGGAGCTCCCGCGGCTGGCGAAGGTTGCCGATAGCAACGTTGAGGCCGGCGTCGCAATCCTTTGGGATGCCGAATGCTGGTGGGCGATGCAGGGTACCCACCTGCCGTCGTCGTCGCTGGACTACCTGGCGGCGGTCCGGTCGGCTCACCGGCGGTTCTGGCACGCGGGCATCACCGTCGACTTCGCGACGCCGGCCGCCGATCTGTCGTCGTACCGGCTGGTGGTCGTGCCGTCGCTCTATCTGATCTCGGACGAGGCTGCGGCCGCGCTCACCGCTTACGTGGAGAGCGGCGGACAGTTGGTCGTCGGGTACTTCAGCGGCATTGTCGATCCTGACCTGAGGATCCGGTATCCCGGTGCGTTCACGGAGCTGCTCGGGGTGCGCGTCGAGGAGTTCCATCCGCTGCCGGACGACAGCGAGGTCGTCCTGTCTTCCGGTGGCCGTGGACGCTTGTGGAGCGAGCATGTCCACGCGGTGTCGGCCGAGGTCGTCGATCGGTACGCCGGGGGAGTGCTGGACGGTAAGCCGGCGATCACCCGTCGCCGGGTCGGCGCGGGTACGGCGTGGTACGTGTCGACCGAGCTGGACGATGCCGCCGCGGCACAGGTGTTCGAGCTGTCGGCGTCGCTGGTGGAGACCGTACGACGACGGTCCGGTGACACCACCTGGACCTTTCTGTTCAACCACGGAGACGCAGAGTTCGCCGTACCGGATGCGGGCGAGCTGGTGGTCGGCGAGCTGCCGGTCCCGGCCGGCGGTTATGCCGTGGTGAGGTCGACGTGAGGGCAGGTGCTGCCGCGGGCGGTCAGCGTCGGCGGGACCAGTGTCAGGCCGGGCACATCGCCGCCCTCGAGCTTCGTGATCAGCGACTCGACCGCCTGGTCGCCGATCCGTTCCGCCGGGATGCTGACCGACGACAACTGCGGGACCTGCCGCTCGGCGACGTCGTCCGCGCAGATCGCGACCAGCGACATGTCCTCCGGAACGCGACGGCCGAGGCGGCGCAGGACGTCGAGCAGCGGGCCGATGATCGGCTCGTTCTGGACGACCAGTCCGGTGATGTCAGGATGGTCGCTGAGGAGTTGCTCGACCGTGTGCAGGATCGCGTCGAAGGTGTGCTCACACGGCGTTTCGACCCCGAGCACGCCGCGGCGTTCGGCCGCCTCGACGAATCCGGTGAGCGTCCGCTGGGCGAACCCGGTCTGGCGTTCGTAGACGGCGGACGGCGTACCGAGCAGGGCCAGCGAGCGGTGGCCGAGGTCGGCCAGGTGGTCGACACAATGCGCGCCGGCGGCAACGAAGTCCAGGTCGATGCAGGTCAGTCCGTCGGCGTCGTCGGGGTAGCCGATCAGCACCGACGGCATCGGCAGCTCGCGCAGAACCGGCACGCGTTCGTCGTGCAGCTCGACGTCCATCACGACGAGCGCGTCGACCAGCGAGCTCTGCGCGACCCGCTCCAGCCCGTCCGGTCCTTCGTCGGCGGTCAGCAGCAGTACGTCGTGATCGAACCGGCGGGCCGTGGTCACGACCGCCGTGGCGAACTGCATCATCACCGGGACATGCATCCCGGTCCGCAGCGGGATGACGAGGGCGAGCACGTTCGATCGCTGACTGGCCAGCGCGCGGGCGCTCGCGTTCGGCCGGTAGCCGAGCGCGTGGACGCTGCGCTGCACACGCTCCCGGGTGTCGGTCGAGATCGTCCGCTTCCCGCTGAGCACATAGGACACCGTGCTGGCCGCGACCCCGGCATGCCGGGCAACGTCCGCGATCGTGACCATCGCACTCCCTTTCGTCAACCTGCCCCAGTTCTACCCCAGTCGAAGCGCTTCGACACCCCTTTATACCCCTGCACTCGCCCACGGTTCTTCCCCTGCGTTCGCCCCAACGAGAGGAAACGAAATGCCGAGATGGTGGAAAGCAGCAACAGCAGTGCTGACAGTACTGGCCGCGGGCTTGGTGACCGCGGCACCGGCCGACGCGGCGGCGTGGTCGTCGTCGGACAAGTTCGGTACCTGGTCCAACGGCGGGTACACCATCCGCAATGACGTCTGGGGCAGTGGTGCCGGCGCTCAGACGATCTGGGCCAACTCCTACAGCAACTGGGGAGTCTGGGCCGACCACCCGAACACCGGCGGCGTGAAGGCATACCCCCACTCCGCCCGCAACGTCGGAAAGCGGGTCAGTGCCCTTGGTTCTCTGACCAGCAGTTTCAACGTGTCCCGGCCCGGCAGCGGCGCCTACGCGACGACGTACGACATCTGGGCCGACAACAACGCCTACGAGATCATGCTGTGGATGAACAAGCAGGGGGCGGTCGGTGCGATCGGGTCGAAGCAGACCACGGTCTCCGTCGGCGGTCACACCTGGGACGTCTACCGCGGCAGCAACGGCGCCAACGCGGTGTTCTCGTTCCTCCGCACGTCCAACACGAACTCGGGATCGGTCGACGTGAAGGCCGTCCTGAACTGGATCCGCGGTCAGGGCTGGATGGGTGACGCCACAGTCGGCGAGGTCCAGTTCGGCTTCGAGATCACGTCGTCGTCCGGCGGCCAGAACTTCACCAGCAACTCCTACTCCGTGTCGTCCACCTGACCCACCCGGAAGATCCGCGCCGACGGCTCAGTGTGATGCCGAAGAGGACGAGGGCTAGGCCGAGCACCTGGCGAAGCGTGAGTACGTCGCCCGAGACCAGGACGCCGAGCAGTACGCCGGTCACCGGGTTGAGGAGCCCGATCAGCCCGACGGTTGCCGCGCTGAGATGACGTAGGCCCGCGAACCAGGCTGTGAATGCCAGGGCGGTCGCGATCAGGCCGACGTACGCGAAACCGGCGATGGCGGGTAGGTCGAGGTGGGGTGGTGCGCCCTCGAAGATGAGTGCGAACGGGATCAGGACCAGGCCGCCCGCGATCAGTTGCCACGAGGTGGTTGCGATCGGGCCGTCGGCGCGGCCCCATTTCTTGGCGAGGATGTAGCCGAAGGACGACATGGTGAGGGCGGCGACCGAGGCGGCGACACCGTGCAGGTTCACGGCGGTCGTTCCGGTGCCGAGGAGCAGGCAGACGCCGGCGATCCCGGCCGCGGCGCCGGTGAGGACCGGAACGGTCGGTCGTTCGGCGAGTAGCGCCCAGGCGAAGAGCGCCATCGTGAGCGGCGAGGCGGACATGATCGTCGACGCGAGGCTGACCGGAAGCAGTTGGGACGCGAGGTAGATCAGCGCGAAGAACGCGCCCATATTGCAGACACCGAGAAGCAGCGATCGCCACCACCAGACGCCGCGGGGGAGACGCCGGGCCACGCAGAGCAGGAGGAGTCCGGCGGGCAGGGCGCGGAACACTGCGCCGTACAAGGGGTGTCCGGTCGGCAGGTACTCGTGCGTGACGAAGTAGTTCGTGCCCCAGGCGATGGGTGCGATCGCGGTGACCAGGGTCCAGCGGAAGGTATCTTCCATGGAAGACACTATATCTTCCCGGGAAGATATAGTGGAACGCGTGACCGATCACGTGGCCAGGATCCAGGCGGAGTGGCAGGCGGAGCGGCCGGATGTCGACACCGGCCCGCAGGGCGTGATCGGCCGACTGCACCGGATCGCGAATCAGCTCACCGGTGAGCTGACGCTGCTGTACGCGAAGTACGGGCTGTCGGAGGGGGAGTTCGACGTACTCGCGGCGCTCCGGCGCGCGGGTTCGCCGTACGAGCGGGCGCCGGGGGAGATCGCGCTGCACACGATGGTGACGACCGGCGCGGTGACCAAACGCGTCGATCGGCTCGAGGCGGCCGGCCTGGTCCGGCGCCGGCGCAGCGACGACGACGGGCGCGGTCGCGTGGTCCGCCTGACCCCGGCCGGACGCCGGCTGATCGACAAGGCCTTCGCCGCCCACATGGCGAACGAGAAGCGATTGCTCGAACCGCTCAGCGCAACCCAGCAGGCTCAACTCGAGACCATCCTCACAGCCTGGCTGGCGCATCTGGAGCCGCCGGATTGAATTGAACGCTTGACAGTGGCGAGGCGGAGGTCTGTACCGTTATTTTGCTGCCGTTGCAACTTCCTTGAAGCTTTTTGGCATCATGAAAGTCGCTAGGGACTGCGCGAAAGTCCCCGCGGTGCTAACGACTCGCCGTCCCCGTCGTTGAACCGTGCAATCACCGCTGTGAGCTCCCGCACCTCCCCGCCTGCGCTCACGAAGGCTCAGGAGAGTGTGTGCACGTCCCTCGCATCGTGATGATCGTCGCGAACGACATCACCAACGACACCCGGGTCCTCAAAGAGGCCGTCGCCCTGGGCAAGGCCGGCTACCAGGTCACGTTGCTCGGAGTCTCCGCATCCGGCCGGCTCGCTATCGACACCATCCCGTCCGGTCAGTCCGGCCAGTCCGATGTGGTGATGATCCGGGTGCCCGGCCACTTCGTCCTGCGGGACGAGCGCAACCGCCGGCACCGGCTCCGCCGCGGCCGCCGGTTGTTCGACATCCGGCCCGAGGGCACCGAGGAGGCCCGCGTCGCCGCCCGGCTCGCCGACCTGAAGGCGGAGCGCGGACGAGCCACCGCGAGGCGCGAGGCGGGGCAGGTCGGCGGTGCCGCCCATCTCGGCGGAGCAGTGAGCCGTTCGCTCAGGCACCGGCGACTGCGCCTGTCCCAGGCGGCCGTCTCGGTCCGCACCTGGTTCGGCGAGACCGAGGCCGGGATAGCCACGAGCTTCTGGCAGTGGTGGGACACCTGGCTGCCGGGCCGGAGTGCGCTGGTCCGGTGGCGCTCGACCATTCCCGAGGCTGACGACTACGAGGCGATCTTCGCCGACTTGATCGACCAGCTGCGCCCAGATGCTCTGCACGCCCATGACATGCACGTCATCGCGGTCGGCTCGCGCGCCGCGGGCCGGGCGGACCTCCGCGGCCGCAGCCTGAAGGTCGTGTACGACGCCCACGAGTACGTCCCCGGCCTGTCGCAGTACGGCGGCCGTACGCCGCGGATGATCGCGGCCTGGGCGCAGCACGAGGCCGAGTACATCCGGACCGTCGACCGCGTCGTCACGGTCAGCCCGGCGATCGCCCGGACGCTGCACAAGCGGCACAAGCTGGACCGCGAGCCGACCGTGGTGATCAACAGCCCGGAGCTGTGCGAGCGCGACAGCGGGATCACCGACATCCGCGCCACGATCGGGCTCGCTGCCGACGTGCCGCTGCTGGTCTACAGCGGTGGGGTCACCCGGGCGCGTGGCGTCGAGACCGCGATGGAGGCTTTGCCGCTGCTGCCCGGCGTACACCTGGCGGTCGTGTGCGTGCCGCACGCGCGGACGCGACCCGTGGACGAGCTGCGGGCGCTCGGCAAGTCCCTGCAGATCGAGGACCGCGTGCACTACCTCGACCCGGTCGCGCCGAACGACGTGATCCACTTCCTCCGGACCGCGGACGTCGGGCTGATCCCGATCCTGCGGTACCCGAGCCACGAGATGGCCCTGCCGAACAAGGTCTTCGAGTACACCTTCGCCGGCCTGCCGGTGGTGACCAGCGACATGCCGACGCTCGAGGAGTTCGTCGGCAAGACCGGTATCGGCGAGGTCTTCGAGGCCGAGAACCCGGACGCGCTGGCGGTCGCCGTGAAGACCGTCCTGAAGGACCCGGAGCTGTACCGCGAGCGCGCTGCGGACCCGGGGTTGCGGGCCGAGATGTCCTGGGAGGCCCAGGCCGGTCACCTGCGAGACCTGTACGCCGAGCTGGTCGGCGCACCGCCCGCCCACGAGGACGTCGTACCCCGACTGGTTCTGGGGCCGATCGGCTCGAAGGCCGCGAAGGCGTGGTTCCAGGACCTCGACGGTGCCGAGATCCCCCGGCGTCCGTTGACCTTGCCGGAGCTGGACAGCGTCACGCATGTCCTGATGGAGGACTGGCAGTCGGTTCTGGGCGGCGAGGACCTGATCGCCGACCTGCCGCTGCTCACCGCGGCCCGGATCAAGCACGCCGTCGTGGTCTACGGCCGGGTCGACCGCCAGGACGTACGGCGCCGGATGCGCGCGTACAACGGCACGGTCTTCGTCACCGACCGCGTGATCGCGGACGCCGTCGAGGGCACCATCTGGCTACCGCCGGCCGACGAAGGCGCGAAGGTCCTCCGCGACTTCATGACCGAGTAGCGCCCGCGGCAGACGGCACGCGGGGACCCTGCGCGCCCCGCTGGAGACGGGTGGGTAACCTCTGGTGGTCGCAAGGTGAGCCGATAGGAGATGATGCCCACCGTGACCGGACCACAACGCGAGCTCGCGCAGGCGCCGTCGGAGAATGATCCGGCCGTCGCCGGCCTGACCGTTGGGCTCGGTGGGCCGTCCGGACGGTTCGCCCGGCTCGGTTCCTCGTGGTGGACGCCGCTGCGGATCGCGCTCGCGGTGTGCACGATCACCTTCGGGCTCGGCGTACTGCAGAAGGCGCCGTGTATGGAGGCCGGCTGGGACCGGCAGAGCTGGCGGCCGTTCAAGGCGCTGTGCTACTCCGACATCGGCTTCCTGTACCAGGAGCGCGGTTTCGCCGAGGGCAACCGGCCGTTCCTGGATACCGGCAACTACCCGGTGCTCGAGTACCCGGTGCTGACCGGTGGGTTCATGGAGGTCGCGGCCCGGATCACCTGGCTGTTCACCGGCGACCCGAAGAAGGACATCACCGCCGAGCAGAAGCGCGACACGGCCGGCGTGTTCTTCGTGGTCAACCTGGTGATGCTGTTCCTCTGCGCGCTGGTCATGGTCGGCTGCACGGTCGCGACGGCCCGCGGGGTCGAAACCCGCCCCGGTGCGGCGCGAGGCCAGCCACTGGACGCCCTGTACGTCGCTGCGGCGCCCGTGCTCGCGTTGACGTCGACGATCAACTGGGACTTGTTCGCGGTCGCGCTGACAGCGGGCGCGATGCTCGCCTGGTCGCGCGGCAAACCGGTGTGGTTCGGGATCTTGCTCGGGCTCGGGACGGCGGCGAAGTTCTATCCGTTCCTGCTGCTCGGGCCGCTGCTGATCGTCTGCCTCCGCGGCCGCAAGCTGTGGCCGTGGTTCCAGGCGGCGATCGCGGCAGGTGTCGCGTGGGGTCTGGTGAACGCGCCGATCTACCTGCTCGCGAAGAACGAATGGCTGTCGTTCTGGCAGTTCAACGATCAGCGCGAGAGCGACTACGGCTCGATCTGGTACGTCCTCAAGCTCGCCAACCACGAGGTCGCGGACGTCAACCAGCTGAACATCGTGATCTTCGCCGGCCTGTGTCTGTCGATCGCGATCCTCGGATTGATGGCGCCGAGGCCGCCCCGGTTCGCGCAGTTGGCGTTCCTGGTCGTCGCGGCGTTCCTGCTGATCAACAAGGTCTACTCTCCGCAGTACGTCCTGTGGCTGCTGCCGCTGGTCGCGCTGGCCCGTCCGCGCCTGCGGGACTGGTTGATCTGGCAGGCCTGTGAGTGCTTCTACTGGATGCTGGTGTGGATGCACCTCGCCCAGTTCCTGGCGCCCGGGGATCCGCAGGTGCCGGACCGGATCTACTGGTTCTCCGTGATCCTGCGGATGGCTGGAACGCTGTGGCTGATGCTGGTGGTCGCCCGCGACATCCTGCTGCCGGAGAAGGACCCGGTACGCCGGGGCGACCTGGTCGACGATCCGAGCGACGGCGTACGGTCGCGTGCTCAAACCCGACTGGCTGCCGCGCTGGATCCGGCCTAGAGCATCAGTTTCGAGACGTCGAGGTTGCCGCCGCTGACGACAGTGGCGGTCACCTCGTCGAGCTGGATGCTGCCTTCCAGCAACGCCGCGAACGGTGCGGCCGCCGCCGGCTCGAGGGCGAGCTTGGTGCGTGACATCACCAGCCGGGTCGCCTCGAGAAGGGCGTCCTCGCTCACGCGGACGACCTGGTCGACGTACTGCTGGATGAGCGGGAAGTTGCGGGTGCCGCAGACGGGCGCGGCGAGGCCGTCGGCGATCGATCGGGCCGTGGCGAGCTTCTGCGGCTCGCCGGCCTCGAGGCTGCGGCTGACCACGTCGGCCTGCTGAGGCTCGATCCCGATCACGCGGATCTCCGGCTTCACCAGCTTGAGCGCCGTCGCGACGCCCGAGATCAGCCCGCCGCCACCCACCGGCACCAGGACGGTGCCGAGGTCGGGCCGGTCCGCCAGCAGCTCCAGCCCGAGGCTTCCGTGTCCGGTGATCACGTCCTCGTCGTCGAACGGATGGACGCCGGTCAGCTGCCGCTCGTCCTTGATCCGCTCGTACTGCGCCATCAGGTCACCCTCGACAAGCTCGACGGTCGCGCCGTACCCGCGGGCCGCGTCGATCTTCGCCTGTACGGCGGTCTTGGCCATGACGACTGTGGCCGGTACGCCGGCGTCCCGGGCGGCCCAGGCGAGCGCACCCGCGGCGTTCCCGGCCGAGACGGTGATCACGCCGCGCTCGCGCTCTGCGGCGCTGAGCCGGAGCAGCTTGGTCAGCAGGCCGCGGACCTTGAAGCTGCCGGTCTTCTGGAACAGCTCGGCCTTGAGTACCAGGTCGGCGCCGAAGCGCTCGTTCAGCGCCGAGGAGGTCAGCATCGGCGTGCGGTGGATCCGTCCCTCGAGCTCCTGGGCGGCCTGGCGGATGTCATCGAGTGTCGGCATACCTCAGACCTTAAAAGTCCAGTAACCCGATCATATTTCGAGACATAGGCTCACGGCGGTCGCGGGCGCTCTACGGTCGGAGTCATGAGGCCGACGCTGACCGTGATCGTGGATCCCGCCGACCGCTGGATGAGCCGGGCCGCGTGTATCGGGCAGGCGCCGGCGTACGACGAGAGCGCGTCCCGCTGGGAGCAGCGCAAGGCCCGTGAGCTGTGCCTGAAGTCGTGCCCGGTGCTGGAGGAGTGCCGCGACTGGGCCCGGCGGACGAAGTACACCGGAACTGCCGCGGGCGAGACCCTGCTGTACGGGCGTCGCCGCGGCCATCCGGAGTCGGCTGCGAGCTAGGGCATGCCCTAGAGCCGCCCGGCGACTGCTGCGGCGAGCTTCTCCGCGGTCTCCGGGTGCTGCGGGAAGAACAGCTCCGGCTCGATCAGCTCGAGTTCCATCAGCAGGAAGCGGCCGTTGACGACGACGCCGTCGACCCGGGCGTACGCCGGTGTGCGTCCGGCAGCCTCCAGGGCGGCCAGGGCGCCGTCGAGTACGACGGAAGTCGGCTCGGTCGGCGTCACGGTGCCGCCGAAGTCGTCCTGGACCCGGAAATCACCCGCGGCGGCGCGCTTGATCACCGCGTGGGTGAACTCGCCGTCGACGAAGATCAGCGACCACTCGCCGTCGGCGACGATCTCGGGCTGGAACGGCTGCACGAGGTACACGAGCTCAGGCAGCTCGGTCAGCACCTGGTCGAACTCGTCGGAGCCGGCGACACCGCGGACGGTGTGCAGGGCGGTCGCGCCGACGGTCGGCTTGACCACGATCTCCTGCCCGTCGAGCCCGCTCACGACCTCGCGCAGGCAGGCGCCGGCCGCGATCTGGGACGGCACGATCGCGACACCGCGCTCGCGGAGCTCGAGCAGGTAGCGCTTGTCGCCGTTCCAGCGGACCAGACCGGAGTCGTTGAGCAGCGGTACGCCGGCCTTGTCGAGCCGCGCGAGCCATTCGGTGAACTCGTCGTACCGCAGGTGGTAGTCCCAGACGGAGCGGAGCAGGACCCCGTCGTACGCCGACCAGTCCACGGACGGGTCGGTCCAGACCTCGGCCGCCGGATCGAGGCCCGCGGTGCGGAGGGCTTCGACGAGCGGGAGGTCGTTCGGGTGCAACTCAGCGTGCTCGGCCGAGGTCGCGAGGGCGATGCGTTTCGTCACGCTCGCCAGTGTTGGCAGGCGACAGGGCCGCAGTCAAACGTGATTCCGCAACGAATCGACGACGGATCGTGATCGCGCTGACAACGATGACAGCGGCCGCGAGGTAGATCAGGCCCTGCCGGGTGTCGTGCCCGAAGCTCGCGTAGGCGAGGTACGACGCGATCGGTACGGCGATCCACTCGGGGCGGCGGGCGAGGGCGGCGAGCGCGATCAGCGGCAGGCCGTACCACGGGTACGTCGGAGTGGCGATCAGCAGCGCTGCGCCGTAAAGCCAGCAGCAGGTGAGGGCCAGCGGATCTCGTTTGGTCCGGTAGAAGGCGAGTACGGCGAGGGCGAGCGCAAGGAGCGCGGCGACGAGCTGGCGGGCCTCAGGAGGCAGCAGGAGCGCGAGAATCGCCGATCTGGAGCTCCCGTCGTCGAACCCTTCCTGGTTGAGGTAACCGGGCAGGAAGCCGAGCACCAAGGTGCCGACGGCAAACAGGTGCGGGACGTACGAGGCCATAAAGGTGCCGAGGGCAACTATCGGTCGCCGGGTGCGGAAGGCCGGCAGCAGGAGAAGAGGGAGAAGCTTGACGCTTCCGGCCGCCCCGAGGAAGACCGCGGCCAGCTTCGGACGTTTGACGGCCGTGATGACCGCGGCGGTGATGAGCAGGGCCGCGAGTACGTCGACGTGTGCGGCATTGCTCGCCTCCAGGGCGACGATCGGTGACCAACCCCACAAGGCCGCCCAGCGTGGGTTCTGTACGGCGAGTAGCCAGGTGAGTGCAATCGCGAGTAATGCGGCCGCTATCTGCAGTCCGAGCGTGCCGGCCGACCATGGAGTGAACAGCGCGACCACCGTGAAGTAGGCCTGCGCCACGGGCGGATAGATCGTCGGCACCAGCGGCCGATTGATCCGCGTGCGCGGGTCGTCGACGGGATTCTGCGGGGTCTCTGATGTCACTCCTGATTTCTCGGTCGATGACAGCCCCGGAAACAGGATCGGATCCCGCAATTGCGCCAGCGAATCGTCCAACGGCACCCGCGCGTACGGCGAATGCCCCGACAACTGCACCCGCCCGTCCCACACGTACCGATAGGCATCCGTACTCGTGATCGGCGCGTGCAGCAGCCCCGGCACCTGGCACAACCCCGCCACGATGACGACGGCGGCAACACTCAACCCCCGCCCGAACCGCCACACCGCAGCAGCAACCACCACGGTCCCCACCGCCAGCACCACGTTCGGCCACCACCCAACCCGAGCCGCAGCGACCACCCCGACCACAACCCCCACCGCTCCCACCCTCACCACAACCCCGACAACCCCCACTGTTCCCGCCCCCGTCACCCAGCCACGCCACCATCCCGCGCGGTCCGTCCGGCTGCGTGACGTCTGAGGGGTCAACCCCTGGGGCTGCCGGTTCTCCCCTCGCACACAGGGGGTAGAACCGTCCGTTCGAGGGGTTGACCCCTCAGACGGACCTGGGTGCGCCCGAGCGTGCCCGGGCGGTGTGGGCATCAGGCTGTCCGGGCCGGCTGGGCCGGCTGGGTTGAGGGGGTGGGGTGGGGGACCGGGGTTCGGCGGAGGGCCAGGAAGGCTCGGTGGCCGGCGCGCCAGTCCTCCGTCGGGTGGAGGTCGGCGCGGCGGGCGTAGCGGAGTACTGCGCGGGTGCCGACTCTTGCCCAGGGCAACGGGGTGGAGCGGCGGCCGGTGGAGCTGCGGAGCACGATCGGGGCGGTGTCGTCGAGGTCGTCGTTCGGGTCGACCTCGACCAGGACGAGGCCGTCGGGGCGGACGAGTTCGGCGCAGCGGCGGAGCAGGTCGACGGGGTCGCCGCCGATCCCGATGTTCCCGTCCATCAGCAGCACGCTGCCCCAACGGCCCTCACCCGGCAGTCGGTCCTGCACCGGACGATGAAGCGCAGCCGCCCCGCGCGAAGTCGTGAGTGACACCGCCCGTGGCGAGACATCGACACCCAGCGCGGGGATCCCGCGTTCGGCGAGCGCCGTCACGATCCGTCCGGGTCCGCAGCCGATGTCGAGCACAGGACCTTCGCAGCGACTCAAAGCGAGCCGGTCGACCTCATCGGCGGGCGCAGTCCAGCGATCGAGCTCCGACAGCGCGGGCACGGTCCGTCCATCGATGCCAGTAGCAACAACACGCGCAGTACCGCCGAGGGCTTGCTCGAACAGCAATCCCGGATGCGCCGCATGTTGCAGCCGTCGATACAGCCGCGACACCCGCAACGACGGGAACTCGGCCGCGAGGTACGCCGCGTCGCGTGGCGTGTCCATGTCCCGCAAGGTCGGCAGCATCAGCACCCGCAGGCCGAGATCCTGCAACCGCTGCAGTTGATCGCGTCCGGTGTGATCGGTCGACATCGGTACACCGACCAGCGCGCGGCGGTCCGGCGTTCGTAGCCCGAGGCACCAATACCCGCCGTCCTCGGTCAGCCCGAGCACAGCGTCGTACCCGGACCATTGGAACCCGAGCAGCTCGGGCCGGAGCTGCGGCGTATCCATCCCGACGAGCAGCATCGGCGAGCCGTCGTACGCATCCTCGAAGGCCGCCGCGATCCGCTCGTCCAGCCCGTCGCCACGCTGCCCGGCAACCGTGAACCCGGCCGGCAACCACGGCCCCGGATCGCCCTCCAGCGCGAGAACCCGCCGCGACGCACGAGCTGCCAGTACTGCCCCGAGCGTGTCCACGAGCGATGCCCGAGCCAACGCCGCCGCCTCCTGCGCGGTGAACTCGCTCTGCAGCCGCGTCTTCACCCGTCCTGGCACCGGCTCCTTCGCGATGACGATCAGCGTCCCCTTCACCGGGCAAGGACCTTCGACATGTCGAGCACGGCGCGGGCCGCACCCAGCGGAGTCCCCGTCACCTTCGAACGGCCGGAGCGAGGCAGGTAGTCCACGTCCACCTCGGCGATCCGCCAGCCCGCATCGGCCGCCCGCACCACCGTCTCCAGCGGGTACCCGGACCGTCGATCCGTCAGCCCGAGCTCGAGCAGCGCCGTACGACGACCCGCCCGCATCGGACCGAGATCGTGCAGAGCGACGCCCGTACGGCGCCTGATCCGGCGGGAAAGCTCGAAGTTGGCCAGCCGGAGATGCCATGCCCAGGTGCCCCGTGTCACCGGGCGCCGGCGACCGATGACGAGGTCGACGCGATCGGCAAGGACGGGCGCAGTCACCCGGCTCAGCTGTTGTGGATCGAGCGACGCGTCGGCGTCCATCACGGCGACGACGTCGGACTCGGCCGCTTCCAGACCGGCGTGGCATGCAGCGCCGTACCCCTTGATCTCGCAGTGCACGACGGTGGCACCGAGCCGGGCGGCGATCTCGGGTGAACCGTCGGTGGAGCCGTTGTCGACGACGATGGCGCGGACGCCGGCCGGGAGACGTTCGAGGATCCATGGCAGGGCGGCCGCCTCGTTCAGGCACGGCAGGACGAGATCGACGGGCATTCTTCGACGGTAGGGACGAACACGTGCCTGCGGTGGCAGAACGCGGCTACGGATCGCTTACGTCGTACTGCGTTCCGGCACTGATGCGGCGTCGCGCCGACCGGACGATCTACGCTCTGAGCGTGGCTACTCGTGTTCTCGTGGTCGACGACGACCCGACCGTGTCCAACGTCGTCTCCGCTTACCTGACCAAGGCGGGGTACGACGCCCGCGTGGTCGCGGACGGCGTGTCGGCGGTCGAGGTCTGGCAGCAGTGGAAACCGTCCGTCGTCGTACTGGACGTGATGCTGCCCGGATTGTCCGGTCTCGAGGTGCTGCGCCGGATGCGCGCTGCCGACGACGGCGCCGCGGTGATCATGCTGTCGGCGCGCGGCGAGGAGGAGGACCGGCTGGTCGGGCTCGAGGTCGGCGCGGACGACTACGTGGTCAAGCCGTTCAGCCCGCGTGAGCTGACGCTGCGGGTGCAGGCGATGGTGCGGCGCGAGGAGCGGCTGGCCGGGCTCGACCTGACGCCGACCAAGCTGAGCGCCGGGCCGGTCATGGTCGACACCGCGGCACGACGTGCGTACCTGAACGACGAGGAGCTGTCGCTGACCCACCGCGAGTTCGACCTCCTCGCGTATCTCGTCTCGCATGCAGGCAAGGCGTACACGAAGGCCGAGCTGCTGCGGCGGGTGTGGGGCTGGGACTTCGGCGACTCGTCGACCGTCACCGTGCACGTACGGCGGTTGCGCGAGAAGATCGAGGCCGATCCGTCGGATCCGAAGCTCGTGCTGACCGTGCCGCGGACCGGGTACCTGTTTGCGGGCGACGCGGCATGAACAAGGACATGTTCACGATCCTCGCGCTCACCACGTTGTGGACGCTGGTGGTCGCGGCGGTCGGTGCAGCGATCCTGTGGCAGTTCCGCCGGCGGTCGTTGCGGGTGACGATGATCGTCGCGGGTCTCGCGCCGATGGCGGCCGCGCTGGCCGCAGTACTGCAGAGCGTGCGGGCCATGTTCATCTCCGAGCACGACTCGTGGGTGGTGCTGTGGACGTTGGCGTTCGCGGCGCTGCTCGGGCTGGCGATGACGGTCCTGCTCGGGCACTGGATCAGCACTGGGTCGCGGGACGTCGGGCGGCGGTTGCGGCAGCTGGGTACGTCGTACGAGCCGGCTGAGGATCTTGCCGGCGCAGTGCCTGCTGAGCTGGCCGACCTGACGAACGAGCTGGAGATGACGCGGAAGAAGCTGGCCGCGTCGCATGAGCGGGAGCGGGCGTTGGAGGCGAGCCGGCGGGAGCTGGTGGCGTTCATGTCGCACGACCTGCGGACCCCGCTGGCCGGGCTGCGGGCAGTGTCGGAGGGGCTCGAGGACGGCGTGATCGACGACGTACCGGGTGCTTTGCGGCAGATGCGGTCGACCGTCGATCGGATGACCGGACTCGTGGACGACCTGTTCGAGCTGTCGCGGTTGTCGGCGGCGCCGTTGCCGCGGCGGCGGTCGGCGGTCAGTTTGCGAGAGCTGGCCGAGGATGTCGCGGGGGAGAACAACGAGCATGCGCGGGCGGAGGGCGTTCGGCTGGCGTTGTCGACCCCTGACGGCGACGATCGCCTCGCCGTGCAAGGGGATCCGGACGAGCTGACGCGCGCGGTGACGAACCTGGTCGGCAACGCGATCCGGCACACGGCTCCCGGTGGCACTGTGACCGTTTCGGTGGACCGCGAGACGGACGGTCGCGTGCGGCTGGCCGTGACCGATGCGTGTGGCGGGATCCCGGCCGACGACCTGGAACGAGTCTTCGACATCGGCTGGCGTGGCGACGAGCAGCGGACGCCCGAGCCCGCCGACGACGCCACTCATGCCAGTGGCGGCGGGCTCGGTCTCGCGATCGCTCGCGGTGTCGTCGAATCGCATGACGGCAAGATTGGTGTGACCAACGTCGACGGCGGGTGCGCGTTCCAGATCGACCTACCGCCGGTTGCCGCTCACAACTAGATCCCTGAGACCCGCGGCCAGATCGTAGGCGGGCTTCCATCCGAGGTCGTGCTTCAGGCGGTCCGATGACGCGGTGATGTGGCGGACGTCGCCCAGGCGGTACTGGCCGGTGACGACCGGGCTCGGACCGTCGTAGAGGTGGGCGAGCTCCGTCGCCAGGTCGCCGATCGTGCGGATTGTGCCGCTGCCGACGTTGTACGCCGTGAACGCCGGCTGCTGGGGGAGTACGGCGGCTGACATGGTGACGGCAGTTGCGATGTCGCGGACCTGCACGAAGTCACGGCGCTGTCTGCCGTCCTCGAACACCCGCGGTGCTTCACCTCGCTCGAGCGCCGAACGGAAGATCGCGGCGACTCCGGCGTACGGCGTATTGCGAGGCATGCCGGGGCCGTAGACGTTGTGGAAGCGGAGCGCGGTGACGCGGCCATCCGTTTCGCGGGCCCAGGTGGCGGCGAGGTGTTCGCCGCTGAGCTTGCTCGTCGCGTAGGCATTGCGCGGATCGAGTACAGCGTCCTCGGTGACGAGACCGGGGTGGAGCTGCGCGCCGCAGTACGGGCAGGGCGGCTCGAAGCGGCCGGCCTCCAAGTCCTCGGTACGTCGTGGTCCGGGCGCGACCTGACCGTGCTCGGCGCAGTCGTAGCGGCCTTCGCCGTACACGACCATCGAGCTGGCGTAGACGAGATGGCGGACCTCGGCGTGGGCGAGGGCCTTGAGGAGGACCGCCGTACCGAGGCTGTTGGTGGAGACGTAGTCGTCGATGTCGTCGAGGTGGACGCCGAGGCCGACCTTGGCGGCGAGGTGGATGACGGTGTCGATGCCCTCGAGAGCCTGGGTGACGCAGCCGGCGTCGCGGATGTCGCCGACGACCAGGCCGGGGCGGGGCGTGGGTTTGTGGGCGTGGACGTCCGGGCGGAACGAGTCCAGCACCGTTACCTCGTGGCCCTCGGCAACGAGTTGGTGGTGGACGTGCTGACCGATGAAGCCGGCGCCGCCGGTGAGCAGGACTCTCATCGGGCCGCTGCCGTACCGTCGAGGGCGTGCCGGCAGCTGCAGTCCGCGTCGGGTTTCGGGAGCTGGCTGATCACGTCCTTGAGCAGGTCCTGCAGGCGTTCGATGCTGTGCTTGAACGCCTCGAAGACCTCGGCCTGCGTGACACCGCCACCGGTCGCAACGCCGGCATCGTGGTCGGTGACGACGGCGATCGACGTGTAGCAGAGGGCCAGCTCTCGCGCGATCGCGGCCTCCGGCGCGCCGGTCATGCCGACGACTGACCAGCCTTGCGCCGCATGCCATTGCGATTCGGCCCGGGTCGAGAACCGCGGGCCGTTGATCACGACCATCGTGCCGTCGGGTACGACGTTGCCAGCGGCAATCACCGTGGCGCGGCCGACCGGGCAGTACGGGTCGGCGGCGGCGGTGTGGACGACCGGCGCTTCGTCGTACACGGTGTGGTCCCGACCCCAGGTGCGGTCGACGTACTGGTCGGGGACGACGAAGGTGCCGGGGGTGAGCTCGGGCTTCAACGAGCCGACCGCGCAGGGTCCGAGGACCTGGCGGACGCCGAGTTCGCGCAGGGCCCAGAGGTTCGCGCGGTAGTTGACGCGATGCGGCGGGAACCGGTGATCGGCGCCGTGCCGGGGGATGAACGCGACCTGACGGCCGTCGAGGTCCCCGACCACCGGCGGCTCACTGGGCGCGCCGAACGGGGTGTCGAGCTCGATGGTTTCCGCGTCGGTCAGGAACGAGTAGAACCCGGACCCGCCGATCACGCCGATATCAGCCATGGCTCCGACGCTAATGGCGGCTACGGCGGCGACTACCGGATCCGGCCGGACCGTCAGCGCTCCGTAATCGATGATCGAATATGCGCGTGGAGATCTCCTGGGTGCTGCTCGCGGTCGGCGCGCTGCTGCTCCTGTTCGGCGCGTACGCGAGCTGGACGGCCGGACGGCTCGACCGGCTGCACCATCGCGTGGATCTCGCGCGGGCGTCGCTGGAGACCGAGCTCGCGCGCCGGTCCGCGCTGGTCGCGGAGCTGGCCGGCAGCGACATCCTCGATCCCGCTTCCGCGTTGTTGTTGCTCGACGCAGCGCATCGGGCTCGCGCCGCGTCACTCGATCTGTTGGAGGTGCGCGAGCAGGCCGAGTCCGCGCTGACCCGCGCGATCCATGCCACCGGCACCGATATCGAGCCGTGGGCGGGGGAGCTGACCCTCGCGATGCGCCGGGTGCAGTTGGCCCGCCGGTTCCACAACGACGTCGTAGTGTCGACGCGGGACCTGCGGCAGCGGCGGTTGGTGACGTGGTTCCGGCTGGCCGGTCGTGCGCCGATGCCGACCACGATCGAGCTCGAGGACGGGAAATGAGTAGCTTCGAGGAGGACGTCGAGCGCTATCGGCACGAGCTGCGCGTGCACTGCTACCGGATGCTCGGGTCGTACGACGAGGCCGAGGACCTGGTGCAGGAGACGTTCCTGCGAGCGTGGCGCGGGCTCGGTGATTTCGAGGGCCGGTCGTCGGTACGGGCGTGGCTGTACCGGATCGCGACCAACGCGTGCATCGACGTACGGCGGCCGCGCCGCGTTCTCCCGTACCAGCTCGAGCCGGCGTCGTTTCCGTCGACAGCCCTTCCGGCGCGGGAGGACGTGCCGTGGCTGCAGCCGTTTCCCGACGTACTGCTGGATCGTGCGGAGGAGCCGGACGCGGTCGCGATCCGGCGGGAGACGATCGAGTTGGCGTTCCTGATCGCGATCCAGCAGCTGCCTGCACGGCAGCGGGCCGTACTGATCTTCCGTGATGTGCTCGGGTGGCCCGCTCGTGAGACGGCCGAGGCAGTCGAGTTGTCGGTTGCCGCGGTCAACTCGGCGCTGCAACGGGCTCGGCCGGTTCTGCGCGAGCAGCTGCCGCCACACCGATCGGAGTGGTCGGCTCCGGAGGCGTCGGCGGAGGAGCGAGAACTGCTCCGGAAGTACCTGACAGCCTGGGAGGCTGCCGACCCCGACGCGCTCGCAGCTCTCATGCACGAAGACATCCGGATCACGATGCCGCCGTACCCGTTCTGGTTCGAAGGCCGCGAGGATGCGGTGCGTTCATTGATTCCGAACCTCACGCCGCAGTATCGCGGTCATTGGCGTTTCCTGCCGACCACGATCAACCGCCAACCCACCCTCGCGGCCTATCTCTTACCCCCGCGGATGACGTCCTATCAGCTGTTCGCACTCGACATCTTCCGCATCGAGGACCGCCGGATAGCCGAAATTACCGCCTTCGAAACCACGAACCACAAACTTTACGGTTTACCCGCGACGGTGTGATCAGCCGCCGTGCTGGTTGGGCTGCCTGCGGGTGCGGTTCGAGAAGTCGCCGACGACCTTGCCGCGGTGGTAGACCCGGTTGTCGTCGCCGAGATGCCCGGCCTGGGTCGCCTTCTTGGCCTGCTTGCCGCTGGTCTTGCCGCCGTTGGCGACGGCGTCGCGGGCCGCATCCTTCTTCTTGCTGAATGGCACGACGTTCTCCCTCTGTGAGTCGGACAACGAATTGCGCAGACGTTATCGGTCCGGGGGAGTAATAGGTCGTTTGAATTGGTTGCTATTTGGCAGCGGCGTAGATCTCGACCGTGGCGGTCGTGAACGCGAAGTTGGTCGGCGTCGGGCCGAACGTCAGAGTGCCGGCCAGGTTGCTCGCCTGCTGGATTGCGTCGGCGACCTGGTCGGCCTCGTCGGCGGGGCAATGGACGATGACCTCGTCGTGCTGGAAGAACACAAGCTCGGCCTTCAGCGGCGTCAGGGCCTGGCGGAGCGCGGCGAGGAGCAGGAGAGCCCAATCGGCCGCACTGCCTTGTACGACGAAGTTTCGGGTGAAGCGACCGCGCGCCCTGGCGTGGCGTGGATCGGTCGCGGGGACGTCGGCGGGCGGGCCTTCGAGGAGGGCGTCGTCGAGCGGGTGGCCGGTGGGCGGGCAGGTGCGGCCCAGGTACGTTCGGACCAGGCGGCCCTCTTCGCCGGCGCGGGCGGCGTCGTCGACGTACGCAACGGCTTGCGGGAATCGCTTGCGGAGCATGGCGAGGTTCTTCAGGCCGTCCCCCGAGGTCTGGCCGTAGATGGCGCCGAGCACGGCGAGCTTCGCCTGCCCCCGATCGCCCGAGAACGCCTGATCCGACACGGCTTTGTAGAGGTCGCCGGAATCGCTGGAGACCTCCATCAGCGCGCGATCGCGGGAGATGGCGGCGAGGACGCGCGGTTCGAGTTGGGAGGCGTCGGCAACGACGAGGCGCCAGCCCGGATCGGCGACAACCGCGCGGCGGATCACCTTCGGGATCTGCAGACCGCCGCCCCCGTTGGTGATCCAGCGACCGGAGACCGTGCCGCCGGGCACGAAGCCGGGACGGAAGCGGCCGTCGTGGACCCAGTCGTTCAACCAGGACCACCCGTTGGCGGTGTAGATCCGATAGAGCTTCTTGTACTCGACGAGTGGCGCCACGGCCGGATGGTCGATCGTCTCGAGCTCCCACCGCCGGGTCGACTTCAGCTGGTGCCCGGCCTGCTTGAACGCCTTCAGTACGTCGGCCGGCAGCTCGGGCCGGACCCGATGACCGAACGCGGCCGAGATGTCCTCCGCGAGCTCGGTCAGCCGGCGTGGCTCGCCCGTGCCGCCGAAGCGCTCGCCGAGCAGCTCGCTCAGGACGTCGCGATGTGCTTGCGCACTCCACGGAAGACCGGCGCGATCCATCTCGGCGGCGATCAGCATCGCGGACGATTCCGATGCCGTGAGCAACCGCATCCGGTCCGGGTGCTCCGCGAGGTCGTGCCGCCGGAGCTGGTCGGCGTACACCCTGAGTAGGGCGTGGAAGGCAAGCGGCTCGGTGGGGATCTCGAACAGCGACGACTGCTCACCCGGCACGACCGCGCGCATCGGCGGATCCGGTGGGACCGGCGCGCCGCTCAGTCGCGCCCAGGCCGCGGCCGCGGATCGTGGCTCGCCGAGGCGGCCCTCGTGGCCCAGCAGCAGGCCTTCGGTGTTCTCGACGTCGTAGCACCGCTCGACCCGAACCCCGGCGGCGAGCAGGCGTGGATAGATCTCGGCCGAGGATCGCCACACCCAGCGAGTGACCTGCGGCCGCGACGCAACGGCTGCGACGAGGTCGGGCTCGTGCTGGATCTCGCCGGCGGGCTGCCCGTCCGGATGCAGCGCGACAAGCGTCGCCCCGCCGCCGTCCTCAGGCGCGATCGCCCACCGTTCGTCCATAGGCAAATACAAGCACCTGGGACGGACAGTCCGAGCCCATCAGGCCAGTGGTGGGATAGTGGACTTATGTGGCGGACGGGGGATCTGGAAGCGGCCGACGGGACGAAGACCGAGCAGGTCGAGGGACTGGTACTGCGGCGGATCGAGCGCGGCGACCTGTCCATCGGCTCGCGACTGCCGTCGGAGCGGGTCCTCGCGGAGCGGCTCGGCGTGAGCCGGGTGACCGTCGTACGCGCATTGGAGAACCTGCGGCGGGACGGCGTACTGGAGACCAAGCGTGGGTCCGGGACCGTGGTGCGGCCACTGGATCGGCTGCTGGACCCGGTGGCGCCGGCGTCGACGGTGACGGCGGGGGACCAGCCCGTACTGGACCTGCGGTTCGCGACCACTGCCGCGCCCCACGATGTGGCGGAGGCAGCTGCCCAGATCGTCGAGGACGGGTTGCCGCAGGCGATGGGTGGCGATGGACCGCCGCCAGGTGGATCGATTGAGCTCAGAGCAGCGTTGGCGGAGCGGCTGACGATCGAGGGCGTGCCGACGGAGCCGGAGCAGTTGACGCTCACGGTGGGCGCAGCGGCCGGATTGAACGCCGCATTGGCCGGACTGGACCTGGGGCCGGGTGTGGCGATCACCGAGACTCCGACGTACCCGGCTGCGTTCGATCTGCTCCGCAAACACCGTCTGGACGTAGCTGGCTGGCCTGCTGGCGTCTGGGACACCGATCAGCTCGCCCACCTCTGCCGACGCCACCGCCCGAAGGTCATCTACCTGCAGGCCGACAACCACAACCCGACCGGGCTGAGCCTCCCGGCGGACCGGCGTCAGGCAGTCGTTGAGATAGCACGCCGGTACGGCGCTGCGCTGATCAGTGACGAGACCATGCGGCCGCTGTGGTTGGCCAATGGGCAACAGGCCGAGCCGCTGAGCCGCTATCCCCGGACTGTGAGTGTGGGGTCGCTCTCGAAGACCGTGTGGGGTGGACTGCGGGTCGGGTGGGTCCGGACCGGGAAGCAGTTGCGACGGCGCATCAACACAGCCGCACAGCTCAGCGTGGCCTCGCCGAGTGCGCTGGACGACCTCCTGGCCCGGGCGATCGTCCCGAAGCTCGACAAGGTGATCGGCCGCCGCCGTACCCGTCTCCGCGCCAACCTGGCCGCCCTGGAAACTGGACTGAAGACGCTGGACGGTGTGGCCTGGCCCACGCCGACCGGCGGTATGACGCTGTGGCTGGAGCTGACCGAGACCAGGGCACGCAGAGTGCTCGACGCGGCACGTGAACAGAACCTCCTGCTCGGATCAGGCGACCTGTTCACGCCGGAAGGCACCGACCGGCGCCACATCCGGATCCCGTTCACGGCTCCGCCGGCGACGCTGAGGCTGGTGGTCGCCCGGCTCGGCGATGCGCTGGCTCAGTCCACTTGATCTGAGGTGGACTGAGGATAGCTGCCCGACGCCTCCTAATCTGGAGTGGAGCCCCACGACCAGGAGGAAGCAGTGACCCAGGAGAACCAGACCGGTACCGCCAAGGTGAAGCGCGGTATGGCAGAGATGCTCAAGGGCGGCGTGATCATGGACGTCGTCACCGCCGAGCAGGCCAAGATCGCCGAGGACGCCGGTGCGGTCGCGGTGATGGCGCTCGAGCGGGTCCCGGCCGACATCCGCGCGCAGGGCGGCGTGTCCCGGATGAGCGACCCGGACATGATCGACTCGATCATCGGCGCGGTCTCGATCCCGGTGATGGCCAAGGCCCGGATCGGTCACTTCGTCGAGGCGCAGGTGCTGCAGAGCCTCGGTGTCGACTACATCGACGAGTCCGAGGTGCTCACCCCGGCCGACTACGCGAACCACATCGACAAGTGGAACTTCACCGTTCCCTTCGTCTGCGGTGCGACCAACCTGGGCGAGGCGCTGCGCCGGATCACCGAGGGCGCGGCGATGATCCGCTCCAAGGGCGAGGCCGGCACCGGTGACGTGTCCAACGCGACCACCCACATGCGCCAGATCCGCCAGGAGATCCGCAAGCTGCAGAACCTCCCCGAGGACGAGCTGTACGTCGCGGCGAAGGAACTGCAGGCGCCGTACGAGCTGGTCAAGGAGGTCGCCGCGCTCGGCAAGCTCCCCGTCGTGCTGTTCACCGCCGGCGGTATCGCCACCCCGGCCGACGCCGCGATGATGATGCAGCTCGGCGCCGAGGGCGTGTTCGTCGGCTCCGGCATCTTCAAGTCCGGCAACCCGGCCCAGCGCGCCGAGGCGATCGTCAAGGCCACCACGTTCCACGACGACCCCGACGTTATCGCCAAGGTCTCCCGCGGCCTGGGCGAGGCCATGGTCGGCATCAACGTCGACGAGATCCCCCAGCCCCACCGCCTCGCCGAGCGCGGTTGGTAGCAGGTCTGGCCCGGCGCCGGCCGCTGGTCGGCTAGCGTCGGGGTGTGTTGTTGCCTGAACCGTCCGTACCCGGAGCGGATCTGCCGGTGCGGGCGGTTCTGACTGCCGTGGTCGATGCGGCGCGTTCGCGCGGTACGGCGGTGCTGGTCGCGCCGCCGGGATCGGGGAAGACGTCGCTGTTACCGCTTGCGCTGGCCGATGCGCTCGAGGGCACGATCATCGTCGCCGAGCCGCGCCGGATGGCGACCCGCGCGGCCGCGGCCCGGCTGGCGATGCTGGTCGGCGAACCGCTCGGTCAGCGGATCGGCTACGCGATGCGTGGTGAACGCAGCGGCGGCAAGGGACTCCGCGTCGAGGTCGTGACGACAGGGCTCCTGGTACGGCGTCTGCAGCAGAACCCCGAGCTGCCCGGTGTGGCCGCGATCGTGATCGACGAGTGCCACGAGCGGCACCTCGATGCCGATCTGCTGCTGGCGTTCTGCGTCGACATCCGGGCGAATCTTCGGGAGGACCTGGCGATCGTCGCGACCTCGGCCACGCCTGACACGACCAGGCTTGGCCGGGCCTTGGGCACCGACGGTCCAGCTCCCGTGATCACCGCGTCCGCTGCTCTGTACGACGTGGCGGTCGAGTGGGTCCCGCCGCCGGTCGCCGTACCGCTGCTTCCCGGCGGCCGGGTCGACCCGCGATTGCTGGATCACGTCGCGGACGTCGTACGGCGTGCGCTGACCGAGAACGACGGCGACATCCTCGTGTTCGTGCCGGGGGAGGCCGAGATCAACGGTGTGACTCGCCGGTTGGTTGGCGAGAATGTCCTGCCGTTGTTCGGTCGCCAGTCGAGGGCTGAACAGGACCGTGCGTTGGCGGCGGCCGACATTCGGCGGATCGTGGTCACGACGTCGGTCGCGGAGAGTTCGCTGACGGTGCCCGGCGTCAGGGTCGTGGTCGACTCGGGTCTTGCCCGGGAGCCGCGGACCGATCAGTCCCGTGGCCTCGGCGCGTTGGTCACCTGCCGGGTTTCGAAATCGTCGGCCGACCAGCGAGCGGGTCGCGCCGGGCGGGAGGCGCCCGGCCGGGTCTATCGGTGCTGGTCTGCCACCGACCACTCGCATCTCGACGACCATCCGGCGCCGGAGATCGCGATCGCCGATCTGGCCTCCTTCGCCCTCGACCTCGCGGCCTGGGGTGCACCCGCCGGCGACGGGCTGACCTTGCTCGATGCGCCGCCCGCACCGGCGATGACTGCCGCGACCGAGTTGCTGCGCCGCCTCGATGCCGTTGACGACGGCGGCCGGATCACCGCGCGGGGACGGCGGATGGAGGCGATCGGGGCGCATCCCCGACTGGCTCGCGCGCTGCTGGACGGTACGCCGAGGGTCGGCGCCGACCGGGCACGTGAGGTCGTCGCGATGCTCTCCGACGACTCCGGCCGCGACTTCGGCGATGATCTGCCGGCCCGCTGGCGAGCCCTCCGCCGCGGCCAGGACCGCGGCGCCACGGCCCGCTGGCGAGAAGAGACGAAGCGCCTCGGGCGGGACGCGATGGCCGGCGCAGGGACGGGCGCCGGGACAGGCGCACGGACAGGCGCAGTACCGGATGATCTTGCGGTCGGGATCGTGGTGGGACTGGCTTATCCAGATCGGATTGCGCGGGTCCGGGGTGCCGACTCCGCGACGTACCAGATGTCCGGTGGTACGGGTGCTGCTCTGGATCCGCAATCGCCGTTGCGGACGACTCCCTGGCTGGCGATCGCGGTCGCCGACCGGGCACCCGGTCGCGCCGACGCCAGGATTCGCTCCGCGGCGCCGATCGACGAGCAGACCGCGCGAGACATCGCCGGCGACCTCGTCTCGACCACCGACCAGATCCGCTGGGACGACGGCCGGATCGTGACGCGACGCGTCGAGGCGTTCGGTGCGATCGTGCTCAACGACGTACCGCTGGCAAAACCCGACCCGCTGCTCGTCCAAGCGGCCGTCCGCGACGGCATCCGGCGCAGCGGTCTGTCCGTACTGCGCTGGTCGGAGCCCGCACTCGCCTTGCGGGAACGGCTCGCGTTCTGCCACGCCCACCTCGGCGCTCCGTGGCCCGCGGTCGACGATGCGGCACTGCTGGCCGATCTCGACGAATGGCTCGGTTCCGAGCTCGCCTCGGTGCGCGGTTCGCGCGATCTTGCCCACATCGACGTGGCCTCGGCGCTCCGGCGACTGCTGCCATGGCCCGCAGCAACCCGGTTCGGCGAACTCGCGCCGGAACGGCTCCAGGTCCCGTCAGGCTCCGAGGTGCGACTCACGTACGACGGGGCCGAGCCGCCGGTCCTCGCGGTGAAGCTGCAGGAGGTATTCGGCTGGACCGCCACGCCGGCCGTCGCGGACGGTCGGGTCCCGGTCGTCCTGCACCTCCTGTCGCCCGCACGACGTCCGGTCGCTATCACCAGCGATCTCGCGTCCTTCTGGAAACAGGGATATCCGCAGGTCCGAGCCGACTTGCGAGCCCGCTACCCCCGCCATCCGTGGCCGGAAGATCCCCTCACCGCCATCCCCACCAAGCGTGTGAAACCTCGCCGGTGAAGCGGATAACCGCGGTGTTCAGTTGCCCGCGGCCCACAATGTAAGGACAAGTTGTGAGGTCACGAAATGGGATCGGATCCGGCGCGTCGGTCGCGGTCCCGGTGAAGGACGGCAAGCGTGGGGACGTGTGCTGCACAAGGGGTTCTGGGGTGGCCGGCCGTCATTTGCCGGGTCTGGGACCCGCCGTCGTGAGGCTTGACGCCGAACGACTTTGGCAAAGACAATGCGTAATCACTTCGGGCGGTAGCACGTCGGAGTGCGCCCTGCCGCCATTATCGTGCGGCTGGACCGTGGGCAGTCAGCAGCGACGAGCGCTGACCGGCCACGGGCCGGGGGGATGTTCACCACAAGGGGCAGGTGTGATCAGCACCGTCGGGAATCTAGCGAGAAGAGGCAGGACCAAATGAGCGAGACCAGCAAGATCGGGCGACGGAGTCTCCTGCGGGGGAGCCTGGCGGCCGCCGCGGTGCTTCCCCTCAGTGGCGTGCTCGCCAGCTGCGCCGGTAGTGGCAGCGACAACAACAGCTCGCAGCAGGGCGGGGCCAAGAGCTCGGACAACCCGTTCGGTATGGCGGACAAGTCCAGTGTCGACGCGGTGATCTTCAACGGCGGGTACGGCTACGACTACGTGCAGTTCGCGGCCGACATCGCGCAGAAGAAGCAGGCGGGCTCGACGTTCAAGGTCTCCCCGTCCACCCAGATCGCCCAGCAGCTGCAGCCGCGCTTCGTCGGCGGCAACCCGCCGGACCTGATCGACAACTCCGGCGCGAACCAGATCGGCTTCAACACGATCCTGGACCAGCTGGCGACGCTCGACGATGTCTTCGAGGCCAACAACTACGAGGGCACGAAGATCGCCGACACCCTGTACCCGGGCGCCAAGAACCCCGGTACCTTCGACGGCAAGTTCGTCGCGATGAACTACGTGCTGACGTTGTACGGCATCTGGTACTCCGACAGCCTGTTCAAGGCGAACGGCTGGGAGCCGCCGAAGACGTACGACGGCCTGCTCGACCTCGGCGCCAAGGCCAAGGCCAAGGGCAAGTACCTGTTCGTCTGGGGCAAGGAAGCCGCCACCTACTACCACACGATGGCCGTCGACGGCGCCATCAAGGAGGGTGGCGACGAGGTCCGGCTGGCGCTGGAGAACCTCAAGGAGAACTGCTGGTCGATGCCGCAGTTCCAGGGCATCTTCAAGGCCATGGAGACCATGGTCAAGAACGGGTACTTCGTGCCCGGCGGCGCCGGTACGCAGTTCACCGCCGCGCAGGCGAAGTGGAGCAACGACCAGCAGGCCATCCTCTACCCCTCGGGCTCGTGGATCGAGAACGAGATGAAGAAGGCCACCAAGTCGGGCTTCGACATGAAGGGCGTCCCGGAGCCGACCCTGACCGAGAGCCCGAAGCTCCCGTACGAGTCGCTGCGCTCGGCGGCCGGTGAGCCGTTCATCGTCCCGGCCAAGGGCAAGAACGCCGCCGGCGGCAAGGAGTTGCTGCGGGCCATGCTGTCCAAGGACGCGGCGACCAACTTCGCCAAGACCCGGCTCGCGCCGACGATCGTCAAGGGCCTGGTGCCCGCCGACGGTTTCGGTTCGACCGCGCTGCAGTCGCAGACCGCGATGCTGGACGCCGCCGGCACGAACGTCTTCGACTACCAGGTGTTCGGCCTGTACGGCATGAACACCGACCAGCTGGTGGTCTGGAACTCGTTCCTGTCCGGCCAGCTGGACGCGGCGGGCCTGACCAAGGGCCTGCAGCAGATCACCGACAAGGTGCGCAACGACAGCTCCGTCAAGAAGATCCCGGTCACCAAGTGACCACGACGCAAGAGGCTGTGCCGGGAGGCGGACCCAAGCGGTCCGCCACCCGGCGCCGCCGGCCGCTGACTTTCGACCGCATCAGCTTCATGGTCGTGTTCCTCGGCCTGCCGCTGGCGGTGTTCGTGGTCTTCGTGGTCTCGCCGTTCGTGCAGGCGCTGTACTACTCGCTGACCGACTGGTCCGGTTTCAGCGCGGGGCAGAACTTCATCGGCTTCGACAACTACGTCAAGCTGTTCCACGACGACATCTTCCTGAAGGCCGTCCGCAACAACATCGAGCTCGCGATCGTCGTGCCGATCGTGACGATCGTGCTGGCGCTGACACTGGCCACGCTGGTGACGATCGGCGGTTCGGGCACCGGGACCGTTCGCGGGCTGCGCAATTCCGGCTACTACCGGATCGTCTCGTTCTTCCCGTACGTGATCCCCGCGATCGTGATCGGCCTGATCTGGGCCCAGGTGTTCACGCCGGGCTCGGGCATCCTGGACGCCGTACTGTCGAAGATCGGGCTGCACCAGTTCGAGAACTATGCCTGGCTCGGTGACGCGCGGACCGCGATGCCTGCCTCGATGTTCGTGATGATCTGGGGCTTCGTCGGCTTCTACATGGTGCTGTTCATCGCCGCCATCCGGGGGATCGACCCCGAGGTGTTCGAGGCGGCCCGCATCGACGGCGCCGGCCGGTTCCGTACGGCGCTGTCCATCACGGTGCCGCTGATCCGGGACAACGTGCAGACGGCCTACATCTACCTCGGTATCGCCGCTCTCGACGCCTTCGTCTACATGCAGGCGCTGAACCCCGGCGGCGGGCCGCAGAACTCGACCCTGGTCATGCCCCAGCAGTTGTTCACCACTGCCTTCACCAAGGGGCAGTTCGGTTACTCGACCGCGATGGGCGTGGTCCTGGCCGCGGTGACGATGCTGTTCGCGCTCCTGGTCTTCGTCGTGAACGCCCTGACCGGCGGACGTGAGCGGAAGGTACGACGATGACAACCACTACCGCCGACCGGGCCGACCTGGTCGCCGATTCCCGCGCACCCCACCCTGGGTCCCGTGAGGGCAGGGGCGTCGCCACGACCGCCCACATCGCGCTGATCCTGTGGTCGCTGCTGGTGATCGTGCCGTTGCTGTGGACGCTGCTGTCCTCGTTCAAGTCGACGCAGGAGGTCCTGGGCAACCCGCTGACGCTGCCGCACAAGCTGCGGTTCGAGAACTACGCCAACGCCTGGACGACGGCCGGCATCGGTCGCTACTTCGCGAACACCGTGATCGTCGTGGGCTGCGCTCTGGTGCTGGTGATGATCCTCGGCGCCATGTGTGCGTACGTGCTGGCCAGGTTCACGTTCCCCGGCAACCGGCTGATCTACTACTCGATGCTGGCCGGACTGACGTTCCCGGTCTTCCTGGCGATCGTGCCGCTGTTCTTCACGCTGAAGAACTTCGGCCTACTCAACACCCTGCCTGGGCTGATCGTCACCTACGTCGCGTTCGCGCTGCCGTTCACCGTCTTCTTCCTGCACTCCTTCTTCAAGGCGCTGCCGGGCGAGATCTACGAGGCGGCGCAGATCGACGGGGCCGGCGAGTGGCGCACGTTCTTCTCGGTGATGCTGCCGATGGCAAGGCCGGGGATGGCGTCGGTCGCCATCTTCAACTTCCTCGGGTTGTGGAACCAGTTCCTGCTCCCCGTCGCGCTGAACACCGACTCGAAGAACTACGTGCTCTCGCAGGGCATGGCGTCGTTCGCGTCGCAGGCCGGCTATGCGGTCGACTTCGGTGCACTGTTCGCGGCCGTGGTGATCACGGTGGCGCCGGTGCTGGTCGTTTACATCATCTTCCAGCGTCAGCTGCAGGTCTCGGTCACCGCCGGAGGCGTGAAGTAGCGCCTGAACTACCCTTGAGCAGTGACAAGCAACTTGCAGTCGGTGGACGAACGGACCGCCCGGGAGCTGCGTGGCCTCGCCCGCGTCCTGGTGCGGTCCGGGTACGCCGACCACGCCGCCATCACGGCTGCCCTGACGGAGGCGGTCCGCGAGGACGCACCGTCGATGGATCCGGCCGCCTTGGTCCCGCTGCTGATCGGTGAGGCGGTGATGGACCTCAACGCCGACGCCGCGACCTGGCCGGAGAGCACCGACACGGACAGGCTCGACGGCGTACTCGCGGAGCTCGAAGCGCTGGGCGTGGTGGTGGTCCGGTACACGTCGGACCACCACGAAGCCCGGGCGGTGCTGGAGGCCGCAGAAGGTCCGCAGGGCCTGGTGTTCTTCACCGACACCGACGTGTGGCACGCGGTCGACTTCGGCATGCTCGAGCTCAAGCTCTGGCACCCCGACACCGCCAACGTGGCTCCCGGGGAGCCGCTGCTGGAGGACGTGCTGGAGCTCCTGCACCGCAACGACCTCCCCGCCGTCTTCGACGAGGGCCGGATCGAGGTCACTCTCAACTGGCAACGGAGGGTGACGCTATGACAGTCATCGGCGTCTTCGCCCTCCAGGGCAATGTCCGTGAGCACCTGGCAATGCTGACCGAGGTCGGCGTCGAGGCGCGGCCAGTACGGCGTCCGTCCGAGCTGGAGCAGGTCGACGCGCTGGTGCTGCCCGGCGGCGAGTCGACCACCATGTACAAGCTGGCGCGGACGTTCGAGCTGTTCGAGCCGCTGCAGAAGCGGATCGCGGACGGGATGCCGGTGTTCGGCACCTGCGCCGGGATGATCATGCTGGCCGACCAGATCACCGGCGGGACCGCCGACCAGGAGACCCTCGGCGGACTCGACGTGACGGTACGCCGGAACGCGTTCGGCCGGCAGGTCGACTCGTTCGAGGCTGATCTCGAGTTCACCGCTTTTGACGCGCCGTACCACGCCGTGTTCATCCGGGCACCGTGGGTGGAGCGGGTCGGACCGGACGTAGAGGTACTCTCGACGGTGAGGTCGGGCCCTGCCACAGGTAGGATCGTCGCGGTCCGCCACGACCGGCTGCTCGCCACGTCGTTCCATCCGGAGATGACCGGGGACGCGCGGCTGCACGGCTACTTCGCCGAGCTGGTCCGGGCCCACTGAGTCGTTGTTGTAGGTAGAAGGGTTGGTTTCGCCATGTCAGGCCACTCCAAGTGGGCCACCACGAAGCACAAGAAGGCCGTCATCGACGCGAGGCGCGGCAAGCTCTTCGCGAAGCTGATCAAGAACATCGAGGTGGCCGCCCGGATGGGCGGCGGTGACCCCGGCGGGAACCCGACCCTGTACGACGCCATCCAGAAGGCGAAGAAGACCTCGGTCCCGAACGACAACATCGACCGCGCGGTCAAGCGCGGATCCGGTGCGGAAGCGGGCGGCGCGGAGTACCAGACGATCATGTACGAGGGCTACGGCCCGAACGGCGTGGCGATGCTGGTCGAGTGTCTGACCGATAACCGGAACCGGGCCGCCGCGGACGTCCGGACGGCGATGACGCGCAACGGCGGCTCGCTCGCCGACCCGAACTCGGTCGCGTACCTGTTCAACCGCAAGGGCGTCATCGTCGTCGCCAAGGAGCAGGACGGGAAGTCGCTGTCCGAGGACGACGTGATGGAGGCCGTGCTCGAGGCCGGCGCCGACGAGGTCAACGACCTCGGCGAGTCCTGGGAGGTCGTCACCGAGGCGACGGACCTGGTCGCGGCCCGGACGGCGCTGCAGGACGCGGGGATCGACTACGACTCCGCCGACGTCCAGTTCGTCCCGTCGATGACGGTCGAGCTCGACGCCGACGGCGCCGCCAAGATCTTCCGCCTGATCGACGCGCTCGAGGACAGCGACGACGTACAGAACGTCTACGCGAACTTCGACGTGTCCGACGAGATCATGGCCGAGGTCGGCTGACCCGCGCAGGCAGAGCTCACATTCCGAGGGCCTTTCCGTCGATCACCTGATTCGCCGGAGGGGCCTTCGGCGTTGTGACCTTGTTGTACTCGCTGAAGCTCAGCGCGTCGGCGCCGGACTCGAGCCGGACCGGGCGCGCGGTGGCGGTGTCGACCCACAGCGTGCCGTCGCCGTCCCCGAGGCCGACCGACGGGACACCGTCGACGGTCCTGGGTGCGGTCTTCTTGAGCGAGCCGCTGGGCTCGAACAGCGTGTCGAAGAACTCGGCCTTGCTGGCGAACAGCGCGAAGTTGCCGAGGTCCTTGTCGCTCATCGTCGTCCGGATCCACCGGCCGTCGATCAGCCCGACGATGGCGTCCGCCTCGGCCTTGGACTTGGTCTGCGTCTGCCAGAACTTGTTGCTCATCTTCAGGTACGCCGTCTTGCCGATCACCATCACCGACATACCACCGTCGCTCGTGGTGATCGACCCCTGGCCACCGTTCTTGGTGACCCGCACGTCGAGGACCATCCGCTCCTTGCCGTCGGACACGGCACCCTTCATCCGGACGCTGGTGGCAGCCTTCGCGGCAGCCTGCGTCTTGGTGAGGATCGTGGCCGCCGAGAGGCCGGCAATACTGCTCGCCGGCGGCGTCGAGGGAACGGGGATGGTCGGCTTTTCCAGCACTGCTGACGGTGTGGTTGTTGGAGTGGTTGTTGGAGTGGCTGCCGGCGCAGGTGTCGGTGTGCTCTCCACCGCGTCATCACTCGCAGCCTTGGGCCCGCCGCATCCTGCGACGAAGGCCATCAGCGCGATCGCACCCACAGCTGACCGATTCCCGAGCATCCTGCTCTCCCCCCAACGACGAAACAGATATCAGAGAGATGCACGCCAGACCGGAAAAGTTGCGGCTAGGTCCGGTGTTCCGGGATCAGCGCGAGGTTCTGCATGGCTGCGAGCGCGTACTGCGCCGCGCCGTTCGTACTGACGAATGCCGCCTCCTCGACCGGCATCAGCGCCCCGTGGACCGTAGTCGTCTTCCACTCCGTCTCACGCTGCATCGCGTTGCGGTTGAGCTGATCGCCCTCGTCCACGAAGAACTTCCGCCACGCCAGCCGGGCCAGCTCGGTGTCGCCGGTGCGCGCCGCGGCGTACGCCGCCAGCCTGCTGTGAGCCTGCACGAGTGAGATGCCCTGCAGGGGCTGTCCGACCTCCGCGGTCTGCTCCCCGGGCGTCAGCAGGTACAGCCGGCAATAGTCGAGCCACGCCTTCTCGAACCCGGGTACGTCGAGGTCCAGATCGATCAGCTCCGAACAGATCTCGGGCAGCCCGAACAGCGAGGACAGGTGTGAGACCGCGATTGCTCGCCGGCTGGTGTCGAAACGCCCAGTGGACAGGTCGAGCCGTGCATTGCCGGTCAGGAACCCGTAGTGCAGCGTCGCGATATCAGTCATTGTCCCGACCAGCCGCGCCCGGGCTCGCTCATCGCCGTGACGTTCCCACCGCGTCAGCCACGCTGCAGCGAGCGCGCCCCAGTCCACGCCCAGTTCGATCGAGAGCGCATGCGGGTCGGGGGAGTAGACGTCCGGCCGCACCTTGCGCTGCGGATCGATTCTGAGGAAGGCGTCGTCGATGGTGGCCAGCTCGTCCAACAGGTCACCGGTCCGCTCGTCTGCGGTCAGGTAGTAGTAGAAGCGCCGGTAGATCGCGCTGGAGATCCGCACCTGCTTGCAGCTGCAGCCCCAGTGCTGGACGTTGTGCCGTGACCCGAGCCCCTTCCAGCGGCCCAGATGATGTACGTCGACCTCGCCGGTGTGCCGCGTCATCGCCTCCGCGAACCGAAACACGTCCGCGCGTCCGGTGCGCAGGTACTGGTACCAGAGCCAGAGATCCGGCGACAGCTCTGAGTTGTCCCACGCGTACCCGCCCACGTCGTACCGCCACGTGTGCCGGTCGCGGTCGTAGGTGTGCATGACGTCGCCGTAGTCCCAGAACCCGTACCAGCGGCGCTGCTCGCGCTGACCGACGTAGTACTGGAAGAGGAAGTTCAGCCGGGCTTCGATGTCCTGGTGGTCGGCGGTGGGCAGACTCCAGGTGCCGAAGACACCTGCCTCCAGCATCCTTGCCGGTGAGACGGTCAGTAGGCCGGGGGAGTTCAGCAGCGCCACGTGTTCCGCTAGCTCGTCTGCCGAGGGTGTGGCGTCGTGGACGCGCAGATTGAGCTCATGGGTGCGGGCGATGCCTTGAGCGTTGCCGAAGCCCGGTTCGTAGTCCTCGTAGGTGACCTCGAGCCCTTCGAGCTGTTCGGCGTACGTGTCCTGGTCCATGCCGTCGTGCCAGTACCGCACGTCCATCGCCGGCGCGCTGGGCGACCACATCCACACCGTGGCCGTGGCGAGGTCGGTGGCCGCGTTGCGGATGTCGAGCCGTGTCGGGTGCAGCTTCCAGAAGTCGCGCAGTCCGAATCCCAGTCCGCCGCTGACACCGCCGAGGTACCCGTAGCCGGGCGATCTGGTCCCGGACGGGATCGTGACCCAGCCCTGTCCCGGACCAGTGCGTTTGCGCAGGGTGAAGCCGTCGGCGCTGCTCTGGTCGAGGGTGTAGTCGTTCCACTGCGGGATGAGGTGCAGGCGGTCGGCCACCTCCGGGTTGGGAATCTCCTCGATGGCGCGACCGGCCACTTGGGCTTGCTTGACCTCTCCACCTGGGTCACGGCGCAGACCGGTCAGACCGCGGACCGCCTCGGTCAGGAAGCCCGACGGACCGGCTAGTCGGATGTGCCGGTTGTGCGGGTCGTCGCGCATCACCACGTCCGCGGCGAGCCCGAGACCGGCCAGGAAGTCGCGGTCCGGATCGCCGTCCCAGATGAAGCTGTGCACGATCCGTACGTCTTTGGCGCCCGCGTAGAAGTACAGCCGCACGGAGAACGGCAGCCAATCGCCGTGCTTGCCGGTTACCTTGATGACGGCCCGCACTGGACCGTCCTGCTCGACAACAAGAGTGTCGACGATCGCCGTGGTCTGCTCCCGCGCGGTCGTACCGGAGTCGTTGTTCGGCTCGTCCTGGCGAAGACTGACGAGCCGAACGTCGCGGATGACTTCCTGATCCCCGGAGGAGATCGAGGTGATCAGGTGCGGTGCGCGCAGGATCCAGCTGATGTCGCCGGACTTCACCCGCACTTCGCCGTCGGCGCGTTCGACCTCGACCGGATTGGCAGGCGTCGCGGGCTCACCGGCGACCAGCTCGTACGACGATTCGGGCCGTCCCGACGGACCGATCGCGTGCGCGGACCACTTGATCGATCCATCCGGCCACGCAGCAGTCGTCCAGCTCTGCACCGGCGTACCGTCGGCAATCGTGAATCGGGTGCCCTGGGCAACCGTCCCCCGCGGCCACGGAATGCCCCAGGAAACGCCTTGCCTACATGGAGTTTCCAGCCACTGGAGCGTCGTCATTGGACTTGTTGCGGAGAATCCCCGTCCTTCAGGGCGGAGAGGGACCGCAACTGCCTCCCTTCAAATGAAAACTGTCGGTAGCGTGTGATCGGATATGTGTTGTGTCCCGCTACCGCCTCGCACCCACTCCGGCCCAGGCGACTGGGTTGTTGGAGCACTGCAGGCATGCGCGGTACGTGTGGAACCTGGGTTTGGAGCAGCGGTTGATGTGGCGGCGCGGCCGTCCCGCTGCCCCGGGGTATGTGGCGCAATCCGCGCAACTCACCGAAGCCCGAGCGGCAGAGTCGTGGCTGCGGGCTGGGTCGCAGACCGTGCAGCAGCAGGCGTTGCGGGATCTTGACCAGGCATGGCGGAACTTCTACGCGGGGACGCACGGCCGCCCGACGTGGCGCCGTGAAGGTGTGCACGAGGGGTTCCGGATCGTCGGGCCGGCGGCTCAGCGGGTGGACAAGCTGAACCGGAAGTGGGGCCGGGTGTTGGTGCCGAAGGTCGGATGGATGAAGTTCCGGCTCACCCGGAAACTGCCGGACGCGAAGTCTTACCGAGTAACCCGCGACCGGGCCGGGCGTTGGCACATCGCGTTCGCTGCCATCCCATCCCCGATACCTGCACCGGGCACCGGCGATACTGTCGGGGTGGACCGAGGCGTCACCGTCTCGGCGGCCCTGTCGACCGGGGAACTGCTGTCGTGTCCGGGGTTGTCGGGACGGGAACGGACGCGACTCAAGCAGCTGCAGCGCCGCCTCGCCCGGTCGAAACGCGGCAGTAACCGGGGTGCCAAAATCAGGGCTGCCGTTGCACGATGGAAAGCCCGCGAGGCGGATCGCCGTAAGAACTGGGTCGAGCGGACCACCACCGACCTCGCGCGCCGGTTCGATCTGATCCGGGTCGAGGGCCTCAAGATCCGTGACATGACGAGGTCGGCGCGGGGCACGGTCGAACGGCCGGGGCGGAAAGTCCGGCAGAAGGCCGGGCTCAATCGCGGCATCCTGGCCAATGCGTGGGGGCAGTTGGTGGCCCGGCTGGAGCACAAGGCACCAGGACGGGTCGAGAAAGTCAACCCTGCGTACACGTCGCAGACCTGTAATGTCTGTGGGCATTGCGCGCCGGAAAACCGCGAGAGCCAAGCGGTGTTCCGATGCGTTGCCTGCCGGTTTGAGGCCAACGCAGACGTGAACGCGGCCATCAACATCGCACGCAAGATCGTACGCAACGTCGCGGCCGGACGGGCCGTGAACGCACGCGGAGAGAGCGCCGTACTGGTCTCTGAGAAGCGTGAACCTCAACACGCACCTCCATCGGTCGCGTAGTTGGAATCCCCCGCCTTCAGGCGAGGGAGGACGTCAATCCTTCACCGATCCGATCAGGACGCCTTTGGCGAAATGCTTTTGCAGGAAGGGGTAGAAGAACAGGATCGGCAGCGTCGCGACCACCACGACCGCGAACTTCAGACCCTGCTCCGGAAACGTCACCGTCTCCAATTGCTGCAGCACGTTTGCCGAGTCCGCGTTGGCCGCGGTGAGTTGGCGGACGATCATCTGCAGCGTCCACTTCTTGTTGTCGTCGATGTAGAGCAATGGTGACATGTAGTCGTTCCAGATCCCGACCGCGTAGAACAGCGAGAACGTCGCGATGATCGGTTTCGACAGCGGCAGCACGATCCGCAGGAACACGTTCAGCTCGTTGCACCCGTCGATCCGCGCCGCCTCCTCGAGCACCTCCGGTAGTTCCTGGAAGAAGCTCTTCACGACGATCAGGTAGAACGGGTTGATCGCCAGCGGCAGGATCAGCGCCCAGTAGCTGTCGAGCAGCCCGAGATCACGCACCACGAGGTACGTCGGGATCATGCCGCCGCTGAACACCAGCGTGAAGATCACCAGGTTCAGCACGAGCGCCCGCCCGGGCAGGAACCGCTTCGCCAACGGATACGCCATCGTCAGCGTGAGCAGGAGTTGTACGACGGTGCCGACCGCGGTCACGCCGATCGTGGTCAGCAACGCCCGGACGAAGGTGTCGGTCGAGAAGATGTACTGGTACGTGTCGGTCACGAATCGCTTCGGCCACAGGAAGAACGGCCGCGAACTGATCTCCGACTCGGTTGCGAACGACCCGGCAAGCACGTACACCAGCGGGAGCACCGTGACGATCGCCAAACCGCTGAGGAAAAGCACATTCAGCACATCGAAGACGCGGCTGCCGACCGAGTCGTAGTACCGGACTCTTTGTTTCATCGCTTGCCCTTCCCGGAACGATTCGCTCAGAACAATCCGCGCTGGCCGAGACGCTTGGCCAGGAAGTTCGAGCCGAAGATCAGGATCACGCCGACCACGCCCTTGAACAGGCCGACCGCCGTCGCGTAGCTGAATGCGCCCTGGGTGATGCCGATGTAGTACACGAACGTGTCGAACACGTCCGCGACATCACGGTTCAGCGAGGTGGTCATCAGCCAGATCTGCTCGAACCCGGAGTCCATCAGATGCCCGGACGTCAGGATCGCCATCACCACGATCGTCGGCCGGATCGCCGGCAGGGTGATGTGCCAGAACTGACGCCACCGGCCGGCGCCGTCCACCCTCGCCGCCTCGTACAGCTGTGAGTCGACCCCGGCCAGAGCGGCCAGATAGATGATCGTGCCCCAGCCGGTCTGCTTCCACAGCAACTGCAGCACGATCAGCGGCCGGAACCACTCCGCTTGCGCGACGTAGTCGGTCTTCTGCCCGCCGACGATGCTGTGGATCCAGTTCGCGATCACGCCGAAGTCCACCGAGAACAGTAGGTAGGTCAGCGAAGCGACGATTGTCCACGATAGGAAGTGTGGAATGTAGACAAGCGACTGCACGGACCGCTTCAGCACGTTGACCCGCAGCTCGTTCAGCAGCAGGGCGACGATGATCGGCGCCGGGAAGACGAAGAGGATTGTCAACAATGCGAGCAGCAGAGTGTTGAACATCAACCGGCCGAAGTCCGGCCCGGTGAACAGCTCGTGGAAGTGCTTCAGTCCGACCCACTCGCTCCCGGAGTACCCGAGGAAGGGCACGTAATCCTTGAACGCGATCGTCAGGCCGTACATCGGCAGGTACTTGAACACGACGAAGTACGCCAGACCCGGCAGCAGCAACAGGTACAGCCAGCGGTAGCGGAGCAGGTCCCGCCACAACGGCTGGGCCCGGGTACGGCGTTTGCGCTTCGGGGCGGGCGCCTGCCGCGAGGTTCCCGCGGCAGGCTGCACCACCTCCGGCACCAGATCGGTCGCCATTTCCATCCCCCCGGTATCAGCCGCCGGCCTTGGCGAGGTCGTTGACCTCCTTGGCGATCTGCGTGCCGCCGCCGTCGTACCAGCGCTGGATCTGCGCCTTCAGCTGGTCCTCGGTGATCGCGCCGGACAGGTACTTGATCCGGGCGTCCGGAATGATCGTGTCGAGCGTCTGGCCCTTCGCGACCGAGGTCGGCGCGATGATGCTGAGCGACGGGTTGAAGACGGCGGTCTTCAGGTCCTCGTTCATCAGTACGTCGAACTTCTCCCGCATCTTCCGGCTGGCCTCGTCGTCCGGCCGGAGTGCGTAGGCGCCGAGCCCGACCGACGCGCGCGTGCCGAGCTGGATGAAGCCCTTGTCGACGTCGTTCTGGATCGCCTTGACCTTCGGGTCGTCCTGGTTGATCGGTACGGCGTACTGCCCGTCGGCCTTGAAGTTGCGGCCCTCGATGCCGTTGGTCAGCAGGATCGAGCCTTCCTTGGACTCGAGCTTGTCGAGCGTCTTCAGCACGTCGTCGAGCTGGTCCTCGGTGCGGACGTGCTGCTTGGAGATCGCGATCACCATGTTGTAGCCGGTGAACGGGTACGAGTGTTTCTCGCCGTCCGGGCCCTTCAGGTTGCCGACCAGCGTGACCTTGTCGAAGTCCTTCGGGTTCTTCTCCTTGAACAGATCGAGCAGCTGGGTCGCCCGCACGTTGACGTCGATGATCATGCCGCCCTTGCCCTGCACGAACGGGTCGTTCCAGTTCGCGCTGTCCAGGGTGGCGAAGTCCGGGTTGATCAGGCCTTCCTTGACCCACTTGCGCAGCCATTCGTTGGCGGCGAGGAACTCCGGGGTGTCGAAGCCGGGGACCAGTTTGCCGTCGCGTTCACCCCATCCGTTCGGGGCGCCGAACCAGGTCTCGACCACGTCGTACGGGCTGGCGCTCGCGTAGTTGCCGGGCCACTTCGGGATGATCAAGCCGTACGTGTCCTTCTTGCCGTCGCCGTCGGGGTCGCGCTCGGTGAACGCCTTCGCGACGTTGTAGAGGTCCTCGACGGTCTGCGGCTCCTTGAGACCGAGCTTCGCGAGCCAGTCCTTGCGGATCACGATGCCGGAACGCAGCAGCGGCCGGACCCGGTAGATGCCGTACGTCTTGCCGTTGGTCTGCGAGTTCTTAGCGGTCTGCTCGTCGGCCGGCTTCAGGTTCGGGTACTTGTCGAGCTTGCCGGTCAGGTCCCAGAACGCGCCGGCCTCGGCGGCCTTCACGAACGACGGGCTCTTCTCGTTCGCCACCATCACGTCCGGGATCTTGTCCGACGCGAGCGTGACGTTCGACTTGTCGCCGTACTCCGCGTTCGGCACCCAGGTGATCTTGAGCTTCTTGCCGATCAGTTTCTCGACCGCCTGCTGGAGCTCGCCGTTCGCGTCCGGCGCCGTACCGAACAGCGGCGCCATCACCGTCAGTTCGTTGCTCGAGGCCTGGCCTTCGCTGTCGTCGCCACCGCCGGAACAGGCCGCGGAGGCGAGCAGTGCCGTGGACGTTGCCATCGACAACATGGCTACGGCGATGCGCCGTTTGGAGAAGATGTTCATCGGTTCCCTTTCAGATGCAGACGCGCTTCGTTCTCGGCGAAGAAGCGCAGGCAGAGCCAGGTGTCGAGCTGGATCCACGCGCCGCCGGCCAGCACGATCCCGAGCACCGGGAACTTGGCCGACAGGTAGGCGATGGAGAGCGCGACGAACAGCAGGACCAGCGACGACGCCGGCCGCGCGAGCGCGACCAACGATGCCTTGGGCAACAACGTGCGGATGCCGAGGTCGTAGTGCACGGCCATCGGCAGCGCGTAGGCGGCGATCAGCCCGAGCGCGACGAGCGCCGCGAGACTCGCCAGCCGGGGGAGTGCGGTGCCGAGCGCGGCGAAGTACAGGTAGTTGCCGATCAGTACGACGCCGAGCGCGACGAGTGGGAGTACGACGAGGGTGCCGCGGCGGAACTCCTGGCGGAACGCGGTACGGAAAGCAGGCAAGGCGTGAAACGATTCACCAGAAGACCTGCGTCTAGCCAGGGAATATGCCGCGAGCGTGGCCGGGCCGATACCCAGCGCGATACCGCCGAGCAGGGTGAAGAGGATCCACAGGGCGTTCAGTTTGATCGCCCAGACGACTTCGTCTGTTGCGTTGTAGAGCTTGATGGACCAGCCGCTCATGGTGCCTGCCTAGATGCTTCGGGCTGCTTCGGGCGAAAAGTGATGTGACCATATAGTTGAATCGTCTCAACGTCAACGCTTCGGAAAGCGTTTGTCAGAGACTGGTCACGGCAGTGATCCTGAGACAGGATCCGGCGAGGAGAGACCCGCAGCAGTAACCTGAGACCTGCTATTACAGGTCCCAAGTTGCTGGTGCGGGTCTCAGCTCCGGGGCGAGAGGCCGGTGACGCCCAGGTTCGCGTATTCGCCGATCATCGGGGCCATCTGACGGAAGCCGAGCTTGCCGCCTGGCAGGGGACGGTCGTCGTACCAGCCGAAGCTGATCAGGTCGTTGACCGCGAACGTGATCTCGCCGCCGCGCAGGTCGAGACGCAGATGGTACGGGCCGTCGGCGTCGTCGACGCCCGGGATCGGGTCCGCGCCCTGTGCGACCAGGTGGAAGCCGTAGCTCTTGCGCAGATTGCAGGTGTGGAAGGCGCGCTCGGCCGGCCAGCGGCGACGGAAGTACGAGACGTGGTACGTGTCGAGGTCGCCGTGGTGGTACTGGTCGTACGGACCGGTGCGCGGCTGGAGGTCGAACAGGTCCTCGCCGTGGCGACCCCTCGCGTGGAAGAACAGGATGCACAGGCCGGGCTCGCGGATAGGCCAGAAGTCCCACTCCACGGTGATGTTCGGCGGAAAGTCCTCCGGACACCAGAGCACGATGTTCGCGTCGTCCTGCGTGCTCTCCAACCGAAGTCGCCCGAGCGGGAAGGACATCGCGCCGGCGCCCTCGAGCTTGAACCCTTCAAGATCGGCTGGTGACGCTAGCGGATTCGCGTAGTTTCTGGCCGACATCAGCGACGGCGTTTGAAGTCGCTGGACTCGCGGACGATCAGGTCCGGCTGGAAGATCACCTGGCGGTGACGATGGCGGTCCGATGATTGGACCTCCTCCTGCAGCAGCTCCATTGCGGACCGGCCGAGCAGCTCGGCCGGCTGGCGCACCGACGATAGCGGTACGGCGGCGGCGCGCGCGAAATCGATGTCGTCGTACCCGACGATCGCCATGTCGCGCGGCACCCGCAGTCCGGCAACGGCCATCGCCTGGAGGAATCCCAGTGCGAGCAGGTCGTTCGCGAGGAACGCCGCGGTGGGGCGGGAGCGGACGGGCATCGCGGCGATGCGTTCGCCGATCGCGCGTCCCTCGACCACGCCCATCACGTCGACCTCGTAGTACTGCAGGTCGACATCGTTGGACTCGGCAACGATCGCGGTGATGCCGGCCTTCCGGTCGGACACCTGCTGCATCGTGAAAGGCCCACCGATAAAGGCGATCCGGCGATGTCCGGCCTCGATCAGATGGTTGCCGGCAAGACGCCCGCCGAGGTGATCGTCGACCGACACCGAACACAGTCCGCGGTCGGCGGCGCGGTCGACGAGAACCACCGGCGTACCGCGTTCAACCAGCGCCGTCAGCTGCGGATCGCTGCTGTCGAAGGGCGTGATGAGGATCCCCATCACCCGCTGCTGCTCGAGCTGATCGAGGTGGTGGCCTTCGCGCACCGGGTCGGTCTTGCTGTTGCAGAGCATGACCAGGGTGTCGTGCTCGTACGCCAATGCCTCGGCGCCCTCGGCCAGATCGGTGAAGAACGGGTTCGCAACATCAAGCACCACAAGCCCGACGGTGCGACTCTTCCCGGCCCGCAGATGCCGCGCCGCCTCGTTGCGCACGAACCCCAGCGCGTCGATGCTCTCCTGCACCCGCTGCCGAGTATCCGGAGCCACAATCCCCGGCCGATTCAAGAAGTTGCTGACAGTCCCCACCGAAACGCCGGCCCGCCGCGCAACCTCCTTGATGCTGGGCGTCCCCATCATCCCCCATCCACCCGCAGCCACCGTCCCACGCAGTCTAGCCACCCCCGATTGAATCGTCTAAATCCCCCATCACACCGTCCAACGGACACCGCTTCGCGGCTGTCTTGCTGGCCGACGGCGCGACCGTCGACGATCCGACTCGTATGCGGCCAAGCACGCCACCTGTTGGCATCGAAGTGGTTGGTGGGGATTCCGGAAGGGGATCGTCCGGATGCGGTCCTACGCTGCCTGCATGGACACGAATACTGCTCGGCCCTCGGCGTTGACGCGCGCACCTGGGTTCACGCCCGGGCGTCCTCCGGAATGGGACATCGACATCTTCATGCGCGGCGATGAGCTCCAGACAGCACTCCTCACTCTCGAGCGCAATCGTCGTACGTTCGCCTGGAAGTGCTGGGGCGTGGACTCGGACGGCCTTCAATTGCGCCTCGGCCGGTCTGCGATCACGCTCGGCGGACTTCTCAAGCACTTGGCGCTCTGTGAGGAGATGAAGTTCCAGAGCGACTTGGCCGGCATGGAGCTGCTGCTCGAGTTCCGCGACGTCGGCCACGACTCCACCTGGGAGACCTGGGCTTGGGAGTCGGCCAAGGATGACGATCCCGACGCGCTCCGCGACCTGTGGGTGCGGGCGGTACACCGCTCCCGCGACACGCTCGCCGGCCTCCTCGCCCAGTCAGGTCTCGACTACGCCCCCGAAGGCGGCATGAGTCTGCGGCGGCTGATCAGCGATCTCATCGAGGAGTACGCCCGCCACACCGGGCACGCCGACCTACTGCGCGAAGCATTCGACGGCTCCACCGGCGAGGGCCCACCACACGAGTTCCCCGTCCCCTAGCGCCCAGACCAGCATGAGACCTTGACGGCCGCCCTGCTGAACCGACCGGCTGGACGGCCGAGGAGAACTCACCAGAAGTGACGCCGAGGACATCTGCTCTCCAGGATGGCGGACGGCGCTGGCCGCGCGTCAGAGGCAACGCATGAGTCGGCGGGAGGTGCCGCGGGGCGCCGGATCGGGTTGCCGGGCTGGCGCATCACAGTGGTTGGTACAGCGGGGCCTCCAAGCGGATACGTACGCCGCCGGAGGTGGCCGAAGGGCAGTCGCTGCGGAGCGGTGTCCTTCAGTGCGGCTCTTCACGGGATATGTGACTCGTGGGTAACATGCGGGTATGGCCAGTCAGGTGTTGGGGTTGTGGGAGCGGTTGCGTGGGGTCCCGGGTGGGGAGCGAGTGTTCTCTTGGGGGTTTACCTGGAAGGCGCCTTACTTCCGGTCGGTGCGGCCGCGGTTTGTGCAGGTGAGTCCTAACTTTGCGGCGTTGACGTTGCCGAAGCGGCGGGCGGTTCTGAACCACATCGGGACCGTGCATGCGATTGCTGTGTGCAACGGGTTGGAGGCGGCGATGGGGGCGCTGGCGGAGGCGACGGTGCCGGCGGGGAAGCGGTGGTTGCCAAAGGGGATGGAGGTTTCGTACCTCGCCAAGTCGACGTCCGATCTGGTCTGTTCGGCTGAGACTGATCCGGACACTTGGACCTCGGGGCCTGAGGTGCCGGTGCGGGTGAAGGCGACTCGGGACGACGGCACGGTGGTCGTCGAGGGAGTTATCCACCTCTGGGTCACCGACAAGAAGACGTCGGCCGAGCGGGTGGCGAGCAAGAAGTAGGTCTGAACACCTCGGCAACAGGTGGAAATGGGGCCGCGTCGGTCGGCTCGTGGGACGTAGGGTCGGCGCGTGACTGACTTGCGGGTGGTGGACGTTGTCGAGGAACAGCTCGATGCGGTGTGGGAGGTGCGGATTCGATCGTTCGGGCCTGGTGGGGACCGGGACGAGTGGAAGAAGAATGCGCTCACCTTCATGGACGGGCGGTTCCTCGGCGTCGTCGACGGGGACCAGCTTGTTGCCGCGGCGCGGATCTGGCCGTTTGAGCAGTGGTGGGGTGGACGGCGGGTCCCGATGGGCGGAGTGGCCGGCGTAGTCGTCGCACCGGAGTACCGCGGTCGCGGTGTGGGCAGTCTGATGATGCGTGCGGTGCTGCAGCGGTGCGTCGACAAGGGGTACCCGCTGACGGCTCTGTATCCCGCGACGACTGTTCTCTACCGGCACCTGGGCTACGAGTTCGCGGGTAATAGGTACAAGTTCTCCTTCCAGGCCGCTGATCTGCGGACGCTGGGCGGCAAGGGTACGGCGGTCCGGAAGGCGAGCCGCGCTGATGCGGACCTGCTCCTGGAGCTCGCCGGGAAGAACCATGAGGCGAGGCGTTCGAGCGGTCCGCTGATCTGGCCGCGTACTGAGGTCGAGTCCTGGCTGGAGGACGAGGACAACTTCGCGTACGTCGCCGACGACGGCTTCGTGGTCTACAACTGGTCCGACGGTGACCTGGCTGTAGACGAGCTCATGGCAGGCTCCGAGGAGACTGCTCGCGCTCTCTGGGCGACCGTTGGCTCGGGCGCGTCGATCGCGAAATCGGTCAAGGCGTACTGCCCGCCGTTCGACCCGATCCATCTGCTCGCCGAGCACGAGGCGGACGGCGATACGCGGATCAACCGCTGGATGCTCCGGCTCACCGACGCTCCGGCCGCCATCGCGACGCGAGGCTTCCCGGAAGGCGTCGTACTCGAGGCTGACCTGCGGATCGACGATCCCGACCTGCCCGCGAACACGGGCGACTGGCACCTGTCGGTCGCCGACGGATCCGGCAGCCTCACGCCCACGGGCAGCCCGAACGACGCCCTCCGCTGCGGCCCACGTGGACTAGCTGCGCTGTACGCCGGTACGCCACTTGCGGCCCTTCGCGGAGCCGGACTGGTCACCGGGGGAGCGCCCACCACGGACGCCGGACTGGATGCGGTCTTCAGCGGACCGACGCCGTACATGCTCGACTACTTCTGAGTTCGGCGCGTCGATTTCGTCAGTCGCGAGACCGCCGTCTAGGGTTATCGAACAAACGTTCGGAGGTGGTCCATGCGGGTGCTCGGCGTCGACCCGGGACTCACCCGGTGCGGCCTCGGCGTCGTCGAGGGTACGCCGGGGAAGCCTCCTGCACTGGTCGCGGTCGGAGTGATCCGGACGCCGGCCGATCTGGATGTGTCCAAGCGACTCGTCCAGATCGAGGCGGAGCTGGACGAGTGGATCGCCAAGTACCAGCCGGACGCGGTCGCGGTCGAGCGAGTGTTCGCCCAGCACAACGTCCGGACCGTGATGGGGACTGCTCAGGCCTCCGGGGTGGCGATGGTCGTCGCGGCTCGTCGCGGGCTGCCGGTCGCGTTGCACACACCGAGTGAGGTGAAGGCTGCGGTCACCGGATCGGGCCGGGCGGACAAGGAGCAGGTGACCACGATGGTCACCCGGATCCTCAAGCTGAGCGAGCGTCCGACGCCGGCCGACGCCGCGGATGCGCTGGCGTTGGCGATCTGTCAGGTGTGGCGTGGTGGCGTGGCCAGCAAGCTGCAGGAGGCGGCGTCCAGCCGGTCAAACCTCGAGGCTTTGGCGCAGGCGCAGTCCCGTCTGCAGATGGCAAGATTGCGGGCCGCGGTGGCGGCCCAGCAGGGCAAGCGGTGAGCACGGAAACGGGAGGTTGGCGATGATCGCCTTTGTGCGTGGACCGGTGGCGGCGATCGGCGTGGACAGCGCCGTGGTCGAGGTCGGGGGAGTGGGCCTGCAGGTGTACTGCGACCCGGGCACCCTGGCTGGCTTGCGACCGGGACAAGAAGCCCGGATCTCCACGTCGATGGTGGTCCGCGAGGACTCCCTGACCCTGTACGGGTTCGCCGACGACGACGCGAAGGACCTGTTCGAGCTGCTCCTGACCGCGTCCGGTGTCGGTCCGAAGCTGGCGCAGGCGGCGCTCGCGGTGCTCAGCCCGGACCAGTTGCGCCACGCGGTAGCGACCGAGGACCTCGTCGTACTGGTGAAGGTGCCGGGCATCGGGAAGAAGGGCGCGCAGCGGATCGTGCTGGAGCTGAAGGACAAGATCGGTGCGCCGTCGAAGACGGTGACGGGGCGGCCCCTGCAGACGCAGGAGGCGTGGCGGGAGCAGGTGGCGGCCGGTCTGGTTGGCCTTGGCTACTCGGCTCGCGACGCCGAGGACGCGGTCACCGCAGTGTCACCACTGGCTGCGGACAGCTCGACTCCGGCAGTCCCCGACCTGCTGCGTGCCGCGCTGCGCGTGCTCTCGAAGGCGTAAGCGATGGAAGACAACGTCCGGCCGCTGGTGTCAGCCGACGCCGTGGATCTCGAGGAGCGCAAGATCGAGTCCGCGCTCCGGCCGCGCACGCTGGCCGAGTTCGGCGGTCAGCGCCGGGTCAGCGAGCAGCTCGAGCTGGTGCTGCACGCCGCCCGCGGGCGCAATCGGGCGCCCGACCACGTGCTGCTGTCCGGCCCGCCCGGCCTCGGCAAGACCACGCTGGCGATGATCATCGCGAGTGAGCTGTCCGCGCCGCTGCGTGTGACGAGCGGCCCGGCGATCCAGCACGCCGGCGACCTCGCCGCGATCCTCTCCGGGTTGAGCGAGGGCGAAGTGCTGTTCCTCGACGAGATCCACCGGATGTCGCGCCCGGCCGAAGAGCTGCTGTACATGGCGATGGAGGACTTCCGTGTCGACGTGATCGTCGGCAAGGGGCCCGGCGCGACCGCGATCCCGCTCGAGATCCCGCCGTTCACGCTGGTCGGGGCGACGACCCGGGCCGGTCTGCTGCCGGGGCCGCTGCGTGACCGGTTCGGGTTCACCGGTCACCTGGAGTTCTACGAGTCCGCCGAGCTGGAGAAGATCGTCAACCGCTCGGCCGCCCTCCTCGAGGTCGACATCACCCCGGAGGGCGCGGCGGAGATTGCCTCGCGCTCCCGCGGTACGCCGCGTATCGCGAACCGGCTGCTCCGCCGCGTCCGCGACTACGCAGAGGTGCGGGCGGACGGCATCGTCACCCTGGCGCTCGCCAAGTCGGCCCTAGAGCTGTACGAGGTGGACAAAATGGGCCTCGACCGGCTCGACAGATCCGTTCTGGACGCCTTGTGCCGCCGTTTCGGGGGCGGACCGGTGGGTCTTTCCACGCTGGCGGTTGCGGTCGGCGAAGAACGTGAGACCGTGGAGGAAGTGGCCGAACCATTCCTGGTCCGGTCGGGCTATCTGGCCCGTACGCCGCGCGGTCGCGTCGCCACGCCCGCGGCGTGGCGGCACATCGGGCTGAAGGTCCCGAAGGGCGCGACGTTCGCCGACACGCTCTTCGACACCGATGAGGACTAAGGAGACCGACCCCAACTGAACAGCGGACGTCGGGGAACGTCCGCGGGCGCCGGAGCGTAGTTACTGCAGTAGCGAGTAACTCAAACGTGACCCGGTGTCATGAGGTACTTGTTGCCGCTCAGGGTTAGACTCCCCGGTGGCCTGACCTCCAGGTTATTCCGCTGCGACCTGCGCGCTTTCGAGCAGAGCGTGCCGGACGCCCGTATTTCCGATCGACAAAGGATTCTGAGACCCGATGCAACTCCTCGCCGTACCGATGGCCTCCTCCGGGGGCGGCGGCATCACGCTGCTGCTACCGCTGATCCTGATCGTCGGAATGATCTGGTTCATGAGCCGCACGCAGAAGAAGCAGCGCCAGCGTCAGGCTGACACCGTCGCCGCGCTCGCCCCGGGTAGCAAGGTGATCACCACCAGCGGCCTGGTCGGCATCGTCGAGGAGACCGACGACGAGTACGTGACGCTCGAGATCTCCGAGGGCGTGCTGGTTCAGGTCGTGAAGGCCGCGATCGGCCGGGTCGTCCCGGAAGAGGACGCCGCCGAAGCCACCGACACCGCGGACGAGGCGACCGACTCGACCGACTCCACCGAACTGGACTCGACCGACGAGTCGAAGGTCGACGTTCCGGACACGGGCCGCGACAAGGCCGACGGCAAGGTGCAGGACGCCCCGAAGCTGCCGCCGACGCACACCGAGAACTGAATTCCGTCCCACCAGCCTGCGGCGCGGCGTTCGGCGTCCACCTGACGGTGCGGCGCGCCCAGAAGTACGAAGGTTGAATCTGACGTGGCAACGAGTTCGTCGACATCCCGCCCCGGGCGGAACCTGATCGCCTTGCTGGTGGTCGTGGTCCTGCTGTTCGGCATCATGGCGCTGACCAAGACCTGGAAGCCCAAGCTCGGACTGGACCTGCGCGGTGGCACCACCATCACGCTGACCGCCAGCACGTTCGACGGTAAGGGCAAGGTGACCGCCGACCAGTTGAACGAGGCGAAGAACATCATCGGCCAGCGCGTCAACGGCGCCGGTGTGGCCGAGGCCGACATCACCACCTCCGGGGCGAACCACATCAACGTGGCCGTCCCGGGCGCCACGAAGGAATCCTTGGTGTCGCAGGTCGGCCAGACCGCCCTGCTGTACTTCCGGATCGTGCTGGGTGCGCAGGCGACCGCGCCGGCTCCCGCGCCGACGCCGACTCCGGGCGCCAGCACCACGCCGAAGCCGACGACAACGCCGAAGGCCGGCACGACCGTGAAGCCGAGCACCACGGTCAAGCCGACGACGAGCAGTACTCCGAAGGGCCGGGCCTGGACCAGCGCGCTGGCGGACGCGACGCCGACGCCCACGCCGACCCCGAAGGCCAGCACGACGCCGAAGCCGAGCACGCCGGCCGCGACCCCGTCGACGCCGGCCACCGCGGCGGGCGACCCGCTGAACTACACGCCGGACGCGGCCACGCAGGCGGCGTTCGCGACGTTCAAGTGCGGTGACAAGCAGCTCGACGACCCGAAGACGGCGATCTTCTCCTGCGACCAGAACGGGCAGTACAAGTACCTGCTCGGCCCGGCGATCCTGGCGGGTACCGACCTGTCGGATGCCAGCGCCGGCATCCCGCAGAACGGTCTGCAGTGGCAGGTCAACCTGAAGTTCACCTCTGCCGGCGGCGACAAGTTCCTGAAGGCCACGCAGAACATCTCCCAGCGCGGCCAGGGCCAGAACCTGTTCGCGATCGTCCTGGACGGCAAGACCATCTCGACCCCGAGCGTGGACAACCCGATCCCGGGCGGCCAGGCGCAGATCACCGGTACCTTCACCGAGGCCGAGGCGCGTGACCTGGCCAACGTGCTGAAGTACGGCTCGCTGCCGGTCAAGTTCGACATCTCCTCGGTCGAGACCGTGTCGCCGCAGCTCGGTGGCGACCAGCTCTCCGCGGGTATCTGGGCCGGCCTCATCGGCCTCGCCCTGGTCGTGCTCTTCTGCTTCCTGTACTACCGCGGACTCGGCATCGTGGTGGTGTCGTCGCTCGCCGTCGCCGGCATCCTGACCGGGTCACTGGTGATCCTGCTCGGCAAGGCGATCGGCTTCACGCTGACGCTGGCCGGTATCGCCGGTCTGATCGTGGCGGTCGGTATCACCGCGGACTCGTTCATCATCTACTTCGAACGACTCCGGGACGAAGTGCGTGAAGGCCGCAGCCTGCGCTCCTCGGTGGAGACCGGCTGGGCCCGTGCCAAGCACACGATCATCGCGGCCGACTCGATCTCGCTGCTCGCCGCCATCGTGCTGTACGTGCTGGCGATCGGCAGCGTCCGCGGGTTCGCGTTCACGCTCGGCCTGACCACGCTGATCGACCTGGTCGTGGTCTTCCTGTTCACCAAGCCGGTGGTCACGCTGCTGGCCCGGACCGACTTCTTCGGCCACGGGCACAAGCTGTCCGGCCTGGATCCCGAGCATCTCGGCGTCGAACGACTACCCGGACAGACGAAACCGACAGCCCGGCCGCGGAAGACGCCGTCGACGCGCAAGCCGCTCGGAGGCGAGGTCTGATGTCGAAGCTCGGACAGATCGGTGCCAAGCTGCACCGCGGTGAGGTCTCGTACGACTTCATCGGCCACCGCAAGTTCTGGTTCAGCCTCTCGGCCGTCCTGGTCATCATCTCGCTGGCCGGCCTGTTCACCCGCGGCCTGGCGCTCGGCATCGAGTTCCGCGGCGGTGTCGAGTACGACGCCGCCGTCAAGGTCACCGACAGCACGGTGGACGACTTCACCAACGCCGTGAAGGCGACCAACGCCAAGGGACTCGGCGACCCGGTCGTCACGACGATCAACAACAACAAGGTCCGCGTCCAGACCAAGCCGCTCGCGCAGGCCGACGTCGGCAACGTGCGGGCAGCGATCGCCAAGGAAGCCGGCATCCCGGCCGAGCAGGTGACGTCGCAGCAGATCGGCGCATCCTGGGGTAAGCAGATCGCCGACAAGGCGATCCTCGCGTTGATCGTGTTCCTGGTCGCAGTGTTCGCGGTGATCTGGCTGTACTTCCGAGAAGCCAAGGCCTCCATGGCCGCAATCATCGCCCTGATCCACGACGTCACGATCACCGTCGGTGTGTACGCACTGGTCGGCTTCGACGTGACGCCGGCGACCGTGATCGGCGTACTGACGATCCTCGGATACTCGCTGTACGACACCGTCGTGGTGTTCGACAAGGTCCGGGAGAACACCCGGGGCATCACCGGGTCGAACCGGTACACGTACTCCGACGCGACCAACCTCGCGGTCAACCAGACCGTGGTCCGGTCGATCAACACCACGGTCACCGCCCTGCTCCCGGTCGGCGCCATCCTGGTCGTCGGCACGGTCGTGCTCGGCACCGGCCCGCTGAAGGACCTGTCGCTCGCGCTGTTCGTCGGTATCGCCGTCGGTGCGTACTCGTCGATCTTCATCGCCCCGTCGCTGCTCGCGGTCTTCAAGGAGCGCGAGCCGGGCATGAAGGCGCTGAACAAGCGCGTCTCGGCGAAGAAGGCCCAGACGGCCGCTGCGGCGACGGCGGCTCCGGTCGCGGTGGCCACGGCGGGTGCCGGCGCCGCCGCACGGTCCGCTGTACAAGACACGCCGCGGAAGGCGGATCGGGCCACCGGTACGGCGCCGACGCCGTCGACCCGGCCGATGAAGGCGACGGCGGCCGGGCGTCCGCAGCCGACGCGCAAGCCGCGGTCGAAGCGCGGTAAGTGATGCGGTCGCTCGAGCAGGTCCTCGCCGACGGCATTCGCGATATTCCGGACTACCCGCAGCAGGGGGTGGTGTTCAAGGACATCACCCCGCTGCTGGCCGACCACACCGGCTTCGCGCAGGTGGTGGAGGCGCTGGCTGCGGCCGGGACGGACGACGACGGGAACCCGGTGGTCGACAAGGTGGTCGGGATCGAGGCGCGCGGGTTCATCCTGGCCGCCCCGGTCGCGCTCGCCCTCGGCGCCGGGTTCGTGCCGGTGCGTAAGAAGGGGAAGTTGCCGGCGGCGACGTACGAGGAGTCGTACGCGCTGGAGTACGGCGAGGCGACCATCGAGGTGCACCAGGACGCGTTCACTCCGGGTGACCGGGTCCTGGTCATCGACGACGTCCTCGCCACCGGCGGCACCGTCGAGGCCTGTCTGCGCCTGATCCGCCGCTGCGAGGCCGAGGTCGCCGGTACTGCGGTCCTGCTCGAGCTCTCGTTCCTTCCGGGCCGCAAGCGCCTCGAAGGCGAGCAGTTGAGCTCCTTGCTGACGGTCTGATTTCGGGCAAACTCTCCGCAGTCGAGAGCTGACCCGGCGTGTTGTCCACAGGCGGGTCAGCCTCGTTGGTCAACGGCCTCTAGACTGGGGGTCTGTCGGCGGAGGGACACAAACGTGGGCGAAGACCCGGCGATGACATCTGCGGTGCCGAACGCCGTACCGCAGGAGCCTCCGCGCGCGCCGTCACCGGTGCGCCCGGTCTCGCCGACGCCTGCGTCCCAACCGCCTGCCCAAGCTGCTCAGCCGCCGGCACAGCCGCCGCGGATCGCGCCGGCCCGGGTCCGTGCCCGGCTGGCCCGCCTCGGCGGCACCCGGCACCCGAACCGGGCGCCGATGCTCGAGCCGCTGTTCCGGGTCGTCCGCGCGACGCACCCCAAGGCTGACCTCGCGCTGATCGAGCGCGCCTACCGGACCGCGGAGAAGTACCACACCGGTCAGTTGCGCAAGAGCGGCGACGCGTACATCACGCATCCGCTCGCTGTCGCCACGATCCTGGCCGAGCTCGGTATGACGGCGCCGACGCTGTGCGCCGCCGTACTGCACGACACGGTCGAGGACACGCCGTACACGGTCGAGGACCTGACCCGCGACTTCGGCGAAGAGATCGCGATGCTCGTCGACGGCGTGACGAAGCTGGACAAGGTCAAGTACGGCGAGTCCGCGCAGGCCGAGACGATCCGCAAGATGGTCGTCGCGATGTCGAAGGACATCCGGGTCCTGGTCATCAAGCTCGCCGACCGGCTGCACAACATGCGCACGCTCGGGTTCCTGCGACAGGAGAAGCAGGAGCGGATCGCCCGCGAGACGCTGGAGATCTACGCCCCGCTGGCCCACCGGCTCGGTATGAACACGATCAAGTGGGAGCTCGAGGACCTCGCGTTCTCGACCCTGCACCCGAAGGTGTACGACGAGATCGTGCGGCTGGTCGCCGAGCGCGCGCCGTCCCGCGACGAGTACCTGGCCTCCGTGATCGACCAGGTCCACGAGGACCTGCGTGCCGCGAAGGTGAAGGCGACCGTCACCGGCCGGCCGAAGCACTACTACTCGATCTACCAGAAGATGATCGTCCGCGGCCGCGAGTTCGGCGACATCTACGACCTGGTCGGCATCCGGGTCCTGGTCGAGTCGGTTCGCGACTGTTACGCGGCCCTCGGCATACTGCACGCGCGGTGGAACCCGGTCCCCGGCCGGTTCAAGGACTACATCGCGATGCCGAAGTTCAACATGTACCAGTCGCTGCACACCACGGTGATCGGCCCGCAGGGCAAGCCGGTGGAGCTGCAGATCCGGTCGTTCTCGATGCACCGTCGCGCGGAGTACGGCATCGCTGCGCACTGGAAGTACAAGGAAGACCCGGGCTCGGTCGCGCCGGCCACGCCGACCACCGACGTCGGCGGTCCGAACGACATGCCCTGGGTGCGGCAGCTCGTCGACTGGCAGCGGGAGACCTCCGACCCGTCGGAGTTCCTCGACTCGCTGCGGTTCGAGATCAACAACTCCGAGGTCTACGTCTTCACCCCGCGCGGCGACGTGATGTCGCTGCCGACGGGGTCGTCGCCGGTCGACTTCGCGTACGCGATCCACACCGAGGTCGGCCACCGCTGTATCGGCGCCCGCGTCAACGGCCGACTGGTGCCGCTGGAGAGCACGCTCGAGAACGGCGACGTCGTCGAGGTCTTCACCTCGAAGGCGCAGGGCGCGGGTCCGTCGCGCGACTGGCTCACGTTCGTCAAGAGCCCCCGCGCGCGGAACAAGATCAAGCACTGGTTCTCCAAGGAGCGCCGCGACGAGGCGATCGAGCACGGCAAGGACGCGATCGCGAAGCAGCTCCGCAAGGAGGGCCTGCCGCTCCAGCGCCTGCTGTCGCACGAGACCCTGACCGCGGTCGCGAACTCGCTGCGGTATCCGGATGTCACCGGTCTGTACGCCGCTGTCGGCGAGCAGCACGTCAGCGCGCAGGCCGTCGTACGGCGTCTGATCGAGACGTACGGCGGCGAGGAGGGCGCGGCCGAGGATCTGGCCGAGGGCGTCCACCTGCCGGCTACGCGTGAGCGCCGCAAGCGCACTGCTCGCGGCGACGCCGGCGTCATCGTCAAGGGTGCGACGGACGTGCTGTCGAAGCTGGCTCGGTGCTGTACGCCGGTGCCGGGCGACGAGATCATCGGGTGGGTCACGCGCGGGGCGGGCGTCTCGGTGCACCGAGCCGACTGCGCCAACGTGGAGAACCTGAAGACTCAGCCTGAGCGCATCGTCGAGGTCGAGTGGGCCCCGACCGCCCAGTCCGTCTTCCTGGTCGCCATCCAGGTCGAGGCGCTGGACCGGGCGCGGTTGCTGTCAGACATCACCCGCGTGCTGTCGGACTACCACGTGAACATCCTGTCCGCAGCGCTGACGACGACCCGCGACCGCATCGCCAAGTCGCGCTTCACCTTCGAGATGGGCGATCCGACGCACCTCGGCCATGTGCTGAAGGCGGTTCGCTCGGTCGAGGGCGTCTTCGACGTGTATCGGGTGACGCAGTAGCTCGGTTTTGTCAGCTCGGTTTGTGGGCCCGGGGACACTGCGTCTATGAGTGGTCTCGGGCGGCGGGCGTTCTTGGTTGCGGGTGTTGGGTTGCTGGCGGGGTGCAGTGATTCGTCGGCGCAGAGTCCGTCGTCCAGCTCGACTCCGAGTGCCGGTCCGAGCGCCAGCCCGAGCCCGAGCGCTGGTCCGACGCCGTCCGCCACGACGACGCCGACGCCTACGCCTACGGTCGTGCTGCCTTCTGTGCAGGCTTGGGTGCCGGGGCCGGGGGAGATCCAGCCGCAGGTGAAGCGACTCGCGGTGGCGGCGGTGATGACGCTGCTGCAGCCGACCGATACGCCGGCGGCGATCGACGTGATCGACGCGCAGTACGGCGGGATCCTGAGCTCCTCGGCCAGCGTGCTGGTGCCGTGCCGGGTGTACTCGATCCGCGAGAACCGGGTGATCAGTGGCGGTACGACGGTCGACGTACGGCTGAGCAGGTCGTCGCAGGGCACCTGGCGCGTCACGGCGACCCATCCGGCTCAGCCCGGTGCGCCAGCTGCGACCCTGTCCGCCGCCGCGCGGAAGGTGCTGGCGAGCGAGCAGATCTTGTTGCCGCCGGCATCCGCCGCGGACATCAAGTCGGGCCAGGTCCATGACAGCGTGCTGAATGCGATGCTGGAGCTCGCGAAGACCTACCGGATCGGCGTCAGCGTCATCCGCTCCGGCCACCCGCTCGATGTCTTCGGCACCGATCGCCCCAGCGACCACCCCCGCGGCCGCGCGTTCGACACCTGGCAGATCAACGGCCACGCGGTGGTGTCGCCGACCACGTCACGGTCACTGATCACGTCGTACATGCACGCCGCCGAGTCGGCCGGCTCGTACAACGTCGGCGGCCCCTACCAACTCTCCGGAGCCGCGTACTTCTCCGACGCAACCCACCACGACCACGTCCACGCCGGCTTCGACACCTAGCAACCCATCCCAGGGGCGCGGGGCTAGTCCCACTCCCACGCGATGCCGACTGTGCCGGCGTCTGCGGAGGGCTCGATCACGTGTACGCGGCCGTCGGGTGTGAGCATCAGCTCGCGGTGAACCAGGTTCGGCCCGGAGGTGTGCCGGCGGCGCAGCTCGTAGACGCGGACGGGGAGGGCCGCACGGTCGAACTGGACCTCGAGCACGTAGTGCATCCCGCCCCACTCGCTGAAGCGCTGATAGTCCGTCGTCGGCAACCCGCTCGGGTCGTCGATCTCGTAGTGGACGACGGCGGTCTCCCCGACAGCGAGCACGCGGTCGAGCAACAACTCGCCGAGCAGCGCGCCGGCTTCTGGCGAGCGCGCAATCCGGCCGGTCCGGCAGCCGCTGAGCGCCCGTAGCGCGAGCTGCTCCGCGTCGCAGCCCATCTCGCCCTGGTGCGCGATGATCAACCGATCCACCGGCTGTACGGCGACCACGCTCTGGATCACGCTCCGGCGCTGAGCGCTCCGATCGGCCCCGATCCGGACCTCCTCGAGCACGGTCACATTACGCAACCGCCCGTGGGCGTCCCGGCGGAGACGATCGAGCAACCGGCTGAGCGCCTCGGCGTAGTCGACAACGGCGTACGGCTGGGGCGACGTGCCCGGCTCGCGCGCCGGCGGGATGCGGACGGTCAACCACCCGGTCGGCACCTGCAGGAGCTCCTCCAGCGCAGTGATGACGGCCAGCGAGTCCTCCCGCGGGATCCGCCGGCCGCTCTGCCACGTGCTGAGTGTCGCGACGCCGACGTTCAGCCCGCGGTCGGCGAGGTGGGTCCTGATCCGGTTGAGGGCCAGCCCGCGGCGCGAGATGGCCTGCCGCAACGCGTCCGCGAAGGACGCCTCCGGAGTCACCGCAGGGACCGACGCTTCGACCGATTTGACCATGGGCCCACGCTCCTTTGGGGCAGTGTAAACATTCACAGCACGGTCCGACAGGAGTTCGTCACCCGCTGTTCACGGCGCAGGCGCGTTCACAACCCGTCGTACGGCGAGATCCGAGACCTTGTCGCGCCGTACCGGGGTCCCGACGATGGTCACCGCCCAACTCCGTTCGAAGGAGGACCCATGCGCAGGCTCCGCCCCAGCCGCTCCTGGTCGTTGCTCTTGGCCACGATCCTCGGGTTCGCGACGCTGGCCCCGCTCGCGCCGCCCGCCTCGGCCGCGCCCACCAGCTACTACCTGAACGTCACCGGCCAGGCCCAGCAGAAGTCGAACTGGTGCTGGGCCGCGAGCGGCAACAGCATCGCCGCGTTCTACGGCCGCTCGTACTCGCAGAACCAGTTCTGCAACCTGGCCTTCGGCAACAATGCGAATGCGACCTGTCCCAACAACCAGGCGAGCCTGGCCAACGACCAGCAGGCGTTCCGCACGATCGGGATCAGCGCCGGCAGCTACATCTCCGGCACCCTCAGCTTCAACACGCTCGTCACCGAGATCGCCGCCGGTCGCCCGGTGATGACGCGGATCGGCTGGACCTCGGGCGGCGGCCACATGATGGACATCATCGGGTACGACGCCTCCGACTCGACCCTCGAGTACTACAACCCGTGGCCGGACGACCCGCGCTACAACTACTCGACGTACAGCTGGTACCGGTCCAACTCGCAGTTCACCTGGACGCACTCCCTGTACCGGATCGGAGCCTGACATGCGTCGCCTGCTTCGCTGTGCCGCCGTCCTCGCTGCCGGTCTCGGTTTCGGACTCGCCTTCGCCGCCCCGGCCGGTGCCGCCGCACCCCAGCCGATCGCCCCGAGCGAGTTGTCCAAGGCAACTAGCGCTGCTCACTCGTCTTCCGCTGTCCAGCTGCTCGCGAAGGTCCCGGGTGCTGCTGGCAAGGCTGCGGCGATTATCGGCTCGGACAGCCACGCTGTTTACGCGCTCAACCCAGCCTTCGTTCGCGACGCGTCCGCGCCGGTTGCCACCTTCTGGTACGCCGCGACCGCTGCCAGCAAGGGCGGTCAGGCGCTGACCGTCTTCACCGCTCCGGATTCGAGCGGCGTCTGGCAGCCGGTCAATGTGGCCTCCGGCAACACTGAGGCCCGCATGGCTGGGGCGGCCGATGGCGCCTTGCTGTTCACCGAACCTCAGCTCGGTGCCTGGTACGCCCTGTCCGCCGGCCAGGTCCGGCCGCTCAACCCGTCCGCCGTGAAGTCGATCGGCACCAAGCCGATCGCGGTCACGGCGTACCAGAAGCTCGTCTCCCAGCGCTACTCCGACAAGCTTCCCGGCAGCACCTACAACGAGTCCGGTATGGCAGGAGGCTACGACACAGCAGCAGCAGTGAAGGCGCCACGTTCCCGCTCCGAGTACCTCGTCCCGGTCGTCGCGGCGTCCGGCGTACTAGCCCTCGCCCTCCTCCTAGTAGTAAGGCGCAAAATGACCTACAACGACTGACGTCCCCCGTCCGCCCGGTTCGCCGTACCAGCCCCTCGGTACGGCGAACCGGGCGCTTGCGCGAACGTCGCCGAACGCTGGGCAGCAGACAACCAACTGACAGTCCCGTGACTCACCACCGTCGCGGCAGGCGAGGCTCCTGGCAAAGGAACCCGCCAACGGCAAGCTCGAGTGCCGGATAAGACCCCCACAAATCAGTCCGCCGTACAGAAATGATGTGCCACCCAAGGGAATCCAACTCGGTACGCCGGGTCTCGTCGCGTGACTGTTGTCTGGGCGACGAGTGCCACGCGTCGCTGTCGTACTCCAGGCCGAGCTTGCGGCCGTCGATCGGACGATCCGGGTAGCCCACGTCGAGCCGGTAGACCCGGCTCGGACCGTCGACGCGGACCTGTAGATCAGGCCGGCCAAAGCCCGCGTCGAGCAGTCGGAGGCGGAGCCAGGATTCAGCGGGGGATTCGGCACGCCGGTCCGCGTGGCGGAGGATGTCTTGGCTCTGGCTGTACCCGCGGCGGCCTTCGTAGGCAGCCGATGCTGCGCGGAGCGCCCACAGATCTGCCTTGCCCGAGCGCAGGATCGCGTCGACGGCGGAGAGCGCGAACGGCCGCGGCAATGCCATCGCGAGCGCGAGCGCCGTGGACGCGGGGCTGGTGACCCGCAAGCCGTCGAGCTCGACCACGTCTGCATCGGGAACGTCGCGAGTCCACTGGGCTTTCAATAGGTCCTCGGGTCCGAGGGCGGTTGTTCCGATGCCGTGGAGCCAGGCGGCCGTCCGCCCGCACACCACGGCATCCGCCGGCACGACCAGGCGCAGCGCGTCAGCTCGTAGTGCGGGTGAGTCGGACATCCGGACGTCGACATAGACACCCTTGAGAAACTGACGAATCTCGCCCCGCGCCAACAACCACGCAAGCTTGCGCGGCACCTGCCGAGCCGTGAACGGCAGGCCGGCAAAGTAATACGGCTGGTCGTACTCAAACATCCCAGCAGAATGCTGGATTAATCGCCCACCTGCTCAAAGTTGTCCACAGGCCCCTACCTGGTCTGCCGGACAACACCGCAGCCTCGGCACCACAGAGCAGTTGCCCGGATCGCCAGGCCATCACAATGTGCCGAGCGTGACCACTCACCGCGCGCGGTCAACAGGTCTCCGTGATTGTGATGGCCTGGACATCCGCACTTCACACGAAGTATCCGCGTAGCACCGCGTGGGGAGATCAGCTGAAGTCGGTGAGGGCGTTTTGGGCTTGGGTCAGCCATTCTCGGCGGGCGGCGATGGCTTCTCGGGCCTCGGTGGCTTTGCGGGTGTTGCCTTGGGACTCGAACTTGGCGGCTTGTTTTTCGAGGTCGGCGATCAAGGACTGGAGTTGCTTGACCGTGGCCTCGGCGCGGGCTCGGGCCTCGGGGTTGCTGCGGTTCCAGACTTCGTCCTCGGCCGACTTCACGGCTTGCTCGACCGCTCGCAGGCGGCCGTCGATCGTGCGCATGGAGTCGCGGGGGATCTTGCCGATCTGGTCCCAGCGGTCCAGGTACTCGCGGAGCTGGTCGCGGGCAGTTCGCGCGTCCGAGACGGGCACGATCGTCTCGATCTCGACGAGCAGTGCTTCTTTGGCCGCGAGGTTCTCGACCTGCTCGGCGTTCTCTTCAGCTTGTACGGCGTCCCGCGCGCCGAAGAACAGGTCCTGCGCGGCGCGGAAGCGTGCCCACAGCTTGTCGTCGACCTCGCGCGGCGCGGGGCCGGCGGCCTTCCACTGCCGCATCAGGTCGCGGAACCGGCCGGACGTCGGACCCCAGTCGGTCGACGAGGAGAGCGACTCCGCCTCCGCAGCCAGCCGCTCCTTGACGACGGCGGCCTCTTCACGCTTGGAGGACAGCTCGGCGAAGTGCTGCTTGCGATGCCGCGTGTACGTCGTACGCGCGGAAGAGAAGCGGTGCCACAACTCGTCGTCCGACGACTTGTCGAGCCGGGGGAGTGCCTTCCACTCGTCGAGCAGTTCGCGCAGGCGGGTGACGCCGTGGCGCCAGTCGGTGCCGGCGGCGATCGTCTCGGCCTCGGTGGCGATCTTGGTCTTGGCGGACCTCGCTTCCTCGACCTTCGCGGCGCGTTCGGCCTTGCGGCGTTCACGCTGCTGCGCGACGAGCGGGCTGAGCGCATCGAGCCGGGCCCGCAGGCCGTCGAGGTCGCCGACCGCCTGGGCCTCCTCGATCGAGCCGGTGACCTTCTTCACCGCGGCCCGGGCGTCGTCCGGTGACACTGTGCCCGCCTGGACCCGCTGCTCCAGCAGTTCGACCTCGAACGCGAGCGCGTCGTACCGGCGGGTGTAGAAGGCGAGCGCTTCCTCAGGGTTGGCGTCCGGCCACTGGCCGACTGCCCGTTCACCGTCCTTCGTCCGTACGAAGACCGTTCCGTCCTCGGCTACCCGGCCCCAGTTCTCTCCGGCCACAACTCGCCCCTTCCGGCGGTATGCACTGCGCTCGTGCCCATTCTGGTCAGTTCCCGGTCCAACCGCGCGAACAGGGCCCCGCCTGGGCGCGTCGAGCTGCCTTCTCGACGCTTATCCCTGAACAATCACAAACTCCCAGCTCACGCGCAACGGTGTTGCGTCACAATCCGGTGCGAAGTACGGCGATCCGCCCGGGTAACCTTGGTGAGTCCGGAAACCGTTTCAGGAAGGTGCGTCGTGCTCATCGCCGGGTTCCCCGCGGGTGCGTGGGGTACGAATTGCTACGTCGTCGCCACCGGCCAGGGCGCGGAATGCATCGTTGTCGACCCGGGCATGGACGCGACCGACGGCGTCGAACAGGTCGTTCGGGAGAACAAACTCAAGCCTGTGGCCGTGCTGCTTACGCACGGTCACATCGACCACATGTTCTCCGTACTCCCGGTCTGCGGGACGTACGACGCGACCGCCTGGATCCACCCGGACGACCGGCACCTGCTCGCTGATCCGATGGCCGGGCTCAGCCCGGAGGCGGCCCGGATGCTGCTCGGCGGCAATCACGAGTTCGCCGAGCCGGACGACGTCGCCGAGCTGAAGGACGGGCTGTCCCTGGAGCTCGCGGGCCTGAAGTTCACCGTCGACCACACCCCGGGCCACACCCGCGGGTCGGTCACGTTCACCACGCCGTACGACGGGCCGGAAGACGTGCCCGCGGTGCTGTTCTCCGGTGACGTGTTGTTCGCCGGGTCGATCGGCCGGACGGATCTGCCTGGCGGCGATCATCCGGCGATGCTGCATACGTTGGCCACCAAGATCCTGCCGATGCACGACGAGATCGTCGTCCTGCCGGGTCATGGTGGCCAGACCACGATCGGCCGGGAGAAGGCGACCAACCCCTACTTGCAGGACCTGGAGATACAGAACTTATGAGCAAGGTGACCCCACTCAGCGGGTTCCCGGAATTCCTGCCGTCAGATCGCATCGTCGAATTGCAGTTCCTCGACACGATCCGGGAGACGTTCGAGCTGCACGGTTTCGCATCGATCGAGACCCGTGCGGTCGAGCCGGTCGAGCGCCTGTCCAACCAGGGCGAGGACGCCGACAAGGAGATCTACGGCGTACGACGGCTTGCCGCCGGGTCCGACGAGGACGCGGCCCTCGGACTGCACTTCGATCTCACCGTCCCGTTCGCCCGGTACGTGCTGGAGAACAGCGGCAAGCTGACCTTCCCGTTCCGGCGCTACCAGATCCAGAAGGTGTGGCGCGGCGAGCGTCCGCAGGAGGGCCGGTACCGCGAGTTCACGCAGGCGGATATCGACATCATCGACAGCGGTGAGCTGCCGTTCCACTACGAGGTCGAGCTGCCGCTGGTGATCGCGGACGCGTTCCGCAAGCTGCCGATCCCGGCGTTCCGGATCCAGGTGAACACCCGCCAGATCCCGGAGGGTTTCTACCGCGGCCTCGGCATCGAGGACATCACCGGCGCGCTCCGGATCGTCGACAAGCTGGACAAGATCGGCCCGGACAAGGTCACGGACCTGCTGACCGCTGCCGGCCTGTCCGCGGAGACGGCCAAGCAGGTACTGCGGCTCGCGGAGATCTCGTCGACCGATGCGTCGTTCGCGGATCAGGTGCGGGCGCTCGGCGTACAGCACGAGATCCTCGACGAAGGGCTCGAGCGGCTGTCGCAGATCATGACCGCTGCGAACGAGCACGCTCCCGGTCTGCTGGTCGCGGATCTGAAGATCGCGCGCGGGCTGGATTACTACACCGGCACGGTCTACGAGACGCAGTTGATCGGCGACGAGGGGTACGGATCGATCTGCTCCGGCGGGCGGTACGACTCGCTCGCGTCGGACGGCAAGACGACGTACCCAGGCGTCGGGATCTCGATCGGTGTGTCGCGGCTGGTGCACCGGCTGATCAGCAAGGGATTGCTGAAGGCGAGCCGCAGTACGCCGTCTGCCGTGGTGATCGCGCTGAACTCCGAAGATGACAGGGCCGACGCCATGCGTACTGCGATCCAGTTGCGGAGCCGCGGGATTCCGGTCGAGGTCGCGCCGGCGGCGGCGAAGTTCGGCAAGCAGATCCGGTTCGCGGATCGGCGGGGGATCCCGTTCATCTGGTTCAGCACCGAGAACGGGCCCGAGGTGAAGGACATCCGCAGCGGCGAGCAGGTGCCCGCGGATGCTGGCACCTGGGCCCCGCCGGTCGAAGACTTACGTCCAAGTATCGAAACGCACAGTATTGAATCGCACAGGGAGAACTCGTGATCCGTAACCGTTCCGCAGGTTCGCTGCGCGCATCCGACGCCGGCGAGACCGTGATCCTGGCGGGCTGGGTGGCGCGGCGGCGCGATCACGGCGGCGTGGCGTTCATCGACCTGCGCGACTCGTCCGGCACCGTCCAGGTCGTCATCCGGGACGAGGACGCCGCGCACGGCCTGCGTTCGGAGTACTGCCTGAAGATCGTCGGCGAGGTCTCGCCGCGCCCCGAGGGCAATGCGAACCCGAACCTGCCGACCGGCGAGATCGAGATCATCGCCACCGAGGTCGAGGTGCTCAACGAGGCCGCTCCGCTGCCGTTCCCGGTCGAGGAGCACCACGCGACCCCGGTGAACGAGGAGATCCGCCTCAAGTACCGCTACCTCGACCTGCGTCGTCAGGGTCCTGGTGCGGCGATCCGCCTGCGTAGCAAGGTGAACCAGGCGGCGCGTGAGGTCCTCGCTCAGCATGATTTCGTCGAGATCGAGACGCCGACGCTGACCAAGTCGACGCCGGAAGGCGCCCGTGACTTCCTGGTGCCGGCTCGTCTGCAGCCGGGCAGCTGGTACGCGTTGCCGCAGTCGCCGCAGCTGTTCAAGCAGCTGCTGATGGTGGCCGGCATGGAGCGGTACTTCCAGATCGCGCGCTGCTACCGCGACGAGGACTTCCGCGCCGACCGGCAGCCAGAGTTCACCCAGCTCGACATCGAGATGAGCTTCGTCGACCAGGACGACATCATCGCGCTGTCCGAACAGATCCTGACCGCGCTCTGGAAGCTCGTCGGGTACGACGTGCAGACGCCGATCCCGCGGATGACGTACGGCGAGGCGATGGCGCGCTTCGGCTCCGACAAGCCGGACCTGCGGATGGGCCTCGAGCTGGTGGAGTGCACCGAGTACTTCAAGAACACGCCGTTCCGGGTCTTCCAGGCGCCGTACGTCGGTGCCGTCGTGATGCCCGGTGGCGCCGACCAGCCGCGCAAGCAGCTGGACGCGTGGCAGGAGTGGGCCAAGCAGCGCGGCGCTCGCGGGCTGGCCTATGTCCTCGTGGGCCAGGACGGCGAGCTGGCCGGGCCGGTCGCGAAGAACCTGTCCGAGGAGGAGCGCGCGGGTATCGCCGATCACGTCGGCGCGAAGCCGGGCGACTGCATCTTCTTCGCAGCGGGTCCGGTCAAGTCGTCGCGGGCGCTGCTCGGTGCGGCCCGGCTGGAGATCGGCCGTCGTGGCGGGCTGATCGACGAGTCGACCTGGTCGTTCGTGTGGGTCGTCGACGCGCCGCTGTTCGAGCCGGCCGACGACGCGACGGCCGCCGGTGATGTCGCGGTCGGGTCCGGCGCATGGACCGCCGTACACCACGCTTTCACGTCGCCGAAGCCGGACTCGATGGACACGTTCGACACCGATCCGGGATCGGCGCTGGCGTACGCGTACGACATCGTTTGCAACGGCAACGAGATCGGTGGTGGCTCGATCCGTATCCACCGCGAGGACGTGCAGAAGCGCGTGTTCAAGGTGATGGGGCTGAGCGACGAGGAGGCCTCGGAGAAGTTCGGGTTCCTCCTGGATGCGTTCAAGTTCGGCGCGCCGCCGCACGGCGGGATCGCCTTCGGCTGGGACCGCATCACGGCGCTGCTGGCCGGCACCGAGTCGATCCGAGACGTGATCGCGTTCCCGAAGTCCGGCGGCGGGTTCGACCCGCTGACCGCCGCGCCGGCGCCGATCACGCCGGAGCAGCGTAAGGAGGCCGGCGTCGACGCCAAGCCCGAGGAGAAGAAGGCGGAATAGGCCGCGGCGACTCTCCACAGCGCTGACTGTCCGATGCCACCTGGGGCGGGGCGATGCCACGGCGTCCCGCCCTCCGGGAGCTCTGACACCACCGCGAACGGCATCACACGCCGCGGGTAGCCGTGCCGCGTGCGGAGAGAGCCAGCGTTCGCCATCGTGAGACTGCCCGGTCAGGGTGGTCGCCGGCTCTCCGGCCGCCCGCTTGCCTGACTCATCGGCTGCAACCTCCTGCGACGATCGCTCCCCTCGAACCGCCATGCGCGCTACGGACAACACCCGACAACCCCGCGAAGTCGGCTATCACCAAGGCGGAGCCATCGACCAGCCGGGGTTGAGCACTCCGGCACTTTGGAGGAAACTGGCGGCGTCGCGAGAATGCTTGTTAGGTTTTCACGACTCCCGCCCCTCCTCGCCCCAGGAGTGCTCATGCGTCGTCTTCTGACCGTTGTTCTCATCTGCCTCGGGATCACCGCGGGCGCTCTGGTCGCCGCCTCCCCGGCGTACGCGACCGTCTTCCAGACCTACGGCAGCGGTGTGAACGTCCGCGCCGACGCCTACCTCTCGTCCGCTGTCGTCGGCACGCTCAGCGGTCCGACGTCGATCGACGTCGACTGCCAGAAGCAGGGCGACCTCGTCAGCAACTCCGACGGGACCAGTTCGTGGTGGGCGCATGTGCCCGCGCTCGGCGGCTATGTGACCGTCGTGTACGTCGCGATCCCCGAGGACCAGCTGCCCGGCGTACCGGTGTGTGGCGACGGGCCGCCGCCGGAGACCAGCGACATCACGCTTGCCGACGTACAGGCGATGTTCGGCAGCCGGATCGCGAACCCGTCGATCGTGCAGACCGGTCTCCCGTCGCTCAATCAGGCAATGCGGGACGCGAACATCAACACGCCGTACCGCAAGGCCGCGTTCCTGGCCACGCTGGTGCACGAGTCGCGGCTGGAGTACAACATCCGCGAGATCGGCGACACCCGGGTGTACGGCGGTCGCGGGTACATCCAGCTGACCGGTGACTTCAACTACGGGCCGGCCGGTCAGTACCTCGGCATCGACCTGCTCGGCAACCCGGACCTCGCGCTGTCGCTGCAGTGGAGCGCCCCGATCGCCCGCTGGTACTGGACCGTTGCCCGCAACATCAATCCGTACGCCGACAACCTCGACATGGGCCGGGTCAACGCAGCCATCGGTTATCCGGCCGGCGCCGAGGACCAGCGTCGGTGCGACTCCTTCAAGAGCGCCTTGCAGTACCTGACCGGCTCGGTCCCGGCGGGCGTCATCTGCACCCGCCCGTCCAAGCTGAAGGGCGACACGAGCCAGCTGACCCGCACCCAGTTCGACACCCTCGCCAAGAACGGCGGCGGCCTGGGCTGACTCGCCGATGGCTGGACCCCGGCGCCGGGGTCCAGCCATTCAGCCGACGGTCTTCTCGAACAGCACCTTCCCGGTCTTGTCGAGCCCGCGGATGTCGACCTTCGCCGAGCCGTGCCGAGCCTGTGCGTCGGGCAGGACCGCCGTCACGTACCCGCCCCGATCGGCAACCGAGACCACGGACCAGGGAGAGGCCCCTTCGGTGCCCCGGATCCGCAGCTCGACCCGGGTCACGATCGCCAGCGAACGAAAGGCGAACGTCGCCCGCAGCACGCTCGGTGAGCCGACATTCGACCAGGACCACGATCCGACGACGTCATCTGTGGCTCCGTCGCCAACACCTTGGTACGGCTCGGCCTTACCGTCGACGCACAGGAACCAGACGTAGTTCGCGGTCATGAACGACTGCACCAACTGCCGCTCGCGACCGGGCAACCCGAGAGCCTTGATCCAGCGAGCGGACTTGAGCTGGATCGTGGCCGGATCCAGCGACCCTCCGGGGTACTGGTTCGGCTTCGCGGCGGCGGCTTCCTTGGCCAGGCAGGCCACGGCCGCCACGCTCGCTTCGTTGCCCGAGGCCGGGCCGAGGTCGAGCGACTGTGTCGGCGACGTGCCGGCCGGCACCTGGACGATCGTCGGCCGGCCCGCCGGGGATGGCTCGTTGTTGCTGCGGGAGATGAAGACGCCGCCGGCGACGATGACAGCGATTCCGCAGGCGGCTGCGAGGACGGGGGTCCAGGCGGGGACGCGGCGCTTCTTGCGGACGCGGCGTACGAGATCGTGCTGTACGTCGGTGGCGTAGTCCGGGTCGAGGGGCTCGACCGGAGGGGGCGTAGTGAGGTTCATCGGTGCTCCTCCAGCAGGGCCGGTAGCCGGCGGCGGGCGCGGGACAGGCGGGCTTTGACGGTGCCTTCCGCGACACCGAGTACGACGGCGGCGTCGGCGATCGACAACTCGGCCCAGTAGACGAGCTCGACGGTCTCGCGCTCGTGGGCGGGCAGAGCGGACAGCGCGGCTCGCACCGCCTGGATGTGCTTCTCCGAGTCGACGCGAGCGGCAACCGACTCCGCGTGATCGGGATGGGAGAGCGGCGCCGGTTGACGAAGCAGGAACTGCGTCAGGCGTCGGCGCGCTCTCGCCGTATTGCGCAGCTCGTTGCGGGCGATCGCGAGCAGCCAGGGCAGGGCAGTGTCGTACTTCAGTGGACCAGGATCCGAGCGCCCGAAGTGCCTCCAGGCGGTGACGAAGGCCGCCTGCACGGCGTCATCGGCGTACGCATAGGAGCCCGTGTGGCGCACGGCGTACGCGTGCACGGCGGCGGCATACCGGCTGAAGAGCTCGCCGAGCGCCTCGGGTTCCTGGCGGCGCAAGGCGTCCCACAGGTCCCCGTCGCGCGCGGTCGGAGGCTTCTCCGGCCGGCTCGAAGTCATGGTCATACCTTGCAGGGTCCGCAGGGCCGTGCGAGGTTGCCGCGCGTCAGACGGGTTGTGCGCGCACCCAGGTCTTGTCCGGAGTGAGGTAGCCGGCGCGCTGCAAGCCGACTTCGGCGAGCTGGGCCGCCAGGTCGTCCTCGGAGAGGTTCTGGGTAAGGATTCGCTGCGACCAGGTCTTGCCGTCGATGGTGTAGGTCAGCGTCGCTGCCTGGCGGTTGCCGGGGAGTTCCTCGACGTCGGAGATCTCCATCCTGCGTTGCTCGTTCACCATCACGGCCGGACCGCGGAGCATCCTCGGAGTCTGCTGCTGGAGGATCACGGCGCCGCCTGGGCGGACGTGGTGCGCGCAGGTCTGCAGCAGGCGCAGGCGTTCGGCGTCGTCGGCGACGTTGATCAGGAACGACATCATCAGGACGAGGTCGAACTGCCGATGCAGCCGAAGGTCGCCGATCGTCGAGCAGACCGTCTCGGTTTCGGTGACTCTGGCGACCATGTCCGCCGACTCGTCGACGGCGAGCACCTGGTGCCCGAGCGCGAGCAGCGGCCGGGTGATCCGCCCGGTCCCGCAGCCGAGCTCGAGAATGCTGCTGCCTGGGTCGATCGCGGCGTTGATCAGTTCGTCCTCGCCGTGCACCTGCGTGATTTCGTAGAGTTCGACCGCGCTCCCGTCCGGTGTGAGCGGTCCCGGTCCGTTACCACCTTGTCCGACTCTCATGGAGTGAGCCTGACCTGATCCGTCGACGGTCGCGAAACCTTCGGTCCAGACCGAAAGACCGGTCCGGACACCCCGTTCGTATACGATGAACCGGGTGACTACGACCCCGATTCTGGTCGGCGACGGCCATCGACCGCTCCGCGACGTGGTCGCCGCCGAGCTGCGGCGCCTCATTCTGGCCGGCTCGCTGCCGCCCGGCGAGCGTCTGGTCGAGGACCGGCTCGCCCAGCAGTTGGGGGTGTCCCGCAACCCGATCCGGGAGGCCATGCGGGTCCTCGAGGCCGAGGGATTCCTCGACGTGACCGCGCGGCGCGGCGCCTTCGTGGCCAAGCTGTCGGCCCAGCAGGCCGAGGACCTGTTCCAGGTCCGGCTCGCCCTCGAGCCGCTCGGCGCCCGGCTGGCGGCATCCGCCCAGAATCCCGAAACCGCCTTGATCACAAGGGCTTGGGCCATTCTCGACCTGGTCGGCGAGTCCGGGCCGGACCAGGACCTCGATGCGCTGTCCACCCTGCACACCGAACTGCACTCACTGATCTTCGAACTGACCAGGAACGACTACCTGATTGCCCTGGCGATCCCGATGGTCAAGCGTGGTCAGTGGCTGCTGCGGCAGAGCGCCCCGCTGCAGAACCCGGCCGCCTGGGCCGAGCACCACGGCCTGATCGCGGCGATCGCCGCGGGTGATCCCGACCTGGCCGAGGCCGCCGCCCGGCATCACGTGCTCAGCGTCCGCAACGCGCTGCGTCCCCACCTGGAGCCGGTCCGGCCGCACGACGCCACAGGGTGAGCTGACGGTTCTGTATACGAACCGGCACTTTTGAAACCCTCACGTCCTCCCTTGGAAACATGCGCGTAGCAGAAGCCGTATACAACATACGGAATAGCACCCCTCCTGCCTGCCCAAGGAGTACGTCGCATGAACCTCTCGCATCCAGGTCAGTTCTCCCGCCGCAGGCTGCTCGGCCTCGGCGGCGGGCTGGCCGCCGGGATCGGCCTCGCCCCGATGCTCACCGCCTGTGGTGACAGCACCTCGTCCGCGGCCACGCCCGCCGGTGGCGGCACGTTGACCATGGGGATCAACGCCACCCCCGACACCCTCGACCCAGGCGCCACCGGACTCGCGCTCACGCTGCTGATCTCGTTCGCGCTGTTCGACCCGCTGGTCTACTGGCTGCCGGACGGTAAGGGCGGCAGTGCCTTCCACCCGGGCCTGGCAGAGTCGTGGACGATCTCGCCCGACGCCTCGGTCTACACCTTCAAGCTGCGCAAGGGCGTGACGTTCCACGACGGGACGACGTTCGACGCGAAGGCGGTCAAGGCGACGTACGACCACGTGGTCGACCCGAAGACCAAGTCCAAGAGCGGTCTCGGCGCGCTGGGGCCGTACAAGGAGACCAAGATCCTCGACGACTACACCGTGCAGATCGTCTTCACGGCGCCGAACGCGTCGTTCCTGCACCAGCAGGCGGCCGGCAACTTCGGCATCTCGTCGCCGGCCGCGCTGGCGAAGTACGGGCCGACGGCGTACGGGAACAATCCGGTCGGGACCGGACCGTTCACGTTCCAGAGCTACCAGGCCGGCAGCCAGTTGACGCTGCTGAAGAATCCGAAGTACACCTGGGGTCCGAAGGCGCTGGGCGAGGGCCCGGCCAAGCTGGACAAGCTGGTGTTCCGGATCGTCACCGACGACAGCGGCCGCTACAACGCCCTGCAGAGCGGGCAGTTGCAGATCGCGATGAACCTGCCGCCCAACAACATCTCCGCCGCGCAGAAGTCCGGCAAGTTCCAGCAGTTGCTGGTGCCCTCCATCGGTACGCCGCTGGGGATGCCGATCAACGTGACCAAACCGCCGACCGACGACCCGCTGGTGCGGCAGGCGATCATGTACGCCGTCGACCAGGACGCGCTCGTGAAGGACGTCCTGTACGACGTCTACAAGCCCGCGCACAACGTGCTCACCCCGATCACGCCGGGGTACAGCGCGGCGGCGAGCAAGACCTACTCCTACGACCCGGACAAGGCCGGCCAGCTGCTCGACCAGGCCGGCTGGACGGTCGGCGACGGCGGGATCCGGACCAAGAACGGCAAGAAGCTCAGCCTCGAGATCATCCTGTTCAGCGGCGGCGGGCTGGAGTTGCCGACGCAGTTCGCCGTCTCGGAGCTGCAGAAGGCCGGGTTCAGCGCGAACACCGCCGTACAGCCGTTCGCGACGGCGCAGGCGAGCTTCAACTCCGGCGCGCACAACCTGGGTTCCTTCGGCTACTACGGCGCGGACCCCTACCTGCTCAACATCTGGGTCAACTCCAACGCGATCCAGTCCGGCTTCAACTGGTCGCACTACGCCAACCCCGCGGTGGACAAGCTGATCGCCAAGGCGAACGCGACCGCCGCCGACGCCACCCGCAACGGGCTGTACGAGCAGGTCGGCGCGAAGCTGATGCAGGACTCGATGTACCTGCCGCTGTGGGACGTGGCCGGCGCGTTCACGCTGTCGCCGAAGGTGCAGAACCTGCACCAGACCCTGAACGGCTACCTGGCGTTCCACAGCGCCACGGTCGGCTGATGCTGCTGTTCGTGGTGCGACGGCTGGGCGCGGCGATCCCGGTCGTCATCGGCATCACCCTGATCGCATTCGTCCTGGTGCACGTCGTACCGGGCGATCCGGCCAAAGTGATCCTGTACGGCGCGAACGCGTCACCGGAGCAGATCGCGACGCTGCGGCAGCAACTCGGACTCGACGATCCGTTGTGGCGGCAGTACGCCGATTTCGCTGTCAACCTCGTGCACGGCAACCTCGGTACGTCGTTCCTGACCCAGACCCCGGTCAGCCACGAATTGTTGTCCAGGGCACCGAGCACGCTGATCCTGACGGCGACCTCGATGCTGGTCGCGGTGCTGGTCGGCGTACCGCTCGGACTGGTTGCGGGCATGCGTCCGGGTTCGGTCCTGGACACCGTGGCGCGGTGGATCTCGTTCGCTGGTGTCGCGGTGCCGTACTTCTTCCTGGCTCTGCTGCTCGTGCTGCTGTTCAGTGTCAAGCTGCACCTGCTGTCCGCGATTGACGACGGTACGGCCAAGAGCCTGGTGCTGCCGGCGGTCTCGCTGGGCTGGGGCTACGCGGCGATCCTGACCCGACTCGTCCGCGGCCGGGTGATCGACGAGCTGCGCAGCGACTACGTGAAGTCCGCCCGGGCGCGCGGCAGCGGTGAGCTGCGGGTGCTGCTGCGGCAGGTACTGCGGAACTCCTCGGTGCCGGCGGTCACCACGATCGGCCTGCAGTTCGGCAACATCCTGACCGGTGCCGCGATCACCGAGGTGATCTTCGGCCGCGCCGGGCTGGGGAGCTTCCTGGCCACCTCGATCACCAGCAAGAACATCCCGGTGGTGCAGGGTGCGGTGGTCGTGATCGGGATCGCCTACGTGGTGATCAATCTCGGCGTGGACCTGATCGTCGGCGCCATCGACCCACGCACCAGACAGGAGGCTGCCGCATGAGCCGGCTCAAGTGGGTTGTCCTGAGCCTCGCGGTCCTCCTGGTGCTGCTACTGCTGCTCGCACCCGGCGTGCTGGCCCACGTCGACCCGGTAGCGACGAGTGACGCGCACCTGGAGGGCCCGAGCGGCAGCCATCTGTTCGGTACGGACCTGCTCGGCCGCGATGTCTACAGCCGCACCGTGTACGGCGCACGCCCGGTCCTCGTGGCGAGCTTCCTGGGCGTCCTTCTCGCCAGCGCCGCGGGTGTCGCGATCGGCGTACTGGGTGGTGTCGCGCCGCGCTGGATCAACGCCGTGGTGATGCGCCTGGTGGACGTGTTCCTCGCGCTGCCGGTGCTGCTGATCGCGTTGATCCTGATCGCCACCGCCGGCTCGGGTGTCCGCAGCATCGTCCTGGCGATCGGGATCGCGTTCACCCCGGGCTTCGCGCGGGTGGTCGAGTCTTCGGTCCGCCGGCTTCGCAAGGCCGAGTACGTCGAGGCCGCCCGGGTGTTCGGCTCCACCACGCTGCGCACCTCGTGGCGGCACCTGCTGCCCAACCTGCTGACCGAGGTGGTCGTGCTCGGTAGCAGTGCCATCGGCTGGGGCATCCTGACCGCCACCACCCTGAGCTTCCTGGGTCTGGGCGTCCGGCTGCCGGCGCCGGACTGGGGGAGTGACCTGGCCGCCGGTGCGACCAATCTGGCCGACGCCTGGTGGCTGTCGACCTTTCCCGGGCTCGCGATCATGGCGACCATCCTGCTCGCGAACTTCTCCGGCGATCACCTGATGCGGGTGCTGGATCCACGGGCCGGGATCAGGTTCGGCCGAAGCTTCCGCCGGCTCGCGATCCGGCTGTCCCGTCACGGAGGTGACATCGCACATGAGTCTGCTTGAGGTGACCGGGCTGCGGACCGAGATCGACACCGCACAAGGCCGGATCCGTCCTGTCGACGGGGTGAGCTTCGCCGTCCGAGCCGGGGAAACCCTTGGTGTGGTGGGGGAATCCGGATCCGGCAAGACGATGACCGGGATGTCGATCATGCGGCTGCTGCCGCCCGGTGGATCGATCACCGGCGGCTCGATCCGGCTGGACGGCCGCGAGCTGACCGAGCTGGACGAGCCGGCCATGCGCAAGGTGCGCGGCAGCGAGCTGGCGATGATCTTCCAGGACCCGATGACCTCGCTGAACCCGGTCCGGACGATCGGCAGTCAGTTGCGGGAGGCGTACCGGATTCACGTCGACAGCAGCCGCGCCGCGGCGACGGCCCGGGCGACCGAGGTGCTCGGACTGGTGGGCATGCCACGACCGCGCGAGCGGCTCGACGACTACCCGCACCAGCTGTCCGGCGGGATGCGGCAGCGGGTGATGATCGCGCTCGGTCTGATGTGCGATCCGAAGCTGCTGATCGCCGACGAGCCGACGACGGCGCTGGACGTCTCGATCCAGGCGCAGATCCTGACCCTGATCGACGACCTCAAGTCGCAACTGTCGATGGGCGTGCTGCTGATCACCCACGACATGGGCGTGATCTCCGAGTACGCCGACCGGGTCGCCGTCATGTACGGCGGACAGGTGGTCGAGCAGAGCGGCGTCCACGAATTGTTCGAGAGGCCGCGGCATCGGTACACCGAGGCGTTGCTCGCCGCGATGCCGACACTGGAACTCGACCGGAACGCTGAGCTGGCCACGATTCCAGGCAGTCCGCCGAAGCTGCTCGACCTGGCGCCGGGGTGCCGGTTCGCTCCACGGTGTGCGTTCGCGCAGGACGACTGCCGCAGCGCTGATCCGTCGTTGATCGGTGGGGATCACCTGCACGCGTGCTTCCATCCGGCCGACGGGCGTACCCGAACCACGGCCGCGGACGTCGGCGTGCGGGAGGCGGCCGAGCCGCGCGGATCTGACTCGCTGGTGCAGCTCTTCGACGTACACAAGCGGTTCGGCGTGCGATCGAGGCGGCCCTTCGCTCCGTCGCGGGCGGTGCAAGCGGTGTCGGGAGTGACGCTGACCATCGCGGCCGGGGAGACGCTGGGAATCGTCGGGGAGTCGGGCTGCGGCAAGACCACGCTCGGCCGCATGCTGGTGGGGCTGGAGCGGCCGACCAGCGGATCTGTCAGCTTCGACGGCCGGGATCTGTCGGTGCAGAGCCGGTCCGGATTCCGGAAGCGCCGGCGTGATCTTCAGATGATGTTCCAGGATTCGGCCGCCGCGCTCGATCCACGGATGACCGTCGCCGCGCTGATCGCGGAACCGCTGGTGGCTCAAGGAGTCGGTACCCGGCGCGAACGACGCCGTACCGTGGCCGAGCTGCTGGCGGCAGTCGGGTTGCCACCTGAGGCGGCGGAGCGGTACCCGCACGAGTTCTCGGGTGGCCAGCGGCAGCGGATCGCGATGGCCCGGGCATTGGCGCTCCGACCGAAGGTGATCGTCGCGGACGAGCCGGTGTCCGCGCTGGATGTCTCGGTCCAGGCGCAGATCCTCAACCTGATGCGGTCGCTGCAGGAGCGGTACGGCCAGACGTACGTCGTGATCTCGCACGACCTGTCGCTGCTCAAGTACCTGGCCGACCGGATCGGCGTGATGTACCTCGGCCGGCTCGTCGAACTCGGAGCCGGTGAGGACGTCTACAGCGCACCACGGCACCCGTACACGGCCGGGCTGATCAAGGCGATCCCGCTCCCGGAGTCGGCGAAGAACCGGGAGGCCGCGGCCCGGTCGACCGGCCTCGGCGGCGAGTTGCCGTCGGCCATCGATCCGCCGAGCGGCTGCCACTTCCGGACCCGGTGCCCGCTCGCAACCGAGCGGTGTGCCACGGAGGTCCCGGTACTGAAACCCTCCGACGGCCTGCACGCGGTCGCGTGCCACCATCCCCTGACCACCCACGTCCTGACGCCCGTGAGGTAGACGATGATGCACAAGCTGGACGCAACCCCCGAGACCACCGTCGACGTGTTCAGCGCCGAGCAGCCTCCGGTGCTGACGATTGACCCAGGCGACACGTTGACAGTCCATTCACTGGATGCTTCGGGCTACCTGTCACCGCAGACCACACCAGGTGAGCAGCAGCCGAGGATGTTCGATCAGGCTCGCGGCCACTGCCTGACCGGGCCGATCGCCGTCCGTGGTGCACAGCCAGGTGACGTGCTCGCGATCCGGTTGGTCTCCCTCACCCCCGACCCTTGGGGCTGGACCGTCGCCGGCGCGCTGAAGTCGCCGATCACCGAGCGGCTGGGCGTCACCGATCAACCCGCCTGGCTGCTCTGGGATCTCGATCCCGACGCTGGAACCGGTCGCTGCAACGGTGGCTTCACCCGTGACCTCGCACCGTTCCTCGGCGTCATCGGCGTGGCCCCCGAGAGCGGCGGCGAGCACTCGACGATCCCGCCCCGAGCAGTTGGTGGCGGCAACATCGACTGCAAGTCGTTGGTCGCGGGGTCGACGCTCTACCTGCCGGTCGCGGTCGCGGACGCGATGCTGAGCCTCGGCGACGGTCACGCCGCCCAGGGCGACGGTGAGGTGGGCGGTACGGCGATCGAGTGCCCGATGACCACGACACTGACCGTGGACCTGGTCCGCGAACCGCGCCCGATCGAGACGATCCACGCGGAGACCCCGGACGGGCTGATCACCTTCGGATTCGACGCCGACCTGAACGTCGCGACCGGCGACGCGCTGGACGCGATGGTGCGCTGGATGCAGGCGCTCCTCGACGTCGGCAAGAGCACCGCCCTGGCACTTGCCAGCACCGCCGTCGATCTCCGCGTCACCCAGGTCGCGAACCAGACCTGGGGCGTCCACGCCCTGCTCCCGGCCGGCGTGCTCGCGTGACGACCGGCAGCTTCGAACTCGGCGACCTGAAGCTCGAGAACGGCGGTGTCATCCGGAACGCCAAGCTCTCCTGGAAGTCCTACGGCACGCTGTCCCCGGCGCGCGACAACGTGATCGTCTACCCGTGCAGTTACGGCGCGACGCACGAGACGCAGGAGTGGCTGATCGGGCCCGACGGCGTACTGGACCCCGAGCGGTGGTTCATCGTCATCCCGGACATGTTCACCAACGGGCTCTCGTCGAGCGCGTCGACGGACCCGGAGTTTCCGTCGCTCGTCACGATGGCGGACAACGTGCATGCGCAGTACCGGCTGATCACCGAGCATTTCGGGATCGATCGGCTCGCCGCGGCGTACGGGTTCTCGATGGGCGCCGGTCAGGCTTACCACTGGGCGGCGCTCTACCCCGAGTTCGTCGAGCGCGCGATCGTCGTCTGTGGGAGTGCGCGGACGTCGCTCCACAACCGGGTCTTCCTGTCCGGCTTGTTGCGGATCCTCGAGGCAGCTCCTGAGTACGCCGGCAACGGGCACTTCACGGCCGAGCCCGTTGCCGCCAAGCGTGCTTTCGCGCACGTCTACGCCGGGTGGGGGCTGAGCCAGGACTTCTACCGGGCGCGGTTGTTCGAGTCCGTACTGGGAGCGCCGGATCTCGACTCGTTCCTGCAGACCGACTGGGTGGATCGCTTCGCCGAGGGCGCCGCCGCCGACCAGTACGCGCAGGCGCTCACCTGGCAGGAGGCCGACATCAGTACGCCGTACGACGGCGACCTGGACGCAGCACTAGGGGCGATCACGGCCCGCGTGCTGTTGATGCCGTCGGCCACCGACCTCTACTTCCGGACCGCGGACAACGAGTTGGAGCTGACCTCGCTGCGGAAGGCGGAGCTGGTGGAGATCCCCAGCATCTGGGGACATCGAGCCGGCTCACCTCGCGACATCCCCGCCGACCTCGACTTCCTGCGCCGGCACGTGCGGGGCTGGCTCGATGCCTGAAAGGACACTGTGATGAGTAGCACCGCGTCGTACGAGATCCTGCCCCCGACCCGTGAAGGCCGGGTGCCGTTCTCCGACGGCGAGACTTGGTACCGGATGACTGGGGACCTGGGCAGTGGAGTCACGCCGTTGGTGATCGCCCACGGTGGGCCAGGGGCGACGCATCAGTACCTGCTGTCGTTGACTGCGCTCGCCGCAGGCAGGCCCGTGATTCATTACGACCAGTTGGGATGTGGGAACTCGACTCATCTGCCGGACGCGGATCCGTCGTACTGGACTGTTGAGCTGTTCCTGGACGAGCTGGACAATCTGCTGGATCACTTGGGGATTGCGGACGACTACCACCTGCTGGGGCAGTCGTGGGGCGGGATGTTGTCGGCGGAGCACGCCGTACGGCGTCCAGCGGGGTTGAGACGACTGGTGATCTCCAACTCGCCGGCGTCGATGCCGCTGTGGCTCGAAGCGGCGGCGTTGTTGCGTGCGGGGCTGCCGGCCGAGGTGGAGGAGACGCTGCGCGAACACGAGGAGGCGGAGACGACGAACTCTCCGGAGTACGCGGCCGCGATGAAGGTGTTCTACGACCGGCACGTCTGCCGCGTAGTGCCCAATCCGCCGGAGGTCGCGGCGGCGTTCGCGTCCATCGAGGAGGATCCGACCGTCTATCACACGATGAACGGGCCGAGTGAGTTCCACGTCGTCGGGAGCCTGCTGGACTGGACGGTCGTCGACCGGCTGCCGCGGATCGCCGTACCGACGCTGGTTGTCTCCGGTGCGTACGACGAGGCGCAGCCCGTGTGCGTATCGCCGTACGCGGAGTTGATCCCGGATGCGCGCTGGGAGGTGTTCGCGGAGTCCAGTCACCTGCCGAACGTCGAGGAGCCGGAACGGTACGCCGCGGTCGTGGAGTCGTTCCTCCGCGGAGGCTAGGCTCGAGCCGTGCCGATCGTCGTGCCGGTGGAGCTGTTGCCGCACCTGCGGCGGGCGCGGGATGTTGCCGATCGCAACTATGCCGAGCCGCTCGATCTCGCGGCGCTGGCGACCGCGGCGGGCGTCTCGAAGTACCACTTCCTGCGGTGCTTCGCGGCGGAGTACGGCGAGACGCCGATGCAGTACGTGACCCGGCGGCGGATCGAGCGGGCGACCGATCTGCTGCGGGCGACGAACCTGACAGTGACCGAGGTGTGCGGGCTGGTCGGGTACAGCAGTCTGGGGTCGTTCTCGCAGCGGTTCACCGAGCTCGTCGGGATGACGCCGACGGCGTACCAGCGGACGCAGACCGGGGCGCGGATCCCTGGGTGCTTCGTGTTCATGCTCGGATTGAATTCCGCAATTCCGGAGAAGCCGCCGGGGGAGCCCGGGGCTTAGCGTCGTACTCACGACCTTTGAGGAGGAACTGTGATCACGAACGTGAGCCTGGTGACGGTCTACGTCAACGACATCGACGAGGCGAAGGCGTTCTACACCGAGAAGCTTGGATTCGAACTCGGTGAGGACATCACGCTCAGCGAGGACTTTCGCTGGTGCACCGTGCATCAGGCCGACCATCCCGAGCTCGAGCTGGCGCTGATGCTTCCCGGGCCGCCGATGGACGAGGAATCTGCGGGGTGGATCCGGCGGATCATGGCCAAGGGCTCGATGCATGGGGTCGGGCTGGCGACGGACGACTGCCGGAAGACGTTCGCCGAGCTGACGGGGCGCGGCGTTGAGTACATCCAGGAGCCGGCGGATCGGCCGTACGGCGTGGAGGCGGTACTGCGGGACAACTCGGGCAACTGGCTCGTGCTGGTCGAGCAGAAGGCGTATACGGCGGCCGACTTCGCATGACCCTCGATTGACTTACGCTCTTTGTATCAATACATTTGGTACAAAGAACTCGAGGGGAGCGTGGTCGGCGGTGGACGTGCTGTGGCTGGTCGGGGTGATGGTGGTGGCGTCGGGGATCCTGTGGACGCAGCGCCGGAAAGCGGCACAGCGGGAGGTCGATCGGCGCGTCGAGCGTGGCGGGCTGCCGGGGGAGCGTGACCTCGTCGAGGCGGCGCTCGAGTGGTACCGGCGCCGTCAGGAGATCCTGATCCTCGGCGTACTGGCGGGGGTGCTGGTTGCCGGTGCGGCCGTCGTACTGGTGCATCTCGGGATGGATCTCGGCTTCGTGCCCGGGGCTGTGCTGGACTTCCGGCTGCTCACTTGGTTGCTGGCGGCGACGGCTGCGTTCGGCGGGTTCGCGACGCTGATCAACGGCTATCGGTCCGTTCGGGCGTCGCGCGCTGACGGGCCGCGGCTCGCGGCACTGCGGCCGCGGAAGTTGAGCGACTACCTGAGTCCGATCGAGATCGCGATCTACGACGGCTGCGTCGTACTGCCGTTGGCCGGCGCCGCGCTCGGCGTCGTGGTGCTTGGTACGAACGACCATCCGGCGCGGGGCTGGATCCTGATCGGCAGCGGTTTGGCTGCTGTGGCGGTGTGGGCGATCGGGCTGCTGCTGACGCGTACGACGTTGCGCGTGAACCAGCCGTCCGGACGCGAGGCCGAGCTGCGCTGGCAGGAGGCGCTACGGGCGACAACGCTGCGGGACATCGGGTCGGCGGTGCTGACTGTCGCGTGGCTGCTCGGTGCGGCGATGCCGATGTCGTTCGAGTGGCCGTCCGACGTGCCGGGGTACGTCGAGCCGCTCGCGACTGTGCTGTTCCTCGTGTCGGTGGCGCTGTGGTGTACTGCGCTCATGGTCGCCGCCAGCCGCCGCGGGCTACAGCGGGTGCAGCGAGTCGCCGGATGATCATCTCGGTCGACCCGGCGGCAGCGAAACCGCCGTACGAGCAGGTGAAGGATCAGATCTCCGGGCTGATCCGGACCGGCGAGCTGGCGCAGGGGACTCGGTTGCCTACGGTGCGGCAGTTGGCGGGGGATCTTGGGCTTGCGGTCAACACTGTCGCTCGCGCTTATAAGGAGCTGGAGGCTGAGCGGCTGGTTGAGACGCGGGGGCGGAACGGGACGTTCGTCCTCGCGTCGCGCAGTCGGGTGGACGACGAGGAGACTCGCGCCGCGGCGACCGTCTTCGCACGGGCTGCGCGGCGGGCAAACCTGTCCCTCCCCGAAGCTACCGAGCTGCTGCACCGAGCCTGGTAACAGCGCGCCGCGCTAGCTGCTGAGGCGATCGCCCCGCGCAGGCAGCAGGCCAAAGTAACTCCGGGTGACCGGCACTTGTCGGACGTGCGGCTCGGTGTTCTACTGAGTTTCGGGCACATTTGTGTGCGAGGGGACGGACATGCGTCTTGGCGTGGATCCGATGACAGCTGATGCGGGGCGTCCAGTTGACGTGCCTCCTGCGCATCGATCCACTTCGTTGAATCTGGTCGGTCTTCCTTTTCTGATGGACCAGACTGTCGGCCGGGCCGAGATAGTAGTGGCCCTCCTGGACGGTCCAGTTGTGACTGATCACCCGGCTTTCGTCCACAGCATGATTCGTACTGTCGGCGGCTCGGACGGAAAGTGTGCCCGGCCTGATGAAGCGGCATGCCGGCATGGCACGGCTGTGGCGGGGATACTGTGCGCGACCAGGGGAGTGTCAGAAGCACCTGGAATTGCGCCAGGATGCGTTGTCCTCAATCGGCCCGTCATTCCGGAATCAGGACCTGGTGGGCACCTTGAGGCGGGCCCCGATGAACTTGCCGAGGCACTCGTCGAGGTCACGCGTGCCGGCGCGAAGGTCATCAATGTGAGCTTGGCGATGTCGCCGTCGCCGATGACCCAGCACTCCGTGATCAGCCGGGCGCTGGACTATGCGCTTTTGCGTGGCGCACTTGTGGTGGCCGCTGCAGGGAACGATGGCGAGCTGTCGAGCACGACGATAACTCGGCATCCGGCGGTAGTTCCGGTGGTCTCGTACGACGAAGACGGGCGCCCGATCGGACATTCGAATTTCTCTGCGTCCACAGCGCGCAGAGGCGTCGGTGCACCCGGCGCGGGTGTTCGAAGCATCACGCCTGCAGGAGGCAGTGTCGAGTTGAGAGGCACGAGCTTCGCGACGGCGCTCATCTCCGGAACTGCTGCTCTGCTCTGGTCGCTCTTCCCGCGTTGTGGCGCGGCCGATATCAGGGCTGCGCTGACCCTCGGGCGGAATCGGCGCGCGCTTTCGCTGATTCCACCGCTGGCAGATGCGAAGGCGGCGCACGAGTACCTGACCGCCAAGGATGCGAGAACCGTGGACAGGTTGACGTGATGGAGGTTGGCGATGAGTGCCGAGAAGGATGAGGGTAAACGATCGCCGAAGCGTATTCGGCTGCCTGGATTCATTGTTACCGAAGAGACCGGACTGGGAGATGCGATCGGGCGGGCGACGTCGTACGTCGGCATCAAGCAGTGTGGAGGTTGCGCCCGGCGTGCCGCCAAGGCGAATCAATGGGTCCGGTTGTACAGCAGGTAATCGAGGTAGGTCACGGAGGGGGCTTGATGAACTCAACAGAAGATGGTGCAGAAAACGAAGCGAACGTGGGTGCCGCGAGCCTGCTGACGGCGTCGCCGGGAGTTGCACCGCTCGGTCGGACACCGCAACCCGCCGTCACCCGGAAGCCTTCGTTCGTCTACGCACTCGGACGCGTCGAACCGCGATTTGCCAGTCTGGCGATCGAGAAAGAATTCGCCCAGACCATGGGCCGTGCCGAGACGGCCGGCCTGACGGATCGGCAAGCGCTGCTGTCGCTTCTCGAAACACCCAGCAACCGCCACCTGATCCGGCAACTGTGCTGGGTGTTCACGGTCGAGGGGATCGAGACCTACATCCTCGTGCCAGGGCATCCCAGTGATTTCGATTTGCTGGTGGATACGGTCAGACCGGAGCGGAGCGGCGACGACGTCGACGTAGTTGTCGGAGTGCGTGGAGCGCTTGCTGCTCCGGAGAAGTGCAACGGGCTCGTCGTACCGGTCGTTGCGTTCACACAGATCTACTCCTTCGATCGCGACGGTCTGGTGGCCGCGATTCCGCGGCCGGACGAGTTGGATGCTGAGCGCGACGAAGATTTTCGATCCAGCGCCGCCGAGATGTTCGACCGCATCATGCAGATCGCCGACAATGCGGGCGCGACGGACGAGCATCGGGCCGTCAACTATCTCGCTCTCCGCTATCCCGCCATCTACGCCAAGGCCACGGAGGCGCACGCCTCAGAACTCTCGCTCTCCGGCATCGAAGCTCGTCCGTCAAGGCTGTCCGGCACCACACGCGACGTCGTCGATGTCATATTCACGTTCACGAGCCGGCGCACCGACGTCGCGGACAAGTACTTCGTCAGAGTGGACGTGACCGAGGAGTTTCCATTCCTCGTGACGAAACTATCTTCTTACTACGATCGGTAACTTTGACAGGAGGGTGACGATGTTAGCCAATTTCACCGCCGAGGCATCGCTCTACAAGTCGGCAAGAATGTATCGCCGTGGCACGCGAGGATCCGCTACCGGCGGACAAGCGGTCGTCAGGACTGCCCAGGAAGAGGTGCTTGAATTCACGTGTTCATCTGGGGCGTGCGCCTGTCAGGGGCTCCCGGACTGCAGCGACATGTTCGACACCAACGTGTGTGGGCCGGTGGCGTTCTGTGACTCGACGGGAGGAGATCTTAGCTGCGCTTGTCTCAGGCCGTGACGTCACGCGTCCTTCCGTCAGGGCTTGTTGTGTAGGCGCAGGAGTTCTGCGCGGGTGTGGACCACGCCCGGCGACTCTGCGCCGTTGGCTCGGGCGATTTCTTGGGCCAGGTCGCTGGCGGCCTCGAGGCGGTGGTTGGCTGTGCGGCGGCTGTGAAGGTGTTTGCGGTACTTCTTGCGATCGCGTCTCAGGCCGCTGACGGCGTCCAGGAGAGGTGGGTCGACGGCGCCGGTGGCCAGTTCGGGGGTGAGGAGTTCTCGGATCCAGGTGCGTTCGTGTTTCGCGGCGTGGCGGAGTACGTAGAAAAGGGCGGTCAGCTCCACAGCGGCGATCAGGAACGGGAGGATGGCGGCCCACACGCCGCCGTTGCTGAGGCCGCCCATGTCGTCCCAGGCGAAGTGGAAGAACATTGCCATCAGCATCGTCAGGACGCCGCGTACGACGTTGCGTTCGCCGCGGGTGCGGCCGAGGACCCACATCAGACCGGCGCAGAAGATCGCGCTGAACAGGGCATGCGAGACGATTCCGGCGGCGCCGCGGACGATGAAGACGCGGAGGGACGAACCGAGCTGGTCGACGCCGTACTGCTGGGTTGCGCCGTTGTACACGTACAGGATGTCCTCGAAGACCTGGAAGCCCAGGCCGATGAACGCGCCGATGATGAAGCCGTCGTACGCGCTGCGGACGAGTCGCGGAGCCAGGCCGATGAGCAGGATGAGGCCGATCGCCTTGCCGAATTCCTCGTTGATCGGGGCGGTCAGGCCGGCGCCCCAGTCCTGCGCGAACGACGTACCGCCGATCTTGGCCCAGATCGCCAGCAGCGCCGCGTTGGCCGGCAGTGCGATCCAGAAGGTCGCGGCGACGCCGCCCCAGACGAAGCCTGTCGCCAGCAGCGACGCGGGCTGCGCCGTGAAGCGGTTGTGGTGGCGCAGGAGGAGCAGCCAGGGGATGAGGTAGAGGCCGAACAGTACGACGCCTCCCGCGAGCGCCGGTGTGTAGAACTGTGCACCAGGACCGAAGACCCGCAGCATGGTGATCGCACCGGCACCGACACCGACCACATAGACCCAGAACGCGACGTTGTGCGGCTGCAGGAACCGGTACGGCTGGCCCCAGCCGGACTCCTCGATCGCGTCGAGCTGCGCGACTTTCTCCTGCGGTACGGCGGTCATCGCGCCGCTCCCGGGGTGATGCTGCGCAACATCGCGCCGACCTGGTCCTCATAGTGCTCGAACTGCCCGGACGCCGTACGGACTCGGACGAGAAGCGCCGGGGCGGTGTCAACGGCATCGCCCGTACCCATCTTGAACGCCACGTCGACTCCGTCGCCGCTCGGGCCGCTCCCGCTCTCGACCACGCCGACCAGCCCCGAGTCGGTGGTGAGCGAGCCGCGCGCTGCCGTCACGCCTGGCGGACTGCCTTGCGAACGGTGCACCTGGTCGAGGAAGGCGGCTGCGCTGCCGTCGTACGCCGCACCGATCAGCTCGATCGTCGCGCCGCCCTGTGCGAGCAGCACCTGCAGGCTGGTCGCGCTCGCCCCCGCGCCGCCAACGAGCGTCCCCTGCTCGAGCTGCCAGCCGACCGGCGGCACCGCCGTCGCACCGTCGCCGAGGTCGAGCACCTGCCCGGCCCGAATCTCGTTGTGCCACGGAATCGCCGCGTTCAGCCCCTGCCACCCGTAGATCAGCAGCAGCGCGATCGCGAGCGCCGAGAACCCGGCCTTGAACGTCCGCCGATCCAGCCCGAACCACCGCTGCTCAACCGGCACCCATTCCCGCGTACTCACGACCAGCCCCTCTCTCGCCGTTCCAATCACTGTAGAGCGTGGGTCTCCGAACGAGCCTAGACCTCGCTCGGGAAGTCGACGGTGATGTGGAGGCCGCCGGTGAGGTTGGGGGTGATGGATAGAGGAGCTTGGTGGGCTTGGGCGATGGCTGAGACGATCGCCAGGCCTAGGCCGTGGCCTTCGGTGTGGGTTGTGCGGTTGGGGTTCAGCCGTTGGAAGGGTTGGATTAGGCGGGGGAGCTCGGTGGGGGAATCGGGGGGCCGGTGTTGGTGATGATGAGGCGGCCGGACGGGGTCGTGGTGATGTCGACTGTGCCGTGGGGGCGGTTGTGGCGGATGGCGTTGGTGATCAGGTTTGTCAGCAGGGCGGCGGTTAACGACGGGTCGCCGGTGACCGCGGACTGCTGTACCTGCCGCCGATCCTGGCCCAACTGGTTGCCAACCCACATCTGCGCCGACTGCTCGAGCAGAGTGCGCCGATGAGCGCCAGCCTGTGGGTGCTCGCGGCGTGGTCGCTCGGGGCGATGCTTGTGGGCACTCTGCTGCTCAGGTTTCGTGATACCTGACGCAGATGACGTCGCCGCCAGCTTGGGAGAGGACGCTGAGGCCGGCGGTTTCCAGCTCGGCTCGTAGGGCGGCGGGCCGTAGGTGACGGCGGTGTGGGAGGTACCAGGTGCCGTCGAGCTGGATCGCGTCGGCCGCTGGAGCAGCGGCCTCGTAGCAGATACCGCTGCTGGCGTCGTACCGGAAGTTGCCTTCGTAGACGCGGTCCGGGTCGTACATCGCGGTGGAGAGGACGTAGTACCCGGTGGTCTTGAGGCGGTCGCGTACGGCGCCGAGCAGGTTGGCGCGGTCGGTGTCCGTGACGATGGACTGGAGACAGTAGCTGTCGAGGACGACGTCGTACTGCTTGCTGCCGGCCCCCATTGCGCAGACGTCCTGCACGCTGAAGTCGACGTCGACGCCGCGCTGCCGGGCGAATCCCCGGGCCAGCGTGATCGCCTCCGGGATGAGGTCGATCGCGTCGACGCGGAAACCTCGCGCCGCAAGGAAGCACGCCGCCGGTCCGGTGCCGCAGCCGTACTCCAGTACGTCGGGCTCGGGCGGAAGGTCCAGCTGGGTCAGCGCGTGTTCGAGGAACGGCCGGTTCGGGAAGACGTCGTACTCGTCGGTCTCCCCGAAGAGGTCGCTCCACTGCGTCAGACCCTGCTGCACGAGCCGCTGGTACGCCGCCTGGTGCTCGGCGTGGTAGTACCTCACGCGGACCTCCACCGTCGTCGAGCGCTTACTATGTCTCGCTGTCGTCCGCCTGACCACCCAATTCCGACGACGGCAGCGACCCACGGGAGGATGGCCGATGGACGAGGCGGAGAACCATCGCGCGGACGCCGAGGCTGAGGCCGAACGCATCCAGCAGGAAGTCGAAGAGGCCGCAGCCGACCCGGCCGCCCAAGAGGAGTGGATCCGCCAGTCCAACCTCATCTACGGCGGACTCGCCGCTGCTGGCCTGGTCGTGGTGCAGCCCTTCCTGACCTCGTCCCCCCTCAACCTCTCAGCGAAGATCTGCGTCATCGCCTTCGCCGTCTCGATCCCGCTGTTAGCCGCACTCCTCGTCCTCAACCGCCAAGAGGCATTCCGCCACCGAGTAACCAGATCCCGGCTCGTCGCCGTCGCGAAGGCAATCGCCCAAGGCTCGGCCTTCGTCGGCATCGCAGCCGCCTTCTGGCACATCTCCCTCGCCGCCGGCATCACCTTCATCCTCGTCGCCATCTTCGCCGTCGGCGTCCACTCCTCCGGCTACGTCCAACTCGAATACGACGGCAAATTCCGCTCCAGATTCCGCCGCCGCACCTGACCTGCGACGATTCCCGCACAGTGGGGTAGGTCGCGTTACGACCCTTGTCCTCGGTCGCTGTCGAAGCGATGATGAGGACCTTCGTCTGCGTTCAGAGAAAGAGGCAGCCAGTTTGTCGGCCATCCTTGTCCACGGCGCCGCCGGCTTCGTCGGGTCCAGCCTGATTCCGATGCTCGTGGCGAACACCACCTCACCACTGATCCTGACGGACAAGCACCCCATCGACACGTCCCAGGTCGAAGCCTCGCAGGCGCGGATCGAGACCTTGCAGACGGACAGCCTTGCGACTCTCCCTGAAGGCGCTGACGACATCGGTGTGGCCATCGTTCTGGCCGGCGAAACCAACGTCGACGAGGCTCTTGTCGATCCGAGGCGCGCCTTCGAGACCAACATCGCCATCTCGATCGACGCGGCCGAATGGCTGAGACGGAACCCGCAATCGAGGCTCGTCTACATGTCCTCCGACGAGGTCCTCGGTGAGTCGTTTGCACCCCTGAGCGAGAGCGAGCCGGCACGCCCCACGCAGCCGTACGCAGCGTCCAAGGCGTGCGCAGAGACGATCCTCACGTGCTACCGGGACACCTACGGTCTCGATCTTGTGATCCTGCGTTCGTGCAACCTGGTCGGAGGTCGCCAGCGAGCGCAGAAACTCATCCCGGTGGCCGTGACGAGCCTCTTGAACGCAGAGCCCGTGCCAGTCTTCGGATCGGGCGAACAGCTCCGCGAGTGGATGGCGGTCGAGGACCTCTGTGCAGCGTTGCTGCTCGCTGCCCGAGGTGACCTCCCAGGCGGTGTCTATCAGGCCACCTCGGGTGCCCAGCTCTCCGTTCTGCAGGTGATCGATCTGGTCGCTTCAGTTCTCGGTCTCCCGCCGAAACTCGTCTACGTCGCCGACCGGATCGTTGAAGACAGGTCCTACGCAATGGACTCGTCGACGCTGCAGAGGTACGGCTGGAAACCGGAGAGCGACGTGACGGCGGCGATAGAGGCGGCAGCGGTTGCATTGTCTGATGCCTTCCGCTGCGGAGAGCGGCTCGCCCCGAATGCTGGGGCGCACTGATGCCAGGAGTACCGGCCTGGCAGGTAACACCGCATGGTCGACGCTCACTGAGCGAGGTCGCTACGGCCGCCGAGACGGATTCGCAGGCAGCTCGACTAGTGCTTCTGGTCGGGGCCGGGGTCGACCAATCGCTCAACCGTCGACCCGGCTGGACCGATCTGCTCGGAGACGTCGCAAAAGCCGGCAACCTGCAGTTCAACAAATCACAGCTGAACGCAGTCTCCATCCGGTGGCCGATGGAATCGGCGGAGGCGCTGCGGATCACATTGGGGCCGACCGGCTATACCGACGGGATCCGGAAGGCCGTTCCCTTCATCCCGGGTGAAGAAGCGGCGGCGACCCCGCTCGCCAAGGCGATCACGCGGCTCGTCTCCGGCGGCGTCAGCCTGATCGTCTCGCTGAACTACACGGATGATCTCATCGACGTTCTGCGGACCAACCTGCCGGCCGATTTCGCCGTACGGGTGATCGAGCGGACCGAACTCTCGGCGTGGCCGCTCGGCCAGCTGTTCCAGCCGCCCAAGAACCAGGTCAACGTCCTCCGGCTCCACGGGGCGATCCCGTTCGACGGCGTCGTCGGCGAACCGGTCGTCCTCTCCAGGTCGACCTACGATGCAGCGCTCAGCGCGGAATCGCCGTACCGGGCCATCCTGTCGAGACTGTTCGAGGACTACGTGGTCCTGTCCGTCGGTGTGTCGTGGAACGATGTCGCGCTGCGCGATGCGGCAGCGACCGTGCGACGTAAGCTGCCGATCGCCCGACCGATGCACTACGCGACACTCCAACAAGTCGGTACGACGCGTGACTGGTGGGAACAACGCGCCTTGACGGCGTCGTACGGCGTTCGCCCGCTGTATTTCAAGGAGTACGACGAGGTCGCCCAGATCCTCGATTCGATCGCTGATCTGGCGGTCGGGCTTCGAACACCGACAGCGGACTCACCGCTCGAAGACATCGCGTCCTGGCTGGACCATGTTGGCGACTACGAGTCCCGGCAGCAGTCAAGTTGGTTCGCACAGGTGAGTGGTGCCGGTACGCCGAACTGGAAAGCAATGGTGAATGCCATCCGCCGAGCCTGCAGTGGCGACACCATGGACCCAGATCTGTGGCTGGCCTGTGCTCGGATCGAGAGCCACCTTCGGCACTTTCTGTGGTTCTGGCTCCCCATATCGGAAAGATCTGCGACCCGTAAGACATTGTGGACCGGCATCGCCAAGAGTTGGTCATCCTTCGGGGCCACTGCGCAAAATGAGCTGTGGAACAGCGATCAACTGCAGGCGGCGCTGTCCTGGCGGAGCCAGTCACCTGCACCGACCAGTCGGGCGTTGCTCCAGTTCGCCATCGGTGCCCATGAGGTAATGGGGCCCGGTAAACAGGTTCCTGTTGTCGACGAGTGGCGGAGTCGCCTGTCCAACCTCGCCCGCACCGGCGGGAACAGCATTACAGCGAAGCGATCGCGACTGGCGAAACAGGTGTGGACCGGCCCGGCGTCACCCAAGTTGCTGGCTGACGTGCAGAAGGCCTATTGGGAAGGCATCGAGGCGAAAGTCGCACTCGACCTGGTCGAGACGCGCATCAAGGAGGAGGCCGCCGCTCGAACCACTGTTGTTCATGGACGTTCACCGACGATGAGAGATTGGCCTGACAGTCTCCGCGCGGAGCTTTTCGGTCAGTGCGATCACGTCCGGGAACTCGCTCGGGTCGTCGGTTCGACCCGGCGGGAGGTCGGTGCGATCGTGCTCGCATCCTTCTTCATTCCGGCGGATCAGGCGGAGGGCTATCTGATCGCCGCGTATCGCCGAATGACCGAGATGAGCGCTGGACGTCCCGAGCCGACGGCGACCTGGGCGGTCATTATCGGCTTGATCGCGGCATACTCCGACCAGGCCTCAGGCGTGGAGGACGCGCGACTGGTACCGGTTTTGTGTGAATGGTTGCAGGACAAATGCGGACGCATCCCCTTGGACGAGCCGATTGCGGATGCAGTTGAGCAGGTCTACCTAGTCTTCTGGAGCAGATTCCACCGTCGCGCTGCTGAACTCGCAGTCAGCGTCGCGAAAAGCCTTCTCCCTACGGCGGGCTGATTGCGTGGTCAGGGGCCCGACGACGCATCTGCCGTTATGCATGCAGCGTCGGGCGGCCCAGGTGACGGCGGAAGAACCGCGCGGCCTCGGCTGCGACGTCGTGCCAGATCTGGGCGTCGTACGGCGCTTCCGGGTCTTCGAGGAGGTTGTGGTGGGCGCCGGGGATCGGGATCAGGCGACTGTCTGCGCCTGCGGCAAGCAGGGCCCGATGAAGCAGCTCGGCTTGCTCGTAGGGGACTGTCTCGTCTGAAGTCCCGTGAATGATCAGGTACGCCGGCCCGCCGGCCCGCACGTGCGCAACAGGGCTTGCCGCCCACAGTTGGCTCGTGTCGCCGCCGACCAACGCGGTAACCGGGGACGGCCGGTCGATGCGCATCTCGCCACCTCCGCGCGTGAGATCGCTTGGTCCGCTGATCGTCACAACAGCCTGTACGTCGGCCTCCACTGAGCCGAGGAGTCCGGCCATAGCCGCCAGGTGCCCACCGGCTGACTGCCCCCACACCCCAATGTGATCGACATCGACCGGCAGCCCGAGCGGGTTGCGCCGAAGCCAGCTCACCGCCGCCTGAACGTCCTCCAACTGTGCCGGAAACACCGCCTGCCCGCTGTGCCGCACCGAAATCCCAACAGCCAGAAACCCAGCCCGAGCCATAGCCGGCCCCACAAACGGCAACATCGCCGCCCCTCGATCCCCAGACCCCCATCCCGGACAACCATCAACCCGTACGACTACGGGCACCGGACTCGCAGGCATCGGCGCACGCGCGACCACATCCAGGCAGAGGTCGACACCATCGGGGCACGCGTACCGAATGTCCAGCAGGCAAACGAGGTCCGGAGCTGCATCCGTCATTTCGATCCCCCTCCCGCGCACCGGACCGTCCCACCTCCTGCTGACAGGGTCCAGAGCGAAATCTCGGAAACGATTCCAGTTTCTTTGGCCAACGTTGTAACGAGCTATGTACACAGTGTCTCGGCGTTGCTACTGTCCGGCCTGATTTGACATCGATGTCAACCTCAGGGAGTGGTCACGATGGTTTCGAGACGAGCGTTCCTGGCGGGCAGCGGTGCGGTGACGGTGGGGGGTCTCGGGTTCGTTCCGGGGCTCGCTTCTACGGCGCAGGCTGCAGTTTCATCGACGTCCGGCAGCCCCGCCCGGCTGCTGCCGGTGTTCAACCGCCCGAAACACCTGGATTACGGCGACGTCAGCAAACTCAGCGGGGGAGACCAGACCCTGCTGACAACGTTGCAAGGCATCGTCAACCGTACCGAGCCGGAGTTGTACTTCATCTACGACACCGGGACGCAGAGCGTGCCGGATGCCAAATGGCTGGCCGACCTGCACCTGCCGACCAAGTTGTACAAGAACCCGCTGGACCTGGTCGCGAAGTACCGCAATCGCATCCGGGGTGCGATCGTGCACGACCCCGCCGTACCGGACTCGCTCAACGTGGCGACGACCTTGGCCGGCCTGGAGGGCGCGGTCGTCGCGGACGCCGATCAGGCGAAGGCATACGGCCTGAAGATCGTGAAGGACCTGCGCGGGGTGTTCGACGACGACCGCGTGAAGACCTACCGGTGGCAGCTGGACAACCTGTTCCCGCGGGTGACCAAGCAGCTCCTGGCGGGTCTGCCGCCGACCCAGGTGGTCGACGTCGAAGGCGTGGTCTGGCAGGAGATCGCCCGCGAGACGCAGCAGATCCGCGACTCGTCGAACCGCGGTACGTACAACCTGGACGTCTCCGCGAAGCTCGGCAAGGAGGCTGTGTTCGTCCGGTTCGCGGACTCGTTCAGCGACGACGGCTGGGGTGCTTCGGTCCGGCATGTGGTGGTGACGGCGAACGGCACCGAGTTCGCCCGGTTCGAACCGAACACGCCGGAGGAAGCGCCGTACCTGTTCGACGGCTCGCACTCCTCGATCGGTGGTGAGGCCAACAGATTCGCAGACGGCGGCAACTACTGGATCTACCGTTTCGAACCACCGGCGGGTACGACGTCCCTCGTCGTCACGGTGGAGATGTGGAACCAGTACCTCGTCAGCGCGACCGACACGTCGCCGACCCGCGTCGAGCCGTTCCCGTACTTCCGTGACTACGTGGTTGCCACCAAGGCCCTGGTGAGCTGGCTACCGCCGGGCGGCGACACGGGCGACCTGCTCATCGAGCACTACGCCAAGTGGCCGACGCTCGCGCCGTACATGGGCTGGTTCGCGAACGACGTCTCCGGTGAGTGGGACGGCGTCGACCTCGCGAGCCAGGGCGGTTCGCCGGTGGTCGCGGCCGACTTCTACATGAACGGCACGGTGCACGCCGGCACTGCCGCGCCGATCTCGAGCAAGCCCCGGCCGGTACGGCGGATCAGTAAGGCGAAGAACAAGGTCTACCTGACGCTGACCTTCGGCGAAGGCGACAACATCCAGTACTGCCAACGCCGGCTGCGCGACATCTGGGACGACCCGAAGCGCGGCGAAGTGCCGACCAACTGGACCATCAGCCCGCTGCTCGCCGAGGCCGGTCCGAACATCTACAGCCACTATCAGCGCACCGCGACCGCCAACGACTTCCTGGTCTGCGGCCCGTCCGGTGGCGGGTACACGTATCCGGCGTCGTGGAACCCCGCCGACCTCACGAAGTACCTCAAGATGACCGGCGACTTCATGCGCCGCACCGCGCTCGACGTGGTGTACGCGTACAGCGGCCGGCAGGACGGCACGTGGGTGCAGCTCTCCGAGGAGATCGCGAAGGGGTACGCCGACTACACGCCGACGAAGGGGATCATGCAGACCTGGGACGGCGACACGTTGACCGTCCGTCACGGTGGCATCCCGATCACCGGCGGCTGGGGCGCACCGGGCAAGGCCGCCGAGTTCAAGGCCGCGCTGGATCAGCGGATCGCGAGCTGGGACGGAGCGAGCCCGCTGTTCATCTCGGGCCTGATCGGCGCCTGGTCCTGGACGCCGTCCGACATGGCCGAACTCGGCCCGCTGCTGACCGATCCGTACGAACTCCTGCTGGGCAATACCTTCTACGACCTGCTCAACCGCTCGCTGTAGAACGCGGAAGCGGTCGCCCGGTGTGGGAACCGGGCGACCGCGGGGAGGGGGCTTACCAGTGGTGCGCGACGTCGATCACCAAGCGGGTGTTCGATCCCGGCCCCGCCAGCGTGTAGACCTTGAACGGCAGCCGGGCGCGGACGCCGAGCCCGATCGTCGTCTGTCCCTCGAAGGTGCCGGCGTAGGCGACCTGGCGGAACGTGCTGTACCCGGTCACGTTCGTCAGCTCCTTCGCGTTCTTCGGTGTGTACGTCGCCGCGCCGGTCGAGCTGTACGCCGGAGCACGGACGACGACCTGTAGCTTCGCCCCACCGCGGAGCGGGACGAGGTGGCCGGCGCCGTCGGTATAGACGTTCGTCACGTACCGGACGTCGTACCCCGGTGCGCGACCGCGGATGTCGACGACGATCCGGTCGAAGCAGGCATGCCGTCCGGTGCGGACAGCGGTCACCGGCGCCTGCGTCATCCGGCTATTTGCCTCAGGCAACGATCCCCAGCCGCCCGGGCAGGTCGCGATGGCGGCAGCGGTGGTCGACGTGGCTCGTGGGGCGGTAGCGGATCCGGTCAGTGCCGGTGCGGCGAACGCGGCCGCGGGGACTGCCATCACCGCCAGTGCGGCGAAGATCGTCTTCGGTGTGATGTGGTGGATGTTCATGATGTGTTCCCCCCTTGGGATGACACTTACTTGGACGACACCAGTTGCCAACTGGTTTACTTTTTGTCCCGGTGATTTCAGGTAGTCGTTCAGGCACGATGTGCAGATGACCCCCGATGAGCTGCTCGACGTGTTCCACCGCCGGATCCGGTTGCCGGATGCGGACGCGATCCCCGGATGGAAGCAGGAGCACGAGGGTCTGGTGCACCGCTCGTACATCGGAGGTCCTGAGGGAGCCGGTTTCGTCGAGACGCCGCGCGGGCTGGGGGATGACCCGGACGCCGTGATCGAGCAGGAGCTGATGTTCTTCCGGGAGCGCGGGCTGCCGTTCGAGTGGAAGACCTATGCGTACGACGAGCCGGCCGATCTGGGGGAGCGGCTGGTCAGAGCGGGCTTCAGCAAGCAGGACCCGGAGACGCTGATCCTCGGCGAGGTGGATCGGATCCTCGAGCGGCCGTCGGCGCTGCCGTCGAAGGTGCGCTTGCGGGAGGCCGACGGATCAGACGACTTCCAGCGGATCGCCGTACTGACCGACACGCTCTGGGGCAGCGGGCTCGCACGCATCGTGGAGCAGTTGCAGGGCGAGGCGCGGATGTTCCCGGACCGGTTGTCTGTGTTCCTCGTCGAGGACGTGCTGACGCAGGGGCCGGCGGTGTCGGCGGCGTGGATCCGGTTCCATCCCGGCACCGGGTTCGCCAGCCTCTGGGGCGGCGGAACGCTCCCGGAATGGCGGCGCCAGGGGCTCTACAGCGCGCTGCTCGTCCACCGCGCCCGGCTGGCGAAAGACCGCGGGTACGAGTTCCTCCGCGTCGACGCCTCCGAGGACTCCCGCCCGATCCTCCAGAAGCTCGGTCTCCACGCCGTAACAACCACGACACCGTACGAGTGGACACCCTGACCTGACGAGCGGAACGACACGCCGACGCTGTACGTTGCCTGCATCATGGCCCTGAAAATCGCTTCTCGCTTCCGCCGGCTGCTGCAGCGCCCCGGCTCGATCGATCTCGGCCCGTACGAACGGCTCACCCAGCTGGTCGGCGAGGCGGAGGAATCGGTCCAGTCCCTGACCGACGAAGAGCTCACCGAGGCGGCCACGGAGCTGCGGACGACCGGTGGCCTGCACGAGGACGAGCAGATCGAGTTCCTCGCGCTGGCCCGGGAGGCGGGCCAGCGGGCGCTCGGCGAGCGGGCGTTCGACGGCCAGGTCGTCGGCGCGCTGGCGATGCTGCAGGGCCGGGTCGTAGAGATGGCGACCGGTGAGGGTAAGACGCTGGCCGGTGCCATCGCCGCCGCCGGGTACGCGATCGGCGGCCGCAAGGTGCACGTGCTGGCCGTGAACGACTACCTGGCCAAGCGCGACGCCGAGTGGATGGGCCCGGTGTACGAGCTGCTCGGTGTGACCGTGTCGCACGTCGGCCAGGTGTCTACGCCGGAGGAGCGCCGCGAGGCGTACCAGGCGGAGGTCTGCTACGTCCCGGTCAACGAGATCGGGTTCGACGTACTGCGGGATCGGCTCGTCACGAATGTCGACGACCGGGTCACGGCCGAGGCGGACGTGGCGCTCGTCGACGAGGCCGACTCGGTGCTGATCGACGAGGCCCGCGTGCCGATGGTGCTCGCCGGGGCGACCCGGTCCGAGGCGCTGGACGACGACGTGGTCCAGCTGGTCCGGACGTTGCGCGCGGGCGTGGACTACGAGATCGACGGCGACGGCCGGACCGTCGCGCTGACCGACCGCGGCACCGACAAGGTCGAGAAGGCCCTCGGCGCGGCAGCCGAGGCGGCGGCAGCCGAGGCAGCCGATGAGCCGGCGGCCGACGACTCGGTGACTGACGAGCCGGCGACCGACGACGCAGCGACCGGTGGCTCGGAGACCGATGAGGTGGCTGATGAGGTGGCCGAGGAGTCGGAGACTGAGGAAGCGGAGCCCGCGCCGGAGTTCAACCTCTACGCGGACGAGAACCTGGACCGGCTGACCCAGATCAACGTCGCGCTGCATGCCGAGGTACTGCTGCGCCGCGACGTCGACTACCTGGTTCGCGACGGCAAAGTCAGCCTGATCAACAACAACCGCGGCCGAGTCGCGAAGCTGCAGCGCTGGCCCGACGGTCTGCAGGCTGCCGTCGAGGCCAAAGAGGCGGTGCCGGTCAGCGACTCCGGTGAGGTGCTGGACAGCATCACCGTGCAGGCGCTGGTCAAGCGGTACAAGACGCTGTGCGGCATGACCGGTACGGCGGTGGTCGTCGGGGAGTCGCTGCAGGAGTTCTACGAGGTCGACGTCGCCGTCGTACCGCCGAACACGCCGAACGTCCGCAAGGACGACCCCGACCGGTTGTACCTGACGGTCGAGCAGAAGAACGAGGCGCTGGTCAAGCACATCGGCGTCGTCCATGAGTCCGGCCGGCCGATCCTGATCGGCACGCACAGCGTCGAGGAGTCCGAGCAGCTCAGCGACAAGCTCGAGGCGGCCGAGATCGAGCACGTCGTACTGAACGCGAAGAACGACGCCGAAGAGGCGGCGATCATCGCCGAGGCCGGTGTGCCGGGGACCGTGACGGTGTCGACGCAGATGGCCGGTCGCGGTACGGACATCCGGCTGGGCGGACGCGACGAGACGCACGACAAGGAGAAGGCCATCGAGCTCGGTGGCCTGTACGTGATCGGCACCGGTCTGCACGCGTCACGACGGCTCGACGACCAGCTGCGTGGTCGCGCCGGCCGTCAGGGCGACCCAGGCGGAACGCTGTTCTTCGCGTCGCTCGCGGACGAGCTGGTCACGCGGTACTCCGTTTCGTCGGGCCTGCGCCCGCACCCGGACGACACCGGGCGGCTGACCGACCGCAAGTCGATCGGCGTCCTCGAGCACGCGCAGCGCGTCGCCGACGGTGCGAACGCCGAGCTGCACCGGACCACCTGGCAGTACAACCGGCTCACCGGGCAGCAGCGGGCGATCCTGCTCGAGACCCGCGAGAAGGTGCTGACCGACGACCTGGCCGCGACCGAGCTCGCCGAGCGGGCCAAGGAGCGGTACGACGAACTGGTCGACGAGGTCGGCGAGGACGTGGTGAAGGCCGCGGCGCGCCGGATCGCGCTCGGCCATCTGGACCGGCGGTGGACCGACCACCTGGCGTACCTGGCCGACCTGCGCGAAGGCATCCACCTGCGGTCGCTGGCCGGCGGCATCGTGCACCTGAAGCCGATCGACGAGTTCAACAAGTCGGCGATCGCGTCGTTCGACACGCTGATCGAGGACGCCTGGAAGGACACGGCCGAGACGTTCGGTACGGCGGAGATCACGGCCGACGGGCTCGACGAGGAGGCCAGCGGGATCCCGCGGCCGACCGCGACCTGGACGTACCTGGTCAACGACAACCCGTTCGGCACCGAGGCGGACCGGATCCTCGGCCGGCTCCGCAACGCGATCAAGCCCGAATCGGCCGCCGAGCCCGAGGAGATCCTCCACGAGGGGTTCGACGAGGAAGACCTCCCGGAGGAACTCCGCGACGCGGACGACGACCAGGACGCGGACGAGGACCTGCCCGAGGCAGCCGACGACGAGAAGTCGGACAAGAAGGACTAAGACTTTGGTCTAGGCGCGCACAGCCGTCGGCTCGATGCCGGCCGACGGCTGCGTGCCTGATTCTCGGGTCATGCCCCGTACGCGCAAAGGCCGTTGGCTCCTCGTCGTCGACATCGCCATCCCGCTCGCCCTGTATTACGGCCTCAAGGCGCTCGGTGTGAGCGACCTGATCGCGCTGCTCGCCGGCGTCATCCCCGGACTGATCAGTTCCGCCGTCTCGCTGGTGCGCGAGCGCCGTACGGACCTGGTCGGGATGGCCGTCGTGGTGAGCATGGTGGCAAGCACAGTCGTCGCAGTGATCGGTGGCGACGCACGCCTCCTGCTCGTCCGCAACGCCTGGATCAGCCTGCCGTTCGCCGGTATCACCTTGTGGTCGCTGCGCCACCCGAAGCCGCTCACCTATATCGTCACCCGCGCGATGTTCGCCCGGCGGGCCGCGCTGATGGACGAGCTCTGGGAGACCAACGCGCGGTTCCGGGACGCCTGGAAGTGGATCACCGTGTTCTGGGGCATCGCGTCGATCGTCGACGCGGTCGTCCGGGTCATCCTCTCGTACACGCTGCCGATCTCCGTCGTCCCGGCGACCGACCCGGTGATCACGGTGCTCACCATCGTCGCGCTGCAGGTCCCGACCATCGTGCTGCTCCGGCGGAGCGGCACGTACCAACTCGTGTTCGCCCCTCGGCGTCCTACAGTCGTCGGATGACGGACGAGAACCTTTCGCAGGAGCGCATGAGTGAGTTGCTCGACTCCGGGGAGGCGACGCCGATGCTCGCCGGGACGGAGGTCGGTCCGACCTGGTACGCGGGCCGCTGGTGGTACGTCCCGGTCGAGGCGGCGGAGGACGCCGACTACCAGCCGGCCGACCCGGAGAAGGCCGAAAGGTTCGACAGTCTCCGGCGCCGGGCGGAGGCCGTCGAGCGAGTGCAGGCGGAGCTGGACGGCCGGCAATGACTCCGCGGGCCGAGCTCCGTGAGCCGAGCCGCGACGAGCTCGCCGCCGCGCAACAGGTGGTGGACCTGTTCGCCGCCGAGGCCCTGCTGGCCCTCGACCGGTACGAGCGGTCGTTCCCGGCAGCTGCGACGGACAAGCCCCGGCGTACGGCGGATCGGCTCGCGCACTGGTGGCGCAGGCTGGAGGTGGACGACGTACGCCTGGATCCGCACGGAACGGACGCCGAGCAGATCCTCGCGAAGGCGGTCGAGATGTCTGTCGACCCGGACAACGAGTGGGGCGTGAGCCTCGAGGAGGCCTCCGCGCAGGCGGTCAACCAGGCCGCGATCGAGGGCCGGACGCTTCCGGTCAGCAGCATGGCGGATCTCCGGAAACAGTTCGACGACGCGTACGGCGGACGCGCGGACGTCCCGGCCCGCGACGACGAATGGCTGGCCCGGTCGCTGACCCGGTTCGCCCGCGCGAGCGTCCTGCGGGACGTGGTCGCCGAAGGGGCGCACGTCCGGGTGAGCGGACCGCTTCGGGAGGCTGCCGACGACCTCGTCCGGCAGGGGCAGCAGTTGATGGACGACCGGACGAACCTCGCCCGGCGTCAGGAAGCGCCGATCAGCCGTCGCGAGGTGCTCCTCCGGCAGGCGCGGATGACCTCGGCGTTCTTCGCCTACACCATGGGAGTCGGTCTCACCGGCGCTCCGATGTGGGCGGAGCTGGCGATGAAAGTGCCCGCGTTGGCGGTGTACGTGAAGGGCACCAACGATGCCTGGATGGACCACAGCAACGCCGTCGCCACCCGACTCGATCCCGCGCAGGCGCAGCTCCGCTCCGTCCGCAAGGGCCTCGCCGACGGCCTCGACACCCCGACTCCGGCTACCCGCCGCGACACCCGGGCCCTCCGCAACTCCCCAACCCACCGCCCCACCCAAGGCCGCTAACCCCACCGCTAACCCCACCACCCACCTCCCGCCGCGGCCGGCTGGGCGCGCTGGACGTTTCGGGGGTCAACCCCTCGGCTGGTCGGTTGGCCCCTGGGGTTCTGGAGGCCGAACCGACCAGCGCAGGGGTTGACCCCCGAGACGTCCGAGCGGCAGGCGGGGTGTCGGTGGGGGTGGATAGGCTTCTGGGGTGAGCGAAGGTTTGTTCGATCTTCCGGGAGCGCCGGCGCCGGCCCGTGGGGGCGGCAGTTTGGCGGATGCGGATCACACGGCGGCTCCGTTGGCGGTGCGAATGCGGCCGCGGAGTCTGGACGAGTTGGTGGGGCAGCAGCATCTGCTCGCGCCGGGCTCGCCGCTGCGCCGGCTGGTGGAGGGTGACCAGCCGATGTCGCTGTTGCTGTGGGGCCCTCCGGGGACGGGCAAGACCACGATCGCGGCAGTGGTGTCGCACCAGACCAACCGGAAGTTCGTCGAGCTGTCTGCCGTCACGGCCGGGGTGAAGGACGTGCGGCAGGTGATCGACGGCGCTCGCCGCGACCTGTCCCGCGCGACCGGCACGGTCGAGACCGTCTTGTTCATCGACGAGGTGCACCGCTTCACGAAGGCACAGCAGGACGCGCTGCTGCCCGGCGTTGAGAACCGCTGGGTGACGCTGGTCGCGGCGACGACCGAGAACCCGTTCTTCTCCGTAATCTCTCCGCTGCTGTCGCGCAGTCTCCTGCTCACGCTGGAGTCCTTGACCGACGACGACATCTCGCTGCTCTTGGATCGGGCTCTGTCCGACGAGCGTGGGCTGAACGGCGACTTCGAGCTGGCGCAGGACGCGCGGGACCACCTGCTCCGGATGGCCGGCGGAGATGCCCGCCGCGCACTCACGTACTTGGAAGCCGCAGCCGGCGGAGCTCGCGCCAAACACGACCAAGCCGTCAAATACGAGCAAGCCGGCGACGGTACTTCGGATGAGGCGCCGGCTCGGGCGTTGATCGATCTCGTGACGCTGGAGACCGCGGTCGACCGAGCCGCGGTGCGGTACGACCGGGCCGGGGACCAGCACTACGACGTCGCGTCGGCGTTGATCAAGTCGATCCGGGGTTCGGACGTCGACGCCTCCATGCACTACCTGGCCCGGATGATCGAGGCGGGGGAGGACCCCCGCTTCATCGCCCGACGCTTGGTGATCTCCGCGAGCGAGGACATCGGCATGGGCGACCCGACCGCGCTCGGCGTCGCGGTCGCCGCGGCCGAGGCGGTGCAGTTGATCGGTATGCCGGAGGCGCGGATCAACCTCGCGCAGGCAGTCGTCGCACTCGCGCTCGCGCCGAAGTCCAACGCCGTGATCGTCGCCGTCGACGCGGCGATCGCGGACGTCAAGGCGGGCAAGGTCGGCCCGGTCCCGCCGCACCTGCGCGACGCGCACTACGCCGGCGCCAAGAAGATCGGCCACGGCTCGTCGTACGAGTATTCGCACAACGATCCGCGCGGCGTCGTACCGCAGCAGTACGCCCCGGACGTGATCGACGGCACTGACTACTACACCCCCACCCGCCGCGGCGGCGAAGCGGCGTACGCCGATCGGGTAGCCGCCATCCGCAAGATCCTGAGGGACCGCAAATGAGCCGGGCAGGCGACCACGTCGACGCGTTCAACCAGGCGGTCACGACCGGGGACTGGGACGCTTTCGCCGAGCGATTCGCCGCGGACGCGGTCATGAGTTTCGTACAGGTTCCGGTCGGGCCGTTCGAAGGTCGGACGGCGATTGCTGCGGCGTACCGGGAAAATCCGCCGGCGGAGACCATGACGCTGATCGACGACGGCGGCGAATTGGCGCGTTTCCGCTGGTCGGGCGGTGGGACCGGGTCGATGGAGCTGCGATGGGCACCGGACGGGGCCGTTCAGGCACTCACGGTGAGCTTCGATTGAAGCGTTCGAATCGGTAGGCTGCCTTTCGGCCTGGGGGCGAAAGGTTTTACGTTGTGAGGCAGTCCAGTCCGCGGCACGTCCGTCGGCGTACCCCGCTCCTGAAGTTGGGTGTCGGGGCAGCAGCTCTGGTTCTGGTGGCCGGCGCTCTGTTCCTGACGCCGTTCCGGTCGCACGAGACGGCGACCACCCAGGCGGCGCCCTCGTCCACCCCGAGCGTCTCCGCTCCGGGCGTCGAACGCTCGCAAGGTACGTCGAGGTCCACTCCGAGACCGAAGCTCCCTGTCGGCAAGCCGTTGATGCCGTTGAGCCCGTCGGCAACCCCCAGCGAGCCCGCACCGCCTTGGGTAGCACCGGAACCGACGCGATCCGCCACCCAGGAACCGACGACTACAACGGCGACCATCACCCGGCCGACGTCACCACCGACCAAGCCGACCAGGCCGACCACCCCGATCCCGACCAGCCCGACCAGCCCGACCGCAACGACGCCGTCAACGTCGGCAAGCCCGACGACACCGACGACACCGACGACACCGACGACACCGACCAGCCCGACGCCGACCGCAAGCCCAACGACACCGAGTCAAACGCCCTCAGCGACCCCCTCGACCACGGCGACGCCGACCCCGGCAGAAACAACCCCCACGGAGACGTCACCGACCCCGTGAGCCGGTTTGGTGGGCGACTGTGATGTGAGGGATGGTGTCCTGGAGCGGAGTGCGGTATGGCCGCGCGATAGGGTCGTGCCTCCATAAGGGCACACAGTCATACGGGCATGACAGCTCACAACGGGCTCGCTACGGGAAGGTGGATCGTTTCCATGAGCGTCGGTGAAGTCGCGGGGCTGATAGCTGCCTGCGCGCTGCTCATCCTGGTAGGCCTGCTGGCTTATCCGATCCTGAAGCTGGGCAAGGTGTTCGACGAGACCCGGATCATGGTCAAGGGCGTCTCCGATTCCAGCATCCCGCTGCTCGGTGAGGTGACCACGACGGTGGCGACCACGAACGCCCAACTGGCGAAGGTGGACACGATCACCGACAACGCCACCACGGTGACCACCAACGCGGCCGCGTTGATGTCGCTGTTCTCGGCCACGGCCGGCGGCCCGCTGGTGAAGGCGGCCGCCTTCACGTACGGCGTCCGCCGCGCGCTCGGCGACCAGCAGCGCAAGGACGTGAGCCGCCGGGTCAAGGAAGAGATGAAGGCCGAGCGGAAGGCGCGGAAACGGTGAAGCGGATCATCTGGCTGATCGTCGGGATCGCCGTCGGCGTGTACGCCGTCACCCGGCTGAAGAAACGTGCACAGCTCCTCGCTCCGGACAGTGTCCAGGAGTCCGCGGCGAAGCTGTCCGCCGCGGTCCGGCACTTCGGCGACCAGGTCCGCGAGGGCATGGCCGAGCGGGAGACCGAGCTGCGTGACGCGCTGGGCATCGAGACCACAAACGATCGTGAGGACTACCGGTAACACCCATGGAAACCAGTGAGATCAGGCGACGGTTCCTGCAGTACTTCGAGGACCGGGGCCACACGGTGGTGCCGAGTGCCCCGCTCCCGTCGCCGGACCCGAACCTGTTGTTCAACGTCGCCGGCATGGCGCAGTTCGTTCCGTACTTCGTCGGCCAGCAGACCCCGCCGTACGACCGGGCGACCAGCGTGCAGAAGTGTGTCCGGACCCTCGACATCGAGGAAGTCGGCAAGACCACGCGGCACGGCACGTTCTTCCAGATGAACGGCAACTTCTCCTTCGGCGACTACTTCAAGGAGAAGGCCATCGAGTACGCCTGGGAGCTGGTCACCAAGCCCCAGAACGAAGGCGGCTACGGCTTCGACGAGTCCGTTCTCTACGCCTCGGTGTACTACGACGACGACGAGGCGATCGACCTCTGGAAGCGGATCGCCGGCCTGCCCGACGACCGGATCGTCCGGCTGGGGATGAAGGACAACTTCTGGTCGATGGGTATCCCGGGTCCGTGCGGCCCGTGCTCGGAGATCCTGATCGACCGCGGCCCGGAGTTCGGCGCCGACCGGGACTGGGAGGCGGGCGACCGCTACCTGGAGTTCTGGAACCTGGTCTTCATGCAGAACATCCGCGGCGAGGGCGGCGGCAAGGACGGCTACGAGATCCTCGGCGAGCTGCCGAAGAAGAACATCGACACCGGTCTCGGCCTGGAGCGGGTCGCGTACCTGCTGCAGGGCGTCGACAACATGTACGAGATCGACGAGATCTTCCCGGTGATCGAGAAGGCGTCCGAGCTCAGCGGCCGCAAGTACGGCGTCGAGCACGTCGACGACGTCTGGTTCCGCGTGGTCGCCGACCATGTCCGTAGCGCGCTGATGCTGATCGGCGACGGCGTCACTCCGGGCAACGAGCAGGGCGGTTACGTACTGCGCCGCCTGCTCCGCCGGGCGATCCGCTCGATGCGGCTGCTGGGCTACGAGGACCCGAGCCTGGTCGAGCTGCTGCCGACGAGCCTCGAGCAGATGAAGAAGTCGTACCCGGAGCTCGAGGCCGACTTCGGCCGGATCAGCCAGGTCGCGTACGCCGAGGAGGAGGCGTTCCGCCGTACTCTCACGGCCGGTACGACGATCTTCGACGTCGCGGTGAAGGACACCAAGGCGAGCGGTGCGCACCAGCTCGAGGGCGCGAAGGCGTTCCAGCTGCACGACACGTACGGCTTCCCGATCGACCTGACCGTCGAGATGGCCGCCGAGCAGGGCCTGAACGTCGACACCGAGGGCTTCCGCTCCTTGATGAAGGAGCAGCGCGAGCGCGCCAAGGCGGATGCTCGTGCGAAGAAGGCCGGTCACGCCGACACCTCCGGCTACCGCGAGCTGCGGGAGAAGGGTGCCACCGAGTTCACGGGGTACCAGGAGCTCTCGAGCGACTCGCAGGTGCGCGGTCTGCTCCGTGAGGGCGCGGTCGCGCCGTTCGCCGAGCAGGGCGAGACTGTCGAGGTCGTGCTGGAGAAGACCCCGTTCTACGCGGAGTCCGGCGGGCAGATCGCCGACGAGGGCCTGATCCTCGGCGACGGCCTGAAGCTGAAGGTTCTCGACGTCCAGCGCCCGGTCAAGGGCCTGATCGTGCACCGCGTCGAGGTCCTAGAGGGTGTACTGCGTCCCGGCGAGAACGTGCACGCGGCGGTCGACCACGAGTGGCGGGTCTCGGCCTGCCAGGCGCACTCCGGCACGCACGTCGTGCACGCCGCGCTGCGCCAGGTGCTCGGCCCGAACGCGTTGCAGAGCGGTTCGTACAACAAGCCCGGTTACCTGCGGCTCGACTTCGCCTGGTCGTCGGCGCTGGACCCGGCGACCCGTTCGGAGATCGAAGAGGTCGCGAACCTCGCCGTCCGGCAGGACCTCCCGGTGTCGGCGCAGTACATGACGCTGCCGGAGGCGCGGGAGTGGGGCGCGCTGGCACTGTTCGGCGAGACGTACGACGAGCAGGTCCGAGTGGTCGAGATCGGCGGCCCCTGGTCGCGTGAGCTCTGCGGCGGCACGCACGTGAAGCACTCCTCGCAGGTCGGCGCGGTGACCGTCACGGGTGAGTCGTCGGTGGGCGCCGGCGTACGGCGGATCGAGGCGTTCGTCGGCATGGAGGCGCTGCACTACCTCGGCCGCGAGCGTGCGCTGGTCCGCCTGCTCAGCGAGAACCTGAAGACCCGGCCGGAGGAGCTGCCCGCCAAGGTCGCCGACCTGGCCGAGCGGCTGCGCACGGCAGAGAAGGAGCTCGAGCGCGTCCGCGCCGCCCAGGTCCTCGAAGCCGCGGGCGAGCTGGCCAAGGACCCGAAGGACGTCTTCGGCGTCCAGTACGTCGGACACCGTGCGCCCGACGGCGTGAACGGCGGCGATCTGCGCAAGCTGGCGCTGGACATCCGCGGCCGGATGGCGAACGACAAGCCGGCCGTGATCGCCGTACTGAGTGTGAACGACGGTAAGCCCGGTGTGGTCATCGCGCTCAACGAGCTCGCCCGCGAGTGGCGGCTCAAGGCCGGTGACCTGGTCCGGGTCGCGGCCGAGAAGCTCGGCGGTCGCGGCGGCGGCAAGGACGATGTCGCGCAGGGTGGCGGCACCGACCCGGCCGGCGCCGACGAGGCGCTGGCGGCGGTCGAGCACACCGTCGGCCACCTCGTCACAGGCTGATCGGGGACCGTCACAGATGAGAAGAGGCGTGCGGATCGCGCTCGATATCGGGGATGCCCGGATCGGCGTCGCGAGCAGCGATCCGCACGGAATCCTGGCCACGCCTGTGGAAACCGTCCGCCGTGGGCCCGGGGATCTGGATAGGATCGCCGCACTCGCCGCCGAACTGGAGGCGTTCGAGATCGTGGTCGGGCTGCCGCGCTCCCTGTCCGGGGGCGAGGGACCGGCCGCGGTGAAGATCCGGGAGACGGCGGCGCAGGTGCTGGACAAGATGCGTGAGGGGACGACGATGCGGCTGGTGGACGAGCGGTTCACCACCGTCACCGCCGAACGGATGCTGCGGGAGCGGGGAAAGAAGGGCTCCAAGCGTCGCGCCGTGGTCGATCAGGCCGCGGCGGTCGTGATTCTGCAACATGCGCTCGACCTCGAGCGCGAGACCGGTAACCCGCCCGGGAGGCCCCTGTGAACGGACCATCGGTGGAACAAGAGCTGAACGAGGGCGAGGAGCAGGCCGACGATCTCGGTAGCGGCCTCGGCCTGCGGGCCGAGACCCGCGTCGAGCGTCGCGCGAATCGCCGCCGGGCCCGCAGCCGCCGGGCGTTCGGCTGCTTCGCCGGTCTGGTCTCGCTGATCGTCGTCGGTGCGATCGTGGCCGGAGCCGTGGTCGGCTTCGGCAAGGGCAAGGACGCGCTGGAGGGCGTGTTCTCGGCGCCGGACTACACCGGCCAGGGCACCGGGACCGTGCAGGTCGAGATCTCCAAGGGGCAGTCGACCTCTTCGATCGCCGACACGCTGGAGAAGAAGGAGGTCGTCAAGAGTGCCCGCGCCTTCGAGCGCGCGGCCCGCGACGACGCGCGGTCGCTGCAGATCCAGGCCGCGACCTACACCTTGCACAAACACATGTCGGCCAAGGCCGCCCTGGCGCTGATGCTGAACACGGCCGAGTCGATCAAGGTGATGCGGGTCAGCGTCCCGTCCGGTGAGACCAAGGGCGACGTCGCGGTCATCCTGCAGAACAAGCTCAAGCTGCCGGCCGGCTCGGCTGCGACCGCGATCAACCACCCGGCGGCGCTCGGCCTGCCGGCGTACGCGCAGGGCAATCCCGAGGGCTTCCTGTACCCGGCGACGTACGACGTGCCGAAGAACGCGAACGCGACCGTCATGCTCAAGCTGATGACCGCGAAGTACGCGTCGATCGCCAAAGAGCTGAACCTGGTGCAGACCGCACAGCGCAAGAAGCTGGACCCGTACCAGGCGGTGATCGTGGCCAGCATCATCGGCGCGGAGACCAACAAACAGGCCGACTACGGCAAGGTCGCGCGGGTGATCTACAACCGGCTGGCGGCCGACATGTACCTGGGCATGGACTCGACGGTCCACTACGTCGTCGGTAAGGACGGCGGCGTCTACACGACGCCCGAGCAGCGCAAGAACCCCTCGAAGTACAACACCTACAACCACAAGGGCCTGCCGCCGTCGCCGATCAACTCGCCGACCAAGGCGGAGCTCAGCGCCGCGCTGAACCCGACGCCCGGCAACTGGAAGTACTTCACGCTGGTCAACCTGGACACCGGCGAGACCGCCTTCGCCGACACGTTCGCGGAACACCAGGTCAACGTGAAGAAGCTCCAGACCTGGTGTCAGGCGCACACGGGGAAGTGCTGAGTTGACCCGATGCGCTGTGCTCGGTTCGCCGATCGCGCATTCGCTGTCACCGGCGATGCATCGGGCCGCCTACGCCGAGCTCGGACTGGACTGGCGGTACGACGCGTTCGAGGTGCTCGAGGACGAGCTTCCCGCGTTCGTGGCCTCGCTCGGTGAGGACGTCCGTGGGCTGTCGCTGACGATGCCGTTGAAGCGCATCGCACTCGACCTCGTCGACACGGTCGATCCGGTCGCGGAGCTGATCGGCGCGGCGAACACGATGCTGTTCGAGCCCGACGGATCGCGGTCGGCCCACAACACCGACGTGCCCGGACTGGTCAACGCGTTCGCCGAGCAGGGCATTACGGCTGCCGAGACCGCCGTCGTGGTCGGTGGCGGTGCGACGGCCGCGTCCACCCTGGCGGCCTTGCGCGGCATGAAGGTCACCGAGGTGACCGTCGTCGTCCGGGAGATTGCGAAGGCCGAGCGGTTGCTGGATCTTGCCGCGGAGCTCGGACTCCGGACGTCGGTGGCGGACTTCTCGCAGGTGGAGCAGATCGGCGGCTTCGACCTGTGCGTGTCGACCCTGCCGGGCGGCGCGGTCGATCCGTGGGCCGAGCACTTCGCCGCGGTGGCGCCGGTGGTGTTCGACGTGGCGTACCACCCCTGGCCGACCAAGCTCGCGATCGCGGCGCACCGGATCGGTACCGAGCTGTTGAACGGACTTGATCTACTCGTGCATCAGGCGACCCTCCAGGTGGAGATGATGACGGGTAGGTCGCCGGCTCCTCTGGCGGCCATGAGGTCGGCCGCGCGTGAGGAGTTGGGGGATCGTGAGCCTGCTTGACCGCCGTACCGTACTGAAGGCCGGCAGCGCCGCAGCCGTCGTCGGACTGACCGGATGCGGGGACTCCAAGGACAACGCGGGCGGTACGACGAGCCCGTCCGACACACCCACGGCGTCCGCACCCAGCACCTCTGCTCCGACCACCACAGCTCCGAGCAGCACGGCCGTGCCGACCACCACGACGCCGAGCAGCAACCCCAGTACGTCGGCCCCGACGCTGACCTCGACCGCGCCGAACTGGAACACCTTCTCCCGATCGCTGACGGGCAAGCTCTACCTGTCCTCGACCGCCGGGTACGCCGCCGCGCACCAGCTGTTCAACCCGCGCTGGGACAGCGTCCACCCGACCGCCGTCGTCAAGGCCGCGAACGCCGCCGACGTACAGAAGGCGATCAACTTCGCGCGCGGCAACAAGCTCGTGCTCGTGCCGAAGAGCGGCGGTCACTCGTACGTCGGCGCGTCCACGATCGCCAACGGCCTGCAGCTCGACGTCGGCGCGATCCGGGGCATGAGCTACTCGAACGGCATCCTCACCGTCGGCGCCGGAGCCCGGCTGTACGACGTCCACGCGTTCCTCGACCGGTACGGGCGCTCGCTGCCGACCGGCACCTGCCCGACCGTCGGCGTCGCCGGCCTCACGCTCGGCGGCGGGATGGGGATCCACACCCGTACGTACGGGCTGACCTGTGACCGGGTCGTGTCGATGGGCGTGTTCACCGCGGACGGGAAGTCGCACAACGTCAGCGCGACCGTCGAGCCGGACCTGTTCTGGGCATTGCGCGGCAGCGGCGGCGGCAACCTCGGCGTGGTGACGTCGTTCCGGTTCTCGACGATTCCGGCGCCCACCCTCGGGTTCTTCCGGCTGACCTGGCCCGAGTCGCAGGCGGCGGCAGTCGTCCGTGGCTGGCAGAAGTTCGCCCAGACCGCGCCGACGACTGCGTGGGGCAATCTGCATATCGATGCCCAGAGCAACGGAACGCTGTCGATCCACGTGCTCGGCGTCTCCACCACCGGCAACGCGAACGCGGCGGCCGCGCAACTGGAGTCGTTCGTCGGCGCGAAGGCCTCGGCGCGGACCATCAGCGTCAAGTCGCATATGGAGGCGGTGAAGTACCTCGGCGGCGGGACGACGAGTCCGCGGCAGGGCTTCCTCGCGGGTTCCGACGTACTGAAGGGTGCGATGGACGCGGCGACGATCACCGCGCTGCTCGGTGCTGTGAAGGCGGCCGCGCGGGCCAAGACGCCGGCGTCGGCGATCCTGGACCCGCTCGGTGGACAGGCCTCGAAGCAGCCGGCCGGCGGGGCGTCGTGGCCGTGGCGCAGCGCGCTGGGCGTGATCCAGTGGTACTCCTCCGCGCAGGGCACGACCGCGAAGACCTTCATCGCGAACGGCCATCGCGCCGTCCGGGCGGTCTCGGCCGGTGCCTACGTCAACTACCTCGAGGCCGGCCGCGCAGTGAGTTCGTACTACGGCGGCAGCTCGGCCAAGCTGCAGGCGGCGAAGAAGAAATACGACCCGTCCAACTTCTTCCACACGCCGTACACCCTTGCCTAGCTAATGTTCCGCCGGTGAAGCTTTGGCGGGTTGTGGCAGGTGTGCTGGCAGTCGGGTTCATTGCGGCCGGGGTGACGCCTGCCTGGGCGTGCGCGTGCGGCGGCTACCTGCCGGACGCGCAGTCGCGAGCCCGCGCGTACGGCGAGAACGCCCTGGTCCAGCATGACGGCGGCACCGAGAAGATCACGCTCTCGATGGCGATCAACGGCATCTCGAAGAAGGCTGCCTGGATCATGCCGGTCCCGGCGGCCGCGAAGGTCGAGCTCGGCGACGACCAGCTGTTCTACCGGCTCGACCGGCTGACGCGGCCGAAGATCGTCTACAAGAAGACGTACTGGCCGTTCCGCGACCTCGGGATCATGCGCAACTCCCGTGGTCTGGCCGGCGAGGCGGCGCCCGGTTCGGGGGTCAACGTCCGCCAGCAGATGGTCCTCGGCCCGTTCGCGGTCGCGCGGCTCACCGGCTCGACCGGTACTGCGGTGACGGACTGGCTGCGCACGAACGGGTACGTCGTACCGGCGACGCTGGCCGCCAACCTCACGCCGTACCTGACGGAGAAGTGGGAGATCGTGGCGGTGAAGCTCGCGCCGAAGCGGGACGGCGAGAGCCTGAGCGGGGCGACGCCGCCGCTGCGACTCACGTTCGCATCACAGCGGATCGTCTACCCGATGCGCCTGAGCAAGGGCGCGACGACCTCCCAGACGGTCACGGTGTACGTCGCGGCCGAGCACCGGGTCGACGCGACGAAGCTTCCGGACGCGTCGGTGAAGCCTGAACTGCTGTTCGCCGGCCGGGTCGAGGACGCTGCGCTGACGACGCCGGCCAACTTCTTGACGGCGTACACGGCGACGTACAGCGAGCCGGGCCGGATCACCGACGACTTCACGTTCGCGCCGTCCGCGACGGACGCGGAGTACCAGCGGGTCGAGGTCGTCACGACGAACGACGGGTTCTGGAGCACGGTCGGCGTGCTCTTCGGTGGCCTGCTCCTGATCGGCGTCGGCGCGGCCGTGATCGCCCGCGTGCTGGTACGCCGGTCCCGCCTCAGCTGACGAAGTCGATCCGGTGGTCGTGGCCGGCGAAGCTGAACCTGTCGCCGGCGTGCAGGCCCTCGAGAGCCGCGTAGATCGGGGCGTCGGCCGCGATCCCTTCGTACGTCGCGCCGTCGCATTCGAACGCGGCCGCGACCACGCCGACGACGTACCGGTCGCCGTCGAACCCGATGATCGCGCCCGGCCCGACCTCGCTGCGGGGCCCGAAGTCGAGCTTCTCGATCTGGGCGCGGATGCCCGCCTGCCGCTGCTCCCGGCCCTCGAGCAGCCGACCGAGATCACCGGCCTCGGAGGCTTGCGACTGGTCGTCGACCGAGAACGACGAGTCCTGGTCGAGCATCGCGGCCGAATCCTTCCGGGCCACGTCGCCCCGGGCCGCCTGCAGGTCGGCCTCGACCTGCCGCAGCAGCGCGTCCTTGACCTGGCCCTTGTCCACGGCGTTCATCGTCAGTCCTTCCCGAAATGACCTTTCGATCACAGTCCCACACTCTTGTCCACAGGGCTTGCGAAGTCGGGCCACGGATCGGCCACAGGATCGTCTAGGCTCCTGGATCGTGCCGGCTGACAACGCAGTGCTCGCCGCGGGGATCGGTGTGGTCCTCTGCGGTTCTGCCGCGGCTGTCCTCGGCCCCTGGCTGATGCGCAACATCCCCGAGCCGGTGCTGGAGGAGGGCGAGACCAAGGTTCTGTATGCGTCGGTGGCCGGCCGGCGAGCGGCGTACTGGTGCGGCGGGCTCGCGGCCGTGGCCGGGGGGCTGCTGGGCTGGATGCTCGGGCTGGATGCTGTGCTGCCCGCGTGGCTGGCGCTCGCGGTGGCCGGCGCGGTGCTCGGGTACATCGATGCGCGGACGCGGTTCCTGCCCTCGGTGATCATCTGGCCGACGTACGTCGTCGTCGCGGCCGGTTTGCTGGCGGCCGCGGTCGCGACGGGGGAGTGGGGATCGTTGCGCCGGGCAGTGATCGCCGGGGCGATCGGGTTCGCGGTGTTCTATGTGCTCTGGTTCGCGTTCCCGCGCGGCGTCGGGTTCGGCGACGTACGCCTGTCCGGGCTGCTCGGCTTGGCACTCGGCTGGCTGGGCTGGGGGCAGTTCGCGTCCGGTTTGTACGGCGGGTTCTTCCTCGGCGCGCTCGTCGGCATCGTGCTGATCGCCGCGCGGGTGATGACGCGCAAGCAGATGGTTCCGTTCGGGCCGTTCATGCTGGTCGGCGCATTGGCCGGCGTACTGCTCGGCGCGCCGTTGGAGCGGTTGTACGCCGGATAGGGGATCCCTGCACTCCACCAGATGGTTGATGTGCGGGCACTGCCCGCCTTCCTAGGGTCGACGTATTCGAACTCTCGGGAGGGAATCAATGCCAGTCAGTCGTCGTGGTCTTCTGGCCGGGACTGCAGTTGCGGGTGCGGCTCTCGCCGTTCCAGGTACTGCGTCTGCCGCCCCGTCGGCGCCCATCGGTGTCAAGATCGGTCCGGGTGACGCCCGCTATCAGGATCTTGTCTCCCGCGGGCAGAACCGGCGTTTCGTCGGCACACCCGACTACATCCGGGTGATCCGGTCTCCGCAGGACGCAGTCGCCGCCGTACAGGAGGCCGTCCGCAGCGGCAAGCGGATCGCGGTTCGCGGTGGTGGGCACTGCTTCGAGGACTTCGTGGACAGCAGCGACATCGAGGTCGTGCTGGACATGTCGACGAACAACGACATCACCTGGGATCCGCAGTACCGGGCCTTCTCGGTCGGCTCCGGCGCGATCCTGGAGAACCTCTACAAGGAGCTGTTCTTCGGCTGGGGCCTGACCGTGCCGGCCGGCGGCTGCCTCGGCGTCGGCGTCGGCGGCCACTTCGCCGGTGGCAGGTACGGTCCGCTCTCGCGCAAGTACGGCTCGGTCGTCGACCACCTGTACGGCATGGAGGTCGTGGTCGTCGACGCCCGCGGCCGGGCCCGCACCGTGGTCGCGACCCGTGACAACGAGCACCGCGACCTGTGGTGGGCGCACACCGGTGGCGGCGGAAACTTCGGCGTCGTGGTCCGGTACCTGCTCCGCAGCAGCGGCTCGACCGGCCGGACGCCGGAGGAATCGTTGCCCAAGGCACCGGCTGCGCTGCGCTCCACGGTGCTGGTGTACGACTGGTCGAAGACCACCCAGGCCGACTTCGTCCGCACGATGCGGAACTGGTTCACGTTCTTCGAACAGCACAACACGCCGGACTCGCCGTACGCGACGCTCTACGCGCCGTTCGTGATCACCCAGAAGAAGGCGGGACAGTTCCTGCTCTCGACCCAGATCGACGCCGCCGCGCCGAACTCCGAACAGCTGATGAACGCGTTCAACGCCGCGATCACGACCGGCGTACAGGCCGAGCCGCAGACGATCGACATGGGTGCCGGCCCGTTCCTGCACCTGACGATGGAGCGCTCGATCGGCGAGACGGCGACGCCGAGCCGCGGCAAGTACAAGGCGGCGTACCTGAAGAAGGGTTACACCGACGAGCAGATCGTCGCGATGTACAACGGGCTCACCGACCCGGACTACAACGGGCCGGAGTCGTCGATTCTGCTCGTCCCGTACGGCGGCAAGGTCAACACCGTCCCTTCGAACGCCACCGCCGCAGCGCAGCGGGACGTGGTCTGCAAGATGGTGCTCACCGCGTCCTGGGAGTCCGCCGCCGACGACGCGATGCACCTCGCCTGGGCGCGCAAGGTGTACGGCGACATCTACCGCGCCACGGGCGGCGCGCCGGTGCCGAACGCGACGAACGCCGGCTCGTACATCAACTACCCGGACACCGACCTGGCCGATCCGGCGTACAACAAGTCCGGCGTGCCGTGGCACGACCTGTACTACCTGGGCAACTACCCGCGGCTGCAGCAGATCAAGTCGAAGTGGGACCCGCGCAACGTGTTCCACCACAAGCTCTCGATCGAGCCTGCCTAGTCACCAGCCCGGGTAGCGCGTGGTCCAGGAGGTGTGCGGGCCGTAGTCGCCGTGCAGACGCTTGCCCTGGGTGAACTCCAGGGCGAAGTCGTCCGCGAGTTGGAGGATGACCGGGCGACCCTCGACGGTGAAGACGAGCTCTGCGGGGAGAGCCGTCTCGCCGTGGAGGGCACCCAGGATGTTGCCGCAGATCGCGCCGGTGGAGTCGCTGTCGCCGGAATGGGTGACGGCGAGCGCGAGCGCGTCGAGGAACTGGTCCGGCTCCGGGTAGGCCAGTGCTGCGAAGACCGCGATGGCGAGTGCCTCCTCGGCGACCCACCCGCCGCCAAGTCGCTCGACCGTGACGGGTCCCGCGGGAGCTGTCGCAGCCAGGTGTCGCGCGAACGTGAGCGCAGTACTGGTCTCCTCGTGGCCCCCGTGCTGTTCGAGGAGCTCGGTCGCGCGGGAGATCGCGTCGTCCAGGCTGGCGCCGTTGCACAGCTCGTGGATGATCGCGGCTAGCGCGCCCGACGCGAGCTTCCCGGTCGGGTGACCGTGCGTGTACCCGGCGGCCGTCGCGGCCGAGTCGAAGATCCAGCCTGTCGGGTAGTACTCCGGCAGCAGCCCGAACGGCGCGACCCGCATCACCCCGCCGCACCCCTTCGAGTCGTTCACCGCCTCGTCGCCGTACTGCGCGATCCGCGGCTCGCCCTTACGCGCTTCCGTCAGCGCGCCCAGGCAGGTGTTGCCTGGCGCGCGACGTGCGTACAGCCACTGCTCGCCCTGCAGCCAGCCGTCGCGCTCGCCGCTCGGTCCGGGCAGGTTCTGCGTATCCAGCCACCGGTCGTACGCGTGCTGGACAACGGCGACGGTGAAGCCCAGCCCCCTGTCGGTCCGCACGCTCGCCCGGATCAGGCCTTCCATCGTGAACAGCGTCATCTGGGTGTCGTCGGTGATCGTCCCCGCCGGCCAGTTGTCACCACCCGCGACGAACGTCCGTAGGCCGTCCGGGTGCTTCGCGACGATCGACCGGCCGTCCTCGAACTCCACCGGTCCGCCCAGCGCGTCCCCGATCGCCCCGCCCAGCAAGCATCCGCGCACCCGCGCCCGCCACGTCTCCTCAGCCGCCCGACTCATGCCAGGACCTTAGGGCATGCCTGACCCATCCGGGGTGGTGCCAGCGCTACCCCCAAGACGGGTTCCAGGGCCAGTTCACCCGGCGTTCCGAACTTCTACCGTCGTTGGTATAAGGAACCGAGACGTTCAAGGGAGCGCATCATGACCACCGCATTCCGTCGTACCGCCGGGCGCCTGGCCGTGGCGGCGCTCGCCACCACCGCCCTGACCGGTGCCGCGATCGCCGGCGGTCAGGCAGCCAGTGCCAGCACCAGTTGCGACGAGTCCCCGATCATCAAGACCTTCGACGTCGTCCTGTCCGTCCGCGACGGCATGACCCAGGACAGCCAGACCTGCCGCTGAGCTGCTGCTGACTCTGAGACCGGCGTCCGGGTGGTGAGCGGGGCGTGAAAGAATCCAGGCATGCTGCGCTGGCTCACCGCCGGCGAGTCGCACGGACAAGCGCTCGTCGCCGTACTCGAAGGTCTCCCCGCCGGGGTCGAAGTCACCACTGATGACGTGGCCGACGCCCTGGCCCGTCGGCGGCTCGGCTACGGCCGAGGTGCCCGGATGAAGTTCGAGCGGGACGAGGTGACGTTCCTCGGCGGTTTCCGGCACGGGCTGACGCTCGGGAGCCCGTGCGCCATCCAGGTCGGCAACACCGAGTGGCCGAAGTGGGAGCAGGTGATGAGCGCGGATCCGGTCGACGCGGAGACGCTCGCCGGCCTCGCGCGGAACGCCCCGCTGACCCGCCCGCGGCCCGGTCACGCCGACCTGGCCGGCATGCAGAAGTACGGGTTCGACGAGGCCCGCCCGGTGCTCGAACGCGCCAGCGCCCGCGAGACCGCCGCCCGGGTCGCCCTGGGCGAGGTCGCGGCACGGTTCCTCCGCCAGTCGTACGGCGTGACGATCGTCAGCCACGTCGCCGAGCTCGGCACGGTCAAGGCGCCGTACGGCGTGATCCCGGCGTACGGCGATGTCGCGAAGCTGGACGCGGATCCGGTCCGCTGCCTGGACCCGGACGCGAGCAAGCAGATGGTCGCGGAGATCGACGCCGCGCAGAAGGCCGGTGACACGCTCGGTGGTGTGGTCGAGGTTGTCGTCGACGGACTTCCGCCGGGCCTCGGCAGCTACGTGCACTGGGACCGGCGGCTCGACTCCAAGCTTGCCGGTGCGCTGATGGGCATCCAGGCGATCAAGGGCGTCGAGCTCGGTGACGGGTTCGAGCTCGCGCGGACGCCGGGTTCGAAGGCGCACGACGAGATCGTCGCCTCCGATGGTGCGATCCGGCGGACGAGTGGTCGCTCGGGTGGCACCGAGGGCGGGATGAGCACGGGCGAGACGCTCCGGGTCCGCGCCGCGATGAAGCCGATCGCGACCGTGCCGCGGGCACTGCGGACGATCGACACGTCGACCGGCGAGGCTGCGTCCGCGCACCACCAGCGGTCGGACGTCTGCGCCGTACCGGCGGCGGGGATCGTCGCCGAGGCGATGGTCGCGCTGGTGCTGGCCGAGGTCGCGCTGGAGAAGTTCGGCGGCGACTCGGTGGCGGAGACCGCGCGGAACCACCAGTCGTACCTGGCGAACCAGCCGACGACGATCACCCCGCGGGAGTGGGAGTGAGCCCGGTCGTCGTCTTGGTCGGGGCGCCGGGATCGGGGAAGTCCACGATCGCGGCGCTGCTGGCCGAGCGGTTGAAGGCCACGCACCGCGACACCGACGCCGACATCGAGGCCCGCGCGGGCAAGCCGATCTCCGAGATCTTCGTCGACGAGGGCGAACCGCATTTCCGCGAGCTGGAGCGGGCCGCGATCGTCGAGGCGCTGAAGGACGACGGCGAGGTGCTGTCGCTCGGCGGCGGCGCGATCCTGGATCCGGCGACCCGCGCCGACCTGGCCGGCCACACGGTCGTCTTCCTCGATGTCAGCCTCGGTGAGGCATCCAAGCGCGTCGGCCTGAGCGTCGCCCGACCGCTGCTGCTCGGCAACGTCCGCACCCAGCTCCGCAACCTGATGGAAGCCCGTCGCCCTCTCTACACCGAGGTCGCCAAGCTGACCGTCCTGACGGACAGCAAAACCCCCGACGAGATCGCCGACGAAATCCTGGAGCACCTGGCATGACCGACGCCCCGACGCGGATCCGCGTTGCTGCGGCGGCTCCGTATGACGTTGTCATCGGCAACAATCTGCTGGCCGAGTTGCCTGGGTTGCTGGGGGAGGGCGTGCAGCGGGTTGCTGTCGTCCACCCGCGGGCGCTCCGCGAGACCGGCGACGCGATTCGCGACGACCTCACGGCCTCCGGGTTCACCGCGCACGCGATCGAGATCCCGGACGCCGAGGAGGCCAAGACCGCCGAGGTGCTGGCGTACTGCTGGTCCGTGCTCGGCCAGGCCGGCTTCACCCGCTCGGACGCGGTCGTCAGCGTCGGCGGCGGTACGACGACCGACCTCGCCGGGTTCGTCGCCGCGACCTGGCTGCGCGGCGTGAAGGTCGTGCACATCCCGACCACCCTGCTCGGCATGGTCGACGCGGCCGTCGGCGGCAAGACCGGCATCAACACCGCCGAAGGCAAGAACCTGGTCGGCGCCTTCTGGGAGCCGGCCGGCGTGCTGTGCGACCTGGCCGCCCTCGAGTCCCTGCCACAGAACGACTACGTCAGCGGCCTCGCCGAGGTCGTGAAGTGCGGGTTCATCGCCGACCCGGTGATCCTCGACCTCGTCGAGAAGGACCCGGCCGCCGCCACGAGTCCGTCGTACGCCGCGGCCGAGGAGCTGATCGCCCGCTCGATCCAGGTGAAGGCCGACACGGTCGGCGCGGATCTGCGCGAGCGGACCACGACCGTCGGCGGCCAGATCGGGCGCGAGGCGCTGAACTACGGGCACACGCTCGGCCACGCGATCGAGCGCGTCGAGCGGTACAAGTGGCGTCACGGCGCCGCGATCAGCATCGGCATGGTGTTCGTCGCCGAGCTGGCCCGCGCCGCCGGCCGCCTCGACGATGCGACCGCCGACCGCCACCGCGCCGTACTCGAGTCCCTCGGCCTCCCGGTCGCGTACCGCGCCGACGCCTGGCCGCACCTGCAGGACGCGATGAAGCTCGACAAGAAGACCCGGGCCGACCGCCTGCGCTTCGTCATCCTCGACGCCCTCGCCAAGCCGACCATCCTCGAGGCGCCCGACCCGGGCCTGCTGATTGCGGCGTACGGCGAAATCAGCTGACCCCGCACCCAGCCGGCTGGCGGGTTGTTTCACCACCGACCCGCAACAACACACCAGCCCCGAAACAACCCGCCATCCGAGCGCCCAAGCTGTAGCCGCCGGCCCAGGCGCCCCGGGCCCGGCCGAGGCAAGCCGGGCCTGGCCGAGGGAAAGCCGGGACTGGCCGAGACGAGCCGGGCCTGGCCGAGGGAAGCGGGGCCTGGCCGAGGGAAGCCGGGGCTGGCCGAGGGAAGCGGGGGCTGGCCGAGGGAAGCCGGGGCTGGCTGAGGTGCGGTGGTGTGCTGCTGCCTGGGCGGGTTGTGGTGTGTGGAGACGCCGTGTGGTGACCGGGGACCTGAAATAGCAGGTCCCCGGTCACGGCTTCGGGTCTCAGGTTGCACTTCTTGCCGCATGCGTGTCGCCCACCAGTTCCTGTGTCGGCCCTCGGTGTGCGTGGGTGCATGGGTGTCCGGATGCGGTCAGATGGTGGGCGGTGGGTTGTGGATCGGGAGCGGGGCACCGAGGATGGTAGACCCGTGGAAAGGGCTTTCCATATGCGTAAGCAGCGGATCGCGATTGTCGGTACCGGCGGGATCGCCGCCTCGCACGCCCGGGCGGTCACCGCGCTGGCGGAGCGGGCCGAGCTGGTCGCGGCGGTCGACGTCGACCTGGGTCGGGCCAAGGAATTCGCCGACAAATGGAACATCCCGGCGACGTACCCGAGCCTGACCGACCTGCTCGCGGCGGACCGCGTCGATCTTGTCCACCTGTGTACGCCGCCGAACTCGCACGTCCCGCTCGCCGTGGAATGCCTGGCGGCGGACGTCGACGTTTACATGGAGAAGCCGCCGACCCTCTCGCTGGACGAGTTCGACAAGCTGGTGGCGGCGGAGGAGAAGTCGTCGGCGCAGGTCGCGTGCGTCTTCCAGCAGCGCTTCGGATCCGGCGCCGTCCGGCTGCGGCAGCTGCTCGACGACGGCGTACTCGGTCGGCCGCTGGTTGCCCTGTGCAACACCGTTTGGTACCGCGACGACGCGTACTTCGATGTGCCGTGGCGCGGCACGTTCGACGTCGAGGGTGGCGGGCCGACCATGGGGCATGGAATCCATCAGTACGACCTGCTGCTGTCGATCCTCGGCCCGTGGGAGAAGGTGACCGCGCTCGCGGCCCGGCAGGCTCGTCCGACGCAGACCGAGGACGTCTCGATGGCGCTGCTGACCTTCGAGAACGGCGCCGTTGCCTCGGTCGTGAACTCGCTGGTGTCCGCCCGTCAAACATCGCAGCTCCGCTTCGACTGCGCGAACGCGACCGTCGAGCTGGAACACCTGTACGGCTACAAGAACCCCGACTGGACCGTCACGCCGGCGCCCGGCCACGAGGAGATCGCCGACGCCTGGTCGGCCGATCTTCCCGACGTACCGAGCGGCCACACCGCTCAGCTGGCCGCGATCCTGGAGGCCAAGACGGCGGGTAAGCCGACCCCGGTCACCCTCGCCGAGGCCCGCAACACGCTCGAACTGGCCGCCGCGATCTACGCCTCAGCCTTCACCGACAAGCCGATCCGCCGCGGCGAGCTGGCCCCCGGTACGCCGTACGCCCAGCGTATGGGCGGCCCCGGCGCTCCCTGGAGTGCCTAGCTCAGCTCCGCTGGGAGCGGGAGGTTGTGGAGCACGTCCAGGCGGGAGACGGCTCTGGTGAGGATCACGTAGAGCCGGTTCAGGCCGCGGGGCTCGTTTGCGACAATGTCCGTTGGTTCGACTGCGATGACGTGGTCGTACTCGAGGCCCTTGGCCAGGCTTGCCGGTACGACGGCGACGCGGCCGTCGCCGTCCGCCGCGACGACCTCGATGCCGGCCGTCTTCAACGCATCGGTCAGTACCGGTAGTTGGTGGTCGGCGGCGATCACGCCGACTGAGCCTTCCCGGGTGAGCGCCCGCTGCACGCTCTCGACACACGCCGCCGGAAGGTCGTCGACGTGGGTGATGGTCAGCTCGCCGTCGGAGCGGAAGGACGTGGTTGGCGGGACATCGACGTCGAGGGACGCCAGCAGACGGTTCGCCAGCTCGACGACGACGGCGGGCACGCGGTAACCGGTGCTCAGGGCAATAATCTCCGCGGTCGGTTTCCCGAGCTGGCCGAGCTGGGTCGGCCAGTCGGTCGCGGCCCAGGCCGTCGTACCTTGAGCCAGGTCGCCGAGCACGGTCAGCGAACTGTGCTCGCTGCACCGCGCGATCGCACGGCACTGCATGGGGGAGAGGTCCTGCGCCTCATCCACAATCACATGCCCGTACGTCGGTGCGCGCTCGAGCAACGCACTAACCTCGTCGAGCAGTACTGCGTCGGCAGCCGTCCACCTAGCGCTCTTCGCCGTCCGCGGCCTCGGCCATCTGATGGCGTCCAGCTCGTCCGCGTTCAGGATCCCGTCCGCAGCAGTTGAAGGATCGCTCAGCACCTCGGCCAGTACTTCGTCCGCCTTGAGCCGAGGCCACACGGCCTCGACGGCGGGCGTCACCGCCCGGGCCATCCGGCGCAGCCAAACGCCGTTGCAGTTCTGCCCGCGAGCCTCCGCCTGCCGCTGCAAAGCCGCGACGATCCGCGCGATCACCCGCTCACGACCGGTCAGGTACGTCGTCGCATCCGCCTCGGCTTCCACCACTATCTCTGCGAACTCGTGCTGGTTGACGCGCCACTTGTACGACTCGTCGCTCACCACGACTGCTTGTGACGGTCGACCGATCCGCGAGTACACCGCCTTCCGCAGTACGTCGGCCATCCGCACGTCGTGCTTCACCTCGGCGGTCGCCTGCTCGTCCGTCGCGCGGACCTCACGATCCAGCAGCTGCTCGATCGTCGTCTGCTCGACGTCGACCTCGCCCAGGGTCGGGAGGACGGCGGAGATGTAGTGCAGGAACGCCCGGTTCGGACCGAGCACGAGTACGCCGTTCCGCGTGAGTCGGGACCGGTGCGCGTAGAGAAGGTACGCCGCTCTGTGCAGGCCGACCGCGGTCTTGCCGGTGCCGGGTGCGCCTTGCACGCAGACCGAGACGTCGAGGTCGGTCCGCACCAGCGTGTCCTGCTCCGGCTGGATCGTCGCGACGATGTCCCGCATCGGGCCGACCCGGGCGCGCTCGATCTCGCGGCGTACCAAGTCACTGCCACCGGACGGCGAGCCGGTCAGGAGGCGCTCGTCCTCGAAGCTCGTGAGCGTCTGTGCGGACCAGCCGAACCGGCGGCGGGTCTCGATCCCACGCGGCTCGACCGCGGACGCCTGATAGAACGCGGCCGACACCGGCGCCCGCCAGTCGATCACCATCGGCGGCCGCCCGATCGCATCCGAGACATGCCGCCGCCCCAGGTAGTACGTCTGCCCGCCGTGCCCGCCGTGCCCGCCGTGCCCGCCGTGCCCGCCGTGCTCGCCGTGCCCGCCGGCGACTGCGCCGGCGGCGTACGCGATCGCGCCGAAGAACGGCGGGTTGTCGCCCTCCTCGCCCATGTCCCGCGCGAGCGTCTTCAGGTAGAACCCCAGTCGCTCGGCCGTGTACCGGTCGCCCCAGGTGTGCTCGCCGACCGCCACGTTCTCCCGTGCGCCGGCCACCATCCGCCGTAAGGCCTCCCGGCACCGCTCGGCGTACTCGCGCTCCGAAGCCAGACCCCGCATCCACCCCTCCAGGCAAAAGATTAACTCGGTCAATCTTTTGCCTAGGTTAACATGTTGACCATGACCGGACTTCGCGAGCGCAAGAAGCAGCAGACGTACGACGCCCTGTCCGAGGCGGCCATCGCGCTGTTCCTGAAGCGAGGCTTCGACGAGGTGTCGGTGACCGACATCGCCGAAGCGGCGAATGTCTCCAAGCCGACCCTGTTCAAGTACTTCCCGACCAAGCAGGACCTCGTCCTGCACCGGATCGCCGACCACCGGCACGAGTCCGCCCGAGTCGTCGCGGCCGCGGCGGTCCCACCGGTCCAGGCGCTCCGCGAGCACTTCCTCGCCGGGCTCACCGCCCGCGATCCCGTCACCGGGCTGAACGACCACCCGCAGGTCCTCGCCTACTACAAGCTCGTCTTCACCACGCCCGCACTCACGACCCGGCTCCACCAGTTCATGGACGACGACGAGCGCGCTCTCGCCCAAGCCCTCGGAGGCGATCTCACCGGCGAGCTCCTCGCTGCACAAGCGGTCTCCATCCAGCGAGTCCTGTCCCGCCGCAACTGGGAGGCCATCACCGCCGGCCAACGCGCCGCAGACCGCTACCTGGACGCGGTGACCGAAGCGGAAACGGCCTTCGACGACCTGCCGATAGGGTGACTGCTGTGACGGATGCGAGCAGGCGAGTGCTGGTGCTGAACGGACCGAACCTCGGACGCCTGGGGTCCCGCGAGCCGGAGAAGTACGGAACGACGACCTTCGCCGAGCTGGTCGGGGTGTGCGAGAAGACCGGCGCCGAGCTCGGCTTCGAGGTCGAGGTACGGCAGACCGACGACGAGGCCGAGCTGGTCGGCTGGCTGCACGAGGCGGCCGACGACCGGACTCCCGTCGTACTCAACCCGGCCGCGTTCACGCACTACTCGTACGCCCTGCGCGACGCGATCGCGCAGCGGACGGCTCCGCTGATCGAGATCCACCTCACCAACCCCGCCACCCGCGAGGAGTTCCGGCACACCAGCGTCGTCGCCGGTGTGGCGACCGGGACCATCGCCGGCTTCGGCCTCGACTCGTACCGGCTCGCGCTCCGCGCCCTCACCAGCCTGGATTCATAACCGCTCATAACCAAAGTGCCCTTTCGGGCATCAGGTAGTTGTGGGCAGATTTCAACCCGCCGAGCGGGCACAGTTCACAAGCCGACGGCCAAGAGCTCGGGGTGAGATGCCGGTGAAACGCCGGTGCGTCACCCTAGGCGTTGGGTCGTGACACCGGCTGTCACCGGTCCGAAAGGCCGGCCGGCCGGACGCACGATCGGGAGGAAATCGACGACTTGGGGGTTCGTGTGACTACGGATTCGATCCGTTCCGTTCAACAACGCTCTGGGGGAGTGACAGGTATGACGACCAGCACGAATGGGCAAAACCGTATTCCGGTCTGGGTCAAGGCGCTGGACCCGCTGTCGCAGTTCGGCCTGGTGCACACGCTCCGGCAGCGGCCGGAGATCAGCCTGATCAACGACACCGACATGACCGCCCTGCTGCCCGGGCTGTCCGGAATGTCTGGGCTGTCTGGGCTGTCTGGGCTGCCTGGGCCCACGCCGTCAGGCGACGAGCGCACCACCCCGCCAGTGGTCGCGTTGATCGCCATCGACTCGCTGGACGCCGGGGCCGTCCAGGTACTGCGGGCGGCAACCCAGCGCGGTTGTCGCCGGACCGTGCTGATCGGCAGCACGATCGACGACGACGCGCTGATGACCGCGGTCGAGCTGGGGGTGTCCGGCGTACTGCGCCGTACCGAGGCGACCGCTGACCGGATCGTGCACCTGGTGCAGGCTGCCGCTGCCGGGGACGGCAGCCTGCCGCCAGATCTGCTTGGCCGGTTGCTGGGACAGGTGTCACGGATGCAGCGGCAGGTGCTGGCACCACGGGGGCTGTCCCACACTGGTCTGTCCGACCGCGAGACGCAGGTACTGCGACTGGTGGCCGACGGCAAGGACACGCAGGAGATCGCTCGTGAGCTGTCCTACTCGGAGCGGACGGTGAAGAACGTCCTGCACGACGTGACCAGCCGGCTCCAGCTGAAGAACCGCTCACACGCCGTCGCGTACGCACTGCGCGAGGGCCTTATCTGAGACACCGGCCAGACAGCCGGCCCTCGCTCAACAGCGGGGGCCGGCTGCCTAGTACCCGACGGTGAAGCGCTGCCGGACGTGCTCCGCCCGCTCGGCCTCGTCGACGAGCGCGATCGCGAAGTCCTCCATCGAGATGGTCGAGTTGCCGTGGGCATCGGTCACCAGATGGTCGTAGCCCTCGCGATAGCGTCCGGTCCGCTCGCCGGGCTCGAGTAGCGCGGGCGGGCTCACGTACGTCCAGTCCAAGCCGCTGGCTGCCCGCACAACGTCGTACTGCTCGTTGCAGGCGAGGGCGATCGGGCGCAGGCCGACCGGGAAGCCGGGCGAGTCGATCAACTGCACTTCGGTCCCCGGCACGATCAGACTGGCCGCTCCGCCGACCAGGATGAGCCGTACGCCGCTGCCGCGCAGGCCGATCAGCAACCCCTTGGCCGCAGCGATGAGCTCACTTTCGCTTCCCGGACGCGGCCGGGTCGCGCTGATCACCACATCGTGCCCAGCGCTCAGTCGAGCGACGTCGTCCGGGTCAGCCGCGTCACCGCGGACCGGGCCGGAGCGGCCGACGGTGGTGACTTGGTGGCCGCGGGCAACTGCTTCTTGGGTGACCCGACTGCCGACGGCGCCGGCCGCACCCCAGACCAGGATTCGCATGTCAGCGCTCCCCGGCTGCGACGAGGACGGGACCTTCGGCGGCGGGCGTTGGCCGCACCTTCCGGCGTACCTGGGCGGTCACGAGGGCGCCGAGGACGATCAGACCGCCAACGGCCTGCCAGACCGACAGGTGCTGGTCCAGCACCAGCCAGCCGAGTGTGGTCGCCATGACCGGGCTGAGCAGCCCCAGGAACGTCACTTCGGTCGGAGCGAGCTCACGGAGTCCGCGGAACCACAGCGCATACGCGACGGCGGATCCGAACAGTGCCAGGTAGGAGTAGCCCGCGAGGTTCCGCAGGGTGAAGTCAGGGAGCGCACCTTCGACCAGGAAGGCCACTGGCAGCAGTACCAGTCCACCGGCGACGAGTTGCCAGCCTGTGGTCGCCAGCAGGGGAGCGGGCGACGTCCAGCGCTTGCTGAGTACGACGCCGAACGCCATCACGATCGCCCCGCCGACAGCCGCGAGCACACCCAGCATGTCGAGCTGTGCAGTAGCCCGCAGTACCAGCAGGCCGACGCCGAACACTCCGGCTATGGCTGTGAGGACAGTGCGCAGAGACAGACGCTGCCGCAGCAGACCGGCCGACAGTACTGCGACTAGTAGTGGCTGGATCGCACCGACAGTCGCGGCTACTCCACCGGGCAGCCGGTATGCGCCGACGAAGAGCAGTGCGTTGAAGGCACCGATGTTGAGCGTGCCGAGGACCAGTGAGCGCCACCACCAGCTGCCGCGGGGAAGGACGCGGGTGATCGCGACCAGCAGGAGGCCTGCCGGCAGCGACCGAAGCAGTGCGGCCAGCAGCGGGCGATGAGGTGGGAGGAACTCGGTCGTGACCAGGTAGGTCGTACCCCAGAGCAGCGGCGTGATCGCCGTGACCAGAAGAAGAGAGACTCGGTTGCTTAGCACTAAGATAAAGTATCTCAGCGCTAAGTTACTTACAATCCCTCAGCGCTAAGCAATTCGGCAGTAGGCTGAGCGGATGGCAGATCACGTCGACCTGGTGCTCGAGCAGTGGCGGGCGCGGCGGCCGGATATCGATCCGTCGCCGATGGGGGTCATCGGCCGGTTGAGCCGGCTCAGTGCGCTGTTCGACGCCGAGCTGCGGCGGAACTTCGCGAAGTACGAGCTGGACCGCGCGTCCTTCGACGTACTGGCGACGCTGCGGCGCAGCAACGCGGAGCACAGCCTGACGCCGGCCGGGCTGATGCACTCGTCGATGGTGACGTCAGGGGCGATCAGCCAGCGGCTGGATCGGCTGGAGACGCGCGGTCTGGTGACGCGCACGCCCAGCGAGACCGACGGCCGCGGCGTACAGGTGACCCTGACGGCCAAGGGCCTCAAGCTGATCGACAAGGTCCTCCCAACCCACGTCGACACCGAGGCCCAACTCCTCTCCGGCCTCTCCACCCCAGAACGCGACCACCTGGCCGCCCTCCTCCGAACCCTGCTCGAATCCCTCGGAGACAAGCGCGACTAGCGGTTATGACGAACGACTGGGCACGGGCGGAATCGCTTCGCAGCGCCCTGACGCGACAGTTGGTTGCGGATGGCACGATTCGCTGCCAGCAGGTGGCGGATGCATTGCAGGCCGTGCCACGGCACGTGTTTGTACCGGACGCTCCGCTCGACATCGCGTACGCCGACGACGTCGTGGTGATGAAGCGGGACCGGGTCGGTGTCGCGACCAGTTCGGTGTCGCAGCCAAGCATCATCGCGCTGATGCTCGAGCAGGCCGACATCCGGCCGGGGGACCGGGTGCTCGAGATCGGTTCGGGTGGCTACAACGCCGCGTTGCTGCGGGAGCTCACCGGTCCGGACGGCGCGGTGACCACGGTCGACATCGACCCGGAGGTGACCGATCGGGCCCGGGCATCCCTCGACGCGGCCGGGTATGGCGACGTGGCCGTCGTACGGGCGGACGGCGCGTTCGGTGACGCGGACCGGGCGCCGTACGACCGAATCGTGGTCACGGTAACCGCCTGGGACATCGCCACCGCGTGGCTACGGCAGTTGCGGCCGCTCGGCCGGATCGTCGTACCTCTCCGGGTGCGCGGTCAGACCCGGTCGATCGCGTTCGACCGAGTCGGCGACCACCTGGAGAGCCGGTCCACGACGCTGTGCGGCTTCGTCAACATGCAGGGCGCCGGAGCGAATTACGAGCGCCATATCGCGCTCGGTGGGGCGACTCTGATGTACGACGAGGATCAAGAGGACGAGCCGCGTCCGCAGGACGACGTACTGGCGTTGCCGCGCGAGCAGGTGTGGTCAGGACTGGAGGTCGGTCGGGAGGAGCCTCTGCTTGATCTGTATCTCTGGTTGGCGAGCAGACTGCCGGGATACTGCGTTCTGTTCACCGACGAATCGCCATGGGTGCCGGCGATCGCGACCGCGGACAGTCTGGCCTATCTGTCGACGCGGGCGGGCGCGGACGAGTCACATGTTGAGCTGGGGTGCAGCGGGCACGGTCCGGGCGCTCACGAGTTGATCGAGCGGCTGGTAGAGCAGGTGCTGAGCTGGGGACGTCGGCTGCCGACGTTCCAGGTGCACGCTGCGGGTGATGAGTTGCCGCCGGGCTTTCATGTTGCTCGGCGGCACAGCTACATCACGGTCAGCTGGGAGTAGTTCCCGGGCGTGGGGTGTTGCGGACGGTTTGCCAGAGTTCGTCTATGTCGGAGCGGTCTTCTGGTTCGGGCTTGTCTACCCAGCCGCTGGCCCAGACGTTCTCTTCGCGGTCGTCGAGGTTGAAGATCGACTCCGCGAAGGCGGCGGAGCCGACGTAGCGCCCGTCGTCCTCGTCCGGGTCGTCGGATTCGTCGGCGTCGGTGGAGCGGGGAGCGGTCTTGGGGGCGACGAGGGAGCGGGCGTACTTCTGTGCCTCGAGGATGCCGAGCTCGCGCTTCTCGCCCAGCAGACGGATCGCGCCGACTTCGTTGTTCGCGTTCATCAGCGTGCGCACCTGGGCGTCCAGGTCCTGGTTCGAGACCGGCAGTTGGCTTTGCTGCGGGCGATGCGCCGGCGGCTGGTAGGGATTGGCGTTGTACGCCGGCTGGAACTGGGCCGGAGGCTGGTACACCCCGGTCGACGGGTACTGCGCAGAGCCGCCGGGCTGCTGTGCCGCCTGCCCCGGAGAGGTCCGCTCGCCCAGATGACGCGGCTGCCGACCGCTCTGCAACAGCTGCTCCAGTACGGCCGCGACCTGCTGACTGCCCGGCGCGCTCCCGGTCTGGCTCGGGAAGGTGGACTGCTGGCTCTGAGGAGGGGCCGGCGGACCGCCCTGGCGGGCCGCCTGGGTGTACTGGCCCTGGAACTGCGTGGGCTGGTTGCCGCCCTGCTGGGCCTGGATCTTCTCGACCAGCGCCTGGACCCGCGGGCTGACCTTCCCGCTGTTCCGGTTGGCCCGGTTGGACTGCTGCTTGGCCTTGTTGATCAGGCTCACGACGATCATCACCACGATGAAGATGATGAATCCGGTCATCGCAGGCCTCCTCCCGTGGACGGTCCGACTCTCAGCGTAGAGCCCCCCGGGTGCGCGGAGTCGGAGGAATCCGGAAGTGACCGCTACAATCTCGTGTTACCGCTGATCGAATTCGAAGGGCATACCCGCGTGGCATCGACGAACGACCTCAAGAACGGCATGGTGCTCGACCTGGACGGCCAGCTCTGGTCCGTCGTGTGGTTCCAGCATCACAAGCCGGGCAAGGGCGGCGCCATCGTCCGGACCAAGCTGAAGAACGTGCTGTCCGGCAAGGTGGTGGACAAGACCTTCAACGCCGACGTGAAGGTCGACGTGGCCACGGTCGACAAGCGTGACATGACCTACCTGTACAACGACGGCTCGGCGTACGTGTTCATGGACAAGTCGACGTACGAGCAGCTCCAGCTCCAGCCCGAGGTGGTCGGCGAGGCCGTCCACTTCCTGCTCGAGAACCAGGACGCCATCGTCGCCGTGCACGACGACCTCCCGCTGTACGTCGAGCTCCCGGCCTCCGTCGAGCTGACCGTCGAGTACACCGAGCCGGGTCTGCAGGGCGACCGCTCCAGCGGCGGCACCAAGCCGGCCAAGCTCGAGACCGGGTACGACATCCAGGTCCCGCTGTTCCTGACCACCGGTGAGAAGGTCAAGGTAGACACCCGCACCGGGGACTACCTCGGCCGCGTCACCTCCTGAGGCCCTGACACACCCTGAGAGAGCTGACAACAGAACATGTCTGCCCGTAGCAAGGCCCGCAAGCGCGCACTGGACGTGCTGTTCGAGTCCGAGGTCAGGGGGCTGCCGGTCGGCGGCACCCTGGCCGACCGGGTGGCCGACAACGACCCGCCGGTGAACGAGTTCACCGTTGCGCTGGTCGAAGGTGTCGCGAAGCACATCGAGCAGATCGACGACCTGCTCGAGACCCACTCGGTGGGCTGGACGCTGGATCGGATGCCGGCCGTCGACCGGAACATCCTCCGGATCGGCGCGTACGAGCTGCTGTTCGACGACCAGGTCCCGGACGTGGTCGCGGTGAGCGAAGCGGTCGCGCTGGCGCGGGATCTGTCGACGGACGAGTCGCCGGTCTTCGTGAACGGGCTGCTGGCGAGACTGCTGCAGCTGAAGCCCACACTGGGCGTCTGAGAAATTCGGGCGGCTGAGTTTCGGGCGGTTCGAGGAACGAGGGGGGCGAGCCCTCTCCGAGTTCCTCTGTGTGTCTGGCCCGGTGACCGTCTCGGTACGGTCCCGGGCCGCCGATGCGTCCCCGTACGCGGCTGGTGAGGTGTTACCTGCCGCTCCTACTGCTGTTGTCCTGCTCTGTTGAGTCAGATGGAGAAGGCGGGCGGCCGCGGGCCAGCTGCTACAAGCCCCGACCGTCAAATGCCTTCGATTGACGCTAACGCGTCAGGCGCCGGCTGCCTCGGACGATTCCTCGACCTCGCCCTTCGCCTCCGGGTTCAGTACGCCCCAGGAGATGAAACGCTCGGTCAGCGTCGTCGGCGACTCGTCGTAGATCACGGCGAGCGTCCGCATGTCGTCCTGCCGGATCGACAGCACCTTTCCGTTGTAGTCCCCGCGCTGAGCCTGGATCGTGGCGGCGTACCGCGTCAGCGGACCCGCCTCGCTCGCGTCGAGGTGTTGCAGGGCCTCCAGGTCGAGGATCAACCGGGGCGGAGCGGCAGCAGCCGCGGCCGCGCTGGCGGAACCAGGGAGCAGTTCACGGATCGGCACGCCGTAGAAATCGGCGAGCTCCGCGAGCTTCTGGACCGTGACGGCTCGATCGCCGCGCTCGTAAGAGCCGACGACGACCGCCTTCCAGCGACCCTTGGACTTCTCTTCCACACCATGCAGCGACAGTCCTTGCTGCTGGCGGATGGCGCGTAGCTTGCCACCCAGTGTCTTCGCGTATTCGCTAGGCACGCTGGTCTTCCCTCCGACTAGTTTCGTCTTGTCCGGCCCGCAGGGTACGGCCCGAAAGGTGAAACCCCCCTCGATTACACAGAGTAACAATATTCTGGGTGCGAGGCCAGCGTCAAGACGGCGTGTCACATCCGATACCATGTCAAGCGGTCCGAACGTCCTTTAAAGACCCGTCCAGAGAGGCGGGAAAGGAGGAACGGTAGCGATGAGCCCTGCCCAGAGTGCAGAGCAACCCGAGCTCGCGCAGCCGCTGCAACGCAGTGGTCGCGAAGTTCTCGACGCTTCCGATATTTCCCGGGCATTGACCCGGATCGCCCACGAGATTCTCGAGCGGAACCGCGGCGCCGACCCGGTCGTCCTGCTCGGCATCCCCACCCGCGGAGTCCCGCTGGCGCAGCGCGTCTCCGCCCGGATCCAGGCTGTTGAGGGGCAGAGCGTGCCCACAGGGTCACTCGATGTGACCATGTACCGCGACGACATCGGCCTCAAGCCGCCCCGTGGCCTGGAACACACCGACATCCCCGCCGACGGGATCGACGGCAAGGTCGTCGTCCTCGTCGACGACGTGCTGTTCTCCGGCCGCACGATCCGCGCGGCCCTCGACGCACTCGGCGACATCGGCCGCCCGCGCGCGGTCCAGCTCGCGGTCCTCGTCGACCGCGGCCACCGCGAGTTGCCGATCCGCGCCGACTACGTCGGCAAGAACCTGCCCACCTCCCTGGCGGAGCGGGTCACGGTCCATCTGACCGAGTTCGACGGCGAGGACGCTGTGCTGATCGCCGACAAGGGGGCGAAATGAAGCATCTGCTGAGTGCCGGCGACCTGAGCCGCGACGAGGCCAATCTGATCCTCGACACCGCCGAGGAGATGCGGTCGCTGGCCGACCGCCCGATCAAGAAGCTGCCCGCGCTGCGCGGGCGGACCGTGGTCAACCTGTTCTTCGAGGACTCGACCCGAACCCGGATCTCCTTCGAGGCGGCCGCGAAGCGGCTGTCCGCGGATGTGATCAACTTCTCCGCCAAGGGCTCGAGCGTGAGCAAGGGCGAGAGCCTGAAGGACACCGCGCTGACGCTCCAGGCGATGGGCGCGGACGGTGTGGTCTGCCGGCACGGTTCTTCGGGCGCGCCGCACCTGCTGGCGAAGTCCGGCTGGATGACCGGCTCGGTGGTGAACGCCGGTGACGGCACCCACGAGCACCCGACCCAGGCGCTGCTCGACGCGTTCACGATGCGCCGCCACCTCGGCTCGCTGGACGGGCGCCGGATCACGATCGTCGGCGACGTCCTGCACTCGCGGGTCGCGCGGTCGAACGTGCTGCTGCTGTCCACGCTCGGCGCCGAGGTGACCGTGGTCGCTCCGCCGACGCTGCTGCCCGTCGACATGACGAGCTGGCCGTGCGCGACGTCGTACGACCTGGACGGCGCGCTGGCCAAGACCGACGCGGTGATGATGCTGCGGGTGCAGCGGGAGCGGATGAACGACGCGTTCTTCCCCAGCGCCCGCGAGTACACGCGGCGGTACGGCCTCGACCGGTACCGGATGGCGCAGTTGCCGGACGAGGCGATCGTGCTGCACCCCGGCCCGATGAACCGCGGGATGGAGATCAGCGCCGACGTCGCCGACTCCACCCGCTCGGTGATCGTCGAACAGGTCACCAACGGCGTGGCCATCCGCATGGCCGTTCTGTATCTGCTGTTGTCAGGTAGTAACGAAGAGGAGCAGACCGCGTGAGCGAGCGGAGCGAGTTCACCATTCAGCACAGTCCGTCTCGCGCCTCATCGGCGCCCGGAGCGAAGCGAGGACGTCGATGAGCTCATACCTGATCACCGGAGCGAGCATCGTCGGCGGTGAGGTGGCGGACCTGCTGATCGACAACGGCGAAATTGTTGCCGTTGGCACCGACCTCGCCGCACCGGAAGGTACGACGACCGTCGACGCGCAGGGCCTGATCGCCCTGCCGGGTCTGGTCGACCTGCACACGCACCTGCGCGAGCCCGGCCGCGAGGACGCCGAGACCGTGCTGACCGGCACCCGGGCCGCGGCCAAGGGCGGGTTCACCGCGGTGTTCGCGATGGCCAACACCGACCCGGTCGCCGACACGGCCGGCGTGGTCGAGCAGGTCTGGCGCCTCGGCCGCGACGCCGGGTACGCCGACGTGTACCCGATCGGCGCGGTCACCGTCGGCCGGAAGGGCACGCAGCTCGCGGAGCTGGGCGCGATGGCGGACTCCGCGGCCCGCGTCCGGGTCTTCTCCGACGACGGCGACTGTGTCTGGGATGCCGCGCTGATGCGGCGCGCGCTCGAGTACGTGAAGGCGTTCGACGGTGTGATCGCCCAGCACGCACAGGAGCCGCGGCTCACCCAGGGCGCGCAGATGAACGAGGGCGCGCTGTCCGGCGTACTCGGGCTGACCGGCTGGCCGAGTGTCGCCGAGGAGGCGATCATCGCCCGCGACATCCTCCTCAACGCGCATGTCGGGTCGAAGCTGCACATCTGCCACCTGTCCACCCGGGGCTCGGTCGAGATCGTCCGCGCCGCCAAGCGCCGCGGGCTGGAGGTGACCGCCGAGGTCACGCCGCACCACCTGCTGCTGACCGAGGACCTGGCCGCGTCCTACAACCCGGTCTACAAGGTGAACCCGCCGCTGCGCACCAAGGACGACGTCGAGGCGGTCCGCGAGGGCCTGGCCGACGGCACGATCGACATCGTCGCCACCGACCACGCGCCGCACCCCGTGGAGGACAAGGACTGCGAGTGGAGCGCGGCCGCGTTCGGCATGACCGGGCTCGAGACGGCGCTCAGCGTCGTACAGCACTCGATGATCGACACCAAGCTGCTGACCTGGGCCGACGTCGCCGACCGGATGAGCTACCGCCCGGCCTCGATCGGTCAGATCTCCGAGCACGGCCGTCCGCTCGAGGCGGGGGTGCCGGCGAACGTCGTCCTGTACGACCCCAGGGTCGAGCGGACCGTCGTACCGGAAGAGTCGGTGTCGCTGTCGCGGAACACGCCGTTCGAGGGGATGACGCTGCCGGGCAAGGTGGTCGCGACGTTCCTCCGCGGTACGCCGGTCGTCCTGGACGGTGAGCTCACCAGGTGAAGGCCTTCCTGGGCATTCTCGGCACGCTGCTGATCTTGGCAGCGGGCTACTTCGGCATGTACCGGGGCTGGCGGAACCGTCAGTCCCGGCAGGCCGACCTCGCGCCGCTGCCCGCGGTTCCCCCAGAAGCAGGCGCAGCGAAGGTGCGTGGTATCGAAGGTGTGTACGTCGCGACCACGAGCGCGGGCGACTGGATGGACCGGATCGCCGTGCACGAACTGGGCGTCCGCAGCATCGCGGACCTGGCCGTCAGTGAGGCCGGCCTGATCTTCCACCGGCTGGGCGCGACGGATGTGTTCATCCCCGCGGACCACTTGACCGGCGTCCGGACCGACCGCGGGATCGCCGGCAAGGTGACCGCGGAGAAGTCCGGCCTGGTCGTGGTCACCTGGACACACGACGGCCGCGAGCTCGACACCGGGTTCCGCCCGCGTCGCAAGGCCGACACCGCCGCCCTGACCGAATCCATCGCAACACTGATCGGAGCCGAGCAAAGATGAGCCTGCCCGTATCCAATCCGGCGCTGCTCGTCCTCGAGGATGGCCGGTCGTTCGCCGGCACGTCGTACGGGGCGACCGGCGAGACGTACGGCGAGGCGGTGTTCACCACCGGGATGACCGGTTACCAGGAGACGCTGACCGACCCGTCGTACCACCGGCAGATCGTCACCCAGACCGCGCCGCACATCGGCAACACCGGCATCAACGACGAGGACGACGAGTCGCAGAAGATCTGGGTCGCCGGGTACGTCGTCCGCGACCCGGCCCGCGTGCCGTCGAACTGGCGCGCGAAGCGGTCGCTCGACGACCAGCTCAAGGCGCAGAACATCGTCGGCATCTCCGGGATCGACACCCGCGCGCTGACCCGGCACCTGCGTGAGCGCGGTGCGATGCGGGCCGGGATCTCGACCGAGATCCTCGACCCGGCGGCGCTGCTGGCCAAGGTGCTCGAGCAGCCGCCGATGGTCGGCGCGGACCTCGCTGCCGAGGTCACCACCTTCGAGCCGTACGTCGTACCGGCCGAAGGCGAGAAGCGGTTCACGGTGGTCGCGCTCGACCTCGGGATCAAGGCGATGACGCCGAAGCGGATGGCCGAGCGCGGCATCGAGGTGCACGTGTTCCCGGCGACGGCCTCGTTGGACGACGTACTCGCGGTGAACCCGGACGGCATCTTCATGAGCAACGGTCCCGGCGACCCGGAGACCACCGAGCACCCGACGACGCTGCTCAAGGAGTTGCTGCAGCGCGGCAAGCCGTACTTCGGGATCTGCTTCGGGAACCAGGTCTTCGGGCGCGCGCTCGGGCTGGGGACGTTCAAGCTCAAGTACGGGCACCGCGGGATCAACCAGCCGGTGCTCGACCGGGCTACCGGGAAGGTGGAGATCACCGCGCAGAACCACGGGTTCGCGGTGGACGCGCCGCTGGACGGCAGCATCGAGACGCCGTACGGGACGGCTGAGGTCAGCCATGTCTCGCTCAACGACAACGTGGTCGAAGGGCTCAAGCTCACCGGCAAGGACGGGCGCGTGCTCGCCTTCTCGGTGCAGTACCACCCCGAGGCGGCGGCCGGTCCGCACGACTCGGCGTACCTGTTCGACCGCTTCGTAGAGCTGATGGAAGGGCGGGCCTGATGCCGCGTCGTACAGACATCGAGTCGGTGCTGGTCATCGGCTCCGGCCCGATCGTGATCGGTCAGGCCTGCGAGTTCGACTACTCCGGCACGCAGGCCTGCCGGGTGCTGCGCGAGGAGGGTTTCCGCGTCGTCCTGGTGAACTCCAACCCGGCCACGATCATGACCGACCCGGAGTTCGCCGACGCGACGTACGTCGAGCCGATCACGCCGGAGTTCGTCGAGAAGGTGATCGAGAAGGAGCGCCCGAACGCGCTGCTCGCCACCCTCGGCGGCCAGACCGCGCTGAACGCGGCGATCGCCCTGCACGAGAACGGCGTCCTCGAGAAGTACGGCGTCGAGCTGATCGGCGCGTCCGTCGACGCGATCCAGCGCGGTGAGAACCGCGAGTCGTTCAAGCACATCGTCGAGGGGCTCGGCGCGGAGGTGGCGCGCTCGGTCATCTGCCACACGCTCGACGACGTGATGGGCGCCGCGGGCCAGCTCGGGTACCCGCTGGTGGTGCGGCCGTCGTTCACGATGGGCGGCGTCGGCTCCGGCATGGCGTACGACGAGGCCGACCTGCGCCGGATCGCCGGGGCCGGCCTGCACGCGAGCCCGACGACCGAGGTCCTGATCGAGGAGTCGATCCTCGGCTGGAAGGAGTACGAGCTGGAGGTGATGCGCGACAAGGCCGACAACGTCGTGATCATCTGCTCGATCGAGAATGTCGACCCGATGGGCGTGCACACCGGCGACTCGGTCACGGTCGCGCCGGCGATGACGCTGACCGACCGCGAGTACCAGGTCATGCGGGACCTTGCCATCGGCATCATTCGCGAGGTCGGCGTCGACACCGGCGGCTGCAACATCCAGTTCGCGGTGAACCCGGCCGACGGCCGGCTGATCGTGATCGAGATGAACCCGCGGGTCTCCCGATCGTCCGCGCTGGCGTCGAAGGCGACCGGCTTCCCGATCGCGAAGATCGCTGCGAAGGTTGCCATCGGCTACACCCTCGACGAGATCCCGAACGACATCACCAAGCAGACGCCGGCCAGCTTCGAGCCGACGCTGGACTACGTGGTGGTGAAGGTGCCGCGGTTCGCGTTCGAGAAGTTCCCGGCCGCGGACGCCACGCTGACCACGCACATGAAGAGCGTCGGCGAGGCGATGGCGATCGGCCGCAACTACACCGAGGCGCTGCAGAAGGCGCTGCGGTCGCTGGAGAAGCCGGAGGCCAGGTTCTCCTGGGCCGGTCATCCGGCCAGCGAGCTGGAGCCGTTGCTGGAGGCAATCAAGACGCCGCAGGACGGGCGGCTGCGGATCATCATGGACGCGATCCGCGCGGGCGCGACGCCGGACCAGATCTTCGACGCGACCAAGATCGATCCGTGGTTCGTGGACCAGCTGTATCTGCTGCACGAGACCGCTCTGCAGGTGGCGGCCGCGCCGCGGCTCACGCCCGAGGTCATCAAGCTCGCCAAGCGGCACGGATTCTCGGACCTGCAGCTGGCCGAGATCCGCGGGCTGACCGAGGACGTCGTCCGCGGCGTACGGCAGGCGCTCGGGATCCGGCCGGTCTACAAGACGGTCGACACCTGTGCGGCCGAGTTCAAGGCCGAGACGCCGTACCACTACTCGTCGTACGACGAGGAGTCCGAGGTCGCGCCGCGCACCGAGCCCGCCGTCCTGATCCTGGGCTCGGGGCCGAACCGGATCGGCCAGGGGATCGAGTTCGACTACTCCTGCGTGCACGCGTCGATGGCGCTGCGCGAGGCCGGCTACTGCACGATCATGGTGAACTGCAACCCGGAGACGGTCTCGACCGACTACGACACCTCCGACCGGCTGTACTTCGAGCCGCTCACCTGCGAGGACGTTCTCGAGATCGTGTACGCCGAGATGCAGGCCGGCCCAGTGGCCGGCGTGATCGTGCAGCTGGGCGGTCAGACCCCGCTCGGGTTGGCGCAGCGGCTCGCCGACGCCGGCGTGCCGATCGTCGGGACCTCGCCGGAGGCCATTCACCTGGCCGAGGAGCGGGGCGCGTTCGGCAAGGTCCTCGCGGACGCGCAGCTGCCGGCGCCGAAGCACGGTACGGCGCTGTCCGCCGACGAGGCACAGGCGGTGGCCGAGGAGATCGGGTTCCCGGTGCTCGTCCGGCCGTCGTACGTGCTGGGCGGACGCGGGATGGAGATCGTCTACAGCGTGGCCGAGTTGTCGGCCGCACTGGAGCGGCTGGGCGGCGGCGAGGCGTTCGAGCACCCGGTGCTGATCGACCGGTTCCTGGACGACGCGGTCGAGATCGACGTGGACGGGCTGTTCGACGGCGAGGAGCTGTTCCTCGGTGGCGTGATGGAGCACATCGAGGAGGCCGGGGTTCACTCGGGCGACTCGTCGTGCGCGCTGCCGCCGATCACGCTCGGGAACGCCGACATCGAGAAGCTCCGCACGTCCACCGAGGCGATCGCGCGCGGGGTCGGCGTACGCGGGCTGATCAACATTCAGTACGCGCTGGCCGGCGATGTGCTGTATGTGCTGGAGGCGAACCCGCGCGCGTCGCGGACCGTGCCGTTCGTGTCGAAGGCAACGGCGACACCGCTGGCGAAGGCGGCGGCCCGGGTGATGCTCGGGGCAACGATCGCTTCACTGCGCGAAGAGGGAATGCTGCCGGCCACCGGTGACGGCGGGACGCTGCCGACGACGACGCCGATCGCGGTGAAGGAAGCCGTGATGCCGTTCAACCGCTTCCGGACCATCGACGGGTCGTCGGTCGACACCGTGCTCGGGCCGGAGATGAAGTCCACCGGCGAGGTGATGGGTATCGACGACACCTTCGGTACGGCGTTCGCGAAGTCGCAGGCGGGGGCCTCGCAGCCGCTGCCGATCGACGGCAAGGTCTTCGTCTCGGTCGCGAACCGGGACAAGCGGCACATGATCTTCCCGGTCAAGCGGCTGGCGGATCTCGGCTTCCAGATCTACGCGACCGAAGGCACGGCCGACGTACTGCGGCGCAACGGCGTCGAGGCGGTCACGGTCCGCAAGAGCAGCCAGGGCCCCGGCCCGAACGGCGAGCCGACGATCGTCCAGATGGTCCAGGACGGCGAGCTGAACCTGATCGTCAACACGCCGATCGGGATCACGCAGGGCGGTTCGCCGCGCCTCGACGGCTACGAGATCCGCAGCGCCGCGGTCGCACGCAACATCCCGTGCATCACCACGGTCCAGGGCCTGGCAGCCGCCGTACAGGGCATCGAGGCGCAACGGGCCGGCGACATCGGCGTACGGTCGCTCCAGGACTGGGTGCCGAGGATCCGCGGTGTATAGGCGGGTCGTCCGACCGGTCCTGTACCGGCTGGGTCGCGGTGACGCGGAGGTCGCCCACGAGCAGACGCTCAAGGGGATGCGCCTGTTGGGGCGCATCCCGGGCGGTCCCGCGCTCGGGGCCCGGATGTTCGGGTCGGCGTCACCACGTTCGGTCTTCGGCATCACGTTCCCCTCACCTGTCGGGCTCGCCGCGGGGATGGACAAGAACGGGATCGCGCTGCGCGCGTGGCCCGCGATCGGTTTCGGCTTCGTCGAGGTCGGCACGGTCACCGCGCATCCGCAGCCCGGTAACGAGAAGCCGCGACTGTTCCGGTTGGTCGAGCACGAGGCCGTCATCAACCGGATGGGCTTCAACAACCTCGGCTCAGAAGCGCTGGCGGACCGGCTAGCGGCGTATGGCGAACTCGGCTACCCGCTCGGCATCTCGATCGGCAAGTCCAAGATCACCCCGCTCGAGGACGCGGTCGAGGACTACGTGACCTCCCTCCGCCGCCTCTACCGGTACGGCGACTACTTCGCCGTCAACGTCTCCTCACCGAACACCCCCGGACTGCGCACACTCCAGGACGCAGGCCACTTGCGCGAACTGCTCGCCGCCTTGCACGCCGAGGCCGCTTCGCTGACCGTGGCCGGGCTCGATCCGAAACCGATCCTGGTGAAGATCGCGCCCGACCTGACCACGTCCGCGATCGACGAACTCCTCCAGGTGTGCACGGACGAGCATGTCGCCGGCATCATCGCCACCAACACCACCATCGATCGGGCGAGCGTCTCGGATCATCCGCTGGCTCGCGAGACCGGCGGCCTGTCGGGGCGCCCACTGGCGGAGATCGCGGCGAAGACCGTCGCCCACATCCACAACGAGACCGGGGGAGCGCTGCCGATCATCGGAGTAGGCGGTATCGTCGAACCGTCCGACGCCACCCGCCTGTTCGACGCCGGCGCCAGCCTGGTCCAGGTCTACACCGGCCTGATCTACCGCGGCCCAGGCTTGATCCGGGCCATCAACAGGAGCTTGCCATGAGCAACCAACCATCGGGGAGCGACATGCGTAACAAGCCGTTCGGCGCGCGTCTGCGTGCGGCCATGGACACCCGCGGGCCACTCTGCGTCGGCATCGACCCCCACCAGCACCTGCTCGACGCCTGGGGCCTGCCGGACACGGCCGAGGGCCTCGCGTCGTTCACGTACGGCGTCGTCGATGCGCTCGCCGACCGGGTCGCGGTGTTCAAGCCGCAGTCCGCGTTCTTCGAGCGGTTCGGGTCGGCCGGCATCGCCGTACTCGAGCAGGCCACGATCCGGCTGCGGGACGCCGGTGCGCTGGTGATCATCGACGCGAAGCGCGGGGACATCGGCAGCACGATGGGCGGCTACGCGGCGGCGTACCTGGCCGAGAAGGGCCCGCTGGCGTGCGACGCGCTGACGGTCAGCCCGTACCTCGGCTTCGGGTCGCTGCAACCGGCCATCGACGGGGCCCGCGAGTCCGGTGCCGGCCTGTTTGTCCTGGCGCTGACGTCGAACCCGGAGGGCCCGCAGTTCCAGACGGCTCGCACCGCCGACGGCCCGACTGTCGCCGGAGCGGTTCTCGACGGCCTGCGCGGATTGAACGCGGACTCCGACGACCTCGGCTCGTTCGGGGCAGTCGTTGGCGCGACCATCAGTTCGACCGACGAGAACCTCGACATCAACGGCCCGCTGCTCGCTCCCGGCCTCGGCGCCCAGGGCGGCACGGCCGAGGGTCTGACGAAGGTCTTCGGCGCGGCGGTCCGCAACGTCGTACCGTCGAGCTCCCGCGAGATCCTCGGCGCCGGTCCGAGCGGGCTGCAAGACGCGGCCGACCGGGCAAACGAGGCGTATCGGACGGTCCTCGGGTACTAGTCTTCGGTCGCATGTCTGGTCTGGAGATTTGCGAGCGGTTCTACTTCGACGTCGTCCGGCCGCAGGTGGACGTGCCGCACAGCGCGGCGTTGCTGGGCCGCGGCTCGGAGGTGCTCGGGTTCGACGACGAGATGTCGTCGGACCACAACTACGAAGCGCGAGTGCTGCTGTTCGTCGCGGAGGGAGTCGAACTGCAGCCGGAACTGCCGGCGACGTTCGAAGGCCGTCCGACGCAGGTCGACGTACATACCCTCCGCAAGTACTTCGCCGACCAGTTGACGTTCGACATCGACGCCGACCTCACGCCGCAGGATTGGCTGACCTTTCCCGAGTCGATTCTTCGGCAGCACACGGCCGGTGGTGTGTTCCACGACGACCTCGGTCTCGAGGCGGTCCGTGATCGGCTGGCGTACTACCCGGACGATGTCTGGCGCTATTTGATGATCACCGCGTGGTGGCGGGTCCATCCGGAGATGAACCTGGTCGGGCGCTCGGGGTACGTCGGGGACGAGCTCGGGTCGGCGTTGATCGGTGCGCAGCTCGTGCAGGACCTCATGCAGCTGTGCTTCCTGATCGAACGCACGTACGCGCCGTACCGGAAGTGGTTCGGTACGGCGTTCAACCGGCTGTCGTGCGGCGCGACCCTGACGCCGCTGCTGCGCCAAGTGCTGCGGGCCGAGACGTGGCAGGAACGCGAGGAGGCGCTGATGGAGGCCTATCGCGGCGTCGCCGAGCTGCACAACCGGCGGGGCGTCACCACGCCGATAGAGCTCGGTGTGGAGCAGATGTGCGGACGGCCGTTCAAGGTCGTCTGGGGAGACTTCATCGGCGCGCTCACCGCCGACATCCAGGATCCCGCCGTACTGCGCATCTACGAGCGCTGGCCCGTCGGCGGCATCGAGCAGATCCGCAATCAGCTGTGGAAGGCCGTGGATCGCCGTCAGGCGCTGGACTTCTTGTAGAGCGTCGTGAGCAGCCCGACGGCCGCCTGGGTGGCCGGATGCGGGTCCTCGCGATGCCAGATCAGATGTACGTCGACCGGCGGCGCATCACGCAGGGGGCGATAGACGACACCATCCCGCCGGTACTGCGTCGTCGTGGCCTGGGGCGTCACACCGACACAGCGGCCGGATGCGATGGCGGCCAGCCAGTCGTCGACGTCGTGGGTGAGCTCGATCCGCGGTCGCGCGTGCTCCGGCCAGAGCTCGATCGTGGTGCTTCCGGTACGGCGGTCGATCACGATCGTCCGGTCGGCGATCTGCGCGAGCGTGAGCGATCGTTTGCGTGCCAGCGCGTCGTCGGCGGGCAGGACGCAGTACCGCGGCTCCTGGGTCAGCAGGACGCAGCCGAACCTGCTGAAGTCGAGGTGGGTCCGGACGACGGCCAGATCGCACAGGCCCTCGGTGAGGCCGCCCGTGGCTGTGTTCGTGCGGATCAGTTGCAGCTCGACCTCGGGGTACGCGGCAGCCCATCGGCGCTGGAACTCCGTCGTATGCCGGCCGAACGCCGACCACGCGTGCCCGACGCGCAGCCGGGTGTGGCCGCTGGTCGCCTCCGTCACCAGTACGTCGATCTCGGCCAGGATCTGCCGGGCACGCGCGAGCACCTGGACACCTGCGGTCGTCGGCGTGATCGACCGGCTGGTCCGATGCAGCAGGCGTACGCCGAGCCGCTGCTCGAGCGCCAGGAGGCTGCGCGACACGGCGGCCTGGGAGATCCCGAGCTCGATCGCCGCGTCGGTGAAGGTCCCGTTGTCGACGATCGCGACCAGGCAGCGCAGATGCCGCAGTTCGAGATCCATGACTCCAGCGTATAGATCGACGGCCGGCTGCATTTTGTGATGCCGCCCGCTGGGCGGACTCTCGTGTTCGTGAGGCGAGAACGGTTGGTCGGAGTGGCGATGATGCTCGGGAGCGGGCTGTCGACGCAGGTCGGTGCGTCGGTGGCGGCGCTCGCGTTCCCCGTGATCGGTCCGGCAGGCGTGGTGGCGATCCGTCAGTGGGTCGCCGCGATCGTGCTGCTCGCGGTCGGTCGCCCACGTCTGCGGTCCATCACGGCCCGCCAGTGGCGCCCGGTGATCGGGCTGGCGATGGTCTTCGCAGTCATGAACCTGTCCCTTTACACAGCGATCGACCGAGTAGGCCTGGGCCTGGCTGTCACGCTGGAATTCCTGGGCCCACTCGCTGTCGCACTGCTGGGCTCACGTCGCGTGCTCGACCTGGTGTGCGCGCTCGTCGCCGCGCCCGCAGTGGTGCTGTTGGCGCGACCCCAGGCAACCACCGACTACCTGGGCATCGGCCTCGGCTTGCTCGCCGCGATGGGCTGGGCGTTCTACATCCTCCTCAACCGCAAGGTCGGTCGAGAGTTGCCGGGTGCAACCGGTTCGGCCGCCGCGGCAGCGTTGTCCGGACTCGCCTACATCCCTGTCGGCGTGGTCGTCCTGCTGCACCATCCGGCGACGCTCGCGGCCGCGTCGTACGCGCTGGTGGCCGGCGTACTGTCGTCCGCGGTGCCGTTCCTCGTTGATTTGTTGACGTTGCGGCGCGTGCCGGCGCAGTTCTTCGGCGTCTTCATGAGCGTGAACCCGGTGCTCGCGGCAATGGTCGGACTCGTGGTTCTGCACCAGCAGCTGGCGCTCGTCGACTGGGCGGCGATCCTGGTGATCGTCGCGGCGAACGCGGTCGCGATCTCGTTCGGCGGGCGCGACGACGCGGCACATCACAACCCGGTTCCAGTCGAGCCGTGCGATCTTGTTCACGGCGTGCCGGAGCTCGCGGTGACCCCGGCGTTCGGAAAGGTGTCGGCGGACGGGGAGCCACAGTCTTCCCGCGCGACTTGTTAAGGAACAGAATGCGGAAGCTGGCAGCCCTCGCGGCCGTAGTGACGATGAGTGCCGGTGTCCTGACGGCATGCTCCGGCGGCGACTACTGCGGTGACCTGAAGGGCTACGTCGACTCGGCCAAGGACGTCGACATCAAGAACGCCGACCAGGTCGGCAAGATGCTGGACCAGGCCAAGAAGGTGTCGAAGTCGGCGCCGGACGACCTGAAGGACGACTGGAAGACCGTCATCGACTACGCCGAGAAGGCGCAGGACGCCAAGGGCGACACGAACAAGCTGGTGGAGCTCGCCAAGGCCGACGGTGACAAGATCACGCCCGCCATGCAGGCGATCACCAAGCAGGCGAAGGACACCTGCAAGATCGACCTCCCGGGCGCAGGCAACACCAACTGACGCCCGCGGTGCCGGCAGGGCGGCGTCGCATCGCCGTCCCGCCGGCGCCACGGCGGCATCACCCGACACCAGCTGACAGCGGAACGTATTCGTTTCGGATGGTTTGGTGACTCCCGGTAGCGTCGTTCGCACACGACCTCCCGACCCCCGAGGATGAAGCCGTGAAACGTGTTCTCGCCATTGTTGCGACCGTGACCGCCACTGTGACGGCAGGCGGTGTGCTGACTGCCTGCACCGACGAGCAGGCGTACTGCGTCGACCTCGCCAAGTACGCCGCGAAGGCTGTCGACGTCGACCCGCAGAAGCCGGTCGACTACGTGAAGATCCTGGACGAGGCGAAGAAGCTGCAGGAGTCCGCGCCGAAGGACGTGAAGGACGACTGGGGTGTCGTCGTGACGTTCGCGGAGAAGGCCAAGGCGGCCGCTTCGGACCGGGTCGAGCTCGCGAAGCTCAGCAAGCAGACCGGCGCCGTGATGACGGCGTACAAGAACATCAGCAGCCAGGCCAAGGACAGCTGCAAGGTCGACCTCCCGGCGCTGAATTGATCAACTGATCGTTCCAATCCGCCGCCTGTCCCGCGACTCTGCTCACCGCGTCCTGATCGCGGGCTGGAGCCGTGTTAGGTTCCCTTGCGAAGCCATACAACGGGACAGGTGAAACGGTGCCACTTCCTTCTTTGACCCCGGAGCAGCGTGCGGCGGCTCTGGACAAGGCCGCGGCCGCGCGGCGTGAACGAGCCGAGATCAAGAACCGGATCCGGCACTCGGGAGCGTCTCCGACGGAGGTGCTCCACGAGGGCCAGACCAACGAGGTCATCGGCAAGATGCGGGTGAGCCAGCTGCTGCAGTGCATCCCCGGCGTCGGCAAGGTCCGGGCCCAGCAGATCATGGAGCGGGCGGGCATCTCGGAGACGCGGCGGGTGCGCGGCCTCGGCTCCAACCAGATCGCCGCGCTCGAGCGCGAATTCGCTGAGTGACGCTGGGTGATTCAGTGTGAGCCAGACCGAAATCCATCCCGGCTCGTTGGACACTGGTGTGACGATGACCACGCACCCTGACAATGTTGCGAACGAGCCGATGGCCGCCGATCCCGGCCCGGCGCGGTTGACCGTGCTGGCCGGGCCCACCGCGGTGGGGAAGGGGACGGTCGCGGCGGAGATCCGCGAGCGGTACCCCGACATCTGGATCTCGGTCTCGGCGACCACCCGCAAGCCGCGGCCGAACGAGGCGCACGGCGTGCACTACCTGTTCGTCTCCGACGCGGAGTTCGACCGGATGGTCGCGGACGGTGAGCTGCTCGAGTGGGCGGTCGTGCACAAGGCGGCCCGCTACGGGACCCCGAAGCAGCCGGTTCTCGACAAGCTCGCCGCGGGCCGGCCGGCCCTGCTGGAGATCGACCTGCAGGGCGCCCGTCAGGTCCGCGAGACGATGCCGGAGGCACAGTTCGTGTTCCTGGCGCCGCCGACCTGGGACGAGCTGGTGCGCCGCCTGGTCGGCCGGGGCACCGAGACGCAGGAAGAGCGCGAGCGCCGGCTCGAGACCGCCGTACTGGAACTGGCGGCCGAGAAGGAGTTCGACGTGACGATCGTGAACGCCTCGGTTCGGGAGGCTGCCGATCAGTTGGTAAAGTTGATTCGATCACCCTCCATCTCTGGAAAGAGCTGACTTTGTCTGGCAACCAGCCCGTCGCCATCGGCATCACCTCGCCGCCGATCGACGACCTGCTCACCCGCACCGACTCGAAGTACAAGCTGGTGCTGTACTCGGCCAAGCGCGCGCGGCAGATCAACGCCTACTACTCGCAGCTCGGCGAGGGCCTGCTGGAGTACGTCGGACCGCTGGTCGAGACGCACGTCCAGGAGAAGCCGCTGTCGATCGCGATGCGCGAGATCAACGAGGGCGTGCTGACCTGCACCGACATCGACCCCGAGGCCGAGGCGGAAGCCGCTGCCGCGGAGAAGTCCGAGTAACCCACTCGCAATGACGACCGGGAACGGGGTCAGCTGATGTCCGGATCCGGTGAAGTGCAACCCCCTGGGACCACAGCTGTCCCGGGGGACTCTGTCGTTCCCGCTGCGTCCGCCAAGCACAAGCCCAACGTGGTGCTGGGCGTCGGCGGCGGCATCGCGGCGTACAAGGTCTGTGATCTGCTCCGGCGGCTGACCGAGTCCGGGCACAGCGTGCGGGTGGTGCCGACGGCGGCCGCGCTGGAGTTCGTCGGCGCGGCGACCTGGGCGGCGCTATCCGGGCAGCCCGTGACGGCTGACCCGTTCGACCACGTCGAGGAAGTGCCGCACGTCCGGATCGGGAAGGCCGCTGAGCTGGTCGTCGTCGCGCCCGCGACCGCGAACCTGATCGCCAAGGCCGCCCACGGGCTGGCCGACGACCTGCTGACGAACACCCTGCTCACCGCACGCTGCCCGATCCTGTTCGCGGCCGCGATGCACACCGAGATGTGGGAACACCCGGCAACCCAGGCGAACGTCGCTGTGTTGCGTTCCCGCGGGATCACCGTTCTGGACCCGGCGGTCGGCCGGCTGACCGGCGCCGACACCGGACGCGGAAGGCTGCCCGAGCCGTCGGAGATCTTCGCGATCACCCAGCTGATGCTCGCCGATGAGGCGGCCCGCGCCGCCGGGCAGTCTGTCGCGGACCTGACCGGCAAGCATGTTCTGGTCAGCGCGGGCGGCACGCGCGAACACCTCGACCCGGTCCGGTACCTCGGCAACTCGTCGTCCGGCAAGCAGGGCTACGCGCTTGCCCGGATCGCCGCCGCCCGCGGCGCCAAGGTCACGCTCGTCGCGGCGAACTCCGAGCTACCCGACCCGGCCGGGGTGCAGGTGGTCCCGGTCGTGTCCACCCGCGACCTGTACGACGAGATCACGGGGCGGGCCGCCGACGCCGACGCGATCGTGATGGCGGCCGCGCCCGCGGATTTCCGCCCCGCCGACTTCGCCGAGCACAAGATCAAGAAGACCGCCGACGGCGCCGTCCCCGCGGTCAACCTGATCCAGACCCCGGACATCCTGAAGACCGTCTCGCACGACCGCGCCCGCCCCGGCCAGGTCATCGTCGGCTTCGCCGCAGAGACCGGAGACGCCGAGCACACGGTCCTCGAGCTCGGCCGAGCCAAACTCGAGCGCAAGGGCTGCGACCTCCTGGTCATCAACGACGTCTCCGGCGGCAAGGTCTTCGGCAGCGACGTCAACGAAGCAGTGATCATCGACCGCAACGGCACCGCCCTGCCGTTCCCCTCCGGCAGCAAGGACGCCCTGGCCGGCGTCATCTGGAACCTGGTCGCAACCCACTGGCACTGACCCGCCGGGGCCCGCGGGCTCAGCGAGCCTGTGAAGAACCTCCGGGCAGAGGCAGCGGCGCCCGCAGAGTGCTGCTGACGATGCCGTAGGTGAAGCCGAGGTGTTCGTTGAGGCGGCGCATCGCGTCGTTGCCGCGTTGCGTCCAGGTGTAGATCTCGGTGATTCCGTGGTCGGCGGCCCACGCCATGCTGGTGCGTTTGAGCGTCGCGGCGACCGACTTGCCGCGCCACTCCCGGCGTACGGCGGTGTAAGCGACCTCGGCCCGCTCCGGTCGATCGGAATCGAGCATCAGCCCTGCCACCCCGATCGCCTGGTCACCGGCGACGGCCACGAACATCGCGGCCGGGTCGTTGATCCACTCCTTCTCCCAGTCGGCTTCCGAAACCTTCAGTGCGACCGGGTGGTCCATGTCGGGCAGGGTCGGTACCGCGACCTGGTGGTAGGCCGCCGTCCACAGCTCCGGGCGTTCGGCGACCGAGACGATCTGGTACTCCGTCGGCGGGGCCGGCCACGGCTCGTCGCCGAGCTGCCGCACCTGTTCGACTTCCCGATTCGTTTCCACGAAGCCGAACCGCTCGGCGAAGAGCCGGGACTCCTCGTCGTCGACACTGGCACCCGCAAACTCGTAGCCCTGGGCAACGGCATGGTCGGCGAGCACGCGGAGCAGCTCGGTTCCCACGCCGCGGCGGCGGAACTCTGGGCGGACGCGCGGCGTCAGCGACGCCTTCTGGCCGTCGCGCGAACGATCCGCCAGTCCGCTGCCGACCACCTCGCCGTCGACCTCCGCCAGCACCAGCAGCCGGCCGGGCCGATCGAGGTCGCGCATCTCAGCGACCGTCGGGCAGCGCTCGTACGGCATCACCGCGATCCGCACCGCACGCCAGGCTTCGTAGTCGGCGTCGGTGATCGCCGTCCGGACAGTCGTCGTCATACCCTCACCCTGCCGCAACCCGCCCCGAACCGCCCGCCCTTTTCCCTCGTCCACGAGGCGGGCGGTCGGCAGAGGTCAGGAGTTGTCCTCTTTGGTGTTTAGGGTCCTGGGTATGGAGATTGGGTGGGAGGCCGTGGTTGCGCGGCGGATGCGGCGGCACTTCCTGACCGAGGAGGCCGAGTCGCCGGTTGATGCTGTGCGGGCGATGTGTGGAGCGCACGCGCAGATCGCGACAGCGGGAGAGATGTCCGTGGCGATCCGAGTGGCTGGGGCTGATCGCGCGACGGTGCAGGGCGACGAGGGGCTGGTGAAGACGTTCGGGCCGCGGGGGACTGTGCATCTGTTGCCGCTCGAGGATCTGCCGATGTGGACCGGGGCGTTGTCGGCTCTACCGGGGGCTGGTAGTCAGCCCGCGCCGATCCGGATGTCGCCGGATGAGGTCGACCAGGTGATTGTCGCCATCGGGGAAGCGCTCGCGCAGGACGATCTGACTGTCGACGAGCTGACCGAGGAAGTCGTACGGCGGACGGGCGAGTGGGCCCGGGAGCCGACGATCCCCGCCTTCCAGGGTGCGTGGGCGCGGTGGCGGCAGGCGACCTCGGTCGCGGCGAATGCCGGCGTACTGTGCCACGGCCCGATGCGCGGCCGGCTGATGACGTACGCGAACCCGCATCGCCTCCGCCCGTTCGAGCCGCTCCCGGCCGAGAAGGCTCTGACCGAGCTGCTGCACCGATACCTGTACTCCTACGGGCCGGCGACCCCGCAGCAGTTCGCCCGCTGGCTGAGCACCACGCCGACCAAGATCAAGCCGTACTTCGACGGTCTGCCGCACGCGACGCTGGCAGACCATACCGTATGGTATGCCCCGGGTGACGGTGACTTCACGGACGAGCGGGCCGAGGGTGTGCGGCTCCTGCCGTACTTCGATGCGTACGGCGTCGGCAGCTACCCGAGGGAACTGCTCTTCCCCGGCAAGGCCTTCGATCGGGCGACCGCCCGCGGGCAGGCCGGCAACTACCCGCTGCTGCTCGTCGACGGCATCGTGGCGGGCGTCTGGCACCAGAAGAAGTCGGGCCGGACACTGCACGTCACCGTCGAGGCACTGACCCCGCTGAACCGTCGCCGCCGCAAACTGCTGGACGCCGAGGTGGAGCGGCTGGGGGAGATCCTCGGTGGTGCGCCGTCGCTCACACTCGGCGACGTGACGGTCGGCGCTCACGCCTGAAACCAGGGTCGAAGTCCAGAATATGATCAGTAATCCCGTATGCTGGATGAATTCGAAGCGTTACCGGGACTCCGGTGGAAACTGCTGGCATACTGCCCAAGATGCATCGCCAACCGTCGGTGCATGGGGGGACCGTGCGACTGTGGGGAACGGTCGTGCGGCACGAGAGGAATCCGAGGGAGAACTGTGGCGAGGCGCCTTTTCACGTCCGAGTCCGTGACCGAAGGTCACCCGGACAAGATCGCTGACCAGATCAGCGACTCCATCCTCGACGCGTTGCTGGCCGAGGACCCGAAGAGCCGCGTGGCGGTCGAGACCCTGATCACCACGGGTCTGGTCGTCGTCGCGGGCGAGGTCACCACGACGGCGTACGTCGATATCCCGGGGATCGTGCGAGCGCGCATCCTGGAGATCGGCTACGACTCGTCCTTGAAGGGTTTCGACGGCGCGTCCTGTGGGGTGCAGGTCGCTATCGGCAGCCAGTCGCCGGACATCGCCCAGGGTGTCGACACGGCGTACGAGACGCGGTCGGACGCGTCCGTGGACGCACTGGACCTGCAGGGGGCAGGCGACCAGGGACTGATGTTCGGCTACGCGTCCAACGAGACGCCGGAGCTCATGCCGCTGCCGATCACGATCGCGCACCGGCTGTCCGAGCGGCTGTCCGAGGTCCGCAAGAACGGCACGCTGGCGTACCTGCGGCCCGACGGCAAGACCCAGGTCACGGTCGAGTACGACGGTGACAAGGCAGTCCGGATCGACACCGTGGTGGTGTCCAGCCAGCACGCGGCGGACATCAACCTGGAGTCGATGCTGACCCCGGACATCAAGAAGCACGTCGTCGACCCGGTGCTCGAGCAGTTCGACATCGACTCGACCGACTACAAGCTGCTGGTGAACCCGACCGGCCGGTTCGAGATCGGCGGCCCGATGGGCGACGCCGGGCTGACCGGGCGGAAGATCATCATCGACACGTACGGCGGGATGGCGCGGCACGGTGGTGGCGCGTTCTCCGGCAAGGACCCGTCCAAGGTGGACCGGTCGGCGGCGTACGCGATGCGCTGGGTGGCGAAGAACATCGTCGCCGCGGGCCTCGCGGACCGGGTCGAGTGCCAGGTCGCGTACGCGATCGGCAAGGCCGCGCCGGTCGGCTTCTACGTCGACACGTTCGGGACCGAGAAGGTGCCGGTGGCCAAGATCGCCGACGCGGTCCGTGAGGTCTTCGACCTGCGGCCGGCCGCGATCATCCGCGACCTGGACCTGCTCCGCCCGATCTACGCCCAGACCGCCCGCAACGGCCACTTCGGCCGGACCGGCGAGGACTTCACCTGGGAGCACACCGACCGCGTCGAGGCCCTGAAGGCCGCGGTCAACAAGTAGGTCAGGAAGTAACAAGGCAGTTCCGCGACCCGGCTGTGGCAGTTGTCCACAGCCGGGTCGCGGCGTTCCGCGCGCTGTCGCCCGGGCCGACTAGAGTTTCCCGGTGACATCGGACTCGCCGGAGCAACTGACGCTGCTGCGGGACGCCGTGCGCAAATCCCGGACCAAAGAGCCGGCCGAGATCACCGAGACGTTGCCGGTGGCACGGATCGCGGTCGATGTCTCCCTCCCGCATCTGGACCGGCCGTTCGACTATCTCGTCCCGGACGACATGGCCGAGGCGGCTCAGCCGGGCGCCCGGGTGAAGGTTCGTTTTGCCGGCAAGGACCTCGACGGGTTCGTGCTGGAGCGGCTCGCCGAGTCGGATCACGACGGCAAGCTGATGAGGATGCGTAAGGTCGTCTCGCCCGAGCGGGTGCTGACACCGGAGATGGCCGACCTGTGTCGTGCGGTCGCCGATCGGTACGCCGGGGTGCTCGCGGATGTGACGCGGCTGGCGGTCCCGCCGCGGCACGCGAAGGTCGAAGCCGAGCCGCTGCGCTGCGATCAGCCACCGCGTCCGCCGGTCTCCACGTCGCGGTCCGAGTGGTCGCCGTACCCGCCGGGATTCCTCGATGCGATCGCGCGAGGGGAGCCGCCGCGGGCTGTGTGGACCGCCGTGCCGGGGGCCGACTGGGCGCTCGCGTTCGCGCAGGCTGCGGCTGTCTGTGCCGCATCTGGTCGTGGTGCCCTGCTGCTTGCCCCCGACGCGCGCGACCTCGAGCGACTGGCGGCCGCCTGCGAAGCCGTCCTCGGCCCGACCGGCTTCGTCACGCTCTCGGCCGACCTCGGCCCGACAGCCCGCTATCGCGCCTTCCTCGCCGCAGTCCGCGGATGCGCTCGGGTGGTGATCGGCACGCGGGCGGCCGCGTTCGCGCCGGTGGCGGAGCTCGGGTTGGTGGCGATGTGGGACGACGGCGACGAGTCGTACGCCGAGCCGCGCGCGCCGTACCCGCATGCGCGTGAAGTCCTGCTGCTGCGGGCGTTCCGGCAGAACTGCGCTGCTCTGCTCGGCGGGTTCGCGCGCTCCGCGGAGGCGGCGGCGTTGATCGAGTCCGGGTTCGCGCATGAGCTGATCGCGGACCGGAAGGTGATCCGCGCGGCGGCGCCGTCGGTGCATATCGCGGGGGAGTCGGATCACGAGCTGGCCCGTGATCCGAGCGCGCGGGCGGCGCGATTGCCGCACCGCGTGTTCGAGATCGCGCGTGACGGGTTGCGGTCGGGGCCGGTGCTGGTGCAGGTGCCGCGGGCCGGGTATCTGCCGAGCCTCGTGTGCCAGACGTGCCGGGCGCCGTCGCGATGTTCGACGTGCGGCGGGACGTTGCGTCGTACGGGCGGATCCGGGCCGGCGAGCTGCAGCGTCTGCGGGCGACCCGCGGTCGACCACCGGTGCCCGGAGTGCGGCGACACCCGGATGCGCGCGGCGATCATCGGCGCTCGTCGTACGGCGGAGGAGCTGGGGCGGGCGTTTCCCGGCGTCGTGGTGCGTACGTCGGGCGGCGACAACATGCTCGACGTCGTGTCCGATGCCCCGGCCCTGATCGTCAGCACGCCCGGGGCCGAGCCGGTCGCCGAGGGCGGGTACGCCGCAGCCGTCCTGCTCGACACCTGGCTGATGCTCGCCCGCCAGGACCTACGAGCTCCCGAAGAAGCCGTACGCCGATGGTTCAACGCGGCCGCCCTGGTCCGATCGGCCCGCGACGGCGGCACCGTCATCCTCGTCGGCGACCCGTCCGCCCTTCCACTCCAGGCAATCGTCCGCTGGAGCCCCGAGGGCTACGCCACCCGCGAGATCGAAGAACGGCGTACCGCCCGCCTCGCCCCCGCGGCCAAACTAGCCGAACTGACCGGCCCCTCCGAGGCCGTCAACGACCTCATCACCCGCCTCCGCGACCTGGTCCCACCATCCGCCGGCCTGGAGGTCCTCGGCCCCGTAGACCTCGACGAAGAAACCGTCCGAGCCGTAGTCCGCACCCCCCGCCAACACGGCCCCACCCTCGTCCGATCCCTCAAGGAATCCCAATCAGCCCGCACCACCAAGAAAAACCCCGGCACAGTCCGAATCCAGGTAGACCCACCCAGCTTCGGTTGACCTAAGGGGTGGACCGGCAGTGTTCGGTCGCGGACCCTGCTGGAATGGATGGCGAATCTCGCGACCAACTGGCGGCGATCTCCGCGCTCAGCCAGGCCTTGGACAACGCCGGGGTCGATCACTGGCTGTTCGGAGGATGGGCGGTCGATTTCTGGGTGGGAGAGTGGACCCGGCGGCACGACGACGTGGACGTGGCGGCCTGGCGACGGGACTTCGCCAGGGTCAAGGCAGCACTCGAGGCGGCCGGATGGCGTCATACGCCGATGCCTGATGACGTGATCGGGACGCGGTACGTGTTCGGTTCGGTGCTGGTCGAGTTCACCTTCGTGGAGAGCGGCCACGCGGGCGAGGTCGTCGTACCGCTGCCTGATCAGCCGGTCGTCTGGTCGACGGAGCCGCTCGGTGATGTCCGCCGCGAATTCGGGGCGGTGTCGGCGCGGGTGATCCCCCTCGACGTACTGCGGGCCGGCAAGGCTGTCGCGCGTGAGGATGCGTCGGACGCCGCGAAGGATCGTGCGGACGCGGCGGTACTCGAGCGGGTCGAGGAGTAGCTAAGCCGTCGTCGCGAGCTGGGTTGATGCGGCGAGGAGTTGGTGGCCGAGGGAGGTTCGGTGGTAGAGGACGGTGCGGCCGTCGCGGTGGGAGGTGACTACGCCGGCGTTGCGGAGGATGCTCAGGTGGACGCTGAGGGTGGGGGCGGAGACACCTAGCTGGTGGGCCAGGTGGGTGGTGGACATTGGGAGGTCCAGGTGGCTGACTATTGCGGCGCGGGTGCGGCCGACGAGGTCTGCCAGGGGTGAGTCCGTGGTGTCCTGGCGGTCCTCCCACAAGCGGCCGAGGCCGCGTGGTGGGTAGGTGATCGTCGGCACGTGCGGCGCGCCAGTGACCGCGAGGCCGGCGGGCCAGGTGAACACGCACGGCACGAGGAGCAGGCCTTGCCCGGCCATCGGCTCGCCGTCGCAGGTGTACGGGCGGTCGATCTCGACGCGATCGCCGCGGTAGCTGATCGACGGGTGCAGGTTGCGGAACAGCCGCTCGATCCCGCCGCTCGCCAGTTCGTCCAGCCGGAACGCGAGGTCCTCCTGCAGCAGCGACCGCATCCGCCGCCACTCCGGCTCGATCGCCCGGCGCCAGTACGTCTCCAGCGCCGACGTGATCACCTCCAGCGCCTTCGCCGGATGCGCGATCAGCTCCGGCAGCAGCGGGTGCGGAGTGTCGTGGTGAAGCTTCCCGAGCTCGTCCGCCACGATCTCGTGCGGGGTAGCGGCGATCGCGGCCAGACCGGACTCGAAGCTCGTCGACCGCCGCGGCGGCGCGGGCGTCATGAAATCAGGGATATAGCCGTACGGCGGAATGAGGGCCCTGAGCAACGTCAGGTCGTCGCCCGCGATTGTCGGCCGGACCTTCTGCAGCCACGGACCGTGCACGCTCTGCGCGGTGTTGTTGCTCAGCGCCCGCACACTCGTCATCGCCTCCCACACCGGCGACAGCGCGAACCGGATCCGCCCGACGTCCCCGGCGTTCAGCCTGATCGTGATCACCCGGCCAAGATTAGTCCTCACCCTAATCATCGACAACAGCCGACGGGGACCCGAGAGTTGATCCCATGAGTGCAGTCGCCATCGGCAACGCCGCCCCGACCGCCCTGCCGCGGGCGTTCTGGGCGCTGTGGGTGTGCCAGCTGGTCAACCGGCTCGGCAGCTTCGTGCAACCCTTCCTCGTCCTCTACCTGACCCACGACCGCCACCTCTCGGCCGGTACGGCGGGAGCTGTCGCCGCAGCTGTCGGCGCCGGCTCCGTGTGTGCGCAGCTCGTCGGCGGCTGGCTGGCCGACCGGGTCGGACGCCGCGTGACCATGCTGATCTGCTTCTTCGGTACCGGCGCCGCGCTGATCCTGCTCGGATCCGCCCGTTCGATGGCGCTGGTCTGGGTGACCGCCTTTCTGGTCGGCCTGCTCAGCGACCTGTTCCGCCCGGCCGTCCAGGCGACGGTCGCGGACCTGCTGCAGCCGACCGAGCGGGTCCGCGCGTACGGCCTGCTGTTCTGGGCCATCAACCTCGGCTTCTCCGTCTCGACCGTCAGCGCGGGCGTCCTCGCGTCGTTCGGCTACGGCCTGCTGTTCTGGGTGAACGCCGCCACGTCGGTGATCGCCGGCCTGGTCATCTGGATGATGGTGCCGGAGAGCCGTCCGGCCCCCGAGGAGGATTCGGTACGCCGGGCGCTGCTGCCGGTCGTCGTACGCGACACCGTGTTCCTGCTGATGATCCTGATCCAGATCGGCTACGCGACCATCTACATGCAGGGCTACTCGACCCTGCCGCTGGCGATGTCGGACGACGGCCTCTCATCCCGGACGTACGGTCTGGTGATCGCGCTCAACGGTGTCGTGATCGTGCTCGTCCAGCCGTTCCTCGGCAAGTGGTACGCCAGGCTCGACCGGCCGAAACTGCTCGCGGCCTCGATGCTGGTGGTCGGACTCGGCTTCGGCGTCGGTGCCGTCGTACACAGCTGGTGGGGATACGCGGTGTCGGTCGTGGTGTGGACGATCGGCGAGATCGGGTTCGCCGCGGTGATCGGCGCGGTGTTCGCCGACCTCGCGCCGATCGATCTGCGCGGCCGCTACATGGGTCTGTCCGGGATGGCGTTCGGCGTCGGCACGGTGATCGGTCCGCTGGCCGGTACGAACGCCCTCGAGCATCTCGGCCCGACAGCCACCTGGCTCGGCTGCGCCGTACTCGGTGTGGTGATCTTCATCGGCCAATACTCGCTGGCGCCGGCGCTCCACGCCCGCGCCGCAGCAAACGCGGCGACCGCATGAGGTGAGCGGTCGCGACCGTCACGACGACGACCGCGACCGCAACCCACGCCGTGCGGTCGAGCGAGGCTGGATGGTGCAGGAAGATCGTGCCGAACGCCGCAACGCCGAGCGTCCCGCCGAATTGCTGTACTGCGTTGAGCAGCCCTGCAGCGGACCCGGTCTCGTGCGGCTCGACCCGATGCAACGCCTCGGTGAAGAACGCAGTCGTGAACAGCCCGACCCCGAAGCCCACAACGGCCAACGCGGGCAGGAGTGCGTACGGCGCGGCCGCGAGGCCGACGAGCAGTACGCCGAGACCGGCGTACATCAGCCGGGATCCGAAGCGGGCGACCAGCCACTGACCTGCGACGAGTGACGCGATTCCAGTCGCGGCCGACCACGGGAGCAGCGCGAGGCTGGCGCGCATGACGCCGTGGTGCAGCGTGAGTTGCTCATGCAGTACGACGACCAACGTCAACCCGCTCATCACCGCGAAGAACAGCGTGGAGGTCGCAAGCGCCGGAGCGAACCCGCGATGCGCGAACAGACTCGTCTCGATCAAGTTGCCGCGCAGCAGACACAGACCGAGCAGAACCACCCCGCCGATCAACAGGAACCAGCTGCGGGACTGCAGGATCGGGTAGACGATCAGCGCGGTACCGCCGGCCAGCAGCACCGTCCCCAGGACGTCGATCTTCGGACGGTGAGGCGCCGCCGACTCCGGCAGCAGGTGCGAAAGGGCGAGCACGGCCAGCCCCAACGGCACGTTGACGAGGAAGACCCCGCGCCACGTGCTGACCTCAGTGATGAACCCGCCGAGGAGCGGGCCGGAGATCGCAGCGAGCCCCATCACCGGACCGATCGTGCCGAGCGCCTTCGCCAGTGCACCACTGGTGAATCCGGCCTTGATCAGCCCGATGGTCTGCGGAATCACCAAGGCCGCCGCCGCGCCCTGGATGGCCCGGGACGCGATCAGCAGACCGGGTGACATCGCCAGCGCGCACGCCGTCGAGGTGAGCACGAAGGCGGCAACGCCGATGCGGAACACCCGCCGCCGGCCGTACCGATCGCCGAGCCGGCCACCGGTGATGAGCAGCGCCGCGAACGGCAGCGTGTACGCCGCGCTGAACCACTGGATATCCGAGGTCCGTCCACCGAGGTCACCGTGGATCACCGGCGCAGCGACCTGCACGATCGTCGCGTCCAACAGGTTCATGGCCTCGGCCACGAGCAGGGCGATCAGGCCGATCCATCTCTTGTTCGTCATGCCACCACGATCGGATCCAACTATCTAACCTTCCACAAATCCGACAGAAGTCGCAGAAATCTTCCATCCACGCGCACGATGGGCGATGATCTTCACATGCTGGACACGATCGACCGGGCCCTGATCCACGCGCTGCAGCTCGACGGGCGCGCGCCGTACAGCCGGATCGGTGAAGTCCTCGGCGTCTCGACGCAGACGGTCGCACGCCGCTTCAACCGGCTGCGGGCCGAGGCCGGCCTGCGGGTGATCGGTCTGCCGGATCCGCAGACGGCCGGTCGGGCGCTGTGGCTGGTTCGCCTTACCGCGACTCCGCAGGTCGCACAGGATCTCGCCGCGGCACTCGCTCGCCGCCCCGACACGAGCTGGATCAAGTTCGCCGCGGGCGGGACCGAGATCGTGTCGATCGTGAACAGCACCCCGACCGACGGCAGCGCGCTCCTCCTCAACGACCTCCCGCGGACCACCGGCATCACGTCGGTGTCGGCGCAGTACCTGCTGCACATGTACGTCGGTGGTCCGACCGCCTGGCGTGGCCGCGCCAAGAGTCTGACGTCGGCACAGGAGGCAGCCTTCATCACGACGCCGACCGATCGAGGACCCGTCAAGCCGCTGGGCGATGGTGACGCGAAGTTGCTGACCGCGCTCGGCGAGGACGGTCGCGCCACGCACGCGGATCTCGCCGTACGCACGGGCTGGTCCACGGCGACGGTCGCGCGCCGGCTGGACGAGCTGCAGCGGACCGGCGCGATCTACTTCGATGTCGACGTCGATCCGACCGCGCTCGGCTTCACGACCAGCGCGATGTTGTGGTTGTCCGTTCCGCCCGCGCACCTCGACGCGGTCGGGCGGGCGTTGGCCGAGCACGACGAGCTCGGCTTCGTCGCGGCGACCACCGGCCGGACGAACCTCGTCACCCAAGCACTCTGCGCGAGCCCCGACGCCCTGCACACCTACCTGACCGAACGCATCGGCGCCATCGAGCACATCACCGCGATCGAGACCGTCCCGGTGCTCCGGACGGTGAAAGCGGCCGCCCCGTTCTCCCCGAGTCTCGTAGGGTTGCGCACATGACGATCGATGCGGTGGTGTTCGACATCGGTGGGGTGCTGCTGGACTGGAGCCCCAACTACCTCTACGCCGACCTGATTCCCGACGAGGAGCAGCGGTCGCACTTCCTGACCAACGTGGCCACGCCGGCCTGGAACCACAAGCAGGACGAGGGTCGCACGTGGGCCGAGGCGGTTGCGGAGCTGACGAGTCTGCATCCGGAGCACGCCGAGTGGATCGAGGCGTACGACACCGGCTGGCTGAAGATGGTCAAGGGCGTGTTCGAGGACACTGCCGCAGTGCTCACCGAGATCAAGGCGCTCGGTCTGCCGACGTACGCACTGACGAACTTCTCCGGTGAGAAGTGGGGGATCGCGAAGGACGCGTTCCCGATCCTCCAGCAGTTCGACGGCGAGGTCGTCTCGGGCGTCGAGCAGACCGTGAAGCCCGACGAGAAGATCTACCGGATCCTCATCGACCGCTTCGGTCTGGACCCAGCGCGCACCTTCTACACCGACGACATGGCGTACAACGTCGACGGTGCCCGCGCGGTCGGTCTCGACGCCGAGGTCTTCACCGGTGCGGCCGACCTCCGGACGCAACTCCGGGCTCGCGGTCTGGTCGTGTAGCGGGTACTACAGTGGTTTGGTGACGTTCGTACCTGGAGACCGCTCGCCCGCCATCGGGGACGTGGATCGCGACACTGCGGTGCGACGCGTGCAAGAGGCCTATACGGACGGGATCCTCACCCACGAGGAGATGGACGCCCGGCTGCACCAGGTGCTCAGCGCCAGGACCCGGCAGGACATCCAGCGAGCCCTGGCCTCGCTGCCGGCACCCGACCCGGGCCGTTCCGCGACCATCGGCGCGGCGTCCGGACGGATCAGCCGCGCCGGCGTCTGGCGGGTGCCGCGGACGCTGAAGGTGCATTCCGCGTTCGGGCGGGTCCGGCTCGATCTGACCCGGGCGATCTTCGAGCACCAAGAGGTCGACATCGAGCTGAAGCTCGGTACTGGCGGCGCGAAGATCCGGGTGCCGCGCAACGCGGTCGTCGAGCTCGAGGGTCTGCACACCGCCTGGAAGGACTCGCAGTACAAACCGCCGCGCGGGTCCACCGGCACCGGCCCGCGGATCCGGATCACCGGCGCGGTCGGGTTCGGCAAGGTGCGGATCCGGCACGCGCGCTGGTAGCCGCTGTCAGACTGCCGCCGAGATCGTTTCGGTGTACGTCGGCGTGCTCGCGAGGTAGGCCGCTTCGACGTACACGGTGTTGTCCTGACAGGTCATCGGCGTGAGCGCGACGCCGGGTTTGGCGGCGTACATGCGTTGCGGGGTGGCGAGACCGGGCCGCCAGCGGTTGATCTGGTAGGTCTCCTCGCCGGTCGCGCTGACCGTGCGGACCTCCCAGAGGATCCAGTTGCCGCAGGCAAGGATCGTGTCGGTGACGACGGTGCCGAGCGCGCGGGCGGGGGAGTCGCCGGACTCGCGGACGTACGCCTTGCTCTGGTACTGGTTTGGGTCCGCGGCGGCAACCTCGGACCAGACCGTTGCGCCGCCGATGGTCGCGCCGCTCCACTGGATGCAGTTGGTTGCTGCAGGCACCGGCTTCGCCGGGCCGTTGGTCAGGGGAGCGGAGAGGATGCGTTTGCAGCGGCGTGCGGTCTCCGGGGCGATGATCTCGCTGAACGTGACGGTGTCGGCGGAGACGACCGGATCGGCGACGTACCCGGGGGCGTCTACGCAGGTGACGGCCCGCGATTTCAGGGTGGAGAGGTCGGCGACGATCAGGCAGGAGCGGTTCTTCGCGTCGGTGGAGCTGTAGGCGAATGTGCCGTTGTAAGCGCCGATCTCGGGCTCGGAGACAGGTGGGATTCCGGCAGGTGTCGCGGCCTTGCCGGTCGTGAGGTCGTAGCGGACGACCTTGATCTGCGGGTCCGGACCGTCGGAGCGGATGTCCTCGATCAGGGCCCAGTGGTCGTCGATGACAACGGGGGACTGGGCAACGAAACCGGTCGCGGGGACGTGGCGGACGACGGCCTTCTTGCTGGTGCGGTCGGTGATCGTCGTCGTACCGGCCTCGTCGCTTCCGCGCGTGACGACGTACTTGTGCTGCTGGGTGACGAGGTGCTGGCCGTCGACCGGTTGCCGCAGGACATTCGCCCACATCGGGATCGCCGTACCGCTGTCCGTCGGCCTTGTGGGAGTGGCCGACGGCTTCGGCGTTGGTGTGGGTATGGGCGTCGGGGTTGGCGCGGTGCTCGGGGTGGTTGACGAGCATCCGGCCAGCAGCAGGACGAGAAGGGTGCCTGCGGCAACCGTACGACGACGCATCACAGCCCGATGTTCTGGAAGGAGTTGGCCAGGGTGGCGTTGAACAGCGCGCTCGCCGGGATGTTCCGCGGGCCGTCGGTGACGTTGCCGCGGCTGTTGAACCGGCGCTCGTTGAACACCTCGAAGATCGCGATCGTGCCGTTCGCCTTGTCGTAGCCGCGGCCGACCTGATAGTGCCCGCTGTGGTTGAAGGCGAGGTACGGGAAGTAGCGCTTCAACAGCTGCACGTGCTCGATCACCGGAGCCTTGTACACGCCGAGGTGCTTCTGGTGGACGGTGAAGAACGTCTGCGCGTTCCAGTCCGAGACGTTCTGCACGACGTACGTGCCCGCGGACTTCGGCCAGGCGGTCTTCACGTTGGTCTGCTGCACCATCGCCGAGATCGCCGTACCGCCAGTGGTCGAGCCGAGGTCCTTCGCCCAGGACGCCTGGGTGTCCTTCTGGTTGTCGTCGGCCCAGTCGATCGACTGGAACGTCGCCGGCCCACACCAGTACCCCTTCTCCTGCGAGGTCTGGAAACCCTTCATGATGTACGCCGAAGCCGGCGTCTTCACCGGAGCAGCCGGCGTCTGCGGCGGCACAGGCTTGGACGGCCCAACCGTCGGAGCGGTCCGAGTAGGAACCACCGTCGGCGTCACGGTCGGAGTGGTAGTTGCCGTCGGCGTCGCAGTCGCCGCAGGTGTCGGCTCTTCAGTCGTCGCTTGTGGGTTCACCGGAAGTGTTTGACTGGCGACCAGCTCGCGGAGTTCGCGGGCCTTCTCTCGGCCGTTCCAGGCTGCTTGCATCTCGTCCAGCTCTGCGGTGACCCGAGTGCTCTTCGGCATCGCGGCGCGCTGGGCGACGAAATCGGCCGGGGTGAGGTCACCGGTCGGGATGTCCTGCTCGACTCCGGCCTCGTCCGCCGCGCGGAGGGTCGGCGGGCTCACGAGCGACTGCAGTTGTGCACCCGTCGGGAGCTTGTCGACGAAGCCGAGGCCGAGGCAGTAGTTCTCGGTGTCGAGCTTGAAGCACCTGAGCATGGACTCGGCCTGCTCGGTCTTGTCTGCCGACCGCACCTGCAGATCACCCGGCGACGTCTCCGTCACCTGCTTGACCACCTCGCTCCACGACCGCGCCGCAGGCTCGTCCACCGGCTGACTCGCAGTCGCCGTGGCCGTTGGCGTCGTAGTCGGCTCGACAGTGGGCAAAGAGGTGGGCATAGAGGTGGGGGTAGCGGTGGGTGTGGGGGAAGCGGTGGTGCTGGGCGGCCCGGAGTACTCGGGCTCGCGTGGTTGGTAGGCCTGGGCAGTGAGGGGTGCCTGCGCAAGCAGTGCACCCAGGAGGATCAGAGTTGCCCCCCGTGCTGCAGTGAGCATTGGGTCTCCCGAGCGGCGTGTGACGGCAGTGACTGAGGGTACGCCTGAGACCACAGTACGTGCTTGTGGCAACAAACGGGAGGGGCCTCCTGTCCTGAATCCCCGCGACGAGCCAACTAGACTTGCGCAGTCCTGCCTCGTGGAACCCGTGTGGAGAGTCTGTGTCGGTCCAACCCATCCGCCTGTTCGGCGACCCCGTGCTGATCACCAAGGCCGAGCCAGTCGTCGACTTCGACGCCGAGCTGCGCCGCCTGGTCGCGGACCTCACCGACACCATGCAGGAGGCGCCCGGATCCGGCCTGGCCGCGCCGCAGATCGGCGTCGGGCTGCGCGTGTTCACGTACCACGTCGAGGGTGAGCTCGGGCACCTGATCAACCCCGAACTGTCGCTCTCGACCGCCGAGCAGTTCGGCCCCGAGGGCTGCCTGTCGATCCCCGGCCTGACCTTCGACTGCCGCCGCGCCCAGTCCGTGATCGCCAAGGGCTTCAACATGTACGGCGACCCGGTGGTGATCGAGGGCTCGGAGCTGCTGGCCCGCTGCATCCAGCACGAGACCGACCACCTGGACGGAATCCTGTTCGTCGACCGCCTCGACCGCGAGACCCGCAAGCTGGCGATGAAGGCGATCCGCGAATCCGACTGGTCCGGCCTGAGCGGCCCGCCCCAGCTCAAGGTCTCACCCCACCCCACGAACGGATTCGGTCTGTGAGAGTCGTCTTTGCCGGTACGCCGGAACCAGCCGTTACCGCACTCGAGGCGATCGTTGCCAGCCGCCACGAACTCGTCGGCGTCGTCACCCGCCCGGATGCGCCGGCCGGCCGCGGGCGGAAGCTCGTCGCCTCGCCGGTCGCGCAGTACGCCGCGGAGCTCGGCGGGATCGAGATCCTGAAGCCGGTGAAGCCGAGCGACCCGGACTTCCTGGCCCGGATGCGGGAGATCGCGCCGGACTGCTGCCCGGTCGTCGCGTACGGCGGCCTGTTGCCGCAGGCCGCGCTCGACATCCCGGAGCACGGCTGGATCAACCTGCACTTCTCGGTGCTGCCCGCATGGCGTGGGGCCGCGCCGGTGCAGCACTCGATCATCGCCGGCGACGACGTCACCGGCGCGAGCACGTTCCGGATCGTGAAGGCGCTCGACGCGGGGCCGGTGTACGGCGTACTGACCGAGCCGATCGGCCCTTCGGACACCTCGGGTGATCTGCTGCACCGGCTGGCTGTGTCGGGGTCGAAGCTCCTGGTCGACACGCTGGACGGTATCGAGGCCGGCGTACTCGAGGCTCGGGAGCAGCCGGCCGACGGCGTGACGCTCGCGCCGAAGCTCACGGTCGAGGACGCCGAGCTGGATCTGAACGCGCCTGCGCAGCGGGTGGATCGGCTGGTGCGCGGGTGCAACCCGGCGCCGGGGGCGTGGACGACGTTCCGGGGCGAGCGGCTGAAGGTGCTCGCCGTCCGGCTGACCGACGACGAACTGAAGCCCGGCGACCTGCAGGCGACGAAGTCGAGCGTGAAGGTCGGCACCGGTAGCCGCGCGGTCGAGCTGGTGACGGTCCAGCCGCAGGGCAAGAAGCCGATGGCCGCCGCGGACTGGGCGCGCGGTATTCGCCTCACTGATGACGATCGGCTGGGTCCGTCCGCGTGAGTGATCGTTCGCCCCGCAATCGTGCGCCGCAGGTCCAGCCGGATCGGGTACGGCGGGTCGCGTTCCAGGTCATCCGGCAGGTGACGGCCGAGGGCGCGTACGCCAACCTCGCCCTCAACAAGGCGCTCCGCGATGCACGCCTGTCCGGTCGCGACGCCGCGTTCTGCACCGAGCTTGTCCATGGAACGCTGCGCTGGCAGGGCACGTACGACGCATGCCTCGCGCGCAGCGTCTCCCGTCCGCTGGCGGACCTCGACCCCGAGCTCCTCGACCTGCTCCGCCTCGGCACGCACCAACTCCTCAACATGCGCGTCGACTCGTACGCCGCGGTCAACGAGATGGTCACGCTGACCCGCTCCGAACTCGGCCAGAAACGCACCGGCATCGTCAACGCCGTACTGCGGAAGATCAGCCAACGCACGCTTGATCAGTGGATCGACACAGTCGCCCCGTCACCGAACGAGGATCGTCTCGGCTTCCTGGCGATCGCCGAAGCGCACCCGCGCTGGGTCGTGGAAGCCTTCGACCGCGCCCTAACATCCGGACCGGGCGCCGCCCCGCCAGGCGATGAAGCGGTCGAGCTGGAGCGGTTGCTTGTCGCTGACAACGATCCTCCTCGCGTGACGCTTGCCGTTCGGCCAGGGCTGGCGGAGGTTGACGAACTGGTTGCGGCTGGGGCGAGTCCGGCGCGATGGTCGCCGTACGGGGCCGTGCTGGAGGGTGGCGGTGATCCGGGGCGGATCGATGCGGTTGCCAGTGGCAGGGCCGGCGTGCAGGACGAAGGGTCGCAGCTGGTCGCGATCGCGTTGGCGTCGGCGAAGGTTGACGGCGACGACACCAACTGGCTCGACCTGTGCGCGGGACCGGGTGGGAAGTCGGCCTTGCTCGCGTCGCTCATGCACGATGGCCAACTGACCGCGGTTGAACCGCTCAAGCACCGGGCCGAACTGGTCCGCTCCAACCTGCGTGCGATCCCCGGCGACCACAAGGTTCTTGTGGGCGACGGGACCAAGCCGACCTGGCCGGCCGGCTCCTTCGACCGTGTGCTGGCCGACGTCCCCTGCAGCGGGCTCGGCGCGCTCAGGCGTCGCCCCGAAGCCCGCTGGCGCCGTACGCCGGAAGACGTCGTCGAACTGCGTCCGCTCCAGGAGGCGCTGCTCGACTCGGCGATCACCTCGGTCCGATCGGGCGGCGTGGTCGCGTATGTGACCTGCTCGCCGCATCCCGACGAGACCCGCGCGGTGGTCGACGCCGTCCTTGCTCGCCGCGACGACGCCTCCCTCGAGGATGCACGGGCGCTGTTCCCCGGCGTACCGGATCTGGGCGACGGACCGGATGTCCAGCTCTGGCCGCATCTGCAAGGGACCGACGCGATGTACCTGGCGCTGATCCGACGGTCATGATGCGGACCTGCTGTCAGCAGCTATTGGCCGGACGGTCATGATGGTCAGGTGACAGCAACCGCCACGCCTCCCGCCGTCTCGACCCGGCAGCACCACCTTGTCGGCCTCGTCTCGGCCTTCGGCATCGGCATGCTCGTCGCGGTGCAGTCGCGGCTCAACGGCGAGCTCGGCGGGATCCTCGGCGACGGGATCCCGGCGGCACTGATCTCGTTCGGCACCGGCCTGCTGATCCTGCTGGTCGCGACCGCAGTGGTGCCGCCGGTGCGTCGCGGACTCGGCAACGTCTGGCGCACGATCAGCACGCCGATGCGCGGGTACGGCGGTCTGCGCTGGTGGCAATGCCTCGGTGGACTGGCGGGCGCGTTCCTCGTCGCGACGCAGTCGATCACCGTTTCCATCATCGGCGTCGCGGTCTTCCTGGTGGCCGGTGTGGCAGGGCAGGCGATCAGCAGCCTGGTCGTCGACCGTCTCGGCTTCGGACCGGCGGGACCGCAGCCGCTCACCACGATCCGGATCGTCGGCGCGATGATCGCTCTGGTCGCGGTCGGTCTGGCGGTATCGGAGCAGCTGAGTCACCCCGACGGCCTGTTGCTCGCAGTACTGCCCGCGCTCGGCGGCGTCGGCACCGCCGTACAGCAGGCCATCAACGGGCGGGTCGCGCGGACCGCCTCCACCGACGCGTACGGCGCCGTCGCGGCCGGTGTGGTCAACTTCCTGGTCGGCTTCACTGCTCTCCTGGTCGTCTTCCTGGTCGACCTCGCCCTTCGCGGCGCACCGCGACACCTCCCGAGCGAACCCTGGCTGTACTTCGGCGGCGCGTGCGGCGTGATCTTCATCAGCGCCGCGGCCGCCGTGGTCCGGGTGGTCGGCGTTTTCGTCCTCGGCCTCGGCACGATCGCCGGCCAGCTCATCGCGAGCCTGTTCATCGACATCTTCGTCCCGGTCGCGGACAAGCCGATCACAACCCCGGTCGTGGCCGGCACCCTCCTCGCCCTGGTGGCCGTGGCGGTCGCCGCCATCCCCAACTTCCGCCGCCGCTAGCCCGGCGGTACCTCAGGGCGGCAGATCGTCAACCGGCGGCGGCCTCAGCTGGAACGAGCCGCTTGCGGCGCACCGTGAGGACGCCTTGGGAGACGGCTACGCCGAGCAGGACGACGAGGCCGCCGACCGGCTGGTACCAGGTGATGTGCTCGTGCAGGACGATCACGCCGACCAGGATCGAGAAGACCGGCATCAGGTACGTGACCATCGACGAGCGGCTCGCGCCGATCAGCCGGATGTTACGCATGTTGAGCACGAAGGCGAGTCCGCTGCCGAGCGCACCCAGCGCGATCACACTCAGCACCACCTCGATCGACAACGACCACGGCGCGGGCGGCGCCTGCCGGGTCACGATCGGCGCAACGATCGCCAGCTGAACAGTTGCGCACAGCAACAAGGCGGCCGACAGCGCGGTGCCGGACAACGTCGTCCCGGCCAGGAACTTCTTCTGGTAAGGGATCGCGAGTCCGTAGAACACCGCCGCGAGCATGCACAGCCCCTGCCCGACCAGATCGGCGCCGCTGTCCACCCGCCATGCGCCGAGAACGACGAGCATGCCGGTGAACCCGATCAGCAGCCCGACACCGCGCTGCACCGAGAACACCTCGGTCCGGAAGATCAGTACCGCGATCGGCAGCACGATCAACGGGGTGATCCCGTTCCAGATCCCGGCCAGCAAGGACGGGATGCGCTCCTCGCCGTACCCGAACAGCGTCCACGGGATCGCCGAGCCGATCGCACCGGCGACGAACGAGTGCGCCCACAGCCGCGGATCGCGCGGCAGCGACTCGCGCTTCACGGCCAGGATCGCGAGCAGTACGACGGACCCCGCGATCACCCGCCCGAGCGCCAGGTAGAGCGGCGGCAGCTCCCGCACGCCGACCGAGATGAACAAGAAGCTGCAGCCCCAGATCGCGGCCAGGGCCAGCATCACGGGGAGCCAGGCCCGCACCGGAGCCTTGTCAGGAGTCGTAACGGTACTCACTCCTGACATCCTGCACTACGGCACCGACATTCCGGAGACTTTTATCCGTATTCGGGCAGCTGGCGGTCAGTAATGGACAGCACATAGCGGCGAGTGTCAGGGGCGAGAGAGGATGACGCTCATGAGTGCCTTCGAGGTGGTGGCGGTCCGGAAGCAGTTCCCCGCGCTCGACGAGGGAGCGGCGCACTTCGACGGCCCGGGCGGCTCGCAGACGCCGCAGGCAGTCGCCGACGCGGTGGCGAGAACGATGGTCTCGGCGCTCGCGAACCGCGGCCGGCTGACGGCAGCGGAGCGCCGCGCCGACGAGATCGTCGTCGGCGCCCGGGAGGCGATGGCCGACCTGCTCGGGACGACCGCGCAGGGCATCGTCTTCGGCCGCAGCATGACCCAGCTGACGTACGACTTCTCGCGCACGCTCGCCAAGAACTGGTCCGAGGGCGACGAGGTGATCGTCACCCGTCTCGACCACGACGCGAACGTCCGCCCCTGGGTGCAGGCCGCCGAGGCCGCCGGCGCAACGATCAAGTGGCTCGGGTTCGACCCCGAGACCTCCGAGCTCGACGACGTCGCCCCACTCCTCACCGACCGCACCCGCCTGGTCGCGGTCACCGGCGCCTCGAACCTCCTGGGCACGCGGCCCGATACGCAGCGGATGGCCGACCAGGTCCACGCGGCCGGTGCGCTCATCTACGTCGACGGCGTACACCTCACCGCACACGTGCCGATCGACGCCGCGTACGCCGACTTCTACGCGTGCTCGCCGTACAAGTTCTTCGGGCCCCACCTCGGCACGCTGACCGCATCGCCCGAGCTCTTGGAGACGTTGAGGCCGGACAAGCTCATGCCGTCGTCGAACGTCGTACCGGAGCGCTTCGAGTTCGGCACGCTGCCGTACGAACTGCTGGCCGGCACGACCGCGGCCGTCGACTTCCTGGCCGGCCTCGGCGGGACCGGCGCCACCCGTCGCGAGCGGCTCGTCAGCTCACTCGGGCTGGTCGAGGAGCACGAGGACAACCTCCGGGACGACCTAGAGTCGCGCCTCGCCGCGATCCCCGGCATCACGCTCTACGGCCACGCGGTCAACCGGACGCCGACGCTGCTTTTCAACCTCGAGGGGCACAGCCCGGCAGCCGTCGCCGAGCATCTCGCGAAGGCGGGCGTCAACGCTCCGGCCGGCTCGTTCTACGCGTACGAACCCGCTCGTATCCTCGGCCTCGGTCCGGCCGGGGCGGTCCGCGCGGGCCTCGCGCCGTACACGGACCAGTCGGACGTCGACCGTCTCGTCGCCGCGGTAGCCGCCTTGACCGGCGCGAGAGGGACTAACTAAAGTCTGTGGGGAAAGTAAGCCGCCCCGAGGGAGCCAGGTGAGAGAACCGACTGCTGTTTTCGTCCAGGCGGATCTCTCGGACGGGTTGGCCACCGCGGTCAGATCGGGCTCGACCTGGTCCGCGGCCGGCTCCGAGGTCAGCTGGAACGACGGGACCGTCGAGGTCACCGCGACGACGATCTCCCGCGTTGCGCTCCGTTGGACGTCGAAGCTCCCGGCGGATGCGCTGATCCTCGGTGACGCGTGGGAGCGTTCGTACGGCGACCTGCAGTGGCGTCACGTCCAACCCGAGCGCCTGCTGCCGTGGTACTTCCTCGTGCATGACCCGCAGACCGGCAGTACGACCGGTGCAGGCGTGGACGTGCAGCCGAACGCGTTCTGCTCCTGGACGGTCGACACCGACGGGTTCACGCTCTGGCTTGACCTGCGCAACGGCGGCGGTCCTGCACACTTGAGGGGCCGGACGCTGACTGCGGCGACCGTGCGACTATTCAAAGACGGCGGCACACCTTGGCAGACCCTGAACGCAGCGGTCGCCACCATGAGCACCCGACTACCGGCGCGACCTGAGCCCGCGCCGGTGGTCGGGGCTAACAACTGGTACTACGCGTACGGCGAGAACTTCGACGAGAAGGCTGTCCTCCAGGACGCGACCACGATCGTCGAACTCGCCGACGGCCACCCGGTCAAACCGTTCAGCGTCGTCGACGACGGCTGGTATCCGGGCGGCGTCTGCTCCGGCGGGCCCTGGGACCGCGGTACGCCGGGTGTCTTCGACGACATGGCGGGTACGGCGGCCGCGGTCAAGGCGATCGGCGCGCGCCCGGGCCTGTGGTTCCGCCCGCTGCTGGTCCGCGAGCCCGGATCGTTCGCGTCGACGGGACCGCACGACAAGCCCGGTCGCGCGCTCGATCCGTCGTACCCCGAGGTCCTGGACGGCATCCGGGCCGACCTCGAGCGGTTCCGGTCCTGGGGCTTCGAACTCGTGAAGCACGACTTCAGCACGTACGACGTCTTCGGCGCGTTCGGCCCGGCGATGGGCTCGCGGCTGACCCGCGGCGGCTGGCAGCTCCACGACATCTCGCGGACGACGGCCGAGATCATCCTCGCGTTCTACCGCGAGATCCGGGCCGCGGCTGAGGGCGTCGTACTGATCGGGTGCAACACGGTCGGCCACCTCGCCGCCGGGCTCGTCGACGTACAGCGGACCGGTGACGACACGTCCGGGCGGGACTGGGAGCGGACCCGGAAGATGGGGATCAACACGCTCGCGTTCCGGCTCCCGCAGCACAACCGGTTCTTCACCGTCGACGCGGACTGCGTTCCGTGCACGCCGCAGACGCCCTGGGAGCTCAACGAGCGCTTCCTCGACCTGGTCGCCCGATCCGGTACGGCGCTGTTCTTGTCGATCGATCCAGCAGCCCGGACAGAGCGGTCCGACCGGGCGTTGCGGAACGGTATACATTTGGCGCTCAGTGGTGGTGCGGCGGCCGGGATCGAGCCGACCGATTGGCTGGTCAACACCACACCCAACGCCTGGCGGGCGGGTGACGAGGCCATCCACTACGACTGGTCCCGTCCGTGGGGTGCGGACCCGACCGCCGACTGACGTGGGGGCCTTGTGAGCGTACGGCGGGGTACGAATCTCGATCGGGTCGGCGGCTTCAACGATGCCGTCGTACTCGATGCGATCCGCCGCAGCGAGCAACTGAGCCGCGTCGAGCTCGCCGAAGCCACCGGGCTGTCCGGCCAGGCCATCTCCAACATCGCCCGCCGTCTTCTCGACGCCGGACTCGTGCGGGAGGCCGGCCGGCTGCGCGGCGCGGGCCTGGGCAAGCCGCGGACGTTGCTCGAGCTCGAGCCCACCGGCCAGTACGCCGTCGGCGTGCATCTCGATCCGTCTGTGGTCACCGTCGCACTGCTCGATCTCACCGGCGAGGTGGTCGCGCGGCGGCCCGTCGATCAGGACGCCGACGACCCTGACGTACTCATCGACGGCATCGCGAAGACGATCGAGGAAGTGATCGCCGAGTCCGGTGCTGTGCGCGATCGTGTCACCGGCGTGGGCATCGCGGCGCCCGGTCCGATCGACGTCGAGCGCGGTGTGGTCGTCGATCCGCCGAACCTGTCGGCCTGGCATCTGGTCCCGTTGCGCGACGAGCTGCGGGAGCGGATCGGTCTGCCGATCCTGTTGGACAAGGACGTGACCGCGGCTGCGTCGGCCGAGAAGTGGGCCGGACAGGGCGGCAGCTTCTTGTTCTTCTATCTCGGGACCGGTGTCGGCGCCGGGCTGGTGATCGGTGACGAGATCGTCCGCGGCTCGTCCAGCAATGTCGGCGAGATCGGTCATGTGATCGTCGATCCCGACGGTCCGGTCTGCTACTGCGGGCGGCGCGGGTGTGTGGGTGAGACCAGCCAGCCGCGGTACCTCGTGCAGCAGGCGGTCGAGGCCGACGTACTTGCCCAGGGCATCGATATCGAGGATCGGCCGGCGGTGGATGCGGCGTTCGCTCAGCTGTGCGCGTTGGCTGCAGGCGGTCCTGGTGTTGCTCGGGAGATCATCGTCGCGCTGGCCGGGCGGATCGCGAAGGTCGTTGAGGACATCGCCAATCTGCTTGATCTGGAGCGGGTTGTCTTCGGCGGTCCGCACTGGGAACACCTTGCGCCGGTGCTCGGCGAGGCGGTGCGGGATGCGCTCGACGGCCGGTTCCTGGTGGGCGCAGTCCATCCGTTCGAGGTCGCCGGTACGGCGCTCGGCACCGACGTCGGCGCGATCGGCGCCGCTTGCCTGGTCCTCGATCAGACGTTCTCTCCGAACCCTTCTTTGTCGTTGCAAAGCAGTTCAGATGTCACTGGTGTCACTGAAAGGTGATTTGTTGATGATCGACCCCGAGGTCCTCGCCCGAGCCGTTGCCGCTGTTCAGCAGGCCACCGGCGACGAGGTGATCGCGGAGATGTTCCGGCGCTCGATGGCCGGCAACCTGCCCGCGGTCGCCGAGCAGTTGCCGGACGGGACCACGTTCGTGCTCACCGGCGACATCCCGGCCATGTGGCTGCGCGACTCCGCGGCACAGATGCGCCCGTACCTGCTGCTGTGCAAGGACGATCCGGGTCTGCAGGACACGCTGATCGGCGTACTGCACCGGCAGCTCGAGTACGTCGTACTGGACCCGTATGCGAATGCCTTCAACAAGGAGGCGAACGGCTGGGGTCATGTCACCGACGAGACCGAGATGTCGCCGTGGGTGTGGGAGCGCAAGTACGAGATCGACTCGCTGTGCTTCCCGCTCGAGCTGGCGTACCGGCTGTGGCGGATCACCGGTCGGGCGGATGTGATCGACGAGCGGTTCCGTGCGGCGGCGGAGGCGATCATCGAGTTGTGGACGGTGGAGCAGGATCACGAGGCCAGGTCGCCGTACCGGTTCCAGCGGCTCGACGACCGGCCGTCGGACACGCTGGTGCGCGAGGGACGCGGGCGGCTGACGCGGCCGACCGGAATGTCGTGGAGCGCCTTCCGGCCGAGCGATGATGCGACCGAGCTGGGCTTCAACGTGCCGGGCAACATGTTCGCGTCGGTCGTGCTCGGGTATCTGGAGGAGATTGCGACCGAAGTACTGCGGGACTCCGAGCTGGGCGACCGCGCGAAAGCACTGAAGGCGGACATCGACGAGGGCATCGCGCAGCACGCGGTTGTGGATCATCCCGTGCATGGGCAGGTGTACGCGTACGAGGTGGACGGCCTGGGGGAGTCGTTGCTGATGGACGACGCGAACATGCCCAGCCTGTTGTCGATCCCGCTGACCGGGTATGCCGCGGCGGACGATCCGACGTACCTTGCGACGCGGAAGTTGTTGTTGAGCCCGGAGAACCCGTACTACTACAGCGGGACGCAGGCGGCGGGGATCGGTAGCCCGCATACGCCGCCGCGCTACATCTGGCACATTGCCCTTGCGGTGCAGGGGATCTCCAGCACGTCGCCCGAGGAACGTCAGCGCCTGCTGGAGCTCCTGCGCGACACAACGGGCGGCACCGGCCAGATGCACGAAGGCTTCGACGTCGACGACGCCACCCAGTTCACCCGAGACTGGTTCTCCTGGGCCAACGCCATGTTCTGCGAACTAGCCCTCGTCCACGCCGGCATCAGGTGACGTCGCGGCGGCGGGTGGTCCAGAGGGATAGGGCTGCGAAGACCGCGCAATAGGCGAATAGGGTTAGTAGGGCTCGGCCGCCGCCTACCGCGTCGCGGACTCCGGGTGGGGCGTCGGACGACCCCATGCCGGTGACGGAGAAGACCAGCGAGCCGGCGTTGGTGCCGGGGAGGGTGTTGGTCAGCCATTTCAGGCCTGGTAGGAGACTGCTGACGACCCCGGCCAGGAGCGTCTCGATGCCTAGGATCCAGACGACGCCGAGCCCGATCGGAAGGGCTACGTTGCGGAAGGCAACGGCTAGGACGGCGCCGGCCAGGCACCAGGTCATGAGGACCAGCCAACCGCCGGTCAAGCCTTGCGCGAGGGTGCCGATGCTGGGCCAGGTCATCGAACCGCTCTCGGCGGCGGCGATGCCAACGCTGCACAACGCGCAGGCGATGAAGATGCCGAGCACCCACAACGCGATCATGGTGCCCAGGGCAAGGAACTGTGCGCCGAGGATCGTGCCGCGGCGAGGGCGTTGGGTGAGGATGGTTTTCAGCGTTCCCCAGGTGTACTCGCCGCCGATCACGATCGCGCCAAGGACGAGCGCCAGAGCGCCGGCGAAGATCGGATAGCCGCCGATCGTGTTGTCGATGACGCGTTCGGGGAGCATCCCGCGAAGGACTTCCGCACGTGGTACGCCGCCGGTCGACGGGTTCTCGTCGCCGGTCGTGTAGCTCAGGTACGGCAGCAGATACCCGAAGATCAGGCTGAGCACGAGCCCGGCGCCGAACAGGACCCAGACCGCGGATCGTTTGCGGAGTTTGAGCATCTCCGCCCGGTAGCTACCCAACATCGGCCTTCTCCTCGGTGGTGAGCTCGAAGAAGATGTCCTCGAGCGCTCGTTCGGTCATATGCAGTTCGGAGACGGCGATCCCGGCGCCGACCAGCACGCTGTTCACCTCGGCTGCCCGCGCCGGATCAACAGTCACCCGCAAGGTGTCGTCGTACTGGTGCACGTTGCCGAAGCGGGTCAGGATCGCTTGCGCCCGGTCCTTCGGGTCGGCGCGGACGACCAGTTCCTGTTCGCCGCGCAGTTCCTCGACGTTGTGCTCGGCAACCATTCGGCCGGAGTTGATGATCCCGACCCGGTCGCAGATCTGCTGGACCTCGCCGAGCAGATGGCTGGACAGCACCACGGTGCGGCCGCCGGTGCCGAGTTCGCGGATCAGCCGGCGCATGTCGCGCATACCGACCGGGTCGAGCCCGTTGGTCGGCTCGTCGAGGATCACCAGCTCCGGATCCTTCAACAACGCGGCCGCGACCCCGAGCCGCTGCTTCATCCCCAGGGAGTACGTCGAGAACCGGTCCTGGGCGCGATCGGCCAGGTCGACGAGCTCGAGTACTTCGTCGATCCGCCGCCGCGACACCCCGGCGTACTCGGCCAGCAGCCGCAGATTGTCCAAGCCCGACAGGTACGGGTAGAACGCCGGCGACTCGATCATCGAGCCGGTCCGTCCCAGTACGTCGGCCTGCCCGGGCTTCCCGCCCAGCACGCGTACGTCGCCGCTCGTCGGCGCGATCAGCCCCGTGAGGATCCGGAGCGTGGTGGTCTTACCCGCGCCGTTCGGTCCGAGGAATCCGTAGACCTCGCCCGGCAGCACTGTCAGATCGACACCATCGACCGCAAGGGTGTCGCCGTACCTCTTCGTCAGTCCACTGATCTCAACTAGCGCATCCATACCTAGAGCCTGGCGGTCGGACCTCGTTCACCGCGTCGGGTCAGGGGAGGCACCCGCCGTACCGCATCCGGAGTATCAGGGACCGTCCGCGGAGTACTCAGCTAGCCGGCCGGGTCGCCACGTGGGTGCGGCCAGGCAACAGTCCACTGGGCTGAGCGGGTAGCCGACCGTAGTTCGCGTCTGCGGCACCTGGGGCAGCGACGTGGGCAAGCTCCCAGCCCCCGGCCGTCAGCAGAGCAGTTGGTCGCCCGCACCGGCAAGCTCCCGGGCGAACGGATCGTCGAACAGCCGATCGTCCCGCTCACTCTCACGAGCCCGTACCGCAGCAATCCAGAACGCACTCCCCACCGTCACCCGCCGAACCTACCGGGAGACCGGCCTCCGGGCCTGCCGCCGTCAGGTGCTGGGGTTGGTCGGCAGGCGGTCACGGTTCCCGGCCGCAAGCGCTGCCGCTACCTGATCCACGCCACCTCGCACCAGGTCGCCGTACCCGTCCGCGCCGAGAAGACCTAGATGCTTCCGCGCCAGCCCGAGGTGTTCGTCGGCTCTGGTCGTGTCACCGAGCCGGCGGTAGTCGTCGGCGAGGTTGAGGTGGAGCGACGGCAGCCACGCCTCGTCCTGTACGTCGTCCAGTGCCCGGACATCCCAGGCCAGCTCGTCCGCCGTCTCATCCTGCACGTCCGCGAGGTAATGCGCGATCGCGCAACGGGTCTGTCGATCGTCGGTCGCGTCCCACAACCGGCCCAGCTGTTCACGAGCCGCCTCGCGGTCACCGGCGTGTCCGAGCCCGATGGCGGCGGTGATCTGCTCCAGGTGTTCCATGGCTGCAGCCTCGAGCTTCGAGTAGCTGGAAGGTCAACCGAGCCAGCCGGGACGGACCAGCCCGGTCTGGTACGCGACGACGACCAGTTGCGCGCGGTCACGGACGCCGAGCTTGATCATCGCGCGGCTGACGTGCGTCTTCGCGGTCGCCGGACTGAGCACCAGCCGCTCGGCGATCTCGTCGTTCGACAAGCCTTCGCCGACAAGCGCGACGATCTCCCTCTCGCGTTCCGTGAGTACGTCGAGTTCCTTGCTCGCATGCGGTTGCCGACTGCGGGAGGCGAACTCGGCCACGAGCCGCCGCGTGACGCCGGGGGAGAGGAGCGCGTCGCCGCGAGCGACCACCCGCACCGCCTGCAGCAGCTCGACCGGCTCGGTGTCCTTCACGAGGAACCCGCTCGCCCCGACCCGCAGCGCCTCGAACACGTACTCGTCGAGGTCGAAGGTCGTCAGGATCACCACATGTACGTCGGCCAGCTCGGGGTCCGCGCCGATCTGCCGCGTCGCCTCCAGACCGTCGGTGCCGGGCATCCGGATGTCCATCAGCACCACGTCAGGCTTCTCGGCCCGCGCGACCGCGACCGCCTCAGCGCCGTCCGGGACCTCGCCGACCACCGTGATGTCGTCCTCGGCGTTCAGCAACGACCGGAACCCGGCCCGCACCAACGCCTGATCATCCGCCAGCAACACCCTGATCATGCGCTCACGCTAGAGCATGTCAGGTGCGAGCTCCGACGCTAACGACAGGAGGTAGTCGCCGTCGCGGCCGTCGGTGTGACCTGTCTCCCGCCTGAACACCGCTCTCAGACAGCGGCCGAGCCGACTACCTCCTGTCGTTAGCGTGGTCAGGCGAGCCCGGCGTCATGGGCGAGGAGGGCGATCTGGGTGCGGTTGCCGAGCTCCAGCTTGGTGAGGATGTGGGAGATGTGTGCCTTGACCGTCGCGAGGCTCATGAACAGCTCGGTGCCGATCTGCGCGTTCGCCTTACCCTGCGCGACCGCGAGCATCACGTCGTACTCGCGGGGTGACAGGCGCTGGAGTTTGTCCTGCGCGATCGTGTGGGCGTCGGCCTGCGTGGCGGCGCGGTCCATCAGGCGGCGGGTGATCGCCGGCGACAGGATCGGATCGCCGGCCGCGACCCGTCGTACCGCCTCGACGATCTGAGCCGGCGGGGTGTCCTTGAGCAGGAACCCGCTCGCCCCGGCGCGCAGCGCGTGCAGCACGTTCTCGTCGGTGTCGAAGGTGGTGAGTACGACGACCTCGGGCGGGTTCGTCCGCGCCCGCAGCCGCCGGGTCGCGACGATGCCGTCCACGCGCGGCATCCGCAGGTCCATCAGCACGATGTCGGGGAAATGCGCGTCGACGGCGGCCGGTACTTCGTCACCGTCAGCGGCCTGACCGACCACCGAGATCCCGTTCGTCCCGTCGAGCATCATCTCCAGGCTGGCCCGGACCAACGCGTCGTCGTCCACCACCAGCACACGAATCGTCGGTTGCTCGCTCATGCGTTTCTCCTATGTCAAGCCGCAGTTGGGAGGCTGGTTGTAGGTCGGCTGTGGTGGTCGGTGGTGAGGTGGTTGAAGACGGTGCGTGCGAG
>NZ_SHKR01000017.1 GCF_004217145.1 Kribbella rubisoli | reverse complement strand
CAGAAATCATCCGAAGCCCATGCACGGGGTTAATGCATCTTTCGGCATTGACTTTCGGCACGCTGTTGAGTTCTCAAGAATCGGACGCACACCGCGCTTCAGACTTTCGTTTGAAGCTCCGGGGCAACTCGCCCTACTTTACTGTTTCGCTTCCAGCCGGTCAAATCGGCCTTTTTCGATTCAGTCTCTCTGCGTGTCTCAGTGTCCGAAACCCACCGGGGCGTGTTTCGGCTACCAGGACCTTCAGGGAGTTTGTTGAAGGGCCGGCCGCTTTCGCGTCCTGCGCCTCGCTCCAACAAGAAGAACATTACTGACATTCATGGTGCGGATGCAAATCGGGGTCCCGGACCCTCGTCCGAGCTCCTCGGCACCCGTCCTCGACACCGGCGAACCGACGTCGAGGGAAGCAGTGCAGATCCCTCTGGTCACATCACTCACTCACGTGTCCGCGAGCGACACTTCCATCATGCCGCACCCACACAAGTCGTTTTCGCGAGGGTGACAACGAGGTGGGAGCCGGTCAGCCGGCTCCCACCTCGTCAAGTACCGCACCGTCCAGGAGACGCCTCTCGGCGAGTGGCCGCTCGTAGCGGCTTAGGTTGAGGCCCGGGGTCACGAACCGGACGGCATCAGGTGTAACCCGACGTCCCCGGAGGCTATTCCCGGACGCAGTCGAGCACGACTCCCTCCTGCGCGAAGACCAGTCCGCCGTCGCGTACCTCGAACCCTGATTCGGTTTCCGCCGCGCTGAAGCTCGTCGCCGACCTCGCCATGAACAGCTGCGAGGGCTGACGATCGAACGTCACCTCGAGCCCGCTCCCCCAGCGCTCAACAGTGAACGGCACTCTGCCGTCCAGCCGGTAAGTACCAGCCAGCTCTGCCAGGACCTCGTCACTCGGCAGATCCGGCGCCTCCACCTCACCTGGGTATCCCTCCCAGCCGTACGCCGCGGCGACCGCAGCGAACGCGTTCTGTACGACCCACCCGCCGTTGTCGCCGTTCGTCATGACTACAGCGCCCTGTCCGGTGTCGCGATCTGCCAGCAGGTGACAGCGGAATCCGGCGTTGCCCCCGCTGTGCCCGAACCGTTGGCCGGAGTCATTGAGGAAGAACCCGAGTCCCAGGTGCCCCAGCCCGCCGATTCGCTGTCCTGCGGCGATCTGGTGCGTCAACATCTCCCGTGCGAGCTCGGGCGGCAACAGTGCATCATCAGCTCCGGCGTACATCCTCTGCACGCCGATGGCTGCCTTGGCGAGGTCCGTTGGAGTCGTCCACAGGCCGGCGGCAGCCAGTTCTGGGTAGGCGTGCCAACGGCCGTCGAGTGGGCGACCACGCTCGTCGTGCGCAACGGCGGCCCTGGCGTGGAGCCCTGGAGGCAGCGGGTGCGCATAGTCGCTGTCGGACATGCCCAGCGGCTCAAGCACGAGCTCGCGAACCAGTTCACGGAACGGCTTACGAGTGACGTCCTCGAGGAGTTGCTGCATGACGATCGTGCCGCCGCCGGCGTACCGGAACTGTGTGCCTGGCACGAGGTCGACGCGTACGCCGAAGGTGTTGGTCGGTCGAACGCCATCGAGGATCTGCACCGTTGTGGGCAGCGCGGCTCCCTCGGCGTACCCAGGAAAGCCGTGGACCGTCAGTCCAGCGCTATGGCTGGCCAACTGCCGCAGTGTCACGACAGGTTGCCACGCCCCCGTCGGTGGGATCTGCCACGACGTGAGCTTTTCGTTGACGTCCTCGTCGAGGTCGAGCAGGCCGCGATCGACCAGCCGCAGCATCGCCAGTACGGCGATCGGCTTGCTGATCGACGCGGCCTGGAACAATGTGTCCGGCGCGACGGCCCGAGATCCCCCGGCCTCCACCAGACCGGCCGTACCGGTCTCGTGGACAGCACCGTCCTCGATCACCACCCAGCTCGCGCCGGGCACGTTGAATCTCTCGAGATCCGCCGTGATCTCCTCTTCCAGCATGTCGGTGTCCCTCCCGATCCAGTTCTTGCTGGAACGGTACGGCGGACACGGCTCGCTGGAGCAGGATCACCGCGACGGCTGAGGTGTGCTGCAGTCGATCTTCGGGTTGGCGCCGATGTAGTTGAGCGGGCCGGCGACGATCGTGACGAGCACCGTCCCGACCTTGGCACACGAAGTCCGTGAACTCTCGAAGTAGTGGCGCTGGGCCGCGGCCGCCAGGCCGATCAGAAGCCAGACGACAACAATGATCGTGACCGCGCGGGAACGGGTCGCAGTAGCTCTCCGGGTAGCCATGTGAATCTCCTGGTTCGACGTGCCCCCGTGCTGCGCTCCTCAGGTGCCCGCTGCGAACCTGACAGAAACTCAGATCTCGCGGAACTCGTAGTACGGCTTGATGTGCTTGTTGATGTACGCGCCGACGCTGGGCGCGGCCAGGAGCGCGGCGTACGTCGGCTGTGGGACGTCGAAGTACTGGTAGACGTAGCCGTTCACGTACTCGAGCTCCAGTGTGCCGTCGGACCATCCGACCGACCGCACACTCGACGAATTCACCAGGCGTCGCCTCATGCGTGGCTCCCTCCGCACCTCGCGCTGCGGCGCCCAGTCTGCCGCTCGGTGTCAAGCGGTGCGAGATCGCTCCGGATCATCGGTCTGCAACCGCGCCAGGGCGCGGGCCAGGTCGCCGAGGGCCGTGTTGAGCTGGGTCAGCACGGTGTCGTCGATCGGCATCTGCCGCTGGTCGAGGCCGAGGTTGGCGGCGAACCGGAGGTGTGCATCGGGGGGCGCCTGTTTGAGGTAGGTGTCGAGCGCCTCCTGGAGAAAGGGACTCGGCACGAGCTCCGGTCTCTCCCGCCATTTCGTCAGCGTGCGCGGCGAGATGCCGAGGTGCTCGGCGAAGGCTTCGTTGGTCAGGCGCAGCGCCGTGCGTAAGGCATGTGCGTGCTTACCGGTCCACTCGTCGATGACTGTCATGCTTCTCGCTCCCTTGCCTGTCGGTTACTCCCTGCTATCAGAATATGGCGATTCGGTGATCGCTGGTGGGCAGAATTTGTGCGCTGTGGATACCGGTTGAGTTCCTGGTGAGGACACGCGGTCACGCGTTGACTTGGCGCATGGACGAGATCAGCGGGAGAACCGCGACGCTGCCGTGGAGCACGCGGCGACGTCATCTGAAGGTCGCGAGCACGTCCGGGCCACGCTGCTTCCAGCTGATCCGGCACTCCGACCCCTCCGGCGTCAGCGGTACGGGTGTGATCGCCGAAGGAGTCGAGTGGAGCGACGGGACGGTCGCGCTGCACTGGGGCGGTCAGTACGCGACCACGACCGTGTGGCCCGACGGGATCGACGCACTGCTGACGATCCACGGCCACAGTGGATCGAGCACGATCCGCTGGCTGGACGAGTAGCTATGCGTAGCCGATCTCGGTGGGGCGGGCCCACCCTGCAGCCGGCCCGCCTCACCGGCCTACTCCGAGTAGAACTGCTCTCGGTAGGGGGCGTGCCGTGGGACAGGACGTTGGTGCGACTCATCTGTCGGGCTCTTCGCGCCGTTCTGTTCCGGCTCCGGGCTCTCGGAGTCGTCGAGGTCGGTCAGATCCTCGACTGCCGTGCTGAAGGCGAGTTCGGCGCGGGTCGGCCGTTGGCGTTCGATCTCCTCTGCCGAGGTACGGCGGATGGGGAGATCGTTCGCCGCGGCCGACAACTCGGCGAGGGTGTCGAGGAGACCGAGTGCCGTCTCCACGTCGCCCGGGTGGTTGACCAGCCACCAGACCGCGGCCGAGCCAGGCGTGGCGAAGACGTCATCCTTCAAGTAGGCGCGTTTGTCCTGTTCCATCCGGCGTTCGAGCAGAGTGGTCTGCTCCCGCCGATGCAGCGCGGCCAGCTGCAGGAGGTGCTTCTGGTCGGCATCCGGCAGTCGCAGTCGCACATCTGTGGCCCAGCTGCGCACGAGGCCTTTCTCGTCGAGCGCGGGTTCGCCGAGAAGCGCAGCCAGTCGGTGCTGGTTGAGCGACTCCTCCATCACCTGTTGCCTCGCGGTCAGCGATCGCGCTCGCTCCAGCAAGGCGTCGACCGCCACCGCGCCGAGGTCCGCATGGCGCGAGCCCGACAGGACGGTCGACCACTGGACGACGGCCGAGAAGCTGAATTGGAAGTCGGGCGAAGCGGACGGCAGCCGTACGTCGCTCACGGTCCGCGACGGTGGACCGCTGAAGACGGGATCCGGATCCGGCAGGACGACGGAGGGCGGCGCCGGCTTGGTCACAACTGGACGGGGTTCGTCGGGCTGCTTCCAGACGACGGCCAGCAGGACCAGGAGCACCACGGTGAGGACCACGGCCGACCAGCCCGGCAAGCCGATGACCAGCGACACCAGGTACAGCACCAGCACAATCGCGGCAGCAGTCAGGAGGGAGTTCCGGTGGAGCTTCATGGGCGCGTTCCTTCACCGCGTCGGGCGGAGGTCAGCAGGTCGGCCAATGCACTTCAGACGGCTTCCCCGTCCTCACACCATCCGAGCCACCGGCAACCCAGACCACAGACTGCGCCACACGACGAGTCCACAAAAAGTCTCACATGCCTCACCCAAAGTAGCCGCCAAAAGCGTGTCGCCGCCCACGACCTGGACGCCCCGGCGCCCAGCCGCCTGGCACTGGCAACAGGATCAGCCGGTCAGCGAGCGGAGGGCCTGGCGGGAGGGGGTGAGGAGGACGGGCTTGTAGGGGCAGCGTTGGTCGGTGAGGGTTTCGTAGGCTCGGATGGCTCGGTTGGCGGCGTCCCAGCCTTGCTCGGCGGGGGTGCGGCCGAGGCCTCGGTTGCGGACCAGGGCGCCGTAGAACGCGGAGCAGAAGACGGTCGCTTCATACCAGCCGATGACGGTGCTGGTGCCGATGTAGGTGATGTCGTCCTGCAAGCAGTCGCGGATCGCGCGTTGCCACTTGCCGATGCCGGTCTTGCAGCCGTCGGCGATGACGACTCCGCTAGCGATCCCCCATTGGCGATCCAGGAACCAGTCGGCCAGGGATCGGAGCGAAACCTGGGTCTGGCCGTCGGTGGACAGGAAGGACGGCTCCTCGCTGTGGTCACCGTGTGCCATCACGTGCAGGACCGACGACGGGGTGGTCAGGGCGGAGAAGGCGGTCTCGTGATCGCGGCTGCGGATGAAGTTCACGTCGATCACCGGCCGGTTCCAGCCTGCGTTGATGTTCCCGGTGATGCCCTGGACGAACGTCATCGACGCGTCGAACGAGCTGTCCAGACCGAGGTCCACCAGAGTGATCAGACGGTTCTTCATTTGCCCACCCCTCCAACGTGTTTCGAGGCCCCACGGGACCATCATGAACCACGGATCCGACAGTTCGCAGGGTGGTTTCCCGGCGCTGAGACAGGTCGTCCCGGCCGTACGGCGTACGGCGGATCCGGCCGGTTTCGGACGGTCGGCACGGAGGGTGCGGACTGTGATCGGCGTACGGTGTCGGGGCAGCGTCAGCCGAAGGAGGAGTTGGATGAGCCAGGGCCCAACCGTCACTTTGAGTCACGGATCTGCGATGCCGCGGATCGGGCTCGGGACGTCGCCGATGAACGATGCGGATGCCGAGCGAGCCGTGAGTGCGGCGCTCGAGCTCGGGTATCGGCTGATCGACACGGCCGAGAACTACCGCAACGAGGTCGGCGTCGGGCGGGCATTGAAGGGTGCTCCGCGCGATCAGGTCTTCGTGACCTCGAAGTTCAACAAGAGGTGGCACAGCGTCGAGGGCGCGCGTACGGCGTTCGAGGCGAGCGCGGAGAAGCTCGGCGTCGAATACCTGGACCTGCTGCTCATCCACTGGCCGAATCCGGACCAGGATCGGTACGTCGAAGCGTGGCAGGGGCTGATCGCGCTCCGGGACGCCGGACTCGTGCGCGCGATCGGTACGTCGAACTTCAAGCCGGCGCACTTGCAGCGGCTGCTCGACGAGACCGGTGTGGCGCCCGAGGTGAACCAGGTCCAGCTGAGCCCGGTGTGGGCGAAGGCAGTCGAGCGCGACTTCCATGCCAAGCACGGGATCGTCACGGAGGCATGGAGTCCGCTGGGGAAGGGCACGGACCTGCTGAGCCATCCGACGGTGCAGGACCTCGCGAAGAAGTACGAGCGGTCGCCGGGTCAGGTCGTACTGCGATGGGAGACGCAGCAAGACGTCGTACCCATCCCGAAGTCAGCCGACCGGGGCCGGCTCGCAGAGAACCTCGCAGCTTTCGACTTCGACCTGACTGCGGAGGAGCTGACTGCGCTGTCGGACCTGGACGGTACGGCGAAAGCTGCCGCCGATTCCGACCGCGCCGGCCATTGATCAGGTCGCGAAGGAGCCCGTGGCGACCGAGTAGGACTCGACGCCGCCTCCCTGCGATGGCAGATGGGTCGCCGGTGACACTGGGCGCCAGGTTGGGACCGCTTCCAGCCTTCTACCTGGGCAACTCGTGAGCGGACGCACCTCGGCCCCCGGGGGAAGTGGGAAGTTCCCGGGGGCCGTGGCGCTATCAGCTACAGAGGCAGGTCAGCTACCAGAGGCAGGTCAGCTGCAGCCGGAGGTGCTGCCGCAGCCTTCGCAGACGTAGCAGGAGCCGCTGGGGCGCATCTTGGTGCCGCAGGTGAAGCAGAGCGGGGCGTCGACCGAAGTGCCCGTGATCAGCTCGAGCATCTCGGCGGTGGTGTGAGCCTCGCCCTTGATCGGCTTGGCGGAGGCCGCCTCGACCGGCTTGTCCGCTCCGGAGGGCTCAGACGGCTCAGCAGGCTCGACCGGCTCGACCGACTTCAGGGACTCGGGCTCGGAGACCTCGACCGGGGCCAGCTCGTAGGAGCCGGTGTCGAGCTGCCGGGACCGCTCGTCCGCCGAGTAGATGCCCAGGGCGGCCCGCTCGTCGAACGGCAGGTAGTCCAAGGCCAGGCGACGGAAGATGTAGTCCATGATCGACTGCGCCATCCGGACGTCCGGGTCGTCGGTCAGACCGGCCGGCTCGAACTTCAGGTTGGTGAACTTCTGGACGTAGGTCTCCAGCGGTACGCCGTGCTGCAGGGCGATCGAGATCGCGATCGAGAAGGCGTCCATCACACCGGCAAGCGTCGAGCCCTGCTTGCCCATCTTCAGGAAGACCTCGCCGAGGCCGTCGTCCGGGTACGATCCGGCCGTCATGTAGCCCTCGGCGCCGCCGACCGAGAAGGACGTGGTGCGCGACGGACGCGACTTCGGCAGACGCTTGCGGGTCGGCCGGTACTCGATGACCTTCTCGACGATCTTCTCGGCGACCGCGGCCTCGGCAGCAACTGCAGCCTCGGCCTCGGAGGCCTTCTTCGCCTTCGCGTCCGCCAGCGGCTGACCGACCTTGCAGTTGTCGCGGTAGACCGCGAGCGCCTTCAGGCCGAGCTTCCAGCCCTGGAAGTAGACGTCGGCGATCTCCTCGACCGTCGCGGTCTCCGGCAGGTTCACCGTCTTCGAGATCGCGCCGGACAGGAACGGCTGCGCCGCTGCCATCATCCGCACGTGGCCCATCGGCTTGATGGCCCGCTCACCCATCGCGGTGTCGAAGATCTCGTAGTGCTCCGGCTTCAGGCCCGGGGCGTCGACGACGTGACCGTTCTCGGCGATGTACTCGACGACCGCCTCGATCGTCTCCTCGGTGTAGCCGTACTGACGCAGCGCCCGCGGGACGGTCTGGTTGACGATCTGCATCGAACCGCCGCCGACCAGCTTCTTGAACTTGACCAGCGAGAAGTCCGGCTCGATACCGGTCGTGTCGCAGTCCATCATGAAGCCGATGGTGCCGGTCGGTGCGAGCACCGACGCCTGGGCGTTCCGCCAGCCGTTCTTCGCGCCGACCTTCAGTACGCCGTCCCAGGCCGCGGCCGCGTGCTTGTGGACGTCCTTGTCGATCTCGTGGATCGTCCGGATCGCGTCGTTGGCCGCCGCGTGCTTGCGCATCACCCGGGTGTGGGCGTCCTTGTTCCGCTCGAAGCCGTCGTACGCACCGACGATGCCGGCCAGCTCCGCGGAGCGCTTGTACGACGTACCGGTCATCAGCGAGGTGATAGCGCCCGCCAGTGCGCGACCACCGTCGGAGTCGTACGCGTGGCCGGTTGCCATCAGCAGTGCACCGAGGTTGGCGTAGCCGATACCGAGCTGCCGGTACGCGCGGGTGGTGACGCCGATCGCCTCGGTCGGGAAGTCCGCGAAGCAGATCGAGATGTCCATCGAGGTGATGATCAGCTCGACCGCCTTGACGAACTTCTCCGAGTCGAAGAGGTCGTCATCGCGGAGGAACTTCATCAGGTTCAGCGATGCCAGGTTGCAGGACGAGTTGTCCAGGTGCATGTACTCCGAGCACGGGTTGGACGCGGTGATCCGGCCCGTCTCCGGCGTCGTGTGCCAGTCGTTGATCGTGTCGTCGTACTGCAGACCCGGGTCTGCGCAGGCCCACGCGGCCTGGGCGATCTTGTCGAACAGGTTCCGCGCGTCGACGGTCTCGATGACCGAGTTGTCGAGCCGCGCCCGCAGGCCGAAGTCGCCCTTCTCCTCGACCGCACGCATGAACTCGTCCGAAACCCGGACCGAGTTGTTCGCGTTCTGGTACTGCACGGAGGTGATGTCGCGACCGCCGAGGTCCATGTCGAAGCCCGCGTCACGCAGGATGCGGATCTTCTCCTCCTCGCGCATCTTGGTGTCGACGAACTCCTCGATGTCCGGGTGGTCGACGTCGAGCACGACCATCTTGGCCGCACGGCGCGTCGCGCCGCCGGACTTGATCGTGCCTGCCGACGCGTCCGCGCCGCGCATGAACGAGACCGGGCCCGAGGCGGTGCCGCCGCTGGACTGCAGCAGCTCCTTCGACGAGCGGATCCGGGACAGGTTCAGGCCTGCGCCCGAGCCGCCCTTGAAGATCAGGCCCTCTTCCTTGTACCAGTTCAGGATCGACTCCATCGAGTCGTCCACGGCGAGGATGAAGCAGGCCGACACCTGCTGCGGCGAGGACGTCCCGACGTTGAACCAGACCGGCGAGTTGAAGCTGAAGTACTGGTGCAGGAGCAGCCAGGTGATCTCCTGCTCGAAGACCTCCGCATCGGCGGGCGTGGTGAAGTAGCCGTGCTCCTCGCCGGCGCGGCGGTAGGTCTTCACGACCCGGTCGAGCAGCTGCTTGAGGCTCCACTCCCGGTTGTCGTGGCTGACCGCGCCACGGAAGTACTTCGTGGTGACGATGGTCGAGGCGTTGACGCTCCAGAAGTCGGGGAACTCGACCCCGCGCTGCTCGAAGACCGTCTCACCCGTCTTCCAGTTCTGCTGCACGACGTCGCGACGCTCCCACGTCACCTCGTCGTACGGGTGGACGCCTTCGGTGCTGAAGACGCGCTCGATGGTGAGTCCCGTGGGCGCGTTCTTCCGCCCGCGGAACCCGGCCGCCGACCGCTTGGTCGACCCCGAGTGGCCGGTCACCGTCTCTGTCATGGTTGCTCCTCGCCCTGTGTCTACTACCGCGGTCTGTCGGGACCGCCCCGTTGGAGTGCTGCGTGAACGCCACATACCGCCTGTATTTCTTGGAATTACCGTTCCCCCGGTTTACGTCTGTTGGGTCGGCTTGAGCTGGCCCGGCTCGGTGCCCTGCGGCTCCTTCTCGGCCCGCAGCAGCGCGATCTCGGTCTCGAAATCGTCGGCGGACTCGAACTGCCGGTACACGCTCGCGAACCGCAGGTACGCGACCTCGTCCAGCTCCCGCAGCGGCCCGAGGATCGCGAGTCCGACCTCGTGCGCGGGAACCTCCGGCGAGCCGCTGCCCTTCAGCGCGTCCTCGACCTTCTGACCCAGGCGCGCGAGCTGGTCGGCGTTCACCGGCCGGCCCTTGCACGCCTTGCCGACCCCGTTGATGACCTTCTCCCGGCTGAACGGCTCGGTCGCGCCCGAGCGCTTCACGACCGTGAGCTGCATCTGCTCGACAGTGGTGAACCGCTTCTCGCAGACCGGGCACTGACGCCGGCGGCGGATCGCTCCGCCGTCCTCGGCCACCCGGCTGTCGACCACCCGTGAGTCGGCGTGCCGGCAATACGGACAGTGCACGACGAATCACTCCTCCCATGACTACCCCCGAGGGGGCAGGTTGTGGATCAGCCTGGGGACAACTTGTGTAGAACCTGTGTGCAACCAACCACTACCTGTGGAAAATTACACCCGTGTAACCACTACATCTAGGGATCCTAGATCGCTGCTCCGACAGTTTGCAAGCACGCCCCGATCGCCCGCGCGTGTCTAGGTTCCAACACTCGCGCGGGCTCGTGTACTCCCGCGTGGCGTCGCCCGAATGACCCTTTCGAGGCGCAAACTACGGCCTCCGCGGCGGAGCACTTCCGGGACGGTTCGAGGGCGCTTCGAGGGCGGTTCGAGGGCGGGAGGCGGCCCGGATGGCTCAGCCCGCGAGCGCGAAGCGGCCGGCGTTCCAGCCGGCGAGTTCGGCCGGGCAGTTGGTGATGACGCCGTCCACGCCGGCTCGCTCGAGCGCGTCCCAGCGGTTCGGGTCGTCGACCGTCCACACGTTGACCGCGACGCCGGCCGCGTGCAGCTCAGGGATGATCCCGGGCCGGGTCTGCAGCGCCGCATCGGACGGGTTGTACGACGTCAGCTCGAGGTCCTTCGCGATCGCGATCGCGACCGGGTCCGGGTCGAGCGCGAAGCGGAGCAGGCCGAGCGGCAGTTCGGGCGCGAGCTCGCGGACCCAGCGCAGGTGCTGCGGCTCGAAGCTCTGCACGAACACGCGGCCGTTCATCCGGTGCACCTGGATCTCCTGCACGATCCGTACGACGGAGGATCGCGCGTGCTCGCCCTTGATCTCGAGCAGCAGATTGCCGCCGCGGGTCTTGAGGCCGTCGAGCTGGGCTCCCAGCGTGCGTACCCGCTGTCCCGCGAACGCCGGTGCGAACCACGAGCCCGCGTCCAGCTCCGCGACCTCAGCAGCCGTGAGCGACTGGATCGGACCGGTCCCGTCGGTGGTGCGGTCGACGGTCTCGTCGTGCATGACGACCGGTACGCCGTCCTTCGTCGTCCGTACGTCGTTCTCGATCCACTCGGCGCCGGCGCGACGGGCAGCCTCGTCGGAGGCGGCGGTGTTCTCGGGGGCGGCGGACGAATTGCCACGGTGGGCCCAGATCCGCAACTGCGTGCCGGGCGCGCGGAGGAACGACTCGGTCCGAGACATCACCACGGACCTAAGCCCGCCGAGACGAACGGCGCCCGAGCCGATGATGAAGCGACGGCCAACGCCGGATGTGAGGATGTCGGCATGAAGCCGGTGATTCTCGATGTCGACACGGGCCTGGACGACGCCTGTGCGCTGCTGCTCGCCGCTCGGCACCCCGAGCTCGACCTCAAGGCCGTGACCTGCGCCGGCGGCAACGTCGGACTTGATGACGTCGTCCGGAACACCCTCACGGTGCTCGATGCCGCGGGCCGGCCGGATGTGCCGGTCGCGCGCGGTGCCGCCGTACCGCTGCTTCAGCCGGTGCGGATGGCGCGGCATGTCCACGGGGCCGATGGGCTCGGGGACATCGACTGGCCGCGGTCGGCGCGGACGACGGATCCGCGGCACGCGGTCGAGCTGCTGCGCGACGTACTGCGGGAGGCCGCGGCGACCGGTGAGCTGATCACGCTGATTCCGTTGGCGCCGCTGACGAATATCGCGTTGCTGCTGCGGACGTATCCGGATGCGACGGCCGGATTGCGCGAGATCGTGTTCATGGGTGGCGCCGCAGGGATCGGGAACGCGACGGCATCGGCGGAGTTCAATATCTGGACCGACCCGGAGGCGGCCGCGATCGTGCTGACCGCGGCCAGTGAACTCGACGTGCCGACGACGATGTACGGGCTGGATGTCTTCTACGACGTGGTGGTCACGTTGGAGCAGGCGCGTGGGTTGAGCGGATCGCCGTCGGCGGAGCTGGCGCGGAAGCTGATCGAGAAGCGGAGCAGCCTGTACCAATCCGATGGAGCGAGCATCGGCGACGGCGGCGCGGTGTGTGCGGTGATCGATCCGTCCGGCCTGACGACGCAGCCGTTCCCGGTGCGGATCGAGTTGTCGGGAAGCTGGTCGCGCGGGCGGACCATCGTCGACACGCGGGACTGGTCGGCCGATCTGACCAGCGACCCGCATGGTCTGTCGCCGACGACGGTTCAGGTCGCGACGGCGGTGGACGGCAAGCGGTACGCCGAGATGTGGCTCGCGACCGTCAGCTGACCAGATCGACCAGGCGGGCGCGTACGCCGTACAGGAAAAGGTCGAGGCCGTCGGTGAAGACGTCCGGGGTGCCGACCGACGCTGCGGACTCCGCGACGACGGCGGCCAGGCTCCATCGAGCGGTGACTTCGAACAGGTGACGCGCTTCGGACTCTGGTACGCCGAGTCGGACGAGGGCGTCGATCTGGGCACGGATGAGCTCTGCACGGGATCCGTCGCCCTGGTCGCGATCAGACGTGGCCTTTGACTGGATCAGTCCGGCCAGCCCTGGGTGATCGGCGTAGAAGGCGCGCAGTTCGAGGGAGCCGGATCTCGTCAGTGCGATCCACGCGTCGATGGTCTGCAGCTTCTCGTACGCCGCGTTGTCCGCGGCGAACTGATCGAACGCGTTGCGTGCAACCAGGTCGAGTAGGTCGGACTTGTTGTGGACGTGGTGATACAGGGTTGGCGCGCGGACGTGGAGCCGTTCGGCGACCGCGCGCATCGTCAGGCCGTCGACGCCGTCTGCGCGGATGACAGCCAAGGCGGCGTCGGCGATCGCAGGCACCGTGATGCCGGCAGCCGCATGGGACGACGGGTCGCGTCTGGTCATGAAATCTCGTTGTCGGGGTGGTTGGGTGCGGGTACTGTCTAACGTCATTAGACAGCGTAGCCGAGGATGGTGCCGTGACTGGATTCCGACCCGCGTACCCACTGCGGACCGAGCGGCTGGAGCTGCGGCCGCATCGGATGGACGACCTTGATGATCTGTACGCGTTCCATTCGCGGCCGGAGGTGGTGCGGTACACGCCGTGGCCGGTGCGCGATCGCGAGGAGACGCGGGTCGCGCTGGAGAAGAAGCTCTCGCAGGGCGAGCTGACGGAGTCGGGCCAGTGGCTGGTGCTCGCGATCGAGCTTCGCGAGAGCGGCACCGTGATCGGCGAGGTCCTGCTGAAGTGGGAGAGCGAGATCGATCGTCAGGGCGAGATCGGGTTCGCGCTGCACACGGCGTACCAGGGCAAAGGGCTGGCGGCGGAGGCGGCGCGGGAGATGTTGCGGGTCGGGTTCGAGGAGCTCGGGCTGCACCGGATCGTCGCGGTGCTGGACGATCGGAACGACGCGTCGGCTCGATTGCTCGAGCGGCTGGGGATGCGTCGGGAGGCGCATTTCATCGACGCACTCCAGTTCAAGGGCGAATGGGCGAACGAGTACGTGTACGCCTTGCGGGAGGACGATTGGCGTGATGCCGATTGACAATGCGATCTACGACCGGCTGGGCAGCGGCTGGTGGGACGAGTCGAATCCACTGAATGCGCTGAACGGCAGCTTCACGCCTGCGCGGTTCGCGTACTTCCGCGACGTACTCGATCGACTCGGACTCGATCCGGCCGGCCTGCGCGCCGTCGACGTCGGATGCGGCGGTGGCTTCCTGGCCGAGGAGTTCGCGCACATCGGATGCCGAGTCCTCGGCGTCGATCCGTCAGAGGTGTCGATCAGGACGGCGCGGCAGCACGCAACGGCGTCCGGGCTGAAGATCGGGTACGTCGTGAATGCCGGCGAACGGCTTGCGCTCAAGGACGAGAGCGTCGATATCGCGTACTGCTGTGATGTGCTCGAGCATGTCGCGGAGTTGGATCAAGTTGTCGCGGAGACGGCCCGGGTGCTGAAGCCCGGCGGGGTCTACCTGTTCGACACGATCAACCGGACTCGGGCCTCGAAGCTGTTCTTCATCAAGCTGCTACAGGAGTGGAGATTGACGCGGGTTGTCGACACCGGCGTCCACTCCTGGGCGATGTTCATCAAGCCGCTCGAACTCGAGGCGATTCTGCGGCGGCACGGCCTGCGGCTGGGCGAGATCGTCGGACTCGGGCCGCGAGCAGGTCTGGCGTCATTGGGGTGGAACTTCGTGCGGGTGCGACTCGGGCAGCTGTCGTTCGGCGAGGCGAGTCGGCGGATGGATATCGGTCAGGTGCGGCGGATCGATCTGTCCTACCTGGGCTACGCCACCAAGCTCAGCCGGCGATCGGGATCTGGAGCGTCTCCCCCGGGGTGATGTCGGCCGGGCTGGAGAGTTTGTTCAGGTCGGCGATCTTCTCGACGATCGTCGCGGGATCCTCGGCGGGGTTGGTGTTCTGCGCGATCGACCAGAGGGTCTGACCGGGCGCCACCTGGACCGGGACGGTGTGGGTGAAGTGTGGGCCGGGCTCGATTACGCCGGTGACGCGGAGACCCAGGACGACGATCGCCGAGCCGAAGATCAAGACCGACACGGCGGTCAGCAGCATGCGCCCGCGGCGGGTCAGGCGGAGGGCGGACGGCTCGACCTCGGGGCGCTGACGGGTCGGCGTGGCGTGGCGGCCGAGCGCCTCGCCGGAGCAGGCCCGGACCGGAAGCGAGTCGGTCGCTCCGTCGATGCGCGGCCGACGGCGCAGCGCTGTCACCGGTGTGGTCACCGGCGCCACGGCGGGCTCGGGTGAGCGGTGTGGTGCCAGTGGGTTTGCCGCCAGAGCTGCTGTGCTCATCGGATCCTCCAGACCTCGGTCAGTGCGCGTCCTGCGGTGTTGAGTCCTGTCTACCGGCCGCCTCCGACAGTTTCTGAAGTTCGGCCGGCCCGGCCCCGACCGAACACCTGTTCGATCGAACGTCTGTACGAATGATTAACCGACAGGCACCCGTCGCGCAACCACTTCCAACCAGGACACGCCCGCGAAATTCCCTGACGCCGAAGTTGCCCGCGTGCGGCTTATAACCTGACACACGAACAGATGTGCGAACCGACACGCCTTCGAACAGATGTTTGAAGAATCTCAGAATTCGGTCTACGGTCATCACAGTCGAGCAAGCTTCGGCCGGTGGTGTGATCGCCGGCCCGACCCGAGGAGCAACCACCGATGGCCAGGACGCCGAGCGGACCCAGCAAGGATGACCGGGGTGGCGGGGCGGGACAGCAAGGACCCGCGCGCACCGGTGCGGACAAGGCTGCGGACAAGGCTGCGGACCGGACCGTGAGCGAGCTGCCCGACGGGCCGGCCGACGCGACCGGTCTGACCCCGCGCCAGCGCCGCGTGCTGGACGTGATCCGCGATTCGGTGGACAGCCGCGGCTACCCGCCCTCGATGCGCGAGATCGGCGAGAAGGTCGGGCTGACCAGTTCCTCCTCGGTGTCACACCAGCTTCGCGTGCTCGAGCAGAAGGGTCTGCTGCGCCGCGATCCCAACCGGCCAAGGGCGATCGAGGTCCGTTACCCGGGTGAGGTCGACGCGGCCGCCCGCCGTTCGGCGCTCGGCTCGGTGCGGCAGACGACGTACGACGAGACCGGTGCCGGCGACGCGCATCCGGACGCGGTCTACGTGCCGGTGGTCGGCCAGATCGCCGCCGGTAACCCGATCCTGGCCGAGCAGGAGATCGAAGAGGTCTTCCCGTTGCCTAAGGCAATGGTCGGCGAGGGCACGCTGTTCATGCTGAAGGTCAAGGGCGAGTCGATGATCGACGCGGCGATCTGCGACGGCGACTGGGTCGTCGTCCGGCAGGAGCAGACCGCGGAGAACGGCGACATCGTGGCCGCGATGATCGACGGCGAGGCGACCGTGAAGACGTTCAAGAAGACCAAGACCGAGATCCTGCTGCTGCCGCACAACCCGGCCTTCGAGCCGATCGACGGTAAGGACGCCGTCATTCTCGGAAAGGTCGTAACAGTTCTGCGCCGAGTCTGACATGTCAGACGGCGAGCGAAGTCCGGCGTGTCGTGTCAGCATTGAGCTATGACGACTGTCTATGACTTCAGCGCCACGCGGATCGAAGGCAATGAACAGTCTCTTGCCGATTTCCGCGACCAGGTGCTCCTGGTGGTGAACACGGCGTCGCAGTGTGCCCAGACCCCGCAGTACACAGGTCTTCAGAAGCTCTACCGGACGTACCGCCGGCAGGGCTTCTCGGTGCTCGGCTTTCCCTGCGACCAGTTCGGCCACCAGGAGCCCGGTGACGAGAACGAGATCGCGAACTTCTGCTCGACGATCTACCACGTCACGTTCCCGATGTTCGCCAAGATCGATGTCAACGGATCGAGGACGATTCCGTTGTACAACTGGCTGAAACGCGAGCAGGGCGGCCTGCTCGGCGGCCGGATCAAGTGGAACTTCACGAAGTTCCTGCTCGGCCGCGACGGCGGGGTGATCGCGCGTTACTCGCCCACCCACTCGCCGGAGAAGCTGGCCGACAAGATCGAGGCGGCACTGGCGGTGCCGGCACCGTCGCGGGAAACGAACGACTGACCCTGACCGCGATTCGGGGCCGTACGCAACTGTCGGCTTGCTGAATTCCTGCGACAGCTGAACAGAAGGCGTCGCAGCACCTCAGAATCTTCTCCGCATTTCGAACATTTCCTGCTGCTGCCTGCATGTCGCGGCGGCCTGCAAATGCAGCTGCACAGTCAGTTTCGCGAGACGAGAACCGTCTCCGGGTTGATGTCGAGGCGCAATCCACGCCAGACCGGATGCCGGAGCCGGCCGTCGCCGCCCCAGCCGGAGAAGGTGACCTCGGCGACCAGGACGGGATCGAGCCAGTGTGCCCGCCGCCGGTCGGTCATCGGGATGCTCGACGGGTCGAACGACGGGCGGTCGATCTCGAGCCCGGCCAGCTCGGCGCTGAGCATGTCGAGGGTCGCGAAGTCCAGGCCGGATCCGACCTTGCCGATCAGCACGAGCTCGCCGCCGGGTTCGGCGTACGCGCCGCAGTAGAACGAGCCGATCGTCCCTTCGCGGTTGCCCTCCCCCGGATGCCATCCGCACAGCACGACATCCCTGGTCTGCACCGGCTTGATCTTGATCCAGTCGGAGCTGCGACGGCCAGGGAGGTAGCGGGACTTGCGCCGTTTCGCGACGACGCCTTCGAGCCCTTGTGCGGCGGACTGGTCCAAGGCCTCCGAACCGTCCTGCAGCGCGGGCGGGATCTCCCAGAACGGGTCGCCGATGTCGAGCGAGTCGAGCAGTCCGCGACGATCGTCGTACGTTGCCTCTAGCAACCACTTGCCGTCGAAGCGGAGGACGTCGAAGAGCCGGACCGAGACCGGCACCTCGGTGATCAGATGTCTGAGCTGACGTGGATCGCGCACGTGCATCCGCCGCTGCAGCAGGCCGAACGACGGCGCGCCCTTCTCGTCCAGCGTGACGATCTCACCATCGAGTACGGCGGGCAGCCGCAGGCCCGGCGCTTCGGCGAGACCAAGCAGCTCCGGGTACCCGCCGGAGACATCGTGGCTGTTGCGCGACCAGAGCCGGCACACGCCGTCGTCGACCTCGGCGATCACGCGGATGCCGTCCCACTTCAGTTCGTACGACCAGCCCGAACCTGATGGCATCTGCCCCAGCGACGCCATCATCGGCAGCACGGGCGGACCGGCCGGACTCATGTGGACTGCAGTCGTTTCAAGGCGCCGAGCACCTTCTCACGATCGGCGGTCGGCCACATCGGGGGCAAGGAGGCGCGCAGGAACGCGCCGTACCGCTGGGTGACGATGCGGGGGTCGAGGATCGCGACGACGCCGCGATCGGTACTGCGGCGGATCAACCGGCCGGTCCCCTGCGCGAGCAGCAGTCCGGCGTGCGTCGCGGCCACGGCCATGAACCCGTTGCCGCCCGCTTCGTCGACCGCGCGCTGGCGGGCCGCCATCAGGGGCTCATCGGGCCGCGGGAACGGGACGCGGTCGATGATCACCAGGTTGCAGGTCGAACCCGGCACGTCGATCCCCTGCCACAGGGACAGCGTCCCGAACAGCGAGGTCTCCGGGTCGTCGACGAACTCGCGGGCGAGCTCCCCGAGCTGCGCATCGCCCTGACACAGCACCTTCAGGTCGGTGGCCTCGCGTACGGCGGCTGTCGCTGCCTCGGCGGCGCGGCGGGACGAGAACAGACCGAGCGTCCGGCCGCCCGCCGCGGTGATCAGGTCGATGATCTCCTCGAACTGCTTCTTGCCCAGGCCGTCGCGGTGGGGCGGCGGCAGGTGCTTCGCGACATACAGAATCGCCTGCTTCTCGTACTCGAACGGGGAGCCGACGTCGAGACCGCGCCACGGCAGCGGGGCGGTTTCGTCGTCGGAGTCGAGTTCCGGCATCTCGTCGTCGTCAGCGAGCTTGTCCGCGGGCCGGAGACCGACCTGGCGGGCGATCGCATCGAAGTCACCGCCGAGCGTCAGCGTCGCGGACGTCAGAATGGCGGTGCGGTCGCGCAGCACCAGCTCGCGAAGCAGGCCGGCCACAGTCAGCGGGGCGATCCGGAGCTCGCGGCCGAAGCGGTCGCGGTCGATCATCCAGACAACGTCGAGGTCGCTCAGCGCAGCGACGCGTTCGGCGACGTCGAAGATCTCCTTGACCGCGCCCTTGGACTGCCGCTTGGCGCCGTCCGGGTCGTCGTCCTTGTCGTCGGACTTCTTGTTGAGGTCGGAGTACATCCCGCGGGCCGCGTCGCGGACCAAGGCAGCGGCCTCGAGGACGGGCCCGTTCGATGCCTCGATCCGCCCCTCGCGGGTGCCGTCGAGGGCTGCGCGGAGGGCGTCGGAGGCGTCGATCAGGTCGTCGGCCTTGTCGTCGTCGACGAACCGGCGGGCCCGCTTGGCGGCGCGCTCGACCATCTGCGGCGACAGCTCGTCACCCGCGGCACCGGTGACCCGGGCGGGCAGCTCGTGCGCCTCGTCGACGATGACGACGTCGTGCTCGGGCAGAACCGTGCGGTTCTCGAAGGCGTCGATCGAGAGCAGGGCGTGGTTGGTGATGACGATGTCGGCCTTGCGGGCGTGCTCCTTGGCCTTCTCGGCGAAGCACTCCTCGCCGTACGGGCATTTCTGCGCGCCGAGGCACTCGCGCGCGGCGATCGCGATCTGCTGCCAGGCCTGGTACTGATGGGAGGGCGCGTGGTCGCGGTCGCCCGCCTCGCCGTCGGCCAGCTGCTGCTCGGCCCAGTCGCGGAGCTCGATGACCTGGCGACCGACCTCGCCCGGCGGCGGCACATCGACGAGCATCCCGTCGTCGTCCGGCGCGCCCTCGCGGATCCGGTGCAGGCAGGCGTAGTTGTTCCGCCCCTTCTGGATCGCGTACTTCGGTCTGCGCGGCAGGAGCTTCTCGGTCGCGTCGAGGAGCGCCGGGACGTCGCGGTCGACAAGCTGCGACTGCAATGCGAGGGTCGCGGTGGAGACGACCACGCGGCGGTCCTCGATCGCATGCAGCAGCGCGGGCACGAGGTATCCGAGGGACTTGCCGGTGCCGGTGCCGGCCTGCACGAGCAGATGCGATCCGTCGTGCATCGCGGTGTCCACGGCTTGCGCCATCTCCACCTGCCCAGGCCGTGTCTGACCGGCGATCCCGGCCACGGCAGCTTCCAGCAGATCCCGCACATCAACACCCACCGCCACACCCTAGCCCGATGGACCGACAGATTTCCGGTCCGGCGGGCGAGGGTGTGGATAACCCTGTGTGGTACCCCAGCCTAGACGACGGCGCCGCGGTCGGGCTGGGCGTCGCGGTCGACCTGGGGGCGCTTGGGCCGCGGCGGCGGGGCCGGGTAGCGGCGTTCGAGTTCGAGCAGAAGAGGCGCTGCGGTGAGGTTCGACGAGTAGGTGCCGACGAGGATGCCCAGCAGCAGCGCGAGGGCGAAGTCGGCCAATGAGTCGCCGCCCAGGAACAGCAACGCACTGAGGATGAACAGGGTGGAGATTCCCGTATTGATGGTCCGTGGCAGCACGTTGATGATCGCGGTGTCGATGACCTTGCCGAGGTTGTCCGTCGCTCGGGCGTTGCGGGTCTCGCGGATCCGGTCGAAGACGACGACAGAGTCGTTCACCGTGTAGCCGATGATCGTCAGGATCGCGGCGAGGAAGATGCCGTCGATCGGCTTCCCGGTCCAGGCGAAGACGCCGACCACGACCGCGACGTTCTGCACGAGCGCGAGTACTGCGCCGGCGCCGAAGGTCCAGCGGAACCTTGCAGCGAGGTACGCCAACTGGGCGAGCAGGGCGATGCCGAGCGCGATCAGGCCCTTGTTCCGCAGTTCCTCACCGAGCGACGGGCCGATGCTCTCGTTGCGGATCACCTCCGCGCCGCCGCCGATCCGCGAGATCGACTCCTTGATCTTCTCGGCTTCGTCGTCGCTGATCGTCCCGGTGCGGACGGTGATGTCGTCGGCTCCGGACGCCTGCACGACCGCGGTCGGGTACCCGGCTTCGCCCACGGCGGCACGTGCTTGGTCGGGCGTGACCGGTTGCGTCGTACTGACCTCGATCAGTCGTCCGCCGGTGAACTCGATGCCGAGGTTCAGTCCGCGTACGGCGACGCCGGCCACGCTCACGATGATGGCGACGGCTGTGATCACCAGCCAGCGGCGGCTGTGCTTCATCAGCGCCGGCTGCCTGGACTCGAGCCAGGTGCGAACCTTGCCGTGGCCGGCGATTCCGCTCAGGCGTGGGCGCCGCAGGACGAAGCCGCGCGACACTGCGAACTCCGCGAGCACTCTTGTCACGACGAGCGCGGACAGCATCGAGGCGAGGACGCCGATCGACAGCGTGACGCCGAAGCCGCGGACCGGGCCGGCGGCCAGGAAGAAGAGCAGACCGGCGGCGAGGAGCGTGGTGATGTTGGAGTCGGCTATCGCGGACAGGGCGTTCTGGAAGCCGCTGCGGAGTGATCTTCGGAGGCCGTCTGTCCGGCCGGCTATGTAGTCCTCGCGGGCGCGTTCGAAGACCAGGACGTTCGCATCGACCGCCATACCGATCGCCAGCACGAAGCCGGCCAGGCCCGGCAAGGTCAGAGTTGCTCCGAGCACGGTCAGTGCGGCGTACGACATCGCGGCGTACCCAAGGAGGCCGAGGACTGCCATCAGCCCGACGAGGCGGTAGACCACGATGATGAACAGCGCGGTCAGCGCGAGACCGATGATCGCGGCGAGGGCGCTGGCCTGGATCGCGTCCTGGCCGAGCGACGGGCCGACTGTCCGCTGGTCGATCACCTGGACCGGGACGGGCAGCGCGCCGCCGGAGATCAGCGCGGCGAGGTCCTTCGCCTCTTCTTCGGTGAAGGCGCCGGAGATCGTCGTGTTGCCGCCGGTGATGCCGATGTTGCAGAGCTGGTTGCCGCCGTTCGGGTCGACCTGCGGCGAGCTGATGATCTCGTTGTCCAGCACGATCGCGATCAGCCGCGGCGCGGTGTTGACCGGGTTGCAAGCGGCCTTGCCGGTGATCGACGACCAGATCTTGCCGCCGTCGCCCTTGAAGTTCATCTCGACGAACCAGCCCTGCGCGACCTGCTGCGGGTCGAGCCGGCCCTCCGCGCCACTGACCAGCTCGCCGGTCATCGCGGGTTTGGCGAGCTTCAGGAAGCCCTGGCCGCTCTCGCTGGGCAGATAGAGGTCGCCGGCCGCCGGCTTGGCAGGCTTCTGCGCGACCTGGTCGAGGACCTCGTGGAACGTGAGCTGCGCGGTCTTGCCGATCACCTTCGCGGCCTCGCGCGGATCCTGCACGCCGGGCAGCTCGACGATGATCCGGTTCTCGCCCTGGCGGGTCACGTTCGGCTCGCTCACCCCGAGCGCGTCGATCCGCCGGTGCAGCACCTGGGTGGCCTTGTCGGTGGTCTCCTTGGTCGCTTTGACCGTCGGAGAATCCTTGGCCTCGAGCACGATCTGCGTCCCGCCGCGCAGGTCGAGACCGAGCTGTGGTTTCGCGGTCAACGTGACGTACGTCGACGCGGCGAGGACCAGGAACGCGAGGAGTACACGGACAAGGGATGACCGGTTCACCGAAGCCTCCGGAGGTGGGCACCCGCGGTGCGGATGTCGTGACAGAGAGCACCCACGCAAGCGTGGACGCACAGTGTACGAAGCCATTCAAGCGCCACGACGAACAAATGCACAAGCGACTGGGTCGCGGGTGGCGGGTGTTCCCCGCGGACCGGCGGCCGGAAGGAGACGGACCACCGAGTGTTGTTGCCCACGGCACTCAATCGTCAAACGGGATTCGGCTGAGATTGAAACGTTTGCTTGGGGATCGACGCCGGTACTAGCGTGACGGAGAGTTGCATTGGGCAACGATCTAATTGATGCGAAAGGTAGATGCTTCATGAGATCGATCGGGCGAATGGTTGCGATGGGTGCGGCCGCGGTGGCTGTGGTTGCCGGTGGGGCGACGGTGGCGCAGGCTCAGACGCAGACCATCCACACCGTCACCTGCGCGACCCAGGACGAGTGCATCCAGAAGCAGAACGTGTACCGGCACTACGGGTACGCGGTGTCCGACGTCTGGTACCACGATCCGAACTCGACCTGCGCACCCGAGTGGCCCTGCGCTCCGGGCTGGCAGTTCCAGTGGGAGGAATGAGCTAGACGTTAGACCAGCGCGGGTGGCATCCCCTCTCGGAGGTGGGATGCCACCCGCATCTCAGTTCCGCGGGGTGGGGCGGTAGATGAGCTCTTGCGTGTGACCGTCGAGAGTGTTGCTCTCGATCAACTCCAGGTCGAAGTCGCCGGTGCCCTCGAAGATCCGGTCCTCTGCGCTTTGGCCCCGGCTGTTGATCACCGGGAAGATCGTCACCTGGACGAGGTCGACCAGGCCGGCGGCGAGGAGCGCCCGGTTCAGCGTCAGGCTGCCGTGTGACCGCAGCGGCAGGTCCGACTCCTCCTTGAGGCGCGCGACGGCCTCGATCGGATCGCCGGTCAGAACGTTCGCATCCGGCCAGTCGAGTGGTCCTTGCAAGCTGTTCGACACCACGGTCGTCGGCAGGTTCGTCATCCGGCTGACCCATGAGTCGTGCACCTCAGATCCAGCTGGGTGCGAGGCCAGCATCGACGCCATCAGCCGATAGGTGTTGGCACCGAGGACCATCCGCTGCTTCTCACCGAACTGCGCGAGGCGATGCGCGAGGAACTCGGGCCCCTGCTTGCCCCAGTAACCGCCGTACGGGCCGGTCGGTGAACCGTAGCCGTCAAAGCTGGAGAAGATGTCGAAGGTGAAGGTGGCGCTCATGGTGTTCTCCTCGAGTTCAGTGGGCGCCGTCGTCGGCGGCCTTTCACACCTACCACGAACACCTCACCACCGATCCGACACTGCGTACGCGACGACATCAGCCGCTGCAGGGCTTTGTTGGTGGTCAGGCGTGGGTGCACACTCGGATTGGGGTACGTCGTGGCGCGGGGCAGGACGTGGTGCCTGCGCCCGGGACCCCGACCGGGGAGGGCGGGATGGACGAATCGCGGGCACTTCGGCGCGCGGGGTGGGCAGGTGCCGCTTCGCTCGTGCTGCTCGTTGCTGCGGTGGCGTTGGGCTACCTGGTCGGTGTCGACGACGCGAGCATGTCGGACTCGGACATCCTCGAGCGACTCAACGACGACGGGCGGCAGGCCGCCGCTGGCTTTGCGCCGCCTGTGCTCGCTGCGGGGGTCGCGCTGCTGCTCTGGTTCGCTGCTGGTCTGCGGCGGGTGCTCGAGCGGCTATCCGGCGGTGACCCGCTCACGCACGTGATCGTGCCGGCCGCGGCGATGTTCGGCGCGCTGATGATCACCGGTGTCTCGCTCGACCTGGGAAGTGCGTTCGCGGCGTGGTCAGACGAATTCACCCCCGACCCGAACACCGCCCGCTCGCTCGGCATGGCGGGACAGATCCTCGCACTCACCGGGCTGATCGGCTGCGGTGTGGTAGTTGCCGTCACGACGCGGATCGCCCGTCAGGCACACGCCCTGCCGACGTGGGCGACCTGGGCGTCGTACGCGGTGGTCCTGCTGTGCCTGTCCGGCTTCTGGAGCGGGGGTATGGCGTCCGCGGCGTTCGGACTGTGGCTTATCGGTGCGGTCATCGGTGTACTCCGCGCTGCGCGGAGCGCGGCGCCGACGCAGGGAGCGGTTGCTTAGTGGGTGTGGGTTACGTGTCCAGTCCGTGTTCTATTGCGTAGCGGACTAGTTCGGCTCGGTTGTGGAGTTGGAGTTTGCGGAGGGTGTTTTGGACGTGGTTCTCGACGGTGCGGTGGGAGAGGACCAGGCGGGTGGCGATTTGTTTGGCGGTGAGGCCTCGGGCTACGAGGCGGAGGACTTCGGTTTCGCGGTCGGTGAGTTGGGGGACCTCAGGGCCGGTGGCGCCCAGCCGGCGGTATTCGCCCAGCAACAGTCCGGCAAGGCCGGCGCTGAAGATGGCGTCGCCTTCGGCGGTACGGCGTACTGCGTCGTCGAACTCGTCCAACGACGCGGACTTCACCAGATACCCGGAAGCCCCGTTCTTCACGGCCGCGAGTACGTCGTCCTGCTCGGCGCTGGCCGACAACACCAGCACGCGCGTGTCAGGCAGCGCCGTGGTGATCTCGCGCGTCGCGTCCACGCCTGAGCCGGAGCCCAGCTGCAGATCCATCACCACCACATCCGGACGGGTCGCCAGCGCGATCTTCACCGCGCTCGCGACGTCCGAGGCGGTCGCGCAGACGTCGTACCCGCGGCCTCCCAGGTCCCGTGCGACGCCTTCGCGCCACATGGGATGGTCGTCCACGATCATCACCCGTGTCATACCTTCAGCTCCCATTCGGTCCCCTCGCCGGGGGCGGTGCGGACGGTGACAGTGCCGCCCAGATCGGCGATCCGGCCGCGGATCGACTGGCTGACGCCCAGATGCCCGTCCACACGGGCCTGCTCCAGCCGTGCAGGCGTCGTACCGACTCCATCGTCACGGATCGACACCACGACCTCCTCGCCAAGGTCCTCCACAGCAATCCAGCAGCGTGCATCCGGACCCGCGTGCTTGGACACGTTGCTCAGCGCTTCCTTGACCGCGGCAACCAGTTCGTCAGCTGTGGCTGCAGGCAACAGCACTTGTGCGGCCGGTACGACGACGTCCACCCGCGTCGTGGCCAGCGGCAACAACAAGCCGCACAGATCAACGCGATCGCCGTCCGCGACGGCCGGCCGCGTCGACATCAAGGTGCGGAGGGCAACTTCCTGCTCGGCGGCCAGTTGGGCGAGTTCGAGCGCGTCGCCGCCGATCGCCGTACCGCGGCGCTGGACCTGCGCCAGCACCTGCAGTACGCCGTCATGGATCGAGCGACTGAGCCGCAGCCGTTCAGCGGTAGCGCTCTCCGCCGCGATCGCCGACCGGAGCCGGGCACCGGCGCGGCGCATGGTCGAGGCGGCGTACCCGACGACCAGACCGGCCACCAGGAGCAGTTGGACGTTGCTGAGGATCTTCGACGCGTTGTCGACGCCGCGCAGCGACAGCAGCGCCAGGCTGATCGTCGCCGCGCCCAGCAGGCCACCGTCGCGACCGCGGGAGATCGCCAGCGCGATGACCGGGCCGGCCACCCAGACCGAGGTCAGCACGGAGGCTCCCCCGCGGATGTCGATCAGCGGCTGAGCCCACAAGGTCGCGTACATGCAGCCGACCGTGACGATCAGGTCCGCGAACGCGAGCCGGGTGTTGCGGCGGCCCCAGCGCCGGCTGTACCCAAGCGACGAGATCAGCGTCCAGATTCCCATCACGGCCAGCTGGAGCAACGCACCGGTCGGCCGGACGATGCCGTCCCACCGGGTCCACACGCCGAGGCAGGCGAAGCCCCAGGTGATGATGCGGAACACCACCAGCGCACGCCACAGCGGCTGCAGCAGGTCGACCGTCTCGCGCTCCACGCGCCACAGTCTGCCAAGGACCGCTAGCCGAGCGCGTGAGCCGTTCTACTCAGGGTGCAGGTTTCCCCGCACCTTCACAGGTTTTCCTCAGTTTCTCCTTCAGCTCAGCGGATTTTCCCCGTACTCTCGCGCAAAACACGCTCGGGGGAGCTTTGATCACACTGCGTTACCAAGACACGGAGGGGAATCGTGCGCAAGCTACCCGCCGGGCTGTTCAGCCTGGCTCTGGCGGCGACGACCGGGCTCGGCATGGCCGCCGCCTCGGCAACGAACGCCGCCACACCGCCCAAACAAGGGTCGGCGCCGATCGCCAGTGAGGCTGCCCCGGCGCCGGACGAGCTGTCCAGCCCGCAGGAGGACAAGCGTCGCGAGCTGCGGCAGGAAGCCCTGACCCAGGTCATCAACGGACAGGCCACGCCCGAGCAGCGCAACGGCAGCACTGTCGTCAAGGTCGGTGCCAAGGCCAACGGCGCCAAGGGCACCAAGAACGCCAAGGGCAAGGTCGACCAGTACGTCGAGCTCAGCCGGGAGAAGACCGACCGGATCTTCGTCGTACTCGCGGAGTTCGGCAACGAGCGCGACCCCAGGTACCCGGACCAGGACACGGCACCGGCCGTCCCGGGCCCGGCGCGCTTCGACGGCCCGCTGCACAACCAGATCCCGGCGCCGGACCGCTCGGTCGACAACTCGACCGTCTGGCAGGCCGACTACACCCAGCAGCACTTCCAGGACCTGTACTTCGGCAACGGCAACTCGGTGAAGAAGTACTACGAGAAGCAGTCGTCGGGCCGGTACTCGGTGTCCGGCGAGGTCACCGACTGGGTGAAGGTCAAGTACAACGAGGCGCGGTACGGCCGCTCGAACGGCTACCCGTGCGGCGGCAACGTCTGCAACAACACCTGGAACCTGATCCAGGACGCGGTCAACCAGTGGGTCACCGACCAGGAGGCCAAGGGCCGGACCAAGGCGCAGATCACCGCGGACCTGAAGTCGTTCGACCAGTGGGACCGCTACGACTACGACGGTGACGGCAACTTCAACGAGCCGGACGGCTACATCGACCACTTCCAGATCGTGCACGCCGGCGGCGACCAGGCCGACGGCGACCCGTGGCAGGGCGAGGACGCGATCTGGTCGCACCGCTGGTTCGCCGGCTTCCCGGGCGGCCCGGTCACGAACCCGACCGGCGGCGGCGCGCAGATCGGCGATACCGGCATGTACGTCGGTGACTACACGATCCAGCCGGAGAACGGCGGCATCAGCGTCTTCGCGCACGAGTACGGCCACGACCTCGGTCTGCCGGACGAGTACGACACCTCCGGCGCAGCGGTCGAGAACGGCGTGAACTGGTGGACGATCATGTCCCAGAGCCGCGTCAGCAAGCCCAGTGACGGCGGGATCGGCGAGCAGGCGGCCGACTTCAACGCGTGGGACAAGCTGCAGCTCGGCTGGCTGGACTACGAGATCGTGACCGCCGGCCAGAACCGTACCGTCGACCTCGGCCCGCACGAGTACAACTCGAAGAAGGCCCAGGGGCTGGTGGTGACGCTGCCGAAGAAAGAGGTCGAGCACCAGCTCGTCCAGCCGCCGGTCGGGACCAAGGACTGGTGGAGCGGTGAGGGCAACAACTTCACCCACACGATGAGCCGGCAGGTCGCTCTCCCGGCCGGTCAGCCCGCGAGCCTCACGTTCCAGGCCAACTGGGACATCGAGGACTGCGGTCCGGACCCGTGTGACTACGCGTACGTCGACGTGAACGACGGCAGCGGGTTCAAGACGATCAAGGGCAGTATCACGAAGGATGCCGAAGGCAACGGTATCGACGGCAAGAGCAACGGCTGGGTGCCGGCGACCTTCGACCTGTCGGCGTACGCCGGCAAGACGATCACGCTGCAGTTCCGCTACGCCACCGACCCGGCGGCCGGCGGGATCGGCTTCTTCGCCGACGACATCAAGGTGACGTCAGGCTCGACCACGGTGGTCACCTCCGGTGCGGAGACGTCGCCGGACGGTTGGACGCTGAACGGTTTCGCGGCGGCAGGTTCGTCGTTCACCACTCAGCACGACAACTACTACCTGGCGTCGAACATCAACTACGTCGACTACGACAAGAACCTGCAGACCGGCCCGTACAACTTCGGTTGGGCGAGCACGCTGGCCGACAAGGTCGAGCACTTCCCGTACCAGGACGGTCTGCTGATCTGGTACTGGGACACCTCGCAGGAGGACAACAACACCAACGAGCACCCCGGTGAGGGTCTGATCCTTCCGATCGACTCGCACCCGACGCCGATCAACCGGCTCGACGGGCAGATCTGGCGTCCGCGGGTCGCGGCGTACGATGCGCCGTTCAGCCTGGAGAAGGCCGACTCGTTCAGCCTGCACGTCAACGGGCAGGCGAGCTACATCCGTGGTCAGAACGCCGTTCCGACGTTCAACGACAGCAAGTCGTACTGGACCGCGGACCAGCCGACGAGCAGCGTCAAGGTCCCGAACAACGGGGTCAACATCAAGGTCGTTTCCAAGACCGGCACCTCGATGAAGGTCCAGGTCTCGAAGCGTAAGTGAACGTGGAACAGCCCCCGAGGTCAGCTGACCTCGGGGGCTGTTCTACGTCTCAGGCCGTTTGGTACGGCGTCAGGTCGCCGGCCAGAGCCGGGTGGACCCGGGCCGTCACCCGTGTGCCGTCGGCGGTGTGTTCGAGCTGCTCGACCGAGCCCTCGGAGTGGATCCGGGAGACCAGGTCGCCGCGGTCGTACGGCAGCAGGACGTCGAGGGCGACCTGCGGCTGCGGCAGTCCGCCTTCGATCAGCTCGCGGAGCTTGTCGAGGCCTTCACCGGTGCGCGCCGACACCACGATGGCGTGCGGCTCACGGTGCAGGATCGGCGCCAGCGTCATCGGGTCGGCCAGGTCGGCCTTGTTGATGACGATGATCTCCGGCACGTCGATCGCGTTGATCTCGGTCAGTACCTCGCGCACGGCCTGGATCTGCGCCATCGGGTCGGGGTGCGAACCGTCGACCACGTGCAGCAGCAGGTCCGCGTCCGCGACCTCCTCCAGCGTCGAGCGGAAGGCCTCGACGATGTCGTGCGGCAGGTGCCGGACGAACCCGACGGTGTCGGTCAGCGTGTACACGCGCCCGTCCGAGGCCGTCGTACGACGGGTGGTCGGGTCCAGCGTCGCGAACAGCGCGTCCTCGACCAGCACGCCCGCGCCGGTGATCTTGTTCAGCAGCGAGGACTTGCCGGCGTTGGTGTACCCGGCGATCGCGACCGACGGGACCAGGTTGCGGCGACGCTCCTGGCGCAGGGTCGAACGCTTGCCCTTGAGGCTCTTCAGCTCGCGGCGCAGCTTGGCGATCTTGGTGTTGATCCGGCGCCGGTCGGTCTCGATCTTGGTTTCACCGGGACCACGACCACCGATACCGCCACCGGCCGCACCGACGCGTCCACCGGCCTGGCGGGACAGGTTGCCACCCCAACCACGCAGGCGCTGCTTCATGTACTGCAGCTGCGCCAGCTCGACCTGGGCCTTGCCTTCCTTGCTCTTCGCGTGCTGCGCGAAGATGTCCAGGATCAGCGCGGTCCGGTCGACCACCTTGACCTTGAGCTTGTCCTCCAGGTTGCGCAGCTGCGCGGGGGCCAGCTCGCCGTCGGCGATCACCGTGTCCGCGCCGAGCGACGCGACCAGGTTGCGCAGGTCGGACACCTTGCCGGAACCGATGAACGTCGCCGCGTCGGGCTTCTTCCGCCGCTGGATCACGCCGTCCAGAACCTCGGAACCGGCGGTCTCGGCGAGCAGCTTCAGCTCGGCCAGCGAGTTCTCCGCGTCCTCGGCGCTGCCCTCGGTCCAGACGCCGACCAGCAGCACCCGCTCGAGCAGCAGCTTGCGGTACTCGACCTCGCTGATGTCGGTCAGCTCGGTGGACATCCCGACCACGCGGCGAAGCGCTTGGCGCTCCTCCAGGTCGAGGCCCTCGGTGCTCAGTTCGTGGTCATACTCATCGTGACCCGACAACGAATCGCCGGAGTCCTCGCCCTCGATGAGGTCAAGTTCAACGTCGGTGGTCTCGTCGTATGCATGTGAATGGGTCGTCATATACCTTCCATGGTGGCACGGGCCTCCAGTACAAGCGACCCGTTTACCTCCGTCAACGCCCCACGCGGCATTGGGATTCCCGGTCTAGGCGGGTAGCCAGGCCCGATCGAAGTCCCCGCGAGCGTGCAGAACGGCCGGTCCGGTCAGCTCGAGATGGTTGTCAGCACGCCAAGTCACGCTCACGTCACCGCCCGGTACGCCGACGCGGTACGTCACCGGCAGCTCGTCGCGGGCCTGCCGTGCCGCGGCAACGGTCACGGCGCAGGTACCCGTGCCGCAGGACCGGGTCTCCCCCGATCCGCGTTCGTGGACCCGCATCTGTACGTCGTGCGCATCCCGGCGTACGACGAACTCGACGTTGACCCCGTGCGGGAAAGCGCTGGTGGGCGACCAGGTCGGCTGGTCGCAGAGGTTGCCGGGCTCACCCAGGTTGTCGACGAACGCGACAGCATGCGGATTGCCCATGTCGACGTGTACTGCGGGCCACTGGTGACCGTTGGCCTCGACCACGATTCCGGCCGGACCGGGCAGCGTCGGCTCGCCCATGTCGACGGTGAGCGTGCCGTCGTCGTTCTGGGAGACCTCCTTGATACCGGCGCGGGTGCCGACGCGGACGGGCTTATCGTCGATCAGGCCCGCGTCCGCGAGGTACTTCACGAAGACGCGGACGCCGTTCCCGCACATTTCCGCGATCGAACCGTCCGCATTCCGGTAGTCCATGAACCAGTCGCCGCCGTCCTCGACGTACGACTGCTTGTCGCCCTGGATCACCCGCAGTACGCCGTCGGCGCCGAGGCCGGCGTGGCGGTCGCAGAGAAATCGCACGAGGTCCGCGTCCAACTCGCCGTGGAGGGAACCGTCGGGATCGGGGAGGATCACGAAGTCGTTCTCCGTACCATGACCCTTCAACCAGGGAAACGTGCTCATGAAGGAGATCGTACGGTGCAGCTCGCCTACTTCTGGGAGCAGGAGGACGCCGAGGCCGTCGCTGAGCTACTCGGCGGTGAGGTACGGCGTGGGCGCTTCCATGGGGAGGATGACGACGAGGACCACCCGTGGGTGGTCGCCGTTGATCATCCCGATGCGGAGCGGGTTGTGGCCGAGCACGACGGATGGCTCGAGACGGGGACGAATGAGGTAGGTGGTGCGCCCGCGCCGCTCCCCCAGGAACCCAAACGCTTCAAATAAGCACGCGGCCGGGGCGCCTACCGGTGGGCTCGGCGTTGGTCAGGACCGGTTGGCCTGCGACCAGGACGTGCTCTACGCCGACGGAGAGTTGCCAGGGGGCGTCGTACGTCGACCTGTCGGCGATCGTCGTCGGGTTGAGGACTACGAGGTCGGCCACAGCGCCAGGGGTGATCGTGCCGCGGTCGGTCAGACCCAGGCGGGAGGCGGGCAGGGAGGTCATGCGGCGGATGGCCTCGGCCAGGCTGAGAACGCCCAGGTCGCGAGCGTAGTGGCCCAGGACTCGGGGGAACGTGCCGAAGTTGCGGGGGTGGGGGTGGCCGGGGCCGGTGGCGTCCATGATCCAGCCGTCGCTGGCGACTGCTGTGCGGGGGTGTTCGAGGACCGTGATGACGTCGTCCTCGCTCATGGCGTGGTTGACGACGCTGACGGCGGCCTGGTGGTTCTCGAGGATGCGGAGGACGATCTCGGCGGCGTCCACCCCGTCGCGCTGGGCGATCTCGGTGAGGCTCAGGCCCCGGCTGTCCTCGTAGGGACCGGGTGGCAGTGAGGCGATGACGACCGAGTCCGGCGACAGGAGGTTGTCGGAGCGGAGGGCCTCGGCGATCCGCTTGCGTTCAGCTGGATCCGCCAGGCGGTCGAGCAGCGTGCCGTCGGCCAGCGCCCAGGTGGGCAGGCGGGTGGTGAGCGTGGTGCTGGTCGCGGTGTACGGGTAGGCGTCCCAGCCGATGTCGAGGTCATCGGCCTGCTCGAGACGTTCGAGCGCTGCGGAAACCAGCCCGTGGTTCGCCTTGCCGACTGCCTTCAAATGGGAGATCTCGAGGCGCGCACCACCGGCGCGAGCCGCTGAGATCGCCTCGTCCAGTGCCGCGAGCAGGCCGGCGCCTTCGTTGCGGATGTGGGTCGAGTACAGCAGGTCGCATTCGGCGGCGGTGGCGACGAGCGCAGCCACCTCCTCCGGCGAAGCGTAGGCGCCCGGCGCATAGATCAGCCCGGTCGAGAACCCGACCGCGCCTTGGCCGGCAGCCGCCCGGAGCAGGTCCTGCATCCGCCGGAGCTCGTCCGGCGACGGCGCCCGCCGTGCGTTTCCCATCACCGCGATCCGCAGCGTGCTGTGGCCGACCTGAAGAGCCAGGTTCACCGCGGATTCCAACGTTGCACCGAAGCCGGCGAGATCGGTCCACGACCAGTCGTGCTGGGGCCCGAGGAACGCCGTACCCGCCCGGAGGGTTTCGAGGTCGGTGATCGGGAACGGCGACCAGCCGCAGTTGCCCGCGACCAGCGTCGTCACGCCCTGCGCGAGCTGGGACTCGGCGGCCGGACTTGTGCGCAGACTGAAATCCGCATGTGAGTGAAGATCGATGAATCCCGGTGCAACAATGTTGCCTGTGGCATCGATAACCTCTGCCCCGGACGGCCTCGCACCGGGCGGCAGCACCGCGGTGATGCGATCGCCGTCGATCAGCACAGTCCCGGGGACGGGTTCCGAGCCGGTGCTGTCGGCAACCAGGCCGCCGGTCAATGCCACCCGCCCCGTCACTCGCACCGAGTCACTCCTGTTCTGGACCGAGGGCGAACTCGGCGACCGTGTTCGCCTCGATCAGCGCCCGGTCCACAGCATGCCCGAGACCGGTTCCCCCAGGCACCTGTACGACGCCTTCGACGGCGACGACGGCGGGTTCGATGACGTCCCGGGCGTAGTACTTCTCCGAGGCGGACACGTCCGATGGGAGGGTGAACCCGGCGAGACTGGAGAGTGCGACGTTCGCGACCCGGCCGATGCCGAACTCGTGCATGCCGCCGCACCAGACCGGGATGCCGGCGGCCTGCGCCCGGTCATGCGCTTCACGCGCTGGGGTCAGGCCACCCATCCGCGACACCTTGATGTTGAGGACCTGCAACGCTTCTAGCTGGAGAGCCGTCTGCAGGTCGTCGACCGTCTCGATGCTCTCGTCGAGGCAGACCGGCGTCTCGATCGTGCGCTGCAGCCGCGCATGAGTCAGCAGGTCGCGCGGGGCGAACGGTTGCTCGATCATCGTCAGGCCGAACTCGTCCAGCTCTTGCAAGAGTTTGAGATCGTCCGCGGTATAGATGCCGTTGGCATCCACATGCAGATCGAGGTCCGGGTACGCCGCACGCACCGCCCGCACCGGCTCCACGTCCCAGCCGGGCGCGATCTTCAGCTTGACCCTGGGGTAACCGGCGGCCACCTGAGTGTCGACCTGGGTGAGGAGGTCGTCGATCGTCGGTTCGATGCCGAGCGAGACACCCGCGACAACCTCGGTCCGCTTTCCACCCAGGGCTGTTGCCAGCGGCACGGAGTTGGCCCCGGCGTACAGCACCCAGGCGGCGGTGTCGACGCCGGCCTTCGCGAAGTTGTTGCCGCGGACCTTCGACCAGACGGCCGCCAGCTGGTCAGGATGCGTCCACGGGCGGTCGAGGACGGCGGGCAGAAGGTACTGCGAGGCGATGTGCCAGCAGGACTCGACCGTCTCCGGTGCGTAGTACGGATCGGAGGACGACGCGATCTCGCCCCAGCCGGTCGCGCCCGACGCATCCTCCAGCTCGACCAGGATGTGATCGAGGAACGCCTTGCGGTGCGAGCTGGTCTGGAACTCGTGCACCAACGGCATCCGCACCCGATGCAGCCGCGCCGCGACGATCTTCAGTTCAGTTGACATACAGCCCCAGCTCCGTGTTGAGCCGATCGCGCTCGAGCAGCCGCCGCCGCGCACCCTTCGCACTCGCCGTCGTCAGCGTCGCGAGCACATGCAGCACAGAGGCGACGACGGTCGGCGAATCGACGTACGACGCACTCCCGGTCGCGACGTAGATGCTCTGGTCGGCGATCTTTGCCAGCGGCGCGTCCTCGAAATCCGTGACCGCGACCAGCTCACCGCCGGCCTCGACGAACCGGCGCGCGATCTCGACCGTGTCGCGACGGTACCGACGGAAGGAGAACGCGACCATCAGATCGTTCGACCGGACATCGGACAGTACGTCGACGCCGCGGACGACCGTGCCGTCGATCAACGTCACTTGCGACAGGCCGGCGCCGAGGTCGAACGCGAGCAAGGACGCGTACGAGAACGACTTCGCCGATCCGACGATGAAGCGCCGGCGGGCAGCGACAATCCGCGCCGCGGCCTGCGCGATCGACTCGTCGGTGACGATCTGGTCGAGGGCCTCGTCGATCGAGGCGCGCTCCTGCTCGACCACGCGACGCTGCAGGAGCGTCGACGATCGCCGTTGCAGGCGGGCGTCGTACCGCTCGTGGGGGCTGGCGAGCTCGCGGTTGCGTGGGTCGTCAGGCATCGTCGGCCGGCCCGAAGTAGTACGCGCCGTTGCCGTCCGGGAGGCGACGGCACGAGACGGCGACGAGTCCCTGCGCCAGCAGACCTTCGAAGGACCTGCGGAGCTCGGCCGAGTCGGACGGCAACACCAACTCGGTCAACGCGGAGGGGATGGCGGGCTGCTCGCGGGTCAGGTCCCACTCGACGATCACGCGGTCGGTGCCGGGACCGTACATGTCCGGGGCGAACCAGCGACCGCGGGCGCCGAGGACGTCGAGGTTGAAGTGCGCGTTGCGGAGCTGCATCGGATCGTACGTCCAGCGCATCCGCGACATACCGTGGCTCAGGGCAACTTCTCGCTGGGCGTGCTTGAGCATCCGGCCGAGGCCGTGCCCCTGCTGGTCGGCGGCGACCACGGCCGACTGCGAGTAGTGGTAGAAACCGCGCCGGTCGGTGCCGCAGAAGCCGTACGCGAACGCGACCAGCTTGTCACTCCCGTCGAGGATGCCGACCACCGATCCGCCGTTGCTCGCCAGCGCGCCGAGCAGTCGCGGATTCAGCCCGTACGCCGGGTCGAGGTAGCCGAAGACCGCGCGGTACAGCTCCGAGGCCTCGGCGAACCTGGACGCCGTGGTGAGCGAGACCGCACGGAAGCTCACCTCGGAGATACGATTCATATCTTGAGTAGATCCCATTGTTCTCAAGGGAGTCAATCGGTGATCAGATGATGATACGTTGACTATCCATGATCATCGAGCGACTCCAGGAGTACGTCGGCGCCGAGACCCCGACCGGTGACACGGCCGCGCTGAACGCCTTCGCCGACCGCCTCGCCGAGCGGTACGCCGGACTCGGCGCGACCGTCCGCCGCGTGCCGGCGCCGACCGGCGACCACCTGGTCGCGGACTTCCCGGGCCGGGCCGGTGAGGCTCCCCTGCTGTTCCTCGCCCACCACGACACTGTCTGGCCGATCGGCCAGCTCGCCGACGCGATGCCGTGGCGCGAGGAGAACGGCGTCATCTACGGCCCGGGTGTGTTCGACATGAAGGGCGGACTCGTCGTCCTCGAAACCGCCCTGGAGCAGGTGCACGATCATCGGCCGGTGCGCGTCGTAGTAGTCGCCGACGAGGAGGTCGGCTCACCCTCCGCCCGCGAACTCGTGACGGCCGAATCAGCCGGCGTGTACGCCGCTTTCGGGCTCGAGCCGCCGCATCCGAACGGCGATCTGAAGACATCGCGCTGGGGCAGCACGCGGGTCCGCATCGAGATCGCCGGACGCGAGGCGCACGCGGCGCTCGATCCTGACAGCGGGATCTCCGCGATCGACGAGCTCGTCGATCAGCTGGTCGCGGTGCGGGGCATCGTCGCGCAGTACGACGAGGTGTTGTGCAACGTCGGCACGATCACGGGTGGCGGGCGGACGAACGTCGTACCGGGATCTGCGTCGGCTGATATCGGGTTCCGCTTTGTCGATCCATCGACCGAAGAGGCCGTGCTGGCAGCTGTTGCCGAACTGCAGCCCGTGCGACCCGCTCAGTTGACGGTGCGGGTGATGTCGAACCGCCCGGCGTGGCAGCCGTCGCCGGCGACCGATGAGTTGTTGGCAAAGGTGATCGAGGCCGGACGATCCGTCGGTCAGGAGGTCGGCGGTGCAGCCGCGTTCGGCGCAGCCGACACCAATCTCACCGGCTGGCTCGGGATCCCGACCCTCGATGGCCTGGGGCCTGTCGGCAAGGGCGCCCACGCCGTCCACGAACAGATCGTCGCGACGAGCCTCCCCGACCGCGTCGCCCTGGTCGCCGCGATCATCACAACTATCTAGTGCCGCACCTCAGTGGTCAGCTGGATATCCCCTGCTGTTGTGGGTTCTCCGCTCGCACATCAGCAGAGAAGCCCCAACGCGAGTGGATATCCACTCGCGTTGGGGCCTGCATGGCTATCTGGGCCACACGACCCCGGCAGATCCGCCGCCGCGCCGCGTCGGTTCCGCGGCGGCGAGGATCGCGCCGCCGGGCAGGAACTCCAGCCCCTCGAGCGCACCGATCTCGGCCGCCGAGGATCCGGGAGCACCGGCCGGCGTGAAGGTGTGGCCGTACGTCGCCAGCGCGGCGCCGTACTTGTCGATGAACGACTGCTCAGCCGTCACCGACGCGGTGTTGCGCTGGGACGCCCGCGGTGCGGCGATCGCCTCGGGCAGGGTCATGCCGCGGTCGAGGCGGTTCGTCAGCGTCTGCAGGACGGTCGTGATGATGGTCGAGCCACCCGGCGAACCGAGCGCGAGCAACGGCTTGCCGCTGCGCAGCACGATCGTCGGCGAGATCGACGACCGCGGCCGCTTGCCCGGCTGGATCCGGTTCGGGTCGGCGGGGTCGTAAACGCCGGAGAAGTCGGTCAGCTCATTGTTCAGAATGAAGCCACGGCCCGGAACGGTGATGCCGCTGCCACCGGTCTGCTCGATCGTCAACGTGTACGAGACGACGTTGCCCCACTTGTCGGCCGTGACCAGGTGCGTTGTCGACTTGCCCTCGGTATCAGGCCGAGGATCAGGCCGAGGATCAGGCCGCTGCGTCGTCGCGGCACCCTTCGCGCAGTGCTGGTACTTGCCGTCGGGCGATCCGGCCGGCACCGGCTTGACCGCCGCCTTGGCCGGGTCGATCTGGCAGGACCGCTCGGCGCCGAAGCCGCTGGAGGTGAGCTCCTTGGTCGGCACTTTCACGAAGCCGGGATCACCGACGTACGCCGCCCTGTCCGCGAACGCCAGCGCGGACGCCTCGAGGTAGCTGTGCAGGTACTGCGGTGTGCTCAGCTGCTTGAGGTGCAGCGGCTGGAGGATGTTGAGCGCCTCGCCGACCGTGGTGCCGCCGGACGATGACGGCGCCATCCCGTAGACGTCCAGGCCGTCGTACCGGACCTTCGTCGGGACGCGGTCCAGCGGCTTGTACTTCTTGAGGTCGCCGGTGGTCATGTAGCCCGGCATCACCGGCAGAGTGGTCGTCGCGGTCTTCGGCGGGTTCTTGACCACCGCGGTCATCTCCGCGCCGAGAGCGCCGCCGTAGAAGGTCGAAAGGCCCTTCTTGCCGAGCATCCGGTAGGTGTCGGCGAGCTCCGGGTTCTTGAACACCGTGCCGACCTTCGGCGCGTCACCGCCGGGCAGGAACAGCTTGGCGGTCGGCACGATCGCCGAGAACCGGGCCTTGTTCTCCTGCGTCTGCAGGTTGAACGTGCTGTCGACGACGAAGCCGCGATCGGCCAGATCGGCAGCCGGGGTCAGCGCGTTGCCCAGCGACAGCGAACCCCACTGACGCAAGGCCGAGTCCCAGGTCGCCAGCGTGCCGGGGATACCGACGGACACACCGGACGTGACGAGCTCGGGCGTGAAGTTGTACGGCTTGCCGGTGGCAGGGTCGATGAACGCGTCCGACGGCATCGTCGCGGGCGCGGTCTCGCGGCCGTCGATCGTGGAAACCTTGTGGCTCTTGGCGTTGTAGTAGACGAAGTACCCGCCACCGCCGATGCCTGCGGAGTACGGCTCGGTCACGCCGAGGGCGGCCGCGGTCGCGACGGCTGCGTCGACCGCGTTGCCGCCGCGCCGCAGTACGCCGAGACCGGCGGCGGTCGCGTCCGCGTCGACCGAGGACACCGCTCCCCCGAATCCGATCGCGGTCGGGGTCTTCACCGGCGGTTGAGGCGGACCAGCAGCGGCGCTCGAACTCAGACCAGCCAGGACAAGGGCACCTGCAGACAGCGATGCGACCAGCTTCTTCACCAGTACTCCCGCGGGGCGTCGGTGACAGGGACATGCCCTTGCTATCTCACCGACGGCGATCGCGCCAGTGCTAGTTCACTGTGCAGGAGTCCATGAAGCGGCGCAGTACGTCGTCCGGCCACTCGACAGTGCCCACCGGAAGCTCGACCAGCAGCCATTGGTCGGACAGCTTCACCTGCCCGGCCAGGCGGCCGTCGAGAGTGCCGATGTGGAAGGTCTTGCCGCTGCCGTCGGTGACCCGGACCGCGGACAGGCCACGAGCGTCCGGGGCCGCTTGGACAACCACCTTCGCGGCGGCGTCCGCCGTACGCATCGCCGGCTGGGAGAGTACGACGCGGTTGGCGGCGATCGGGGTCTCCGCGGTCCAGCCCTTCGGCGTCAGCGTGCAATCGATCGTGCTCCACGGCTGGTTGTTGGCGACCAACTCGACGACGGACGCCCCGAACATCGACATCGTCTCGGCGCTCGACGGTTTGGCCGCCTCGGCCGTCGCGGGGCTCGCGGCGGTCTTTTCCGGCTCGCTCGTGCCGCCGGCGACTTCAGTGGTGTTCCCCCACCACTTCACCTGGTTGCCGATCGCGAGCGCGAGGGCCGATACGGCGGCGACGCACAACACCCCGGTGACGCGACGCCGGCGCTTGATCCGGCGCAGCGCGCGGCGGCCCCGGGTGACATCGGCCTCGATGTCAGCATCCGGCAGCGCATCGGCCGCGCGATCCGCGAACCCCTCCAACAGTCTCTTCACGTCGTCCATCGGTGTTCTCAGCCACTCCCCGTCGTACGATCCGTCTCTTCCGTCATCAGGTCCTTCAACCGCTTCAGCGCCTTCGCCGTCTGGCTCTTCACCGTGCCCTCGGTGCACTCCAGGATCCGGGCGCAGGTCGCGACATCGAGATCCTGGAAGTACCGCAGCACCAGCACCGCCCGCTGCCGCGGCGCGAGGTCCAGCAACGCGTCCCGGATGGCGAGGGTGTCGGCTTGATCAGGTACGTCGGTCAGGCGCGGCTCGAGCGTCTCCGCGGTCACCACCTCGGGGTGGCGGCCGGCGCGGCGGCGCTCGTCCAGGAAGGCGTTGACCAGGATGCGGTGTGCATACGGGCCCGCGCCTTCGTGCTTGATCCGGTGCCAGTGCACGTAAACCCGCGTGCAGGCGGTCTGGACCAGATCTTCAGCGGTGTGCACATCACCCGCGGTGAGCAGCAACGCCGTTCTCATCAGCCTGGTGCGGTCCGCGAGCAGGTACTCACGGAACTCGGCCTCACGGTCACCCCCTCGCATTCGATTCCACCCCGACTACGCCGCCGGTCCCCCTGCGGTTGCCTTGGGCTATCACTCGAATTGCCTTCTCCACCAGGTCGGGGTCGTCGTACTGCAGCCAAGTAATGCGTTGGTCCTTACGGAACCACGAGTCCTGCCGGCGCGCGAACCGGCGCGTGGCCTGGGCGGTCCGCTCCCGGGCCTGCGTTTCGTCGATCTCACCGTTCAGCAACGCGATCACCTGCGAGTACCCGAGTGCGCGGTTGGCCGTCTTCCCCTCAATCAAACCCTTGTCCAGCAGTCCTCGCACCTCGGCGACAAAACCCGCGTCGAACATCCGGTCCACCCGGAGGTCGATCCGCGCGTCCAGTTCGGGGCGCGGTACGTCGAGACCCAGCTGGATCGCGCCCGGATACACATAGCGGTGCTCAGGCAGCGTGGCGACGTACGGGCCGCCGGTGATCTCGACGACCTCGAGCGCGCGAACGATCCGCCGGCCGTTGCTCGGCAGGATCTGCTCGGCGGCCTTCGGGTCGATCGCCTGCAACCTGCTGTGCAGTACGCCGGAGCCGTGCGCTTCGAGCTCAGCCTCGAGGCGGGCGCGCACGACCGGGTCGGTGCCGGGGAAGACGAAGTCGTCCAGGATCGCGCGAATGTAGAGGGCCGATCCGCCGGCCAGGACCGGTGTGCGCCGGCGGTCGATGCAGTCGTCGATGGCGGTTCGGGCCAGTTGCTGGAACTCGGCGACGGTCGCGGTCTCGGTGACGTCGAGGATGTCGAGCAGGTGGTGCGGCACGCCGGCGCGCTCGGCGGCGCTGATCTTCGCCGTACCGATGTCCATGCCGCGGTACACCTGCATGGCGTCCGCGTTCACGACCTCGCCGTCCAGGTGCTCGGACAGCGCGACGGCCAGGTCGGACTTCCCGGCCGCGGTGGGGCCGACGACCGCGACGACGAGTGGATCGGACATCGGTCCAGTCTGGCAGTGCAGATTCCTTCCCCGCCCCACCACCCCGGTCGGCCCTACGAAGACTTGGCCAAGAGGTATGGACCTGCCTTGTGGATGACCCGGAATCTTCGGTAAGAACACGGAGAGTTGGAAACATTTCTACGGGAGGAACACACGTGACGAACGGTTTCGAGGAAGAGTCGGACGCGGCCAAGGACGCGCTCGGCCTGGGGGAAGAAGTCGACGACCTGGCGGCCGCGAAGCGCAGCGGCGGCGATGTCGAGGCGAAGAAGAGCGGCGGCGACGTCGAGTTCAGCGGTGGCGATGTCGAATCCACCGGTGACGAGAGTGAAGACAGCGGCGGCGACGTAGAGTCGGAACCGTCGGGCGACGGCGTCTGAGCGGTTGCCTGACACCCGTTCGACGCGCGTCAGCATGGCGCTCGCGGAGATCCCACAGATCCGGTGTTGCAGGTGCGAAGATCACCGCTAGCTGTCTGTAAGCACTCAACTACGCAGGAATGGGAGCCCCCGAGATGGGCATCTTCGACAAGTTCAAGGGCAAGGCCGAGGACCTGAAGGACAAGGCCACTGACCTGGTCAACGAGCACGGCGACAAGGTCGGTGAAGGTCTGGACAAGGCCGGCGACTTCGTCGACGAGAAGACGGGCGGCAAGTACGGCGACAAGATCGACACGGGCGTCGAGAAGGCCAAGGAAGGGTTGGACAACCTGGACGGCCAGAACGACGACATCCCGGACAAGCCGAACGCCTGATCCCCCGAAGGGCCGCAAGCACCCGCTTGCGGCCCTTCGCCATGCCTACACACCTGCGGCCCACGTCATTTGACTTCCGGACGCAGATTGTCCGGATAGCGTCGTACTCTCAGGGCATGGTCAAGGTCAAGGTGGACGTTGAGCAGTTGACGGTCCGGGCTCTCGGGCCTGAGACGTGGGATGCGTTCGCGGCGCTGGCCGAACGCCACAACGGAGTGTGGGGCGGGTGCTGGTGCACCTATTTCCACACCATGCACGAAGAGAAGACGTTCGACGCGGACAGCAACCGCGAACTCAAGCACCGCCTGGTGATGGAGGGGCGCGCGCATGCGGCGCTCGTGTTCGACGGTGAGCTCGCGGTGTGCTGGCTCGAGTACGGGCCGCCGGTCGAGCTGCCGAACATCAACCACCGCAAGGACTACGAGGCCGGCATGGACCGCCCGCCGGACTACCGCCTGACCTGCTTCTTCACCGACCGCAACTACCGCCGCCAAGGCGTCTCAGCCCTGGCCCTCCAAGGCGCCCTGGACCTGATCGCGAAGTCCGGCGGCGGAGTCGTCGAGGCCTATCCGCAAGACACCGCCGGCAAGAAGATCACCGCCTCCTTCCTCTACAACGGCACCCGCTCCCTCTTCGAACACGCCGGCTTCACCTACCTCCGCCCCAAAGGCAAAAACCACACCGTCATGACCAAGACAGTCCCCGCCGCCTGACCTTCACGTCCCACTGTCGGTCGGGTTGTCTAGGGTGCTGGCATGGATCGGTTTCGGGTGGTGCCGGCGGCTTATGTGGTGGTGCGGCGGGGGGATGAGGTGTTGTTGTTGCTGCGGGCCAATACCGGATATATGGACGGGTACTGGGCGGTGCCGGCGGGGCATGTGGAGCAAGGCGAGTCGGCGATCGCGGCTGCGGTGCGGGAGTTGAAGGAAGAGGTGGGGATCGACGTCGAGCCGGCGGATCTGGTGCCGGTGACGGCTATGCATCGGACGGGTGGGAACGGGGACCCGATCGATGAGCGGGTGGACTTCTTCTTCATGGCGTCGAAGTGGTCGGGCGAGCCGCGGTTGATGGAGCCGGAGAAGGCTGCGGGACTGGAGTGGTACTCGCTGGACAAGCTGCCCGAGCCATTGGTGCCGCACGAGGCGCGGGTGCTGGCGGCGGTGGCGGACGGGCGTGGGCTTCCTGCGGTGATCGCCCAGGGTTTCGCCTGAGTTCACCGTTGTTAGCCTCACTTCGCCCTAGTGTTCGCTGCGGTGTCAGCGAGCTTGGGAGCGTGGGGCAATGAACGAGCGGTACGACGGGACGAGCAGGCGGAAACTGTTGCAGGCGGGGGCGCTCGGCGCGGGTGCGGTCTTCACCTCAGGCGCCCTGAGCGCGGGGAACGCTGCGGCGACGGGCAGCACGAGCGCGGCTGCCCGTGCAACTACGCCGGGCGGCAGCAGGACGGCTGGTCGGATCGACACCGAGCACCCGCGGTTCACGCTCGCGGTGGTGCCGGATACGCAGTACCAGTTCGATGAGGATCGGGGCGATCCCGCGCCGTTGACGGCGACCTTCGACTGGCTGATCGACAACCGGACCGACGAGAACATCGTCTTCATCGCGCACCTCGGCGACGTGGTGCAGAACGCGCTCGCGTCGGAGTTCGCGCAGGCCGACCCGGTCTTCAAGATCCTCGACCGGGCCCGCTTCCCGTACTCCGTGCTGGCCGGCAACCACGACATCGACGGGTCGAAGGACGACACGCGCGGCGCATCGCCGTACCTCGACACGTTCAACCCGAAGCGGTTCCGCTGGATGCCGACGTACGGCGGATCGACCGCGAACGGGTACAACTCGTACCACGTGTTCCGCGCGGCCGGCCGGCAATGGTTGCTGCTGGCAATGGACTGGCGGCCGTCGGACGCGAGCTTCGCCTGGGCCCGCGACGTTATCGCCAAGCATCCGAAGCTGCCGGTCATCCTCACCACGCACGAGATCGTGTACGCCGACGCGGGCGACCCGACCGCCTACTTCAGCGACCAGGGCAACCGCGTCTGGGACCAGCTGATCGACAACAACGACCAGATCTTCATCACGATGAACGGGCACTACTGGCCGCCCGGCCGGGTCACGCGGAAGAACGCGGCCGGCAACGATGTGCACCTGCACATCACCAACTACCAGGACCGGTTCTACGGCGGATCGGGCATGGTCCGGCTGTACCACTTCGACCTGGCGCGGAACACGATCGACGTCGAGACGATCTCGCCGTGGATCATGGGCCAGGACCCGGCCAAGCGCAACGAACTCGAAGAGCACGAGATCGAGCTGACCGACGACATCAACCGCTTCAGCATCCCGATCGACTTCGACGAGCGGTTCTCCGGGTTCGCACCGGTAGCGGTCCGCCCGGCGCGGCCGGCATCCCAGCTCGTCATTCCGGGTACGGCGGCGTACTGGCGCTTCGACGGACCGGTCACAGATCAGGTGATCGACCAGTCGGGCAAGGGCAATCACCTCACCCGCAAACAGCTGTCGAGCGATGCGCTGACGGCGAGCGCCGAGTTCCACCCGGACCAGCCGGGGCACGCGAGCTGGCTGTTCCCGGGCAACAAGAACCCGGCCCGCGGCGGGTACCTGCAGACCGCCGACAGCGCGCCGCTCAATGCGCTGACGTTCAAGGGCGGCTACACGATCGAGGCGTTCGTGAAGCTGGCCGACGACGGGCAGGACCACTCGTGGGAGGGTCTGTTCACGCGGCTCGGCACCGGACGCGACGCGGGCAAGACCGGCAGCGACCCCGACGAGCCGACGGTGAAGCTCGGGTTCTCAGGTGGGCGTGAGGTGCAGTGGGCGGTGTACCCGTTCGACAAGAACGACACCTTCACCAACTGGGGCCACGAGATGGTCGCCGGCCGCTGGTTCCACCTGGCGATCGTGAACGACGGCCGGCACAGCATCGTGTACGTCGACTCCTCGGAGCTGCTACGCAACCCGGCGACCCCGTCCAACGGGCTGGCAACCGCCGGCAAGCCATGGCTCGTCGGCGCCGGCCACTACGCAAACACAGTCGACCAGGGCTTCGCCGGCAACATCGGCGAACTCCGCATCGTCACCCGCGCCCTCAAACCGTCCCAATTCCTCAACGCCTGACCGCTAACGACAGGAGGTAGTGCGCCCGGGCCACGATCGGTGAGCGTGCACCAGGCTGCCGCGGCGCCTCGGAGGCGACTACCTCCTGTCGTTAGCGCAGATACGACCGGATCAGCTTTTCCTGGGCGGGGAGGAGGGATAGTTCCGCCGGTGTCAGGGTCGGGTTGTTGCCGCGGTAGTCGAGGGCGGCGGGGAGGCCGGGGGTGGGGTCGATGGAGGCGGCTAGGTAGACGCCCAGGGCCTCGCGGAGTAGGGCGGCGAGGTCGGCGTATGCCGGGTCGAAGACGACCTGGGCGAAGATGATTGCGGTCAGTGCCACGTCGAACTCGGCGAGGCCTTCGCGGGCGTTGCGCCAGTCGATGACGACCGGGCCGGCGGCGGTGGCCATCACGTTGAGTGGGTGCAGGTCGCCGTGGACGACGACGAGGCCGGGCGTACCGCTCGGGGCCGGGATTGCCTGCAATTGGCGGTGGAGGTCGGCGTGGATCGTTCCGATCTCGGTCGCGGTGAGGTCGCCGGCGATCGCGGCGTCGCCGAGCGTCAGGCCGTCGAGGCGCTGGACGATCATGTCCGCGCCTTCGATCTCGCGGACGGCGGGGACCGGGTACCCGTACTTCGCGACGTGCCGCATGAAGTCGGCCTCGTCGCGAACCGGGTGCCCGTCGCGGTAGCGCCGCAGCACCCATTGGTCGTCCACGTGGTACACGTCCGCGTCGCGGCCGAACGCGAACGGCTCGGCGCCGGGCGGAAGGAGCGAGGAGAGGGTGGCGACCGGAGGATCCTGCGGGGCGGGGGTTTCCGTCATCCGACCTGGCAGCCGTTCGTCGCGGGCTCGAGCGGCTTGGCACCGACGGTCGGCATCCCGAGCATCACGCCGGGCGCAGCAGGAGGCGCGTCCTGCGCGCGCTGCCACGCGTCGCCGGCGCGAGTACGACGTACTTCGCCGAACACGTCCGCGTTCAGGTGATGGGGCGCGGCGTACGTGACCTCGACCGTCACAACGTCGCCCGGCCGCGGCTTCTCGACCTCCGCCGGCAGCGCGAAGTGGACGAGCCGGTTGTCGCGGGCACGGCCGCTGAGCCGGTGGGTGCTGGCGTCCTTGCGCCCCTCCCCCTCCGCGACGAGCACCTCGACGGTCCGGCCGACAATCTTCTTGTTCTCGTCCCACGCCATCTCGTCCTGCAGCGCGACGAGCCGCTCGTACCGATCCTGTACGACGTCGCGCGGGACCTGGTCCTCCATCGACTCGGCCGGCGTACCAGGACGCTTCGAGTACTGGAAGGTGAACGCGCCCGCGAACCGCGCCTGCCGGACCACGTCGAGCGTGCCCTGGAAGTCCTCTTCGGTCTCCCCCGGGAAACCGACGATGATGTCGGTCGTGATCGCCGCATCCGGCATCGCAGCCCGCACGTCTTCGATGATGCGAAGGTAGCGGTCGCGGCGGTACGAACGACGCATCGCCTTCAGCACCGTGTCCGACCCGGACTGCAGCGGCATGTGCAGCGAGGGCATCACGTTCGGCGTCTCGGCCATCGCCTCGATCACGTCCGCGGTGAAGTCCCGCGGGTGCGGCGAGGTGAACCGCACGCGCTCCAGCCCGTCGATCTCCCCGCACGCGCGCAGCAGCTTGCCGAACGCGAACCGGTCGCCGAACTCCACGCCGTACGAGTTCACGTTCTGACCGAGCAGCGTCACCTCGAGCACGCCCTCGGCGACCAGCGCCTCGACCTCGGCGAGCACGTCACCGGGCCGGCGGTCCTTCTCACGGCCGCGCAGCGACGGGACGATGCAGAACGTGCAGGTGTTGTTGCATCCGACGCTGACCGAGACCCAGGCGGAGTACGCCGATTCGCGCCGCGTCGGGAGCGTCGACGGGAAGACGTCGAGCGACTCCAGGATCTCGACCTGGGACTCCTCGGCCACCCGGGCCCGCTCCAGCAGCACCGGCAGCGAGCCGATGTTGTGGGTGCCGAACACGACGTCCACCCAGGGGGCTTTGCGAACGATCGACGCCTTGTCCTTCTGCGCCAGACACCCGCCGACGGCGATCTGCATCCCCGGCTTACGGGCCTTCACCGGCGCCAGGTGGCCGAGATTCCCGTACAGCTTGTTGTCGGCGTTCTCCCGGACCGCGCAGGTGTTGAAGACGACCACATCGGCCTCGTCACCCTCGGGCGCGCGGACATAGCCCGCATCCTCCAGCAGCCCGCGCAACCGCTCGGAGTCATGGACATTCATCTGGCACCCGTAAGTGCGGACCTCATAAGTACGCATAACAGCCACCAAGAGTACGTGCCGGGGTAGACAAATCCCTACCTGGGACCGGCGGGCTGCGACCCGTGTGCCGACCGGCGCGCAGAACAATAGTGAGGGGCATGAACAGTTCTCGCCGTCAGTTCCTCGCCCGTACCGCCGCCGGAGCCGCTGTCCTCGCGGGAGGTAGCTTCACCACGACCACCGCCTCGGCCGTGGTCAAACCAAGCAAGATCACCGCGCTCACCAATGTCACCGTCATCGACGTCGCCACCGGTCGCCGCGATCGCAACCAGACCGTCCTGATCAGCGGCGAACGCATCGTCGCCGTCGGCCGCCTCCCGATCCCCGACAACGCAACGACGATCGACCTCACCGGCAAGTACGTCATCCCCGGTCTCGCCGACATGCACGTCCACAGCCTCGGCGACGAGCACGTCTCGCCGCCGCTGTACCTCGCGAACGGGCTGACCACGGTCCGCGAGATGGCCGGCACGGACCCGATCTTGTACGAGTGGCGCGACCGGATCGCCGCCGGCACTCTCCTGGGGCCGCGGATGGTGGTCGGCAGCAAGATCATCGACGGCGACCCGACCCTGTGGGACCCGAACCTGACCCCGGTCATCGTCGCCGGCGACGAGCAGTCCGCCCGGGCCGCCGTACGCCGGGTGCACGCCGAAGGCGCCGACTTCGTCAAGGCGTACTCGCGGCTGAGCCGGGCGGCGTACGCCGGCCTCATCGACGAGGCCCGCAAGGTCGGCCTGACCGTTCACGGCCACGGACCGGACCAGCTGACCACGAAGGAGGTCAGCAACGCCGGGCAACGCAGCATCGAGCACATCCACTCGATCGGGCTCGCGGTCTCCACCCGCGAGTCCGAGGTACGGCGGATGGTCCTCGCGATCACCGTGCAGAAAGGGGACTACAACAGCTGGTTCCGGCAGATGCACCCGATCGAGTGGATCGCCGCGAACACGTACAGCCCGGCCCGGGCCGCCGACGTGTTCGGCACACTCCGACGGAACCGGACCCGGGTCACACCGACACTGACCATGCACAACGTCCTCGACCAACCCGACTACACGCAACTCGATCCCGCACTGGCCAAGTACATGAATTCCGACGAGATCGACGTCTACAACTACGCGATCCAGACCCTGTACACCCCCAACCGGACCGCTGAAGAGATCTCGCATCAGCGGCAGATGTGGGCGTGGCGGCAACGATTCGTGGGTGAACTGCTCGCCCACGACGTCCCGATCCTGGCCGGAACCGACACCGGTACGCCGTATTCCGTGCCGGGGTTCGCACTGCACGACGAGCTCGAGCACCTGGTCGGTGCCGGAGCCACGCCGCGTCAGGCCCTGTACGCCGCAACCGTCGAGCCGGCCAAGTTCCTGGGACTGACAAAGGACCTCGGCTCGGTCGAACCGCGGAAGATCGCCGACCTGGTCGTGCTGGATGCCGACCCGCTGACCGACATCCGCAACAGCCGCAAGATCCACACCGTGGTCACCCGCGGCCGGGTCATCTCCCCCGCGCAACGCGAGCGGATGCTGGCCGACGTCGAAGCGGCCGTCAAGGCGCCGCCCGCGGCGAAGGCACTCGCAGCCGGCGGCTGCTGCGGCCGATCCAACCACTGAGCGCTCGTCGGGGCGGGTCAGGTGCGAGCGTGCCGTCTGGCGCGACATGCTCGAAGATCTGCTCGACGAGGGCCACGACGTGGGGGTCGTCGACGGTGTAGAACTGCCGCCGTCCCTCGCGTCGTGCGCTGACCAGCCCGGCCAGGCGGAGCTTGGCCAGGTGCTGGCTCGCCGTCGGCACGCTGACACCCACCCGGGCGGCCAGCGTGCCGACGTCGTACTCACCACAGCTCGCCAACGCGACCAGGTGCAGTCGGACCGGCGCCAGCAACAGGCCGAAAGTCCTGGCCGCGGTGGCGAGCTGTGGCGCGGTCGGCTCGATCACACCCGTACCTTGGGCTCGATCGGCTCCCCGAACGGGTCCCGGGCCGGATACCCGAGCGCCGCGTCGATCAGCTCCTCGAGCCGATCACTCAACCCGTACTCGAGCAGGAGCGCTTCCCCGTGCACCTCGTCCAGGGGTACGCCGAGAACTCGGTGCAGGAAGGTCTCCAGGAGTTGGTGCCGTCGGTTCATCGCCGGCTCCTCAATAGATGTTCGACGGACGGACCATGCCCTCGGCGAGATCACCGAAGCCGGGCGCCATGATCGCGCCGGGGTTGCCGATGATCTCCTCGACGACCGCGGTCTCGGTGGTGAGGATCAGTGCGGCGATCGAGGCCGCGCTCTCCAGCGCCGCGCGAGTGACCTTGAGCGGATCGATCACGGCGTCCTCGACGAGATCGCCGTACCGACCGGTCAGCGCGTTGAAACCGTGCCCCGCCGGCAACGACGCGACCTGTGCCACGACCTCGTCGCCGTCGTACCCGGCGTTGATCGCGATCCAGCGCAGCGGCTCCGGCAGCGCCCGTCGTACGACCTCGCGACCGATCGCCTCGTCGCCGCTCAGCTCCAGCTCGGACAAAGCAGCCTGGGCCTGGACCAGTACAGTCCCGCCGCCGGCGACGATGCCTTCCTCCAGAGCGGCGCGGGTCGCGGCCAGCGAGTCCTCGACGCGCAGCATCCGTTCCTTCAGCTCGACACTCGTCGCGCCGCCGACCCGGATCACCGCGACCTTGCCGGCCAGCCGCGCCATCCGTAGTTGCAGGCTGTCCTGGTCGGCGTCGATCTTGGCCCGCTCGAACTGCTTCTCCAGCTGGGAGATCCGCGCCTCCACCAGCGACGCGTCCCCGTGCCCACCGACGATCGTGGTGGTGTCCTCGGTGATCGTGATCCGGTCGCAGGTGCCGAGGTGCTCGCGGGTCACGTCGGTGAGGTCGAGCCCGGTGTCCTTCGCGATCACCGCACCGCCGAGCGCGGTCGCCAGATCCTCCAGCTCGGCGATCCGCCGGTGTCCGAACCCGGGCGCCCGGACGACGACCGACCGCATCGTGTTGTGCATGTTGCCGCCGACAAGCAGTTGCAGCGCCGGCCCGTCGACCTCCTCGGCGAGCACCACGAGCGGACGGTCCGCGCGCTGCGCCACCTCGAGGGTCGGCATGATCTCCTGCACCTGCGTGATCTTCTTGTTGGTCAGCAGGATCAGCGGGCGGTCGTAGACGGTCTCCATCCGCTCCCGGTCCGTGACCATGTACGCCGACACGTACCCGTGGTCGAACTCGATGCCGTCGACAACCTCCACCGACATCCCGAGCGTGTCCGACTCCTCGGTGGTGACGACGCCGTTGCGGCCGACCCAGTCGACCGCGTCCGCGATCACCGTGCCGATCACCTCGTCGTCACTGGCCGCCAGAGTCGCGATGTGCTGCAGTTGCTCGCGGCCGCGGACCTCGACGGCACAGCTGCGCAACGCCTCGACCACGACCGGGACGGTCCGCTCGATGCCGCGGCGTACCCGCATCGGGTTGGCGCCCGCATCGACCTCGCGCAGGCCCTCGCGGACCATCGCCTGGGCCAGCACGGTGGCCGTGGTGGTGCCGTCGCCGACCACGCCGTTGGTCTTCATCGCGACTTCCTTGACCAGCTGGGCGCCCATGTTCGCGAAGGGTTCGCGCAGCTGGATCTCGCGGGCGATCGTGACGCCGTCGTTCGTGATCGTCGGCGGGCCGGTCAGCTTCTCCAGCACCGCGTTGCGGCCCTTGGGGCCGAGCGTCACCTTGATCGCATCGGCCAGCGCGTTCACACCGGATTCGAGCAACCGCCGGGCGTCGGTGTTGAACCGCAGTTCCTTCGCCATGGTCTGCCTCCTGCCAGAGAAGTGTTAGGGGATGAGGATTGCCCGGCCGCGGACCTTGCCGCGGTCGAGGTCGTCGAGGGCTTGCTGGAACTCCTCCAGCGGGTACTTCGTGGTGTGCAGCGCGACCTTGCCCTGCGCCGCGAGCTCCATCAGGTCCTGCAGGTCGTTGTACGACCCGACCAGGTTGCCGATGAAGTTGATCTCGGTGGAGATCATGTCGATGGTCGGTACGTCGAGGTTCTCGCCGTAGCCGACGACGTAGTAGTTGCCGGCCCGGCGCAGCATCTCGATCCCGTCGGCGGTGGCACCGCCCTCGCCGACGAAGTCGATCACCGCTTCCGCGCCGTGCCGTCCGGTCAGCGCCCGGACCTGTTCCACATGGGTGCCATCGGCAACGATTCCGTGGTCGGCGCCGATCTCGACGGCCAGGTCTACCGCGGCCTGATTGCGATCGACGACGACCAGGGTCGCGGCCGAGATCGCCTTCATCACCTGGATGCCGATGTGGCCGAGTCCGCCGGCGCCGATGATCACGCAGACAGCGCCCGGCCGGAGGGAGCGCGCCGCCTTCGCCGCCGCGTGGTACGCCGTCAGCCCCGCGTCTGCGAGGGCCGCGACGTCCGCGGGCTCCAGCGAGTCGTCGATCTTGACGACGCTGCGTGCCGTCGTCCGCAGGTATTCGGCGTACCCGCCGTCGGTGTCGATGCCGGGGAACGCCGACGCCTCGCAGTGCACGTCGTCGCCGGACCGGCAGGCCCGGCAGAGTCCGCAGGTGATCAACGGGTGCAGGATCACTTTGTCGCCGACGGCAACGTTCGTGACGGCGTCGCCGATCGCGTGCACCCAGCCTGCGTTCTCGTGCCCGATCGTGTACGGCAGCAGTACGCCGCTCTTCTCGGCCCACTGTCCTTCGAGGATGTGCAGGTCGGTCCGGCACACCCCGGCGCCGCCGATCCGCACGACGACGTCGAGCGGCCCGGTGATCTTCGGCTCCTGAACATCGGCCAGTTGAAGCTTGCTGTGATAGCCGACGACCTGTACGGCCTTCATCGGGTCCTCCTCGTGTTGGTGATCCGGGTTGCCAGCGGCTCGTCGTCGTCGTACCGGGTCGTCAGCAGGCCACGGCAGAAGTGCGCGTTGCCCTCGACCGAGATCCGGACGGCCTTGGCGAACCGCAGTCGCATCGGCGCCGCGTCCGGCGGGACGGGTACGCCGTCGTCGTCGACCAGCACGAGATCCTCCGGCCGGATCCCGAGCCCGATGTCGGTCCGCCGGCGAAGCAGTGCGTCCTTCTGCGGACCGCCGGGCAGGTGCCAGAGCGTGAGTCCCGGCATCTGTTCGATGGTCTTGCCGGTGGATCGGAGCAGGGCCATCACGCACCGCTCCATCGCCGCGGTGTGCGCCTTGCGCTGGAACGTACGACGCAGTTCGTCGAGGTCCTGATCGGCCTCGTTGCCGAAGGTGCCGACGTAGCCCGCGTTCGCGGCCAGGCCGGCGTTGATCTTGTCCGAGTCGTGGTGATCGTCGAGCAGTACGGTCACCGTGCCCACGCCCGGCACCCGACGCAGGGCATCACCTGCGTCGGATGCCATCAGGTAGGCGAAGTTCGGGGCACAGAACGACGTCGGCAACCGCAGGTGGACGGTCACGCCGTCGTCGTCGATCAGCACCGACCGAACGAAGCCCAGCTCGGTGATCGGCTGGTCCAGCTCGGGATCCACGACGGTCGCCAGCGCCGCCGTGATGTCGGCTTCCAGTTCCGGCGACTGTGCCGGCGACGCGGCGACCGCGATCATGACGCCACAGCCTCGGACAGCCGCAGCTCCGCCGGTACGTCGAGCCCGTACAGGCTCGCCGCGTTGAGGCCGAGGATCTTCTTCTTCTGCTCGACCGTGATCGGCGCGTACTCGGTCTGGTCCGCCGGGATCTGGAAGTCGACGAACTGCTCGATCAGCCACTTCGGCGTCCAGAGCGCGTAGTCGGAGGAGAACAGGATCCGGTCCTCGCCGATCCAGTAGAGGAGCTCGCCGATGATCTGCGCGAAGTACCCGGGCCGGCTGTGGATGAACGGCATCGCGACCGCGAGACCGCCGTACACGTTGGGCTCCTGGGTGGCGATCCAGCAGAAGTCCTCGAGCCGGGGCAGGCCGACGTGCTCGACGATGAAGTTCAGCTCGGTGTAGTCGGTCGCCACCTGGTCGATGTCAGCGACGTCGAAGGCGTCCCGGTCCAAGGGCCTGATGGTGGGGCCTTTGTGCACGTGGATGTTCTTGATACCGAGCTTCAGGCACTCCTCGAGATAGCGCCGCGACCACTTGCTGTCGAGCTTGTACCCGCGGGAGTCGCCGTTCCACTCGGCCGTGTAGAGCTTGACGCCCTTCAGGCCCATCCGGTCGGCGTCCTTGCGGAGCTGCTCGAGCCCGGCCTCTTCGTGGCGCGGGTCCCACGCGTGGTTGTAGGTCAGCTTGTCCGGGTGCGCCTTGGTCAACGCCAGGGCGTCCTCGGTCTGGCCGAAACCGCGCTTGTAGAAGTCGCTCAGGATCGCGGGCTGGAAGATCGCGTGATCGACGTACCCGTCCTCGAAGAGGTCCTTCAGCAGGCGCTGCTCGCCGTAGTACGTGTAGGTGTCGTAGTCCCACACGACCTCGGCCGGGCTGAGGTTCTTGTGGTAGTCGTAGAAGCAGTCGATGAACTGCTTGCCGTGGATGTTGCGCTGGTTCTCCGGGCGCGCGTCCCACAACGCGATGTGCGCGTCGCAGATGTAGTACTTCTCACCGTTCTTCTCGTACATGCGCGCTCACTTCGTGGTGAGGTCGAAGCCGATGTACTCGGCGGCGTCCTCGGGGCTCGCGAACAGGATGGTCTTGTCGTCCAGGTGCACCATCCGGCCGTAGTGCGTCGAGGAGATCTCCTCGAACACCGACCCGTCGAACTCCATCCCGAGCGCGTCGGACAGCTCCGCGTAGTCGAAGTCGAGCAGCCCGGTCCCGTCGACGCGGATCATCGACGGGTACTCCGTCAGCTCGACCCCGTCCTTCGCGCCCATCACCTGCGCGACGACGCGGCCGATCGGGGTGTTCATCAGGGTCACGCCGGTCTTGTTGGAGAACTCGGCTTCAGATCCGAACTGCATGCTCACTGGTCCAGCTCCTTCGGAGTGTCGAGCCCGAGGTCCTCGAGCAGGGAACGGAACTTCTGCTTGGCCGCGTCCAGGCTGTCCGCGAACGTGACCGACTTGTCGGCCGGCTGCGACCAGATCGGCTGCAGGGCGTGCGCGGCGTCGAGGCAGCGCGGCACCCAAAGGGCGAGCCACTCGCCGAACAGCACCTTGTTGCTCTCGCCGAACTCCGCGTCCCGGGTCAGCAGCCGGAACAGGTTGCGGCTGTAGGACAGGTCGCGGTCGTAGTCGTGCTCGCCGGTGCCGACGATCGTCGGCGTGATGTAGTCGCCGTTGCGGGCCGCGATCTGCATCACCAGCTCGGTCCGGAACAACGACCCGACCAGCTGCTCGAACACGATGTTGGTGGCGAACAACAGCTCGCACCAGTCGCCGACGGCGGTCAGCCGCTCGACCACCTCACGCGTCGGCTGCCACTCCGGCGCGCTCTGCCAGACCTCCTTGTGCGCCGAGCCGTCGAACGGTACGTCGGCCTCGGACAGGTCGAGGTTGAACAGCGCGAGGTCCTGGGCGAACCGCATCTTGTGCGCGGCGTTCACCGCGACCGCGGTGTTGATCATGTTCGTCGGGCCGGAGCGCTGGATGCTGGTGAAGACGTGCAGCGCGAGCCCGTTCTCGGCGTGCATCCAGGCGCCGAGGTTGCGCTCGACGAACTTCAGCCAGGCCGGGTTCCAGGCGTCGTACGCCCTGGCCCGCTTGGCGTTCTGCAGGCCGAGGTCGACCTGGCGGACGACCGCGGAGTTGTTCCGGTAGATCGTCTGGTTCCACTCCTCGTTCGGGTCGAGGAACGCGTGCCAGTTCGAGGACTTCGCGGCGGTCCACTCCTTCGGGTAGCCGCCGGGGCCGTTGCCGAAGCCGTAGATCCAGCCCTGGCTCAGGTGCCGGTCAGGGTCGGGCTGGACGTCGACCGTGACGTCCTCGTACATCGTCGCCCGCAGCTTGGCCGGCTTGTAGTAGTTGTACGACCGGCTCTGCGAGCTCGGGAACTCCAGCGCGCCGGCCTCGGAGTCGGTGAACTCTATGCTCGGGAAACTGCGCTGTTTCGTCTGTGTGGTTTCGGTCATCTCAGGCTCCATCGGTAGCTGGGCTGGTGAACTTGTCGTAGAAGACCTGGTCCTTCGGCACGTTGCTTGCCTCCAGCAACGCAAGGGCGGCGTCGACCATCGGCGGCGGACCGCACAGGTAGACCTCGCTGCGGTGCAGCTCGGCCTCGCGCCGTTCGACGATCTCGGTGACGTTGCCCTCCTCCACCTGGAGCCCGTCTGAGTCCTGAGCCGACTCGGACAGGCAGGCGATGAACTCGAACCCGGTCAGGTCCGCACCGAGCTCCTTGATCGCCTCCAGGTAGAACAGGTCGGCCGCCGTCCGCGCGCCGTAGTAGAACCGGACCGGACGCGTGCTGCCGGTCTCCTTCAGGTGCCGCAGGATCGACAGGATGGGCGCCATCCCCGCCCCGCCGGCCACGCAGACGACCGGCAGCACGTGGCCGTCCTTCAGCGTCGACGAGCCGTACGGCCCGGTCAGCGACAGCTCGTCGCCGACCGCGAGCTCGCCGTCGAGCAGGGCGGAGAACCGGCCGCCCGGGTACTTCTTGATCAGGAACTCGATCTCACCCGGTGTCGACTGGGTCGTCGCCATCGAGAACGAGCGGTGTTCGTCGGTGCCGGGGATGGTGATGTCGACGTACTGCCCCGGCTTGAAGTCGAACTGCTCGGCGGGTTCGAGCCGCAGCGACACGATGTCGCGGGTGACCGGTTCGATCGCCGCGACCCGCGTGCCGACGGTCCGGATCGGGATGCCGCCGAGCAGCTCCTCCTCGTCGTAGTTGAGCAACTCGATCGTGCAGTCGCTGTACGCGTGCGACTTGCAGAGCAGCACGTAACCCTCGGCCACTTCCGCGTCGTTGCAGGCGAACGTCGAGTAGCGCTCCATCTGGATGTCACCCTCGAGCAGGTACGACTTGCATGCCGAGCACTGCCCTTCCCGGCAGCCGTGCATCAGATGGATCCCCTGCCGGAACGCGGCGTCGAGGATCTTCTCCTCCTCGCCGACCTCCATCTCGATGCCGACCGGTTCGAACTGGATACGGTGCTTGTCGGCCACCGGGTCCTCCTCAGGCTGCCGTGTGGGTCGAGGCAGTTCCGTTGGCCTTGTAGGCCGCGATGTGGGCCTCGCGCTCGGCGTCGGACATCTCGTTGAGCAGCACGTTCGGGCTCATGAACGTGTTGCCGCGGACGTCGTCGAGGGTCCACATCTTCTTCGGGTCGTCCAGGTCCAGATGCGGCTGGCCGATCAGCGTCTTGCCGTCGTCGCGTACGTACCCGAGGTCCTGCACGATGTCGGCCAGGTCCTTGTTGTGGTGCAGGGTCTCCCACTCGCGGAAGCCGGTCAGGCGGCCCATGTTCGGGGTCGGCCGGCCGTCGTACTCACCGCGGAACGCGACCGCGTCGGTCCAGTAGCAGGTCTCCGAGCAGTACGTGCGCCACTGGTCGTCGACCTTCTCGGTGACCATGTCCTCGCGGATCAGCGCCGGCACCATGCAGGTCCAGCATCGGTGCGGGTACTGGTAACCGACCTCTTCGAACGCGATCGGCTTGTTCTTGCCGGGGTACGCGAGCCGGTTGTAGTTCTCCCACCACTTGCCGTACTTCGAGTACCAGCCTGGGTACTTCTCCTCGAACCACTCGAAGTCCTTGTCGGTCATCGCGTCGATCCGCCAGTAGTTCACCGGCCAGCCGGTGGCGAAGAACCGCGCGACCTCGTGCACGTAGCCCTTGTTGGTGATCCGGTTCCACGCTTCCTCGACCAGGTCGTGCGGAATCGTGAGGCCGTACTTCTCCAGCGGCAGCAGGTAGCTGCGGTAGTAGTCGTCGTAGATCCACCGGCGCCACATCTCGGCGTACGACTCCCGGTCCTTGCGGCGGTCCTTCGTGCCGTACTCGATGAACGTGCCGATGGCGGCGTCGACGACGCAGTGGTTGTTCCACCACGCGTACCGCAGGTCGCGCTCCAGCAGCGGCCGGTTGCGCTCGTCGGCCAGCGCCATCAGCAGGATCGAGTACCCGTTGCTGATGTGCCGCGACTCGTCGGACTGGACCGAGTGGAAGACCGTCGGCAACAGGTAGTCGCCGTTGGCCGCGGCCTCGTCCGGCATCGCCACGAACAGCGTGTTGGTGAAGGCGGTCTCGGCGACGACGGTCAGGTAGATGTTCGCCGCGGTGATCGCGTCACCGGTGATGAACCCTTCACCGAACTGCCGGCCGATGGTGCCCGCGTAGTTGTTCGCGAACGCCTTCTCGGTCATGTCGAAACCGGCCGGGTCGATGTAGTTGTTCATGTACAGGCGCTTGAGGTTCATCTGGATCGTCGAGTGCCTGACCTCGTCGATCATCTGCACCGCGAGCCCGTTGTGGATCTCCGGGTTCGGTACGGCGTCGATCGCCATCGGCATCGCCCGGGCCGCGGAGATCTCCGGGAACGGGATGATGCTGAGGAACAGCTTCTGCCACTCCAGCCAGCGCTGCTGGACCTGGCGGAACATGTTGCCGCGGATGGCGCCGTCCATGGCGCCGTACACGCGGTTGTCCTTCTCTTCCTCCATCGGGAAGTAGGACCGCATGATCTGCTTCAGCGGGTCCTTCTTCGGCGCCTTCTCGAACGTGTAGTCGGTGCCGAACCGGGTCGCGGGGGTCGCGAACGTCGGTTCCCAGGACAGCTCAGTGATCTTGGCGTGGGCCTTGGTGAGACTCTGCCTGCTCAATGTGGGCCTCCATCATCGGGGTTGATAGGAGATGAAAGCCGCCTGATGGACGTCTCCGTGTCTCAATGTGAGATGGCGGTCACAGCCGAGCGAGCTACCGTTGGTCGAAGTTCCGCTGGTGACGGACGTGAAGGAGACCGCTATGGGCGCTGCACAGCCGGTCCGGGATCCGATCCGAGTGTCGTGGGAGCGCTCACAGGCGTCACAGGTCGACGTCGACCGCCCCGCTCCGAAGTACTTCGACCGGATCGACCGCGAGACCACCTTGATCCGGGCGGCCCGGCCGGTCATCGACGCACTGTCGTCGGAGCTCCACAACGAGCCGGTCTGCATCATCCTGACCGACGCCAAGGGTGTCGTCCTCGACCGTCGCGGCGGCGATCCGTCGCTGCTCCGGCGACTGGATTCGGTCGACCTCGCACCCGGATTCCAGTACGTCGAGTCCACCGTCGGCACGAACGGGATCGGTACCGCGCTCGAGGTGGGCGGACCGATCCAGATCGACGGAGCCGAGCATTACAACGGGAAGCTGCGGATGTTCTCGTGCGCCGGCGCGACGATCACGCATCCCGTCACCGGCGGGCTGCTCGGCGTACTCGACATCACGACGCAGGCGAAGAACTCGAACACGATCCTGCTGTCGTTCGCCAAGCTCGCCGCGCGGCGGATCCACGAACGGGTCGTCGAGGAAGCGAACGCGCTGGACCACGCCTTGCTGAGCGACTACTACGCGGCCTGCCGGCACAGCGGCGGTCCGGTGCTGGCGCTCGGCGACGAGGTGTTCATGATGAACGCCTACGCACAGGCACGGTTCGACGCCATCGACCAGGCGGCACTCATCGACCGCACGCGGGATGCCCGCGGCGGGACCAAACCGCTTGTATTCATTACCGATCTACCCAGCGGGACCACCGCGCGACTGGCCTATCGCCCGACCTTCCTCGGCGACACCTTGGCCGGCGGCGTCATCCAGATCAAGGAGCAACGGGCTCCGGTCCGCAGTCCTCAGATCGCCCGGGCGCCGTTGATTCCCGGGACGACGGGGACGAGTGCTGTCTGGCAGCACGTCACGCAGGAGCTGCTGGAGGCGTGCAGCCGGTCCGAGTGGCTGATCGCCGACGGCGAACCGGGGACGGGCAAGCTCTCCATGCTGCGTGCGGTACGCCGGCATGTGGCGCCCGAGCGTCGCCTCGTCGTACTCGATCCCGAGGCGATGGGCGACGACCTGCTGACCGAGGCACGCGCCGAGCTGGATTCCGGCGCCGACCTGATCATCCGGCGGGCTCATCTGCTGACCCGCGAGGTCCTCGACGGGCTGACCGAGTTGCTGCAGAACGTCCGTGACGGCGCGATCGCCGGGGACGCCTGGGTCGCGCTGACGTTGCCCGCCGACCGGTCCGAGATCGCCGACGAGCTATTGGCGTTCTTCCCCCGGACCGTCGAAGTGCCGCCGCTGCGGCATCACGTCGAGGATGTTCCGGCCCTGGTCCGGTCGTTGCTGGCGAAGGCAGGCATCAGCGGCCTCACCTTCTCCACTGCCACGATGAACCAGCTGATGCGCTTGCCGTGGTCGGGAAACATCTCCCACCTGCGCGCCGTCCTCACCGCGGTCGCCAGGCGACGCCGCTCCGGAGTGGTCGAGCTCGCGGACCTGCCGCCCGAGTGCAGGGCCACCACGCGCCGGCAGTTGACCCCGATCGAGGCCCTCGAACGGGACGCGGTCGTCGACGCGCTGTCGACGTACGACGGGGACAAGAAGGCCGCCGCGGCCGCGTTGGGAATGTCACGCGCGACGATCTATCGGAAGATCCGCGAGTACGGAATCGTCACCTGAGCGGCCGGGTCGCTCACAAACGAACAATCGCCAGCAGTCCGTGATCACCCGGCTACGGTCAGCGCCGGTATATTGCAGATCGTTACCAAGGGGGTACCACCCGGGCCTGCGACCGCACCCCCGGCTCCAGTAGGTTCTGGCCATGAGCGATTCCGGCACTCTGACGAAAACCGGGCTGGTGGATCTGTCCGGTGTCAACAAACACTTCGGCGAGCTGCACGTCCTGAAGGACATCAACCTGTCCATCGCCAAGGGCGAGGTCGTCGTCGTGATCGGCCCGTCCGGGTCCGGAAAATCAACGCTCTGCCGCGCGATCAACCGGCTGGAACCGATCGACACGGGCGAGATCCGGCTGGACGGCGAACCGCTGCCCAGCGAGGGCAAGTCCCTGGCCAGGCTGCGTGCCGACGTCGGCATGGTGTTCCAGTCGTTCAACCTGTTCGCGCACAAGACGATCCTGCAGAACGTCACCCTCGGCCCGCTGAAGGTCCGCAAGACCGACCCGAAGCAGGCCGAGAAGCGGGCGTTGGAGCTGCTGGAGCGGGTGGGGGTGGCCAACCAGGCCTCGAAGTACCCGGCTCAGCTGTCCGGCGGCCAGCAGCAGCGCGTCGCGATCGCGCGGGCGCTGGCCATGGACCCCAAGGTCATCCTCTTCGACGAGCCCACCTCGGCGCTCGACCCGGAGATGATCCAGGAGGTCCTCGAGGTGATGATCGATCTGGCCAAGCAGGGCATGACGATGGTCGTGGTCACGCACGAGATGGGTTTCGCCCGCACCGCGGCGAACCGGGTGGTGTTCATGGCCGACGGCGAGATCGTCGAGCAGGCCGACCCGGAGACCTTCTTCACCAACCCGACCTCCCGGCGGGCCCAGGACTTCCTCGGCAAGATCCTGAAGCACTGAGCTCCCGCCCGCGGCTGTAGCTGTAGTAACCAACGAAGGGGAACCAGATCATGAGAATGCGCAACCTCGTCGCCACTCTCGGCGTCGGAGCGCTCGCGCTGACCGCTGTTGCCTGTGGCAAGGACGAGCCCGCCGCCAGCGGTGGCGGTGGCGGCAACGCCACCGACTCCTGCGGCGAGCTGCACAAGTTCACCACCGCGAGCGGCGTGGACGTGGCCGGCAGCCCGACCTTCACCAAGATCAAGTCGGCCGGCAAGCTGACCGTCGGCGTCAAGGCCGACCAGCCGAACCTCGGCTACAAGGACGCTAACGGCAAGCGCTGCGGCTTCGACATCGAGGTCGCGCGGATGGTCTCGGCCGGCCTCGGCCTCGACCCGGACAAGATCGAGTACAAGGAGATCCCCTCGGCGAACCGGGAGACCGCGATCGCCGGCGGTGAGATCAACTACTACGTCGGTACGTACTCGATCACCGACAAGCGCAAGAAGCAGGTGTCCTTCGCCGGTCCGTACTTCATCGCCGGTCAGGACCTGCTGGTCCGCAAGGACGACACCTCGATGGACGCCGGCAAGACCGCGCTGAAGGGCAAGAAGGTGTGCTCGGCGACCGGTTCGACCCCGATCCAGCGGGTCAAGGACGAGGGCCTCACCGAGGCCAGCAACATCTCCGAGTTCAAGACGTACTCCGAGTGTGTCTCGCAGCTGCTCGACCAGAAGGTCGACGCGCTCACCACCGACGACGCCATCCTCAAGGGCTACGCGGCCAGCGCGCCCGACCAGCTGCGGGTCGTCGGCAAGCCGTTCAGCACCGAGAAGTACGGCATCGGCCTGCCGCTGGCCGACAAGGCGCTGCGCGACAAGGTGAACTCGATCCTGGAGACGTCGGCCTCCGACGGCACCTGGAAGGCGATCTACGACGAGACGCTCGGCAAGTCGGGTTCGGACTCGACCCCGCCGCCGCTCGAGAAGTACTGATCCCGCAGCCGGCCGCGGCGTCCTGGACGGGCGCCGCGGCCGGGCTGTGTCGTTATGAGTCGTTAGCTGTCGTTAGCTGTCGTTTAGCTGCAAGGCAAGAGGAAGGTCGCGATGTTCTCGGTCCTCACCGACAACTGGCCGCTGTTCCGGGACGGTTTCTGGCTGACCATCAGGCTGTTCGTGGTGTCCGGTGTGCTCAGTCTGGTACTCGGCACCATCCTGGGAGCGTTCCGGGTGTCCCCGGTGCCCGCGCTCCGCGGCGTCGGCACCGGCTACGTCAACGTCCTGCGGAACACGCCGCTCACGCTGGTCTTCGCGTTCCTGTTCTTCGGCGCCGCCAAGATGCACCTGTCCCTGCCGAACCCGTACTGGACCGCGGTCGGCGCGCTGACGATCTACACGTCGGCGTTCATCTGCGAGGTGGTCCGGTCGGGTGTCAACACGATCTCACCGGGCCAGTCCGAGGCAGCGCGCGCGGTCGGCATGTCGTTCTTCCAGGTGCTCACGATCGTCGTACTGCCGCAGGCCTTCCGCGCGATCATCCCGCCGTTGATGAGCGTGCTGATCGCGTTGCTGAAGAACACCACGATCGCGGCCGGCTTCTCCGTCGCCGAGGCCGGCGCGATCCCGGCCGCGATGTCCGAGCGCGGTGAGAACCAGCTGCTCACGCTGATGTGGATCACGATCGGGTTCCTGATCCTGATCGTGCCGCTGATCTTCCTGCAACGGTGGGCCGAACGACGGACGGCGGTGGCCTGATGAGCTCAGTCCTGTACGAGACCCCCGGGCCGCGCGCGAAGCTCCGGAACCGTATCTCCAACATCATCGTGCTGGTGGTGCTGGCCGGCGTGATCGCCTGGCTGATCCACCGGATGTACATCTACGGCCAGTTCGAAGGACGGCTGTGGCGTCAGTTCCAGTACTCGTCGATCCAGCGGCAACTGTTCGACGGCCTGCTGAACACGCTGAAGGCGGCCGGCCTGGCCGCCGTACTGGCGATGCTCTTCGGTGCGGTGTTCGCCGCCGCGCGGATCAGTGACCGCAAGTGGCTCCGGACGCCGGCGACGCTGATCGTCGAGCTGTTCCGCGCCATCCCGCTGCTGATCCTGATGTTCTACTTCTACTTCGGCAACATCCAGTTCAACCTCGGCCTCGGCCCGTTCTGGGCGGTCGTCTTCGGTCTGACGCTCTACAACGGCTCGGTCCTCGCGGAGATCTTCCGCGCCGGCATCGCCGCCGTACCCAAGGGTCAGCGCGAGGCGGCGTACGCGATGGGTCTGCGGAAGAACCAGGTGGTCCGGCTGGTGTTGTTGCCGCAGGCCATCAGTGCGATGCTGCCGGCGATCGTCAGCCAGTTGGTCGTGCTGCTGAAGGACACCGCGCTCGGCTTCATCATCACCTACGGCGAGCTGTTGTACGTCGCGAAGCAGATGGGCGGCCGGTTGACGTACGGCTTCCCGTACATCCCGACGTACATCGTCACCGCGGTCATCTACATCGGCCTGTGCTCGCTGCTGTCGCTCCTGGCCAAGTACCTCGAGGGCCGCTCCCGCCGCCGCCGCAAGGTAACCGGCGCCCCGCCACCGTCTGCCGCAGAGGCAGCTACCTCGGCGGAAGCCCCGCTCTAGAACACACTGAAGGCCCCTCGCTTGTGCGAGGGGCCTTCAGTCGTCTTCAGCGGAGGGTGTTGAAGGAGTCGCGGATGATTTCCAGTGCTTCGGCGGCTTCCTCTTCGGTGAGGGTCATGGGGGGTGCCATGCGGAGGACGTTGCCGTAGAGGCCGCCCTTGCCGACCAGGAGGCCGCGGTTCTTGGTCTCCTGCTGGAGTTTGGCGGTGCTGGCGGCGTCGGGGGTGTTGTCGTCCGGCTTGATGATCTCGGCGGCGAGCATCAGGCCCTTGCCGCGGACGTCGCCCAGCTCGGGGAACTCGTCGGAGATCCCGCGCAGACCGTCGACGAGTTGGGCGCCGCGCTTGGCCGCGTTCGCCTGCAGGTCCTTGTCGAGCAGGTAGTCGATCGTCGCCTTCGCCGCGCTGGTCGAGATCGGGTTGCCGCCGAACGTGGACAGCGAGTTCGCCTTGACGCTGTCCATCAGCTCGGCCTTGGCGACCACGCCGCCGATCGCGAACCCGTTGCCGAGTCCCTTCGCGAACGTCATCGCATCCGGTACGACGTCGTGCGCCTGGATGCCCCAGAAGTGGTCACCGGTCCGGCCCCATCCGGTCTGTACTTCGTCGGAGATGAAGAGGATCCCGTACTCGTCCAGCACCTCCTTGAAGGCGGCGTACAGCCCGTCCGGAGGTGACGAGAACCCGCCGACACCCTGGATCGGCTCCGCGATCAGGCAGGCGACGTCGCCGGAGGTCGTGGTCTCGATGACGTTGCGCAGGTCGTCGACGCAGACCTTGATGTAGTCAGCGTCGGACAGATCGCGGAACGGGCTGCGGTACCGGTACGCGCCTTGCACGTACTGCACGTTCACCGGCGACAGGCTGCTCGCGGACCAGCCGCGGTTGCCGGTGATCGCGACCGTGCCGAACGCGCGGCCGTGGTACGAGTTCCGCATCGCCAGCACCTGGTTGGAGCGGCGGTTCTGGGTGGCGAGCAGCAGGGCCGTCTCGTTCGCCTCGGTGCCGGAGTTGGCGAAGAACACCTTCGCGTCCGGGATCCCGGACAGCTCGGCGATCTGCTCGGCCAGCTCGATCTGCTTCCGGATCAGGTACACCGTCGAGGTGTGCGCGATGCCGGTGCCGAGCTGCTCACGCACCGCGTCCGAGATCTCCGCGATGTCGTACCCGATCGCGTTGGTCAGGATGCCGGCGAAGAAATCGAGGTACGTGTTGCCCTCACCGTCGGTGACCCGGCGGCCGGAACCTTCCACGATCTCGATCGGCTCCTCGTAGTACAACGCGAGCCAAGCCGGCATGACGGCCTTGTGACGCTCCCAGAGCTCCGCATGTGTCCGCGCGTGTGTCATGGTCCAACCATTACCTCATGTCATAGTGCACGTCTATTACCGTTCTCTCCGTGACGTTGCCGAGCATCCCGCATGTGGACATCGAGTCCCTGGAGCATTTCGACCGTCTGCTGGCGGCTGGGGCCACCGCGATGACCGGTTGGCGGGTGCAGTCGGTGGACCTGACCCGGCGTACTGCGGAGATCACCGGGCTGAAGCCGATGGGCTCGGTGTTCCTCGGCTGCGTGCTGGAGGAGAAGGCGGACGCCTGGGTCCGCGACGGCGGCGGACTGGTGTTCCCGGCGATCCCGGCGCTCCCCTTCGACGCGTACCGCGGGCGCCTGTACGACGCCGACGAGCTGTACGCCGGCCTCGAGCAGGGATACGACGCCACGCCGGACGCCCGCATCTACGCCTGGTCCCGCCAGCAGGACGAGAAGGGTGACACCAGCCGCACCCTGGCCGCTGCCCTTCACGACCACGCCATCGCAGACGCCCTCACCGAACTACCCGACGACAAGCCCTGGGTCGGCGTGATGGGCGGCCACGGCGTACTGCGGGGCACCGCCGACTACCGCTCCGCCGTACTGCTCGGCCGTGCGCTCTCCCGCGCGGGCCGCATGGTCGTCACCGGCGGCGGCCCGGGCGCGATGGAGGCCGCCAACCTCGGCGCCTCGCTGGCGTCGTACGACGATGCCGCCGTCGATGCTGCTCTCGCGGAGCTGGCCGCCGTACCGTCCTTCCGCCCGTCGATCGGCGCGTGGGCGACCGCCGGCATGAACGTCCGCTCCCGCTTCCCCGGCGACGGCGGGGTGTCGATCCCGACCTGGTTCTACGGCCACGAGCCGCCGAACGTGTTCGCGTCGGCGATCGCGAAGTACTTCTCGAACGCCCAGCGCGAGGACGTTCTCCTCGGCCGGGCGCACGGCGGCATCGTCTACCTGACCGGCGCCGCCGGCACCGTCCAGGAGATCTTCCAGGCCGTGACCCCGAACTACTACGGTGATGCGGCGACCCAGATCCCGCTGATCCTGGTTGGCACCGACTACTGGACCACCGAGCTGCCCGTCTGGCCGCTCCTGCAGGCTCTGGCAGCTGACCACGCCATGCCGATCCACCTCGTGGAGACCATCGACGAGGCTGCCGGTCTGGTCAGCTGACTCGCTGTGGCTTGAACTGCATCTGCGGGTTGGCGTACGCGTCCTGCGACTCGACCAGCTGCAGCTCGCGCTCGCCGGACTCGTGGGTGCGGGTGAGCAGGTCGAAGACGCTCGACGTCGTACGTGCGAGAGCCTCTGCGAGATCGCCCGTACTCCGGTAGTGCGCCGTGAAGAGCGCGGCCGTCACGTCTCCGGAGCCGTTCGCCTTCATCGGGATGTGCGGCGTCTGCACGATCCATGCACCGCTGTCGTCGACGGCGAGCATCTCGATCGTGCCGTCCTCGCGGTCGGGGCGCTCGACGCTGGTGACCAGCACCGTACGCGGGCCGGTCGCCCGCACCAGCTCCACCGAGGCCAGCGTGGACTCGAGCGTGTCCGGCTCGGTGTCGGTCAGGAAGCCCAGCTCGAACTGGTTCGGCGTGATGATGTCGGCCGCCGGAACCACCCGGTCGCGCAACAGCACCGGAATGGCGGGCGCGACGAAGCATCCGGACTTGGCGTTGCCCATCACCGGGTCGCAGGAGTACACAGCGGTCGGATTGGCCGCCTTCACCTTTTGCACGGTCTCGAGGATCACGTCGGCGATCCCCTCGCCGCCCTGGTAGCCCGAGAGCACCACGTCGATCTGCGGAAGGACACCGCGGTCCTCGATCCCCAGCAGAACCTCGCGTACGTCGTCCGGGCTGATCATCGGCCCACGCCACGCCCCGTACCCGGTGTGGTTCGAGAAGTTCACCGTATAAACCGGCAGCACCTCGACCCCGATCCGCTGCAACGGAAACACAGCCGCCGAGTTCCCCACATGCCCATACGCAACAGCCGACTGAATCGAAAGGATCTTCACCCCTCGATCATCCCATCCACCCGCTTGGTCAACTTCACGTCCTCCTCCTCGAAGCCGAGGCGCCGGTAGAACCCACGAGCGTCGATGTTGGCCGCCCCTCCAGTTTGTCGGTGGTGGGGTTTAGCGTGCGCGGCATGACAAACTTCGTGTTGGTGCCGGGGGCGTGGCTGGGTGCGTGGGCGTGGGACGAGGTGGCCGCTGTACTGCGGGCCGAGGGGCAGGACGTTTATCCCGTGACGTTGAGCGGGCTGGCTGAGCGGCGGGACGAAGACGCCGGTCAGCAGCAGCATGTCGACGACATCGTGGCTGTGATCGAGTCGCAGGACCTGAGCGACGTCGTGCTCGTGGGGCACAGCTATTCCGGGATACCGGTCGGTCAGGCGGCGGGGCGGATCGGCGATCGGCTGCGGCGGGTGGTGTACGTCGACTCGAACATCCCGACCGACGGGAAGTCGTTCGTCGACGGCTGGTCGGCCGAGGGGCAGGCGTGGGTCCAGGACCAGCTGGAGTCGTCCGGTGGGTACTGGCCGCCGCTCACCGCCGAGGACTACGTCGGCCAAGACCTCTCCAACGAGGAGATCGCGATGATCTTGGAGCGCGGTACGCCGCATCCCGGCCGCTCCATCACCGAGCCGGCGCACCTGGTCCGCCCCCTCAGCGAGCTGCCCACGACGTACCTCAAGTGCCTGATGGACGGCGCGACACCGTCGTCCGACGTGGCCGAGCAGCTCAAGTCACCACACTGGGAACTCGTCGAACTGCCCACCGGTCACTGGCCGATGTTCTCCCAGCCCACGGCCCTGGCGAAGGTCCTGACGACGGCCTAGCGGTTGGTGAGCCAGCCGCTGGCGATGTCGAGGAACTCGTCCACCTCAGGTATCGCGTACCCCTCGCGCCAGCGGACGCGGGTGAAGTCCGCGGGCTCGGTCACTTGCTTGCGGCGGCGAGTTGGCCGCAGGCGCCGTCGATTTCCTGGCCGCGGGTGTCGCGGACGGTGGTGGGGATGCCGGCGGCCTCGAGGCGGCGGACGAACTCGCGCTCGTCGGCCGGGTCCGAGGCGGTCCACTTCGAGCCGGGGGTCGGGTTCAGCGGGATCAGGTTGACGTGCACCCAGCCCCAGTCGCCGCGCGCGTTGAGCTTCTCCGCGAGCAGGTCGGCCCGCCAGGCGTGGTCGTTGATGTCGCGGATCATCGCGTACTCGATCGAGACCCGCCGCTTGGTCTGCCGCGCATACCCCCAGGCCGCGTCGAGGACCTCGTCGACCTTCCAGCGGTTGTTGATCGGCACCAGCTCGTCGCGCAGCTCGTCGTCCGGCGCGTGCAGCGACAGCGCGAGCGTGACCGGGATCCCTTCGGTCGCGAGCTGGTTGATCCGCGGCACGAGCCCGACCGTCGACACCGTCACACCGCGAGCCGAGATCCCCAGCCCCTCCGGCGACGGATCGGTGAAGCGGCGTACGGCGCCCATCACGGCCTTGTAGTTGGCCATCGGCTCGCCCATACCCATGAACACGATGTTGCTGACCCGGCCCGGCCCGCCGGCGACCTCGCCGCGCGCCAGCGCCCGCGCACCGTCGACGACCTGCTCGACGATCTCCGCGGTCGACATGTTCCGCGTCAGTCCGCCCTGGCCGGTCGCGCAGAACGGGCACGCCATCCCGCAACCGGCCTGCGAGGACACGCACATTGTCACGCGGCCCGGATACCGCATCAGGACGGACTCGACCAGCGAGCCGTCGAGCAGCTTCCACAGCGTCTTGCGGGTCTCGCCGTTGTCGCACTCGAGGTCGCGGACGCGGGTCAGCAGCGGCGGCATCAGGTCGGCGACCAGCTTGTCGCGGGTCGCGGCCGGCAGGTCGGTCATCTCGGCCGGGTCGGACACCAGCCGGGAGAAGTAGTGGTTGGACAGCTGGTTGGCCCGGAACGCGGGCTCACCCAGCGCGGCAACCGCAGTACGGCGCTCCTCCCCCGTGAGGTCGGCCAGGTGCCGCGGCGGCTTCTTGGCGCGGCGCGGCTCATCGAACACAAGGGGAAGGGAGGTAGTCATAACCGATCTATTGTCGCAAGGCCGGTCGACCGTTCACAAATTCACATCCCATGACCCGCGTCACCAGCGGGCTTGCGGTCGGAGTGGCCGAGCTTGCGGTCCGGGGCGATCCGGTCCCGCACCATCTGCTTGAGCAGCGGAATCTCGGCGAACCCGCCCTCCGCCTTCCGCGACCACAGCAGCTCCCCGTCCAAGCCGATGTCGAACACCCCACCGGCCCCTGGGACCAGCGCCACCTCCCCCAGCTCCTGGGGGAACGTGGTCAGCAGCTCCTGAGCGGTCCAGGCCGCCCGCATCAGCCACCGGCACTGGGTGCAGTACTCGATCTCCAACCGCGGTTCCCTCGTCACGGCGAACAAGGTATCTCGCCGTGACGAGGGACAGCGCAGTCAGGCTGAGTAGCCCTTCGGCGGGATGAGCGTGGCGAGCTGGTTGAAGGTCAGCCAGTACGTCGCGGTCGGCGCGAACCCGGCCGGGTCCGCGATCAGTACGGTCTGGTCGCTGTCGTCGTACCCGATCACCGTGAAGTAGTGGTAGATCGTGTAGTTCGGGTAGCCCGGCGGGTGGTTGCTGGCCGGAGCAACGATGTTGGCGACGATCGGGTAGTTGTTGTTGATGTCGAGGACGACGTCCCGCCAGAGCAGGTCACGCTGCGCCTGGGTGGGCGGGTCGTTCGGCATCTCCTTCGTCTCGTACCAGCCGGTGCCGACGTGGTTGTTGAGCACGCGGGTGACCTGGCCGATCCAGTCGGTTCCGTTGGTCGTGGTCGGCAGTTCGTTGGCCAACTGCTGCTGGCTCGGCGGCGAGATCCGGGCCGAGAGCGCGATCCGGGTCGCGGCCGGCCCGCACCAGTAGCCGGTCTGCTGGTACTGGAAGTCGATGTTCAGCGTCCTGACGGTCTGCGTCGAGAAGCCGAGCTTCGGTACCGGCTTGGTCGCGGCAGCTGCCTCGGCCGAAACGGTCTGGGACGGGGCGGGTGCTGCGGTGGCGGGGGCTGCGGCCATCGGGAGGGCGGCGGCGGCAATCAGGGCGAGACCGCACAGGGCGGCCTTGAACTTCGTCGTGGGGGTCATGTCAGCTCCTCACTGGACGACCGGGGCGGATCGTCTGTGTTTGATACTGACACAGGTTGTGGTGGTGCGGTGAAAAAATCACCGAACCTTTCCAGCTCAGTGGAAAGGCTCGATGATCTCCCGAACCAGCCAGCGCACGGCGTGGTTCGGATACGGGCGCGGGAGCGACAGCACGATGTGGTCGAACCCCAGCCCGACCGCCCGCTGCACGATCGCCCGCGTTGCGGCCGGATCGTCGTACGAGACGATCTGCTGCAGTGATCGGCTGAGCGTCGCCGGGTCCCGTCCGATCCGGTCGCATTCCGCGTCCAATCGGCGTACCCGATCGGTGAGGGTGTCGAAGTCGGTGTGCGGCGGACCGCTGATGTTCCACACGTCGGCGTACTCCGCGACCAGGCGGAGCATCCGATTACCCCAGCCGCCGATCAGGAGCGGTGGACCCGCGGGCTGGATCGGTTTGGGTTCGTTGCGATTGCGCTCGAGCTGGTAGTAGCGGCCGTGGAAGTCGAACTCCTCCTCGGTCCACATCCGGCGCAGGATCTCGATGGTCTCGCGGAGCCGGTCGACGCCCTCCCCCGGCGGCACGAGCGTCAATCCGTAGGCGGCGTACTCCTCGAGCGCGGGATTCGGGCCCGCGATGCCGCTCAGGTCGGCTGGTTGATGGGTGCCGCCGGCGCCGAGGCCCATAATCAGCCGGCCGCCGGAGATCACGTCGAGCGTGCTGGCGATCTTGCCGAGGACCGCCGGCGGGCGGATCCGGTTGCTCGTGACGAGCAGGCCGAGGCGGAGCCGGGTGGTCTGTGCGGCCAGCGCGGTGAGCAGGGTCCAGCCCTCGAGCACGTCGCCGTTCTTCGGCCCGGCCAGCGGGAGGAAGTGGTCCCACAGCCAGGCGTCGCGGATCTGCGGGGTCTCGTCGGCCTCGAGCCAGACGCGGCGGATGTCGGCGTACGGGACGTGCATCGGGGTGGTCTTCAGACCGAAGGTCAGTTCCATAATCGTCAGGGTAACTGATGATCAGTCTTCCTGACGATCAGTTGCCCGGTAGATTTGACGGTATGGCGTCCGACCGGCTGGGGTACCTGCTCAAACACGTCCAGGCGAAGCTGACCGAGCTTCAGACCAAGGCGCTGGCTCCGCACGGTCTGAACGGTCGTGACCTGGCGGTTCTGTCCGCGATCGTGTCCGGCGAACCGCTCTCCCAGCTCGAGGTCGCGGCCCGGCTGCGGGTGGACCGCACGTCGATCGGCGATCTGCTCGACGGGCTGGAGGAGCGTGGGTTCGTCGAGCGCCGGCGCAGCCCCGAGGACCGGCGGCGGAATGTCGTCGTACTGACGTCTGTTGGTCAGTCGACCTTTGAAACGGCGGAGCGGATCCGGCTGGAGGTCGAGCGCGAGTTCCTCGCTCCCCTGACAGCGCCGGAGCGATTCCGCGACGACCTGCAGTTGCTGCTCGGGGAATGAGGGCTCCGGCGGACCCGTTGGACTGAACATGCTCTCCGTCCCGCTGTCAGTCCTGGACCGTTCTCGGACGCGCGTTGGCGAGACGGAGCCAGAGACCCTGCGGGCGACGGTGGAGTTCGCGCGGCAGGTGGAAGACCTTGGCTACAAGCGTTTCTGGGTGTCGGAGCATCACAGCGTTCCCGGAGTGGTTGGCTCGGCCCCGACCGTCTTGGCTGCGGCGGTTGCTGCTCGCACCTCGCACATCCGGGTCGGTACCGGTGGAGTGATGCTGCCGAACCACAAGCCGCTCGTCGTCGCGGAGCAGTTCGGCGTACTGGAGTCGCTGTACCCGGGCCGCATCGATATGGGCCTCGGGCGCTCGGTCGGCTTCACCAACGGCGTACGGCGTGCGCTGGGCGTCGAGAAGGACGCTGCGGACGACTTCAGCGCACAGGTGCAGGAGCTGCTCGGTTATCTCGTTGGCACGTCGGACGTGCACGCCCGACCAGGCGAGGGACTGCGGATCCCGCCGTTCGTCCTGGCCGTCGGCGAAGGCGCGGCGATCGCTGCGTCGCTAGGACTACCTGTGGTGCTGGCTGCTCGCCCTGACTCTGTGGAGCTGGTCTCCGAGTACCGGGCAGCCTTCCAGCCGTCCGCGTGGGCGCCGGAGCCCTACGTCATCCTCGCCGTCACCGCTGCGGTTGGGGACACCACCGAGGCGGCCCGTCAGCTGTTGTTGCCGGAGGCATGGGCCAGCGCCTACTCACGTACCCGCGGCGTCTTCCCGCCGTTGCAGCCTGACGTGCCCGCGACCATGAACGCCCGCGAGCAAGAGTTCTTCGAGAACGCATTGCGTGGTCAGTACTACGGGACCTCCGACGAGGTGCATGCCGCGCTCGAGGACCTCGTGCAGCGCACAGCCGCGGACGAGGTCCTGATCACGACCAACACCTACGACCGGGACGATCTCCTGGCCTCGTTGGCGAAGCTCATCGGTTGATACGGGCCTCGAGCCGCTTCCGCACATCCGGCCACTCGTCGGCCAGGATCGAGAACACGACCGTGTCGCGGAACGAGCCGTCAGCCATCAGCATGTGCCGCCGCAGAACGCCCTCGCGGGTCGCGCCGAGCTTGGCGATCGCCGCCTGCGAGCGGGTGTTCTTCGAGCCGGTCTGGATCTTCACGCGGCCGAATCCGCACACCTCGAAGGCATGCTCGAGCAGCAACAGCTTGGCCGCCGGGTTGACCGCGGTCCCCCAGACGGCCGGCGCGTAGCCGGTATAGCCGAGGTGGATCCGCTCGTTCACCAGGTCGACGTCGGCGAGGCTCGACGTACCGACAACCGTGCCGTCGGCAACCGTCCGGACGACGTACGCGAACCGCTTGGCCGCGGCCGGGATCCACTTCGCCCGCATCTCGTCCGCGCTCTTCGGCATCGCAGCGGGCCCGCCGGCGAAGCCTCCGGCGTACACCTGCTCGTTCGCGATCGCGGCGTACAACTCGTCGATATCGCCTTCCTGCATCCGATCCAGCCGTACGACGTCGCCCACCAGGGATCGTCCGTCCGGTGCGATCGTCATGCCTTCACCAGCAGGTGAAGCAGCAGCCAGACGACGGGAGCGGTCGCTAGCAGAGAGTCCAGCCGGTCCATTACGCCTCCATGGCCGGGCAGCAGGTTCGACATGTCCTTGATGCCCAGGTCGCGCTTGATCATCGACTCAGCGAGGTCGCCGACCGTCGCAGTCAGTACGGCTACCGCACCGACGATCGCGCCGACCCACCAGTCGCCGTCCAGCAGGAAGACCACCGCAGCGATACCGGCGCCGATGCACGCCAGCGCCGAGCCGGTGAATCCCTCCCAGGACTTCTTCGGGCTGATCGTCGGCGCCATCGGGTGCTTGCCGAACAGCACGCCCGCGACGTACCCGCCGACATCACTCGCGACCACGACCGCGAAGAACGTCAGCACCCGCCCTGGGCCGTCGGAGTCCGGCTGGACCAGCAGAATCGCGAATCCCGCCAGCAGCGGGACATAGCCGATCAGGAACACTCCCGCGCTCACGTCGCGGACGAACCCGATCGAACCACCTGGCATCCGCCAGAAGATCGTCCCCAGCACCGTGAGCCCCAGTGCGACCAGCAGCGCCATCGGTCCCCCGAAGTACGCCGCGGTCAGCATCGCCGTCGTACCGGCGAACAGCGGGATCCGCGGGATCTCCGCACCCCCGGTGCGCAGAGCCTTGATCATCTCGTCCACGGCGACCAGGACGACCGCGAGCACCAGGACGGCGAACAGGACCTTCTGCCAGTACAGCGATCCGAGGATCAGTGCGCCGAGCCCGACTCCCACCGCGATGGCAGCAGGCAGGTTGCGCCCGGCACGACTCGGGTTGGGACTCGGCGCGGGCGTGCTCTCGACGCCCATCACACCTCGAGCAGTTCGGCTTCCTTGTGCTTGAGCAGGTCATCGACCGAGTCGACGTACTTCTTCGTCAACCCATCGAGCCGCTTCTCAGCACTCTTGCCCTCGTCCTCGCCCGCATCGCCGTCCTTGACCGTCTTGTGCACCTGGTCCATGGCGTGCCGGCGGATGTTGCGGACCGAGACCTTGGCCTCCTCGGCCTTGGTCTTGGCGACCTTGATGTACTCCTTGCGCCGCTCCTCGGTCAACTGCGGCATGACCACCCGGATCACCGCGCCGTCGTTGCCCGGGTTCACACCCAGGTCGGAGTCGCGGATCGCCTTCTCGATCGCCGTCATCGCACCCTTGTCGTACGGCGAGATCAGGACCGTGCGGGGCTCGGGGACCTGGAAACCGGCCAGCTGCTGCAGCGGCGTCGGGCTGCCGTAGTAGTCGGCCAGGATGCCCGCGAACATCTGCGGGTGCGCCCGGCCGGTGCGGATCGCGGCGAAGTCGTCCTTCGCGACCTCCACGGCCTTCGCCATCTTCTGCTCGGCTTCGCGGAGAGCTTCGTCGATCACGACATTCCTCGCTTCCTCTGGGCCGCGTCGATGCGGCCACTCCTACTGCGCCTTGTGACACCCGATCCTAGTGGTACGCCGCCCTACGCCGGGTTATTGCCCCGGCGAGACGACCGTGCCGATCTTCTCGCCGTGGATCACCCGGGCGATGTTGCCCTCTTCGAGGCCGAAGATCACGATCGGCAGCGCGTTGTCACGGGCCAGGCTGATCGCGGTGGCGTCGGCGACCCGGAGGCCGCGGGCCAGGAAGTCGTCGTACGACAACTGGTCGAACTTGACCGCGTCCGGGTTCTTCTTCGGGTCGGAGTCGTAGACCCCGTCCACGCCCTGCTTGCCCATCAGCAGCGCCTCGGCGCCGACCTCGAGCGCGCGCTGGGCGGCGACGGTGTCGGTGGAGAAGTACGGCATACCGGAGCCGGCGCCGAAGATGACCACGCGGCCCTTCTCCAGGTGCCGCTCGGCCTTGCGCGGGATGTACGGCTCGGCGACCTGGCCCATCGTGATGGCGGTCTGCACCCGGGTCTCGATACCGAGCTTCTCCAGGAAGTCCTGCAGCGCCAGGCAGTTCATCACCGTGCCGAGCATGCCCATGTAGTCGGCGCGGTTGCGCTCCATGCCGCGCTGCTGCAGCTCGGCGCCGCGGAAGAAGTTGCCGCCGCCGACCACCACGGCGACCTGGACACCGGCCCGGGCCACCTCGGCGATCTGCTTGGCGATCGAGTTCACGACGTCGGGGTCGACGCCGAGTTTCCCGCCGCCGAACACCTCGCCCGACAGCTTCAGCAGCACCCGGTGATAGGCCGGGGCGAACGGCGAAGAGGCCGGATTCGTCTCGGTACCCAGGGTTTCCGTCACGATTCCGGCCTCCTCGTTCGTTGCTGTCCTGTTCAGATCCTCGTCGGGATCAGGCGCCGACCTCGAAGCGGGCGAACCGCTTCACGGTCACACCGGCCTCATCGAGCACGGCCTTCACGGACTTCTTGCTCTCGGTCACCGACGGCTGCTCGAGCAGTACGACGTCCTTGAAGAAGCCGTTCACCCGGCCCTCGACGATCTTCGGCAGCGCCTGCTCCGGCTTGCCCTCTTCGCGGGCGGTGGCCTCGGCGATGCGCTTCTCGTTCTCGACCGTCTCGGCCGGGATCTCGTCGCGGGTGGTGTACAGCGGGCGCATCGCGGCGGCCTGCATGGCAGCGCCACGGGCGGCCTCGACGTTGTCACCCTCGAACTCGACCAGTACGCCGACCTGGGCCGGCAGATCCGCGGCACGCTTGTGCATGTACGCGGTCACCTTGCCGTCGAACACGGCCACCCGGCCGAGCTCCAGCTTCTCGCCGATGACGGCGGCCAGGGCCTCGATGTTCTCGGCGACCGACTTGCCGTCCGTCAGCTTCTCGCTCAGCAGGCCCTCGACGTCGCCGACCTTGCTCGCCGCAGCGTGCGCGACGATGTCGGCGGCGAGCTGCTGGAACTGCTCGTTCTTGGCAACGAAGTCGGTCTCGCAGTTGAGCTGGACCAGCGCGTTCTCCGCCGCGGCCACCAGGCCGTTGGTGGCGGACCGCTCGGCGCCACGCTTGGCTGCCTTGGCCGCGCCGTGGATGCGCAGCTCCTCGATCGCCTTCTCGAAGTCGCCGTCGGTGGTCTCGAGCGCCTTCTTCGCGTCCATCATGCCCGCGCCGGTGGCGTCGCGGAGCTTCTTCACGTCAGCGGCGGTGTAGTTCGCCATTCCTCGTTCTCTCGTCTTGTCGATGCGGCTGGATGGGCGGGGCAGGCCCGGTTGCGGACCGTGCGACGCAGCGGGGTGCCGCCCGGCGGGGCCGGGCGGCATCCGTGGCTGTCAGGCCTCGTCGGCCTTCGGGGTCTCGTCGGCCTTCGCCTCGGTCGCGGCCGGGGTCTCCTCGGCCTTGGCCTCGGCGGCTTCCGGCGCGGTCTCGATGACGGCGTCGGACGCGACCGGCTCGGTCAGGACGTCGGCCGCCTCGGCAACCGCCTCGGCAACCGGGGCAGCCTCCGCGGCCGGAGCAGCGTCGGCGGCCGGGGCGGCCTCAGCGGCCTTCTCGGTCTTGGCGGTGCCGTTCTGGCTCTCCAGCAGCTCGCGCTCCCAGGCGGCCATCGGCTCCTCCTGGCCCAGCTCCTCGCCGGACGCGGCAGCGCCCTGGCCGGAGCGGCCCATCAGACCGTCGGCGACGGCGTCGGCGACGACCCGGGTCAGCAGGCCGACCGAGCGGATCGCGTCGTCGTTCCCCGGAATCGGGTAGTCGACCTCGTCCGGGTCGCAGTTGGTGTCGAGGATGCCGATGATCGGCAGCTTCAGCTTGCGCGCCTCGTCGACGGCGAGGTGCTCCTTCTTGGTGTCCACGATCCACACGGCGGCCGGAACCCGGGCCATGTCGCGGATACCGCCGAGGGTCTTGAGCAGCTTGTCGTGCTCGCGACGCTTCTGCAGCAGCTCCTTCTTCGTGACACCGGAGGCGGCGACGTCGTCGAAGTCGATGAGCTCGAGCTCCTTGAGGCGCTGGAGCCGCTTGTTCACCGTCTGGAAGTTGGTCAGCATGCCGCCCAGCCAGCGCTGGTTCACGTACGGCATCCCGACGCGGGTCGCCTGCTCGGCGATCGCTTCCTGGGCCTGCTTCTTGGTGCCGACGAACAGGATCGCCCCGCCCGACGCGACCGTGCTGCGGACGAACTCGTACGCGCGGTCGATGTAGGACAGCGACTGCTGCAGGTCGATGATGTAGATGCCGTTGCGCTCGGTGAGGATGTAGCGCTTCATCTTCGGGTTCCACCGACGGGTCTGGTGCCCGAAGTGCACGCCGCTCTCGAGGAGTTGCTTCATGGTTACTACGGCCATGACTGTGTGGGTCTCCTGTCACGCTCGCCGGGGTGCTCGTCCCGGGTCAGCGCGTTGTCTCGGTTGTCTCGCGTCGGATCGGGTGATCCGCTGCTCCTGATGCCCGTCGTACGGCTCCGCCAGGATCGCTCCGGGACCGTTGGAACCGCACACTGGTGCGGGCATGCGTAGTCGTCCCACTCACATGGGACGCCACCGGAAGTGTACGTGACCGGCGGCGGGCAACGCGAACCGGCCCTGGGTTATCCACAATCGCGCGATCGAGGGTCCGGGGCCGTCCCCGACGACGGCATCTTCCCTGGCATGAACCTCGCCCTGCTCTCCCTCGCCATCCTGCCCGGTGCCACCTCCGACTGGCCGCTCCAGCCACGCCCGGAGGTGGTGCACGGCTTCGAACTGCCCGCGAAACCGTGGCTCTCCGGCCACCGCGGCGTCGATCTGGCCGGCCGTCCCGGCCAACCCGTCCTCGCCGCAACCCCTGGCACGATCACGTACGCCGGTCCACTCGCCGGCCGTGGCGTCATCACGATCACGACCGGAGCGCGTCGTACGACGTACGAGCCTGTCGTGCCGGCGGTCTCTGTCGGGACCACCGTCCAGACCGGCGCCGTCATCGGGCGCCTGTCCGCTGCCGGCTCGCACTGCCTGCCGAGAGCCTGCCTGCACTGGGGTCTGCTCCAGGGCAAGCAATACCTCAACCCACTGACCCTCATCCCGAATCGGCCGGTCCGCCTACTCCCGCTGACCGATCAGCAGGCTCAATCTGCTCGCGCTCCATCCCCCGTGCTGCCAACTCCACGCGCCTCGGACACATCACCCGCCCCGCCCGACAGCAATCAGCGCACGGCCAAGCTCATCATCGCCGCCACCGCAGCCCTCACGCTGACCGCCGGCCTTCTGATCAGACGGGAGTAGACGCTCGACCGATCAGCTGCCGGGGACGCGGGCCTGCCAGGCGTCCTCGTCCTTCGAGCGGCGCTCGACGCCGGCCGGGAGCTTGTTCTTGGCGAGATCGATCAACGTCGTGTTCTCGAGTACGTCGCGCAGGCTCGCGCGAGCCGCGATCCAGACCCGTTGGAGGACCACCGCATGTTCGTTGTACGAAACGCTCTCCGGCCGCACACCGGAGATGCTCACGATCGGACCGTCCACCGCGCGCATCACATCCGCGACCGAGATGTCATTGGGGTCGACGGCCAGCCGCCATCCGCCCGACTGCCCACGCTGGCTGGACAGCACGCCCGCCCGGCGGAGGTCGGCGAGGATGCCCTGCAAGAAGCCATGCGGGATGCCCTGCGCCCGACTCAGCTCCTCGGCCGACACCACCGAAGGATCGTCGGCCACCCACCGTTGGGTGATCTCGATCAGAGCTCGCAACGCATAGTCAGACTTCGCCGAAACCCGCATGTCCCGCAGTCTGCCGCATTCAGCCACTCACGCCCCGCATCCCCCTCACGGAGCGCCTGGTCAAGCCCGCGGATGCGCCTGCAGGTAGGCCTTCCGAAGCCGATCGCTGGAGACATGCGTATAGACCTGGGTCGTCGCCAGCGACGCGTGCCCCAGCAACTCCTGCACGCTCCGCAGATCCGCGCCACCTTCGAGGAGATGCGTGGCCGCTGTATGCCGCAGTCCATGCGGGGCGAGATCCGGTGCGTCGACGACCGCGATCCGCTCGTGCACCAACCGTCGTACCGCTCGCTGATCGATCCGCCCACCACGCGCGCCGAGGAAGGCGGCCGGACCGCTCCCCTCCCGCGCCAGCTTCGGACGCGCTTCGGTCAGCCATCGCTCGAGCGCTTCCGCAGCCGGCACGCCGTACGGGACGGACCGTTCCTTGCGGCCCTTGCCGAACACGCGGACGACGCGGCGCGAATGGTCGATGTCGTCGACGTCGAGTGCACACAGCTCGCCGACGCGGATCCCCGTCGCGTACAGGAGCTCCATGATCGCGAGGTCACGCAGCCCGACCGGGCTTCCGTCGTCCGCGGCAACGGCCGCAGCGTCGAGGACCGCTCGCGTGTCGGCCTGGCCGAGAACGCCCGGCAGGCTCTTGTGCGGCTTGGGGCTGGCGAGCAATGCTCCCGGATCCGTACCGATCCGCTCGGTCCGCTGCGCCCACGCCGTGAACACCCTTGCGGCCGTGGCCCGCCGCGCCATCGTGCTGCGGGATTTCCCCAGACTTTGCTGTTTGGCCAGCCAGGACCGGAGCCCCCGGATGTCCAGCCCGCCAAGATCATCGTGACCAAGCCGAATCAAATGTTCGAGTAAATCCGCGACATCCCCGATGTAGGCTCTGACCGAGTGAGTGCTGAGGTCTCTCTCCGCCGTCAGATGCCGTTCGTAGTCAGCCAGTAACTGAGTGAAACCTTCCGGCCAGGAAGGGTTTCCACTGACATCGTCCGGCACCATGTCTCGACGATGCGTGAGGCGGCCCGGCATCGCAAGCCACCGCGCGGTGACCGGCGAGAGGAGGTCTGGTCGATAACCCGACGGTCGACTACTGTTCGGCCCGATTGCCCTAGTAGCAACGGAGGCACCCCTGACCATGGCCCCCTCAGCGAACGGACAGACCGTAGGCCGGCGCCTGCCGGTCGAGTCGGCGTTCACTCGAGTCGAGGACGCGCGGCATCGTCTGCCGCGCTTGTTCGGTCGTCGCGACCTGGTTGTACTCGGCCTGGGCGTGATGATCGGCTCCGGCATCTTCAGCATCAGCGGCGTCCAGGCGGCCAATGTCGCCGGACCGGCAGTGATCCTGTCGTTCGTCATCGCCGCGATCGTCTGTGTGCTGGCCGCGGCCTGTTACGCCGAGCTGTCCTCGACGATCCCTGTCTCCGGTAGCGCGTACACCTTCAGTTACGTGACTTTCGGTGAGATGTGGGCCTGGCTGGTCGGTTGGGCGCTCGTGCTCGAACTCGTCACCGCGGCGGCGATCGTCGCTCGCGTCTGGTCGGCGTACTTCCTGGCCACGTTGGACGGATTCGGAGTCACGCTGCCCAGCGGGGTGGCGCAGTTCTTCGGTCCCGAGGCCAAGCTCAACCTCGTTGCCCCGTTGCTCTTGCTGGTCCTGACCGCGCTGATCGTCACCGGCACCAAGCTGTCGGCCCGGGTGCTGACCGTCGTCGTGATCGCGAAGGTCGCGGTGATCCTGCTCGTGGTGATCGTCGGTGCGGCGCACATCAACATGGCGAACTACCACCCGTTCGTGCCGCCGGCCCGGGCCGCTCCCGCGACGGCGAGTCCGACGTTGCTGGGCTGGATCCTGGACTCGTCGTTCGGTTCGTTCGGAACGATGGGCATCTTCACGGCGGCCAGCACGATCGTGTTCGCTTACATCGGTTTCGACCTGATCGCGACCGCGTCGGAGGATGCCCGCAGCCCGCGGAAGACTGTCCCGCAAGGGATGCTGCTCGGCGTCGGCGCGGTAACGATCCTCTACATCGCGATGGCCGTCGTCCTGGTCGGCATGCGCCCGTACGGCAAGCTCGGCGGAGCCGCGCCGGTCTCCGAGGCGTTGGCCGCCGTCGGAGTCGGGTGGGCCGCAAAAGTGGTCAATCTAGGCGCGTTGCTCGCGTTGATGACCGTGATCATGGTGGTCCTCATCGCGCAGAGCCGCGTCCTGTTCAACATGGGTCGTGACGGTCTGCTGCCGAAGAGCCTCGGCCGGGTCAGCCGGGTGTACTCCTCCCCGGCCCGCGCCGCCGGCTTCGCAGGTCTCGCCGCTCTGTTGCTCACGCTCTACCCGAAGGTCCTCGAACTCGAGGAGCTGCTGGTCATCGGTGCCCTGTTCTGCTTCGCGTTCTGCGCTGTCGGCGTACTCACGCTGCGCCGCTCGGAGCCGAACCTGGAGCGTGGCTTCCGGGTGCCAATGGTCCCGCTGATCCCGCTGTTGTCGCTCGCCGCAACGGTGTGGCTGATGCTGAACCTGAAGACCAGCACCTGGACCAAGTTCGGCGTCTGGATGGTCATCGGTATCGCGATCTACGCCCTCTACGGCCGCTGGCACAGCCGCCTCGCCAACGAGGACAGCTGGGACTTCGACCTCGGCGACACCGACCCCGGCACCGGCGGCCTGCAAGCCATCCGCCCCGACCAGGACCGCCCACCCGAGCTACGCGCAATCCGCACCCCGCCCGACCAGCAACAATCCCAAAAACCCACCCGCGGCAAACACATGCGCAACTAACCTCCGCCCCGCAGCGCGTGGACGTGCACTCGGAGCACCGGGCAGCGCCGCTCAAGTTGCATGCACGGACACCGGCGGCCGTGTGGTTGGCTGGCGTCACGCTCGCGTCCGCCCGAACCACACCACCACGCGCGCGTCCGCCCGAACCACACCACCACGCGCGCGTCCGCCCGAACCACACCACCACGCGCGCGTCCGCCCGAACCACACCACGCGCGCGTCCGCCCGGACCGCACCACGGCTCGCGTGAGGCTGGACGGCGCCACGCGCGCGTGCGTTCGTCGGCGGGCTGATGTGCTGGAATCCGTGGGTTACAAGGGGCGTAGGTGCTCGATCGTGATGCCGTGGTGTTCGGTTAGTCGCTTGGCGATCAGCGAGCGATGGCAGGAGGCGGGCTCGAGTTCGACACACAGCAGCGCGGCGATTCCGTTGGTCGGCAGGGCTGACACGATCGACGTTAGGTCGGCCTGGTCGAGGATTTCGGTCGTGTAGCGCCGGACGTACTCGGCGGCGAGTTCGCGGCGCGAACGCTTGCCCACCCCTTGCCGATCGTCCTCGGCGTACTGCAGTTCGCGTAGCTCGGTGGTCGGTGCGAGCTCAGGATGATGTTCGTACGCGATCCGCACATCAGCGAGGGCCGCCTGCAACCGAAGCGAGTTCGCCCAGGCGTACTCCGGCCCCCGCACGCCACGCCGCTGCCGTACGTCGACCAGTAACCGAACATCGGCATCCTGCAATCGCTGCAGGAACGACTCAACGTCGAACTCGTACACGCCTATCGTCGCCACCTTCACCACCGGGAATCACGCCCCGCCGACCGGGGACAGGACAACACCCGCGTCCGTCCGCGTCTCGTGGCCGACGCCCGTCTCCGTCCACGTCTCGTGGCCGACGCCCGTCTCCGTCCGCGTCTGGTGGACGGCGCCTGCGTCCGGCCGCGTGTCGTGCTCGGCACCGGGCTCACCCGACGGCTGTCGCTTCGAGTTCGACCAGCAGGGTGGGGATCGCGAGTCGGGTCACGCCGAGCATCGTTGTCGGCGGCGCGACCCCGGCAGCGCCCAACCGCGATGCCAGCACCCCGTAGTGCTGGAACAGCAGGTCGACGTCGGTGGTGTACACGTTGAGTCGGACGAGATTCGTGAGGGACATGCCGGCGTTGCCGAGGACGGCCTCCAGGTTGTCGAGGCTCAACGCCAACTGCGCCGCCAGGTCACCGGCATGCTCGGGCTTTCCGTCGCCGCTCATCGCGGTCTGCCCGGCGCAGTACAGCGTCCGGGTCTGGCCGGAGACGATCTCGCCTTGGTTGTAGCCCAGGTCCAGCGACCAGGTCCACGGGTTGACCGTCGTTCGCTCCACAGCCACATCAGCTCCATTCGATTGATCGACAGGCTTCGTCCATCGGCCCAAGCAGCCCGGCCTGACGTCGTACTGAAAGCCTCCCAACGAATCACGACATCCTGTGTCGCGTATGGCGGTAGAGTCGTCGGATGCGCGCCGACCGGTTGGTCTCACTGGTCCTGCTGCTGCGCCAACGTGGTCGGCTGTCCGCGCCGACGCTGGCCCGCGAGCTCGAGGTATCCACCCGCACCGTGCTCCGGGACATCGAGGCGCTGTCCGCAGCCGGCGTGCCGGTTTATGCCGAACGCGGGAGGTACGGCGGGTTCGAGCTGTTGCCCGGGTTCCAGACAGAGCTCACCGGGCTGAACAACGATGAGGCGCTCGCGCTGCTGGTCGCCGGATCGCGCCGCGGAGCACAGGTGTTCGGTCTTGGCTCGGCGCTCGCTTCGGCCATGCTCAAGGTCGTCGATGCCCTGCCAGAGGGATATCGGGACACTGCAGCCGACGCAGTAGAGCGATTGCTGATCGACCCGGAAACGGATCTCCTCTCACGTCGGCAGGTCACCGAGGAAGTGCCGGACGCCATCGCAGCCGAGATCCGCAGCGCCGTGTTCACCGGGCACAAGCTGCGGATCCAGTACGCAGCCGTGGATCAGACCCCGAAGTGGCGCACGGTGGACCCGATCGGTCTGGTCACCGTACGAGACCAGGGCTACCTGCTGGCGAAGCGGTCCGGCGAGGACCGCACGTACCGGCTGTCCCGAGTGCTGGCCGCCGAGGAACTCGACGAACCCGCGCAGCGACCCGACCGGGTTGACCTGCATCGCACATGGCAGGAGCGCAGCACAACCTTCCGAACCGGCGGCGACCAAATCACCGTGCTGCTACGCCTCAACCCAGCGCGGCGAGAGGAGCTCATGGCCACCGCGCTAGCCGTCACCACCGAACAAGCTGATTCAGACGGCTGGCTCCGCCTCGAGGTCACCTTCCAAGACGCGCGCCACGCCGAATGGGCCCTCTGGCAACTAGCCACCAACGCAGAAGTCCTCACACCCCAGTCCTTACGCACCACCCTCCACACCCGAGCCACCAAAATCGCAACCCGCTACGCCGTGCCCTCCTAAGCACCACCAGGTGGGGATGGGAGGCGCCAGCCGGTCGGGGTTTGGGTTATTAGGGCTAGGGCGGCTAGGGCATCCAGGGATTGTTGGGTGGTGAGAAGGTCCAGGCCGGCGGTGACGGCTATGCGGGGGGCTGGGGCTGGATGGAGGACGGGGACTGCGTCGAGGGTGCGTTGGAGGTCGGCGTCGAGGGTGTCTGCCACGGATTGTGGGGCTCGTGGGGGTTGGGTGAGGCCGGCGCCATACGGTGAGATGGCTTCGATGATGTCGGCGACGTTGGTGGCTAGTACGGCGTTGCGTTCGCGGACCAGCAGGTGGCTGCCGGCGGACATCCGGGAGGTGACGGGGCCGGGCACAGCCAGGACGGCGCGGCCGCACTGTTCGGCCCAGCCGGCGGTGTTGAGGGCGCCGCTGCGGATTGCGGCTTCGATGACGACTGTGCCCTGGGTGGCCGCTGCGATCAGGCGGTTGCGGGCGAGGAAGCGGAGCTTGGTCGGTGAGCAGCCGGGTGGGAGTTCGGCGACGACCAGACCCTCCTCGGCAACGCGACTGAGCAGGGCCGAGTTGCGTTTCGGGTAGCTGACGTCGACACCGCAGGCGAGTACGGCGATCGTCGTGCCGGGGGCTGCGAGCGCGCCGCGGTGGGCTGCCGCGTCGATGCCGAAGGCCCCACCGGACACCACGGTCACGCCAGAGTCGGCTAGGCCGGCAGACAGCTCGGCGGCGACGTGTTCGCCGTACGACGAGCAGGCGCGGGCACCGACGACCGAGACCGAACGCTTCAACGCGTGACGGAGATTCGCCCGACCGCGGACCCACAGGCCGAACGGGGCACCAGCACGGCGGCTTAGCTGGCCGGCATCGGTGAGAACGTCTATCGGGTCGGGCCATTCGTCGTCACCGGGGATCACGAACCTGGCACCGGCGGCCGCGGCTCGCTCGAGGTCTCGCTCCGGATCGACCTCGGCGAGGCGGGTGGACCAGCGCTCGAGGCCGTGTGATCTGCACTGGAGGCGGTCCCAGATCTCCAGCGCGGACATCCCGTCGAATGCCTTCAGCGCGGCGAGGTCACCGGGCTCGACGACGCGGGACAAGCCGGCGCGGGCGAGGCGTTCCCGATCGCCGTTGCCGTCGGCAATCACCTCGGATCCGGCCGCTCCTCCACCGGAGCCGATGGCATCAGCCATCAGTGCCAGGTTCGTCAGGGCAAAGTTCAGAGCATGGTTCGTCATCAGGCGATTCCTTTGAGGGGGCGGAGATCGGAGAGCTGCACCAACGGCTCGCCGGCTCGCAGCTGGAACGCTTCGTGGGTGAGCTCGACCGTCGGCCGGTCGGCGCCGGCAAGGTCGGCAAGGGTCCACGCGAGTCGGACGACGCGGTCGAAGCCTCGAGCGGTCAGGCGGCCGCTCGCGTAATGGTTCTCGAGGAGTTTGTTGCTCGCGGCATCCAAGGGATGTTCGCGGCGCAGGATCGGGCCGGGGACCTCGCTGTTCAGAATCCAGGCTGTGCCTTTGTGACGGTGAGCCTGGCGGTCGCGGGCGAGCCGGACCCGGTCGGCAACGACCGCAGTCGATTCGGTGGGCTCGGCGTCGGTGATGGTGCGTGCCGCCGGGAGGATCTGACGTTGGATGTCCAGGCGGTCCTTGATCGGGCCGCTGATCCGTTGGCGGTAGCGGGCGAGGACCTGAGGGGTGCAGCTGCAGATGCCTTGATTGGTGCCGGACAGCCCGCAGGGACACGGATTGGCCGCCAGCACGAGCATGAAGCGGGCCGGGAACTTCGCGACCGCGGCAGCCCGATGGACTTCGACGAACCCGGCCTCGAGCGGTTGGCGCAGCGTGTCGAGAGTCAGCGGATGCATCTCGGGCGCCTCGTCGATGAACAGGATGCCGCGATGCGCGCAGCTGATGGCACCAGGCCTGGGCACGCCTGACCCACCGCCGACGAGGCTGACCAGGGAGGCAGTGTGGTGCGGCGCGATGAACGGCGGCCGGACGACCAGCTCGGCATCGTTGGTGAGCAGACCGGCGAGTGAGTGCACGGCCGACACCTCGAGCGAGTCGTCTGCGGTCAGGTCGGGCATCAGCCCGGCCAGGCGTTCCGCGAGCATCGTCTTGCCGGATCCCGGCGGCCCGTGCAGGAACAGGTGATGGCCACCGGCTGCAGCGGCCTCGATGGCGCGGCGGCCTTCGTGCTGGCCGATGACGTCGTCGAGATCGACCGCTGGAACCCGGGTCAGCGACTCTGACACCAGGCGTGGCTCGGCGCGGGGCGGTGCCTCGTCAGGGATCTCGACGCCGCGGAGTAGCGCGAGGACCTGACGGAGCGAGCGTGCGCCGTACACCTCGATGCCTGGGACGAGACGTGCTTCGCCGACGTTGAGGTCGGGGACGACGATGCGGTCGAAGCCGGCTCGGGCTGCGGCCAGGGTCATCGCGAGCGCGCCGCGGACCTCGCGGATGCGGCCGTCGAGGCCGAGCTCGCCGATGATCGCTGTCTGACGGAGAGAACTGGGATCGACGACACCGGCCGCGGTCAGAAGCGACAGGGCGATGGCGACGTCGTAGTGCGAGCCGGTCTTGGGCAGGGTGGCGGGTGACAGGCCGATGGTGACCTTGCGATCGGGGAATCGCTCACCGCTGTTGACCACGGCGGCGCGGACGCGGTCGCGGGCTTCGGACAGGGACGTGTCGGGGAGACCGATCAGGGTCGTCTTCGGCAGCCCCTGGGCGATGTCGGCCTCGACCTCGACCAAGTGGCCCTCCAGGCCGACGAGCGCGACGGACCACGTCTGTGCGAGCGCCATCAGGCCACACCCCGCACGTGGTCCACGGTAGGTGGCGTGTTGTGGTCGAACAGGACGCCTACGACGTCGATCCGGATCGCCGCCGGTCTGAGCTGGTGGGCCTGCAACCAGCGGCCGGACAGCTTCCGGAGCGTGATCAGCTTCCGGTAGGTGATCGACTCGAGCGGGCTGCCGTAGTTGAGCCCGCGCCGGGTCTTCACCTCACACACGACGAGCGTGTTGCCTTCGCGCGCGACGATGTCGATCTCGCCGAGCTCGCAGCGCCAGTTGCGCTCGAGCACCGCGAAACCGTGCTCGCTGAGATACCTCGCGGCGAGATCCTCGCCGTACCGTCCGACGGTGTTCCTGGTCCGCATCGTTGACCACCTCCGGCAGAGAACATGCCGGGATCAGGCCTGCGAAACGGACCTCACTTTCCGCCTGTGGAAAAGCTCAGCCTCTGGAGAAGCTCAGCGGCCGAAGTCGGAGTCCTTCGGGACTTCCAGGTCGGACTTGGCGAGCTCTTCGATGTTGACGTCGCGGAAGGTGACGACCTTGGCGTTCTTCACGAAGCGGGCCGACCGGTAGACGTCCCAGACCCACGCGTCGGCCATCGTCACCTCGAAGTACACGTCGCCGCCCTCGGTACGCACCTTCAGGTCGACCGCGTTGCACAGGTAGAACCGGCGCTCGGTCTCCACGACGTACTTGAAGATCCCGACGACGTCCTTGTACTCCCGATAGAGCTGCAGCTCCATATCGGTCTCGTACTTCTCGAGGTCATCGGCACTCATCGATTGCTCTCCACTCCGGTGGGACTGGTCACATTCTGTCCCATATCGGGCCGCAGACTGCGGCGGACATTCTCAAACCGCCGTCGATGTTGCGGGCACGGGCCGTATTCGTCCAGTGCCGCCTGGTGTTCGGGGGTGCAGTACCCCTTGTGGATCGCGAACCCGTACTGCGGGTACACGGTGTCCCAGTGCTGCATCACCCGATCACGGGTCACCTTGGCGATCACCGAGGCGGCGGCGATACACGCCGCCACGCGGTCACCCTTCCAGATCGACAGCCCCGGTACGCCGAGACCGTCGACACCGAACCCGTCGGTCAGCACGTACGACGGGCGCACGTCGAGCCTGAACAGCGCCCGGCGGAGCGCCTCCACGTTCGCGACGTGCATGCCGAGCCGATCACACTCCGCGGCCTCGATCGAGACCACCGACCAGGCCAGCGCCCGCTTACGGATCTCCTCGTAGCAGCGGTCCCGCGCCTTGGCGGTCAGCAGCTTGGAATCGGCCAGCTCCGGGATCTGGCCCCGTTTGCCGTCCGGCAGGATCACCGCGGCCGCCACCAGCGGCCCGGCACAGGGCCCGCGACCGGCCTCGTCGACGCCGGCGATCGGGTCCAGGCCGACGCGGCGCAGGGCACGCTCGTACCCGTACAGCCCGGCGTCTCGCCGTACCGTGCTCCCGCGCGGCAACGCGCTCATTCAGCCCTCCGCATCACACAACTCACCCTAGGCGTCAGAGGCGACAGGTTCTCACTTAGGTGGTGGCGTGAGCGATATCGAAGGTTTGTCCGGTGCCGGGCCGGGGGCCGGGACCGCCTTGAACGTGTCGGGTACGCCGAGTTTGCTCCAGCGGCCCGCCGGCCAGACGATCGCTATCGCCCGCCCGGTGACCTTGTCGAGCGGCACGAACGCCGCGTCGCCCTGGTTGCCGCCGTTCGCGTCGAGGTCCTGCAGGTGCACGCGGGAGTCCCCGGAGGCGGACCGGTGGTCGCCCATCACGAAGATCCGGCCGGCCGGGACGGTGACCTGGAACTCCATCTGGGACGGGGCATCCCCCGGATACAGGTACTTCGTCTCGTCGAGCGGCTGACCGTTGACCAGCAGGCGGCCCTTGGAGTCGCAGCAGGCGACCTTGTCGCCGGGCATGCCGATCAGGCGCTTGATCAGGTGGCCGTGGCTGGAATCCGGCAGCAGACCGACGATCTCGAAGAACCGGCCGACCGAACCGCGCTTCTGGCCGCTCTCCTCCGGGCCGAGCCAGCCGCCCGGGTCCTCGAACACGACCACGTCACCGCGCTTCACGTCGGTGAGCTTCTCCACCACGACCCGGTCACCGACCAGCAGCGTGTTCTCCATCGACTCGCTCGGGATGATGAACATCTGCCCGACGAACGCCCGCAGGATCGACGAGACGATCAGGGCCCCGACCACGATCAGCACGAACTCTCGGGCTGCGGCTCCGAAGCCCGAACGATGGGCGGGTTTTGGGTCCGTCTTGGTCGGCGTATCGGTCACTTCTTCAGCCCCGGCTTCTTGAAGGTTTCCGGAGGACGCAGCATCGTCATCCGGTCAGACGGCCAGATTACGCAACAGGCCCGGCCAACCACGTTCTCGACCGGCACGAATCCACCGCCGGGGCCGCCCATATGGGCACGCGAGTCGGCGGATTCGGCGCGGTTGTCGCCCATCACCCACAGATGGCCGGCCGGCACCAGCACGTTGAACGGGACCTCGGAGGGCTTGGCGTCCTTGAGCAGGTACTCCCGCTCGTCCAGCGCGATCCCGTTCACGGTGATCTGGCCCTGCTTGTTGCAGCAGATCACCCGGTCGCCGCCGATGCCGATCACCCGCTTCACCAGGTGACCCTCGCCGCTGCGGGGCAGGATGCCGACGAACTCACCGACTCGGCGCAGCGTGCCCGGCTTGGCCTGTTCTTCGTTCAGCCAGTTGCTCGGGTCCTTGAACACGATGATGTCGCCGCGGTCGACATCCCGATGCAGGTAGCTGATCTTCTCGGCCAGGATCCGGTCGTCCTTGGTCAGCGTGTCGTACATCGACTCCGACGGGACGTAGAACGCCTCCGCGACGAACAGCCGCAGGACCACGGTGATGACGAGCGCGAGCACCGTGACGGTGCTCATCTCGACAAGCAGGCTGAGCAGCGGATTCCGCTGCTTCAGCCTGCGGTGACGTCCCTTGCTGCGACGTGCCCTCGAGGCTACCGGGCGAGGGCGAGCTCGAGTCGCAGTGCTCGGCGCCATCGGAGACCGTCGTCGTTACGCGGCGTCAGGAGGCCGGGATCTCGCGCTTCTCCTTGATCTTGGCCGCCTTACCGCGCAGCTCGCGCAGGTAGTACAGCTTGGCGCGGCGGACGTCGCCGCGGGTCACGACCTCGATCTTCTCGACGATCGGGGTGTGCAGCGGGAAGGTCCGCTCGACACCGACACCGAAGCTGACCTTGCGGACCGTGAAGGTCTCCTGCAGGCCGCCACCCTGGCGCCGGATCACGACACCCTTGAACACCTGGACGCGGGACCGGTTGCCCTCGACGACCTTGACGTGCACGTTGACGGTGTCGCCGGGCCGGAAAGCGGGGATGTCGTCGCGCTTGCTCGCGTTGTCGAGCTCATTCAGGATGTTGCTCATCAGGTGTCTCTTCCTCGCGCGTGCCACAGGTCACCCACGAATGTCGGTGGTGATGAAGTCATCAAGAGGCTGCCGGTCGGTGGTCACCCCCTGTGGCAGGAGCACCGAAGGGCAGCAGCAGACAATCTTGCCACACGCCCCACACCGTGACGAAATCAGCCCGATTCCTCAGCACAGGGTGAGCGTGACCCCGTCCTGACTCGGGCGTGACTCGGGCGTGACAGCCGTCACTTCCGGCGACGGCGCTTGGTCAGGTAGACCAGATCCACCTTCGGCGTCTGGGCCTCCCGGCTGCTCTCCCGGTAGCCCGCCTTCCGGTACAGGGCGAGGTTGCGCTCGCTCTTGGCACCGGTGTTCAGGACGTACGACGTCACGTCGGACGGAGCCAGCTGTTCGGCGGCGCGGAGCAGACGGGCACCGAGACCGCGCCCCTGCCAGTCGGGGGCGACGACGAGCCGCTCTATCTGCCCCACAGGCCCGTCGACGGTCAGCTGGACGGAGCCGACGATGCGGGCACCAGCGACCGCCTTGAGGGCGACGGAGCGCTCCAGACGGTCCGCTGTGTCGGCGACGTCCGCCGTGAGGGGCGGGAGCGTGTAGTCGTCGTACAGGCGAGCCTCGGACAGGAAGGCGGCCAGTTGCAGCACGTGGACCTCGCCCGCGTCTGCTGCGGTGGCCGGGAGGATGCGGACCGCGTCGGAGTCGTCCTTGGCCGCCAGTACGTCGCCCCACGCCGCCAGCAGGTCCGGCCGACGTTCCGCAGTACGGCGTACTGACTCTTCGTGGTGCCAATCAGCGATCAGGCCGTGGTTCCCGGACAGCAGCACCTCAGGTACGTCGTGCCCACGCCAGCTCGGCGGCTTCGTGTACACCGGGTACTCGAGCAGGCCGTCGCCCGAGTGCGACTCCTCCGCCAAGGACTCCGGGTTGCCGATCACACCGGGCAGGAGGCGGGCCACTGCCTCGACCATGACGAGTACTGCGACCTCGCCGCCGTTCAGCACGTAGTCGCCGATGGACACCTCGTCCACGCGCATCCGTTCACCGGCGTACGACGCCACGCGCGCGTCGATGCCCTCGTACCGGCCGCAGGCGAAGGCCAGCCATGGCTCAGCGGCCAGCTCGTAGGCCAACGATTGGGTGAAGGGACGCCCGGCGGGTGTGGGAATGATCAGCCGCGGCTGCGCCGGACCGTCCGCGGGAGCGATCGCGTCGAGCGCCAGGCCCCAGGGCTCCGGCTTCATCACCATGCCCGCTCCCCCGCCGTACGGGGTGTCGTCGACGGTCCGGTGGCGGTCGTGGGTCCACTCGCGCAGGTCGTGCAGGTGGACGTCCAGGAGGCCGCTCTTCGCCGCCTTGCCGACCAGCGAGACGTCCAGGGCGGCCAGGTACTCCGGGAAGATCGTGACGACGTCAAGCCTCATCGGTCGGGACCACCTCGGCGCCCTCCGGGTCCAGCAGACCGGGCCGGTCGGCCACGACGACGTACTGCTTCTCCAGGTTGAGCTCCGGGACCAGCTCCTCGACCAGCGGGACCAGCACGGCGTTGCCGGCCGGGCGGCGGATCTCCAGGAGGTCCTGCGACGGGAGGTGGACCACGTCGATCACTTCACCCACGTCCGCGCCGTCTGTGGTGCGTACGGCGAGGCCGATCAACTCGCGGTCGTAGTACTCCTCGGGGTCCTCCGGGCGCTCGTCCTCGTCGATCTCGGACTGCACGGACAGGTTGCGCAGCAGCTCAGCGGCAGTCCGGTCCGCCACTTCAGCGAACTTCACCAGCAACCGCCCGCTGTGCCAGCGGCTCGACTCCACCGTCAGCGTGCGGGACACCTTGGCATCCGTCACCAAGGTCGCACCGTCCGCGAACCGCCGGTCCGGCTCGTCGGTCCGCACCTCGACCCCGACCTCACCCTTGATCCCATGCGCCCGGCCGATCCGCCCGACTGTCACCAACACCTGCACTAACCCTTCTCCGGAGGTCAACTGAAGGAAGAATAGGACGAAGGGCCGCACCCCAGACCGGGTGCGGCCCTTCGAAGGACTGCTGAGCTCAGCGGCGCGGGCGCCGGTTGAACTCGTCGACGAAGTCGATGCGGAGCGAGGACTCTGCGCTGAGGGCGCCGACGACGGTGCGGATCGCGGTGGCGGTGCGGCCGTTGCGGCCGATCACCTTGCCGATGTCGTCGGGGTGGACGTGCACCTCGAGGGTGCGTCCGCGGCGCAGGTTCCGGGACCGGACACTGACGTCGTCGGGGTTGTCCACGATGCCTCGGACCAGGTGCTCGAGCGCCTCGGTCTCCATCATCGTCAGGCCTCGGTGGTCTCGGCCGCTGCCTCGGCGGCGGGCGCCTCGTCAGCCTTCGGAGCCTCGTCAGCCTTGGGAGCCTCGTCAGCCTTCGGAGCCTCGTCAGCCTTGGGAGCCTCGTCAGCCTTCGCCGCAGGAGCCTCGTCCTTCTTCTCGGCCGTCTTCTTGGCCGCGGACTTCTTGGCGGTGACGGCCTCGGTCTTCAGCGAGCCGTGGGCCTCGGCCAGCGCCTCGTTGAAGATCTCCTGCTTGTCCCGCTTCGGCTCGGCGACACGGAGCGGCGCCGGAGCCGGCTCGCCCTTGAACTGCTGCCAGTCGCCGGAGGCCTTGAAGATCGCCTCGACGGCCTCGCTCGGCTGCGCGCCGACGCCCAGCCAGTACTGCGCCCGCTCCGACTCGACCCGGATGAACGAGGGCTCGGTCTTCGGGTTGTAGATGCCGATCTCCTCGATCGCCCGGCCGTCCCGCTTGGTGCGGGCGTCCATGACGACGATGCGGTAGTGCGGGGTGCGCTTCTTGCCGATGCGCTTCAAACGGATCTTGACTGCCACTTTTGGGTGGTCTCCCTTGGAATTCCTGTCTTGGTGAGCAGCACGACGCGTCGTGGGGACAACGCAGTAACGGCTCGATGGGCCGGCCGGGCAGTGGAGTTAGAGGGCTGCACAGAACCTGGACGGACTCAGCAGGCCATTGTGCCAGATACGGCGTGTCCCAGACCAATCGGCCTCACGCGCGGAGATAGGCGAGATCCGGCAGGCTCTCGACGTACGTGTCCAGGAGGCTACGCGCCACCGTCACCGAGTCGATGAGCGGGTGATAGGCGAGGGCCTTCAGGGCAGCGGACCTCGAGGACGTCGTGGCGGCCTCGATCGTGGAGCGCTCGACGGCCTTCACCGAGCAGACCAGGCCGGCCTGGTGGTCGGTGAGCTGGGACACAGTCACCGGCAGCGCGCCGTTGGCGTCCACCGTGCACGGGATCTCCACCACAGCGTCGTCGTCCAGATGATGCAGTACGCCGCGGTTCCGCACGTTCAGGATCAGCGAGGCCCGCTCGTTGTGCGCGATCGCCCGCATCAGCGACAGCGCGACCTGCTCGTAGCCGCCCGCCTCCATGTCCCGCTCGTCCCGCTCCCCCGCGTCCGCGACCTCACGACTCTCCACGCCGTATGTCGACTCGCGCTCGGCCCGCGTCTTCTGCCACCGCTCGAGCGCTTGCTCCGGGTGCTTCCCGGTCTCGGCGTAGAACGCGGACTGCTGCTCCAGGAGGAACGTGCCACGCGTCTGCCGCACAGCTTGTACGGCGGCCAGCGTCTCGCGCGCGAAGTAGTAATAGTGCAGATACTCGTTCGGGATCGACCCGATCGACCGCAGCCAGTCCGGACTGAACAGCCGCCCCTCCTCGAAGGAGCTCAGCGCGTCGTCCGACTGCAGCAGGTCGGGCAGCCGATCCACACCGCCGGACCGCAGACCGCGCAGCCAGCCGAGGTGATTGAGTCCGGCGTAGTCGTAGAACGCAGTCGACGGGTCTACACCGGCCGCCAGGGCGGCCCGGCGCCCCAGCCCCGACGGTGAGTCGCAGATGCCTATCACCCGGTCGCCGAGGACCGGGATCATCGCCTCGGTCACCATGCCGGCCGGGTTGGTGAAGTTGATGGTCCACGCCTCCGGTGCGACCGCTGCGATGCGCTGAGCGATCCGTACGGCGACCGGCAGCGTCCGCAGTCCGTAGGCGATCCCACCGGCGCCGACCGTCTCTTGACCGAGTACGTCGAGGCCAAGCGCGACCCGCTCGTCGATGGTCCGCCCCTCGAGGCCGCCGACCCGGATGGCCGAGAAGATGAAGTCCGCGCCACGCAGGGCCTCGTCCAGGTCGGTCGTCTCCGTCACCACCGGGGGCGGAAGCGGATGGTCAGTAGTGGCTGCCTGCTGACGAAGGACCGCCCCGATGGCTCCGAGCCGGGTGCGATCGGTGTCATAGAGGACCACTTCGGTGATCCGTCCGGCGCCGCGGTCGCCCAGCAATGCGTGGTACACGAGCGGAACCCGGAAGCCGCCCCCGCCCAGGATCGTCAGCCTCATGCCAGCACCACCTGTACTCCCGCCTCAGTCAATTGGGTCCGGGTTGCCTCGTCGGCGCCTGGCTCGGTCACCACCATGGAGAGCTCCCCCGGCTCGCACACCCTGGCCACCCCATGGCCCGGGAACTTCGTCCGGTCGGCGAGCAGCACGACCTGGTCGGCCGCCTTGATCATCGCTCGCTTGACCGGCACCTCGATCATCGTGCTGTCCATCACCCGGCCGTCCGGCCGCACCCCGCTCGTCCCCAGGAACAGCCAGTCGACATGGATCTGGCGCAGGCTCTCCTCGGTCAAGTATCCGACCAGGGACCGGTAGCTGCGCCGCACGAACCCGCCGAGCACGATCAGCTCGATCTGCTCGTCGTTCTGCAGCTCCTCCAGTACGGCGAGGTTGCTGGTCACCACGGTCAGCGAACGCCCATGCAGGTGCTGCGCGACCCGGAGTGCCGTCGTACCGATGTCCAGTAGGACGGACTCGCCGTCGTGCACCAGCTCGGCGGCGCGGCGAGCGATCCGGTCCTTCTCCTGGGCATGGACGGCGTTGACGTCCGCGAAGGGCTCGTCACCGCCGTCGACGGCGAGCGCACCACCGTACACGCGGGTCAGCCGGCCCTCGGCGTGCAGCTGCTCGAGGTCGCGACGGATGGTCGCCTCACTGACGCCGAGCTTGGTGGCAAGCACCTTGACGCCCCCGGCCCCATCGGCCCGGAGCGCACGGACGATCTGATCCTGTCGCTGCTTCGGCAACACATCGCAGACCGTATCACGCAAACTCCGTCATTCTCAGTCAAATCTTTGATCAGGTATTGCGGATCTTGCGCAACCGACTTTAGATTCACGAAAGAGTTTGATCGACCCTGCAGGAGTGTGCTGAGCATGCACGAACTGGACGTCATGGTGTCCGGTCTGGTCTTCCAGGACCTGGTGCTAGGCCTGCCCACCGCGCCCAGGCCCGGTACCGAGGTCTGGGCCACCGAGTCGCACGAGAGTCCCGGCGGCATCGCGAACTTCGCCGTCGCGCTGGCGCGGCTCGGTCTGCGCACCGGGATGGCCGCGGTGTTCGGCGCCGACGACCTGGGCGACCGGGTCTGGCGCCGGCTCGTCGACGACGAGGGCATCGATCTGACTCTGTCCCGCAGACTCGCCGGCTGGCAGACCCCGCTGACCGTGGCCCTTGCCTACGACAACGATCGGGCACTGGTCACGCGTGGGTCGGAACCCCTGCTGTCGGCCGACGAGCTGATCACCACGCTGCCGGCTGCCCGAGCAGTCGCCGCCCACATCGGACCCTGGCGCAACGAGTGGCTGGCGAAGGCGAAGGCAGCTGGCAGCGTGGTGTTCGCCGACGTCGGCTGGGACCCGTCCGAGCAGTGGGACCCGGCGGTGCTCGACCAGCTCGAGCACTGCGATGTTTTCCTGCCCAACGCCGACGAGGCGATGGCCTACACCCGTACGACGTCACCCGGCGACGCGCTGGAAGCCCTGGCGGAGCAGGTCCCGCTGGTGGTGGTGTCGAACGGCGCTGAGGGCGCGGAAGCGCTTGACGCCAGTACCGGCGAGCGCGTCGCCGTACCTGCGTATCCGGTCTCGGCGGCGGACACCACCGGGGCGGGTGACGTGTTCGCCGCCGGCTTCATCGCCGCCACGCTCTGGGAGCTGCCGCTCGAGCAGCGGCTGCGGTTCGCCGCGCTCACGGCGGCTCTGTCGGTCACCCGGCTGGGCGGGGCGGACGCCGCACCGCGCTGGGAAGACCTGGCCGCGTGGCAGGCGGCGCACCCCGAAGACCACCACCTCCACGCGCTGATCAGCGCACACTCAGGAAGGTAGAACCATGGAGCTCTCACGTCGGACCTTGCTCGGGGGCTTCGCAGCCGTAGCAGGCGGCACTCTGGTCGGCTGTTCGTCCGGGATGGACACCGGCAGCACGGCGAAGAAGAACACCACCACCGAGTTAACCATGTGGTGCTGGCCGGGCGGTCTGGGCAAGTCGGTGATCGACGACACGATCGCGCACTTCCCGGACCCGAAGATCAAGTACTCCGAGATCGGCGGCGACTTCAAGCAGAAGCTGGTCACCACGTTCAACGGCGGAACCGGGATCCCGGACATCACCGGCATCAAGGGCGAGGACATCGCGTCGCTGCTCCCCCAGGCGTCGCGGTTCGTTGACCTGAAGTCCGTCGGCGCGGACTCGGTCCTCGGTGACTACCTGGAGTGGAAGGTCAACCAGGCGACCACGCTGGACGGCAAGGTGATCGGCCTGCCGATCGACGTAGGCCCGACCGGGCTCTTCTACCGCGAGGACATCTTCGCCGCGGCCGGTCTGCCCAGCGACCCGGCCAAGGTGGCCGACCAGCTGAAGACCTGGGACGACTACTTCGCGGCCGGTGTACAGCTGAAGGCGAAGAACCCGAAGGCACTGCTCGTCTGGGACGCGACCGACCTCTACGACATGGTCGTCGGCCAGGGCACCGAGCGGTACATCTCCAAGGACAACAAGTTCATCGGCGACCAGGACCACATCCGCAAGGCGTGGGACACCTCGGTCAAGGCGATGACGATGAAGATCGACGGCAAAACCCCGAGCGGCAGCCCGGACTGGAACGCCGGGCTCGACCAGGGCACGATCCCGACCCACATCGGCGCCGCCTGGGTCGCGCTGGACATCAAGTCCGCGGTGAAGACCAGCGCCGGCAAGTGGCGGCTGGCACCGACGCCGAGCGGACCGGCGAACTTCGGCGGCTCGTTCCTGGCGATCACCAAGAACGCGGCCGACCCGCAGAAGGCGTTCGACGTGATCAAGTACATGCTCAGCGCCGACAACGAGGCCAAGGCGTTCGCGGACGCGCAGATCTTCCCGTCCGCGCCGGCGGCGTACGACAAGCCGGAGCTGAAGGCGGCGGACAAGTTCTTCGGCGGACAGGTGCCGATCGACGTGTTCGGTCCGGCCGCGAAGGCGATCCCGGTCGCGTACCAGAGCCCGTACGACGACTCGGTCGCCGCGCCGTTCCACGACGAGCTCAAGACCGTGCAGACCGGCTCCAAGACCTCGGACGCCGCGTGGGCCAGCGCAGTCTCCAAGGCGAAGGCGATCGCCAAGCGGCAGGGGGTTCAGTGACTGTATCGATGCCACGACTCCGTCGCGGCGGGTCATGCGGCTGTGACTCCCGGCCTTCCCTCGTCGCTCCGGTCGCTTCGCTCCCTCCGCTCCTCAGTCCAGGCCGGGAGGCCCCATGACCGGTACGGCGACTGTGCCTGCTGCCACGACCGCGCCGCTGACCGGAAAGGGTCAGCGGCCCGGCCGGCGGATCTGGTCGTACTGGCGGTTCTATCTGGCGCTGTCGCCGTTCTACGTCCTGTTCGCGGTGTTCGGGCTCTACCCGATGCTGTCCACCATCGTGCTGGCGTTCCAACGCTGGGACGGCCTCAGCGCCCGCAGGTTCACCGGGCTCGGCAACTTCGAGTTCCTGGTCCAGGACCCGACGTTCTGGACGGCGCTGGAGAACACCATCGTGCTGTTCTTCATGTCGACGGTCCCGACGCTGGTGATCGCGCTCCTGCTCGCGGTGATGCTCCAGTCGGCGGTCCGGTTCACCAACGTGTACCGGATCGCGTACTTCATCCCGAACGTCACCTCGCTGGTCGCGATGGCGATCTTCTTCAGCTCGATCTTCAGCACGAACTTCGGTCTGGTGAACGCCGCCTTGCGCTCGCTCGGTATCCCGCAGCAGGACTGGCTCGGGCAGCCGTGGGGGATCAAGATCGCGATCTCGACGATGATCGTGTGGCAGTGGGTCGGCTACAACACGCTGATCTACCTGGCCGGTCTGCAGGCGATCCCGAAGGAGCAGTACGAGGCGGCCAAGGTCGACGGCGCCGGTCCGGTCCGGACGCTGTTCTCGATCACGTTGCCGCAGCTGCGTCCCGTCATCCTGTTCACCGTGGTCATCTCGACGATCGGCGGACTCCAGACGTTCACCGAGCCGCAGGTGATGGTCGGCAACAGCGGCGGCACCGGGCAGAGCGGCATGACTGTGGTGCTGCTCTTCTACCGGACCGCGTTCCTCGACAACGACTACGGGTACGCCGCCGCGATCGCGCTGAGCATCTTCCTGCTCGTGTTGTTGTTCACGGCAATCAACTGGCGGATCTTCCGCGGACGGAGCGACGACCGATGACGCGTTACAAGTGGCGCGGGATCGCGCTGCACGCCGTACTCGTGCTGGCTCTGCTGGTGTTCATGTTCCCGTTCGTGTGGACGATCATCATGGCGTCGAACACGACCGCGGACATCTACCGGTTCCCGCCGAAGTTCACGTTCGGCGGCCACTTCGGCGACAACGTGCGGCAGGTGCTGGACAACGTCGCGTTCTTCCAGTCGATGGCCAACACCGCGACGGTGGCGATCTCGACGACGCTGCTGGTGTTGTTCTTCGACTCGCTGGCGGCGTTCACGTTCGCGAAGTTCCGGTTCCCGGGGCGGAACGCGTTGTTCGTGATCCTGCTCGCGACGATGCTGCTGCCGGCGCAACTGTCCGCCGTACCGCAGTTCCAGACGATGGCGCTGCTCGGGTGGGTCGGTTCGTTGAAGGCGCTGATCATCCCGGGCGCGGCGAACGCGTTCGGCATCTTCTGGATGCGGCAGTACTTCCAGAACTCGATCCACGACGAGCTGGTCGAGGCGGCGACGCTGGACGGCTGCGGGTTCTTCGGCACGTACTGGCATGTCGCGCTGCCGTCGGCTCGGCCGGCGTTGGCGTTCCTCGGGATCTTCACGTTCGTCGGTTCGTGGAACGACTACATGTGGCCGCTGATCGTGCTGACCAACCCGAACCACCTGACGCTGCAGGTCGCGCTCTCGACGCTGAACCGCTCGCACGGGGTTGACTACAGCATGGTGATGACCGGTGCGTTGATGGCGATGGTGCCGCTGGTCATCGTCTTCGGGATCTTCGCCCGCCAGTTCATCAAGGGTGCGACGGAAGGCGCCGTCCGAGGCTGATGAGGACACCGGTCGCGACCAGTGCGTTGCCGAACAGGCCGGTGAGGAAGTCGGCCGCCGAGTGTCCCTGGGTCAGGGCCGGAACGCCCCCGAGGATGCCGATGGCCGAGTAGGTCACGACGGCCGCGGTCAGCCAGGTCTTGGTCCTGGTGTCCACCGCGGCCAGGGCAGGCCATGCGAGAGCGACCGCCACGATCGGGTCCAGTAGCGCCAGCGGGGTGACCTCGAAGAACGAGACGCCGTCGCTGTGCGGGACGACCGCACTCAGCACCAACAAGATGCCCCCGGCAACAACCAACCCGGCGGCCGGCGGCCAGACCGGCCACAGCGACCCGACGGACGGTTTCAGGACGATCACGAGGGCGACGCCGAGCGCGATCGAGGTCACGGCCGAGACGGCCCACGCGGAGGTCTCGTCGCCCGAGATCCCGCCGCCGACGATCAGTACGGCGCCCTCGATCGCGGACACCGCACAGCCGGCCACGACGCCGAGCGCGATCGTCCCGGCCCAGCGCGCGACGACGGCCGCAAGAAGAGCGACGAGCGAGCCCCAGATGGCCGGGTCGTACCAGGTTCGGTACAGGTACCAGCCCTGGTTCGAGTCGTACCAGAGCTTGCGGGAGTAGGGCGCGCCGGGCCAGTTCACGAGGACGAGAAACGCGCTGCCGGCGATCAGCACGGCAATCAGCCACCACGGCGGGACGAATGCGCCGTCGGTCAGGGACGCTGCCACCGGTCGAGGTTGCGCAGCCGGCCGCTTGGCCCGGGTCGGTTCGGCGAGTAGTGGTTCGGCGCCTGACGGTTCGGCGCGCGATGGTTCGGCGTGTGGTGGTTCGGCGTGTGGTGGTTCGGCGTGTGGTGGTTCCGGGACGGGAGCCGGCCCCGGCTCGGGTTGCGGTTCGGGTTCGGGAGGTGGCGCCGGCGGCTCGGACTCGGTGCCGGGAACCGTCAGGCGAACGGGTACGACGCGCTCGCCGGCCGGCCCCGCGAGGGCGACCGACCCTTCGTGGACACCGGGGGCGGATTGCTCGGCGTGAACCCGGATGACGTCGCCGTCCTGGGCGAGCTTCAACCACGGATCGCTGGGAGATGCGGCGGCAGTCAACGCGATCGGCGGGCCGGACAGGCGTAGCTCGGCGGGAGTCGTGCCGACGAGGTCCACGGACGACGGCGTGACCTTGAGCTCCGCCGTCGACAGTGCCTCGGACGCGGCTTCGGAGACCTTGCGGCTGTCGTCATCGGTCATCTGGCGCAGCGCCTGCCAGGCGGCGTACGCCTGCCCGAGGTCCGCGTCGTACAGACGTTCGCGCAGGTAGTCGACCACGCCGAACCTTGCCGCCGGCAACGGACTCTCCATCGCCTGGGTCAGTTCCGGCGCGAGCGGCGCCGGCGTGATCCGGCGTACCCGGCTGCGGGCGATCAGCAGCTCGCCCTGTGAGCCGAAGGTCCACATCTGCGGGTTCTGGTTCGGCGTGACCCGGTGGATCCGGTCGGTGACGAACCCGACCAACTCGGTCAGCCCGACCCAACCATCGCCGTCCCGGTCCGCCTCGCCGGTAGTGAGCCCGTCGACCACGGCGCCGGTGAAGACCGACGGCGCCGGCTTGGACGCATCGGACGCCAACTGACCGCCTTCGAAGGCGTACTCCATCGCGCTCGACGCAGTGATCACGACGCGCCCACGCCCTCCGCCGACGTCTGCCTGCTTGGCGAAAGCGTCCTGCACCTGCGCCTCACCGGCCGCCCGTACGACCATGCCGCGCGGGAATGCACCGCCGTAGCAACAGTCCAGGAACAACGCGATCCGCTGCGCGCGGCTGTCCGCCATCTGCCGGTTGACGAAGTCCGCCGCCACCGCGGTCGACGCGAGCCGCGCGGGCTTGGTGTCGGCGACCGCCAGATACAGCTCCCCGGCCGAGTTCTTCAACCCGTGGCAGGAGAAGTGCAGCAACAGCAGGTCTTCCGGCTTGCGATCGGCGAAGAAGTCCTCGACCGCGAACCGGATGTCCTGCGCCGGCGCGTTCCGCAGTACCTGCACCTCGAACCCGCCGACGGCCGGATCCGCGAGTACGCCGGCCAGCGCGGCCGCGTCCTGCGACGGCGCGACAAGTCGCTTCAGACCGGGATCGTCGTACTGATCGTTCGCTACGACGAGCGCGACACGCGAACCGTCCATGCGCCCGTCCTCACCCGTCCGCTCCGGCATGCCGTCGTACGAAGGCATCGACCAGTTGCTGCTGCATGTCGTCGCTCGCACGCGTCAGCTCGATCACGTCGCCGTCGATCGTCAGCTTCACCGTCCGCCCGTCACCGACCCTGCCGAGCCACTCCCGTACGACGGCCACGACCGACCCGAGCACCTGCAGACCGGGCGCGAGCGAAACGCTCAGCACACCTGCCACCGCGGCAAGAGCACCGCGGGTGCCCTCCGGCGCCTCACCGTCACGAGCCGGTTCGACCGCACGTACGTCGAGCGTCAGCAACTCCTGCCGCAGCAGCAGTGCCAGCTCCTCGAGCCGTGCATCGTCCGCCCCGTCCTCGGCGACCGCCACCAAGACCCCCGGCACGACTCCGCGCACGTCGCTGTCCCCCATGGCCCCTCCCACCCCCAGGCCGACGTCTCCACAATGCCGCCGTACCGCGTCGGCGGCAAGGACCAGGCAGGACCTGGGCGTCACAACGTAGGCTTCGGGAACTGGATCGTGCGCTGCGACGTCGGAGGGGCAACATGGTAGGCAAACGGGGGCGGGTGATCGGACGGATCGCACCCGGGATCGTCGGCGAGGTGATGCTGCCGGTCCGCGGTGCCACCGAGGCCTTCTACGCTTACCCCGCGACCGACGAGGTGCTCGAGGTGGGGACGCAGGTCGTCGTCGTCGACTACGACCCACCGCGGACCGTCTACGTTGCTCGCGCCATCTAATTACGTTCCCTTGGAGGGGAAATGCTCTGGACGTACGTCGCCGTCGCCGCGATCGCGGTGGTGGTCCTGCTCATCCTGTTCCGGGCGGTCTGGCGGGTGGCGGAGCCGAACGAGGCGCTGATCATCTCCGGCCTCGGCGCACACTCCAGCACCGAGCAGGTCAACGAGACCCTCGGCTTCAAGATCGTCGTCGGCCGCGGCACCGCGGTTCTGCCGGGCTTCCAGACCGTACGGCGGCTGCCGCTGGACATCCGCGCGACGCCGTTGACCGTGACGTGCGTGTCCAGCCAGGGCATCCCGCTGCACATCAAGGGCGTCACGGCGTACAAGGTCGGTGACGACTACGGCTCGATCGCGAACGCGGCCCGGCGGTTCCTGGAGCAGAGCGACGAGCAGGTGATGAGCACGATCCACGAGCTGTTCGCCGGTCACCTCCGCGCGATCGTCGGTTCGACCACGGTCGAGGAGATGCTGCACGACCGTGAGACGCTGACCACGAACATCCGCGGCTCGCTGGCCGGAGACATGGAGAAGCTCGGCCTGGTGGTCGACTCGCTGCAGATCCAGGAGATCGACGACGAGTCCGGCTACATCAGGAACCTGGGCCGCCCGCAGGCCGCCGCGGTCGAGGCCGCGGCCCGGATCGCACAGGCCGAGCGGGACCGGGAGGCGACCGAGCGCGAGCAGGTCGCCGCCGCCGCGAAGGCGGCCGCGATCCGGGAGAGCGAGATCGCGAAGGCCGGTTACCAGGCCGAGGTCGACCAGGCGACGTCGAAGTCGTTCCAGGCCGGACCGCTGGCAGCCGCGCTGGCCAAGCAGGAGGTCGTCGTCGCCGAGACGGAGACCGCGAAGCTGAACGCCTCGCTGGCCGAGAAGCAGCTGGAGTCGTCGGTGCTGAAGCCGGCCGACGCCGAGGCGTACCGGCAGCGCACGCTCGCGCAGGCTGCCCGCGACGCGCAGATCGCCGGCGCCGAGGCGAACGCCCGGGAGGTCCAGCTGCGCGGTGAGGCGCAGGCGAAGGCGACCGAGCTGACCGGTAAGGCCGAGGCGTCCGCCGTCCAGGCGAAGGCGATGGCCGAGGCGGCCGGCATCAAGGCGCGCGCCGAGGCGCTGGCCACTAACACCGACGCGGTCGTCGCGCAGCAGCTGGCCGAGGCGTACCCGGAGATCGTCCGGGCCGCGTCGTCGTCCTTCGACAAGGTCGGCAACATGGTCGTGCTGAACGGCGCGCAGGGCATCGAGGACACCCTGGTCAAGACGATCACGATGGGCGGCTCGGGCTTCGCGCTCGCCAAGCAGCTGATCGAGTCGCTGGCCACCAAGAAGCCCGAGGACGAGAAGCCGCTCCTGGAGCCGGTGCCGGACAACCCGGCCTGATAGCGAACCTGTGGATCCCCTTGCACGCAAGGGGATCCACAGTCATTTCTAGGCAGTCTGCAGAGTCAGGCCGTACGTCTGCAGGATCTCGTTGACCGGCTGGAACCACGTCTCGCCGCCGCTGGTGCAGTTACCCCAGCCGCCGGACGTGACGCCCTGCGCCTGGTCGCCGGTGATGAACGACCCACCAGAATCGCCGCCCTCGGCACAGACGTTGGTCTTGGTCGCGCCGTAGAACAGTGCGCCGTTGCCGTAGTTCACGGTCTCGTTCTTGGCCAGGATCGTGCCGCAGTGCCAGTGCGACGTCGAACCGCTGCGGCACACCGACGAACCGATCGGCGCCTCCCACGACCCGCGGACCAGCTGGTCGCTCACCTGTCCCCAGCCGAGGACGACGCCGACGTTCCACCAGCCGTAACCGGTCGACACCCACGCATAGTCGTTGCCGGGGAACGACCAGCCCTGGAACCAGCCCTGGTCCGAACCGTCCCAGCCACGAACGATCCCGCTGCGCCCGCAATGGCCGGCGGTGACGTAGCCGCCGACCACCGAGAAGCCGATCGAGCAGCGGATGTTGTCGACGTAGTACGGGTCGCCGCCGACCGTGCCAGCGGCGTACGTGCGTGGCGCTTGTGCCGTGACCTCCTTGACCGTGACGGCACCTGCCTTGGCGACCTTGGCCACGAACGCGTCGACGGCCGGGGATCGCTTGCCTGCTTGGACGTTGACGACCACGCTGCCGGTCTTCGGGTCGGCAGACCAGCCGCTGACCGCATTCGGCACAGCCCTGCCGGCCAGCTTGTCGACAGCGGCCTTCCGGTGGTCCAGCGTCTTGGCAGTCACCGGTACGGCGGTCACCGCGGCGCCTGTTGCTCGTACGGCGGCCGCGCGGTCCGGACCGACCACGCCGACAACCAGCTTCTGCGTGACCGCGTCGTACCAGGCGCCGCCGAACGCGGTGCCGGCTGCCTTCTGGGCCGCGGGCAACAGCTTGGCAGCCGACGTCTCGGCCTTGAGCCGTTGCTGCAGCTGCTGATCGGTCAGCCCGAAGTCACGCTGCATGGCAGCTGATTGGCCGGCCACGGCCAACGGTTCTGGCGCGGCTATCGCGTGGGCAGGCACGGTCAGTACACCCGCCGTGATCACGGCGGCCAGTAAGACCTTCATCTGAACTCTCCTCACCTAGGGGCGGTTCGGTGGATGAGAGCGCTCTCGCGATCGAGAGTGGCGTACTCAGGACCGTCCGTCAAGGGCGAGTGCCGACGTTGTCAGGTCAGCCGGCGAGTGCCCGCAGGGTTGGCTGCTCGCGCTGGACGACCACTGTGCGCGCCTTGGCGAGGGCAGTCCGGATGGTGGTCGGCTCGGATGATGACCCGGTCCAGTTCGACCACAACACGACCAGTAGCCGGTTCCCGACGGGTACGGCGTACGAGTCTCCGCCCTGCCCGGTGCCGTGGGACGAGACCTCCATCGAGCCGGCCGGCAACTTGGCGCTCGAAGGCACCGGCCGTACGCCGATACGATCGGGGCAGATCGTGCTCGAGGTCAGCAGATCCTTCATTGCAGCCTGTACGCCGCCTTGCCGGTAGACGATCCGCTCCTCGGACACGAACTCCGAGGGACCCGCGGTCCAGACCAACTGCCGCCGGGCCATCCGCAACTTCTCGCTGGTCAATCCGGCGGCGGTCGTTCCGCACAAGGCTGCGATGGTCGGCGAGGTGAGAGTGGTGATTGGCGCACCCAACGGCTGCATGCCTGGCACGTCCCGGAACCCGAGCCCGCCGGTTGCGAGAGCGGCGGCCGCTCCGGTGGCATCCAAAGGCGGCGGCGACGGCGTGGACGTGGTCACCACAACCGGCGACGGGTCAGCAGTGTCCTTCTTCGGACCGCCGCAGGCGGCAACAGCGGCAAGGCTCACCATGACAACCACGCCGCGGACCACGTTTTTGCGCATCTTCACCGCGTGAAGATAGCCGACCGCAGGTTCACAGTCCGAGGTAGGCGAGGACTGCGAGGACGCGGCGGTGGCCTGAGTCGGTCGGCGGGAGGTCGAGTTTGAGGAAGACGTTGCCGACGTGTTTGTGCACTGCGCCGTCGGAGATGACCAGCTTCTCCCCGATCGCGGTGTTGCCGAGTCCTTCGGCCATCAGCGCGAGTACTTCGCGTTCTCGCGGCGTGAGGCGATCGAGCGGGCTGCTCCGCTTGACCATGAGCTGGCTGACGACCTCCGGGTCGAGCACGGTCCCGCCGGCCGCGACCCGGCGTACTGCTTCGAGGAACTCGTCGACGCGGGAGACCCGGTCCTTCAGGAGGTAGCCGACGCCTTCGCTGCCGGCGGCGAGGAGCTCGGCGGCGTACACCTCCTCGACGTACTGCGAGAACACCAGCACCGGAAGCCCCGGCCGGACGCGGCGGGCCTCGATCGCGGCCCGCAGGCCTTCGTCGGTGAAGGTGGGTGGCAGCCGTACGTCGACGACCGCGATGTCGACCTGGTGTTCCGCGTTCGCCTTGGCGAACTCGTCCGCGTCGGTGGCGATCGCGGCGACCTCGAAGCCGGAGTTGTTCAGCAGCAGGCTCAGGCCCTCGGCGAGGATCGGGTTGTCCTCGAGGATGATCACCCGCACGGAAGGATCACCTCGACGGTGGTCGGCCCACCGATCGGGCTCTGCAGCTCCATGTGACCATCGATCGCCTGCACGCGGTGGAGCATGCCATGCAGCCCACTCCCCCGGCCCAGCAGGTCGGACTGCTCGCTGATCCGCGCTCCGCCGATCCCGTCGTCCATGACGGACAGGTAGAGGTCCGACCCACGCCGTTCGAGCTGTACGTCGACATGGCCGGCCGCGCTGTGCTTGGTGATGTTGGTGAGTGACTCAGCGACGACGAAGTACGCAGCGGCTTCTACAGCGGCTGGAACCTCGCCCAGCTGACCGATGCGCAGCTGGACTGGCAGGGGGCACCGGGCGGCGAGTGCGGAGACTGCTCCGACCAGACCGCGGTCAGCAAGGATCGGCGGGTACATGGTCCGCAGTACGCCGCGTAGCTCGGTCATGGCCTGCTCTGCGCCGTCACGAGCGTCGTCGAGCAGTTTGGCGGCCTTCTCCGGATCCTCTGCCATGGTCTGCTTCGCAATGCCGATCCGCATAGCCAGCGACACCAGCTGAGCCTGCGTGCCGTCGTGCAGGTCCCGTTCGATACGCCGCAGTTCGGCACCGTGGGAGTCGACAGCGCCTGCGCGGCTCTTGGTGAGCTCGTCGACCCGCTGGGACAGCCTGGCGTTCTCCAGCTCGTCCTGGCTCGGTGTCAGCAGCTTGAGGGTCGCCTTCGCGTGGCCGCGGGCCAGGGCCGGTGCAACCCAGCCCAGGATGCCCAGACTGACCAGCACCTGCAGCGGGCCCAGTGTGAGGGCCTCGAACCAGCTGTTGACGTCGAAGCCCATCAGGCTGAAGTTGCCCGGGGCAAGCCACCACAGCAACGTGCCCAGCACCGCCGAGGGCACACCCATGATCGCGGCCACTGCAACGATCAGCTCCGGGATCATCACCACTGGCATCAGCAAACACCGCAGGCTGCGCTTGAACGACTTGTCCCGGAACAGCGTGGCGACATCGCCCGGCAGCCGCGGCAGCGCGGCCGGCAACGGTTCGCCCTGCGGGACGCCGAGGTACTTCGCGGCGCGGTACCGCTCGCTGTTCGCGAGCCGCACCAGGCCGGCGGTGGCGCCCGGGATGATCCAGCCGAGGATCAGGCTGATCGGGGTCGCCGCCAGCAACGTGACTGCCTTCAGGTACCGGATGATCAGGTACCCGGCCGCCGGACCACCCCGGGAGAGAATCTTCGTGAGCATGTACCTATCCTGCGGCAGCCACACCGCAGGAGTCGGTACAGCAGGCTCTACCTTTCATGCACTAGCAGTCTGGAACGCCCGGGAGCTTGGCGTTCGGATCGTCGATGTAGATGTTGGTCATGTAGCCGCCCTGGTCGCGGAGCTTGGCCCACCAGTTGTTCGTGTAGCCGTTCGCCGTCACGGTGTCGCCCTGGACCTGGCACTCCACGAAGACCTGCGTCGGGCCGGGCAGCGTGGTCACGACCGAGGCGGACAGCTTCGGCGCCGAGCGGACGTTGACGCCGTTGCCCCAGGTGGTGAAGTTGTACTCCGGCGGGTTCGGGTCGCCGCCGTTCACCAACTGCATGTAGTAGTCCCAGTTCCAGTTCGGTCCCGGATCGGTGTGGTCGTTGCCGGGCATCTCGCTGTGGCCCTTGATGTGGTTGCGGTCCTTCGGGATGCCACGGCGGTCGGCGATGTTGGCGGTCAGTGCGGCCGACGACCGGTACATCGCGTCGGTGAACCACGACGGCTGGTCGATGAAGCCTTCGTGCTCGATGCCGATCGCGTACGGGTTCGCGCTGCGGGCGTGCCAGGCGGTGTCCTTCTCGGCCACCATCTGGGTGATCTGCCCGTCGCTGGAACGGACCACGTAGTGGGCGCTGACCTGGGCCGCCGGGTCCTTGAACCAGCTGATCGTGCCGGCGTACGAGCCCTGGGTCACGTGGATCACGATCGTGGTGATCGCCTGCGTGCGGCCGACTGCGTAGTTGCAGGTGCAGGCCGGGTTCCAGATCGCGCCCGGATAGTCGGTGGCCTGGACCTTTGTCTTGCTGCCGAGCGGCGAGACCTTCGCGTACGCGCCGAGGTCCGGCGTGACCTGCTTCGGGTCGGTCGAGACACCCGCAGTACTGACACCGCGGGCGATGACCCGGTAGACCTCGTCGGTGTACAGGCGCGCGGTCGGGCCGTCGGCGGAGTGCGAGTACTTCGCGATCACGGAGTACCACTTGCCGAGATCGGAGCGGTCCTTGAGACCCGCCTGATCGGCGTACGAATCGAGGACCGCAGCGGCGCCGAGGACATTCGACGCGTCGTCCTTGGACAGCTGGGCGACCGGCAGCCCGGTCAGTTTGCTTGCCTCGGACATCGTCTCGTTGACGTTGTTGCTGGCCAGGTGCATGACGCCGTAGCCGTTCGCCTGGCTCGGCCTGCCGTTGTGGCCGTCGAGGTGCGTCTCGGCGAATCCGACGCTGACGAGCACCTCACGCGGTACGTCGTACTTCGCGGCGGCGTCCTGGAACGCGGACGCGAGGTTCGGCTGACCGGTGGGTTGCGGTGGTTGAGCTGCATTGCTCGGGAGGGCTGTCAGTGCGAGCGCTCCGACAGCAAGCAGAATCGTGGCGGTCTTCCGCATGGGCGGCGGTCCTTCCCTGTAGCTGGTCCGCCGAGGGGCGTCGGCGGTCCCGGGAGCCACGCTAAGGGAAGATCTTCCGTCCGATCCAGTGTTTGGGTGAAGTTTTTCCCGTCACCGTCGGAGCAACACCTGACCACGGAGCGCGATCAATCGCGGGTGTGTGAGTACGGCGGGGTTCGCGCGCGGGTCCTCGTCGTACACAACCAGATCAGCCGGGTCGCCGGGTCGCAGCTCGCTCGGCGCACCGAGCCAGGCGCGGGCCGCCCACGATCCCGCGGCCAGGGCCTGCTCCCCCGACATGCCGATCTCGGTCAGCGCCTGGATCTCCTGGGCGACGAGACCATGCCCGAGGACACCGCCCGCGTCGGTCCCCGCATAGACCGGTACGCCGGCCGCGAACGCGTCCCGCAACCGGCGCAGGCGACGCTCGTACAGGTCGCGCATGTGCGCCGAGTAGACCGGGAATTTCGCGGCAGCCTGTTCGGCGTACTCGGGGAAGTTCTCGAGCTGGATCAGCGTCGGGACGACCGCGACTCCGTGGTCGGCCATCTGGGCGAGCATGTCCGGCTCGAGGCCGGTGCCGTGCTCGATGCAGTCGATGCCGGCGGCAAGCAGATCGGGCAGGGCGTGCTCGCCGAAGACGTGGGCCGTGACGCGGGCGTTGAGCTCGTGCGCTCGGGCGATCGCTGCCGTGAGCGCGTCGGCCGGCCAGCAGGGAGTCAGGTCGCCGGCCTCGCGGTCGATCCAGTCGCCGACCAGCTTGACCCAGCCGTCACCGCGACGGGCCTCCTGCTCGACGTACGCGACCAGTTCCTCCGGCTCGATCTCCCAGCCGTAGTGGCGGATGTAGCGCTTGGAGCGGGCGATGTGGCGACCGGCGCGGATGATCTTCGGCAGGTCCTCGCGGTCGTCGATCCAGCGGGTGTCGGCGGCCGAGCCGGCATCGCGGACCAGCAGCGCGCCGGCATCGCGATCCACGATCGCCTGCTGCTCCTGGACGTCGGTGTCGACGGCGCCGTGCTGGTCGAGGCCGATGTGACAGTGCGCGTCGACCAGGCCGGGCACGATCCAGCCGCCGCTGTGCACGGTCGTCACATCAGCAGCGGTGGGCCGGTCGACGACCAGCCCACTGCTGAGATGGAGCTCCTGCTGCTCACCGGCCGGCAGCACCGTGCCGAGGAGCTTGAGTACGGTCATACGTCCGACCGTATCGGGGACCTCTTAGCCGTGCGAGCCGCCGCCCGGCGTACAGGTCGGGGTGGTGGGCTCGTTGCCGGCGCACGGCGTCCCGGACGGGGTGTCCGTCGGGGTCGGCGTGTCCGTCGGGGTCGGAGTCGGCGTCGGCGTGTCCGTGGGCGTCTTGGTCGGAGTCTTCGTCGGCGTCTTGGTGGGGGTCTTGGTCGGCGTTGACGTCGGCCGGTGCGTCGGCGTCCAGGTCGGGGTGTCGATCGGCTTCGGCACCGTCGGCTTGTCCCACTCCGTCGACGGCGGCGTGGACGGCGGCACCGGCGGCGGCACGGTCGCAGTCGGCGTCGTGGTCGTCTTGGTGTCGTCCGGGACGTCGGGGACCTGCCGCGGGTCGACCTTGCGGTCGGCGTTGCCGGTCCACTTCGCGGCGGCGATGTTGCCGGACGCATTCGGGATCAGGACCGCGTTCTTGCCGTAGACGCGCATCCACTTCAGCACGGTGGCGACGAAGTCCTTGGAGTGCTGATAGCGCAGCAGGGCCTCGACCAGGTCCCGCGGCTGCTTCAGGTCGTCACCCTGGGAACAGAGCACCACGGCGACCGTGGTGACCGCGTCGTACACGTTGTTGGGGTTGCGGAAGCCGTCGCCGTTGCCGTCGGCCCCGAACTCGTCCCACACCTGCGGGATGATCTGCATCGGCCCGACGGCCCGGTCGTACGTCGCGTCGCCGTCGAACTTGCCCTTGTCGGAGTCGCTGATCCGGCCGTTGCCGTGGCGTCCGTTGAGCACCGGGCCGAGGATCCGGCCGCGGGTGGTGCCGGCCACGTCGACGCGGCCGCCGCTGGCGTGGTCGGACTCGACCTTGCCGACGCCGGCGAGCAGCGGCCAGGTGAGCCCGCAGTTCGGCCGGACGACCGCGAGGTTGGCAGTGGCGCGGCGGTAGGCGGGGAAGACTCCGCGCGGAATGCCGTTCACTGCTCCCGGCCGGCCGGGACGGACGACCGATCGGCCGTCGGTGGCTCCCTGCACGGGGACGTCGGCGCGGGCGGGCTGGTCGGATCCGAGCCGGCCGTCCACTCCCGGACGCTGCGGGACGATCATCGTCAGTTCGTCGAACTCACCGCTGTTCAGCCCGGCTCCAGGCGATGGGGCGACCGGGTTGGTACCAGCGAGCTGGCCGGTGGCACCGGCCCCGCCCGAAGCAACTGTCACGATGGCCCCGACCAGGAGCGGGGCCGTGCACAGCGAAGCGATGATTATTTTGACCCGACGGTTACCACTACGGGTTAGGCGCATAGCCCCTTCAACGAAGGAAGCGCCACAAAGTTACATCAAGACGACGCAAAGTTACGGGGCACAGAAACCCCTCGGAAAACCGGCACCGAGGTAACGACCGCGGCTACCTGACGATTCGTCGGGAGTGAGCGTACAGCCGGCTTCAGTTGCCCGGCTTGGGGGCGTCGCTCGGGGTCGCGGCCGTCTTCGTCGGGTCGGACTCCGCGCCGGTCGTGCTGCACGGACTCGGCGTCGGAGTCGGCGTGGGCGTCGGGGTGACCGTCTCGCTCGGCGACGGGGTCGGCGTGTCCGACGGCGCCGGGGTCGGCGTACAGGTCGGGTCGTCCGGCGTGCTCGGCGGAGTCGTCGGCGGAGTTGTCGGGGTCGTCGGGGGCGTGCTCGGCGGCGTGTACGGCGGCTTGGTGGGCGTCGTCGTCACCGTGCCCGGGCCGTTGGTCGGCCTCGGGATGGTCGGCTTCGACGTGCTCGGGCGGCTGCTGGTCGGCGCGGTGGTCGGAACCGTCGTCGGAGCTGTCGTCGGCGCGGTGGTCGGAACCGTCGTGGGGGCCGTCGTCGGCGTGGTGGGCGGCGGCGTGGTCGCCGTACGCCCGTTGTTGTCGTCGTCGCCGTTGTTGCCGCCGTCGCCAGGGATGTCGATCGTGCCCGGCTTGTCCGGCACGCTCACGGTGTCCTTGCTGTACGACTGCATCCACCGGAGCACCGTCGAGACGTAGTCCATCGAGTGGTTGTAGCGCAGCACCGCCTGGACCAAGCCCTGCGGGTCGGCCAGGTTCGCGCCGCCGGAGCACAGGTAGTCCCCTGTCGCCCGGGCCGCGTCGAAGACGTTGTGCGGGTCCTTGATCCCGTCGCCGTTGCCGTCCGCGCCGAACGCCCGCCACGTGCCGGGGATGAACTGCATCGGACCGACGGCGCGGTCCCAGGTCGTGTTCCCGTCGTACACACCCTGGTCGGTGTCGGCGATCGCCGCCATGCCGGGGCTGCCGTCCAGGACCGGGCCGAGGATCTTGCCGCGGGTGTTGCCGTTCGCATCGACCTTGCCGCCGCTGGCGTGGCCGGACTCGACCTTGCCGATGCCGGCGAGCAGCGGCCAGGTCAGATGGCAGCCGGGCATCGAGAGCGCGAGGTCCCTGGCCGCCTTCTGGTACGCCGCCAGCACCGTGCCCGGGATGCCCGAGGTGTCGCCGAGCACACCCTGGATCGGCTGCACGGTGCCGTCCGTCGACCCGGTGACCGGGACCCCGATCGTGGACTTCTCCTGCGTCGGCAGGCTGCCGTCGACGCCGGGCTGGGTCGGCACGTTGTTGGCCAGGTCGTCGAAGACCGCGTCCTGGCGCGGAGCGGCCAGCGCGTGCGCGTCGACGATGAACGTGTTCGAGGTGACGCCGCCGACGACGAACACGGCGACCATGGCAGTAGGCGGCGCCAAGCAGGTGCAAGCGGCGGACAACTTGCCCCGCCACGTGTCCAGGTTCTTGAACTGCTGCCTCATCCGAACCGTCCTCGACGCATTCCGCAGATGGTGTGTCTCTCGGGCGTAGGCACGATCTTAGCCGCCATGGGGTCGTGATCAACCGGTCACCGTGCGCCGCTGCGCACGGTGAAGGGTTTTCCGGCGGGGATGTGCAGCCTGTGGCCGCAGAAAGTTCACCTACCGGACACTGCCCCTCGGACACTGCCCCTCGGACACTGCCCCTCGGACAGTGCCCTTTCGGGAAGGCTGTCAGTTGCCGCCGAGCATCTTCTTCAGGTCGTCCGGCAGCTCGAAGTCGCCGCCGTCCTGCTGACCGCCGCCGAACGCGGCCGGCAACTGGCCCGGCTGCGGCGCCTGCGGCTGGGGGCTGCCCTGGTTCGCCCGCTTGGCGGGGTTGCCGGAGCCGCGCTTCTTACCCTTCTTCGCTTGCTGCTTGGCCTTCCGCGCCCCGCCGGCGCCCGCACCCGGCATCCCCGGCATTCCGGGCATCCCCGGGATGCCCTTGCCGGACGCCATCGCGGACATCATCTTGCGGGCCTCGAAGAACCGCTCGACCAGGCCGCTGACGGTGGCGACCTCGGTGCCGGAACCCTTCGCGATCCGGGCCCGGCGGGAGCCGTTGATGATGTTCGGATCGGTCCGCTCGGCCGGCGTCATCGAGTGGATGACCGCCTCGATCCGGTCGATCTCGCGCTCGTCGAAGTTTTCCAGCTGGTCCTTGAACTGGTTCGCACCGGGCAGCATGCCGAAGATCTTGGTCAGCGGGCCCATCTTGCGCACCGACTGCATCTGGGCGAGGAAGTCGTCCAGCGTGAAGTCCTTGCCGCCCTTCTTCTGCAGCTTGGCCGCGGTCTTGGCGGCCTCCTCCGCGTCGAAGGAACGCTCGGCCTGCTCGATCAGGCTCATCACGTCGCCCATACCGAGGATGCGCGACGCCATCCGGTCGGGGTGGAAGACGTCGAAGTCCTCGAGCTTCTCGCCGTTGCTGGCGAACATCACCTGGCGGCCGGTGACCTGCGCGATCGACAGCGCGGCACCACCGCGGGCGTCACCGTCGAGCTTGGACAGCACGACGCCGTCGAAGCCGACACCGTCGAGGAAGGCCTGCGCGGTGGTGACCGCGTCCTGGCCGATCATCGCGTCGACGACGAACAGGATCTCGTCCGGGCTGACGGCGTCGCGGATGTCCGCGGCCTGCTTCATCAGCTCCTCGTCGACACCCAACCGGCCGGCGGTGTCGACGATCACGACGCTGTACTGCTTCGACCGCGCCTCGTCCATCGCCTTGCGCGCGACGTCCACCGGGTCGCCGACGCCGTTGCCGGGCTCGGGCGCGTACACCGGCACGCCGGCACGCTCGCCGACGACCTGCAGCTGGGTCACCGCGTTCGGCCGCTGGAGGTCGGCGGCGACCAGCATCGGGGTCTGATGCTTGGTCTCCCGCAGCCACTTGGCGAGCTTGCCCGCAAGGGTGGTCTTACCCGCACCCTGCAGACCGGCCAGCATGATCACCGTCGGCGGCCGCTTCGCCATCCGCAGCTCGCGGGTCTCGCCGCCGAGGATCTTGACCAGTTCCTCGTTGACGATCTTGATCACCTGCTGCGCCGGGTTCAGCCCGCCGCGCACGTCGGCCCCGCTGGCGCGCTCCCGCACCGCCGCGATGAACTCCCGCACCACCGGCAGCGCGACATCCGCCTCCAGCAACGCGATCCGGATCTCCCGGGTGGTCGCGTCGATATCGGCGTCGGTCAGCTTGCCCTTGCCCCGCAGATTCTTGAACGCGGTGGAGAGCCGATCGGAAAGCGTGTCGAACACGAGAAACAGTCCGTTTCGTCGAAGCGATGAACTCCCCGAGTCTACCGGCCCCGCAACCTGTGGATAACTCCGGCGGCATGGGACTCTTTCTCGCTACCGTGAACGCCATGCCCCTCGACATCCCAGCCTTCAACAACGCCTTCGGCCGAGCCCGCGATCGGGTCCGCGGCACACAACCTGTCGACGTCCCGGCCGAGCAGGAGAGGCTGCGAGCGCTCGTCCCGGCCGACGCCTCGGACGACCACCGCGCGTGGACCGACCGGCTCATCGCCCGTCTGGCCGAGCCGCCGGCGCCGCCTCGTGAGTGGAGCGAGTTGTACTACGAGGCGGACCGCATCCACGCGGCCGCGTATCCGCCGAGGGGAAACACCGACGAGAAGATCGCGATGCTGGCCGAAGCACGACGACGAATCTGGGAGATCGCCGACCGAGCGTCGGAGGACGAGGCGGACGACATCCGGGCGATGACCGAGGATCTCGAGTCCATGGAGCGCTGGATCAGCGACCCATCGTTCCCGCTGACCGACACGCCCTTCCCGGCCTCCGATGCCTGAGTCCGCCCAGCGCGTTCCTGAGGACTCGCCGACATACCGCGAGTTCACCCGGTTGTACGACTTGGCGCGGCAGCTCCGGCCGACAGTCGCCGACAGGTGGAACCGCGAGCTGTACGCGACGAGCGGACGTGGCGGCTTTGACCAGCACACCGGAGCGATCGGTGTCCATGAGCTCCTGCTGCGCGACGGGCTGACGAGGGATCCGGCCGCCAATCCTCGGCGCCAGGCGCGCGCACTGGACGCGGTTTTGACCCGTGCCACGCAGGCAGGGATGCAGTTGGAGGCGCCAGGCGAGGCCAACGCGGTCCGGACGACGCAGTCGCGAGGCCTGCACGACGGTGTGGCGGCGGTCCGCGCTGCTACCGACTTCGAGGCCTTGGCCGAGTTGGCGGGCTACGACGGCCTGTCCTTGGGTGGTGAGCAACACAGCGGTGCGTATGCGGCGGCTAATGGGCTGATTCAGCAGGCGTCCGGGGCGAGTGTTGATCGGCGGGAGTTGATTGATCGGCTCGGTCAGGGGCCGGCGGTGATGCAGTTCGATCAGTTGGCCGAGGCCGTGGTGCGGAATCGGTTGGCGGAGATCGCGCCGGCTGAGGGGGTGGATCGGCAGGCGGTGCGGCATGAGTTGGTTGAGACGATGCTGCATCCGCAGTGGGAGTCGTTGGCGGGGCGGTCGCCTGAGGCTGGGCAGCATGTCGCTGAGGAGATCGGGCGGGGGCTCAACGCGAAGGTTGAGGAGATCCGGCGTCGCGGGCCGCATCCGGCGCGGATCGCGGAGACAGGCGGCGTACCGCAACAGCAGGTCGGCGGGGAAGCGCCGGCTGACGCGGCGCGACAGCAGACTCCGGAGCCGGAGCCGGCGATGCACCCGGCTCAAGTCGAGGAGGTAGCGGCGGCGCGGTTCTTGAGTGGGGTGGCGCCGGCTGCGGGGGCGGCGGGGCGGGGGTCGGCGCTTGGGGATGGGTCGCGGGCAACTGCGCGGGCGGCTGGGACTGCGCGAGGCGTGGCTGCGCCGCGCTTGGAGCGGCCCGGTGGGTCGGGGCGCGGGTGATGGTGCGGCTTCGCGGAACATAAGTGGCGCGTGGCGACGAGAAGTTTCCGAAGAGGGTGTGCTGATTGACAGTGGTCGGTGGAGCGTTGAGGATTTAACCTATGGGGTGGCATTCACAGGTTAGGAGCTGGTGTGCGGGTTGTGGTGGATGGGCCTTCTAACTTGGGGTTGCGGCCGCCGGTCGAGGGGGCCGTGCCGGGGTGTTACAAGCTTGCCGGGGCGTTGCGCGACCACGGGTTCGTGGGGCGGATCGGGGCGGAGGACGGTGGGTGCGTGACGCCGCCGCGGTACGACCGCGGGGCGTGGAAGCCGGGCGACGGGGTCTTCAACGCGCAGGCGATGGCGGCGTACACAGTGAAGTTGGCGGACCGGGTTGCAGGGTTCGTCGAGCAGGGGAAGTTCGTCGTGCTGCTGGGCGGTGAGTGCAGCAATCTGCTCGGGCCGGCGTTGGGGTTGAAGCGGCTGGGGCGGTACGGCGTGGTGTATCTGGACGGGCACTCGGACTTCCGGACGGTCGGCAACTCGCCGTACGTCGGGGCCGCGGGTGGCGAGGCGCTGGCGTTGGTCACCGGACGCGGGCAGGCCGATCTGACCGATCTCGAAGGGCTGGGGCCGTACACGCGAGACACCGACGCGGTGCTGCTCGGGATCCGCGAGGACGACGAGTACGCAGCCGACGTGGTGAAGGTCGGGATCCCGGTGTGGCCGGCGTTGACGATCGCGCAGGACGTCGACGCCGCGGCGGCCGGGACACTTGAGCATCTCGAGCGGGACGAGCTCGATGGGTTCTGGGTGCACCTGGACGTGGACATCCTCGACGCGGAGATCATGCCCGCGGTCGACAGCCCGGATCCGGGCGGGATCGACCACGCTCAACTGCGCGCACTCTTGCGCCCCCTGCTCGCCTCACCGAAGTGTGTGGGGATCGACGTCGGCATCTTCGACCCGGACCTCGACCCGGACGGCGTCTATGCGGCCGCGCTGACCGACACCTTGGTCGCAGCCCTCACTCCGTAGGTGTCCACCGGAGCTCCTGGCCGTGCGGCGCCGCCGTACCGAGAGTTCGGCGGGACCCGCCTGGCCAGGTCTGGAGGTCGATTCGGTACTCCCAGCCGTCCGTGCCCCGCTCGTGGCTGATCACATGGTGCGGCTCGAGGCTGAGATGGGCCAGCGGTGTCGACTCTGTCGCTTGAGCGCCTAGCTCCTCGGTCCGCTCCTCCACCGCGGACCGGTCGACGCGTCGCAGGTACTGCCACATGATCGAGTGCCACACCACCGTCACGTGGCCCTCCGACAACTCCAGTGCACGCAAGAACGAGACGGCGTCCTCCGGGCGTACGTCGGCCGGCACCTCCCGCGCGACCTCCAACGCACCCCGCAACCGGTCCAACCGCTCCGTCATGTCCGGCCAGACGTACGACGTCAGCGTCAACGCTCCGTCGGGCGTCAGCGGATTGACCGGGGCGATGTCGCACCCCACCCGTTCGACGATCCGCAGGTCCACAGCTGGCACCTGTCCCGACCACGCCGACGAGAACACCACCGGGCTGTCCTCCGGCCCGTACGACGTCCCGTCCGCGAGGTAGCGATACCGATCAGCCCGCAGGTTCAGTCCGGCCGACGCGCCGATCTCGAACAACCGCACCGGCAACGGCACGGCCTCGACCAGCTGCAGCAGACCGCCGTACAAGGAGGCGGACCGGCCCACCTCGTTCGTCTGTGGCGGCTGGGTCAGCAGCGAGCGCACCTCCCCTACCCGCGCCTGCAGCACCTGCTCGAACGCCTCCCAGCCGAGCACCGGGTCCCACGCGCCGCCCACACTCGGGTAGAACGCCGCGAGCTCAGGCACCGTGCCGGACAGCACCAGACCGTGTACGGCGCCCAGCAACCGCAGGCCGATCGCCTCACCGAACGAACGGTCCTCGTACCCCTCCAGTACTTCGACGGACACGCCACCGACCTCGTAGTCGTCCACCAGCAGCCGGAGCAGCTCGGCGTACATCGGGGAGCCGAGGTCCTCGCAGGCGACGGCTTGGCGCTGTAAAGCCTCTACGACATCCACAGCGCTGAGACTAGAACGTCAACCGATCGAGGACGGACTTCGCCGTCGTTCGCGCGTCCTCCGGTTCGAGTGGGGCGCCGTGGCGGTCAGTGAGATAGAAGACGTCGACACACTCCGCACCGAGCGTGCTGACGTGCGCAGAGCGGATGTCAGCACCAGTGGCCGCGATCGCCGCAGTGACGTCGTACAGCAGTCCTGGACGGTCATGTGCTCGCACTTGTAGGACAGTCGCGGTCTCGGACGCTTCCGGGAGCAGGTCCACTCTGCTGGCAACACGTGCAGCAGACGAGTCCCGTGCAGCCAACCGGCGTACGACGTCGCTCGAGTCCCGCAGCGCAACAGCCAGCCGGTCCCGCAGCCGGACCGGATCGGGAGCCGAACCGGCGACAGTCCACTGCGAGATACCAAGGCCTTCTACAGACGTGATGACCGCGGACCGCACGGCCAGCCGCTCTACAGCCAGTACGGCCGCCACGGTGGACAGCGTGCCCACCTGGTCGGGCACGGCAACGTTGATCCGCAGGTCGCCGTGGTGGTCGGACACAGTGAGCCCGAGCCGCCCCACACCGACCACCTGGTGCAGCACCGGCACCGGAACGGGCGGGGCCTCGGTCCACATGCCCTCGCCACCACCTGACAGCTCACCGCGCACCCGACGGCACAGCTCACCCACCAGCCGCATCCGCCACGGTGACGAGGCAGCCGGACCGGCCGCCCGCGCATCGGCGTACGTCAACGCTTCCAGCAGGTCCAGCGTCTCGGTACTGCGAACGATGCCGGCCACCATGTCCACGGTCATCGGGTCGTCCAGGTCCCGTCTCGTGGCGACCTGCGCGAGCATCAGGTGCTGCCGGACAAGCAGTGCGATGGTGTCCGAGTCCGCATCGGTGAAGCCGATACGGCGGGCCAAACGGGCCGCAATAGCTGCACCGGTGACGCTGTGGTCACCGTCGAGCGCCTTGCCCAGGTCGTGAATCAGTGCAGCGATCAGCAACAGGTCCGGCCGCCGTACGTCACGGACCATCGCCGACGCCTCGACGCACGTCTCCAGCAGATGCCGGTCGACGGTGAACCGGTGGACCGCGGACTGCGGCGGCCGGAACCGCACCGAGTCCCACTCGGGCAGGATGCGCGAGATGTACCCGGCCTGGTCCAAGGCCTCCCACACTTCAAGCAGTCCGCTGCCAGCACCGAGCAGAGCGCACAGCAACCGAAGCGCCTCTCCCGGCCACGGCTCCGGCAAGTCAGCAGCCGACGCCGCCAACCGGGCGCAGACGGCAGGTGACAGAACGAGCTCACGATCCGCAGCGACCGCAGCCGCACGCAGACCGAGCACCGGGTCCCGCTCCGGTCGCGCGTCCGGCATCAGCACGACCTCGCCCTCGTGCTGGCCCACTCCCTCGTCCAGCGCGAGCAGCAGCGGCCCACCGGTCCGCTGACGGCGCCGGGAACGCGGCGGCTTGGTCATCAAGCTCTCGACCCGTCGCCAGGACACATCGCACACATGCGCGAGCGTCCGGCCCGTCGCGTACACATGCCGCAGCAACTCGTCCCGCCCGGACAGACCGAGCCCAGCAGCCACCTCACCAGCCAGATCAGCCACCAACCGGTCAGTCGCCCGACCAGCTACCTCATGCAGTACGTCGCGGACCTCGAGCAGATCCCTCCGCGCCCGCTCCACCACCGGATGCGGTACGTCGACCAGCCAGGACGCCACCAACGCACGCAGTACGACGGCATCCCGCAAACCGCCGTACGCCTCCTTGAGGTCGGGCTCCGCGAGATGCGCGAGCTCTCCGACCGTGGACGCTCGATCGCGGCACGCCTGCGCCAGCCCGGGCAGCCGGGTGCGCGCAGTACGACGCCAGTCCGCCATCAGCACGGACCGCAGCTGCAGCGTCAGGTGTGAGTCGCCGGCCACGTGGCGCGCGTCCAGCAGACCGAGCGCGACCCGGTCGTCCGCTGCGGCGGCCTCGCGTGCTTCGGCCAGTGTGCGGACACTGTGGTCCAGCTTGGTCCGCGAGTCCCACAGCGGATACCAGATCTGTGCGGCCAGCTCGTCCACCCGTGGGTACCCCTCGACGTGCACGAGCATCACATCGAGATCGCTGTACGGCGACAGCTCCTCCCGGCCGTAGCCGCCGACCGCGACCAGCGCGACGCCCTCGGTAGGTACACCGAGGGCGTCACAGGCCTTGGAGAGGAGCAGGTACAGCAGCGCGTCGGCCTCCTCGGCACGGACGCGCCGCTGCTCTGCTCTGTCCACCATCTAGAGGGCGTCTCCGTCCAGCTCACCGGTCCGGACCCGGACGATCGTGTCGACCGGGGTGACCCACACCTTGCCATCACCGATCTTGCCGGTCTGCGCCGCCTTGACGATCACGTCGACCACGTCGGCGCTGTCACCGTCCTCGACGACCACCTCGAGCCGGACCTTCGGCACCAGGTCCACCTCGTACTCGGCGCCACGGTAGACCTCGGTGTGGCCCTTCTGCCGGCCGTAGCCGCTCGCCTCGGTGACCGTCATACCGGTGACGCCGAACGTCTCCAACGCGGCCCGGACGTCGTCCAGCTTGTGCGGCTTGACCACCGCGGTGACCAGCTTCATGCCTTGACACCTTCCTTCTCCGACGGCTCCGTGGCCTCAGTGGTCCCATTCTCGGCCGTCTCGGCCGGAGCCGGCACCGGGCGGGACGACAGCGCGCCGCGCAGACCCGACGAACCGAGGTAGTCGTACGCCGTCTCCGCGTGCTCGACCTGGTCGACACCGGTGACCTCGTCGTCCTCCTTGAGCCGGAAGCCGATCGTCTTGTCGATCACCTTGCCCAGGATGAAGGCGACGGAGAAGGAGTAGATCGCGACCACCACGTTGGCCACTGCCTGTCTGCCGAGCTGGGTGGCGCCGCCACCGTAGAACAGACCGTTCACGGCCGACGGCGCGGCCGCCGAACCGAACAGACCGATCGCCAGCGAGCCGAACAGACCGCCGACGAAGTGCACGCCGACCACGTCGAGGGAGTCGTCGAAGCCGAACTTGTACTTCAGCGACACCGCGAAGGCACAGATGCCGCCGGCCAGCAGACCCACAGCCAGCGCACCGAGCGGGGTGACCGCACCACACGACGGGGTGATCGCGACCAGACCGGCGACCGCACCGGACGCCATGCCCAGTGTGGTGGCTTTGCCGTGCGTGAGCCGCTCGACGATCAGCCAGCCGATCACCGCGGCGGCGGTGGCGGCCTGGGTGTTCACGAAGGTGACCGCGGCGGTGGTGCCGGCGCTCAACGCGGAGCCGGCGTTGAACCCGAACCAGCCGAACCACAGCAGACCGGCGCCGAGCAGCACCAGCGGCAGGCTGTGCGGCCGCATCGGGTCCTTCTTCCAGCCGACCCGCTTCCCGAGCACGATCGCCAGCGCGAGCGCGGCGGCACCGGCGTTCAGGTGGACCGCCGTACCGCCTGCGAAGTCGATGGCCTTGAGCTTGTCACCGATCCAGCCGCCGTTGCCGTCATCGAGGAACCAGACCGAGTGCGCGACCGGGAAGTACACCAGCAGCGTCCAGCCGACCACGAACGCGATCCAGCCGCGGAAGGTCGCCCGGTCGGCGATCGCCCCGGAGATCAGCGCGGGGGTGATGATCGCGAACATCAGCTGGAAGGCGACGAATGCGAGCGTGGGCGTCGTCCCGCTCACCGCCTCCGGCGCGAGCAGGCCCTTCAGGCCCACCTCGGAGAAGTCCCCGATCACGTGCCCGGTGTCACCGGCAAAGGTCAGCGAGTAGCCGACCACCACCCAGAGGATGGTGACGACGGCGATGGTGATGAAACTCATCATCATCATGTTCAGCACGCTCTTCACGCGCACCATGCCGCCGTAGAAGAAAGCCAGGCCCGGGGTCATCAGCATCACCAGGGCGGCACTGGCCAGAACCCAGGCGGTATCGCCGGCGTTGATCTCCATCAACGTCATCCCTTCCATCGAACTGGGGGTGGCCGGCGTCCTCAGTCGGGAGGTCTCCACAACGCCGGGGAGCCCGCCGCTCGGCCACAACGGACACGGTGTCGGCGCGCCGTTTCAGCCGATCGGTCCGTTTGTTTCAGGCATGTGACAAAGCGGGCTCCCAGGTGACATCGCGGTGACATGACTCACCGGAGGCCAACTTGTGGCACTCTGGCCTGGACCACACGGGCCAGCAGCCGCGCCACTGCACCCGTCTGAGCTGGGGACGTAGAAATGGAGCCGATCTACGGGGTGAGGCCGCGCCGCGGCAGACCACGGGACCCGGAGGCGGAGCCGAGGATCCGCCGGTACGCCGTACAGCTGCTGCTGGAGCGGGGATTCGACGGAATGACGGTTGACGACGTTGCCGAGGCCGCGGGGGTCGGCAAGGCGACGATCTATCGCAGGTGGGCCAGCAAGGAGCTGCTCGCCAACGACGCCATGGCCGACCTGTTCAACATGGAGATACCGGATGCGGATACCGGCTCGATCGCCGGCGACCTGCTGGAGGTCTACCGGACCGCACTGATCTTCGCCAACAGTGAAAGGGGACTCGCACTCATCCGCCTCGCAGTCGCCGAGGCGAACCGCGACCCGCGGTCCGCGCAGATCTACCGGGACGTCCTGGACCGGCGGATCGAGCTGACCGAGGCCGCGCTGGACCGGGCCAGAGCCCGGGGAGAACGGGTCCGCAGCACCGCGGATCCGGTAGTGATGGTGGAGTGGATGGCGGGTGTCTTCGTCGTCCGGGCATTGACCGGACGCCCGATGCCGCCGCCGGAGGACGCCGAGCGCCTGGCCGACGTCACCCTGCGGGCCATCCTCGACGGGTGGAGCGGCTCATGGCCGCAAACCAGGTCCGAGAGCCAGCTCGCCCACCGCGAGTTCGGTGACTCTGCGGACCTGTCCTGAGTCCAGGTCCCAGGCCAAGACCCAGCCTCGGACCTGCACCAGTACGTTCTGCTGGTCGTACCAACCCAGTACTGCGCAGCAGCCGGGCTCCCGCACGTAGGACGGGTCCCCGGCGCCGGCCGGTGTCTGCGCGGAGCCGGTGAAGGGTTCACCCAGGATCAGCAGCCGGCTGTGACGCATGCTCAACGTCGAAACGGCCGCTACGCCCTGTGGTTGCGACCTCATCGTCGGGACCTCCGGCAGCTTCTCCGCGACGAACAGCCGGGCGACACCGCTACCGGACGAGAACGTCTGACCGACCCACGTCCGGACCGGAAGTGTCAGCGGGCCTTCCTCCGTCCACTGACCGGTGACGAGGTAGCGCATCAGATGGCCGGTCTCGATCCGGAACGGCGAGGTGACCGCCTCCGGGTCGTCCGAGCCCTCGATCCGGACCAGTGGCGGCTCGCCGTCGCCGCCCTCGCCGACCAGCACCCGGTACGCGACACCTGGTCCGCTGACGAGGATGCGTTGGTCGTCCTCGAGCCAGGACACGCTCCGGAAGTCGCCGGCGGGCAGCGGGTACTGCGAGATCTCGGCCGTCGACGCGTCGACGGTGACGAGCTTCCCGGGCTGTGGGAAGGCGACGACCTTGCCGTCGGGTGACACCGCTCCCGAGCTCAACGGTGAACCACCGTCGACGGGGGCCAGCTGGACCGCGGCCTGCGACCAGGACGAGTCGCGGCCGAGCAGGAGCGGCTCGTAGGCGTCGCCGTTCTTCACCAGCACCACGGCGGCGACGCGATCGAGCTTGTGCTTGGCCAGCGGACGCACCTTGCCCGGCAGCTCCAAGCGGTCGCCGAGCGGAGTCTCGAGCCGATCGAGAAGCCGCTCGCTGCCGGGCGGCGGCGCCACCCAGAAGTCGATTCCGGCGATCTTGCCGGCCGGTGCGAGGTAGTCGCGCGGAGTCGGGGGCTTGTTCGGCGGGGTGATGTCCGCGTTGCCGCGCGACCCGACCTCGATCGAGATCGAGATGATCAGCAGTACGACGAACACCGCGATCACACTGACCACGGCGATCCGGCGCCGACGCCGTCGTACCTTCAGTCCGGCTGCCCACGCCGCATCGGCCAGGTCCGGTTCGGGTAGCCGGTCTGCTGCCTGGACCAGCAGCGGTGGAACGTCTTCCCGCCTCATCGGGCATCACGCCAGTCCCCCGCGCCCAGCGCCGCACGGAACCGCCCGAAGGCGGTCAGCCCGTGCGCGTGGACGGCGGTGTGGGACATCCCGAGCAGATCGCCCACCTCGAACTCGGTGAGCTCCTCCACGTGGAGCAGGACGAACACAGTGCGCTGCGCGGGTGTCAGCTCACCCAGTGCGGCCTTCACCTGGTCGTCCTCGTCCGGGAACGCCGGCGAGCGGTTCCACGGCTTCAGCGCCGGCAGATACAGCATCCGCTGCACGAACGCGTCCGGGTCGTCCACCCTGGTCCACTGCATCGACAGCTGCGTGAACGCGCGCAACAGCGCCTTCTCGGCTCGCTCGAGGTCGCCGTACACCAGGTACGCCGTACGGAGCCATCTGCCTTGTCGTGCATCCACGAACGAGGCGAAATCCGGGTCGACCGTGTCGCGCATCCACCCTCCCGCCTATATTCAACTCCTCAACTACTCCCCGCGGCCAGAGCCAGCTTCCGATCGCGCCCAAGCCGTCTCCTCCACGATCAGGTCGTAGTTGATCCCGGCACCCGCCATCAGGCCGGCCCCAGCGGATGGCATCACCTGTGCCATCGGATTGGTGACGTTGCCTGCCGCGAAGACGCCAGGGACCTCTGTCGCGCCCATGCCGTCGACCTGGATCGCAGTACCGACCTCAATGCCGTTGTTCTCGACCAGGGTCGGCTCCAGCCCCAGATCCGCCAGGAAACCCGCCCGGGCGCGCACAGTGGTCTGGATCGCCAGCGCCTGCCGCGGGATGACCTTGCCGCCCTCCAGCCGCACTCCGGTGATCCGGTCGTCGGACACCTCGACCTGCTCGACTTTGCCTTGTACGACGGAGATGCCGCGCGCAGCCAGCTCCTCCCACTGCTCATCGGTCGGCTCCGGCGCCGTGTGCAGGAACAGCGTCACGTCGTCACTCAACTGCCGGAACAACTGCACCTGATGCAACGCCATCGGACTGGTCGCCAGTACGCCGATCGCCTGGTCCCGCACCTCCCAGCCGTGGCAGTACGGGCAGTGGATCACGTCCCTCCCCCACCGCTCCGCCAGTCCGGCCACGTCAGGCAGTACGTCGGTCAGCCCGGTCGTCACCAGCAATCGCCGGCTGCGGTACGTCGTACCGTCGGCCAGCTCGACCGTGAAGCCGTCGTCGTCCTTCCGCGCGGTCGTCACGGTGCCTTCGGCGAGCTCACCGCCGTACCCGACGACCTCCTCGCGGCCGAGCGCGTAGATCTCACCCGGCGGCGTGCCGTCGCGGGTCAGGAAGTTGTGCACGCCCTCCGCGGGCGCGTTGCGCGGCGTACCGTCGTCGATCACCAGCACCGAGCGGCGGGACCGGACCAGGGCCAGCGCTCCACTCAGGCCGGCGGCGCCGCCACCGATCACGATCACGTCGTACTTCGTCATGTCCCGCACTCCTCGTCTCGACTGTGATCCGAGGATGCGTCGTGGTTTTCATTTTCAACAAGTATTGTTGCTGGTATGGCAAACGACGAGGACGTGCTCGAGTCGGTCGGACCGCGACTGCGGGCGCTGCGGATCGAGCGCGGGACCACGCTGGCCCAGCTGTCCGAGACCACCGGCATCTCGGTCAGCACGCTGTCCAGGCTGGAGTCCGGTCAGCGCCGGCCGACGCTGGAGCTGCTGCTGCCGCTGGCCCGGGCGCACCAGGTGCAGCTGGACGAGCTGGTGGACGCACCGCCGACAGGCGACCCGCGGATCTACGCGAAGCCGATCAAGCGCCACGGCACGGTGCACATCCCGCTGAGCCGGCGGCCGGGTGGGATGCAGGCGTTCAAGCAGATCCTGCCGGAGGGGTATCCGGGCAACGACGTGGTGCAGAAGACGCACGACGGCTACGACTGGCTGTACGTGCTGTCCGGGCGGGTCAGGCTGAAGCTCGGCGACAAGGACTTCATCCTGAAGGAGGGTGAGGTGGCCGAGTTCGACTGCCGGGTGCCGCACTGGTTCGCCAATCCCGGTCCTGGACCGACAGAGGTGCTATGTCTTTACGGCCCGCAAGGGGAGCGGATGCACGTCAGAGCGCGCACTACATGACACAGGCCAATTGACAGGAGATACGCAGTGAGCGTCGCGTTGTTCACGTTGGGCGGAACGATCTCGATGGCAGGCAGCCAGCGGCTGACCGGTGACGACCTCACCGCGGCAATGCCGGGGCTGTCCGAGCTTGGCCACCCGGTGGAGATTCAGGACATCGAGAAGATCCCCAGCGCCAACCTGACCGCCGCCAAGATCCTCGAGGTCGTCGACGCCGCCTCGAAGGCCGTCGCCGCCGGTGCTGCGGGCGCTGTGGTCACGCAAGGCACCGACACGCTCGAGGAGACCGTCTTTCTCGCGGATCTGGTCTGGCCGCACCCGCAGCCGCTCGTCTTCACCGGTGCGATGCGCAACCCGACGCTGGCCGGACCAGACGGTCCCGCCAACCTCCTGGCCGCACTGCGCGTCGCCTGCTCCCCCGCGGCACGCGACCTGGGCGCACTGGTCGTCTTCAAGGACGAGATCCACGCGGCGCGCTGGGTGCGCAAGACCCACAGCACGAGTACGGCGACCTTCGCATCGCCCAACACCGGGCCGATCGGCCATGTCGTCGAGGACCGGGTCAGCGTCCTCACCCGCCCGCTGCGGCTGGACGGCGTACAGGGCAGCGCCGAGCCGGCCGAACTCGACAACCTCAAGGTGGCGCTCTACACGGTCACCATGGACGACGACGGCCTCCTTCTGCAGGGACTGGCCGACACACACCAGGGCCTGGTCGTCGCTGGGTACGGCGTGGGACACGTGCCGGCCGCACTCGCTCCGGTGCTCGGCGACCTGGCCGCCCGGATGCCGGTCGTCCTGACTTCACGCACCGGCGCCGGCTCGGTGGTCCGCAACACGTACCACTCCCCCGGCTCGGAGACCGACCTGCTGCAGCGTGGCCTGATCGAGGGCGGATTCCTCGACCCCTACAAGGCCCGCGTGCTACTTCGGTTGCTCTTGGCAACAGACGACGACATCGCCGCGGCGTTCGCGCAGTACGTCTAGCTGAGCGACGCGGCCTTGGATATCAGGTAGTCGCGTTCGGGGAGGCTCGTCGTACCGCGGGCCGCCGCGCGGAAGTGTTCGGCGGCGGTCTCGCGGTCGCCGCGCATCTCGTAGAGATGTCCGCGGGTGGCGTCCAGGCGGTAGTGGCCGGCCAGCTCCTCGTCGAGTGGTTCGAGGAGTTTCAGACCGGCGTCGGGGCCGTCCACCATGGCGGCCGCGATCGCCCGGTTGAGCTTCACCATCGGATTGCCGGACAGGTCCTCCAGTAGTCCGTACAGCGCGAGGATCTGCGGCCAGTCGGTGTCCTCGGCGCGGTCGACCTCGTCGTGCAATGCTGCGATGGCGGCCTGGATCTGGTACTCGCCTAGTGGCGGCGTGTTGAACGCCTCGACCGCTAGAGCCACACCTTCGGTGATGTGGTCGCGGTGCCACAGCGATCGGTCCTGATCTGCCAGCGGGATGAGCTCTCCGCCCTTACCGGTCCGCGCTGCGCGGCGGGCGTCGGTCAGCAGCATCAGAGCGAGCAGTCCGGCCACCTGACCGTTGTCGGACAGCTGTGCGCGTACTGCTCGCGTCAGCCGGATCGCCTCGGTCGACAGGTCGCTGCGGTGCAGCTCCGGGCCACTAGTACTCGTGTAGCCCTCGTTGAACATCAGATAGAGGACGTGCAACAGGTTGCGCAGCCGGTCCGGGTCGGCGTCCAGTTCGAAGCTGGCGCCCTTCAACTTCTGCTTCGCGCGGCTGATCCGCTGCGCCATCGTTGCCTCAGGCACCAAGTACGCCGTGGCGATCTCGGCCGTCGTCAGACCGCCGACCGCCCGCAGAGTCAGCGCGATCGCCGAGGCCGGGGTGAGCGCGGGATGGCAGCACAGGAACAGCAACCGGAGCGTGTCGTCGTGCTCCTCGGTCTCCCCCCCCGGCACCTCGCGCAGCGCCGCGCGTTCCTCACGTCGGCGGCGCGCTTGCTGCTGCCGTACGTCGTCGATCAGCCGCCGCGAGGCCGTCTGGATCAGCCAGGCCTTCGGCTTGTCCGGGCGGCCGTCCCGCGGCCAGGTCGTCGCGGCGGCCAGCAGCGCCTCCTGGACCGCGTCCTCCGCCGCGGCGAAATCACCGGACCAGCGCACGACCGCGCCGAGGACCTGCGGCGTCAGCTCGCGTAGCAGGTCCTCGAGGCCGTGATCAGGGTCAGAAGTCGTGCAGGTCGGCATCGCCGTCCATCACTCGGCGTACCTCGATCGGCTGCTCGAGAGGGACGCCACCGGGACCGGGGGCGGCAGACTGCTCGGCGGCGATCTCCAGCGCCCGCTCCTCCGACTCGACGTCGACCATCGTGTAGCCGGCCAGGACCTCCTTGGCCTCGGCGTACGGGCCGTCGGTCAGCACCGGCGCGCTCACCCCGGTCGCCCGGACCACCTTGGCGTGCCTGGGCCAGGTCAGTGCGTTGACCTCGACCAGCTCGCCGCTCTGCCGCAGCCGCTCGATCGAGTCCCCCAGGTGCTTCATGTGGGCGTTTCTGTCGGCCTCGTCCCATTCCAGCATCGGGATGTCGGTGTTACCGCCGTCGTTGGTCATCAGCAGCATGAACTTGGTCATGTCATCTCCTTCTCGTTCGGGCCTTCACCCGGAGACGAAGCCGGTCTCTGCAGCTCTACATCAATTCATTCCAGCAGGGCGTCGACGAACTGCTCAGCGTCGAACGGCGCCAGGTCGTCGGGTCCCTCGCCGAGACCGACCAGCTTGACCGGTACGCCGAGCTCCCGCTGCACCGCGATCACGATGCCGCCCTTCGCCGTACCGTCCAGCTTGGTCAGGACCAGCCCGGTGACGTCGATCACCTCTGCGAACACGCGGGCCTGGGTGAGGCCGTTCTGACCGGTGGTCGCGTCGATGACCAGGAGTACTTCGTCCACCTGTGCCGTCTTCTCGATGACACGCTTGACCTTGCCGAGCTCGTCCATCAGACCGGTCTTGGTGTGCAGGCGGCCGGCGGTGTCGACCAGCACGACATCCGCCTCCTCCGCGATGCCCTCCTTGACCGCGTCGAAGGCGATGCTCGCCGGGTCGCCGCCCTCCGGACCGCGCACAGTTCGGGCGCCGACGCGCTCACCCCAGGTCTGCAGCTGGTCCGCGGCGGCCGCACGGAAGGTGTCGGCGGCACCGAGGACGACGTGCTTGTCCTCGGCGATCAGGACCCGGGCCAGGCGGCCGACGGTGGTGGTCTTGCCGGTGCCGTTCACTCCGACCATCAGCATGACGGCGGGCTGCCCGTCCTTGCGGCTCGCCTTGAGCGACCGGTCCATCGACGGGTCGACCAGAGCGACCAGCTCCTCGCGGAGGATGTCGCGGGCCTGTGCGGCGCCGACGCCCTCCACGCGCATCCGGGTGCGCAGCTTCTCGACCAGCTCCTGCGTCGGCGCGACGCCGACGTCAGCGGTGATCAGCGTGGTCTCGATGTCCTCCCACGCCTCCTCGTCGAGCTTGTCGCGGGACAGCAGCGCGAGCAGCCCCTTGCCGAGCGAGCCCTGCGAACGCGCCAGCCGGGCGCGCAGCCGGACCAGCCGGCCCTGTGCGGACTCCGGCTTCTCGAGCGTCGCGGCGGGAGCGGTCTCCGCCTCCGGAAGCTCGGCATCCTCCAGCGTCCGGGTCGGGGTGTCCCGGGGTTCCTCGGCGTCCTCACCGACCTTCGGCTCCGGTGCCTCCACGGCGGGTTTGGTGGCCGCGGGCAGCTCGGAACGGCGCCGCCGGGCGACGACCAGACCGGTCGTACCGACGACGAGAACGACCGCGATCACCACAACAATTGTGATCAGGGCCTGGTCTGTGAGAAGCGAGACAAGCTGTGGGGTCAACACGATTCCCCATCTTGACAGACACCCGGCCCGCCGCCCGCATTTGTCACGTCAGGCAAACCAGTTGTCGCGGTACGTGAGGAGGCACCAGCTCGGGCCGGTGGGTGAGCAGTACGACGGTCCGGTCGCCGGCTGCCGCGAACAGGTCGGCGAGCAACGCCCGGCCGGTCTCCTCGTCCAGGTGCTCGGTCGGCTCGTCCAGGACGAGTACGTCGCGGTCGGCGAGCAGGAGCCGCGCGAACGCGAGCCGCTGGCGCTCACCACCGGACAGCCGGGCGCCGTGCTCGCCGACCATGGTGTCGAGGCCGTCCGGCAGCTTCTCGACGAACATCCCGAGCCGTGCACGATAGAGCGCCTTCCACAGTTGCAGGTCACTCACGCCGGGCTTGGCGAGCAACAGGTTCTCGCGGATGCTCGTGTCGAAGACGTGGCTCTCCTGGGTTAGCAGGCCGACGACAGACCGCACCTGGTCGCCTTCAAGCCTGGCCAGGTCCACACCGTCCAGCAGCACCTCGCCGCCGCGCGGCTCGAGGAACCGCAGCAGTACTGCGGCCAGGGTGCTCTTGCCCGAACCGCTCGGGCCGGTGATCACGACACGGCTCCCGGCGGGCATGTCCAGGCTGAGCCCGTCTAGTACGTCGCCGTCGTCGTACCCGACGCGCAGCAGCTTCACCTGCAGGTCGCGTCCGGTCGGGAGCGGTAGCGGGTCGGTCGGCTCGGTGAGCGCGTCCGGGGTGTCCACGAGTTCATGGACCCGGCCCAGCGCGGCTCGGACTCGGATGGCTAGCTGGGCGGCGGCGGGGATCCCACCGAGTACGTCGGCCAGGGCGAGTGGGGTGAGGACCAGTACTGCGAATACTGCGCCGCCGATGTTCGCCGTACTGCCGAGGACGAGTGCGGCGATGCTGGCGCCGCCGATGCAGACGACGAGTAGGGCGCTGCCGAGGCCGGTGCTCCAGGCAGAGCGGCGTTCGGCTGCGGCCAGGCGGGCGTCGTGGCGGGAGAAGTCGTCCAGAACTGAGTCGACCGCGTTGTAGGCGAGTACGTCGGCTGCGGTGAGCAGGGTCTCGGTGGTGGTGGCTGCGACGTCGCCGCGTGCGCCGGCGATGTTGCGCTCGGCTCGCTGGGCGGTGTGGGCGGTCAGCCACGGTACGACCGTGCAGGCGATCAGGACCGCTAGCGCAACCGCGGCACCGGCTGCTGGGAGCAGAAGGGCGAGGAGGGCTACGGTCGCGGCGGCCGTGATGGCTGCTACCGCGACTGGCAGGAGTACACGCAGCCAGAGGTCGAGGACCGCATCCACGTCCAGCACGAGCCGGGCCAGCAGGTCGCCCTTGCGCTGGGACGTCGGTCCGATCTTCTCCAGTCGACCGGTGACGCGGGCCCGTGTCTCGCCCAGCACCCGGTACGCCGCGTCGTGGCCGACCAGGCGCTCGACGTACCGGAAGACACCGCGGCCGACACCGAACGCCCGCACCGCCACAATCGGCACCAGCAACAGCAGGATCGGAGGCTGGGCGGAGGCAGCAGTAATCAACCAGGCCGAGGTTGCCAGCAGAGCCACCGCCGACCCCGCAGCTGCAACGCCCAACACCAACGCGAGCACCAGCCGCCACCGCACACTCGGCTCCGGTCGCACCAACTGCCATGGCGTGCTCATGCGTTCACCAACTCTCGGGTCCCTACCGAGACTGTTCGGTCGGCGGCTGCTATCAGTGCCGGCCGGTGGGCGACCATCAGGACGGTGCGGCCGGTTGAGCGGAGGCCGGTGATGACGGCTGCTTCGGCGTCCGGGTCAAGACCAGCGGTCGGCTCGTCCAGCAGCAGTACGGGGGCGTCGGTGATGAGAGCTCGAGCTAGAGCGACTCGGCGTTGCTGGCCGCCGGACAGGAGTTGGCCTTGCTCTCCGACGGGCTTGTCCAACGCGAGCTCACCGGCGCCTGCAGTGATGAGGGCGAGGCGGACCTCGTCGTCGGATGCGGTCGGGCAGCCGAGCCGCACGTTGTCGGCGACAGTGCCGAGACGCAGACCGGGGCGCTGAGGCACCCAGGCGAACTGGCGCCGCCACTCGGCGGGGTCGAACTCGTCGGCCGCACTGCCACCAGCTACGACCACACCGCGCTCCGGCTCGACAAACCCAAGCAGCACTGCCAGAGCGGTGGACTTCCCAGCGCCGCTCGGACCGGTCAGCGCCACCACCTCCCCTGGCCGCAGCTCCAGGTCGAACCCGTCCAGCGCCGGCTCATCACGCCCCGGGTACCGCACCGTCACGTCGTACAGCTGCAGTGGACTCACCCGCAGGTCAGGCACATCGGTCCGGTCGCCCCGTACCGGCAGCGGCGTCTCCAGCACTCGGAACACCTCTTCGCTCGCCGCCACACCGTCCGCACTTGCGTGGAACTGCAGTCCGACCTGCCGCAGCGGCAGGTACGCCTCCGGCGCCAGGATCAGGACCATCAAAGCCGTCTCCAACCCCAGCTTCCCGTCAACAAGGCGGAGCCCAACGCCAACGGCGACCAACGCCACGGAGATGCTGGCCAGCAGCTCCAACGCGAACGACGACAAGAACGCCAGCCGCAAGCTCCCCATCGACGCGGCACGGTGCTGATCGGTCACCCGACGTACGGCGGACTCCTGTGCCTTCGCGCGTCCGAACAGCTTCAGCGTGGTCAGTCCGCCGACCACATCAGCGAAGTGATGCGCCAGCACCGCCAGTGCGTGCTGACGCCGCCGACTACGTGCCTGTGTCGCCCAGCCGATCAGCGCCATGAAGATCGGGATCAACGGCAGTGTGACCAGCACAGTCCCCGCGGCGATGAGATCCCCCGTCGCCATCCAGCCGATCACGCCGGCCGGCACCGTCGACGCCAGTACGAGCTGCGGAAGGTAGCGAGCGAAGTACGGGTCCAGGTCGTCCAGTCCCTTGGTGAGCAGCGTTGTCAGCGCACTGCTGCGTTCACCGCTCAGCCACACCGGTCCGAGCTTCAGCGAGTGCTCCAGCACTTGCCGGCGCAGTGTCGACTTCACCGCTGCCGCAGCGCGCTGCGCGACCACCTCCTGCGCCCACACCAGCAACGCCCGCCCCGCAACGACCAGTGCCAACGCCAGCGCCACACCTGCTACGCCACTGCCCCGCAGTACGACGCCTGTGATGCCGTGGGCCAGCAGCACAGCCTGTACGACGATCAGCACGCCACTCGCGACACCGATCAGTACCGACGCGGCGAGGAAGACCCGGGCGCCCCGGGCCCTCCGCAGCAACCGCGGGTCGAGCGGCTTCACGACGCCGCCACCATCACGCGCTTCCGGAACACCCAGTACGTCCAGCCCTGATACACCAGGACCAGCGGGAAGAAGATCCCCGTGATGATCGTCAACGCCTTCAACGTGTACGCCGAGGACGCCGCCTCGACCACGGTCAGCGTCGAGCCGGGCTCCAGCGTCGACGGCATGACGTTCGGGAACAGCGCGACGAACAACGACACGACAGCCAGCCCGATGGCCACCGTCGTACCGATGAAGGCCCAGCCCTCGCGACGCAACAGGTTCGCTACGAGCCCGCCGGCGAACGCAACGACGGCCGCGATCGTGAGGATGATCGAGACGCTGTCGCCGCGCAGCGCCTGCGCCCAGGCCAGGAAGGCGATCGTGAGCACCGCGGCGACGACGCCCGTGCGCGTGGCGAGCCGGTTAGCGCGGGCGCGCAGGTCGTCGGTGGTGCGCAGCGCGAGGAAGATCGCGCCGTGCGTGATGAACACCGCCACGAACGTGAGTCCGCCGAGCAGCGCGAACGGGTTGAGCAGGGTCCCGAAGCTCCCGACGTACTCGTGATCGGCGTCCAGCGGTACGCCGCGCACGATGTTGCCGAAGGCAATGCCCCACAGCAGCGCCGGTAGCAGCGAGCCGATCGTGATCATCAGATCCATCCGCCCGCGCCAGACCGGATCGTCGCGCTTGCCGCGGTACTCCAGTGCGACGCCGCGCACGATCAGCCCGACCAGGATCAGGAACAGCGGCAGGTAGAAGCCGCTGAACAGCGTCGCGTACCACTCCGGGAACGCTGCGAACGTCGCGGCGCCGGCCATGATCAGCCAGACCTCGTTGCCGTCCCAGACCGGCCCGATCGTGGTGATCGCGGCTTTTCGTTCGGGCTCGTTGCGGCCGAGGAAGCGGAACAGCATCCCGACTCCGAAGTCGAAGCCCTCGAGCACGAAGTACCCGGTCCACAGCATCGCGATCGCGATGAACCACACAGTCGTCAGTTCCATCTCGAGCCCCTCAGTACGCGAACGAGAGTGGTTTGTCGGGCCGATCCGGTGAGGTCTCCGGTGGATCGTCGGTCCCGGCCAGCCCGCCGCGGATCGTTCGCAGCATCAGCTTGGTCTCGACGACCGCGAGTACGCCGTACAGCAGGGTGAATCCGACGAGTGACGTGATCACCTCACCGCTCGTCGTACTGGGTGAGACACCCGATGCCGTGGGCAACAACCCGAACACCAGCCAGGGCTGACGTCCGGTCTCGGTGAAGATCCAGCCGAAGGTGTTCGCAATCAGCGGCAACAGCGGCAACGGCGCTGCCAGCCAGATCAGCCAATGCGCGGGCGCTCGGCCGCGGCGCGTCGTCCACAGCAGCCACAGCGCGACCGCGGCTGACAGCATCCCGACACCGATCATCAGCCGGAAGGTCCAGTACGTCAGCGGGATGTTCGGCTTGTACGACCCCGGGCCGTACAGCTGCTCGTACGCGTCCTGCAGCGAGTTGATGCCCTTGACCTCACCGTTGAAGTGCCCGGTGGCGAGGAAGGACAGCAGGTACGGCAGCTTGATCGAGAAGATCTCCTTCGACCCGTCCAGCGTGCCGACGGTGAAGACCGAGAACGACGCCGGCTTCTCGGTCGCGTACAGCGCCTCCGCCGCAGCCATCTTCATCGGCTGTACTTCGGTCATCACCTTGCCCTGCAGGTCGCCGCTGATCGCAACGCCCACGCTGGCCACGAGCACCACCGACGCGCCGATCTTCAGCGCCGACCGGAACACGTCCTTGTCGACCAGCGGCCGACGGATCAGGTGCCACAACGCGACGCCCGCGACGAACGCGCCGCCGACCATGAACGCGGCGAAGATCGTGTGCGGGTACGTCACCAGCACGACCTTGTTGGTCAGCACCGCCCCCAGATCGGTCAACTCGGCGCGACCGCGGGAGGCGTTGTAGCGGAAGCCGACCGGATTCTGCATCCACGAGTTGGCCGCGAGGATGAAGTACGCCGAGAGCTGCGTGCCGAGCACGACCATCCAGATGCAGCCGAGGTGGACGAGTTTGGGCAGCCGTTCCCAGCCGAAGATCCACAGGCCGATGAACGTCGACTCGAGGAAGAACGCGAGCAGGCCCTCGAGCGCGAGCGGGGCGCCGAACACGTCGCCGACGAAGCGCGAGTAGTCGCTCCAGTTCATCCCGAACTGGAACTCCTGCACCAAGCCGGTGACCACACCCATCGCGATGTTGATCAGGAACAGCTTCCCGTAGAACTTCGTCAGCCGCAGGTACTTCTCCTTGCCGGTGCGGTACCACGCGGTCTGCAGGCCGGCCGTGATCGCGACCAGCGAGATCGTCACCGGCACGAAGAAGAAGTGGTAAACGGTGGTGATCGCGAACTGCCACCTGGCCAGATCCAGCGTGTCCATCGGAAGGCCTCCCCAGGCATCCACAACAATCATCTACGACGTTTCGTAGTAGATGTTAGCGCGGATCTACTACGGCGTGTAGTTATACTGGTCACGTGGCGAGTGAGGACAGAGGACCACGGCCCTTGGGAGACCTTGAGCGCCTGGTGATGGAGCAGCTGTGGGCTGCGTCGACGGCGTTGACCGTGCGCGAGGTGCACGAGCGGCTGGCCGGCACCCGGGAGCTCGCCTACACCACTGTGATGACCGTTCTGGACCGGCTGGCGAAGAAGAAGCTGACCGAGCGCGAGCGCGACGGCAAGGCCTGGCGCTACCGCGCTGCCGCGCCACGTGAGGAGCTGGCCGCCGACCTGATGCGGGACGCCCTCGACCGCGCCGGCGACCGGCGCGAGGCACTGGTCCGCTTCGTCGGCCAGGTCTCCGACGAGGAAGCAGCGCTCCTGCGCGAGGCCCTGTCCCGGCTGGACGGTCAGGAGCGGACGGGGTGATCACCCCGGTCCTACTGGCCGTCCTCGCGCTGGTCCTCACCGGCCCCGCACCGGCCGTGCTGGCTCGCGCCAACTGGCCGTACCGGGTCCCGCGCGCCGCGGTGATCCTGTGGCAGGCGATCGCGCTGGCCGCCGTACTGGCTGCGCTGGGTGCCGGCATTGCGCTCTCGTACTCGATCGCGGGCGAGCCCGGTAAACCGAAGTTCGACCCGTCCTCACCGCGGGACCTCGTGGCCGCACTGATCCTCGCCATGACTGCGTCGGTCGTCATCCGGCTGCTCTGGGCTGTCGGGAAGGTCGCAGTCGGTACGAGGGCACGGCGCAAGCGGCACCGCGATCTGGTCGACGTACTCGCCACTCCGGACGGACTGATCCCCGGACTGCGAGTGCTGGCCGAGGAGACGCCGCTGGCGTACTGCCTGCCAGCACTGCGAGGCGCACGGGTCATTGTCTCAGTCGGTGCGCTGGACCGGCTGGACGACAGCGAGCTGAAGGCAGTGCTGGCGCACGAGCAGGCGCATCTGCGGGCACGTCACGACCTGGTGCTCGAGGAGTTCACCGCACTGCACCACGCGTTCCCGCGCTGGGTGCGTAGCGACGTGGCGCTGGAGCAGGCCCGCACGCTGGTGGAGCTCCTGGCCGACGACGACGCGCGCCGCCGCAGCGGCCCCCGCCCACTGGCTCGCGCACTGGTCGCACTGGCCGGCTCACCGGCACCCGAAGCGGCACTGGCCGCGGCCAAGTCCGCAACCGTCCTCCGGGTCGAGCGCCTGGCCGACCCGGCTCCTGACGAGCGCGTGCTCGCCACACTGACGTACGCCGGCGCAGTCACGCTGCTGGTCCTGCCCACGATCACCATCGCCGCCCCGATCGTGAAGGCGATCGTGAAGGCGATCAGCTGATCGTGAAGGCGATCAGCTAGCCGGACGGTAACGCACCAGTACGCCGCCGTTGGCCCACGGGCGCGCCTCGATCAGCTCCAGCTGGACCGGTGGCTCGCCGCTGGGGAACGCACTCTTGCCCGCACCCAGCAGGATCGGGCAGATGCGTAACTGGACTTCGTCGACCAGTCCGGCGCGCAGCAACGACTGGAACAGCGTGATGCTGCCCCACAGGATGATGTCCTTGCCGGTGTCCTCGGCCTTCAGCGCACGCACCGCATCGAGGTCGCGGATCACCAGACCCGGTTCGTAGGACCCCCACGGAGCACTGTCCAGCCTGGTCGACACGACGACCAGGCGCAGCGCGTTCAGCGTCGGCGCGATCGGCTCGTTCGCGGAGGCGTCGGTCGGCCAGTAGCCCGCGAACAACCGGTACGTCTCGGCGCCGAGCAGCATCGTGTCGATGCTCTCGAGCAATCGGAGATTGTCGTCGTCGGCATGGTCTGCGATGGAGTCGAAGAACTCCAGTCCCCCATCAAGCTCGGCGGCGTACCCGTCGAGCGTCACGTACTCCTGGAAGATGAGTCGCCTCATGCCCTGCGACAGTACAGCAGGGACATCACCCGAAGTGTTTACCTTCTCCCCGCGCTACAGCGAGCAGCACCAGGCCCGACAGAACCAGCAGAACGACCATCGTCACAACGAATGTCAGCACTTCTCTCCCCGAATCCCCACGCCCCAACGCGCACCACCAACACTGGCCTGACGCTCCTAGCGCGTCAGAAGTTCCCCGAATGCCTTGGCGATTTCGTCGACCTGCCAAGTCAGCGAGTGCGGCGTCACCACGACCTCGATCCATGACCACCCCGGTACGTCGGCAGACTGCCATGGCGGGCACAACGCCTCGCGGGTCCGCTCCATCCGCTCGACCGTCGTATGCTCGATCGCGTCGGCGGCACGGGGTGCGTACAGCCGGAACGAGTTCGTGTGCGGCGGCTCCGGGAAGACGCGGAAACCCTCGCTCTGCAAGGCCATTGCGACCTCGACCGCTCGCTGGTGCAGGTCGTCCATCAGCGGGAGAACCGTCCGCAGCCCGTCGCGCGCGGACACGGCGTACGGGAAGAGCGAGAACAGGTTGCCGCCGAGCCGGCGCTGCCACCGGCGTACTTCGGCGATGACATCCTCAGGCCCGGCCAGTGCGGCACCGCTGATACCGCCCAGCACCTTGTAGAACGACACGTAGACGGTCGACGCCAGCGCAGCGATCTCAGCCAGGCTGTGATCGAGGTACGGCGTGCTCTCCCACAGGCGAGCGCCGTCCAGGTGCAGTGGTACGCCGCGCTTGGCGCAGTACTCGGAGAAAACGACCAGCTCGTCCCACGTCGGCAGGACGTACCCGGCATCGCGCAGCGGAAGCTCCAGCGTGACCGCGGCCAGCTTGCCCGGGATCGCGGCCAGCTCGTCCGGACGGGGCTGGCGGGGCTCAGACGTCAGCCGCTCGATCCGCAGGTGGTGCACCTCTTCCAGCGCGTTCAGCTCATGCACCAGGAGGTGAGACAGCCCGTGCACGGCGACCCGGCTGGTCCCCGCGCGGTCGGCGTACACACGGAGCACGCTCTGCTGCGCCATGATGCCGGTCGGCAGGAACACTGCTGCCTGCTTGCCCAGCAGCTCAGCTACTTCCTGCTCCAGCGCCGCAACCTCGCCGCCGTTGCCGTACATGTCGACGAGGTCGTCCATGGCGACTTCCGCGAGCCGCTGGAGCCGGTCCGGCGCCGGCACTCGCCGGTTGCCGAGCCAGCGCTCGCAGTTGTCCGCCGCGTTCTTCCGGCGCTCCCGCAGGTCCTCGGAGGTTGTAGTAGCCACGGCCCCATCCTCTCGTGTCCCGCAACTACTTTCAGATCGTGGCTGTGACCACGTGCCTTCCTTGAAGGGTCCTGATCTCAACCGAGTGGACCTTGTCGAGCGGCACCAGCACACCGCCGCCGAACGTGCTGCCGTTCTTGGCTGCCTTCTCGGACACCACCCAACTGCCGGCGGTCCAGGTCTTGCCGGCGCTGTCAGTGACGAGCAGCTGGCACTGGTCTCCGGCCTTCAGGCCCGTGACCTGCACCTGCACCCAGCTCCAGCCGGTCCGCGGCTCCACCGTGGTCGCCATCTTCGCGCCCGTGGTTGTGTCAATGGCGGTGACTTCCTTGTAGCCGGCTGCAGGCTCGGTTGCCTGTGGTGGTGCGGTGGACCGGCCCAGTGCGACGCCGCCGCCGAGCGCACCGCCGACCACGACGAGTGCAGCGGCGGCCACCATCAACCAGCGAGAGCGACTGCGCTTGACCGGGACCGGCATCGGCGGCTCTGCCGACGCCTCACGGACCTCACGGACCTCCCGGAGCGTGCGCTGCAGCAACAGGTCGCCACCCTCCGGCGGCCCTTCCAGGAACGCCTCCGGCGGGACCTCACCGAGGAAGTCCTTCATCTCCTCGAGCTCGGCCAGCTCAGCGCGGCACTCCGCGCACGTGGCCAGGTGCTCGTCTACCTCGGCGACCTCACCGGGTTCCAACGCACCCAAGGCGTAGGCGCCGAGTTGCGTACGGTCATGCTCGTTCATCGGGACACCTCCGCTTCTGTTCCGGCCATCACCGCGCGCAGAGCTCGGAGGGCGTAGTACGAACGCGATTTCACGGTACCGGGTGGGACACCCAGCTCCTTTGCAGCTTCTGCCACGGACCGCCCGCGGTAGTACAGCTGCACGAGTACGTCACGGTGCTCGGGCGACACCTTGTCCAGTGCGTCCATCACGACCATGGTGTTCACCACGGACTCGGAGTGGTCGCTCTGGACCGGCGGCCTGTCCACCACGTCTGCCACTTCGGCGGGACGCACCGCCCGGGCCCGGGCGCGGTCGGTGACGATGTTGCGCGCCACCGTCAGCAGCCAGCCCCGCACCGACCCCCTGCCGGTCGTCAGGTCGCCGGCGTGCTTCCACGCCCGTACCAATGTCTCCTGTACGACGTCCTCCGCCGCGGCCCGGTCTCCGGTGAGACGGGTCGCGTAGGCGAGCAGACTGCGCCCGTGTTCGGCGTACAGCGTGCGGATCAGCGTCTCGGCATCGTCCGGCCCTGGGGTGTCACCCACCAGCCGCACGATACCGGGATTCGCCGGTGCCAACACCAGCAGAGGTTCAGTAGCCGTTGCCATTTCCGGAGCCGCTCGCCTGGGTAGTGATTTTCTTGCCGTCCGCGCCGACGACCCACCACACACCGCCGAAGGCCTGGCCCTTGGCGTCACCGGCCGCGCTGTCACTGGCGAACAGGTAGAGCGGCAGCCCCCCGATGGTCAACTGCTTGCTGCCGTCCGAGCGGGTGATCGTGCTGACCAGCGAAGCGTCGATCCCGGTGAGCTGCGGCGTACCGTCGCCCGCGGCCACCACCGGCCACTTGGACAGGCAGTCGCCCTCGCAGTTGGACTTGCCCGAAGTGTCCTTGTCGAACACGTAAACGGTCCGTCCGTTGCCGTCGACAACAACCTTGCCGAGATCGGTGACGTTGGCCGTCGCGAGCTTCGCCCCAGTTGCGGCCGGCGCCAAGCTGCTGGAGCCCGAACCGGAAGCTGAGCTCGAATCGTCACCACCGCACGCGGTCAGCCCGGACAGGCCAAGCACCGCTGCGCCGATCACGCCGACCGCACTGCTCAGTCGCTTCATCGGACCCTCCTAGGTTGACCGTCGTCACCCCGCAACACGTACGGATTCACGGATCGGTTCAACCCGGAGGGCTATCGTCACCACCATGAGTCAGGAGATTCCAGCCGCGGTCCAGCGCGCGCTCACCGCGATCGACGAGCAGGACAACGACGCTTTCGTGGCAGCGTTCGCCCCGGACGGCTACGTCAACGACTGGGGCCGGGAGTTCCGCGGCCCGGATCAGATCCGCTCCTGGAGCCAGAACGAGCTGATCGGCAAACAGGCCACGTTCACCGACACCCAGGTCACCGTCGCCGGCAACCCGCTGACGATCCTGACCCAGGTCGGCGGGAAGGGCTTCAACGGCCCCTCCCACTTCTCCTTCGCCATCGAGGACGACCAGCTCGCCTCGATGACGATCACGGCCTAGACGGGCTCGGGTTCGCGGATCCGCTGGGAGATGACCGCGGAGACGCCGTCGCCGCGCATGGTGACGCCGTACAGCGCGTCGGCGACCTCCATGGTGCGCTTCTGGTGGGTGATGACCAGGAGCTGGCTGTTCTCGCGGAGCTCTTCGTAGATCTCCAGCAGGCGGCCGAGGTTCGTGTCGTCGAGAGCCGCCTCGACCTCGTCGAGGATGTAGAACGGCGACGGGCGGGCCTTGAACAGCGCGACCAGGAACGCGACCGCGACCAGTGAGCGCTCACCGCCGGACAGCAGCGACAGCCGCTTGACCTTCTTGCCGGGCGGCCGGGCCTCGACGTCGATACCGGTGCCGAGCATGTCGTCGGGGTCGGTCAGGACGAGTCGGCCCTCACCGCCCGGGAACAGCCGGCTGAACACGTGCTCGAACGCGACCTCGACGTCGCGGTACGCCTCGGTGAAGACCTGCTCGACCCGCTCGTCGACCTCCTTGACGATGTCCATCAGGTCGCGGCGGGACTTCCTCAGGTCGTCGAGCTGCTCGGACAGGAAGCGGTGCCGCTCCTCCATCGCCTCGAACTCCTCGAGCGCGAGCGGGTTGATCTTGCCGAGCTGGTTGAGCGCCCGCTCGGCCTGCTTCAGCCGCTTCTCGACCTTGGTCCGGTTGAACGGCTCGCCCTCGAGCTCGAGCGTGCCGTCGTCACCGTCCTTGGGCAGCGGCGGCACCAGCTGATCCGGCCCGTACTCCGTGACCAGCGCGTCGACCTCGATACCGAGCTCGCCCAGCGCCTTTTCGTACAGCTGCTCGAGCCGCATCTTCTGCTCGGCCCGGGCCAGCGCGTCCCGGTGGACCGTGTTCGTGAGCTGCTCCAGCTCGGAGCTCAGGTTCCGCGTCGCGGACCGCGCCTGCGAGAGCGCCTGCTCCCGGTCGGCCCGCTGCGCCTGGATCGCTGACCGCTCGGCCGCCGCCTGCTGCAGCGAGGACTCCAGCCGGGCCAGCACGTGCCCAGCTGCCAGGTGCACGGCCTGCGCTGCGTCAGCCTGACGTGCCCGCCGTGCCGCCCGAGCGATCGCCCTGGCCCGCGCCTCGCGCTCCTGCCGGGCAGCGCGCTCCAGCGAGTCAGCCCGGCCGGCCAGCGCCCGGGCCCGCTCCTCGGTGGTACGCAGCGCCAGCCGCGCCTCCATCTCGGTCGCACGCCCCGCCTTCGCCGCCTCGGCCAGCCGGTCGCGCTCCGACGTGTCCGGCTCGTCGCCGTCGTCGTCGAACGCCTCGGCGTCCATCAGCCGCTCTTCGAGCTCGGCCAGGCCGGACAGGTTCTTGTCGCGCTCCTCTTCGGCTGCGGCGATCGCCTCGCCCATCCGCTGCGCCTCGCCGCGGGACGCCTTCGCCAGCGACCCGAAGTGCGCCAGCTGCTCCGCCACCGCGGCCATCGCCGCGTCGGACTCGTGCAGCCGGGCCAGAGTGATCTCGACGGACTCCTTCTGCCGGGCCCGCTCGTCCTCCAGCCCCTGCAGCTCGAACCGCAGCCGCTCGCTCCGCGCCGTCGCCTCGAGCAGCTTCTCCGCCGCCTCGTCGACCGCGGACTGCACCTCGATCAGGCTAGGCGCCGCGTCCGACCCGCCGTACGCGAAGTGGGCACCCAGTACGTCGCCAGCCCGCGTCGTACACGTCACGTCGGGGAGATTCCGCACCAGGGACTTCGCGGCCGGTACGTCGTCCACCACGGCGACCTTGCGCAGCAGCCGCCGCAGAGCGGGCCGCAGCGTCTCCGGGCAGTCGACGACGTCCACGGCGTACGACGCGCCGTACGGCAGCACCGGCCACAGGGAGTAGTCGTCGGCGGGGGCGTCGCCGAGCAGCATCCCGGCCCGGCCGAGGTCGTGCTGCTTCAAATGGCCGACCGCCTGCAGCGCGGCGTCAGCGTGCGTGACTGCGACCGCATCGGCGGCCTCGCCCAGTGCGGCCGCGATGGCGGTCTCGTACCCGGCGCGCACGCTCAGTAGCGCCGCGACCGAGCCCATCAGGCCGTTGACCTGCTCGGAGGCGGCCAGCAGGGCGCCGGCGCCGTCCTTGCGGTTCAGACCCAGCTCGAGGGCTTCCTTGCGCGCAGCCAGACCGGTGCGCTCGCGCTCGGCATCGCGCTCCTCGGCCCGGAGTTTCGCCAGCCGCTCGTCCATCTCGTCGAGCACCGCCTGCGCGGCCTCGAACTGGTCGTCGAGCCCCTTCTCACCGGCGTCCAGCCCGGCGACCTGGGTCTCCAGCGCAGTGAAGTCGTGCTGCGCCTTGGCGGCGCGGACCTCGGCCTCGTGCATGTTGCTCGCGAGCCGGCCGATCTCGGACTCGGCGGCGGCCGCGCGGCTCTGCAGCGCGTTCACCTGGCCGGTCAGCCGGGCCAGGCCCTCGCGGCGGTCGGCGGCGGCCCGGATCAGCGCGGAGATCCGGCGCTCTTCCTCGGCTTCCTGCGACTCCAACTGCTGGCGGCGCTCGACGGACTCGGCGAGAAGCTCGGAGTGCGCCTCGACCTCGGCCTCGATCTGCGCCTCGGTCTCCCGGACCCGGGCTGCCTCGAGTTCGAGCTCCTCCGGATCCCGGCCGGAGCGCGGCCCGTCGTCGGCCTCGTCGTTCAGCGAGCGGATCCGGTCGGCGGCGATCCGCGCCGTACCTTTGATCTTCTCGCCGAAGCCGGACAGCTGGTACCAGGTGTCCTGGGCGGCCTGGAGCGCCGGTGCGTCCTCGCGGAGCGCGTCCTCGAGCTCGGCCTCCAGCTCGCGGGCCTCCCGCAGCTTCGCCTCGGTCTCGGACCGGCGCTCGGTCAGCGCGGCCTCGTCCCGCAGCTCGGCCTCGAGCGCGGACTGGGCCTGGACGATGTCGTCGGCGAGCAGCCTGGCGCGGCCGTCCCGGACCTCCGCCTGGATCGTCACCGCCCGGCGCGCCACCTCCGCCTGGCGCCCGAGCGGCTTCAACTGGCGGCGGATCTCGGCGATCAGGTCCCCGAGCCGGTGCAGGTTGCCCTCGGTGGCCTCCAGCTTCCGGATCGCCTTTTCCTTGCGCTTGCGGTGCTTCAGGACGCCGGCGGCCTCCTCGACGAACCCGCGGCGGCCTTCCGGCGTGGCACGCAGGATCGAGTCGAGCTGGCCCTGGCCGACGATGACGTGCATCTCGCGGCCGATACCGGAGTCGCTGAGCAGCTCCTGGACGTCGAGCAGGCGGCAGTTCTGGCCGTTGATCTGGTAGTCGGACCCGCCGTTGCGGAACATCGTCCGGCTGATCGTCACCTCGGCGTACTCGATCGGCAGCGCGCCGTCGGTGTTGTCGATGGTGAGCACCACCTCGGCGCGGCCCAGCGGGGCGCGGCCGGAGGTGCCGGCGAAGATGACGTCCTCCATCTTGCCGCCGCGCAGCGACTTCGCGCCCTGCTCACCCATCACCCAGGCCAGTGCGTCGACGACGTTGGACTTGCCGGAGCCGTTGGGTCCGACGATGCAGGTGATGCCTGGTTCGAAGTTCATCGTCGTCGCGGACGCGAACGACTTGAATCCCCGGAGCGTCATGCTCTTCAGGTACAAGGCGAAGCTCTCCAACCCGTGAAAGGACAGACGATACCTAAGGAACCGTCGTAACTGCTCGTGCCGCTACCCGGGGGAAGTAGTTCCGCAGCGCAGTCTACAAACAGATGCGCGTGAACTTGTGGAGGCCGACCGGCAAGACCGCAGCCGACTATAAGGGCAACAGTTGCTGAACAAAGAACCGGCGGAGGCCCGGACGGGGGCCACCGCCGTGGTTGTGCGGACGGTCGAGATGCAATTCTCTGTTGTCGCGGCTAGGGTCCTCAGACCGAAGCGGGGGCGCGCAAAGCCTCGTCGACGGTCAGCAGGCGACCCTCGTGAATCTGTGCGACGAGGTGGTCGTTCTCTGCCTGCAGACGCATCACGTGCGCCTCCAGGTCGGCGACACGCCGATTGAGCAGACGAACCTGCTCGAGCATGCGCGGGTCAGTGCCTCCAAGATGCCCTAGAAGAGCCTTGGCCATTGTGCTGTCCTCCGGAAGGGTTCTGGCCGGGTGCGCTCCAGGTCCTGGTCATGAAGGAGCGCTGAAAATGTGTGCCGTCTTTCAGGGTGACACCGGCGGGGGCGACGGGTCAACCTGGGCCACGTTTATTAACGATACCTCGCTCACCAGCGAACGTGGCGGGGAACGGGCTGACATTTCGGGCACCGGTACGACGAACGGTTCATGAACGGCTCGCGACGGATCGGCCGGCCGTCCCGCGGGCACGGAGATCCCTCCTGCCCGTAGACGTTCAGGCCGCGCTCGAAGTACCCGGATTCCCCGTTGACATTGACGTAAAGCGCGTCAAAGCTGGTGCCACCAACGTTCAGCGCCTCGGCCATCACCTCGTGGGCCTCGCGCAGGATCCCCTTTATTTGCACGGGTTTCAGCGTTTCCGTCGCCCGGGCGTAGTGCAGCTTGGCCCGCCACAACGCTTCGTCGGCGTAGATGTTGCCGATCCCGCTGACCACGGTCTGGTCCAGCAAGGCCCGCTTCAATCCGGTCTTGCGGCGCCTGATCCTGGCCGTCACCGCGTCCGGATCGAACAGAGGATCGAACGGATCCCGGCCGATGTGGGCGATCTCGGCGGGCAGCTCGGCACCGCCCTCGGAGTACGACAGACCACCGAACATCCGCTGGTCCACAAAACGGACCTCTCCGAGGTCGTCCGCAAAGCGGAATCGGACCCGGAGATGCGCCTCGTCGGGCGCGCCGACGGGCTGGACCCGGAACTGGCCGCTCATCCCGAGGTGGGTCAGTACTGCGTCCCCGGACTCCAGCGGGAGCCACAGGTATTTCCCGCGGCGGGCCGGCTCGGCGAACACCTGGCCCTTGAGCCGGGCCACGAAATCGTCCGGCCCGGCGGCATGACGCCGTACCGGGCGGGGGTGCAGGACCTCGACCGCGTCGATGGTCCGGCCGGTGGTGAACTCCGCCAGACCCCGGCGGACGACCTCTACCTCAGGAAGCTCGGGCACCTACGGCTGCTGCGAAGGGTCCGTGCTGTCCGGGTGCGCGGCGCGCAGGGCCTTCCAGGCGGTCTCGGCGGCCTGCTGCTCGGCTTCCTTCTTGCTCCGGCCGATGCCGTGACCGTACGTGTCGGAGCCGATCCGGACCCGGGCCTCGAACGTCTTCGCGTGGTCCGGTCCGGACTCCGCGATCACGTACTCCGGGACGCCGACGCTGAGCTGGGCGACCAGCTCCTGCAGCGACGTCTTCCAGTCCAGGCCGGCGCCGAGCCGGGCCGACGACTCCATCAGGTCGTCGAACAGCCGGTGCACCACCAGGCCCGCGGTCTCGAACCCGCGGTCCAGGTAGACGGCGCCGATCAGCGCCTCGACGCAGTCGGCCAGGATCGACGACTTGTCCCGGCCGCCGGTGGCTTCCTCCCCGCGGCCGAGCCGCAGGTACTTGCCGAGCTTGAGCTCGCGGGCGACACCCGCGAGTGCACGCATGTTGACCACCGCGGCCCGTAACTTGGCCAGCCGGCCCTCGGACAGGTCCGGGTGGTTCCGGAACAGCGACTCCGTGACGATGACGCCGAGCACGGAGTCCCCGAGGAACTCCAGCCGCTCGTTCGTCGGCAACCCGCCGTTCTCGTACGCAAACGAGCGGTGGGTGAAGGCGTGCTCCAGCAATTCGTCAGCCAGCGATACGCCGAGCCGCTCGTTCAGCTCGGCGTAGAGCCCCGTTTCGTTGGCAGAGTTCACTGGGAAGGTTTGCCGTTTAGCTCTCGACGACCTGGCGACGCTCGCCCTTGGCGCCGTACTGGCCGCAGTTGGGGCAAACGGTGTGCTGCAGGTGCTTGGCGCGGCAGGCGGGGTTCACGCAGGTCACCAGCGACGGGGCAGTGGTCTTCCACTGGGCCCGGCGGTTGCGGGTGTTGCTGCGCGACATCTTCCGCTTCGGAACGGCCACGGTTATGACTCCTCGGTTCGGCCGGGGGCTGGTGGACCCGGCCGGCTAGCTGACGTTTGTGTTCAGTTGTGCTGCGGTGGTTCGTCGGTCTGGAGCAGACCGCCGAGGGCGGCCCAACGCGGGTCGACACCGTCCTCGTGCTGGTGGCCGGGATCGTCCGCCAGGCGTGCCCCGCAGTCGGGGCACAGACCCGGACAGTCGTCCGTACACAGCGGCTGGAACGGTAGTGCGAGCACCACCTGGTCCCTCAGCACCGGCTCGAGGTCGATCAGATCGCCCTCCATCCGGCTGGCCTCGTCCGGCTCGGCTTCGCTCTCCGGGTAGACGTACAGCTCCTGGACGTCAGCGAGGAACTCGTCCTCGATATCGACCAGGCACCGCGCGCACTCCCCGACCAGACGGCCGCGGGCCGTACCGGTGACGAGCACCCCTTCGACCACCGATTCCAGCCGTAGATCGAACTGGATCGGATCGCCTTCGGGGACGCCGATCACGTCGATTCCGAGATCCGCCGGCGCCGGAGCCGTGAAAGAGACTTCGCGTTGGGACCCGGCGCGGCGTGTCAGCTCGTGCGTATCGATCACGAGTGGGGACCGCGGGTCCAAGACGCTCAGAGCAAACCTTTCAAGCACGGGCAGGCAGGAACTCGGTCTCGTCGAGACCGGTGATCTACACTACCAACTCCGCGGCGCTGGGCCCAATTCGGGGCCAGCCTAGAACTTGTCCAGTAACCGGGAGTGAACGGCAGGGGTCACGAACGTGCTCACGTCGCCGCCGAGCCGGGCGATCTCCTTGACCCAGCTGGAGGAGATGAAAGCGTTCTCCGGGGCGGTCGGGAAGAAGAGCGTGTCGACCCCGGTCATCCGCCGGTTCAGCTGGGCCATCTGCAGCTCGTAGTCGTAGTCGGCGGCCGAGCGCAGGCCCTTCACGATCACACCGGCGCCCTCGGCCCGGCAGTAGTCGACCAGCAGCCCGTCGAAGGTGCCGACCCGGACGTTCGGGAACGGCGCGATCAGCTCGGTGAGCATCTCGATCCGCTCCTGCGGCTCGAACAGCCGGTTCTTCGACTGGTTCACCCCGGTCGCGACGATCAGCTCGTCGAAGGCGGCGGCCGCCCGGGTGACGATGTCGAGATGCCCGACCGTCGGTGGATCAAAGGTCCCTGGAAAGACCGCCTTAGCCATGGCGGTGACCGTACCAAAGCCGGGCCTCGCCGTACTTGCGGTCTCGTAGCGCGGCGAACCCCTCCGGCCACTCCCACGGCTCCCGCTTGCCCCGCTCGACGACCACCACGGCGTCGTCCGCGAGCCACCCGCGCCCGGCCAGGTCGGTCAGCACGTCCTGCAGCTCAGTGGTCTCCAGCTTGTACGGCGGGTCCGCGAAGACCAGGTCGAACGCGGCCGGAACCTCACCCGCAGTGATCTTCTCCACCGGGCGTGTCACGAGCTTCACGCCGGGCAGGCCCACGACCTTGATGTTGGCCGCGATCACGTCGGCGGCCCTCCGGTCCGACTCGACCAGCATCACGTTCGCCGCGCCACGGGACAGCGCTTCGAGCCCGATCGCGCCCGATCCCGCGTACAGATCGAGCACGGCCAGCCCGTCGAAGCTGCCGAACTCCGACTCCAGCGACGAGAACAGCGCCTCCCGCACCCGGTCCGCGGTCGGCCTGGTCCCGCTCCCCGCCGGTACGGCGATCCGCCGCCCGCCGGCCGCTCCCCCGACTATCCGCGTCACGTCTTTTCCAGGTATTCGGTGGTCTCGGACTCGAGGGCGCTGCGTACGACGGACCTAAGCACCGGGTACTCGGTCAGCTCCGCGTTCACCGAGACGATCGAGTTCGCCACATGCCGCGCGGCGAGGATGATGTCCTCGTCGCGGAGCACGCTGAGCAGCTTCAGGCTGGTCCGGCGCCCGGACTGCGCCACGCCCAGTACGTCGCCCTCGCGCCTGGTCTCCAGGTCGATCCGGGACAGCTCGAAGCCGTCGGTCGTGGACGCGACCGCGTCGAGTCGCCCGTACGAGCGCGACCCCGGCCACAGATCCGTGACCAGCAGGCACAACCCGGGCACCTTGCCCCGGCCGACCCGGCCGCGGAGCTGGTGCAGCTGCGAGATGCCGAACCGGTCGGCGTCCATGATCACCATCGTCGAGGCGTTCGGTACGTCGACACCGACCTCGATCACCGTCGTCGCGATCAGCACGTCGATCTCGCCGGCGGCGAACCGCGACATCACGGCGTCCTTCTCGTCGGCCGGCAGCCGCCCGTGCAGGATGTCGACGCGCAGGTCGTGCAGGATCTCGCCCAGCGCCTCGGCCACCTGCATCACCGAGATCGGCGGACGGGCCTGCTGCTTCTTGCCGCCGGCCTGTTCTTCCTCGCCGGCCGCGAACTCGCCTTCTTCGTCACCGGCGTTCTTGACGTCGTCCCCGATCCGCGGGCACACGACGTACACCTGGTGCCCCTTGCCGACCTCTTCGCGGACCCGGTTCCAGGCGCGCTGCAGCCACTCCGGCTTCTCCTTGGCGGGGACGACCGAGGACTGGATCGGCGAACGCCCGGCCGGGAGCTGGGTCAACGTCGAGACCGCGAGGTCGCCGAACACCGTCATCGCGACTGTCCGCGGGATCGGCGTCGCCGTCATCACCAGGACGTGCGGGGTGTTGTCGCCGGACTTCGCACTCAGCGCGGCCCGCTGCTCGACGCCGAACCGGTGCTGCTCGTCGACCACGACAAGCCCGAGATCCGCGAACTGCACCTTGTCCTCGAGCAGCGCATGCGTCCCCACGACGATCCCCGCGGATCCGCTGGCCGCATCGAGCATCGCCGTACGGCGTCCTGCGGCGTTCAGCGAGCCGGTCAGCAGACCGATCTTGGTGGCATGCTCCGCGCCGCCGAGCATCCCCTGCTCCGCCAGGTCGCCGAGCATCTTCGTCAGCGTCTTGTGGTGCTGGACGGCGAGCACTTCGGTCGGAGCGAGCAGCGCCGCCTGACCGCCGTTGTCGACCACGGACAGCATCGCCCGCAGCGCGACCACGGTCTTGCCGGAGCCGACCTCACCTTGCAGGAGCCGGTGCATCGGGTGCGGACGGGCCAGGTCGGCGAAGATCTCCTCCCCCACCTCGGCCTGGCCCTCGGTCAGCTGGAACGGCAGCCGCTGGTCGAACTCGTCGAGCAGACGGCCCTCGACGCGCGGCCGAGGTACGGCGTTCAGCGCGTCCGTCACCGCCCGCCGCTGGGCGAGGATCGTTTGCATCACCAACGCTTCCTCGAACCGGAACCGTTGCTGGGCGTCGTGGATGTCCTTCTCGGTGTCCGGAAGATGCACCAGCTGCAGGGCTTCGCGCAGGCCGAGCAGCTTCTCGTTGCGCAGGATCAGGTCCGGGATTGGGTCGTCCAGCCGCTCGTCGAGACTGTCCAGCACGATCTTCACCGACCGCTCGATCGTTGCGGTGGGCAACTTCGCGGTGGCCGGGTAGAGCGGGCGGAACGGGCGGGCCCGGCGCTCGATCTCGGCCTCGGTCAGGTCCTCCTCGTCGAGGATCTCGGTGCCGGGGTTCTTCAGCTGCATGGTGGTGCGGAACATCGTCACCTCACCCCAGAACAGGGCTGAGGTGCCGGGCGTGAGCTTCGTCAGGAGCCAGGGCTGGTTGAAGAACGCCGCTTCCAGGTCGTTGCGGCCGTCGGTGACGACGACCTTGGTGATCGTCCGCCGCTTGCGGAACTTGTGGACCTCGTCCGGCCTGATCTCGACCTTGCTGTCCAGCGAGCGGGCGGTGACCTTCTTGACCCGCCCGTTGACGGTGGCCTGGTCGCCGACCTCGAGCTCGTCGAACGGGGTCAGCTCGCCCTTCTTCAGGTACCGCCGCGGGTAATGGCGCAGCAGTTCGCCGACGGTCTCGATCTCGAGCACGTCGGCGAACGTCTTGGCCGTCTTCGCCCCGAGGAAGTCGCGGAGCTTGCGGTCGATGTCGGTCCTCATTCCACCCCGATCAGCAACGGGTACCTGTCCTGCCCTCCGTCGTACACCACGACGTCGACATCTTTGCGTTGCCGGCGCACGTGCCGCTCCACGGCCTCGGCCAGCGCCGGGTCCGCGTCCCGGCCGGTGACGATCGTGAGCAGCTCGCCTCCGCCGCCGAGCAGCCGGTCGACGACGCCTACCGCGGCCGTCTCCAAGTCTTCCGTGATCAGCGCGAAGTCTCCGTCGACCACGCCCAGCGCGTCGCCGATCCGGCACCGGCCGGCCATCGTCCAGGCGTCTTTGATCGCGATGGTCACTGCGCCGTGCCGGGTCTGCCCGGCGGCTGCCGAGAGGTGTACGACGTCGTCGTCGAAGCTGCGCTCCGGGTCGTGGACGGCGATCGCGGCCAGGCCCTGGACCTGCGCGCGGGTCGGGATCACCGCGACCCGGATGCCGTCCTGCCGGGCCGCGGTGGCGGCGGCCTCGGCGACCGCGATCGAGTCCTGGTCGTTGGGCAGGATCACGATCTCGGGCGCCTGGGACTGCTCGATCGCCTGCAACAGCTCGCCGGTCGAGCAGCGCCGGCCGGGACCGCCGCGGATGACCCGGGCGCCGGCCTCGGCGTACAGGTCGGCCAGTCCGTCTCCGGCTACGACGGCGATCACGGCGCGGCCCGGGGCGGGCTCGTGGTGGTGGATCTGGTCGGCGAAGTGGGTAACCCGGATGCGGTGCGGGCGACCGATGTCGATGCCGTGCTCGATCGCGGCGCCGACGTCGTCGGTGTGGACGTGCACGTTCCAGAGCCCGTCGCCGCCGACCACGACGACCGAGTCGCCGAGCGTGGCCAGGCTCTGCCGGAAATCGCCGACCTTGTCGTCGGGCGCGTCGAGCAGATACATCACCTCGTACGCCGGTCCGTCCTGGCTCTCGGCGCTCTCGCCTTGCGGTTCGACCCGTGCCGGCACCACCACGTGGACGTGCTGTCCGGTGAGCACCGATTCCATCGCGCCGAGGATCACCACCAGGCCGGCTCCCCCGGCGTCAACGACGCCTGCGCGCCGGAGTACGTCGAGCTGTTCGGTGGTCTTGGTGAGGGCCTGCCGGGCGGAGGCGACCGCGGCGAGGCAGACGTCTGCGAGTGTCTTCCCGTCGTTCGCGGCCGTCATCGCTCCGGTCGCGGCGGCGCGGGCGACGGTGAGCATCGTGCCTTCGACGGGTTGGGCGACCGCGCCGTACGCGGCGTCGGCGGCGTACTTCAGCGCGTCGGCGAAGGCGGCGGGTTCGCTCATCCGGGGGTCGGTGAGGACGCCGTCGGTCTGGTGGTGCGGGAGGTTCTCGTTGAGACGGAGGCCGCAGGCGCGGATCAGCTGGGAGGTGATCACGCCGGAGTTCCCACGGGCGCCGAGGAGGGCGCCGCGGCCGAAGGCCTGGATCGCCTCGGTGAAGGTCAGCTCGCCCTTGGGCAGGGCGTCGCAGGCGGCTTCCCAGGTCAGGTAGAGGTTGGTGCCGGTGTCGCCGTCCGGCACCGGGTACACGTTCAGTTCGTCGATCTCGGTCCGGGCCCGCGCCAGCTCCGCCAGCGCCGTCCGCGCCCAGGCCCGCAACACCTCGACCGTCAATTCCTCCACGCGGGGAAGGCTAACGCGTACGGAACGACAGGTGGTGGTGCCCTCCGGAGCGGGTTCGGCCGGTTCGCCACGCGTGCACCGGCGTATACGTAGGCGACTACGTCCTGTCGTTAGGTACGGTTCCGGGGTGAGCGGCGTCCGGAGTGTGTTGTTCTCGTTCGCGTCCGACAGTTACCGGTACGCGGTCCGGGAGATCCGGGAGGCGTTTCCGGGTGAGCATCGGTTCGAGCGGCTCGGGGCCGAGGTGGCTCGGCTGGCCGACACGGCAGTTCCGGTCGAGGAGTTCGCGGCGGCGTGTGACGAAGGCCGCATCATGTTCGTCCGGCATCTGACCCGCGAGATCGCCGGCTACCCGTTGGACGACCTGCCGACCGAGCCCGAGCTCGCGACGACGCTGCTCGAGGAGGTCACGGCCAAGTCGGTCGCGGTGCAGACCTGGGTCGACGGCACCGGGAGCTCCCACCACCACCTGATCGTCGAAGCGTTGGCCGGCCGCGGGGTGACGAGCAGCCGGTCCGGCCAGGACGTCGTCGTCTCCGGCGTCGCGGTCGGCAAGCAGCTGCTGATCGGCGTGAACCGGCTGTCGGACAGCCTGTCGGACTGGCCGGGTGGGCGGATGCGGCTGGCTCGCGGGGACGAGCGGGTGTCGCGGTCGGAGTTCAAGCTCGAGGAGGCGATCGCGACCTTCGGGCTGAACCTGCCCGCCGGTGGGAAGGCGGTCGACCTGGGTGCCTCGCCAGGCGGCTGGACGCGGATTCTGCGGCAGCACGGGCAAGAGGTGTGGTCTGTGGACCCTGGTTCGCTGGACCCGCGGCTGCGCGGCGATCGGCGGATCCATCACGAAGCGACGACCGCGGGCCGCTTCTTCGCGGCGAACCGGGTCCGCTTCGACGTGGTGGTCAACGACATGCGCATGGACCAGCTCCTGAGCGCCCGGATGATGCTCGATGCGGCGGCTCAGCTACGCCGCGGTGGGCTGGCGATCGTCACGTTGAAGGGCGGCGGCAAGAACCCGCTCGACGGCGCGCGGCGCGGGATCGACGTCCTCCGCGAGCAGTACGACGTACTGCATGCTCGTCAGCTGCACCACAACCGCAACGAGATCACCGTAATCGCCCGCCGCCACTGACCCGCCCCTCCCACCACCGCTGTTTCCAACCGGAGGGGTCATCCCCTCCTGTTGAGGGTTCTCCACTGGTACACCGCCGAAGAACCCCCAATTCGAGTGGATATCCCCTCGAGAGTCCCCGGGTGCGCCGGGCATACGAATAGGCGCCCGGGGGAACCCGGGCGCCTATTCAGGCCCTACACGGAGTAAAAGCTGGGATCAGCCGACGACGCGCTGGACCTTGCCGGCCTTGATGCAGGACGTGCAGACCTTCAGCTTGGTCGGGGTGCCCTTGATGAGCGCCCGGACCGGCTGGATGTTGGGGTTGAACCGCCGGGGCGTGCGAGCCTTGACCCGGCGGATCATCGCGCCCTTACCCAAGCGGGCAACGCTGTTGCCGAACGTCGGCTGCTTGCCGCAGACATCGCACTTCTTAGACATGATTCTCCGTGTTCAGGGTCGTGACACCGACAGACCATGTTACATGGGTGTCAGCGAGCCACCAATTCGGCTTCAGGACGTGAGGTAGGCCACTTCGTCCTCGGTCAACGACACCGAAAGTCCCGGTGTCGAGGTGCGGGTTTCGCTGATGTGACGCGGCCCGATCAGCGGAAATACAGGATACGGCTGGTGGAGCAGCCACGCCAAAGCGATGGCGGTCGGCTCGACTCCCTTGGCCTTCGCGAGCTCCCGCGCGCGGTCCAGCCGGCGGAAGTTCTCGTCGGAGTAGAAGCAGCGCACGAGCTCGGCGTCGGAGGTGTCTTCCGGCTTGGCCCGGCCGGTGAAGAACCCGCGGGCCTGGCTCGACCACGGGAACAGCGCGACCTGCCGTTCGCGCAGCCACGCCTGCGACTCCTCGTCGGACACATGCCGGCAGCCGGCCCACGGTACGTCGTACGCGCGGGCGAGGCTGAGGTGGTTGCTGAGCAGCGTGAACGGCTGCTTGCTGTTCGCCTCGGCGTACGCGTTGGCCTCGTCGAAGCGTTCCAGCGACCAGTTGGAGCCGCCGAACGCCTTGATCCGGCCGGCCTTGAAGTGCTCGTCGAGGACGTCGACGAACTCCGAGACCGGGATCTCTTCGTTGTCGCGGTGCATCAGGTACAGGTCGACGTGGTCGGTCTGCAGCCGCTCGAGGCTCTCCTGCAGCTGACGGGTGATCGCCTCGGGGTTGCAGTGCGGCGTGTGCGCACCCTTGCCGATGACAACGACCTCGTCGCGGTTGCCGCGGGACTTCATCCACTGCCCGAGCAGCCGTTCGCCGCGGCCACCGCCGTAGATGTACGCCGTGTCGAACGTCGTACCGCCGCGCTCGACGAAGTCGTCGAAGATCACCGCGGCGTGCGGCAGCGTCTGCTGGTTGTCGACGCCCATGACGAGCCGGGACACCTGCTTGTCGAGGCCGGAGACCTTCCCGTAGGTCATCGGGGCGTCGTCGCGCCGGGCCAGCGGACGGCCGGATGCGGTCGGGATGATGGCGTCGTCCCGCTCGCTCGCGTACTGCTGCCCGATCGCCGCCCGCCACTGGTCCTGGACGGTGAGGTTGCCGAGCGTGTCGGCCCAGCTCATCTCCGGGGCCTCCTTCGCCCCGGCCTGGACCGCCGCCTGCACGGCCTCGGCCTCGGCCGCGTAGATGAGGGCGGGCTCCGCGGAGATGTCCCGCGGCTCCTCCCCCACCTTGTGCAGGGTGACGTGGTTCGGCTTGCCGTCGCCGCCGAACCACGGGTCCTCGACGACGAGGTACCCCTCGCTGCCGAAGATCCGGACCTGGTTCTGGTCGGCCAGCCGTACGCCGGTGCTGACCTGGGCGGTGACGCCGCCGTCGAAGAACAGCGTGGCGACACTCCACTCGTCGACGCCGGTCTCGCCGACATGACCGACCGCGCTCACCGCGGCCGGGTCGGCGAACGGCTGCCCGGCCGCGACACCCGCGATGAGCCGCGAGTACGACACCGGGTAGCCGCCGACGTCGAGGATGCCGCCGCCGGCCAGTTCGTCGGCGAAGATCCGCGACTCGGGCCGGAACCCGGCGGCGAACGCGAACGTGGCCTGGATCTGGTGGACCGTGCCGATCTCGCCGTCGCGGACGAGCTGGGCGACCAGCTTGGTCTGCGGCAGGCACCGGTACATGAACGCCTCCATCAGGAAGACGTCGTTGCGTACCGCGGCCTCGATCATCGCCTCGGACCAGGCCCGGTTGATCGCGAGCGGCTTCTCGCACAGCACGTGCTTGCCGGCCTCGGCGGTCTTGATCGCCCACTCGACGTGCATCGGGTGCGGGGTGGCGATGTAGACCGCGTCGACGGTCTCGTCGGCGAGCAGGTCGTCGTACGAACCGTGCCGGTGCGCGATGTCCCACTTGTCGGCGAAGGCGTTGGCCGAGTCGAGGGAGCGGCTGCCGACGGCGACGACCTCGTTGGTCTTCGACGTCGGCACCTGGCTGGCGAACCGGGAAGCGATGTTGCCGGTGCCGATGATGCCCCAGCGGAGCGTTTGGTCAGTCAAAAGAGATCCCGTGGTTGGTTTGTGGTTTCAGGTCAGAACTTCATGGCGCCTGCCGCGAGATCGGCGATGAAGGAGCGCGCGCCGATCAGGAAGACGCCGATCAGGGGGATGACGCTCATCAGGGCTCCGGCCATCACCATTGAGTAGTCGGTGCCGTAGATGCCGTTCAGTTGGTCGAGGGCGACCTGCAGGGTGAGGCGGTTCGGATCCGTCATCACGATCAGCGGCCAGAGGTAATCGTTCCAGACGTTGATGAACGTGAAAATGCCGAGGAAGGCCAGACCCGGCCGGAGGACCGGCAGGCCGACGGTGAGGTACTGCCGGAAGAATCCCGCGCCGTCGACCTTGGCGGCGGAGATGAGCTCGTCGGGGATCGCGCCCTTGGCGTACTGACGCATCCAGAAGATCCCGAACGCGTTCGCGGCGCCGGGGATGATGAGGGCCTTGAGCGAGCCGATCCAGCCGAACTCGGCGAGCGTGACGAACTGCGGCACCAGCGACAGCTGGGTCGGGATCATGAACGTCGCGAGCAGGATCGCGAACAGGACGTTCCGGCCGGGGAAGTCGTACTTCGCGAACGCGAACGCGGCGAGCGAGTCGAAGAACAGCACCAGCACGGTCACACCGAGCGACGCGATCAGCGTGAGCAGCATCGAGCCGAAGAAGTCGATGTTGTCGAGCACCTTGCCCATGTTCTCGAACAGGTGGGATCCGATGAAGAGCTTCGGCGGATAGGTGAAGATGTCCGGGGTGGTGTTGGAGGCCATCACCACCATCCAGTAGAAGGGGAACAGCGAGACCAGGACGCCGAGCATCAGCACGACGTGGCCGACGGCGGTGCGTAGGCGCTCAACGGACATCTGCGGCCTCCCTCTTGGCATTCTGGGCTGCGATCTTGCGTTCCACCCGCCGAGCGGCGCGTCGGGTCAGGCGTTCGTCGTCGTTGCCGCCGATGAGACGCCAGTTGATGATGCTGAACAGCACGATCAGGATGAACAGCGCCCAGCCGATCGCGGCGCCGTACCCGAACTGGTTCTTGATGAACGCCGACTGGTAGAGGTACGAGACGATCGTCAGTCCGGCGTCGCCGGGGCCGCCGATGCTGCTGGTGTCTCCGAACAGCACGCGGGACTCGGTGAAGATCTGCAGTCCGCCGATGGTCGACGTGACCGCGGTGAACAGGATGACCGGTCGCATCATCGGCACGGTGATCCGCCAGAACGTCTGCCGCGGACTCGCGCCGTCCATCTTCGCGGCTTCGTACACGTCGGCCGAGATCGCCTGGAGGCCGGCCAGGTAGATGATCGCGTTGTAGCCGACCCAGCGCCAGGTGACGATCGTGGCGATCGCGATCTTGATGCCCCACGGCGAGGTCAGCCATGCGACCGGTCCGACGCCGATCGACTGCAAGAAGGCGTTGAGCAGGCCGAAGTTGTTGCTGAAGATCGACCCGAACACGAGGGTGATCGCGACCACCGAGGTGACGTTGGGGATGAAGTAGGCGATCCGGTAGAAGGTGCGGAGCCGGGTGGCGTTGTGCAGCGCGTTGGCGATCACCAGCGCGAGCAGCAGCATCGGCACGGTGGACAGCACCCAGATGATGACTGTGTTGCCGATCGTCTTCCAGAACGTGGCGTCGGTGAGCAGGTAGTGGTACTGCTCCAGCCCGACCCATTTCATCTGTCCGATGCCGTCCCAGGAGTGGAACGAGATCCAGATCGAGAACAGCACGGGGAACGCGCCGAAGATCGCGAACAAGATGAAGAACGGCGAGACTGCGGCGTACTGCGGCAGTGCCAGCTTGTACTTGTTCGGCGGCTTCTCGCTCGTGTCGGTGGCCGGTGTGACCGCCGTGACGGCCTTGGTGGTGACAGCCATGTCAGATCGCCCCCGCTCGGGTGAGTTCGCGCTGCACCTGGCGCTGGGCGTCCGCCCAGGCCTGGTCCGGGTCCTTGCCGGCCGCCTCGACGTTCACGAGCTCAGAGCTGATCGGCGTGTCGATGATCGAGTCGTACGGCGAGAAGAAGGCGCCGGGGTACTTCTTCGCTGACTCCGCGAACACGTCGACGATCTGCTGACCGCCGAAGAACGGGTCGGGCGCTGTCAGCGTCTTGTCCGTGTACGTCGCGGGCGTGGACGGGAACAGCACCGGGTCGAGGAACGCCTGGGCCTGGTTCTTGGCCGACTCCAGCCAGCTGATGAACGCGAACGCGGCCTTGGGGTTCTTGCAGTACTTCGTGATCGCCAGGAAGGACCCGCCCTTGTTGCCGGCGCCACCAGGAGCCGCCGTCACCCGCCAGAGTCCCTTGGTTTTCGGTGCCGCGTTCTTCGGCCCGAGCTGCGCCCACCAGACGGCCGCGTTGTACGCGACGAGCTTGCCGTTGGTGACGACGGCGTTCTTGTCGGTCGAGTTCTGAGCGTTGGCCGACAGTCCTTCCTTCACCACTCGGACGGCGAGGTCGAACGCCTGCCGGACGTGGTCCTGGTCGCCGATGTACTGCCCGTCGGCGGTCATGTAGCGCTTCGATTGCTGCGCCATCCGGTAGCCGTAGATCCCGGTGATGTTGTCGGTGATCGCGGATCCGGGCACGGCCTGCTTGAGCTTCTTGCCGAGCGCGATGTAGGTGTCCCAGTCGGGCGCCAGCTCGGCGACCGCGGCGGGATCGATGTCGATCCCGGCCTTCTGGAGGATGTCGGTCCGGTAGAACAGCGCGGTCGGGCCGGTGTCCATCGGGTAGGCCATCATCTTGCCCGTCTGGGTGATGCCCAGCTTCCACTTCCAGGGCAGGAAGTCCTTCTCGAGATCCTTGGCGCCGAGGTCGTTGAGGTCGTGGAACTGGTCGGCGTTGGGGAAGTACGTCGCGACGTCGTCGTTGATCGCGACGATGTCCGGGACGAGTGACTTCCCGGCCAGGGCGGTCAGCACCTTGGTCTTGTAGTTGGACCCGATCCGGGTCATCGCCAGCTTCATGCCGTCGTACCCCGGGACCGCCTTCTCCGCCTGACCGATCAGACCGTCGTTGACAGACCCGACCCAGGTCCACATGCTGAGCTCGTTCGATCCGCCCAGTGAGCTGCGGGAACCGCAGCCGGTGAGTCCCGCGGCGGCTGCGGCTGCGGAGCCGCCGGCCGCGAGGAAGTGCCTTCTGCTCAAGGTCATAGCCTCACCTGGCGCTTTCTGTTGGTTTTCGCCGGAAGGTGTCCAGATATGTTTACGTAGCCATTAGGTAAGCGCATACCGACTGAACCGGTCAAGGTGCCGGTGACAAGATTGGCCTCATGATGATGCGTGCCGTGACCGCCGTCCTCTTCGATGCGGACGGCGTCGTCCAGCGTCCGACCTCCGACTGGTGGTCGTCGTTGTCGTCGCTCGTCCCCGCGGACGGGGACGCCTTCGTCGCGGATCTGATGGCCGCCGAGAAGCCGTGCCTGGTCGGCAAGGTCGACTTCCGGGACGCGCTGGCCGACGTACTGCGGCGCTGGCACTCGCCGGCATCCGTGGACGAGGCGCTGGAGCCGTGGAGCTGGTTCGCCGCGGAGCCTGAGGTGGTGTCCTTGATCGGGTCGCTGCGGTCGGCCGGGGTCGGGTGCCATCTCGCGACCAACCAGCAGTCGTACCGGCGGACGATCATGCAGGACGAACGCGGGTACGGCGCCTGGTTCGACCGGACGTTCTACTCGTGCGATCTCGGGCTGGCCAAGCCGGATCCGGCTTATTTCCGGGCGATTCTCGGCTCGTTGGACCTACCGGCGTCGTCGGTGCTCTTCATCGACGACAACGTCGCCAACGTAGACGCTGCGGCGAGTGTCGGGCTCCAGGCGGAGCTGTACGACTTGTCGGCCGGCGTACCGGCGCTGGCTTCACTGCTTCGCCGTTATGACCTGCCGGTTCCGGCCTGAGGTCTTGTGATGGAGTGACGGCTGTGGCATCGTCGCCGGTCAATTGACAACGTAGGACATCCACCAGCCGCTCCCTGGAGGCCTCCCATGTCCGACCGCTTCACGCTCTCCCGCCGGCGTCTGCTCGGCCTCACTGCCGGGGTCGGGGTCGGGGTCGGGGCGGCAGTTTCGCCGTCGCTCGCCTTCGGCTCTTCCGTTGCGTCGGCGTACCCCAAAGGCCAGCGGCCGCGGGCCCTGAACGTCCTGACCGAAGACTCGCTGTCGTCCGCTGAACGGACACTCGCGACGACACTGCAGGGCCTGATGGCGCGCCGCGGCGGCGAATCCCTGTACCTGAACCTGCCGACCTTGGGCTATCAGCACTGGCTCGACGGCCTCGTCTCGCAGTACGGGGTCCGAGTCCGGACCGAAGACCTGTGGAAAACCGTCGGGCGGTCCGGCGTCCGCGGATATGTTCTCTTCCGTACAGGCACTCCGTCGGTCAACGTCGCGACCACGCTCGCCGGCGTGACGGGTGCAGTGGCAATCGAAGAAAGCTTGGAGGCACTCGCAATCCAGCACGGATTGCACAAAGTCCTGGACGTGCGGGACAAGGACGACCGCTGGGTGTTCGAGACGTACTGGCCCCGCCTGCGACACGACGTCGTGGTCGAGCAGCGCGCCGACTTCCCGGAGCGGCTCCGGGACTACGTCACGATGGCGGGGACGCTCGCCTTCTTCGACGGCAACTCGGACTTCCGCGCCGAGGTAGTCAACGCGTTGGACGACGACGGCACAGTCATCGGCTGGGGCGACGCCTCGAACGGCGAAGACGCATTCATCGGAGTCAACTCGAGCACGGGCGTAAAAGCCCTGCCCGCCGACCACGCACGCAACCTGTCCGTGCTCTCAGGAATCCGAGAGGACCACCTGAAGCAGCAAGGCCGCGCGTTCGACCCCGCCCTGCGCCCAGCGACGTCCACCGCTCAACCGACAAACGGACCACAGAGCGGAGGGGGTGGGGGGAGGGCCCTCGAACCAGCCGCGGACCCCAATGCCCATTACGTGAGCTTCCTGATCACCGACGGCGACAACATCCAGTGGGCGCTCGGCGATTTCCCGACCGATCCCCGCTGGTTCGGCAGCCCTCGCCGCGGTGAGGTCGACCTCGGCTGGGGCATCTCCCCCTCGCTGATCGACCTGGCCCCGTCGGTGATGCGCTGGTTCTACGAACAGTCCGAGAAGGACCGCTGGGTAGTCGGCCCCTCCGGCGCCGGCTACATGTACCCAAGCCGGTACCCCACCGCCGCCCTCGAGAAGCACACCGCCTCACTGGCCAAGGCAATGGGCAGAGCTGACCTCTCGGTTGCCCAGATCATCGATTTCGACGCGTTCGAGAACACCCGCCTCTGGTCCTCGTACCTCAAGCGCCGCGAGATCGACGGCCTGATCTACCTCGAGTACTCCCGGTACGACGGCCTCAAGGGCAAGGTCGTCTGGTCCGAAGGCAAACCGGTCATCTCGGCTCGCGCCATGCTGTGGGACGGCCTCGACGGCGCCGACGAGGCCTCCGTGACCGCCGAACTCAACGCCGCCGCCCGCAACCCGCACTCGACCGCCGGCTACTCGATCGTCGTCTGGCACGCCTGGAGCAAGTCGGTCGACAGCGTCCTGTCCGTCGTCAACAACCTCGCCCCGCACGTCAAGGTCATCCCGCCGGACACCCTGGTCCGCATGGTCGGCAAGTACGCCAAGCCCTAGCCTATTTGCCCATAGCAACGATAGTGAGGTTATCCACAGATTGAAATCTGTGGATAACCCAGATCCCTTGAAATAAAGGGATCTGGGCTTTGAAAACTGTCGGTGGCGGTGTCTAGGCTCTTGGGTATGGAGCGATTGGGCGACCGGCCGGTGTGGTCGATGAGTGGCGGCGAGATGCTGCACGCTCTCGACCAGGTCGAGGCCGAGATCGCTCAACGCGAGACTTACCGGCTGCAGTTGATCGCGGCCCTCGACGGTGTCGGTCACGCCGAACAACTCGGCGCCCGCGATACTGCGCAACTGCTGGAGTTCCGCTACCGCCTCGACCGCTACCGCGCCCTGCGCGACGTACGCCTGGCCCGTGCCCTACCCAAGTATCCGGCCGTGGCTGCCGCCCTGCCCGCCCTCGAGCCCGCCCCCGACCCGGCTGACGATCCGGCCGGTGATCTGGGTGTGGCTGAGGTGCGGATGCGGCCCGCGCAGGCCGAGGCGATCGTGTTCGCGCTGGAGAAGGTTCCGGACACCGTACCGACCGCCGATATCGACGTCGCCGAACGCGAACTGGTTGGCCTGGCCCGCAACCTGCCACCTGCCGAGCTCCGCAAAGCCGCCGAACATGCCCGCGACATCCTCGACACCGACGGGCCCGAAACCGAAGAAAACAAGGCGTACGCCCGCGAGACCCTCACCCTGATGACGGCTGACCGCGGCGTCAAGTTCAAGGGCTACCTCGCCAACGAGAACGCCGAGCTCCTGCGCTCGATGATCTTCGCAGGCGCCCGCCCCCACAAAACCGTCGACGGCCAACCCGACCCCCGCTCCCGCGAGAAGCGCCAGGCTGACGCGCTCACCACCACCCTGACCCTCGCCGCCACCGCCCTCGACGCCGGCGCCCCGACCCCCACCATCCCCCGCCCCGCAGCATCATCCAAGACCTCGCCGAGCGCCGACAGCGCGACTGCACCCGCCACAACGCGCGACACAGCAACCGGCACCAACGGCGGCACAGCGCCCGCCGCGAACGGCGACCCAGATAGCGGCGCCGATAGTGGCGCCGATAGTGGCGCGGTGCGTGATTCAGTTGGTGATGGTGCCTGGGTTCGGGGCGAAGGCGAACATCACCGTGACCATCGACCTGCAAGACCTCAAAGCCGCAACCGCCGACGCGATCGGCCAGACCATCTACGGCGACGGACTCTCCGCCGCCACCATCCGCCGCCTGGCATGCGACGCCAGAGTCATCCCGATCGTGCTCGGCTCGAACTCCGAGCCCCTTGACGTCGGCCGCAGCGAGCGGCTTGTCACCCGCGCCATGCGCCGCGCCCTGAACACCCGCGACCGCGGCTGCGTCGTCTGCGGAGCACCTCCGATCATGTGTGACGCACACCATCTGCTCTCCTGGATCGCCGGCGGCGAAACGAAGATCACGAACCTCGTGCTCCTGTGCCGCCGCCACCACACCGACCTGCACAACGGCTACTGGACCATCACCATCACCCACGGGGTGGTCCACGTGGCCCGCCCGGTCTGGGCCGACCCACCAGCCCACCAACCGGCAAGACCGAATAGCTCAGCCGCCACGACGCCGCCCCGTGCTGCGTCCAGTGCGTCGACGCCGTACGCCGGCCATCCCGTCAGCAAGCCGCCCGATCACAACCCAACCCCCACCACACGAACCGAACCCGCCCCACCCCCGCCCACACCTGTCCCGCCTCCACCTGTGCAGCCCTCGCCTCCACAGCTGGCACCTGTCCCGCCCACACACGCCCGGCCCACACCCGCCTCTCTCTCGTCCGTCCCGCCCACACCTGTGCTGCCCTCGCCTGCCCGGCCGGCACCTGCCCGGACCGGGCCGACCGAGCACGCATCACGCGACTGCGGGCTGATGGAGGAGGCGCCAGTCGACCGATCCGCGGCGAGAGCAGCGGTGGCGTCGGCGGTTCGACGGTCTGCGTTCGGACGTGAGCTGCTTCGCCGGGTGCGTTCGGTCGACGGGGATGTCGAGGATCCGACAGCCACCTCGCTCCGAGAGGCTGCGTACCAGGCGATCTGGGGTGAACCCACAACGCCGCCACCCGATCATCGGGCTGACCCGGAGCAGATCTCGAGCGCTGTTCGGCACGCTGATCCGCCGCCTGGGCAGCCGGCCGATCCTCTTCCGGTCGGCACGCACCGCGCGTCGTAGCTAGTTGCCTGCAGCAACTCGCCTGCGACGCTCCGGCCGGGTGCACACAACCGCCGGACCGACTAGTGGTGCAGGCGCCAACCGGCCGGTATCAGTCGACGGGACAATCTCCACGGAGTTCCTGACACCGACCCGGCGGCATGGCGACCACGCAAACTACCCGCCGGCGAGCACATCGACGCGCTCTGCAAATGCGGGTGCCCAGGCACAGGTACCCCGAGTTCGACGTACTGGGGACCGGTGCCCGCCGACCGTGAGCGCCGGCCGTCGTCGACAACCTGGAGAGGACCATCGCGCCGCGGTCAGGTCGTCGATTGGGCGGGCGGCCAAGTGTTGCTCATGCCAACCCCGGCCGGGCGGCCAACTGTTGCTCATGCCAACCCCGGCCGGTGCCGTCGCCTCGATGTCATCGCAGCACGATTCCTTCGGCGGTGCCATCAGTGCACACCCTGCCAGTCCTGCATACGGACCCAGCCGCTGGCGCGGCGGGCGATATGCAGGCGACATGCGCCCTGCCTGCGCCGACCGCGCAAGACGACCCTTGCGGACGACCGTGCAGGACACCAGTGCGGGACGACCCTTGCGGCCGACGTGCGGGACGACGCTCGCAGCCGACCGCGCGAGCCGACCCTTCCGGACGACCGTGCGGGACACCAGTGCGAGCCGACCGTTGCAGGACGACCCTTGCGGACGACCGTGCGGGACGACCGTGCGGGACGACCGTTGCGGGACACCAGTGCGAGCCGAGCGTTGCGGTACGACCGTGCGGGGCGAGCCGTCGACAGACGTGATGTGTCGACGACTCACCCAGCACGGCGAGCTTCTCCGCCCGACGCGCCTCGGCCCGGGTGATCGGGAAGCATGCCTGCCACGCGTGGTCAGGTGCGCGGGACCTTCAGTTTGTCCCAGGTTTGTTGGCCGGGGATTCCGTCGGCGTCGCTGCCGGGTTGGGAGACTGAGCCGTGGAAGCCTAGTTTTTGTTGCCAGGCCGAGTAGGACTTGAGGTCGCCGGTGCCCCAGGTGTCCTTGTTCGTTTGGGTTTCGTACTTGTTGCAGCCGACCGCGATCAGTCGCGCGTGCATTGCCGCGATGATCGGGCTCTTGCGGCCCATCACGAAGAAGGAATTGCCCGGGAACGTGACGAAGCCGGTGCGTGGTTCGGTCGAGTGGACGTACGACGGGCGCCCGTACCCGGCGATCACGTCCGACCGGCGGGTGTGGCGGTCACACTTGTCGTCGAAGTTGCCTTCGATGGTGTAGATGTTCGAGCCGCTGACACCCGTGACGAGGCCGACGTGGTCGATCTTCGACTTGACGTCGGTGCCGCCCCAGTCGAAGAACACGATGTCGCCGCGCTGGATGCCGGCGACGTCCTTGTGCCATTGGCTGTGGTTCTTGAACGCGTGGGCGTGGGCCGTGGTCAGGGCGAAGTACCCGCCGTACGTCACCGCGTTCTGGTTGCCGGAATGCCATGCCCAGTAGCTGATCGAGGCATCGCACCACGGGAAGTTGCCGCTGAAGGCGGAGCCGTTCTGATCGCGGTACCACTTCTGGATCTTGTTCGGCTCGCCGAGGCCGAGGTCGAGTTCGGCCTGATGGACCATGTCCTCGACGCCGCTCATGAGCCCGTGCTCCCGCTGTACTCCGGAGTGGCCGGCGGGCGGCCGAACCCGCCGCGCTCGGGTGGGCCGAACTCCTCTTCCAGCAGTTCGGTTTCGTCGTCGAGCCGGTGATCGAAACTCGGCTCGGTGAGCAATCGGGCCTGCTCTTCTTGAGACATCTCGTCCGGGTCGTCCGGATATGGTCCTCCGTTGGACCGCGCGTCGTCCATCGTCACAGCTCCCCCTCAAGACGTTCGAAGCCCCCAGCCTTGATCTGTTCATCATGCTCCGGCCCAGGATGTTCGTCCACGGGCCGGAGCATGATCGGCAGCGCTAGCTCAAGCGCTTCATCGACAGGCGGGTCTAGAGCTCGCGGAAGTACACCGCGAGCGGGAGTTTCACGCAGCCGAGGCTCTCGTAGAACGCACGGGCGGGCGCGTGGAAGTCGTCGCCGCCGGTGCCGATCTCGACGTACTCCGCGTGCGCGGCGCGCATCGCCTCGAAAGCGTGCTCGCACAACGCGGTCCCGGCATTCGACCGCCGGTACGCCGCTGAGACCGCCAGCAGCGCGACCGTACCTTTCGAGCGAGCCGGTTCGACGTTCCAGGCGACGTACCCGAGGAGTACGCCGTTCTCTTCGGCGATCGCGACGTACTTGTGCTGCGCCGGGTCGTGCAACCCAGCGACCTCCTGGTGGTAGTCGCCCCGCCAGTCACCGTGCTGGCGCGTGAAGATGGTCTCGCCGACCAGTGGCCGGAACGAATCTTCGAAGAACGGCCCGAAGGTGTCGATGGTCAGGTCGATGAGCCGGGCCAGGTCAGCGTCGACGTACGAACGAATCTGCATGGAGTGTGCCTCTCACAACGAAGGTGAAATCCGGGCAGGCGTCACCGGCGCGCCACGCGTGCGGCAGCGGCGGGCCGGTGTCAGCGCCGAATACGCCCGGCGGCGAAGCACTCCATGCAGGGGATCTTACCGGCCGACGCTGACGGGGACCGTGAAGATCTGACCTGTCCGAGGTCCGTTCTTGAGCCGGTCGAGGTTGTCGGTGATGCTGTCGTCCGCCCGCCACTCCGAGGTAAGGATGCAGAGGGTCGGACCGTTGAAGTCGGCCAGGGTCAGCGCGAACGGCGCGCGGTACTCCGGGAGGTCGATGTGCTGCAGAATCTCGCCGCCATCGAGGACACGGACGACCGCGTTGCCGCCGGTCTGTACCCAGATCGCGCCCTCGGCGTCGAGGCAGATGCCGTCCGGGCCGAGGTTGTCGGCGAACACGCGGCGGTTCGACAGCCCGCCGTCGGGCTCGACGTCGAACGCGGTCAGGCGGCCGGCGAACGACTCCGAGATCACCAGGGTCCGGCCGTCGGGCGTGAGCACCATCCCGTTCGGGAACTGGATCTCGTCCGCGACCTGGCGGACCTGACCGTCAGGCGTCACCAGCTTGATGTAGCCGGGTTTCGGCGCCTCGCCGCCGGCGAAGTTGAAGTCCGCGCCATTGAGATAGATGTTGTCGTGCGCATCCAGCACGAGCTCGTTGGCCTTCTGCTCGGCCAGAACGGTGATCGATCCGTCGGGCTCGTATCGCCGAAGCTTCTCGCCGGTGGTCAGCATCCGGCCGTCGGCCAGCCAGTCGATCGACCAGCCCATGAGCTGTTCTACCGGCACCGGGAAGTACTCCGTCTTGCCGTCGGCGTCGACCGCGGCCACCTGTTGCTCGATCCAGTTGCAGAACCACAGCCGCCCCTCGTGCCACCGGGCCGACTCGGGCATCCCGAGGCCGTCCAGCAGAATCTTCGGTTCGGACATCACGTCACCTCATTCGTCGATCGGGTCGTTTCACCCCCTACACGAACGAGGTCCGGCCGGATCGACGGCTGAGCAGAAAAAGCATGGCGATCAGCGGAAGCGTCACCAGGTACGCCGTACGCAGATCGACGACTCGCGCCAGTACGGCGAGGATCGCCGGCGCGAGCAGGATCGCCGTACCGGAGGCTAGCGCGCCCACGGCGGACAGGCGGGCCGAGCTGAGGCCGGGCGTCGCGACCAGGGCGGCGAGGGTGACCGGATAGAGCGGGGCGACGCCGAGACCGGCCACGACCAGACCGAGTGCGACGATCGCCGGGCTGTCGAACAGGCTCACCATCAAGGTGCCGCAGGCGGCGAATGCGCCGGAGGGGAGCACGGGTGACCAACCACGCCAGCGGATCGGGCCGATCGCTCGCCCTGCCGCCATCCCGATCGGGAATGCACTCCCGAGCAAGGCAGCAGTTGCCGTTGGCAACCCGGTGGCCACCAGCCGCGCCACCGCCCACACCACGAAACAGAACTCGACCGAGACCGACAGCACGACCCGCAGCCACCCGATCCCCACATCCATGACAACCTGCCGCCCCACGCGCCCCCGCCACTTCCGCCCCAGCCCCACCGCCGGCGCAGAATCAATCAACACCGCCACCGGCTGCTCCACGCGCCCATCGACCTGTCGAAACGGCCGGTCCGCGTGTCGGCCGACGGCGGGCCCAACCGGGTTCGAGCGGCGGGTGAGAAAGGCGAGGAGGAGTAGGGGCGGCGCCGCGGCGAGCATGGCTAGGCGGCCGCTGGGACCGAGGCCGTCGATGGCGCCGATGGCGAGTGGTGCGAGGATGCCTGTCCCGCTGGCGACCGCGTTGACGCGGCTGAGTCGGACTGCGGCTGTTGGTCCGTTGAGCATGAGCGGTGCGACCAGTGTGAGCATCGCCCCGCCCAGTCCGACGCACAGCGTGCCTGCGATGACGACGGCGTACGCCGGGGCGACGGCGATCAGCACCGCACCGAACGCGCAGACAACTGAGCCGAACGCCATGGCCGTCGGGATCGACCACGACCGCAGCAACCGCGGTCCGATCAGCGCGACAACCACCAGCCCGACCGCGAAACCCGACGACAACAGCGCCAGCCGGGCCGGCGGCTCGTCGAGGTCGCGGGCAAGGATGGCGACGCACGCGCCGAGACCGGCCAGTACGAATCCCATCGCGGACAGCGCGATGCCGATCCGGACCTCTTCGCCGCGAGTCCCGGATTCCGCACGCGCCTCCGTGCCCGCAGTCATTCCGAGCCTTTGAACAGCCTGCTGAGCTGGTGCAGGTCCGCCAGCTCGATGTCAGCGGCAATGCCCTTCAGCCCAGCGGTCAGCGCGCCAGAAGCCCGCCCCGCCGTCAGGCCGACCACGGTGTCCTCGACGACCAAGCACTGCACAGCCGGCACGCCGAGTAGCTCTGCAGCCCGCAGATATCCCTCGGGATCCGGCTTGCCACGCTTGACGTCGTCGAGCGTCACGAGGATCGACGGCGAGATCCCGACCGCGCCCAGCCGGACCTTCGCCAGCCGGGTCGACGCACTGGTGTAGACCGCCCACGGCAGACCCATCTGACCCAGTAGGGCAGTCAGCTCGAGCGCGCCCGGCGTGGCCACGACATCGGACACGTCGTCGCACTCGATATCCAGCACCCGCGCGACCGCGGTCGCACGCTCAGCTGGCGAGAGATCAGGCCGCATGCGTGAGATGGTCGCCTCGGCGGGGCTGCCGTGCGCGATCGCGAGCACATCGGCGACCGATACGCCGTACTCCGTCGCCCATTGGCTCCAGCTCCGGTCGACGACCGCATCGGAATCGACCAAGGTGCCGTCCATGTCGAACAGGACGGCGCGAATGTCCCGGATCTCCATGACCTTTCCTCCCCATTAAACTCGTCCCACGAGCATAAACTGATCCGGGGACAGAACGAAAGGCAGCTATGAATCCTGTGCGCCGGGGACAGTGGCAGATGGCTTCGGACGTCCTGACCCAACTCACCCGTCAGCCCGGGATCACCCGGGCCGCGGTCGCGCGGACGCTGCGATTGAGCACGGGTTCGGCGACAGAGGTGACGGCTCGGCTACGCGACGTGCACCTGGTGACCGAAGTACCGGCGCCTAGTCAGGGGCGCGGTCGGCCGACAACGCTGCTGCGGGCGCATCCAGAAGGACCTGTGGTGCTGGCGCTCGACCTGCGGCAGAGCAATTGGCGGAGTGCGATCGTGACGCTCGACGGGTCGCTGCAGGATCCGGAGTACCGGCGTCACCGCAGTAGGCGTCCGCAGGTCGTGCTGAACAACCTGCGGCGCCAGGTGGAGCAGGCGCGGCAGCAGTACGGCGACCGGCTGCGGATGGTGAGCCTCGCCGTACCAGGAACCATCCGCGACAACCACCTGATGCAGGCGCCGACGCTCGAGTGGGCCGAGCTGGATCTGGAGACGATCACCGAGGGCACCGGGCTGCCCCTGCTGGCCGGCAACGACGCGACTCTGAGTGGGGTGGCCGAGGCACGTACGGGCGCTGCAGCGGGAGCTGGTACGGCGCTGCATCTGATCATCGAGGTGGGCATCGGTGGGACGCTGCTGATCGACGGCGTGCCGGCGCAGGGCGCGTCTGGTGCTGGCGGTGAGTACGGGCACGTGCCGTTCGGGGACCGATCCCGGGCGTGTCCGTGCGGTGCTCGCGGGTGCTGGGACCTGGAGATCGACGGTCGAGCGCTGGCGCGGCACCTGAAGCAGGGGCGGCCGGACGACCCCTATGCCTACACCGAGGAAGTACTGCGGCGTACGGACCGGAGTGCGCGCGCTGCAGTCACCAAAGTGGTGTCAGCGCTGGGCAGCGGCATCGCGGGTCTGGTCAACGCCCACGACCCGGATGTGATCACCATCGGAGGGCTGGCCATCCCCCTGCGGGCGGCTGCTGAGCGCACGTTCAAGGAGGCCTACGAGGGTGGGCTGATGACGTTCCACCGCGGGTCTCCCCCGCCCGTGCTGCCTGCGACGCTGCCCGACGGTCCGCTGCGTGGCGCGGCCGCGCTGGCGCTCGACCAGCTCACCACCGAGCCCGCGATCGCCGCGTGGGTGGCGCAGCGCTAGTCCACTGCCTCTTCGACGACGGCCCCTTCTTCGACGGCCCCTTCTTCGATGGCCGCTGCGTCGACCGCTGCGACCTCATCGACCTCATCGACCTTCGGCTTGGGGACGATCGGCGGCTCCACCTTCGCCAGGATCTCGACGATGTCGTGCCGGTGGTGCTGGATCTCGTGCGCGGTGTGCCGGATGATCCAGCCCAGCGTGCGCGGCGCCCGCACCGGGTAGTTGTACAGCCCCAGCTTCCCGAGCTCCTGCGGCCGCAGTACTCGCGCAGCCGCACCGAAGTCCTTGGCGTTCCGGACCAGCGCGGCCGCCACCTCCATCGGGTCCTGGTTCTCGTACTTCTCCTGCTTCACCCGACCGGTCCGGTCCATCGGCGCGTAGACCGGCCGGTCCTCCGCCAGGCACTGCGCGATCCGCAGCCGCTGCACCTCGAGTACGTCGCGCACGTGGCACGCGTACTCGATCGCCGACCACACCTCCGGCTCCGGCCGCAGGCGCACAACACTCGCGTCCGGACCAGCCGCGGCTTTCGTCAGCGCCATGCTGCAGTCCGCCGACTGCCGGATCAGCAGGGTCACAGTGCCCTGCAGGTCACCGGTGTCGTAGTTGAAGCCGCACTGCTCGCAGTACCCGTCAACCGGGGGCTGCTGCTTGGTCAACTGCTTCTCCCTCGAAATCTCCACGCATGATCGACCGGACCGATCCCACCGCCGAGCGCGAACCCGGCCACGATCGCTCCGGTCACGTACTCCTTCGCAGCACCGACCGCGCTCGGTACGTCGTACCCACGGGCCAGGTACGACGCGATGGTGCTCGCCAGTGTGCATCCGGTGCCGTGCGTGTGCCTGTTGTCAGCCCGGACCGCGCTGTACGAACGCCGTACCCCTGGACCGTGCAGCACGTCCACCGCCGCCGTACCGACGTCGTGGCCGCCCTTCACGAGCACCCAGCGGGCACCTGCGTCCAGCAGCAGCTTTGCCGCGAGCTCCCGGTCCTCGATGGTCTCCAGCTCGATCCCGGCGACCGGTCCGAGCTCGGTGAGGTTCGGAGTGAGGACGGTGGCCAGCGGGACGATCTCGGAGCGTACGGCGTCCATCGCGTCAGCGGCTAGTAGTGCGTCGCCATGCTTCGACACCGACACCGGGTCGACCACGATCGGCACCCCGTCCGGCAGCGTGCGCAGCAGCGAGGCGACGACCCGCACCATCGATTCGGAGGCGAGCATGCCGGTCTTCACCGCATCCACGCCGATGTCGTCGACGACGCTGTGGAACTGGGCGCGCACCTGCTCCTCAGACAGCTCCCAGGCGCCCTGGACGCCGAGGCTGTTCTGCGCGGTGATCGCGGTCAGCACGCTCATGCCGTGCACGCCGTTCGCGAGCATCGCCTTGAGGTCCGCCTGGATCCCGGCCCCGCCGCCGGAGTCGGACCCGGCGATCGTCAGCACTCTGGGCGGTGCGATCCCGACCGGCATCTCAACTCCTGAAGTGGGCGTGGCCTGTCTCGTCAGCATACGGCGAGCCGTCCACCGTCACGGTCCCGGCCGGGCGTTCCTCGTTGCCCTCAGCAACCGACCCGATGACCGTCCAGCCCTCTGGCACGTCGGCCGGCTCGAACGTGCCGACCAGGGCGTGGTCCTCACCGCCGGTCAGCACGAACTTCAGCGCGTCCACACCGGTCGCGGCAGCGACGGCCTGCAGCGGCTCCGGCACGGTGAGCGCCTTCGTGTGCACGTCGATGATCACCTGGCTCGCAGCGGCGATGTGGCCGAGGTCGGACAGCAGTCCGTCGCTCACGTCACACAGCGAGGACGCACCGGCGAGTGCGGCGCGAGGGCCTTCGGCGTACGGCGGTTGCGGGCGGCGATGCGCTTCGACGACAGCCCGGGGTGAGCGGAAGCCGCGGGCGAGAACGGCCCAGCCCGCCTCGGCCCAGCCCAGCCGGCCGACGTACGCGACCTCGTCGCCAGGCCGGGCGCCTGACCGCAGTACTGGTGGACGACCGTCGAGCGAGCCGAACGCGGTGACCGACACGATGATCTTGTCCGACTGGACAGTGTCACCGCCGACGATGCTCGCCTCGACCAGCTCGCACTCGTCGACAAGGCCCTGGTTGAGCTCCAGCGCCCAGGCGGTCGGCAGGTCGGGCGGACCGCCGAAGCCGACCACGAGCGCAGTCGGTCGCGCTCCCATGGCCACCACGTCGGCCAGGTTCTGTGCGGCAGCCTTGCGGCCCACGTCGTACGCGGACGACCAGTCCTGACGGAAGTGCCGTCCCTCCACCAGCAGGTCGGTCGTGATCACCATGCGACCGTCCGGCACGGCCATCACGGCCGCGTCGTCACCTGGACCGACCAGGACGTCCTCACCTGTGGACAGCCCTTTGGTGACGGCCGCGATCAGGCCGAACTCACCCGTGCTCCCCAACGTCTCTGTCACGTCAGCAGACCTCCCATATCGCTGACCGGAGTCTAGGCGGTACCGTGACCGGGCAACTATGAGTACGCCCGGCAGTCTCGCAGTACCGCTGCATCACCGTCGCAGCAGTGCTCGCGGACGGCCCGGAGCCAGCTGAGGACGACTGAGTGGAGAACGACGTGGTGGTCCAGGCCTACATCCTGATCCAGACCGAGGTCGGCCGCGCGGCCGACGTCGCCGCGCAGATCGCCGAGGTCCAGGGCGTCACCCTGGCCGAGGACGTCACCGGTCCGTACGACGTGATCGTCCGCGCGGAAGCCCGCAACGTCGACGAACTGGGCAAGCTGGTGGTTGCCCGGGTCCAGAACGTTCCCGGCATCACGCGTACGCTGACCTGTCCCGTCGTCCACATCTGAGCCGTCCACACGGAGACCCGCCTGTTTTCGGTATGCCCAAAATCCTTCTGGCCGCACTCGGCGTGATCGTGCTCGCCGGGTGCAGCCCGGGTCCCACGCCCGTCCCGGTCCCCTCCCCCGCGCCCCAGGTCGCCGCCGCCTGCACGCAGCTCATCCAGGCGATGCCGGCAAAGGTTCTCGATCAGAAGAAGCGGAAGACCTCGCCCGAGAGCCCGCTGACCACGGCGTACGGCGACCCGCCCATCGAGGTGACGTGCGGCGTCGCGCCACCCGCCGGCATGGCCGAGGCCCAGTCACAGTGCTTCCAGGTGAACGGCGTCGGCTGGTTCGCCAAGCAGGTCCAGAACGGCTACATCTTCACCACCATCGGCCGCGAGCTCTACCTCGAGATGGCCGTCCCGTCGAAGTACTCCCCCGAAGCCAACGCCCTCACCGACGTCTCCGACGCTATCCACAACCACGACAAACTCGTCACGCCCTGTACCTGACGAGTGCATACTCCCTGGCGAGATCGAAAATCGTCTGCTGGTGGTGTCCGGTTGGGTGCCGCGGGGGCGACGTCTCGGGTGGAGGCGCCTGCGGTGGGCGTCCGGACGATGGGAGACAGCGGTGAAGTACATGATCCTGACGTATGCGTCGCAGCAGGACTATGACGGGATGGCCGGGAAGGACACCGACAAGCCCGCGTGGACGCCGGAGGACTTTGCGGCCATGGGGGCGTTCATGGAGAAGTTCAACAGCGAGTTGGTCGAATCGGGCGAGCTGGTCGAGACGCGGGCGCTGGCGGCGCCGGTGCTGACGCGGCGGCTCGGGTCGAAGGACGGGCAGTCGGTGGTGACGGACGGTCCGTATGCGGAGACCCAGGAGGTGCTCGCCGGGTACTGGATCGTGGAGTGCGAGTCGTTCGATCGGGCGACGGAGATCGCGTCGCGGCTCGCCGATACGCCGGCGCCTGAGTTCCTCCGTGCCACGGCGTACGCCGACATCCGGCCGATCGTCGAAGGCCAGGACGAACTGGTGGAGTGATCGGGATGACCGTCGCGCTTGGGGAGTTGCTGCGGGAGTTGGCGCCGCAGGTGTTGGGGGCGTTGATGCGGCGGTATGGGCACTTCGACACGGCCGAGGACGCAGTGCAGGAGGCGCTGCTTGCCGCGGCGGAGCAGTGGCCGGTGGAGGGCGTGCCGGACAGTCCTCGCGGGTGGTTGATCACGGTGGCTTCTCGTCGGCTGACGGACCTGCTCAGGCGGGAGCAGGCTCGTCAGCGGCGGGAGGACCGGGTGGCGCAGTGGGCACCGCAAGGTGAGCCGGTCGGTGAGCTGGTCGGAGGTGCGGACGACACGCTGGTGCTGCTGTTCCTTTGTTGTCATCCGTCGTTGTCGCCGGCGTCGCAGATCGCGTTGACGCTGCGGGCGGTCGGCGGTCTGACGACGACGGAGATCGCCCGCGCGTTCCTGGTGCCGGAGGCAACCATGACGCGGCGGATCACCCGGGCGAAGGCGAGCGTGAAGGACAGCGGGGCGCGGTTCACGATGCCGGTCGATCGCGAGGAGCGGCTGGGCGCGGTGCTCAAGGCCGTTTACCTCATCTTCAACGAGGGATACGCCAGTACGACGGGTGCCAGCCTGCAGCGTGGTGAGCTGGCGGCCGAGGGGATCCGATTGGCGCGGATGCTGCATCGGCTGCTTCCCGACGATGCCGAGGTGGCGGGGCTGTTGGCGTTGCTGCTGCTGACCGACGCCCGGCGGCCGGCGCGGACCGGGCCGCTCGGCGAGCTTGTGCCGATGGCGGAGCAGGACCGGACGCTGTGGATCCCGGAGCTGATCCAGGAGGGCGTCGAGCTGATCACTGCGACGCTGCCACGCGGGCCGGTCGGGCCGTACCAACTGCAGGCCGCGATCGCTGCGGTTCACGACGAATCACCGACTGCCGAGGACACAGACTGGCCGCAGATCGTCGCGCTGTACGAGGTGCTGCTCCAGCTGACCGGCAATCCGATGGTCGCGCTCAATCACGTGGTGGCGGTTGCGATGGCGCGTGGGGCGACCGAGGGACTCGAGCTCCTCGCTTCGATCGAGACCGACGAGCGGATCGCCGATGATCACAGATTGTCCGCCGTCCGGGCGCATCTGCTGGAGATGGCCGGCGACGCGGCGGGAGCCCGCGCCGCGTACGAGGAGGCCGCGAGCAGGACGACGAGCCTCCCCCAGCAGCGTTATCTCCATGCCCGGGCGAGCCGCCTTTGACCGCGGGAAGGGGCAGTTGACCACGGAACGCCGGCGAGAAGCTGGACATCGTCGCAGCACGAGCCAAGCAGGCTTGGTGATCAGGTCGGCGTGATCAGGTCGGCGAACACCACGATATTGGCCTCGTACTTCGCCGACTCGTAGTCGAGGCCGCCGCAGGTGATCAGTCGCAACCCGGCGTGGTCGATGTCGCCGTAGACCGCGGCGCTCGGGAAGCTGGTCTTGGGATACTGCTGGACCCGATTCACCCGGAACACCGCGCTCGAGCGGTCCTGCCGGCTGACGACGACCGTGTCTCCGGACTTCAGCTGTGCCAGTCGGGCGAACACGCCTGCCCGGCCGGACCAGTGGACGTGACCGGCGATGACGGCCGGGCCGCGCTCGCCTGGTGTCGGGGCGCCCGTGAACCAGCCGGCCGGGAATCCGTTCGGCGGGACCTGCAGTGTGTCGTTGCGTTTGAGGCCGAGACGGATCAGGCCTGAATCCACCCCGATCGCGGGGATCTTGACCCGGATCGGGGTGGACTTCCGCATCGGAGCCGGCTGCCGGCGTCCCGGATCGGGAGGTGAGGACCGTCGGGACGGTGCAGTCGATGGCTCTGAGCGGAGCGATGGGGTGTTGGTGCCTGCTGGTGCGGTGCGTTGCGGCGTGGCCCTGGCCGGTGCGCTCGGCGTAGGCGTGACGACAGTGGTGGTTGGCGCGGCGGCGCCGCTCGGTGCGACCTCGGCGGGCATCGCACCAGGCTGAGTCGGCCCCGTGCCTGACTCAGCGGTGCACCCGGCCGCCGTCAAGACTGCCGCGAGGAGCAGAGCCGCCGCGCCGGTCCTCATGAGGTGCCGGCCCAGCCGAACCAGCTCAGTCCGGGGACGACCGGCGGCCTGACGAGGACGCTCAAGAGGCCGGATGCATCACCTGTTCCGACCGACCCTTGCGGGGTCCTGGTGACCTGCGGCGGCCGAGGCGTGGTCGGCGGCGTGGTCGGAGGTGTGGTCGGAGGTGTCGTCGGAGGTGTCGTCGGAGGTGTCGTCGGCGGCGTCGTGGGCGGCGTCGTCGGCGGCGTCGTCGGCGGCGTGGTCGGCGGCGTGGTCGGCGGCGTGGTCGGCGGCGTGGTCGGCGGTGTCGTCGGCGGCGTGGTCGGCGGTGTCGTCGGCGGCGTCGTGGGAGGTGTGGTCGGCGGCGTCGTGGGAGGTGTGGTCGGAGGTGTCGTGGGAGGTGTGGTCGGAGGTGTCGTGGGAGGCGTCGTGGGCGGCGTCGTGGGCGGCGTCGTGGGCGGCGTCGTGGGCGGCGTCGTCGGCGGCGTCGTCGGCGGCGTCGTCGGAGGCGTCGTCGGAGGCGTCGTCGGAGGCGTCGTGGGAGGCGTCGTGGGAGGCGTCGTGGGAGGCGTGGTGGGAGGCGTCGTGGGTGGCGTGGTCGGCGGGGTTGTGTCGCAGGACGGTTTGGTGAGGGTGTTGGTGTCTAGCGTCACCGAGCCGTTGCGAGCCAGCATTCGGCCGACGGCCGTGGCGCCGGTGTTCATGGTGATCGACGTCAGCGCCAGGACGGTTCCGCGGAACTGGGCCGCGGTGCCGATGGTCGCCGAACTGCCCACCTGCCAGAACACGTGGCACGCCTGAGCCCCGTTCGTCAGCACCACACTGCTGCTGCTCGCGGTGGTGAGGGTCGAGCCCGCCTGGAACACGAAGACCGCCCCCGCGTCGCCCTCCGCGTCCAAGGTCAGTGCACCGGTCAGTCCGATAGAGGAGGCCGAGTTGTACACACCCTGGGTCAGGGTCTTTCCGCCCAGGTCGTCGGTGATCGGCGTCCGCGGCGACTCCCCGGCGGCGACGTTGTAGGCCGTGACCAGGTCCTTCTTCGCCTGCTGGGTCACGTCGTCGCCGGCGTGGTTGGTGCCGGTGATCGTCATCGTTCCGGTGCCGGTGATCGCCGGGTTCGGGAAGCTGCCGATGTCCCCGGTCAGTACGGTCGGTCCGGTGTTGGTGATCCCGGCACCGGCGAGGATCACGAAACTCTTGGCGGTACCGAGGGGCACCGCCACGGCCGCCGCCTGAGCATTGCCTCCGGTGGCCAGCAGACCGCCGGCGGACACGACGAGCGCGGCTGCTACGGCGAGTGCGCTCAGCCGCAATCGGCTGCCAGATATCGCATAGGTGGAAAACTTCATGATTCGGTTTCACCCTCAGTCCATCGATGGAACCGCGGCCTGATCCGATGGATCGGCGCAGCTCGTTACCCGGGCGATTCGTGGTGAAGGAGGATCCGCGGTCGCAAGAACGACATCGAGCGATCCGAGACAGGTCTGGGCCCGGTAACAGGACATCAGGAGACCGCCACGAGCGGCAGGACAGGACTCCCTGACCCGACGCCTTGAAGGCGTGGTCGCACCCCGTTGGATCGGCAGTTGCAGCACAAGACCGTTTCAGGCCGATCACAATTCGTTACTGAAAGCTGACGTTATGTCAATGCTGACGCAGTGTCAACGGTCCGTCGATGCGCCCGGCAACTAATTGAAGTAGTTGCCTCATTCAACCAAACCCGATTCCCATCCGGCCGCGCCGGTTCGGCGCGGACCGGTGGGGCGGTTCAGCGCAGGCCGGTGGGGCGGGTGGTGGCCAGTTGCAGGAGGTGTTCGACGAGGGCTGCGTAGTCCTTGCCGGAGGCGGCCCATAGGCGCGGGAACATGCTGGTCGGGGTGAAGCCCGGCATGGTGTTGATCTCGTTGATGATCACGCGGTTGTCGGCGTCGAGGAAGAAGTCGACGCGGGCCAGGCCCTCGGCGTCGATGGCGTCGAAGGCGGTGAGGGCCTTGGCGCGGACCTCGGCGGCGATCTCCTCGGGGAGGTCGGCCGGGACCGAGAGCGCGGTGTATTCCTCGCCCTCGGGCAGGTACTTGGTCTCGAAGTCGTAGAAGTCGTGGCCGCCGCCGGAGACCGCAATCTCGCCGCAGACGCTGACCTCGGGCTTGGCTCCGTTCAGGCCGCCGAGTACGCCGACCTCGATCTCGCGCGGGCTCTTCGCCGACGCCTCGACGATCACCTTCGGGTCGTGGGCGCGGGCCACCGCGACGGCTTCGTCGAGCTCGTCGAGGCTGTTCACCTTGCTGATCCCGAGGCTCGAACCGCCGCGGCACGGCTTCACGAACACCGGGTAGCCGAGTGCGTCGACCGCCTCACGGCAGGCGTCCTGGTCCCGGGTCCAGTCGCGGTCGCGGATCACGACGTACGGCGTGACCTCGAGGCCGGCGGCCTGGAAGACGACCTTCATGTAGTGCTTGTCCATGCCGACGGCGCTGGCGAGTACGCCGGAGCCGACGTACCGGATGTCGGACATCTCGAGCAGGCCCTGGATGGTGCCGTCCTCGCCCCACGGGCCGTGCAGCAGCGGGAAGACCACGTCGACCTGGCCGAGAGTGCTCGGGACCTGCTCGGGCTCGCTGATCACGAGCTCGCGGTTCGCGCCGAACAGCACCGGCATCGCGGTCACGTCGACCTCGGGGAGCTTGCCGTCGGTGATCGACAGCCGCTCGGGGTCGCCGCTCTCCAGCACCCAGTGGCCGCTGGTGCTGATCCCGATCGGGACCACGTCGTACTTGTCCCGATCGATCACCTGCAAGACGTTCGCCGCGGTGACGCAGGAGATGGCGTGCTCGCTCGACCGGCCACCGAAAACGACGGCGACGCGGGGCTTGCGCTGTTCTTCGCTCGAGTACTCACTCACCGGCTCGACTGTAGCGGCCCAGGGATCAGGTTCCGACCAGGGTTCGGTTAAGACCCCTTCAGATCGCACTCCGTAACGACCGCCCTTCGGGTCAGTCCCAGGTGACTGGCAACGCTGTCACTCCGTACACGAGCGTGTTGTCCCGGTACTCGATTTCCTCGAACGGTACGGCGAGTCGCAGCGTCGGGATCCGCGGGTACAACCGGGTGAAAACCTCCTGCAGCTCGACCCGAGCCAATTGCTGGCCGAGACACTGATGCGGCCCGAACCCGAAGGCGACATGCGCCCCGTCCGACCTCCGCAGGTCCAGCTGGTCGGGCTCCGGGAACACCGCAGAGTCCCGGTTCGCCGACGCCAGCGCCGCGATCAGGAAGTCACCGGCCTGCAGAGTCGCGGCCCCGACCGGCAGCTCGTCCGTGACGTGCCGGAACAGCCCGAACTGGACGACGGACAGATACCGAAGCAGCTCCTCGACCGCGCCCGGCGCCAGCGTGGGATCGGCCCGCAGCGCGGCGAGCTCGACAGGGTTCCGCAGCAGGGCGAGCGTGCTCAGAGCGATCATGTTCGCCGTCGTCTCGTGCCCCGCGATCAGCAGCGTGATCCCGATCGACACCAGCTCCGGCAGGCTCAGCGGCTCGCCCAGCTCCTCGCCACGGGCGATCAGCCGCGACAGCAGATCGTCCGACGGCGATGACTGCTTCGCCAGCACGAGCCCGACCATGTACTGGTTGAGCGCGTCGCTGACCCGCATGATCTCGTCCCGATCGCCGTCGACCCGCACCAGCGTCGCGCTCCGCTCCTGGAACTCGGCGCGGTCCGCATAGGGAACGCCCAGCAGCTCGCAGATCACCAGCGACGGGATCGGCAGCGCGAACGCCTGCACCAGATCGACCGGCCCACCGGCGGCGAGCATCGCGTCGAGCTGTGTGTCGATCATCGCGGCGATCCGCGGCCGCATCGCCTCCATCCGCTTCACCGCGAACTCGGTCGCCAGCATCCGCCGCAGCCGCCTGTGCGCCGCGCCGTCCGCGTGAAGGATCGAGCCCGACTCGGCCTCCCGGTCCAGATCAGCGCCCGGCACGACGTGGTCCGACGGCGCGGACCTCGAGCTCAGCCGGCTGTCCCGCAGCAGCGTCCGTACGTCGTCGTACCGGCTGACCACATAGGCGTCGACTCCGGCCGGCGTGGAGACCTTGGCCAGCTCAGGTCTACGGCGGAAGCCGGCGTACTCCTGCGCCGGATCGAAAGGACACCCGGACGGCCTGCCGACGGGGAAGCTCTCGGTCATGAACCCTCCCAAAGGAATTTGGTAGTGACTACCATATGGCTGGGTCAACCAAAGAGAAGCAACATCCGGCGAGTCGGCGAAACGGTACCCTGCCCGCGGAGGTGCTGATGGGACTGCGCGAGGTGAAGCGGGAGCGGACCCGCCGGCTGATCGCGGACAAAGCGTTCGAGCTGTTCAACGACAACGGCTTCGGCCGGACCACGGTCGAGCAGATCGCGGCGGCGGCCGAGGTCGGGCCGAGCACGCTGTACCGGTACTTCCCGACCAAGGAGACGCTGGTCCTCGAGTTCGTCGAGGACTGCCTGGGCGACGCAGTGAGCTGGTTCCGCGAGCAGCCCGAGCTGGAGCTGACGGCCGGCCTGCAGGCGGTGATCGAGCGCGTCCTGGAGCAGCTCGAGACCAATCCGGGCCGGGTACGAGCCGTGTTCGACATGGCCGCGCAGACCGCGTCGGTGAGCGCTCATCTCAACGAGTTGATCTGGCGTTTCCGCACCGATCTGGCCGACGAGCTGGTACTGCGGTTGCCCGCCGACAACCGGGCCGAGTTCACCGGCGCGCTGGCGGCCGGGATTGCGATGAACATCATCGAGACGGTCGTCCGCGTCTGGGTCGACACGCCCGACACCACCGACGCGAGATCGCTCGCCCGCCAGGCGATGAGCCTGCTCCGCACCGGCGGCATCCCCCTGCCCGCTGCTACCTATCGCGTCAGCGACAATTCGGGGTATGACTCCTGAGCTTGATCCGTCCACGGTCGTCGTTCACGCGGGCCGGCCGGAGCGGGTGCCGAATGCGCCGGTCGGTGAGTCGCCGGTGTTCAGTTCGACGTACGTCGCCGGCGGCGATCGCGGGTACGGGCGGTTCGGCAACGACGCGTGGTCGGCGCTCGAGGAGACGCTCGGCGAGCTCGAAGGCGGGCGTGGGCTGACGTTCGCCTCGGGGATGGCGGCGGCAGCCGCGGTGATCGACCTGGTTCCGGTCGGCGGGCGGGTCGTGGCGCCGCAGCACGCGTACTCCGGCGTGGTCGCGCTGCTCGATCAGCAGACCGAGACCGGCCGGCTGACGGTCGAGCACGTCGACGTCGCGGATACCGAGGCCGTCAAGCGGGTCCTCGACGGAGCCGACATGCTGTGGATCGAGTCGCCGACCAACCCCGCTATGGAGGTCGCCGACATCCCGGCGCTTGCCGAAGCTGGGCACGCGGCCGGCGCGACCGTTGTCGTGGACAACACGTTCGCGACTCCCCTGCTCCAGCAGCCGCTCCAGCTCGGCGCGGATGTCGTGATGCATTCGGCGACCAAGTTCATCTCCGGCCACTCCGACGTCATCCTCGGCGCGGTCATCACCGCGGACGACGACCTGTGGTCGGCGATCGAGAGCCGTCGCCGCGGACTCGGCGCGATCCCGGGCCCGATGGAGGCCTGGCTCGCGCTGCGCGGTCTGCGTACCCTCGCTCTCCGCCTCGAGCGCGCCCAGTCGAACGCCGCGTTCCTGGCCGAGCGCCTGCTGGAACACCCGCGCGTCAGCCGCGTCCGCTACCCCGGACTGCCGAGCGATCCCGGGCATCACCGCGCGGCCGCCCAGATGTCCGGCTTCGGCGCGATCCTCGCGGTCGAACTCGGCGGCGACGCGGCGCTCGCCCAGCGGGTCTGCGAACGCACCGAGCTCTGGGTGCACGCGACGAGCCTCGGCGGTGTCGAGTCGATGCTCGAACGCCGCCGCCGCTGGCCGATGGAGGTCCCGACGATCCCTGAGGACCTGATCCGCCTGTCCGTCGGCATCGAGCACCCCGACGACCTGTGGGCGGACCTCGAGCAAGCCCTTAGTTAGCGCTCTTCTTCATCTCACGGCCGTTGAGGACAGGGCCGCCGAAGAACGTCAGCACGCACAGCACGACCGGCAGGATGAACGCGATGTTCAGCGGCATCCAGTGCGCGAGCCCGCCGATCAGCGCGGGCCCGGCGAGCAGTCCGACGTACCCGAGGCCGACGACGCGCGCCATCAGCGCGCCGGACGACCGCGGGTCGAGGTTGCCTGCGGCGGTGAACAGCTGCGGTACGCCGCCTGCGAGGCCCAGCCCGAAGATGGCCCAGCCGACGAGCGCGACGGGCACCCACGGTACGACGATCACCAGCGTCAGGCCGACCGCTGCCATCGCGGCGCCCCAGCGGACGATCGCTGCCGGTCCGACGACGGCCGCGACCCGGTCGGTGAGGAATCGGCCCACGGTCATCGCGACCGCGAACGCGCCGTACGCGTAGGCAGCCGTGCTCACGGAGGTGCCGAGGATGTCGCGGAAGTGCAGCGCGGCCCAGTCGTTCGCGACGCCCTCGGACAGCATCAGGCCGAAGGCGAGTCCGCCCAGAGCCCAGACCAGCTTGGCCGACGGCTTCGCCCGCTGCTCCCCCTCGGCGACGTCGTCCTCCGGAGGAACGGTTGCCTCCAGCAAGAACCGGCTGGCGACGAGGGACAGCACGATGCACACCACACCGGCCGATGCGAGTGTGACTTCCGGCGGTACGTCGGCCCGCAGCGTCGCCGCACCGACGATCGCGGCGATGGCACCGCCGATCGACCACATCGCATGGAAGGCGGCCATGATCGGCCGCGGGTAACCGCGCTCGACCACGACGGCCTGCGCGTTCATGCCGACGTCGATCGAGCCGTTGCCGAAGCCGATCAGTATCAGCGTGAGGCCGAGCGTCCACCAGTTCGTCGCGAGGCCCGGTCCGGCGAGCGCGATGCCGAGCAGGATGCCGGCCGCCGGGACGAGCCGGCGCTGGCCGAGCTTGTCGACGAGCGGACCCGCGACCTGCATGCCGGTGAACGCTGCGCCGCCGAGCACCAGCAGGAGCAGCCCGAGCGTGCTGTGGGTGATGCCGGTCTTCTGCTCGATGCTCGGGATGTGCACGACCCACATCCCGACCGCGAAGCCGTTCAGGCCGAAGTACATCCAGGTGGCGACCCGAGCGGCGCGCGGCGGCGCGGTCTGCGGTCGCAGGTCGGTCGCGGTCAAGAGGCCACCTCTACGATTACGCCGCGTTGGGTCAGGAGTATGCGTTGGTCTTCGGGAGCCGACTCGTCGGTGATGATCAGGTCCGGGCGGTCGGCCGGGCAGACGTAGGCGAGGGCGGAGCGGTCCCATTTGGCTCCGTCCGCGAGTACGACGGTGCGAGTGGCGACGTTCATCGCCTCCTGCTTGACCTCCGCATCGCCCAAGTCGAAGGCAGTCAGCCCGGCGTCGAGACTGAAGGCGCACGGACTGAGTACGGCGGCGTCGAAGCGCAGCGCCCGCAGCGAGGCGACGGTCAGCGGACCGACCAGCGACAGCTCGCCCTTGCGCGCCTCACCGCCCGGCATCAGCAGCCGGATCCGCGGCGCATCCGCCAACTCGTGCGCGACCTGCAGCGACAGCGGCATGACCGTGAGAGCGCGGTCGTGCAGCAGTCGCGCGGTCTCGAGTGCCGTCGTACCGCTGTCGAGGACGATTGTCTCGCCGTCGTGGAGGTGCTCGACCGCGGCCCTGGCGATCGCCTGCTTGGCGGCGGTCGCGGCCTGCGTGCGGAGCGAGTACGGCGGCTCGAGGCCGGACGGCATCGCGGACACGGCGCCACCGTGGACGCGCTTCAGCACGCCCTGCGCCGCCAGGAAGTCGAGGTCGCGGCGGACTGTCATGTCCGACGCCTCGGTCGCCTCGACCAGTTCCTGGACCGACACTCGGTCGACGACTCGTAGTCGTTCTACGATCACTTGATGCCGTTCTGCACTTCTCACGCGCAAAAATCTACCATCCGCCTGATCGTTCAAACAGATTGTCTGTTTACTTGTGACTGAGGACACCACACTCGTCAAGCGGTCCCGGTACGCCGTGGCCGCCGTCTTCTGTGTGCACGGATCGGTGACCGGGTCGTTCGCGACCCGGGTGCCGTGGATCCAGGAGCATGCGGGAGTGTCCGCGGGCCAGCTCGGGCTGGCGCTCGCGTTCCCGGCGCTCGGCGCGGCGCTGATGATGCCGCTCGCCGCCCGGGTCAGTCACCGGTTCGGGACGCGGAACGCGCTGCGCGGTCTGCTCGCGCTCTGGACGCTCGCGCTGATCCTGCCGTCGCTCGCCCCGGGTCTGCTCGCACTGTGCGGAGCGCTCTTCATCTACGGCGGTACGGCGGGCATGGCCGACGTGGCGATGAACGCGCTCGGCGTCGAGATCGAGCACCGGCTGAAGAAGTCGATCATGTCCGGGCTGCACGGTCTCTGGAGTGTGGGCGCGCTGCTCGGTTCGGCGGTCGGGACGCTCGCGGCGCATGCGAATGTCAGCGCACAGGTCCATCACGCGGTGGTAGCCGTCGTGCTGACGGTGATCGGTGCGGTGGTGTGTCAGTTCGTGCTGAACATCCATCCCGAGGAGGACGAGGAGCCGCCGGCGAGGTTCGCGTTGCCGCCGAAGTCGGCGTTGCTGATCGGGGCGGTCGGGTTCTGCGCGGTGTTCGCGGAGGGCGCGAGCCTGGACTGGTCGGCCGTGTATCTGCGGGACATCCTCGGCAGTTCGGCGGCTGTCGCAGCCGGGGCGACGACCGGGTTCGCGTTGACGATGGCGATCGCGCGGTTGACCGGTGATGCGGTGGTGGACCGGTTCGGCGCCGTTCGGACTGTGCGGTGGAGCGGTGTGATCGCGACGCTGGGCGGGCTGCTCGTGGTGGTTTCGCCGACGGCGGTCGTGGCGATGGCCGGGTTCGGCCTGATCGGCGTGGGGATCGCGGTCGTCGTACCGCTCGCCTTCGCCGCCGCCGGCCACACCGGACCCAACCCGAGCCAGGCGATCGCGGGCGTCGCGACCATCACCTACGCGTCCGGCCTGGTGGCGCCGTCGATCATCGGCGGCATCGCCCAGGCCGCCAACCTGACAATGTCGTTCATCGTGGTCACCGCGCTGGCGGCTGGACTTGCCGTGTTCGCGCGCGTCCTCGCAACCCATCGACCGACCACGGCAGGAGCTGAACCCCTCCAAAGCTGACCTCGACCACCAGGAACAGCACCAAGATCTTCGGCCCGCCATGCGCCAGCGCATAGGCCTGCCAACTCGCGAACAGGACCCGCGCGATCCCGTCACACAAGCCGTGCAGCGGCAGCGTGCGGAACAGGCGGAGCAGCGCCCAGACGACCACGACCGAACCCATCAGGTTCGCGTACAGGGTCTGGATGGGGTCGACCGGCGGGAAGGTCCCGAACGATGACAGGGCGCGGTGGACGAGGACATAGGTCCAGGGCGTGGCGAAGCCGGCGGTGACGATCAGGTCGTACCAGGCGCTCGCGCGGACGATGCGGAGATAGCCGCTGTTTTGGGGAGACACGCGATTGAAGGTAAACAGTGGAGTGCTGTCCAAGGTCAAGCCCGACGGAGGATCCCGTGCGCATCGGTGAGCTCGCTGAGCAGACGAACCTGTCCAAGGACACGATCCGCTTCTACGAGCGGATCGGTCTTGTAGAGGGTCAGCGCCGGCCGAACGGCTACCGGGATTTCTCCGCGGAGATGGTGCCCTGGCTGCATTACGTCCGGACGGCGCAGGCGCTCGGGTTCTCGCTCGCCGAGATCGCCAAGCATGGCGACCAACTCCGCGACTCCCCCGACTCGGCGACCGCTCTGTCCGCACTGCTCGCAGAGAAGGTGCAGGTCATCGATCGGCGGATGGCGGACCTGGCGACGCTGCGCGCCGACCTGACCGAGCGGATCGGCACCGGCTGTCCGCTCAGTCCAATAGGCGGTTGAGCACTTCGCCTGCCTCGTCGTAGCCGGCGTCGCTGATGCGTTGGAGCTCGACCAGGTCCTTCGCGGCCGCCGCCCGGCGGGTGAGATGCTCGCCGGCGCGGTCGCAGCCCTCGTCGAGTAGTTCACTCAACGCTTCGACGTCGTCCCGCTCGTCGGCCAGATCTGCCAGCCGGGCGAGGGCCTTCTCGTTGCCTTCGTCGGCGAGTGTGCGGAGGGTGTCCCAGTCGGTCATGCAGCCATCGTGCGACATTGCCCTAGGGGCAAGGTCAAGAATGGAGTCGTGCTCACCATCGGACAGCTGGCGCGGTACGTCGGGGTGTCGACCAAGACCGTCCGCGTCTACCACGCGAAGGGCCTCCTGCCCGAGCCCGAGCGGGACTCGTCCGGATACCGCCGGTACTCCGCGGACGCGGTCGTCGAGCTGGTCCGGATCCGCATGCTGGCGGACGCCGGCGTACCGCTCGCGCGGATCCGTGAGCTCGGTTCAACCCCGGAAGAGCTCGCCGATGCGCTGCAGCAGATCGATGCCGGCCTGACCGCCCGCATCAAAGGTCTCCGCGACACTCAGCGCCGACTCCGCAAGCTGGCCGCCGGCGAGATCCGCATCCTGCCCGCGAACGTCGAGGAGCATCTCGCCGGGCTGCCCGCGCTCGGCTTCACCGACCGGTGGATCGCGATGGAGCGCGACCTGTGGATCATCGTCTACGCAACGCACCCAGACCTGGCCGACACCTTGTTCCAGGACCAGGCGCAGTCGCTCACCGATCCCGACCTGAGAAACCTGTATCTGGCCGCCGACCACGCCCACGACCTCGACCCGGACGATCCAGCCCTGATCGAGCTCGCGGACCGGATCGTTGCCGCCAGCATCCAGCGCTACGGCACCGAACCACCCGGCAGCGATGCCGATCCCGCCATCCCCGACCTCCTGCAGAACACCCTCAACGCAGCCTCACCCGGCTGGCAAAGGCTCGACTCGTTGATCCGCAGTCGAATGGCGGACGCCGGGTTCACCCTTCGGACAACCTCGGATGACAGCCATGACGGGTGATACGAATTCGAGGGTGGATGAGCTGCGGTTTCGGACGGCTGGGGCAGATGACGCGGCGGCGGTAGCTGAGCTGCACGGAGACAGTTGGCGGCGGCACTACCGCGGTGCGTACGCCGACGCGTTCCTCGACGACGAGTCGGCCGGCTATCTCGACGCGATGTGGTCCAAACGGCTGGCGGCGCGCGAGGGCACGCGGACCACGCTCGCGGAGTACGACGGCCAACTGGTCGGGCTGAGCCACCTGATCATCGGCGCCGATCCGAAGTTCGGCGCGCTCGTCGACAACCTGCATGTCCGCGCACCGGTGAAGCGGCAAGGCATCGGGACCCAGTTGCTGGCGTTGACCGCCAAGGCCCTGCAGGAGGCGGCTCCCGGATCCGGCATCTACCTATGGGTCCTGGAGCAGAACATCGCAGCCCAGGGGTTCTACGAAGCGCGCGGAGGCGTCCGCGGCGACCGCAAGGACGTCCCGCCGCCCGGTGGGGAGCAACGGCGGCTCAACGGCCAGCCGGCCTGTTTCAGGTACTACTGGCCGGATCCTTCGCTTCTTGCTTGATGGTCTCGATCAACGCGTACGACGCTTGACTAGCCGCCTCGGGATCGCCCGCCCGGATCGCCTCGAGTACGTCGACATGCGCGTCGAGGATCCGATGATCCTCGGGCATCGTCGCGGTCTGGTGGATCGATTCGGTCAGCACTTCGGCGATCGCGTCGTACAAGCGCAGCAGCAACGGATTCCCGCTGGCGACCACGACTCCGCGATGGAAGTCGGCGTCCGCGGCCACGAACGCGTCCAGGTCGCCCGCGGCCGCCCGAGACTCCAATGCGACAGACAAAGCCGCCAGGCTCTCCTGGTCAGGGCGTTGCGCGGCCAGGCGAGCGGCTGCGGCCTCGATGCCGGCGCGGGCGTCGAGCACGTGCGTCAATGACGCCGAGAGCTCGTCCCTGACCAGCACGCCGCTGATCTCGTTGGTCGCGCGGACATAGGTGCCGTCGCCGACGCGCGGCTCGAGCAGGCCGGTCAGGCTCAGTGAACGCAGCGCCTCCCGTACTGTCCCGCGGCTGACGCCGAGGTCGGTTGCGAGCTGGTTCTCGCCGGGGATCCGCGAGCCGCGCGGCCAGGCCCCGGACTCGATCTGCGCACGGAACCGCTCCGACACCTGCAGCACGAGCGGCACCTGCCGCACTGGTCCTTCGATGGACACCAGCCCACCTCCGTTCAGGGGATAGCGTACTGTGTGTAAATGTAGGACATCTGCAGAAGACGAGAACAGGTAGGGGTGTGTCGTGGCGGTGTTGACCGAACCAGTGACTCGGGAGCGGTCGGCGCTGATCACAGCAACCGCCTTCGTGGTCGCGCTGAGCCTCCGGCCGGCGCTGACCGCGGTCGGTCCGGTGCTGCCGCGGATCGGTCTCGACCTGCATCTCGGCGAGGCCGCACAGGGCCTGCTCGGCACGCTGCCGCTACTTGCGTTCGCCGTCGCCTCACCGCTGGTCCACCTCGCGTCCCGCCGTTTCGGCATGGAGCGCGCCGTCTTCGTCTCGCTCCTGGTCCTGGCGCTCAGCAGCGCGCTCCGCCCGTACACAGGCCAGGCGGGCCTCTGGATCGGTACGGCGGTGGTCGGCGCCGCGATCGCGGTCGGGAACGTGCTGGTCCCGGTGATCATCAAACGGGACTACGCAGGCAATGTCTCACGGGCGACCGGGGTCTACACGGCGTTCATCACGGGCGGCGCTGCGATCGCGTCGATCCTCGCCGTGCCGATCGCTGATGCGGTCGACTGGCGGTTGTCGCTCGCCGTCTGGGGCGGTCTCGCCGTACTCGTCGCTGTGATCTGGCTACCGCGGACGCTCTCCCCGGAGCCGATGCCGGCGGCAAGCGTCAAGGACGACACTCCCCCGGTCAGCGTGTGGCGTCAGCCCACGGCGTGGCTCGTGACCGGCTTCATGGGGCTGCAGTCGACGAGCTTCTATCTGTTCGTGAACTGGCTGCCCACCATCGAGATCTCGACCGGTGGCGTGTCCGAGCGCGCCACCGGCGTACACCTGTTTCTGTTCCAGGTCTTCGGCCTGATCGGCGGCCTCAGCATCCCGTTCCTGCTGAAGCACCCGACGAATCAGCGAGCCGGTCTGATGACGGCGAGTACGCCGATCCTCGTCGCGCTGCTGGGTCTGCTGCTCGCGCCGCAGCTCGCGATCGTCTGGGCGGTCGTCGGCGGTCTGGGTCAAGGCGCCGGGCTGGTCGCCGCACTGTCGCTGATCAGTCTTCGCGGTCGCGGCCACCACGAGACGACGCAGTTGTCCGGGATGGCGCAGGCCGTCGGCTACACGCTGGCCGCAGCCGGACCGGTCGTTGCCGGCTACCTGACCCAGGTGACCGGCGGCTGGAGTACGACGCTCATCGTGTTCGCCGTGCTCTCAGCCACCCAGGTCACGCTCGGATTCGTCGCGGGTCGCGACAACCGCTAGGACTTACTTGTCGGTGGCGAAGGCCGCGTCGAAGGCGGCGGCCGGCTTGTCGAAGGCGAGGGCGCGGATGACGTTGACCGCCTCGGCGGCGCCGACCTTGCGCTCCATGCCGGCGTCCTCCCACTCGACCGAGATCGGGCCGTCGTAGCCGATCGAGTTCAGCACCCGGAAGCAGTCCTCCCACTTCACGTCGCCGTGACCGGTCGAGTAGAAGTCCCAGCCGCGGCGCGGGTCGCCCCACGGCAGGTGCGAGCCGAGCCGGCCGTTGCGGCCGCCGCCGACCCGCATCCGGGTGTCCTTGCAGTCCACGTGGTAGATCCGGTCCTTGAAGTCCCACAGGAACGCGACCGGGTCGATGTCCTGCCAGACCATGTGCGACGGGTCCCAGTTCAGCCCGAACGCCTCGCGGTGGCCGATCGCCTCGAGCGTCAGCGTCGTGGTCCAGTAGTCGTACGCGATCTCCGACGGGTGGACCTCGTGCGCGAACCGCACGCCCTCCTCGTCGAACACGTCGAGGATCGGGTTCCACCGGTCGGCGAAGTCCCGGTAGCCGGCCTCGATCCGCTCCGCCGGCACCGGCGGGAACATCGCGACGTACTGCCAGATCGACGAGCCGGTGAAGCCGATGACGGTGTTCACGCCGAGCTTCTTCGCCGCGCGGGCGGTGTTCTTCAGATCCTCCGCGGCGCGCTGCCGGACGCCCTCGGCGTCGCCGTCGCCCCAGATCCGGGACGGCACGATGGCCTGGTGGCGGAAGTCGATCGGGTCGTCGCAGACCGCCTGGCCGACCAGGTGGTTGGAGATCGCGAAGACCTGCAGGTTGTACTTCTCCAGGATGTCCTTGCGGCCCTGGACGTAGGAGTCGTCGTCGACGGCCTGCTGGACGTCGAAGTGATCACCGGAGCAGGCGATCTCGACGCCGTCGTACCCGGCCTCGGACGCGAACTGGCAGACCTCCTCGAACGGCAGGTCGGCCCACTGACCGGTGAACAGCGTGATAGGGCGTGGCATCTCAAGGCTCCTAAGAGTTGTCGACAGAGTTGTCTACCGTGATCCAGGCAGAGTCCGCGGCAGCCGAGCGCAGTACGGCGTCGACCACGCGAGCGGACCGGGCTCCGGCGGCGAAGTCAGGCAGTCCGTCCGGGCGGTCACCCAGCACGGCGGCATAGCTGTCGGCGACGAACGAGTCGAACGCGTCCTGGTACCCCTGCGCATGCCCGGCCGGCAGCCGGTTCACCCGCGCGGCGGGCGGGCTGAGCGTCTCGGGATCGCGGGTCAGCAACTGCGACGCGTCACGGCGACCGACCCACAGGCGGTCTGGATCCTCCTGGTCGAAGCCGAAGCTCGACTCGGTGCCGGACACCTCCAGGTACAGGCGGTTCTTTCGGCCAGCTGCGACTTGGCTGACCACGATCGTCCCGACCACCCCGGCCTCGGTCCGGAACTGCGCGGTGGCCAGGTCCTCGGTGTGTACGTCGACTCCGCCGCGCTGGGCTCGCACCGTCCGCAGCTGCGCGCTGATCGCAGCGATCCGGTCGCCGGTGACGAACTCGGTCAGGTCACACCAGTGCGACCCGATGTCCGCGAAGGTCCGCGACGGACCGCCGGTCGTGTCGTCGACGCGCCAGTTCTGGTCGTCCGCACCGGCGAGCCAGTCCTGCAGGTACGAGCCGTGCAGGCTGGTGATCGTCCCCGCGTCGCCTGCCGCGATCCGGGTCCGCAGCTCGCGGACCATCGGGTGATAGCGGTACACGAACGGCACGGCGCCAACCAGGCCTGCCTCTTGCGCCGCGGCGGTCAGACCGGTCGCATCGGCGACGGATGTGGCGAGCGGCTTCTCGCAGACCACGTGCTTGCCGGCCTCGAGCGCCTTCAGCGTGACTTCGCGATGCGTGTTGTTCGGCGTACAGACGTGGACCACGTCGATGTCCGAGGCGAGCAACTCGTCGAGGGTCGCGAACCCGCGCTCGGCGCCGGTCGCCTCGGCCGCAGCCTCCGCCCGCCCAGGTGACGAGCCGACAGCGCCGGCCACGGTCGCTCCCGAAACCAATGCGGCCCTGCCGTGGACCTGGCCCATGAACCCGCCGCCGACAATCCCGACCCTGAGCTTTCGCGCATTGGTGGACATGTCGTAGGACGCTATGGGACCCTTTTGAACCCTGTCAAGCAAAAGTCCACGGCTGGTACGACGAAAGTCCGACACATGAGCGATCTCGGTACGACGGACGCGGTCCTGCGACTGCTCCTCGACGGACAGGCCCGGACCCGCGCCGAACTGATCGACGTGACCGGCCTGGCCCGCTCCACGGTCACCGGGCGGATCGAGGCCCTACTCGCCGCCGGTCTCGTCGTACCGTCCGGTGAGGCCGCATCGACGGGCGGACGGCCGCCCGCGCGCTTCCGGTTCAACCCGACCGCGCGGCTCGTGCTCGCCGCCGACGTCGGGGCGACGCACCTGTCCGTCGCTCTCACGGACCTGGCCGGCGAGATCCTGCACCGGTCGACGACGCCGCTCAAGATCGCCGAAGGGCCGGAGGTTGTTCTCGACGCCGTCGCCGTGGCGGGCCACGCGCTACTGGAAGAAGCGCAGAGGCCGCCGGAGGATCTGGCCGGCACCGGCGTCGGGCTGCCCGGTCCGGTCGAGCACAGCACCGGACGGCCGAACCATCCGCCGATCATGCCCGGCTGGGATTCGTACGACGTGGTCGGCCGACTGAGCCGTGAGCTCCCCGGCCCGGTGCTGGTCGACAACGACGTGAACATCATGGCGCTCGGCGAGCACGCGACGGCGTACCCGGACGTCGAGCACCTGCTGTTCGTGAAGGTTGCCACTGGCATCGGTGCCGGCGTGATCAGCGGCGGCCGCCTGCACCGCGGCGCCCAGGGCGCGGCCGGCGACATCGGCCACATCCAGGCGCCCGGCCACACCGAACTCTGTCGCTGCGGCAACATCGGCTGCCTCGAGGCGGTCGCGTCCGCAGCCGCGCTGGCAACCCGGCTCGGAGTCAGCACCAGCGGCGACATCGTCGAACTGGTCCGCTCCGGAAATACTGCCGCCACTGCCGAGATCCGCCAGGCCGGTCGCGAGATCGGCACGGTCCTCGCCGCCGCGGTCAGCCTGCTCAACCCGTCGGTCATCGTCGTCGGTGGTTCGTTGTCCCAGGCCGGCGACAGCCTGCTGGCTGGCATCCGCGAAACCATCTACGCCAGATCGTTGCCTCTGGCCACAACCCACCTCCACGTGGTCCGCTCCCGGACCGGCCAGGACGCGGCCCTCCGGGGCGCAGCCACGCTCGTCCTGAACCAGACCCTCAACTGATCCAGCTGAGCGCGAGCTCGTCGGCCAGCGCGATGAACCGGTCGAGTTCGCTGCCCCCGCGGGCGCGGCCGAAGCCGTGGCGGCGGCCCCAGAAAGCGGACTGGACCATGTTCAGCTGGGCCCATCGGCGGATTCGTTCGGGCTCGAGCTCGGCGGTCTCGGCGAACAGTTCGAGCTCGTGATTCAACACGCTCATCAGGTCGTCGGCGCCGAGCTGGTGCGCGGCCCGCGTTCGCAGGAACGTGGTCGCGTCGTACGCCGGGTCGCCGACGTACCCCTTGGGATCGACCGCCAGCCACGCCTCCCGGTCCGCGCGGAGGATGTTGCGCGGGTGGAAGTCGCCGTGGATCAGGATCTCTGGCTGATCGCGACCGAGCTCCTCGACCACGGCGAGCGCCGCATCCACGACGTACGGCGGCAGCGCGTGGTCGAGCTCGGCGGCGTCCTTGCGGAGCTCCTCCTCCCAGACGTCGGCCTGTGCGGACATGCGGGGTAGGCCGTCCGGGGCAGGGATCGTCAGCCGGCGATGCAGCTCGCCCGCGATGACGACGACGTCCTCGTCGTGTTCCAGCAGCGTCGTGGGATGCACGCGCTCGAGCAGCATGGCGTAGCGGGCGTCGTCGCGTTCGTACAGCTTGACCGCGCCCTCACCGCCCCAGGCCTCGAACGCGTCCGGCTCGTGCACATTGCCCGGATGCGGGAACGACACCTTGAGCACGGCGTCCCGGACCGGCACGACCACGCCCACCTGCCCGTGTGCGGCTTCGCCGTCGGGCTCGCAGTCCCACTGGGTCAACAGGTCGTCGATGATCCCAGGCAGCTCGGCCAGCCAGGCTTCGCCGACGGCGCCTTCACGATCGATGGTGGCTTTCGCGAACGCGGCCGGGATCATCCCCAGCGCTCCGGCTTGGCCGAGCGGGAGACCAGGCTGAACAACATGTCCTTCGGGGTCATCTCGCCGGCGATGACCTTGGTGACGTGTTCGGCGATCGGCATCTCGACGTCGTGCTGGTGTGCCAGCTCGGAGATCGACGCGCAGGACTTCACGCCCTCGGCGACCTGCCGGGTCGCGCCGGCGATCTCCGCAACGCTCATGCCCTGGCCGAGTTTCTCGCCGAAGGTCCGGTTCCGCGACAGCGGCGACGAGCATGTCGCGACCAGATCGCCGAGCCCGGCCAGACCGGAGAACGTGTGCTCGTCAGCGCCGAGCGCCGTACCCAGGCGGGCAATCTCGGCGAGACCGCGGGTGATCACCGATGCGCGGGCGTTGTCGCCGAACCCGAGTCCGACGGCCATCCCGACCGCGAGCGCGATCACGTTCTTGCAGGCGCCGCCAAGCTCGCAGCCGACCACGTCATTGTTCGTGTACGGGCGGAACGTCGGCGAATGACACAGCTTCTGCAGCCGTGCCGCCGTACCCTCGTCCGCGCAGGCGACCACCGACGCGGCCGGTTGGCCTTCGGCGATCTCGCGCGCCAGGTTCGGCCCCGAGACGACGGCGATGCGTTCCGGCCCGGCGCCGGTGAGCTCGGCGATCACCTCGCTCATCCGCTTCGTCGTACCGAGCTCGACGCCCTTCATCAGACTCACCAGCGGTACGGCGTTCGGCAGCACGCCGGCCCAGTCCGTCAGGTTGTCCCGCAACGACTGCGACGGAACCGCGAGGACGATCGCCTCCGCGCCGTCGGCCGCCGCGGCCGGGTCGTGGGTCGCGGTGATCGCATCAGGCAATCGCAGACCGGGAAGGTACTCGGCGTTCTCGTGCCCGGCATTGATCGACTCGCAGAGCGACTCACGCCGGCCCCAGACCGACACCTGGTTCCCGGCGTTCGCGAGCACCACCGCGAACGCCGTACCCCAGGATCCGGCACCGAACACCGCAACCTTCGTCATGCCTTCTCCTCACCTTCAGCCTTACCTTCGGCCTTACCTTCCGCCCTACCTTCGGCCTTGCGGGCCATGCGCAGGTCGTAGAGCTCCTTGGGCGGGGTCTCTCCGCGCAGCTCGCCGAGGGTCTCGGCGACGCGGGCCATGATCACCTCGGTTGCCTCGTGCAACAGCTGGTTGGTCAGCGGCTTGCCCTCGAACGCGCTCAGGTCGACCGGCGCACCGGCCCGGACCTGCAGCGTCTTGCGCGGCAGCAGGCGGATCCGGATCTTGCCCGTGTACGACTTGATGATCTCCTGCGCGCCCCAGTTGGCCAGCGGGATCACCGGGCAGCCGGTCATCAACGCGATCCGGGCGGCGCCGGTCTTGCCGGTCATCGGCCACATCTCCGGGTCACGGGTGATCGTGCCCTCCGGGTAAACGCCCACACACTCACCGCGTTCGACCGCGGCCACCGCGTCCCGGAAGGCATCCGCTGCCTGGGCGGAATCCCGGTAGACCGGGATCTGGCCGGCGCTGGTGATGATCGTGCCGAGCACCGGGATCTTGAACAGCGACGCCTTGCCCAGGAACCGCGGGATCCGCCGGCACTCCCAGATGAAGTATCCGAGCAGCACGGGGTCGAAATGCGAGATGTGATTGGGCACGTAGATCACCCCGCCGGTGCGCGGCATGTTCTCCCGGCCGGTGAACCGGCACTTGGTGAACACGATCATGAACGGCTTGACGATCGCGACGATGATGCCGAACCAGAAGCCCCGCGGCGGACGCGGATCACCCTGCCCGTTGTCCACTGGAGCCTCCTGCTGCTCGTTGCTGCGATCCGTCATGGGAGAATCCTGCCTGATGGCAGACCTACAGGTCGCTCCCTGGATCCTGGCGATCCCGGTGAAGCGTACGGCGATCGCGAAGAGCCGGCTCGCTCCGGCGTACCCGCAGCACCGTCCCGAGCTGGCTCGTGCGTTCGCTGTCGACACTACTGCGGCCGCGCTCGCCTCTGCCCTGGTGCGGGCCGTCCTGGTCGTCACGGACGATCCGTTGGTCGCGGCGGACGTGACCGACGCCGGTGCGTACGTCGTGCCGGACCTGCCGGCGGCCGGGCTCAACGAGGCCTTGCTGCACGGAGCCGCTGTTGCCGCTGCCGAGTTCCCGGACAACGGCGTCGCCGCGTTGTCCGCGGATCTTCCGGCGTTGCGTCCGGCCGAGCTCACCGCCGTACTCGCGGCTTGTACGGCGCCGCGCTCGTTCGTGGTGGACCAGCCCGGCACGGGGACGACGTTGCTCGCGGCGGCTCCCGGCGTACCGCTGGATCCCCGCTTCGGCGTAGGTTCCGCGCTGGCACACCAGGCGTCCGGGGCGGTGCCGATCGAGCTGACCGGGATCGAGTCGGTACGTCGCGATGTCGACACCGCCGCCGATCTGGCGCACGCCGTACAGCTCGGGGTGGGGCCGGCGACCGCCGACGTGATGTCGCTGGTTCTCGGTGCCGCGACCGGGACCGAGGGTCTAGCCTGCTGATATGCAGGCAACCGTGAGCCGCTACGACGGCGAGACGTTTTCCGGCGCGGTGCTGACCGACGCCGGTGTCGAGCTTCCGTTCACCGTGCACGCCGTCGCCGATACTCCGGTCCGTCATCTGCGCGTAGGACAACGGGTGCGGATCGAGACGACCGGCTCCGGTGCCGGACTGGCGATCACCAAGGTGGAGTTCGGCACCCAGCTCTAGTTGCCACAGACAACGGCGAAGGCCGGTCAACCCCTGGAGTGGGGTGACCGGCCTTCGCTGTGATGCTGATGCCGCAGTGCGTGAAGATCAGCGAGCGGTACGCTTCGCCGCGGTCTTCTTGGCGGGGGCCTTCTTGGCCGGCGCCTTCTTCGCAACGGTCTTGGCCGGGGCCTTCTTGACCGGGGCCTTCTTGGCAACGGTCTTCGCCGGCGCCTTCTTGGCAACCGTCTTGGCCGGGGCCTTCTTGGCGACCGTCTTCTTCGCAGCGGCGGTCTTGGTTGCAGCGGTCTTGGTCGCAGCGGCCTTGACCGGTGCAGCCTTCTTCGCCGGGGCAGCCGCCTTGGTGGCGGTCGCGGCCGGCTTCGGGGCTACCAGCTTCGGCAGCTTCTTGGCACCGGAGACAACGGCCTTCAGCTCCGCACCTGCGCGGAACTTCGGCACCGTGGTCTTCTTGGCACGCTTGGTCTCACCGGTCCGCGGGTTGCGCACGATGCGCGCCCCACGCTCGATGGCCTCGAAGGCACCGAAACCGGTGATGGCGACCTTGCCGCCCTTCTTGGTCAGCTCACGCTGGACGGTGTCGATCACCGATTCCAATGCGTGCTGGGCCTGGCGGCGGTTTCCGTCGAAGTGCACTGCGAGCGCTTCGACCAACTGGCTCTTGTTCACTGCTTCCCTCCGTGAACACTAGGCGTCGAGCACAGCGCTCGATCTCACAGGAACGTTATGGACTCAACACGCCGTTCACAAACACCAACGCGGCAATTCGCCCTTGTTTTGGGCGATTCGTGCCACAATTTGGCCCGATCAGGGCCCTGAGGGCCCTTTTCGCAGGAGATTCCCAGGAGTTCAGAGCCAGCCGCGGCGTTTGAAGATCTGGTGCAGACCTCCACACACCAAGGCCATCAGGCCGATCGCGAAGGGGTATCCGTACTGCCAGTGCAGCTCCGGCATCTTGTCGAAGTTCATCCCGTAGACGGTGCCGATCAGGGTCGGGGCGAACAGGATCGCCGCCCAGGCAGAGATCCGCTTCACCTCTTCGTTCTGCTCGCTGCTGGCGATCGCGAGGCTCTTCATCTCCTCGTTCTGCTGCTGGGCGACCAGGGTCGCGTTCACCGTCAGGATGTCGCGCAGCAGTTCGCGGAATCCGTCGACCTTCTCCACCACCTCGGTGACGTGGTCGGCGACATCGCGCAGTGAACGTTGCAGTTCCTCGTCGACGCCGTACTTCTGGAATCCGCCGCGCAGCTGCTCGAGCATGCCGACCAGCGGCCGGGTCGCGCGCTGGAACTCGATCACCTCACGGGACAGTTCGTAGATGCGCCGCGACACCTTCGGGTCGCCGCGGAACACCTCGGTCTCGATCTCGTCGATGTCGTTCTCGAGACCGGCGACGACCGGAGCGTAGCCGTCGACGACCTTGTCCATGATCGCGTAGAGGACCGCTTCGGCGCCTCGGCTGAGCAGCTCGGGGTCGCGCTCGACCCGGCGCCGTACCGCTGCCAGGTTGGGCGCTTCGGCGTGCCGGACCGTCACCACGAAGTCCGGTCCGACGAACACGTGTACCTCACCGAACTCGACCTCCTCGGTCGCGTCCCGGTACCGCGCGGCCTTCAGTACGACGAACAACGTGTCGCCGTACCGCTCCAGCTTCGGTCGCTGATGCGCCTCGTTGGCGTCCTCGATCGCCAGCTCGTGCAGGTCGAACTCCTGCGCCAGCGAGGCCAGCTCGCGGCGGTCGGGCCGGTACAGGCCGATCCAGGCCAGGCTGTGCGGGGCCTGGTGCAGCTCGCCGTAGGTCTCGGCGAGGGAGTCAGGAGAAGCGACCCGGCGGCCGTCGCAGTAGATCGCACTGTCCACGACGCTGTGCCCCTTGGGCATCTGCGGATCGCGGGGCTGCTTCTCGGCCTGCTCGGGCACGGCGGCGGAGACGGCAGCAGCGTGCTTGCGAGCGGCAGCACGCAGTGACGGGGTGCGGCTGAACGCACGGATCGTGCGCAGGCGAAGGTCGGACATGAGTCCTCCAGGTGCGGTGGATCAGGTGAGTGATGAACACACGTCTGCCCGACCCCACAACTGCTGGAGAACTCTGCACCTTCTAGAAGAAGGAGGCCCCCGAAGGTCGAGCGAGACCCGTATGTCTGGAGGGTTCGCTCATCAGCGCCCCACCTCCTCGGTCTCGCAAGCCTTGTTCTGACAACCACGTAAGGGTAACACCAGAGTTATCGCCCCCGGCCCGCCGAACGTTACGGGGGCGCTAACTCTGGCCGATGTTTCAGGCCTTCGCAGGCAGCGTTGCCGGCTTGAAGGACGGCCGGGTCGCTTCGTAGGCAGTGATCTCGTCCGCGTGCGACAACGTGATGCCGACGTCGTCCAGACCGTTCAGCAACCGGTAGCGCGTGTAGTCGTCGATCTCGAAGGGTGCCGACACGTCACCGGCTGAGATCGTCTTGTTCTCAAGGTCGACCGTCACCTTGGTGCCCGGGTCGCTCTCGATCGTGGTCCACAACTGCTCGACCACGTCCTGCTCCACCAGGGCGGCGAGCAGCCCGGCCTTGCCGGAGTTGCCGCGGAAGATATCGCCGAACCGCGACGACACGACCACCCGGAACCCGTAGTCGAGCAGGGCCCAGACCGCGTGCTCACGCGACGATCCGGTGCCGAAGTCCGGTCCGGCGACGAGCACCGAGACACCGTCGTACTCGGGCTGGTTGAGGACGAACGAAGGATCGTTGCGCCAGGCAGCGAACAGTCCGTCCTCGAAGCCGGTCCGCGTGACCCGCTTCAGGTACACGGCCGGGATGATCTGGTCGGTGTCGACGTTGCTGCGGCGCAGCGGGGCCGCCGTACCGATGTGCTGGGTGAAGGCTTCCATGATTCCCTTGCTCCTCAGGCGTTCGCAGGTACGGCGACGGGCGGCAGGTCGGCCGGTGCGGCCAGGGTCCCGGTGACGGCGGTCGCGGCGGCGACCAGCGGCGACACCAGGTGGGTGCGACCGCCCTTGCCCTGGCGGCCTTCGAAGTTCCGGTTCGAGGTGGAGGCGCTGCGCTCGCCCGGGGCCAGCTGGTCCGGGTTCATGCCCAGGCACATCGAGCATCCGGCGCCGCGCCACTCGGCGCCGGCGTCCTTGAAGATCGTGTCCAGGCCCTCGGCCTCGGCCTGCAGCCGGACCCGGCCCGAGCCCGGTACGACGAGCATCCGGGTGCCCTCGGCAACCTTCCGGCCGGCGAGCACCCCGGCCGCGGCGCGCAGGTCCTCGATCCGGCCGTTGGTGCACGAGCCCAGGAACACCGTGTCCACGTGGATCTCGCGCATCGGCGTACCGGCGGTCAGGCCCATGTACTCCAGCGCCCGCTCGGCGGCGACCTTGTCGTTCTCGTTGTCGAAGTCGTCCGGCGACGGGACGCTCTCCGACAGCGGGATGCCCTGGCCCGGGTTCGTTCCCCAGGTGACGAACGGCGCGATGTCCTCGGCCCGCAGCACGACCTCGCGGTCGAACGTCGCGTCCTCGTCGGTGGCCAGGCTCTTCCAGTACTCGACGGCGGCTTCCCAGTCGACGCCCTGCGGCGCGTGCGGCTTGTCCTGCAGGTACGCGAACGTGGTCTCGTCCGGCGCGATCATGCCGGCCTTGGCGCCCCACTCGATCGACATGTTGCAGATCGTCATCCGGGCTTCCATGCTCAGCGCGCGGATCGCTTCACCGCGGTACTCGACGATGTAGCCCTGGCCGCCGCCGGTGCCGACCTGCGCGATCAGCGCGAGCACCAGGTCCTTCGCGGAGACGCCGTCCGGCAGTACGCCGTCGACCGTGACGGCCATCGTCTTCGGACGGGCCTGCATCAGCGTCTGGGTGGCCAGCACGTGCTCGACCTCGCTCGTACCGATGCCGAAGGCAATCGCTCCGAACGCGCCGTGCGTGGAGGTGTGGCTGTCACCGCAGACCACGGTCATCCCCGGCTGGGTCAGTCCGAGCTGCGGGCCGATCACGTGCACGACACCCTGGTCCGGGTCGCCGAGCGTGTGGATCCGGATGCCGAACTCCTCGGCGTTCTTCCGCAGCGTGTCCACCTGGGTGCGCGACACCGGGTCGGCGATCGGCTTGTCGACGTCGAACGTCGGGACGTTGTGGTCCTCGGTGGCAATGGTCAGATCGGGACGCCGGACTCCGCGGCCGGCCAGCCGCAGTCCGTCGAAGGCCTGCGGGCTGGTCACCTCGTGGACCAGATGGAGGTCGATGTAGAGAAGGTCGGGTTCTCCGTCGGCATGGCGCACGACATGCGCATCCCAGACCTTTTCCGACAACGTCCTACCCATCAGACTTCTCCTTTGAGGTATGTGGTGAGGTGCTTTCGCTCACAGTGCTCTCGATTGAGGCCCTGAAGCGACTTGCGTTCCACGATTCGAGACGGCAGTATCGTCTCATGGACAACTCTAGCGGAGTCGGCGTTCTCGACAAAGCAGCTCTCGTTCTGTCTGCGCTCGAGTCCGGGCCGGCGACCCTGGCCGGACTCGTCGCGGCCACCGGGCTGGCCCGCCCGACCGCACACCGCCTCGCGGTGGCGCTGGAGCACCATCGCCTGGTCGGTCGCGACATGCAAGGACGGTTCGTGCTCGGTCCGCGACTCAGTGAGTTGGCCTCCGCCGCCGGCGAGGACCGGCTGCTCGCGACCGCCGGCCCGGTGCTGGCGCGACTGCGGGACATCACCGGTGAGTCGGCGCAGCTGTTCCGCCGCCAGGGTGAGTACCGCGTGTGCGTCGCCGCCGCGGAGCGTCCGTCCGGTCTGCGTGACACCGTGCCGGTCGGCAGTCAGTTGACCATGGCCGCCGGTTCGGCTGCCCAAATACTGCTTGCCTGGGAGGACCCGGAGCGGATGCATCGCGGTCTCCACAACGCGTCGTTCAACGCGGCCGCGCTGGCCGGCGTACGGCGTCGTGGCTGGGCGCACTCGGTCGGTGAGAGGGAGCAGGGCGTCGCGTCCGTTTCCGCCCCGGTCCGCTCCCCCAGTGGCAAGGTGATCGCCGCCGTCTCGGTCTCCGGCCCGATCGAGCGCCTGTCCCGCCAGCCCGGCCGCATGCACGCCCCAGCCGTGATGGCCGCCGCCGAGCGACTCTCCGAAGCGCTGCGCCGCGCGTCGGAATAGCCGGGTAGTTGTCACGTAGCGCCACCAGGATCACCATGAGGGTGGAAAGCCCCTCAAAGGAGGTCCGACATGGAGCGGGACTGGTTGACTCTCGGCTGGAAGATGTTGCTCGTCCGCGGTGTCATCGCTGTCATCTTCGGGATCCTCGCGATCGCATGGCCGATTCATACGGCGATCGCCCTGGCCCTGCTGTGGGGCTTCTGGGCCCTGGCCGACGGCATCGGCTCGATCGTGCAGGCGTTCCAGCCCGAGTCGAAGGGCAGCCGGCTCTGGCTGGTCGTCCTCGGCGTGATCGCTCTGGTCGCGGCGTTCTTCGCGATCACCAGCCCCGGGATGACCGCGGCGACCCTGACCTGGATCCTCGGGATCTGGTTGATCATCCGCGGCATCTTCGAGCTCGCCGGCGCCTTCAGCAGTCAGCAGGTCATGCCGCGCTGGCTCCTGGTGCTGAGCGGGCTGCTGTCGATCCTGATCGGCGTACTGTTCGCCGCCAAGCCCGGAGCGGGCGCGGTCAGCATCGCCGTCGTACTGGGCGTCACCGCACTCGTGTGGGGTGTGGTCCTGATCGGTGTCGGCTTCTCGGTACGGCGGGAGCTGAACACCGGGCCGGCCCAATCCAGCCCGTCACCGGCCTGACCCGCAACTAGCCGATCGCGTTGCCCCGCTCGGCGGCGGCGACGCGATCGGCCGCGTTCCTGGACGAGTCGGTGCCGGCCGAGCCGGGCGTGGTCGCGACCGCGCCGGCCACACCTTCACTCGCCAGCCGCGAAGCCGTCGCGACGTCAGCAGTCCGCGCCGCCTCGTTGTCCACCGGTGCGGGCGCAGCCTCGTTCTCGAGACGGATAAGCGCGCGCTGGGTGTCCTCGCCGATGCGGCGGCCGAGTACGTCGCCCCGGTCCAGGCGGGCCGGCAGCGACTCCCTCGATTCGTCGAGCTCCTTCATCGCCGTGGCCAATTGGTCGCCGATCACCGAGGTAAGCCGATCGGCGGCCGCAGTCCGTACGTCGTTGTCCGCCTTCTGAAGCACCGGCGACCTGTTGACCAGGATCTCGGCCGCGACCCTGGCCTTGTCCAGTCCATCGGAGGCGTGCACCCGATCCAGCAGCCGGCCGTCTCCGGGGCTCCGGTGCTCCACCGGGTCGAGGTTGTTCGCGAACGCGACCACCAGGCCCTCGTTCGGGGTGTGCTGCGCCCAGCCGTTGCCGCTGCGGAGTGCCCGCTCGACATCCTGAGAGATCGTCTGCCGGCTCACAAGCTGCGTGACCACATGCCCGTAGTGGAATCGCGCGACCGCCGTACCGATGGCGTCGGCCAACTGCGAGCCCGGACGGTTCATGTCCACGCTCAGGCGGTTCTCGGCTCGGTCCTGCCGGTCCCGGAGTTCACGGTCGGCTCCACGCCCGACACCCGCGCTGAGCTCACGGGTCAGGCCGACGCCGAGCCGCTGCACCTCGGAGATCTCTTCACCGGTCGGCCAACCGCGGGACCGGCGCCAACCCGTGCTGCGACCCAGCTTCTGCAGCCTCTCCGCATCGTCGAATCCGACACCGAGCACACCATCCGTGTGCTTCTCCGGCGAGAAGTAAGGACCGAGCAGCACCCGCCGGTCGCGCCGGTCCGGCGGAGTCTCCCGCAGCCGCTCGCGGACCGCTGCCTCCCACGCATCGACGAACTGCGCTGCTGTCTTCGAAACCGGTACCTCTGCCACTCGGCGGATCTTCCACTCGCAGAATGAACTCCGCCCAACGGGTGGTTCAACAACCGCAGGACGTACTCGGAACCAACGCGTAGTCGAGGACGTGGCGGGCGGCCTGGGTGTTCGTGCGATCGAGCAGCAGTTCGACGGCGCTGCGTGCGGTCTCCTCGATCGGCTGGCGCACGCTGGCCAGCGGCGGGACCGTCACCGTGCACTCGCTGGTCCCGTCGAACCCCATCACCGCAACGTCTTCCGGCACTCGCAGCCCGGCCTCCCAAGCCGCGAACAGTACGCCGAACGCCTGCTCGTCGGTGGAGCAGTAGATCGCCCGCGGCGGCCGCTTCTGCTTGAACCACGGCTGTACGGCGTCGCGCGCGGCGAAGCGCGACACCGGGCTGGCGACGTACCGCGCCGATGCCCGCGGGTGCTTGTCCAGCGCCCGCTCGATCCCGCGCCGGTGTTCCGACGTACCAGGTGAATCTTCTGGGCCCGTGACGACGCCGAGGGTGCGGTAGCCGTGTGAGAGCAGGTGATCCGTCGATGCCTCGGCGGCCGCGACGTAGTCGATCGAGAGCGTCGACACCGTCACGCCCTCAGGCACGGGATGCAGCGCAACAACGGGTACGCCGGCCGCAGCGAACCGCTGGATCGCGGGCTCGACCAGCAGCGAGACGAGTACGACGCCGTCGACCTTGCGCTCGATGAACGAGCCGATGTGCGCGGACTCCTGCTCCGGATCGCCCGCCGAGTCACCGATGAGGAGCAGGTGATCGTGCTGCCGCGCGAAGTTCTCCAGATGCTCGGCGAGTGTGGCGAAGTACGGGTTGCGGATCTGCGGGATCAGCAGACCGAGCGAGTACGTTCGGCCCGCGCTCAGCGCTCGGGCGAGGATGTTGGGCCGGTAGTCCAGCTCCGCCGCGGCTTCCAGCACGCGCCGGCGGGTGTCCGCCGAGACAGGCCGGGGCCCGTTGTTGAAGACATAGCTGACGACCGCGGTCGACGTACCGGCCCGCTCCGCGACATCACGAGCCGTCGCCATCGATCTCCCCATGGTCAGCAGCGTATGCCGCCACGATCCGGGCGGTGATCTCCTCAGCTACTTCGTCGGCGCGCACACCGGTGACGGTTCGGACAGTCCCTTGGGGATCCGGCGTGAAAGTGCTGTGCCCGCCGGCAGCGACGGTCACCCGGCCGGCCTCGGAGAAGCTGAACAGTTCCGGGCGGCTCAGCGCGAGAACCGCCACCGGGTCATGCGGCACGTTCCACGTCTCGTTCCAGTAGGCCCACCATTGCTCGATATCCGCCCCGAGCGCCTGGCCGAGTGGACCTGCCTGGCGAATCCTCTCCAGCAACTCGGCGCCGATCGTCACCTGCCGCGTGATCTCCAGCCCGGTGATCGTCGTCGGGATCCCGGCGTTGAGCACGGCCTGCGCGGCCACGTCATCGGACTTGAAGTTGTGCTCCGACACGTCGTCGCCGAACGACCCGCCCATCACCCACAGATGCCTGATCCATCCAGCGGCCTCCGGTTCGCGCTCCAGTGCCGCCGCGAGATTCGTCAGCGGCCCGATCGCCGCGACGTCGATCTCTCCCGGGCGCTCCTTCAACCGCGCCACCAGGCGCTCCGGCGCGCTGCCGCTACCGACGACCTCGGCGGAGAGCCCTTCGTGTAACGACCCCTCATGCCCGGCCCACCACACCTCCCGGCCCGACAACGGCTGGGCCACACCCGGTACGACGTCGATGTCCTGGCCGGCCAGCGCGGCGTACCGGTGGGCGAGCTGCGCGCGCAGCCGGGTGTCGCCGTACACGGTGTGGACCTCGAGCAGCTCGACGTCCGGGCTGCCCAGGAGTTGGGCGAGCGCCATCGCGTCGTCGACGTCGGAGCCGATATCGGTATCCAGGATGAGCTGGTGCATGGTCTCCCTATTTCAGGCCCGTGCTCGACACGGACTGGACGAAGTACCGCTGGAAGCCGGCAATGACCACCAGCGGGATGACGGTGAGTACGACGGCGCCCGCGAACACGAGACCGTAGTCGGCGAAGTTCTGACCTTGCAGGTTGGACAGGGCCACCGGGCCGAGGATGTGCTTGGCGTCGGTCCCGATCAGCAGCGGCCAGACGTACGACTGCCATTGGAACAGGAACAGCATGAGCCCTGCGCCGATCAGCGCGGGTCGCGACAGCGGCAGGTAGATCCAGCGGAAGACGCCGAACCAGCCCAGCCCGTCGAGCCGGCCGGCCTCGACAAGTTCGGCCGGGATGCCGAGGAAGAACTGCCGCAGCAGAAAGATCGCCATCCCGTTGCCGATCCCCGGCAGCACCAGGCCGGTGAACGTATTGGTCAGGTGCCAGTCGCGGAACATCGTCGACAGCGGGATCGCGATCGCGTCGAACGGCACCAGGAAGCTCAGTACGACGATGCCGAACACCAGCCCGCGGCCGCGGTACTCGAACGCCGCCAGCCCGAACGCCGCCGACGCGCAGACCGCGAGGCCGATGACGACCGTGGCCGCGCTGACCACGATCGAGTTGAGCGTCGCGCGACCGACATCGCTGCTCAGCAAGGCCGAGTAGTTGTGCAAGGTCGGCTTCAGCTCGAAGAACGTCTGCCACGACAGCGTCAGATGCGCGAACGTCTCCGAGCCCGGCCGCAACGAATTGGTCAGCACCCACAGCAGCGGCAGGAAGAACAGGATGCCGATGACGCCCCCGAGAACCGACAGGCTCGCGCGCTTCACTGGTCACCTCGCAGCAACCGGAACTGCCCCGCCACGATCGCCAGCGTCAGTGCGACCAGGATGACGACCTCGGCCTGCGCGACGTGGATGTCGCCGATCGCGTACGCGCGGGTGTAGACGTCGTACATCAACAGGTTGCTGTTGCCGTTCGGGCCGCCCTTGGTGAGGATCTGGACCGGCGCGAACACGAGCAGGTTGGAGACCGTGTCAGCGACAAGCACGAACGCCAGCGGCCGTCGTACCAGCGGGAGGATGACCGACACCATCCGCCGCCACGCACTCGCGCCGTCGAGCAGCGCCGCCTCGCGGACCTCGACCGGGACCTCCTGGATGCCCGCGATCAGGAAGAGCATCCAGTAGCCGACGCCGATCCACGACAGCAGCACGATCAGCGACGGCAGCACCTGGCCGGACGACGTCAGGAACGGCTGCGCGGGCAGACCGAGCCGCTCGAGTACGCCGTTCGCGAGGCCGTCCGGCCGGTAGATGACGCTCCAGATCACTGCCGACACCGCAGGCGGGGTGGCTATCGGCAGGATGACCAGCGTGCGCCAGAGCCTCGCGCCGGCGGCCTTCTGCGTGAACAGGACCGCCAGCAGGAACGAGACGACCACCTGGATCGGGTTGACCAAGACGGTGAAGAGCAGCGTCACGCCGACCGACTGCCGGAAGTCCTGATTCGACAGCAGGTCCGTGTAGTTGCCCAGCCCCGCGAACACCCGCCCGCCGCGCAGCAGACTCTCCGTGTAGAAGCTCTCGACCACGGCCGAGATCGCCGGCACGATCCGCAGTACGGCGAGGCACAGCAGCGCCGGTGCGAGGAAGGCAAGGGCGATCAGCCCTTGCCCACGTCTCTTCACTTGATGGACTTCCAGGCGTCGGTGAGCTGGCGGGTCGCCTCCTGCAGCCGGGTGTCGGGGTTGGTGCCGTTGCGGATGTCGGCGAACGCCTTGCCCATGACTTCCTCGAACTGGATGTACCCGACACTCACCGGCCGCGACACCGCCGTGTGCTCACTCTCGTACGCCGTGATCGCCGCGGCGCCGGCCGTCTTCGCACCGGAGAACGCGTCCATCTTCGGGGTGTACTGCTTCTGCGCCTCGAGGTTGGCCGGGATGATCGTCGTCGTACTGGTCGTGGCCAGATTGCCGGTGGCATCGAGCGTCGCGAACTCGAGGAACTTCCGCGCCATTCCCTGCTGCTTCGACGCCGGGTTGATGCCGAGCGACCACGACCCGGTCGGCGTGACCGGCTTACCGCCCTGGAAGTACGGCAGCGGCGCGACGCCCCAGTCGATCTTCGAGCTGCCGAAGATCTTCAGGTCCCACGGACCGCCGACGAAGAACGCCACCTGACCGTTGGAGAACACCGGTCCGGTCTGGAAGCCGCCGATCCCGCGCGGAGACAGTCCGCTCGCGAAGGTAGCGCCGTACCACTGCATGGCCTTCTTCCAGCCGTCGGTCTCGACCGCCGGGGTGAGCGCGTCGTCGCCTTCGATCCCGGAGCCGCCGCCGAGCGACTCGGCCAGCGGCTGCAGCTGGTAGTACGCCTCGGGCTGCTCCATGAACAGGCCGTACTTCGCGCCGCCCGACTGCATCGCCTTGCGGCCGGCCGCCTCGACCTGCTCCCAGGTCCAGCGCTGCTGCGGGTCCGCGGTCGGCGGCGGCACCTTCGCCTTCGCGAGCGCGGTCTTGTTGTAGAAGAGGAACTGCGTCGAGTTCCACATCGGCAACGACCACAGCTTGTCGCGGAAGTGGTTGGTCTTGTACGCCGCGGCGCTGACCTTCGTCTTCACCTGGTCGTCGAGGTCGCTGAGATCTGTGAGGAATCCCTTGGCGGCGAGCTGCGAGACCCGCGGCTCGTCGACCGTGTACACGTCGATGCCGCTGTCCTTCGCGCTCAGCCGCTGCTGCATCGTCGCGTTGAACTGGTCGAACGGGATCTGGGTGTAGGCGACCTTGATCCCCGGATTCTTCGCCTCGAAGGCCTTGATCACCGGTTGGTAGGTCTCGGCGTTGTCGGTGCCGGTGAACGTGATGGTCCCGCTCGCCGGACCGGAGTCAGCCGCGGCCGGCGCACCGGCCGACCCCGACGACCCCGACGACCCACAGCCGGCGACAAGCAATGCGGCCGCAAGCACGGCAGCAGGGACGACGAAGAGCTTCCGCTGCACGGCGATCCCCTTTCAGGAGTGGTCTAAGCGCTTAGACTCTAAGCGGTTAGATCTTGCGTTGTCCAGCAGTTGGGTGGGAACGCACGAAGGCCCCCGTCCGTGAGGACGGGGGCCTTGTTCTCTGGTAGCCCCGACGGGATTCGAACCCGCGCTACCGCCTTGAGAGGGCGGCGTGCTAGGCCGCTACACAACGGGGCCAGAGTGTTGTCAGCCGGACCTTGCGGTCCGGGCAACGAGGTTGAACTCTACCGATTCTCATCGGTGCGGTCCAATCCGCTGGGGTACTAGGACTCGAACCTAGACTAACTGAACCAGAATCAGACGGGCTGCCAATTACCCCATACCCCAAAGGCATTTCACCGTCGCTGGGAGTTTGTTTCCGCCCTCACCAACCCGGCTCGGAGAGCTTACCCGAGGCTGGGACCGGACACCAAAACGGGCCCCCTCCGGCGCGTTGTCACTCCCGTCACACCAGACTCTTGCGGTTGTCGGCGGTCAGTCCGAGCCGGCGCGCGATCACCAGCGCGACCGCTCCGAACGCGACGAACTTCACCACGTCGACCGTCACCAGCGACCACGGCGCATCCTTCACGCCGAGGCTCGCACCGACGGTGTCGGTCAGCGCCGCGAAGATGAAGGTCACCACGTTGTTGGCCGCGTGCGCCGAGATCGACGCCTCCAGGCCACCGGTGCGTACGACGAGCACCGCCGCGACCAGCCCGAACGCGAGCCGGTCCACGAACAGCGCCGGACTCTGCCACGGCCAGATCCCGTGGGCCGCCGTGAACAGCAGCGCGGTCACCACGACGACGATCGCCGTACTGCGAACCAGCGCGCCCATCGCCTGCAGCAGGTACCCGCGGAAGTAGTACTCCTCGCCCGCGGCCTGGAACGTCGACGTGAACAGGGTGACGACGATGACCGCGATCGCATCCGGCGCCGCTCCACCGCTGTGCCGCTCGCCGGTGGCGAGCTGGATGTCGCCGAACTGGACGACGGCGAGCGCGAGCAACTCGATCACGATCGCCGCGAGGGCAAACCAGGCCAGCGGCCGCCAGCGCAACCCGCCGGCCACCGATGACAGCAGCCCCGGCGCCTGCCGGTTGAGCTTGCGGGCGACGAGCATGCTGAGTGGGATCAGCACGATCAGCGTCAGGTTCGTCGCGAGCAGGCCGAACCAGGACAGCGTGCCCTCGGGATCCTTCCGGATCGCCTGCTGGATGCCGAGGATGATCACGCTGGCGACCATCCAGCCGACCAGGATCGTCAGCGCGCCTAGCACGACGTACCCGCGCGGGGCGTCGGGATTACGCAGCAGCCGCTCGTACGGCGTCCGCGGGCTCAGCTCGCTCATGACGGGGATGACGTCGTACGCCGGGCCTGCTCGAGCCGGCGCAGGGACTTCTCCCGGCCGAGCAACTCGAGCGACTCGAACAGCGGCGGCGAGATCCGGCGACCGGAGATCGCCACCCGGACCGGGCCGAACGCGTTCTTCGGCTTCAGCCCGAGACCGTCGATCAGCGACGCCCGCAGCGCCGCCTCGATCGCCTCGGTCGTCCACTCGCAATCGCCGAGCGCCTTGGCCGAGGCATCGAGTACGGCGCCGGCGTCACCGGTCAGCACCTTCGCGGCGGCGTCCGGGTCGATCGTGAAGGCGTGCTCGTCGACGAACAGGAACCCGAGCATGTCGACCGACTCGGACAACATGTTCATCCGCTCCTGCACCAGCGGTACGGCGGCCTGCAGCGTCGCGAGCTGGTCCGGCGAAGGCTCCGCCGGGAGCACGCCCGCGCCGGCCAGGAAGGGGATCGTCCGCTGGGCGAAGTCCTCCGGCGGCAGCATCCGCATGTGCGCCGCGTTGATCGCCTCGCACTTCTTGGGGTCGAACCGGGCCGCGTTCGAGTTCACCTTGCGGACGTCGAAGGCCTTGACCATCTCGTCCATCGTGAACACGTCGCGGTCGTCGGCGATCGACCAGCCGAGCAGCGCCAGGTAGTTCAGCAGGCCCTCGGGCAGGAAGCCGCGCTGCATGTACTCGCCGAGGCCGGAGCCCGGGTCGCGCTTGGACAGCTTCTTGTTGCCCTCGCCCATCACGAACGGCAGGTGCCCGAACCGTGGCGTCCGGCCGTTGCCGACCCCGATCTCGGCCAGCGCCTCGTACAGCGCGATCTGCCGCGGCGTCGACGAGAGCAGGTCCTCGCCGCGCAGGACGTGGCTGATCTCCATCAGCGCGTCGTCGACCGGGTTCACCAGCGGGTAGAGCGGGTAGCCGTTCGCGCGGACCAGGACGTAGTCGCCGAGGTTCTCGGGGAGGAACGTGATCTCGCCGCGGACGAGGTCGTCGAACACGATCGGGCGGTCCGGCATCAGCAGCCGCACCACGGGGCGGCGCCCTTCCTCGACGTACGCCTGGATCTGCTCGGGCGTCAGGTTGCGGCAGTGACCGTCGTACCCGCTGTGCTCGCCGGCGGTGCGGGCGGCCTCGCGGCGCTGGTCGAGCTCCTCCTGCGAGCAATAGCAGTGGTACGCCTTGTTCGCGGCCAGCAGCTTGGCGACTACATCGGCGTACACGTCCATGCGCTCGGACTGCAGGTACGGCCCGTAGTCGCCGCCGGCCCCGGGACCTTCGTCCCAGGTGAGGCCGAGCCAGCGCAGCGAGTCGTACGTGTACTGGTAGCCCTCCTCGGTGTTGCGGGCGGTGTCGGTGTCCTCGATCCGCAGCACCAGCTTGCCGCCGTAGTGGTGGGCGAAGGCCCAGTTGAACAGCGCGCTGCGGATGTTGCCGACGGTCAGCAGGCCGGTCGGCGACGGTGGGAAGCGCACTCGGACCTTGCTCGGCTCGAGGTCTCCGAGCACGTCGCTGTCGAGGTGGTCAGTCACGCACGATCACCTTGTTGGTCAGAGTTCCGAGGCCTTCGACGGTGACCGAGACCTCGTCGCCGGGCAGCATCGGGCCGACCCCGGCCGGGGTGCCGGTGAGCACCACGTCGCCGGGCAGCAGCGTGGTGAACGAGGTGATGTAGGCCAGCACGTCGGGGATGTCGAAGATGAACTGCGACGTCCGCCCGTCCTGCTTGGGCTCGCCGTTCAGCTCCGTGGTGACCCGCAGGTCGGACGCGTCGAGCTCGGTGCTGATCCACGGACCGAGCGGGCAGAACGTGTCGTACCCCTTGGCCCGGGCCCACTGCCCGTCGGTCTTCTGCAGGTCGCGCGCGGTGACGTCGTTGGCGACCGTGTAGCCGAAGATCACCTCGTTGGCCCGCTCCCTGGGCAGGTCGCGGCAGATCCGGCCGATGACGATCGCCAGTTCACCCTCGAAGTTCAGGTCGCTGGTCTGCTCGGGGTAGACGATGCCGTCCCGCGGGCCGATCACGCTGGTGTTCGGCTTCAGGAAGATCAGCGGCTGCTCGGGTACGTCGTTGCCGAGCTCCTGGGCATGCGCCGCGTAGTTGCGGCCGACGCAGACCACCTTGCTACGCGGGATGACCGGCGCGAGCAGCCGGACGTCGGCGAGCTGCAACCGCTCGCCGGTGAACTGCACCGGGCGGTAGAGCGGGTCCGAGTCGAGAACGTTGACCGTCCCGACGAGTCCTTCGGGGTCATCGGTCTCGACCACGCCGTACTTCGGCTCGTCGTCCACAGAGAATCTGGCAATACGCACGGGCCGAGCCTACCGGGGGTGCGTGATGAGACAGTTAGCTGGTGACTATTCGCCTGGCGCTTCCCTCGGAGTACGACGCTGTCGGTGAGCTGACCGTGGAGGCGTACTCGCACGACGGGTTCGTCCGCGGGCAGTACGCGATGACGCTCCGCGCTGCCGCCGACCGCGCCGCCAAGGCCGAGCTGTGGGTCGCGGTGGACGGCGAGGGCCTGCTCGGCACGGTGACCTATTGCCCGGTCGGCTCTGTCTACCGCGAGATCGGCCGCGACGACGAGGGCGAGTTCCGCATGCTCGGCGTTGCCGGAAGGGCTCGTGGACAAGGCATCGGTACGGCGCTGACCGAGCGCTGTATAGAACGGTCGCGCGAACTGGGCCTCCGGCGCGTGGTTCTGAGCAGCGCCACCTACATGACCACAGCCCACCGCATCTACGAACGCCTCGGCTTCACCCGTCTTCCCGAACGTGACTGGGCGCCCATCCCAGGCCTCGATCTGTACGCGTTCACTCTCGACCTATGACCACCACGCTTTCCTTTGCCGAGTGGTCGTCGTACGCCGAGGGCCACGTTCGTCGTGTCGAAGCCTTGGTGGCCGGCCATCTCGAGCGCCGCGAGCGTCGTGAGGCGCACCCGGTCGAGGATTTCCTCTTCACCTATTACTCCACCCGCCCGAACCAGCTCCGCGTCTGGCACCCCGGACCGGGCGTGCGGTTGCTCGACGCATCGGAGTACGCCGATCGTCGCGGCTACGTCGTTGTGGACGGGACGGCCTCTCTCGACCCGGCGGAGATCACGCGCCGTACAGACAACATCACGTGGATCCGCCGGCTGCTCGCCTCGACGCTGGATCGGCAACCGCAGTTCGGCTGTTTCGGCCTGCACGAGTGGGCGATGGTCTACCGGACATCCGACGTACGGCATGAGAAGTGGCCGCTGCGGTTAGGGGCCGAGGGCACCGACCAGGTCGTCGAGTCGCACAAGGTCGCCTGCTCGCACTTCGACGCCTTCCGCTTCTTCACGACGTCCGCGCGACCGCTCAATGTGTTGCAGCCGACACGCGAGTCTCAGCCGGCGTTGGAGCAAGGCGGCTGTCTGCACGCCAACATGGACCTCTACAAATGGGCGTCCAAGCTCATGCCCTTCACACCGAGCTCATTGCTGCTGGACTGCTTCGAGCTCGCCCGCGACATCCGCACGCTCGACATGCAGGCGTCGCCGTACGACCTGGCCCCGCTCGGCTACGCCCCCGTCCGCATCGAGACCCCCGAGGGCAAAGCCGAGTACACAGCCGCCCAGCGGAACTTCGCCGATCGCGCCCGCCCGCTCCGCCGCCAACTCGTGACCCTTTGCGACGCGCTCCTCGGATAACCTCGCCCCATGGGAAAGATCGTCGCCATCGCCATCGCCGCACTGCTCATCGCGATCGGCGGCGTCTGGACCCTGCAAGGCCTCGGCTACGTCAAGGGCAGCTCGATGACCGGCAGCACCGTCTGGGCAACGGTCGGCCCGATCGTCGCCGCGTTCGGCGTGGCCCTGATCTACGTCGCCTTCCGCGGCACTAGGAAGCGCTGACCCTGGTCGCCTTCAGGGCGAACAGAAGCGGAATGCGCGGGGCGTCGTCCGGCAGGCGCCACCAGCCTTCGGGTGTCTGCTCCATCGTCGACCAGCGCGGCCACGGCAGTACTTCGGACTCGCGCAGGCTCGTGAGGTGGAAGCCGGCGCCCGCGAGCGTGGTCGTGATTTCGCCGAGGCCGTGCCGCCACTCGTAGCTGGTCTGACGGCCGGGGACCTCGTCGCCGGTGTAGGTGACGGTGGAGTCGTGGGCGATCGGGCCGCGGCCTTCGAGGTAGTCGGCGCGAAGGACCAGTTCGTCGGACTCGCCGGGGAGGGAGACCTCGCGGAGTGAGTTCAACAGCGGGTGGAACTCGACGAGGTAGAGAGCGCCACCAGGCTTGAGGAGTTCGCGGACGACCTCGGCCCACTCCTTCAGGTCAGGGAGGTAGCAGAGCGCGCCCTTGCCGGTGTAGACGATGTCGAACTGTTTGCCCTGGACCGCATCGACGGCGTCGTAGACGTTCGCGTGCACGTAGTCGACCTCGACGCCCGCGTCATCAGCGATCCGTCGCGCCGCCTCCAGGGACTCACTCGACAGATCGAGCCCACTGGTCCGAGCGCCCCGGCGCGCGAAAGCGATCGTCTCGGTGCCCAGATGACACTGGAGATGCAGTACGTCGCGACCCTCGAGCGGCCCGAGATCCTCCCACTCGTAATCGGCGAACCAGAACTCCGCGGGCCGGTCGTAGAAGTCGCTCGCCGCGTGCAGCGGCGCCCGGGCGTCCCAGTCGGCTTCGTTGGCGGCCACCATCTCCAGCGTCTGCGCGTCGAGAGTCACAAGCAGCAGTCTGCCCACAGGTAGGTCCACAGCTGTGTCCACAGCGCCAGCGCTCGCATCCACAGGCTTGTTCAAGGTTTGTGGATAAGGTTGAATAAGGGATATGGCACGGGTGGAGTTACATCGGTGGCCCGGACACCCCGACGGGTTCACCCGGGCGGAGCGGCTAGGCGGGTCGTACGAGCTGTACTTCCCCGATCCGCTGGTCGGGCGTGAGTTCGACCTGAGCGACGACGTACTCGCCGTACTTGAAGACGCCGCGGGCGATCTGGCGCGGCTCGACGCGACCGCGGCCGTGCTGACGAACAGCGAGGCGCTGGCTCGGCTGCTGCTGCGGGCCGAGGCCGTCGGGTCCTCGCACATCGAAGGGCTCGTCGTCGGAGCGCGACGGCTGCTGAAGGCCGACGTACTGCGGGAGCGAACGCGGGACGTGACGGCCGAGGAAGTGCTCGGCGCGGTCGACGCGATGACCTGGGTGACCGAATCCGTGCAGGCCGGCGACAAGCTCGAGGTCGAGCATCTGCTCGAGGCGCATCGCCTGCTGATGGCGCAGTCGCCGCACTCGGAGTACGCCGGGGAGATCCGCTACCTGCAGAACTGGATCGGCGGCCGCTCCCCCGCCGAGGCGTACTACGTCCCGCCGCCGGCGCAGCTGATCCCCGACCTGCTCGAGGATCTGCTCACGTTCGTCCGCGAGTCGCGGCTGCCTGTGCTTGCGAAGGCGGCGATCGCGCACGCGCAGTTCGAGACCATCCACCCCTTCGCCGACGGCAACGGCCGGACCGGGCGTGCGCTGATCCACCTGATCCTGCGCACCGAAGGCCTGGTCACGCGGACCGTGCCGCCGGTCTCGCTCTCGCTCGCCACGCACGCATCGGAGTACGTCGACGCTCTGACCGCCTTCCGGTACGTCGGACGCGCGACGACCCCGAAGGCACGCGCCGCCGCGAACCCGTGGCTGCGGATGTTCGCGCTGGCCTGCACGCACGCGACCGCCGAAGCCGCGCGCTTCGAGCGGACCGCCGTCGACCTCAAGGCCGCCTGGCGAGAACGCGCGGCGCCGGTCCGGGCGGGCTCCGCGGCCGAGCTGCTCATCGACGCGCTGCCCGCCGCGCCGGTCCTCACGCTCGCCGCCGCGGCGCAGCTCATCGACCGCTCGCAACAGGCCGCCAACCAAGGCCTCGCCCGTCTCGTCGAGGCGCGCATCCTCCGCGAGGTGACTGACGGCCGGCGAAATCGCGTCTACGAGGCGCCCGAGCTCATCGACGCCTTCACGCTGCTCGAACGCCGCTTCGCCAGCCCGGCCGCCGACACCCGGATCGAGCCGCCTAGCAGACCTGTTCCGTCGAGGCCAGAACCGACACACCAGTGAATTGACTTTCGTCTCCCCGGCGAGCAAGAATTCGAACATATGTTCGATCGTACAGGGGAGAAGTGATGTCGGAGGCGTTCGACTGGGACATCCTGCACAAGCCATCGGCGATGGCCATGGTGCGCGGCCAGCTCGGCTTCAGCTGGATGGTGCTGTCCGGCCGTCTCGCGCAGTTGACCGACGAGCAGTACTTCTGGCGACCGAGCAGCGAGGCGCTGACCGTCGTCCGGCGGCACTACGCCGGTCATTTCCGATCACTCGGATCCGGTGAATGGGTCGCGCAGTGGCCCGACGAGCCGGACCATCGCGGCCCCCGCACGATCGCCTGGCTGATCGCCCATCTCACCGAGACCTTCTTCGAGCGGTGGGAGTGGACGTTCGGCGCGAGTCAGCAAGGGCGCGCCGACATCAACCTGCACGGCAACGCGCGCGACGCGGTCGCCTGGCTGACCTATTGGGTCGAGGCGTGGCGCGACGCGATCGCCGCGCTGGACGAGGACGAGGTGATGACGGTCGGCCTGAGCCAGGCCAACGAACTGGATGCCGGCGAGCCGTTCGGTCATGTCGTGCTGCGGCTGAATCGCGAGCTGATCCACCACGGCTCGGAGATCATGACGCTCCAGGACCTCTACGCGGTCGCGGCGTGAGATCGGCGACCACAAGATGTGCGACACGCGGCGTGGCGCTACCACAAGATGTAGATCTCTCCACCTAGCATCACTACTGCTGGTGGTTCGGAGTGTCCGGCACCACAAGATGTGGGCCACTTCGAGGCAACAGGGGAATCCGGTGCGAGTCCGGAACTGCCCCGCAACGGTGAGCGGACGTGCTGTCGAGAGGCGTCCGCGAGTCCGGATACCTGCCACCGGCGCATGCACCGCCGGTGCATGCGGTCCGAGACCTCGCGGGTGGGTCGCAGGGCGTGACGGCAGTGTTCCCGGCCGGTGCTGCCGGTCCCGTCGTGCGCCTGCTCGCGTGGTCCCAGGCTTCCGAACTCTTGTGGAGAGCACACCTGTGACCCTTGCTTCCTCAACGGCTGCGTCTGCGTCCCCGTCCTCGGGGATGGCGGCGGAGCAGCCGATCGAGCTCACCGTCATCCGTCGCGACGGCAGCAGCACGCCGTTCGACGCCACCAAGATCTCCGTCGCCGTGACGAAGGCTTTCCTCGCGGTCGAGGGCGCCGACGCAGGCGCAACCCACCGGGTCCGCGACCTGGTGACCGACCTGACCGGCCGGGTCGTCGGAGCCCTGACCAGCCGCGGCCGTCATCACACAGCTCGTCGCAGCGTGCAGGTCGAGGACATCCAGGACCAGGTCGAGCTGGCGCTCATGCGTGCCGGCGAACACCAGGTCGCCCGCGCCTACGTGCTGTACCGCGAGGAGCGGACCAAGGCTCGCACGCCTGCCAATGCGGCCGGCGTGACCGAGAAGCCGGCGCTGACCGTCCGCGCGGCCGACGGCACCGCGTCCCCACTCGACGTCGACCGGTTGCGGGTGATCGTCGCGGAGGCGGCAGCCGGCCTCGACGCGGTCGACCCCGAGCTGATCCTCAACGAGACTCTTGGCGCCTGCTACGACGGCATCGCGCAGCACGAGGTCGAGCTGGCGCTGGTGATGGCCGCGCGCGGTTTTGTCGAGACCGAGCCGCAGTACAGCTTCGCCGCGTCCCGGCTGCTGCTGGATCAGATCCGGCGCGAGGCGCTGGGGCGTGTCCACGGCGAGCCGCGGCAGGCCAGCCAGGCCGAGATGGCCGAGGCGTACACGACCTACTTCCCGCAGTACATCCGCACCGGGATCGAGGCCGGCCAGCTCGACCCGGAGCTCGGCACCTTCGACCTCGAGCGGCTCGCCGCGGCGATCAGGCCCGAGGCCGATCTGGACTTCACGTTCCTCAGCCTGCAGACGCTGTACGACCGGTATCTCCTCCACCTCGACAAGGTTCGGTACGAGCTGCCGCAGGCGTTCTTCCTGCGGGTCGCGATGGGGATGGCGTTACGCGAGGACGACCGGGAGGCGCGGGCGATCCAGTTCTACGAGCTGCTCAGCTCGTTCCGGTTCATGTCGTCGACGCCGACGCTGTTCAACTCCGGCACGACCCGTCCGCAGCTCTCGTCCTGCTTCCTCACCACGGTCGGGGACGACCTGGCCGGCATCTTCAGCGGCATCCGCAACAACGCGCTGCTCGCGAAGTACTCCGGCGGCCTCGGCAACGACTGGACCCCGGTCCGCGGCATCGGCGCCAAGATCCGCGGCACCAACGGCGAGTCCCAGGGCGTAGTCCCGTTCCTGAAGATCGCCAACGACACCGCAGTAGCCGTGAATCAGGGAGGAAGACGGAAGGGCGCAGTCTGTGCGTATCTGGAGACCTGGCATATCGATGTCGAGGAGTTTCTCGATCTTCGGAAGAACACCGGGGACGAGCGTCGGCGTACGCATGACATGAATACGGCGAACTGGGTGCCGGACCTGTTCTTGCAGCGGGTCGAGGCTGGTGGCGAGTGGACGTTGTTCTCGCCCAACGAGGTGACCGATCTGCATGATCTGTACGGCGTGGCGTTCGCCGAGGCGTATGTCGCGTACGAGGCGGCGGCGGATCGTGGTGAGATCCGGGTGTTCAAGCGGGTCAAGGCCGTCGACCTGTGGCGGCGGATGCTGACGGTGCTGTTCGAGACCGGGCACCCGTGGATCACGTTCAAGGACGCCTGCAACCTGCGTTCGCCGCAGCAGCACGACGGTGTCGTCCACTCGTCGAACCTGTGCACCGAGATCACCCTCAACACCACGGTCGAGGAGACCGCCGTCTGCAACCTGGGGTCGGTCAACCTGGTCGCGCATCTCACCGCGGACGGTCTCGATGCCGAGCTGCTCCGGGACACGGTCAAGACCGCGGTCCGGATGCTCGACAACGTCATCGACGTGAACTTCTACACGACCCCGGAGTCGGAGCGGGCCAACCAGCGCCACCGTCCGGTCGGCCTCGGGCTGATGGGCTTCGCCGACGCGCTGTTCGCGCTGCGGATCCCGTACTCGTCGGATGCCGCGGTCGAGTTCGCGGACAGTTCGATGGAGCAGATCAGCTACCACGCGATCGAGGCGTCGAGCGATCTCGCCGCAGAGCGCGGGCGGTACTCGACGTACGACGGATCGCTGTGGAGCAGGGGGATCCTGCCGATCGACTCGCTCGAGCTGCTGACGTCCGCCCGCAACGGCGACGTGATCGTCGACGAGAGCAGTCGGCTGGACTGGGATGCGCTGCGGGCGAAGGTACTGCGCGACGGCATGCGGAACTCGAACGTCATGGCGATCGCGCCGACCGCGACGATCTCCAACATCTGCGGCGTGAGCCAGTCGATCGAGCCGGCGTACAGCAACCTGTTCGTGAAGTCGAACATGTCCGGTGAGTTCACGGTCGCCAACCCGTACCTGGTCGCCGAGCTAAAGGCACGCGGGCTGTGGGACCAGGTGATGGTGTCCGACCTGAAGTACCACGACGGTGTGCTGGCCGGTATCGAGCGGATCCCGGCGGACGTGCGGGAGCTGTACGCGACCGCGTTCGAGATCGACCCGCAGTGGCTGGTGAAGGCGGCGTCGCGCCGGCAGAAGTGGATCGACCAGGCGCAGTCGCTGAACCTGTACATGGCGAAGCCGAGCGGACGCGCGCTCGACGAGCTGTACCGGTCGGCGTGGCGCTATGGCCTCAAGACGACTTATTACCTGCGTTCCCAGTCAGCAACCCACGTGGAGAAGTCCACGCTCAAGGGAACCGACGGCCGACTCAACGCAGTACCAGTAGCTGTACCAGTAGCAGTACCGGTAGCAGTACCAGCAATGCCAGAACCGACCGGAGCTGTCTGCTCCATCGAAGACCCCGACTGCGAGGCCTGCCAGTGAGCACCATTTCCGTTGGAGCGGCGCGAGTTGAGGTCGCTGACAAGGCGATGATCAACTCGCGGGCCGACGTCAACCAGTTGCTGCCGCTGAAGTACACGTGGGCCTGGGAGAAGTACCTTGCCGCCTGCAACAACCACTGGATGCCGACCGAGGTCTCGATGCAGGCCGACATCTCGCTCTGGCGGCGTCCACCAGGGGCCAAGGACGGCCTGACCGACGACGAGCGGCTGATGCTCAAGCGCAATCTGGGCTTCTTCGCCACCGCGGAGTCCCTGGTAGCGAACAACATCGTCCTCGCCGTGTACCGCCAGCTGACCAACCCCGAGTGCCGGCAGTACCTGCTGCGCCAGGCATTCGAGGAGGCGGTGCACACCCACACCTTCCAGTACATCTGCACGTCGCTCGGGCTCGACGAGGGCGAGCTGTTCAACATGTACCGCGAGGTGCCGTCGATCTCGGACAAGGACGCCTGGGCGCTGAAGTACACCCAGCACCTCGAGGACCCCGACTTCCGGACCGGTACGCCGGAGACCGACACCGCGTTCCTGCGCGATCTGATCGCGTTCTACGTGGTGTTCGAGGGGATGTGGTTCTACACCGGGTTCGCGCAGATCCTGTCGCTCGGCCGGCGGAACAAGATGGTCGGCATCGCCGAGCAGTACCAGTACATCCTGCGCGACGAGTCGATCCACCTGAACTTCGGCATCGACTGCATCAACCAGATCAAGCAGGAGAACCCGCACCTGTGGACAACCGAGTTCCAGGCCGAGGTCCGGCAGATGCTGACCGAGGCGTGCGAGCTGGAGGTCGCCTACGGCCGGTCCACCATGCCGAACGGCATGCTCGGGCTCACGGCGGAGCTGTGCGAGCAGTACATGCACTTCATCACCGACCGCCGTGCAGAACAGATTGGTATCGATCCGATCTTCGGTGAAACGCGGAACCCCTTCGGCTGGATGTCAGAGGTGATGGACCTGAAGAAGGAGAAGAACTTCTTCGAGACCCGAGTGATCGAGTACCAGTCCTCCAGCGGACTCAGCTGGGACTGACACCGGATCACCCCAGATCGGAAGGCCCGCGGAGCTACTCGCCGCCCCGCGGGCCTTCCTTACCGCGCCTGATTCCGCTACCAGCCCGATTCGTCTACCAGTCCGATTCGTCAGCGTGGGTTGTTGGCGTGGGTGAGGGTTTCCCAGGCGAAGAAGTAGTTCGCGCCGGCGGGGCGTTTGGCCTCGGTGTAGGCGAGGGTTGTGGGCATCTGCTGGCCGAGGCGGTTGTGGTAATGGTTGTAGACCACCTCGGTGACCGCGCCCAGGCCCTTCTTCACCGTGCCGCCGCAGAGGTTCGACGGGACCGCGGCTCCGTTCTCCAGGCGTGTGTGGAAGTAGTAGCCGTCGGTGAGTCGCTTGCCCGCTTCGGCATACAGGTTGACGCCTTGGTGGTACGCCGTCTCGGCGACGTGCGTGGCAGCGGTCAGGCCCCAGCCGGTGTGGCCGAAGTCGCGGCAAGTCTCCTGGGCCAGACCGTTCGAGAACGTCGACTGTCCTTGCCAGTAGTCGACGATCTCCTCGCGAGTGTCCTTCGCGCAGGTCGACGGCGCCTTCGGGTACGCACCGTCGGTCGACTCGTACACATAGCCGGGCAACCGGCCACGCCATATGCTCAGAGCCTTGTCAAAAGCCGCGTGGTCGTCGAGGAACACCGCGATGCCGATCGCGGCGTCGGTCATGATCAGTTCCCAGTTGCCGTTCTTGCAGCCGGCGCCGTTGCGTACTTCGGGCAGGTACACCTCGCGCAGCATCTTCTCGAAGCGCCCGCGCTGGGCCCACTGCCCGCCGTACGTGTACTTGATCAGCTCGCCGGCGCGTGAGAACGAGGCGCCGGACCAGCCGGTCTGCAGCGGCGCGTTGCTGTTGGTGTGGTCCTTCAGTACGGCGGACCACGCATCCATGATCTGGATCGCCTTCTTGGCGTACCGGTCGTCGCGGGTGATGTACCAGAGCAGTGCGTGCGTGTACGCCGCGAGCGCGTCGTCACGCTCGTCCGAACACCCGTTGTTCGGGTTCGAGCTCGAGCCGCATTCGACGATCGCACGCGGCTTCGGCGTGTACGACAAGGCGGCGTACGAGCTGGCCTTCATCGCGTCGTACGCCGCCTTCTGCGGCTGGGCTCCGGCGAGGACCTGCTGCCGGGCGAAGTCGAGCTGCGCCTTGTCGACAAGGACACCCGGATGCTTGAAGGCGGCAGGCGCCTTGGTCATGGCCTCACTGGGACGGGCGGCGACCAGTACGACGGAGGCCGCGATCAGAGTCATTGTCAGGATCAGAAGGAGTGGGCGGTGCAGTCGGAGCATGGCTGTCTCCTGTGATGGGGGCGGAGACAGCAAACTACCCGGTCCACCGACTATTAGTAAACCTTCCTAACCAAATTATTCGGGGAGCTGCACGAAGATCACCAGCACGAGCAGACCGGCGACGACGAGCAGGAAGATCGCCATCTCGTGCAGTCCGGCTGTCGTTGCGCCGTGCTGGAAGAAGTGGGCATTGGCCGCGGCAGAGATGAGCGCCCCGACGTACACGCAGGTCCGCAGCAAGCCGGCGGATGAGCCGATCCGCGCCGGATCGGCCTGCTGGTAGAGGGCGGTCTGGTTGGCGAGGTTGTTCAGGCCCTGCGGGATCCCGGCGACAACACCGACCACGGCCAGGACCCAGATCGAAGTACTCGGACCGACGAACAACTGCCCGGCCGCGGCCACGACGAGACAGATGCTTCCGGCAACGAGTTTGCCGCGGATCGCTGCCCGCCGGCCGGTCAGCAGCGTGACCAGGACCGCCGCCAGGGACAGTGGTAGAAGGAGCAGACCAGCGGAGGAAGCGCTGAGCCCGCGGGCCTCCTCCAGCCATTGCGTGAAGCCGTAGAGGAACGAGTACGCGCCGACGTACGCGAGCACCTGGCGCGTGTACGTGAAGATCAGCGGACGGTTGCCGCCCAGCACTCGCAGGTCGATGAACGGCGCGACGACGCGCAGCTGCGTGATCACGAACGACACGCCCAGGACCAGGGCAAGCACCAGTACGTACCACCGCGAGAGCCGCGGCTGCATCAGGAACAACATCAGCGAGATCAACGTCGTGGTGAACAACGCGACCCCCGCATAGTCCAGTCCCCCGGCGCCGCGCGACCGTGCCCGGCGCGGCAGCCACAGCGAGCCGAGCACCACGCAGATCACCGACAGCGGGACGTTGATCGTGAAGATCAGATGCCATCCGCCGAGCCCGATCAGCAGGCCGCCGAGCGTCGGCCCGATCACCGCGATCACCTGGTTCGCGACCGACAGACTGCTCAGGATGACGGCTGGCGTGTCCATCCCAGTCCGGTCGGCCTCGCTGCGGATCAAGGACATCGCGGCCGGGTACGCCGCCGACGTGCCCAGACCGAGGAGGACCCGGGACCCGACGAGTACGCCGAGGTTCGGGGCCAGCGCACCGAGCAGACCCGCCACGCCGACCAGCGAGGTCGCGATCAAGTAGAGCGGACGCGATCCGAACAGGTCGACCAGCCGGCCCATCACGGGCTGGCCGACCGCGGTCGCGATGTACAGCCCGGTGACGAGCCACGCGGTCTGCGACGGCGGTACGCCGAACGCCGCGCCGATCGGGATCAGCGCCACCGCGAGCATCGACGAGTTGATCGGGTTCAGCACCGAACCGACGATCATCGGCGCGATCAGGCGCCGATCGAACTGCGCCGGATCTGCCGTCACTGCGCAACCACTGGACCCGCCACTGGACCGGCCACTGGACCCGTCACTGGACCCGTCACACGGGCAATCACCGCGGAGTCGCCGCCTCGATGGCCCGGTCGAGCAGCGCGAGCGCCTTGATGATGGTCTGCCGCTCGGCCTCGGTGCAGTGTTCCTGCAGGGTCTGCGCGAGCCACTCCTGCCGGACCTTGCGATCACCCTGCAGGCGGTGCCGGCCGGCTGTGGTCAGGGACACGACCTGACGCCGGCCGTCCTCCGGATCGGGGTGCCGCTCGATCAGATCAGCCTGCCGTAGCGCGGCCAGGATCGCCGCGATCGACTGCGGCCGGATCCGCTCCGCCGTGGCCAACTCGCTCGCCGACGCCGGTCCGTCCTTGTCGAGCCGACTCAGCACCGAGGACTGCGAGGGCGTCAGATCATCGGTATCGGCCAGCGCGGTCAACCGCCGTTTGACCCGGCCGAGGACCACCCGCACCTCGCTCGCCGCGCGGGCCGCGGACGCTGAGATCTCCATACCGGCCACCATACTCATCAGTCCAGACTGATCAGTTATGGCTGTCATTGGCCGCACCAACGACAGCCGAGGAAGTTTCCGCGATCGCTGGACACGGCCCGGCGGACCGGACTAGCGTCTCAGTCTCCACCAATTCTATTCACCGTGAGAATAAATGGCGAAGCTCGAACGAGGCAGTGTCGGCACCCGGACGGCGAACCGCGGGGCGGTCATCGCCGCGCTGCTGTCCGGCGCCGGGATCGACCGGCGGCAACTGGTGCAGCAGACCGGACTGAGCTGGGCCACGGTGGCCCGGATCGTCGACGATCTGCTGGCCGACGGGCTGGCCCTCGAGCAGCACAAGATCGTCCGCGACGGCCCCGGCCGCCCCGGCGCCGCACTCGGATTCAACCCGCGATCCGGGTTGGTGTGCGGGATCGACCTCGGCGGCACCTACTGCCGGATGGTGATCGCCGACGGCATCGGTACTGCGATCATCCGCTGCCGCGACGAGACACCGCGGGACCTGGCCGCCGCCGAGCTGGCGTCCTGGATCGCGACGCGGGTGCTCGGCTTGGTCGAGCGGTACGGCGACGGCGTACCGCTCACGTCGGTGGCGATCGGACTGCCCGGTGTCGTTGCCTCCACGAAGGATCGCGTGGTCGGCGCGTTCAACCTGCCGCCGATCCTCGGCACGACCTTCGTCGAGACGGTCGCCGCGGAGCTCGGCGTGCCGACGATCATCGACAACGATTCGAACCTGGCACTGCTGGGTGAGCTGCACTACGGCGAGTTGCCCAGGGACGAGACCGTCGTCCTGCTCAGCCTCGGCACTGGTCTCGGCTCGGCGGTCGCGTTCAACCGGCAGGTGCTCGCGGGGCCCGAGGGTCTGCTCGGCGAGTTCGGCCGGCTGCGGCTGCCGGGCCGCAAGGAACGGCTCCGGGATCTGCTGTCCGGCGCGGGCTTGCTCGCGCTCGCTCACGAAGCCGGTCACCGACTCAGGAAGGCCGACGAGGTGTTCGCCGAACCGGACCGGTTCGGCGGCCTGGTCGACGAGATCCACGAGGCGCTGCTGCATCTGGTGTCGATCGTTGCCCTGGCCTACGAGCCGAGCACGGTGGTCTTCACCGGCGGCTTCTCCGGTGCGTTCAGCGACTCCGTGCTGGAGTCGGTGAGCGCCGAGACGTACGAGACGGTCGGCGTACACAGCGATCTGCGCCGGTCTGTGCTCGGGGATTCGGGCGGCCTGCTCGGTGCGATGGCCGCCGCCCTGAGTGGTTACTACACCGCGATCGGGGTGGCCCGCCACCAGGTCGCCTCGATCACTACGTCCGCCCCCGGTGTCGTGGCCCAGCTGGACGGCTGCGCTGTCGACCCACCCGACGAAGAGGTATTGACATGAAGCCCTGGAAGTCCTTGGCTCTGCTCGCATCGATATCGCTCAGCCTGGCCGCCTGCGGCGGTTCCGGCCCGGGCAAGGCCGCGCCGACGAACAAACTGACGGTCTGGATGATGACCGGCGGTCCCGGTGACAACAAGATCATCGGCGACGTCACCAAGCAGTTCAACGAGAAGCACCCCGACGTGAAGGTGACCGTCGAAGTACAGCAGTGGGACAACATCGTCACCAAGCTGACCACGGCGCTTGCCTCCGACAACCCGCCCGACATCGTCGAGATGGGCAACACCCAGACCCCGATGCTGACCGCCTCCGGCGCGCTGGCCGAGCTCACCGACAAGAAGGGCGAGTTCGAGTCGTCCGACCAGTGGCTGGCCGGCCTGGCCGGACCGTCGACGTACCAGGGCAAGCTCTACGCCACTCCCCTGTACGGCGGAACGAAAGTCGTCATGTACAGCAAGAAGATGTTCGCCGCCGCGGGGATCGACAAACCGCCGGCGACCGTCGACGACCTGATCGCGGACTGCGGCAAGCTCGCGAAGGCGCACACCTCGACGCCGAACTTCTCCGCGTTCTACATGCCCGGCCAGTACTGGTTTGCCGGGATGCCGTTCCTGTTCGGCAAGGGCGGAACCATCGCAACCAGTACGGACAACAAGTGGACCGCGCAGATGAGCAGCGCGGAGAACCAGGCCGGCCTGGCCGAGTGGAAGAAGTTCCAGAACGGCTGCTCGACGCCGTCCTCGATCGGTGCCAATACCGACAGCCCGGACCAGGACCAGATCTTCGCCGACCAGAAGGCCGCGATGATCTACGTGAAGGCGTGGGAACCGGGCGCGGTCGCCGAGAAGAACGCCAAGGCCGCCGCCGATGCCGGCTACTTCATCATGCCCGGCTACGAGGCGGGCAAGCCGCTGCCGGTGATCGTGGCCGGCTCGACGATCGGTATCGCCCAGAACAGCCCGAACAAGGACATGGCCGTCGACTGGCTGAAGATCATCACCGGCAAGGAGTTCCAGCAGACGATGACCCGGACGATCCACCAGCTCCCGGTGGTCGCCGCCTTCCTGCCGACGACGGGCAACGTGCCCGAGGTGCTGAAGCTCGGCGCGCAGGCAGCCACCGTCAGCCAGGCGCTGCCGTCCACCCCGGGCGAGGCGACGCTGGAGACCGAGAGCTACAACGAGCAGTTCTTCTCGAAGATCGCCAAGGGCGCGGACATCGCCGGCGCCGCGAAGGACTACGACAAACACGCGACCGAAGCGTTCAACGCCCAGTCCGGACAGCGCTGACGACCGATGACCTCGCTCACCCAGGCGCCGGAGACCACACCGGTAACGCCGCCGCGCACCCATCAGGCGGTGCGCGGGAATCGGCTCGCACGGTTCACGCCGTACGGCTTGATCGGGCCCGCGCTGATCGCGTTCGCGGCAGTGCTCGGGTATCCGATCGTGCGGCTGATCTGGCTGTCGCTCCAGGACTTCGGGCCGCGGTCGCTGTTCACCGGGGAGGCGCCGTTCGTCGGGCTCGACAACTTCAGCCGGGTGCTCGGCGACAGCGACTTCTGGTTCACGTTGCTGCGCACCCTGATCGTCAGCGTCGCCTGCGTGAGCGGGCTGATGGTGATCGGCTTCCTGCTGGCATCCCTGCTGATGCAGGTGTCGGCGTGGGCGCGGGTGATGCTGTCGGTCTGCCTGGTGCTGGTTTGGGCAATGCCGATGGTGTCGGCCACGATGATCTGGCGGTGGTTGTTCGAGCCGCAGTACGGCGTACTGAACTGGGTGATCACGCAGCTCAAGGTGTTCGGCGACTTCTCGGCCCACGACTGGTTCTCGTCGCCCAGTCAGGCGTTGTTCCTGATCATCGCGCTGATCGTGTGGAAGGGTCTGCCGTTCGTGGCGCTCACGCTGTACGCCGCGATGGGCCAGATCCCCGGTGACCTGTACGAAGCGGCCGCTCTGGACGGCGCCGGGCGGTGGAACGTGGCTCGCAACGTCACGATGCCGATCCTCGCGCCGGTGCTCGCCGTACTCGTGCTGCTCGAAGTGATCTGGTCGGTCAACTCGTTCACGCCGATCTGGGTGCTGACGCAGGGCGGTCCCGACGGCGGGACGACGACGCTCGGCGTCTACTCGTACCTCGAGGCGTTCACCCGTAACGACTACAGCGGCGGCGCGGCGATCGCGATCATCACGGTGCTGCTGCTCGCCGTACTGTCCGTGCTGTATGTACGGCGCTTGTTCGCGCAGGACGAGGCGATCGCATGAGACGGAAGCGGGCCGTCCCGAACACGATCGCCGTACTCGTCTCGCTGGTGGTGATCTTCCCGGTCTACTGGATGTTCGCGACCGCGCTCAAGCAACCCGGCAAGATCCTGTCGGCGACGCCCGAGTTCGTCCCGTGGCCGCTGAGCCTCGACAACTTCCGTACGGCGCTCACGCACGGGCCGTTCCTGCACTACGTGCGCAACTCGTTGCTGGTCTCGGTGTCGACAGTGCTGATCGCGCTGGTCGTTGCCTTGGGCGCCTCGATCGCGCTGGCGCGGTTCCGGTTCATCGGCCGGCGGGCGTTCCTGGTCGGGCTGGTGCTGGTGCAGATGGTGCCCGGCTCGGCGATGGTCATCCCGCTGTACCTGATGCTGCGGTCGGTCGGCGCGATCGACTTCGTGCCCGGACTGATCATCACCTACATGACGTTCGTCCTGCCCTTCACGATCTGGACGCTGCGTGGCTTCGTCGCCGGGATCCCGCTGGAGCTCGAGGAAGCCGCGATGGTCGACGGCTGCGGCCGGTTCGGCGCGTTCTGGCACATCCAGCTCCCGCTGCTCGCGCCGGGCATCGTGGCCACCTCGATCTTCGCCTTCATCAGCGCGTGGGACGACTACCTGTTCGCCTACGTGTTCCTGAAATCCCAGAACAACTACACGCTGCCGGTCTGGCTGGTCTCGTTCCAGACCTCCGACGGTATCGACAACGGCGCCACGATCGCGGCGTCGGCGATCTTCTCGCTCCCGGTGCTGATCGTCTTCCTGCTGATCCAGCGCCGGCTGGTCGGCGGGATGACGGCCGGCGCGGTCAAAGGCTGATTTCCCCCTGACTCATATGGAGGATGTTGTGAACGCAGAGCTCAACCGGCTCGCCCATGGTGTGCTGTTCCCGGCGCTCGGCCGGCCCTCGGTCCCGAACTGGGTTCCGTCGCGGATCGAGGCCGGCCTCGGCGGGTTCGTGATCTTCGGCAGGGACACCGTCGACGGGCCGCAGTTCCGGCAGTTGGCGGCTCAACTGCACAGTCTGCGCGATCACGTGTTGCTGTCGATCGACGAAGAGGGCGGTGATGTCAGTCGGATCGCCGATCTCGGCGGTTTTTCGATGCCCGGTAACCGCGCGCTGGGTGAGTTGAACGACGTGGAGCTGACGCGGCAGGCGGCGTACCAGATCGGTTTGTCGCTGGTCGAGGCTGGGATCGATTGGGACCTGGCTCCGGCAGTGGACACGGCGGTCAACCCGATGAGCCCGAACGGGATCCGCTGCTTCGGGTCGGACCGCGAGCTGGTCAGCCGGCACACCGCGGCTTGGGTGTCGGGGATGCAGGCGGCCGGAGTGAGTGCGTGCGCCAAGCACTACCCGGGGCATGGGATGAGCGGGACCGATGCGCACCTCGCGACGCCGCTTGTCGACGTATCGCGGGAGGAGTTGCTCGCGAGCTATCTCGATCCGTTCCGCGCGGCGATCGAGGCCGGCGTCGACAGCATCATGGTGTCGCACGACCTGGTGCCGCAGGTGGACGACGTACCGGCGACGATCAGCAAGGTGCTGCTGACGGACATCCTGCGGGGTGAGCTCGGGTACGACGGGGTGGTGATCACGGACGCGCTCGAGATGTACGGAATCGCGGATGTGGCGCCGCTGCCGGAGGCCGCCGTACGGGCGATCGAGGCTGGGGCGGATGCGCTGTGTCTTGGGTCGTGGGCGTTCCTGGACGACGTGGATGTGGCGGCCGCTGCTCTCGTTGAGGCTGTTGAGAGCGGGCGGTTGCCGCTGGAGCGGTTGGAGAGCGCGAACGAGCGGCTTGCTCGGTTGGGGTCGCGAGCGAAGGCGGATGTGGCGGAGCGGGACAACGAGCTGGGCTCGCGGTTGGCCGAGCAGGTTGTCGTGACTCACGGGGATCCGCGGGTGCGGAGTGACGCCGTACTGATCATTCGGCTGGAGCCGACGCACTCCCCCGCTGCTGGGTCTTCGGGTTGGGGTGTGGAGCAGCTGCTGCGCGACGCCGGGAAGGTTGTCGAGAGCATCGGGTTGTCGGGACAGACCTACAACGGGCCCGGGATGGCGCGGGCCGGGGTGGGTGAGTTCCGGTCCGAGTACGGCGCCGACAGCCAGGTGATCCTGCTGGTCCGTGGCGCCCATCGCTTCGACTGGCAGGAGAAACTGATCGGCGAACTGCAGACCCAGCACCCGGACATGATCGTCGTAGACATGGGCGTCCCCGGCGTGGACTACTCCGGTTTCGCCGGCTGGCTCCAAACCTTCGGCAGCGCCCGAGTCTGCGCCGAAGCAGCCGCGGGCCGCCTCCTAGCCCCGTGACCACCTTGCTGAACGCCCACCTCTGCACGCCGGAGCCAGTCGATGGCTGGCTCCAAGTCGAGCACGGCCGAATAGTCGCCCTAGGCCCCGGCGCCCCACCAGAAAACCCCGCCCGTCCCGCGGTGGTTGATGTTGGGGGGCGGTGGTTGTTGCCGGGGTTTGTGGATACGCATTGTCATGGGGGTGGCGGGGCGGCGCTTTACTCGGGTGAAGTGGAGGATGTGCTGCGGGCTGCTCGCAGTCACTTGCGGCACGGGACGACGAGCTTGGTTGCGTCGGTGGCGACTATGCGGCTTGATCGGATGGTTCGGGCTGCGGAGGCGGTTGTTGCGGCGGAGGCGCCTAATGTTCGTGGGATTCACTTTGAAGGGCCGTTCTTGTCGCATCGGCGGCGTGGAGCGCAGACGGCTGATGCGTTGCTTGCGCCTGATGGGAAGGTGTTCGACGAGCTGATCCGCGCGGCCGGCGGGCTCGCGATGGCGATGACGATTGCGCCTGAGTTGCCGGGGGCGATCGAGCTGATCGAGCAGCATCGGGGCGAGATCACGTTTGCTGTCGGGCATACCGATGATGACGGGACCTGGACGCGGTGGGCGTTCGACGCCGGTGCGCGGACTGCTACCCACCTGTTCAACGCGATGTCTGCGATGACCCACCGCCAACCCGGGCCGGTCGGCCTCGCTCTCACGGACGAGCGCGTCGCGTGTGAACTGATTGCCGACGGCATCCACCTGTCGCCGGAGGCGCTGACCGTCGCGACGCGCACCGCCGGGCTCGACCGCACGATCCTCGTCACCGACGCGATGGCCGCGACCGGTCTCGGCGACGGCGAGTACTCCTACGCCGACCGACATGTCCACGTCAGCGACGGCGTCGCCACCCTTCGCGGCACCGACACGCTCGCCGGCTCGGTCCACTTCCTCGCCGACGCGCTGGCAACCGCCGTACGCGTCCTCGGCCTACCAGTCCCACAAGCCGCCAAGCTGGTGGCGAGCAACGCGGCCCGCCACTACGGCTGGCAGGACCGCGGAACGCTTGCCATCGGCAACGTCGCCGACCTGGTCCTGCTCTCGCCCGACCTCACCATAGAGGCCGTCTACCTGGCAGGTACGCCGGTCAGCTGACCGCGACCTCGAGCACACCGATCACCTTCTCGAGCCGCGCCGCGACCCGCCCGGCGTCGAACCCATTGCCTTCAACAACGATCCGCAACGAACCCCGGTCCAGCGACAGCTCGAGCTCGCGCACGTCGTACGGATTCAGCAGTACGGCGATCCGCGCGAGCATCCCGCCCGTCTCGACCACCTCGGCGGTGAAGACCGTCATCGTTCGCTCGACCGCGAGCAGGCTCATCGCACGACCTCCTTGTGGCGCAGCAGACCGAAAGTGACCCCGTCGACGAGCGCCTCCCACGACGCCTCGACGATGTTGTGCCCGACACCGACCGTCACCCACGACCCCTCGCCGTCCGCGGTCTCGATCAGGACTCTGATAACCGCGTCCGTGCCATGTCCCGAGTCGAGGATGCGGACCTTGTAGTCGACGAGCTCGAACTTGTTCACCACCGGGTACGCGCGCTCGATCGCAGTACGCAGCGCATGATCCAGCGCGTTCACCGGACCGTTGCCCTCCCCCGTGACGATCTCCCGCTCGCCGCCCGCGACGAGCTTCACCGTCGACTCGGACACCGCCTCGCCGTCGGCGCGCGACTCGGTGATGACCCGCCACGACTCGACGTCGAAGAACGACGCCCGCTTCCCGGTCACCTCCTCGGTCAGCAGCAGCGAGAACGACGCATCCGCGGCCTCGAACGTGTACCCGCGCGACTCCATCTCCTTCACCCGCTCGGTCACCCGGCTGACCACGTCGCGGTCAGCCTTCGTACCGCCGAGGTCGAACCCGAGCTCGCGGCCCTTCAGCTCGACGCTCGCGCGGCCGGCCATCTCCGACACCAGCATCCGCATGTCGTTGCCGACCAGCGCCGGATCCGTGTGCTGGTAGAGATCCGGGTCCACCTTGATCGCGCTGGCATGCAGGCCCGCCTTGTGGGCGAACGCGGACAGGCCCACGTACGGCTGCCGGGTCGACGGCGGCACGTTCGTGACTTCGGCGATCGCGTGGGCGATCCGGAACGACTCGGCCAGGTTTCCCGGCGGCAGCAGTTCGTGCTCACGCTTCAGTTCGAGGTTGGCGACGATCGCCAGCAGGTCGGCGTTCCCGGTGCGTTCGCCGTACCCGTTGATCGTGCCCTGGACGTGCGTGACGCCGGCCTCGACGGCGGCGATCGAGTTCGCCACCGCGCAGCCGGCGTCGTTGTGACAGTGGATGCCGAGCCGGGCGCCGGTGGAATCAAGGACATCCCGTACGACGTCCTGCAGCTCCCTCGGCAAGGTCCCGCCGTTCGTGTCGCAGAGCGCGACCACGTCCGCCCCGGCCTCGACGGCTACTCGTACTACCTCCAGCGCATAGGCGCGGTTGGCGCGGTACCCGTCGAAGAAGTGCTCGGTGTCGAGGAAGACCCGCTGACCGTGCTCGCGCAGATGCTTCACGGTGTCGGCGACCATCCGCAGGTTCTCGTCGAGCGTCGTACGCAGCGCGCGCTCGACGTGCGCATCGTGGCTCTTGGCAACAAGTGTGACGACACCGGCGCCGGACTCGCGCAGCGCGGCGACCTGCGGGTCGTCGGCGGCCGCGGTGTCGGGCTTGCGGGTCGCGCCGAAGGCCGCGAACGTCGCGTTCTTCAGGTGCAGCTCGGTCCTCGCCCGCTCGAAGAACTCGGTGTCCTTGGGTACCGCACCCGGCCACCCGCCCTCGATGAAGCCGACCCCCAGCTCGTCCAGGTGCTGCGCGATCACGATCTTGTCGGCCACGGACAGCGCCAGCCCCTCTTGCTGCGCGCCATCGCGAAGAGTCGTGTCGTAGACGTGGAAATCGTCCGAGATGCTCATGGGGGTCGGCCTTCCGGAACGGAGGGATTGGGCAAACAAAAAACCTCCCGCAAGGTGCGAGAGGTCTGCGCGCTCAGGTCCAGCTTGCTGAGCGCGCCTAGATAATGATGCCCTTGTAGTTCTTCATGACTTTTGCAGTCTGCCACACAATGTCCGACCGATGACGTGACTGTCTCGCATCACGAACATTCAGTACTCCAACCAGTACTCCAGCGCCCACCCCAGTCCACCCCACACCCCAGCACCCGCGCATGTCACACCACGGGATATCCACCCGAGTTGAGGGTTCTCCGCCGGTATGCCAACGAACAACCCCCAACACCAGTGGTTATCCACCCGAATGAGCCGGGCCTCGGCACGCGGCGGGTGGCGGCGGCCAGGCGGGGAGGGTGGTCGGCGCGGGGCGGGTCGCGGCGGCTGGGCGGGGAGGTTGGTCGGCGAGTGGCGGCGGCCGGGCGGGGAGGGTGGTCGGCGGGGGTGGGGGTCAGGCGCTGAGCGACCATCCGGGGTCGTCCCACGCGGTGTAGAAGTCCTCGCGGGACAACGGCCGCAGTCCCCACTCCTCGCGGTCGAGCGCCTGGTCGGTGAGCATGCCCTCGTCGTCCTCGAGCCGCTGCCACCAGTACCGGGTGACCTCGCCGTCCTCGCCCGAGCCGAGCTGGCGGATCACGACCCACTCGCGCTCGTGCCAGACCGCCTCGTACAGCCAGTCGGTGCCGTGGTCGTCGGCAACCGCACCGTACGTCCGCGGCGCCGTACCGCGGTCCAGATCCCGGATCAGCTCCACCGTCGCCCGGATCGCCGCCGACGTCTCGTCCGACCATCGCCGACGCTCGGCCAGCTCGACGTAGTAGCCCTCGACTTCATCCGGGAAGCTGCTCATGGCGCCCGACCCTACCGAACCGAACCGTCGCGCAGCGACCACCAGTCCGGCCTTCAGACCTGAAAAGATCCTATGAAAGAGCAGTGGCCCGGCTGGTTGCGCCGGGCCACTGATCGAACTGCGAATCAGGAGATGCGGGTCATCCAGCCGTGCGGGTCCGCTACGCGGCCGTACTGGACGTCGAGGAGGGCGCTGCGGACGGCTGCGGTGACCGGGCCGCCGTTGCCGTCGCCGATCTGGGTCTCGCCGTCCTTCCACTTCAGCGAGGCGACCGGGGTCACGACCGCGGCCGTGCCGCAGGCGAAGACCTCGCGCACCTTGCCGGAGGCCGCGCCTTCGCGCCACTCGTCGACCGAGATCTTCCGCTCGGTGACGGTGTAGCCGAGGTCGGTGACGAGCTTCAGGATCGAGTCCCGGGTGACGCCCTCGAGGATCGTGCCGGACAGCTCCGGCGTGACCACCGAGTTGTCGTCGAGGACGAAGTACAGGTTCATCCCGCCGAGCTCTTCGACCCACTTCTTCTCGACCGCGTCGAGGAACGCGACCTGGTCGCAGCCCTCCTCGATCGCCTCGGCCTGAGCGAGCAGCGAGGAGGCGTAGTTGCCGCCGGTCTTCGCCGCGCCGGTGCCGCCGGGGGCCGCCCGCGTGTACTCCTCGCTCAGCCAGATCCGGACCGGCTTCACGCCCTTGGCGAAGTACGAACCGGCCGGCGACGCGATCAAGCAGTACGTCACGTGACTGGACGGCCGTACGCCGAGGAACGGGTCGGACCCGAACATGAACGGGCGCAAGTACAGCGAGGTCTCGCCGCCGCCCGGCACCCAGGCCTTGTCGAGCTCGACCAGCTTGTGCAGCGAGTCGAGGAAGGCCTCGGTCGGCAGCTCGGGCAGCGCGAGGCGCTGCGCGGACCGCTGGAACCGGGCCGCGTTGGCCTCGGGGCGGAACAGATGGATCGAGTCGTCGGGATGCCGGTAGGCCTTCATCCCTTCGAAGATGGTCTGGGCGTAATGGAACACCGCGGTCGCGGGAGACAACTCCAGCGGTCCGAAGGCGGTGATCCGCGCGTCGTGCCAGCCCTTCTCGGCCGTCCAGGTGGCGATCGCCATGTGGTCGGAGAAGTACTGCCCGAATCCCGGGTTCGCCAGGATCTGGGCGCGCTGGTCGTCGCCGGCCAAATGGGTGCTCGGCTCAACGGTGAACTCTAAGGCGCTCATAGCCGCACCGTACCTCTCGACCAAGTGGTCATGCGAGCATCGGCCCCGGCCGCAGCGGGGGCCTCACCGACGGTCACCGGTCAGCCCGCCGCGCGCTTGGCGATCGCGTCGCCGATCTCGGCGGTGCTGCGGGCTACCCCCGTGCGCTCCTCGATATCGGCCTCGACTGCTGCCTCGATCGCACGCGCCGCCTCGGTCAGGCCGAGGTGCTCGCACAGCAGCGACGCCGAGAGGATGGCCGCGGTCGGGTCGGCCTTCTGCTGGCCGGCGATGTCCGGCGCGGAGCCGTGCACCGGCTCGAACATGCTCGGCGCGGTCCGGTCCGGGTTGATGTTGCCGCTCGCGGCCAGCCCGATCCCGCCGCTGATCGCGGCCGCCAGGTCGGTGATGATGTCGCCGAACAGGTTGTCGGTGACGATCACGTCGAACCGGGCCGGGTCGGTGACCAGGAAGATCGTCGCCGCGTCCACGTGCAGGTAGTCGACGGTGATCTCGGGGAAGTCGGCCGCGACCTTGTCGACGGTCCGCTTCCACAGGTGACCGGCGTGCACGAGCACGTTGTTCTTGTGCACCAGCGTGAGCTTCTTGCGCGGCCGCGCCATGGCGCGCGCGAACGCGTCACGGACGACCCGCTCGACGCCGTACGCCGTGTTGACCGACACCTCGGTGGCGATCTCGGCCGGAGTCCCGACCCGGAGCGCGCCGCCGTTGCCGACGTACGGACCCTCGGTGCCCTCGCGGACGACGACGAAGTCGACCTCGCCCGGGTTCGCCAGCGGGGAGCCGACGGAGGGGTAGATCTTCGAGGGCCGCAGGTTCACGTAGTGATCGAGGGTGAAGCGGAGCTTGAGCAGCAGACCGCGCTCGAGCACGCCGGACGGGACGCTCGGGTCGCCGACCGCGCCGAGCAGGATCGCGTCGTGCTTGCGAATCTCCTCCAGCTCGGCGTCCGGCAGCGTCTCGCCGGTGGCGTGCCAGCGCTTCGCGCCGAGGTCGTACTCGGTCCGCTCGAACGTCACGCCGTGCTGCGCGGCTACCGCGTCGAGGACCTTGAGGGCCTCGGTGGTGACCTCCGGTCCGATCCCGTCACCGGGAACGACGGCCAGCGTGAAGTTCTTGTTCTCGCTCACTTCTTGGGTTCTCCCCCATTGTCACGGCGGTTCATGGCCTCTTGGACAGCCTTGACCTCGTCACTGGCCGGGCGGGCGGTACGGCGACGGCGGGCCGCCTTCCGCTCCCGGGCGTCGATCGCGGGCCAGTTGGCTGGATACATGTCGTACATGCTGCTGCTCCCAAATATGTCGTGGGCGGCAGGATGCGCACGAATTTACTCGCACGTCCGACTAGTTCACCACTATGCGGGCACCTTGTCCCGGTATGTGAGATCCCGGTGCTGGTCCTGGACCGGACCTGTGCAACTCTCAGCCGGTGAGTGCTCCTCCAGAACTGCCGCCGCTGGTGTCGGCGGCCCTCAGCCTGTCCGGCCGGCGCGGATTCGTCAGCTCCACCCGCAACGAGACCGGCCGGCTGCTCGCCTCGCTCGCCGCGTCGAAGACCGGCCTGCTCGGTGAGCTCGGGACCGGCTGCGGGGTCGGCTCTGCCTGGCTGCGCAGCGGCGCCGGGGAGTCGACGAACATCGTCACCGCGGAGAGCGATCCGCAGCTGGCGCAGGTGGTCGCGGAGCTGTTCGCCGCCGACGAGCGGATCGAGGTCGTCTCGGCCGACTGGACCGCGCTGATCGAGCGCGGACCGTTCGCACTGCTGTTCGTGGACGCGCGCGAGGCCAAGCTCTCGGCCCGCGACATCATCGCGGACGTGGTCGAGCCCGGCGGTTTCGTCGTACTGGACGACTTCACGCCGTCAGCGGTGTGGCCGCCGATGTACGAGGGCCGCGTCGACACGCTCCGCCAGGAATGGCTGATGGACAAGCGCTTCACGACCGTCGAGGTGATGGTCGCCCCCGACGCCGCCGTACTGCTTGCCACCAGGCACTAGGAATTGGAGCGGGCCCGGGCTATTGAGCCCGGGCCCTTGCCGGCCGCCATGCGCCTGCGGGCGGCTGGCCGCTTCCAGTAAATCAGTCGTTCGTCTCAATCAGGCTTCGAGGTCCACGGTGCGGGCGGTGTCGGCCTGGACCGCGGCGGCGATGTCGTCGAGGACGGTCGGGGCGATCTTCGAGTCGACCGACAGCGCGACCAGGGCCTTGCCGCCCTTGCGGTCGCGGCTGACCTGCATACCGGCGATGTTCACGTCGGCGTCGCCGAGGATGCGGCCGATCTGGCCGACCGCGCCCGGCCGGTCCTCGTAGGTGAGGAACGCCAGGTGTGCGGCGAGCTCGATCTCGACGTCGTACCCGTCGATCTCGACCAGCCGCTCCGACTGCCGTACGCCGATCAGCGTGCCGGACACCGAGACCTGAACACCGTCGGCGAGCGTGCCGCGCAGCGTGATCAGGTTGCGGTGCTCGGGGCTGTCGTGGTCGGTGACGAGCCGGACCTCGAGGCCCCGCTCGGCCGCCAGCAGCGGCGCGTTGACGTACGAGACGTTGTCCTCGACGACATCCGCGAAGACGCCCTTCAGCGCAGCGAGCTCGAGCACCTTCACGTCGTACTGCGTGATCTCACCGCGCACCTCGACGTCGAGCTGCTGCGCGACACCACCGGCGAGCGCGGTGAAGATCCGGCCCAGCTTCTCGGTCAGACCGATGCCCGGGCGGACGTCCTCGGCGATCACGCCGCCCTGGACGTTGACCGCGTCCGGGACCAGCTCGCCCGACAGCGCGAGGCGGACCGACTTCGCGACCGCGATACCGGCCTTCTCCTGCGCCTCGTCGGTGGAGGCGCCGAGGTGCGGCGTGACGACGACGTTCTCGAACTCGAACAGCGGCGAGTCGGTGCACGGCTCGGACGCGAACACGTCCAGGCCGGCGCCGGCCACACGCCCTTCCTTCAAGGCAGAGTAGAGCGCCTGCTCGTCGACGATGCCGCCGCGGGCCGCGTTCACGATGATGACCTCGGGCTTGACCTTGTGCAGCTGCTCGTCGCCGATCAGGCCGATGGTCTCCGGGGTCTTCGGCAGGTGCACCGAGATGAAGTCACTGGTCGCCAGCAGCTCGTCCAGGGTGGCGAGCCGGACGCCCATCTGCGCGGCCCGGCCGGCCTGCACGTACGGGTCGTAGGCGATCACGTTCATTCCGAAGGCGGCCAGCCGCTGCGCGACCAGGACGCCGATCTTGCCAAGGCCGACGATGCCGACGGTCTTCTCGAACAGCTCGACACCGGAGTACTTGCTGCGCTTCCACTCGCCCTTCTTGAGCGACTCGTTCGCGGCCGGGACTCGCCGCGCGGAGGCGAGCAGCAGGGCGACGGCGAGCTCGGCGGCGCTGGTGATGTTGGAGGTCGGCGCGTTGACGACCATCACACCCGCCTGGGTGGCGGCCTTCACGTCCACGTTGTCGAGGCCGACGCCGGCGCGGGCGACGACCTTCAGCTTCTTCGCGGCGGCGAGCGCCTCGGCGTCCACCTTGGTGGCGCTGCGGATCAGGATCGCGTCGACGTCGGCGATGGCCGGGATCAGCTCGGCGCGGTCGGCGCCGTTCGCGTGGCGGATCTCGAAGTCGGGGCCGAGGGCCTCGACGGTGGCCGGGCTGAGCTCTTCGGCGATCAGGACGACGGGCCGGTTTACGTCAGTCATGGAGGAATCTCCTGCAGAAGCGGTAGGGGCTCATGATGAACAGAGCACCGCGCTGTGCCCGCTGCCTCGATGGTACCGCGTCCACTCCGGGCCTCGTTGGAGGGCCCGGATGACGGTCAGTCACTGTCGCAGCTGACCGCAGTCGCCATCGGGACGGTTCGATCGATCAGCAGCTTGCCGCCCACCCGGACCAGCTGGAAGCGCACGTCGAGCCGGTTGCAGTTCTGGCCGCCCGCGCCGGTCGCGGTCGGGGCGAACAGGATGTCGTACGACATCCGGGCGTACGAGCCGTCCGGTGCCACATCGGTGATCTTCGCGTTGAAGAAGTACGACGTCCGGTGGTTGTGCAGGTCCCGTGCCTCGGTCATGCCCTGGGCGAAGCGCGCCGAGTACAGCGACTGCAGTCCGCGGAAGTCCTGCTGGTTCTCCAGCGTGATGTAGTTGCCGAACAAGTGCTGCACCTCGACGTTCAACGTCGTCCCGGCGACCTGAAGAGCCGGAACGACCGCGGCTTGCGGGCCACGCGACTGGTCGCAGGTCCCGGCCGTCGCGACGGTGACGCCCGACGGCGCCACGGCGGCGTACCCCCGGAGGTTCTCGAGCGGGACGATCGCGCCGGCCTGCACCGTGGCGCCGGTGACGAGCCCGATCAGACCGCCGGACCTGTCGACGACCGGGCCGCCGAGCTTGGCCGTGTTCATGACCTCGCTCAAGGCCCTCGGGTCGGCCGTCGAACCGACCTCGTTGATCGTCTGCTTGCCCGCCGCGGTGTAACCGATCAGCGCCCGCTGCGCCTTCGGGTCGGGGTCGGCCGCGGCGACCTGTATCGGCGCGCCGGGCTGGCCGATCGACTGCAGTACGGCGACGCCGTCCGCGCTCGTGCCGAGCAGGTTGGCCCGGCGGATCCGGCCGTCCTGCGTGATGATCACGATCGACCTCGGATTGGCCACCGCCGAGGCCGCGGTCAGCACCCGGCCGTTGTCGATCAGCACGCCGGATGCCTCGCCGGTCGAGCCGCACGTCGTCGCGAGCACCCGGACCACCGCCGGACCGGCCGCCTTCAGTACCTCGTCGGTGTTGATGTCCAGGCGCTGCTGATGGACGAACCAGCCCGCACCTGCGCCACCCGCGGTGATCACCAGCAGGACGACGAACCCGGCCAGGATCCGGCCGAAGATCCACGGCCTTCGGGCCGGCGGTGTCGGGGGTGGTGCAGTGAGTCGGCTGGGAACCTCCAGCTGCGTCAGCGAACCGGCGTTCGCGGGGATCCGCCGAGGCGGCCGCGGCAGCCCGTTCCTGCCGTCCTCCACCGCCGGTCACCTCCCCCGCACTCACCCACCTGAACCACGCCCTTGGACCATTACCGTCACACATTGTGTCAAAAGAAAGGGCCCGGGCCATCCACCTGGACGGTCCGGGCCCTTCAGAATCCTGCAGGTCAGCGGGCGGACGTGCCCTCGACGTAGTCGTCGTCGTGGGACTTGACCCACGCCATCAGGCCGCGCAGTTCCTTGCCGACGGCCTCGATCGGGTGCGACTCGCTCTGCTTGCGGAACTCGGCGAACTCCGGCGCGCCGGCGTCCTGGTCGGCGATGAAGCGGGCCGCGAAGGTGCCGTCGGTGATGTCGCCGAGGACCTCCTTCATGCGCTGCTTCACCGACGCGTCGATGATCCGCGGGCCGGACACGTAGTCGCCGTACTCGGCGGTGTCGGAGACCGACCAGCGCTGCTTGGCGATACCGCCTTCGTAGATCAGGTCGACGATCAGCTTGAGCTCGTGCAGGCACTCGAAGTACGCGACCTCGGGCTGGTAGCCGGCCTCGGTCAGTACCTCGAAGCCGTTCTGGATCAGCGCCGACACGCCACCGCAGAGGACGGCCTGCTCACCGAACAGGTCGGTCTCGGTCTCCTCGGTGAAGGTGGTCTTGATACCGCCGGCCCGCAGACCGCCGATGCCCTTCGCGTACGAGAGCGCCAGGTCCCACGCCTTGCCGGTCGCGTCCTGCTCGACCGCTACCAGCACGGGTACGCCGCGACCCTCGGTGTACTCGCGGCGGACCAGGTGGCCGGGGCCCTTCGGGGCGACCATGAACACGTCCACGCCGGCCGGCGGCTTGATGTAGCCGAACCGGATGTTGAAGCCGTGACCGAAGACGAGCGCGTCGCCGTCGACCAGGTTCGGCTCGATGGCCTCCTTGTAGAGCTTGCGCTGGGCCGGGTCCGGCGCGAGTACGACGATGACGTCGGCCTCCTCGACCGCCTCGGCCGGGGTGAGCACCCGCAGGCCCTGGGCCTCGGCCTTGGCCCGGCTCTTCGAGCCCTCCGGCAGACCCACCCGGACGTCGACGCCGGAGTCGCGCAGCGAGAGCGCGTGGGCGTGGCCCTGGGAGCCGTAGCCGAGGACGGCCACGTGGCGGCCCTGGATCACCGACAGGTCGGCGTTGTCGTCGTAGAACATTTCAGCTGCCACTTGCGGCACTTCTCCTTAGTGTTGATTCGGTACGGCGGCGGCCCGGCCTGGCGGCGGGCCCGGCACCGGGTGGTTCGCGGGGTTCGTGTGGCTCGCGCGTTCGGCGGGTCGTGCCTGCACGGTCGGAGGACCCGACTGGACGTGCGGCGGAGGCACCGGGACCGGCCGCAGCGTGCGGTCGGAGATGGAGCGGCTGCCCCGGCCGATGGCCACCATGCCGGACTGCACCAGCTCGCGGACGCCGAAGGGTTCCAGCACCCGCAGCATGGCTTCGAGTTTCTCGGGATTGCCGGTCGCCTCGATCGTGATCGCGTCCGGTGCCACGTCCACCACCTTCGCACGGAACAGCTGGACGGTCTCCAGCACCTGTCCGCGGGTCAGGGTGTCCGCCTTGACCTTCACCAGCAGCAGTTCGCGCTGAACCGTCTGGCTGGGCTCGAGCTCGACGATCTTGATCACGTTCACCAGCTTGTTCAGCTGCTTGGTGATCTGCTCCAAAGGCTGCTCGTCCACGCTGACCGCGATGGTCATCCGGGAAACCTCGGGGTGCTCGGTCGGACCGACCGCGAGCGAGTCGATGTTGAAGCCCCGCCGCGAGATCAACGCGGCCACCCGGGCCAGCACACCGTGCTTGTTCTCGACCAGGATGCTCAAAGTGTGTTTACTCATCGACGTCCTCGCTTCGCTCCGGGCGCCGATGAGGCACGAGTCGGCTGTGCTGGACTTGTTCGTTCGCTGCGCTCTCTCACTACAACTCCTCCCCGTCCCACTTGGGGGCCATGTCGCGGGCGATCTGGATCTCGTCGTTGCTGACGCCGGCGGCGACCATCGGCCACACCATCGCGTCGCGGTGCACGACGAAGTCCACGACGACCGGCTGGTCGGTGACCGACATCGCCTTGTCGATGGTGGCGTCGACGGAGTCCTTGTCGGAGCAGCGCAGCCCGACGCCGCCCATCGCCTCGGCCAGCTTGGCGAAGTCCGGGATCCGGGCCGAGTGCAGGTCGGTGTTCGAGTAACGCTTGTCGTAGAACAGCGTCTGCCACTGGCGGACCATGCCCAACGACTGGTTGTTGATGACGGCAACCTTGATCGGGATGCCCTCCAGCGCGCAGGTGACGAGCTCCTGGTTGGTCATCTGGAAGCAGCCGTCGCCGTCGATCGCCCAGACGGTCTTGTCCGGGCGCGCGACCTTGGCGCCCATCGCGGCGGGTACGGCGTACCCCATCGTGCCGAGGCCGCCGGAGTTCAGCCAATGACGCGGCTTCTCGAACGGCAGGTAGTGCGCGGACCACATCTGGTGCTGGCCGACGCCCGCGGTGTAGATGGCGTCCGGTCCGGCGATCTGGCCGATCCGCTCGATCACGTACTGCGGGGACAGCGTGCCGTCCTCGGGCTCGTCGTACGCCACCGGGTACTTCGCGCGGACCGATTCCAGCTGGCCGCGCCAGGCGTCGTACGACGGGGTGCGGCCGGAGCTCGCGATCTCGGTCCGCAGCGCCGCGATCAGGTCGGTGATGACCTCCTTGCAGTCACCCACGATCGGCACGTCGGCGGCGCGGTTCTTACCGATCTCGGCCGGATCGATATCGGCGTGGATGACCTTCGCCTCGGGTGCGAACGAGTCGAGCTTGCCGGTCACCCGGTCGTCGAACCGGGCGCCCAGCGTGATCAGCAGATCGGAGCGCTGCAGTGCGCCGACCGCGGACACCGAGCCGTGCATACCGGGCATGCCGAAGTGCAGCTCGTGGGTGTCCGGCAGCGCGCCGCGGGCCATCAGCGTGGTGACCACGGGGATGCCGAGCAGCTCGGCGAGTTCCTTCAGCTCGGCGCTGGCCTGGGCGCGGATCACACCGCCACCGACGTACAGCACCGGCTTCTCGGCCGCGGCGATCAGGCGAGCCGCCTCACGCACCTGCTTCGGGTGCGGGCGGGTCACCGGCCGGTAGCCGGGCAGCGCGAGCTCGGTCGGCCACTGGAAGTCGACGCCCTTGGTCTGCATCGCGTCCTTGGTCACGTCGACCAGCACCGGGCCGGGCCGGCCGGTCGAGGCGATGTGGAACGCCTCGGCGATCGTGGTGGCGATGTCGGCCGGGTCGGTCACCAGGAAGTTGTGCTTGGTGATCGGCATCGTGATGCCGCGGATGTCCGCCTCCTGGAAGGCGTCCGTACCGATCGCGGCACCGGCCACCTGACCGGTGATCGCCACCATCGGCACCGAGTCCATGTACGCGTCGGCGATCGGCGTCACCAGGTTGGTCGCGCCCGGGCCCGAGGTCGCCATGCACACGCCGGTCTTGCCCGACGCGGCCGCGTACCCCTGGGCGGCGTGGCCGGCGCCCTGCTCGTGACGTACCAGGATGTGGCGGATCTGGGTCGAGTCGAGCATCGGGTCGTACGCCGGGAGGATCGCGCCGCCCGGGATGCCGAAGACGGTGTCCACTCCGGCATGTTCCAGTGCGCGGATCAGAGCCTGTGCCCCGGTCAGCTGCTCACTCATGAGAGAGCCTTCCTGTCCTGTCACGAATTTTGCCCAAAGAAACGGTGCTGTCGCGACCGATCCATCCTCGCTTGTGGCTGTTGTCCCGGCTCTACTGGGTCTCAGATAGTCGCCCGTGCAACAAAAAACCCCTTCGGCCGGGTTGGCTGAAGGGGCGCGCTCGACTCGGTGGTCGCGTCAGTCGGCGCGCCGCACAAGTACGAGGAGAATCGATCGCATGTAGGCATTATTCGCCCGCAGACCACGACGGGGTCAAGTTGGGCGCCTCCGTGTCTCATATTTTGATACATCTGTCCCTAAATGCAGACAGCTCCCTCGGACGCCGACCGCACCAAGCGGGTGTACTTGCCCAGCACGCCCTTGGTGATCGCCGGCGCGTTCGGGGTCCAGCCTTCCTTGCGGCGTTCGAGTTCCTCGGCGTCGATGTGCAGGTCGAGGGTGCGGTTCGCGACGTCGAGCGTGATCCGGTCGCCGTCGCGGACGAACGCGATCGGGCCGCCGTCGACGGCCTCGGGCGCAACATGCCCGACGCAGAGTCCCGTCGTACCGCCGGAGAAACGGCCGTCGGTGAGCAGCAGCACGTCCTTGCCGAGACCCGCGCCCTTGATCGCGCCGGTGACCGCGAGCATCTCGCGCATCCCCGGGCCGCCCTTCGGGCCTTCGTACCGGATCACGACGACGTCGCCGGCATTGAGATCCGGTACGGCGTCCATCGCGGCGCGCTCGCCGTCGAAGACCCGCGCCGTACCTTCGAAGACGTCGGAGTCGAAGCCCGCGCTCTTCACGACCGCACCTTCGGGGGCGAGCGAGCCGTGCAGGATCGTAATGCCGCCGGTGTGGTGGATCGGCTTGTCGAGCGCGCGGATGATGGTGCCGTCGATGTCCGGCGGGGCGATGTCGGCCAGGTTCTCCGCCATCGTCTTCCCGGTCACGGTCAGGCAGTCGCCGTGCAGCAGGCCGGCATCGAGCAGTGCCCGCATCACGACCGGGATCCCACCCACCCGGTCCACGTCCGTCATCACATACCGCCCGAACGGCTTGAGGTCACCCAGGTGCGGCACCCGCTCCCCCACGCGGTTGAAGTCGGCGAGGGTCAACTCGACCTCAGCCTCCCGGGCGATGGCCAGCAGATGCAGAACCGCGTTGGTCGAGCCTCCGAGGGCCATCACCACGGCGATCGCGTTCTCGAAGGCTTCCTTGGTGAGGATCTGGCGGGCGGTGATGCCCTTCTGCAGCAGCCCGACGACGGCCTCGCCGGACTTGCGCGCGTAGCCGTCACGGCGACGGTCGACCGCCGGCGGTGCAGCGGAGCCGGGGAGCGACATACCGAGGGCTTCGGCGGACGCGGCCATCGTGTTGGCGGTGTACATCCCGCCGCAGGCGCCTTCGCCCGGGCAGATCGCGCGTTCTACGGCGTCGACCTCGTCGCGGGTGATCAGGCCGCGCACGCACCCGCCGACCGCCTCGAACGCGTCGATGATCGTCACGTCCTTGTCCCCGAGCTTGCCGGGCATGATCGAACCGGCGTACAGGAAGACCGACGCGAGGTCGAGCCGGGCCGCGGCCATCAGCATGCCGGGCAGCGACTTGTCGCAGCCGGCCAGCAGCACCGAGCCGTCGAGCCGCTCGGCCTCCATCACGGTCTCGACCGAGTCCGCGATGATCTCCCGGCTGACCAGCGAGTAGTGCATGCCGACGTGGCCCATCGAGATGCCGTCGGAGACGCTGATCGTGCCGAATTCGAGCGGATACCCGCCGGCCGCGTGCACGCCGTCCTTGACGGCCTTGGCGAGCCGGTCCAGGGACAGGTTGCACGGGGTGATCTCGTTCCAGCTGGAGGCGACCCCGATCTGCGGCTTGACCCAGTCGTCGTCACCCATCCCGACCGCGCGGAGCATCCCCCGGCTGGCAGTGGCCTCCAGCCCGTCGGTCACTGTCCGGCTGCGGGGCTTCACATCGACCATGCGGGCCACTCTATGCCTTCGTAACTTGCCGCTTTGTGTTGTGGTGTGCAGCTCGACAGGACATATACGTCCACTGGTCGCCGTCGGGCGGGACGCCCCGCCTGCAGTCGTGTGTAGTAGATAAATACGTCCTGTCGAGCTGGCGCCTGGTTTAGCATTCGGCGGTGACTGACGATCCGTACGGTGACGAGCAGCTGGTCGGGTTGTACGACGTGGACAACCCCGCCGGTGAGGACCACGCCTACTACCGCGCGCTGGCTTCCGATACCCGCAAGGTTCTGGACTTCGGCTGTGGCACCGGCCTGTTGACCCGCTCGCTGGTCGCGCCGGGACGGGTCGTCGTCGGGATCGACCCGAGCCCGACCATGCTCGGGTACGCGCGCCGCCAACCGGGTGCCGATGCAGTCACCTGGATCGACGGAGACTTCCGCGCCGTCGAGCCCACGGGCGACGCCGACCTCGTCATCAGCGCCGGCAACTCGATCATGCACATCGGCAACCAGGCCGAGGTCTTCACGGCACTCACGAATGCGCTCCGACCGGGCGGCGTGATCAGCTTCGAGTCACGCAATCCCGCAGTACGCGCATGGGAGCAGTGGACCCGCGACACGACGTACGGCGAACGCGACACCCCCGTCGGCCATCTTGTCGAATGGATCGACCTGATCGACGTCACCGACGGCCGCGTGATCTTCGACGCCCACAACGTCTTCCCCGACGGCCACGACGCCGTCTACCGCACCACCCTCCACTTCCGCTCCCCCGACGACATCACCGCCGACCTCCACGCAGCAGGCTTCACCGACGTCACCGTCCACGGCGGCTGGCACCAGGAGCCACTGACGAACGAGTCCCGCCTGCTCGTCTTCCAGGCCACCAAACGCTGACCGACTTACTCTGAGCCGGTGGACCTACTCGAGGCTTACATCGACGGCTGGCGGCGGCACGACAACGCGGCCGTGCTCGACACCTTGACCGACGACTGCGTCGTGATCGAGTGCTACGGGCCGATCTACCGTGGCAAGGCTCGCGTCGAGCAATGGATGGACGCCTGGTTCGGCGCCGGCGGCACCGTCGACGCCTGGGAGATCACCTCGCGGGCCGTGGCGGGCGAGACGCTCGTTGTCGAGTGGCATTTCGAGTGCACGTGGAAGGGCGAGCCCGGCGCGTTCGACGGCGCGACGGTCGCACGACTCGACCAGGGGCGCATCGCGTATCTCCGCGAGTACGCCACCACAGCCCCGCTCTACGACTGGACCGGTGCGTGGCGCGACTAAGCTGAGGGGACCGCGACTGGCGAGGGTGGGGTACCACCGGGGAGCGAAGAGCAAGGCGTCGTCCGCCTGGGCGCCTCCGACTGACCTCGGAGGTCTTCGTGCGTTATGGGATGAATCCACATCAGGCGGCCGGGATGGCGCCGGTTGATCGTGCGCCGTTCGCGGTGGTTTCGGGTGCGCCGTCGTACATCAATGTGCTGGATGCGCTGACCGGGTGGCAGCTTGTGCGGGAGGCTGCGCGGATGTTCGGCGTGCCGGCGGCTGCGTCGTACAAGCATGTGTCGCCGGCCGGGGCGGCTCTTGGCGCGAGCGTGGTCGAGGCTTATGCGCGGGCGCGCGACGCCGATCCGAAGTCGTCGTACGGCGACTTCGTGGCGGTCTCGCATCCGGTCGACTTGGAGCTTGCCGACAAGTTGAAGCGGGTTGTTTCTGACGGGATCATCGCGCCCGGGTACGACGAGGGTGTGGTCGAGCTGCTGGCGGCGAAGAAGCGTGGGACCTATCTGGTGCTGGAAGCTGATCCCGGCTTCGAGCCGCCGGCCGAGGAAGTGCGCGAGATCTACGGCATGCGGTTGACGCAGGAGCGGGATGCGCTGCCGCTGACTCGCGACCTGCTCGACGATGCCGTGCCGGACGACGCGGCCCGGGACCTGCTGCTGGGGTTGATCGTTGCCCGGTACACCCAGTCCAACACCGTCGTGATGGTGAAGGACGGGATGGCGATCGGCATCGGCGCCGGGCAACAGTCCCGGGTGGACTGCACGCGGCTGGCCGGCGAGAAGGCGCAGCTGTGGTGGTCGCGCCGGTCGGATGAGCCGTTGACCGGTGTCGCGATGGTGTCCGACGGCGCGCTCCCGTTCATCGACAACGTCGAGGAGGCGCATCGCCACGGCGTCACCCACATCGCCGAACCGGGCGGATCGATCCGCTCACCCGAGGTCGCCGCGGCCTGCGCCGACCTGGGGATCACCTGGTCCTCAACGGGGGTACGCCTGTTCAGGCATTGATTCACGCGCCGAGCAGGTAGTCGCCTGAGGCAACAATTTTGCGGACCTCGGCAGCAGTCGCGGCGGGATCGAATGCCGACGTGTCGATCGCGTGCGGCTCGAGCTCGCCGAGGTCCGCGAACGCCCCGTGCAGGCCGGTGATCGCCGCGACGTCCTTCAGTTCACCGGCGGCGCGGGACCGCGCCCGCTCGAGGGTCGTCGCCAGGTCGGGCCGCAGTACGACGTACGACATCGACCAATCGCGGGCGGCCGCACGGAACGGCGCGAGGAACCACGGACCGATGATCCCGTCCACCACCACGTCGTAGCCGCCGCGCGCATAGACCGAAACCGTCGCCACGATCACGTCGACGACAACCTCGTTCTGCCGTTGCGCGCCGGGCAGGTACGGCGCGATGAAGCCGGTGCGGATCGCCCGGTAGAACTCGTCGGTCGTGACATGGACGGTCGGCCGCGGCGCGTCGGTCGCGACGAGACGGGCCACGGTGGTCTTGCCGGAGCCCGGCGGGCCGGTCAGCAGAAGGACGTTGCTCATGACGCCCGACGCTAACCAAACCCGCCGGCAAACTGCAGTCTTTTCTTTTCCGCCCTGATCAGCCGGGGACGTCGATCTTCTCCTTCGCCGGCTCCGGCGGTGCGGGCGGCGGACCGCCCTCGAGCTGGATATCGGGGACGATCCGGTCGAGCCAGCGCGGCAGCCACCAGGCCCGATCGCCGAGCAGCGTCATCACCGACGGCACCAGGATCATCCGGACCACGCTGGCGTCGATCAGCACCGCGACCGCCATCCCGACCGCGAGCATCTTCACCGTCGGGTCGTCGTCCAGCACGAAGCTCAGGAAGACCACGATCATGATCGCGGCCGCGGTGGTGATGACGCGGGCCGTCGCGCCGATCCCGATCGCCACCGCGCGATGGCTGTCCTTCGTCGCGATCCACGCCTCGTGCACCCGGGACAGCAGGAACACCTCGTAGTCCATCGACAGCCCGAACACGATCGCGAACATCAGCATCGGCACGAACGACGGGATCGGCACGTTCTCGTCGATCCCGACCAGCGACGATCCCCAGCCCCATTGGAAGACCGCGACGATCACGCCGTACGCCGCCCCGACCGACAGCAGGTTCAGCACGGCCGCCTTCACCCCGATCAGCAGCGAGCGGAACGCCACCGTGAGCAGCAGGAACGCGAGCACCACGACGGCCCCGATCAGCCACGGCATCCGGCTGCCGACCTTCTCGGTGAAGTCGACGTACCCGGCCGTGGTGCCGACGACGTACGTCGGTTCCTGCTGGCCGGACAGCACATCGTCGCGGATCCGGTTGACCAGGTCCTCGGTCTCGGCCGACGACGGCGAGGTGGTCGGGATGACGTTGATGATGGCCGTCGTCCCGGCGCTGTTCGTGTTCGGCGGCTGGACCGCGGCGACCCCGGGTGTCTTCTGCAACGTGGAGCTGAGCCCGCTCAGCAAGGTCTGTTTGTCACCCGATGACGGCAGCTGTACGACGACCGTCAGCGGGCCGTTGGCGCCGGGGCCGAACCCTTGCGCGATCAGGTCGTACGCCTTCCGGCTGGAGTCGCCGGCCGGATCGGTTCCGGCGTCGAGCTGGCCGAGGTTCATCGACAGCAGCGGGATCGCGAGCACGAGCAGCACCAGCGTCGCGGCGATGCCGTACGGCCACGGCCGATCGCTCACCTTGCGGCCCCAGCGAGCGAAGGCACTCTGCTCGTGCTTGGTGTCGCGGCGTTCGCGTTCCTCCGCGCGGTGCGCGGCGATCGCGGTCTCGTCCGCGAGGCCGGCCTCGAGCTCGCGTTCGTCGGCGAGGTGATGGCGGTCCTTGCGGTTCAGCACCGTGAACTTCGCCAGGCCGAGCAGCGCCGGGATGAGCGTCAGAGCGGCCAGCACGGTCACCGCGACGACGATCGCCGACGACAGGCCGAGCGCGCCGACGAACGGTACGCCGGACACGTACAGGCCGAGGATCGCGATCACAACGGTGCCGCCGGCAACCAAAATCGCAGCGCCCGAGGTGGACTCCGCGCGGCCCGCCGACTCGACGACGCCCATGCCGTCGTCCAGTTGCTCGCGATGCCGCGACACCAGGAAGAGGCCGTAGTCGATCGCGACACCGAGCCCGAGCAGTGTCGCCACAGTCGGCGCCGAGACCGGGAAGTCCTTGACCGCGGCGAGCAACCCGAGGACCGCCAGCCCGCCGCCGACGCTGAAGACCGCCGCCACCAGCGGCAGTCCGGACGCGACCACCGACCGGAACATCAGGAACAGGAGCAACAGCGCGAGGGCGAGACCGATCGCCTCCGACGGGCCGTCGTCCGCCTGTTTCCCGATCTGGCCGGTGCCCCCGCCGTACTCGACCTGCAACCCGGCCGCCCGGGCCGGCTGGACGGCCGCGTCCAGCTTGTCGACGTACGACTTGTCGAGCGACGCCGGCACCACCGAAAACGAGACCGGCGCATTGACGATGCTGCCGTCCTTCGAGATGTACGGCGATGGTGAGCTCGAGGAGCTCTGCGCCAGCGGATCGACGGCGGTGACGACGTCGGGCAGCTTGCCGACGGCCTCCATCGACGACTTGACCGCGTCGGCGTGCTCGGACACCGCGCCGGTCTTGGCGTGGAACACGATCGAGCCCGAGTACCCGCCGGCGCTGGCGAAGTCCTTGTTCAGGATGTTCAAACCAGCGGACGATTCACTGCCCGGAACCGTGTAGTTGTTGACGTACGTGCCGCCGAACGCGGACCGCAGTACGAACAGGCCGACGACCACCACCAGCCAGCCGGCGATCACGAACCAGTGAAAGCGTGCCGCTCCCCGCCCGAGCCGGTCCAAAAACGCGTGCATAAGGTGCCCCTCCCCCGGGCACCCCCCAGGCGACGGCCCAGCCGTCGGCCCCCTCGGGCGAATCTAAATCGGCACCGGGCAGGCCCACAACCCTTCGGCACCCACAGTCACCAGAGCGCCATCGGCCGGTGACAGCGGGTTGTCACCCTCCGGCGACGCTCGGCAGCACCAGGAGCTCGTCACCGTCGGCGAGCGGAGTGTCGAGGCCGTCGAGGTCGCGGATGTTGTCGTCGCGCAGATAGATGTTCACGTGCCGGCGCAGACCGCCCTGCTCGTCGGTGAGCCGTCGGCGCAATGGCGCGTCCAGCGCTGCGAACGCCTCGGCGACCGTCGTACCTTCGACCTCGACCCGCTCGGCGCCGCCGGCGAACGGGCGGAGCACGGTGGGCAGGCGTACTGCGATCATCCGACCACCGCGGCGCGCACCGTGAGTACGTCGGGCAGGTGGCTGGCGACCTCGACCCAGCTGTCGCCGGCGTCGGCGCTCGCGTAGACGCAGCCGTCGCGCGTGCCGACGTACACGCCGGCCGGATCCGCGGTGTCGGTCGTCATCGCGTCCCGCAGTACCGGCACATACGACACGTCTGGCAGCCCGGCGGACAACGGCTCCCAGGTGGAGCCGGCGTCGCGAGACCGGTAGACGCGGCACTTCGCCCCGGTCGGGATCCTGTTGCCGTCCGCAACCAGTGGGAATACGTATACAGTCTCTGGTTCGTGTGGGTGCACCACGATCGGGAAGCCGAAGTCCGACGGGAGCCCGTCCGCGATCGACTTCCAGATGGCGCCGCCGTCGTCCGACCGGTACACGCCGTGGTGGTTCTGCGCGAACATCCGCTCGGGTACGTCGGGGTGCCCGGCGAGCTTGTGCACACACTGGCCGAACTCGGGGTACGGGTCGGGGAAGAACTTCGCCTGGATGCCCTGGTTGGCCGGCGACCACGACGTACCGCCGTCGGTCGTCTGGTAGACACCACCGGTTGACATCGCGACGCTGACTCGATCGGGGTCCGTGGGGTGCGGGAGCACCGTGTGCACGGCCTGCCCGCCGAACCCGGCGTCCCACTCGGTCCGGTGCGGGTGGTCCCACAACCCGCGGACCAGCTCGAACGTCACTCCGCCGTCGGTCGACTTCCACAGCGCGGACGGCTGCGAACCGGCGTACACAACACCAGGCTGGCCGGACGGGCCGGGCTGGATCTGCCAGACCCGCTCGAGCGAGGCTTCAGCGTCGGCCGGGAAGCCGATCGAGCCCTCCGGCGGCTCGGCCCAGGTCGCGCCCAGGTCGTCGGAGTGGAAGACCGCCGGACCCCAGTGCTCGCTGGTGCCGCCGACGAACAGCCGCGGACGGTCGCCACGGGTGTCGATGCCCACGGCGTACACACCCTGCATCTCGAACTCCGGGACCGGCCCGTCCAGTCGCCACTGCCTGCGGGCAGCGTCGCTCCGGCCGATCCAGAGACCCTTCTTGGTTCCGATCAGCAGTACGGCCTCGGACATCGTCGTCCTCCTACTTGATGGTTACCGTGGCGGACCTGCCACCACGTTGATGAGCGGTACCCCGGACGCGTAGCGCTCAAGCTGCGCACGCACCAGCCGGGCCACGCGCGGCGCGAACGCCGTCGAGGCACCGCCGCGATGCGGATTGATCAGTACGTTCGGAGCAGACCACAGCGGATGTCCGGCGGGCAACGGCTCGGGGTCGGTGACGTCCAGGGCGGCGCTGATACGGCGCGTACGGAGCTCGGTCAGCAGCGCGTCCGTGTCCACCACGACACCGCGCGCGACGTTCACCAGCAGCGCGCCGTCCTTCATGCTCGCCAGGAACTTGGCATCCACCATCCGCGTCGTCTCCGGGGTGGCCGGCGTCAGCAGTACGACGACGTCCGCGCGCGGCAGCAGCTCCGGCAGCTCGGAGATCGGGTGTACGCCGCCCCGCTCCCGTCGCGCGACCCGGATCACCTCGCACTCGAATCCGCTCAGCCGCCGTTCGAGCGCCTCGCCGATCGCGCCGTACCCGAGGATCATCACGGTCCGGTCCGCGAGCGAGTCGTCGACCTCGTCGTAGGAGTCCGGCCAGACCGCCCGCTCCTGGTCGCGGACGGCCCGCGGCAGCCGCCGGTACGTCGCCAGGATCAGCCCGACCGCGAGCTCGGCCGTCGACGCGTCGTGGACGCCGCGCGCGTTGCACAACGTCACGCCCTCGGCGAGGCGCGACTGGACGTGCTCGAACCCGGCCGTCTGCAGCTGCACGACCTTCAGCGCGGGCATCTCGCGGACGATGTCGAGCACGTCGCCGCCGCCCATGTAGCTCGGCACGTAGAACTCCACCTGGTCCAGCGACGCCGGCCGCTCACCGCCGGCGTAGAAGTCCACGTCGTACCCCTCCGGCATGCCGCCGAGGAAATCGTCGGGGTTCTCCCAGGGCAGCCAAGCCCTCACGTCAGCCATGTGACGAACCTACTATCCGATGACTTTTCCGGTGCCGGAGCGGGTGCATCGTCGTACTCTGGATCGGTGCCTTCGACATCGGATCTGGCGGCGACGCTCGCCCACGATCAGGCCGTCGGGCGACTGCGGGAGTCGTACGAGCGCATCCCGCAGGGCGACCCGGTCCGGCTCGCGAAGCGCTCCTCGAATCTCTTCCGGCCGCGAACCGAGCTCGACCGGCCGGGTCTGGACGTGTCGAAGCTGACCGGTGTGATCGGCGTCGACCCGGTCGCGCGGACGGCCGACGTCCAGGGCATGTGCACCTACGAGGACCTGGTCGCGGCGACCCTGCCGTACGGGCTCACGCCGATGGTCGTGCCGCAGCTCAAGACGATCACGCTCGGCGGCGCGGTGACCGGACTCGGCATCGAGTCGTCGTCGTTCCGGGCCGGGTTGCCGCACGAGTCGGTGCTCGAGCTCGACATCCTCACCGGCGCCGGCGACCTCGTCACCGCTCGCCCGGACGGCGAGCACACGGACCTGTTCCGGATGTTCCCGAATTCGTACGGCACGCTCGGGTACGCGACCCGGTTGCGGATCGAGCTCGACAAGATCTCGCCGTACGTCGCGCTGCGGCACGTGCGGCTCGGCCTCGACGAGCTGGCTCCGGCGATCGACGAGGTCGTTGCCTCAGGCGCGTATGACGGCGACCCGGTGCACTTCGTCGACGGGGTGGTATTCAGCCCGGCCGAGGCGTACCTGACGCTCGGCCGCAACAGCGACGCCGCGACCAGGACGAGCGACTACACCGGCCAGCAGATCTACTACCGCTCGATCCAGCAGCGGCAGCAGGACTTCCTCACCGCGCACGACTACCTGTGGCGCTGGGACACCGACTGGTTCTGGTGTTCCGCGGCCTTCGGCGCGCAGCAGCCCGTCGTACGGCGGTTGTGGCCGAAACGCTGGCGGCGGAGCGACGTGTTCCACAAGATCGTCGGCTTCGAGAACCGGCACCAGGTGGCGGCGCGGATTGCCCGGCGCCGCGGCCAGCCGGATCGTGAGCGTGTCGTCCAGGATGTGGAGATCCCGGTCGAGCGGCTCGCGGACTTCCTGCGCTGGTTCGACGCTGAGGTGGGCATGCGGCCGGTCTGGTTGTGCCCGCTGCGGCTGCGGGGATCCGCGGACTGGCCTTTGTATCCACTCAAGCCGGGCGAGACCTACGTGAACGTCGGCTTCTGGGGCACCGTGGCCATCGCCCCCGGGGACGCCGACGGAGACGTCAACCGGCGGATCGAGGCCGCGGTCACCGAGTTCGGCGGCCACAAGTCGCTGTACTCCGACGCCTACTACGACCGGGAGACGTTCGACCGGCTGTACAACGTGCCGGCCCTGACCGAGGTGAAGAAACGCTACGACCCGAACGCCCGGCTCACCGGGCTCTACGAGAAGGCGGTGACGCGCCGATGACGACGCTAGCGACCCAGGTATCGATCGCCGAAGCCCTCACGACCGTGATGCCGGGCGGGCTCCCGTTCCGCTTCACGGCGTACGACGGCAGCGCGGCCGGACCGGAGGACACGCCGATCCACATGCACCTGGCCACCGAGCGCGGGCTGTCGTACATCCTGACGGCGCCCGGCGACCTCGGCATGGTCCGCGCGTACGTGATGGGCGATCTGGAGATCACCGGCGTCCACCCGGGCAACCCGTACGAGCTGATGCGGCTGATCCTCGACAGCTTCCACTTCCAGCGGCCGTCGGCCGCGGAGGCGCTGCGGATCGTCCGCAGTCTCGGCTGGAGCCACCTGAAGCCGCCGCCTCCCCCGCCGCAGGAGCATCTGCCGAAGTGGCGGCGTACGTTCGAGGGGCTGCGGCACTCGAAGGCGCGCGACAAGTCGGCGATCCATCACCACTACGACGTGTCGAACACGTTCTACGAGTGGGTGCTCGGGCCGTCGATGACCTACACCTGCGCCGTTTATCCGACTCCGGACGCAACGCTGGAAGAGGCGCAGTACGAGAAGTACGACCTGGTCGCGCGGAAGCTCGACCTCAAGCCGGGCATGCGGCTGCTCGACGTCGGCTGCGGCTGGGGCGGGATGGTCCGGCACGCGGCGCGCGAGTACGGCGTACAGGCTCTCGGCGTGACGTTGTCGGCGGCACAGGCGGAGTGGGCTGCCCAGGCGATCAAGCGCGAGGGGCTCGAGGACCGGGCCGAGGTGCGGTACCTGGACTACCGCGACGTACCCGAGCGGGACTTCGACGTGATCAGCTCGATCGGGCTGACCGAGCACATCGGCGTCCGCAACTACCCGTCGTACTTCGGGTTCCTGCTCGACCGGCTGAAGCCGGGCGGCCGGCTGCTCAACCACTGCATCACCCGGCCGGACAACCGCTTCCGCCACACCGGCGCCTTCATCGACCGCTACATCTTCCCCGACGGCGAACTGATCGGCTCCGGCCGCATCATCGCCGAGGCCCAGGACGCCGGCTTCGAGGTCCGCCACGAGGAGAACCTCCGCGAGCACTACGCCCTCACCCTGGCCGCCTGGAACGACAACCTCGTCGCCCACTGGGACGAGGCCGTCGCCGAAGTGGGGCCCGCCACCGCCAAGATCTGGGGCCTCTACCTCGCCGCCAGCCGAGCCGGCTTCGAACACAACACCATCCAGCTCCACCAGGTCCTCGCAGTGAAGCCCGACGACCGCGGCAACTCCCACTTCCCCCTCCGCCCCACCTGGGGAAGCTGAACCTTTCGTTGACCTGCGGTGTAGTAAGTAGGCAGGTCTAGCGGAGGAGACGGCGTGAGTAGTACCAGGGTCAGGCGGCGGGGGCAGGCCGCGGTAGTGGTTGCGGCGTTGGCGTTGGCCAGCGGGTGTTCGGAGGCGACGCCGAGTAGTTCGGGGTCTGCGTCAGCGCCGTCCACTGCGAGCACGGTGGGCGAGCCGGCGGCGGTGAAGCTGACGGTGGCGTCGACGGTGGCAACGGGTATCGAGGTGCCCTGGGGACTGGCGTTCCTGCCGGACAAGAGTGCGCTGGTGGCGGAGCGGGACTCGGGGAAGGTCAAGCGGATCGCCGGTGGGCAGGTGTCGGAGGTCGGCACGGTCGACGACGTGAAGTCCTCGTCCGAGGGCGGGCTGCTGGGGCTGGCGGTGGATCCGGGCTATCCGGGCAAGCCGTACGTCTACGCGTACTACTCAGGCGGCGACGACAACCGGATCGCGCGGATCACGTACCAGGACGGGAAGCTGTCCGACCAGCAGGTGATCCTGGAGGGGATTCCGAAGGCGGCGATCCACAACGGCGGGCGGCTGCGGTTCGGGCCGGACGGGTTCCTGTACGCCGGGACCGGCGACGGCTCGGACCGGCCGAACTCGCAGGACGACAACTCGCTCGGCGGGAAGATCCTGCGGATCACCACCGACGGGAAGGCCGCGCCGGGGAACCCGGACGGGCGGGTGTGGATCACCAAGGGGCACCGGAACGTGCAGGGGCTCGCGTTCGACGGGAACCAGCTGTATGCCGCGGAGTTCGGGCAGAACACCTGGGACGAGCTGAACGTGATCACGCCCGGCTCGAACTACGGCTGGCCCGCCGCCGAGGGGATCAGCCAGCTGGACGGGATGACCGATCCGATCGCGCAATGGCACACCGCCGACGCGTCGCCGTCGGGGATCGCGTTCGCGCAGGGGCACATCTTCATGGCGTCGCTGCGCGGTGAGCGGTTGTGGGCGATACCAGTTGCCGACGGCAAGCGAATCGGCGAGCCGCAGGCGTTCTTCACCAACTCCTACGGGCGTTTGCGCACGGTCGAGGTGGCGCCGGACGGGTCGTTGTGGGTGACGACGTCGAACACCGACGGCCGCGGCCAGCCGCACGACGGCGACGACCGCATTCTTCGGGTGACTATCAGCACGTCTTGAGCCGTCAACCGTTTCAAGTCTTGGGTCGTCTGGTACTTGTGAAGTAAGCAGACGACCTGAGGAGGAGATCGGTATGCGGACCGGCCAGGGGCCTGGCGTTCCCAGCAGTGTGATCGCTGCGGTGAGCACCTACGAGGATGCTCAGCAGACAGTGGACTACCTGCGAAGTTACGGGATGGACGCGGGACGCCTGGAGGTGGTCGGCGCCGGACTCCGCCAAGCGACCAGACACAGGATCGTCCCCGTCGCGCGACTCACCGGCGTGGGCGCGCTGCAGGGCGCGGCACTCGGCGTACTCGCTGCCGTCTTCATCACGCTCGTCGCGGAGACGACGCTGAACGGTCTCGCTGTGGTGGTCTGGGGCTTCGTGTACGGCGTCATCGTCGGAACGCTCTGGGGTCTGTTCCGCGGCCTCATCCGCAACCGCCCCGACGCGGTCATCACGCAGGTCCTCCCCACCACCTACGAGGTTCGCTGCCCCACCGACGAACTAGCAGTAGCCCAAACCCTCCTCGCCGACGCCACCGACGTAGAAGACGGCCGCGTAGAACGCGAGGTCATCGCAGACGCACCCCAACACAAAACCGCGGCATGAGAGTGCCGGCCCCACCTGGGGCCGGCACCTTCAGCAGCTTCAGATACCCAGCTTGTCGTTGAGGAGTTGGCGGACTTTGGCTGCGTCTGCCTGGCCTCGCATGTCTTTCATGACGGCGCCGATGAGGGCTCCGGCGGCGGCTGGTTTGCCGGAGTTGACCTTTTCTACGACGTCGGGGTTGGCGGCGATCGCACGATCGATGGCCTCGAGCAGCGGACCGTCGTCGGAGACCAGCGCGAGGCCGCGCTTCTCGATCACCTCGGCCGGCGTGCCCTCGCCGGCGAGCAGGCCTTCGAAGACCTGGCGGGCCAGCTTGTCGTTCAGCGTGCCGTCGTCGACGAGCTTCTGCACCTCGGCGACCTCCGTCGGACCCACAGACAGCGCGTCGAGCTCGAGACCCTGCTCGTTGGCGAAGCGTGCCAGCTCACCGAGCCACCACTTCTTCGCTGCAGCGGCAGGTACGCCGAGCTCGACCGTCGCGACGATCGGCTCGAGTGCGTTGCCATTGATGACGTCGCGCATCTCGAGGTCGGTGAACCCCCAGCTCTCCTGCAGGCGCGCCCGCCGCACGGACGGAGCCTCGGGCAGCGTCGCGCGCAGCTCCTCGACCCACTCGCGGGACGGCGCGACCGGCACCAGGTCGGGCTCCGGGAAATACCGGTAGTCGTCCGCGTCGGACTTCTCCCGCCCGGAGGTGGTGACGCCGGTGTCCTCGTGCCAGTGCCGGGTCTCCTGCAGCACCTTGCCGCCGGACGACAGCACCGCCGCCTGCCGGGTGATCTCGTAGGTGATCGCGCGCTCGACCGAGCGGAACGAGTTCACGTTCTTGGTCTCGGTCCGGGTCCCGAGCGTCGAGGAACCCTTCGGCTTGAGCGAGACGTTCGCGTCGCAACGCAGCGAGCCCTGATCCATGCGGACGTCCGAGACGTCGAGCGACAGCAGCAGGTCGCGCAGCATGCTCACATACGCCCGGGCAACCGCCGCAGCCTTCGCCGGCGGCACCTCGATCGTCTTGGTGACGATCTCGATCAGCGGGATACCGGCCCGGTTGTAGTCGACGAGCGAGTGCGAGGCGCCGTGGATCCGGCCGGTCGCGCCGCCGATGTGGGTGGACTTGCCGGTGTCCTCCTCCATGTGCGCGCGCTCGATCTCGATCCGGTACGTCTCGCCGTCGACGACGACCTCGGTCCAGCCGTTGAACGCGATCGGCTCGTCGTACTGCGAGGTCTGGAAGTTCTTCGGCATGTCCGGGTAGAAGTAGTTCTTCCGGGCGAACCGGCACCACTCGGCGATCTCGCAGTTCAGCGCGAGGCCGATCTTGATCGCCGACTCGACGCCGCGCGCGTTCACCACCGGCAGCGCGCCTGGCAGACCGAGGCAGACCGGGCAGGTCTGCGTGTTCGGCGGCGCGCCGAACTCGGTCGGGCAGCCGCAGAACATCTTCGACTTCGTGTTCAGCTCGACGTGGACCTCGAGGCCCATCACCGGGTCGTACTGCGCGAGCGCGTCGTCGATCTCGAGAACATCTGCAGCAACAGTCATCGGGTCACCTCCAGCTCCGGAGCCTTGGTCATCAGTACGCCGCCCCACTGCTCGGCCAGCGCGGATTCCAGCGCGGCGCCGACCTGGTAGCACAGGTCGTCGCGCATCACCGGCGCCATCACGTGGAAGCCGACCGGCAGGCCGTCCTCGTCGGCGAGGCCGCACGGGAACGACGCGGCCGCGTTACCGGCCAGGTTGGACGGGATCGTGCACAGGTCGTTCTTGTACATGGCGATCGGGTCGTCGATCCGGTCCCCGATCGCGAACGCGGTCGTCGGCGTCGCCGGCGAGACCAGTACGTCGACCTGCTCGTAGGCCTTCGCGAAGTCGCGGGCGATCAGCGTCCGCACCTTCTGCGCCTGGCCGTAGTACGCGTCGTAGTACCCGCTCGAGAGCGCGTGCGTGCCGAGGATGATGCGGCGCTTCACCTCGGCGCCGAAGCCCGCCTCGCGGGTCAGGCTCGTCACCTTCTCCGCGCTGTTCTCGCCGTTGTCGCCGACACGCAGGCCGTACCGCATCGCGTCGAACTTGGCCAGGTTGGACGAGGCCTCGCTCGGCAGGATCAGGTAGTACGCCGGCAGCGCGTACTCGAAGTGCGGGCAGGACACCTCGACCACCTCGGCGCCGAGCTTGGTAAGCAGCTCGACCGCCTCGTGGAAGCGCGCCTCGACACCCGGCTGGTATCCCTCGCCGCCGAGCTCCTTGACCACACCGATCCGAAGACCGGCGACATCACCGTTGCGCGCGGCCTCGACCACTGCCGGGACAGGCTGGTTGATCGACGTCGAGTCCATCGGGTCGTAGCCGGCGATCGCCTCGTGCAGCAGCGCCGCGTCGAGCGTCGTCCGTGCACACGGACCGGGCGTGTCCAGCGAGGACGCCAGCGCGATCAGCCCGTACCGCGAGGTGCCGCCGTACGTCGGCTTGACGCCGACCGTTCCGGTGAACGCACCCGGCTGGCGGATCGAGCCGCCGGTGTCGGTGCCGATCGCGAGCGGCGCCTCGTACGCCGAGATGGCCGCGGACGAACCGCCGCCGGAACCGCCCGGGATCCGGCCCAGGTCCCACGGGTTGTGGGTCGTGCCGTACGCCGAGTTCTCCGTGGAGGAGCCCATTGCGAACTCGTCCATGTTGGTCTTGCCGAGAATCACGATCCCGGCCGCCTTCAACCGCTTGACGACGGTCGAGTCGTACGGCGGCTTCCAGCCTTCGAGGATCTTCGAACCGGCAGTGGTCGGCACACCCTCCTGGGTGAGCACGTCCTTCAGCGCCAGCGGCACGCCTGCCAGCGGGGCGAGCTGCTCGCCCGCCGCGCGCTTGGTGTCGACGGCCTTGGCCTGCGCCAGCGCGCCTTCGGTGTCGACGTGCAGGAATGCGTGCACGTCACCGTCGACGGCGGCGATCCGGTCCAGGTGGGCCTGGGTGATCTCCACCGAGCTGGCCTGCTTGGACGTCATCAACTCCGCGAGCTCGGCCGCGGTCTTCCTGGTGAGGTCGCTCATATCAGTCCTCCTCCAGGATCCGCGGCACCCGGAAGCGCTGCTCCTCCTGGGCGGGCGCGCCGGACAGCGCCTGCTCGGGCGTGAGGCACGGAACGTTCTCGTCCGCGCGCATCACGTTGGTCAGGGGCAGGGCGTGCGAGGTCGGCGGGATGTCGTCCGCCGCCACCTGGCTGACCTGCCCGACCAGTCCGATGATCTGGTCGAGCTGCGGCGCAAGGTGGTCGAGCTCGTCGTCACTGAGCTCGATCCGCGCCAGTCGCGCCAGGTGCGCAACCTCTTCGCGGGTAATCGATGGCATGAACTATCCAATGGTTCGCAGGACTTCCGGGCGAAATCCTCCCGGCCACGCCATCCTAGTGGCCGGTGATGACAGGTTCATTTCGCCGTCCCCCGGCCTGTGGACAACACCTCGATGAGATGGGCGCGCGTGTTTGTGCCTACCGCTCTGTAACATGGGCGGCGACAGGGCGTTACGCGCTTGGTGATCGGCTGGGAGATGATCGTTCGGTGTTCTTGCTGCGCTTGATCATCCCCGACCGGCCCGGTTCGCTGGGCACCGTGTCGACCGCCCTCGGCGAGGTCAACGCCGACATCCACGCGATCGAGATCGTCGAGCACCGCCGGGAGAACGGCACGGCCGTCGACGACATCGTGGTCGACCTGCCGCCCGGCGTGCTGCCCGACCGGCTCGTGTCGGCGTGCAACGGCGTGCCCGACGTCGAGGTCATCTGGTTCTCGCGGTACGGCGCCGGCGGCGGCCTGCACATGGACCTCGAAGCGGTCGAGCAGATGACGTCTGCTCCCGCCGACGCGATCGACATTCTGGTCGAGCAATCTCCCGCCGTGCTGCACGCCGACTGGGCCGCGCTGCTCGACGGCACCGGCAGCGAGGTCAAGGTCGCGCTGGAGACGAGCGCGACGCCGCAGTTCGGCGACGTGGCCGGCCAGTGGCTCCCGATGGAGAAGGCGACCACGCTGGAAGCCCCTGATCACAAGGGCCTCTCGGAGTCCGTGCTGGTCGCGGCTCCGCTGGAGTCCGACCGCCGCGTTCTCGTCATCGGCCGTCGCGGCGGGCCCGAGTTCCTGGGCTCCGAAGTGGCTCGACTGTCATACCTGGCCTCACTGGCCGTCACCATCCGCGCCAGCGCCTAGTCCACAGACATACCGAAGCCCCCGCCAACAAGGCGGGGGCTTCGCTCTGTGTGGGGGTCAGGTGAACTGGAAGTAGGCGAACGCCCAGAGCCCCGCGATGATCAGCAGAACCACCACGCCGACCAGCGCGACAATCAGGATCGCCTGGCTGTTGCTGCCGTTCCGGTCCGGGAGGTCGAACTGCGTGGGGCCCCACGCCCCGCCGCCGTCGACGCGCCGGCCAGCCTCGGGCGGTGGGGCGACCACCGTCCGCGACTCCCGCTTCTCCCGGGGGAACTTCATCCAGCCTCCGAACAACGACTACAGACGACTACCGGCGACTACTCAGACGTAGAACGACTCGTACGTGATCTCGACCTGCTGCGAGGAATAGCTGTCCGAGCTGTTCCCGCGGATCTCGACCCGCCAACCGGCCACATAGGAAGCGTACGACTTCCCGTCACTGTGCGCCTGGATGTACGACTTCAGCGCTGCGGTATCGCCGCCCTTGAGCACCCCGAACGCATCGTTGAGCGCCGTCGGCAGCGCCTTCTTCACATCCGCGGTGTCGCCGGAGGCACTGACCTGGATGTCCTTGATGCCCTCGCCGTCGCTCGCGTAGAAGTACACCCGCTGCTGGCCGTACTTGCCGATCTCCTTGGTGCAGGAGCTCGTGCACACGTACGCCTTCGTCTTCAGCGCCGCGAGCATCTGCGGCTTTGTGGTGTCGAACGTCTTGTCCGGGATGTCGAGCGACTCCTCGCCGGATTTGGCGCCGGTCAGCTCGTAGGTGTCGCCGTCGTTGCGCAGCTGGAACTCGCCCCAGCTGCTGTCGATCTTCTCCGACTTCTGACCCTGCTTGACCGCGTCCTGGACCTTCTTCACCTGGTCGCCGCCGAACGTGTCGTTGCCGACCGCCTGCAGCACCTGGTCGAACACGACCGCGGCGTTGTTGTTGTTGTCCTCGTTCACCGACTCGAACTCGATCGCGATGATCGTGCCGTCGGGCTTGAACTGGAACAGCGCCTCGGCCTGCGAGCGGTCCTCGTACTTGAAGCAGCCGCGGTGCGCGCCCTGCGCGGTGTTGAACAGGTCGCTGCAGCCGAAACCGTTGCTCTGCAGCTTCTCGGTCGCGTTCTTGGCCTGGCCGGTCGCGTTGCCGAGCTCACCGTTGTCGCCGCCCGTGGACTGGCCGCCGGTCGGCTGCGTGGTGGTGGTCGGGTTCGACTCCGGGGTGTCGTCGCCGCCGAACTGGTGGATGCCGAGGAAGACGAGCAGCGCGATCACGATGATGCCGACCACGCCGCCGCCGATCACGAACGGCAGCTTGTCCTTGCTGATGCCGAGCGGGCCTTTATCGCGCCCACCGGGACCGCCCTGACCACCGGGCTGCCACGGCGACTGCCCCTGTTGCTGCTGCCACCCGCCCTGCTGCTGAGGCCGCTGGCCCCACGACTGCTGCTGGTACGGACCGCCCTGCTGCGGCTGCTGTCCCCAACCCTGCTGCGGCTGGCCCTGCTGACCGCCCTGTCCAGGCTGACCCGGCTGCGGACCCCAGCCACCCTGCTGCGGCGGCTGACCGTGCGGCGGTTGGCCCTGAGGAGGCTGGCCCTGAGGAGGCTGACCGTGAGGGGGCTGGCCCTGCGGTGGGTATCCCTGGTGAGGGGGCTGGCCCTGCTGCGGCGGTCGCTGGCCCCATCCACCGCCCTGGGGCGGGGGCTGCTGTCCCCAGCCGCCCTGCTGCGGCGGGCCACCCTGGCCGCCCTGCCCGTCCTGTTGTCCCCCGTGCTGCCCGCCTGGCTGGCCCCCCGGCTGCCCAGGACCCCATGGTCCCTGCGGCGGCGTCGTCATATCTGCTCCTTCTGACCCACGAATCGACGTGCAAAGTTAACAGTCCGACGGCTCAGCACGGCCGCCGGATCCACCTCGCACGAAGAGCCGTAGCAGGACAGGTGTGAATCGTTATCCCGCGTCTGGTGACCCGGTCGTCGCGACCCCGCTCGCCGCCTCGGCGCCGTCGGCCAGCAGGACCTCGAAGCCGGCCGCGTCGAGGATCGGTACTCCGAGCTGGACCGCCTTGTCGTACTTCGATCCCGGCGAGTCACCGACCACCACGAACGACGTCTTCTTCGACACCGAGCTCGCGACCTTCCCGCCGCGTCCCACGATCGCCTCGGTCGCCTCGTCCCGGCTGAACCCCTCGACGGTCCCGGTCACCACGACCGACAGGCCGGTCAGGATCTGCGGAAGGCTCGGCCCGGTGCGCTCCTCGCGCATGACGACGCCGGCCGCGAGCCAGTTGTCCACGATCTCCTGGTGCCACGGCACCTGGAACCACTCGATCATCGCCTGTGCGATCGTCGGCCCGACGCCCTCGATCTCGGCCAGCTGCTCCTCGCTCGCCGTACGGATGTCGTCGATGTTGTCGAACGCCTCGGTCAGCGCAGCGGCCGCGGTCGGGCCGACATGCCGGATCGACAGCGCGACCAGGGCGCGCGACAACGGTTTGGTCTTGGCCTCTTCGAGATTCGCCAGCAGCTTCCGCGCGTTCGCGGACAAAGCGCCGGCCTTCGTGGTGAAGAAGGCGCTCTCGGCGAGCTTCTCCTCGGTCAGCCCGAACAGGTCGGACTCGTTGACGATCAGGCCGCCGGTGATCAACGCGTCGGCCGCCTTGAACCCGAGCCCCTCGATGTCGAACGCGGACCGCCCGGCCAGGTAGAACAGCCGCTCACGCAACTGCCCCTGGCAGTACTGCGAGTTCGGGCAGCGGATGTCGACGTCGGACTCCTTGGCCGGGGCCAGCACCGTGTCGCACCACGGACAGCGTGTCGGCATCTCCCACGCCGGCAGGCCCTCCGGACGCAGGTCCACCACCGGTCCGAGCACCTCGGGGATCACGTCGCCCGCTTTCCGCAGCACGACGGTGTCGCCGGGGCGGACGTCCTTACGGGCGACCTCCTTGGCGTTGTGGAGGGTCGCGTACTCGACGGTGGATCCGGCGACGCGGACCGGCTCCATGTGCGCGAACGGGGTGACGCGACCGGTGCGGCCGACGTTCACCTCGATCTCGATCAGCTTGGTGTTGACCTCTTCCGGCGGGTACTTGAACGCGATCGCCCAGCGCGGCGCGCTCGACGTGGACCCGAGCGCACGCTGCAGATCGACCTCGTCGACCTTCACCACGACACCGTCGATCTCGTGGTCGACCGAGTGGCGGTTCTCGCCGTAGTACGCGATGAACTCGTTGACTTCCTTGAGCGTGCCGACCCGGCGGGCGCGGTCGCTGACCGGCAGGCCCCAGGCGTGCAGCTGCTCGTACGCCTCCGAGAGGCGGCCGATGTGGTGCCCCTCGACCTTGCCGAGTCCGTGGACGACGAAGCGCAGCGGGCGGCCGGCGGAGACCCGGGGGTCCTTCTGGCGCAGTGATCCGGCGGCGCTGTTGCGCGGGTTGGAGAAGACGTCCTTGCCGGCCTCGACGAGCTGCGCGTTCAGCTCCTCGAAGTCCTCGACGCGGAAGTAGACCTCGCCGCGGACCTCGAGGAAGGACGGGAGGTCCTTGCCCTTCAGCTGGTTCGGGATGCTCTTGATCGTGCGGACGTTGGGCGTGACGTCCTCGCCGGTGCGGCCGTCGCCGCGGGTGGCGCCGGTGACGAGCTTGCCGTTCTCGTACACCAGGTCGAGGGCGAGGCCGTCGACCTTGAGCTCGCAGATGAACCCGCTGTCGTGGATCTGCTGGAGGGTGACCTCGCGCTCGAGCCTTTTCGCCCAGGCCTCCATCTGCTCGGCGGAGAACGCATTCGCGAGGCTCTCCATCCGCATCGGGTGCTCGACCGGGGAGAACAGAGTGGAGATCGGGATGCCGACCTTCTGGGTGGGCGAGTCCGGGGTCCGTAGCTCCGGGTACTTCTCCTCGAGGTCCTGCAGCTCGTGCATCAGCGTGTCGAAGTCGGCGTCCGAGATGATCGGATTGGCCAGGTAGTACCGCGCCCGGTGGTCGTCGATCTCCGTGCTCAACTCCGCATGCCGCACCCGCGCCTCAGGCGTCGCAGCGCCCTTCTCCTCCGTACCCATGAGCTGAACTTACAGGGGACGACGGACGTTTTGGCGCAGGTGTTTGATCAGGCTTCGGCGGCTTCGCCGACGATCTCAACGATGCGGCGGAGCAGTTCCAGTCGCGCTCTGGCGTCGGCCGGTGACGGAGCGGCGGCGAGCCCACACGCCGGAGTGATCGTGATCTGGTGAAGGAGGGCCGGGTCCAGACCGAGTTCGCGCCAGCGGCGTACCAGCGGAGCCGCCGCCTGGTCTGCGGCTGGGATGGGGCCGGTGGTGGGGACCAGTCCGGCGTACAAGGTGGTGCCGGCTTCGGCTGCGATTGCGATCTGGTCCCAGGCAGCGTTGCCCAGGAGCGAGACGTCTACAGCGACCCCAGTGGCGCCGGACTTTGTGAAGACCTCGATCGGTGGGCGCGCTGCGCAGCAGTGCACGATGGTGGGCGCAGCTGTGGTGAACATGCTCAGAAGCTCCACAGCGCCCGGACCGTCGACAGAGCGGTGCTTGCTCCAGCCAGACGCCGTCGGCACGGCCCCAGCGAGTACGGCGGGCAGTCCGGGCTCGTCCACCTGCAGCACGAGCTCAGCGCCTGGCACCCGCTTCCGCACGTCGGCCAGGTGCTGCTCTACTCCGTCAGCCAGCGCCTGCGCCAGATCCCGCCGCGCACCATGGTCGGCCAGCACCTTGTCACCGCGCGGACGCTCCAGCGCCGCAGCCAGCGTCCACGGCCCGGTGACCTGTACCTTCAGCGGCCCCTCGTACCCGTACGCGTACTCCTCCAGCACGTCCAGGTCTTCCTGCAGCAACGCCCGCGCCCGCCGCTGGTCCAGACTCGCCCGTGCGTCCCCACCACCGGTCAGCCGCCACCCAGCAGGCTGCAGGTCAGCAGCCAGCTCGCTCAGTACGGCGACGGTCCGGCTCAGCATGTCGCCGTACGGCCGTGCTGGAAGCTCCGGAAGGAACGGGATGTCTACCAGCTCGAGTACTACGCGCATCCACTCGCGGATGTCATCACCTGGGACCGAACCGAGCCCGGTGGTGGTCATACGGCGGCGGTGACGCGCTGGACGGTGTCGATGGTCGCGGAGCCGATCACCCGGGTGCCGTCGTACAGCACGACCGCCTGACCGGGTGCGACAGCAGACGTCGGCTCGGTGAACTCGACCTGCACCTGGTCACCGTCCAGCCAGGCAGTCACGGACACCTCGTCGCCGTGGGCGCGGAGCTGAGCCTTCGCGGTCATCTGGTCGGTCGGGGCCGGGCCGCACCAGCGCGGCTTCGACGCGGTCAGGCGCTCCACCGCAAGCTCTTCGCGCGATCCGACCGTCACAGTGCGGTCAACGGGCGAGATGTCCAGCACGAACCGCGGCTTGCCATCAGCAGCCGGCGTACCGATCTTCAGTCCCTTGCGCTGGCCGATGGTGAAGCCGTGCGTGCCCTGGTGCGAGCCGAGCTTGTTGCCCTGCGCATCGACGATGTCCCCGGGCGCCTCACCCAGCTGCGCGCTGAGGAAGCCGGGCGTGTTGCCATCGGCAATGAAGCAGATGTCGTGGCTGTCCGGCTTGGCAGCCACTGACAGCCCGCGCCTGTCAGCCTCCGCCCGCACCTCGGTCTTCACCGTGTCACCGAGCGGGAAGAACGCATGTGCGAGCTGCTGCTGGGTGAGTACGCCGAGCACGTACGACTGGTCCTTGGCCGGATCCACCGCCCGGTGCAGCTCACGCCCGGACGCTGTGTCGACGATGCGCGCGTAGTGACCGGTAGCGACCGCGTCGAAGCCCAGTGCGAGCGCCCGCTCCAGTACGGCGCTGAACTTGACCTTCTCGTTGCAGCGCAGACACGGGTTCGGCGTCCGGCCCGCGGCGTACTCGTTGACGAAGTCCTCGACCACGTCGGCGTGGAACCGCTCGGCCAGGTCCCACACGTAGAACGGGATGCCGATCACATCCGCGGCCCGGCGGGCGTCACGGGAGTCCTCGATCGTGCAGCAGCCGCGGGCGCCGCTGCGGTACGACTGCGGGTTCCGGCTGAGAGCCAGGTGTACTCCGGTCACGTCGTGGCCGGCCTCGGCCATCCGCGCCGCCGCGACCGCGGAGTCCACTCCGCCGGACATGGCTGCGAGTACCCGCATCAGGTGTTCCTTCCCACGTTCTGCAGGCCGGCGGACTTCGCCCGCTCCACGACCGGCCCGATGTTGTCCAGTACGGCGTCGATGTCGGCGCGCGTACTCGTGTGCCCGAGGGTGAACCGCAGCGAGCCGCGGGCCCGCTGGTCGTCGTACCCCATCGCCAGCAGGACGTGGCTCGGCTCGGCGACCCCGGCGTTGCACGCGGACCCGGTCGACACCTCGATCCCGCGTGCGTCGAGCAGCAGCAACAGCGAGTCACCCTCGCAGTCGCTGAAGGACAAGTGTGCGTTACCGGGCAAGCGGCCCGCCGGGTCCCCCGACAGCTGCGCGCCCTCGACGGTGCTGGTGATGCCCTCGATCAGCGCGTCCCGCAGCTCGGTGAGCCGGCGCGCCTCGTCGGCCTGGTGCTTGATCGCGTGCTCCATCGCCACCGCGAACCCAGCGGTCGCGGGTACGTCGAGGGTGCCGGACCGTACGTCGCGCTCCTGTCCCCCGCCGTGGAGGATCGGCGTCAGCTTGGTCTCCTTGTGGACGACGAGCGCACCGATCCCGTACGGACCGCCGAGCTTGTGCGCCGACACCGTCATCGCGTCCACGCCCAGCTGGCTGAAGTCCACCGGCACCTGCCCGATCGCCTGGACGGCGTCGGTGTGCACGGGTACGCCGTACTGCTGGGCGAGCTCTGCGATCTCCTGGACCGGCTGGAGCGTGCCGACCTCGTTGTTCGCCATCATCAACGTGATGAACGACACGGACTCCGGATCGCTCTCGACAGCCCGCCGTACGTCGTCCGGACTGACCCGGCCGAGCTCGTCGACCGGGAGCCACTCGATCTCGGCCTGCTCGTGCCGGCCGAGCCAAATCGCCGGATCGAGGACGGCGTGGTGCTCGATGCCGCTCAGCAGGATCCGGCGGCGACGCGGGTCCTCGGCCAGGCGGGACCACCACAGGCCCTTGAGCGCGAGGTTGTCCGCCTCGGTGCCGCCGGAGGTGAACACCACCTCGCTGGGCTGCGCACCGAGCGCGGCAGCGATCGACTCGCGCGACTCCTCCACCGTCCGCCGGGCACAGCGGCCGGAGCCGTGCAGGGACGACGCATTGCCGGTGCGGGCGAGGTGATGAGTCATTGCCTCGATCGCGGCCGGGAGCATCGGAGTCGTCGCCGCGTGGTCCAGGTACACCGTGCGACGGTCGGAGGTAGCCATAACTGGTTCAAGAGTATGTCCGCCACGGATGTTCCCGCCCGTTGGGCCTGTCCGGTGGACAGAGTGGGCAACAGGAGCGGGAGGGCTGCCGGGTGATCTTCACACGACGGATGGTGCTTCGTCCGGCTGGACGAAATCGGGCGTGGTGGTTGTGCGATGGGACGAATACCGACGTACGGCGGTCCGCCTAGCGTCGGCGCATGGCGACTCTGAGCGAGATCGAGACGTGGCTACAAGACCAGCTGGCGACGCTGCTCGCCGAGCATGAGGTCCCCGGTGCAGCGGTCGGCGTACTGCTGGGCGGCGAGGTGATCGACCACGCGGCCGGCGTACTGAGTAAATCGACCGGAGTCGAGACGACGGCCGACTCGGTGTTTCAGATCGGGTCGATCACCAAGGTCTGGACGACCACGCTGGTCATGCAGCTGGTCGACGAGGGGAAGCTGGACCTCGACCAGCCGATCCGCTCGTACCTGCCCGAGTTCGTCATCGCGGACGAGGCGGCGGCCGCCGTGATCACCACGCGGCAGCTGCTGTGCCACACCGCCGGGTTCGAGGGCGACATCTTCAACGAGACCGGTAAGGGCGACGACGCTGTCGAGAAGTTCGTCGCCTCGCTGGCCAGCACCACCCAGCTCTTCCCGCCGGGCGAGATGTTCTCCTACAACAACGCCGGCTTCGCAGTACTCGGCCGTCTGATCGAGGTACTGCGTGGCACGCCGTACGACGCCGCGCTGCGGGAACACGTTTTCACGCCGCTCGGCCTGGCCCACGCCGCGACCGATCCGTACGAGGCGATCCTGCACCGGGCCGCCGTCGGACACATCAAGCCGGAGGCAGACGCCGCGCCGGTACCCGCACCGATCTGGGCCATGACCCGCGGAATGGCTCCCGCCGGAGCGATGCTCGCGATGAGCGCCCGCGACCTGCTGGCCTTCGCCAAGCTCCACCTCGACTCCGGTACCGCGGCCGACGGCAAGACAGTCCTGAGCGCGGCGAGCGTCAAGGCGATGCAGGAGCCGCAGGTCAAGCTGCCCGCTCTCGGGATGATGGGCGATTCGTGGGGCCTCGGCTGGGAGCTGTTCGACTTCGGCGGCACGAAGGTGATCGGCCACGACGGCGGGACCATCGGCCAGAACGCCTTCCTGCGTGTCGTTCCCGAGCACGGGCTCGCGGTCGCGCTGCTGACCAACGGCGGCGAGACGATCGAGGTCTACAAGAAGGTCTTCGGTCACCTCGTCCAGGAGCTCGCCGGGCTGACCCTGCCGCCGTTCCCCGCGCCGCCTGCCGAGCCCGCCCCGGTGGATGTGGACCGCATCCTCGGCACCTACAGCTGCGAGGTCGCCGACATCACCGTGCGCCAGGACGAGGACGGGAAGATCTGGCTCGACCAGACGCCGAAGGGCATCTTCACCGAGCTCGGTCCGAAGCCTGACCCGGTCGAGCTGGTCGGTCGCGACGGGCAGAGCCTGATCGCGGTCAAGGCCGAGCACGGCATGCACCAGCCGCATGTCTTCGTCGGCGACGACGGCTCCGGCCGTGCCCTGTACCTGCACAGCGGCCGGGCCCTCCGCCGCGCGGCTGTCTGATTCCCGGAGGCAACATGCGATCCGTACGCACCGCTCTAGCGGCCGGAGCCCTCGTCACCGGTCTCGCGCTGTCCGCCTGCAGCTCGGGTGAGCAGACCGCCGGCACTGGTCAGGCCGCCGAGGGCAAGACGATGACCATGGCGATCAGCGCCGATCCCGGCAACCTCGATCCGCAGTTCACCTCGTTGTCGGTCACCATGCAGGTCGACTGGTTCCTGTACGACTCGCTGGTCGGCATCAGCCCGGACGGCAAGCAGGTGCCCGGGCTGGCCGACAAGTTCGAGGGCAACAGCACCACTGCGAAGTACACGCTGCGCAAGGGCGTCACGTGCGCGGACGGGAGCCCGCTGACGGCCAGCACGGTCGCACAGAACATCAACTTCGTCGGCGACCCGGCCAACAAGTCCACGCGGATCGGTGTATTCATCCCGCCGGGTGCAAAGGCAACCGCTGACGACGCTACCGGCACAGTCACCGTGACAGCGCCTGCACCGGACGCGTTCCTCGTCCGCAACATCGGCGGACTGCACATCGTGTGCAGCAAGGGGATGAAGGACCGCAGCATCCTCAAGCAGGGCTCGGACGGCACGGGCATGTACACGGTCGCGGAGGCCGTCCCGGGCGACCACTACACGCTCACCCGGCGCAAGGACTATGCCTGGGGTCCAGGTGACTTCAAGCAGGGGCAGTCCGGTCTGCCGGACAAGGTCGTGCTGAAAGTGGTCAGCAACGAGACCACAGCGGCCAACCTGCTGCTCTCCGGGCAGGTCAACATCGTCGCGATCGCCGGACCGGACAAACAGCGGCTGCAGGCTCAGAAGACATTCCAGCGTGAAGCGGGCACACCGCTTGGTGAGCTCTGGTTCAACCAGAAGGCCGGCTTGACCACCGCGGACCTCGCAGTACGCAAGGCGCTCACGCAGGCCCTTGACCTCACTCAGCTCGGCAAGGTGCTCACCAGCGGGACCGGTACGCCGACCACCCGGTTGGTTGCCCCCGGCATGGGTCCGTGCTCCGACGACACCGTAACCGGCAATCTGCCCGGCCATGACCTGGACGCGGCCAAGGCAGCACTCGACGCGGCAGGCTGGCGACCCGGAGCGGGTGGCATTCGGCAGAAGGCCGGTACGAAGCTGTCGCTGGTCTTCTACTACCCCACCAGCCTCGGCCCGACGGTGCAGTCCGCGGCTGAGCTTCTCCAGAAGGCCTGGACCGAGCTAGGTGTCGACGTGTCGCTCAAACCCGTCTCGACCGCGGAGATCAGCACGGTCGTCCTCGCCGGCCAAGGCACCTGGCACGCCGGCCTGATCCCGCTGACCGTGTCGCTGCCGAGCCAGCTGGTCAGCTTCCTCTCCGGCACCGGTCCGCCGAACGGCAGCAACTTCTCCTCGATCAAGAACCCGGAGTACGACGCTGCCGTGGCCAAGGCCGCCGCGGTCCCCGGAGCCGACGGCTGCGCGGACTGGGCCTCAGCTGAACGGGCCTTGTTCAAGCAGGTCAACCTGGTGCCGTTCGTCAACGCAACCGTGCCGATCTTCGGCAAGGGCGCGACGTTCGACCTGAGCGAAGGCAGCGTGATCCCGTCGTCGATCAAGATGCTGGGGTGAGGCAGTGACGACGCAAGTGACGACGGCGGTCAACGCACCGACTCTCAACGCTCATCCGTGGCTCGGGTTCGCCGTACGGCGACTTGGCCGGCTGGTCGGCTCGGTCCTCATCCTGGTCAGCGCCGCGTTCCTGATGATCCACCTGATCCCTGGTGACCCGGTCCGCGGAGCGCTAGGACCTGCTGCCGCGCAGAGCCTCGTCGACGCCCAGCGTGCTTCGCTGGGCCTCGACGACCCGCTCTGGCAGCAGTACCTGGACTTCCTGCACCACCTGGTCACCGGCAACCTCGGTACGTCGATCACCACCGGGCTGCCCGTCTCCGACGTGATCCGGGATCGTCTGCCGGCCACAGTCGAGCTGGCCGTCGCAGCGTTCCTCGTGGCGGTGCTGATCGCAGTACCGCTCGGTCTGGCGATGGGTGTCTTGACGAGGGGCGGACGACGGCCACGGGCCGAGCTGGGCTTCACGTCGACCGCTGTGGTGCTCGCTGCGATTCCTGAGTTCCTGTTGGCTGTTGGACTCGTCTACGTGTTCGCGGTGACGCTGCACTGGTTCCCTGTCGCAGGACGCGGCAACGTCGCGTCGTACGTGCTGCCGGTGTTGTCGTTGGCTGTCGGTCCGGCTGCTGTGCTTGCACGGATCTGCCGCGTGGAACTGCTGGCGGTGCTGCAGACGGACTATCTGCGCACTGCCCGTGCGAAGCGACTGCCTGCTGCAGCCATCTACCTGCGGCACGCTCTGCCGAACGCGGTGACCGCCACGATCACGCTGGGCGGTCTGCTGCTCGGTGGCATGGTCGCGGGAACGGTGCTGGTCGAGAACGTCTTCGGCTGGCCCGGGCTCGGCAGCACGATCGTCTCCTCGATCATCGCGAAGGACTACCCCCTGGTGCAGGGCGTGGTGCTTGTGTACGGCGTCGGCGTACTGCTTGTGAATCTGGCCGTCGACGTGACGCTTGCCCTGCTCGACCCCCGATCCACCATCAGGGAGAGCTGATGCGCCGCTGGATGGCCGTACTGCGCACACCCGTGGGCACCGGCGCCGGCCTGCTTCTCCTCGGCGTGCTGCTGCTTGCCGTCTTCGCTCCGATCCTGTGGTCCCACCAGGCCAACGCGATCGACACGGACCACCTGCTGCAGGGCACATCCGCGGACCACTGGCTCGGCACCGACAACCTGGGCCGGGACATCTTCTACCGGGTCCTCGTCGCATCGCGTACGTCGATCCTGCTGGCGCTGCTCGCGACCTCGATCGCTGTGGTCACGGGTCTCGCGCTGGGCAGTGCTCCGGCGATCCTGGGCAAACGTGGCGGCCGGGTCGCGACCGCTGTGGTGAACATCGCCGTCGCCTTTCCAGGGCTGTTGCTCGCGCTGTTCTTCGCGGTTGTGTTCGGAGTCGGCGCGAAGGGCGCCGTACTGGCGATCGGGTTCGCGGGTGCGCCGTCGTTCGCGCGGCTGACGCAGACGCTGGTGGCAGGGGTCGCGGAGCGGGACTTCATCGCGGCTGCGCGGATCGCAGGCGTAGGACGGTTCCGGATGCTCGTGCGGCACATCCTGCCGAACATCGCGGAGCCGCTGGTCGTCAACGCGACGATCGGTGCGGGCGGGACGCTGCTCGCGTTCGCCGGGCTGTCCTTCATCGGGCTCGGCGTGCAGCCGCCGGCCTACGACTGGGGCCGGATGCTGGGCGAGAGCCTCAGCGGCATCTACGTGCACCCAGCCGCGGCACTCGCTCCTGGTGTCGCAGTGGTCATTGCAGGGCTGGCGTTCAACCTCTTCGGCGAGGCGGTGGCGAAGGGCCTCGGCGCACAGGTGCCCCGAGCGCGGTGGACCGACCGTACGCCGGAGGCCACTCCGGCTCGTGAGGACGACAGCGACGCGGTGCTGGTGGTCGAGGACCTGCATGTCAGCTTCCCCGGTCCGGTCACGCCGGTCCGCGGTGTCAGCTTCACGATCCACAAGGGCGAGATCGTCGGCGTGGTTGGCGAATCCGGTTCTGGCAAGAGTCTCACCGCGCTCGCGGTCGCCCAGCTGATCGAACCGCCGGGTCAGGTGCGTGCGGCCGAGCTGTCGTTCCTGGGCGCTCCCCTGCTCGGTCGGCTGCCAGTCCGCAGTACTGCGGCGGTAAGGCGACGGTTACTGGGTACATCGTTCGCAATGGTGTTCCAGGACCCGATGACGTCGTTCAACCCGACCAAGCGGATCGGCGTACAACTGGCCGAGGGTGCACGCGAGCATCAGGGCCTCACCCGTCGTGCAGCGATGGACCGGGCGATCGACCGGCTCCGAGCGGTACGGGTACCTGCTGCGGAGCGCCGGGCGCGGCAGTACCCGCATGAGTTCTCCGGCGGCATGCGGCAGCGCGCCATGATCGGCATGGGGCTGATGGGCGCACCGGCGTTGATCGTCGCCGACGAACCGACCACTGCCCTCGACGTCACCGTGCAGCGGCAGGTACTGCGGTTGCTGGAGACGATCCGCACTGAGGACGACGTCGCGGTGCTGCTGATCAGCCACGACATCAGCGTGGTCGCACAGATCTGCGACCGCGTGCTGGTGATGTACGCCGGGCGTGTCGTCGAGGACCTCCCATCGACCGAGCTGGCCACTGGTGCGCGGCATCCGTACACGCGGGCGTTGCTGGCCGCAGTACCCGATCTGGACACCGCGCTCGACGAACCGCTCGCAGTCATCCCAGGGCGTCCGGTGGATCCGGCGCGGTTGCCGGAAGGGTGTGCCTTCGCGGCGCGGTGTGCGTTCGCGTCGGACCGGTGCCGGCTCGAGGACCCCGTGCTGATCGATCAGGTGGCGTGCTGGCATCCACAGGCGCAGGCTGAGTACTCGAACTTCCGGACGGGGCAGCGATGAGCGAACTGCGCTTCGAGGGCGTGACGGTCCGGTACGGACGCGCGCTGACGGCTGTCGACGGTGTAGATCTGACGGTGCCGTCGGGCCAGGTGGTCGGACTGGTCGGTGAGTCGGGGTCCGGCAAGTCGACGCTGGCGCGTGCTGCGGTCGGATTGGTCGAGCCAGCGAGTGGACAAATCCTGTTGGACGGTTCGCCGCTTCATAGTCGGCGCCCGCTGCAGATGGTGTTCCAGGATCCGTACTCCTCACTGGATCCACGGATGACCATCGGCGACTCGATTGCCGAGGCGATGCCGAGAGGTGCCCGTCGACGCGACGAGGTCGTGCGGTTGCTCGAGCTCGTCGAACTGGACGCCGACCGCGTCTCGGCGTACCCCGGCGCGTTGTCGGGCGGTCAGCGCCAGCGGGTCGCGATTGCCCGGGCGCTGGCGGGCAAGCCCGAGGTGCTCATCGCCGACGAGATCACCTCGGCCCTGGACGTGTCGATCCAAGGCACAGTGCTGAACCTGGTCCGCACCCTGCAACGCGAACTGCAGTTGTCGATGCTGTTCATCTCGCACAACCTGGCCGTGGTTCGGTACGTCAGCGACATCGTCGCAGTGATGTACCTGGGCAGGATCGTCGAGGTCGGGCCTGCCCGCGACGTACTCGGCAACCCGCAACACCCTTACACCAAAGAGCTTCTCGCGGCGGCTCCGCGACGTGGCTCGACCTCGTTGCCGCCACCGGACGAGGCCCTGGTCGCCGACGCCGAGCCGGCTGATCCGCATCACCCGCCGGCGGGCTGCCGGTTCCATCCGAGGTGCCCGATCGGTCCGCTGATCCGGACCGACCGCGAGCACTGTCTGACCCTCGATCCCACCGCCGAGGCCGACCACCGCCTGCACCGCGCCGCCTGCCACCACGCAGCCGGCGTACTGCGGGCCGTCGGCTCGAACCCGCCTGTGCACCTGCAACTCAAGGAGGACTCCCAGTGACACGTCTGCGCATCGACGACCTGACCGAGCTTGCCGTACCGGAGCAGCCGGCGCTGTCGCCCGACGCCGCCCAGCTCGTCTACGTCCTCCGGACCACCGACGCGAAGGCCGACCGCACGCTGCGGAGCCTGTGGCGGACTCCTGCCTCCGGTGGTACGCCGCAGCAACTCACGCGCGGCGAGGCGGACTCGACGCCAGTCTGGTCGCCCGACGGGACGCAGCTGGCGTTCCTGCGGGCCAAGGACGGACCGGCGCAGATCTGGGTGTTGCCGGCCGGAGGCGGTGAGCCGGAGCAGCTCACCACGCTGCCGCTAGGCGCAGGAACACCGAAGTGGAGTCCAGACGGGACGCGGATCGCTTTCTCTGCGCCGGTCGACATCGCCGCATCCCCTGACAATGAGCATGCACCGATCGCCACCGAGCGACTGGACTACCAAGCTGACGGCGCGGGCTGGCTGCGGACGATCCGCAAGCACCTGCACGTGGTGGAGGTCGAGTCGAAGGAGTGCCGTCAGGCCACGGAGGGAGACTGGCACGCCGGCGACCCGGCCTGGTCACCCGACGGCGCGAAGCTGGCGTTCGGAGCTGCCACCGCGCCTGACGCGGACCTGAACCCGACAGCTCCTGCCTACGTGCTCGACGCATCGGATCCCAAGGCGAAGCCACAGCTGATCGGACTGGCTGACGGACTGACCGGCACGGTGACCTGGACCGCGGACGGCGCCGCACTGCTCATCGTCGGCATGCTCTCCGGACCGGTCGGCCACGCCGGCCTGCTGCGGCTCTCCCTGGACAGCGGCGACGTGGTGAACCTGGCGGCTCCGCTCGACCGCAACGTGATGTCCGGCGGAGCGGCGTACCCAGGTGCTCTGCCGACGCTTGTGGACGAAGGCCGCACTGTCCTCTTCGCTGCCCGGGACCGTGGCTGCACACACCTGTACTCCGTGCCTGTTGAGGGCGGTACGCCTCAGCATGTGTTCGGCGAGCCTGGACAGGTCGTGTCTGGGCTGTCCGTTGCGGCTGGCGTGGCGACGTTCGCGCTGAGCACACCGACGTCGTTCGGAGAGATCGTCACGCTGGAGCTGGCGACTGGTACGGCGACCACGCGGACGACGTACGGCGATAAGGACGTCTTTGTCCGGGAAGAGCGCGAGTTCACCATCTCAGACGGGACTGTGGTCTCCGGCTGGCTTGTTCGCGACCCGGCCGCCGACGGGCCGCAGCCGCTGCTGCTGGACATCCACGGTGGTCCGCACAACGCATGGAACGCCGCTGCCGACGAGGTGCACCTCTACCACCAGGAGCTGGCTGCTCATGGTTGGACTGTCCTGCTGCTCAACCCCCGTGGCAGCGACGGGTACGGCGAGGAGTTCTTCAACGCCGCGCTCGGCGCCTGGGGTACGGCGGACGCCCGCGACTTCCTCGAACCGCTCGACGAACTGGTTGCCGAGGGCACCGCTGACGCCGATCGGCTCGCCGTGGCCGGTTACAGCTACGGCGGGTTCATGACGTGCTACCTGACCAGCCGCGACGACCGGTTCGCCGCAGCGGTCACCGGCGGTGTGGTCAGCGACCTCACCAGCATGGCCGGTACGTCGGACATGGGTCACTTCCTCGACGTGTACGAGCTGAACAGCTCCACCGACTACAGCTCCATGTCGCCGTTCGCCGAGGTCAGCAAGGTCGCGACGCCGACGCTGATCCTGCAGGGCGACGCCGACGTACGCTGCCCGATCGGACAGGCTCAGCAGTGGCACACTGCGCTGCGCGAGAACGGCGTACCGAGTCAGCTCGTGCTGTACCCGGAGGCCAGTCACCTGTTCATCGTCGAGGGCCGCCCGTCCCATCGCCTCGACTTCAACCGCCGCATCCGCGACTGGGTCGAGCAGTACGCCGGTGACGCGAGCGGTCCGCGCCGGGCGAAGATCGACGCGGCGCACTGGCAGCGTCGACTCACCACACTGGCCGCACGGCACGGCGTACCGGGCGCGACGCTCGGCATCCTGCGGGTCCGGCCGGGAGTGGAGGACGAGCTGGTGGAGGCGGCGACCGGCGTACTGAACAAGGACACCGCAGTGGCGGCCACGACCGACTCGGTCTTCCAGATCGGTTCTATGTCGAAGGTCTGGACCGCGACGCTCGCACTGCAACTCGTTGACGAAGGACTGCTCGACCTGGACGCACCGATCAGCCAGGTGCTCCCCGAGCTGCAGCTGGGCGATCCTGACGTCGCCAAACAGGTGACAATGCGGCACCTGCTCACGCACACCAGTGGGATCGACGGAGACGTCTTCACCGACACAGGTCGAGGCGACGACTGTCTGGAGAAGTACGTCGACCTGCTCGCGGACGTCCTGCAGAATCACCCGCTCGGCGCGACCTGGTCGTACTGCAACTCCGGCTTCTCGCTGGCCGGCCGTGTGATCGAGAAGCTCACCGGCTCCAGCTGGGACCAGGCGCTGCGGGACCGGATCATCACACCGCTCGGTCTGCAGAACACTGTGACGCTGCCGGAAGAGGCGCTGCTCCGGTCGGCCGCGGTCGGTCACATCAGCGAAGGCGAAGAGGAGCCGAAGCGCGCACCGGTCTGGGGACTCCCTCGCTCGCTGGGACCGGCCGGACTGATCACGTCGACCGTGGCCGACGCGCTGGCGTTCGCACGACTCCACCTGAACGGCGGTGTAGCGCCTGACGGCACTCAGCTTCTTAGCGAGGCCTCGGTGACTGCGATGGCCGAACAGCAGGCGGAGCTGCCGGACAAGTACTCGCTGGGCGATTCGTGGGGTCTCGGCTGGATCCGGTTCGGCTGGGACGGCCGACGGCTCATCGGGCACGACGGAAACACGATCGGCCAGGCCGCGTTCCTGCGGGTGCTGCCCGACGAGGGGCTGGCCGTCGTACTGCTGACGAACGGCGGCCACACGCGTGACCTGTACGAGGACCTCTACCGGGAGATCTTCGGTGAGCTGGCCGGCGTCTCGATGCCCACGCCGCTCGCTCCCCCGACGGAGCCTCTGACGGTCGACGTACGCCGGCATGTCGGCCGGTACGAGCGCGCCAGCGTGATCCAGGAGGTGCTGGTCGACGACGAGGGACCGCTGCTGCGGATGACGATCACCGGACCGTTGGCCGAGCTGCTGCCGGAGCCGACCGAGGAGCTGCGCATGACTCCGGTCGACCAGAGCGGCGACCTGTTCGTGGTCCGGGCGCCCGGTGCGCTCACGTGGACTCCGGTGACGTTCTACTCGCTGCCGACCGGCGAGAAGTACCTGCACTTCGGGGTCCGCGCTACACCGAAGGTCGGCGGATGACTGAGTCGGTCTTCGCGGCGAGGTTGCCGCAGATGCTCGTGGATCTGGAAACTCTGGTGACGTGTGAGTCGCCGTCGTCGGATATCGCGGCGGTGGCTCACAGCGCGGACGTCGTGGCCCAGCTCGGAGCGGAGCGGCTCGGGTCCAAGCCGGAGTACGTCGTCGTGGACGGCTGCACGCATCTGCGCTGGCGGCTCGGTGACGGGCCGCGGCGGGTCCTGATACTCGCCCATCACGACACCGTCTGGCCTCTAGGCTCGCTGACCACGCATCCGTTCACGAACGAGGACGGCGTACTGCGGGGGCCGGGGTGCTTCGACATGAAGGCCGGCCTCGTGATGGCACTGCATGCGATCTCCACGTTGCCGTCGGCAACCGTCACGCTGCTGGTGACCGGCGACGAGGAACTCGGCTCGCCGTCGTCCCGGGAGCTGATCGAGACCGAGGCCGTCGGGTGTTCGGCCGCTCTGGTGCTCGAGGCGTCGGCGGATGCCGGTGCGCTCAAGCTCGAGCGGAAGGGCGTCTCGGTCTACGAGGTGCGGATCATCGGGCGAGCCGCGCACGCCGGCCTGGAGCCCGAGCTCGGCATCAACGCCTCGATCGAAGCTGCGCATCAAGTGCTTGCCATCAGCAACCTCGGCGACGCCGAGCTCGGTACGACGGTGACACCTACCGTGCTGACCTCGGGGACCACTCGGAACACCGTGCCGGCCGCCGCTGCCTTCTTCGTCGACGCGCGGGCCTGGACCGTCGAGGAACAGCTGCGAGTGGACGAGGCGATGCATGCGCTCCGACCGGTGCTCCCCGGGAGTTCGCTGGAGATCATCGGCGGACCGAACCGGCCGCCGCTCGAGCGCAAGATGTCCGAGGAGCTATACACGCGGGCTTCGCGGCTCGCGCTGGATCTGGGCCTGCCGGCCCTGCGCTCGGTCGCTGTCGGCGGCGGATCGGACGGCAACTTCACGGCCGGCATCGGTACGCCGACGCTCGACGGGTTGGGCGCTGTCGGTGGTGGCGCCCATGCCGACGACGAACATGTCCTGGTCGCCGAGCTCGCCCCGAGAACGGCGTTACTGGCCGCGCTGATGGCAGACCTGATGGACACGCCATGACGCTCGATCTGAGTCCGTCGATTGCCGCCGCTACCGAGGCGGGTATCGATGCGGCGGCTGCGGCCGGAGTGCGAGTGCGTGAGTTGCGCGAACTGGCGGAGCTCGACGAGGTCTACAGCTTGTACGACTCGATCTGGCGGCCGGACCCGAGCAATCCGCCGGTGACGACCGAGTTGCTGCGGGCGCTGACAAAGGCCGGAAACTACGTCGGCGGCGCGTACGACGGTGACGAGCTGATCGGCGCCTGCGTCGGGTTCTTCTCGGCGCCGGCGGAGGTCTCGATGCACAGCCACGTCGCCGGGGTGTCGGGGTCGGCGCGCGGGCGGAACGTCGGGTTCGCGCTCAAGCTGCATCAGCGCGCCTGGGCACTGCGACGAGGAGTGTCGTCGATCTCGTGGACGTTCGACCCGTTGATCCGGCGCAACGCCTACTTCAACGTGGCGAAGCTCGCGGCACAGCCGACGGAGTACCTGACGAACTTCTACGGCGACATGCGCGACGGGATCAACAGCGGCGACGACACCGATCGGTTGCTGGTGCGCTGGGAACTGGATGCTCCAGCTGTCGGTGCCGCTGCGGTTCGCCAGGCCGTTGTGGTCGATGTCGAGTTGATGCCTGGGGCAACGGTTGCGCTGGCTTGTGGTGCGGACGGGTGGCCGGCGGTTGGCGGTCCTGCGGGCGATGGGGTCGTGCTGGTCGCCGTACCGCCTGATGTCGAGGGGTTGCGGCGTACCGATCCGGGTGCCGCGAAGGCGTGGCGGGCCGCGTTGCGTGAGGTGCTGGGCGGGTTGCTGGCGGATGGTGCGCGGGTGACCGGGTTCGATCGGGCCGGGTGGTACATCGTCGAGCAGAAGGGGTTGTGATGAAGCTGACCGGATTCGAACTGCGGCGGATCTCGATGCCGTTGGTGTCGCCGTTCCGGACCTCGTTCGGCACCGAGACGACGCGGGACGTGCTGCTCGTGCGCGCCGTGAGTACGGAAGCCGAGGGGTGGGGCGAGTGCGTCGCGATGAGCGGGCCGCTGTACTCGTCGGAATACGTCGATGCGGCGGCCGACGTACTGCGGCGGTTCTTCGTGCCCGCGCTGGCCTCGGTGGACTCCGCGGTCGGGGTCGGGCCGGCGTTGAGTCGGTTCCACGGGCACCGGATGGCGAAGGCTGCGGTGGAGACGGCCGTGCTCGATGCCGAGTTGCGGGCCGAGAACCGTCCGTTGGCTCGCGAGCTGGGTGCGGTGCGGGATCGGGTGCCGTGCGGGGTGTCGGTCGGGATCATGGACTCGATCGGCGAGTTGCTCGATGCGGTGGGCGGGTATCTCGAGCAGGGGTACGTGCGGATCAAGCTGAAGATCCAGCCCGGGTGGGACGTCGAGCCGGTGCGCGCGGTGCGGGAGCAGTTCGGCGACATCCTGCTGCAGGTCGACGCCAACACGGCGTACACGCTGTCCGACGCGCGGCACTTGGCTCGGCTCGATCCCTTTGATCTGCTGCTGATCGAGCAGCCGCTCGACGAGGAGGACGTGCTCGGGCATGCGGATCTGGCTCAGCAGATCAGTACTCCGGTGTGCCTGGACGAGTCGATCACGTCGGCGCGAGCGGCGGCCGCAGCGATCCGGCTGCGTGCCTGCGCGATCGTCAACATCAAGCCGGGTCGCGTCGGTGGGTATCTGGAGGCGCGGCGGATCCACGACGTCTGCGTCGCCAACGACATCCCGGTCTGGTGCGGCGGCATGCTGGAGACCGGCATCGGCCGGGCCGCGAATGTTGCCCTGGCCGCCCTACCTGGTTGCACGCTGCCCGGCGACACGTCGGCCTCGGACCGGTACTTCCGGACCGACATCACCGTGCCGTTCACGCTCGACAACGGGCACCTGCCGGTGCCGACGAGCGGCGGCATCGGGATCGAGCCACTCGAGGCCGAACTGGCCGCGGTGACCACGAGCACCGAATGGCTGCCGCTCTGACGCTCAGGCTGCCGCTCCGACGCTTACGCTGGGGGCTCGGAGGTGATCGGTGACGAATCGACCGCGGGCAAGCCTCGGCCGGGTTCTGGACGACCTGGGCGCGACCTTGCTGGAGCTCGTGCACGGGGATCCGGATCGGCCGGCGGAGATCGGCGGCATCGTGATCCTCGATCCGCTCGACGAGCCCGTGCTCCCCTCGCACGCTCTCGTCCTCGGCGTCGGTCTCCACGAGCCCGACCGGATCGCCGACGTACTGCGTGATCTCGGCCGGCAGCAGGCCGCCGGGCTGGTCGTCCGCTCCCCCATCGCGGCCGGCGACCTCTTGGCGGCCGCGGTGGCCGAGTCCGGAGTCGCCCTGCTGGCGTTGACTCGCGGCGCGTCGTGGGACCAGCTCGCCGTACTGCTGCGGTCGCTCCTGGCCGACGGCGATGTCGGTGAGGTGGAGACCCTCGCGGGCATGCCCTCCGGCGACCTGTTCGCGCTCGCCAACGCGACCGCCGCGCTGCTCGACGCGCCTGTGACGATCGAGGATCGCGGCTCGCGCGTGCTCGCGTTCTCCGGTCGGCAGGACGAGGCGGACAAGGCTCGGGTGGAGACCGTGCTCGGCCGCCAGGTACCGCAGCGGTACTTCCGGCTGCTGACGGAGTACGGCATCTTCCGCGAGCTGTATCGCACCGACCGTCCGGTGCACGTCCCGCCGTTGCCGACCAACGGCGAGACCTTCACCATCCCGCGGGTCGCCGTCGCGGTCCGCGCCGGCGACGAGATCCTCGGCTCGATCTGGGCCGCCGTCCGCGACCCGCTCACCGCCGAGCGCTCCCAGGCTCTGTGCGACGCCGCGAAGTTGGTTGCCCTGCACATGCTTCGCATCCGCGCCGGTGCCGATGTCGAACGACGGCTGCGCGCCGACCTCGTCAGTACGGCGCTGGAAGGCGGCCCCGGCGCCCGCGCCGCGCTGGACCGGTTGGGGCTGGCCGACCAGCACGTCGTCGTACTCGCACTGGGAATCATCGCCTTCGACTCGGAAGACTCCGTTGTCCAGACCGACGAGTCACTGGTCAGCCAGGCTGGACTGGCCGGGGAGCGTCAGCGGCTGGCCGATGCGTTCGCCATGCATCTCGGCGCTGTGCACCCACGGGCAGCTGCTGCGTTAGTTGGTGATGTCGCTTATGGACTGATCCCTGTACGCCCGGACCGGTCCGACGGCGAGGAGCGCGCCGTACGCATCGGCAAGCACTTCCTCGAACGGATCGGCGATCGCGTCACCGCGAGCATCGGCGTGGGCCCCGTCGTTGCTGAGGCTGCGCATCTACCCAACGCACGTGCTGGTGCCGACCGTGCTCTCCGGGTACTGCGAACCGGTCGTGGCACGCCACGTGTCGCCCGACTCGCGGATGTGCATGTCGACACCCTCCTGCTCGAGCTGCGCGACCTGATCGAATCGCGGGGCGACGAGCCGACCGGTCCGATCGCCCGCCTCGTCGCGTACGACCGCCAGCACAACACCGACCTGGTCGAGACCCTGCGGGCGTGGCTGGACGCCTTCGGCGATGTCGCAGCGGCTGCTGCGGCGGTTTACGTGCACCCCAACACCTTCCGGTACCGCCTGCGCCGCCTGGCCGAGGTGGGCGGGCTGGACCTCGACGACCCCGACTCCCGCTTCGCAGCCATGCTCCAGCTCCGCCTCGTCAGCCCACCGCACCGCCTGATGACCCGCTGAACCGCCATCCTTCCGGAGAGCAATCGCGGACGATGGGACGGGGCACATGACCGACTGGTGGCGGGAGCGGCGGCAGAACGAGCAGCTCGAGGACCTGCAGAGCGAGATGTCGTATGCGCGGCAGGAGACGTCGCGGCTGCAGTCCCAGCTGTCCAAGATCCAGGGTGGTCTGCAGGAGCGGGTCAACCGGCTCTCGTCCGCTTTCGACGCGTTCGTCGAGCTGTCCGACCTCCGGTACGAGATGGCCGGCTTCCTCGAGGCTGCTGAGCTACGCCGGTACGCCAGTCGCGTTCTGACGGCGATGGCTTCCAGTACTCCGCTCCCGCCGGCCGCCGAGCCCGTTCCGCAGTACTGGCTGGGGCCGGCTACCTCGGCGCTGATCGGGCTCACTGGTGGGCAGGACGAGCAGGCCCTTGGTGTTGCGATGGGACTCGACGAGCGGCGCACGTCGACGTTTCTGGCGTTGGCGTTGGCTGCGTTGGGGCAGCGGCATCAGGTACGGACCGAGTGGCTGGACGTGGCGTTCGGCGTACTGCCGGCGGATGGGACGGTTACCCGGGTACAGCGGGTGCTATGGGCTACTGCTGCGCGTGGCGGGTTCGGAGCGGACGGTCTGGCGCTGGTGGCGAAGCGGCTGCAGTCGGTCGCACCACCCGCGGACGGATGGTTGCCGAAGCTGGAGAAGCGCGGCGAGACGCCCCGCTCGTCCGGCACCCGCTTCGAGGCCGTCGCAGAACAGGTAACCGCGCGCACCCGCCTCGGCCGAGTCCTCTCCGCCGTCGAGACCATCGCCGGCAACACCGAGGCCCGCGAACCCGCTCCCGCCCTCAGCTACACCTCCACCGACAACAACCCAGAGCTCACCACTGACAGCGGGACCGGACGCGACAACGGGCGCCGCTCGGGACGTGACTCGGCGCCTGACTCGGGGCGTGGGTCCGGGCGTGACTCGGGGCGCGAGTACGCGCGTGGGTCCAGGCGTGGGCAGGGTGCGCGGGGTTCGGGTGCGGATGGTGCGGTTGCTCGGGACAGCACCGCCGCGCTGCTGCGGCTGCTGATCTCCGAAGGGAGCGAGCCGGAGCGCGAATCGCTGGCCCGCGTCGCCGTACTGCGTGCTCAGATCAGCGGCGCCGGTGAATCCGCTGCCGAGCGGCTCGAGGACTCGGTCGGCACAGTCGAGGAGCTGCTCGCCGACGACTTGAGCCAGAACGACGACCCACATCTGGCGGCCGCCGTACTCCGCGTCATCGGCCCGTCCGTCCTGCCCGCCGTGGAGGACCTGGCGAAGGTCGCGGGTCAACCGAGCCCCCCGCAGATCGACGTAGCCAGCGACGGCCACACGATCGCGATCCGCCCCGACGGCCCCGACCAGCTCCAGCTGAACACCGCCCTGTCGTCGATCAAACAGTCCGCAGGCGTCGTGACCGCCGCCAAGTACGCCGTACCGGCCGCCCTCGTCGGCGTCGGCGCAGTCGTCGCGATCGGCCTCGGCTTCGTGAACGCGATCTGGATCGTCGCGGGCCTGATCCTGATCGGCATCGGCGCCTTCCGCTACTGGAGCATCCGCACCGCCGCCAAGGCCGACAAAACCGCAGCCGCCGACCGAGCCACCCGCCTCACCGACCGCTGCACCACAGCCGCCACCCAACTAGCCGACTACACCAAGACAACCGAAACCCGCCAAACCGCCGTCACCACCACCCTCACCACCATCCGCAACCACCTCACCACCTAACCCACCACCCCCACCCGCCCCCGAACCTCGCCCCACTGCACCAGACCGGCCCCCACTGGACCGGCTGGGGTCGGGTTGGTTAGTGGGTGCGCCAGGTGGATTGGTGGGTCCAGTGGATGAGGTTGGCGGCTTGGCGGGTGTTGAAGAGGGAGGCGGTGCCGGTTAGGGCGGTGTGGAGCTTGGTGTTCGGGGAGTAGTGGGACAGGAGGTCTGCGGTTGGCTCGTAGCGGCCGGTGTCTTCGGCTGCTATGACGAGGGTTGCGAAGCGGTTGTGGGGGCGGGGTTGGAGCGAGAGGGTGCAGGCGCGAGCGGCTTCGCCCAGGTCGACGTAGCCCCAGAGGTTGCGGCGGTTGTCTTCTGGCGGGGCGTCGGCGATGTAGCGACGTACCTCATCGGGCGTGAGGATCCAGTGGAAGCGCAGGGCCGTCACCTGTACGCCGCGGCGTGCGTACGTCTGGCCCATGCGTTCGAGGACGTCCTTGGTGAGCGCGTACGGGTCGACGTACCGGAGCTCGGTGTTCTCGTCGATCGGGACGTCCGGCGTGCCGATCTCGTCCGGGGACCAGGCGGTGCCGTAGATCGAGCCGCTGGAGGCGAGCACCGCCGTACGGATGCCTTGCTTCCAGGCTTCTTCCAGCGCGTTGAACGTCGTGATCGTGTTGAGCTCGAACAGCCGAACCGGCTCGATGTTCTCGGGGCTTGCGATGCCCGCGCAGTGCACGATCGCATCAGCACCGCGCAGCGAACGGGCGACCGCCTCCCGATCCATCAGATCAACCGGTTCGGGTCCAGTGAGGTCGGCCTCGATCACTTCGTGCCCGGCGCCGATCAACTGCCGGCAGACCTCAGCGCCCAGCTTGCCTCGTGCCCCACTCACCCAGATCCGCATCTGCCGCATGCTAGCCGGGCACTCCGACAGCCGGAGTCGGGCGCAGGTCCGGCGGGTATGCAGACGCCCGGCTCGGGAGGGGAACCGAGCCGGGCGTCCGTCGAGAGGTCAGGTCGCGAACCTCGCGGTGTCAGGCCTTTCGCTTGGTGACTTCTTCGGTGGCGGTCGGGAGGACCTTGTGGAGGTCGCCGACGACGCCGAAGTCGACCAGCTCGAAGATCGGGGCCTCGGGGTCCTTGTTGACCGCGACGATCGTCTTCGAGGTCTGCATGCCCGCGCGGTGCTGGATCGCGCCGGAGATGCCGGCCGCGACATACAGCTGCGGGGAAACGGTCTTGCCGGTCTGACCCACCTGGTAGGCGTGCGGGTACCAACCCGAGTCCACGGCCGCACGCGACGCACCAACGGCTGCGCCGAGCGAGTCCGCGAACGCCTCGACCGGACCGAAGTCACCACCGGTGCCGCGGCCGCCGGACACGATGATCGCGGCCTCGGTGAGCTCCGGACGACCGGTCGCCTCCCGCGGCTTGGACTCGGTGATCCGCGCCGTCTTCGCCGTGTCGGAGATCGACACCTCGAACTCCTCAACCTCCGGCGAGGTCTCAGCGGCCTCCGGGGTTGCGGCGTTCGGCTTGACCGTGATGATCGGCGTGCCGTGGGTGACCTTCGACTTGACCGTGTAGTTGCCTGCGAACACCGACTGCGTGGTGACGGGGCCTTCCTGCACATCGACGGCGTCGGTGATGAGCCCGGACTCGAGCTTGACCGCCAGCCGGGCGGCGATCTCCTTGCCCTCGGCGTTCGACGAGATCAGGATCGCCGACGGCTCGACCTTCGCCGCGACCTGCTGCAGCGCCTCGGCCTTCGGCGCCACCAGGAACTGCGAGAGCTCCGGGCTCGACAGCGCGATCACCTTGGTCGCGCCGTACTGCCCCAGGGCCGGCAGCGCGTCGGAGACACTCCCGCCGTCATTGCCACCGATGAACACGGCGACGGGCTCGCCGAGGCGGCGGGCGATGGTGAGGAGCTCGGCGGTCGTCTTGCGGACCTTGCCCGCGGAGTGGTCAACCAGAACCAGAACGTTCGACATAGCTAAGACCCCGCTCCTCAGAGGAACTTGTTCGTGGACAGGAACTCGACGAGCTCGGCGGCACCGCTGCCGTCCTCGTCGGTCACGATCGTGCCGGCGCTGCGCGGCGGACGAGCGGTCACCTCGACCACCTCGGTCCACGCCGACGCGCCGCCGACCTGATCGGCAGTGAGCTCCAGATCGGCCAGCGACCAGGTCTCGACCGGCTTCTTCTTCGCCGCCATGATCCCCTTGAACGACGGGTACCGCGGCTCGTTCGCCTGGTCGGACACGGACAGGACCAACGGCAGCGTGCCCTCGATCGTCTCGCTCGCGGTGTCGCCGTCGCGGCGGATCCGGACGGTCTGCCCGTCGACGGTCACCTCCGAGCCCAGCGTCACGGCCGGCAGCCCGAGCCGCTCCGACACCATCGCCGGCACGACACCCATGCCGCCGTCGGTCGACCCCATCCCGAACACGACCAGGTCGGCCTCGAGCTTGGCCAGCGCCTTCGACAGGATCAGCGAGGTCGCGACCGCGTCCGAACCGTGGATCGCGTCGTCGACCACGTGCACGCCGGCGTCGGCGCCCATCTGCAGGCCCTTCTTCACCGCGTCAGCAGCCTGCTCCGGACCGACGGTGAGAATCGTCACCTCACCGTCCCCGGACTCCTTCACGGTCAGCGCGGTCTCGACGGCATACTCGTCCAACTCGGACAGCAATCCGTCGACACCGGCACGATCCACCGTGTTGTCCTCGGAGCGGAAGCGGCGGTCCGCCGTGGCATCCGGCACGAACTTCGCGCAGACGACGATCTTCATAGCGTGTGGGACCCCTTCTGGTTAACGGTCTCTCCCAAGCCTGCCACGGATGTTACCCGCGAGAAACATACGTCGCATGCGAGTCCCATCACAGTCCCGGGCACCGGTCCGACTCAGTAGTGTGGCTCAGGTGACCGAGACGTTACCGCTCACCGGCGAGAGGACCGCACCCGGGATCTGGCACGAGAACTATTGGTTCGCGCGCCACGACGCGGCCTATCGCTGGATCACGGCTCACCTGCCGATCGAGCGGACCGGCCGGATCCTCGACGCCGGCTGCGGCGAGGGCTACGGCGCGGAGCAACTCCGCCTGGCGGGCGCGGACTCCGTGACCGGTCTCGACTATGAACATACGACGTTGCGCCACGTCCGCCGGGTTTATCCACAGACCAATGTCGTGCGCGGCAATCTCGTCCAGACGCCGTTCGCGGACAGCGCGTTCGGATTCGTCAGCTCGATGCAGACGATCGAGCACCTCTGGGAGCAGCCGCGGTTCATCGCGGAATGCGCACGCATCCTCGCGCCGGGCGGGACCGTCGTCCTGAGTACGCCGAACCGCCTGACCTTCCCGAGCGGGAACTGGTACCACACGCGCGAGCTGACAGCGGCCGAGTTCATCGAACTGCTCGAGCCGTACTTCGACATCACGCACGCGCTCGGTCTCCACCACGGCGAACGCCTGACGTCATGGGAGACGCAGTACGGATCGTGTGTGGACGCGCAGCTCGCCGCCGAGCACGACCAGTGGGACGGCAACCTGGCCGCGCTCGTGCGGAGTACGACGTACGAGGACTTCGAGATTCGCCCCGGTCAGCTGGACGAATCTCTCGACCTCATCCTCGTCGCTACGGGCGGATGATCCGCTCGACGATCTTGCCGGCGATCAGGTAGACCAGCGCCGCGATACCCCAGTTGACGAGCAGGGTGTTCTTCGCGGTCTCGAGCCGGAACAGGTCCTTGAACGGGCCGACCAGATCGTGACCGCGCTCCAGGATCCAGCGCACGATCTCGTTGCTCTGGTTGGTCTGGTCCAGCGCGGTGAACAACGCACCGAGCGCCAGTACGGCGGCCGCGAGCACCGCGATCAGCCAGATCAGCGAGGCGATCAGGTTGCGCAGCTTTCGCACACCGGATCCGACCGACGACAGCGCCTGCTTGCCCTTGCCGGGACCCGACGATCCCGATGCACCACCCCGCGCCGTCGGCGGTTTGTTGCCTGAGGCACCAGTCGGGCCGCCCGGCTTACCCGCAGCGCCCGCAGCGGCCGCCACGCCGGTCACGCCGGTCGCAACACCAGCGGCCGGCTCCTTCGCAGCAGCATCCTTGGTCGCGGCGGGCTGATCGGGTGCGGCATCCTCCGAGTCGGCCGCACCCGACGACGCCTCGGCCGCCGCCTTCTCCCGCGCACGCTGCTCCGCCACGATCTCCGCCGCGGTCTTCGGCCGGGCCGTCTTCGTCGCGGTCGCCGTACCCGCGCTGCTCGAAGCGGCCGCGTCAGTCGCCGCAGCGGCGTCCTTGTCCGGCGTCACGTCCGCCTTGGCGGCCGTGCCCTTCTCGTCCTGCGTACCCACGTCGTCCATCTCCTCAGCCGGGGTCCGTTCCTCGTCCGTGGCCACCGAGCCCACGCTGTCCGCCTTGTCGACAGCTGCCTCGGTCGCTGCAGCCGGCGGTCTCCTACGCCGACTGACCGGGACCGGGCGCGGCGACAACCGGCGGCGGGCACCCGCTACCGGGGCCGGCGCCGCTGTGCTGCCGTCTGCTGCCTGTGCTTCCGAGCTCATGCTTTCGTTCACGCCCATGTCTGGTTCGTTTGTTTCAAGCACTGGTTCCAACGTAGCGCTACTTACCGACGCCGGTCCTGCGACGATCGGCACCGGGTCGACCGCGCGTGTCCTGGCCTGCGTGATCGAGCCGTCGGCCGCAGCCTGGTCGAGCAACGACCGCGCCGCCGGATCGGCCGGATCGATCGCAGCCGGATCCGCCACGCTACTTCTCCTCTCCGACGCTCAACCGGTCGTGGGCGTCCGACCGGACGTGGGGGCCATAGTGCCCGACTGGTGAGTAACTTGAGAACCCCTCACGGTCCTCTTTTTCACCATCTGCTTCTACCTCATCACCACCCGCATCCCCCTCATCGACGCTCCGGGGAACCGCAGGCGACTTCTCGGAGCCGGCCGGAACAGCTTCCTCAGCAGTTCTCACGGGCTCGTACGACGGGGCCGCGGTAGGCACGACGCCGGCGTGAAGCCGGGCGGTGGTCTTGTCGTTCGCCTCGGTCAGCCCCGCCAGGTATTTGCGGCGTTCGGCGTTGTCCGTGTAGCGGGCGGTGCGGTCGGCGAGGACGACCGCGGGCAGGCCGGCGGCCACGGAGTACGCCGGGATGTTGCCCCGGGCAACGCTATTCGCGCCGATGACCACCCCGCGGCCGATATCGGCACCGCGGGTGACCGTGACCTTCGTGGCCAGCCAGCAATCGGGGCCGATCCGGACCGGGGACTTCACCAGGCCCTGGTCCTTGATCGGCAGGTCGAGGTCCTCGGTCTTGTGGTCGAAGTCGCAGATATAGGTCCAGTCCGCGATCAGCGTCGACGCACCGATCTCGATGTCCAGGTAGCAGTTGACGGTGACGTCGCGCGCGAACACGACCTTGTCGCCGATCCGCAGCGTCCCCTCGTGCGCCCGCAACCGGGTCTCGTCACCGAGATGCACCCACTTGCCGAGGATGATCCGGCCGTGACCGCGCCGCGCCACGATCTCCAGATGCTTGCCCAGGAAAACGAAACCCTCGGTGATCACCTGCGGGTGGCGCAGCTTGAACCAGGCGAACCGCCAGTAGCGCTTCAGGTAGTACGGCGTCCACGCCCGGTGGCGCACCACCCAGCGCAGATTCGCCACGGACAGCAACCGCATCAACACACCCTACTGCTCCTACTGGGCGGAAGGCGCCACACCAGTGATCGAGACGTTGTAGTAGAGCTCGTCCGGCACGACCGTCGACAGCACCTTGTCCACCTTCGACAGCTGCAGCCAGGACTTGTACGCGAACATCCGCCAGCCGAAACCGAGCTTCTGCTCCGGTACGGCGGCCTCGAACGTCCGGATCGGCCACCCGACCCACGCGGCCAGCAGCTCCTCGGTGACGGTGCGAACCTGCGAAGCACCCGCCCGCGTCGCCATCCGCGCCAGCGTGTCCGGATCGAACGTGTGCAGATCGACAACGGCCTCCAGCGCGGCGGCCCGTGAGGACTCGTCCAGCTCGGACTGCGGCCGCCGCCAGTGCGCCAGCGCGGGGAGCTTGGTCACGTTCGTCGTCGCCCACCACGTGAAGCGGGACAGCCGGCGGGCAACGAAATCGCCGTACCGCGTGGGCTCGCCGCAGATCACGAACCGGCCGCCCGGCTTGAGCACGCGCAGCATCTCACGGAACGCCAGCTCCACATCGGGGATGTGGTGGATGACCGCGTGCCCGATGACGAGGTCGAACGTGTCGTCGTCGTACGGGAGCTTCTCCGCGTCCGCGACCCGGCCCTCGATCGCGAACCCGAGCGTCTTCGCGTTCTTCTTCGCGGCCTCGACCATGCCCGGCGACAGGTCGGTGACATGCGCCTCGTCCAGTACGCCGGCCAGCTTCAGGTTCAACGTGAAGAAGCCCGTGCCGGCGCCGATCTCGAGCGACTTCCCGTACGGCCAGCCGCGCGAACCCGCGACCGCGGCGAAGCGGTCCCGGGCATAGTCGACGCAGCGTTCGTCGTACGAGATCGACCACTTCTCGTCGTACGTCGACGCTTCCCAGTCGTGGTACAGCACCTGGGCGAGCTTGTTGTCGTTCCAGGCCGCCTCGATGTCCTCGGCGGACGCGGCGGGCTTCGAAGTAGCAGACATCACTTTCCCTTGAATTCAGCTTTGCCGGGACCGTTCTCGACGAACGACGTCATGCCGATCGAGCGGTCCTCGGTGGCGAACAGCGCGGCGAACTGCTGCCGCTCGATCTCCAGCCCGGTGGTCAGATCGACGCCCAGCCCGGAGTCGATCGACTCCTTGGCCGCGCGCAGTGCCATCGCCGCGCCGCGCGAGAACTGCGAGGCCCAGGCAACTGCTTCCTCGTACACGGACGCGGCCGGCACGACCTTGTCGACCAGCCCGATCGCGAGCGACTCGGCGGCGTCGACGAAGCGACCGGAGAAGATCAGGTCCTTGGCCTTGGACGGGCCGACCAGGCGGGACAGGCGCTGCGTACCGCCGGCGCCCGGGATGATGCCGAGCAGGATCTCCGGCTGTCCGAGCTTGGCGTCGTCCGCGGCGATGCGGTAGTCGGCGCAGAGCGCGAGCTCGCAGCCGCCGCCCAGCGCATAACCGGTGATCGCGGCAACGGTCGGCTTCGGGATCGCGGCGACAGCGGACAGCGACGATTGCAACGGACCGGAGCGCTTGGCCATGTCGGCGTACGACATGTCGGCCATCTCCTTGATGTCCGCGCCGGCCGCGAACACCCGCTCGCCGCCGTAGATGACGACCGCGCGTACGGCGTCGTCCTCGGCGGCCGCGATGGCGGCGGCCCGGATCTCCTCCTGGACCTGGACGTTCAGTGCGTTCATCTTCGGCCGATCCAGCCGGATCGTGCCAACCCCATCACTCACGGTCAGGTTGACGAACTCGCCCATACTCCAAGCTCCTTCGCTCCGCTACTACCCATGGGTCACATCCCCGGGAACCGTACCGGACCGAAGCAAGCAGGAGGTACCCCGGGCGTCAGGAGTAGGTGACGCCCAAGCGTTCCAGGAGCGGCCGCAGGTTGCTGACGTCCAGGCTGAGCTCACCGGCCTGGAAGCGTGCCCGGTTGGCGGCTTCCCGCTCCTCCCGCAGCCGCGCGGCCTCGACAACGTCCGCGACGTCAGCCGCCGGGATCACCATCACACCGTCGTCGTCGGCAACCACCAGGTCGCCCGGGTTCACCAGAGCGCTCCCGCAGGTCACCGGCACGTTGACCCAGCCGGGTGTCGCTTTGACCGTCCCCGCCGCGCTGATGGCCCGAGACCACACGGGGAACGACATGTCCCACAGCTCACGCCGGTCTCGTACTCCGGCGTCCAGAACGACCCCTGCGATCCCCTGTGCGCGGCACTGCGTCGCCAGCAGCTCACCGAACATCCCGTGTGTCGACGGGCTCAACGTGGCGACGACCAGCACGTCCCCCGGCTCGCACACCTCCACTGCCGCGTGCAGCATCAGGTTGTCGCCGGCGTGGTTCAGTGACGTCATCGACCACCTGAGCGCCGCGTCACACCGCCCCTGACTGGACCGGTCGCCCTGGCGAACCAGGGCGACCGGCAGGTATCACACGTCGACGGCTTGACCCGATGCCGCGGAGCGGCGGGCGGCGTCGACGATGCGGAGGGTCCGGAGACCGACCGCGCCGTCCGGCTGAGGTACGACGGCCGGCGGCTGACCGGCGACTGCCGGGCCGGCCGTGCGGACCGCGTCCAGGAAGGTGTCGACCATGGCCTCGTCCAGGTTGCCGCCGATTCCCAGGAACACCTGGCCGTTGGCGTCCGTGCCGCCCACGTGCGGGAGGAACGGCTCGATCTCGACCGACCCGTTGGTGCCGGTGACCTGCAGCGAGACACCGCCCCAGGTCGGACCGTTGTCCGGGACACTCCAGGAGAAGTCGATGGTTGCCATCAGCCCGTTGTCGTAGTTGATCGTCACCAGCCCGCCGGTCTCCACCTCCACCCCCTTGTCCTGGTGCAGGATGCGATTCGACGCGGCGTACACGCGGGTGGCGGACGCACCGCCGGTCAGACCGTCGATCAGGTCCGCGCAGTGCACGGTGTGGTCGACCATCGCGCCTCCACCGGCCTGCTTGGCGTCGACGAACCACTGCCGCGCGGCGTACGGGATCTTCCCGTTGTTCGTCCCCAGTACTGCGAACACGTCGCCGAGCCGGCCGGCCTCGACGTTCGCCCGCAGCTGCAGGTACGACGGAGCGAAGCGGACCGGGTACGCGATCATCAGGATCACGCCGGCCGCCTCGCACGCTGCGAGCATCGCCTCGCCGTCAGCCACCTCTGTGGCCAGCGGCTTCTCGCACAGGACGTGTGCACCGACAGACGCAGCACGCTCGACCAGTGCGCGGTGGCCGGCGTTCTCGGACGTCACGATGACAGCGTCAGGTCCCCACGCGAACAGCTCGTCGTACGTGTCGACGTACGGGACACCGAACGCCTCAGCAAGAGCTGCACCGCGAGGTCCCGGATCCGGTGCGGACGCACCGTCGGGGTCCGCGGCCAGCACCTCGATGTCCGGCATCGCGGCGAGCAGATGCGCGTACGACCCGGCGTGGACGTGAGCAAACGAAGCCAGAGCAACCTTCAGGGTCATGCCACTGCTCCACTCGAGACGAAGGTCTTCATGTCGATCGGCTGGCCGGACTCCATCGACGCACGCGCCGCCTCGGCCAGGTAGACGGCGGTCGCGCCGTCGGATGCGAGCACCCGCGGCTCCGGTCCGCCGCGCAGTCCTGCGGCCAGCTCACGCAGCTGCGTCAGGTAGGGGCTCTCCCCCAGCGACGACGCCGGAATCAGCAGGTCGCCGCCGGCACCGCCATTCTGCAGCTCCTCCTTGTAGCCGGTGTCGGCCTCCGAGGTGAACCGCAGTACGCCGGTCGACCCCGCCACCTGGAAGCCGGTCTGGAACGTCGTGCCCGTCGCTCCCCAGGTCGCCCGGCAGTGGCTGATCGCGCCGGACTCGTGCGTCAGCGTCACATGCGCCGCCACGTTGACCGGGCTGATGCCGTCGACGGTCGGCGGGTTCTGGGCCGCGTACACGGTGGTGACTTCGCCGCACAGCCAGCGTGCCTGGTCCAGGTCGTGCACCATCAGGTCCATGATCACGCCGCCGGAGCGGGCCACTTCCCGGTACCAGCCGGCGCCGGCCGGCGAGGACGCCTGCCGGTAGAACCGCGCCACCGCGACCTCACCGATCCGCCCGGCCCGGATCGCGTCGTACGCCGCCTTGTACTCCGGGAAGTACCGCACCACGTGGGCCGGGTACAACCGGACACCGGCCGCGTTCGCCGCGTCGATCACCTCGTGCGCGTCGGCCGCCGTGAGCGTCAGCGGCTTCTCGCAGATCACGTTCTTGCCCGCCTTGATCGCGGCCAGCGTGATCTCCTTGTGCGTCGCCGACGGTGTGACGATGTCGACGAACTCGGCCTCGGCCAGGCAGCCTTCCAGCGATGCCACGACCTCCAGCCCGTACTGCTCCGACAGCTCCTCGGCGCCCTCCAGCGAGTGGACCAGGACCCGGGCCCCGAGGGCCTTCCACGCGGCCACGTGCACGTGGCTGATGTTGCCCGCGCCGATCAGACCGACGGTCAGACCGGCAAGCTCTTCCGACATGAGATCCCCTACAACCCTGTGGGTAAATTAGTAACGGTCCTTGCGTATCACTGCGCACAGGCGTTCGCAACCACCGTCTCACGAACATAAGTACCTCACTATCGAGAACTCACCCCGAACTGTGCAGAATGTGCCGGTGAAAGAAGCGACCGCCGCTCCGAGTGCTCCCGGCCTGACCGCCGGCACTGGTCCGCGTCCGGGCGCAGTGGTCCAGACCGGTGGGACCACCTTCACGCTGTGGGCTCCGGCCGCCGAACGGGTCGAGCTGGCCCTGGTCGCGGACGACGGCAGCCAGCGGAACCTGGACCTGAGCCACACCGGTGAGTTCTGGACCGGCTTCGCGCCGGGAGTAGGTGCCGGCCAGCGGTACGGGTACCGCGTGCACGGCCCGTTCGACCCGTCTCACGGTCTGCGCTTCAACCCGTCGAAGCTGCTGCTGGACCCGTACGCACGGGCCGTCGACGGCTCGCTGGACTTCTCCAGTCCGTTGATCTACGACTCCTCCGACGGCGATTCGGCCGGCCATGTCCCGGTCGGCGTGGTCGTCGCGGACTCCGATCCGCCGCCGCCGATCAGCAAGCCGGTGCACTGGGGCGAGACGGTCATCTACGAGCTGCATACGAAGGGGTTCACCAAGCGGCACCCCGACGTACCTGAGCACCAGCAGGGCACGTACGCCGGACTCGCGCATCCGTCGGTGATCAGGTATCTGACCGAGCTCGGCGTGACGTCGGTGGAGCTGCTGCCGATCCACCACTTCCTGACCGAGCCGTCGATCGCCGCACGCGGCCTGCCGAACTACTGGGGCTACAACAGCCTCGGCTTCTTCGCGCCGCACGCGCCGTACTCGTCGTCCGGTTCACGCGGTGAGCAGGTGGCCGAGTTCAAGGCGATGGTCGCCGCGTTCCATGCCGCGGGCATCGAAGTGATCCTCGACGTGGTCTACAACCACACCGCCGAGGGCGGGTTCGACGGGCCGACGCTGAGCTTCCGCGGGATCGACAACCGTGCGTACTACCGGCTCGCGCACGGTGACGGTCATGGCGCCGCGATGTACGACGTGACCGGCACCGGCAACTCGGTCGACACCTCGCACCCGCAGGTACGGCGGCTCGTGATGGACTCGCTGCGCTACTGGGTCGAGGAGATGGGCGTCGACGGGTTCCGGTTCGACCTCGCGGTGACGCTGGTGCGCAACGAGCGCCACGAGGTGGACATCCCGGGGCATCCGTTCCTCGCCGAGGTCGCGGCCGACCCGGTGCTCGGCCGGGTGAAGCTGATCGCCGAGCCGTGGGACGTCGGCCCGTTCGGCTACCAGGTCGGCAACTTCGGCCCGCCGTGGTCGGAGTGGAACGGTAAATTCCGCGACAGCGTGCGTGACGTCTGGCGGAACACCTCCGACGGCGTGAAGGACCTCGCCTACCGGCTGTCCGGCTCGAGTGATCTGTACGGCGACGACGGGCGGTACCCGTACGCGTCGATCAACTTCGTCACCGCGCATGACGGGTTCACGCTGCGGGACCTGGTCAGCTACGACCACAAGCACAACGAGGCGAACCACGAGGACAACCGCGACGGCACCGACGACAACCGCTCCTGGAACTGCGGCGTCGAAGGCGAGACCGACGACCGGCGCGTGATCGCGTTGCGCAAACGCCAGATGGCGAACCTGATGTCGACGCTGATCCTGTCCACCGGCGTACCGATGATCACCGCCGGGGACGAGTGCGGGCGGACGCAACATGGCAACAACAACGCGTACTGCCAGGACAACGAGATCTCCTGGTTCGACTGGTCGTTGCCCGCCGCATGGTCCGACCAACTCGAGCTGACCAAGCAGCTGATCGCGCTACGGGCCAGACATCCCGCTCTGCGCCAATGGCACTACTTCTCCGGCGGGCCCGTCGTGCCCGGCGGCCGGAAGGACCTGTCCTGGATCGCCCCCCACGGCGGCGAAATGACCGACGCCGACTGGTTCGACGGCAACCTGCGCACCATCGGCATGTTCCTCGCCGGCGACGCCCTCCGAGCCACCGACACCGAAGGCAACGCCCTCACCGACAGCTCGTTCCTCCTGGCCCTCAACGCCACCCCCCAAACCCAGCCGGTCGTCGTACCGGACGCCTCCTGGGCCCCCGCCTACGAGGTAGTCCTCGACACCAGCCACAGCATGGTCACCGAGGTAGAAGCCGGCGCCACAGTCCCTCTGGCCCCCCGCTGCCTGGTCCTCCTCCGCGCGCTCTAACACGTCTTCCGGTACGGCCGCTCCCCGAAGTTCTCTTTCCACTCGGCAGCAGTCAGATCCCGGCCGGCCATCCGGCACGCCATCTCGATCGTGTGCGCCAGCCGGGTGTCCCAGTGATAGACGCCGTCGTCGTACGCCGCGATCGCGACGGTACGGCCGTCCGGCAGGAAGTCGGCCGTGACGAGTTGCTGGTTCGGCGTCATGATCGTGCCGAGCAATGCCGCCGTCTTGCCGTCGAAAAGGCCGATGCCGCCGTCCCATCCCGACGAGACCAGCAGCGAACTGTCCGGAGAGAAGGCAATCCCGTTGACCCAGCCCTGGTGGACGATCCGCGGTGTGGCGATGTTCTCGCCGGTGGCGGGATCCACGATCAGCACCTCTCCCTTCTCGCTGCCGACGGCCACCCGGGTTCCGTCCGGGGCGAAGGCCACGATGCTGGGGACACGCATCGGGAAGGTTCCGCGTCGGACCACCCGGCCCGCGACCAGGTCCACCAACGCCCATCGATCGGAAGGGACGTCGAGGCGGTCCGAGATGCTGCGCCCTCCGATCACCAGGAATGCGGACCGGTTGTCAGGGCTCGCCGACAGCCACGCGATCGGTCCACCCACCTGAACAGGCTTGCTCACCGGGCGGAGCGTCCCAGCGTCGAGGAGCGTGGCGAGGCCGGACGCGTCACCGACGACCAAGCGGCTGCCATCGCGTCCGCTGTAGTCGAGGTCCTGGATCTTGGCGGCCGTGACCTTGCGCTTGGCCAGCTGGCGACCGGTTCGGGCGTCCTCCACGAAGACCGTTCCAGCCACGTTGCCGATAGCGAACCGATCTCCGCCCGGATTCCAGGTGCCGCAACTGTTCGTCGTATCACCGAGATCGCTCGCGTCGAACCGGACGAGCTTTCCGGTGGCGGTGTCGACGAAGACCCCGGCCGGTACTCCCGGGTCAAGGTAGGCGGCGTCGAAATTGAGCAGACGGAAGTACCTTCGCCCGCCAGGCGCGATGAAGCGGCAGCCATAGGCGAACCCAGGCGGAGCCGTTTGCTCGCTCAGGAGCCGGTTGCTGCCGGTCAGATCCCAGCTGCGCAGCGCGCTGTCGCCGGCGGAGGTGTACAGCTTGTCATCGCGCGGGCCGAACGCGGCAGTCAACGTGTCGCGCTCGGAGATCGGTATGTCCTCCAACGGCGCTCCGGTGGCGGTGTCCCAGACCGTGACGCGATAGTCGGCTCCGACCCAGGCCAACGACTTGCCGTCATGGGAGAAGCGGGCGTTGAGGGGGTTTGCCCCCTGCCCTTCCAGGCGGCGCACAGTTGCGCCGGTCGCCGCGTTCAACAGCAGGACGTCGTCGTAGTCGGGGCCCGAGGTATCCCGCGCCTCGCCAATGAACAACAGGGTCTTACCGTCCGGAGCGACATCGGCCTGGGTGAAGACGAACTCCGGTCTCGACCACAGTTGTTTGCCCGTAGCAACGTCGTACGCCGAGGCCGGCTTGCTCAGATAGAAGCGGTCGCCGGCTGGGCTGAGGACCGCGTCCTGAACGGACGCGGCGGCCAGCGGAACGATTCGCCGTACGGACGGCGCCCGGCCCGGGCTGACGTCCCAGATGAAGACAGCGCCACTGCTGAAGTCGTTCGTCACTCCGTTGCCGTAGTACTGGATCACCGCGACGAGGGAGCGCCCGTCGTGGCTGTAGCCGACGTGTGTCGCGCGGGCAGGTGCCTTGGTCAAACCCGGCAGCCGGCGGCCGGTCGGCTTCAGCGTCGCGGGATCGAGCAAAACCACTGGTTCGTTGGTCGGAGGCGGCGTCCCGACGGCCAGCTCGCGATCACCAGGGCTCAGCGCCATCGGGTCCAGGAAGTCGAGATGATCCGCGCCGCCCGATCGGTTCGGCGGCTTGTACGAGGCAACTGGCGTGCCGGTGGTCAGGTCGTAACTGAGGACGTGTCCACTCGCCGCGAAGATGAAGGCCCGGCGCCCGTCCGAACTGACCTCGAGGCCGTAGGAATCCACCTGCTCGGTCACGATCGATCTCGTCAGCTGCGGATGTTTGGCGATCGCGGCCAGCAGGTTGGATCGGGACTCGGGTGAGTCGTTCATGCGAACTGCAGCGATCGCGAGCAGCAGCGAGGTATCGATGTCGGTCTCCACAACGGCCTTCGCGCCGGCGCGGCCTGCGTCCGCCACGACGGCTGCTTGCCCGGCGGCGAAGGCCTGGCGGTCGGCTCGCTTGGCTTGCCCGGCCGCAAGGAATCCGGCGATCAGGGCGCCGACCAGGAGAAACGCGGCGGTGCCGAGCGCGGTACGGAGTCGTCGGTTGACGCGGATCTGGTGACGCGCCTGCTCCTCCGCGGCGCGGAGCTCCGCGACCGAGAGGCGTTCGCTCGCGGCAAGGAACTCGCGCTCGGTGTCGGTGAGGTCAGGTCGTGCTTCGTCCCGCCACTGCATCGCCTTCGCGAGCCGGACGCCCCGGTAGAGCTCGCTCTCCGGACGCTCCAGGGAGTCCCAGGAGTCGGCGACCTGCGTGAGGTGGTGGAAGATCCGCTGGCCTTCCAGGTCGTCGTCGAGCCAGCTGCGCAGGCGGGGCCAGGCTCTGGCCAGAGCTTCGTGAGCCAGCTCCACCACACCGTCGTCACTGGTGACCAGACGCGCACCGACCAGCAGATCGATCAGCATGTCCGACTCGGGGCCGGTGACGACGGTGCGTCGCGGCAGCCTGCTGCGAACTGGTTCACCGTCGGGGCCTGGAGTGACCAGGCGGAGCAGCAGTGCGCGGAACAGTGGCCGCTGCTCTGGCGTCAGTTGTGCGTAGACCTGCTCGGCGGACTGGGCGACTGCGCCTTGGATGCCACCGGATGCGCGGTAGCCAGCGACGGTCAGTGTGCGGCCCTCGCGGCGCTGCCAGGTCTCAGCCAGGACGTGGGACATCAGCGGCAGCGCGCCGGGCCGGCCGGCCACCTCTCCGACCAGCAGGTCGACCAGACCTGGCTCGACGACCAGGGAGGCGAGTCGCGCGGGTTCGGTGATCGCTGACCGCAGCTCCACGTCGGACATACCGGTGAGAAGGTGCAGGCCGTCTTCGAGGGACCGAGCGAAGCCCGGGTGGGAGGCGATGTCGGCGAGCCGGTCGGCGCGCAACGACAAGATCAACGGCGCACTCGTCGCGTGGTCGTTCAGGCGGGCCAGGAACGCCTGCCGTTCGGTGACGTCCTGGCACAGCGAGAAGACCTCCTCGCACTGATCCACGACCAGAGTCGGCAGCTGTCCCTCGCCCGGCAGCGCGGCGGCGAGCGCCTGCATCGGATGGAGGCCGGGCGTGATCGTGACGATCCGGCCGCCGTCACGCTGCAAGGTCGCGGCCACGCCGGCCCGGATCAGCGAGGACTTGCCGCAGCCGGAAGGTCCGACGACCGCGAGGACCGAGCGATCGGACAGCTTCCGGAGCCCGGCGGCGACCTCGGTGTCGCGGCCGAAGAACAGTTCGGCGTCGTCGACGTCGTACGGCTTCAGGCCTTGGTACGGACAGCTCGCACTCGGTTCCGGCAGCGCGGCCGGTCCGAGCAGCGCCGGGTCCTGTCGCAGGATCGCCTGCTCCAGCGCGTCGATCTCGGGGCTGGGGTCGAGTCCGAGCTCCCGGTCAAGCACCACCCGCAGCCGCCGCAGTGTCTCCAGCGCCTCTCCTTGCCGGCCAGTCTGGTACTGCGCTGTCGCGAGCAGCGCCCACCTCCGTTCGCGCAGTGGCGCCTCTGCGGTCAACGCCTGCGCCTTGGCAAGCACGCCTTTCTGACCACCGGACCGCAGCGACGACTCGACGTACAACTCCTCCGCGACGTGCCGCAGTTCGGTCAACCGGGCGAGCTCGATCCGGGCCGTGTCCCACTCGGCGACCTCCTCGAACGGTGTACCGCGCCAAAGCGTCAGTACGTCGGCCAGCACCACGGCCGCACGTTCTGCGTCTCCATCCGCGAGCAGCACACCGGCCCGCCCGACAGCTCGCTCGAAACGCTGAGTGTCGAGCTGGTCATGCGGAACCGTCAGCCGGTAACCGTCCGGCGACGTCTCGATCGAATGGCTTCCGAGCAACTTGCGTAGCCGGACCACACAGCCCTGGATGACCTTGGCCGCTGAGGCGGGCGGTCGTTCTCCCCATAACACGTCAGCGAGAACCCCAGCGCTGACAACCTCCCCCGGATGCACGGCGAGCGCGGCCAGAACGATCCGGTCGCGCCGTGCGAGGTTCTTCCACTCCCCCTCGATGGTTAGTGGGCCGAGTACGGCGATACCCACTCCTCGACACTCCACCTGTTGCGGACACCCGTCAAGGCCGCTGATACCGCGCTGATACCGCAGCCTTCCGGCCCGATACCGGCGGGCGGGAGAACAGATGCCAACACCTCGAGGCGCACCAGGACAGCCAACGACGGCGGTCCCGCCGGAAGAGGGAAGGACGCCATGAACAACACCGCAGCACGCATTACGAAGCAGTCCATGACCACCCGGCTCGTCCGGCTGGCCGCAGGCGCCGCAATCAGCGTCGCCTTCATGACAACCGCCGCACCGGCGATGGCGCAGAACGCTCCCGAACCGGCCGGCGGATCCATCGAGCGAACACTGGACCCTCCGGGTTCAGTCACGTCGGCACCGGCTGCACCCGCCGTCGATGTGAGCTCGGCCGCACTCGGTGCTCTGGGAGGCATCGCGCTGGGCGGCGTGGGACTGGGAATCATGGTCGGTGTCCAACGCCGCCGCGACCACTCCGCCGTCCACCACGCCTGAGAACGAAGCCCCGGCCGGGACCTGTCAGGTCCCGGCCGGAGCCGCGCGTGTAGTCCTGTGAGCACGTCCGAGGGTTGTTAACCTTCCGCCTGTACATTCTTCGGTCACCTGCTGTTCATCTCTGGGGGGACCGATGTTTCTGCTGCAGCGAGGGCGTGAGCGGACGACTCCCATCGGGGCGCTGCACCGCGCGATCATGCGTTGGGGCGAGGCCGAGCGGACCAGTTCGCGGTTGGCGATTCAGCGGTGGGTGGACGGAGTGGCGTACGTCGACGTGCAGGCGCGGACGTTCGCGGAGTACTGGAACCGGCAGAACTCGGCGGCGTTGTCAGCCGATGGACCGCTCTGGGTTGTGCTGGGTGACTCGACTGCACAGGGCCTGGGTGCGTCGTCGCCGCTGCACGGGTATGTCGGGCAGGTGCTGAACGCATTGCGCCGGAAGGGCACGCCGTGGCGGGTGCTCAACCTGTCGCGCTCAGGTGCGCAGACGCGGCATGTGCTGGACGACCAACTGCCGCTGCTGGACGGACTGGCGCCGGCGCTGGTCACCTGTGGCATCGGCAGCAACGACATCCTCGCCACTCCACCGAAGCGGCTCCGCGACCACCTGCGCCAGGTGATCGACGGGCTGCCCTCATCGTCGGTTGTGATGGACCTGACTGTTCCGGACCGGCTCTGGCGAGTCGGTGGAGCTGTCAGCCCGTACGTCGCAGGCATCAACCAGCTGATCAGCAGCACGGCCACCTCCCGCGGACTGCCCGTCGCCGAGGTCTCCCGGTACGCCAGGCCGCCGTGGCGCGGCATGCTCGCGCAAGACGCGTTCCACCCGAACAACTTGGGCTACCGACGCCACGCCGACGCCCTGCTCGCCGCCCTGCCGGCCGGCGTACTCAAGCCCTGAGCAAGCAGGACGTGCAGGGCTCACGCCTCGGGGGTTTTCGGGGGCTCGGGGACGACTGGTGCGTCGGCCAGGAGCAGGTAGAGCGAGCGGCGTGCTTCGGCCAGGATCTTCGCGGCGGCGGTGCGCTGCTCTTCGGAGCCGGTGCGGGCGACCTGGCGGGTGGCTGAGGCCAGCTCGTCGATCAGTCCGCGCAGGTCGGCGGTGGGGCCGGCGCTCGCGAAGGCGGCGAACGGGTCGATCGACGTCTCGCGGCGTCCCTCGACGTACTCGCGACCGGCGTCGGTCAGCGTGACGAGCTTGCGGCCGGCTTCCGCGGTCACGGTGACCAGGCCCTCGTCTTCCAGTTGGTTCAAGGTCGGGTAGATCGCGCCGGGGCTGGGGGTCCAGCGCCCGTCGCTGCGGTCGGCGATGGCCTGCATCAACTGGTAGCCGTGCATCGGCTCCTCGGCAAGCAGCATCAGGACGGCCGTTCGGACATCGCCGCGCGGGGCCCGGCCACGACCGGAACCACGGCCTGAGCCGCGGGGTCCGCGTTCGCCACGCTCACCGCGCTCACCACGGCCGCTGCGTTCACCGCGTCCGCCGTGCATCGGCATGCCTTCTCCCATCCGCGGTCCACCGCGGCGGGGGTGATGGTGGCCGCCTCGGCGGCGGCCTCTGATCTCGTTGGGGGTGTTCATAATATCCTCCTCGATATTCTTCATGACACTAACGATATATCGTTACCGTCTTCAACGCAACCCTCTCCCGGAAACTCGGTTGCGGGCGACCCCCGGCGTACGGAATGTGGGGAGATGGACACCTTCGAGGAACTGATGGGTGAAGTGCTGTCGAGCGCCGACCAGTTCGGCCACCGCAAGCACGTGCGGCTGACCTGGCTCGCCGTACGACGCTGTGGGACGGCCGGCGCGGTCGACCTGGTCAGCAACGGGATCCAGCGGACGGCGCGGTACGCCGGTGCGCCGCAGAAGTACAACGCCACGGTCAGCAAGGCATGGGTCGAGCTGACGGCGTACCACATGAACGAGGCGCCCGACGAGAGCTTCGACGACCTGCTACAACGCAACCCAGGCCTGATGAACAAGCGCCTACTGACCCACTTCTACGAGCCCCGCACCCTGGCGTCCGCCGAAGCGCGTGCGGGCTGGGTCGAACCCGATGTGAGGCCGTTCCCGGTGTGACACCCCCGTCACCGCCACGAGCGAAGCGAGTGGCGGTCTTTACCTTGCCCTTGGGGCAGAGGGTTTGATGGTCGCGTGTTGACGATCAGTGAGTTCGGGCGACGAACCGGGCTTTCGCACAAGGCGTTGCGGTTGTACGACGTATCCGGGCTGCTCGCGCCCGCTCAGGTCGACCCGGCCAACGGCTACCGCTTGTACGACGAAGCGCAGCTGGAGCGGGCCCGACGGATCAGTGTCATGCGCCAACTCGACATGCCACTGGCCACGATCGCCGAGGTACTGGCGGGCACCGACGAGGAGGGCCTGATCCGGCTCGACCGCTGGTGGGCTGCGGAGGAGGCAACCACCGAGGCGCGCCGGTCAACCCTGCAGTACCTACGCGACCGCCTCTCCCGATCCGGTACGACGGGACTCGCGCCGCGACCGGTCCTGACCCGCGACGTACCGGCGACCAAGATCGCGTCGATCCGCGCCGACACCAATCAGCAACTGCTGGTCGGGATCATCGTGACGTGTACCGACGAGATCATGTCGTACCTGCACGCGGCCGGCGCGAGCGCGACCACCGGGTCGTGGGTGATCTTCCACGGCGCGGTGACGCCCGAGGGTGAGGCGACGGTCGAGGTGTGCGTGCCGTTCGACGGCCTCGTCGACCCGGCGGGGCGGATCGGGATCCGGGTCGAGCCCGCGCACCGGGAGGCGTACTGCACGATCACGATGAACGAGTGCGCGTACCCGCGGATCATGCTCGCCTACGACCTCGTGACGGACTGGGTCCGGGCGAACGGCGTACCCGAAGCAGGTCCGCCGCGTGAGGTGTACCTCCCGGACTGCCACCTGATCCCCCGCGACGAACCGGCCGTCGACATCGCTCTGCCCATTCTCGAGAGGAACGCCTGATGGACTACACCACCCAGAGCCGGTTCAGCGATCCCGGCGAGCACGCCGGTCTGTTCGACGCGCTGCCGGACGACATCCCCGGGATCGCCGCCGTGACGCGCGACCTGGTGATCCACTACCGCGGCGGCGGCATCGAGTTCACCGGCGAACGCCTCGCCGAGATCGACAGCCGCTGGGTGTCGGCGATCCTCGCGACGGACCAGAAGCGCAACGGTACGCCGCTCGCCGCACCGCGCGAGCCGGTCGACCGCGTCGTCGGCTGCTGTCGCGACCACACGCTGCTGTTCGTCTCGGCACTGCGGCACAAGGGGATCCCGGCGCGCAGCCGGGTCGGGTTCGCGGAGTACTTCGCCGAGAGCTTCAACCACGATCATGTCGTTGCGGAGTACTGGAACGGCAACCGCTGGGTGATGATCGACACCGAGCTGGATCAGGCCGGATACCCCTTTGACGTGGAGGACATGCCGGCCGGTCCGTTCCGGTCGGCCGCGGAGACCTGGCTCGGGTACCGGTCCGGGGAGCTGGACGGCGACCTGTACGGCGCGGACCCCAACCCGGACGCCCCGCTGAAGCTGCACGGCGGCTGGTTCATCCGCAACTACGTGCACTACCAACTCGCACACCTGAACGGCGACGAGCTCCTGCTCTGGGACAACTGGGGCGCGATGTCGGACCGGCTCGACGGTGCCGACCTCGACCTGACCGACCGGATCGCGCGGCTGATGGTTGCCTCTGACAACGGAGACGAGACCGCGACGAAGGAGGTCAACGAGCTCTACCGCACCGACCCCGACCTGACCTTCGCCGGCCGGTCGTTCCACACCTCACCCGCCGGCGCACCGCCGTTCGCGTGGGTCGATATCAGCTGACTAGGTCCTGGCTGGTGATCCAGCGCCGTAGCGAGGAGGTGCTCGGTGCGGTAGCTCGGCGCGCGGGGGCGAAGGTCTCGATGCGGAGCATCGTGGCCTTTGCACCCGTGCGGCGAGATGCCGTGCCGAGTGCCCCGCAGTAGGCGCTGGATCACCAGCCAGGGCCAAGGTCCGCGACCACCTGGTCGATGCTGTTCAGCAGGGAGAGATGACCTTCGCCTGGCAGGAAGTGGAAGGTGCAGCCCGAGACGTGCGCGGCGAGCCAGTGACCGTGGTCCGCGGGGACCATCCGGTCCTGGTCGCCCTGCCAGATCGCCACCGGGGTGGTGATCTGGTCCAGGCGGAAGCCCCAGTCCTTCACGAACGCGAGGTCGTCGTCGCGCCAGCCGGCGATGCTCTCGGCAACGGAACGCCGGCACGAGGCCGCGAGCCAGTCCAGGATCGGACCGGTCATCGCGGCCTTGTCGACCTCGGACACCAGGTCGCCGAAGGCAGCCGCCAAATCGGCCGGGGCAGCGGAGGCCAGCCCGCTCGACTCCGCTTCCAGCAGTGGCTCGAGAGCATCGCGACCCTTGAACGCAGCGCCGAACTCGGCAAGGTTCTCCTCGCCCATGCCGACCATGAAGTCCAGCCCGTCCGCGTTGGCCGGTCCGACGCCGGCCACCGAGGCCGCCGCGATACACCGCCCTGGAAGCAGGGCCGCGCACGCCAGCGAATGCGGTCCCCCGCCGGACATGCCGATGCTGTAGAACCGGTCGGCGCCGATCGCGTCGAGCAGAGCGGCGGTGTCGGCCGCCACATCCGCGATCGACCGTCCGGGAAGCGGTGTCGACGCGCCGTACCCGGCCCGGCCGGGGCTGACCAACCGCAGCCCATGCCGCGCAGCCGACTCCGCGAGCGGGGCGAACCGCACCGCAGCACCCGGGGTGCCGTGATGGAACACGAGCGGTACGCCGTCCGCCGGTCCCTCGATCAAATACTCCAACTTGCGGCCATCGGCGAGCTGCACGAACTCCATGCCGCAAAGAGTAACCTCAGCCGACGCCGTTCCGGAGGCCGTCGAACAACCGGTCGAGCCGAACGCGATGATCGGCCGCCACGTCCTTCGGCGCATCGCCCGCGGTCATGCGCCGCGCGGTCTCGACGAGCACGGCGGTATAGCCGGCGATGAAGAACGCGGCCAGCAGTGACGCATCGCCCTCGAAAGCCGGGTCCCGGTCGAGCTCTTCCTCGAGCGTCCGCTGGAGCTCGGACGCGATCTCCCGCGACCGGGCGATCAGCGCGGGCGAGGCCGCGACGGTCCGGTAGAACGGGACCGATCCGTCCTTGACCCCGGCGAGCGCGTGCTCCTCGTCGAGCAGCCGGACGGTTGCCTGCTGCAACGACGACAGTACGTCGGCAGGGCGGTCGCGGACGGCCGAACGCAGTACCTCGACAGCGTCGTCCGTGCGGTCGAGGAGCAGGTCCTCCTTGCGGGGGAAGTGCTTGAAGACAGTCACGCTCGACACGCCGGCCTCGCGCGCGACCTCGGCGACCGTGACGCCGTCGAACCCGCGTTCGAGGAACAACTGCGTCGCGACGTCCGAGATCCGGGCCCGCGTCTGCGGCCCGCCCCGCGCATCGGTTCTGGGCATCTTCCCTCACTTCCTTGTGTCACTAAGCTTAGTGAGTTAACTTAGTGGCATGACCTCCACACAGACAACCGTCATAGCAGCTCGCCCGCCCCGCTCGCTGCGGGACGCGTGGATGGCGCTGGCCGGACTGTCCGCGGTGTTCCTGTTCGAGATGCTCGACAACTCGATCCTGAACGTCGCCCTGCCCACGATCGGGCGCGAACTGCACGCTTCGACGACCGCGCTCCAATGGGTGACAGGCGCGTACGCCGTGGTGTTCGGCGGGCTGATGCTGGCGTTCGGGGCGAGCGCCGACCGGTTCGGACGGCGGCGGATCATGCTGGCCGGGCTGGTTCTGCTCGGTCTCGCGAGTCTCGCGACGGCGTTCGTGTCCACCGTGGAGCAGCTGATCGCCGTACGGGTGGCGATGGGGGTCGCCGCCGCGATGACGACGCCGGGATCGCTGGCGTTGTCTTTCCGGCTGTTCGAGGAGGACGACCTGCGGGTCCGCGCGACCACGCTGATCTCGACCGTGGGACTGGTCGGGCTGGCGGTCGGTCCGACGGCGGGTGGTTTCATACTCGCGATCGCGCCGTGGCAGATCCTGCTGCTGGTGAACGTGCCCATCGCCGTATTCGCTCTTGTCGGGGTGCGTCTCGGCATCGCAGCAGATGTTCCTGCCGAGCTGCACCGGGATCCGATCGACGTCGCCGGTGCCGTGTTGGGTACGGCGGCGATCGTGCTCGCGCTGGTTGCGCCGACGCTGTTCGTCAACCAGGGTGCCGGGTCGTGGGCTGCGTGGGCGACTACGGGCGCAGCAGTTGTGGCTCTGGTGCTCTTCTACCTGCGCGAGCGCTCGGCGACGTATCCGCTGCTCGATCCCAAACTCGTTGCCCATCCCCTGGTTTCCAGCGGCCTGGCGTTCAAGGCCGCAGCGGGTCTCGCGACTGCCGGCCTCGGCTACCTCGTGACGCTGCAACTGCAGCTCGACTGGGGCTGGTCTCCGGCGCTGGCCGCGATCGGCATGCTCCCGCAGGTGGTCGTCCTCGTCGCCGGCGGCGCGCTGATCGGCCCATTCGTACGCCGGGTCGGTCTCGGCCGAGCTGCCTGGATCAGCGCGGCGGCGGTCGTGTTCGGCCTCGCGGTGTACGGGTCACTGAGCAGGTTCGGCTACGTGTGGGTCGCGGTTGCGCTGGTGCTGGTCGCGGCCGGGATGCGCGTCGTCGGAGTAGTTGCCGGAGTCAACGTCCTCCGAGGCCTGCCGGCGAACCGCACCACGATCGGCGCCGCCCTCACCGACACCGCCACGGAGGTAACGTCCGCCGCCGGCATAGCCATCACCGGCACCCTCCTGGCCCTGATCTTCGCCGGCCCCATCACTACCCCCCACTGGACCGCCCATCAAACCACCCAGTTCCACCAGGCAACAACCACCGCCGCCCTGACCCTCACCACGATCGCCGCAGCACTAGTTGCTTACGGCATCATCCGCACCCGAGGCACGACGGCGGACCGACCCGGCAAATGAACAACCCCGCCTGGTGAGGCAGGCGGGGTTGTGTCTTTTGTGTTGTGGGCTCAGAACTCCGAGCCGGCCGGGAGGTCGGGAGCGGACGGGTCGTCAGTGTCGGACGGGCCGGCGGCCAGGCCGAGCTCGGCGACGCTGGCCAGGGCCGCGTGGTTCGGGACGACGCGGACCGTGTAGCCGAACGGACCCGTGCGGTCCAGCTTCAGCTCGCCTTCGTACCGGTGCCGGTTGCCCTCGTACGTCTCGGCCAGCGACAGCGACGTGCGGACCGGGTCCGTGATCTCGTCGTTGGCGTCGACGCGCCCGTGCAGGACCTCGACACAGATGTCAGCCGGAGCAAGATCGCCAAGAGCAGCGAACGCGCGGATCCCAACCGTCGTACCGAGCTGCGGCACGTCGCCGAGACCCTGCAGCTCGACGTGGTCGACGCGGATCTGCGGCCAGGCCGCGACCACCTTCTGCTTCCACGCAGCCAGCTCGCGCGCACCGTCGTACGTCGAGTTCAGCGAACGCGACGACTTCGCGGCCGGCACGTACAGTTGCTCGACGTAGTCGCGCACCATCCGGGTGGCGAGCACCTTCGGGCCGAGATCCTTGATCGTGTTCCGCAGGTTCTGGATCCAGCGGGCCGGCACGGCGCCGTCGTAGAAGCGCGGCGCGACCTGCTTCTCGATCAGGTCGTACAGCGCGTGCGCCTCGAGGTCGTCACGCCGGTCGGTGTCCTCGACTCCGTCCGCGGACGGGATCGCCCAGCCGAACTCGTCGTCGTACCACTCGTCCCACCAGCCGTCGCGGATCGACAGGTTCAGCGCACCGTTCAGCGCCGCCTTCATGCCGGACGTGCCGCTCGCCTCGTACGGACGGAGCGGGTTGTTCAGCCAGACGTCGCAGCCCGGGTACATCGGCTGTGCCAGCGCGATGTCGTAGTCCGGCACGAACACGATCCGGTGCCGCACGTCCGGGTCGTCGGCGAACCGGACGACCTCCTGGATCAGCTTCTTGCCGCCCTCGTCGTGCGGATGCGACTTGCCCGCGATAACGATCTGGATCGGCCGCTGCGGGTGCAGCAGCAGCGCCTTCAGCCGCTCCGGGTCGCGCAGCATCAACGTGAGCCGCTTGTACGACGGAACGCGCCGCGCGAAGCCGATCGTCAGGATGTCCGGGTCGAGGATCGAGTCGACCCAGCCGAGCTCGGCCTCACTCGCGCCGCGGTTGATCCAGGACTGCCGGACCCGCGATCGGGTGTCGTCGATGAACCGCTGCCGCAGCAGCCGCTTCGTCTCCCAGATCTGCTGGTCGGTGGTCTTGTCGAGGCCGTCGAAGATGTCCTCGTCGGCGGTGTAGTTCGCATACGTGAGGTCGTGGATCTCACGCGCCACCCAGGTCGGCGCGTGCACGCCGTTGGTGATCGAGGTGATCGGCACGTCGGTGGAGTCGAAGCTCGGCCACAGCCCGGAGAACATCCCGCGGCTGACGACGCCGTGCAGCTTCGACACACCGTTGGCCCGCTGCGCCAGCCGCAGACCCATGATCGCCATGTTGAACAGCGCCGGGTCGCCGCCCTCGAAGTCCTCGGCGCCGAGAGAGAGGATGCGGTCGATCGGCACCTCGGGACCGAACACGTCGGCCGAGAAGTGCTGCTGGATCAGCTCGACCGGGAACCGGTCGATACCGGCCGGGACCGGCGTGTGCGTGGTGAACACGGTGCCGCCGCGGTTGACCTCGAGCGCGGTGTCGAAGTCGAGGTCCTTCTCGGCGGCCAGCTCACGGATCCGCTCGACACCGAGGAAGCCGGCGTGGCCCTCGTTGGTGTGGAACACCTCGGGCGCCGCGTGACCGGTGATCCGGCAGTACGTGCGGACCGCGCGGACACCGCCGACGCCGAGCAGCAGCTCCTGGAGCAGCCGGTGCTCGGTGGTACCGCCGTACAGCCGGTCGGTCACCTCGCGCTCGGAGGGCTCGTTCTCCTCGATGTCGGAGTCGAGCATCAGCAACGGGACACGGCCGACCTGGGCGACCCAGATCTGCGCGTGCAGCTGGCGGTTGCCCGGCAGCGTCAACGTGACAGTCGCCGGCGCGTCACCATCGCGCAGGAGGCTGATCGGCAGCCCGTCCGGGTCCACCAGGGGGTAACGCTCCTGCTGCCAGCCCTCACGGTTCAGCGACTGCGTGAAGTACCCGTGCCGGTACAGCAGACCGACGCCGATCAGCGGTACGCCGAGGTCGCTCGCCGCCTTCAGGTGATCACCGGCAAGGATGCCCAGACCACCGGAGTACTGCGGGAGGACGTGGGTGATGCCGAACTCCGGGGAGAAGTAGGCCACCGCGTTCAGCGGCGATCCGGCACTCTGGAACCACCGGTCTTCGGTCACGTAGCTGTCGAGGTCGGCTACTGCCAGTTCCAGCCGGCGCAGGAAAGCGTGGTCGTTGGCCAGCTCGTCGAGCCGGGCCGCCGGTACCTCGCCGAGCAGCTTGACCGGGTCACCGCCGGTGGTCCGCCACAACTGCGGGTCGACGGCCTCGAAGACGTCCTGCGTCTCCGGGTGCCAGGCCCAGCGGAGGTTGTTCACCAGGGTGCCCAGGCCGGTCAGCGGCGCAGGCAGGACAGGGCGGACGGAAAATCGTCGTATCGCTCGCACCGGGACACCGTACCGGGCCGGGGTGCGCAAAACACCTTCGGGATGCATCGATCTTGCAACGCGAGCAAGATTTTGCAGCCCCGTGTGTCACAGCGGAGTACTGGGAACCGATAACGTCAGTCCTGTAGTTCCGACATTCAGACACAGGGAGTTCATCCACGCCATGACTGGGCGCATCCCGATCACCGAGGTCACCCCGACCGTTGACGCCGGAGCGTATCCGGCCAAGGCAGCGGTCGGCGAGACGTTCACCATCGCGGCCACGGTTTTCCGCGAAGGCCACGATGCGGTGAACGCGAACGTCGTACTGACGTCGCCGTCGGGACAGACCAGACGCATGCTGATGAGTCCGGTGGGACAGGGCTCCGACCGCTGGACCGTCGACGTGACACTGCAGGAGCAGGGCGCGTGGACGTTCGCGGTCGAAGGCTGGAGCGACCCGTACGGCACCTGGCGGCACAACGCCGAGATCAAGGTGCCGGCCGGCCTCGACGTCGACCTGATGTTCGCCGAGGGCGCCGCGTTCTTCGATCGTGCGGCGGCCGGCGTACCACCGGCAGTGCGTGCCGACCGCGGGACGTTGAGCGATGCCGCGCATGCGCTGGCGAACGGCGCCTTGCCGCCGGAAGCGCGTTTGGCCGCGGGCATCTCGCCGCAGGTCCGCGCTGCTCTCGGTCGGTACCCGGTGCGCGAGCTGATCACGTCGTCGGAGACGTACCCGGTGTGGGTCGACCGGACGCGTGCGCTGTACGGCAGCTGGTACGAATTCTTCCCGCGCTCCGAGGGTGCGACGTACGACGAAGAGTCGGGTCAATGGGCCTCCGGCACCTTCCGTACGGCGGCGCAGCGGCTCGAGGCCGTCGCGAAGATGGGCTTCGACATCCTCTACGTGCCGCCGATCCACCCGGTCGGCCACTCGTTCCGCAAGGGCCCGAACAACACCCTCGACCCGAAGCCGGGCGACCCGGGTTCACCGTGGGCGATCGGCTCCGAGGACGGCGGCCACGACGCGATCCACCCGGAGCTCGGCACGTTCGAGGACTTCGAGTACTTCGTCGGCCGCGCCCGCGAGGTCGGCCTGGAGGTCGCGATCGACCTTGCCCTGCAGGCGTCGCCGGACCACCCGTGGGTGAAGGACCACCCGAAGTGGTTCGCGAAACGCGCCGACGGCTCGATCGCGTACGCCGAGAACCCGCCGAAGAAGTACCAGGACATCTACCCGATCAACTTCGACGACGACCCCGAAGGCATCTACGCCGAAGTACTGCGGATCGTCCGGCTGTGGATCTCCAAGGGCGTCACGGTGTTCCGCGTCGACAACCCGCACACGAAGCCGGTCAACTTCTGGGAGTACCTGCTCGGCGAGATCCGCAAGACCGATCCCGACGTGGTGTTCCTGTCCGAGGCGTTCACCCGCCGCCCGATGATGCGCGAGCTGGCGAAGGTCGGCTTCCACCAGTCGTACACGTACTTCACCTGGCGCAACGAGAAGTGGGAGCTCGAGGAGTACCTCACCGAGCTCACCAAGGAGAGCGGGCACTACCTGCGCCCGAACTTCTTCGTGAACACGCCGGACATCCTCACGGCCTACCTGCAGTACGGCGGCCCCGGCGCGTTCAAGATCCGCGCCGCGATCGCGTCGACGTCGTCGCCTGCTTGGGGTGTGTACGCCGGATACGAACTGTTCGAGCATGTTGCGCTGCGGCCGGGGTCCGAGGAGTACTTGGACACCGAGAAGTTCCAGCTGCGGCCGCGCGACTGGGCTGCGGCTGAGGCGGAGGGGCGCTCGCTAGCGCCGTACCTCACCCTCCTGAACAACATCCGCCGCCGGCACCCGTCGCTCCAGCAACTGCGCAACCTGTCGCTGCACACGGTCGATGACGAAGCCATCATGTGCTACTCGAAGCGCTCCACCGCCCCCGACGGCCACACCGACACAGTCATCATCGTGGTGAACACCGACCCGCATTCCGTCCGCGAGTCGATGGTCCACCTCGACATGGCCGCCCTCGGCATGCGCCCCGAGGACACCTTCACCGTCTACGACGAGATCACCGGCGCAACCTGGCGCTGGGGCCAACAGAACTACATCAAACTAGACCCCAACGCCGAGCCCGCGCACATCCTCGCGGTACGTCGCGGGCAAGCCTGAAGCGGAACCGAAGCGCGCCGGAACGCAGCCTGCAGGTCGGCAGCTCGCTCCGGGTAGCTGCGCAAGCCGTCTGCCTGAGTGCCCGGTCGCTGCTTTGCGGAACTTCTCTGCCGCCAGGAGCAAACTTCTCACCGCAAATAGCTCGGCCGTTGACCCACACCGCTCGCCGAACGGCTGAGGGGCCAACCCCTGAGATCGTGGGTTGCGGAGCCAGAATCTGCTTCCGCAACCCACCACCTCGGGGGTTGGCCCCTGAGTTATCCCCGGGTGGGGCCGGGGTTGGTTGGTCATGTCGGGCGCGAGTGGCGCACCACCTTCTCGCGATCGGCCTAGAGCGGCACGGTCTCCGGGTATTTCAGGCCTGCGCCGGTGTTGAGGGCGACTACCTGGTCGTTGGCGTGGATCCAGCCGGACTCGCGTAGGGTGCGGATCGCGGCGAAGTTGGCGGCGCCTTCCGGGCAGATGAAGGCGCCCTCCATGCGGGCTACGGCATGCTGTTCGGCGAGGATGTCTTCGTCGTCGACGGCGACTGCGCAACCGTTGGTCTCCGCGATCGCTTGCAGGACGAGGAAATCACCGAGCGCCTTGGGCACAGTGATGCCGAAGGCAACGGTTTTCGCGTCCGGCCAGGGCTCGCTTTCGGGCAGGCCCTTCTCCCACGCGCGGACGATCGGCGCGCATCCCGTCGACTGTACGGCGACCAGCCGCGGCAGGGGGCCGGAGATCCAGCCGAGTTCGAGCAGTTCGTTGAGCGCCTTCCAGATGCCGATGATGCCGACGCCGCCGCCGGTCGGGTAGACGATCACGTCCGGCAGCTTCCAGTTCAGCTGTTCGGCGATCTCCAGCCCCATCGTCTTCTTGCCCTCGATGCGGTACGGCTCCTTCAGCGTCGACGCGTCGAAGTACCCGGGCTGCTCCCGGACGTACGCCGCCGCGTCGCCGATCAGCCCGTCGATCAGCACCAGCTCCGCACCGACGACCGTCACCTCGCGCCGGCAGATCTCCGGTGCAGCGATCGGCATCGCGATCAGCGCCTCCATGCCGGCGCGTGCGGAGTACGCCGCCCACGCGGACCCGGCGTTCCCGTTCGTCGGCATCGCGATCTTCCGTACGCCGACCTCGTACGCGCGCGACACCCCGACGGCCGCGCCCCGCGCCTTGAACGTACCGGTCGGGATCAGCCCCTCGTCCTTCATCAGCAGCCGATCGACCCCGAGCTCAGCGCCGTACCGAGGCAACGGCAGCAACGGCGTCATCCCCTCCCCCAGCGTCACCACGTTGTCGGGCGATCGCACCGGCAGCAGCTCGTGGTACCGCCACAGGTCCGGCGCGCGATCGGCCAACGCGGCCGGCGTCACCGTGACGGACGGCAGGTCGTACCGCGCGAGCAGCGGCGAGCCGCACGGGCAGAGGCCGATGATCTGGTCGGCGTCGTGGGTTGCTCCACAACGAGGGCATTCGAGATGACTCAGCGCAGAGAAGGTCACAACCCCAGTGTCCCGTAGGCGGTGTGGCTTGTGCGTGCCTGGGCGCCGGTAGCGCCAAGCCACACCGCCTACGGGACACTAGAGTTACCCCGCGCGGAGATTCGTGATCATCGGGCGTTGGTGATCGGTGAGACGGAAGCCGGTGCCGCGGACGGCATCGATGGTGACCGTCGTGCCGAGTTCGTCGAGTTTGCGGCGCAGGCGCTTCACCACCGAGTGGACGTCGGCGGTGCCGCGGACGTTGAGGTCGCGCCAGACGGTCTGGTGCAGAGCGTCGTACGACCAGACGCGGAGCGGAGTCGACATCAGCCGGGTGAGCAGGTCGTGCTCGAGCTCGGTCAGCTGGATCTCCCGGTCGCGCCACCGGGCGACCGAGCGGGCCCGGTCGATGGTGAGTACGTCGGCGTCCGGCTCCTCGCCCGGGGCCCGGACCGCGGCGGCTTCGACCGCATCGGGCTCGGGAGGTTCGGGGTGCTCGGGCGCAGCGGGCGGGGGCTGCTGGGCGGGAACCAGCAGCCGACGCAGTTCGTCGAGGCTGGAGACCAGCAGCAGCGGTGCGACGTCGTCGACAAGCTCAGCCAGCCGGACGCGTTGCTCAGCAGAGGCCGCGACCGCGATCAGCAGCGGGAACGGCTCTTCGTCGGGTTCTGTCGTGGTCAGGTCTATACGGGCGGTGACCATCTGATCACGATGTCAAGGGCTGCCTCAGATCGTCAACGAATTGCCAGCCTTTGCCCAGGTTGCCTCGATTCGCACGACAGCTAGTCACATCTTGCTCACGAGGTGTGCTTGTTACCACGTTGTTCTGACACATAGATTCCACGTCAAGCTTGCGGTGTCACATGCCGCAACCTGGGGGGCACGGAGCGTCTTCACGCCCTCCTGCAGCAAATGACTCGGGGGAGTCGAGCTCGGGGTCGTTCAAGTGAGGGGCTGCAGAGATGTCACAACCACGAAAGGGACTCACCAGATCCGTGGTGAGCACCCTGGCGGCGCTGGCCGTCGTAGCGACCGGGATGGCCGCCGCCGGCCAGGCCCAAGCGTCGCCACCGACCAAACCGGAAGCCACGCCATCGCCCGCCGCCAAGATCAAGCCGGAACTGATGGCGAAGCTGGACGGGAAGGACGCCAAGTCCGCAACGGACTACTGGGTCCGTTTCGGTGCGAAGGCCGACCTGACCGCCGCCAGCAAGATCACCAACTGGAACGAGCGCGGCACGGCCGTGGCCGCCGCGCTGAAGAAGGCCGCCGCGGACAGCCAGGCGTCGATCCGCGCCGAACTGGACGCGCAGCACGTGAAGTACCAGGCGTTCTGGGGTACCAACGCGATCCGGATCGAGAGCGGATCGCTGGCGCTGGCCGAGAACCTGGCCGCCCACAACGAGGTCGAGGGCCTGTACGCCCCCGTCCAGATCGAGGTACCGAAGGTCACGCCGGGCCAGCAGGAGAAGGCGATCCAGGCCGTCGAGTGGGGCGTCGCGAACATCAAGGCGAACCAGGTCTGGTCGCAGTACGGCGACAAGGGTGAGGGCATCGTCGTCGCCAGCATCGACACCGGGGTGCAGTACGACCACCCGGCGCTGGTGAACCAGTACCGCGGCAACAACGGCGACGGCACCTTCAACCACAACTACAACTGGTTCGACGCGGCCGGCACCTCGCCGAACGCACCGTCCGACGGCAACGGCCACGGCACCCACACGATGGGCACCATGGTCGGCGACGACGGCGCGGGCAACCAGATCGGTGTCGCCCCGGGCGTGAAGTGGATCGCCGCGAACGGCTGCTGCCCGAGCGACGCCGCGCTGATCTCGTCCGGCCAGTGGATGCTCGAGCCGACCGACCTCGCCGGGCAGAACCCGGACGCGAGCAAGCGGCCGAACGTCATCAACAACTCGTGGGGCTCGACCCTGCCGTCGAACGACCCGTTCATGGAGGACATCACCCTGGCCTGGACCGCGTCCGGGATCTTCGGTGCGTTCGCCAACGGCAACAGTGGTGAGGGCGGCTGCAACACCTCCGGTTCGCCGGGCAGCCTGACCAGCAACTACTCGGCCGGCGCCTACGACATCAACAACAACATCGCGTCGTTCTCCGGTCGCGGGGTCGGCCAGGACGGCACCATCAAGCCGAACATCTCGGCTCCCGGTGTCAACGTCCGGTCCAGCCTGCCGGGTAACACCTACGGCGCATTCAACGGTACGTCGATGGCGACACCACACCTCACGGCCACCGTGGCCCTGCTGTGGTCCGCGTCGCCGTCCCTGAAGGGTGACGTGGCAGCCACGCGCGCGCTGCTGAACCAGACCGCGATCGACGCCCCGAACAGCCAGTGCGGTGGCACCGACGCGAACAACAACGTCTTCGGTCAGGGTCGCCTCGACGCGCTCGCGCTGCTGAACGCTGCCCCGATCGGCGACACCGGCACGCTGTCCGGCACGGTCACCGCCGCCACCGGTGGTGCCGCTCTCGCCGGCGCCAGCGTGACGGTGCACCAGGACGGTCAGGCCGACAAGTCGCTGACCACCAGCAGCAACGGCACGTTCTCGTCGGTCCTTCCGGCCGGCGACTACACGCTCACGGTCGCGTCGTTCGGGTACAAGACCCAGACCGCCACGGCCACCATCACCACCGGTCAGACCACCACCAAGAACTTCGCCCTGGAGAGCACTCCGCAGGTGAGTGTCGGTGGCACCGTCACGGACGGCTCCGGCCACGGCTGGCCGCTGTACGCGAAGGTGTCGGTGGAGGGCCCGGGCGGCGTGTTCGACTACACGACCCCGAGCAACGGCCGCTACAGCCTGAAGGTCCCGTCCGGTGCGGCGTACTCGCTCAAGGTCGAGGCGAAGTACCCGGGCTACCAGACCGTCAGCCAGCCGATCACGGTCGGCAGCGGCAACCTGACCAAGAACATCTCGGTTCCGGTCACCGCTGACTCCTGCACCACCGCGCCGGGCTACAAGTACGGCTCGGACGGCGTCTACCAGACCTTCGACTCGGGTACGACGCCGAGCGGCTGGAACCTGGTCGACAACAAGGGCAACGGCCAGGTCTGGCAGTTCAACGACCCGGGCAACCGGACGAACCTGTCCGGCGGCAACGGCGGCTTCGCGGTCATCGACAGCGACCACTACGGCCCCGGCGGTTCGCAGGACACGTCACTGGTCAGCCCGGTCGTGGACCTGAGCTCGGTCACCGCTCCGGTGATCCGGTTCAACCAGGACCTCAACTGGCTCGGCGGCGAGAAGGCCGATGTCGACCTGTCGATCGACGGCGGCGCCACCTGGGCCAACGTTCTGACGCAGGTCAATGACGCCCGTGGCGTCCAGGAGATCGCGATCCCGCAGGCAGCCGGCAAGTCCGCCGTACAGGTTCGCTTCCACTACTACGACGCGTCGTACGAATGGTGGTGGGAGGTCGACAGCGTGCTGATCGGCAGCCAGATCACCTGTGAGCCGACCGGCGGTGGTCTCGTCGTCGGCAACGTCAAGGACGCCAACACGAACGGTTTCGTGAACGGCGCGGTCGTCACCCGTGACGGCTCGTCCGAGAGCGCGACCACCGTGGCAACGCCCGAGGACACCGGTCTGAACGACGGCTTCTACTGGCTGTACTCGTCGGTGGACGGCGACCAGGGCTTCACCGCCAAGGCCGGCAACTACGTCAGCTCGACCGCGACCGTTCCGGTCGAGGCCGACTGGACCACCACGGCCGACTACACGCTGAAGGCCGGACAGCTGGCGGTCACACCGACCGGCATCACCGGCAACCTGAAGCTGCCGACCGGCACCGTGACCAAGTCGTTCAAGGTCACCAACACCGGTGGCGCACCGGTCGACGTGAAGTTCGGTGAGAAGGACAGCGGCTTCGTCCTGGAGAACGCGAACGGCACCAAGACCAGCAAGGCACAGGTGGAGAGCGGGACCGGCGCACCGCTGCAGCGGCTCGCCGTGAACACCTCGTTCGCCCGGATGCTGTCGGGCAAGACCGGCGCCGCGCCGGTCGCCGCGAAGCCGCAGGCGGCTCCGTGGGCCGACATCGCCGACTACCCCGCGACCGTGATGGACAACCGGGTGGTCAACCTCGACGGCAAGGTCTACTCGATTGCCGGTGGCAACGGTAGTGCGTCGACGGCGAACAACTACGTGTACGACCCGGCGACGCTCGCCTGGACCGCGATCGCCCCGCTGCCGGGTGCTCGCAACGCCGTCACCGTCGGTGTCGTCGGTGGCAAGATCATCGTCAGCTCCGGGTGGGCGGACGCCGGACCGGCTCCGGAGACCTGGTCCTACGACCCGGCCGCCAACGCCTGGACCCCGGTCGCGGCCAACCCGGCTCCGCGCGCTGCTGCCGGTCAGGCCGTGCTCGACGGCAAGCTGTACGCCGTCGGCGGGTGCACCACGTCCGGCTGTCTGCCGATGAGCAACACGGTGGTCCGCTACGACGCGGGCAGTAACACCTGGGAGACGCTGGCGAACTACCCGCAGTCGGTCGCGTTCGCATCCTGCGGCGCCATCGACGGCAAGCTGTACTGCGCCGGCGGTAACGACGGCACGAACTCGCTGAAGTCGGCGTACGTCTACGACCCGGGAGCAGACTCCTGGACCGCGATCGCGGACGCTCCGGCCGACCACTGGGCGGCGTCGTACGCCGTCGCCGGTGGCAAGCTGCTCGTCGTCGGCGGTGTCCAGGCCGGTGCGGTGACCAACGCAGGGTTCTCCTACGACCCGGCGTCGGACAGCTGGACCGCGCTGCCGAACGCCAACCTGCCGCGGTACCGCGGTGGTGCGGCGTGTGGCTTCTACAAGATCGGTGGCTCGTCCGGCAGCTTCAACGCCACCGCGGACAGCGAGGCCCTGCCGGGTCTCGAGGACTGCTCCGAGTCGTCGGCGGACGTGAGCTGGATGTCGCTCGACAAGACCGAGGCCACGCTGGCCCCGGGACAGTCGACGACCGTCAAGGTCACGCTCACCGCGAACGTCGACCAGCCCGGCGCCTACAGCGGCGCCGTGACGATCGGCGAGAACACCCCGTACAACGTCGCAGCGGTCGGCGTGACGATGAACGTCACCCCGCCGAACACCTGGAGCAAGCTGCTGGGCACCGTCACGGGCGTCAGCTCGTCCGGCGCCACCGCCGCCCTCCCGGGTGCGATCGTCGAGGTGGACTCGTGGGCGCAGTCGTACACCTTCATCACCGACAAGGACGGTCAGTACGCCTACTGGCTCGACCGTCGCAACAACCCGCTCACCCTGATCGCCGCCAAGGACGGCTACAAGCCACAAACCCGCACCACGAAGTTGGTAGCCGGCACGCCGGTCACCGAGAACTTCGCACTGAAGTCGATCAAGTAACCAAGCAGTAAAGCGCGCGGCCCCCGGACCACCCGGTCCGGGGGCCGCGCCCTTTGCGGAACTTTCTGGTCACCCGGTGGCGAAGAGCTTCCGGAAACCGTCAAGCAGTGGGGAGGAGGTGGAAGCCGACGCCGCGGACCGCGTGGATGGTGACGGTGGCGCCGAGGTTCGCGAGCTTCTGGCGCAAGCGTTTGACGACCGAGTGGATGTGCGAGCCGTGGCCGAGGTGCTCGTTGCCCCAGACGGCGTGGTGCAGACGCTGGTACGTCCAGACCCGGCCGGGCTCTGTCACCAGGCAGTGCAGGAAGTCGTGCTCCAGCCGGGTCAGCGGCATCTCGCGGTCCTTCCAGCGGACCACGCGGCGGTCGACGTCCAGGCGCAGTTCGGCGACCGGCTCCGGTACCGCTCTGATCGGCTTGGCGACCGGTGCCACGCTCGGAGCCATCACCGCCGAGCTCGGCGCGATCGTGACTCCGGTCAGCTCCAGGAACGCGCGGGCCTGGTCCGCGCTCGAGACCAGGAGCAGTGCGTCGGCTTCGCCGAGCAGGCGAGCCAGGTGTACTCGTTCGGCCGTGGACGCGGCCACGCCGATAATCAGTGACGAATCGGACGACCTCTCCATCGACGTCACAGCAAGCCCCTCCCAGTCGACTGGCCCGCCATAAGTACGGTTCACGGCGCAAACTAAGTCAAGGGATTCCTTGCGCACCGAGCTGGCACATATGCGTCCTGTCCGAGACAGGACAGCTTCTGCAGAAGGAAAATCTGCGACGCTCCACCGTGGAGTGTGCAGAGCCGGGGCGATGCGGAGTAGTCTCCTCGCGCACGGCCACTCTGACCGCATCCACGGAGGAACAGTGCCCGGTCTGGTTCGGCGGCCGCTAATCATCTGGTTGCTCGCGGCCCTCGCAGTACCTGTACTGCTGACGGCTGTGCTGATTCCCGCCAAGGCCGGCACCACCGAGGACGATCTGCGTGACCGTACGGTAGCCGCGTTGAAGGCCCGCGGGATCGAGAACGCGTCGGTCGATTTCGACGGCCGGGACGCGAAGATCGTCGTGTCCGGTGACGCGGATCCGGCGCAGGTTCAGGAGATCGCCACCGGGGTCGAAGGGGTTCGCTCGGTACGGATCGAGGGCGGGTCCACGCCGACGCCTACTCCGACTTCTACGAGTGCGCCGGCCGAGGAGTCCGGCGTACCGGCATTCGAGGTCGGGCGGACGGATCGGTCGATCCGGGTGCAGGCGCCGGTGCGGAGCCAGGCCGTCAAGGACGCGATCTCCGCCGAGGTTGAGCAGTTGCTCGGCCCGGACCGTCAGTACGACGACCGTACGACGATCGATCCGGCCAATGGGCTCGCCGACGCCGCGCCGCTGTCCGCGCTGCTGCGGGCGCTCGCGATCGGGACAGGCGACGCCTCCGTGCGGTACGACGGGGACACCGTCACGCTGTCGGGCGAGGTGCCGGACCAGGCGACCAAGGCGACTGTCGGACGGGCCGCTGCGAAGGCGGTGCCCGGTGCGGTTCTTGCCGATCAGCTGCAGCTGCCGACGCCGCCGAAGACCGCGCTGACCGAGCCGTGCCGCACGTTCCAGACCCGGCTAGCCGAGTTCAGCCGGCAGTACAAGATCAACTTCCTGTCCGGTACGTCGATCGTGAACGACGCGTCGAAGCCGTCCGTCGCGCGGGCTGCCGCAGTACTGAAGACGTGTACGACGGTGCGGGTCGAGGTGGCGGGTCATACCGACGACCTGGGTTCGCCGGCGACCAGCCTGCCGTTGTCCGAGCGTCGCGCCGCCGCGGTGAAGGCGGAGCTGGTGCGGCTCGGGGTGAACGCGGATCGCATCCTCGCGCACGGGTACGGGCAGGCCTTCCCGATCGCTTCCAACGCCACCGGCGCCGGGCGGATCGCGAACCGCCGGGCCGAGCTTCGAGTAGTGCAGGGGAACTGAATGAGTTGGCTGATCGCCGAGACCTGGATCCTGCTACTGGTCGCCTTCGTCCTGGGCAGCGCGGCCGCGTGGCTCGTACACCGACTGGTGAGGGAGGCGCGCGGATGAGCTGGCTGCTACGCCACAACTGGCTGTGGTCGATGCTCGCCTTCTTCCTCGGCGCAGCGATCACGTGGATCCTGCTCGACCGCCGCCGCCCCGCCCCTGCACTCGCGGACGAGCCGCCGGCGGAAGAACCCGTGCTCGTCGGAGCCGCCGTCGCACCGCAGGCCGCTTCCCCAGCGCAGGCCGCTCCCCCACCGCAGGCCGCGGCTGCAGTGCCGGAGGCTCCTGTTCGGGAGGCGCCGCAGCCCGTGTTCTCCCGGGTGATGGAGGCCGAGCCGACGCTGTTCGAGGTCGACATGGCGGCGCCCGAGCCGCATACGACGGCAGAGGTACTGCCCGGCCGGTACGGCGAGGGCTCGGCCGACGCCGTACCGCATCAGGGGCCGCCGGACGGCTTCACGATCAAGGGGAACGCCCAGTCGATGCTGTTCCACACGCCGGATTCGCCGTACTACGGGCGCACCAAACCTGAAGTCTGGTTCCGCACCGAGGCCGATGCCGAGCGAGCCGGTTTCGCCAAGTACACCCGCCGCCCCCGCAAGTCCGCCGACCCCCGCGACTGAGGATCCCCCTTGCCCCAGCTCCACGTCCCGTACGTCGTAGAACAAGACGAAGACGGCACCTGGCTCGCCGAAGCCGCCCTCACCCCCGACATCTTCCTCCAGGGCGAAGGCGAAACCCGCGAAGCAGCCCTCGAAGACCTCCGCACCTCAATAACCCAGGCAACAGCCGAATCCGGCATCCCCGACCAACTGGTGGTCGACCTCCCGTAACTGACCCCGCCCCAGTCCTACGATCGCGACGACACTCAGTAACCAGGAGGAAAAGTTGCGGCGCGAGCTTCAGATCCCCTTCACTGTCGAACAGGACGAGAACGGTGACTGGTGCGCTGCGGCAGCATTGACCCCTGACGCGTTCGCGAACGGCCAGGGCGAGACGCGGGAAGAGGCGATCGAGGACCTGAAGGCAGCGATCGTGCTTCTGGCCGAGGAGGTCGGCGTACCCGAGCAGTTGACGGTGGCCGTCGAGGACGTCGCAGGAAAGAGGAGTTGACCGTGAAGAACGAGGTCACTGTCCCGTACACGATCGAGCAGGACGAAGACGGCGTCTGGTGTGCGCACGCGCTCCTGCGTCACGGCGTCGGCGCGAACGGCGAGGGCGACACACCGGAGGCCGCTGTCGAGGACCTCAGGGAGGCACTGGCCGGGCTGATCAAGGCCTTCGGAGTCCCGAACCTGATCACCGTCACCGTCGAAAGCCCTTGATGGCCAGCAGGATCCCGGCGATGCGCGGTGCGGATGTCGTCGCGTCACTGGAGAATTGGGGCTTCGACGTCGACCGGGTCGAGGGCAGCCACCACATCATGAAACACCCCGACGGCCGCGGTACGACCGTGCCGGTGCACAACCGGGACGTGGCCAAGGGAACGATGGGCAGCATCATGCAGGACACCGGTCTCACGGCCGAGCAACTGCGCAACCCGAAGCTGGCGAAGCGCGAAGCGCGGGAACTGACGCCGCAGGAAGTGACCGAGGGCAGCGCGCCCGCAGCAGGGGCCGTGAAGTCCGGGGACAGGTCGGGCCGGGCCGGCGGACGCGGAGCGGCGAGACAACCGCCGCGGGAGAAGGGCGAGCGAGGTAGCCGCCGGTAGACCGCAGTACCCCGGCAGCAGTGCCTCCGAACAAGGGAGAGGGGCCGATGGAGCCCGAGGCGACGGAGCCGTTGGAGCCTGATCGGATCTTCACGGCTGAGGAATTGCTCAAGCAGCGGGACCCGCGGGACGGGGTCGCGGATGCCAACGGGGCGGTCAAGAGGCGGCCGCGGTTGCGGCGCGGGGGTGGCCGGCGGAGTACGGCGCAGACCTCCGAACGGCAGAACGAAGGACGTCGTCGCTGACTGAGTGCGAGCCTATTTGCTTGTACTGGCAAAGGGCCGTCAGACTATGCGGAACGCCTTGCGGGACCGTCCGACCGACGGCGTCACCACATCACCGCGGTACCCCGGGGTTCTTCCGGGATCAATGCACTGCCCTCCCCTTTTAGGTGCGCCCGAACGGGGTAAGGGAACTAGGTTTGGAGACACCCGATGGAGGTGAGCGTGACCGACATGCTGCCGGAGCAGCACCACGGACTGACGAAGAGTGACCCGCTGTGGTTCAAGCGGGCCGTCTTCTACGAGGTCCTCGTGCGGTCCTTCAAGGACTCGAACGCCGACGGCATCGGCGACCTGCAGGGTCTGACCGAGAAGCTCGACTACCTCGAGTGGCTCGGTGTCGACTGCCTCTGGTTACCGCCGTTCCAGCCGTCCCCGCTGCGCGACGGCGGTTACGACGTCGCCGACTACACCGGCGTGATGCCGGAGGTCGGCACGGTGCAGGACTTCGAGGAGTTCCTGGTCCAGGCGCACGCGCGCGGGATCCGGGTGATCGTCGACTTCGTGATGAACCACACCTCGGACCAGCACCCCTGGTTCCAGGCCTCCCGGGAGGACCCGGAGGGCCCGTTCGGCGACTTCTACGTGTGGTCGGACACCGACGACACCTACGCCGACGCGCGGATCATCTTCGTCGACACCGAGTCCTCGAACTGGACCTGGGACCCGGTCCGCGGCCAGTACTTCTGGCACCGGTTCTACTCCAACCAGCCGGACCTGAACTTCGAGAACCCGGCCGTCGGCGACGCGATCGTCGACGCGCTGAAGTTCTGGCTGGACCGCGGCGTGGACGGCTTCCGGCTGGACGCGGTGCCGTACCTGTTCGAGACCGACGGTACGAACTGCGAGAACCTCCCCCGGACCCACGAGTTCCTGAAGCGGATCCGCAAAGAGGTGGACGCGAACTACGAGGACCGCGTCCTGCTCTGCGAGGCGAACCAGTGGCCCGCCGACGTGGTCGAGTACTTCGGCGACCGCGACTCGGGCGGCGACGAGTGCCAGATGGCGTTCCACTTCCCGGTGATGCCGCGCATCTTCATGGGTGTCCGCCGAGAGTCGCGCTTCCCGATCTCGGAGATCCTGGCGCAGACGCCGGAGATCCCGGACACCTGCCAGTGGGGCATCTTCCTGCGCAACCACGACGAGCTCACGCTCGAGATGGTCAGTGACGAGGACCGCGACTACATGTGGGGCGAGTACGCGCAGGACCCGCGGATGAAGGCGAACATCGGCATCCGCCGCCGCCTCGCGCCGCTGCTCGACAACGACGTGAACAAGATGGAGCTGTTCACGGCGCTGCTGCTGAGCCTGCCCGGCTCCCCGATCCTGTACTACGGCGACGAGATCGGCATGGGCGACAACATCTGGCTGGGCGACCGCGACGGCGTCCGTACGCCGATGCAGTGGTCCCCGGACCGCAACGCCTCGTTCTCCACCGCGACACCCGGCAAGCTCAGCCTGCCGGTGATCATGGACCCGGTCTACGGCTTCCAGGCGGTGAACGTCGAGGCCGAGATGGAGAACGCCTCGTCGCTGCTGCACTGGACCCGCCGGATGATCCAGACCCGCAAGCAGCATCCGTGTTTCGGCATGGGTACCTTTACGGATCTGGGTGGTTCCAACCCGAGCGTGCTGTCCTACGTTCGCGAGTTCGGCGACGATGTCGTGCTGTGCGTGAACAATCTGTCCCGCTTCCCGCAGCCGATCGAGCTGGATCTGCGGCAGTGGCAAGGAGTGGACCCGATCGAGTTGCTCGGCGGTGTGCACTTCCCGACGATCGGGGAGTTGCCCTACCTTCTGACCCTCGGTGCCCACGGTTTCTACTGGTTCCGGCTGGCGAAGCCGGCTGACCACGAGGAGAGCATGTAGTGAATTCGCATCTGGACCAGGTCCAGTCCTTCTGCGCGAGCCAGAGATGGTTCGGGGAGAAGGGACACGACGTCCGCGTCGAAGCGATGGCCACCTCGGTGTGGCTGTCGGACGAGGGCGCCTGGCCGGCGGTCCGGATCGGGTTCGTCTACTGTGCGGGTCCGCCCGGGGTGGAGATCCCGATCCGGGTGTACCAGCTTCCGCTCAGCTACCACCGTGCACCGGTCGACAACCTCGGCCATGCGCTGATCGGTGAGTGGGCGGAGCCGGATCTCGGCGATGCCGACGTCTGGGTGTACGACGCCTTGCACGACAAGGAAGCGACGCCGTACTGGCTGGACGGGCTCACGCACGGACGGCAACTGGACGGGCTGGAGTTCCATCCCGTCCGGTCACCGGACCGGACGATCGAGGTGCCCGAGGACGCACAGTCGCTGGTCCTCACCGTTGAGCAGAGCAACACGTCGCTGGTGTTCGGCGACGTCGCGCTGCTGAAGGTGTTCCGCCGGCTCGAGCCCGGGAGCAACCCGGGGGTCGAGATCGAGTCGGCGCTCACCGAGTCCGGATCCGAACTGGTCCCGGAGGTGCTGGGGTCTGCGCGCGGTAGGTGGCCGCGCGCCGGCGGCGGCACCGACTCGGGTGAGCTGGCGATGATGACGGCGTTCCAGAAGAGTGCGACCGACGGCTGGTCGTTCGCGACCTCGTCGGTGCGCGACCTGTACGCCGAGGCCGACCTGCACGCCGAAGAGGTCGGCGGTGACTTCGCGGCCGAATCGCACCGGCTCGGCGCGAGCACCGCGCAGGTGCACTCCGAGCTGGCCAAGGCGCTCGGCTCCGACATCTGGGAGCCGGAGAAGCTGGTCGAGCACGCGAACGCGATGCACCGTCGGCTCGACGCCGCGGCGGCCGCGATCCCGCAGCTCGCGCCGTACGCCGGTGGTCTGGCTCGGGCGTTCGACGCGCTGGCGGCGTACGACCAGCCGGTCACGGTCCAGCGGATCCACGGCGATTTCCATCTCGGACAGGTGCTGCGGACGATCGACGGCTGGAAGCTGATCGACTTCGAGGGCGAACCGGCCAAGTCGCTGATCGAGCGGCGCGCGCTGGACACCCCGGTGAAGGACATCGCCGGGATGCTGCGCTCGTTCGACTACGCGGCCCGGTCGCTGCTGCAGGACCACGAGGGCGACCAGCAGATCGCGTACCGCGCGACCGAGTGGGCCAACCGCAACCAGCAGGCCTTCTGCGACGGGTACGCCGAGGTGGCGGGCACCGATCCGCGCGAGCAGACCGTCCTGCTGAACTCGTTCCTCGCCGACAAGGTCATCTACGAGGTGCTGTACGAGGCTCGTAACCGGCCGACCTGGCTGCAGATCCCGCTGTCCGCAGCGGCGCATTTGGCCGAACAGTAATACCCCAAATCTCAGCCAAGTAATCCAACTCCGGCTGGGAATTACAGAGCGTGGGCGGCCGACCACTGTAATACTTGCGGGTATGCCTCCCGAGCCGCTGCTAGAGGTCGGTGTTCTCGGCCCTCTGGTGGTCAGGCTCGGCGGCGCCCCGCTCTCGGTCGACCGCCCGCTGGAACGGGCGCTGCTGGTCCGCCTCGCGCTGGCCGGCGGCATCGCCGTTCCGGACAGCCGGCTCGCGGTCGACCTCTGGGGTGACGTCGACCTGGCCCGACCGACCGAGCGCCTCCGCGTGCTCGCGTCCCGGCTCCGCGCTGCCCGGTCTCCGCCCTCGACTGGAGCCATCAACTCCTAGGCGACCGAGAGCGCGCCGTACTCCGACGCGTAGCCGTCTTCGCCGGAGGCTTCAACCTGGAAGCCGCCGAACAGATCGCCGACAACCCCCGCGACGTAGCCCCGGCCCTCACCGAACTAGCGGACCGATCGCTCCTCACAGTCGAGGCAACCAACGGCCGCCGCTTCCGCCTCCTGGAAACCGTCCGCGACTACGCCCTGGCAAAGCTCGACGAGGCAAGCGAAACCGACCAAGCCCGCGCCGCACAACTCGAGTGGGCTCTTACGTTCGTCGAGACAGCCGGTGGCGACGACGACTTCGCGTCAGCCGAGTCCATCACCGAAGTCTTCGCCGAATGGCCGAACCTGCTCGATATCCTCGACCGCGCCCCAGGCACCGACCGCGCTGTAGTAGGCCTCCGCCTAGCACTCGCCCTGCACACCCCGTGGCTCATCAGAGGTTGGTACGCCGAAGCCGGCCGCCACTTCGGCGCCCTGGCCGACGCCCCGAACGCAACCACAGCCGAGCGAGTCACGGCCCTCAGCAACCTCGGCTTCGTCCTCACGATGCGCGGCCGCTTCGACCAAGCCGCAGCATCCCTGACCGAAGCCGAAGTACTGGCAGGGACTCAAGACGACGACGGCTTCGCTACATCGCCCGCCTCAACGCAGTGAAGGCCGCTTTGGCAGGTTGAGGATTGTGTACGTCGGGACTCGGCGGGTACGGGGTGCAGTGAAGACAGCATTGATCGGGCAGGATGGGATTCATGGGAGAGCGCGAAGCTTTTGAGGAGCCTGTGGTGGCGGTTGAGGAGCCTGTGGTGACAGCGGTTCGAGTCGATCGGACCGAGCTGGAGAGACTCGTCGCCGGCACGTACCACGATCCTCATCAGGTGCTCGGCCCGCATCTCGGCGAGCACGGTGTCACGGTGCGCGCGCTGCGGCCGTTCGCGAAGAGCGTGACGGTGCTGTACGACGACAACCGCCTCGACCTCCGGCACGAGCACGACGGCATCTGGGTCGGCGTACTCGATGTCGACAAGGTCCCGGACTACCGCCTCGAGGTGACCTATACCGACGGTCCCGCGGCCGTGGTCGACGACCCGTACCGCTATCTCCCGTCGCTCGGCGAGGTCGACCTGCACCTGATCGGCGAGGGACGGCACGAGCAGCTGTGGACCGTGCTCGGCGCGCACGTCCGCCGGTACGACGGCCCGACCGGGACCATCACCGGCACGTCGTTCGCCGTCTGGGCCCCGAACGCGCAGGGGATCCGGCTGACCGCGGACTTCAACTTCTGGGACGGCCGCGCGCATCCGATGCGCTCACTCGGCTCGTCCGGCGTGTGGGAGATCTTCGTGCCCGGCGTCGGCGCGGGTACGCGGTACAAGTTCGACATCTGCGGCCGCGACGGCGTCTGGCGGCAGAAGGCCGACCCGATGGCCAACCTGGCCGAGACTCCCCCGGCGAACGCGTCCGTCGTCACCGAGTCGTCGTACGAGTGGAGCGACGCCGCCTGGCTCGAGCGGCGCGCACAGGCCGAGGCGTACGCCGAGCCGATGAGCGTGTACGAAGTACATCTCGGATCCTGGCGGAAGGGCCGTTCGTACCGCGAGCTGGCCGACGAACTTGTTGCCTACGTCAACGACATGGGGTTCACCCATGTCGAGCTGATGCCGGTCATGGAGCACCCGTTCGGCGGATCGTGGGGCTACCAGGTCACGTCGTACTTCGCCCCGACCTCGCGCTTCGGCGATCCGGACGACTTCCGGCTGCTCGTCGACAGGCTGCACCAGGCCGGGATCGGCGTCATCGTCGACTGGGTGCCCGCGCACTTCCCGAAGGACGCCTGGGCCCTGGCCCGTTTCGACGGTACGCCGCTGTACGAGCACCCGGACCCGCGCCGAGGCGAGCAGCCGGACTGGGGCACGCTGGTCTTCGACTTCGGCCGGCCCCAGGTGCGGAACTTCCTGGTGGCGAACGCGATCTACTGGGCCGAGGAGTTCCACATCGACGGCCTGCGCGTGGACGCGGTCGCCTCGATGCTGTACCTGGACTACTCGCGCCAGGACGGCCAGTGGGTCCCGAACCAGTACGGCGGCCGCGAGAACCTCGAGGCGGTGTCGTTCCTGCAGGAGATGAACGCGACCCTCTACAAGCGGGTCCCCGGCGTCATCACCGTGGCCGAGGAGTCGACGTCCTGGCCGGGCGTCACCCGCGGCACGCATCTCGGCGGTCTCGGCTTCGGCTTCAAGTGGAACATGGGCTGGATGAACGACTCGCTCCGCTACCTGGAGCACGAGCCGATCCACCGGCAGTACCACCACCACGAGCTGACGTTCTCGATGATGTACGCGTACTCCGAGAACTTCGTCCTCCCGCTCTCCCACGACGAGGTCGTGCACGGCAAGGGATCGCTGCTCCGCAAGATGCCCGGCGACCGCTGGCAGCAGCTGGCGAACCTGCGTGCCTATCTGGCGATGATGTGGGCGCACCCGGGCAAGCAGCTGCTGTTCATGGGCTGTGAGTTCGGCCAGGAGTCGGAGTGGTCGGAGAAGGGCGAGCTGGACTGGTGGCTGCTGGACCACAGCGACCACCAGGGTCTGCAGCAGCTGGTCCGCGATCTCAACCGGGTCTACAAGGACACTCCGGCGTTCTGGCGGACCGACCACGAGGCGGAGAAGTTCAGCTGGATCGACGCGAACGACGCCAGCAACAACATCTTCTCCTTCGTCCGGTACGGCGACGAGGGTGAGCCGACCGTGGCGTGTATCGCGAACTTCTCCGCGGTCCCGCACCACGGCTACCGCCTCGGCCTCCCGTACGCCGGCCGCTGGGAAGAGGTCGTCAACACCGACGCCGGCAACTACGGCGGTTCCGGTGTCGGCAACTTCGGCGCCGTCGAGGCCGACGGACCGGAGTGGCACGGGATGACTACCAGCACCGAGCTGTCCGTCCCACCCCTGGCAACGGTGTACCTGCGCTTCACCGGGTAGCGTTCACGGCGTGACTCCGCTGATCGATGGTGACCTGACCCTGCGACTGTCACGCCAGGACACACACGCAGTCGTGTTCGACGTGGAGAACGGCAAGCCGGTCGGGACCGTCGAGCTGCGCCGGACCACCCAGGACGCCGGACTGGTCGTCTGGGCGCTCGACGGCGGGCAGGAGCTGGCGCTGCGGGCAGTCCGGTTGGCAACGGAGTACGCCTTCGGTGAGCTCGGGTTCGAGCGGCTGCAGGTCGAGGTGGACCCGGAGCTCCACTCGACCGCGCGCGTCGCGATCCGGTCCGGTTTCCGGCGTGAAGGCATACTGCGTGGCGCCGCGCTCGTGGACGGTGAGCGCCGGGACGTCGCGATCTACGGCATGCGCGTCGACGACCCGCGCCCGAACACGGTGACGGGCTGGACAGCCTTGATGGACTCCACGCTGCCCAAGAAGCGGGTGATCGCCCACGTCGTCGTACGCGACACGGCTGGGCGCGTCCTGCTGTGTCAGGTCAGCTACAAGAAGGACCTGGAGCTGCCCGGCGGTGTGGTCGAGCCCGACGAGGACCCGGCGACCGGTGCGTCCCGCGAGATGCAGGAGGAGATGGGTACGGCGCTGCCGCTGCTCGGCGTACTGGCGATCGACTGGCTGCCGCGCTGGGAGGGCTGGGGCGACGCCGTCGAGATCCTGTACGACGGCGGCGTACACGACCCCTCGCTGATCGACGAGCTCCAGCCGGACGGCTTCGAGATCCGCGCCCTGTCGTGGCACGCGCCCGAGGAGCTGGAGGGCCTGGTCTCACCGCTGAATGCCCGCCGCCTCCCGATGCTCCTGGCGGCGCCGAATCAGCTTCACAACCTACGAGCCGGTGTACCGATCATTTCGTGAGCTGGTTTACGCACCAGATGTAGTGCCCGTCACCGGCGTTCTCGTCGTAGATCGTCGCGGTGATGATGCCGTACGCCTGCCGGTACAACCGCATCCGCTCGCGGTCGTGCCCAAGCCCCGCAAACCGGTCCAGCAACAGGTTGTCGAGCCGCCGCGCCTCCGGCCCGTACATGTCGAAGAACCCGGCCGCCAACGACGCCTCGAAGGTGGTGTCCCCGGCAGTCGACAGGAACCCCCAGTCGAGCACCGCCGCAACCTCTGAGCCGTGCATCAGCACATTGGGCGGACAAACGTCCCCATGTACGACGCTCAGCTCGACGTCCGGCAGGTCGCACAGCGCCTCAAGCACGGTCGCCAGCAGTCGAGGGAAGTCAGGCACGTCCCGCTCGAGATGAACCTTCGAGGCTGCTGCCCGACGACGTACGACAGCCGCCAGGCTCTCACCCCAGGACCGCCCCCAGAACGGCTCACCAATCACCGGCAGCGCCTTGCTCGCCGGGCCAGGCCGCGCATTGCGGAGCGACTCGACAACCAAGACGAACGCATCCAGCGCTCGCGCCTCATCCAAACCAGCCTGATGCAGCGGCACCCCGGTCAGCTTGTCCTCCACGCTGACCGCGAGTCCGTTCTCGCCCACGCCGATCTCGCGGATCCGCGGCGTACGGAACGGCAGCTCCGGCAGTTCGTCGAGGAACGCCTTCAGCGGCAGCACATCCTCCGGCCGCCGGTCGAACCAGACCTTCCGCACGGTCCCGTCCCCGAGGTCGTAGACCGCGCCTTCCATCCCCTGGCCGATGAGCTCCACCGGCCAGACACTAACGGACGAAGCGGATCGTCAAGGGGTAGCGGTAGTCCTGGCCGCTCGAGGCCGCGATCGTCGCCAGCACGATGACCACGACCGCCGCGACCGCACCGATCACGATCAGCGGCACGATGATCAGCACCCCGAGACCGAACGTGATCAGCACCAGCACCACCGCGATCGCCGTGTAGATCAGCAGCGAGATCTGGAAGTTCAGCGACTCCACCGCGTTCTTGCGGACGAACTCGGACCGGCCGCGGAACAGCAGCCAGATGATCAGCGGACACAGGAACCCCATCGCGAACCAGGCCGCGATGAACACCCCCACATGCGCGAGCATCGCCCACGTGCGTTCTTCCGAGGCCGGCAACGCCGACCCTGAGCCCGGAGTGCTCATGCTCCCAGTGAAGCACGCCGATTCCTTTTCGCGGCAGCGCTGGTCAGTACCGATAACGACCAGCAACCGAAAGGAATCACGATGGCGAGCAAGGAGTCCGAAGCGGTCCGGCGGCACTGGGTCACGTCGCGCGAGTCCGCCCAGCGGGACACCCCCGACGGCGACCAGGAGTCGGGCGACCACCGCTGGGCCGAGCTGACCACCGAGCCCACAGACGTGGACTACCTGTCCGTCGAAGGCCGCCAGGCGATCTGGATCGTCCCGCACAACGCCTCGGCAGACCGGGTCCTGTTGTGCTTCCACGGCGGCGGCTACATCGGCGGATCGCGCTACTCACACCGGAAGATGTTCGCGCACCTGGCCAAGGCGGTCGGCGCCCGAGCGCTCGTCTTCGACTACCCGATGGCGCCCGAACACACGCATCCGGCCCAGCTCGACCACGGGGTCGACACCTACCGCTGGCTCTTGAACCAAGGCATCTCCCCCGAGCACATCCTGTTCGTCGGCGATTCGGTAGGAGGCGGCATGGCCGTCACCACCCAACTCCGCGCCCGCTCGATCGGCCTGCCGTTGCCCGCCGGCGCTATGCCGTTCTCCCCGGCGGTCGACTTCGAGGCGACAGGAGCGTCGTACGACGCCAACCGGGACCGTGACGAGTTCTTCCACCGCGATCTCGTCCGTGGACTCGCTTACCTCTTCCTAGGACCAGACGGCTCACCGCGGGATCCGTTCGTGAACCCGCTGTACGGCGACCTCACCGGGCTCGGACCGATCTACATCCAGGTCGGCGGCGACGAGGTACTGCTCGACGACGCCAACATGCTGGCCGAGGGGGCGGAGAAGGCCGGGGTCGAGGTGCGGCTCGACGTGTTCCCGGAGATGCAGCACACGTTCCAGATGGCGGCCGGTCGCGCGCCGGAAGCCGACGATGCCATCCAGCGGATGGCACTCTGGGCACGGCCGGTGCTCGGCCTGTGACCGTGAAAGAGGGGGACGAGGTAGTGGTGAGCGACTTCGACAGCCGAACCGAGCCGTTCCGCAAGGAGCTGCTCGCCCACTGCTACCGGATGCTCGCGTCGGTGCACGAGGCCGAGGATGCCGTACAGGAGACGTACCTGCGGGCCTGGCGGTCGTGGTCGGGGTTCGAAGAGCGCTCGTCGGTGCGGGTCTGGCTGTACCGGATCGCGACCAACGTCTGCCTCACCGCACTCGAACAGCGCGGCCGCCGCGCCCTGCCGTCCGGGCTCGGCGCTCCGGCCACGGACCTGTCCCCCGGCGTACCTCCCGACGACCCGTCCGTGCTCTTCGTGGAGCCGATGGCAGAGTCGTTGGTGGTCGATGACCCGGCGACGATCGTGACCACGCGAGAGAGCCTGCGGCTGGCGCTCATCGCGGCGCTGCAGTATCTGCCGGCCAAGCAGCGCGCCGTACTGATCCTGCGTGAGGTCCTGGCGTTCCCGGCGGCCGAGGTCGCGACCATGCTCGACACCTCCGTCGCCGCGGTGAAGAGCACGCTGCAACGGGCCCGTGCCCGGCTCGACGAGAACCCGACCGAGGCGATCGTCGAGCCGGACGACCCCCAGGCGCAGGCTCTGCTCGCGGACTACGTCAGCGGCTTCGAGAATGCCGACATGGCGGCGCTCGAGCGGGCGCTGCGCGCGGACGCGGCGATCGAGATGGTCGGTACGACGGCCTGGTTCAACGGCCGGGTGATGTGCCTGCAGCTATTGGCTTCCGCGGTCGGCTCACCGGGCGACTGGCGGATGCTGCCGATCGTCGCGAACGGTCAGCCTGCGGTCGGGGCTTACTTCAAGGGAGAGGCGTACGGCATCGCCGTACTCACTCCGACGGCCACCGGGCTCACCCACATCCACGTGTTCAGCACACCCAGCCTGGTCACGCACTTCGGTCTGCCGCTCACACCGCCTGCACCGTAAGGAGTGCGCGGCGGCTCGTGCTCACCAGGGCCAACGCCAGTACGACGAGTCCCATCGCGATGATCGGCCACCAGACCAGATGGGTGGCGTGGACGAACGCCTGCGGATCGGTCGTCGCCTTGGCACCGACGATCGATCCGGCGATCGCGACACCGAGCGACGTACCGGTCTGCCGGCCGACCGACGCGAGCGATGCCGCGAGACCGGTCATCGACGCCGGCATTCCGGAGACCGCCGAGTTCGCGATCGGCGGGTTGATCGTGCCCAGGAAGACGCCGAACAGCAGGAAGATCGCGAGGATCACGGGCAGCGGGGTGGCGATGCCGATCGTCATCGACGCGGCCGCTCCAAGGGTGAGCGCCGTACCCGCGACGACCAGCGGCAGACGCGGGCCTCGGGCGCCGACGACCCGGCCCGTCAGCGGTGAGAGCACGCAGATGAGCAGGCCGACCGGCAGCAAGGACAGGCCGGCGTCGAGGGCGGACAGGTTGCGGACGCTCTGCAGGTAGAGGGTCGTGACGAAGAGGAACGCGCCGAAGCCGCTGTAGGCGAACAGGGCGATCAGCACGGCGGAGCTGAACGGGACGCTGCGGAACAGGCGAAGCTCGAGCAGCGGCTCCTGGCGCCGGCGTTCGTATGCGATCAGGGCGACCGCCGACACGGCCGCGATCACGAGCAGTCCGATGATGAACGGCGAACCCCAGCCGTGCTTCTCGGACTCGATGATCGCCGACACGACGCCGCCGAGGACGAAGATCACGAGGAGCTGACCGACCGGGTCGAACCGACGGCCGTGGGCGGCGCGCGACTCCGGGACGAACAGGCTGGTGAAGACCACCGCGAGTACGACGATCGGGAGGTTCACCCAGAAGATCGACCGCCAGCCGAGGCCGTCGACGAGCGCGCCGCCGAGGATCGGGCCGAGGACGAGCGACAGGCCGGCCGTCGCGCCGAAGATCCCGATCGCCCGCGCCCGCTCGGCCCGGTCGGGGAACACCGTCACCACGATCGCCATCGCGACAGGGTTGAGCATCGTGCCGCCGACCGCCTGGACGGCCCGTGCGGCGATCAGCCAGCCGATACCGGGCGCCAGGCTGCACAGCAGCGAACCGATCCCGAACACGATCAGCCCGAGCCGGAACATCCGGCGGCGACCGAACCGGTCCGCGGTCGATCCGGCCAGCAACAGGAAGCTGGCGAGGACGAGCGTGTAGGCGTCGACGGTCCACTGCAGTCCGGCCGTCGAGGCGCCGAGCCCGTCCCGGATCGCGGGCAGGGCGACGTTGACGATCGAGATGTCCATCACCGAGATCAGCAGGCTGGCGCAGCAGATCACCAGGACGGCGTACCGGCGGGCACTGGTCAGACCAGTGTCCTCGAGCGTTGAGAGGGTCATACCATCGACGGTAGGATTTAGAGCGTGCTCGAAGTCAATGAACGCGGGATCAGCATCGCCGAAGCCGCCGAACGCACCGGCGTCAGCGTCCACACGCTCCGGTACTACGAACGCGCCGGACTGGTCGTCACCACCGTCGACCGCACCGCCGGCGGGCGCCGTCGCTACCGCAAGATAGACCTGGACTGGATCAAGATCTGCACCAAGTTCCGGGCGACCGGGATGCCGATCCGCACCATCCGCCGGTACGCCGAGCTCGTCCTGGCCGGCCGTGGCAACGAGAAGGATCGGCTCGAGCTCCTCGAGACGCATCGCTCCGACGTACTGACCCAGCTCGCCGAGTTGCAGGAGAGTCTGGAGCTCATCGACCACAAGATCGACGTCTACCGCGGCCGGATGGAAGCCGGCGACGCCGATCAGCTCTGGGCGCCGCGCGCCTGAAGTCTCGCGGTCAGGAAGCGCCGTTCGGTCTCGTTGGCGGTGAGCTCGATCGCCTCCCGGTAGGCCACGGCGGCCTCCTCCGTGCGACCGAGCCGGGTGAGCACGTCGGCGCGAGTGGCAGGCAGATACGCGTACGCCGCCAGCGCCGGTTCCTTGCTCAAGGCATCCAATTCGTCGAGGACCGTGTCGAGGTCCGCGCCGGGGACGAGGCTGTGTGCGGCGGCCCGGTTCAGGGCGACGATCGGCGTCGGCCAGCTCACCATCATCGCGTCGTACATGCGGACCACCTGGCCCCAGTTCGTCCTCGCCCACGACGGCGCGGTCACATGTAGTCCGGCAACAGCCGCCTGCAACGCGAACCGCCCGTGGCCGCGTTCCAAAGCCGCCGTGGCTCGCGAAACCCCCTCGGCAAGCAGCTGCGCATCCCACCGGGAACGATCCTGATCCGCGAGCAGCACCAGCTCGCCGTCAGCACTCACTCGTGCATCTCCACGCGCCTCAGTCATCAACAGCAACCCGAGCAACGCTTGCGGTTCCGGCTCGTCCGGCATCAGCCGCTCGAGCAACCGTGCGAGCTCCACCGCGCGGCCAGTCAGATCGGTCCGCGTCAACGCCGACCCCGCCGCGACATGCCCGGCCGTGTAGACCAGATGTACGACGGTCAGCACGACGTCCAAGCGCTTGGGCAGCTCGTGGTCAGCCGGGATCCGGTACGGGATACCTGCCGCCGCGATCTTCTTCTTGGCCCGCGTGATCCGCGCCGCCGCCGTCGACTCGCTGATCAGCAGGACGGCCGCCACCTCGCGGGTTGTCAGTCCGCAGATCAGCCTCAGAGTCAGCGCGACCTGCGATTCGCGCGCCAGCGCCGGGTGGCAGCAGGTGAACACCAGCCTCAGCGGATCCGTCGGCTGCTCAACCTCCCCGGGCTCCTCGACCAGCAACGGGAGCTTCCGCCAGAGGTTCGTCTCGCGCCGGAGCCGGTCGAGGGCGAGGCGTCGCGCGACCGTGGTCAGCCAGCCGCCCGGGTTCGACGGGATCCCGTCCGGCCAGGTCCGCAATGCCTGCACGAACGCGTCCTGCGTGCAGTCCTCGGCCAGGTCGAGGTCTCGCGTCAGCCGCACGACCGACGCGAGCACGGTCGACCAGCTCTCGCGATGAGCCTGGTCGACCACCCGGGTGACCTCAACGGCCTCCGTCACGGCTCCTCCCCCGCGGGTACGCCGGCGGGACGGAACGCCGGCGTACCCGACCCAGGCACGTCAGGCGGACGGCTGAGAGTCCGACGAGGTGTCCATCACCGGACGGACCTCGACGTTGCCCGATGGGCAGATCTTGGCCAGCTCCAGCGCCTGGTCGAGATCGCGGGCCTCGATGACGTAGTAGCCGCCGAGCGCCTCCTTGGTCTCGATGAACGGACCGTCGGTGACCAGCGGCTCGGCGCCCTCGCGCTGCTTCACCGTGCTCGCCGTACTGGACCGCTCGAGCGCCTCCCCGCCGAGGATCCGCGCCCCGGCCTTCTCCACCGCCTCGGCGAACGCCCCGTGGAGCTTCATCGCCTGCTGCCAGTCATCAGGTGTGACGTTGTCGTACCAATCTTCGCTGTCGTACAGCAGGAACATGTACTGCGCCATCTCAGGCTCTCCCTCGTGTAGGGCTTGTACTGAACATCTTGCTGACGATCGCCGCCACACGGAATCGACAACACCCGGGAAGAATCTTCATTACTGTTGAGTACTGTGACTTCGATGGAGCATCTGGACGTCCTCATCGTCGGCGCAGGTCTGTCCGGGATCGGCGCGGCGTACCGTCTGCAGACTCGGTGCCCGGATCGAACGTACGCCGTCCTGGAGGCGCGGGATGCGCTCGGCGGCACCTGGGACCTGTTCCGCTACCCGGGCGTGCGGTCGGACTCGGACATGTTCACGCTCGGGTTCCCGTTCCACCCGTGGAAGGCGGCGAAGGCGATCGCGGACGGACCGTCGATCCTCGACTACCTGCACGAGACCGCGTCGACGTACGGCATCGACAAGCACATCCGCTTCGGCCAGCGCGTCGTACACGCCTCCTGGTCGTCATCGGATGCGCTGTGGACGGTGGAGACGGGCGACTCGGTCTACACGTGCTCGTTCTTGTACGTGTGCAGCGGGTACTACGACTACGACTCCGGGTATGTGGTCGACTTCCCCGGGCAAAGCTCGTTCGAGGGCCGGATCGTGCACCCGCAGCACTGGCCGGCCGACCTGGACTACACCGGCCAGCGAGTGGTCGTCATCGGCAGCGGTGCGACGGCGGTGACGCTGGTGCCCGCCATGGCCGGTACGGCGGACCACGTGACGATGCTGCAGCGTACGCCGAGCTACGTCGCCTCCCGCCCCGCCCGCGACGCCTTCTCGGACCGTCTCCGCGCCGTACTGCCGGAGAACCTCGCGCACCGGCTGATCCGCGGGAAGAACGTTGCTGTGAGCACCGCGCTCTACAGCGCGTTCCGGAAGTGGCCGGCGCATGCGGCGTGGCTGCTGAACGCCGGGGTGGCTCGGGAGTTGCCGGAGTCGATCCCGGTCGATCCGCACTTCACCCCGCAGTACAAGCCGTGGGATCAGCGGTTGTGTCTGGTGCCGGACGCCGATCTGTTCAAGGCGTTGCGGGACGGGTCGGCGTCGGTGGTGACCGACGAGATTGAGCGCTTCACCCCGCACGGTCTGCTGCTGCGGTCGGGCCAGGAGCTGCAGGCCGATCTCGTGGTGACCGCGACCGGTCTGCGTATGGTTGCGCTTGGCAACATCCAGGTGACGGTCGACGGGCGGTCGGTCGCGCCGCACGACACGTTCGTCTACAAGGGGATGATGCTGAGCGGTGTACCGAACCTTGCCTGGTGCATCGGCTACACCAACAACTCCTGGACGTTGCGGTCCGACCTGACGTCGCAGTACGTGTGCCGGTTGCTCAACCATCTGACCGCGACCGGGACCCGGATCTGCCTCCCGGAGGTCGATCCGGCCGAGTATGACGCCCCGCCCCGGCCGGTCGTCGACCTGTCCTCGGGCTACATCCGCCGCGCCGCCGCGATCCTGCCTCGCCAGGGCAGTCAGGGCCCCTGGCGCCTCCGCCAGAACTACCCGCGCGACCTGCTGTCCCTCCGCTTCAGCCCAGTCGACGACGGCGTCATGCACTTCACCTAGCCCCACCGCACCTCCCACCCCAGCCCCACCACACCTCCCACCACCCAGCCCCACCGCACCTCCCACCCCAGCCCCACCACACCTCCCACCACCCAGCCCCACGGCACCTCCCACCCCAGCCCCACCACACCTCCCACCACCCAGCCCCACGGCACCTCCCACCCCAGCCCACGGCACCTCCCACCCCACGGCACCTCCCACCACCCCAGCCCACGGCACCTCCCAGCCCACGGCACCTCCCACCCCACCGCACGTCCCACCCCGCTCGGCCTCCCACCACCGAGCCCCCGCTCCACCAGGCCCCCCGCCGCTCCCCCACCCCACCTCACGCCAATTTCATGGGTTCACCCCTGGTGTTGCCCCTTCACCCACTGCATGCGGGGGGAGAAGGGGCAACGCGGGGGGTGAACCCATGAAATGGCTGCCGCCCGGAGCGCGAGCGGCTGGGCTCAGGGGAGCGGGGCCGGCGGCTGCGGGCCGACGTACGTGGCGATCGGGCGGATGATCTTCGGGTCCTCGGACTGTTCGAGGATGTTGGCGGACCAGCCGATGATGCGGCTGACGGCGAACGTCGGCGTGAACATCGCGCGCGGGATGCCGCACAGCTCCATCACGACGCCGGCGTAGAACTCGACGTTCGCGTAGAGGTTGCGGCCGGGCTTGAGCTCGGCGAGGACGTCGACGATGCGCTGCTCGACAGTGGTCGCGAAGTCGACCAGGTCACCGCCGATGCCGCGGGCGATATCGCGAAGCATCAACGAACGCGGGTCCTCGGTTCGGTAGACCGCGTGGCCGAAGCCCATGATCCGATCGCCTGCGGACACCTTCGCGCGGACCCAGGCGTCGATGCGGTCCGGCGTACCGATCTCGTCGAGGCTGGCGAGGGCGCGGTCCGGGGCGCCGCCGTGCAGCGGTCCGGAGAACGCGCCGATCGCTCCGGCAACGGCTGAGACCACGTCGGCGCCGGTGGAGGCGATCACCCGCGCGGTGAACGTAGAGGCGTTGAAGCCGTGGTCGAGCGTCGAGACGAGATAGTGCTCGATCGCGGTCGCATGTACTGCGTTCGGCTCCGCGCCGGTGACCAGGTAGAGCCAGTTCGCTGCGGCCGAGAGGTCGGCGCGCGGCTGCAGTGGCTGCTGGCCTTCGCGGAGTCGGTAGAGGGCCGCGAGGATGGTCGGGGTGACCGCGCAGACGAGCATCGCGTCGGCCTTGCGGCGGGCCGAGTCAGCGTCCCAGAGCGGCGTGAGGCCACGTACCGCCGCCAGGAGCGACAAGGCGGTGCGGAGACCGGCGAGCGGATTGAACTTGGCACCGGCGGCTGCGATCGCGGGGAGGACCGCGCCGACCTCGTCGGGCAGGACCCGCAGCGGCGCCAGTTCGGCGATGAACCGGTCGCGCTCGGCGTCGGTCGGGAGGCGGCCCTCGAACATCAGGTACCAGACGTCTTCGAGCGTCTTGGACTTGGCGAGATCGATCGCCGAGTACTGGCGGTAGTGGTAGAACCCCTCGTCGCCACGGACGTCGCCGAGGGTCGTCTCGGTGACGACGACGTTGCGCAGACCGGGCGGAACATTGATCACTGTTGACATATCTTCAGAGTTGACAGCCAATCAACTATTGTCAATATTGATCCAGTCAATGTTCATCGGGGTGAATCGCTTGAGGAGCGGGGATGACGGCCGAAGGTGACGAGAATTACCTGACCACCGCGGAGGTCGCACGCCGCCTGCAGGTCAAGCCGGAGACGATCTACGCCTACGTCAGCCGAGGCCTCCTCACCAGCACCCGAGCCCGCGGCCGCCGCGGAAGCCTCTTCTCAGCCGCCGAGGTGGAACGCCTGGCCAGCAAATCGGTCGACCACTCCGGCGTCGTCGAACGCATCGAATCCCAACTGACTCTCCTCCTGGACGACGAGCTCTACTACCGAGGCCACTCAGCCCGAGCCCTCGCCACCAGCTTGACAGTCGAACAAGTAGCCAACCTCCTCTGGACCGCCCAACCCCCCGCTCCCTCGCCTTCCCGCTCCACCCCGAACACCGCCGTGGGGGTGTTCGGGGTGGAGCGGGAGGGGGTGCTGCTCGCTCGGGCAGCGATGGGGGTGGTGCCGGACGGGGCTCGGTTGACGGATCGGTTGCGGGTGGCGGTGGCGGTGCTGGGGGCTGCGGATCCGTTGCGGTTCGACCTGTCTACGCCGTCCGTGACTGCTGCAGCTGGGCGACTGATCGGAACCTTGGTGACCGCGCTGCCGGGTCCTACGATCGACCCGAGGACGACCCCGTCCGCGACTCTCGGCGCGCGCCTGTGGCCGAAGCTTTCCGACGAAGCGCCTCGACCTGAGGTGCTCGATGCCGCGCTGATCCTGCTGGCCGACCACGGGCTCGCCGTCTCGACGGTCGCCGCCCGCGTCGCCGCCAGCGCACGCGCCAACTTGTACGCCGTGATCTCCGCCGGGCTCGGCGCGCTCGACGGGCAGTACCACGGCGCCGCACCGACCCTCGCGTACGAGTTCCTCCAACGCGCACAGCAGGATCCGCTCAAGGCCCTGTCGGACCAGTTGCGGTCCGGCGAACCGATCCCGGGCTTCGGGCACCGGATCTACCAGCATCGCGACCCGCGCGCCGAAGTACTGCTCGGCCTGCTCGGCGACCACCCGATCGTCGGCACGATCGCCGCGATCGCCGAGCGCACCCCGACGTTCCCGAACAGCGACCTCGCGATCGCCGCGATCATGCACGCCTACAACTTCCGCCCGGACGCCGGCGACGCTCTGTTCGCACTCGCCCGGATGATCGGCTGGACCGCGCACGCCCTGGAGGAGTACGCGGCCCCGGCCCTCCGCTTCCGCGCGATGGGCATCTACACCGGTCAGACCACCTGACTACTTCACTGCTTCACTACTTCGCGCCGAGCTTGATCAACGTCGCTGCACCGGGCGCCAGCTCCAACGGGATCGGACCGACCCGCCGCGCGGCGTACGTCTGCTTCGCCGGCTGGAAGATTTCGACCGACCCGACCGTCTGCTCGTTCACCGAGACCACGGTCGGGGCCAGCGTCGAGTGCGAGCGGTTGGCCACCAGCACCCAGCGATCCTTGACCGCGGCGTCCCGCGACCTGAACGTGCCGAGCACCACCGGACTCCGCGAGACGTCAGTCACGAACGCGGTCGGAGTGAACGCCACCGTTCCGTTCGGGAGCGGCGTCTCGTTCGCGTGGACGACGGACTCGGACACGAGCGGCTTCAGCTCGCGTCCGACCTGATGCAGCCAGGTTGTGTTGATCTTCTTCGCGGCGGCGTACCGGGGAGTGCGTTGCCCGTCGACCGTGATCAGCGCGGGCCCGAATCCCTCACCGCGAGCGGCCTCGGGCGTCCAGTAGGTGAAGTACTGGATGCCCTTCGCGCCGTACGCGAGGCTGATGTTGATCTGCCAGAGCAGCTCTGCCGCGGTCGGTTCGCGATGGTTGTTGTAGGCAAGCGTCTGGATGTATACCCAGGCCGGGATGTCACCGTGCAGCGCCGCGTCCCGGACGATGGCCCAGTTGTGGAAGTAGTTCTCGTCCTCGCGCCCGCCGGAGAGCAGCGGGTACCGGTCGAACGAGATCAGCGACGGCTGCACCACGTCGACGAAGTTGCGATAGTACGCCGGGTCGTCGGACGGCAGCAGGTTGATGTACGGCAGCAACTGCGGCGCGAGCTCACGCGAGATCGAAAGCGCCTTCGCCAGCGTCGCGAACCAGCCCGCACCCGGTTCGTCGTAGAAGTTGAAGCCGGCCAGCGACGAGTACGGCCCGTACGCGTCGCGAGCGCGGATGTAGAGCGCACTCGCCTCGGCCGGCGTCACGCTGAGGAAGTCGGTGGTCGTGTCGGAGATCGAGAACCAGCGAGACATGTTGCGGATCTGGATGTCGTCCGAGATCAGCATCTTCAGCCCGGCGTCGCGGGCCAGGCCGAGCTGGTACTGGAAGATGTTGCCGTCTCCCGCGTAGTTGCCGGAGATGACGAAGTCGAAGCCGGCGGTCTTGATCTCCGCGAACCGTTGCGCGGTGCTCGCGTACGGATGCGGCGGCCAGAACAACCCGATCGGGAAGTCCGGACCACCGGTCAACGGCAACGTATCCGGCGACGGCACGGCGGCCGGGGCCGCCCCCGCACCAGCCGCAGCGGTGCTCGCCGCATCGGCGGCGGAGGTCGTCGCGCCGGTGTTTGCCGTCGAGGCGGCTGCGGTGGTCGTGGAAGCGGCTGTTGCGGCTGCGGCGGTCAAGGCGGTGGCACCGGCGCCGAGCAACAGGCTGCGGCGGCTGGGGCCGAGGATCTGGTGCGGACTCTGCATGGTTCTCCTTCGGAAGGCGGTCGAACGGAGCGTGCGGCAGAAGACTTTTCAGGACCGTTGACGGTGATCCGCGACGGCATCGGCGGTGGCGTCGAAGGCCTGCTCGGCCAACGGATAGTCGCGCTGGGCGACGCCGAGGTAGAGCGCATCCAGCACGATCATCTGGGCATGACGGCCGGCCAGTCCCCCGGTCCGGAACGTGACATCGCGAGCCGCGGTGACCAGCACGATGTCCGCAACCCGCGCCAACGGAGAGCGCGGATAGTTGGTGATGGCAACAGTCGTCGCCCCTTGCCGCCCGGCTCTGGTCACGGGTTCGAGAACCTCGAGAGTCTCGCCGCTGTGCGAGATCCCGATCGCGACATCACTGGTCCCGAGCAGAGCCGAGCTGGCCAGCGCGGTGTGTACGTCGCTCCATGTGCTCGCGCCCCGCCCGATCCGGTGCAGCCGCAACCGCAGGTCCTCGGCCACGGCTGCCGACCCCGCCACGGCGTACAGGTCGATCCGCCGCGCGTCCGAGATCGCCCGGACCGCGCGGCCGAGTGCGTCGACGTCCAGCGACGCGACGGTGTCCTCGAGCGCCCGGGTGTCGGCGCGAAGGAGCGTCCGGAGTACGTCGTCCAGCGAATCGTCCGGTCCGACCTCCGAACCAGTCCCGCGCTCCCAGCTGAGACTGGTCCGACCACTCTCGGCCGCGAGCGTGAGCCGCAGCTCGGCGTACCCGGACAGGCCGAGCGCGAGGCAGAAGCGCGTGACGCTCGGCAGCGACGTACCGCAGCGGGCCGCCAACTGGCCGATCGTCGATCCCGCGACCGCCGCCGGATCCCGCAGTACCTCGGCGGCGATCCGGGCCTGCGCCGGACTCAACGCCGGCAGCAGGCCGTGGATCCGCGCCTCGAGACTCGGCGGCGGCGATGCGACTGCACTCATGTAAAGAATTCTCAGAGCACTTCAGTACCAATTACAAGAATTCACACTGTCCGATTCCGGCCAAGGCTCTCAGCGCGCGGCCATCCGCCGGATAGTGAACTGGTCAGACCAGCCACCCGCGATCAGCACATCGATCCGCCCGCTCAGCACATACGTCCCGTACGGCGTGATCGCGGCCGTCGTCGGACCGGACACCGCCCACGGCTCGACCGACCGCACCTGCGCGGTCCGGTAGTTGTCGCGGCTGCTCAGCACGGTCGCCCGCTCGACGCCGGCCGCACCGAGCTTGTTGGTGATCGCGATCAACCGGCCATCCCGCGCCAGCGCCAAGCCGTCTCCCCCGACCAGTGCACTGGTCAGACCAGTCATACTGAGTGCACCGCGCAGCGAGATCCGGAACAGCGTGCCCACGTCGTACCGGACCACCAGCAGGTAGCCGCCCGGATGCCAGACGATGCCGTTGGCCCCGATCGTGTCGCTCTGCAGCCGCTTGTCGCGGACCAGAACCGACGCCGTACCGCCAGGCGTGATCCGATAGATCGCGTCTCCCGACGGGTCGGTGACATAGGCGTTGCCCACGGCATCGATCGCCAGGTCGTTCACGCTGTGCCGACCACCGGCCGGATTCAGCCGCGGAGTGTTCAGGTCGACCTTCCGCTCGAGCCGGCCGGTACGCAGGTTGTAGATCGCGACACCGGACTGCTTGTAGAGCGTCGCATCCGACGACCGCTCACCGTTGCCGATATCGGCGTACGTGACGAGCACACGGTTGCGCGCGGCATCGACATGCAGCCCGAACGTCGACACCCCGGGCGCGACACCGAACGGATGCGGTACGCCGTCCCGGCCGACCACCGAGATCCGCCCGGTCGCCAGCGACCCGATCAGGAACGCCTGCCGGGTCGGATCCCAGGCGATGCCCTCCGGGTACCTGTCAGCAGTCCGGCCGTCGATTTGCACGGGAATCCCGTGCGAAGCAGCAGCCGTCGCGGGAACTGCGGCCGGCGACGCCGTCAAGGCGAGCAACGCCGCGGCCAGCACTCGAAACCTCATCAAGAACCCCTCCTCGAATAGATACGAGCACAGACACTAATCAGAGTTCTGATGGTCGTCAATGCATATATCATCGACGCCGTTCGTAGGATGGTCTGCATGCGGATGTCCTTCGACGAACGGCTCGGCAGTCACTTCAAGCGGGTCGAGCAGGAGCTGCAGGCGGCGAAGTCAGCCGCGGTGAAACCGGCCGGACTCACGGTTCCGCAGTACGCCGCTCTGTTCGTGCTGGACGAGCAGCCGGGCATCTCGGCCGCCGAGCTGGCCCGCCGCTGCGCCGTCACCCCACAGACGATGACGACGATCCTGCGCAACCTGGAGGCCGGCGGCCTGATCGAGCGCACGCCGCACCCGCTGCACAAGCACGTGATCGAGACCCGTCCGACGCCGGCCGGGCGCAAGGCTCTCGATCAGGCGGACAAGCGCGCCACCGGCGTCGAACGCCGGCTCGCCGCGGCTTTCAGCGAGGAGGAGGCGGAAACCCTCCGCGCCCTCCTCGCCCGGGTCTCGGAGACCCTGACAACAGATCCGATCCTGAAGAGTTAGAACAGGGCGGACATCAGCCGACGGCGGGCCTTGATCACCCGGTCGTCGTCGGCGCCGACCACCTCGAACAGCTCCAGCAGGTGCAGCCGGACGGTGTTCCGCTCGTCGCCGGAGGTCGCCTGGACCGTGCTGATCAAGCGCGCGAAGGCGTCGTCGACGTGCCCGCCCATCAGGTCGACATCGGCGACCAGCAGCTGCGCCTCGACATCGGTCGGGTTGTCCGCCGCCCGCGTCCGTACGTCGTCCGGCACGTCCTGGGTCCGTTTCACCAGCTGCACCCGCGCCAGCCCGGACTTCGCCTCGGCGTCGGCCGGCGTCTCCTTCAGCAGTTCCTCGTACGCCGCGATCGCGCCGTCCAGGTCACCCGCGCCGAGAGCGTTCTCCGCCTTCTCGTACCGCGGGTTCGGCGGCGGCTCCTCCTCCGAGTCTGCGTCCGGAGCAGCCGGTCCGACCGGCTCGGCGCGACCCGTGATGCCGTTCGCCACCGCCACAGTCAGCAGCTGGTCGAGGTACTGCCGGACCTCGGGCTCACCCAGAACACCCTGGAACAACGGGACCGGTTGACCGCGCAGGATCGCGATCACCACGGGCACCGACTGCACGCCGAACGCCTGCGCCACCTGTGGGTTCGCATCGACGTCGACCCGGGCCAGCAGGAACTTCCCGTCGTACTCGGTCGACAGCTGGGCCAGCACCGCGCCGAGGGCGTTCGAGCCCTGGGAGCGGGGCGACCACAGCTCGACCACGACCGGCGCCTGCAGGGAGCGCTCGATCACGTCGCTCTGGAAGTTCGCCTCGGTCACGTTCAGCACGTAGGCGCCGGCGGCGGCACCAGCCGGAGCGCCGGGACCACCCGGCGCACCGGGCGCCGCGCCGGCCGGCTTGCGCAGGCCCGAAAGGTCGATCGCCCCGGGACGGGAGAAGTTGGACTGGCTCACCACTGTCCTCGCATTCCGTGCGCACATACCCGATCTACGTTCACAGGTCCATCCTCTACGACGACGCCGAACTCTGCTGAGCCCGGGTCGCCATCAACAACCGTGCCAGCCCGCTGCGGGTCCCCGCGACCGCCATCCGGTCCCCCGCCCGGAGCTCCCGCTCGACCGCAGAAACCCGCTCGACCGCCGGAGCCCGACCGCCCGACCGGGCCTCCCGCTCGGACGCCGCAGTACGACCGCCCGCACGAGATTCAGGGCCCGACGTTGGACTCCAGTCCCAGGCTCCACCCAGGTCCTGCCTCGCCAGCACCCGCAGTCCTCCGGCCTCGTCCAGCTGCCCCATCCGCTTCCCGACCGCGATCGACCCGGGCTCGACGGTGACCTCGGTGAGCAGCAGAACGCGACGACCGGCCGGGACCGTCACCTGACTGCGCCGGTTCGCCACCGCAGCGGCAACCGCCGGCGCGACCAGCATCGACACCGACCGGCTGTGGCCCAGTCCGAGCCGGCGCTCGACTCGCTGCGCCAGATCGTGATCGAACATCCGCATCGTGATCCAGGCATCCGGGTTCAGGTCCCGCGCCATGATCGCGCATTCCAAGTTGGTGATGTCCCCGTCGGTGATCGCCAGCACCGACTGGCACCGCTGTACGCCGGCCAACCGCAGCGTCTCCTCGTTGCTACTGTCCCCGACCACCACCGGGATCCTCAAGCGATGCGCAGTCTGTACGCCGGGCGCCTCGTCGTCCTGGTCGACTCCCACCACCGCGACACCCCGCTCGGTGAGGATCTCCAGCACCCGCGACCCAACTGTGCCGAGACCGCACACCACCACGTGATTGCGCGGCCGCCCGCGGACACCGCCGATGAGCCGCGACAGCCGCGCGCCGACCAGCGAGTCGACCACGACCGCGGTCAGCAGCGCCATCAGCACGATCCCGGTCAGCTGCACGAGGACCGCACTGACCTTCACCCACGGCTGCGCGTCGTTGAACTTGTCGTCGTCGATCCCGGCCGACGTCACCACCCCGGCCGCGAGGTACAGCGCACGCCACCACTCGATCCCGCCGAAGTAGTGGATGACGCCCGTACCGGCAACGATCAGGAACGCCATCACCGCGGCGATCTTCCGCACCCGGCTGTCGAGGATGTCGCGGAGCGCCATGAACCAGCCGGCCGGACGGACGTCGCGACTCCCCCAGAGCGCTCGCACACCGGTCCCCAGCACGATGTCGCCGTCGGGGTCGGAGCTCGACAACGGGAGCAGAGTCGGCGTCGCGGACGAGGTCGTGTCCGCGAGCACGGTCAGGTGCGGCTCCCGGATCAGGTCGGCCTGCCCGGCCACCAGCCGTCGGCCGCCGAGGTCGAGCCAGGTCAGCTCGTCGTCCTCCAGCGCGTCCGACACGAACGCGGGCGCCGCGAGCGACGGCCCGTTGATCACTACGCAGTCCCCGAGCAGCCGGTTCATGTGCTTGCCCAGCCGGGGGTTCACCATCTGTACGACGATCCGCAGCTCCGGATCCATGTCGCGCGCGGTCAGCGCCGTGTGCACGTTGTGGACGTCGTCGTTGTCCAGCAGCACCAGGGCGCGCGCTGTGGACGGCGCCCCGTCGTCGGCAGCGTCGACCCCGGCGCGCCGCAGCAGCGACTCGCTGATCACCCGGGCGCCCATCACGTTCGCGCCCAGCTCTTTGATCCGGTCGTAGTGACGCGAGTCCGGGTTCACGATCGCGGTCACCCGCTCGCCCGAACTCACCAGTTCCGTTGTCACTCGCAACATCGTGCGGTCCGACCCGCAGACCACCACGCGACGCCCGTCGGCCGGCCCGATCGCGCTGGTGGCCGCGGCAGTCAGATCGGGCTGCGGCTGCTCCTCAGAAGCGGGCGGGCTCTCGGTACTCGCCCCACTGTTCCCGAAGAACGTGACAGATTTCCCCCATCGTGGCCTCCGCACGCACTGCCTCCAGCATGGGCTCGATCAGGTTGCCAGTGCCGCTGGCCGCCTCCACCAGAGCCGTTAGCGTACGCCGTACCAGGTCCTCGTCACGGTTCGCCTTGCGTTCGGCGAGCACCCGGCACTGCTCGACCTCGACCTCGTGCGAGACGCGGAGGATCTCCAGGGCGCCGGACACGGTGTCGGTCAGCGTGTTGACGCCGACGATCTTCTTCTCGCCCTTCTCGAGCTTCTGCTGGTACTCGAAGGCGGCGTCGGCGATCTCGGCCATGAACCAGCCGTCCTCGATCCCGCGCAGGATGCCGCCGGTCATGGTTTCGTCCGGGCTCATCTCCTTGATCCGGGCAAAGATCTGCTCGGCCTCGGCCTCGATGGCATCGGTGAGCGCCTCGACGTACCAGGAACCGCCGAGCGGGTCGGCGACGTTCGTGACCCCGACCTCTTCCATCAGCACCGACTGCGTCCGCAGCGCGATCTCCGCGGACTCCGCGGTCGGCAGTGCGAGCGTCTCGTCGAGCGCGTTGGTGTGCAGCGAGTTCGTCCCGCCGAGGATCGCGGCCAGCGCCTCGACGGCCGTCCGTACGACGTTGTTGACCGGCTGCTGCGCGGTCAGGGACACGCCCGCGGTCTGGGTGTGGAAGCGCAGCGACTGGGCCTTGTCGGTCTTCGCGCCGTACACGTCGCGGAGCCAGCGGGCCCAGATCCGGCGGGCCGCACGGAACTTCGCGATCTCCTCGAAGAAGTCCAGGTGGCTGTCGAAGAAGAACGACAGACCCGGCGCGAACACGTCGACGTCGAGCCCTCGCGACAGTCCGAGCTCGACGTACCCGAAGCCGTCGGCGAGCGTGTACGCGAGCTCCTGCGCGGCCGTCGAGCCGGCCTCACGGATGTGGTACCCGGAGACGCTGAGCGGCTTGTACGCCGGGATCGTGGTCGCGCAGTACTCCATCAGGTCACCGATCAGGCGCAGATGCGGCTCCGGCGGGAACAGCCACTCCTTCTGGGCGATGTACTCCTTGAAGATATCGGTCTGCAGCGTCCCGTTGAGCTTGGTGATGTCCGCGCCCTGCCGCTCGGCGGAGACGAGGTACATACAGAACGCCGGCACGGCGGGGCCGGAGATCGTCATGGATGTCGTGACGTCCTGCAGCGGGATGTCCTTGAACAGCCGGTCCATGTCCGCGGCCGAATCGATCGCGACGCCGCAGTGGCCGACCTCGCCGAGCGCCTTCGGGTCGTCGGAGTCGCGGCCCATCAGCGTCGGCATGTCGAACGCGACCGACAGGCCGCCGCCACCGCCGTTGAGGATCATCCGGTACCGCTCGTTGGTCTGCTCGGCGTTGCCGAAGCCGGCGAACTGACGGATCGTCCAGGTCCGGCCGCGGTACCCCGTCGGGTACAGCCCGCGGGTGAACGGGAACTCCCCCGGCCAGCCGATCCGCTCCATCCGCGGGTCCTCGACCCCCTCGGGAGGCCCGTAGGCAGGCTCGACCTCGGTGCCGGAGAGCGTGGTGAAATCCGCCTCCCGCTTGCGCGCCGCGTCGTACCGCTGCTGCCACCGGCTCCGGCCGGCGGCAATCTGCTCGGCATCCATCAGTCAGACCTCCTCGGGAACTGGTCCCAAAATACTAGGACGTCCAACTATTTCCAACCGCGAGAGGCCTGCGGGTTCGGCAATGCGGGGGTCAGAAGTCGCCGGCGTTGTGGCGGAGGGGCTCGAGGACGGTCCAGAGCATCTTCAGCTGCTCGTCGGTGAGGCCGGAGACGGCGAAGTCGGCCGCGACCAGATCCGCGGTGGCGCGCTCGACCAGGTCACGACCCGCAGGGGTGATCTCGCACAGGATCGCCCGTCCGTCGTCCGGGTGCGGCGTCCGCGTCACCAGCCCGGCCGCCTCGAGCCGTCGGACGATCGAGGTCACCGAGGTCGGATGCACCTGCAGCCGCTCGCCCATCTTGCCCAGCGGCAGCGAACCGCGGCGCGAGAACGTGAGCAGGACCAGCGCCTCGAACCGAGCGAAGGTCAGCCCGTGCTTGCGGAGGATGTCGTCCAGCTCGTTGATCACGATCTGCTGCGCGCGCATCAGCGACGTGACGGCACGCATCTGCTCGACCGCGCCCCACCGCCGCCCCCACTGCCGCGACGCCTCGTCGATCGGGTCGAACGGCAACGCCCTCTTCCTCGCCATGGGCCGAAGATTAGCCCGACACTAGGCAGACCATGTCGAAACTCAGAGATTCGGACTTCCCCGCCCTCGGGACCGATACCCCCGCCGAACAACTGATCAGCCTCCGGTTCCAGTGGTACAACCGGCAGGCCAACTGGGCCCGGATCGCCTACCGCGGCCTCGGGACCGTCCAGCTCGTCGCCGCCCTGCTGATCGCGGTCTCGGTCGCGTTCGACGTACCGAAGTGGTTCGCGGCCGCGCTCGGTGGCGTGATCGCGCTGGCCGAAGGGATCCGGACGCTGTTCGGGTTCAAGGACTCCTACCCGACCTATCGCCGTACCGCCGAGGACCTGCGGAACGAGGCGTGGCTGTACGTGCAGCGCGCCGGGCAGTACGCGACCGCCGAGGACGCCGGCAAACTGCTGACCCAGCGGGTGGTCGAGGTCAGCCATTCGGAGACTTCCGACTGGGAGGAGGCACTCAAGGCGCGGAGCGTATGAAACTGTCCACGGGCTCTGGCAAGGTGCGGGCATGAGATTTCTCGAGCATGTCCGGGCCGAGAGCGCGCGGCTGGGTGAGGTGGCGCGGATGGGGCTCGACGCGCCCGTGCCCAGCTGTCCGGGGTGGATCGTCGACGACGTGGTCCGCCATGTGGCGCAGGTCTACGTCCACAAGGTCGAGGTGCTGAAGCTCGGCGCCCGCCCCGACCCGTGGCCGCCGGACTTCTCCGCACGCGAGACCCTCGAGTGGTACGACGAGGCTCGCGCGGCACTCATCAGCGCGCTGGAAGCGGCCGGGACCGAGACGGAGACGTGGACGTTCAACCCGCGCGACACGACCTCCACGTTCTGGTACCGGCGGATGGCACACGAGAGCGTCATCCACCGGATCGACGTCGAGCAGGCCCACCACGTCGTCACTCCGATCGACGCCGACCTCGCGCTCGACGGCATCGACGAGGTGCTGTATCCGACCATCGCCGGCCCGTGGTGGGAGGAGGGCGACACGGAGTACCCGATCGACGCGACGCTCCGGATCACCGCGGCCGGCCGCTCCTGGACGATCAAGGCCGACGCGACGAGCGTCGACGTACAGCAGGGTGCGGAGGGCGAGGCGGCGGCGGAGATCTTCGGCGATCCGACGCCGATCTATCTGTGGCTGTGGGGCCGGGTCGGCGAGGACGCCATCCAGACCGTCGGCGACCCGAATGTCGTCCGGGCGTTCCGCGGCAGGATCTCGGAAGCCACGCAGTAGCGATGTCCTCCGCGGGTCTGCCTGTTCGTTCCTTTCACAAGAGACCAGAGTGGTCTCAGCGAGAAGGAGGACTCCGATGGCGCAGTACCTTGCACTGACCTACACCGCTGACGTGGACTGGTGGGCGCCCGAGCAGGCCGAGGAGCTGGCCGAGTACCGCAAGTTCGGCGCCGAGTACGCCGAGAAGCTCAAGGCGAGCGCCGTGCTGCATCCGACCGCGACGGCGACCGTCGTCCGGGTCGAGGGCGCGCGCGGCGGTCCGGTCATCACGACCGACGGCCCGTACGCCGAGACCAAGGAAGCGCTGACCGGCTACTACCTGATCGAGGCCGACGACCTCGAGGAGGCGGTCAAGATCGCGGCCGAGATCCCGGCGGCCTGGGGCGGCGCGGTCGAGGTACGCCCGGTGATCGTTGCTAAATGAGCCGGCGGGCCACCTTGAACGAGCAGTTTGGCGCTGTTGCCGACACGATCCGGATCGAGGGGACGCGGATCCTCGCCACCCTGATCCGGACGGTCGGCGACGTGCAGCTCGCCGAGGACGCCGTACAGGAGGCCGTGCTGGCGGCTCTCGGCGCGTGGCCGGTCACCGGCGTACCGCCTGAGCCGCGGGCCTGGCTGACCGTGACCGCCCGGCGCAAGGCGATCGACATCATCCGCCGCGAAGGCGCCCGCGCCGATAAGGAACGGGCAGGCGCCGAGCTGCAGGATCTCACTCGCCACGACCTCGACGCCCTGGATCCGGATGGCGCCCTCGACCCCGACGAGGTCGTGCAGGACGACCTTCTGCGGCTCATCTTCACCTGCTGCCATCCGTCGCTGTCGCCGCCGACCCGGGTCGCGCTCGCCCTGCGCACGCTTTGTGGGCTGTCTCCCGCGCAGATCGCCGACGTACTGCTCACCACCGAGGTCGCGACGACCAAGCGGCTGGTCCGCGCCCGCCAGAAGATCGCCGCAGCTCGCATCCCGTACCGAGTCCCGCCCGAGACCGAGTTGCCCGACCGGCTGCCGGCGGTCTGTGCGGTCATCCACAGCCTCTACACCGCGGGCCACGCGCCGGCCGAGGGCGAAGCGGCGTACGACGTCGACGTCTGCGCGGAGGCGATCCGCCTGGCCGAGCTCCTGCACACGCTGCTGCCCGACCAGCCCACGCCGACCGCGGTCCTCGCGCTCCTGCTCCTGACCGAGGCTCGCCGACCGGCCCGCATCGATGACGCCGGCGACGTGGTGACCCTCGACCTCCAGGACCGGTCGCGCTGGGACCAGAGCCTGATCACCCGCGGCGTCACGCTCCTCAACGAGTCGCTGGAGCGCTCCGATCGGCAGGCCGACGCGTACCAGCTCCAGGCCGCGATTGCCGCCGAGCACGCCCGCGTCCCGAGCTACACGGCAACCGACTGGCGCGAGATCGTCCGCCTGTACGACCTACTCGTCGAGGTCTCCCCCAGCCCTGCCTCCGAGCTGGCCCGCGTCGTCGCCATCGCCGAAGCCGGCCAGGTCAACGCCGCCCTCGATCTCCTGGACGCCATCCCGACGAGCTCACGCTCGCACGCAATCCGCGCTGAACTCCTCGCGCGCCAGCACCGCTACGCCGAAGCGATCGCCGCGCTGGACCAGGCACTGGACACAGCACCATCCACCCATCCGGAACGGTCCCATCGAGAACGCCGCCGCAGCCACTTCCAGCAACTCGCCACCCCCGAGCACCACCCCAACCCCACCACCTGACAGGTTCCACTCCCTTGGCGACGGCCACCAAACGCCCCAACACGGGTGGATATCCACTCGCGTTGGGGGTTCTCTGCTGGTGTACAAGCAGAGAACCCACCACAGCAGTGGATATCCCCCTGGGATGTGCCAGCCGGAGCCGCGCCGGGGCGCGGGGTCAGTCCTCGTCGGTCCAGTTGCCGCGTTCGCTGTTGAAGATCGACTTGGTCGCGGAGGGGGACGACGATTGACGGGCCTGCGGCGCGGTGGTCGTGATCACCGGAGCAGTGGTGGTGACCTCCTGCGCGGAGTCCATCCCGATCGGGCCGGTGCCGTCGTCGTCGGAGTCCTCGTCGCCCTGCAGTACGTCGACGCTCGCGGACGCGCGCAGTCCGGTGCGCTGGATGACGCGCTGGATGGTCAGGTCGCGGTCGTCCGGCCGGCTGACCCATTTGATCTCACGGAAGCCCTGGTCCTGCGCGGCCGACTCGAAGACGAAGTGGCCGTAGCCCAGCATCCGGCCGATGATCGGCTTCTGCAGCGTGATGTCGAGGACCCGGGCGATCGGGGTGGTGGCGACGGTCTGGGAGAAGACGCCGCGGATCCGCATCACCCGCATGTTGGTGACCACGAAACGGTCCCGATGGTGGGTGAGGAACTGCCAGAAGGCATGGGTCAGCAACACCAGCACGATTGCCAGCAGCACCGGCTGCCCACCGATCCCGGTGGCGGCGATCGTCAGCAGCAGCGCGGCCGCCAGCGCAACCTCGAGCATCGGCACCGAGTACACCACCCAGTGCTGCCGCACCTCGTCGATGACGACCTCGCCCTCGTCCGAGATCAGGTGGCGCCGGACCTTCGGGTCGAAGATCCGGAACACGCCTACTCCGGCCATCCACTCACTCCCCTGGCGCGCTGTTGTGTGACCCCGTACAGCCAAGTGTCCCGCACGATCGCTCGCAACGGGACACTCGAACGGCAGATCAGCTGAACAGCGCGGTCAGGAAGGTGATAACGCTCCCGAACGCGTCGCCGACGGCCGAGAACGCACCTCCCACCGCGTTGGCGGCGTTCGCCGGCTGAGTGAACAGATAGAAGCCGGCAAAGGCGATGAGCGACCAGATCAACAGCTTCTTGGGCATGTCGCCACTCCTTGTTCCTAACCACTCGGTCGACTGTGTTGGAATTTGTATCACGGACCGTCACCAATTGTCACTGACTGAACACAGCCCACCGCACATGCTCACCAGCTACAAGTTCTATTCTGTAACGGATTCGGGGGCAAGGTGGCTACCGGCGCGCCGCCCTGAGACAGCGATCGGTCCGCACCGCGGAAATCCTGCGGCATTTGCCCGAATTCGGCACAACATCCGATGAACGGAAAGCAAAGACACATTGTGACACTGCGTGGTCGAGTGTTCCAGACGGCTCGATAGCGAGACCGACGTCACAAAGCCGCGATCAGCTCGTCCGCCGCAGAATACGGGTCGGTGCCGCCGTCCGCGACCTTGGCCGCCAGTACGTCGAGCCGCGCGTCGCCGTGCAGATGCGCGAACCGGGCCCGCAGCGCCGTCGTCGCGATCGCCTCGATCTCGTCCCGGGCCCGGGACTGCCGGCGCTCGGTGAGGACGCCGTTCCCGCGCATCCAGACCAGCCGGTCCTCGATCGCCTGCACCACCTCGGCGACGCCCTCATTGCGGGAGGCAACCGTCTTCAGGATCGGCGGCGTCCAGGCACCCTCGGCCCGCTCGGCCAGCGCCAGCATCGACCGCAGGTCCCGCGTGACCGACTGGACGCCGTCGCGGTCCGCCTTGTTCACCACGTAGATATCGCCGACCTCGAGGATCCCGGCCTTGGCCGCCTGGATGCCGTCGCCCATCCCCGGCGCCAGCAGGACCAGCGTCGTATCCGCCATCCCGGCGATCTCGACCTCGGACTGCCCGACCCCGACCGTCTCCACCAGCACCACGTCGAACCCGGCCGCGTCCAGCACCCGCAGCGCCTGCGGCGTCGACCACGACAGCCCGCCGAGATGCCCGCGCGAAGCCATCGACCGGATGAACACGCCCCGGTCGGTCGCGTGATCCTGCATCCGCACCCGATCCCCCAGCAGTGCACCACCGGAGAACGGCGACGACGGGTCCACCGCGAGTACCCCGACGCGCTTGCCGGTCTCGCGGTACGCCGAAACCAGCGCCGACGTCGAGGTGGATTTCCCGACGCCCGGCGAGCCCGTGATGCCGACGATGTGCGCGTGCCCGGCATGCGGCGCGAGCGCGGCCATCACCTCGCGCAGCAGCGGGGACTCGTCCTCGACCAGCGAGATCAGCCGAGCGACCGCCCGCGAATCCCCTTCGCGGGCGCGCTCGACCAACTCACCGACCGGCGGCGTACGTCGTGGCATCAGGTCAGTATCAGCTCTCTGGCAGCTCTCGGTCAGCTCTGGGTCTTCTGCGGCACGCGGACGATCAGCGCGTCGCCCTGACCGCCGCCGCCGCACAGCGCGGCCGCACCGACGCCGCCGCCGCGGCGGTTCAGCTCGAGCGCCAGGTGCAGGACGAGGCGTGCGCCGGACATCCCGATCGGGTGGCCGAGCGCGATCGCACCGCCGTTCACGTTGACCTTGTCCTCGCCGACGTTGAGCTCGCGCGCGGACGCGATGCCGACCGCGGCGAAGGCCTCGTTGATCTCGATCAGGTCGAGGTCGGCGGGCTCGATGCCTTCCTTCTTGCAGGCCTTGGCGATCGCGTTGGCCGGCTGGCTCTGCAGCGTCGAGTCCGGCCCGGCGACCGAACCGTGCGCGCCGATCTCGGCGATCCAGCTGAGCCCGAGCTCCTCGGCCTTCGCCTTGCTCATCACGACGACAGCGCAGCCGCCGTCGGAGATCTGCGATGCCGAGCCGGCCGTGATCGTGCCGTCCTTGCCGAACGCGGGCCGGAGCTTGCCCAGCACCTCGACCGACGTGTCACCGCGAACGCCTTCGTCGGCGTCGACCACCAGCGGGTCACCCTTGCGCTGCGGGACCTCGACCGGCACGACCTCGTCGGCGAACACGCCGTTCTTCCAGGCCTCCGCGGCACGCTGGTGCGAACGAGCGCTGAACTCGTCCTGCTCCTCGCGGCTGAGCTTCTCGTCGGCGTTGTTCTTCTGGTCGGTCAGCGCGCCCATGGCCTGATCGGTGAAGGCGTCCCACAACCCGTCGTACGCCATCGAGTCGACCAGCGGCACGTCGCCGTACTTGAAGCCCTCGCGGGACTTCGGCAGCAGGTGCGGCGCGTTCGTCATCGACTCCATGCCGCCGGCGACGACGATCTCGTACTCGCCGGCGCGGATCAGCTGGTCGGCGAGCGCGATCGCGTTCAGCCCGGACAGGCAGACCTTGTTGATCGTGATGGCCGGAACGTCCATCGGGATGCCGCCCTTGACCGCGGCCTGGCGGGCGGTGATCTGACCGCCGCCGGCCTGCAAGACCTGGCCCATGATCACGTACTCGACCTGGTCCGGCGCGACGCCGGCCTTGTCCAGTGCGCCCTTGATCGCGAAGCCGCCGAGCTCGGCGCCGGTGAAGCCTTTGAGACCGCCCAGCAGCCGCCCGATCGGGGTCCGCGCGCCGGCGACGATAACGGTGGTGTTCCGCGTGTCAGACATATCGTCACGATACCTGCGGCGGCACTGGTACGCCGCTGCCCGGACGCGTCAGACCGGTCACACGGATCGTGTCGGCTGGGCCACTTTCGATAGCCCGCCAAAGGGGGTTTGCGCCACGCTGGCGGGATGGATCAGCTGTTCGACGCGATCGACCATGTCGGCATCGCGGTCGCCGACTTCGACGAGGCCGTGCGGTACTACGCGGACGTGTTCGGCATGACCGTTGCGCACGAGGAGATCAACGAGGAGCAGGGCGTCCGCGAGGCGATGCTCTCGGTCGGCGACTCGGGGTCGTCGATCCAACTGCTGGCCCCGTTGTCGGACGCATCACCGATCGCGAAGTTTCTCGACCAGCGCGGTCCCGGCATCCAGCAACTGGCCTACCGGGTCAGCGACCTCGACGCGGTCTCCGAAGTACTGCGCGAACGCGGCGCCCGCCTGCTGTACGACGAACCACGCCGCGGCACGGCCGGATCGCGAGTGAACTTTATTCACCCCAAGTCGGCCGGTGGCGTGCTGATCGAACTCGTTGAGCCACGGATCCAGAACAGGGCGTGACGGCGCGCGCTGAGAGCCTGCCCGGTTGGTCCAGGCGGACTACTCTGTTCAGGTGCTGAAGGACAGCGCCACCGACTCCTTGCACGGTGCGCCGGCCGGGTTCAAGCACGACGCCTTCGTCCACGGAGCGGACGAGGAGTTCGTGCTGCGCGCGGCTGCGTTCATACGCGAGGGGCTGGCGGCGGGGGAAAAGGTCGTAGCCGTCCTACCACCGGAGCGGACTGCGGTACTGCGTGACGCCCTGGACTCGCAGTACTCCGAGGTCACCGTCGTCGACGCGACTGTTGCCGGGGGCAACCCTGCGCGGCTGATCCCGTTCTGGCGCGCCATCCTCGAGCAGGAGCCCGGCCGACCGGTGCGGGGTCTCTGCGAGGCCGCGTACCCGGGCCGGAGCGCCGCGGCGTACGACGAGGTCCTGCTGTACGAGGCGTTGAGCGATATCGCTTTCGCGGCGGACCGTTCGTTCCGGCTCTGTTGCGCGTACGAGGCGTCGGTCGGCATCGATCCGACGGCGACTCATTCCGGCGGAGAAGCCCTTGCGGACAAGACGTTCCGGACGCCGTTGAGCGACGTACCGGATCGTGCCGAGAGATGGGAGTTCGGTCCGGACGAGCTCGGCCAGGTGCGGCAATGGGTCGGCGGGCAGGCCTCGTCGCACGGGGTGTCGCGGGACCGGCTCGAGGACCTGTCGCTGGCGTTGCACGAGATCTGTACGAACAGCATCCGGTTCGGCGGCGGCCGCGGCGCGCTCGCGGTCTGGATCGCGGACGGGTCCCTGATCTGCAACGTGACCGACCGCGGCCGGATCGACGACCTGCTCGTCGGGCGGGTGCTGCCGCCACTCGACGGACTCGGCGGGCGGGGCGTCTGGCTGGCGAACCAGCTGTGCGACCTGGTCCAGCTGCGCTCCGGCGACGACTTCACCCAGGTCCGGTTGTACACCCGGCTGCGGTAATCGGCGGGTAAGACCACTGACAACGGTGGACTGATGAAGTGACGGTCGTCTCAACCGTCGCTCGCTGTGTTACAGGGCACAGCCAGGCGTGCATACTCAGCGGTAAGTTCCGCTCACCAGGCCCCGCTCCCGGAGGTAGATGTGAAGCAGATCCTCGAAGCGATTCTGTCCGGTGACTCCGCTGCCGTCGGCGAGCTCGACGTACCGGAGCACTACCGCGGCATCACCGTGCACGCCGACGAGGCGGGCATGTTCGAGGGTCTGGACAGCAAGGAGAAGGATCCGCGGAAGAGTCTGCACCTGGACGACGTACCGACGCCGGAGCTCGGGCCGGGTGAGGCGCTGGTCGCGGTGATGGCGAGCGCGATCAACTACAACACCGTCTGGACCTCGATCTTCGAGCCGGTGTCGACGTTCTCCTTCTTGAAGCGGTACGGGAAGCTGTCGCCACTGACGGCCCGCCACGACCTGCCGTACCACGTGGTCGGCTCCGACCTGGCCGGCGTCGTACTGCGGACCGGGCCCGGCGTGAACGCGTGGAAGCCGGGCGACGAGGTAGTCGCGCATTGCCTGTCGGTCGAGCTGGAGTCGCCGGACGGGCACAACGACACGATGCTCGACTCCGAGCAGCGGATCTGGGGATTCGAGACGAACTTCGGCGGTCTCGCCGAGCTCGCACTGGTCAAGTCGAACCAGTTGATGCCGAAGCCGGCCCACCTCACCTGGGAGGAGGCTGCGTCACCGGGCTTGGTGAACAGCACGGCGTACCGGCAATTGGTTTCGGCGAACGGCGCCAACATGAAGCAGGGCGACGTCGTGCTGATCTGGGGCGCGTCCGGCGGACTGGGTTCGTACGCAACGCAGTTCGCGCTGAACGGCGGGGCGATCCCGGTCTGCGTGGTGTCGTCACCGGAGAAGGCGGAGATCTGCCGGGCGATGGGGGCGTCGCTGATCATCGACCGGTCTGCCGAGGGGTACAAGTTCTGGAAGGACGAGCACACCCAGGACCAGAAGGAATGGAAGCGGTTCGGGGCGCGAATCCGCGAGCTGACCGGCGGGGACGACCCGGACATCGTCTTCGAGCACCCGGGCCGGGAGACGTTCGGAGCCTCCGTGTACGTCGCGCGGCGCGGCGGGACGATCGTGACGTGTGCGTCGACGTCCGGATTCATGCATGAGTACGACAACCGGTACCTGTGGATGAACTTGAAGCGAATCATCGGCTCGCATTTCGCGAATTACCGCGAGGCCTGGGAGGCGAACCGGCTGATCGCCCGCGGGATGGTGCATCCGACGGTCAGCAAGGTCTACGCGCTGGAGGAGACGGCGCAGGCGGCGTACGACGTCCACCGCAACCTGCACCAGGGCAAGGTCGGCGTCCTCACCCTCGCTCCTTCGGAAGGCCTCGGCGTCCGCGATCCGGCTTTGCGGGAGCAGCACCTGGCGGGGATTAATCGCTTCCGGAACAGGTAGTTGTCCACAGCCCTCGATTGGCTGGTTTCGGGTGGGTTCTGACAGGCTTATGGTGGGGGATTCACGCTGAGCCGCCAGAAGGGAATCTCGGGAGATGCCTGACGAGTCGAGCCTGCCGTTCTTCGACCGCACGGCGACCGCGGCCGGGGGCTTCCCGGTCAGCCGTCGTGGGTACGACAAACAGGCGGTGGACGACTATGTGCGCGCGCTGGAGATGCAACTTGTCCAGGCGCGTAACCGCGCCGACGAGCTCCAGCAGAGTGTCGCGCCGATGCAGCACCAGCTCGAGGAGACGCGGCGCCAGCTCGAAGCCAGCGCCAACCCGTCGTACGCCGGACTCGGCGACCGGGCCGCGCAGATCCTCCGGCTCGCGCAGGACCAGGCGTCCGAGGCGCTCGAGGAGGCCAAGCGCGAGGCCGAGGAGCTGCGGGCGAACGCCGCCAAAGAGGCATCCGCGGCGCGGGCGACCGGTGACCGCGAGGCTGAGGACATCCGCACTGTCGCACTCAACGAGGCCGACAGCATGCGGCGGACCGCTGAGGGCGACGCGGCGGAGGTCCGGCGTACTGCCGAGACCGAGGCAGCCGAGGTCCTGCAGGCGGCGCGGCGCAAGTCCGAGCAGCTGCAGCTGACGGCCGAGTCGCAGTCGAGCACGCTGAAGAACGGCGCGCTGCACGAGGCGGAGAAGATCCGGACCGCGATCCAGCGCGAGTCGGCGGCGCTGCGGGCGCGGCTGGCGGACGAGCGCGAGCAGCAGGCCAAGGAGCTCGCCGACAAGCACCAGCAGATCGCGGCCGACACCGACAGCCTCACCACCCAGATGAAGGAGGCCGCCGAGGCGTCCGAGCGCCGGGTGGCCGAGGCGACCGAGCAGGCCCGCAAGATCCGCTCCGAGGCCGAGGAGTCGGCCGAGCGGACGCTGTCCCGCGCCCGGCGCGAGGCCGAGCAGCTGCTCACCACCGCGCGGACCCGCGCCGAGGCCGAGCTGGCCAACGCGGCCGACGAGGCGGAGCGGTCCCGGACCGTCGTCGCCCGCGAGACCGAGCGGCTCGCGAAGCGCCGCGACGGCATCCTTACCCAGATCGCCGGGCTCAACGAGATCGCCAGCAACATCGCGCGCCAGGCGGCAGAGCTCGACTCCGAGACCGCGGCACCGGCGTACGTCAACCCTTTCGCCCGGCCGAACACCGGCCCCACCACTGGTGGAGCCGGCACGACCGCTAGCGCCGGCGCGGACGATCTGCTGGCAGCCAGCCCCTTCAGCCCGGCCCCCGGTTCGGCGACCGGCAGCCCCTTCGCGGCCACCGAACCGTCGGACGCGCCGTTCAACTCCGGTACGCCGAACCTGGGCGACAGCCCGTTCAACTCCGGTACGACGGACTTGGCCGACAGTTCGTTCAAGCCCGGCGACTCGGCGGACAGCCCGTTCAAGTCCGGCGACTCGGTTGACAGCCCGTTCAAGTCCGGCGCGACGGACTCGGCTGACAGCTCGCTCGATGCCGGTGAGACGGAGTCCGCGCTCGGCGCCGGGACCGCCGGCTCGGCGGCGCCTGGATCGACCAGCGACGACAACCCGTTCCCAGGTGCGACGCCGGCAGCGAGCCGGTACGCGCCGTCGAGCACGTCCGGTGCGCTCGCGGGCGACTCGGCGTACGACGACGGGGACGGACCGTTCACCGGCGCCAGCCCGTTCGTCGGGATCGGCGCCGGCGACGCGCGCGTCGACGAGACCCGCATCGACACCGCTCTGCGCGTTGACCCGAAGGACACGCCCGACCTCGCAGACAAGACGAGCAAGTCCGCCGGCGGACCGGCCGACTCTCCTCTTGCTTCGGTCAACGGCTCCGCTGAGGCTGCCGACTCCGAGGATGCTCCGGCTCCCGACGAGGAGGACGAGCCGAAGGATTCGACGAAGGTTGACGAGTTCCGGCTCGATGACCTCGGCGACGAGGACACTCGTGGCCAGCGGCCGGCCGCCTCGGTGAAGTCTTCCGCGGGCAAGTCGTCCGCCGACGACAAGACCGATGCGGCCACCTCGAGCGCGCGATCCCCGAAGGACAAGATGTGACGCCAGCCGGCGACGACACCTCCACAGCGACCGACCCGGACCTCGCCGAAGCCACTCGCGAAGCGAAGACCGCCGCCGCCCAGGCCGAAGCCGCCGCCGACAAGGCGGACGACTCCGCCGACGAGGCGGAAGCCGCTGCTGGACAAGCCGCCGGCTCGGCGCACGCCGCCGACGCATCCGCCGAGCAGGCAGACGCGTCCGCCGACAAGGCTGACTCGTCTGCCGACAAGGCGGACGAGTCGGCTGAGGAAGCTGCTGACAAGGCAGCGGCGGCGTCCGCCAAGGACGCGGAGGACACCGACGAGAACATCGCCGACGAACTGCTGATCGAGGAGCGGCACCCGTCTGTCGGGATGGGTGTCCCCGGTCCGCCGCTGCGGCGCGGCAACCCGTTCACGTTCGGGTTCTTCGCGGCGCTCGGCGTACTCGTCGCCTGGGGTCTGTGGAACGCGGCCGGCCAGGCCCGTTCGGTGCTGATCCTGCTGCTGGTCTCGATGTTCATCGCCGTCGGCCTGAACCCGCTGGTCGAGTGGTTCATGCGCCGCGGCCTGAAGCGCGGCCTGTCCGTCGGCGTGGTGTTCCTGCTGATGATCCTCGCGGTCGTCGGCGTCGGTTTCGCGATCGTCCCGGTCGTCACGGATCAGATCGACAGCCTGATCAAGAACGCGCCCGGGTACCTCGACCTGCTGCAGAAGTCGAAGACGCTAAACCAGCTGGACGACAAGTACCACTTCATCCAGAAGGCGCAGGACTACATCCAGGACCCGGCGCTGGCGCAGCGTGCGTTCGGCGGCATCCTCGGCGTCGGCAAGGTGGTCGCGAACGCGCTGTTCAACACGTTCACGATCCTGGTCCTGACGCTGTACTTCCTCGCGTCGCTGCCGTCGGTCAAGCGCGCGGCGTACAGCCTGGTCCCGAGCACCCGACGTACCCGCGTCGCGATCCTCGGCGACGAGGTCCTCGGCCGCGTCGGCGGTTACGTCAGCGGCCAGTTCCTGGTCGCGCTGTGCGCCGGCGTCTGCATGTTCATCTTCCTGGAGATCATCGGCCTGCGTGACTACGCCGTGGCGCTGGCGATCGTGGTGATGTTCTGCGACTTCATCCCGATGGTCGGCGGCCTGATCGGCGTCGTCATCGTCGCCCTGATCGGCTTCACCGGCGGCCTGTGGACCGGCCTCGGCTGCCTGATCTACGGCATCATCTACCAGCAGGTCGAGAACTACGTCGTAGCCCCCCGCATCATGCGCCGCGCCGTAGACATCCCCGGCGCCGTAACCGTCATCGCCGCCCTCCTCGGCGGCGCCCTCCTAGGCGTAGTAGGCGCCCTCCTAGCCATCCCCTCCGCCGCCGCCATCCTCCTAATAATCCGAGAAGTCTGGGTCCGCAAAGCCGACGCTTCCTAGCCCGACGCACCAGCCTCGCAACGGCCACGTCGCCGCTGAGATCTCTGTTCGTCAGGCGGAGCGGTTGGCCGCGGCGGTCTGCTTGGCTGGTCGGGCTCGCGTACCGGCACCCTTCGGACGCTGATGATCGCTCTGATGCGATGCGGGCTTTTGAGCCGCTACCTTGTCGGATCGCGCACCCTTCGGCGCAGTCACCTCGACGATTCTGACTGCTCGGCCGTCGGCAAGTTTGATGACGAGGTCGTGGGCGAACTCTTGTTGCGCCTTTCGCATCACCTTCGTTGAGTCGCCCTCGGCTGCCTGCACCAACTGGGAGACGCGTTGGTGGGAAACGCCGAGGACGGTGCTCACGTCCCTGACCGGAACGCTTGCGTCGGTTAACGAGGACGCGACTTCACGGGTGAGTTCACCGACCAGCGTTTCGAGGTCCTTCGCGCGACGACGGAGACCGTCGACAAGGAGCTTCGCTTGCAGTAGATCCTGTCCTTTGGCGGCGATCCCGGAGATTTCGACCGCGACCCGGGAGAGCGGAACGTCGGTCGTCACAGCGATGTACTCGCGGGCCATCTGCTCGGCCTCGTCCAGGCGGCGGGCCTGTGTCAGTCCGTCAAGCTCAGGAATCGCCACCATCCACCACCGGCCGTCCCGCTCAACCGTCACGTCGTAGGTCTTCACTGGCTTGTCCCCTCACATTCAGCGAGTGCCTTGTCGGCCTTTCGCACAACGCCCGGCGAGATCACCCGATGGCCGTCCGGCTGCTCACTGAGCATGGATTTCAGTCTAGGAAGCTAGCCAGTTTCAAGGCAAATCGCATAGACAGAATCAGTTGGTGACGTCGAGGATGAAGTGTTGGGGTGGGGTTAGGCGTTTGTAGGTCTCCAGGCGGATGTAGGACTGCTGGTCCAGCTGTTGCGGTAGGTGGCGGAGGGAGAAGTAGGAGTGCAGGGCTCGGCGGGGGGATTGGGTTTGGTTTCGGGTGCCGCCGTGCCAGAGGTGGCTGTTGAAGATGACGACGGTGCCTGCTTTGCCGGTTAGCTGGATCTGGTCGGGGTGGGGGTCGCCTGGGTTGGGCATCTCGTCGCCGGGCATGGTGCCGCGGCGGTGGGAGCCGGGGACTACGCGGGTAGCGCCGTTCTCGGGGGTGAAGTCGTCGAGCAGCCAGATCGAGTTGCAGACCTCGTACTCACCGGGCTGCACGGGATGCCCGGAGTCCGCGTGGAGAGCTTGGTGACCTTCGCCGGGTAGAGCGGCGCGGCTGTTGAGGGACGACAGCTTGAACTCGCCGAGCACGTGCTGCATCGCGGCCAGCACGCGCGGATGGCTGAAGCAGACCTCGAACTTCGCGTCCTTGTTGACCAAGTCGGCGAGCCGGTCCGTGCCCTTCTCCTGATGTACTTCGAGGCCGGCGCGATCGCCTTCCGCAGCGGTCAGCTCCGCCAGCCGTTTGTTGAGCGCCGACACTTCCTCGAGCGTCAGAACCCCCTCCAGCGGGAGGAACCCGTCCCGGTCGAGCTGGTCCTTCTCGGCCTGCGTCAGTACGTCATCCGTCACGCCGAGATCCCGCAAAGCCGTCGCCATATCCATCGCCATATCCATCAGGGTCTCCTTCCCAAGATGCACGAATCGATGCCAGCATCAATCCGGCGTACCCAGGAAACAATGCAGAAGGCGACAGGGCTTATGCACAAATCGCTACGACTGCTCGGCGCCGGCGTACACACCGCCGCACCCGGCAAGGACTACCCGCTGCACGCGCACACCACGTGGGAGCTCGTGTACTACGTCCGTGGCCGCATCACCTGCCCCGTCGGCGAAGAGACGTACGCCGCGACGCCCGGCACCGTACTGCTGACTCCGCCGAGCACCTGGCATGCCGAACAGAGCCGCACGGGATACGCCAACCGATTCCTCCAGGTCGACGCCGCGGCCGCCCACCCGTGGCCCCGCCTGTGCTACGACGACGCCGATCACACTCTCGGCCGAGTCTTCGACGCCCTCGTACGCGAGAACAACGAAGAGCTCCGGACGCTCCTCCTGTCCGAGCTGGACCTCCGCCTACGCCGCTCAGCCACGGCCCCACCCACGACCCCAGCTGAGCAACTAGTCATCGAAGCAGAACGCATCTTCGAAGAGCGCTTCGCCGGCGGTCTCAGGATCGCCGCCGTCGCCGCCGACCTGGGCATCTCCCCGTCCGGCCTCCGCGCCGCGTTCACCCGACTTCGCGGCGCCAGCCCTCAAGCCGCACTCCAAGCGGTACGCCTACGCCACGCGCTCTCGCACATCCGCAACTCGACGCTCCCGCTGCAAGCGATCGCCGACCTGACCGGCTACCACTCCGTCAGCCACCTGACCCGCCACGTCAAGGCCTCCACCGGCTCACCACCTGGTGCCCTCAGACTTCGCCCTTGAGCAGTGAGCCGATCCACGCATCGACGCGTTGCCCGCGATGCACCAGCCGCTTACGCAACTGCCCCTCCATCACGAAGCCGGCCTTCTCCGCAACGCGACGCGACGCATCGTTGCCGATCTCCGCGCGCCACTCGATGAGCTCCAAGCCCTGCGTCTCGAAGGCCCACCCGCAGACCGCCCGCACGGCCGCCGGCGCAACGCCCCGGCCACGCGCGGCCGGGGCCGTCCAATAGCCGACCTCCGCAGTACCGTCCCCGCGCAGACCGAGCCCGACGCGCGCGACCCGCTCACCGGCCTCCTCGACCACGAACTCGACCCGCTGGTCATTCCCGATGGCAAGGTGCTCAACGAAGTACTGCGCATGCTCCATCAGGTACGGCGAGGGCACGCCGACGTACTGCTGCAGCACGGGGTCCTGCGACACCTCGTACACCCACGAGACGTCCCCCATCGTGAACGGCCGCAGCAACAGCCGGCCTGCGCTGATCACGAGAAGGCGGCGCAGACCGTCGTGAGCTCGATGCCGCGTTCCTCGATCGCCTTGCGAATCTCGGGATCGGTGACGAGCTCCTGGTCGGACAGCCGATACTCCTCGGCCCAGCGGTACGTGTAGGACCCGGGCTTGTGCAGCGCGCCGAGCTCAGGCTCCGCCGCCGCGCAGTGCGTGACGAGCAGATGCACTCCCGGCGTCAGCTTGTCCAGGTACTCGAGCAGCCAGGCCCTCTTCACGTCCGCGTCCCGATCGCTCAACGTCTCGATCGACGCGAACCGCTGCGACTCCACCTCGCCATAGATGAACGGCTTCCCCGCCGCACTCGACACCTCGTCGTACGCCGCGGGCGTCGCCGACTGACCCATGTGTACGTCGAGGTACTCGATCGGCAGCCCCTCCGCCGCGAACTTCGCGACCTGCGCCGTCAGCTCACGCACCGCGTCCTCATGAGTCACCGCCGCCTGCGCCTCAGCCACCGACCGCAGGAACGTCCCGTCTTCCCCCACCAACGACGCCCCATCCGTCAACGGCCGCCACCGCAGGAAGTCCCACTCACACGTCAACGTCTGATGCACGCCCAGCGGAATCCCGAACTCCCGCCCCAACGCCGCCGCCTCGGTAAACCAAGGACAAGCCGCCATCGTCGAAACCTGCGTGACGATCCCATCCCGAAACGCCTCCACCGTCCCGACGTTCACAGCGTGAAGCATCCCAAAGTCATCCGCCTGCACAACCAACCGAACCTCAGCCACGCCCACTCCATCCCTAGCCGACAGAACCGCCTACGACCGTACTTCGTGCACCCCGGCAACCGCACGGATGTCCACGTAGGAGAGATCTACGGGCCTGCGAGCTTGGATACCTCGGGGGCTTGGTTGGTGTGGAAGGCGCAGGCCCGGGGGTAGGAGGCTAGGCAGCCTCGGGTGGTCATCAACGCTGTGTAGTAGTCGATGTAGCGGAAGCCGTAGGTTTCGCCTCGGGCGAAGGCTTGGTGGCGGATGGCGGAGACCCAGCGGTAGAAGGCCTCGTCGGGGATGGGGACGTAGAGGGACGGGGTGAAGCCCTCCATGTCCTCCCAGTTCTCGGCGTGGAGGAAGCTGCGTACGCCGTGCCGCGGGAGCTCGGCCAGCTTGGCGACCAACTCGGGGTACGGCGTGGCGAAATCGTCCGTGGGGTCGATCGGCAGGCCGGCCAGGAAGCGGGCGCGTTCGGCCAGGACGGCGGCGTTCTCGTGGTCGCTGTGGATGGAGTGTTTCCAGTGGGTGATGATCGTGTCGGGCTGCTTCTCGCGGATGATCCGGGCCAGCTCGAGCGCCACGTCGTCGCTCGCAGGCAGGAATCCGTCGCTCTGGTCGAAGACCACGAAGTCCGCGCCGATCGCCTCCGCGAACGCCGTACCCTCGGCGATCTTCTGCTTCTTGTACGCCGTGGGCGTCATCCGCGGGTGACCGCGTTCGCCCGGCGTCAGCGCGACGATCGTGGCCGACGCGCCTTCCAGGGTCAGCTTGGCCAGCGTCGGCCCGGCGGTCAGGTCCATGTCGCCGATGTGCGCCCCGATGGCGAGCACATTTCTGTTCACAAGGATCTCCTCATTTCAGGCCACTGAGTACGACGCCGCGCACGTAGTACTTCTGGAACAGCAGGAACACGACCAGCACCGGCAGCGTGCTGATCACCAGCCCGGCCATGACGATCGGCATCGTGCGGTCGGGGTCGAGGAAGCTCTGCAGCAACTGGATGCCGACCGGCAGGGTCTGCAGCGAGGGATCCGAGGACGAGATCAGCAGCGTCCAGATGTACTCGTTCCAGGTCCCGATGAACGTGATCAGCCCGAGCGTGATCGCGACCGGCTTGGTCTGCGGCAGCACGATCAGCCGCCAGGTTTGCCACTGGTTCGCGCCGTCGATCTTGGCCGCCTCGAGCATCTCGTCCGGCAGCGACACCATGAACTGCCGCATCAGGAAGATGCCGAACCCGCTGACCGCGAACGGCAGGATCAGCGCGATCAGACTCGTCGTCAGCCCGCCGTCGCCGCCGCGGCCGAGGATGTCGTTGCCGCCGGCAAGCGGCCAGTTCAGCATGATCAGGAACGTCGGGATCAGCAGCAGGAACGGCGGCAGCATCATCGTCGCGAGGATGAACCGGAAGATCACCGCTCGCCCGCGGAACCGCAGCTTCGCCAGTGCGTACCCGGCCATCGACGAGGTGACCAGCACCGAGATCGTCACCGACACCGTGACGATCACGCTGTTCCGGAACAGCCGCAGCAGTTCCAGCTGCGAGAACGCCTCACGGTAGTTGTCCAGGTTGAACGACGACGGCAGGAGCTTGTACGGAATCACGCCGTACTCCCCCGGCCCCTTGAACGAGCTCATCACCATGTCGAGGAACGGCATCACCATCGCCACCCCGCCGAGGATCACCACCAGGTACGCGAACCACGGGAACTTGCCGCGCCGCTTCACGAGGTCTCCTCTCCGCGCCGCCGGGCGATCCACAGCTGCAGCAACGTAATCGCGAGGATGATCACGAAGAGCACCATCGCCATCGCGCTCGCCGTTCCCCACGCGCCGAACTTGAACGCCCGTTGGTACATCTCGAACGCCGCGACATTGGTCGCGTTCACCGGCCCGCCGTCACCCGTCATCACGATGATCAGCGCGAACGACTGCAACCCTCCGATGAACTGCGTGATCAGCACGAACAGCAACGCCGGCCGCAGCAACGGCAACGTGATCGACCAGAACATGTGCCACGAGTTCGCCCCGTCCACCTCGGCGGCCTCGTAGTACATCTCCGGGATCGCCTTCAGGCCGGCGGTCAGGATCAGTACGGCGCCGCCGATCGAGGCCCACGCATGGACGACGGTCACCGACGGCAGCGCGTACGACGAATCCGACAGGAAGCCGACGCTGTTCACACCGAGCTTGTTCAGTACTGCGTTGATCAGGCCGGCCGGCTGGTACATCATCTTCCACACGTTGCCGATCGCAACCACCGTGGCGACGACCGGCAGGAAGTACAGCACCCGCCAGAACCCCTGGAAGGACAGCCGGTCGATGCAGTAGGCAACCAGCACCGAGCCGAACGTTGCCAGGAACACCGATCCGAACGCGAACAGCAACGTGTTGACGAGGATCGGCTTGACGAAGGTCCCGTCGAAGCTCAGCACGTCACCGAAGTTCGAGAACCCCGCCCACTTCAGCGTGCTGAGGTCGAACCCGCCCCAGTCCGAGAACGCCAGCACGATCGCGAAGATGAACGGCAGGATCAGGAACACGCAGAAGAACAGCAGCGCCGGAGAGAGGAACAGGTACGCCGCCAGCCCCTCGCGGTGGAGCTTCCCGACCCGCCGGGCCGGCGCCGCCAGAGCGCCGACCCCGCTGACCGCGGTTGTCATTGCGGCTTGACGGCCTTCGCCGCCTGCGCCAGCGCATCGTCCGGATTCTTGCCATCAGCAAGCACCGTCATGATCGCGTTGTGCAGCCCGGTCTTCGCCTCGTACGCGCCCGGCTGGTTCGGCTCCGCCATCGCGTACGTCGCCGCGTCGTAGATCGGCGCCAGGTTCGGGTCGGACAACGACTTCTTGTACTCCGCCTGGTCGGCCGTCCGCGGCGGGATCAGGCCCTGGTCGGCGAGCCACTTGCCGGTCTCGGTGACATCGCCACCCGAGGCCTTGTGCTCGTTCATCCAAGTCAGGAACTTCCACGCCTCGTCGGCGTGCTTGCTGCGCTGGTTCACGCCCATGAAGAACCCGTACGCCAGCGAGCCCTTGCTCCCCGGAGTCGGACCGGGGATCGCGGTCACGCCGACGTCCGAAGCGTACTTGTCCTTCATCTGGGTCTTGAGGCTGCCGATCCACCAGCCGGCCTGGAGCGCCATCGCGACGCCGCCGCTGCGGAACTGCTTGGTCGGCGAGATCGAGGTGTTCGACGCCTTCGCGGCCGCGAGATCGCCCTCGAACTTCAGCGCCGCCTTGCCCTGGTCGTTGTCGAACTGCGGTGTGCCGTCCGCACCCAGGAACTTGCCGCCGGCCGAGTCGAGCAGCGACAGGAACGGGTGTACCGACTTGTTGTCGCCGTCCTGGATCAGGCTCAGGCCCTCGACCTGGATGTTGCCCTTGGCATCCCGCTTCACAGTCTTCTTCGCGTCGTCGGCGAGCTCGGCCCAGGTGGTCGGCGGCTTGGTGATGCCGGCCGCGGCGAGGATCTTCTTGTTGTAGAAGAGCACGTAGGTGTTCAGCTCGGTCGGATAGCCGAGGAGCGTGTCACCGGTCGTCACGGCGCCGAGCGCGGCCGGGCTGTACTCCGCCTTGATCTTGGTCGCGATGTCGTCCGGCACCTTCGCCACGACGTTCGCCTTCATCAGCTGTCCGCCCCACAGGCCGTAGGCGCTGACGATGTCCGCGCCGCGGCCGCCGGTCTGCCGGACCGTCATCGTGGTGAGCAGGTCGTCGAACTTGACCACCTGCGCCTTCACCTGGATCTTCGGGTTGTCCTTGTTCCACTGGGCGATCATCTTGTCGAGCCCGTCCTTCGACGGGCCGTCGCTGTAGTGGCTGAGCAGCGTCAGCTCGACCTTGCCACCACTGCCGGAGCCACCGCCCGAGTCGCCGCTGCCGCCACAGGCAGCGGCCGAGGCCAACAGCCCGGCGACGACCGCGAGTCGCAGTCCCTTCGAGATACGCATGTGTGTTCCTTAAGCGTCGGACCGGGCAAGAGGCGCCCGGAGGATGGTGAACGTGCGGGTGATGTCGAACCCCGTCTTCAGGTACAGCTGCCCGGCCGCGGACTTCTCGCCGGTCCACAGGAACCAGGCCGAGTGGGCGCCGGCGGCAACCATCCGCTCGAGCGTCAGGTGCAGCAGCACCTTCCCGAGCCCGGTGCCGCGCGAGACCGGCAGTACGCCGAACGGCCCGAAGCGGTCGATCACCCCTTCATAGGTGCCATGCATCGCCCAGCCGAGGATCGCCCCGCCGGGGTTGCGCGCCACCACAATGCGCTCCAATGGCAGACCGGACACGACGCCCTCGCGGATCGCGCGCGCCCAGTCCGGGTTGAACTCCACGCCGGCGATCGTGATCAGCGCGGTCAGCTCGTCGTCGGTTGGTATACCAAAGCTGTAGCCCTCGGCCGTCAGCGCGTCGATCCGCTTGCGGACCTCGTCCGGAATGGCATACCCGACCAGACTGCGGTCCATCGCAACGGCGTCGTACTGCCGCTCGAAGCCGAGATCAGCCAGCAACCGGGCGGCGGACGGGTAGCGAGCGCTGTCGAGACCGGGGAGGAAGTAGTTCGGCGTGTACGACGAGAAGAAGACCTCGGACCGCCCGTTCGACCGCAGCCAATCCATTGCCGCCGACAACAACGAGCGACCGATCCCGCGACCGCGGTACTCCGGATGCACAAAGAAGAACGGGATCCACCCGGCCGCCGGCTCGAGGTCGTCCGCGTCAACCGCGATCAACCGCCGGACCGCGTACGCCGCGCCGACGATCTGATCATTGATCACGGCCACCTGCAGACCGGCCGCGTCGAAGTTCCGGTCGAGCAGGAACAGGTCACGGAACCGCTGGTAGCTGATCGGATCGGCCGGCGCCGCAGCCGTCCAGGCCGAAGCCAATGCCGGTCCGTCGCCGACCTGGAACGACCGAACCGTCACACCGGAAGGCGGCGTCGAGCCGGAGGCTGTCATCGGGCAGTCCCTTCGTAGAGCAGCACGTCAGGTCGCACCCACCCGGAAGGCGTGGTTGCCGCAGGCAATAGATCGATCGGGTCGTCCCCGGCCTCGAGTGCCTTACGCAGCGAGTCCGAGCCCCACAGCCTGTCGAGCGACGGCAGCATCCCGAAGTCGTCCGGATACAGCTCGTTCAGCACGCGAAGCATCACCAGCGCGGTCCGCACCGGCTCGAACGCATCCCGATCGACAACGTGAAGCTGTACGCCGGACACCGCCTGACCGGCGTACTTGCTGAACACCGGCTCGAACCAGGTCCGCCGGAAGATCACGCCGGGCAGCCCACACGCGGACAACGCCGGGACGAGCCGATCGTCGACGTACGGCGCCCCGATCGTCTCGAACGGCCGCGTCGTACCGCGGCCCTCGCTGAGGTTCGTCCCCTCGAACAAGCCCGTGCCGGGGTATACCAAAGCTGTGTCCGGCGTCGGCATGTTCGGCGACGGCGGCACCCACGGCATACCGGTCCCGGACGACGAGCGCGTCCAGCCCTCGACCGGGATGACCGTTGCCTCACCCAACTGCCGGGCCAGCTCGCCGACGGTCAGCCCGTGCCGCAAGGGAATCGGCGCCCGTCCGACGAAGCTCTCGAACCCCGGCTGCAGCAGTGGACCTTCGACCCGGACCCCGCCGAGCGGGTTCGGCCGGTCGAGGACGACAAATGGCATACCAAGCCGCGCCGCCGCCTGCTGGCAGTCGTACATCGTCCAGACGTAGGTGTAGAACCGCGTCCCGATGTCCTGGATGTCGAACAGCAGCACGTCGACACCGGAGAACAGGTCGTCGAGCTCCCGCCCGTGCCGAAGATAGGTGTCGAAGACCGGGAGCCCGGTGTCGGGATCGACACCCTCGCCTTCACTCGCACCCGCTTGCGCCGTACCGCGGAGACCGTGCTCAGGACCGAACAACGCCGTCAACGGCAGACCGGCCGCACGCAACGCGACCGAGGTCGGCGTGAGGTCCGGCAGTACGCCGGTGAAGTTCGTGATCAGTCCCAGGCGCCCGTCGGGCACCAGCCCCCGGTCCTCGGCCAGACGCTGCGCGCCGGTCCGGACCACCATCGCCGCCACCACCAACCCAGATCTTGGATCCCGCAGGAACTGGGTTGAAAACTTACCGATGTTGTCAGGTGGAGGTCAATGGATTACCGACAAACGTTTACCAGAGTCATCCGAGGAACGGCGTGAGCGCGGCGAGGAAGTCGTCGAGCCGCTCGGCGTGGACCCAGTGCCCGGCCTCGGGAACCTCGGCGTACTGGACCTGCGGGAAGTAGGCGGCGATCGTCGCGCGATGGTCCTGCTGCACGTAGTCGGACTTCCCGCCGAAGATGAACAGCGTCGGCCCGTCGTACCGCAGGCCGGCAGCCTCCGCCGGCCAGCCGGAGATGGCCGGCAGCGCGGCCTCGATCACCGGAAGGTTCGGCCGCCACCGAGCACCGTCCGCGTCGAGGATCAGGTTCTGCAGCAGAAACGCACGGGTCCCCGGGGTGGGTACGGCGTCGACCAGTTGCGCGTCCACCTCCGCACGACGGGCAACCGAGGACAGGTCGGCGTTCCGCATCGCCTGCGCGTACTCGACGAAGGCGGGCGGATACTCGACCGGAGCCGCATCGACGACGACGAGGCGCTCGACCACCTGCGGGTACTGCAGCGCGGTCAGCATCGCGGTCTTGCCACCCATCGAGTGCCCGACCAACGCGACCGGCCCGACCCCGAGCGACTCGATAGTCTCGCGGACGTCGGCGGCCATCTCCGGATAGCTCATCGTGTCGACGTGCGGCGAGGTCCCGTGATTGCGCAGGTCGAACGCGAAGACCCGGTGCTTGTCGGCGAGCCGGCGCGCGGCGGTCATCCAGTTCCGCCCCGAGCCGAACAGCCCGTGCATCACCACGACCGGCGAACCGGTCTCGCCGTACGACGTAACCGGAAGCTTCATGCAGACACCTTTCCGTGCCTAGATCAACGGCTCCGTTGCCAGCACGCGGTGTGCCAGTGGCGCCGCTCGTCGAGCGACTGGGCGCCGCCGATCGCGCCGAGCAGGCTGGGGTTGTCCGGCCACACCACGACATGCGGCGTGACGGGCGGGATCAGCTGGTCGCAGCCCGGGCAACGGTACGACTTCGCGGACGCGGACCCTGACACCCGCCGGACGTTCCACTCACCGCCGGCCTTCTCCTCACGCGACTGGGTACCACCGAGCAGCGGCCGGTCATTGACCGGCCGCTGCCACTTGGAAGGCCTTCTGCGCGACATAGCCCCTCAAGGCTAGCCGTATGACCTAGGTCACGAGCTGCGGGCGACGGCGTACGCCGCGCACCCGATCAGCTCCATCGAGACCTGGAGCCGCTCGAGGCTGACGTTCTTCGCGATGGTGTCCTCGGGCGAGTGGTACGGCGGTTCGAGGTACGACGGCGCGAGCTCGCCCCGCCAGGAGAAGTTGGCCGCCGCGATCCCGACCTCCTGGAAGGACTGGTGGTCGGACGCGCCGCGCTCGACCGGTCCGACCAGTTGCGCGTCGTACCCGAGCCGCTGACCGGCCGCCCGCACCGCATCGGTCGCAGTATTGGCGAGCCCGGTGAACGACAGCAGCCAGTACGTGACGGCCGGATCCCAGCTGGTCGCGACCATGTCGTTCTGGAAGACAGCCCGATAGCGGTCGCGCTGGGCCTGCGGCAACTGCGCCACGTGGTACCGCGAGCCGATCAGGCCCTGCTCCTCCGAGCCCCAGAGCGCGAACCGCAGCGTCGCATCAACAGGGATCCGGCTGAACACCCGCGCCAGCTCCATCGTGAGCACCGTGCCCGAGCCGTCATCGTTCGCCCCGGGCGCACCGATCACCGAGTCGTAGTGACCGCTCACCATCACGATCGGACCGTCGGATTTCCCACGCCGTTCGCCGATGACGTTGTTGGAGATCAGCCCGCGGTACGCCGCCGTACTGATCCGCAGCGGTAACGCAGTGACGACCGCCAGCGCCTCGCGAATCAACCGCTTCTGCACCTGCGCAACACCGATCACCGGAATCGGCGCACCGGTCAGACCGCTCGGCGAGAACGCCGACGCCCGACGCGGGAACACCTGATCGGCAGGCAGCAGGATCACACCGACCGCACCCCGCGCAGCAGCCTCCGCGACAAACGCCGGTCGAGCCGCCGCGGTGTCGTCCGCGATGACGATCGCTCCCGCGACATCGGCCGGCCAGACCGGTGCACTGGCAGGACCGACGTCACGCACCGGGCCTTCGACGGTGACGTCCAGCTTGCCGCCCGGCGCTGCGCCGGCCTGCCAGCACAGGTCGTCCGGCAGCATCCCGCGGATATCGGTGATCTGGGCAAGGAACTTGTCCGCTACCGGGAACGGCTCGAGCTTCGTCCGGTAGCCGAACTTGTCGAGCTGTCCCGCGATGTAGTCGGCCGCACGCTTCTCGCTCGGCGTGCCGCCGATGCGTGGGCCGATGCGCTCCGACAACACCTGTAGGTGCTGCAGGGCGCGGTCGGAGGACAGGCCCGACACGATCTGCCGGTCGTACTTGTCCAGCTTCGGCCGGGTCACCGCCCCCGGCCGAAGCTCGTCGGCACCCCATGCGGGTGCAACAGGAACGGCGGTTGCGGCGGCGACGCCGGCAATGAGCAATCCACGGCGACTCAGACCGGATCTGTCGGTCATGAAGGTCTCCTCACGAAGGTGGGCGGCCCCGAGAAGCCAGACCGTAACCCACCTGCGACTGAGTCGCCTAGGAGTCACCGGGAATCACTGGGTATTGGCACGAAGTTCCTCGCCGACCTCGTGCATATGGCGCAACCCCATTCGGTACGAATCGATCAAACCCGTTGAAATATAGGGCATTCCGATGCGTTCGCAGTACGCGCGCACGATCGGCTGGGCGAACCGGAGGTTGGCTCGCGGCATGCTCGGGAAGAGATGGTGCTCGATCTGGTAGTTGAGTCCGCCCATCATCCAGTCGGTGACCAGACTGCCGTTGACGTTGCGGGACGTCAGGACCTGCTTCTCGAGATGACCCCAGTTGCTGTCGTCGTCGGGCATCTCCATGCCCTTGTGGTTCGGCGCGAACACGCTGCCGAGGTGCAGCCCGAACACCATGTGGTGCACCAGCGCGAACACCAGCGCCTGCGCCGGCGACATGATCAGGAACAGCGCGGTCAGATACAGCACCACGTGCGCAGCCATCAGGCCGAGTTCGAGCTGATGCGTACGACGGCGCGCGAGCAGGAAGCGGATGCTCGACACCTTGAGGTTGAAGCCCTCCAGCGTGAGCAGCGGGAAGAAGACCCGCGCCTGGTTGCGGGTGAGCCAGCCCTCCAGACCCTTGCGGCCCTCGGCCTGCTGGAGCGTCCAGACGAACACGCCCTCGCCGACATCCGGGTCCTTGTCGGTGTGGTTCGGGTTGGCGTGGTGACGGTTGTGCTTGTCGTTCCACCAGGCGTAGCTCATCCCCAGTACGACGTTGCCGTGCAGCATCCCGATCCAGTCGTGCAGCTTGCGCGAGCTGGCGATCTGCTGGTGGCCGGCGTCGTGCCCGAAGAAGGCCGCCCGGGTGGTCAGGATCCCCAGCGGGAGGGCGAGCAGCACCACCCACCACGAGGCGCCGATCGCGGCGATCGCAGCCCAGGTCAACGCCATCAGCGCGACGTTGATCCCGATCGCCATCGCGTACGCCGCCGTACGGCGCTCCAGCAGGCCGGCTGCCTTGATCTCCCGGAGCAGAGGTGCGAAATCACTACCCTTGGTCCCTGGTCGGGTCACTGTCGCTGTCATGCATCCAGCCTCATCCTCGGCACCGCGGAAAACATGAGCGCTACTACCCAGATGCCGGGGGGTGGCAGCCCTCCGGCCAGAGGGGAGTTAAGTCCACCGCGCCTGAGCACACGCTGAGTCATGATGGAGGCATGAGCACCGTCGTGACCACCGAAGCACCGCCGATGCGGTATCCCAAGCTCGCCCAGCCCTGGATCGCGCTGTTCCTGGCGATCCTGGCCGAGCTGGGGATCGCTCTGTTCGTGCTGAGCGTGGTGTCGGTGCCGCTGATCGCGGTGTGGGTCGGCATCCCGCTGCTGCTCGTGGTGGTGCCGGCCGCGCGCTGGTTCGCCAACTGCCACCGGACGATCCTCGCGGGCTTCCTCGGCGAGCGGATCCCCCGCCCGTACAAGAAGCCGCCGATGCCCGGCATGCTGATGCGGCTGCGGACCATCCTCACCGACCCGCAGACCTGGCGGGACATCATCTGGCTGCTCGTGAACGCCGTGCTCGGGTTCACGCTGTGTCTGCTGAGCGCCGTGCTGTTCCTTGCCATGCTCTTCTATTTGGTCTACCCGCTGCTCGTCGGCGTGACGCCGGAGGGCGTGTTCACCGAGCCCTTCGGCGGGCTGCTGACCGTGAACTTCTGGACCAGCTTCCTGCTGATGCCGGTCGCGCTGATCGCGTTCCTGATCTGGCAGGCCGCCGGCGAGCGGCTGCTGAAGGCCAACGCGTTCCTGGCCCGCTCGCTGCTCGGCCCGACCGAGAGCGCCAAGCTGGCGATGCGGGTCCGCGAGCTGGCCGAGTCCCGCGCCGAGACCGTCGACACCCAGGCGGCCGAGCTGCGCCGGATCGAGCGCGACCTGCACGACGGCGCCCAGGCCCGCCTGGCCGCCCTGAGCATGAACCTCGGGATGGCCGAGGAGATGGTGGCCCGCGACCCGAAGCAGGCGGCGGCGCTGCTGACCGAGGCCCGCGAGTCGGCGAGTACGGCGCTGTCCGAGCTGCGCGACCTGGTCCGCGGGATCCACCCGCCGGTGCTGGCCGACCGCGGTCTCGACGGCGCGGTCAAGGCGCTCGCGATGTCCTGCCCGTTCAAGGTCGACGTCACCTTCGACGTACCGGGCCGTCCGCCCGCGCCGGTCGAGTCCGCGGCGTACTTCGCGGTGGCCGAATGCCTCGCGAACACGGTCAAGTACTCGGCCGCCACCACCGCGTGGATCCAGATCACCCACGAGGACGAGAAGCTGCACATGATCGTCGGCGACGACGGTGTCGGCGGTGCCGTGATCAGGCCCGGCGGCGGTCTGTACGGTATCGAAAGGCGGCTGGCCGCCTTCGACGGTACGTTGACCGTGGTGAGCCCGAGCGCCGGGCCGACCACCGTGATCATGGAGCTGCCTTGCGAGTCCTCATCGCTGAAGACCACGCCCTCCTCCGGGACGGCCTGATCCGCCTGCTGGAGGCGCACGACTTCGAGGTCGTGGAGGCGGTCGACAACGGACCCCGGCTGGTGCCCGCCCTCGTGGAGCACCGGCCGGACGTTGCCGTGGTCGACGTCCGGCTGCCGCCGACCTTCACCGACGAGGGCCTGAAAGCGGCGATCGAGGCCCGCAGCCAGGTCCCCGGCCTGCCGATCCTGGTGCTCTCGCAGTACGTCGAGCAGCTGTACGCGCGCGAGCTCCTCACCGGCGGTGGCGGCGGCGTCGGGTACCTGCTGAAGGACCGGGTGTCGAACGTCGCCGAGTTCCTCGACGCCGTACGCCGGGTTGCGGCCGGCGGCACCGCGATGGACCCGGACGTGATCGGTCAGCTGCTGGCCCGCAACACCCGCGACGAACCGATCGGCCGGCTCACGCCGCGCGAGTCCGAGGTCCTCGGTCTGATGGCCGAGGGACGCTCGAACGCCGCGATCGCCGCCGCGCTGTTCGTCACCGAGAAGGCGGTCAGCAAGCACACGAACAACATCTTCTCGAAGCTCGACCTGCCGCCGTCCGAGGACGACAACCGCCGCGTGATCGCCGTACTCACTTACCTGTCGTCGCGCTGAGTAGTCAGGTCCGGATCCGGCGGAGGAACTCCTGGGTGCGCGGCTCGTGCGGCGCGTCCAGGACCTGGGCGGGCGGGCCGACCTCGAGCGGGCGGCCCTGGTGGAGGAAACAGACCCGGTCGGCGACGTCGCGGGCGAAGGCCATTTCGTGCGTGCAGAGGAGCATCGTCATGCCCTCGGACTTGAGTTCGCGGAGGAGGTCCAGGACCTCGCCGACGAGCTCAGGGTCGAGCGCCGACGTCACCTCATCGAGCAGCATCAGCTGGGGCGAGTTGACCATCGCGCGGGCGATCGCCGCCCGCTGCTGCTGACCGCCGGACAGCTCGTCCGGCTTGGCCGTGGCCTTGTCGGCCAGCCCGACCCGCTCCAGCATCTCCAGCGCGCGTCCCCGCGCGACGTCCCGCCGTACGCCGTGCACGCGGATCGGGGCCAGCGTGATGTTGTCGAGCACGCTGAGATGCGGGAACAGGTTGTACGACTGGAACACGATGCCGATCCCCGATCGCACCTTGTCGGCGTCGACCCGCGGATCCGTGATGTCCACGCCGGCCAGCTCGACCACGCCGTCGTCGACCGTCTCGAGCAGGTTCACGCACCGCAACAGCGTCGACTTCCCGGACCCGGATGCGCCGATCAGTACGACGCACTCCCCCGCGTCGACGTCCAGATCGAACCCGTCCAGGACGACGTTCTCGCCGTACACCTTCCGCACTCCACGCAGGGACAGCAGGCTCACACCGGACCACCTCCCCCGCCGTACCAACCTTGGCGGCGGGCGACGTAATCGGTCAGGCGGGTCAGCGGGATCGTCAGCGCGACGAACAGCAGGCCGGCCACGACGTACGGCGTGAAGTTGAAGTCCTCGGCCGTCTCCAGCTGTGCGGCGCGGATCGCGTCGATCACACCTAGGACGGCGATCAGACCGGAGTCCTTCTGGAGGCTGACGAAGTCGTTCAGCAACGGCGGCAGCACCCGGCGTACGGCCTGCGGGAGTACGACGAAGCGCAGCGTCTGGCGATACGTCAGCCCGAGCGAGCGCGCCGCCGCCCGCTGCGACGGATGCACTGATTCGATGCCGGCGCGGAACACCTCGGCGACATACGACGAGTAGGTCAGCACGAGTGCCGCCCCGCCCCAGATCACCGCCTGGTTCGGCAGGCCACGCAACTGCAATGCCGGTACGCCGAAGCCGAGCAGGAAGATCACCAGCAGCAAAGGGAGGCCGCGGAACACGTCCGTGTAGGCGGCCGCGAACACGCGCAACGGGAAGAAGATCGGGCCGCGCAAGGTGCGCATGATCGCCAGCGTCATACCGAAGATCACGATGAGCACAGCGCAGATCAGCATCACCCGGATGTTCAACCAGAGGCCCTGGGCAACGATCGGCAGCGCCTCCCACCCGCGGTGGAAGTCGAAGAACGTTGCCCGGACCCGCGGCCAGCCCGGCGTCGAACCGATGCCGACGGCAACCAGAGCTATCAGGACCACCGAGCTGACCACCGCGATCAGCGTCGATCGCCGGGCCCGGGCGCGCCGGTACGCGATCCGCTCGCGCTGCAACTCCGATGGTGTCCAGGTGCTCACGAGAGCTCGGGAGCGCCAGACTCGGTCAGGTACTGCTTCTGCAGGTTCGCCAGGGTGCCGTCGGCCTTGAGCGCGTCGACCGCCTGGGTGATGCAGCCGGTGAGCTTCGAGCCCTTCTCGAGCACGAACCCGAACTGTTCGGTGGTCCCGGTCGACGGCAACTGCCCGACGATCTTGCCGTTGTCGAGCTGCGCGCCGGTCATGTAGAACGCGGTCGGCAGGTCCACCACGATGCCGTCGATCTGCTTGTTCTTCAGCGCCTGCACGGCCAGATCGTTGGTGTCGAACACGGCCGGCGTCTGCTTCGGCTTCACCTGGTCGCGCAGCGCGGTGTAACTCGTCGTACCGACCTGGGCCCCGAGCTTCGCATCAACCAGCTCGGCGACCGACTTCGCGTTCGCGATCTTGCTGCCCGCGGTCGTGATCACGGTCTGCCGGACGTCGTAGTACCCGGACGAGAAGTCGACGGCCTTGCGTCGGTCCTCCGAGATCGACACCTGGTTCACATCCAGGTCGAACTTCTTCGTGCCGGGTGCGAACGCGGTGTTGAACTGCACCGTCAGCCACTTCACGTCGGCCTGCTCGAACCCGAGCTTCTTCGCCACCGCATAGGTGACGGCCGACTCGTACCCCTTGCCGTTGCTCGGGTTGTTGTCGCTGAACCACGGCTCGTACGCCGGCTTGTCGGTGCCGACCGTCAGCGTGCCGGCAGTCTTCACCGCCAGCTTGTCCTTCGCACAGGCATCCGCCCCGGACGGTGTCGACGAGCCGGACGAGTTGTTGTCCTCCGGCGCACACGCCCCGAGCCCCACGGCAGCCAGAACCGCCACGCCCACCACCACTGCACGCGTTCTCATGGCGAGAAGCCTAAGACCTCTTGCGGTAGGCGGTGGGGCTTGATCCGGTGTGTAGACGGAAGCGTGTCGAGAAGTAGAGCGGGTCCGCGTAGCCGACCTGCGCGGCGATCGAGGCGACCGGGCGGCTGGTCAGCTCCAGGAGCCTGGCCGCGGCGTCGAGCCGGCGGCGTTCGACGAACTGTTGCGGGCCGACGCCGAGCTGGTCGCGGAACAGGTGGGCGAAGCGCGAGACCGACAGGTTGACCGCTCGCGCGAGCCGCGGGATGTCGAGGTTGGCGGTCAGGTCCTGGTCGATGAGCTCGATCGCGCGGAGCAGCCGGTCGTCGATCTGGACGGCCTTCGGGTTCTGGGTGTCGCACCACAGCAGCGCGGCCTCCAGCGAGTTGGCGCTCAGCTGCTCGGCCTGCGGGAGCACGCTGCGTTGATGCCGTACGGCGTCGCGCAGATGATCGGCGATCCGCTCGAAGGTAGGGCCGGCCGGATGGAGCTGAACGATGCCGGGAGCAACCTCCGGCCAGTCGAGGAGCGGGAGCCAGTCGGGCTTCGGGTTCACATGCGCGTACAGGAAATGCCAGCGATCGCCGACCGTGGCGTAGTCGTGGAGGGTGGCAGGACGGACCAGTGTGACGCTGCCCGGCTCGGCGCGAACATGACCGAATCGTCCCTGGCCGTCGAGTGTCTGCACCAGCAGCCAGTCCGTCGTCCCGCGCCGCCGGTACGTCGCGTAGTCAGGGCCTTCGTCGAACTCACCGGTCGCCAGCCGGCGGACCAGCGGGATCGGCGAGTCAGCAGGATCTCGAATGTTCACAGCTAGATAGGCTATCGCCCGCCCAGCGGCTCCGACAGATCCTTGAGATATGACAGTGCTAATGCCACGCCTCCGGCGCGGCGGGTCATGGGGCTGTAACTCCCGGCCTTCCCTCGTCGCTCCGGTCGCTTCGCTCCCTCCGCTCCTCAGTCCAGGCCGGGAGGCCCCATGACCGTCGCTGACATCTACCAGCGGGACGGCATCGTCCAGGTCCCCCAGTTGCTGGATTCCGCTGAGGTCGAGCGGATCAAGACCGTGTTCATGGAGCAGGTCGCCGTCGATCATTCGCTCGCGATCGACGACGGCGTACCCGAGGGCGACCCGCTGGCGAAGTACCCGCGGTTCGTGCACCCGCACCGGCGTGCCGACCTGGAGGCCGGGCGGCTCTCGCTCGAGTTGATGCTGGACAGCCGGATCGTCGATGTCGTGCAGGCGCTCATCGGTCCGGCGCTCGCCGCCCAGTCGATGTTCTACTTCAAGCCGCCGGGTGCTCGCGGGCAGGCGCTGCACCAGGACAACACGTTCCTGCGCGCCGATCCGGAGACCTGTCTGGCCGCGTGGATCGCGATCGACGACGTGGACGCGGACAACGGCGGGCTCGCCGTCGTGCCGGGGTCACACAAGACCGAGCTGGTCTGCCCCGAGCCCACCGACCTGACCGAGTCTTTCACCAGCGTCGAGGTCCCGATCCCGGACGGGCTCAGCAAGGTGCAGACGAAGATGAAGGCCGGCGACGTCCTGTTCTTCCACGGCAGCGTCGTGCACGGGTCACGCCCGAACGGCACCGACGACCGCTTCCGCCGTTCGCTGATCTTCCACTACATCCCCGAGGACAGCGTCGAGATCGCCGCCTTCTACAACCCGCTCGTCAAGCTCGACCGCCGCGAAACAGTTCTCCCCGAGGCGATCGGCGGCGGCCCCTGCGGCGACTACGCCCAGGCCGAGCCGTAAACCGATCCGTAAACCGAGCCGTAACAGTCAGCTGGCGTAGTCGCGGAAGCCTCGGCCGGTCTTGCGGCCGAGGTAGCCGGCGGTGACGAGGTGCTCGAGCAGCGGGGCCGGAGCGAAGCCGGGCTCGCGGAACTCGAGGTACAAGGTGCGCTGGATCGCGAGCGCGACGTCGAGGCCGACCACGTCGAGGAGCGCGAACGGGCCCATCGGGAGGCGGCAGCCGAGCTTCATCGCGGCGTCGATGTCGTCGACGCCGGCGTAGTGGGCCTCGAGCATCCGGACCGCGTCGTTCAGGTACGGGAACAGCAGCGCGTTGACGATGAAGCCGGCGCGGTCGCCGCAGCGGACCGGGTGCTTGCCGGCGGCAACAGCTACGGCGGCCACCGTGTCGGCGACCTCGTGCGCGGTGCTGACCGTGCTGACGACCTCGACCAGCTGCATCACCGGCGCCGGGTTGAAGAAGTGCAGGCCGACCACGTCGGACGGCCGCTTGGTCGCCATCGCGAGGTCGATCACCGGCAGCGACGAGGTCGTGGTCGCCAGGATCGCGCCCGGCTTGCAGATCTCGTCGAACGTCTCGAACAGCGCCTGCTTGACGCTGAGCTCCTCGACCACGGCCTCGACCACCAGGTCGACCGTGGCCAGATCGTCGAGCTTCGCCGTACCGGTCACCCGGCGCAGCGCGGCGTCACGCTCGTCGGAGGACAGCTTGCCGCGCTGGACGCCCTTCTCCAGCGAGCGTTCCAGCGTCGCGCGGACCCGGTCGACCTTTTCGGTGCCGCGGGCAACATAGAGGACGTCGTACCCGGCCTTGGCGCAGACCTCGACGATGCCGACCGCCATCGTGCCGGACCCGACCACGCCGACCTGCTTGATCGGGCGGACCGCCGGCCCGTCGGCCGAAACCGAAGGGGTGCTCTCGTCGTCGACCACGACCGGCGAGTCCGGGCCCTCGTAGGTGTAGAAGCCGCGCCCGGTCTTCCGGCCGAGCAGTCCGGCGGTGACCATCTGCTTGAGGATCGGCGCCGGCGCGTGCAGCCGGTTGCGGCCCTGCTTGTACATCGTGTCGAGGATCTCGTACGCCGTGTCGAGCCCGATCAGGTCGAGCAGCGCCAGCGGACCCATCGGGTACCCGCAGCCGAGCCGCATCGCCGCGTCGACGTCCTCACGCGTGGCGTAGCGGGACTCGACCATGGAGACCGCGTGGTTCAGGTAACCGAACAGCAGCGCGTTGGCGATGAAGCCGGCCCGGTCGGCCGCGACCACCGGCACCTTGTCGAGGCGGCGAGCCAGCGCCTGTACGTCGTCGACCACGTCCGGCTCGGTGACGACGGTCTTGATCACCTCGACGAACTCCTGCACCGGCGCCGGGTTGAAGAAGTGCATGCCGACGACGCGGCGGGGGCGCTGGGTGGCGACGGAGATCTCGGTGACCGACAACGAGGAGGTGTTGGTCGCGAGGATCGCGTCCTCGCCGACGATCTTGTCCAGCGCCGCGAAGATCTCGCGCTTCAGCTCGAGCCGCTCGACGACAGCCTCGATCACCAGGTCGCAGTCGGCCAGCGCCTCCATCGAGGTGGCGAACGTGACCCGGTCGAACAGTGCCTGCTGGTCCTCGACGGACAGCTTGCCGCGCTTCACGGCCCGGTCGGTCGAGTGCTGGATGTGGCCGCGGCCGCGCTCGGCGGCCTCGTCGTCACGCTCGACGCCGACCACCGTCAGGCCGTTGCGCGCGAACACCTCGGCGATCCCGGCGCCCATCGTGCCGAGACCCACCACACCCACCGTCGTCAATTCGCGAGCCATGCTCTGCACTATGCCAGTCCGGATAGTGGTCCGCCCATGAGTTGCATCACCGGCGAGGCCAAGCTCACACGTTCTCGTCGTACACGACCGGAGTCTCCATCCAGCCGTCCAGCAACCAGAGTGGATCGGGCGCGGCCAGGAGTGCCGTCGCGATCGGCCGCGGCCGCAGGTCCCGTCCGGCGAGCTCGGGCAGCGACAGCCAGACAGCGCGGTAGCTCCCCCGCTCGGATTCGGCCGGGCTCGTCATCTCCGGGCCGTCGCCGGTGCCGAACTCGCCGCCGATCACGTCCGCGCAGAAGTAGTGCTGCGTACTGTCGCCGAAGTGCACGACCGCGACGACGCTGCGGATCTTGACCAGCAGCCCGAGCTCCTCGTAGATCTCGCGCCGCGCGGTCTCGGCCGGGCTCTCGCCGTCTTCGACCTGGCCGCCGGGCAGAACGTAGTACGTCATCCCGTCCCGCACGCGCTCGATCGCGGCGATCCCGTCGTCGGTGAGCAGTACGACGCCGGCCCGGATCATGCGCGCGTCGCCAGCACGTGGAACCACACCCCGAGCTTGCCCTCGCCGCGTTCCAACCGCTGCACCTGCCAGCCGGTGCTCGTCAGCAGCTCACGCAGCGCATCCTCCTGCCAGTGGACGAAATGCCGCGGCAGATCCAGGTTGCGATCGGACCACTCCTCGCCTTTGCCTTCACGCGTCGAGAACGCCAGTACCGGGGCCGATCGCGCCGCCTTCTTCAGGACCTGAGCCAGGTCGGGCCGGTCGAAGTGCAGGAAGACGGCGTCCGCGAACACCGCCTCGTACGGTCCGCCGAAGTCGTCGGTGAGCGCGTTCAACCGGTCGACGGCGTACCCGTCGGCCCGGATCATGTCGACGAACGCCTGCGTCGCGTCGGTCCGGCGTACGACGAAACCGCGGCGTTCCAGCTCGAGCGCATCGCGTCCGGTCCCGCTGCCGATCTCCAGCACCCGCCCACCGGGCTGGATCAGCTCGGCGAGCAGATCGATCAGCGTGTTGTTGGGCTCCGTCGGGATCGAGGCCCGGAACTTCTCCGCCGCCTGCTCGTACGCCGACAACGTCACCTCGTTGTCGGTCGCGACCCGCGTCCACCCGTCGCCGTTGTGCTCGACCGTCGCCGGAAGCTTGAGGCCGAGATCCACGCCGAGCACGACGACCGTCTCGCCGCGATGCAGGTCCGCGATCGACTGCAGCTCCTCGTCCGGCCGCTGGGTCAGCTCCGGTACGACGGTCAGCCGTACGCCGAGGCGCTCCGCCAGGCGCGATCCCGCGGCCGCCTCGAACGTTCCGGCGTACACCTGGGCGACCCGCTCGCCGACCGCCGCTTCCTGGACATCACCGGGCAGCAGCAGGATCCGCGCCGGACACATGAGATTCATCGGCCGACGTACTCCAATGCCTCGGCGGCGTACTCCGGCCAGGCCTCCGACTGCGCCAGCGGGATCACGACCCACTCCTTCATCGGCCGGCCCATCCCGGGGTCGAACGGCTCGGCGCCGGGCAGCGCGAGCGCCTTCTCGCGCGGTTCCGGCGGCAGTTTGAAGGTCATGGCGTCGCCGAACATCCCCGCGAGGACCTTCTTGCCGACCTTGAGACAGGGCATACCGAACATGCTGCCCCGGACCACCCCGGCCGACTCCAGTTCGGCGGCCACAGCGTCGTACGCCGCGACTGCCTGATCGCTCACCTTCGGCATCATGCTCACCACCCTCCCACTCGGGACGGCCAGTGCACTACGGTGCTTTCTCGTGCGCTTGGTGATTGCTACTTGTTCTGTCGACTACTCGGGGCGGCTGACGGCTCATCTGCCGATGGCGCCGCGGCTGCTGATGGTGAAGGCGGACGGATCCGTGCTGATCCACGCCGACGGCGGGTCGTACAAACCGCTGAACTGGATGTCGCCGCCGTGCAAGCTGACCGAGGAAGAGGGGGTCTGGAGCGTCACCAACAAAGCTGGTGAGGAGCTCCGGATCACGCTCGAGGAGGTGCACAGTGACACGTCGTACGAGCTCGGGACCGACCCCGGCCTGATCAAGGACGGCGTCGAGGCGCACCTGCAGGAACTGCTCGCCGAGCACGTCCAGACCTTCGGCGAGGGCTGGACGCTGGTACGCCGCGAGTACCCGACCGCGATCGGCCCGGTCGACCTGCTGTGCCGCGACGCCGACGGCAAGCACGTCGCCGTCGAGATCAAACGCCGCGGCGAGATCGACGGCGTCGAGCAACTGACCCGGTACGTCGAACTCCTCAACCGCGACCCGTTGCTGGCTCCGGTCCGCGGCATCTTCGCCGCCCAGCTCATCAAGCCCCAGGCCCAGTTCCTGGCCACCGACCGAGGCCTCGAATGCGTCACCGTCGACTACGACGCGCTCCGCGGCATGGAATCCGACGTACTCCGGCTGTTCTGACCGCTGAGCTGTTGACAGCGTTCGTTGACTGCCGGTTACTTAGCAATATGGCTAAGGAAACGGTGATCTGCACCTACCGCGTCCGCGCCGACGCGGAGGACGCGTTCCGCGAACTGCTCGCGGAACACTGGGCGACGCTGAGTGCGCTCGGGTTCGTCACGGACGAGCGGTCCGTCGTGCTGCGGGATGTCGACGCGCCGCCGACGTACGTCGAGATCTTCACCTGGGTGGACGGCGGGTTCGGGCGGGCGCACGAGCATCCCGACGTACTGACGTTGTGGGAGCGGATGGACCCGCTGCTCGAGGATCGCGACGGGCGGCCGAAGTGGGAGTTCCCGCACTACCAGCGGCAGCAGATTTGACCGCTCGCGGCGGGCGGGAGCTCGACGAGCTCGACCGCGTGTTCACGGCGCTCGCGCACCACTCGCGGCGGACGATCCTGCTCGTGCTGCACCTGCGTGGCGGCGAGATGACGTCGGGTGAGATCGCCGGCCGGTTCGACTACTCGTGGCCCACGGTGACCAGGCATCTGCGGGTGCTCGAGCAGGCCGGGCTGGTGGAGGTTGTGCTGCGCGGACGGGAGCGGGTGTACCGTCTGCACGCCGGACCACTGTTCGCAGTGGGCTCATCCTGGATCGACCGATTTCAGTCCAGATCCTGACAAATCAGGAAATCTGCCCGATTTCGGGCAGAAGCTTTGCAGTGACCTCGAAAACACTGCATGGTGGTCGGGTGATCAGTGAGGCGGCGGCTGTGGAGCCGGTGGACGAGCTGGCCGATCAGGTCAGCCGGACGACCGGTCTGTCGGCGGATGTCGCGCGGCGCGTGGTCGCCGACGTACTGGCCTATTTCACCGAGACGACCGAGGACTACGTCCGGCGCCGGCACCGTGAGTTGCAGACCTACGGCGCCCGTAACGACGAGATCTTCGCCCGCCTCGGCGCCGAGCTCCGGCACTGGCCGGTCCGCTCACCCGAACTCTCTGCCCGCCAGCTGCGACGGATCGTCTACGGCTGACGCGGGACCGAACCCATACGAAAGGCACCCACTACATGTGCGGAATCGTCGGGTACGTCGGCACCAAGCCGGCCGCGCCCATCCTGGTGGACGGACTGGCCCGCCTCGAGTACCGGGGCTACGACTCGGCGGGTGTCGCCGTACTGGGGTCCAGCGAGCTGAAGGTGCACAAGGACGCCGGCCGCGTCCGTGAGCTGGAGGCGTCGCTGCCGAAGCGGTTCGGCGGCAAGCTCGGCATCGGCCACACCCGGTGGGCGACGCACGGCGGTCCGAGCAAGGACAACGCGCACCCGCATGCCAGCGGCAACGAGCGGATCGCCGTCGTACACAACGGCATCTTCGACAACGCCGGCGCGCTGCGCACCCAGCTCGAGGACGCGGGCGTCAAGCTGCGCTCCGAGACCGACACCGAGGTTCTCGCGCACCTGATCGAGCAGTCCGATGGCGCCACCCTCGAGGAGAAGGTGATGGCCGCGCTGCGCCGGATCGAGGGCACGTACGGCATCGCCGTCATCGACCTCGACTTCCCGGACCGGATCGTGGTCGCCCGCAACGGCAGCCCGCTGATCCTCGGCATCGGCGACGGCGAGATGCACGTCGCCTCCGACGCGGCCGCGCTGATCCGCTACACCCGCCAGGTCGTGTACCTGGACGACGGCGAGATGGCGACCGTCCGCGCCGACGGGTACCGCACGTTCACGCAGGACGCCGCGCCGACCACCAAGACCGCGAAGACGGTCGAGTGGGAAGCCGACGAGTACGAGCGCGGCCTGCACGAGCACTTCATGATGAAGGAGATCCACGAGCAGCCGGACGCGGTCGGCCGGGCCATCCGCGGTCGCCTCGACGAGCGGTTCCACACCGTGCACCTCGGCGGCCTGAACATGGACGCCCGCGAGGCGCGCGAGATCAAGCGGGTCAAGATCCTCGGCTGCGGTTCGGCGTACTACGCGGGTCAGATGGGCGCGCAGTTCATCGAGGAGGTCGCGCGGATCCCCGCCGATGCCGAGCCGGCGTCGGAGTTCCGCTACCGCAACCCGGTCGTCGAGCGGGACACGCTGTACGTCGCCGTGTCGCAGTCCGGCGAAACGCTGGACACCCTCGTCGCGGTGCAGGAGCTGAAGCGCAAGGGCGGTCGGGTGATCGGCCTGGTGAACGCGGTCGGCTCGAGCATCGCCCGCGAGGTCGACGGCGGTGTGTACCTGCACGCCGGCCCGGAGGTCTCGGTCGCGTCGACGAAGGCGCTGACGAACATGGCGGTCGGGTTCGCGATGCTCGGCATCCACCTCGGCCGGATCCGCGACGTCTCCCCCGCCGACGGTCGCCGGCTGATCGACGGCCTGAAGAAGCTGCCCGAGGACATCGCCGCGATCGTCGCGCAGGAAGAGGAACTGGCCAAGATCGCCGGCCGGCTCGCCAAGCACGAATCGCTGTTCTTCGTCGGCCGGACCCGCGGATACCCGGTCGCACGGGAGGGCGCGCAGAAGCTGAAGGAGATCTCGTACCGGCACGCCGAGGCGTACCAGACGTCCGAGCTGAAGCACGGTCCGCTCGCGCTGATCTCCCCGGACGTGCCGACCGTCGCGATCGTCCCGGACGACGAGCTGCTCGACCGCAACATCGGCGCGCTGCACGAGATCGGCGCCCGGTCGGGCCCGCTCTACGTCGTCACGCACCCGGGCGTCGAGGTCCCGGACGGGGTCGCCGCGAAGATCGTGGTCCCGAAGAACGAGCACGAGCTGGACCCGATCCTGCTGACGATCCCGCTGCAGATCATCGCGTACTACGCGGCGGTTGCCCTCGGCCACGACGTGGACAAGCCCCGCAACCTGGCGAAGTCCGTCACCGTCGAGTAGCCCTGGATCCCCAGGCCATCACAACTGCAACATCACGACCCCCGCCACGCTCAGCGCGGCGGGGGTCTGTGCGTTGTGATGGCCTGGGGATCCGCACTCGCCCGCCAGGACTCCTGGGCGGACGAGCGCAGCCGCCCGTCAGAGCTGCTGGCCTGGTTGGGCGGCACGGCGGGTGGCGGCCACGCCGGTTCGCTCGGCGTCGGTGGTCTGCAGGACACCCGCGCCACCGGTGCCCGGCCTGGACAGGCCGCCGAGCGCGCGGTCGACGGCACTCGCCGCCTCGGCTCGTCGGTCCGCCTCGTTGAGCGCGCCGGCGAACTGCTGGCCGGAGCCCGCGGCCGCGGGCCGCCCGCGCTCGGCGCCCGTTCCGCGGTACGGGTGGAGGCCGAACTCGTTGACGAAGCGTTTGCAGACCTCGACCCCGCGGACGGAGTTGCCGGTCGGGTCCAGGCGGGGCGAGTACGTCACCACCGCCAGACCCTCCGACGGCACCACCATCATCACGTTGCCTGACACACCGCTCTTGGCCGGCAACCCGACCTGGTCGGAGAACTCCCCGGAGCCGTCGTACATCCCGCTGTGCCCCATCACGGCCAGCACCCGTCCAGCGGTCTCCGGCGAGAACACACGTTCACCGCTCGGCGCAACTCCGCCGTTCGCGAGTGTGGCGCCGGCCCTGGCCAGCAGCTCGGCGTTCAGGTTGAGCGAACAGATCATCGTGTAGAACTCGACGGCGTCCTCCGGGGCACGCCGATCGTTCGGCCGGGCGCCTCTCAGCTTGTTCGCCTGCATCAGGCCGTTCGCGAACCTGACGTTCCCGAATCCGGTGTCGCGCTCAGCCAGGAACGTTGCGCCATGCAGCTCCGGGCGCTTGCCTGTCATCGCGGCCCAGGTGTCCCGGACGGTGGTGAACCGGGCCGACTGGTCCTGGCCGGTATCAACCAGCGCGAGGGTACCGATCGCTCCCGCGTTGATCATCGGGTTGCGCGGCCTGCCGTCCCGTCCCAGCGACAGGTTGGGGTCGTTGAAGGGACCACCGCTCTGCTCCTGGCCGACCCAGCGATGCACTTCCTCCGGCCCGAGCTGTTCGAGCGCGATCGCATAGTTGAACGGCTTCGACGTCGACTGGACGCTGAACTCGTCCGTCGTGTCACCGATCGAGAACACCTGGCCGTCGGCCGTGCAGATCGCGATCCCGAACTTCTCCGGATCGGCGTCCCGCAGCGTCGGGATGTAGTCGGCGACGTGCCCGTCCCGGTTCGGCAGCAGGTCGGCGTACATCGCCTCGATGCTCCGCGCGTACTCCCGGAACTCCTCCGGCGAGACCGCCAACTGACCGGCCAGGGCGCGGTACACCACCCCGTCGCCGTGCTGGGCGATCTCGGCGTACTGCCGGAAGTCGATCTCCACAGGCTGGATGTCGATCCTGATCTCACGGCCGTCTTCACCACGGACGTCGGCGAGCGCGGCCCGGACCCGTGGATCCGTTGGCTGGATCCCGGCCTGTCCCAGCGAGCTCAGCAGTTCCCAGGCCCAGACCCGGCCGTTGTCGTCCTTGTCCACCGACGTGAACGTCCGCAGGAGCTCGGACTCCGACACATCCATCGCGACTTCCTTCCCCAGGGCAGATGTGGGCACACGACGACGCTGTCGGCGGGCAGCAGCCTGTCTCTTTCGTGTTTCCGCGCAGGTCACCTGGTGTTACGGGAACGTCAATCCGCGCTCTTGTTGGACAAGTTGACGACTTGTACGATCACTTGTCATGGATCGCATCCGCCAGGTGAAGCTCTCGTCCGTGGTTCTTCCGCTCGACCAGCCGATCAGCGACGCGAAGGTGCTGACCGGGCGGCAGCGGCCGATGACCGAGATCGTGTTCCTGTTCGCGGAGATCGCGACCGAGCAGGAGCAGCACGGGATCGGGTTCAGCTACTCCAAGCGCGCCGGCGGCCCGGCGCAGTACGCGCATGCGAAGGAGATCGCGGCCGGTCTGATCGGCGAGGACCCGTCGGATATCGGCAAGGTGTACGACAAGCTGCTCTGGGCCGGCGCGTCGGTCGGCCGGTCCGGGGTCGCGACGCAGGCGATCGCGGCGATCGACATCGCGCTCTGGGACCTCAAGGCGAAGCGGGCCGACCTCCCGCTGGCCAAGCTGCTCGGCGCTCATCGGGACTCGGTCCGCGCATACAACACCTCCGGCGGCTTCCTGCAGGCGCCGATCGAGGAGGTGAAAGAACGCGCCTCGAAATCGCTTGCTGACGGCATCGGCGGGATCAAGATCAAGGTCGGGCAGCCCGATGCCCGGATCGATCTCGAACGGGTCAGCGCCGTCCGCGAGCACCTGGGCGACGATGTACCGCTGATGGTCGATGCGAACCAGCAATGGGACCGCCCGACAGCGCTGCGTTTCGGCCGCGTGCTCGAGCAGTTCAACCTGGTGTGGATCGAGGAGCCGCTCGATGCGTATGACGCCGTGGGCCATGCGGAGCTTGCCGCAGCGTTGGACACCCCGATCGCGACCGGTGAGATGTTGTCGAGCGTCGGCGAGCACGTCCGGCTGATCGAGGCGCGGGCCGCCGACGTCATCCAGCCGGACGCACCGCGGATCGGTGGCATCACGCCGTTCCTCAAGTTGGCGATGCTTGCCGATCACAATGGTCTTCAGCTGGCTCCGCACTTCGCGATGGAAATCCACCTGCACCTCGCGGCCGCTTATCCGCGCGAACCGTGGGTCGAGCATTTCGAGTGGCTGAACCCCTTGTTCAACGAGCGTCTGGAGACGGTCGACGGCCGCATGCTCGTGCCGGACCGGCCGGGCCTCGGCTTCACGACCAGCGAGCAGTGCGCGCGCTGGACGGTCGACAGTTGCGAGTTCGGCCGATGAGCGGTTTGGCATACCAAATCGTTGAGGAGCTGAAGCAACGAATTCTGAGCGGGGAGATCGCACCCGGCGAGAAGCTGCCGGGTGAGAACAGCCTGGTCGAGGAGTTCGGCGTCAGCCGCACCGTCGTACGCGAAGCCGTCTCCCGGCTGCAGGCGGCCGGGCTCGTGGAGACGTTCCAGGGCCGCGGCTCGTTCGTGCTGGAGGTTCCGGAGCGTACGTCGGGACTGCGCGAGGTGCGCTCGCATCGGGACGTGCTGGAGCTGATGGACTTCCGTGTCGGCGTGGAGAGTGAGGCCGCCGGGCTGGCCGCGGGCCGACGGACGGTATACCAACTGAAGGGGATCGAGCGAGCACTGGACGAGTACCGGCGAATCGGGGACGATCCGGCCCGGTCGGTGGAGGCTGACTTCGCGTTCCACCTGAAGGTAGCGGTTGCTTCAGGCAACCGGTTCTACTCCGACCTGATCGCGGACCTCGGCCCGATGATGATCATGCTGCCGCGAACCCGGCTCGACCCGGCCTACGAGATGTCCGACCCCGACCATCTGACCCGGGTAATCCACGAGCACGAGAACATCCACGCGGCGATCAAACACGCCGACCCCGAGTCGGCACGCGCGGCGATGCGGGTACACCTCTCGAGCACGCGCCACCGACTGCAGACCCACCACCCCGAGTAGCACCGCCGGCCACCGACCCACCAAACCCGCAGCGCTCGGCTGCAGGCCCGCCAGTGTGGATGGCGGTCGTCGTCCGTGGCTACCAGCGGGCGGTGTTTGGGGTGAAGGCCGGGTGGAAGGTCCGCATGTACGTCGTGTCGTCGCGCTTGCGGATGCCGCAGCGGAGGTACTGCTCGTGCAACTCCCCTAGCGCATCGTCGTCCAGCTCGACGCCGAGCCCGGGTCCGCTGGGGACCCGCACGCTCCCGGACTCGAACGACAGGACGCCGGGCTTGATGACGTCCTCGGTCTTCCACGGGTAGTGGGTGTCACACGCGTACGTGAGGTTGGGCGTTGCCGCGGCCAGATGTGTCATCGCGGCCAAGCTGATGCCGAGGTGCGAGTTGGAGTGCATGGACAGCCCCAGGCCGAACATGCCGCAGATCCCGCCCAGGAGCTGCGACCGCCTCAATCCACCCCAGTAGTGATGGTCCGACAACACGACCTGCACGGCATCCGCGAGGACGGCCGGCTTGAGATGGGCGAACGCGACGACGCACATGTTCGTCGCCAGCGGGATCTCGGTATGCTGCGCGACCTCCGCCATCCCGTCGATCCCCGGCGTCGGATCCTCGAGGTACTCCAAAATCCCGGACAGCTCACGCGCGAGCCGGATCGAGGTGTCCACGGTCCACGCGCAGTTCGGATCGATCCGCAGCTTGTGTTCCGGGAACGCCGCGGCCAGCGCGCGGACGGCCTCGGCTTCCTGTTCGGGAGGGAACACGCCGCCCTTCAGCTTGATCGCCGTGAAGCCGTACTGCTCGATCATCGTTCGCGCCTGCCGCATGATCCCGTCCGGATCGAGCGCCTCAGCCCACGAGTCCGGCTCCTGCCCGGGACGCCCCGGATGGCCGGCCCACTTGTAGAACAGGTATGCGCTGAACGAGACCTCGTCCCGTACCGCGCCGCCGAGCAGGTCTACCACAGGCCGGCCCAACTGCTTGCCCTGGGCATCGAGCAGGGCGACCTCGAATGGGGACATCACCACATCAACGGGGTCTTGGTGGTTTGGTATACCACCAGGCGCGAGCACGGTGCTGACCCGCCGGCGGAGACCGTTCAGGTCGAACACGTCCAGCCCGGGCAGTACGTCGGCGACAGCCTGCAACCGTGCCAGGTGGTCGTCGGAGGCGTACGTCTCGCCCAGCCCGACCAGCCCGTCGTCCGTCCACATCTGCACGATCGTCCGCAGTGCGAACGGTTCGTGCACCCCCGATACGTTGAGCAGCGGCGGATCCGCGAACGCGACCGGTGTCAGTTCGATCCGCGCAACCGTGCTCATCGGACGAGCCTAGGAACGCTGATCATGCGTGTCCAAGGCCGATAGGGCATCGAGTGATACCTTTCGGGAATCATGTTCTCGCTCGATCAACTGAGCGCCTTCGTCGCCGTCGCCGAGGAACTGCACTTCGGCCGGGCCGCGGAACGGCTGAACATGACTCAGCCGCCGCTGAGCCGGCAGGTGCAGAAGCTCGAACGCGCCGTCGGGGCCCGATTGCTCGAACGCGACAATCGCAAGGTTGAGCTCACCGAGGCCGGCCAGGCGTTCCTGGTCGAGGCTCGCCGGCTACTTGCGCTGGTCGAGACCGCGGGCGATCTCGCGCGGCGCGTCGACCAGGGTGCAGCGGGGACGCTACGCCTCGGCTTCACCGCGACGTCGGCGATTCGTACGCTCGGTCCGCTCCTGCGCCGGATGTCCGAGGAACTGCCGGACGTCGACGTGATCCTGCACGAGCGAGTGACACCCGCTCAGCTCGACGGCCTGCTGCGTGGCGAACTCGATCTCGGTCTGGGACGGCCGCCGTTCGACACCGACGTACTGGACTCGCGAGTGGTATACCGCGAGCCGCTGTGTGCCGTTGTCCCCGGCAACCATCGACTGGCGGCGCTCGGGCGACCGTTGTCTGCGGGCGACTTCGCGGGTGAGCAGGTGATCAGTTATTCGCCGACGCAGGCCCGGTACTTCCACGAGCTGACGGTCCGGTTCCTCGCCGAGTCGCATCCGCGGATCGAACAGCGGGTGCAGCAGATCCTCACAGTGATCCTGCTGGTCGCGGCCGGCCGCGGCGTCGCGCTCGTCCCGGCGTCGGCCCGCAGCCTCGGCGTGGAGGGCGTTGCGTACTGCGACCTCGACCTCGATGGCACCGGTGCCGGCGACCCGGTCGAACTGCACGCGATCTGGCGGCGGGACGCGACCAGTCCGGTGCTGCGACGGGTGCTCACGATGCTCCCAGAGCATCACTAGATCCAAAATCGATCTTGGACAGGTATCCACGACTCTTCCTACGCTGGCGAGTGTGACCGACAATTCCCCCCGCTACTCCCCCAGCGAACTCGCCGCGCAGCTGAAGACCGGGCTGCTCTCGTTCCCCGTGACGCATTTCCACCCGGATCTGAGCTTCAACGAGGCCGCGTACCGCGAGCACCTGTCCTGGCTTAGCCAGTACGACGTCGCGGGTCTGTTCGCCGCGGGCGGTACCGGCGAGGGCTTCTCGCTGACGACAGCCGAGATCGACACAGTCGTACGAGCGGCCGTGTCCGAGGTGAACGGCCGGGTTCCGGTGATCGCCCCGGCGACCGGCGGTACGGCGACGGCGATCGCCGGAGCACAGGCTGCCGAGGCTGCTGGAGCCGATGGGATCCTGCTGCTTCCGCCCTACCTGACCGAGGCGGGGCAGCGCGGTCTGATCGAGCACGTGTCGGCGGTATGCCAAAGCACCAGCCTCGGCGTGACCGTGTACAGCCGCGCGAACGCGATTCTGAACGACGCGTCGGTCGCTCAGCTCGTAGAGCGGAATCCGAATCTGGTCTGCCTCAAGGACGGCGTCGGCAACATCGAGATGATGACGCGGACGTACGCGCGGGTGGGCGAGCGGCTCACGTACATCGGCGGCCTGCCGACGGCCGAGACGTTCGCGCTGCCGCTGCTGCAGCTCGGGTACAGCACGTACTCGTCGGCGATCTTCAACTTCGTGCCCGAGTTCGCGCTCAGCTTCTACGCGGACGTGGTCGCGCAGGACCGTACTTCGGTATACCAAAAGCTCAACGAGTTCGTCCTGCCCTACTTGGACATCCGCGACCGGACGAAGGGGTATGCCGTTTCGATCGTGAAGGCCGGCGTGAACGCGATCGGGCGGTCGGCGGGGCCGGTGCGGCCGCCGTTGCAGGACCTGACCGACGACGAGCTCGCGCAGCTGACCGAGTTGATCGGGAAGGTCAAATGACTCCGACCGTTGTGTCCGTCGAGGTCGTGCCGGTCGCCGGCCACGACAGCATGCTGCTCAACCTCAGCGGTGCGCACGGGCCGTTCTTCACGCGCAACGTTGTGATCGTGACGGACAGCTCGGGAAACACAGGCCTGGGCGAGGTACCGGGCGGGGAGAAGATCGCGTCCACCATCCGCGACGCGGCGCCCCTGCTGGTCGGCCACCAGCTCAGCCACCATCGGAGCTTGCTCCGCTCCATCTCGACCACATTCGCGGGCCGGGACAGCGATGGGCGCGGACTACAGACCTTCGACCTGCGCACGACGGTTCACGCGGTCACCGGGCTCGAGTCTGCGCTGTTGGATCTGCTTGGCCAGCACCTTGGTATACCAATCGCCGAGCTGCTTGGTGACGGGCAGCAACGCACCGCTGTCCCAGTGCTGGGCTATTTGTTCTACGTAGGCGATTCAGCCCAAACCGACCTGCCCTATCAGACGGAGGACGGCGACGGAGGCGGCCGTGGCAAGTGGACGCAGCTGAGGCGTCGGCCGGCACTCACCCAAGAGGATGTCGTTGCCTTGGCGGAGGCTGCTCAGGAGCGGTACGGGTTTGCGGACTTCAAGTTGAAGGGCGGCGTGTTCGACGCCCAGGTTGAGATCGACGCGGTGCGGGCGCTGCACGAACGGTTCCCGGCGGCACGGATCACGGTTGACCCGAACGGCGCGTGGTCCGTCCGCGAAGCTATCGCAGTCTGCTCGGGGCTGGACGACGTACTCGCGTATGTCGAAGACCCGTGCGGTGCTGAGCCTGGGTTCTCCGGGCGGGAGACGATGGCCGAGTTCAAGCGGTATACCGGATTGCGGACGGCGACCAACATGATCGCGACCGACTGGCGCGAACTGGCGCACGCGATCCGGATGGACGCGGTCGACATCCCGCTGGCCGACCCGCATTTCTGGACGATGGCCGGATCGGTGCGGGTCGCGCAGCTCTGCAACGACTTCGGCCTGACCTGGGGTTCGCACTCGAACAACCACTTCGACATCTCGCTCGCGATGTTCACGCAGGTCGGAGCCGCCGCGCCCGGCGACATCACGGCGCTCGACACGCACTGGATCTGGCAGGACGGTCAGGCCCTCACCAAGGAGCCGTTGCAGATCGTCGGCGGCGAGATCGCCGTACCCACACGTCCCGGCCTGGGCGTCGAGCTGGACCGTGATGCGCTGGACGCGGCGCACGAGCTGTATCTGCAGCATGGGCTCGGCGGACGCAACGACGCGATCGCGATGCAGTACCTCATCGAGGACTGGGAGTTCGACCCGAAAAGGCCCTGTATGGTGCGCTAGATGAGGGTCTTCTTGTCAACGGACATGGAGGGTACGGCGGGCGTCGTCGACTGGAGTCAGTGTCGCGGGCCGGGCCAGGAGTACGACTACTACCGGGGTCAGCTCCAGGCGGAGGTCAACGCCGCGATCGACGGTGCGATGGCTGCGGGCGGTACGGAGTTCCTGGTCAACGACTCGCACTCGACCATGCAGAACCTGCGTCCCGACGAGCTGCACGGTCGCGCGAGCTACCTGTCCGGGAAGCACAAGCCGCTCTACATGATGGAGGGCCTCGACGATTCGTACGACGCGGCGTTCTTCGTCTCGTACCACGGGTCGGCCGGGTCGACTGGTTCCGTACTGCACCACACGTACAACCCGCGCGCGATCGCCGAAGTACGGCTGAACGGCGTCGTCACCGGTGAGGCTGGCATCAACGCGCTGGTAGCGCTCGCGCACGGCGTTCCCGTCGTACTGATCTCGGGCGACCGGGTGACGATCGACGAGGCACAGCCGTTCTGCCCGGACATCGAGTCGGTCGTCGTCAAGGACTCGATCTCGCACAACGCCGCCCTCTCCGTGCATCCGGAGCGGGCCCGGGAGCTCATCCACGACGGCGCCCGGCGTGCGCTGGCGCGGCTGAGCGACATCAGGCCGCCGAGCATCACGCTGCCGGCCGAGCTGACCGTCCGGTTCCACAGCCGGGCGTTCGCCGAACTGGCCTGCGCACTGCGGAACGTCGAACGCCGCGAGGACAAGGTCGTTGCTCTGCGCAACGATGATCCGCTGCAGCTGTACAGGACCTTCATCGCCACCGTGCTGCTGAGCCGCGGAGTGAGTGAGTAACCGGGCGTTCAACTGCTGTTGCGCAGGATAGGTTTTGATCGCAGCTGTCGTCTCGACCGAGGAGCCCGCAATGCGTTGGCACAAGCCGCTTGCCGCAGCAGTTGTCCTGACCGCACTCACCACGACGCTGACCGCGTCGGCCACGGTCCCAAGGCACGACGGCGGCGGTAATGGCGGCAGTGCTTGCTCGCCGGATGCGAACTTCCTCGGGTTCAGCGACGCGCTGGACAAGACGACGTTCGACGGACAACCGGTCGCAGGCCTGTCCGCACTCAACGTCACAGGGCCGCACAGCGCGCTCGCGCTGGTCGACAACGTCGGGACCACGCCGGCCCGCGTGTTCGACCTCAAGGTCAACAGCAAGCCGACCTCGGTCCGCGTCGACGGCATGACGATCCTGACGCGCCCGGACGGTACGCCGTACAACGGTGGCGACTTCGACGGCGAGGGCCTCGTCGTCGAGCGCGGCGACCGCACCATCCTCGCGACCTCGGAGCGTGAGCCGTCGATCCGCCGCTTCCGGCTGTCGGACGGCAAGGAGATCGCGTCGCTGCCGGTCCCGAGCCGGTTCCAGGTCGCGCCGGCCGGCGAGGCGACGAGCAACGCGACGTTCGAGTCGCTCGCGGTCAGCCGCGACGGGCTGTCGTTGTTCGCCGGCATGGAGGGTCCGCTCGCGCCGGACGGCACGGACGCCAACAACCGGACGCGGAACCGGATCATCCGGTACGTCGGTCTGCCGGGGCACCAGTACCGGCCGATCGCGCAGTACGCCTACAAGCCGGACCCGGGCCTCGCGCTGGTCGAGCTGGCGTGGGTGAGCCCGACGGAGCTGGTGTCGATGGAGCGGACGTTCACCGCGGGCGTCGGGAACACGATCCGCGTGTTCACGGTCTCGCTGCGCCGCGCGACCGACGTGACCAAGGTGGCGTCGCTGGCGGATGCGTCGGAGAAGGTCTTCCTGCAGAAGAAGCAGCTGTTCGACCTGGTGAACTGCCCGCCGTCTGGCGCGGTCGCCAAGCAGCCGCAACCGAACCCGCTGCTGGACAACGTCGAGGCGCTCGCGCTGGGCGGATACCTGCCGGGCGGCCGGCGCCAGCTGTACCTCATGTCCGACGACAACAACGGCGCGACCCAGATCACCCGCTTCTACTCGCTGGCCGTCAACCTCCACTGATCGAGGCGGATCCCCAGGCCATCACAATGCGCTCGAGCACGGGTCCCACCGCGGGAGCAAGCGCACGAGTCGGTGATTGTGATGGCCTGGGCATCCGGCCCGCCTACCTGCGCCACTCACCAACGCCGCGACGCGCTGGCGTGATCACGGAGTGTGGGGAACACTGTGTGGATGCGCGTGATCGTGGTCGGGGCGGGCGTGATCGGGCTGAGCTGTGCCATCCGGCTCGCCGAGGGCGGGTACGACGTGGCTGTTTTCGCCCGGGACCTGCCGTTGGAGACGACGTCGTCGGTGGCGGCCGCGATCTGGTACCCGTACCTGTCGGCGCCCGAGGACCGGGTGGCCGGCTGGTCGCGGGCGTCGTACGAGGAGTTCGCGAAGCTGGCGGAGATCGAGCCGTCGGTGCAGTTGCGGCACGGGCGCGAGTTCCTGACCGACCGTACGCCGGATCCGCGGTGGGCCGACGTACTGCCTGATCTGGCCCGGGTGGGGTCGCCGCCGGAGGGTTTCGCGGACGGGTGGTCGTTCACGGCGCCGGTGATCGACATGCCGGCGTACCTGCCGGCGTTGGTGAAGCGGCTCGAGCAAGCGGGCGGAACGTTGACGCGGGCGGCGCTGTCCGCGTTGCCGACCGGGGCCGATCTGGTCGTGAACTGCACCGGGCTCGGTGCGCGACTGACTGCGAGCGACCCGACGGTGACGCCAGTCCGCGGTCAGGTGATGACGGTCGAGCCGTGCGGGCTGACCGAGTGGCTGCTCGCGGATCGCTCGCCGACCGAGCTGACGTACGTCGTACCGCGTGAGCACGACGTGGTCGTTGGTGGGACCAGTCAGCCGGGCGACTGGAACATGGCCGTGGATCCTGCGACCAGCTCGGCAATTCTGGAGCGGGCGGCGGAGCTCGTTCCTCAGCTCCGTAAGGCGAAGATCGTCCGGCAGCGAGTCGGTCTGCGTCCGGCACGGCCGACGATCCGGTGCGAGCTCGTGCGTACGCGGCCCGGCGAGCCTGTGATCCACTGCTACGGGCACGGCGGGTCTGGTGTGACGCTGTCGTGGGGCTGCGCGGACGAGGTCTTCGAACTTGTCCAAGGTCTCTGACCGCTTGGTCATCCTCGACGGTGGTCTGTCGAACGCTCTCGAGGACCGCGGGCACGACCTGTCCGACGCACTGTGGTCGGCGCGGCTGTTGAGGGACGATCCGGCGGAGATCGCGGCGGTTCATCGCGCGTACTACGACGCCGGGGCGATGGTCGCGACGACGGCGAGTTACCAGGCGAGTGTGGTCGGGTTCGAGCGGGCCGGCGTCGGGCGAGCCGAGGCGGAGCGGCTGATCGCGAGCAGCGTGCGGATCGCGCGGGAGGTGCGCGACGAGTTCCCCGGGCGGCTGGTCGCCGCGTCTGCCGGACCGTACGGCGCGATGCTCGCGGACGGCTCGGAGTACCGCGGGAACTACGGCGTTTCAGCTGCGGTCCTACGCGACTTCCACGGGCCGCGCCTCGAACTGCTGATGAGCGCCGGCCCCGACCTGCTCGCGATCGAAACAATCCCGGACACGCAGGAAGCCGAAGTCCTGGTCAGGCTGCTGACCGAGCTGAACTTCCCCGCCTGGTTCTCCTACTCGATCGACGGCGCATTCACGAGGGCCGGCCAACCGCTCGACGAAGCATTCGCAATCCCGGCGATCGACCAGGTGGTTGCCATAGGCATCAACTGCTGCACCCCCATCGACGTGCTGCCTGCCATCCGAACTGCAGTGAGCGCATCCAGCAAGCCCGTCATCGCCTACCCCAACCGCGGCGAGTCGTGGGACCCGGTCGCGCGTGGCTGGGTCGGCGACGGCACAGCCCCAGCGACCTTCGCCCGCGACTGGGCGGCAGCCGGGGCGACATACATCGGCGGCTGCTGCCGGGTCGGACCCGATGACATCCGCGAGCTACACACCAAGTACCTGGCAGAGGAGGTCTAGGGCTCCGGGGTAGGCGTGGTCGGGTGGGGTGCCGTAGCCGACGATTACTGCTTGGCGGGTGGCGGGGGTTGGGTTGAAGTGGTAGGTGGAGAGGCTGGCTAAGCCGAGGCCCTGGCGGGCAGCTCGACTGACTATGTCTTCGGCGTCGGCGGGGACATCGAGGAGGACGTGGAGGCCGGCGGAGATGCCGGCTACCTGGACGTTCGGGGCGCGGACGGCCAGGAGTTCCACCAGGCGGTCGCGGCGGCGACGGTAGTGCAGGCGGGAGCGGCGTACGTGGCGGTCATAGTGGCCGGAGGCAATGAATTCGGCGAGGGTCAACTGCTCGAGCGTCGCGGTCTGGTAGTCCGCGGTGCGCTTCGCGGCGACGACCGGTTCGATCAGGCGTTGCGGCAGGACCATCCACGCCAGTCGCAGGCCGGGCGCGAGGCTCTTGCTCGCCGTACCCGTGTACACGACCCGCTCCGGATCGAGCGCCTGCAGCGCCCCCACCGACTGCCGGTCGTACCGGAACTCGCCGTCGTAGTCGTCCTCGATCAGCACCGCCCCCGTCTCCCGCGCCCACTCCACGGCAGCGGTACGACGCTCTGGCGCGAGCGGCACGCCCGTCGGCATCTGGTGCGCCGGCGTCAGCAACACGCCCTGCCCTGCGAGGTGTGACGTCTGCGCACCCAGCTCGTCCACCGGCACGGGCACCGCGGAGAGCCCCCGCGCCCGGATCACGTCCCGGTGCAACCCGTACCCGAACTCCTCGACCGCGATCGTCGTACCGCCCATGTTCCTGATCGCCTCGCCCAGCAGACTCACCGCCTGCACGTACCCCGAGCAGATCAGCATCCGGTCCGGATCCGCCCGCACCCCGCGGGCCCGCGCGAGGTAGTCCGCGAGCACCCGCCGCAGCTCGATCCGGCCGCGCGGATCTCCCATCCCGAAGGCCTCGTTCGGCGCCGAGGTCAACGCCTTCCGAGCCGCCGCCAGCCACTCCGTCCGCGGGAACGTCGCCACATCAGGTGACCCGGGCCTCAGGTCGTACCGAAATGACCGCTCTTCCGGCAGCACCACAGCCGGCATCGACGGTACGGCGGCACGGCTCGCAACCACCGTCCCGGACCCCTGTCGCGCGGTCAGCCAGCCCTCGGCGACCAGCTGCCCGTACGCGTCCGCGACCGTGTTCCGCGCGATCCCGAGGTCCTTCGCCAGCGACCGGGACGACGGCAGCCGCGTCCCGGCCGGCAGCCGCCCCGTCCGGATCGACTCGTGCAAGGCGTCGACGAGCTCGTTGCGACCCCGCGCCGCGGCCAGATCCAGATGCAGATCCGCCCCGGCGACGCCGGTATCAACCCCCTGATCCCCCGAGGTCTCCATGAAACCGGACCTTATCGCGCCTCACGCCGCGACCAGTTCCTCGCTGATCTTCCAGAGCCGGGACGCGGCCGCCTCGTCGTAGCTGCGCGCCGAGGATCTGGTGGGTCTGCCGTTGGTGAAGAATCCGCCCGTCACCCGGTTGAGCGCAGGCGCCGATGACAGGTGGATCGAAGTCATCGCGCCCTTGGCCGCGGACCGCATGAACGGCCGCAGGAACGGGACCAGCACCCGGTGTACGCCGCTGGGGTCCTCAGCGCCGAACGACGTACTCACGACACCGGGGTGCAGCGCGTTGGCCGTGATGCGCCCAGATCCCACTCGCCTGGCGAGCTCGTAGCTGAACAGGAGGTTGGCGAGTTTGGACTGGCTGTAGGCGGCCGCACCGGAGTACGAGCGCTCTCCCTGGAGATCGCCGAAATCGATCCGTCCGCTGGCCTGTGCATTCGACGACACCGTGACCACACGCGCCGGCGCGCTCTCCTCGAGCCGGTCGAGGAGCAGCTGAGTGAGCAGGAACGGCGCGAGGTGGTTCACTGCGAACGTCCGCTCGAGGCCATCGGCGGTGACGTGCCGCGTGTCCCAGTACCCGCCGACGTTGTTGACCAGTACGTCGATCCGGGGAAGCTTCGCGAGTACGTCGGCGGCCAAGCGACGTACCTCCGCCTGGGACGACAGCTCGGCGACGAACACGTCCACCTGGGCACCGGACGCGGCCCGGATCTCGGCCGCGGCCGACTCGGCCCGCGCCCGGTCGCGGCCGGTGATCGCGACGTGGGCGCCGAGGACGGCGAGGCCGGTGGCGGTCGCCTTCCCGATGCCGCCGCTGCCGCCGGTGACCAGGACCGTCCGCCCGGTCATCCGCCCTTCTTGTGCGATCCTCATTTGACCTCGGCCCGCATGACCATCCGGAGCCCGACCAGCATCGGCAGGACGAGCCAGACGATCCCGGTGACGCCGATGTTGGCCCACTGCTCGCCGGTCAGGGACTTGTCGAAGACGAACAGACCGCTCTGCGCGAACTGGATGTCGACCCAGGGCTGCAGGGTGTGGAACCACTGTGAGCCTGCGGCCAGCAGACTGAAGATCGTGGGCAGCAGGAAGGTGAGGACGAAGTACGCCACCACCGCCCCGATCGACGCCCGGATCAGGACGCCCAGCATGAAACCGATCAGCAGGCTCAGCACCATGCCGAGGACGTAGTACAGGCATTGGGTGATCGTGACGTCCCACACCAGCGGGGTGCTGGTGACGGCGGCGCCCAACAGGTTGCCGAGGGCACCGACCGCGAACGTCAGCGCCATCGCCGCGATCGCGATGACGACCGACGAGATCGCCTTTGCGGTGATGATCCGGCCCCGGTGCGGGACCAGCGTGAACGTGGTCAGGCCGGTGCGTTGGCTCCACTCACTGGTCACGGCCAGGATCGCGACGAGCGGCAGGATGATCACCACCGGGAAGCGGATCGCGGTCGCGAAGGTGGAGTAGGTGAGCTGGTCGTGCTCGGCGAACAGGATCACACCGGCGGCGGCCAGTACGGCGGTGATCGCGATGCTGGCGATCAGCCAGAAACCGGATCGGGTGTCGAACATCTTGCGGAGCTCGACGGCGATGATCCGGGTCAACGGGACCGGACGGACGACGGCTCGGTGGGATCGGACGCCTTCCACTGCGGCGGCGGTCATGCCGGTGCTCCTTCGCGCTGGGTCGTGGAGGTGAGCTCGAGGAACATCTCCTCCAGGCCGGCACCTTCGGCGGCCCGCAGTTCGGTGAGGGCGATGCCCGACTCGAGCGCCACCGTCCCGACGAGTGCTGCGTCCGCGTCGGTCCGCAGCGCGCCGTCACCGGTCGGGCTCGCGGTGAGTCCCCAGTCGATCAGTGCTTGCTCGAGGCGGGCCAGGTCCACTGCGCGAACGATGGTGCCGGCCGCGTGCAGCAGTTCGGTCTTGGTGCCGTGGGAGACGATCCGGCCGTGGCCGATCATCACGATGTCGTCGGCAATGACCTCGATCTCGTGCAGCAGATGCGACGACAGCAGGACAGTTCCGCCGCGGTCGGCGTACCCGCGGAGCAGGTCACGCATCCAGCGGATACCTGCCGGGTCCAGGCCGTTCGCGGGCTCGTCGAGGATCAGCACGTCCGGGTCGCCGATCAGGGCGGTCGCGATACCGAGCCGTTGACGCATGCCGAGGGAGTACTCCCCCACCCGCCGGGACGCCTCGTCCGGGGTCAGGCTGACCGTGGTCAGCATCTCCTCGACCCGGGTGCGCGGCAGGCCCATCAGACGCTGGGCCAGGGTCAGGATCTCGCGGCCGGTGCGGCCGGCGTGCTGGGCCGACGCGTCGAGCAGGACTCCCACCTCACGTCCCGGGTTGGGCAGATCCGCGAACTTCCGCCCGGCGATCGTGGCAGTGCCGGACGTGGCCCGGGTGAGCCCGACCATGATCCGCATGGTGGTCGACTTGCCGGCGCCGTTCGGGCCGAGGAATCCGGTCACCCGCCCCGCGGCCGCGGTGAAGCTGACGTCGTCGACAGCGAGCGTGCCGCCGTACCTCTTCGAGAGTCCTTCGACGGTGATCATGCGGACAGGCCGGTGATGGCGATCTTGCCGCGGACCTTGCCGGTCGTCAGGTGGCGCATGGCATCCGGGACCTGGTCGAGCGGGTAGGTCCGGTCGAGGCTCGGGGTGATCTTGCCGGTCTCGATGAGGGCGGTGAGCCGCGGGAGATCGCTGCCGCGTTCCTTGTTGACGAAGAAGGTCAGCCGCTGGCGCACGAACAGCGACAGGGCCAGCGCGCGGAACTGCCGGTTCATCCCGCCGCTCAGACCGCCGCCGTCCTCACCACCGGTGATGACGGCCGTCCCTGTCGGGGTGAGTGCGCGTCGCAGGCGGGACAGCGTCGGGTTGCCGGCGATATCGATGATCAGGTCGTAACGCTTGCCGGTCGCCGCGAAGTCGTCGCGCGTGTAGTCGATGACGTGATCGGCGCCGAGCGCGCGGACGAGGTCGAGCTTGGAGGTGCTGGCCACGCCGGTGACTTCCGCCCCGAAGGCCTTGGCCAGCTGTACGGCGAAGCTGCCGACTCCACCCGATGCGCCGATGATCAGGACATGCTGGTCGGCCTCGATCCGGCCGGTGGTCAACGCGTCGAGGGCGGTGAGGGCCGAGATCGGCACCACGGCAGCCTCTTCGAAGGCGAGATTGGCCGGCTTGTGGGCGAGCTTGTCCTCGCGGGCCACGGCGTACTCGGCGAACGAGCCGGGCGCGACGCCGTACACCTCGTCACCGACGGAGAACCTGGTCACGCCGGGCCCGACGGCCTCGACCGTGCCGGCCACATCCCGTCCGGGCACCGGGTTTCGCGGGCCGCGGAGTCCGAACGCGAGCCTCAGCAGGTACGGCGTACCTGTCATCACGTGCCAGGTGCCGCGGTCGAGGCCGGCGGCGTGCACGCGGACGAGCACCTCGTTGGCGGCCGGTTCGGGACGGGCGATCTGGCCGACCCGCAGGACGTCGGCCTCGCCGTACCTGTCCTGCACGATCGCTCGCATCGTGGTCGTGGTCGTGCTGGCCATGGTGTTCCCCCTGGTGAGCTGGATCTCGGAGCGTGTGCCGGATCTCGGAGCCCCCAGCGCCGATGGCTTTTCGTACTAAGTACGGCGACCGTATCGTACTTTGTACGAAACTGCTATGGTCCGGGGATGGAAAGGTCCGTGAGCACTGGCGACACCCCGCGGGGACGGCAGCGGCTCAGCCGCGAGCGGGTACTGGACGCCGCCGTCGGGATTGCCGACGCGGGCGGGATCGGCGCACTCACGATCCGCTCACTCGCCCAGGAGCTCGGGGCGAAACCGATGTCGGTCTACTACCACGTGGCCGGCAAGGAGGCGATCCTCGACGGCATCGTCGATGTGGTCTTCAGCGAGATCGACCTGCCGTCGCCCGGCGGCGACTGGCGCTCGGAGTTGCGCCGGCGCGCAGCCTCGGCCCGGCAGGTACTGCGGCGACACCGCTGGGCCATCGGGCTGATGGAGTCACGGACCACCCCCGGTCCAGCGACGCTACGCCACCACGACGCGGTCATCGCGACCCTTCGCGCGGCCGGCTTCTCACTGGAGATGACGGCCCACGCTTACGCGCTGATCGACAGCTACACCTACGGCTTCGCACTCCAGGAAGCCGGCCTCCCCTTCGAGGGCCCCGACACGGTGGCCCCGGTCGCGGACTCGATCATGGAGCAGTTTCCCGCAGGCGACTATCCCCACCTCGTCGAGATGGCCACCGGCTACTACTTCAAAACCAGCTACGACTTCGCCGACGAGTTCGACTTCGGCCTCAACCTGATCCTCGACGCCCTGAGCAACTCCCTGTCATAGCCGGGCCAGCGCTTTCCGGTCCAAACCGGAGTACGGTGAGGGTAGCTCCGGAACGACGACATCCCACCTCGTGGTGCAGCCAAACCGGCCCTCCCGTTAGGGAACGTCATGTCCGATCCTCAGAGCACGCCTGAAAGCGCTGCCCCCGTCACGCCGCCGCCGTCGCCCGTGGACGAGCTGATGAAGCCGCTGACGAAGCGGGCGCCGCGTACGCCGTTGCGCACCGCCTGGACTCAGCTGCGCAACCTCGTACGCCGCGACAAGGCCTGACCGGCTGCCGTCACGCTGACCGCATTGGCCCAGGGATCCTCCACGGAAGTGGACCACGTCCCTGGGCCGATCTGGTCATAGCGTGAAGGCATGAGTTCAACCACGCGGCGAGTGAAGCTCGCCAACCTCGCGCCCGACTTCTACCAGGCCCTGATCGAGCTGGACAAGGTGTCCGACACCGGGCTGGACCCGAAGCTCGCGCACCTGGTCCGGATCCGCGCCTCGCAGATCAACGGCTGCGCGTACTGCACCGACATGCACTCGCTCGACCTGATGGAGTTCGGCTCGGAGCAGCAGCAGCGGATCGCGCTGCTCCCGGTCTGGCGGGAGGCGGAGAAGTTCTACACCGAGCAGGAGAAGGCCGCGCTGCAGCTGACCGAGGCGATCACGCTGATCAGCGTCGACCACGTGCCGGACGACGTGTACGAGGTCGCGGCCGCGGCCTTCGGCGAGAAGGACCTGGCCCAGCTGATCGCGCTGATCATCACGATCAACATGTGGACCCGGGTCGGTGTCACCGGGAAGATGGAGCCCGGCCACTACAAGCCGTGAGGTCGTATCCCCTATGACACAGACTGCAGAGTTGTTCAGAGCACTGCACCACGGGGGCACTCCCCTCATCCTTCCGAACGCATGGGATCCGGTGAGCGCCCGACTGATCGCCGAGGCCGGCTTCCCCGCTGTTGCGACCAGCAGCGGGGCGGTCGCCCGCGTCCTCGGGTACGACGACGGGCAGCTGACCCCGCCGGCGACGATGTTCAGCGCGGTCGCCAAGATCGTCCGCGCGGTCGACGTACCCGTCACGGCGGACATGGAGGCCGGGTACGGCCTGCCGGCGAAGGAGTTCGCGGAGAGGTTGCTCGAGACCGGCGCGGTCGGTTGCAACCTGGAGGACTCGCTCGACGGCGGGCTTGTCGACGTGGCGAAGCAGGCCGACTACTTGGCCGAGGTGCGCGCCGCCGCGGGAGCTGAGCTGGTGATCAACGCGCGGGTGGACACATTCGTCCGACCCGTCGACGATCCGGTCGCCGAGGCGGTACGCCGGGGACGTGAGTACCGTCGCGCCGGTGTCGACTGCGTCTATCCGATCCTCGCGCCGGTATACCAATTGGCTGAGGTGGTCGAGGGCGTCGGCGGACCGATCAACGCGCACGCTTCGCCGGGTGGGCCTACGCCTTCCGAGCTTGCGGCGGTCGGTGCGACGCGAATCTCCTATGGGACAAGCGTTCACGCCTACCTGATGACCAAGCTGCAGGAACTACTGCCGACGTTGGGCTAGGCACATGCCCTAACCCTCGAGCGTGCGTGGTAGACCGAAGTAGGACGCGACTGTCGTTTCGAAGTGGATGATCTCGTGGATCCGGTCGCCGGCGATGCCGATCACGACCACCCCGATCAGGTGAAGGCCGCCGGTGACCGGATCACGGATGTACTCGCCCCAGGCCGGCTGACCGTTCGCGCCGACCGGCACCATCGCCGCGATCAGCCGCCGGTGCGCGACGAGTGCGGTGAAGAATCGGTGCGCGGCCTCGATGCCGTGGTACTCGAACGGCAGCGGCGGCATCCGCACCCACGCGTCGCTGGTCAGCAGCGCGACCAGCGCATCGACGTCCTGCGCGGTGAACGCCTCGACGAAGCGGTCGGCCAGCTCCCGCTCCTCTGCCCCGCCGACACCTGATGGCCGGTCGGCCGCGTCGATCGTCGACCGAGCGCGAGCAAGTGCGCTGTTGACCGCGGCCTCGGTGAGGCCGAGCAGCTCCGCGGTCTCGCTGGCTCGATAGCCCAGTACGTCGCGCAGCAACAACACCGCGCGCTGATTCGGCGGGAGGAGCTGTACTGCGGTGACGAAGGCGAGCGAGATCGCCTCGCGCGACTGGTACCGCGCTTCTGGGCCGGGCAGCTGATCTGGTATGCCATCCAGGAGCACATCGGGATAGGGCTGCAGCCACAGCACTTCGCCCGAACGATAGGGCTCCGGCGCCGGGACCGGGAGCGGTGCCGTCGGCAACGGTCGGCGCGACGACGACCGCAGTACGTTCAGGCATCGGTTGGTGGCGATGCGGTAGAGCCAGGTGCGGATCGACGACCGGCCCTCGAATCCGCTCAGCCCGATCCATGCCGAGAGCAACGTTTCCTGCAGCGCATCCTCGGCGTCCTGCAACGATCCGAGCATCCGGTAGCAGTGCAGCTGGAGCTCCCGGCGATGCGGCTCGACCAGCGCCGCGAATGCCTCCCGGTCACCTTCCCGCGCACGCTGGAGCAGGTCGTCCGGCATGAGTCACCTCCGTAGTCATCAATCCTCGCACTGGTTGTGGACACCGGCATGGGCCCGAACTGATCGGTCGCGGAGCGAGCAGTTCTGGTCGTCGGTGCTGTCTGTCTCCTGTGCAAGCACTGTGAAGACCGAACGGAGACACCACCATGTCGATCGAGAACCGCACTGTCCTGATCACCGGCGCCAACCGAGGCATCGGACGTGCCCTGGTCGAGGAAGCCCTGCGCCGAGGCGCCAAGCGCGTGTACGCCGGAACGCGGGTCGCGCTCATCCATCCGGATGAACGGGTGACGTACCTGAGCCTGGACGTGACCGACCAGGCCCAGATCGAGGCGGCGGCGAAGACCGTCGAATCGCTCGACGTCCTGGTCAACAACGCCGGCTTGGCGGCGTACGACAACCTCGGGGACCGCGCCTTGCTGGAGCAGCACCTGGCCGTCAATCTCTTCGGGCCGCATGCCATGACCTCGGCGTTCCTGCCGCAGCTCGTCGAGTCGCGGGGCGCGATCGTCAACGTGTTGTCGGTGGCGGCGCTCGCGTCGCTGCCCATGATCCCGGCGTACTCGATCTCGAAGGCGGCGGCGTTCTCGCTCACGCAGTCGCAGCGTGCGTTGCTCGCGCCGCAGGGTGTGCGGGTGCATGCCGTCCTGACCGGGCCGACGGATACCGAGATGTCGCGGGATCTCGACGTACCCAAGGCGTCACCGGAGTCGGTCGCGCGGGCGATCTTCGACGGGGTCGCGGCCGGGGACGAGGAGATCTTCCCGGATCCGTTGTCGGCGATGCTGGCTCCGAGCTGGGCGGACGGCTCGGTGAAGGCTCTTGAGCGTCAGAATGCGGCGCTCATCGGCTGATCGGAGCTGATCGGCTGAGCGGCGCGCCATGGCTGAGTAGCCGGAGCGCGTAGACGAGGGCCCAGTCCTGGTCGTTCGCGAGAGGGTCGGCGATGTGCGCGGGCTGGCCGTTGACGCAGCTCGGGTAGACGAACGCGCAGGTCGCCGATCCGTCCGCGGTGAAGCTGACCAGGTTCGCGCGGAGGATCGCGTCCTCGGCGGCGTCGAGCCAGGCGGCCTGCTCAGGCGTGACGAGTTCGCGCGGCCAGGCGGCGTACACGACCGCGCTCAGCGCCGACCAGTAGTGCGGGAAGACGTCGCCCCACAACCGCAGCCGGCCGAACCAGTAGCCGTCCCAGTGCCGGATCGGAACATGCCGCAGCCGTACGTCGGGTTGGTCGGCGGCGAACGCGGTCAGCCAGGGCAGGCGGCGGGTCAGCTCGGCGCCGTCGATCTCGTCCGGCGCGATTTGGTATGCCGAAACGAGCAGCTCGAGGAGCGGGGCAACCATCGACTGCTCGTAGTTGACCTCGTGCGGCGGCAGCTCGTCGCCGTACCCGATGAAGGTTTTGGTATGCCGGATCAGGTGCTCGCGGAGACCGAGCTCGCTGAGGAGCGGGCCGAGATCGAACGCGAGGAAGTGGTCGCCGCCGAGTTCGTAGTACCGATTGAGGACGCGGGTCGCGCCGGCGCGGTCGCCCTGGCCGAGCAGAAAGCGCGCGAACCACGGGAAGTTGTAGAGGCGCACGGCGCTCTGGTGGACGCTGTCGTCCTGGATCGTGCCGGCGTCATCGAGCAAGTACTCGCGGACGAACCGCTCGTACCCGTTGAGCGCCTCGTCCAACTCGGCGCGGTCGCCCCAGCCGCGGTCGCGAACCTCCTGCAGGAGCAGGGCCATCCCGACTCGTTCGCGCGCGTCCGACCAGTCCCGCCAGGCGCTGGACAGGACGGTGAGGCCGCTGTCGTTGTCGTACGGCACGAAGGCGTACTTGCGGCTGCCGCCCAGCTCGGGGCGGCGTTGGTGGTCGAGGATGAAGCGGACGCGGCGTTCAGCGAGCTGCTGGAGTGGTTCGTGGAAGAGGACGGCGATCCGGGACCTGCCGTCGGGTGATTCGACGTACTGCAGGCCGGGCTCGGTGGCGGTGATCTCGCGGCCGTCGTGGAGCTGGATCGGCTCGGTGATCGCGGCTGCCAGGCGGTCGGCTCCGATCAGTGGCTGACGATCCGCGTGGAAGGCGGGCAGATCGGTATACCAACCGAGCTGCCAGGTCCACCGGTACGAGGCGCCGGGCTCGAGTGTGATGGCCGGTTGGCCTCCCATCGCGTGAGGTACCCGGGCGTGGTCGGTGACGTGGAGGTAGATGTGCCCGCGAATGTTGCTGCTCGTGCCGGGCTCGCGGGACTCGACGGAGTACGCCCAGAGCTCGCCTTCCTTCAGCTGCAGACCGAGCCCCGGTCCGCTGCCGTCCATCGGCACCGCCCAGACCCACGCGTCCGCGCCGCCGGTCCAGACATGCGCGTGCACGGCGCCCGTGAGGCTCTCGCGGCTGGACGTGTAGACGTCGCGGTACGGCGTACTGATCGCAAGGGAGCCGATCTCGATGGACTCGCTGCTCGTGTTGCGGAGCTCGTACGTCTCGGTCCACTGCTCGCCGAACCGGCGGCCGACGCGGAGCTCCAGCTCGCCGAACTGGTACATCAGGTCGATGCCGCTGCTCCGCCACCGAGTGAACGCGGGGTTGTCGAAACGGTATGCCGCACGGTCCGTGATCACGAATCCCTTGCCCCAGGCATGCAGACTGTCGTGCACGACCCCGTCGTCCAGCAGCACTCGCCGGCCGTCCGGGTGCAGCACCTGCACGACCGCCCCGTCGTCGCCGACCTGGACCTCGCCCTTGCTCTCGCTCTCACCGAATCCGAAACTTTCCACGGTTCGCCAACCTATCGATGTCGAGAACCGTTCTACGGCTCCGTCCCCCTGATGAGAACACGCTCAAGCGAAAGGTCGACTCCAGTGAACAAGCAGCAGATCGCCGAGATCCTCGCCAAGCCGTACGCCCAGCAGCTCCTCAACGGCCCCGAGCCGGCGCGTTTCGCCTACGACGGACTGGACGGCGACCCGCGCGTCATCCCGATCGGCTTCTGGGTCGAAGGCGAGCAGCTCCTGATCGCCACGGTGCCCAAGTCCGCCAAGGTCGCGGCGCTCCGCAAGAACCCGAAGGTCGCGCTGACCATCGACACCGGCGCGTTCCCGCCCAAGGTCCTGCTGATCCGCGGCACCGCCTCGCTGGAGCTGGTCCAGGGCGTCCCGGAGGGCTACCTGACCGCCGGCCACAAGGTGATGACCGACGAGCAGTACCCGGACTGGGCCGCCGGCGTCCAGAGCCTGTACGACGAGATGGTCGTCATCACGATCACGCCGACCTGGGCCAAGCTGCTCGACTTCGAGACCACGATCCCGAAGGCCGTCGAGGACCTGATCAAGGAGAAAAGCGCCGGCTGAGCACGGCCCGTGCCGGAACCGGTCTGCCCCTGTCCGACACTGTCGGTGGAGTACGGCATGCTTGGGGAATGGTATACCAAACCCAGGAGACGTCGATGAGCGACAGCCGGGAGTCCGAAACCGAGCGGGTCACGCGGCAGCTGCGGGACGAGATCCTCGACGGCGTGCGGCCACCCGGTGAGCGGCTGGTCGAGCGAGAGCTGGCGACCGCGCTCGATGTTAGCCGAGTGCCCGTCCGGGAGGCGCTCAAGGTGCTGGTGAGCGAAGGACTGGTGACTCCGCGGCCGCGGTCCTGGTCGGTCGTCCGCACGTTCACCGATTCCGACATCGCCGATCTGACCGAGGTGCGGACCGCATTCGAGCCGCTGACGTTCCGGCTGGCGGCCGAGCGCCGGACCCGCGAAGGGCTCGATCGGCTCAGAAAGACTTTGGACGAACAGCTTGTGGCAGCACGCGCGAAGGACGCCGTGGTCGCCCGGCGGAAGGCGGCCGACTTCCACGAGATCGTCACCGAGCTGGCCTCGAACGAACTCCTGATCGAGATCGAGCGCCCGCTGCGCAGCCGGATGCGCTGGCTGCTCACCCAGCACGACGACCTGATCGCGGTCGCCGGTCAGCACCTCGAGCTGTACAGGGCGATAGCGAACCGCGATGTCGACCAAGCCGAGCGGCTGGCGAGCGACCATCTGGCCCAGTCGCAGGTCCTGTTCCGGTTCAGCCGCGGCATGGATTGACGGCCGGCCGGGCGCTCTCCCGGCCGATGGCGGTGAGGTAAATTTGGTATACCATTCTTTGTCATGACCTCCTTGCTGCTTGCTGACGTGCGCCCGTGGGGCGGTGACCCGGTCGACCTCGCGATCGCCGATGGTGTGATCACGGAGATCACGGAGACTGGACGTCGGGCCTCGGCAGATCAGCAGCAGGTCATCGACGGTCGCGGTCTTCTTGCGCTGCCGGGCTTCGTCAACGCGCACGCTCACGTGGACAAGAGCTGGTGGGGCCAGCCATGGGTCTCGTACGGCGGCGAGCCGACGACGCAGGGCCGGATCGCCCACGAGCGTGCCGAGCGCGGCAAGTACGGGATCCCAAGCGTCGCGGGCGCCACCGCAGTACTGCGTGAGTTCTTGCGGCACGGCACGACGGCCACCCGCACGCACGTCGACGTCGACCTCGGTGTCGGACTCGACGGGATCGCGAACGTGCGCGAGGCGGCCGACGCGCTCGGCGGTGCGGTCGAGGTGGAGATCGTCGCATTCCCCCAGGACGGCGTACTGCGGCGTCCCGGCGTACTCGAGCTGCTGGACAAGGCCGCGGCAGAGGGCGCCACCAGCATCGGCGGACTCGACCCGGCGTCGATCGACCGCGACCCCGTTGGCCAGCTCGATGCGTTGTTCGAGATCGCGGCGCGGCGTGAGGTCGGCATCGACATCCATCTCCACGACCGCGGTGACCTCGGCGCGTTCCAGTACGAGCTGATCATCGAGCGCACCCAGCAGGCCGGCCTCGGCGGCAAGGTCAACGTGTCCCACGGATTCGCCCTCGGCGAGCTGGCCCCGGCGCGACGGGCCGAAATGGTAGACCAACTCGGCGAAGCCGGGATCTCGTGGACGACGGTCGCGCCGATCAACTCGGCGCCGCTGCCCTGGCAGGAGATGCGTACGGCGGGCGTCGCGATCGGGCTCGGCACCGACGGCATCCGCGATCTTTGGTCGCCGTACGGCGATGGCGACCTGCTCCAGGTTGCTCGCCAGTTCGCGCGGCTGCACGGGCTGCGCGCCGACGAGGACCTCACGTACGCGATCGAGCTCGCGACCACGTACGGCGCGCCGTTCGTCCACCGCGAGAACTACGGCCTGACGCCGGGAGCGCGCGCGGACGTCGTACTGCTCGATGCCGAGAACGTGCCGGATGTGCTCGTTCGTGCGCCGCGTCGTGAGCTGGTCATCGCCGGCGGGCAGGTCGTCGTACGCGACGGCGAACTCCGGGCGTGAGCACCAACTCTGTCGTCGAGCGGACGCTTGGCTCGCTGCGGGACAACCGGGCGTTTCGCCTGTTCTGGTTCTCGAATCTGTTCTTCTTCGGTGGCGTGTGGACCCAGACGCTCGTACTCGGATGGCTCGCGTATCAGACCACGCACTCCGACTTTCTCGTCGCGGTGTTCACGGCTGTGCGGCTGGCTCCCTTGCTGCTCGGACCGTTCGCGGGTGCGTTCGCGGATCGGCACAACCGGGTCCGCTTGCTGATCATCGCGGCCTCGTGGGCGCTCGTCGCGGTCAGTGCCGTTGCCACGCTGGCGTCGCTCGGGCGGGCGACGTACTGGGTGCTGGTGCTCGGCGGGTTCGCGATCGGGCTCGCGCAGTCCCCGTCGCAACCGGCGCGTGCCTCCCTCGTGCTCGATCTCGTCGGGCGTCAGAACCTCAGCAACGCGAACGCACTCAACTCGATGGCGCTGAACATGACGCAGGTGATCGGGCCGGCGATCGGCGGTCTGATGATCACCGGGCTCGGTGCGCCGGCCGCGCTGTGGGTCTCGACATTTTGGTATGCCATTTCTCTGGTCACCCTGCTGCCGTTGCGGCGGTACGGGCAGGTGGTCGGCGGGCATACCGAATCAGCAGTGCGAATGGTGACGAGCGGCCTACGCGAGATCGCCCGGAACCGGCTCGCCGCCACCGTCCTCCTGATCACCCTGGCGGCGAACACTCTGCTGTGGCCGGTCGCGCAGGGCTTCATACCGGTCTTCGCGCAGGAGTCGCTCGGCCTCGATGCTGCCGGCCTCGGCTGGCTCCTCACCTGTGCGGGCGTCGGAGGTCTGGCCGGTTCGCTGGTGATCGCTTGGCTGGGCGACTTCCGCTTCAAGGGCGGCATGTTCCTTGTCGGCACGGCCGTGTGGGGCGCGCTCTGGGGCATGTTCGGTCTGTCCCACAGCGTGATCGCGTCGTTCGTCCTGATGACCGCGATCGGTGTGATGAGCGCGGCGTTCGGCGTACTGCAAACCACTCTGCTCCTGATGACGACGCCTGAGTCCCTTCACGGTCGTGCGCTGGGCGTCCAGGAGCTTGCCATCGGCATCATGCCTGCGGCGAGCCTCGTTCTCGGTGCCTTCGCCGAGCGCTACGGCGTCGACATCACCACGTTCGTCAGCGCCGTCTTGCTTGTCGTTACGGTCGCCGCCCTCGGCATCTGGACGCCGCGACTCCTCCGCTACGGCGGCGACCACAGCGGCGACCACAGCGGCGACCAGGGAGGCGACCAGGGAGGCGGTCACAGCACCGGACGAACTACCGTGACTCCGTGAGCTTCCTCTGAAGGAGGGCTGATGGCGGTAAGGGTTCGGCGGGTCTACGACCCGGTGGAGGACGACGGCGGCGAGCGGGTGCTGGTCGATCGGCTGTGGCCGCGCGGGCTCAGCCGATCGAAGGCGCGGATCGACGACTGGTGCAAGGACGTTGCCCCGTCGACCGAACTGCGCGAGTGGTACGGCCACGACCCGACCCGGTACGACGAGTTCGCGCGCCGCTACCGCACCGAGCTCAACGATCCCGTCCGCGCTGCCGCCCTCAGCCACCTCCGCGAGCTGGCCGAGAACGGCACCCTGACACTCCTCACCGCCACGAAGGACTTCGCAATCAGCCAGGCAGCCGTCCTCGCCGAACTCGTCGACTGAGAACAGCAGATCAGCCGCGCAACACGACGCTGGACTCCGACGTCAGGGCGAGGAAGGTCAGCGACTCCTGCAGGTACAGCTCGACGGTGTCGGCGTCGTGGGACAGGTAGCCGATCGACAGGTCCTGGCCGAGGTGCAGCTCGTAGTCACCACCGCGCGTCGACACCAGCAGAGCGCCTTCGAGAGCCGGTGCCCAGATGATCTCGCCGTCGCCGACCAGCCGGGCCAGGTGGTCGCGGATCGGGTAGCCGTGGTCCGTTGTCTCGGCGACCGCGGTGTACAGGTCGGCGGACAGCAGCAAGCTGTACGGCCCGTCGACCCCGGCGAGTCGAAGCACGCTCAGTGCCTGAGCCACAGAGTCGGGCAGGTCCTTAGCATCGGACGGCAACGCGAGTACGTCGTTCGAGCTGCTCGGCGCGAGACCCTCGATCCCGGCGGCGCCGGAGCCGTGGAAGACCAGGTGGTCCTCGGCGTACGCGATCTGCTTCGCGGCGTCCTTGACCGGCTGCCAGTCGGAGTCCTTCGCGCCGCGCTCCACGTCGTCGACGGCCGCCCGGGTGACGGTGAACGGGACGCGCAGCTCGATGACCGGCTGGGACAGCCGCCGGTGCGCGATCACGCCGTCGCCCGGCGCCTCGACCGTCTCGAGGTGGCCGGTGCCGACCGAGGACAGCTCCGGTCCGGACGGGCCGACCAGGTCGACCACCCGTCGCCCGGCGATGTCGCGGGTGAAGGTACGGCGAGCCTCCTCCTCGATCTCGCCCCAGGCGGCGTCCGAGACCGGGGCCAGCTCGCGGTGCAGGTTGTTCGTCATGTGCGACTCCTTCTGAGGCTGCCGATACCCAGCGACCCGTCCGCGGTATTCGTTGCGGGCGTGGTCCGGGTGGGTGCAGGCGACGGGTCTTCGAGGAACTCCGCGGTCGGCACGAAGAACAGACTGCCGGTGACCGCGGTCGAGAAGTCAAGGATCCGGTCGTGGTTCCCGGGCGGCTCACCGACGAACATCCGGTGCAGCATCCGCTCGATCACGTCCGGCGTGGCGGCGTACCCGATGAAATAGGTGCCGAACTCGGCCGCCCCGGGTGAGCCGAAGGCCATGTTCTCGCGGACGATCTGCCGCTCGGTGCCGTCCGGGTCGACGATCGTGGTGGCCGCGACGTGCGAGTTGGCCGGCTTGTCAGCGTCGGACAGCTCGAAGTCGCTGATCTTCTCCCGGCCGATCACGCGCTCCTGCTCGGCGACCGGCAGCGCCTGCCAGGCGTCGAGGTCATGCAGATACTTCTGTACGACGACATAGCTGCTGCCGGCGTACGCCGGGTCCTCGTCGCCGACCGTGATCGCGGCGACCGCCTTCGAGCCGGTCGGGTTCTCGGTGCCGTCGACGAAGCCGAGCAGGTCGCGCTCGTCGAAGTACTTGAAGCCCTGTACTTCGTCGAGCACCTTCACGTGGCCGGCCAGCCGGGCCATCACCTGGCGGGCGAGCTCGAAACACAGGTCGAGGCGGCGGGCGCGGAAGTGGAACAGCAGGTCACCGTGCGTCGCCGGCGCGCTGTGCTTCGCACCGGACAACGCCCGGAAAGGATGCAGCTCGCGTGGAGCCGGCGCACGGTACAGCCGGCTCCACGCGGACGCGCCGATGCCGACGACGCAGCTCAGCTGGTCGTCCGGCGCGCGGAATCCGACAGCACGCGTGAGCCCGGCGACGTCCTCGAGCAGGGCCCGCGCGGTGTCCTCGGATCCGGGACGTACGGCGAGCACCAGGAAGACCGCCGCCTTCGCGGGCTCACGCAGTACCTCCTGAATCAGGACCACCACTTCCCGCTGCTGGACAGCGCGTCCGCGGTCTGGTGCGTGGTGTCGAGGGCGTCGAGGTCGGCCACCGCGGCGTCGTCGAGCTCGAAGTCGAACACGTTGAAGTTCTCGACGATCCGGTCCTGGTGGACGGACTTCGGAATGACCGAGAGCCCCTTCTGGATCGCCCAGCGGATCAGGACCTGAGCCGGGGTGTGGCCGGTGGCCTCCGCGATCCGGGCGAGGGCCGGGCCGTCGAGATGGCGGCCGGTGCCGAGCGGGCTGTAGGCCTGCGAGACGACGCCGGCCTCTTCACCGGCGGCGACCAGCCCGGCGCGGTACTCGAACGGGCTGAACTGGATCTGGTTCACGGCGGGCTGGATGTTGGCGACCTTCGAGAGCTCCTGGATCTCGTCGGCGCCGAAGTTCGAGATGCCGATGCCCTTGGTCAGGCCGGCTTCGACCGCAGCCTCCATGCCCGGCCAGGCCCAGGTCGGACCGCCCTGCGGCCAGTGGATCAGGTACAGGTCGAGGTACTCCGTGCCGAGCCGCTCGAGGCTCTTCTCCGCCTCGACCCGCGCGTCTTTGCCGCCCGGGTAGAACTTCGTCGTGAGGAAGATCTCTTCCCGCGGTACGCCGCTCTCGCGGATCGCCTTTCCGACACTGGCTTCGTTCCCGTACGCCTGAGCTGTGTCGATCAGCCGGTAACCGGCTTCGAGCGCCCAGGTGACAGCGCGCTCAGTCTGCGCACCGTCGTCAACCTGCCAGACCCCCAACCCAAACATCGGGATCTCAGTTCCATTCGAGAGCTTACGAGTCGTCACGGTCATGTACTTCTTCTACCACGCGCGACCTACAGCTTGTTGGCGTGGCGGATTACTTGGACGACGTCGGCCATCATGCCGGTGAGGTCGTAGTCCTTCGGGGTGTAGATGGCGGCTACGCCGGCGGTGCGCAGGGACTTGGCGTCGGCGTCGGGGACGATGCCGCCGACGACAACGGGCACGTCTTCGAGGCCTGCCTCGCGGAGACCGGCTACCACCTGTGGGACCAGCTCCATGTGGGAGCCGGAGAGGATGGAGAGGCCTACGCAGTGGACGTCCTCGGCTACGGCGGCGGCGACGATCTCCTCGGGGGTCAGGCGGATGCCTTGGTAGATGACCTCGAAGCCGACGTCGCGGGCGCGGACGGCGACCTGCTCGGCGCCGTTGGAGTGACCGTCGAGGCCCGGCTTGCCGACGAGGAGACGGAGGCGGCCACCGAGTTCCGAGGAGGTTTCCGCGACCTTCGCGCGGACCGCCGCGATCTGGGCGCCGCCCGCAGAGACTCCGACCGATCCGGATACGCCGGTCGGCGCGCGGTACTCGCCGTACATCTCGCGGAGGACCCCGGCCCACTCCCCCGTCGTCACACCGGCGCGAGCGCACTCGAGCGTGACGGGCATGAGGTTGTCGGTGGTCTTGGCAGCGGCGCGTAGCTTGCCCAGCGCGGCGTCAACCGCGGAGGCGTCACGCTGAGCGCGCCAACTCTGCAACGAGGTCAGCGCAGCCGACTCGGCGGCCGGGTCGACGGTCTGGATCGCGGTGTCGAGGTCGGCGGTCAGCGGCGACGGCTCGGTGTTCTCGAACCGGTTCACGCCGACCACGACCTGCTCGCCGGACTCGATCCGCTGGCGACGTTCGGCGTGCGATGCGACCAGCGCCTGCTTCAAGTACCCGCTCTCGACCGCGGCGACCGCACCGCCCATCGCCTGCACGCGGTCGATCTCCTCGCGTGCGCCCTCGACCAGCGAGGCCACCTTCGCCTCGATCACGTGCGATCCGTCGAAGATGTCGTCGTACTCGAGCAGGTCGCTCTCATAAGCCAGCACCTGCTGCATCCGCAGCGACCATTGCTGGTCCCACGGCCGCGGCAGCCCCAGCGCCTCGTTCCACGCCGGCAGCTGCACCGCACGCGCCCGCGCGTTCTTCGACAGCGTGACGCCGAGCATCTCGAGCACGATCCGCTGCACGTTGTTCTCCGGCTGCGCCTCGGTCAGCCCGAGCGAGTTCACCTGTACGCCGTACCGCAGCCGCCGCGCCTTCGGATCTGTCACGCCGTACCGCTCGAGCGTCAGCTGATCCCACAGCTGCACGAACGCGCGCATCTTGCACGTCTCCTCGATGAACCGCACGCCGGCGTTCACGAAGAACGAGATCCGCTGTACGACGTCGCCGAACCGCTCCGGCGGCACCTGCCCGCCGTCGCGGACCCGATCGAGTACGGCGGTGGCCGTCGACAGCGCGAACGCCAGCTCCTGCACCGGCGTCGCCCCCGCCTCCTGCAGGTGGTAGCTGCAGATGTTGATCGGGTTCCACTTCGGCATCTGCGCGACCGTGTACGCGATCACGTCGGTCGTCAGCCGCAGCGACGCGTCCGGCGGGAACGCATACGTCCCGCGCGACAGGTACTCCTTGACGATGTCGTTCTGCGTCGTACCGGTCAGCTCGTCCGGCAGCGCGCCCTGCTCCTGGGCCGCGACCTGGTACAGCGCGAGCAGCCACATCGCGGTCGCGTTGATCGTCATCGACGTGTTCATCTGCGCGAGCGGGATCTGGTCGAACAACGCCCGGACGTCGCCGAGATGAGCGACCGGTACGCCGACCTTCCCGACCTCACCCTTCGCCAGCGGATGATCGGCGTCGTACCCGGTCTGCGTCGGCAGGTCGAACGCGACCGACAGCCCGGTCTGCCCCTTCGCCAGGTTCCGGCGGAACAACGCGTTGGACTCAGCCGCGGACGAGTGGCCCGCGTACGTGCGCATCACCCAGGGTCGATCCGAGGTCGCCATGTACCCGAGAGTAGGACTGTGTGCCCTTGTGAGTCTGCCCCTCGTGACTGGTGTCACGAGGGGCGTGGATCACAGGGGACCACCAGACACGGCCTAGGCGCTCAGCGGTAGCGGGGTTCGCTCGACCTTGAGGACTCGGTGGAGGCGGGTTACCGCGAGGATGCGGATGACCGAGGGTAGGGGATGCCAGAGGACCAGTTGGCGGCCCAGGGACTGGGTGCGGCGGTGGGTGGCGACCAGGAGGCCGAGGCCGGTGGCGTCGACCGCGTCGACCTCCTCGAGGTCGACGATCACGTCGCCGTCGGAGGTGTCGATGAGGTGGTTGAGAGTTTGGCGGACGTCGCCGACGGACCGGACGTCGAGGATGCCGGTCAGGTGTATGACGTTGTCAGGCTCAGCTGGTGTTCTGTGGGTCGGTGCGAGCATGTCCGTGCCCTCCGCTCTTACGGCGGCCCCCGAGTGATCGGCCGCGTGGCAGCGTCTTGATGGTAAAGACTCCCCGCAGACACGGAAGGTTGCCAAGAGCTCGCGATCTTTTGTTTCGCGAGACAATGGTGTCCGTGTTCGCCGAGCATTACTTCCTGTTCCCGGTGGTGGCCATCGCCCTGGCCGGCGTGATGGTGCTGCTGTGCCGCTGGGCCTTCTCCAAGGCGAAGGGCGGCTCGCTGGTCCGGCGGGTCGACCACCGCCCGGCCGAGCGGGACGCGTTCGGCCTGCTCACCGACATCCGGACGGTGCCGAACTACAACGAGGCGCGCGTGCTCGTGTCGCGGCTCAAGGACTTCGGCATCAAGGCGACCGCGGCGCACACCAAGGACGGCTGGACCATCTATGTCTGGCCGCGCGACGAAGCCGCCGCCCGCGGGCTGCTCGACCACTCCTGATCAGCTCCGCTGATCCAGCGGCGCTGATCCTCTCCGGCTGTCATCCGGAGAGCGCTCTCGTGCGTCCTCTAGCGACGACGGGGGTCGCGAGAAGGGGTCTGGGGACATCGGACAAGAACAGAGCGAGCCCACGAGGAGGACCATGACGCCCGAGGTGGCCCTCGCGGCCGTCACGCTGCCCAGCCATAGACAGCGCGCGCTACGCCGTGACGCCGTACCCGCGGACGACGACGGGTGGGAGCTGGAGGCGTCGGTCCAGGAGCCGGAGCGGTTCGCGGCGATCTTCGACCGGTACTTCGGCCAGGTGCACGCGTACGTCGCCCGCCGGCTCGGGAGCGATGTCGCGGACGATCTGGCAGCGGAGACATTCTTGATCGCGTTCCGGCAGCGGGCGCGCTTCGACCGGCGCAGCGGGGTGGTGCGGGCGTGGCTGTACGGCATCGCGACCAATCTGATCCGCCGGCACCGCCGCGACGAGGTACGGGCGTGGCGCGCAGCGGCAAAGCTTCCGCTGCCGGTCCCGGCCGCGACACATGAGGACCGGGTCGCCGCACAGGTGACCGCGCAGGGGGCCTCGCCAGAGCTGGCGGCCGCGTTGGCAAAGCTGAACGCGAAGGATCGGGAGGTCCTGCTGCTCGTGGCGCTCGGACAACTGACGTACGACGAGGTAGCGGCGGCACTCGGGATCGCGTACGGGACGGTGTGCTCGCGGCTGTCGCGTGCGCGCCGGGTAGTACGGGCAGCCGTGACCAACCCCGCGGAGGATCCGGCATGAACGAGTTCGACGTACTGCGGAAGGCGTTCCCCGAGACAGACGGGCCCACACCGGAGGCGACCGACGCGGCCCGGCGCCAGGTGGAGGAGCTGATCCACCAGGCCAAGCCAGCCAGGTCTTTCACGAGCTTTGTCCGGGCGGGGTGGCTCGGCACTGCTGTTACTGCTGCCACTGCACTGGTAGCGGTAGTCGGGCTAGGTGGCGCACTGGTGGTGGGGCGAGGCAACGGTGGCGGGTCAATGCCAAGTGGCCCGACGACTACTACTGCGCCTCGGCTGACCGCAGCAGCGGAGGTGCTGATCGCAGCAGCGGTCCGCCAGGAGAAGGACGAGAAGGTGTCCGGGAAGTACTACCGGGTGCGCAGTCTGCAGCTGAACCCGACGACGCGGGTCGGCAACCCGAAGTACACGCTGGAGCGGCGGTCGATCACCGAGAGCTGGATGCCGATGAAGCCGGGCGTGGAGTCCTGGTTCGGCTGGGTGAACCTCGGCTATCAGCTCATCAGCCCGGCCGATGTCGCGAAGTGGCGTGCGCAGGGGTCGCCGACGTCCTGGCAGCTGCCGTACGAGCGCACTCCGATCACCATGACGGACGGCGTACCTGTGGTGAACAAGATGTCGTTCCGCGACGTCCCGCCCGGGTACTACCTGACCGGCGACAAGCCGCTCAGCGCGGAGCAGATCGCGGCCCTTCCCACCAGCCCGGTCCAGCTCTACCAGTACCTCGCCAACACCGCCGGCTTGCACGAGGCGGCAGCCGACCGTGAGTACGCCGTCTTCGCCGCTGCCGGCAGGCTCCTGTTCGAGATGCCCGCTCCCCCGAAGCTCCGTGGCGCAGCACTCCGGGTGCTTGCCGGACTGCCGGGCACACGTGTCCGCACCGGCGTCAAGGATCCACTCGGCCGCGTAGGCACCGAGGTCAGCATCACCGCGACCCTGAGCAAGCCCAGTAGTAACCGGACCAGCCTGTTCTGGAGCGGAGCGACGTACATCATCGACCCGACGACCGGTCGGCTCCTGAGCTCCACGCTCGGCGGGCCGAAGCCCGGCTCGACCGTCGTACTGGAGTCCGGCTGGACCGACGACAAGCCGACTCGTCCCTCCGCCGCCGTCCGTTGACCGGTTGGATCCAGCGTCTAGGTTGGGTGCATGGGGACTCTCCTGGAACTGGATCTGACCCGTGGTGTTCTCGAGACGCCGCCTGCCTCTCCGTTGGCGGCCTTTCGGGCCCGTCATCTGCCGACGCTGCGCGAGCTGGTGTCTGCCCTGCGGAAGGGTGCGCGGGACGACTCGGTCGTCGGCGTGGTCGCCCACCTGGGCGGTTCTCGGCTCTCGCTGGCGCAGGTGCAGGAGCTGCGGGAGGCGGTGGCCGACTTCCGTACGTCGGGGAAGCCTGCGGTCGCCTGGAGCGAGTCGTTCGGGGAGTCCGGTCAGGGCACGGTGCCCTACTACCTGGCGACCGCGTTCGACGAGATCTGGCTGCAGCCGTCCGGTGACCTGGCGATCACCGGTGTGACCGTGCAGGCCGTGTTCATCCGCGGTGCGCTGGACAAGGCGGGTGTGATCCCGCAGTTCGGCAAGCGGCGTGAGTACAAGACGGCGGCGGACACGTTCACCGAGAAGGAGATGACCGAGCCGGGACGCGAGATGGCGTCGCGGCTCGCGGAGTCGGCGTACGAGCAGATCGTCGAGGGCATCGCAGTACGGCGGCGTCTGGACACCACGCGGGTTCGGGAGCTCGTCGACACCGCACCGCTGCCCGCACAGGACGGTCTGGACGCAGGACTGGTCGATCGACTCGGCTACCGGTCCGATGTGTACGACGAGCTCGAGAAGCAGCTCCAGTACGACGACCGGCTGTTGGCCGAGCGGTACATCCGGCGTGGTCCGCGCAGTCTCGAGGACCTGCGCAAAACAGTCCCCTGGCCGCAGAAGCCTCTGGTAGCAGTCGTCCGCGTGGCGGGCGGCATTTCAGTCGGCCGCAACTCCAACAGCCCGATGGGCGGCCCCGGATCCGGCTCCGACACCGTCGGCGCCGCACTGCGTGCCGTGGCCGAGAACGAGCGCGTGAAGGCCGTCGTACTGCGAGTGGACAGCCCCGGCGGCTCGTACGTCGCCTCCGACGCGATCCGCAACGAGGTCCTGCGGCTCCGCTCGACCGGACGACCTGTGATCGCGTCAATGGGCAGCGTGGCCGCATCAGGCGGGTACTTCGTGGCGATGCCGGCCGACGTGATCGTTGCGCAGCCCGGCACGATCACCGGATCCATCGGCGTACTGACCGGCAAGGGCGTCGTACGCGATGCACTCGGCCGGATCGGGATCTCACGGGACGCCGTGTCCGAGGGCGCGAACGCGCAGATGTACTCGGCGCAGGAGGAGTTCACCGACGAGCAGTGGGCGCGGCTGGAGGAGACACTCGACCGCATCTACAAGGACTTCGTCGCCAAAGCCGCTCAGGACCGCGGACTGCCCGAAGAGCGACTGGAGTCCCTTGCACGCGGACGTGTCTGGACGGGCGCTGACGCGCACGGTCACAAGCTCGTGGACGAGCTGGGCGGGTTCCAGCACGCGCTGACGCTCGCCTGCAACCGCGCTGGTCTGGACCGCGACGAGATCGGCGTGACGGCCGTGCCACACCGCAATCTGCTCAGCCAGCTGCGTGCGCCTGTCACGACCGATGATCTAGCTGTCAGTGCGGCCCCGTTGACGCTCGACGGCCTGACCAGCGGTCTCTACAGCGCACTGGGCCTCCCGCCGGCCGGAGTACTCCGGATGCCCTTCAATTGGGAGATCAGCTAGCGCTCGCCACCTGGGACCCAGAGGACGTCACCGCCGGAGGACAGGTTGGCGACGCGGCCCAGGATGAAGAGCAGGTCGGACAGGCGGTTGAGGTACGTGATCGCCAGCAGGTTGACCGACGGGCCGTGCGCCTCGACGGCGGCCCAGCCGGCCCGCTCGGCACGGCGTACGACCGCGCGCGCGACGTTCAGGTAGGCCGCGCCCTCGGTCCCGCCGGGCAGGATGAACGAGCGGAGCTTGGTCAAACGACCGTTGTAGTCGTCACACCAGCCTTCCAGCCGGTCGACGTAGTCCTGCGTGATGCGCAGCGGCGGGTACTCCGGATCGGGCGCGATCGGCGTGCACAGATCGGCCCCGACGTCGAACAGGTCGTTCTGGATCCGGGTGAGCAGCACCACGATCGCGCTGTTCATGTGCCCGGCCGCGATGGCCACACCGATCGCGGAGTTCGCCTCGTCCACCTCGCCGTACGCCGCCAGGCGCGGATCCGTCTTCGAGATCGAGGAATTGTCGCCCAGGCGGGTCTCGCCGGCGTCACCGGTGCGCGTGTAGATCCGCGTCAAGTTCACAGCCATGCCAGGACTCTACGCAAAGGCGGATCCGGTCAAACGCTACAGTCGACCGGTGGAACGGTTTCGGATCGCGGGTGAGGCACGGCTCGACGGCGCTGTCGAGGTAGCCGGGGCGAAGAACAGTGTGCTCAAGCTGATGGCGGCAGCGCTGCTGGCTGAGGGTACGACGACGCTGCGGCAGGTGCCGGGGATCCTGGACGTCACGTTCATGGCCCAACTGCTGGACACGCTCGGGTGTTCGGTGAAGGTCGATCCGGACGGACAGCTCGCGACGATCGCCGTACCGGCCACGGTCAAGCACCAGTGCGACTACGACCTGGTGCGCAAGCTCCGCGCGTCGATCTCGGTGCTCGGCCCGCTGCTGGCCCGCTGCGGTCAGGCGGAGGTCGCGCTGCCGGGCGGCGACAACATCGGCTCCCGCGGGCTGAACATGCACGTCGCCGGCCTGGAGTCGATGGGCGCGAAGGTGCATATCGAGCACGGGTTCGTCATCGCCGAGGCGCCGCAGGGGCTGCACGGCGCCGAGGTCTGGCTGGACTTCCCGAGCGTCGGCGCGACCGAGACGATCATGATGGCGGCCGTGCTCGCGAAGGGCACGACGATCATCGAGAACGCCGCCCGCGAGCCGGAGATCCAGGACATCGCCAAGATGCTCGTCGAGATGGGCGCCCAGATCGACGGCGCCGGCTCGCCGCGGATCGAGATCACCGGCGTGGACGGGCTGCTCAACCCGGTCGACCACACCGTCGTGCCGGACCGGATCGTGTCCGGGAGCTGGGCGTTCGCGGCTGCTATCACCAAGGGTGACATCACGATCGCGAACGGCCACGCGGAGCATCTGGAGCTGCCGCTCGACAAGCTGCACAGGGCCGGCGCGGAGATCACCGTGCTGAACCCGGGGTTCCGGGTCCGGATGCACGACCGGCCGAAGCCGGTGGACGTGGTGACGCTGCCGTACCCGGGGTTCGCGACGGACCTGCAGGCGTTCGTGATCGCGTTGAACGCGCTGAGCGACGGCGCCGCGATGGTGACCGAGAACCTGTTCGAGGGCCGGTTCACGTTCGCGCAGGAGCTCACCCGGCTCGGGGCGCAGATCCAGACGGACGGGCATCACGCTGTCGTTCGCGGCGTACCGCGGCTGTCTGGTGCGCCAGTGGTCGCTTCTGACATCCGCGCGGGCGCTGCGCTGGTGCTCGCCGGTCTTGCGGCCGAGGGCGAGACGCTGGTGTCGGCCGCCCATCACGTGCACCGCGGTTACACCGACTTCGCCGGCAACCTCCGCCGCCTCGGCGCCGACGTGGTCGTCGAGCCCGACGACGCCGAGCTGTACTGGAACTGACGCCCGCCCGCGCGGAGTCCACCCGCTGGCGGGTTATTTGCCTGCCGGCGCGTTGTAGCGCGTCATCCGTCACACAACCCGCCAGCCGGCCGGCGGGTTAGGGTCTGAGGCATGACTGAGCGCGTGATCAAGCCCGTTGGCCGCGGTTTTCTGTTTCTCGACTCGCATCCGGCGGGATGTGTGCGGGTGGTCCGGGAGATGGCGGCGGAGGTCGAGCCACGGACTCCGGCCCGTCGTACGGCGCTCGTGATCGGGTCCAGCTCCGGGTACGGGCTGGCGACGACGATCGCGGGGCTGGCGCGGTACGGCGTCGACGGGATCGGGGTGTCGTTCGAGAAGGCGCCGACGGCTCGACGTACGGCGACCGCGGGCTGGTATCGCACTGCAGAGACCGCCGCGCTGGCTGAGGAGCTCGGGCGGTCGTGGAGCTTCGTGAACGCGGATGCGTTTTCGGACGACACGAAGAACGACGTACTCGACAAGGTCGCGGAGCTCGGCGGGATCGACCACCTGATCTACAGCGTGGCCGCGCCGCGGCGGGTGGATCCGCGCAACGGCGAGACGTACCAGTCCGCGCTGAAGACGATCGGTACGCCGTACTCGACCAAGAGCCTCGCGTACGAGGACGGCGAGCCGGTGTTGCAGGAGGTCGGGATCGACGTCGCGACCGACGACGAGCTCGCCCAGACCGTGAAGGTGATGGGCGGCGAGGACTGGGCCCGGTGGATCACCGCGCTCCAGGAGCGTGACCTGCTGAAGCCCGGGTTCAACACCGTTGCGCTGACGTACATCGGATCTGAGCTGACCGGGCCGATCTACCGCCAGGGCTCGATCGGCACCGCGAAGGCCGACCTCGAGCAGACCGCGCTGAACCTCGCGAAGGACGGCGTGACCGCGATGACCTCGGTGAACGGCGCGGCCGTCACGCAGGCATCGTCCGCGATCCCGGGCATCGGCCTCTACGTCAGCATCCTGCACAAGGTGCACGGCCTGCAGACTCCCGTGCAGCAGTCGATCTCGCTCTGGGACCAGCTCACCGGCGAGGCCCCGCTCGACCTCGACGACGAGGGCCGCATCCGCCTCGACCGCTGGGAACTCGCCGACGACGTCCAGTCCGCGATCCGCACCCAATGGGAGTCCGCCACCCCAACCAACATCGCCGAGGTAGCCGACACCGAGTGGTTCCTCGCCGAAGTACACCGCCTCTACGGCTTCGGCGTACCAGGCGTGAACTACGAAGCCGAAACCGAGGTCGACGTGGAGTGGCCTACAAAGGCTTGAACGACGCGAGCTCGAGCACGAGGTCTCCGGCTTCGTCGGAGGCGGCCAGGTCTACTGATGCGTTGATTCGCCAGTCGTGGTTGCCTTCGGGGTCGTCGATGATTTGCTGGACTTCCCAGTAGCCGGGGTGCTCCTCGACCATGAACAGCGCGGGGCCGCGGGCCGCCGGGCCGGTGTTGACCACGTCGTGTTCGGCGTAGTACGCCGTGCCGGCTTCGGCCCAACGGCCCGCGTCCCAGCCGGCGCCGGCGTCGAGTTGGCCTAGCTCGGCCCAGCGGTGCAGGGCCAGGAGCTCGACGCGGCGGAACATCGCGTTGCGGACGAGGACGCGGAAAGCCCTTGTGTTCAAGGTGATCCGGCGCGGGCCGGTCGGCGTGACCTCGGCCTCCGGCTCGTCGGTGGGGTTGGTCAGCTCCTCCCACTCGTCGAGCAGGCTGGAGTCGGTCTGCCGGACGACCTCGCCGAGCCATTCGATCAGGTCGGTCAGGTCCTCGTTCACCTTGTCCGGCGGCACGGTCTGCCGGAGCGCCTTGTACGCGTCGCTCAGATACCTCAGGACGATGCCCTCGGAGCGCGCCAGACCGTAGTACTGGATGTACTCGCCGAACGTCATCGCCCGCTCGAACATGTCCCGGACGACCGACTTCGGCGACAGCCCGGCCTCCGCGATCCACGGATGGGTCTGCCGGTACATCTCCAAAGTTGCCTCGAGCAACTCTTCGAGCGGCTTCGGCCAGCTGATGTCCTCGAGCAGCTCCATCCGCTCCTCGTACTCGATGCCGTCGGCCTTCATCGAGTTCACGGCCTCGCCCTTGGCGTGATGCAGCTGCGCCATCAGGATCGCGCGCGGATCCTCCAGCGTCGCCTCGACCACCGACACCACGTCCAGCGCGTACAACGGGTCCTCGGGGTCGAGCAGATCCAGCGCGGCCAGTGCGAAGGTGGACAGCGGCTGGTTCAGTGAGAAGTCCTTCTGCAGGTCGACCGTCAGCCGCAGGGACCGGCCGAACTCGTCGGGCTCGTCGAGGCGCTCGACCACTCCCGCGGTCAGCAGCGTGCGGTAGATCTGGATCGCGCGGCGAATCAGCCGGATCTGCGCCCGGGAGTCCTCGTGGTTGTCCTGCAGCAGGTGCCGCATGCTCGCGAACGCGTCGCCGTCGCGGGCGATCACGTTCAGCAGCATCGCGTGGCTGACCCGCATCCTCGACTGCAGCGGCTCCGGATCCGCGGCGACGAGCCGGTCGAAGGTGTCCTCGCCCCAGGTGACGAATCCCTCCGGCGGCTTCTTGCGCTGTACCCGGCGCTGCTTCTTCGGGTCGTCGCCGGCCTTCGCGAGCAGCCGGACGTTCTCGACCACGTGGTCCGGCGCCTGGACGACGACCGTGCCCGACGTGTCGTACCCCGCTCGGCCGGCCCGGCCCGCGATCTGGTGGAACTCGCGGGCTTTGAGGATCCGCTGCCGGCGTCCGTCGTACTTGCTGAGCGCCGTCAGCAGGACGGTCCGGATCGGCACGTTGATCCCGACGCCGAGGGTGTCGGTGCCGCAGATGACCTTCAGCAAACCGGCCTGCGCGAGCTGCTCGACCAGCCTGCGGTACTTCGGAAGCATGCCGGCGTGGTGGACCCCGATCCCGTGCATGATCAGCCGCTGCAGGGTCCGGCCGAAGCCCGAGCCGAACCGGAAGTGCCCGATCAGCTCCTTGATCTTCTCCTTCTCTTCCTTCGTGCAGACGTTGATGCTGGTCAGCGCCTGGGCGCGTTCCAGGGCGGCCGCCTGCGTGAAGTGGACGACGTACACCGGGGCCTGGTGAGTCACGAGGAGCTCGACCAGCGTCTCGTGCAACGGGGTCGTGACGTACTTGTAGATCAACGGCACCGGGCGTTCGCCGGACGCGACGATCGAGGTCGGGCGGCCGGTACGGCGCGACAGGTCGATCTTGAACCGCTCGACGTCGCCGAGAGTCGCGGACATCAGGATGAACTGCGCCTTCGGCAGCTCGAGCAGCGGGACCTGCCAGGCCCAGCCGCGATCCGGCTCTGAGTAGAAGTGGAACTCGTCCATCACCACCTGGCCGACGTCCGCCTCCGCCCCTTCGCGCAGGGCGATGTTGGCCAGGACCTCCGCCGTACAGCAGATGATCGGGGCGCCGGCGTTGACGGACGCGTCGCCGGTCAGCATGCCGACCTTGTCCGCGCCGAACACGTCGCACAGCGCGAAGAACTTCTCCGACACCAGCGCCTTGATCGGGGCCGTGTAGAACGTCCGCTGCCCGTGCGCGAGCGCCGCGAAGTGCGCGCCGGTGGCCACCAGGCTCTTCCCGGAGCCGGTCGGCGTCGACAGGATCACGTTCGACCCGGTCATCACCTCGATCAACGCCTCTTCCTGAGCCGGATACAACGAGATCCCCTGCTCCCCCACCCAACGCGCGAACACGTCGTACAGGTCGTCAGGCTCGGTCGTCCCCGGCAGTTGCTCAGTCAGCGTCATCGTCACCCATTGTCCCTGACCAACCGAAACTGCTGCCGCCGCACCTCCGGGAAGGTGCGACGGCAGCGGTGGTTACTTGCGGCCCTGGATGGCCAGGGCTTGTTCGTACTCGTGACGGATCGCGTCCGCGCCGGCCTTCCGGTAGTCGGCCACGGCCTCGTCCCAGGAGTTGAGGTCGGCGCGGCCCAGCTGGATGTCCTTGGTGATGGAGTCCATCCGGGTGTCGAGAATCTTGCCCTTGGTCGACTGGGTGGGTGAGTACAGACCGTACGTCGGCGGCAGGATCGCCGTCGGCAGCACTGCCTTGAAGTGGCCGTACGCGGTGTCGACAGCTTCCGGATGGCCCGGGAAGTACGCCGGGTAGGGCCCGTCGGAGAGGTACTGGATCGGGAACTCCCCGAGGCACACCTCGCTGCCACCGTCCTTGGTCAGCACCGGATCGGTCCCGTTCAGCGTGTAGTGCCGCCCGGGCAGGCCGAACTTGCGGAACAGGTACTCCTCGGTCCCGAACGGCGCCGCCATCCAGTTCAGCATCCGGAGCAGCAGCTTCGTCCGCTCCGGCGGGCCCGGCCTGATCGCGGCGATCGAGTTGTTCGGCGAACCGAGCAGTACCCGCCCGACCTTGCCGTCGTCGGCACGCGGTACCGGGATCGAGATGTTGAAGTCCTGGTCCGTGGCTCGCCGGTAGAAGCTCTGGATCGACGAGTACGTGTCCTGGGTCATCACCGCCGACCCCTGCGTGAACCAGACCTTCTGATTGTTCTTCGCCACCCCGTCCGGATGGATCGTGCCGTCCTTCACCATCTGCCGCGTGACCGCCAGCATCTCCTTGTGTTCCGGCAGTTCCCGGCTGTGCACCAGCTTCCCGTCGCGCACCTCCCAGCCGTTGGGCAGGCCGAGCATCGCGCTCACCGCGGCGGTCGGCGGCACCGCGAAGCCCCACCGGTTCTTCTTCCCGTCGGTGACCGCCTTCGCGACCTTCTGCAGCTCGTCGACGGTCGGCGAGCCGAGCTCGACGCCGAGCTTGTCGAGCAGGTCCTGGCGGGCCAGCAATGTGTTCGACGACATCACGCCGCGCTGGATCGGTACGGCGCGGATACCGCCGGAGAACACGCACCCGCGCCACGACGCCTGCGGCGCGTTCGCCAGGAACGGGTACTCGAGGATGGCGTCGCCGGACAGGAACTCGGTCAGGTCCTGCGCCCGCGCCTCCAGGAACTGCGGCAGGTACGCGAACGACCCGTCCACGTTGAACACGTCGCCCAAGGTGTCACCGGCCACCGACGTGGCGAACTTGTTGACATAGTCGGTCGCCGCCGTGATGGTCAGCTCGAGTGGCGACCCGAGCCTGCGGTTCAGTTCCTGCCAGTACTTGTTGCGATCGGCGGTCGGCGGAATCGGGTTCGACGTCAGGGTCGATCCCGCCACCTCGCTCCCGTCGCCCGGTACCCCGCTGGTCACCTTCTGCGGATCGGCCGGGAACCGGTAGAAGCAGTCCGGCATCAACGGATGGCTCCGCGGCAGGTCGGGCTTCGGCCCGTCGAACCGCTTGTACGTCGGCAGCGCGACCGGCTTGTTCAACGCTGCGATGTCGTCCGAGCGGGTCACCGTGGAGCACCCGGTGAGGCTGACGGCGGCCGCGGCCAGCGACCCGCCGAGGAGGGTCCTTCTGCTGACGTTCATCCCTTCACCGCCCCGGTCAGCATGCCCTTGGCGAAGTGCCGCTGCAGGAACGGGTACACGATCAGGATCGGGACCAGCGATACCACCAGGATCGCCATCTGGATCGACTCCTGCGGCGGCAGCTGATCGGCCGCCGCGCCACCGAGATCACCGCTGCTGAGCTCGGTGTTGTTGATGACGTACGTCCGCAGTACCAGCTGCAACGGCCACTTCGCGGTGTCGCTGATGTAGAGCATCGCGTTGAAGAACGCGTTCCAGTAGCCGACCGCGTAGAACAACCCGACGACCGCGAGCACTGCCCGGGACAGCGGCAGCACGATCGACCAGAAGATCCGGAAGTCGCCGGCGCCGTCGATCCGGGCCGAGTCCAGCACCGAGTCCGGGATGCCCATGAAGAACGACCGGAGCACGATCACGTTGAAGCCGCTGATCGCCGTCGGCAGGATCAGCGCGAACAGCGAGTCGAGCAGCCCGAACTGCTTCACCACCAGGTAGTTCGGGATCAGGCCCGGGCTGAACAGGATGCTGAACAACACGATCATCAGGATCGGCCGCTGCCCGAACGACCCCTTCCGGCTGAGCGAGTAGGCCAGCATCGTCGACCCGGCGAGACTGATCAGCGTGCCGCCGACGGCGATCACGACGCTGACCAGCAGCGCCCGCTGCACCACGCCGCCGTTGAAGATCGCCTTGTACGCGTCCAGGTGCAACGCGTCCGGCCACAGCACGAACCCACCGGAGTTCGTGACGTGTTGCTGGCTGGCGATGCTGGTCGAGATCACCCCGAGGAACGGGATGACGACGACCGCACAACAGACCACCAGTACAAGGGTTTTGAGGACCCGCGACGACATCGCCGGTCCATCCTCGATTCCCTTCTGAATCGTGCTCATTTCTGGTACACCCCCGCCTCGCCGAAGATGTGCGCGATCTTGTTGGCGCCGACCACCAGGACGACGGCAACAAGTCCCTTCACCAGACCGACCGCGGCGGACACACCCCATTGGCCGGCGAGTACGCCGTTGTTGTAGACGTACGTGTCAAGTACTTCGGAGGCCGGTCTGCCGACCAGGTTCTGCTGCAGGATGATCTGCTCGAAGCCCACAGTCAGCGAATCGCCGAGCCGCAGGATCAGCAGCAGGATGATCAGTCCGCGGATACCGGGCACCGTCACGTGCCACAGTTGCCGCCATCTGGAGGCTCCGTCGACGCGAGCGGCCTCGTACAACCCGGGATCGATCTGGGTCAGCGCGGCCAGGAACAGGATCGTTCCCCACCCGGTGTCCTTCCAGATCACCTGGCTGGTCAGCAACGCGATGAAGCCGTCCGGATTGCCGAGGAAGTCGATCGTGCCCATCCCGTGCGAGCGCAGGAAGTTGTTGATCAGGCCGCTGCCGCCGAGGATCTGCTGGAAGATCGCGATCACGATCACCCAGGACAGGAAGTGCGGCAGGTACAGCACCGACTGCACGATCCGCTTGATCCGCTCCGACAGCAGGCTGTTCAGCAGCAGCGCCAGCGCGATCGGCGCCGGGAACACGAAGATGACCTGCACCAGGGTGATCAGCAGCGTGTTCTTGAGGGCGTTGAGGAATTCCTGGTCGCCGTTGAAGATCACGGCGAAGTTGTCCAGTCCGACCCACGCGCTGCGTCCGAACGGGACGAACGGCAGGTACTCCTGGAACGCGATCAGATTCCCGAGCAGCGGCAGGTAGTGGAACACCAGCAGCAGCACCAGCCCGGGAAGGGCCATCAGCAGCAGGATCTTGTCCCGGCGGGCCCGGGCCCACCAGGACAGCGGTTTGGCGGCCGAGCGCAGCCCGGCGCCGTTCTGAACGGCCGCGCCCGGTGGTCCGGAACCGGTCGCCCCGGCGCTGTCGCTCGGGGTGGTCCGGTCCGTCTGGAGGCTGTTGATTGCGTCTGTTCGAGCCACGCGAGACTCCCTGGGTGGTTGTCGTCGCTCCCGCAACGGAGAGCGTTTTCCGTTCCCCTTTGTTCGATGCTGTCGTGTCTTGGGGAATCGCGCAGCTTCGTTCGGAGCGTCATCCCGGATTCGTGGCCGCATGACCACCACACGTGATCAATCGCACGGACGGTTACGACGAAATTACTGCCAGGTCCCGATCGGTCGTCGTTGCTGGCCGACGCCGGGCTTGGACCAGTCGCAGACACCGCCGGGGAAGATCGTCCGCAGTCGCGTCCACTGCGCGTCGCTGAAGGCCGGGTAGTCCGAGCGGACCAGGGCACGCAGCTTGCATTTGATGATGTCGGCGGCGACTCCGGCGCCGGCGACCTCGCGGGGGAACGAGGCTGAGGGGAAGAGTTGCTCGCAGCGCGAGGCCGGGTCGCGGTTCAGCGGCTGGGCGACGAAACCGTCCGGCCCGCGACAACCCTCGACGAGTGTGTCGGGCTTCGCGGCGACGATCTTGTCGATCCGCGGCCGGGAGGTGCCGTCGGCGTCCAGCACGGTCAGCCAACTGTCCATCGAGTCGATCGCGTGCTGCAGCAACGGACTCTCGGTGCTGAACAGTCCGTAGCGCGCGTCCTCGAGCAGGCTCACCTGGTTCGCCGACGTACCGTTCGCCTTCTCGAGCCGGGCCCGCATCGAGAACGTGTGGTACCGAACGTGGATGTCGCCGTACGACTGGGTATCGAAGTACGCGCGGTAGTCGATGATCGGGACGTCCTTCAGCCCTCCCCCGCCGTTGGTCAGCCGCCTGGTCCGGTAGGCCGTACGCACGGCCTGCGGATCCGCGACAGTGCGAGCCGGCACGAGATTCGCGTCGGCGTCGAATCCGCCGACGTGCTCGTTCAGGTCGAGGAACTGCGAGGGCGTGATCACGCCGGACTTCAGTACGCCGAGCCCGTACTGCACGCCGACGTTGTCCAACGGCCGCCGTACGAACCCGGTCGACGGATCCGCGCCGTACGTGTTGATCGCGTGGTCGAAGACGTCACACCGCACCCCGCGAGGATTCGCAACCGGGTCGTAGCGTTGCGCCGCCGGGACGATGTCGCAGTTGCGCCGCGGGTCGATCCGGTTCGCGCCGGCTGCCATGCTCGGCAGCGTCGCGTACGTCGCGAACCCGGCCACTTGCCGCTTCTGCTCCTGCGTCCACGCGATGCTCGACTTGTTGAAGTACGAGTCCAGCAACCACGAGTCGCTGATGAACGAGATCGTGCCGAACCCGACCTCCGGGAACGAACACCCGACGATGATCCCGTCGAAGATGCCCGGGTAGTTGTCGGTGATCTGATGCGCCTGGTACGACCCTCCCGAGCACCCGAAGCCGACCGTGTACTCCGGCCGCCCGTAGTGCTCGACGAATAGCTCCTTCGTCATCATCGCCGACTCGGCCGCGGTCAGATCGTTGCAGTTCTGCCCGAAGACGTTGAGCGACGAGGACATCAGCGCATACCCACGACCCAGCAGGAACGCATCCGTCACGCCACCGGTCGTGGATCCCGATCGATGCCACCCGCCGGCGCAGCCGCCACCGAGCGTGAAGATCGCGCGCCCGTTCCAGCTCGACGACCGTCGGGTCGGCGTCGGCGTTGCCTCGCGCAACGGATCGTGCAGCATCGTCGTCTGCACGACGGCCCGGTTCGCGTTCCCCGTCTCCATCCGGACGATGAACGGATCGCCGTCGTCGGTCTTGGCGAGATCCGCCGGGTACGACGTCGTACCGACCGGCCACTTCGCGAAGGTCCCCGCGGTCGTCCGGTAGAAGTAGTCGACCCGCGGCTTGACCGTGCAGTCGGCGTCGAGCGGAGCACCGAGCGTGCCGCCGATCACCGGGATCGTGAACTGCGCCGTCTCACACACGAACGGCTGCTCGTGCGGACCCGAGAACACCGGACCCTGGCGCGGATAGTTGCGCACGTCAAGCGTCGTACGTCGTCCTCCAGACTCTGCCTGCAGGACATTCGATCCCAAGCTGAGGTTCCCGACCAGTCCGGTCAGACCGTGCCCATCAGCGGTGAACACCGACGACACGTCCTTGCCGTTGAGCATGACGTGCACGTTGTCGTCAGCGCCATCGACGTGGACGAGCGCATCGCCGCCGGTGATCTTGTCCGGGCGGCTGGACAAGATCTCCAGCTTCACCTCCCGCGACGCCACGGCCGGAACCGCGGGAAGGACGAGCGCACTGGCGAGCAGGACTACGGCCAAACGAACTGGTCGTGAACCAATCACGCGTCCTCCTAGTGGGCGGCCACCTCATATACGCGGGCGATGTCAGGAGTCGTGCTGGACGGATCGGAGATCGTCAGCCGGATCTGGTCGATCGCCGCAGTCGTCACCGGAGTGGAGACCAGGGCCTTCGTGTTGGCCGTATAACTCCCGAGCTGGACCCAGCCCGCGGAGGTGTGTCCCTCGACCTTGAACGCGGTCAGAACGGTGCCGGTGGCAACGTTCGGGTACCCGTACCCGCTGTACACGTCCACCTGACTCACATCCTTGTAGGTCCCCAGAGCCACTGTGAGCACCGGCGTCGTGTCACCGACGGCCGACATCCAGCGTCCGCTGTCCAGACAGGACCCGTCAACCGCTTTCGGCGCGCCCGAGTTCGCGTCGTACGTCGACGACGCGGTCACCGTCGCACCGCGCGCCAGGTGATCGGAACACGGCGAGGCCGCCGGCGCTCCGGCCAGCCAGTCGCGGATGAACGCTCCCTCGTACTCGCCCGACAGCAGATTCCAGTTCTTGTCGAACATCACCGGAGCCCAGAAGTTGTCGAACACCCAGCCGACCCAACCGATCTGCGGACGAGCATCCAGATACTGGCGCAACGGCAATCCCCAGCCGGACGTCGTACCGGCCGTGACCTGGTTCGCCGACGACGAGGGATCCCAGCCGAACTCCGTCAACACCACCGGCAGCGTCGCCGAGGCGGTGCCGAACTTCGGATCGAGACTGGCCGCGGTCGTCGGGCCCTGGTTCGGATAGAGGTGGTAGACGTACGCGATATTGCCGCCGGTGATCGGGTCGGTCACGGCGCCGTTGAGCCGGGTGCTCCAGGACGGGCTGCCCATCAGGATCACGTTCGACGCCACCGACCGGATCGAGTCGACCACCGGCTGGATGTAGGACTTCCAGGTGGACCAGTTGTCCGGCGCGATCGGCTCGTTGAACACCTCGAACAACACGTTCGGGTTGTTCGCGTAGCGCGGCGCGATGAAGTCCCAGAACCCCTTCACATCGGACTGCGGTACGGCGCCGGCCGCGTCACCGTAGTTGCGGACCAGATGCAGGTCGATGATCACATAGAGGCCCTTGGCAACGGCATGGTCGACGTACGGCTTGATGTACGTCGCGTCGTAGGCGTTCAGGTCCGTCCCGATGGCCTCGGTGACGAGCAGGCGGAGGACCTTGGAGTTCCAGCCGTTCGACACCGTCATGTCGATCAGGTCGTTGATCGGCTTGGAGTTGCAGTCGGTGCAGACCGAGTTCTGTTCGGGGGCGATGACCGACAGACCCTTCAGGGTCACAGCGGTCCCGGCGCTGTTCTTGATGCGATTGCCTTCGGTGTGCAGGGCGGGGAGGGCGGTGGTGTTCGCTGCGGCATTCACCAGGGAAGCAGCCGAGAACAGCAACGCAGTACACAGGGCGGCCAAAGACTTTCGGAACACAGCATCATCCCTTTTCAGTCGCGATGGGTGCGGATCTCTTCCGGCCATGCCAGCGGGATCTTCAGGCTGTCCGCGAGCAGGCGCTGATAGTCAGCGAGGTGGGTCGGATCGTTGCGGACCTTGCGTGGTGACAGGCCTTCGGTCAGGCAGAAGCTGACCAGTGCGCCAACCGCCTCGCCGATGCTCCATTCGACCGGGTGCAGGCGGTAGCAACCATTGGTGATGTGCGTCGTGCCGATGTTCTTGTTCGCGGGCAGCAGGTTGTCGACGCGGACCGGGATCAGCGCGCCGAGCGGGATCTGGAACGGATACGCCTCGATGTCGACGTACGTCCGCCCCGCCGTGCTCGGGTGCAGATCGATCCGGTAGCGACCGAGCCCGACGGTGTCCGCGAACACCTCACTGCCCGCGCCATCCGGCCGCGCCTCGACGCCGACGTGCTGCTCGAGCACCGTGAACTCGGCCTGGATCCGACGCGACTCCCGGATGTACGGCGCCTTGGCCAGGCCGTCCGCAGTGCCGGTGACGTCGGGGCGCAGCGTCAGACCGGGGTAACCGCCGTCGGTCTGCATCCAGTAGAGGAAGGACAACGACAGGTCCCGGCTGGCAGCGAGAGCCTTCGAGGGGTCAGACCCGCCGAGCAGCGGCTGTTCCCAGTAGTCGAGCTGCGGCCAGTTGACCACCGTGACATCCGGGATCGCCTTGTCGACAAAGTTGCTGCTGGCAAGGATTTGCCGGTAGCGCCAGAGCGAGAACGGGGCCCGGCGATCCTGATTTGCCTCGAGCAACTTCCACTCCCGCTGCTCCAGCGTCACCGGTACGACGTCCGTCCAGGACAACTGCGGCCCCGGCCAGAACGGCGCGACCGTGTCCCGCCAATGCTCATACCCAGCCGGACGGTCGATCGTGTGATCCTCCCCCGCCCGATGCTCGAGCGCGAAGCACCACGAGAATGCCTGCTGATCAAGGGGATTCGCGACCGCCGGCGCATGCAGCTCGCCGGTCTGGTCACGACCTTCCGCACCGATCACGTGCTCGACGTTGGCCAGCTCTAACAGGTCGCCGAGCTCGGTCGCGTCGACGACGTACGTCGCGGACACCGTCAGCTCGTCGCCGCTGCGCAGATCCCGAAGCGTCACCGCCTCGATCTCGTCGCCAGCCGCATGTGCCGCGACCGACTGATGCTCGAGGAACACGCGGAGCCGGCCGGACGCTCGCCACGGAGCGAGCATCTCCTCGAGTACGGCGGCGGCCACGCGCGGCTCGTGGCAGAACCGGCTGACGACACCGAGGCCCGGATCGAGCAGCGGATCGGCGGCGGCCTCAGGCGTCAGCGGGTAGTTGCGGCGGTAGTACTCCCGGATCCGGCCGCGCAGTTCGGCGTACCCGGTGGCGGCGTACTGCTCGATCCACGGGTGCTCGTCGGGCGGCACCAGCTGGCTGGTCAGCTGCCCGCCCAGCCAGTCGGTTGGCTCGGTCAGTACGACGCGGTGACCCAGCCGTACCGCGGTCAGCGCAGCCGCGACCCCACCGAGTCCACCGCCGACGACCAGGACATCCGTCTCGAGTTCCACCCGTTCACTCCTTTACTCGAGGTGCGGCGACGGTTTCGCCGGCCACCAGATCACAGGCCACCAGTTGGCTGACCGGTTCCTCGTCCGGGTTCTCGACCCGCGCCACCAGGGCGTCGATCGCGATCCGGCCGATCTCTTTGCGCGGGATGACGAGGCAGTCCCAGCGGTGCCCGGGCTCGTCACCCGACCCCTCCAGCACCGCGACCGACAGGTCCCCCGGGATGCTCAGCCCGCGCGCTGCCAGCCCGGTCCGCAGGTGCTCGGCCAGGCCGATGTTCTCGGCGACCACCGCGGTCTCGGGGCCGGACGCCAGTTCGTCCAGCCACTCCTCCGTCAGCTCCGGTTCGCCGCGGAATCCGGGCGAGCGGTCCTGGAGATCCAGCCGCTCGACCGCGTTGCGGTAGCCGGCCCTGCGATCGGCGTACGCCTCCTGCTCGATCCCCGAGCGCAGGTAGGCGAAGTGCCGGTGACCGCGCTCGGCCAGGGACGTGACGAGCCGGTCGGCGGCCGACACGTAGTCCGGGATGATGCACGGGATCTCCGCACCCGGGACCTCACGGCGGCCGATGTGGACGAACAGGTACCCGTCGTGCCACAACCGGGCGAGTTCCTCGCGATCGGTCGCGGCGCCGAGCAGCACGGTGCCGTCCGCGAGGTTGAGCCGGTTCGTGCCGTCGCGGTAGATCCGGCGCCGGCCGTCGCTCGTCCCGGTCGAGGTGAACAGGACCAGGTCGTACCCGATCTCCTCGGCCCGCTCCTCGATCCCGAGCAGGAACTCGAAGTAGAAGTCCTCACGCGCGTGCGGGAACACGGCCTCGAAGGTGTGTACGCCGAGGAGCCGGTTGCGCTTGTTGCGGAGGTTCCGCGCGGCCGCGTTCGGGACGTATCCGAGCTCCTTGACCGCGGCCCGGATCCGCTCCTGGGTCTCCTGCGGGATCCGGTCGATGTCCCCGCTGACCACCCGGGACACGGCGGACTGGGATACGCCCGCGACCCGGGCGACGTCGGATTGTCGTGGCGCTTTCATGCGTTCTCCTGCAACCAGCAATGGGTCCATCGCCCCTCGGGCAATTCGGTCCGGGGCGGCGTTTCGGTGCGGCATTTGTTCATCGCGAACGGGCAGCGTGGGTGGAACCGGCAGCCCGCCGGCGGGTCGATCAGGCTCGGCGGCTCGCCCAGGTCCTCCGCGTCGAACAGGTTCGGCCGGTCTCTGCGTTCAGGATCGGGAGACGAGTCGATCAGCAGCTGCGTGTACGGGTGCAACGGGTTCGCGATGACGTCCTCTTTCAGACCGCCTTCGACCATGCGTCCGGCGTACATCACGACGATGTCGTCACACAGATAGCGCGCGCTGGCGATGTCGTGGGTGATGTACAGCAGGGCCAGGCCGTCCTCGGTCCGCAACCGGTCCAGCAGGTTGAGCATCTCGAGCCGGATCGACACGTCCAGCATCGAGATCGGCTCGTCGCCGAGCAGCACCTTCGGCTCGACCGCCAGCGCCCGCGCGATCACCACCCGCTGCCGCTGCCCGCCGGACAACTCGTGCGGGAACTTGTCGAGATATTGCTCGGTCGGCGTCAGACTGACCCGCTCCAGCAGCTCGGTGACCTTTTGGTCCAGCTCAGCGCGAGAACGGACGGCGTGATGCAGCTTGACCGCGCGCTCCAGGTTGTAGCGGACGCGATGCAGCGGATTCAGCGAGCCGAACGGGTCCTGGAAGATCAGCTGTACGTCGCTGTAGTAGGCCCGCGGCTTGCCCTTCACGGTCTCGCCGTGCAGCCGGATCTCACCGGACGTCGGCGGATAGAACCGTGCGAGCAGCCGCGCCAGCGTGGTCTTTCCACTGCCGCTCTCACCGACCAGTGCCACGATCCGGCCCGGCTGCAACGCGAGCGTCGCGTCCTCCACGGCACGGACCGTCGACCGGCCCGCCGGGAAGTGCTTCGAGACCGCGCGGGCCTCGAGAACAGGTTGGCTCATAGCTGATCATCTCCTGACGGATAGAGCCGGCACGCGACGGTATGGTCGGCGTGATCCTCGATCGTCAGCAGCTCCGGCCGTTGCTCGTCGCAACCGTCGAAGCGGTCCGCGCAGCGCGGGTGGAACGGGCAGCCGGGCGGCGGATTGCGCAGGTCCGGCGGGCTGCCGGGGATGCCGGTCAGCTTGCGGAGCGGCGAACGCAACGGCGGGAACGAGTCGCGCAGACCGCGGGTGTAGGGGTGCCGGGGCTTCGTGTAGAGCGATTCGGCGGTGCCGATCTCGACGATGCGGCCGCCGTACATGATCGCGATCCGGTCGGCGAGCTCCAGGAGCAAGGACAGGTCGTGGGTGACGAAGACGACCGCGAATCCAAGCTCGCGGCGCAGACGCAGCACCTGGGCGAGGATCTGGCGTTGCATCACCACATCGACGGCTGTCGTCGGTTCGTCCATCACGACCAGCTCGGGACCGCAGGCGAGCGCGAGGGCGATGCTGGCGCGCTGCCGCATGCCGCCGGAAAGCTCGTGCGGGTAGCTGCGCACGCGGTCTGCGGAGATCCCGACCATCCCCAGCAGGTCGGCCGCCTTCGCCCAGGCATCCTTGTTGCCGAGCGTCTTGTCGTGGGAGCGCAGTACGTCGACGAACTGCGCGCCGACCCGCATCACCGGGTTGAGCGCATCCATCGCGCTCTGCAGAACGATCGCGAGCGAGGTCCAGCGCAGCTTCCTGAGCTCGTCGGCGTTGAGCGAGACCAGGTCGGTGCCGCGGAACTCGATCCGCCCGGCCGTCGTGACCGCAGGAGGGCGCTGCAGCCGGGTCAGCGCAGTGATCAGCGTCGACTTGCCCGACCCCGACTCCCCGGCCACGCCCAGTATCTCGCCCTGACGCAGCTCGAACGTCACGTCGTCGCACGCCCGCACAGGCCTCTCGCCGCTCACATAGTCGACTGTCAGACCTTCGACTGTCAGCACGCTCATGCCTCGACCACCTTTCGCGCGCGTACGACGACCGACCGGCGGGCCTGACGCAGTTTCGGGTTGGAGATCTCGTCGACGCCGAAGTTCACCAGCGTTGCCGCCGTACCGATGAGTGCGATGCACAGCCCGGGCGGCACGAACCACCACCACAAGCCCCGCAGTACGGCGCTCTGCTGCTGCGCGGCCTGGATCATCGTGCCCCAGCTGATCGAGCCCGAGTCGGTGATGCCGAGGAAGGCCAGCCCGGCCTCGGCCATCACGCCGCCGATCATCCCGTGCAGGAACATCGCCGAGATCCAGCCGGTCAGATGCGGGAGCACCTCGAAGAAGATCAGCCGCCGGTGCGGCTCGCCGATCATCCGCATCGCCAGCACGAAGTCACGACTGCTCAGGCTGAGCGACTGGGCCCGCAGCGTCCGCGCGCCGCCCGACCAGCCGAACAGGCCGATGATCAACGCGATCACGAACGGCCCGGTGCCCTGCACGTAGCCCGCGACAATCAGGATCAGCGGGAGGACCGGCATCACCAGGAACAGGTTGGTGAAGAAGTTCAGGCCGTTGTCGACCGCGCCGCCGAAGTACCCGGCCGGTACGCCGACCAGGATCGCGATCAGCGTGCCGATCGCCGCGGCGAGGATCCCGACCAGCATCGAACCCCGCGCGCCGGCGACGGTCTGTGCGAGCACGTCCTGGCCGAACTGCGTCGTACCGAAGAGGTGGTGCGCGCTGGGCGGCTGCGAGATCGAACTGATGTCGTTCGCTCGCGGGTCACCGCCGATCACGGGTCCGAGGACGGCGAGCAGCACGAAGAACGTGAGGATTGAGAGGCCGATGCGGACCTTCCAGCTCTTGAGCATGGTCATCCCCTCGCCCGGATGCGCGGATCGAGCAGCACATAGGCCAGGTCGGCGACCAGGTTGGCCAGCAGTACGGCGAGCGTGATCAGCAGGAAGACACCCTGCATCATGGGGTAGTCGCGCTTCTGCAGCGACTCGTAGAGCAGGTAGCCGATGCCGGGATAGCTGAACACGATCTCGGTCAGCAGGGCGCCGCCGACGACACCGCCGAGTGCCATCGCGAACCCGGTGAAGCTCGGCAGCATCGCGTTTCGGGCGGCGTACCTGAACATCACCCGCCTCGGCGACAGGCCCTTCGCCTGGGCCAGCAGGACATAGTCCTCGCGGACCGTGGTGACGGTCATGTTGCGCATCCCGAGCAGCCAGCCGCCGAAGGCCGAGAACACGATGGTTGCTGCCGGCAACACACCGTGGTGCAGCACGCTGACGGCGTACGCGAGGCTGAAGCCCTGCGGCAGGTCGGCGTCGTACCCGCCGGAGAGCGGGGTCCAGCCGAGGACGAAGCCGAAGATCCAGAGGGCGAGCAGGGCGACCCAGAAGTACGGGACGCTGCTCAGGAACGTGGTGAACGGGGTGAGGATCGCGTCGAGGCGGCTGCCTGCTTTCCAGCCGGCGACGACGCCGAGCAGGGTGCCGATCGCGAACGCGGTGATCGTCGTCGTACCGACGAGCAGCAGCGTCCACGGCAGCGCCTGCCAGACCAGGTCGGCGACCGGGACCGGGAAGTTGACCACGGAGACGCCGAGGTCACCGTGGGACAACTGGCGGAGGTAGTCGGCGAACTGCTGGGCCAGGTTGGCGTGCGGGTTGCCGAAGATCGCACGGATCGACATCAACGTCTCGGCCGGGACCTGCTGACCGCTGACGCGTTCCAGCTCCTCGACGATGGCCGACGACGGGTCGCCCGGCATGAGTCTGGGGAGCAGGAAGTTCAGCCCGATCGCGGCGGCCGCGGCGGCCAGGTAGAAACCCAGCCGCCGGGCCAGGAAAGCCCATCGCATCGTCTCAGCTCCCCCGGCGCTGAAGCTTCAGCATGGTCAGGATCGTGTCCGGTCCCATCCCGACGAACGGGATGTGGTCGAAGTCGTCCGGCGTCGGCCAGCCCGTCCAGCGGGTCGCGTTGATGTCGACGAAGTAGAAGTTGTTGTAGATAGGGCTGAACGGGACCTTGTCGACGACGATCTTCTGCAGTTCGCGGCCGAGCGTCTTCAGCTGGTCGACGTTGTCGGTGCGCTCCATCGAGGCCAGGATCGAGTCCGTCTGCGGGTCGCTCCAACGACCTTGGTTCAGCGTCGCGGACTTGCCGATCGGGACCTTGTACGAGCTGCTCAGGAAGCGGTAGACGCCGTACACCCCGGAGCCGCCTGTCGATGCGGCGGCCAGGTCGAACTGGCCGAGGTTCTGCTTGTCGTAGTACCCGGCGCTCGGCTGGCCGGCGCCCTTCACCTGCAGGCCGAGGTTCTGCTTCCAGGTGTTGATCAGGATGTCGGCGTAGTTGCCCCAGCCCCAGTCCGAGTTGAACAGGATGCTCGGCTGGTACCGCTTGCCGTCCTTGACCAGCGCGCCGTTGTCGATCGTCCAGCCGCCCGCCGCCAGCTCGGCCTTCGCCGCGGCGGCGTCGACCTTCTGGACCTTGCCCTTGTACGCCGGGTCGAGCCAGTCGGCGAACAGCTGGTCGGACAGTCCGGTCGGGCCGGCCTCGGTGCCGGGGCGCTGGAGCGTGGTGACGACGGCGGTGCGGTCGATGGTGAGCGCGAGGGCCCGGCGTACGTGCACGTCGTCGAAGGGTGCCTTGGCGGTGTTGAACAGGACGGACATCGCTCCGCCGTTGGAGTAGAGCTGGTAGAGGTGCTTGTCCGGGTCCTTGGCGACGTACTCCTTCTCGCCGTTCGGCCAGCTCGCGGACGCCCAGTCGATATCGCCCTTCAGCAGCTGGGCTTTGAGCGCGTCGGCGCTGGTCGGGATGATCTTGTACGTCGTCATCGGCAGCTTCCCGCCCCAGTAATCGGTGCGGGCCTGGAGCGTGATCTGCTGCGGCTTGAACTCCTTCAGCCTGAACGGGCCGGTGCCGGTCGGTTCCGGGTTCGTCCAGGTGTTGAGGTTCTGCGTCGACCAGATGTGCTTGGGGACCATCGGGAGCAGGATGTTCGCGAACTGGTTCAGCGTCGCGTACGACGGCTCGGCGAAGGTGACCGCGACCGTCGCGTCGTCGACCTTCTTCACCGACTTGTAGGTGACACCGGCGATGCTGAAGTCCGGCTTCTCGATCGGCAGGCCGAGCGAGTAGACGACGTCGTCCGCGGTGAACTTCTGCCCGTCCGACCAGGTCACGTCCTTACGGAGCTTGATCGTCAGCTGCTTGCCCTGCGCGGAGAACGTCCAGCTCTCCGCCAGCCACGGCTTCACCACGCCGCCGTCGCCGTAGTCGACCCGCATCAACGGCTCGTAGACGAGCTCCATGTTCGGCGCCTTGTCGGTCGCCGGGCCCATCACGTTGTAGTTGCGGACGAACGTCGTACCGCCGTCGGTCTTCGCGTAGACAACCGACGCGTCCGCCGCGCCGCCGCCGCCCGCCGGCCTGGCCGCGGGGCCTGAGCACCCCGCCGCCAGCACCGCACCGACCACCAGTAGGACCCGCCACCGACTGCGCATATCTCCCACCCCAGACTAGAGCGGCTGCACGTTCATACGTATGAGCACTCTGGTATGAGCTATTTCCGGGTTGCTCTTACGTATGCGCAGGAACCTACGAACGTTACGCGCGCATGTCAAGACCGAGACGGCTCAGCAACAACAATCCGCGCATGCTGCCCCGCGACGGACAGGTCGTAGGCGGCCTGCACCCGCCAACCGCGGGTGAGTTGAGCGGCCTGCGCTTGGCTGAGGACGGCGACGACCCGCCCGCCGGAGAGCAGCGCCCGACGCCACTCGCGGGTGTACGGCCCGAGATCGCCGATGCTGAGCCGTACGTCCCAGGGCGGGTTGGTGATGATGCGATCGGCGGTCACGTCCAACCGCCGCGCATTCCCCACCCGCCACAACATCCCACCGACGCCCGCCTCCCCGCCACTCGCCTCGGCGCCGCCCTCTCCCGCGACTCCCGCCTCTGCGGCGCCCGCCCCGGGCGCGTTCGCCCTGGCCGCGCCGACCGCAGCGAGGTCGCGGTCGATGCCGACGTACCTGGCTCGCGACTCGATCGCGTGTGCCTCGAGCAGCACCGTCCCGGCACCGCAGAACGGATCGAGGACCGTGTGGCCCGGCGCGATGCCCGCCAGCCGAGCCATCGCGGCGGCGACAGGCGGATGCAGACTCCCCCGCACCGTCCGCGTCCGCCACGCCCGCCGATGCAGTGGTACGGCGTACGGCCTCAGCCCGACCCACAGCGTCTTTCCGTCCAGCACGACTCGCCACTCGGACCGCTCGACCGGCGGTACGGCACCGTCGCGCCGCGAGTAGTACCGTCCGCCGAGCCGCGCCCCCACCAGGTCCTCGATGTCGAACCGGTTGTAGTTCCGCACGCCCACGAACGACGCACTGACCGCAAACGCACCCTGCCCCGCCGGCAACTCCAGCGATCGGATCGCCGCCGTCAGCGCGTCCCTGGTCCGCCCAGGATCCACCGCAATGCCATGTACGACGAACACGTCGTCCGCCAGCCGCGGCGGAGCGGACTCACCCGGCGCCCACTCGACAACCACCTGCCGCTTGGACACCTCGACCACCCGATGCCCCGCAGCGACGACTTCCTCAGCCGCCAGTCCTTCCAACCCCGTGACAGTCCGCACCAGCACCCAGTGCATGGAGAATCTCCCGGATAGCACCCGGGAACAACCAACCGGTCACTCCCGCATCGCTGACCGCGGGAAACCTCGAACAGGCCAGCGGAAGCTAGCCCACGCGGAAGAAGTATGTCTCCATGGCGGAGATGATGGCATGCAGCGGACGCCAGGCCCACTGAATTACCCGACCGTTCGCCGCAGATCACGGACCGCCGATCGACGCGGCCGGACGCAGTCTTGAGGAACCATCGTGAATGGTTTCAACTTCAGGTGGTCGCTCGGCGACCTGCTGTGACCAGGAATCCGTCCCCGCCCCGGAGGTTTCTCGTGCACGCAAAGCTGTCCTGGATCGGCCGGCGAGCGCTCCTCGTCGCCGCCGTGCTCCTCGGAGTCTCTCCCCTCGCACCCGCCCAGGCGGTGCCCGCACAGGCGGTGCCCGCACGGACCACAGCGACTGTCCACAGTGCGCCGCGTGGCGCCGAAGTCGTTGCGGTCAAGCAGGTCGCGGACCGGCTGACCGACCTGACTGTGCGGTCCCAAGCTCTCGGTGGCCGCACCGTCAACGTCCGGCTGCTCACACCCGACGGCTGGAATCCCGCCGACCGCACGCAACACTGGCCGACGTTCTGGCTGCTGCACGGCTGCTGCGGGGACTACACGTCGTGGTCCGGCACGGACATCGCGACGATCCCGAGTTTGCGCAAGGTTCTCGTCGTCATGCCCGAGGCCGGCTGGAACGGCTGGTACAGCGACTGGTGGAACTATGGCGCCGGCGGCGATCCGGCCTGGGAGACGTTCCACACCGTCGAGCTGGCGCACCTGCTCGAACACGGCTGGGGCGCGAGTTCGAATCGCGTCGTGGCCGGCCTGTCGATGGGCGGCCAAGGCGCACTGCTGTACGCCGCCCGCCATCCCGGCATGTTCCGCGCGGCCGCGGCGTACTCCGGCTCGGTCCATCCGCTGCTGAACGACGAGTCGATCAACCGGATCATGGGATTCTTCGCCGGTCAGGGCAACGACCCGCTCCGCGTCTGGGGCGACCCTGTCGCGCAGCGCTCGATCTGGGCGGCGCACGATCCGTACTACCTCGCCCGCCGGCTCAAGTCGCTGCCGGTCTACCTGTCCTGTGGCGACGGCACCGCCGGACCGTTCGACCCGCCTGGGAAGACCGACGCGCTGGAAGCCGACTTCAACCGGCAGAACCACGCCCTGGCCGCCGAACTCCGGCAACTCGGCGCGAAGCACCTCACCACGAACTTCTACGGCCCCGGCACCCACGCGTGGGGCTACTGGCAACGCGAACTACACGCCTCCCTGCCGATGCTGCTCCAGGCCCTGCACGTCAATCAGAGATAGGTCTGGGTGCTGGGGGGTGCGGATTCCATCCAGGCCAGGACGCCGGTCAGGGCTTCTTCGGTCATGGCGAAGTGGACGGTGCGTTCTTTGAGGTCGGCGTCGACTATGACGTGGCCGGCGTAGGTGACCAGGGGCTCGTTGCCCATCGGCCGGCGGGTGCTGATGCCGTCGAGCTGGCGGCGGTTGACGACGAGCTTGGGCCACCAGGCCAGGCTGAAGACGCGAAACCATTGCAGCTCGTCGCCGACGTACCGGGCCAGGCCGAGGGCCCAGCCGCGGCCGTGCTCCTTCTCGGCGAGCTGCAGGCTGCAATCAAAAGTTCCGCCGTCCCTGGACAACCAGCGACGGCGGAACGCGACGAGCACGATGAACAGCACAGCGGCAAGCAAACAGACCCCGACGACATCGAGGACTGTTCTCATACGTTGCCGACCTCATTTCCGGTGCCCGACCCCGGGCACCCCGGAGAACCGTACTGTTCGTGACGATATTTGATTATGGCAGGTGGTCAGGAGGTCTGCTCGGCCGCCCGGACCCTGGCCTCGGCGAGTCGCACCTCGTCGGCGTCGGCGTCGGCAAGACCGGCCGCCAGTGCCTCCTCGAGTTCCCGCCGGGCTTCCTCGAGGTCGATGTCGTGACCCATCTCGGCGTTCTCGGCCAGGATCGAGACCCGGTCGTTCGCGACCGAGATGAACCCGTCCGGTGCGGCCGCGACGAAGTACTCGCCGTCGACGGTCCGCACCTGCACGGAACCGCCCTGCAGCAGGCCGAGCAGCGGCGCGTGGCCGGGCAGGATGCCGACGTCGCCGTCCGTGGTCCGGGCGATCACGATCTTCGCCTGCCCCTGCCAGACCGTCCGCTCGGCGGCGACGAGCGCCACCTCCAAGTGGTCAGCCATCTCAGTTTTCCTTCTGCAGCTCGGCCCACTTGCGGTCGACGTCCTCGAGCGAACCGACGTTGAAGAAGGCCTGCTCGGCGACGTGGTCGTACTCGCCCTCGGTGATCTTCTTGAACGACTCGATCGTGTCCTTCAGCGGCACGGTCGAACCCGGGATGTTGGTGAACTTCTCCGCCATGTAGGTGTTCTGGGAGAGGAACTGCTCGATCCGGCGCGCCCGCGCGACGGTGATCTTGTCCTCTTCGGAGAGCTCGTCCACACCCAGGATCGCGATGATGTCCTGCAGTTCCTTGTTCTTCTGCAGGATCTGCTTCACCCGGACGGCCACGTCGTAGTGCTCCTGGCCGATGTACTGCGGGTCGAGGATCCGCGACGTCGAGGTCAGCGGGTCGACGGCCGGGTACAGACCACGCGACGCGATGTCACGGGAGAGCTCGGTGGTCGCGTCGAGGTGGGCGAAGGTGGTCGCCGGCGCCGGGTCGGTGTAGTCGTCGGCCGGTACGTAGATCGCCTGCATCGAGGTGATCGAGTGACCGCGGGTCGAGGTGATCCGCTCCTGCAGCACGCCCATCTCGTCGGCCAGGTTCGGCTGGTAACCGACGGCGCTCGGCATCCGGCCGAGCAGCGTGGAGACCTCGGAACCGGCCTGGGTGAACCGGAAGATGTTGTCGATGAAGAGCAGTACGTCCTGCTCCTTCACGTCGCGGAAGTACTCCGCCATCGTCAACGCCGACAGCGCGACGCGAAGACGCGTGCCCGGCGGCTCGTCCATCTGGCCGAACACCAGCGCGGTGTCCTTGAAGACGCCGGCCTCTTCCATCTCGGTGATGAGGTCGTTGCCCTCACGGGTCCGCTCGCCGACGCCGGCGAACACCGACGTACCACCGAAGTTGTGGGCGATCCGGTAGATCATCTCCTGGATCAGAACGGTCTTGCCGACACCCGCACCGCCGAACAGGCCGATCTTGCCGCCCTGCACGTACGGCGTGAGCAGGTCGAGCACCTTGATGCCGGTCTCCAGCATCTCGGTCTTGGACTCGAGCTGGTCGAAGGCCGGTGCCTTGCGGTGGATCGGCCAGCGCTCGGCGATCTCGAACTCGGACTCGTCCTGGTTCAGGCACTTGCCGGTCACGGACCAGACCCGGCCCTTGGTGACGTCGCCGACCGGGACCGAGATCGCGGCACCGGTGTCGCGCACCTCGGCGCCGCGGACCAGGCCGTCGGTCGGCTTCATCGAGATGGCCCGGACGATGCTGTCGCCGACGTGCAGCGCCACCTCGAGGGTGATCGTCTGGGTGGTGTCGCCCAGGGTGATGTCCACCTCGAGCGCGTTGTACATGTCGGGCATCGCGTCCGCGGGGAACTCGACGTCGACGACCGGGCCGATCACCCGGGCGACGTGACCGACGGCAGCCGCGCCGGCCTCGTTGTTCTTCTCGGTAACCGTGGCAGTCATCTCTCTCACTCGCTCCCGGCGCTCGCGTCGGCCAGCGCGCTGGCGCCACCGACGATCTCGCTGATTTCCTGGGTAATTTGTGCCTGCCGGGCCTGGTTCAGGTCCCGGGTCAGGCTCTCGATCAGGTCCTGCGCGTTGTCGGTCGCAGACTTCATCGCCCGCTGCCGGTTGGCCAGCTCGGAGGCCGCCGCCTGCAGCATGCAGTAGTGGATCCGGCTGGCGACGTACTTCGGCAGCAGCCCGTCGAGCACCTCTTCGGCGGACGGCTCGAACTCGTACAGCGGCAGCACGTCGTCGGCCGCCGGCGCCTCTTCGCCCTCGACGACCTCCAACGGCAGCAGCCGGATCACGTCCGGGCGCTGGGTCAGCATCGACACGAACCGGGTGAAGACGATGTGGATCTCGTCCACGCCGCCCTCCTCGGTCGGGGTCAGGAACGCCTCGATCAGCGCGTCGGCCATCTCCCGGGCCCGGGCGAACGACGGGGCGTCGGAGTCACCGCTCCACGACTGCGCGATGTCGCGCTGCCGGAAGGTGTAGTACGCGATGCCCTTGCGCCCGCTGATGTACGGGACGATGGCTTTCTCGTCCTCGCGCAGCAGCTGGTTCAGCCGCTCTCCTTCGCGGATCACGTTGGCCGAATAGGCCCCGGCCTGCCCGCGGTCGGAGGTGATCAGCAGCACCGCGGCCCGCTTCGGGTTCGGCTTCTCGGTGGTCAGCGGGTGGTCGACGTTCGAGAACGTCGCCACCGCCGACACGGCACGGGTGAGCTCACGCGCGTACGGACCGGCCGCCTGGGCGCGTTGCTGCGCCTTGACGATCCGGGACGCCGCGATGAGCTCCATCGCCCGGGTGAGCTTCTTGATCGTCGAGACCGAGGCCTTGCGATCGCGAAGCTCCCGCAGATTGGCTGGCACGGTCGATCAACCCCGCTTCTGCCGGACGATCTGCTCCTGCTCGACGTCGCCCTCGTTCATCGCCTCGGCTTCGGCCTCGGTGCCGAGCAGCGTGCCCTCCGAGGTCTGGAAGGTCGGCTTGAACGCGTCCAGCGCCTCGGTCACGGCCTGGGCCGAGTCGTCGTTGAACAGGCCGGACTCGCGGATGCTGTCGAGCACCTTGCTCTCCCGGCGCAGGTAGTCCAGGAAGTCCCGCTCGAAGCGCAGTACGTCGTTGACCGGGACGTCGTCGAAGTGGCCCTTCGTACCGGCCCAGATGGACACGATCTGGTCCTCCACCGGGTACGGCGAGTACTGCGGCTGCCGGAGCAGCTGGACCAGCCGCTGACCGCGGTCGAGCTGCCGGCGGGAGGTTGCGTCGAGGTCGGACGCGAACATCGCGAACGCCTCCATCGCGCGGAACTGGGCCAGGTCGATCTTCAGCGAGCCGGACACGTTCTTCATGCCCTTGACCTGCGCGGCGCCGCCGACCCGGGAGACCGAGATACCGACGTCGATGGCCGGCCGGATGTTGGCGTTGAACAGGTCCGACTGCAGGAAGATCTGGCCGTCGGTGATCGAGATGACGTTGGTCGGGATGAACGCCGACACGTCGTTCGCCTTGGTCTCGATGATCGGCAGACCGGTCATCGAACCGGCGCCGAGGGCGTCGGACAGCTTCGCGCAACGCTCGAGCAGGCGGCTGTGCAGGTAGAAGACGTCACCCGGGTAGGCCTCGCGGCCCGGCGGGCGGCGCAGCAGCAGCGACATCGCGCGGTACGCCTCGGCCTGCTTGGTCAGGTCGTCGAAGACGATCAGCACGTGCTTGCCCTGGTACATCCAGTGCTGGCCGATGGCCGAGCCGGTGTAGGGCGCGACGTACTTGAAGCCGGCCGGGTCGGACGCCGGGGAGGCGACGATGGTGGTGTACTCCATCGCGCCGGCCTCTTCGAGCGCGCCGCGGACGGCGGCGATCGTCGAGCCCTTCTGGCCGATGGCGACGTAGATGCAGCGGACCTGCTTCTTCGGGTCGCCGGACTCCCAGTTGCCCTTCTGGTTGATGATCGTGTCGATCGCGATCGCGGTCTTGCCGGTCTTGCGGTCGCCGATGATCAGCTCGCGCTGGCCGCGGCCGATCGGGATCATGCCGTCGATCGCCTTGATCCCGGTCTGCAGCGGCTCGCGGACCTCCTGGCGGTCCATCACGCCGGCCGCCTGCAACTCCAGGGCCCGCTCGCCTTCGAGGTTCTGGATCTCGCCCAGACCGTCGATCGGCTTGCCCAGCGGGTCGACCACGCGGCCGAGGTAGCCCTCGCCGACCGGCACCGACAGCACCCTGCCGGTCCGGCGGACCTGCTGGCCCTCCTCGATCCCGTCGAACTCACCGAGGACGACGACACCGATGTCGCGGACGTCGAGGTTCAGCGCGATACCCCGGGTGCCGTCCTCGAACTCGAGCAGTTCGTTCGTCATCACCGAGGGCAGGCCCTCGACGTGCGCGATACCGTCACCCGCGTCGACAACCGTGCCGACCTCTTCGGCGCTGGTCTGCTCCGGTTGGTACTCGGTGACAAAGCGATCCAGGGCGTCCCGGATCTCCTCCGGCCTGATCGTGAGCTCAGCCATTGTGTTCCTGCTTCCTTGACCCTTGCTGGCCTGTTGTGGCTCTAAAGGCTTTCCCGACCCTTAGCGCCGCTGTATGTCGTTAAGGGGGTTCAGCCCGCGATGCGCCGTTGCGCTTCGTCGAGCCTGGCCGCGATGGTTCCGTCGATCACTTCGTCGCCGATGTCCACCCGGACGCCGCCGACCACGTTCGGGTCGACGATCACGTTCAGCTGGATGTCCCGGCCGTACTGCTGTCCGAGCGCGGCAGCGAGCCGGCTGCGCTCCATCTCGGTCAGCGGGGCAGCCACCCGGACGGTCGCGATGCTGGCGTTCCGCCGGGCCGCCGCGGCGACCTGGTAGGCCCGCATCGAGGCCGCGAAGCTGCGGCCCCGGCCGTCCACCGCGCGCTCGACCAGCCGCACCGTGGTGGCATCCGCCTTGCCCTGCAGCAGTCCGCGGATCAGCTCCTGCCGCCGGTCGACCGGAATCCTGCGGTCGCTGAGCTTGTCGGCCAGCGCACGCTCGGCCGCGACCACCCGCTCCAGCCGGAACAGCTCGTCCTCGACCTCGTCCAGCTTTCGCATGGTGTCGGCGTAGGCCACCTCGGCCTCGATGCTGAGCTGGTCCAGGGCGTCGCCCAGGTCCCGGCCGCTGACCCAGCGACCGGTCACCGCGGCGGTCAGGATCTCCAGCGCGGTCGCGGAGATCTTGCCGCTGAACAACTGCTGGGCCAGATCCGCCTTCGAGCCGGCCGGACGGGCCGGGTCGGTCAGTGCGCGCCGGAGCGCGCCGTTGCCGTCCACCAGCCGGGCGATCGAGAACAGCTCGCTGCCCAGCCCCTCGACCGGCGTCGTCCCCGCCAGGACCTCTTCGGCCCGGGCGAGTGACTCGTGCGACGCGCCGCGCATCAGCCGTCCGTTCCGACGGCCTGACGCGCGGACTCCGACGCCTCGAGATCGGCCAGGAAGCGCTCGACCGTCCGGCGCTGACGCGCCTCGTCCTCGAGCGACTCACCGACGATCCGGCCGGCCAGCGTGGTCGCCATCGTGCCTACCTCGCTGCGCAGTGAGGCGACCGCCTGGGCCCGCTCGGCGTCGATCTGGGCGCGCGCGTGCGTGACGATCCGCTCGGACTCGGCGTTCGCCTGCTCACGCATCTCCGCGATGATCGCCGCACCCTGCTCGCGGGCGTCCTCGCGGATCTTCGCAGCTTCCTGGCGGGCCTCCGCCAGCTGCGCGTTGTACTTGTCCAGTGCAGCCTTCGCCTCGGCCTGGGCCTGCTTGGCATCTTCCATGCCGCCTTCGATGGCCGCGGTCCGATCGGCGTACGCCTTCTCGAACTTCGGGACGACGACCTTGGCGAAGAGGATGGCCAGCAGGACCAGGAAGACGAAGCCAAAGATGATCTCTGGGGTGTGCGGCAGCAGCGGGTTCACGTCCTCACCGGCTGCCTCGCTGAGCGGTAGCACCAACGTCGTCATGTCTGCGTCCTGTCAGTCAGTCTGGAAAGGGGTCAGCTGGCCTTGAAGACGAAGGCGAGCGCGATACCGATGATCGCCAGAACCTCGGTGACGCCGAAGCCGATCCACGCGATCGACTGCAGCTTGCTCTGGGCCTCCGGCTGACGCGCGGTGCCGTTGATGACGGCAGCGAAGATCAGACCGACGCCGACGCCCGGGCCGATGGCGGCGAGGCCGTAGCCGAGGACTGCGATGTTGCCGGCAATCTCGAGAGCCATTTCAGGTGTTTCCTTTCGGTACGGATAGGGACTATCCGGGTTTCCGTTACTACGGGTCTATGGAGGGGTACTGCGGATCAGTGCTCGTCGGCGATGGCGCTGCCGATGTACTGCGCGGTCAGCACCACGAAGATGTACGCCTGGATGGCCTGGACGAACAGCTCCAGCCCGGCGATCGCGAGACCGAAGATGAACGTGATGACGCCGACGCCGCCGAGCAGGACGTTCCCGGACTCGAACACCATGTAGTGGCCGCCGAGCACGAACACCAGCAGCAGGATGTGACCGGCGAACATGTTCGCGAACAACCGCAGGCTCAGCGAGATCGGCCGGACCACGATGTTCGAGATGAACTCGATCGGGATCATCAGCGGCATCAGCCAGACCGGGACACCGGCCGGCATCGTCTGGTGCTTGAAGTAGCCCCAGAGGCCCTTCTTCCGGATACCGACCGCGTTGTAGATGATCCAGCTCATGATCGCGGCCGCGTACGCCCAGCCGATATGGCTGAAGGTCGGGAACTGGACCAGCGGGATCGTCCCGGCGACGTTGTTCAGCAGGATGAAGTAGAACAGGCCGCACAGGTACGGCACGTACTTCATGTACTCCTGGCTGCCGATCGCGTCCCGGGCGATCGAGTTGCGGACGAAGTTGTAGCCCAACTCCCCCGCGAACTGCAGCCTGCTCGGGACGATGGCGGCCTTGCGGGACGCTGCCCAGTAGAACCAGATGATCACGACGACGGACAGCGCGGACACCAGCACAGGCTTGGTGAACCACTCCACGCCGTCGATGATGGGCGGGGTGTCGAAGTTCTGGGGACCGGGCGGGATGAACTCGGTCGGAACGCCGGCTATCACCGGGTCTCCTCTCGCGTCGTGCTCAAGTCGGACGCCTTGTAAGTAAGGGCAGGGCGGCTCAGGGCATGGCGGTCAACAACGTCAGACCCGGTGCGGATCGCGCCAGTCCCCGAGGGGGTCAGGACTTTCCGTACCGGAAGTGCAGCAACAAGATGGTGAGCCCGGCACCGAGGACGATGCCCACCGGAAGCAAGAATTCGGTGCCGAAGAGGCGATCCAGCCCGAAGCCGATGCCCCCGTAGATCAGGACACCGCCGATCAAGTAGGACAGGACCCGCCAGCCGTCGCCCGAGTTCGGGGGTGATGGCTTCGGATCCTGATGCTCGCTCATTGGCACCCGAAACGTACCAGTTGGCGACAGATGCGGTCACATCGGGCCACGTAATCCTCACCACAGCAGGGAAGAACTTGATGATGAGCTCGCTCCGCTCGCTCAAGCCGTTACTTACGGTGCTCATGCGGTCACCTCTTTGTCGAGGTCGTAGATCGGCACGCGGAGCCGGGACCAGGCCCAGATCTCGCCGGCCATCCAGCCCATCACGACGACCAGGGCGACCAGGCCGAGCACGGTCAGATTCACGTGCCTGGCCAGGCTGTCCGAGCTCAGCGCGACCGCGAGCAGACCGCCGAAGAACGCGATCCGGCCGGTGTAGCTGGCCATCGCGACGGCGAGCTGCATGGTCGGAGAAGTCTTGCGGGACAGGTGCAGCGCGATCAGGCCGGCGCCGGAGAAGACGATCACCATCAGCAGGCCGAGCAGGGCACCCCAGAGACCGGCGACTCCGGCCGCAACCGTGGACACCGCGGTCGCGTTCACTCCGACGACCAGGGCGGCGATCAGAGCGCCACGCAGCATTGCCAGCGCCGGGTGCTTTGTCGCTTGTCCGGCGGGTTTCGGGCTGTGATCCGTGGGAGCCATCTGGTGGTTCCGTCCTGCTGGCGAAACTGGCTCGCGGCCAATTCGTCGGGTGGGCGGGGTCAGGGGTGTCGCTGTTCTTTGCTGGTGCTTGTGAAAACTAGCACAAAGTCTGCACAGTCAGCAAAACGAGGGTCCCTCCCGCTGTACAGCCACACCTTATCGGTATGCCAGGAAGGCGAGTGGTCTGGTCCCTGCCAGCGGGGATCAAACCTTGGCGAGCGGTTTCCGGGAACGCCTCGGGAGACCGGTCGTGAGCAGCACCGCGGTGACCGCGACGGCCAGCACGATCAGGGCCGTCCACCAGTACAGGACGAGGCCGAGCACCACGACGCCGTACGCGATCAGGGCGGTCCACAGGTACATCAGCAGGACGGCGCGGCGGTGCGAGTGGCCGCGTTGCATCAGGCGGTGGTGGAGGTGCTGCTTGTCGGCGGCGAACGGCGAGCGGCCGGCCTTGGTACGGCGGATGTACGCGAGCGTCAGGTCCAGCGCGGGGATCGCGAGGATGGCGATTGGCAGCACCAACGGAAGCAGTGCGGGCAGCAGGCTCGAGCCGCCGACCTCGTACGGGACGGCGTTCGGGTCCATCTGGCCGGTCAGGCTGATCGTCGACGCGGCCAGCATCAGGCCGATCAGCAGGGCGCCGGAGTCGCCCATGAAGACCCTTGCGGGGAAGAAGTTGTGCGGCAGGAAACCGAGGCAGGCGCCGGCCAGCGCGACCGTGATCAGGGTCGAGGTGGTCGCGCGGTCGAGGTTCTCGTGGAAGTTCAGCAGGTACGAGTACGCGAAGAACGCGGTCGCGCCGATCGCGGTCACACCGGCCGCGAGCCCGTCCAGGCCGTCGACGAAGTTCACCGCGTTGCAGGAGACCAGCAGGATGCCGGCGGTCAGCACGGCCAGCTGCGCGGGCGACGGCGAGATCACGCCGCCGGGCAGCGGCAGCCAGTACAACTGGATGCCTTGGACAACTAGTACGCCGACCGCGAGGACCTCGCCGGCCAGCTTGGTGATCGCGTCCAGCTCGTACAGGTCGTCGACCACACCGACCGCGCAGATCACCACGCCGCCGATCAGGATGGCGCGAGCATCGTGGGCGACCTGCAGGCTGTTGCCGAGGAACGGCAGGCTGGACGCGACCGCGAACCCCGCGATCAGGCCGCCGAGGATGGACAGGCCGCCGAAGTACGGGATCGGTACCTTGTGCACGTCCCGGGCCCGGACCTTGGCGACCGCGCCGTACCGCAGCGCGATCTGCCGGGCGACGCCGGTCAGCAAGAAGGTCGTGGCCATCGCCACGAACAGGACCAGCAGGTACTCGCGCACTAGTCCGCAGGCCTCGCATCGGGATCGGTCGTGTTCTCGTCGTCCTGGTTGGACGCTGCGACCGGCTCTTCAGTTGGCTTGGCTTCGTCCGGCTCGGCTTCGTCCGGGTTGGTTTCGTCGGCCGGCTTCGGTTCGTCGTCCTCGGTGCTTACCTCGGGTACGACGGCGCGTAGCTGCTCGAGTGACAGCGCGCCGACGCGGACCACCCGGGGTGTGTCGCCGGTGATGTCGACGATCGTGGACGGTTCGCCGCCGGTGACCTGGCCGCCGTCGAGGTAGACCGCGACCGACTCGGCCAGCTGCTCCTCGGCGTCGTACACGTCCAGCGCCGCCGGCTGACCGGACTTGTTCGCCGAGCTGACCGCGAGCGGTCCGGTCCGGGACAGCAGCTCGCGGGTGTTCTCGTGGTCCGGCACGCGGAGCGCGACGGTGCCCTGGGTCTCCCCCAGGTCCCACATCAGCGAGGTCTGCGCGTGGCAGATCAGCGTCAGCGGCCCGGGCCAGAACTCCTGCGCGAGCTTGCGCCCGTTCTCCGGTACGTCGGTGGCGAGCGCGTCCAGCGACTCGACCACCGAGATCAGCACCGGCGGCGGCATGTCCCGGCCGCGGCCCTTGGCGTCCAGCAGCCGCTGGACGGCGTCGGCCTTGAAGGCATCCGCGGCGATGCCGTACACGGTGTCGGTCGGCAGCACGACCAGGTCGCCGGCCTCGATGGCGTCCACAGCCGCGCGGTACGCCGGTGCCAGTTCGTCCCCGGTGAAGTCGAAGCGCTCACTCACGGGGTGAATCGTGCCACTCAGGCGGGCCCCACCCCTAACCGGGTCGATGCTGACAGTCGATTGTCAATTTCCGGGCAGACCGGTCCGCGATCTCCTTAAGATCCCGGTCATGACTGTATTGAATTGTCGCGACTCCGTCGCGACGGGTCACGGGGCTGGAACTCCCGGCCTTCCCTCGTCGCTCCGGTCGCTTCGCTCCCTCCGCTCCTCAGTCCAGGACGGGAGGCCCCATGACCGTGTCGCGTGAGTTCCTCGCCGGGTTGCCGAAGGCCGAGTTGCATGTCCACCACGTCGGGTCCGCGTCGCCGCGGATCGTCGCCGAGCTCGCCGCGCGGCACCCGGGATCGCCGGTGCCGGCCGACCCGGGCGCGCTGACGGAGTACTTCAAGTTCAGCGACTTCGCGCACTTCATCGACATCTACCTGTCCGTCGTCGAGCTGATCAAGACGCCGGAGGACGTGCGGCTGCTGACGTACGAGATCGCCCGCGAGATGGCCGAGCAGCAGAACCTGCGGTACGCCGAGCTCACGGTCACGCCGTACACCTCGGTGGTGCGCGGGATCCAGGCCGAGGCATTCTGCGAGGCGATCGAGGACGCGCGGGTCGCGGCCGAGAAGGAATTCGGTCTCGTACTGCGGTGGATCTTCGACATCTCCGGTGAGGCAGGGATCCCGGCCGCCGAGGAGACGCTGCGGATCGCGACCAAGATCCGCCCGGAGGGGCTGGTCGGGTTCGGGCTGGGCGGGCCGGAGATCGGCGTACCGCGGCCGCAATTCCAGCCGCACTTCGAGGCGGCGATCGCGGCGGGTCTGCACAGCGTGCCGCACGCGGGCGAGACGACCGGGCCGGAGACGATCTGGGACGCGGTCCGGGTGCTGAAGGCGGAGCGGATCGGCCACGGTACGTCGACGATGCAGGACCCGAAGCTGGTCGACTACCTGCGCGAGCACCGGATCCCGCTCGAGGTCAGCCCGACGTCGAACATCGCCACCCGCGCCGTCGCCTCGTACGACGTCCACCCGCTGCGCGCGATGGCCGATGCCGGCCTGGTGGTGACGATCAACTCCGACGACCCGCCGATGTTCGGCACCGACCTCACCAACGAGTACGTCGTCGCGTCGCGGCTGCTCGACCTCGACGCGACCGGCGCCGCCGAGCTGGCGAAGACCGCCGTCCGGGTGTCGTTCGCCGAGGACGCGGTGAAGGACTCCCTGCTGACCGAGATCGACGCCTACGTCGAGCAGAACAAGGAGTAGCTGCCAGACTGTGCACCGTGACGGATGACCTGCGGCTGGACCTCCTGGGCCCGCTGCGCGGTTGGTCCGGCCACCGCCGGCTCGATCTCGGGCCGACCCGTCAGCAGACCCTGCTCGCTGTGCTGGCGTTCCGGTCCAACCAGGTCATTTCCGCACACGAACTGGTCGAGCTCGTCTGGAGTGATGCACCGCCTTCGACCGGCGTCAAGATCGTTCCGCCGTACATCTATCGGCTGCGCAAGTTGCTGCCCGAGGGCGTGCTGGTGCACACACGGGACGGCTACAGCTTGCGGCTGGCTCCTGGTGCGCTGGATCTGGATCGGTTCGAGGGCCTGATCAGTGCGGCGCATGGGTGCCGGGACAAGGACGAGGCGGCGGCGAAGCTGTCCGAGGCGCTGGAGTTGTTCACCGGCGAGCCGTTGAGCGGACTGGCCGGCCACTACCTCAGCGTGCAGCGTCACCGGCTGACCGAGCGACGGCTGAAGGTGCTGGCCGAGCGGATCCAGCTGGACCTGGAGCGCGGCCGGTACGGCGATCTGGTGCCCGAGCTGGTCGCGCTGGTGGAGGAGGACCGGCTGCGGGAGCAGTTCGCCGGGCAGCTGATGCTCGCGTACTGGCGCAGCGGCCGGATCTCCGAAGCCCTCGAGACCTACACGCGGACGCGGCACGAGCTGATCGAGCAGCTCGGTGTGGAACCCGGTCCGGAGCTGCGCGCGATCCACGAGCGGATCCTGCAGAACGACGAGCCTTTGGCGCGTCCTGCGGTGCGTGACGAGCTCCCGTACGACGGTGCCGCGTTCGTCGGGCGGGACGACGTACTGAAGCAGGTGGTCGACGCACTGCGCACTGCAGGACCTGCTGTCGTCGCGATCGACGGTATGGCAGGTGTCGGGAAGACTGCGCTCGCTGTGCGTGCTGCACGGCAGCTGGCCGACGTGTACCCGGACGGGCGGCTCTTCATCGACCTGCACGGGTACACGCCGGGGCATGAGCCGGTCTCGGCGTTGCAGGCGCTGGATCGCTTGCTGCGCACGCTGTCCGTTCCGGCTGACCGCATCCCGGCGGACCTCGAAGAGCGGGCTGCGCTGTGGCGGTCTGAGTTGGCTGGGCGGCAGATCCTCGTCGTACTCGACAATGCGCCGGACAGCGCGGCAGTGCGGCCGTTGCTGGCCGGTGGGCCGCGGTGTGGCGTGCTGGTGACGAGTCGGCGGCAGTTGACTGGTTTGGACGCCACTGCGCGCCTCGCCCTCGACGTACTGCGGCCTGAGGACGCACGGGAGTTGCTGGCGGAGATCGTGGGCGCAGACCGTGCCGGCTCTGCGGATGCTGCGGCAGAAGTCGTGAACCAGTGCGGCTATCTGCCGTTGGCGATCCGGGTGGCTGGGGCACGGCTGCGGCATCGGCCGAGCTGGACGATCGAGCACCTGTCCAAACGACTCGACGCCGAGGACAGGCGGCTGGCTGAGCTCAGCACGGACAGTGGTGGGGTCTCCCCCGCCTTCGCCTTGTCGTACGAGCATCTGCCGCCGGACCAGCAGCGCCTGTTCCGTCTGCTCGGTGCGATGACCGGACAGGACATCGAGATGTACGCCGCTGCCGCGCTGGCCGATGTGGACGTGGTGGAAGCAGAGGACATGCTGGAGCAGCTCGTCGACGCCAATCTGCTGCTGCAGCTGCGTCCTGGGCGTTTCCAGTTCCACGACCTGCTGCGCCAGTACGCACGGACGCTGGCGCCGGAGCCAGACGCAGTACGGCGTTTGCTGGACTACTACCTCTACGCGACCGCGGAGGCCAGTGCGGCGATCTTCAGCAGTCGGCTACAGCCTCTGCCCGGGCCCGCGCCGGTCCGGTTGCCTGAGTTCGATTCGGCGGCTGAGGGGTTGGAGTGGATCGACGCCGAGGGTGCGAACGTGCTGGCCACTGTCAGGTCTGCGGAGTCGTCGCCGGAGCATGTCTGGCGGACCGGTCTGGCGGTGGCGTCGTGCTTCTTCCAGCGTGGCCGGGTCTACGAGATGGATGAGGCGCTCCAGCTGGCTCTGCGCGCGGCTGCCGGCGACGCGGAGGCGGAGTCTCGGGTGCTGTTGTCTATCGGCAGCCTAGGGCGGTACCGCCTTGGCGCTGAGGCCAGTCTGAGGACGCTGCAGGAGGCGCGGGACAGACTGCCTGCCGATGCGGACCTCGCGTTGCGCGCGCGGTTGCTGGCGTCGATCGGTTACAGCCTCGCGAAGCTCAGTCCGGACGACGAGGCGCTCGCAGTACTGCGGGAAGCGCTGGAGGTGGCGCGGCGGGCTGGTGATCAGAGCATCGCGTCGCGGGTGCTGGCGTACCTCGGGGCGACGTACGGCGACCGCAGGGAGTTCGCTCAGGCGCTGGCGGCGTATCAGGACTCGCTGGAGCTCGGCGATCCCGCGGTACAGTCCGAAGTACTGAACGGGATCGGTGAGTGTCTGCTGGAGTTGGACCGCGTGGACGAGGCGGTCGCGGCGTTGACGACGGCACGAGACCTGGGGGTCGAGCGTGGGGCGGACTACAGCCTGATCTACACCTACGCGTTCCTCGGTACGGCGTACGCGCGGCAGCGGCTGTGGAGTGAGGCCATCGACGTCGGGCGTCGTTCGCTGGAGCTGGCGCTGGAGAGCGACTCGAAACAGTCGCAGCAGAACGCGTACCTACGGCTCGCGGAAACGCTGCTGGCCAAGGGGGATCTCGCCCAGGCACGTCCGCATTTCGCACGGGCGCTGGAGCTCGCGCTCGAGGAGGGGCAGGAAGCTACCGTCGAGCGGGCCGCAGACGGGCTGGATCGGACCGGTCCGGCCGCTTGATTGTGGTTGGCTGGTGCGGTGAGGAGAGTCTGTGGGGTGCTGTCCGTCAGCCTCTTGTGCCTTGCGGCCTGCAGCGATACACCATCACCCGCACCCGTGCCGACTACTGGCTCACCGTCGCCTGTGCGCAGTACGCCGACTCCGCCACCCCCGCCGGCGGACGGTGAGCTGCCGCGGGGCGGGCGGGTGATCTTCCCGAAGTACCAACTGGTCGGGTACGTCGGTCTGCCGGGATCGCCGGCGCTCGGGCCGCTGGACAAGGACCTCGACGCGAAGGCGGCCAAGCTCGAGAAGCTGGCTGCCACGTACGCGGGAGGCTGGACGCCGCAGCCGGTGATGGAGCTGATCGCCGTCGTCGCGCGTGGGTCCCGCGGCAAGGACGGTCTGTATCGCGGGCGGTTGGACGACTCGGCGATCGAGCAGTATCTGACGGTCGCGCGGAAACACAAGATGCTGTTGCTGCTCGACATCCAGCCGGGGCGGGCGAAGATCCTGCCCGAGGTGAAACGGCTCGAGCGGTGGCTCAAGGAGCCGGACGTCGGGCTCGCGTTCGATCCGGAATGGGCCGTCGGTCCGGGGCAGGTGCCGGGGCGCGTCTTCGGGCATACGACGGGGGCGGAGCTCGACAGCATCGCGGCGTACCTGTCTGGGCTGGTGACGGCGAACGACCTGCCGGAGAAGGTGTTCGTGTTCCATCAGCTGTCGGCGCGGATCGTCAGCAACGAGAAGGCGCTGAAGCCGCATCCGGGCGTGGTGACGATCAAGTCGGTCGACGGGATCGGCGCTCGCGAGGACAAGCTCAAGACGTGGGCGAAGCTGACGACGAGCCTGCCGCCGGCTGTGCATGCCGGGTTCAAACTCTTCTACACCGAGGACACGCGGCACGGTCCGTTGATGACACCGCCGCAGGTGCTCGCACTCAAGCCGCGGCCGGAGCTGGTGATCTACGAATGATATCGATCGCTTTCGCCAACGTGGCCGGCGGTCGCTTCGTCGACCCTTCCGGACGCTACCTGGACGAGGACCGTACGGCGGACTTCGGGCGGGCACTGGCTGGGCTGCGTCCGGACGTTCTGATCGTGACCGAACTCGACCCTTCCGGCGACCAACTCGAGCGGCTGACCGCGGCAGCGATGCCCGACGCGGAGTTGGTCCGGCACGCATTCTCGGACTCGCATATCCCCGGGGTTGCGCGTTTGGGCGTCGGCATCGCGTCGTCGTACCCGCTGACCGAACTCGACCGGATCGATCTGCCGAACCCCTCGATCGACTTCCTGCATTGGCGAACCGGCGAGCCGCTTGTTGCCCACAGCAAGGGCTTCTTGGTGGTGCGGGGTGACTTCGGGGAGCTCGGCGAGATCTACATCGTGGGCGGGCAGGTGTGTCCGATCCACATGTTCCGCAGCGCTGAGGGGGTCGAATACACGTACCGCGAGGGGCCGGGACGGGAGGCCGGCGAGCAGCTGGCGGCGTTCTTGCGGGAGGAGCTCGCGGCGCTCGGTGTGCAGCGCGCGATCGTCGCCGGCGATCTCAACATGCCGAACCCCGGCGACTTCTTCGGCACGTCCCTGGGCCTCGTGGACGCCTTCGGCAACCCACCGCCCGTCACCACGCCCGACGGCCGCTCCATCGACCGCCTCTTCAGTACCCCGGACCTGGTCGTCCGCGACGTCGAGGTGGTCAAGCTACTCGGCGCAGACCACTACCCAGTCGTCTGTCGCGTCACCAGCAGAGCTGAAGAAACACCCGCGATCGGCCGAATCCGCGAACAGGACCTCACCAGGGTTTCGAACCGGTTAACTGTCAACAGTCGACGCCGGCCTTTGAATCGAGATCGATAGCCGCCTTACCCGACCACGCCATCGGAGCGGTCGTTCGGCCGCATCGTTGCTCGAAACGGGAACACGTTGTCGATCCACATCACGGCGGACAAAGCACGAGGCATGAACCATCGTGGTGGATGGCCGAGGTTGATCTCTTTGCTGCCGACGAACGTGTCCCCGGCGCTGAACTGAAATGTCGTGGTCATGGCCCCGGCCAGCAAGCTGTCCAGGTGCTTCAGCTCCAGACCACTGAACTTGTGTGCGCCGACCGCGATCACCAGCGGGACATCGTAGGTCGTCGCCAGCTTCTCGTACCTTCGAACCTTCTCTTCGATCCTTTGCACCAACCGCTCAGCAGTGACCACGCCCGCGAGCGAGCTGGGCGGGACGAATTCGGCATGTAACCGCCCACCCGACACGGTCGCCAACGGCTTGTCGCGAACAGCAAATGTGTAGCCGTGGCTGAACAAGAGTCCCTGGCTGAACGGTGACAGCCGCTGCCGCAGATCCTGGGCGATACGCTTCGCCGTCCGCGCATCAGGGGGCTTCGCCAACCCAGCGATATCCGGCAGGGTGACGAGGACCGGTACGGGGATCTGTCGGATTCGTGCAACCAGTCCATACCAGCCCCGCATCCGTCGATAGACGTCCTGCGGAGGACTGTCAGTGTGAACCTCTACAAAGGCGGCCGGACTGCCGTCGTCGCTGACGACGGTCCAATCCGGCGTGAGTCCGTCCCATTCTTGTTCGTAGGCGATCTGCCTACGTTGCTGCCGGAGTTCGGCACCAGCGGCCAGCTCGAAGATGACCGGCCAGAAGTGATCCTCGCCCCAGATCTTGTGAGCAAGCTCCGAGGCCATGTCTGACGGCAGCTGCGCGAGTTGCTCATCCAACCATTGGCGCCAGCCGCTGTACTCCTCTTCGACCGCTATGTCGTACGTCGTGGGACGCTCCTGCGGAGGCCTGCGCCCATGGCGTTTGCGGTGTGCGGAAAGAAAGTCAGCGCCGAAGTAGCGCGACTGTGCATCCTTAGAACACACGGAGGAATCCCCTTTTCCACGCATCGCCGGTCTTGCGGATCAGACTCGGCGGCCGGTGGTGAAGCGGTGTCGGCCGGCGAGGTCCAGTTGGTCGCGAACCTCGGTGAAGGAGCCAGTGGTGGAGAAGACGGCAGGGGCCGACTCGCCCTGGACGTCGGCGTGTTCGCAGGCGAACCAGCCGCCGGGTTTGAGCAGGCGGGCCGCGGTGGCGGCGACCACCTTGATCTCGTCGAGGCCGTCGTCGCCGGACCACAAGGCGAGCGCTGGGTCGTGGTCGCGTACCTCCGCGGTCACCGACTCCCAGGCTGTCAACGGGATGTACGGCGGGTTGGAGATCACCGCATCCACCTGACCGTCGAACTCCGGCAGGCAACCGTCGATGTCACCCTCGTGCAGGATCGCGCCGGTGCCGTCCAAGTTGCGCCGGGCCCACACGCACGCCTCCGGTGACAGCTCGACCGCGTGCACGATGCTGTCCGGGCGCTCTGTCGCCACGGCGCCGGCGATCGCACCGGAGCCCGAGCACAGATCAACCACCAGCGGGTTCTTCACGCCGGCGATCCGCTCGAGAATCCAGCCAACCATCACCTCGGTCTCCGGCCGCGGCACAAACACCCCCGGCCCGACCACGAGCTCCCGATACCGAAACCCAGCAGTCCCCGTCAGATGCTGCAACGGCTCCCGAGCAGCCCGCCGCTCAATCAGCTCCCCAAAGACCCGCAGCTGCTCCTCACTCGGCTCAGCCAAATGCATCCGACTAGACCCAGTAACAAACGCAAGCAATTCAGCGGCGTCGTACTCAGGCGAAGCAACCCCCGCCGCAGCCAAGCGCTCAGCCGCACCCGCAACCAACGCCCGCACTCCGCCGGGACCATCCCCTACTCCCCCGCCCCCGAGCGAAGCGAGGGGGCGGGGTTCTTTTTCGTTCACTTGGAGTCGACGGCCTCTAGGCGGGCGGTCAGGTCGGCTTCGGTGAGGGCTGTGATGACCGGCTCGAGTTCGCCGCCGAGGACCTGGTCGAGATTGTGGGCCTTGTAGCCGACTCGGTGGTCGGAGAAGCGGTTCTCGGGGAAGTTGTAGGTGCGGACGCGCTCTGATCGGTCGACCGTGCGGATCTGCGACCGGCGAGCGTCGGAGGCCTCCTGGTCGGCGGCCTCCTGCGCAGCGGCCAGCAACCGCGCACGCAGTACGCGCATCGCCTGCTCACGGTTCTGCAGCTGGGACTTCTCGTTCTGCATCGACACCACGATGCCCGTCGGCAAGTGCGTGATGCGTACGGCGGAGTCGGTCGTGTTCACGCTCTGCCCACCGGGACCCGACGACCGGAACACGTCGATCCGCAGATCGTTCTGGTCGATCTCGACGTCGACGTCCTCGGCCTCCGGCAGTACCAGCACGCCGGCCGCGGACGTGTGGATCCGCCCCTGCGACTCGGTCACCGGCACCCGCTGCACCCGGTGTACGCCGCCCTCGAACTTCAGCTTCGCGTACGGCGCATCGCCCGGCTCCGGCGTACCTTTCGCCTTCACGGCGACCGTGATCGACTTGTAGCCGCCCAGGTCGGACTCGGCCGAGTCGAGCACCTCGGTCTTCCAGTTCTGCGACTCGGCGTACTTCAGGTACATCTTCAACAGGTCGCCGGCGAACAGCGCGGACTCGTCGCCGCCCTCACCCGCCTTGATCTCGAGGATCGCGTCCTTGTCGTCGTTGGGGTCCCGCGGCACGAGCAGCGTCTGCAGCCGCTCCGCCAGCTCCTCGCGGCGTGCGGTCAGCCGCGTCGCCTCCTCGGCGAACGTCGGGTCCTCGGACGCGAGCTCCCGCGCGGCCTCGATGTCGTCGCCGGTCTGCTGCCACTCGTCGTAGGTACGAACCACGGGGGCCAGCGCGGCGTACCGCTTGCCGACCCGGCGGGCGTTGGCCTGGTCGGAGTGCAGCTCCGGCTCAGCCATCTGCCGCTCCAGCTCGGCGTACTCCGCCTTCAGCGTCTCAACAGCCTCGAACACGCTGCACTCCTCCTCTCGAACCAACCCTGACAACACAAACCGCGCGCCGGTCCCGCCCATGACAGGCGGAACCGGCGCGCGGCAGGAAAGCTACTTCTTGGCGTACCGCTTCTCGAAGCGGGCGACCCGGCCACCGGTGTCCAGAATCTTCTGCTTGCCGGTGTAGAAGGGGTGGCACTGCGAGCACACGTCGGCGTGGATCACGCCGTTCTCCGCGGTCGAGCGCGTGGTGAACGTCGAGCCACAGGTGCAGGTCACCGTGGTCTCCACATACGTCGGGTGGATGTCGCTCTTCAAGACAGTCTCCTAGGTTCAGGTGCCCCGGGTCGTCCACACGGTGTGAACGTGAACCGGAACCGACGTACCAGTTTGCCACCCGAGGGCGGCAAACTGGTAATCGAGGGTCGTTCAGTCGCCGTTGGTGGTGCTGTGGCCGGAGCCGGTCGACGGCGTGGTCTTGTTGACCTGGAGCAGGAACTCGATGTTCGACTTGCTCTCCTTGAGCTTGCCGATCAGCAGCTCCAGCGCCGCCTGACCGTCGAGTGCCGAGAGCACCCGGCGGAGCTTCCAGACGACCTGGGTCTCGTCCTTCGACATCAGCAGCTCCTCGCGGCGGGTGCCGGAGGCGACGACGTCGATGGCCGGGAAGATCCGGCGGTCGGCGAACTCGCGGCGCAGCCGGAGCTCCATGTTGCCGGTGCCCTTGAACTCCTCGAAGATCACCTCGTCCATCTTCGAGCCGGTCTCGATCAGCGCGGTGGCGAGGATGGTCAGCGAGCCGCCGTCCTCGATGTTGCGGGCCGCACCGAAGAACCGCTTCGGCGGGTACAGCGCGGACGAGTCCACACCGCCGGACAGGATCCGGCCGCTGGCGGGCGCCGCGATGTTGTACGCACGGCCCAGCCGGGTGATCGAGTCGAGCAGTACGACGACGTCGTGGCCGAGCTCGACCAGCCGCTTGGCCCGCTCGATCGCCAGCTCCGCGACCGTGGTGTGGTCGTCGGCCGGCCGGTCGAACGTCGAGGCGATGACCTCGCCCTTGACCGTGCGCTGCATGTCGGTGACCTCTTCGGGCCGCTCGTCGACCAGCACGACCATCAGGTGCACTTCGGGGTTGTTCGTGGTGATCGCGTTCGCGAGCGCCTGCAGCACCATCGTCTTACCGGCCTTCGGCGGCGAGACGATCAGGCCGCGCTGGCCCTTGCCGATCGGGCTGACGATGTCGACGATCCGGGTGGTGAGGATCCCCGGCTCGGTCTCCAGCCGCAGCCGCTCGGTCGCGTACAGCGGGGTGAGCTTGTTGAAGTCCTGCCGCTGCTTGGCGATCTCCGGGTCGGCGCCGTTGACGGTGTCGATTCGGACCAGCGGGTTGAACTTCTCCTTGCGCTCGCCCTCCTGCGGCTGCTTCACCGCACCGGTGATCGCGTCGCCCTTGCGCAGGCCGTAGCGCTTCACCATCGAGAGCGCGACGTACACGTCGTTCGGGCCGGGCAGGTAGCCGCTGGTCCGGACGAACGCGTAGTTGTCGAGTACGTCGAGGATGCCCGCGGCCGGCACCAGGACGTCGTCCTCGCTGATCGTCGGCTCGGCGTCGAACCGCTCGCCGCGACCACGGTTGCGGTTGCTGTCACGGCCACTGTCACGGCCGCTGTCACGCCCGCCGTCGCGGCCACTGTCGCGGTTGGCCGGCTGGCCGTCGCGGTTGCGCTCCCGGTCGCGACCCCGGCGACGGCGACGACGTCCGTCGCCGTCCTCGCCGCGGTCGTCCTGGCGGTTCCGCTGGTTGTCGGTCTGGCCGTCGCGGACATTGTCGCGCCCGGCGTCGCGGCCGGTGTCGCGGTTACGGTCGCGGTTGCCGTCCCGGTTCTGCTCGCGGTTCTGCTCGCGGTTGCCGTCGCGGCTGCCCTGGCCGTCGCGCTGACCGTCCCGGTTGGTGTCCCGGCTCTGGTTGTCGCGGTTGCGGTCCCGGTTCTGGTTGCCGTCGCGGCTGTCCCGGCTGTCCCGAGCGCGGTCGCGGTTGCGGCTCTGGTTGTCGCCGCGGTCGTCGGCGCGCTCGTCGCCACGGGTCTCGACCCGCTCGGCGGCGCCGTTCTGGGCGGCGGTCCCGGTGTGCGCGGCGGCCGGCGCCTCGGCCGGAGCCGAGGAGGTGACGGTCGCGGCGGCCGGAGCGGTCACCTCGGGAGCGGCGCCGTTCTGCGCCGGCTCGTCCTTCGGGGTGTCGAGCGGTGTCTCCTTCTGGGCCGCGGCGCGGGTCCGGCGACTGCCACCCTCGCGCTTGGCCGGCGCCTCAGCGGTCTTGGCCGCGGGCGCTGCAGATGACTCGGTGGCCTCATCGAGCGTCGGCTGTGTCACCTTCGCCCGGGATCCACCGGTCGAGCCGCTCTTGGCGGTGGACCCGCCGGTCTGAGCGGCCTTGATCGCCTCGATCAGCTGGCCCTTGCGCAGTGCGCCGGTGCCCTTGATGCCGAGCGTCCCGGCGAGCTGCTTGAGCTCGGGGAGCAGCATGCCCTCGAGGCCGCCACCAGCTTTGCGGCGACGCGGCGCGGTGGTAGCCGCGGCGTCTCCTGCGCTGGAGGCTTCAACAGTTTCTGTCACGTGAGGTCCTTCCCACACGGATCGTCGAAGGCCTGCACGGCTCATCGACCAATTTCATTCCACCCACGACCACACAACGGGCACGCGGGGTACAAGAGGCTCTCGCTCGATCTGAGTCCCCCCGGACTTCTCCGACGCAGGCGGCGCAAGGTCACATCCACAGGAGGGTCGCCACACAACACAGGGTGCCGGGAGCACAGCCCGGATCGTGACGAGAGTTCACCGATCACCTGGAGGGGATCGGGTGAGTCGAGACTAGCACCACTACGGGTCGTCCGGTTGACTCGGTCTGTACAACGCGTGTCAGCGCCTCAGGATTCCCCCGCCGCTCCGCCGACTCAGCCGGCTTCCATGGACCAGACCTGTACGCCGACTGGATCAATGTCCAGCTCGTACTTCGTCCAGCCGTCCGGCGGCTCCGGCGTACCGCCGAAAAGATTGCCCTGACCTGCGCCTTTCCCGTCGTGACCACCCAGTACGGCGACGGTCGGACCGGCTCCGCTGATGATCGCGGCCAGCCCGCTGCCGCGCAGTTTGTGCACCAGCGCGAGGCTCTCGGGCATCGCCGGCTCGCGGTACTCCTGATGCAGCCGGTCCTCGGTCGCGATCAGCAGCATTTCCGGGCGGCCGGTCATCGCCGCGACGAGCAACGCGGCCTTGCCCGCGTTCGCCGCCGCGTCGGTGTGGGAAACAACGCCCGGCAGCAGTCCGCGCGCCTCTTTGGTCAGCACGCGATTGTCAGGTACATAAGCAACCGCAGCCAATCCGTCCGCCGGTTCCAACCGAATCGCGCGGCCACGCCCCTCAGTTGTCTCCGCGCCTTCCGTCCAAGCGATCGTGAACCCGCCGAGGGCCGCCGCCGCAACGTTGTCGGGGTGCCCTTCGAGCTCGTTCGCCAGTACGACGAGACGCTCGCGATCGACCGGCTCCCCCGCGAGTGCGTACGCCGCCGCGAGGCCGCCGACGATCGCCGCGGACGACGAACCGAGCCCGCGACCGTGCGGGATCCGGTTCTCGCAACGCAACGTGAATCCGGGCACCGACGCACCCAGCGCCTCAAGCCCGGCGCGGATCGACTGCACCACCAGATGCGTCTCGTCCAGCGGCACTTCGCCTTCACCGCATCCGCTGACCTCGACGGTCACGCTGGATCCGCACGGGATGACGATCAGGTCGTCGTAGAGCGTCAGGGCGAGCCCGAACGCGTCGAACCCAGGCCCGAGATTCGCGCTCGTCGCCGGAACCCGCACCCGCACCTGATCACATGGCCGGCGCTGCTCGGCGGATTGGTCGGCGGCCGAGGGTGGCACGGTCGGGCTCACGCCAGGCCGGCGACGCGGGCTACCGCGTCGGTGTCGGCGGCGGTGACGGGTGACTCGTCCATGCTGATGTGGTCGAGCGCGGTGTCGATGTCCTTCAGGCCGTGGCCGGTGACCGTGATCACAACGGTCGAGCCGCCCGGCAGCCAACCCTGCGCCTTGGCGTGCAGCAGACCGGCGACCCCGGCCGCCGAAGCGGGCTCCACGAACACGCCCTCACGAGCGGCGAGCTCACGCTGTGCGTTCAGGATCTTCTCGTCGGTGATCATCTCGATCCGGCCGCCCGACTCGTCCCGCGCGGCCTCGGCCAGCGTCCAGGACGCCGGGTTGCCGACCCGGATCGCGGTGGCCGCGGTCTCCGGCTTCTCGACGATCGCACCGCGCACGATCGGCGCCGCGCCCTCGGCCTGGAAACCCCACATCTGCGGGGTCCGGGTCGCGAGCTTGTCCTTCGCGTACTCCTGGTATCCCTTCCAGTAGGCCGCGATGTTGCCCGCGTTGCCGACCGGAAGCAGGTGCAGATCGGGGGCGTCGCCGAGCGCGTCGCACACCTCGAACGCCGCGGTCTTCTGCCCCTCGAGGCGGACCGGGTTGACCGAGTTCACCAGGGCCACCGGGTAGTGCTTGCCCAATTCACGGACGATCCGCAGGCAGTCGTCGAAGCCGCCGTCGATCTGCACGAGCTTGGCGCCGTGCACGACCGCCTGCGCGAGCTTGCCCTTCGCGATCCGGCCGGCCGGGATCAGCACCAGCGGGACCATCCCGGCGCGCACGGCGTACGCCGCGGCCGAGGCCGAGGTGTTGCCGGTCGAGGCGCAGACGACCGCCTTGTCGCCGGCCTGCGCCGCGAGCGAGATCGCCACGGTCATGCCGCGGTCCTTGAACGAGCCGGTCGGGTTGTTGCCCTCGACCTTCAGCCAGACCTCGCAGCCGGTCTGCTCGCTCAGCCACTGCGCGGCCACCAGCGGCGTACCGCCCTCGCCGAGCGTGACGACCGGCGTGTCCGCCGATACGGGAAGCCGGTCCCGGTATTCCTCGATCACGCCCTGCCACTGGTGAGCCATAGTTCTACTCGCCTTCCACCCGCATCACACTGCTGACTTCCCGAACGATGTCCATGTCGCGCAAGGCCTCCACGGTGGCGGACAACGCGGCGTCGGTCGCGGTGTGAGTGACCACCACCAGCTCCGCGTCACTGCCCCGGCCTTCCTGGCGGACGGTCTGGATCGACACGTCGTGCTCGGCGAAGGCCTGGGCCACCGCCGCCAGCACACCGGCCTTGTCGGCCACGTCCAGCGACACGTGGTAGCGGGTCATCGCGTCGCCCATCGGCCGCACGGACCGCTGGGTGTACGACGACTCGCCGACACCCGGCACGCCCTTGAGCCGGTTGCGCGCGGCGGACACCAGGTCCCCGAGGACTGCACTGGCCGTCGGGGCGCCGCCGGCACCACGACCATAGAACATCAGCCGCCCGGCTGCCTTGCTTTCCACGAAAACCGCGTTGTACGCGTCCCGAACACTGGCCAACGGATGCGTGAGCGGGATCATCGCCGGATACACCCTGGCGCTGACCGAGTCGGTCGTCTCGTCGAGCTCGCAGATCGCCAATGACTTGACCACGCAGCCCATCTCGCGGGCCGACGCGATATCGGTCGCGCTGACCTCGGTGATGCCCTCGCGGTGCACATCGGCGATCGAGACGCGGGTGTGGAACGCCAAGCTGGCAAGGAGCGCTGCCTTCGCGGCCGCGTCGAATCCCTCGATGTCCGCGGTCGGATCGGCCTCGGCGTACCCGAGTGCCTGGGCCTCCTCGAGCGCCTCGTCGAAGCCGGCGCCGGTGGTGTCCATCTTGTCGAGGATGTAGTTCGTGGTGCCGTTGACGATGCCCATCACCCGGATCACGTCGTCACCGGCGAGCGACTCGCGCAGCGGCCGCAGGATCGGGATCGCGCCGGCGACGGCGGCCTCGAAGTACAGGTCGCGCTGGTACTTCTCCGCGGCCGCGAACAGCGTCGGGCCGTCCTCCGCGAGCAGCGCCTTGTTCGCCGTGACGACGGAGGCGCCGTGCTCGAGCGCGGTCAGGATCAGGCTGCGGGCGGGCTCGAGCCCGCCGATCACCTCGATCACCAGATCCAGATCGCCGCGCGACACCAGCGCCTGCGCGTCGGTCGTGATCAGCTCCGGGTCGACCGCGATGTCGCGGGCACGGCCGGGACGGCGTACGGCGATGCCTGCGATCTCCAGGCGGGCGCCGACGCGGGCCGCGAGATGGTCCGCCTGCTCGGTCAGGATCCGCACCACCTCGGTGCCGACCACTCCGCAACCGAGCAGGCCTACCTTAAGAGGTTTCGCATCGTTCACAGCGTCGTTCATTCGGCGGTCCCCATATCAAGGCGAAGCAGGTCGTCTTCGGTCTCACGGCGTACGACGACCCGCGTTCGACCGTCCTTGACCGCGATCACCGGTGGCCGCGGCACGTGGTTGTAGTTGCTCGCCATCGAGCGGCAGTACGCGCCCGTCCCCGGGACGGCGATCAGGTCGCCGGGCTGCACGTCGGCCGGCAGGAACTCGTCCTTCACGACGATGTCCCCGGCCTCGCAGTGCTTTCCGACCACGCGGGCCAGCGTCGGCTCGGTGTCGGAGTACCGGTTGGCGATCGTGCAGGAGTAGTCGGCGTCGTACAGCGCGGCGCGGATGTTGTCGCTCATCCCGCCGTCGACGGACACGTACGTCCGCATGGCGCCGGCGTCGAGCTCGACCTCCTTGACCGTGCCGACCGTGTACACCGTGCACATCGCCGGTCCGACGATCGCGCGCCCCGGCTCGATCGACACCTTCGGCACGTCGACCTCGAACGCGCGGCACTCGTGTTCGACGATCTTGCCCATCTCGGTCGCGAGCTGCGCCGGGTCGGACGGGTCGTCCTGCGTGGTGTACGCGATCCCGAAGCCGCCGCCGAGGTCGAGCTCCGGCATGTCCACGCCGAGCTCGTCGGAAACCCTTGCGTGCAAGGCGATCACGCGCTTCGCGGCGACCTCGAACCCGGACGAGTCGAAGATCTGCGAGCCGATGTGCGAGTGCAGGCCGAGCAGCTCGAGCTCGGGTGCTTCGTTGACCCGGGCAACGGCTTCGAAGGCCGCGCCGGACGTGATCGAGAAGCCGAACTTCTGGTCCTCGTGCGCGGTCGCGATGTACTCGTGGGTGTGCGCCTCGACGCCCGCGGTGACCCGGATCATCACCGGCGCGACGACGTTGCGCTCCCCCGCCAGCTCGATCAGCCGGGAGATCTCGTACTGCGAGTCGACGATGATCCGCCCGACGCCGGCGTCCAGCGCGCGTGCCAGCTCGGACTCGGACTTGTTGTTGCCGTGGAACCCCAACCGCTTCGGGTCGGCACCCGCCCGGAGTGCGACGGCCAGCTCTCCGCCGCTGCAGATGTCGAGGTTCAAGCCCTCTTCCATCACCCAGCGGACGACCGTCGTACAGAGGAATGCCTTGCCGGCGTAGTAGACGTCGAAGTCCTTGAAGGCGGTCTTGAAGGCACGGGCGCGGGCCCGGAAGTCGTCCTCGTCCAGGACGAAGGCCGGGCTGCCGTGCTCGGCGACCAGGTCGCGGACGTCGACGCCGCCGACGACCAGCGAGCCCTCGGCCGTCTTCTTGGCCGACATCGACCAGAGCGAGGTGACAAGGTCGTTGGGGTCCCGCGGTGCGCGCAGCCAGGGCGGAGCCTTGTGGCCGATGTCGGCGTGCAGCGCGCCCGCCTCGTGGGCCCTCACATCCGCTCCGGTGCGGAGACGCCGAGCAGGTCGAGCCCGTTGGCGAACACGGTCCGGGTCGCGGAGACCAGGGTCAGGCGAGCCTTGTGCACCGGCTCCACCTCCTCGTCGCCGCGCGGCAGCACGCGGCAACTGTCGTAGAACTTGTGGAACGCCGACGCCGTGTCCTCCAGGTATCGCGCGATCCGGTGCGGCTCGCGAAGCTCGGCGGCGGTCGCGACGACGCGCGGGAACTCGGCCAGGGCGCGGAGCAGGTCGCCCTCGCGCTCGTGGCTGAGCAGACCCGGGTCGAACTCGTCCAGCTTGATGCCGAGCTCGTCGGCGTTGCGCAGGATCGAGGCGAGCCGAGCGTGCGCGTACTGCACGTAGTACACCGGGTTCTCGCTGGCCTGGCGGGTCATTTCCTCGATGTCCAGGGTCAGCGGCGAGTCGGTCGGGTAGCGGCAGAGCGTGTAGCGCAGGGCGTCGACGCCGCCCTCCTCGACCAGCTCGGCGAGCGTGACGATCGTGCCGGCCCGCTTGGACAGCTTCATCTCCTCGCCGCCCTTGAGGATCTTCACCAGCTGGCCGATCAGGATCTCGATGTTGTGCTCGGGGTCGTCGCCGGCGCAGGCCGCGATCGCCTTCAGCCGGTTCACGTACCCGTGGTGGTCGGCGCCGAGCATGTAGATACAGGTCTCGAATCCACGCTCACGCTTGTTCACGTAGTACGCCGCGTCGGAGGCGAAGTACGTCGGCTCGCCGTTCGTGCGGATCAGCACGCGGTCCTTGTCGTCGTTGAAGTCCGTCGTCCGCATCCACAGCGCGTCGTCCGCGTCGTACAGATGGCCCTGCTCGCGGAGCTTCTGGATCGCGTGACCGACACCGTCCTGCTCGTGCAGGCTGCGCTCGGAGAACCACACGTCGAACTTGGTCCGGAAATGCTCGAGCTGGGACTGCTGCTCCTTGAGCTGGCGCTCGTACCCCGCCTCGCGGAAGGCGATCGGCTGCTCGGCGTCCGGCAACTCGGTGATCCCCGGCACCTCGGCGACGATCTGCTTGGCCAGGTCGAGGATGTACTCCCCGTGGTAGCCGTCCTCGGGGATCGGCTGCCCGTGCGCGGCCGCCTGCAGGCTGGCCCCGAACTTGTCCATCTGGTTGCCGCGGTCGTTGATGTAGAACTCGCGGGTCACGCTCGCGCCCGCGGCGGCCAGCACCCGGGCGAGCGCGTCGCCGACGGCCGCCCAACGGGTGTGGCCGAGGTGCAGCGGGCCGGTCGGGTTGGCCGAGATGAACTCGACGTTGATCGCGCGGCCGTGCAGGCTGTCGCTCGTCCCGTACGCCGGGCCGGCGTCGAGGATCGACTGCGCGATCTTGCCCTGGGCGTCGGCGGCGACCCGGAGGTTGATGAACCCCGGTCCGGCGATGTCCACCGCGGTGATCGCCTCGTCGTCGCGGAGCCGGGCGGCGAGCAGCTCGGCGAACTGCCGCGGATTCATCCCGGCGCGCTTGCCGAGCTGCATCGCGACGTTGGTGGCATAGTCCCCGTGCTCGGGGTTCTTGGGGCGCTCGACCTTCAGCTCGCGCGGCAGCCCGCCCTCGACGGTGATGGCACCGTCGTCGGCGAGCGCGGCCAGGGCCTGCAGGATCTTCTCAGCGAGCTGTTCCGGAGTCACCGCCTCAGCCTAATGGGCCTGCGCCCAAACCCTTGACTCGCTATCCACAGCCCGGTACGAGGTCAGCTCTGCGCGCTCACAGTGATGTGGCCGTTACGCACCAGCGGGGTGTCCCAGGCGGCGGGTGAGCCGTTCACCGCGACCTTCAAGCCGGCGCAGGCGTCCGCCAGGCAGCGGGCGTCGTACTTGATGCCCCAGAGGGTGAAGAACTGGGACAGGGTGGGGTGGTCGGAGGTGGTTTTGGACTCGACCCAGACCAGGCCGTCGGTGGTGTGGGTGTGTACGGCGGCCTGCTCGGCCCGGAGCTTGTCGATGCCGATGCCGGCCGGGACCTCGACCGGTTTGCCGTCCACGGTGACCGCGATGTGCACGGTGTACGGCGACGGGCCGGAGAAGTCGAGCGGGAGGCGTTCGAAGCCGGCCTTGTCGATGTACGAGACCGCGTCCCGCGGGGCGTCCCAGGGCGGTGCGGTGGTTCGCAGTACGGCGGCGGCCGGTGGTGCGGGACCGACCTGGCAGCCGCCCACCACGCTGCTCGTGAGCAGCAAGGCGACTGCCGTAACGGCCGTCCGCCAGCTGCCTGCTCTCATGCAGAGCAGGTTGCCATGCGGCGCAGCGCCCCCCGCCGGAGGGTCAGCGCTCCGACGGCATCAGCACCCACAGCACGATGTAGATGAGGAACTGCGGGCCGGGCAACAGGCAGCTGACCACGAAGATCAGGCGCATCGTGTTGGACGAGATACCGAACCGGCGAGCGAGTCCGGAACAGACACCGCCGATCCAGCGATCATTTGACGGGCGGACCAGAGAGCTAGCCATGAGTACCGTTTCCTTTCCACTGTTGAGCCTTACGACCACTATGACGGCGCCGGTACCCGATCTGATCCCACCGCACCGCAGTTCCAGGGTCCGCTCAGGGCTCCCCCGTACGACGAGCGACGCAGCTCGCCGACGGTGTACCTGATTCGGGATTTGGCTCAACTTCCTGCTACTGTTCTGCACGTTCCTGAGCCCCCGTAGCTCAGGGGATAGAGCACCGCCCTCCGGAGGCGGGTGCGCAGGTTCGAATCCTGCCGGGGGCGCGACCGATCTGGCCGATCTGTGTCCGCGGAGAGCGCGGACCTGGATCGGTCTTTGTGTTTTGTGGGGGCCGAGCCCCCACACCCCCGCCGGAGGGGCTTCGCCCCCCGGACCCCCCGTATGTGCGGCGTCTGCGCCTGCGGAGTGGTGGTCCCGTGGCCTGCGGCAATCACCCGGCTTCAGGCTGGATGCCTGCCGCTGTCCGGCAGTAGGCCCAGATCTTTCGGCGGTCGGCTGCTGATTCGCGGGTTCGGTTCAGGTAGTGGGTGGGGCGGATGTCGCGGTCGTGCCAGAACCTGCCGGTGGGGAGGGGGTGGGTTGTTGCGGCCAGCCAGACCGTTGTGTCGGCTCCTTCGGTGGGGGTGCGGAGGAGGGGGCGGGTGAGTTTGGTGAAGAGCGGGAGGGACGTGGTCAGGCCCGGAGTGGTCGACCAGCCGGGGTGCATGGTGGCTACGAAGGTGGGGGCCAGGTCGGTGGCCAGGAGTGGGGTCAGAGCTACCTGGATGCGTTTGGAGCGCGCGTAGGCGGTCGCACCGCGGTAGGTGCCGTGGCGGTACTCCGGATCGTCGGTCGGCAGCTGCTGCGTGTACATGCCCCCGGACGCGACGAAGATGACGCGGCCGTTCGTCAGCAGGGGTTTCAGGAGCTCTGTCAGTAGTAGCGGGCCGAGTACGTGGGTGGCCAGCGTGAGCTCGTGGCCCTGGGGCGATTCGGTGCGCTTCGGCGGCATGACACCCGCGTTGTGGATCAGGGCGTGGATCGGCTCGGTCAGTTGGCCGGCATAGCGGCGTACGGCGTCCAGGTCGGAGATGTCGCACTCGTCGACCACGAACCTGGCGTCGGGGACCTCACCGCGCAGATCCGCCACAGCGTCGGCTGCCTTGCCGGCGTCCCGGACTACCAGACGGACAGTGGCGCCCAGCCCGGCCAGGCCAGATGCGGTGGCTTTGCCGAGCCCACTGCGCGCACCGGTGACCATGACGGTCTTACCTCGCAACGCGTCACGTGCGGGGTCGTTGCCAGGCCACCTGCGGCTGCGGAGCCGATAGCCGAGTTTGCTGTAGCCAGGGAGGACCGTCCGGTCCAGGAGCGTGTCCAGCACGCTCATGCCGCCAGCTTCCCCAGAGCGTCGCGCAGACCCTGCTCGGCTTCCTCGCCGAGCCGGTCGAACGGCTTGCGGAAGAAGGGTTCGGCCAAGCGGGCCAGGCCTTTCAGCTGGAACTCGGCGTGATAGATGATCCGGGTGATGTGCGCCTCGACCCGGAACGACATGGTGTCGTGGGCAACGACTGTGCGGTTCTCACCGCGCAGGACGATCCGGTCCGGCCGGATGAACTCCACCACCTCGTAGATCAGCTCGGTCTCCCGGCCGGCGAAGCGCGAGGTGTTGCGGTACGTCGTACCGATCCCGCCGTCGCCCTGCAGCAGCACGGTCCGCACCGTCCCGGGGTCCCATTCCTCGGTACTGCGGAAGTCGGCGAGGTAGTCGAAGACCCGCTCGGGGGTGGCTGCGACGGCCACTTCACGTTCGATGACGATCATCGGGTCTCCTCGGCTCGTTCGGCGGCGTGCGCGATGTTGCGTTGCATGCCGCCGAAGACGACGTCGTGGAACGGCCGGATGGCCGCCCAGTACAGCTCCCCCGGCAGACCCCGTGGATGGAACAGCGCGCGCTGCCGGAACAGCGTGCGCCCGTGCTCGTCGGTCCCGGCCCGCAGCTCGAGCCAGGCCTCCCCCGGCAACCGCATCTCGGCGCGCAGCCGCAGCAACCGGCCGCGCTCGAGCGTCTCGACCCTCCACCAGTCCAGCGGATCGCCGACCGACAACGTGTCCGGATGCAGCCGGCCACGCCGCAGCCCAGGCCCACCGACGATCCGGTCGAGCAGTCCACGAGTCCACCAGCCAAGGCGCCACGAGTACCAGCCGCGGCGACCGCCGATGCCCTCGATGACCTTCCAGAGCCGCTCCGGTGACGCGTCGACCACGCAGTCGCGTTCGTCGAGGTACAGAGAGCCGCCGGACCAGTCCGGGTCGCTCGGCAACGGATCGCTCGGCGCACCGGGTGTCGAAGCGGACGCCCACGACGTACTGACATCCAGGTCCTGCACCTTCTTCAGTGCAAGTTCGACCGCGCGGTCGAACCCGATCCCGCCAGACGGACGCGGCTGGACGTACTGGTCGATGTCGTGGTCCTTGCTGACCACCTCGTGCACCAGGCTGTCGACCAGTGGCCGTGCGATGCCACTGGGCACCGGTGTGACCAGACCGACCCAGTGACTGGACAGACTGGGAGTCAGCAACGGCACGGTCCTGATCCGGCGCGGACGCAGGCCCGCTACGGCGGCGTACCGCTGCATCATCGCGCGGTAGGTCAGCACGTCCGGTCCGCCGATGTCGAAGCCGCGGTTCACCTCGGCGGGCATCCGGGCGGACCCGACGAGATAGTGCAGTACGTCGCGAACCGCGATCGGCTGGATCCGCGTGTCCAGCCAGCGCGGCGTGACCATGACAGGCAGCCGCTCGGTCAGGTAGCGCAGCATCTCGAACGACGCGGATCCGGAGCCGATGATCACCGCCGCCTGCAGCACCGTCGTCGGTACGCCGCTGGCGAGCAGGATCTCCCCTACCTCGCGACGAGAGCCCAGATGCGGCGACAGCTCCTCGCCGTCGGGGTGCAGACCGCCCAGGTAGACGATCCGCCCGACACCGGACTCACGACAGGCCGCTCCGAACGCCAGCGCCGTACGCCGGTCACGCTCCTCGAACCGCCGGCCGGCGCCCATCGAGTGGATCAAGTAGTACGCGACGTCGACGCAGTCCAGTGCCTTGGTCAGTACGGCGGGGTCGGCGGCGTCACCCTCGACAACGTCGATGCGGGGCCGCCACGGACGCATGTCGAGTCGCTGCGGGTTCCGGGCCAGGACGCGTACGTCGTACCCGGCTGCGAGCAGCTCGGGCACCAGCCGGCCGCCGATGTAGCCGGTGGCTCCGGTCACGAGGACGCGGGTCATCGGTCGGCCCAACCTTCGGCAGCAGTCACCGGGTCGGCATCGACGTACTGCGCACCGACGGCGGTTGCGAGCTCGCTGGACGCACCGGGACCGGCCAGAGCAACAGTCCAGTCCCGCGAGAGCCGGCCCAGGTCGGACCGCACCTGCTCGAACCGCTCGGGATCGGACGCTGACAGCATCACCACATCCGGCTGCAGCACGGTCGCGGCGTGTTCGATATCGGTCATGGGCGAGTCGGTGCCCAGGTAGATCACCCGCCAACCGGACCGCCGCAGTACCAGCCCGAACGACAGCAGGGCGATGTCGTGCAGCTCGCCGGGCGGACAGGCAAGCACTGCTCGCGGACCCTGGCCCCCACCCCACCCAGGGGCCAGGCCCGCGAGCCGGGACCGGATCAGGTTGCTGGCGAAGTGCTCCTGCCCGACGGTCACTTCGCCCCGGCCCCACCGGTCACCCAGCTCGTGCAGGTAAGGAATCAGCACGTCCCGGATGACTGCCTCGATGGTCAGCGCACCGAACAGCTCGTCCAGCACGTGGTGCGCGGTCCGCTCGTCGAGGTCGTCCAGCGCCGACCTGAGATTGGCTACACCCCCGGCCTCCGCCTTGCGTACGGAGGCCGGGTCTGTAGCCACGGTCGAGCGTTCGGCCAGCACTGCGCGAGCCGCCTCAGCCGCGGACAGTCCCTGGGCGAGGAACGCGCGCATGCGCTGCACGCGGCGTACGTCGCTCTCGGAGTACAGCCGGTAGCCGCCGCTCGAGCGGCTCGGTGACAGAAGCCCGTACCTGGTCTCCCAGGCACGGAGGACGTGCTCGCTGACACCGGCGCGCTTGCTCAACGCACCGATCCGCAGACCGCTAGGCACCGAACTCTCCACAGGGACACTATACAAACTCTAGACAGACCTTTGACTATGTCAAGGCTATCTGCCTAATCTCTAGACAGACGTTAGACAAGCGCGAGGTGCTGAGAATGCGAGAGACCGTGGCGGTGGTCGGTGCCGGAGTGTCCGGGCTGACCGCTGCGTATCTACTGACCCCCTGGTACGACGTGACGCTGTTCGAGGCCGAACCGCGGCTGGGCGGGCATGCTCACACGCACGACATCACCGACCCGGCCGGGCACCCGCTCGCGATCGACACCGGCTTCATCGTGCACAACGCCCGTACCTATCCCCTGCTCCGCCGGCTGTTCGCGGAGCTCGACGTACGGACACAACCGACCGGGATGAGCATGAGCATCAGCGACCCCGCCAGCGGCCTGGAGTTCGCCGGCGGTCGCGGTCTGACTGGAGTCTTCGCCCAGAGCCGCCGCCTGGCGGACCCGCGTTTCCTCCGCCTGCTGACCGAGGTACGCCGTTTCCACCGCCGCGCCGCCGCCTACGTCCGGAGGACCGCCGACGACGACCTCGCGACCTTCGGCGAATTCCTCGAGGCCGAGCGTTTCAGCCCGGCCTTCATCCGCCTGTACGCCGTCCCCGTCGTGTCCTGCGTGTGGTCCTGCGGCGGCGGCCCGGCCCTCAGCTACCCGGCGCGTTACCTGTTCCGGTTCCTCGACCACCACGGGATGCTCTCGGTCAGCGGCTCGCCGCAGTGGCTGACCGTCACCGGCGGCTCCCGGCGGTACGTCGATGCCCTCGCCGACCGGCTGGACGTGGTCCGTGCGGGCGTTCCGGTGCAGGCGGTTCACCGCCATCCCGACGGCGTCACGGTGAACGTTGCTGATGGCAACACAATGGACTTCGACCGGGTCGTGCTGGCGACGCATGCCGATCAGGCGCTCGACCTGCTCACGGATGCAACGCCCGCGGAGAAGGCTGTGCTCGGCCAGTTCGAGTACAGCCGCAACGAGACTGTTCTGCACACTGACGCGTCGTTGCTTCCCGCAACAAAGAACGCGCGCGCCGGCTGGAACTACGTCGTACGCGACGAGGCGCCGCTGACGACGTACTGGATGAATCGGTTGCAGGGCCTCGAGACCGACGAGACGTACCTGGTCACGCTCAACGGCGCCGCGGCCGTCGATCCGGCGAAGGTGATCGCGCGGATGGACTACGAGCACCCGATCTACACCCCGAAGGCAGTGGCCGCGCAGAGCAAGCTGGCGGCGCTGAACACCGGCCGGATCGCGTTCGCGGGGGCGTATCACGGCTGGGGATTCCATGAGGACGGTTGTCGCACCGGGGTCGCGGCGGCGGAGTCCTTCGGGGTGCGCTGGTGACGATCGTCGGTGAGTTCCCCACCCTCCCGGCGGTCGTCACCGGCTTCGTCCGGCACGCCCGCTCGATCCCGATCCGGCACGCGTTCCGGCACCGGGTCTACCAATGGCTCGTCGACCTCGACGACCTGCCGCGCCTGCCCTGGTACCTGCGGCCCCTCGGCGGGTTCGACGTACGCGACCACTTCGGCGGCGACGGCCCGACGATCAAGGCCGGAGTACGCCGCTACCTTGCCGGTCAAGGCATCGAGTACGACGGCCGGATCGTGATGCTGTCCAACGCCCGCGTGCTCGGCCACGTCTTCGACCCGATCACCGTGTTCTGGTGCATCGACAGCCCGTACGTCGTCGCCGAAGTGCACAACACGTACGGCGAACGGCACGCGTATCTACTCACGCCGGATGCGGACGGCAACGCCGAGACCGCGAAGAAGTTCTACGTCTCGCCGTTCAACGACGTGTCCGGTGACTACCGGCTCCGGTTCGAGCTCGATCGCAGCCGGGTGCGGGTCCAGGTCAGTCTGTCCCGCGGTCATCACACGGTCTTCGGCGCGAGCTTCGACGGCGTACCGCGACCGGCCACCCGCAGGGCGGTGCTCGGGGCCGCCGTACGAATGCCACTGATGCCGCAGCGGGTATCGGCACTGATCCGGCTGCACGGTGTATGGCTGTGGGCGCGCCGGCTGCCGGTGGTCAGGCGACCTGCACACACGCCCCAGGAAGGACTCCGATGAGTACTCTGACCGTCGCCCAGCCTCTCTGTCTGCGGCACCCGGCCCTGCGTCCGCTGTGCGTCCGGGCCCGGCTTACCCGGCTGATCGTCGACCGCATCCTCGACCGGGTTCCGGTCCGCGCCGTGTACCCGGACGGCACGGTCCGGGGCGGCGGCGGCCCGGACGCACCGGTACTGCGGATCATCCGGCCGGGCTCGATGTTCGAGCGGCTCGCGCACAACCCGAAGATCGGTCTCGGCGAGGCCTACATGGCAGGCGACTGGGCAACTGCCGACGGTACGGATCTCGGTGAGCTGCTCACACCGTTCGCGGCCCAGCTCACTCAGCTCCTGCCGCAGTGGCTGCTGCGCTTCCGTCTGGTGATCGACGAGCGCATCCCCGCCCGGCAGCGCAACACGATCACCGGTGCACGCGACAACATCAGTGCGCACTACGACCTCAGCAATGCCTTGTTCGCAGCGTTCCTGGACCCTGGGATGTCGTACAGCTCCGCCCTGTTCGATCCCGCCGTACCGCTGTCCGGTCAAGATCTCGAGGAGGCGCAGACCCGCAAGGTCGAGCGCATCCTCGATCAGGCCGGCGTCGGCCCTGGTAGTCAGGTGCTCGAGATTGGCATCGGCTGGGGCACGTTGGCGATCGCGGCGGCTCACCGCGGCGCTCACATCACCGGCATCACCTTGTCGACCGAGCAGCTCCAGCTGGCCCGGCGACGGGTCGACGACGCCGGACTGGCCGACCAGGTAGATCTGCGGCTGCAGGACTACCGCACGGTGACCGGCTCGTACGACGCGATTGTCAGCGTCGAGATGATCGAAGCCGTCGGCGAGGAGTACTGGCCGGACTACTTCCGCACACTCGACGAGCTGCTGGCGCCGGGCGGATCGATCGCCATCCAAGCGATCCTGATGGACCACGACCGGATGCGCGCCACCAGGAAGTCGTACAGCTGGATCCAGAAGTACATCTTCCCCGGTGGGCTGATCCCGTCCCGGACCGCGATCGACGACGCGCTGGCGCAGTACACGTCGCTGACGGTCGACGACGACTACCGGTTCGGTGCGGACTACGCCGAGACGCTCCGCCGTTGGCGACGCCAGTTCGCCACGAACTGGCCGGTGGTCCGGGCACAGGGCTTCGACGAGACCTTCCGGCGGAGCTGGGAGTACTACCTGGCCTACAGCGAGGCCGGCTTCGCCTCCGGCTACCTCGACGTCGCCCAATTGACCATCAGCGTTGAAACGCCTCACGGAGGAGCGACAGGGCCCTCGCGCATTCCTCTTCCAGGAAACCGTGCCGGCCGGACTGGAGCCAGAAGATGACAGCCACGCGCATGGCGTCGGTGACGGCGTGGGTCAGCACGTTCGCGGTGGCGGGATCACTGGTCACGCCGCACGATCTCGAAGCCGTCCTCGGCTACATGTCCGACGACGTGGTCAGGTCAGGAACCCTCTGCCACCACGGGAGACAGGAAATTTGTTCGATCTTCCCCGGGGGTTCGGCCGAAGGCTTTGTGGTACTCGCGGGTGAAATGGGCCGGGCTGGTGTACCCGACCTGGTAGGCGACGTCGGCCGCGGTGGTGGCCTGGGTCCGGAGCAGGATCCTGGCTTCCTGGAGGCGGATCTGCTTCTGGAACTGGATCGGGGTCATCGAGGTCGCGGCGCGGAAGTGGCGGTGGAAGGTCGACTCGCTCATGCCTGCCAGCTCGGCCAGGTCGGCCACGCGGACCGGTTCGTTGTGGTGCCGGCGGATCCAGCGGATCGCCTCGGAGATGTGGGCCAGCATGCCGTCGGCCAGGCCGATCTGACGGACCAGAGCACCTTGTTCACCGGTCAGCAGGCGCCACAGGATCTCCCGCCGGATCCCCGGCGCCAGCACTCGTACGTCGTCCGGCCGGTCGGCGATCCGCAGCAGTCGTACGACGGGATCCAGCAACTCGGGTGTCGCGTCGCTCACCACCAGACCGCCGTACTGCGGTGGCAGGGCCGGCGTCTCGAGCAGCAGCGGAGCGATCTCGACCGGATCGAGTCGCAGGCTGACCACGGTGAACGGTTCGTCCGGGCTCGCCTTCAGCGCCTGGCCGACGACCGGGAGATCCAGCGAGGTGACGAGGAACTGGCCGACGCCGTACTCGTAGGCGACGCCGTTGAGCATCGTCAGTTTGACGCCTGAGGCAACGATCGCGACCGACGGCTGGGCGATGCTCGCGGTCAGCTCGGTCGGTTCGTCGCGCCGGCTGACCTGCACGCCGTCGATCAAGTGCACGCTGTGTCCGCGCTGACCGGCCGCGTGCCGAATGATCAACGTCCGGAGTTCGTCGAGCGGATCCACCTCTCCAGTGGACCACTTTGACAGGATCGCGCAAGTCGGCGCCAGGATGAGGCTCACACCCGGAGTCCTCGCGGTGCTCTGATGAAGAACATGAATCGCAGAATCCTTGGCGGCACCGGTATCTCGGTCAGCGACCTGGCCCTCGGCGCGATGATGTTCGGCGCGATGGGCAACCCCGACCACGAGGACTCGGTCCGGATCATCCACCGCGCCCTCGACGCGGGGATCAACCTGATCGACACCGCCGACGTCTACTCCGCCGGCGAGTCCGAGGAGATCGTCGGTACGGCGATCCGCGGCCGGCGCGACGACGTCGTACTGGCGAGCAAGTTCGGCCTGCCGATGGGCGAGGACCCGAATCAGCGCGGAGCCTCCCGGCGCTGGATCATCCGATCGGTCGAGAACAGCCTGCGCCGGCTCGGCACCGACCACCTCGATCTGTACCAGCTGCACCGGCCGGACCACGACACCGATCCCGCGGAGACGCTGTCCGCGCTGACCGACCTCGTGCAGGCGGGCAAGATCCGGGCCTTCGGTTCGTCGATGTTCCCGGCCGAGACGATCGTCGAGGCTCAGTGGACGGCCGAGCGCCGCGGCACCCATCGGTTCCTGACCGAGCAGACCATGTACTCGATCCTGACCCGGCGGCCCGAGGCGTCGGTGTTCCCGGTGGCTCAGCGGCACAACCTCGGCGTACTGACTTTCAGCCCACTGAACAGCGGCTGGCTGTCAGGCCGGGCCAACCAGGCGTCGTCGCATCGGGCATCAACCCGGCCGTCGAGCTTCGACCCGGGCACTCCGACCGGTCAGGCCAAGGCAGCAGCAGTCGCGAAGCTCGCTCCACTCGCCGCCGAGGCCGGGATGACACTTCCGCAGCTGGCCATCGCGTTCGTCCGAGCCCACCCGGCGGTCACGTCGGTCCTGATCGGTCCGCGGACGCAGGAACATCTCGACACGCTGCTCCCGGCCGCCGACGCCACGCTCTCCACCGACATCCTCGACCGGATCGACGAGATCGTTGCCCCTGGCACCGAACTGGACCCGGCCGACAACTACAACGCCGCCCCGCCCGCGACCGCCGACGCCCGGCTCCGCCGGCGCTGAGCCTCCATCCGCCGGGTCATCAGTCGTCGGGCATCGCGACGAACGACAGCACCACCCGGTCCTTGCCGGGTGTCTCCTGCAGATGCGGCTCGAGGACGGCATTGATGCTCTGGCGGATCGCCTCCAGGCCGGCGGGATCGACGTACACAGCCAGTTGGCTGTAGCCGAGCTGGGCCAGCCGCGGATAGAAGTCGCCGCTGTCGACGAGGCGGTCGAAGTCCGCGGCCAGGCGCGTGAGCATCATCAGGAACGCCTGGCGGTGCTGCTCCGGCGTCATCGCCCGCGCCTCGCGTTCGTCGATCCGGCCGACCTTGGTCTGGTCCAGGCTGAGCGTGCGCTCCGTCGTACCGCGTACCTTCCGCTCCCGGACCACGGTCAGGAAACCGGCATCGATCAGTACGGCGACGTGGCGGTACAGCGACGTACTCGGGACGTCGGGCAGGTCGCGCTTGAGGTCGGTCGTGGTCAGCTCGCGGCCGAGCAGGCGCTGGACGATCCGCCAGCGGATCGGGTGCAGGAGCAGGTTCGACACCGGGGTGGATGACGGCTCGTCCATCAGGGTCGCTCCAGGGTTTTCACGGGTCACCATTAATCCCAAGTTTGGTAATAATAGCGTGAACGGAAGCATTTCCCCGTCGCCCAAGGAGAACGTGCTGTGTCGCTCACCCGTCGTACCGTGCTCAAGTCCGCCGCTGCCGCCGTGCCGGTCGCCGCGCTCTCTTCTCTGCCCGCAGCAGCCACCGCCACGCGTGAACCGGTCGCGATCGGGCGGCTGGCCGACAAGATCGAGGCGGGGATGGCGAAGTACGCGATCCCCGGTGTCGGTCTCGGTCTCTGGTACCGCGGCCGCGAGTACGTCCGCGGCTTCGGGGTCACCAGCGTCGACACCAACGAGCCGGTGTCCGGCGACACGGTGTTCCGGATCGGCTCGACCACCAAGACGTTCACCGCGACCGTGATGATGCGGCTCGTCGAACGCGGGCGGGTCAGCCTCGACCGGCCGGTGCGCGCGTACCTGCCCGACTTCCGGACGGCCGACCCCTCGGTCGCTGCGCGGGTGACCGTGCGCCAACTGCTGAACCACACCGCCGGCTGGCAGGGCGACTACCTCGAGGACTACGGGGATGGCGACGACGCGCTCGCGAAGTACGTCGCCGGGATGGCGAAGGTCCCGCAGCTCACCCCGCTCGGGAAGGTGTTCGCGTACAACAACGCCTCGCTCGGGGTGGCCGGCCGGATCATCGAGGTGGTGACCGGCAAGCCGTACGAGGTCGCCGCGCGCGAGCTCGTGGTGGATCCGCTCGGGCTCGATCACAGCCGTTTCTTCCGGAGCGAGCTGGGCGGATTCAGCGTCGCCGCGTCGCACAACATCGTCGACGGCAAGGCGGTCGTGGAGCCTGCGTTCGATGCGCTTCCGCGCGGCCTGCAGTCGATCGGCGGGCTGATCTCTAGCGCCCGCGACCAGCTCCGGTACGCGCGGTACCACCTGGGGCACCGCAGTCTCCCGCACCTACTCAGCGACCGCAGTCGATTGGCGATGCAGTCTCACCCCGGTCCGGGCGGCACTCTGTTCGTCGAGCTGAACGGTGTGGGTGTCAGCTGGATGCTGCGTCCGACTGCACAGGGTCCGACGGTGGTGCAGCACGGCGGTGACTGGTCCGGTCAGCACTCCGGCTTCCTGTTCGTGCCGCAGCGGGATTTCGCGATCACGTTGCTGACCAACTCGGAGAGCGGTCCGCTGCTGGTGGCGGAGCTGTTCGCGGACGACTGGGCTCTGCAGGAGTTCGCCGGCCTCAACAACCTTGCCGCCGTACCGCGTGAGTTGCCGTCGCGCCGGCTCGCGGAGTACGAAGGCACGTACGTCTCGCAGCAGATCGGCCTCGACGGCAAGCCGGAGGACCTGGCACTCGACCTGACCGCCGACAAAGGCCAACTGGTCGCCGGTGCGGGTGGGCAGGCGCTGCTCCGGCTCGCCTTCTACCGCCAGGACTACGTGCTGTCCCTCAACCCGGACGGCACCTCCACCCACACCCGCGCCAACTTCGTCCGCGGCACGACCGGCCAAGTGGAGTGGTTCCGGTACGGCGGACGCCTGTTCCGCCACCACGCAGCAGGAGCCCGCGCGACCACCGCCCGCGCGGCGAGCCTGCGCCTGCTCAGTCGGTAGTAGTAACCATCCACAGATGCCCGTCGGGGTCGGTGAAGGTAGCCAGGTACGCCCACGGCTTACGTGTGGGCGCAGTCACCTGTACCGCCCCGGCGGCGATCGCCTTGGCGGTCTGCGCGTCGACAGCAGCCTCGCTGTCGACGGTCACCGTGAGGATGCATTCGCTCTGGCCATGCGGTGCGGCGGGCTGGTCACCTAGTACCCAACCGAAGCCCTCGGTGGGGATGAGCATCATGGTGATGCCGTCCGCCAGTGCGAATTGCAAGGGCTCGGGGATGCCGTCGGCGTCGGGTTCGCCTACGGGGGCCAGGCCGAGGGCGTCCTGGTAGAAGGCGTAGGAGCGGGGGCGGTCCTCGATCGGGAGGCTGATGATCATCGGGCTACTCCAGCGGTGAAGCGGGCGGCGTCGGGGCCGGTCAGGTGGTTGGGTGGGAGGGTGCGGCCGCACAGGACCAGCAGGAGGTGCTGGGCGGCGCCGGTGAGCGGTGTGCCGGTGCCGTAGGTCCAGTCGAGGTCGGTGGCCTGCAGCTGGATGCCGGTCAGGTCGACACCGAAGTACTTGACCTGCCGGGGGTTCATGTCGTCGAGGATGTAGTGCAGTCGCTCGGCCGGGATCTGGCGATCGATGCCTAGTGCAACGGTCACGTCGAGGCCGTGGATGACGTCGTGGGACAGTGCGCCGACATAGCCGCCGCCCGGTGGCTTCCACGGGTGGTTGACGTTCTGGCGGAGGCATTCGACCAGTTCGGCTGAGGACAGTCCAGCAGCGTCCGCGCGGGCCTGCCGGTCGGCGTACCGGTCGAACTTGCCGCCTGCCTGGATCAGTCCGGCCAGGAATCGTGGCATCGAGATCCGGTACGGCATGGTGATGTGCGCGACCAGCTCCCGCACCCGCCACTCCTTGCACAACGTGGGCTTGTCCCAGTCGTCCTCCGACAGTCGGGCCAGCACCTCCGCCAGTTCGGTGCGCTCGGCCGCGACCGCAGTTCTGATATCCGTCATACCCCACCGACGAACGACTCAGGACCGCACAGACACCTCGCGCAATCTTTTCTTCAGGTACAGCCGCTCCGCATCCGTGGTCGCAAGTTCGAGGGCTTCTTGGTACGCCGTCTTTGCGTCGGGCCAGCGTTCCAGCCGGCGGAGGAAGTCGGCTCGGGTGGCCGGCAGGAGGTGGTAACCGGCCAGAGGGCCTTCGGAGAGCTCCTCGACGAGGTGGAGTCCGACCGCCGGGCTGTCTGACATGCCGATGGCTACTGCGCGGTTGAGCGTGACCACCGGGGTCTGTGGGAGCTGGGCGTACAGACCGGCGATCTGTGGCCAGTCCGTGTCGGCTGCGGTGGGGGCGGTCGCGTGGCAGGCGGCTATGGCGGCCTGCACCTGGTACGGGCCTGGAGCGCCACGGTCGAGCGCGGACTCGAGCAGATCGACGCCCTCCTTGATCTGGCTGTGGTCCCAGCTGCTGCGGTCCTGGTCATCGAGGGTGACGAGCGCGCCGTCGTCAGCCAGCCGCGTGTCGCGCCGAGCGTCATGCAGAAGCATCAGAGCGAGCAGTCCGACGGGCTCTGGATCTGGCATGAGCTGGACGAGCAGCCTGGCGAGTCGGATCGCTTCACCGCTCAGATTGCTTCGGACGACATCGGAGTACCCCTCGTTGAAGAGCAGGTACAGGACGGCGAGTACGGCGGGTGTCCGCTGCGGCAGGAGATGCGCGGGCGGTACGCGGTACGGGATGCCGGCGTGCTGGATCATCTGCTTCGCCCGGGTCAGACGCTTCGACATGGTCGTCTCCGGGACCAGGAAGGCCCGCGCGATCTCCGCAGTACTCAGACCGGCCAGCGTGCGCAGCGTCAATGCCACCCGCGCCTCCATCGCCAGTGCGGGATGGCAGCAGGTGAACATCAAGCGCAGCCGGTCGTCCGGCACGTCGTACGGCGGGTCCTGGTCGTCCTCGAGAGCCACAACCTCACGCATCTTGGCCGCACCCACCGCCTCACGACGCAGCCAGTCGATCGCGCGGTTGCGTGCGGTCGTGGTCAGCCAGGCACCGGGCCGGTCCGGTAGGCCGTCGACCGGCCACCGCTGGAGCGCAGCGGCGAAGGCCTCCTGCGCGCACTCCTCGGCGAGCTCCCAGTCGCCGGTCACACGGATCAGAGTGGCGACCACCTGGCCCCACTCCTGCCGGTAGATGTCCTCCAACGTCACACCGGCGGCTCCAGCACCGGGCGGATCTCGATCGTGCCGTAGCCGGCCGCAGGGTGCTTCGACGCGATCTCGATCGCCTCATCGAGGTCTGCGCAGTCGATCAGCACGAAGCCGCCGATCTGCTCCTTCGTCTCGGCGAACGGCCCGTCGGTGAGCAGCAGTTCGTCGTCGCGTACCCGCACGGTGGTGGCCTCGTGCGGCGGCCGCAGCCCCGCACCGCCCGCCACCACGCCGCGGGCCTCCATCTCCTCGGACCACCCGCCGCATCCGTCGTTCGCGTACTCGGTCGCGGAGGCGTCACCGCAGATCATCAGCAGGTACTTCACCCAGCCATCGTCGCAGGTCTAGCGTCGACAGCAAGGGAACTTCTCTCGGGAGGGGCGTGTGATGACCGGACGGATCGTGCACTTCGAGGTGCCGTACGACGACGGCGAGCGAGCGCGGACGTTCTACCGCGAGGCGTTCGGGTGGAACCTGATGGAGATGCCCGAGATGAACTACACGATGGTGTCGACCGGTCCGGTGAACGAGCAGTCGATGCCGTCCGAACCCGGCTTCATCAACGGCGGCATGTACCAGCGCAGCGGCGAGCTCACCCGCCCGATCCTGACCGTCGACGTCCCGGACATCGACGCCGCCTGGAAGACGATCGAGAGCCTCGGCGGTGAGCGGGTCGGCGAGAAGCTGCCGGTCGGCGACATGGGCTTCGCGGCGTACTTCAAGGACCCGGAAGGCAACGTCCTGGGGCTCTGGCAGACCGCCTGACACCACGCTGAGACCACGCGGCCGGCTCCCGGAGGGCCAAGGTCTTGACAAGCTTGCGCAACTTGGCGCAATCTTGCCGAAACCTTGGCGCAACCTCTGGGAGCCTTCGTGAACCCCACCCTGACCGACGTCGCGCAGCGCGCGGGCGTCTCGCTGTCGACCGCGTCCAGGGCGTTCAGCGACCCGGACCGGATCGGCCGCGACACCCTGCGCCGGATCATCACCGCCGCGGAGGAGATCGGGTACGTCGCCTCGGCCGGCCGCCGCTCGCGGTCGAGCCTGCCGACCCGCTCGGCCACCGTGGCGATGATCGTCCCGGACATCGGCAACCCGGTCTGGGCGGGCTTCGTCAAGGCTGCCCAGGCGCACGGCTGGAACCGCCGCCAGACGGTCGTGCTGACCGACACCGACGGCAGCCCGGACCGCGAGCGAGAGATCATCGGCGAGCTGCACGAGCGCGTCGACGGGTTCGTCGTCTGCTCGCCCCGCCTGCCCGCGCACGACATCGTCGAGCTGTGCGGTGACACCCCACTCGTCCTGGTGAACCGGACGAGCAACGAGGCGAACAGCGTCGTACCGGACGCCGCGGACGGTCTGCGTCAGGCGCTGGAGTACCTGCGCGTTCTCGGTCACGAGCACGTCGCGTATGCCCAGGGCTCGCCGCTGTCCTGGTCGAACCAGACGCGCGTGGAGGCCATCCAGCAACTCGCCGACCAGGCCGACATCGAGCTGGAGGTGCTCGGCTGGCAGGCGGAGACCGTGGCCGGCGGTCAGGCAGCAGCGGCCAGCGTCGTCGCCTCCGGCGCCACCGCGGTGATCGCCCACAACGACCTGATGGCGCTGGGCATCATGTCCGGCGCGGCCGCGCTCGGTGTCGAGGTGCCGGGCGAGCTGAGCGTGATCGGCATCGACGACACCCCGCTCGCCGAGGTCGGCCGGCCGACCCTGACCAGCATCCAGGTGCCGATGTCGCGCGCCGGAGTGATGAGCATCGACATGCTCCACCAGCAATTGACCGCGGAGACGCCGGCCGAGCCACGCATGATCACGCTGCCCACCCAACTGGTCGTCCGCCAGAGCACCGGCCCGGTCGCCGGCTGGACGCCGGCGCGTCGCGATCGGAGCGACGGATGAGAGTCGTCATCACCGACCCCAACCTGCTGCCGCTGCGCGAGGAGCTGCAAACCTTGCTGCCTGACGCTGAACTGGATTGGCTGCCGGACGACCTGCTGGGAAGCCTCGAGTCCGCCGACGTCCTCGTCGGTCCGGTGTTCGACCAGGAGATGGCGGACGCGGCGCCGGGTCTCCGGCTCGTCCAGGTCGCCGGCGCCGGCACGGACCGGATCACCGCCGGCACCGCCGACCAGGTACCGGTCGCGAACACCTATCACCACGAGGACTCGATCGCCGAGTACATCGTCTGGGCCCTGATCGCCCTCCGCCGCGAACTCCCCCAGGCCGACGCTGCCCTGCGCACGAACCGCTGGCGCTCGCCCGTCTACGACCCGGCACTCCCCCAGCCACAGACGCTGGCTGACGCGAAGGTCGGCTTCCTCGGCTTCGGTCACATCGGCCGGGCCACCTGGCGAGTCCTCCAAGCCTTCGGCGCCCAAGGCCAGGCCGTGACCGCGAGCGGAAAAGCCGACGGGCTCAGCTGGGCCGGCGACACGAGCCAGCTCCCGAGACTGCTGGAAGAGTCCAATGCCCTCGTCGTCTCGGCACCGCTGACCGAGGACACCCGCGGCATCATCGGCGCCGCGGAGCTCGAGCAGCTCGGCGCTGACGGCGTACTAGTGAATGTTGCCCGCGGCCCGCTGGTCCAGGAGCAACCGCTGTACGACGCCCTGCGCAACCGCATGATCCGCGGCGCCGCACTGGACGTCTGGTACTCGTACCCGTCCAGCGGCGACCAAGCCCGACCTGCCAAGGCCCCGTTCGGCGAGCTCGACAACGTCCTGCTCACACCGCACCTGTCCGGGATCACTCGGCAGACGTTCCGCGGCCGCATCCACGACATCGCAGCGAATATCACGGCCCTTGCTGAGGGCAACGAACTGCGCAACCTCGTCCGATCCTGAGAGCACCCACCATGACCGATCGCATCATCGCCGCCGAGGTCATCGTCACCAGCCCCGGCCGCAACTACGTCACCCTCAAGGTCCAGACCGCGGAGGGCCTCGTCGGGTACGGCGACGCCACCGTCAACGGCCGTGAACTCGCCGTCGCGAGCTACCTGCGCGACCACGTCGTACCGCTGCTGACCGGACTCGACCCGGCGCGGATCGAGGACACCTGGCAGTACCTCTACCGCGGGGCGTACTGGCGCCGCGGCCCGATCACGATGGCCGCGATCAGCGCGGTCGACCTGGCCCTGTGGGACATCAAGGGCAAGGCGGCCGGGATGCCCGTGTACCAACTGCTCGGCGGCGCGGTCCGCGACAAGGTCCTCGCCTACACGCACGCATCCGCGTGGGAGCTTCCTGCGCTGCTCGACGAGGTCGACGCGCGGCGACAGGACGGGTTCCGGGCGGTCCGCGCGCAGTCCGGCGTACCAGGGCTGGAGACGGTGTACGGCGTGCATCGCGACGCCGGCGGATACGAGCCGGCGAAGCGTGGCGCCGTACCGGTGGTCGAGTCGTGGGACACCGATGCGTACCTGCGCCACATCCCGGGTGTGCTCGCTGCCGTGCGTGAGCACGTCGGCCCCGAGTTGGCGTTGCTGCACGACGCACATCACCGGCTGACCCCGCAGCAGGCCGCGCGGCTCGGCAAGGCGCTCGAACCCGCGGACCTGTTCTGGCTCGAGGACGTGACCCCGGCGGAGAACCAGGACGCACTGCGGCTGGTCCGGCAGCACACCACCACCCCGCTGGCGATCGGCGAGGTGTTCAACTCGATCTACGACTGCAAGGACCTGATCACCGAGCAGCTGATCGACTACATCCGGGTCGCGGTCGCGCATGCCGGCGGGATCAGCCACCTGCGCACGATCCTTGCGCTTGCGAGCGTCTACCAGGTCAAGGCCGCGCCGCACGGCCCGTCCGACGTCTCGCCGGTCTCGTTCGGCGCGAGCATCCACCTCGGGCTGTCGACGCACAACTTCGGCATCCAGGAGTACATGGGGTACGACGCTCTCGCGCACGAGGTCTTCCCGCATTCGTGGTCGTTCAGCGACGGCTACCTGCATCCGGGTGAAGCACCCGGTCTCGGCGTCGAGCTCGACGAGACGCTGGCCGCGAAGTTCCCGTACGAACCCGCCTACCTGCCCGTCGCGCGCCGGCTCGACGGCTCTGTGACCGACTGGTGAGCGCCATGAACCGCACCTCGGTCCGCAAGCATCTGCTGGCCGGTCAGGCGCCGATGAGCACAGGCATCGTGCACTTGGGCCTCGGCAACTTCCACAGAGCGCATCAAGCCGTCTACACAGCACAAGCCGGCGGCGGCTGGGGCATCCTCGGTGTCGCGAGCCGCTCGGCCGAGGTCGCCGATGCGATGAACGCGCAGGACGGTCTCTACTCGGTGCTCGAGCTGTCACCCGAGGGCTCGTCGATCAGCGTGCCGGGTGTCCACACCGGCGCCATCGTTGCTGCCGGCAACCCTGCCGCGGTGGTCGACGCCATTACCGCCGAGGACACCCGCATCGTCTCGATGACTGTGACCGAACACGGCTACTGCATGGACCCCGGCACTCACCGGCTCGCACTTGATCACCCCGGCATCGTCGCGGACCTGTCCGGCGCCACGCCGCGCACAGTCATCGGCCAGATCGCTCGCGCGCTGGAACGCCGGGCCGAGACGCACGGCGCCCCGATCACCGTCCTCAACTGCGACAACATGCAGTCGAACGGGGCGCAGACCCGCGAGCTGATCCTCGAGTTCCTGCAAGGCAGCAAGGCCGAGAGCTGGATCGCGGAGAACGTCGCCTTCCCGAACTCGATGGTCGACCGCATCGTGCCCGCGACGACGGATACCTACCGCGCTGCGGCGTACGAACTGCTGGGGGTGCACGACCGCAGCCCGGTGCCGGCCGAGCCGTTCACGATGTGGGTGATGGAGGACCGCTTCACCGCCGGGCGACCCGCCTGGGAGCGGGCCGGTGCGATCTTCTCCGACGAGGTCGAGGCCTACGAGTTACTCAAGCTCCGGCTGCTGAACGGCACCCACTCCCTGATCGCGTACCTCGGTGCGCTCGACGGGCACGCGACGATCCCCGAGGCGCGCGCCACCGGTTTCATCGAGGCCGCTGCCCGGGCGGTGCTCGAGGACGAGTACCTGCCGACCGTCACGCTGCCGCGCGACTTCGACGTCAAGGCGTACATCGCCTCGCTGTTCGAGCGGTGGTCCAACGACGCGCTCGGACATCGGACCCAGCAGGTCGGCAGCGACGGATCGGTGAAGCTCCCGCAGCGGGTCCCCGAGCCCGCGCTCGAACTGCTGAAGCAGGGCGTGATGCCCGAACACCTCGCGCTCACGGTCGCCGCGTGGCTGTGTTGCGTCGTACCCCTGTCCGGGTTCGATCCCGGTCCGCACGCGCGGGCGATGGTCGATCCGGCCCGCGAGCGGCTCGGGGCGCTCGCGGCGCAGTCCCGCAGTACCGGGGAACTGGTCCGGTCGGCGATCGGACAGGTCTTCTCCATAGAACTTGCCGAGAGCAATGACTTTGCCCGGCGCGTGACCGACTACGTCGCCGTCATCACCCGTGACGGCGTCCGCGCCGCGGCCCGTGAGGCCGCGCGCTCCCGTACGTCCCGGCCGCACGCCTCGCCCGCGGCCTGAGACCCCGAAGGAAATCCGCCATGGAACCGAACCCCTCGACTCCTGAGCCGACCCCGCAGGAGACCCGCCGCGCCGCGCTCGCCGGCCTGATCGGCACCGCGCTCGAGCAGTACGACTTCGTCATCTACGGGACCGCGTCCGCGCTGGTCTTCAGCCATCTGTTCTTCCCCAACATCTCCGCGACGGCCGGGCTGCTGGCGAGCTTCAGCGCGTACGCGGTCGGCTTCTGCGCGCGGCCGCTCGGCGGCTTGTTCTTCTCGCGGTACGGCGACCGGCTCGGGCGCAAGTGGATCCTGGTGGCCACGTTGACGCTGATGGGTGTCGCGACGATGGCGATCGGCGTGCTTCCGACGTACGAGTCGGTGGGCGTCTGGGCGCCGATCCTGCTCGTGCTCAGCCGGTTCCTGCAGGGCTTCGGCGCCGGCGCCGAGCAGTCCGGCGGCGCGACCCTGCTGACCGAGACGGCCGTGCGCGGCAAGCGCGGACGACTGGCGGCGTTGATCATGACCGGTGCCGCGGCGGGTACGGCGCTCGGCGCTGGGGCGTGGGCGCTGGTCCAGCTGCTGCCGGACGATCAGTTGATGTCGTGGGGCTGGCGCCTGGTGTTCCTGAGCAGTGCCTTCGTCACGATCGCGGCGTACATCCTGCGGCGGAAGCTGAAGGAGACCCCGGTCTTCGCCGAGATCAAGGCGGACCGTACGGCGGCTGCCGCGCCGGTGCGCGAGGTGTTCCGGAACGGGAAGAAAGCCGTTGCCCTGGTCACCTTGATGACGGTCGGGCTGAGCGTGCAGTCGTACACGTACCAGGTGTTCATGGCCTCCTACCTCAAGGGGACCGTGAAGATCGACGCGCAGACCGTGCCGGAGATCCTGCTGGTGGGAGCGATCTTCGGCGGCATCGGCGCGGTCGTGCTCGGGTATCTGTCCGACCTGTTCGGGCGGCGGCCGCTGTTCCTCGGCATCACCGGGCTGTTGCTCCTCCTGCCGTTCCCGACGTTCATTGCCTTGAGCACCGGTAACCTCACGGTCATCTATCTGGCCATGATCATCGGCTTCGTCTTCGCCTGCCAGGGCGGGGTCGCGGTGACGATGAGCTACTTCCCGGAGCTGTTCGGCAGCCGCTACCGGTACGCCGGTGTCACGCTGGGGCGCGAGTTCGCCGCCGTACTCGGTGGCGGTTTCGCACCGCTGATCGCGGTCGCGCTGATGGGCGCCTTCGACTCCTGGGTGCCGGTCGCGATCTACATGACGGTCGCGATGGCGATCACGGTCGGCGCCGGACTGGCCGCTCCGGAGACCCGCGACCGCGACCTGCTCGCGCCGGAGAATGCCACCGACCGCACCCCGATAGCCGGGACCGCAACGGCACCCGTCACCGCCACTGCCTGAAGGAGAGACATGAAGGCGATCGTCATCCGGAGCAAGCTCGACCTGATCGAGACCGAGCTGCCGACCCCGGAACCGCAGGCCGGCGAGGTTCGCCTCCGGATGGCGTACGGCGGGATCTGCGGGTCCGACCTGCACTACTACCACGACGGCGCCAACGGCTCGTTCGTCGTCCGCGAGCCGCTGGTGCCCGGCCACGAACTGTCGGGCACCGTCGACCTCGACCCGTCCGGGGAGCTGGCGCCCGGTACGCCGGTGACCATTCATCCGGCCACCTTCGGTACTCCGGAGCCGGGCATCGAGGACCGTCCGCACCTGTGGCCGAACGGCGCCTATCTCGGCAGCGCGTCCACCTGGCCGCACACGCAGGGCGGGCTGAGCGAGTTCGTTGTCGTAGGCAAGCACATGCTCCGGGCACTGCCTGCTTCGCTGCCGTTGCGGCGCGCTGCGCTGGCCGAGCCGCTGGCGGTCGGGTTGCACGCACTGCAGATCGCGGGCGGTGTCGAGGGCCAGCGCGTCCTGGTCTCCGGGTCGGGCGCGATCGGCCTGCTGACCGCGGCGGCAGCGCTCGCCGCCGGTGCGACCGAGGTGGTCACGACCGATGTTCTCCCTGGCCCGTTGCAGCGGGCGCGCGAGCTCGGCGTGCACAAGACCCTTCAGGTCGGCACGGACGAGATCCCGTCGGGGTACTTCGACGTCACCCTCGAGTGCACCGCCGTACCGGCCGCGATCAGCACCGCGATCGATGCGGCCCGTCGCGGCGGAATCGTCGTACTGGTAGGCATCCCGGCCGACGAGCCGCGCGGCGTGAACCTCGCTCCGGTGGTCTCCCGCGAACTGCAGGTCCGCGGCACGCTCCGCTTCAACGACGAGATCGACCACGCGATCGAGCTCCTGGACGCGAATCCAGGGCTCGAGCGCGTGATCACCCACGAGTACCCGGCTGATCAAGCCGTCGAAGCCTTCGCAACAGCGACCGACTCCAACACGTCGGGCAAGGTCCTGCTGTCGCTCTGGCTCTAGCCAGAGGGACAGAGTTAACCGCTGCCAGCTGGCGGATTGTTTCTCCGCTGGCGTGCAATAACAGGTCAGCAGTGAAACAACCCGCCAGTGAGGCGACATGGACGCGGAGCGTGCGACGGGGGTCGGGCGGGTGGGCGGCGGGGAACGACATGCCGATCGTGCAGCCGCCGTCGTTCGAGACGCTCAGGCTGGTCCCGTTCCAGCTCAACCCGCACTACCTGGACCCGGACCCGACGTCGACGCACCAGGGCGAGACGCGGGAGGTACGGACCACCGAGTTCCTCGAGGAGAACGACGTACCGGTTGCTCGGGCTTCGGGAGGGGACGTGGCTGCGGTTGCGCGGCGAATCGCTCACGCTGGACGGGCTTGCTGTCGGGGCACGGCTGTTCCGGCGGGGTACGGCTCCGTCGGAGATCACTGTCGGCAGCGACCTGTCCGAGCTGATGTCGCTCACGCCTCTGTTCGACGTACACCAGTAGTTCATAGTGGAGTGCCTAGACTGCCCACTGTGTTGTTCTGCGTGTTGGCTCCGGTGGTGTCCTCGGGAGGACTGAATGCCTGACCGTATCCAGACCATTGCGTATCCGGCGCCGGGATCGCGGCCCTCGCGGCGGGATCCGGATCCGCTGGCGCCGCATGTCATCGTGCTGTTCGGGGCGACCGGTGACCTGGCCAAGCGCAAACTGCTGCCCGGGCTCGCCTATCTGCAACAGTCCCGGTTCACGCCCGACGTACGCATCATCGGTACGGCGACCGAGGAGATGACGTCCGACGAGTTCCGCGCCCGCGCCCGGGAGGCCGTCGAGACGTTCGGGATGCACAAGCTGACCGACGAGCAGTGGTCCCAGTTCTCCGAGACGCTCGACTACGTGCCGGTCACGGCCGGGCCGGAGGCGCTGGCGAACGCGGTGAAGGCGGCCGAGGAGCACCTCGGCCCCGACGTACGCCGGTTGCACTACCTGTCGGTGCCGCCGAAGGCGGCCCAGTCGGTGATCGCGATGCTGCGCGACGCGGACCTGGTCGACCGGGCCCGAGTGGTGATGGAGAAGCCGTTCGGCGACGACCTGGCCAGCGCGATCAAGCTCAACGACTTCGTCCACGAGACCTTCGACGAGTCGCAGGTCTTCCGGATCGACCATTTCCTGGGCAAGGAAGCTGCGCTGAACATCCTCGCGTTCCGGTTCGCGAACGGCCTGTTCGAACCGATCTGGAACCGCAACTTCATCGACCACGTGCAGATCGACATCCCGGAGTCGCTCGGGCTGGACCAGCGCGCCACCTTCTACGAGCCGACCGGCGCGTTCAAGGACATGGTCGTCACGCACCTGATGCAGGTGATGTCGTTCGTCGCGATGGAGCCGCCGACGGCCCTGGAGCCGCGGGCGATCTCGGAGGAGAAGAACAAGGTCTTCCGCTCGATGCTGCCGCTCGACACCGCCTGTGTGGTGCGCGGTCAGTACGGCGGCTACCGCAGCGCGGAGGGCGTCGCGCCCGACTCCGACACCGAGACGTTCATCGCGCTGAAGGTCGAGATCGACAACTGGCGCTGGGCCGGCGTGCCGTTCTTCCTGCGTACCGGCAAGAAGATGGCCGAGGGCCAGCGGATCATCTCGATCGCCTTCAAGGAGGCGCCGAAGACGATGTTCCCGGCCGGCTCCGGTGTCGGCTCGGAAGGCCCGGACCACCTCACCTTCGACCTGGCCGACTCGTCGCGGGTCTCGCTGTCGTTCTACGGCAAGCGCCCCGGACCGGGGATGCGGCTGGAGAAGCTGTCGATGCAGTTCTCCACCCAGGAGACCGAGAGCGCGGGCGACGTACTCGAGGCCTACGAGCGCTTGATCCTGGACGCGATGCGCGGCGATCACACCCTGTTCACCACCGCCGAGGGCATCGAGTCGCTGTGGGATCGCGCGGCTCCGCTTCTCGACGACCCGCCGCCGGTCAAGCCGTACCAGGCCGGCACCTGGGGTCCGAACGCGATCCACCAGCTGATCGCTCCCCGTGCTTGGCGCCTCCCGTTCGAGCGTGAGTGGCGGGAGTAGTTAGGCTGCCCGGCATGCGCGAGATTCTGGTTATCGGCGTCGGTGCGGGCGATCCGGAGCAGGTGACGATGCAGGGCGTGTCGGCGCTGAACCGGGTCGACGTGTTCTTCGTGCTGGACAAAGGCGAGGTCAAGCAGGAGCTGGTCGACCTACGGTCCGAGATCCTGCGCCGGTACGCGACGTCGAAGGATTACCGGGTCGTGGTCGGCCGCGACCCGGAGCGGGACCGCACGGCTTCGGCGTACGTCGAGGCCGTGGACGACTGGCGGCGGCGCCGGGCCGATGTGTGCGCGGAGCTGATCGCGTCGGAGCTGGGTCCGGACCAGGTGGGGGCGTTCCTCGTCTGGGGCGATCCGTCGCTGTACGACAGCACGCTGGCGATTCTCGACGACATCCAGGCGCGGGGTGACCTCTCGTTCGAGGTCGAGGTGATTCCGGGGATCAGCAGCGTGTCGACGCTGGCTGCGCGGCATCGGGTCGGGTTGAACCAGGTGGGCCGGCCGATCCAGATCACGACCGGACGGCGGCTTGCTGCCGGCTGGCCGGAGGGTGTGGACGACGTGGTGGTGATGCTCGACGCGCAGACGGCGTTCACCGAGCATCTGGACCAGGACGCGGACATCTACTGGGGCGCGTACCTCGGGACGCCGGACGAGATCCTCATCTCCGGTCCGCTGCGCGAGGTCGCGAGCGAGATCGAGAAGGTCCGCGCCGAGGCTCGCGACCGCAAGGGCTGGATCATGGACACCTACTTGGTACGGCGACCTAGACCAAAGGTGTAGGCCGTCTGGACTTCGGACCGACGCGGGGAATCGGGGAGTGGATGAGGCTCCTCGTATGAAGAAAATCCTCGTAGGAATAGTGGCCGCCGTGGCGCCGGTGGGGTTGTTGGTGGGCCTCGCTGGGCCGGGTGAGGCGGCCGGGCAGAACGTCGTACGGACTGACAACGGGCTGGTAGCGAGCAAGACCGTCGGCGACGCGCAGGTGTTCGACGGGATCCCGTACGCCGCCCCGCCGGTGGGCGCGCTGCGGTGGAAGGCGCCGCAGCCGGCGAAGGCGTGGACCGGCGTGCGCGAGTCGAAGGTCCGCAACGTGTGCCCGCAGCAAGCGAACTCCGAAGCGCCGGACGGCTCATCCACGGAGGACTGCCTCTACCTCAACGTGACCACCCCGACCAAGCCGTCCATCAAGCCGCGCGCCGTCGTGGTCTGGATCCCCGGCGGTGGGTTCTTCTCCGGCGCCGGCAGCAGCTACGAGGCGTCGAAGTTCGCCGCCCGCGGCGACGTGGTCGTCGTGACGGTCAACTACCGCCTCGGCATCTTCGGCTTCTTCGGGTACCCGGGCCTGCCGGACTCCGGCACGTACGGCATCCAGGACCAGCAGGCCGCACTCCGCTGGGTGCAGCGCAACGCGCGAGCGTTCGGCGGCGACGCGCGCAACGTCACCGTCGCGGGTGAGTCCGCCGGCGGCATGAGCGTCTGCGCCCAGCTGACCTCCCCGACGTCCACCGGGCTGTTCTCCAAGGCGATCATGCAGAGCGGGTCCTGCGCCTTCAACTGGGCCGACAACAGCCAGTACCCCGGTCAGACCGCCGACTCCTTCTGGCTCCCGGCCAGCGCAGTGCAGTCCCACGGCAAGGAGTGGGCCGCCGACAACAAGGCCAAGTTGGGCTGTAAGCCCGGACAGGCGATGCTCGACTGCCTCCGCGCCGCGAAGTCCGACGTACTGGTCGACGACATGCTCGAGTTCGTCCAGATCGGCTACGGCCAGACTGCCGCCGTACCGCTGTCCCCCGCTCGCGCGCTGAAGGCCGGACTGTTCCACCGTGTGCCGATCATCTCCGGGAACAACCACGACGAGGCCAACGGCTGGCTGGCCGCGTTCGGTGACATCAAGGACTACCCGCAGCTCGTGAAGAACATGGTCGGCGCTCAGAAGGCTCCGCAGGTGCTGCAGCACTACCCGCAGAGCAACTACGAGTCGCCCGCCGCAGCGTGGGGCGCTGTCACCACGGACCGGATCTGGTCCTGCACGCAGGTCGCCTCGGACCAGCAGGCCGCCGCCAAGGTACCGGTGTACGCGTACGAGTTCGCAGACAAGCACTCGCCGATCTCCACGCCCGGACTGGGGGCCGCACACGCGATGGAGCTGCCGTACCTGTTCCGGCTCGGCGGATACGACCTCCCGATGTCGGCAGCCCAGCAGACGCTGTCGAACCAGATGATCGACTACTGGACTGCGTTCGCCCGGACCGGCAACCCGAACGGGCCGGACCGCCCGCACTGGTCGCCGACCGGCGCACACGCAATCAACGGCCTCTCACTCGCGCCGACCGACCAGACCGGCATCAAGCCGGTCAACCTGAGCACCGAGCACCAGTGCGGCTTCTGGTCAGGCCTCAGCTGACGTCCTCTTCCACACCCGCATGACGATCGGGGACAGCAGCAGCAACAGCAGCGCGTAGAAGTTCACTCCGGGAACGAAGGCCGCCAGCACGAAGGCGACCACGGTCAACCCGGTCAGCAGCAGGGAGCCGACCAGCTCCCCCTGTCTGACTGGGTTGTCCGGCCTCTCGAGCTCCTTGTGCCCGCGGATCAGCCAGGTGATCGCGGACTGGCAGATGCTCAGCGCCAGGATCGTGCCGGTGTACACGCCGGCCGTGAACCGGTCGCTGGGGAACGCCCCGATGATCTCGGTCGGGAACGGCAGCACGACGATGGTGAGCAGCCAGAGCAGGTTCAGTCGCATCATCGTCGCGGTGTACGCGCGGACGTGTTCGAAGACCCGGTGGTGGCCCAGCCAGAAGTTGGCGATCACCACGAAGCTCAGGAAGAACGTGAAGAGCTCCTGCCGGTGGTCACTGATCACGCTGACCGCGTCGCCACCTTCTGCCTTCACCTCTGGCACGAGGTCGACGAGCGGCAGCACCAGCAGCGTGATGGCGATTGCAACGACTGCGTCGCTGAACAGGACCATGCGGTCGGGGTCTCTCGTCATACTCACGGCCGAAGAGTAGCCGTCAGGTGTGTCGTTCGCGGAGCAGGCTGATCGACAGGACCGCCGCGGCGAACACGAATCCGGCTGCCGCGAGCCACGCTGCGCCGTACCCGTCCCTGAGGGCCTGGAGGCTGCGCTCGGTTGCTCTGTGCGCGGTGGTGGAGGCGGCGAGAGTCGCGAGTACCGCGGTGCCGATGGCTGCACCGGCCTGTTGCGCAGTGTTGTTCAGCCCGGAGGCCAGTCCGGCGTCACTGGGGTCTGCACCGGACATGGCGAGCATGATCGAGGCCGGGATGGCCACGCCGATGCCAGCGCCCATCACTGCAAGCACAGGACCCACGTTGACGACGTACGAGCCGTCGACCGGCGCCTGGCTGATCCAGAGCAGTGCCACGAGGAACACGGCAAGTCCGGCGATCAGCATCTTGCGCGGGCCGAACCGGACGGTGAGGCGTGGAGCGATGGACAGCGACATCAGTGCGTTCATGATCGGCGCGGGCAGGAACGCCAGACCGGTCGTGAGCGAGTCGTAGCCGAGCACACGCTGCACATACAGCGCAGTGGTGAACTGGAAGCCGAATCCGGCGGCGAAGAGCAGTACGACGACCACGTTGGCCACGCTGAGCTGACGACGGCGGAAGATGCGCAGGGCAAGCAGTGGGTTCTTGATGCGTGCCTGGCGCACGACGAACGCAGCCAGCAACACGACCGACGCAGCGGCCTGCAAGAGCGTGCGGGCGAGCGTCGCGTTGGGCTCTGCGGTCTGGACGATCGTGTAGACACCCAGGGAAAGGCCTGCGGTCACCAGCACAGCACCTAGTACGTCAGCGCCCTTCGCGAGACCGAGTCCGGGCTGATGAGACAGCAGCCGTACTGCGAACGCCAGCGCGATGGCGCCGATCGGTACGTTGATCAGGAACGCCCAGTGCCAGCCGATGGTCTGCGTGATCACCCCACCGAGAATCAGCCCGATCGACGCACCGCTGGCCGCCGTGAAGCTGTAGACGCCCATGGCACGAGCCTGCTCTCCCGGGGCCGGGTAGAGGTTCACGATCATCCCGAGGATCACCGCGGAGGCGAGCGCTCCACCTACTCCTTGCAGAAAGCGGCCGGCGATCAGCACCTCTGCGTTGCCCGCCAGCCCGCACAGGAGCGACGCCGCCGTGAAGAGGGCGAGGCCGGCCAGGAAGATCCGCTTGCTCCCGATCAGGTCACCGATCCGCCCGGCCAGCAGAAGCAGCCCCGCGAACGCGATCAGGTACGAGTTCATCACCCACGCCAGACCGGCCTGCGAGAACCCCAGGTCGCCCTGGATCGTCGGCAACGCCACCGTCACCACGGTCCCGTCGAGGATGATCATCAACTGCATCACGCACAGCACCACCAGCGCTCTGCCGCGCCCCCGCACGACTGTCTCCACCACGTCCACACTCACGGTTCTCTCCTCAGTCAGGCGCTCTTGAAACGACCATAACAGATAGTCCCGTAATAGACGATCTTCTATCGGACGACTCCTGGAAATAGGCTGAGACTTGGCCGGGGCGCGGTTAGGGTCGATCGGATGAGAGACGAGCCGACGGAGATCTCCTGCGACCTGGTAGCCCGGATCCTCAAGGAACACTGGGGTTTCACGGCCGTGCAGGTTGCCTACGCACCGGTCGGTTTCGGCAGCTACCACTGGATCGCCTCCGCAACCGACGGGCCACGCTGGTTCGTAACCGCCGACCGAGTCACCTCGGCCGGCAGCCAATCAATCACCGCCGCCATGCAGACGACCCGCGACCTGGCCCACCGCGGCTACGAGTTCGCCGTTGCGCCTTTGGCTGATCGGGGCGGGCGGCTCGTCCGCGAGGTGTTGCCGGGTTGGACGCTGATGGTCCTGCCGTACCTGCAGGGGTGGAGCACTCCGGACGGCGACTGGGACGACCCGGCGGAGCGAGAGCAGATCGCCCGGATCCTCGGCCGACTACACACGGCTCCACCACCGAAAGCCTTGCAGCGTTGGGATTTCGCCATCCCCGACCGTGATGCCTTGCTGGCCACACTCGGCGACCTCGATCAGCCCTGGTCCGCCGGCCCGTACGCCGAGCCGACCCGGCTGCGGCTGGCCGGAGCACGCTCGTATGTCTACGAGAGGCTGGAGTACTACGACGCCCTCGTGCGGGAGGTCGAGTCCTCGGACGACCCGTGGGTCGTGACGCACGGCGAGCCCCACAGCGCGAACGCCCTCCGCACGACCGACGGCGAACTGCGCCTGGTCGACTGGGAGACGGTACGACTCGCACCCCGCGAACGCGACCTCACGGGCATCCTCGGCGGGCCGCCCGACGCCCTCCCGGCGTACCAGTCGGAGGCCGGGCCGGTCAGTCCGCACCCCGCGGCGATGGAGCTCTTCGACGTTTGGTGGCCGCTGGCCGAGATCTCGTCGTACGTGCAGCTCTTCCGGCAGCCGCACGTCGAGTCGGAGGACACCAAGGAGTCCTGGCGCGAGCTAACGGTGTACGTGCCCGGATAGCTCAGCCGGCGCGTTGGCGGGAGCGGCGGACCGGTTGGGCTGTGATGGGGGTGGAGAGGGGGCCGTCTACGAGGGTCGTCAGGGCATCCATGAAGGATTTGCGTTGGGTGGTGGGGAGGGTGTTGAGGGCGGCGGCGTGGACTTGGTCGACTATTTTTTGGCCTTCGGCGGCGATCTTGGCGCCGGCGTCGGTGACGGCGATGATGCGGGCTCGGCGGTCCGTTGCGGAGGGTTTGCGTTCGGCGTAGCCGGCTTCCTCGAGTGCGTCGACGGTGACGACCATCGTGGTCTTGTCCATGTAGGCGAGCTCGGCGATCTGGATCTGCGTGCGTTCGGCCTCGAGCGCGTGCCGCAGTACGCACTGCATCCGCAGCGTCAGGCCGATCTCCGCCAGCGCCGCGGACAGCTGGGTCTCCAGGACGTGGCCGGCGTGGGTGAGGTAGCCGGTCAGGTCGGGCACGGTACGTTCCGGAGGTTGCGCCATATCTTCGAGAGTAGCGCGGGATCGTCTGTCCGCAGATGATCCGGAGCTAGATCATTCTCCGCGGGCACCGTCGATCAGCTCCCGGATCACGTCCAGGTGGCCGAGGTGCCGCGCCGACTCCTGCAGTACGTCGAGGAGCAGCCGCTCGACCCGGATCGGGCCGTGGTACCCCTCGATGAACCCGCTCCAGTCGACCTCCCGCAGCGTCTGCTGCGACCGCTCCCACTCTGCGTCGTACGCCGCGACGACCGAGGCGACCGTCTCGTCCGGCCCGATCCGGAACTCGTAGTCGTGGTCGTCCGACCGCCACAGCGACGGGAGGTCCTGGCCGCCGATCGTCCGTTGGATGTGCTGCCGTTGCACCGCGGTCAGGTGCTTGATCAGCCCGAGCGGATTCATCACCGGCGACGTCGCGAGCGGCGTCGCGCGCGCCTGCTTCTCGTCCAGCCCGTCGAGTTTGTTCACCGCGGTGGTGTGGACGAACTCGAAGTACCCGATCACCGACTGCGCCAGCGTCAGGTCGTCATCCGGCCACGGCCGGTCTCTCAGCACCATGCGCCGCACCCTCTCACCCGGCGCCGACAATCGCGGAAATGCGACGGCTTGCTCGACGACCACCGCGATGTCGCGAAACCGCGAGTCTGGCGTAACTGCAACTAGTTCGCTCGACACTATGACTCTTCTGGAAACCCGTACGCCGACCGTCCGGTGGTTCGGAGTCGTCGCGGTGACGCTCGGGATCTTCGCGATCGTGACCACCGAGATCCTCCCGATCGGCCTCCTCACTCCCATCGGCGCCGACTTCGCGCTCACGCCCGGTCGCACCGGCTGGCTGATGACCATGCCCGGACTGGTCGCAGCAGTCGCCGCACCGGTCGTCACGGTCGCGACAGCTCGGCTGGACCGTCGCCTGATGCTCTGCGTCCTCATGGTGCTGCTGGCCGTCGCCGGCTTCCTTGCAGCGGCCGCACCGGTGTTCTGGGTCGAGCTGGTCGCCAGATTCCTCGTCGGACTCACCATCGGCGGCTTCTGGTCGATCGGCGCCGGCCTGGCGAGCAGGCTGGTCCCGGAGCGCTGGGCACCGCGCGCGACAGCCGTCATCTTCTCCGCGGTTCCGCTCGGGTCAGTGCTCGGCGTACCGGCAGGCACGTTCGTCGGTGAGTTCGCCGGCTGGCGTACGTCGTTCGCTGCGCTCGGAGTACTCGGTCTGGTGGCGCTGGCCGTACTGCGTGCCACCGTGCCTCCACTGCCGCCGCTGCAGGTCACCAGAGCCGCCGTACTCCGCGACGCGCTCCGTGGCAGTCGGAACGCGCTCGTCGTGACCTGCCTGATCGTGACGGCACAGTTCGCGACCTATACCTATGTGACGCCGTTCCTGCGCGACGTCGTACGACCGGAGCTCATCGGACTGTTCCTGCTCATCTACGGGGCCGCAGGTCTGGTTGGCAACGTCATCGCCGGTGCGGCGGCGGCGCGCAACCTCAAGGCCACGTTCGCCACCTGCGCCGGGCTGATCGCGGCTGCGACACTGCTGCTGCCGCTCGCGGGACACACTGCGGCTGGAGCGCTTGTATTGCTCGTGGTGTGGGGACTCGGGTACGGCGGCATCCCGGTCTGCTCGATGAGCATGTTCGCCCAGGCGGCACCGCAGTCGCGTGAGGCCGCGACGGTGTGGTTCACGTCGTCGTACCAGGCGGTGCTGTCGATCGGCGCGCTGCTCGGCGGGCTGGTGGTGGACGCGTGGTCGATACCGGTGGCGATGGTGGCCGGTGGTGGGTGTGCGCTGCTGGCGGTGGCGGTGCTGCTGTGGTCCAGAACACAGCAGGTCCCGGGGACGTAGCATCGCGGGCATGGCGCGGACCGAGACCGATCGATGCCCTGGTGTGCTGGCGGTGCACCAGGCGGCAGACGGCGGACTCGCTCGCGTCCGGTTGCCCGGTGGGTGGCTGAGCGCTGAGCAGCTCGACGTACTGCGGGTTGCTGCTGCCGAGCTGGGTGATGGGCGGCTTGAGCTGACGTCGCGCGCGAACGTGCAGATCCGTGGGCTGAAGGCGGATGGGCCGCGGGAGTTGTCGGACCGATTGTTTGCGGCCGGTCTGCTGCCGTCGATCGCCCACGAGCGTGTCCGCAACATTCTCGCGTCGCCGCTGTCCGGGTTGGACGAGCAGTCGCGGTACGACGTACTCCCGGTGGCAGCTGAGCTGGACCGGGCGCTGTGTGGCCGACCGGGGCTGGCGGAACTGCCGGGGCGGTTCTTGTTTGCTCTGGACGACGGGCGGGGCGATCTGGCGGACGTGCGGGCCGACGTTACTGTGCGCGCGCTGGACGACCGGAGTGCAGTGCTGACCCTCGGCAACCGCGGTGTGCGGATGCCGTGGGCAGAGGTGCCGGAATTGATGCTGGCCGCCGCGGAGGCGTTCCTGTCCATACGCGACCAGGAGTGGCGAATCGCTGAGGTCCCCGACGGCGAGCAGCAGATCCTAGAACGGCTCGCTCTTCATGCGGACGAGGAGCTGGACCCCACAACCACCCGAGTGACAGCTGGCGTGCACGGCAAGGCACTAGTCGTGACGGTCCCCCTGGGAGGTCTCACCCAAGCCCAGGCAGCTGCACTGGCCGGCGCGACTGGTGGGGTGCGGGTTACGCCTTGGCGGTCTGTGGTGGTGGCGGCGACAGCCACCGGACTGGAAGGCGTCGGGCTGGTCACGACACCGGATTCGGTCTGGGAGGGTGTGACTGCCTGTGCTGGGAAGCCGGGGTGTGCGAAGGCGCTGGCCGATGTTCGCGCGGACGCTGCCCGGCTGATGCCCACGTTCGCCCGTGACGGGCGGCGGGTGCATTGGGCTGGGTGTGGGCGGCGGTGCGGGAAGCCGGCGGGTGGGTTTGTGGATGTGGTTGCGGTGGGCGATGGCTACTTGGTGGATGGGGAACGGGTGTGAGTTTCGAGTACGTGCGGGACGGCGCGGAGATCTATCGGCGGTCGTTTGCGACGATCCGGGGCGAGGCGGAGCTGGATGGGTTGCCGGCGGACGTCGCGCAGGTCGCCGTACGGATGATTCATGCGTGTGGGATGACCGACCTGGTTGCCGACCTCGCCTGGTCGCCCAACGTCGTGAAGAGCGCCCGGGCTGCGCTGCAAGGCGGTGCACCGATTCTGTGTGACGCGCAGATGGTGGCGGCCGGCATCACCCGCCGGAGGTTGCCCGCAGACAACGAGGTGATCTGCACGTTGCAGGACCCGCGGACGGTCGGGCTCGCGCAGGACCTGGGGACGACGAGGAGCGCGGCGGCGGTCGAGCTGTGGGGAGACCACCTGCACGGTGCGGTTGTTGCTATTGGCAACGCTCCGACGACGCTGTTCCATCTGCTCAACCGGCTCGCCGAAGGCGCACCCCGGCCGGCGGCGATCCTCGGCATCCCGGTCGGCTTCATCGGCGCGGCCGAGTCGAAGGAGGCGCTGGCGGCGAACGAGCTCGGCCTCGAGTACCTGGTCGTCCGCGGCCGCCGCGGCGGCAGTGCGATCACCGCCGCCGCCGTCAACGCGATCGCCAGCGAGGAGGAGTGATGACCGGCAGACTCTGGGGTGTTGGACTCGGGCCGGGTGATCCCGAGCTGGTGACCGTGAAGGCGGCCAGGCTCATCGGTGCGGCCGACGTGATCGCGTTCCACAGCGCTCGCCACGGGCGCAGCATTGCCCGCGGGGTAGCCGCGCCGTACCTGACGGCCAACCAGATCGAGGAGCACCTCGTCTACCCGCTCACCACGGAAACGACGGACCACCCCGGCGGGTACCAGGGCGCGATGGACGACTTCTACGCCGATTGCGCCGCCCGCCTCGCCGCGCATCTCGACGCCGGCCGCGACGTCGTCGTACTGGCGGAAGGCGACCCACTCTTCTACGGGTCGTACATGCACATGCACAAACGCCTCGCCGACCGCTACCCGTGCGAGGTCGTCCCTGGTGTGACATCCGTGAGCGCGGCAGCCGCAGTACTCGGGCGCCCGCTCTGTGAGCGCGACGAGATCCTCACCGTCCTCCCCGGCACCCTCCCGCCGGACGTGCTGGCGGAGCGCCTGAGAGAAACCGACGCAGCGGCCGTGATGAAGCTCGGCCGGACCTTCGCGAACGTCCGCGAGGCCTTCGAGCTGGCCGGACGAGCAGACGAAGCCTGGTACGTCGAACGCGCCACCACCGACGCGCAGCGCACAGCCCCGCTCAACGAGGTCGACCCGGACGATGTCCCGTACTTCTCCCTCGCCCTCCTCCCCAGCCCCATCAACAACACCTTCACACCCCCGACGACCAAGACCGCGGCCGAAGGCTCAGTGACGGTCGTCGGCCTAGGACCTGCCGGACCGGAGTGGATGACCCCAGAGGTCCGCGCGGCGATTGCGAGCGCCGACGACGTCATCGGCTACACCACGTACGTCGACCGCCTCCCCGACCGCGCCCGTCAGCGCAAACACGGGTCCGACAACCGCGTCGAGTCCGAGCGGGCCGCCTTCGCGCTCGACCTCGCCCGCAAGGGCTCGAACGTCGTGGTGGTCTCGTCCGGCGACCCCGGCGTGTTTGCGATGGCCAGTGCGGTCACGGAGGTCGCGTCGGAGCCGGAGTACTCCGATATCGCCGTACGCGTGCTGCCCGGGATGACCGCCGCTCAGGCCGTCGCCAGCCGAGTCGGCGCACCGCTCGGGCACGACTACTGCGTCCTGTCGCTCTCGGACCGGCTCAAGCCGTGGGACGTGATCGCCCAGCGCCTGACCGCGGCGGCCGCGGCGGACCTGGCGATCGCGATCTACAATCCCGCCTCGAAGTCCCGCACGTGGCAGGTGGCGGCGACGCGCGACCTCCTGCTCGAGCACCGCTCCCCCGGTACGCCGGTCGTGATCGGGCGGGACGTCGGCGGTCCGGAGGAGGCGATCATCGTCACAACACTGGCGGAACTCGACGCGCAGAGTGTTGACATGCGGTGCCTGCTCCTGATCGGCTCGTCACAGACCCGCACGGTGCCCCGCCCCGACGGCCCGCTGGTCTTCACCCCGCGTCGCTACCCCGCGACGGTGAGTGAGGACACCCCAGGAGCCGGTTAAATCCGCTCCCCGGCTGTGTCATGCGGAACCCGGACGGGTAGGACCCGCGCGGAAGCCGACCAGTGAGGAGCCAGCGGACATGAGTCAGCAGTACCCCGGCGACGGCAACGCAGGCAGCGCAGGCAGCACCGCCACAATCGCCACACCCGCCGGCGAGGACACCACGACGCAGCGGTACGAGGAGGCTCGGGCCGCGGCCAGCCGGGCGATGAGCACGATCACGATCCCGGAGCCGCCAGGCGCAGGTCGTGCGGAGCCGGAGGTCGCTCCGGACCTGCTGTCGTACCGCGGGTTCAAGTTTGGCGCGGCGTTCTTCGGCTGGCTGATCGCGATCTCGATGTCGGTCCTGCTGCTGGCCGCCGTGTCCGCGGCCGCGCTCGGTACCGCCGAGGTCCTCGACTACACCACCGGCGACGCGAAGGCCCAGCCCGGCGCCGCGTTGATCACGGCGGCAGCGGTGTCGACGTTCATGCTGATGATCGCCTTCTACACCGGCGGATACGTCGCCGGCCGGCTGGCGCGCTTCGACGGCGGACGGCAGGGCTTCGGGGTGTGGACGATCGCAGTGGTGGTCGCGGTGCTCGCCGGAGGCACGGGCTGGGTGCTCGACAACCAGTACGACCTGATCGGCAAGATCAACTGGCCGGATGTGGCGCTGAGTGACAACACCCTCCTGCTGGGCAGCATCGCCGCCACGGCCGCGCTGCTGATCCTGACGCTGCTGATGGCGATCCTGGGCGGCAAGAACGGCCGGCGGTACCACGACCGGATCGACGAACTGCTGAGCTAGAGGGTTTTGCTGCGGGGTACCGGACGGGAGCACGGGGCTGTCTGGTGAGGAGAGACCGCTATGACCCAGCAGCATCACGAAGACACACGTATTGACCGGATCGATCCGTCGGAGACGTACGACGACGATCGAACCACTACGCCCGACCGGAGCACTACGGCCGACCGGAGCACGCTGCCGGCAAAGGATCGGGTCGACCCGTCGTACCGCGGATTCAAGGGCGGCGCGGCCTTCTTCGGCTGGATCGTCGCGATCGGGCTGATCGCGCTGCTCACCGGGATCGTCGGCGCACTCGCGGCCGCCGCCGACTACGCCCTCACGATCGACTGGAACAACTCCGCCGGCACGATCGGGATCGCCTCCGCGGCCGTCCTGCTGGCGATCCTGGCGATCGCCTACTACAACGGCGGGTACGTCGCCGGACGGCTGGCCCGCTTCGACGGCGCCCGGCAGGGGTTCGGCGTCTGGATGATCGGCGTCGTGGTGACGGCGGTCGTCGCAGGGCTCGCGGCGCTGGCCGGTTCGCAGTACGACGTACTCGACCGGGTAGACCTGCCGTCGGTGCCGATCGATGACCACACGCTGACGACCGGCGGTGTGGTCGTGATGATCGCGGCTGTGGTGATCACGCTGCTGGCGGCGCTGATCGGAAGCATGGCCGGACAGCGGTACCACAAGCGGATCGACGTGAGCTGACAAGCGGCAACCCGGACGGCGGATGGATCCGATCCGCCGTCCGGCTCACGCTTGCCCAGCCCGGCGCCGTACAGCCAGGATGCGAGGCATGACACGCACCGCGCTCGTCATCGGCGGCACCAGCGGCATAGGAGCCGCGACGGCCCGCCGCCTCGCAGCGGACGGCCTGCACGTCATCGCGGCCGGTCTCGGGGCGAGCCCGACGGAGGTAGAGGTCGATCTGCGGCAACCAGGTGAGTTGGAGGCGTTGATCAGCTCGCTCGGGTCGCTCGACGTGCTGATCAATGCGGCCGGCATCATCCGCCGCGGCGACGAGCACCGGCCTGATGTATTCCGTGAGGTTGTGGAAATCAACCTCACCGGCGCGATGCGAGCCTCCGAGGCCGCGCACGACCTCCTCGCCGCGAGCAACGGCTGCATCGTCAACGTCGCCTCGATGCTCAGCTACTTCGGCGGCCCGCTCGTCCCGGCGTACAGCGCCTCCAAGGGCGGGATCGTCCAGCTGACCAAGTCTCTCGCCGTCGCCTGGGCCGCCGACGGCATCCGGGTGAACGCCGTCGCCCCCGGCTGGATCGCGACCGATCTGACCGCCGCGCTGCAGTCCGACCCGGTCGCCTCCGAACGGATCTTGTCCCGTACGCCGATGGCCCGCTGGGGCACGGCCGACGAGGTCGCCGGCGTGATCGCCTTCCTGTCCGGCCCCGACGCGGGCTTCGTCACCGGCACCGTCGTACCCGTCGACGGCGGCTACCTGAGCATGTAGGAGACCCGATGATCCCCGTATCCGCAGGTGTGCCGGCCGAGATCGCAGTACAGGCGGTCCCCGACGACGACCGGCTCTGGGTGCAGCAGGCGCCGGGCGTATGGTTCCGGCCCTTGATGCTGAACACGGTCACCGGCCAGTGGTGCAACCTGCTCAAGGTCACCCGCGCCGGCATCGTCTCCCGGCACCGCCACCCCAGCGCCGTCTTCGGCTACGTACTCAAGGGCAAATGGCAGTACGACGAACACGGCTGGGTCGCCGACACCGGCTCGTTCGTCTACGAGCCACCCGGCGAGATCCACACCCTGCGCGTACCCGAGGACTGCACCGAGATGATCACGTTCTTCAACATCTCCGGCGCGATGATCTACGTCGACGAAGCCGGCAACCAGATCGGCTACGAGGACACGTTCACCAAGATCCAGCTCTGCCGCGACCACTACGGCGCCAACGGCCTCGGCGCGGACTACGTGGACCAGTTCATCCGCTGACCGCTCGGACCGCCTCGATCACCTTGGCCAGCGACGGCGAGTGCCCGCGATCGCCGCGGGTGAACAGGCCGACCTGACGGTCGACCCCGGCGTCGTGAATCGGGACGAGCCTCACCCCGTCGAGGTTCGCGGTGGTGACCGCCAACTGATTGGTCACGCCAACGCCGAGTCCGTGGCGGACCAGGGACAGCAGCGTCTGCGGCTGGTTGGTGCGGAACGCTGACTCGGGGTTGAGCCCCGCCGAGGCGAACGCCAGGTGGGACTCGAACTGCCGAGGCCCGTCCGCCTCACCGATTGAGATGAGGGGGAGCTCGGCCAGCTGCGCGAGGCTGACTGACTCGGCGTCGGCGAGCGGATGCTTGTCCGGGAAGACGGCGGTGAGCGGTTCGCGCCAGAGCACCTCGTGGACCAGGGACTCATCGGTCACCAACGGGTGCACCGGCCGGACCGCTAGGTCGATGTCGCCGCGGAGCAGGGCGCTCTCGAGGTCGATGCTCGGTCCCTCGACGAGCAGGAGCCGGATGCTGTCCGGCAGGCGGCGTACGACGCGGGGGAAGAGCCAGGCGGCCGCGCTCGGGTAGGCGCCGAAGCGGACCTCTCCCCCGCCGTTCAAGCTCTGGAGGTTGCGCAGAATCTCCTCGGCGCGCGGCAGCAGCGCGCGGCCTTCCGGGGTCAGGCTGGTCGGATGAGTGCGGTCGAAGAGCTGTACGCCGATGGCGCGCTCGAGCTCGGCGACGTGCTCGCTGATCCGCGACTGACCGCGGTACACCGCCTTGCCGGCCGCGGAGAACCCGCCGTACCGCGCGACCGCGACGAAGCTCACGATCCAGTCCATCCGGAAGCCGTACGCCGCGTTCAGGTCCATGCGTTTCTCCTATGTCAAGCCGCAGTTGGGAGGCTGGTTGTAGGTCGGCTGTGGTGGTCGGTGGTGAGGTGGTTGAAGACGGTGCGTGCGAG
>NZ_SHKR01000016.1:466851-595273 GCF_004217145.1 Kribbella rubisoli | reverse complement strand
AGCCCAGTCCTCCACTGTCATCACCCTTCACAGGGTCACGCAGGGGTCCACTTCCAGCCGTCGCTAGAGGGTCAGTCTTCACCCGCCGTCGACAGGAGGCAACCTCACTTCGGCAATCAGCGGTGGGTGGGCAGAGGGATCCCAGACCTGGCTGTGCCTTAACGCTCAGCGAGGTGACCGCGGATGGCCTCCAGGCGACGGTTGCCGGGTGGGCCCGCGGGCTGAGTGCCTCCTGAACGGCGGCCATCTTTATGAAGTAGCGCCGTGCCGAGATGGACAGCAAGGTTGCACCTGTCTCGCTCAGCCAGACCTCGCGATCTTGATCGTGTTCCTCGACCGGATGAAGTGCGTAGTTTCGTATGTCCCGGAAGAGATGCCCTTGGCTCGTGATCTCGGTGACGAGCGTCCTTGTCCGTTTGAGTGCGAGCAGATGCTGCTCGGTCAATCGGATCACCTCGGCCAGGTCCCAGCCGTCGTCAACGAGTCGTAGAAGCTTCTCCCCGGGATCTGCGATGCTCCGAGCGAGGTTGAACCATGCCGCTTCCGACGCGGCAGCCAGCAAGGTGGACGAGGCGAGGTATAGGCCGCGCTGCAAGGCCCTCCGACTCTCGCGCATCAGTTGGAGCCCGCGGGTGCCGAGGACGCGGTCCAGGCCGGTGAGCATCTCCTCCGCTGGGAGCAAGCTCTCGGTGTCGCCGGCCGCCTCCGGGCCGACGAGCAGAAAGCGCGGCGTGCTGGACGTGTCCGAGATGTGTGGGCTATGCACGAAGACAGGTGCACTATCCCCGCCTCCTGCGTATGACACTGAGATCCGCTCAGGCTGGAGGCCGTACTGATTTCCGTCGCCGCGGGCGATAACACCTTCGGCGATGAGCTGCGCTATCGCTCGCCGCACTGCGTGCTTGCCCCGGAATTCCATCAAATGAGGATCTGAGTGATCTGGGGTCTCAAAGCGCGCCGAGCGGCTCCTTGGGCCGCCAGCCATGCATCCTCGAAGGTCGTCAGTAGTTGTGGCTCAGGCGATTTCAGAGCCTTGAGGATGGCGGCGCGAGCGATGCTCACGTCGGCACGCGTGGGTGTCACCGCGGCCTGTAGCGCTTCGACGAACGGGTCTCCAAAGTCCATATGCAGAGTCTGACGCCATTGAGCCGGCGGCAGGCGACCGCCGATGCGGCGGCCCTCACTCGCCGTCGGCCTGACCGATTCTCGGCTGATCGAGGCAATTGCGGGACAGCGTGTCAGGGTGCCACGGCTTGTGCCGTCGCCGGCGGCGCCTTCGAAGCGCCGCGGTCAAGCGACCACCCGCGTCTCGCTCACATTGCCGTGGTGCTACCGGTCATGGGAAACGCCGCCAGTCGATGGTGATCTGCGGGGCGTGGTGCAAGCCAACTGCAAGCAAAAGCGCTGGTCGAGACTGCCTGAGGCGGTGTGTTCCTCCTCGTAACGAGAAGGTCAATCGTTCGAATTGAGCGGTCCTCGGGCCGATGCCAAGTCTGACTCCCGGTCATGATGCCCTGGAGTGTCTGCGAGGTCATGCGAGGTGTTGGTCAACGTTACTTAGTGTGACGGGGGTTGGGCGTTGAACTGGCATGCGGATGAGGAAGCCGGAGCGCGGCAGGGAGCTGGATAAACGATATTCGTCGGTGGTGAGGGTGGAGGTGCCGGACAGGGTTCCGGTGGTTTATCCACAGGCGGGGCGGGTGCTGCTTCGGATTCTTGTGCGGCTTGGGCGGAAGATGCGGTCGGACGATGAGGTGGGCCGAGCGGAGGAGCAGGGACCGTGAGTGGCGAGGGGGGCGACGACTGGGCGACGTTGGATGAGTTGTTGGGTATGGAGGCCATGGCCGCTCAGCTGGCGACGGGTGGCGGTATCGGTCGACTGGCGTTTTATGGGCGGTGTTCGACGGAGGACAACCAAGATCCCGCGACGTCGAAGGCGTGGCAGATGGGGGAGGCTGCTCGGTTTGTGGAGCCGCTCGGCGGCGAGATCGTCGCGGAGTTCTTTGATATCGGACAGTCTCGGTCGTTGCCGTGGGAGCGACGGACGGAGGCCGGCGAGGTACTGCGTGCTTTGAAGAATCCGGAGCGTGGCTGGGACGGGTTGGTGGTGGGGGAGGCGACTCGGTGCTGGTTCAGTAATCAGTTCAGCCTGACGTGGCCGAAGTTTGATCGGTACGGCGTGTCCCTGTGGATACCGAGCCTGGGTGGGCGGTTCGATCCGGAGAACACGGTGCATGACATGGCGATGACGATCACTGGTGGGTTGTCGAAGTCTGAGCGGCAGCATGTGCAGCGGCGGGTTCGGGCGGCGATGGCCGCGCAGGTGTTGATCGATGGGCGGTATCAGGGCGGCCGGGCGCCGTACGGGTACGTCGTAACTGACGGCGGTCCGCACCCGCATCCGCGGAAGGCGCAGGAGGGCCAGCGGCTGAAGGTGCTTCTGATCGATGAGTTTGCGGCCGCGGTTGTGCGGCGGATCTTCGATCTCTACTTGGACGGCTGGGGCAGGAAGGCTATTGCGGAATGCCTGAACCGTGAAGGCGTACCGTGCCCGTCGGCGCACATGCCGAGGCAGAACCGGCATCGCAGGATGGACGGTTGGCAGCACTCGACGATCGCGGCGATCCTGGAGAACCCGCGATACACCGGTTACGCGGTCTACGGCCGCTGGCAGAAGGTGGAGGAGCTGCTTGACGCCGATGACGTCGCTGCTGGCTACGTCGTCAGGTTCCGGCGGTCGCCGCAGGCGAAGATCGTGCGGTCGCGTCAGCCGGCACACCCGGCGATCGTGTCGGTCGAGACGTTCACTGCTGCGGAGCTCGAGAGGCGGAAGCGGAAGGCCGGCGGCAAGGTCGGCTGGTCGTCGGTCGATCGGCGGCGGGTGTCGAAGAAGCGTGTGTACCGATTGCGGGGTCGGATCAAGTGCGGCATCTGCGCGAGGAAGATGGAGGGTGCGGCGCGCCGGGGGGACACGATCTACTACCGCTGCAACGCTCGCACGCTTGTGCCTGGATCTGCGATGGCGACCGCTCACCCTCAGCAGATCTACCTTCGGGAGGATCTGATCACGCCGCCGATCCATCGCTGGATCGGCTCGTTGTTCGATCCAATGCATCGGGACGACACGATCACTGCTCTACTTGATGCTGACGACTCAGGCGATGAGCAACTGGAGCACGTTGAACGGCTGCAGGATCGGGTTGCCGCGGCTGAGGTCGTTATGAAGAAGTTGCGCAAGGCATTGGATGCGGGCTGGGATCCGGTCGAGCTGCGTGCGCAGTACAACGCAGCGGTCGCGGAGAAGCGGGCGGCTGAGACGGCGCTGGCTGCGGCGCCAAGCGAGAAGCGTCTGAGTCGTGAAGAGCTCGAGGGGTACGTCGACCAGCTCGGCAATGTCGCGAAGGCGCTCGACTGGGCGGAGCCCCAGGAGCTAAGCGAGCTTTACGCTTCGCTTCGACTGTCTCTGACCTACCACCACGTGGAGCAGATCGTGGAGGTGGAAGTCGACCCATTGGCCGACCGTGTGGATAAGTACCGTGTCCGAGGGGGGACTTGAACCCCCACGCCCCGTAAAGGGCACTAGCACCTCAAGCTAGCGCGTCTGCCTATTCCGCCACCCGGACGAGTGGTCTGCACCGGGGTGCGGTGCCGACCGGAGAACAGTAGCAAACTCCAGGGGTGGAATTCACATCGGGCGGTCGGGGTGGTGACGGGCGGGTCGGGGTGGTGACGGGCGGGTCGGGGCGGCGTAGTTTGAAATTCAAGGAGTGGGTGTGGGGCGGAGGAGGTACGTCGTGAGCGCGTGGGACGGGATGGCGTTCGAGGGCAAGGAGACGATGCTCCGGGTGGTACGGCGGGAGGCGGAGCTGTTCTTCGGGATGGTGGGTGGCGACGACGTCTGGGAGGCGCCGACCGGGGCCGGGCACTGGCAGGTGCGGGACGTGGTGGCGCATCTCACGGACACCACCGAGGCGTACTTCGTTGCGTTCGACGCCGCCCGCTCGCACACCGAGGTACCGCCGGCGTACGGGCTGGTGGGGATGGCCGAGCGGGTGGACAAGCAGGCGCTGGCGCTGCGCGACGTACCGCAGGACGAGTTGGTCGAGCGGCTCCGGACCGACTTCGACAAGGTGATGGGGATCTTCGACGCACTCGGGCCGGACGAGTGGGCCGGCCTGACCGTCCCGCACTTCTACATGGGTCCGCTGCCGGCGTTCTTCTACCCGGCGTTCCAGTTGATGGACTACGGCGTCCACTCCTGGGACATCCGGCAGGGGACGGGCCGGGCGCACGGGCTGTCGGGCGAGGCGGCCGACCTGCTGGTCCCGTTCATGTTCGTGCTCTGGAAGTACACGACCGGGGCCAAGGATCCGTGCGAACTCGGCATCCGGATCACCAGCGGTCCGAACGCCGGCGACACGCGTGTGGCGGTCGGGCCGGACGGGATGGACTACGAGGCCGGCGACGTAAGCGGGCTGCCGGCGGTCATCGAGTTCGACCCGGGGAGCTTCGTGCTGACCGCGTTCGGCCGGAGCAACGCCGGTACGATCCGTGGCGACCGGGCTGTTGCGGATCGGTACCTGAACCTGTTCTTCCGGATCTGAGGGGATCGCATGACCGACATCGACCTGCGTGCCATCGAGGCGGAGCGGGACCGGATCAGGGCGGCGTACCTGAAGGCAGGTGGGACGTCGTCGGCGCGCGGGCTGCATCACACAGCGTTGCTGTGTGCGGACGTCGAGCGGACGGTGAAGTTCTACCAGGACGTGCTCGGCTTCCCGCTGACCGAGATGGTCGGGAACCGCGACTACGAGGGCTCGACGCACTTCTTCTTCGACATCGGGAACGGGAACCTGCTGGCGTTCTTCGATTTCCCGGGGCTGGATCTCGGGCCGTACGCCGAGGTGCTCGGCGGGCTGCACCACATGGCGATCTCGGTCGAGCCGGGGCGGTGGGACGAACTCAAGGAGAGCCTGACCGCGCACGGGGTCGACTTCCAGGAGGAGAGCGGTACGTCGATCTACTTCCGCGACCCCGACGGCGCGCGGATCGAACTGATCTCGGATCCGCTCGGCGAGATGTACGGCCTCAAGGTGCTCTGAACCGCTGACCCCGCTCAGACGTTGACCGAGTGGATGCCGAGCGGGATCCTCGTCTCGGGGTGAGACGGAGTCTCAGGGGTGGTGGGGCAGCGATGGGGCAGCGAAGTCCGTTGGTGACGTTGGCGGCGACGGCCGTCGGGCTGGTCGGGTTCCTGGTGGTCAACAGCACCCAGACCGGCAGTCCGGCACCCGCGAGCAGTCCGCCCGCGGCCACGCCGGCCGCCCAAGGCACCGTCACCCCGACGGCACCCGAGACCACGCCACCGCCCACCACGACGCCACCCAGCACAGCGCCGGCGGCGACGGCCAAACCACCTGCGGTCTACGCAGGTCGGACCAACGAACGTGAAGCCTCGCTGGCCATTGCCACGAAGGGCGACCGAGCCGCGGCCTACGTGTGCGACGGCCGGAGCCTCGAAGCCTGGCTGACCGGCACCTACCGCAACGGCCAGCTCGTACTCCGCTCCAAGACCGGCGAGCGCCTGACCGCCGCCATCACCAACAACACCGCTACCGGCACGTTCACGCTCAGTGGTCGCACGCTGCGGTTCTCGATCGCGAAGGCCGGCCCGCCGGCCGGCCTCTACCGCGGGAAGAACTCCACCAGCACCATCGGCTGGATCGTCCTGCCGGACGGCAAGCAGGTCGGCGTCGACAACGACGGTACGCCGGCGCCCGCCCCGCCGCTCGACACCACCACCCGCGCCGCGACGGTGAACGGCGTACCCGTGACCGCGCAAGCAGTCGTCGGAGATGAGACGTTCTGATGAGCACAGCACAGGTCCAGAAAGCGACCACGATCGCGGTACCGCTGGCGGTCGGCGCCGCGGCGGCCGTCGCGCTCGGTGTCTACGGCCGCCTCCACGATCCGGCCGGCGTCGCGATCAACATCGCCGGTTTCTCCAGCTTCCAGTCCGTCAAAACCTGGCTCGCCACACTCGCGGCGGTGCTGGGCCTGGTGCAGGTTGTCAGCGCCTATGCCCTGTACCACGGCCGCCCCAAGGTCGCGCCGCTCCACCGCTGGTCCGGCCGCGCCGCCGTCGCGGTCACGCTGCCTGTGGTCGCGCACTGCCTCTATGCACTCGGCTTCCAGTACGGCGAACCCCGCGTGCTGATCCACTCGCTGCTGGGCTGCTTCTTCTACGGCGCGTTCGTCGCGAAGATGCTCACCCTCAGCCGGACCGATGCCCCCAAGTGGCTCCTGCCCGTCGTCGGCGGAGCCCTGTTCACCGCGCTGATCGGCCTGTGGCTGACTTCGGCGCTGTGGTTCTTCACGACGTTCGGAGTGATCCGATGACGGAGCAACCAGGCCGCCGCACAGTGCTGGCCGTCGCACTCGGAGCGACCGCCGCCGGCTGTTCGAAGTACGGCGAACCGTCGAACCCGCCACCGCAGACGGCGCCGGCGAACGCCGTACTCGGGACGACCGAGGAGATCCCGGTCGGCGAGGGCAAGATCTTCGACGAGAACCAGGTCGTCGTCACGCAGCCGGTGAAGGGTACGTTCAAGGCGTTCAGCACCACCTGCACCCACCAGGGTTGCCAGGTCACGACCGTTGCCAACGGCACCATCGACTGCCCTTGCCACGGCAGCAAGTACTCGGTGAAGGACGGCTCGGTCGTGGCAGGTCCCGCGCCGAAGCCGCTCCCGCCGAAACAGATCACCGTCTCCGGAGACTCGATCACGCTGATCTGACCGACCTCGGGATGCCTCCCCGGACGCGGTGAGAGAGGATGGTCGGCATGACGACCTCCAGCGACCGTCCGTCGTACGCCCCCGACGCCGAGGTGGTGGAGCTCTGCAGTGAGCTGATCCGAATCGACACCACGAACTACGGCAACGGCAAGAGCAACGGGGAGCGGGTCGCGGCCGAGTACGTCGCCGCGAAGCTGGACGAGGTCGGGATCGAGTCGACGATCTACGAGTCCGAGCCGGGTCGCGCGACGCTGGTCGCCCATTGGGACGGCGAGGACCAGAATGCGGATCCGTTGCTCGTGCACGGGCACCTCGACGTCGTGCCGGCGGACCCGAAGGACTGGAAGGTCGACCCGTTCTCCGGGGACATCTTCGACGGCTGCGTGTGGGGTCGCGGCGCGGTCGACATGAAGGACTTCGACGCGATGGTGCTGTCGGTGGTCCGCGCCCGTCAGCGCGCCGGGGTGAAGCCGCGGCGGCCGGTGCGTCTGGTGTTCACCGCCGATGAAGAGGCCGGCGGCGTGTACGGCGCGCAGTGGCTGATCAACAATCACCCGGACACCGTCGCGGACTGCACCGAGGGCATCGGCGAGGTCGGCGGGTTCTCGATCACGGTCAAGGACGACCTGCGGCTGTACCTGATCGAGACGGCCGAGAAGGGCATGAACTGGATGCGGCTCAAGGCCCGCGGTACGGCGGGACACGGGTCGATGGTGAACAACGACAACGCCGTCACCAACCTGGTCGAGGCCGTCACCCGGATCGGCGGGCACGAGTGGCCGTTGCGGATCACGCCGACGGTCCGCGAGTTCCTGAAGACACTGGAGGACGTGCTCGAGGTCGAGCTCGATCCCGAGGACATGACCTCGACGCTCGCGAAGCTGGGCACGTTCAGCCGGATGTTCGGTGCCACGATCCGCAACACCTCCAACCCGACGATGCTGAACGCCGGCTACAAGGTGAACGTGATCCCCGGCGACGCCGAGGCGCACATCGACGGGCGCTTCCTGCCCGGGTACGAGGACGAGTTCTACGCGACCATCGACGAGCTGCTCGGCGACAAGGTGCAGCGGGAGACGGTCGTCAACGACATCGCGCTGGAGACCGAGTTCAGCGGTGGGCTTGTCGAGGCGATGAAGGCGTGTCTCGCGGCCGAGGACCCGCAGAGCAGGACCGCGCCGTTGCTGATGTCGGGTGGTACGGACGCCAAGTCGTGGAGCCGGCTCGGAGTGCGGTGCTTCGGGTTCGTGCCGCTGCAGCTGCCGCCGGACCTGGACTTCATGGGCATGTTCCACGGCATCGACGAGCGGGTGCCGACGGCGTCACTGGAGTTCGGCTCGCGGGTGCTGGACCGCTTCCTGGATCAGGCGTGAGCTCGGACCGGCGGCCTGAGAAGGTAAGAGCGTGACCGCAGACAACGCCCCCGAGGAGCTCACCCGGCTCCGCAGCAGCATCGACAACATCGACGCCGCGCTGATCCATCTGCTCGCCGAGCGCTTCAAGTGCACCCAGCAGGTCGGTGCTCTCAAGGCCCGGACAGGGATGCCGCCCGCCGACAAGTCCCGCGAGCAGGCGCAGGTGGCCCGGCTCCGCGAGCTCGCCGCCGAGTCCGGTCTCGACCCGGTCTTCGCCGAGAAGTTCCTCGCCTTCGTGATCGCCGAGGTCATCCACCACCACGAACGCCTCGCCGAGGCGCGCGCCGCGGACTAGCTGGTTCGGATGATCGTCGGTACGGCGAGCAGGCCGGAGTTGAGGTAGTCGGCCGCGTGATCGATGTGCTGCAGGTCGAAGCGTCGCCCGTACTGCGCCGTCACGTCAGCCGCCGTTTCGAGTAGGTGCTGGTCGGTGGAGAGTGCGTTCGCCGCGGTGTTGTGTACGACGATGCGCAGGACGTTGGTGCCTACCCGCGCGGCGTCAGTGAGGTCCACGCGGTACGGCGGAGCCCAGAGCGTGCCGCATGGTGTGTCGTTGAGGTAGACCTCGGCGGCGACGCCTACCGGCGGGGTGATGAGAGCGCGGTAGGAGTTGCTGGGAAGATACGGCTCGCTGTCGGGGGCGACGGGCTCGCCGGGGCCGAAGTCCAGGAAGACCTTGCCGTCGGTCCGCTCCAGTTGCAGTTCGACTTCGTAGGTGGCAGAGCCGGAGTACGTCGCCAGCGCCGGGTCGTCCTCCCAACGGTGGGGCAGCGTGACGGCGCGAATGTTGTTGTCGAAGGCAACCGACCAGTTGCCCTGGAGCGATTCAGCAAGCTGGTCGGTGGAGGCAACTGTGGCGGTCGCGGCGGTCGGGGACAGCACGGCGGATTCGTACGGGTGCAGCGTGAGAGTGATGACCGGCTCCTGGGCGGTCCAGTGGTCCATCGGCTCATCGAACGTCAACGTGCGAGGCTCAGCTCCGGTGTTGGCGACGAAGTAGAAGTCGCCGTCATCGAGGCGCCGGTGCACGACGCCGATGCCGGGAGGTGGTGTGATCGGTGCCGCCGGCAAGTGTTCGGCAGGATCGGTCACCACCTGCCCGCCCGAGGCGACTACAGCATCGAGCCAATGCCGAGTCTCCGGAGGCGTCGTGGTTCCTTCAGGTACGACGATCAGCGGGACGTCAGCGGGATCGACGACCGCGATGGCGTCATCATCGATCAGGTCGTAGTCGAGGCCTGCCTCGCGGATTGTGCGGGGAATGCTCTCCGGGATCAGGCGGCGTACGACGCGGTACAGGTTGTTCGGCTCGTCGACGCCGCTGTCGGCGTACGCGTCGGAGGCCGGGATGTAGATCTTGACCGGGCGGACCGGCGTACCTTGCTGGAGGAGCCAGGACAGGCGGTGGAGTGAGGCGAACAGATCGGTTGCCACCGGCCACCATGGGTTCCGGTCGTCGAGGGCGCCGGCGGCGTAGAAGATCCAGCCGAGGCCGGGTCCGTTCGACGGCGAGTACGGCCAGCCGTGGCCGATGAGCTGGTTGACGCCGGACAGGAAATGCTCGTGCGCCTCACCCTGGAGATCGAGCGGCGTCGCGCGGAACGACGGCGAATGCACCCAGGTCCACACCTCCGCCGACACGACCGACCGGCCGTAGATGTTCGCCGCCGACGACGCCCACCGCGTCTCGGGGATCCGGGTCCAGCCCCAGCCCTCACCTTCGAACATGTCCGCGAACCGGTAGCTGCTCATCGTCGCCGGCGGTTCGCCGTAGCTCTGGATGCGGAACGGTACGCCGTGCCCGGCCGCCCACTGCTGGAACACCTTCAGGAAGTTGTCCTCGTACAGCTCCGACAGCGTCCGCCCGAAGTCGATCCGCAGCTGCCGCCACTCACCCCTGTCGACGAACAGCTCATACAGCCGCGGCCGCAGGTCGTACCCCCGGCGCTTGGCGAACTCCTCGAAGATCCCCGGCGTCCAGTCGCCCTTGTACACCTCGAGGCTGTCGCAGAACACGGACCCGAGCAGTTCCGCCCCAGCCGCGAGCAGCAATGGCTCCGCCACATGCTTGATGTGCGCAGCAGCCGCAGCCGCCGAGTAGTGATCAAGCGTGTGCCCCTCCGCACCAGCGGCGGCCCGCTTCACGTTCTGTCCGGTCACGCGCGACGTCGCGATCAACACCTCACGCGGCTGCCCGCCTGCCGGTACCTCGATCACCCCGTCCCGCACCGGCACCTCGACGTACGACGACGGCGCGCAGAGCCCTCCGTCGCCGACGAAGGCCGCGACGAACTCGTCACCGGGCCAGGCAGCAACGATCGGTACGTCGTACGCCGCGCTGCCGATCTCCCGCCGATCCCAATGCAACTGCCGCGCGGCGTGCTCGGTCCCGACGTGCGGACCGCCGTACGACCAGCCGCTGCCCAGCGTCACGTCGAACCGCAGCCCGAGCGACCGCGCCGTCCGCGCCGCGTGCCCGACCAACTCGAGCAGCTTCGGTGAGCCGAAGGGAGCCGTCACAGGCCCCATCGGATAGACGAACGAGACCTCGGCGCCACCCAGTCCCGCTGCGGCCATCGCGGCCAGCTCGCGGTCGATTTCGTCTCGCTCGATGGACGGTCCGAACCACCACCAGCGCATCATCGGCCGCCCCTCGGGCGGCGGGTTCCGGAACTGTCGTCGTACGTCGTCGACGGTCGCCATACCCTCACCCCACAGCGGAGGGCCGCGCAGGGTCAACGAGGATGACCACTACCGGTCAGATTTGGTCACGCCCGAGGTCAGCAGGTACTGACCGACGGCGTACGTCGACATCGTGAGCGCTCCGCGGCCCGGAAAGTCCCGCCCTGACATCCGCAGCGCGATCAACGCGTCCGAGATCAGGAACAGCGCGCCGCCGACACCGCTCCGCGAGTTGTGCCAGCGCGACGCGATCGCAGTTGCCGTGAGCAACAACGCGTACACCGCCACCGGCACCCGCTGGCCACCGAGCCCGGGGGACAGCACCGCGATCAGGGCTGCCCACAGCGCCGCGTACGCCGCGAGCACCCGCCATGACCGCTGCGCCGGGTTGGCGAGAAACACCGCGAGGTAACACGCATGCGCCGCCGCAAAGGCCGCCATCCCAGCCAACTGAGCATCAGTCTCGAGCAAGAGATCCCCGGCCGCCGACGCAAGCAGCGCCGCCTGAAGCAGCGGCGGCGCGTCCTGCGTGCGCGACCACTGCCACAGCAGCGGCATCAGCGTCGCCTTGCTGGCCTGCGTGAGGATGTTGACGTCAAAAGCAACGGCCGCGACCTGCACGACCGTCGCACCCCAGAACCCCGCCAAAATCCGCCGCCCGCGCCCCAACCGTCCCGGGTTCATGCCCCCGAGTCTGCCTCCTCCGGGCGCCCGACTCGCCGGTGTTCACGACAAGTTCAACGTGGCTCGGAGGTCGGGGAGGTGGGCCATGAGGGACTTGGGCGGAGTCGGGGTGGTGACCACGGAGAGGGTGAGGCGGTAGCGGAACAGCGCGGTCGCGAGGTGTTCGCCGGGGCGGAGTTCGGTGGCGAGGGCGGTGCGGGGGACCAGGGCCAGGTGGGTGCGGCGGCGGGCCATGGCGACAGTGGTGCCCAGGTTGACGCCGCGGCGCGGAGTCGCGCCCAGCGCAACCAGGCGGGCGTGGATCTCGTCGACCCCGCGGTCGTAGGTCGCGAACACGATCGGCCGACCCTTGAGCGGCTGCCGGCCGCGGCCAGGAGGCCGGGCGCCGGACGGGACGAACAGGACGAGGTCGTCGTAGCCGATCCGCCGGGCGACGGTGCCGCGGGGGAGTGTCATCTGCTCGGCGATCGCGATGAACGCGGCGTCCATCGTGCCCTCGGCGACGCGCTCGACCAGGAAGTGGCCGTGGTCGACCTGCTGCTCGATGTCGATATCGGGCAGCGCGGCGTCGAGGACGGGGAACAGGATCGGCGACAGGCCCCCGAAGGTGCCGATCACCAGGCGCTGACCGGTCGCTGCCGCTCGGGTCGCGTCGTACACCTCCTCGAGGTGGCGCAGGATGTGGTCGGCGCGGCGACTGAGCTCAGCGCCGGCTGGGGTCGGCCGGGCGCCGCGGGTGTCGCGCTCGAAGAGCTTGGCTCCGCAGGTCCGCTCCAGCCGGCTCAGCCGCTGCGACGCCGACGGCTGCGAGATGCGCAGCTCGCGGGCGGCGGTGGCGACCGCGCCGGTCCGGCTGATCGCCTGGACCAGACGTAGATCCTCGACCGCGGGTAATGAGGCCATAGGTTCAGCCTATGGCAATCACCCAACTCTCGACGGCTACCTGAGCGGGCCGGATTCGCAAAGAATCAAAGGCATGAGGGCCCGGACCGAAGCCATCGCATTGCTCGCCGGGGGAGGAGTGGCGGACTTCGCGCTCCGCTTCACACAGATCGCGCTACCGCTGGTGATCCTGCGAGAGACTGGCTCAGTCGCCGCGACCGGACTGGTCGGCGGTGTCGCGGGCGTACCGATGTTGCTGTCGCCGTGGTGGGCGCGAAAGGCCCGTCAATGGGTGGATTCCGGTCCGCGCCTCGCGGTGGTCGCCGCGATCTCCGCGCTGGCCCTCGCATCTGTGCCGGCAGCTGCCGAGGTTGGGCTGCTCACGCCTGGCCTGCTCGTCCTGAGTGGGTTGCTCCTCGGCTTCGGCGACGCGTTGTCGAGTCCGGGCCGATCTGCGCTCCTGGCCGACACCGGAGACCGCTGGCGCGAGGGGCAGGCCGTCGTACTGCTCACGTGGCAGGACGGTCTGCGCCGGATCGGCATGCTGCTCGGTCCGTCTGCCGGCGCGTTGGCCGTGTCGACCGGCCTCACGAATGGTCTGCTGTGGATCGAGGCCGTCGCAGTACTCGTCGCCGGCCTTCTCGCCTGCACGGTGCGGGCGGAGCGTGCCCCCGACGGTACGGCGACGCCGTCGATCCGGGCGAGCCTCCAAGGCCGGCCTGCCGTTCTCCACGGCTGGATCGTCCGCGGCACCGGCTGCGTGATGTGGTTCGCGTTCAGTCTCGGCCTGTCGATCATCGGCGAGCACCGCGGGCGCCCGGGGATCTACCTGGCCGCCGGCATGACCGGGTACGGCGTCGGCTCGCTGATCGGTTCGGCCGCTTCGCTGGCCGTGATCCGGCGGGTCAAACCAGTGCCGCTCGCATCGATCGCGTGGGCCAGTGCCGGTCTGTGCTTCGTGGGCATGGGGCTGTGGACGACACCGCCGGCGATCGCGGTGCTAGGGGCAGGCGCCGGCCTGACCGTCGCCGTGGGGAATGCCGCGATCTCCCAGCTGATCGCCAGGGAGTCATCGGGCGCCGATCGGCGCGCGCTGTTGTCGGGCCAGACCGTTGTGACGAATGCGGGCAGCTCCGTGGGCATGCTGTGCGGCGGCCCGATCATCGCCACGCTCGGCGCCGAGCACACCCTCGTCGGTGCCGGACTCGTCACGGCAATTGTGTCGCTGACCGTCCTGCTGCGGTGTCACACTGCGGAACATGCCAGAGAACAGTCGAGCGATCGTGATCACCACGTTGGCAGAGCGGCCTGAGTACCTCCAGCGGATGTACGAGTTCGCCGACACCTGGCCGAAGTTCATGTTCAACGACCCCATCGGCAACGCGCTGATGGGTCAGGTGGCGGCGAACTTCCCCGACCAGTGCCTGGTGGCGACCGAGGACGGCGAGCCGGTCGCGCACGGCCGGAGTATCCCGTTCGTCTACCCGGACGAGGACCGTCAGGAGTTGCCCGCCGACGGCTGGGACCGGGTCCTCCAGTGGGGCTTCGCCGACCGGCGTCACGGCCGGGAGCCGAACGTGTCGAGCGCTCTGGAGATCCTGATCCGTCCGTCGCATCAGGGTCGCGGGTTGTCCCACGCGATGCTCGACGCGATGCGCCAGGCGGTCAAGGCCAAGGGCCACACCACCCTCTACGCCCCGGTCCGCCCGAACGGCAAGACCGACCCGCACCAACCGATGACGCAGTACGTCGAGAAACTGCGGTCGGACGGTCTACCCGAGGACCCGTGGCTGCGCGTCCACGTCAAAGCCGGCGGCACGATCCTCCAGGTCGCCCCACGCTCGATGGTCATCGCCGGCACCCTCGACGAATGGCGCGGCTGGACGGGTCTCCCGTTCGACACGACCGGCGACGTCGTCGTACCCAAGGCACTGGTCCCCGTCCACGTAGACGTCCGCCACAACCACGCCGTCTACGTCGAACCCAACGTCTGGGTCCGCCACGACCTCTAACGCGCCAGCCGGCTGAGCAAGGCGGACGCCGCGCAGATGCCTGCGATCGCGGCGACGATCAGGACGCCGAAGTCGAGCCAGTAGTTGGTGGGTTGGCCGATGAGTAGGCCGCGGAGGGCGCTTACTTCGTAGGTCAGCGGGTTCGCGTGGCTCAGGACCTTCAGCCAGGCGGGCATGATCGCGATCGGATACAGCGCGCTCGACGCGAAGAACAGCGGCATCGTGATCGCCTGGCCGATACCCATCAGGCGGTCGCGGCGCAGTACCAGGCCGGCGATGGTCATCGACAGGCACGAGAAGAACGCCGCACCCAGTACGACGACCACGAGCACCGCAAGCAGCTTCAGCGGGTTCCACGTCAGGCTGACGCCGAGCAGTGCGGCGACGATGATGACGACGATCGCCTGCGAGATCGTCCGGACGCCGGCCGCGAACGCCTTGCCTGCAACGAGAGCAGAGCGAGGGCTGGGCGTGACGAGGAGCTTGGTGAGGATGCCGGCGTCGCGTTCCCAGATGATCTGGATGCCGTAGAAGATCGCGACGAACAGCGCCGACTGGGCGATGATGCCCGGCGCGAGGTAGTCGAGGTACGGGACGTTGCCGGTCGGGATCGCGCGGATCCGGCTGAACGTCTGGCCGAAGATCACCAGCCACAGGATCGGCTGGATCGCGCGCGTGATCAGCTCGGTCCGGTCGTGCCGCAGCTTCTGCAGCTCGATCAGGCAGAACGTGCCGATCCTGGACAACAGCCGGAGCGCAGCTCGCGGCCGCGAATCAACCCATGCGCTGGGCGGTGCGACGGGTGCCACGGACATCGCGCAGGCCTCCCTTCTCCGAAGCCGCGAGGCTTTCGCCGGTGTGGTGGCGGAACACGTCCTCGAGGCTCGCCTCGGGACCGAGCTCGGCTTTCAGATCAGTCGGTGAGCCGAGAGCCCGCAGCCGACCCAGGTGCATCAGCGCAACCCGGTCGCAGAGGATGTCGGCCTCCTCCATGTAGTGCGTGGTCAGCAGCACGGTCATCCCGTACCGCTCCTGCATGTCCTGGACCCGCGCCCACACCGAGTCCCGCGCGACCGGATCCAGCCCGACCGTCGGCTCGTCGAGCACGAGCAGCGCGGGCCGGTTCACCAGCGCCTGCGCGAGCTCGAGGCGCCGTACCATCCCGCCGGAGTACGTCGACGCGAGCCGGTCCGCTGCATCTGTCAGATCAACGATCTCCAGTACTTCGGCCACGCGCGCCGCCCGTTCACGCCGCGGTACGTCGAACAGCCGCGCGAACCACGACACGTTCTCGCGGCCGGTCAGCGCTCCCTCGATCGACAACTGCTGTGGCACGTAGCCGAGCATCCGCCGTACAGACATGGCATCCCTGCGCACATCGAGGCCGAAGACGCGGACCGTGCCCGACTGCGGCGGATAGAGCGTGTTGAGCACCCGAAGGGTGGTCGTCTTCCCGGCGCCGTTCGGGCCGAGCAGACCGAAGCACTCGCCGGGCGCGACGGTCAGGTCAAGGCTGTCGACGGCGAGATGGTCGCCGAACCGGTGACTCAGCCCGGCGATCTCTGCGGCCGGCACTGCTGGTGACGCGGTTTCGGCACTCATACGCGCTCCTTGACGTTCTGCTCGGTTGGGGTGAGGCGCTCGGCGAGCTTGTCGAGAACCGGAAGAGCAGCCCGCAATGCGTCACGGTCGTCAGCGGTGAGACCGTCGAGGGCTTCGTTGACGAGGGCGGCGCGGCGGTCGCGCCAGGCCTCGACCTGCTCGCGGGCCGGTTCGGTCAGGGTCAGGCGGGCGACCCGGCGGTCCGCCTCGTCGGGTGCGCGCAGCAGCATGCGGCGCTCGGTGAGCTGGCCGACCAGGGTTGACACCGTGTTCGCGACGAGGCCGAGCTCGGCGGCGGCCTCGGCGACGGAGATGCCCGGATTGCGTCGCACGAGCCGTACCAGCTCCGCCTGCGAGCCGGTCAGCGTGCTGAGCGCCAACGGCCGGCCCGCGGAACGACGTAGCCGGCGGCGTACCAGCCCGATCGCAGCCAGCAGGTCCTCGGCGAGGGTCTCGGTCACGTCTCCGAGATTACCTCTGTCGCAGAGATATTTCATCGGCAGAACCCCAACTAATCGGGGTACAGCCGGGATCCGGACCCGCGCACGATCGAGTCATGAGCACAACAGAGAGCAACAAAACCGTCGTCAATGACTTCATCGACGGACTGTTCACCAAAGGGGACCTCGGTGCCGTGGACACCCACCTGGCCGAGGACTTCATCAACCACGACCCGCCGTTCGGCGTGACGCCGGACCGCGAGGGGATGCGGGACGCCGGGAAGATGATCCGGGCCGCGTTCCCGGACTGGCACAGCGACACGCACGCGCTGATCGCGGAGGGCGACCTCGTCGTCGAGCGGTTCACGGCCGCCGGGACGCACCGCGGCGAGGTGATGGGCGTGCCGCCGACCGGCAAGGCGCTCAGCCTGCCGGGGATCAACATCTGGCGGCTCCGGGACGGCCTGATCGTCGAACGCTGGGGTCTGCTCGACGACCTCGGATTCCAGCGGCAACTCGGCGTAGCATCCTGACCATGGGGGCGGGGCGGGGTGGGGGACGATGGATCGCCTGGAGGTGCTGATCCAGCGCTGTTACGCGGGGCTGGACGCCGATCAATTGCGGTCCGAAGTGCTCGCGCGGCTGCGGGGTGTGCTGACGGTCGACGCGGCGTTCTTCGCGACGGTGGACCCGGCGACGGTGCTGTTCACGTCGGCGATGGTCGACGAGCCGCTCGGTGCGATCACCGAGCAGTTCATCGCGAACGAGTTCGGGCAGGACGACGTGAACAAGTTCGCCGTACTGGCCGGCGGCCGCGATCCGGTGCGGTCGCTGGGCCAGGCGACGAAGGGCGACTGGGGGAGCAGCCCGCGGTACGTCGAGTTGATGCGCCCGCTCGGTCTCGGCGACGAACTCCGCGCCGCGCTGATGTCGAACGGCCGCTGCTGGGGCGTCCTGTGTCTCCACCGCGAGACCGCAGAGGCGGGTTTCGCGGAGCAGGAGGTTCAGTTGGTACGCCGCCTCGCGCCGCACCTCGGCGAGGGCCTGCGTCTCGGACTCCGCCCCACCGCCTTCGAGGCGCGGGAGCCCGGGCCGGGACCGACAGACCATACCGTATGGTATGCCGGTGGGCCGCGAGTCGGGCCGGGGGTGGTGGTGCTGGACACCAGGCTCCGGATGCAGTCGTCGAGCGTCGAGGCGGATCACTGGCTCGCAGAGCTCGGCTCGGCGGATGAGCTGCCCGTTGCCGTCCGGTCGGTGGCCGCGCGGATGCAGCTCGACCAGGCGACGGCGAGGCTGAAGGTCAGGACGCGGGCTGGCGACTGGTTACAGCTTCAGGCGTCGCGGCTGGGGGACGAGGGGCGGATTGTCGTCGTGATCGAGCCGGTGACACCAGCTCAGCTGGGGTCCTTGCTGCTGGATCTGCATGGACTCACGCCGGCTCAGCAGCGGGTCACGGAACTCTTGTTGCGCGGGTACTCCACGCGGCAGATCGTCGAGCGGTTGTGCCTGTCGCCACACACCGTGCAGGAGCACGCGCGGGCGTCGTTCGACAAGGTCGGCGTCGGGAGCCGACGCGAGCTGGTGAGTGTGTTGCTCAGAGGGTCCGCATCACGCGGATGATGCGGCGGCGGAGCCAGACGCGGCGGGTGCCGTCGGGATAGCGACGAAGACGGGCAAGCTCCCACCCGCCGTACTCCGCGTGCTCGGTGAGCAACCTGCGCACCGCACCGCGGGACTCCGTCCTGGACACCTCGAACTGCTGCAGCTCGTATTCGGCCATCCGCACCTCCACCTACGGGAACAACCAAACCCTCACGAAACATCCTCCAGCGCCGCGGCGATCGCGGGCGGCAGGGTGAGTTCCTCCACTCCGAGCACCGACTTCAATTGCAGCGCAGTCCGGGCTCCGACGATGGCTGCCGACACGCCGGGCCGGTCCCGCACCCAGGTCAGCGCGACCTCGAGCGGGGTCCAGCCGAGTCCGTCGGCGGCTCGCGCGACCGCCTCCACGATGCCCGAAGACCGGGCGTCGAGGTAGGGGTCGACGAATCTGGACAGATGCTGAGATGCCGCCCGGGAGTCCGCCGGGATGCCCGTCCGGTACTTCCCGGTCAATACACCGCGGCCAAGCGGGGACCACGCCAGGACGCCGATCCCGAGCCCGGCGGCAGCGCGGAGTGCGTCGACCTCGGCGTCCCGGGCGAGCAGCGAGTACTCCACCTGGTTCGACACCGGGATCGCGCGGCCCGGCCACGCCTGCTGCCAGGTGACGGCCCGGGCGGACTTCCAGCCCGCGTAGTTCGAGATCCCGACGTACCGCACCTTGCCGGAGGTGACCGCGTGATCCAGCGCGGAGAGCGTTTCCTCCAGCGGGACGTCGTCGGACCAGGTGTGCAGCTGCCAGAGATCGATGTGGTCGACGTTCATCCGGCGCAGCGAGCCCTCGAGGTCGCGCAGCAGGGCGCCGCGGGAGGTGTCGGTGATCCGCTCGCCCCGGCGGACGCTGAACCCCGCCTTGGTCGCGATCACCAGGTCGTCGCGGTCGACCACGTCGCCGAGCAGCGACCCGATCAGCAGCTCGCTGTCACCATCGCCGTACGCCGCGGCCGTGTCGATCAGCGTCCCGCCCGCGGACACGAACGCCGCCAGCTGCTCACGCGCCTCATGCTCATCGGTGTCCCGGCCCCACGACATGGTGCCCAGGCTTAGCCTGCTCACCGCCAGTCCACTGTGACCGAGATAGCGCTGCTGCATGACCCGAGCCTATTGCGGCCCACCGACAACCTCTCGCTAGGCTCGCCAGTCATGCGACTCGGACTCAACATCGGCTTCGTCTTCGGCGGCGACGACCATCTCGATCACCTGAGGCTGGTGAGGGAGGCCGAGGCACTCGGCTTCGCTGTCACCTGGGCCGCGGAGGCGTACGGCTCGGACGCGGCCACGCTGCTCAGCTGGATCGCCGCCCAGACCACCACGATCGACGTCGGCGCGGCCGTTTTCCAGATCCCGGCCCGGACGCCGGCCATGACCGCGATGACCGCAGCCACGCTGGACCGGCTGTCGAACGGCCGGTTCCGGCTGGGTCTCGGCGTGTCGGGGCCGCAGGTTTCGGAGGGTTGGCACGGTGTCCGTTTCTCTCAGCCTCTGCTCAGGACCCGTGAGTACGTTGACATCGTGAACGCGGCCCTCCGGCGTGAGACCGTCGCGTACGAGGGGAAGCACTTCACCTTGCCGCTGCCCGACGGACCGGGCAAGGCGCTGAAACTGACCGTGCGGCCGATCCGCGACCACGTGCCGGTGTACCTGGCGGCGGTCGGTCCGAAGAACCTCGAGCTGGCCGGCGAGATCGCCGACGGCTGGCTCGGCATCCTGAACGATCCTGCCTACCTGGGAGAGCAGTTGACGCACATCAAGGCGGGCCGGCAAGCCCGTCAGCTCGGTCTCGACGGCTTCGACGTGGTGGTTTCCACGCCGCTGATGACCGGGGACGACCTGCAGGTCGCGGCCGACCCGGTCCGCGGGTACGCCGCGCTGTACATCGGCGGCATGGGCAGCCGGGAGAAGAACTTCTACAACGCACTCGCGGTCCGGATGGGGTACGCCGAGGAGGCCAAGCAGATCCAGGACCTGTACCTGGCCAAGAAGCACCGCGAGGCGATGGCCGCCGTACCGTTCGGGTTCCTGGACTCGATCTCGCTGCTCGGTTCGAAGGAGCGGATGGCCGAGAAGCTCACGGCGTACGCCGAGGCCGGGGCGACGACGGTCGCGGTGACGCCGTTCGCGTCGACCGTCGAGCAGCGGATCGCCGACCTGCACACCGCCGCCGAGGCGCTCGAGCTGTCCGGGGTCGCGGGCTGATGACGATCTGGGACTCCATCATCCTCGGCATCGTCGAGGGCCTGACCGAATTCCTCCCGGTCTCCAGCACCGGGCACCTGACCATCGTGTCGAAGATGCTCGGCCTGAAGATCGACGACCCGTCGATCACCGGCTTCACCGCGGTGATCCAGGTCGGCGCGATCGCCGCGGTCGTCCTGTACTTCTGGAAAGACATCTCCCGCATCGCGGTCGCCTGGGTCCGCGGCCTGGCGAACCCCGAACACCGCGGCGAGTTCGACCACCGCATGGGCTGGTACGTCATCGTCGGCTCCGTTCCGATCGTGATCGTCGGCTTCCTCGCCCGCGACCTGATCTCGGGTCCGCTGCGCAGCCTGTGGTGGGTCGCCGCCGCCCTGATCGGCTGGTCGGTCGTAATGGTCGCCGCGGAACGCATCGGCACCAAGGAACGCCCGCTGACCCGCATCACGTTCATCGATGCGCTCGTCATGGGCCTGGTCCAATGCCTGGCCCTGATCCCCGGCATCTCCCGCTCCGGCGCCACAATCTCAGCCGGCCTCTTCCGAGGCCTGGACCGAGTAGCCGCGACGAGAATCTCGTTCCTGCTGGGCATCCCGGCGCTTGTAGGCGCAGGCGTCTATGAACTGAAGGACGCTCTCCACGGCACCGTAGGCGCCGTGCCTCTGCTCGTCGGCACGGTCGTCAGCTTCGTCGTCGCGTACGCGTCGATCGCCTGGCTGCTCCGCTTCGTCGCCAAGCACACCATCGAGGTCTTCGCCTTCTACCGCGTCCTACTGGGCATAGTCCTCGTAATCCTCCTGGCCACCAGCACCATCACCGCCACCTGACGCAACCCCGCGCGCCCGCAACCCCGCGCGCCCGCGGACGCCGGCGCGCGGAGGGATATCCGTTCCTGTTGTGCCTTCTCTGCTCGTGTGAGGGGGGAGAAGGCGCAACACCAGTGGAGAACCCCTACAGCCAGCCGACCTTGCGGAAGAAGGCGTACATGGTGGTGCAGACGATGGCCATCAGGAGGAGGACGGCGTAGTAGCCGAAGTGCCAGCGGAGTTCGGGCATGTTGTCGAAGTTCATGCCGTAGATGCCCGCCAGCATCGTGGGGACCGCCGCGATGGCAACCCAGGCTGAGATTTTTCGCATGTCGTCGTTCTGCTGGACGGACACCCGGGCGAGGTGTGCGTTCAGCGCCGACTGGAGCAGGATGTCGATCGACTCGGTCTGCTCGGAGACGCGGGTGAGGTGGTCGGCGACATCGCGGAAGAACGGGCTCGCCTTCGGGCCGAGGCCGGCGACGCCGTGCGCGAACTCCTCCATCGGCTCGCGCAGCGGATCGATCGCCCGACGCATCTCGAGCACCTCGCGCTTGAGCCGGTAGATCCGCTCCGCGTCGCTGGTCCGCTCGGGCGAGAACACCGAGCTCTCGATCTCGTCGACGTCGAACTCGACCTGTTCGGCGACGGTCTCGTACTGGTCGACGATCGCGTCGCAGATCGCCCACAGTACGGCGGCCGGCCCGTGCCCGAGCATCGACGCGCGCTCCTCAAGCTCGTGCCGCGTGGTGGCGAGCTCACCGCCTTCCCCGTGCCGCACGGTCACGACGTACCGCTGGCCGATGAACGCCGTCACCTGGCCGGTCTCGACCGCGTCACCTTCGTCGACGTACCAGAGGGTCCGCAGTACGACGAGGATCATGTCGCCGAACCGCTCGACCTTCGGCCGCTGGTGGATCTGCAGTGCGTCCTCGACGGCAAGATCGTGCAGATTGAACAGCCGCTGCACCCGCTTCATCTCGTCGTCGGACGGGTCGTGCAGCCCGATCCACCCGAACGAGTCGTGGTCGTCGTCGATGGCCTGGGCAACGGTCTCGGGATCCTTGGGCAGATCCCGCCGTTCCCCCTCGGCGTACACCCCGCAGTCCACGATCACGTCCCCCATCATGGCACCCGAACTTGCCGGACCGGATAACGTGCACACCATGCCCACGGTGATTCTGGTCCGTCACGGCCGTAGTGCCGCGAATACGTCCGGCACGCTGGCTGGTCGCACGCCCGGTGTGAAGCTGGACGAGACCGGCGTCAAACAGGCCGAGGCGGTGGCGCAGCGGCTGGCCGAGCTGCCGCTGGCCGCGATCGTCACCTCGCCGCTCGAGCGGTGTAAGCAGACCGCCGCAGCGATCGCCAAGCACCACGCCGAGCACCATCCCGAGCACGTGTTGCGTCCGGCAACCGACCGGCGGTTGACCGAGTGCGGGTACGGCGACTGGACCGGCAAGAAGATCGCGACCCTCGCGAAGGACCCGCTGTGGGCCGTCGTCCAGCAGCACCCGTCGGCGGTCACGTTCCCGAACGGCGAGTCGATGCGGGGGATGCAGCAGCGCGCGGTCGACGCCGTACGAGCGCACGACGCGGAGCTCGCCAAGTCCCATGGCAACAACGCGATCTGGGTCGCGGTCTCACACGGCGACGTGATCAAGGCGATCGTGGCGGATGCGCTCGGCCAGCACCTGGACACGTTCCAGCGGATCGTCGTGGACACCGCCTCGACCACGATCATCACCTACACCGCGACCCGCCCGTTCCTGGTCCGCCTGAACGACTCCGGCAGCGAGCTGGCTTCACTGGTTCCTAAGCCGACAGCGAAAGGCAAGCCCAAGAAGCAGTCCTCGGACGCAGTGGTCGGCGGACGGTAATAGGGTCTAGATATGGCGCGAGTTGTACATACCTACGACGACCCAGAGCGGTTCGTCGCCGGCACCGTCGGAGAACCAGGTGCGAGGACGTTCTTCCTGCAGGCCAGGGCCGGGCAACGGCTGACGTCGGTCGCGTGCGAGAAGGAGCAGGTGATGGCTCTCGCGGAGCGTCTCGACGTGATGCTGGACGAGGTCGCCCGGCGCTTCGACCGCGATCCGGTGACGCAGACCGCGGTGGACGACACTGCGCCGCTGGAGCAGCCGATCGAGGAGGAGTTCCGGGCCGGCACGATGACGCTGGCCTGGGAGGCCGACGCCGAGCGCGTGGTGATCGAGGTGTTCGCGGTCGTCACGGGTGAGCAGGCCGACCTCGAGGAGACCGATCCGGTCACGGCCGCGATGGAGTCCGACGACGCCGAGGTGTTCATCGTCCGGATCACCGAGGAGCAGGCCAGGGCGTTCGCCCGGCGTGCGGTCGCGCTGGTCGCGTCCGGTCGCCCGAGCTGCCCGTTCTGCGGTCGGCCGATCGACGCGGACGGACACATCTGCCCGCGGGCCAACGGTTACCGCCGACACCTGCCGGAATGATGACTGATTCCGACCTGCTCGCCCGCGGGGAGCTGTCACTGCACGGTCGCCTCGTCGCGGCCTCGAACGGCACCTACCAGGGCTCCGTGAGCCTGGACGGGGAGACCGCTACTGTCGTCTACAAGCCGATCGAGGGTGAGCGGCCGCTGTGGGACTTCCCCGACGGCACGCTCGCGCAGCGCGAGTTCGCGGCGTACGTCGTGTCCGAGACGCTCGGCTGGTCGGTCGTGCCGCCGACGCTGTTGCGGGACGGGCCGCTCGGCGAGGGCATGGTGCAGTTGTGGATCGACGAGGCCGAGCTCGGGGCGGGGGAGACCGAGCTGGTCGACATCGTTCCGCAAGGTCGCGTGCCGAAGGGCTGGGTCGGCGTACTCGAGGCGCTCGACGGCCGCCACAACCCGGTCACGCTCGTGCACGCGGACAACGACGCCCTGAAGCGGATGGCCGTCTTCGATGCCGTGGTCAACAATGCCGACCGCAAGGGCGGCCACGTGCTGAACCCGGGCGACGGCCGGGTGTACGGCGTGGACCACGGCGTCACGTTCAACGCCGACGACAAGCTCCGCACGGTGCTGTGGGGCTGGGCCGGCGACCCGATCCCGGCCGACCTGCTGGACGACGTACGCCGGTTGGCGGATCAGCTCGCTGGTGGCTTCGGGCAACAACTGTGCGAGCTGATCACCACGGTCGAGCTGACCGCGACCCGCGAGCGCTGCGCGACGCTGCTCAAGACCGGCAGCTTCCCGTATCCGAGCGACGACTGGCCCGCGATTCCCTGGCCGGCGTTCTAGCCCTTCGGTTCGACGCCGACGTTGCCGATGCGGCCGAGGTCGTCGAAGGTCACGACCACGGCGCTGCCGTTCGGCGCCGTGCCGCGGATCGCGTCGGGCCCCTCGTCGTACGGCAGGCCGAAGTGCTGGAAGTACCCGCGGACGACCTGACGGTGGTCGGACGGGAACACGCTGACAGCCGTCATCAGCAGTCGCGGCGTGGCGATCGCATCGAACCCGGCCAGCGGCAGCTGCTCGTCCGCGACATGCAGATACACCTGCCCGCGACCGTCGTTGATCGCGGTCGACCAGACGCCACGACCACCGAGTACGGCGCCCGCGGTGATCGCGAGCGTGATCGCGGCCTGCGCCGGTTGCGGGAACCCGCTCAGGTCCAGGCTGCCGGTGGTGAACTCGTCGATCCCGTGCCTGCCGCCGAACTGCCGGATCGCGTCGGTCGGCGCGACTGCCGGCGCGTCCGGGCCGAAGCCCGGGTTCGCCCAGCCCCACAGCCAGGTGCTGTCCTGGTGCGAGAAGCTGCCGAGCAACGAGACGCCGCCGAGGGCGGTTCGGTCGCCGGTGAGCGTCCGCGCGTCGAGGTCGGCGTGCAACGAGCCAGGGCCGACCACCTCGTTGAAGAGGTCCTGTTGCTGGATCGCGGCGGCGGCGATCCAGCCGCCGTACGCCTGGAAGTCGGAACCGAAGTCAGCGCTCATCGCTCGCGACGCTAGCTGGACGTGGGGGCCAGCCGGTGGACGGACCACAGATTGGAACCGTGTTGCGTCATTGAAAATCGGACTGGCATAAGCTCCGACACATGCAGGCGTGGACGAAACCAGACATCCCGGTCGTACCCGGGCCGGCCCGGCGGCTGCGCCTCTACGACACCGCCTCCCGCGGCCTGGTCGAGGTGCCCCCGACGGACAGCGCGACCGCCCGGATGTATGTGTGCGGGATCACGCCGTACGACGCGACCCACATGGGCCATGCCGCGACGTACGTCACGTTCGACCTGATCAACCGGATGTGGCGGGACAGCGGGTACGACGTCCACTACACGCAGAACATCACCGACGTCGACGATCCGCTGCTCGAGCGGGCGACGGCGACCGGCGTCGAATGGACCGAGCTGGCCGCGCAGGAGATCCAGCTGTTCCGCGACGACATGACCGCGTTGCGGGTGATCCCGCCGCAGCACTACATCGGCGTCGTCGAGTCGATCGATCTGGTCTCCGATGCGGTCGAGGACCTGCGCCGGGCCGGGGCCGTGTACTCCGTCGACGGCGACCTGTACTTCGCGGTGAAGACCGACCCGCTGTTCGGCGGCGTGTCGAACTACGACCGCGAGACGATGCGGGAGCTGTTCGCGGAGCGCGGCGGCGACCCGGATCGCGAGGGCAAGCAGGACCCACTGGACAGCCTGCTCTGGCGGCACGAGCGACCGGGGGAGCCCTCGTGGGACTCGGGGCTCGGACGCGGCCGGCCGGGGTGGCATGTGGAGTGCTCGGCGATCGCGCTGAAGTACCTCGGGATGACGTTCGACGTCCAGGGCGGCGGAACGGACCTGATCTTCCCGCACCACGAGATGTCGGCGAGCGGTGCGCAGGTCGCGACCGGCGAGCATCCGTTCGCGCGGGCGTACGTGCACCAGGCGATGGTCGGGCTCGACGGCGAGAAGATGTCGAAGTCCAAGGGCAACCTGGTGCTGGTGTCGAAGGAGCGGCTCGCGGGCGCGGACCCGATGGCTATCCGGCTGGCTCTGCTCACGCATCACTACCGCACCGACTGGTTCTGGATGCCGTCCGACCTGGCCGATGCGCAGGCGCGCCTCGACGTCTGGCGTGGTGCGGCGGGCCGCGGGTCTGGGCCCGATGGCGCGGCTGCGGTAGATGCCCTGCGGGCGGCGCTCACGAACGATCTGGACACGGTCGCTGCGCTGGCTGCCGTGGATGCCTGGGCGGAGAGCGAAGGCGACGACCACGAGGCTCCCGCCCTGGTCGCCGTAGCCGTCGACGCCCTCTTGGGCGTCAAGCTCTAGCAAGAGGTTGGGGAGGATCTTGTGCCCGATTCGGTACAAGATCCTCCCCAACTCGTTTGATGCGGGTTAGCCGGTGACGGCTTGGTGGGTTTTGACGGGGGTGGGGACCGGGGCCGCTGGGACGTGGTCGACCGGCGGAGCCTGGACGTCCGGCTGGGTCGGCTTCGGGGTGGGCTTCGGCTTGGCGGCCGGCTTGGCGCAGGTGGCCGAGGCGAGGTTGATGACCTCGGTGCCGCCGCCCAGGTTGATGGTCAGGCCGGTGATGGTGAACGAGCCGTCCGAGCGCTTGCCCTGGCTGTTGACGCTGATGGCCGCCAGCGGGTTGGAAGGCAAGGACGCGCCCTGCTTGGTGCTCGGCAGCTTCAGGGTCTGACCGAGCAGCGTCACCGCGCCGAGGTCGACGCCGCCGGAGTCACCCGAGCAGTAGACGTTCAGCGAGTCGATGGCGAGCAGCGAGCTCGGCGGGTTGAGCAGCAGGTTGCACAGGTCCGGGAGGTTCTTGACCGGCAGGTCCTTGGTGCTCAGCTTCGGCAGAGGCAGGCCCAGGTCGGGCAGCGCGATGTCCGGCAGCGGCAGGTCGTCCGCGCCGGTCTTCGGCAGGCTCGCGCACTGCTGCTTCAGCTCCGGCGGGATCTGCACCTGGCTGAGGATGTCCGGACCGACCACGATGTCGAACAGTTCGACGGACGCCGAGTCGTTGCCCGCGGTCGCCGTACCGGCCCGGACCGAGAGCAGCGGGTTCTTCGGGAGCTCCAGCGCGGAGGTCGTCTGCCGCTTGCCGTCGAGCGATTCGGCGTACGGCGTCTTCGCGATCGGCACCTGGCCTTCCGCGCTCACGGCGTACGCCGACGACGGGCGGGCCGCGGCGTTGCCGGCCGGCGCACTGGCGACCAGGCTGAACGTCACGACCCCCGCGACGGCCGCAGCCGTCAGCACAGTCGGAGTCAACTGTCGTCGCATACGGAATCTCCTTATTTGCTGTCGATCAGGACAAGCGTCCCGAGCGGAACCTTCTGCAGATCGGCGAGGGCGGTCTTCGGCACCCGGACGCAGCCCGCGCTGATCGCCGCCCCGAAGACGTGGGGATTCGGCCAGCCGTGGATCGCGACCGTACCAGGTCCGCCACCGAACGTGTCCAAGGTGGGACTGTGTGCACCCAACGGGAGCACGATCGGCGACGCCGACCGCTTGTGGTCGATGATCGAGCCGAGCAGGAAGGTCCGGCCGGGCGGCGTCGGCGTCTTCTTCGCGCCGACCCCGGCCTTCCAGGTGCCCAGGCTCTTGTTCTTGTCGAAGAGCTCGATGGTCCGCGAACTGGTGTGCACACGGATCAGGTACGACGAGGAGGCGCGGTCGAGGTCCTCGTCCTGCAGCCAGCCGGTGGACCGGTTGGGCTTGGAGGGGAGCAGGACCCGCACCCAGCCATCGGTCTGCTCGACGACCGGCAACCAGGTCTGGCCGAACTGCGTGGGCGCGATCTTGCCGAACGCGTCGGCGTCCGGGGCGGTGAACAGGGCCGCCTCGGCACGCGGGTGGACGACCAGGCCGTTGGTCCCGGAGAACGGCTGGGTGTCGAGCGGAGCGGTGGCGATCGTGGTGGCGGTCGTCGACGCCGTCAGCGTGGTGAGGTCGACGGTGACCTGCTTCGTCTTGTTACCGAAGATGCCGACCGCGGCGACGATGCCGAGCAGCACGAGCACGGCAAGGGCAGGGATCGAAGTACCGCCCCGCTCGTCGCGCATATCACTCCCCGTGCTCCCGGTGACGGCGCGCCGTCACCCCCCAGTTATCCGGACGAGAATAAACCCATTAGTAACAACGCGCCATGCCGGGCCGGGTTACGTGGTCGAGTGGTGGGCGGCGATGTCGTCACTCGTGGTCAGCCAGACGTCGCTCTGCGCGGCAATGTACTCCAGTGCGAGGTTCAGGTACTTCGCCCGGAACGGCTGCCCGATCACGAACGGATGCAGCGCCAGCGCCATCACTCGCCCGCCCTCTTCACGGAGTACGTCGTACTGGTCCTTCACCATCTGGAGGAAGTCGGGGCCGGACAGGCCGCGGAGGAGCAGGCCGAGGTCGTTGAGCTCGAGCGTGTACGGGACGCTGAGCATCCCGGGCACGTTGAGGCGGTACGGCTGATCGTCGTTGGTCCAGTCGAGGACGTACCGGTACCCGAGCTCGCCGAGCAGTTCCGGGGTGTTGTGGGTCTCGGTCAGCGCCGGCCCCATCCAGCCTTTCGGCCGCTTGCCGGTGGCGGTCTCGATCGTGCTGGTGATGTCGGTGAGGATGCGACGTTCCTCGTCGGGCTCGTAGCCGGTGTGCAGGATCGAATTGGTCTGCCCGTGGGAGAGCCAGGCCCAGTCGCGTTCGACGCCGGCCTTGATGATCTGCGGGTTGCTCTCGGCAACCATCGAGTTCACGAGAGCACTCGCGCGGACGCCGTACCGGTCGAGGATGTCGATGGTCCGCCAGATGCCGACGCGGGCGCCGTACTCGCGCCATCCGTGGTTCAGCGCGTCGGGTTTGACGTCGATCGGCCAGATGCTGGTGGAGGGCTCGTCGGGCAGGAAGTGCTCGATGTTGAGGCCGACATAGAAGGCCACGCGCTTGCCGTCGGGCCAGTCGAGGGCGGGTCGTTCGGTGATCGGGCCGTAGTCGTAGAGCGTCATACCGGGACGGTAAAGTCTGACATCAGTGTCAGGTTCAAGTCCTGGAGGCGGCGTGCGGATCGGGGAGCTGGCGGAGCGGGCCGGGGTGAGTGTGCGGTCGTTGCGGTACTACGAAGTGCAGGGCCTACTCGTGTCCGAACGGACAGCCGGCGGGCAACGTGAGTACGCCGAACGCGCCGTGGATCGCGTGATCCTGATCCAGGAGCTGTTCGCCGCCGGGCTGCACAGCAAGAAGATCGCCGAGTTGCTGCCGTGCATGCGGGACCCGGACGGCGGGCCGAACGAGCGGGCCACGCCCGAGCTCGTCACCGAGCTGACCGCCGAACGGGACCGCATCGACCAGATGATCGCCGACCTCACCACGTCCCGCGCCGTACTCGACGACGTCATCACTACAGCGACGCGCGAGATGCCGGCTTAGTCGCTCGGGTGGTTCTTGTTGCGGCGTCTGAGGTAGCGCTCGAACTCGGCTGCGATCGCCTCGCCGGTGGCTTCGGGGAGGTCGGCCGTGTCGCGCTGCTCCTCGAGCGACTGGACGTACTCCGCGACCTCCGGGTCCTCTTCGCTGAGCTCGTCGGCGCCGCGCTGCCACGCGCGGGACAGCTCCGGCAGATCGCCCTCGGGGATGGCCAGATCCAGCAGTGCCTCGATCTTGCCGAGCAATGCGAGTGACGCCTTCGGGCACGGCGTGCCGGCGATGTAGTGCGGGATCGCGGACCAGATCGAGACCGACGGGACGCCGAGCGTGGTGCACAGGTCGGCGAAGACACCGGTGATACCCGTCGGGCCTTCGTACGTCGACGCCTCGAGGCTCCACGATGCGGTGAGCTCCGGGTCGGACGAGGTCGCGGACACCGGGATCGGGCGGGTGTGCGGCGAGTCGGCGAGCAGCGCGCCGAGCACGACGACGATCTGCGCGTTGGACTCGTCGACGATCTCCAGCAGCTCGCGGGAGAACGCGCGCCAGCGCATGTTCGGCTCGATGCCGCGGATCAGCAGCACGTCGCGGCCGGTGTCGTCGGGACGCGCCAGGTAGATCCGCGTCGTCGGCCAGGTCAACCGCCGTACGCCGTCCTCGTCGAGGCCGACCTGGGGACGGTTCACCTGGAAGTCGTAGTAGTCCTCGGGGTCGATCGCCGTGACGAGCTCCGCGTCCCACTCGTCGACGAGATGGTCGACCGCTCCGGTGGCCGCCTCGGCCGCGTCGTTCCAGCCCTCGAACGCGGCGATCACGACCGGGTCCCTCAGGTTCGCGAGGTCAACCACTCGCAGGCCCCCTGTCGTCTGTAGGCAATCCGGCGGGAAACCGGACTGCCAGCCTACGTGTTCCGGCGGACACGTGTGCCCGGTTTCACGCCCAGCGGAACGTGTCGGTGAGACCCGAAATGTCCGGACCTGGCGCGACCAGGGAGAATGGAGTGGATCTGATCTGAGCGAACGACGTAGAGGAGCGGTAGTTGCCGGCCCTGCAAGCAGTGCTGTGGGACATGGACGGGACGTTGGTCGACTCCGAGAAGGTCTGGGCGGAGGTCCAGCTTGCCTTACTGGCCGAGCTCGGCGCGACCTGGACGATGGACGACTGCATGAGCCTGATCGGCAGCGACCTGCGCGATGCCGTCCAGGTCTGGATGGCGCGGATCCCGGCCGGCGTGATCACCGCCGAAGAGCTGGCCGACCGGATGTTCTCCGAGGTGATCGTGGCGCTCCGCAAGGAGGTCACGTTCCAGCCCGGCGCGCTCGAGCTGCTGCAGGCACTGCGCAAGGAAGATGTCCCGTGCGCGCTGGTGTCGGCGTCGTACCGGCAGATGATCGACGCCGTTCTCCTGCACCTGCCTGCGGACCTGTTCGACGTGATCATTGCCGGTGACGAGGTGACGCTCGGCAAGCCGAACCCCGAGCCGTACTTGACCGCCGCGGCCAAGCTCGGCGTCGATCCGGCCAACTGCGTCGTGATCGAGGACTCGATGACCGGCACCCAGGCAGGTACGGCGGCCGGCGCGTACGTCGTCGCCGTGCCGCAGTGGATCTCGATCCCCGAGGCACCTCGCCGACTCGTCGTCAAGTCGCTCGAACCGCTCACGCCGGAGTCCCTGCGCGCGCTGCTCCGTTGACCAGCTACCGTCACCTGGTGCCTTCGGGGGCGTTGTTCGGGTAATGGCTGGGGAGAGTGAGACGGTGAGCAAGTGGGTGCGCCGGATGTCGGCGGCCGTGGCTGTGGGTGCCCTGGGGGTGTCTTTGGCTGCCTGCGGTCAGCCGGACGACAATGCGCCGCACCCGGGGGAGACGTCGCCGAAGCTGATGCTGCTGCGGGTGGCGACGACGGACTCGATCGCCTCGCTCGACCCGGCCGGCCCGTACGACGCAGGCTCGCGCACCGTCCAGGCGAACCTGTACCAGACGCTGCTGACGATCCTGCCCGACAAACCGACCCCGGTGCCGGACGCGGCGGACTGCCAGTTCGACTCGCCGACGACGTACACGTGCAGCCTGAAGGAACACCTGACCTTCCCGAACGGGCACGAGTTGACCTCGTCGGACGTGAAGTTCAGCTTCGACCGGATGGTCCGGCTGAAGACGCCCGGGGGAGCGGCGCACCTGTTCTCCTCGGTGAAGTCCGTGAGTACTCCGGACGACCTGACCGCGGTGTTCAACCTGACCAGCCCCGACGCGCGCCTGCCGTACCTGCTGACCACGACGGCGGCCTCGATCGTCGACGAGCAGTCCTACCCGGCGAACAGGTTGCTTGACGCGAAAGCTATCGGCAGCGGGCCGTACCAGCTGGCGGCGTACAAACCCGGCGTGGAGATCACGCTCGCCAAGTTCGCCGGGTACAAGGGTCCGCGGGCCGCGCAGAACGACGGCGTCACGATCAGCCAGCTGAAGGACTCGACCGCGCTGTACCAGGCCGTCACCTCCGGCAAGGCGGACATCGCGTTCCATGGGTTCGGTCCGAGCCTGCTGGACAAGCTGCGCAAGTCCGACCAGGTGCAGGTGGTCGAGACCAACTCCGCGGAGATCCGCTTCTTCGCCTTCCAGATGAAGTCGCTGCTGGCGCGCAAGCCGGCGATCCGGCAGGCGGTCGCCCAGCTGATCGATCGCCCGGCGATCGCGAAGAAGGCATACGGCGACCACGTGTCGCCGCTGTACTCCGTGGTGCCGCCCGGGTTCGGCGGTCAGACCGACGCGTTCAAGACGGAGTACAAGCAGCCGAGCAAGACGGCGGCCGCGGCGATCCTCAAGGCCGCGAACATCGCCGCGCCGGTCCCGCTGACGGTCGGCTGGACGCCGACGCAGTTCGGCACCGGCGCGAAGGCCGAAGTACTCGAGCTCAAGCGTCAGCTGGAGGCGTCGGGGCTGTTCCGGGTGACCCTGCGAAGTGCCGAGTGGCCGCAGTACCAGCAGGCCGCGAAGGCCGGGGCGTACGACATGTACCAGTTCGGCTGGATCCCGGAGTTCCCGGACGCCGACGACTACCTTGCGCCGTTCGTGACCGACGTACCGTTCCAGAACGGGTACCGCTCGGCCGCGGCCACGAAGCTGCTGCAGCAGCAACGGACCGAGCAGAACGGGCTGAAGCGCGACGAGCTCATCGGCCAGCTACAGACCGTGATCGCGCGAGAGGTGCCGGTGATCCCGAGCTGGCAGGGGAGGGTCGCCGTCGTCGCCCACAACGACGTCGAGAACGTCCAGCCGGCCATCGATCCGCTGTCGTTCGTCTATTTCTCCGGGATGAGGCGCTGAAACCGGGCGAATATCGCCCTGATCTCGGTACTGACACAAAAATGCCATGGCAGTAACGGTTGGCGAGGCCGCGGCGACCGAGGGTGCGACACCGTGGTTTACTGCGGAACGTCCACGATACGGGACGATTTCCTGACGATCACGATCGGGCAACGCAGCACTTTCCGCGTTTGACTCCGCGCTGTAATGGCGGCAGGTTAAGGCCGCAGCCATACGGGATTTCGTTCCCGTTCAAAAACCGAACCAGGCAGGGGTACCCATCGCGTGAGCGCGCCACTCGAGGTCGAGCCCGGAGCATCGTCGGCGCAGCCGGACGCCATCCTCGAGGGCGTCGGCAAGATCGAGGGCCGGTCGCTCTGGCAGATCTCCTGGATACGGCTGAAGCGCGACAAGGTCGCGATCGCGGGCGGGGTCATTGTGCTGCTCCTGATCCTGGTCGCGATCTTCGCGCCGTTGCTGTGCAAGCTCGTCGGTGTCACCCCGAACGACTTCCACCAGGACCTGGTCGATCCGTCGCGGCAGGTGCCGCTCGGCCGGTTCGGCGGCATCAGCTGGGACCACCCGCTCGGTATCGAGCCGCTCAACGGTCGCGACATCTTCGCCCGGATCGTCTACGGGGCCCGGATCTCGCTGCTGATCGCGTTCCTGGCGACGCTGATGTCGGTGGTGATCGGCGTCGTGATGGGCATCGTCGCCGGGTACTTCGGCGGCTGGGTCGACTCGCTGATCAGCCGCTTGATGGACATCTTCCTCGCCTTCCCGCTGGTGCTGTTCGCGCTGGCGCTGGTCGGCGCGGTGCCGGACTCGATCCTCGGACTCAGCGGCGACTCGCTGCGGGTCGGGCTGATCGTATTCATCATCGGCTTCTTCAGCTGGCCGTACATCGGCCGGATCATCCGTGGTCAGACGCTGTCACTGCGTGAGCGCGAGTTCGTCGACGCGGCCCGCAGCCTCGGCGCGCGCCGCCCGTACATCCTGTTCACCGAGCTGCTCCCGAACCTGATCGCCCCGATCCTGGTCTACGCGACGCTGCTGATCCCGACCAACGTGCTGTTCGAGGCGGGTCTGTCCTACCTCGGCGTCGGCGTCCGTCCGCCGACCGCCAGCTGGGGAGACATGCTGTCGATCGCGGCCAAGTGGTACGCCGTCGACCCGTGGTACATGATCTCGCCGGGTCTGGCCATCTTCATCACCGTGCTGGCGTTCAACCTGTTCGGCGACGGGCTGCGCGACGCGCTCGACCCGCGGTCGCGCTAGGACTTCTCTCCAACCAGGGAGCCTGGCTCTCACGAAAAAAGGGGTGCAACAACAGATGAGATGGAATCGCATCACGACGGTTACCGCCGTCAGTGCGGCCGTCGCCCTCAGCCTGGTGGCTTGCGGGGGACCCAAGGCGACGCCCGGCGGGGGGTCCAGCGGTGGGAGTTCTGCGAAGGCCGAGTTCAACGCGGCCGTCGGCAAGAACTTCAACCCGAGCGACAAGAAGGGTGGCACGCTGCGGATGGCGATCACCGAGCAGTGGGACTCCACTGACCCCGGTGACACCTACTACGGCCTGTCCTGGAACCTGGTTCGTAACTATGTCCGTCCGCTGATGACGTTCAAGGCGGCTCCGGGTGCCGAGGGCGCGAAGCCGGTCCCGGACCTGGCCGAGGCCCCCGGTGTGCCCAGTGACGACGCGAAGACCTGGACGTACAAGCTCCGCAAGGGCGTGAAGTACGAGGACGGCACGCCGGTCACGTCGAAGGACGTGAAGTACGCCGTCGCGCGGTCGCTGGACAAGGCGACGCTGCCGAACGGCCCGACGTACTTCAACGACTTCCTGCTGGACGTCCCGAAGGGCTACAGCGTCTACAAGGACAAGTCGCTGGCCGGGGTCGCGAAGGCGATCGAGACGCCGGACGACCAGACCATCGTGTTCCACCTGAACAAGCCGTTCGCGAGCTTCGACTACTTCGCGCAGCTGCCGTCGACGGCTCCGGTGCCGCAGGCCAAGGACACCGGCGCGAAGTACAAGGAACACCCGATCGCGACCGGTCCGTACAAGTTCGGCACGTACAACCCGAACAGCGGCTTCGACCTGGTCCGCAACGACCAGTACGACGCGTCCACCGACCCGGACTCGGGCCGCAAGGCGCTGCCGGACAAGATCACCATCGCGTACAACGTCGAGGGCACGGACATCGACAACCGGCTGCTGGCCGGTGACCTGGACGTCGACCTCGCCGGTACCGGCGTGCAGCCTGAGACCCAGGCGAAGATCCTCGCCGACCCGAACCTGAAGGCGCACGCCGACAACGTGCCGGCGCCGCGGCTGAACTGGACCGTGCTGAACAGCCAGGTCCCGCCGCTGGACAACGTGCACTGCCGCAAGGCGGTGCTCTACGCGGCCGACCACGAGGGCTACCAGCGCGCGTACGGCGGCCCGATCGGCGGCGACATCGCGACGAACCTGATGCCGCCGGGTGTCACCGGTGCGCAGAGCTTCGACGACTACGGCTTCCTGACCGACAAGAACGGCAACGTCGACAAGGCCAAGGACGAGCTGAAGCAGTGCGGTCAGCCGAACGGCTTCGCGATCAACATCACCTACCGCACCGACCGGGCCAAGGAGAAGGCGGTCGCCGAGACGCTGCAGCAGTCGCTGAAGCGGGTCGGTATCAACCTGACCACCAAGCCGTACCCGACCGGTGACTACACCAAGCTGTACGCCGGCAAGCCGGACTTCGCGAAGGCGAACCGCCTCGGCCTGATCGTCTACAGCTGGGGCGCGGACTGGAACGACGGCTTCGGCTTCCTGAGCCAGATCGTCGACAGCCGGGTCATCCGGGACACCGGTGGTAACACCAACCTGGGTATCCGCATCCCCGAGGTCGACAAGCTGATCGACCAGGCGATGTCCACCACCGACGAGGCCGCGCGTAACAAGCTGTGGGTCGACGTCGACAAGAAGGTCATGGAGCAGGCGGCCGCGCTGCCGGGCATCTGGGCCAAGGGCCTGCTGTACCGTCCGGACACCCTGGCCAACGTCTTCAGCAACGACGGTCAGAACATGTACGACTACGCGGCGATCGGGCTCGCGCAGAAGTAGTTGCCCTGACCAACCATCATTTCGCCAGCAGAGGTAGGTGAAGGCTGATGGTGGCCGGTGATCAGCGATGATCACCGGCCACCACGCCGCGCACGGTGCTCGCATATCTGATCCGCCGGCTGATCGGGGCAGTGGTCCTGCTCTTCATCGTCACGGCAGTCACGTTCTCGATCTTCTTCCTGGTCCCGCGGGTCGGCGGTGCCACGGCGGACGACCTGGCCTCGCGGTACGTCGGCCGCAGTGTCGGCAAGGAACAGATCCACCAGACCGCGGAGCGGCTCGGCTTCACCGATCCGCTGTACGTGCAGTACGGGCGCTTCGTGAAGGGTCTGGTCGTCGGAACCGACTACAACTACGGCCCGTCGACAGAGCACTGCCCGCCGCCGTGCTTCGGCTACTCGTTCCTGACCCAGACGCCGGTCTGGCCGGACCTGGTCGCGCGAATACCGGTCACCGCCTCGCTGGCAGGTGGTGCGGCATTCATCTGGCTCGTCACCGGCGTCGGCACCGGTGTGATATCGGCGCTGAGACGCGGTTCGGTGCTGGACCGATCACTCATGTCGGTGGCGCTGGCCGGTGTGTCGCTGCCGATCTTCTTCACCGGTCTGCTCTCGCTGTCGATCTTCAGCTACGGCCTCGGCTGGACAGCGCAGGGCGGCACGAACCCACTCGACGAAACCAATCCGATCTGGTGGGCGTACGACCTGATACTTCCGTGGACGACGCTCGCGTTCCTGTACGCCGCGGCGTACGCCCGGCTGACCCGGGCCGGCATGCTCGAGACGATGAACGAGGACTACGTCCGGACGGCGCGGGCCAAGGGCCTGACCGAGCGGGACGTCGTCCTCAGACACGGGCTGCGGTCCGCGCTGACGCCGATCCTGACCATCTTCGGCCTCGACCTCGGGCTGCTGATGGGCGGCGCGATCCTCACCGAGACGACGTTCTCGCTCCCGGGCATCGGTCAGTACGCCGTCATCGCGCTGCGGGCCAACGACCTGCCGAAGGTGCTCGGCGTGACCCTGGTCGCCGCCTTCTTCATCGTGCTGGCCAACCTGATCGTTGACCTGCTGTACGCCGTCGTCGACCCGAGGGTGCGGATCTCGTGACCGAGCCGATCGAAGAAGTCCAGGACTCCGTCCAGCGGGTGGCGCGCGGCGAAGCGTTCCTCGACGTACGCGACCTCAAGGTGCACTTCCCGACCGACGACGGTGTGGTGAAGTCGGTCGACGGGATCTCGTTCAAGCTCGAGCGGGGCAAGACCCTCGGCATCGTGGGTGAGTCCGGCTCCGGCAAGAGCGTCACGAGCCTGTCGATCATGGGTCTGCACCCGCCGGGCGTGGCCAGGATCAGCGGCGAGATCTTCCTGGACGGACAGGACCTGGTCCAGGCGAGCCGCGAAGAGGTCCGGCTGCTCCGCGGCAAGCGGATGGCGATGATCTTCCAGGACCCGCTGTCGGCGATGCACCCGTTCTACACGGTCGGGCACCAGATCATCGAGGCATACCGGGTCCACAACAAGGTCAGCAAGCAGGTCGCGAAGAAGCACGCGATCGAGATGCTCGACCGGGTCGGCATCCCGCAGCCCGACCGGCGCGTCGACTCGTACCCGCACCAGTTCTCCGGCGGTATGCGGCAGCGCGCGATGATCGCGATGGCGCTGTCGTGCGACCCGGACCTGCTGATCGCCGACGAGCCGACCACGGCCCTCGACGTCACCGTGCAGGCGCAGATCCTGGACCTGATCCGGGACCTGCAGCGCGAGTTCAACTCCGCCGTCATCATCATCACCCACGACCTCGGCGTGGTCGCTGAGTTGGCCGACGACATCCAGGTGATGTACGCCGGCCGCGCGGCCGAGTACGGCACCGCCGAAGAGATCTTCGACGAGCCGCAGCACCCGTACACCTGGGGTCTGCTCGGCTCGATGCCGCGGATCGACCGGGAACGTAGCGAGCGGCTGATCCCGATCAAGGGCACGCCTCCGAGCTTGATCAACGTCCCGACGGGCTGTGCGTTCAACCCGCGCTGCAACTACGCGCACCTGAACGGCGGCGCCAGCGAGACCGATCGCCCGGAGCTGCTCGACACCGGCAACGGCCACATGGTCGCCTGCCACCTCTCCCCGCAGAACCGCCAGCAGGCGTGGGAGACCGACATCAAGCCGAAGCTGTGAACGGGACGACTGTGACCACTACTGACGCCGAATCCACTCCCGCCGTCCCGAAGATCGGCGAGGAGATCCTCTCGGTCACCAGCCTCGTCAAGCACTTCCCGATCCGTAAGGGCGTGCTGCAGCGCCAGGTCGGTGCGGTCCAGGCGGTCGACGGCCTGACCTTCAACGTGACCCGCGGTGAGACCCTGTCGCTGGTGGGCGAGTCCGGCTGTGGCAAGACCACCACCGGACGGCTCCTGACCCGTTTGCTCGAGCCGACGTCCGGCGAGATCGTCTTCGAGGGCCGCGACATCAGCCACCTGCGCGAGGGCCAGATGCGACCGCTGCGTCGCGACGTACAGATGATCTTCCAGGACCCGTACGGTTCGCTGAACCCGCGGCACACGGTCGGCAAGATCGTCGGCGCGCCGTTCAAGCTGCAGCACGTGAAGACCGAGCACGGCGTGAAGAAGGCCGTGCAGGAGCTGCTCGAGCTGGTGGGTCTGAGCCCGGAGCACTACAACCGGTACCCGCACGAGTTCTCCGGCGGTCAGCGGCAGCGCATCGGTATCGCCCGTACGCTGGCCCTGCGGCCGAAGCTGATCGTCGCCGACGAGCCGGTGTCCGCGCTGGACGTGTCGATCCAGGCGCAGGTGGTGAACCTGCTCGAGGATCTGCAGGAAGAGTTCGACCTGACGTACGTGATGATCGCGCACGACCTGTCCGTCGTACGGCATGTGTCGGATCGGGTCGCGGTCATGTACCTCGGCAAGATCGTCGAGCTCGCCGACCGCGTCGACCTGTACGAGAAGCCGATGCACCCGTACACGGTCGCGCTGCTGTCGGCGGTCCCGGTTCCGGACACCAAGCGGAAGGCGAAGCAGGAACGCATCCGCTTGCAGGGTGACGTTCCGAGCCCGATCAACCCGCCGCCCGCGTGCCGCTTCCACACCCGCTGCTGGAAGGCACAGGACATCTGCAAGGCCGTCGAGCCGCCGCTGGTCGAACTGGCCCCCGGCCACCAGACCGCCTGCCACTTCCCGGAGAACCAAGGTACGGAGACGCCGGCCGCGGCAGTGGATCAGGCCAAGTCGTAGATCGGGGCACCGGTCGGCATCGCGAACGGAGGCGTTCGCGGTGCCGTCTTGCTGAACGTGTAGGTGGAGAAGCCCGGGGCCACGATTCTGTAGGTGCTGGTCCGGGCGTCGAACACAAGCAGGTCCGTCTCCTGGCGTGAGGTGTTTCGGGCTGCGGCTGCTGTGAACGTCGCGTCGTCGAGCCATTGACCGAATCTGAAGGCCCAGTACTCGGAGCGCTTGAGTGGGCCGCCGGTCGGGGCGGTGACGCCGAACAGTTGGAGGTCGGACCAGATGGGCTGATCGCCCATCCTCGCGTCGTCCGGCTGGGTGACGAGGTACTGCGCGCCGGGTGACAGGAAGGCCTGCTCGCCGCTGAACGTGGTCCTGGCTCCGGTGGTCAGCGTGGGGCCGACCTTGAGTGTGTGACCCGTGAGCGGTTGCTCGAGCGGTTGCTGGTACACCAGTTGGCCCGCGGTGACGGTCCGGACTGCGACCGGTGACACGTCGGCCAGCAGCTCACCTTTGTTCGCGTTGATGTCCCAGCGGTACAGGCCTTCGAGCGTACCGAAGTACGCCTTGTTGCCGTCGATCGCGACGATGCTCGGTCCGCGCACGAGGCTGGCGCCGGACGGGATCGCGTTGCCGACCGGCGTACGGACGAGCTCGCGGTTCGCCGCCACGTCGTACACCACCGACTCGAAGTGGTCGTTGGAGCCTTCGGTCCACGCGACCAGGCTGCCGCGGTGATCGGCTGTCAGGCTCCACGCGCCCTTCCCGGTGGCGCGGACCCCGTCGCGGTCGGCGATGTGGATGTTGTTGCCTTCGTCAAGGAACACGAAGCCGGCGTCGGTCTGGACGAAGGCGTTGATGTGCTTGGACGGCACCGCGATGACGTCGCTGCCGTAGTGGATCTTGTTGCCGAGCGCAAAGGTCACCGCGCGGCGTTCGACGTACGGCGCCGGGCGGGCCGGCTGGGGTCGTTGTTCGCGGGGCCGGATGACGGCCGCGCCGCCGACGGCTACGGCTGCCGTCGCGACCGCGCCGCCGAGGACGGTCAAGGCCCGCCGGCGGGAGATCTGCCGGTTGCCGGCCGCAACGATGCCGTCGAGGTCGAGGGGCGGCGGTTCGACGCCGGTGGCGTGCTCGTTGAGGGTGTCCCGGAGGAGATCGGTCATTCCGTCATCCCTGCTTTCAGCACGACGTCGGACCCGAGACGGGTCCGGAGCTTCTTGAGTGCGTCGGAGACCTGGCTCTTCACGGTCCCGACGCTGCAGCCGAGCACTTCGGCCGTCTGCGATTCGGTGAGGTCCTCGTAGTACCGCAGCACCAGCGCTGCGCGTTGCCGGGGCGGGAGCTTTTGTAGCTCGTGCCACAGCCAGACTCGGGCCGTGACGTCGTCCGGGTCGGCGGGACGATCCGGTACGTCGTCGTTGGGGAGCTCGGCGCGCCAGGACTTGCGCCGCCACCAGCCGATGGCGGTCGTGGTGATGACGCGACGGGTGTAGGCCTCGGCGTTGTTCGGGTCGCGGAGGCGGTGCCAGCCGACGTACGTCTTGACCAGGGCTTCCTGGACGAGGTCCTCGGCCAGACCGCGGTCGCCGGCCAGCAGGTAGGCGTACCGGTAGAGCGCGCCGTGCCGGCTCGTCGCGAAGTCCCCGAAGCTCATCTGGTTCCCCTCGGTCGATCTACCTTCCCTGACGTGGGGACGGCGTCAAAGGGTTGGGTGTTGCGGCCAGGAGGGTTCGGGCGATCAGGGCGTGGCCGGCCGCGTTCGGGTGGTCGCCGTCGGAGGCGAGCAGGCCGGTGATGTCGGTGCTGTCCTCGAACGGCGTGTAGATGTCTACGTACGTCGCATCGTCCGCGTGGGCCGCGGCGGCGATCGCGGCGTTGGTACGGACGGTGAGCTGGTCGCTGGCGATCCGGCCGCTCGGGGTGTACTGGCGTTTGGCGACGTCGCCGTCCTTGAAGACGTTCCAGTAGCCGGTCATCAGGATCGTGGTCGGCAGGTCGGCCCGCAGTACGTGGATGCGGGCCAGGATCTTGCCGAGGTTGACCTGGAGCTGCTCGAACTCGTCGGACACGCAGTCGCCCGTGCACTGGCCACTGGTGACGTCGTCGTGGTGGTCGCCGAAATCGTTCGCGCCGATCGTGATCAGTACGACGCTCGCCGCGTCGGTGGCCTGCTCGGCGGGGGAGTTGCGTTGGTCGAGCAGCTGCAGCAGACCGTTCGAGTCGAGACCCGCGACGCCGAGATTGTTGACGATCACGGATCCGCCGGAGCGGTCGTGGAGCAGGTCGCCGTACATCTGGGGGAAGGCGGCGCAGTTGCAGTTGTGGCCGGACGTGACCGAGTCGCCGAGGGCGACGATCCGGACCTGACCGGCAGCCTGCGGCTGCGGCCGGAGGACCTCGCTGATCGTGTCGGCACTGCTGATCGCGGTGACGATCGTCAGGACGACCAGACCGATCGCGAGTCGTCGGAGTGTCTGGATCACGCCGTTTTCGTGTGCCTCGTTCCGTGATGGGGGCTGGCCGGAAGCTCGAGCTGGTTCGCCAGCCAAGGATAGGCCGACGCGAAGGCCGGAGCCGCGAACTGCCACACGTGCGTGCCGGGCGAGATCTCGACCCGGGACCAGATCCCGACCTTGGCGGCGGCCGTCGAGAGCTCCTCGGCCTCGTGCTGGTGCCGCAGCTCCTGGGTGCTGGTGAGGAACAGGCCGTTGACGTTCGTGTACTTGCCGTGGGCATGCATCACCAGGAGCGGCTCGTTGGCGTGCTCGAGCGCAACGTTGCCGCCGTACAGATCGTGCAGGCTCGCCGCGGGCGTGGTCGTGTACGGCGCGAGGTCGCCGGAGATGTCGACGAAGTGGTCGAACACGTCCGGGTGCTCGACGACCAGGTCGATGGCGCAGGTGCCGCCCATCGAGAACCCGGCGACGGCCCACTGCCGCGGGTCGTGCGAGGCGCCGAACATCTTCTCGACGAAGTGCGGGATGTCCTGGTCCAGGTGGTCGGCGGAGTTCCCGCGCGGGCCGTTCACGCACTCGGTGTCGTTGTCGAACCGCTCGGTCGCGTCGACGAAGACCAGGATCGGCGCGTACCCGTGGTGCCGGTGCGCGTACGCGTCGGACACCTGCACGGCGTTGCCGAGCCGCACCCAGTCGCCCGGACCGCCGCGCTCGCCGCCGATCAGCTCGACGACGGGCAGCGCGGGCCGGTGGTCACCGTGGAACCAGATCGGCGGGAGATACACGAGCTCCTGCCGGTGCTTGAAATGGCTGTACGTCGCGGGGATGTTCACCGCGACCAGCCGACCGGCCGGCGGCACCTTCGTCGTACCGGCCGTGTGGGCGAGCCCCGACATCGATACCTGACCCGGCAGCGGTGTGTCCGTCCAGTCGTTCACCGCCGAGTCGATCGTCGGGTAGTAACCGACGAACTGATTGATCCCGTTGGCACACACCAACGCGGCCAGCCCCGCCGCGACCACCGCCGTACCCCGCCGCCACCACCGCGCCGTCCGCCACCCGGCCCCCAGCACGATCAACGCACCGACCCCGAGCCCGAACCACAACCACACCGAGAACGGCAACGGATCCGTCAGCCCGATGAGCGCAGCCCCCGGGTACGCCGCGAACAACGTCACGAACGCGGCCCCCAGCACAACAACCGGCACCACCCCCAACCGCCACCGCCGATCCCGCCACCCCACAGCCGCAACCAACGCACCCCCCGCCACCACATCCAGCACCGCCGGAAACCATCCCCCAAGCAGCGACACACTCATCCAACCCCTCCAGAAGCCGACTAGACCCACAGGCGAGACGCCGAACTACAGCACCCGGTTGGCATGTTCCGTTGAGTGATCAGGAGATTACCGTGTGTCGCAGCTCACGGCGTGGGGATCGGCGTTCGACAATGTCGAACGGGGGGCGTTGTCAGGGGTGGTTGTGGCTCCTAGATTCCAGCCAGCCGTGGTCGTCACGGCGGGGAAGGGAGGTTCGGTATGGCTACGACCGAAGCGGTCAAAGCGAAAACCCTCCTGGGGGAGTGTTCCGCGGAATTCGCGGGCACGTTCATCCTGATCCTGTTCGGCGTCGGGGTGGTGGCGCAGGTGGTGGCCGGCGGGATCGGTGACCACGACTCGATCGCCTGGGCCTGGGGTATCGGCGTGACACTGGGCATCTACGTTGCGGGCCGGATGAGCGGCGCGCATCTGAACCCGGCGGTGACGGTCGCACTCGCGGCGTTCCGCGGCTTCAGCTGGCGGAAGGTACTGCCGTACGTGCTGGCGCAGTTCCTAGGGGCGTTCGTGGCGGCACTGGTGGTCCGCTGGAACTACACCGAGGCATTGCACAAGGTCGACCCCGGTCTGACCATCAAGACCCAGGGCGTGTTCTCCACGCTCCCCGGCAACGGCAGCCTGGACCTCGGCGTCCACATGTGGGGCGGCTTCCGCGACCAGATCATCGGTACGGCGATCCTGATGATGGTGATCCTGGCCATCACCGACCTGCGCAACACGGCCCCGGCCGCCAACATGGCGCCGTTCATCATCGGCCTGTTGGTGGTCGGCATCGGCATGGCCTGGGGCACCAACGCCGGGTACGCGATCAACCCTGCCCGTGACTTCGGGCCGCGGGTAGCGTCGTTGATCACGGGGTACGGCGGAGCGTTGAAGGATCAGTTCGGGGATCTGTATTTCTGGGTGCCGATCGTGGCGCCGATCCTCGGCGCGCTGCTCGGCGCGTTCCTGTACGACCTGCTGGTCGGACGGAACCTGCCGATCGCCGACGAGGACGAGGAACCGGGCCGCATCCCGGAGGAGAACACGAGCGCATGACACCACCCCTGTGTGAGGAGAGGAACTTCCATGGCTGACTTCGTCGGTGCTGTCGACCAGGGCACCACGAGCACCCGATTCATGATCTTCGACCACTCCGGCAACGCGGTGGGCATCCACCAGCTGGAGCACGAGCAGATCCTGCCGCAGGCGGGGTGGGTGGAGCACAACCCGCTGGAGATCTGGGAGCGGACCAGCTCGGTGATCCGGACCGCGCTGAACGCGAACAACCTGCACGCGAGCGACCTGGCCGCGCTCGGCATCACCAACCAGCGCGAGACCGCGGTGGTGTGGAACCGCAAGACCGGTCGCCCGTACTACAACGCGATCGTCTGGCAGGACACCCGGACCGACCGGATCGCCTCCGCGCTGGAGCGTGAGGGCAAGGGTGACGTGATCCGGCAGAAGGCCGGTCTACCGCCGGCGACGTACTTCTCGGCCGGCAAGGTGCAGTGGATCCTGGAGAACGTCGACGGGGTCCGCGCGGCCGCCGAGGCCGGTGACGCCGTGTTCGGCAACACCGACACCTGGCTGCTGTGGAACCTCACCGGCGGCACCGAGGGCGGCGTACACATCACCGATGTGACGAACGCCAGCCGGACGATGCTGATGAACCTCGAGACGCTCGACTGGGACGACGAGCTGATCAGCTTCTTCAACATCCCGCGGCAGATGCTGCCGGAGATCCGTCCGTCGTCGGACCCGAACAAGTACGGCGAGACGCTCGCCAACGGCCCGGTGGGCGGCGTCGTCGCGCTGACCGGTGACCTCGGCGACCAGCAGGCGGCGACCGTCGGTCAGGTCTGCTTCAACCCGGGCGAGGCGAAGAACACCTACGGCACCGGCAACTTCATGCTGCTGAACACCGGTACCGAGCTGGTCCGGTCGAAGGCCGGCCTGCTCAGCACGATGTGCTACAAGTTCGGCGACGAGGCGCCGGTCTACGCACTCGAGGGCTCCATCGCCGTGACGGGATCCGCAGTGCAGTGGCTGCGGGACCAGCTCGGCATCATCTCCGGCGCGGCCGAGATCGAGACCCTGGCCAAGCAGGTCGAGGACAACGGCGGCGTGTACTTCGTGCCCGCGTTCTCCGGGCTGTTCGCGCCGTACTGGCGGTCCGACGCCCGCGGGGCGATCGTCGGGCTGTCGCGGTTCAACACCAACGCTCACCTGGCGCGCGCAACACTGGAAGCGATCTGCTACCAGAGCAAGGACGTCACCGACGCGATGGAGAAGGACTCGGGCGTGACGCTCGACGTGCTGAAGGTCGACGGCGGCGTGACGGCCAACGAGCTGGCCATGCAGATGCAGGCCGACATCCTCGGCGTACCGGTGAGCAAGCCGGTCGTCGCGGAGACGACGGCTCTCGGTGCGGCGTACGCGGCCGGTCTCGCGGTCGGGTTCTGGAAGACCAAGGAAGAGCTCGTCCAGAACTGGAACGAGGACAAGCGGTGGGAGCCGCAGTGGTCCGACGAGCAGCGTGCCGAGGGGTACGCCGGTTGGCAGAAGGCGGTCCAGCGGACACTGGACTGGGTGGACGTCGACTGATCGAGCAGCAGTTGGCAAGCAGTGGGCAAGTAGTTGGCAGTAGTTGGTAGTGGTAACTGAAATCGGAAGGAACAGCACAGTGGGCGTAGTGGCTCTGTCACCGCAAGCAAGGGCCGACGCGATCGACGCGATGGCCGACGGACGAGAACTGGACGTCCTGGTGATCGGTGGCGGGGTGGTCGGCACCGGGTCGGCGCTCGACGCCGCGACCCGGGGTCTGACCACCGGACTGCTGGAGGCGCGCGACTTCGCGAGCGGCACCTCCAGCCGGTCCAGCAAGCTGATCCACGGCGGCCTTCGCTACCTGGAGATGCTCGACTTCCGACTGGTGCACGAGGCGTTGCAGGAGCGTGGCCTGCTCCTGCAACGCCTGGCGCCGCACCTGGTCAAGCCGGTGCCGTTCCTGTACCCGCTCCAGCACCGCTGGTGGGAGCGGTTCTACGCCGGCTCCGGCGTCGCGCTGTACGACGGTATGGCGGTCAGCTCGGGCCTCGGCGCCGGCCTGCCGCTCCACCGGCACCTGACCCGCCGCGGCGCGATGCGGTTGGTCCCGTCGTTGAAGAAGTCCGCCCTGATCGGCGCGCTGCAGTACTACGACGCGCAGGTCGACGACGCCCGTCACACGATGGAGCTCGCGCGCACAGCCGCGTCGTACGGCGCACATGTGGCGAACCGTGTGAAGGTGACGGGTTTCCTGCGTCAGGGCGAGCGAGTCACCGGCGTACAGGCGAAGGACCTGGAGAGCGGCCGCGAGTTCGAGGTCCGCGCGAAGCAGGTCGTGAACGCGACCGGCGTCTGGACCGACGACACGCAGGCGATGGTGGGGGAGCGCGGGCAGTACCACGTCCGCGCGTCGAAGGGCATCCACCTCGTCGTCCCGAAGGACCGGATCCAGTCCAGCACCGGGATGATCCTGCGGACCGAGAAGTCCGTGCTGTTCATCATCCCGTGGGGCCGGCACTGGCTGATCGGCACCACGGACACCGACTGGCACCTCGACAAGGCGCACCCGGCCGCGACGAGCAAGGACATCGAGTACCTGCTCGACCACGTGAACGCAGTACTGACGACGCCGCTCACCCGCGAGGACGTCGAGGGCGTGTACGCCGGACTGCGGCCGCTGCTCGCCGGTGAGTCGGAGAGTACGTCGAAGCTGTCCCGCGAACATGTCGTCGCGCACGCGGCGCCCGGCCTCGTGGTGGTTGCCGGCGGCAAGTACACGACGTACCGGGTGATGGCCAAGGACGCGATCGACGCGGCCGCGGACGCGCTCGACGGGCGGGTGCCGAAGAGCGTCACGAAGAACATCCCGCTGGTCGGCGCCGACGGGTATCACGCGTTGTGGAACCAGCGTCACCTGATCGCGCAGCGCTCCGGCCTGCACGTGGCGCGTATCGAGCACCTGCTGAACCGGTACGGCGCGCTGGTCGACGAAGTACTGAAGCTTGTCGAGGAGGACCCGTCGCTGGGCGAGCAGTTGCCCGGCACGCAGGACTACCTGAAGGCGGAGATCGTGTACGGCGCCAAGGCCGAGGGCGCTCGTCATCTCGACGACATCCTCGCCCGGCGGACCCGGATCTCGATCGAGGCCTGGGACCGCGGCGTCGGCGCAGCGGAGGCAGCGGCCCGGTTGGTCGCGCCGATCCTCGGCTGGGACGAGGCGACGATCGAGCGCGAGGTCTCGTTCTACACCCAGCGCGTCCAGTCCGAACGCGACTCGCAGGACCAGCCCGACGACGAGTCCGCCGACAAGGTCCGCCTCGAGGCGCCGGACATCGTCTCGCCGGCCTGAGCATCTGATGGGGAAGGACCACCACGGTCCTCCCCATCAGCTTTGTCAGCCGTTGGCGAGTTGCTAAAGCTCCTGGTCCTCGGGTCGGATCCAGTTGAAGGTGCGCTGGACGGCGGCCTGCCAGTTGGCGTACTCGGTCTTGCGGCGGGCCGGATCCATGTGCGGCATCCACTGACCTGCGCGGTGCCAGTTGCTGCGCAGACCCTCCAGGTCGGGCCAGTAGCCGACCGCCAGGCCGGCGGCGTACGCGGCACCGAGGGAGACGGTCTCGGTCACCATCGGGCGTACGACGCGAACGTCGAGCAGATCGGCGAGGAACTGCATCAGCAGATTGTTCGCCGTCATCCCGCCGTCGACCTTGAGCGCGGTCAGTGCGATACCGGAGTCGGCGTTCATCGCGTCGACGACCTCGAGCGTCTGGAAGCCGGTCGCTTCGAGGACAGCGCGGGCCAGATGGCCCTTCGTGATGTACCCGGTCAGGCCGGCGATCACCCCGCGCGCCTCGCTGCGCCAGTGTGGTGCGAACAACCCGGAGAACGCCGGCACGATGTACGCGCCGCCGTTGTCCTCCACCGTGCGCGCCAGCGTCTCGATCTCTGCCGCGGTGTGGATCATCCCGAGCCCGTCCCGGAACCACTGGACCAGCGAGCCGGTCACCGCCATCGAGCCTTCCAGCGCGTACGACGCGGGGTGGTCACCGATCTGGTACGCGACCGTGGTCAGCATTCCGTGCTTCGACCGGACGATCTCCTGCCCGGTGTGCAGCAACAGGAACGATCCGGTGCCGTACGTGCACTTCGCCTCACCGGCGCTGAAACAGGTCTGCCCGAACAGCGCGGCCTGCTGATCGCCGAGCGCCGCACCGATCCGGACCCCGGGCAGCACTTCGGTCGCGGTCGCGAAAACCCCGGACGACGGGCGGATCTCCGGCAGGATCGCCCGCGGTACGTCGAACGCCTCGAGCAGCCGGTCGTCCCATTCGAGCGTCTCGATGTTCATCAGCATCGTGCGGCTCGCGTTGGTCACGTCGGTGGCGTGCAGGCCGCCCTTCGCGCCGCCGGTGAAGTTCCAGATCAGCCAGCTCTCCATCGTGCCGAAGAGGATCTCGCCGCGCTCGGCGCGCTGCCGCAGACCGGGCGTGTGGTCGAGCATCCACTTGATCCGCGGCGCCGAGAAGTACGTCGTCAACGGGAGACCGCACAGCTCGGCGAACCGGTCCGGGCCTTCGGTGCCGGCGAGCTCGGTGACGAGGCGGTCGGTCCGCGTGTCCTGCCAGGTCACCGCATGCCCGATCGGCCGGCCGGTCAGCCGGTCCCAGAGCAGGCTGGTCTCGCGCTGGTTGGCGATGCCGATGGCAACGATCTGGGCCGGCGAGGCGCCGATCTGCTTGATCGCGCCGGGCACTACGCGGGTGACGTTGTTCCAGATCTCGCCGGCATCGTGCTCGACCCAACCGGGCCGCGGGAAGAGCTGGTGGTGCTCACGTTGCGCCACCGACACCAACCGCCCGCGCCGATCGAACAGGATGCACCGCGTCGAATTGGTCCCCTGATCCACGGCTGCGACGTACTGCTCAGCCATCTCCCCACCCCCCAACCACCCCACCGCCGGACGTCTCAGGGGTCAACCCCTGAGTCGGTCGGTTGCCCCCGAAGAATCTCAGGAGGCAACCGACCGGCCGAGGGGTTGACCCCTGAGACGTCCGGGGCGCGATGCCGGCGGCGCATGCGGCGGTGGGCAGGGCGGTGGGCAGGGCGGTGGGCGGGGAGGTGGGCGGGGAGGTGGGCGGGGAGGTGGGCGGGGAGGTGGGCGGGGAGGGGGTCATGCGTCCTCCCGGAGGTCGCGGGCGATGGCTTCGGCGGTGGCTCGGACCATGGTTACGAGGTCGGCTCGGTGGCGGAGGCGGCTGTCGCAGATGCGTTCTACCCGGCCGGCGAGGCCGACGGCGCCGACGACCAGGCCGCCCAGGCCGCGGATCGGGGCGGCGATGCTCGCGAGCTCCACCGTGTGCTCCTCGAATTCGCTGGCCCACCCGCGGGCCCGGACTGCGGCGAGCTCCTCGGCCAGCCGGGCCGGGTCGGTGATCGTCCGGGTGGTGAACGCCTCGAGCTTGTGCGGCCGGGAGGCGCCGCTGGCGTCGTACGCGAGAACGGCCTTGCCCAGCGCGGTGGCGTGCGGCGGAAGCGTCGTACCGACGTCGAGGTCCTGGTCGCTGTCGTCGGGCCGGAACACGTGGTGCACCACGACGACCTTGCCCTCGACCAGGCGGCCGACGCGAACGACCTCACCGCTGCGGGAGGCCAGCGAGTCGGCCCAGTTGATCGCGCGGCTGCGGAGTTCGTTCGGATCGAGATAGCTCTCGCCGAGCCGGCCGAACGCGTCGCTCAGATGGTAATGCGCGCCGCTGTGGTCCTGCTCGACGAAGCCGACCTGGTGGAGGGTCCGCAGGATTCCGTGCACGGTCGTCTTCGCCAGCCCCAGTGCGTTGCCGAGATCGGCGACCCCCAGCCCGTCGGGCGCGGCTGCGAGAAGTCGCAGCACCGCCGCGGCCCGCTCGATCGACTGCACAGTCCCCGGCACACCGGCAGATTACCTGTGAATCACTGGTATGGCTTCACCTCAGGAGTTCACTGCAGTACTCACTCTGCCGCGATTGCCCGCAGTACATTCAGCCGACTCGCACGGCGTGACGGCCAGACCGCAGCGAGTACGCCGAACAGCATCGCCGCGGCGACGGCTGCGACCAGTTGGAGCACCGGGATGTCACGAACGCCGAGGCCGTTGTCGACCATCGCGGACTGGATCGCGGCCGCGACGCCGACACCGAGCGCCAAGCCCAGCAGCGATCCGAGCATCGTGATCGCGATCGACTCGACCCGAAGCATCCGGCTCAGCTGCGGCGAGTCCATCCCGACCGCCCGCAGCAGGCCGATCTCGCGGGTCCGCTCGACCACGCCGAGCCCGAGCGTGTTCACGATGCCGAGCAGAGCGATCAGAACCGCGAGCACGAGCAGGAAGCCGACCGCGGCCAGTACGCCGTTCACCGGCTCGCGGGCCGCGGCGGCGTACGCCTGCTGGTCGCGGACCTGGATCGACGGGTAGTCCTTCGTGAGCCGGCCGAGGATGTCGGCCCGGACCTGGCCCACTTGGTTGCCGTCAGCAACTTCGACGTACAGGAGGTTGTCGCTGGTCGTGCCGCCGATGGTCTGGTACGTCGGCAGCGAAACGATCACCGCGTTGAGCTGCCTGTTCGGTGCGACGATCCCGCCGACGGCCAGCTTGTGCGTCCCGGTCGTGGTGGCCAGCTCGAAGGTCTTGCCGACGGTCACGCCGAGCGTGGTCGCGAGGTTGCGGGGGAGGAGCGCCTGGCCTGAGCCGAGCGCGGCCGCGGAGCCCGAGTCGTACTTCGTCGTGATCGGGCCGTCCAGCGTGCCGTCGCTGATCCCGGTGACCTGGACGTTCGTCTTCCCGACCTTGCCGGTCTCGGTCCGGACCCGGTGCACGGACCGTACGCCGGCGACCTTCTCCGTCCGATCGCCGACCTGCGTGCTGAAGGCCGGCGTCCCATCGGTGGTGATGAGGATCTGCGAGGTGCCGAGCGCCTCGGCGATGTTCTCGTTGATCGAGGCCTTCGCCGACGCCGCGATCACCATCAGGCCGCTGATCAGCGAGACCGAGATCATCAACGCGGACGCGGTGGCTGACGTACGGCGTGGGTTGCGCTCGGCGTTGCGGCGGCCGAGCGTGACCGGTGCCTTGCGGCCGAACGGGTACATCAGCGCGCGGACGACGTACCTGCTGAGGAGCGGGCTGAGCATCACGATGCCGATGACCGCGGTCCCGGCGCCGAGAACGATGAGTACGACGCCCGGCAGGCCGCCGGTGTTCAGGCCGATCGCGTAGAACAGGACGGCCATCAACAGCACGAAGGCGCCGATCAGGATCCGGACGAGCAGCGAGCGTTCCGGCACCGAGACGTCATCGCGCATCGCGGCGATCGGGGGGAGCCTCCCGGCTCTGCGGGCAGCCGGTGCCGCGGCGGCGATCGTGACGCCGGTGCCGATGACGTAGCAGGCGATGATCGTCGTCGGGGTGACCTGGAGCGACGCAGTTGGGATGCGCAGGTCGAGCGTTTCGTACGTGAAGCGAATCGCGACGGCGACGCCGATGCCGATCAACAGGCCGAGCGTGGAGCCGAGGAAGCCGATGATGGCGCTCTCGGCGACGATCGAGCTGGTGACCTGACTGCGGGACGCGCCGATCGCCCGGAGCATCGCGAGCTCGCGGGACCGTTGCGCGACGACCATCGCGAACGTGTTGACGATCAGGAACGTGCCGACGAACAACGCCAGGCAAGCGAACAGCACGAGCACGGTGCTGAAGCCGCCGAACGTGGTGTCGAGGTCGTGCCGGCCGTCGGCCGAGACCTGCTTCGCGGTCCGGACCTTCACCGAGTCACCGATGGTCGTGGAGATCGCCTTGCTGACGGTGTCGGCGTCGGATCCCGGCTTGAGCGCAACCGTGACCGACGTCCAGCCGGCCTTGCCGAGCAGTAAGCGCTGAGCCGTCGCACCGTCGAAGGTGACCAGAGGCGCCCCAGCGGCGGCACCTGCGACAGCGGGCGTGGTGGTCCCTGTCAGTGTCGCGGTGAGTGCCTGGGTCGGCGTGACGATCCTGACCTGGTCACCGAGCTCGTAGCCGGCCCGACTCGCCGTTGACTCGTCGAGCGCCAGTTGGCTGCCGCCGTACGGCGGGGTGCCGTCGACCAGCTTGAACGGCGCGGTCGCTGCGTCCCGCGGCCACGCGGCTCCGAAGCTGGTCAGCCCGTAGTTCTCGACCTTCTTGCCGTCCGGCCCGAGGATCTCGACATCGCTGACCATCAGCTGCGGGATCGCGCTCGCGACCCCAGGTACGGCGGCGACGCGGTCCGCGACCTCGGACTGGAACGTCGCGGGGCGGTCCGTGCCGGTCTCGATCGGGGACGACGGCGTGACGGTGATGTCCGCCGTACTCACCGCGAAGTTCTTCTTCAGCGCGTGCGAAAGGGTGTCGGTGAAGACCATCGCGCCGCCGGCGAACGCAACGCCCAGCGTGACGGCGAGCGTGCACAGGACGAATCTGAGCCGGTGCGCGAGGACCGAGCGGAGGCCGAGCCTGAACATCAGCCGGCCACGTGTTCGGCGGGCAGGGCCGTTTCGAGCTTCTTCATCGTGTCGAGCACCGACTCGGCGGTCGGGTCGAGCAGCTCGGACTGCAGCGTGCCGTCGGCCAGGAACAGGACCCGATCGGCGTACGCCGCGGCGCTCGGGTCGTGCGTGACCATGACAACGGTCTGGCCGAAGTCGCGGACGGAGCGGTGGAGGAAGTCGAGGACGTCGGCGGAGGAGCGGGAGTCGAGGTTGCCGGTCGGCTCGTCCGCGAACACGACGTCCGGACGCGAGACGAGAGCTCGGGCGCACGCGACGCGCTGCTGCTGGCCACCGGAAAGCTCGGCCGGCTTATGGCTCAGACGATCGCTGAGGCCGATCGCGTCGATGACCGTGGTCAGCCACTCCTGATCAGGCTTCCGGCCGGCCAGGTCGAGGGGGAGCGTGATGTTCTCGAGCGCGGTCAGGGTCGGGACCAGGTTGAACGCCTGGAAGACGAAGCCGATCCGGTCCCGGCGCAGATGGGTCAGCTGCTTCTCGGGCAGCGTCGTCAGATCGATGTCACCGAGCAGCACCTTGCCGTCCGAGGGCTTGTCCAGCCCGGCGAGACAGTGCAGCAGCGTCGACTTCCCGGAGCCGGACGGCCCCATGATCGCGGTGAACCGGCCCTTCCCGAAGTCTGCACTCACGTCGGCCAGCGCATCCACCTGCGTCTGCCCGCCGCCGTACACCTTCCACACCCCGACCGCCCGAACGGCAATCTCATTCATCAAACGGGTCGCAGCTTGGCCCGTCGTGACGGGCGGACAAGCGGCGACTCCCTCCCTTCGAGGTGAACGCAGAATTTGTCGGCGGTGGCTGATTGGCTACCAAGCGTGTCTCGATTTCGCTTGGATCCCACACCTGCGCAGGTTACTGGCTTACTCGGTCACTGTGCGCACGCGAGGTATGTGTGGAACCTGGCCACCGAGCAGTGGTCGATGAGGAGGCCCGGCCGACGAGGCGTTCCTGGTTACGCCGAGCAAGCCAGGCAGTTGACCGCGGCGAGAGCAGCATTCGGCTGGCTGAGGGCCGGTTCGCAGACTGTCCAGCAGCAGGCGTTGCGGGACTTCGAGCAAGCGCGCAGAAACTACATCGCCGGCACCCATGGCTGTCCAACCTGGCGCCGACTTGGACAGCACGAGGGGTTTCGTGTCGTCGGCCCGCAGGCGCAGCGGGTTGAACGAATGAACCGTAGGTGGGCGCGGGTCCTGGTCCCGAAGGTCGGCTGGGTCCGGTTCCGGGTGAGCCGCACCGTTCCGGTGGCGAAGTCGTACCGGATCAGCCGTGATCGCGCTGGACGGTGGCACATCGCGTTCGCGGCCGTACCGGCTCCGATCCCGGCGCCCGGAACCGAAAAGGTCGTTGGGATCGATCGTGGCATTTCGGTCTCGGTGGCCTTGTCGACCGGAGAGTTGTTCCGTTGCCCAGGGAGCTCCGACTCCGAGGACCTCAGGCTGGTTCTCCTTCAGCGACGCCTCGCCAGAGCGCGCCGCGGATCGAGGCGCAGGCAGCGTGCCAAGATCGCGATCGCCAAGTTATATGCGCGTCTCGTCGACCGCCGGCGTGACTGGATAGAGAAGCTGTCGACGGAGATTGCGCGTCGTTTTGATGTGATTCGGGTCGAGGACCTCCGGATCCCGCAGATGACGCGGCGACCGCGCCCGATACCGGATCCTGCGCTGCCTGGCGGCTACTTACCCAATCGCCGCCGTAGCAAAGCAGCGCTGAGCCGTGCCATCCTCGCCAGCGGCTGGGGGCTTTTGGTGCGGCGACTCGAGGACAAAGCGCATGGCAGGGTCGAGCGGATCCAGCCGGCCTATACCAGTCAGACATGTTCGCGTTGCGGTCACTGTGCACCTGGGAACCGCGAGAGCCAAGCGTTCCGGTGCCAGTGCTGCGGATATCGCGATCATGCCGACGTGAACGCAGCAATCAACATCGCCGCCGGGCGGGCGGTCAGTGCACGCGGAGACAGGCCAACGCGGATGTCTGTGAAGCGTGAACCTCAACCCTCTACCCATGGATAGACGGGTCGGAATCCTTGCCGTACGGCGAGGAGGACGTCAAGCGACGAACCGTATCGATCGACCGAGGGTTCCTCCGGTGGGGTGGAGGTGGAGGATCAGCCGTCGACTGTGATCAGGTCGATGCCGGCCGACTCCGCGGCTACCTCCTCGACCGAGCGGGTCGGGAGGGGCGGAGGGGTGCCGCCCCAGGCGGGGCAGATGGCTTTGTGGTCACACCAGTCGCAGAGCGGGCCGGGGCTGGGACGCCAGTCGCCGGAGTCGAGGGCGCGGGTGATCGCGATCCAGAGCGCGGAGACCTTGCGCTCGCAGGCGCGGAGGTCGGCCTCGTCGGGGATGTAGCGGACGATCTCGCCGTTGCCCAGATACACCAGTTGGAGCATGGCCGGCACGACACCGCGCAGCTTCCACAGCACAAGCGCGTAGAACTTCATCTGGAACAGGGCCTTGGCCTCGAAGAACTCCGACGGTGAGCGACCGGTCTTGTAGTCGACGACCCGGATCTCTCCGGTCGGCGCGACGTCGAGACGGTCGACGTATCCGCGCAGCACCAGACCTGAGTCCAGGGCGGTCTCGACATACAGCTCGCGCTCGGCGGGCTCGAGCGCGTTGGGGTCTTCGAGGGTGAAGTATTTGCCGAGCAGCTGGTGGGCCTCGGCGAGCCACTTCGCCAGCTCCTCGCCGCTCGCATCCTCTGCGAACAGCTCGGCGACCTCAGGCTCCTCCTCGAGGATCCGCTGCCACTGCGGCTCGAGCATCTCCGATGCCTGCTCCAGCGTCCGCTCCCCGCGCGGCAGGTCGAACAAGCGCTCCAGCACGGCGTGAACGACGGTCCCGCGCACCGCTGCGGCCGACGGCTTCTCGGGCAACCGGTCCACGACGCGGAACCGGTACTTCAGCGGGCAGCTCATGAAATCCGCCGCTCGGGACGGCGACAACGCCCCACGCGAGTGCTGATGCGGATCGACTGCGGCTGCAACGCTCATACCGAAACCCTAGGCACAACCACCGACACTTCGCGCGCACCCCACTCCGCCCTGTGGAAAACCCAGCAAACTCCCAGCCTGCTTTCGGCGGACCATCGGCTCGACGCGCGACCCTGGACGTATGACCCGCCAGCCACCGCCGAACCACGACCGAGGGCTCACCTACGACCTCGCGACACTCCATCGCCGTCGTTTCCTCGGCCTGGTCGCCGGCGCCGGCCTGGTCGCCGTCGCAGGCTGCTCGGACAAGAGCACGCCCACGAACACGTCTACCGGTTCCTCAGGCGTGGACGAGATCCCACAGGAGACCGGCGGTCCCTTCCCGGGCGACGGTTCCAACGGGCCGAACGTCCTCAACCAGTCAGCCATCGTCCGCAAGGACATCACCAAGTCCTTCGGCACAGCGTCCGGCCAGGCAGCCGGCGTACCGCTCTCCGTCGAGCTGACAATCGTCGACGCCGACAAGGACACACCGCTCGAAGGCGCCGCGATCTATCTCTGGCACTGCGACGCCCAGGGCCGCTACTCGCTGTACTCCGACGGCGCGACCGACGAGAACTACCTCCGCGGCGTCCAATCAGCCGATGCCGCAGGCAAGGTCACGTTCACCACGATCTTCCCCGCCGCGTACCAAGGCCGTTGGCCGCATATCCACTTCGAGGTCTACCCGAGCATCGACGATGCGACCAAGGCCGGCCAGATCACCCGTACGTCGCAGCTCGCCCTCCCGGAGGACGCGTGCAGCGCCGTCTACGCCGCCGATGGGTACGACGGAAGCGCGCAGAACCTGAGCCGGACGTCGCTCGGGAACGACAACGTGTTCGGCGACGACGACGGCGTACATCAGCTGGCCACGGTCACGGGAGATGTCGATCAGGGATACATCGCGGCTTTGACGGTGGGTGTGTAGCACGGAGTTACCGACGGCAAAGTAGGTTTGGCTTGATGCCAGACTCGCGTGATCCCCAGAACCCCGCCCAGCCGGCCGGCCCTCCACCGCCCGGGACCTGGGTGCTGGGTCGTATCCGCGGGATCCGGTTGACGATGCGCTTCACCTGGCTGCCGGTGGCGATGCTGCTCGCGGTCGGGTTCGCCGCGATCATCGGGCAGCAGTTCCCCGAGCTCGGCGGCTGGCGGTACGCCGCGGCGTTCGCGTTCGTGGTCGCGTTCACGCTGTCGATCCTGGTCCACGAGCTGGCGCACGCGCTGATGGCGTTGCGGTTCGGCATCGGCGTCTCCGAGATCAACCTCGGCTTCTTCGCGGCCGGCACGCATATCGAGGGCGAGCGGAAGTCACCGCTCGAGGAGTTCGCCGTCTCGGTGGTCGGCCCGATCGCGTCACTGGTCGTCGGCGGGCTCGCGTACCTCGGGTCGCGGGCCTTCGACGAGGGTGTCGGGTACGTCGCCCTGTGGGAGCTCGGTATCGCGAACCTGATCGTCGGCGTCACCAACCTGCTGCCCGGTCTGCCGCTCGACGGCGGCTGGGTGCTGCGCGCGATCGTCTGGAAGTTCACCGGCAACATGCACACCGGCACGATCGTGGCCGCGTGGGCCGGGCGGCTGCTGGCGCTCGCGGTGATGGCGGTGCCGGTCCTGCTCGAACAGTTCTTCGGCTGGCAGCCGTCGATGATCGATTTCATCATCGCCCTGCTCGTCGGCTTCTTCCTCTGGACCGGCTCGACCGCCTCGTTGATGCAGGCCCGGCTGCGGAACAAACTGCCCAGCCTCCAGGTCCGGACGCTGGCCCGCCGCGCCGTCGCCGTACATTCCGGTACGCCGATCTCCGAAGCCGTCCGGCTGGCCGGCCAGACCCAGGCCGGCGCGGTCGTGGTGATCGACGGCGACGGGAAGCCGCACGCCCTCGTGTCCGAGACCGCGGTCGCGGCGGTTGCCCCGAACCAGCGGCCGTGGACCACGGTCAGCGAGGTTTCGACCGCCATCGGCGCGGGCCACATCATCGGCGTCAACGACACCGGCGAGGAGATCCTCGCCACGTTGCGCGAGCACCCCGCCTCGGAGTACCTCGTCCTCGACGCGAGTGGCGCGGTGTACGGCGTCCTCGCGACCGCGGACGTGGAACGCGCGTTCCGTTCGCGCTGATTACTCGGTTGCGGTGACCGAAAGTTAAGGTGAGCGCCTTATGGCTGACTTGCGTGACTTTCCCGACCAGGCGTACTCCGGGGTCCATCACGGACCGCTGCAGGAGGGCGAGTGGATCACCCTGCAGGACTCCAAGGGCCGCCGGCATTCGGTCAACCTGGAGCGCGGGAAGATCTTCCACACCACCAAGGGCGGGATCGCGCACGACGACCTGATCGACGGCCCGGACGCGGTCGTGATCAGGTCCAAGGGCGGCGTCGAGTACCTCGCGCTGCGCCCGCTGATGGCCGATTACTCGGTGTCGATGCCGCGCGGCGCGGCGGTGATCTACCCGAAGGACACGGCCCAGATCGTGACGATGGCCGACATCTTCCCGGGCGCCAAGGTGGTCGAGGCGGGCGCCGGCTCCGGCGCGCTGACCACGGCATTGTTGCGGGCGGTCGGGATCCACGGACAGGTGATCTCGTTCGAGCGCCGGGAGGACTTCGCCGAGGTCGCGCGGAAGAACGTCACCGGTTTCTTCGGCGCCGAGCATCCGGCGTGGCGGCTCGAGGTCGGTGACCTGGTCGAGAAGCTCGACGAGCAGGACGTCGACCGCGTCGTCCTCGACATGCTGGCGCCGTGGGAGTGCGTTGACGTCGTTGCTGAGGCTCTTTCACCCGGTGGGGTGTTCTGTGCCTATGTGGCCACCACGACGCAGCTGAGCCGCTTCGTAGAGACGCTGAGGGCACACGGTGAGTTCACTGAGCCGCGCGCGTGGGAGTCACTCGTGCGAGACTGGCATGTAGAAGGTCTTGCGGTTCGTCCGGGCCACCGGATGCAAGGTCACACCGCCTTCCTGGTCACAGCACGAAGGATGGCGCACGGGGTGCAGGCACCTCGGAAGAAGCGACGCCCCGCGCCTGGCGCGTACGGCGACGATTACCTCGGGCCCCGTCGCGAAGAGGCCCGTTCGGAATCAACCGACGACATGCCGAAGGCAACTGGTTCATCCGCAACCGACACGTGATGGGATTCAGCTTGCCCGGCGAGGTTTTCTGGGTAAGGTCCATAGGGTCGAGCCCCACATGGTGAGGTGATGATCGTGGCTGGAGACGAGAGTCCTACCGCGGCAGAACTGCGTAACCAGGTCCGGTACCTGGAAGCCGAAGTCGCGGCGTTGCGACGGCGGCTGCTCGAGCACCCGGCAGACAGCCGGTCGCTCGAGAGCAGGCTGTCCGAAACACAGGCCTCCTTGGCGAGTGTCACCGCTCAGAACGAGCGGCTGGCCGACACGCTGCGGGAGGCGCGAGAGAAGATCATCGCCCTGAAGGAGGAAGTCGACCGGCTGGCGCAACCGCCGTCCGGATTCGGCACCTTCCTCGGACGGAACGAAGACGACACGCTGGACGTGTTCACCGGCGGCCGGAAACTCCGGGTCGCGGCGAGCCCGTCGGTGGACCTGGACGCGCTGCGGCTCGGCCAGGAACTGATGCTGAACGAAGCGCTCAACGTGGTCGAGGCCTGCGAGTTCGAGGTCGTCGGCGACGTGGTGATGCTGAAGGAGCTGCTCGCCGACGGCGAGCGGGCGCTGGTCATCGCGCAGGCCGACGAGGAGCGGGTGGTGCGGCTCGCCTCACCGCTGCTCGACATCGCCCTGCGGTCCGGCGACTCGCTGCTGCTCGAGCCCCGCTCCGGTTATGTCTACGAGAAGATCCCGAAGTCCGAGGTCGAGGAGCTGGTGCTCGAAGAGGTCCCGGACATCGACTACACCCAGATCGGCGGCCTGGCCGGCCAGATCGAGGCCATCCGGGACGCGGTCGAGCTGCCGTACCTGCACAAGGACCTGTTCCTTGAGCACGAGCTCAAGCCGCCGAAGGGCGTGCTGCTCTACGGCCCGCCCGGTTGCGGCAAGACGCTGATCGCGAAGGCAGTGGCGAACTCGCTGGCCAAGAAGGTCGCCGAGCGGACCGGCGTGGCCGAACAGAAGTCGTTCTTCCTCAACATCAAGGGTCCCGAGCTGCTGAACAAGTACGTCGGTGAGACCGAGCGGCACATCCGCCTGGTCTTCCAGCGGGCCCGGGAGAAGGCTTCCGAGGGTATGCCGGTGATCGTGTTCTTCGACGAGATGGACTCGCTGTTCCGCACCCGCGGATCCGGTGTGTCGTCCGACGTGGAGAACACCATCGTTCCGCAGTTGCTGAGCGAGATCGACGGTGTCGAGGGTCTGGAGAACGTCCTGGTCATCGGCGCCTCCAACCGCGAGGACATGATCGACCCGGCGATCCTGCGGCCCGGCCGGCTGGACGTGAAGATCAAGATCGAGCGCCCCGACGCGGAGGCGGCCCGGGACATCTTCTCGAAGTACCTGACCAGAGGGCTGCCGTTGCACGACGACGACCTCGGCGAGTTCGGCGGCGACCGGCAGGCGTGCGTGGACGGCATGATCCAGCGCACGGTCGAGCGGATGTACACCGAGGCCGACGAGAACCGCTTCCTCGAGGTCACCTACGCCAACGGTGACAAGGAGGTCCTGTACTTCAAGGACTTCAACTCGGGCGCGATGATCCAGAACATCGTCGACCGGGCGAAGAAGATGGCGATCAAGGCCTTCCTGGACGAGAACCAGAAGGGCCTGCGGGTGCAGCACCTGCTCCAGGCCTGCGTGGACGAGTTCAAGGAGAACGAGGACCTGCCGAACACCACCAACCCGGACGACTGGGCCCGCATCTCCGGCAAGAAGGGCGAACGGATCGTCTACATCCGCACGCTCATCTCCGGCAAGCAGGGCACCGAGCCAGGTCGCTCGATCGACACCGCGACCAACACCGGTCAATACCTGTAAGACACCCGCGAACCGCCCCCGGACCTGCTGGTCCGGGGGCGGTTCGTTGTCAGGGGGGGTAGGCCTAACCCCCGGTGTGATCGGGGGGTTTCCCCGATTGGTACGGCGGCGGCGCGGGCTTAGCTTGCTGTTATGGCGACGGATGAGGTGCGGAAGGACCTGCGGGCCGCGGTGGCGGCCCGGCAGGAACTGGGGCCGGAGTACGAGAACGAGATCATCGACAGCTTCCTGGAGAAGCTCGATGCCCGGGATGTCCAGCGACGTGTCAGCCCGTACGCCGAGCCGGCTCCGCGACGGCATCCCAGCCGCGAGACCGATCCCGGCGGACTGGCGCTGGCGATCGTGTCGATCGTCGCCGCGATCCCGATCACCGCGATCTCGGCCGCCATGATCGGCCCGTTCGGCGTGCTGATCGCCTGGTTCGGCCTGGTCAGCATCAACTTCGCCCGCACCATGTCCCGCCGCCGCTGACGCGCGCTACCTCGGCACGAGCGGGAGCAACCGGCCCTGGGCGTCGTACGCCCGCACCTCCTGGCGCACTGTGTTGAGATTGACGGTCACATCGACCCGGTTGTCCGCGTAGGCGTAGCCGCTGTCGACGTAGCCTCGTTGCCAGGGACTGGCGTTGCCCTTCCAGACCAGGCGCGTCTCGATCCGGGCGATCTCCGGACGGACTCGGTAGAGCCGCCACATCCGGGACGCCGGCTTCGGCGCCGATACAGCGGATTCGGCGGACATCAGGCCTGCGAGGCCTTCCTTCTGCGTCGGCAGCTTGACCCACTGCTCCGACGGATTTCTCTCCCACAGGCTGGCTCCGGACGGGGCGAGGCAGGCGGCGCGGCCAGAGGTTCCGGACCCCTTGAGAACCATCAGGACTTCGGTGTTCTTCGGATTCGCGCCCGGCACGCGCCGTGCCCAGACAACCGTGAGCGGCCGGCCGAGCCTGAGATGCCCGCCCCGCTCGCACGACTTCGCGAAGGCGGCGGTCGCCTCGGCGTCCGGCACGACTTCGAGACCGGTCGGGGTTGCTGCCGTCGCGGGCCCGGCGACACCGGGGTCGGCGGGCGGCCGGTTGGTGATGACGAGAGTGCCGGCCACCACGACGGCGACGGCGACGGCGCCGACCGCCGGAGCGATCCAGCGCCGGGCCGGCCGGTGGCCCAAGGGACGTGACTTGTCCATCACTCGCTTGCGCAGCTGGGCCCGTCGGGCCGGATCCAGCGGGGGGACGGGAGGCGGGTCGAGGCGGAGGTTCATGACAGCTCCTCGGTGAGGGCGACCCGCGTCAGCAGGTCGGGAAAGCGGCGACGGGTGCGGTGCAGGCGGGCTTTGACGGTTCCGACAGGTACGCCGAGGGCGTCCGCGGCTTCGGTGACGGTGAGGCCGGACCAGACGACGAGCTCGAGGGTCTCGCGTTCGTGCCGGGGGAGCTTGGCGACTGCGCGACGAATCACCGACATGCGGCGTTCGTCGTCCAGCCGGCGGGCGACTTCGGGGGCGTGGTCACGGTCCGGCGCCGGGTCGGGCAGGCGATCCAGCAGGTTGCGCAGCCGGTTCGCCGTCCGGAAGAGGCTCCGGCACTCGTTCGCGGCCACCATCAGCAGCCAGCCGCGGGCGGTCGGTCCGGCCAACGGGCCCGGTGGGTTCCGCTGGAAGCGCCGCCAGGTGTTCAGGAAGGTCGCCTGGACGACGTCGTCCGCAGTACTCCAGGAGGCGGTGCGTCGGAAGGCAAATGCCCGGACGTCGTCGGCGTACCGGTCGAACAACTCGCCCAGCGCGAAATGGTCCCCGACGCGCAGCCGCTCCCACAGATCCGGGTCGGAGCCCGGGTCGGGCGCGGTCGGCGATCCAGGTCCCGCAGATCCCGCAGCCATGGCCGGCTCCGTATCGTCAGTCAGGATGATGTTCACATCGGGTAGTGACCAGCCACCCACCCGATGGTTGCATCAGAGCCGGGCCAGAATCTGGCTCAGCCCCGTGTCGACGTCCTCCGGGAGATCCAGCAGCAGGCCGCGGTGAACGCCGTACCAGGGGGAGAGGCGGGCCCAGTCTGCGGCGCGTTCGACCTCGTCAGGGGTCGGTCGGTACACGTCGATCAGGCCGGCCCGGAGCGGGGCTGGTGCGCCGTTGAGGGGCCAGCAGAGGTCCAGTGCGGGGTCGCCGATGACGCAGTCGGTCCAGTCGATGATGCCGGTGATCTGGCCGTCGGTCATGAGGATGTGATCGGGGCCTAGGTCGCAGTGGATCAAGGACGTGCGGACGCGGGCCACGCGGTCGAGCAACTCCAGTGCGCGAGCCCGGACGTCTGCGGGCAGCAGGGGCACGATCTGCGTCTTGCAGTCCTCCAGGAAGCTCGCCTTCTCGGCATCCGCTGTGGCGGCGTCCAGAGCGCCACGTACGACCGCTTCGACCGGGTCGACGGCGTGTAGGGCCTTCAGGAAGGCGCCTAGCTCGCGGCCCGTCGCCGGACCGCCGTCGGTGAGGGGTGAGCCGGGCAGCATCAGGTGCCGTACGCCGTTGTCGGTCAGCTCAGGCAGTGGGATCGGCAGGGGTAGCTGCGGAGGGAGCCAGGGGAGGAGCGTGGCCTCAGCCAGCAGGCGCGGCCGTACTGCGGCCCGTCGTGGGGAGCGATGGATCCACGGACCCTCGATCCACGCGTCGCTGTCCCAGCCCTGGTCGATAGTCGCGAGACTCCGGACGAACGCACCGAGCAGGCCGACCGCGTCGGGCATGAACTGCCACGACGGGTCGTCCAGCTTGGCAGCGAGCTCGGCGGGGGACATCCACGCACCCCACTCGACCTCTTCCGGCTGGTGGCGCACCGGGCCGTCCCAGACGCATGCGTACAGGTACGCGTGGTACTGCGTGTGGTCGTCGGCGTAGTCGCCCTCCGGCAACCGGGTCAGCTCGACACCCGCGATCCCGAGCTCTTCCTCCAGCTCCCGTACGACGGCGTGGAAGGGGTCCTCACCGGCCGCGACGACCCCTCCGGCGGTGAAGTCGTACCGGCTCGGGTAGAGGTCCTTGATCGGCGTACGGCGGTGCACGTAGATCTCACCGGCCGTATTCCGGACGACTACTCCGGTGGCGGAATGACGCAGGTTGTCGCGCCGCATCACGGATCGCGGCGCGGCCCCGGTGACATGGTTGTCTTCGTCCAGGATCGCCACCATTTCGTCCACGCGCGCAGTCTCACACGTAACCCTGTGGACACAGCAACCCCTTTAGTCGCCCTTACCGCGTAGGCTCGTTCGCATGAGTGTTCGGCGGATCATGGGTACCGAGACCGAGTTCGGGATCTCGGTGCCGGGCCAGCCCGGGGCCAACCCGATGCTGACCTCGAGCCAGGTGGTGAACGGCTACGCGCAGACGCAGCCGCTCGCGCGCAAGACGCGGTGGGACTTCGACGAGGAGCACCCGCTGCGCGACGCGCGAGGTTTCGACCTGAGCCGGGAGGTGGCGGACTCCAGCCAGCTCACCGACGAGGAGACCGGCCTGGCGAACGTGATCCTCACCAACGGCGCGAGGTTGTACGTCGACCACGCCCACCCGGAGTACTCCGCTCCGGAGACGACGAACCCGCGGGACGCCGTGGTCTGGGACAAGGCCGGCGAGCTGGTGATCATGGAGGGCGCCCGCCAGGCCCGGCTGATCCCCGGCGCTCCGCAGCTCAACCTGTACAAGAACAACACCGACAACAAGGGCGCGTCGTACGGCTCGCACGAGAACTACCTGATGCGCCGGTCCACGCCGTTCGCGTCGATCGTGCGGCACCTGACGCCGTTCTTCGTGAGCCGTCAGGTGGTCACCGGCGCAGGCCGGGTCGGCATCGGCCAGGACGGCGCCGCGCACGGCTTCCAGATCAGCCAGCGGGCCGACTACTTCGAGGTCGAGGTCGGCCTGGAGACGACGCTGAAGCGCCCGATCATCAACACCCGCGACGAGCCGCACGCGAATCCGGATCGTTACCGCCGGCTGCACGTGATCATCGGCGACGCGAACCTGTCCGAGATCTCGACGTACCTGAAGGTCGGTACGACGTCGCTCGTGCTCGCGATGATCGAGGACGGCTGGCTCACCGACGACCTGGGCGTCGACCGTCCGGTGTCCGCGCTGCACGAGGTCAGCCACGACCCGTCCTGCACACATCTGCTCACGCTGAAGGACGGCCGCAAGATCACCGCCGTCCAGCTGCAGGCGGAGTATCTGGAGCAGGCCCGCAAGTATGTCGAGGACAAGTACGGCGACGACGCGGACCGGCAGACCAAGGACATCCTGCACCGGTGGGAGCAGCTCCTCGACCAGCTCGCGATCGACCCGATGAAGCTGTCCGACCAGCTCGACTGGGTCGCGAAGTACAAACTGCTCCAGCAGTACCGCGATCGCGACGGCCTGGAGTGGGACGACCCGAAGCTGCACCTGATCGATCTGCAGTACGCCGATCTCCGCCCGGACAAGGGCCTGTATTACAGGTTGGTGAAATCCAACCGGATGCAGCGGATCGTCACCGACGAGGAGATCCGGATGGCGGTCGCGCACCCGCCGACCGACACCCGGGCGTACTTCCGCGGCCGCTGCATGCAGCAGTACGCGCCGCAGGTCGCGGCCGCTTCCTGGGACTCGGTGATCTTCGATCTGCCCGGTAAGGAGTCATTGCAACGGATCCCGACTTTGGACCCGTTGCGGGGGACGAAAGCCCACGTCGGAGCACTTCTTGACCAATGCGACACCGCCAGTGACCTGGTTCGCACCATTACTGGGGGCGCTGCCGGGTAGGGTCGCCGTATAGAGAAAGCACTGCGAAGGGTCGGTTGGGCGTCCGACGCAGTCGGCGGTTCTAGGAGGTGTGTGTCATGGCGAAAGACGGCGGGCAGCAGCACAAGCAGCCCAAGCGTTCGTCGACCGAGGAAGAGGTCGAGCAGGTCGAGGCGTCGGAGGACGTCCAGGAGCGCAAAGAGCGACTCGACGAGGACGTCGATTCGATCCTGGACGAGATCGACGAGGTGCTCGAGGAGAACGCCGAGGAGTTCGTCCGCGGATTCGTGCAAAAGGGTGGGGAGTGAACCGCTCGATGACTTCTGATGCCTCCGGCCGGTTGCCGGAAGCCTTCCTGACCCCAGGTGGCTCGTCGTTCATGGACTTCCTGGCCGGGCACGCGCCCGACCTGTTGCCGGGACGACGGGCCCTGGGTTCGGGTGACCTGTCCAGCGAAGTCCCGCACGGTACGACGATCGTCGCGGCCACCTTCCCCGGTGGCGTGATCATGGCCGGCGACCGGCGGGCCACGATGGGCAACATTATCGCCCAGCGTGACATCGAGAAGGTGTTCCCGGCCGACGAGTACTCGGCGGTCGCGTTCGCCGGCTCGGCCGGTTTCGGGATCGAGATGGTCCGGTTGTTCCAGGTCGAGCTGGAGCACTACGAGAAGCTCGAGGGCGCGACGCTCAGCCTCGACGGCAAGGCCAACCGGCTCAGCGCGCTGATCCGCGGCAACCTGCCGATGGCGATGCAGGGCCTGACCGTGGTGCCGCTGTTCGCGGGGTACGACCACGACATCAACGGCGGCCGGATCTTCTCCTACGACCCCACCGGCGGGCGGTACGAGGAGACCCACTTCTACAGCGTCGGCTCGGGCTCGTTGTTCGCCCGCGGCGCGCTGAAGAAGCTGTACCGCGAGGACCTGTCGGAGACCGACTGCGTGACGGTGATGATCCAGTCGCTGATCGACGCGGCCGACGACGACTCGGCGACCGGCGGCCCGGACATGCTCCGGCGGATCTTCCCGGTGGTCGGCGTGGTCACCGCGGACGGTTACCGGCGGCTGCCCGAGGACGAGGTGGCGGCGCTCGTCGACGCGGCCTGGGCCCAGCGGCACCAGCGTCCCGACGGCCCGGCCGCGACGTCTCTGACCTGACCATCCCGATGATCCTGCCCGATCGACTGATTAGAGGACGACACCTTCGATGAGCGTTCCGTTCTACGTCTCGCCCGAGCAGCTGATGCGGGACCGGGCCGACTTCGCCCGGAAGGGCATCGCCAAGGGCCGCAGCGCGATCGCGCTGCAATATGCCGACGGCATCCTGTTCGTGGCCGAGAACCGCTCGCCCGCGCTGCACAAGGTGGCCGAGATCTACGACCGGATGGCGTTCGCCGCCGTCGGCCGGTACAACGAGTTCGAGAACCTGCGGATCGCCGGCGTGCGGCTGGCCGACATGCGCGGGTACTCCTACGACCGGCGTGACGTCACCGGCCGGGCGCTGGCCAACGCGTACGCGCAGACGCTCGGCGCGATCTTCTCCTCCGGCGGCGAGAAGCCGCTCGAGGTCGAGATCCTCGTCGCCGAGATCGGCGCCGCTCCGTCCGACGACCAGGTGTACCGGCTCACGTACGACGGCTCGATCGCCGACGTGCAGGGGTACGCCGTGATGGGCGGCGCGGCCGACCAGGTCGCGGACTACATCGGCGAGCACTACTCCGAGGGCATCTCGCTCGCGGGTGCTCTCCGGCTCGCGGTGGATGCCCTCGGCCACGACGGCACCGAGGTCCGGCAGCTGACCCCGGACCAGCTCGAGGTAGCGGTCCTGGACCGGACCCGGACCCAGGTGCGCAAGTTCAAGCGGATCTCCGAGGCGACGCTGGAGACCATCCTGTCCGAGTCCCGCCCCGCGGAAGAGGCCACCGAGCCTGCTGACGCGGAGGACAAGAAGGACACCGCGGACACCGGCGCTTCGGCCGAGGACACGCCGATCGCCCCGCCGGCGGATGATGCACCGATCGCTCCGCCGGAAGATCCCGACGACAACCGTCCCCTGTGACGGACCAGCACGAGACCTCAGCCGTCACCGACAACGTGGCGGCTGAGTCGTCTCGGCCTGCCGACCCCGGTCCGTGGGAGCTGCTGGACGAGGAGCCCGGATTCCGGCGGTTCCTCACCGTGCGCCTGCGCCGGTACCGGATGCCCGACGGCCGCGAGGTCGAGTGGGACGTCATCGGCCCCGAGATCGGCGTCACGTCCGGGGTCACCGTGCTGCCGCTGACCCCGGACGGGCGGATCGTCACGATCCGGATGTTCCGGGCCGGCCCGGACGCCGTCGTGACGAACCTTCCGGGCGGCTTGGTGGAGCCCGGCGAGGAGGTGGCCGTCGCCGGCGCGCGGGAGCTCGAGGAGGAGACCGGCTACACCTGCGAGACGCTCGACGTCGTCGGCTGGCAGTGGTCCGGTGCGTCCTCAACGTTCCGCAAGTACGTCGCGATCGCGCGCGGCTGCCGCCCCGACGGCAAACAACAGCTCGACGAGACCGAGGATTGCGTCCCGGTCGAGCTGACCGTCGACGCGTTCCGTGCCGAGCTGCGCACTCCAGGTGCGATGACCGGAATTGATGCCGCCTATCTCGCGTTGGACCACGCAGGCTTGCTTTAGAAATCTGCGGAGGAATCGATATGAGCGACTGGAACACGAACGTCATCACGGAGTTCCGGGAGAACGAAGGCAGGGTCGGCGGCAACTTCGACGGCGCCCCGATGGTGCTGCTGCACCACGTCGGCCGTCGGAGCGGACAGGAGTTCATCGCCCCGACGATGTATTTGGCCGACGAGACGGATCCGGCCGTCATCTACGTGTTCGCCAGCAAGGGCGGCGCTCCGACGAACCCGGACTGGTACCGCAACCTGGTCACTGCCGGTGAGGGCGTCGTCGAGGTCGGCACCGAGACGTACAAGGTGTCCGTCGACGACGTGACCGGCGCCGACCGCGACCGCATCTACGCCGAGCAGGCGCGGCGGTACCCGGGCTTCGCGGAGTACGAGGTCCGTACGGCGGGCATCCGCACGATCCCCGTCCTCAAGCTGACCCGGGTGTCTTGACGGGCGGGTCCGCGCGCTGAGTGGATAGGGGCGTGACCCCTGAAGCTCAACAGACCAACAGCCGTTCGGACGGGTTCGACCTCGGTGACACGGTCGGTCTGGTCCATGGACCGACCACCGATCCCGATGCTGAACGGATCGTCCGTGACACCCTGACCCGCGCCGGCGTGACCACGATCGTCGACGGCGAGGCCGCGGTGACCGTCCACCTCGGCGGCGCCGGTCTCGACGTCGAACCGGCTGCCGGTCTGCCGGCCGAGGGCTACGTGGTTGCCGTCGGCGACCACCAGATCGTTCTCGACGGCGTCGACACCCGCGGCACGTACTACGCGGCGCTGACCCTCGATCAGCTTGTCCAGGGCAACCATGTCGGCCATGTGGATGGTGTCGAGATCCGCGACTGGCCGACGCTGCCGTACCGCGGCTCGATCGAGGGCTTCTACGGCACGCCGTGGTCGCACGCGGACCGCCTCGACCACCTGGACTATCTCGGCGCGCACAAGATGAACACGTACCAGTACGCGCCCAAGGACGACGTCTACCACCGCGAGCAGTGGCGCGACCCGTACCCGGCCGACAAACTGGCCGAGCTCGGCGAACTGATCGAGCGGGCGCAGCGCAACAAGGTCGACTTCACCTTCGCGCTCTCGCCCGGCCTGTCGATCGCGTACACGTCCGACGACGACTTCCAGGCGCTGATCGCGAAGTTCGAGGCGCTGTACGCGCTCGGCGTACGGGTCTTCAACGTCCCGCTCGACGACATCGAGTACGAGAAATGGCACTCCGACGAGGACGCCACGAAGTACGGCACGGGCGGTGGAGCGGCCGGTGCGGCGCAGGCCGACCTGTGCAACCGCGTGCAGCGGGAGTGGATCGCGACCAAGCCGGACGTCGCTCCGCTGCAGATGGTCCCGACCGAGTACTACGACCTCGAAGAGACGCCGTACAAGCAGGCGCTGCGCGAGCAGCTCGATCCGGCCGTGATCGTGCACTGGACCGGTACTGCGGTCGTTCCGGAGCGGATCACGAGCGCACAAGCGGCCGCGGCGAAGGCGGTGTTCGGGCACGACATCCTGATCTGGGACAACTACCCGGTCAACGACTACGCCCACGGCCGGATCCTGCTCGCGGCGTACACGGGCCGCGAGCCAGGCCTCGCCGAGCACGTCGTCGGCATCATCTCGAACCCGATGAACCAGGCCGCGGCGAGCAAGCTGGCGCTGTACTCGTTCGCCGAGTTCGGCTGGAAGCCCGCGACGTACGACGCCGACGCGTCCTGGCGCCGCGCGATCGCCGAGCGTGCCGGGGGAGACGCGGCCACGATCGCGGCGCTGGAGGTGTTCGCGGATCTCACGACGTACGACGGGAAGCTGCATCTGATCAACGCGCCGGTGCTGGCCTCGAAGCTCGCGGCCTTCAAGGCGACCTGGGACGGCGGTGATCTGGCCGGTGCTATCGCGGACCTGGAGCCGTACCTGGAGGCGATCGAGAACGCGTCCGCGCAGATCCGCAGCGGCGTGATCGACCCGGAGTTCGAAGCCGAGACCGACGCGTGGCTGGACGCGTCGTTCTACTGGGGCGGCGCGCTGAGACAGGCGCTGCGCGTGTTCGAGGCGCAGGCGGAGGGCAATGCGTCGGACGTTGCGACCGCCCGCGACGAGATCGAGCACCTGATCACGCAGGCCGACGAGATCCGTGACGTCCGCCTCCCGCACAGCAAGGTCCGGCTCCGGATCGGCGACGGGGTGGCCGACGCATTCGTAGCCCAGGCGACCGGGTCGGTATCCTGAGGGCGGACCGCGACTGGCGCTGAGGTGGACGACCACCGGGGAACGGTCTGCCATCCGGCTTTCGCCGCGCGCCTGGGCACCCTTTGACGAGGAGGAGTGCGCAGATGACTGCTGAGTTGATGATCGGGACCGACCTCGCCGCCGAGATGGTGGCCAAGGCGGCGGAGCGCGCCGCGGCGCTGCAGGAGAAGTACGGCGTCCAGCCGTGTCTCGCGACCGTGCTGGTCGGTGACGACCCGGCGTCCGCGACGTACGTGCGGATGAAGCAGAACCGGTCGAAGAAGGCCGGGATCGGTTCGCGGAGCGTCGTACTGCCGGCCGAGACGACCACCGACGAGCTGGTCGCGGAGATCCGGAAGCTGTCGGAGGACCCGGAGGTGCACGGGATCCTGCTGCAGCACCCGGTGCCGGCGCAGATCGACGAGAGGGCCGCGTTCGAGGCGATCGACCCGGGCAAGGATGTCGACGGCGTGACGATGCTGTCGTTCGCGGCGATGGCCCTCAACGACGCGAGCGATCCCGGGTTCCGCTCGGCGACGCCCGGCGGGATCATGCGGCTGCTCGCGGCGTACGACGTACCGCTCGAAGGGGCGCATGCGGTGGTGATCGGCCGCAGCCCGATCCTCGGCAAGCCGGCCGGGATGTTGCTGCTGGCATCGAACGCGACGGTGACCTATGCGCACTCGCGGACCCGGGACCTGCCCGAGCTGGTCCGGACCGCGGACGTCGTGATCGCCGCGGTCGGCAAGGCGAACTTCGTCCGCGGCGACTGGCTGAAGCCCGGCGCGGTCGTGGTCGACGCCGGCTACAACGAGGGAAACGTCGGCGACGTGCACTTCGAGGAGGCGTCCGAGGTCGCGCGCCTGATCACTCCGGTCCCGGGCGGCGTCGGCCCGATGACGATCGCGCTCCTGCTCGAGCAGACGGTCGACGCCGCCGAGGCACAACTGGGTCAGTGTCCCGGAAGCTAGCGGTCGCACCCGCCGTCCTTGTCGGGGCGCGAGTGCGGCCGGGCGACATCGGCGATGCCTTTGTAGGCGTACGGATCGGTCCCGGCGACCATCACGATGTCGCGGTAGTCGTGCTTGCCGACGTGAACGCCGGCGGGCACGTTCTGCCAGGGGAGCAGCGACTCGGCGCTCATGTAGTGGTTCGCGAGCGCCCGGCGGAGTCCGTGCCGACCGGTGTTCGGCAGTGATCGGTGCAGCAGGTACCCGTTGAAGATCACCGCCGAGCCCGCCGGTACCTCGACCGGGACGGCGTCGTCGTCGGAGTACGGGAAGTCGAACGCCTCGACCGTGCAGTCGAACCGGAGGTCGTCCTGCTCGCGATCGGGATAGAGGACGCCGCGACGGTGCGAGCCCGGCAGCACCCACAGGCAGCCGTTCTCCACAGTCGCGTCGTCCAGCGCGATCCACGCGGCGGTCAGGGAGCGGTCCCTGGTCGGGATGAAGAACTCGTCCTGGTGCCACGCCTGCCCCGGTTTGCCCTCCGGCTTGATGAACAGCATCGACTGCATCGCCTTGACGTTGGGCCCGATGACGGCCGTGAGCGTCTCGACCACCCGCGGCGCATGGAGCGCCGCAAGGGCTGCGTCGGATGCCTTGTGCGGATGGTGAATGCACAGGTGTCTGCGGAGTACATCCTCGGCGGGCTCGGTCACAGGAGCGCGGCCGACGGTGCGGCACAGCTGCTCGGCCGCCACGTGCAGCTCGGTCACCTCGACAGGCGATATGGCCTGATCGAGGACGACGAAGCCGTCCCGCCGGAAGGACTCGACGAGCTCGTCGGTGATCTCGGTGAAATGCATCCAGCCACCGTCGCAGAGCACGCAGAACCGGCCAATGTCGCGAACAAGCGCTTTACTATCTGTTCGTGACATCGCGACCGCCGGTGATCAGCGTGAACTCGCTGGTGCAGATCGCGGACTACGCTCCCGGAGCGACGTACGGACCGCGCTGGCTGCCGAACTTCGAACTCCTCTGGATCCTCCACGGCTCCGCGCTCTGGCGGACCGAGGTGTACGACGACCTGGGCGTCCTGCGGGCCACGGTCGAGCACGAACTGCGGCCCGGAACGGTGGCGCTCGCGAAGCGCGGCAATCGGGACGCCTATATCTGGGACTGTGATCGCGGGTCGCGGCATGCGTACGTGCATTTCCAGATCGAGGACTTCGGCCAGCTCGGCGATCCGGCGAGTTGGCCCTGGGTGCGGTCGATGTCCGATCCGGGCGTGCTCGAGGAGCTGTGCAGCTACTTGCTGGACTCGCCGACGCAGGACCGTGGCCACAACGACCGGCTGGTAGCGGCGATGCTCGAGGTCTTCGTCAGCGCTCCGGTCGGCCCGTCGCACGACGAGATGCCGGACGCTGTCCGTCGCCTTGTCGACCATGTCGCGACTGTGTGGGCCAGGGGCGGTCCCCGGATCGTCGCGGTCTCGCAGTTGGCCGCAGCGGCGAACCTGTCAGCGGGCCACCTGCATCGGCTGTTCCGGGAGCAGTACGGGTGCGGACCGGCGTACGCGCTGGATCTGATCCGGCTGGCCCGCGCCGCGACCGCTCTCCAGCGCACCAACGCCACGATCGGGGAGATCGCGTCCGGCTGCGGCTACAGCAACCCGTACCACTTCTCGCGCCGCTTCTCCCAGGCGTACGGCGACCCGCCGGGAACCTTCCGGCGCCGTCGACAGCTGTCCGATCCGCTCGCACCCGTACGCGAGGCCGGGTTGCTCCCGATGGCTCGCCGGCTGCTGGAGGCGACCCGGGACGGCTGACGCCTGCGCACGATCCGAGACGGCTGTCCACTCCTTGACAACCCTGGCCTAGGGTTGGGGGAGGCGAACACACGAAGCATGGAGGCGAGCACGTGGCGGTACGGGCGATCCGGGGTGCCACCCAGCTGGACGTGGACGAGCGCGAGCACCTGCTCGAGCGGTCCGCGGAGCTGGTGAAGGCGGTCCTGGAGGCGAACGATCTGGAGAACGAGGATCTGATCAGCATCCTGTTCACCGTCACGTCGGACCTGCGTTCGGAGTTCCCGGCCGTCGCCGGACGCCAGATCGGGCTGACCGACGTACCGCTGATGTGTATGCAGGAGATCCCGGTGCCGCACGCGCTGCCGCGGGTGGTCCGGCTGATGGTGCACACCGAGACGCCGCGCTCCCGGGACAAGATCCAGCACGTCTACCTCCACGGCGCCGTCGCGCTCCGTCCGGACCTGACCGGCGCCCAGTGAGCGAACTGCGGGGTCCGGTCCGCATCGTCGGCACCGGCCTGATCGGTACGTCGATCGGCCTGGCGCTCGCCCGGCTGGGCGTGGTCGTCGAGCTCGTCGACGGGAACCCGGACAACGCGCTGATGGCCGAGCGGATCGGCGCGGGCTCGCGCATGGTCCAGATCGAGCCGCAGCTGGTCGTCGTCGCCGTACCGCCTGACCATGTCGGTGCGGTTGTCGCGGAGCAGCTTCAGCAGACTGACGCAGTGGTGACGGATGCGGCCAGCGTGAAGTCCAAGCCGCTCGCCGACGCCCGCCGGCTGACCGGCGACCTCAGCCGGTATGTCGGCAGTCACCCGATGGCCGGCTCCGAGCGAAACGGTCCGCTCGCCGGACGTGCCGATCTGTTCGACGGGGCCACCTGGGCAATCACGCCGCACGAGACCAGCTCTCCGGATGCAGTCGACCTGGTACGCCGGCTTGCCGAAGCGGCCGGCGCGCGTACCGTCGAGATGTCCGTCGAGGACCACGATCTCGGCGTCGCCCGGGTGTCCCACCTGCCGCACCTGATGTCCGCACTGGCTGCCGGGACGCTGGCCGACGCGCCGTCCTCCCACCTGGAGCTGTCCGGCCAGGGCGTTCGCGACGTCACCCGGATCGCTGCCGGCGACCCCACGCTCTGGACCCAGATCGTGTCCGCGAACTCGGGTGCGCTGACCGGCCTGCTGGAGCAGATCCGCGGCGAGCTCGACCGCCTTCTTGTTGCCCTGGGCAAGGAAGAGGCCGGCGACGAGCTGACCGCGATCCTCGGCCAGGGCGTCTCCGGCGCGGTCCGCGTTCCGGGCAAGCACGGTACGCCGCACATCGACCTGGTCACGGTCCTGGTCACGATCCCGGACCGCCCCGGTCAGCTGGCCAAGTTGTTCGCCGATGCGGCCGAGTCCGGCGCCAACGTCGAGGACCTGCGCATCGACCACAGCCCCGGCCGCCCGGTCGGTGAGGTCGAGCTCTCCGTCAAACCCGCCTCGGTAGACCAGCTGGTCGACGTCCTCACCGACCGCGGATGGGTGGTCCACCGGTAATTCTGTCCCCCTGCGAAGGTAATCTTCGGGGCATGATCATCGCTGTGGACGGCCCGAGCGGCTCCGGTAAATCGAGCACCGCCCGCGGAGTGGCCACCCGGCTCGGACTGCGGTTCCTCGACACCGGGGCGACGTACCGGGCGGTGACCTGGTCGGCGGTCGAGCACGGGCTGGATCTGGACGACACCGCCGCGGTCGCGCAGCGGGCCCGGGACCTGCGCCTGGAGATCAGCACCGACCCGGGCCACCAGTTCGTGATCGCCGACGGGGCCGATGTCACGGCCGCGATCCGGGAGCCGCGGATCAGCGAGGTGGTCTCGAAGATCGCCACCAACCTGGACGTGCGCAAGGAGCTGATCCGGCGGCAGCGGTCGATCATCGACAACGCCCAGCCGAGCGGCGGGATCGTGGTCGAGGGCCGCGACATCGCCACCGTGGTCGCGACCGACGCCGAGCTGAAGGTGCTGCTCACCGCCGACCAGGAGGCCCGGATGGCGCGCCGCGGCGCCCAGGTGGGCTCGTTGACCGCGGAGCAGTTGCGTGACCAGATCGTCCGGCGGGATGCCGACGACTCGACCGTTTCGGAGTTCCAGGTCGCCTCCGACGGCGCGGTCACCGTCGACTCGACCTACCTGACCCTGGAAGAAGTCATCGATGTGATCAGCCGTCTAGCCAAGGAGGCTGTTCCCCAGGGCCAGGAGTCATGACGGCGGAAGTCACCGGGCACAAGGATCTGCCCCGCACCGACGATCTGCCGCCGCTGCCGTACCGCATCGCGCTGCCGATGCGGAAGGTGGCCAAGCCGTACTTCTTCCGTAAATACAAGCTGACCATCCACCACGAGGACCGGTTCCCGCTGACCGGTCCGCTGCTGATGGCGCCGAACCACCTGAGTCTGCTGGACGGCCCGTTGCTCGGGGCGATCGCGCCGCGGATGCTGCATCAACTCGGCAAGATCGAGGTGTTCGGCGGCCTGCAGGGTGTGCTCCTGCGCCGGGTCGGCCAGATCCCGGTCGACCGGTCGACGTATGACGTGCTCGCGGTCCGGAGGTCGATCAAGGTCCTGCGGGACGGCCGGGTGCTGAATATCTACCCCGAAGGCACCCGTGGCCCCGGCGACTTCAGCCGGATCCGCAGTGGCGTGGCGTACCTGGCCATGGTGACCGGGGCCCCGATCCTGCCGGTCGCCATGATGGGGACCAGGCTGCCGGCGGGCGACATCGAGGGGTTCCCGCCGGCCGGGAGCCGGGTCGACGTGGTGTATGGCGAGCCGTTCGCCGTCGACCGCGTACCCTTTCCTAGGAGACATTCCGACGTACAGGCGGTTGCCGACCACATCGGCGACGTGCTGCGCGCCCATGTGAAGGCGGCCGTCGAAGAAACCGGCCACCCTCTTCCGGGCTGGCGAGACCAGAAGGACCCTGATGACTGACCTGCCCACCGAAGTACCGACGCACGACCGTGAGGACACCGGGCCACTCCCTGTGCTCGCGATCGTCGGGCGGCCGAACGTGGGCAAGTCCACGCTGGTCAACCGCATCATCGGCCGCCGCGAGGCGGTCGTGGAGGACACGCCGGGCGTTACCCGGGACCGGGTGTCGTACGACGCCAACTGGGCCGGCCGTGAGTTCACGGTCGTCGACACCGGCGGCTGGGACCCGGACGCGGTCGGCATGGCCGCTCTGGTCGCGGCCCAGGCGGAGGTCGCGATCAACGCGGCCGACGCGGTGCTGTTCGTGGTCGACGCTGTCGTCGGCATCACCGACGCCGACGAGGCAGTCGTCCGCGTACTGCGGAAGTCGGGCAAGCCCGTCGTACTGGCCGCGAACAAGGTCGACGACCAGCGCGTCGAGTCCGAAGCGATGAACCTGTGGAGCCTGGGCATCGGCGAGCCGTTCCCCGTCTCCGCGATGCACGGCCGCGGCACGGGCGACATGCTCGACGCCGTCCTCGCGGCTCTGCCCGAGGCGCCGGCCGAGCGCGACGGCGAGCTCGGCGGTCCGCGACGGGTCGCGATCGTCGGGAAGCCGAACGTCGGCAAGTCGTCCCTGCTGAACAAGGTCGCCAAGGAGGACCGGGTCGTCGTCAGCGACGTCGCCGGCACGACGGTCGACCCGGTGGACGAGCTGATCACGCTCGGCGGTCAGGAGTGGCGGTTCATCGACACCGCCGGCATCCGGCGCAAGGTGAAGAACTCCCAAGGCCACGAGTACTACGCCTCGTTGCGGACCAACGCCGCGATCGAGCGGGCCGAGGTGGTCGTGGTCGTCATCGACGCCTCGCAGTCGATCACCGAGCAGGACCTGCGGATCATGAACGCGGTCGAGGAAGCCGGCAAGGCGCTCGTGATCGCGTACAACAAGTGGGACCTGATGGACGACGAGCGGCGCTACTACCTGGAGCGCGAGATCGACCGCGACCTGGTGCAGTTCCGCTGGGCGCCGCGGGTGAACATCAGCGCGCTCACCGGCTGGCACATGGAGAAGCTGGTGCCCGCGATCGAGGCGGCGCTCGAGGGTTGGCAGACCCGTGTCCCGACCGGCCAGCTCAACGCGTTCCTCGGCCGGCTGGTTGCCGCGCACCCGCACCCGGTCCGCTCCGGCAAGCAGCCGAAGATCCTGTTCGGCACGCAGGCCACGACCATGCCGCCGACCTTCGCGATCTTCACCTCCGGCCAGATCGAGGCGTCGTACCAGCGCTTCATCGAGCGCCGCCTGCGCGAGGACTTCGGCTTCGTCGGCAGCCCGGTGCACGTCCAGATCCGGGCCCGCCAGAAGAACAAGAAGCGCTGAGGTGCCCTGGTCAGGGCCGGGGCATCGAATGCTGTAAGGTAAAGCCCGCTCACCTCAACGGCGAGTATCGGGCTGTGGCGCAGTTTGGTAGCGCACCGGTCTGGGGGACCGGGGGTCGCAGGTTCAAGTCCTGTCAGCCCGACAGACGACGAGGGGCACCGACACTGTCGGTGCCCCTCTCGCCGTCAGTGGACCTCTGCGAGTTCCTTCTCCTCAGGCTTGTCTGGGACGTTCAGCGACTCGCCCTCGATGTCTACCTTCGGGGTGATCCGGTCCAGCCACTTCGGGAACCACCAGGCGCGGTCGCCGAGCAGGCTGAGGATCGCGGGCACCAACGTCATCCGGACCACGAAGGCGTCGATCAGTACGCCGATCGTGAGGCCGAAGCCGATCGCCTTGATGATCGGGTCCTCGACCAGGATGAAGCCGGCGAAGACCGATGCCATGATCAGAGCGGCGGCGGTGACGACGCGGGCGCCGTGGCCGAGGCCCTGGATGGTGGCGTCGTTCGCGTGCCGGCCGTGGACGAACTCCTCCCGGACTCGGGACACGATGAACACCTCGTAGTCCATGGCGAGCCCGAACAGGATGCCCATCATGATGATCGGCAGGAAGCTCACCAGCGGACCGGGGGAGTCGATCCCGACCAGCTTCGCCAGGTGGCCCTGCTGGAACACCGCGACCGTGATCCCGAACGTCGCCCCGATCGTCAGCACGAACCCGAGCGTCGCCTTCAACGGCACCAGCACCGACCGGAACGCCAGCAGCAACAGCAGGAACGACAACCCGATCACCACGAACAGGTACGTCGGCAACGCATCGGACAGCTTGTTCGATACGTCGACCCCGACCGCGGTGTTTCCGGTCACGGAGATGCTCGCGTCACCGGTGGCGAGCGGCTTCACCGCTGAGCGCAGGTTCTTGACCAGGTCCGAGGTCTCCTCGCTGGCCGGTCCGCTCTTGGGGATCACCTGCAGCAACCGCGTCGTACCGTCCTGACTTGCGGCGGCAGGCTGCGCCGCGACGACGTCGGGAAGGCCCTGTGCCTTGCCCAGCACCTGCTGCGCGACCGCGTTGGAGGTCGCCGGGTCATTGCTCTGCACAACGACTACCAGCGGTCCGTTCGCGCCTGGGCCGAACGCGGCGGCGGTCATGTCGTACGCGACCCGCTGGTTGGTGCCGGCGGCCGCCGAGGCGCCGTCCGGCAGCGCGAGCTGCATGTCCTTCACCGGGATCGCCAGGAACCCGAGCCCGATGATGCCGATAGCAACGATCGGCACGCGCAGCCGCGTCACCAACCGGCCCCAGCGGAAGCCGAACCCCTCCTTGTGCACAGCCGCGGCCGGTGCCTTCCGCAACTTCCGCGGCAGCACCCGGTTCCCGACGAAGCCGAGCAACGCCGGCAGCAGCGTCAAAGCGACCAGTACGGCGGTCAGCACCGTCGCCGCAGCGGCGAGACCCATCGCGGTCAGGAACGGCACCCCGACCACCGACAACCCGGCCAGCGCGATCACTACGGTCGCGCCGGCGAACAACACCGCCGACCCGGCCGTCGCCGTTGCCCGCGCCACGGACTCCTCCGGATCCATCCCTTCACCCAGCTGCGACCGGTGTCGCGAGCTGATGAACAACGAGTAGTCGATCCCCACCGCAAGCCCGAGCATCAACGCCAGGATCGGCGCCGTCGACGAGACGTCGGTGAACGCGGTCACGATGAACAGACCGGCCATCCCGGCCAGTACGCCGAGCAGCGCCGTCACCAGCGTCATACCCGCGGCGACCAGCGACCCGAACGTCACGACCAGTACGACGGCCGCCACCGCGACACCGATCACCTCGGTCGCACCGATCTCCGGAACGCCGGCCTTGATCTGCCCGCCCGGGACGACCTTGAGATCACCCGAGCTCAGTCCGCTCAGACCGTCGTACCCGTCGACGCTCTCGTGTGACAGCTCATCGGCCGGTTTGTCGAACTGGACGCTGATCAGTCCCGTCGTACCGTCCGGGCTGATCGCCTTGCTGGTGAACGGGTCGATCGCACCGATGACCTCGGGCACCTTGGCGACCTTGGTAACCGTCGCGCCGACAGCGGCCTTCACGGTCGGGTCAGCGAGAGTCTTGCCGTCGGGCGCCTTCACCACCACGGTGGACGACGCACCGCTCGCGGCCGGCAGCTCCTGCTTGAGTGCATCGAGCGCCCGCTGCGACTCGGTGCCCGGGATCGAGAACGTGTTCGCGGTCTTGCCGCCCAGCGTCAGCGCGCCGACGCCCAGCAGGACGAGGAACAGCGCCCAGACGGCGGCGACGAGCCGCCTGCGCTGGTAGGAGAACCGGCCGAGCCGGTACAGCAGATTGGCCATCGGGAAGTGCATCCGTTCGGGTCGGTACGGCGTACGGGCAGAGGAGATCGTCCGCGCGAGGCGGAGGGCGGGTCAGGGCTCAGGCGCGGCGGAGCAGTCTCCGCAGGGCGATGTCGCAGAGTCTTCGGAGGTCGTCGTCGGTGCGCTCGCCGGAGTGGCGGCACTCGCCGAGCAGACCGTTGATCGCGAACTTCGCCAGATCGTGCTCGAGCGGGTCGTCCGAGCCGGCCATGTACTCGGTCAGGCGCATGCCGTCGGCGACGAGCTGCCCGACCTCGGGCATCTGCTCGATCACCGGGAGGATGTCCTGCAACACGTCGACCACCCCGCGGTGCACGACCGCGAGATCGATGAAGCGCTGGATCGCGAGCTCCTGCGCGTCGGCCCGGGGCAGCTCGGCCGCGGCCTTGACCAGCTCGGCGACGTCGGCCGCGGCGGGCTCGAGGACGGCCGCGAGCACGGCCGGCTTGCCGCTGAAGTGGTACAGCACCGTCGCCTTGGAGCAGCCGGCGGCGGTCGCGATGTCCTGCAGTGACGTCGCGTTGTAGCCGCCGGCCTGGAACAGGTGCATCGCCTGCCGGACGATCTCGCGCCTGGTCCGCTCCCGGGCGGGGGTGGTGACTGCCATGTCAGCAGCTTGACTGACCGATCGGCCAGTTTTCAACCGATCGGTCAGGATTGTGTCCCGGTTCACGCGCTGGCCTCGATTTGCTTGCGGTGTAATCCTGTAATCCAGGAGGCAAGGCGATGGCTGAAGAGATTGCCGGGGACGACGTCCTCGATGCGTACTCCCGGGTGGTCTCGGGAGTGGCGGAACACCTGATCCCGCGGGTCGCCAGCCTGCGGATCCACAGCCGGCGCGGCGACTCGTCCGGCTCCGGCGTGGTGCTGACCGGCGATGGTCACCTGCTCACCAACGCGCACGTGGTCGGCGACGGCTCCGAGGCTTCCGCCGAGTTCGCCGACGGTACGACGGCACAGGCCCGCATCGTCGGCGTCGACCGGCTGTCCGATCTCGCCGTACTGCGGGCCGACCGCGAGATCCCCGACCCGCCGGAGTACGGCGACGCGGACCACCTGAAGGTCGGGAACCTGGTAGTTGCCGTGGGCAACCCACTCGGCCTGGCCGGGAGCGTGACCGCCGGCGTGGTGAGCGCACTGGGCCGATCGCTGCCGGTGCGCAGCGGTTCGGCGCAGCGGATCATCGAGGACGTCATCCAGACCGACGCCGCGCTCAACCCGGGCAACTCCGGGGGAGCGCTGGCCGACGGCAACGGCCGCGTGATCGGCATCAACACCGCGGTCGCCGGCATCGGCCTCGGGCTAGCCGTCCCGGTCAACCCGACGACGCGCCGGATCATCTACTCGCTACTGCACGACGGTCGCGTGCGCCGCGCGTACCTCGGCCTCGTGACGACGCCCGCACCGCTTCGCCCGTCACTTGCGGAGCGGTTCGACCAGCGGACGGCGCTCCGGGTCGTCGAGGTGATCCCGGCGAGCCCGGCCGCCGCCGCCGGCCTCCGCCAAGGAGATCTGGTGCTGGCGGTGGACGGCGTACCGCTCCGGGATGCTCAGTCGCTGCAGCGGCAGCTGTTCGAGGACGCGATCGCCCGCCGTACGGAGATCACCGCGATCCGCAACAACGCCCTGGTCGACGTGATCGCGTACCCCGCCGAGCTCACCGATCGGTGAGGGCCGCCCGCAGGAGGACGCAGGTGCCGGGTTCGAGCGGGGCGCCCGGGAAGATGAAGTCCCGGGTGACCTCGGTGAACCCGAAGTTCTTGTTGAGGTCGAGGATCGCGCCGTTCGCCTGGTTGGCGAAGTAGTAGACGGCGTCGGCCCGCTCGGCGGTCCAGCGCATCCGGTCGCGGGTCAGGAGCTCGCCGATGCCGTGGCGTCGCCAGGCGGGGGAGACGATCAGGCCGATCAGGTAGTACCCCGTCGGAGCCGTCGTCGGAGGGTCGTCGGGTTTGAGCTCGTGGCGGATCACACCGCCGTACCCGACGACCTCGTCGCCGACGACCGCGACGGCGATGTACTTGTCCGGGTTGGCGAGGTCGGCGACCAGCCGCTCGCGCCGCTCGGCCGCGGACCCGTGGGTCCGCGACACGATCAGCTCGGCACACGCGTCCAGGTCACGCAGCTCTCCTGGACGCACGCGTACGTCGGCGGTCTGCCGGGCGACACCCGGCTCGTATTCGGCGAATCCGCTCACCAGCCGCGCTCACGCCACTCGGCGAGGTGGGGTCGCTCGGTGCCGAGGGTGGTGTCGGAGCCGTGACCGGGATAGACCCATGTCTCGTCGGGGAGCTCGTTGAACAGCTTGGTCTCGACGTCGTTGATCAGCGACGTGAACCGCTCCGCGTCTTCCTGGGTGTTGCCGACGCCTCCCGGGAACAGCGAGTCGCCGGTGAACAGGTGCGGTGCGCCGTCCGGGTCGTCGTACACCAGGGCGATCGAGCCGGGGGTGTGGCCGACGAGGTGGATCACGCGGAGACTGCACTGGCCGACGGCGATGTGGTCGCCGTCGTCGACGAGCTGGTCGGTCGGGACCGGGATGCCTTCGGCGTCGTACCGCCCGGCGACGGTGGTGGCACCCGTCCGGGCGACTACCTCCGCCAGCGCCTCCCAGTGATCCTGGTGGCGGTGCGTGGTGATGACGCGGGCGAGGCCGCCGTCGCCGATCAGCTGCAGCAGCGTGTCGGCGTCGTTCGCGGCGTCGATCAGGACCTGCTCGTCGGTCTGGCGGCAACGCAGCAGGTAGGCGTTGTTGTTCATCGGCCCGACGGCGACCTTGGTGATCATCAACTTGGCCAGCTCGTGGGTCTCGGCCGGGCCGCCGACCTTGACGTTCCCGTGGTACTCCGGCATGCGACTTCTCCCTGGATGTCGGTGATAGAGCCGATCCTTGCACTCTTGGCGCGGGCTGTGCAGACCACCCTCGGCGATCGAATATACTTTCGAAGCGCCCCGCGGACAGTGCGCTGGATCCGGCGGCGGAAGTTTTTGTCGGTGGGCCTCGTTAGCATGACTGGGCATGCCCCGGATACCCTCGAGAACGGCTGAGAGTGAGCTTGTGTCTGACCGTCTGATCGTGCGCGGAGCGCGTGAGCACAACCTGAAGGACGTCTCGGTCGACCTGCCCCGGGACGCCATGATCGTCTTCACCGGGCTGTCCGGGTCCGGCAAGTCCAGCCTGGCCTTCGACACGATCTTCGCCGAGGGCCAGCGGCGCTACGTCGAGTCCCTCTCGGCGTATGCGCGCCAGTTCCTCGGGCAGATGGACAAACCGGACGTCGACTTCATCGAGGGGCTGTCGCCGGCCGTCTCGATCGACCAGAAGTCCACCTCGCGCAACCCGCGGTCGACCGTCGGCACGATCACCGAGGTCTACGACTACCTGCGGCTGCTGTTCGCCCGGGCCGGGCGGCCGCACTGCCCGGAGTGCGGCGAGCCGATCGCCCGGCAGACGCCGCAGCAGATCGTCGACCGGGTGCTCGAGCTCGACGAGGGCACCCGGTTCCAGGTGCTCGCCCCGGTCGTCCGCGGCCGCAAGGGGGAGTACGTCGACCTGTTCCGGCAGCTGACCGGTCAAGGGTTCTCCCGGGCGCGCGTGGACGGTGAGACGATCCAGCTCACCGATCCGCCGAAGCTCGACAAGCAGAAGAAGCACAGCATCGACGTGATCGTCGACCGGCTCGCGGTGAAGGGTTCGGCCAAGCAGCGACTCACCGACTCGGTGGAGACCGCGCTCGGGCTGGCCAGCGGTCTGGTCGTGCTCGACTTCGTCGACCTCCCGGACAACGACCCGCACCGCGAGCGTCGCTTCTCCGAGAAGCTCGCCTGTCCGAACGATCACCCGCTGGCTATCGACGAGCTCGAGCCACGGTCGTTCTCGTTCAACTCGCCGTACGGCGCCTGCCCCGTCTGCACCGGGCTCGGCACCCGGATGGAGGTCGACCCGGAGCTGCTGGTTCCGGACCCGTCGAAGTCGCTCGACGAGGGCGCGATCCAGCCGTGGTCCGGGCAGAACGTCTCGCAGTACTTCGAGCGCCTGCTCGACGCGCTGGCGAAGGACCTGAAGTTCAAGACCAGCACGCCGTTCGGCGAGCTGCCGGCGAAGGCGAAGAAGGCGCTGCTCACCGGCCACGACAAGCAGGTCCACGTCTCGTACCAGAACCGCTACGGCCGCGAGCGGTCGTACTACACCAGCTTCGAGGGCGTGATCCCGTATGTCGAGCGCCGGCACACCGAGGCGTCCAGCGACACCGGCAGGGAGCGCTTCGAGGAGTACATGCGCGAGGTGCCGTGCCTGGCCTGCAACGGCGCGCGACTGAAGCCGATCTCGCTGGCGGTCACGCTCGGCGGCAAGAACATCGCGGAGATCAGCGCGATGTCGATCGACGAGGTCCACGACTTCCTCGTGCAGATGGAGCTGAGCCCGCGGGAGAAGCAGATCGCGGAGCGGGTGGTCAAGGAGATCGGCGAGCGACTGCGGTTCCTGCTCGACGTCGGTCTGGACTACCTGGCGCTGAGCCGGCCGGCGGGTTCGCTGTCCGGTGGTGAGGCGCAGCGGATCCGGCTGGCGACGCAGATCGGTTCGGGTCTGGTCGGCGTGCTGTATGTGCTCGACGAGCCGTCGATCGGTCTGCACCAGCGGGACAACCGGAGGCTGATCGACACGCTCGTCCGGCTCAAGGAGCTGGGCAACACGCTGATCGTCGTCGAGCACGACGAGGACACCATCGATCACGCCGACTGGGTCGTCGACATCGGCCCCGGCGCCGGTGAGCACGGCGGCCAGGTCGTCGTGTCCGGCACGGTCGAGGACCTGCGCAACCACCCGGACTCGATCACCGGCCAGTACATCTCCGGCCGCCGGGAGATCCCGATCCCGCCGGTCCGGCGACCGCTGACCGAGGGCCGCGAGCTGACCGTGTACGGCGCCCGGCAGAACAACCTCCAGGACATCGACGTGACCATCCCGCTCGGTGTGTTCGTCGCGGTGACCGGGGTGTCCGGATCGGGCAAGTCGACGCTGGTCAACGACATCCTCTACACCTCGCTGGCGCGGCAGATCTACGGTGCTCGGGCGGTGCCGGGCCGGCACACGAAGATCTCCGGGATGGAGCTGGTCGACAAGGTCATCCACGTCGACCAGTCGCCGATCGGCCGGACCCCGCGGTCGAACCCGGCGACGTACACCGGTGTCTGGGATCACGTCCGCAAGCTGTTCGCGGACACACCCGAGGCGAAGGTCCGCGGGTACCAGCAGGGTCGCTTCTCGTTCAACGTCAAGGGCGGGCGGTGTGAGGCCTGCTCGGGTGACGGCACGCTGAAGATCGAGATGAACTTCCTCCCGGACGTGTATGTCCCGTGCGAGGTGTGCCACGGCGCGCGGTACAACCGCGAGACGCTCGAGGTGCACTACAAGTCCAAGACGGTCGCGGACGTGCTGGACATGCCGATCGAGGAGGCGTCGGAGTTCTTCGCGGCGATCCCGGCGATCTCACGGCACCTGAAGACCCTCGTTGAGGTCGGCCTCGGGTATGTGCGGCTCGGCCAGCCGGCGCCGACGCTGTCCGGTGGTGAGGCGCAGCGGGTGAAGCTGGCGTCGGAGCTGCAGCGGCGTTCGACCGGCCGGACGGTGTACGTGCTCGACGAGCCGACGACCGGTCTGCACTTCGAGGACATCCGCAAGCTGCTCGACGTGCTGAGCGGCCTCGTGGACAAGGGCAACTCGGTGCTGGTCATCGAGCACAACCTCGACGTCATCAAGACCGCCGACTGGCTGATCGACCTCGGTCCGGACGGCGGTCGCCGCGGCGGCACGCTGGTCGCGGAAGGTACGCCGGAGGAGGTCGCGGCCAACCCGGCGTCGTACACCGGGCAGTTCCTGGCGGAGATCCTCAAGGGACGGGCGGCGAAGCCGAGCGCGAGGAAGCAGGCCATCGAGGCAGCGCCGGTGCAGAAGGCCGTTGCGAAGAAGGCCGTGGCGAAGAAAACGGTTGCGAAGAAGGCCGTGGCCAAGAAGGCAGTGAAGAAGGCCGCGCCGGCCAAGAAGACGGCGACCCGGAAGCGCGTCGCCGGCTGACCAGCGCCAGCACCTCGACCAGGACCTCGTCAGCGGCGGAACAGCTGCTGGACGAGGTGCCGGACCCAGGTACGGCGCGGCGACGGCAGTAGTGCCGCCGGCAGCATGACTGTCGGCGGCTCGGCCAACGTGACCGGCACCTGGACCATCCGGTCGCCCTGCAGCCAGAACACGTCCGGACTGCACTGGTCAGGTGCGTCGCGATAGGTGTCCGCAACGAACCTCGCCAGCTCGTCCGCGGCCTCCTGCCCGGCATCCGCGGCGCAGAACGCGACCGTGCTCAACCGCGGTACGCCGAGCAGCACGCCCAGCCCGAGGGACGCCTGCGGCAGCAGGTTCTCCCGATCGACGACCGCCATCGATACGAGCGGATCGTCGTCCCGGCTGAGCACCGAGAACCCGTCGTGCTCGACCGGCCGCAGGTCGGAGATCTGCTCAAGCGTGAGCTGCACCGGCGACGGCACGGCCGGATCGCCGAGCCCGAGCATCGATCGGCGTACGACGGTCAGCCGCCGCAGCTGCGTACCGGTGCGGATGAACACCACGACCTCGAAATGGTCCCCGAACGGGATCAGCGCGTCGGCCACCGGGCCGGCCGTCCGGGCCGACCACCCACGTTGGACGAGCAGCGCCCGCTGCCGCTCCGCGACGTCGCCGAACCGGTGCTCCTCGGTGGCGAGCTCACCCTCGGCGACGACGGCGCGGAGCCACGCCTCGATCTGCTCGGCCCAGCGCTGCTGCGGGACCTGATTGCACCGATCGATGATCTCGCCCAGCCCGACGACCGCGGACATCTGCAGGGCGCCGCGGCCCCAGCCGACCTCGACCGTCCGCTCGGCGGTGTCGACGACGCAGCCCGGCATCCACATCGGCGCGAGGTCCGCGATCGCCCGCAGCACGGTCGAGTCGTTCGTCGTTCCTGTCATCCCTTGGCCTTCCCCACGCCCAAAGTCTGTCAGGCACCCGGTCGACGTGTGCCCCGGCGGGTGGTCGCGTCCATCAGATTCGCAGCCGATTCACAGCAAACCTTCAAACTGCGGTTCAATCCTGGGCTCGTTGAACCGTTCGGGTCATCCGGTCGTTTGACCCGGTATATAGCGTTCAACTACTTCGACCAGCAGGCTCCTGGAGGTCCAAATTCATGAGCGATGACACGATGGCACCAGCCACCCCGCAGCAGACCGAGGCCGCGCCCAGCGCAGGCGCGGACGGTATGCGCGACCGGAGGACGGTGCTCCGCTGCGCGGCCGTGGCCGCGCTGGTGGGTGCCAGCGCCCCGATCCTCGCCGCCTGCGGCAGCAGCGATGATGCGTCCGGCGGCGGCGCCTCGACCCCGTCGGCCACCGGCTCCAGCTCCGCGCCCACCGCGAGCACTCCCAGCGCGAGCGCATCGTCGAGTGCACCGTCGTCGAGCGCTCCGGCCAGCGGCGGGACGGTCCTCGGCCCGGTGTCCGACGTACCGGTGGGCGGCGGGAAGGTGTTCACCGAGGCCAAGGTCGTCGTGACCCAGCCGACCGCGGGTCAGTACAAGGGCTTCTCGGCGGTCTGCACGCACCAGGGCAACATCGTCGGCTCGGTCGAGGACGGACAGATCGTCTGCCCGTTCCACAACAGCCACTTCAAGATCACCGACGGCAGCGTGGCCAGCGGGCCGGCTCAGTCGCCGCTGCCCGCGGTGAACGTCGCCGTCCAGGGCAGCAATATCGTTCAGTCCGCCTGACGTGCGAAAGGGCCCGGCCGACCGGCCGGGCCCTTTGCGTTGGGTCAGGACCGGGCCGGGTCGGCCTTTCCGACGTACAGCAGCTTGTTCGGTGAGGCGTCGCCCGGGTCGCCGACCTTGTCCGGCGTCGAGTTTCCGACCAGCGCCGTCGCGACGTCGGCCGGGGTGGCGTCCGGGTGGTCGGCCAGGTAGAGCGCGATCCCGCCGGCGACATGCGGCGTCGCCATCGACGTACCGCTCATCTTCGCGGTCGCGTCCGGGTCGGTGATGCCGACCGAGGTGATGTCGACACCCGGCGCGAACAGGTCGACGCATTTGCCGAAGTTCGAGAACGACGCCCGCTGGTCCTCGTCGTCGGTCGCGCCGACGGTGATCGCCGAGGGCTCCCGGGCGGGCGAGCTCAGGCACGCGTCCGCGCTGTCGTTGCCAGCAGCAACGGCATAGGTGATACCGGCCCCGACCGAGGCCTTGACCGCCGCGTCCAGAGCGTCGTCCGCGCCGCCGCCCAGGCTCATGTTCGCCACTGCCGGCTTCTTCGCGTTCTTGGTCACCCAGTCGATCCCGGCCACCACGGACTCGGTGGAGCCGGATCCCTTGCAGTCGAGAACCCGGACCGCGATCACCTTCGCGCCCTTGGCCAGGCCGTACGTCGTCCCCGCGATGGTGCCGGCCACGTGGCTGCCGTGGCCCATGCAGTCGACACCGTTCTGGCCGTCGCCGACGGTGTCGGTGCCGACCGACGCGCGGTCGCCGAAGTCCTTGTGCTTGGCGTAGATGCCGGTGTCGATCACGTAGACGTTCACGTTGTCGGCGGTGGTCGAGGCCTCGTACTTCTTGTCCAGCGGCAGGTCGCGCTGGTCGGCCCGGTCCAGGCCCCACGGCGGGTCGTCCTGGCTGACGGTGATCTTCTGGTTCTGCTGCACGAACGCGACCCGCGAGTCACCGGCGAGCTTCTTCGCCTGGTCCTCACTCATACTCGCGGAGAAGCCTTTGATCGAGGCGTCGTACTGGTCCTTGACCTTGACGTCGTAGCTCGCCGACAGGCTCTGGGTGGTGACCCGGGTCTGCGCCTGCGACCGCTGGCCGTTCAGTACGACGATGTAGCTGCCGGGGATCGCGTTCGAACTGCCTGCGCCGCGGATCGTCACGGGCGCCTGCTGGGATGCGTTGCTGCCGGCCGCCGTCGCGACGATGCCGGTGACCGCGAGCGCTGAAGCCGCGACCGCACCGAGTAGTGCGCGCGGCCTGCTCAGGGATGGGGACATGGGCGGAACTCCCTCGAGTCAGCGCAAGGCCTTGTTGCCTCACGCAAAGGTCCTGCACATCTACCCTGGGTCACACGCTAGAGACGTCGCTCATCCCAACCGGGGGTCAAACCGGGCTTATGGGGCAAGCCGCAACACGACTGCAAGGTTCACTGCGTTTGGCGGGACTGATGGTTGGCGTACTTGCGGGCCGCGAACTCGTACGCCTCGTCGAGCAGCGAGGTCAGCGGCTCGAGCTCGACCGGGTTCACGATCGCCACCCAGTACTGCGAGGCGTAGAACGGGTGCGGCATGAGCGTGTTCCGGGCCGTGTAGGCATGCCCCGAGTCGAGCACCCAGTCCGCGTCCCGCTCGGTCGGCACCGGTCCGAAGAGTGAGGTGTACGTCGCCTTGGTGAGCCCGACGTTCAGCCGCCAAGCGTCCGGCTCGTCGAGCCGGGACACCTTCTCGTAGTGGTCGCCGGTGACAATGGTGGCGAACGGCTGCTGTCGCTCCGGCGGGAGGTCGGCGGCCGGGTCGTAGAGGTAGAAGAGGTCGTCCTGGGCCTCGAGCACCCGGACACCGTCGTAGGCGCGGATCATCCGATCCAGTTCGTCGATCGTCATGCCTTCAAGTCTGTCATTGAAATAGCAGTAGAGACTTTGCCGGAATTCCGGATTTGTCGGCGACCCGAACTAGGGTGGTTGGGTGGCTGATCCGTCCTCGTACCGTCCCGCTCCGGGTTCGATCCCCGACTCACCCGGCGTCTACCGTTTCAGCGACTCCGCCGGGCGGGTCATCTACGTCGGCAAGGCGAAGAACCTGCGGGCCCGGTTGTCGTCGTACTTCCAGGATTTGGTGAACCTGCACCCGCGGACGCAGGCGATGGTGACGACGGCCTCGAAGGTCGAGTGGACCGTGGTCGCCAGCGAGGTCGAGTCGCTGCAGCTGGAGTACTCCTGGATCAAGGAGTACGACCCGCGCTTCAACGTGAAGTATCGCGACGACAAGTCGTACCCGTGGCTCGCCATCACCCTCAACGAGGACTATCCGCGGGTGATGGTCGGCCGCGGCCAGAAGAAGAAGGGCGTGAAGTACTTCGGTCCGTACAGCCACGCCTGGGCGATCCGCGAGACCGTCGACCTGCTGCTCCGGGTCTTTCCGATGCGCTCGTGCAGCAAGGGAGTCTTCAACCGGCACCGCCAGATCGGCCGGCCCTGCCTGCTCGGGTACATCGGCAAATGCGCCGCGCCCTGCACCGGGCAGGTGACGCAGGAGGAGCACCGCCAGATCGTCGACGACTTCGCCGCGTTCCTGTCCGGTCAGACCGCGACGTACGTGCGCCGGCTGGAGAAGGAGATGAAGGCCGCGGCGGCCGAGCTGGAGTACGAGCGGGCCGCGAAGATCCGCGACGACCTGGCCGCGCTGGAGAAGGCTTTGGCCAAGAACGCTGTGGTCCTCGGCGACGGCACCGACACCGACGTCATCGCGTTGAGCGAGGACCCGCTCGAGGTCGCCGTGCAGATCTTCTACGTTCGCGGCGGCCGGATTCGCGGTGAGCGCGGCTGGATCGCCGACAAGGCTGACGGCACGGCGACGACCGGCGATCTCGTCTCGCGCTTCATCCAGCAGATGTACGCCGATGACTCGGTCGACGCGATCCCGCGCGAGATCCTCGTCCCGACGATGCCGGAGGACGCCGAAGCGCTGACCGAGTGGCTGGAGGGGATCCGCGGCGCGCGGGTGTCGATCCGGGTCCCGCAGCGCGGCGACAAGAAGGCGCTGATGGAGACCGTCGAGCGGAACGCGCTGCAGACGCTGACCATGCACAAGACCAAGCGGGCCAGCGATCTGACCACTCGCAACCAGGCGCTCGAGGAGATCCAGGCGGGTCTCGACCTGCCCGAGGCGCCGCTGCGGCTGGAGTGCTACGACGTCTCGAACCTGCAAGGCACCGAGGTGGTCGCCTCGATGGTCGTCTTCGAGGACGGCCTGCCCCGCAAGAGCGAGTACCGGCGGTTCGTGATCAAGGGCGTCGACGGCCAGAACGACGTCGCCTCGATCGCCGAGGTCCTCACCCGCAGGTTCAAGCGGCTGCTCGACGACCGGGCCGCGATGAGCCAGGACGACGACCCGTCGGCCGCGCTGATCGACCCGGAGACGGGCCGGGCGAAGAAGTTCTCCTACGCGCCGAGCCTGGTCGTGGTCGACGGCGGTCCGCCGCAGGTCGCCGCGGCCCGCCAGGCGATGGACGAGCTCGGGCTCGGTGACATTCCGGTCTGCGGTCTCGCCAAGCGGCTGGAGGAGGTCTGGCTCCCCGACGAGGAGGATCCGGTCATCTTCTCCCGTACGTCGGAAGGCCTGTACCTCCTGCAGCGACTGCGGGACGAGGCGCACCGGTTCGCGATCACGCACCACCGCAGCCGCCGGTCGAAGTCGATGGTCGAGAGCACCCTCGACGAGGTTCCGGGGCTGGGGGAGGTGCGGCGGAAGACCTTGCTGCGGCACTTCGGGTCGCTGAAGAAGTTGCGCGGGGCGACGATCGACGAGGTCGCCGGCCTGCCCGGATTCGGGCCCCGGCTGGCCGAGTCCGTCGTACTGGCGGTTAACGCTGCCGCAACGAAGGCGGAAACCGGCCGGGCACCGTCGGTCAACACGGCCACGGGCGAGATACTGGGCGACGACGTCCCGGCGCCGGCCGGACTGTCGTCAACGGATTTGGCCGACGGGGACCCAGGGAGAACTGAGAACTGATGGACGACACGGGCGGCAACCTCATCATCGTGTCCGGCATGTCCGGCGCGGGACGAAGCTCCGTCGCCGACGTACTGGAAGACCTCGGCTGGTTCGTCGTGGACAACCTGCCGCCGATGTTCCTCACCACGCTCGTCGAGCAGGTGATCGGCACCGGCGCGGCGCCGCGGCTCGCGGTCGTGGTCGACGTCCGGACCGGCCTGTTCTTCGAGGAGCTGAGCTCGGCCATCCACGATCTGCGGCTGAAGGGCTATCGCCCGCTGACGCTGTTCCTGGAGGCCTCCGACGATGTGATCGTGCGCCGGCAGGAGAGTGTCCGCCGGCCGCATCCGCTGCAGGGCGAGGGCCGGTTGCTCGACGGCATCCAGCGCGAGCGCGAGCTGCTCGGCGACATCCGGGCCGGCGCGGATCTGGTCATCGACACCTCGAGCCTGAACATCCATCAGCTCGCCGCGAAGATCGTGAACGCGTTCGGCGACGAGGAGAACGCCGAGCTGCGCGCGACCGTGGTGTCGTTCGGGTTCAAGTACGGCATCCCGGTCGACGCCGACGTGGTCGCGGACATGCGCTTCATCCCGAACCCGTACTGGCAGCCGGACCTGCGCCCGATGACCGGGCAGGACAAGCCTGTGTCAGACTTCGTGCTCGGCCATCCGCTGGCCCAGCAGTTCCTGCAGAACTACGTGGACGTGCTGGACACCTTGCGGAGCGGCTATCTGAACGAGGGCAAGCGCTTCGTCACCGTCGCGATCGGCTGCACCGGGGGAAAGCACCGCAGCGTCGCGATGGCCGAGGAGATCGCCCGCAGGCTGCGCGAGAAGGGGTCACCGACCTTGGTCGTACACCGGGATCTGGGGCGTGAGTGACGAGAGCTACTAAGGTCGTAGCGCTCGGCGGGGGACACGGCTTGGCCGCCTCTCTCTCCGCACTTAGGCACGTCACCGACCAGCTGACCGCGGTCGTCACGGTCGCCGACAACGGCGGCTCGTCCGGGCGGCTGCGCCAGGAGCTCGGCGTACTGCCGCCGGGTGATCTGCGGATGGCCCTGGCCGCGCTGTGCCGCGACGACGAGTGGGGCCGCACGTGGGCCGACGTACTGCAGCATCGCTTCCGCAGCAACGGTGAGCTGCACGACCACGCGGTCGGCAACCTGCTGATCGTCGCGTTGTGGGAGCTGCTCGGCGAGGCGGTCGACGGACTCGACTGGGTCGCGCGATTGCTCGGTGCACAAGGGCGCGTGCTGCCGATGTCCGCCGTGCCGCTAGACATCACCGCGCGGGTGCTCGGGCTCGATCCGGCGCATCCCGAGGCGATCACCGAGATCCGCGGCCAGGCCGAGGTGGCGACGACCGAGGGACACGTGGTCGACGTCGCGCTCGACCCGGCCGACCCGCCCGCGTGCCCGGAGGCGCTTGTCGCCATCGCGGAGGCCGATTGGGTCGTCGTCGGTCCGGGCTCGTGGTTCACGTCGGTCATCCCGAATCTGCTGGTCCCCGAGCTCTGCCGCGGTCTCGAGCTGACCAGTGCCCGCCGGCTCCTGACGCTCAACCTGGGGGAGCAGAAGGGCGAGACCGACGGCTTCTCACCCGAGACCCACCTCGAGGTGCTGGCCGCCCACGCGCCGGACCTGCGCATCGACGTCGTCCTCGCCGACGCCGGCCACGTGCCCGACCCCGAGTCACTCCGCCGTACTGCGGAATCCCTCGGGGCCGAGCTGGTGATCGCCGATATCGCCGACGACGAGCGGGATCTGCACCACGCCCCGGACAAGCTGGCGAAGGTCTACCGCGAGATCTTCAGCTAGTCGAAGTCGACGTCCAGGTCCATCGGCTGGTTGTAGACCTGCTTGCCCTGGGCGTCGTACCCATGCACCTGGACGCTCTTGACGCCCGAGTTCCCGCCGGTCAGGCCCCAGATGAAGTAGCCGTTCGAGATCAGTGCACGCGTCGGGCCGGTCGGCAGGTCGACGACGATCTGTGCGACCCCGTCGGGAACCATCGCGAAGTCCGGCGACTTCGCGAACCTCCCGTCGGCCTGGACCGCGCCGCGGGTGTAGTCGTAGGCGCCCTTGGCCGTCGGCGTCAGCATGTGACACCAGGCGTACACGCGCTTGTCCGGCGAGATCAGTACCGCGGTCAGCTTGTCCCCGGTGCCGGTCTTGAGCGCCACCTGCCACGCCCGCGAGATCGGTCCGGCAGCCTTGATCACCGCGTCGTCGGTGTTCACGCCGCCCTTGTCGAGATCCTTGAAGTAGATCTCGTCGACGCCTTCGCACCGGGTGGTGACCTGCTCGTCGGTGAGCGGACTGACGGGCGGCGCGGCGATGAGCGGCCTGCCGGTCCCGGGCTCCTTGGTGAGCACGACCACCGGCGTGATCGCTTGCGCGGTCTTGACGGTCACCGCCGGATCGACGGTCCGGGCCGGCGCCGTGAACGGCTTGGGCGTCTGGTCGTACACCTTCTTGCCGGCGGCGTCGTAGCCCCGGATCCGATCCAGCGTGATCAGCTTGTCGTCCTTGCCGGGGTGGCCGAGCGTGACGAATCCATCCGATCCGACCAGGGCCTCACGCGGGTTGCTTTCGCCCTCGATGTCGATCAGCACGCGAGCCACACCGGGCGCCGGAACCCGGAACCCGTCCCGCACGGACAGCGGACTCCGGTACTGACTCCTCGCCGCGACAGTTGCCGGGCTGGTGCGCCCCATGCTCTCCGGCTTGGCCGGACCGTCCATGGTGCACGTCGCTACGACGGACTGGTCCGGTGACAGGAGCAGGGCGTTCAGCACGGACTGATCGCCGCTCTTCACGACGACCTTCCACCGTCCGTTGACCGGACCGGCCTTGTCGGCGGTCTTGTGCTCGCTGTCGATCAGCCGTGCGTAGGCCAAGTCGTACTCCGAGCATCGGCGCAGGACCTCGGCGTCGGCCAACGGACTCACCGGCGGCGCCGGTACGACCGTCTTGCCGGTCTCGTTGTCGACGATGCGGCCGGTCTTGACGTCGATCGTGATGGTCTGGCCCGTCGGCCTGCCTGCCGGGCCGGCGCTCTCGTCGCGGGTCGCTGACCAGGTGGCGATGCCGCCGATGATGGCCGCCGTGGTGAGGACCGCGGTGGAGGCGGTCGCGATGCGGGTCCGGCGGACCGAGCGCCGGGCCCGGATCAGCAGGTGGTCGACGTCGGTGTTCAGCGGCCGGTCGGTGTCGTCGGCGGCCGTCGCCAGCAGGTGTTCGATGTCGTTGTTCACGGGGCGCTCCTTTCGGTCTGGTCGAGAAGTTCGCGGAGGCGGGTGAGGGCTCGGGAGGTCTGGCTCTTCACGCCGCCGACGCCGATCCCCAGGACGGCGGCGGTCTGTTCGAGGCTGAGATCGCCGTAGTGGCGCAGTACGACGCACGCGCGTTGGCTCGGCGGCAGCGCGGCCAGGGCCTCGACGACGAACATCCGGTCGTCGATCGAGCCGGCGGGGTCCGCGAGTACGCCGGCACGATCGTCGGCGTCGACGAGTCGCTCGCGCCGCCACGGCTTGCGGGACTGGTCGAAGACCGACGTGACCAAGCACTGGTGGGCGTAGCTGTTGAGGCCATGCGTGCGGTCGATCCGGTTCCAGCGGCGGTAGACCTTGACCAACGCGTCCTGCGCGGCGTCCTCGGCGCGGTGCCAGTCGCCGCACATCAGGTACGCCGTACGCCGCAGCCGCCGGATCATGGCGGCGGCGAACTCGGTGAACTCGGCTTCATCCGATGCCTTCATGCGCCTCCTCTCACAATGTCGCCGGGGTAACGCGATCAACCTGCCCGAAGGTTGCAGAGGCCGTAACCGCGGGCGCTCGATGCCGTTGGTGGTCCAAGGGTCTTTGACATGGGTGGGAGGATGGCCTTCATGGCGATGACAGCACAGGTGAAGTCCGAGCTGACCAGTATTCAGGTGACGAAACCGTGTTGCCGCAAGGCCGAGGTCTCGTCGATCCTGCGGTTCGCGGGCGGGCTGCACCTGGTGTCCGGACGGATCGTCGTGGAGGCCGAGCTCGACAGCGGCGCCGCGGCCCGGCGGCTGCGCAAGGACATCGCGGAGATCTTCGGGCACCCGTCGGACGTGGTGGTCATTTCCCCGTCCGGCATCCGCAAGCAGACGAAGTACGTCGTCCGCGTGGTCCGCGACGGCGACGCGTTGGCGCGGCAGACCGGTCTGGTGGACAACCGTGGCCGGCCGGTGCGCGGTCTTCCGCCGGCGGTCGTGTCCGGTGCGTCGTGTGACGCCGTTGCTGCTTGGCGGGGTGCATTCCTCGCGCACGGCTCGCTGACCGAGCCCGGCCGGTCGTCGTCGCTCGAGGTGACGTGCCCTGGTCCGGAAGCGGCGCTGGCGTTGGTCGGTGCGGCTCGGCGACTTGGCATTGGCTCGAAGGCTCGCGAGGTGCGAAACGTCGACCGCGTCGTGATCCGCGACGGTGACGCCATCGGCGCGCTGCTCACCCGGCTGGGTGCGCACGAGTCCGTGCTGGCGTGGGAGGAGCGCCGGATGCGGCGCGAGGTCCGCGCGACGGCGAACCGGCTGGCGAACTTCGACGACGCAAACCTGCGCCGCTCCGCCCGCGCTGCGGTGGCGGCCGGCGCGCGCGTCGAGCGGGCGCTGGAGATCCTCGGCGACGACGTGCCCGATCACCTGCAGGTCGCGGGCAAGCTGCGCCTGGAGCACAAGCAGGCAAGCCTCGAAGAGCTCGGCCAGCTCCACGAGCCGGCCCTCACCAAGGACGCTGTAGCCGGCCGCATCCGCCGCCTGCTCGCCATGGCCGACAAGCGCGCCTCCGACCTCGGCGTACCCAACACCGAGGCCAACCTGACCCCGGAAATGCTCGACCCGGCCTGACCGGATCGTTATCTGAAACGACCTGTCCACCGCTTGCCCCTCTGGTTGCATCGTCGCACCACGACGATCGGAGACCGATGGGTACTGCAGAGGATGAGGCAAGGGCGCGCGACGAGTTGGAGCGCGTCCGGACCGAGAACGCCGTCCGGGAGATGGAACGGCAGCGGGCTCTGGAGGAGTACCGCAAACAGCAGGAGCAGCAGAACAAGATGGTCGCCGACCCGGAGACGGCTGGGGCGAACTGGCCGGACGACGGGTTCCAGGCCGACCAGCCCGGTCGGCTCGATGGTGTGAAGGCGGCGCTGGCGATCGGTGCGCCGGGGGATGCGGCGTTGGCGGCCAAGCTGTTGAACACCGGGCACGCACCCGCCGGGAGTGCGCCGCCGGCCGCGAGCGCCGACGGTGCGAAGGAGTCGGTCGGCGGTCCTTCGCCGGCGCGCGCGACGGGTCCTGCCCTCGGGTATTGACGTCACCAGCTGGTCAACTGGTATTCAACAGGCTGCCCCGGAAGGTTTCCGGGGCAGTTGCACGTCGTGGTGGTCTGCTCGGACGGCTACTCGCGGGTCATGGTGGTCTGATGTGGACGCTACCAGTTGGCCAGGTGGGCTGTTGGGCTAATGTTCGGGCTGTAGGGCAGTGCTCGAACGCCAGATCTGAGGAGACGTAGTCCCGTGACCGTACGCGTAGGTATCAACGGCTTCGGCCGGATCGGCCGTAACTTCTTCCGCGCCGTGCAGGCGTCCGGTGCCGACATCGAGGTCGTCGCCGTCAACGACTTGACCGACAACCAGACTCTCGCTCACCTGCTGAAGTACGACTCGATCCTGGGCCGTTTCCCGGGCGAGGTCTCCGCGACCGACGACGACATCACCGTCAGCGGCAAGAGCTTCAAGGCGTTCGCCGAGCGCGACCCGGCCAACCTGAAGTGGTCCGACGTCGGCGCCGACGTGGTGATCGAGTCGACCGGCTTCTTCACCGACGCCACCAAGGCCAAGACCCACGCCGACAACGGCGCCAAGAAGGTCATCATCTCCGCTCCGGCGAAGAACGAGGACCTGACCGTCGTGATGGGCGTGAACCACGAGCTGTACGACGCCGAGAAGCACACCGTGATCTCGAACGCGTCCTGCACCACGAACTGCATCGCCCCGCTGGCCAAGGTTCTGAACGACGCGTTCACGATCGAAAAGGGTCTGATGACCACGATCCACGCGTACACCCAGGACCAGAACCTGCAGGACGGCCCGCACAAGGACCTGCGCCGCGCCCGCGCCGCCGCGCTGAACATCGTGCCGACCTCGACCGGCGCCGCGAAGGCGATCGGCCTGGTGCTGCCGGAGCTCAAGGGCAAGCTGGACGGCTACGCGCTGCGCGTCCCGGTGCCGACCGGCTCGGCCACCGACCTGACCGTCACCGTCGGCCGCGAGGTCACCGTCGACGAGGTCAAGGAGGCCTACAAGGCCGCCGCGGCCGAGGGCTCGCTGAAGGGCTACCTGACCTACACCGAGGACGAGATCGTCTCCACCGACATCGTCACCGACCCGGCGTCCTGCATCTTCGACTCGGGCCTGACCAAGGTGATCGGCAACCAGGTCAAGGTCGTCGGCTGGTACGACAACGAGTGGGGCTACTCCAACCGCCTCGTCGACCTGGTCAAGCACGTCGGCGCCTCGCTCTGACGGCTCGCACACCGCTGACACAACTCTGATGTTCCCCCGCTTGCGTCCGGAGAGCCCTGGTGCTTCTTCGGACGCAAGCTCGTTCACCCGAGAAAGCTGAACTGTGAAGACCATCGAAGATCTCGGCGACCTGGCGGGCCAGCGGGTGCTGGTCCGGTCCGACCTGAACGTGCCGATCAAGGACGAGGTGATCGGCGACGACGGCCGGATCCGCGCCTCGCTGCCGACCCTGATCAAGCTCGCCAAGGCCGGCGCGAAGGTGATCGTCACCGCGCACCTCGGCCGTCCGAAGGGCGAGCCCAACCCGGCGTACACGCTGGCCCCGGTGGCCAAGCGGCTTGGTGAGCTGCTGCAGCCCGAGGGCATCACCGTGCACTTCGCGACCGACGTCACCGGCGAGAGCGCCCAGGAAGCGGTCCAGGAGCTGGACGAGGGCGAGGTTCTGCTGCTCGAGAACGTGCGGTACGACCCGCGCGAGGAGAGCAAGGACGAGGCGCAGCGCGGCGAGCTGGCCGACGAGCTGGCGGCGCTGGCCGACGTTTTCGTCAGCGACGGCTTCGGTGTCGTGCACCGCAAGCAGGCCAGCGTGTACGACGTGGCCCGCAAGCTCCCGCACGCGGCCGGCGGCCTGGTGCTCGCCGAGGTCGAGGTGCTGAAGAAGCTGACCGAGGACCCGGCCCGTCCGTACGTCGTCGTGCTGGGCGGCGCGAAGGTGTCGGACAAGCTCGCGGTGATCGACAACCTGCTGGCCAAGGCCGACAAGCTGCTGATCGGCGGCGCCATGGTCTTCACGTTCCTGAAGGCGCAGGGCCACGAGGTCGGCAAGAGCCTGCTCGAGGAAGACCAGCTGGACATCGTCCGCGGTTACCTGAAGGACGCCGGCGACAAGATCGTGCTGCCGACCGACATCGTGGTCGCGCCCGAGTTCAAGGGCGACTCGCCGGCCACCGTGGTCGCGGCCGACGCGATCCCGGCCGACCAGCTCGGCCTGGACATCGGTCCGGACTCCGGCAAGGCGTTCGCGGCCGAGGTCGCCGGCGCGAAGACCGTGTTCTGGAACGGTCCGATGGGTGTCTTCGAGATGGCCGCGTTCGCGGGCGGAACGAAGGCCGTCGCGCAGGCGTTGACCGAGGTGGACGGCCTGAGTGTCGTCGGCGGCGGTGACTCCGCGGCCGCCGTACGCCAGCTAGGCTTCGCCGACGATGCGTTCGGCCACATCTCCACCGGTGGCGGCGCATCCCTCGAGTACCTGGAGGGCAAGGAGCTCCCGGGACTCGCCGTACTGGAAGAGGGCTGAGCACCATGGCAGACGATGCCCGTACGCCGTTGATGGCGGGCAACTGGAAGATGAACCTCAACCACGTCGAGGCCGTGCACCTGCTGCAGAAGCTGTCGTGGACGCTGCAGGACAAGAAGCACGACTTCGAGCGGGTCGAGGTGGCCGTGCTGCCGCCGTTCACCGACATCCGCAGCGTGCAGACGCTGGTCGACGGCGACCGGATGAAGATCAAGTACGGCGCCCAGGACGTGTCCACGCACGACGCCGGCGCGTACACCGGCGAGATCTCGGCGGCGATGCTCACCAAGCTCGGCTGCACGTACGTGCTGACCGGCCACTCCGAGCGCCGGCAGTACCACCACGAGACCGACGAGCTGGTCAACGCCAAGACCGCGAAGGCGCTCGAGGCCGGGCTGATCCCGATCGTGTGCGTCGGCGAGGGCCTGGAGATCCGCCAGGCCAACGGTCACGTCGACCACTGCGTGGGTCAGATCGACGCCGCGCTGGCCGGACTCAAGCAGGACGACGTCCGCAAGCTCGTCATCGCCTACGAGCCGGTCTGGGCGATCGGCACCGGCGAGGTGGCGACCCCGGAGGACGCACAGGAGGTCATCGCTGCGATCCGGGGCCGGATCGAGGAGTCGATCTCACCCTCGGTCGCCGACTCGGTACGGATTCTTTACGGTGGATCGGTGAAGATGGCCAGTGCAGGTGGCATCATGGCCCAACCGGATGTCGACGGCTGCCTGGTCGGAGGTGCGAGCCTTCAGGCGGACGAGTTCGCCGGCATCTGCCGTTACCTGGACCTTCAGTTAGGCTACTCCTCGTGATTCTCGCTTTCTCGATCGTCGTGATCGTCTGCAGCCTGTTCCTCACGCTGCTCGTACTGCTGCACAAAGGCCGCGGCGGCGGCCTCTCGGACCTGTTCGGTGGCGGTGTGTCGTCCAGCCTGGGCGGCTCGTCGGTCGCGGAGCGGAACCTGGACCGGATCACGATCGGTGTCGGTCTGATCTGGTTCGCCAGCATCGTCGCGGTCGGCCTGCTCTACAAGCTCGGCTGAGGGGTCGGTTCCCGTGGCTGGTGGTGGCAGTGCGATTCGTGGCAGCCGGGTCGGTGCCGGGCCGATGGGCGAGGCGGAGCGCGGCGACACCGCGCCCCGGCAGCGCATCGTGTTCTTCTGTGCGAACGGGCATGAGACCGCGACCTGGTTCGCGGTCGAGGCCTCGATCCCGGAGGAGTGGGACTGTCCGCGGTGCGGTCTTCCGACCAGCACCGATGTGAACAACCCGCCCCCGCCGCCGAAGATCGAGCCTTACAAGACGCACCTGGCCTATGTGAAGGAGCGCCGCTCCGAGCAGGAGGCCCAGGAGATCCTCGACGAAGCGCTGGAGAAGCTGCGCGCCCGTCGTGCCCGCGGCGAGGTCATCTTCTAAGCAGTACTGCGTTCAGCCCGGATCGACCAAGTCGATCCGGGCTGTGGCGTTCTGTGAGTGGATCGGCGCAGCGCGCTAGGGTCTGCGGCATGACGTCGATCGCGCCGCTGCGCTGGACCCCGCCGCCCGCTCCGCCGGTGCGGCACCCGAACAACATCGACGTGGACGTTGTTGCCTTGCCCGGTGCGGGTCCCGAGGACACGCTGATCGACGACGACGGCAGCGTCCTCACCGGCCTGTACGACGGCCGCATCCTGCGCGTCAGCGCGGACGGCAAGACCATCAGCACGCTCGCCGACACCGGCGGCCGGCCGCTCGGCCTGGAGTGGCTGCCGGACGGCAAGGTCCTGATCTGCGACGCGAACCGCGGCCTGCTGACCCTCGACAAGGACAATCGGATCGCGACGCTGCTGTCCGATATCGACGGCCGCCCGATGCGGTTCTGCAACAACGCCGACGTCACCGAGGACGGCACGATCTACTTCACCGACTCGTCGACCCGGTTCGGCATCGACGAGTGGATGGCCGACCTGCTCGAGCATTCCACCACCGGCAGCGTCTACCGCCGTACGCCGGACGGCGAGGTCACCCGCTTGGCGACCGGCCGCGCCTTCCCGAACGGCGTGGCGCTCAGCAGCGATCGCCGTACGCTCTTCTGGGCCGAGACCGCGACGTACGGGCTGTACAAGCTCGATCTGACGACCGAGGGCGCCGAGCCCGTGCAGATCGCGTCGATCCCGGGGCTGCCGGACAACATCGCGCGCGGGTCGGACGGGCTGATCTGGGTCGCGGTCGGTTCGCCGCGCAACGCCGTACTCGATTTCCTGCTGCCCAAGCCGCCGGTCCTCCGCAAGATCGTCTGGGCGCTCCCGGACGCGCTGAAGCCGAAGGCCGCGGACATCATCGAGATCCAGGCGTACGACGAGAACGGCGAGCTGGTCCACGACCTGCGTGCGAAGCATCCGGGTTTCCACATGCCGACCGGCGTCCGCGAGCGCGACGGGAAGGTCTGGCTGGGCAGCATCGGCACCAGTTCTCTGGCCACGTTCCCGACGCCCTAGGCTGGCGCTCATGCGTTTCGGGATTGCGATCCTGCCGGAGTACCGCTGGCAGGACGCCGCACGGCGGTGGCGGCAGGCGGACGAGTACGGCTTCGACCACGCGTGGACCTACGACCACCTGACCTGGAGCGGTCTGCAGGACTCACCGTGGTTCGGGACGACGCCGACTTTGACGGCGGCAGCGACGGTGACCTCGAGGATCAAGCTCGGCACGTTCGTGACCTCGCCGAACTTCCGGCACCCGTTGGCGTTGACTCGCGACATCCTCGCGATCGACGACGTCTCCGACGGACGTTTCCTGTGCGGGATCGGCGCCGGCGGCAGCCTGGACGCGACCATCCAGGGCGGCCCGGACCTCACTCCGCGGCAGCGCCAGGACCGGTACGAGGAGTTCGTGACGCTCCTGGACACCCTGCTGACAACCGATGGCGTCGACTTCAAGGGCGAGTACTACGAGACGCGCAACGGCCGCACGCTACCCGGCTGCGTCCAGCAACCGCGGGTCCCGCTCATCCTGGCCGGCAACGGCCCGCGCTCGGTCCGCTTCGCCGCGAAACACGGCGACGGCTGGATGACGACCGGCGGCGACAAGACGAGCCTCGACACCTGGTTCGCGTCCCTCACCGACCTGAGCCACCGCCTCGACGACCTCCTCGAAGGCCGCCACCTCGACCGCTACCTGTCGATGGACAGCGCGCAGTACGCCGTCTCGAGCCCGGCAGCCTTCGAGGAGATCGCCGCCCGAGCAGCCGCCCTCGGCTTCACCGACCTCATCACCCACTGGCCACGCGCAGAGGGCGTCTACAGCGGCTCCGAGGACGTCCTGGCACAGATCGCGACCGAGGTCATTCCTCGTCTCCGTTAGTACGCCGGACCCACGCGGGGACGACGTACCAGAACAGGGCGAACAGCACCAGGACGACGGCGGTGACGATGATCGCGACGGGGCGGGAGAGTACGACGTCCGCGGCGAGCAGGACGCCGCCGGCGATGGCGACGACCAGGAAGAGCATGCCGGCGATGGCCATCCGGTTGGCGATCGGGAGCATGCGGTCGCGGAGCTTCTGCCGGTAGACGATCCGGTGGAACGACACCGGCGCGAGGAACAGGCCGACGGCCAGTGCGGACGCGATCAGCGTCACGGCGTACACGTCGTGGGTGAAGCTGTCCGCGTCCTGGAAGCGGTTCTGGAACGCGATGCTGAGCAGGAACGCGAACAGGATCTGCGTGCCGGTCTGGGCCAGCCGGAGTTCTTGGAGCAGTTCGTTCCATTGCCGGTCGAGCCGTTCTCCCGCGTCTTCGTCGGGCCGGCCGTAGCGTGGGCGCTCAGTCACAGTTCCTATTACAGCGGAAGAGCCGCACACCGAATGGTGTGCGGCTCCTCTACTGGTTCACGAAAGGGTGATCAGATCAAGATCCGATCGCGCGGATGTTCTCCGCCTGCAGCCCCTTCTGGCCCTGGGTGATCTCGAACTCGACCCGCTGGTTCTCGTCCAGCGAGCGGAAGCCCGACATCTGGATGGCCGAGTAGTGCGCGAACACGTCCGCGCCACCGTCATCCGGGGTGATGAAGCCGAAGCCCTTGTCAGCGTTGAACCACTTGACAGTACCGACAGCCATTTGTCTATCTCCTCGATGGCTTATAACAATCCGTGAACCACACCTCATGGATCACGCGTCGCCGAAAGGCCCCAGACGACAGACCGGCCATGCAGCACAGCAAAGTCAGGGAGTCCAAAACTGCAACGCCATAACTGTAGCCGTTCTGCGGCGTGATGGTAGGGGTGACCACAAACACGTGTCGCTGATTGTCAGGGCCCGTTACGCTGCGTGGTCACCTCGATGCGGCCTCGCGAGGGCCGCTCCGGAGCCCGAAATCCTGCGCCTACCTGCTGGTTCGCGGCGGCGGACGGGTGCGGCACGATGGCAACGAAGGACAAATGACCGGTACGCCGGGTAGCGGACGCATTTTTCTGATCGTTCGTCCCGGCGTGTCGCGCGGGCATGAACAGGTACTGCGAGAGGAGGCAAGCGTGATCGTGACAGTGACCCGCAGCGGAGGTTTCGCCGGGCTGACCAAGCACGGTGAGTTGGACACCAGCGACCAGCCCGACGCGACCAAGCTCGAGGACGCGGTCCGGGCCCTCGGCGCGAAGGACCTGGGCTCCGGCCGGCCGCAGCCCGACCGGTACGTGTACCGGCTGGAGGTGCGCGACGCCCAGAACGAGGACGCCACGCACCAAGCCATCCACACCATCCACACAGTGGCCGAGCAGGACGTGGACGCCACCACGGCGTGGCTGCTCGACCGGATCCTCAGCGCTTAACGCCAGTCGATCTCCGGCGCCCGGTAGAAGTTGACCCCGAGCACCTCCCAGCGCGGACCCTGCTCGGCCAGACGGTCGCGGTACGCCGTCCAGTCGAGCGCGGACTCCTGCGACCAGCCGAGCTCGGCGATGCCGGGCAGCCGCGGGAAGACCATGTACTCGACCTTCTCCAGGTCGTCCAGCGTCTCCGTCCACAGCGGCGCCTCGACGCCGATGATCGCGTTCGCCGGTACGTCGGGGACCAGCGTGGCCGGGTTCCAGCTGTAGGACTGTTCCACGCTGACCAGACCGGCCCAGTCGAGTCCGAGCGGCGTCTCAGCGTCGTACTTCATGTCCAGGTATGCCCGGTTGGCGGGGGAGAGCACCAGCGTCGCGCCCTGCTCGACCGCCTTCTTCGCCAGCACCTGAGCCTTCGGGTCCTCGGTGCCCCAGTACTGCACGACAGAGCCGGCCGGCAGCGGCCCGTCGGCGACCTCGTGCCACCCCATCACGAGCTTGCCGTTCTTCACGACCAGCTCGGTCGCCTTCGCCACGAACGTCAAGTAGTCGCTGTGCTCGGTCGAGTGTGCTTCGTCTCCGCCGAGGTGCAGGAAGTCACCGGGCGTCTGCTCGGCCACCTCCCGGAACACGTCGTCGAGGAACGCGTACGTGACCTCCTTGTCGATGGCGAAGGAGCTGAAGCCGACCTCGGTCTCGGTGTAGAGGTCCGGCGCCTGGTCGCCCTTGTTCAGCTCGGCGTACGACGCCAGCGCCGCGTTCGTGTGGCCTGGGGTGTCGATCTCCGGCACGACGGTGATGTAGTGCTCCGCGGCGTACTGGACTAGGTCGGCGTACTCCGCCTTCGTGTAGTAGCCGCCCGCGCCGCCGCCCACCTGCAGGCTGCCGCCGTACTCCGTGAGCCGCGGCCAGGAGTCCACCTGGATGCGCCAGCCCTGGTCGTCGGACAGGTGCAGGTGCAGCCGGTTGAGCTTGTACTGCGACACCAGGTCGATGAACTTCTTCACCTGGTCGACGGTGAAGAAGTGCCGGGTGACGTCGAGCATGACCCCGCGGTACTCGTACCGCGGGGAGTCGGAGATCGTCGTACCCGCGATCTCCCACGGGCCTTCCTGAACGGTGTCGGCCTCGGCCTTGGCGGGCAGGAGCTGGCGGAGCGTGGTGACGCCGCGGAACAGGCCCTCGGCGGTGGATGCGGTGACGGTGACGCCGGACGCGTCCGCGCGGAGCTCGTAGCCTTCAGTGCCCAAGGACTCCGGGCCGTTGGTGGACAGCGTGATCGTGCCGGTGCCTTCCTGGACCGGCAGGGCGTATCCGGTGGAGCGACGGAGCTGAGCTGCGAACCGGTCAGCGATCAGCTGGGCGGTGGGGTCGAGGAGGCCGATCGTGGCGTCGGCCTCCAGCAAGAACGTCTCATCGGCCAGCACCTGCTGCGCCGTAGGCTGCGGGATCATGACCGAAAGTGTTCGCGCCGCCCAATAATTCGTCAAGACCCTTTAAAAATTCCTGACGAGAGCCGTCACGACGCTTCAGGCCGGCTCTTCGCACACCCGGTGAGCATCTGGCCGCGGAGCTGGCTTTCGGGCCAGCAGCGGCTCGCTCAGGACGACCAGCGCCGCGGTTGCCAGGAGCAGGCCGCCTACGAGGGCCACGCTGCGGACCGTGGTGTTGTCGATGAGGAGGCCGCCTATGAAGGCGCCTGCGGCGATGCCGAGGTTGTAGGCCGAGTTGGTGCCGGCGGAGGCGAGCGAGGTGTTCATCGGCGCGACCACGAGCGTCCTGCTCTGCAGCGCGACGGCCATGGAGCTGTAAGCCAGTCCGCCCACGGCGATCAGGATCACCGTCGGCACCTGCCACCGTCCGACCGCAGCCAGACCGAGCAGGACGGCAGCGAGCAGTACGAGCGCCTGCACCAGCACGCCCCACGGATGACGGTCGAGCAGTCGACCTACGAGCACAGCTCCGGCTACACCGCCGAGTCCGCTGGCCAGGAGGATCGGCCCGAGAGCGTTGGAGCCGAAGCCGCTGATGTCCAGCAGGAACGGCGTGACGTAGGTGTTGAACGTCATGAAGCCGGTGACCCCGATCGCCGCGGTAACCACCACAGCGACGTAACGCCGTGAGTCGGGTGCGCTGCCGCGTCGGGCTATGCCGTCCGGGCCCTCGACATGGGGGAGTAGGAGCATGGTGGCCGCGCACAGCCCGGCACCCAGTGCTGCCGTTGCGACGAACGGGACCCGCCAGCTGCTGTGCTCACCGATCCAGGTGCCGATCGGCACGCCGAGAACCGACGCCAGAGCCGCTCCGATCGAGATGCGGGCCACAGCGCGCCCGCGGAACTCCTCCGGGACCAGACTGGTCGCAATCGAGGGAGCAATCGACCAGAACAGCGCCTGCGACAGTGCAGTGACCAGTCTGGCGCCGAAGAGCACCTCGTACGTCGGTGCCGCTGCGGCCAGCAGGTTGGCGACGGCCACGACCGCGAGTGTGCTGCCCAGAACGGTCCGCCGTGGCAGTCGCCCGGTGACGCGGGTCAGCGGGATGGACGTGAGGACCACGACCACGGCGTACCCGCTGACCAGGAGGCCTATCTGGGAGCGGGATCGCTGCAGGTCGTCGGCCATCACGGTCAGCAGGCCGATCGGCAGAACTTCGATCGTCACATAGGTGAACGTGCCGACGGAGAGCATCAGCAGGGCCGCCGCGGCCCGGCGTGGTGAGATGGGCATGATCTCTCCTTTGATTCCAGTAAAACTCCGTATGGAGGTAGCATCGCAGACATGTCCGACAGTTTTCGCGTCGTGGGCGGACACCCTGCCCTCGATCTGGTGAACACGGTCACCCCGCGGGTGCGCGGCGGCTCGATCGAGCATGACTACCTCACCTCGCCGGCCGAGCTGCTCGACTGGAGTCGCCGGATCGAGCTGATCGATCTGCGCGATTACAGCGCCGTCGAGGGCACCTGGCGATCGTCTCCGGAGTTGGCCGAGAAGGCGCTCGGGGCGACGCTGGAGATCCGCGAGGCGGCGTACGACGTGCTGGCGCCGCACGCGGCCGGCGCAGTCGTCGCGACGGACGGGGTCAAGCGCAGCAAGGGATCCGCCTTCGAGCGCTTGATGTTGCGCTGGTCCGCGGCGGCCGCGCGTTCCATGCTGATCCCTGATGCCCAGCGAGAACGTGGCATCGCCGAGCTGGTCGTCGGTACGTCACCGGCACAGCTGATCCCGGACCGCCTGGTGGTGGCGGCGGTCGAGCTGATCCGGACGGTCGAGCTGCGGCAGTTGCGGGCCTGTCCGGTCGACGACGGCGGCTGCGGCTGGCTGTTCCTGGACCGCAGCCGGAACGGCTCCCGCCGTTGGTGCGCGATGGAGGACTGCGGGACCCGGGCCAAGATCCGCAAGCTGGGGGAGCGTCGGCGCGCTACCGCCGTACCGCAGTCTTAGCGGTAGCGAGAGCGAACCTTCACTGTCAGCGATCGGCTCACTGGTCGAGAACGCGTGTCGAAAGGTGCGAATTGTCCCCCGGACCTGTCATCGTAGGCGGCCGGGCCTTCCGACCAGAGGGACCTGGCCGGGCCTGCCCCAGACTCGGAAGCAGGCTGACGCAACAGAATGTGGAGGACAGATGACGCAGGTGGCAGAGCAGCCGGGCAGTACTGCCGGGCGGCTCGGCTCGGTGGTGCTGGATTGCCCGGACCCACTCGAGCTCGCCCAGTTCTACTCAGCGCTGCTGGGGCTGGACATCGACGAGAACGGTGACGACGACTGGCGGAGCCTGACCGGCCCCGGCACGTTGCTTGAGTTCTCGACGCTGGCCTTCCGGCGCTCGGAGCAGTACGTGCCGGCCACCTGGCCCGGCACCGACGCGCAAGATCTCCATCTCGACCTGATCGTCGAGGACCTCTCGAGCGGTCACGCGACCGTGGTCGCCCTCGGCGCCGAGCCGCTCGATCCGTTGGACCCGCCGCCCGCGGAGAACGCGCGTGGCTGGCGGATCTACGCCGACCCGGCGGGCCACCCGTTCCGGATCTGCCTCGAATAGCTGGTCGAGAAAGCCCGCCCCGGCCGGGGCGGGCTTTCGCATGTTCAGACCCAGGCGCTGCTGCCGGTGAACGGGAAGTGCCGCCCCTCGACGTACGACGGCCGCGGCTGGTAGCTGTTCACCCCCGGCTCACCACGCAGGTGGAACGCACTCGGGTACGGCGACTCCGGGTCGGTGATCCGCGTCGACGTCGGGATGTAGCGGATCGTCAGCCCGCAGCGCCGGTTCGGCGACGTGTTCGCGTTGCTGCCGTGGACGATGTTCGGGTGGTGGACCTCGACGTCGCCGGGCGCGAGCACCATGTCGACCGCCTGCGCTTCGTCCACCTCGACCGCGATCTCCATGCCGAGCACGCTCTCGACGTCGGTGTTCTCGCGGATCTCGGCCACGTCGGACCGGTGGCTGCCCGGGACGACCCGGACGCACCCGTTCTCAGGTGTCGAGTGGTCGACGGCCAGCCACAGGGTCACGACCTCCATCGGATCCAGCGGCCAGAACGCGGCGTCCTGATGCCACAGCACCGGCTGTCCGGAGTACGGCGGCTTGGAGATGTAGTGGGAGGCGAACAGTGCGATGTCCGGCCCGACGAACCGCTGGGCGATGTCGACGAGCCGGTCGTCGCTCACCAGCCGGACCCAGAACGGATCGTCGCGCAGGTACACGTGCCCCAGTTGCTCGGGCCGTACGTCGGGATGCCGGGCCTGCAGCCATTCGACATGATCGTTCACTTCCTTGATCAGCTCTTGGTCGATGACGTCGCGGAAGATGACGTAGCCGTCTGTTTCGAACATGCTTCCAGCGTGCGGTTGCGGGGTTCCGGCGTACTAGCAATGGGCTGACGAGAATTTGTACTGTGTTGAGGTGACACACGTGCTGCGGTTCGAGGCGCACGCGTTCGGGCGGCCGTACCACGCGGCGCGGGTGCGGATCCCGGCCCGCTCACGCGACACCGAGCTGCACACCCACGCGGACTTCCACGAGTTCATGGGCGTCGTGTCCGGGAGCGGTGAACACCTGCTGACCACCGGCGTCGAACAGCTTCGTCCGGGCGATGTGGTGCTGGTCCGGCCGAGCGACCGGCACGCGGTCCGCGGCTCGGCGCCCGACGGACTCGAGTTCGTCAACGTCGCCTTCCCGAGCTCGATCTGGCAGGGCTTCCTCGACCTGACCCGCACCGCCACCTGGTCGTCCCGCGGACCGATCACCTTCCACCAACCGCCCGCGATCGCTGTCTTCGAACGGGCCCTGGCCCGCTTCCAGGACAACCCGAGTTCCTACGATCTCGTGCGCTTCTGGATCGATCTGATGGAACTGCTCGCACCAGCCGACGCCGCGGCGCCCGGCGTACCCGACTGGCTGGCGAGAGCATGTACTGCGATGCGCGCCGAGCAGAACCTCCGCGGCGGCGTACCCCGGCTGCTCGAACTCGCCGGCGTCAGCCCTGCCCACCTGTCCCGGTCTATGCGCGCCGCGTACGGCGTCACGCCGACCGCCTTCGTCACCGACCTCCGCCTCGAACACGCCGCATCTTTGCTAGCGGCAACCAACACCTCGATCGCCGCTATCGCCACCCGCTGCGGCTTCACCAGCCAGTCGTACTTCACCCGCACCTTCACCGCGGCCCACGAGCTCCCGCCCCGCGACTTCCGCCGCCGCTCGCAGCGCGCATTCGTGCCCTAGAGCGACTCCAGGTAGGCGACGGCCTCCGCCTGCTCGCCCCACTTGGCCCAGCCGAGTGCGTCGGCGTGAAACTTCGGATCGGTAGCGGTCAGGTCCGCGCCATGCTCGACGAGGAATCGGAGCGCGTCCAGCGCTCCGCTCCCCGCGGCCAGATGCGCGGCGGTGGCGCCGTCCTTGGTCCGCTCGTTGATGCCGAAGCCCATGCCGGCGAGCCGAAGTACGACCTCCCACCGCTGCGCCACAGCCGCTTCGGCCAGCAGCGCCGGCTGCTCGGTCGGTCTGACCTCGCCGGCGAGGGCGGCGGCGAACGGGTCCTCGGTGTGCGTGTCGCGGTAGAAGTCGCGGACCGTGCCGACTTCCGCACCGTGGTGGATCAGCTCGTCCAGGATGTGCAGCGCGAACGACGTGCCGTCGTGTTCGGCGTACATCCCCGCGGGCTCGCCCATCGGGCGGTCGAGGACGTCCTGGCTGAGCGCGGCGAGGCGTCGGCGCCAGACGTCGTACGCATGATCCAGGGCGGTCAGAGCGTCCGCCGCGGAACCCGGCACGGGCGGCGGGCCGTCAGCCGGGTCGACCTGGCTGCCGAACCAGGTGGCGGTGCGGTCCTCCTGCAGGATGTCGATGATGTGGGTGATCCGCCAGGCCAGCGTGGTGAACGGCTCCGGTTCCGGCGGGATCTTCGTGCGTTCGAGCACGAGACCCGAGTCGGACGTCCGGATCGACCAGCAGCCGTCGAACGGTTCCCAGAGGTATTCCTCGTCGGTCAGGCCCTCCACCCGGTTCCGCAGCCGCTGCCAGGCGAAGTCGGACAGGTCCAGGAGATTCTGCGAAAGCGTCGTCATGTCGCTACCGTAGGACGACCTGCGGACAGGATCGGTCCGCAGGTCGGGGCAGAATGGAAATTGATGGATACCGCAGCCCGCTTGCTCCGCCTGCTGTCACTGCTCCAGTCGCGCCCGCAGTGGGAGGGCACGGAGCTGGCGGCCAGGCTCGACGTCACGCCGCGGACCGTACGCCGGGATGTCACGCGCCTCAGGTCGCTCGGGTACCCGGTCGAGGCCGAGGCCGGGATCGGCGGCGGCTACCGCCTCGGTCCCGGCGGCCGGCTGCCGCCGCTGCTGCTCGAGGACGAGGAGGCTGTGGCGATCGCGGTCGGCCTGCGCGTCGCGACGACCACGACCGTGTCAGGCGTCGAGGAGGCTGCGGTATCGGCGCTGGCCAAGCTTCATCAGGTCCTGCCGGCACGGTTGCAGGAGCAGGTCGCTGCCATCAGCGCGCACACCACGCAGCTGCCGCAGGGGGAGCTGCCGCAGGTCGACGGCGAGGTGCTGGTCACGCTGGCCGCCGGCTGCCGTCACATCGAAGGGATCCGGTTCCGCTACCGGACGCATGACGGAAGCGAGTCCGAGCGCAGCGTCGAGCCACTCCAGATTGTGCACACCGGCCGCCGCTGGTACCTCGTCGCGCGCGACCGCGATCGGCAGGCCTGGCGTACCTTCCGCGTCGACCGCATCAGCGAGCCTGCACTGACCGGCTCGCGTTATCGGTTCGAGGACCCGCCCGATCCGGTCGCACTAGTTGCCGAGGGCACCGGAGTGGCGCCGTGGGACATCGTCGCCCGGGTCCGCGTACAGGCCGACGCCGCGACGGTCGCCCGGCTGATTCCGCCGAGCCAAGGCGTGGTCGATCCCATCGACGAGAACACCTGCGAGGTCCGCTTCGCCGCGAACGACCTGGGACCCCTCGTATCAGGGGTCATCCGCCTCTACTGGCCGTTCGAGATCCTCGAACCACCCGAACTCCGCACGGCCGTCCACGACCACGCCCGCCGCTTGCTCGACTCCTAGCCGCTTCCTAGCTGTCCGCCAGCGCCTTCCGGATCCGCTTCTCCGAGATCGGGTACGGCGTACCGAGCGTCTGCGCGAACAGGCTGATCCGCAGCTCCTCGAGCATCCACCGGACCTCGAGCAGCTCGGGGCTCGGGTACTTGCCGGTCGGAACGGCGCGCAGACGCTTCTCGTACTCATCGGTGAGCGTCTGAACGATCGCCATCCCGGAGCGGTCGCGGGCCGCGTTCTCACCGAGCTTGGCCAGCCGCTGCTCCATGCCGCGCAGGTACCGAGCCAGGTCCGGGAGTCGCTTCGCGCCGGTCTCGGTGATGAAGCCCGGGTGGACCAGCCGTTCGAGCTGTCCGCGGACGTCCGACAACGCCACGATCAACGCCGGGCTCGACGCGCGCGAGATCTGCTTGTCCACGGTCCGCGCATGCCCGAGCACCTGCTCGACCTGCTGCAGGATCGTCAGCACGGTGTCCGCGAGGTCCGACCGTACGGCGTCACGCAGGATCGCGAACGCCGTGAGATTCCACGCCGGACCGCCCGCGGCCGCCATGAGCTGATCGACCGCCGCACCGATCGCGTCGTCGAGCAGTTCGCCGACGTTGCGATGCGGACCGGCCATCAGCGTCATCTTCTGCTGATTGCTCAGATGCCGCTGTACCACGTCGATCACCGAGGGCATCGTGAGCAGCAAGAGCCGGCGCGTACCGGCCCACATCGCGGCGGCCTGATCGCGTTCGGTCTCCTGCAGCCGGATCGCGACGGTCTTGCCCTCGTCGACGAGCGCCGGGTAGCCGGCGACCGTGAGGCCGTTGCGGCGTTCGGAGAAGCTGCGCGGCAGGTCACCGAACGTCCAGTCGGTCAGACCGGACTTCTCCAGCCCGCTGACTGCCTTCGACGCGACCTGCGAGATCGCGGCCGTGGTCTTCGGCTTCAGCTTCTCCTTCAGCTTCGCGAGGTCCTTGCTCTCAGCAACTGTCTTGCGCTTGTCGTCCTCGACCCGGAACGTCATCCGCAGATGCTCCGGCACCCGGCTCCAGTCCCAGTCGCTCGGCTCGATCACGACACCGCGCAGCTCCCGCAGGGCTTGAGCCATCGCATCGGTGAGCGGTCCGGACGCCGGGTCCAGCTCAGGCAGGATCTGCCGGGCGTGATCCGGTGCGGGCACGATGTTGCGCCGGATCGTCTTCGGCAAGGACTTGATCAGGGTGGTGACCAGTTCCTCGCGGAAGCCCGGCACGCTCCACTCGAACCCGTCCGCGGTGATCTGGTTCAGCACCAGCAGCGGAATGTGGACGGTCACACCGTCCGCGTCCGTTCCCGGCTCGAACGCGTACGTCAGGTCGAAGGTCATCCCGTTCTGCATCCAGTGCAGCGGGAACTCCTCCTCGCGGACCTCGGCGCCCTCACGAACGACGAGTGAGCGCTCGAAGTCGAGCAGGTCGTGGTCGCGTTGCCGCGCGGTCTTCCACCAGGTGTCGAAGTGCCGTCCGGTGACGACCTCGGGGCCGATCCGTTCGTCGTAGAACGCGAACAGGGTCTCGTCGTCGACGAGCAGGTCGCGGCGCCGGGTGCGCTCCTCGAGCTCCTCGACTTCCTCGATCAGCTTGCGGTTCTCATGGAAGAACTTGTGGTGTGTGTCCCAGTCGCCCTCGACCAGCGCGTGCCGGATGAACAGCTCGCGCGACACCTCCGGGTCGACCTTGCCGTAGTTCACCTTGCGCCTGGCGACGATCGGTACGCCGTACAGCGTGACCTTCTCGTACGCCATGACCGCGCCGGCTTTGCGTTCCCAGTGCGGTTCGGAGTACGACCGTTTGATGAGGTGCGGAGCGAGATCCTCGGCCCACTCGGGCTCGATCTTCGCGTTCACCCGCGCCCACAGCCGTGAGGTCTCGACGAGCTCGGCGGCCATCACGAACTGCGGTGGTTTCTTGAACAGGCCAGAGCCGGGGAAGATCGCGAACTTGGTGCCGCGGGCACCGATGTACTGGTGCTGGTTGGCCGGGTCCTTCAGCCCGAGGTGCGACAGCAGGCCGGACATCAGCGAGATGTGGACGCTCTGCGGGTCGGCCGGCTCGCCGCTGTTGAGCTTGACGCCGATCTGGGACGCGACCTGGCGGAGCTGCGCGTAGATGTCCTGCCACTCGCGGACGCGCAGGTAGTTGAGGTACTCGCTGCGGCACATCCGGCGGAACTGGTTGCCGGACAGCTCCTTCTGCTGCTTCTTCAGGTAGCCCCAGAGGTTCAGGTATCCGAGGAAGTCGCTGTTGGGGTCGCGGAACCGGGCGTGCTGTTGGGTGGCCTGCGCCTCGGCATCGGTCGGCCTCTCGCGCGGATCCTGGATCGACAGTGCGGACGCGATGACCATGACCTCGCGGACGCACGCGTGCTTGTCGGCTTCGACGATCATCCGGGCAAGCCGTGGGTCCAACGGAATCTGTGCGAGCTGGCGGCCGATCGGGGTGAGCCGTCCGCCCTTCGGGGTGTCGATCGCGCCGAGCTCGGTGAGGAGCTGCAGGCCGTCGGTGATGCTGCGTTTGTCCGGCTCGTCGATGAACGGGAACGCCGCGATGTCGCCGAGCCCGATCGCGGTCATCTGCAGGATGACCGACGCGAGGTTGGTGCGCAGGATCTCCGGGTCGGTGAACTCCGGGCGGTTGTCGAAGTCCTCCTCGGAGTACAGCCGGATCGCGATCCCGTCGCTCGTGCGGCCGCTGCGGCCCTTGCGCTGGTTGGCGCTGGCCTGCGAGACCGGCTCGATCGGCAGGTGCTGGACCTTCGTGCGGTGGCTGTAGCGCGAGATGCGCGCCGTACCGGGGTCGATGACGTACTTGATGCCGGGGACGGTCAGCGAGGTCTCGGCGACGTTGGTCGCGAGCACGATCCGGCGCGCCGAGTGCGACTGGAAGACCCGATGCTGCTCGGCGTTCGAGAGCCTCGCGTAGAGCGGCAGGATCTCCGTCGTACGCCGGTCGCCGCGGAACTTGTCGTTCAGCGCGTCGGCGGTGTCGCGGATCTCCCGCTCGCCGCTGAGGAAGACCAGGATGTCGCCGTCCGCCTCGTACTGGAGCTCGTCGACGGCGTCGAGGATCGCCTGAGTCTGGTCGCGGTCGATCGTCGCCGGGTCCTCGGGGTCGTTGACCGGGCGGTACCGCACCTCGACCGGGTAGGTCCGGCCGGACACCTCGACGATCGGGGCCGGGTTGCCCTTCGCGTCCGAGAAATGCGCGGCGAAGCGCTCCGGGTCGATGGTCGCCGAGGTGATGATGACCTTGAGGTCGGGGCGGCGGGGGAGGAGGCGCTTGAGGTAGCCGAGAATGAAGTCGATGTTCAGGCTGCGCTCGTGCGCCTCGTCGATGATGAGCGTGTCGTACCGGGTGAGGTCGCGGTCGCGCTGGAGCTCGTTCAGCAGGATGCCGTCGGTCATCAGCTTGACCAGCGATCGCTCGCTGACCTTGTCGGTGAACCGTACGGCGAAACCGATCGTCTCGCCGAGCTCCGTGCCCAGCTCTTCGGCGATCCGCTCGGCGACTGTTCGCGCGGCGAGCCGGCGGGGCTGGGTGTGGCCGATCATGCCGTGGATGCCGCGCCCGAGCTCGAGACAGATCTTCGGGATCTGGGTGGTCTTACCCGAACCGGTCTCGCCCGCGACGACCACGACCTGGTTGTCGCGGATCGTCGCCGCGATCTCGTCCTTCAGCTGACTGACCGGCAGCTCTTCCGGGTAGGTGATCTCCGGTACGGCGCTCCGCCGCACCTCGACCCGCCGCTCGGCCTGCTCGATCGCGCCGATCACACCCTGCAGCGCCTGCTCCCGCTTGCGCGCTTCCTTCGTAGTCCGAACCCGCTCCAACCGCTTCCCGAGCTGCTCCCGGTCATACGCCATCAGGTCATCGAGCCGCGCAACAACCTCCGCCAAACTCACCCCGTCCTCGACGGCGGTGTCATTAGAGGGCCCGCGACGCTTGCGCACACCGCCTCCGGTGGGTGGGGTGCTGGAGGAGCCGCCGCTGCGAGCGCCGTTTCCGGTGGGCGGGGTGCTGGGCGAGCCGCCGCGCTGGCCGCGCTCGTCGGTCGAGGGTGCCGGGGTGGCGTTGTTGCCTCCCGTGCCCGGCCTGCGACGACGGCGAGGGCGACGTGTGGCGGCTGGGTCTTGTGAGGGAACTGGGGATGGACTCGGGGACTCGGTCCGGGCATCAGGCATAACCAGTCCAGTTTAGGCGGCCCGCCCCAGCCCCTCATCCGGATTACCGCAGGTGACCCGCCAGCGTCTTCAACGCCGCGACCTGGTCGGGGATCGGCGTGCCGATGAGGTTGAGGTCCCAGTCCACCCGGGTGATCCCTTCGGCGGCCGCCCGCCGCAGGTCATCGAGGATCGTCTCGGGCGTGAAACCCACCGGCCCTTGCAGCATCGGATGCGGTTTCATCGGCCCCGCCCGGAGGACGATCGGCCCGGAACCACCGGCCTCGTGATACCACCCGATCGCCGCACACGTGGACTCCCAGTCGCGATGCGCAAGCGTCAGCCCGTCAGCGATCCGAGCAGCTCGTTCGATCGCCGGCTGCGCGACCCCACCGCCGTACAGCGTGAGCGGCGCCACCGGCTTCGGCCCAAGCGTCGCCATCGGCACGGTGTAATGCTCACCAGCGAACTCGACCGGATCAGGCCCCCAGCAAGCCCGCAGTACGGCGACTGACTCCTCGAACGCCGCCACCCGCCCGCGCGCCGGCACGCCCGCAGCGACGAACTCCTCCGGCAGCCAACCGAGCGCGATGCCCAGATCCATCCGCCCGCCCGAGAGCTGATCGATCGTCGCAACCCGCCGCGCCAGCACGACCGGCTGCTGGAACAGCGGCACGAGTACGGCGGTGTGCAGCCGGACCCGCTCGGTCCGCGCCGCCACGTACGTCAGCGTCTCCAAGGCGTCGTAGGCCGTCTCCCTCGGCAATCCGGCGTGGTTCACCCAATCGGGCGCCGCCGGCACCAGCAGCCGCTCGAAGACTGATACCGCCGCGAATCCGAGCTCGTCGGCGGCCGTCGCGATCTCGACCACCGCATCTGGCCCGCACAGCCCGACCACCGGCAGGCCGACGCCAACCTCGGGATATGACATGCACAGTTCCTTCCGCTCCAGGGCACCCCGAAGGCGCCCGTTCACCTGTGGGTCGGAGCGGGTTCCGCGTTCTTGCGGTCAGTCGTGTGGTGACGGGACCTTGACGGCGAGGACCGGGACGGGCGACTCGAGCAGGACGCGCTGGGCGGTGCTGCCGAGGATCAGTTTGCCGACGGGGGAGCGGCGGCGCAGACCGAGCACGATCAGCCCGACGTCCTCCGCGGCGGCCGCCTTGAGTAGAGCGCCGGCCACGTCGCCTTCGGTCACCGCCTGCTGGATCGTCACCTCGACGCCTTGCTCGCGCAGCCTGGCCTCAGCGGCAGCCATCTCGTCGGCGTTGGCGTAGCGGGCGTCGATGTAGGAGTCGCCGCGGCTGGTGTTCAGCAGCAGGACCGAGGCGCCGCGCAGTTCGGCCTCGGTCGCCGCAGCGGCCAGCGCCGCCTCACCTTCGGGCGTTGGTACGTATCCGACGAGAATCTTCACGGCACCCACTCTCCCATCAATCGCCGCCACCGCAGGACAAGCGGTTAAGGTCAAGCGCATGGTTGAGCTGCAGGTGGTCCTGCCGGACGAGTCGGCAGCGATGCCGCCCGAGCGACTCGTCGAGCTGGCCGTGGCAGCCGAGGAGCTTGGCTACGGTACGGCGTGGTTGCCCGATCACCTGCTCCCGCCGGGCGAGTTCGGCTCGACGTACGGCGGTGTGTACGAGCCGCTCGTGACAATCGGGTACCTTGCTGCGCGCACGAGCCGGATCCGGTTCGGGACATCTGTGCTGGTGTTGCCGATGCGAAGCGCCTTCGTGGTCGCCAAGCAGGCTGCGACGTTGCACCGGCTGTCGGACGAGCGCGTCGTACTCGGGCTCGGGGCCGGTTGGGCGCACGAGGAATTCGCGGCCGTCGGCGTCCCGTTCGAGGAACGCGGGCGGCGTACGGACTCTTCGCTGGAGATCCTTCGCGACCTGTTCGAAGGGCGCGACCGGGGCGGGGTGTTCGAGCCGAAGCTTCGGGCGCCGTTGCCGATCATGATCGGCGGTACGACGACGCCGGCGTTGCGGCGGGCGGCTCGGTTCGGCGATGAGTGGCAGGGGCTCGGACTGGACGGCGCCGGGTTCAGCGCGGCGGTCGCGCGGCTGCGGTCGTTCGGGGAGCGGCAGGTGAAGGTCGGCACTCGGCTCGACTGGTCCGAAGGCGATCCGGGACCTGTTGTCGCGATGGCTCATGAGCTCGCCGAAGCCGGGGCCGAGACGGTCGCGGTGTCGTTCGGGGACGAGGGCGGCGCGCTCGAGCGGATGACGCGGTTCTACGGTCTGTTCACGGCGGGCTGAGTTTGCTGCGGAGGACCTTGCCGGTGGCGTTGCGCGGGAACTCGTCGAGGATGACGATCTGGCGCGGGGTCTTGTAGCGGGCCAGGTTCGCCTTCACGTGCGCGATCAGCTCGTCCTCGGTCGCCGGCTCGCGCAGTACGACGTACGCGACCAGCCGTTGACCGAAGTCATCGTCGGGTACGCCGCTGACGACCGCCTCGGCGACCGCGGGATGCGCCGCGAGGCACTCCTCGACCTCGACCGGGTACACGTTCTCGCCGCCGGAGACGATCATGTCGTCCTCGCGGCCGTCGACGAACAGCCGGCCGGCATTGTCGAGATGGCCGAGATCGCCGGTGCTCATCCGCCCGTCGACCACGGTCTTGCTCGAACCGTCGGAGTACCCGCCGAACACGAGCCCGCCACCCGCGAAGATCCGCCCGGTCGTGCCGGTCGGCACTGCGTGGTCCTGGTCGTCGAGGATCCGGATCGAGCTGCCGAGGCACGGGCGACCGACCGTGCCGGGCGCGTCGAGCAGGTCCGCGGAGTTGGCGATCGTGGCGATGCCGACCTCGCTCGACCCGTACGCGTCGCACAGCACCGGCCCGAACCGCTCGATGAACCGCTCAGCCAGCGGCACACCGAGCTGCGACGCCCCGGAGATCACGGCCCGCAACGAACGCAGGTCGTACTCCGCGATCGCCGTCGGCCCCAACTCCAGCAACCGCCGCAGCATCACCGGCACGGCGACCACCGCACCCGCCCGGTTCCTTTCCACATCGGACAGCAACGTCGCAGCGTCGAACCGCGGCCGCAACACCAACGGCGCCCCGAGAAACAAGGCCAACATCGACGTCAACAATCCAAGCCCATGGAACAACGGCGGCCCGATAATCACCGGCTCACCCGATCGCACCCCGAACCTGCTCAGCGCACTCGCGGTCAGCCCCGCGAGCCCCGCAGCGGTCGGCACCCGCGGCGCTGCCTTCGGTGTGCCCGTCGTCCCGGAGGTCAGAATCGTGATGTGCCCAGCCGAATCGGGCGTCGGCGCACTCGCCGCACGGCTGTCGGCAACTTCCTGGAGATCGGACGTGATCGCCGGGATATCTTCCGGCGCGGCGAACTCTGCGTCGTGGACCAGAAGATCCGGGCGGTGCCGCTCGAGAACAGCCCGCAGTTGAGGTGGAGCGAACTCCGTGTTGACGAACAGCACGTCGGCGCCGATCCGCGACGCTGCCAGGGTCGCCTCCAGGAAGCCGATGTGGTTCCGGCAAAGGACGGCGACCTTGCTGCCGGCAACGATGTCGTACTGCGCGTGCAGGCCGGCCGCGATTCGCTCGCACCGGCGGTCCAGCTCGGCGTACGTGAGCTGGTGATCGCCTGAGATCACCGCCGCACGATCGGGATACCGGATCGCCGCGATCACGCCGAGCGCAGCCATCGACTGGCCCCACGTCCGCAACGCGCGCTCGATCCGCACGAGCTGCGCCGGCCCGGCCGATCGCCAGACGCCGGACCGGATCAGCGCGACCGACAACTCGCCGACGTCGGCCGCGCTCTGGATCAGCCACTCCGGCGGACGGATCGGCCCGATCGGGCGGATCGTTCTCATCGCTTCTTCCCGCCTCCGGTACGCCGGTAGTACTGCTCGAGCAACCGGTCCGTCGGCACCCGCAACAAGTTGCCCACGGCATCGGCCGGGCGGACGAACGGCGGCGTGATGTTGTGCGGCCGCTCCGCCACCGCCGTACACACCTGATCGGCGGCCTGCTCTGGCGTCAGGCCGGGCATCTTGTTCAGCAGGGGCGTCGGCTCACTCATCCGCGTGTGCACCAGTCCCATATAGACGGTCGACGTCGTCACCCCGTCCCCGCGAACCTCCTGCGCCACGCACCGCAGCCACACATCAAAAGCACTCTTCGACGCCAGGTACGCCGACCACCGCGCCATCGGTGGCGTCCGCACCCCGGCCGTCGACACGTTCACGATGTGACCCGACCCGCGCTCGCGCATCGACGGGAGCAGCTCGAGCACAAGCTTCGCCGGGCCGAGGTAGTTGATCGCATTCGTCCGCTCGATGTCGTGGAACCGCTGGTACGTGTCGGCGACCGACCGCCTGATCGACTTGCCCGCGTTGCTCACCAGGACGTCGACCCGCTCGTGCTCGGCCAGCACCGTCCGCACAAGCTCCTCGACCGCCGCAGGATCCGCAAGGTTCGCCGGATACACGTACGCCGACCCGCCGTCCGCCCGGATCTCGTCGGCCACGACCTGCAACTGCTCCTCGGTTCGCGCCACGAGCAACACCGTCGCTCCGGCTGCTGCCAGGCGTCGCGCGGTCGCCTCGCCGATCCCGTACGACGAACCGGTCACCAGGACCACCTTGTCCCGCACGGCCGCGGTCAACCGCTCGTCGGAGATCCTGGTGCGCCCGTTGGTGAGCGCGACAACCAACGGCCACCCGAACGCACGCTTCCCAGTCACCATGCGGCCGACATTACCCGCTGGTAGCCACGCGCGGGAGCCCCTGGCTGACTCTTTGCAACCACTCCCGCACCAGCGCGCCGAGCAACTCAGGCTGCTCGATCTGCAGGTTGTGCCCGGCGACGTCGAGCACGGCGAACGTCGCGCGCGGGTAGTGGGGGAGCAGCTCGTACCAGTCCTCGTAGCCGGTGACAGCGTCCTGCCGCCCGCACAGCACCAACGTCGGCCGGGTGTAGACCGGACCGCTCTCCGGCGCCGTCGACAGCGCCCAGTTCTCCTGGATCCGATCCATCGCAGCCAGGTCTGCGACCGCGAGACCGGGCGCGACATCGGCACGATAGGCGGCCAGCGCGGCCGCGGTCTGCACCACCGCGAGCTCGGTGAAGTCTTCACCCTCGGTCAGCGACTCGAGCACGCCCGGCTCGGTCCGCAGTACGGCGTGCTCGGGCAGCTTCCGGTCCTTGTGCCAGAGCGTGCCGGTCGGGCAGATCAAGCCCATGCCCAGGATCTGCTCGGGGCGCTCGGCGACCAGGCCGCGGGACAGGTATCCGCCGTACGACTCGCCCATGAGCACGAACGGCTCGTCACCGATCTGCTCGTCGATGAACTCCCGGACGGCCGCCATGATGCCGTCGGAGCTGTCGATGTCGCCGGCCGGGCTCTGGCCCATCGCTGGCAGGTCGGGATAGAGCCGCCGGTACCCGGTCAGTTGGCTGAAGATCGGTTCGAGGCAGCCGGTCATCAGCCGGTGGTCCGGAGTCCAGCCGTGCAACGCGAGAACCGGAACGCCGTCGCCGAAGGCCACATGGTGCAGAGTCATGAGAGAGGTTTTAGCAATCGCTCCCGACAGTTTTAGAGTCGACCCATGGCCCGTCGCTCAGCACTCCCTCCGATTCCCGACTTCGCCGTCCTCCGTTCCCGCCTGGATCGCGCCCGCGAGGCCGCGGCAGGCACCGGTCTGGTCATCGCGCCGGGCTCGGATCTTCGCTACTTGATCGGTCAGCCGGGTGGTTCGTTCGAGCGGCTCACCGCGCTGCTGATCCCCGCGGACGGGACGCCGGCGCTCGTCGTACCGAAGCTCGAGGCGCCGGGGTTCACCGGCTTGGAGGAGCTCGGGGTCGACGTCATCACCTGGGTGGACGGTGTCGATCCGTACAACCTGGCGGCCGAGCGGCTCGGTGGCGTCGATCGAGTCGCGGTGAGCGACTTCACGCCGGCGCTGCATGTGCTGGCTATCCGCGACGCGTTGCCGAAGGCCGAGCAGGTGCTGGCCGGGCCGATCGTCCGTGAGTTGCGCATGCGCAAGGACACGGCCGAGATCGAGGCCCTGCGGAAGGCGGGCGCGGCCATCGACAGGGTGCACGCCCGGGTCGGCGAGTGGCTGCGGCCGGGGCGGACGGAGGCGGAGGTGGGCGCCGACATCGCCGCCGCGATCGTCGAGGAGGGCCACACCGAGGCGGACTTCGTGATCGTCGCCAGCGGTCCGAACGGCGCCAGCCCGCACCACGCGCTGTCCGAGCGGGTGATCGAGGCCGGCGACGTGGTGGTCGTCGACATCGGCGGACCCGTTGCCGAGGGCTACAACTCCGACTCCACGCGCACGTACGCCGTCGGCACGCCGCGGGACGCCGACGTGGCCGCGACATACGCCGTACTGCAGGAGGCTCAGCAGGCTGCCGTGGATGCGGTTCGGCCTGGTGTGACGGCGGAGTCGATCGACGCGGCCGCGCGGGACGTGATCGCGGCGGCGGGCTTCGGTGAGTACTTCATCCACCGGACGGGGCACGGGATCGGGCTGGACGTGCACGAGGAGCCGTACATCGTGGCGGGCAACGACCTGCCGCTCGAGGCGGGGATGGCGTTCAGCGTCGAGCCGGGCATCTACCAGCCGGGCCGGTGGGGTGCGCGGATCGAGGACATCGTCGTGGTCACCGCGGACGGCGGCGAGTCGATGAACAACCAGCCCCACGACCTCGTGGTGCTCTGACGTTCAGCCGGCCCGGAAGGTCTTGCGGTAGGCGAGCGGCGAGACACCGAGCTCGGAGCGAAGGTGGTGGCGCAGCGACGCGGCGGTCCCGAGACCTGCTTCGTGGGCGACACGGTCGACAGACAGATCGGTCGTCTCCAGCAGGTTGCAGGCATGCCGCACGCGTTGCTGTAGCAGCCAGGTGCCGGGCGACTGGCCCGTCTCGGCCTTGAAGCGGCGGCTGAAGGTACGCACGCTCATCTGCGCGTACGCCGCCATCGCGGCCAGGCTGATCTCCTCGCCGAGTCGCGCGAGCGCCCACGCCCGCGTCGGCGACGTACCCTCACTGCCTTCCTCTGGAATGGCCCGCTCGATGTACTGCGACTGCCCGCCGTCCCGCCACGGCGGTACGACGCAGTGCCGGGCGGCCCGATTCGCGACCTCGCTGCCGAAGTCCCGGCGGATCAGGTGCAGGCAGAGGTCGACGCCAGCGGCCAGGCCGGCCGAGGTGAGGATGTCGCCGTCGTCGATGAACAGCTTGTCCTCGTCGAGCTTCACCTGCGGGTAGACACTGCGGAACAGCTCGGCCCGCTCCCAGTGCGTCGTCGCGGGCCGGCCGTCCAGGTAGCCGGCCGCGCCGAGCACGAAGGCGCCCGTGCAGATCGAGGCGATCCGGGTTCCCGGGCGGATCGTCTCGAGCGCAGCGGCCAGGTCGTCGGGCAGCGTGCCGTCGTACCGCGGCTGGTGGATGTAGGTGCCAGGGACGATCACCGTGTCGGCATCGGCCAGCGCCTCGGGTCCGTAGTCCGGGATGAGGTTGAAGCCGGCTCCCGCCCGGACCGGGCCGCCGAGGCCGCAGATGCGGACGTCGTACAGCTGCGTGCCGTCGGCCTTGGTCGCCGCGCCCAGCACGGTCGGCGGGATGGTCAGGTCGAACCCGACCACCGGCTCGAGGGCGAGGACGGCGACCACGTGTGGACCGACGGAGGTCAGGTGACGTGGGCTCATGGCCATATTTTGACACATGTTGTCCATCTGGCCACTAGTTCGATGGCGGTCGAACCCGCACCCTTGATCGGGTGACGCAGATTCTCGCGACGAAGAAGGCTCCCCGGGTGCACCTGGCCTGGGCGGTCGCTGTGGTGGGGTTCGTGACCCTGATCGGCGCGGCCGGGTTCCGTTCGGTGCCCAGTGTGCTGCTCGATCCGCTGCACGAGGAGTTCGGGTGGTCGCACGCGACCATCTCGTCGGCGGTGTCGATCAACCTGCTGCTGTACGGCGGCATCTCGCCGTTCGCTGCCGCACTGATGGACCGACTCGGGCTGCGCAAGGTCGTCAGCGGCGCGCTGGTGCTGATCGCGCTGGGCAGTGGTCTGACCGTCTTCATGACGTCTGCCTGGCAGTTGCTGCTCTGCTGGGGGCTCCTGGTCGGCGTCGGCACCGGCTCGATGTCGATGACGTTCGTGGCGACGATCACCGGGCGCTGGTTCGTCCACCGCCGCGGACTGGTCACGGGGATCCTCACGGCCGCCGGTGCGACTGGTCAGCTCGTCTTTCTACCGCTGATCGCGTCCTTGGCGTCGCACCACGGATGGCGGGTGCCTGCACTCGTGGCAGGCGGTGCTGCGCTGGCCGTCGTACCGCTGGTGTTGCTGTTCCTCCGTGACTACCCGAGCGACGTTGGGCTGCGGGCGTATGGCGCTCCGGAGGGGAGTACTGCGGGGCAGCGGGTCGAGACGACAGGTAGCAGTGCAGTGCGAGCAGTGCGTGCGCTGGGGGTGGCCGTACGGCGGCCTGCGTTCTGGCTGCTTGCGGGTGGCTTCGCGATCTGTGGCGCCTCGACGAACGGTCTGGTCGGCACGCACTTCGTGACCGCCGCGCACGATCACGGCATGCCTGCCACGACTGCTGCCTCGCTTCTGGCTCTGGTGGGTCTGTTCGACGTCGGCGGCACGATCTTCTCGGGCTATCTGACCGACCGGTGGGACCCGCGGTTCCTGCTGATCGCTTACTACTCACTCCGTGGACTCTCGCTGTTGGTACTGCCGTCGCTGCTTGGACCGACCGCCGCACCGAGCACGTGGGTGTTCATCATCTTCTACGGACTGGACTGGGTGGCCACCGTGCCGCCAACCGTCGCGCTGTGCCGTGAGTGGTTCGGGCAGGACGGGCCGATCGTGTTCGGCTGGGTGTTCGCGTCACACCAGGTCGGCGCTGCGCTGGCCGCGACCGGCGCCGGTGCGATCCGGGACGCGCAGGGCAGCTACAACCTGGCCTGGTACCTGGCCGGCGGACTCTGCGCGGCGGCCGCGCTGATGTCCGCGAGCATAGGACGCCGACTCGTTACTGCCTGACCTTGTCCGCTAGCCTCGATTTAAGTTGAGGTTGGAGGGATGGGCGATGGACATCGAGCCTGGTGAGCTGACGGTCGGGCAGCTGTCGCAACGCAGCGGCGTGGCGATCTCTGCACTGCACTTCTACGAACGCCAGGGCTTGATCCTGAGCCGCCGTACGTCGGGGAACCAGCGCCGGTACAAGCGGGACACGTTGCGCCGGGTGGCGTTGGTGCGGATCGCCCAGCGGGTCGGCGTACCGCTGGCCGAGGTCGCAGCGATCTTGAAGCTGCTGCCGGAGAACCGGACGCCGACGCGGTCCGATTGGGAGCGCATCTCGGAGTGCTGGCAGGCCGAACTGGACCGTCGGATCCTGCATCTCGAGCAGCTCCGCGACGACTTCAAGGACTGTGTCGGTTGCGGGTGCCTGTCCCTCGATCGATGTGCGCTCGCCAATCCGTACGACGCGTTGGCCGCGAAGGGCCCGGGACCGCGTCGGTTGATGGACAACGAGGGCGAGCCGTGTCATCCGGGGAAGTGCGCCTGAGGTTATCCACAGCTCCGGGGCCGCGGCCAGCGGACTGGGGGTGCGGGCGTCTAGGGTTTCCGGCATGGCCGAGACCGATGGACCGCTTGCTTTGACCGACGACCGCGCGAAGGTTGCCGGCGACGTGATTCGTGCGATCGCTGGTGACGACGCTCGGTTGCGTGCGGATCAGGAGACCGCGGTCGCAGCGTTGTGTGAGCCGGCCGCGCGGGTGCTGGTCGTGCAGGCGACCGGCTGGGGCAAGTCAGCCGTGTACTGGGCAGCGACCGCGATCAGACGGTCGGAGGGCGCGGGGCCGACGCTGGTGGTTTCGCCGCTGCTGTCGTTGATGCGCGATCAAGTCGGCGCCGCGAGCCGGGCCGGGTTGCGCGCGGCGACGCTGAACTCGAACAACATCGATGCCTGGTCAGGTATCGAGCAGGACCTGCGGTCGGGCGCCATCGACGTGCTGCTGGTGTCGCCGGAGCGGTTGGCCAACCCGGGGTTCGGACGGCGGGTGCTCGACGGGCTGGCCGGGCAGGTCGGTCTGCTGGTGATTGACGAGGCGCATGCGGTGTCGGACTGGGGGCATGACTTCCGGCCGGACTATCGGCGGGTGTCCGACGTACTGCAGCAGCTCAACCCGAAGACGCCGGTGCTTGCGACGACGGCCACGGCCAACTCGCGGGTCACCGAAGATGTGGCGAAGCAGTTGGGAGAGTCGACGCTCGTACTGCGTGGGCCGCTCGCGCGGGCGAGTCTGCAGCTTGCCGTCGTGGACAAGCTGTCCCCACTCGATCGATTCGCGTGGGTTGTCGATCAGCTGCCGACGCTTCCCGGGTCCGGGATCGTTTACGCGTTGACTGTCGCGGATGCGCAGCGGTTGGCCTCGCTGGTTCAAGAGGTGCACGGACGGGATGTGCCCGTTGCGGCGTACACGGGTCAACTCGAGGCGGGGGAGCGGGCGAGTCTCGAGGATGCGCTGCGGGCGAATCAGTTGAAGGCGCTGATCGCGACGTCTGCGCTGGGGATGGGGTACGACAAACCGGACCTCGGGTTTGTGGTGCACGTGGGGTCGCCGCCGTCGCCGGTTTCGTACTACCAGCAGGTCGGTCGCGCCGGGCGTGGGATCGATCATGCGGTGGTGGCGTTGCTGCCGTCGGATGCGGACTCGGGGGTGTGGGACTACTTCGCGACGGCGACCATTCCGGTCCCGGAGAACGTGCAGCGGCTGCTGCGGGCGTTGGAAGGGTACGGCCCGGACGAGCCGGCGACTGCGCCCGCGCTGGAGGCTGAGACCGGTCTGCGGCGTACGCGGGTCGAGTTGATGTTGAAGCAGCTGGCCGTGGACGGAGCGGTCGACCGAGTCGAGCGAGGCTGGGTGCGGACCGGAGCGGACTGGAGCTTCGACGCGGAGCATTACGACGGGATCGTGTCGGTGCGGCGGCGCGAGGCCGACATCATGCGCGCATATACCCGGGGTGATCGTTGCCTCATGCAACTTCTCCAGGAGTCGTTGGACGATCCGTCGGCCGAGCCGTGCGGGCGCTGCTCGGTGTGTCTGGGGGAGTTGCCTTCACCGCTGGAGTCGCGACCCGATCCGGAGACTGTGGCGACGATCGTCCGCTTGCTCCGCGGCGAGGTTCACGTCCTCGAGCCACGCAAGATGTGGCCCGGCGGCGCGTTCGGCGCCCGCGGGAAGATCCCGCCCGCGTTGTCGGCCGAGCCCGGCCGCATCATCGTCTACGCCGACGCACCCGAGTGGCGCGAGGTCCTGCAGGGCGCATTCGGCGGGTCGCCTCAGGCAGATGCTTTGGAGGCGCTGAAGGCCGGTGCGGTCGCTGCGCTGTCGCGGTGGCGCGGTTCGTGGTCGGGACGCCCGGAGGTCGTCGTACCTCTAGCCGCCGGCGGTCACCCTGAGCTCACCTCCGCTATGGCCGACCACGTAGCCACAGTCGGCCGCTTGGATCGAGCCGAGCTAACAATCGACCGCACTGGCTACACCGACGACCTGTCCTCAGCCGAAGAAGCCAGACTCTGGCGAGACGGCCTCCAGGTCGACGCGGCGACGGCTCAGCAGATCACCGGCCGCCCGATCCTCCTCCTGGTCGACGCCACCTCCTCCCAATGGCCCGTCACCGTAGCCACGGCCAAACTCCGAGAAGCCGGCGCCACCGCCGTCCTACCCCTCGTCATCCACAAACGCCCCTAACACCCCGCCCCTCCACCAACCCCGCCCCACCTCCGCCAGCCGCGCCCGACCTCCACCAGCCGCGCCCGACCTCCACCAGCCGCGCTGCCCTCCACCAGCCCCGCCCTACCTCCACCAACCCCGCCTTAACACCACCATCCGCGCGCTGCCCGCCACCAGCCGCGCGCTGGCCGCCAACCCGCCTGGGCACTCACCGAAGTGCGGTGCTGGTTGCGGAACCTGAGTCAGGTTGTGGTCGGTGGGGACTTGCTATGTCAGGTCCCCACCCACCGCAAGACGCCTCAGCCCACCACGACCACGCGCCCGCCCCGCGCGGCGTACCCCATGGCACCGCCCACCGCCCGCCGCACCACTGTCTGCCCCGCGCGCGGACGCCACCGCAAGCCCGCGCCCGCCTGCCCGCGCCCGCCTGCCCGCGCCCGTGTGCCCGCTCACGCTCGGCGTACGTGACCGCAAAGCCCGCCCGCCGCACCGCCGTCCGCGGTGGCCTGCCGCCACGCGCGGCCCAGGCCACCGCAAGCCGGCGCCCGCGTGCCCGCTCACGCGCGGCGTACGCCACGGCAAGTCCGCCCGCCGCACTGCCGCGCGGCTGGTCGGAGTGGTCCGAGGCCAGGCGAGGCGTCGCGACTCGCCACTCGGCCCGGCACCGCGGGAGGGCGCGGGAGCACGGAGCGGCGTCTGTGCCGGGATGAGGCATCACCTTGTGCACCAAAGGCGCACCGTCAGTCGGTCTGGGTGCGGTTCCGGTGCACAAGGTGGTGCGGCGGGACCGCTGGCCGCGCGGGACCGCTGGCGGCGCGGGACCGCTGGCGGCGCGGGACCGCTGGCGGCGCGGGAACGCTGGCCGCGCGGGGGCGCTCGGCCCTGAGGCATCACCT
>NZ_SHKR01000016.1:0-466755 GCF_004217145.1 Kribbella rubisoli | reverse complement strand
CCCTTGTGCACCAAAGGCGCACTGTCAGTCGGTCTGGGTGCGGTTCTGGTGCACAAGGTGGTGCGGCGGGACCGCTGGCCGCGCGGGACCGCTGGCGGCGCGGGACCGCTGGCGGCGCGGGAACGCTGGCCGCGCGGGGGCGCTCGGCCCTGAGGCATCACCTTGTGCACCAAAGGCGCACTGTCAGTCGGTCTGGGTGCGGTTCTGGTGCACAAGGTGGTGCGGCGGGACCGCTGGCCGCGCGGGACCGCTGGCCGCGTGGGGGCGCCCGGCCGGGGCGCGAGCGCTTCTAGTGCACGGGGGAGAGTTCCAGGAAGGATTTCAGGTCGGCCAGCACGGCCGGCCACCCGTCTTGGATCATGGTTCGCAGCACACTGTCCGGTTCGAAGCCGCTGTGGATGACGGTGAGCTTCACCTTGTCATCCACCGGCTCGAGCTCGAACGTCGCGGTGGACAGCGGCTCGCGGCTGGTCTTCTCGTACACGTCGTCCGACAGATCGACCGCCTTCGCGAACTCCGGCGTGATGTGGTGCCAGGCATACGACAACCGGGTGTACGGCGTGTGCTCGACCACGACCTGCCCCGGCCCGGCCATCGTCACCTCACCCATGTGCCAGACGATCTCCGAACCGGGCTTCCAGTCGGTCTCGTGCGACAGGTTCCAGTACTGCTCGGTGAACTTCGGCTCGGTGAGCGCCTGCCAGAGCCGCTCCGGCGTGGTCTTGATGTAGGTCGTGTAGACGAAGTCGTTGTCGCTCATGGTCGGTTCGGCCTCCAAAGCCGTCTTGAGGTCGGCGAACATCTGCGCCCGCCGACGGTCGTACTGCGTGATCCAGCGGTCGGCGATCGCGTTGATCGGCTCGGCGTTGAGGTAGTGGAGCTTCTCGCGCCCGCGCCACACGGTGGTGACGAGGTTGGCGGTCTCCAGGATCGTGAGGTGTTTGCTGACCGACTGCCGCGCCATGTCCAGCCCGGCACAGAGCTCGCGCAGGGTCTGGCCGTTGCGGGCGTTCAGCATGTCGAGCAGCTGCCGCCGGCTCGGGTCGGCCAGCGCCCGGAACACCTCGTCGTCCATCACGCCTCCGACCGTTATGCAGCCGTCCGGCTGCATAAATACAATAGGCAGCCAACGAGCTGCATGTCAAGGGAACTCGATTGACGCGACGGTGAGGATGGAGGTGTGGACATCACGAGCCTCGGCTACCGCACCGACCTGTTGCTGCTGGAGCTGGGCGGAAGCACCTTCCGCGACACCGGCGAGTACGTCGTTGTGCGTACGCCGGCCAACCCGGGTTTCTGGTGGGGCAACTACCTGCTGTACCGCACGCCGTTCGCGCCGGACGACACCAAGATCCGCCTGGACGACTTCCGCCGCGAGTTCCCGGCCGCGAAACACGTTGCCCTCGGCATCGACAGCGTGGACGGCGAGGTCGGCGCGGAGGACGAGGTGACCGCCGCCGGCTTCGAGATCGACCGGAGCGTCGTGATGACGGCCGAGCGGGTCGTCCCGCCGCCGCGGCCGAACACCGAGGCGACGTACCGCTTCCTGGACAGTGACGACGACTGGGCGCAGCTGTTCGATCAGAGCCTGGCCACCGCAAGCATGACCGTCGACGCCGCGTACGAGGAGTTCACCCGGCGCAAGACGGCCACGCAGCGCGAGCTGGTCGATGCCGGCCACGGCAAGTGGTTCGGCGCGTTCGAAGGCGATCGGCTGCAGAGTTCGCTCGGGTTGATGTTCGACGGCAAGGGCGTCGCGCGTTTCCAGAATGTGCAGACCTCGCTCGAGGATCGCGGTCGCGGTCTGGCCAGCACACTCGTCCATCACGCGTCGACGTACGGGCTGACCGAGGGCGGCGCGCGGACGCTGGTGATGGTCGCGGATCCGGACTACCTCGCGATCCGGATCTACCGCTCGGTCGGATTCAACGACACCGAGACCCAGCTTCAGTTCGCAGTCCCACCTGCGTGACCGCCGCATGACAGAGTAGGGCGCATGACTGTCGGACGTGGGGTTGTGCTCGTCACGGGTGGGAGTCGCGGGATCGGCGCGGCCGCTTCACTTGCGCTCGCAACGGACGGCTGGGACGTCGGCGTGAACTACCGGACGCAGGCCGACGAGGCCGCCCGCGTGGTGAAGGCGTGCGAGGAGCTCGGCCGGCGCGCGATCGCCGTACAGGCTGATGTCGTGGAGCCGGATCAGATCGAGCGTCTCTTCGACACTGTGACGGCCGAGCTCGGTCCGATCGGTGCGGTGATCAACAACGCCGGAGTCGTCTCACCCGGCGGCCGCGTCGCGGAGTACGACGCCGAGCGCCTCGATCGGGTGTTCCGGATCAACTCGATCAGCGCATTCCTCGTCGCCGGTGCCGCCGTACGTCGGATGTCCACGGCGTACGGCGGGAACGGCGGCGTGATCGTCAACGTGTCCTCGCGCGCCGCGGTCCTCGGATCGGCCGGCGAGTACGTCGACTATGCCGCGAGCAAGGCAGCCGTCGACGCTCTGACCACAGGCCTGGGCAACGAGGTCGCGAAGGAAGGCATCCGGGTGCTGGGTGTGCGCCCCGGCCTGATCGAGACCGATATCCACGAGGCGGGCCGGCTGGATCGCCTCGGTACGACGACTCCGCTGGCCCGTCCCGGGAAGGCGGAGGAGGTCGCGGAGGTGATCGCGTTCCTCGCCTCGGACCGCGCGTCGTACATGACGGGGACGACGGTCGACGTATCCGGCGGCCGGTGAGCCATGGGGCTCCGGCCGGTTGATCTGGCGCGCCGGGCCGGGGTGTCGACCCAGCTCGTTCGCAACTACGAAGCGGCCGGCATCCTGCCTCCCGCGCCGCGGTCGGACACCGGCTACCGGCAGTACGGTCCGGAGCACGTCTCGGCCCTGTTGACGTATCGCGCGCTCGCGCCGGGCTTCGGCGCGGAGACCGCCACCGAGATCATGCGCGCCGTCCACGACGGTGACGAGGCGCTCGCCTACCGCCTCGTCGACGCAGCTCACGCCGCACTCCACGAGCAACGACTCGCAACCGATGCTGCGAGCGATGCTCTAGCGGCATTGGCCGCGCAGCAGGTCGACGAGTTCACCGGTCCGTCGCTGCTGGTGGGGGAGTTGGCGCACCGCCTCGGCATCCGTACGTCGGCGTTGCGGGTCTGGGAGGCGGCCGGGTTGCTGGCGCCGACGCGCGAGCCGGGCACGAAGTACCGGCGCTATGGCCCCGAGCAGGTGCGCGACGCCCGCATCATCAACATGCTGCGCCAGGGCCGGTACTACTTCGAGCAGATCAGGCCGGTCCTGGACGGTCTACGCCGGACCGGCAGCACGGAAGCCTTGCGGACCGCCATCGCCGAGCGCCGGGCCGCCCATGACCGGCAGACGAAGGCGATGCTGTACGGCGCAACCCTGCTGTACGAACTGATCACGGAAACGCAGCCGGCACAGCAAGACGAGTCGGCAGCAACCGCCCCCGCACAGTGACGAGGTCGCTCTGCAGCCAGTGATCGGACTCGGTCGGCGTCGCCTCCTCGACCGCTGCCATCGAGGCGATCAATCGCCCAGGAGCGGACTTCGCAAGCTCGCTCAGCCGCGCCGCCTCGTTCACCGGATCGCCGATCACGGTGTACTCGTGCCGCCGTACGTCGCCGACCGTGCCGGCCACCACGATCCCGGCCGTCACGCCGATCCCGGCGATTGCCTCCGGCAACTCCTCGTCGAGCCGACGGGCCAGCTCGCGCCCGGCGCACAACGCGCTGCCGGCCGGATCCGCGAGCTCGGCCGGCGCCCCGAAGATCGCCAGCGCCGCATCACCGGCGAACTTGTTCACGAACCCGCCCTGCCGGTCCACCTCGTCGACCACGATCGCGAAGAACCGGTTGAGCAGCTGCACGACCTCGGTCGGCGGCCGGTTCATCGCGAGCTCGGTCGAGCCGATCAGGTCGACGAACAGGACCGCGACGTACCGCTCCTCGCCGCCGAGCCGATCGCTGCTCAGCGCCTCCTGCACGACGTCAGGACCGACGTACCGGCCGAAGACGTCACGGATCCGCTCGCGGTCGCGCAGTCCTTCGGCCATCCGGTTGAACCCGGCCTGCAGCGAACCCAGCTCGGTGCCGTCGAAGACCGGGATGCTCACGTCGAGCCGGCCTTCGCCGATCAGACTGAGTGCGTCCCGCACCGACCGGACCGGCGCCACGACGGACTTCGCCGACAGCATCGTCAGCAGCCAACCGTTGCCGAGCGCCACGATGCCCAAGGCAAGGATCACGATCGCGAGCCGCGTCGACGTGACATCACCCTCGATCAGCGCGAGTACGGCGGCCAGCATCAGCCCGGCCACCGGTACGGCGGAACCGACCGCCCAGAAGAAGACCGTCCGCGCCTTCAACCCAGCTGCGAGCAGCCGTCGCGGGGGCGGCGAGTTGACCAGCGCCCGCGCGGCGACCGGCCGGAGCGCGAACTCGGTCAGCAGATACGAGACCGAGCAGGTGATGATCGCACCATCGATGACTGTGAGGGCGACGCGCAGTGCGTTCTCCGGCTGCATGATCACCGTCATCACGGTGAACACCGCGGCGGCAACCAGCCAGAGCAGCACCTCGATGAGCGTTAGTCGCAGCGGCAGTTGCAAGGTGGCGATCTGCTCCTGACGGGTGGCCGGCCGCTCGAGCTCGACCCAGCGCGTCACCCGACGCGTCATCCGTGTGCTCCAGACGCATCCGACCGCGATCGCGACCACGAAGTACGCCGGGATGATGATCGCGTCGGCGAGCTGGAGCTGATCGATCAGCGACGGACCCGGGAGCACGTAGACCGCGAGGATGAACACGACCAGCGCGCCGATCAGGTTGGTGCCGATCGAGAACGTGGTCATCAGGAGCTGGAGGCGGAAACGCAGCCGCCGCGTGCTCTGGTCGGCCGGACCGAGCAGCCAGGATCCGAACGGCCGCCTCTTCAGCACCAGATCCGGATTTCCCTGGGTCATCATGGTCACAGTCTGCTAGGTGGCACCCCCATTTCCGCAACCTGTGTCAGGACCGAAGCAGGGTTTTGGCACGGTGGTGCGGCTGGCTCAGATCGGACGTCCGATCGGGTTGGGACCTGGGTACTGTTCCCCGGACGCCTCACTCGGGGAGCTTCCGTGACGCACGATCGCCACTCCTACGCCGAGCCTGCCTTGGTTCGGACCACCCATCTCGAGCTCGACCTCGCGCTCGACTTCGACGAGAAGGTGCTGGCCGGTAGTGCCACGCACACTCTCGCCTGGACCGGCACAGAGTCAGAGAGCGGTGACCGCCTCGTCCTGGACACCCGCGACCTCACCGTGCTGGGGGTCGAGGGTCAGACGGCCGACGGCTGGGAGCCGCTCGAGTACAGCCTGGCCGTTCCGGACAAGGAGCTCGGCGCCGCGCTGACGATCCGTACGTCGAAGCACGCGCGGGTCAAGGTGAGCTACCGGACGGCGCCGACCGCGACGGGTCTGCAGTGGCTTGAGCCCGCGATGACGGCCGGCGGCGTCATGCCGTTCATGTTCAGCCAGTCCCAGGCGATCCACGCACGCAGTTGGGTCCCGGTGCAGGACACGCCGAGCGTGCGGTTCAGCTACGCGGCTCACGTGACCGCGCCGCCGGAGCTGATGGTGCTGATGAGTGCCGACAACGGTACGACGTCGCGCCGGACGGGCTCGTACGACGTGGTGATGCCCGAGCCGATCCCGTCGTACCTGCTGGCGATCGCGGCGGGCGACCTGGTTTTCGAGCCGCTCGGCGAGCGGTCCGGCGTCTGGGCGGAGCCGGCGACGGTGCGGCAAGCGGCGACCGAGTTCTCCGACACCGAAGAGATGATGCGGGTCACCGAGGAGCTGTTCGGCCCGTACCGCTGGGGCCGGTACGACCTGCTCGTGCTGCCGCCGTCGTTCCCGTACGGCGGCATGGAGAACCCGCGGATGACCTTCGCGACGCCGACCGTCGTGATCGGGGACAAGTCGCTGGTCAGCGTGATCGCGCACGAGCTCGCGCACAGCTGGTCGGGCAACCTGGTCACGCAGGACAGCTGGGACGACATCTGGCTCAACGAGGGCTTCACGTCGTACGTCGAGAACCGGATCGTCGAGGCTGTCTACGGCACCGAGTTCGCGCTGATGGAGACCGCGATCAAGCAGCACGCGACGGTGGTGAAGCTGGACCCGCTGACGCCCGCCGAGCTGGCGGTCGAGCTGCCCGGCCTGCACCACCGCTCGGAGTACCACGGGAAGACGTCGACCGGCCCGCTGAAGGGGTCGTGGTTCCTGTCGTGGCTGGAGGAGCGGTTCTCGCGCGAGGTGTTCGATCCGTTCCTGCGCGGGTACTTCGACCGGTTCGCGTTCCGGAGCATCAACACCGACAACTTCGTCGAGCACCTGCAGGAGCACCTGCTGTCGCAGCACCCGGACGTGGTGACGGCCGACGAGCTGGCGGCGTGGCTGTACGAGCCCGGCATCCCTGCTTTTGCAGCGCGCGCCGTGTCGCAGCGTTTCCAGGTCGTTGACGAGGCGCGTGACCTCTGGCTGAAGACGGGTGAGCTGCCGCAGGGCGCGGGACAGTGGACGACGCAGGAGTGGCTGCGTTTCCTCGACGCGGCCCCCGACGTACTGAGCCCGCTTCTTCTGCAGCAGCTGGACCGTGCGTTCGGTCTGACCGGTACCGCGAACGGCGAGATTGCCCGCCGCTGGTACCAGATTGTCGCTGCCAGCAGCTACGAGGCGGCGTACGCCGAAATGGCCGAGTTCCTCACCAAGGTGGGCCGCATGAAACTGGTCCTCCCGGTTTACCAAGCCCTGGCCGGCACCGACCGAGCCTTCGCCGCCGAAGTCTTCGAAAAGGCCCGCCCCGGCTACCACCCGATCACCACCGCGGCAGTCCAGCGGATCCTCGGCCAGTAGTCAGAGGTCCAGCTTGCGGCGGTTGACTTCGTAGCCTGGGCGGTAGCCGAGGCGGGTGTTGGTTCGGCGCATGGCGGTGTTGGTGTCGACGGTGTCGGTGAGGAGACCGTCGAGGTCGGGGAAGCGGTCGCGGGTCTCTTGGATCTGCGCGGCCTTCATCCAGAGGGCGAGACCGCGACCGCGGTGGGCGGGGAGTACGGCGGTGCCGTAGAGCTGCGCGTCGCCCTTCCCATCGCCCGGTACGACGACCTCGGTGAAGCCGACGATCTGCCCGGTCTCGTCAAGGGCTGCGACGACGGACAGATGGTCGCCGCGTTGGGCGATCACCTGCGCGGCGTGCCGCGTCCGCTCGACGTCCCACACATCGGCGCCGACTGAGATCGTCCCCGTCGGCGCATCATCCATCCCGGTGCGCGCGTCGGTGAACGACTGCGCCAACTCATCCGGTACGACGCCCTCCCACGAGATCAGCCGGTACCCCGGAACCTCCGGTACGCCGGGAATCGCGCCGGACAGGTCGAGCCGCGTGTAGATCAGCGTCAGCCCGATCTCGAACCCGTGATGCGCGAGGAACTGGTCACCGACCGATTCGACGTTCACATCGGTGAGCAGCGTCCGGACCTCGTTGTCGCGCGCCCCGGCGACGACCGAGTCGAGCAACTGCGACCCGATACCGCGGCGCCGCTCGGCCGGGTGCACGGTGAGCTCGAACTCGCCCAGATGCGAGTAGTTGGGCCGGCTGTCGAGCCGCAGGAACGCGGACCCGACCGGCGTGCCGTCGTCCTCCGCAGCCAGCCATGCGATCCGGCGGCTGGAGGGCCGGCGGTCGGGATCGGTCAGAGGAATCAGTCGGATGCTCAAGCCGACAACCTAACGCGCTGGCGGGATCACGTGCTGCCGGTCGGTCGATCGGCTACCGTGGCGCGCAGATCAAACGGGGAGAGGCGAACGGGGAGAGGAGCCACGGGTGGAGCAACTGGGCGGGGAGGCCACGCGAGACCAGGTGATACGCACGATCGGTGCCGATCATGTCGCGCTGCGCGAGCAGGTGCTCGCGGAACTGCGCCGGCGCATCATCGACGGCGATTACCGCCAGGGGGAGCGGCTGACCGAAACCCGGCTCGCGGACGACTTCGGTGTCTCGCGGAACCCGGTGCGTGAGGCGCTCCGAGTGGTCGAGGCCGAAGGCTTCGTACAGATCCTTCCGCGCCGTGGCGCCGTCGTCGCGACCCTCGACGAAACCGCGGTCCGCGACCTGTTCGCCGTACGGGAGCAGCTCGAAACGCTAGCCGCCGGTCTCGCGGCAGAGCGCGCGACGGCCGAGGGGATCGCGTCGTTGCGCAGGCTGATCGACGACGCGAGCAAAGCCACCGAGGCCGAGGACTTCGACCGGGTCGCCGAGCTCAACAGCGCGTTCCACCGGGCCGTGATCGAGGTCAGCGAGAACCGCTGGCTGCACTCGATCTCGTCCGCGATGTACTACCACGTCCACTGGGTGTTCCGCGTCGGAGCTGCCCAGCGCGCACCGCACTCGTCCGAGGAACATGTCCGCCTCGTCGACGCCATCGAAGCGCGCGATGCAGCAGCCGCCACCACGGCCGCCCGCTTGCACGTGGAGGCGGCCGCGAAGGCGGCGTTCGGTCAGCGTCCGACCGCGTAGCCCTGCATCCCGCGCGGGTTGGCTGCCGCGGCGAGCACCCCGTCGGCTTCCTTCCGTACGGCGCACAGCCGGCCGAGGCTCCACGCATCGGAATCGGTGACGACATGCCCGCGTCGTACCAGCTCGTCGCGGATGTCCTTGCCGACCCGGGTCTCGATCGTGAGGCCGCCCGGCTCGGTGGCGCGCGGGTAGAAAGACGAGGGGAAGCCGGTGGTGTGCCAGGCCGGCGCGTCGATCGCCTCCTGCAGATCCATCCCGGCGCCGAGGTGCCGGAGCAGGAACAGCAGCTGCCACTGGTCCTGCTGGTCGCCACCGGGTGATCCGCAGGCCATCAGCGGCTCGCCGTCACGGAGTACGAGCGTCGGCGTCAACGTGGTGCGCGGCCGCTTGCCCGGAGCGAGCGAGGCCGGCAGGCCTTCCTCGAGCCAGAACATCTGCCCCCGGCTGCCGAGGCAGAACCCGAGCTCCGGGATCGTCGGCGAGGACTGCAGCCAGCCACCACTCGGCGTCGCGGAGATCATGTTGCCCCACTTGTCGATCACGTCGACGTGGCAGGTGTCACCGCGCGTGACGCCACCGGACGACACTGTCGGCTCGCCGGTGGTGGCATCACCTGTTTCGTTGCCCGTTCTGTTGCCGGTGGCAAACGACGGGAGTCGCGGCTCGCGCCCGTCCGGACGACCCGGTCGCAGGTCGAGCGAAGCGTCCGACCCGATGAGCTTCGCCCGATCGGCGGCGTACCCGGGCGAGAGAAGCGTGTCGAGCGGTACGTCGGCGCCGTCGCCGTACCAGGCCTCGCGGTCGGCGTACGACAGCTTCATGACCTCGACCGTCGCGTGCACACCCTCGGCGCTGTCCAGGTCGACGTCACCGAGAGCCGAGAGTACGGCAAGGGACTGCAGCAAGCCTGGGCCTTGGCCCCAAGGACCGGTCTTCGCGACCGTGTACCCGTTCCAGTCGTACGTCGCCGGGTCCTCCCAGGTCGCCTCGAACGCCGCCATGTCATCGCCCGTGATCAGTCCGGCGTGGTCCTCGCCGCTGGAGTCGCGGTGCGGCAGCCGCGCGAACTTGTCGACCGCCTCAGCGACGAACCCTTCCCGCCACGCCTTCCGCGCCCGCTCGATCTGGGTCTGCCGGTCCGCGCCGGCCGCTTCGCCCTCGACGACGAGCTTCTCGAGCGTCGCGGCGTACCCCTCGTTGCTGAACCGTCCGCTGACCGGCCGACCGTCCTTGAGCCAGAGCGCGGCCGACGTCTGCCAGTGGTTCTCGAACAGCTCCTGCACCGTGCTGATCGTGTCCGCGATCCGCGGCACCAGGGGATGACCGTTGCGCGCGTACTCGATCACGGACTCCAGTACGACACGCAGCGGCAGCGTGCCGTGATCGCGAAGGAGGAGCAGCCAGGCATCGACGGCACCGGGAACGGTCGCCGCCAGCGGACCCGAGCCGGGGACCAGCGTGAGGCCGAGCGAGCGGTAGTGCTCGATCGTCGCGCCGGCCGGGGCGACACCTTGACCGCACAGCACGCGCGGGGCGGGGTCGCCGGCGGTCGCGATGATCGCCGGCACCTCACCGCCGGGCCCGTTGAGGTGCGGCTCGACCACGTGCAGCACGAATCCGGCCGCGGCGCCCGCGTCGAACGCGTTCCCGCCGAGCTCGAGGATCCGCATGGCCGACTGCGACGCCAGCCAGTGCGTGGACGAAACCATCCCGAACGTGCCGCGCAATGTAGGCCGGGTGGTGAACGTCATCGGGCAACTCCCTTTGTTGGTCGTACGTCGGGTCCGGTGCCGTCGTCGTTGACGAGGTGACAAGCCACCTGGTGTCCAGCCTCGCCGATCGTGCGCGTCACCGGCACGACTGTCCGGCATTTGTCCACGGCAACGGGGCATCTGGTGTGGAAGCGGCACCCGGGCGGCGGGTCGATCGCGGACGGCAGGTCGTCGCCGAGCAGGACAGGCCTTCGGGCACGCTGCTCGGCTGGATCGGGTACGGGCGCCGCGGACAGCAGCGCCTGCGTGTACGGATGGGACGGGTTGCCGAAGATGCGGGCGCGCGGACCCTGCTCGACCAGTTGGCCGAGGTACATGACCGCGACCTCGTCGGCGAGGTACTCGACCGCGGACAGGTCGTGGGTGATGAACAGACACGCAAACCCGAGGTCCCGCTGTAGATCGGCGAGGAGGTTGAGTACCGAGGCCTGCACCGACACGTCCAAGGCACTGGTCGGCTCGTCGGCGACTAGTAGTCGCGGCTCGGAGATCAGTGCGCGCGCAATGCTGACCCGCTGTCGCTGACCGCCCGACAACTCGTGGGGTGCGCGCTGGGCGACCTCAGGGCGCAGACCGACGCGACGCAGTGCCTCACGAACCTTCGCCGGAATGTCTTTGCGCCGCATCAATCGCAGCGGCTCGCCGACAATGTCGCCGACGGTGAACCGAGGATCGAGCGATCCAGCTGGGTCCTGGAAGACGATCGAGACATTACGGCGGTGCTGGCGGAGCTGACGGCGGGACAGATGCGTGATGTCGACTCCTGCCAGCTGGACCGTTCCATCGGTGGGCTCGAGCAACCGGACGATGCACCTGCCCACGGTCGACTTGCCGCTGCCGCTCTCGCCGACCAGCGCGACCACGGAGCCTTGCTTGATCCGGAGCGTGACGCCGTCGACGGCGCGCACCGGGCCGAAGTGCATGACGAGGTCCTCCACCTCCAGGGCCAACTCCACGGCGGAAGATTCCATCAGACCTCCACGGCTTCCCGGACCGGGTGCCAGCACGCGACCCGATGTACGCCGGCGGTGAGCTCGGGCTGTGACGTCGTACAGGAATCGTCGGCCCGGGAGCAGCGGTCGGCGAACGTACAGGCGTCGGGCTGCTCGGACAGGACCGGCACCAGGCCGGGGATCTCGCTCAGTCGATGCGTCTCCGCGTGGCGTCCGGCGGCCGGGGACGCGCCGAGCAGCCCGACCGTGTACGGGTGCTGGGGCTTGGCGAAGATCTCGTGCACCTCCGCGGTCTCGACCACGCGCCCGGCGTACATCACCGCGACCCGGTCGGCGAGGTCCGCGACGACACCGAGGTCGTGCGTGATCAGCACGATGCTCGTGCCGAGGCGTTCGCGCAGTCCTCGCAGTACGTCGAGGATGCCGGCCTGGATCGTGACGTCGAGCGCTGTCGTGGGCTCGTCGGCGATCAGGACCTTCGGGTCGCAGGCGACGGCCATCGCGATCATCACCCGCTGGCGCATGCCGCCGGAGAGCTGGTGCGGGTAGTCGCTGATGCGGCGTTCCGCGGACGGGATGCCGACGAGCTTGAGCAGCTCGATCGCGCGGGCCTGTGCTGCCTGGCGGTTCAGGCCGATGTGCGTTCGCAGTACCTCGCTGATCTGGTGGCCGACGGTGAAGACCGGGTTCAGCGAGGTCATCGGCTCCTGGAAGATGTACGCGACCTCGCGCCCGCGGATCGAGCGGAGCGTGCGTTTGTCCGCGCCGATCAGCTCGGTGCCGTCGAGCTGGACCGAGCCGTCGACAGTCGCGGTGCGGGGGAGTAGACCGGCGATGCTCATCGCGGTGACGCTCTTGCCGCAGCCGGATTCGCCGACCACCGCGAGGACTTCGCCGTCCGCGACCTCGAAACTGACCTGGTCGACCGCCGACAGCCGGCCGTCCTCGGTCCGGAACGTGACAGACAGGTCTTTGACTGCAAGGACAGGTCTCATCGGCGGCTCGCCTTCGGGTCGAGGGCGTCGCGGAGGCTGTCGCCGACAATGTTGAACGCCAGCGTCAGCAGCATGATCGCGACGCCGGGCATCACGGCGGCCCAGGGTGCCTTGGAGGCGAACTGCTGGGCGTCGGCCAGCATCGTGCCGAGGCTCGGCGCCGGCGGCTGGATGCCGAGGCCGAGGAAGGACAGCACGGCCTCGCCCAGAATCGCGGCCGGGATGCCGACCGTGGCCTGGACGATCACCGCCGAGCCGGCGTTCGGCAGGATGTGGCGGCCGAGGACCCACGCATCACTGGCGCCCTCGACCACCGCGGCGGCGACGAAGTCGAGCGACTTCAGCCGCAGCGTCTCCGAGCGGACGATCCGGATCATGCCGGGGATCTGCGCGATCCCGATCGCGATCGCCGCGTTACCGAGGCTCGCGCCGCGGATCGCGGCCAGGCCGACCGCGAGGATCAGGAACGGGAACGCCAGGACCAGGTCGGTGAGCCGCGAGATCAGCGCGTCGACCGTCCGGAAGTACCCCGCGATCAGCCCGAGCGGTACGCCGATCACCAGCGAGAACGCGACCGCGAGGATACCGACATGCAGCGACGCACGCAGGCCGAACATGATGCGCGACAACACATCCCGGCCGAGGTCGTCGGTGCCCAGCAGATACCCCGCCGTGCCCGGCGGGGCGAATGCGTTGCCGAGGTTCGTCTGGGTCGGTTCGTGCGGTGCCAGCCAGTTCGCGAACACCGCGAGGATGACGGCGATCGCGAGTACTGCGAGTCCGGTCAGCGCGAGCGGGTTGCGGAACACCCGGCGTACCACTCGGCGGCTGTTGCTCCGCGGAGGGGCTATCGCCTCGGCGACTGCCATCACGCCTCACCTCGCACACGGATCCGCGGGTCGATGACGGAGTACAGGAGATCGACGAGCAGGTTGATCACGATGTACGCCGTCGCTGTGACGAGCACGACCGCCTGGATGACCGGGTAGTCACGCTGGAAGACGGCGTCGACGGTGAGCTTGCCGAATCCGGGGAGCGCGAAGATCCGTTCGGTGACGACGGCACCGGAGATCAGCGCTCCGAGTTGGAGTCCGACGATGGTGACGACGACGATCAGACTGTTGCGTAGGGCATGCTTTCCGATCACTGCCTTGGGCGGAAGGCCCTTGGCTTCCGCCGTCCGGATGTAGTCGGCGCTCAGCGCGTCGAGCATCGACGATCTGGTCTGGCGCATGATGACGGCGGCCAGGCCGGTGCCGAGGATCAGCGCGGGCAGGATCAGATGGTGGAGGTTGTCCACCGGGTTGGTGAAGAACGGGACGAAGCCGGAGGCAGGAAAGAGGCCGAGGGCAACGGACAGGTACAGGATCGCCATCAGCCCGAGCCAGAAATGCGGCACCGACAACCCCAGGAGTGCAAGGGCGTTCGCGGCCCACTCGGCCGGCCCACCACGTCGTACTGCGGCCACGACTCCCGCGCCGACGCCGATGACGCCGGCGATCAGGATCGCGAGCACCGACAATTCGATGGTCACCGGCAACGCGCTGAAGATCATCGACCGCACGGGAGTGCCCGTCCGGATCGACTCGCCGAGATCGCCGCGGGCAGCGTGACTGATGAACTGCCAGAACTGCACCAGCCACGACTGATCCAGCCCGTACTGCTGCCGGATCGCCCGCAGCGACTCGGGGTCGCGATCCTCCCCGGCCAGGGCCAGCGCCGGATCGCCCGGCAACGCTCGTACTCCGACGAACACCACGATCGTCGCGAGCACGAGCGTCACCACGCTCTGCCACAGCCGGTTGAGGAGGTACCGCCTCACTTCGCGAATCCCGCGAAGGCTGTGCGGATCACGCCGTCCGGATAGACCTGGATGCCTAGCAGCTTCTTGGAGACACCGGTCAGGTTGCGCTGGCGGTACATGTAGATGATCGGGTCGTCCTGCTGCAGCTTGGTGACCACGTCGCCGTACAGCTTGACGCGCTGCGCCTGGTCGGTGGACTGACGCGCGTCGGTGAGGAGCTTGTCGAGGTCCGGGCTGCTGTAGCCGGAGACGTTCTGGCTGCCGGTGGTGCCGACGAAGTTGAAGATGTTGGCGTCGGGGTCGACCCGGCCGGACCATCCGAGCTGCAACAGTTCGAAGTCACCACGGTCCTGCTGATCGAGCAGCGCGGCGTATTCGACCGGCTTGATCACCAGGTCGAATCCGCCCTCCTTCACCATCCCCTGCAACGCCTGGGCGAGCCGCAAGCTGTCCGGGTTGTTCGACGTCACCATCTCGACCTTGTACGGCGTGGTCACGCCCGCATCGGCGAGCAGCTGCTTGGCCTTCGCCGGATCGTGCGCCGGGCAGACCTGCGCGGCGTCCGAGGTGAACTCGCTCTTCGGGGAAACCGGGGAGCAGGCAACGGTGTTGAGTCCGCCGAAGAGCGACTTCACCAACGCGTCGCGGTCGATCGACAACGCCAGCGCCTGCCGCACCCGCGGGTCCTTGGCGATCGGCGTACCGAGCGACTTGAGCGGGTTCCCGATGCCGTTCGCGTTGCCGATGTTGATCGTCAGGCCCTGGTACCCGAGCGACTGCGACTGCAGCACGCTCACACTGTCGTCCTTCTGCAGGGCAGGGGTGTCCTGCGTCGACAACGAGTCGGCCACCTGCGCGTCGCCGGACTTCAGGTTCGCCGAGCGGATGCTCGAGTCGGTGATGATCCGGTACTCGATCGCGTCGAGGTGCACCTTCGCGGCGTCGTAGTACATCGGGTCCTTGACGACCTTGATCGAGTTCTGCGCGACGCGGCTGGCGAACTTGAAGGGGCCGACGCAGACCGGTGCGTTGGAGAAGTTCGCACCGAGCTTCGCGACCGCGGCCGGGCTGAGCACCATACCCGCCCGGTCGGCCAGCGCGGCGGTCAGCGGCGCGAACGGCTTCGACAGCTTGATGACGACCGTCTTCGCGTCCGGTGTCTCGATCGAGGTGATCGGGCCGAGCTCGCTCTTACGGGCGGAGCCGGCGAGCGTGAGGTCGCGGTTCAGCGAGATCTTCACTGCGTTCGAGTCGAACGTGCCGCCGTCGGCGAACTTCACGCCCTGCTTCAACGGGATCGTCAGGCTGAGGCCGTCGGCCGAGATCGTCGGGAGCGCGGTGGCGAGCTGCGGCACGACCTTCGCGTCGGAGCCGAGGTCGTAGAGCTTCTCGCACATCGTGTGGAAGACGTACCGCGAGTAAAGGCTGCGCGACAGCGCCGGGTCGAGCTTGTCCGGGTCGGCGGACAACGCAACGGTCAGCGTCCCGCCCTGCTTGACCTGCGCGGCGTCGGCCGGCTCTCCGAACACATCCTGTCCGGTCGGTGCCTGCGTGCCGCTGCTGCTGTCGTTTCCGGCAGGCTCGACGGGGGAGCAAGCTGTGCCGACCAGGGCCAGCGCGATGACGGCGGCGCCGATCCCGGCCATCTTCGGGCGGCGGTTACTCAAGGTGAAACGGTTCAGCGAGAGCGGAAGTCGACGAGTCATCGCGGGCTCCTGAGTAGGCGGTTCCGTCGACTGTTTCATGTATACAAGGTGGGTGCGCAAGTGATTCGGCGAGTTTGGCTGAACCTTTTACGACCGCTCGCCGTACTCGCAGTGGAACGTTCAGTGCCGACGACCGCACGGGTCGCCGGAGGCTGGAGCACGGCCTCCGGCGACCCGGTCTCAGACGGTGACGGGGTACGTGAGGTCCCCGGCCGGTACGGCGTACCCGTCGAACGCGAGCGCCATCAGATGCGGCCCGTCGTACTGCGGGTGATGGACACCGAACTCCGTCGCCTGCCGGAATCCGAATCGTGGGTAGTAGGTGTCGTGTCCGAGCACGACAACCGTCCCTTCGCTACGATCACGCGCCGTGGCCAGCGCGGCCCGCACGGCCGCACCGCCGGCACCCTGTTTCTGGTACTGCGGAAGCACGGCGACCGGCCCGAGTGAGAGGACCGGGCTGTCGCCGATGTGGCAGCGGGTGAGGAGGGCGTACGCGACCGGCTCGTCGGCCGGGGTGGTTGCGACGATCAGCAGGCCGGGGATCCAGGCGACCGGGTCGGCGCGGTGCGCGTCGAGGAAGTCGACCTCGAATTGCTTACCGAACGCCAGCCGGGTGATGTCACGGACGGTTTCGATATCGGACGGCGTCTCGACACGGGTGTTCCAGGTGATGGACAACGTGGTCCCTTCGAAGATCAGTTGATGAGTTGAGTGACCGTGTGGGCTGCCGGGCGTGCAACAGCCCGAGATGGCGCGGTCATCAACTCACCTCCTCCTTCGAAGTCGCGATCAACTTTAGCTGGGTGTGAGGCGTCAATCATCCTGAATTCGTCAGCTGAACAAGGGGAACTTCAGTGAACGTTGTCTGCGGGAACCGTAAGAGTCGGGGCAGCTGGAGAAGATATGCCCTCGGGGCCGGCGCGGTCGCCGCACTCCTGACAACCGCCGCGTGCGGGTCAGCGAATGCGTCGGACGGGAGCAAACCCACGGACCAGCAGAGTGCCACGACCTCGGCGAGCGCAACGACCTCACCGACGGCACCGACGGCTACGAGCCCGGCGTCGACGCGCCCGGCGAAATCGACTGTGAAGCCCTCGAAGATGCCCACCGACGACGCCGGCGTCGACCTGTGCACGATGGCGGACCTGACCTTCACCGTCACGAACTACGACGCGCCAGGCGACGACGTGCGCCACCTCATGCTGGTGGCCATGAACAAGGGGGCCAAGAAGTGTGATGTCCAGGGCTATCCCGAGATCACGCTGGGCGACGCCAAGAGTTACGCCCCGGTCAAGGAGGCGACCAACTCCGGCGAGGCAGTGACCCTCGCTCCCGGCGAGAAGGCCTACGCAGGTGTGCTCGCCACCGGCGGCCAGATGGACACCTATACGGTGAAGCTCATCACCGTCGGACTCGGCAGCCCCGGCGGCGAGGCGGAGCCGGAAAAGGCGGTCAAGGTGAAGATGCCTGTCACCTCCTTCGAGGCGGACGACGGCCAGCGCGTCACGTACTGGGCAGGCACCGAGGGCCTCGCCATGCGCCCGGTCACCCAGTCCTGACCGACGACTTGGGCCACACCGGCCGCACCACTGTCACCACCCGATGACCAGCGGCCGCGCCGGGCTCACCACTCGATGACCAGCGGATCCTTGGACGGCGTGCCGGCCGGGATCCAGGTCGCGTCGACGAGCCGGTACGGGTGCCAGCGGCCGTCGTGGTCGAGGCGGAGCTGGGTGTCTGCGCCGATCGTCAGCTGGTTGAGGGCTGTGGTGACGGCCAGGTCGTCGTCTGCTGCGAGCAGCTCGGTCCGGGCCCGGTTGAGCTCGGCCGGGTCGGGTGTCCAGGTGTGCTCGAGTACGTCGAGTCCGGGCCCGCCACCGTACCGCCAGGCTTGGATGCCGAGGGCAAGGTCTCGTCCCGTTCCCTCGGTCAGCGGTGCGGTGAGCTCGGGGAAGTCGGCGGCCAGGCGGACGGCGTCCTGCCATTCGTCGAGCAGTTGTGGTTCGCGCGTCCCGCGGAGGAGCGCGTTGAGGATGGCTCGTGCCCGGCGGGCGGCGTCGAGGACGAGAAGCTGGAGGACCGCCGGCCCGAAGCCCTCCGGCGGCTCGATGCCCGTGACCGCGAGCTCGTCGCCGCTGACCTTCGCGGGCAGCTCCGGCACGTCGGGCAGCTCGGCGGGTGTGCTGGCGAGAACGTCGGCCACCGAAACGCCGGCCTCGGTCGGACGGGTCGCCGACAGCTGAAGCTCGTCAAGGAGCGCGTCGCGAGTGCGACCGCGAAGCAGGAGCAGGACGAACGGGTCGGCGTCGAGAAGCCACGCGACCTGATAGCACAGGGCGGCCGCGTGCTGGCAGGGCAGCTCCCATGCGTCGCAGGTGCAGCTCGGGTCGAGGTCGCCGATGCCCGGCAGGAGCGTGACTCCTGCGTCGGCCGCGGCCTCGACCAGGTCGTGCGGCATCTCGCCGTCCAGCAATGCGGCGATGTGGCCGGCCCGCGCCGCGACCTGCCCACTGAACCGGTGCCAGTCGTCGGAACTCAACTCGTCGACACGGACGACGGACTCGTAGGTGTCCTCGGGGGAGTACACCGTGGCCGCGGTCCGGCCCGGGCTGATCGTGATGGTCCCGACCTGCCCCGAGTTCGCGTACCTGCGGCCCTTGCGCAGTTGGTCGGAGTCGAGCGACGTGTCCTCCATCGCCTGCACCCAAGCCCGCGCCCACCACGACCGCCCCCGCGTACTCCGCTGCTGCCGCGCGAACGCCGGGAATCCTTGGGCGTCGTTCATCTGCGCGTCGTTCATCGCAGACCTCCCCGCAGCTCGACGAGATCGGCGAGCTCCGTGTCGGACAGCTCGGTCAACGCAGCCTCGCCACCACTGAGCACGGCTTCGGCCAGCTCGCGTTTGGCGGCGAGCATCGCGGCGATCCGGTCCTCAATGGTGCCTTCGGCAATCAATCGGTGAACCTGCACCGGACGGGTCTGCCCGATCCGGTACGCACGGTCGGTCGCCTGATCCTCGACGGCCGGATTCCACCAGCGGTCGTAGTGCACAACGTGATCGGCGCGGGTCAGGTTGAGACCGGTGCCGGCGGCCTTGAGCGAGAGGAGGAAGACGGTGACCTCGCCCGCCTGGAACCGGTCGACCATCGCCTCGCGCTGCGCGACGGGCGTGCCGCCGTGGAGGAGTTGGGTCTGGATGCCGCGTTCGTCGAGGTGGCGCTCGAGCAGGCGCGCCATGGCGACGTACTGGGTGAAGACGAGGACGGCGCCGTCCTCGGCGACGATGGTCTCGAGGAGCTCGTCGAGGAGTTCGAGCTTGCCGGAGCGACCGCTGAGGCGGGCCTTGTCGCTCTCCTTCAGGTACTGCGCCGGGTGGTTGCAGATCTGCTTGAGGCCGGTGAGCAGCTTCACGATCAGGCCGCGTCGCGCCATCTGGTTGCTGGCGCGGACCTCAGCCATCAGCTCGCGGACAGTTGCCTCGTACAACACGACCTGCTCGCGCGTGAGCGAGACGGGCTGATCGGTCTCGGTCTTCGGCGGTAGCTCCGGCGCGATGCCCGGGTCGGACTTCTTGCGTCTGAGCAGGAACGGGCGGACCAGCTTCGCGAGCCGTGCGGCGACCTCCTCGTCCTTGTCTGCCTCGATCGGCGCGGCCCACTGGTTGCGGAACGTGCCGAGTCGTCCGAGCAGCCCGGGCGTCGTCCAGTCGAGGATCGCCCACAACTCGGACAGATTGTTCTCGACTGGTGTGCCGGTCAGGGCGACCCGCGCTTGTCCCGGCACGGTGCGCAGCGCCTTCGCCGTACCGGATGAGGGGTTCTTCACGTGTTGCGCCTCGTCGGCGACCACCAGGCCCCATCGGTGATCGGCCAGCCGTGCGGCGTCGCGGCGCAAGGTCCCGTACGTCGTCAGGACGAAACCGTCCTGGGCGTCGTCGAGTGAGCGTGCGGTGCCGTGGAATCGTCGTACCGGCGTGCCGGGGGCGAATCGTCGGACTTCGCGCTCCCAGTTGCCGAGGAGCGACGCGGGGCAGACGACGAGGGTCGGGCCGGCGGTGTCCGTGGACTCCTGGCGGTGGAGATGGAGTGAGATGAGCGTGATCGTCTTGCCGAGACCCATGTCGTCGGCGAGGCAGGCGCCGAGGCCGAGCGAGGTCATCCGTGCGAGCCAACGCAGGCCGCGCAGTTGGTAGTCACGCAGTGTCGCCTGGAGTCCGGCGGGTGCTTCGATGGGCTCATCGGCGCGGTCGGGGTCGGCGATGCGAGCGCGGAGATCGTCCAGCCACTTGGCCGGGGTGACGGCGATCTGGCGGCCGTCGATCTCGGTGGTGCCGGTGAGTGCGGCGCCGAGGGCGTCGATCGGGGTGACTGGTTTGAGGATGCGTTCGCGGGCTTTGCGGGCGAGCTCGGGATCGATCAGCATCCACTGGTCGCGCAAGCGAACCACCGGGCGGGTGGCTTCGGCGAGCTGGTCGAGCTCGGCCTCGGTCAGCGGGTCGTCGCCGACGGCGACCTGCCAGCTGAAGTCGAGCGTCTTGTCGCCGCCGAAGAATCCGGGGAGGCTGCTCGGCGGTCCGTCCGCGGAGGTGATCGCGGCGCGGGCGGTGAGCTGACGCCCGAGACTCCGCGGCCAATGCAGATCCACCCCGGCCGCCGTCAACCGCTGCGCCGATCCCGCGAGCAGGTCGGCGACCTCTTCGTCCGACAGTTCCATACGGTTTGGTATGGCGGAGTCCAGCAAGCGCTGGAGCGCAGGCCAGACCCGCGCGGCACGACGGATCGCGAGCGTCGCGTCAATCCGAGCTCGCGGCCCGAACCCGGCCACGTCCTCGGCCCACACGTCGTCTGCGTCCCGCACGAGCGTCGGGTCCTTCAGGCTGTGCAGTTGAACGACGGCGCTGAACGCCAGCGAGTCCGCCAACTCGATCCGCAACGAGATCCGCACCCCGCTGTCGAGCCCCGCAGAAACCTCATCCGCCCACCCCCGCAACCGCTCCACCCGCTGCGGCGCCCGCGTGGTGAACAGATTCGTCTGATGCGCCCTCCCCGCCGCCGGAGACCGAGGCATCCCATCCGCAACCGCGTCCAGAAACTCCCGCAACAAATCCTCCGCAACCGCCACCCGCACCTCCCCGGACGAGAGCGCGGACGCGGACCCGGCGCGGACCTCGGTCGAGCCGGGCGTGGCTCCGGCCTCGGGGGAGCTGGAGGTGGTTGGGAGGGGGAGGGCTCGGGCTGACGGTGGCATGCCCTCGGCGAGGGTGAGGATTCGGGTGATGTCGTCGGTGTCGAGGGGGCCGACCCGCCAGGCGTCGTACCCGTCGGGGGAGACGCCCGGAAGAAGCTTGCCCCGAGCAATCAGCTGGAGTGCCAACAGTGAAGCCCCACCCCAGAACGCCGCCGACGGATGAGCACCTGCCGCCCGCCGCATCCGTCCCAACACCGCAACCGCGTCGCCGACCGGCCACTCGATCGCCCGCACCGACTGCAGCCGGGAATCGACAACCAACTGCAGCTCGACCTGCTCGCCGACTCCTAGAGGCAGTTCACCGCCGGAAGGGTCCCAGAAGGCAACTCGCCCTGTGCGCGGTGGATCCGCCGGCCGGAAGACCACCGCGTATCCAGCCAGCTCCTGCCTCGTGCCCACCAACCCGACAACCTCCTGTCCAACCGTCAGTACCAATGACGCCATCCCGCTGGCGGGATATTTGACTGCTGACCTGCTATCTCCGGCTACCCGTCACACAACCCGCTACGGGTGCCCAAGGCAACCATCTACACCGGGACAGCATCGGCACCGGGCTGGTCGAACTGCGTGCGGTACAGCTCTTCGTACCGCCCGCCGGCCGCCAGCAACTCCGCATGCCGACCGCGCTCCACGATCCGCCCAGCCTCGATCACGAGGATCTGGTCCGCGGCACGGATCGTCGACAGCCGGTGCGCGATCACCACCGCCGTACGACCAGCAAGCGCCTCCGTCAACGCCGCCTGCACCGCAGCCTCATTCGTCGAGTCCAACGCGGCAGTCGCCTCGTCGAGGATCACGACCCGCGGCTGCGCGAGCAGCAACCGCGCGATCGTCAACCGCTGCCGCTCACCACCCGACAGCCGATACCCGCGCTCACCGACGACCGTGTCGAGCTGATCAGGCAACGACCGGATCAGCTCGCCCAACCGAGCCCGCTCCAACGAATCCCACAGGTCCTCCTCGGACGCCTCGGGACGCGCGAGCAGCAGGTTCTCCCGGATCGAATCGTGGAAGAGATGACCGTCCTGCGTCACCATCCCGAGCGTCGCCCGCAACGACTCCGCGGACACATCCCGCACGTCGGCGCCGGCCAGCTTCACCGACCCTGCGTCCACGTCGTACAACCGCGGAATCAGCTGAGCGATCGTCGACTTCCCCGCACCGGACGACCCGACGAGCGCCACCATCTGCCCCGGCTCAGCGCGGAACGAGACGTCATGCAACACCTCGACCCCGCCCCGAGTGTCCAGCTTCGCGACCTCCTCAAGCGAAGCCAGCGAGACCTTGTCCGCCGACGGATACGCGAAGCTCACATCCGCGAACTCCACCGCCACCGGCCCCTCAGGAACCCGCTGAGCGTCCGGCTTGTCCTTGATGAGCGGCTCCAGATCCAGTACTTCGAAGACCCGCTCGAAGCTCACCAGCGCCGTCATCACCTCGAGCCGCGCACTCGCCAGCGCGGTCAGCGGCGCGTACAACCGCGTCAGCAGCAGCGCCATCGACACGACCGCACCCGCATCGAGCTGATCCCGCAGCGCGTAGAACCCGCCGAGTCCGTAGACAACTGCGAGCGCCAGCGCCGACACCAGCGTCAACGCCGTCACGAAGATCCACTGCACCATCGCCGTCCGTACGCCGATGTCCCGCACGCGTCGCGCACGGATCGCGAACTCGAGCGACTCCCGCTTCGGCCGCCCGAACAGCTTCACCAACGTCGCCCCCGGCGCCGAGAACCGCTCGGTCATCTGCGTGCTCATTGTGGCGTTGTAGTTGGCCGCCTCCCGCTCGAGCGACGCCAACCGGCGCCCGACCCGCCGCGCCGGAATGACGAAGACCGGCAGGATCACCAGCGCGAGCAGAGTGATCTGCCACGACTCCCGCAGCATCACCACAAGCGTCAGCACGAGCATCACCAGGTTGCCGACCACACCGGACAACGTGTCGCTGAACGCGCGCTGCGCACCGATCACGTCGTTGTTCAGCCGGGAGACCAGCGCGCCGGTCCGCGTCCGGGTGAAGAACGCGATCGGCATCCGCTGGATGTGGTCGAACACCGCCGTCCGCAGATCCAGGATCAGTCCCTCACCGATCTGCGCCGACAACCACCGCGTCAGCATGCTCAGCCCGGCCTCCGCGATCGCGATGACCGCGATCAGCACCGCGAACCGCAGTACGACGCTGAACGCCTTCCCGCCGACGATCGCGTTGACCACCTCGCCGGCCAGCACCGGAGTCGCCACCGCGAGGACGGCGGCGCCGACGCTCATCACGAGGAACCAGATCAGCTGGGTGCGGTGCGGGCGCGCGAACGCGAGGATCCGCTGCAAGGTCGCCTTCGAGAAGGGACGTTTGTCGTCCTGCGCGTGCATCGCGTGGTACAGCGAGTTCCACGCGGTCATTTCCATACTCACAGCTGTGTCTCCAGGCTCCGCTGAACCGATCGATCGTGGACCGTCGATGATTCCGTGCCCCACCGACAAAACCCGACGCTAGAACCTCGACAATGATTGAGGTCAACTGCGTACACTGTACGAAGTATAACCGATCCGGGAAGAACGACGCCGATGAATCAGGAGTACAGCGGCAGCGGCGACCCCGCGAAGAGCCTCGAGCTGCTCTGGCGGCGCCGTCCGCAACCGACCCGCGGACCGAAGCCGGCGCTGACCGTCGACCAGATCGTCACGGCCGCGCTGAAGGTCGCGGACACCGATGGCCTCGCCGCGATGTCGATGCGCCGGCTCGCCGACGAGCTCGGCGTCGGCGCGATGACGCTGTACCGCTACTTCCCCGGCAAGGGTGAGCTGCTCGACGTCATGCTCGACACCGTGTACGGCGAGCTGCCGCGCCGCGACGTACCGGGGGAGTGGCGGGCGAAGCTCGACGAGGTCGCCCGCGAGAACCGTGAGCTGTATCTCCGGCACCCGTGGATGCTCCAGGTCGCGATCAGCCGCCCGCCGCTCGGTCCCAACGTGATGGCGAAGTACGAGTGGGAGCTGAGTGCGGTCGAGGGGATCGGGCTCAGCGATGTGGAGATGGACTCGACCGTCGCGCTCGTCAACGGTTACGTGCACGGCGCAGTACGAACGGCGGTCGAAGCGCGGCAGGTGATCCTCCGATCCGGTATGACGGACAAGGAGTGGTGGCTGGCGCATGTCCCGCACCTGGATCAGATCAGTGACCTGGCGAAGTTCCCGCTGTCGGCACGGGTCGGTACCGCGGTCGGGAGTGAGTTCGACGCGCCTTATGATGTCGATCATGCGTTCGAATATGGTCTGGAACGCCTCCTGGACGGCGTTTCCGCGCTGGTGGTGAACCGGTCTGCACCGGAGGGGTAAATGTAGTTGTGAGTGAGTACTCACTCAGTTACCTTTGATCCGTGACACCACGAGCGACCCCACTGCCTCCCGAGGAGCGACGCGCGGCCATTGTCCAGGCCGCGCTGCCGTTGCTGGAGGAGTTCGGGGCCGACGTCAGCACCAAGCAGATCGCCGAGGCGGCCGGGATCGCCGAGGGGACGATCTTCCGGGCGTTCGGCAGCAAGGACGCGCTGATCGAGGCCGCGATGGCGACCGTGTTCGACACCTCGGACCTGGTCCGGGCGATCGAGCGGGTCGACCCCTCACTGCCGCTGCGGGAGCGGACCATCGCCGCGGTCGAGATCGGCCAGAAGCGGCTGCGCGGCGTGTTCAAGCTGATGTTCGCGCTACGGATCCGCCGGCCACCGGAGTTCCGGCACGCGACCCCGATGGACGAGGCGCGCCGTCAGCGCCACTCGGACCTGGCGAACCTCGCGTTCGCGGACCTGCTCCGCCCGGACGCGGACCAGTTGCGGCTGCCGCCCGAGGACGTGGTCCGGCATCTCGGACTACTCACCTTCTCCGCCACCCACCCACTGATTTCCGGCGGCCATGTGCTGACCGCCGAGGAGATCGTCGACTTCGCGTTCGACGGCCTCCGCAAGCACCACACCGGTCAGCCACCGGCCACCGAGGACATCGTCGAGTTCGCGCTCGGCGGTGCCCGCCATCACGACCCTGGGGATGATTGATGTTGATTCGCGTCTTGCGTACGCATTTGCGTCCGTACGCGGGAAACCTGTCCTTGGTGGTGGTCCTGCAGCTGGTCGGGACGATCGCCTCCCTCTACCTGCCCACTCTCAACGCCGACATCATCGACAACGGCGTGGCGAAGGGCGACACCGGCTACATCGTGAGCACCGGGGGCTGGATGCTCGCGGTCAGCCTGGTGCAGATCATCTGCACGATCACCGCGGTGTACTTCGGCGCGAAAACGGCTGCCCTGTTCGGCCGCGATGTGCGCGCGGCCGTCTTCCACCGGGTCGGCGAGTTCTCCGCCCGCGAGGTGAACCAGTTCGGTGCGCCGACGCTCATCTCCCGCAGCACCAACGACGTACAGCAGATCCAGATGCTCGTCGTGATGACCACGACGATGCTGGTCGCGGCGCCGATCACGATGATCGGCGGCGTGATCATGGCAGTCCGCCTGGACGTCGGCCTGTCCTGGCTCGTGGCGGTCGCCGTACCGCTGCTGGCCGCCTGCGTCGGGTTCATCGCGAGCCGGATGGTCCCGCAGTTCCGGAAGATGCAGAAGAACATCGACGGGGTGAACCGGGTACTGCGCGAGCAGATCACCGGGATCCGGGTGGTCCGGGCGTTCGTCCGCGAACCGCACGAGGTCGAGCGCTTCGGTGAGGCCAACAAGAACCTGACCGACACCGCTATCAAGGCCGGCCGGTTGATGGCGCTGATCTTCCCGACCGTGATGCTGATCCTGAACCTGTCGAGCGTCGCGGTGCTGTGGTTCGGTGCCTCCCGGATCGAGGACGGGACGCTGGAGGTCGGGGCGCTGACCGCGTTCCTGAGCTACCTGATCCAGATCCTGTTCTCGGTGATGATGGGCGTGTTCGTGATGATCATGGTGCCGCGCGCTTCGGTCTGCGCGGACCGGATCTCCGAAGTACTCGACACGGATTCGTCGGTGCGGCCGCCGGTCACGCCGATCAAGACCTTCACCGGTCGCGGGCAGCTCGTGTTCGAGCACGCCGCCTTCAAGTACCCGGGAGCGGCCGAGCCGGTGCTGCACGACATCAACCTCGTCGCCTCGCCGGGGCAGACGACCGCGATCATCGGCAGTACGGGCGCCGGCAAGACGACGTTGCTCTCGCTGGTGCCGCGGTTGTTCGACGCGACCGAAGGCCGCGTGCTGGTCGACGGCATCGACGTACGCGAGATCGAGCCCGAGGCGCTCTGGGAGCGGATCGGCCTGGTGCCGCAGCGTCCGTACCTGTTCTCCGGGACGGTCGCCAGCAACCTGCGGTACGGCAACCCGGACGCGACCGACGAAGAGCTCTGGGAGGCCCTGGAGATTGCCCAGGGCAAGGACTTCGTCGAGGCGATGGCCGAAGGGCTGGAAGCGCCGATCGCGCAGGGCGGCACGAACGTGTCCGGCGGTCAGCGGCAGCGGCTCGCGATCGCGCGGGCGCTGGTCCGCAAGCCGGAGATCTACCTGTTCGACGACTCGTTCTCGGCGCTCGACCTGTCGACCGACGCCCGGTTGCGGGCAGCGTTGCGGCCGGTGACCCGGGAGGCCTGCATGGTGATCGTCGCGCAGCGCGTGTCGACGATCATCGACGCCGACCAGATCGTCGTGCTCGAGGACGGCGCGATCGTCGGCAAGGGCACACATGACGAGTTGCTCGAGACGTGTCCGACGTACGTCGAGATCGTCGAGTCCCAGCGTTCCGCGGAGGAGGCGGCATGAGCAAGGAACAGAAGCCGTCCCCGAACGGACAGGCACCGAACGGACAGGGACCGAACGCACAGGCACCGAACGGACAGGCACCTAACGGCCAGGCACCTAACGGTCAGGCTCCGGCCGGCCAGGTGCAGGACGCCGCCAAGACGGTGAAGGCGACCGAGCGGCCGACCACCGGTCGTGGGTTCGGCCCGCCCGGAGGCATTCCCGGCGACAAGTCGATGAACTTCCTGCCGTCGGCGAAGCGGCTGCTCGCGCGGTTACGCCCGCATCGGCTGCAGGTGTCCGGCGTCGTCCTGCTGGCAATCTGCAGCGTCGGCCTGTCCGTGCTCGGCCCGAAGATTCTCGGTCGCGCGACCGACATCATCTTCGCCGGTGCCATCGGCAAGCATCTTCCGAGCGGTCTGACCAAGGCACAGGTGATCGAGCAGACCCGGGCCTCCGGCAACGGCCGGCTCGCGGACCTGCTGCAAGGGATCGACCTGGTCCCGGGCGTAGGCATCGACTTCGATGCCCTACGCAACATTCTGCTGCTGGTCCTGGCGCTGTACGTCGGTGCCTTCTTCCTCTCCTGGGCGCAGGGCTACATCCTGAACGGCGTCGTGCAGCGGACGATCCTGTCACTGCGCGAGGACGTCGAGGCGAAGCTGAACCGGCTGCCGCTGAGCTACTTCGACGGTGCACCGCGCGGTGAGCTGCTCAGCCGGGTGACGAACGACATCGACAACATCTCGACCAGTCTGCAGCAGACGCTGAGCCAGCTGCTCACGTCACTGCTGACGGTGATCGGCGTGATCACGCTGATGTTCGTGATCTCTCCGGTGCTGGCGCTGATCGCGCTCGTCACGATCCCGATCACGATGATCCTGACCGCGACGATCGCCAAGCGGTCGCAGGTTCGGTTCATCGCCCAATGGCGTCACACCGGCGCGCTGAACGGGCAGATCGAGGAGGCGTTCACCGGGCACGAGCTGGTGAAGGTGTTCGGCCGGCAGAAGGAGATCGAGGCCGACTTCGCGAAGAAGAACGACGAGCTGTTCCAGGCGGCGTTCGGCGCGCAGTTCATCTCCGGGCTGATCATGCCGGTGATGATGTTCGTCGGGAACCTGAACTACGTCGTCATCGCGGTCCTCGGCGGTCTGCGGGTCGCGTCCGGCACGATGTCGCTGGGCGACGTGCAGGCGTTCATCCAGTACTCGCGGCAGTTCACCCAGCCGCTGACACAGGTCGCCTCGATGGCGAACCTGCTGCAGTCGGGTGTGGCGTCCGCGGAGCGCGTGTTCGAAGTACTGGACGCGGAGGAGCAGATCCCGGACGACGCGACACCGGAGAAGGTCACCGACTCGCGCGGACGGGTCGAGTTCGAGCACGTATCGTTCTCGTACGACCCGGACAAGCCGCTCATCACCGACCTGAGCCTGGTCGCCGAGCCGGGGCAGACGGTCGCGATCGTGGGCCCGACGGGTGCCGGCAAGACGACGCTGGTCAACCTGATCATGCGGTTCTACGAGCTGAACAGCGGCAAGATCACGCTCGACGGTGTCGACATCACCGAGCTGACGAGGCACGACCTGCGCTCGCGGATCGGCATGGTGCTGCAGGACACCTGGCTGTTCGGCGGCACGATCCGCGACAACCTCCTCTACGGCAACCTGAAGGCCACCGAGGAGGACATGCTCGCCGCCGCGAAGGCGACGTACGTCGACCGCTTCGTGCACAGCCTGCCGGACGGGTACGACACGGTGATCGACGAGGAAGGCAGCAACGTCAGCGCCGGTGAGAAGCAGCTGCTCACCATCGCGCGGGCGTTCCTGGCCGACCCGCAGTTGCTCATCCTCGACGAGGCCACCAGCTCGGTCGACACCCGCACGGAGGTCCTGGTCCAACGCGCCATGGCCGCCCTGCGCTCCGACCGCACCAGCTTCGTCATCGCCCACCGCCTCTCCACCATCCGCGACGCCGACCTCATCCTGGTCATGGAGAACGGCGCCATCGTCGAACAGGGCAACCACAACGAACTCCTGGCCCTCGACGCCGCCTACGCCCGCCTCTACAACGCCCAGTTCAGCGGCGCCGTAGTAGACATCGACGAAGAAGCCGCCGCCATGGCAGCACCGGTAGCAACCCCAGCCGGCCGGCCCATGGCCCGCTGACCAACCGGACGGGGACGCCGACCAGGCGTCCCCGTCCGTCATCATGCCTGTGGATAACTTCCGCGGCGCCACCGCGAACTATGCGGTACTTGAAGCATGCCCAACCACGCGGACTTCGTACGGGAACGCAGTACTCGAACTGCGCTACGAGTTGCAGCGAAGCTGAATGTCTCTGAGCCCGCGGACAAGATGACGCTGCGGGACGCGTATCTCGTCGCGTACGAGTTCCCTGCACCGCTGATGGTCAGGGTTGCCGACGACATGCTCGCCGATCTGCGTGCCGACGTGGCCGAGGGAAGAGCCGACCGGATCGTTGCGCTCGGCCGCGACGGACATCACCTGGCGCTGGCGATGACGCGGCTCGACGGACAGTTCTTCCGGCGGCACGGATCGAACCTGGTCCTGTCACGTGCGCTCGTCGAGAACGCGTTGCAGGATCTCGAGCCACCGGGCGCTATGCGTTTCTCGGTGAATCGCCGTACGACCCGCATCCCGGGAGCAAGAAGGGATACGAGGTCCACCTGTCTGCCTCGGAGTCTCGGGAGGGACGGCCGTTCTACGAGCTGCCTGCCGACGAGTCGAAGACGTTCGCGCATCAGCTTGCCCTCAACAGCATCGAGGAGTTGCTCGACGGTCCGATGTCGAGTCCGGTGCGGATCGGTGCTCGCGGTCCCGAGCAGTCCGGCCAACACCGCCATCCGATGCTCCTGGAAGGCCTGAGCAGGGGACGGGTCTCGCCGCGGTTACGGGACCTGCGGGTCCGCGAGGGCGTGAAGGTGGTGAACCTGATGGCGGTCGCGGACCTGGCCCGGGATGTCGCCGGACTGCGTGATGCCGGCGGCAACTATCGGTCCTGGCTGGACGACTGGTCCACCCGGTTCCGGAGCGAGATCCGCGCTTGGATCGGCGACCGTTCGCCGGACCCGCGGCTTGCGGAGTTCCTCGACTCGTTCGTGCACCGAGGCGACAAACAGCAGGCTGATGCGCTGCAGAAGACGCTGGATCGCGGCCAGGTACCGGAGCGGGACCGGGAGGCGATCTGGACCGCGTACGAGCGGTGCGGGAACGACGGCGACAAACGGGTGTTCGTAGACAATGTGTTCAATTCCATGCGAATCAGCGGAGGTGGCGATGGGCGGCGGGGAGGCGGATTCCGGGGGCGAGTGGGAGGCACTGGCCGGGACGAGCGCGAGCTTTGAGGAGTTCGAGGAGCTTGCCGATCCGCTCATTCGGGGTGGGCCGCCGCCGGGTGTCGGTGTGCCGGCGATTGCGCGGGCGCCGATGATCATTGACACGGATATCGGTGGGGATCCGGATGACACCGTGGCGCTGGTGGTCGCTGCTCGGTTGGTGCCTGAGTTGCGGTTGGTGGTTACCAGTGATGAGTACGGCGGGGAGCGGGCTCGGTTTGCGCGGTACTTGCTGGATCTGGTGGGGCGGACGGACGTTCGGGTGGTGGCGGGGTCCGACCTGGGGAACAGCCGGATGTGGGTGGTTGACGGGTTGTGTCCGGTGGACGTGCCACGGCAGGGGACCGATGTCGTTGGGGCCGTGAGTGAGGTTTGTGCGGCGACGGACGGGCGCGTGAGGTGGGTGGGGATGGGGCCGTTGTCCAGCCTCGCGATGCTGCAGACCGAGCAGCCTGCACTGGTGTCGCAATTGGTCGTGACGCAGATGGGTGGTGCGATCAACTACCGGGATCCGGCCCGGGCGGAGCACAACTTCCGGGTGGACCCGGAGGCGGCGATTCGAATGGTGCCGGCGCTGGAGCGGTGGCTGCCGACGTTCGTGGTGTCCGACGTGACGTTCAACCCGGCGATCGAGATCACCAAGGACTCGCCGCTCTACCAACGATGGGCTCAGCCGGACGTGCTCCCGTTCGAGCGCGTCCTCCGCGAACACTGCGATCGCTGGATGGCGAAGTACCCGGGCACCATGCAGCACGACGCACTGACGCTGGCGGCCGCGATGCTCTGGCCCGGCGTGCGGTTCGTCCGCGAGCGGGTCGTGCTCGACGAGATCGCGCGCATGAGCCAGAGCGACGGCGGCACCGAGATCGTCATGTCGGTGTCGGCGGACTATGGCGCGTTCATGTCTTGGCTGGAGCGGGCGCTGGGCTAGTGCTGGTGAGGGCGTTGAGGAGGAAGGTTCGGAAGGCGTCGGGTGCCGAGAGCATTGGCATGTGGTCGGCGTTGGGGAGGACGGTCAGCGTGGTGTCGGGGGCTTCGGATGCGAGGCGGTAGGCCCAGAGTTGGGTGCCTTGGAAGTCGTGCTCGCCGACGAGCACGGAGACCGGTACTGCGAGTTCGGCGAAGCGGTGCTTGATCGGGGGATCGAGCTCGCGGGCGTTGTCCTCGGGCATCAGCATGATGCGCGAATTGGCGATCGCGAGGCCGACCAGGAAACGATGAGCGTCGAGGTCGACCGCGGGGCACCAGGCGGTGATGTCGTTGGCCGCGGCGGTCGGGATGTCGCCCGTCTCGAGGATCTTGGCCTGCTGGGCGAAGTGCGCTCGCATCACCACCCGCGCCCCCGCCTCGGCCGGCGTCGGCGACGGGAACTCCCCGAACGAACCGGCGACCGCACAGACCCGAGCCACCCGCGACGGATACCGATGGGCGAACGCCAGTGCCTGCCGCGCTCCGTCGGACACCCCGAGCAGGATCGCCCGCGAGACCCCGGCGGCGTCGAGAACCGCAGCCAGGTCGCCGAGTTCGTCGTACTCCGACGACGACACCGAGGACAGACCGCGGTCCCGGCAGTCCCACACCGTCACGCGAGCTACGTCCGCCAGCCACGCGACCGTCGAGCTCCACATTCGCGTGTCGGTCAGACCGCCGTTCAGCAGGACGACATCCGGGCCGGTTCCGTGCTGTTCGTAGTACAGGTATCCGCCGGGCACATCGACAAAGGGCATGACTGCGATTCTGCTGGCCCGCGACCGGGCGCGACATCGGGAATTCTCCCTAGTCGAACGACTCCAGGATCAGGTCGGCGTCCTCCTGGCGGTCCGGGTCCGGGTCTGTCTGCGCGACGTCGACCAGGCGATCGTGATACTGCGGGTACGCCGAGTACGCCGTCGCGTACAGCGCCGCCTCGCGAACCGCCGTGTCCGGGTCCTTCATCGCGGCGCTGATGCAGGCGAAGAAGCGTTCGTCGTACTCGTCCGGTGCCCCCACGCCAGCTCGGGCGACCGCCACCGACCGCTCCGGGCTGTCCGACACGTCGGCGAGCAGCTCGTCCAGAGTCCAGACCGGCGCCTTGGCCGCGACGATCTGGGTCACCTCCTCGACGGCGGACTGCTCGCTGCCCGATACCACGGCGTACTCGACGAGCGTCAGCGGGTCGACGATGTAGTGCAGCGACACGCCAGGGCCGGCTGCCCAGGCAAGCTCGCCGGGACCGGAGGCCGTCCAGCCGCATTGATCGGCGAACGCCCGGACCGCTGTCTCGTTGCCCTTCACCACCATCCGGCGCGACCGGAAGTCCGTCATAGGCCGCGTGCCAACCGGCGTACCGCCAGTTCGGCCAGCAGGGCCGCTCCGTCGGGGAGGATCGAGTCGTCGAAGTCTGCCAAGGGGGAGTGGTTGTCGGGGGCGGCGTCCGGGTCGGTGGAGCGGCAGGCGCTGAGGTTGAGGTAGACGCCGGGGATCTCCTCGAGGACGTACGAGAAGTCCTCGGCGCCGCAGCGCGGGTTGGAGCGCTCGCGGAAGCGGTCGGCGCCGAACGCGTCGACGATCGTGTCACGGGCGAACTCGAACTCGGCGGTGTTGTTGACCGTCACCGGATAGCCGATCGTGTACTCGACCTCGGCCTTCAACCCGTGCGCCGCGGCCATCGACTCAACTAGTTGCGTTGACACTAGTTGCACTTTCGCGCGCGTCTCCGCGGAGAACGTTCGGACCGTCGCGTCGAACAGCGCGTCGTCCGGGATGATGTTCTCCTTGGTCCCGCCCGCGATCCGTCCGACCGTGAGCACGACCGGGTCGAACACGTCGAACTGCCGCGTGATCATCGTCTGCAACGCCCCGACGATCTCGCACAGCACCGGGATCGGGTCCTTCCCGCGGTACGGCGTCGAGCCGTGCGTCCCCGCGCCGATCACCCGCACATGCAGCTGATCCGCCGCGGCCATGAACGACCCCGGCTTACTGCTCCACATCCCCAACGGCTGCGACGCCGACCCGACATGCAGCCCGTACGCCGCATCCGCCCGCCGGCCCGCCGCGTCGAGGACCCCTTCGCGGATCATGATCGGCGCCCCGCCCGACGTCTCCTCACCGGGCTGGAACATGAACACGACATCACCCGGCAGCTCCGCCTGCAGAGCACAGAGCACCTTCGCCGCCCCGACCAGCCCCGCGACATGCAGGTCATGACCACACGCATGCATCATCCCGGGATGCTGGGAGACGTACGGCACGTCGGTCCGCTCGGTCACCGGCAGCGCATCCATGTCCCCGCGCAGGAGCACGACCGGCCCAGGCCCAGCACCACCCCGCAGTACGGCGGTCACCGAGGACAGCTCCTTGCCGAGCGTGATCTCCAACGGCAGCCCGGCCAACGCGTCAAGGATCAGCTGCTGCGACTTCGGCAGGTCGAGGTCGTACTCCGGGACCTGATGCAGCGCCCGCCGAAGCGCGACGATCTCGTCCCGGAACCCCTCGGCCAGCTCCCGCGTGCGGGTCATGCCTTCGGCCCAAGGTCAAGCGCCGACATGACGCGTTGCGCGCTGCCGCCGAGCTCGAGCAGCTCGACGAGATCGAGCCACCGCTCCGGATCCTTGATCTCGTGCGGGATCCGCGCGTCGTACGTCCCGACCGGCGCGTCCTTCGCGACCGCGACCACCTTGGGGGCGACGTCCAGATAGTCGCTGTCCGCCAGGATCTTCTTCTTCACCCCGGGAGACATCGGCGTACTCGGGTCGGCCGCGGCGGCCCGGATCGCATCCAGATCGCCGTACGCCGTGACCAGCGCGGCGGCCGTCTTCTCGCCGATACCCTTCACGCCGGGCAGCCCGTCGGAGGCGTCCCCGCGCAGCGTGGCGAAATCGGCGTACCGCTGAGCGGGGATCTCGTACTTCGCCAGCAGCGCCTTCTCGTCGTACACCTCCGCCCGCCCGACACCGCGCGCCGCCGTGTAGACGATCCGGATGCCGCGGCTGTCGTCGATGAGCTGGAACAGGTCGCGGTCGCCGGTCACCACGTCGACGGGCATCGTCGCCTGATGCGACAGCGTGCCGATCACGTCGTCCGCCTCGTGGTCGGCCGCGCCGACGACGGCGATGCCGATGGCCTCGAGGCAGGCGCGGATGTACGGCACCTGGACCTCGAGCCGATCCGGCACGTCCTCGACCTGCTCGCCCTTCGGCGAGACGAACTCGACCCGCTGCGCCTTGTACGACGGAATCAGCGCGACCCGCCAGGACGGCCGCCAGTTGTCGTCCCAGCAGGCGACCAGATGGGTGGGCCGATGGTTCTCGGCGAGGCGCGCGATGAAGTCGAGCAGCCCGCGGATCGCGTTGGTCGGCGTGCCGTCGGCGGCCTTCATGGTGTCCGGCACGCCGAAGAACGCACGGAAGTACAGCGACGCGGTGTCGAGCAGCATCAAGCGCTGGGGTGTCCCTGAATCTGGTCCTGGCATGGAGAGATGCTTTCATGCCCGGCGGTCCCGGCAGTAGGGTCTCCAGGATGGAGGACCTGGACCGCAAGATCGTCGGGCTGCTCGCGACCGACGGCAGGATGAGCTTCACCGACCTGGGCAAGGCGACCGGCCTGTCCACGTCGGCCGTGCACCAACGGGTGAAGCGCCTCGAGCAGCGCGGCATCATCCAGGGATACTCGGCAACCATCGACCACACGGCGCTCGATCTGCCGCTGACCGCGCTGATCTCGATCCGGCCGATCGACCCGTCCCAGCCGGACGACTCGCCCGAGCGGCTCCGCGACGTACCGGAGATCGAGTCCTGCTACTCCGTCGCGGGCGACTCCAGCTACATCCTCGTCGTACGGGTCGCCTCGCCGGCCGCGCTGGAGAACCTGCTGGCCGTGATCCGCGGGCGTGCCAACGTCTCCACCACGACCACGATCGTCCTGAGCACGCCGTACGAGCGCCGGCCGCCCGCCCTGTGAGGGCGCTGCTGTCGGACCTGTTCAGCACGCTGGTCCCGGGCGGGGACGCCGAGCGGGACCAGGTCAACGCACGGATGGGCGCGGCGCTGGGCGTCGACTCGGCGGCGTTCCAGCAGGCGTTCGACGCGGCGTCGTACGAGCGGTTCATCGGCGCGTACGGCGATCTGCCGAACACGCTGCGGGTGATCGCGGAACGCTGCGGCGGCACCCCGACCGACGAACAGGTGCAGGAGGCAACGAGTCTCCGCCGTACCCTCGCGCAACGCCTGCTCGGTGCGGCGCCCGCGACGACGCTGAGCACGTTGGCCGCGTTCAAGGCGGCGGGCTGGCGGATCGGTCTGGTCAGCAACATCACTGCCGAGACCCAACTCCAATGGCCGACCAGTCCACTCGCGCCGTACTTCGACACCACCGCCTTCTCCGCCGAGGTGGGCGCCGCCAAGCCCGAGCCGGCGATCTACCTGACGGCGTGCAGTGCCCTGGGCGTCGACCCCACCGAGTGCATCTTCGTGGGCGACGGCAACGACAACGAACTCCCAGGCGCCGCCGCCCTCGGCATGCGCGCCATCCGCACCCTCGAACATGCCAACACGGCTCCGCACTGGCCCGGCCCGACCATCAAATCCTTCGCCGAGCTGACCGGGTTGGCAGTCGCTCAGTAACCTCCGGCCTCGATGAGCCGGCTCTCGAAGGACGCGACCTGGACCTTGCCCTTCGGCGGGAGCGTACGGCGAGGTCGCGTCGGCCGGCGGTCGCTCCCAGACACCGATGCGATGGTTACCCGAGGCAACGAACCGCATCGGATACCCGCCGTACTCCCGCGCGCCGACCGAACCCAGCCGAGAGGCGCCGATCCGCCGACGCACTGACCTCTTGCAACGCCTCCGGTGCCACCCCCTGCATTGGTGGCACCGAAGGCGGGTTTTAGGTGAGGTCCAGGAACTTTTGGGCCTCGGCGGCGGCGCGGGAGGCGGCGGCTCGTTCTTCGGCTTCGGCGAGGGTGGTGCCGGCGTGTTGGGTCCACCACTGCTGGCCCTCAACCGGGAGGGTGTCGATCGGGTCGTAGTACTCGTAGGTGCGGTTCAGCGCTTCCGGGTCCTGCTGCTCGATGCCGGTGCGGTAGTTCTTCTTCCAGTACGAGATGCCGCGGACCTCGTCGTACTCCGAAAGCTGGTGCACCCACCGCTTGCCGACGTAGGGCACGTCGCACACGATCCGCGGCGTCGCAAAGCCGGGCAGGTAACCGAGGATGCCGTGCTGCAGATGCTGCGCCTCGCGCACCGACACCCGCCAGTGCTCGGAGAACGGGATCATGTCGCACATGTAGAAGTAGTACGGCGTGACGTTCGCGCCGTCGAGCAGCGCGAAGCACAGGTCGAGCAGCTGCGGGATCGTGTCGTTGACACCGCGCATCAGCACCCCCTGGTTACGCACGTCACGCAGCCCGGCCTCCAGCATCGCCTTCGACGCCTCGGCGACCAGCGGCGTCACGGACTGGGCCGCGTTCACGTGCGTGTGCATCGCGATCATCACGCCACGGTTGCGCGCCACCGACGCGACGCGTTCGACGCCGGCCAGGACGTCGGACGACAGCCAGTGCTGCGGCATGCCCATCAGTGCCTTGGTCGCGAGCCGGATGTCGCGGATGTTCTCGATCTCGAGCAGGCTCATCAGGAACGACTCGAGCCGCGGCCACGGCATGTTCGCCACATCGCCGCCGGACACGACGACGTCGCGGACGCCAGGCGTACGGCGCAGGTAGTCGAGCATGTTGTCGAGCCGGGTCTGCGGCTTCGCGACGAACTTCAGCTTGTCGATGACCGGCGTCGAGTTCCCGACCAGGTCCATGCGGGTGCAGTGACCGCAGTACTGCGGGCACGTGGGCAGGATCTCCGCAAGGACCTTGGTCGGGTATCGGTGGGTCAACCCCTCCGTGGCCCACATCTCGTGCTCGTGTAACGAGTCCCGGGTTGCGTGCGGGTGCGACGGCCAGTCGGCGCGACGGTCACTGAACACCGGCAGCATGTAGCGGCGGACCGGGTCCGCGTAGAACGCCTCCGTGTAATCGGCAGCACCGGAAGGCACGATCGTGTTGAGCATCTGCGGCGGCAGCAGCATCGACATCGTCGCGCGCTCGGCCTGGTCGCGGGTCAGGTCGTCGTAGAACCGGTCCTCGAGCAGGTCGCCCATCACGTCACGCAACTGCTTCACGTTCTTCACACAGTGCGACCGCTGCCACTGCACCGAGCGCCACTCCTCGGCCGTGACGTCCTTCCAGCCGGGCAGCCGGGTCCAGTCCGGCTCGACCAGCTCGGCCCGCCGGTACGCGTACGGCTGGCCATCGCCGGGCTCCGAACGAGCCAGCTCCGGGGTGATCAGGTCGGTCACGGGTCCCTCCGCAGGACTTCGGTGGTGTTGCGGTCTCATGTGAGGATAGCGATAGAACTTCCCTCAGATCCAACAGTAGGCCGCAAGAATTCTCGTCAAGGCGTGATCTGGGTAGTATTTTGCCTGACCGCAACGAGGAGGACATGTGTCGTCGAGCCCAGTAGGACTGCACCGCGTACTCGCGCCATCGGGCGTGTTGCCGCAAGCGGCGGACAGACTCGACGCACGTCCCGAGATCTGGCCCGACGAGGTGCGCATCGCGGTCGAGCGGCTCAACCTCGACGCAGCGTCGTACCGGCAGCTGGCCGAGACGCACGGCGGCGACGGTGCGGCGATCCGCCGGGCGGTCCTCGACATCGTCAAGGCTCGCGGCAAGATGCAGAACCCGGTCACCGGCTCAGGCGGGATGCTCGTCGGCGTGGTCGACGAGGCCGGCCCGGACTCGCCGCTCGGCGTACAGAAGGGCGACCGGGTCGCGACGCTGGTCTCGCTGACGCTGACCCCGCTGCAGCTCACCGACGAGCTGAAGGACTGGGACGGTAAGAGCGAGCAGGTCCCGGCGCAGGGTCATGCGATCCTGTTCGCCCGATCGATCGTCGCGAAGCTGCCCGACGACCTGAAACCCGAGCTCTCGCTGGCCGTGATGGACGTCTGCGGAGCACCCGCGCTGACCGCTCGCGTGGTCCGTTCGTATGTCGACAAAGGCATAAAGCCTGTCGTGTCAGTAATTGGCGGCGCAGGTAAATCCGGGTCGCTGTCGCTGGCCGCGGCGCGATCGGCCGGAGCTGCCCGGACGATCGGGATCGTGCCGTTCCAGGCCGAGCAGGACAAGCTGACCGAGGCCGGTATCGCCGATGTCGTCGCGCTGGCCGATGCCCGCGATCCGGTGGCGCTCGCGAACGCGGTCGCCGAGGCCGGGGGACCCGCGGACATCACCGTCGTCTGCGTCGACGTACCCGGCTGTGAGCATGGCGCCGTACTGTCGACCGCTGCCGGCGGCACGGTGATCTTCTTCTCGATGGCGACGTCGTTCTCGGCCGCGGCGCTCGGCGCAGAGGGGTTGGCGGCGGACGTGACGATGCTGGTCGGCAACGGGTACGTGCCCGGGCATGCGGACTTCGCGTTGGAGCTGTTGCGCACCGAGCCGGGTGTCCGTGGTCTGTTCGAGAGCAGGCTGGCGGAGGATTAGTTCGTGCGCACACTTCTGACGAACGGTTCCGTCTACTCGCCCGCCGACCCCCACGCCACCGCGATCGCTTTCGACGACGGGGTCGTGACGTGGCTGGGTGACGACACCGGCGCGAGTTCGTACGCCGACGGCGCGGACGAGGTGATCGACCTCGACGGCAAGCTGGTCACGCCTGCGTTCGTCGACGCCCACGTGCACACCGCGGGCACCGGAGCCGTGCTGACCGGCCTCGATCTGGCCGGTACGACGTCGCTGGGGAATGCCCTCGACAAGCTCGCAGCGTTCGCGGCGAAGCTGCCGGCGGACGCGGTCATCGACAGCGCCGGCTGGGACGAGACGGTGTGGCCGGAGGGCCGTCCGCCGACAGCCGCGGAGCTCGACCGTGCGGGCGGCGGCCGGCGCGTGTATCTGTCTCGCATCGACGGGCACTCCGGCGTGGTTTCGTCGGCTCTGTTCGACGTGGCACGAGGCGAGGGCTTCGACGAGAACGGACGCGTCGAGCGACACGCCAACCACGCGGTCCGGGACGCGCTGAGTGAGCTGGTCGGCCCGGAACAGCGCCGGCAGGAGATCCGCGCGGCTCTGAACGCCATGGCCGCAAAGGGCATCGGCGCCTTCCATGAGATGGCGGCGCCGCACATCGGGCCGTTGTGGGAGCTGCCGATCGTCCGCGAAGTGGCCGGGGAGCTCGGCTTGTCGGCAACGCTCTACTGGGGCGAGCCGGGCGTCTTCGAGCACGTCGGCACCTACGGCCTCGCCGGTCTGGCCGGTGACCTCAACGCCGACGGCGCCCTCGGTTCGCGCACCGCCGCACTCAAAGCTTCGTACGCCGATCGCGCCGATCACCGCGGTCACGCCTACCTGACGGCCGAGCAGATCGCCGAGCACGTGATCGCCTGCACCGAGCGCAACGTCCAGGCCGGTTTCCACTGCATCGGCGACCAGGCGCTCGACAACATCGCCCGCGGCTTCGAGCTCGCCGCCGAGAAGGTCGGCATCCAGGCTCTCGTCGCGGCCCGGCACCGCTTGGAGCACGTGGAAATGGTCGACGAGGCAACTATCGCTGTCCTCGCGCGCTGCGGCGTCGTGGCCAGCGTGCAGCCGATGTTCGACGGCCTGTGGGGCGGCCCGGACGGGATGTACGCCGAACGCGTGGGCGACCGCTGGCAGGGCATGAACCCGTTCGGCACGCTGGCCCGCGCAGGCGTCGTACTGGCGTTCGGATCGGATGCGCCCGTGACGGAGCTCGGCGGATGGGACGCGGTCCGCGCGGCCGCGTTCCACCACGAGAAGTCCGAGCGGATCACCGTGCGCGCCGCGTTCCAGGCACACACGCGGGGCGGCTGGCGGGCAGCGGGCATCGACGACGCCGGAGTACTCGCGCCGAGCACGGCAGCGACGTACGCGATCTGGGAGACCGACGCGGACCTCGTCGTACAGACCCCGGACGAGCGGGTCGCCGCCTGGTCGACGGACCCGCGCGCGGGTGTGCCGGTGCTGCCCGATCTGAGTGAGGGAACTCCTACCTGCGTGCGGACTGCCGTGGGCGGTCGCGTCATCTATGAAGTCGAGGGAAGGTCCCAGTGAAGAAGCTCGACCTTGATCCGGTTACCGTCCGGAAGGCGCGCAGTCTGGCCCGCAAGGCTGGGAAGCCGATCGTCAACCTGGCCCAGCAGCACACCACGGTGTCTGTTGAGCGAGCGGTACTGCGGCTTGCCGGGCTGACCGGTGCGGACACCGAGGGCATCCCGTGGGTGAACCGACTGGCCGACACCGTCCGCGCCGACGTCGGGCTCGAGCACGGGCTCGCGTTGCCGGTGTGGGACGCGCTGATCCGTGGTGAGGCCGAGGACCTGACCGTCCTGGCGCAGAAGGCGGCCTCCGGCTCGGTAACGTTCCGGATGCCCGAGGGACGCGACGCCGTACGCGCTCGGACCGCAGCCCGGAAGATGGCGGCCGCCGGGATGAAGCGGATCGACGGCCGGCGGCGGGAGCGGGACCGGCTGATCAAGCGTCACGGCGACCCGAAGCAGCGGCCGTGGATCTACCTGATCGTTGCCACCGGCGACATCTACGAGGACATCCCGCAGGCGCAGGCGGCCGCGCGGGAGGGCGCCGACATCATCGCGGTGATCCGGTCGACCGGGCAGTCGCTGCTCGACTATGTGCCGGAGGGCGCGACCCGGGAAGGCTTCGCCGGCACGTACGCGACGCAGGAGAACTTCCGCCTGATGCGCGCCGCCCTGGACGAGACATCGAAGGAGCTCGGGCGCTACGTCCGGCTGACCAACTACGCGTCCGGGCTGTGCATGCCGGAGATCGCGACGCTGGCCGGGCTCGAGCGGCTCGACATGATGCTGAACGATTCGATGTACGGGATCCTCTTCCGCGATATCAACCCGATCCGGACGTTCGTCGACCAGCGGTTCAGCCGGCAGATCCACGCCCGCGCCGGGATCATCATCAACACCGGCGAGGACAACTACCTGACCACGGCCGACGCCGTCGAGGCGGCGCACACGGTGACGGTCTCGCAGCTCCTGAACGAGTACTTCGCCAAGGAGGCCGGCCTCGAGGACTGGCAGCTCGGTCTCGGGCACGCGTTCGAGATCAACCCGGATCTGCCGGACTCGTTCCGGATGGAGCTGGCGCACGCGATGCTGGCCCGGCAGCTGTTCCCGAACGCGCCGCTGAAGTGGATGCCGCCGACCCGGCACATGACCGGCGACGTGTTCCGCGGGTACCTGCTGGACGGGTTCTTCAACCTGGTCGGCGCGATGACCGGGCAGGGCATTCTGCTGGTCGGGATGATGACCGAGGCCGTCGTGACGCCGTGGATCTCCGACCGCGACCTGGCGCTGCAGAACGTCCGCTACGTGTTGGGTGCCGCAGGCAACCTTCACGAGGACTTCCGGCCGGAGCCGAACGGGTTCATCGCCCAGCGAGCGCGGCAGGTGCTGGGAGAGTCGGTGGAGCTGCTGGAGGAGATCGTCGACGACGGTCTGCTCAACGCGATCGGCGACGGCACGTTCGGACTGATGAAGCGTCCGCAGGACGCCGGTCGTGGACTGGACGGGGTCGCGCGGAAGTCGCCGGAGTACTACAACCCGGCGATCGAGTTGCTCGAGGAGGGCACCCGATGAGCATCATCCAGCCGTACGGCGACACCACCGGTGACGGGATGGTGCAGCTGTCGTTCACGCTGCCGGTCCCGCACGACAAGCGGGCCGAGGGCGCCGCGGTGCAACTGGCCAACAAGATGGGCATGGATCCCGCGCTGGTCGTGCACTCGAAGCCGATCGGCGACGACTTCACGTTCTTCGTCGTCTACGGTCCGGTGAACCACCTGGTCGACACCTCCAAGGTCGAGGTGATCGAGCGCGACTACCCGCTGCTGTCGCCGAAGGAGGTCAACCTCGCGATCCGCAAGGGCCTGCGCCGCCGGCTGACGGTGGTCGGCGCCTGCATCGGTACCGACGCGCACACGGTCGGTATCGACGCGATCCTCAACATCAAGGGGTTCGCCGGCGAGAAGGGCCTGGAGTACTACCGCGAGCTGAAGGTCGTGAACCTCGGCGCGCAGGTCGCCGTACCCGAGCTGGTACGCCGCGCGAAGGCCGACAAGGCCGACGCGATCCTCGTCTCCCAGGTGGTGACGCAGCGCGAGGCGCACGTGCTCAACACCAAGGAGATGTCCGCCGCCTTCCGGGAGGCGTACGCCGAGGACGCCCGGCCCGTATTAGTTGCTGGCGGCCCCCGTTTCACCGAGCAGATGGCGGCCGAGCTCGGGGTGGACCGGGTGTTCGGCCGCGGTACGACGCCGGGCGAGGTGGCCAGCTACCTGGTCGATGCCCTGGTGACGAAGAAGGTCCCAGCGAAGAGGAGCGCATAGGTGTCGAAGGCAACCATCGGGCTGACCGCCACGCATCGGCGGTACGTCCCCTACAGCCACGCCCACTACGCCGGGAACCTGGTCGACGGCGCGTACGTGCTGGCACTGTTCGGTGACGTCGCGACCGAGGTGTGCATCCAGTCCGACGGCGACGAGGGCCTGTTCGCGTCGTACTCCGATGTGCAGTTCCTGCAGCCGCTGCGGGCCGGCGACGTTGTGGAGGTGAAGGCAACGATCACGCGGGTCGGCAACCGCAGCCGCGACCTCGAGTTCAGCGCGTACGTCGTCTGCCGCGGCCGCCCGGACAAGTCCGAGTCGGCCGCCGAAGTACTGGACGAACCGCTTGTGATCACGCGCGCAAAGGGAACGGTCGTCGTACCGGTTGGGTGACGATTGGTTGCCCTGGGTAACGAACACGTGGAGTGCCGAGACCGCTCTGTAACGTGACCCGGATGAGGGATCCTCGTTTTTCCTTGCGGGGCAGGCGATAGTGTTACAACGGGCTCAAGGAGCCGGGGGAGAGGTTGACACCGTCGCCGCCAGCGAGCATCGTTTTGGGAGTCGTCATATCCCGTTTGTTCAACGGTCACAAGAAGTTCGGCCACCGATGATCCCGCGACGCTGACCAGGTCAGAGCCAGGCTTGAGTCGACGGGGGCTGAGATTGCCGGTGGTTAGCCCCCCGCGGGGCAGAGGTGGAAGAGGCTCGGCGGCCAGTAGACAACAGCCGGACGGTTCGCAGCCAGCGCATCGGCGGTTGGTCCGAAGGCACGCTGAGCCTCTTTCCTCTATCCACCTTCCTGAACGTGACGACTTCTTCACTTTCCGCGATCGCCGCCCATTGGCTACTGACCGGATACATTTGCGTGTCCGGGACGTTGTACGGTCGTGCGACCGGCGCGCGGGTCGGTAAGTGAGGACAAGGGGTACGGCGTGGACCGATTGAAGGCTCTGGGGCGGGTCCTGCCGAGAGTGGTGGTGGCAGTCGCCGCCGGCGCACTGCTCGGCTTCGCGTTCGAACCGCATGACCACCCTTGGCTGACGATCGTCGCCGTACCGCTGCTGCTGGCCGCGCTGGACGGGATCTCGATGAAGGCCGGCTTCCTCGTCGGCGCCGGGTTCGGCATCGCGTACTACGCGGTCCTGGTGCCCTGGCTGAGTATCATCGGCGGCGACGCGGCGATCGCGCTCGCCGTGCTCGAGGGGCTGTTCTATGCGGTCTTCGGGCTGTTCGCGACCCAGGTGCTGAAGCTGAAGCTGTGGATGGTGTGGATCCCGGCGCTGTGGGTGGCGACCGAGTTCGCGACCGCGTCGGTGCCGTTCGGCGGGTTCCCGTGGGGGCGGCTCGCGTGGGCCTTCTCCGATGCGTCGCTGGGCAAGCTGGCGGCGTACGTCGGCATCCCCGGGCTGAGCTTCGTCGTCGCATTCGTCGGCGTCCTCGTGTACGCCGTACTCCGCCGGGCCGGCGGACTGCGCTTGCGGGCTGTGGCGCTTGTCGCCGGTCTGGCGATCGTGTTCGGCAGCTCGTTGATCCACCTGTCGATCCAGGGCGACGGCAAGACCGTGAAGGCCGCGATGGTGCAGGGCAACGTCCCCGGCAAGGGCTTGGAGTTCCTGGGGCGCGCTCGTACGGTCACCAAGAACCACATGAACGCGACGCTCGACCTGGAGAAGCGGGTCCAGGCCGGTACGGAGATGAAGCCGGACCTCGTGATCTGGCCGGAGAACTCGACCGACATCGACCCGTACAAGGACGACGAGACCCGGGCCGACATCGAGGAGGCGGTGCGCGCGGTCGGCGTACCGATCCTCGTCGGCGCCGTCACCGAAGGTCCCGGTCCGAACGAGCGGCAGACGACGGGCATCGTGTGGGATCCGGTCACCGGGCCGGGGCAGCGGTACGCGAAGCGGCACCCGGTGCCCTTCGGTGAGTACATCCCGTTCCGCAACCAGCTGCTGCCGTACATCAAGCGGCTGGAGATGATCGGCGCGCAGACCGTGCCGGGCGTCGGTCCCGGCGTGATGCCGATCAACGGGGTCACGTATGGCGATGTGATCTGCTTCGAGCTTGCGTACGACAACGTCATCCAGGATGTGGTGAAGGGCGGCGCGCAGGTCCTGATCGTGCAGACCAACAACGCGACGTACGGCGGGACCGGTCAGCCCGAGCAGCAGTTCGCGATCACACGGATGCGCGCGATCGAGACCGGGCGGACCGTGCTGATCGCCTCCACGAGCGGCATCTCCGGGGTGATCCGTCCGGACGGGACCGTGGAGCACAAGTCGGGACAGTTTGTGTCGGACGTGTACGTCGCGACTGTGCCGGTACGCGACGGGCACACGTTGGCGACGACTTTGGGCAGCTGGCCCGAGTGGATCCTCACCGGGCTCGGTTTGGTCGGTCTGGTCCTCGGCCTGATCGCTCGGCGTCGTCGGCGTGGTGACGACCCGGAACCCCCACCGGCCCCTGATTCCACCCGGACTCGCGAGAAGGTCCCGGCCTGACCTGTAACACTGGGGTGACTGTGCTCTTGGCCGTGCTCTTGGCGAGTCGCTCGAAGGGGTAGAACATGCCGTGGTTCATCGCGCTGGCGCTGTTGGTGGTGCCGATCCTGGAGATCTACGTGATCATCCAGATCGGCCAGGTCATCGGCGGCTGGCCGACGGTCGCCCTGCTGCTCGTCGAGAGCGCACTCGGAGCCTGGATCATCAAACGTGAGGGCAAGCGCGCCTGGAACGCCCTCCAGTCCGCCTTCCAGACCGGCAAGATGCCCGGCCGCGAACTCTCCGACGCCGCGTTGGTCCTCGTCGGCGGCACCCTGTTGCTGACTCCCGGTTTCGTCACCGACATCTTCGGCTTCTTCTTCGTCCTACCGTTCACCCGACCACTCGCTCGCCGGGCCATGTCGTCGTTCTTCACCCGTCGTCTGAACACACAACTAGGTACTGCGGGCCTGGGCGGCTTCATCCCCGGCGCCGGCGGCGGTCCCACCTCACCCCGCCCGTCCTCCTCCGATGACGTAATCCAGGGCGAAGTCATCGACCCGGACAACAAGTAACCCCGCGCGCTAGGCAGGCGGCTGCGGCCGGACGGCTGCCCGGTCAGAGCGTGCCGAGATCCACCGTGACCGGGAAGGGTGCGATGGCCTTGATCCCTCCGGTGAAGACCTCCGCGTCCCGGTAGGCGCGGGTGGCCGGGTCCAGCACGTAGGTGTACACCAGCGGGATCCCGGTGGCTGCTTGCTCGACTCGCCAGTAGAACGCGATCCCGGCCTTCGCGTACTGGTCCACCTTCACGACCCGGTCAGTCGTCTCCGATCCCGGAGACACGACCTCGACGATGAGGAGCACGTGCTCGGGCCGAGTGGGGGAGACATCAATCGTGTCTGCCCGATAGACCACCACGTCCGGGCGGCGATTCGTCAGTGGCAGGTCCTGCAATCGGACATCGAAATCCGTGTCGGCATTCCACTCCGGACCCGCCGCGAGGTCCAGCGCGTTCGCGAGGATGCGCGCGAGTCGATTGTGGCGCTTGGAGGCGCTCGGGGTCACGACGACCATCCCGTCCACGATCTCGATCCCAGCACACTGCTCGGCGGACCACGAGTCGTACTGCTCGGCAGTGATCTGCACGTGCATCCACGCCGGAGCAACCATGTCAGCGGTCACGGCGTGTCTCCTTCGGATCTGCTACGGCGCAGCGCTACGGGTGTGAGCATACCCGGGGCCGGCATCGGCCGGATGTGGATCGCGGCGTGACCCTCGGCGGATGCGTGGAGCACACTGGCGGGGTGATGAGCGTCGGGCGGGTGGTGGGCTGGTTGCGGCGCCGGGACAGTGGGCTGGCTGCTACTCGGCGGGCGGGGCGGACGGCGTTGGTTATGCCTGCGTTGTTCGCGTTTTGTGCGGAGGTACTTCGGGAGCCCGTCGTCGCGACGTTTGCTGCGTTCGGGGCGTTTGCGATGTTGTTGCTCGTCGACTTCTCGGGGAGCACCATTCAGCGCCTGCGGGCGCAGGTTCAGCTCGCGATCGCGTGGCTCGTGCTGGTCTCGCTCGGTACGGTGGCCGGCCAGTCCGTCTGGTCCGCGATCGTCGGCACGGTCGTCGTGGCCTTCGCCGTACTGTTCGCCGGTGTCGTCAGCTCGGTGCTGGCCGGCGCGAGTACTTCGTTGCTGCTGGCGTTCATTCTGTCGGTGGCAACACCGACGCCGGTCTCGATGCTGCCGGACCGACTCGCCGGTGTCGCGATCGCAGGTCTGGCGGCCGTCTTTGCCGTGCTGCTTCTCTGGCCCCGGCCCGCAGTCGACCCGCTCGGCCTGCCGGCGGCGCGAGTATGCCGAGCCGCCGCGATGCAGCTGCGAGCCGAAGCCAGCGACACCGTCGAGGTCTGCACAATGCGGACCGAACAGACCAACACCCTCATCCACGAGCTCCGTCGTACGTTCACCGCGACGCCCTACCGACCCACCGGCCTCTCGACCGGCTCCCGAGCCCTCGTCCGCCTCGTCGACGAGCTCACCTGGCTGACGACGATCCTCAACGAACCCGGCCCGGCCGCCGCCCGCAGTACCGCCGACGACCCGGACTCGTCAGCAGTCCACTTCGCCGCGGCGACCGTCCTCGAGCTCAGCGCCGAGATACTCGAAGACCCAACCCTCGCACCGGACAAACTGACCGCCGCGACAGCGGTGCTCCGCGATGCCGTCACCGCCCTCGAGAAGGGCGCGGTCGCCCGCCTGCCGGCAGCACAAAACACCGGGATGGCCAGCTTCTTCGGCGCCCTGAACGTGTCCTTCCGGGCGCAGGAGCTCGCGTTCGGCGTACTGCTGATCGGACAGAACGTCGAGACCGCTCGCGTCGCGGACCAGCGCGGCTGGACGGACCGTCTGCTCGGCCGCGAGCCGAAGTCGCTGACAGCGCCCTTCGCCAGCGCCGCCGAACGCGCCGCCGCACACCTCGAGCTGCACTCGGTCTGGCTGCACAACAGCATCCGCGGCGCCGTCGGCCTCGCGATCGCCGTCGGCGTCGCCAACTTCACCGGCGTCGCGCACGGCTTCTGGGTCATCCTCGGAGCGCTGTCCGTACTGCGCTCGAACGCGCTCAACACCGGCCAGAACGCCTACCGCGCAATCGGCGGCACAGTCGTCGGCTCCGTCCTAGGAGCTGGCCTCCTGGCTCTCATCGGCGAGAACAGAATCGCGTTGTGGATCCTGCTACCGATCGCGGTCCTGTTCGCCGGCATCGTCCCGGCGGCGGTCTCGTTCGCGGCCGGCCAGGCGGCGTTCACCGTCACGCTGGTGATCCTGTTCAACATCGCCGCGCCGGAAGGCTGGTCGCTGATCCTGTTCCGCATCGAGGACATCGCACTCGGCTGCGCGGTCAGCGTCCTCGTCGGACTGTTGTTCTGGCCACGAGGCGCGTCCGCGGCAGTCGGCAAAGCACTGTCGGAGGCGTACGTCGACAGCGTGAACTACCTCGTCGGCGCCGTCGGGTACGCCGTCTCCTGCTGCGTACCAGGCTCCCGTCCCACCACGCCACAAGACAGCCGCCGGGCCGCAGCAGCAGCACGCCGACTCGACGACGCCTGGCGCACCTACCTCGCCGAACGCGGCCCGAAGCCGATCCCGCTCAGCGAGATGACAGCGCTCGTCACCGGCGTCGTAGCGGTCCGCCTGGCCGCCGACGCCGTACTGGAGTTGTGGGGGCGGTACGCCGACGGCCAGCCGCCGTCCGACGATCGAGCCGCCGCGCAGTCGGCCCTGCTCGCGTTGGCCGACCGCCTGCTCGATTGGTACACGACCCTCGCCGCCGCCCTCGAGGTACAAGGCCGGATCCCCGAACCGCTCGCATACGACCACGAGACGAAGCACCGCCTACTCGAGGCGGTTCGCCGCGATCTGTACGACGCGGATGGCCGGGCAACGCCGACCGCGATCCGCATGCTCTGGACCGCCGACCACCTGGAAGTCGTACGACGCCTCCAGCCAGGCCTCACGACCGCAGCCGACCAGACAGCGGTCAACCAGCCGGCTACTGCGTGAGGCTGTTGCCGATGAAGGCCAGGGTCTGCGCCTCAATCTGACGCAGCTGCGACTCGCTCAGGCTGCGGAGCGGCCCGTGGGTCGTGAGAGTCGCCGTGCCGTGCACCGTGGCCCAGACCGGATACTCGATCCCCTCACGGCGCTCAGGCGACAGGACCCCGGCTTCAACCAGCTCGTCCAGGGCGGCGCGCAGGAGGCTCAACGGGGTGCGGCCGGACTCGTCCGCGGTGCCGTACGCATGCTGCTCAGGAAGGGCGTACGCCGCCGCGAACAGACCAGGCTCCTCGTGCGCAAAACGCATGTAGGCCGTCCCGATCGCGCCCAGGCGACGCTGAGCGGCCGCCGGGTTGCCGCGCTTCCCCCGAACGCGGGCGGTCTCAGCAGTCATCCGGTCAGCGAGCTCAAGCATGGCAGCGGCACACACCTCGGCGAGCAGTTCGTCGCGGTCGGCGAAATGCCGGTAGGCAGCGTTCGGTACGACGCCGACCGCGCGCGTCGCCTCTCGCAGTACGACGGCGTCGGGACCGCCGGCGCGAGCCAGCTCGACCCCGGCCGCGACCAGGCCGGCGCGCACGTCGCCTCGAGGGCGCCGTCGTCGGGGCGGAGCTTGCGGTGCTGGGTCGGCCATGGTCACGCCCTCAGCATAACAATGTGGACACTGTCCACCTAGAGAGCTAATGTGGACAGTGTCCACATAGATAGGGAGGCGTCCGATGGACGGGAACACAGTCGCAGAACCAGAGCGGCAACAGGACAAGGACCAGATGGCATTCGTGACGGCCGAGGAGTGGTTCGGCGGTGGTGAGCGCCGTTGGTACGACGCTGCGTCGGCTCGCCTTCTGCCGCATGCAGAGGGGGAGGCGAGGACCGGGCTGGTCAGGGTCTTCGGCCGGATGACCGGTCCCGCGAGCCCGGACGCGGTGTGGCTGACGATGCTGCCCGGATTCCCCGAGGGCTCGTACGGCTGGGCGCAGGTCGATCGGCGCTTGCCGGCCGAGCTCGGTCCACGGCTGTACGTCGAACCGGTCGGCCAAGGCGACTCCGACAAGCCGAGGGGCTATGCGTACTCGACCGTGGAGCGTGCCGATCTGATCGGAGCATGGTGGCGGCACCACGGCGTACGTCGTACCGTCGTGGTCACGTTCGACTACACCTCGCTGGCGCTGCTCGAGTTGTTGCGTCGGCAGCTGGAACGGCCAGGTGGGCCTGTGATCACTGCGGTGTTCATGATCAACGGCGGTCTGTACGCCGACGCTCACTCGCATCCGTGGCGGGGTACGCCGCTGCTGAGGTCGCCGCTCGGGGCATTTGTGGCCAAAGGCTCGCAGAAGTCACCGATCGTGCTCGCACAGGGCTTCAAGCAGGCCCGGCTGTACTCCCTGGGCAACGAGCCGAGTGAGGCTGAAATGACCGAGGTCTGGTCGGCGCTGGTACGGCGCGACGGTGCGAGGTTCCTGCACGAGGGCGCGGGCTTCGTCAAGGAACACCGTCGCAATGCCGGTCGCTGGGACCTCGCCGCGATTGCCCGCGAGTTGAAGGGCTCTGTTGCCATCGCCGTCGGGGGGAGCGTTGGAGACCCGTACGAGCACCGCCAGGTCGACGCCACGCGCGAACGGGTGCCCGAGGCCGAGATCGTCACGTTCCCCGGCGGCCATCTGACCACCAGCGAACAGCCGGCGCTCCTCGCTCGTGCGATAGCCCGCTTCGCCGGCCGGCACGGCGTCGAGGAGACACCCTGACATGCGACAGAGAGGCATTGGAATGAACGACTCAACTGTTCCGGCACAGTATGTGACCGGCAAGGTGCGGGACGGCATCGAGCAGGCTCTCGTTGCTGCTGGCAAAGATTTGAACGGCTTGAAGCCTGCAGACCTGGCGCTGGTCGAGGACTACCACACCGGCGGGCGGCTTGCCACGGTCCAACTCGTGGATCTGCTCGAGTTGACGCCGCAGAGCGAGGTGCTCGACGACGGCTCGGGCATCGGCGGTACGGCGCGATACCTGGCGGACCGCTTCGGCTGCGCGGTGACCGCCGTGGATCTCTCCGACGAGTACTGCGAGACCGCGCACTGGCTCAACCGGCTGGTCGGCCTCGACGACAAGATCGTCGTACAGCAGGGAGACGTGACCTCGCTGCCGCTGGACGACGCCTCCGTCGACGTTGTGTTCAGCCAGCATGTGCAGATGAACGTGGCGCGGAAGAACCGTCTCTACCAAGAGGCCAGGCGGGTACTGCGGGACGGCGGGCGGCTCGCGCTCTGGGACATCATGGCTGGCGACGGCCGAGAGCTCGGCTATCCGCTGCCTTGGGCGGACGGCCCCGAGCACAGCTTCCTCGTCCCGCCGAGCGTCGTCCGCAATGAGATCGAGGCTGCAGGCTTCACGGTCACGCACTGGGCGGATCTCACCGACCAGGTCGGCGCCATGATGCGGATGATCCAGTCTCAACCACCGAGCCCGCTCGGACTGCACGCTTTCGTCCCGACGTTCCGCGAGCGCGTGACGCACCTGACCGAGGCCCTGAGCGACGGCCGGGTCCGCGCCGTCCAGGCGATCGCCCGGGCGGGTACGACGGCGGCATGAGCGGATTCACGCGCTGAAGGCGCCCTTGAAGGCCTGTTCGGTGAAGCGCGCAGCCATCGACTCGTGGGTCTCGGCGCCTGGATGTAGACCATCGGCCAGCGGGTGGGCGGCGTTGTCGGCCTCGCCGTACAGAGTGAGGCCGTCGAGGTAGTGGAGGTTGGGGTCGGAGGCGGCGCGCTGGGCGGTGATGCGGGCGAGCTCGGCGCGGATGATCGACAGGGTCAGCTTGCCGGCGGGGATCTCGTCGGGGTTGCCGGTGGCAACGAAGCGGAGCTCGCCGGCAGCCAGCGCGGACAGATCCCAACCGGTCGGGCCGGGCGTGTCCTCGTGGATCGGGCAGAGGATGGGGGAGACGACCAGGAGCGGTGTGTCGGGGTGGCCGTCGCGGATCGTGTCGAGGAAGCCGTGGACGGCGGGGGTGAACGAGCGGAGGCGGAGGCCGTCCGTGTTCACGATGTTGATGCCGAGCTTGACGCTGATCAGGTCGGCGGGCGTGTCGCGGATCGTCCGGGCGATGAACGGCTGGAGGAACGCGCTGCCGCCGAAGCCCAGGTTGACCAGCTCCACCCCGGCCTGGGCCGCGGCGAGGGCCGGCCAGGTGCCGGTCGGATGGGTCGCGTTCGAGCCGTGGCTGATCGAGCTGCCGTGGTGCAGCCAGACGCGGCGCGAGGTCGGGACCGGTTCGATCGGGGCATCGGTGCGCAGGGCAACGAGTTCGGTGGTCTCGTCGTGCGGCAGCCAGATCTCGACGGTCTTCGCCGCTGCGGACAGTCCCGCGACGTGCAGGGTTTGCGGCTCGCCTTGGCGGGTCTCGGTGGCGCCGGTCGTCAGGTCAATCGTGATGACGTCGCCGCCGGCCGCGGTCAGCTGGGTGAAGAGCTGGCCGTCGACGAGTACGTCGTACACGCCGTCCGGGCGCGGGGGAGCGCCGGTGTAAGCGCGCTTCGTCGGGAGCGTGTCGAGCTCGACGACGGACGCTCGGGTCGAGAAGACGAGGCGGACCCCGGAGGGCTGGGACTCGACCATCGTCATCTGGCCGTCGTCGTACTGTGTGCGCGCCCAGGCGGGCAGCCGGTGGGGCAGGACGCCGCGGCCGGTGGGCTCGAGCTCGAGCGCCCCGCGGAGCAGGTCGATGGTTATCGGAGTGGTGATCAAGGTCAGCTCCAGCTGCGAAGGAGGGTGTCGAGGGCGTCGATGATGCGTGGCCAGCTGTCGTCGGAGCTCGGCTCGCTGAAGGCGAACGTGCCGGCCGACTCGAGCTGGATGTAGCCGTGGATGGTGCTGCCCAGGAGGCGTACTGCGTCTGTCTGGGCCGGCTCGTCGAGGTCATAGCCGCGGAGGACGGCCCGGACGAGCTCCGAATGCCTCCGCCCACTGTCGACATGTTCAGGAGCCGGGCTATCAGGCACGAAGCGGGTCGCGGCGTAGCGGCCAGGATGTTTGCGGGCGTAGTCGCGATAGACGTCGGCCAGGGCCGATAGGGCGGCGCGACTGGCCCGGCCGGCGACGGCAGTGGAGGCTCGGTCGGCCAGCTCAGTCAGGGCGACCGTGGCGATGCGTGCCTTGAGGTCGGCGGAGCTGCGGACGTGCGAGTAGAGGCTGGCGACCTGTACGCCGAACTGCCGCGCGAGAGCGGACACGGTGACCTGGTCGAAGCCGACCTCGTCGGCCAGCTCGGCGCCTGCCTGTGCCAGCCGCTCGCCGGTCAACCCCGCTCTTGCCATAACTCATTATGGAATTACCTAAAGGCTTTAGGCAAATCGAGGCAGAAAGAAACCCTCACCGCGCCGTTGCGGTGAGGGTTCTCACATGGGGTCAGGCCGTGCGCTTGGTCCGGTGCAGGTGCGCCGGGCCGATCTCGCCCTTGCGGAGCAACTCGACCCGCTCGGCCAGCAGCTCCTCGAGTTCCGAGATGCTCCGGCGCTCGCGCAGCATGTCCCAGTGCGTACGGGCCGGCTTCTCCTGCTTCGGCTCCGGCTTCTCGCCGGTGGACCGGGCGGCCTCGCTGCCGCAGTGGGGGCACTCCCAGACCGCGGGCACCTCGGCGTCGTGCGCCATGGTGACCTCGACCACGTGGCCGCGGGGGCAGTCGTACGTGATCATCTGGCGGGGAGCGAACTCAACACCACGGTCATCCTCGAAGCTGACCCCACCCAGCCCCGAACCACGCAGTACGCGATTAGACATGTCAAACCTCCGAGATCGTCATCCGTGCCAACGGTCGGCCGGCCCGGATCATTCCCATTTTGGCATGTCCGAGCCATATGTACGCACCTGACGGCCCGTGATCCTGGCGTCGTGACCGGCTGTCGCCGAGTGTTCACGGATCACGGTGTGTCGCGAACCGCCCGACGTACGACGCACCAAATCGATATCCGGTTCACAGCCTGTTGCCAGGAATCGAGGATCTCCTCCTCAGCATCTGTCCTTAACGTCTGCATCCATGGTGCTACCCCGCCACAAGATCCGTGGCCTCAGTTTCGTGAACGTGGCGCTGGTCGCCATCGTGCTCGTCATCGCCGTCACCGCCTACTTCCTGTTCTTCAAGAAGGATCCGCCGGCCGCCAGCGCGACCCGGCCGACGGTGGCGGTCCAGCGCGGTGAGGTGACCGCGAGCGTCAGCTCCAGTGGCACCCTGCAGAGCTCCCAGACGGCATCCCCTCAGTTCGAGACCTCGGGCACCGTGACGCAGGTCCTGGTGAAGGTCGGTCAGGTGGTGGCCAAGGGCGCCCCGATCGCGAAGATCGACCCGTCGGCCGCCAACCGCCAGCTCGTGATCGCCCAGCAGAACCAGATCGCCGCCGAGAACTCGGTGAGCGCGGCCGACGAGACACTGAGCGACGCGGAGGACGCGCTCGAAGCTGCCGAGGAGGCCTCAGCCTCCCCGTCGCCGACGCCGACCGCGACGAACGGTCAACAACAACAGCAGCAGACCCAGTCTCAAGGTCAGGGTCAGGGTCAGAGTCCGCAAGTTGCCGTCAGCAACGCCGAGGCGAGCCTGGCGAAGGCCAAGGCGGACAAGGAACAGGCCGACCAGAACGTCGAGGGCGCCCAGGCCGCGGTCGACGCGACCACGCTGAAGGCGCCGATCGCCGGCACCATCACCGCCATCAACGGCTCGGTCGGCTCGTCCAGCGGCGGGTCGAGCTCGGGTTCAGGCAGCACGTCGGGAAGCGGTAGCACCGGCGGACAAGGCTCAACCTCAGGTACAGGGTCAAGCTCGGCTGCGTCGTCCACATCCGGCACCGGCTTCGTCGACATGGCTGACCTCAAGGCCCTTCAGGTCATCGCCGCGTTCGCCGAGGCGGACGCGATCAAGATCAAGGCCGGCCAGTCCGCGACCGTGACCCTGAACGCCGAGCCGGGTACGACGCTCACCGCGTCGCTGGCGTCCGTTTCGCCGACCCCGACCACGACCAACGGCGTCGTCTCGTACTCGGCCACCTTCAGCCTCGCCAAGCTCCCCGCGAACGCCCGGATCGGGCAGACCGCGAACGTCACGGTCCAGACCGCGAAGGCCGCCAACGCTCTCTACGTCCCAAGTACGGCGATCGCGACCAGCGGTACGACGTACACCGTGACGATGGCTGACGGCAGCGGGACGCGGGACGTCCAGGTCGGCGTACGCGGTGACAGCTTCACGCAGATCACGTCCGGCCTGAACGAGGGCGACCAGATCGAGCTGCTGCAAGGCGCGATCGGCAGCAGCACAACCCAGAACGGCAGGCAGGGGCAAGGCGCCGGAACGGGACAGTTCCCGGCCGGCTTCGGCGGCGGTGGCGGTGCCGGCGGTGCTGGTGGTGGTGGCTTCCGTGGCCGCTGACGCCCTGATCGACATCCGGGACGTCACCAAGACGTACGGCCACGGCGAGACCGCAGTACACGCTCTTCAGGGTGTGTCGCTGCGCGTCGACGCGGGGGAGTACGTCGCGGTGATGGGCTCTTCCGGATCCGGCAAGTCCACGCTGATGAACATCCTCGGCTGCCTCGACGTACCGTCGCGCGGCGAGTACTGGCTGGACGGCAGCAACGTCGCCCGGCTGAGCGAGGACCAGCAGGCGCTCGTCCGCGGCCGCAAGATCGGGTTCATCTTCCAGTCGTTCAACCTGATCCCGCGGACCACCGCGCTGGCGAACGTCGAGTTGCCGCTGACCTACGCACACCTGCGCAGGGCCGAGCGCCGCCGGCGAGCCAACCGCGCGCTGGAGCTGGTCGGTCTCGCGGACCGCACCGGGCACCGGCCGAACCAACTGTCCGGCGGTCAGCAGCAGCGCGTCGCGATCGCCCGGGCGCTCGCGACGGGTCCGCGGATCCTGCTCGCCGACGAGCCGACCGGAAACCTCGATGCGCACTCGACCGATGAGGTGCTGGGCATGTTCGATGGCTTGCACGACGACGGCCGGACGATCATCGTGATCACTCACGAGCACGACGTCGCCGCTCGCGCCCGGCGGTTGGTGCAGGTCGCCGACGGCCGGATCGTCTCCGACGAGGTGACCCGCTGATGTCACCCCGCGACCTGATGGGGGCCGCGCTCCGCGGTCTCACGGCGAACAAACTCAGATCCCTCTTGACCGTCCTCGGCGTGTCGATCGGGGTCGGCGCGGTCATCGTCCTGGTTGCTGTCGGCAACGGCTCCGGCAAGGCGGTCCAGGCCCGGCTGGAGGCGATGGGCACCAACCTGCTGACCGTCTCCACGACAGGCGGCGGTGGCGGCTTCCAGCGCGGTCAGGCCGGACCGGCGTCGCAGCAGTACAGCCTGACCCTCGACGATGCGGCCGCGCTGGCTGACACTCGGCTCGCGCCTGACGTCTCCTCAGTGGCCCCCGTGATGACGAGCAGCGGGAGTACGGCGACCAACGGCGACACCAGCTACACGGTCAGCCAGGTGATCGGTACGACGCCGGCGTACATGCCGGCCACGAACACGCCGGTCGGGATCGGGTCGTCGTTCACCCAGGAGGACGTCGACACCTCGCAGCGGGTCATCCTGCTCGGGCAGACGACCGCGACCGAGTTGTTCACCCGGCCGGCGAGCGCCGTCGGCCAGACGATCAAGCTCGGCGCCGTGGACTTCGTCGTCCGCGGGGTGCTGGCCAGCAAGGACAGCACCGGGTTCAACGACCCGAACGCGACCGCGATCGTGCCGATCAGCACACTCCGCGCGACCCAGGCGGGGTACGGCGCACTCAGCCAGATCGTCGTCCAGGCGAAGGACACCGATCGGGTCGACACCGCACAGGCCGAGGTCACTCAGTTGCTGACCGCTCGTCACCAGGTGCCGGCAAATCAGACCTCGCCGTTCCGGATCACGAACTCGGCGCAGATCCTGCAGACGAGCCAGGACACCGCCGCGACGTTCACCGCGCTGCTGGCGACGGTGGCCGCGATCAGCCTGGTCGTCGGCGGGATCGGCGTCACGAACATCATGCTGGTCACGGTCACCGAGCGGACCCGTGAGATCGGGATCCGGAAGGCGCTCGGCGCCCGGCGGCGGACGATCCTCGGACAGTTCCTGATCGAGGCGACACTGCTCAGCCTCATCGGCGGCGCGGTCGGCGTCGGGGTCGCGCTGATCGTCACCCGCTTCCAGTTGGCCGGTGTGCAGCCGGCGCTGGTGCCGTCGTCGATCGGACTCGCGCTCGGCGTGTCCGCGGCGGTCGGCCTGTTCTTCGGCAGCATGCCGGCGCACCGAGCCGCCGGACTCCGTCCCATCGACGCACTACGACATGAATGAGGAACTTCCATGAGTAACCAGACGCCCGACGAGTTCGCCCAGATCGGGTCCGACGAGGAGGTCGACTCGGCGCTCAAGCCGAAGAAGACTCTCGCCCTGCCGCTCGCGACCGCGATCCTGGCCGGGGTCGTCGTGCTCGCGGTCGGGCTCGCCGGTGGGGCCGGGCTGCATGCGGCGTTCGCGTCGGACAGCTCGTCGAACCAGCCGCAGGCCGGGCGGGGCGCCGGTGGGTACGGCGGCTTCCGCGGGCAGAACGGCGGGGGAGGGACCGGCCAGAACGGGGCGGGCCAGGGCCAGCGGCAGTTCCCCGGTGGCGGCGGCACGGTCGGCACGGTCGTCTCGGCGAACAGCTCCGAGCTGGTCGTGAAGACGCAGACCGGCAACGTCACGGTGAAGCTCAACGGCGACACGACGTACGAGATCACCTCCAAGGGGACCGCTGCCGACCTCAAGTCCGGCGAGCAGGTCGTCGTCACCGGTCAGTCCGCCAATGGAACCATCACCGCGAACTCGGTCCGCCAAGGCTCGCTCGGCGGCTTCGGCGGCGGCTTCCGCAACCCGAGCGCGACCCCGTCCTCGCGCTGAGGATCCGCCACAGACCGTGCGCCCGGCCAGCACCCCGGCCGGGCGCACGTTAGTTTCGGGTCGCGGTGAGGGCTACGGCGGTGGAGTCGAGGGTGAAGCTGCCGCCGGCGGCGTCGATGGCGGCGCCGGTCCGGTCGAGCATCTCGTCGAGTTTGCCGGCCTCCGCGAGCGGTTTGGCCAGGCCGCTGGAGCGGAGTTGGTCGAGCCATTCGTCGCGGGTGTAGTGGCGGCTCCAGGGGTAGGTCGGCCGCTCGAGATGGGTGAACGCTCCAGTCGCGGTGAGGCTGTCGGCGGCTCGGTCGAGGAAGTGCTCGTAGGCCCTGAGTGGTGCGGCGGCGACCTGGGAGTTGACCGGGCTGTCGGGAAGGACCTCGCGGTGGACCGCCGCGAAGGCGGCGCCGAGGTCGGGCGGCGGCTGGAGCACGTACCAGAAGACAGCGAACCGGCCGCCCGGCTTGAGCACCTCGGATGCTTTAGCGGCACCAACGCTCGGGTCGATCCAGTGCCAGGTCATACCGGCAACAACCGCGTCGAAGGTCCGGCCAGCCGGCTCCCAGGTCTCGAAGGACGACACCTCGACGTCGACGCCAGTACCACGCGCGAACGCGGCCATCCGCTCGTCCACCTCGACGCCGAGCACCTGGCAACCGGCAGCCTGGAACTGACGCGCGGCGATCCCCGTCCCGCACCCCACGTCGAGGACCGCCGGGCCGGGCGCGGACGCGGCGACCGCCTCGATCAAAGCGGACGGGTAGCGAGGGCGAGCCCGGTCGTAGAGCCCGGCGTCAGCTCCGAACGACTCAGCCATCTCGCGCCGGCGGTGCGGCTCATTCGAAGGTGGTGGAGGGGACTGCGGCGGTAGAGTGGGCATGTGCCCACGGTAGTGGGCGGATGCCCACTTATGTCAAGGGAGGCTCTGTGCCGACGGGTGTGGCGATGCGGGATGCGCGGGAGTTGTTGTTCGACGCGGCCGAGCGGGTGTTGCTGCGGGACGGCCCCGAGGCGCTGACCAGTCGTGCGGTGACGACCGAGGCTGGGTGTGCGAAGGGCGTGCTGCACAAGCACTTCACCGACTTCGACGGCTTCCTCGCCGAGCTCGTCCTTGACCGGATCCGCCGCCTCGACGACCAGGCGCAGGTACTGCGGAACGCGGTCGGGCAGGGGACTGTCGTCGACAACCTGACGACGATGCTGACCGACCTGTTCGGCTCGGTTGCGGTGGCGATCGTGAGTCTGACGATCTCGCGCGACGGCCTGCGGGCACGGCTACGCGAGGCCGTGCCGACCGGCGTACCGATCCTGACCGACGCCGGCCGGATCATCCTCGACTACCTGACCGCAGAGCAGAAACGAGGCCGCATCCGCGCCGACGCCGACCTGAACTCGCTCGGCCTCACGCTGATCGGGTCCGCCCACCTGCTGTTCGCCGACCGCACCGGCGTTCGCCCGACAACCGACGACGTACGAGCGTTCGTCGCCTCCGTGGTCTAGACGATGTTCGGCTGAGCGTTGCCGGCCTCGGTGATGCCGCGACGCATGTCGACGCGGACCAGCAGCGCCAGCCCGACCACGAAGAACAACCCGAGCGCCACGATCGCCGGCCGATACGACCCGGTGATCTGGTGGACCAGGCCGAAGACCAGCGTGCCCAACCACGACGTACCGCGCTCGCCGGCCTGATAGAGCGAGAAGTACTCCGCCTCGCGCCCCTTCGGGATCAGCTGGCTGAACGCGGACCGCGACAGCGCCTGCGTCCCGCCCAGCACGATCCCGATCGCCGTGCCCATCGCGAGGAACGGCACGATCTGGTGCGCCGGCAACAAGAACCCGGCGATCACGATCAGGATCCAGATCACCAGGCCGCCGGCGATCGTGCGATGAGCGCCGTACCGAGCCGCCACCCGCCCGAACACGATCGCGCCGAAGAACGCCACGAACTGCACCAGCAGGATCGTCGCGATCAGCACCTGCGTCTCGAACCCGAGCTGCTTCTCGCCGTACGTCGAGGAGACCGAGATGACCGTCTGGATGCCGTCGTTGAAGAACAGGTACGCGATCAGGAACAGCATCGTCATCTTGTAGGTACGCAGGTGCTTGAGCGTCGCGGCCAGCTGACCGAAGCTCTGCCGCACCAGGCTGCCGCTGCGGACCTGTACGACGCTGGTCGGTGGACGATCCCGTAGCCGCAGGTACGGGAAGAACGTGAACAACCCCCACCACAGCCCGGCGCTGAGCAGACTGAGTCGTACGGCGGTGCCCTGACTCATCCCGAGTGCGTCATGGGCCGTGACGACGGCGAGGTTGACCAGCAGCAGGATGAACCCGCCGGCGTACCCGAAGGCCCACGCGCGGGACGAGACCGCGTCGCGCTGATCCGGTGGTGCGATGTCGATCAGGATCGAGTCGTAGACGACCAGCGACGAGCCCAGGCACAGATTTCCGATGAAGAGCAGCAGCGCACCGAGCGCCCAGCGGCCGCCGCCGACGAACACCATGCAGCAGGCCGCCAGCGCGCCGGCCCAAGCGAACGCGCACATCAGGAGCTTCTTGCGGGCCATCCGGTCCGCGATCGCGCCGACCACCGGCAGGAACAGCGCCGACACCAGCGTCGCCACGGTCACGACGTAGAACGCCAGCGATCCGGGGGAGATGCCGAGGCCGAGTACGTCGAGGTTCGTGCGGCACGGGTGGTCCGTCGTCCCGGAGTACCCGCAGGCCGCCTGCTCGGCGACAGAGGTCAGGTACGGCGCGAACAGGACGGTGCCGACCGTGGTGACATAGCCGGAGTTCGCCCAGTCGTAGAGGCTGAACCCCCAGTACTCACGCTTGTCCACCGCGGCCGGGGCGGAGAGAAGTCCCATGCGCGGAAGTGTGTCAGGTTCGCGGGACGATCCGGGGTACCCGCGGATAACACTTCAGTGCCCGTTACGGCCACTGGCCCCGTTCGACCATGACGTCCTTCAGCAGATCGGTCCGGTCGGTGATCAGGCCGTCGACTCCGGCATCGAGCAGTCGCCGCATCTCCGCGGGATCGTCGACCGTCCAGACGTGCACTTGCTTGCCCCTGGCATGCGCTCGTTTGATCAGACCGGGTGTGAGCACGCGCAGCGGGCCGTAGGCCTGCGGGATCTGCAGGCAGGCGCCGGCCGACGGCAGCGCGAACGGCAGGAACCGGATCAGCACGATCTCGAACTCGCCGTACCCGGTGCACAGCCGCGGCCCGAGCAGCTTGCGGATCCGGCGTACGCGGGACTGGGAGAACGACGACACGCAGACGCGCTCGACCGCGTTCGCGGCGCGCAACACCGCCGCAGCCGGCTCCAGGCCACCCTCCGCCTTGATGTCGAGGTTGAACCGGATCTCCGGGAAGTGCTCGAGCAGCTCGTCCAGGCGGGGGATCGGCTCGTGGCCGTTGATCTTGGCCTTGCTGACCTCGGACCAGGGCAGCTCGGCGATCACGCCGGTCCGGTCGGTGACCCGGTCGAGCTTGTCGTCGTGGAACGCGATCACGACGCCGTCACTGGTCGCGTGCAGGTCGGTCTCGAGGTAGGTGTAGCCGAGGTCGACCGCGTTCTGGAACGCGTGCAGCGAGTTCTCGTAGCCGATGTTCTCGGGGTGTTTCGCGCCGCCTCGATGAGCCATCGCGATCGGGCCGTCGTGGTCGAGGTAGGGGTACACGACAGGAAGTATGTACCGTTTGGGTGGTGACGGTACTCAGCCCCCGCCCCGACCTGTGGACCCTCGACCCAGGCGTCCTCCACCTCAACCACGGCTCGTACGGCGCTGTGCCGCGCCGGACCCAGGAGGTGATGGCCGAGCTGCGCACCGAGATGGACGCCAACCCGATGGTCTGGTTCCGTACGGTCGCCGACCGGCTGACCACGAGCCGCCTGGCACTGGCAGCGTTCCTGGAAACAGACCCGGCCGGCTTCGCCCTGGTCCCGAACGCGAGCGCCGGCGTCACCGTCGCACTCGCCACGCTGCCGATCCCGGCAGGCAGCCGGATCGTGCTGACCGACCACACGTACGGCGCGGTCCGGTACGCCGCCGAGCGGTTCGCCAAGGCACACCAGGCCGAGATCGTCATCGTCCACATCCCCCTCGAGGCCGACGACGAGACTGTGGTCTCGCTGATCGCGGACCGCCTCGACAACGCCTCCGTGCTGATCGTCGACCAGATCACCTCCGGTACGGCGAAGGTCCTGCCGGTCGACGCACTGGTCGAGGCGGCGCACGCGCACGGCGTACCGATCGTGGTCGACGGCGCGCATGCCCCGGCGCTGATCGATGCGCCGGCCGCTGCGGGCGCCGACTTCTGGACCGGCAACTTCCACAAGTGGCCGGCCGCGCCGCGGGCGACCGCCGGTCTGGTGGTCGCGGAACGGTGGCGCACGGCAACGATGCCGCTGATCGTCTCGTGGTCGGAGTACGACGAGCGGATGCCGGAGCGCTTCGACATGCAGGGCACGTACGACTACGTGCCCTGGATCGCCGCGCCGGAGTCGCTGCGTGTCCTGGCCGAGCTGGACTGGCCGACCCGGCGTCCTCAGCTGACCGCGCTGGTCGAGGAAGGCGCGCGGATCCTGGCGAAGTCGCTGGGCACCGGTATCGCCGAGGTCGTCCACCCGCCGACGACGATGCGCTTGGTCGAGCTGCCGTCCTCGGTGGACCTGTCCGGCGGCGATGCGCTGAAGATGCGGATCTCGCGCGAACTGAAGGCCGAGATCACGTTCACCGGGTTCGAGGACCGCAAGTTCATCCGGTTGTCGGCGCACGCCTACAACTCGCTGGCGGACTACCAGAAACTGTCGGAAGGGCTCTCTAGAGTCCTCGCGTGAACGACATCCAAGGGTCATACAACACTGCTGCCGCCGACTACCACGCGATCCTGCGGGACTACCACCACGACGATCCGTTCGAGAAGGGCGCGCTCGACTACTTCGCCCAGTTGGTCGAGGGCGGGCCGGTCGGCGACCTGGGCTGCGGGACCGGGCGGATCACGACGTACCTCGCCGGGCGCGGTCTGGATGTGTTCGGGGTCGACCTGACGCCGGGGATGATCGAGGTGGCGCGGCGGGAGTATCCCGAGCTGCGGTTCGAGGTCGGGTCGCTGTTCGATCTGGATCTGAAGGACGGCGAGCTCGCCGGAGCCCTCGCGTGGTACTCGCTCGTTCACACTCCACGAGAGGACCTGCCGACGGTGTTCGCGGAGCTGTACCGCGTGCTGCGGCCCGGCGGCTACCTCGTGCACGGCTTCAAGGTCGGCGGCGGTAGCCGTCACCTGAGCAACGCCTACGGACACGACCTCGACCTCGAGGTCTACAGCTATGACCCCGCGGACGTCGCCGGGCTGCTCGCCGGCGCCGGGTTCGCCGAAGTGGCGACCCTGACGCGCGCGGCGATGCCCGGCGAGAAGGACAAGGCGCAGGCGGCGCACCTGGTCCGCAAACCGCCTACCCCTTGATCGCTCCGGACGTCAGACCGGCCACGATCTGCCGGTTGAAGAACAGGAACATGATCAGCGGCGGGATCGTGATCAGCAGGATGTCCATGAACAGCAGGTTGTACTGCGTCGTGAACTGACTGGAGAAGTTGTACAAGGTCAGCTGCACCGTCGCGTTCTGGTCGCCGGGCAGGAAGTACAACGGGTTCACGAAGTCGTTGAACACATTGACCGACTGCACCACGACGACGGTCACGATCACGGATCTCAGCAGCGGGAACACGACCTGGAAGAACAGCCGCAACGGCCCGGCGCCGTCGATGATCGCCGCCTCGTCCAGCTCCCGGGGGATCGTCGCGACGAACGCCCGGAAGAGCAGGATGCAGAACGACAACCCGTAGGCGATCTCGATCAGGATCAGCCCCGGCATCGTCTTGAACAGCCCGATCTTCTGCAGCACCCAGATCGTCGGCACGACGGCAGGCGGGATGATCAGGCCGGCCAGCACCAGGAAGTTGATGAACCCGTTCCACCGGCTCTTGCGGCGTTGCAGCACGAACCCGGCCATGGCCGCGAGCACCACCATCCCGGTGACGCTGACCACGGTCAGGATCGTGCTGTTGATGAACGCGATCACCAGCATGTAGTCGCGGGCCTCGACCACTTCGATGAAGTTCTGCACGAAGCGGAACTGGTGCGGCCAGGAGAAGCTCAGGTCGGCCGACTGGGTCCGGTCCTTGACCGCGGTCAGCACGATGAACGCGAACGGGATGACGAACACCACGAGCGACACGACGATCGCGACCGTGCTGAGGATCCACTTCCGGGCCGGCCGGTGGTTGACGAGTTCCGCGGTGCTCACAGGTCCACCTCCTTGCGGTTCAGGAACCACGACAACGGCAGGATGATCGCGGTGACGGTGATGAACAGGACCACGTTGCCCGCCGTCGACAGGCCGTAGAACCCGGCCTGGTACTGCTTGTAGATCACCGACGCGATCACGTCCGAGGTGAACCCGGGCCCGCCGCGGGTCATCGCCCAGATCAGGTCGAAGGACCGCAGCCCGCCGATCAGCGACAAGATGATGACGGTCACGGTGGCCGGCCGGGACAGCGGCAGCACGATCCTCCAGAACTGCTGCCACGAGGTCGCGCCGTCGACCCGGGCGGCCTCGATGTACTCACGGGGGATCGAGACGATACCCGCGATGTAGATCAGCGTCGCGAGACCGACGCCCTTCCAGACGTCGACGGCGGCCACCGAGAGCAGCGCCCATTTCGGATCGGTCAGCCAGCCGGGACCGCTGATCCCGAGCAGCCCGAGCGACTCGTTGATCAGGCCCTTCTCCGGGTTCATCAGCACGGTGAAGGTCAGGCCTACGCCGATCGTCGAGACCAGCACCGGGAAGAACACCACCGACCGGAGGTAGCCGCGGGCAACGATCTGCGACGTCAGCAGGACCGCGAGCAGCAGCCCGAGCACCACCTTCGACCCGGACGTGATGACGGCGTAGATCAGCGTGTTGGTGAAGCCTTTGACCAGCGCCGGCTCCTGGAAGAACAACTTGAAGTTGTCCAGCCCGATGAACTTCGACTCGAACAGGCTCCACCGGGTCAGGCTGAAGTAGAGCGAGGCGAACGTCGGGACCAGGAACAGCACGCCGTAGATGATGGCGGTCGGCAGGTAGAACCAGTTCGAGTACGGACGGTAGACCTTGCTCCCGGCCGCCGAAGCGGCCGGTCGCGCCTTACTACGCTCACGTGGTTTCACCGAGGTGATCGCCACGGACCTCACCAACCTGCCAGGCCGAGCTGCTGGGCCTGCTTCTTGACGTCCTCGTCGTACCGCGCGGCGCCGTCCTTGGCCTTGCGGATGCCGGAGCCGACCTCGACGGTGATCTGCTCGAGCGACGGGCCCTTGACCGGCGAGAGGAACTCCAGCGCCAGGCTCGACGACCCCGGCTTGTCCAGGTACGGCTGCATGTCCTTGATCGCCTGCGGCACGTCGTCGCCGAGCGTGCAGCCCTTGACGGCGTACGGACCGGTCGGCGCGCCGGCGGCGGTCTGCGAGGCGCAGCCGTCCGGGCTGGCGACGAAGGCCAGGAACTTCTTCGCCGCGTCCAGCTTGTCGCCGGTGGTGGTCTTCGGGATGTACAGCCCGCCCGGCGTCCACAGCGTCAGGCCGTTCTTGCTCGCATCGTCACCAGGCAACGCGAACAGCCCGACGGTCTTGGCCGCGTCCGGGTAGGTGGCGACCATGTTCGCGACCACCCCGGACAGGTTCGGGTAGTGCGCACCCTTGCCGGTGGCAAGCATCTTCAGCCCGTCCGGCAGCTTGGCCGAGGCGAAGTCCTTGTTCTCGTAGCCAGCGTCGTGGACGGCCTCGGTGTGCTCGAAGCCCTTCAGCGCGGCCGGGTTGGTCGCGTACTTCGCCTTGTTCGCGGTGTAGTCGTCGGCGAACGACGGGTCGACCGCGGAGACGTTGTGGAAGTCGCCGAGGACGAACAGCTGCGAGGTCCAGGTCTCGCCGTACGTCTGGATCACCGGGGCGACCCCAGGGTCCTGGGCCTTGATCTTGGCGTTGTTGGCCATGAACTCGGCCCAGGTCTTCGGCACCTTCAAGCCGAGCTTCTGGTAGACCGGGATGCTGTAGAGCACCGCGCCGCCCATGAATCCGCCGACGGGTACGCCGTACACCTGACCGTCGGCGGTCACGGTCTTCTTGAAGTTGTCGTCCAGGTTGCCGATGTACGGCTGGTCGTTGATCGACACGAGATTCTTCTGCGGCGCGATCGCCTGGAACAAGGACCCGGTGTTGTAGCCGAAGACATCGGGCATGTCGCCGGTGGACAGCCGGGTCTTGACGATGTTGTCGCCCTCCGTGCCGGCCGGGCGCGTCTCGGTCTTGATCGTGATACCAGGGTTCTTCGCGGTGAAGTCCTTGATCAGCTGGTTGGCCTCTGCGATGTCCTGATCCTGGTTGCCGATCAGGTACGTGATCTCGACCGAGCCCTTGCTGCCCGAGTCGCTACTGGATCCGAGACTGCCCGCGCTGCACGCGGTGAGCACCAGCGAGCTCGCCGCGAGAAGCGCGAGTCCGCTAGTTCCTGGGCGGAACCTCATCTTGACCTCCAAGGGATGTTGTTCAAAAGCAGCGGGGCGGTCGTCGGGTGGGTGGGATCAGTGGTTGAGCAGGGCTTCGAGCTTGGCCTTGAGGGCCTCTGCGCTCGGGGTGAATCCACGCGGGCTGATCGCCTCGACCAGTCCGCCGGCCGGCTGGTCGAGGTACCGCTCGAGGCGGGCGGCCAGTTCGGCGTCGTCGGTGACGACCCCGGTCTCGGCGGCCGCCGTCGCGAGTGCGGTCCAGGTCGGCTCGTGGTCCATCAGTTGCCGGATCGTGGCGTCCGCGGCGAGCTCGGGCAGCTCGGCGAACGGGTCGTCAGCGGTCCATTCGTGCGTACCGTGCTCGACCTCGACGAGACCCTGCCCAGGTACCTCGACCTTGGCGCGGGACCCGACCGGCACGGTCACCGACAGCGTGACCTGCCCGTCAGCGCGGGTCCACGCGACCGACGCCTCGCCGTACGGCGTGAGGTGCTTGGCGGATGCCTTCGTGAGCTGCTCGGTGAACAGCGGCCGTACGTCGATCGTGCGGTAACCGGGCTCGGCCGCCGCGAGGCCGGCGACCCGGCGGTGCATCCAGTCGGCGACCGCACCGAGCGCGTAGTGGTTGAACGACGTCATCTGGCCGGGGTTGATGCTGCCGTCGGGCAGCATGCTGTCCCAGCGCTCCCAGACCGTCGTGGCTCCCATCGTCACTGCGTACAGCCAAGAGGGGCAACCTGTCTGTAGCAGAAGGCGGTAGGCCAGGTCAGGATGTCCGGAATCGGCCAGTGCGTCGGCCATCAGCGGAGTACCGACGAATCCGGTACTGATCCGGAAACCCGCCGTGCGGACCAGGTCGGCGAGACGTTCGCCGGCCCGCTGCCGCTGGGTATCGGTCGGGAGCAAGGCCCACTGCAGCGCCAGCGCGTAAGTAGTTGCCGCGTCGCTCAATACGCGCCCGCCGTCGGTCGCGTACTCGGTCGCGAACGCCTGCCGAACCCGGGCGGCCAGGTCGGTGTACTCGCGGGCCAGATCGTCATGGCCGAGGAGTTCCGCCGCCTTGCCGACCACCTCCGCCGAGCGGGCCAGGTGCGCGGTCGCGACCACGTCCGGGTCTGCCTTGGCGGCGAAGGCGTTCTCCGGGGGAGCGGTCGGGTCGAGCCAGTCGCCGAACTGGAAGCCGCCGGACCAGAGCAGATCGCTGCCGGCCAGGTCGGCCATCTTGTCGACCCAGGCGCGCATGCTCGGCAGCTGCCGAGCCAGCAGTCCGGCGTCGCCGCTGCGCTCGTAGATCACCCAGGGCACGATCGTTGCCGCGTCACCCCAAGCCGCTGTGGCCGGGCCCTCGTGCCGCAGTACGTCCGGCACGACGTACGGCACCGAGCCGTCCTTCTGCTGCTCGGCCGCCAGGTCGGCAAGCCAGTTCGTCAGGAAGCCGGCCGTGTCGAACAGGAAGCTCGCGCTGGGGGAGAAGACCTGGATGTCGCCGGTCCACCCGAGGCGCTCGTCGCGCTGCGGGCAGTCGGTCGGTACGTCGACGAAGTTGCCGCGCATGCCCCACACGACGTTCTGGTGGAACTGGTTGAGCAGCTCGTTGGACGAGTCGAACCAGCCGGTCCGCTGCAGATCGGTCCCGACGACGATCGCCTCGAGGTCCTCCTTGGCGAGAGCGTTCACCCCGGTGACTTCGGCGTACCGGAAACCGTGGAAGGTGAGCGGCGAGTCGAGCACGACCTCGTCCGGCCCGGCCAGGAAGTAGATGTCGGTGGCCTTGGCGGTGCGAAGCGGACGGACGCCGAGCTCGCCGTTCTCGAGGACTTCTGCGTGGCGTACGACGATCTCGTCGCCCTCGGCGCCGCCGCGGACCTTGAGCCGGATGCGGCCGACCAGGTTCTGCCCGAAGTCGACCAGCGTCTTGCCGGACGGCGAGGTGCTGATCTCGATCGCGGGCAGGACGTCGGTGATCCGGACCGGCGGCCCGTCTGGAGCGACGAGCAGGTTCAGGTCTGCGTCGAGTACGTCGACCGGCGTCGGCTCGCCGGGCTGCTTGCGGAGGTCGGTGGTCTGGCCGTCGTACAGGTCGTCGGCGATGACGTTGCTCTCGCGGGACGTCCAGGAGCCGTCGCTGCCGAACGTGTGGACCTGGCCGTCGTCGGTGGTGACCTCGAGCTGGGCGAGTACGGCGAGGCGCTCGCCGTACAGCTGCTTCTGGTGCATGAAGCCGATCCGCCCGCGGTACCAGGCGTTGCCGACGAGGAACTCGAGCTTGTTCTCACCAGGTTGGACAAGCTCGGTCACGTCGTACGTCTGATAGCGCAGCCGGTACTGGTACGCCGTCCAGCCGGGGGCGAGCTCCTCGGTGCCGACGCGCTGCCCGTTCAGCTCGGGGATGTAGATCCCGTACGCCGTCGCGTACAGGCGAGCGTTGACGATGCCTTCCGGAAGGTTCGTGACGCCCGCGATCAAGGGAGCGGGGGAGCCGTGCGGGTTCTCACGCGGGCTGACGAACCGTGCGGTCCAGTCGTCGGCGGAGAGCAGACCTGCCTCGACGGTCGCGGGCTCACTCCACTCACTCCAGTCGTCGTTGCCGCGCACCCGGACGCGGACCTGCGCCCGCTGACGCGAGCCGAGTGGTTCGGCCGGCCAGGGGACCAGGACCTGGTCGGGGGACTGGACCGTGAACGCCTGGGTCGTGCCGGTGCTGATCTCGAGCTCGTACGCCGTCTGGGCGTAGCCGGCGTCCGCGGCCGGGACCTGCCAGGAGATCCGGGGCGTCGCGGTACCGATCCCGACAGCGGGGGCGGGTCGATGCTCGAAGCGGAGGGCGGTGGGTGCGGCGAGGTTCGACATGAGGCTCCAAGTCGCGAGTGAAACGATTCATTGGGTGCGCTGTCACAGCGGGGTGATTCTTCGGTTGATTGTCGGCGGGACGTTTCGCCTGTTCCCCGATCCTGTGCCCGCCAGTCGCCCGCGAGTAGCCCGAAGTGCACTCGGTCTAGCACGATCTGCACCTTGGCTCGTATCGTGAACCCATGTCGGAAGCAGCCGACGAGCCGGTGAGGACCCGTGGAACGGTGCTGCACTTCGTCGAAGGGACGGTCGTGCACGCCGGTCCACACGTGCACGAAAAGTCCCACCCGCTGCACACCCACAGCTTCTTCGAACTGGTGCTCGTCACCGGCGGTGAGGGCGTCCACCACAGCCTCGCGGGACGGCAGAAACTCCAAGCCGGCGATGCGATCCTGCTGCGTCCGGGCGTCTGGCACGAGTACGTCGACTGCGACGCGCTCGAGATCTACAACTGCTGCTTCTCGGCCGATCTGGTCCGCCGCGAACTGGCCTGGGCACGCGAGGATCCCTTACTGGGTTACCTGTTGTGGACCGGGCCGTTCTCCGCGCAGCGCCGCGGCATGCTCGCCACGCACCTCGAGCCGGACACGGTGAAGGAGGCCGTCGGGCACCTCGACGGATTGCGCCAGCTGCGCGACCAGCCGCTCAGCCGGAACCGTGCCGAGATCATCGGCTGGCTGTCGTTGTACCTGAGTTGCGTCGCCCGGACCGTGACCGACCGCGACGAGCGACGCGGGCACACGCACCCCGCCGTACTCGATGCGATGCGGTTGATGGAGGCCGATCCGGCGAAGCACTGGACGTTGACCGATCTGGCCGGCGAGCTGCACCTCGCGCCGGGGTATCTGGTCCGATTGTTCAAGTCGGTGACGGGGCTGCCGCCGATGGCGTACCTGTCGCGTCATCGCGTCGAGCTCGCGGCCGACCGGCTGCTGCACACCGACCTGCCGATCAGCCGGATCGGGGAGTCGGTCGGCTGGCCGGACCAGAACTACTTCGCCCGCCGATTCAAGTCGCACTACGGCCTGTCCGCATCGGTCTATCGGCAACGTTTCAATGCGGTCAAGTCGACACCTTCCTACCGTTGATCAGGAGCTCGAGACCGTCCAGGATCCGCTGCAGACCGAACTCCAGCCCCTGGTTCTCGCTGCCGGCCGCCGTCCGCATCGCAGTGGTCAGGTGCGGAAAGCGCTCAGCCTCGGTGGCGAGGATCTGGGCCAGCGACTCCTGCATGTCCTCTTCGGTGAGGCCTGTGGTGTGACCGGGGAACGTCGTGGACTGCTGGGCGATGTTCCGGACGTGGCTGGTGATGACCAGGATCGAGTCCAGCTGCTCGCCGCCGGTCAGGCCGGTGCCGGTGAGCGCTGCCAGGCCGCGCTCGATCCAGGTGAGCTCGTTCGGTCCGAGCAGGCGGCGGCCGACGGTCGACAGCAGCAGCCACGGATGGCGCATGAAGCCGTCGTACAGATCCATGGTCCAGGTGTAGAGCGCCTCGCGCCACGGTAGGTCCGGGCGGTCCGGTGGGGCGCCCATGGCCAGGTCGCTCATGACTGCGATCAGTTCGGTCTTGCCGGGAACGTACCGGTAGAGCGCCATCTTCGTCACCGGCAGCTCGCCGGCGATCCGCTGCATCGAGACGGCGTCGAGGCCCTCCGCGTCGGCGATCCGGATGCCCGCCTCGGCGATCCCGGCCAGCGTCACTGCCGGCTTCGGGCCGCGGCTCGGCGGCGCGGGCTTGCTCCAGAGCAGCTCAGACATCCTTCGATCCTTTTCGAACTGAAACCGACTTGAACTGTGTCTACCATACACTTTACTGTGTCCGGCAGACACAATTACTGCTCAGGAGGTCGAAGGATGAAGGTTCTGGTATCGGGTGCGAGCGTGGCGGGGCCGTCGGCGGCGCTCTGGCTCGGTCGGGCGGGGCATGACGTGACGGTGGTCGAGATCGCCCCGGCGCTGCGGCAGGGCGGGTACGCCGTGGACTTCCGCGGCGAGGTGTTCACGACGGTTCTGGACCGGATGGGGGTGCTGTCGGACCTGCGCTCGCTGCAGACCGGCGGCAACGCGATGCGGTTCGTCGACGCGTCGGGCCGCCAGCTCATGCGGTTGCCGGCCGAGTTCGCCGGCGGGGAGCTGGAGGTACTGCGGGCAGACCTGTCGCGGGTCCTGTACGAGCACAGCCGGGCGCAGGCGACGTACCGCTTCGGAGACTCGATCGCGAGTCTGAAGGAGCACGCGGACGGCGTGGATGTGCGGTTCGAGAGCGGGCTCGAGGACACGTACGACCTGGTCATCGGGGCTGACGGCATGCACTCCGTCGTACGGCGGCTGGCGTGGCCGAAGGAGCGGGTGGTCGAGCGCCACCTGAACTACTACGTGGGCGGCTGGGAGGTCCCGAACACGCTGGGGATCAGTGGGGACACCCTGATGTACAACGTGCCGGGGAAGCTGGCGAGCGTCGGCGCGGACCGTCGCGACCCGGGGTTGGCGCAGACGCTGTTCGTGTTCAAGTCGAAGGAGCTGACCTACGACCGCCGCGATCTCGACCAGCAGAAGGCGATCCTGCGCGCGCAGTACACCGGTCTGGGCTGGCATGTGCCGGAGCTGCTGAAGGGGTTGCCGGCGGCAACGGAGTTGTACTTCGACTCGATCAGCCGGGTGAGCGTGGATCGCTGGTCCACCGACCGGATCGTGCTGCTCGGCGACGCGGGGTACGGCGCGACGTTCGGAGCCCTCGGGACGGGTACGGCGGTCGTTGGCGCCTACGTGCTCGCGGGGGAGTTGGCCCAGGCAGGCAACAACTTCCGTACTGCGTTCGACCGGTACGAGGCGCGGCTGCGCAAGTCGGTGTCGGCGACCCAGGACGGTAGCCGCGCTGGGTCGTTCATGGCGCCGGCCACCCGGTTCGGGCTGACGGCGCGGAACCGGATCCTCGACATCCCGTTCTTCAACAACCAGATGATCAAGATGGCGCAGAAGATGAGCGAACTGATCGAGCTGCCGGACTACTCGATCGGCGCGGGCTCAGGGCAGGAGGGGAAGCTTGTACAGGAATGACTCCCACGAGTCGGGCAGCCAGCCCGGGACGCCGAGCACGGCCATGTAGAGCCAGATCGCGACGAGCACGCAGAGGAGCAGCGCGAGGGTCCCGAGCGTCTTCAGCCAGGCGGGCTGCTTGCCGGTCCAGGCGGTGAGTGCCTTCACCCAGTCCTTGACGCGGTACAGCAGCCGCTGGGCCCACTCGAACTCGCTGGCCAGCACGGCGAGGCCGGCGATGAACAGCGGGATCCCGCCCGGGCCCGGCAGCCAGCCGGTCAGCGGTGCGGCGATGATCAGCAGACCGCCGAGGACGCCCACGCCGATCCGGTAGAACAGCAGCTTGCGTGGATTCTGGCGAATCCTCCTCCGCCACTCCCACCGGTCGTCCGCAGCATCCAACGTGATGTTGTGATCGGTGCGGTCGGGACTCTCATGCTCGGCCACAACGCCAGCCTACCGGGCAGCTACGAACTGGCCGGGTTGCCGAACTCCCAGTGCCACGGCTCTTCGCGGCTGCCGCCCTGCTCGGCCCAGCCCGGGTGGACCCAGCCGTACGACGGGGCGTGCGACTTCATCCACTGGTATTGGGTGGTGTTGTACTTGTCGATCCCGCCGCAGAGGTCGACGGCCACGCCCCAGCCATGGTTGGAGGTGCCGGGGAGGGCAGCCAGTGACGGCTTGCGCGCGTACAGGTCCACCTGGGACGCGTACGAGCGGTAGGAGTCGGTGATGCACAGCGACTTGCCGAACCGGGCGCGGTAGGCGCTGGAGAGTTGCAGGTACGCCGCGGAGGCGTCGCAGCGGAGCATGTGCCCGCCGCCGATCCCGCACAGCTTGCTCGCCGGGATCATGCCGTTGCTGTAGCCACCCCAGCCGGTGCTCGCCGAACCGGTCGCCAGGAACGGCATCGGGTTGACCGGCTCGCCGCCCAGCCGGACCTCGAAGTGAAGGTGCGGGCCGGTCGTGTTGCCCTCGCTGCCGACGGCACCGATCTGCTGTCCGGCTGTCACTTGCTGTCCGCTGGTCACATCGATCCGGCTCAGGTGCGCGTACAACGTCTCCAGACCGTTCCCGTGGTCGATGCGCACCAGGTTGCCGGCCCATGCGGGGTGCTCCACCGAGACCACGCCGGACGTCACCGCGCGGACCGTCGTACCGACCGGGGCGGGGAAGTCCTGGCCGGTGTGCAAGCCGGTCGACCACATCGACCCGGACTGACCGAACGGCGTACCGATCTCGTAGGTGCCGTCCGGCAGCGGCCACGTCCAGTCGCCCGAGCCGACGTTGTACGACGTCGCGGTGTTGCCGCATCGGAACGCGTACGCGTCGGACGTCCCCACCGGGGCGACCTGCGGCTTCGCAGGCGCGCCGAGGGTCGGACGGAGCGCGGCGTACAGGTTGTCGGGGACGGCGGTGACGACGACCGAGCCCTTGGCCTCGTCGGCGGCGATCATCTCGCCGTTGTCGAGAGCGATGCCGATGTGGACGAGGCCGAGCGACTTGCTGCCCATCACGAGCAGGTCGCCCGGCTGGATCCAGGCGTTGGGGACGGCCTGGTAGTCGGGGTACACCTTGCCGACCAGGTTCGGCAGTGTCGTGTACGGCTGCCACGCGACCCGGGCGGCGCCGAGGCATCCGTATTTGTCCGGTCCGGTCGCTGCCACGCCGTACGGCTTGCCGACGAGGCTGAAGGCCTGGTTGACCGCGCGGATGGTCTCGGCGGACATCACCCGCACGGTGCGGCCGGCGACCGCTGCGGACGCGACACCCGGGACCGGCGTACCTCGGCGGGTCAGCGGCGCGAGTCCGGCGGGGAGCTTGGCCGGGTTCTTGAGCACGGCGGCTGCCGGGGGAGTGATCTTCGCGGACGTCAGCTCGGTCAGGTACGTCTGCCAGCGCGCGAGTGCCTGCTGGTTGCGGACCAGCTGCAGCTGCTTGGACAGCGCGGAGGCGACGTCCAAGTCGGCGGTCTGGTCGGCCATCGCCGCTGACGCATCCGCTGCCTTCTGCTGCACCTGCTTGTTCAGGTCCTGCGCCTTGGCGGCGGCGTCGTTCGCGGCTTGCCGCTTGGTGGTCGCCTCGGACTTGAGCCGAATCGACTCGGACTCGGCCTCCATCGCCGTCCGGTACTGCGAGACCTGCGTGCTGCCGAGCTGCGTGATGGCGGTCTGCCGGTCGGCGATCTCCTGCAGGTTCTCCGCGACCGGGGCGAGGGACCAGAGCATCGACTCGGTGCCCATGACGGTCGGGATGCCCAACTGGTACGCCTGCGCGGTCAGGAGGCCGAGCTGGCGGCGCTCCTCGTCGGCTTTGCCCTTGGAGACCGTTGCGGTGGCCTCCGCCTTCTTCGCGGCCGCTTCGGCGGTCTGCGCGTCCTTCAGCGCCTTGGTGTAGGCGATGGTCGCCTTGGCGAAGTCGGCCTGGACGGCGGCGGCCTCGGCCTGGAGCTGTTCGAGGGACCGGTTGACGTCGGTCACGGAGGCGGGTGGCGGAGGGGTGGGGTCGTCGGCGTACGCCGGCAGTGCGACCACTGCCAGCAGTGTGCCGAAAGCCGCGAATCGCAACCCCCGACGTCTCCCCAGATCCATCGGACCCCCATGCGGAATGTTCCCCGTGCAGCCTCACGCGCACCCCTAGAGTACCCGGGACACGGACCCTGCTGGGGCGACCTATTAAAGTTCACTGCATGGCCTCGCACTTTGACGTTGTTGTCCTCGGCGCGGGTCCGGGTGGGTACGTCGCGGCGATCCGCGCAGCCCAGCTCGGCCTCAAGACCGCCATCATCGAGAAGAAGTACTGGGGCGGTGTCTGCCTGAACGTCGGCTGTATCCCGTCCAAGGCGCTGCTGCGGAACGCCGAGCTGTCGCATATCTTCCGGACGGAGGCGAAGACCTTCGGCATCAGCGGCGAGGTGACCTTCGACTTCCCGACCGCGGTGCAGCGCAGCCGCAAGGTCGCGGACGGCCGGGTCAAGGGCGTCCACTTCCTGATGAAGAAGAACAACATCACCGAGTTCGACGGCTGGGGCTCGTTCACCGACGCCAACACCCTCGACGTGACGCTGAACGACGGCTCGTCGGAGACCGTCACGTTCGACAACTGCATCCTGGCCACCGGCGCGACCACCAAGCTGCTGCCGGGCACCCAGCTGAGCGACCGCGTGGTGACCTACGAGGAGCAGATCCTCACCGAGGAACTGCCCGGCTCGATCGTGATCGCCGGCGCCGGCGCGATCGGTGTCGAGTTCGCGTACGTGCTGGCGAACTACGGCGTGAAGGTGACGATCGTCGAGTTCCTCGACCGGGTCGTCCCGCTCGAGGACATCGAGGTTTCCAAGGAACTCGCCAAGGCGTACAAGAAGCTCGGCGTCGACGTGCTGACCGGCACGCGGGTCGACTCGATCGACGACTCCGGCGACAAGGTCACGGTCACCGTCACCGGCAAGGACGGCGCCCAGAAGACCCTGGAGGCCGACAAGGTCCTGCAGGCGATCGGGTTCCAGCCGCGGGTCGACGGCTACGGCCTGGACAAGATCGGCGTCCAGCTGACCGAGCGCGGCGCGATCGGCATCGACGGCTTCTGCCGGACGAACGTGCCGAACATCTTCGCCATCGGCGACGTGACCGCGAAGCTGATGCTCGCGCACGCGGCCGAGGCGATGGGTGTGATCGCGGCCGAGACCATCGCCGGGCACGAGACGATGGAGCTCGACTACAAGATGATCCCGCGGGCGACGTTCTGCCAGCCGCAGATCGCCAGCTTCGGGTGGACCGAGGAAGAGGCCCGGCTGGAGGGCTTCGACGTCAAGGTCGCCAAGTTCCCGTTCACCGCGAACGGCAAGGCCCACGGCCTCGGCGACCCGACCGGTTTCGTGAAGGTCATCAGCGACGCCAAGTACGGCGAACTGCTCGGCGCACACCTGATCGGCCCCGAGGTCACCGAGCTCCTGCCCGAGCTGACGCTGGCCCAGAAGTGGGACCTCACCACCAAGGAACTGGCCCGCAACGTCCACGCCCACCCCACCCTGAGCGAAGCCCTCCAAGAGGCGTTCCACGGCCTCGAAGGCCACATGATCAACTTCTGATCGGGCTGATCGGGCTGATCGGGCTGATCGGGCGCCGGCGGGGGTTGCTCCCGCCGGCGCCCGATGTCTATTCGCCGACGATGTCGACCGAGATCTCCACGGCGGGCACAGTTCCTCTGTTCTCCAGCCAGTGCAGGGTCTTGCGGTCCTCGGGCCAGCCCACTCCTGGGCCGTAGTCCGTCGATACTCCGTCCCGATGGTCTGTGATCGTGCCCTCCAGGACGTACACGGTCCCCGGTCTTCCCACGTGGTCGTGGACCGGCCCGAACACCCCTCCCGGTGCGATCGTCACCATGCGCATGCGGAGCCGGCGTCCCTCCATCCCGGGAAGCTCCGGACCCAGATCAACGGTGGTCAGGTCCTGTACCGAGACGCCCCGACTCTCCGGCGCCACCTCTTCACCACTCATCCTGCTTTCCTTCCCTCAGCGGTCGGTGATGTCGCCTATGACTGGTTTGACGTCGACGATCGGGGTGCCGTCGAGGGCTTCGAGGTTGTTGACGTGGAGGCGGAGGTTGTCGACAGCCAGGACGGTTACTCGGTGGAGGCCTAGGGGGTTGGGGCGGTCGGGGGAGCGGGTGCTGAAGACGCCTGTGGGTGGACGGGATGGGTCGCTGCGCGGGTGGACCTTCTGTACGGCGCGGTCGGCTCGGTCGAACCAGGTGATGAGGATGAGCTCGTCGCCGGTCTTCACGTCGGCGAGCGCGTCGCGGACCGACTCGTCGAAGACGATCCACGCGTCGGGAGCGCCTTCGTCACCCTGGCGTGGAGCGGCCGCCAGGTCGCGGAGGCTCGACTCGACCCGGGCTACCTGCTGGAGTTCGAAAGTCATCGCGGGTACCTGTAGATCGTTTGGAGGGGTTCACCCGGAGTGTGGGCGTGGAACGCCAGCCCGGGGTGGGCGGTGGGATCTACGACGCTGCCGGTGGTCGCCTTGGAGGGTTCGAAGGGGAGCGGGACGGTCGAGCGGATGCCGGGCGCGCCGCGGACCGTATGGCCGGCGAACGAGGTGACGATCGCGTTGTGCACGTGGCCGGTGAGGATCGCCGTGATCGACTTGCCGGTGAGGACCTCGGCCAGCGCGTCCTGCTCTTCCAGCATCCACTGGTCCATCACCGGGTGGTGCAGCGCAAGCGGTGGATGATGCATCGCGACGAACACCGGCCCGTCGAACGGCTCCCGAAGTACGCCGTCCAGCCAGACCAGCGAGTCCTTCGACAGCAGACCATGACCCGCGCCCGGGACCGTGCTGTCGACCAGGACGAAGCGGGCGATCCCGACCTCGCGTGCCTGGTGGATCGGGTGACCGTCGCCGGGCGACTCGACCAGAGATGCGAGCTGTGCCCGGAGCGGCGCGCTGACGTCGTGGTTGCCGGGCAGGACCAGCACGGGTACGTCGAAGGCCAGCTCGCCGGCGAGTTCGGCGTACTCCGCCTCCAGCCCGTGATCGGCGAGATCCCCGCTCACCAGCACGACGTCGACCGACGAAGCCCGGACGTACGACGTGATCAGCCGGAGCCGTGATCGCGCCTCCTCCGAGCCGTCGAGATGCGGGTCACTGAGGTGCGCGATCACGTACATGTCAGCACAGTACTGGTCAGGCTGGGTGGCGGAAGAGGGTCTGGAGCGGAGCGCCCGGGTTGTAGATGTGGAGTGCCAGGCCGGGGTGCGCCGTGGTGTTGTCGACGAGCCCGCCGCCCGGAGCCGGAGGCTCGAAGGGAAGCGGCGGGGTCGAGCGAACGCCTGGCGCAACCAGGAACGGCAGCCCCGCGAACGTGGTCGCCAGACCGTTGTGCACATGCCCGGCGAGGATGGCGGTGATCGGCTTGCCGCGGAGAACGGCCTCGAGCTCCGGCCCGGAGCGCAGCAGCCACTGGTCGAGGACAGGGTGGTTCAGCGGGAACGGCGGATGGTGGAACGCCACGAACAGCGGACCGTCGACCGGCTCAGCCAGTACGCCGTCGAGCCAGGCGAGCGACTCCGCCGACAGCAGCCCGTGGTCCTCACCCGGCACCGACGTGTCCAGCAGCACGAATCGCGCCCCGCCGACATCGTGCAGCTGGTGCACCGGATGCCCCTCACCCGCCGACTCGACGAACGACGCGAGTCCGGCGCGCAGGGGAGCGCTGACGTCGTGGTTGCCCGGGAGCACCAGCACGGGCACATCCAGCTTCAGCTCCGCGGCGAGCTCGGCGTACTCGGACTCCAGCCCGTGGTCCGCGAGGTCGCCGCTGACCAGCACGACGTCGACCGGCCGTCGGAACTCGCGCAGGTACGACGTGAGCTTCTGCAGCCGCGACCGCGCCTGCTCGGAGCCGTCGAGATGGGGGTCACTGAGGTGCGCGATGACGTACATGGCTGAAATTATCTGCCGAATCGTCCCGGCCCGCTGGCATTATCCACAAAACCCCGCCGGCAGATCGCCGCACGGAACAAGGTCACCCCGGTCGAGCACGGGACGCGCCTGCGTCGAGCGCAGGTAGTCGAGGAACGCGGCCGTCAGCGACTTCGTTGCCGGTGCCTTGTACGTGTAAGCGTGCTCGACTTCCCAGAACTTGTACGAGCGGTCGGCCACCTTGGACGTGTCCGGTACTACGCCGTCGATCGTCACCGGCGTGAGCTGCGGGTACTTCCGGGCGCTACCCAGTTCGGCGTACCCGATCGCGCCGTCGATCTCGTTCACCCGGGTCAGCAGCTCCTCCGTCGTGCCGACCTCACAGCGGTGGTACGACGTTGTCGCGGCGTCGTCGTCCCGTCGGCAGTCGTCCGAGGTGATGCCCAGCTCCTGGTCGCCGCCGAGCACCTTCTCGCGGAACACCAGCCGTGAGCCGGAGGCCGGGCCGACGCGGCTGACCATCCGGATCGGCAGGTTCCGCCCGCCGACCTGCGACCAGTTGGTGACCTTGCCGTTGTAGATGTCGCGCAGTTGGGCCGTGGTCAGGCCGTTCACATCCGCGGCCCGGTTGACGACGACAGCGAACACGACGACCGCGACCGCCTCGCCGCTCAGGCCGGGTGCGTCGACAGCCGGCCCGTCGGACATCGCGATCACCTTGCTCGCCGCGCTCCCGTCCTTGGCACCCAGCGCGCTCAGATCGCTGACACCGCTGCGACTGCCGTTGGCGGCGATCGTGATGTCCGCGTTCGAGCACTCCGCGACGTACGCGCTGCGCAGCTCGGTCATGGTCGGCTCGACCGCCGTGGATCCGATCACCCGCAGCTCGCCCGACGCGCAGTTCCGCGGCGGCTGCAGCACGTCGACGAGGAAGAACGCGACGAGCGCGCCCACCAGCACCAGCGTCGTCGCGCCGAAGATCAATGTCCGCCGGCCCGGGCCGCGCGGCCGCGGTTCGTGGTAAACGCCGCCGTTGGCCCCGCCGGCCAGGTAGCCGGAGTGCGTGACGTCCTTGCCCTTGCCCGACAGCACGAGCAGGAACTTGAAGTGGTCGCCGCGGTTGATCGCGAGCTTCGGCACCGTGACCGCATCTTTGTCGACGTACTCCGCCGGCTTCATATCGGCCTCGAGCAGCTCACCGATGTCCGGCGGGTGTGACTCGACCACCTTCATCCGGACGATCTTGCGGCCCGGGAAGGTGAACTTCACCGCGCCCTGCATGTCCTTCGCCTCGATATCGGTGCCGGTGTTGTCCACCCGCAGCAGCACGATGCTCGGGTCGTGGACCGCCTTGCCCTGGTGGACGACCTCGATGTCGACCATTTCCTTGGCGCGGTTCTGCCGGGGGTGCACCCCGATCTGCGCGTCCACCTGGACCCGGTAGACGAGCCGCTTGCGGCGCCACACGTACCGGTCGAGCAGCCACACGATCGCGGTACCGATCAGCGTGACAAGGGCGATGACCGTCTCGATGTTGATGCTGCCGAAACCAGAGAAATCGAACAACCTTGTCCTCACTTCTACGAGTACAGGACGCTAGTGCCCGGCGGTGAACGGCCGCTTACGCAGTGATGACGCGCCGGGGGGAGACTTGGCCGGGTCCGATCGCTCTGCAAGATTGTGCGCATGGGTGAACAGGTTGACGTGGTCGTGGTGGGGCTCGGAGTCGGCGGCGAGGAGACGGCCGGCCGGTTGGCGCAGGCCGGCCTGCGGGTGATCGGCATCGAGTCGCGGCTGGTGGGCGGCGAATGCCCGTACTACGGGTGCATCCCGAGCAAGATGATGATCCGGGCCGCGAACCTGATCGCCGAGACCAGGCGGGTCGAGGGCATGGCCGGTACGTCGACGGTGCAGCCGGACTGGACTCCGGTGGCCAAGCGCATCCGCGAGGAGGCGACCGACACCTGGAACGACCAGGTCGCGGTCGACCGGCTGGTGAACAAGGGCGCGACCGTGATCAAGGACCGCGCGAGGATCACCGGACCGGGCACGGTCCAGGCCGGCGACCGCGAGTTCGACGCGACCCGCGGCATCGTGATCGCGACCGGCACGATCCCGTCCGTCCCGCCGATCGACGGCCTCGCCGGTACGCCGTACTGGACGAACCGGGAGGCGATCGAGGTCGAGGTGCTGCCCGCTTCACTGCTCGTCCTCGGCGGCGGCGCGATCGGGATGGAGCTGGCCCAGGTGTTCGCCCGCTTCGGGGTGAAGGTGACCGTGATCGAAGGCGCCGACGAGGTGCTGGCGATGGAGGAGCCGGAGTCCGGGGTCCTCGCGCGTGAGGCGCTGGAGCGCGACGGCGTGAGGTTCCTGCTCGGCGCGCACGCCAAGCACGTCGCGTACGCCGGAGACACGTTCACCGTCACGCTCGAGAACGGGGCGTCGGCCACCGGCGAGAAGTTGCTGGTGGCAACGGGTCGCCGGATCGCGACGGCCGACCTCGGGCTGGAGAAGGTCGGGCTCGACCCGAAGGCCCGCCGGATCGAGGTCGACGAGCACGTCCGGGCCGGCGACAAGGTGTGGGCGATCGGCGACGTCACCGGCGTCGGCGTCTTCACCCACAACGCGATGTACCAGGCCGACATCGCGGTCCGCGACATCCTGCAGGAGCCGGACGCGCCGACCGCGAGCTACCACGCGATGCCGCGGGTGACGTTCACCGACCCGGAGATCGGCGCGGTCGGGATGACCGAGCAGCAGGCCCGGGACAAGGGGCTGAACGTGCGGACCGGATCGACCCCGATCCCGGCGTCGACGCGCGGCTGGATCCACAAGGCCGGCAACGAAGGGTTCATCAAGGTCGTGATGGACGCCGACCGCGGGGTGCTGGTCGGCGCGACGAGCGCGGGGCCGACCGGTGGCGAGGTGCTCAGTGCACTCGCGGTCGCCGTACATGCCGCCGTACCTGTGCACACGCTGCGACAGATGATCTACGCATACCCGACGTTCCACCGTGCGATCGGGGAAGCACTCAAAGCGTTGTAAGACAGCTTGTTGCGAATCAGTCGCAACTAGATCAAGAATGTGCGTGTGCATGTTCCTGATGGCTTCTTCAACGCGCCCACGTCCGTCGCCACCGGCCTGATCGCGGCCGGGGCGGTCGGCTTCAGCCTGCAGAGGGCGAGCCGGGAGCTTCGTGAGACCGGTCCGGCGCTGGCCGGTCTGACGGCAGCGTTCGTGTTCGCGGTGCAGATGGTGAACTTCCCGGTCGGCGCCGGGACGAGCGGTCACCTGCTGGGTGGTGCGCTCGCGGCCGCGCTGGTCGGCCCGTGGACCGCCGTGCTGGTGATGGCGACTGTGCTGCTTGTGCAGGGGTTGCTGTTCGCAGACGGCGGTCTGACCGCGCTGGGGACGAACATCACGCTGATGGGGCTGATCACGGTCCTGGTCGGGTACTTCCTGACGCGGGCGCTGCTGAAGGTGATGCCCCGGCGGGTGGGCAGCGTCGTACCGGCGGCGACGGTCGGTGCGCTCGTGTCGGTGCCGGTCGCGGCGCTGGCTTTCACCGGGCTGTACGCGATCGGCGGCGCGGTCGACATCCCGCTCGGGAAGCTCGCGACGGCAATGGTCGGCTGGCACATCCTGGTCGGGATCGGCGAGGCGGTCATCACCGCAGCCGTGCTGAGCGCGGTCGTCGCGACCCGGCCGGACCTGGTGTACGCCGCCCGGCACCTTCAGCAGGACCTCGTCCTGGTCGACGCGGACGGCAACACCTCGACGGTGTCCCCGGACAAGCCGATCGCCGCGAAGCCGGCCGGGCGGTCGCTCGGGATCGGCATCGCGGTCACGCTCGTGGTTGCCGGCGGGCTGAGTCTGTTCGCGAGCGCTCATCCGGACGGGCTGGAGTTCGTCGGCGCCAAGCTCGGATTCGACGGCGCCGCGAAGGACTCGGCTGTCGCGGCCAGCCCGCTCGCCGACTACGGCGTCCACGGGATCGGGAACGCGCAGGTGTCCGGCGCGCTGGCGGGGATCATCGGCGTACTGGTGACGATCGTCGTCGGCCTGGCGATCGCGAAGCTCGCCTCGCTGCGCGCGAACAAGGCATCGTGACGGTACTGATGCCGCGACTCCGTCCCGGCGGGTCACGGGACTGTTGCTCCCGGTCTTCCCTCGTCAATCCAGACCGGGAGGCCCCGTGACCGGCGACGGCCTCCTCGTCGCGGTGGACAGCCCGGTCCACCGGATCCCGGCGCAGGTGAAGCTGGTCGCCCTCTTCGTCTTCGTACTCGCCGTGGTGTCGACACCGGCCGCCGTCTTCTGGGCCTTCGGTGTGTACGCCGGGATGCTCGTGGCTGCTGTTGCCGTGGCCAAGGTGCCGGCTCCCGTGGTCTCGAGGCGGCTCGCGGTGGAGACGCCGTTCATCGTGTTCGCGTTGCTGCTGCCGTTCGTGGCGACCGGTCCCCAGGTGTCCGTGCTGGGTCTGGAGTTGTCGCAGTCGGGTGTGCTCGGCGCGTGGAATGTGCTGGCGAAGGGGACCCTCGGGGTGATCGCAGCGATCTTGCTGTCGGCAACAACCGCGCCGCGGGAGCTGCTGGCCGGGTTGGAGCGGTTGCGGTTGCCTGCGACGCTCGTGGCGATCTTGTCGTTCATGGTCCGCTATCTGAGCGTCGTGTCGGATGATCTGCACCGGATGCGCGTCGCTCGCGAGTCCCGCGGATACATGGGCGGCCGGGTCGGTCATCTGAAGGCGGTGGCTGGGGGAGTGGGGGCTTTGTTCGTGCGCAGCTTCGAACGCGGGGAGCGGGTGCATCTGGCGATGCGGTCGCGTGGCTACACCGGGCGGATGCCGCTGCTGAGCGTGCAAGGTGCATCGCGCGGGCAGTGGATGCACGGGGTCGCGATCTCGGTGGTCGCGGTCGTTGTCGCGGTTGCGGCGAGGATGGTGAGCTCGTGAGTGCTCAAGCGATGAGGGTGGTCCGGCAGTGAGCGGTCCCGCGATTCAGGTCGAGCGGCTGGTGTTCGCCTACCCGGACGGGCGGCAGGCACTGTTCGGCGTCGACTTCACGGTCGAACGCGGCGAACGGGTCGCGCTGCTCGGGCCGAACGGCGCCGGCAAGACGACCCTGGTCCTGCACCTGAACGGCATCCTCGGCTCGGTTGCCGGTGGCACCGGAAGCGGCCGCATCCAGATCGGTGGGACCGGCCTGCACCGTGAGCACCTCGGCGAGATCCGCCGGAAGGTCGGACTGGTCTTCCAGGACCCGGACGATCAGCTCTTCATGCCGACCGTCCGCGACGACGTCGCCTTCGGTCCCGCCAACCTCGGCCTGCGCGGCGCCGAGCTCGACGATCGGGTGCACGAGGCGCTGGTCCAGGTCGGGATGCAGGACCATGCCGACCTGGCTCCGCATCACCTGTCGTTCGGCCAACGCCGCCGCGTCGCGGTCGCGACGGTGCTGGCGATGCGTCCCGAGGTCCTGGTCCTCGACGAACCGTCCAGCAACCTCGACCCCGCCGCCCGCCGCGAGCTGGCGGACATCCTCGCCGGGCTGGACGTGACGCTGCTGATGATCACGCACGACCTCCCGTACGCGCTGCAGCTCTGCGAGCGCAGCCTGCTGATGGACGACGGCCGCATCGTCGCCGACGGCAAGACCCGCGACCTGCTGGGCGACGCCGAGCTCATGCGGGCCCACCGCCTGGAGCTCCCCTACGGCTTCAACCCGCACTCGGTCCCCGGTCCCGAACGCTGACCGCGCGTCCCGCTGGCGGGTTGTTTGCTCGATGGGCAGCTGCAACGTGGCAGCGGTGCAACAACCCGCTATCGGCGGGTTTGTGGAGCGGCCGGTCAGGTAGGGGGTGGCTGGGGGGTGGGGGTTTCGAAGGCTGAGCGGAGACGCCCACGAGAGGCGGTCAGGTGGGCGTGCATGGCTCGGTCCGCCGACTGGGTGTCGCGTTGGCGGATGGCTGTGACGATCAGGTCGTGCTCGTCCAGCGCGTCCTCGGTGACCCTCGAGTCGCGGAGGAGACGGAACAGCTGCAGGTGGCAGTGGAGCTTGGCGAAGATCTCGCCGAAGTAGCTGTTGCCGGTCGCCGCGATCACGGCTTCGTGGAAGTCGGCGTCGGCCCGGGCGAAGGCGCCGTACGACATCGTGCCGGCCTGGTAGCTGCCGCGCATCTCGGATGCGATCTGCGCGAGTTGCTCGACCTCGTCGCCGCGGTGCCGGCCGGCCGCGAGGCCTGAACAGTACGGCTCGATCAGGAACCGGGCCTCGAACAGATCCTCGAACCGCTGCGGCGTCAGCTTGGGTGTGGCGGAATATCCGATCAGATGCGTTTTGGTGACCAGGTCCTCGGCCTCGAGCCGGTTCAGCGACTCCCTGACCGGGGTCTGGGAGACCCCGAGCCGGCGGCTGAGCTCGTCGACGCGGATCCGTTCGCCCGGCTGGATCTGGCCATCCAGCAGGAACTCCTGCAGTCGCTCGTAGACGACGTCACTCATCCGGGGCCGTCCGGAACGCTCCGTGGTGCGCTGGCTCATCTGGTGTCCATCCGTCGGCAGAAAATCATGGATCCGTATTCACAGACCATTGCGAATCGTATCCGATCTGATCTAGCCTCCCAAGACATCGGGCGATGAATACGAATGCAGCGACTCCACCCTGGGATGGTCGACATGCACACAGATCTGCTCACGGCCCAAGCACTGGCCGAACGACTCCTGATCACCGCCGGCGTGCCGACGGACGCGGCGGCCCAGCAGGCCGAGCTCCTTGTCGTCGCCGAGGCGAAGGGGATGCCGTCACACGGTCTGCTGCGTCTGCCGCGACTGCTGCGGCGGTTGGCGAACGGCACCGCGAGCCCGACCCGCAGCGGCTGTCACACGTGGATGAGCCCCTGCTACCTGTCTGTCGACGGTCAGCAAGGACTCGGCCCGGTGGTCGCGGTCCGCGCGTTGGAAGCGATCATCCCGGCAGCCGAGCAGTACGGCGTCGCGGTCTGCTCGATCACGAACAACAACCACCTCGGCATGCTCGGGTACTACGCCGGCCGCATGGCCGACCGTGGCCTGGTCTGCCTCGGCATCACCACCAGCGAGGCGCTCGTGCACCCGTGGGGCGGCACCGAGGCGATGCTCGGTACCAACCCGCTGGCGCTCGCGGTCCCGGCGCGGCCGCCGCTCGTGCTGGACATGGCCACCTCGCAGATCTCGATGGGCAAGGTGCATGACCACGCGCTGCGCGACGTACCGCTGGAGCCGGGCTGGGCTTTGGATGCCGGCGGCAACGAGACTGTCGACCCGGTGGCGGCCAAGGACGGATCGATCGCGCCGTTCGGGGGAGCGAAGGGGTACGGCCTCGGGCTCGGTCTGGGCGCGATGGTCACCTTCCTCACCGGCGCGGCGTACGGCACCGCGGTCGGCGGCACGCTGGACGACGACCACCTGAGCAACAAGGGCGACCTGTTCATCCTGCTGAGCGGCGGCCGCCACTCCGCGACGGACTACCTCGATCAGGTACGCCGCAGCCGCCGGGCCGACCCGGACACGCCGGTCGCGGTGCCCGGTGACGGCGCCCGCGCGCGGTACCAGGAGTCGGTTGCCGATGGCATCGAGATCGCCGACGACCTGTGGCGCGAGCTGACCCGGCTGGACACAGCACGGGACACAGCACGGGATACCGCCCGCCGCGAAGCCGTTCTGGCCGACTGATCCCGCCCAACGACCGGACAAGGACACCACTATGACGATCACCGCCCCTGCCTTCGGCGTGCAACGAGCACCGCGCACGGTTGTCTTCGGCGCCGGCCAGCGCGCTCTGCTCGGTCGCCACGCCGCGGAGTACGGCAGCTCAGCCCTCGTCTGCACCGATCAGCGACTGGCCGCGTCGCCCGAGTTCGCACAGCTGCTCACCGATCTCGAGGACAACGGCCTCGAGGTTCATGTCTGGAGCGACACCTCCCCGGAGCTGCCGACGTCCGACATCGACGCCTGCTTCGACGCGATGGAGTACGCCGGCATCGACGTGGTCATCGGGATCGGCGGCGGCAGCTGCATGGACCTCGCGAAGGCTGTCGCGCTGATGCTCACCCACGGCGGCCCGATCGATCAGTACTACGGGGAGAACGCCGTACCGAGCCCGGTGCTCCCGATCATCGCCGTACCGACCACCGGAGGCACCGGCTCGGAAGTCACGCCGGTCTGCGTCCTGAGCGACAGCCGGCGTGAACTCAAGGCCGGCATCTCCTCGCCGTACCTGATCCCGTCGGTGGCGATCTGCGACCCCGAGCTGACGTACTCCTGCCCTCCCAGCCTCACGGCGAGCGCCGGAGCCGACGCGGTCTCGCACCTGGTCGAGTCGTTCACCGCGATCCAGCGCCCGCCGTCGGCACTCGCCGAGGGTCGCGTGTTCATCGGCAAGAACGTCATCAGCGACTCCTACGCCCGCTGGGGTCTCGGGCTCCTCGCGACCGCACTCCCGATCGCGTTCGAGCACCCGGACGACCAGGAGGCGCGATCCGCGGTCATGCTCGCCGCGAATGCCGGCGGCTACGCGCTGGGAGTGGCCGGCACCGCGGCCGCGCACGCGCTGCAGTACCCGCTCGGAGCCCTGACCCATACCCCGCACGGCGTCGGAGTCGGCGTACTCCTGCCGTACGTCATGCGCTACAACGCGCCCGCTCGCGTCGAAGAGTTCGCCGAGATCGCCAGGCTCTTCGGCGTACCGAAAGCAGGTAACACCCAGCAGCAGGCCCTCGCGGGTATCGAGGCCGTCGACGCGCTGCTGGACCGGATCGGCATCCCGCCGACCTTGAAAGAGCTCGGCCTCGCCGAGGACCAGCTCGAGTACGTCGCCGAACTGGGCCTGCGATCGGCCCGGCTGATCGACAACAACCCCCGCCCGCTCGATGTCGACGCGCTGCTCGAGATCACTCGCGCCGCGTACGCCGGCGACCGAACCGACCCGTTCTGAAACCCGGAGCCATCAGATGACTTCTCCGCACGATCTGTTCATCGACGGACAGTGGCGCCCGGCCGCCGACGGCCGGCGCTTCCCAGTCCACGATCCCGCCGACGGGTCCGAGCTGGCCCAGTTCGCCGCGGCCACCGAGGCAGACTGCCTCGCCGCTGTCGACGCGGCCGCCGACGCGCTGGCCGGTTGGTCGGCCACCCCGCCGCGGCAGCGCTCCGAGCTGCTCCGCGCGACCTTCGACGTACTGACCGAGGAACGTGAGCAGCTCGCCGCTCTCATCACCGCCGAGAACGGCAAGGCGTACGCCGACGCGATCGGCGAGGCGGCGTACGCGACCGAGTTCTTCCGCTGGTTCGCCGAGGAGGCGGTCCGGATCGGCGGCGACTTCCGTCTCTCACCGTCCGGCGACAAGACCATCGTCGTACGCCGGGATCCGATCGGCGTATCGATTCTCGTCACGCCGTGGAACTTCCCGGCCGCGATGGCCACCCGCAAGATCGCGCCCGCTCTGGCGGCCGGCTGCTCCGTAGTACTGAAGCCGGCCAGCCAGACCCCGCTCACCGCGGCGTACGTCGTCGACGTCCTGCGACGCGTCGGCGTACCGGCCGGTGTCGTCAACCTGGTGACGCCGGTGCCGGCCGGCCCCGCGGTGAGCGCGATGCTGCACCATCCCGCCGTACGCAAGCTGTCGTTCACCGGCTCTACCGAGGTCGGACGGGTACTGCTGCACGAGGCGGCCGACCAGGTCGTCAGCTCGTCGATGGAGCTCGGCGGAAACGCACCGTTCGTGGTCCTGCCCGGCGCCGACCTGGACGCCGCGGTCGAGGGCGCGATGGTCGCGAAGATGCGCAACGGCGGTTCGGCCTGTACGGCGGCCAACCGGTTCTACGTCCACGACTCGCTGGTCGACGAGTTCAGCACCCGCATCACCGCGGCGATGAAGGCGGTCACGATGGGACCGGGCGCCGACCGGTCGAACGAGCTCGGTGCTCTGGTCTCGCCGGAGGAGCGCGACAAGGTCGCCGGGCTGGTCGACCGGGCCGTTGCCGAGGGCGCCAATCTGGCCCTTGGCGGTGAGACGTCGAGCGGTGGCGCGTTCTACCCGCCGACAGTCCTCACCGACGTCAAGCACGGCAGCGAGATCAACCAGACCGAGATCTTCGGACCGGTCACCGCGATCGTCGGTTTCAGCGAGGTCGACGAGGCCGTCGCGATGGCGAACGACACGATCTACGGCCTGATCTCCTACGTGTACGGCGATCCCGCGCAGGCGCTCGCGGTCGCGCAGCGGATCGACTCCGGCATGGTCGCGGTCAACCGGGGCGTGCTCAGCGACCCGGCGGCGCCGTTCGGCGGGACCAAGCAGTCCGGCCTCGGCCGGGAAGGCAGCTCCGAGGGGATCCTCGAATTCCTCGAGGAGAAGTACATCGGAATCGAGGTGTAAGGCGATGGCGAACGCCGTACTGCCCACTGTGTCACCGCCGTCGGTCGACGGTCCGTCGGCGACGCGCAAGCGCCCGAAGCAGAAGCCGAAGCGGCAGAACCTGGCCGGCTGGCTGTTCGTCGGCCCGGTGATCTTCGGGGTCCTCTTCTTCCAGCTCGCCCCGGTTGCAGCCTCCCTGGTGGTGTCGCTGACCAACTGGACCGGGCTGAACTCGCCGAAGTTCCTCGGCCTGGGCAACTACAAGGAGCTGTTCACCGCCGACGACACGTTCTGGCCTTCGCTGAAGAACACCGTGATCTTCACCGTGGTCGTCGTCGTACTGACGATCTTCATCGGCCTCGGACTCGCTGTCCTGTGCAACCAGAAGATCAAGGGCATCGGCATCTTCCGGACGCTGTACTACTCGCCCGCGGTCACCAACGTCGTCGCGATCGGCTTCGTCTGGTTCTGGCTGTACAACCCGGACAGCGGCCTTTTCAACTCCACGCTGAAGACGATCGGCATCCACGGGCCGGCCTGGCTGTCCGATACCAAGACCGCGCTGATCGCGGTGATGATCGTCGCGCTCTGGCAGGGCGTGGGTTACCCGATGGTGATTCTGCTGGCCGGCTTGCAGAGCATCGACCAGTCGCTGATCGAGGCGGCGACAGTGGACGGAGCCTCGGCCTGGCGGCGCTTCTGGTCGGTTGTCTTCCCGCTGCTGACGCCGAGCCTGTTCTTCCTCACGATCACGCAGTTCATCACCTCGTTCCAGGTGTTCGGGATCATCTACGTGATGACGTCCGGCGGTCCGAACAACGCCACTTCGGTGTTCATCTTCCAGATCTACGAAGCCGCCTTCGGGCACGGCCGGCTGGGATATGCCTCCGCGATGGGCTGGGTGCTGTTCGTCATCGTCGGTGTCGTCACCGCGATCCAGTGGAGGATGGAGAAGCGGTGGGTGCACTATGACAACTGAGGCCATCCGCGTCTTCAACCGCCCGCCCCGGCACATCCCGCGCCGCGTCGTGCTGATCGTCGTCCTGCTGTTCTTCGCGGTGGTGTTCGCGATGCCGCTGCTCTGGATGATCAGCGCCTCGCTCAAGCCGGAGAACGAAGTACTGCAGTCGCCGCCGACCTTCATCCCGTCGGAGTTCCAGTGGGGCAACTACTCGCAAGCCGGCCACGGCCTGCTGCCGTTCTTCCTGAACAGCTGCAAGCTCGCGGCGCTGAACGTCGGCTTCCTGCTGCTCTTCGCCTCGCTGGCCGGGTACGGATTCGCCCGGCTGAACTTCGCCTTCAAGAACCTCGCCTTCGCACTGTTGTTGTCGACGGCAATGATCCCGGGCATCGTCTACCTGGTTCCGCAGTACATGCTGTTCCGCCAGATGGGCTGGATCGACACCCACTACCCGCTCTGGGTCCCGAACGTGCTGACGCCGGTGTTCGGCACGTTCCTGCTCCGGCAGGCGTTCCGCGGCATACCGATCGAGCTGGAGGAGGCCGCCAAGCTCGACGGCGCGTCGATCTTCGGCACCTTCTGGCGGATCATGCTGCCGCAGGTCAAGCCGGCCCTGGCCGCGGTCGGCGCACTGACCTTCATGGGCTCCTGGAACGACCTCTTCGGCCCGCTGATCTTCCTCAACTCGACGCGGTTGCAGACCATGCCGATCGCGCTCGCGCTGTTCAAGGGTGAGTACTTCACCCAGACCAACCTCATGATGGCCGCCGCGACGCTGACGATCCTGCCGCCGCTGCTGCTGTTCCTGCTGGCCCAGAAGTACTTCGTCCAGGGCATCACGATGTCCGGCCTGAAAGGATAAGTATGCGGATCACGAACATCGAGTCGATCATCCTGCTCGACAAGCTGCACATCGTGAAGGTGCACACCGACGAGGGCCTGGTCGGTGTCGGCGAGGTCAGCCCGATGAACGCCCACGTCTCGCACAGCGTCGTCGAGCAGGCGCTGGCGCCGCTGCTCATCGGCGAGGAGGCGACCGATATCGAGCGGCTGTGGCGCCGGCTCTACACCAAGCCGTACAAGCTCGGTCCCGGCGGCGCACAGCTGAACGCGATCGCGGGGATCGACATCGCGCTGTGGGATCTGCTCGGCAAGGCGGCCGGGCTGCCGACGTACCAGCTCCTCGGCGGCAAGTACCGGCAGAGCGCGAAGGTCTACGCGAGCTCGATGTCGCGCAGCATGACACCGGACCAGGAGGCCGAGCGCGCACAGTCCTTCCAGGAGAAGGGCTTCCACGGCTACAAGATCCACTCCTCGACGCCGTGGATGCACGACGACGGCTTCGACCAGACCATCGCGACCGTGACCGCGGTGCGCAAGCTCGTCGGGGACGACTTCCCGATCCTGGTCGACGTCAACAACGCGTATTACGAACACACCGCGATCAAGCTGGCCCACGCGCTGGAGGACCTCGGCGTGTGGCATTTCGAGGAACCGCTCGCCGCCCACGACTATGCGGCGTACGGACGGCTGGCCGACGCGGTCGACATCCCGATCGCGGCGGGCGAGCAGGAGTACACCACCTGGCAGTTCCGGGACCTGATCCTGGACGGCAAGGTCGACATCCTGCAGCCCGACGTCATCAAGTGCGGCGGTATCACCGAGTTCAAGAAGATCGCGGTGCTCGCCGACACGTTCACCAAACCGATCACGGTGCACAACACGCAACAGACGATCGGTACGTCGGCACACGCGCACCTGTGGGTCAGTACGCCGTCGTGCGTCTACCCGCAGGAGTACAACATCGAGCACAACCCGATCCTCGACGACGTACCGATCTGGAAGAACCCGCTCGTCCCGGTGAACGGCGAGATCACGCCGTGGGACCTGCCCGGCCTGGGCATCGAGCTGGACGACGACGCGGTCGCCAAACTGCGGACCAATTAACTTCAGAGAACAGGAACGACCATGCCCGCATCAGAGATCTCCCGTCGGTCGGTACTCCGGGCCCTCGGCATCGGCGGCGGCGCGCTCGCCGCCGGACTCCCACTCGCCGCTTGCGGCAGCAACGGCAGCGGGGGAGGTGGAGGCGGTGGTAACGCCTCCTGGATGACCTGGGACACCGAGAGCGGTACCCCGATGTACACGATGGCCCAGAACTGGGCCAAGCAGGCCGGCAAGACCCTCGACATCCAGTCGATCCCCGGTGACGACTACGACACCAAGCTCCGGACCGTGCTGTCGTCCGGGGCGGCCCCGACCGCGATCCGGATCAACGACGACTACGTCCGCGGGTACTACGCGGAGGGCTCGCTGCTCGACCTGCGCCCGTACCTGGAGAAGGACGGGATCAAGCCGGAGGACTACTTCCCGGTCGCCTACAACTTCGCCAAGCAGCCCGACGGCGCGCACGCCGCCTGGCCGATCATGACCAACCCCGGCATCCTCTACTGCAACACCGACGCGTTCGCCGAGGCCGGTGTCGAGCTGCCACCGAAGGACTGGGCGAAGAGCGGCTGGACCTGGGACGACTTCCTCGAGGCAGCCAAGAAGCTCACCAAGCCCAACGGTGAGCGCTGGGGTGCGCTGGTCTTCCCCGACAGCTCGCTCGAGACTGTCTTCCCGACCAGCAACGGCGGCGACGGCATCTACTCCAAGGACGCGACCCGGTTCACGCTGGCAGAGCCGCAGGGCACTGAGGCGATCCAGTGGGTCGCCGACCTGTCGCTCAAGCACAAGGTGCACCCGGACTTCGCGACTGTGACGGCCGGCAAGCAGACGCCGAACTGGGCGTTGGCCCAGCTCGGGACCGGCAAGGTCGCGATGCTGCTCGGGCTCACCAGCGGCGTCCCGTACCTGCGCAGCAACGCGAAGGTGAAGTGGGACATCTTCCCGACCCCGATGAAGGTCAGCCGGACCACCGTCAACACGCTCACCGTGCTCGCGATCCCCAAGGCGTCGAAGGACCCCGACACCGCGTGGAGCTTCCTGAAGTACGCCGTCGGCGCGGAGTCCGCGAAGCTGCTCGCGCAGTCGCGCGGGTTCATGCCGGTGGCGAAGAGCTCGTCGGCGCTGTTCGTGCCCGACGACAAGGCGCCGTCGAACCTTGCGCTGGTGACGCAGGCGCTCGGCAGCGCGGTGAACGAGAACTTCAGCCGCTACATCGAACGTGCCCGGACCATCTACCGGCCGGTGCTCGACGACGTGTGGAGCGGTAAGAAGACCGCCGAAGCGGCGCTGGGCGGAGTCAAGCAAAAGGTCGAAGACGTTCTCGCAGGCAAGGGATGACTGGATGAAGATCACCGATATCAGCGTCGAAGTCACCTCCGAACCGAAGGAACACGCGGTCCGCGACGCGATCCAGTTGCTGGACCGCAACGGCCGCACCCGCGTGCAGATCGACACCGACGAGGGCGTGAGCGGCGTCAGTACGACGTACTTCGGTCGCGTCGCGAGCTCGCCCGCGGTGCTGGCCCATCTGATCACCGACCAGTTGGCGCCGGTGATCGTGGGCGAGGATCCCACGATGATCCGTGGGATCCGGACGAAGCTCCAGACACTGACCGATTACCAGGGGACCGCCGGGCTGTCGTCGTACGGCATCTCGGCGATCGACCTGGCGTTGTGGGACCTGCTCGGCAAGTCGCTCGACGTCCCGGTGTGGAAGCTGCTCGGGGCGCAGCGGTCCGCGATTCCGACGTACGCGATGGTCGGCTGGCTGGAGCTGGACGTCGCGGGGCTGGAGAGCGTGTCCGCGAAGGCGATGGAGCAGGGTTTCCGCGGCGTGAAGATGAAGGTCGGCGGCGGGCCGCTCACCGAGGACGTGCAGCGGATCAAGGCGGTCCGGAACATCATCGGGCCGGACGCGCCGCTGATGGTCGACGCGAACCAGGCCTTCGGGTACTCCGAGGCGCTGCGCCGCGGCCGGGTCTACGAAGAGCTCGACTGCCGGTGGTTCGAGGAGCCGCTGCCGGCCGGGGACACCGACGCTCATGTGCGGCTGGCCGAGAAGCTCGACATCCCGATCGCAACGGGGGAGAACCGGTACGGGCAGGCAGCCTTCCGGGACTTGATCGCACGGGGCGGCGTCGGCGTCGTACAGCCAGATCTGCGGCGGGCCGGTGGGTTGACCGACTGTCTGGAGATCGGGTTGATGGCGGCCGGGTTCGGGGTGCCGTACGCGTCGCACGGAGGTGGAGCCCACATCCACGTGCTCGCGGCATTGCCGAACACGATCTACGTGGAGAGCGGACTGCTGCCTTCCGGCGTTCAGCTGGAAGACGGGTGTTATCCGTTGCCGACCGGACCCGGGTTGTCCTCCTGGAACGGCTAGAAGGTCACCGGCACCGGGAATCTACGGTGAATTTGTTACCAGGACCTTGTGTGTTACTCGCCAGTCAGCGAAGGTGACGTTGAGTACTTCAGTCGCCACCCCTCGCTTACAAAGGCGGTCCGCCCATGAAGTCCATCGCCAGTCTGCTGTCCGCTGCGGCCCTCGGCGCAGCGATGCTTCTCAGCCCGGGAGTCGCGCACGCGGCGGCTCCGAATTACGTCGCACTCGGTGACTCGTACGCCTCCGGTGTCGGGACCCGCACCTACATCTCGAGTAGCGGGTCCTGCCAGCGGTCCACCAAGGCGTACTCGTACATCGATGCGGCACGGATCGGCGCCAACCTGACGTTCGTGGCCTGCTCCGGAGCGAAGGTCGCCGACGTCACTGCGAACCAGCTGCCGTCGGTGACCGGCTCGACCAACATCGTCTCGGTCCAGGTCGGCGGCAACGACGCCGGCTTCTCGTCGGTCATCACCGAGTGCGCGAAGCCGTCGTGGCTCGGCGACTGCACCAGCGCGGTGGCCGGCGCCCAGACGATCATCAACAACACGCTGCCCGGCCGGCTGAACACGCTGTACTCCTCGATCAGGAGCCGCGCCGCGTCGGCGCAGGTCGTGGTCGTCGGCTACCCGCGACTGTTCAACGGCACCGATTGCAACGCCGGCACGTTCTTCAGCCCCGACGAGATGACCCGGCTGAACGCGACCGCCGACCTGCTCAACTCCAAACTCGCGGCCTCGGCGAGCGCGGCCGGGTTCACGTTCGTCAACCCGACGACGAAGTTCATCGGTCACTCTGTGTGCGGCAGCCCGGAGTGGATCAACGGCCTGTCGAACCCGATCAGCGAGTCGTACCACCCGAACGTCACCGGCCAGGCGGCGTTCGCCGATCTGGTCCAGCCGGCCCTCTGACCGGCGCTTTTGCGGTGCCGCCCCGGTGCGAACCGGGGCGGTTTCGTATTTCGGGGTGCGGACTCGTCCGGTTCGTGGTGTCATGCTGGGGTGGCGCAGAGGTCTGTTGACTGGTTACTGGCGGCCAGGATGCAGGCGAACTGTTTGGCGCGTCCGGTGAACGAGGCCGGCCCCGGAGGGGTGGCCGACGTCGTACGCCGGACGGGGGGCCTCCAGGCGCAGACCTGGCGCGGAGCCGCGTACGCCGTACGCGCCCGATCGACCGCGACCACGCTCGCCGACGTCACGCACGCCCAGGAGACCGACCGCTCGGTCGTCCGCGGCTGGTTCATGCGCGGCACGCTGCAGCTCGTCGCGGTGGAGGACGCGGGTCCGCTGCTGGGCATGCTGGGTCCGAAGCTGATCAAGGACACAGAACGCCGGTACGGCGAACTCGGCCTGCCCGCGGGCGTCCGCGCTCGCGCGGCCGACGTACTCGAAGAGCACCTGCTGGCGAACGGTCCGTCCAACCGCGCGGAGCTCGCCGACGTACTGGTCGCGGCCGGACTGATCACGGAGCCGAAGGGGCAGGCTGTCTACGCGCTGATCCGGTACGCCGGGCTGCTCGGCCGGGTGTGTTACGGGCCGGGGGAGACGTGGGTCGCCGTACGCGATTGGCTCGGAAAGCCTCTCGAGCTGTCCGGCGACGTGGAGGATCTGGCCCGCCGCTACCTGACTGCCTACGGCCCAGCGACCGCCCGCGACTTCGCGACCTGGTCCGGCCTGCCGGTGCCTGCCGCCCGCCGGGCCGTCGAGGCGGTCGCGACGAAGTCCTTCGAAGTCGATTCCGAGGTGCTGGCTGCGGTCGACGATCTGCCTGGCTGTCGTGAGGTCCGGATGCTGGGGGAGTTCGACGCGTATCTCCTCGGCTATCAGAACCGCTTCCAGCAACTGCCCGCCGCGATCTTCCCCGGCGGCGGCATGCTCCGCCCGGCCATCATCGAAGCCGGCCGGGCAATCGGCTCCTGGACGCACGCCGACCTGTCGGTGGACGTGTTCGACGGTCGGCCGGACCTCTCCGCCGAACTGAAGGACCTGGCTCGCTTCGCCGGTTGATCGTATATGCCGGACCGGGTATATATAGAGGCATGACCGAGACGCTGAGCTCTGAGAACGGCCGGACCGTCCTGCGGATGCGGCGAGACCTGCGGCATCCGGCAGAGAAGGTCTGGCGAGCAATCACCGACCCGACCCAGCTGGCCGGATGGTTCCCGGCGGCCGTCGAGCTGGACCTCAGGCTCGACGGGCCGGTCAAGTTCACGTTCGAAGAAGACCCCGGCGCTCCCGTCGACGAGCAGAGCAGGGGCGTCATCCGCGCATACGAACCGCCTCACCTGATCGAGTACACGTGGGGCGTGGAGGTCCTCCGCTGGGAACTTCAGTCCACCCCGGCCGGCTGCACCCTTCAGTTGACGGCCACCTACGACGACCGCGCCGGCTCGGCCAGCTTCTCCGGCGGCTGGACCCTCTGCTTCGACGCCCTCGAGCGGGTCCTGGGCGACACCGTCCCAGAACGCGACTACCGCGAACTCCATGAACACTTCGCGAAGGTCTTCGGCCTCGATCAGGGCGCTGTCTCCGAAGACGGTGAGCTGCGCTTCGAGCGCCAACTGACGCAGCCGAAGGAGGCAGTGTGGAAGCTGCTGGCCGGCGCGCAGCCCGCGGCCGTCGGCAGTCCGCCGCCGGACGGCTTCGTTGCCAAGGGCATCGATGCCGGGCCGGTCGGCGAACTCGAGGAGCCGGTCCGCCTCAGCTACGGCTCGACCGGCGGCGTTGTGACGTGGGCACTGCGCGATGGCAACGGCGGCGCCCGGCTGGTGCTGACCCAGACAGGCGCCACGGCGGAAGACCTCGCTGCCTGGCGCGACCTGATCGAATCCCTCGCCACTCAACTGGTCCACTAGCTAACGGGCTGCTGCACAGGTCTTCAGTCAGTCGTTGCTTTGGTGACTTCATCCAGGAGGGTTTGGAGTTGGCCGGCTAGTTGGGCGCGGGTGGTGGGGGAGAGGGAGGCGACGAGTTCGGATTCGCGGGTGAGGACCTGGTCGACGGTTCGTTCGATGAGGTCGTGGCCGGCGGGGGTGAGTGCGACCAGCACCGCGCGGGTCCCGTCGTCGGCACCTCGGCGGGTGACGAGTCCACTGTCTTCGGCGCGGGCGACGCGCTGGGAGATCGCGCCGGCGGTGACGAGGGTGCGGCGGGACAGCTCGCGGGTGGTGACTTCGTACGGCGAGCCCGCGCGCCGCAGCACGCTCAGCAGATCGAGCGTCGCCGGATCGACGCCGGCATCCGCGAGCACCCGCCGCCGATCGTCCGCGAACAGCTTGGCCAGCCTCCACAGCGGAGTGACGATCTCGATCGAGTCCGTCGGCGTGCCGGGGCGTTCACGCTGCCAAGCACGGGCGATCTCCGCGGCGGGGTACGGACTCGGGGAGTCGAGCGGGTAGTTGTCGGCCACGAGAACCATGCTACGTTTAGACCTAAACATTTAGACCTAAACGTGAGGTGTCGGGATGAGGACGATCGTGGTGACCGGGGGAGCGACCGGGATCGGGCGGGCGACCGCGGAGCGGTTCCGGGCGGACGGCGACGAGGTGGTGATCACCGGACGGCGTGCCGACGTACTCGAGAAGACCGCGGCCGACCTCGGGGTCAGGGGAGTGGTGTGCGACGCGACGGACCCGGCGCAGATCGAGCGACTGATCCGTGAGTTGCCCGAGCAGGTCGACGTGCTCGTGAACAACGCCGGCGGCAACACCGACTTCGGCCGGCCGGACGGGGATCTCGAGCAGCTGAAGGCCAACTGGCTCGCCAACCTCGAGGCGAACCTGATCAGCGCCGTCCTCACAACCACCGCCCTCGCCCCGCGACTCACCACCGCGGTCGTCCACCTGGGCTCGATCGCCGGCGCCCGCGGACCCGGTTCGTACGGCGCTTCCAAGGCCGCGCTGGCGATGTGGAACGCCGACATCGCCGCCGAGCTCGGCCCGCGCGGAATCACCTCGAACGTCGTCGCCCCCGGCTTCACCGCGGACACCGAGTTCTTCCAGGGCCGCCTGACCGACCAGCGCCGCCAGACGTTGCTCCAGGCAACATTAACCAAACGCGAAGGCCAGGTGGAGGACATCGCCGGCACGATCCACTTCCTCGCCTCACCGGCCGCCCGGCACCTCACCGGACAGGTCCTGCACGTGAACGGCGGCGCCCTGACGACGAGATAGATGTGCAATCTCGACAGGATGTGTCGGTGAGATTTGGCGTCGCGCGCCCCGGGCTGAGCGTCGGGAGTACGCGCCGAGGCGGAGACCTCCTGTCGAGATGGCGATCCACGCTGCGTGACAACGTGTGCCAGGTGTGACAATGGGCGACATGCGTCCCACCGTCAAAGATGTCGCCAAGCTGGCCGGGGTGTCGCCGAAGACGGTGTCGAACGTGATCAACGGCGTCGTCTTCGTGCGACCCGAGACCCGCGCCCGGGTGGAGAGCGCCCTGGCCGAGCTCGACTACGTGCCGAACATGAGTGCCCGCGGCCTGCGCAACGGCCGCTCCGGCATGATCGCCCTCGCGCTGCCCGACCTGCTCCGGCCGTACTCCGCCGAGATCGTCCACCTGGTCGTCGAGCTGGCCCACGAGCGCGGCTGGGGTGTGCAGATCGAGCAGACCGCGGCCGAGCCCAAGCGCGAGTTCGAGCTGATCTCGAAGGCTCGTGCGTACCTGGTCGACGGCCTGATCCTCAACCCGGTCAACCTCGACGACAGCGCGGTGATGTCGGCCGGTCCGCTGCCGCCGGTCGTGCTGATCGGCGACGTCGACCAGGACGTCGTGAGCCAGGTCGCGATCGACAACGTCGCTGCCGCGCGCGATATGACCAAACACCTGCTGTCCCGCGGCTGCCGCCGGATCGCAGTCGTCGGTACGCCGGAAATCCCGCGCGGATCATCCGGCGCCGGCGTACTCGCGGGCTCCGCCGAAGGCCCCGGTACGGCGGCATCGCGGCTCAGGACGACCGGCTATCACCAGGCGCTCGAGGAGGCCGGCGTACCGATCGATCCAGCGCTTGAAATCAGCCTCGACCGCTGGCGTCCGGAGGGCGCGGCGACCGTCGTCGGTAAGTACCTCGCGGACCATGAGCTCCCCGATGCTTTCTTCTGCTTCACCGACTCGCTCGCCTCGGGCGCCCTGTCCGCGCTCTGGGAGGCGGGCATCGCCGTACCGCGGCAGACGCTGGTCGCCGGGTTCGACAACATCCTCGAGAGCCGGTTCATGATCCCGCCACTGACCACGATCGACTTCGACCGGCGCGAGTTCGTCGCGTCCGCGTTGGACCTGCTCGCCGAACGGATGTCCGACAAGGACGCGCCGCCACGCAGGGTGATGATCCCCCACCGCATCATCGAGCGAACCAGCACCGAACGCTAACACCGTAGCTGGGGCAAACGTTGGTTGTTCGCCGCGATCAAGGCATTGCTACCAGTGGCTTCGGTGGTCGGTAGTTGCCTGCAGCACAAGGCGTGGACAAAAGTTTCGGTACGCGGGATTCCGATCACGATCTCTTGAAAACGTCGTCACTCTCAGCAAGGGTTGCCTGATCACTTCCGCGTCGTTTCCGGGTGCGGGGAGGACGGGGAGTGTGCGGTCATGTGACCGCGTCCACCGCCACTCGGGGACAGTTCACGATGAGAAGGGGGAAGTGTGTCAGCGATGAGAAGGCTCGCCGAGCAGTGCCGTGATGTGAGGAGTCACGGCAATGCAGGGCTCGGCCGAGCCGCGATCCAACCGGCGGTCTGCACCGGCATCCACGAGGTGACCTCGTCGATCAGCCCAGTGCGACCGCGACGCGTGGCGATGCTCAGATTGAGCAACGGAATGACGACCACGCTGCGACTCGGCGAGGGTGTCACGCTGCCTGCGCCTGGTAGCACTGTTTTCGTCCAAGGTGGCCGGGGCATGGGTGACCAGCCTGCCTCAGGTGGGGTCATCCTCGCGTCCCGCGAGCTTGTCCGGACGTCAACGGTCTGAGTCAGTGACTCGCCGGTCTCAGGTGTCGACGCCCAGCTGAGGCCGGCAAGTTGTTCGACCTGCCCGCACCATCGAAGCCCTGCCGACCGCACCCGGCAGCGCGATCTACTCAGGGATGGGATCGATGAGTTCCCGGATCTCGATCGGTGAGTACGGCGCCTCCGGCAGCCGCGCGGCGATCTCGGCTGCCCGCTCCAGGCCTGCGCAGTCGACGACGTAGTACCCGGCCAGCACTTCCTTGGCCTCGGTGAACGGTCCGTCCGTGACCGCCGGCACCCCGTCGACCACCCTGACCACCCGCGCGTTCGCGGTGGTGAGGCCGAGGCCGTCGATGAACTCGCCGCTCGCCTCGAGCTCCGCGGTCAGCTTGCGGTGCTGTTCCATCACCTCGTCGATGCCGTTGGCGTGCAGGGTGTTCCACGTCTCGTCGTTCCCGTAGATCAGCAGCATGTATTTCATCGCTTGCCTCCATTCACCCGGGTACGTCGGAGCCCCGGACGTCTTCTCGACATCCGGGGCTCACGTTAGCGACTACCAGGTGGCACCGGCAGGCTGGCGCACGGTGGTGTTGATCCGGTTGAACATATTGGTGAGCGCGATCATCAGCACGATCGCGGACAGTTCCTTCTCGCCGAAGTGCACACTCGCCTCGGCCCAGATCTCATCACTGACCGCGGTCGGGTTGTCGGCCAGCCGGGTCGCGGCCTCCGCCATCTCGAGTGCGGCCCGCTCGGCGTCGGTGAACAGGTCGGAGTCCCGCCACGCGGCGACCTGGTGCAGCCGCTCGTCGGTCTCACCGTTCTTCAGCGCCGACTTGATCCCGCCGAACACGCACGGGGAGCAGCCGTTGATCTGGCTGGCCCGTAGGTGCACGAGCTCCAGGACCTTGCCGTCCGTTCCGGACTGGCCGATCGCCTTGTAGATGTTCTGGATCCCTTTGGTGGCGTCCGGCAGGATCTCTGCGGGGTTGGTCATCCGTGCTTGCATGGGAGGTTCTCCATCAGGTTCGTGAGTGTGTTGATTTCACTGCCTTGACGGATGCTGCGCGGCCGATGTGACAGCGAACCGCAGATCTTTTTCGAGCCGTTCCTCGACCGGTACGGCCGGATCGGAGTACTGACCTGTCAGGCAGATCGGACCGGTGTAGTTGATCTTCTGCAATGCCGCGAAGACGGCCGGCCAGTCGGCGAGTCCGTCCTCGGCCTCGACGAAGTTCGTCTTCCAGCCGCCGTCCGTGCGGAGGTAGTGGACGTTCTTGAGGTTGACGATCCCGAGCCGGTCCGCGCCGAGCTCGAGCGTCACCTCAGGATGGTCTCCGGCCAGTGCATCATGCGCCGCGTCCCACACGAGCTTGTACCGATCGGGCAGTCCTTCGAGCAGTTGCAGTACGCCGAGCGTCGACGACACGAACCGCCCGTGATGCGGCTGTACGCCGACCTGCACGTCGTACCGCTCCGTGAGTACAACGGCCTGCTCGAGCATCGCGCGGTTGCGTTGCACGGAGGCGGCGTACCCGTCGGGGCCGAGTTCGGCCATGATCCGGATCATCGGCACACCGGCCTCGGCGCAGGCGGCGAAGACCTGCTCGGATACGTCGCTGGCGACGCTGATGGGTTCGATGCCCTCGGCCCGCAATTGCGCGGTGAACTTCGGCAGCTCGGCACCGGCGTTCGCCGAGGTGACGTACGCCGTGTCGCGGACCGGGATCTCGGCGCCGCCGAAGCCGATCCCGGCAACGAGCCGGCCGAGCTCGTCGCCGGGAAGGCCGGCCCAGGGCTTGGTGAATACGGACCAGAGATAGGTCATTGTTCAGCGGCCTCCTAGACCACTCATGGTGATGCCTCGGACGAACCAGCGTTGGGTGAGGAAGAACAGGACGATCAACGGGATCGTGGTGACGGTCGCTGCCATCAGCAACAGGTTCCACTGGGTGCCGTTGGTGTCCTGGAAGACCTGCAGGCCCACCGACGCGGTACGGGTCGCGTCGCTGTTGGAGATGACGAGCGGCCAGAGCAGGTTGTTCCACTGACCGATGAACTTGAACACGGCCAGCGTCGCGATCGCCGGGACCGCGAGCGGCACGATCACGCGTACGAACGCCTGCCAGCGGTTCGCGCCGTCCAGCCGGGCGGCCTCCTCGTAGTCACGCGGGATGCCGAGGAAGAACTGCCGCAGGAGGAACACCCCGATCGCGGTGAACGCGTGCGGCAGAATCATCCCGGGCCAGGTGTCGATGCCGTGCAGCTTCGCCACCAGCACGAACTGCGGGATCAGCGTCACCTGCGACGGGATCATCAGCGTGGCCAGGTAGATGCCGAACAGCCAGGTCCGGCCGGGGAACTGCAGCCGGGCGAACGCGTACGCCGCCAGCGCAGCCGTGACTGTTTCGAGGATCGTCGTACCAGCGGCGAAGTAGATCGTGTTCAGCAGGTACTTGCCGAGCGGGACCAGTTCGAAGGCGCGGGTCAGGTTCTCCGGGTGCCAGCTGCTCGGCCAGAACGACGGCTTGGCCGCCATCGACTCCGCGTCGGACTGGAACGCGACCAGGATCATCATCACGACCGGGATCAGCGTCAGCGCGGTGACCAGGAAGCATGCGAAGACGACGAGCTTCCGCTGCAGTGCCTTGTTGGATGCCAGCGGCATCGCTTCAGTTGTCATAGTGCACCAGCCTCCGTTGGAAGAGGAACTGACCGGCGGTGATCACCACGATGAACGCGAACAGCACCAGCGACTGGGCCGCGGCGTACCCCTGGTCGTAGTTCTCGAAGCCGGTCCGGTAGATGTACATGACGAGTGTGGTGGTACGCGTGCCCGGACCGCCGTTCGTCATGATCAGTGCCTGGTCGAAGACCTGGAACGATCCGATCATCGAGGTGACGATGACGAAGAACAGGGCGGGAGAGAGCATCGGCAGGGTGATGTGGCGGAAGCTGTTCCACGGCGACGTACCGTCCACGCGGCCCGCTTCGTAAAGCTGTTGCGGGATCGCCTGGAGGCCGGCGAGGAAGACGACCATGCCGAAGCCGAAACTCTTCCAGACGCTCATCAGGATCAGCGCGGGCATCGCCCAGTTGTCGGAGATCAGCCACGCGGGTCCGCTGATGCCGAACCAGCCGAGCACGGCGTTCACCAGGCCGTCGTGCGGGATGTACAGCCAGATCCAGACGAACGCCACCGCGACCGTGATGGTTGCGTACGGCAACAGCAGGAGCGACCTGAACACGGCGACCCGGCGTACGCCCTGGTTGAGCAGCAGCGCCAGCGCGAGGCTGACGATGATCGTCAGCGGCACGCTGACCAGCGTGAAGTACGCCGTGTTGCCGAGCGCGGACCAGAACGTCGGGTCGGGGCCGAGGCGGGCGAAGTTGTGCAGGCCGGCCCAGGTGGGTGCGCTGAACAGGTTCCAGTTCAGCAATGAGATGACGCCTGCGGCAACGACCGGTCCGGCGGTGAAGATCAGGAAGCCGATCAGGCTGGGCAGGATGAACAGCCAGGCGGTGAGCGCCTCGCGGCCGCGCCAGCGAGGAGTCGGCTTCGAGGTCTGTCGGGAAGGTGCAGGAGTGGTGACCGCAGGTGCGGTATCGACGGCCATCGGGTTCACCCCTTCCTGGCGGTGGCTTGGCGGACGGTGTCGAGGTGCTGGCGCATCAGGATGTCGAGGCGCGGCGTGAGCCCGTTGATCGCGTCCGGGACGCTGACCTGGCCGAGGAACGTGCGCGGCAGGTCCTGGCCGAGCAATTGCTTGACCTGGTTCCAGTTCGTGGTGACGTCGAAGGCGTGACCGCCGGCGAGCTTGCCGGCCAGGATCTCCTGGACGATGCCGAGGTTGTCGGGCGGCGGCTGGAACGCGCTGCCGGCACTGAGCCGGGCAGGGTTGTTGCGGCCGGCCTTGGCGTAGATGTCGAGTGCGCCCGTGCTGGTCAGGGTCTTCATCAGCTTCCACGCGAGGTCGAGCTCGGCTCCTTCGCGCACCCCCGATGGAATCGCGAAGCTGGAGCCCGAGACGCGCGGCTTGCTTCCGGCCGCACCGGCCGGGAACGGGATGATGTCCCAGTCGAACTTCGCCTTCCGCGCGTTGACGACCTGCCACGGGCCGTTCTGCATGAACGCGACGTTGCCCTGCATGAAGTTCGAGAGCGAGCTCTCGGTGACCAGGTTCTTGATCGGCGGGGTGACCTGGTCCTTGACGAACAGGTCGATGACGTACTGCAAGGCCTCCATCGCTTCCGGATCACCGAGCGTGCTGCGGCTGGCGTCGTCGCTCATCACGTTGCCGCCGGCGCAGTAGATCCAGGACACCAGGTCGTCGATGGCCGGCGCGCAGGTGAAGCCGTACTGCTGCCCAGGCTTCGTGAGCTGCTTGCACAGATCGCGGAACGTTGCCCAGGACATCGGTTCGGTCCGGGACGGCAGCGGGATGCCCTGCTTGTTCAGCAGGTCCTTGTTGTAGTACATGACCGTCGGCGCGACGTCGAAGCCGATCGCGTAGGTCTTGCCGTTGAAGCTCCCGATCCGCCGGCTGGTGTCGTAGAAGTCGTCGAGCGAGAAGTCCGGGTCGGCGTCGATCAGGTCGTCGAGCGGCCGGTGCGCGCCACGGGCGGCGTACGTCGGGATCAGGGTGCCGTTGAGCGCGGTCACCAGGCTCGCCGTACCACTGACGAGTTGGAGGTCCAGCTTGGTCGGGTAGCCGGTCGACGGGGTCAGGCTGGCGACGGACTCGACCTTGAGCTGTTGCTCGACGTACTTGCCGAAGTCGTCCCAGACCTTCTTCTCGGCGGCGCTGCTGGACCACATGGACCAGGTCGCGGCGCCGGGCGGCGGGCCGGACGAGCAGCCGGCCACGGTTCCGGCCGCGGCGATCCCCAGACCGGCGAATCCGGTCATCCCGAGGAAGCCGCGGCGGGACATCAATACGGACATGGTTCTCCTCACCGGTAGAGCAGGTCGATCGACTCGGCGCGGATTCGCTCCTCGTCGACCTGAACGCCCAGTCCAGGGGCGGTGGGGACCGTTGCGACGGCCTTGGTGATGCTCAGCCCCTCGACGTACAGATCGGTCAGCAGCTCCGGCCCGTTGAGCTCGGCGGGCAGTGCGAGCTCGAGCTGACTGAACACGTGCAGCGCGGCGGCGAACGCGATTCCGCAGTCGGTCAGGCCGCTGGCGAGAATCTCGAGGCCGCCGGCGAGCGCGGTCTGGGCGGTCTTGAGCGCGTTGCGCAGTCCACCCGACTTGCAGACCTTGACCACGACCAGGTCGGCGGCGTCGAGACGGATCGCACGAGCCAGGTCCTGGGCGGAGAAGCTGCCTTCATCGATCGCGATCGGCAGGTCGATCAGCTCGCGCAACCGGGCCATCGCCAGCGTGTCCGTACTCGGCACCGGTTGCTCAATGCAATGAATCGTGTGGATGCCTGCGGTCCGGTCACGCAGCTGCCTGAGCGCGCTCGGACGATAGGACTGGTTCGCGTCGAGCCACAGCGGCTTGCCGTCGGCAACCTCCGCAACGGTCTCGATCGCAGCGGTGTCGGCATCGAGATCCCCGCCGATCTTGACCTTGTACGCCGCATAGTCCGACGACTGGATCGCGTGCTCGCGTACGGCGTCCTGATCGCCGACCCCGATCGCCGAGCAGAGCGGGATCTCGTCGTGGATCTTGCCGCCGAGCAGCGCATGCACGGGTACGCCGGCCAGCTTGCCGGCCGCGTCGTGCATCGCGACATCGATCGCGGCCCGGGCGAACGGGAAGCCGTTCGACACCGCCGGGCTCAGCCGCTTGGCCGCACGCTGATGGAACAGCTCGATGTCGAACGGCGTGAGCTCGAGCAGGATCGGCGTGAGATGCCGCCGAATCACAACTGCCATCGTTTCGGCGGTCTCGTAGCTCCAACTCGGCAGCGCGCGCTGCTCGCCCCAGCCGATGACGCCGTCCTCGGTGGTGAGCTTCACGAAGATGACCGCGCCGGCCTGGTCGGGCGCCGCGTCGGGGGAGCCGACGGCGCCGCTGCCGAGCACGAACCGGCGCGCGAACGGCACGGCGACCGGGAAGACCTCAACTTGGGTAATGCGTGACATGGCCGTTCCTCTCACGCGGCGATCGACCACGAGGCGGGATCGACGAAGCTCGGTCCGCGCGTGCCGTCGTCGAGCCACTGGAGTGCGTCCTTCAGCACGTAGCCAGCCAGCGCGAGGTGACCCTCGGCGGTGTCTCCGGCGATGTGCGGCGTCAGCAACAGGTTCTGCGCGCTCAGCACCTTCTCGTCGAACTTCGGCGGTTCGGGGTCGTAGACGTCGAGGGCCGCGTAGATCCGCCCGTCCAGCGCGTGTTCCAGCAGAGCCTCTTGGTCGATCGCCGGACCGCGCGAGGAGTTCACCACCACCGCGCCGTCCGGCAGGTTCTCGATCAGGGCGCGGGTGATCATGCCCTTCGTCTCCGGCACGTTCGGGACGTGGATGCTGAGGAACGGCCCGCTCGCGGCATCCTCGAGCGCGGCGGGACGGACGCCCAGCTCGGCGGCGCGCTCGTCGCTGAGGTACGGGTCGTAGACGGCGAGATCGCAGCCGAAGGGCTTCAGCAGGGTGATCAGCGCCCGCGCCGTACTGCTCGCGCCGATGATGCCCACCTTCGCGCCGGCCAGTTCGTGACCGCGGTACTCCGTCTGCTTCCACCCGCCGGCGCGGACGGCGCCGTCGAAGCGGGGGAGGCGGCGCGCCAGCGTGAGCATCGACGCGAGGCAGTACTCGCCGACCGACCAGGCGATCCGCGGGCCTGCCGAGAAGACCGCGACACCCTGGTCGAGGATGGCCGGGTCGATCAGATTCTTGACCGTGCCGGCCGCGTGGGCGACCACCTTCGGGCCGTTTCCGTCCGACCACAGCTCCTTGCCGAGGTGCGGCGTACCCCAGCTGGTGAGGAGGACGTCGGCGCCCTTGACCAGCTCGGGTACGGCGGCGGGGTCGAGCGCCGGCGGTTTCGCCGCGGATCCTGGGCCGGCGGCGTGCTCCGACGTTGCCCAGACCACCTCGAATCGGTCCTCGAGCAGCTGTCGGGTCGCGGCGTCGACGACATCGGCGGCACGTTCGGGCGAGAAGAGGGCGGCGAGTTTTGGCATGGAACCGACGGTAAGCGCGTTCCGTTATGCAGGTCCAAGCCCATTTCTGAATGAACCGATACCGTGTGAGCATGGATCTGTCCCTGCAGCAGCTCCGCGGGTTCGTCGCGGTCGCCGAGGAACTTCACTACGGACGCGCCGCCGAGCGCCTGAATCTGACCCAGCCGCCGCTCACCCGCCAGATCCAGGGCCTGGAGCGCACTCTGGACGTCCGTCTCTTCGACCGCACCGGCCGCGGCGTCCGACTGACCGCGGCCGGTGGGGTGTTTCTCGAGCACGCCCGCCGGGTCCTGGCCCTGCTCGAGGTCGCCCCGGAGGCGACCCGTCGTGCGGCCGACGGAACGACTGGCACGCTGCGCCTCGCGTTCACGGCGATCGGCGCGTACGCCGTACTCGCCGATTTCCTGACCATGGTCGGCAAACGCACCCCCGGAGTGACCGCCGAGCTGACCGAGCTGGTGAGCCCGGCGCAGTTCGAGGCGCTGGCGAACCTGGAGATCGATATCGGGCTCGTGCGGCCGCCGATTCCGGAGCAGTTCGAGTCGATGCTGGTGCACTCCGAGGACCTCGTGCTCGCCGTACCGGCATCCCATCCGCTGGCCGAGGGGGACGGGCCGGTCGCGCTGGTCGATGCGACCGACGACTACATCGGGTACAGCCCGGAGGGTTCGCAGTACCTGCACGACATCTGCGCGGCGATGATCGGGATGGATCGGTACGCCGTGAGCCAGCTCGCGTCGCAGGTGCCGACGATGCTCGCGCTGGTGCGGGCGGGCCTGGGGTGCGCGTTGATCCCGCGGTCGATCATGGCGATGCGCGTTGAGGGTGTGCGGTACCGCGAGCTGGATGCGGCTGACGCGCACTCGGTGACGTTGCACGCGTGCTGGAGTCCGGACAGTCCCAACCCGGCGCTGCAGCGGTTGGCGGAGTCGTTGCGGCAGGATCCGCACCTCGGGACTTGACTTTGAGTGCACTCGAATTCATAGGCTGCTGACCATGGGTGAACAGCACAAGATCGGCTCGGGGTTCGGGCACGACAGCACTGCGGACGAGGTCCTTGCCGGGATCGACCTGACCGGCAAGCTCGCGATCGTCACCGGCGGCTACTCCGGTCTCGGTCTGGCGACCACGAAGGCGCTCACTCGCGCGGGCGCGCATGTCGTGGTGCCGGCCAGGCGGCCGGACGCGGCGCGCGAGGCGCTGGCCGGCGTCGACGGTGTGGAGATCGACGAGCTGGATCTGGGTGACCTCGAGAGCGTGAAGGCGTTCGCGGACCGGTTCCTGGCACCGGGGCGGTCGGTCGACATCATGATCGACAACGCGGCGATCATGGCTTCGCCGGAGACGCGGGTCGGCCCGGGCTGGGAGGCGCAGTTCGCGACCAACCACCTCGGACACTTCGCGCTGGTGAACCGGCTGTGGCCCGCGCTCGTGGCCGACGGCGGTGCACGGGTCGTGTCGGTGTCGTCGACCGGGCACCGGCGGTCCGACATCCGGTGGGACGACCTGGAGTTCCGCAACGGGTACGAGAAATGGCAGGCGTACGGGCAGGCGAAGACGGCCAACGTGCTGTTCGCGGTCCAGCTCGATGCCCTCGGCAAGGATTCCGGCGTACGGGCGTTCGCGCTGCACCCGGGCGGCATCATGACTCCGCTGCAGCGGCACCTGACCCGCGAGGAGATGGCCGGCTACGGCTGGCTCGACGCGGACGGCAATCCGGTCGTCGGTTTCAAGACGCCGGAGCAGGGCGCGGCGACCCAAGTGTGGGCCGCGACGTCGCCGCAGCTGGACGGTCTCGGCGGTGTGTTCTGCGAGGACTGCGAGATCGCGGAGGTGTCGACCGACGACGCTCCCGGCGTACGGCCGTATGCGATCGACCCGGCCTCGGCAGCGCGGTTGTGGACGGTGTCGGCGGAGCTCACCGGAGTGAATGCTTTCGGATAATCTGTGGTGTGACCACTGTTGTTGAGCGGCTGCGCGCATCGGGGTCGGTGTTCGCCGAGGACGAGGCGGCGCTGATCGCCGAGTCCGCGAGGGACGAGTCCGAGCTGGCGGCCATGGTCGACCAGCGGGTGGCCGGGTTGCCGTTGGAGTACGTCGTGGGCTGGGCGTCGTTCTGCGGGTTGCGGATCGCCGTCGACACCGGCGTGTTCATTCCACGGCGTCGTACCGAGTTCTTGGTGGCGGAGGCGTTGCGGGTCACCGCTGCGGGGGCGGTCGTGGTCGACCTCGGCTGCGGCACGGGCGCTCTCGGCGCGGCCGTCGCTGCCCAGCGCGAGGTGACCTTGTACGCCGCCGACATCGAGCCGGCTGCGGTCGAGTGCGCGCGCCGCAACCTGCTCCCGTACGGCGGGATCGTGTCTGAGGGCGATCTGTTCTCGGCGTTGCCGGATCGGTTGCGCGGGCAGGTCGACGTACTGCTGTCGAACGTTCCGTATGTGCCGACGGACGAGATTCGCCTGCTGCCGCCGGAGGCGCGGCTCTACGAACCGCACGTCACCTTGGACGGCGGCGCGGACGGTCTGGCTGTCTTCCGGCGGGTGGCTGCCGAGGCAACGGATTGGCTGATGCCCGGCGGTCACTTCTTCGTCGAGCTGAGTGAGCGCCAGGCGCCGGTCGCGCGGGCGGTGATGGTCGAGCACGGCCTGACCGCCGAGATCGTCGAGGACGACGACCTCGGCGCGACCGTTGTGCACGGCATCTATACGCGCCGCTGAATGTGCAGCAGGTATTCGCGGCGGTGGAGCGGGTCGTGGTCGGTGCGTTGCCGTTCCGGGATCGGGCCGGTGACCGGGTGGTAGCGCTCGAATGCGGACTCCAGGACGCCTTCGCCGCGGGTGAGGGCGGGGAGTTGTTGCTCGAGTTCGTACACGGCGGCCGCGGGGATCTCCCCTTCCAAGGTTGAGGTTTCGGCGGCGAGCGCAGGCACTTGTGGGATCGCTCGGAGGCGGGCGAGAGCCGCGAGTACTGCGCGCGTGGTGTCGGTCGGGATCTCCAGCTGGAAGTGGTGCATCGGCTCGTGCACCGTCGTACCTGCCTGCTGGAGAGCCGTCATCAGGACGAGCGGCGTGAGGTTGCGGAAGTCGCCGGCCGTGCTGGACATACTCTTGTCGAACACCGCGTGGGCATGGCTCTGGCGTGCGGAGTAGCCGGAGTGCGTCATCACGACGTGCGCGTCGGGGATCTGCCAGCCGTGCACGCCCTGGTGCAGCGTTTCACGGACGGTCTCCTCGACAGCCTTGATGAACGCGTACGGCATCGAGCCGAGCTCGACCTCGAGTTCGAAACTCACGCCGGCGTTCACCGGTGCGGGCTCGACCCGCAGGCCGATGGTCGCGAGGAACGGGTTCAGGTCCTTCTTCTTGAACTCGACCGCCGCGCCGGTGCCGACGATCCGCTCGACGCAGATCGTGGTCGTCTCACGGAAGTCGACCTCGATCCCGAACTCGGTCGCCAGCGTCGTCTCGATGACCTCCTTCTGCACCTCGCCGTACAGCGACACGTAGGTCTCCTGGCGGAGGTCGTCCTGACGCAGGTTGATCAACGGGTCCTGCTCGGCGAGTTGGGTCAGCGCGACGCGCAGGTTGCCCTTGTCGGACGGCTTCCGCGCGGAGATCACCGTCTCCAGCGTGGGCGGCGCGAAGTACGCCGTTTCTTCGGAAGTTTCTGGTCGCCGGTTGGCGGAAATGTTCCGGTGATCGCCGATGCGGTCGCCGATCCGGACCTCGGCGAGACCCCAGACCTTCGCGATCCGGCCGGCCCGGACCGTGTTCGACTGCGCGGGGCCGCCGAACACCTCGAGCGCGGTGATCTTCGCTTCGTTGTCGCCGAACCGGATCCGGTCGCGGACCTGCGCCGTCCCGTCGAGCATGCGTACATAGGCGATCTTCTCGCCCGCCGGACCGCGGTCGACCTTGAACACCCTGCCGTCGAGCGGCCCGTCGGTCGTGCGGGCGCGGGGGAGCAGGTCACGGATGCCGTCGGTCAGGGCTTGCGTCCCGGCGCCGGTGATCGCGGATCCGAAGTACACCGGGTGCACCCGCGCTTGGCGGGTCTGAGCGCTGAGCGACTCGTCCAGCGCGAGCGGTTCGCCGTCGACGTACCGCTCGAGGAGATCGTCGTCGCGCTCGGTCAGGACCTCCAGGAGTGCGGTCTCCTGCAGGATCGGCTTGAACGTCGCCTCGGGTGTGCCGAGGTGGGTGGCCTCGCCCATCGGGACGATCGCCGGGGTCAGCTTCGCCGCGATCTGGCGGAGCACACCGTCGTACTGCGCACCCGGTCGGTCGAGCTTGTTGATGAAGATGAGGGTGGGGATGCGCAGGCGTTGCAGGGTCCGCATCAGTACGCGGGTCTGCGCCTGGACGCCCTCGACAGCCGAGATCACCAGGACCGCGCCGTCCAGCACGCTGAGCGCACGCTCCACCTCGGCGATGAAATCCGGGTGGCCCGGGGTGTCGATCAGGTTGACCGTCACGTCGCCGATCGCGAACGAGACGACCGCGGACTTGATCGTGATCCCGCGCTGCCGTTCGAGCGCGAGCGAGTCGGTCTGGGTGCTCCCGTCGTCGACGCTACCGACCTCGTCGATGACTCCGGCGGCGTACAGCAGCCGCTCGGTCAGGCTGGTCTTTCCGGCGTCAACATGCGCCAGGATCCCAAGATTCAGTACTTCCACGCAGCTTCATGTCCTTTGAACAGGTGACAGTCCGATCAGCAACAGACATGAAGCGAGATCGCATGACGGACTCCTTACTAGACACCTGCTCGTACGCCCCGAGTACACCAACTCAGCTCAAGCCACGACAAACCATTTAGCGCACCCCTACAACCTCCGTCACTTGATGAGGGTGCCGAGTTGGGTGCCGTTGACTATGGAGGAGGCGGCGCCGGTGCGGTCGATGTCGAAGACGTGGAGGGGGAGGTGGTGGTCGCGGGCGAGGATGAACGCGGATTGATCCATCACGCCGAGGCCGCGGTCGATGACCTCGGTGTAGGTGAGGTGGTCGAAGCGTTTGGCGTCGGGGTGCTTGTTCGGGTCGGCGTCGTACACGCCGTCGGTGCCGTTCTTAGCGACGAGTAGGGCGTCGGCCTCGAGCTCGACGGCGCGCTGGACCGACGGGTAGTCGGTCGTCGTGAACGGCTGGCCGTTGCCGCAAGCAAGGAGGACGATCGAGCCCTTCTCCAGGTGCCGCAGCGCACGAAGCCGGATGTACGGCTCGGCTAGGTTGTCGATCGGGAGCGCGGTCATCAGCCGTACGCCGTGTGCGCCGAGCGCGGCCAGCCGCCCGCGGAGCAGGACCGCGTTGATGACCGTGCCGAGCATGCCGATGTTGTCCGCCTCGACCCGGTCAATACCCCAGTCGTCGGCCCGGTTGCCGCGGAACACGTTCCCGCCGCCCACGACCACCGCGACTTGTACGCCGGTCGCACGCAACGAGATCACCTCGTTGGCGAGGTGCGTGAGCCGATCACTGTTGAAACCGAACTCGTCGGGGCCGGCGATCGCCTGCCCGGACAGCTTGAGCACGAGCCTGCGGTACATGCCGCTCCGTTCCGATCAGATGGTGTCGTCGTACCGACAACCGCCAGCAGGTCTATCACGGACCTGGGAACACCGGACGTCTTGTAGCCCCGGGAGGTCTCGCGCGAAGGTGGTCCGGTGACCGAGTCCAAGGAGTTCAAGGAGCAGGACCTGAGTGGGGTGCGGTTCGAGGACGTGCGGCTTCGCGACGCGGTGTTCGACAACGTCGACCTGACCGGTGTCACGATCCGTGGCGCTCGGGTGGTCGACGTCTCGATCGACGGGGATATCCACAACCTGCAGGTGTGGGGCGTGGACGTCGTACCGCTGATCGATGCGGAGCTCAACCGCCGGCATCCCGATCGAGCGAAGATGAGCCCGACCGACGCGGACGGTTACCGCGAGGCGTGGGAGTTGCTCGAGCGGTTGTGGGCCGAGACCGTCGAGCGTGCCCGGGCGATGCCGGAGGACTTGCTGCACGAGTCGGTCGATGGCGAGTGGTCATTCATCGAGACGCAGCGCCACCTCGTCTTCGCGACGGATGCCTGGGTACGCCGTGCCGTGCTGGGCGATCCGGCTCCGTGGGACCCGCTCGATCTGCCCCACGACGAGATGTCCGACGTACCGGGTGTTCCGCGCGATCGCGCCGTGCGGCCGTCGCTCGATGAGGTGCTCGCGTTGCGGGCCGATCGGATGGGGACCGTCCGGGAGGTGTTCGCCGGGTTGACCGATGAGCGGTTGAGCGAGCTGACCGTGCCCGTGACCGAACCGGGGTATCCGGAGTCGCAGAGCTTCGAGGTGAGCCGGTGCCTCGGCTGCATCCTGAGCGAGAATGGCATCACCGGATGTACGCCGAGCGCGATCTCGCCGTACTGCGCGAGTAGAACTGTCGGTGCTGTGTTCTAGCCTCGGGTCGGGATCGGAGGTTCGACATGGTGCTCGCCGACTGGCGGAAGATGGTGCAGGCGCAACAGGCGAGGTTCGTGACCGCCTCGTTGGCCGAAGGCGCGCGGTTCGTCCAGGCGGTCGGTGAGGCCTGCTCGGACGCCGATCAGGTGCCTGAGCTGCGGCTCGGAGCGACGTACGTCGACGTCTCCTGCCGGGACGAAGGTGTGGCGGCGCAGATCAGCGCGATCGCCGCGGACCACGGTCTCACTGCAGATCCGGCTGCCGTGGCGCAGTTGGAGATCGCGCTGGACACGGCTGACCTCGCCGAGGTCGGGCCGTTCTGGGCGGCGGTGCTTACCGGGAGCTCGGACGCGTTCAAAGGGAACGACATCATCGACCCGATGGGCCGCGTCCCGACCCTCTGGTTCCAGGGCACCTCTCCGCATTCGGCACCACGACAACGGTTCCATCTGGACCTTTGGCTGCCGCCGGAGGTCGTGCCGGATCGGATAAAGGCCGGTCTCGCCGCGGGCGGCACGGTCGTGTACGACGACGAGGCGCCGGCGTTCACCGTGCTCGCGGACCCGCAGGGCAACAAGGTCTGCTTGTGCACGTCGGAGGGCCGATAAATAGGCCGCGCGATGAGAGCGGCTCTGCTACGGTCGGGTTGAATCCTAGGAGGTGTGTGATGGCTTGCAAGGTTATCCGGTTCCGCACCATCCCCTCCTCTGCTGCCATCTGACAGCTCTTCTCCGGACCGGTTGGTGCGTCGCGGCGTCTGGCCGCGGATCACGTGCGCGCTGAGTTCACCAGCGCGTACTCCGTGCCGATCGAACCGGAGCTTCCGCATGTCCTCCGTGGACACCCAACTTCATGCTGCCCTCGCACGCGCCCTCGACGGCGTCCCGCACCACGAACTACGCCGCCGGGTCGACGCGCTCTCGCACCGCTACCGCACCGAGCAGGTCGACGACACCGCTCCCGCTGTGCGCGACCACCTCGACGCCCTTGCGTACGCCGTCATCCGCATGCCGGCGACGTTTCGCGCCCTGTACGCCGCACTCTCCGCGGCCGAGCGTCACGTAGACGCACCGTTCACCACCCACCTCGACCTCGGCGGCGGCACCGGCGCAGCCGCCTGGGCCGCCGAGTCCCTCTGGCCGCACATCACCACCGAAATCCTGGAACGCCAGCCAGCCGCCATCCACCTCGGCCAACAACTTGCCACAGGCAACCGCTGGCACTGGACCGCCGCAGACCTCCACCACTGGAGCAAACTCCCCGACCCCGACCGGAGCACGCCGGACCCCTGCGAGCCCGCCGAGTCGATCCGGTCGGCCCGGTCGGCCTGGTCGGCCCGGTCGGCCCGGTCGGTGGATCTGATCACGATCGGCTATGTGCTCAACGAGCTGTCCGCCGACACCCGGCGCCTCGTGATCCACGCCGCAACGCGGTCCGCGAAGACGATCGTCCTCGTCGAGCCCGGCACGCCGAACGGGCACCGTCGTACTCTCGACGCTCGCGACCTGCTGCTCGACCACGGGTTCCGGATCGCCGCGCCGTGCCCGCACGAAGGCCGGTGCCCGACCGACTGGTGCAACTTCGCTGCGCGCCTGCCTCGCACGGAACTTCACCGCGTGCTGAAAGACGGCACCCGCAATTACGAAGAAGAGAGGTTCAGCTATGTCGTCGCAACGCGGGCTCCGGTCCGGCCCGCGCCGGCGCGGGTGATCCGCAGGCCGGCCAGACCGAAGGGCCGCGTCATGCTCGAGCTCTGCACGTCAGCCGGCACCGCACAACAGATCATCGTGCCCAAGTCGGATGACGCCTACCGCGCCGCCCGCAGCACGAACTGGGGAGACGCCTGGACTTAGAGCTCGTAACCGCCCGAAGCCTCCACGGTCTGAGCGGTGATCCAACCGGAGTCGGGCGAGCCGAGGAACGCGATGACCTTGCCGAGGTCGTCCGACTCACCGATCCGGCCGAGCGCGGTCCGCTCGGCGATCGGGGGAATCCATTCGGGATGCTCGGAGAACGCGTCGCCACCGAGGCGGGTCCGGGTCACGCCGGGAGCAACGGCGTTGACCCGGATCCCGCGGACGCTCAGCTCCTTCGCGAGGTACCGGGTGAGCACGATCTGCGCACCCTTCACGCTCGCGTAGACCGAGTACCCGGGCGACGGCCGCGCCGACTGGAGCGCCGACGTGCTGGTCGTGTAGACGATCGAACCGTGGTCGGCGATCAGGGGGAGAAGCGTCTGCGTGAGGAAGTACGGACCCTTGAGGTGGACGTTCACCATCTGATCGAACAGTTCCTCGGTCGTCTCCTCGAACATCACCGGAGGCTGCCCGACCCCCGCGTTGCTGACGAGAAAGTCGAACGTCGTCCGATCCCACTGCGCCAGTACGTCGGTCAGCGCCGCCTTGAACTCCGCGAATGTCGACGGCCGCGACACGTCCAGCGGCAGCGCAACCGCCGTACCGCCGTCCTTCTCGATCCGCTCGACCGTGTCGAGGCCGCGTTCGCGGCTGCCGTGGTACGTGACGACGACGGCCGTACCGCGCTTCGCGAGGTCGAACGCCGCGCTCTGGCCGATGCCGGAACTTCCGCCAGTGATCACAGCTACTTGCATAATCGTGCACAACTCCTACTGAGTCAGGAACAGGTACCTCACCAGTAGACGTTCAGCAGCGGGGAAGGCGTTAGATCAATTCTGGCGTCAACTTGCCTGATCCTGCTCGATCGCGGCTCGGCGGCGTACCGAACTCGCGGCGGTACTCGCGGCTGAACTGGGACGGGCTGTCGTAGCCCACGGCGTACCCGGCGCTCGTCACGTCCTCGCCGAGACCGACCACGCGGAGCCGAGCTTCGTGCAGCCGGATCTTCTTCTGGAACTGGATCGGGGTGAGCTCGGTGACCGTGCGGAAGTGCCGGTGGAACGCCGACGTACTCATGCCGGCCATCGCGGCCAGGTCCTCGACCCGGAACGGTTCGGTGTAGTGCTTGCGGATCCAGCCGATGACGCGCGCGACGTGCGACAGGCTGCTGTCGGCGAGCCCGATCTCGCGGACCGCGGCACCCTGCGGACTGCGCAGGAGCCGCCAGAGGATTTCGCGCTGCACAAGGGGCGCGAGTACGGGTGCATCACCGGGCTCAAAGACCAGCCGGAGCAAGCGGATCATCGCGTCGACGAGTTCGGCCGACGCGTGGTCGACCGTGAGGCCGCGGACCGCGCCGCCGGGCTTCTCGCTCGCGTCGAGGAGCAGCGAGGCGATCGACTCCGGCCGCAGCTCGAGCCCGACGCCGAGACATGGCGCGTCCTTCGATGCCTCGACGAAGTGCCCCGTCACCGGCAGGTCCACGGACACGATCACGTAGTCGCCGGCGCCGTACTCAAACACCTGCTCACCGAGCGCCAGCCGCTTCCGCCCCTGCGCCACCAACGCAAACGTGGGCGACGCGAGCCCGGCCGTCGGCGGCGTCGGCGCGTCGACAACCGACAGCAGCAACCCGTCGATCGCGCCTTCACGCCCGACCGCGCCGACGATCAGCTCCCGCAACTCCGCCAAGGCCTGGTCCATGACGAGTCAGACGTGTCCGACCAGTAAACAGAACGGATGCCCCGCCGGATCCGCGAGCACGTAGAGCGGTTCGTCCTCGTCTGCTCCGCGGTCGTACAGCAACCGCGCGCCGAGCTGCTCGGCCCGCTCGCGATGCCGGTGGAGCTCCTCGAGCGACGGTACGGCGTAGTCGATGTGCAGCTGCATCGGCACCGCGGCCGACGGCCAGGTGGACGGCGTCAGCTGCTCGACCTGCTGTACGGCGAGCTGCCGGTTCCCGTCCTCGTCGACGAGCACGAGCCAGCCGGGGTCGTCCTCGGATCCGTCCACCGGCGCCTCGTCCCCGGGCCGGTACCGCAGCCCGAGGAGCGCCCGATAGAACTCCGCCAAGCCTCGCGAATCCACCGCATCCAGCGCGGTGTGCATCCGCCGTGGATAGCTGTCCATGCCGGTCACCTTACGGGCTGTGGAAGGATGTTCTGTAGGTGTTGGGCGGGACGCCTACTACCCGTTTGAACTGACGCCGAAGCGTGGTGGCGGTGCCCAGGCCGGTGGCGGTAGCTACCGATTCGATGCTGTGGTTGGTGGCCTCAAGCAACTGTTGGGCGCGCCGGACGCGTTGGGTCAGAAGCCATTGCAGTGGTGTCTGACCGGTGACCGCACGGAACTGCCGGCCTAGGTGGCGCGGGCTGGTGTTCGCACGTCGGGCCAGGTCGGTCACCGTCAGCGGCTGGTCCAACCGCTCCTGCACCCAGGCGAGCAGCTCCGCGAGCGTGTGATCGCCGCTCACCGGGACCGGCGTCGATACGAACTGTGCTTGGCCGCCGGCGCGATGCGGCGGTACGACGAGGCGCCGCGCGACCGTGTTCGCGACCGTCGCGCCGTGGTCGAGGTGGACGAGGTGGAGGCACAGGTCGACCGCGGCTGCCTTGCCGGCCGCGGTGAGGATGTTGCCGTTGTCGGTGTAGAGGACGTCGGGGTCGACGGTCGCCTCGGGATACCTGGCGCTGAGGGCGTCGGCGTGTCCCCAGTGCGTCGTTGCGCGGCGACCATCGAGCAATCCAGCCGCGCCGAGGACGAAGGCGCCGGTGCAGAGTGACGCGACTCGCGCACCCGACTCGTAGGCGGACCGCACGGCGTCGACGAGCTCGGGCGGTAGGGGTTCGTCGACGTCGGCCAGGGCGGGGACGATGACAGTGTCTGCCTGCGCGAGGAAGCCCAGGTTGTCGTCGGGCTCCACGGTGAACGGACCGACCCGGACCGATCCTGGCCCGCACAGGCGTACGTCGTACCACTCGTCGGACCCGAGCGGCGGGTTGCCGAAGATCTCGTACGCGATGCCGAGCTCGAAGTGCAGCAGGTGCCCGGCGGTCGCCAGCGCGACAGTGTGCATGTCCGAAAGTGTACGAACAGTGTCGTTCCGGACTCTCACGCTGTCTCATGCGGTACGGCGAGACTCGACGTATGAACGCTGTCGTGGTCTATGGAGCAACCGGTCACACCGGCCGGTTCGTCGTCGAGGAACTGCTGCGCCAAGGTCTGCCGGTGATCGCATCCGGCCGGAACTCGAGCGCACTCGAAGCGCTGTGGGACCTGGAGATCCGCCCGGCCTCGGTCGACGATCCGCACGCCCTCGACCAGGCGCTGAAGAACGCCGCCGCGGTGATCAACTGCGCCGGCCCGTTCGCTGCGACCGCGGACCCGATGATCGACGCAGCCATCCGCGCCAGGATCCCGTACGTCGACGTCGCCGCGGAGATCGAGGCCAACGTGTCGACGTACGCCAGGCACAGCGACACCCCGGTCGTGCCGGCGATGGCGTTCTACGGCGGCCTCGGCGACCTGCTGACGACCGCGGCGCTGGGGGAGCGGACCAGCGCCGACGAGGTGCACGTCGCCTACGGACTGACCAGTTGGCACCCGACATCCGGTACGCGCGCCGCCGGCCAGGTCTCGCACGACCGCCGCAACGGCCGCCGGCTCCGCTTCACCGACGGCGCCCTGCAGCACCACGACGACAAGCCGACCCAGGAGGACTGGACGTTCCCGGAGCCGCTCGGCCGGCGTCGTGTGATCCCGGAATTCACGATGGCCGATGTCGTCACCATCCCGAGCCACCTCGCCGTCCCCGAGGTCCGCACCTACATGACGGTCGCTGCCGCCGGCGATCTCATGGACGCGGACACTCCGGCGCCGGTCGCGGTCGACGACGCGGGCCGATCGGACCAGACGTTCATCGTCGACGTCCGGGTCCGGACCGGTGGCGAGGAGCGGCGGGCGACGGCGAGCGGGCAGGACATCTACGCGATCTCGGCCCCGCTCGCGGTGGGCGCCGTACGGCGGATCTTGGCCGGCTCCAGCCGCGTACAAGGGGTGGCGTCCGCCGGTGCGATGTTCGACGCCGCCGACTTCCTCAATGATTTACCACTCACACTCGACCTGTCGTAAATCGATTCCCCGCGGGAGAATGTAGGTCCCCTGCTGACCGCCCATCATCAGCTGGAGGCCGCCCGCCATGCCCGACATCCGTCCGTCCCGTCGTGCCGTTCTCCGCCTGGCAGCAGCCGGTGCTGTCGCCGCGACAAGCCTGACCACGCTCCCGGCGTACGCCGATGAGATCGACTACACCGCCCGTAAGACCTTCGACGACTGGGATCGCCTGTTCCAGCAAGGCGGTCCCGGTCAGCCGGACCAGCCGAACGACAACAGCAACCGTGACGGCCGATCCGGGATGCTCGCGTGGAGCCAGTCGTACGTGATGCTCGGGCTGGTCCGGATGTACGAGAAGTACCGCGACACGTATTACCTCGACCGGCTAATCGACAACGTCGACCAAGTGCTGTCGGTCCGGGACAACAAACGCGGCGTCAAGGACTATCGCGGCCGGTCGCTGCCGGCCTGGCGTGCAGACCACCCGTACACCACGGGTTACGCAACCCTTGCCGACGGCAACGGTCAGCCGCTGCTCGATCTCCGCGAGGCCCTGTCGTACGCCGAGGACACCACGATCACCGTCACGGCCGGGACGCGCCCGGACACGTTCACGGTCCAGCTCGTCAACACCTTCGTCAACCGCACGGTCACACACACGGACCTGTCCCTGGACCCGGCCAGCCCCGACTATGCGGTCAGCCGGATCTACGCGGCCGCGCCGGGATCTCTCCAGCTGACCGCCGTTGATCGCCGGGCAGTCCCACGTGCAGGCGACGTACCCCAGCTCGGCTCGTCCACGATGCACTGCGAGCCAGTGATCTTTGCCGTCCACACCGGCATGATCACGTATCCAATCGCGATCTTCGTGCGGATCGTGCTGAGCTCGCCGGCCCTGCGGCGGCGCTACCTGCGGAAGGCGCTTGAGTACCTGGTCGCCTGCCGGGAGGCGGTCGCGGTCCACGACTGGGAGTACCGCGACGGCGGATACCTGATCTGGCCGAAGACCCAGCCGCTCGCGTACGACGGATGCGAGCAGCCGCTCAATCAATCGGTCGGTCTAGGTCAGACCCTGGTCGAGCTGGCGCTGGCGACCCGCGACCGCGAGTACCCGCGGAAGGTCGCCGCGATGGGCCGGATGCTGGCCGGCCAGTTCACAGTCGACGCCGGCGACGCCTATCTGTGGCACTACTGGCCGACGGGCGGGCGCATTTACGACGGGTTCGTGAAGACCGGAGACCCCGACACCGATGTTTCGGTCTTCACCCCGTCCGGCGGCCCGGCCCGCCAGTTCGAGGACGTCAGCCATGGGGCGATCGACGTCGAGTTCGCCGTACGGGCGTTTCGTGCGCGGCTCGCGTTCACGGCGCAGGACATGGCGCGGATCGCCCGTACGTTCACCCAGAACGTCGTGACCACCGACGCGGACGGCCTGCCCGTCATCCACACCACGGTCGCCGGGACCACGGTCGGTGCGCCCTCGGTCGCGCAGCAGGCGCCGCGCTGGATGCAGGCGAACGCATGGGACCCACGGGTCCACGCGCAGTGCCTAGCCCTCTACAACCGCTACCAGCCGACTCCGGAACGCGACGGCCAGCAGGCCATCGGCTTCGGCTGGCTCCTTGCCAATGTCGCGTACCTCAACTGGGCCCGTTAGTTTCGGGCATGGCATAGCCTGGTTGAGTGGAGGGGACTGAGGTAGGGGTGGGGGGTGCTCCGTCTCGAACTTGGCGGTACGCCGGGATCGTGATCGCCGGATTGTTGCCGTGGGCATGGTTCTTGCTCCGGGACCGGTTCGGCGTGGTGACGGATGTGCTGGCGATCCTGTTGCCGCTGGCGCTGATCGTGGCGTTGCTGGTGGGTGTGCTCGGGCGCCGTCGCCGTGCGGCTGTCGCGTTCGCGGTGTCGACGCTGCTGGTCGGGATCGTCGGCACGGTCGGGCCGTGGATCCCGCACGGGTCGGGGACGGTCGATCCGAGTCGCGCCGTACGGTTCGCCGCGGCGAACATCGGCGCCGGGGAGCTCGAAGGCGCCGACAGCCTGATCGCGCAGAAGGCCGACGTACTCGTGATCTCCGAGATCGGGCAGCCGCTGACGGAGCGGTTGTCCGAGGCGTATCCGGAGCATGTGGCGGACTGGAACGGTCCGGCCGTCGGCGTCTTCAGCCGCTGGCCGATGACGGTGCTCGAACAGCCCGGGCCGGATCTTCCGGGATACGTACTCCGGGTGCATGCGCCGTCGGGCGACTTCGACCTGATCGCCGTCCACGTGCCGAAGCCTTGGTACTCGTCCGGCGGGTCGTCGTACAACGCGCCCGCAGACACGGTTCCGTACGAGACGACCGTCGCGAATCATCACCGGCTGATCGAGCAGATTGCCCTGCGGGCGGCGCGCGACGACCACCCGGTCGTGATTTCCGGCGACATGAACACGACGGACCGCGGCCGCGACTACCGCGTGCTGGCCGATCCGCTGAAGGACGCGATGCTGAACGGGTGGGGCCGGCCGTCGCAGATCGGCCGATGGGCCGCACTGTTCGTCCGGATCGACCACCTGTTCATCAAACCCGGCTGGTGCTCGGACGACACCGGCTGGTTCAAGGTGCCGAAGTCGGACCACCATGGCCTCGTCGCAACGATCGGACCGTGCAAGACGTGACCGAGCTCGAACAGCTGGTGGAGACGCTTGACGGGCTGCGGGCCGGCGTACTGAAGAAGCTGGCCGGCCTGAGCGAGGCGGACGCACGCCGCAGTACGGTCGAGTCCGGGACGAATGTGGCCGGACTGATCCAGCACCTGACCTTCGTCGAGTCGCTGTGGATCGAGGAGGTCGTGGCGGGCGGCAAGGCCTCGCGCGGCAAGCGCTCCATGCAGGTCGACCCCGACGTGTCTCTCACGACGTTGCGCGCCGAGTACAAGGCCGCCTGCGCCGCCTCCAACGACATCATCGCCAAACTCGGCGACCCCGAATGTCCGGTGACCCGCAACGGCAAGACCCACAACCTTCGCTGGGCCGTCCTCGCCGTCATCGGCGAGACCTCCCGGCACGCGGGCCACGCCGACATCATCCGCGAACAACTCGACGGCACCACCGGTCGCTGACCCACCGGCGTGACATCTTGTCGTCGCCGATCTGGGACAACCGAAGGATGCCGATGTCGCAGCCGCACGTCGAGTCAGGCTCGTACCGCAATCCGTCCGACGACGCCTGGTGGCGCCGGGCGCTCGATGCCACTGGAGCCACCATGCAGCTTCATGCCTACGAGCAGAACGGGCAAGAGGTGACCTGGTCCGACGCCGTGATGAACGCGAGCGCCGCGGCGAGTATGGGATGGCGTCAGAACAACGAACGCTGGGCCGACCTTCCGAAGGGTCCGTTGGGCAACCTGGCCGACGGGTTCGCCCAACGGCTCGCCGAGGAGTACAACCGCGACGACAACGTCGGGTACCACATCGACAACACCGACTTCCTGCCCAACGTGCGCGCGTACATGGCGCGCGGTGACATCGACCAGACTCTCGAGTCCGCGGCCACCTCGATCGTCACGTCCGCCGATCCGGGTGAGCGCGGTTCGAAACGGCACTCGCCGGACCCGGACCTGGTCGCCGAGGTGCGGAACGCGATGAGCCAGCGCCTGCTCGAGGGCCGCTACGAAAGCGCGCCCGCGGTCAGGGACGAGGAGCAGAACTTCGCCTACCGCCTCGGGTACGCGACCGCCGACGCCGGTGTGAAGGCGGTCAACGAGGGCATCGCCGCGCATCCCGACCCCGAGCTTGCGCGGAGCGTTCAGCGCGCCCTCGGGGCTCAGGCCGCGCCGCGCGTGACTGTGCCCGGCGAGCGGGCCGACGGTGCGGCCGGACGTCCGGCGAGCGGCGGGGCGGCTGCTGGTACGGCGAAAGACACGTCACCTTTGACTCGCTAGCCGGGCGGGTGACTTCGGTTGCCTGACCTGGCAGGATCTGTACCGTGAGTAGCGGAACGACCGACGAGCAGCGCCTGGCGGATCTGGCGCGGCTGCGGCGTGTGAAGGACCGGATCGACCGGGAGTACGCGCAGCCGCTGGACGTCGACGCGCTCGCCCGTGGTGCGCACATGTCGTCGGGGCATCTCAGCCGCGAGTTCAAGCGCGCTTACGGAGAGTCGCCGTACGGGTATCTGATGACGCGGCGGATCGAGCGGGCGATGATGCTGCTGCGGCGCGGCGGGATGAGTGTCACCGATGTCTGCTTCGCCGTCGGCTGCCAGTCGCTGGGCACGTTCAGCACCCGCTTCACCGAACTGGTCGGCATGCCGCCGAGTGCGTACAAGGACCGCGCCGGCGACGCGACCCTCGGCATCCCGTCGTGTGTCGCGAAACAGGTAACGCGACCGATCAGGAATCGAGAAGCATCTCCGTCGTCCGGCACGTAGTTTGACGCCATGACGAACAACGCGGACATCAAGATTCACGCCAGCTTCCTGCCGCACACCGATCCCGAAGCGTCCGTCCGCTTCTACCGCGACCTGCTCGGCTTCGAGGTCCGGATGGACGTCGGGTACGAGGGCATGCGCTGGATCACGGTCGGCCCGGTCGGTCAGCCGGACACCTCGATCGTGCTCACGCCGCCGGCCGTCGACCCCGGTCTCACCGAGGACGAGCGCCGTACCATCGCCGAGATGATGGCGAAGGGCACCTACGCGACCGTCGTGCTGCAGAGCGACGACCTCGACGGTCTGTTCGAGCGGCTGCAGGCCACCGACGCCGAGGTGATCCAGGAGCCGATGGACCAGCCGTACGGCGTCCGTGACTGCGCGTTCCGCGATCCGGCCGGCAACCACGTCCGGATCAACCAAGCCTCCTGAACCCGTCCTTCCAGAGGAGACACGCATGAGCCGCGACGAACACGTTGCCGACAGCCACGACATGATCCGGGTCACCGGGGCGCGGGTGAACAACCTGAAGGACGTCAGCGTCGAGATCCCGAAGCGCCGGCTGACCGCGTTCACCGGGGTGTCCGGGTCGGGCAAGAGCTCGCTGGTGTTCGGCACCATCGCGGCCGAGTCGCAGCGGCTGATCAACGAGACGTACAGCGCGTTCGTGCAGGGCTTCATGCCGACGCTGGCCCGCCCCGAGGTCGACGTACTCGACGGTCTGACCACCGCGATCCTCGTCGACCAGGAGCGGATGGGCGCCAACCCGCGCTCCACGGTCGGTACGGCGACCGACGCGAACGCGATGCTCCGGATCCTGTTCAGCCGGATCGCGAAACCGCATGTCGGCCCGCCCACGGCGTACTCGTTCAACGTGCCGAAGCGGACCGCGACCGGGTCGATGACCGCGGACAAGGGCGCCGGCGAGAAGAAGGTCGTCCGCGAGCAGGTGTACGCCGGCGGCATGTGCCCGCGCTGCGAGGGCATGGGCTCGGTCACCGACTTCGACCTGACCGCGCTGTACGACGAGAACAAGTCGCTGAACGAGGGCGCGCTGACGATCCCCGGCTACAGCATGGACGGCTGGTACGGGCGGATCTTCCGCGGCTCCGGGTTCTTCAACCCGGACAAGCCGATCAAGAAATACACGAAGAAGGAACTGCACGACCTGCTCCACCGGGAGCCGACCAAGATCAAGGTCGAGGGCATCAACCTCACCTACAACGGCATCATCCCGGCGATCCAGCGGTCGTTCCTGTCCAAGGACGTCGACGCGATGCAGCCGCACATCCGCGCGTTCGTCGAGCGTGCGGTGACGTTCACGACCTGCCCCGACTGCAACGGGACCAGGCTCGGCGCGGAAGCGCGGTCCTCGAAGATCAAGGGCAAGAACATCGCGGACCTGTGTGCGATGCAGATCACCGACCTGGCCGACTGGATCCGCGCGTTGAAGGAGCCCTCGGTCGCGCCGCTGCTCAAGGCGCTGGGTGAGGCGCTCGACTCGTTCGTCAACATCGGCCTCGGGTATCTGTCGCTGGAGCGTCCCGCGGGCACGCTGTCCGGCGGTGAGGCGCAGCGGACCAAGATGATCCGCCACCTCGGGTCGTCGCTGACCGACGTGACGTATGTCTTCGACGAGCCGACGATCGGGCTGCATCCGCACGACATCCAGCGGATGAACGACCTGCTGCTGCAGTTGCGCGACAAGGGCAACACCGTGCTGGTCGTGGAGCACAAGCCGGAGACGATCGCGATCGCCGACCATGTCATCGACCTCGGCCCGGGTGCCGGGTCGGGTGGTGGCGAGGTGGTGTTCGAGGGGACGCTGGACAAGCTTCGTGCCAGTGGGACGCTGACTGGACGGCACCTCGACGACCGGGCCTCGGTGAAGTCGTCGGTGCGTTCGGCGTCGGGCGCGTTGGAGGTGCGTGGAGCTTCCTTGAACAACCTGCAGGACGTGGATGTCGACGTACCGCTGGGTGTGCTGGTCGTGGTGACCGGTGTGGCCGGCTCCGGGAAGAGCTCGTTGATCCGCGGGTCGATCGCTGATCGTGAAGGGGTCGTGGCGATCGATCAGGGCGGGATCCGGGGGTCCCGGCGCAGCAACCCGGCGACGTACACCGGTCTCCTTGAGCCGATCCGGAAGGCGTTCGCGAAGGCCAACGGCGTGAAGCCTGCCCTGTTCAGTGCGAACTCCGAGGGTGCGTGTCCGGCGTGCAAGGGCGCGGGCGTGATCTACACCGAGCTCGGCGTGATGGCGACGGTCGAGTCGCCGTGTGAGGAGTGCGAGGGTCGTCGTTTCCAGGCTGCGGTGCTCGAGTACACGTTCGGTGGGAAGAACATCGCGGAGGTTCTCGCGATGCCGGTGGCGGAGGCGTTGCCGTTCTTCACCGAGGGCGACGCGCGGACTCCGGCCGCTTCGACGATCCTGGCGCGGCTGGCGGACGTCGGGCTCGGGTACGTCTCGCTCGGTCAGCCGTTGACTACGCTGTCCGGCGGCGAGCGGCAGCGGCTGAAGCTGGCGACGCACATGGGGGAGAAGGGTGGCATCTACGTACTCGACGAGCCGACCACCGGTCTGCACCTCGCCGACGTCGAGCAGCTCCTCGGCCTGCTGGACCGGCTGGTCGACGGCGGCAAGTCCGTCATCGTCATCGAGCACCATCAGGCCGTCATGGCGCACGCCGACTGGATCATCGACCTCGGCCCGGGCGCCGGCCATGACGGCGGCAAGCTCGTCTTCGAGGGCACCCCTGCAGAGCTCATCAAGAAGCCGAAGACGCTGACCGGCAAGCACCTCGCGGAGTACGTCGGATAACCGGTCAGGAATCAAGAAGCACCGGCGAGTCGGCGCGACTAACGTGACAGTCAGTAAGCGAAACCCGAATTTGGAGATGCTGAAATGACTTCCACGCAAGGCGTCAAGACGATCCTGCACCCGGTCACCGACCTCGAGAAGGCCAAGCCCGTGTACGCCGCGCTGCTCGGCATCGAGCCGATGGCTGACTCGCCGTACTACGTCGGGTTCGAGGCCGAGGGGCAGCAGATCGGCCTCGTGCCGAACAGCGACCTGACCTCGCCGACGGCCTACTGGCACGTCACCGACATCGAGGCCAAGATCGCCGACATCACCGCCGCCGGCGGCACCCTGAAGGACGCCCCGAAGGACGTCGGCGGCGGCCGCCTGGTCGCCACGCTGACCGACCCGGACGGCAACGTCCTCGGCATCCTGCAAGACCCGTCCTGATGTGCCTGATCCCCAAGCTGTACGTCGCCGCCATCTACGGCGACGTACAGCAACAGGACCCGACCGAATCAGAGGCGGTGCCTGAGGAGACTCCGGCCGACGAAGCCCTCGAACCGATCCTGGTCCTAAGCTCGCTCGTGTGATCGCCCAACTCCAGGTCAACCTGTTCTGCGCCGACGTGGATGCCTGCCTGGCCTTCTACACCCGCCTCGGCCTGACCGAAGCGTTCCGCGCACCGGCGACCGGCCCGATCCAGCACGTCGAGGTCGAAGCCGCCGGTGTCCGGATCGGCCTCACCTCCGCCCAGGTCGCGAACGACCTCGTCGGCCTGGGTGTCGCCGCGTCGAGCACTCCGTCCACCGAGGTGGTCTTCTGGTGCGAGGACGTCGACGACTTCTACGAACGCGCATTGGCCGCCGGCGCGACTCCCGTCGTACCGCCGGTTGATTCACCGGACAAGCGACTCCGGTTCGCGTGGTTTCGAGACCCGGAGGCTCATCAGCTGAAACTCGTGCAGAATCGCTCGCATGGCTGATTCGCGGGTTCGGCATGTGTTGTTCGACGCGGATGGGGTGCTGCAGGATCTGCCGGGTGGTTGGTACGCGGCGATGGAGCCGTATGTGGGGGAGCGGGCGCGGGACTTTCTGCATGAGACCTGGTCGGACGAGCTGCCGATGCTTGCGTGGGAAGGCGACTACCTGCCGGTGCTCGAAGCGTCCCTGACGCGGTACGGCGTCAGCACGCCGGCGACCGAGGTGTACGACGCGGTCTGGAAGAACATCGTGCTCATCGAGGAGTCGCTCGACATCGTGCGAGCCCTGAAGCGCGGCGGGTACGGCGTACATCTCGGGACCAACCAGGAGTGCTACCGCGGCGAGCACATGCGGACGGTCCTCGGGTACGACGATCTGTTCGACGTGAGCTGCTACTCGTACGACCTCGGCGTGGCCAAGCCGGATCCTGCGTTCTTCACCCGGGCCGCGGACCGCATCGGCGCCGACCCGTCGACGATCCTGTTCATCGACGACACCTCCCGCAACATCACCGGTGCCCGCACCGCCGGCCTCAACGCTGAGCTGTGGGACTTCACCCAGGGTCACGACACGCTGGAGGCGATCCTCGCCGAGCACGGCGTCATTCGGTGACGATCTGCACCGAGATGTTGCCCCGCACGGCGCGGGAGTACGGGCAGACGTTTTCTGTTGCTTCGAGCAACTTCTTGCCGGGCTCGCCCTGGAGGTGGTCGGGGAGTTCGACGCGCAGTACGGCGGCCAGCTCGAACCTCCCGTCAGCGGGAACGAGGCTGACCTCGGCGGTGACGGCGACGTCCGAGGCGTCGATACCCCGGGCCTGGGCGACGCGGTCGAGGCTGGTGGAGAAGCACGCGGCCCAGCCGACGGCGAAGAGCTGTTCAGGGTTGACGCCGTCGCCGGTTCCGCCCATCTCTTTGGGGAAAGCGAGCTGAACGTCGAGCTGACCGTCAGCTGTGACGGCGCGGGACTCGCGGCCGGATGAGGTTGCGACTGCTGTATAGGTGGGGTTCATGGCGTCAACGATCCGGGCGCCGGGGGAGAGGTTCAATTACCTCCTTGGTGCAGTTACCTCGCGGGTAATGGCTGGCCGGCCGCGATCCGCCGTACCCTTCAGTTGTTATGACCGTCCTGGAAGAGCCACAGACCGCCGGCGAGCTGCTGCGGTTCTGGCGGGTGCACCGGCGGCTGAGTCAGCTGGAACTGGCGCTTGACGCCGAGGTGTCGACCAAGCACCTGAGCTTCGTGGAGACGGGCCGCGCGCAACCGAGCCGTCAGCTATTGGTCCATCTTTCGAACCATCTCGACCTGCCGATCGCCGAACGCAACCGGTTGCTGCTCGCGGCCGGGTTCGCGCCGATCTACCTCGACCAGCCGTACAACTCCGAGGCCATGCAGCCGCTGCGCGAATCGCTCGGGCGGCTGCTCGACGCCCACCTGCCCAACCCGGCGCTCATCGTCGACGGGCTGTGGAACCTGATCGACGCGAACGCCGCCGCGTCGCTGCTGTGGGCCGGCGTGGACCCCGAACTTCTGAAGCCACCGATGAACATGCTGCGTCTCTCGGTGCATCCAGGCGGCCTGCCGAGCATCTCCTCGATGACGGCTGCCTGCAGTCTGCCGCTCATCCACCAACTGAAACGCCGCAGCCGCGAGACCGCCGACGATGCGCTGGCCGAACTGCTGGACGAGGTCGAGCCCTACCTACCCGACGCCCCGCCGACGGCCCCGGCTCAGCAGCCGATGGTCACCCTCGATCTCAAGACTCGCCTGGGACCGGTCCGTCTCTTCACCCTGATCGCCACCATGGGCGCTCCACTGGAAGTGACAGCCGCCAGCCTCGCCATCGAGACGTTCCTGCCGGCCGATACGACCAGCGCAGAGCGGCTGCAAGAGCTCATGAGCTAAGCAGGAAACGGTTTTCCAGCGGCGGGGGAGCTGGGGGAGTATTGGCCAGGTGGATATTTGCCTCGCAGGTCAGGCCGACGTGGCGCAGCTGGCTCGGCTGCTCTGGCTGAACGCCGCACCCGAGCAGCGCGCCGAGCAATCCGTCGAGGAGTTCGCCGCCGATCTTGCGTCCTGGTGGACCGACAACGACTCGCATTTCGCGTTCGTCGCTCGGATGGACGAGTCCGAGCTCGTCGGGATGGCTTGGCTGGCGATCGTTCCGCGGGTGCCCAGGCCGGGCGCGACGACGCGGCGTTCGGCTGACATCCAGAGCGTGTACGTCGTACCGGAGTTCCGCGGCAACCGTGTCGGATCAGCGCTCGTCCAGGCCGCGGCCGACCACGCGCTGGAACTCGGAGCCGGCCACGTGACTGTCCACTCTGGGCGGAAAGCTGTTCCCGTGTACGAGCGACTCGGCTTCGCGTCGTCCCGCCAGCTTCTCCAGCTCGACGGGGCCCGCGGGTACTAAGGACTGGGGTACCGTCCTCACATGCGGGCCCGATGGGAGGACGACGGAACCGGACGCGGCGTGGGGGACGCCAAGCGGTTGGTCCCTGGCGCGAGTGATCTCCTGGCGGCTTTCCAGGAGCCGCTATGGGTCACTGAGCAACCTGAGGATCATCTGCTGCCGCATGTTGAACGATGGTGTCAGGACGATGGGCGGCTCGCTGTGCGAGCCAGCTCGACCGACGATCAGCACACCTTCATCCTCGACCTCGAGTGGCATGGCGAGCCGACAAGTGTGGGGCACGCACGAGCGGCTGTGTTCTCGCTTATCGGATCGTTCGCTGAAAGTGTCACGTATGTCCGCCAACACCAGAAGGGCTCGAGGACGGGGCTCCAGTTCGAGATCGGAACCGGTGAGCTAGCCCCCGACACAAGATTCCAGCCACACGGCCACACCGTGGTCATCAACGTGGCCGGCGTCGTCTAGATGGCAGAGCCAACTCAGGTAGTCCGCATTCGAGACGCAGCACCCGGCGACAGCGATGCGCTTGCGGAGCTGCGTGCCCGGTCGCGTGCTGTGTACTACGGTGCCGGCGGCCACGAGGTGGCTGCGACTCCTGACGAGAAGTACCGGGAGTCCTGGCGCAAGATGGTGCTGGACGCTCGACTCACCGTCCTGGTAGCCGTCTTGGGTGACGACATCGTCGGTGTAATCACGCTCGATGCCAACGGAGTGTTTCCGACCAATGCGCCTCACGAGACCCGCGTCCGGCTCGTCGGGATCTTCGTAGAGCCAGGCCAGTGGTCGAGTGGCGTCGGTAGCGCCCTGATGACACGCTTCATCTCCATCGCACGCCAGACTGACGCCGTCGGCGAAGTCGATGTCTGGGAACGGAACTCTCGTGCCATCCGGTTCTACGAACGGCACGGCTGGACCCGCGACGGAACTTCACGCCCAGGGCCGGCCGGCGCGGACTACGCCGGCTTCGTACATCTGCCGTAGATCCATGCCTGGAACATGCTTCGGATAACTGGCAGGGATCGGTGGATCAGGGCATCGTCTGCGGCTGCGGGACGAGGTAGTTGGCCCATCGGACCTGGCACACTAGCTCGGCATGACCTCCGAGGCGCAGACCGCCGAGCAGCAACCGGACCACTACGACGGCTTCGCCGAAGCGTATGCGCACGCGAACGAGAACGGCCTGTTCAACAGGTGGTACGCCCGGCCGGCGGTGCTCGACCTGCTGGGTGACGTCGCCGGGCGCCGGATCTTGGACGCCGGCTGCGGTTCAGGGCCGCTCGTCGCTGACCTGAAGGAGCGAGGAGCGAGCGTGGCCGGGTTCGACGCGAGCCCTGCGATGATCCGGCTCGCCCGTGCACGGCTCGGAGACGACGCCGACCTGAAGGTTGCCGACCTGACTCTGCCGCTTCCGTACGACAACGAGGCGTTCGACGACGCGTTGGCTGTGCTCGTGCTGCACTACCTCGAGGACTGGTCGGGCCCGCTGACCGAGCTGCGGCGGGTGCTGAGGCCTGGCGGTCGGTTGGTCGTGGTGGTCAACCACCCGGTTATCCCGCCGGTGATGTACCCCGAAGTCGACTACTTCGCGACCGTGCCGAACTCGGAGGAGTACGACTTCGACGGGGTCTCCGCAACACTCACGATCTGGTACCGCTCGCTGAGCGCAATGTCGGAGTCGTTCACCGCTGCGGGCTTCAGGATTTCTGCGATCAGCGAGCCGCCAGTATCACCGGACACGCCGCCCGAACTGCTGCCCCCGAGCGACACCGACCCCACCCGCTTCATCGGTTTCATCTTCTTCACCCTGGAGGCATCTCCTACCGCCGCACCTGAAATCTGATCGGCCCGGCATGCGGCCCGGAGCCGGTCACTCATCGACATGAGCGAGCGCTCCACGTGAAGACAGCGCCGGGCCGCGCGCGTCGCCTGCAAGCAGGCTGCCCGTCGATGCGGCCGGTAGCACGCCTTCGTGGCCTACTTCTACTCTCGTTGGTTAACTGGCAGGAACGGCAGTTGATGAGCCGGGAGTAGCGCCCGGTCCGCGGCAGGTGAGGGTGCCTGGAGGATGACCTGAACCAGTCCTGCCGGCTCGCGGCTCAGCCAGCTGGCTGAGCTGTCCTCGTCGTCGACGCGGACCCGAGGTTGGCGGCGGTGAGCCCCAGAGGAGGCTCGGCGTAAACTCCGGGGTCGACGTGCAGGGGTCAAACCGGAGCGAAAGGTGCCGATGGACGTGCGTGGAGCGGATGCCGATATTCCGGTGGTGTCGCTCTCGGATGGTGTGGTCACTCTCCGACCGTGGTCGAGAGATGACGCCGGGTTCATGGCGGAAGCATTCGCCGATCCAGCGATCCGACGTTACAACGGGGCCCACGACCGACTCGGCCGGCCGGCTCCGCCGCTCTCGATCGAGGATGCTGAAGCGATCATCGACGAGTTCGCGTCGAGGTGGCGGGCGTTCGGCGCGGCGCAGCCACCATCTGGTGTCGCATTCGCGATCACGGACGCAGCCTCTGGTGGCCTGGTCGGCTGCTGCGGCGTCGATGACTGGTCGAAGGGAGACGTAGCGCAGTTCGGCTACTGGATCGGGCCGGGCGCGCGAGGGCGCGGGTACGCGACTCGGGCGGTGGTTCTGCTCACACGGTGGTTGTTCGAGCTCGGCGCAGCTCGCGCATTCCTGACGGTCGAGGCGGACAATGAAGCGTCGGCTGCGGTGGCCCGCCGAGCGGGGTTCGTGCACGAGGGAACGATGCGCGCACACAGCGTGTGGCAGGGCGAGCGCATCGACGTGATGTGGTTCGCGGCGCTGCCGCACGAATGGACGATGCGCGAGCCGGCCGAACCGACGTGATGTGCGACGCGACCTGCACCGGCGAGCGACGATGAGCACCTGGTGGACGACGTCCGGAGCGCAGAGAGAGGGTCGCGATCAGGGTGCCTGCCCCTACGGAGCAGAAGGGTCGCCCGAGCAGCCTCACTTGCAACCGGCTGCTCCAGGCGGGGGCACGCGGTGAAGTACTCGGTTGCGAGGCTCAGGGTGCATCGATGATGGCAGACTCAATGGTGTCGCGGATGGCCCGCCAGGGGAGTTCCTTGTGGGGCGCGCTGCGCGGCGTGTGCAGGGGCCGCCACACGTCCTCCCCATACACCAGGTGGACTCCGGCGGTGCCGAGATCGCTCAGGTCTAGCGCGTCCAGTCCGGTGCGCAGACGTAGAGTTGGAGCGTTGCATCTGCGGTGAATTGCGCACGGGACCAGTCGCCGAAGCGTTCATCAACCCGCAGACCGCCAAGCGAGAGCAGCAGCGGCAACTCCTGGGGGAAGATGCTCCTGATCTCGAGCGGCGTGACACTGAAGTCGACCTCGGAATCGGTCGAGAAGTACCACCTGCCGCGAGTCACCTGCGCGGCCGCGTCGTAGGTCTCCGCGACATCGACATGGACTACGCCACGATCGGGATCCACGAACGACAATGCGTCGCGCCTGCGTCGAACGCCGTCGGCCTGGGCAAGCATGCGCACGCTCGGGTTGAACACGTCGAAGATGAGCCGCGCTCCGGGCGCCAGGTGCTTTCGCACCGACCGGAAGCAGTCCACCAAGTCCTCAGTTTCATGCACATGAAGCAGTGAATTGGCGGCGATGAACACGAGATCGAACGTTCTTCCCAGGTCGAACTCGCGCATGTCGCCCTGCACCCACTGCACCTCCACGCCGCGCTCGTCTGCCTTGCGCTGAGCTTCGGCAAGCATGTCCGGCGAGAGCTCCAGGCCCATGCACGGATGCCCGTCGGATGCGATCGGGATTAGCTTGTGTCCGGTGCCACTCCCGAGTTCCAAGACCGACCCACCTTGCCGATCGGCCTCGGTCCTATAGAAGTCGACGGCCTGTTCGCCTCCGGGGAACAACCGGTCGTACAACCTCGCGTCCGAGTAGAACTGCTCGCTCATGAGACGCACACTCCTTGCCGGATCTTGGGCAGCCTGCCTCTCGGCCAACAAACACCTGGGCCATTGTCGCGATCAGGCCGAGATCCTTCCACGGCTTATCGACGCGACCGCACATCGGCATGATCGAACGGTCTGCGTGGAGACAGCGCGTGCGGGCGATCAGGCCATCTGGCGTCTGGCTGCGATGTATTGGGAGTACACGCTGTCCGAGCCGATGGCGTGGCGCTCGATGGTGGACGGGTGGTGGCCAAGGGCGTCGGCGATGATCGGCACCGGGCCGAGGGCAACGATCTGGTGATGTCCGCCGCAGCGGCCGCAGGGGACCGGCCACCGGGTCGGATCGCTCGTCTTCCGGGGTCTAGCCATCTTCGTCGTCCAGGACGAGCCGCACGCGGCGCGCGATCGGGTTCCCCGGTTTCACTCCGACGTCCTCGGGCCGCTTCGGCGCGTCCGCGGTCTTCGCTGCGCGCAGCTCGACGTACGGCTCGAACAAGTCGTTGGGCTCGCAGCAGAGGACGTCGCACAGGGCCGCAACGTGCGCGCCGGGATGCGCTCAGGGGTGGCTGTGGCGAGTCGATAGACCTGGCTCTCGGACAGGTTGATGCCGCGCGACTTGAGCAGCGGCATGAGCTCGGTGCTCTTCCAGAGGTTCCGCTGCGCCATCACGGTGCGCAGGTTCCACTTGTAGCCGATGCGGCGTTGCTCAGCCATCGGGATTCGCCTCCTCGGGACGCGCAATGCGGCGGGTGATCATCTTCTGGATGGCTTTCTGCTTGAAGTCGTCACCGACCGATGTGTAGACGCTGGTGACCGACGCGTAGGCGTGGCCGGCCTGTTTCAACTCGTCCTACTTAAGCGCCGATAATGGACATTATGTCAACTAGTAGCCTGCGTACGCCTCAACCGGAGGTCACTGCCTGGTCATCTGTCGCGTTCGGCGCTGATGATCAGGAAGTTCGGCAGCGCGACGTAGGACTCGATAGCGTCGATTCCGCTCTCTGATGCGACCTGTGGATCAAGTCTCGGTTCGCACAGTTCAGTCAGGCGACAGCCGAGACCGACGACCTCGTTGATGTAGGCCGACAATGGCCGGTGGAAATCGGGTGCACAGCCCTCTGGCATCTCGTACTCATCCAGGTACCGATCAAGTTGGTAATGACCGTGATCCCGCCACGTTGGGTAGAGATTCTCAAACGCCGGATGAGTGATCGAGAAGACGAACCGGCCGCCCGGCTTCAGCGCGCCGACGCACGCCGCCATCGCCGACTGCCAAGCGGGTATGGCGAGCAGCACCATGCTGCAGACCACCGCATCGAACGGCTGACCAACCTCCGGCAACGTCGAGAGATCAGCCTGCACGAACCTGATCCCCTGACGCCGCTCCTGCTCGATCTTCTGAGCGCGTGCCAGCAGTGCGGCAGCCGGCTCCACACCAACCACCTCAGCTCCCCCATCGGCCATCAGTCGGCTCAAATAGCCTTCGCCACTGCCTGCATCGAGGACTTTCCGGCCATCGACCGGCCCCAGCATCCGGAGCAGGTTCCCATTCATCAAGTGGCGCTTGGGAAAGTCGCCCTGATCGTCGTACGCCTCAATCGCGTCAATCGGCATCGCCGACCACGCTGCGATCGCCTCTGAGTTACTGATCATTGACATGCGGTCACACCTCTCCGACGACAGATAGGCAGGGACAGCCATGGAACCTACCGCCTCGCCCGGCCCGTTCTGCAGTTAGCGGAGCGCGTTCAGTTCGTCGAGGGCGCGATGGCCGCGCTTGACCACACCTGGAACGACATCGTGGTGCCCGTGACGGATGGGCCACTCGAGCTGCGTAAGGATCTGTGTCGCGGCGAGGACTGCCGCTCCCTCCCAATCGACGAGGTCGAGGATTCTCGTCGATAGGCGCCGTCGGGCACCGTCGAGCGGATCTTGGAAGGTGTGCCACTGGAGGGTGGTGAGATCGGTCGCGCGTGTGCCGCTGCCTGCGTTCCCGATATCCACAACTGCAACGACCGCGCCGTCACGGACCATGACGTTGTCGGGCTTGAAGTCGGCGTGGACCATGTCAGGTGGCTTTGGTGGTGGGGAGCCGTCGGCACACATGAGGCGCAGGCGCTCCACCAATGCCGATACCGCGGAGGAGTAACCCGAAAGCCCGGCGACAGCCCTCGACAGACTCGGAGCTAGGTCTTGCCCAAAGTCCTGACCGGTGGCGAGACGCCAGGCGTACGACCAGTGGTCGTAGGGCTCGGAGGCTTGGCCGGCCTGGAGCTCGTTGATCTCCATCAGCTGCTCAACGAGGGAGGGGGTCAGCTCTGGCGCGGGAGCTGCGTCGACGAAGTCGATCAGGTGCCATACATGTGTGGCTGTGGCTCCCACTCCGAGCCAGGCCGGGGTGGGATAGCCGCGCGTGCGCATGTGCTCGACGATTCTCTGGGTTCGCAACGACTCGTCCAGCTGGTCGGGGCGTGCCCTCGGCCATGCTTTGAGCACTGCATTTGCCCTTCCGGCCAACTCAACGCGCATGGCACCCACATCGAAGCCTCCGGGTAGGCGACCGAGAAGAGTGACCTCTGCCCCGACCACGCCGGCCACGTCGTCCAGAACCCCGGCCGGCAGCCCTTCGGGATGAGTCCTGCACATGCACAGCACTTTAAGCCGTGCTCCCCCGTCTCGCCTGCGGTTTGCCGACGGACCCGATCCCGCCCTCTGGTTGACATGGTTGTGCGGGCTCCAGCAGCATGGGCGCTACGGCGGCGCCGTGGATTGCGCGTATCTTCTCCTCGCCGGCAGACCAGGTCAGCCGGGTCGAGGGCGACGCGGAAATCCTGCGATTCCTGGCTGAGCACAACTTCCCGGCCGAACGCGTCGCGCATGCGGAGCCGGTGTCGGTGTTCAACGGCAGCGGCGTGATCGTGACGAGGTTCGTCGAAGGTGGTCGGCCCGATGCGCCCGAAGCCGCAGTACACCACGAACTCGGGACTCTGCTCGGGCGGTTGCACGCTCTCCCCGCAGGTGATGGCGCAGTCGCCCGGGACGGTGGGTCCGACGAAGCCGGTGGCGGCTTCCACGTTGGACGGCCAAAAGAGGATCTTGCCGCGGCCATGAGCTTCCTGGTCAGCGTCGAGGACGAGGTCGCCCCCGAGGGCCGGGAAGGTTTCGAGTTGCTGCGTGATCGTGTCGAGAACGCCGATGACGCTGAAGGACTCCCCCCGGCTCTGACCCATGGCAACTATCACGCCTGGTCAGCCGTCGGTACGCCGGGAGATCTCGTCATCGTCGGCTGGGCGGGGTCTGGCCGCGGTCCGCGACTACCCGCGCTCGCCTGGCTGCTGACGACTGCGGCAGAGGGCGATCTAGCCCTTGTCGACGCGGCGGCGCGTGGCTACTCCGAGCATGTGCAGCTCACCGACGAAGAAATCCAGAGGCTCCCTGGGATCCTCGGTATGAAACCGCTGTGGCTTGCCTGCATCCAGTATCGGGAGTCTGTCCGCAGCGGGCACACTCCGACCCTCGACGACGGCTGGCCGACTTGGGACGTCGACCGCAACGAGCGCAACCAGCGGATAGCTGCCCGAGCCATCGCAGCGTTTCGGTGAGACAGCCGGACGCGGCTACTGGCTGGGAAGCGGCCGGAGCTTGAAGATCAGGATGCCGAGGTACTTGTTCATCCACGCCTGCTTGTGCGGGTAGCGGAGTCGGGCGTCCTCGGGCAGTTGGGGCTCGAGCGCGGTCTCGACCCACAGCCCGGCCGCACCGAACTCGTTGAGCAGGTCAGAGATCGTGTAGGCACGCTTGGTGAGGGTGATTTGGTCGTTCCAGCCGCTGAGGTAGGAGAACGGGGCGGTGGAGAAATACTCCTCGCCCAGGGAGGTGCCATTCTGTTCGGACCGTTCGACGGCGTATCGGATTGGCTGCGTCCTGGTCAACAGGATGAATCCGTCGTCGGCCAGCATTGCGCGCGCTGCCTGCAGGGTGCGGACCGGATCTTTCGCGTAACCGAAAGACTGCAGGAACAAGATCCGGTCGAACCTGCGACCGGCGAGCCCAGGCAGAGAATCCAGCTCAGAGAGATCTCCTCGGATGAACTCCAAGCCGGGCAGCGGGTCATTGAGGAAGTTGCCACTGAGGTCAACACCTACCGAGGCGGTCGCACCGTCTCCGACCAACTCAGCGAGCTTGCCGCCGTTGCCACAACCGACATCGAGCACTGAGCATCCGGTGATATCACCCAGCAGGTGTCGCTGCGCAGGCCACTCGACAAGCCGATCCAGCGAGTCCTCCCTGGCTCGGGCGCGCTCGTAGTGAGGAGCAAGTTCGAGCCAGGGAGCGCTCGGATCTGCTGGAAGGTCTGTCTGTGCGTCGTCTGCCATCGCCACGAGGCCGACCATAGCTGTCACGCCTGCGACCTCGCACACGGATTACCGGAGAGCTCCGCTGTGGACGTGAATGTGAAGGTGCTTAGAATCCTGGTATTCACCGAGATTCGTCAACACGGCCGCCGCCCCGGTCGTTCTCTCGGTCTCCCCCGCGATCGATTGAACAACCTCGAACAACCGGCGCATCACCTGCTCGTCGGACGAATCCACCGTGGTAAACGACGCAATGTGCTGCTTAGGCACAATGACGATATGCGTCGCCCAGAAAGGCCGCGTGTGATGAAACGCCAGTACCAATTCATCCTCGTGTACGACGTTGAGCCGGCTCGGATCAGGGATCGCCACATCGCAGTAGAAGTCCGTGCCGCTGTACTGAGGGGCCGACCACACCCCCAGCCATTGTTCGGCGTCGTATTCGTGGAAACGGGTTACTTCGGTGAAGCCAAGTTTCTGGGCGAGCCGCATGGACCGGGCGTTGGCGGACTGGGTTGTCAGGGCGACGGCCTCGCCGGGCCGCGTGGTGGCGAACCAATTGAGCGCGGCGGCGCAGGCTTCGGCGGCGTACCCGTGGCCCCAGGAGATAGGCAGGAACAGGTAACCGAGCTCCGTGGACGCCGCACCCGGTCGGTCCGGGTCGCGAGGGTCTAGCGTGACCATGCCGATCATCTGGCCGCCGAGGTCGACGATGAACAAGCCGGGGCGCTTCTTCGGTGTCTCGGGGACGGCGCTCTCGAGCTCGTCGCGGTCTCTGGGGCCGCCGATGTACGTGCCGACGTCCGGAGACGTGAAGAGTTCGATGACCGCCGTACGATCGCGGGCCTCGGGTTCACGCAGTACGAGCCGCTCGGTTCTGATGGGGTCGGTCATGGCGCGCAACCTACCTCCTCTCCCCCGGCGGCGCGGAAAGTTTCTTCAACGAAGATTGTCGGATCGGTGTGCAGGCGTTCGTGGAAGGGGTGAGCGGGCCACCGAGGAGCGCTACGACGGAGGAGTTGATACGGGATGCAGTACCTGATTTCTGTGCTCGACGACGAGAGCGACGAGAGTACTGCCGACGCGGCGGACGGTTCGGGCGACGTCGACGCGTTCAACGAGCGGCTCAGAGCCGACGGGTACCTGGTGTTCGTGGCCGGCCTCGACTCCCCCGCGACAGCCGCCGTCGTGGACAACCGCGGCGACGCGGCGATCTTCACCGACGGGCCGTACGTGGAATCGAAGGAGTACCTCGGCGGACTCTGGATCGTCGAGGCGCCGGACCTCGATGTCGCGCTCAAGCTCGCCGCGGAGGCGTCACGGGTCTGCAACCGCAAGCTCGAAGTACGTCCGTTCGTCGACGAATGAGCCGACGAATGAATCGCGGACCGGATACCGTTTCCGGAGAATTCACCACGGGAGATGATGTGTGATGCAGTTTCTGGTTTCTGTGCTCGACGACAAGACCAATTCGGCCACTCCGGAAGAGATGACCGCCATCACGGCGTTCAACGAACGGATCATCGCCGACGGCAACTGGGTCTTCGCCGGCGGTCTCGCGGCGCCGAGCGCGGCGACGGTCGTCGACAACCGCGCCGGCGAGGCGATCTTCACCGACGGGCCGTATCTGGAGTCGAAGGAGTACATCGCCGGCCTCTGGATCATGCAGGCGGACGACCTCGACGCGGCCCGCGACCTCGTGACCGAGGCGTCGAAGGTGTGCAACCGCAGGCTCGAGGTGCGGCCGTTCCTGTGAGCGATGTCCGGGAGACGATCACGCGGGTCCACCACGAGGAGTGGGCGCGGGTGGTCGCGTCCCTGACCAAGCGTTTCGGCGACCTCGACGTCGCCGAGGAGGCCGCCGCCGAAGCGTTCGCGACCGCCGTCGAGCGGTGGCCGGACGTCGGCGTACCCCCGAACCCGGGCGCCTGGCTGACCACCACCGCCAACCGCAAAGCCATTGACCGGCTCCGTCGCGAGAACAAACGCGACGACAAACACAAGGAGGCTCAGATGTCGTACGACGACCCGCCCGAGCCTCTCGGTGTGATCGACGACGAACGGCTGCGATTGATCTTCACCTGCTGCCATCCGGCGCTCTCGATGGAGACCCGGGTCGCGCTGACGTTGCGGATGGTCGGCGGGCTGACCGTCCCCGAGATCGCGCGCGCGTTCCTCGTGCAGGAGACGGCGATGGGCCAGCGGATCACCCGGGCCAAGGCAAAGATCAAGGCGGCGCGGATCCCGTATCGCGTGCCCGATACGGAGGATCTCCCCCGGCGCGTGTCCGGCGTACTCACTGTGTTGTTCATCGTGTTCAACGAGGGCTATCTGGCGACTGGTCCGGATACGGATCCGGTGCGGCATGAACTGACGTCCGAGGCGATCCGGTTGACGCGGCTCATTCGTGCTCTGATGCCGGACGACGGCGAGGTGGCCGGGTTGCTGGCGTTGATGCTGCTGACCGAGGCTCGTCGTACTGCGCGGGTGTCGGCGAGCGGCGAACTGGTGTCGTTGGACGAGCAGGACCGTGGCTCCTGGGACGCCGCGATGGTGGCTGAGGGGCATCGGCTGGTGCGCGAGCGGTTGGCGGCCGGGGTTGCTCCAGGGCGGTACCAGATCCTCGCGGCGATCAACGCCGTACACACGTCTGCACGGGATGTGCGTGACACGGATTGGTCGCAGGTTGTTGCTCTTTATGGCCAGTTGGTCCGCGTGGATCCGTCGCCGATCGTCGAGCTCAATCGCGCGATCGCGGTGGCTGAGCTGGACGGGCCGGAGGTTGCGTTGGCGACGGTTGACCGGCTGTCGGAGAAGTTGGACGGGTATCACGCATTCCACGCGACGCGGGCGGATCTGTTGCGACGGATGGGCCAGAGCCAGCAGGCGCGCGCGGCGTACGACAAGGCGATCGAGCTAGCCGGCAACACCGCCGAAACGGCCTACCTCACCCGCCGCCGCGACCAGCTAGCCGGCCCTTCCAAACCGAGCTAAGCAATGCCAGACCTGCTTGATGGATTGCCCACGGTGTCCGGCGCGCCCGAGTAGCTCAGGCGTCAACTCCGGACCCAGCGTGCGCGCCAGGTCGACGACGTTCTGCCCGCGGTACGCCGGGTCGAAGTCGTCGGCTGTGGCCCGAAAACCCGGGTGATACTCAACGGCACAACCGAGCCTTTGTGCGGCCTCCTCGACCCGGGTGCCGATGAACGACGGGTCGAGGACTACTGCGTCCACGTCAGTGTCGAAGCGTACGTCGCCGTGGACGTGCGCTTCGACGTAGTCATCAAGATCGTCGCTGCCGGAAACGTCTGCCAACCGGCACAAGCGCTCCAGCAGACCCTTGTCCCCGAAGTGCTCGGGATCCCGCGCAGAATCCGGGAAGCAGAACGTCGACCGGTCTATCGCCTCAGGCTTCAGTCGAAGGTACGACGACCCGAACCGGATCCCGTCGCCGTAAACATCGTCCCGTCGATTCCACACGCCATAAACGGGCCGCGTGACCGGATCCTGCTCGTCGTACTCGCGTGCGAACAACCGACTCTCCCACCGCCACCGGTCGCCGCCTTCGTAGGCTGTTAATCCGCCATTAGAAATCCCAGTAACAAACTGCGACCGATAAAACCCGTCGCTCACCATCGACTCGATCACCATCCGATCACCATGCGGCCAATTGGGGTGGAAATGCAGGGTGATCATCAGAGTGGTCCTGTGACATGGCCGGCGGCGTCGATCGTGATGAACCGCAGTTGTTGATCATGCCGACCGGCCGCCAGCCAGTGGCTGAAGGCGACTGCGGCTGTCGGTGGCATGTCGAGGGTCGTCGGGTCCATCGTCAGCTCGAACCAGCGGAGATCGCCCTCGGTGCATTCGGTGGGGATGGGTGAGTCGGGGCGCAGGTCGGCGGTGAAGTAGTACGTCGTGCGCAGCTCGGTGCTGGTGTCCCGCATCGCGACGTACCGGAGGCTGAAGTTGTCGAGGTGATCGGCGGCGATCCTGACCTCCTCGTGGAGCTCCCGCAGCGCGGCCGCTGTCGGGTCGTCGAGTTCGCCTGGTTCGACGTGGCCGCCGATGCCGACCCAGGAGTCCGCGATCGCGCGGGATCCACGGCGATACAGCAGAAGCACAGTCCCCTGACGAACCAGGAAGACCGACGTCACGTGGCGGGTCGCACGTAGTGTCATCTGGGTCAGACGTTGATGGTGAAGCCCAGGTCCAGGTCGGAGGCTGGGTGGCCGCCTCGGAGGCCCCAGTTGTGGGTGGGGTGGTCTCGGATGAGGATCGTGACGTGGTCCGCGGGGATGTTGAAGGGCTTCAGATTGGCGATCATTGCGGCGTAGAGCGTGCGCTTGGCGTCGATTGAGCGGCCGGCGAAACAGTCGATGGTGACCAGCGTGAAGTACTCGGGCTGAGTCAACCGCGGCGAGCACGCAAACCGGTGCGGCGCGTGGACGATCAGCCGCACATCCTTGTCCTGCGGCGGAATCTGAAATCCGGTGACCACCGCATCATGCACAGCGTCGATCAGCGCAACCTCCTCCGCCTCGGAATACTCCCGCCGCACTTCAATCATCGTGCTTGGCATACAACAAATCCTTTCACTAGCGCGAATATGTCGGTGGCTGCGACCACACTGCTAGCCCATGAAGATCCCACGAGGTGCCGCGGTCGTCGTCGAGGCCGGCAAGGTCCTGGTCGTGAAGCGCTACCTGCGGCTCGGCCGTCTAGCCGCGTTCATTGAGATGGGCGACCAGCCGGGTTAACCCGAGCAGGTCCCCTTGGTCGGCTTCCAGCATTTGTTCGTCGGGTTTGTAGCCGCGGTCTACTTCGGCGCAGGTTTTCAGCCAGAGGAGCCAGTCGGACCAGCTGTTGGGGAGGAAGTCGGCGGTTTGGACGGCGACCAGGTTGGTGCGTTGCCAGAGTTGGTGCCACCAGTCGGGTGGGAGCCAGGTGCAGAGGTCGGGGCCCCAGCGGGACTCCAGGTACGACGGGAGCGTGAGGACCGGTGCCGTACGGATGCCAGGGGCAACGACGCCGAGCGTGCCGCCGGGGCGGAGGAACTGGGTGACGTAGGCGAGGTAGTCGGCGCCCGTGCCGAAGTAGTTGAAGGCGCCGATGCTGACGATCGCGTCGAAGAAGTCGTGGGCGAACGGGAGCTTATGTGCGTCGGACTGGATCGGGTGGACGCGGTCCGCGGCGCCGGAGTCCTGGATTCGTTGCCAGTTCTCGGTCGGGTCGACCCAGAGGTCGGTCGCCCAGACCTCCACGTCGTACTCGCGGGCGAAGAAGATCGACGTCAGCGCGGTACCGCAGCCGAGGTCGAGGACCCGCATGCCGGGCTCGAGCGTCATTGCCCCCATTAGACCCTCCGCGCTCCATAGCGGATGCGGGCCCATGAGGTTGTCGACGATCCACTGCCGGTCATAGGTGTTCGACCGTGGATACCGGTCGAGGGTGAGCGCATCGAGTGCTGAGGACATGGGGTGACGATGCCAGCGTCCCGGAGCGCCGACAACGGAGTTTCGGAGCCAGTTAGTTACGACGAATTAATTAATGTACCGTTAGCATCTGTGACGACACCTGCTGAGGATGCGGCCGCGCTCCGGCTGATCGTGGGCCGCATCGCCCGCAAACTCCGCGCCGCGAAGAACGTCGTGGGCGGCCTGGCGCTGTCCGAGTCCTCCGTGCTGGCCCGGCTGGAGAGCGACGGCCCGGCCTCCCCCAGCGCACTGGCCGAGCAAGAGGGGGTGCGCCCTCAAGCCATGGCAGTCACGCTGGCCGCCCTCGAGGAACGCGGGTTGGTGAGCAGGGAGCCGCACGCCGCCGACCGCCGCCGCGCGGTGATCGCAATGACAGCCGCCGGCCGCAAGATGGCTGCTGATCGGCGTTCCGTCTCCGGCCAGCGCCTCGCGACGGCCATCGAGGAAGAGTTCAGCCAAGCGGAGCGTCGCGAGTTGCAGCAATTGATGACGCTGCTCGACCGGCTGTCGGAGCGGCTGTGACCCCTAGCAGCACAGCAGGACCGACCGCTAGGCGATGACCCTGGTCGCCGCAACCGCCTCGGTGTTGCGCGGCCGCCACCACAAGGCCTGAAAGGACCATCAATATGGCGAACAGAGCTCTGCTCGTGATGGACGTACAGCAAGTGATCGTGGCGCGTATCGCCGGTGAGACCGACTATCTGGTCGGCCTGCGTCGCGCGATCGACGCCGCTCGCGCAGCGCAGATCCCGGTGATCTACGTGGTCGTCGGCTTCCGCGCCGGCCATCCGGAGATCAGCTCCCGCAACAAGTCGTTCAGCGCGATCTCGAGCGGCCAGGGCATGGCCGGGGACGATCCGAACATCGCGATCCACCCGGACGTCGCCCCGCTGCCCGGCGACATCGTGGTCACGAAGAGGCGGGTCAGTGCCTTCACGGGCAGCGACCTCGAGGTGGTGCTCAGGTCGGGCGACATCGACAGTCTCGTCCTCACCGGGTTGGCCACGAGCGGCGTCGTATTGTCGACGCTGCGCCAGGCGGCCGACCTGGACTTCCGGCTGACGGTGCTGGACGACGGCTGTCGCGACTCCGATCCCGAGGTCCACCGCGTGCTCACCGAGAAGGTGTTCCCGCGGCAGGCCGATGTCGTGTCGATCGACGAGTGGGTCGCCAAAGTCAGCTAGCTGATGGCCTCCGCGATCATGCGGTGGCCCTGTTGCTCGAAGGGCTCGTCGCCGACCTCGTAAGCCCAGATGCAGGTGTTGATGGCCTCGCGGAGTTGGGCCCGGTACCAGGCGTCCGGCTCGCGCGGGTCTGAGCCATAGCCGCTCAGGAAGGCTGTCTCCAGCTCGGGGTTCGAGCGGAACTGCTGGGCGGCGAGCCGGGCGAGGTCGGTGTACGCCGGGCGGAGGTCGGCTCGGCCGAAGTCGATGACGCGGATGGTGCCGTTGTCGGTCAGCCAGTTACGCGGCTGCCAATCGCCATGGGTCGGCACGAGAATCGCCGGCGGCGTCGGCCAGCCGGCGATCTCTGCTCGCAGACGCTCGGCCAGCTCCGGCGCGATTCGGTGCTGCTTGCCGAGGTTGGCGAGCGTCCTCTGATTCTCACGGGATTCATAGGCGTCGTCGGGTACGGCGGATTGCTGGTGGAACTGCGCCAGCAGCCCGCCGGCCTCGTCGTACGTCGCCGGCGCCCATTCGGCAGGCGTGCCCTGGACCAGCTCGCCCGGCAGGAACCGTGTCAGGAGGAGCTTGGCCTCGTCGTCCACGTGGACGAACTCGGGCGCCCTCCCCCGTGAGGTCCACGGGGTCAGCCAGTTGCGGTGGGCCCGTATCTCGCGCGCGAGGTGGTGATCGGCCGCATCGCCGGCCTTCGCGATATAGCGCTCGCCGTCGTGCATGAGCTCGAGCACGAGGGTGCCGATGAGACCCCAGCTGTGGTCCTTGACGAGCTCGGCCGACGGCAGCCAGGTGTCGAGGAGAACTTGTTGTCTATCAGTGAGTCCCACGCGCGCAGAATAACGCAGAAAAAGTGCGGGAAAGGTGGACGAACGTCCTTCGAGGATTTATCCTGGCCGAATGCAGAATTCACAGATAAATACGTCTCTACCATTAAACCTATCATCGGGAATTGCGGAAAGCAAGTCGGGCGAATTCTGGCAGCTCGGGGACGTTGCGGTACGGCGGATCGGGTTCGGCACGAAGCGGCTCGCGGGACCCGGCGGTGATGGGGCGGATCTGCAGGAGCGAGCGGTCGCGCTGCTGCGGCACGCGGTCGAGCTGGGCGTGAACCACATCGACACCGCGGCGTTCTATCCGAGTCGCGGCGGCGCGGGGCAGACGTCGTTCGAGAGCCTCGACTGGGCGAACGACGTGATCCGCCGCGCGCTCGCGCCGTACCCGGAGGAGTTTGTGCTCGCGACGAAGGTGGGGCCGACGAAGGACGGGCTGGCGCGTCCGGACGAGTTGCCGGCGCTGGTGGAGCGTGATCTGCGGGCGCTCGGAGTGGACGTGCTGGATCTGGTCAATCTGCGGCTGCACGGGATGAAGTCGATCGCGGAACATTTCGGCGTCCTTGCCGAGCTGCAGGCGAAGGGCATGATCCGGCACCTCGGTGTGTCGAATGTGCGGGTGGAGCATCTTCAGCAAGCGCGGGAGATTGCGCCGGTGGTTGCGGTGCAGAACCGGTACAGCGTGGGATTCGGGCGGGTGAACGACGAGATCCTGGGTTTGTGCGGTGAGCTGGGGATCGCGTTCGTGCCGTTCTTCACGCTGACCGCGGAGTCGCGGGAGGCCGGCGGGGTGCCGGAGTCCGCAGCCGTGCAGGAGGTCGCGGATCGCCACGGCGCGACGCCCGCGCAGATCCGCTTGGCGTGGACGCTGAGCCGGGGCGCGCACGTCCTCGCGATTCCGGGCACGTCGAGCCGGCAGCACCTGGAGGAGAACCTGATGGCAGCCGGCATCACCCTCTCCCCCGGCGACCTCGCCGTCCTCGACGCCGTCTCGGGCTGAGTCAGTGCGCCGGGGCGGCGGCAAGCGTCGCCCCGGCATCGCCTAGAAGGTGACCTCGTCGGTGCTCTGCACGGCGGCGGTGCGGCCCGGCGCCCGGTGGTATTGCCAGTACAGGTTGGTGTGGGCGATCACCTTGTCGGGCGTCGGAGCGCCGTACTCCGAGAGGTTCTCGGTCGTGTGCGCGTCGCCGACCAGCGTGACGTCGTATCCGCGGACGAAGGCGCCGTGGATCGTCGAGCGGATGCACTCGTCGGTCTGGGCGCCGCTCACGATCAGGTGGCCGATTCCGGCGCGGGCGAGGACGTCCTCGAGGTCGGTGGCTTCGAAGGAGTCGGGGAACGTCTTGTGGACGAGCGCCTCCGAGCCGTCGCGGGACAACTCCGGGACGAACTGCCACTGGTCGCTGTCCTTGACGAGGTTCTCGCTCGAGTGCTGGACCCACACGACGGGCACGCCGCCGGCGCGGGCCTTGCCGACCAGGGTGCTGATGTTCGCCACGACTTGGTCACGCTCGTGCGCCTCGGCCACGACACCGTTCTGTACGTCGACCACCAACAAGGCCGTGTTCGGCCGATCAGCCAGCGTTGACATGCCCGCTACCTCCACGCTCTGAATATGTACAGCTTTGACGTACGCCGAACGCTAGACCCGACCGCCGACAGTTTCAGGTCCGCAGCCGCAACCGCACGGTCGGCACGTCGCCGTCATCGAGATCCTCGGCCCGCCGCACCGACGCCTTCACCGGCAGCAGGTACCGCCCGTCCTTGGGAAACATCGACGTGTCCCACGCCGTCTCGCCGATCTCCGCGACGACCGGGATCATCCCCCACCCGTAACTGACAAAGCTCGACTCAGCCTCGAAGTACGCACACTCCTCATCCGGCACCGTAATGAAGTACCAAGGCGCCGGCCCCCGCCAATACCAAATCTCCCCAGCAAACTCGACCTCATCCATCACGCCTCCCGCCACCCGTCCAGCGCCGCCATGAAGTCATCGAGAAACCCGTACCAGACACAATGCCCCGCGCCATGGACAGAACGGACCGAGAATCCCAACTCCTCCAGTTCCCTAGCGCGATCCGCCGACACGTACCGGCTCGGCGCTGCCCTGATCACCAGCGACGGAACCGTCGGCCGACCGACTACCTGCCCGGCATAAGAACGCTCGAGCGCGACCGCCGTGTCCACGTCGAAGTTCGCTGCCGCCTCAGCCTCCAGCCGGCAGTCCTCCGCCGACCAGCCAGGACGCGTGGTGCGCAGACGATGCTCGGTACGGGCGGCCCGGGCTGCAGTGAATCGTTCCCGAAGGCCCATGGCCGGCGGATCTTCCGACGGGTTGTCGAACGGTACGTCGACGTAGACGACTCGAGCCGGACGCAGCCGAGGTAGTGCATGGGAGAGAACGACTGCGCCGAGCGAGTGGCCGATCGCGAGCGACGGTCTGTGGTCGACGGACTCGAGTACGGCGTCCACGAAGAGGTCCATAGTGGCCTCGGGCGCTGCTGGAGAGTTTCCGTGACCGGGCAGGTCCACCGCGATCGCCCGATAGCCGCGCTCCGCGAGTGCAGGACCGACCTGGTGGTACTGCGCGGCGCCGCCGAGCATGCCGTGGACGAGGAGGGCGACGCGATCGCCGGAGCCCCACGCCATGGTGTTCAGCCGCATCAGTCGAGGGTGCTCGCTGTGATTAGGCGTTGGCCCAGGGCTTGGGAGGCGGCTTGGATTTCGGGGCTGCCGAGGATTCGGTAGGGGGCTCGGATCGCGGTGAGGTGGGCGGCGTACCAGTCGGGCTCGTCGGTGCTGGCGAGGAGGCGGGTGTGGGTCTCGTCGATGGGCTCGAGGCGGCCCATGGAGCGTGGGATCCAGCAGGCGGCGTCGTCTCGGGGAGCGTCGATCAGGACTTCGATGGGGTATTTCCAGCCGAGGGCGAGGTGTTCCTCGACGGCTGCCAGTGGATCCAGGTCGGGTGGTGGGGTGAAGTCCTGGGTGAGGGGCTCGACCTTGGTGACCTTGTCGACGCGGAGGACGCGTTGGGAGTCCTTGGCGTGGGACCAGCACAGGAGATACCAGCGGCCTCGGCGTACGACGACTGCCCACGGGTCGACCTCCATCGGCCACTCGTCGTGGTGGCGGCGGTAGTGGATGCGGACCTGCCGGCACTCGGTGCTGTACGACACGAGCGCGGCCGTGATCTCGGGCTCCGGCGTACGGACGCCGGGGTCGGGGCCGCGGGCGCTGACCCGGCGGATCGCGTCGGTGGAGCGGGCGATCTGCTCGGGCAGCACGCGGATGATCTTGCCGAGCGCGTTCTCGACCGGGTCCGCGGCGCCGCGCGGTCCTTCCAGCACCGCCATCACCAGGCCGAGCGCCTCGGTCGTGCTGAACATCAGCGGTGGCAGGCGCAGTCCGCGGCCGACGCGGTAGCCGCCGTACGGGCCGCGGACGGACTCGATCGGGATGTCGGCCTCGCGCAGGATCGCGACGTACCGGCGGGCCGCCCGTTCGGAGACGCCGAGCTTGTCCCCCAACTGGTCGGCCGTGATGCCGGGGCTGTTCTGGATCAGCTCGAGGACCATCAAGGTCCGGGCTGTCGGGCTCACGTCGTACGCCATCGCTCACCATTCCGGAAGGTGTCCGTCCGGAACTGAGGCTAGCGTGCACGTCCGACAGAAAGACAGTAGGGCTCACGACCTGAGCAGTTTGTCTGCGACGATCGGAGTGTGCGCGCAGATCGATTGGTAGCGGTGTTGCTGCTGATGCAGGCTCGCGGCCGCGTGACTGCGGCTGACGTCGCGCAGGAGCTGGAGATCTCGGTCGCGACCGCGCGCCGCGATCTCGAGGCTTTGTCTACGGCCGGTATCCCGGTTTATCCACAGCCCGGCCGCAACGGCGGCTGGCAACTGGTCGGCGGCGCTCGCACAGACCTGAGCGGGCTGACGGCAACGGAGGCGCAGGCGCTGTTCCTCCTCGTCGGTCCCGCGGCGTCGATCGCACCGGAGGCGAAGACGGCGCTCCGCAAGCTGGTACGCGCGCTGCCCGGCACCTTCCGCGAGCACGCGCAGGCCGCGGCCGAGGCGGTCGTTATCGATCCGGCCCGCTGGGGCGCCCACGCGAAGGAGCGCCCGGAGTTGGTCCGCAGCCTGCAAGATGCCGTCGTACGGCGGAACCGGGTGCGATTGGTCTACTCGGGCCGCGGGCATCAGACCTCGGAGCGGATGGTCGATCCGCTCGGGCTCGTGGACAAGGACGACAGCTGGTATCTGATCGCCTGGACCGACCGGGGCCAGCGCACGTTCCGGATCGATCGCGTGGTGGCGGCTCAGGCGACGGACGAGACGTTCGAGCGACCGGCCGGATTCGACCTCTCGACGGCCTGGGGCGAGATCGTCGAGCGGATGGAGGAACGGCGATCGGGGCTGACGGCAACGGTCCTGATGGACCAACGGCACGTCTGGGTGATGCAGGACCGCCTCGGCCGCAACTGCGAGGTCGACGGGACGGACGGCGACCGCGTCCGACTGAGGATCACCGCACCCACTCCCCTGATGATCGCCCAGGAACTGGCCGGCTGGGGCGGGTCGATCGAGGTGCTCGACCCGCCTGAGGTCCGGGCCGAGCTGGCACGTCTCGGCCGGGAGCTCACGGATCGCTACAGCGGGATCATGTAGAGGATGAAGCCGCGGTTCTCGGCGACCTGGTCGTAGAGACGGCGTGCGGTCGCGTTGCTCTCGTGCGTCGACCAGTAGACCCGGCCGCAGCCTCGCTCGCGCGCCCAGTCGGTGACCGCCGCGATCAGCGCTCGCGCCGCACCCTGGCCGCGTGCCTCGGGAGCGGTGAACAGGTCCTGCAGGTAGCAAGAGTCGGGTGCCGTCGTGCTCGCGTGGGTGAGGAAGTGCGTGATCCCGACGAGCCGTCCATCCAACCGGGCGCCGAGGGCGTGGATCTCGGAGTCCTGCTGGAATCTGGTCCACGCCTGATCGAAGAACTCGTCCGGCATCGTGCGGCCGTAGAACTCGTTGTAGCCGGCGAACAGTTCCTGCCAGGCGTCACGGTCGGTAGAGGTCAAGGGGCCGATGGTGAGCATGCCGGGCACTGTGGCATATGAACGGCCGAGTGGACCATTGGTGTGAGTAAGGTGCCATGGTTCAGCGTCTCCCGACCGAGCCTCAGGAACCATTCGTGACCACATCCCCTCCCCAGCCGCCGCAGAACCCGTACTCAGGTCAGCCGGCCGGCTACGGTCCGCCGCCGCAGCAGCAGTTCCCGCAGTACACCCAGCCTGACCAGCAGCAGCCGGGCCAGTACCCGGGTCAGCAGGCTCAGCAGCCGGGCCAGCAGCAGTACCACGGTCAGCCGTACCAGCAGGCCCCCGAGCAGCAGGGGCAGTTCGCGCCCGGGCAGTACCCGAGCCAGCCGCAGTTCGGCCAGTCGTTCCCGCAGCAGGGCGCTCAGCAGTCCTTCGCGCCGCAGGGTCAGATGGCGTGCCGGTTCTGCGGTGGGTACCCGGCGGTCGAGGCGACCGTGCGCGGCCACCAGGGCCTGATCATCCTGATGCGGTTCCTGAAGCTGCAGGGTCCGTTCTGCCGGACCTGCGGGATCGCGTCGGTCCGCGACATGACCTCGAAGAGCCTGTGGCAGGGCTGGTGGGGTGTCGGCTCGTCGATCATCAACCCGATCACGATGCTGATGAACATCGGCCCGATGCAGAAGTTCAAGAGTCTGCCGGAGCCGCAGCCGGGCCCGGGCCGGCCGATGAACCCGGGCAAGCCGCTGTTCCAGCGTCCGGCGATCCTGATGCTGCTGGTGCCGGTCGCGGTGATCGCGCTGATCGTCTTCGCCAACCTGAACTCGACCGAGGCGAAGGCCAACGTCGGTGCGTGCGTGGTGAACAACGGCACCTCGAGCAGCCCGGACGTGAAGGTCGTCGACTGCACGTCGTCCGAGGCCGAGTACAAGATCGTCGGCAAGATCGACGACTCGACCGACGACAGCCAGTGCGACCAGTTCGAGGGCGCCGAGGCGTCGTACGTCTACGAGCAGGGCTCGACGAAGTACACGCTGTGCCTCACCCCGGTGAAGTAGCAGCTCAGACGTAGTACCCGTCCACCGGCACGCGCGCCTCGTCGTACAGCGCAGGTCCTTCCTGCGGTACGGCGGGGAAGCTGCCGGTGGATTTCAACCCGTCGAGCTGCTCGCCGGACAACGCATAGACCACCCGGCCGAGCCCGGAACGTGCGAGCGCGCCGGTGCACATCCCGCACGGCTGGCAGCTGGTGTACATGGTCGTGCCGGACGCGTCGTCGGGCGACAGGTGTTGTGCGGCCCAGACGGCGAGCTTCAGCTCCGGGTGGAAGCTGATGTTGCCTTCGCTGATCGTGGTGTTGTGGTCCTCGGCCAGCACGGTCCCGTCCGGGCCGACCAGCAGCGAGCCGAACGGTGGGTCGCCCGCTTCACGCGCGGTCGCGGCCAGTGCGATCGCGCGGCGCAGGAATCCTTCTGCTTCAGGTGTCACGTCGTCTCCAAGAGTCTCTAGTTGTCGCGAGCGCCTGCCAGGCCGTCTCGGGTCGTTCCGTCTCCGCGGGGTCGCCCTGATAGGGATCGAGTACGACGCTCTGCGCGCCGAGCTCCCGCAGTACGTCGAGGTCCCCGATCACCTGCTCTACCGTGCCTTCGCCGGCGACGCGATTGTCGTCGGGTAGCGGCTGGTCCGTCAGCCGCAGAAGGATGCGCGGCGCGAACCCGGGAACTGGCCGATCGAGCGATGCCGCGACGGTCCGCAGCTGATCCAGACCCGAGCGCATCTGGTCGAGACGCAGACGCAGCGGATGCCACGCCGTACCAAACCGTATGGTACGGCGGAGAGCCGGCGCACTCGTGCCGCCGACCCAGATCGGGATCGTGCCGCCGCCGTAGTCCGCTGTGTCGGCCCACGCGCGCCGTAGTTCGGCCAGCAGTTCGTCGGTGTCGCGTCCGCGCCGGGCATGCTCAGCGCCGAGTGCTTCGAACTCCTGCCGCGCCCAGCCGACACCGACGCCGAGCACGAGCCGGCCGCCGCTGAGCTGGTCGAGGTTCGCGGCCATCCTTGCCACGAGCAACGGATGCCTGTACGGCGCGATCAGCACCGTCGTCCCGAGCCGGACCCGCTCCGTGATGCCGGCCAGCCAGCTCAGCGTCGTGAACGGCTCGTAGAACGGCGCCGGGTACTGCTCGGCCACATCCGGCGTGATCACGACGTGGTCGGACACCATCAGCAGGTCGTACCCGAGTCCTTCGACCACGCGAGCCCAATCCCGCAGCCGCGCAGGATTCGTCCCCGGGCCGAAGTTCGGCACGTTCACCCCAAGTTCCACACCCTCAGGCTATCCAGGCAGTGACCGCGTTCTGAAGAGATTCTTCCCGGCGTACACCCCGAGCGCCGGGGAATCGCCGGTAGATTTGGCATGTGACCGAGACTCTCGATTCGACCGACTGGGCGATCCTCAGCGAACTGCAGGAGGACGCCCGGATCTCGCTGACCGAACTCGGCCGGCGGGTCAGCCTGAGCGCGTCGGCGACGACCGAGCGGGTCCGCCGCCTGGAGTCGATAGGTGTCATCACCGGTTATCGCGCCGAGGTCGACCTGACCAAGGTCGGCTACCCGGTGCTGGCCGTCGTACGGCTGAAGTACCCGGGCAACAAGCACGAGCCGCTGCACCGGCTGCTGGCCGAACGGCGCGAGATCCTCGAGTGCCTGCGGACCACCGGCGACGACTGCTACACGCTGAAGGTCGCCGCGGCGTCGATGCCGCATCTGGAGGAGCTCGTCAACGAGCTGACCGACTTCGGGAGTACGACGACCAACCTGGTCTACTCGCAGACGCAGCGGTACCGCGGACCGGAAAAGCCGATGACCGAGCCCATCCGGGAATGAGAGCGTTGCCGGGTGCTGACCGTCCTGGGGATCAACGTCTCGCCTGACCTGCTGGACCGATGGGTGGACTGGCTCGCGCCGGACCAGCAGCCGTTCTTCGTCACGAAGAAGCAGGCGACCGCCTGGAAGCTTGACCCCGACGACCGCGAGCCATCGCCGGAGGAGCGTGACACCTACCGGACCTACAACATCGACCGCCGGGCCGCGCGGACCGTTTGGCTGAGCGAAGCGGCGTACGACGAGCTGCCGAAGGCGACCCGAGCCGCGCTCGTGCGCGCGCAGGTGAACCACGGGCGTGGGGCGGTGCCGACAAACCGGAAGTGGGCGGATGTTGTCGGGGCAGCCGGACGGCAGCAGGCGGACGGGCACCGCTTCGTCTGGTGGAAGTCGCTGTTGACCGAGCCCGACAAGGTGCTGCCGGAGATCGTCAGTGAGGACCTTGGGCCGAGCAGGCACGCGGAGGTTCGCACGTGGCCCAAACAGCTCGAGCGGGTGCGGGAGTTGGCAGGCACGTTTCCGGACGGGAGTGGGCCGAACTGCTTCGGGACCGTGATGGCGGCCTGCGGAGTCGAGGGCGCGGAGAGCGTGTGGATGCTGCGGGAACCGTTCGAGGAGTGGCTCGCGAACCACACCGAGCGCGGCGGACGGGACGACGTACCGGGCACTGTGTTCGTCTGGCGCGACACGGGGTCGCGGGTCCAGCACGCGGCGGTGACCATCGGCGACGGGTGGATGTTGCACAAGCCGTCGCAGTCCTGGATGACGCCGCGGAAGGTCCGATCGGTCAGCGAAGTCAAACGCGCAACGCGGACTGCCGGATGGCGGCTGGAACGTCATAGAGTTGTGGGGTGAGGTTGCTCGTCACTGGGGCCACCGGTCTCCTGGGGCGTGAACTCCTGCTCTGCGCCGGAAAACAAGCGATTGACGTCGTACCGGCGTACCACTCGAAGGCTCTGCCGGGCGGAGTGCAGCTCGACGTACGGCGGCGGGACCAGGTGCGCGACGTGATCCGCAGCGTGCGTCCGGACGGCATCATCCACACCGCTTACCGGCAGGACGACTGGGCGACGACTGCGCATGGCGCGGTCAATGTCGCGCTGGCTGCGGACGGTGCGCGGCTCGTGTTCGTGTCGACCGATGCGGTGTTCGGTCCGCGCAAGACGGCGTACCGCGAGCACGAGGCGCCGTGCCCGGTCACGCCGTACGGCGCCGCGAAGGCAGCCGCGGAGACAGCGATCCACGCGATAGCCCCGGATGCGGTCATCGCGCGTACATCGCTCATCATCGGGTCGGACGGCCACTCGGAAGAGGAGCAGCGCGTACGACGGTTGGCCGCCGGCGAGCCCGGAGCGTTCTACACGAGCAACATCCGCTGCCCGATCCACGTCACAGACCTGGCGTCGGCGCTGCTCGAACTGCTGATGTCCGACCTCAACGGCATCATGCACGTCGCCGGTCCCGAGGCGCTGAGCCGGCTCGAGCTCGGCCGGCTCATCGCGATCCGCGACGGCCTCAACCCGGAGGCGCTTCCGTCCGTCCGGGGCGAACCGTCGGAGATCCAGCTCGACAGCCGGCGGACCCAGGCGGTGCTGCGGACCCGCCTCCGCGCAGCCAGCGAGTTCCTAGCCGCCTGACCACACTCCGCCGCAGATCCGTACCCGTCTGAGGGGTTGACCCCTCAGGTGGTCGGTTGACCCCTCGCATGCCGGGGGGACAACCGACCACCTCAGGGGTTGACCCCTCAGACGGTCAGAACCGGTTCGGTAGCAGGTCGCGGGCGAGTTGCTCGAGGGCGTGCGAGACCTCGGCGATGCGGGCCGGGTCGTCGGTGCCGAGGGCCTCGGCGAGCGCTGGCTCGATCGTGGTGGCGCGAACCTGGGCCAGCCGGTCCGAGACGCCGGGCGCCTGGCTGACCAGAGCACGCCGCCGGTCGGCGGGGTCGGTGGTGGTGATCACCGAGCCGGCCTCCTTCAGCCGGGCGATCGCGGTCGACACCTGGCTCTGCGGCAGACCGGTTCGCGCGGCGATCTCCCCCACCGCGCTCTCCGGGTGACCGGCGATATCGCTCGCGACGATCAGCACCATCCGCGCGCTGCCGGCGTACTTCCCCGCTCCACCGGGAGGCTCCGGTAACGCGTCCTCGCCGATCTTCATCAGCGCCCGTCCGAGCAGGAAGAGCTCCACACCGTTCACAGCCCGGAATCTACATCAACTCAGATACATCTTGATTGATGTATCTATTTAGATGTAATCTCCGAGCCATGACGATCCTCGAAGTTCCCGGCGCCGTCCTCCACTACCAACTCGAAGGCAACGGCCCGCTGCTGCTGATCTCGCAGAGCGGTGAAGGCGACGCCGACCGCACCGTCGACCTGGTCGGACATCTCAAGGACGAGTACACAGTGCTCACATACGACCGCCGCGGGCTCTCCCGGAGCCGGCTCGACCGCCCAGCGACGATGGCCGACCACACGGACGACGTACACCGTCTGCTCGCCCACCTCACCGACGAGCCCGTGGCGATGCTCGGCTGCAGCCTCGGCGCCGTGATCGGTCTGCATGTCGTTGCCGACCATCCGGGCCAGCTCCACACCTTGATCGCGCACGAGCCGATCGCGCCGTGGCTGCTCGCGGACCCCGAGCCGAAGCGGCACCGCGACGAGCTCGCCGAACTGCGCGATCACTACCTCGCCAACGGACTGCAGGCGACCGTCCCGGAGATCGCACGCTCCCTCGGCATCGACCCGTCGAACGGCGAACCGAACCGCACCGACTTCCCGATGGACGCCAACCGGATCGCGAACTTCGACTACTTCATCCGGCACGACTTCCTCGCCGCCGCAGACGACCCGGAAGCCGATCTGACGACCGTCAGCGCGCGCATCATCCCGGCAGCAGGTACGACGACGCCGCGCACCGTCTTCGACTACCAGTGCGCCGAAGCGCTCGCCGCGAGGCTCGACCAGGAACTACAGCTCTTCCCGGGCGGCCACAACGGCAACCTGAGCCACCCGAAGGCCTACGCGGCCAGGCTCCGGGAAGTGCTCAGTCGTTGACGGTCGTCGTCACCGGGGTACCGAGCTCGACCGTCCGGCTGACCGTGCAGAGCCGGTCGTGCGACATCTTCACCGCGCGCGGCAGCGCCTCACGGGCCTTGTCTCCGTCCTCGCCGTCGGGGAAGTGCACGACGAACTCGACCGCGAGGTTCTCCATCCGGTTGCCCTCCTCGGCGTCCCGGACCTTGTCCCCGCGCACGACAGCGCTGAACTCGGTCGGCTCGGCGCGGCGGCTGACGACGATGTCGACGTCGATCGCCGAGCAGGTCCCGATCGCGGCCAGCAGCAGCTCCACCGGGGTGAAGTCGGTGTCCGCACCGCCGGAGCCGACCCGGATCGTGCCGCCGCGGGCGTTGCGCACCTCGTAGCTGCTGTTCGCCACGCGCTCGAAGGTCACCTGGCGGAGTGTGTCTGCCATATCCATCACATTTCTGTTGCTTGTGGCAACTTCAGAGGGACTCGAGGGCCTCGTTCACCGGCGTGTCACCGGCGATGAGCTCGAGCGTCCGGCCGATCGAGGCCGGGGTGTCGCAGAGGCCGGCCAGCACCAGCGCGACGTCGCCGCGGCTGATCCGGCCGCGGCCGGTCTTGTCGGCGAGCAGGACGTTGCCGGTGCCGGGGTCGTTGGTCAGACTGCCCGGCCGCAGGACGGTCCAGTCGAGGTCCCGCGCGCGCAGGTCCTCCTCGGCCGCCCACTTCGCCCGCAGGTAGACGGTGAAGGTCTCGTCATCGGTCAGCGACGGCGCCTGGTCCGCGCCCATCGAGCCGACCTGGATGTGACGCCGTACGCCGGCCTGCTGGGCCGCGTCCGCGAACAGGGCGGCCGCACCGCGGTCGACCGTGTCCTTGCGTGCGTTCCCACTGCCCGGACCGGCGCCGGCCGAGAAGATCGCGACGTCCGCGCCGGCCAGGACCTCCGCCACCGCCGCCGCGTCGGACTGCTCGAGGTCGAGTACTGCGGCCTGCCCGCCGGCCGCGGCGATGTCCGCGGAGTGGTCCGGGTTGCGTACCAGCCCGACCACCTCGTGACCGTCACCGCTCAGCAGCTTCGTCAGCCGCAGCGCGATCTGTCCGTGTCCACCTGCAATGACGACTCGCATACCAGCAGACTATCTCTGTGCCACACGCATCAACGATTGACGGGACGAGGATCGCCTACCAGGTTCGGGGCGAGGGGCAACCACTTGTGTTGCTGGCGGGGCAGTCGAACAACCACACCTGGTGGGATCCGATCCGCTCCGACTTCCAGGGACACCAGACGATCACCCTCGACTGGAGAGGGACAGGCGAGAGCGACAAGCCCGACGAGGTCTACAGCACGGTCGGGTTTGCAGACGACGTGGTCGCGGTGCTGGACGACCTGGAACTGGACAACGCGTACGTCTACGGAACGTCGATGGGCGGCCGGGTCGCGCAGTGGTTGGCGATCAATCATCCCGAGCGCGTCAAAGCACTGGTCCTCGGCTGCACGTCGCCGGGCGCGGCCCACGGGTACGAGCGAAGCCAGGAGATCCGCAAAGCGCTCGCCGATCCAGCGCGGACCGATCGCGTGCTGCTGGAGCTGATGTACACACCAGGCTGGCTCGCCGACAACCCCGGTCCGTACTACGTACTCGGCGACCAGAGCATGCCGTCGTACACCAAGCGCCGGCATCTGGTTGCCAGCAACAAGCACGACGCCTGGGACGGCCTCCCGAGCATCACGGCGCCGACCCTCATCCTGCACGGTTCCGACGACATCTTCAGTCCCGCCGCCAACGCCCAACTCCTCGCCGACCGCATCCCCGGAGCGCGTGCCGAGCTCATCGACGGCGCTCGGCACGCCTACTTCCACGAGTTCCGGTCGGTCGCGAGTCCGGCGGTCCTATCCTTCCTGGCTGCGCAACACCGGGCGTAGAGCGTCCAGTACCGCGGGATCCTCGATCGTCGACGGCACCGGCTCGTCCCGCCCGTCGGCGATCCCACGCATCGTCCGGCGCAGGATCTTGCCCGACCGGGTCTTCGGCAACGCGTCCACGACCGACACATCCCGGAACGCCGCCACCGGCCCGATCTCCCGGCGTACGGCTGCCACCAGTTCGTCGCGGAGCGTCTCCTCGCTCACCGAAGCGCCTGCCTTCAGAACGACGAGCGCCCGCGGCAGCTGCCCCTTCAACGGATCGTGTACGCCGATCACCGCACACTCCGCGACGGCAGCGTTCGCCGCGACGACCGCCTCGATCGAACCGGTCGACAACCGGTGCCCGGCCACGTTGATCACGTCGTCGGTGCGGCCCATCACGAAGATGTACCCGTCCTCGTCGATGAACCCGCCGTCGCCGGTCAGGTAGTACCCGTCGTACTCCTTCAGGTAGCTGTCGATGTAGCGCTGGTCGTCGCCCCACAGCGTCGGCAGTGCGCCCGGCGGCAGCGGCAGCTTGATCGCGATCGCGCCCTCCTGCTGCGGCAGCAGTTCCTTGCCGTACGCATCGAGGATCTGCACGTTCCAGCCCGGCATCGGCACGGTCGCCGAGCCCGGCTTGGTCGGCAGCGGCTCGAGCCCGCGCGGGTTGGCCGCGATCGGCCAGCCGGTCTCGGTCTGCCACCAGTGGTCCACGACGGGTACGCCGAGATGCTCGTGCGACCAGTGGTACGTCTCCGGGTCGAGCCGCTCCCCCGCCAGGAACAGCGTCCGGAAGCTTTCCATCGGGTACTTCGCCAGCTCGGCCGCCTCCGGGTCGACCTTCTTGATCGCGCGGATCGCGGTCGGGGCGGTGAACAGGGCCTTCGCGCCGTGCTCGGAGATCACCCGCCAGAACGCGCCGGCGTCCGGCGTACCGACCGGCTTGCCTTCGTAGAGGACGGTGGTCGCGCCGACGAGGAGCGGGGCGTAGACGATGTACGAGTGGCCGACGACCCAGCCGACATCGGAGGCGGTCCACCAGACATCGCCCGGGCCGATGTCGTAGACGTTGCGCATCGTCCAGGCGAGAGCGACGGCGTGGCCGCCGTTGTCGCGGACGACGCCTTTCGGCTTTCCCGTCGTGCCGGAGGTGTAGAGGATGTAGAGCGGGTCGGTCGCGTCGACCTGGACCGGATCGGCGGGCTCGGCCTTCGCGGTGAGGTCGGTCCAGTCGAGGTCGCGCTCACCCAGCGTGGCCTCGGCCTGTGGGCGCTGGAGCACGATCGCGTGCTCGGGCTGGTGCTGCGAGATCCGCAGGGCCTCGTCGATGATCGGCTTGTACTCGACTACCCGCGTCGGCTCGATGCCGCAGGAGGCCGCGACGATGACCTTCGGGGTTGCGTCGTCGATGCGGGCGGCCAGCTCGCGTGGGGCGAAGCCGCCGAAGACCACCGAGTGGATCGCGCCGAGGCGGGCGCAGGCGAGCATGGCGACGACTGCTTCCGGAACCATCGGCAGGTAGACGACGACCCGGTCACCTTTGCCGACACCGAGCGATGCCAGTGCGCCGGCGAATCGAGCGACCTCGTCGCGCAGCTCGGCGTACGTGAAGGTCGCGCCGGTGCCGGTGACCGGGGAGTCGTAGATGAGGGCGGTTCGGTCGCCGTTGCCTGCTTCTATGTGGCGGTCCAGGGCGTTGTACGACGTGTTGAGTACACCGTCGGGGTACCAGCGGTAGATCGGGGCATCGGTGGCATCGATCGCGCGGGTCGGTGGCCGCGTCCAGGAGATAGCCTCCGCCGCCTCCAGCCAGAACCCGTGCGGGTCGTCCAGGCTCCGCCGGTAGCTCTCGTCGTACGCGCCCATTTGGATAGCCTCCGTCCGTCAGCTGTCCTCCATCGTGGCAGGGTTGAGCTATGACGGTAAGTCTCGATGACGTGCGGCAGGCGGCGGAGCGGATCGCAGGGCGGGTACGCCGTACGCCGGTGATCGAGGTTGCGCCCGGCCTCACGTTCAAGCTCGAACTGCTCCAGCACACCGGGTCGTTCAAGCCGCGCGGCGCGTTCAACCGGCTGCTCAGCGCCAAGGACAGCGGCGAACTGACCGGTCAGGGCATCGTCGCCGCCTCAGGTGGCAACCACGGTCTCGCGGCGGCGTACGCGGCGCGGGAGCTCGGCGTACCGGCGCGGATCTTCGTCCCCGAGACGACCCCGGCCGCGAAGCTCAACAAGCTGAGGACGCTCGGCGCGGACGTCGTACAGGTCGGCAGCGAGTACGCCGAGGCGTACCAGGCAGCGCTCGCGGCGCAGGACGAGTCCGGCGCCTTGCTGGTTCACGCCTACGACCAGCCGGAGGTCGTCGCAGGCCAGGGCACGGTCGGCCTCGAGCTCCTCGAACAGGCCGGCATGTTCGACACAGTCCTGGTCGCCGTCGGTGGCGGCGGCCTGATCGCCGGCATCGCGACCGCGATCGGCGACAACGCGCAGATCGTCGGCGTAGAGCCCGCCCTCGCGCCCACGATGCACCGCGCGCTCGAGGCGGGCCGGCCAACCGACGGCCCGGTCGGCGGCGTTGCAGCCGACTCACTGGGCGCTCGCCGCCTAGGCGACCTCGCTCACACCGCAGTCCAGAGCCATCACGTGCAGTCCATCCTGGTCGAGGACGACGCGATCGTTGCCGCCCGCAAGCAGCTCTGGCACGAACACCACCTCGCCACCGAGCACGGCGGAGCAGTTGCCTGGGCCGCCCTGGCTTCGGGCGCCTACAAACCGGCGGCCGGCGAAAGGGTCGTCGTGGTCGTCTGCGGCTCGAACACGGACCCAGGCACGCTTATTTGACGCGTCGTTTGTCGTCGGCCAGCACCCACGCCGCGAGCAGACCGGCGATGCCGCCGCACAGGTGACCTTGCCAGGAGATCCCGTCCTGCGGCAGCAGGCTGGTGAGCAGAGCGCTGCCCCACACCATGATCACGATGATCCCGACGACCACCTGACCGAGCCGCCGGTTGAACAACCCCCGCACGATCAGGTACGACGCGTACCCGAAGACCAGCCCGCTCGCGCCGATCGTGATCGTGTTCGGCGGCGAGATCAGCCAGGTGCCGAACCCGCCGATCACCGTCACGATCGCGGTCACCTGGAAGAGCCGGGTCGCGCCGCTGATCGCGATGATCGCGCCGAGTGTGACCAGTGGCAGCGTGTTCGAGATCAGATGGCCGAACCCGAGGTGCAGGAACGGCGCGGTCAGGATGCCGATCAGGCCGCGCGGCTCCCGCGAAATGATCCCGTACTGATCGAGTGAGCCGTTGGTCGCGGTGTCGATGACCTCGCTCAGCCACATCAGACCGAGCAGCGCCGCGAGCAGCTTCAACCCGCCGCCGATCTTGGCGGTGTCCACACTCCGTCCGGACCGTTTCGCCGGAATCTGCGAGCTCATGTCTCAACCATGCCGTACTCCCCCAAGTCTCAGCCCGTGACAGGCGCGGCGACAGCGGACAGTGATCTCTGAGATACTCCGAGTGGCCTTGGGTGAGGGGGCCGAGTGAGGGGAAACGATGCCGATTGCTGTCTATGTCCTTGGCCTGAGCATTTTCGCGCAGGGGACGTCCGAGCTGATGCTCGCCGGCCTGCTCCCCGAACTGTCGGCCGACCTCCACGTCACGATCCCCCAGGCCGGACTGCTGATCTCCGCGTTCGCGCTCGGCATGCTGGTGGGCGCACCGGTTCTCGCCGTCGTCACGCTCACCTGGTCCCGCCGTACGGCGTTGCTCGCATTCCTGGCCGTGTTCGTGCTGACCCACGTGGCCGGCGCCCTGACGCCGAGCTACACCGTCCTACTCATCACCCGCATCGTCGGCGCCTTCGTGTACGCCGGATTCTGGTCGGTTGCAGCTGTCACCGTGATGGCGCTGGTCGACACCGACCGCCGCGCCCGAGCGATGAGCATCGTGACCGGCGGCCTCACCGTCGCCACGATCGTCGGCCTGCCGCTCGGCACCGTCCTCGGCCAGCACTTCGGCTGGCGCTCCGCCTTCTGGACCGTCGCCATCCTCTGCACCTTGGCCATGTCAGGCGTCCTCGCCACGGTCCCCGGCGATCGCCCCGATCCGGCGACCGCGCCACGACTCGGCGATGAACTGCGTGTCCTCGTCAACGCCCGCCTGTGGCTCGCGTTCGCCACAACGGCCCTCGTCACCGCCACGATCCTCGTCGTCTTCAGCTACCTGGCCCCGCTGCTGATCCAGACCACCGGGCTGACGCCGGGCGCGGTGCCCGGCGTCCTGGCTCTCTACGGTCTCGGGTCGTTCATCGGCATCAACCTGGGCGGACTGTTCGCCGACGCGCTGCCGTTTCACACCTTGCTCATCAGCATCACTGGGCTGATCGGCCTGTCAGCGCTGCTCGCAATCACAGCGTCCAAGCCGGCTCTGGCGATCGCGGTGATCGCCCTGCTCGGTGGCTTCGGCTTCGCCGCCAACCCCGCCCTGAACGCCCGCGTGTTCAGCCTCGCCGGTGACGCGCCGACGTTGGCGACCGCGACCAACTTCTCCGCGTTCAACGTCGGCATCACCATCGGGCCGTGGCTCGGCGGCTTGGCGATCGACGCCGGCGCGGGCTACCCCGCGCTCGGCTGGATCGCCGTCGCCACCGGGCTCGCGGCCCTCGCGACGGTCCTGCTCGCGGCGTTCCTGCCGGTCAGTTCACCGGGCCTTGCGGGTCAAGATGCGACGGATCGAAATCGGCGTGCCGCTTGAACACGTACTTGTTCAGCAGCCACGTGAGCGCCCACAGCGCGACCCCGACGAGCATCAGCCAGCCGGCGATCTTGTAGTCCGCCGACGCCCGCCCGGACAACGGGCTGGCCAGGTACACACACAGCACGACCCCGAGCACCGGCAACGCGGTCGGCGCGTTGAAGTGCTTGTGCTCGACCTTGTCCCGCCGCAGCACCAGCACCGCGACGTTCACGATCGCGAACACGCACAGCAGCAGGAACGCCGTCGTACCGCCGAGCGCCGCGAGGTCGGCGTACCCGATGAGGACGAACGCGAGCAGCGTGGTGAACAGGATCGCGATGTACGGCGTACGCCGCTTGCGGAGGACGCGACCGAGCGGACCGGGCAGCACCTGCTCGTGCGACATCCCGTACAGCAGGCGGCTCGCCATCAGCATGTTGATCAGTGCGGAGTTGGCGACCGCGAACATGGTGATCCACGCGAACACCTCGAGCGGGAACCCGGGCGCACCGGCCTGAACGACCTTCAGCAGCGGAGTCGCGCCCTTGTTCAGGTCGTCCGGTGAGACCAGCGTGACCGCGGAGATCGCGACCAGCACGTAGATGACGCCGGTGATGCTCAGGCCGATCAGCATCATCTTCGGGAAGATCTTGACCGGGTCCTTGGTCTCCTCGGCCATGTTCACCGAGTCCTCGAAGCCGACCATCGCGAAGAACGCCAGCGCAGTCGCCGCGGTCACGGCGCTGAACGGCGACTCGCCGTCCGGCACCTTGAAGTCGGTCAGCCGTGACGTGTCGCCGTCGCCGCCGATCAGCGCCCACGCGCCGATCCCGATCACGATCAGCAGACCGCTCAGCTCGACGCAGGTGAGGACGACGTTCGCCTTCACGCTCTCGCCGACGCCGCGCAGGTTCACGAGCGCGATCAGTGTCATGAACGCGAGCGCGGTGATCATCAGCACCGCGCCGCGGTCGGGGTCGATATGCGCGGCGGAGAAGAAGTTCGCCGCGAAAGCCTTCGACGCGCTCGATGCCGAGGTCAGACCCGAGCACATCACCGCGAACGTCAGCAGGAACGTGAGGAAGTGGATCCCGAACGCCTTGTGCGTATAGACCGCCGCGCCACCGGCCTTCGGGTACTTCGTGACGAGCTCGAGGTAACTGGTCGCGGTCAGCATCGCGACGACGAACGCACACAGGAAGGGCAGCCAGACCGCCCCGCCGACCTCGCCGGCTACCTTGCCGGTGAGCGCGTACACGCCGGTGCCGAGGATGTCTCCGACGACGAACAGGAGCAGGAGTCCCGGCCCCATCACCCGCTTCAGTTCCGGGCGCTCACCAGTCTGCGGTACGGCTGTATCACTCATCGTGGCTCCCTCACATCAGTGCGTCACGAGGTTCCATGGTCGCATCTGAGAGCCGGCTGAGAAGGGCGGGCGCGCGCGTTGAGGCTTGACCAGACGTCCCCTGTCCGATCCGCGCGCGCCCAGCACGTCAGGCATACCCCACCGCGGGGGTATCCGCACCTGCCCGGAGCCTGACGTATCCCGGACATGTCGCGAAGTCGCCAAACCGGTCGAGACGGTCCAGTGGACGAGATAGCCTGATCGGATGCTGGAGACGGTTGGGGTCGAGCCGCCTGATGAGGAGGCCTACCGCGCGCTGCTGTCGGCGCCCGGATGCGATGTCCGCGAGCTCGCCGAGCAACTCGGCCGCGACGAGCAGGACCTCACCGAGACCGTCGGCCGGCTCGGGAAGCTCGGACTACTGACCACTACCTCCGACGACCCGGTCCGCCTGCTCCCGACCCGTCCCGACGTCGCGGTCGACGCCTTGGTCGCCGTACGCCGCGCTGAGCTCGACCGTGTCCGTGCCGAGGCGCGAGTCATGCTGACCGAGCTCCGTGCGCAGGAGCAGCACCGTCCGGAGAACCTGGTCGAGGTGATCGTCGGTCAGGAAGCGATCGCGGCCCGGTTCGCACAGCTGCTCAACGGGACAGGTCAGCAGCTCCTCGTCCTCGACCGGCCGCCGTACGCGTCGCAGCCGGGCGACTCCGATCCCAAGGTGCGCGGACTGCTCGGCGACGGAGTGGTCGTGCACGGCATCTACTCCCCCGACTCGCTCGACATCCCGGGCGGCGTCGACGAGGCGTACAGCGCGGCCGATGCCGGCGAGACGTCCCGGGTACATCCGCAGGTGCCGATGAAGCTGGCCGTGTTCGACGGGAAGATCGCGCTACTGCCGCTGGCCGTGGATCAGTTGGTCGACAGCGCGCTCGTCGTACATCCGTGTGCGTTGCTCGACGCGTTGATCGAGATGTTCTGGCTGCTGTGGGATCAGGCCGTGCCGGTTGTCCCGTCGGCAAAGGCCGACCCGACGGACGCGCGGCTCATGACGTTGCTGGCGGCCGGGTTCAAGGACGACGCGATCGCGCGGCAGCTCGCGCTGAGCAGCCGGACCGTCGGACGGCGCGTGGCCGAGTTGATGGAGACGCTGGGCGCGCGGACCCGGTTCCAGGCCGGCATTCACGCCCAGCGCCGCCATCTACTGGAGGACTAGCAAGTGCCGAGCATCTGCTGGAGAGCGGTCTTCTCGGTCGACTGCAGCGACAGCTTGTAGGTGTACTTCACCCAGATCCAGTACCGCGCGTAGATGCAGTGCACCGCGGCGTTCGTCGGCTGCCACTCCGACGGATCCCGGTCGCCCTTCGAGCGGTTGCTCGAGGCGGACACCGCGATCAGCTGGGAGATCGTCAGGTTGTTCGCGAACTCCTGACGCTTGGCCTGCGTCCAGCCGCTCGCACCTGACTTCCACGCCTCGGCGAGCGGCACGATGTGGTCGATGTCGACGTCCGACGAGTCGGTGAACGTCGTCTTGTCGTACACGCTGTACCAGCTGCCGGCGGTCGGCTGGCAACTGCTGTCGACCTTCACGCCCGTTCCGTCGCGCTTCAGGACCTCTTCGCGGGTGTCACAGCTACCCGACTGCGTGATCCAGTGCGGGAACTTGTCGCGGCTGTAGCCGGTGGTCGAACCCTCCGTCTTCACGGTCAGGCTGGCCAGCTCGGTGGCCGCAGTGCTCGCCGACGGCGGGGTCGGGGGAGACGCCAGCGCCGGTCCGGCGCTGAGGGTAAAGGCCGCTGTCGCAGCTAGTGCTGTGACGGCAGCAGTGATGGAGCGTCGCATCGGTCAGGCCTCCGAGGGTTAGGGCGGATCCCCCCTGACGTTGCTGCCCTTCAGCCTTCCCCGATCACGCGCTGCAGGAAACCACTCACCAGTTACAGTCCAGTGAACGTCAGTCGTGTTCGACGACGGTCAGCGTCCAGCCCGACGAGGCGCGGTCCAGCTCGGCGTTCCAGCGTTCGCCGATCAGCTTGTGCAGCGACTTCGGCGTACCCGGGTCCTTGCCGGACTCGAGCAGGTGCCGCGCGACCAGGCCGCGGGTGTGCTTGGCCATGTGGGAGACGACCGTGCGGACGCCGTCGCGTTCGCGGACGACGTTCACCGACACCCACTTGTCCGCCTGGTCGCCGGTCGGGCGCCAGGCCGCGACGTACGTCGACGAGCGGCAGTCCACGATCACGCCGTCGACATCTTCGAGGGCCGCGCTCAACGGGTCACGCCAAACCGATGCGAGCGGCCCGTGGCCCGGCAGCGTCGTACCCATCGAGAGCCGGTACGGCGGGACGCGGTCGGCCGGTCGTAGCGCACCCCACGCGGCTGAGATGACAAGCAGCCGATTCGCGGCGCGACGCTTGGTACCCGAGGACATGGTCGAGTAGCCGAGGGCGTCGTACAGGACACCGGAGTACAGCTCGGAGACAGGTACGGACGGCTCCGTGCGCCAGCGGGTGTTGCGGTCGACCTCGTGCTGCAGCGAGGCACCGACATCCAGTACGTCGAAAGCGTCGGAGGAGGCGGAGACCTTCGCCAGTGTCTCGAGGACCTGCTCGCGGACCGGGTTCAGCTCCGGGAAGGACAGCGTGCCGAAGTCGACGGCACGGCCGCGGGACCGTCCGGTCTTGCCTTCGGACGGCGGCAGAAGGATCAGGGTCACGGGGCCTCCCGTCCAGGACTGAGGAGCGCACGGCGCGAAGCGACCGGAGCGACGAGGGAAGGACGGGAGTTCCAGCCCCGTGACCCGCCGCGCCGGAGGCGTGGCATCAATACAGTCACGTGAGCTCGTCCAGGGCGGCGAGGTCGGCGGCGGTCGGGTCCCAGGAGCCGGCCGCGACGTTCTGCGCGATCTGCTCGGGCTTGGTGGCGCCCGCGATCACCGACGCGACCGCAGGCTGCGCGGCCAGGCCGCCGATGGCGACGTCGATCATCGTCAGGTCGCGCTCAGCCGCGAACGTCTCGAGCGCCTCGAGCTTGTCGAAGTCCGCCCGCGCCAGCCGCTCGGGCTGGGTCGCGAGGCGGGTCCCGTCCGGTGCCGTCGTACCGCGCTTGTACTTGCCGGTGAGCAGACCGGAGGCGAGCGGGAAGAACGGCAGGATGCCGACGCCGACGTGCTCGCAGGCCGGCACCAGCTCGTCCTCGACGTCGCGGTCGAGCAGCGAGTACTGGTTTTGAGCGCTGATGAAGTGCTCGAGACCGTTCGAGCGGGCGGTCCAGTCCGCGTCGACGACCTGCCAGCCGGCGAACTGCGAGCTGCCGATGTACCGGACCTTGCCCTCAGCAACTAGTTCGGACAGCGCCGCCAGGGTCTCCTCGATCGGCGTCACCGGGTCCGGGAAGTGCAGCTGGTAGAGATCGATCCAGTCCGTGCCGAGCCGCTGCAGGCTCGACTCGACCGCCTTGCGGATGTACCGGCGGGAGCCGCGGACACCCCAGTCCGGGCCGTTCACACCGCCGAGGTCACCGCCGAACTTCGTCGCGATCACGACCTCGTCCCGGCGCGAACCCAGCGCCTTCCCGAGCAACTCCTCGCTGAATCCGTGCTCGCCGCGGTAGATGTCCGCCGTGTCGAACAACGTGATTCCCGCGTCGACCGCGGCGTTCACAACGGCGTCCGTCCGGCCCGCATCGAGCCGCCTGCCGAAGTTGTTACAGCCCAGTCCCACCACGCTGACGGTGAGACCCGAGTCGCCCAGCTGCCGGTACTCCATATCGCCCATGTGCCCAGCCTAATCTCGGCATACAGTGGCCCTCATGCCGAGTCTCACCGTCGACGGCGCCCGCACTCGGGCCGCCGCGCTTTCCGTCCAGTCGTACGACGTCGATCTCGACCTCACCCAAGGCGAGAAGACGTTCGGATCCACCACCACGATCAGGTTCCGGGCGACGAGTCCGTCGACCTGGCTGGACGTGAAACCGGACGAGCTGACCTCGGTCACGCTCAACGGCGTGGCCGTCGACGTGGCCGGCCTGAACGACGGACGGCTCGAGCTGACCGACCTGCAGCCGGAGAACGAAATCGTCGTCGTCGCCTCGATGCTGTACTCGCACGACGGTGAAGGCCTGCACCGCGCGGTCGACGCCGCCGACGGTCTCGCCTACACGTACGCGATGTCCTTCCTCGACGCAGCTCCGCGGATCTTCGCCTGCTTCGACCAGCCCGACCTCAAGGCGCCGTACCGGATGACGGTGACCGCGCCGCAGGAGTGGCTGGTGCTCGGCAACGGCGCCGCGACCCAGGTCTCCCCCGGCCGCTGGGAGCTCGCCGAGACCAAGCCGCTCTCGACGTACTTCGTCACCGTGGTCGCCGGGCCGTACCACCAGCTCACCGACTCGCACGACGGCATCGCGCTCAGTGTGGTCTCGCGGCAGTCGCTGAAGGAGGCGCTCGACCGCGAGGCCGCGGACATCTTCGAGGTCAGCAAGCAGTCCTTCGACGCGTACCACCAGATGTTCGGGTACCGGTACCCGTTCGGCGAGTACCACCAGGCGTTCGTGCCGGAGTTCAACGCGGGCGCGATGGAGAACCCGGGCTGCGTGACGTTCCGCGACTCGATGGTGTTCCGCTCGACCGTCACCGACGGCGAGCGCAGCAGCCGGGCGCGGACGATCGTGCACGAGATGGCGCATCAGTGGTTCGGCGACACCGTGACGATGAAGTGGTGGAACGACCTCTGGCTGAACGAGTCTTTCGCCGAGTACATGGCGCACCGGGTCTCGACCGAGGCGACCCGGTACACCGACAACTGGATCGACTTCGCCTACATCCGCAAGTGGTGGGGCCTGCAGGCCGACCAGCGGTCCTCGACCCACCCGATCGCGGCCGACGCGGTCAAGGACGCGCTCGCCTCGCTCGACGACTTCGACGGCATCTCGTACGCGAAGGGCGCCGCCGTCCTCAAGCAGCTCGCGGCGTACCTCGGTGACGACGTGTTCCTGGCCGGCGTGAACGCGCACATCGCGGCGAACGAGTTCGGCAACGCCACCTTCGCCGACCTGGTCGCGAAGTGGACCGAGGCCGGCGCGGTCGGCCTGGACGACTGGGCGCAGGCCTGGCTGCGGACTCCCGGCGTGGACACGATCACCGCGTCGCGGACCGCGACCGGCATCAAGCTCGAGCGCAAGGCGCCCGAGGCCTACCCGGCTTCACGACCGCACAAGCTGACCGTCGGCGGGTACGACGCGGACGGCCGCGGTACGACGGTCGACGTACTGATCGACGGCGACGAGGTGGAGGTCGACCTCGACCCGTCGTTCGCGGTGATCATCCCGGACGCGGGTGACGACAGCTGGGCGAAGATCCGGCTCGACTCCGACAGCCTGGCCAACCTCGCGACGGTGCTGCCGAAGATCGGGAACGGCGTGACGCGCGCCGTCGTACTGAACAGCATCCGGGACGCGGTCGCCGACGTCGAGCTGGACCCCAAGCTCGCCTTCGAGGTGCTGCTCGCGGTGCTGCCGACCGAGACCAGCGACATAGCGGTGTCCTCGATGACCTCGTGGGCGACGCTGAACCTGCTCGGCGTCTGCCTGCCGTACGAGCCGTACCGCGGCCGGCTGGCCGACGTACTGGCGGAGCGTCTGCGCACCGCGCCCGCGGGCAGCAGCCTGCAGCTCGCGGCGAGCCGGTCGTACGTGCGGCACAGCGACGACGCCGACCGGCTGCAGGGCTGGCTGGCGGGAGTCGACGTACCCGAGGGACTGCTGATGGACGCGGACCTGCGGTGGACCGTGCTGTTGCAGCTCGCCCGGCTCGGTGCGATCGGCGACGCCGAGATCGACGCCGAGCTCGAGCGGGACTCGTCGTCCGAAGGCATCGTGCACGCGGCGCGCTGCCGCTCGGCGCTGCCGACGGCCGAGGCCAAGGAGCGTGCCTGGGCGCGGATCATGACCGACGCCGACATCGCGAACTACGAGCTGTACGCCGCCAGCGAGGGCTTCTGGCACCCGGCGCAGCTCGAGCTCACCGCGCCGTACGTCGAGCGGTACTTCGCCGAGATCGGCGGCACCGAGAAGCTCCGCTCCGGCTGGGTGATCGCGACCACGGCCAAGCTCGCCTACCCGCGCTACACCGTCGAGCAGCGTGTCCTCGACCGCTCGGCCGACCTGGTCGCGGACGACGCGGTCGCGGCCGGCATCCGCAGGTCGGTCGGCGACCTCGCCGACGACCTGAAGCGTGCGCTTGCGGTCCGTTCGGCCTTCGGGAACTGATCAAGAGTTAGCTGTCACACCGTGTTGTGACTAATGTGACTGGTGTGACCAGGAGGACCCTGGTGACCAGGCAAGATGTGATTTCGTGACGTAACCTCCACAATGACCGGGCGGCACGGCGCGCCGGTCTTGGTCAGGCCCAGCGTCCGGGAGAGACTGTCTAGAACCGCACAGGAGAACAAGGTCAATGCGCGAGGCGAGGCTCGTCGGTCTGAGCCAGGATGGGAAACAGCTCATCCTGGCGATGGCAGAGACGGGTGAGGAGTTCGCCGTACCGGTCGACGACCGGTTGCGTGCGGCCCTCCGCGGAGACCGTGCCCGACTCGGCCAGCTGGAGATTCAAATGGAGAGCGCGCTGCGCCCACGAGACATCCAGGCTCGTATCCGCGCCGGCGAAAGTCCCGAGGCGGTCGCTGCCATCGCCCAGATGCCGATGGAACGCGTGATGGCGTTCGCCGGCCCGGTCCTGGCCGAGCGCGACCACATCGCCAGCCTCGCGCAGCGTGCATCGGTGCGTCGTCGTGGCGGCGGGGACGCGCCGACCCGGAATCTCGGTGCGTGGGTGACCGACCGGCTGCGGACCCGTCACGTCGACCCGGCCTCGGCCGAGTGGGACGCGTGGCGGCGCGAGGACGGTCGCTGGGCCGTCCGCGTCTCGTACTTCGTCGAGTCCGAGGACAGCGTCGATTCCGGGGAAGAGCAGAAGGTCGAGAAGATCGCCATGTTCGCGTACGACGCCCCCGGGCGGTACGCCGTGCCGGACGACGACGAAGCGCGCTGGCTGGTCGGTGAGCAGGCCCAGGTGCTGCCGACGCCCGTCCAGCCGCAGCCTGGCGAGCGTCGGCTGGCCGCTGTCGCGGACATCGACCCGCTCCTCGCGCCTGACCACGGCGCTGACAGCTACGAGGCCGGCTTCGAAGACACCGTCGGCCTGCGCCGCCGAAACCACCCGGTCTCCCGCGAGAACGCGGAGCCGCCTCGCGAGACCCGCGACTTCGTGCGTGAGTCTCGTGAGCTCCACCGGGACATCCCTCGGGAGGCCACTCCCAGCAACCGTGAGCCGGAGCGTGGGCCGCGCCGCGTGCACTCAGTGCCGAACCCGGACGAAGAGCCGACGTTGATCGACGTGCCTGTCGACCCGCCGCCGGCGCCTCGCCCTGCAGTCCGCGCGGTCGAGCGCCCCGCCGACCCGCCGGCCTTCGCCTCCCCCGCAGCACCTGACGAGCCCCCTGCAGAGGCTCGCCAGCCACGTCCGCAGCAGCCTGCCCCGGCGCAGCCCCGCCATACCGAACCAGCAGCTGCCGAGACGCCTCGTCAGGCCGAGGCCCGTCGGCCTGAGCCTGCCCGCGAGCCGGAGCCGGCACCGCACATCGAGCCCGATCCGGTTGTCGAGGCCCCGCAGCCTGCTGCAGCCGAGGCCGCCGAGCCTGCCGCCACGGAAGAGACTCCCGCCGAGCCGAAGAAGAAGGCAGCCCGCCGGGGCAAGCGCGCGAGCGTCCCCAGCTGGGACGAGATCATGTTCGGCAAAAAAGCCGACTGACACATCACGGACCGTCGTCCCAGATTGCGGACGGTGTTTGCCGCTGGACCCGCGGTCCTGCCATGATCGTCCGCATGCAGATGCTGTGTTGTTGCTGTTGTCAGTGTTGTCACTGACGCGCGCCGAGTTCGGCGCACGAGGCCCTGCCCCTTTCCGTGGCCCGCCCGCCGACACAGCACTCACAGGAACTTCGCATGAATCTCCCGGCTCTCGCCGACCTGCTCGCGTCTCGTGGTCTCCGGCTCCTCCCCGGTTCGTACGCCGTACCGGTCGAGCTGCTCGTACAGTTGCCTGACGCAACGATCGCCCGGTTCACCGCCCGCGGTACGACGCTCCGCCTGCGCAGCTACTCCCCCGACGCGCTGACCACGATCATGATCCCGGCCGAGTGCGGCTGCGGCGACCACCACCCGCAGACCGGCCCCGCCCGGGTGACGCTCAGCCGGTACGCCGTACCGCTGTCCGACCAGGCCATCGACGGCGAGCTCGAGTTCGGCTGGCAGCACCACGAGGCCGGCGCCCTCCACCTGGCCGACGCCCTCCCCCACTTCTTCACCCTCCTCACCACTCACCAGACCCCCGTCCGCCACCTCGTCGGCGTCGCCTAACCCCCAACGCGAGGGGATATCCCCTCGCGTTGGGTGTTCTCCCCCTGCACACCACCGCAGAACCCCCATCACGAGCGGATATCCCCTGGCCTGAGTCTGGGGTATCGGGCGGGCGAAGGGGTGGGGTGGGGGGTTAGGGGCGGCGGTTGGGGGGCTGGGTTGTGTCGAAGTGGGTGCGGGCCTTCTCGACTTCCGTCAGGTTGGGGGACCAGTCGGCGAGGGCGTGGAAGAGCGGGGCGAGGCTGCGGCCGAGCGGGCTGATCTCGTACTCGACGCGCGGTGGGACTTCGGCGTGGTACTCACGGGTCACCAGGCCGTCGCGTTCGAGTTGTCGCAGGCGCTGGGTGAGGACCTTCGGGGTGATGACGCCGATGCGGCGTTCGAGCTCGACGAACCGCTGACGGCCGTACTCGTTGAGCGTCCACAGGATCGGGGTCGTCCACCGGCTGAAGACCAGGTCGACGACCGGAGCGATCGGACAGGCCTGCACCGGCTCAACTGCTGTGGTCTCGTTCACAAACCCAATACTATCCTCTAGGTACCTAGTATCCCGAGGCCAGTAGCGTCCTCCTCATGATCGTGATCACCGGAGCAACCGGCAACGTAGGCCGCCCACTCGTCCAGTCCCTGATCGCCGCCGGCGAAGACGTCGTACCCGTCTCGCGGCACGGCGAAGGCCATCAGGCCGACCTGACCAAACCCGAAACCCTCGAGCCCGTACTCGACGGCGCGAAGGCCGTCTTCCTGCTGACCTCCGCCGACTTCCTGGCCGGCGGCAACCTCGAAGGAGTCGTCGACGTCTTGCGGGCCGCAGGTGTCCCGCGCGTCGTCCTCCTGTCCTCGCAGGGCGTCACTACGAACCGCCATCCGTCCATCCACGAGGACGCGGTCACCGGGTCCGGCCTCGAATGGACGATCCTGCGCCCGGGAAACTTCGCCAGCAACGCATTCCAGTGGGCCGATTCCATCCGTACCCAACGCGCGATGGCGGCACCCTTCGCCGACGTCGCACTGCCGGCCGTCGACCCAGCCGATATCGCCGAGGTTGCCGCAGCAGCGCTACGCGACCCGGGTCACGCCGGCGCCATCTACACGCTGACCGGACCGGCCGCGATCTCACCGCGCGAGCAGGCCGAGGTGATCGGGACAGCTGTCGGAGAACCGGTCCGGTTCACCGAACTGACCCGCGACCAGGCACGAACCGGGATGCTGAGCTTCATGCCCGAACCGGTCGTCGAAGCCACGCTCGACGTTCTCGGCGCACCGACCGCCGCCGAGCAGCAGGTCAGCGCTGACGTGACCACAGTGCTCGGGCGGCCGCCCCGGACGTTCGCCGACTGGGTCAGCCGGAACGTCCAGGCCTTCCGCTGACCAACGGCAGGAAGACGTCGTCGACGAGCGACGTGAGTGCGGAGGCCGGCAGCGGATCGCGGGCGAACAGCATCTCGTGCCGCAGCAAGTTGGTGGGAGCGGTGAGCACCCGATCGGGCAGGTCGTCCGTCGGGATCTCACCGCGCTCCGCCGCTCGCTTCACGATCGTCGCCATCACGCTCGTCATCCGCGTGTAGATCTCCGGATCCAGGTCCGGAGCCTCGGCCAGTAACCCGTGCACGACGTCAGGCCCGAGCGTCGCGAACCGCTCGGCCATCAGTCGCAGTACGCCGAGCACGTCGTCGCGCAGGCTCCCGGTGTCCGGCACGTTCTCGACGATCGAGCCGGTGCGGTGCCGCATCGCCGCGATCACCAGCTCGGCCCGGTTGCGCCAGCGCCGGTACAGCACCTGCTTGCCGGTATGCGCCCGGGCCGCGACGGCCTCCATCGTCAGCCGGGCGTACCCGGACTCCATCAGCTCGTCCCAGGCAGCATCGAGCAGGACGCCCTCGAGCTCCGCACCCCTCCGACGCTCCATGAATCCAACTCCTCAAAAAGAGACCTTGCGTCTCTTATGCATCCGAGCCTACTCTCAAACCGTAAGAGACGTACCGTCTCTAAGGAGTCTCTCGGATGACAACCGCACCCACCACGGACCGCCTCGACCGGGCGGTCCTCAAACTCGCCGCCGTGCTGGTGCTCGGCGCTCTTGCGCCACTGCTCGACAGCACGATCGTCACCGTCGCGATCCACACCCTCGGCATCGAGCTGCACACCTCGGTGTCGACGGTCCAATGGGTCAGTACGGCGTACCTGCTGGCGCTCGCGATGGCGGTCCCGATCACCGGCTGGTCGGCGAATCGCTTCGGCGCCAAACGCATGTGGATCATCGCGCTCGCGTTGTTCCTGATCGGATCGATGCTCTGCGGCGCGGCATGGAACATCGGCTCGCTGATCGCGTTCCGCGTGCTCCAGGGCATCGGCGGCGGACTGATGCTGCCGATCCTGCAGACGCTGCTCCTGCGCGCCGCCGGCCGCGAACGCATCGGCCGCCTGATGGCCGTCGTCACGCTGCCCGCGCTGGTCGGCCCGATCCTCGGCCCGGTGATCGGCGGCGTACTCGTCGGCCACCTGGACTGGCGCTGGATCTTCTACGTCAACGTCCCGATCTGCATCGCCGCGATCTTCTTCGCCGTACGCGAGCTCAAACCCGATCCCGAGCCCACCGCCGCAGCTCTCGACGTACCCGGTCTGCTGCTGATCTCTCCCGCGCTGGCCGGCATCATCTACGGCCTCAGCCAGGTCGGCGACCACGGCTTCGGTAACGCCCGCGTCCTGGTGCCACTCGTTCTGGGGATCGTGCTGCTCGCAGTCTTCGCCCTCCGGCGGGTCAAGGAGCCGCTCATCGATCTCGCGCTGTTCCGCACGAAGTCCTTCACCGCGTCGACCGCACTGATGTTCCTTACCGGCTTCGGCCTGTACGGCGCGATGCTGCTGCTCCCGCTCTTCTACCAGCAGGCACGCGGCGAGACCGTGACGGCTGCCGGGCTGCTGCTCGTCCCGCAGGGCATCGGCAGCCTGATCGCCCGCACGGCCGGCGGACTGACCGACCGCTACGGTCCACGCTCGGTCATCCTGGTCGGCATCGTCCTGACCGCCCTCGGAACCATCCCGTTCGCCTTCACCGGTACGGCGTACTGGGTGCTGGCGATCGCCCTGGTCGTCCGCGGGGCCGGGCTGAGCGCGGTCATGCTCGCGGTGATGGTCGGCGCCTTCCGCGATCTCGAGCCGGCGCAGATCCCGCACGCAAGCAGTACAACGCGGATCATGCAGCAACTCGGGGGCGCGTTCGGTGCCGCGACGCTGGCCGTCGTCCTGCAGAGTCAGCTCACCGTCCATCCGGTATCGACCGCGTACGCACACAGTTTCGCCTGGGCCGTCGGGTTCACCGTGATCGCCGCACTCCCGGCCCTTTTCCTGCCCGGGCGCCGGGCTCTTGAATAAGTAACACGCTTGGTTTAACTTATCCGCGCAGCGGCTCTAGCTGTGTACTTCCGGTCCGCCACCTGGAGGTTCCACGCATGCTCAGACCTGTCCTCGCGCGGGTTCTCCCCGCCGTTCTTCTCACCGGCGTGCTCGCCGTACCCACGGCGCACGCCGCCACGATGTATCCCAGCGGGGTCGGCGCCGATCTCGGCCCGACCCCGACCACCCTTGGCATCCAGCCCGCCGCCGGCGACGACCCGGCCGGGCTGCGCACCGGCACCGAACAGGGCCGCACGTACTGGCAGACGAACCAGGCGGCCGGCACCGGCTACCTCGAGTTCGACGTCGACCACGATTACGTGGACGAGATCGGCACCGACGACGTCCTGGTGACGGTGACCTATCTCGACAGCGGCTCCGGCACCCTCGACCTGCAGTACGACGCCAAGGCCAACCCGCAGCAGGACGCCACGGACATCCAGCTGACCGACACCGCCACCTGGAAGACCGGCGTCTTCTCGCTCACCGACATCGGGTTCACCAACCGCCTCGGCGACGCCGACGTCCGCGTCTCCGGAGGCAGCGCCGACATCACGCTCGCGAGCCTGCGGATCAGTACGGCGGGCGCCTCGGTCCAGCTCGGCGCGACGCCGGTGCAGAACGGCATCAGCCCGCGAGCCGGCGACGACGCGTCGCACCTGATCACCGGCGTACAGGACGGTCGCGCGTACTGGCAGACCGACCACAGCGCGCCGTCGCCGGGGACGAACTTCTTCTACATGAACGTCGCCGACACCTACCTGTACGACAACCGCAGCCTGGTGCTGGTCAGCATCGACTACTTCGACGAGGGCAGCGGCCAGTTCGGCCTGCACTACGACTCCCCCGGCGACACGATCCCGGAGAAGTTCAAGAACTCCGAGGTGATCCGGTACGGCGACACCAAGACCTGGAAGACGTACACGTTCGCACTGCCCGACGCGGTGATGACGAACCGCTCGAACGGCGGCGACTTCCGGATCCACAACGGCGACGGATCGGTCGACCTCAAGGTGGCCGCGGTCCGCGTCGCCAAGGTCGCGACCACGCTCGACGTCACCGAAGGACTCGTGGACCTGATCGGTCAGGCAACACGCACCGAGAAGGCGGCACGCGAAGGCACGCGGGACGGCCAGTACCCGGTCGGCAGCCGCGCCACGCTGCAGGACGCGATCGACGACGCTCAGGCGGTCGCATCCACTCCGGGAGTCACCGACGTGCAGGTCAAGGCTGCGCTCACGACGCTGCAGGCGAAGCTCGACGCCTTTACCGCGTCGATAGTGGACACCAACTTCGCACCCAGCGGCACCGCGACGGCCAGCAATGGGGCAGCCGCCACCGTCAATGATCGGGATGACAGCACTTCCTGGAGCGGTGGCGCTGACTCGTGGCTACAGATCGATCTGATTAAGCCGCGGCCGGTCAACGACGTACGGGTCGAATGGGCCGAGGCCTACTCCCCCGACTACACCGTGCAGGTCTCGAACGACGGCAAGAAGTTCACCAGCGTCGGCCGGATCGGATCACCCGGCGGCAACCAGATCAGCCGGACCCGGTTCGCGACCACGAGCGCCCGGTACGTGCGGGTCGCGATGACCGGTGCCGACTCGTTCATCGTCAAAGAACTCCAGCTCCGACTCACACCGGTCGTCACCCCGAGGCCAAAGCTCGTGCAGACCAGCAACCCGACCGAGGACGGCGTCATCGCCGACTTCGACGCCACGCGGTACGGCGCCGACCGCACTGGCCGACGTGACTCCACCAAAGCCATCCAGCAGGCGATCTACGCCTGCCAGGACGCGGGTGGCGGCACGGTCTGGCTGCCGGCCGGTCAGTACAAGGTGACCGACACGATCGAGGTCCACGCGTTCTGCAGCCTCCGTGGCGACCACGGTCAGAAGCTCGGTACGGGCACCGTGATCATCGCGGATCTGCCCTCCGGCGACGACGGGCCGAGCCTGTTCCGGATCGGCGGCAGCGCGGGCGTCCTCGGCGTCACGACGTACTACCCGAACCAGAGCGCGACGAAGCCGGTCCCGTACGGCTACACGTTCGAGATCCCCGGCGGCGCGTGGATCGGCAACGAGAACTACATGATGTCGACCGTCTCCGACGTCACCATGCTCAACTCCTACCGCGGGATCGGCGTCAGCACGATGCCGAACGACCACGGCAATGCGCCGAGCTCCGGCCAGGTGCACGAGTCGACCACGATCCGCAACGTGAACGGTACGGCGCTGTTCGAGGGCGCGCGGGCCTACAACGGCGCCGACGTCGGCACCTGGGAGAACGTTGCCTTCAGCAACTCGTACTGGTCGTCCGCACCGAAGGCCTTCAACCCGCCGTCGCGGCAGGCGCTCGACACCTGGACCCGGGCGCACGGCACCGGTCTCGTGCTCGGTGACCTCGAGTGGGACCAGTTCTACCGGATCAGCGTCTCCGACTACCTGGTCGGCATCCACATTGTCGCAGGTCAGCGGGCGCAGTTCACCGGCAGCTTCCTCCAGCCCGACGTACGCCGGACCGGGACCGGCCTGCTCGTCGACGTGATGGACGACCGGTGGGGCCTGACACTGGCCGGCGGACATGTCGACGGCGGGATCACCAACAACTCGGCCGGCTACGTGAAGATCACCGGCACCGAGGTCAGCGGCGCTGTCTCGGGGATCGTCCACAGGATGTCCGGCACGGCACCGACGTACGACCAGAAGCCGCTGCCCAAGCCGGTGCAGAAGCTGTACGTCGTGGATGCGCCGCACGGGGTCGGGTACTTGCCGGCCGCTGACGCGACGCGGGACGTCCAGAAGGTGCTCGACCGCGCCGGACGTGAGGGCGGCGGCATCGTCTACCTGCCGGCCGGGTGGTACCGGATCAGCACGCACCTGTCGGTTCCGGCGAAGGTCGAGCTGCGCGGCGCGTCCGCCGTACCGAACCGGGACCAGGGCGGGGCGAGCGGCGGGACCGTTCTGCAGGCCTTCGAGCGGAACACCGACACCGCGCTGATCACGCTCAAGAACCGGGCCGGTGTGCGCGGATTGCGGGTCTTCTACCCGGAGAACAACCCGGCCAATGGCGTCGTGCCCTATCCGTACGCGATCCGCGGTACGGCGGGCGGGAACTATGTGATCAACGCCGGCTTCCCGAACGCCTGGGACGGGATCGACCTCAGCGGCGACAACGTCGTCGTACGCAAGGTCGCCGGCGCGTTCTTCGACCACGCGATCTCGATCGGCGCGGGCCAGGGCGGCCGCGTCGAGGGCGTGCTCTCGAACGGGAACGCGGTCACGCGGGTCGGGTACCAGCAGCCGTACTGGATGAACGAGGGCAACATATTCGAGCTCGTCATCGACAAGTACATGCGCAAGGCGGCGAAGATCGTCACCGTCGACGGCGCCCGTGGGCTGACGTTGCTCGACGTGTTCGCGTACGGCTTCCACGACGGGCTGGTGGTGAACTCCGGCCAGGTCGACGCGTTCAACCTCGGCACCGACAACCTGGGCACCGACGGGCACACCATCCAGGTGGTCCGCGGGGACGTCGAGGCGACGAACCTCGCCCGCTACAACGGCGCTACGCTCAGCGGTACTGCGACATTGCACAACGTGATGGTGATCAACGTCGTCCAGCGCAGCATCTCGGTGCAGGCCGCCGGGAACGGCACGGCCACGATCGCCGGAAACGAATCCGAGCCGGGGAAGTACGAGGTCGGCGCGCAGGTGACCGTGACGGCGACGCCATCATCGGATAGCGTTTTCCAGAGTTGGACCGTGAACGGGACCGTGGTGTCGACAGCGCCGTCGTACACCTTCACCGTCAGCACGGACCAGGTTCTGACCGCGAACTTCCAGTAGGAGCGAGATGGCTGACACACAACAGCAGGTCGCGATCGTGGGCTGCGGCATCATCGGCAAGCGCCACGCGGCGACCATCGCGCAACGGCCGGACGCGATCGTCACCGCGCTGGTCGACCCGGACGCCGCCGCCCGGGAGGCGGTCCTGGCGCAGCTGACCGAGGCCGGTCAGCCCGAGCCGAAGCAGTACGACGACCTGACCGCGGCGCTGAGTGGGTCGGATATCTCGCTCGTCGCGATCTGTACGCCGAGCGGTATGCACGCGGAGCTGGCCGAGGAGGCGCTGAACGAGCGCAAGCACATCGTCGTCGAGAAGCCGATCGACGTCGACCTCGGCCGGGCCCGCCGCCTCGGTGCGGCCGCCGCCCGGGCCGCGGGTCAGGGCGTGCAGTTGTCGGTGATCAGCCAGCACCGGTTCGACGCCGGCAGCGCGGTGATCAAGGAGGCGATCGACGCCGGCCGGTTCGGGCAGCTGACGTCATGCGTCGCGACGGTCGCCTGGTGGCGGAGCGACGAGTACTACGCCTCGGCCGGCTGGCGCGGGACATGGGCGCAGGACGGCGGTGGCGCGCTGATGAACCAGGGCGTGCACACCGCCGACCTGGTGCTGTGGTTCATGGGCCGCCCGGTCAGCATCCAGGCGCAGGCGCTGCGGGCGGCACACCACGCGATCGAGGTCGAGGACACGGTAGTCGCGACAATCACCTTCGAGAACGGCGCAGTCGGCACGCTGCACGCGACGACCGCGGCGTACCCCGGCGGGCGGACGCGGGTGTCGGTCCACGGGACCAAGGGCGGCGCCGAGGTCGAGGACGACCTCCTCAGCCGGCTCAATGTAGACGGCACGAAGGACGAGGCATCCGTCGACGTAGGCGATCCAGGCGGCCATACGGCGCAGTACGACGACATCCTCACGGCGATCGCCGCCGGCAACCAACCGTCCATCACCGTCCAGGACGGCATCAACGCCCTTGCCCTGGTCCGCGCCGTCTACATCGCCTCCACCCTCCAACGCCCGGTCAAATTCGAAGACGTCCTGGAAGGCAAATACGACGACGTAGAAGTCTCCCGAGGCATCGGCCTACCCCCGGTTTAAGCGCCTGGTGGGCGGTTGTTGAGGATTCGTTGGTAGAGGTTGCAGTCTTGCCAGGTTCCGCCGATGTGTAGGTAGGTGGGGGCGAAGCCGATCTGGTCGAAGCCGGTGCGCTGGAGGACGCGTTGGGATGCGACGTTGTTCTTCAGCGTGCTGGCTTCGATGCGGTGGAGTTTGAACTCGGTGTCGGCGAGCTCGGCGACCGCCTCGACGGCCAGCGTGGCCAGACCCCGGCCGGTCACGTCGCCGGCCAGCCAGTAGCCGAGGCTCGCGCTGCGGAACGGTCCGGCGACAACGTCCTGCAGCGTGAAAGCACCGACGACGCGGTCGGACTCGACCAGCAGCCACGGCACAACCTGACCGTTCTTGTAGCGCTCGAGCGTGCTCGTCAGCCGCTCCCGCTGCCCGGCAACCGTGAACCAGCTCTCGGGCCGAGCCGGCTCCCACGGCGACAAGTGGTCCCACGACCGCGTGTACGCATCCGCCAGCGCGGCAGCGTCCTCGAGGGTGGCGATGCGGAGTTGTACGTCGGGAGTCAGCGGGCGGGCTTCGATCACTTCGGCAGCCTACGTGCCTGGCTGGAGCCCGACACGCGAGGGGTGAAGGCGTCGTGGAAGATCGTCGACGCCGCCCCGACCGCGGCCGCGTCGGTCTGCAACATCGACTCCTCGACAGCGACCGGACGTGTCTCCCGGGCCACCGGATGCGCGTTCACCGCACGCCCGATCTCGGTCAGGAAGATCTCCGAGATCTCCTTCATGTACGCCGGCCCGCCGAGCACCACGAGATCGATATCGAGCAGATCCACCAACCCGACCGCTCCCTGCCCGACCACGCGCGCCACCTGCGTGACGGCCTGCACCGCCGCCGCATCACCATCAGCCGCCGCCTTGCACACCGCCTTGTACCGCTTGGCCTCGTCGGTCGCGCCCGGATCGGTCTCGACGTACCCGAACTCGGCCGCGATCACCGGCAACGACGCCGTCGGGTTGCACTCGGGGATCATCCGCGGCCCGTCGACCGGGTCCCACTCCCCCATCCGCAACGCCGCGATCTGCCCGAACTCACCCGCGTTCGCCGAACCACCGCGATAGATCGACCCGTTCAGGATCAGCCCGCTGCCGACGCCCGTACCGAGGTACAGGTAAGCGAAGTCCCGCGCCCGAGCCGACCGCCCGATCCAGCGCTCGCCGATCGCGGCCGCCGTACCGTCCTTCTCGACCAGCACCGGGTGATTCAGCCGCTCCTGCAGCAACTTCCGGATCTTCAGCCCACGCCAGGCAGGCTGCAGCGGAAGCGCGAGCAGCGACCCATCCGTATCGATGGGCCCCGGTACGGCGACTCCGACGCCGAGCATCGACGCGGGATCGACCTGGCTGATGCTCAACGCCGCCGACACCGTCGCCGCGGTCAGATCGATCAGCTTGCCCGCCTCGAGACCGTCCGCGAGATCGACAGTCTCACGACGGACGATCCGGCCGTCCAGATCCACGACCGCGACCGTCAGCAGCTCTGGGTCGATGTGGATGCCCACCGCGTGCGCGGCGTTCGACCGCATCCGCACCGGCGTCCGTGGCTTCCCGAGTCGTTCGGCGCGCTCCTGCGCCTCCTCGACCAGCAGCCCTTGCTGGAGGAGGATGCGCAGGATCCGCGACACCGACTGCTGGGTGAGACCGGTCCGGCGGGAGATCTCGGTCCGGCTGATGGTGCCGGCCAGCCGGATCGTCTCGATGATCACTGCCTCGTTGAACGAGCCCAGGTCGTACTGGTTCGCGCCGGCACGCCTCAGCCCCTCGAGCTCTGCCACGTCGTCGACCGAATCGTTCATCTCCACCTCCCCGTCTCACCTCGAGTAGCCGCGATCGTACTGCCGACTGTGCTTGCCGAGGCGTGTTTACGGCGCTTCGAGCGCTCCGTCGATGCGTCGTACTCCCGCTGCCCACTCGTCGTGTCCGGACAGTTGCGCGGGATAACGAGCCGCCGCCTCCAGATCGATGTCGATACCCCAGCCCGGCGCCTCGTTCGGGCGCAGCCAGCCGTCCTCGATCCGCAGCGTCCCGGGGAACACCTCGTGCACGGCGTCGTCGTAGATGTGACCCTCTTGGATGCCGAAGGCAACAGAACTCACGTCGAGCGCGACGTTCGCCGCGGCGCCGATCGGCGAGGTGTCACCGGGCCCGTGCCACGCCGTCCGTACGCCGGAGATCTCGGCCAGGTCCGCCAGCTTGCGCGCCGGGGTCAGACCGCCGATGTCGGAAACGTGCGATCGGATGAAGTCGACGCCGCCGTCCCGGATCAGCCGGACAGCGTCACCGAACGACGTTGTCAGCTCGCCGACAGCCAGCGGCACCGGCGAAGCGGCCCGCACCTCGGGCAGCCGGTCCCACAGCTCCGGCGCCAGCACGTCCTCGAGGAAGAACAGCCGGTGCGGCTCCAGCGAACGAGCCAGCAGCACCGCTTCCTTCGGCGTCAACCGCGAATGTACGTCGTGCAGCAGCTCGATGTTGTCCGGCAGCGCATGCCGCGCCTCGGCGAACAGCTCCGGCGTCGTCCGCAGGTAGTCCCGCGCCGACCAGCCGTTGTGGTACGGCGCATCCGGGTAGAGCGTCGGCACCCGCGGAGCGCCGTACCCGCCGCCGCCCGGCGTGGACATCTGCAGCCGGATGTGGCGCCAGCCCTGCGCGATCAGCTTCTGCGCGTGCTCGAGGGTGTCCTCGATCGTCTTGCCGCTGGCGTGGATGTAGGTGTCCGCGGCGGCGCGGACCTTGCCGCCGAGCAGCTCGTACACCGGCATCCCGGCGCGCTTGCCGGCGATGTCCCACAGGGCCTGGTCGATACCGGAGATCGCGTTGTTGGTGACCGGTCCGCCGCGCCAGTAACCGGAGTACCCGGCCAGTCGGGTCAGGTCGCCGATGTCACCCGGGTAGCGGCCGACGAGCAGCCGGGACAGGTGCTCGTCGACGAACGTCTGCACCGCCTTCCACCGCTGGGTGAACGTGGCGCAGCCCAGCCCGTAGAGGCCGGGTTCGGTGGTCTCGATCTTCACGACCACCAGCGGGATGCCTTGCGGCGCCGTGACGATCGCCTTCACCTCGCGGATCCGGAGGTCGTCGCGGACGGGCCACGGCTGGTCGAAGTTCGAAGGCATTCAAAGCTCCAGGGGAAGAGTTGGTAGGTCGAGTTCGTGCTTGGCCCGGAAGCCGAGCACGGTCCGGATGGCGGTCAGGTCGATCGGCACCTCGCGGCCGACGAACCGCCGCGATCGCGGCACGTCCGGCGCGAACGCGTCGAGCAGGTCCTCGGTCGCGTACGGCGCGATGGTGTTGTCCGCGGCGACGAAGAACGTGTGGGCTCCCGACAGCGATGCCGTCAGCCCGAGCTCCACGGCGTACGCCGAGTCCCGGGTATCCAGGTAGCTCCACGCCTCGCGCAGTCCGCCGGCCGGCTTCACCCGAACATTCTCGGCCATCCGCTCCAGCACGTCCGGCGAGTTCACATGCGGGAACCGGAACGAGACCACGTCGATCCCCCACCGGCGCCACGCCATCCGCGCGGTGTTCTCGTCGTTCTGCTTCGACAGCGAGTACCAGTCGGCGACGTCGGTCGGCGCCTTCTCGTCCCACGGGAAGTACGGCTGGCGGATCTCGTGCGGGTTGAACGGGACGCCGGTCGCGTTGATGCTGCTCGCGATCACCGCCCGGTCGATGCCGAGCGCGCCCGCCTGCGCGAGCACGTTGAACGTCGACACGACATTGATCGAGTAGACGTCGTACGGCGTACCCGCGGAGGGATGCGGCAGCGCTGCGAGGTGGACGACGTACTCCGCACCCTCCAGCGCCCGGGCGACATCCGTTTCGGAGCGGGTGTCGCCGATCAGCACCCGGTCCGCCTTCAGGTCCGGGTGCTCGACGTTCGACAGGGCGGTCACCTTCGCACCCAGGTCGTTCAGGTGCTCGACCGTCACCAGCCCGATCCGGCCGGCGGCCCCCGTGACCAGCACGCGCCGGCCGTTCAGTTCACTCACTCTGGCCTCACTCTTTGATTCCTCCCGCCATCCCTACGCCGCGCAGGAACTGTTTCTGGAACACCAAGAACAACACCACAGGTATCAGAACCGCGAGGAACAGGGCGCTCATCTGCAACGAGATCTCCGTGGTCTTCTGCACCCGCGGCAGCGCGACCGAGATCGGTTGCAGCCGCGGGTCCGGCAGCACGAGCAGCGGCCAGAGGTAGTCCTTCCAGGACCCGATCACTGTGAGCAGGGCGACGACGCCCACGATCGGCTTGGACAACGGCAGGATGAGCGCCGTGAACAGCCGCAGGTTGCTCGCCCCGTCGATCCGGGCGGCCTCGATCAGCTCGCGCGGGATCGAGTCGAAGTACCGCTTCATCACCAGGACGTTGAACGCGCCGGCCGCCGACGGCAGCCAGACCGCCCAGAACGTGTTCTGCAGGCTGATCCCGAGCAGCGGCATCTTCAGCACCGTCATGTAGAGCGGGACCAAGGAGATGACGCCGGGCAGGAACAGCGTCGCGAGTACGGCGCCGGTGACGATCGGACCCCACTTGGGCCGCAGGATGCTGAGCACGAACGCGCCCGTCGTACACACGAACAGCGTCGAGATCATCGAGCCGATCGCGATGAACGCGGTGTTGCCGAGGTACGCGCCGATCTGGACGCGGTTCCAGGCGTCGGGGATGTTCTTCAGCTGGATGCCCGACGGCCACATCTGCATCGGACCGCTGAGGATGTCCTGGCTGGTGGAGACACCGGACTTGAGCAGCCAGAGCAGTGGACCGACGCCGGCGATCACGACGGCGACGAAGATCAGCACCTGGATCGCCGGCAGGCCGTAGCGGATCAGGCCGCGCTGCCGGTCGGCTGTCGAGATGATTCCGCGCTCGGACATGCTCATGTCGTGCTCCAGCGGCGAGTGACGAAGTGGTAGACGACCGACAGCGCGCACAGCACCCCGGCGAGCAGCACGCTGAGCGCGGTCGCGGCACCGAAGTCTCCGTTGACGAACGCGTACCGGTAGATCAGCAGCAGGACCGTCATGGTGGCGTTGTTCGGGCCGCCGCCGGTGAACAGGAACGGCTCGGTGAACACCTGGAACGTCCCGATCAGCTGCAGCAGCATCATGATCAGGATGATGCCGCGGATCTGCGGCAGCGTGACGTGCCAGACCCGGCTCCAGATCCCGGCCCCGTCCAGCTCGGCCGCCTCGTACAACTCCGTGCGTACGCCGGTCAGCGCCGCCAGGTAGATGATCGAGGTGGCGCCCGCGCCGGCCCAGGTCGCCTCGAGCACGATGGCAGGCATCGCCAGCGTCTGCGAGTTCAGCCAGGCGAACGGGCCGATCCCGAACCAGCCGAGGATCGAGTTGAAGACGCCCGCACCGCTCGGGTCGTAGAAGAACGTCCACAACAGGATCGCGGCCACCGGCGGTACGACGGCCGGCAGGTAGGAGAGCACGTTGTACAGCCAGCCGGTCTTGCGCAGCTCGCTGATGAACACGGCCAGGAACAACGGCACCGGGAAACCGAAGATCAGTGCCAGGAAGGCGAAGTACAGCGTGTTGAGCGCGGCCTGCGGGAGTTGCGGGTCGGTCAGCACGTAGCTGAAGTTCGACCACCCGACCCACTCGGCGGGTAGCACCAGGTTGTTCTTCTGGAAGCTGAGCACCAGTCCGCGGACGATCGGGCCCCAGGAGAAGTACAGGAAGATCAGCACCAGGGGCAGGGCGAAGAAGATGCTGCTGAGCCCGCCGGAGCGGTACCAAGTGGCAACGCTCCGGCCGGACTTCTGGGTTCTTTGCTGGAACATGTGGCTACCGCGCGAGGCGAGCGTCGATCTTCGAGGCGGTGTCGCTCAGTAGCTTGTCGATGTCCGCGTCCTTCTTCGTCAGCACCTGCTGCACGACCGGGTCGAGCAGTGAGTAGACCTCCTGACCCTTGTTCGACGGCTCGGGCAGCAGCTTGAGCGACGTGGTCGAGTCGATGTAGCCCTGGAACTGCTTGACCGGAACGTTCACGTACGGCTCACGCCACTTGTTGAACTGGTCGTACGTCGACTGGCTCAGCGGGCTGATGCCGGGGCGGCCGACGAAGCCCTTGTCGGCGATCGTGGTCTTCGCGTCCTGCACCGCGACCGACTCGGTCGTGTACTTGTCGAACTGGTCGAACTTGATCCACTTCAGCGCCGCGACGATCTCGTTCTTGGTCGCCTTCGGGCTGATCATCTTCAGCGAGCCGCCGGTCAGCGTGCCGTACGGGCCGCCGTCCTGCGGCAGGGCGCCCTCACCGAAGTCGGCGGGCTTCATCCCGAACTGCTTCACGCTCATGTCGTAGGCGTCCGGCGCCTGCAGGACCATGCCGATCTTGCCGGCCGCGAAGTCCTGGCGGACCTCCTCCTGGTTGTAGAGGAAGCGGCTGCCCATCGAGTTGTCGGTCCAGCGCATGTCCTTGAGCAGCTGCAGCGCCTTCTTGGTCGGCGCGTCGTTGAACGTCGACTTCTTGCCGTCCGCGCTCTCGACCGTGCCGCCCATGCTGTAGGTCATCGTGGTCAGCATCCAGCCACCGGTGTTGTTCGTGGTGAGCTGCGAGTACCCGGCCTTGCCGGTCTTGTCATGGATCTGCTTGGCGTACTGACGGACCTCGTCCCAGGTCGTCGGCGGCTTGTCCGGGTCCAGACCGGCCTCGCTGAACAGCTTGCGGTTGTACGCGATGCCGACGGAGAACACATCGATCGGCACGCCGTAGATCCGGCCGTTGGCGTCCTGGACGATCTTCAGGACGTTCGGGTTCAGATCCTTGGTCAGGTCGACCATCTTCAGCTCGTCGGTGATGTCCGGGAGCTGCTTGTTCGGGATCATGTTGGCCGGCTCGGTGAAGCTGATGTTCATCACCGTCGGCAGCGTGCCGCCGGCCACCTGGGCCTGGAAGGTCTGCGCCTGCCAGCTGGTCTCGGTCGACTTCACCGTGATGTTCGGGTTCTTCGCGGTGAAGTCTTTGATCTTCTGGTTGAACGCCTTCAGGTCGTTCGGCTTGTCGGGGGTGGGGCGGTCCCCGATCGTGATCGAGACCGGGGCGTTCTGGTCGATATCGCCACCCGCGTCACCGGACGCTCCCGGTGTGGTGCCCTTCGCACAACCGGCGGCAAGCACCAGCCCGGCAACCCCCAGGGCGGCGCCCCACCTGCTCACTCTCGTCATCGGAACTCCTCAGGTTTCCGGATGCCGCCGATGTGCTCTGAGCCACACACCGGCCAGGTCCCGAGTAAGTTAAACCAAGCGTGTTACTAACTCAAGACCTAGACGGCCACTTTTGCGGTAACGGTTTCGCTCAGGGGTTCAGATCACCCAGCGGGAGGAACTTCGGCGTCTGCGGATCGCCCAGGAAGTCCAGCAGGATCCGGTTCACCAGGTCCGGCTTCTCCAGCGGCAGCCCGTGCGAAGTCCCCGGTACGACGGCCACCTGGGCGTCCGGGATCGCGCGGGCGACCTCCGCGGTGTGTTCGAGCCGGACGCAGTCGTCGTCGCCCTGCATGAGGAGGACCGGCATCGGCAGGGTCGTCAGGGTGGCCGGCTCGATGTCGGGGACGGTCTTCCACATCTGCACCCATTTGGCGAAGACGACGTCGAAATGGGCGGGGCCGTCGGGCGAGAGCGCGTCGTACTGCGGGCGGAAGGCCCCGGCGAGGAACTCCAGTCCGGCAGGCTCGAGCAGGGCCTGGTTGGCCGCGGTCCCGCCGGTGTGGGTCAACTCGGTGCCGATCAGCACGAGCTTGCGAACCAACTCCGGTCGGGACAGCGCGAGATTCATTCCCACCTTGCCGCCGTCACTCCAGCCGACCACATGCACCGGCCCGAGCCCCAGCGCCTCGATGAACGCGGCCGTGTCCGCTGCGAAGATCTCCATCGACACCGGCCCGTCGAGCGCCCATGCCCACGCCGGTCCGGCACCAACACCCGGTACTGCGCAGCCAACGCGGGCGCCTGCGCCGCCCAACTCTGCACGGTCCCTCCCCCACCGTGCAGCAACAGCACACCTTCGCCCGCTCCGAGCTCCTCGTAATACATCCCATCCACATACATGGACGTCGAACGATCCACACCAACTCCGACGTTCCCACCGAAACCAATCGTCGAGGAGAGATCATGCCGAACCCAGTTGTGCACTTCGAGATCATCGGGACCGATCCGGACCGACTGCGGGAGTACTACGCGGAGTTGTTCGGATGGAGCTACGCGGTCGGCGACACCGTGTCCGGTGAGGTGTCCGAGACCGGCCAGTACGGGTTTGTGGAGGAGTCGGTCGCCGGACTGAACGGTGGCGTCGGCGGTGGCCCCTCGCTACGGGCGAAGGTGCTGTTCTACGTCGGAGTCGACGACGTAGAAGCCGCGCTGGAGCAGGCTGAGGCGCTCGGCGGACGGCGGGTGTTCGGACCGGACGGGGTGCCCGGAAAGTTGGTGGTCGGCCAGTTCACCGACCTGGAGGGCAACCTGATCGGGGTCGCCGGTCCGGCGTAATCGGGCTCTAGCCGAAGCCGCGGATGCGGAACTGCATGACGTGGTAAGGCCAGCCGTTCGCGGTGTCCCATTGGCTGACGGACAGATGCATGTCTGACAAGGTGGACCCGGGGATGATGTAGCCGCCGTACAGCTGAGCCACGTGGTTGTCGTCTTCGGAGCCCCAATTGCCGCCGTAGATCAGGGTCTGGCGGTACGCCGTGTAGAGGTTCGACGTCGGCGTGTCCATGATGATGCCGTCGATGCGGTAGTCGCCGGCGTTGAACCAGGTCAGGACCCATTTGCCGCCGAGTGGGCGCAGGCTCATCTCGCCGAAGCTCCCGGTCAGGATCGGCGTCGCCGGATTGCCCCACGCCCACACCCCGTCGCGGTACCCCCACGGCTCGTACGCCGCCGGGTTCGCGATCTGTTCGGCGCGGACACGCTTGAGGATAATCGGCTTGTCACGCTGGAAACCGGTCGAGTAGACGTACACGTACCCGTCGTTCCCGAGCCCCCACGTGAGCAACTGGAACAGCCCGCCGTCGATGTTCGGGTCGAACTTCGCGCCGGTGTGATACCAGCTCGCACCCGAGTTGTCCGACCGCCAGATCTCCGTCCACACCACGTTACCGAGGCCTTTGTTCACCATTGCGTGCAGGTACATCGACCCGCCGATCGTGATCACATCCGACGGCAGCACGGTCGAGAACGTCGGATTGTCGTGCGGGTAGTCCCACAACTGCTGCGCCGCGTCTCCCCCGACGGCACCCGACCACTGCACCCCGCCGTTCAAGTCCGTTGTCGTCGACCACAGCGCGACCGGCGACCGCCACCATCCCCCGCCGACAGCCGGCTGCTCGAACGTGTCGCCGAACATGAACAGCAGCCGCCCGTCCGGCGTACGCGCCGGAATGCCGAGGTCGGTCGCCGCCATCCGGAACCGGTCGGTCAGACCCGGCCCGGTCAGGTCGGCCACCTTGTTCGTCAGCACGGCCTGGGTGCTCGAGAACGCTCTGGACGGTAGGGCGGCGAGTACGCCGGCGCCGAGCGCGGCGCGGAGGAACGTGGATCGCTTCATCATCGCTGTCTCCAGGGGCGGTTGGAGGATGGGAAATCGATTTCTGACTCTCCAGCAGCAATGCCCCTATGTCAAGGGGTGACCAGCACGGACGCCAGCTGGGTGAACTGCTTCCGCTGGGTTGCGTTCAGCGCCTTGGTCAGCTCGGTGATCCGGCGGGTGATCTGCATTTCGCCCTGTTCGGCCAGGCGACGGCCGGCCGGCGTCAGTGCCACGAGTACGCCACGACCGTCGTGCGGCGACGGGGTGCGCTGGACCAGGCCGCGCTTCTCCGCGCGTGAGACCAGGCCGGTGATCGAGGATTTGTCGAGGCCGAGGTGCTGGCCGAGCTCGAGCATGCCCGGCTGCCGATCGCGGAGGATCCCGAGCAGCCGGATCTGGATGATCGACAGGTCGTGCTCGGCGCCGACCGCAGCGAGGATCCGCTGGATCTGGAACGACAACTGCACGAGGGCATCCACGGTGTTCATGCTCCGGAGTCTAGTTGACGTGGTACGTGGCACAAACTATCCTCGTAAAGTAGTACGTGAGACAAAGTACTGTGCGAGGTGCTTGATGTACGCAGCCGTGGTCCGGTCGTTCGACGAGCCGCCGACGTACGACGTGTTCCCCGAACCGGCCGGACCCGATGTCGTCGAGGTGGTTGCCGCCGGCCTCCATCCGCGGGTGCGTTCGGCGGCGAACGGGACGCACTACACGTCGGAGGGCGCCCTGCCGATGGTGCCCGGTATCGACGGAGTCGCACGCACAACCGACGGTGAGTTGCTGTACTTCGTTGCCGATGACAACGCGGTCGGCACGATGGCGGAGCGGGCAGCCGTGGATCGCCGGCGTGCCGTCGTACTGCCTGAGGGCACCGATCCCGTGGCGGTCGCGGCCGGGATGAATCCGGCGATGTCGTCGTGGATCGCGCTCCGGCGACGCGCCGACTTCCACGGCGGATCCGTTCTCGTCCTCGGCGCGACCGGGAACGCGGGACAACTCGCCGTACAGATCGCCAAGCACCTGGGCGCGTCCAAGGTGATCGGCGCCGGCCGCGACTCCGAACGCTTGAAACTGCTCACGTCGCTGGGCGCGGATGAAGCGGTTACGCTCGATGCTGTCGCCGAGACCGCCGCTGACGTCGACATCGTTCTCGACTACCTGTGGGGCGAGCCGACCGAGCAGGCGATGTCCGCCATCCTCCACGCGCGCTCCGACCGGGCCCAACCGCTGACCTGGATCCAGATCGGCTCGATGGCCTCGCGCGAGCTGACGCTCCCGTCCTACCTGCTGAGGGCCGCCGCGCTCACCATCATCGGCAGCGGCCAAGGCTCAGTCTCCGGCCGCGACATCCTCGCCGAACTGCCCGAGCTGGCCACCCTCATCACGTCAGGCACGCTGGCGATCAACCCACGTGCGGTCCCGCTCGCAGACGTGCAGCAGGCCTGGACCACGCAGGCTGCGCCCGGCGAGCGCGTCGTACTAGTCCCTTGATCCGGTGGCTACCGGGCGGGTCGGGTCGGTGATCCACTCGGACCACGAGCCGATGTACACCTTCGAAGGCAGACCAGCGGATTCAAGTGCCAAGGCCTCATGGGCGGCGGTCACGCCGGAGCCGCAATAGACGGCGGTCTCGGCGTCCGGTGTCACACCGAGCTTCTCGAAGCGGGTGCGGAGATCGGCGGCAGGGAGGAAGCGGCCCGTTTCGTCAACGTTTGCGGTGGTCGGAGCGTTGGTGGCGCCGGGGATGTGGCCGGCGACCGGGTCCATGGGCTCGACCTCACCGGCGAAGCGCTCCGGAGCGCGGGCGTCCAGCAGGATGCCCTTCGCGGCGACCTCGGCCGCACCGTCGGCGTCGAGGACAGGCAACTGGCCGGGCGTTGCGGTGAACGTGCCGGCTCCGTCGGCCGGTGCTTCCACCGCGACCTCTCCCCCGGCGGCCTTCCAGGCGGCGAGTCCGCCGTCGAGGACGCGCACGTCGGTCAACCCGAAGTACCGGAAGATCCACCACGCGCGAGCGGCGGACATGGAGTTCGCGGCGTCGTACACCACGACCGGGGTGTCGGCAGAGGTGATGCCGAGGCGCTGGAACGTGCCGGTCACGGTGGTTGCGTCAGGCAACGGGTGGCGGCCGGGGCCGGGCGGACCGGCGAGCTCGGTCTCGAGGTCGACGAAGTACGCGCCGGGCAGGTGGCCGGCGTCGTACGCCTCCTTGCCGGGCGGACCCGCCAGGTTCCACGTCACGTCCGCGAGCACAGGCGACAGCGCGCGCAGTTCGTCAACGGTGATCAACGGGCTCATCCACGTCCTCGCTTCGCTCCGGGCGCGGATGAGGCACTGTCCGCGCTGTACTTTTTGATGAACTCGCTGCGCTCGCTCATGAAGCAGCTCCTCCGAACGGCAGGACCTCTGGGGACAGGGTGGCGCGGGCGCGGGCCTGGGTGAGTCGGCGGCGGTGATGCCGGCGACACAGCACCTCGTACGCCGGCTCGAGGTCGCGCGTCACCATGTCACCCACCACCAGCTGCTCGCCCTCGGTCACCATCTCCCCACCGATCGTACGGGCGTTGTGGGTGGCCCGTTCACCGCACCAGCACAACGCCTCGACCTGCAGCAGTTCCATCCGGTCGGCGAGCTCGACCAACCGGGCCGAGCCGGGGAACAGCGTCGCCCGGAAGTCGGTCAGGATCCCGAAACAGAACACGTCGATCTGCAGCTCGTCGACCAGTCGCGCCAGCTGCTCGATCTGCAGCGCGCTGTAGAACTGCGCCTCGTCGCACACCGCGTAATCGATCCGTCCGCCCTGGGTGAGCTCGCTGACGACGTACTCCCAGAAGTCGAACTCGGCCCGCACCTCGACCGCCTCCGCGGACAGACCGAGCCGGGACGAGAGCACCGACTCCCCGGCGCGGTCGTGGCTGGTGAAGATCCGGCCGAGCCGTCCTCGCGCCTTGTGGTTGTGATCCATCTGGAGGGCCAGCGTCGACTTGCCGCAGTCCATGGTCCCGGTGAAATAGAGGAGCTCAGCCACGGGCGATCATCCTGCCAAGTCAATGGTTCGCACCGCACGTCGGGGTGTGTCGTTCGGTGCGGCTTGGTTCTGAGCCCCGGTGCGGTTTGAATGGATCGTGCGCAAAGCTCTGCTCCTCATCCTCGCGGCCTGTCTCACGGTCGCCACCGCCGCTCTGCCGGCCAGTGCGACACCGGTCCGGGCCGAGGCGGGGTTGCGTGCGTACTTCGTGATCACCGAACCGAACCAGACCGGAAAGGTCACCGGAGCCGTCACGCAGAACGGCGGCACGGTCTACGCGACGTACGACGCCATCGGCGTGATCGTGGCGCACTCGACGGCTCCCGACTTCATCAACAAGATGCGCGACGTCGCCGGTGTCCAGAAGGCCGGAGCGACGCGTACGACGGACCTCCCGGCCGATGTCGACAACCCGGCGATCCCGTCCGCGGTCCCGGAGACCGCGACGACCGCTCCGGAGACGGATCGCTCCGACATGACGCAGATCGGCGCCGACCGGGCCTGGCAGAAGAACCAGGGCTCGAAGAGCGTGACTGTCGGCGTACTCGACACCGGCGTGGACGACCAGCACCCGGATCTGAAGGCGAACTTCGACGCGTCGAAGTCGGCGTCCTGCGCGTACGGCAAGGCCGACACCCGGCCGGGCGCGTGGCGTCCGGTCGGTGAGCACGGCACGCATGTCGCGGGGACGATCGCGGCCGCGAGGAACGGCGTCGGCATGATCGGGGTCGCCCCGGGCGTGAAGGTGTCGTCGATCCGGATCGCCGAGGCCGGCAACCAGTTGTTCTTCCCGGAGGACACGGTGTGCGCGTTCATGTTTGCCGCCGACAAGGGTGTCTCGGTGACGAACAACAGCTACTACGTCGACCCGTGGTTGTTCCTGTGCCCGAGCGACAAGGACCAGGACGCGATCGCCGAGGCAGTACGCCGGGCCGTCGCGTACTCGGACAGCAAGGGCGTCGTGAACGTGGCCGCGGCGGGCAACGAGGACTACGACCTGGCCAACAAGTCCGGCGACGACTCCAGCCCGGACGACTCGACCGCCGCACCGCGGACCGTCACGAACGACTGCATCAGCCTGCCGACCGAACTGCCGGACGTGATCGTCGTGGGCTCCGTCGACCCGACCAGCGTCAAATCGCAGTTCTCGAACTTCGGCGTGAACAAGATCAACCTGGCCGCCCCGGGTGAGGATGTGTACTCGACGGTGCCGGGCGGCGGCTACAAGATCCTCGAGGGTACGTCGATGGCGTCGCCGCACGTCGCCGGTGTCGCGGCGCTGCTCCGAAGCGCCGACCCTAAACTCACGGTCGCCGAGGTACGCGCCCGGCTCGCCCAGCAGGCGAACGACCTCGCCTGCCCGCCCGGCGCGACCGGCGAATGCGTCGGTCCGACGGCCAACAACTCGTTCTACGGTGAGGGTCTCGTCGATGCCGCCGAGGCGGTCGGAGCCGCGCCTGCGCAACCGCAGGGCGCGATCGCGATCACCGAACCGGGCGAGCAGATCGGTGTCGGCGGCATCCCGGCGATTCCGCTGCTGATGAAGGGTACGGGCGGCTCGGGCGACATCAGCTACACCGCCGCCGGCCTTCCGCCCGGGCTGTCGATCGACCCCGAACGCGGCTGGATCACCGGCGTCCTGACGCCCGGCTCGGGTCGCTACAAGGTCACCGTGATCGCCCGCGACGGCGAAGCCAAGACCGCGCAGACGAGCTTCTACTGGAACGTCTGGAGCTTCTAGCGTCCGGCGTCGACGAGCAGCGGGATCTCCATCTCGTCGGCGGTCAGCGAGCCGTGCAGACCGATCAGGTTCGCCTCTTGGGCGTGCCGACGGGATGCCACCAGCGCGACCGGACCCAGCGACGCGACGATGACGTCACCGAGACGCGGCGCCACCCGATCCTCGACCGGCCCGAACCAGCCGCGCGCGATCGCGTCCGACCGCGACAAAACCAGGGCCTTGTCGCCAAGCCGTTCGGTATAGGTCGCGATGACATCGAGCTCGGCCCCGGGAACGCAGTACAGGTGGCGGAAGCGGGACTCACCGCCGACGACGCGTACGCCGTCGGTCAGCGCCGGCTCGAGGTCGATATCCACGCGCTGCTCGGGCGCGATGTCGATCATGCCGTGGTCCGCGACGACGAGCAGTACGGCGTCGCGCGGGAGGGCTGAGCGAACCTGCAGGGCGAAGTCGTCAGCCGCAGACAGTTCCTTCTGCCATTGCCACGAGTCGCAGCCCTGCTGGTGGCCGATGTAGTCGAGCTGCGAGTCGTACACGTAGACCAGCGACGACTTCCCCTCGCGACTCGCGAATCGGGTCGCGTCCAACCGGTCCTCGACCGTGTCCGCGCCGCGGTGCGCACTCCCCCGGAACGCGGCAGCCGTCAGACCGGACGAATCGAACCGCGCCTTGCTCACGTTGCGAGTCGCGACGCCGGCGGCGGCTGCCCGTTCGAAGACCGTGCCATGCGGTTGCCAGCGACGCGGGTCGACCGGGGCATCCCAGGCCAGCGCATTCAGCAGGTCGCCGGTCTCCGGGACGATCGACGTGTAGCCGACGATGCCGTGCGCACCGGGCGGCAGCCCTGTGCCAAGACTCGTCAGACTCACCGCGGTCGTCGACGGCACACCGGCAGTCAGACTTCGGCTGGCCGGCATCAGCGAGGACAAGTACGGCGCGGCCTCGGAGTAGCGCTGGAGCAGGTTCCACCCCAGGCCGTCGAGGAGCAGTACGGCGTACCGCGAGGCGGCGGGCAGGCCGAGGACGTTCGTCTCCCCCGGCACCGACAGCGCACCGGACACCGACGGCAGTACGTCGGCGAGCGATCCGCCGCCGTACTGCGGGGACACCGGGACGATCACGGCGCTACCTGGTGGTCGCGAAGGACAGTGCCTTGGCGAACTCGAGCACCTGCTGGATCCCGGCCGGACCGTCGGCCGCGGCGCTGATCCGCAGCGAGATGTCGTCGGCCGCGACCGACCCGGTGTACCCGTGGTCGGCCTCGCAGTTCGGGTCGGCGCAGACGGCCGGCTCGAGGTCGATCCGGTTGACCATGCCCCAGCCGATCGTCAGCACGACCTCACCGGCGCCGGCCACCGCCGGGTCGGCCTTGCCGGAGGCGTAGCCGGCCGGGTTCGGGACGACGCGGTTCACGACGACGGCGTTCACCCGGTGCAGCGGGATCGCCTCGGTGGAGGTCGACGCATACGGCGCGCGGATCAGTTCGTCGGCGGCGTGTTCGTCGGTGTGGCCGACGATCAGCCGGCTCGGGGTCAGCGCCAGGATCGTGATGTGCCGCCGGACCTCGTCCCGGTCGAACGTCGGCTCGTGCTGCAGCACATACGCCCGGATCGGCTCGCCGGCGATCGCCACCTCGAGCGAATCCGTCACCACGTCGGGGTAGTAGCCGCACCGATCGATCGCCTCGCGCAGGTCCGCGGATGCGTCCGCGAGCTCCGGTGTATTCAGGTCACGCATGCCCTCATCCTTGCACGATCGCGAGCCCGAGCGTTCGACCCTTGTGGACAACCACGCTCAGTTCGCACTCGCCTTCCGCAGTACCGGCGCACCGGCGGCGCCCGCGACCGCGACGAGGATCAGCCCGGCCACAACCTGCCCGATCAGCAGCAGTACGCCGGAACTGCCCTGCGTGATGACCTTCCCGCCGCTCAGCGCCAGCCCGCACAGCGCGCCGAACCCGACGACCGGCAGCCCGACCCCGATCACCGGTACGACGGCCGCTACCCGCGCCGACCGCTCAATGACCTTCAGCGGTACGCCGGACCGCCGCAGCGCTCGGGCCGGAGCCGCCTGGTCGAGCGCAGTACCGACCGCACCGGCTGCAGTCGACGCTGCAACAGTCAGGAAGACCAGAGACAGCAGGAGTGCCACTCCGATCCGCATGTCGTGGAAGCTCGGGTCGTCGTCACCGGGCGGCATGAACACCGAGATGAAGCCGGTGACGAAGCCCGACAGGACCAGCGCCGCCACCGGTCGGAAAGCGCCCTTCGGGTCGTCGACAAGCCGGCGACCCGCCAGCAGCGTCACGGGTCCGTTGGCCAGGTTCGCCATCGTCTTGCCGACGACCTGCACTGCGAACGGGCCGATGATCCGTACGGCGAGCGCAGCGAACCCGACCCCGATCAGCAAGGGCAGGAGAGCTGCCTGCATGCCGTAGTAGGCCAGGATCAGTGGACCGATCACCAGCAGGCCGATGCGCACCACGCTGACGCCCTTGCGAGTCTGACCGCGGACAACGCCCAGCGGAGTGATGCTCACGCGGCCCAGGCCGATCAGCGCGCTCACTACAGACAGGACCGGTACGGCGACCAGTACGACGAGGACTGTCCACCAGTTGACGGTGATGTCGCCGACGTACCAGCGTCCGCCGCCGAGCGGGATGCGGGCGATCAGTGGGCTCAGGACCGTGTAGCCGACCAGTCCGACCACCGCACCGGCCAGAGCGAGGACAGCTTGCTCCACCGCGCTCAGCCAGAGGACCTGCGTTCGGGTGGCGCCGGCGAGACGTAGTGCGGCCAGTCTGTGTTCGCGGCGCTTGGCTGCGACACCGGCTGCCTGGCCGACGAGGCTGAGGATCGGGAACAGCACAAGCGTGATGCCGAAGGCCACTGCGATCAGCAGGCCGAGCATGCGGCTGTCCCACACCTTCTCGTGCCAGCTACTGACGTACTGCGGATGCTCGTCGACCGGGATCGTCTGGACACCGCGGATGACGATGAACTCCTCCGGCGAGGACAGACCCTTCGCGCTGATCACGCCGGTCGGCTGCGCAACGCCGTACTTCGTACTCAGGCTGGACCAGTGCTTGGCGACCTCAGGCGAGACAAAGACCTCGCCGGGCTTGGGAGTGTGGTCGAGGCCGGGCGGTGGCGGGAGTTCGTTGGGCTTGAGCGTTGCCAGGTCGAGGACGGACATCCGGTGGCCGTCTACGCGCTGGTCGTCGTCGAGATTCAGCGCACCGATCGCGGTCGCCGGATCGGCCTTGTCCCCACTCCGCCAGCCGATCCGCTCCGACCGGTGCGACAGTCCGAGTGAGCCCGCGATCAAGAAGGTCACCAGCAAGGCGACCACTGCGGTCGCTCCGAGCGCCGCGAGGTTGGCGGCTCGACCGCCCGGGCCGGGACGACGTACGAAGCGCAGACCGAGGTCAGTCATCGGATTCATCGTGCGACTCCCGTTGACTCACTGACTCGACCGTCGACGATGTGGAGGGCGCGGTGGCAGCGGGCGGCGACCGCATTGTCGTGAGTGACGACTACTACTGCAGCACCTCGATAGGTGGCGGCGCCGACAAGCAGGTCGATCACCTGCGAGCCAGTCGCTGCATCAAGGGCACCGGTCGGTTCGTCGGCGAACACCACCTGTGGTTCGCCGACCAGAGCACGGGCAATCGCGACTCGTTGGGCCTGACCGCCGGACAGCTCGCCCGGACGACGGCCGACCTCAGCGGCCAGGCCGACCTGGGCGAGCATGTTCCGCGCCCGCCCGATCGCGTCCCGCCGGCTCAGACCGTCCACCATCAACGGGAGCGCTACGTTCTCGTCCGCGGGCAGTTCGGCCAGCAGTTGGTTGTCCTGAAACACGAAACCGAGCCGGCGCCGACGCAGTACTGTCCGGGCGGCGTCGTTCAGCTGGTCCACTCGTTCGCCGGCGAGCCAGACCTCCCCCTGGTCCGGCGTGAGGATCCCGGCCAGCACATGCAGCAGGGTGGTCTTGCCGTTGCCGCTCGGACCCATCACCGCGAGGGCCTCGCCGGACCGGACGGCAACGTCCACGCCGGCCAGGCCGACCACGCTGCCGTAGTACTTGACCAGGCCGTGACCGGAGAGCACGACCTGCGACTGGGGACTCTGGAAGTTCATAGCCCTGAGCCTTCCGTCTACGGCGCCCGCGATCGTCGGCCTGCAGACCGGTCTTGCCGTCGCCTTCCGACGCCTTTCGGCAGGCCGGCGTACGACTCAAGTCGTACGTCAGGCCGGGAAGGCCGACGGATACGCGTCGCGGTAGCTCGGGATCGTGCCGCCCGGCGTCTCCACCGACTCGGCGTTCAGCATCGCGTGCACGATCGCCCGCGAGAGCGTGCGCGCACCGGCCGCGTAGAGCGTCTCGAGCTGTCCGAGCGCCATCGGATCGGTGACGCTCAGCCGGGGCCGGTCGTCGTCGGCCACCTGGGTCGACAACGCGAAGATGCTGTCGCCGTCGACGAGCGTGTGGATCGGATCGATCGCGCGGGCCAGCCCGTCGTGCGCGACCATCGCCATCCGCGTCGTCGCCGCCTTGTCGAGCGGTACGTCGGTCGCCACTACGGCGATCACGGTGTTCATCGACGGCCCTGGGATCAGATTGCGACCGGGCGCGGCGGGTGGCGGCGGCTCGACCGGCGTCCGCAGGTGGCTGAACTCGTCACCGATCCCGTAGCGGGCGCCGTACAGGTTGCCGTCCGCGTCGACCGTCGAGCCGGCCGCGTTGACGATCACGAGTACGCCGACTGTCGTACCGTCGTCGAGCCGTACGCTCGCCGAGCCGACGCCGCCCTTCAACGAGCGAGCACGCGCTCCGGCGCCGGCGCCGTGGTTGCCCAAGGCAACAGGTCCGTCGGTGGCGGCGGCGATCGCGTCCGCTCCCCAGGACGGCTCCGGCCGGGCCTTGAAGTCGCCGCCGCGGGCCAGGTCGAAGATCACCGCGGTCGGCACGATCGGCACCACGTCGTATTCGCCCTGGCCGACACGGACGCCCTCGCCGCGCTCCTCCAGCCAGCGCATCACACTGCCTGCGGTGTCGAGACCGAACGCGCTGCCGCCGGTCAGCACGATCGCGTTCACGCCGCCGTTCGAGTTCACCGGCGAGAGCAGATCGGTCTCACGGGTGCCGGGCGCTCCGCCGCGGACATCGACGCCGGCGACGGCGGTCGTCGGCACGTGGATGACCGTCGTACCGGTCAGGTACGGCGCATCGACACGCTCCACCTGACCGACAAGCACTCCGGGGACATCGGTGATCGCATTGTGCGGACCAGGCTGCATGCTGCGGATCATAATCCTGTTGCGGTAATCGTTAGCGTGAAATGTATGAACACCGATCAGCTCTGTGGTCTGCTGGCCGAACCGTCGAGGTTGCGGACGTACTCCGCGATCGTCCTCGGCGCCTCCACTCCCGAGCAGGTTGCCGGGAGCACCGGACTGGCCGCGCCGGTCGTGGTGAAGGCCCTGCAGCGGCTGACCAAGGGCGGACTGATCGAAGCCACCCGCGACGGGTTCACGGCGGACGACGCCGTGTTCAAGGACGCCGTCCGTGAGAGCCGCCCCGAGCGCGTTCCGCTCGACCCGGATCCGGCCCGGGACAACGTGCTCAGGTCGTTCATCCGCGACGGCCGGCTCACGCACTTCCCGACGTACCCGGACAAGTTCCGGATCGTGCTCGAGCACCTGGCGCAGAGCTTCGAGGTCGGCCGCAGCTACCCGGAGACCGAGGTCAACGAGATCCTCAACCGCTGGCACCCGGACCACGCCGCGCTCCGTCGCCAACTCGTCGACACCCGCCTCCTCACCCGCCAGAACAGCATCTACACCCGCCACCCCTAACACCTCCCCCGGCCCCGAACCTCCCACCCCGGCGCGCCCACCTCACGCCCCACTCCCCCGCGCCAGCGCCCCGTGCCCCGCGCCGCGTGCCTCGGTCCTCCTGGGTGGGTTAACCCATCCCGTGGCGGGTTCCCCCACTGTCTACAGGGTGGGGAACCCACAACAGGATGGGTTAACCCACCCAGGAGGCACGGGGCGAGCCCGTGGGCGGGGGGTGGTGGAGGTTAGGTGAGGCGGCGGGCTGGGGTGTCTTGGCGGGGTTTTTCGTTCGGGGCGATGCGGACGCGGGTGTCGAGGACGCAGGCGCCGTTGGCGGAGACCAGGACCGAGCGGAGGTCGAGGCGGACGACCTCTTCGAGGTCGAGCGTGAGGCGCGAGACGCGGTGCAGCAGGTCCTCGATCGCGGAGATGTCGACCGGGTCCGAGCCGCGGTACCCGTACAGCAGCGGCGACGCCTTCACTTCGCGCACCATCTCGGCCGCGTCCCGCGTGGTCAGCGGCGGCATCCGGTACGAGCGGTCGCCGAGCAGGTCCGTCGCCACCCCGGACAGCCCGAACGTGACCACCGGCCCGAACGACACGTCCTCGATCGTCGAGATCACCACCGGCACCCCCGGCGGCGCCATCTTCTGTACGACGAACTGCGCCCGACCCGGATCCGACGCGACACCGAACGTCTGCGTCATCTCCGCCCAGGCCGCCCGCATGTCCTCTTCATCGTGGATGTGCCGCCAGATGTCGGCCAGGTCGGGCCGCATCCGCCACTGCTCCGCGGTCGCCTTGAGGATCACCTCGAACCCGAGGTCCGCGGCGCGGTCGACCGCCTCGTCCGCGCTCAGCACCGGGAACGCCGGCAACACCGTGATCCCGTAGAAGCTCAACAGCCGCTGGCGGTCCGCCTCGGCGAGGTCAGCGCCACCGGGATGCCGCTGCAGGAACTCCGCGACGAAGTCCTCTCCCCCGGCCGTGTCCACCTCCGGCAGATCCGGGATCCGGCTGTCGGAGCGCCTGCGCCACTCGGCGTACTGCGTTGCCTTCGCGAGCGCGCCCACGGCGTACTGCGGGTTGAGGAACGACGGGATGGATCCCCGCGCGGCGCCACCGTCCTCGTCGGGGACGCGCAGCTCGGCAGGCACGCTGCGGGACGCGAGGAACGTCGACACCACAGGCTTGTCCGACCCGGCGGCAGCCGCGGCCAGCACCTGCGCGACCTCGGCGCCGTTGGACTGGACCGGCGGCGTGTAGATCACCACGACCGAGTGCACCCGGTCGTCCGCGAACACCTCGGACAGAGCCACGCCGAAGTCCGAGGCAGTCGCGTCCGCGCTCAGGTTGTGTGGCTCGCCGGCTACCTCCAGGCCACAGCTCGCCATCGTGTCCAGCGCGAGCAGCGTGAGCGCGTCGGAATTCGAGACGATCGCGACCCGGCGGCCCTTCGGCAGCGGCTGGTGCGCGAGCAACTGAGCGACGTCGAACAGCTCACCCGTGGTGTCCACTCCGATCAGGCCGCTCTGCCGGAACATCGACTCGACGGTTGCTGGAGGCAACAGGCTGCGCCGGACCATCTGCCCGACCGGCACGCCCTGGGTCGCCCGCCCGGACTTCAGCGCGACCACCGGCTTGCGACCGGCCAGCCGGCGCGCGACCCGGCTGAACTTGCGCGGGTTGCCGAGCGATTCGAGGTACAGCAGGACGACCTCGGTGGCCTCGTCGGAGTACCAGAACTGCATCAGGTCGTTGCCCGAGACATCGGCGCGGTTGCCGGCCGAGACGAAGCTCGACAGGCCGAGGCCACGACCGACCATGTCGGCCAGGATCGGTACGCCGAGGGCGCCGGACTGACAGAAGAACGCGACCCGGCCCCTGCTCGGCATCAGCGGTGAGAGCGTCGCGTTCAGCGAGACGCCGGCCGCGGTGTTGATCAGGCCGAGCGCGTTCGGGCCGATCACGCGCATGCCGTACGAGCGCGCCAGACCGACCAGGTGCCGCTGCCGCTTCCGCCCTTCGTCACCGATCTCGGCGAACCCGCTCGACACGACGACCAGCCCGCGCACGCCCTTGGCCGCGCAGTCGAGGACGACGTCCGCGACCATCTCCGCCTTCACCGCGACGACGGCCAGGTCGACGGTGTCCTGGACCTCGCGGATCGTCGGGTACGCCGGGACGCCCTCGATCTCGTCGGCCTTGGTGTCGGTGTTCACGGCGTACAACCGGCCCGGGAAGCCGCCGTCGCGGAGGTTGCGGAGCAGCGCGTTGCCGATCGTGCCCTCACGCCGGCTCGCGCCGATGACCGCGACCGACGACGGGGTCAGCAGTCGCGCGATCGACAATGCCTCGGACCGCTGCTCACGGGCCTGCATCACGCCGAACGAGGTGTCGGTCGGCGCGATGTCGAACTCGACCACGATCACGCCGTCCTCGAACTCGCGGGCGACCTTGTACCCGGCCTCGGCGAAGACCGTGATCATCTTCCGGTTGTCCGGCAGCACCTCGGCGACGAACCGGTGGATCCCGTTCTCGCGGGCGGCCTGCGCCAGATGCTCGAGGAACAGCTGCCCCAGACCGCGGCCCTGGTGCGCGTCCTCGATCAGGAACGCGACCTCCGCCGTGTGCCGTCCGGTCCGCTCGTAGCGGCCGACGCCGATCATCTCGTCACCGACGGTGACGATCAGCGCCAGGCGGTCGTGGTAGTCGACCTGGGTGAACCTGGCCACATCGCGGTCGGATAGCTGTGGGTACGGGGCGAAGAAGCGGTAGTACTTCGACTGCTCGGACACCCGCGAGTAGAACGCGACCAGCAGGTCGGCATCGCCGGGCGTGATCGGGCGAAGATGCGCGGTGGCGCCGTCCCGCAGGACGACGTCAGCCTCGTACTCCGCCGGATAGCCGTCCGGCAGCTCCTGGTCATACTGGCCCTTGGTCATGGGGCCTCCCGGTCTGGACCGAGGAGCGCAGGGAGCGCAGCGACCGGAGCGACGAGGGAAGACCGGGAGCACCAGCCCCATGACCCGCCGCGACGGAGTCGTGGCATCAAGAGAGTCACCTGGCAAGCGTACTCAAACAGTCACCTCGGAGGTCGTGAATATTGGTCGAGCGCATCGCGCCGGTGCTGGTGTTCCTGATCGCCGTGACCGTCATCGCCGAACTGGCCGACCAGGCCAAGGTGTTCGACGTCGCGGCACGGGAGGCCGCGCACCTCGCCCGGGGCCGGGTCTGGCGGCTCTGGCTGCTGGTCGTCGCGCTCGCCACCGGGCTCACAATCGTGCTGTCGTTGGACACCTGCGCGGTGTTGCTGACGCCGGTCGTGCTGTCGATGGCCCGCCAGCTGAACATCCCGCCCAAGCTGTTCGCGTTCACCACGGTCTGGCTGGCCGGTACGGCATCGTTGCTGCTGCCCGTGTCCAATCTCACGAACCTCCTCGCCCTCCATCAGTTCCGCCAGTTGGACACGTCGTTCATCTCGGTGAGCTGGCGTCCGGCGATCGCGTCGATCCTGATCACGGTCGTCGTACTCGCGGCCCTGTTCCACCGCGACCTGCGCCGGACGTACGCCGTACCGCCGACCCCGCCGGTCGAGGACAAGGTGCTGTTCTGGGGCGCGGCAGGCGTGTGTGTGCTGATGGGGCCCGCGTTCGTGTCCGGTGTGGAGGTCGCGTGGCCGGCCAGCATCGGGGCGATCGCGTTGGTCATCCTGTTCGCGATCCGGCGGCGCAGCGTGCTGCGGTGGTCGCTGATCCCGTACAAGCTCGTCATCACGGTCGTGGTGCTGTTCACCGTGGTCGGGTTCCTCAGCGACCACGGGCTCGAGGATCTGCTCCGCCGGATCGCGGGGACCACGTCCGAGCTGCGGTTGAGCGCGACTGCTGCCGTCGGCGCGAACCTGTTCGACAACCTGCCGGCGTACCTCGCGATGGAGCCGGTCGCCTCCAGCAGTCCACACCGGATGATGGCGCTGCTGATCGGCGTCAACTGCGGATGCATGCTGACCCTGTGGGGCTCGCTCGCCACGCTGCTCTGGCGGGCGCGTTGCGACGCGGCGCGGGTGGACATCTCCTGGTGGTCGTTCCTCTGGCGCGGCCTCATCCTCACGCCGCTCGTCGTGGCGGGGGCTGTTCTCGCCCTGAATGGGTCCTGAATGGGTAATGTGCGCGGCATGGCGACGGAGCAGAGCACCTCGGCGGTGACCCGGGAGTTCCGGGCGGCCCGGGACTTCCTGGTAGCGCATCGCGACGACTACGAGACGGCGTACCGGGACTTCAGTTGGCCGGCGTTGGAGCGGTTCAACTGGGCGCACGACTGGTTCGACGCCCTCGCGGTCGAGCAGCCCGAGGTGGCCGCGCTGACCATCGTCGAGGAGGACGGCCAAGTCACCACCCGGACGTACGCTGAGATGGCCGAGCGGTCCCGCCAGGTCGCCGGCTGGCTCACCGAGGCTGGTCTGAAGCCGGGCGATCGCGTGCTGATCGTGCTCGGCAACCAGGTCGAGCTGTGGGAGACGATGCTCGGCTGCATCCGCGCCGGCGCGGTGATGATCCCCGCGACCACCCTGCTCACCGACGCCGACCTCGCCGACCGCATCTCCCGAGGCAACGTCCGCGCCGTCGTCACGAGTGGCGCCGACGCCGGCCGGTACGCCGGGATCGCGGACCACTGCATCCGCGTGGCCGTTGGTGCTCTCGGCTCAGGGGCCGAGGGATGGCTGTCGTACGCCGACACCGAGAGCTACGACGGTCCGGTCCCTGAGGTCGACACCGCTGCGGACGACCCGCTCCTGCTGTACTTCACCTCCGGTACGACGAGTCAGCCGAAGCTGGTCGAGCACACGCAGGTCAGCTACCCGCTGGGCCACCTGTCGACGATGTACTGGATCGGCCTGCAGCCCGGCGACGTACACCTCAACGTGTCGTCGCCTGGCTGGGCCAAGCACTCGTGGAGCAACGTGTTCGCGCCGTGGAACGCCGGTGCGACCGTCTTCCTCTACAACTACACGCGCTTCAACGCGGAGCGGATGCTCCAGGTCCTGCAGGAGTACGGCGTGACCACGTTCTGCGCGCCGCCGACGGTGTGGCGGATGCTGATCCAGGCCGACCTGTCCGCGGTCGACGTACAGATCCGCGAATGCATTTCGGCTGGTGAGCCGCTCAACCCCGAGGTGATCGAGCAGGTCCGCAACGCCTGGGACATCACCATCCGGGACGGGTACGGCCAGACCGAGACGACCGCCCAGATCGGCAACACCCCCGGGCAGCCGGTGAAGCTCGGGTCGATGGGCCGCCCGCTGCCCGGGTACAGCATCGCGCTGATCGACCCGGCCACCGACGTGATCGGCGACGACGGCGAGATCTGCATCGAGCTGGCGCCTGCGCCGGTCCCGTTGATGCGCGGCTACCGCGACGCGGACGAGCTGACGGCCGAGGTGATGCGCAACGGGTTCTACCACACCGGCGACGTCGCGAGCCGGGACGCGGACGGTTACATCACGTACGTCGGACGGTCGGACGACGTGTTCAAGGCCAGCGATTACCGGATCTCGCCGTTCGAGCTGGAGTCGGTGCTGATCGAGCACCCCGCGGTCGCCGAGGCCGCCGTCGTACCGTCACCGGACCCGCTCCGGCTGGCCGTGCCGAAGGCGTACGTCGTCCTCGCAGCGGGACACGAGCCGTCGCGGGAGCTGGCCGGGGAGATCCTGGCGTTCTGCCGCGAGCACCTGGCGCCGTACAAGCGGATCCGGCGGCTCGAGTTCGCCGACCTGCCGAAGACGATCTCCGGCAAGATCCGCCGCGTCGAGCTCCGCGCCGACGAGGCCGCGAAGGTCGAGACCGGCGCCGGCAACACCTACGACGAGTCCGACTTCAAGTAGCCGGGGGCGTACGGTTTCCCCATGAGCGACGACAAGAGCATCATCGGGCGGATCGACGACCTGGTTGCGGAGGAGAAGGACCTTCGTGCCAAGCACTCCGCCGGCCAGATCAGTGACGCCGACGAGCATGCCCGGCTGAAGGCTGTCGAGATCGAGCTGGACCAGTGCTGGGACCTGCTCCGCCAGCGGCGTGCACGGCGTGAATTCGGTGAGAACCCCGACGACGCGCAGGCCCGTTCGGCCGACACCGTCGAGGGCTACCTCAACTAGAAACCACGCAGTTTCCCGGGGGTGATCCGGATCAGGACCGAGTACGACGCATGGAACTGATCCGGAGTCATCCCGAGCCCCGCGATGTCGTTGGCGTACTTCGTGTTGTACGCCGCAAGCGCCTCGCCGCGGATCGGTTCGCTCTCGATCACCGCCGTACCGGTGATGACGCCGACGTCTCCCCCGGTGTGCGTCGCGTTGAAGTTCACGCTGACCTGCGGGTGCGCCGCGATGTTGCGCAGCTTGGCCTTGTCCGGCTCGCTGCTGATCAGGAGCTCGTCGCCGTACCAGAGGAACCACACCGGCGTCGGAGCCGGCGTGCCTGACGGGGCGACCGTCGTCAGCCAGACCACTCGCTCGTGGCCGAGTTGCCGCGCGATGCGTTTGCCGAAGCCGGTGGACGTGTCGATCGTGAACATCAGAACCTCTCAGAGCGTCGGTCCGAGACGCCCCCATTCGATCGCCGGGCAGTGGTTCATCACCATCGTGAGTCCGGCCGCGGTCGTTCGGTCGTAGGCGTCCTGATCAACTACGTCGAGTTGGAACCACACTGCCTTGGCGTTGATTCCCACCGCTTGGTCCGCGATGTCGCCGGCCAGGTCGGAGTTGACGAAGACGTCCACGCAATCGACCGGGAACGGGATGTCCGCGAGCGTCGCGTACCCCTGCTCGCCGTGCACGGTCTCCGCGGACGGGTGCACGGGCACGATCCGCTTCCCGTGATTCTGCAGGAACCGCGCCACGCCGTACGCCGCCCGGCTGGTGTTGTTCGACAGCCCGACCACGGCCCACGTGTCGCAGTCGGCCAGGATCTTCCGGATCGCCTCGTCCATGTTCAACCTCTCAAGTAGGTCAGCACCGCGGATACGCGCCGGTCCAACCCCTCTTCCAACCGCAGTTTGGCGAAAATGTTTCCCACGTGTTTGCGGACTGCGGCCTCACTCACCACCAACTGTTCCGCGATCGACGCGTTCACCCGGCCCTCCGCCATCAGCGCGAGGACCTCGAGCTCGCGTGGCGTGAGTGCGGCCAGTGGCCCGTCGTTGCGCCGTCGTGCGAGCAACTGCCGCACCACCTCCGGGTCGACCACGGTCCCGCCGTTCGCGACCCGGTCCAGCGACTCGAGGAACTCCGTGACGTGCCCGACGCGGTCCTTCAGCAGGTACCCGATCCCGCCGGTGGTTGTCTCCAGCAACGTCGACAGGTAGGCGTCAGCGACGTACTGCGACAACACCAGGATCCCGATCGCCGGCAGCTCGGCCCGGATCGCCGCGGCGGCGCGCAGGCCCTCGTCGGAGTGCCCGGGCGGCATCCGTACGTCGGTGATCACCACGTCCGGCGGCTCCTTGCGTACGACGGCCAGCAGCGTGTCCGCGTCCCCGACCGAGTCCCGTACGTCGTGCCCGGCGCGATCCAGAATGCTGGCCAGGCCCTCCCGCAACAGCAGCGAGTCTTCGGCCAGCACAATGCGTAGTCGAGGGCTCAGTCGCCGAGTCGGCACGGGCACTCCATTCTCAGTCGGGTCGGCCCACCGGGTGGGCTGTCGACGTCGAGTGTGCCGCCCAATGCGTCCAATCGCGTCACCAGCCCGGTGAGTCCGGTCCCCGCACCGAGACGTGCGCCACCGATTCCGTCGTCCTGGATCGTGATGACCAGCCGCTCACGATCCACCCAGCCGGACACCTCGCATTTCGTCGCCTGCGCGTGCTTCGCGACATTGGCGAGCGCTTCGGACACTACGAAGTACGCCGCAGCCTCGATCGGCGGTGGCAAGCGGGTCGTCGACAGCTGCACCGTCACCGGGAGCGGCATCCGGTCGGCCACCTCCCGTACGGCGGCCTCCAGCCCGTGATCGACGAGCACCCGCGGATGGATCCCCCGTACCGCGGCCCGCAGGTCGGCCAATGCAGCCTCCGCCTCGGAGTGCGCCTTCACCACCAGCCGCCGTCCCTCGCCGTCGGGCAGGTCCAGCTCGGCCAGCCCGAGCGTCATCGTCAGCCCGACCAGCCGCTGTTGTACGCCGTCGTGCAGGTGCCGCTCGATCCGCGCCCGCTCGGTCTCGAACGCGTCGACCAGATCGAGCCTCGAGCGTCGGAGCTCGGCGAGGTTGCGCTGCAGCTCCTCCTGCCGCGGTCCGAGCATGGCCTTCGCGAGCGAGGCCTCAGCGCCGGCGATGACCCCGAGCAGGTACGAGCTGAACACGTAGAACACCGGCCCGAACAGCACCAGGAACAGCAGCCCCTCCCCCGCGGTGTCCAGCGTCCACGGCCCCATTCCCAGCTCGTCGTCGGCGGCGATGATCGGGGCCGCCAACGTGGTCAGCAGGATCGTCGCGCTGATACCGGCGAACAACGCACTGAGCGGCCAGATGAGCACGCCGAGCACGAAGCCGTACCCCAGCGCCCGCATCGAGGCCTGCTCGCGCCTGCGGAACGACAGCCGCTGTTTGAGCGACAGTGCGATCGGCAGCTGCGCATGCGGGCTGCTGATGCCGTCCACCAGCATCAGCCCGGCCCGCCAGCGCTCCATCCACCCGATCGCCGCACCGATGAGCGGGAACGCTGTCAGCATGAGGATGCCGATGAGAATCGGGCTCAGCAGCGCACTGAGCGCCGCCAGCCCGACCAGGACCCCGATCGCCGTCGCACCGACCGGCACCGACGTGAAGAGATACGCGTAGCTACGCCACGGCCACGACGAAATCAGATAGCGCGGCGACGCGAGCGCTGCCCACGCGGTCCTGGGGCCTCCCGGCCTGGACTGAGGAGCGGAGGGAGCGAAGCGACCGGAGCGACCGGAGCGACGAGGGAAGGCCGGGAGCAACAGCCCCAGGACCCGCCGCGACGGAGTCGCGGCATTCAACACTGTCTTCGGACTCTCCACCCACTCAACACTAGAGGTGGGCCGCCCTGTTGGGCGGTAGCGTGCGCGCTACTCCAGGTCTCCACCATGGGCCAGGGCTTCGCGCCCGCTTCCGCGGTTGCCTGGTTCTATGACCGCTACCGCGCCCTCGTACCCGACCGTCGCGCCGATCGAGCCGCCCGCGCTGCTGCTGGACGGCATCACCAAGACATACCGCTCCAAGGCCGGAGCGGTCGACGCGCTGCGCGGAGTGACGTACCACTTCGGCCGCGGCTCGTTCACCGCCGTCATGGGCCCGTCCGGTTCCGGCAAGTCGACGCTGCTGCAATGCGCGGCCGGACTCGACCAGCCGACCACAGGCACCGTCGTACTCAACGGAGTGACGCTGAGTGGACTGAGCGAGGTCGAGCTGACCAAGCTGCGCCGGGCGGAGATGGGCTTCGTCTTCCAGGCGTACAACCTGCTGCCGTCGCTGACCGTCTACGACAACGTCGCGCTGCCGCTCCGGTTGACCGGACGCCGGCCGTCGCGGAACGACGTCCACCGGGTACTCGACCAGGTCGGACTGGATGGCAAGGCGAAGCGGAGGCCCGCGGAGCTGTCCGGTGGTCAGCAGCAGCGGGTTGCCATCGCACGAGCGCTGATCACCCAGCCATCGGTGTTCTTCGCCGACGAACCAACCGGCGCGCTGGACAGCGGTACCAGCCGGCAGATCCTCGGGCTGCTGCGAGAAGCAACCGACCGCGCCGGCCAGACCGTTGTCATGGTCACCCACGACCCCGTGGCCGCGGCGTACGCCGAGCGGGTGCTGTTCCTGTCGGACGGACTGCTCGCCGGACACCTCGATCGCGCCACGCCGACGCAGATCGCCGCGGCCATGAGCGACCTGGAGCCCCCGACCGGGGCGGTGGGGTGGGGAAAGAGATGACACAGCTGTTCTACCTCAGCCGGCAGACCGTCAGTCGCCACCGGTCTCTGTACGCCGGATCGTTCGTCGCGCTCGCGGTCGGAGTGTTCCTGCTCGGGCTGGCTGCGACGGCCACAGCTGCGACCATCGCGTACCGCGGGCCGGCCGCGTCCGCGATCACAGTCACCACGCTGGGCGGCGACGGTGCAGCGCCTCGGCAGATCCGGGTGCCGTTCTCGGACGCCGATGTCTCGGGGCTGCAGGTCGTCCTGAACATGGTCGGGGCGATCAGCGGGTTCATCACGATCTTCGTCATCGCCAGCACGTTCGCCTTCGCGGTGGCCTCGCGGCGTCAGGAGATCGGACTGCTGCGGCTGATCGGTGCGACTCCGCGTCAGATCCGCCGGATGGTGCTCGGCGAGGCGCTGGTCGTCGCGCTGGCCGCATCAGTGACCGGTGCGCTCGCTGCTCAGCTCGCGACCCCGCTGCTGTTGGACAAGGCGTCGTACACCGAGCTTGCGCCGGTGAAGCTCGAGCCGGCCTCGCCATGGGTGCCGCTGGCGATCGCTGTCGCGGCGGGGCTGTTGGTCGCGATGCTCGGGGCGCGGTCGGCCGCCCGGCGGGCCGGTCGGGTCGGGCCGATCGATGCCTTGCGGGAGGCTGCGCTGGAACCGCCGCGGATCGGGCCGGTCAGGATCATCTTCGGCCTGCTGTTCATGGGTGGCGCGATCACGATGCTGTCACTGATCCGGCCGTCGAGCGGCGACGGCGCCGTACCGCTGGCGATGTTCACGCCGATGGTGATGGTGATCGCGCTGACACTGCTCGCGCCGCTCGTCGTACCGGTGGTCGGGCGGTTGTGGGCCGTCCCGCTGGTGGCGTGGACCCACGTGTCCGGTCGCCTGGCCCGCAGCAACGTGGTCGCCGCGCCACGCCGAAGCGCGTCGCTGGCCGCGCCCATCCTGGCGATATCCGCCGTCGCCGGGTCCATGGTGTTGAGCTTGAGCTTCGCCGCAGACAGTGCTGGGGCGACGATCCGTGATGCTGTGCGCGCACCCGTCGTCGCCACCGGCGGAGCACCGGTTACGGGCCCGGGAGTGAAAGCGGTCGATGCCGGGGTACCGCTTCAGATGGTGCGGATCGATCGGGACGACGCTGAACTCGAGGACGTCGAGGGGATCGATCCGGTGGTCGCCACGCAGACCCGGGACCTCACTCCGCTGGCCGGAGATGTTCGTCAGCTGACCGGGAATACGGTTGCTATCGGCAAGGAAATGTCGGGGTTCGAGGGGTACAAGGTCGGGGACGAGATCCCGCTGGTGTTCGTCGATCGGACGCCGGTGAAGCTGCGGGTGGTGGCGATCGTGAAGGACGCGTTCGGCGTGAACCCGTCGTTGCTCATACCGCTCGACCTGGCCCGCAAGCATGCACCGAAGGCGGAGCCGGAGCGGCAGTTCGTGCTGCCCGCCGACGGCGTCGATCCGGCGAGCCTCGTGCAGCAGTTGCCGCATGCGCAGCTGGCCGCCGCTTGGGAGGCCGACCAGGCGGCCGGCGTACGGAAGGGCAACCAGCTCGGGCTGATCCTGCTGCTCGGTCCGGCCGGGCTGTACAGCGCGATCGCGATCGCCAACACGCTGCTGATGGGCAGTCTGCAGCGCCGGCACGAGTTCATCACCTCACGGCTGCTCGGTGCAACGCCGGCCCAGATCCGGCGGATGGTGCTGTGGGAGTCGTCGCTGGTCGGAGCGGTCGCGCTGAGTCTCGGTACGGCGATCACGGTGACGGTCGGGATCCTCATCCGGCACGCGATGAACGCGGGGCTGGCCGACGTACCGTTCACGGTTCCGTGGGGTGTGCTCCTGGGCATCGGCGGACTTTGTCTGATCCTGGCGATAGGGTCCGCTCTGGCCCCGACCACGTACATCCTGCGCCGGTCACAGCCCTCCGCGGTAATGGAGTAGACCGGTACCGCGGAGATGATCGGCGCAAGGGTGGGTCGTGGCCCATGACCCGCCGCGCCGGAGGCGTGGCATGAGCACAGAAACAGCCGTTGACCAGGGACAATGGGTACGGCGCCGGACCGTCGCGGCGTCGTACCGGTTTGATCGAGGAGCTCGTAGACCCGCATGGCACGCCGTACCAGCACCGCCGAACCCGAAGACTTCGAGGAGCGCATCCTCGACATCGACGTCTCCGACGAGATGCGTACCAGCTACCTGGAGTACGCCTACTCGGTCATCTACGCCCGGGCGCTGCCCGACGCGCGGGACGGGCTGAAACCGGTGCAGCGGCGGATCCTGTTCTCGATGGCGGAGAACAACATCCGCCCCGACCGCTCGCATGTGAAGTGCGCCCGCGTCGTCGGTGAGGTCATGGGTAAGTACCACCCGCACGGCGACGGCGCGATCTACGACGCCCTGGTCCGGACCGGCCAGTCCTGGTCGATGCGGGTGCCGCTGATCGACCCGCACGGCAACTTCGGCTCGCTCGACGACGGCCCGGCCGCGATGCGGTACTGCCTCACCGGCGACACCCGGGTGCGACTTGTCGACGGCAGCTCTCCCAGGATCGCCGACCTGGTGAACCTGCCGGAGAACTCCGAGGCCTTCGTGGACCTGCAGGTTCTCGACAAGGACGGCAAGCCCGTCCAGGCAAGCAAAGTCTTCAATTCCGGCACACATCCGGTGAAGAAACTGGTGACGAAGAGCGGCCATGCGCTCCGCGGCAGTCACAACCACCCGGTGTTGTGTCTCGTGCCGGTCGCCGGTGTACCCATTTTCCAGTGGCTGCGGCTCGACGAGGTGAAGCCCGGCACAGTGGTGTGCCTCGCGCGCAACGCGTGGGCGACGGATGTTCCGATGGCTCACGAGATGACACTCGGCACGCTGTTCGGCGCCTGGGTGTCGGAAGGATTCGCCTCGACCGAACGCGCCGGTTTCAACAACACAGACGCGGAGTACTTCGAGTACGTACTCGCAGCGTACGACGCCGTCGTGGGCGGCCCGCGCTACGTGTACTCGCGGAAGGCTCCTCGGTCGGAGCGCACGATCCACGAGCTCGATGTCCAGAACCTGACCGCGTTCCGGGAGAGCCCGCTCGCGAGCATGATTGGCTTCAAGGCGGCCGACAAGCACATTCCCGAGGCCGTCTGGAACGGCACTGTCGGACTCAAACGCGCGTTCCTGATGGCGCTCTACGAAGGCGACGGCGGAATTCGCCGCGCCAACGACGCGTCAATGACGATCCAGTACTCGACCTACAGCGAGACCCTGGCATCGGGACTCCAGGAACTGCTGCTTGAGTTCGGCGTACACAGCAATCTCACGCAGTACTCGCGCGGCGAGTACCGACTGGTCATCTCCGGCCAGCACAACATCCACGCCTTCAGCGAGCGGATCGGGTTCCTCGCGGCGAAGCGACACACGCTCCGCGCGTTACTCGAGCGCGCTCCTCGGTACACCCACCGCCTCACCCGCGACTACGCACCGTACGTCGCGGACTTCGTACGCGACGCCCTCAATCCGGTGCGCGGGACGGGCAGGAGCTGGCTGCTCAACCACAACTTCGATCGTTTCGAGCGCTGGCAGGCCGATCGAAGCTTGCTCGTCGCGAAGCTCAAGGACCCTGAGATTCTCTCCGTGGTCGCGCCGATCATGGACTCCGGCTATCGCTTTGTCGAAGTGACAAAGGTCGAGGACTGCGCACCGGAAGCCGTCTACTCGATCCGGGTGGACAGCGACGATCATTCGTTCCTCGCCGGTGGATTCGTCAATCACAACACCGAGTGCCGGATGGCGCCGCCGGCGATGGCGATGACGGCCGGCCTGGACGAGAACGTCGTCGACTTCAAGCCGAACTACGACGGCCAGGAGGAAGAGCCGGGTGTGCTGCCGGCCGCCTTCCCGAACCTGCTCGTCAACGGCGCCACCGGGATCGCTGTCGGCATGGCCACCAACATGGCCCCGCACAACCTGGTCGAGGTGATCCAGGCGCTGCGGCACCTGATCAAGACGCCGACCGCCGACATCGACGACCTGATGCGGTTCGTGCCCGGGCCGGACCTGCCGACCGGCGGCAAGATCGTCGGCCTCGACGGCATCAAGGACGCGTACACGACCGGCCGCGGCAGCTTCAAGATGCGCGCCACCGCCCGGATCGAGAACGTCACCCCGCGCCGCAAGGGCATCGTGGTCACCGAACTGCCGTACGCCGTCGGCCCGGAGAAGGTGATCGAGAAGATCAAGACGCTGGTCCAGGCGAAGAAGCTGCAGGGCATCGCCGACGTCAAGGACCTGACCGACCGGACCCACGGCACCCAGCTGGTGATCGAGGTCAAGAACGGTTTCGTCCCCGAGGCGCTGCTGGAGCAGCTGTACAAGCTGACCCCGCTCGAGGACGCGTTCCACGTCAACAACGTCTGCCTGGTCGAGGGCCAGCCGCGGACGCTCGGCCTGAAGCCCCTCCTCGAGGTCTACCTCGACCACCGGTACTCCGTGGTCCGCCGGCGCAGCGAGTTCCGCCGGAAGAAGGCGCAGGACCGGCTGCACATCGTCGAGGGCATGCTGATCGCGATCCTCGACATCGACGAGGTCATCCAGATCATCCGCAGCAGCGACGACTCGGCCGAGGCGCGGTCCCGGCTGATCGAGATCTACGACCTGTCCGAGATCCAGGCGAACTACATCCTGGACATGCCGCTACGCCGGCTGACGAAGTACTCCAAGCTCGAGCTGGAGACCGAGAAGGGCGAGCTGGAGCGCGAGATCGAGGCGCTGACCGCGATCATCGACGACCCGAAGCTGCTGCAGAAGACGGTGTCCGACGAGCTCGCGGAGATCGCGAAGACCTACGGCACCCCGCGACGGACCGTGCTGCTGGAGTCGTCCGGCGCGACCAAGACAGCCGCCGTGCCGCTCGAGGTCAGCGACGACCCGTGCTGGATCCTGATGAGCTCGACCGGGCTGCTGGCCCGGACGAACGGGGTCGAGCCGTTCGGCGGCGGCGAGGCGCGCGCGAAGCACGACGCGATCGTCTCCGCGATCAAGAGCACGGCCCGTGGGCAGTACGGCCTGATCACGAGCGCCGGCCGGCTGATCCGGCTCGAGTCGCTCGACCTTCCCGCCGTACCGACGACCGCCGCAGCACCGAACCTGCAGGGCGGCGCGCCGATCGCCGAGTTCGTGTCGCTGGAGCCGGGTGAGAAGGCGCTCGCGCTGACCACGATGGACCCGGAGTCGGTCGGTGTCGCTCTCGGTACGACGGGCGGCGTGGTGAAGCGGGTCGTGCCGGACCACCTGAGCAACCGCGACTCGTGGGAGATCGTCGGGCTCAAGGACGGCGACGAGGTCATCGGCGCGGTCGAGCTGACCACGGGCGACGAGGAGCTGTGCTTCATCACCTCCGACGCGCAACTGCTGCACTTCCCGGCGTCCGCAGTACGGCCGCAGGGACGGACCGCGGGCGGTATGGCCGGTGTCCGATTGGCCGCGAAGGCGAAGGTCGTGTTCTTCGGCGCGATCGACGCAGGCCGGGAGGCGCAGGTCGTCACGATCGCGGGCTCGTCGTCGGCGCTGCCAGGGACGGAGGTCGGCGCGGTGAAGGTCACGCCGTTCAGCGAGTACCCGGGCAAGGGCCGTGGGACCGGCGGTGTGCGCTGCCAGCGGTTGCTCAAGGGTGAGGACGGGCTGCTGCTCGGCTTCATCGGTGCGGCGCCGGTGAAGGCCAGTGCGAGCAGTGGCGCACCGGTGGATCTGCCGCCGATCGACCCGCGCCGGGACGGTTCCGGCGTGCCGGTCGCGCAGCCGATCGCTGCGTGCGCTGCTGATCTGGCAGGCTGACCTTCGTGAAGAGACTGCTCGCGCTCGGCGCGGTCGTGGTACTTGCGCTGGCCGGATGCAGCGACAAGAAGGACACCGGCGGGGGTGGGCAGTCCAACGGAGACGCGGTCGCGCTGCTCACCGACGTCAAGAAGACGATCGACGACGCGGCCAGCGTGCACATCGTGCTCACCGGCCGCGACCTGCCGGACAACGCGCAGACGCTGGCCAGTGGCGACGGTGTCGCGACCCACGCCCCCGCGTTCAAGGGCAAGCTGACGGTGCGGTCGGCCGGTGCGCCGATCGACGCCCAGGTGGTCGCGGTCGGCAGCAAGGTGTACGCGAAGCTGTCGTTCACCCCCAGCTACATCGAGCTTCCGCCGTCCCAGCTGGCCTCGCTCGGCGCTCCTGACCCGGCGATCCTGCTGGACCCGGCGAAGGGCCTGACCGCGGTCCTGCCGACGATGAAGGACCCGAAGATCAAGGGCGAGACCCGCGAGGGCGCGAAGGTGCTGACCGAGGTCACCGGCTCCGTCCAGGGCAAGGACCTGCAAGGCATCTTCCCGAAGGCGCCCGCGGACCAGGACTTCCCGAGCACGTTCAAGATCGACAAGGACGCCAAGCAACTCGTCTCGGCCACCATCACCGGCCCGTTCTACTCCGGCGCCACCAGCAGCTACGACGTCACCCTCGACAAGTACGGCGAGAAGGTAGAGATCACCAAGCCGTGAGCGACAGCTCGGCGAGGACGCGACTGACGCTGGCGTCCATCGCGGTGGCCTTCGCGGCGGCGGACACGTACGTCGTCGTACTGGCGCTGCCGGACATGATGGCCGGCGTCGGGCTGTCCGCGGACGAGTTGCAGCGGGCGGCGCCGATCATCTCGGGCTTCCTGCTCGGGTACATCGCCGTACTGCCGTTGATCGGGCGGATCGCGGACGTGGTCGGGCGGACGCCGGTGCTCGTCGGGGCGCTGCTGCTGTTCGCGGTCGGGTCGCTGATCACAGCTGGTGCTTATGACCTGCCGCTGGTGGTAACCGGTCGGTTTCTTCAGGGGGTTGGCGGCGGTGGGCTCGTTCCGGCGACGCTCGCGCTGGTGGCTGATCTGTGGCCGGCCGATCGGCGCGGTCTGCCGCTTGGTGTGGTGGGGGCTGTGCAGGAGCTTGGGTCGGTTCTCGGTCCGCTGCTGGGTGCCGCCGTACTCGCGGTGGCCGATTGGCGGTACATCTTCTGGCTCAATCTCACCGTCGCAGTCGTGCTCGCGCTGCTCCTCCGAGGTCGTCGATGGCCACCGGTCTCCGGTGTTGTCGGCCTACTTGCCTGTGTCGCGCTTGGGCTCACGCTGACGGCGCCCGAGCGACTCGCGTCCGGGGTGACGCTCGGGCTGCCTTTCGTGCCCTTCATCGGAACCTCCCGGCTGCTCACGCCGATCGGTGTCGCCACGCTGGTCCTCGCGTTGATCTGGCTCGGCCTGGTGCTGTGGCGTGGGCGCGGCCGCACAGCAGGAGTCTTGTCGCAGGTTGACCTCGTCGGCGCGCTGCTGCTCGCACTTGCACTGGCCGGCGTGGTGCTGGCGTTCGCTACTGCCGACCCCGAGCGTGAACTGATGTCACCGGCCGGTCCGTGGCTGCTCGTCGCGGCCGCTGTCTTCGCGGTGGCGTTCGCGCTGTGGCAGCGTCGTACGGCGGCAGCCATCGTCCCTCGTGGTCTGCTGGGTGCAGGTCCGGCCTGGGGCTCGTTAGTGGTCAGCTTTCTGATCGGTTGTGCACTGATCGCGGCGCTGGTCGACGTACCGGTGTTTGCTCGCACCACCCAAGGCGGCGGGCAGTTGGCGGCCGCGCTGGTGCTGGTGCGGTTCCTGATCGCGCTGCCGGTCGGAGCTGTTGCTGGTGGGTGGCTCACCCGGCGCTACGGGCTCGGACTGATCGCGGGGGCAGGGCTCGGCTTGTCCGGTGCGATGTTCGTGGTCATGGCGTTCTGGAGTCGTACGGCGCTCGATCACTGGCCGGCGACCGTCGTACTGCTCGTCTGCGGTTACGGGTTCGGTCTGGCCCTGTCGCCTCTGAACACGGCAATGCTCGGGGCGACGCCCGCCGACACGCACGGCCTGGTGAGCGCGCTCGTGGTTGTCGCGCGCATGGTCGGCATGCTTGTCGGCGTCTCCGCGCTGACAGCGATCGGTCTCCGCCGGTACTACGCCATTGCCGACGGCATCAAATCGCCGAACGAGCTGTGCCCGTCCTCCCCCGGCAACTGCCGCCCGTTCGTCGACGCGCTCCGCGACGCCGCAGTTTCACAAGTTCACGCGATCTTTGCCGGTGCTGCCGTGTGCGCGTTCCTGGCCGCGGCCCTCGCCGTACTCCTGCTCGGCCGACGTGGGCTAACGCACACATGATGATCATCATGAGGGACAGCTGTCTCACCTCGCGTACCGTGAGGGTGTGACCCCTGCGCCCGACGCTCCGTCGACAATGGCCCGGCCCGGCCTGTGTTCGACGTACTGCCGGGTACTGCGTGAGCCGCTCGCCGGCACCGCGGTCGTGGCCAAGGGATGGGTCGTTGTCGAGCAGCCGGGTCCGTGGGGCGCGAAGGCGGCGACGCAGAGTCACCTCGATCCGGAGTTCGGCGGGCCGTTCGACGACCAGTGCAAGAAGGCCGACGTACGGTTCGGGCTGATCCGGATGCCGGGGCGGCACGCCGACGCGGTTGGGCGGTCGCACCAGGTGTTCGTTGCCTCGACCACGCCGGGCCTGAGCTGGCTGCTCGGCGGACACGTCGCAGACCCGTCCGAGCTGGGGGACCTCGATCTCGATGCGGTCGCGCGCGGTGATCGCGCTGCGGTCACCGCCTCGTTGCCCGCGCTCCTGCCGGTCGACGAGCCGGTCGTGCTTGTGTGTACGAACGGCAAGCGTGACGGATGCTGTGCGGTTCTCGGTCGGCCGCTGGTGTCAGGGCTCGCCGAACGGGCACCGGGGCGCGTGTGGGAAGCCAACCATCTCGGCGGACACCGCTTCGCTCCGACCGCGACGTACCTGCCTGCCGGCACGATGCACGGGCACCTCACCGTCGAGACGGCGGTCGAGGCGCTGGCCGCGGCCGATCGCGGCGAAACCATCACGACCGGCCTCCGCGGCCGGTCGACCTGGAGCAAGCGCGGTCAGGCGGCCGAGGTCGCCGTACGGGAGCTCACCGGCGAGCTTTCCCTGGATGCGTTGCGCGTCGTGGCCGAAGGCGCCGAGACTGTGACCGTCCAGCACCTCGACGGCCGGTCGTGGATCGTCCCGGTCACCAGCGCGCTCGCTGATCCTCCCCGTCCGGACTCGTGTGGAAAGGAACCGTTCGCGATGTCGATCCTGCAAACCGGTACTCCAGTGTCAGGCGCGATCCGATGAGCGGCGGATTCGACGATCTGCTCGCCGCCAACGCGGAGTACGTCGCCGACTTCCACTACGGCGGTTTCGACGGGATCGCGCATGCCGGGATCGGCCTGGTCACCTGCATGGACTCGCGGATCCCGCCCTTGGAGATGCTCGGCCTCAAGCCGGGTGACGCGAAGGTACTGCGCTCCGCCGGCGGGCGGGTCACCGAGATCACGATGACCGGGCTGGTCCTCGGCGTACAGCTGCTCGGCGTACGCCGGATCATGATCATCCCGCACACCCGCTGCGCGATGGCCGCGATGTCGGAGGACGACCTGCGCGCAAAGGTCGAGCAGGCCGCGGGCAAGCCGGCCGGCTACCTGCCGATCTCCGTCATCCCCGACCAGCTCGAGGCCCTCCGTCGCGATGTCGCCGCGGTCCGCGAACACCCCCTGATCGGCGACGACATCCTCGTCGGCGGCTTCATGTACGACGTCGACAACGGCCGCCTCACCCAGATCGACTGACCCGTAGCGGCGGTAGGACTGCTGCGGTGAGTCCGACCGAACAAGCCCCGAGAGCACACGCGGCCTGGCGCTGGTCCAACGGCGTCGTCATCACCCTCGGGGCGCTCGGCCTGCTCCCATTGGTCTTCCCGGGCCTCGCGCTGTGGTACAGCCTGCCGCACGTGGATCCACGGGACGCCGACCAAGGCGCAGATCCGGTCGACATCCACTCGGCCCGTTACCTCCTCTTCGCCCTGCTGCTCATCCTGCTGGCCAACGGCCTCCCGAGAGCCGCCCGCTGGTCGGCGCGCGGTTCAGTCGGTGGCGCCGTACTGCAGGGCGTGTGCGGCGTGGCCGTCGGCTTCTGGACCTATGCGGGCACGGCCTTCGGCGCCGGCGCATACTTCACGGGCAGCGACGACGCTTGCACCTATCCGAACTGCTGGCCGGTCCACACCGAGGAGAAGCTCAGCTTCCTCGCGGGCACGCTCACCGGCGTGGCCATGATCGTGATGGCGCTCTTGGTGAACCGGATCCCGTGGGTGATTCGCACTACGGTCCCGTTGGTCGTCTGCGTCGCCGGCGTGTTGATCCATCACTGGCTCTGGGTCACGTATCTCGTACCGATCTTCGAAGCGCCACCCGGCTAGAGCAGGACAACTCTGCCGGTGTCGAGTTCGTAGTAGGCGGCGGCCAGGTGGAGTTTGCCGGACTTTTCCAGGGGGCCTATGACGGGTGACTGGCGGAGGTTGGTGAGGGTGAGGGCGACGTTGGCGTGTACGGCGTTGGTGAGGCGGTCGCCGGGTTTGCCTGCTACCTGCCGGACTGCTGGGGCGAGGGTGTGTACGAGGTAGTCGAGGCCCTTGGTGTGGGACGTGCGTTGGTTCGCGTCCAGGGCCTTGATCGTAGCGTCGAGGGCGCCGCAGCGCTGGTGGCCCAGGACCATGAGGAGTGGGGTGTGGAGCTCGGCGATGCCGAACTCGATGCTGCCGGTCACCGACTGGTCGAGCGCTCCCCCGGCGCTTCGTACGACGACCAGGTCGCCGAGACCCTGGTCGAAGACGAGCTCGATCGGCACGCGGGAGTCGACGCAGCCGAGGATCGTGGCGAACGGATGCTGGCCTTTGCTCACGGCCACGCGCCGCGCAATACCTTCGTCCAGGTCCTGCTCCTGAGCCGCGACGAAGCGCGCATTCCCCAGCCTCAGCCGCTCGAGAGCTTGCTTGCCGTCGGCAACCAGTGCCTGGGTCGTGCTCGGGACCTGCGTACCTGCGGAGAGTTCGGGGGCGCCTCCGGCGGTTCCTGCGCAACCGCCGAGGGCTCCGGCGCCGAGAGCGGCCAGGCCGGCCGTCAGGGCCTGACGACGGGACGGATTGATCAACGGAGGGCTCCTCACGCGCGGACGGCGTGGGCGGTGCCGTCCTTTCGAAGGTAGCAGATTGCATACAGTCTGCAGTACCCACAAAGTCTTCGAATCTCTCGGCTCCAGCCGGGAAATCTGATAGACACCCCGTATGAGACTCCGCCCCAGCTCATTCCACCGCTCCCTGCTCATCGGCGCCCTGGCGTTGACTGCCGTCCTCTCCGGCGCGCCTGTGGTCCACGCCGTGCCGGCAACAGGCTGCCTGGATCAGTCGACCGCCGGGACCGTCGAGGAGCAGCGCCTCGACAGAGGCGTGGACGGTGGCCCGTCAGTTCCGGCCGAGATCCTCCGGCGGTCCGGCTTCGACCAGCAGGTTGAGCTCTTCAGTCGGCTCCTGTGCCACGTCCCCAACCGTCAGGCCGCAGCGGCATTAGTGCGCGCGCAGGGCGAGACCCTCTGGCGTACGGCGACGTACCGGGCGCAGCATCCCGTGCACGGAGCCGACGCGCTACCTGCAACCGATGACCGCGGCCTGTACTGGGCGCGCATCTCGATGGCCTTCGCCCTACGCCAATGGCAACCTCGCTTCGGCCTCGGTACGACGGAACGCGCCGGCCTGATCAAGTCGTTCGAGTACGCCTCGCGCGGCATCACGAGCACCCGCTTCACGCCGGGCGTGCGGAAGATCCTCGTCACCGGCTTCGACCCGTTCACGCTGGACGCCGACATCCGCATCGGCAACCCCTCCGGCGCGAACGCGCTCACGCTCGACGGCCAGCGCTGGACTGTGAGCGGCAAGACGTACGAGATCCAGACCGTCGTCTTCCCGGTCCGCTACACCGACTTCGACGAGAGCATGGTCGAGAACACTCTCGCACCGCACTACCGCCCGGGTCCGCAACACGCGGATCTCGTCATGACCGCGAGCCAGGGCCGCGTCGGCATCTTCGACCTCGAGGTCTTCAACGGGCGGCGCCGCTCGGTCAGCTCGATCGGCGACAACAACAACCTCTGGGGCGGCGGCACGATCAACGCACCGGTCGTCTCCCCCAGCATGCCGCCCGGCCCCGAGTTCATCACCTCGAGCCTCCCGCTCGCCCGAATGTCCCACGCCGACGTCACCCCGTTCCGGACCCGCATCAACACGTCGGTCCTGGAGATCCCAGCCGGCCAGAATGAACCCGTCCGCCGCCCCGACGGCCCCACTCCCGGCTCGATTGCCTCAGAGGGCACAGGCGGCGGCTACCTCTCCAACGAGGTCGCCTACCGCAACACCCTCCAACGCGACCTCCTCGACCCGTCGATGCCTGCCGGCCACCTGCACGTCCCCGTCCTGTCCTTCGACCCAGCCAACAAGACCGCGATCACCGACCCAACCTACGAAGCCAACCGCGAGACCATCATCAACGGCGCCCACGCAATCCTCCGCGCAGCACTCGGCTAGGACAGAAAACTGATCAGCGCCACGCTCGGCGTGATCACTATTCTGTCCATCAGATCGGGAGTAGGTCCGATGTATGGACGGGTAGGCCTGTTTCGAAGGAGCGGTTGGCCGCTAGACCGGTGACGAGAGCTAGGGCGGCCTGGCGGGCGTCGGCGATGTCGGGTGTCTCGGTTGGGTCGTTGTCCAGGAGGGCTGCGAGGACACGGGCGTCGGCGCCGCCGTGGCCGGTGTGGTCGTGGGCGACGGTGTGGTCGATCGGCGGCTCCCAGAGGGGGCGCAAGGTGATCGTCGTACGTCCGGCGGTCGGTGCGGCCAGGTCGCCGTGGACCCAGCCCTTCGACGATTCGACCCGTTGATTCGGGGCGGTAAATGTCGACTCTTCGACATTGAGCTCCAGGCGGCCACGCGATCCGTTGAACACCACGCGGTAGCCCTCGGAGGGTGAGTACGCCGTCAGGTGGTACGTCATCGTCGCGCCGCTGTTGTAGGACACCAGCAGTGCCATGTCGTCCTCGATCGTCACGCCTGGCGCGAAGACGTTGCGATCCCGGTAGTAGCCGTCCTCCCCCTCCGCGTCCAGGTACAGCTCGCGAAGCGTCGCGTTGTCCGCGAGGTGCAAGGCGAACGGATCGTCAGTGGCGGCAGCGGATCCGTCGACGCGGTCGTAAGGACGCGCATACCCGTGGGAATGCCCGGGCCCGTAGAACGCCAATTGCCCTTGTGCATAGACGATCCGCGGCTCCGCGCCGAGCCACCAGTTCACGAGATCGAAGTGGTGGCTGGCCTTGTGCACCATCAATCCACCGGAGTTCGCCTTGTCGCGATGCCAGCGGCGGAAGTAGTCCGCGCCGTGCGACACATCGAGCAACCACTCGAAGTGCACCGAGTGGATGTCCCCGATCGCACCGTCCGCCAGCAACGAACGCACCCGCCGATGCACCGGGTTGAACCTGTAGTTGTACGCGACCGACAACGACCCGCCGGTCTCCTGTACTGCGGCCAGGATGCTCGTCGCCTTCGCCGCATCGGTCGTCATCGGCTTCTCGCTGATCACACGTACGCCGGCCCGCAGCGCAGCCTCGATGTAGAGGTTGTGGGTCGCGTCGACGCTGGTGACGATCAGCAGCTCGATCCGCTCGACGCGCAACATCTCCTTGAACCGCCCCGGCGGCCATTGATGCGCCGTACGACGGCCCGCCGCGAGCAGCATGCGGTTGTGGAAGGCCATCCGGACCGAGTTCGGGTCGCACAACGCGACGACGTCGTACGCGTCACGTTTGGCCAGGCCTTCGGTGAAGAGTTGAGCGCGGTTCCCGGTTCCGACGATTGCCGTCCGCACAGGCATGGAGTACCTCCTATTGCTTGACCGCACCGGCCAGACCGTTGACGAAGAAACGCTGCAGCAGAACGAAGAGCAGGATGATCGGGGCGAGCGTGATGACCGTGCCTGCGCAGAGCAGCGTCCACTCGGTCGAGTTCTCGCCGATGAACGCGTACATACCGATCGCGAGCGTGCGCAGCTCGGGGCGGCCCAGCGTGAACACCAGCGGGATGAAGAAGCTGTTCCAGGCGGTGATCGCGGTGAACAGGCCGACCGTGGCCAGCATCGGCCCGGACAGCGGCAGCATGATCCGAGCGAACGTCTGGTGGAAGTTCGCCCCGTCGACCATCGCGGCGTCCTCGAGCTCCTTGTCGATCGCCATGAAGTAGCCCATGAACAGGAACGTCCCGAACACCACTCCCCCGGACGCCTGCACGATGATCACCGACCACAGGCTGTTCAGCAGATGCACCCGTTGCATCAGGTCGAAGACCGGGATGATCGTGTACCCGTGCGGCAGGAACAGCGTCGCCGACACCAGCCCGAGGCAGAACCCACGGCCCGGGAACCGTGTGCGGGCAAGTACGTATCCCGCGCAGGACGTGACTACTAAAGTGATCACGACCGTGCCTACGGTGATCAATATTGTGTTCATGAAGTACCGGCCGAACGAGGCCTCTTGCCAGGCGTTCAGGTAGTTCGCCCAGAGGAAGTGCGAGGGCATCGGATTCAGCCCGTCGGTGAAGAAGTCGTCATCACTCTTCAGCGATGAGCCGAGCGCCCAGAACAGCGGGTACAGCCAGGCCAATCCGCTGACGAGCAACGCGACGTGCGTCATCACCGTCACCACCCGCCTCCGCGTCATGAGGCACCCCGACGGCGAGCGAGTGACCGCAGTACCAGGACCTGGACGATGGAGAACCCGATCAGCAGCAGGCCGTAGATGAACGAGGCGGCCGACGCGAGGCCGATGTCCGGCTGGACCGCGTTGGCGTTACTGCCACCGAAGGCCAGATGGTAGATGTAGGTGTTCACGACCTCGGTGGCGAAGAACGGGCCGCCGCTGGTCAGCACCTGCACCAGGTCGAAGATCTGGAACGTCCCGATCACCGCCAGGATCACGATCACGACGCCGACCGCCCGCAGCATCGGGATCGTGATGTACCGGAACATCGCGATCCGGCCGGCGCCGTCCAGCCGTGCGGCCTCGTAGAGCTCGTCCGGAATCGTCTGCAGCCCGGCCAGGAAGTACACCAGGTTGTAGCCGAACGTGTGCCAGATCCCGACCAGGATGATGATCGCCATCGCGAAGTGCGGATCCCCCAGCCAGTCGATGTGCTGATGGATCAGGTGCAGGTTGAGCAGCAGCGTGTTGATCGAGTCACCGAAGTTCGACACGAGCAACTGGATCACGACACCGATCACCGCCGCCGACGTAACCACCGGCAGGAAGAACAGCGTCCGGTAGAACGACGCGAACCGCAGCCGCTTGTTGTTCAGCACGAGCGCGAGCGCCAACGCCAGGACCAGCTGGATCGGTACGACGAACGCTGCGTACACGAAGGTGTGGCCGAGGGAGCGCCAGAAGATGCTGTCGTTGACGATCTGCCGGAAGTTGGCCAGCCCGACGAACTCCGACGGGTCGCCGATCCCGTCCCACTTGTAGAACGTGTAGCCGAGCGACGCCATGATCGGATACACCACGAACGCCAGCAGCAGCACCATCATCGGCGCCAGATACACGTACGACCACAGATAGGTACGGCGCCGCGCCCGCCGCCGGGCCGCCGCCGGCGGCGGCGCTGAGGGCGGATCAGCAGCGGTCACGTCCTGACGTACGGCGGTCATCACCATCAGGCGCCCGGCTTCGTGGTGTAGGCCTTGGTGAGATCCCAGTCCGCGAAGGCGAAGTCCTTCGCGGAGACCCCCGGCGCCTTCTTGATCGCGTCGCCGAGCGCCTGGTTCATCTTGCCCTCGAGCTCGGTCAGCGCACCCTGCGGATCCTTGAGCTGACCCGTGTAGATACCGGCCAATACATCGTTGATGTCCGGCTTCACTGCAGGCAGCTGGACCGCCGACACCTTCGGGTTCCGGATCGCCGGCTGCGGTCCGACCACGGCCGCGCCCGACATCGCGACGTACTGCGAGAACGGCGCGAAGGTCACGCTCTTCGGGTCGTTGTTCTTCGCGTACACGGACAATCCCTGGCCCTGCTCAACCCAACGCTTCCCCGCGTCCGGGCTGTACAGCCAGTCGAACCAGGCCCACGCCTCATCGGCATGCGACGTCTTCGACGAGACCGCAACGAACCGTCCGCCGGGAGGTCCGTAGAACAACGCCTTCGGAGCCTCGCTCGGACTCGGCAGCGTGACCAGGCTGTAGTCGGTGAACTTGTGCTGCGTCCACTCCGGCTGGTTCCACACTCCCCCGACCGTCATCCCGAACCGCCCGCGCTCGAAGAACGCGCGCGCCTGCTCGTCGGAGATGCTCATCGAGTTCGGGTAGAACCAGTTCTTGCTCTTCCACTCCATCAGCAGGTTGATCACGTCGAGGTAGTTGCGATCGCTGCCGAACTTCCACTGCCCGACCCGGTAGTCCATCCCGTCGATGCCGCCGACCGCGGCGCCACCCGGTGAGCCGGCGCCGCGCACGAACAGATCCAGCCACCAGGCCAGGGTCGTGTTCGTCGAGTTGCCGAAACCGAACGGCGCGACCTTCCCGCCGCTCTTCGACGCGATGGCGTCGGCCGCCTGCGTGACGTCGTCCCACGTCTTCGGCAGCTTCACACTGCCGTCGTCGTTGGTCAGACCGGCGTCCTTGAAGACCCCGTGGTGAATGTAGAGCTGAAGCGACGGCGCCGGGGCGGCGAACGGCGCGGTGTAGAGCTTGCCGCCGAAGACGTCCACTCCCTCGACGAAGCTGTTCTCCGGGAAGCTGGACTGCCAGGACTTCGTCGCCCACTTGTCGACCGGCATCAGCCAGTCCTGCGACACCTGCTGGCTGAGCTGTGGGCTCTTCGGCACCATCAGGATGTCCGGCGGGTTGTTGCTGCGGTACGCGAGTGACACGAGGTCGGCGTACTTGTCGCTGACCTGCGTGGTCTTCTTGACCGCGATGTCCGGATGGGCCTGCTGGAACAGCTTGATCTCGTTGTCGACCCAGCTGGCCTGACTGGCGTACCAGTCCCAGTAGGTGATGGTCGTCTTGGCCTTCGATCCCGAGGCCCCGCTGCCCGAGGTGCCCGAGGAGCAGCCGGCGAGGGCGCCCGCGCCGGCCAGTGCTGCTGCACCGCGCAGCAGCGAGCGGCGTGAGATGGGTGATGACATGAGAATTCCTCCAGTGACTTAGCTGCAGGCCGGCGAGGCCGAAGACGCGGTCTGGGACAGGGAGCCGAGCCGCCAGGTGAGCGGACTGCCGTCCCAAGTCACCACTACGCGACGCGGACGTTGGAAGGGCAGGAACGAGACGGTCTGGCCGCGATCGGACGGTCCCGGGCTGAATGCGTTGTCGCTGCCGACCGGGACAGGGATGTAGTAGTTGTTGGCATTCGAGTAGCCGAAGTACGCCGTGTACGAGTCGGCGTTGTGTACGACGCAGGCCGCGGTCGGCTGGACCGGGTTGAACGCAGTCTCAGCAGGCCCGGTCCCCCGGACAGGTGTCTTCGCGAGTGGAGCGAACGAGGCATCGTCGACGAGCAGGTCGCCGGCGCCCGTCGAAGTACTGATCCACCACTCGGCCTTCGTGAGCGTTCCGGTCCAGGAGACCGTCGTGTTCAACGCCGAGATCTGCGTCCACCCGGTGGAGCTCACCGGCGCCGAGCCGAACCGCAGAGTGGTCGAGCCGGTGGACGTGGTGAGCTTGAGACTGACCATCGCGGTGTCAGCGCCGGACGCCAGCCGCACCCACGCGGAGGAGTCGTACAGGCCGCCGTTCACGACGGACACTCCTTGCGCCGGACCAGCCCACGCGGCCTCTCGCCCAGCAGCCGACAGGTCGCCGGACCCGGTGTGCGGAGTCGTCGACGCGTTCTTCAGCGTGCAGGTCCCGAGGCAGTACCAGCCGGTCGTGTTCGACTGGTTCTCGAGCGACCCGTTCGCCAGCACAGACGGTGTCGGCAGGTACGGCGTCACTGCGGGCGAACCCTGAGCTGGTGGCGGCGTGCCATCAGTTGGTGTGATGGCCAGATCGTCCAGCGTGCATTCAGGAGAGCTCGCACTGGGGTTCGACCACGCGAAGACTTGGACCCATTTCGTCCCTGTCGGTGGCGTGAAGGCGGCTAGCTTCTGCGTGTACGCGCGTTCGTCGGCGTACGACAGCTCGTACTGGAAGGTCGGCGTACCGGCTGTGGCGCCACCGCGGACGCCGACGTAGCACTGGGTACCACCGCCGTTCAGACGTCCCCAACCGGACAGGAGGTAGCTCGTGCCTGGGGTCAGGCCGGTGACATTCTGCGTGACGCCGGAGCCTGGGCTGAGCGAGAGTGCGGTGTGGCCGCTGTGTGCGTTCGCAGCAGTGCCCGGACCGGTGCCGAGCGACGTCCAGCCGCGAGTACCGCTCTCGAAGCCGCCGTCACCGATCGGATTCGGCTGGTTGGTGCGGACTGTGGTGGCAATGCCGTCCGTGATCACCTTGACCGAAGCGCCGGCGGTGGTCGGCATAGCGACCTTCACCTGCTTCGAGATGCCGTTCACGGTGACCGTCACCAGGTAGTCGCCGAGGAAGCCGCGCGTACCGAAGGTTCCGGCAGCATTCGACGGACCCGAGACGCTGGTGTGCCACTGGTGCTGGATCAGGTCTTCCCAGACCAGCGCGTTCGGCTTTGGTGACCAGTCGTCGTTGTAGAGCGCGACGCGAGGGTTGTAGATGTTCTTCGACCAGATCCCGAAGTTGCTGATCTGGTTGACGTTCGGGTTCGAGAACATCGCGGTCATGAAGTCGCGGGTGTAGTCGGCCTGCAGTTGCTGGTCGTCGGTGTCCACGTCGAACTCGGTAACCGCGACCTTCACGCCGAGACCGGCGAACTGGTCGACGATCGTCATCAGGTCGTCCGGCGACGTGAGCTGTAGCCCGTTGAAGTGGCTCTCGAATCCGACCGTGTCGATCGGCGCACCCGACGACTTCAACGACTGCACCAATTCGTAGACGTGATCGCGGTGCCGCGTCTCCCAGCCGTTGTTCTCCACGAGGCCGTAGTCGTTCAGAGCGAGCTTCGCGTTCGGGTCGGCGGCGTGCGCGAGCTGGAACCAGTTCGCGATCTCGTTCTGACCGAGGATGTCCTGGACGTTGTGTTCGGAGTACGGCTCGTTCACCACGTCCCACTCGTCGACGATCCCGGCCAGCGTCGACGCCTCGTCGGTGATGTGGGTGTTGATCCGGGCGCGCAACGCGGCCGGGTCGTTCTGCAGGTTCACGACGTCGGGCTGCATGAGTCCCCACGACGGCCAGATCAGATTGTGGCCGCGGATCCGTAGCCCGTGCTCGCGCATCCATTGCAGAGCGGGCAGCGTGATCGTCTCGCGCTCGGTCGGGTTCTCCCAGTGGTTCCACTTCAGGTTGTTGCCCAGGGCCCCTTGGGTGAAGAGCGTCGAGTACTTCGACTGGTACTGCGCCAGATCGGTCCCGCTGATCCCACCTGACGGATCACCGACCAGCCGCGCTCCGTCGGACGCGGCGCCGAACTTGAACGCACTCGTCTGCTGTACTGCGGACACAGTCGCGCCACTGACGGGATTCCCGGCCGTGTCGACGACCGAGACCGACAGATTCCCCTTACGGTACTGGTCGATGCGGGCGTCGGCCGCAGTACGCCAGGCTGCGTTCGGGTCGCGGCCGTCGTACGTCACCTGCGGGTAGCCGGCCGGATTGCCCGGCCCGAGATCCTGCACCGAGACGCCGGCGATCTGGAACTTCTGTGCCCCGTACCCGAGCCAGAGGTTCAGATGCGCGGCCGTGCTCGTCCCTGCCGTGTACGTCGTCGCTGCGCGGAACGGGAACTCGAACTTCTTCCACTCGGCGCCGTATTGCAGAGCAGCGTTGAGCGACTTCTTGAACGGCGAACCGTCGGTCTCGAAGACCAGGTGGGCATTGCCACTCGTCGGCGTGATCGCTCGGGCCCACACCGTCGCGACCAGCGCGTCGCCTTCAGTGACTGTGGCGGCAGCTGGTACGCCGAGGGTGATCTCGTACTCCCCGTCGAGACCGGGACTCTGCGGCCCGTTCGGGACGTTGATCTCGAGGGCTTTGGTGAAGTCGGGGTTGCCGGTGATATCGACCTGCTGCGTCGCATCGGTGGGGAGGCTCTTGAACTCGGTGAAGTTGGCGACGGCGTCGGCCGGGAGGACCTCGTACGGCGTGGCGTCGGCTCGGGCGGTGGTCTGGATCGCCACCGAGGCGATGAGGGCAAGCGTCGCACCGGTGGCCAGTTTTCTGATCACTCCGGATTCCTTCCAGAGAGCGCGCGACAGCATCGCCCGTCGGCGTCAGGCCTGGGGCTGCTGTCGTACGTGTGGTGTCAGCGGTCGGGCGGGACCTCGATCCGGGGATCAGGCCTTGGTGGTCTGCGAGCGTCCGCGCGGGGATCGGGTCACGGGCACCGGCCCGCAACTCGCCCGGACGATCAGGCTGGTCGGCATCACAAGTCGAGGCAGGTCGGCGGACAGCGGCTCGACGTCGACCGCCTCCCCCGGCTCCTCGTCGTCGGGGTCGCGAGGGCCGATCTCGGACAGCAGCAGCTCCGCCGCCCGCTTGCCCATGTCGATGAACGGTTGCTGGATGGTGGTCAGCGGCGGCCGGATCTGCGCCGCCGATTCGATGTCGTCGAAGCCGATCACCGACACGTCCTCCGGCACCCGCAGCCCGGCTTCGGCGGCCGCGGTCATCACGGCGTACGCCGTCACGTCGGAGTGCGCGAACACGGCCGTCGGACGCTCGTCGGCAGGCAGCGCGAAGAGTTCGTGTGAGCGGGCGCGGACCTGCTCGGGCAGGAAGTCGCCTGGCTTGGTGAGCTCCGGATCCGGCTGGATACCGGCCGTTCGGAGCGCGTCCAGGTAGCCGCGGTAGCGGTCCTGGCAGCAGCGGTACGTCATCCGCCCTTGTACACAGGCGATCCGCTCGTGTCCGAGCTGCAGCAGGTGATCCATCGCCGTCAACGCGCCGTCGTAGTTGTCGGCGGTGACCGACGGCAGTGCGACGTCGGCGTCGATGGTGTTCACCAGGACGACCGGCAGGCCTTCCTCGTGCAGCTGGACCAGCGGGTCGAGCGGTTGTTCATGGCTGACCACCAGCAGGCCGGAGGCCATGCTCGACGTCAGGATCCGGTCGATCAGCGAACCGTAGTCGCGGTCGTTGGTCGCCGTGTACAGGATGATGTCGAACCCGCTCCGCTCGGTCACCGCGGCCACCCCGATGTTGATCGAGGCAACCATGTGCCAGGACAGGCCGGGCACGACCATGCCGATCAGCCGGGTGCTCCCCTTGGCCAGCGCGGTCGCAGCGAAACTCGGCACGTACCGGTGCCGGCGCATCACCGCCAGGACGTGCCGCCTGGTCGCCGGGTCCACCTTCGGGCTGTTGTTGAGCACCAGCGAGACGGTGGACTTCGACAGCCCGGACAGCGCGGCGATGTCGCGGATCGTCAGCTTCGCCATCCGGCCATCCTTCGGGTTCTGGTCCGTTGGACTGGTCCAACGGCTGGTGCACCGGAACGTAACAGTGCGCCGGTACGCCGTCAACACCCTGCCTCCAATCGGTTTCAGTACGAATCATTGCGCCCGCCGCCGTCTTCGTGCCACGATCGTCGAACCGTGTTGGACCGGTCCTACGCAGGCCGGGATCACCTGCCGGGACCGGTCCGGCACGCCCGCAGGTTCGCCCATCCCGCCAGGCCCGACAGACCCGAGAAGTCCGACCGGCCTGACCAGCCCGCCGCCAGGAAGGCCGCCCATGCCGCCGTACGCCCTCGACGACTTCGCCTTCGACCTCCGCCGCGCCGTACCTCCAGCCGAGATCTGGGTCGGCAGCGGCACCGGGACGGTCAGCCAACTGACCGGGACCGTGTGCGGGGTCGGCGGCTGGTTCGCTCCCCCGCTGGCCGCGCCCGACAGCCGGCTGACGATCTCGCTGGAGGTCGACGGGCAGCGGGTCGTCGACCTGGCCCGACCGGGCGCCGGCAATCGCGGCCTTCTCCCGGCCGGCGGCACGTGGCGACCGGATCGGATCGTCCGCCGGGGCACCTACCACCAGTACGCCGACGGCCTGACCTCGCTGGCCGTCGAGTCCACCCTCACGCCGAGCCACGGCTCCCCCGGCTATGTCCTCACCCTGCGGATCCGGAACCGCTCCGGCAACACCCACGAACTCACCGTCGTCCCGGAGCTGGCCGCAACCCAAGCCCACCAGGTCCCGCTCTCCGAGTGGGGCTGGGTTCCGCCTGCCGCGGGCCGAGGCGAGCCGGTCACCCTGTCGCACGACGGCCTGACGACAACCCTTGAAGGACACGCCGAGGCGACCTTCACCATCGCCGTCCAAGCCGGCGCGGGCCACACCACCCGCGTCTGGGAGTCCCGCATCGCCCAGACGCTCGGCCGGGTCCCAACACTCACCTCCGACATCCCCGGGCTGGAGCAGTACTACCGCCGCTCGCTAGCCAGCGGGCTCGCCTGCTGGTGGGATCACCCCGACTTCGTCACCCAACCGTTCATCGCAACGTCCGGCCTCGACGGCGGAGCCCTCTGCTCGTATGCGTGGGACACCGGCGGCTACGCGCCGACACTGCTGAGCCTGATGCTCGGCGACAGCGTCCTCGACGTCATCCAGTCGTTCCTCGACGCCGACCTCACCGACCGGTACGCCATCGCCCCCGACGGCACCGGCCTCGGCGTCGCGTACGCCTACAGCGGCTGGTCTCTCGTCGCCCTGACCCGAGCGGCCGCTGCTGAACGCCGGCTCGATCCCGCCTTGATCGCCCGGCTGTACGACGTACTCATCACCCTCGACAAGCGGTTCCAGCCCGACGGCCAGACCGGCGTACTGCGGGACTACGGCGACCAGAGCAATCTCCTCGAGATGCGCGGATCCGGCTGGGAGCATGTCGTCGCGAGCCCCAACGCCGAACGCGCCTGGACCCTCGAGACGCTCGCCGAACTCTCCGACCTCACCGGCGCCGCGCTGCCGTCCGACGAGCTCAGGCGCTCGGCGCGACAGATCCGCGAGGAGGTGATCCGGCAGTTGTGGGATCCCCAAGCGAGGTGGTTCCGCAGCCGCTATCCCGACGGCCACACCGAGCTCGCGTACTCCGTCCAGGCCTTCGACGCCCTGCGATCCTGCCCGCCGGAGATCGCGAACGCGCTGATCAGTCACCTCCGCCCCGGCGCGTTCCTCGGCGAGTACGGCGTGAGCAGCGTCAGCGCCGAGGACGAACTGCACTACGAGACCGCCGACATCGACTGGTCAGGCGCCGGCGCGTACACCGGCGAGGCACCGCAACTCGCGCTCACGCTGTGGCAGCAAGGTCATCCCGAGCTCGCGTGGGACGTACTGCGCCGGCTGTTCTGGATGGGCGAGCACTACCCGTACTTCCCCCAGGACCACTACTCCGACAAACCCGGCGCGCCCGCCTCCGGCCGCCGCATCAACATCATCGCCGGCCTCACCGGAGCCGAAGCCGTCCTCACCGGACTGGCCGGCATCCACCCCAACCCCGACGGCTCGCTGCACATCACGCCGAACCTGGTTGCCGCTGGCAACATCACGCTGAGTGGTCTTGGTTACCGCGGGCACACGATCGACATCAGCATCAGACCCGACGGCTTCGAGGTCTTCGTGGACGGCGAGACGCAGTCGCCCGACCCGGACGGCACGGTCGTCGCAGTACGCCCCGCGGTGAGCGGTTGCGGTTCGGGTGCCAGCGCCGGATGATTCAGAGGTTCGATCCGCCCGTCGAATGCTGGGAGGGGCCCACGCATGAAGATCCGACTTCTGGTCAGTGCTGCCGCAGCGACCGCGCTCGTCGCGGCAGCAGTCGCAAGTCCGGCTCAGGCGTCACAGAAGGCGATCGCCGCGCCGGCGGTGCCGACCTTCGTCGACGGTCTCGCCCAGGCCGTCTTCTCGACCAACCCCGCCGATTGGTACAGCGGTGAGGTGTGGGTCCAGGCGCCGTTCGACAGCGACCACGACGGCGCGCCTGACCGGATCCACGCCGACTTCACCGCTCCCTCGGAGGTTCTGACCCAGGGGCTGAAGGTGCCGGTCATCTTCGAGGACAGCCCCTACTACGCGGGTACGGCGGACGAGTACAGCAACTGGGGTGTCGACCACGAGCTGGGCTCCCCGCCGGCGACGCGTCCGCGTGCACCGTTCTGGGCGGCGTTCGACACCAGCCCGGTGATCAGCACCGTCTACGAGTCGACCTGGGTGCCACGCGGGTTCGCTGTCGTCCACGCGGAGTCGCCGGGCACCGGCCATTCGGACGGCTGCCCGACATCCGGCGGCACGAACGAGACCCTGGCCGCGAAGGCGGTGATCGACTGGCTCAACGGTCGAGCCCGCGCGTACACCACCAAGGACGGCTCGACCCGGGCGGTGGCCGGCTGGACGACCGGAAATGTCGGCATGATCGGTACGTCCTACAACGGGACCCTGCCGGAGGCCGTTGCGACGACCGGGGTGGCGGGCCTGAAGGCGATCGTGCCGATCTCGGCGATCTCCGACTGGTACGACTACTACCGCGCGAACGGCATGGTCCGGGCGCCGCACTCGTCGTCGAACCCGTCCGGCAACAACAACGCGTTCCAGGGCGAGGACCTCGACGTACTGGCCGACGTCGTCTACTCGCGGCTCGACGAGACCGGCGCGCGGACGATCTGCCAGCCGGTGATCGACGACATCGAGCGGAACATCGACCGCGCCACCGGCAACCGCAACAAGTTCTGGCAGGAGCGCGACTACATGAAGGACGTGCGCAACGTCCGCGCCGCGACCTTGCTTGCCCATGGCAACAACGACTTCAACGTGATGACGAAGAACGCGGCCCAGTTCTACGCCGCGTTGAAGAAGCAGCACGTGCCGCACATGTTCTACTTCCACCAGGGCGGCCACGGCGGCGCGCCGCCCGACGTACTCGTCAACTACTGGTTCACCCGGTACTTGTACGGCGTACAGAACGGGGTCGAGCGGTTGCCGCGATCGTGGGTCGTCCGCGAGGCCGCGTCGTGTCCGCCGCGTCAGACGACGGTGGCCGGAGAGCAGTCCAACACGGCGACGCTCGCGGTGGCGGATACGACACCGTTCCGGATCGGGTTCTCGTTGACGGTGCCGCAGACCAATGCCGACGGGACGGTCACGAACACAAACCGGCTGATCACGAAGATCGCCGACTCGACCCATCTGGTCCTGGCCGCCCCCGTCGCAACCGCGGCCGGCCAGAAGGTCGCCGACGGTGCGACCGTCAGCCTGCAATGCAGCAACGCCAACCCGACGCCGTACGCCGAGTGGCCGGACCCGGCCGCCGGCCAGGCAGGACTGCATCTCACCCCGGGAGCGCCGGCCCGCGGCGGCCTGACCTTCGCACCGACCAAGTCCGGCACGGAGACTCTCACCGACGACTCATCGATCGCGGCCATCACCTCCGCGAACGCGCCGTCCTCGGGAGTCCGGTTGGTGTACCAGACGCCACCGCTCACCAAGCCGGTCCGCATCAGCGGTACGCCGTCTGCCTCGCTGCAACTCGCCTTCAGCGCATCCAAGGCGAATGTGACCGCGGCACTGGTCAGCTACCCGCCGACCGGCAACGGCACGATCCTCACGCGCGGCTGGATGGACCCGGCCAACCGCGTGTCCGACTGGTTCGACGCGCCGGTCAAGCCGGGCAAGATGTACCGGATGGACGTCGACCTGCAGCCCAAGGACACCGTCGTACCAGCCGGAAACCGACTGGCCCTGATGATCGTGTCGAGCGACCGCGACTTCACCATCCGGCCCGCTCCCGGCACCCAGTTGACTCTCGACCTCTCCCACAGCTCCATCGACATCCCGGTGGTCGGCGGCCGGAAAGCACTGGCCGACGCCCTCAAGTAGTCAGGACAGCGAAGGCTTCGAGCACAGAATCGAAGTGATGATCCGCAATCGGTGAGTCCACCGCATGGTGGCTCCCAATGCGGATCGTGCGCAGGCCTGCGTTGATACCCCCGGCGATGTCGTACGCCGGATGATCGCCAACCATCCACCCGCCCTCGAGCCCCGCGCCGGCATGCTCCGCTGCGATGGCGAAGATGCGGGCATCGGGCTTTCGTACGCCGACCGCGCCGGAGATGCAGCAGTAGTCGACGGCGCGGTCGATGCCGGTGTGCGCGAGTTTGGCGGACTGCTGTACGACGTTCCCGTTCGTCACCACAGCGAGCCGCCAACCCGCCGTACGCAAAGCCGCCAACCCTTCGAGCACCTCGGGGTCCACCGAGGTGAACGGCGGGTGCTCGCGGTCGTAGTCGTCGACCGAGATCCCGACGCCGAAGCGCTGCTCGAATCGATGGAACAACTCGTTGCGCGGCGTGAACCCGCCGTTGTCGTGGGCAATCAACCAGTCGACCGCGTCCGGACCGAGTCCGGCGCGGTCGACCCACCAGCGCGCCCAGGCCACGAACGCTCCGTCCCGATCGATCAACGTGTTGTCGAGGTCGAAACAGACCAGTCGTGGCGCCATGGCTCAACCCTTACACAGCGCGCCATACCCAGGTGACTCGGTCGTACAGCCGGTCGAAGCCGGCTCGTTGCAGGTTGTGGAGGGACGTGTTGTGTTCCCCCGGTGCTTCCGCGCCGGTTTCGGCAACCATCCAGCGGCAGCCGGCGGCCAGGGCGCCTCGGAGGCGGGCGGTGAGGAGTGCGGACTGGGCACCACGGCCGCGGGCGCCCGGCACGGTGGCGCCGCCGAACATGTCGGCGCACTCCCCGTTGACGAAGATGCTGCCGACGGCAACGATCTCGTCGTCGCCGTCCCAGACGGCGTACTGCTGCCAGTTCGCGCGCCCCACACAAGCCGCGGTCATCTCGACCATCGCCGGTGTGGTGAACCCGAAGGTCGCCATCATCACCGTCGCGAACTCCTGCGCCTGGTCCGGCTCGACCAGGCCGACCCGCAGACCGGAGTCCGGGGCCGGCCCATCAAGCTTGATCTCGCAGCCCAGCTTCACGTAGCGGCCGCCCTGGGTGAGGTTCAACTTCGCAGCCGTCGTGGCCCAGTCAGCGGGCAGCAGCGACGGCGCAATTGCGAACGTACCCTCGGAGAGTCCTTCCGAGCGGAAGAAGTCGCATACCTCTGAAAGCGCATCCACCGTGACCGACTCGGTGGTGGCGAATCCGCCGGCCCGGTTGAAGAACCCGCTCGGGTCCTCGCGAAGCACCAGCGCCTGTACGTCGCCGATGCGCCGCGAGCTGATCCCCAGCGTTTCCCGCAGCGATGACGGCGCGCCGGCCACGAAATCGACGTACGCTGCGATCTCCGTCTGTTCAGCCAGGTCGACCGGCACCGTCATGCTGATTCCTTGAGGAAGCCCAGCACAGCGGCGATGAACTCGTCGGTCTGCTCGAGGTGGCCGAAGTGGCCGCTGTCCTTCAGTTCGCAGAGCCGTACGTCGGGCATCCCGGCGTCGATCTCGTACGCGAACCGCGGCGCGCAGATGAAGTCGTAGCTGCCGACGATGACCAGGGCAGGCACGTTGATCGTGCCGAGCTGGTCGCGGACGTCCCACTCGACCGGTAGCCGGTTCGGGTCGTGCCTCGTCTGCAGGCTCAACTCACCGCCCCGCGCGATCGTCGCCCGGTAGTCGGCGAAGTACGCAGGCAGGATGGCGCTCAGGTACTGCCGGTGTGACTCGTCGTCGGTGATTTCGAGCGTCTTCGTCACGGTGGCCGCGTCCCAGATCCGGCCCGCCTCGACGGCCTCCGGGCGATCCGGCCAGCGCTTCACGAACGCCGCCATCTCTTCGGTCGCCACGCCGAACAGCTCCGGCCCGTAGACGGCCGCGGTGTCGTACAGGATCAGCCCGCGGAGCCGGTCAGCGTGGTCGATGCCGAATTGGAGCCCGACGAAGCCTCCGTGCGAGTGCCCCAGGAAGTAGCCGGTCTCCGCGCCGAGGTCGTCGAGCACGGCTGCCGCGAAATGTCCGTAGCGGGACAGGGAGTAGTCCCCTTCCGGCAGCAGGTCGCTCTCGCCGGAACCGACAGGGTGCAGGTAGACCATCGTCAGCGAGCTTTCCAGCTCCGGGATCCGGAGGTAGCCCGGATGTACGCCGGGTCCGCCCGAATGCACGAGGCAGACCGGTCCGGTGCCCGCTACCTCGTAGACCTGCCGGATGCCGTCGACGACGACAGTGCGTTTTCCATTCATACCCGCAGGATGCGGTGACGTTCCGGGAAAGTTCGATCGCGACGTGGACTTCTTTTCAGCGTTGACGCGGGTGGTACAGACGCACCTTGCCGACCCGGTCCTGGTCCAGGTGGTGCACCCACACGACGCTCGGCGGGCAGTGCGTCGGGTCCTCCGGCGGGCTGATCAAGGCAGCCTCCCAGATCACGACCTCGCGGCTGGCCACCACGTTCACCACCTCTTGGCGTACGCCGTCCGACACGTCGCGGTCGAACGCCTCCGGCAGGTAGCCCATGTCCGTACGCTTGCCTGTCGGCCACAACACCTGCGCCTCCGACGACCACCGGTCGGCGATCGCGGAGGCGAGCTGACCACGTCGACCGGACTCCATGAAGTCCTCGGCGAGCTCGCGGTGCAGCGCGGTCGCGGTAGCGACGTCGTCGTACACCCCGTCCGCCGAGGTCAGCAGCGCATCCCTCAGCTTCGCGCGCGCCTGATGGAGCCGGCTGCGCACCGTCCCGACCGGCAGGTCGCACAGCGCCGCTATCTCCTCGTACGACGAGACGTCCGTGAAGTACCGCAGCAGGGTCACCAGCCGCAGCCCCGGCGTCAGATCCTCGAGCGCCGTCCAGACCCAGTCTCGCAACGCGTGCTGGTCAAGGATCTCTGCGGGATCAGGCACCACATCCAGCCGCGCGACCGTCGCCGGCTCGGCTACCGGAACCGCTGACATCTTCCGCAAGCGGGCGCGACAGACGTTCCGCACCACCATCTTCAACCATGGGCCGACGGCATCCGGGTCCCGCACATCACTGACGCGGCGCAGCGCGATCATCGCCGCTTCTTGTACGGCGTCCTCGGCATCGTGGCTGTGACCGAGGACCGAAACCGCGACCGCCTGCATGCCCGCCCGGTGTCTGGCGAGCAGCAGGCCGAGAGATCCCGCGTCGCCGGAGTTCGCGGCGCGCAGCAGGTCGGAGTCCTGCGGCGCTCCGCTCACCACATCAATCACGCAGAAAACCCTACGTGAACCCACCAAGACTCAGACGTCGATGCGGTTCTCGTCCAGCTCGTAGGCGCCCTGGACCAGGAACTCCTTGCGCGGAGCAACGTCGTTGCCCATGAGCAGGTCGAAGACCTTGGCCGCCTCCTCCGCGTGGTCGACCGTGATCCGGCGGAGCGTGCGGTGCCGCGGGTCCATGGTGGTCTCCGCCAGCTGGTCGGCGTCCATCTCACCGAGACCCTTGTAGCGCTGCGGGGGCTCCTTCCAGCGGACGCCCTTCTTCATCAGCTCGGCCGTCTTCCGCTGGTACTCCGCGTCGCTGTAGGTGTACAGGTACTTGTCCTGACCCTTCTTCGGGTTCGTCAGCTCGAACCGGTGCAGCGGCGGCACGGCGGTGTAGACGCGTCCCGCCTCGACCAGCGGCCGCATGTACCGGAAGAACAGCGTCGCGAGCAGGCAGCGGATGTGGGCGCCGTCGGAGTCGGCGTCGGCCATGAAGATGATCTTCCCGTACCGCGCCTGCTCCAGGTCGAACGTCCGGCCCGAGCCGGCGCCGACGACCTGGATGATCGACGCGCACTCGACGTTCTTCAGCATGTCGCCGACGGACGCCTTCTGCACGTTGAGGATCTTGCCGCGGATCGGCAGCAGCGCCTGGAACTCGGAGCTGCGCGCGAGCTTCGCAGTACCGAGGGCCGAATCACCCTCGACGATGAACAGCTCGGACCGGTCGACGTCGTTGCTGCGGCAGTCGGCCAGCTTCGCCGGCAGCGCGGACGACTCCAGCGCGGTCTTGCGCCGCTGCAGCTCACGGTGCTGACGAGCCGCCACCCGTGTCCGCGACGCGGCGACGACCTTCTCCAGCACGGCCCGCGCCTGCGCCTTCTGCGCGGCCTTGCTGGACGTCAGGAACGCCTCGAGCTCGGTCTGCACGACCTTCGCCACGATCCGCGACGCCGCCGGCGTACCGAGAACTTCCTTGGTCTGGCCGTCGAACTGCGGCTCGGCCAGCCGCACTGTGACGACCGCCGTCATGCCTTCGAGGACATCGTCCTTGATGATCTCCTCGCCGTTCTTCAGCAGGCGGGTGCCATCAAGTGCGTTGGTGAAGCTCTTCGACAGTGCACGCTCGAAACCGTTGACGTGGGTGCCGCCCTTCGGCGTGGCCACGATGTTCACGAACGACCGCAGCTCCGTCTCGTACCCATCGCCCCAGCGCACTGCGATGTCGACGTCGAGGTCGCGCTCGACGTCGGACGGCGTCATGTGGCCCGCGTCGTCGAGCATCGGCACGGTCTCGGTGAAGTGACCCGTCCCGGTCAGGCGGACGACGTCGGTCACCTTCTGGTCGGTCGCGAGGAACTCGGTGAACTCGCTGATGCCGCCGTCGTGCTTGAAGTGCTCCTCGGTGACCTCGTCGCCGCGCTCGTCGCGGATCACCAGCAACAGGCCCGGCACCAGGAACGAGGTCTGCCGCGCCCGGGTGACCAGCTCGTCGTAGTTGAAGGCGGCGTCCTTGGTGAAGATCTGCCGGTCGGCCCAGTACCGGATCCGGGTGCCGGTGACACCCTTCCTCGCCCGGCCCGCCTTGCGCAGCCCCTTCGCCGGGGTGAACGAAGCGGTCGCGCCCTCGCTGTCGAACTCACCGGCCACACCACGCCGGAAGGAGGTCGTCCAGACCGTCCCGCCGCGGTCGACCTCGACGTCCAGCCGCGCGGACAGCGCGTTCACCACCGAGGCGCCGACACCGTGCAGACCGCCGGAGGCGTTGTACGACCCGCCGCCGAACTTGCCGCCGGCGTGCAGCTTGGTGAACACCACCTCGACACCGCTGAGCTTGGTCTTCGGCTCGATGTCGACCGGGATGCCGCGGGCGCGGTCCTTCACCTCGACCGAGCCGTCCTTGTGCAGGACGACGTCGATCTGCTCGCCGAACCCGGCCAGGGCCTCGTCGACGCTGTTGTCGATGATCTCCCACAGGCAATGCATCAGACCGCGGCTGTCGGTGGACCCGATGTACATACCGGGCCGCTTCCGGACCGCCTCGAGACCCTCGAGGACGAGCAGATGGCGGGCGTTGTACGCCGGGTCGATCTCGGTACTGCGAGGCGTCGGGGCGGCCACAGGGCTCCTTCACTGGTTCACACGCTTACGACCTACAGCCTATGCGGCGGCACCCCCAAAACCTGGCAGGCGGGGCCCGGGACGGCATGAGGCCGGACATGCCGACGGGAACAGGAGATACGTGTTGCGACAGGTATCGATCCGGACTCGATTGGAAGTGGCGTACGACACTCCGATTCTCAGCACACGGTGACGGTTTCATGGCGCACAGTGAGAGAAGAAGCACTCCGCCGCCGTGGCTCACCGGAAAATCACCTAGCGAAGAAACTCTTCCGCGACAGCTTGCGTCATACGGAGACAGGTGGTTCGTCTCACATACGGACACGTTGTCCCCACCGGGAAGCGATCCGCATGTCAGGATGTTGCTATCTGGTGAGTACGGAACTAGATGAGATGAGGCCTCAATGACTACAGCACTCGCCCCGAGTTCGGCCCTGTCGGCCGCGGATCGTTGTGACCGCTGCGGTGCGCAGGCCTACGTCCGAGTCACCCTGACCAGCGGTGGGGAGCTACTCTTCTGCGCCCACCACGGTCGCGAGCACTCGGAGAAGCTGCGCAATATCGCGATCACGATCCACGACGAGACCGGTCGGCTCGAAGCCACCCCGACGGTTTCCGCGGAAGAAGAGCGGTAACCCCCCAGGCTGTTCCAAACGCGCCAACGGCGGCGCCAAAGTCATACAGGCTTCGATGGCGGTTCACCCCAGTCGGGTGACCGCCATCCTTCCTTTACACGACAGGTACTCCGGGCCCCGGGCCGTGTCGCCGCAGTTCTTGCCAGGCTCGCGCCAACCGGGTCACCGCATCATCAAGCACTTGTTCCGAGTAAGCGAACGGCACCCGTAGGTAATCGTCGTGCGATCCGGACGGATCCATCGCCTGACCTGCCACCACCTCGACACCGTGCCGCAACGCCACCTGTGCGAAGACTCGCGCGTCCGTGTCGGGCAGCCGGATCCACAGCGCGGATCCGCCGACCGGTGTGCTCCATTCCCATTCGGGCAGTCGTTCGGTCAGCAACTCCCCCATCAACTTCTTCCGCGCCGTCGCCATCTGAGCCCGCGTCGCCGTGAGCTCCGTGAGCCGCGGCAGCAAGCGCGCGGTCAGCGCCTGATCGATCAGCGGACTCCCTAGGTCGGCCAGCGCCTTGTGGCGGGCCAGTCGCTCAGCCAACGGTCGCGACGCCCGGATCCAGCCGATCCGCAGACCGCCCCATACGGCCTTCGACACGGACCCGATCGTGAGTATCTCGGCATCGTCCGGCGCGTAGGCCGCGAGAGGCGGAGGGATCGCCGGCCCGGCCGGATCCCATGCCGAGTACGCGTTGTCCTCGACCACCACGACGCCGTACCGAGCGGCGAGCTGCGCGACCTGCCGGCGCCGGTTCGCCGACATCAACTGGCCGGTCGGATTGTGGAACGTCGGCATCACGAACAACATCGCCGGCTGGTGCTCCGCGAACGCAGCCTCCAGCAGGTCCGGCCGGATCCCGGCATCGTCCAGCGGTACGCCGACCACTCGTCCGCCGGCCGCTCCGAACAGGTCGAAGCAGCCCGGCCAACTGGGCTGCTCGATCGCAACCGCGGCGCCGTTGCGCAGGTACATCTGCGTCACCAACGCGATCGCCTGATGCGCTCCGGTCGTCACCACGATCTCGTCCGGCGCCGTGGGCAGCCCGCCGTCGGTGAAGTGGTCTGCGATGCGTTCTCGCAGTACCGGGAGGCCGCGCGGGTGGTAGCCGACGTCGCCGAGGAGCGCGGGCAGCTCGGTGGAGGCGAGGTCGATGAGCTCTGACGAGAGTTCGGGCAGGCCGGGGTCGACGGCGTAGGTGAGGGAGATGACTTCGCCGGGGCCGACGGTGATGCGGTGGAAGAGTGACTCGCCGTACCCGGTGGGCATGTGCTTGTCCGCTCGTGAACGACCACGTCCGGCCGCACGTGCCACCGTCGTACCGCTGCCGCGGCGGCTCTCGACCAGGCCGCGGGCGCGGAGTTCGTCGTACGCCGCGACGACCGTCGAGCGGCTGATCGCGAGCGACTCGGCCAGCCGGCGCTCAGCCGGCAGACGGGACCCGACCGGAAGGTCGGACGAACCGATCAGGGCGGCGATCTCGTCGGCCAGCCGCCGGTACAGGCCGCCGGAGCGACCGGTCAGTCGGTGGCCAATCAGGTGAGCCAGCGCCAAGGGGTCTCCAGAACGGTCCACTTCTCCCCCAATTGGCTCGGGTGGACTGCTTCTCGCGCCGCCAGGCTAGTCCGCATGGGAATCGGTCAGGTGCTCGGGTTCACCGGCGCAACAGTCGTGCTGGTCGGGATGCCGGGGCCGAACAACCTGTACATCTCGCTCCGCAGCCTCACGCAAGGACGCCGCGCCGGCGTCGTGTCGGCGCTCGCCGTCGAGACCGGGACGCTGGTCTACATCGTCGTCACCGCGCTCGGCCTGGCCGCGCTGGTCCAGGCCTCCCCGACGCTATTCACCGCGATCACCGTCACCGGCGCCCTGTATCTCGCCTACCTCGGCATCAAGACGCTCACAGCATCGGCGGCCGAGCTCAACAGCGTTGCGCCCGCGTCGCTGGGGCGAGTGTTCCGCGACGGCGTCGTGGTCAACCTGTTGAACCCGAAGGCCGCGCTGTTCTTCCTCGCGTTCCTCCCGCAGTTCACCACCCGCGGGGCCGCGCCGGGTCAGCTCCGCACCGAGATGCTGCTGCTCGGCGCCGGCGCAATGCTGATCGGCCTCGTCCTCGACCTCTCGTACGCCGTCGGCGCCGACGCGATCGGCCGACGCTTCCGATCTGTCCGTACGTCGGGACGCGCGCGGAATCTCGTCGTCGCGACCATCTACCTCGGACTCTCGGCGTTCGCGCTGATCACCGCACTCTGAGGCGCTTCGAGCACCGTGAGCGTCTCGCCGTCGAGGCGCACGGACAACGTATCCGTGCCGATGCGCAAACCCCTTACCTCGAGTGCATTCCAGGGCATCGACTCCGCGGGATTGATGACCAGGGTGCCGCCCGGGACGTCCGGCTCGATGCCGAGCGCGGCCACGAGCACCGCGACCGCGGACGCTGCGGCCCAGGCCTGCGGACGACACGACAGCGGGTACGGCGTTGGCGTGTTCTCCTCGCTCGTACCGCGGCCGCCGTACAGCTCCGGGAGCCGGTAGCCGAACGCGTCCGCCGCGCGGATCAGGCCCTCGACGTACGACGTCGCAACGTCGGACTGACCGGTCGCGAACAGGCCTTGGACCGTCATCGCGGTGTCGTGCGGCCAGACGCTGCCGGTGTGGTACCCGAGCGGGTTGAAGCGGGTCATTGCCGTGGACAACGTTCGCAGTCCGAAGCCGCTGTTCAGATCGTCGCCGGCGAGGACCTCGGCGACGACCTGCTCCTCGTCGGCGTCGAGCAGGCCGGTGCCGAGCAGGTGGCCCATGTTCGATGCGCGGCCGGCGACCGGGTTCTTCGCACCGTCGAGCGCGATGGCCGGGTAGCCGTCGACCCAGAACGTCTTGCGGAAACGCTCCTGTAGTGCGACCGCCCATTCGCGCCACTCGTCACCGGACTCGCCGTGCGCCTCGAGCAGCTCGGCGCCTCGCACCGCGGCGGCGTACGCGTAGCCCTGTACTTCGCACAGCGCGATTGGTGCGGTGGCGAGTGTGCCGTCAGGCCATTGCACTGCGTCGACGGAGTCCTTCCATCCCTGGTTGGCCAGGCCGTGGCCGGACTCGTCGACGTACTCGAGGAAGCCGTCGCCGTCCGGGTCGGCGTACTCCTTCATCCAGGTGAGCGCGCGTCGGAGGTTCGGCAGCAGGTCACGGACCTCGTCAGCCGGCATCCCCCAGCGACAGGCCTTGTGCAGGGTCATGATCCACAACTGGGTCGCGTCGTGCGTGCCGTAGTACGCCGCGGGGAGGACCAGGCCGCCGCCGTGATCGGCGACCTCGGCGCGCAGCTCGTGCGGGATCTTGCCGGGCTGCTCGGCCGACTCGGCGTCGACCTTCGTGCCTTGCCAGGCAGCCAGCGCGCGGAGGGTGCCGGCCGCGAGGGCCGGGTCGACCGGGATGAGCATGCCGGACGAGATCAGCGAATCGCGGCCGAAGAGCGTGAGGTACCAGGGCGGGCCGGCGCCGAGGTACCGGTCGTTGCCGGCGGCCAGCTGGAGTGCGCTGATGTCTTCGAGCGAACGGTCGATCCAACGCTCGACCCGCTTGTCGTCGCAGTGGACGGTGACGTCGTACGGCGTGCGCTCGGCGGGCGGCTCGATCGAGAAGCCGGTGGTCGACTTCGGGAACTCGGCCGTGACGCGGAGGGTGATCGTGAACTCCTCCCCCGGCTCGAGCCGGGGCGTCGCCGTGACGCCGGGGTCGGCGGTGACGACGACTCGGGTGTCATCGCTCTCCCAGCGCGTACGGCCGGGACCGTCCGGGAACGGAGCGAGCTGCGGCAGGCTCGCGGCGGCGCCGCTGCGGACCGCCGCCGTACCGGCCAGATCGGTGCCCAGGGCAACATCTAGTCGGCCCTCGATCGCCGAGCGGGAACGGTTCACCAGCGTGATCTGCTCGGTCAGGCCGTCGTCGTCGACCGTCCGGGTGCGGTACAGCATCACGGTCGGGTCGTGCCGGGTGTCGCCGAGTCCCTCGACCGTCGCGACGTACTGATGCGTGGCCGCGTCCCGCTCGTCGACGTGGACCGGGATCGGTTCCCGGCCGTCGACGGTGACGCTCAGCCGGGACAGGATCCGCCGGTCCCGCGCGTACACCCCCTCGGCGCCGGAGCCGGTCAGCTGACCGGATCGCGGCGAGAGAACCACCCATGGGGCGGCAAGAGCGGTGACCAATTCGTGCAGCTGGGACATGTCTCCACCCTAAAGGGGACGGTTTGCGGCACAGTGTGGTGTGTGGAGACTGGCGTGACGGTACTTGTCGGGATCGCGATCTTTGTCGGGATCGTGGGCATCGTCGTGCCGATCCTGCCCGGGGCGATCCTCAGCCTGGCGGCGATCCTGGTCTGGGCGATCGTCGAGCACAGTGCGACCGGGTGGATCGTGTTCGCGATCACCGTGGTCCTGATCGGTGCCAGTCAGGTGGTCAAGTACGTGGTACCGGAGCGCCGGCTCCGCGAGGCCGGCGTACCGCGCCGCTCGATGGTGGTCGGGGTGCTGCTCGGCATCGTCGGGTTCTTCGTGATCCCGGTGGTCGGCATGTTCATCGGCTTCCCGGTCGGCGTCTACATCTCCGAGCTGCATCGGCTGCGCACCCACGCCGCCGCGTGGACCTCCACCAAGCACGCGCTCAAGGAGACCGGCGTCTCGATGCTCATCGAGCTCATCGGTACGTCGCTGGCCGCCGCGCTGTGGCTGATCGCCGTTCTCTTCATCGTCTGACCCTTGATCGAACTGCCAGCTGATTCTTAGGTGCACCGGAGCTTCGTCTCAGTTGCGTGGTGCAGCGTGGAAAGACCCAGTGTCAGGTGACGGCCCGGCACGCAGTACGGAAGGCGCAGCAGGATGAAGCTTTCGCAGAAGCGATGGCGGCTCATCGGCACCGTCGCCGCGGTTGCCGTGACGACTACTGCCGGCGGAGTCGCCTGGGCAGCGACCAACGCGGATCCGACGCCGTCACCCTCGGTGTCGCCCTCAGGGTCGCCGTCCACGCCCGGGCAGCAACAGCAGAAGCCCGACCGGCCCGGTAAGGGCGGCTTCGGGCCGCGGGGTGAGTTCGGGATCGGCGGGGCGCTGCACGGCGAGTTCGTCGTACCGAAGGAAGGCGGCGGGTACCAGACCGTCGCGACGCAGCGTGGGTCCGTGACCGCGGTCAGCAAGGACTCGATCACGGTCAAGAGCGACGACGGGTACAGCCGCACGTACAAGGTGGACGCCGCCACGCTGGTGAACTCCGCCCGGGACGGCATCGCGTCGATCAAGACCGGCAGCACCGTGAACGTGAGTGCGGTGGTGGCGGACAACGCCGCGACCGCAACGATGATCAACGACGGCTCCGCCCGCGACGCGGCCGGTCAGAAGTGGGGGTTCAAGCACGGGCCACGCTGAGTCACTCACAGCTGATTGCCAGGAAGCTTCCAGGGTTCACATGGGAACTCACGGCAGACTGTCAGCATGAGTCCGCATCTACTGGTCGTCGACGACGAGCCGAACATCGTCGAGCTCCTGTCCGCAAGTCTGCGTTTCGCCGGGTACGACGTCACCACGGCGACCCACGGCGCCGAGGCGCTGCGCAAGGCGCGTGACGTGGAGCCCGACCTGGTGGTGCTCGACGTGATGATGCCCGGCCTGGACGGGTTCGAGGTGGTCCGCCGGCTCCGTGGCGAGGACCGGCACGTGCCGGTGCTGTTCCTCACCGCCCGTGACGCGGTTGAGGACAAGGTGCTCGGGCTGCAGACCGGCGGCGACGACTACGTCACCAAGCCGTTCAGCCTGGACGAGCTGGTCGCACGGGTGCGTGCGCTGCTCCGCCGATCCGGTCACCGCGAGCAGACCGCGACGGAGGCCGCCGTACTGCGTTATGCGGACCTGGAGCTCAACGAGGACAGCTACGAGGTGTTCAAGAGCGGTCAGGCGGTGCAGCTGTCGCTGACCGAGTTCAAGCTGCTGCGGTGCCTGCTGGAGAACGCGGAGCGGGTGATGTCGAAGGGCCAGATCCTCTCCGCGGTGTGGAACTATGACTTCACCGGTGACGCGGGCGTGGTCGAGTCGTACATGTCGTACCTACGCCGCAAGGTCGACACCGGCGACCAGAAGCTGCTCCACACCGTCCGCGGGGTCGGCTACGTCCTGCGCACCCCGCGAGGCCCCAACTGATGCAACCGACCCACCGGCGGTTCGCCGACCGGTACCCGTTGCGCGTCACGATCGTCGTCGTCCTGCTGGCGCTGGTGGTCGTCGCGCTCGGTGCGTCCGGCGTACTGGCGACGACGATCATGCGCGGGTACCTGATCGACCGCGTCGACGAGCAGCTGCAGCAGACCGCCGTGCCGCTGTCCCATGCGCCGTCCGATCGCCGTCCGCTGCCGCCGGGCGCCGGTCCGTCGAGGCGGCAGTTGCCCAGTCAGTTCGTGGTCCAGTTCAGTAACTCGGAGGGCGACAGCGACAACGGGCCGGTCAACGCGCGGCCCGACGAGACCGAGCCGCTGCCGAAGCTGCCCACGCTCAACCTGAACCAGGTGCGCGCGCTCAACGGGAAGTCGTTCAACGTCGAGGCCCAGTCCGGCGGCGCCACCTGGCGGGTGCTCGCGGTGCCGACGGACGACGAGCAGGGGTCCGTCATGGTCGCGCAGAGCCTGAAGGAGATGGACCACACGATCCAGCGCCTGGTCGGGATCCAGGTCGCTGCCGGAGTCATCCTCCTGGTGCTCCTGGCCGGTGTCGGGACCTACGTTGTACGGCGAAGTCTGCGCGGGCTCGAGGACGTCGAGCACACCGCGGTGGCGATCGCCGGCGGGGATCTGTCGCGACGGGTACCGCAACGGGATCCGCGGACCGAGGTCGGGCGGCTGTCGCTCGCACTGAACCAGATGCTCGGTCAGATCGAGACCGCCTTCGCACAGCGGACGGCCTCGGAGTTTGCCGCGCGGCGGTCCGAGGACACTGCCCGGCGTTCGGAGGAGGCGGCACGGCAGTCGGAGGACCGGATGCGGCGGTTCGTGGCGGACGCGTCGCACGAGCTGCGTACGCCGTTGACGTCGATCCGCGGGTTCGCGGAGTTGTCGCGGCAGCGTGGCGACACGACGGACTCGGACACGATGCGCCGGATCGAGGACGAGGCGAAGCGGATGGGACTCCTCGTCGACGACCTGCTGCTGCTCGCACGCCTGGACCAGCAGCGCCCGCTGCGGATGGAATCCGTCGATCTACTCCCGATCGCCGCCGACGCCCTCCACAACGCCCAAGCCATCCAGCCGGACCGCACCCTCTCGCTCACGATCCTGCCTGACTCGGAGGCTCCCGTCGTCGAGGGCGACGAGGCCCGCCTCCGGCAGGTGCTGGGCAACCTCGTCAGCAACGCGCTGAACTACACCCCGGTGGATGCGCCGATCACGGTCTCGGTAGGCACCCGAGGCAACGAAGCGGTCATGGAAGTCAGAGACACCGGCCCCGGCCTCTCCGACGAACAGAAGGCGCCCGTCTTCGAACGCTTCTACCGAGCCGACACCGCCCGCAACCGCACCACCGGCGGCTCGGGCCTGGGCCTCTCCATCGTCGCCGCCCTGGTAGCCGCCCACAACGGCCGCGTCACCACCACCGACACCCAACCCCACGGCGCAACCTTCACCATCTACCTCCCCCTCAACCAGTAACCCCTGCTCCGAACCAGCGGGTCAGCTGCGTGGTCAGGTCTTGCTGGTTGGTGCCGAGCCAGGCGATGTGGCCGTCGGGGCGTAGGAGGAGGGCGGGGGCGTCTACTGCGACGGTGGGGTCGGTGAGGTGGTCGACTCGGTCCGACCAGCCGTCGGTGGTGAGGTGTTCGGTGCGGTCCAGGAGCAGGCCGCGGCCGTGGTGCAGGAGGTCGTAGAGGTTGCCGTGCTTGGTTTTGAGGTCGCGTAGGCGGCGGCCTTGCAGGTCAGGGCCTTCGCCGAAGTCGTAGCGGATGTCGATCGCGGTGATCTTCTCGATCAGGTGGCGGTTCACCTCGACGAAGTCCATGAGTTCGGTGAGCAGCCGGCGTACGGCCTGTGGGCCTGGGTCGGTGGAGAGCAGCTCCATCTGGGCCCGGGTGTTGTCCAGCACATCCTCGGCAACTGGGTGACGTTCGGCCTCGTAGGTGTCCAGCAGCGTTTCCGGCGCCCAGCCGCGGATCTCTGCGGCCAGCTTCCAGCCGAGGTTGAATGCGTCCTGAATGCCGAGGTTGAGGCCCTGTCCCCCGGTCGGCGGATGAATGTGCGCTGCATCGCCGGCCAGCAATACGCGCCTGATGCGATAACGCTCGGCCAGCCGGGTGGCATCCCCGAAGCGCGACAACCAGTGCGGGGAATGCGCTCCGAAGTCGGTCCCGGCGATCGTGCGCAGGTGTTGTCTGAAATCGTCGAGCGTAGGTTCGGCGCGCTCACTGACTCCCGCGACGGGGATTACAACGCGATAGATCCCGTCGGCGAACGGCGTGATGCTGAAGGTCTTGTAGGTCTCGCGGACTTCGGTCACCTTGGCGGCAAGCTCGTCCTGTGGCACGTCGAGTTCCAGCTCGCCCATCAGCGTTTCGTTCCGCGAAGGCTCGCCGGGGAAGCCGACGCCGAGCAGCTTGCGGACCGTACTGCGGGAGCCGTCGCAGCCGACGAGGTACCGCGAACGCAACTGCTCCCCGTTGTCCAGCTCGGCAGTCACACCCTTGTCGTCCTGTTCGAAGCCGACCACCGCACAACCACGCCGTACCTGCGCCCCACGGTGAATCGCGTGTTCCTCGAGGAGTTGAACGACGACCGGCTGCGGAATGCCGAGCAGATAGGCGTGTGCGGAATCCAGGTCCGCAGGTGCGGGCTTGTTGATAGCGGCGAAGAAACCGCCGGCCGGACGTTTCCTGCCGCGTTCGAGCATGCGATCCAGCAGGCCCCGCATCGCCAGCACTTCGAGACTGCGAATATGCAGTCCGACAATTCGGACGATGGACGCGGGCTCGGTTTCCTTGTCCAGAACGAGTACGCGTACGTCGTGCAGCCGCAGTTCGGCGGCGAGCATCGCGCCAGTCGGGCCGCACCCGGCGATGACTACGTCGAAGGTTTCCACCCCGCCATACTGGTGCAGTGAACCGCTATCTGCTCGACAACCGTCGCCCGGAGGCCGGTGAACGGTTCGCGGCGCTCGCCGAACTGTTCGACCCGTGGACCTTTCGCCACCTCGACGACCTGGGGCTCGGTGAAGGGTGGCGGTGCTGGGAGGTCGGTGCCGGCGGCGTGTCGGTGCCGCGCGGACTGGCCGGGCGCGTCGGGACGAGCGGCCGGGTGCTGGCCACGGACATCGACGTGTCGTGGGCCGAGCCCGCGGCCGGTGGCGTGCTCGAGGTACGCCGGCACGACGTACTCCGGGATCCGCCGCCTGCGGAGCAGTTCGACCTGGTCCACGCCCGGCTCGTCCTGGTGCACCTGAAGGATCGCGCGGCCGCGATGCGAACCATGATCGATGCGCTCCGGCCCGGCGGATGGCTGGTCATCGAGGACGGCGACCCCGCCCTGCAGCCCCTGGCCTGTCCCGATGAACGTGGCCCTGCCGAGGCGCTCGCGAACCGGTTGCGCGCCCAGATGCGATCGCTGATGGCCGAGCGCGGGGCCGACTTCGCGTACGGCCGCACGCTGCCCCGGCTACTGCGTGAGTCAGACCTGGAGGATGTCCGCGCCGAGGCCTACTTCCCCATCGCGTCACCAGCGTGCGCAGTCCTGGAATCGGCCACGCTCCACCACGTCCGCGACCAACTCCTGGCCGCCGGCCTGGCAACACCCGAGGAGATCCAGACTCACCTTACGAACCTCGCGCACGGCGACCTGGACCTCATGCTCGCCCCGATGATCACAGCCTGGGGCCGCAAGCCGGTCTAGAGCTCGGGGAAGGCGCGGTTCGCGGTTTCGCCGTGTTCTAGAACCTGGGCGGCCGGGCCCAGGATCTTGGGGTCGGGGCGGCCAACCAGTTCTACGTCCTTGTCGGTGTAGTCGTAAAGGCTGAGGACGTGGCGCATCGCCTCCAGCCGCGCGCGCTTCTTGTCGTTGCTCTTCACAACGGTCCACGGCGCGTGCTCGGTGTCGGTGTAGTGGAACATCGCCTCCTTCGCCTCCGTGTACGCCGACCACTTGTCCAGCGACGCGAGGTCGGTCGGCGAAAGCTTCCACTGGCGCACCGGGTCGATCTGACGGATGGTGAAACGGGTCTGCTGTTCCGCTTGCGACACCGAGAACCACAGCTTGACCAGCAGGATCCCCGACCGGACCAGCATCCGCTCGAATTCGGGTGCCTGGCGCATGAACTCCTCGTACTGCTCCTGGTCGCAGTACCCCATCACGTGCTCGACGCACGCGCGGTTGTACCAGGAGCGGTCGAACATCGTCATCTCACCGGCAGCCGGCAGGTGCGCGACGTACCGCTGGAAGTACCACTGGGTCTGCTCGCGGTCGGTCGGCTTCTCGAGTGCGACGATGCTCGCGCCGCGCGGGTTCAGGTGCTCCATGAACCGCTTGATCGTCCCGCCCTTGCCCGCCGCGTCCCGGCCCTCGAACACGATCACCAGCCGCTGCTTCGAGCGCTTCACCCAGTACTGGAGCTTCAGCAGCTCGATCTGGAGCAGCCGCTTGTCCCGGTCGTAGATCTCCCGCGGCAGGCGCTCGCCGTACGGATAACCCTCGCGCCAGGTGTCGACCGGCGTACCGTCGGCACGCAGCAGCACCGGGTCGTCGTCCTCCTCGTCGAGGACACGGAAGCCAAGCTCTCGAACCAGGTCAGGGGTGCTCATGCCCCCAGCGTCAGCCCCGATGGTGACGTGGAGGTGAACAGGTCACCGGCGGCGGAGCTTGACCGTGCAGTCGCGGCGGTTGATCTGCTCGCCGTCACGCATCACCTGCGCCCGGTCGTGCACGCGACTGACCAGCGTCTCCCACTCGCCGTCGGCCAGGTCGAGGCTTTCGATCACCTCGTCAGGCGTCGGAAAGTGGATGTCCGGGTGCGGGTTGTGCTCCCCCGGCGGGAACCCCATGTGACCCTCGATCAGCAGTACGCCGTGCGGCGCGAGCACACCGGCCGCGCTCCGCAGGATCGCGTCCCGCGGCAACTCCGTCTTCGAATGCAGGAACTGCACCGACACGAGATCGAACGAGCCCTCCGGGAACGACTCCCCCAGCTCATGCTGCTGCCACTCGATCCGGTCCTCGACCCCGGCGTCCCTCCCGTGCTGCGCCGCTCGTTCGAGCGCGACCGACGAGATGTCGACCGCCGTCACCGCCCAGCCCTGTTGTGCGAGCCAGATCGCATCCGCGCCTTCGCCGCAGCCGAGGTCGAGCGCGCGCCCCGGCGTAAGGTCGGACACCTCGTCCACCAGGACGACGTTCGGCCGACCGCTCCAGATCTGGTCGCGCTCGGCGTAGAACGAATTCCAGTAATTCTCGGACAGTTCCTCGGTTGTCATGTGAAGATGCTGCGTTGGCCCGATGACGACAAGCAAACATCTTTGCCAGATCGGCAAATCACGAGGGAGCACTGCGGTGATCGAGGACGGCGAAGAGATTCCACTGCTCGGCGGTGACGTGACCGAGGGGCTGGTCCGCGTCGGCGACACGGTACGGCGGCCGCCGGGCGAGCGGGACGAGCTTGTCCGGGACGTGCTGCTGTACCTCGAGAAGGCCGGCTTCGACGGAGCACCGCGATACCTCGGCGTCGACTCCGCAGGCCGTCAGGCACTCACGTACGTCGAGGGCGAGGTCGCCGGACGCCCGCGGCCGCCATGGATCGCCGACGAGGAGCGTGCGCTCTCGGTCGCCCGGCTGCTGCGTGCCTACCACGACGCGATCGAAGGATTCGGGATCCCGCAGAACCTGCCTGCGACGATCCAACCGCCGGGTCTGCCTGACCTCGACGACCCGCTGGAGCTGATCGGGCACCAGGACGTCACGCCGGAGAACGTCATCTTTCGCGAAGGACGCGCGTACGCGTTGATCGACTTCGACCTGGTCCGTCCGGTGAGCCGGGCCGGCGAGGTCGTGAACCTGATGCTGTGGTGGGCGCCGTTCGGCCCGGACGCCGACCTCGATCCCGAACTGCGCGGTCTCGACCGGCTGCGGCGGTGCCGCCTGATCGCGGATGCCTACGGCCTGTCCGAGCCGGACCGCAAGCGCCTGATGAAGCTCGCGATGGCCCGGGACGAGCGCACGTGGCACACGATGAAGTACCGCGCCGAGACCCTCGGCGGCGGCTGGCAGCGGATGTGGAGCGAAGGAGTCGGCGATACCATCCGGCACCGCCAGGCCTGGCTCGACGAGAACGCCGACCACCTCACAACCGCACTGCTCGCCTGAAACTGCTCGCCTGAAACTGCTCACCTGAAGTGCACCGGAAGGCTGACCGCGGCTGAACCTGACCGCCCCTGACCAGGCTCAGCCGCGGCGCCTGCTCAACGGGTGATCGTCACCTCGGCGCCGACCCTCGCGGATTCGTAGATCGCCGACAGCATGCGCGCCATCTCCAGGCCCTGCTCGGCCGTCGCGTCGGCGGGGATCTCGCCGCGGCAGATCTGCAGGAAGTGGTCGATCTGGTTGGCGAACCCGACCTGGAAGTCGAAGCCGAGCGAGTCGATCTGCGGCTGGACGTGCAGCAGGGTGTCGTGCCGCTCGGTGATCATCAGCAGCTCGGGCTCGATCTCGGCGCCGCCCTTGTCGCCGTGGATCTTCACGCTCGTCGAGTTCCGTGCGTGCAGCGAGTACGACGTGTCCACGTCGAGGACCGCCCCGCCCTCGAACCGGATCTGCGCGGTCGCGTAGTCCTCGACGTTGTTGACCTTGGTCTCGGACGCGGCGCGGTACCGGGTCAGGTGCTGGATGTTGTCGCGCGCGCCGAGCGGCGAGAACGTCGCGCCCGACACCGAGACCGGCTTCGGCATGCCCATCAGGTACCAGCACAGGTCGATGATGTGCACACCCAGGTCGATCAGCGGACCGCCGCCCGACACGTTGACGTCGCCGAACCAACCACCCGGGTTGCCGGCCGCACGGATGATCGTTGCCCGCGCGGCGTAGATGTCGCCGAACTCGCCCTCGTCCAGGAAACGCTTCGTCACCAGGGCATTCGGGGCAAACCGGCGTACGTAGCCGATCTGCAAGGCCTTGCCGGTCTCCTTGGTCGCCTTGACCAGCGCCTCGGCCTCGGCGACCGTGACGGACATCGGCTTCTCGACCAGTACGTGCTTGCCGGCCCGCAGCGCCGCCTCGGCGATCTTCGCGTGCAGCAGGTTCGGCACGCAGATGCTGACCGCGTCGACACCGGGATCGTTGAGGATCTCGTCGACGACATCGGTTGCCCGCGGTACGCCGAACTCGTCGGCGCGCGCCTTGGCCCGCGTCTGGTCGATGTCGCACACGGCCACCAGCTCGGCCTGCGGGTTCTTCTGGTACGAGATCAGGTGCTGGGTCGCGATCGCGCCAACCCCGATCACTGCAATGCGGGTCGTCATGTCAGGCAGCTCCTGCCAGTCGAAGAATGTTGTTGAGCGAGCGCGAGATCGCGTCGGGGGTCGACTCCAGACCCTCGAACTCGAGGCTCACCGGTACGTCGGGCTTGGTGTTGACCAGTGCGAGCAGACCGGGCAGGTCCACGTCGCCGTGGCCGGAGATCGTGCCGAGCAGGTAGTCGCCGGCCAGTGTCTTCAGCCAGCCGTCGCCGGCCGACCGGCGGATGTGGAAGTCCTTCACGCCGATCGACGCGGCGAGGTCGATCAGGCCGGCGGCGGTCTTGCCGGGCACCTCGCCGACGCAGAGCCCGTTGCCGAGGTCGAGCGTGACGCGGAAGTTCGGGCGGTCGACGGCGTGCACGAGCCGCGCCAGCCGGTCGCTCCCGTTCATGAAGAAGCCGTGGTTCTCGATCGTCGACGTGATGCCCAGCTCGGCCGCGTGGTCGGCGACCGCGCGGCAGCCTTCCACCACCTGCGCGAACGTCGTCTCGAACTCGCCCGGGTCCTGCTCACGCCACGACCACGGCGCGACGTCGTGCCGGAAGATGCGGGCGCCGAACCGGTGCGCGACATCCAGTTGCCGGCGGAGCCGGTCGATCTCCTTGGCGTCCGCCGACCGCAGATCGCCGCTGACCAGGTAGTTCACGATCGGTACGCCGATATTCTCGGCGTGTTTGGCGGTCGCGTTGACGACGTCGGGATTCTCCAGGTAATACTCGCCGTCCATGGCGGCGACCTCGATGTGCCCGGCCGGGGATGCCGCCACCCAGTCCAGGACCGCGATCAGGTCCATCTCGCCGCTGGTCATCAGCGAGCGGAAACAGTACGAGCTGACTCCGAGCTTCACTTGGTGGTCCTCTCAGTGTTCAGGGGATTGATGCCGTGCTGATGCGGTGCCAAGGACTGGGGAAGTCCTTGACGCCGTAGATGTCCGAGCCGAACCGGTCGAACGCGTTGCCGACCGCCCCGAGCACCACCGCCTCGCGCCCCAGAGCCGAGGCGACGAACGGTGGACGTTCGGGGAAAACCAATTCGTTCTCGACCGCGGCCACGAGCGGCCGCAGCAGTACGCCGCTGTCCTGCGCGAGTCCGCCGCGTACGACGACGACCTCGGGGTCCACGGTGAGCAACACCGTTGCGATGCGCCCGGCGATCTGCGCGCAGAAGTCCTCGATCTCCTGCTGCGCGGCGGCATCGCCCTGCGCCGCCGCCGTCAGTACTTCCTCGCCGGTCGGGTGCGAGGCCCAGATCAACTGTCCCCGTCGGGCGTTCCGCGTCCAGCGCATCCCGCGTTGCGCGCCGAGTTCGCCGGCCAGGCGGTGACGTCCTTGCCGGATCACCCCGTTGAGCACGATCGACACCGACAGGCGTTGACCGATCTGGAGGTAGACGACATCGGAGTACCCACGGCCCGCGCCGACGCGCTGCTCGGCGAGCGCCGCCAGCTTGATGTCGTTGTCTACGGCAACGGGTTTGCCCAGGTCCTGCCCGACGACGTCCGCGGTCTGCAGGCCGACCAGACCGGGCAGTGCGAGGCTGGCGCGAAGGTAGCCGTTGGTTTCGATCACACCAGGAAGCGCCACCCCGACGGCCCGAAGGCGCTCGAGATCCAGCCCGCTCTCGTCGGCCGCGAGGTGTACGGCGTGCCGGATGAGCTCGGTCGTCGGCTCCTGCTTGAGCTCGGTGTAGGCGACGCGGCGGCCTGACAGGTCGCAGATGATCGCGCGTACGCCGCGTGGGCCCAGGTCGACGCCGGCCACGAGACCGGCCTCCCGGGCGAACCGGAAGGCTCGCGCCGGACGGCCCGGTCCCGCGGTCGACGGCTCTGTCGGTTCGACGAGGCCGGCCTCGACCAGATCGTCGAGTACGGCGTGCACCGTCGGGCGGGACAGGCCGGTACCGGCGCTGATGACGCCGACCGTCTGCGCCTCGTCAGCATCAGCCAGGAAGCGCAGACAGGCGACCTGATTCGCGCCTCGCACAGTGTCCATCGGCCCCAAACCTGTTATGCAACCGGCTTTAATAAAGACGGTAACAGAATAGGTTGACGGGTGGCAATGGACGTTAGCGGTTCAGAATCGTCCGTTCGACGACCGTCCACGTGGTCGTGGTCAGCAAGTACAGACCGGCGGCGAGCGGCACGAACGCGACCGTGAGGATCGTGCCGTACGGCAACAGCTGAGCAAGGCGCCGGGACAAGGTCGTCGCCGACGCGTCGAGCTGACGCACCTGCAGTCGCGCCGAGAACCACGCGACGACGGCGAGTAGAACAGCCAGGACGACGAAGGCCGGCGTACCGGCGAAGATCGGCCAGTGCACACCAAGTGGCGCACCGAGCAGGCTGCCGCTGATCAACTGGTTCGACTCCCCCGCCACGATCGTGCGGGAGAACAGCGTGTACATCAGCCAGAAGAACGGCATCTGGGCCAGCGTCGGCAGGAACCCGGCGAACAGCGTCGTACCGGACTCCGACTGAAGCTTCGCCACCTCACGCTGCAGGCGTTCGGGGTTGCCGCGGTGGCGTTCGGTCAGCTGCTTCAACTGCGGCATCATCGCCGCGCGTGCTTTCAGCCCGCGGTGGGCGCGCACGCTCAACGGGACAAGACACAGACGTACGACCAGCGTGCACAGCACGATCGCGATCACCGCGGCGTACGCGCCGGTGAGCGGTTGGAGGGTCGAGACGAGGGACGTGAGCAAGTGATAGGCACCGGCGACCGGTGCCTCCAGGAAGGAAGGCACAGCAGAACTCCACGAGTGAGAAGGAACAGGCAGCGAGGAAGAGCGCTACTGTCCCGGTGCTCGTGGTCGGGGCCGGCCGGCCAGGTCGGGATCCCGGAGGGAGAGATACGCGGTACGGCGGGCGTTGGCCCGGGCGGCGCTGACACGCGCAGGCAACGGCGATGCGAGCGGGCGCTGGGCCGCGGTCCGGGCGACGGCGACCTGGACCGCCAGAAACAGCACGGCCGCCGCCGTGAACACGGCGACGGCCAGCAGGCCCGAGTCCGGGCCGAGGGCAGGCATCGCCAGCGTCCAGACGCCGGCGAGCACCTGCCCCATCATCATCAGTCCAGGTAGTCCCGGAGGACCTGCGAACGCGACGGGTGCCGCAGCTTCGACATGGTCTTGGACTCGATCTGGCGGATCCGCTCGCGCGTCACGCCGTACACCTTGCCGATCTCGTCGAGCGTCTTCGGCTGGCCGTCGGTGAGGCCGAACCGCATCGAGACCACACCGGCCTCGCGCTCGGACAGCGTGTCGAGGACGGCGTGCAGCTGCTCCTGGAGCAGCGTGAACGAGACCGCCTCGGCCGGCACGATCGCCTCGGAGTCCTCGATCAGGTCGCCGAACTCGGAGTCGCCGTCCTCACCGAGCGGAGTGTGCAGCGAGATCGGCTCGCGACCGTACTTCTGCACCTCGATGACCTTCTCCGGGGTCATGTCGAGCTCCTTGGCGAGCTCCTCCGGAGTGGGCTCCCGGCCGAGGTCCTGCAGCATCTGCCGCTGGACCCGGGCCAGCTTGTTGATGACCTCGACCATGTGCACCGGGATACGGATCGTCCGGGCCTGGTCTGCCATCGCTCGGGTGATCGCCTGCCGGATCCACCAGGTGGCATACGTCGAGAACTTGTAGCCCTTGGTGTAGTCGAACTTCTCCACCGCGCGGATCAGACCGAGGTTGCCCTCCTGGATCAGGTCCAGGAACAGCATGCCGCGGCCGGTGTAGCGCTTGGCCAACGACACCACCAGGCGCAGGTTGGCCTCGAGCAAGTGGTTCTTGGCGCGGCGGCCGTCCTCGGAGATCCACTCGTACTCGTCGCGGACCTTCTCCTTGAGCTTGGCGGCCTCGTCGGCGGTCTGCTCCTCCGCGAACAGGCCGGCCTCGATCCGCTTCGCGAGCTCGACCTCCTGCTCGGCGTTCAGCAGCGGCACCTTGCCGATCTGCTTCAGGTAGTCCTTGACTGGGTCGGCGGTCGCACCGGCGACCATCACCTGCTGCTCGGGCTCGTCGGTCTCGTCGGCCTCGGAGACGATGAAGCCCTGGTCCTCGGTGAGCTCCTTCTCCAGCCCCTTGACCGCGTCAGGCTGGAAGTCGGACTCGTCCACCTCGTCGAGAGCGCGCGGCTTCCCGGTCTTCGGGTCGATCGCCAGACCCGCCTCGGACACTGCCTTCTTCGCCGGAGCCTTCTTGGCGGCGGCCTTCTTCGCGGGGATACCGTCCTCCTTGGTACTGGCGGTCTTCACCGCCGCCTTCTTAGCGGCTACCTTCTTGGCAGCGGGATCGGTCACTCGGGCGCTGGTCCTCGGAGCCGTGCTGCGGGCGGTGGCGGCCACGGCCCGGGCCGGCTCGGCGGGAAGATTCTCGGACGAGCTGGACGACACGAATTACCTCTCGTCTGACGCAGGGTTTGTACGGCGGTACGACTGATGAAGCTCGGGGTGTTGCTGAGTCTGTGAGCACTGCTGTGTGTGGCTGCTCGCTGGTCAGGCGGCGGCAACAGTCCATTGTAATCCGCGAACCAAGGCCACGCGTCGCACGACCCCCCGGAACGGTGCACTCAGGCCCCTGCCGGGCGGGCATTCCCGCGCCGGCAAGGGCCTGATCCGCTCAGTACTCGAAGGGTACGTCGCCGCTCGTCCTTCTGCAGAACCGTTATACGTCTGTGTTCACCCGTTGCGTGTCTGCCGCAGCGGGCGTGCGACCACCCGCTGCCGCACCACCTGCTGCTCCTGCTTGAACTGTCGCACCCGCACCAGCGATGCCACGTCGATCACATCCGCGACGGACTTGAACGCGCCGTCCTCGCCGTACGGCTCGGACGCCTCACGCCAGCCGCGCGGGCGGACCTTGAGTTGCTTGCCGAGCAACGCGACGAAGATCTTCGCCTTCTGCGCGCCGAAGCCCGGCAGGGCCGACAGCCTGGCCAGCAGGTCGTCCCCTGACTTGACATCGGACCAGAGGGACGAAGCGTTACCGCCGTACTGCTCGTCCAGGTGTTTGGCCAAGGTCTGGATCCGCGCCGCCATCGCGGTCGGGAACCGGTGCACTGCCGGCGGACCGGCCACCACCTCGACGAACGCGTCGGGGTCGTAGTGCGCGACCGTGGCGGGATCGAACGGTCCCAACATCCGCTTCGAGATCGCGACCGGGCCCGCGAACGCGCGCTCCATCGGGATCTGCTGGTCGAGCAACATGCCGACCAGCAAGGCGAACGGATCTCTGCTCAACATCTCGTCGGCGTCGGGCTGCTGTGCGAGGCACAATTTCCTGCTGCGTGTCGAAGTCACCTCAGTCCTCCTCCCCCTCAGACAACTCAGGCTCGGCCTTGACGGCGAGCACCGGACACGGAGCATCGAGCAGCACCCGCTGCGCGTTGCTGCCGAGGATGAGCTTGCCGACCGGTGAACGGCGCCGCAGCCCGATCACGATGAACTCCGCATGCACCTGCTCGGCGACGGCCACCAGGTCCTCCGCCGGGTCCAGGCCACGCACCAGCTGCCGCACCTCGTAAGGCACGCCGGTGGAATCGAGCTGCTCCCGTACTTCCGTCAAAGCGGCATCACTCGCCGCAGCTTCGTCGCTGTCGAAGCTGCGTCCGCCCCGGTGCGAGTTCACCACCACCAACTTCGCGTCGCGCAGCGTCGCTTCCTCCGCTGCTCGCCGAAGCGCCGCACGGCCTTCCGCCTTCGGCACATAACCCACGACGATGGTCGTCATCGCCCTGCCTCACCTCCGGGTGTGTGTCGACCCGTCTCGAACGATACTGCTCCCGACCGCGGTCGGCATCCGCTGCATTTGCACCTGTTGTGTCGCGGCGGTGACGGAGGGCTGCCGGTGCCCGAGTACTACCCGCGGCGGGCCCGCCTAACCTTCCGGTGGCCACACCTTTGCAGGGCTGTCACCCAACGCGCCACCCCTGTAGTCCGGGTCGTTATCGAACTCGTCCATCAACCGGCCCACCCCGTTGCCCTGGGCAAGATCGAACGGGTTCCGTCAGAAGGACCGGGGTTCCGTCAATCCCTGTCCTACGTTGTCCTGTGTGGATCGCGGGCCCGAACCGGTTCAGTCCACCGGCCATTCGTGCACCGGCGTGTTCTCGTGCATGTGGTCGCGGTACCGGCGGAGCATCCCGCGCAACGCGTCCTTGCGACCGTGCGACCCCTTTGTATACAGGCGATGGAACTCATCGGCCTGCCATGACGCTCCGTTGCGGCCGGTGAGGCACCGCTGCTCGATGATGCCGAGCAATCGATCCCTGACCGCCACGTCGACACCCCAGGCGTCCAGACCGCGAACCGCCAACGGCAGAAGGCGTCTGAGCACGAGCTCGGTCGCACGCGCCGTACCGACGCCCGGCCAGAACACCTCCGCGTCGATCCCGTTGCGGGCGGCGTTGTGGAAGTTCTCCTCGGCCGCGCTGAACGACATCTGCGACCAGATCGGCCGTTCGTCGTCGGCGAGCGCACGGACCAGACCGAAGTAGAACGCGCCGTTGGCGATCGTGTCGACGACCGTCGGGCCGGCCGGCAGGACACGATTCTCGACGCGCAGATGCGGCTTCTCCCGGACAACGTCGTACACCGGGCGGTTCCAGCGATAGATCGTCCCGTTGTGCAGCCGCAACTCCGAAAGCGCCGGGGTGTCGCCGCGGTCGAGAACTTCGATCGGATCCTCGTCGGACGTCACCGGCAGCAAGGCCGGGTAGTAGCGCGAGTTCTCCTCGAACAGGTCGAAGATCGAGGTGATCCAGCGTTCACCGAACCAGACCCGCGGCCGGACGCCCTGGGTCTTCAGCTCGTGCGTGCGCGTGTCGGCGGCCTGCTCGAACAACGCGATCCGGGTCTCGCGCAGCAACTCCTTGCCGAACAGGAACGGCGAGTTCGCGCCGACGGCGAGTTGTACGCCGGAGATCGCCTGCGCGGCGTTCCAGTACCTCGGGAAGGCCTCCGGCGTCACCTGCAGGTGGAACTGCGTCGACGTACACGCGGCCTCGGGGACGATGCTGTCCGCGGTGACCTGCAGGCGCTCGACGCCGTCGATCGAGATCTGCACGTCCTCGCCGCGGGCCGCGAAGATCTGATCGTTGAGCAATGCGTACCGCGGATTCGTGCTGAGCGCGTCGCGGCGGATGTGCTCGGTCAGCAATGTCGGCAGGATACCGACGACGACCATCGACGAGCCGGTCCGGGCAGCCTTGTCCTCGGCGGCGTTCAGGCTGTCCCGGATGCTCGCTTCCATCGTGTCCAGACCGAGTCCGTCGATCTGCCCGGGCGGCACGTTGATCTCGATGTTGAACTGGCCGAGCTCGGTCTGGAACGCGTCGTCCTCGATCGCGCTCAGCACCTCGGTGTTCCTGAACGCCGGGTCGCACTTCTCGTCGACCAGGTTCAGCTCGATCTCGATCCCGGTCATCGGCCGCTCGGGCGCGAACCGGGCTTCGCGCAGCATCCGCGCGAAGGCGTCCAGATTGCGATGGACCTGACCCCGGAACGCGGTCCGGTCCGCCCGGGTGAACTCGACCCGGTCGACTTCCTCACCCATCAGCGCCTCCCCTGGTGGCTCCTTCGCTCAGTGTGCCTGAAGTGCCCACCCGCCGCCTGGTGAATCACACCGGATAGACGATGAAATCCTTCCGCTCGATCCGGACAGGCTCATCTCCTGCCTCCGCCAGCACCTCAGCAAGCTCGGTCAGTACGGCGGGCTGCAGCTGCAGTTCGTGCTCGTCGGGATGCTTGTCGGCGCCCATCTCGTAGTCGCGCCCGGGCTCCTTCGTCAGCTCGATGTGCGCGCCCAGCACCAGCTCGACCGGATTGCCGTCAGCAACGAACTCCGCCAGCCGCGCGATGCTCGCCCGGAACGCGGGCCAGTCGAACACGTAGAGCCGGCCCGGGTAGAGCGAGTCGCCGCTGAACAGCAGCCGCGTGTTCCGGTCGTACGTCGCGATGTGGGACGCGTGGTGCCCCGGGATCGGGACGATGTCGAGCACCCGTCCGCCGAGGTCGAACTGCACGACACCGTCCGGCCAGTCCGCGAACCCGAAGTACTGCGCGACCTCGTCGGCCGTCTTCCCGACGACCTCGTCGAACTCGCCGTCGCCGCCGACGTGGTCGCCGTGGCTGTGGGTGTGGGCGACGACGAGCTGCCGCTCCCCCGCGAGCTCCTCGATCAACGGACGCAGCGGCGCGTGGCCGGTGCCGGTGTCGAGGAGGAAGGCTCGTTCGTCGCCGAGCAGGAGGTACAGGAACGGGCCTTCGAAGTTGGTGTGCAGCGCCTGGCGGATGATCGCCGTACGGTCGTCGTACCAATGGACCTGGTGGGCGGGAGTGGACGGATCGGTGCCGTCGTCCCACTGCTCGGGAAACGTCATAACCGGAATTGTCGGTCACAGCAGGGACACTGGACAGGTGCGTGGGGATCCGTCGGTGCTGCATGTCGATCTGGACGCGTTCTTCGCGGCCGTCGAGCAGCGGGACAAGCCGTCACTGCGGGGCAAGCCCGTGGTCGTCGGCGGTATCGGCGTCCGCGGAGTCGTGTCCACCGCGTCGTACGAAGCCCGCAAGTACGGCGTGCGGTCGGCGATGTCGACCGCGGAAGCGCGATCGCGCTGCCCGCACGCGGCGTACCTCGCTCCGCGCTTCGAGGCGTACCGGCAGAGCAGCCAGATGGTGATGGCGGAGATGCGGGCGTTGTCGCCGCTGGTCGAGCCGCTGTCGCTCGACGAGGCGTTCATCGACCTGGCGGCGAGCGGGCTCAGCGGGTTGACGGTCGACGACGTCGAGGCGATCGCTCGCGATCTGAAGGAGTCGATCCGGAAGGTGAGCGGCGGCCTGACCGCGTCGGTCGGCGCGGGTACGTCGAAGCTGATCGCGAAGATCGCCAGCGACCTCGACAAGCCGGACGGCGTGGTCGTCGTCCCGGCCGGCACGGAGGCGGAGTTCCTCGCGCCGATGCAGGTGACCGTGATCCCTGGCGTGGGTCCGGCGACCGCGCAGCGGCTCAGCATGGCCGGCGTGCGGACCGTCGCCGATCTGCAGCAGCTCGACGAGGACGAGCTGGTCCGCCAGATCGGATCAGCGCACGGCACCAGCCTGCACCGGCTCGCTGTCGCGGCCGACGACCGTCCGGTGGTGAGCGATCGCGAGACCAAGTCGGTCAGCGTCGAGGACACCTTCGAGACCGACATCATCGACCGCTCGCTGCTGGTCGCGATCGCCGATCGGATGTCCCTGCGCGTCTCGGAGCGGCTCCAGAAGGCCCAGCTCTCCGGCCGGACAGTCACCGTGAAGACGCGTATGCACGATTTCACCACCCACACCCGCTCGTCGACGTTGGCCGGGCCGACCGACGACTCGCGGGTGATCGCGCGGGTCGCGCGCCGGTTGCTCGAGGAGAGCGAGGTCGGCGGCGGCATCCGGTTGCTGGGCGTAGGCGTCTCGTCACTGGCCGACTGGATCCAGGACGATCTGTTCACCGAGGACGAGCACGCTGACGACCCGGTCGAGGTCATCGAGTTGCCTGCGCGACCGCGCGACCAGCTCGGCTTCCATCCGGGTCAGGACGTCGCCCATCCCGACTACGGCCGCGGTTGGGTGTGGGGTTCGGGGCGCGGTCGCGTTACGGTCCGCTTCGAGACCGCCGACACCCCGCCAGGGCCGGTCCGGACGTTCGCGATCGACGACCCGGCGCTGACAAAAGTGCGGATCATCGGTGCGGATGCAGACGAAGAACCCGAAACTGACCAGAATGTGTCGAATGAATGAGGAACGGCGGGGGGTCTACCCGTTCTGTGCGCCGTGTACGGCGGCGTCGGAGGCGTGGGCAGCCGGGACGGCCGGCCCGATGGGCAGCCGGTTCTACGGCCACCGCGACGTGTGCGAGAACTGCGGATCGTCGGTGCGGACGCTCTACAACACGGTCCTGTGGCTGCCGGTGTCGAAGGTCGGCAAGTTCCGGATCATCCCGACCGGCGGCCGCACGTACGTCGGACGCAAGGTGGTCACCCGGCCGCTGCAGACCGTCGTACGGCAGGAGCCGGTGTCGGCGATCGCGACCTATCCGGAGCTCGAGGCGGACTCCGGCTACAAGCAGGCCGAGGCGTACTGGGAGCAGGACGAGCCGGGACAAGCGTTGCCGTTCTACCAGTCGGCGCTGACCGAGCGGGAAAAGGTGCTCGCGGCCGACGACCCGGCCACGTTGCGGGTCCGGCTGCGGGTGGCGCAGGGCTTGCTGGCGACCGCGAACTACGGGCGCGCGATCGCGTGGTTCGAGCTGGTGACGCCACAGTTGACGGAGGTGTTCGGGCCGCATCACGAGCTGACCCGGGCGGCGACCGAGGCAACGACCGGTGCACGGCTGATGGTCGGCGGGCCGCGGTCCGAGGCTCAGCTGCTCGCGGACATCGTCGCCGCCGACGAGGCCGGCCTGCTGGCCGGGGATCCGCAACTGGTGCGCGATCGGGCCGCATTGGGGCGGGCGTTGCTCGCGTGCGGCGACATCTCGGAGGCACTCGAAGCGCTGACCCAAGTGGTTCGCGACGCGGCTCCGGGGCATCCCGACACTGTGGTCTATCGCGCGGCGCTGGTGGATGCGTGCGAGATCGCCGACGGGCGCGGGAAGAAGCGTGAGGTGCAACTCGCCGCGGCGGCACGCGAGGTGCTCACCGGCGAAGCCGCACCGACAAGCATGTGACGCATCCTTCGAGCTTCTCGAACTCGCTGATGTCCACGACAACCGGCGTGTAGCCGAGTTCCGCGAACAACTCCGCGGACCTCGGCGCCGACGCCGCCATCAACAGCCGGTCCTCCCCCAGCAGTACGACGTGTGCGCCGGCCTCCTCGGGAACGGACCGGAAGCTGTCGAACGCCGACGGATCGTCGACGAGCGGCTCGTACCCGATCACTGTCCCGTCAGGCAACGCCGTGACAGCCGACTTCAGATGCAGCACCTTCTGCACCGGCACCGCGCGCACGTCGGCACCGAGTGGAGCCAACGCCTCGCGCAGTTGCTCGATCCCCGCTGCGTTCGTCCGTCCGCCCTGTCCGACGTAGATCGTCGCGCCGATCTTCAGTACGTCGCCGCCGTCGAGCGTGCCGGGATCGGTGATGCGGCGGATCTCGTAGCCCTGCGCGGCAACGGTCTCCTCGGCCGCCGCGGCCTCCGCTCGTCGCTCGTTCGCGCCGGCTCGGGCGATCACCGCAAGGTCGCCGTACACGACCATCGTGTCCTCGACGAAGACGCTGTCCGGGCACTCCTCGATCGGCGGCACCTCGACCGTGGACCAGCCGGTGCGGTGCAGCGCGTCGACGTACTGCTGCCACTGCGTCGAGGCGAGGCCGATGTCGACAGGCGCGCGTTCGATGTGGGTGACCAGGCCTTCGGCGAGGCGCGGGCTCGGACGGCGGATGAGGGCTGTCGGCATGTCCGCAGGCTATCCGGGTACCAGGAGGCATCCGAGAGAGGAGACAACGGGATGCCGAAGATTCTTCCGGCGGCGGGTGGCGACGTGGTCGAGATCATCCTTGCCGATCACCGGTGGTTCGAAGAGGCGCTGCGTGAACTGCGCGACGTCCGGAGCGACCGCGAGGCAGTGCTCGCCGACCTGGCCACGGTCCTGATCGCCCACGCCGAGGCCGAGGAGTCGAAGGTCTATCCCATGCTGCGGCGCAAGGACGCGATCGATGCCGAGGAGGTCGAGCACTCCGAGCACGAGCACGACGAGGGCAACGAGGCGCTGCTCGAGTTGATGGAGGTCGAGGACACCGGCAGTGAGGAGTTCAGCTCGAAGCTGCACGAGCTGTCCGAGGCGCTCACACATCACCTCGACGAGGAAGAACGCGACGTCCTCAACCCCGCCCGCACCGACATCTCCGACCAGGTACGCCGGAACCTCGGCGACACGTTCGCGGAGGAACGGGCACGGCTGATCGCCGAGGACTGCGGCAATATCGCGAACGTCCGCAAGATCGTCAAAAGCTGAGGACGAGCCCCTCGTCGGCAGCAACGACCTCGCCGTCGAACTCAGCCTGCGCCTCACGCACCGAGACAGCGCGATCGGACCCCGGCCAGAAGTGCGTCAGCAACAACCGCCGGGCTCCCCGCGCACCTCGAGCCGCCTCAGCCGCCGTCATCAGGTAGGCGCTGGTGGACGCGCCCTGGTACGTCGCATCTGAGATGAACAGGTCGGCGCCGTCGGCCAGCCGCCGCAACTCGGGCGACGGGCCGCTGTCGCCGGTGTACGCGACTGTGACACCCGGTGCGCTCAGCCGGACGCCGAGATTCGTCTTGTAGTGCGGTAGTTCCACAGTCAGGACATCGAACGGCCCGATGCGGTCGGTCGACGCGAGATCGTGCACTACGAAGACCTCGGCCGGGTCGGGGTTGGGCTCGAGAGCACGCAGTACGTCGAGAGTCCCCGGCGTGCAGTGCAGTGGAACGGGCGGTGCATCGGGAGCCTCGTAGTAGCGCACTCGCGCCAGTCCGCTGACGTCGACGCAGTGGTCCGGGTGCTGGTGCGTCACGACGACCGCATCGACCTCACCCTGCGGGCAGTGCTCCAGCAGGCGGGGCAAGGCGGCGTACCCGAGATCGAGCACGACCCGGAAGCCGTCGTACTCCAGCAGGAACCCAGCGCACGCCCGTCCGGCCTCGGGCCACGCACCGCAGGAGCCGAGGACCGTCAGCGACCTCACCGGGTGGCGAACGGCTGGTTGCTCGGCACGATCTCCTTGCCCAGCGGCAGGAGCGAGACCGGGATCAGCTTGAAGTTCGCGATGCCGAGCGGGATGCCGATGATCGTCAGGCAGAGCGCGATCCCGGTGGTCAGGTGGCCGAGCGCCAGCCACCAGCCGGCGAAGATGATCCAGATGATGTTGCCGAGCAGGGCGCCCGCGCCGGCGCTCGGCTTGTCGACCACGGTCCGGCCGAACGGCCACAGCGTGTACCCGGCGATGCGGAAGGACGCGATGCCGAACGGGATCGTCACGATCAGCACGCAGCAGATGATGCCGGCGACCGCGTACCCGACAGCCAGCCAGAACCCGGCCAGCACCAGCCAGATCAGGTTGAGAAGCGTCTTCATGCTCCAAAGCCTGCCACCTCGCGGGTGTGTTTCCGCACCAAATCCGCGACAAGCCCGGGATCGTTCCGGGGCATCCAGTGCCCTCCCCTGACCACCGTCACTGTCAGGTTGGGTGCCCATCGTGCGATATCGGTCTGCAGCGCGGTGGTGACGAACGGGTCGGCGTCCGGTGAGACGGCGAGCACTGGGACGTCGGTACGGCGTTGTGCGGGGCGGATGAGCCGCGGGACGACGTTGGCGCGGTACAGCTTCATGCCGTTCACGTAATCACCGATCGACCGCTGCTCGGTGGCGTCCTGCTGCTCGAGGCGGTTGAAGACGCGGTGCGCCCAGCCCCTGCGCCAGGCGAGCTCCGGCAGCCACGGGAGGTGGAAGTAGAAGATGTACCAGGAGTGCAGGAGCTGCGTCAGGGCAGCGCGGTTCGCTCGACGAAGGAAGTACCCGGCGTGATCCAGCGACGGCCCTGAGATGGACACGAAAGAGGCGATGCGGGGGTGTTCGTCTGTGACGAACTGCCAGGACTGGATCGAGCCCCAGTCGTGGGCCAGGACATGGACTGGCTCATCGGGCGACGCGTGGTCCAGGACCGCCTCGAAGTCTTCCTGGAGCCGGTCCAGGGCGTACGCCGAGGTGCGGCTGGGGTGGTCGGACTCGCCGGCGCCGCGGACGTCGTACGTGATGACGTGGACGTCGGTGGCGAGTCGTTCGGCGACCGGCTCCCAGAGTGACGCGTTGTCCGGGTAGCCGTGGACGCAGATCAAAGTCGGTGCATCTGGGTTGCCGTAGTCGTAGACGGCGATGCGCGTGCCGTCCCGACTAGTAGTGGTCGACCTCGAGGGTGGCAAAGGTCATCCCCGCTTTCACCAGTCGCTCGCGCAGGGCAGGTCCCATGGCGGCCGCCGTCGTGGTCTGGCCCGACGTCTCCGGGAGGTCGTCGAGTGCGAGGCACAGTGCGCTCTCGCCGAGCATCTTCGCGGTCTCGTCGTACCCGGGATCGCGGCCGGCGACCTCGGTGATCACCTGCTTGCCGCCACCGCGGCCGACGAACCGGACGTTGAACCACGACCGCGCCCGCCGCTCCGGGCTCGGCCCGTCGCCGGGCTGCAGCCGGTTCAGCATCGCCTTCCGAACCGGCGGGATCTGCGCGCCGGCGATCAGCAGGCCGACCCCACCGATGCCTGCGGCAACCATCGGGAGACGGTCCATCGCCGCGTAGTGCGAGTAGCGGAAGTCGGGGCCGTAGCGATCGAGCAGCCGTGCGGAGTACCCGACGATCTGCGGATCGATCGTCGGCAAGGGCACCGCCCAGAAGCCTTGCTGGCGGTGGATCCGCCCGGCCACCGAACGCGCCTTCCGCCCTTCCGGCTGCGGCTCGGCCTGTTTGCGGGCCCGATGAGCGTCGATGTGCTGCTTCGGGCGCGAGAACGCGGTGATCGCCGTGTGGAACGTGCCACCCGACGGTCGACCGCCCGCGCGGAGCAGGCCGTCCACCTGGATCGGCACACCCTCGGGAAGCTGCTCGACCGTGAACTGCACGCCGAGGTCGTACGGGATCGAGTCGAACCCGCAGGCATGGATGATCCGCGCGCCGGTCTCCGTCGCACGCTGGTGATAGCGCACGTACATCCGGTCGGTGAACTCGGACTCGCCGGTGAGGTCCAGGTAATCGGTCCCAGCCTCGGCGCAGGCCGCCACGAGCGGTTCGCCGTACCGGATGTATGGCCCGACCGTTGTCGCGACGACCTTGGTCGACTCGGCGAGCGCACGCAAGGACTCGGGGTCGGTCACGTCGGCGTGCAGGACGTCCTTGCCGAAGCGTTCCAGCTTGGCTTTGTTGCGTCCGGCAACAGCCCAGTGCAGGCGGTCCGGTGCGTTCTTCTCCAGGTACTCCGCGGTGAGCGCGCCGGTGAAGCCGCTCGCGCCGAGCAGCACGACGTCGTACTGGCGGCTCATTTGTGCGCAGCCTTCTCCGAGTCGGCCAGACCGCCGGCGCCGGTCGGCCTCGACGACGCCTCGGCTCCGCGCGCCTGGACGTCGGCAAGCGCCGCCGCGTCCGCCTTCGGGACGCTGAACCGCGAGCCGAGCTCGATGAAATGCGGGATGGCCCACCGGAGGACCTTCATCGCACCGATCCAGCCCGGCACGTGCACGGTCCGCGAACGTTTCCTGATGCCGTCGGCGAACTTGTCCACCGCGAACTCCAGCGGGTACGTCTTGCTCGCGAGCGGCATCCCCGTCCGGACCTTCCCGAACACCGGGTGCTCGTCCGCGCCGCGGACCATGTCGGTGTCGACGAACGTCATGTGCGCGACGCCGACCCGCACGCCCAAATGCTTCAGCTCCGGCCGCAACGTGTCGCCCATCGCCTCGACGCCCGCCTTGGCAGCGTTGTACGCCGACAGGCCCGGGATGTGCACGATCGCGGCGAGCGACGATACGAGCAGGAGATACCCCTTGCTCTCCAGCAGGTACGGCAACGTGAGGTGCGTCGTACGCCAGACGCCCAGCAGATCGACCTCGAGCACGCGCTCCCACGTCGCGGGATCCATACTCCGGGCGAAGCCGGGCGCGGCGATTCCCGCGTTCGCCATCACGACGTCGATGCGGCCGTAGCGCTCGATGACGCCGTCAACCGCCGTACGCAGCGCGTCGGTGTCGGAGACGTCCGCCTCCCACCAGCCGGCGTCCGGGCCGCAGTCCTCCGCGACCTGCTTCAGCTCGCCCGGCTCCAGGCCGACCAGCGCGAGCTTCGCGCCCTCGGTCGCCAACTTCCGGGCCACCGCGGCGCCGATCCCCCGGGAGGCTCCGGTGATGAGGACGACTTGACCGGCCAACGGACGCATCTGGACCTCCAGCTTGTTGAGCAGATACTCAACAGTAAGTGCTTATTGACCGTTTACTCAATAGACTGGCCGGATGAGCCAGACCTCCTCCTCCGCCAGGTTGCGCCCTGATCAGCGGCGGGCGCAGATCCTCGCGGCAGCGCGCCAGGTGCTGCTCGCGGACCCGCACCGCGAGCTGACGGTCGAGCTGGTCGCCGCGGAGGCCGGCGTCTCCCCCGCTCTGCTGTTCCACTACTTCGGATCGAAGAAGAAGTTCCAGTACGCCGTCATCGAGGAAGCCGCCGCGGAGGTCATGCTGCGAACCGCCCCGGATCCGTCCCTGCCGCCGGACGAGCAGCTCCGATCAGGCATCCGCGCGTTCGTCCGGGCCGTACTCGAAGCCCCGCAGCTCTACCGAGCGACGCTGCTGATGTCGGCCGCCGGCGATCCGGAGATCCGCGCGCTGCACTCCGATCTGCGCCGCGTGTTCAGCCAGTGGGTGATCAGCGCGGTCGCAGAGCGTGGCATCGAGGTCACCCCCGTCGTCGAGCTCGCCTGCCACGGCTGGCAGGGTTACGTCGAACAGACCCTCCTGGTATGGATCGACGACCCGACCGTTTCGCCGGAATCCCTCGAACACCTCTGCGAGCAGTCCCTGGACGCGATCCTCACGACAACGTCCGAGTGAGAAGGCATGAACAAGTTCTTCCTGACGGTCCACATCCTCGCGGCCATCCTCTGCGTCGGTCCGGTGACCGTGGCGACCAGCATGTTCCCATCGATCGCGAGGCGCACGCTGACGGCCGGGAGCCCGGACGCGGGCGGGTTGCAGGTGCTGCACCGGATCACCAATGTCTACGCCTGGGCGAGCCTCGCCGTCCCGCTCTTCGGGTTCGCTCTCGCGGGCAGCATGCATGTGATGGGCGAGGCCTGGCTGATCATCTCGATCGTGCTGACCTTGGCCGCGGCGCTGGTGCTCGCGTTCCTCGTCGCGCCGGCGCAGTCGAGCGTGCTGGCGGTCGTCGGCGGGACGACCGAGGAGCGCAGCGCTGTCCTGTCGAAGGCGAAGCTGCTCTCGATGACGTCCGGGATCTTCGCGCTGCTCTGGCTGGTCGTGCTCGTGCTGATGGTCGTCAAGCCGGGGCACCACAGAGGGTAAGGTTCCCGCGTGCTGACGGTTGCCACGGTGAACGTGAACGGAATCAGAGCCGCCTTCCGGCGCGGGATGCAGCCGTGGCTCGACGACACGGATCCGGACTTGTTGCTGATGCAGGAAGTCCGGGCGACCGACGACGTACTGCGGGAGCTCCTCAGTAGCGGCCGGGATGGCGACTGGAACATCGCGCACTCCGAGCCCGCGATCGACGGGCACAAGGGACGCGCGGGCGTCGCGGTCGCGAGCCGGCGTCCGATCAAGGAAGAGCGCGGCGAGATCGGCCCGGAGCGGTTCGCGGGGACCGGGCGGTGGGTCGAGGCGGACGTCGTACTGGATGACGGTACGACGCTGACTGCGGTGAGCACGTATGTGTTCACCGGCGAGTTCGAGACACCGCCGCGACAGGAGGAGAAGTACGCGTTCCTCGACGCGATCACGGCCCGCCTGACCGAACTGCGCGCCGACGGCCGGCACGTGCTGATGTGCGGCGACCTGAACATCGCCCACCGCGAGGAAGACCTGAAGGCCTGGAAGGCCAACCGCAAGAAGAGCGGCTTCCTGCCCGAAGAGCGCGCCTGGATGGACCGCCTGTTCGAGGCCGGCTGGGTCGACCTCGGCCGCCGCTTCGGCGGCGACGGACCCGGCCCGTACTCCTGGTGGTCCTGGCGCGGCAAGGCCTTCGACAACGACGCCGGCTGGCGCATCGACTACCAGATCGCCTCCCCCGCGCTAGCCTCCGCAGCCACGAACTGCGCCATCCACCGAGCCCCGACCTACGCCGAACGCTGGAGCGACCACGCCCCCGTCGTCGCGACGTACGACGTCTAGGGCATGCCTCCCGATCCCCCGCCGTAGCGAGCAGGTGCTCGGCACGGTGCATCGGCGCGCGGGGGCGAAGGGGTCGATGCGGAGCATCGTTCCCTTTGCACCCGTGCGGCGAGGTGCCGTGCCGAGTGCCGCGCAGTCGGCGCGGGATCGGGAGGCATGCCCTAGGGAAAGCCTGCGCGGAGACGACGGCGTGGCGGGTAGTCTCGCGGCATGTCCGAGACTTCTTCTGTTACGCCGCCGGTTGCTGCTCGTAAGCCGGTTGAGCGGGTGCATCACGGCGATGTGTTCGTCGACGAGTACGAGTGGTTGCGGGACAAGACCGACGACGAGGTGCTGGGGTACCTGCGGGCCGAGAACGCGTACACCGAGGCGCGCACCGCCCATCTGGAATCGTTGCGTGAGGCAATCTTTCGGGAGATCTCGGACCGGACGCTGCAGACCGACCTGAGCGTCCCGGCGCGACGCGGCGGGTACTGGTACTACTCGCGCACGATCGAGGGCCGGCAGTACTCGCTGCACTGCCGGGTCAAGGTGGACGGCGACCAGCCGCCCGCGACCGACGGCGAGATCGCCGGCGAAGAGGTGATGCTGGACGGGAACGAGGTGGCCGGCGACTCCGAGTTCTTCTCGCTCGGCACCGTCGACGTCTCCCCCGACGGCCGCCTGCTCGCGTACTCCGTCGACCTCAAGGGCGACGAGCGGTTCACCCTGCGGATCAAGGACCTCAGCACCGGCGAGCTGCTGCCCGACGAACTGCCCGAGGTGCACTACGGCTCGGCCTGGTCCGCCGACGGCTCGACGATCTTCTACACCAAGGTCGACGACGCCTGGCGCCCGCACCAGGTCTGGCGTCACACGCTCGGTGCGACGGATGACGTCCTCGTCATGGAGGAGCCGGACGAGCGCTTCTGGGTCGGCGTCGACCTCACGCGCAACGAGCAGGCCATCATGATCGCGCTCGGCAGCAAGCTGACCAGCGAGGTCTGGCTCCTCGACGCCAACGACCCGACCGGCGAGGCAGTCGTCGTGGCGCCGCGTCGCGAGGGCGTCGAGTACGACGTCGAGCACGCCGGCGACCAGCTGCTGATCACGCACAACGCGGATGCCGCCAACTTCTCGCTGGCGTCCGCGCCGCTGGACTCTCCCGGCGACTGGACGACGCTGATCGAGGGCGACGAGACCAGCCGCCTCCTCGGCACCGACGCGTTTGCCGACCACGTGATCCTCTACCGGCGCCGCAACGCGCTGACCGAGCTGGCGATCATGCGCCGTACCGATGGCTCGTTCGCCGCGCCTGAGGTGCTGGAGTTCGACGAGCCGATCCACACGGTCTCCCCCGGCCGCAACGACGAGTGGTACGACACCCGGTACCGCTTCGGCTACACATCGCTCGTGACGCCCGGTTCGACGTACGACGTGGATGTCGCGACGGGCGAGCGTCGATTGCTGAAGCAGCAGCCCGTTCTCGGCGGCGTGGACCTGACGGCGTACACGCAGTACCGCGAATGGGCGACGGCGCCGGACGGGACGAAGGTGCCGATCTCGATGGTCGCGCGCAAGGACGTCGCGAAGGACGGGAACGCGCCGGTCGTGCTGTACGGCTACGGGTCGTACGAGTCGTCGATGGATCCGTGGTTCTCGATCCCCCGGCTGTCGCTCCTCGACCGCGGTGTGGTCTTCGCGATCGTGCACGTCCGGGGCGGCGGCGAGCTCGGCCGGCACTGGTACGACGACGGCAAGATGCTCACGAAGCGGAACACGTTCACCGACTTCATCGCGGCCGCGGACCACCTGGTGCAGGCCGGCTGGACCAGGCCGGAACGGATCGTCGCGCAGGGCGGCAGCGCCGGCGGTCTACTGATGGGTGCGGTCGCGAACCTGGCCCCGGAAGCGTTCGGCGGAATCGTCGCGGAGGTCCCGTTCGTGGACGCGCTGACCACGATCCTCGACCCGTCGCTGCCGCTGACTGTGATCGAGTGGGAGGAATGGGGAAATCCGCTCGAGGACAAAGCCGTCTACGAGTACATGAAGTCCTACTCGCCGTACGAAAACGTTGCCGCGCAGCGCTATCCGCGCATCCTGGCGATCACCAGCCTGAACGACACCCGGGTGTTCTTCGTGGAGCCCGCGAAGTGGGTGGCGAAACTGCGCGCGACCGCGACCGGTGACGCCGACGTACTGCTGAAGACCGAAATGGAAGCCGGCCACGGCGGCCGCAGCGGGCGGTACGACGCCTGGCGCGAGGTCGCGTTCTCGCTGGCCTGGGAGCTGGACACGCTCGGCCTGAGCTGAACCACGCTCGACCGGAGGGAATATCTGTCCCTGGACGTGTGTTGTGCAACACATCCAGGGACAGATTTCTGGACGGATTCTCAGGTTCGACGCGGAGTGTCAGGCCTAATACCCCAGCAAAGCTGCGGGACACCGGTTTCCACGGCGGAATCACTGCCGGGAACTCTCAGGGAACCTTCAGGGTGTTTACACACTGGTACCGGAATCTTGAACCCTACTCGAGCGTTGCTCTCCATGTAACGACGAAGGGAGTTTCGGTGGCTCGCATGGCTCGTGTCCGGTCCACGGACGACGGTATCGACGGCAAGGACAGTGTAGGTCTCTACCTCGAAGAGATCGCACGGACTCCTTTGCTGACGGCTGAGGAAGAGGTCGAGCTCGCTGAGACGGTCGAAGCAGGACTCCTTGCGGAGCAACTGCTGGCCGAGGGGCGGGTTGGACGTAAGAAGGGCGGAGCGCCCAAATATGCGACGGAGGAAGAGCTGGAGTGGCTGGCCGAAGCGGGCCGGCGCGCGCAGCAGCGGTTCGTGACCGCGAACCTCCGGCTCGTGGTGTCGATCGCCCGCCGGTACGGGCGGTCCCAGATGCCGCTGCTGGACCTGGTCCAGGAGGGCAACACGGGACTGATCCGCGCGGTGGAGAAGTTCGACTACCGGAAGGGTTTCAAGTTCTCGACGTACGCGACCTGGTGGGTGCGGCAGGCCATCACCCGCGGTATCGCGCAGCAGGCCCGTGTGGTCCGGCTGCCGGTGCACGTGGTGGAGCAGCTGAACCAGATCGGGTCGGCGCGGCGCACGCTGGAGCGCAAGCTCGGGCGCGAGCCGGAGATCGACGAGATCGCAGCGGAGCTGGGCCTGGACCCGGAGCGGGTCACTGAACTGATCCGAATCGGCCGGGACCACATCAGCCTGAACAGTCCGGTCGACGACGAGGGCGAGACCTCGCTGGGTGACCTGATCGCGGCCGAGACCGCGCCGGGTCCGGACCAGCTGGTCGCGGACGCGTCCGACCGTTCGGGTCTGTTCAGTCTGGTCGACCAGCTCGACCCGCGGTCCGCGGACGTGATCCGGCGCCGCTACGGCCTGCACGACGGCCGCCAGGCCAAGCTGGCCGATATCGGCGCAGTGCACGGCATCTCGGCAGAGCGAGTTCGCCAGATCGAGCGCGAGGCGCTGGGCCGCCTCCGCCTGATGGCAGACCCGACGCTGGCCGCGTAACACCCACTCCGAAACCCCTCAGGACCCTCGAGCCGCGATCCGGCTCGGGGGTCCTTCGGTATGTCTGTGCGTATTTCTGGGGTCAGTTCCAGCTGTCGATCAGCGCCGGCAGCTCCGAGAGGCGCTGGATCGTGGCGTCCGGCGTCCCTTCGGTGTGGCCGATCTGCTCGGTCGGGATCGCGCTGTGCGGCAGGTGCGCGGCCCGCATCCCGACGTTCTGCGCACCCCAGACGTCGTCGAACAGCCGGTCGCCGACGAACAGGCAGCGGGACGGCTCCGACACACCGACGGCCCGCATCGCGGCCAGGAACGCCTCCGGGTGCGGCTTCGTGTGCGCAATCTCGCTGGTGTAGACCGCGCCGTCGAGCAACTCGTGGACACCGTCTCGCGCGAAGATCGCCTCGTGCCGCTCGCGGGGCCAGATCGTGTTCGAGAGCACGCCGACCTTCAGCCCCCGCGCGCGGAGCTCCTGCAGCGTGTCGAGCGCGTCGGGCTCCAGCTCGGTGTGCGGGTCCCACTGCCGGTCGTACTCCGCTTGGGCCGCCGGGCTCATCACGACCTCGGCCAGCGTGCACACCTCCTCCAGCGTGCTGCTGAGATGCTCGTCCCTGGAGCGCCGCCAGATCGACCCTTCGGCCGCTACCAGCCGGGCCGCCAGGTCGTCGGCCTGCTGCTCGTCGAGCACCGACGCGACGGCTCGCCAGGTCTCGTGCAGGTCGATGTCGTGCCAGGTCGCCAATGTGCCGCCCCAGTCGAACAGGACGGCCTCGATCTTCACGTTCGTCACGCGGCACAGCCTGCCAGAGCCGACCGACAGTTCTCGCCTGCTTTTCAACTCACCCGCGCGACCTGCTGCCGCTTGGCCAGCCAGGTGATCGCGAACGCATAAAACGCGAGGCACGGGATGTCCGAGACCAGCAGCGTCCACGGCGCGCCGCCCTGCTCGTCCCAACCGGACAGCTGACCCATTGCCGCAGGCAACAAAAAGGCGAGCAGGTTGTTCAGCGCGTGCAGCGCGATGCCGGCCTCCAGTCCCCCGGTCCGGACCGTCAGCCAGCCGACGGTGATCGCGAACAGGAACACGTCGGCCATCGCCCAGCCGGTGTACCCGTGCGCCGACACGAACGCCGCGCCGCCGATCACGATGCCCGGCCACGGCGATCGGAAGATCGTCCGCACCCAGCGGGCCTTGCCGTCGGGGTTGTCCGGACCGTACGCCCCGACCGCCTGGATCAGCCACCCGCGGAACATGAACTCCTCGGCGGCCGACTGGAACGGCACCAGGAACAGGATCACCAGCGCCGGTACGGCGAACGCGCCGAAACCGATCCACGAGCCGCCGTCGGTCCCGATCGCGTCCTCGGGCGGGAAGATCGCGTCGACGAGCGCGCCCATCGCGTACGACAGAGCGAGGTACCCGAGGGCCGGCACGCAGCACAACAGCAGCCAGCGCCAGCGGATCTTGTTCAGGACCGAGGCGACGCTCCAGAACGGCCGGCGTTGGACGACCCACGCGGCCAGGCCGACGCACGGGGTCAGGATGCCGAGCATGACTAGCGTGACGGCGAGGTTCTCGGTGTCGCTCGGGAAGATGTCCGTCCCGGTCGGCGCCGGGAACGGTCCGGCGACGACGCGGTGCACGATCGTCCAGGCGACGACAACACCGGTGGTCAGGAACAGGACGAAGGCGCCGAGCAGCAGGGTCCCGACGATCGGGCGCCACCACGCGTGCTTCGGAGTACGGGCGAGCCGGTGGAACGGCGTACCCGGCGGGGCGGGGATGACGCGGGGCTCGCGGTAGGCATATTGGGCCGGGTACGGCGCCGGCGTGCCCCACTGCTGCGGGTGCGGCGGTGGTTGCTGGAGCGGCGCTCCCCACTGCTCCGGGTACGGGCCGGGGTGGGGCGGGGGCGGTGGGTACTGCCCCGGCTGGGAGTATGGGCCCGGTTGCGGTTGGTGTTGCGGTGGCGGCCCGGGCTGTTGCGGGTCCATGACTGGACTCTAGAAGATCGGGCCAAGCACCCAGTGCACATGGAGGGAAAAACACGGTGGTTACTGATCCGGCAACATCCAGGTCGACGGATGCGCTGCCGCAGTCCGTACTGATGCCGCTCAGCGGATCGGCCATCTTCCTTGTCGTCCAGGTCGAGGAAGGCGGCGAGGACCGGACCCGCGACCTCCTGGAGAGCCTGAGCGGTCTCGTCCGCTCGGTCGGCTTCCGGGTGCCGAACGGTAACCTCTCCTGTGTCACCAGCATCGGCTCCGACGTCTGGGATCGCCTGTTCAGCGGTCCGCGGCCCGCCGAGCTGCACCCGTTCGTCGAGCTCAAGGGCGCGACCCACCACGCTCCGGCGACGCCCGGCGACCTGCTCTTCCACATCCGGGCGGCCCATCAGGATCAGTGCTTCGAGCTGGCCGGGCAGATCATGACCGTCCTCGACGGCGCCGCCACGGTCGTCGACGAAGTACACGGCTTCAAGTACTTCGAGATGCGCGACCTGCTCGGCTTCGTCGACGGGACAGAGAACCCGACCGGCTCGGACGCACAGGCCGCCGTACTGATCGGCGACGAGGACCCCGACTTCCGGGGCGGCAGCTATGTGATCGTGCAGAAGTACTTGCACAACCTGAAGACGTGGAACGCGCTGACCGTCGAGCAGCAGGAGGCCGCGGTCGGGCGGACCAAGCTCGACGACATCGAGTTCCCCGACGCGAAGAAGGCGGCCAACGCGCACATCGTGCTGAACGTGATCGAGGACCAGGACGGCAACCAGCTGCAGATCCTGCGCGACAACATGCCGTTCGGCACGATCGGCACCCAGGAGTTCGGCACGTACTTCATCGGGTACGCGAAGAGCCCGGCGGTGACGGAGCTGATGCTGCACCGGATGTTCATCGGCGTGCCCGAGGGCACCCATGACCGGCTGCTCGATTTCTCGACAGCGGTCACGGGCGGCCTGTTCTTCACGCCGACGTCGGACTTCCTCGACGACCTGCCGCCGGCGCCCTGACGGTCAGTCGCCGTTCAGCGGGGCGTCCACGACACTGCCCCAGCTGAAGTCGATCCGGTCGTCGAAGGTCGTCGGGACCTTGCCGAGCGAGTTGATCACGGTCGCGGTTCCGTTGGCGTGCCCAACGGCGTACAGGTAGCCCGCGCTGGTGTCCTTGTCGATGCCGAGCAGCAGCGTGCCGTAGTTGCCGCAGCGGGCGGTCAACAGCCGCTCGAAGCTCCCCCACGTCCGGGTCCGCAGCGGAGTCACGATCGGCTTCATCGGCGAGGTCAGTGGGATGCGGATCGAGTAGAGCGCACCTCCCCACGTGGTCGCCAGCAGGCTGTCGTAGGTCGGCGTGCGGCTGAGCAGCGTGACCGCCTTCACGGCCGAGAATCCGGGGTACGAACCGGCTGCCTTCCAGACCTCGGTGCCGTTGTTCTGCGTGCTCAGGTTCCAGCGGAACAGCGAGCCGTCGCCCCGGAGCGCATACACCCGCCGGCCGGTCGTCTCGAGGGACCACGACTGCGTCAAGGTGCGGAAGGCGCTCCAGCCGCCGCCGATCTTGGTCAGGCTGCTGCTCACGACCTGGCCGCCGCTGCCCTTCTGGACCCACTGATGCGCCTGGTACATCACGTCCCCGCTGACAATGTGGCCGTCGAGCGACATCTGGTCGCCGAAGTCGTCGTCCCACGTCCACTGCGTGCTGAGCGAGATCGGCCGGCTGCCGAACGGGTTCTTTGCCATCACGTCCACCGGCTTCACCGTGATCGGCGACGTCGAGTTCACGTAGCGGTCGACCGAGTCGTTGCCGGCAGTGATCCCGCCGGACTGCACATAACAACTGCTGGCTGTCTGCGCTGTCTGGGCTGTCTGGGCTGTCTGGGCCGCATGGGCCGGGGTCATAGTGAGGACAGGTCCGGCCAGGAGCAGGCCGGCGGCTGCCGCAATCATCTTTCGCATGTTCATTCCCCCTTCGGTGCTAAGTTTCGATCACTCTGCTTGATGCGGATGTCACTTCGAAAGTTGTGAAAGCCAACCTGTCGGTGCCATAGGCCAGACTGGATTCATGTTGCTCTCCGAGGTGGTCACGACATCGGCCGCGCTGGCCGGGACCCGGTCGCGGCTGAAGAAGGCAGAGTTCATCGCCGGATTGTTGTCCAAGGCCACTGAGCCGGCCGAGATCGAGATCGTCGTGACGTACCTGTCCGGCGAATTGCGGCAGCGGCGGACCGGGGTCGGCTGGCGGACGCTGAAGGACGCGCCCGAGCCGGCCACCGAGCCGTCGCTGACGGTCGAGGAGATCGACCAGGCGTTCGCGGAGCTGGCAGAGATGTCAGGCACCGGTGTGCAGGCGCGGCGGCGGGAGGCCGTGGACGGATTGTTCTCGCGGGCGACGGCGGATGAGCAGTGGTTCCTGCGTCAGCTCGTCGGCGGCGAGTTGCGGCAGGGCGCGCTGGACGGCGTGATGGCGGACGCGGTCGCGCGGGCGACCGGGATTCCGTTGGACAAGATCCGGGCCGCGGCGATGCTACGCGGGGCGGCTGCTCCGGTCGCCGTCGCCGTACTGACCGAGGGCGAGGCCGGGCTCGCGCAGTTCGGGCTCGAGGTCGGGCGTGGGGTGCAGCCGATGCTGGCGCAGTCGGCGACCACGGTCGCGGAGGCGCTGACGAAGACCGGCTCGCCGGCCGCGCTCGAGTGGAAGCTCGACGGGATCCGGATCCAGGTGCATCGCAACGGCGACGAGGTGGTCGTCTACACGCGGACGCTCGACGACATCACGACGCGGGTGCCCGAGGTCGTGGGCGCGGTCCTCGCCCTCGATGCGCAGCAGGTCGTGCTTGATGGTGAGCTCATTGCGCTGCGGCCGGACGGTCGGCCGGAGCCGTTTCAGGTGACCGGGTCCCGGACGGCGACGCGCGCGGCGACAGGGCCGGAGTCCGTGCCGCTCACGCCGTACTTCTTCGACATCCTGCATCAGGACGGTGAGGACCTACTCGGGCTCGACGGAGCATCGCGGCACGAGTGGCTGTCGAAGCTGGTGCCCGAAGAGCGCCGGGTGCCGCGGCTCGTGACCGATGACGCCGAAGCCGGGCAGGCGTTCTTCGCGGATGCGGTGCGGCGCGGGCACGAGGGCGTGATGGTGAAGTCGTTGACCGTGCCGTACGAGGCGGGCCGGCGCGGCTCCGGCTGGGTGAAGGTCAAGCAGACGCACACGCTGGATCTGCTCGTGCTCGCGGCGGAGTGGGGTCATGGGCGCCGGACGGGCTGGCTGTCGAACCTGCATCTCGGTGCGCGCGACGAGGAGACGGGCGAGTTCGTCATGCTCGGGAAGACGTTCAAGGGACTGACGGACGAACTCCTGCGGTGGCAGACCGAGCGCTTCCAGGAGCTCGCCGTACGGCGGGACGACTGGGCTGTCTATCTGCGTCCGGAGGTGGTGGTGGAGATCGCGTTCGACGGTGTGCAGACGTCGCCTCGCTACCCGGCCGGGATGGCGTTGCGGTTCGCCCGGGTGATTCGTTATCGCGAGGACAAGCGGCCCGCGGACGTTGATACGGTGCAGACCGTGCGTGCGATCCACGCCGGTCCAGATCTGGCGGAAGAAGGCCCAGCTGATGAATGAGGATCCTGACGTCGCGTCCCGCCGGATCGCCCGCGAGTCGATCGACCGCGACGACCCGACCGGCTGGTTCGAGCACCTGTACGCCGCGGCCGCCGAAGGAGCCGCCGTTGTCCCGTGGGACCGCGGTACGGCGCACCAACTGCTGACCGACTGGGTCAATGAGTCGAAGCCCGACGGCACCGACAAGACCGCGCTGGTCGTCGGCGCCGGCACCGGCTGGGACGCCGAGCTGGTCGCCGACCGCGGGTACGACACGACGGCGTTCGACATCTCCCCCACTGCGATCGCGACAGCGCATCGGAACCACCCGGACTCCAGGGCGCACTACATCGTCGCCGACCTGCTGGCTCCGCCGACCGACTGGCATCGCGCGTTCGATCTTGTCGTCGAGATCTACACGGTCCAGGCTCTGCCGATCCACCTGCAACCCAACGCCATCAAGCAGGTCACCGACTTGGTCGGCCCCGGCGGCACGCTCCTGGTCATCGCCGCCGCGCGCCCCGACGACCAACCCGACGACGAGATCCAAGGCCCGCCCTGGCCGCTGACCCGCGCCACCATCCGGTCCTTCACCGCCCCCGACCTCCATCTGATCCAACTCGACCGGGCCCCCAGCCCGACCGACCCCACCATCCTTCGCTGGCGAGCCGAGTACCTCCGCGACTAACCAAGCACCACCACCGCAAGCTGCTCCCGCCGGCACGCCATCGCGGAGCCCCGTCAGCTGCCGTCTCGTCGTGCGGTGGTCCCGAGTCTCGGTAGTGCTCTACCTGTCGAGCTGGCGATCAGCGCGGCACCGACCTCGTGTGGGGCGTATTACGGTGAGGTAGGCGTGGTGCGGGTGGAGGGCAGGACTGGGGGTCCGGATGGGTGAGTTGCCGACGTTGGTCTCGCGGGCGCAGGCGGCTGCGGTCGAGGTGGGGATGTCGTTGACGCGGGACGGGACGGGCCCCTCGAGCTGTCTTCCGGGTGTCGGGCGGTTCCTCGCCGTGCTTGCGGCGGGATGTCTGGGCGGGCGGATCGGCGAGATGGGTACGGGCGTCGGCGTCGGGGCGGCGTGGATGGCATCGGCGATGCCCGCGGACTGCCGGCTGGTGACGGTCGAGCTGGATCCGGTTCGGGTGGCGGCGGCACAGCGGGTGTTCTCCGATCAGGAGCGGGTCGAGGTGATCCACGGCGACTCGTACGACGAGTTGGCGCTGCGGGCACCGTTCGATCTGGTCTTCGTAGACGGCGGGCGGTCCGATCGCGTGGTCGAGTTGCTGCGGATCGGCGGGCGACTCGTGTTCGACGACGTGACGCCGGTCGAGGCGCTGCCCGCGGACTCGCCGTACCGGGAGAACGACCCGAAGCGGCAGTTCTTCTTCACCGATTCACGCCTGATAGCGACCGAAGTGGTTCTTCCGGACCTGCGAAATTCACTCCTGGTGGGCACCCGCGTGGCTTGAGATCGCATGGGAACATCTGTTCGAAAATCATGTAGACTCGCTCTATGGCGGGGCGAAACGTGGTGGGGCCGACGGCTCTGAGGATGATGCTTGGGGGTCATCTGCGGGAGCTCCGCGAGCGCGCCGGTGTCACCCGGTCAGACGCCGGCTGGGCGATCCGGTCGTCGGAGTCGAAGATCAGCCGGCTCGAGCTCGGGCGGGTCGGCTTCAAGGAGCGCGACGTCGCCGACCTCCTCACGCTGTACGGCGTGCATGAGGCGCGCGAGCGGGATCGCCTGCTGGAGCTCGCCCGCGAGGCCAACGACCCGGGCTGGTGGCATCGCTACGGCGATGTCACGCCGGACTGGTTCGACGCGTATCTCGGCCTCGAAGCGACCGCCGAGCTGATCCGGACGTATGAGATCCAGTTCGTCCCGGGACTGCTGCAGACCGCGGAGTACGCGCGAGCCGTCGCCCGGCTGACTCCGTCCGGCGTGCCGACCGAGGGTGAGATCGATCGGATCGTCGCTTTGCGCACTCGTCGGCAGCGGGTGCTGGACCGCGAGCCGCCGCTCAAGTTGTGGGCGGTCATCGAGGAGTCGGTGCTGCATCGCCCGATCGGCGGCCCCGACGTACTGCGCAATCAACTCGACGCGCTCCGCGAAGCGATCACCCGGCCGAATGTGACACTCCAGATCATCCCGCTCGCGAGCAGCGGTCACGCCGCGACCGGCGGGGCGTTCTCGCTCCTCCGGTTTCCGCAGCGCGATCTGCCCGACATCGTCTACCTGGAACACCTGACCAGCGCGCTGTACCTCGACAAGCGCGACGACGTCGAGGCCTACACGCAAGCGCTCGACCTACTGGCCTCCAGCAGCCCGTCACCCCAACAGACCGACCGCGAGCTGACCCGCCTGCTCGACCGCCTGGCGAGCTGACTCGGGCCTGTTTGGTAGTCCAGCGCCGTAGCGAGGAGGTGCTCGGTGCGGCGAGGTGCCGTGCCGAGTGCCGCGCAGTAGGCGCTGGACTACCAGACAGGCCCTAGTTCTCGGTGTCGGTCGACCCGAGGTGCTCGATGCGTCCCTGGTCCTCGCCCGCGTCGAGCAAGCTGCCGTCACCGGTCGGATTGTCGACGTACTCCGAGATCGCGATGTCCGGGTGGTGCATGTCGAAGGCCGGCGAGTCCGAGCGGATCCGTGGCAGCTTGTCGAAGTTGTGCCTCGGCGGCGGGCAGCTCGTGGCCCACTCCAGCGACCGGCCCCAGCCCCACGGATCGTCGACCTCGACGCGCGGATGCCGCCGCGACTTGTAGACGTTCCAGAAGAACGGCAGCGTCGAGATCCCGAGGATGAACGAACCGACCGACGACACCTGGTGCAGTGTCGTGAAGCCCTCGAAGGCGCTGTAGTCGGCGTACCGGCGCGGCATGCCCTCGACACCCAGCCAGTGCTGCACCAGGAACGTCGTGTGGAAGCCGATGAACAGCAGCCAGAAGTGCAGCTTCCCCCAGCGCTCGTCGAGCATCCGCCCGGTCATCTTCGGCCACCAGTAGTAGAAGCCGGCGAACATCGCGAACACCACGGTCCCGAACACCACGTAGTGGAAGTGCGCGACCACGAAGTACGTGTCAGAGATCTGGTAGTCCAGAGCCGGCGAGGCCAGGATGACCCCGGTCAGGCCGCCGAACAGGAACGTCGTCAGGAAGCCGACCGCCCAGAGCATCGGCGTATCGAACGACAGCGAACCGCCCCACATCGTGCCGATCCAGTTGAAGAACTTCACCCCCGTCGGCACGGCGATCAAGAACGTCATGAACGAGAAGAACGGCAGGTTCACCGCACCGGTCACGAACATGTGGTGCGCCCACACCGCGATCGACAGTGCGCCGATGCCCATCGTCGCTGCGACCAGACCGATGTACCCGAAGACCGGCTTGCGGCTGAACACCGGCAGGATCTCGGTGATGATGCCGAAGAACGGCAAAGCAATGATGTAGACCTCGGGATGCCCGAAGAACCAGAACAGGTGCTGCCAGAGGATCGCGCCGCCGTTCGCAGAGTCGAACACATGGGCGCCCAAGGATCTGTCCGCCTCGAGCACCAGCAGCGCCGCCGCGAGAATCGGGAACGCGATCAGGACCAGGATCGACGTGACCAGGATGTTCCAGCAGAAGATCGGCATCCGGAACATCGTCATGCCCGGCGCCCGCATCGTGACGATCGTGGTGATGAAGTTGACGCCGCCGAGAATCGTGCCCAGACCGGCCATCCACAGTCCCATGATCCACAGGTCGCCGCCGATACCCGGCGAGCGCACCTGGCCCGACAACGGCGAGTACGCCGTCCAGCCGAAGTCCGCCGCACCGCCCGGCGTGAAGAACGCGCCGACCGTGATCAGGCCGCCGAACAGGAACAGCCAGTAGCTGAACATGTTCAGCCGTGGGAACGCCACGTCCGGAGCACCGATCTGCACGGGCATGATCACGTTGGCGAACCCGACGAACAGCGGCGTCGCGAACAGCAGCAGCATGATCGTGCCGTGCATCGTGAAGAGCTGGTTGTAGGTCTCCTCGTTCACGATCTGCAGGCCCGGCTCGGCGAGCTCGGCGCGCATGACGAGCGCCATCACCCCGGCGATCAGGAAGAAGATGAAGGACGTGACCAGGTACAACTGGCCGATCACCTTGTGATCGGTCGTCGACAAGAGTTTGCCGATCACCTGCCCGAGTGGCCGCCGTCGTAGTCCGACAGCAGTCGCTCCGGTGCGCTCGGTGATCCCAGCCTGTCCGCTGACGCTGGCCACGGTTCGATTAGACACCTATGCACCGGAGAGGAACACCCCTTACCGGGAAGGACCGGCCGCGATCACTGCGCGTACGTCGTCCAGTCGCAGCGTCGCCGGATCGACGTCCATCAGGCACCAGGTGGCGCCGGCGTCGGCGTACGGGCGCGGATCGTCGTCGGGTTCGAGCGCCACCGCGATGTCGAAATTGTCCGGATTGCCGCGCAATTCCCGCAGTACGGCGGCCGGCTCGGCGAGCTGGTCCGGCGACGTGAGGTTGACCGGGAAGAACCCGTCGTACCGCGCGGCTCGCCGGATCGGCTTGGTGTTGCCGGGGAAGCCGGCGATCCACACCGGCACTCGCCCAGCGACCGGGCGGGGCAGGAACTGCACGTCGTCGACCAGGTGGTGCTTGCCGCGGTACTTCACCGGCTCCCCCATCCAGCCCGCCGTCAGGATGTCGAGCGTCTCGTCCATCTGCTCGGCTCGCACCCGGTCGTTCACCTCCTCACCGGTCTTCGAGTACTCCTGTGCGAAGCGATCACTGCCCAGCCCGACCCCGAGCGTCAGCCGACCGCCGGAAAGCCTGTCCAGAGTCGTTGTCTCGCGCAACAACTTGGCCGGTCGCCGGCGCGCGATCGGCGAGACCATCGGGCCGATCCGCAGCCGTTCGGTGGTCATCGCCATCGCGCTCATCGCGATCCACGGATCCGAGACCAGGCGGACCGGTTCCCGCCACCACAGCTGATCCCAGAGGAAGAACCCGTCCCACCCGGCTTCCTCAGCGGCCGCGGCCAGGTGCGCGACTTCGCGCGGGTCGGACAACTCGTCGAACAACGGCAACCAGATCGCGTACTTCATCGCGCCGCCACCTCATCAACAAACGCCTTCCAGTACGGCGCAGACAGCCCGTGCCCCATGCCGGCCAGCACTACGAGCCGAGCGCCCGGCACCGCGTCACGCACAGCCTCACCGTGCGGCAACGGCAGCAACGGGTCAGCATCTCCGTGCATCACGAGAACCGGGACCGTCAGGTCACCGAAACCACCGTTGCGTGGGCCGTCGAAGGTCATCGCGAAGTGGTTCGTCATCGCCGCCTCGTAGTCCCTGGTCCGAGCCATGTCCTCCACCACCAAGGCCCGGGCGGCCGACTCTTCGAAGTGGCCGGCGGCCTCCGCCTCGATCGCGCGTACGACGTACTCCTCGACGGCGGCCTGGTCGGCGAAGTCCGGCGTACCCAGATGAGGCATGTCAGGTGACGGCCCCGGGAGTCCTTCGTCGCCCGTACTCGTCGAGACGAAGGTCAGGGAGGCGACGCGAGACGGGTGATCGACGCCGAGGATCAGCGCCGTACCGCCGGACATCGACTGGGCCACCACGTGCGCCTTGTCGATGCCTAAGGCATCGAGCAGACCCACCGCGTCGGCCGCCAGGTCGCTCATCGCATAACCCGGTTCTCGGAGCGGGTACGCCGTCGACCGGCCGGTGTCGCGTTGGTCGTAGCGGATCACGAACCGCCCGCGGGCGGCGATTTCCGTACACAGCCGGCTGTCCCACCACAGCATGGAGGCGGTCGCGCCGTGGATCAGCAGGACGGCGGGATCGGCCGGATCGCCGTACGTCTCCGCGCAGATTTCGATGCCGTTGACCTCGTAGATGTTCTCCATACGAACGACCGTAGGAGGCGGCAGGTGATCGTGAAAAGCGATTGATTCTTATCAAAGCAATCGCTGATGGCGATAGAGTGCCGTCATGTACGAGTTGCGTCATCTGGCGACGCTGGCTGCCGTCGCCGACGAGGGTTCGTTCGGCCGTGCCGCGAGCAGGCTCGGGTACACCCAGTCGAGCGTCAGCCAGCAGATCGCAGTACTGGAGAAGATCGCCCGCGGTCCGCTGTTCGACCGGCCGGGCGGGCCGAAGCCGGTGCGGATCACGCCGCTCGGCGCTGTCCTGCTGCAGCACGCGCGCGACCTGCTGCGTCGCGCCGACGAGCTGAGTGACGGGATCGAGCGGTTCCGGGCGGGCGACAGCCGGATCGACATCGGCACGTTCCAGACCGTCTCGAACACGCTGCTGCCGCAGGTGATCCGCGGGCTGCGGGACGCGCATCCGGGCAGCGACATCCGGCTGTTCGAGGAGGAGACGGACGATCCGGATCTCACCGGGCTCGACCTGATGTTCTTCGACGGCCGCGGCGGCGACGGCATCGACCAGCTCAAACTGCTCGACGATCCGTACGTCCTGGTGGCGCGCCCCGACCACTTCCCGGCCGGACCGGTCCCGCTCGAGACGCTCGACGGCCTGCCGCTGGTCGCCCATCCACCGATCTGCCACCAGGCGGTGGTCGAGGACTTCCTGCGCGCTCGCAGCATCCGCCCGCAGTTCGTGTTCCGCACCGAAGGCAACGAGGCGCTGCTCGCGATGGTCCGCGCCGGCCTCGGTGCGGCCCTCGCGCCGCGTCTCGCCGTACTGCGGGACGACCCGAGCCTGACGCTGCACGAGCTCACGCCCGAGCTCCCGGCGCGGGAGATCTTCTTGCTGTGGCAGGCCGGCCGCACGCACTCACCGCTTGCGGCACACGCGATCGAGCTCGCGCGGAGTGCGGCGGCCGGCCTCAAATTAACTGACGGTTAGCACCTTCGACGCGGTCTGCGTCCCCTGGTGGTCTGCGTCGGCCAGCCACACCACGCGGTAGGTGTAGGTGCCGCGTGCGGTCGGCTTGATGCTGAACGCGTACTTCCCGTTCGTCGTCAGCTTCCCGGTCGTGACCGCAACCCACGTCGTACCGGAACGACGCTGCAGGTACGCCGTCGTACCGGCGTGCGGCGGGTTCAGGTACCCGTACAGCAACGTCGACGCGCCCAGCTTGATCGCGCCCGGCGTCAGGTACGCCGACAGCGCCGGGTGCACCTGGACGAGCGGAGCGGTGCTCCGCGTCCCCAGGACTGCACCGCCGCCGTTGTAGCCCCACATGTAGTAGGTCGACACGGCCGGCTTCTGCACGGTCGACGCGACCCCGCTGGCGTTCGTGGTGAACGATCCGACCGTCGTCCACTTGCTCGCGTTCTTCGCCTTCGAGTACAGCACCGCCGGTACGCCGGCCAGCGCCACGCCGTCCAGCCGACTGACCGCCGTCGACAGCGTCACCGCCTGCGTGTACATGATCGAGGCCGCACTGGCGCCGATGGTCGCCTTCGACCCGACGAGCTTCACGTCGACACCGGGACCGATCTTGCCCTTGCTGTCCTTCACCCAGACGCGGTAGGCGTAGCTGGCCGAGTTCGACAACCCGGTCTGCGTGAACAGGCTGGCCGTGCCGTTGTAGACCGCCGTACCGGACGTCGGCAGCGGCGGAGAGGTCGAGCCGACCGCGCTGCGAACCATGATCTGCCCCAGCGTCACGTTGGCCGGCTTTGTCCACCGCAGCGTCGCCGCTGCAACGCCACCGGTGACGGTGAAGCTGGTGACTGGTGGCGGCGGGGCGGTCAGGTTCAGGTAGTTCTTGTCGATCGACAACGTGACGCCACCGTTGGTCTCACTGACGCTGTCGTACTGATGAACGCGCTGGTGATTACTCCAGTACGCAGCCGGAACCGACATCGTGCCCGGAGTCCGGTTCCACTGGGCCATCCAGATGTTGTCCGGCCGCGTGTACGCGGTGCTCGTGTAGCCGCTGACCAGGTCCTGTCCCCCGTGCGCAGCGTTGACGTAAGCGCCCCCGACGTAGCCTCGCGAGTTCAACTCCTGGGTCCAACCACTCACATACGACAGCACCGCCGCCTTGCACGCCGCGGTCGACTCGTACGGCTCGAGGTCGGTGTAGATCGCGCTGCGCTGGGCGAACCCGAGCGCCTGCGCCGCGGCGACCGCGTTGATCGCAGCGTTGCGGCCCTGGACCAAGGCGGTTGAGGCGACCGACGACATCCGGCTCTTGTACGTCGTGCACGGCGCCTGGTAGCCGACGTCGATCAGGAGGAACTGCCAGCCCTTACTGGCGTTCGTGGCCACCCAGTCGGCAGTCAGGTTCGGCTGCGCGCAGGCACGGAGGCCGCCGCTGATGTAGATGCCGATCCCCTGGTACGTCGGGCGCCACGCGTCCATCGTGGACTGCGGCGGGGCGGTGCACGCATCGAAGCCGTTCCCGGCGAAGTTGCCCGTAGCAACCACCGATGGGGCGACCGCGGCCGGCGCAGCGACCCGGGCGGACGGCGTCTTCGTCACCACTCGACCGGTGGCGAGTACGTTGCTCGCCGCAGCCTCCGCACCCGGTGCGTAGTACGCGGTCGCCAGGACGCCGGCGTCGGTGACCGAGCGTCGGAGCAGGCCGTCGCTGGACGGCGTGTTCGTGGTCAGCGGCTCCAGGATCAGGCCGGAGCTGCGGCCGACGAGGTGCGCCGGGCAATTGGCCTGCGACGTACTGCGGCCCAGGTACACGGCGGGCTGGTCGAGCCGGACGCAGGCCGTCGGGTCGGCGGTCAGGTCGACGACCGGCCAGTTGGCCGGGACGGTTACTTGATAGCCGCGGTACGAGACGGTCTTCGTCTCGTCCGCGACAGCAGAAGTGGTGACGGTAATACCCGCCACCAGGGCGAGGGCGAGTGCCAGCCCCCCAGGTCTGAACAACCTCACAGTGCTCCCCAGATGATCGACGATCAGAGCCCCCAAGTGAAAGCGAGCACCTGCGCTCTTGTCGAAGAGCATCCGGCACTCGCCTCGATGCCCGGATGCTATCGGCGCAGGTGGTTCACCTGGTGGCCACCCCCATTTTGGATCGATCAGTTCAAAACGTGTTATGCTCGGCGGCATGCCGAGGCCGAGGACGTTCGACGAGGATCGCGCCATCGACGCCGCGATGCGCGTGTTCTGGTCGGCCGGCTACGAAGCGACCTCGACGCAGGACCTGTGTGAGGCGACCGGCCTCGGCCGGAGCAGCATCTACAACACGTTCAGCAGCAAGCGCGATCTGTTCGACCGCGCGCTGCGCCGGTACGTCGATCAGTTCACCGCGGCCCAGCTCGAGGTGATCGAGGACGCCGCCGTACCGCTCCGTGAACGGGTCCGGCGGATCCTGTGGACCGCGGTCGAGCCGGAGCCCGACGATCCGGCCGGCTGCTTCGTGATCAACACGATCGTGGAGCTCGGCCCGAAGGACGCCGAGATCATCGACCTGCTCGACCGGGACCACGAGTCCAAGCTGACTGCCCTGACGAACGCGATCCGCGCGGCGCAGGCCGGCGGTGAGCTCGACCCGGAGCAGTCCGCGACCGGGCTCGCGACGTACGTCTTCACCGTTCTCGGCGGTCTCCGCGTCGCCGCTCGGCGCGGCGCCGACCGCGCCAGCCAGCAGGCCGTCGTCGAGGCCACTCTCCGCAGCTTCTAAGCACTTCCCGCCGCTCCAATCCGAGAGGACATCCATGCCTCGCGCTGTCTATCTGCTCGGCCTGGCGATCTTCGCCCAGGGCACGTCCGAGCTGATGCTCGCCGGCCTGCTCCCCGAGATCGCGACCGACCTGCACGTGTCGATCCCGGCCGCCGGCCTGCTGATCTCGGCGTTCGCCGTCGGCATGCTCGTCGGCGCCCCGATCCTGGCCGTCACCACCCTGCGCTGGTCCCGCCGCGCGGCGATGCTCGCGTTCCTGGCGATCTTCGCGCTCACCCACGTCGCCGGCGCGCTGACGTCCTCGTACGGCGTCCTCCTCGCGACCCGCGTCGCCGGAGCCTTCGTGTACGCCGGCTTCTGGGCGGTCGCCTCGGTGACCGCGATCGAGCTGGCCGGACCGCAGGCCCGCGCCAAGGCGATGAGCATCCTGGCCGGCGGTCTCACCGTCGCCACGATCGTCGGCCTGCCCGCAGGCACCCTGCTCGGCCAGCACCTCGGCTGGCGGTCCGCTTTCTGGGCGGTCGCCGCGACGTCGGCGCTCTCGATCATCGGGGTCGTCGCCACCATCCCGCGGGGCCGGGCGGAGCGGACTCCCCAGCTGCGGCAGGAGCTGCGCAGTATGGCGAATCCGCAACTGTGGCTCGCGTACGGCACCACCGCGTTGTCGACCGGCGGAATCCTGGTGATCTTCAGCTACCTCGCTCCCCTGCTCACCGACACCACCGGACTGTCGGACGGCTGGGTGCCCGCGGTCCTGGCGCTGTACGGCGTCGGCGCGCTGCTCGGCATCACTGTCAGCGGACGGACGGCGGACCAACGCCCGTTCACCACGCTGGCCCTCAGTCTGACCGGAGTGATCGTCGCGGCGATCGTGCTCGCGCTCGCGACGAGTACGCCGTGGCTCGCCGTACCGGCGATCATCGCGGTCGGGACCTTCGGGTTCGCGTCCAACCCGGCGGTGAACTCGCGGGTGTTCAGCGTCGCCGGATCCGCGCCGACGCTGGCTGCGGCGTTCAACATCTCCGCGTTCAACGTCGGGATCACGGTCGGCCCGTGGCTCGGTGGACTCGCGCTCGACGGGGGCGCCGGGTACTCGTCGGTCGGCTGGATCGGCGCGGGGCTCGGAGTACTTGCCGTCGGCACCATTCCGCTCGCGATCCGGGCCGCTGGTCAGCCGACGTACGAGAGGGCCAGCTCGATGACCGGCTCGTAGGACGTGCGAGCGACGCCTGCCCAGAAGTCTTGACCGGCGACCAGGTCCTCGGTCGTCATCCGGTAGATCAGCGCGCGGATCAGCATCTGGCCCCACTCGGGCAGGTGTGCCCAACGCGCGGCGAGGTCGGGTTCGGCGCCGTACCAGCACAGCGCATCGGCAACGGCGACCGCCGACGCCCACGACGGCGGTCGCCAGTACACCGGCCAGTCGATGATCGCCGGCGGAAGCCCGTCGGCGAACATCACGTTCCCCGGCAGATCCCCGTGCACGACCTGCTCTGCCAGCTCGACCTGCCGCCACGCATCCACGAGCGGCGCAGTGAGTTCGCCGTACGCCGGGCTGCCGTCGTACGACTGCTCACCCCACGCGACCCGATCGCCGTCGGACCAAGGATCGTCGCGCCCCTCAAGGAAGCCGGGTCGCGGCAACCCGGCAACGGCCTCGTGAAAGGCCTCAGCTGCCGTCAGTACTTCGTCCTGCCGTCGGACGTCGGTCGCACCGGCGAGCAGTTCGCTGGCCTCCCACCCGAACTCGACCCATTCACCGCGAAGGCTCCGCACGGGCCGAGGCACCCGAAACGCCTCGGACTCAGGCAGGCCGTCCAACACCTCGGCCCGCCAGACACTCTCCGAAACCACGCGTTTCAGCACCACCGCCTCGGACCGCCACGTCTCGCCCTGCCCACCCGGCAACAACACCGCCGGCTCGGTCAGCCCGAACGCGTCCATCACTTCCTCACAAGGACCACCCATCCCCGCACCCTGCCATCAACAGCGCGCGGGCTCACCAGGTTTTAGGTCCGAGAGCTATAGGGTTCTGCAGTGACTGATCTCGACCTGTTCGGCGACCTCGACAGCGCTGCTCTTCCGGAGCGGCAGCAGCGGATCCTGGTGGTGATTCGCGACTGGGTGACCCGGCACGGGTACCCGCCGAGCAGTCGGCAGATCGGTGATGCGGTCGGGCTGCGGTCCTCGTCGTCGGTGTCGAAGCACCTCGCCAGCCTCGAGGAGAAGGGCTTCCTGCGACGGAGTCCGTCGGTCTCGCGACCGATCGACGTCCGGATGTTCCTGCAGGACTCCAGCACGCAGTCCACGAGCGACGACAACGTGCCGGTCCCGGTCGTCGGTGACATCGCGGCCGGTACGCCGATCTCCGCGATCGAGCACGTCGACGACGTCATGCAACTCCCCCGCGGGCTGACCGGGCGCGGCACCGTGTTCGGGCTGCGCGTCCGCGGCGAGTCGATGATCGACGCCGCGATCTGCGACGGCGACATCGTCGTGGTCCGCCAGCAGTCCGAGGCGCACTCCGGCCAGATCGTCGCCGCGATGATGGACGAGGAGGCGACGGTGAAGGTCTACCGCCGCCGCAACGGCCACGTGTACCTCGAGCCGCGCAACCCGGCGTACGAGGTCATCGACGGTGACAACGCCTCGATCCTCGGCGTCGTCGTGTCGGTACTCCGGAGCGTCTAGCGCTCCAGGTTGGTCTTCAGGCGGGCCATGTTCCGCACCATCTCCTTGCGGGACTGCGGGACCACCATCAGCGGCACGAGTAGCTTGCCGATGCCGTGACCCTCGAAGTCGAGGTCGATCGTCACCGTGCTCGCGTCCCGGCCGGCGATCGGCTCGACCGACACCTTGACCGTCGACCGGATCGGGCCCTCGTCGCCGTGCACCGCCCACGCCCGCGGCGGGTCGAACTCGGTCAGCCGCGACGTCACGTCCCGCTCGCGGCCGCCGATCTTGCGGCGCGTCAGGCACTTCGCGCCGACGACCGGCTCGCCGCCCTCGAGGTGTCCTCCGGTGACGTTTGCCTGCCACTCGGTGAAGTGGTTCGGGTCGGTGACGTAGGCGAACACCTCGTCCGCTGTCCGCTCGACCTCGATCTTCGTGACGATCGATCCCATGGCCCCAGTCTCCTACTCAGTCGGCTGCCTTCGATCTGTTGACGAACGGGGCGGCCCCGGATTCGACACGTTTGACGCCGAACAGGACCGGGACGCCGGGGAGCGCTGACAACAACCACGCCAGGACCGCCGAGACGACAAAGGCTGACGGCAGGAGTACGGCGTACTTCGTCCAGATCGCGGCGTCCCACTGCACGACGAAGTACGCGATCGCGAGGATGACCGGCTGGTGGACGATGAAGTACGGCATCGCGGCGCGAGCGAGTGGGGTCGGGAGCGTGCGCTGGAACGCCGGCGCGCGCATGCCGAAGCCGAGGACGGCGACCAGCCAGCCCCAGACGGCGAACGTGATGAGCGGCGAGTACCAGACGTACTGCCATGAGTACCCGGGGTCCGGCCACCAGCCGTCGAGGAAGTCGATGATCCCGGTGACGACGCCGAGCAGGAAAGCGCCGATGCCGAGGATCAGCCCGGGCACAGCGTCCCGGCGTACCGCTGCCAGCAGCCGCTCGTCGGACATCACCAGATACCCGACGACGAAGAAGTCGAAGAAGAACACGAACTCGCCCCACCCGTGCTCCGGACCGGGCGCGGCGAGCAGCAGCAGATGCACCGGAACCAGCGGTACGGCGAGGAGCAGGATCGAGCCGCGGCGCTGACATCGCTGCGCGATCCAATCCGTCCGACCGCGCAGCAGCATGAACAACGGCAGCCCGAGTACGGCGAACTGGATCAGGTAGATGAGGAACCAGAGGTGGTACGTGTCCCGCAACCACAGCGGCGCATCCCCGGCGAGATCGCTGAAGAACGTTCGTGCGTCGCCGAAGAACGACTGGTTCGACCGGCCCTTGTGGTGCTCCTCGATGAAGTACTGCAGCGGTGAGAGCAGCACGTACGCGACCACGAATGGGATGAGCAGCCGGATCGACCGCTCCTTCAGGAACTGCGCCGCGGTGCGCCACCGCAGCGCCAACCAGGATGCCGATCCGGAGATCATGAAGAAGAAGGCGAGACCCCACAAGCCGAGGAACGCGATCGCGATCGAGATCCCCTCGCTCGTCTGCGCGTTCTTCACATGCCAGTCACCGTCGTCGAACGGCCGCAGGGTGTGGAACACGAACACCCCGAACACCGCCAGCACCCGCAACCAGTCGAGAAACCACAACCGTTCGCCCCGCCCCTGAGCTCCCATGAAGAAAGCATGGTGGCTCAGCGGGCCAGCCGCTCGCGCAACAGGTCGAGTTGCGCCGGATTGGCAGTCAGTTCGGCCGCACGCTTGTCTGCGACGCGTGCTTCGGCGTCGCGGCCGAGCTCACGGAGGAACTGCGCTCGAGTCGCGTGGAACAAGGGGTAGGTGTCGAGGGCGAGCAGGTCGAGCTCGGTCAGAGCGACCTCCGGTCCGTCGACGAACGAGAGTGCGACCGAGCGGTGCAGGCAGGTCACGGGACTCGGCTGGAGCGTGAGAAGCATGTCGTACAGGACGAGGATCTGGCGCCAATCGGTCTCGGCCCAGGTCGGCGCCTCGCTGTGGCAGGCGGCGATGGCGGCTTGCAGCTGGTAGGCGCCGGGCGCGTGGTGACGATAGGCCGTTCTGGTGAGCAGAGCTGTCGCTTCGCTGATCGCGGTGTGGTCCCAGAGAGTGCGGTCCTGGTCTTCGAGCAGGACGAGTTCGCCGGAGGGTGTGAAGCGCGCCGCCGTACGGGCTCGGTGGAGGCGGATCAGGGCGAGCAGGCCGGCGACCTCGGGCTCGTTGGGCAGCAGGCCGTGGAGTAGCGCGGTCAGCCATTCGGCGTCGTCGACCAGGTCGCGCGAGTGCGCGCGTTCCGCCGTACTGGAGAGGTAGCCCTCGTTGAAGAGCAGGTAGATGACGGTCAGTACTTCGGTGAGGCGCTCGGACAGCTCGTCGTCGCGCGGGATCCGGTACGGGATGCCGGCGTCGGTGATCTTGCGCTTCGCCCTCGTGATGCGTTGCGCGACCGCGGACTCGGAGGCAAGCAGGGCGGCCGCGATCTGCCCGGTCGTCAGGCCGCAGACCACGCGCAGGGTGAGCGCGACCTGCGCCTCGCGGGCCAGGGCCGGGTGGCAGCAGGTGAAGATCAGCCGCAGCCGGTCGTCCGGCGCCGGGTGGTCGTCCTGGCGCTGCAACTCCGACAGCTTGGCGCGGTAGTTCTGCTGACGACGCAGTACGTCGAGACCGCGCCGCTTGGCGACCGTGAACAGCCAGGCATCCGGCCGATCCGGGATGCCCTCGACCGGCCAGCGCCTGAGTGCGATCTCGACCGCGTCCTGGACCAGGTCCTCCGCAGCGGAGAAGTCGCCCAGCAGTGAGACCAGCGAACCGGCCAGCCGGCCTGCGTGGTCACGCACCACGCGGGCCAGCTCGTCCTCGGTACTCACATCTCTGCCACCGGACGGATCTCGACCACCGGGCAGGCGGGCCAGGTCCTGACCATCCGCAGCGCCTCGTCGAGGTCCGCGACGTCGATCTCGGTGAACCCGGACACGACCTCCTTGCCCTCGATGAAGGGACCGTCGGTCGTCATCGCCACGCCACCGTCCAGCCGGACCGTCGTCGCGGTCTCCGGACCCTGCAGCTTGTTCCCGCGGTCGGTGATCTTGTCCCGGTGGTCGTCGAACCACTGGTACACCCGCCGGTACGCCTCCTCCCGCTCGGCCGGCCCCTTCGCCTCGAACTCCTTGGCGAACTCCTCGGTCTCGATGAACATCAGCACGTACTTCACACCCGAACCTCCTTCCGGACAGTCTTGCTCAGGACGCGGCCAGGTTGGCGTAGAGATCGACACCGTTCCCGGACGGATCGGCGACGGTCGCGTAACGCATCCCCCACGGCGCGTCGAACGGCTCCTGCAACCCGGTCACACCGGCGGCCACCAGCTCGGCGTACGTCGTGTCGACGTCGGCCGGGCCGTCGTACTCGAAGGTCAGGAACGTCCTCCCCTGCTTCGGCGGCGTCCAGTGCTCGGTGGTCTTGCTCCGCAGGTCCTCGGTGTCGAGCATCAGGTGCAGCCCGTTCGGCAGGTCACAGCCGGCGTGGTTGTCCGGCATGGAGGGGTCGCGGACGAACTCGAGGCCGAGCCGGCCGTAGAACTCGATCGCGGCGCCGAGGTCCGACACGACGATGTCGATGGCTTTCACAGTCGTAGGCACTGCTGTCTCCTAGCGATGATGAACAAACTGTCATCGGGGAGACGATCGGCGGACCCGCGAATGCGACACTCTGACATCATGAAGCACCCGATCTTCGCCCGGATGTACGCGCGCGTCCGCCCCGCCGTGGATCGGGAGGGCGCGGGTGCGCACCGGCGTCGGCTGCTGGCCGGGGCGGCCGGTCGGGTGGTGGAGATCGGCGCGGGTGACGGCGGGAACTTCGCGCATTATCCGGCTGAGGTCGTCAGCGTTCTCGCAGTTGAGCCTGAGCCCTATCTGCGCGCTCAGGCGCGGGAGGCCGCAGTACGCGCGCCGGTGCCGGTCGAGGTCGTTGAGGGTACGGCGGAGCGGTTGCCGGCTGCTGATGCGTCAGCTGATGTGGTTGTGGTGTCGCTGGTGCTGTGTTCGGTGCCGGATCAGCAGGCGGCGCTGGCCGAGGCCGCTCGGGTACTGCGGCCGGGTGGGGAGCTCAGGTTCTACGAGCATGTCGCCGCGGACGGCGGGCGGCTGGAGACGGCGCAGCGTCTCGCGGATGCGACTGTCTGGTCGTTGTTCATGGGCGGCTGTCATGTGCATCGCGACACTGCGGCTGCGATCGAGGCGGCGGGGTTCGTCATCGAGGAGGTCGATCAGTTCGACTTCCCGGCGAACCAGCCCAACCCGGCGCGTCCACACATCCTCGGCCGCGCCCGACGCTGATCTCAATTGTGGTTCGGGCGGCACCATGCAGCTCGACAGGACGTATACCTCCACTATCGGCCACCTCCCGCCCGCGCACGCGTGTAACCAGGCCCGACCACCCGACACCTCCTGTCGAGCTTGCACATCCGCCGCTATCAGGGACCCCCGTGCCGACAACGGCCCTGCCCGGTTCACCGCACGGCATGGGTTAACCCCCGACATGGCCGGTTGCCCCCTGGCATACGAGGTGGACAACCGGCCAACTCAGGGGTTGACCCCTCAGACGGTCCAGCACGACCGGCAGCTGCTGGCGTGCGCGCGCCGCGCTGGCCGACGCCGCCGGCGAGCTCCGGCCGTGGCCGTCCTGGCTCAGGGCATGAGGTCCATCGCCGCCCGGCCCTCGGGGAAGTACGTCGGGACCGATACCTGGTCGTGCACGATCATCCACTGTCCGTCGATCTTCTGCCACGCCGACGTCCAGCGCAGCCAGTAGTCGATCTTGCGGCCGGTGCCCAGGCTCGCGTTCATGTGGTTGAGGCTGTAAACGACCGCCAGGCTGCCGTCGACGAGCACGGTCAGGTCGCGGGTCTCGTACTCGAGCGGCAACTGGAACATGGTGAAGATCTGCTCCCAGTTCGACATCTTCTTCTCCGCACCGAGGTGCCGCAGCGGCGCTTCGATGTCGAACGAGACGATGTTCGGGGCGAAGATCGTCCTCAACGTCTCCAGGTCCCCGGTGCGGACCGAGTCGAGCAGGCTCTCGATACGCTCACGGATATCTACTTCGGCTACTGCGTTGTCTGTGGTCATGATCGCTACGACGAGACAGCGGCCCGGACTGTCAGAGACTGTCAGGCCTCACAGTTCGCCGGGCTGTTCCGTCGTACGGGGTATGGACGAGGAGAGAACCGACATGAGCGAGCCAGGCCTGAGCGCGATCATGAGCGAGCGGCGGCAGCTGATCAACCTCGCCTACCGGCTGCTCGGGTCGCTGGCCGACGCGGAGGACGTGGTCCAGGAGACCTACGCCCGGTGGTACGCGATGACGCCGGCCGAGCAGCAGGCGATCGACAACCCGGCCGCCTGGCTGACCAAGGTCGCCAGCCGGATCTGCCTCGATCTGCTCCGCTCCGCGCGGTCCCGGCGCGAGCGGTACGTCGGTGAGTGGATCCCCGAGCCGCTTCCGGAGAGCACCGAGTGGCAAACCGGTCAGCCGGCCGGTGCCAGTGATCCAGCCGACCGCGTCACGCTGGACGAGTCGGTCAACATGGCGTTCCTCGTCGTACTCGACGCGATGACGCCCGCCGAGCGCGTCGCGTTCATCCTGCACGACGTCTTCCGGTACCCGTTCCCGGAGGTCGCCGAGATCGTCGGTCGTACGCCGGCGGCCTGCCGTCAGCTCGCCTCCTCGGCGCGGCGGCGCATCCGTGACGCGCAACTCCCGGCCGCGCCCTCCCCGCACCGGGCGGAGCTCATCCGGCAGTTCAAGCAGGCCTGGGAGGCGACCGACATCGCCAAGCTTGTCAGCCTGCTCGACCCCGAGGTCACCGCGGTCGCCGACGGCGGCGGCATCGTGACGGCCGCACTCGAGCCGGTGCACGGCGGCACGGACGTCGCGTCGTACTTCGCCGGGCTTCCGGTGTTCATGCTCGGCCGCGAGCTCGTCGAGCGCGCGGTCAACGGCCAGCCCGGTCTGGTGATCCAGTTCGAGGGTGTGATCGAGACCGTGATCGCGTTCGACGTGGACGGCGATCACATCACGAACATCTGGGCGATCAGGAACCCGGAGAAGCTGGGCCCCTGGACGAACTGACCAGCGCCATCACGGTCTCCTGCGCACAGGCCTTGTTCACGCCGATCCCGCCGCGAGCGCCGCGTTTGATCCAGCCCGCCACGTAGTGCCCGGGGTGGCCGACGACGGCGCCGCGGACGTTCGGCACGATGCCGCGGTCCGGGTCGAACGGCAGGCCGTCGATCGGCTTGCCCTCGAACCCGATCGCGGTGAACAGGTTGCCCGCGGCAATCGACGTACCGTCGTCCAACGCGAGCCCTGCGGAGGTCCAGTCCGTAGGCCGCGCGTGGTACCGCAGCTCGACGCGATCCCCGGCCGCGGTCAGCAGCTCCTGCAACGCCGGCTGCGTGTAGGCGGCCTCGTCCGGCCCGCGCCGGCCGAGCAGCACGACTTCCTTGATGCCACTCGCGGCGAGGGTCTGGCGTACCGACTGCGACACGTCCATCCGGCGGAGCCGCTCCTCGTCACTCAGCAGGATCCGGGCGACGTCCAGCGCGACGTTGCCGTTCCCGACGATCACCGCTCGCGGACCGACAAGCTCCACCGGTAGCGCCGCACCCGGCCGCCCGTTGTACCAGGCAACGAAATCTTCCGCGCTACACGCCGCATCCTCGCCATTGATCCCCAGCCGACGACTCCTACGAGCCCCGACGGCATGGATGACCGCGTCGAAACTATCCTGCAGCTCTGTCGCATCGGTGCTCGGCATCCAGCGCACTCGCCGGTGGCGGGCGATTCGCTCGAACGACTCGATTATTTGCTTGGTGCTCGGGTGATCCGGCGCAACGCCGTACCGAACCAATCCGCCGACCTGCGCGAGCCGATCGACCAGCGTCACCTCAGCCGTTGTCCGAAGCAACAACTCGCGTGTCGCATACATACCGGCAGGCCCGGCGCCGACCACCAGCACTCGCCGCGGTCCGCCACCCCAGACCTGGTACGACGGCGCCTCCCAGCTGTCGAGGTCCGTCGCATCCAGCGGCTCCTTCTCGGCGAAGTACGCCGCGTTCCGCTCGACATCCTCCGCGGCAGCCTGCTCGGCCGGCTGCGCAGCATCGACCGGACAGATGTCCGCACAGGCTCCGCAGTCGATGCACGTCCGCGGATCGATGAACAGGCTCGCCCCGGTGCCGAACCCTGGCTCGCCCGGTGACGGATGAATGCTGTTCATCGGGCACACCGAAACGCAGCTTGCGTCCGAGCAGCACTCCCCCGAGATTGCGTAGCTCACAGCAGCCCGGTCCGCCGATACACGCGGGACGCGGCCGGCGTCAGCAGCCCGAGCGACCCGAGGAAGTCCATCAAGTTCGCACAGCTCGTCCGCAGCAACGACCGGTGATGCTCGTTCCGCCGCGCCTCGCGGACCGCCCGATCCACGTCCAGACCGACGTTCGCGTAGACCGCCGGACCGACCATGCTCGACACGATCATGTCGGCCGCGATCGCGATCACCAGCGCGCCCACCCAGCGCCGTCCACGACCGGCCCCGGCAAGCCGCTCCCGAGTCTCCTCGCGAGCGAACACCATGTGCCGCGACTCCTCCACCACGTGGATGTGGTTGACCGTGCGCACCAACGGCTCGACCCGCCGGTCCCGCATCCAGTCACGCTGCATGACGTCGAGGACCTCTTCAGCCACCAGGATCGCGGCGTACGCCGACTCGCCCGTGGCGACCGTCTTGAACATCCGCCCGAGCTCGCGCGCCAGCCACCGCGGCCGGTACGCCGGCTCGACCATCCGCTCGGTCGCCCGCGCGAACATGATCGAGTGCCGGCACTCGTCGGCGATCTCGGTCAGCGCCCACTGGAACTCCGCGCTCCGGGCCGGCTTGTCGTAGACATCGCGAAGTACAAGTTGTTGCAAGATCAGCTCGAACCAGATCCCGGTGGTCGCCACCGACGCGGACTCGTGCCGGGTCAGCTCCCGCTGCTGAACCTCGGTCAGCTCGTCCCAGTACGGCGTGCCGTAGAGCGTGCTCCACTCCGGCGACATCCCGTATCCGTCGCCGATCGGCGCGTCCCAGTCGATCTCCGTCTCCGGATCCCGGGACAACCGGGTCGCCGACCCGAGCAACCGCTGAGCGGTCTCATCCATCCCACACACCTCCGATGCGATATGACATCGTCTATGTAACATAACCGCTGTCCCACCGTTCGGCAAGCCGCCCACCCAGATACCCTCGGGCCTTGTGATGCGGATGTGGCCGCTCTACGCGGCGGGCTTTACGACGGCCTTCGGAGCCCACGCGGTAGCGGCGAACCTCGGCGGATCGTCGGCCGATGCCGTCACCTCGCTGCTCACGCTCGGTGTTCTGCTGGCGTTGTACGACGGTGCCGAGGTGCTGCTGAAGCCGGTGTTCGGGACCATCGCCGACCGGATCGGCGCGCGGCCGGTGCTGCTGCTCGGGCTGGTCGGGTTTGCTGTTGCCTCAGGCGCCTATGTGTTCATCGACCGGCCCGGCTGGCTGTGGGCTGCCCGGCTCGGACAAGGAGCGGCCGCCTCGGCCTTCTCTCCGGCGGCCTCGACGCTGGTCGCGCGCTTGAACCCGGCGAGCAAGCACGGGCGCGCCTTCGGTAGCTACGGGTTCTACAAGAGCATCGGGTACACGGCCGGGCCGCTGCTCGGCGGTGGACTGGTCTGGCTGGGCGGATTCCGGCTGCTGTTCGGTGTCATGACGGTGCTTGCCGCGAGCGTGGCGGTGTGGGCGCTGGTCGCCGTACCCGTCGTACCTCCGTTGCCGCGGACGCGGCAGACCGTGCTCGATCTCGCGCGGCGGATCACGGACCCGGTGTTTCTCCGTCCGACCATGGCGTTGGCGGGCGCGACGGCGGCATTGTCGGTGGGCGTCGGATTCCTTCCGGTCACAGGCGCCTCGGACGGGCTCGGGACGATTGCCACCGGAGCAGCCGTTTCGTTGCTGGCAGCAACGGCCGCGATCGTGCAGCCCCGGACCGGTCGGGCGCTCGACGCCGGACGGCTGACGACCCGGACCGGGATCACGGTGGGCCTGGGCCTGGCGGCGCTCGGCTTCGGCTGCGCCGCACTGCCTGGCGTCGCGTTCCTGCTGATCGCCGCCGCATTGATCGGCGCAGGCACAGGCGTGATCACGCCGCTCGGGTTCGCCGGGCTGGCCGCGAGCACCCCGCCCGAGCGACTCGGACAGACCATGGGTACGGCCGAGCTAGGGCGTGAGCTCGGTGACGCGGGCGGCCCGCTCTTCGTCGCTGCTGTTGCGACGATCGCAGTACTGGACGTCGGCTACCTCGCGCTCGCTGTGCTGCTTCTCGTGGGCCTCGTCATACTCCGCCCGAAACGAAGCTGAACAGGCTCTGCCCGGTGATCAACGGCTCAGGTACGCCGGTGAAGCGGTGCACGCCGACGCCGAACCCAGCGTCGCGGTCGGACAGCCAGACGCGCTCGAAGCCGCGCCCCTCGAACCAGTCACAGATCGACGGCACCAGATCCGGGTCTTCCCGATGGCGGGTCCAGATCACCGTTCCGCCCGTACGACACAACTGCGGGCTCGCGTCGACTGTCCGTCGGATGTCCTCGGCGCTGATGTTGCCGAAGATCCCGCACAGCAGGACGAGCTCCGCCGGCACGAGGCCGACGTACTGATCGGTCAGAGATGCGTCGCCGGTGACGACCTCCACCTGGCCGAATTCCGCGGCGCGTTCCTGTGCGGAGTCGGCCAGCACAGGATCAAGCTCGACGAGTCTCGCCTGCACGTCCGTCCGACGCGGATGGTCGGTCAACACCTGGAGCAGATCCCTGCCTTGGCCGGCGCAAAGGCTCGCCACCGGCACCGGACCAGCAGGTGCTCGGTCCAGCGCCGCGCGGACCTGCTGCTTCACCGCCTCGAGGCGGCGGGACAGCTCGGACTCGGGGTCGTCGTACCGCTCGTGCCACGTCTTCCAATCCATGGCGGGAACCCTAAACGGCGCCGCCGACAGCCACGCTGCGGTCGAGCAGGTCGAAAGCGCGATTGACCAACGCGAGCACCCGCTCCCGGATCTCGTCGGCCTCGAGTCCCTCCTCGGTCCATCGCTCGACCATGCGGAGGGCGAGCGGATGGATGTTGAAGATCTGATGCGCCAGGATCCGAGCGGTCAACTCATCCACCTCTGCAGCCAGAGCATCAGCGACCGCATCCTCGTGCCACGCCCACATCTGCTGGCCCTTGGCCTGCAACAACGGACTGCCGGACAGGACCCGGCGGAAGTGCGCCGGCTGTCCGTTCGGATGGTCCGCGAACCGCCCCAGCGACCGACGCCGTAGACCCGCCAGCAGACTCTCGCCGTCTTGCCGATCGGCGACCGCCTCCAGCCAGCGCTGCTCGATCTCCTCGGCCCGGTCGAAGAACAGATCCTCCTTGGCCGGGTAGTAATTGAAGACCGTCTTCACCGACACATCCGCCGCCGCGGCGACCTCCGCGACCGTGGTCTGGTCGAAGCCGCGCTCGGCGAACAGCCGCAGCGCGACGTCCGCGATCCGTGCGCGGGTCTCCGCCTTCTTGCGTTCCCGCAAGCCAGCCATTGCGGCACCTCCTTGCGACACCAGCTTACATCGAGCTATAACTTTATAGTCGAGTGTAATTTTAGATCCGAGTGTAGGAGAACATCATGACGCGAACTTCGGTGCTGATCGTCGGAGGCGGGCTCGTCGGCCTGTCGGCAGCACTCATGTTGCAGTACCACGGGGTGGATTTCGTCCTGGTCGAACGCCGTACAGGGGCCTCGGTGCTGCCGAGATCGCGCGGGGTGCACATCCGGAGCGTCGAGATGTTCCGGCAGCTCGGCATCGAGGACCGGGTGCAGGAGGTCGCCGCGACGGCGTTGAAGGCCGGGGCCTTCGGCGGCGCCCGCCACGGCCGGAACCTGATCGACTCGGAGGCGCTCGACCTCAAGAACATCCACAAGATGGGCCTCGGTCTCGACCCCAGCCCGTCGAACTTCTGCTTCTGCCCGCAGGTGCTGCTGGAGCCGGTGCTGGCCGACATCGCGCGCGAACGCGGCGGTGATCTGCGCTTCGGCACGGAGCTCACCGAGTTCGGCGCCGGGCCTGACGGGGTGACGGCGACGATCGGCGGTGAGCAGATCGAAGTCGGCTACCTGCTCGCCGCGGACGGCTCCGGCAGCCCGATCCGGACCAAGCTCGGCATCACCGGCTGGACGTTGCCGCCGACCCACAAGTACCTGAACGCGTTCGCGCGGGCCGACCTGACCGAGCTCGTCACCGGACGCACGTTCAGCCAGTGCGATATCGCCAACGAGCTCGTCCGCGGCATGATCCTCGCGAAGAACAACACCGACGAGTGGTCGTTCCACCTCGAGTACGACGACGCTCCCCCGCAGAACGTGCTCGAGCAGATCCACGCCGCGATCGGCAAGGACGATGTCGACGTCGAGATCCTTGCCAGCAGCACCTGGGACACCCGCGTCCACGTCGCCGACGAGTACCGCCGCGGCCGCGTCTTCCTCGCCGGCGACGCCGCGCACCAGCACGCGCCGTGGGGCGGGTACGGCGCGAACACCGGGATCGCCGACGTACACAACCTGACATGGAAGCTCGCGATGGTGCTTAAAGGACACGCTGCACCGGAGCTGTTGGACACGTACGAGCCCGAGCGGCGGCCCCGGGCCGTACTCGCGGCACAGCAAGCCCGCATCCGTACGGACTTCTTCGCGCGCTACGGCATCGAGACGCCGAGCAACGCCGCTGACGTGGCGCAGCAGATCGACACCGGGTCGATCATGAGCCGCTACAACTACACAGATGAGGGGTACGTCGATGCACTGACGGGTCAGGTAGGTACGCGGCTGCCCCACGTCGAGCTGCCCGATGGTCGCTCCACGCTCGATCTCTGCGGGCCGGAGTACGTCGTCATCGCCGGGCCGGACGCACCGGACTTCGCCGACAAGGTCCCGGTCCATCGGATCAGCAACGGCATGGAGTGGGCCGGCCTGCTTGCTGATGGGGCTTTACTGGTGAGGCCGGACCAGCACGTTGCCGCTCGCTCCGATGCCGGCCTGACTCCCGGGACCATGACCTCGTATCTGCCGTAACTATGGCGATCTGTAATCTCGCGGTGACAGAAGGACAGGAACTTCCGGGACCGATGGATAGTTGTCTTTCAGGAGCCCGTGCGCGATCAGAGGAGAGTCATGGCAAGGCGTGTCGAACAGAAGGCTGCGGCCCGGGAGCGGATCGCAGCGCAGCTCGCCGCCCAGCAGGCGGCGGAGCGCCGGCGGCGCCTTCTGCTCGCGGTGGGTGCGGTCGTCCTGGTCGTCGTGATCGTCGGCGGGCTGGTGACGATCCGGCTGGTCGGCGGCGGCAAGAAGACGGCGACCGGTCCGACCGGCGCCGCCGACGCGGCCCTCATCACAGCACTCTCCTCGATCCCGGAGTCGACGTTCTCGACGGTCGGCACAGAAGGCGTGAAGGCGGTGCCGTCCGCGATCACCGCTCCGGCGCTGACCGCGAACGGCAAGCCGAAGGTGCTCTACATCGGCGCCGAGTTCTGCCCGTTCTGCGCGGCCGAGCGCTGGCCGGTGACGGTCGCGCTGTCCCGGTTCGGCACGTTCAGCAACCTGGGTACGACGCACTCGGCGTCCGCGGACGAGTTCCCGAACACGCCGACGCTGTCGTTCCACGGCGCGACGTTCACGAGTCAGTACCTCGCCTTCACCGGCGTCGAGACGACGACGAACGAGCAGGAGGGGAACGGGTACAAGCCGCTCGACACCCCGGCCGCCGACGACGAGAAGACGTTCGAGACCTACAACAAGCCGCCGTACGTCTCGAGTGAAGGGTCGATCCCGTTCATCGACATCGGCGGGAAGTTCGTGTCGTCCGGGGCGACGTACAGCCCGCAACTGCTGGCCGGCAAGACCCAGTCGCAGGTCGCGGACGCGCTGAAGGACCCGAACAACGACATCTCCAAGGCCGTCATCGCGTCGGCCAACGTGTACACGGCGGCGATCTGCAAGATCACCAACAACCAGCCGGCCAACGTGTGCACCAGCTCCGCCGTCACCGCCGCGGCCTCGAAGCTCGGCAGTGGCAGCTGACCGTGAGCGACACAGCACAGCGGTCCTCCCAGACGTCAGTGGGCTGGATCCCATGGGCCACGTTGGTGGTGTCGATCGCCGGCCTGGCGGTCGCCGGGTACCTGACCTATGAACACTTCACGGCGGGGACGACGCTCGCGTGCCCGGACACCGGTGTGGTGAACTGCGCGAAGGTCACCAGCAGTCAGTACTCGAAGGTGTTCGGCATCCCGGTCGCCCTGCTCGGTCTCGGCTTCTTCGTCGGCATGACGGCGCTCTCGGTGCCGCCGCTGTGGCGTACGTCGTCACCGTGGCCGGCTCGGCTGCGCCTGGCCGCCGTACTCGTCGGTGTCGTCTTCATCTGCTACCTGATCTGGGCCGAGCTGTTCCAGATCAACGCCATCTGCTTGTGGTGCACGGTGGTCCACGGCCTGACGCTGATCCTGTTCGCGCTCGTGATCATCCGTCAGGCATTGATCCCGCCGACGTCATGATTTAGCGCCGCCCCGGGTACAAGTGGGTTATGCAAACTGCCGGGGCTGAGAAGTGGGTGCCCCGCGACGGTGGGATGCGGAAGGTTCGCGCCACGCTTGGGGACTGTCGTGGGTGTGAGTTGTGGGAGGACGCCGAGCGGGCCGTCGCGGGTGAAGGGCCGGTCCGCTCGCGGATGATGCTGGTCGGCGAGACGCCCGGTGATCACGAGGACAAGGAAGGCCACGTCTTCGTCGGTCCGGCGGGGCGGCTGCTCGACCGCGCGCTGGAGGAGGCGGGGATCGACCGGTCGGACGTCTACCTGACCAACGCGGTCAAGCACTTCCGGTTCGAGCGCGACGGTAAGCGGCGGATCCACAAGACGCCGTCCGCCGGGCAGATCACCGCCTGCCACCCGTGGCTTGCGCGTGAGCTCGAGCTCGTGAAGCCCGCGCTGGTCGTGATCATGGGCGCCGTCGCCGCACGGTCGTTGCTGGGCCCGAGTTTCAAGGTGACACAGCATCGCGGCGAGAAGGTCGAGCTCGCCGACGGCGGCACCGCGATCGCGACCGTCCACCCCTCCGCGGTCGTTCGCTCACAGGACTTCACCCGCGATCTCGGGCTCTTCGTCGACGACCTCCGCGCCGCGGTCGCGCTACTCGACTAGCGCGGGGTCCACCGCCAGTCCCTGACCTCCGGCAGGTCCTCGCCGTACGTCGTGACGTACTCGTGGTGACGGGCGCGCTGATCGGCGAAGTACTGCCGCGTCGACACCGCCCGGCTGCCCAGCGATGGCACACGGTCGATGACGTCCATCGCCAGGTGGTACCGATCGAGGTTGTTGCGGACGACCATGTCGAACGGCGTGGTCGTCGTACCCTCCTCGAGGTAGCCGCGGACGTGCAGATTGTCGTGCCCATGCCGGCGGTACGTGAGCCGGTGGATCAGCCAGGGATAGCCGTGGTACGCGAAGATCACCGGCTTGTCGGTCGTGAACAGCGCGTCGAACTCGGCGTCCGGCAGCCCGTGCGGATGCTCGCCCTCGGACTGCAGCCGCATCAGGTCCACGATGTTGATGACACGGATCCGCAGGTCGGGCAGATGTTCGCGGAGCAGGTCGACCGCAGCGAGCGTCTCCATCGTCGGTACGTCGCCGGCGCAGGCCATCACGACATCCGGCTCGCCCTCGTCGTTGCTCGCGAACTCCCAGACGCCGACGCCCCGCGCGCAGTGCAGCGCGGCCGCCTCCCAGTCGAGCCAGTTGGGCTGCGGTTGCTTGCCTGCGACAACGACGTTGATGTAGTTCCGGGTCCGCAGGCAGTGGTCCATCGTCGACAGCAGCGTGTTGGTGTCCGGCGGCAGATAGACGCGGACGACCTCGGCCTTCTTGTTCACGACATGGTCGATGAAGCCCGGGTCCTGGTGCGAGAAGCCGTTGTGATCCTGGCGCCAGACGTGCGAGGTGAGCAGGTAGTTGAGCGACGGGATCGGCCGGCGCCACTCCAGCCGATTGATCGTCTTCAGCCACTTCGCGTGCTGGTTCACCATCGAGTCGACGATGTGGACGAAGGCTTCGTACGACGAGAACAGCCCGTGCCGGCCGGTCAGCAGATAACCCTCCAACCAGCCCTGACAGGTGTGCTCGCTCAGGATCTCCAGCACGCGACCGTCGCGGGCGAGATGGTTGTCGGTGTCGAGCAGCTCGGCCTGCCACTGCTTCCCGGTCGTCTCGTAGACAGCGGTCAACCGGTTCGACTCGGTCTCGTCCGGGCCGAACAGACGCAGGTTGTCACGGTTGAGGCGGAAGGCATCTCGCAGAAACGCCCCGAAGACCTTCGTCGGCTCACCATCTTCGGCACCGGGCGACTTCACCGGTACGGCGTACTCGCCGACCGCCGGCAGCTCGAGATCGCGGCTCAGCACACCACCGTTGGCGTGCGGGTTCGACCCCATCCTCAGCTCCGGGCCCGGCGCGAGCTCGACGAGCGCCGCGACCGGACGGCCGTAGTCGTCGAACAGCTCCTCGGGCCGGTAGCTGCGCATCCACGATTCCAGCTGGCGGAGATGGTCGTCGTTCGTCCGTACGCCGGACAGCGGGACCTGATGCGCCCGCCACGTGTTCTCGACCGGCTCCCCGTCGACGACCTGCGGGCCGGTCCAGCCCTTCGGCGTACGGAGCACGATCATCGGCCACGCGGGTCGCGGCGGCGGCTCGGGCGCAGATCGTGCCTCCACCTGGATCTCGTCGATCCGGTCCAGGCACCTGTCCAGCGTCGCGGCCAGCGCCTGGTGCACCTCGGCCGGCTCGGAGCCTTCGACCAGATAGGGCTCGTATCCGTACCCATGCAGCAAGGCAGACAGCTCTTCGTCGCCGATCCGCGCCAGCACTGCCGGGTTCGCGATCTTGTATCCGTTCAGATGCAGGATCGGCAGTACGGCGCCGTCACGTGCCGGGTCGAGGAACTTGTTCGAGTGCCAGGACGCCGCGAGCGGACCCGTCTCCGCCTCACCGTCGCCGACGACACAGGCCACGACGAGCTCGGGATTGTCCGCGGCAGCGCCGTACGCGTGGCTCAGTGAGTAGCCCAGCTCGCCGCCCTCGTTGATCGACCCGGGGACGTCCGCGGCCACATGGCTCGGGATGCCGCCCGGGAAGGAGAACTGCTTGAACAGCCGGCCCATGCCGACCTCGTCCCGCGTGGTGTTCGGGTACTCCGCGGTCCAGCTGCCCTCGAGCCACGTGTTCGCGACGAGCGCCGGGCCGCCGTGGCCGGGTCCGGTGACGAACAGGACCTCGCGGTCACGCTGCCTGATCACGCGGTTGAGGTGCGCGTAGATCAGGTTGAGCCCGGGCGTCGTACCCCAGTGGCCGAGCAGGCGGGGCTTGATGTGCTCGGGCCGCAGAGGCTCACGGAGAAGTGGATTGGCGAGTAGATAGATCTGCCCGATGGACAGGTAGTTCGCTGCGCGCCAGTAGGCGTCGATTCCTCGCAGTTCGTCGTCGGTCAGTGGCGTGGCGTCGGTCTGCTGCACGGGCTGGCTCCCCCAGCTAGCGGCCGACCGCCTTCGCGAGTTCGGCCTTCGTCATCTTCGAGCGACCCTTGACGTTCTTCTGCTTCGCCTCATTGTAGAGCTGCTCCTTGGTGCGCCCCTCGGAGCCGCTGTGCGACCGCAGACCCCCACGCCGGCTCGACGAGATGTCGTGCGTCGACGTACGACTCTTCTCCTTCGCCTCGCCCGACCGCGCGCGCTCCTTGTTCACCGTCCGCGCCGCGATCTCCTCAGCGGTGCTCTCGCTGCGCCCCCGCTTCTTCAGCCCATCCTTGATGTGCTCGTACTGCCTTTCCCGCTTCGGACTCGATCCTGCAGGCATGTCGTTGCTCCTTTCACCCAGTCCGCCAGTACCCGGAGTCGGCCCGGCCAATCGCCGGGTTTCGCAGGCGTTCAGGCGGACACCGGAACCCATGCCGACTGAGCTGCCTACCGCCTCGCCACTCGACACCGGACGTGCGATCGGAGGTCGAGCGCGAGTTCACCAGGTTTGAGTGGTGAGGTTCTTGGGCACCCGTAGGCGGCCGCGCTCATCTGAGCGCACCGGGGTGGGAGGGGTCGATCATGTCTGTCGGCGGCGTTGACACGTATTACGACTACGACGAACGCCAATGGAAGTACAGACGCCTCGGCGGCGGTCCGGTCCGCAAGGCCGCTGTCTGTCCCGAACCTCTGTCAGTAGACGTCGATCAGCAGACACCACCTCGCCGTACGACGCGCACGTCCGCGTCAGCACGGGCGAGGGTCGAGTCGGCGGGCCGGTAGAAGGCCGGCCTACAAGCGCTTCGCGCTGGGCAAGCACAAGGCCAGGCCGAGTGCAGCCAAGCTCGAAAGCCGGGTCTCGTCCTGGCACCCGGGGTTGGGCCCGGCGCGAAGCCCACGAACTCCCCACTGACGGTCGCTCGGACTTCTTCCAGGGCGGCCGGGAACCTCGGACCTCAGGAGCGCTTCTCTGCCAGAAGTTTCAGGCGGCGGAGGGCCTCGGCGTTGCGGGGATGGAGCATCAAGTCGGCCACCGCGTCCGGCAGGAGGGAGATCGGACCGCTGGTGGCCTTCTCGGTCATCACCAGCCGGCAACCGGTAGGGGTCTCGGTGGCCCGGAACTCCACCTCACCGAGTCCCGCCGGCCACACCCGGAGCTGCAGCCGGAGCCGATGCAAGGGCTCGTACTCCAGGACAGTCGTCCGGTCGTCCAGCAAGAACGGCCACGCGCCCACCGAGTGATGGATTCTGCCGCCCGGCTCCGGCCACGGCGGGTCGACATCGCGGATCCTCGATGCCCCCACCACCCACGCGGCGTACGACCACCCGTCGGTGAGAATCGCGAACACGTCCTCGACGCTCGCCTCGATCAGACACTCGTTTTCACTCACGCGCCACCCGGTACCCGATCCCCCATCCCGTCACGCCGGCCTGACCCCATCTCCGCGTGTCGACGGTCTGATTCGGCTCCGGCCGGCGACCACGCTTGAGCAGATCAGGATGACTTGCCGGGCAGGAACTCCTGGACCTTTGATTTCACGCCTTCCTTGACGATGCTGACACGGTCGCTGTCGCCGCGCACGATCGACTCCAGCGCCTTCTCCAACTGGTCCCAGGTCGCGTGCGGAGGGATCGGCGGTACGGCGGGATCGGTCCGGAACTCGACCACGCACGGACGGTCAGCGCGCAGCGCCTCGTCCCAGGCGGGCCCGACCTCCTCCGGCTTCTCGGCGGTCACGCCGTGGAGCCCGAGCAGCCGGGCATACCCGGCGTACGGAAACTCCGGCAGTTCCTGAGAGGGCAGGAATTGGGGCGAGCCTCCCATCGCCCGCAGTTCCCACGTCACCTGGTTCAGATCGTTGTTGTGCAGTACGGCGACCACCAGCCGCGGATCCGCCCACTCCTGCCAGTACTTCGCGATCGTGATCAGCTCGTTGATCCCGTTCATCTGCATCGCGCCGTCGCCCACCAGCGCGTACGCCGGCCGGTCCGGCAGCCCGAACTTCGCGCCGATCACGTACGGCACTCCAGGCCCCATCGTCGCCAGCGTCCCGGACAGCGAGCCCCTCATATCGTCGCGGAACTTGATGTGCCGCGCGTACCAGTTCGCGGCCGAACCCGAGTCCGCCGCCAGAATCGCGTTCGACGGCAGTCGTCCCGACAACTCGTGGAACACCAGCTCCGGGTTGATCGGATCCGCCGACGTATGCGCCCGCCGCTCCATGACCTCCCACCAGCGGGCGACGTTCGACTCGATCCCCGACCGCCAGGACCGGTCGTTCTTGCGCTGGACCAGCGGGATCAGCTCGCGCAGCGTCCGTGCCGCGTCGCCGACCAGGTTCACCTCGAACGGGTACCGCATCCCGATCATCGTCGGATCCAGGTCGATCTGGATCGCCCGCGCCTGGTCGAACTCCGGCAGGAACTGCGAGTACGGGAAGTTCGATCCGACCACCAGCAGCGTGTCGCAATCCATCATCATTTCGTACGACGGCCTGGTGCCGAGCAGCCCGATCGAGCCGGTCACCCAGGGCAGGTCGTCGCTGAGAACATCCTTGCCCAGCAGGGCTTTCGCGACACCGGCGCCGGTCATCTCGGCGAGCGCAGTGACCTCGTCGACCGCACCGCGCGCGCCCTGACCGACGAGGATCGCGAGCTTCTCCCCCGCGTTCAGGATCTCTGCGGCCCGGTCGAGCTGGTCCGCGGCCGGGACCGGCGCCGACCAGCTCAGATCCAGGCTCGACGGCACCATCTTGAACGCGTGCGACGGTGCCGTGTACTCGAGCTCCTGCAGGTCCGACGGGATGATGAGCGCGGTGACGGTACGCCGGGACGCGGCAATCCGCATCGCCCGGTCGAGCACGTTCGGCAGCTGCTCCGGCACCATGACCGTCTCGCAGTAGTCGGACGCGACATCCTTGTACAGCGTGTGCAGGTCGACCTCCTGCTGGTAGCTGCCGCCCATCGCACTCCGCGCCGTCTGTCCGACGATCGCGACCACGGGCACATGGTCGAGCTTCGCGTCGTACAAGCCGTTCAGCAGGTGGATCGCGCCCGGGCCGCTGGTCGCCGTACAGACCCCGACCCGGCCGGTGAACTTCGCATAGCCGACCGCCTCGAACGCTGCCATCTCCTCGTGCCGGGCCTGCACGAACCGCGGCTCGTTGCCCGCCTTCTCCCAGGCGGAGAGCAGACCGTTGATCCCGTCACCGGCGTACCCGAAGACGTGGTCGACACCCCAGTCACGCAGGCGCTGAAGTACGTAGTCGCCAACTGTCGTGCTCATCTCAACCCTCCTGAAGACCCGAAGCCGCCAGTACCCGAGGCATGCCTGGACAAACCGGGTTTCGGCTGCGCCGCCGTGGTCACCGGGAAGGGACACTCCGCGCGCGATCACAGAGGGAGAATCAGGTGGGACAGGTCGTCGTAGTGACCGGGGCAAGCGGTGGGATCGGGCGGGCGAGTGCGGTCGCGTTCGCTCGTCGCGGGGCAAAGGTCGCGCTGCTGGCGCGTGGCGAGACAGGGCTCGCGGCCGCCGTACAAGATGTCGAGAGAGCCGGCGGTACGGCGCTGCCGATCGAGGTCGACGTCGCCGACCACGAGCAGGTGGACCTCGCCGCCGAACAGGTCGAGAGGGACCTCGGCCCGATCGACGTCTGGGTGAACGTCGCCTTCAGTTCGGTCTTCGCGCCGTTCCTGGAGATCGAGCCGGAGGAGTTCCAGCGGACCACGGACGTGACGTACCTCGGGTACGTGTACGGCACCCGCGCCGCGCTGCAGCGGATGAAGCCGCGTGACCACGGCACGATCGTCCAGGTCGGATCGGCGCTGGCCTACCGCGGGATCCCGCTGCAGTCGGCGTACTGCGGGGCGAAGCACGCGATCCAGGGCTTCCACGACTCGTTGCGTTGCGAACTCATGCACGACAAGTCGAACGTGCACGTGACGATGGTGCAGATGCCTGCAGTCAACACGCCGCAGTTCTCCTGGGTGCTCTCCCGCCTGCCCAAGCACCCGCAGCCGGTCCCGCCGATCTTCCAGCCCGAGGTCGCCGCGGACGCCGTCGTGTACGCCGCGGATCATCCGGCCCGGCGCGAATACTGGGTCGGCGCCCCGACGGCCGCCACCATCATCGCGAACAAGTTCGCCGCCGGACTGCTGGACCGTTACCTGGCCCGGACCGGGTACAAGGCGCAGCAGACCGATGAGCCGGCCGAGAAGCCGGCGAATCTGTGGGCTCCTGCCGACGAGGACCGCGATTACGGCGCGCACGGCGTGTTCGACGACCGCTCGACCAGCCGGAGCTACCAGGTCTGGGCCTCCCGCCACCGTGGCATGGTCGGCACGGTCGGCGCACTCGCTGCCGGCGCCGCCGCCGCGACCGTCTACTTCACCCGCAGCCGGCGATAGCCAGCTGCAACGTCCGGGGTGATTGGAGAGCGCGGCATCGGGCACCCGATGAGTAGCGAGTCATCGGAGGTGCGCGTGAAGATCGGATATTTCCTCTCCAGCGAGGAGTACACGCCGGCGGAGCTGATCGAGCAGGCCCGGATGGCCGAGGAGGCCGGGTTCGACGGGTTGTGGATCAGTGACCATTTCCATCCGTGGAACGACGAGCAGGGCCAGAGCGCGTTCGTCTGGTCGACGATCGGCGCGATCTCGCAGGTGTGCGAGCTGCCGGTGACGACGGCGGTGACGTGTCCGACGGTGCGGATCCATCCGGCCGTGATCGCGCAGGCGGCCGCGACCAGCGCCGTACTGCTGAATGGGCGGTTCACGCTCGGGGTCGGGACCGGTGAGGCGTTGAACGAGCATGTGCTCGGGTCGGTCTGGCCGACGGTCGACGTACGGCTGGAGATGCTCGAGGAAGCGGTCGAGATCATGCGCCGGCTGTGGACCGAGGACGGATTCGTCACCCATCACGGCAAGCACTACACCGTCGACACCGCCCGGATCTACACCCGGCCGCAGCAGCCGCTGCCGATCTACATGTCCGGATTCGGGCCTGAGGCAACCGATGTCGCGGCCCGGATCGCGGACGGGTACATCACCACGACCCCGGACCGGGAGCTGCTGCAGCGGTTCCGCGACCACGGCGGCGGGAGCAAACCGACACAAGCCGGTTTCAAGGTCAGCTACGCGCCGACCGAGGCCGAAGGCGTCGACCAGGCCCACCGGATCTGGGGCAACTCGGGCCTACCCGGTGAGCTCTCCCAGGTGCTCCCCTCACCCCGGCACTTCGAGCAGGCCAGCCAACTGGTGACGAAGGAAGCGACGGCACAGTCCGTCGCCTGCGGCCCGAAGGGGGATGTCCACGTCGACGCGTTCACGCCGTACGTCGAGGCCGGCTTCGACGAGGTGTACGTCGCCAACATGGGACCGCACATCGTCGACATGATGAACCTCTACCGCACCGAGATCCTCCCCGAACTCCGCCTCCGCAAGGAGCACTCTCATGAATAACCATGAAGCCTGGACCGTCTGCCCGGCTACCTGCCGTGGCTGACCGAGCTGCACCCGACGGCGGCACGCCCGGTAGAGGCTCATCGTCCGCCTCCGGACCAGCCACGACGACGGCGTCGACGCCGAGCTCGGACAGGTGCTGACGGAGCTCAAGACCACCCTGGAGCATGAGAGCGCGAGGCCGGAGAGCGGCCCGGAAGCCTGATCGCGGAATCGGGTGGGGGCCCAATAGCGGTCGTTGGTGCTGACAGAGGGTAGGATGGATTCTCGATCGCGCATTCAGGAGCGGTGAATTCTGAGCCGTGTTCCTGGGGGACCTTCTGGGCGGCCCACCGCATGTCACTGCGTGGCGTCTCGCCGGCGGTTCGGGTCCTGGTGCGGTCTGGCGTTCCGCCACGGCTCCGTCGTGGCATGACACAGGAGGAAAGTTGGCCCGACGAGGTCAGCGCCAGCCCGGCGCTACCCGTTCCGCTCCCCGTCGCCGGCGTCGTGTCCGCGACGGTGAGTCAGACGGTCTGATCCAGGTCCTCGCACAGGCGGTGCGCGAGGTCGAGGGCGCCGTCACCCGCGGCGCGATGCAGGGTAAGACCGGTCTGGCGTCGACCCGGACGAAGTTCCAGGTCGTCGCTCTGCTGGTCCGCGAGGAGCGGTCCCGGGTGAACGGCGCGGAGTCCGCCACCGAGGCGTACCGCACCGAGCAGCTCCGGCGGCTCGACGGCATCGCGACGATCCTGGCGAAGACTGCCGCGCTCGACCCCACGCTCCTCGGTCTGCTGGCCGAGGACGCGGTGATCTCGGAGGCTGCGGGCGCACTCCGGCGGCAGATGCTCGAGGACGCCGGCATGGAGCTGCCGGAGGAGCCGGAGCCGGTGCAGCCGGTCGCTCCCCCGGACACCCAGACCCGGCGGGTGGTGCCGCAGGCAGTCGTGTCCCGGCAGCTCGCCAACCCGTTCCTGGCCCCGGACTTCTCCAGCGCTCCGTCGCGCCCGGTGCGGACCAGCCGGCTGGCGGGCTGGGAGCTCATCGGGCCGCTGCTGCGATCGTTCGAGCACGCCGGCGCCTCGGCGAGCATGAAGCTGCCCGACCCGACCTCGCTCCAGCTGTCCGGCGGCATCGACGCACTGCGCCTGCGCGGTCTCGAGCTGATGCCGCACCAGGCCGGCGTGATCGCTGCCGCGGCGGCCGGGCACCGGACCTTCCTCCTCGCGGACGAGCCGGGTCTCGGCAAGACCGCCCAGGCCCTGCTCGCCGCCCAGGCTGCCGAGGCCTACCCGCTGCTCGCCGTCGTCCCGAACGTCGTGAAGACGAACTGGGCGCGCGAGGCCAACCTGTGGACCCCCCGCCGTACGCCGACCGTCATCCACGGCGACGGTGACACGATCGACGGCTTCGCCGACATCGTCGTGGTGAACTACGAGGTCCTCGACCGGCACGTCGGCTGGCTCGGCGACCTCGGCTTCCGCGGCATGGTCGTCGACGAGGCGCACTTCATCAAGAACAAGAAGTCGCAGCGGTCACGCAACGTGCTCGACCTGTCGAACCGGATCCGCAACCGCACGGTCCGCCCGCTGCTGATGGCCCTGACCGGTACGCCGCTGATCAACTCGATCGAGGACTTCACCGCGATCTGGGAGTACCTCGGCTGGGTCGACGAGAAGGCGCCGCGCGCCGAGCTCATGGAGAAGCTCGACGACACCGATCTGACCCCGGCCGACCCGGGCTTCTCCGCCGCCGCGCGGGCCAGCGTGATCGACATGGGCATCGTCCGCCGCCGCAAGGTGGACGTGGCCGCGGACATCCCGGCCCGCCGGATCGCCGACCTGCCGGTCGAGCTGGACGGTGCTGTCGGCCGTTCGATCCGGGCCGCCGAGCGTGAGCTCGCCGACCGGCTCGTCGCCCGGTACAACACCGCGCTCGAGACCCGCCGTTCGGGCATCGTCGTGGACGGTATCGACCACGACCTGGTCCGCCAGGTGGCCGGCTGGGAGCGGACCGAGATGGCGGCCAAGAAGACCGGCGAGAACGTATTCAGCCTGTTCCGCCGGATCGGTCAGGCCAAGGCCGGCCTGGCCGCCGACTACGCGGCCCAACTGGCGCAGAACGTCGGCAAGGTCGTGTTCTTCGCCCGGCACATCGAGGTGATGGACGCCGCCGAGGAGCTGTTCGCCGAGCGCGGCATCCAGTTCTCGTCGATCCGCGGCGACCAGACCACGCGGACCCGGCAGAAGAACATCGATGCCTTCGTCAAGGATCCCGACGTGTCGATCGCGGTCTGCTCGCTGCTGACCGCGGGTGTCGGCCTGAACCTGCAGGTCGCCTCGAACGTCGTCCTCGCCGAGCTGTCCTGGACGAATGCCGAGCAGACGCAGGCGATCGACCGGGTGCACCGGATCGGCCAGGACGAGCCGGTCACCGCGTGGCGGATCATCGCCGCGCAGACGATCGACACCCGTATCGCCGACCTGATCGACGCCAAGGCCGGCCTGGCCGCCAAGGCGCTGGACGGGTCCGACGAGGAGGTAGGCGCCTCCGCCGACTTCCAGCTCGAGGCCCTCGCCGCCCTCCTCACCCAGGCCCTGGAAGCTGCTGCCTGATCTAGCCTGACAGCTCGCCCACCGGCAACTCGACGTCCACCTTGTTGGTTGCCGGGGCGAGCGGGCAGGTCCATTCGGGGCTGTAGGCGCACGACGGGTTGTACGCGAAGTTCAGGTCGACGACGAGCCTGCCGGCGCGCAGGTCACCGCCGAGGTCGGCTCCCTTGACGGAGTCGATCAGGTAGCGACCGCCGCCGTACGTCGACCTGCCGGCGAGCGCGTCCTTGAGCGGGACGAAGATGCCACCGCCGTACGACTCGAGCCACCACACGTCGAGATCCCCGACCGCCGGCAGGTGCAGTACGCCGATCAGCGAGAACGGGATCACGCCGTCGGTGGCCGACACGAACTCCCATCGATCCGGTTTCACGTCCGTGTCGATCACCGCGTCGAACCGCAGCTCCGGGCGGTAGTCCCCCACCCGGGCGCCGCCGTACGCCGCGCGTTCGTCCTCCGGCACCGGTGAGGCGGGATGATGCATCAGCAGGTCGTCCCGTCCGGCCTGCCACAGTGCGTGTCCGGCGGCCGGATCGCTTTCCGCGCGGACGGACCGGTACAGCGCAAACACGCGCCGGCGCCAGTCGGCGACAGCCAGTGCGGGTGCTGCGAATTCCACGATGTCTCCTGTTAGCTCTTGAGGGCTTCGGCGGACTTGGCCCAGTTGCTGTGCAGGCGGTCCAGGTACGACTGGGCTTGCGACCCGGCCTTCCGGCCGCGGGCGAAGATCCGCATGTTGCCGCCGCCGGCGTTGTAGCCGAGGGCAAGCAATTCGTCTTTGGTGTACAGGGCCGCGCGCTTGCTGGGCAGGCGCTCGGCCAGGTCGTGCAGGTGCCAGGCGGCGGCCTCGATCGCCAGCGCTGGGTTGTCCGGCAGCTCCTCCCACTTCCGCTTGGCGAAGTCCCGCCCGCGTTTGGTCTCGTCGAACGCGGGCTTGTGCATGTTGGCGATCCCGAACGCCGGGTCGGAGTCGACCTCGGCCCATTGCCGCTCGAACTTCGGGTCGTGCGGCTTGTAGTCCTCGTTGTACAAGATTGCCATCAGCAACTGTGGGTTGATCCCCGCCTGCTTGGCGTACCCACGGACCTCGGGGGCGAAACGGGCCGGGTCGTAGTCGTCGTACCACGGCTTGGTGGTCGTCACGGCCGGAGTCGGCCTCGGATCGGCGGCCGTCGGCTGGGTCTTCGGCGCGGAGGTGGGCTTGGTGTCGTGGTCCGAGCACGCCGCCCAGACCCCCACCAGAAGGACCCCGACCGCCACCCATGACCAGCGTTTCGCCACCTGCACGCCTCCAACTTAGCCGTACGGCGAAGCCCGCCTGTCCAAGGAACGCAACTTTTGCATCAACTGGGACAGATCGGTGCCGGGGCGGGCACAGGGGCCGCATGATGTGTCCACGGCAGCCGGGTGGTCCGGAGGGGGGCCACCCTCTGCCGTTCAGTAGAGGAACACGCAGATGACCCTCATCGACCCGACCCAGGACAGCGCCGCCTCGGCGTTCGCCCACCTCGCGGTCGAGTTGCACGACGCGACCGGGGTCGAGGAGACCGTCGACGCCGTCGTCCAGTTCGCTCTCCAGGCGCTCAGGTGTACGTACGCCGGTATCGCGCTGACTGCGCGTGGTTCGCGCCCGGAGATCGCCGCGGTCACCGACCCCGTCGTGGCCGAGGTCTACCAACTCCAGCTCGGCAACGAGGACGGTCCGCTGGTGACCGCGATGCGGGAACGGCACCCCGTGCTCATCCGGGACACGCTCGCGGACGACCGCTGGCCGGAGTGGGCGGCGCGGGTCGCGGCGCTCGGGGTCCGCAGCGTTCTCGACGTACCACTGGCCACCAGCAGGTCGGTCGGCGTGCTCGGACTGTACAGCCCGGAACCGGACGCGTTCGCGGCCGATGACCAGGCGGTCGCGCACATCCTCGCCCGGCACGCGTCGGTCGCGCTGGCGTCCGCACGGCACGAGGCGACGATGGCGCAGGCGATCGACGCCCGCAAGCTCGTCGGTCAGGCGATGGGCATCCTGATGGAACGCTTCGACATCGACGGCGACCGGGCCTTCGCCGTACTGAAGCGGTACTCGCAGGACACCAACACCAAGCTGCGTGACGTCGCTCAGCAGCTCATCGACACCCGCAAGCTGCCCTAGCGGGTCAGCGTGGTGCTCGGCAGCTCGCCGTACTGCTCGAGGTACGCCGCCGCCATCCGGCCGTGATGATGGAAGCCCCAACGAACCGCGATCTCCGCGACGGTGCGATCGGCCGGATCGGCGACCAGCAACTCCGAGCGGACCTCGGCCAGCCGGAGCCGGCGGAGCTCACCGAGCGGCGTCGCGCCGACATGCCGCTGGAACGCCGTCTGCACAGCCCGCACGGTGACGCCGGCCGCGGCTGCGATATCGGCGATCGTGATGGCCTGATCGAGGTTCGACTCCATGAAGGCCAGCGCCCGCCGGACCGTGCTGGGCCGCGGGTCGGCGCTGCCCCGCTCGGCCATCGCGGTGTTCGGGAAGGCGGCGAGCACGCTCGAGGCGAGCAACTGCGAGACGGACGCCCGCACCAACGGCGAGGCCTGTACGGCGGGATTGGACAGCTGATCACTCAGGTACGCGATCGTCCTGGACAGCTGGCGCGCCGCCGGACGTGAGTACGGCCGGTGGGACAGGAGCCGGACCGGCGAATCGTCCTTACGGCCGGCGCCCGCGACCCGGGTGAGCAGCGCCGGATCGAACATCGTGATGGTGTAACCCGATCGGCAGACCTTGCCCGCGTACGGCCGGTCCGGCGGCGCGAAGTTCACCAGGTCCCCCGGCCGGAAGTCGTCCTGCCACCCGTCGGTGGCGTGACCCTCGATGCTGCCGGAGACCACTTCGCACAGGCAGATCTTGCCGAGCGGATCGGCGTCGTAGCTCATCTCGAAGCCGATCTCGAGCCGGTCGATGCTGATCGAGTCCGCGGCGGCCCGCGAGATCCGCGTGCTCACGTCCTTCGCGCTGCCGCCGATCTGCATCTTGGTGTAGGCGCGATTGAGGAACTCCTCCGTCCTGGCGAGGTCCCGGCTCTCGAAAAGCATCGACTCCATCGGCCCATAGTGCATGCCGTCCGGGCACTTCACCACACGCGTGTGGCCTCCGTTTCAGCACGAAACGGAGGCCACACGTTTGCTTCAAACAGGTGTTACTGGCCCTGGAGGACGTCGAACAGGTGCGTGTGGTCGTTGGTGCCGAGAACCGCGTCGGCGCCCGGGCCGTTGGCCCAGACCGGAACGACCGCACCGGTGTGCTGCTGGCTCGGCGGCACGGCCACCGGGGCCTTGCCGTCGCCGCCGAAACCGGCGGTGCCGTAGGTCAGGGTCAGCGTCTGGCCGTCCTTGGTGGTCAGGTTGGTCGACCAGCCGGTCGGCAGACCGGAGCCGGAGGCGTCCTCGCCGACGATCTGGCTGGTGTGCGCGTGGTCGGCGGTGACGACGACCAGCGTGTCCGGGTGCGTCTTCTGGTAGTTCAGCGCGACGCCGATCGCCCGGTCGAACGCGACCGTCTCACCGATCTGGCCGCAGGCGTTGGTGGCGTGGTCCTGCTTGTCGATCGAGGCGCCCTCGACCTGCAGGAAGAAGCCCTTCTTGTTCTCCAGCAGGCTGATCGCCTTCGACGTCATGTCCGACAGGCTCGGCTCGTTCGACGGTCGCTGGTTCTCCTTGCAGGACTGCGCCGCGGTGCCCTTGCCGAGGGCGGCGGTCGGACCGCTCCACTCCAGCGACATGTTGCTGCTGTTGAACAGGCCGAGCACCGGCTTGTTGTCCTTGGCCGACTTCAGTCCGGCGGCGTCCGTGACGTACTGGATGCCCTTGGCCTTGGCCTGGTCGACGACCGTCTTGCCGGCGTACGGACCACCGGTGAGCTTCTGCTCGAAGCGGGCGCGGCCGCCGCCGAGCAGCACGTCGATCTTGTGGTCGACCTCCTGCTCCGCGATCGAGCCGAGACCGCCGGCCGCCTTGGTCTCCTTCGGGCAGGCGGCCATGTCGGCCGGGCCCTGGCAACCGCGCAGCGACATGTGCGAGGCGAGCACCGCCGGAGTGGCGTCGGTGATCTCCGCGGTGGAGACGTTGCCCACCTTCAGGCCGCGCTTCTGCGCCAGCTCCAGGACGGTCTGGTAGTTCGTGCCCGGGACGTTGTCGGCGCTGCTCGGACCCTGCGAGATCCGCTCGTCGATCGTCTTCTTGCCGGTCGCCCAGCTCGACCCGGTCGAGGCCGAGTCTGGGTCGTAGTCCGGCTTGTACGGCGGCTTGGCGGCGGGCTTCACCGACCACGTCGTGTCGAAGCCGGTGTAGCGGGCCCGGTCGACGTTGAGCTTGTTCTGGACGCCCTGGTAGTAGCGCGCCGCGGTGATCTCCTGGGTGCCCATGCCGTCACCGAGGAAGAAGATCACGTTCTTCGGCCCACGCTGCGGCTGGTGCGACGCGGACCCGGCAGCCGAGTCGTCGCCGCGGGCCGTGTCGAACGCTCCGCTGGCGGCGGCCGAGGCCATCCCTGCGGCGGCAATCACCGAGGCCGCTGCGAAGGCAGCCACAAAAGCCTTTTTCCTGATCATTCCGGGCCTTTCTCGTAGGTCAAGACAGCTGGAACCTAGGGGCTGCCGCCGGACGTGAGGTGACCAGGACGTGGCCGCCAGGTGACGCCACGTGCCGTGAAGCTGAGAAGACACTGAGTGGCGACGAGATCGGAAAGCGCTTGCTAGAGTGGCTGGGTGATCTACGAGCTGAACCACGTCGGCGGCCGGGTGCAGGATCTCGAGGCGAGCCTGTCGTTCTACGACGGTCTCGGTGCGGAGGTGGTCGACCGGTTGTTCATGTCCAACTCCCGCGTTCATCGGGTGCATGTCCAGATCGCCACCGGGCTGGTCGAGCTGCTCCACCCCGAGGAGTCCGACCCGCAAGCGACGTACGGACTGAACCATGTCGGCTTCATGACCGACGATCTCGACGACGACTACGCGCGGCTGATGGCGCTCGGGTACGGCGAGATCTCGTCGCCCCGGGTCGCGGGCAGCGGTCAGGGCCGGCTCGCGTTCCTGTCCGATCCGAACGGCGTACGCGTGGAGCTGCTGCAGCGCTCGGAGGAGTTCCGCGTCCCGCCGATCACCGCCGGCCCGGTGCACGGTCTGTCGTACGTCGCCTTGGCCGCGCCCGACCTCGACGCGGCGATCGAGTTCTACGGCACGCAGCTCGGCATGGAACGCGTCGCCGATGACACGTTCCGGATCGGCGCCGACGCGGTCAAGCTGGTGCCTGACGCCGCGTCGTCCATCGACCACCTCGGCCTCGCCGCTGCGGAGCCAGGCGCCGACGTACAAGATCCGGACGGCAACCGCGTGGTGTTCGTGCCCGCCGCCTAACCGCGCGCGACTCGCTCGACGACGGGCCGCCACGACTTGAGCGACGCGACCTCGAGTCCGACGACCTTGCCGGCATCATCGGCTCGCCGCAACGCGACCGCCGCGGCGAACTCGGGATCACGTTCGAACACGACGACTTCTTCTGCGGTCATCGGCCCGCCCTGAGCGATCAAGGTACGGCGACTCGACGCAGACAACTGCGCCGCATGAACCGCCACCAGATACCGCTTCGCGACCACGTGCAACTCGACGAGTCGGGCGACCCGCTCCCCCAGCAACCGTCGTACCGCGTCCGCGCCGTGGCGGCCGTGACCTGCGTCGTCACCGGGCCGCAGGAAGTGCCCGATGTCGTGCACCAGTCCCGCGACCTGGAGCTGCTCGTCGTCCGGGAAGTCACGGCGCAGCAGCTCGGCGCATTGGCGGTCGTGGTCGAGGATGTCGACCGGATCGCCGCTGCGGTCAGGCATGTCCCACGCGTCCTCGCAGTCCGCGAGCAGGTTCATCAGGTCATCGACGGTTCTGATCGACATGCCGTGGAGCGTAAGCAGCCCAGGTGAACGGTCGCCTTTAGCCTTGGGCAATGTTCGACTACGACGCCGAGATGCGGTTCTATCGCCCGCGGTTGCGCGAGGCCTGCGGCGTACGCGACGGGGATCGGGTGCTCGACGTCGGTTGCGGCAGTGGGCAGACGACGCGGGACGCGGCAGTTGATGCTGGGCATGTGCTCGGGGTCGATGTTTCCGAGCGGATGCTCGAGCACGCTCGACGTCAGCCGACGCCGAACGTGGACTACTTGCTGGCCGATGCTGCGACGTACGAATTCGAGCCGGTCGACCTGATCATCAGCCGGTTCGGTGTGATGTTCTTCGATGATCTGCTCGGGGCGTTCACCAATCTGCGGCGTGCGTTGCGTCCGGGTGGACGGCTGGTCGTGCTCGTCTGGCAGCCGCGGAGGGAGAACGAGTGGGCGCGGGTGATTCCGGAAGCCATCGGCGGGACGTACCGCGACGAGTCGGCGTTCACGCTCGGGTCGCAGGACGTGACGCGGGACATCCTGACGTCGGCGGGGTTCGCCGATCCGACGTTCACGGCCGTCCACGAACCGCTCTACTACGGCGCGGACGTTGAGTCGGCGTACGCGAATGTCCTCCGGCTCCGGGAGCCGCAGGCGCTCCTGGCAGAGCTCGACCCGGCGGCTGCCGAGCGTGCGGAGGCGGCTCTACGCGCCATGCTCGCAGCGCACGACACCGGCAACGGCGTCCTTTTCGATTCGGCTGCGTGGATCATCACCGCGGAGTGACGTGCGTCACATCATGACGTGTCGCATCCGCCGGGCCCTGCTCGACGCACAGGCATAACCAACCGAACAAGGAGCATCAGATGCGTACCCTCATCACCACCGCGTTCATCTCTCTCGATGGCGTCGTCGAGGGTCCAGGCGGCGAGCCGGGCTACCGGAACTCGGGCTGGACGTTCAAGGACATCCCGTTCGACGAGGCGGCGTACGAGATCAAGGGCAGCGAGCAGTCCGAGGCGAGCGCGCTGCTGCTCGGCCGGGTCAGCTACCAGTCCTTCGCGCCGGTCTGGCCGGGGATGACGGTGGAGTTCGCCGGCTACAACGCGATGCCGAAGTACGTCGTGTCGACCACGCTGCAGGACAGCGACCTGGTGACGAACTGGGGCGAGACCACCATCCTGCGCTCCCTCGACGACGTCGCCGCGCTGAAGGAGACCGAAGGCGGCCCGATCATCATCAACGGCAGCGCCACCCTCAACCGCAACCTCTCCGACGCCGGCCTCATCGACCGCTACCACCTGCTCGTCTTCCCGGTCCTCCTCGGCGCCGGCAAACGCCTCTTCAGCGACGCCGACCGCGACAAGCTGCCGCTCACCCTCACCGACAGCGCCTCCTACCCCAACGGCATCCAGAAACTCGTCTACACCGTGAACCACTGACCCCTGTGCTGACCCCTGTACTACGGTTCGGGCATGGGTGTTCTGGGGAGACGCGGGGACGACCACTACCTGCCCGACTCGGGCATCCTCGTGGCGCTGGACGTACGGGATTCGATGGACCACGAGGAGACGTCCGACAACGAGGCGCATCCGGTCGGCTCGCTCGGTCGCTCGGGGCACGGATGGCTGTACGTCGCCGGCGGGGACGGCCCTTGCGTCGTACAACTGCAAGCGCACGATGACCTGCTGGGTGACGAAGTCCCGGACGCGTGGACAGACGTCGTCGAGCTGCCGTACCGGAGTCCGTCCGGCGTCGTCGCGCTGAGCGACCTCATGGGCGGCCCTGGCGAAGATCACCTGAAGCTCGGCGATCCGGGTCTGTACCGCGTCCGGCTTGCACACCGGCCGTTGCCGCCGACTCCCCTGCCCGACAACGAGGACGACCTTCAGCCCACCGACGTCTGGCACTTGGACTTCTGACCGGTCACCGGCGTGGTGGAGCCGCCGCGGTGGAGTCGCCGGGCCAGGCCGCCGGTCTGGGCGCCTGATCCGGGCTGGGGTTCGGTGCTCGGGTTCCAGGAGATCGAGGTCGCGAACGTGATCGAGTGGTTCGGGAAGCCCGACGGCGTGAGCGCCGACGAGATCGACGCGTGGGGCGCCGATCACCATCGCGGCCCCGACTGGCTCGACCAGCCGCTCCGCCAAGGTCCTCCGTCCCGGCCGGACTGGCCGAGCCTCGCGGAGCTCGCCGGCCAGGTCGACGTACCCGAGGCGACCACCCGCCGCGAGCTGCTACCGCTCTACCTCGCACTCCACATGATCAGCTTCGACGGCTTGCGCTACCGCGCGGTTGAGCACCCGCCATCTGCTGAGGACGTCGTCCAGCTCCCGGCACAGGCAGTGACGTTCCTCAAGAGTTCCCGGGCGGTGAAGCAGTACACCGGCTATGCCGCCGACATCGTGTCAGTGGCGCTCTGGGGCGGCACCGAACAGACCGTCGCATCGCTCGCCGAGCGGACGTGCGCGTCGGAGGACGAAGTACGAGCGACTCTCGAGTACGCCGAATCGCGCGGCCTGCTGCAGATCGACCGGACCGGCGACAACCTGTCCTTGACGGTACGGAGCCGGCGCCATGCCCGCTGAAACCCCGGAGGACTACTTGCGGCGGGTCGACTCCGTGCTTGGTCGGGTGATTGATGATGTGGTTGAGGCCGTGGGGGTGCCGTTGTCGGAGAGCCGGGACACCGGCGTTCCGGATCTGCCGGCTGAGCACTACGGGGTGCTGGCGCGGGCGATTGTCGGGCAGAACATCTCGAATGTTGCCGCTCAGGCCATCTTCGGGCGGATTCTCGAGCGGTACGGCGGGCGCACGCCGACACCGCAGGAGTTGCTGGCCGACGAACCGGACGCGCTGCGGACCGCGGTGGGGTTGTCGCACGCGAAGACGGCCTCGTTGCGATCGCTCGCGGAACATGTGATCTCGGGTGAATTGGAGCTGGAACGGCTGCCGGACCTTCCGGATGACGAGGTGGTCGCTCAGCTCACCGCGATCAAGGGGATCGGGCGCTGGACGGCGGAGATCTTCCTGATCTTCCACCTGCTCCGGCCGGATGTGCTGGCGGTCGGCGACCTCGAGATCCGCCGGACGGTCGAGGCGGTATACAAGCTGCCGGAGCTGCCCAAGCCCGCCGAGGTCGAGAAGCTGGGGCAGGCGTGGCGGCCGCAGCGGACGCTGGCTGGGATGTACCTCTGGCGCTGGCGGGCGGTACAGCGCGGCGAGGCATGATGTGACCGTGAGGGACATCGTCGCGCTTGCTCGCGAGTGGCTGGGGTACGAGTCGTTGCGGCCGGGGCAGGAGGACGCCGTTCGAGCGGTGCTCGACGGGCGGGACACGTTGGCCGTGCTCGCAACCGGGACCGGCAAGACGGCGATCTACCAGCTCGCGGGTCTGGCTCTCGGCGGCGTGACAGTGGTGGTCAGTCCGCTGGTGGCCTTGCAGCGGGACCAGTTGCGGGCGTTGGCGAAGCATCCGGCCGGTGTCGAGGTTGCCGAGCTGAATGCGACCGATCGCGCCGGCGGGCGTGCGGCTCGCGAGCTGCTCATGGACGGGCGGCCGGGGTTCGTGCTGATGTCGCCGGAGCAGCTGACGCATGCCGACGTACTCGAACTGCTGGCGAAGTCACGGCCGCGGTTGCTCGCCGTGGACGAGGCGCATCTGGTGAGCGAGTGGGGCGAGGACTTCCGGCCCGACTACCTCCGGCTGGCGGCCGCGATCAAGGCGATGGGACGGCCGCCGGTGCTCGCGCTGACCGCGACGGCCGCCCCGCCGGTACGCAAGCAGATCGCGCATCGCCTCGAGCTGGACGATCCGGCAGTCGTCGTCGGCGGCTTCGACCGGCCGAACCTCAACCTCGCGGTGTTCACCTTCGCCGACGACGACACCAAGAACCGCCGCCTGCTCAGCCATGTCCGGTCGTCCCGCGGCCCGGGCATCGTGTACGTCGCCACGCACCGCCACGCCGAGGACCTGGCGTCCGATCTCAACACCGCGGGCGTGTCCGCGCAGGCGTACCACGCCGGGCTGTCGGCCAAGCAGCGCCGCGAGGTCCAGGACACCTTCCTCGCGGGCGACTGCCGTGTCGTCGTGGCGACGATCGCGTTCGGGATGGGGATCGACAAGCCCGACATCCGCTGGGTCAGTCACGCCGAGGCGCCGTCCTCGATCGACGCGTACTACCAGGAGATCGGCCGCGCGGGCCGCGACGGCGAACCGGCCGATATCGAGCTCTTCTTCCGGCACGCCGACCTCGGCCTGAACCGCTTCTTCGCCTCTGGCGGCGTGACCGACGAGGACCTCGTCGCCGTCGCGACCGCCATCGACGAGCACCGGCCCGCGAGCATCGCCGAGCTCACCGCCGCGACCCACCTCGGTACGGCCCGCGTCGAACGCGCGCTAGGTCGGCTGACCGACGCCCGAGTCGTTGCCATCGGCCACCAGTTCCACCTGGCCCGCCGGGTCGACGTCGACAAAGCCGTCGCGGCTGCTTCGGCGGTCGAGCACGATCGGCGCGAGGTCGCCAAGTCCCGGGTCGAGATGATGTCGACGTACGCGGAGTACGGCGGCTGCCGGCGTGAGTGGCTGCTGAGCTACTTCGGCGAGCACTACGAAGGCCCGTGCGGCAACTGCGACAACGACCTGGCCGGCCGTACGGCGGCTCCGCCCGAGGAGGAGCCGTTCCCGATCGGCAGCCGGGTGAAGCACCGCAAGTTCGGCGCCGGTCTGGTCGAGCACTACGACGGTACGACGATGACGGTCCTGTTCGATCGCGTCGGCTACAAGGAACTCCGTACTGCGTTCATGATCCACAACCAACTGCTGGAGGCCGAATGATCGACGTACGTCCGGCCACCGTCTTCGAGGACGTCCGCGCGGTTATCGGGCCCAAGGCACCGACCTCCACTGTGTGCTTCTGCCTGAGCTACCGCATCCCGTCCAAGCTCAACAACGAGCTCAAGGGTCCGGCGCGCGCTGACTACGTCGCCGAACTCTGCAAGGAGAAGCCAGCGCCTGGAGTCCTCGCGTACGACGGAGACACGCCGGTCGGCTGGGCCGCGATCGCACCGCGCGCGGCAACGAACTTCGCCCGAAACCGGAAGATCCCGCACGTCGACGACCTTCCGGTGTGGTCGCTCTGGTGCATCCGCGTCCGTCCGGGCCATCGCGGTCAGGGCATCTCGCACGCGCTGATCGCCGGCGCGGTCGACTTCGCCCGCACGAACGGCGCACCGGTCGTGGAGGCCTATCCCCTGGACAACGGCGACAGCAAGGTCGACCTGACGATGGCGTACGCCGGCCTCCGCAAGAACTTCGAACAGGCCGGCTTCACCAAGTCCGCCGACACCACCTCGACCCTGGCCGGCCACCCCCGCATCCTGATGCGCCTCGTCATCCACTGACGGCGAACGACAGCAGCGTGATGCTGCGCGCCGGGAACTCGTAGCTCGGCTCGGGGAGATCGAGTACGCCGAGGTCGCGGAGTACGACGGCGTCCGGATGGCTGAGTGTGTTGGAAGCCAGTACGTCGTCTGCGCCCAACTGCTTAACCATGGCCCGCGGCGGCAGCGAGTCTCGACGGCTCGCATGAAGCGGGCGTGCTCGGCGGCGTCGGCGGCGTACGCCTCGGCGGTCCGGTGACCCATCTGCCAGTCGCCGTACACTTCGTTGCCCAGACCCCAGTACTTCACGCCGTACGGCGCACGCCCGCGCTTGCGGGTGTACTCCGTGTCGCCGCCGTAGTTCGTGTACTCGACCCAGCGCACCGCCTCGTCGACATCCCGGCAGCTGTGCGCGAGGTACGGTTCCGTGGCGACCTCGGCGCACCAGGTCAGGAACTCGTCGGTGCCGAAGTGGTTGTCCTCCTCCGAGCCCCACGCCAGCTCGAGCCGCCGCGGACGCGCCTCGCGCGGGCCGATCCCGTCCTCCCAGTGGTACGCCGAGGTGAAGTTTCCGCCGGGCCAGCGCACGACCGGGAGCCCGAGCTCCTGGCAGAGCTTGATCACGTCCGTCCGCAGTCCGCTGCGTACGTCGTCCCCGCCGTACGCCAGCGGTGAGCCCTCGTCGAAGACACCGCCCTGGATGTTGCCGAAGAAGGCCGACTCCAGGAAATGGCCGTAGATCATCGGGTCGATGGAGTGGCGCCGGTCGCGGCGGATGTTGATCTCGGCAGGCTGGGTCACGGGCGTGCTGCCTCCTGATCGAGTGCGCTGAGCGCGGTGTCGTAGCTCTTGCCGCCGACCTCGAACATCGACGTCATCCAGTGGTAGAAGTTGTCGCCCCGGTCCCGGAGTACGTCGTACAGGCGGGTCGTCAGCTCACGGCGTACTTCAGCAAGCTCGGGATGCTGGTTGCGGTTGTGGAGCTCGTCCGGATCGGTCGAGAGGTCGTACAGCTCGTTGACGTCGGCCGGGTTGACGACGAGCTTGTAGCGGTCGGTGCGGATCATCCGCTGCGGGTACGGGAAGTGGTGGCCGTGGAACTCGGCGATAACCTCCGTCGGCCAGTCGTCCGGCCGCTCGCCCTTGATCAAAGGCATCAGCGAGCGGCCCTGATAGTGCTCAGGCGGCTCGACATCGGCCAACTCGAGGAACGTCGGCGTCAGGTCGGTCAGAGTCGCAAAGGAGTCCTCCACGCGGGCCGGTAGACCGGGGACCTTGGCGATCAGCGGGACACGATAGATGTCGTCGTACATCGCTGGGCCTTTGTCGTGCAGGCGATGTGCGCCGGTGAACTCCCCGTGGTCGGCGGTGAACAGTACGGCGGTGTCGTCGGTGAGGCCGAGCTCGTCGACGACGGCGAGGATGCGGCCGATCTGCTCGTCGATGAGCGTGACATAACCCCAGTACGCCGCGACGAGTTCACGCCAGCGGTCCGGGCCGATGCTGTCGTAGGTCCAGTGCGACGAGTAGTGCTGCTGGACGCGCGGTTTGCCGGCGAACGTCTCCGCGACGGATGCGGGGAGCTCGACCTGCGCGGCGTCGTACCGGAAGTAGTAGTCCTCGGGCAACAGGTACGGGAGGTGGGGGCCGAACCAGTTGCAGGTGAGGTAGAACGGGCGGCCGTCGGCGGCGAAGCGGCGGAGTTGCTCGATGGTGCGCTCGGCAAGGAAGTACTCGAACGTCGCCTCGACGGGCTGCTCGAGGATGCCGGCGAGAAGGTTGCCCGGTTCACCGTTGGCAAAGGTGCCGCGGACCGAGTCGCGGACGCTGAACGGCGGGTAGCCGTGCTTGGCCAGGTAGCTGAGGTAGTCGGGGTGATCGACGGCATTGCCCCAGCCCGGGTAGTGCTCGCCGTCGTACCCGAAGTCGCGCGGGCCCTTGTCCTTGCCGACGTGCCACTTGCCGACATGGCCCAGTTGGTAGCCGGTGAGGTAGTGGGAGAAGACGGGGAAGGTGTCGTCGAGTTCCTCGCGGTAGCCGACGTTGCGTTCGTAGTTCGCGAGGAGAGTGTGGCGATACGGGAGTACGCCGGTTTGCAGGGTCGCGCGGGCCGGCGTACAGATCGCCGTCGGGGTGAAGCCGTTGGTGAAGCGGGTGCCGGATGCGGCGAGAGCGTCGAGGTTCGGGGTCTCGCAGATTTGGTTGCCGTAGCACCCTAATGTGTCGACGCGGTGCTGGTCGGTCATCAGGAACAGGATGTTCTTCGCCACTCGGCCTCCTCGGGTGGGTTGGTGAGCACGAGAGCGATCCCGCCGCGGGCGGCCGCGTCGTACCCGAGCTCTGCTTGCGTGACGCGCAGGCTGCGGTGGACCTGCGTGTGGGTGTGTCCGCGGAGGGCGGCGCGGAGCGGGCGGAACAGGTCCTCCCCTGCGCCGGTCAGCTCGCCGCCGATCACGACCACCTCGGGGTTGACGGTGTTGCAGGCAGCGGCCAGGACCTCGCCGACGCACGTGCCGGCCGCCTTCATCGCGCCGGCTGCCTGGATGAGCTCGTCGAAGCCGCCGTACTCGTCGAGCAGGCTTGCCAGATACCGCTCCAGGCAGCCGCGCCCGCCGCACGAACACCGCGGTCCGTCCCGGTCGACGCTGATATGCCCCAACTCCCCCGCCGCTCCGCCGGCCCCCGCCAGCAGCCGCCCGCCGAGCACCAGCCCGCCACCGACGCCGTACGAGAGCCGCAGGTAAAGCACACTCTCAACCCCGGCCGCCGCGCCCCAGGTCGCCTCCGCGAGCGCAGCAAGCCGGGTGTTGTTGTCCACAAACACCGGTACGCCGAACCGCCCGGCCAGCGCATCACGCACCAACCCGGCTCGGTCCGATGGGACTGGGCCGACGATGCCCACTCCAAGTCCGGCCAGCGAAGACAGCGAGATGGCGTGGCGGGTGGTCAGCCCGTCGACCAGGTCGATCGCGAGCTGCACTCGACGTACCCAAGGCGTACGTTCCGCGCAGGCGATCCCATCGGACGCGACGATCTCGTGCGCAACGTTCGCGACCGTCACCTGAATCCGACGGTGTCCCAGATCCATCCCCACCGCGAGCCCGCCCGCCGGGTTCAGCGTCAGCACCGAGACCGGTCGCCCCCTCCCACGGATCGCGGCAGCTTCGCTCGGACCCGCCTCGGTGACCGCCTGGTTCGCGAGGAGGGTTTGGACGATCGAGGACAGGGTCGCGCGGGACAGGCCCGTCTGGTCGGCCAACTGGGCGCGAGTGAGCGGGCCCTGGGTCCGCAGGGCAGTGAGGACCCGGCCTTCGTGTGTTTCTCGGAGAAGCCGGAGCGGGCCGAAGGACTTGGTTGCCACAGGATCTGACTTTGGCCGGTGTGGCATATTTTTGTCAACAGTCCGAATTTAATAGACTGAGCTGCATGCCGCCCAACGTCCTGCTCATCTGCACCGACCAGCAACGGTTCTCGGCATTGGGTGCCTACGGCAACGACGAGATCGAGACGCCGAACCTTGACCGCCTCGCCGCGCAAGGCGTGCTCTTCGAGAACTGCTACGTCCAGAGCCCGGTCTGCGCCCCCTCCCGCGCGAGCCTGATGACCGGCCGGTATGTCCACGCCCACGGCCTCTGGGCGAACGGTGTCGGCCTGCCCGACCACGAGCGCCTGTTCACCAAGGATCTGGCCGACGCCGGCTACGACTGCGGCCTCGTCGGCAAGTTCCACCTGAACGCCTGCTTCGGCGGCAGGTCCGAGAAGCGCCTCGACGACGGCTTCCGCGTCTTCCGCTGGGCGCACGACCCGTACCCGGGCTCCTCCGAGAACGAATACCACCGCTGGCTCCATACGCTCCGCCCCGACCTCGCCGGCGCCGAGGGTATGGCCATCGACTACGACTCCCTCCCGACCGACCTGCACTACAGCCGGTGGATCGGCGACCAGACCGTCGATTTCCTCACCCACTCCCGCGATCGCGACAAGCCCTTCCTGTTCATCGCGAACTTCTTCGACCCGCACCACGGCTTCGGCGCCCCCGACGACTACGTACGCCGCTACCGCGAGAAGCAGCTGTCCCGCCCCATCCCCGACGACCTCGCGAGCAAGCCCCCGATCCAGTCCGAGGCCTCAGAGGCGTCGTACGCCGGACACGCGCGCGGCTACACGTCGTACTCCCCCGAGGAACTCCAAGAGGTCAAGGCCGCGTACTACGCGATGGTCACGCTCGTGGACGACGAAGTCGGCCGCATCCTCGACGCCCTCGACGCCCAAGGGCTGAGTGACGACACGCTCGTGATCTTCACCAGCGACCACGGCGAAATGCTCGGCGACCACCAGCTGATGCTCAAGGGCCCGATGATGTACGAGCAGGCGGTCCGCGTCCCGCTCATCCTCCGCTGGCCGTCCCACGTGAAGTCCGGCACGCGCTGCGCCGAGCTGGTCCAATGGATCGACCTGGCCCCGACCATCCTCACCGCCGCCGGACTGCAGCCTCGCGGCCAGGGCCAAGACCTGTTGTCCTTGGCCACTAATCAGCAGACCGGTCGCGGCTGGGCGTTGAGCGAGTACCGCAACAGCGGCCACCCGTACGATCCACCCGTCCACCTCACCATGCTCCGCCGCGACCAGTGGAAGCTCGTCGTCCAGCACGCGACCTCCCACGAGCGCACCGGCGAGCTGTACGACCTGACCGCCGACCCCGACGAGCTGCAGAACCTCTGGGACGATCCGCTCCACCGCGACATCCGCACCGACCTGCAGGAGTTCCTGCTGGACGTGCTGGTCGCCACCGAGGACCGAAGTCAGGAACGCGTCGCCGACTGGTAATTCAATGGCGGCGGCACCCGCCCGACCTGTACCGTTCCCGGCGAACGTGACTTCACACGAGGAGGTGAGCACCATGCGCGAGGTATCGAGATGGGTGCTCCCTCTCACCGTCACGGAGCGGCGACCGACGTAGGTGTCGCCAGGAGCGCCAACACGCAGGCACTCCTGGAAAGGCACGATCATGACTACTTCTTTGCAGTTGATCAGCACCGCCACCACGAACGGCGTCCTCGAACGCGAGTTCACCCTCGGCGACGTCCACGGCATGCTCTGGTCACCCGCGGACGTCGACCAAGCTCCTGTGGTGCTCCTCGGCCACGGCGGCGGGCGCGACAGCAAGGCTGCCCCGATGGTCGGGCGGGCTCAGCTGCTCACAGCGGCCGGATTCCACGCCGTTTCGATCGACGCTCCCGGCCACGGCGACCGGCCGTGTACGGCGCGGGACGAGCGCGAAACCGTCGCGATGCAGCACGCGATGGAGGTCGGCGAACCGGTCGGCCCGATCGTGGTCCCGTACAACCTCCACCTGGCCGAGCGCGCCGTACCCGAATGGCAGGCAACCCTCGACGCACTCGAGCAGCTCCCCGGGATCGCCGGTCCGTTCGGGTACTTCGGGCTCAACATGGGCACGGCCATCGGCATACCGCTGACGGCCGTCGATCCGCGGATCACCGCAGCGGTGTTCGGCATCTTCTGGTACGACGAGACGCTCGCCGAGCATGCCCGTCGGATCAAGGTGCCGGTCGAGTTCGCGCTGCAATGGGACGACCAGCACATCCCGCGGCAATCCGGGATGGCGTTGTTCGATGCGTTCGCATCAACGGAGAAGAGCCTGCACGCCAACGCGGGCGCTCACAAAGACGTGCCGCGCTTCGAGGCCGACAGCATGGTGCGGTTCTTCACACGTCACCTGCGTTAGGCGGTGAAGCGTTGCTCGAACGTGTCGAGGAAGCCTTCGACGAAGCGGTAGGCGTCTGAGCTGTAGGCGCCGACACTCCGCTCCGCCTCGAGGGCCTCCCGCATCGCGTCCAGATACCGCCGCTGCAGGACGGCCATCTGTTCGCGCGTGTCCGGCTTGGTGTCCCGGAGCTGCCGGCTCCCGGACACCAGCCGAGGCACGATCCGTTCCTTCAGCGCGCTGACCGCTTCGGGATCGAGCGGTTCGCCGTCGACGGTCTGCTCCTCCAGCGGGCCGAGCGCGTCGATCGCGGCCTCTCCGATCTGCCGCATCAGCGCCGTCACGGAGTCGCGCTTCTCCTCGGCGCTCTCCGGGCGGAACCGCATCCGCGCGATCACCGCGGGCAGCGACAGACCGAAGCCCACGAGCGTGATCAGCGCGACGATGAACGCTGCGAGTACGACGGTCGCGCGGTGCGGCGTACCGGCCGGAATGGTCTGGGCTGCCGCGACCGTGACGACTCCACGCATCCCGGCCCAGGCGAGCACGAGCATCCCACGGGCCGTGATCGGTTCGCGCTCCTCGAAATCCGCGTCCGCCTGACCGCGGGCCAGCCGTTTGCGAGCCCAAGCGAGGCGGCTCTCCTCCCGCTCCCCCGACGGCTCCATCGCGTCGAGGTGTTCCTCGAACTGGCTCAGCCTGGCCCGGGTCTGCTCGGTGCGATTGCTCGAGCCGAACCGGAACTGCAGGGCGGGCCACGCCAACCCAAGGAACCGCAGCGCAATCAGCAGGCCGACCACCAGCAGCACGAGCGCCGTGATCTCACCGACCGTCGTCTCCGCGCGGGCGTCGTTGACGAGCTCCGGCAGCTGGTAACCCATCGCGAGGAAGACGCCGCTCTCCAGGATGAAGCTGATCGTCGTCCACGTGGTCGCCTGCGTCTGCCGGTCCCGCGCACTGAACCTCCGGCTCCCCACCGCGCCCGTCAGCAGACCGGCCATCACTACGGCGAGTACGCCGGAAGCGCCCACCTCCTCGGCCGGGAAGTACGCAAGGAACGGTACGGCGAACGAGATCGTCGTGTTCAGCACCGGATCGTCGAGCCGCTGGCGCAACAGAGCCGTGAGCACACCGACAACCAGCCCGATCAGCACTGCGCCGACGACCGCCCAGGCGAAGTCGAGGATCGTGTCGCCGAGGCTGAAGTGCGTCGTCACGGCGAGCGCGGCGACCGCCGTACGGAGAACGACGAGCGCCGACGCGTCGTTGACGAGACTCTCACCTTCGAGCACGGTCATCAGCCGTGGCGGCAGCCCGACCCGGTGCCCGATCGCCGTCGCCGCGACCGCGTCGGTCGGGCTCACCACGGCGCCGAGCGCGGTCGCCAGCGCGAACGAGATGCTCGGGAACAGCGCGTGCACCAGCGCCCCGATCGCCAGCGCCGACACGATCACCATCACGACCGACAACCACGAGATCAGCGCCACGTTCCGCCGTACGTCGAGAACCGGCAGCTGGACCGCCGACGCGTACAGCAGCGGCGGGAGGACGCCCGCGAGGATGATCTCGGGCTCGATGTGGATCGCCGGCGTACTCGGCAGGTAGCTCGCGCCGATCCCCAGCGCGACCAGCAGCAACGGCGCCGCCACCCCGGTCCGCCGCGCGAACACCGACGCGGCGATCATGATCGCGAGCCCCGCACCGGCAATCAGAACGAACTGGTGGTCCACGCGACGGCAGTCTAGATCCCGCTATCAGCTCGCCAGGGTAATGACCAGTGATTCTCCCTGGTGTCATTGCGGTCCTCAGGCGGCAGATTAGGCGTCAACGGATCAAGAACATCTCTGGAGGAAGACATGAGCAACACCGACCTGAAGCTCGAGGCCGTCGTCATCCCGGTTGCGGACACCGACCGGTCGAAGGAGTTCTACACCGGGCTCGGGTGGCGGCTCGACGCCGACTTCGCGTTCGACAACGGGTTCCGCGTCGTCCAGTTCACGCCGCCGGGCTCGCCGGCCTCGGTCCAGTTCGGCACGAACATCACCTCGGCTGCTCCGGGTACGGCGCAGGGGCTCTACCTGGTCGTCACCGATGTCGAGGCGGCACGGTCGGAGCTGCTCGCGCACGGCGCCAAGGTCAGCGAGGTCTTCCACCCGGGCGCGCCCGGTGCGCAGTTCGAAGTCGCCGACGGGAACGGGCGGGTGGACGGGCCGGCCGACGAGAGTGCGAGCTACAGCTCGTTCGCGACGTTCAGCGACCCCGACGGCAACACCTGGCTGCTGCAGGAGGTCACCACGCGGCTGCCTGGGCGCGTCGAGGAGACGACGTACATGACGGTCCAGGACCTCGAGGCCGCGCTGACGCGCGCAGCCGCCGCCCACGGCGAGCACGAGGCCCGCACCGGTGAAGCGGACGCGAACTGGCCGGCCTGGTACGCCGCCTACATGTTCGCGGAAGGCACCGGCACCGAGCTTCCCCAGTAACTGACACAGTAACTGTCCGTGGAGGTCCTTAGCCTGCCTGTATGAACCGGATCGATCGGCTGTACGCCCTCGCCGAGGAACTGCGGGCAGCGGGGCCGAGAGGACGTACGGCGCGGCAGTTGGCGGCCCGTTTCGAGGTCAGCGTCAGGACGATCGAGCGCGATCTGAGCGCGCTCGGTCAGGCCGGAGTGCCGCTGGCAACGAAGCAGGGCCGCACGGGCGGGTACAGCGTGGACCGGGCGATGAGCCTGCCACCGCTCAACTTCACCGCCCGTGAGGCAATGGCTGTCGCTGTCGCCCTGAGCGGCAGCGATCAGGTGCTGTTCGCCCGAGACTCCCGGACCGCGCTGCAGAAGATCGTCGCCGCCATGCCGAAGCACGCCCTCGACGAGGCGCGCACCGCGGCAGCGAAGATCCGGCTGCTGATCCGGCCGACGCCTGATCCGGACGGCGACGTCGCCGAGCAGATCTGGCGCGCCGTCCGCGACAACCAGGTACTGCGGATCTTCTACACCGATGGCGACGGTGTAGAAACCGTCCGCGACGTCGAGCCTCAACACTGGGTCGTCGGCCCGAAGGGCTCCTACCTGACGGCCTGGTGCCATCTGCGCCGGGAGGACCGGGTCTTCCGGATGGACCGCATCACCAAGGCCGAGCGCACGCCGATACTGCCGCACCGACCGCAGGCCACCGGTGACCTGCACGTCGACGGCTTCGAGACCAAACTGCCGGCCGTCGCCTTGCATCCCGAGGATCTTTTTCCAACTCCGACATAGGGCTGTCGCGAACCGCTGAAACCGTGGGCTCTACCGAAACAGTTCGACGAAGGAGAGATCCCATGACGAATCCCGCCGCCGGCACGCTGGCCTGGTTCGAGGTCGCGAGCGACGACCCGGACGGTGCGCAGAAGTTCTACGGCAACCTGTTCGACTGGACGTTCGAGTCGTCCGGCAGCCTCACCTCGGGCGGCCTGGACTACCGCAACATCACCGCCTCCGGCGCCCAGCAACCGATGGGCGGCATCTTCGGCACCGGCGGCCAGCTGCCCAACCACGCCGTCTTCTACATCCTCGTCGCCGACCTCGAAGCCACCTGCGCTCAGGCGGAACAACTCGGCGGCACGCTCATCAGCAAGAACACCGACCCCGCCCCCGGCACCCCGGCGTTCGCCTACCTCCGCGACCCGTCCGGCAACCAGTTCGGCATCTTCACCCCGCCGGCCGCATAGCCCTAGGTCCGGAGGAGCCAGGCCCGCCGGTCATCGGGGCGTGGCCGGTAGGTGCAGTCGGTGCCGGTGCGGATCGCGTCACGGAGGTGAGCGCCCACACCCGGATCGACTGCATCGATCCGGGTGATGGCGGCGGCGATGGCTTTGGTGGCTGCGACTCGGGCTCGTTCGGCGGTCGAGCCGGTAGCGCGAGCGCGGCCGCCGAGGCCTTCGGCGGAGCTCAGTTCGGCGAGGAGCGCTTCTCGCTCCGCGGTGAGCGATTCGACGCGGGACAGGTCCGCCCAATCGCCCGCCTCCGCGAGTTCGGCGGCAAGGTCGGCGAGGCGCTGCCGGTACGCCGCCGCAGCCTGCCGATCGATCCGCGGCCCGCTGTCGGACTGGATGACCGTACCCTTGCCACCGGTGACCAGCTCGACGGCCGAGACGTTCTCGCCGGGCCGATCAAGAAGCAAGTGGAGATAGTCAAAGCCCCGCAGGCCTCGCACCGGTCGACCGGCACCGGCCCCGATCACCCAAACGCCGCCATCGGCCGGATGAAAATGGACCGCCTCCGTGCAGCCCACAGCGCCGCCGGACTGGAGGCGGTCGTACCACCAGGTCGCGCCGAGTCTCGAGTAGGTAGCCAGCGCTCGGCTGCGTAGTTGATCGGCGCGATCGAGGTCGCCGACGAGAGCGGCTGCACGGGACAGTGTGTCGTCCGTGACGCCGTGGAAGTAGACAGCGCCGCCGTTCACGACAGCCCGGTTCTCGTACGGCGACAGCAGCGCGGCCGCCGTCCGGACGAGCTGCTCGTCTCCGACTGCCAGCGCGGCCTCGAGCACGCACTGGAGGTTGAGCAGGAAGTTCACGTCGCGCGGGAGTGTGTCCAGCACATCTGCTCCGAGCTGTTCCAGCAAGAGCCGGGCGCGATCGGCCCTGCCGGCCAACGCCCAGACTACGGCGGCCTCCGCCGCGACTTCCGTGATGCCTTCGGTGCGGGCGAAATCCTCCATCCTCTCGCTGACCTCAGCCACGGTCTCCGCATCGCCGGCATGCAGGGCGCTGTATCCGCGCATCAAGCTCGTCACCATCCACGCATCGGCAAGCCCGGCCTCCGCCGCAGCCCCCTCCGCGACGTCGATCAGCTCCGGACGGGAAACGCCGCGCACGTGGTCGTACATCCACCGCCGGGACGCCGCGAAGAACCGGGCCCGCGGCGATTCCTCGGCCAGCAACTCCAACGCCCGCAGCTGACGCTGGATCACCGGCACCCGCAAGGTCTCCCATCCGACCTGCAAGCCCCACAGCTGACCGCGGAGCCGCGCCCCGGGATCGAGCACATGGGCGGATACTTCGTCCAGCCGGCCGGCGGTCTGCTGCCGGAGCGCCAACTCGTCCGGTCCCCAATGCGCAGCAAGCACCGCGTCGAGGCAGTCCGCGATCAGCTCGGCGTCCGCCGTCTTCTCCGCGCGTGCCAACGCCTCGTCCGCGAACGGCGCAGCCCGGTCCGCATGCCCGCCGTACACCCAGCAACGCGCCAGGGCCGCAGCAACCCTGGCCCTGGCCGCGTCGTCGGTCGTCCGCGCGAGTACGTCGTACAGCTCCGCCGCGAGCCGGCCGGGTTCGGTGCCGAAGACATGACCGGCCGCAGCATCGAGAACCGCCCGGGTCCGCGCCGCCAGCTCGGTGTCACGCCGACTGCTCGTCACACCGCTCACGGTACTGCGAATCCGGGCGGTCGAAGCCGGGCGCTGCTTATGGTCGAAGCAACGTAATCTCAGCCGCGTGCTGCGCCTGCAGGGCCTCGTCCCAGTCGCCGGTGCAGTAGATCCGCAGCTCGGTGATCGCGCCGGCATCGTTGACGTCGGCAGCGATCTGCTCCCGGCAGTACCAGTGCTGCCCTTCGTGCGGCCAGCGCTCCTCGAACGCGATCACGAACCCACGCTCGGTCCGATCAACCCGCTCGACCCGGACCTCGCCCGGATACGGATGCAGCTCTCGCCGGCCCGCCAGCGTCTCTGCACCTGTCCCGAACTGGCGCCGCCAGTGCGGCAGGCTCAGATCGGTAAAGCAGTCCACCGCGAACATTCCGTCCGGCGCCACCCCGGTCTCGAGCCACTCGACCAGCCGCGCCACCGCGGCATCGGCCCGGACCGCGACGGTGGTCATACCTTCTCCAGGTTGGCGCCGACGACCGCCATCGTCTTGTCCAGCTCGGCGGTCGGGCTGAACTCGACGACGGCGGTCCCGGCGATCATCATCGGCAGGTGTCCCGGACCGGCGTAGTACGCGTCGCCGGCCCGGAACGTCTCGCTGTGATCGGCCCACCGGAACGTGATCTCGCCCGTTTGCACGACACCCCAGTGCGGACACTGGCACCGGTCGTCGGGCAGCCCGACGAAGTACGGCGCCGGGTCGACGTCCTGCGGGAAGCTCTCGAACGCGACGGTGTAGTCACCCACCGCGGCGTACCGCCCGATCAGCTCGGGAATCTCGACGGCCACCGGTGTAGCGGCCAGGCTCGCACTCGGCATGATGCCCTCCTCAGGTAGTAGTTACCCGTACTGCGTAACTCCCGGGGGAACGATCGTGACGCTCGTCAGACCGCCAGGCGTCCGCCGTCGACCGGCAGCGTCGCGCCGTGGATCAGCGATGCGTCGTCGGACGCCAGGAACACGATGCCGGCGGCAACCTCCTCCGGCCGGCCCACTCGCTGCAGCGGGGTCGTCCCGGCCAGACCGTCGAGATTCTCACCCATCACCGCGGTGCCCTCGGTACGCGTCGGTCCGGGGCTGACGGCGTTCACCCGGACCCCGGCCGCGCCGAACTCGGCCGCCCAGGCCCTCGTCAGCAGCTCCACGGCCGCCTTGCTCGAGCCGTACGCCGCCATGCCCGCCATCCCGAAGTACGCGACCATCGTGGTGACGTTGACGATCGCGCCGGATCCCCGGGCCGCCATCAACGGAGCGAGCTCGGCGACCAGGTAGAACGGCGCGCGCACGTTCACGGCGTACACCGCGTCGAAGTCGCTGTCCGCCACCTCGGCCGTCGGCCCGAACGGGAAGATCCCCGCGTTGTTGACCAGTACGTCGACGTGCCCGCCGCCGAGCTCGATCGCCTGCTTCGCCAGCGACCGCACCTCGTCCAGCTGGGCCAGATCGGCCCGGACGAAGTCCGCCGTACCGCCCTCGCCCCGGATCTCCTCGACCGCCTTCGTACCGCGCGCGACGTCCCGCCCGCTGATCACGACGTGCGCGCCGCGTCGTGCGAGCTGGTCGGCCACGGCCCGGCCGATCCCACTGTTGCCACCGGTCACGAGCGCTGTCCGGCCGGCGAAGTCCTGCGTCATATCCGTTCCCCATCCAGGTCGTTGGAGTGATTGCTCCAATAGTTCGCCGGGCAAATTGGAGTATCAACTCCAAAATCGGTACCGTCGAGGCGTGACGACACAGCGACTGACGAGGAAAGGCCAGGCGACCCGCGACCGGATCGTCACGGCCGCGGCACGGCTGATGATCGAGCAGGGCGTCGCCCGCACGACGATCGAGGACATCCAGGCCGCCGCCGGCGTCAGCCCGTCGCAGCTCTACCACTACTTCCCCGGCAAGGACGCCCTGGTGTCGGCCGTCATCGAGCAGCAGACCGCGCAGGTCCTGGAGATCCAGCACAGCGGCCTGGGCAGCCTCGACACCATCGACTCGCTGACGAACTGGCGGGACCTGATGGTCGGCATCCTGACCGGCATGCAGTGCGCCGGAGGCTGCCCCCTCGGTTCGCTGGCCAGCGATCTGTCCGAGAGCGACCCGGTCGCCCGGGTCCAGCTCGCCGGCGCTTTCGAGCAGTGGGAGGGGCTGATCCGCGACGGCCTCGTCCGGATGCGGGAGCGTGGCGAGCTCGCCGCGGACGCGGATCCGGCCGACCTCGCCGTCGCGATGCTGGCGGCCGTGCAAGGCGGCCTGCTGCTGAGCCAGGTACGCCGTGATCCCGCGCCGCTGCGGATCGCTGTCGACACCATGATCGACCATCTGCACGCCTTGACCCGTTAGTAGGGTTCACCCATGGGCAGCAGCGTGTACGTCGCATCGGTCGAGGGCACGACCGGGAAGTCGACGGTGGCTCTCGGAGTGCTTCATCAGCTGTCGCGGCGGGTCGGGCGGGTGGCGGTGTTCCGGCCTATCGTCCGCGCGGACACCGCGACCCACGGCGGTCGCGACTACGTGCTCGACCTGCTGATCTCACAGGACGCGGTCACGCATTCGTACGACGACGGCGTCGGGGTCACGTACGAAGAGGTGCACAGCGACCCGGATGCCGCGCTCGACACCATCGTGCAGCGGTACCACGCGCTCGCCGAGCGGGCCGATGCTGTCGTTGTCGTCGGCAGCGACTACACCGATGTCGGCACCCCGACCGAGTTCTCGTTCAACGCCAAGATCGCGGCAAACCTCGGCGCGCCGGTCCTGCTGGTGCTCAACGGCTTCGCCCGGACGCCGCACGACGTACGCACGATCGCCGATCTGGCGGCGGCCGAGCTCGCCGCGAATCACGGCTCGCTGTTCGCGGTGATCGTCAACCGCTCCAGCGACGGAGGACCGCTCGTCGCCGCGCTGGACGGCGTCGGCGCTCCGGCGTTCGCGATTCCGGAGGAGCCGCTGCTCAACCAGCCGCTGGTCGCCGACCTGCTGGCCCCGATCGACGGCCGGCTCGTGAGCGGTGACCCGCAACTGCTGAATCGCGAGGTCACCGGCCTGATGATCGCCGGCATGACCATGCCGAACGTGCTCGACCGGCTGTTCGAGGGCGCCGCGGTCGTGACGGCGGGCGACCGGCCGGAGGTCGTCCTCGGCGTACTGATGGCGCATGCGTCCCGCAACTTCCCGCAGATCTCGACCGTCGTCCTCAACGGCGGGTTCGAGCTGCCGCCGCAAGTGCAACGCCTGATCGAGGGGCTCGGCGTCACGCTGCCGATCATCGAGACCGACCTCGGTACGCAGGCCGTCTCGACCAAGCTCACCGCGGTCCGCGGCCGGCTGACCAAGGACGCGCCGCGCAAGATCGACACCGCACTCGCGCTCTTCGACCGGTACGTCGACGGGCAGGCGCTGCTCGACCAGCTCGCCCTCGCGCGGAGCAGTGCGGTGACGCCGCTGATGTTCGAGCATCAACTGGTCGATCGCGCCGTCTCCGACCGCCGGCACATCGTGCTGCCGGAGGGCAAGGAGGAGCGGATCCTGCGGGCGGCCGACGTACTGCTGCGGCGGGGCGTCGCCGACCTGACGCTGCTCGGCGATGCGACCACGATCAGCGCGAAGGCCGCGTCGCTCGGTGTCGACGTGTCCGCGGCGACCGTCGTCAATCCGGAGCACAGCGAGCTGACCGAGCGGTTCGCGGCGGAGTACCACCGGCTGCGGCAGCATCGTGGCGTCGACCTCGACCGCGCGCGAGAGCTGGTCCGCGACGTGTCGTACTTCGGCACGATGATGGTCCAGCTGGGACTCGCGGACGGGATGGTGTCGGGCGCCGTCCACACCACCGCGCACACGATCCGGCCGGCGCTCGAGGTGGTCAAGACCGTCCCGGACACGTCGGTCGTCTCGTCGGTCTTCTTCATGTGCCTGCAGGACCGCGTCCTCGTGTACGGCGATTGCGCGGTGAACCCGGATCCGAACGCCGAGCAGCTCGCGGATATCGCGATCTCGTCCGCCGAGACCGCGGTCGCGTTCGGGGTCGAGGCGCGGGTCGCGATGCTGTCGTACTCCACCGGCAGCTCCGGCACCGGGACCGACGTCGAAAAGGTGTCGAAGGCAACGAACATCGTCCGTGAACGGATGCCGCAACTGCCGGTCGAGGGACCGATCCAGTACGACGCCGCGATCGACAGCGCGGTGGCCCGCACCAAGCTGCCGGACTCCCCCGTCGCCGGGCGCGCGACGGTCTTCATCTTCCCGGACCTCAACACCGGCAACAACACGTACAAGGCGGTGCAGCGCTCGGCCAACGCGGTCGCGGTCGGCCCGGTCCTCCAAGGCTTGCGCAAACCGGTCAACGACTTGTCGCGAGGGGCAACCGTGCGGGACATCATCAACACGGTCGCGATCACTGCGATCCAGGCTCAGCAGGGCGGCGCCGCATGACCGAGCACGTGCTGGTCGTCAACGCCGGATCGTCCTCGCTCAAGTACAGCCTCATCGACTCTGCATCGGGCGAGGCCGCTGCGACCGGGCTCGTCGAGCAGATCGGTGAGGAACGCAGCCACCACGTGCATCACGGGCCGCAGGGTGAGTGGAACGACGAGCAGCCGATCGCCAACCACGAGGCTGCGCTCGAGGCCGCCGTACGGGCGTTCGAAACCCAAGGGCCGGCGCTTGCCGACGTGGACATCGTGGCGGTCGGGCATCGGGTCGTGCATGGTGGCGATCGGTTCGCGGCGCCGGCGCTGGTCGACGACGAGCTGATCGCGGCCGTGACGGACCTCGTGCCGCTCGCTCCGCTGCACAATCCGGCCAACCTCGAGGGCATCGAGGTTGCGCGCCGACTGCTGCCGGATCTGCCGCATGTCGCCGTGTTCGACACCGCGTTCCACCAAACGCTGCCGCCGTACGCCTACACCTACGCGGTGCCCTATGAGTGGCAGGAGAAGTACGGGATCCGCCGGTACGGGTTCCACGGTACGTCGCACTCGTTCGTGTCGGCCGAGGCCGCCCGCCTGCTCGGCCACTCGCCGGACGAGGTCAACGTGATCGTGCTGCACCTGGGCAACGGTTGCTCCGCCGCAGCGATCCGCGGCGGGCGGTCCGTGGACACGTCGATGGGTCTCACGCCGCTGGAAGGGCTGGTGATGGGCACCCGCTCGGGCGACCTCGATCCGGCGATCCACGGACTCCTCGCCCGGGTCGCGGGACGATCGGCCGAGGAGACCGATCACACGCTCAACTCGGCGTCCGGCCTCAAGGGCCTCACCGGCGCGAACGACTTCCGCGAGATCTCGCGACGACGGGCAGCCGGCGACGAGCGGGCGCAACTCGCGTTCGACATCTATTGCCAGCGGATCAAGAAGTACATCGGCGCGTACTACGCCGTACTGGGGACCGTCGACGCGATCGTCTTCACCGCCGGCGTCGGCCAGCATTCCGCCGAAGTCCGCGCCGCCGCTCTGAGCGGATTGGACGCCTTCGGCATCCACCTCGACCCGGACCGCAATGCCGGGTCCGAGACCGTTGCCTCCACCGACGAGAGTCCGGTCGCGGTCCTCGTCATCCCGACCAACGAGGAATGGCAGATCGCCCGCGAAGCCCTCACCGTCGTCCAGCGAGGCTGACGCCCAAGCCGCAGCCGCCGTGCAAACTCGACAGGACGTATATGTCCAATGCCAGCAGGCTCCCGCCTGCGCATACGGCAAATCGGGCCTGACAACCCGACACATCCTGTCGAGCTGCAGAAACTAGCGCCCGGCGGGTGCGATCGTGAGGGCCGCCTCAGCGAGCTCGGCCAGGCGGTGTGCGCGAGCCGACTCGGCCGGCGTGAAGGGCTCGCCTGGCCGGTGGAAGGCGAACAGACCCGTCCAGGGTGACGGCACCTTCAGGATGTCGCCCGCGAGTTGTCCCGCCAAGGTTGCGCGGTCCGTGACGAGCTGAGCGCCGAGCAGTTCGGCGACCGCGTGCGGGAGTTCGGCGGGATCTGCGACGACGCGTGCCGACAGGCTCAGCGCTTTGGTCTGGCCGTCGACGAGCGCCAGCGCGGTCGTCGGCCAGACGTGAGTACTGCGTCCACCGCCCTTGGCGAAGGCGGTCTCGAGATCGGTCGCGGTGATGGTGTCGGGCGTCGAGACGACCAGCTCGTCCCGTACGCCGTCGTCGATCGGGTGAACGTGGAGGCCGAGGATGTTGGCATCCAGCTCGGCGAGCCGGCGGGTGATGTTCTCCAGCGAACCCGCTCGATCGTTGAGCGTCACGCGGATCCGCCACAACGTACCGATCCCCTGCCGGGGACGAACTTTCGGAGCATGCAGCCACGACCTGAGCAGCCTCATCGTGGACGGCTCCACCACCCAGATCACGAGCGCCGTCGTCACACTCGCCAGCACCGCAACCGACACGAGGTACGGCGGATGCGTGGCGAGCACCACCGCATGCAGGGCCAGCTCCACGGGCGCGATCGCCACGAGCTTCGCCAACGTCAACCGCAGCCGCCGGGGATGAGGCAGCCGCCCACATACGTCACAGGCTGTCCCGCCGGTGAGCGTCGTACGCAACGAATCCATGCCACCCAGCGTGACCGCTCAACGTTGCCCCGCTGTTGCCCCGACGTGACGTTCAGGCTCGGTCGGCGGACAGCTCCTCGGCGATGCGGTTGCCGATGACGAGGCATGCCGTCGCCGCGGGTGAGGGTGCGTTGAGGACGTGCAGCGCGCGGCCGTCGCGGAGGAACAGGAAGTCGTCGACGAGTTTGCCGTCGCGCGTGACGGCCTGGGCGCGGACGCCGGCGCCGGAGCGGCGTACGTCCTTGACCTCGAGCTCGGGGAGCATGCGGCGGGCCTCGCGGACGAGGGCGCGGCCGGTGAGCGAGCGGACGATCTCCTTCGCGCCGGTACGCGCGTACCGGCGGGCCAGGCGCCAGGTGCCGCGGTACGTCGCGGCCTCCCACACGTCCTTCGGAGCGATCTTCGACCACTTGTAGCCCTCGCGGGACAGCGCGGGTACGGCGTTGGGGCCGACGTGGACGCCGCCGTCGATGCCGCGGGTCAGGTGGACGCCGAGGAACGGCAGGTCGGGGTCGGGCACCGGGTAGACCAGGCCCTTCACCAGGAAGTCGCGCTCGGGAACGATCTCGCTGAACTCGCCGCGGAACGGCAGGATGCGCACGCCCGGCTCGAGCCCGGAGGCGCGCGCGAGGCGGTCGCTGTGCAGACCGGCGCAGACGGCGACCCGATCGGCCTCGATCACCTCGTCCGTCGTCCGCACGCGGGCGACGGAGCCGGCGTTCTCGACGGAGGTCACGGAGATCCCGGTACGGATCTCGCCTCCGGCGGCCCTGATGTCGTCGGCCAAGGCTGCGGCGACCAGCTTGAAGTCCACGCGGCCGGTGGAGTCGACAGCAAGCGCGCCCTTCACGCGGAGGTGCGGTTCACGCTCGGCGACCTCTTCGAGGGTCAGCCGCCGGACCGGTACGCCGTTCTCCTGGCCGATCCCGAACAGGCGATCGAGCTGCGGCAGCTCCGCCTCGGTCGTGGCCACGACCAGCTTCCCGGGTACGTCGAGCGGGATGCCCTTCTCCTCGCAGTACTCCTTCAGCGCCGCCCCGCCTGCCACGGCGAACCGCGCCTTGAGCGAGCCGGGCCGGTAGTACAGGCCGGAGTGCACGACACCCGAGTTGTTCCCGGTCTGATGCGCGGCGACGGACGGCTCCTTCTCGAGCACGACTACCGGCGTACCGGGGTCACGCTGCTGCAGGGCACGCGCCACCGCCAGTCCGACAATGCCGCCACCGACCACCACCGCTGATCTCGTCACGTTCTAGAGAGCCCTTCCAGCCGCCAGAAATACATCGACTCCACGTTCACGTTCAGCCGGTGCGGGCGATCTGTTCCTCGATTCGGAACTCCAGACCGTCGGCGGCGGCGAGGTACACATCCTGGTCGACCAGGTTGCCATCCAGCCGGAGGAGGCCGCGCGGACTGTCGTAGAAGTGGCCGGTGGGGAGGGCGGCGGATATTTCGACGGAGCCGGTGATCTCGCCTAGCCGGGCGAGGAAGTGGAGGGCCTCGTAGCAGGATTCACCGACCGCGTTCAGGGCCGGGGCGAAGGCGCCGAAGCGGGCGTAGTACTGCTGGGCGAACTCGTTGCTCTCCACTGTCGACAGCCTGTCGAAGTACGCCGCGGCCGCGTAGACACCATGGTTAGCACCGGGCCCGGCGCCGAGCAGCGTGTTCTCCTCGATCGCGGTGCTGAGGCGGAGAAGGTCCTCGCTCAACCCGGCGCGGGCGAACTGCCGGTTGAAGTGGACCGCGTCCTGTCCCATCAGCAACATGATCACGCCGTCCGCTTTGGTTGCCTTGAGCCCGTTGATCACGTCGGTGAAATCGGAGGTGCCGAGGGCAACATAAGCCGACTCGACGATGTCCAGGGCTTCCTGCGCGACGGATCCGGTCACCCGCGGGTACACGTAGTCGTTGCCGACGACAACCCATCGGCGGGCGCCGTGATGTTCACGAAGCCAGCGCGCCGCCGGGAGCAACTGGTTGACCGGACGCTCGCCGAGCATGAACACCCCGGGCGTATCGTCGCCGCCCTCATGCATCGCGGCGAACGCGTACACCACCCGCCCGCCGATCCGTCGCGTCAGCGCCACGCGGACGGCGGAGATGTGCCACCCGGCCACCGCCTCCACCCGCCCGGAATCGACCAGTCGCCCGACCTCCTCGGCGACAATCTCAGACGGACGACCGGCATCGACCTGAACCAGCTCGACCCAGCGTCCGGCGATGCCGTTGCGCGCATTCAGTTGCTCGACAGCCAGCTGACCGCACGCAAGACAGGATGGCCCATAGATCCCGGTCGGCCCCTGCAGCGGCACCACGAAGGCGACCGGCAGTACGTCGGAACGCCGCACGATCACCTCCTCGTCGCCGTACGGGCGCGACCAGTGTGAACGAATCGGAGGCGCAACTTCGAGCGAACGGCTATATTTCCCAGCACCTGAACCGAGGAGGGGGTGCGGATGGCGTCGAGCCTGCTCCTGCTGCTGAAGCGGGTCGAGCGGGAGATCGAGCTCGGCCTGCAACCGCTGCTGGACGAGTTCGGGCTGACGATCGAGCAGTGGCGGATCATGGCCGCGCTGCACGAGGAGCCCGGCCAGCCGATGTCGCTGCTCGCGGAGTCCGCCGTACTGCCGGCCGCGAGCCTGACCCGGCACGTCGACAAGCTGGTAGAGCGCGGACTCGTCCTGCGCCGCGTGCACCCGGACGACAAGCGGCGGATCGTCACCGCCCTCTCCCCCGTCGGCGCGACCGTCGCCGACCGCCTCGGCACCGCGCAACACGCCCTCGAGGCCGAGCTCCCGGATTACTTCCAGATGGAAATACACGAACGTATTGGTTCGGCAACACGCAGGTAACACGGCGTTCCTAGGTTCCTTCCATTCGGGTGCATCCCGGCCGGCAGCGTCGCCGGTACGCCGGAGCACCGCTCGCCCGAAGGTGCCGCAGGAGTTCCGCCATGACTGTTGAACCCTCGCTCGATCACCGCACTGCCTCTCCTCCAAGTCAGAACACCGCGACGCGCGAGACCTTGGAGGACTACACCCTCCGGTTCGCGCCGCGCAGCTACCGCAAGTGGTCCGCCGGCGTGGTCGCTGTCTCCGCCCTCGGCGGGATCGCGTACCTGGCCGACTTCGCGATCGGCGCGAACATCGGCATCTCGTACGGGACGACCAACGCGCTGTGGGGTATCGCGATCTTCGCGGTGGTGATCTTCGCGACCGGCCTGCCACTGGCGTACTACGCCGCGCGGTACAACATCGACCTCGACCTGATCACGCGCGGCAGCGGCTTCGGGTACTACGGCTCGGTCGTGACCAACGTGATCTTCGCGTCGTTCACGTTCATCTTCTTCGCACTCGAAGGCTCGATCATGGCGCAGGGCCTGCAACTCGGGCTGCACGTGCCGCTCTGGCTCGGGTACGCCGTGTCCACGCTGGTGATCTTCCCGCTGGTGATCTACGGGATGAAGGTGCTGTCGACGCTGCAGGTATGGACGACGCCGCTGTGGCTGATCCTGATGGTGCTGCCGTTCTGCTACCTGCTCGTCTCGCACCCGTCGTCGGTGTCGACGTTCTTCGACTACGGTCCCGACGCCGACTTCGGTTCGATGCTGCTCGCGGCCGGCGTGTGCCTGTCGTTGATCGCGCAGATCGCGGAACAGATCGACTACCTGCGGTTCATGCCGCCGAAGACGCCCGAGAACTCGCGCCGCTGGTGGACCGCCGTACTGCTCGCCGGTCCGGGCTGGGTGATCTTCGGTGCGCTGAAGCAGGTCATCGGGCTGTTCCTTGCCGTCTACATCATCGCCCAGGTCGACGGCGGTACGGCGATCGCGAATCAGCCGGTGCACCAGTTCCTCGAGATCTATCGCGGCTTCCTGCCCGGATGGCTGGCCATGACGCTGGCCGTCGTACTCGTCGTCATCAGTCAGGTGAAGATCAACGTGACCAACGCGTACTCCGGGTCGCTCGCCTGGACGAACTCGTACACGCGGCTGACCCGGCACTACCCCGGCCGGCTCGTGTTCCTCGGGTTCAACCTGGTGATCGCGCTGGTGCTGATGGAGGCGAACATGTTCGACTTCCTCAACACCATCCTCGGCTTCTACGCGAACTGCGGGATGGCGTGGATCGTGGTCGTTGCCTCCGACATCGTCTTCAACAAGTACCTGCTGAAGCTGTCGCCCAAGGCACCGGAATTCCGCCGCGGCATGCTGTACGCCGTCAACCCGGTCGGCTTCGTCTCGATGGCCGCGGCGGCAGGCGTCTCCATCCTGGTCTTCTTCGGCGGGCTGGGCGACACGATCAAGCCGTACTCACCACTGGTCGCGATCGGGCTGGCTCTGGTCCTGCCGCCCGTCCTCGCCATCATCACCCGCGGCAAGTACTACCTCCGCCGCCCCGACGACGGCCTCGACCTCCCCATGTACGACGAACACGGCAACCCGTCCGGCGAAGTACTCACCTGCCACGTCTGCCGCCAGGACTACGAACGCCCCGACATGACCGCCTGCCAAACCCACGCCGCCGCCGTCTGCTCCCTATGCCTCAGCACAGACAAGCTCTCCGACCACGTCCTACCCGCCCACTGCTGATCCACCAACGCCTCGCGGCCTGCCATGATGCAGGTTGGGGAGGATTACACCCCCGATTCGGTCCAAAATCCTCCCCAACCTGCAGCCGACATGCCTTAGCAGGCCAGCTTTTGAAGGGAGTCAGCGGTGGTGGTTCGCGCCTCGGCGACGGGCTGCCCGCAACCTCACACCATGAACTTCACTCCAGCTGATGTTGAGAAGCTGCTGCTCTCCGTGGCCGGCATGGTCGCTCGTGACCGGCTGGCGCGGGGGGTGCTGCTGAACCACCCGGAGGCGGTGGCGTTGCTGAGCACGTGGGTGATTGAACGCGCACGTGAGGGTGCCCGCGTCGCCGACCTGATGGAAAGCGGACGGCTGGTGCTCACTCGGGACCAGGTAATGCCGGGCGTGGCCGACATGCTGCACGACGTGCAGGTCGAAGCGACGTTCCCGGACGGCCGGAAACTCGTGACTATCCACAACCCCATCATCTGAAGGCAGATTCCATGGCTGACGCCGATAGACTTAGCACGGAAGGACAGGGGGCGGCGGCTCACTCGGTCGCACCTGGTGCAATTCGTGTCGCGCCGGGCACGATCCGCCTGAACGCCGACCGCACGGACGCTGAGCGCCTGCGGCTGGTGATCGTGAACACCGGTGACCGGCCGATCCAGATCGGGTCGCACCTCCATCTGCCGGACGCCAACGCCGCGCTCGCCTTCGACCGGCAGGCCGCGCGTGGGTTCCGGCTCGACATCCCCTCCGGGACCTCGCAGCGGTTCGAGCCGGGAGCGTCGCGCGAGGTAGATCTGGTGGCGTTCAGGGGCAACCGCCGGGTGCCGGGGATCCAACTGAAGCCGGCCGGCACCGACAGCCTGGGCGAGGTGGATCGTGGTTGAGATTTCGCGGGCGGCTTATGCCGCGTTGTATGGGCCGACGGTTGGGGATCAGGTTCGGTTGGGGGACACGGATTTGTGGGTGGAGGTTGAGCGGGACTTCACCGTCGGCGGTGAGGAGGTGGTGTTCGGGGGTGGGAAGTCGATTCGGGAGTCGATGGCGCAAGGTACGACGACGCGGGCCGACGGGGCGCCGGACACGGTGATCACCAACGTGCTGGTGGTGGACTGGTGGGGCATCGTGCGGGCCGACGTCGGGATCCGGGACGGCCGGATCGTCGCGCTGGGTCGCGCCGGGAATCCGGATATCGCGGACGGCGTACACCCGGACCTGCGTATCGGCCCGTCCACCGACGTGATCGCGGGCGAGGGTCGGATCCTCACCGCCGGCGCGATCGACTCGCACGTCCACCTGCTCTCCCCGTCGCAATTGCACGAGGCCCTCGCGACCGGGATCACCACGATCGTCGGCGGCGGGACCGGGCCGAGCGAGGGTTCCAAGGCGACCACGGTCACGCCTGGCGCGTGGCACCTGGAGCAGATGCATCGCGCGCTGGACCACGTACCGCTCAACATCCTGCTGCTCGGCAAAGGCAACACGGTGAGCGCAGAGGCCCTGGCAGAGCAGGCGCTCGCGGGTGCGGCCGGCTACAAGGTGCACGAGGACTGGGGTTCGACGCCGGCCGCGATCGACTCCGCATTGCGCGCCGCGGATGAGTGGGGCCTGCAGGTCGCGTTGCATGCGGACAGCCTCAACGAGGCCGGGTACGTCGAGTCGACGCTCGGCGCGATCGCCGGTCGGTCGATCCACGCGTTCCATGTCGAGGGCGCGGGCGGTGGGCACGCGCCGGACATCCTCTCGATCGCGGCGTACCCGCACGTCATCCCCGGATCCACCAACCCGACCCTGCCGCACACCGTGAACACGGTCGCCGAGCACCTCGACATGCTGATGGTCTGCCACCACCTCAGCCCGGACGTGCCAGAGGACCTCGCGTTCGCCGAGTCGCGGATCCGCGCCACCACGATCGCGGCCGAGGACATCCTGCACGACCTCGGCGCGCTCTCGATCACCTCGTCGGACGCGCAGGCGATGGGCCGGATCGGCGAGGTGATCACCCGCACCTGGCAGGTCGCGCACGTGATGAAGCACCGCCGTGGCGCGCTCGCGGGAGACCTTCCCGCCGACAACGAGCGGGTCCGCCGGTACGTCGCGAAGTACACGATCAACCCGGCTGTTGCCCATGGCATCGACCACGAGGTCGGCTCGGTCGAACCGGGCAAGCTGGCGGACCTCACGCTCTGGGATCCGCGGTACTTCGGCGTTCGCCCGAGCCTGGTGATCAAGGGCGGCGCGATCGCGTGGGCCGCGCTCGGCGACCCGAACGCGTCGATCCCGACGCCGCAGCCCGTGCTGATGCGGCCGGCGTTCGGTGACGCTGTCGGTGCGGACCTCTCGTACACGTTCGTGTCACCCGCGGCGCTGGCGGACGGGCTGGCTGAACGGCTGCAGTTGCGCCGGCGGCTGCTCGGCGTACGGCCGACGCGCGAGATCGGCAAGGCGGACATGAAGAACAACAGCGCGCTGCCGAGCATCGAGATCGACCCGGAGACGTTCGCCATCGAGGTCGACGGAGAGCTCGTGGAGCCGTCGCCGGCGGAGGTGCTGCCGCTCGCCCAGTTGTACTCGATGTTCTGATGGGTACGGCGGAGTTGGTCGCGCTGATGCTCGCCGACGGACGCCTGCCGACCGGCGGGCACACCCAGTCGGCGGGCCTCGAGCCCGCCGTCCGCGCCGGATTAGGCGCCGACGGCAAGCAGCTCCACGAGGTACAAACCTACGCCCGCGACCGCCTCCGCACAGTCACCCGCGTCGACGCCGCCGTCGCGGTCGTGGCCCGCCATGTCATCCTCACCGGCCGACCGCCCGAACCCCCACCGAGTCGTGTGGATTGGTCCGCCCCCGGATCGCCGAGTCGTGAACCATGGTCGCCAAATCACAACCCCAACTCACGACTCGACGCCACGGCCGAGCAGGCCAAGCCGGGCGGGCTGGGCAGCGGGCTGGGCAGCGGGCTGGAGGTGGTTGAGCGGGCCTGGGCGGCTCGGGTTTCTAGCCAGGTCGTGCGGGAGGCGGTGAGGCGGCAGGGGCGGTTGTTGTTGCGGTTGGCGGGGCGGGTTTGGCCGGGCGTCGGGGAGTACCTGCCGCCGGATGGCGAGATCGCTCGGCCGATCGTGCTGGGGGTGGTGGCGGCGGTGACCGGGTTGTCGGCGGAGCAGTTGGCTCGGGTTGTGGCGTATGACGATGCGCAGACGGTCGTGTCCGCGTCGTTGAAGCTGCTGCCGGTGGACCCGGCCGAGGCCGCGACCTGGCTGGCCGCCCTTCACGACGACATCGAAAAGCTCGTCGCCGACGTCGCGCCCCTGACCGACGTCGACAAGATCCCCGCCAACGCAGCTCCACTGATCGACATCCACGCGCAGAACCACGTGACCGAGAGAATGAGGTTGTTCCATGCCTGAGACCCGCTCCTTCCGGCTAGGTGTCGCCGGCCCGGTCGGCACCGGTAAGAGCTCACTCATCGCGACGATCTGCCGTGAACTCGCCGACGAGCTCCGCCTGGGCGTGATCACCAACGACATCTACACCGACGAGGACGCCCGCCTGCTGCGCTCCGCCGGCGTACTCGATCCGGACCGGATCCGCGCCGTCGAGACCGGTGCCTGCCCGCACACCGCGATCCGCGACGACGTCACGCCGAACCTGATCGCGGTCGAGGATCTCGAGCGCGACTTCGCCCCGCTGGACGTCGTACTCGTCGAGTCCGGCGGTGACAACCTGACCGCGACCTTCTCCCCCGCCCTCGTCGACGCCCAGATCTTCGTCCTCGACGTCGCCGGCGGCGGTGACGTCGCGCGTAAGGGCGGACCTGGCATCGCGCGGGCGGATCTGCTCGTCGTCAACAAGACCGACCTCGCGCCGTACGTCGAGGTGGACGTCGACCGGATGGTGAAGGACGCCGAGGCCGCCCGCGACGGGAAACCCGTCCTCGCGCTCTCCCGGAAAGATCCCGCCTCGGTCGCCAAGCTCAAGGAGTGGGTCCGGCACATGACGGCCCAAGTGAGCACCGGCGATCACACCCCGGTCGACCCCGGTCCGATGGCTCCGCACTCACATGTCGGCGAGGACGGCAGCGTGATCACCCATGTCCACACGCATTGACGTCACAGCCGACCCGGTCCGCGACCGCTGCCTGCTGACGACCGACCACCTGTCGCCCCGGCGGCTGCACGGTCCGCCAGGCGTGGTCCGCGTCGCCCTCGTCGCAGCGGGCGCGCTCCTGCTCGCAGGCGACGAAGTACGCATCGAGATCGCCGTCGCCGGTCCCACCAGGCTCGAGATCGTGGAGACGGCGGGCACCGTCGCGTACGCGATGCGCGGCGGCTCCGCCCGCTGGGACGTCGACATCCGTCTGACCGACGGCGCCAGCCTCCAGTGGTACGCCGAGCCGTTCGTCGTCTCGGCCGGCGCCGACGTGACGCGTACGACGACCGCGCGCCTCACACACGGCTGCAGGGCTCAACTGCGCGAGTCCCTCGTCCTAGGACGGTACGGCGAAGTCGGCGGCACACTCCGTACGGCGACCCGCGCCTGGCTCGACGACGACCTCCTCCTCGCCGAAGACCTCGACCTCTCCCCCGAGACCCGCACCGGCTCGGCGATCCTCGGCCCGGCCCGTTGCCTCGACACCGTCACCACTCTCGGCTTCCGCCTGCCGGAAACGCCGCACACGCTCCAGCTCGAAGGCACCGGCTCGATCAGGCGGCAACTGGTCCAGGAACAACACGAGAGCGATCTCATCCAGACGCCCGTGTGATGGTCAGCGGGGCTCCGCGGACTTAGGCTGGATCGGTTCGGCAACTGCGGCGTACCGGAAGATCGTCGCGGTCCCACCGCGGGGAGGGCGGACGGACGGTGGAGCATGGCGGCGGAGCAGAGGCGGGGCGAACACAGCCGACGGCGCTGCTCGGGCGCCGGTCCGAACGCGCCGTACTCGACCAGCTACTCGCCGATGTCCGCAACGGTGGCAGCCAGGTGCTCGTCGTACGCGGTGAGGCTGGTGTCGGGAAGACCGCGCTGCTGAAGTACGCCACCGACTCCGCGCGTGATCTGCGGCTGCTGCGCGCGGTCGGCGTCCAGTCGGAGATGGAGCTGGTGTTCGCGGCTCTGCACCAACTGTGTATGCCGCTGCTCGACAGGATGGAGCGGATCCCTGAGCCGCAGCGGCGGGCGCTCGCCACGGTGTTCGGCATGGCTCCCGGGCCCACGCCGGATCGGTTCATGGTCGGGCTCGCCGTACTCAGCCTGATCTCGGACCTGGCCGCCGAACAGCCCGTGCTGATCGTCGTCGACGACGCCCAGTGGCTCGACACCGCGACCGCTCAGACGCTGGGGTTCGTTGCCCGCCGGATCGGGAACGAGGCCGTCGGGCTGCTGTTCGGGGCGCGCGAGGTCGGCGTGGAGCTGAACGGTCTCCCGGAGCTGGAGATCGACGGCCTGCCGGACGACGAGGCGCGCGCGTTGCTGGGGTCGGCGGTCGAGTTCCTGCTGGACGCTCCGATCCGGGACCGCATTGTGGCCGAGACCGGTGGCAACCCGTTGGCGTTGCTGCAGTTGCCTCGGGGGCTGACAGCAACCCAGTTGGCGGCCGGGTTCGGGCTGCTGGGCGGGCAGGAGTTACCGGGGCGGATCGAGCAGAGCTTCCTGCGGCAGGCCGATGCGCTGCCGCCGCCGACGCGTCGCCTCCTACTGGTCGCTGCGGCCGAGCCGGTGGGCGATCCGGTCCTGGTACGGCGGGCCGCCGATCAGCTCGGGATCGACGCTGCGTTCGCCGAGATCGACGGCCTGCTGAGCCTGGGCGAGCGGGTGACGTTCCGCCATCCGCTGGTGCGCTCGGCTTTGTACGGGTCAGCGTCCGCGACGGAGCGTCGCGCCGTACATCTCGCGCTGGCTGGGGCGACAGATTCGGTCACCGATCCTGACCGGCGCGCCTGGCATCTGGCGGCGGCCGCGACCGGGCCCGACGAGGCCGTTGCTGTGGAGCTGGAGCGGTCGGCTGATCGGGCGCAGGCGCGCGGTGGGTTCGCGGCGGCTGCGGCGTTCCTGCAGCGGGCGGTCGCGCTGACGCGTGATCCGGTACGCCGTACCGAGCGCGCACTCGCCGGAGCCCAGGCGAGCGTGCAGGCCGGCGCCTTCCGGACCGCGTGGGAGCTGCTCGCGACAGCGGAAGCGGGTCAGCTCGACGACCTCGGGCGCGCACGGATCGACTTACTCCGCGCCGAGGCGGCCTTCGCCCAACAACGCGGCCGCGACGCCCCCGGCCTCCTCCTGCGTGCCGCCCGAACGCTCGAGCCCCTCGACGCCCGCCTGGCGCGTGACACGTACCTCGACGCCTGGAGCGCCGCGCTCTTCGCCGGCCAGTTGGCGGCAGGCACCGGCCTCCGCGAGGTCTCGCAAGCCGCAATGGCTGCCCCGCGCCCTGACCCGCCCGAGCGCAGTTCTGATGTGATGCTGGATGGGTTCGCCTTGTTGTTCGCCGGCGGGCGCGAGGAGGCGATGCCGTTGCTCAAGCGGGCCGCGGGCGCGTTCGGCAACGGGGAGGTTTCGGCCGAGGAGATTCTGCGCTGGGGGTGGCTGGCAACGGCCGCGGCCGCGACCGCGTGGGACTTCGAAGCCTGTCTGGCCGCATCCATCCGGCAGGTGGAGACAGCCCGACGCGCCGGTGCGCTCGCAGTACTCGCCGTCGGCGTCAACGTGCTCGGGCAGGTGTTCGCGATGGCGGGCGACTTCGCCGAAGCGACCTCGCTCCGCGCCGAGGCAGACGCCGTACGCGAGGCCACCGGCACCCACATCGGCCCGTACGGCGCGCTCGTGCTGGCCGCGCTCCAAGGACGCCCGGACGACGCGTTCCCGCTGATCGACGACACCATCGCGCGGACGACGGCCGAGGGGCAGGGTACGGCGGCGCAGTACGCGCGCTGGGCGAAGTCCGTCGTACTGAACGGGCTCGGTCACCACGACGAAGCGTTGCCCTGGGCAACTCTCGCCGCCGAGGACACACCCGAGCTGTTCGTCTCCTTCTGGGCGCTGAGCGAGCAGATCGAGGCCGCCGTACACAGCGGGCACCCGCAGGAGGCGGCCGCCGCACTCGCCCGCCTGCAGGAGAAGACACGCGGCACCAACGAACCATGGGGACTCGGCCTCGAGGCACGGGCCCGCGGACTGGTCCACAAGGAGGAGAAGGCGTATCTCGAAGCGATCGAGCAGCTGAACGGCACCAGACTGCGCCCGGACCTCGCCCGCACCCACCTGCTGTACGGCGAATGGCTGCGCCGGCAGACGCGTCGCGGCGACGCCCGGACCGAGCTGCGCACGGCGTACGAGATGTTTTCCGAGATCGGCATGACCGCCTTCGCCGACCGGGCCCGCCGCGAGCTGCAAGCGACGGGCGAAACGGTACGCCGACGTGCGACCGCCTCGACCGCGGGCGACGAGCTGACCCCGCAGGAACGCCAGATCGCCCTGCTCGTCCGCGACGGCCTGTCGAATCCCGAGGTAGGCACCCGCCTGTTCCTCAGCCCGCGCACGGTCGAGTGGCACCTCCGGAAGATCTTCGACAAGCTCTCGATCAGCTCCCGCCGCCAACTCCGCGACGCATTTCCCGAAGCCGGCTAGCCCGGGATCAGCTGCTGTCCCCCGTCGACGTCGTACGTCGCTCCGGTCAGTGCCGTGTTCGTCATCAGGTGGACGACCAACGCCGCCACGTCCTCCGGACCGACAACTCGCGCGATCGGCAGCGTGGCACGCAACTGCGCGCGACGCTCTTCGAGCTGATCCCCGAGCAGCCGCGCCGACAACGGAGTGTCGACGAAACCCGCAGCGACCGTGTTCACCCGGATCGGAGCGATCTCGACGGCCGCGTTCGCGACGATCGCGGACTGCGCGGCCGTCCCGATGGCCGCGAGCATCAGCCCGACTCCCGGCCGCCTCGCGCCTGTACCGCTGATGAACGTCAGCGAACCGCCCGCACGAACCCTGCCGACGCACAACCGCGCGATCCGCAACGAGCCGACCAGATGCTGGTTGATGAACCGCTCCGCCTCCTCCAGATCGAGCTCGGCGAGCGGCGCGTAGAACGGACCGCTCCCGCCGATCAGGAGGTGGTCGAGCTGCTCGGGCAGCTCGCCGAACAACCGCTCGACGTCCGCGGAATCATCCAGGTTGACCGTCAGCGCACTCTCGGCGCCGACCTCGACAGCCGCCTTCTCGAGCCGCTCACGATCCCGCCCGGTGATGATGACCCGCGCGCCGGCCGCACGCGCCAGCCTCGCGGTCTCCAACCCGATGCCCGCGCTGCCGCCCATCACCACAACGACCTGATCGGCGAGACTCGTCGTTGGCTCAGTCATCGTGCTCTCCACTCTCTCGTCGACTCGAATCAGTTGGATACCGGTACGGCGCAACCGTGCACGCGAGGTGTCGCCGGAAGCTGAGCGGCGGACGGGCGACCGCGGGCGACGAACACCATCGTGATCACCGCGGCGACGACGCTCAAGGCTGCCATCACGAGCATGGCCGCCTGATACCTGTTGGCCAACGGCCCGGCGAGCTCGTCCGAGCCGCCCACGCCCAGCAGCGCGGGCACGAGCGCAATCAGCACCACCCCGCCGACGCGAGACGCGGCGTCGTTGATCGCTGACGCCTCTCCGAGATCCGCATCGTCAACGGCTGCCAGCACGCCGGCTGTCAGCGGAGCGACCGTCAGCCCGATGCCGAGACCCCACAACAGCGCGCCTGGCAGGATCGCCTGCACATAGCTTTGGCCAGGCTGCGCCGCGGACAGCCAGGCGAACCCGCCGGCCACGATCAGGATGCCGATGGCCATCGGCCAGCGCGTGCCGACTCGCGCGACCAAACCGCCGACGAACGGCGAGACCAGCAGGAACACAGCCGACTCCGGAATCAGCGCCGCACCCGCCTCGGTCGCGCTGTAGCCCAGCCGCAGCTGACACTGCAGGACAACCAGGTAGCTGGCCGCCGACAACGCGCCGTAGAACAGGAGGGTCGCAGCGTTGATCGCAACGAACTGGCGGATCCGGAACAGCGCCGTACGCAGCATCGGCGCCGTCTGCCTGTGCTCCACCGGAATCAGTGCGACCAGGCAGACCACGCCGACGACTGCCGACACCAGGACCTGCGCGCTGGCCCAGCCTGACGCCGGTCCGGCCGTCAGCGCGTAGATCACGCCGCCCAACCCGAGCGCGGTGAGCAGGGCACCCGCGACGTCGACCGACAGGGGACGTCGTTCACGCGCGACCTCCGGTACGCCGCGCAGTACCCACAATCCGGCCGCGATCAGCGGGAGGTTCAGGAGGAAGACGTACCGCCACGAGCCGTGGTCGATCAACCAGCCGCCGCCGTACGGGCCGAGCGTCGTACCGAGAGTCGACAGGCCGGCCCAGACGCCGATCCCCTTGGCACGATCGGCTGACTGAAGCGTGCCGTTGAGCAACGCAAGACTGCTCGGTACGACCAGCGCACCGCCCGCTCCTTGCACCACGCGCGCCGCGATCAGAGCGCCGCCGTTCGGGGCCGCGGCGCAGCACAGCGACGCGACCAGCATGACGATGAGTCCGGCGACGAGGATCCGGCGCCAGCCGAAGTGGTCGGCCAGCGCACCGGCCAGCAGGAGCAGCGACGCGACGGTGACGAGGTACCCGGTGAGCACCCATTGGAGTTCGCTCACACCGATCTCCAGGTCGCGGCCGATCGCTGGGATCGCGACGTTGATCATGTACGCATCGATGAACCCGACCATTGACGCCAGCACCGTCGCGGTGACCAGCAGAGTGCCGGCCCTCCCCCGCAACGCGACCAGTCCCGCGCCGGTCACCCCAGGCTCACTCATCCGACCTCCCAGGCGTGTCTGCTCCACGATCGGACCGGCGGACCGGGTTGCGCCACCGTGACGGTCCCTGGTCGCGCGAGACCAGGGACACTCCCTGGCCCGGTCGGCAGGCGGTTCGCGCGAGCCTGGATGCGCCGGTTCGAAGGGAGCCCGAAGCTGATGAGTGAGTACGACGTGATCGTCCTCGGAGCCGGTGCTCCGGGTGAACACTGCGCCGCGGTGCTGACCAAGGGCGGTGCCCGCGTTGCGATCGTCGAGCGCGAACTGCTCGGCGGCGAGTGTTCCTACTGGGCCTGCATCCCGTCGAAGACTCTGCTGCGACCCGGCGAAGCACTGGCCGAGGCCCTCGACGCACCCGGCGCGCGCGAGGCCGTGACCGGATCGCTGGACACCCACGCGGCGCTGAGCTGGCGCGACTTCATGGTGTCGAACTACGACGACGCCGGCGCGGTGTCGTGGGCCAAGAGCGTCGGCCTCGAAGTACTGCGGGGCCACGGCCGGCTCGCAGGTCCGCACACCGTCTCGGTGGACGATCGGACGCACACCGCCGAACACATCGTGATCGCGTGCGGTGCGGATCCGACGATTCCACCCGTTCCGGGACTGCGTGAGCTGCCCGGTGTATGGACGAACCGGGACGTGACCGGGCTGGTCGACGTACCTGACCGGCTGCTCGTTCTCGGCGGTGGGGCGACCGGCGTCGAGATGAGTCAGGCGCTGGCGCGGATGGGCTCGACGGTCACGCTCATCGAGCGCGACGACCACCTGATGCCTCGTGAACCGCGGGCGGTCGGCGAGGCGATCGCGGTCGCGCTGACGGCCGACAAGGTCGACGTACGGACAGGGACCGGCGCGGAGCGCGCTCGCCTCGACAGGGCGACGTACGTGATCGAGCTGAGCGACGGGAGTCAGGTCGAGGGCGATCGCATCCTGGTCGCGACCGGCCGGCGTCCGCGCGTCGACAACATCGGGCTGGAGACCGTCGGCATCGTCGCGAATCCGCGCGGTATCGCGGTCGACGACCGACTGTCGGCCGGTCCCAACCTCTGGGCGATCGGCGATGTTACGGGCCTGTGGCAACTGACCCATGTCGGTGAGTACCAGGGTCGTGTTGCCGCGAGCAACATTCTCGGCAAGCCGCGTACTGCGGACTACCGGGCGGTGCCACGCGTCGTGTACAGCTACCCGCAGGCCGCGTCCGTGGGTGACGCCGAGGGACCGTACACGAGCACGATCCAGCTGTCCGGCGTACCGCGCACGGCGACGTACCTGCGCTCGTACGACACGCAGCCCGGCTTCCTCACGCTCGTCTCCGACGGAACCGTCATCACCGGCGCCTACGCGGTCGGCCCCGAAGCCGGCGAATGGCTCCAGCAAGCAACCCTCGCCATCCGCGCCAGGATCCCGATCCCCGTCCTCCTCGACGTCATCCAGCCCTTCCCCACCTTCTCCGAAGCCCTCCTCCAAGCCCTCCGCCAACTGGCAAACGAGTAACGCTCGGTAGCCGAGGTCAGAGGGCCGGGGTCATCAGCGCGAGCATGGTGGCCATGCCGGCGCATGAGAGGCCGTGGCAGCCGCAGAGGGTTCGGTGGCCGGGGGTTCGGGCGGCGTGGACGAGCCACCAGGCGGCGGTGATGACGAGCAGGCCGACGGCGGACCAGCTGAGCATCGTGGTCCAGGGCTCGCCGGACATCAGCCGGGGCATCGCGGCCAGCATCCAGACCATACCGAGGTTCATGCCGGCGTGAGCCATCGCGCCGGCTCGCTCGGGGACGGTGTCCAACCCGGACAACTGGTAGAAGAAGACGACCGCCAGTCCGCTGAAAACCGCCATCTGCGCCCACTGGCCGGTCGCCGCCATCGGCCACCACAGCATCACGAGCATGGCCGGGCTCATCAGGGCATGGCTGACGTCGACGACGGTCTCGATCCCCTGCCAGCGCCTCGTGCTCAGCCGCCAAACGCCGTACAGACCCGTCGCAGCGAAGACCGCGGTCAGGACAATCGTCCAGGCTCCAGTCACCACGCCCCTCTAACTCCAGTCGTCGCAAAGAAGTTCCGTTCCTGGGAACTGTTCCCACAACTCGCTCGTATTCACCAGTTGGGGGTTGTGGCAACCAATCGATCAGGAGTGACGTGGGTACGACGCGCCACCGGCGGTGGCTGATCGGGTACGTCGTCCTGCTGGGCGTACTCGTTCTGGCCGCATCGCTGGTCACCACCGCACGGATGGGCTCGGCCAGTTACCTGCCGATCGCCCGCGACTATCCCGGCCAACTGACCGGGCTCGTCGCGACCTTCGTCCGCGCGGTGGCCGACCTCTCCTCGCTGGTGACCGTCGGCGCGCTCGCGTCGGCGCTCGTCGCGGGCAAGGCGCGACCGGTACGCGAGACGGGTTCGCGGCGGCAGTTGGAGATCGCGGAGTGGTTCGAGCCGATCGTCGTACGCCGGGCCGCCGCCGTCTGGGTGATCAGCTCCGGCCTGCTGATCGCGTTCGACTCGGCCGACTCGAACGGCCTGTCGCTCGGCAAGATCGCCAGCCCGAGCGCACTCTGGTTCGCGATGTTCTCCGGCGACTTCGGGCGCGCCTGGATGATCACCTGCCTGGCCGCGATCGTGGTGCTCGTCACGAGCGTAGTGACCGTGCGCTGGGTCGCGTACCTGATCGCGCTCTGGGCAGCCCTGGCCGGCTCGCTTGCCCCGGTCGTCGTCGGCCAGGTCCTGGTCGGGCCCCGGCACGACTTCGCCGGCGACTCGGCCATTTACCAGACGATCGCGGCGCAGCTCCTCCTCGGGCTGGCCGTCGTACAGACCCTCAGGCTCGCCACCGGCCGCCGGAACCGAGCCCTCGACCGCGCCCATTGGCGCAGCGTCGCGATGGCCGGGGCCGCACTGCTGATCGTGACCGAGGCCGTTCTGCTCTGGTTCAAGATGGCCGGCTCGTCGCCCTTCGCCTCGGCCACCGGCTGGCTCACGCTGGCCCGGTTGGCGGCACTGACGCTTGTTGCCCTCGGCCTGTTCTCCGTTGCCCGCAGCAAGCTCCCGCTCGGCGCCGTCCTCCTCACCACCGGTACGGCGGTTTTCGTTGCCTGCGGGATCGCGATGACCCGCATTCCCCCGCCGCAGTTCTTCGTGCCGACGTCGATCAGCCAGATCTTCTTCGGCTTCGACCTCAGCAAGCCGCCGGCGTTCGCGACGCTGGTGAGCCAGTGGCGTCCCAACCTGCTGTTCGTGGCTGCCGCCGGCGCCGCCATCACCGCCTATCTCGCCGGCGCGATCAGGCTCCGTCGCCGTGGCGAGTCATGGCCGATCGGCCGGACGATCGCCTGGACCCTCGGCTGGGTGCTGATCGTCGTGGTGACCAGCTCCGGCCTCGGGAAGTACTCCGGCGCGAGCTTCGCCGTCCATATGGCTATGCACATGGCGCTCAGCATGCTGATCCCGATCCCGCTCGTACTCGGCGGACCGTTGACCCTCGCGCTCAAGGCTCTGCCCACTGCGGCCAAGGATGCACAGCCAGGCCCGCACGAGTGGATCGTCGCTGTACTCCACTCGCGTCCGCTCAAGGCGCTCTACCACCCTTTGCTTGTCTTCGGCGTCTACATCGGCTCGTACTACGGCCTCTACTTCACCAACGCGTTCGGCACGCTGATGAAGTTCCATTGGGCGCACCAACTGATGAACGCCCACTTCCTGCTCGTCGGTTGTCTGTACTTCGGTCTGGTGATCGGCGTCGACCAGACGCCGCGGAAGCTGCCGTCCCTGGCGAAACTCGGCTTCCTGTTCGCGGCGATGCCGTTCCATGCGTTCTTCGGCGTCATCCTGATGTCCGACGGCGCGATCATCGGCGACTCGTTCTACCAGCACCTCGAGCTGCCCTGGAAGGTCGACCTCGCCGCGACGCAGCACACGGGCGGCGGCATCGCCTGGGCAGGCGGCGAGATCCCGCTGCTGATCGTTGTCGTCGTGCTGGCACTGCAGTGGGCTGTGCAGGACGGGAAGCTTGCCAAACGCATCGATCGGCACCTCGACAGTGGGCTCGACGATTCGTACGACGCCTATAACGCGATGCTCGAGCGCCTTGCTGAACGAACTGGCGACCGGACCAAGGAGCCTCGGTGACGCTGACCGAGTCCGAGACGAGCTCCGTCGAGCTGCTGGTCGGCGGGATGACGTGCGCGGCCTGCGCCAACCGCGTCGAGCGGGCGCTGAACAAGCTTGACGGCGTGACGGCCAGCGTCAACTACGCGACTGAGCGCGCGATCATCACCGGGGCGGGACCGGATCTCGCGGCCCGCGCGACCAGTGCGGTCGACAAGGCCGGGTACGACGCGACGGTGCGCGATCCCGAGTCCGCGGACGAGCTCGCGGAGCAGCTGACGATCAAGCGCGTGACCGCGCTGCGCCGGCGGCTGATCGTGGCGATCCTGCTGGCGATTCCGTTGATGGATGCAACGATCGTGCTGGCCGCAGTACCGTCGCTCCGGTTCCCCGGTTGGGAGATCGTCTCGCTGGTCGTCGCGCTGCCGGTCGTCACCTGGGCGGCGTACCCGTTCCATCGCGCGACGATCCGGAACCTGCGTCATCGTGCGGTGAGCATGGACACGCTCGTGTCACTGGGCATCATCGTGTCGTTCGGGTGGGCGGCGGTGTCGGTGCTGTTGCCTGGGGCATCGAACACGGGCGGTCATTGGCCGGGGCTGTCGTCGATCCCGCTGGACACCGGGGCGCTGTATCTCGATGTCGCGGCAGGCATGACGGTGTTCCAGCTCGCGGGGCGGTACTTCGAGACGCGGTCGCGGCGCCGTGCTGCTGATGTGTTCGGTGCGCTGAGTCGGTTGGCTACGCCGACGGCCCGGGTACTGCGGGACGGCGCGGAGGCCGACGTACCGACCGGGCAGGTTGTCAAGGGCGAGGTCGTCATCGTCAAGGCGGGCGAGATCGTGCCGGTCGACGGGACTGTGCTGGAGGGTGCGGCGGCTGTCGATACGAGCGTCGTGACCGGTGAGCCGTTGCCGCGGAGCGTGCGGGCGGGCGATTCCGTTATCGGCGGGACGATCAGCACGGACGGGCGGTTGGTGCTGACTGCGACGGCGGTCGGGGCGCACACGCAGCTCGCGCAGATGGCGGCTGTTGCTGAGCAGGCGCAGGAGCGCAAGGCTCGCATCCAGCACACGGTCGACCGGATCATCGTGTGGTTCGTGCCGGCGGTCATCGCGCTCGCGATCGCTGTCACCGTCGGGTGGATCGTGTCCGGTGCACCGTTCCAGCAGGCGATGGGCACGGGCATTTCGGTTCTCGTCATCGCGTGCCCGTGCGCCCTCGGGCTGGCGACACCGACCGCACTCATGGTCGGCATCGGCCGCGGCGCCACCCTCGGCATCCTGATCAAGGGCCAGGACGCCCTCGAGGCGAGCGGCGTCATCGACACCATCGTCCTCGACAAAACCGGCACCCTCACCACCGGCGAACTCGTCGTAGAACACATCGACCCCGACCTGCTCCCCTACGTAGTCTCCATCGAACACAACTCCGAACACCCCATAGCCCGCGCAGTCGAACGCCGAGCCACCGCCGACGGAGTAAGCCCCCACCCGGTCACCGCCTTCGAGGTCCGCCCCGGCCAAGGCGCAGTAGGCGTAGTAGAGGGCCACCGCGTAGTCGTGGGAAACGCAACCCTCCTGGAGTCCGAAGGCGTCCCCGCACCGGTAGCGGAGGAACGCGGGGCGGGGTCGGTCGTGTTTGTGGGGGTTGATGGACGGCTGGCTGGGTCGTTTGTGGTGGCGGATCGGTTGCGGCCTACCGCAGGGGCGGCGGTTGAGATGCTTCGGAGGCAGGGGTTGCGGACGGTTTTGCTGACTGGGGACAGTGAGGTGGTGGCTCGGACGGTCGCCGCCGAGTTGGGGATTGAGGATGTGCAGGCGGAGGTGCTCCCGGCCGACAAGGCGGCTGTGATTGAGCGGTTGCGGGCTGACGGGCACAGGGTCGCGATGGTCGGTGACGGGATCAACGACGCGGCCGCGCTCGCGACGGCTGATCTCGGATTGGCGGTCGTGAGCGGGACCGATATCGCGCTCAAGTCGGCCGACATCATCCTGGTGCGCGAAGACCTTCGGGTGATCCCGGACGCGATCGCGCTGGCCCGACGTACCCGCCAGACCATCCACCGCAACCTCATCTGGGCCTTCGGCTACAACGTGGCCGCCGTGCCGATCGCCGCCGCGGGCCTGCTCAACCCCTTGATCGCGGCCGCCGCGATGAGCCTCTCGTCGCTGTTCGTCACCTACAACAGCCTCCGCCTCCGCGACTTCGGCACCGAGCCCGACCCCGAGTAGCTCACCGCCGTACGACGGTGTACCCGTGCCCCCGGATCGCCTCGAAGCTCTGCGCGCGGACCTCGTCGGACGGGAACGCCGCCACGACCTCCTTCGTGTCCAGGTCGATCCCCGCGACCCGGACCCCGAGCGCTTCCAGCACGCCGGTGATCGTGTTCGTGCAGTGCGAGCACGTCATGTCCGGTACCTCGAAAACCTCATCGGCAGTGTCCATGCCGGTCTCCCCAATCTCCACCAACTCGAGCAACTGAACGAACGTCTCCACGAACGTGTCCACCACCCCGGGCAGCAACCGCACCCCGTCCACGGACATGTTGGCCAGGCACCGCGGCTGCTCCCCCGCCGGCAACAACGCGTACTGCCGCTCGTGCGCGTCCGCGATCGCGGTCTGCTTCATCTCCCGCAGTACGTCGACCGTCTCCGCGGCGTACCGCACCGTCCCGTCGTCCTGCGCGACCAGCCGCACCGGGATCATCCCGCGCCGGAACGTCGACGACTGCAGACCCCAGAACCAGGTGTTCGCCACCACGGAGAAGATCCCCGAATCCCGCAACCCCCGCGCGAACTCAGCGGCGCTCCGGTACGGCGTCTGATCCGCAAGGTACGCGTGCTGCACCAGGGCCCGCGACGTCGTATCGATCCCGACCCGGAGGATCTCCACCGGATCCTTGTCGGTCGTCGTCGCGTCCATCACCGCGCGATCGTCATCCGTCAACGCCGCAGCATCCAGCCCCACGAGCGCCTGCCACATGGCCAGCGTCGCCTCCCGCGCCACCACGGGCACGATCGGCCCGAGCGGACCGCAGTGAGCGACATTCGCGACCCCGCCGCTGTCTCGCCAACTGACCTTCGAGGTAGCACTCACCACCAAGGCAGGCGGACACGGCCGCATCCGCTGATCCACATACTCCAACTGCGGCGCACTCAGCTGACCGTCGAGCGGCACAACCTCAGGCTCGAGCCGGCGCACACCACCAAGACCCACCTGCCCGAACGCAGCACGGCCCGCGACCTCGGCGAGCACCCGGGACGCAGCCGCGCGGTCATAACGGCCACCCGGCAGTCCCGCCATCCGCGACCTCCCCGGCGACCCGTCATCCTCGCGCTCCCAGTTTAGGAACCAACTACGGTCCGCGCGATTACTCCGCGTGTCGGACCCCCGTCGCTGCGGGTCTGGACTTTCGCGGGGTTCGGCAGTTGTCTTGGACAGGTGGAATCCATCGATCGATGGCTGCACCGGCGACACGAAGAGTTCGTCGAGGGTGGGGAGAAACAGCCCGTGCGCGGGCTGGTCGCGGCCTCCTGGGACCGCTCGGTCGCCGCTGGGCTGCGCGCCGATACGGCAGCGCCTTTTGCCTTCCAAGGCAACGAACTCGCCACCTATCGCGCCGAACATCCACTCTCGGCCGTCTTCCCGATGCTGTACGACGTCCTCGGCCGGGCAGCTGTGGACAGCGACTGTGTGATGGCCGTCGGCGACAGCGGCGGCCGGCTGCTGTGGGTGTGCGGCCGACCCGACGCACTGCGCGCAGCCGACGGCATCCACTTCAGTGAGGGCGCCTGGTGGGCCGAGCGACAGGTCGGCACCAACGCGCTCGGTACGTCGCTCGAGGTGACCGCGCCGGTCCAGATCCGATCGGCCGAACACTTCACGGTCCTGGTGCAGCCGTGGTCCTGCGCGGCGGCCCCGATCTACGACCCGGACACGCAACGCGTTCTCGGCGTCGTCGACATCACCGGCGGCGCCGACGCGAGCTCACCCCAATCCCTCGCGCTCGTCCGCGCCGCCGCCCGGATGGCCGAGGCCGAGCTCGGTCGGCTGACCATCCTCCGCAAACTGAACGGCGATACCGGCTATCGCGTCCGCATCTCAGCGCTCGGACGCCCGGACGCCGAAGTACGCGTCGACGACCGCGACCTCCGACTCAGCCGGCGACACAGCGACATCGTCGTACTGCTGGCCGAACACCCCGAAGGCCTCACCGCCGAAGAACTCTCCGACGCGCTGTACGGCGAGGCCGATCATCGCTCCTCTCTGCGCGGCGAGATGACCCGCCTGCGCGCACTCCTCGGCGCGGACGTCCTCGACTCCCGTCCGTACAGGTTCCGCCGCGACATTGCCGCGGACTGGCTCGAGACGGCCGACGACCTCGACTCCCACCTGCTCTCGTCGGCGCTCCGTCGCTACGCCGGCCCGCTCCTCCCGCAATCCGACGCGCCAGCAGTCGTCGCCGTACGGAACCGGCTCGAGAACCGCATGCGGGCCGACGTACTGCGGACCCACGACGTCGACCTGGTCGTCGCGTGGACCCGCTCGTACGCCGGCGTGAACGACCTCAGCGCCTGGGAACACCAGCTGACCCTGCTCTCGCCGACCTCTCCGCTGTGGCCGTCGACCCAGTCCGAAGTACGCCGGCTGCGCGCGGACTACGGCCTCTCAGAACACGCGAATCGCGATCTCCGCAGGCGCTGACAACAGGCCGTCGATCTCGTCGTCGAGCTTCACCAACGTCACCGACGCGCCCGCCATGTCGAGCGAGGTGCAGTACTCACCGACGTAGTTGCGCCGTACGTTGATGCCCTGATCGGTGAGCACCTTGTGCGCCCGGCCGTAGAGCAGGTACAGCTCGCTGATCGGCGTACCGCCGAGGCCGTTGATCATCAGCGCGACATTGTCGCCCGACTCGTACGGCAGGTCGGAGCGGACCGCCTCGAGCATCTGGTCGATGATGTCGTTCGCCGATGCGAGCGGCTCGCGACTGCGGCCCGGCTCGCCGTGGATGCCGACACCCATCTCCATCTCATCAGGGCCGAGCTCGAACAGCGGCGAGCCCTTGGCCGGCGGCGTACAGGCGGTGAGCGCCATCCCCATCGTTCGCGTGACCGAGTTGACCTTCTCGCCGATCCGGACCAACTCGTCCAGGTCCGCACCCTGCTCCGAGGCCGCGCCGACCGCCTTCATCACGAAGAAGTTGCCCGCGACACCACGCCGACCGACCGTGTACGTCGAGTCCTTCACAGCAACGTCGTCGTCGATGATCAGCGTCTTCACGGTCAGCCCGTCCGCGGCACTGAGCTCCTGCGACATGTCGAACGCCATCCGGTCGCCGGTGTAGTTGTTCACCAGGAGCAACACGCCCTTCGGCGATGCGAGCAGCTTGGTGGTCTCGTACACGTAGTCCATCGGCGGCGCGGCGAAGACGTCACCGGGACAGGCGGCATCGAGCATGCCCTTGCCGACGGTCATCACGTGCGCCGGCTCGTGCCCGGAGCCTGAGCCCTGGATGATCGAGACCTTGTCGTCGCGTGGCGCGTCGGTCCGCATGATCAGGTTGTACTCCGGGACGTACTTCAAGGTCTCGGGGTTCGCCAGTGCGATGCCCTGCAGCATCTCCGGCACGTAGTTCTTGGGATCGTTGACGAACTTCTTCATCCGGAGTTCCTCCCCTTCCACTTCTCTGCGATCTGCTCCATCAGCACGGCGACGGCGGTGGCCCCGGCGTCGACCGATCCCCGGCTGCGTTCGCCGGTGTAGGCGGCCCGGCCGCGCTTGGCGACCAGGTCGATCGTCGCGTCGGCCGCCGACCGGGCGGCCACTGCGGCGCGGTCCACGACCTCGTCGCTGCTCACCCCGTCCGCGAGCGCCGCCTCGATGACGTCGGTCATCGGGACGAGCGCATCGAGAAGAGTCTTTTCACCCAACGAGGCGCCGCCGCGGGCCATGATCCCCGCGATCGCGGAGCGAAGCATCGCGACGACGGTCGCGCCGTCGAGGACCGTCGTCGCGCCGGCTGTCATCCCGGCGCGCAGGAATCCCGTTCCCCAGATCGGTCCGGAGGTCCCGCCGATCCGGGACGTGACCAGCATCCCGACCTTCTTGAAGAACGTGCCGATATCGGTCCGGTCCAACTCGCCGTACTGGGCCTGGAGTTTCTCGAAGCCGCGGGCCAGCGAGTACCCGAAGTCGCCGTCGCCGACGACCGAGTCGAGGTCACCGAAGTACTTCTCGTTGGTGAGGCAGGTGTCGATGATCGTGGTCATGACCAGGTCGACATCACTCCAGCTGTCACTCATGTCTGCCCTCCTTTGCGACCGGCCAGTTCGGCGAGCTCGGTCAGCGTGAGCGCGCTGACGGGGCCGATGTTCCAGGGGTCCGCGAGTACCTCGAGCTGCTCACCCTCGGGATCGCCGAGACTTGAGACGACCAGCGCCGCTCCGGAGAAGTCCTCGTCGCGCGTGTATCCGGACACGGTCACGACAGTGGACAGTCCGGCTCCGGACGCGGCGAGCAGGCCGTTGCTCGAGTCCTCGATGACGAGCGTGTGATCCCGGACCAGCGCGAGCTGATGCACGGCCAGCTCGTACACCGCCGGGTCCGGCTTCTTCCGCGGTACGACGTCCCCCGCGAACACGGGCACCCGCGCCGCGACGTCCGCACCGACCGCTCCGGTCAGCACAGCACGTACCGACGGCCCGGCCGAGGTCGACGCGACGGCAACAGTCCAGCCCTCCCGCAGCGCCTCGGTGATGATTCGCCGTACGCCGGGACGCGGCGGAACGACACCGGCCGCGATGAGGTCGGTGAACGCCTTGGTCTTGTACTGATGCCAGGCCGCGACAACCTGCGTACGTTCGTCGTCGGTCGACGGCGAGCCGGCCGCCTTCACCACGTCGGGATCGTCGAGCAACGTGGCCAGGCGTTCCTTGCCGCCGCCGATCTTCAGCAGCCGGCCGTAGTCCTCGACCGACCAGCGCACCGGAAGGCCGAAGTGCTCGAACGTCGCGTTGAACGCCGGCAGATGCCCGTCGCGTTCGGTGTCGCCGAGCACCCCGTCGCAGTCGAAGATGAGCGCGGTCATGCGCGATCGCCGCTACCGAAGATCTCGATGTACTCGACGGTCATCGCCTTCACTGCGGCGTGGATGTTCCGGAACAGCGTCGGCGGGTCCCACTTGTCCTTCGCCCGCGCCTCCTCGAGATGCTCGAGCGACGACTTCATGTACGCGACCTTGAGCGCCGTGGAGATGTTCACCTTCGCGCAGCCCCGCCCGATCAGGTCCCGGAACTGCTCCGGCGTCAGTCCCGATCCGCCGTGCAGCGCCATCGGGATGCCGGTCGCGGCGACCAGGTCGGTGATCCGCTGCGAGTGCAGCTCGGGTGTCGACCGGTAGATGCCGTGGGCGTTGCCGATCGCCGGGGCGAACACATCGACCCCGGTCGTCTCCACGAAGCGAGTGGCAACCGCCAAGGATTGACGTTCCGACTCCGTGTCGGACCCGACTCCGTCCTCGACCCCCGTGATGCCCTCGATCTCGCCTTCCACGTGAGCGCCGTACTTGCGGGCCTCGGCGACGACCTCGACGGTCTGCCGCTGGTTCTCCTCGACCGGCAGCGCGGAGGCGTCGAACAGCACCGAGTTCCAGCCGGCCGCGAGGCAGGAGCTGATCACCTCGCGGTCCGGGCAGTGATCCAGGTGCAGCGCGACCGGCACCGGCTCGGGCGCGACGGTCGCGTCGAACATCGCCTTGAGTACGTCGCGCCCGACCGACTTCACGGTCTTCACCGACGTCTGCACGATCAGCGGCGAGCGCAGCTCCACGGCCGCGTCGACGACGGCTCGCAGGCTCAACTCGTCGACGATGTTGATCGCGGGAACGGCGTACCCCTTGGCCAAGGCCTCGTCGACGAGTTCCTTCAACGGTGCGACCGGCATGCTCACTCCTCCCGGTAGCTCCGTCCAGCCTGCCTCTCCGAACGCTGCAGAAAGGCTGCAAACCGGGCGACTAGGCCGGCGCGTGCTCCTTCAGGATCGCCATGAACGCCCGCATCCAGGTCGGGTGGTCCGGCCAGGCGCGACCGGAGACCACGGTGCCGTCGACGACCGCGTCGCCGTCGACCCACTCGGCTCCCCCGGCGCGGATGTCCGGCGCGAGCGCCGGGTACGCCGACGTCTTGCGGCCGTTCAGCACACCGGCCGCCGCTGGGATGAGTGGTCCGTGACACAGCTGCGCGACGGGCTTCGCCTCGCCATAGAAGTGCTTCACGATCCGCTGACAGTCCGCGTCGTTGCGGATGTACTCCGGAGCGCGGCCGCCCGGGATCACGACCGCGACGTACTCCGCCGGATCCACATCCGCGAACGCCACATCCGCCTGCCAGGTATGCCCGAGCTTCTCGGTGTACGTGTCGAACCCGTCCACGAAGTCATGCACCACGAACTGCAGCTTCTTCACCGCAGGAGCCGCGATGTCGACCTCGTACCCCTCCTCCAGCAGGCGCTGATAGGGATAAAACACCTCGAGATCCTCCGCCGCGTCACCGGTAAGAATCAGTACCTTCGCCATCAGGCCACTCCCTCTCGAAGACACACCAGTCAGATACCCACCCACCAGCCAGCCTCTGCCCGCTTCCAACCGCGGTCAAGGCCCGTCTGACCGGGTGGTCGTGTAGACCGAAAGCATGGTGCTTCCTGTTGAGGTCGTTGCGGCTGAGCGGATCGAAGTGCGTGCCGGGCATCGACTCGCGGTGCGGCGACGCGGCGCGGGCGGCGTACCGCTGCTGCTGGTCCACGGGTTTCCGTGCACGAGCCGGATCTGGTCGCACAATCTGATCCCGCTGGCCGAGGCCGGGTTCGACGTGGTCGCGCCGGACCTGCGCGGGTACGGCGATTCCGATTTCGCGCCGGACGACTTCTACGACTTCAACGCGTTCAACAGCGACCTGACCGGGCTGTTCGACGTACTCGGCTGGGAGCGTGCCGTCGTCGCCGGGCACGACCTGGGCGCTATGATCTCCATCGATCTGGCCAACCGGCACCCCGAGCGCGTGGACCGGCTGGTGATCCTGGACGACTCGATGCCCGATCTGCCGGACGCGTTCGCGGCGGCCGGCATCCCGGCCGGCCGACCCAAGCCCGCCGTCTACGACTACCAGCGTCGTCAGGGCCACCACGCCGATGAGCTGGTCGCCGAATTGGATACGCCCGAACGGCGGCGGCGCTACATCGGCGAGTTCTACGGGCATCGTCTCTGGTGCCCGCCTGATGCCTTCGACGAGGACGACCTGGCGTTCCTGACCGAGCCGTTCGGTGACGCGGCCCGCCTGCGCGCGTCCTTCGCCGACTACGAGGTGCTGATGGGCACCCGGCCGCTGTCCGCGCCGGAGCTGATCGATCGCCCGGTGCAGCAACGGGCCTTGGTGCTGATCGGCGCGGACCAGGTCACCGTCGGCGAGTACGCCGAGGAACGCTGCGCACTGGCCTTCCCGGAGGGCGTCGGACCGTTCTGGGTCAAAGGCGCCGGGCACTTCATGCCCTGGGAACGCCCTCAGTTGGTCAACCGCTCCATCCGCTTCTTCTGCGGGGATCTCCTTTAGTGCTGCCGCAAGAAACGTTGCGGTTGCAACCCCATCTCCCCGGCTTCGGCAACACGAGCGGATAACCCCGCGAGTTGTGCCTTCTCTGCTCGCACACCAGCAGAGAAGGCACAACGACGGCGGATATCCACTCCTCTGACCGAGCACGGCCACGCCGTCGACGTCGCCGGGCCTGGTGCGCGTTACGACCCCAACGTTCGTTGATACGGCACTAGTGCCACGGCCAGACAGGTTGGCTGCTTGGCCTGTCCGCAGGCCGGGCCCCGGCCTTCTCGGGGGTCAACCCCTGAGGTGGTCGGTTCGCGGTCTGCACGCAGGGGCCGAACCCCCCATCTGGGGGGCTGACCCCCGAGATCGCCGTCGAAGGGCGGGGCTTGCTCCGTCACGGGGAGGGGCGGGGTACGACCCGAACCTTGGTTGGCGCGGCTCTAGAGTTCCCCGCCCATCGCGTTGGCCAGACCGTCACGGGTCAAGCCGAGCGTCGCCAGGAACTCGGCGTCCGCATCGTCCTCCGGGTCGATCCGGGCCGGCAACCGGTCCTCGATGGACTGGGCAAGATCAGGACCGTAAGCGCGACGAATGATCGCCAGCGCCTCAGCTTTCGTGAGCACTGCCACTTTGCCTCCCAGGTCAGGCATCCACGGACCAGGCTAGCCGGGTTGCTCTGCCCGGAAGGCTTCGACAGCTGTCGGGAGGGTGTAGAAGACGCGTCCAGGTCCCAAACGATCGAGGAACCCCGAGGCTTCGAGGTCGTCACGGAGGTCCTGCTTGACCCTCGCCAGCGCCAGCACGATCCCGCGCGAAGCCAACTCCTCGCGCAACGCGTCCAACGCGTCGACCGCGGTGACGTCGATCTGGATGTTCGCCTCGGTGTTGAGCAGCAGCCATCGCACCGGATCAGATGCATCGTCGACGGCTGCGAGTGCGCGACGGTGGAAGTCCTCGGCGTTCGCAAAGAACAACGGCGAGTCGTACCGGTAGACGACGAGCCCCGGGACCGGACGAGCGTCCGGGTAGTCGTCGATGTCGTGCATGCCGGCGATGCCCGGCACGTATCCGAGGATGCCGTCGTGCGGCCGGGCGACCCGTCGCAGTACGTCGAGAACCGACAGCGCGACGGCCAGGAGTACGCCGTACAGGACGTCGAGGGCGATCACGCCGGCGGTTGTTGCCAAGGCCAACAAAAGCTCGCTGCGCCGGAAGGCGGCGATGCGGCGGAACTCGCCCAGCTCGATCAGCCGGATGGCGGCGAACACGACCAAGGCGCCGAGGGCCGGGATCGGGAAGGTGGCAAGGAGCGGGCCGGCGAAGAGCAAGGTGGCGACGATCGTCACCGCAGCGACCAGCGAGTAGACCTGACTCTTCGCTCCGGACGCTGCTGCGAGGGCGGTCCGGCTGCCGCTGCTGCTGATCGGGAAGCCGCGCACGAAGCCCGCGGACAGGTTGGCGAGCCCGAGTACGAGCAGCTCTCGGCCGGGGTCGGTCCGCCCGCCGCCGCGACTCGCGAACGCTCGGCCGGTCAGGACCGTGTCGGTGTAGCCGACCAGCGCCACGCCGACCGCGGGCAGGGCCAGCAGACCGACATCGTGAAGGGACATCGACGGCACCTGCAGCGTCGGCAGGCCGCTCGGCACCGCGCCGACCAGCTCCACTCCCTTGTCGCCCAGCCCCGCCGCCCAGGTCACGAACGCCGCAAGCACCACGACAACGAGCGGCCCTGGAACGCGCGGCGTCCATCGAGCCAGCACAAGCAGCAGCACGAGCGCCACGACCGACAACACCACCGGCGCGAGCTTCCACTGACCGAACAGCCGGATCGCGGACAGGATCTCGGCCGGCGGCGAATCGCCTTCCACCGGAGCACCGGTCAGCCGCCCGAGCTGGCCGGTCATCATGATCACCGCGATCCCGGTCAGGTAGCCGATCAGCACTGGCTTCGACAGCAGGTCGGCCAGAAATCCCAGCCGGGCTGCCCACCCGACCACGCAGATCACCCCGACCAGCAGAGCCAGTACTGCGGCCAGCGTCGCGTACCGAGCCGGATCACCGGCGGCCAACGGACCGATCGCCGTCGCGGTCAGCAGTGCGGTCGTCGACTCCGGGCCGAGCGACATCAACCGTGACGTGCCGAGCAGGAAGTACAGCACGAGCGGACCGAGCGCGACCCACAGTCCGACCACCGCGGGCAGGCCGGCGAGTTCGGCGTACGCCATCACCTGCGGGACGAAGTACGCAGCGACCGTCAGGCCCGCGACGACATCCGGCCGCAGCCAGCTCCGCTGGTACTGCTGCAGCGTCTCAACTCCAGGTATCGGCAAACCTGCCCCCTCTCCGTCCCCACAGTGTGGCTTGCGCCGCCGGTAGTCAGTGTTACTATCTACTAGTACTCAGTGACACTGAATAGCTAAGGAACGCCGCGTGGGCAAGCAGATGACGGAGATGCTCAAGGGCACGCTCGAGGGGATCGTGCTCGCGATCCTGTCCGGGCGGCCGGCGTACGGCTACGAGATCACCGCGTGGTTGCGGGACCAGGGCTTCACCGATATCGCCGAAGGCACCGTCTACGCGCTGCTGGTCCGGATCGAGAAACGCGGTCTGGTCGACGTGGAGAAGGTCCCGTCCGAGAAAGGACCGCCCCGCAAGGTGTACACGCTCAACGCCCGGGGCCGCCAAGACCTCGACGAATTCTGGGGAACGTGGAGCTTCCTGGCCGAACGCCTCGACCGACTGCGCGAAGGAGACAAGGGATGACAGTGATTCAGGTGCAGGGTCTGGAGAAGTCGTACAAGGACCTGCACGTACTGCGGGGCGTGGACTTCGAGGTGGAGCGTGGCAGCATCTTCGCCCTGCTCGGCTCGAACGGTGCCGGCAAGACCACCGTCGTACGCATCCTGTCGACGCTGCTGAAGGCCGACGCGGGGACGGCGAGCGTGCAGGGCTTCGACGTCTTCAAGGACTCCGCCAAGGTGCGCGAATCGATCAGCCTCACCGGGCAGTTCGCGGCCGTCGACGAGATTCTGACCGGACGCGAGAACCTCGTGCTGATCGCCAAGCTGCGGCACATCGACGACCCGGGCAAGGTCGCGGACGACCTGCTCGCACGGTTCTCCCTCACGGACGCGGGCGGCCGCAGAGTCGCGACGTACTCCGGAGGTATGCGGCGCCGGCTGGACATCGCGATGAGCCTGATCGGGAGTCCGCCGGTCGTCTTCCTCGACGAGCCGACCACCGGGCTCGACCCGCAGGCGCGGATCGAGGTCTGGAACAGCGTCAAGGAGCTCGCCAAGCACGGTACGACGGTGCTGCTCACCACGCAGTACCTCGACGAGGCCGAGAAGCTCGCCGACCGGATCGCGATCCTGCACGAAGGCCGGATCATCGTGAACGGCACGCTCGAGGAGCTCAGGCAGCTGCTCCCACCCGCCAAGGTCGAGTACGTCGAGAAGCAGCCCACGCTCGAGGACGTCTTCCTCACCCTCGTCGGCGATACCGCCCCGGAAAAGTAGGGATCCGACCATGGCCTCGCACCTCATCGGCGACACCGCCACTCTCACCGGGCGCTCCCTGCGGCACATCCTCCGCAGCCCGGACACGATCATCACGACCGCGATCATGCCGATCGCGATGATGCTGCTGTTCGTCTACGTGTTCGGCGGCGCGATCGACACCGGCTCGGTCAAGTACGTCAACTACCTGCTGCCGGGCATCCTGCTGATCACGATCGCGTCCGGCGTCGCGTACACGTCGTTCCGGCTGTTCATGGATCTCAAGAGCGGCATCTTCGAACGCTTCCAGTCCCTGCCGATCGCGCGCTCGGGCGTGTTGTGGGGTCATGTGCTGACGTCGCTCGTCGCCAACCTGATCTCACTCGTGATCGTCGTCGGCGTCGCGCTGATCATGGGCTTCCGCACCGGCGCGGGGATCGGCGCCTGGCTCGCGGTCGCCGGGATGCTGATCCTGTTCACGCTCGCGGTGACCTGGCTGGCCGTGATCGCGGGTCTGAGCGCGAAGTCCGTGGACGGCGCGAGCGCGTTCTCGTACCCGCTGATCTTCCTGCCGTTCCTCAGCTCGGCGTTCGTGCCGACCGACACCATGCCGAGCGTGGTCCGCGCCTTCGCCGAGAACCAGCCGGTCACGTCGATCGTCAACACGATCCGGGACCTGTTCGCGCAGCAGCCGATCGGCAACGACATCTGGGTCGCGCTCGCCTGGTGCGTCGGCCTGCTCGTTCTCGCGTACGCCGGTGCGACAGCGCTCTACCGCCGCAAGATCAGCTAGCAGACCGGCTGGTGACTGCGCCGTGTCAGTCCGGTGTCAGGCCGCTCCGCGATCGTCGTATCAACGAAAACTTCCTGAAAGGACCTTTCATGTTCGCACGACTGGGGTCGCTGGTCGTACGGCGGCCGTGGTGGACGATCGGCGCCTGGGTGCTGATCATCGCCGCGGTGGCCGCGACGGCCCCGAAACTGACCGCGACCACGGATCAATCCGCGTTCCTGCCGTCGCACTACGAGTCGATCCAGGCAGCACAACTGCAGGAGAAGGCCTTCCCCAACGCCACCGCGCCCGCGGCCCTCGTGGTGTTCGAACGCAGCGACGGCGCGCCGATCGGCGCCGCCGACGCCGCAACGGTCGGAACGATCGCCGGCCAGCTGAACCAGGCCAAACTCAAAGACGTCACCGGGATCCAGGCGGTCCCGCCGACTGGTAACCGGCTGATCCAGATCGCCGCGGTCGAGCTGACCAAGATCACCAACCCCAGCGACACCCGGCAGAACGACGCCGTCAAGGCACTCCGCACGGCGTTGCAGGACAAGCTGCACGGGACGTCGCTGAAGGCGGGCGTGACCGGATCGGCCGCGCAGGCCCTGGACGCGCAGGAGTCCTCGACGAAGGGCTTGGCGATCATCGGAATCGCCACGGTCGGCCTGATCCTGCTGCTCCTGCTGCTGATCTTCCGCAGCCCGGTGATCGCGCTGCTTCCGATCGTCGTCATCGGCGCTGTCTCAACGGTGGTCAACGGTCTGATCGCAATCGTGAGCAAGGCCTTCGACCTGAAGATCGACAGCTCGATCACGTCGATCCTGCTGGTGGTGCTGTTCGGCGTCGGCACCGACTACATCCTGTTCCTGATGTTCCGGTACCGGGAGCGCCTGCGGGCCGGCGAGGACGCGAAGACCGCGATGGTCAGCGCCGTCACCCGGGTCGGCGAGGCGATCGCGTCCGCGGCCGGGGCGGTCATCATCGCCTTCATGGCGCTGACGTTGTCGACGCTCGGCATGTTCCGCGCGATGGGGCCGGCACTCGCGATCTCGGTCGCGGTGGCGCTGCTGGCCGGGCTCACGCTCGTACCGGCGATCGTCTCGCTGCTCGGCACGAAGGTGTTCTGGCCGTCGAAGGCGTGGAAGGTCGAGCCGAAGGGTGCGAAGTTCGCCGCCATGGGTCGTGGTCTCGGGCGGCGGCCGGCTGTCTTCGCGGTCGCTGCGGGTGGGCTGCTGATCGTGCTGAGCGCGTTCGCGATCGGCTTCAACCCGACGTTCGACCTGACCTCGGGCTCGACGTCCGACACGTCCGAATCCACCGTGTACAGCAAGGAACTGCTCAAGAGCCTGCCGGCAGGCGTCACCCAGCCGTCCGACGTACTGCTGCAGTCGTCGAGCCCGTTGAGCAAGGACCAGCTCGACAAGTACCGCACCGCGCTGACCAAGGTGGACGGTGTCGGCGATGTCTCCCAGGCCACGCTGTCTCCGGACAGTACGGTCGCCGACTTCAAGGTCACGCTGACGTCGGCGCCCGAATCGGACCAGGCGATCGCCACCGTCCGGGGTCCGCTGCGCGACGCGGCGCACGCCGCCGCACCGGCCGGTACGACGGCGGTCGTCGGCGGGCTGACCTCGGTGTTCGTCGACTTCCAGGACGCGATGAACCATGACTACCGCATCGTGTTCCCGGTCGCGGCGATCCTGATCATGATCGTGCTGGCGCTGCTCCTGCGCAGTCTGGTCGCGCCGTGGTACCTGATGGCGTCGGTGTTCCTCGGCTTCGGGGCGACGCTCGGTGCGTCGGTGCTGGTGTTCCAGCATCTGCAGCACAACTCGGGGCTGATCTTCACATTGCCGGTGATCATGTACCTGTTCGTGGTTGCTCTCGGCACCGACTACAACATCCTGATGGTCGCCCGATTGCGCGAGGAAGCGCGGGAGGGCCACGACCCGAAGCGGGCCGCGGCCCTGGCCTTGCACCACACAGGCCCGACCATTGCCGCCGCCGGTCTGATCCTCGCCGGCACGTTCGCGTCGATGATGCTGGCCGGCAACAACGTCCTCTCGCAAATGGGCTTCGCGATCTCCGCGGGAATCGCGATCGCGGCGTTCGTGATGGCGATGTTCTTCACCCCGGCGCTCACGGCCCTGATCGGTCACCGCGCCTGGTGGCCGGGCCACGCCGACGCGCAGCGCGCGCCGGAACAGCCGGAGCGGGAGGAAGAGCTGACCTCGGTGTGAGAGCCGCGTTTGGCTTGTGTGAGTAGCACGTGAGAAGTGCTGACTGACCGGGTCGCTGCACTGGAAGGTCGTGCTGTGACCACCTCTTCGGACGATAGGCATCGGCTCGGCGTCGCGGGAGGTCTGGCGGCACCGTCACTCGACGCGATGGCCTCCGTTGCCTATGGCCCGGAGGCCATCGTGCTCGTCCTCGCCCTGGGCGGGTCGGCGGCGCTGGGGCTGACGCTCCCCATTACGATCGCGATCGCCGTACTGCTGCTCGTGCTGGTCCTGTCGTACCGGCAGGTGATCGCGGCCTTCCCGGACGGCGGTGGTTCGTACGGCGTCGCGAAGGCGCACCTCGGCCGGCGGGCAAGTCTCGTGGCCGCCGCGTCGCTGGTGATCGACTACGTCCTCAATGTGGCCGTCTCGGTCGCGGCCGGCGTCGCAGCGCTGACGTCGGCCGTGCCGGGACTGTACGGGTATCGCGTCGAGCTCGCACTCGCCGTACTGTTCCTCGTCACCGCGGTGAATCTGCGTGGTGTCGCGACGAGTGCGAGGCTGTGCGCTGCCCTGACCGGTGTCGAGGCGATCGCGAACGCCGTACCGTCGTTCCGCAAGCCCGGTGTCGTTCGGGCCCAGCGTGCGGAACTGGCGCTCGGTGGCCTGCTCGGCGTGATGCTGATCGGCCTCGCGATCCTGATCGAGAAGTTCGATATCCGGCCGGTCGACGGCGTCACCGTGCTGTCTCAACTCACCGATGGGGCACTCGGCCACGGATTCGGGTACTACGTCGTGCAGTTCACGACCGTGCTGCTGCTGGCACTGGCTGCGAACACGTCCTTCGGCGGGCTTCCCGTCCTGAGCCAACTGCTTGCCAAGGACAACTACCTCCCGCATGTGTTCCAGCTGCGCGGGCAACGCCAGGTCTACCGGTACGGCATCCTGTTCCTGGCTGGAGTGTCAGCCGTCCTGCTGATCGCGGCGCGCGGCGACATGAACACGCTGGTGCCGCTCTTCGCGATCGGCGTCTTCGTCGGCTTCACGCTGTCCCAGGCCGGCATGGTGCGCCACTGGTGGCACCGTCGTCCGCCGCAATGGCGGGGCAAGCTGGCGCTGAACGGATTCGGCGCTCTCCTCACCGGTGTCGCCGCGATCGTGGTCACCGCCTCGAAGTTCGCCGACGGCGCGTGGCTGATCGCGATCACGCTGCCCGTGCTGGTGCTCGTGATGGAGTCCGTGAACCGCAACTACCGACGGATCGGTGATCGGCTCGAGCTGGGGCACGTCCCCGATCGGCTGACGTCGCGGCGGTCGCGCGTCGTCGTACCCGTGCATGGCGTGAGCAGGCTGACGGGTGAGGCATTGTCGGTTGCGCGCGGGCTCGGTCACGACGTCGTCGCCGTCCATGCGGTCAACACCGCGGACCCCGAGGACACCAAGGCCTTCGTCCGCCTCCTCGACGACTGGCAGCGCTGGCAGCCAGGCATCCCGCTGATCGCGCTGTACGACCAACGCCGCACCTTGACCGCACCGGTCGTCCAGTACGTCAACCGCTGCGAGGTCGACACCGTTTTCGTGGTGATCCCCGAGATCGAGCCCGATCACCTGTGGCAGCGGCTGCTGCAGAATCAGCGAGGCGCCATCCTCGCGCATGCGCTCCGCCGCCGTACCGACGCGGTCGTCTGCCGGATGCGGTTCCGGATCGATCAGCCGACGTGCACCCAGGGGCGCTGGGAACGCTTGGGCTCGGCCCGTCTCAGTACTTCGCGGGTCACGGGCGGTACGTCGCCTTCGCCGGAGATGAGGTAGCGGAACAGGAAGTAGAACGGGTTGCCCTCGGCCCAGGCGAAGTAGATGTGCGGCATCACCTGCCAGTCGTCCCGGATCTTCAGCATCAGCGCCGCAATCGCATTCGGCACGCTCGGACTCTCGACCCGCAGGATCTGGTAGCCGAACCGCTCGTCGCCTTGCACGTCCAGCTCGGTCTCGAACTGCGAGGCGTCGGTCAGCGTCACCTCGAGGAACAAGATCGGCAGACCTTCGGGCAGGTTGCGCACCTCGCGCTGTTCGGCCTCCTTCTCCTGGTACTCCGCCTCGTCGCGATCGTCCGGCTCGTTCGCGATGATCCGCAGCTCACCGGCCACGGCAGCCGCGGAGATGATCCGGCAGGCCTCCTCGTCGAACCGCACCTCGGTGGCCCGGAGCTCGAGCGAGCGCGTGGCCCGCGAGATCAGCGAGGTGAGGATGATCGCGACGATGAAGAACGACGCGATCTGCACGCCGTCGGGACGCTCGATGATGTTCGCGATCGTCGTGTACAGCAGCACCAGGCTGATGACGGCGAAGCCGACCGTCTTGGCCCGCTCCCCCTTCCGCCGCGCCGACAACGTGACCGCGATCGACGCCGACATGATCAGCACGAGTACGCCGGTCGCGTACGCACCGCCCTGGGCGTTGACATCGGCCTTGAACAGCAGCGTGATCACGAACGCGATCACGCCGAACACGATCACCAGCGGGCGGGTCGCGCGGGCCCAGTCCGGGACCATGCCGTAGCGGGGCAGGTACCGCGGAACGATGTTCAGCAGACCGGCCATCGCCGAGGCGCCGGCGAACCACAGGATGAGGATCGTGCTCACGTCGTACACGGTCCCGAAGATGCTGCCGAGGTGCTCGTGCGCCAGGTAGGCCAGCGCCCGGCCGGACGCTTCGCCGCCGTCCTTGAACTCGTTCTCGGGGATCAGCACGATCGTGGTGAAGCTGCTGGTGATCAGGAAGCCGCTCATGATCAGTGCCGCGGTGGTCAGCAGCTTGCGGGTGTTGCGGATCCGGGTCGCCGGGTGTGCAGGATCGTCGTCGGGTGAGCCGTCGACCTGCGGCATCACCGCGACCCCGGTCTCGAACCCCGACAGACCGAGGGCGAGCTTGGGGAACACGACCAGCGAGATGCCGATCATCACCCAGATGTTCGAGTGCTCGGTGGTCAGCATGCCGCGCCAGTTCGTCACGAGTTCGGGTGCGGTGATCACGTTCCAGAGCGCGTTGCCGACGACAACGACGTTCAGGCCGAGGTAGACGAGGACCAGAACGACGGCGATCCCGATCGCCTCTCCGAAGCCGCGCAGGAACACGCCGGCGAGCAGGGCCAGCAGCAGGAGGGTGATGATCACCTCTTTGCCCTCGAACCAGTGCGGCACGTACGGGTTCTCGATGACGTGCGCGGTGGCGTCGGCGGCCGACAGCGTCATCGTGATGATGAAGTCCGTCGCCATGAAGCCGAGCAGGACCAGGATGGTGAACTTGCCCTTCCAGCGGCCGAGCAGCCGGTCGAGCATCGCGATCGAGCCCTCGCCGTGCGGACTCTCGGCCGCCACGCGCCGGTAGACCGGCAAGGCGCCGAGCAGGGTGAGCAGGACGAGGACCAGTGTGGCGACCGGTGACAGCAGACCCACCGCGGCGGCCGCGATGGCGGGCTGGTAGCCGAGCGTGGAGAAGTAGTCGACACCGGTCAGGCACATCACCTTCCACCAGCGGTGCGTGGGGTGCGGCGCCGGCCGGTGCGGCCCGGCGTGTCCGGCGGGGCGGTCGTGCAGTAACCACTCGACGAACCGGCCACGGACCGGAGGGGGTAGCCCGACCGTCTCGTTCTCACGGGTTTCTGTCACCGCTCGGAGCCTAGCCAGCCGGAGAACCAGGACCGGTCCTTTCTAACGCCTCTCTAACACCTACGTGCGAACCGCCACTCTCCCGCCGGGGATGCTCCGGCAGATCACGTAGATGAGGAAGGAGATCGTGGTCACGTAGGGGCTGATCGGCAGGCTGCCGCCCAGTGCGAGAAGGATCCCTCCGACGAGGGACAAGGTCGCAAAGATCACGCTGAGCAACGGAACGAGCCACGGAGAGGTAGCGACTCGAAGTGCGGCGGCCGCGGGTGTGACCACGATGCTCAGGACGAGCAAGGCGCCCACGATCTGGACCGAGATGGCTACCGCCAACCCGAGTAGCAGCATGAACACCAACGACAGGAGCCGCACCGGCACACCACGAGCCGCAGCCTGTTCCGGGTCCGAGCTGGCGAACATCAGTGGCCGCCAGACGATCACAAGCCCGAGCAGTACGACGACGCCGGTGACGATCAGCCAGGACAACTGCGGCGTGTCCACCGCCACGATCTGCCCTGTCAGCAGGCCGAACTTGTTGGCCGCACGACCCTTGTACAAGGCGAGGAACAGCACGCCGAGCCCCAGCCCGAACGGCATCAGCACCCCGATGATCGAATTGCGATCACGCGCACGACTTCCCAGTACGCCGATCAGCATCGCGGCGATGATCGACCCCGTCAGCGAACCGGCGACCACGTTCACGCCCAGCAGCAGAGCGGCGGACGCGCCCGCGAACGACAGCTCGCTGATGCCGTGGACCGCGAACGGCAGGTCGCGCATCATCACGAACACGCCGATCAGACCGCCGACGACGCCGAGCGCCACGCCGGCGATGATCGAGTTGCGTACCAGCGCCAGCAGTTCCCCGTAGTTGGTGAAGTTGAAGATCTCGTGCCAGACAGTTGCCGTGAGCATCGACCTCACCCGGCCCGCAGGACCGAGGTGTGATGGGTGTCCTCGGGAACACCGGCCACCAGCACCCGGCCGCCGGAACGGACCACCTCCACCGGCGACTGGTACAGGTCGCTCAAGGTCGTCGACGTCATCACCTCGTCGACCGACCCGGTCCGGAAGCGACCGTTGGCAAGGTAGAGCACGCGGTCGACGTACGGCAGCACCGGGTTGATGTCGTGGGTGACGAAGACGATCGCGGTGTCATGCGTACTGCGGCGCCGATCGACCAGACCGGAGATCGTGCGCTGGCTGTTGAGATCCAGCGACAGCAACGGCTCGTCACAGAGCAGGAGCTTCGGGTCGGACACCAGTGCCTGCGCGATCCGGACCCGCTGCTGCTCGCCTCCGGACAGCTGTCCGATCGGACGGTCCGCGAAGGCGTCGGCGCCGACCGACTCGAGCAGCTCGTCGATCCGTCGACGGCGCCTCGGGTCGGGGCGGCCGATCCCCCATCGATGGCCGTCCAGGCCCTGGCCGACGACGTCCCGAGCCCGGAGCGGCGTGAGCGTGTCGATCCGCCGGTGCTGCGGCACGTACCCGATCTGCGTGCTTCCTCGGTGGGGCGGAGCGCCGGCGACCTGGACGGTCCCGGACATCAGCGGATGCAACCCGAGAACGGCCTTCAGCAGGCTGGTCTTCCCCGATCCGTTGGCGCCGAGGATCGCGAGGAACTCCCCTGCGTGCAGGCTCATCGTCAGGCCGCCCCACAACCGATGCCCTCCGTATCCGAACGACGCCTTCTCGAACTGCAGGACGTTCATCAGGCCAGAGCCGAACGGATCGCGTCCAGGTTGGCGGTCATCCAGCCCAGGTAGTCCTTGCCGTCGGGCAGCGTCTCGGTCACGGGTACGACGGCGATGCCGTTCGCCTTCGCCGCCGCGAGCACCTTCTCCGTCTCCGGACCTGACGTCTGCTCGTTGTATGCCAGCAGCTTCACCTGTTTGGCGCTGAACAACGTGAGCGTCTCCTGCAGCACCGCGGCCGGAACGTCCGTCCCCTCCTCGATGGCCTCGCTGAACTCGCCCGGCGTCTTGTTCACCAGCCCGCAGGCGGTCAGCAGATACACCGGCACCGGCTCGGTGATCGCGGCGCCGTCGCCGGTATGAGCAGCCTTGATCGAGGCCTCGGTCGCCTCCAGTTGCTTCACCTTGCCGGTGAAGGCGGCGGCGTTCGCGGCGTACGTCGAACTGTTCGCGGAGTCGACCTCGGACAGGGTGGACGCCAGTTGCGCCGCCAGCTTCTCCATGGTCGGGAAGTCGTACCAGACGTGCTCGTTGAGTTCACCGCCGGTGGGCGCCTTGTGGCCGGAGATGCCGACCACGTTGAGCACCTTCGCCGAGGTGTTGCCCGCCGACTTGAGCATCGTGGCCATGAAGTCGTCGTAGCCGCCGCCGTTCTCGATCACGACCTTCGCTTTCGAGAGCGAGAGCTGTGTCTGCGCGTTCGCCTCGTACGAGTGCGGATCCTGGTCCGGGTCGGAGATGATCGACGTCACCTCGGCCTTGTCCCCCGCGATCTGCTCGACGATGTCGCCGTACACGTTCGTCGACGCCACGACCTGCACCCCGGCCTCGGAGGTCGACGCGGCCGTCTCGTCGGCCGCCGACGAACTGCACGCGGCCAGCAGCGCCAGCGCCGCCGCACCGGCCAGGAATCCAACAGAACTACGCAGCCTCACAGCGCACCCGTCCCTCATCGCCAATTGATAATGAAAACCATTCCGGACAAAAGGTAGCACTGTCCCCCGGATGATTGACAGCTAGGGCATCTCTGGACTGTCAGAGATGCCCTACAGGGTTGGTCAGCGACGTACGGCTGGGAGCTGAACCGTGACGCGGAGACCGCCGGAGGGGCGGGCGGCGAGGATCAGGATTCCGTCGTGCGCCTGGGTGATGCTGTTGACGATCGCGAGGCCCAGGCCGACGCCGGTGTGGTCGGTGCGGATGCGCCCGCCGCCGCGCTGGAAGGGCTCGATCAGGGTGGAAACCACGGATGCGGGGAGGATCTCGCCGGTGTTCTCGACCGTGAGCACCACGGTCTTCGGGTGCATGGTCGTGGTGATCCACACGGCGCCGCCCGCGGGCAGGTTGTGGACGATCGCGTTGTGGACAAGGTTCGTCGCCAGCTGCAGCAGGAGGGTGTGCGAGCCGACGGCCGGGGTCACGTCACCGGAGGTTTCGACCGTCAGACCGCGCTTTTCCGCGAGTGGGAGGAGAGTCTCGACGGCCTCCTCCGCAACGAGGGACAAGTCGACGTCGCCGCGGGTGAAGGTCCGCTGGTTGGCGCGGCTGAGCAGCAGCAAGGCTTCGGTCAGGTCGATCGCCCGGCTGTTGACGAAGTCGAGGCGGTCGACGAGCTCGGCGGGGTCGCGGTTCGGATCCTTGCGGGCCACGTCGAGCAGGGTCTGGGTGATCGCGAGCGGAGTACGCAGTTCGTGGGAGGCGTTGGCGGCGAACCGCTGCTGTTCGGCGTCGTGCGCTTCGATCCGCTCGAGCATGGTGTCGAACGCGTCGGAAAGCTCGCGGAACTCGTCCTGGCGGCCTTCCAGCTGAATCCGGTGGGACAGCGAACCGGCCGTGGCCAGGCGGGCGGCGTTGGTGATTCGGGTCAGCGGCGCGAGCATGCTGCCGGCCAGGATCCAGCCTCCGACGAGACCGGCGATCAGCAGCAACGTCAGCATCAGGATCGCCTTGGGCGCGAACGCGGCCAGCAGGTCGGCACGGTCCGGGCCGCTCATGGGTGCGCGAACCATCCGGGCGGGAACGTAGCGCAGCAGGAACACCCAGACGACCGCGAGCAGCCCACCGCCCGCGAGCATGATGACCGCCGCATAGCTGAGGGTGAGCTTGAGGCGAACACTCAGCCCCGGCTCCCTACCCACGCTCGCCTTCCTCGCCAGCCGTGTCGATGCGATACCCCACGCCGGCTACGGTGGCGATGATCCAAGGCTCGCCCAGCCGTTTGCGCAGCGCGGAGACAGTGATCCGTACGGCGTTGGTGAACGGGTCGGCGTTCTCGTCCCACGCCCGTTCCAGCAGCTCCTCGGCGCTGACGACACCGCCTTCGGCACCGACGAGAACTTCGAGTACGGCGAACTGCTTGCGGGTCAGCGCGACGTACCGGCCGTCGCGGTAGACCTCGCGGCGGAACGGGTCCACCCGCAGGCCCGCGATCTCGCGCACGGGCGGCCGGTTGTGGCCGCGTCGACGGTCGAGCGCTCGCAGACGCAGTACCAGCTCCTGGAGCGCGAAGGGCTTGGTGAGGTAGTCGTCGGCGCCGAGCTCGAACCCGGTCGCCTTGTCGTCGAGCCGATCGGCCGCGGTCAGCATGAGGATCGGCATACCGCTGCCGGAGGCAACGATCCGCTTGGCGACCTCGTCCCCCGACGGGCCGGGAATGTCGCGGTCCAGGACCGCGATGTCGTAGGCGTTGATGCTGAGCAGCTCGAGCGCGGTGTCGCCGTCGCCGGCGATATCGGCCGCGATCGCCTCCAGGCGCAGGCCGTCGCGGATCGCGCCCGCCATCTCCGGCTCGTCCTCGACCAGCAGCACCCGCATACTCCCGATGCTACGAGGTCCTTCGTATCGTCCGTATATCGAATTCCCCATACGTACCGACAACACCGCGCTGCCTTGACTGGGAGCATGACTCGAGCGGCAATTGGTGCGCCCAGCAAGGATGACGGCGCCGTCCCGGCCGGGGCGACGGTGTTCGACGACGACTACCCGGCCGTGGCCAACCTCGATCCGGCGCTGCTCACGGCGCTGCGAAAGGCCGCTTCGGATGCCTTGGACGACGGGGTCACGTTCTACGTGAACAGCGGCTGGCGTTCTCCGGAGTACCAGAATGACCTGCTGCGCAATGCGGTTGCGAAGTACGGCTCGGAGGAGGAAGCGGCTCGATGGGTCGCTACGCCTGAGACGTCCCAGCACGTGCGCGGCGCGGCGGTCGACATCGGGCACTCCGAGGCGAAGGCATGGCTGGCGGAGCACGGGTCGGCATACGGGCTGTGTCAGATCTATCGCAACGAGCCGTGGCACTACGAGCTTCGGCCGAACGGGTGCGAGCCGATGTACGCCGACCCGACGCACGATCCGAGGATGCAGCTGTGAAGCTGGCTGTCTCTCGTATCAGCGCCGGCGAACATCAGGCATTTGTGGACGCGCAGCGGTCGGTCAGCTTCCTGCAGATCCCGGAGTGGGCCGCCGTCAAGACCGAATGGCGTAGCGAGTCGCTCGGCTGGTACGACGGGGCGCAGCTCGTCGGCGCCGGCCTTGTGCTGCATCGACCGGTGCCGCGGTTGGAGCGGTACACGCTGGCGTACTTGCCGCAGGGGCCGGTGATCGACTGGAGCGGGTCGCTCGACGAGTGGATCGACCCGCTCGCGGCGTACCTGAAGGCGCAGGGTGCATTCGCGATCCGGCTCGGGCCGCCCGTGCGCACGGACGTCTGGAGCGCCGCTGAGGTCAAGTCGGGGATCGCGGATCCGGAGGTCAAGCGGCTCGCCGGGCGGGGCGGGGATCGGGTGACGCGCTGGCTCGAGGAGGCGGGGTGGCTGCCGCAGAGTCCCGAGGACGGGTTCGGCGACGGGCAACCGCAGTACATCTATGAGCTTCCGCTGGCCGGGCGGACCGAGGACGACGTACTCCGAGGGATGAACCAGCAATGGCGCCGGAACATCAAGAAGGCGGCGAAGGAGGGTGTAGAGGTCTCGGTCGGCACGGACGTGAAGGCCTTCCACGACCTGTACGTCCACACTGCTGAGCGCGATCGCTTCACGCCGCGACCACTGCGGTACTTCGAGAACCTGTTCGCCGCGATGAGCTCGGCCAGGTTGTATCTCGCGCACCATCAGGGCGAGCTGGTCGCCGCGACGATCCTGGTCCGGGTCGGCGCTCATGCGTGGTACCTGTACGGCGCTTCGTCCACGTCGAAGCGTGAGGTTCGCGGGTCGAACGCGTGCCAGTGGGCGATGATCCGCGACTCGCTCGCCGCCGGGTGCGACGTGTACGACCTGCGCGGCATCACGCCGACGCTAGATCTGCAGGACTCCCATGTCGGGCTGATCCAGTTCAAGGTCGGCACCGGCGGGCAAGCGGTCCGGTACGCCGGCGAGTGGGACCTCCCGCTACGTCCGCTGGTGTATCGCGCCTTCGACCTCTACATGAAACGGCGCCGCGGATGAACATCCGTCCTGCCACCCGCGCCGACGCGATCGCCGTCAACGAACTCCTGGGGCAGCTGGGTTATCCCCAAGACGGCGCAGACGCGACAGCCGATCGAATCCAGGTCTGGGCCGACGATCCGGCGCTGGCGGCGTACGTCGCGGAGTCGGACGGCGACGTGCTGGGCGTCATCGCCGTCCACGTTGCCCCGTTCTTCCAGCGCGACGGCTCGTGGGCCCGCATCGTCGCCCTTGTCGTCTCCAACCAGGCCCGCCGTCAGGGCATCGCCACCCAGCTCATGGCCGCCGCGGAATCCTTCGCCGCCGACCGAGGCTGCGTCCGGATAGACCTCAACAGCGCCAACGACCGCCACGACGCACACGCCTTCTACCAAGACCTCGGATACGTCGAGCAAACCGACACGTCGACCCGCTTCCTCCGCTCCTTACCGCAGCCGGGTTGAGGCGAGTGCGGCAGCGACCTCTTCGAGGTGGGCTTCTCGGGAGGCTTTGACGAGGACCACGTCGCCAGGGGCGAGGGTTCGGCGGAGCCAGTCGATGGCTGCGGTCTTGTCGGGGAGCGCCACTGCGTGCTCCCCCGCGCCGGCGGCGATCGCGCGCGCACCTTCCCCGACTGCGACGATGACGTCGGCGCGGGTGGCGGCGTACCCGCCGATGATGTGGTGTTCGGATTCGCTTTCCTCGCCCAGCTCGAGCATCTCGCCGAGTACAGCGATGCGGCGGCCCTCAATCACCGCCATCGCGTCCAGGGCGGCGCGGGCGGAGTCCGGGTTGGCGTTGAAGGAGTCGTTCAGGAGCGTGATGCCGCCTGGCAGTTCGCACAATTCCATCCGCCACTGCGAGACCGATGCGCCGGCCAACGCAGCCGCGGTCAGCGCGATCGGTACGCCGACCGCCAACCCGGCCGCAGTAGCCGCCGCCGCGTTGAACGCCTGGTGCGCGCCCACAAGCGGCAGTACGACGGACGCCGCGGCAGCTGCGGTCCGCAGGGTGAAGGATGGCCGGCCGAGGCGATCGAGCGCCAGGTCAAGCACACGTACGTCGGCGTGCTCCGCCCGACCGAAGGTGAGCACCGGGCCGTCCGTCAGGGCACGCATCGCAACAACCCGGGGATCGTCGGCGTTCAGCACGGCGGTCCCTCCTGGCGCGAGGCCCTGCACCAGCTCGCCCTTGGCCTTGGCGATCGCCCCGCGTGAGCCGAACTCGCCGAGGTGCGCCTGCCCGACGTTGAGAACGACCGCCACGTCGGGTGGGACCAGGGCGGCGAGGTGAGCGATATCGCCGATCCGCCGCGCGCCCATCTCGACAACGAGGAAGCGGGTGGTCGGGTCGGAACGCAGGATCGTCAGCGGTACGCCAAGCTCGTTGTTGAGCGAACCAATCGTTGCGACCGTCGGCCCAATAGTGGAGAGCGCGGCGGTCAGTAGGTCCTTGGTGCTGGTCTTGCCCTGGGAGCCGGTGAGGCCTAGAACAGTCAGCCCGGTGCGTAGCTGCGCGCCGACGTGAGCGGCGAGGTTCTGTAGTGCAGCTTCCACGTCCTCAACCACGACAGTGGGCAAGGCCGTGGGCCGTGAGCCGAGCACAGCCACCGCACCGGCTTGGCCGGCCTGCGGAGCGTAGTCGTGGCCGTCGGCGTGTTCGCCCGCGAAGGCTACGAACAGTCCCCCCGGCTCAGCCTCTCGACCGTCGAGTACGGCGGGTGCGGTCACTTTCACGGAGCCGTCGCCGGCGACCGTTCCGCCAACTACCGCGCTGATCTCATCGAGGCTGAGCGGAATCATTCCCCCAGTAAAGGAGCCGCGGTGTTTCGTCCGCATATCGAAAATCCGATACGCGCGGGCAACACCACTCTTCCTTCACTGGAGGCATGACCTACAGCGAACCAGAACGCCGTACGCAATCGCTGGCGTCCTGGTTGTCGTCCGCGACCCTCCCGGACGTCGCACTGACGATCTACGGCTGCGGGCCGGACGAAGCCGCGCTGTTCCGGGAGCTCGCTCCTCGGTTCGGCGTCGTACCGACCATCACCGAGGCATCAGTGTCCGAGGCAACCATTGAACTTGCCCTCGGCAAAAGATGTATCAGCGTCGGACATAAGACGCCGATCACCAACCAAACACTGCTGGCTCTCGCGAGAGCCGGCGTCACGTACATCTCCACGAGGAGTATCGGCTACAACCACCTCGACGTGGACTACGCGGACACCGTCGGCATCACCGTCGAGAACGTTGCCTACTCCCCCGACAGCGTCGCCGACTACACGCTGATGCTCATGTTGATGGCAGTGCGCAACGCGAAGCCGATGCTCCGCCGTGCCGACATCCACGACTACCGACTGAACGACGCACGCGGGAAGGAACTGCGTGACCTGACCGTCGGCGTCATCGGCACCGGGCGCATCGGCGCAGCCGTGATCGACCGGCTGCGCGGCTTCGGCTGCCGCACCGTTGCCTACGACAACCGCCCGGCGACGTCGGCCGACTACGTCCCGCTCGACGAGTTGCTGCCCGTCAGCGACATCCTGACGCTGCACACACCGCTCACCGAAGACACCCGTCATCTGCTCGACCGTCGACGGATCGAGCAACTCAAGCCGGGCGCGTACGTCGTCAACACCGGACGCGGCCCGCTCCTCGACACCGAAGCGCTTCTCACGGCGTTGGAAAACGGACGACTCGGCGGCGCAGCGCTGGACGTCCTCGAAGGCGAAGACGGCATCTTCTACGCCGACTGCAGCAACGAACCCGTCGAAAGCAAACAACTGCGGCGACTCCAGGAGCTGCCGAACGTGATCATCAGCCCGCACACCGCCTACTACACCGATCACGCCCTCAGCGACACGGTCGAGAACTCGATCATCAACTGCCGGAAATTCGAGAACAGGAAACAGCAGTGGATATGAAGATCGGCATCATCTTCGGAGGCCGCTCCGAGGAACACCCCATCTCGGTGAAGTCCGCCCAACAGGTCGCGGACAACATCGACACCACGAAGTACGAACCGTTCTACATCGGCATCACCGAGGACGGCGCCTGGAAGCTGTGCGACGGACCCGCCACGGACTGGGAGAACGGCGCCTGCCGCCCGGCCATGCTGTCACCGGACAGTACCTCCCCCGGGCTGCTCGTCCTGGACGACGGGAAGTACGAGACGATCAGCCTCGACGTGCTCTTCCCGGTCCTCCACGGCAAGCAAGGCGAGGACGGCGCGATCCAGGGTCTGCTCGAGCTCTCCGGCCTTCCGTACGTCGGCTGCGACATCCAGAGCTCTGTCCTGTGCATGGACAAGTCCCTCGCCTACACCGTCGCCGCGGGCGCCGGAATCGCGACGCCGAACTTCTGGACGTTCACGGCGAGCCAAGCCATCGATCCCGACCAGTTCACCTATCCGATCTTCGTGAAGCCGGCCCGCTCGGGCTCGTCCTTCGGTGTCAGCAAGGTCGCGGCCAGAGAAGAACTGCCGGCCGCCGTCGAGGCCGCCAGGAAGTTCGACTCGAAGGTCCTGATCGAGGAAGCCGTCGTCGGCAGCGAGATCGGCTGCGCGATCCTCGGCAACGATCCCGAACTGCTCGCCGGTGAGGTCGACCAGATCGACCTGTCGCACGGCTTCTTCAAGATCCACCAGGAGAGTACGCCGGAAAGCGGCTCCGACAACTCGACGGTGATCGTGCCCGCGGACATCCCGCCCGAGTCCCGCGCGCTCGTTCAGGAGACCGCGAAAGCCATCTACCGCGCTCTGGGATGCCGCGGCCTGTCACGCGTGGACATGTTCCTCACGGAGGACGGCACCGTCGTACTCAACGAGGTCAACACCCTTCCCGGCATGACGTCGTACAGCCGATACCCCCGGATGATGGACGCCACCGGCCTGTCCCGGACCGAGGTGATCGACCGCATGCTGTCGCTGGCACTGGCGGCCAAGGCTCGGTGAACGAACGCCCGCCCCGACCGGCAGTGCTCACAGTGATCGTGGTTGCCAGTCTGGTGTTGATCGGCCTTCTCAAGTACCACTCGCCGTGACACATAAGATCTCGCTATGGCGACGCGACTTGTGCAGGCGGTTATCAAGGCTCGGGACAACTCTGCGCTCGGGCGGTTCTGGGCGGAGGCTCTCGGTTGGAAAGTCACCGGCGACAAACCCGAAGAGACCAACCTCGAGCCTGAGGGTGTCACGTACCCGGACCCGAGTGCCGTCGTCGTCGATCTCATCCCGGGTGCGCAGCCCAAGACGGTCAAGAACCGCGTACACATCGACCTGGCCACCACGTCCGCGACCCACCAGGCAGAGTTGGTCGCGCGCCTCCAGGAGCTCGGCGCAACCCCCGCCGACATCGGCCAGGGTGACATGCCGTGGACGGTTCTCGCCGACCCGGAGGGCAACGAGTTCTGCGTCCTCGAGCCCCGCGCGATCTACAGCGACACCGGCCCGATCGCCGCCATCGTTGTCGACTGTGTGGATCCGCATGCCATGGCCCGGTTCTGGAACGAGGCGTTGGACTGGACCCTGCACGAGGAGACCGATGACTTCGTGTCGCTGCGCTCGGCGAAGGGCGTCGGCCCGTACCTCGAGTTCCTCCGCTCCTCCGACCCGAAGACCGGGCTCGACCGCATCCACCTCGACCTCCGCCCGTACCCGGGCGACGACCACGCGGCAGAGGTTGCCCGGCTGGAGGCCCTCGGTGCGACGAAGCTCGACATTGGCCAGGGCGACGTCGCGTGGCAAGTGATGGCTGATCCCGAGGGCAACGAGTTCTGCCTCCTCACCCCGCTCTGACACCGAACCAGGTCGTCAGCGCGGTTGTGACATCCGCACCTCCCGACCAGCACAGCAGTCCATCCGGGCGGATCAGCAGCGCGTCATGCTCTCCGTCCGGCTTGACGTGCAGTACGTCGACGCGGTCTGCCCAACCGTCCGGCCAGGTACGGTCGCCGAAGTCGAGTAGCCGACCGCGACCGGAGTGCAGGAGCGTCGACAACCAGACCGGCCCGTCACCGGTGACCACCTCGAAGTCTGGGATCCGGTCCGCTGCATCGAGCCCGGACATCATGCCGGCGAGGTAGCGGTTGGTGTCGGGCAGCCGCATCAGGTCCGTGAAGATCTCTCGCAGTTCGACGACGTCCTCGCTCGGCCCAGGAAGCGCGAAGACGCGCTGCGCCGCGGTATGACGTAGTACGCGCGCGGCCACCGGATGCCGCTCGACCTGGTACGTGTCGAGCAGGTCCGCCGTACCGCGCATGGCGGCCGCCAGCTTCCAGCCCAGGTTGAACGCGTCCTGTACGCCGAGGTTCAGCCCCTGCCCGCCGAACGGGGGATGGATGTGCGCAGCGTCTCCCGCGAAGAGGATCCGCCCGTAGCGGTACGACTCCAGCTGCCTGGTCGCGTCACCGAACTCAGACGAGTTCAGCACCTCGGCGAGCGTCGTCTCCTCGCCGTACAAGGCAGTGAGCGCAGCCCGCGTCTCGTCCGCGGTGGTGACTCCGGGGCGGCCGAACGTGAAGCGATACTTCCCGTCGCCGACCGGCACGAGCATGCCCCAGTACTCACCGGCTTGCGTGGTCATCGTGCTGAAGTGACCCATGGTCGTCGGCACCTCGTCCGACACCGACGACAGCCGTACGTCGGTCAGCACCGCGCGGAACGTCCCCGCCCGACCGGGGAACGGTACGTCGAGCAGCTTGCGGACCGTGCTGTGTGCGCCGTCGCAGGCCACGAGATACCGAGCCCGCAAAACCTCCCCACCAGCGGTAACCGTCACGCCGTCGGAGTCCTGCGAGACCGCACTGACCTCGACACCACGACGTACCTGAACTCCGCGCGCGGCCGCCGCTCGCTCGAGCTCCTCCTCGACGATCCACTGCGGTACCGAGATCGGGTACGGGTGCCGGGTGTTCCACGGCGACGCGTCGAGCGGAACCGGCAGCCCGGCGAAGTGTCCGCCGACCGCCTCACGCGGCAGCTCGCGCGCCTGGATCGGGCCGAGCAGCCCGCGCAGGTCCAGCACCTCGGCCGTGCGGGCCTGCAACGCGCCGCCCTTCGTCTGTTCGATCCGGGTGTCCAGCCGTTCGAGGATGGTCACGTCGACGCCGGCCAGCGCCAGCTCGTAGGCCAGCATCAGCCCGGTCGGCCCGGCACCCGCGATCAGTACGTCCATGAAAGCTCTCCTCAGTGCAAAAGTAGACTAAGTGCAGATTAGCACCCGGTGCTACGATCCCGCCATGGCGTTGCGTGAACGGAAGAAGCTCCGGACCCGGGAGGCGATCTCGACGGCGGCCATCGAGCTGTTCGTGGAGCACGGCTTCGACCAGGTGTCGATCACCCAGGTCGCGGAGGCCGCCGATGTGTCCCGGCGTACTCTCTTCGCGTACTTCCCGACCAAGGAAGATCTCGTCGTCCACCGCTTCGCCGACCATGAAGACGAGCCGGCCCGTGTGGTTCGCGCTCGCCCCGCCGACCAGTCACCGCTGGTCGCACTCCATACGCACTTCATCGAGCGCCTCCGCGCCCACGACCCGTTCACCGGCCTCACCGATCTGCCCCAGGTGCTCGACCTCTACCGGCTTCTCCGCGGTACGCCGGCCCTGATGGCACGCATGCTCCAGTTCAACGAGACCTCCGAAAGGGAACTGGCCTCAGCCCTGCACGAGACCGCCGGAACCCCCGAACTCACCGCCCGCCTGGCCGCCGCCCAGATCGCCTCGGTCCACTGGACCCTGGCGATGTCGAACTTCGACCGCTGCGCGTCCGGCACCTCCGCCCCGAAAGCTCTGCCCACCGCAGTGAAAGCCGCCAACCAAGGCTTTGCCCTCCTCTCCTCCGGCCTGGCTCCGCTCTGGCCAACCACAGAAGGGTCACCATGAACGCGATGCAGAAGTTCTCCCTCGAGGGCAAGGTCGCTCTCGTCACCGGTGGCAGCCGGGGTCTCGGACGCGCGATGGCCGAGGCGCTCGGCGATGCCGGTGCCGCGGTCGCGGTCACCGCGCGGACCCTCGCCGCAGCCGAAGCCTCCGCGGCGGAGCTCACCGCCCTCGGCATCCGCGCGTACGGCGTACAGCTCGAGGTGTCCGACGTCGAGGACGTGGAACGCGCGGTCGAGCAGGTGAGCAGCGAGTTCGGCGAGATCGATGTGCTGCTCAACAACGCGGGGATCGGAGTTGCCGGTCGCGCGTTCGAGACGCCTGATACCGCGTGGCACGAAGTCTTCTCGGTCAACGTCGACGGCCTCTGGTACTGCAGTCGTGCGGTCGCCCGCCGGATGGCCGAGCGCGGCGGCGGCACGATCGTGAACGTCGGGTCGATGTCGGCGGAGATCGTGAACCAGCCGCGCTGGCAGGCGTCGTACCTGTCGTCGAAGGCCGCCGTCCATCAGCTGACCAAGGCGCTGGCGGCCGAGTGGGCGCCGCACGGGATCCGGGTGAACGCGATGGCGCCGGGGTACTTCCTGACCGAGATGTCGCCGGTCGACCAGCCCGAGTTCAAACAGTGGTGCGTGGACCCGGCGGCCATGAAGCGGTACGGTCTGCCGCCGGAGTTGGGGCCGGTGGCAATCTTCCTGGCGAGCGAGGCGTCCAGTTTCATGACCGGCTCTATCGTCAAGGTCGACGGCGGCTTCACACTGTTCTGATGGTCACCATAGGCATCGTCGGCGCCGGACTCCGCGGGAGGCTGTTCGCCGAGGCACTCCATACCCAGCCGGACGTCACTGTCGTCGGTCTGGCAGAGCCGTCGGAGAAGGTGGCGTCGCAAGCGCGGGCGGCCACCGGCCTGCCCGTCGTTTCGTCACACGGGGAGTTGCTCGAGAAACTCGACCCGGACGCCGTGATCGTGGCGACCCCGGATTTCGCCCATCGCGAGGTTGCTGTCGATGTGGCCGAAGCAGGCAAGCATCTGCTGATCGAGAAGCCGGTCGCCACGAATCTCGACGACGCGCATGCCATCGCGGAGGCGGTCCACCGCTCAGGTGTGCGCTGCCTCGTCGGCTTCGAGAACCGGTGGAATCCGCATGTGGTGCAGGCCAAGGCGGCGATGGACTCGGTCGGCGATCCGATCACGGCATCAGCCACCCTGAGCAACTCGTACTTCGTGCCGACCACCATGCTGTCGTGGGCGGCGAAGTCATCGCCGGCATGGTTCCTCATGCCGCACACCGTCGACCTCATCCTCTACCTCACCGGCCGTCGAGCCGTGTCGGTGAACGCGGTCGGATCTCGTGGTGTGCTCGCCAAGCGCGGTATCGACACGTGGGATGTCGTCCACGCGCTGGTCAGCTTCGAGGACGGATCGACTGCGACGCTGTCGTCGGCGTGGACGCTGCCGGATGCCGGTGACGGGATCGTCGACTTCCGGTTCCAGGTCGTCGGCACCGAAGGATCGGTGACCGCCGACCTGTCCCACCAAGGCCTGACCGTGGTCAGCGACAAATACCGGTCGACCTGGCCCGTCGCGGGTCGGATCGGGCGCTCGCAGGTCGGTCCGGCGGTGTGGATGGTTCAGGATTTCGCGGCGGGCCTCGTCGACGGCGGCGACCTCGGGCCGGGTATCGATCACGGCGTACTCGTCACTGAGCTCATCTGCGCGATCGAGGAGTCGATCAGCTCCGGACAGACTGTGCAGCTTCCGGCTCCTCAGCCCTGACCTGCCACCAGCGGTGTGATGCGAGGGCGGCCAGTCCGGCGCCGGCGGTGTTGAGCAGTACGTCGTCCACAGAGGACACCCGGTCCAACTGGAAGGCGTACTGCGAGACCTCGATCAGGATCGAGCAGCCTCCCGCGAGCGCCAGGATCCGCGGTACCGACGCCAACGCGGCGAACCGCAGCGGGGCGAGGAACCCGAGCGCCGCGAACACGAGCAGATTGCCGACGATGTCAAGGGCCGGCATCGTGACCAGGTCGTGCAGCGGTACGAGGCTCACGCGGGCAGGAGCGACGCCGGCGCCGCTGCCCGGCAACAGGGTCCCCCACACCCACGGCACCGTCCCGTAGACGATGCCGACGTCAGCCACCGCTGTGCGCCACGTACGTCGGCGACGTGCGAGCAGGTACATGACCAGCGCGGCCACCGGCAGTGCGAGCACCGTTATGACGGCGACACCCGTGAACGTACCGAGCCAGCCGTGCCAACCTCTGATGATCGCCTTACCTCCGTCTGCTCCGGCCCTCCAGTGAAGCCGGCCTGGTGTTGCCGGAACGTATGCGGTTTTGGATATGCGAACGATATGCGCCGCCCGGTAGCGTCGGATGTATGTGTGTGCTCACCGGGGAAGCAGGTCATGCGTAGGCAGCCCGGGTTGAGCGTCCGCCTCAAGCTCACCCTCAGCTACGCCGCCTTCCTCATGCTCGCGGGCACCTTGCTCCTCGCGGCGGTCTGGCTGTTCCTCCTGCGGTACGTCCCCGAGCGCGCGGTCCTCGTCGTCCCCGACGGCACGGCCGGCAGCAGTGTCTTCCCGGTCCGGTCGCGTCTGCTGGAGGTGTTCGCGCCACGGGCTGCCGCGGTGTTCATCCTGCTGCTGATCTTCGGCTTGCTGGGCGGGTGGATCCTCTCGGGCCGCATGCTCGCGCCGCTGACTCGCATCACCAACGCCACGCGTCTTGCTGAGAACGGTTCGCTGTCCCACCGGATCAAGCTCGAAGGATCAACCGACGAGTTCCGTGAGCTCGCCGACGGCTTCGACCGGATGCTTGCGCAGCTCGAGGCTCATGTCGACGAACAGAAGCGATTCGCGGCCAACGCCTCTCACGAGCTGCGTACGCCGCTCGCGATCACGCAGACGCTCCTCGACGTCGCCATCAACGACCCGGACCGCGACAGCGGCGACCTCGACGAACGCCTGCGTGCCATCAACACCCGGGCGATCAACCTGACCGAGGCCCTACTGCTGCTCAGCCGCGCCGATCAGCGGTCCTTCGCCCAAGAACGGGTCGACCTCTCGCTGATCGTGGAAGAAGCGACCGAAACCCTGCTCCCGTTCGCGGAGAAGCGCGGTATCACGATCGAGACCGCCGGCGAGCTCACGCCGACCACCGGCTCCCACACGCTCCTTCTCCAACTCGCGACGAACCTCCTCCACAACGCGATCGTCCACAACCTGCCCGATCACGGCACGATCTCCGTCACCACTGCGGCGCGCTTCAACACCGTCGTACTGACCGTCGAGAACACCGGCGAGCTCCTCAGCCGGCAACTGGTCTCCACCCTGACCGAACCGTTCCAGCGCGGCGCCCGGACCCATCAGCCGGGCGTCGGCCTGGGCCTCGCCATCGTCAAGAGCATCACCGAGGCCCACGGAGGCACGCTCACCCTGATGGCCCGCCTGGGCGGCGGGCTCCACGTCACCGTCGCACTACCCGTCGACCAGGCCTGAGCCAATCGCGCGCGAGCCGCCTCGCATTCGTCCGTCTCACTCACCAGGGTCCGCAGGGCTCCGGACCAGTTGCTCGACAGCAACCGCTGCCCCACAAACCCGGTCTACAGTGACGAGCATGCGAGCTGACATCGTGCCCGGCGCCGTGTTCCCCGACTACGAGCTGCCCGACCAGGAGGACGTACCGCGGAAGCTGAGCGACCTCCAGGGCGAGGATCCGATGATTCTCACGCTCGCCCGCGGGCACTACTGCCCCAAGGAGCACCAGCAACATCTCGAGCTGGCGGCGTTCTACCCGAAGATCGCGGTCAGCTACACGCAGATCGTGACGATCGCGACCGACGAGCACCACACGCTGCAGGAGTTCCGGGCGTCGGTCGGCGCGCAGTGGCCGTTCCTGTCCGATCCGGGGCGGATCGTCCAGCGGGATCTCGACATCGCGGAGTACACCGATCCCGACAACGACCCGATGATCCCGTACACGCTCGTGCTCAAGCCCGGGCTGGTGGTGCACAGCATCTACAACGGTTACTGGTTCTGGGGACGGCCCACGATCTCCGAGCTGTGGCAGGACCTCCGGGAGGCAAGCAGCGAAGTGCGTCCGGACTGGGATCTCAGCAAGCCCGGACTACGTGAGGCATGGGACAGCGGCGACCACAGCGCCTTCCACGGGTGGAACAAGCGCCCTAACGGGTGATGTCGTCGTACAGGCGGACCGCCGCGAGGAGGCCGTCCGTGCCGCGTTCGAAGACGGCGAGACCTGCCTGAGGCGGTCCGTCGATGTTGTATTCCAGTGCGCAGCCGACGCCGTCATCGGTGACAGCACACGGCCGTACGGCGGTTACGCCCGCGCCTGCGTAGTACGCGCGGAGCCCGTCCACGCCGCGATGGACGTTGTCCAGCGGCTCCTGCACGTATCCGTCCGACTCGAAGGTCTTGACGATGGACTCGACATCACCACCGGCCAGCGCGCCCAGGTGCCGCGCCACGACGTCTGTCGTCTCCACAGCGCCAGCCTCCAGGAAGGGCGGCCGCAGGTGGCGCAGTCCGTCGACCGGCCACTGGCTGCAATACGTGCGGAACTCGACGGAGCGCTCGTCCGACGACTCGGCGACCACCGCGACCGGCCACGCCACCTCGTCGCCCTCGTGCAGGACGTGGACGAGCAGCTCGACCGCCGCGCGCCCGTCGACCGTGATCGAGCCGACCACCTTCAGCCGGGCATGGTGCGCGGCCATCCACTCGCGGTTGCTGTGGATGAACGTCCGCAGGTCGCGATGCCCGCGAATCTCTCCGGCCCGGGGATCGTGCACGACCACGTCTCCGGGCCAGGTCTTCTCCAGCGCGCCCGGCGCATCGTCGTACATCGCCTTCAGGTACTGCGCGACTGGATCCGCCTGCTCTCGCGCCCGGGCATCACGACGGGCCAGCTCGATCGCGGTGGAGAACTCCGGGAACCACGGCATGATTCACGGTACGACAGCGGAGCGGGCCGCCGCACGCATGTCCTTCAGCAAGGCGACGTCACGCGCATGCGTCGGCGTCTCGACGAGTAGCGGAATGCCGTGCAAGCCCGACAGCACCGTCTCCAGCGCGGCCAGTCCGATCGTGCCGCGACCGAGCGACTCGTGCCGGTCGCGGCGGGAACCGGCGGGATCGCGGCTGTCGTTCACATGGATCAGCCCGACCCTGTCCGCCACTTGCTTGACGGCGGTCAGATCCTCGCCGGCCGCGTGCAGGTGGCACGTGTCGAGGCACAGGCCGATCTCGGGTTCGTCCAGCGCGTCCAGGTACTCGATGCTGCTCTCGATGGTCGAGGCGGCTGCCTCACCGGCGCCGGCCGTCGGCTCGATCAGTAGCCGTACGTCGTGCCACCGCTGGGCGATCGGTACGACGAGATCGCGCAGGCCACGGAGTACTTCAGCGCGGCGGCCCTTCGTGACCAGCGAGCCCGCATGCACGACGACCGTGGAGGCGCCCAGCGAGGCGGCCCGCTGCATCGTCAGTTCGAGGGCGGCCGTTGAGCGGCTCAGCACCAGGTCGGAGGGCGAGCACAGATTGATCAGGTGCGGCGCGTGGACGACGACCGGCAGGTCGCGCTCGGCACACGCCGTACGGAACGCCTCGTCGGCCGCCGGATCGAAGGCCGCCGGTATCCAGCTGCGGGGATTGCCGGCGAACAGCTGGATGATCTCGGCGTCAACCGCCTCGGCCTCCCCCAGCCCGACCTTGACCAGCCCACCGGCGACGGCAACATGTGAACCGATCCGCACTCTCGATCCCTCCGGGTTCGCATTCTTGACTTCAGAGTACAGAACTCTACGATGTGGGTGTGGCGAGACCCATGACATTCGACACCGAGGAGACCATCGACCGGGCGGTGGAGGTCTTCTGGCAGCGCGGCTTCGGCGCGACGACCCCGCAGAACCTGGTCGACGAGCTCGGCATCGGCAAAGGCAGCCTGTACAACACATTCAAGAGCAAGCACCACCTGTTCCAGCTGGCCATGCGCCGGTACAGCGCCCATCGCGCCGCCGACCTGGCCGAGGCTCTCGACGGACCGGGGCCCGTCCGCCCCAAGCTGCGGACCGCGATGCGGAATCTGGCCGGCGTCGGTGAGCATCAGTTGGGCTGTCTGATCGTCAACTCGGTCGCCGAGCTGGGCAGCTCGGACGACGCCGTCACCGACGTCTCGAAGGAGATGTTCGACCTGGTCCAGGATGCGTTCCGGGCCGCGATCGAGCGCGGTCAGGCCAGCGGCGAACTGATCCCCGGTCGGGACCCCGGCGACGCCGCGAGTGCGCTCCTCGCTGTGGTGATCGGGACGAATGTCCTGGCCAAGGCGGGCCGGGCCCCGTCGCAGCTCACCCGCCTCCTCGACGCCGCACTGATCGACATCTGATGAGCATCGTCTGTATGCGTGGCCCCAGACGCTCTGGGGCCTCGTCAAAGGCAGGCTGCCCGCCTGAGCTCAGGTCTTCGCCTTACGCGCCCTCGGCTTGCGGGCCACGGGATGTGCGCCGTTGCCATTGCCGTTGCCTTGGCCGTTGACCTCGGTCTCGGGCTCGGCCGCGAACGGGATGAACGGCATCGTGAGCGGCAGCGCCGCGAGCCGCATCAGCAGCAGGACGTTGTCATCGCCGGCGGTCTTGTTGAGTCGAAGGCGCCCGCAGTTGGTGCACCTGTGGATGAGGACCCAACGACCCTCGCCGCGGACCGTGACCGCGATCGGCTCCATGCCGCCGGAGCAGTCGGCCTTGCGATCGCCCGGCACGTTGCGGTCGAGATGACGCGACCACAGGCAACTCGGGCAGTGATTTCGATGGGTGGTTCCAGGGGCGTCGAGGGAGACCTCTACGCCGCAGTGTTCACAACTGAACGAACGTGCGAAAGCCAAACCGATGAACCTTTCAGAGCAAAGCTGCAGGACAGAACAGACATCGGCTCTCCTCCTTCCGGTCCGCACCGGCCACTCCGGCGCACCAGCCTCCTAGCAGATCAGCCTGCGCCTGCCTCGGTCAATCGATTAACTGCACACCTCGCGCTATTAGTTGCCAAGGGCAACTTCGCGGTTCCGGGATCGCCTTGTAGATCAAGCGATTGACCCTCAAGCCCAGGTCCAGATTTTCGAGACGTTCGAGTCCGACACGCCGTTTCAAGCCGCGAACCCGGGGGTAGATCGGGAAGATCACGGGATGGACAGGCTCGGGGACAGAAAGTAGGAGGGCACTCTTGTCAACGCAGTACTCGTCGGTGCGTTACGCCGACGACCGGGAGCACATATCCGTTCCGCCCGAGGAGCTGCCGTTCCGAGCCGGATAGCCAAGCCCCATGGATGCCTACGCATTACAAAGCAGCTGGGACCGCGTGTCGGCGTACGGAGATCAGGTAGCCCTGTACTTCTACTCGCACATCTTCGTGTCCCATCCCGAGGTGCGGGCGATGTTCCCGCTCTCGATGTCGAACCAGCGGGACAAGTTCGTCAGCGCACTCGGCCGGATCGTCAGTCATGCCGACCAGCTCGAGAACGATGCCAACTTCCTCCAGCACCTCGGCCGTGACCATCGCAAGTACGCCGTCGTCGCAGAGCACTACAACGCCGTCGGGGCCTCGCTCTGCGCCACCCTGAAGCACTTCCTCGGGCCCGAGTGGGACGAGGACCTCGCCGCGCACTGGACAGCGGCGTACCAGGTGGTTGCGCGGATCATGGTCGAAGCGGCCGAAACGTCCGAGGAGTCCAGCCCCGACTGGTGGGACGCCGAGGTGATCTCGGTCGAACGGCGGACCATGGACCTCACCCTGCTGAAGGTCCAGCCGCGGCACGTGTTCCGGTTCCGCCCCGGTCAGTCGGTGTCGATGGAGATACCGCAGCGGCCGAAGCAGTGGAGGTACTTCAGCCCGGCCAATGCCCCACGCGCCGACGGCTCGATCGATCTGCACGTGCAGCAGATCGACGGCGGTCAGGTGAGCCCGGCCGTGGTCCGGACACTCAAGGCCGGAGACACCGTGAAGCTCGGCGCCCCGATCGGCGAGCGGTTGACCCGGCGGGAAGGTGACCAGCGGGAACTGCTGATGGTCGCCGGCGGCACCGGTCTCGCTCCGCTCCTGGCCGTCCTCGAGCAGGTCGACAACGAGTGGACGCGCACCGGCAACGGACCGCTGGTCCACCTGCTGCACGGCGTACGGCTGCCCTGGCACCTGTACGACCGGCCGCGGCTCAAAGCGCTGGCCCAGGACCGGTCCTGGTTCGACTACACCGAGGTCGTGTCCGACGACCCCTCCTATCCCGGCACCCGCGGGAAGGTCGGCACGGTCGCGGCCCGGCAGATCCTGTACGGCCGGACGGCGATGGTGTGCGGCGGCCCGCAGATGGTCGCGCACACGCTGGAGCAGCTGGCCGCCGCGGGCATGCAGCCCGAACACATCAAGTACGAGCACTTCTACTACGCAGCCGCGGGTGAGCACACCGCGGCGTCGGCACTATCAGGTCAGGAGACACCACGTGACGCCCAACAGCCACCGCCAAGGCTCGCCGCGTTATCAGACGCCCCGCTCGATCCGGGAGGAGACGTTCCGACGCAGGATGCGGGGTCTCGACGCCGACACGGTCTACGGATACCTCGGTCAGCTGGCTGACCAGGTCCAGCAAACGGAACGGGAGCTCGGCGAGACCCGGACCCGGAACGAACGTCTCCAGATCGAGCTCCAGCGCGGACAGGCGGAGCTGCAGCGCGTCCAGGCCGAGCTGGACCAGTACGAGCAGGCCGGCGAGCGCGTCAACGAACAGGTCGTCCAGATGTTCAGCCAGGCGCAGCTCGTGGTCGAGGAGATGGTCCAGGACGTCAGCCGGGACGCCCGGGAGCGCATCGGGCAGGCACGCGCGCACGAACGCCGGATCGTCGCCGATGCGATGGACACGGCCGGCGAGCAGGTTCGTTCGTACGCCAAGACGGCGCAGGCGCATATGCAGTCGATCGTGGACTCGTTCGCGACCGAGGTCGACCAGCTCGGGAGCAAACCTGTGCCCGGTGAGCCGGTCGTCCAGCGCGATCCCTTCTTCGACAACTCGGGCGACTGGCAGACCCGCCGTCCAGGCACCCCATGAACCCCGAGAGATCGTGGGGGAAGGCTCCGCGGACCGGCCGGCGGGCGTCGCCCGGTCCGGGGCGGATCCGGGCGCGGATCAGCCACTCGATCAGCAAACCCGATCCGGGGCCGAGCCCCGGGAGCAGCGATACCGAGATGGTTCGGGCGGCAGCCAAAGAGTTCCTCGAGCTCTTTCACGCCGAGAACCCGAAGGCCGGCTGGATGGGGCCACGGCTCGCCGCGGTGATGCGCGAGATCGACCTCACCGGGACCTACTGGCACACCCCCGACGAGCTGGCATTCGGCGCCCGGGTCGCCTGGCGCAACAACGCCCGCTGCATCGGCCGGCTGTACTGGCGCAGTCTGCAGGTCCGCGACCTGAGGACGGTCTCCGACGCTCGCGGCGTCGCCGGGCACTGCTTCGACCATCTGCGCGAGGCCCACAACGGCGGGAAGATCCGCCCGATGATCAGCGTGTTCGCTCCCGAGACGCCGTCCCGGCCGGCGCCCAGGATCTGGAACGAGCAGCTCATCCGGTACGCCGGGTACGAGCAGCCGGACGGACGCGTTCTCGGCGACCCTCGCTACCGCGCCTTCACCACCGAACTCATCCGGCGCGGCTGGCGGCAGCCCGACCGGACTGGCGCGTACGACGTACTCCCGCTCGTCGTGGAGACCGTCGAGGAGGGGCCGCGGATGTTCGAGCTGCCCGTCGAAGCCGTCCACGAAGTCCCGCTGGCACATCCAGAACTGCCGTGGTTCGCCGACCTCGGCCTGCGCTGGCACGCCGTACCGGTGATCAGCAACAACCGGCTCGTCATCGGCGGCATCTCGTACCCGGCAGCGCCCTTCAACGGCTGGTACATGGGCACCGAGATCGGCGCCCGCAACTTCGGCGACACCGATCGCTACGCGATGGTCCCCGAGGTCGCCGAACGCATGGGCCTGGACACGACCGACGAGACTTCGTTATGGCGCGACCGCGCGCTGGTCGAGATCAACCGCGCCGTACTGCACTCGTTCAACCTGAACGGCGTCACGATCACCGACCACCACACCGAGTCCCGCAGGTTCCTCATCCACGTGGAACGCGAGGAACGCGCCGGCCGCCAGTGCCCCGCTGACTGGACCTGGATCGTCCCGCCGATGTCCAGCTCCCAGACCCCGGTCTTCCACCGCTACTACTCCCCCGACCTCCAACTCCCCAACTTCTTCACCGACCCCGCCGCCACCCACCGCTCGCTCCACGGCACACCGCCGGCCTTTCACCGGAGTGGCTTCTAGACGTGCCCGGAATTGACCAGGGTGACGTCTTGACGAGCAGTTCTGCGCAGTGGCTAACTAGCTGGAACCGCCCTGCCTGAGGAGACTCGATGCGCCTTCTCCTGTCCGCCCTGCTTGCCTTGACCTCTCCCCTGGCCTTGGCCGCGCCGACCGCGACCGCCGTACCGCCGGCTGCTCCGACGATCAGTCCTGCACCACAGCAGGTCGTTGCGCGCAGCGACGGGTTCCCGATCACTCCGGTGGTCGGGTTGGTCCGTACGTCGCGGTCGGACGCGGACGCCGAACGCGTCGTACGCGCGGCGCTGGCCAGTGCTGGTGTGAAGACCGTGCGTACGACGGACGGCAGTGATCCCGGCACACCGACGACCATCTGGCTCGGTCGTACGTCGTCCGTACTGTCCGCGCTCCAGGTCCAGGACAGCACCGGACTGCCCGCCGAGGGATACGTGCTCGCCGCCGGCCGCGATCGGCACGACCGCGCCCAGATCGTCATCGACGGAGTCGACTCCGACGGCACGTTCTACGCCGCGGAGTCGCTCGCACAGCTGGTGGGGCAGGCACGGCACTGGATGCCTGGCGTCGCCGTCCGGGACTGGCCGACCATGCGGTACCGCGGCTCGATCGAGGGCTTCTACGGCACGCCGTGGTCGCAGGCCGACCGGCTGGACCACCTCGACTATCTCGGCGCGCATCGGATGAACACCTACGAGTACGCACCGAAGGACGACCCGTACCACCGCGAGCAATGGCGCGATCCGTATCCGGCGGACAAGCTCGCACAACTCGGTGAGCTCGTGACCCGCGCGCGGCAGAACAAGGTCGACTTCACCTTCGCGCTCTCCCCCGGTCTGTCGATCTGCTACACCTCCGACGCCGATTTCCAGGCACTGACAGCGAAGTTCGAGTCCCTATACGCGCTCGGTGCGCGGTCGTTCAACGTGCCGCTCGACGACATCGACTACAACACCTGGCACTGCGACGCGGACCGCGCGAAGTACGGGACCGGCGGCGAGGCGGCCGCGCGAGCGCAGAGCGATCTGCTCAACCGGATACAGCGCGAATGGGTCGAGTCCAAGCCCGACGTGGCGCCGCTCCAGATGGTGCCGACGGAGTACTACAACGTCAGCGAAACGCCGTACAAGAAGGTACTGCGGGAGCAGCTCGACTCGGCTGTTGTCGTGCATTGGACCGGCGTCGGAGTCGTCCCGCAGACGATCACCGCGGTGCAGGCGGCTCAGGCGAAGGCCGTGTTCGGGCACGACATCCTGATCTGGGACAACTACCCGGTCAACGACTACGCCGCCGGCCGGCTGCTGCTCGCGCCGTACACCGGCCGCGGGGCGGGGATCGCCGACGACGTCGTCGGCGTGATCTCTAACCCGATGAACCAGGCAGCGGTGAGCAAGGTCGCGCTGTACTCGTTCGCCGAGTTCGGCTGGAACCCTGCGCGGTACGACGCGACGTCCATCTGGCTGCGCGCGATCGCGGAGCGGGCCGGCGGCGATCGACGTACGGCGGATGCCTTGCGGGTGTTCGCCGATCTCAACACGTACGACGGGACGCTGCATCCGGAGAGCGCACCGGTCTTCGGCGCGGCGGTCGACTCGTTCTGGCGGCGGTGGCAGGCCGGACAACGCACCCAGGCAATCGCGGCGCTGTGCCCGCGAGTGAACGCGATCGTCGCGGCGCCGGGGACGATCCGGTCGGGTGTCGTCGATCCGGCGTTCGTTGGGCAGGCGGAGTCGTGGCTCAAGGCAACGGAACTCTGGGGACAGGCGATGAGCCGCGGCCTCGACCTGTTGGCCGCGCTCGAGGCGGGCAACGGTGCGGCGGCCTGGACCGCGCGTCAGCAGATGAGCGCTCTCGTCATTTCGGCGAAGGCCATCCGGGACAGCCGGGCGCCACACGACGGGACCTATCCGCGGATCGGTGAACGCGTTGTCGACGAGCTCATCGCGGAGGTCGGCCGGGTGCACGACCGCTGGCTCGGCGTGACGCCCGGCAAGTCGGCGACGACCAACCTGGGCACGTATCAGGACAACGTGCCGGCTCGGATGGTCGACGGCGATGAGAGCACGTTCTTCTGGAGCAACGGGGCGCCGGGGCCGGGTTCGGAGGTGCGGGTCGATCTCGGATCAGCGGTCCAGATCGGTGACATCGCGGTACTGATGGGCAAGTCGGGGAGCCCGGATGACTACATCCACTCAGGTGCGTTGGAGTACTCCGTCGACGGCACGCGGTGGACCGAGCTCACGCGCGCGACGAGTGCCGAGGTGCGGTTCACCGCGCCGGCGGGAACTGTCGCGCGCTACGTCCGGTACCGGTCGTTGACGGCGAGCGACTTCTGGCTGGTGGTGCGGGAGTTCACGGTGTCGACTGTCGGCGGGAACGTGACGACGTTGACTGCCAGCGGTACGCCGGCGCCTGCCGCGGGGTCGTCGTACCAGCGGGCAGTGGATGGTGATGTTTCGAGCGCCTACGTGCCTGGTAGCGCCCCGGTCGCTGGAGATGCGTTGGTTGCGACTCTGTCGGCGCCACGGTCGCTGGCTCGGCTGACGGTTCTGCAAACGTCTGTGGGCATTGCCGATGTCGAGGTCCAGGTTGGTGGCGCGTGGAAGCGGGTCGGCCGGGTTTCTTCGGCGTACGCCGAGGTTCCTGTCGGTGATGTGATGGCGTCGGCTGTGCGGTTGGCGTGGAAGGGTGGGACTCCGGCTGTTGCGGAGCTCATACCGCTCTGGAGCGACACGCCACCGGTTGCCCTGGGCACCGGTTCCGATCGGATCGATGTGGTCCGGGGTGCGGAGTCGAGTGTTGTGGTCGACGTCTCGGCCGGCTCGCGCGCGGATGTCTCGGGCCGCCTCCACATTGCGGTGCCTTCCGGCTGGGTTGTTGAGGCGCCGGACCGGCTCACGGTGCGGCGCGGCCTGACTTCATCGGTGACGGTCGAGCTGACGCCGCCCGCTGGTGCTTCGCCGGCCGATGTGGATATCCCGGTGACCTTCGGTACGGCTTCCGCCGTACTGCGGGTCGCCGTACGGCCTCGCACCTCGGACACGAACATCGCCCTGCATCGGCCAGTCGTTGCCTCGGGCATCGAACCTGGGACGAGCTTCGGCGCGGATCTGGCGGTCGACGGCGACACCACCACGCGCTGGGCATCGGCGTACGACGACGCGTCCTGGCTCCAGGTCGATCTGGGCGCGTCGACACACCTCGGCAAGGTCGTGCTGCGCTGGGAGGCGGCGTACGGGTCGGCGTACAAGATCGAGGTTTCCGACGACGCCACCACCTGGACCACGGCGACCGAGGTCACCGACGGGGACGGCGGTACCGACACCCTCTGGCTGGACACGACCGCTCGCTATGTCCGTCTGCAAGGTGTCCACCGAGCGACGCAGTACGGCTATTCGCTCTATGAAGCGGAGGTCTATCCCGCCGTCTGAGACGCAGCGACCGCCAACTGGTCGACGAAGTCGTTCATCTCGTCGCCGGAGTGGCCTTTCACCCAACGGAAGGCCACGTCGCCGCGCTCCGTCACCAGCTCCACCAGCGGTTCCCACAGGTCTCGGTTGGCGACCGGCTTCTTGGCGGACGTCAGCCACCCACGCTCGAGCCACCCTTGGTGCCAGCGGTCGCGGAAACAGTTCACGACGTACGTCGAATCAGACACCACCAGCAGCGGCCCTGGGTTGTCCCGCACAGCCTCCAACGCCGCCCGGATCTCCATCCGCTGATTCGTCGACACCGCCTCGGACCCAGCGGCGTACTCCGTCTTCGACAACGCCCAGGCCCACCCACCCGGCCCCGGATTCCCCGAACAAGCCCCATCCGTAAACACAGACCGAGCCCCCACAGGCACCGCCATATCAGCCGGCCGAGCCCGCCGCACACGAGTAACAGACATCCGAGCACCCTACCGCTGCGTCCGCACCCTGGCGGCACGACCAGGCACGCTAGGACACATGCTTGACGAGCCAGCGGGCGAGTGGGCGGAGTTGGTGGAAGGTGGTGAGGACTTGGTTCGCTGCGGCCGGGGTGTGGAGCCAGTCTTCGCAGCCTAGGGGGCGGCTGGCGATGAGCGATCGGTGGCGCAGCAGGTCGGCTCGGGGGTGGTCGGTGGGATGGCCGCGGAGCGGGCGCTTCAGTTGGTCGCCGGTGATCGCGAAGCCGTGTCGCTCGAGGTTCCGGAGGATGGCGACCAGTTGCGGTCCCGAGCCGGGATCCGCTGTCGCGGCGCGGTAGCGCTCTATTTGGGTCGACGGGGCGTACCACCACGCCAGGCCGACCTCCAGACCGTCGAGATCGAACCGGACCCCAAGCTCGAGGTTCCGAGCCAGTCGGACGATGGCGCGCTGCCGCTGCCACGCATCCAGCAGTACGTCGCCGTACCCCCAGACCGCAAAATCCTCGTACTCCGGATCCGCGTCCGCCACCGCGTTCAGCAACCCGATCATCGGCCGCCGAACCAGCTCTTCCCGCTCCCGCCTGCACGCCCGCCGGACCTCAGCCGAAGGCTCCCCCTCGAGCTGCAACAACACGTCGAACGCCGACCTCGGCCACCCGTCGAAACCCGCAGTCACGAGCTACAGGCCGAGCATGCGTTTGAGGGCTCGGCGTGAGGCCGGCAGGGGGTGGCCGGCGTCGAACTCCAGGGCCGAGATCTCCCGCGTCATCGCTGCGAGGAGCTGAGCCGCAGCTTCGATGTCCTCCCAGCCCATGGCTTCGAGATCGGCGAGACCGCCTTCGACGAGGCGCTCACGCCGTACAGTCATCGCGTCTTGCTCGGGGCTGGAGCGCACCTCGAGGGACAGGGCCTTGGCTCCGCGATTCTGGAGTGAGATGTCGAGGTAGACCTCGAAGGCTCGGAAGAGTCGCTCGGCGCCCCTGGGCAAATCGCCCAGCGCCTCGGCCATCGCGACTTCGACGTTGGTGTGGAAGCGGGCGTGCATGGCGTCGATGAAGGCCGACCGGTCCTTGAAATGCACGTAGAACGTGCCCTTTGCGACTCCCGCGCTCGCCACCACCATGTTCACGCTGATGCCGCTCAGGCCGTGCCGCTCCGCGAGCGAGGCGCCGGCATCCAGCAGCGCCTCGCGGGTCTGCGGAGCTCCCGGCACGCGCACGTCTTCGGTCACCGGGGAAGCTTATGCGAAAACACACTGACCGACCGGTCGGTCAGTGTGTTACGGTCCTCGTCATGGACACCATCGTCACCTCAGCCGGCGAGATCGCGTACGACGTGCAGGGGGCTGGACCGACCGTCGTCCTCCTTCCCAGCGGCGGCCATCGCCGTCGCGACTACGACGAGGTGCGCGGTCTGCTGCCGGAACGCTTCCGAAGCATCAGCATCGACTGGCCGGGTCACGGCGAGTCCGCAGCCTCAGCATCGAACGAACTGAACCTCACCGACCTGGTCGAGGAGATCCTGAACCGGATGGCTCCCGACGGCGCCGTTCTGGTCGGGAACTCGATCGGCGGAAACGTCGCCACACGCCTTGCCGTCAGACGCCCGAACCTCGTGCGCGGGTTGATGATCATCGACGGTGGTGGCTTCGAGGCAGCGCAGCTTTCGAGTCGGGTGTTCTGCACGATGATGAGCCGGCCCTGGTTCGTGCGGCTCATCTATCCGGGCTTCTCCTGGTGGTACATGCGCTCACGCACCAGCGCCGACCGACGTGCGCGCGCCGACGCTATTGCCACCACACGCACCGCCGCAGGGCGGAAAGCAGTCGCGCAGATGTGGCACAGCTTCACCTTGCCGGGGCACGATCTGCGCGACCAGGCACGGCAGATCGCCGCACCGACCGTCCTGATCTGGGGCGAGCAGGACCCGGTTCTGCCACTAGCGGCTGCGCGTACCGCTCACGAGCTGATCCCGGAGTCGAAGCTGGTCGTGATCGACAGCGGGCATTCCCCACACACCAGCAACCCCGAGGCGGTCGCGGAGCAGCTCAATCTCCTGCTCGCCACCGCTTTCGATGCCGAGTCGGAAATCAACTGATTCTCTGGGCGAGGCGTTGGACTTGGCCTGCGTGTACGTCGCTGACCCACTCCCAGCCGGTCTTCGCCGAGGGACCGATTCGCGGGTCGTTGACTTCGCGGCCGTCGCGTAAGGCCTCTACGTAGGCGCGGTCCTGGTCGATCCGGATGCGTAGTTCGTCTGCTCCGCCGACGGAGCCGTGGCCCGGTACGACGACTGCGACGTTGTCCGCGACGTCGTCGAAGAGTTGCAGAGCGGCGAGGTACTCCTCGATCGGGTCGGCCGCGCCGTTGACGTCGAGCATCGGGATCAGGACGTCCGAAAGCATGTCTCCGGCAACTAAAACGCCGTGCTCCTCGATCAGCAGCGCCGCGTGGCCGGGAGCATGTGCCCGATGCTCGATGATGCGGACTTGTGGGCCGTCCCAAGGGAGGTGAGTGGTCCCGGCAGGTAGACCGGTGATGAGACCGAACAGGTCGAGCGGCAGCCCGTCGGCGAGCTCCGGCGGCACCCACTCGAGGACGCCGGTCTTCCAGTCCGCGCTCGACAGGAGCTCTGACAGATCAGCCGCACAGCGCTCCGTACCGTAGCGCGGTGCGTCGCCGAGGTCGGCGTACCAGAGCACGTGGTCCCAGTCGGGATGCGTCGCGAAGCCTGCCACGACGGGTTCGCCATCGAGATCCTTCGCGAGACAGGCCATTTCGTCGCCGGTGATTCCGGGATCGACGAGCAGTACGCCGGCAACGCCTTGTACGACGATGGTGTTGTTCTGGAGCAGCTCGCTCTGGTGGACGCGTACGCCGTCCGCAACGTGCCTCAGCATCAGCCGGCCTCTTTCAGGATCGCGTAGCGGTTCATCGTGACGCCCGATCCGAACGATTGCTGGTCGAGCAGTTCGAGGTCGATCGGCAGGTCGTAGTCGTCGAACAGCGGCCGGCCGAAGCCGAGGATCGAGGGATGGGTCGTGAGCAGGAGCTCGTCGAGCAGCCCGGCGCGGAGCAGTTGCGTGGCGAGCGCCGCGCCGCCGACCGCGATCGTGCCTTCGGTCTCGGCGCGCAGTACGGCGAGCTGCTCGATCGCGTCGTCTCCCCCGATGATCCGGGTGTTGTGATCGGCGGTGTGGCGGGTTCGAGAGACGAGCACCTTGGGCATGGCGGTCCAGATCTCGCCGTACTCGCGCATGAAGTCGGGCAGCGAGGCGTCCTCGCGGGACCGCGGCCAGTACTCCTCCATCACCTCATAAACGACACGTCCGTGGACGATCATCGCGAGCTGCCGCGTCCGCGCATTGGCCTCGCGGTGCAGTTCTTCGTCGATGCGCAGCCACTCGCCCGCACCGTTGTCCCCGGGCACCTGCTCGATCCGCAGGTCGAGGGACACATTCATCGCATACACGAAGCGGCCCATCTTCCCCCTCTTCCGACTAGTGCTTGCAATCTGCAATCACTATTATGGCGACGCCCGGACCTGTCAAGGAGGAGACGTGGAACCACGGTCAGGCTGTCCGATCAATGCCGCCGTCGAGGTGCTAGGCGATCGCTGGTCGTTGCTCGTACTGCGCGACGTCATCTTCAGCGACCGCCGTTACTTCCGGGCACTGCTCACCGGATCGGCCGAAGGCATCGCCTCGAACATCCTCGCCGACCGCCTGGTCCGCCTGGTCGAAGCCGGTCTCCTCAGCCGAGGCACGGCAGCCCGCGGCCAACGCGCGCAGTACAGCCTCACCGAGGCCGGCATCCAGACCCTCCCCGTCCTCGATGCCCTAGGCAACTGGTCCCTCACCTGGCGGCCGGCTGACAACGAACTCCACGCCCGCCACCAATTCATGCACGAGCAAGGCTCACCCTTCATCGAAGCCCTGATGAACGACCTCCGCACGCGCCACTTGGGCGCGCCACCCAAGCCCGACGACGGCGTCAGCCCATTCGACCGCCTCAACGCCCAGCAAACGCAGGCCGACTAGCGATAGCGGCGTGACTGGTTCTCCGCTGTCGATTCGCCGGGCTGCCATTGGGCGATCCATGGGCCGGTTCCCTCGGAGGGGTCGACGATGCCGGCTTCGAGCCAGCTGTGTTTGCCGTCGAGGACCTGCTGGGACAGTCTTCGGTCCGCGTCGTCGGTGTTGCTCCACAGTTGCTCGAAGAGGTGATCGACCCGCAGCCGCGCCTGTTCGCAGAACACCGCCGCCAGCTCGTACGCCGACTCGCCCTGGGCGGCGTCCCGTGCGCGCAGCGTCTCGGCCCGCGAGCAGGACGCGGCCATCGCGAACAGCTCGGCGCCGATGTCGACGATCCGCGCCAGGAAGCCCTGCCGGTACTCGAGCTTCGCCTGCCAGCGGCCCATCCCGTAGAACGTCTGCCGCGCGAGCTTGCGGGACGAGCGTTCGACGTACCGCAGGTGCTTCGCGAGCGGCCCGAACTCGCCGTACGACCTGGGATCCGATCCCTTGCCGACCGCCAGCTTGGGCAGCCATCTGGCATAGAACCCGCTCGCGTTGACCGCGGCCTTCGCCTTGGCCTGGAGGTCGGCGTCCGGTGCGGCGAGGTCGCCCGCCGCGGACAGGTGGGCGTCGACGGCCTCCCGGGCGATCAGCAGATGCATGATCTCGGTCGAGCCCTCGAAGATGCGGTTGATCCGCAGATCGCGCAGGATCTGCTCCGCGGGTACGGCGCGCTCGCCGCGGGCCGCCAGCGAGTCAGCAGTCTCGTACCCGCGTCCGCCGCGGATCTGCACCAGCTCGTCGGCGATCCGCCAGGCCATCTCGCTGGCCCACAGCTTGGCCAGCGCCGCCTCGATCCGGATGTCCTTGGTACCCGCGTCGGCCAGGTTCGCCGACAGGTCGAGGACCGCCTCGAGCGCGAACGTGGTCGCGGCGATGAACGAGATCTTCTCGGCCACGGCTGCGTGGGAGCCGATCGGCCGGCCCCATTGGACGCGCTCCGCGGACCACTCCCGCGCGATCTTCAGGCACCACTTGGCCGCCGCCGTGGTGGTCGCCGGGATCGACAATCGGCCGGTGTTCAGCGTGGTGAGCGCGATCCGCAGGCCGTCGCCCTCCCGTCCCAGCCGGTTCTCGGCCGGCACCCGGACCTGGTGGAAACGGGTCACGCCGTTCTCGATCCCGCGCAACCCCATGAAGGCATTGCGGTTCTCCACGGTGATCCCCGGCGAGTCGGCCTCCACGACGAACGCGCTGATGCCACCCCGGCCGCCTTCATGCTCCGGCACGCGTGCCATCACCACGACCAGCTCGGCGATGACACCGTTCGTCGTCCAGAGCTTCACGCCGTCCAAGAGGTACGCCGTACCGTCGTCGGTCGGGATCGCCGTCGACGCCAGCCGGGCGGGATCCGAGCCCACATCGGGCTCGGTGAGCAGGAACGCCGTCACCGCACCGGCAGCGCAGCGCGGCAGGAACCGCTGCTTCTGCTCGTCGGTCCCGAACATCTTCACCGGCTCCGGCACACCGATCGACTGATGCGCGGACACCAGGGCACTCAGACTCGGATGCACCGACGCGACGAGCATCAGCGCCTTGCCGTAGTACGACATCGACAGGCCGAGACCGCCGTACTCGACCGGGATCTTGATGCCGAACGTGCCCAGCTCGGCGAGCCCGCGCAGGTACTCGTCCGGGATCTTCGCCTCGCGCTCGATCAGCAGCCCGTCGAGCGTCTCGCAGTACGCCGCCAGCCGCGCGATGAACTCCTCGCCGCGCACCGCATGGTCGGCCGCGACCGCATGCGGTTGTGGATGGATCAGCGACAGGTCGAAGTCACCCAGATACAGCCCTTTGGCGAAACTCGGCCGGGTCCACTCCCTCTCCCGCGCCGCCTCCGCAACCTCCCGCGCCTCACGCTCCCCCACCTGCCGCGTCGTAGCCGTCACGGGTATCCCTCCTCGCCTGGAGACTCCTACTACCCGCTAGTACCCGAAACGGCAGCGCACAGTCGACCAACACATCGGCGACCCCTTCTGGGCCTGACCAAGGCCCAGGTAGCCGACTAACCATCTGCGACGCAAGCCCGGCATAACCTTCCGGCCCCGCGCGGTATCGGAGTACACAGAAGGACTACTCCGTACTGCGAACCGAGGGGCTGGCCATGTCCGGTCGACTGAGTACAGCGGGGCGCGCGGCGGTTGCCGTGTTGCTTGTAGCAGGTGTCACCCCCGGGGCCGCGACGGCCGCGCGAACGGGTTCCACGACGGCCGCGAAGGCGTCGGCGGCTTGCGTCGTCAGCGTCGGGTCCGTGACCGCCACCGGCGCGGTCGCCGGCAAGCGGATCACACCTGGCGCGGTCACCGCCGACAAGGAGGACGTCGGGGTCTTCCCGGCCGGCGCCGTCCGGGTCAGTGGTTCGCTGTCAGTGGATCCGGACGTCACCGGGTACGACGCGTCCATCACCGGATACACGGTGCTCGGCTCGACCATGTACGGCACCTCGTACCTGATCACGCTGGACGGCGTGGTCGACCCGACCAGGCCGACGCACTACCGGGTCGGCGGCGGCTGGGGCGACACGACCTTCTTCGAGACGACGAGGTACTGGGACTATCCCGACCCGCCGAACCTCACCACGCAGTACCAGCTGCGCACCGACGGCACGCTGACTCGCTGGGAGATGTACTACAACAACGGCAACAATCCGCGGCTGTGGGCCAACAAGCAGTCGGCCACCGGGTTCGGCGCGGTGAAGACGATGGCGATGATCAGCCAGACCGCGACGTACGACACCTTCTTGGCCAATACCCGCGGCGGCGCGCTCTACACGATCCGGCTCCCCCGGACGTCGCCGCTCAAGCCGGTCGTGAAGAAGGTGCGCGGGTCGACCTGGCAGGCGTTCGATGCGCTGGTCGCCGAGAAGTGCGGTCAGTACGGGACGATGCTGGTCGGCATCGACAAGGACACCCAGTCGGCCTACGCGTACGCCGTCGGCCACGCGAACGGGACCGCGACCGTCATCCAAGGCCTGGGCAAGGTCCCGGCGAGTTTCGCCGACCCGGTCTACTTCCGGTGGCAGATCAGGCCCGGCGACGCCCAGATGCTGTTCGGCGAGTGACCTGGCCATGGTGACTTGACGTAGCCAGGTTTTCCAGCGTCCCATGAGCTAAGAGCACCGGAGGGTGGAGGCCGACGCTGTCGCGACTAGTGAGCCCAGAAAGCCATGGCTGAGCGCACGGAAGGCTCGTGGGCCTCGACGGCACATAGGCCGCGCCTGACGGCGGATCTGGGCCGTACCGCCGCGGCCGCTGTGCTGGTCGGCGCGGCCTACTATCTGGGCGCACGTCTGGGTCTGAGTCTGTCGCTGGTCGAGCGGAACGTCACGCCGCTGTGGCCGCCCAGCGGCATCGCACTGGCCGCCTTCCTGATTCTGGGAAGGCGGATGTGGCCGGGCGTCGCGCTCGCGGCTCTGGCCGTGAATCTGCCGATCAGCACCGGTCCGGTTCCCGCGCTGCTGACCGCACTGGGCAACACGCTTGCACCGCTGGTGGCCTCGATCGTGCTCGAGCGCATCGGCTTCCGCCGTCAGCTGGATCGTCTGCGTGACGCGCTGGCAATCGTCTTCCTGGGTGCGCTGGCGAGCATGACGATCAGCGCGACCATCGGTGCCACCACGCTCATGGCGTCGAAAGGCACCCGTGGACTGGCCGGTGCCTGGGCGGTCTGGTGGACCGGCGACGCAATGGGCGTTCTCGCCGTCGCACCGTTCCTCCTGTGCATCCCCCTGTTCTGGGAGCTCGAACCGTGGCCGGTCGCGCGCTGGCTCGAAGCCGGGATCATTCTTGTGCTGACGATCGTCCTGGTGTCGTGGACGACCCGCACCGACGTCCAGCTGTTGTTCCTGGTCCTGCCGTTGCTGGGCTGGGCCTCGTGGCGCCTGCAACTGCGCGGAGCTGCGCCCGCCGCGCTGACGGCATCGCTGATCGCGACCTGGTCGGCGACGCGCGACCTCGGCCCGTTCGAGGGTAAGTCGCTGCTCGAGAAGATGCTGACCCTCCAGGCCTTCAACGCCACCGTCGCGCTGACGTCGTTCTTCCTCGCCGCGCTCGTGACCGAACGGATCGGGTTTGCACGCGCGCTGATGGCGGCGGCAGCCGACCTGGAGGTGCGCGTCAAGGACCGCACCGCCGAACTGGAAGCAACCACCGACCGGCTGCGTCGCGAGACCGACCAGCGGCAGGAGACCCAGCAGCAGCTGACCCGGGAGGAGGCCAGGACGCGGCGGGAGCACCAGATCGCGGAGACACTCCAGCGCAGCCTGCTCCCGAACCGGATGCCCGAGATCCCCGGCCTGGTCGTGGCCGCCCGATACGTCCCAGCGACAGCCGACCTACACGTCGGCGGCGACTGGTACGACGTGATCCAGCTGCGCGCCGGCCTGATAGGTCTCGTCATCGGTGATGTTGCCGGCCACGGCCTGCAGGCCGCGGCAGCCATGACACAGCTGCGGATGGCGGTGCGGGCCTACGCCATCCACGATCCGTCACCAGTAACGGTGATGAGCCGACTGCACGAGCTAGCCCGCGAGCTGCCGATGGCCGAGATGGTCACCCTGCTGTACGTCCTGTACGACCCGGACACCGGCACCGTGCGGATCGCGAACGCCGGACATCCGCCGGCTCTCCTGATCGACGACGGGAGCACGCAGTACCTCGACGGCGGGCTGGCTCCACCTCTCGGCGTACTCGCGCACTGGGACTATGCCGAAGCAACGCACCGGCTGCCGCCCGGCGCGACTCTGCTGCTCTACACCGACGGGCTGGTCGAGAAGCGCACACTGTCGATCCAGGACGGACTCGATCGGCTGCTCGCCGAAGCCCAAGGCTCCGAATGGGCCGACCTCGACGCTCTCTGCGACCATCTGCTCTCCACCCTGGCGGAGACCGGCAAGGTGGCCGACGACATCGCGCTGATCGCGCTGCGGCCTCTCGCGCTGGCTGGAACGCCGCTGTCCCTCGACGTACCGGCCGAGGCGCGCATGCTCTTCCAGGTCCGGCATGCGTTGCGTCGCTGGCTCCGCGAGTCGGGTGTCAACGCGCGGGACGCCGGCGAGATCGCGATCGCCTGCGGGGAGGCGTGCAGCAACGTCGTACGCCACGCGTACGGCGCCTCGCCCGGCGACATGCACGTCGAGGCGCGCCTGGTGGACGGCTCGGTCGAGCTGACCGTGCGCGACGAGGGTCAGTGGCGGCGTCCGGCGGACCGCGGCGGCGGCCTGGGCCTGACACTGATCCACGGGCTGTCCGACTCGGTGGACATCGACAGCGATCCGGAAGGTACGACGATCTACATGCGACGCCACGTAGCGGTCGGGGACGAGAAATGACGGCGTACGCCGAGGTCGACGCCTGGACGAGCAAAGGCGTCCAGGTCGTCCGGATCTCCGGAGAAGTCGACCTCACGAACGCGGCCGAGGTAAGGGAGGTCATCAGCCGCATCGCCTCGGTCGACGAGTCCGTCATCGCCGTCGACCTGACCGAGACCGCCTATCTCGACAGCTCCGGCATCGCGATGCTCTTCCGTCTCGCCGAACGCCTGACCCAAAGCCGTCAGGAGCTCCGCATCGTCGTCCCGCCGGACTCCCCAATCCGAGCCGCCCTCGAACTTACAGACCTACCGCGGACCATCCCGGTCCAACACAGCCTCGAATGACCAGCGATCGGTCAGTTGGCCGGCTGGAACAGTTCGATCACGTTGCCGGCCGGGTCCTCCAGCAGGATCTGAGAGCCTCCGACACCGACGACGATCTCGTTGCGGAAGGTCGCGCCCTCGGCCCGGAGCCGCGCGACCTCGGCGGCGAGGTCGTCGACGACAATCTGGAACCTGTTCCAGCCACCGGGCTCCGGCGATCGGCCGTCGGGCATGGGCTGGGATGCTCCGCCGATGCCGCCGACGTTGTTCAGCATCAACCGCAGTCCGCCACGCGTCACCGCGGCAAACCCTGGCGAATAGTCCATCTCCACGGTGAAACCGAGCCGGTCGGTATAGAAGGTCACCGCCGCTGCCACGTCGTACACGATGTAGCGAACACCCACGCTGTCCATCCGGAACTCCTTGCCGTATGAGCGATGTCCACTCTATTGGCTGACTTGTACTCCGGAGATGGGTTCGGGCTGGTTTCTGTGTGTGGCTGCGTGGTTGGCGACCAGCGCGGTGGCGATGCCGGTGGCTGCGAAGAGTGAGCCGAGGGCGATCCAGCCCGGTGTGCCGTGGTCGATCGCGCTGGTGGTCACGACGGCCGGGCTGAGCATCTGGGCGACCGCGTAGCCGGTTTGGCTGAGCCCTTGGTAGGCGCCCGCGCGAGCGGGGTCGGCGAGGTCGAAGGCCATGGTCCAGCCGCCGGCCTCGCCCTGCGTCTCGGCCGCGGACGCCGCGAGCGCGGCCAGGAGCAGTATGGCGGTTGCTGCTGCGGCGCCGACGTACCCCGCGCAGGCGAAGAGGACGCAGGCAACCAGCAGGAACAGGCCTGCTCGGCGTACCGACTGGCCAGCGGTACGCAGGTTCTGTGCGCCTCGGGAGGCACGCACTTGGAAGAGAGCCACGTAGGCGGTGTTGACCAGTAGTAGCGCCGAGACGACGACGGTTGGCGCATCGGTGTGGTCGGCGACCCAGAGCGGTATCGCGACCGACGTCAGTCCGAACTGGATCGCGAGTATGGCGTTCAGGACCGTCGATGCGACGTACGTGCGATCGCGCAGCGGGGATCGTTCACGCACGTCTCGCGCAGCGCCGTTCGACGCGTCCATGCGTGCGGCCAGCCCGTCGACCCTGCGGCGCAGACCGATCAGCGGCAGTGTGCCGAGCATTGTGACGGCGCCGACGAGGACCACCGTCAGGCGGTACGCCGCTGTGGTGTCGACCATCAGCGCGAGCCCTGCGAGCAGACTGCCGCCGCCGATGAAGACGTTCATCACCACCCGCAGCCTGGCGCGGACAGTGACTCGCTCCGGGCCGACGTACCAACGGGCAAGCAGTGTCACCTGGGCAGTGCTCTGCAGGCCGCGTGTGGCGGAGACGCAGGCCGCGATCAGGATGAAGCTGACGACATTGCCGGCAAGCGCATACGCCAGCAGTGCGGCTCCGTTCGCGGCCAGCGTCCATTGCTGCAGCCGGTCCGCGCCGTAGCGGTCGCTCAACCGCCCACCGACGTACGACGCGAGGACGCCGACCGCTCCGGCGAGGGTGAGGCCGATCCCGACGGTGGCTGCGGACAGGCCGACTCCGCGGGTGAAGTACAGGGCGCTGACGGCGAAGAACATGCCACGGGACAGCGACAGCGCGGCCACGGCGGAGGCGAGCGCGCGTTCGACGGGATCACGGAGGAGTTCAGGCACTCGACAGTTGTCGCATCGGATGCTGTCGGGTGCCAGAGATGTAGCGTATTGCTTCATGATCGAGTACGAGCTGGCGGGCAACGATCTCGGTGAGGTGCGGTTCGCGATCTCACCGCTGCAGGAGCTGGTCCTGTCCCTGCGGACTCTGCGTGACCCTGGCCGGTTCCCGTTGCAACTGCCCTGGCTGCGGGCCACTGAGCCGGCCCGCAGTGAGCTCGACCTCGAGCTGCTCTACGCCCTGACCAACGAGGCGTTGTGGACTCCCGACTTCCTCACGCCTCGGCCCTACAGTCCGTTGGGCAGGATCGAGGACGAGTTGACGGCTCTTGTGGACACTCCTGCTGGGGTCGTGCGAGTGGACCTCGCCGCGGTCCATCCGGCCACTCTGCCGTCGGTACTCGTCGGGCGCCCGGCCACCGTCCTGCGCCGTCTGCTGGCCGCGCTGCGCGACTACTGGGACGCCTGCTTCGAGCCGTACTGGACGCGCATGCGCACCATCCTCGAGGCCGACATCGTCTACCGCGGCCGAGTCATGGCGAACGCCGGACTGGCGGCGATGTTCACCGACATCGACCCACACGTCCGCCTGGACGAGACCGTCCTCCGAATCCGCCTCCGCAGCGACCTCTCCTACCGAACCTCAACCGCCGGCCGCGGCCTCACCCTCACCCCGTCCCTCTTCAGCCGCCGCGCCGCCACCCCCATCTCCCCCGACGAGCCACCCCACCTCATCTACCCAGCCCGAGGCCTCGCCACCCTCTGGCAGACCTCAGCACCAACGCTCCCGGCCGCCCTCGCGAACCTCATCGGCCGAGCCCGAGCCCGCCTCCTGTCCCTCCTGGAAACCCCAACCTCCACAACCGAACTAGCCGTCCGCCTCAACGTCACCCCCACCGCCATCAACCAACACCTACGAGCCCTCCAAGCCGCCGGCCTCCTAACCTCAGCCCGCCACGGCCGCTCAGTCCTCTACCACCGCTCCGACCTCGGCGACCGGCTCATCCGCAGGACCTAATTGCCTTCGGCCGGAAATTGAGAAGCGCTGGGTCGTGGAAGGTGTCAGGATTCCGGGCATGGTTGTGCGTGCGTTGAGTTTTGGGGCCGTGGCGGAGGCATACGAACGGTTTCGGCCTGGGTATCCGGTGGAGCTTCTCGAGCTGGTGACGGCGTACGCCGGTGGGCCGATCGGGACCGCGCTGGAGATCGGCGCCGGGACGGGTAAGGCGACGCGGCTGTTCGCGCAGGGCGGGATCGCGATCACGGCGTCTGAGCCTGATGCGGCGATGCTCGCGGAGCTACACAAACACTTGCCACCGAACGTCACCACGCTGCAGGCTGCCTTCGAGGATTTGCCGCTGGATTCGTCGTACGACCTGGTGTACTCGGCTGCCGCGCTCCATTGGACCGACCCTGAAGGCCGATGGGAGCGCATGGCCGCACTTGTCCGGCAGGGTGGTGTGTTCACCTCGTTCGGCGTGCCCATCGGGCTGGCCGACCCGGATCTCGACGAGGCCGCGCGCGCCGCACGTGCGCCGTACCTCGAGGACGACGGCGTCCCATCGCCCGACGGCACATCCGCGGACCTGTCGATGCAGTGGCCCGGCACGGAGCTCCAACAGTCCGAGTGGTTCGGCGATGTCCGGCAGGTCGTGATCGAACGGCTCCTGACGATGAGCGCCCACGACTATGTCGGGCACCTCTCAACGGTGTCGGCGTACGTGCTCCTCGCACCCGCCGACCGCGAGGAAGTCTTCCGCCGAACCCTCGAGGTCCTCCCCGAGACCGTTGAAATCAACGGCCAGATCCACGTCCACCTGGCCCGCCGCCAGTGATCGTCGGGTCGTAGTGGACGGACAGTCGGACACCAACGTCTGCCGCTCGTGACGAGAGAATTCGGATGCGTACGTCGGTGGGCGTGATCGGCTCTTGGAGCGTCAGCAGCCGGCGGTGGCCGATCGTGGTGCCTTCTGCGACCTGAGTCCAGGTGCCGTCGATCATGGCGTCCACAGCGAATGACTCGACCTGTTGACCGTCTTCGATGTTCTCGCGAACATCGATCACGTTGATGGTTGCCGGAAGCACCAGATCGGCGTCGTAGTACTCCCGCACCGCGTTGCCGAACTCCGCCAGCCGTTCGACATCCGGCTGGGCGAACAGTCCGCGGCGATCCGGCGGGACGTTCAGCAGCAGTACGGCGTTCCGCCCGACTGACTTCCGATAGATGTCGAGCAACTCCGCGACGGACTTCACCGCCGCATCCTCAGCAGCGTGGTAGAACCAGCCCGGCCGGATCGACACGTCAACCTCGGCCGGATACCACCGGAGCTCATCCGCCTTCCGCAACTGCTCAGGCCCCGCGACATCCGCCTCCGTCTCAGCGGCAACCATCCGCCCGTCGGCAAACGGGATGACACTCCACTCGGTCTCGCGCGCGAATCCGTCCTCGTTCCCCACCCACCGCACGTCCGGCCCACCGATCGCGATGGTCGCATCCGGAGCAAGCCGCCGAATGAGATCGAACCACGCCTCGTAGTCATACGTCTGCGCATTGCTCGTCGGATTAGCCCCGTCCAACCAGACCTCAGCAATCGGCCCGTACTGCGTCAGCAGCTCGTACAACTGGTCGAGGTAATACCGGTTGTAGTCATCCACGTCATAACGGAATGGACCATCGTCCGGGCCGATCGTCGACGGCACAGCCGGACTACCGTTCCCGTAGTACCCGCCGGCCGCCTTCTCCTGATAAAGATCCGCCGGCGACAAATAAACCCCAAACCCAACCCCCGCTGCCTGACACGCCGCTGACAGTTCGGCGACGACATCACCCCGATAGGGGCTAGCGGCAACCGTATGCGTCACATACCGACTAGGCCAAAGACAAAACCCATCATGATGCTTAGCCGTCAATATCACACTCTTGAACCCCGCGGACTGCAACGCCCCCACCCACTGCGAGCAGTCCAACTCCTCCGGCGCAAACACCCCCGGATCATCAACCCCGGTCCCCCACTCCAACCCGGTAAACGTATTGGGGCCAAAATGCACAAAGGCCGTCAACTCCTGCCCCTGCCAGGTGATCTGCCGCGACGAAGGCCTCACCGTTGAAGCCTTCCGGCGAAGTTCGTCCAGATCGTCGGACAACCCAACCTTGATCTGCATCAGACAGTGGCCCTTCGTCATCTCGAGCAGTGAAGCACAGAACACCGGCGAATCAGCATACGGCCCGCCACGCACGCCAGCTGCGAGTCAGTTGGCTTGCGGTGGGTGGGCCGCCGCAGATTGGTCCAGGACACCTCGACCAACATCTGTCAGCATTCAGGGGGTAGCTGGAGCAGTGAGGAGAGGCTTGATGGGCACTCGTGGTCTGAATGAATCGCATGTTGTCTCGACGCCGTCGCTGGACATCGCGTACGACGCTGCTGGGCCGTCGGACGGGCCAACCGCCGTACTGCTTCACGGCTTTCCGTACGACGCGCGCTGCTACGACCAAGTGGCTTCGATTCTCGCCCGAGCCGGTATGCGCGTCGTGGCGCCGTACCTGCGGGGATTCGGGCCGACCCGGTACCGCAACCCCGACATCACACGCTCCGGACAGCAGGCGGCGCTCGGGCAGGACCTGCTCGATCTGCTCGATGCACTCGAGGTCGAACGCGCGGTCGTCGGCGGATTCGACTGGGGCGGCCGAGCTGCCTGCATCTCGGCCGCGGTTGCACCCGAGCGGGTCGTCGGCCTGGTAACGGTCGGCGGCTACAACATCCAGAACATCGCCAGGTCCGACGAACCTCAAGCTCCGGAAGCCGAGAGCGCGGCTTGGTACACCCACTACTTCCTCACCGAACGCGGACGGGCCGGGCTGGAGCTCTACACCGATGAGCTGTGTGGATTGTTGTGGCGGCAATGGTCGCCGCTATGGACAGGTTGTGATGCCGCCTTCGCGGCCAGCGCGCCGAGCCTGCGCAACCCCGACTTCGTTGCCACCGTCATCCACTCCTACCAGCACCGCCGCCGCGCCGCCCCCGGCGACCCGCGGTACGACGACCTCGAGAAGATCCTGGCCACGATGCCCGCCATCACCGTGCCGACCATTTCACTCGACGCCCTCGCGGACGGCCTCGGTGCCGATGACTCCCGTGGCGACGAGCCGCTGTTCACCGGCGGCTTCGACCGGCGCGAACTACCAGGCATCGGGCACAGTCCCCCTCAAGAGCATCCGACAGCATTCGCCCAGGCAGTCCTGGACGTCGCCGCATCGACGGCCTGACAGACGAACGATCTGAGTGGGCGGTGTCAGGGTTCGTCTGGTGAGATGCTGCGCACCAGCAGGCCAGGTGTCGGGCCGGCCGGGGCCTCCCAGTGGGTCGCGTAGTGGTCGAGGAAGATCTGCCCGACCAGCTCGCCCCGGCTGCGCACACCGGTCTTGTCGAAGATCGATTTAAGGTGGTCCTGCACGGTGTACGGCGACATGGTCAAGGCGCGGGCGATCTCCTTGGTGACCCGACCCTGAACGCACTGCACGGCCACCTGGCACTCCCGGTCGGTCAGGCCGTACGAGAGGGCGATGACCGGCGCGACGTCCTGCGGGGTGGCGGGATGAATGATCACCGCGGTCCTGTCGCCGGTGCCTCCGCTGAGCCGGGTGCCGTACAGCAGGAGCCAGGCGCCGGAGCGGGTCCGGACCCTGGCTCGGGCGGCCAGCTCGAGGGGGTCGGTGCCGGGCGTGATCGCGCGGGCGCGGGCAGCGATCGCCTGCACCGTCTTCGACTCGCTCGGTGAACTCGGTGGAGGCTCTTCGACAAGCTCGCCGATCCACCGCTCCGCGGCACCGGAGATCGACTCCGGCTCGCCGTGCTCATCGAATACGACCACCCCTGGGCCGTGGTCCACCGGCCCTCCGACGTACGGCGAGATCGGTCGCGCCAGCATGGCGCGGCGCAGACCAGTCGCGATCACGGGAGCCAACATTGCGAGTGTCCGCACCTCGCCCTCGGTGAACCAGGGTTCGTCGGCGCGACGCAGGAAGGCCGCCGCGCCCCAATAGATGCCATCGGCAACGAGCGACACGCGCAGCTCGTCGCCGAATCCGTGGTTCTCTTGGGACCGGTGCCGAATCGAGCGGGACAGCTCGCCGTGGGTGTCGATGCTGGTCGCACCGGCGATCCGGCCGCTGCGGGCGAGGAAGGACCACTTGTTGACGTCCTCGATGACGTACTCGTGATGGGCCAGCCACGAGCCGGAGCAGCCGACGTTGCGGTTGACGCTGCCGGTGAACAGGATCGTTCCCGGGTCGACCGTGTGGCAGCACCAGGCGTGGAAGGGGATGGCGGTCGCGAGCACATCGGCTACAGCGGCGCCGAAGTCCACCCACGTCATTCCGCCGCCACCCAGCCGGTGGATCTCGTCGCGGATCCGCGGTGCCAAAGTCCCGGTCACATCTGCAGAGTACGGCGCGGCCCAGGTCCGGCGGCACCCCCAGAATCGTGGGATTGCGGCCATCTGAAGCCGCTCCGCACGCTGAGGGAATGACGACCACAGACACAGCCCCAACGGGGAATCTCCGCGACATGACGCCGAACCGGATCTTCGAGATCGCGCAGGGCTTCATGGCCAGCAAGCACCTGTTCGCGGCCTGCGAACTCGGCGTGTTCGAGGCGCTGGGAGAAGGGCCGGTGGATCTCGCCGGTCTCGCCGCTCGCACTGGTCTCACCCGGCGTACGGCACGCATCAGCGCGGACGCCATGGTCGCGATCGGCCTGCTCGAGCGGCAGGGCGACCGCTACGCGAACAGCTCGGTGGCGGCCACGTTCCTGTCCGGCGCGACCGCAGCCGACTTCCGGCCGCTGCTCAGGTTCTGGGACCGGCTCAGCTACCCCGCCTGGGAGGACCTCGCCGGAGCGCTCGGCCGCGGCCGACCGGCCCACGAGATCTACGAGATCGACGACGACCTGGTACCGATCATGTCGGCCGGCATCGCCGCCGCCACCGCCGCGGCCTGCCATGCCCTTCCCGAGGCGGCCGCGCTGCCTGCAGGAAGCCGGCTGCTGGATATCGGCGGCGGCACCGGTTCCTGGTCGATCGCCCTGGCCGCGGCCGACCCGGCCCTCACCGCGACCGTCCTCGAACTCCCCTTCGTTGCGCCCGTCGCAAGGGAACAGCTGCGCGCAACGGCCTACTCAGAGCGCCTCGACGTCCATGTCGGTGACATCCTCGCGGCCGACGACCTGCCGCGGGGGTACGACGCCTTCCTGCTCGCCAACCTGGTGCACTGCTTCGCTCCGGAGACCAACCAGTCGATCCTGCACCGGATCCGCGCCGCCGCCGAGCCCGGGGCCCGCCTGCTGCTCGCCGACTTCTGGACCGACCCGACCCACACCCAGCCGCTCCCGGCCGCGCTGATGGCAGGCGAGTTCGCGATCCACGTCAACGACGGCGACGTCTACAGCGTCGAGGAAGGCACCGCCTGGCTGCAGGACACGGGCTGGCGCTGTCTCGATCACCGGCCGCTGGCCGGACCGATAAGCGTCATCGTCGCCGAAACCGCCTGAAAGATCTTCGCGGTGATCTCGCACCAGGTAGCGATCATCGGCGCAGGCACGTCCGGTGTCTCGGCGGCCGTGGCCCTTGCCGATCGCGGCATCAAGCCGCTGCTCGTCGACCGGGCCGACCAGGTCGGCTCGTCGTGGCGCAATCGCTATGACCGGCTGCGTCTGAACACCGGCAGGCAGTTCTCGCATCTGCCGAACCGTCCCTACCCGAGTGGGACACCGACCTTTCCCACACGAGACCAGGTGATCGACCACCTCGAGCGCCATGCGAACGAAGACGGAATCGAACTGTGCTTGGGCTGCACGGCAGAACGGCTCGACCGAGCCAACGGGCGTTGGCGGCTGACAACCTCCACCGGCGAAATCGACGCTTCCCAGGTGGTGGTTGCCACTGGCTTCGATCACGAGCCCTTCATCCCCGGTTGGCCGGGGCGCGGCGAGTGGCCAGGCGGTCTGATTCATTCTTCGCAGTACCGGAATCCGTTGCCGTACAACGGCAAACGGGTCCTGGTGGTAGGACCGGGCAGTTCCGGCATGGAGATCGCCTACGACCTGGCCACGGGCGGTGCGGCCAAGGTGTGGCTCGCCGTTCGCACGCCGCCCAACATCATGCTCCGCCAGGGACCCGGGGGTATACCGGGCGACTTCATCGCGACGCCGCTCTACCATGCCCCGGTCCGGATCGCCGATGCGATTGCTCGGTTCAGCCGGAGGATGGACATCGGGGACCTGCACGAATTCGGACTCCCGGTGCCCGCCGAAGGCATCTTCGCGCGGAGCTCGCGGCTCGGCGTGGCCCCGGCGATCCTGGACAAGGACGTCATCGCGGCCATCCGGGACAAGTCCATCGAGATCGTGCGCGGCGTCGAGGCCCTCGACGCCGCCGGCGTGGCGCTGGCGGACGGAACGCGAATCAACCCCGACGCGATGGTCTGCGCGACCGGCTTCCGGAGAGGCCTCTCGCAGCTGGTTGGGCACCTCGGCGTGCTCGACGAGCGGGGTTGGCCGAAGACCACTGGCGAAGAGCCCGCCGCGGACGGCCTGCGGTTCATCGGGTTCGTGCCGAGACCGTCACAGCTCGGATTCGCCGCCAAACAGGCCCGACGCGCAGCAAAAGCGATTGCCCAGGAACTGCGGCGGAGCGAGCAAAGCAGCCAAGACCCGATCCGCGGCAACCCGGGCCGGGCCGGTGGGTGAACCCCTCAGATCACAGCGCGCCGCTGCCCGGCGCGGATCGCCCTGTGGCTCACGTCCGGACGGTCATCCGTTCGCCGGGGCGACTGAAGATGCTGAGGATCTCCGACGGTTCCTCGCCCGTGCTACCGAACCAGTGCGGAACCTGGGTGCTGAACTCGGCCACCTCGCCGGGGCCCAGCACCCAGTCCTGGTCACCGACAACCAGATGCAGGTGGCCGGACAGAACGTAGATCCATTCATGGCCGTCGTGTGCGCGCGGCTGCGGGTCGACCTTGCCGGCCGGAACGACGATCTTCCAAGCCTGCGCGCCATCGGGCTGTCCGGTCAGCGGGATCACGGTTCTGCCCTTGACTCGACCGGGCTTGAGCCGGATGCGCGGATCGCCTTCCTCCGGCGCGGCGACGAGATCGTCCAGTCCCACCTGATAGGCGTGCGACAACGCGAGGAGCAGGCCCAGCGTCGGCCTCCGCTGCCCGGTCTCGAGCCGCGACATCGTGCTCTTCGAGATACCCGTGGCCTTCGCGACATCGGCAAGAGTCAACTGGCGGTGGGCGCGGAGCAGCTGCAACCGGGCGCCGACCCGATCGAGCACTGCTGCGATCTCCGCCGCCGAGGTGTCCTCCACGCCACTCATCTGACGCTCATTTCCCACAAACAGCAACCTTCATAGCTATTCACCCGGCACGGCCACAGCCTGGGGGTATGAACCCACCGCAAGAAGTCATCTCCCGGCCCTCGACGCCGGCAGCCGAACTGTCTGCCCGCAGCCTGAACGTCATGCGGATCGGTTATGCGTTCATGGGAATCGGTCTGGCAATCGTCAAGTGGCCGCTTCTCGTCAACAACGCCCGATCCCTCCCGCTCTGGGAAGGAGTCGTCGTCTGTCTACTGACGGCTATGTCGCTCCTGGCCTTTCTCGGACTCAGATACCCCGTCCGGATGCTGCCGATCCTGCTCTTCGAGGTGACCTGGAAGCTCATCTGGATCGCTACGATCGCGATTCCTCACCTGGTCTCGCACGACCTGGACTCCGCCACGCGCGCGGTGCTCGTCAACTGTTCCTTCGTCGTCGTCATCATCGCCGTCGTCCCGTGGCGGTTCGCCTGGCGGCATTACGTCCGGACGCCCGGGGATGCCTGGCATTAACTCCTGATCAGATCCGGACGCCGCGTCTGGCAAGCCAGGAATCGGTCAGGATCTCGGTCAGCTCGTCGTCCTCGAGGCGGTCGAGCCACGCGCAGATCGATGCCTTGACCTTGAACGTGTGCACCGCGAAGAAGACGTCGGAGCGATCAGCGAGCGCATCGCCGGAGTCGAGGTCGAGGGTCCAGAACTGCAGAACTTCCCGGCCCGCGTCATCCCACCGCAGCCTCGCGAACGGATGGCGTCCGACGTCGAACGTCGGCGAACCCTCATGCGCACGCCCGGGCCTCGCGCCGGCCAGTCCCCCGGCAATCCGCTCGACATCCTGCCACGTCGCCATCCGTCCAATCTCTCACGACAAGGCAGACAGCAGACGCTAGGACCAGTGGGTCGGGCGGGCCAGCCGGTTCGGGAGGGTGGTGGCGGCGTCGCCGTGGGTCGCGTTGATCTGCATCTGGGTCAGGAAGATGCTCCGGGCGAGGTGGGTGCCGCGGACGTCGGCGTCGCGGAGATCGGTGCCGATGAGGTCGGCGTACGTGAGATCGGCCCCGCGCAGGTCGGCGCCGATCAGGTAGGCGCTGCGGAAGTCCGTACCCCGGAGGTCGGCGCCGCGCAGGTCCGCGCCCATGAGATCCGCGCCGCGTCGGTTGATCGGTGTGGGCGAGACGCCGGCGCGGACGAGCTCGCTGGTCCTGAGCAGCAGGTCGTTGATCCGTGAGCGATGAGCGAGTACGTCGAGAGCCGTGAGCGACTCCGGGCTGCCGAGGGCCAGCTGTTCCGTGTCGTCCAGCGCGCGCCTGAGCGCATCGTCCAGGGAAGGCGCCAGCTCCACGGCCTCGGTCAGGTACCAGAGCAGCTCGTGCAGCAGCCGCACCACCGCGAACACCTCGAACATCTGCGCGCCCGAGTCCGCCGCCTGCCGCCAGTCACGGCCGCCGTACGTCACCTGGGTGACCTTCTGGCCGGCGCCGAAACAGTCGTACACGGTGCAGCCGGGGAAGCCACCGTCTCGCAGCCGCGCGTGGATGCCACAGCGGAAGTCGTGCTTCAGATTCGGGCACGGTTCACCGGCCGGCTTATCGATGGCGAAGTCGGCGGAGGCGGTCAGCGCGAGCGCCACGCAGCACAGGCCGGCGCACTGCGCGCAGTCGGCGCGCAGGTCCAGGCGGCGTACGGGCCGGTGGCTCGGAGGCATGTCCCTGTCGAGGCTAGAGCGTGCTGGCGCACAGCGCATCAGCCGCGCCGGCCGCGTCGTCACCTCCGCGGAGCTGCATCATCACCTCTCGCGCGCAGGGAGCAGCTAATGGATGCCCGGAGTCGATCGCGAGTTGGTAGGCCCGCTCGGCGCCGTCGAGGTCGCCCTGATCCTGACGAAGTACTCCGAGATTGAACGCGGCCTTCGGCGCCATATCGGCGTGCCCGGAATCGATCACCAACTGGAACGCCGACTCCGCCCCGGCAAAATCCTGCCGGCCGTGACAGAGCACCCCGAGATTCACCGCCGCCTGCGGGGCCTGGTCGGCGTGTCCGGTATCGATCACGACCTGGTACGCCGTCTGTGCCCCGGCGAGATCGCCCCGCTGCTCACGCAGTACCCCGAGATTGACCGCCGCCTTCGGAGCCAGATCGGTGTGTCCGGACTCGATCGCAAACTCGTACGCCAGCTCCGCGGCGGCGAAATCGCCCCGCTCCTCGCAGAGCACCGCGAGGTTGACGGCCGCCATCGGAGCCATGGCAGCATGCCCGGAATCGATCGCCAGCCGGTACGCCCGCTCCGCACCAGCCCAGTCGCGCCGCTCCTCCCGGAGTACGCCGAGGTTGACCGCCGCCTTCGGTGCCTGGTCGGCGTGCCCCGAGTCGATCGCGACCTGATAGGCGCGCTCCGCCCCGTCCAGATCCTCACGGAGTACGCCGAGGTTGACCGCCGCCATCGGGGCCATGTCGGCGTGGCCGGAGTCGATCGCCAACTGGAGCGCCAGCTCCGCCCCCGCGAGGTCACCCCGTCCCTCGCGGAGTACCCCGAGGTTGACCGCCGCCTTCGGGGCGTGGTCCGCATGACCGGAGTCGATAGCCAGCTGATACGCCAGCTCCGCCCCGGCCAGATCGTCTCGATCCTCACGCAGGACCCCGAGATTGAACGCTGCCTTCGGTGCCAGATCGGCGTGCCCGGAGTCGATCGCCAACTGCAGGATCCGCTCGGCTCCGGCGATACCACTCCGAGCATGCTCGCTTGCCGTCATCACCGCACCCCCCACCTACCGGCGCGACCGCTGCGCGCCATTCTTCACCTGATACGCGCGGAGCTCCAGAGATACGTGTCGTATCCGGAGATGCCTCCGCCGGGTGCCAGCGACTTGCCGTCAGAGTCGAACGCGACATGCTCTCCGTCGTCGGAGATCGCCGGGCCGTGACTCCCGTTGTTGCCGTCCACCCGGGTCTGATCCTGGCCGGACGTGATCCACTGGAGGGAGTTGGTCCTCCGGTCGAAACGGAACACGTCGCTGAGCTCCCCGTCGTCGGTGCGAGTCAGGCGAGCAGTCGTCCCGAAGGTGACATACCGTCCGTCCGCAGAGATGCCGGTACTGAAGCTGCCGCCGATCGCCAACGCCGGATTCCCCGAGTAATCAACGGAAATCAGCTCGAGCCGATCGGTCCGGAGGTCGCGCAGCCACACGTTCGGAACCGGATCCATTCCCGGGAACCACCCGATCACTGTGAAGACCACGAACCGTCCGTCGTTGGAAATGGCCGGTTTGACGGCCTCGAGGGACTCGGACCGCGGGTCGACGGTGACGCCGTGCGAAACCACGCGGGTCCTGTTCGTACTGCGATCCCGTACCGCCACGTCGGTATTGGAAGCAAATGCGACGAAGCGCCCGTCCGCCGAGATCGCGGGATCGTTCGACGAGTACGCCGACTGCTGTCCGCCGACGGTCAGCGATACCCGCTGGGTCCGTCCGGCGTCGAGGTCCCGGACGAAGATGTCAGCGACGTTGTTGGTGTCGCCGGCGACCAGATTCGTCGATCCTGACGTGAAGGCCACCTGGCGGCCATCGGCAGAGATGTCCGGCTGGTATGCGCCCTGGTCCGCGGGACCGTTGCGGCCGACGGAGACCAGCGTCGTACGCCCGGTCCTGGTGTCCCGGACGAAGACGTCCGAGCTGTTGTTGGTGTCACCGGCCAGCAGGTTCGAAGCGTCCGAGTTGAAGGCGACGAACCGTCCGTCGGCCGAGATCGACCCCTGCCGGCTCTCGTGGTTGCCCTGGACCCCACCGACGCCGACCGATACGAGCGTCGTACGGCCGGTCTTGGTGTCCCGAACGAAGACGTCCCGCTGGCCGTTGTTGTCGTTGGCCACGAGATCGGTGGCGTAGGACGAGAACACGACGTACCGCCCGTCAGCCGACACGCCGACCCCCTTCTCGGTCCCCGGGAACAGGCCGGCGTTGCCCCCACCTCCGCCCGCCCCGACCGACACAAGCCCGATCGTCCCCTGCTGCCGATCCCCACCGGCACTCGCCGGACCGGCAACTGCTCCCACCGGTACAGCGGCTACTGCGAGCACCGCGAGCGCGGTACGAATTGGTGAGCGAATATTCCTGGTCTGAAAAACCTTCACGATGTCCCCCCTTTGGACACCTACTTGATGCAGCCACAACGCCATAAGTTGCAGGCCCCGCCACATTCGCTCCGAGTAGTCACACACTGCGATTAACCACAACAATTTCCATAAGGCAGAAATAATTGAAGTGCTTGAATTCCGCCGCCGAAGAACGACACTGAGCGGACCGCGCCGATATCGAAGGTCGGTCCGCCGACGGAGTAAATCGAGTTACTACAGCAAATCGCCGGCAACCTGCTAGGCGGGTTGGTGAATCGGGAGCACCTTGCTTCAGCGGCCGGTCGCTCGGCGCCGTCCAGCACGCGTCGCCGGCTGACGAGCGAGCTGGTCTTGGACCGGCCCGGCCCGGCACGCCGATTGGCGGCTGCCCGTGCGGCATCATCGCGGCGAGTTGGGGCGCCGCGTCTGGTGGTTCGAATGGAGTTGTCCGTGCCATCTCACCGCACACCCCGAAGAGCGCTGGGGCTTCGATGTCAGAGGCGTTAGCGGGCGTCCTCGGACTCGGACAGGGTCGCGGCCCAGTCTGCGGACCAGCGGACGAGCGGGCGCAGCGCGCGGTGGGCGCCGTGACCCAGCTCGGTGAGGGCGTAGGTGGTGTCCGGACGCTGTTCGACGAGGGCGGCGTCGAGCAGTTCGGTCAGCCGTTGCCGCAGCACGCTGGAGGACATGTTGTCGCAGCGCTCCTGCAACGCGCGGAACCCGACCGGCCCGTGTCGCAGTTCCCAGACGATCCGCAGGTTCCACCTACGGCCGAACAGGTCGAGGGCGGCCATCAGCGGCCGGCCGGTGCTCGACCCTCGGACCGCCCGTCCCGGCCTGGGTGTCGCCATCCGTCGTACCGTCCCATCTTGCGGCTTCGATATCCGACACACTATCGTCCACCCCATCGATTCGATTTCCGAAGCACCTTCGGGTGCTTCGTGAGGCGATCACCACCAGGTTGTGCGACCGGCCGGCCCGAGGTGTCCCAGGGCGTTCTGGTCGCTCGCCGCTGAACGGAGGGTTGTATGCACAAGCTGATGGTCCTGTATCCCGAGCCCGCCGATCCCGACCATTTCCGCGACTACTACGTGAGCAAGCACCTCCCGCTGGTCACACGCATGCCCGGCCTCCTCGCGTGGCGCTACAGCTTCGAGGTCGCAGCGACGCAGGAACCGACGCCGTACTTCGCCGTCTTCGAGGCCGAGTTCGCCAACGCTGCCGCAATGACCGCGGCAAGGTCGTCCCCGCAAGGCCAGCAAGCGGCCGCCGATGTCGCCAACTACGCCACCGGCGGCGCGGTCGTCATCGACTATCCGATCCAGAACGGCACCAGCTGAGCCGGACATACGACGAGCCGGCGTGAAAGGGGCTCTCTTCCAAGCCGGCGTCATCCCTGAGCCAACGAACAGGCTTTTGCTCGACTGATCCGCGTGCGGCAATCAGTTCGCCGTAGTAGCCGACGCGGCGGGTCATATCAGTCCGAGCTAGTCAGCCATCCGGCAGGAGCGGGCGTCCTTGGCTTGCCGGGCACAGACGAGCCTCCCGCGGTCGGGTGGCAAAGCGCACCGCGGTCGGCAGCCCCCAGACAGCCGGCACCAGCCGGCAAGGACACACCGACGATGATCCGGCGGCGCGCGGGAGCACGCATAGCAGACACGGAAGCGACGCAGCGCCTGCGTAGCGTGCGGGGTGCCTACCTGATGCGCATGCCTGAGATGGCTCGGGCGATTACCAGGCGCTGGATTTCGGAGGTGCCTTCGAAGATGGTGTAGATCTCCTCCAGCGCGGGGGACGGCTCGGCGCGAGTCGGCGAATAAGGCCTCTGACCTGCGGTTTCTTCTGTCGTCAATGCTCAGCCGTGACCACAGTTTGCCAACGTCTCACGGAGCTGTGACGGAGCAAGAATTTGCCCATAGCAACGTTCTGACGGCAGCAGAGTAGTCAGTTCGATGGCAGTCCAGTGGGTTCAGCCGGGAGCCCGATCGGGCACTCTGAGGCGCCCCTCCGCCTAGTCTTAGACAAATTCGAAACCTCTCACAGAAGGAACAGCGCCAGCCTGCCGAACGGCTGGAGGCGTTGAGAGCGCGTAGCCACTAATAGGCCTTGGCAGGCGCTCGATGACCTCCAAGCCTCGTTCTCGTGCCCCGGCCGTCGACCTTCTCATTACGAGTGCCGCGACCCGGCGTCCACCGACCGCATTCCGATAGCCGGCCCAGGCGCAGCAACAGGCGCGTCCGTCCACAGTCGTCCATCTCGATCCAGCACCCTGTTGTTAGCACCCTTGTTGGCAACGCTGGGGAGCATCGCCACCGTTCGAAATGCCTGACACGCTGTCCCGAGCGTCGGACGGGCCCCGCGAAGTCAGTCGCACCCGCCATTGGGCCCCCGCAGCTCGTCGAGCAGTCGTTCGTAGTCCTCGTACTCAGGCCCATGCAGCTCCCGGAACTGCCGGTCGATCCGGGCCGACAGCGTCATCGCCTCGGTCATCTAGGCGTCGATCGCGGTCCGGAGCGCGAACTGATCCGGCTGGCCCTGGATGTACGCACGCGCGGGAGCCGACCAGTCCGACACCTGGAGGAGAGCGGCCCGATCGACCGTCAGCTCGTGCAGCGGGCCTCCTGCCGATCACAACGCCGTACACCGAGACGAAGGACTCGAACCTCGCCCGTCGCACGAGTTCGCAGAGTATTTGGCCTGGGCGGCATCGAAGACTCTGATCTCGAGGCAGTCGAGGCGCAGCCCAAGACTGCGATTGGCGTGCTCGGCGTTAGGGCATTCCGAATGGTGCACCCGCGAGTCCGGCAAGCTCGGCACGGATCGAAGCGTGCAAGGCTGCATCAGCCTCAACGGCGGCCCGCATAGCCTGCGCCGTGCCGGGATCCTGCCGATCTATCGCCTCCCGGGCGGCGATGTCCGCCTTCAGGGCTGCAGAGAACTCCTTCAGCACCGAGTCTGCCGCGAACACTCTCAGACGAGCATCGAAGGCGAACCACTCTGCTGCCCCGTAGTCGACTGGCGGAACAATTCCGGTCCCGCCCACTGCGGTCAGCACGGCCGGCTCGTGCAGGCTTTGGCGCGCTCTGAGACGGCGGTGGACATATTCCACTACGTCGACATAGACCTCAGCACGACGTTCCCACACACGCTCGCGTTGCTGCTCTGTAAGCGCCAACTGCAGGGTGTTTGAGGCGTTAGTGGTCGCTAACCTGGCGACACGTACGCTGGCGATGAAGCCGCTGATCGCGGTCACCGCGACGGCACCAGCGCCGATTAGGGCTGCGAGCACGGTTGGGTTCACCTACGGCACTTTATAGCTGGGTGACTAGACCAGGCAGGTTGCCCGGCGCGCCCGTGACCTTCGCGCAACACCACATCCCTCTCATCTGTGGAGTGTCGTCGCTGGCATACAGCACGAGTGGAGTGTGGGCACCCCAGCCGCTCGATTTGAGTACATCCCAGAAGCTCAAGGCGCTCGAGGCTGATCGTGGCGACGTCGCCGCCGGGATCCAGCTTGCGGACTGCAGGAGCGGCGGCGGAGCCCAGGACCTCGAAGAACTGGAGCTTCGGGTCGGCGGCACCGAAGACGCCCATTCATCGGCCTTGGCGGGCTCGGCCACAGCGATAGTCTCCCGGCCCATTCGGGGTGCGCCTGACGAGCCTTGGCAACTGGGCGTTGATGTCCGCGATCAACTGGTCGGCATTGGCGCGGCGGCCGAGGGAGGTGCCGGCCTGTTGAGTCATGACTGTGCAGGACGCTGCGAAGTCGGCGTAGTCGCGAGATTGCGCGACAGTGGGCGCCAGCTTGGTTAGGGTGCGCATGTCGGCGACTCCGAGGCTCAGGATCGGCTAAGACCACCCGCCGCAAGATGAGGCACGCCTTACCTTAAGAGAGCGGGAGGCAGGCCGACTAGCCGAACAGCATCCCGAGAGAGGCGTCAGCCACGTGCCTACAGGACGGCGGCGCCGCGACTCCAGGAGAGCGCCGCCGGCGTAACTACGACGACACCCAACTGATCTACCGCCTCAAACCCTGAACAAGTCGACCGGTCCGTGACGGAAGCTGTCGGCGACCAGGCGCACAATCGAACTCATGAGCTTCACAGGCGGGTCGTGGTCGGACAAGTTCGGATTTCGCATGCCACCTGGAGCGCGCATCGCCGGGCGCCAGGGCGAAACCTTCAATCTCAGCGTCGAAATCCCCACCGACGATGACGGCTTCCTCGGACAGCAGTGCCCCAGTTGCCGTGCGCTGTTCCGGCTCGATGCCGATGACTACGAAGCGCTCCCCGATGACATCGAGCTCTGGTGCGCTTACTGCGGAGGCCGCGGTGACACCGGCGACTTCCTCACCGAGCAGCAGATGGATCGGATACAGCGCGCCGTCGGCGACTTAGGCGAGCAGATCATCGGTAACGCCCTCGACGAGATCTTCGGTGGGATCGCCCGGAAGTCACGCTCGCGCCCTCGAGGTGGATCCGGGATCGAGATCACCTACAAGTCCACGTCGTTCTCGCCTAAGGCATTGCCAGGCATCGACGAAGAGGCCCTGGTCCGGGTCCGCAAATGCGCTCGGTGCTCTCTTCGTTATGCCGTCTTCGGCGAGCATCGCTTCTGCCCGTCCTGCGGTCCGCTGCCCTCCACTGTCGTCGCATTCGACGCCCTTGCCGCCGAGACAGCACGTCTCGACGCATTTGCCGCTCTCCCTCCTGCCGTCGCCGTCGGCCTCCGAGAGCAAGGTGTGTTCAACCGCCTCTGGGTCGACACCTTGGAGAACCTCGTCGGCATAGTCGAAGTCCTCGCCGGCAACCTCTTCAAGGATGCGGTGCCGGACGCCGCGCTGAAACTTAGGAACAAAGGAAACATCTTCCAACGCCTCGACGACATGGCAGCGCTTTGCGTGTCCGAAGGCTACGAAGACCTACGTACAACGGTTGGCGATGTGACTTGGCACAGACTCGTCGATGTCTGGGCCATTCGACATCTCTTCACCCACAACGACGGCATCGTCGACGCCAAGTACATCACCAAGGCTCCACACTCGACGGCCCAGCTCGGGCAGCGCCTGACAGTCACAGACACCCTGTGCCGACAGGCTATCGCCGACACTGGGGTTCTCTGCCGTGCTCTCTCGCCCCTGACGGACAAACCCTAGAACCGCGTGAACCCTCAGCGGCCGCGCGGGACGCTGAGGTCACGCAGACAGTGCAGCAGTCCCCTGCCCCGTCAGCCAAGTGATCGGTTGGCGCCGCGGTCACGGCTCTTGCCGGTCGTCGAGTCCTTCTTCGCCACCGTCAAGACCGAACTGATCCACCGCCGCGCCTGGCCCACCCGCGAGGCCGCCACCAGCGCACTCTTCAACTACATCGAGGGCTGGTACAACACCCGCCGACGCCAGTCCACCCTCGGCTACCTCAGCCCCGCCACCTACGAATCAACCCACGCCAACACCCACCAACAGGTAGCGTGAACCAACCTCACACCAACCCTGTCCGTCGAACCGGGTCAACCCCAGGCCGGCCCTCAGCTCGGACGGCTCCAAACCGAGACGTGTTGCAGCCAACGCGACGTCCGCAGGCAGCACAACGCCCCGGAACGCGACTGCAGATCGGATCTCCAGCTTCACCGGCTGCGTCCGTTCAGCGTGCCTTCGACCCTCTTCTTGTAGGTGGGCCATCCTCGGTCCAGGTCTCCGGCCCATTCCCACTCGAAGCGGTTGGCTCCGAATTCGGTCGGCTCGGGCGGTCTGCCAAGAGCTTCCATGAGCTGCAGGTATCTCACGCTGGCGGTCGCAAGACGAGATCTTTGCCGATAGCCGTCAGCCTTTGGGAAATCGGTGATCCTGAGGTTCTCTTCGTACGGCTCGCCACCCAGCGCGGCGTAGACCGTCTCGATGAGTTGGCGGGTCGGCATCGAGAAAAGGCAGACGCGTGGCAAGGCCGGCGGCGCCTTCTCTCCGATGGCGGTCGAGAGCGCAGTGAGATCCCCGCCGAACCAGTGCGTGGCGGCTGTGGCAGCCAAGCGAGCGAACTGCTTGAAGGTCGGCGGCTTCCCCTTGACGGCGATAGTCCGATGAACCTCTTGGGAGACCTGGGACAGTTCGGTGGTCCAGCGCTGCTGCAGATATTCGGCCAGGTAGCGCTCTGCCCAGCCTCTGCGGTGCCGGGTGATGATGTCGCGGAGGAGCTCGAAGCCGTCGCGGCGTTCTCCTCCACCGCTCATCCGGAATCCAAGCGTGCCGTTCGCCAACTGCAGCTCGTGAGTGTTCGTCTCGAGGCTCTGGGGCTTGCCCAGGTGTTGCTCGGCGGCGAGGAGTTCGTCGAAGAGGCTTAGATGGACCGGGACGCCCGCCTCTGCGAGCGCGGCAAGATCTCGTTGGTGATAACTGCGGAGGCCCTCAAGGGACGTCCGCGAGGACGGACCCTCGCAGGTGTACCAGGCAGTGAGAGCGATCCCGTGCCAGAGGGAGACGGCAGGTCCGAACGCCTCGGCCATGATCTTGTGTGGATAAGGCTCGGTGACGATCGTGTTCGGCCATCGCGGGAGTATGGCGCCTTCCCAGTGCTGCGCGATGTCTTCGAGGAGGCCCGGCGACAGCAGGCGCCGATAGAGCTCGGACGACGGGCCTTGCTGATATCCGATCGCGTAGTCGGTGTCCTCGACAAGACCCCACAGTGCGTCCATCTGTGGTGTCTGCCTTGCGTGCGCGCTGTCGAATTCCACCCACCACCGCCGGAGAACCTCGACTCTGCGGTCTACGGGAGAGACAGAGTCGGTCTGCCCCAGGAATGCCGCGAGCATGGCGTGCGCGTCGCTCACATCGAGTCCGTGCTTGGCCGCTGCCGCCGTCGCCTTTGCGGCACCCCCGACGAACAGCTTCGGAGTGGGGAGAGCAGTCATGACCTCCTCGTTGGGGTTCGGAGGCAGTCCGAGATGGTCGAGGAAGGCCATCCAGTCGCCACCGAAGTAGGCGGCCAGCGTCAGTTGGAGAGGCTTCGTCATGGCTTGGCGGGCGAGTGGCGTGGTGTGACGCGCCTTCTGCATGGTCCTGGCCGCCAGCGCTTGGACTTGTTGGGCCCGGAACCGTGAAGCAATTCCGACTAGGTCCTGCGTGGCGAGTGCGTCGAGGAACGCGAGACGGGCTTGTACCTGACCGCCGCGGTCGAGACGGCTCCACCCTCCGCCGTACTGGAAGACAGCGAAGGCCGGGGCCGGCCTGATGCCGAGTAGGTCGAGGTCGGCCCAGGTAGCTCGCTGAACCTCGGCAGGGTCCGGAGAGCCCGCCGCACGGAGGAAGACTGGCGCGAAAATCGTGTCGAAGAGCGGGATGAGCAGTGCGAGGGTTGCCAGTGCGTCTGGGCTGGCGGCCAGTGGCATGCTGGCGCGGTCCTCGGAGGCGACGGTCAGGGCATGCCATGGATGGTGCCGGAGATGGGCAGCGAGATTGATGGACCTGCACTTCAGGGAGGCCTGCTCCGGCAGGAACCACGCGCCGCGGGATTGCTGCTTCGCCAGGCTGAAACTTCTGTCGATGAAGGCCCGTTCGTCGGGACCGACCGCCACGATCGCCACGTGGTTTCGCCGGTTCGGGTCTGGATGCTCACGAGCGATGTCGATGATCTTGGTGCCGTTCAAGGCTCTTTCGAGGAGGACGGCGGCGAGCTGGTCGACGGCGGCGAAGGCGGACTCATCCATGCATGCTCCGGATCACCGCAACGAAGTCTTCGAATGATCGGGGCGTGGCCCTGGTAGCCGCATAGGCGGCGTACCGCTGGGCGAGGGCGTGCAACTCTCGTTCTTCTCTGCGGGCTTCGACCTGGTCAGGGGTGTGGAGGAACTGCTGCCGGGAGTCCCCCTGTTCTTCGAGGACGACTGCCTGAGCGATCTCCGCCGTCGGGCCCGTGTTCGGCCGCTGTACGGTCTGGCACCGGCGCGTCACCGAAGGCGTCGTCGGTCTCGGGGTTCGGGTCCATGTCGTTCTCAATGCGGAGACTTTCCAGGTGGGTGTCCAGGCCGAGTTCGCCGTGGTAGACGACGTCCAGATGTTGTTCCTGCTCGCGAGCGGCCAGGTCAGGGTCATGGATCATCCTGATGCCGCGCCCGATGAACTGGTAGAACTCCCCGAAGCTGCCGTACGGCCGCATCGGGACGACCACACTGATGGCAGGCAGGTCATACCCTTGGCCGAGCATCTTGAGCTGTACGACGGCCTGCAGCGTCCCGGACTCCGCTTCGTAGCGCCTCCTCGTGGCGGCGATCTCGGTGTCGCTCATCGAGTGGTGCAAGGTTCGGGCAATGATGCCGTGAGCGTTTGCGATCCGTGCGATCTGCTCGGCATGGTTCTGCCCGAGCGCGGCAAACAGGACTCGCGGTCGCAACGGGGCGAGCGCGACCTTCTGGGAGTCCAGGCATTCGCTGACGATTTGCATGATCCGGTGAATGGGCTGCTCGGAGGTCGCTGTGATCCGGGCAAGTTTGCGTTCGTCGTCCATGACCTCGAGAAGCGCCTGTTTGCCGACGATCTCCTCGCGGGTGCCGTCGGGCCAGGTGATCTCGTACTCGGTCTGCTCGACTTCAGGGCTGAAGCGGTGGGCCCGGAGATGCTTGGCGTGACCGTCGGCGATCGAGTCGATCAGCCGGTAGCGGTAGACCACATCTGCCGTGATGCTCTTGCCGTCGGCCCGGCTGAAACAGGCCGACATCAGGAGCCGGCGTGCGCTCGGGAAATGGTCGAACAGGTTCTGATACGACGTCGCTGCGGCGATGTGGGCTTCGTCGACGACGATGAAGTCGATGTCGTCCGGATCGAGGACACCCAGTAGTCCTTCGCCGTCTCGCGTGCTGTTGAGCGAGTGGAAGTTCGTGACGATGATGTCGGACGACAGCAGCGTCTCGCGGCTCACGTCGCGGATCGGGCCGTCCTGCCGATCCAGAACCGTGGTCCGCGGAGGCCGGCACCCAGGGATGAGTGGACCGCCTCTCAGTGTGTAGATCACATTCGCAGCAGAGGACTCATCCAGTGCGGTGGCAAAGGCACCTCGTATCACCCGGCCAGGGGTTACGATCAACGCCCTGCGTCTGCTGAAGGCCAGCGCCGCCGCCACACCCAGAACTGTCTTGCCTGAGCCGACCGACATTACGCATGCCGCGTTCGTGCCGCCTCGCCGGTAGTAGTCGGCCAACGCGGTCAGCGCCTCCCGCTGGCAACCGCGCAGTGGGGTCATGGCAAACCGCTGCCTGACCTCGTCGAAGTACGACAGGCTAGGCGGCGTCTGCACCGGGGGTGGCGTCGCCAGCCAGAGCGGGTTGGCGTCCATGTCGTCCGGGACAGGCACGATCGGGTCTGCGATCAGATGGACGGCGAGCTGCGGGTCTGCTGCCAGGACCGACTGCAACTGTGAGACGCAGCGAGCCGTGTCATCCCGGATCGCATCGTAGGAGAATCGCAGCACGATATAGGCAAGGGCCACGAGGTCGTTCTGCCTGCTGCGGTCGTGCACGAATGCTTTGCGGCTGCTGTGAAACTCGAAGCCGTCGAGCTCGATCACGATCGGCCGGCCGGACCCGGCGATCACAAAGTCCAGCACGTAGTTGCGATCGTCGATCGCAACGGGCTGCTGACCGACGATGTGCGGAAGGATCCCCTCGGTGACAGCCGGCGTGAGGACCCACCGGACGAACGCGTCCTCGAGAAAGGACTCTCCAGAGATCGCCCGGACGAGCCGGGTGCCGCTCATCCGTCTTCTCCCTCGAGCGCAGCTACCTTGGCCTCCAGATCATCACGTACAAAGGCCTCGCCGCCGATCCGTTGCGCCCGCCGGCTCAATGCAAGCGCTTCACGCACAGCGCCCTCCTGCTCCAACAGTGTCAACAGAACGGTCAACGAAGTAATGCGCAGGAAGCCTTCAGCCGGGCGGGCTCGGTCCCTCAGAGCCATCTGGGGGACGGCCTCGAGGAGCGCCAGATCCGCGGCGGCGAAGATCTCGACGTGCTGTAAGCCGACCGGATAGGACGCCCGGGCAGCCCACAATCGGTCGACCGCTCCCTGGAGGAGGAAGTGGTAGTCGAGCGGCAGCCCAGGCAACTCAAGGCCCTCCCACACCCACCGCACCAGACCATCGAGAGCCACCGAACGCGTGTCCCCGGTCCACCGTCGCTGTGCGGGAGAAGCAGATGTCGTCCCGTCCGATGTTGGCCAGTGGAGATAGCCGTACTCCGTGCTCGGCCTCACGTTTGCCTCAGGCAGGCGAGATCGATCAACCCCCGGACTGCCCTGAAACTGAATCCCCGGAATATCAGCCATCCGGCCAAACCAGGTATCCATCAGCACCCAACTTCCCCCGGCAGTCCGTTCGGCCCATAATTCCACGGTCCCGCGACAGTTGGCCAGCCTCAGCGAGTCAGGACTGGCCGCCGCTAAGGCAGAGGTCGACGGTACGGCGATAGGCCGCGTCGGGGTCGTGGGACGACAGGCGGATGGCCATTGCGGCTGGGCCTGGGTGTTAGGGCGGTTCTGGTGGAGAGGAAGACTGCGCGGGCCGCGGCTCCTTGCTCGGGGCGAGCGTCGCGTTCGTCTTCCAGTTGAATGTGGAGGAACGCCGTACCGGTGAGGAAGGTGTAGATCTCCTCCAGCCTGGCGGCAACCTCGACTGAGAGAGGCGTCTCTGCGTCCTGACCTGCGGTTTCGCTATTCGTCATTGATCAACAGTAACCAGTGTTTGTCAGCGTCTCACGGAGCAGTGACGGAGCAGGAACTTGCCCATAGCAACATTTTTTGGCGTATCGAAGGCCTGAGCTCAGGAGCGAGTCTGAGCTCCGGCCAGCAGGCAAGCCGGCCGCCCCTGCAGCATCAAGCGGCCCGACCCACCCCAGTCCAATGCAGATCGTTGCTCCGAACGTCGCCAGTCAAGCCAGTCCAGCCCGGGCGAACACGAAGATCACCACGGCCAGGCAGAGCGCTTAGGACACGTCGCATGGGTACTGAGTCAGCCAAACGTCACAGCCGGAGCTTGCCGGCACGAAGCTGCGACGGCGCAGACATTTGCCCAGAGCAACTGTTCGGGTCTGTGCCGGCCGCCACCTTCGAGGCGTCCTGACCATCCATCGGCGTTCAATCGCTAGCAATTCAATGAAGCACTTGATGCGCGATTCTCAGTTGCGCAGGGACCCGCGGACAATCGCTCCGACTATTCCCTCCGGTCCCCTTGAGCGCTAGCCTCATAACTGCAGCTCCGAACCGCTGAACCGAGGTGTTTCAGTTTGCGGGGCAGACCGGCATGGCCTCGCCATTGCTGGTGCAGGGGGAGGACGGGTGTGCATGGTCTGAGTTGGATTTGAGCGGGCGAAGACCTTTATCGTCAGCAACAGGTGTTCAAACCTGCACGCTGACCAACATGGCCGGGACGACGCGTTCCGAGGTCGCTGGCCGCACGACTCCAGCCCAGCCTGATTCGCACGATTCGTGCGCTGACAAGTTCTGGTCATGGGTGGGAGCGGGTCATGACGAATTGGTTTGCAGATACATTTTCATCGGACGCAAGCCCCGAGGACCTCGTCAAGGCGAGGTCGCTCAACATCACGAGGATCACTGGTGTGGCGGTTCCGGTTCTTGCCGGAATCTCAGTGGCCATTGGAGAACTTACAGACCAGCCGCCCTTCAATGACGCTGGCTTCCAGCGGCAGATTGCGCTGGCGCTGGTCGCCTTGATCGGGGTGGTGGCTACGGCCGACATACTCGGTCGGTCAATCGCGAGTCGCGACTCCCACTCGTCGGTCGGCACGATCCTTCCGCGAACACTGCCTGCGAAGCTTGTCTTGGATCCCGACCCAGGCACCCATGTGAAAAAAGATCATCGACGGGCGCATTGTCGGGTTCCGAAGCACCAATGGCTCGAATCCAGGGCAATGGGGAGAGTACCTATTCGTTCCGGATGACTCGGATGTGAACCCGAGTTGGCAGCTAGTGACCGCTCTTGTTATCGATTGAGGGCTTTGCCCTCGCCTTTCGAAAACAGACTTATCGGGTCCCCAATAGGATCCACCGTACTCGGGAAGGTGATCCACATGGGCGGGATACCAGGCCAAACTCCGGCAACAGGAGGGTCAGACACCGGCGACACCCACAGGAGTGGTGGTGCGGCCGCCAGTGGACTCACCGAGCTCGGCACACAGCCGGGTGGTTACCGCGCGGACCCGCCTGACGACCCAGACATGACCGACCACGGGGATCCGCCCGGCGAGGGCAACGACGCGCGCGGTAATGGTGACGGCGAGACTAGTGCCAGCAGCCCCCTCCCAGAGACGCCTGACCATGCCCATGACTTCGGCTGCGGGAAGACCCTGGAAGCCTGGGGCGTCACCCGGCAGTTCTCTTTCGGCCAATTCGTCATCCTTTATGCCCGCGACGACAAGGACATCGGCCGCGCCGAGTCGGTGCCCCTTGTGGTCACACCCGAGGGGACGCTCAACCGCGAGGTCGGTACCACTAAGGAGGAGCACCTGCAAGGTGTAGGGCCCGGGCAGAAGAAGGCTGTCATGGTCTCCGCCGCCGAGGTGGTCGCCCGCGCCAGCAGCGCGAACAAGGCAGGCAAGCCACCCGTTGGCAGCATCGCCGAGGTGGTCGGCGGCCTCCCGCTCGACCTAGCGCTCTCGGCGGATGACCCCCTCGCTCTGGTCACCAAAGCTCCACCCAATGCAGTGCAAATCGACAACCTGCGCGACATGTTGGAGAACAAGACCCTCGTCACCGAAGTCGGTGCCGTGCGCCTGCGCCCGATCCTCGACGACGCCGCCAAGGTGGCCTTGCTCGAGGGTCGAGCCGTCGATGCGCTCGCCGAATATGATGCTGCGGACGCAGCTGGCGAGAACCATGTGCGACGTACTATGGTCCGCCTCAGTCCGGTCACAAAGGAAGTCGCGCTGGACGCAGCTGCCGTCGACACCGCATTGGCCACCGGCGCCGTCCACCTCCCCGGTGCCGGCGAGGACCTGACCCTCGACCGAACCACTCGCCTCGACAGTTCATTGCGTTCAGGCTCAGCGTTCACTCTCACCGCGTCGCTCAGCGATGGAACGCTGCGCCGGTACCGGCTCTCTGCCTCCCCATTGCCGACCTCCGAGCCGCTGGCGAAGACGTTCACCATCGAGGACCCCTCAGCCTTCCTGCGAACGCCCTATCTGCCCGCCGTAGACGGCACACCCCTGCGCGTCGATCTCGACACCGCCATCGTCACCAAGCTGCGAACCGCACGGTCCGCCACCTTCGACCTGAACGGCACCCAGGTCACGCTCCAAGTCATCGCCGCTCCCGACCAGGCCGCCCCCAGCACTGCCGCTCCGACTGCCGTGGCGTTCATGCCGGGCCGCGTCGGCAGTGGCACCGGTCTAGTCGCGGCTCTCCCCGGCCCAGCTTCCGGCATGCCTCTCCCCGGCGGACCAGGCGGACCCGCAGTACCCGGAGGACCCGGAGCGCCCTGGCCCGGGTTCCCGCTCCCCAATCCCAGCATTCCGGCGCCTGGTGTTCCCGGCGGCCCGGGAACCAGCATCCCGGTCCCCCTGGGGCCAGTGACCAACCCCGCCGATGGCCTCGACGGTGCCGGTCCGATCGGCCTGACCCCCGATCCCGACGGCGGCTTTGCGCCGGCCATCGACTGGCCAGGGAAGATCGCACAGCTGGACAAGGTGAAGCTGCTGCTCGCCAACTACCCGTTCTGGGCGAAACAGGCCCAGATCTTCGACGGCTCCACGAAGACTCCCCCTGGCAGCGAGCCGTCCGGCGAGGCGATCCCCGGGCCGGTCAAGGGACTGCCGGTCGCGCTCTTCCTGCCCTGGAAGCAGGAGTGGCGCTTCACCGGTCTGTCCCGCGGGAACCTGCTGTCCTCGATCGCGCTCGCCCCGCGCGAGGAGCGCGTCATCCGCATGTACAGCTGGGAACGCCGGTCCAAGGCTCTCGAGCAGTCCACCGAGACCGAGACCGAGATGCAGCAGGACTACACCTCCACCACGCGCGACACCGACGACGTGCTGCGTGAAATGACCTCGAACCAGAAGTTCAACAGCCAGTTCGGCGCGGACTTCGAGGCCTCCTACAGCCCTGGCATTGCCTCCATCAAGGTCGGCGCCAACCTCGACCTCAGCCAGGAGCTCGGCCTTCAGCAAGTGACGAAGGCCAGCACACAGCACCTCACCGAGACCGTGCATCGGGCCTCCGCCCGCGTCCGGTCTCGCCGGATCACCAAGATCACTGAGTCCTCCGAGTCCGTGACCGGTGAGGATGTGGTCCGTCGCATCGTGAACTACAACGACTGCCGCACCATGACCCTGGACTACTTCGAGCAGCTCGCCCACTACACGATCACCACCAAGTTCGAGAAGGAGCGGCTCCGGGTTGTTGTCATGATCGACAACCCGCTGCGCACCACCCCGTTCACCAACCTGACACTGCGCACCAACGAGACGGCGCTGCGCCAGTCCCTGCTCAACCCTGAACTGGGCGACGGTTTCGCCGCGGCCCGTCTGCTGGCCAGCTACGAGAACGCTTGGCTTGAGGCCGCCCGGGTGGCCTCAGAGTCGAAGAAAGTCGCCGAGCTCGACAAGGAACGCGCCAAGGACACCACGACGACGCCGCCCGTCACCAAGCCCGAGAACCCCTACAAGGACCAGGTCCTCAAGGCCGCCAAGGACGTACGCGACGCCGCGAAGAAGCTGCAGGCAACGACCATTGACGCGGCGCTCATCATGATCGGCGCTCACATCAAGCCGTTGCCGTACATGATCGCTGCCGGGCAGTACTGGCTGTGGTCCACCCTCGCCGCAGCCAAGCTCGGCGCCAGCGTCACCGACGCTCTCACCACGATCGCCGCCATCACTGGCGACCCCTCCCTCGACGACGCCCGACGCCTCAACGACGCCTTCGGCGCCGGCCGAGTACAGGAACTCAGCCGCCTCGCATCGCTGCCGGACAACGAGAAGGAGGACCTAGCGCTCGCCGGCGCCATCCACCGCTTCCAGGCTGCACCCTGGGACTGGGCGTGGTGGAGCGGGTCATGCCGCGACAACGGCCTGTATACCCCAAACGACGCCGGCCTCGTCGGCGCGATGACCCGGATGACTGACGCACTAGGCAAGTACGAAGCGAAGGAGTCCGAGGGCGACGCGCTCCTGCAGGGACAACAGATGGTGCAGAAGGCCAACGAGGAGCAGGCCGCAGCCAACTGGGTCGACAAACTGGAGATGAAGTACGGCCTCGATGTCGTCGCCGACGCCCAGGAACGTCAGACTGCTCTCCTCACCCACCTCCATGACCACAAGGACTACTACCACTACGTACTCTTCCAGGCCCTACCACCTGGCGAACAGCTCAAGCTACTGACCGCCAACGCCGCCGAACTCCGCGTCGGATTCTTCGAGCCGCGCGTCGTCGCGTACAACGGCGACCAACTCGCCATCCCTCTCACTCCGACCGGACAGAACGAGCTGGCCAAGTTCGTCGAGGACGCCCAGGAGTCCCTCGCAGAGGCAGCCGAGGAGGCACAGGCAGCCGCCGACAAGATGGTCCCCGAGGAGGTCATCATCCCAACGGCCGGGTTGGTGGTGGAGACCTCGATGGGCAAGTGCAGCGCCTGCGAACCACATCGTGAGCAAATGCACTCGCTGGAGGCGCGGAGCGCAACTGCGCTGGCCCGGCAGGCTGAGGCCGAGGCGGATCGTCGCGACAAGCTGCTCGCGACGACGCCCCCGAAGCTCGGCGAGTTCACCGGCGCCGACGGAGGTGGCCGACTGACCGTCCGCCTCGAACACGCCGGGCCGCCCACGTGACCAGCCACGTCCGGACGTCACGGTGAGTACTGCGACCCGGGGCACAAAGAAGGCAGACACCCGCCGCGCCGCCCAAAAGGTCAAGAGCGCCCGAACCAAGGGCGGCCAGGGTGCGGACACGAAACCTGCGGGAATTCGCCAGCTGCCGCTCAACGACGACCTCGAAGACGTGTTCCGGCATGTTCTGCTCCTCACCGATCTCGAACCAGGACCTGCTGTCTGGGACAACCCTCCTCAGCCGGCTCGCAAGGACACCGCCATCGGCTATCGCGGCGCAGTCCGCATCATCCTCACCGACCCCGAGACCAGAACGCGAGCCGAGACCTGGCTCACCGCCGACCCCGACGACCTCAAGATGCATCTGCACTACTGCTACGCCCGGTTCGGATGGCCGGCCGTTGCCCAGACCCATACACAACTTTGCGCCGCGAACGAGCAGGAACTAGGCCGCCATCACACCATCGATGAGGCCGCCAAGAAGGGCCTCAGCCCCAATGCGCTCATCGACTCAGAAGGACCGGTTGAGACACCGGACATCCTTGAGAACTGGTACGCGGTCGCCTGCGAGTTCCCGAGCAATATCTACCGGCACCTGCTGGCCGTCGAAGGCCGCGCTCGCCAGATCGCTCACCAGGCTCTCGACCGATCCGAACGGTCCCTGTCGCGCGCCGTCGACGACTACTTCGCCCGCGACAACCCGACCGAGGAACCGCCCGATGCTGAGGCCCTGACCGAGATCTACGACTACTTCACCGACATCGACCCTGGCGCGCTGTTCAAGGTGCCCAAGAACCAGCTCTCGGTGCGCCAGGACAGCCCGGCCGTCCTCGACCTCTGCCAGCTCCTCGCCGATCTGGTGCGTCTCAACGCCGAAGTCATGAAGTTCGACCGACGTCTGGGACTGCTGCCGATCGGCAGCAGGAACCGGCCGGTCGGGCAGGCCGCTATGCAGGAGCTGATCGCCGCCAAGGGCCGCCGCGCGCGTCGCGTCCAGGAGTCTGCTTCCCGGTTTCCGATGACGTTCCGCCTCCTTGAAGCACCTTATCGGTACGGAGACTCCGGCCAGCCCGTCGTACCAGTCCTGGACTCGGTCGGCAAATCGTTGAGCAACATCGAGATCCAGCACGCGATCAGCGCTGCGTTCGCGCGCACCGCCAAGGCCATCGTGGCCCAACGTGCCGCGGCAGGACCGCTGGAGACACCATCTGCGAATCGGGCACTCGATGCCCTTCCGCTCCCACCACAACCACGGCTGCGGTCTCCAGGGCCAGCCGGTGAGCTCGGGCTCGCCAACCCGGGTACCCGCATCTTCGGCAAGGTCCTCCCGGCGAAGGGCAAACGCGGCGCCTGGGACTTCCCCAACGCGATCGCACACGCCCTCGACGACCTCGGCTACGGCGCCGGATCGGCAGTTCGCGCGGCCGCTCAAGAGTCGATGGAAGGATTCCCCATCCCGTGGGACCTCAAGCTGTTCTTCGACGTCATCAAGGTCACCATCGGCGTGGGCATCGTGGCCCCGCTCGTCGAAGCGTGGGAATTCAAGGTCAAGGTCGTCGACAACATCAACGAGATCGATGCCGAGGAGTTGATCCATCAGGCTGTTCTTGACCCCAATGACGCGCTTATCGAACGCTCTGACCGCGAGCAACGAGTCCGCGAAGCACTCCTCGACTACGTTCTCGAAGAACGCGTCGCATCGAAGCTGGCCGGCAAGGTCCCGAGGCTCAGCAGCCTTCCTGCGATCGCCGGTGCAAACCAGGCGCTCGTACCGCTGATCGACTACGCGCAGCGCATCGCCGCTGATCAGGCCGCCGACAAGGCAGCTGACACCGCTACCAAAGCCCTCGCTGGTGCGAGAGACGAGCCGCTGGTACCAGCCCCGCTGTTCGCGGCTGCTGCCGCCAGCATCGCCGTCAGCGAGATACCAGGCCGCGTGACTCTCGGCACTTCCCTACTGCCACGGGTCATCGCCGCCGAGCAAAGCGATGTCGAGGACGCGTGGGTCCGCTGGGGGCGATCCTGGTTCGCATGCCAGACTGCCTGGCGAAACCAGGCAGCCCTTTCCTTCGGCCGCGCACATCTCGACGACCTCATCGCCGCCCTGCGAAAGGCACGCGGCCGGTACGGGAAGGACGTACAGAACCGGCTCGAAGCCGACCTGGCTGCCCTCCGCGAGCAATCGCAGGTGCTCGTACGCGGTATCGACCAACTGAAGCCGACCGAGAACGTGCGACGCGACATCCCGGCTCGCCAGATCCAGCACGCGGCTTCTGCCGGGCTCGGCGGTCTCCCTCCCAAGCTGCGCGACCTTGCGCGAATCGAGCACGGCGTCGCTGACACCACCACGGCCGGGCTGATGGGCTGGGAGCAAGCGCAGATCCTGCGCACCTTCGGCCAGTGGCACGAAGCGGCCACATCGCCGGACCTCGCCGCAACCTTCGACGACGGCAAGCGTCAACCGCTGGCCGCAGTCGCCGACGCGTTGCAAACGGCGCTGAACCGCGCCATGTCCGGGGAGAACCGTACGCCTGGACCACGTGCACTGGGCCGCAAGACATCTGCCTCGTACCGCCGCGACGACATCGACCCGACGGTACGGGCACTCGGTCGCCGCGGCCTCCTGCCACCGCTGAACCCGTGGAAGGTCCTCGGGACGATCGACGCCGAGATGATGACGCGACCGTTCACTCAGGAGGCCGCGTACTTCCACGAGTGGGTAGTGCCGGCCGCAATTCGCGCTCCCGACGCGTGGATACGGCTATGCGCCGCCCTGAGCGACCTTCCGGCCGCCAAAGAGCCACCTGAGATCGCTGCGGTCTGCGATCGCGCCGAGGGCCTCGTTTCCGAGCTTGTTGCGGTGGGATCGGCCGTCTATCAGTTCATGTGGCGTCGGGCTCTGGCGACCGCCGCCGATCTGGCTGAGCGCCTCAATACGCAGGACGCGGTGCAGGCGAAGGAAGCTGGCGAGCCCACTGCGCATCCGAGATCGTGGAGTGTAGTAGAGCATCTCGGTCCACGGCCACGCACCGTCGGTGGCTTCCCGGGCGGAATCATCGTGGTCGCCCGGACACTGCCGACTCCCCCGAACTCCCCAGCCGGATCTGGCACCGAGTCCACGCCCGGGAACGATGCGGCATACCTGGTCCTGTCCTCGCAGCGCATCGGAGGGTTCGCGGGCCCGCAGTCGCTGCGGGCCGCGGTAAAGGCCCAACAGTTGCTGTTCACACGTCCGCTCCTTCTCGACGACCGACAGGTACAGATCGACGACACCCCGGACCTGCGCGAGGTCACCCGCATCTTCACCGGCCAATGGACTGACGGCTTCGGCCAAGAGTGGCCCTCACGCGTGACGATCAGCCGCACAGGCGATCCCGCCGCCATCGCTCCGGTGACTCGCGCCTCCGGCGATGCCATCTCCCGGTCCGCATTCACTCATCAGCTGCTCTCAACCGCAAGGAAGCTCCCCTAGCTGGCTGTGCCGGAGCTGGTTCGGGCGATACCAGGCGTTGGTTCGCCCGCGCCTTCGATGACGGTGTAGATCTCTTCCAGCCTCGCGGCCAGATGGGTCCGGGTAGGCGGATTCGCCTTCTGACCTGCGGTTTAGTTCTTCATCGATGATCAGCGGTGATCATGCTTTATCGGTGTCTCACGGAGCTGTGGCGGAGCAGGAATTTGCCTGAGGCAATCTTTCGAAATCTGTTGCGTGAGCCGTCTCGTGCGAACTCCCGATGTGGTCGGCGCGGTCAGTTGCTTGGGTTGGACGCACCAACTGAGCGCCGGGGATTCCCGCTCCTGGCCGCGCCGCAGGGGCCGATCGGGGTAGCACTGTGATGGGCCACAACCTGACGGTTGGCAATCTCATGATCACGACGCCGAGGTTGGGCCAGGGCAAGGCGCCGACCGCTCCGTCCACGGACGGACATGTCCACCGAGATACCAGGTCGGCCAGCTAGATCGGATCGCGCCAGTGGCGCCGATGCTGCTGACGATGCGCAGCACGGCGCCTACCGGTTCCGGGTTCGCTGGTGATGCGGGATCGACGACGAGACGCTCCTGCCGTAACGAGCACGGGGGCGAAGGCAGCGTTGCGTGGGCCAACCTCCTGGTGGCTGGAGCGGTTCATGGTCGGCTCCACTCGACGCCGTCAGGTCTTCAGCCATCAACCACGCCCACCGCGTGTCGTCATACTTTCTGAACCGACCGGGCGAGTTCGTACAGCTTGATCACAACCGGAGAACGTTCGTAACGTCTTGTGGCGAGTTCCGATGTAGCGAGCAACGATTCGTTGTTTGGGGGAAGGTATGCGCGCATGTATGCGCCCAGTTCTGGCGGTAATCAATCGCTTCAGAGGCAGTAATGCCGGGTAAGGGAAAGGGAAAGGTAAAGAAGCGTTCGAAACGGTTCGCGGTGGTGCTCGTTGCGCTGACGAGCAGCGCAAGCTTTGTCGCCGGGGCGCTCGTCGATCCGGTTCGGGACCGCTACCTGTCGGGCGTCCTAGACAAGGTTGACGAAAAGCTCGGCAGCGGAGTGTTGTTCGTCGACCGGAAATGGCCCGAACTCGGCTGCTCGCCCGTGCCGATGGCACCGGCCGGACAGCCTGGTTCGTTGTCCGGGTACCGCGAGGGGCGGCCGACCACGACCACCCTGTACGAGTCCGGCGTCGGAGTTCCGTACCGGGAAGCCAGAATCACACTCGTACTGTCGAGCCGCACGTCCGACACCTTGACGATCACCGACATCAAGGCCGATGTGCACCGCGCTGATCCGTCGCACCCGCTGTGGGCACTTACCGACGCGGCCGGTGGCTGCGGCAACACTCCGCTCCGTCTGTTCGAGCTCAATCTGAACAAGACGGTTACTCCCGGGCCACGTCCGCTCAAGGACCTCGGAGTCGTCGACGCAGAAGAGCAGAAGCCGGATCCCGAGGTCAACAAGAACCCGCTCGGCTCGGCATTCACCGTCTCACAGGAAGATCCGGCGCAGCTCTTCGTCGACGTCAACGCCTGCGACAGCTACTTCGAGTTCAGCCTTGTGATCACGTACAACGTCAACGGAGCAAGCCACACCGAGACGATCAGCCCGGCGGACGGCGACTTCAAAATCGCCGGCGGCGCAGCCTCGAACTACTACATGGCCAACCTGGGTGATCCGAGCCCGGGCGGCCCACCACCACTGCAGCCGGTCGACTCCGGCATGTTCGCCAAGTGCAAGTAGCCGGTGGCTACTGGGTGCCGGGGAGGGCTGGGGATGAGAATTGACAATGTCATGACGTGCGCCACGGCCGACTGGAGCTTTCTGGCCACGGCACCATCGTTGAGCCAGCTCGCGGGCGTTCTCGCGGGCTTCCTCTTCACCGCGGTGGTCTTGTTGCTCAGCCGTCCACTCGTCGCTGCGCGCCAGGCCCAGGCCCTCGGTCTCTTCCTCGCCGCCTTCGTGACGCTTGCCATGGACAGCTACCTATTCGCGTCGCTCTCCGGCGACTCAGAGGCTGCGGACCTCTGCCTCAGAAGCCGCTCGTCAGGCCTCATCGCCAGCGGCATCCTAGGAGTTGGGGGCATGGCGATCATGGCGGGCATCTGTTGGCTCCTGGCAGCCTCCGTGACCCTCGACAGCGCGCCTCGCCGAACACAGTTCTGGCGCCAGGCCGAGGTAGAGCAACGAGACCTGGACGACGAAGTCCGGCGGCTGGGAATCTTCGCCGAAGTCATGATGTACGCCACTGCGGCGGCAATCGCCAGTTTCGTGGTCCTCACCGGCGTCGACTACGCGTACTACGGCCTGCACACTTCAAAAGTGGCCCTGCTATACGGCGGCGCCGCGGCGTATCTAGTGCTCCTGGCCGGCCTGCTATACGGCTCATGGGCCGTCAAGCGGAAGCGGACCGCGCCCGGACGAGCGACGGTCACCGCCGCGATCATGTCGACCGTTGGGTACAGCGTCGTCGGAGCCGTCGTCACCACCGTGATCATGGCCCCGTTCGGCGGCTACTGGGCCGAGCCCTCTCGTTGGGTAGTTCTTGCGATCACCGGCTTCGCCCTCCTCGGCGGCCTCCCCGCGATGATCACCCTCGCGCACGTCGTGCCGTCGCGGCGCACGCTTACGAAGCACCGGACGCCCTGATCAGACCTCGCACGAGTCCGGCAACATGCAAGGAGTTTGTCCAGTAAGACGATGCACAGTAGGTCATGATGGGAGCTCCCGAGCCCGTTAGCGAGTCGGGCAAATCTCCCACTGCTGTCGCCGCTCAGCCACGCGCCTCATGATTCACCGACCACACATCTGACGGGAAACGAAGGGCTTCAGGTAGCAGACATGCACAGCCGGGACTCGTGGCATCCGCGACTCATCATCGGCAAGATCGCTGCCCGGACTGCCGAATGGGCCGAAGGAAAGCCACTGTCAGGCTCCATGTCGAAGCCCGCTCTAGCGGCCCTCACTCCCGTGTTCAAACCCAACCAACATCAGGGCTATGTCGACCACCTGAGTGCAGCGCTCGACGAGCCGGGCGTCTGCAACATCGCGCTGACAGGCCGCTACGGCGCTGGCAAGTCGAGCGTCCTCGCTGAGTTCGCGCGCCAGAACCAGAAGCGGGTGCTGTTTCTCTCGCTTTCAACGCTGGGCCCAGACTCCGTAGACGACTCGCGCACGAACCAAATCGAGAAGGAACTCGTCAAGCAACTACTTCACCGGGAGAAGCCCGCCCGACTTCCTCAATCTCGATACCAACGAATCGACCGCCTTCCCGCTTGGCGTGCGTTCACCGAGGCAGCTGTCGCCTTAGCCACAGTGGGTCTCCTGCTGTGGCTGTTCGGCAGCTTCCCTGACATCCCCGGCTTGTCCCGCGGCGACGTGCCGAAGGCGGTGCGCGTCGCCGCGGCCACGATCGCTCTCGCCATCGTGATCGCAGCACTCGCCTGGATTCGCATTGTCGTGCACAATCGCTTCGTCGTCTCCGAGGTCTCTGCCGGCGGCGCGTCCATCACGTTGGCGAAAAAGTCTGAAAGCTACTTCAACCAGTATCTGGACGAGATCGTGTACTTCTTCGAATCGATGCGCCACATCGACGTGGTAATTTTCGAGGACCTCGACCGCTTCGACGAACCCGGCATCTTTGAGGCGCTGCGCGAGCTCAACACCCTCTTGAACGGCAGCAAACAGACCACCCGGCGCGCATTCGGGCGAAAGAGGCGCACCATCCGGTTCGTCTACGCGCTCCGCGACAGCATCTTCGAGAAACTCGGTCACGATACCAAGGAATTGGAGAACGATGCGGCACAGGCGGAGTCCGTGCGCGCGAACCGCACGAAGTTCTTCGACCTGGTCATACCGATCGTCCCATTCATCACCCACCGCACGTCGCGAGAACTGCTGTCGAGGATCATCAAAGATGACGGGCTAACTCCTGTTCCGCAGGTCAGCGACGAGCTCGTCGACCTAGCAGCCCGATATCTGCCTGACATGCGGCTCCTGACGAACATCCGGAACGAGTACTCGATCTTTGCCAAGCGCCTCATTATCGAAAAGCAAGGCATGGACACACTCACCGCTAACCAACTGTTCGCTATGGTCGTCTACAAGAACATCCACCTCGAAGATTTCGAGCTCATGCTTCTCGGCCGCGGCGACCTCGACACCGTCTATCAACTGAGTCGGGACATGGTGACCGAGGCGATCACCACCCGACGGGCAAGGCTCGCAAAGGTCACCAGCGGAGCCGCGCTAAAGGAGGCCCTCAGGTCGAAGGCACAGAACTGGGGCGAGCGGCTCAACTGGTTCTTCGCCAAGTCCACTGAAAGCGCCTACAGAGGCACCCACATCGGCTACACAATCGGCAACAACCAGTACTCAGTCGACGATGCCACGAAACCGAACTTCTGGCTCGAGGTGCTCGACACCAATACCGGTGTTACAGGGCGAGTGCAGAACCCCAACTACAACCGCATCGAGGTCGTCAGCCTGACGATGGACGAGGTGCAACTCGTCCTGGGCGCTGGCGTCAAACTCGACGACTGGGAGAAGGACACCCAACCTCAGCTCAACCGCGAGGAAGGTCGACTAAAGGCCGACCTCGATTTCCTCCGCACGGCCGACTTCACAGACCTCGCGAAGCGCCCCAACATCACCCTCACCGTCGACACCCAACTGCACTCGTTCCGTGGTCTGGTAGCCAAGCACATCAAGTCCGAGCTTGGCAGAGCCCTCGTGAACGACGGATTCATCGACCGGTACTACACCCTGTATGTCGCGCAGTACTACGGCGACCGCGTCCCGCCGAACGCCCTGAACTACATCGTGCAGAACGTCGACACGAACCGCACCGACATCAACTACCAGTTCAAGAATCCGAGCGAGATTGCTGCGGTCCTGAAGGAGACGAACGGCTCGTTTCTTTCAGACCCCAGCGCCTACAACATCAACATCCTGGACTACCTCCTCGAACACTCCGAGGCAGGCGCCCGTGTCGTGCTGGACTCGCTGGTGCGTCACGTCGGGAACACCGAACAAGCGTTCCTCGACGCCTACCTGTCCGAGGGCACTCAGGCGGCAAAAGCGGCCGCCTACCTCGCGGAACGGTGGCCAGCAATCCTCACCCAGGTCATCGAGACGGTGGGACTCGCCCATGCCCGCCGCATTGAGTTGGTCGACGCGGCCCTCGCTCACTCCAGCGACGACGTGACGTACGACCTCGACGACACCGTACGCACGTTCCTACAGGCCAATTACAAGGAGTTCTGCACGATCGCCCAACCGCAGGCGGGCGAGGACTCTGCGTCGGCCTCAGGAGTGGACCCCGACCCAGCCCTCGTGCGAAACGCGGTCACCACGATGGGGCGCGCGGCAGTCCTGTTCGACGACCTGACCGCACTCTGCACTCTCGCGGTGCGACTGGTGGTCGAGCAGGACTGCTACGCGATCACCGCCGCCAACCTCCGCACCGCACTCGGTGACCCCGAAACATTGAGCCTCGACCGAATCCGCAGCATCGACCCAGCCGTATTCGAAGACGTTCTCGACCATCCTGACGAGTATCTCGAAGCCATCAAGACCGACACCGCCTCGCCCGACACGACGGGGCCTCGATGGACCATCGAAGAACCATCAGCCTTCTCTGACATCGTCACCAACCTCGCAGACCTCCCCAAGGCACAGTCCGTCGCCATCATCCAACTCGCGCACCCCGACGGTGCCGTCGAGGACCTCTACACGGTGCCCGACACCACATGGGAGGCTCTGGCCCACTGCCAGCGATTCCCACCGATGCTCGGGAATGTCGACGCCCACATCAAACACCTCGGCGAGGTCGACAGAGACCTCGCGAGCCTCCTCACAACAGCTGGCCACATCGTCGTGCCTCAAGTCGACGACGGCGCAGCGCTAGCCGGCACCGAGAGTTCGGACGACGGCATCTCGAAGGAAGCTGACGAGGTCGAAGTTTCAAAGGGCCGCGTAGCTGCGGCCGTCATACAGGCGCAGCAGAGCATTCCCAGTGCGAGCGTTCGAGCCCGAATCGTCGGCTCGCTCAACCTCGGCTCCTGGTTCCCAGTCGGCAAGGTCCCCTCAGAGCAAGGCCAGCTCCTCGGGCATCTCCTCCGCGAACACATCTGCAGGGACGAAGCGGCCACCTTCGCCCACTTCGACACAGCCGACTGGGAAACCCTGAGCTACGGCATCATCCAGTCCACCAAGTTCGCCGAGTTCGTCACTCCTGAACTCCTCAGCCCAGCGATGACGGCGCTCCTCCTCGTCTGTGATGACATCACCGCTGAGCTCAAGCACATCATTCTCAGCCGATTCGACGAATTTGTTCCCGCCGACAACGACGCCACTCTGACAGCAGCAGGACGCAGCGCTGTTGACACCAACTTCAGCCTCAGCGCGGCACAAGTCACCACCATCGCCCACGGCACCGGAGATAGCGACCTCATTGTCAGGCTTCTGAACCACTTCCAGACAGACCTCACCATCGACCAGGTGCTCGACGCGCTTGTCCAGCTCCCCGATCCCTACAGCCGCCTAACTACAGCGGGCGAAAAACTCACCTTCCTCCGGGACGATCCTCATGAGGTAATTCTCAAGCGCATCCAAGCCGAAGGTCGCATCACGTCTCGGGTGTACGCCAAATCGCTGAGGAAGTCGGCACGCATCGAGGTCACGGTCCACTAGGTGGCGCCGAGGTTCGGGGCGCAACTGCCCACGCCTCGTCATACGGAGCCGAGCTCAGGAGTCCGACACCGCCCCTCCGTCACGTTCGACGCGCGCCGCTTGCGACAGACCCTGAACTTCGAGTGAGCCGGAGTTCCGCGCCGGCGCCGGCGACAGAACCTGGGAACAACGCGGCGCCCGTGGCGATGAAGACTTCGTCCTCGACCGTCCGGCCTCGGCATGGCCAGCTGTATCAGCCGATCAGGGCCCATGATCTCGCGATAAGTCATCGACGACGGACCGCGGGGCGTAGCAGGCATCCTCACGCCGGCCCTCCTGGTGCCCGCTGTCTGTCATACCAACGGTGTAGGCGTCGGTGCAGGCCCGTTCGACTCAGCGTCGTGCCATCGCGCAGGATGTCATGGTGATTGAGGACCCTAGTCAGAGCATCGAGCTCCTGGCCTGGCTCGAAGAGCCGCCGACCGCGATACCCCAGCCGATCTCTGTGACAGCGCCGGCACGTCTCCCATTTGAGCAACTCCAACCAGACGACTTCGAACGCCTTGTTCTGGCTGTCGCCCACACCAGATACAAGGTTGAGGAGGCACGGCAGTACGGCGTGTCTGGTCAAAAGCAGCATGGGATCGATCTATATGGGCGGTTGGCGTCGTCAGGCGACGCACATCCCAGGTACGTGACTGTGCAGTGTCGGAACGTCGAGGTAGTCAACCCAGCGGCGCTCACCAGCGCAGTGGATGAATTCCTCGTGGGTCCGTGGGCGGACCGCAGTGACCACTTTGTTTATGCCACGAGGGCATCCGTGAAGCGGACTGAGCTCGCCGAGGCGGTCGAAATCGCCGCTGCTCGACTCCGTGCCGCGCACATTCGATTCGAGGTCTGGGACGGCGAACGGCTCTCCGAACATCTGCGGGATCAACACCGGATCGTCACTACCTACTTTGGACCTGCCACAGCGGCGGTCTACTGTCTGCCCTCAGCAGGTCAGGCGCCGCCAGAGGCGGCTGCTACCGAGCAGGGTGCGTCAACCGATCAGGGCAGCGAACCATTGCCTTCGGAACCGGCGACAGCTGCAATCCTGACCCGACCTCCGTGTGGAGGCCAGTCTGGCGTATCGCTATGGAAGTCCGTACCACCGGGATGTCAACGACGGTTGAAAACGGACCCCTTTGCGGCGGTTGAAAGTGGACCCCCTGCTGGTTGTCATGGTTGGTCGTCGGTCGGTGTGGGGATCCG
>NZ_SHKR01000015.1 GCF_004217145.1 Kribbella rubisoli | reverse complement strand
CCCACCTGGCCATCGGCATCGCGATCCGCGCCTGCCAAGCCGGCCACCGCGTCCTGTTCGCCACCGCCGCCGAATGGGTCGACCGGCTCGCCGAAACCCACACCGCAGGCCGCCTCCAAGACGAACTGCGCCGGCTTGGCCGCTACCCGCTACTGGTCATCGACGAGGTCGGCTACATCCCCTTCGAACACGAAGCCGCGAACCTGTTCTTCCAGCTCGTCTCATCCCGATACGAACGAGCATCGCTGATCGTGACCAGCAACAAAGAGTTCGGCCGCTGGGGCGAAGTCTTCGGAGACGACACCGTCGCCGCCGCGATGATCGACCGACTCGTCCACCACGCCGACGTCATCGCCCTCAAAGGCGACTCCTACCGCCTCAAGAACCACAACCTCGGCCGGATCCCCACACCAACCGACGACCAACCATGACAACCAGCACGGGGTCCACTTTCAACCGCCGCAAAGGGGTCCGTTTTCAACCGTCGTTGACACCTCCTCCATCGGTCAACTCGCTGTTTGTCCGGGTCGTGCCCTTCCTGGGGCACTGGCAAGCTAGGACGTGTGACAACAGGCAACCCTGACTACGAGCTGGCGTGGCCGCGTGAGCTCTTCCGTACCGAGCTCGCAACACTGATCAACAGCGCTTCTCGTAGCTCGGGCTGGAAGGAGCGCGTTGAACTCCTCCTCACGGACGCCTTCTCTACGTCTGTGCCCTGCGATGACTTTCTGGCAGCGGTCACCTCCGGTCACGATCCGTGGGCGAAGCAGCCCGCGAATCGAGCTGACGAACGTGGGTTTCTGGTCGATCTGCTCCGCCGAGCAGATGCGTTTCCGCTTCCGAAGGAACGAGCGCCGTACTGGAGCGAGCGTCGCACTGGCTCCGCGGCTGCCGACGTGCTGAGCATCGGAGCCGTTGCAAGAGCGTTTCAGCGGATCGTCGGGGACCTCGAAGCGCGAGGCTACTTCGAACTCGAGTTTGGGAAGGACTGTGTGGATGATCCTGCGGACGCAGTCCCATCAGACATCATCCAGGGACTGGTTGGCCGCCGCGGCATGTGGCCGCCGGATCCGGACGAGCTCGCCGCCGACCCGGATGCGTTATGCGATCTCATCGAGGTCCTTCACGACCTTGTGGCTAGACCCCGTAATCGATGGCTGCACTCCTATGCGCAATGCGGCTGGCATTACAGCGACTATGCTCGACACAGCGGACAGATCCTTTACCGTTGGCACGTCAATCGCCTACTCGAGCGCAGCGATCTCGACCTGCTTCTCGCAGACGACGGAGAAGACGCAGGCCGCCTCACCCACGCCACCGACGACGCCCGCGGTCAACTCGTTCAGCGTGCACTCAACACCCCCGAAGAGGCGACCCGTGCCCGGGTGCGTCACGCAATTGCGCTATTCAGGTCACGGTCCGCCACAGAGCATGAAAACGGTCGGCTGCCATGGTCCTCGCCTTGGTCCTCGAGGAGCGACGCGCACTTCTCAAGGAGGAACTCCTCTCTAAGGACGAACGGGCGCTCTTCGAGATCGCCAACGGGTTTGCAATCCGGCACCAGAAGGAGAATCAGCGCGCCGATTACAACCCAGCCTTCCGCGACTGGGTCTTCTGGTGGTACCTGGCGACAATCGAACTCACCAATCGGATGATCACGCAGCGGACATCAACGATTTGACATATTGGCTGCTAACCGATCTACATCTGGCCGACCTTGTCAAAAGCTCCGCGGACGTCTGGTGTGGCGCAGCGGCGGGCAGGGCGAGCGGTCTCAGTAGAGTTCGGTCAAGTGGACTGTGGTGCGAGTCCGCGGAAAGTCCCCTTATCGGTGAATTGCGAGGTACGTGTCGTCGAGAGTAACGACTGCACTGACCCGTTCCTCGTCAGAGGTGGACTGTTCCACGTGACTGGTGTGGAGAATGGGTGTCAGGATGGCCACCGTCACCCACTGCCCGTAGGGACGGCCTTAGCGCCCCGGTACGGCGTGGCTGCCTGCACGGCACATCACGCACGCCATTCGTAGCCTTAATGTCGCGCACGCATGGCCGTTGCCGGGTTATTGGCCTGACCGCCGGATCGTGTTGTCGCCTTCGGAGATGAACTTCAAGAACCGTCGGCCGAGGTCGGATACAAGGCCATCAAAAAGGTCGCCCACGAGCATTTCACTGGAACCAGGCCGCGTGCAGATAAGGTGGGCACGGACTAGGTCGTCGACCATGAGACCGCGGAAGTCTCCGCTGCCGGCGAAAGCGCTCTTCCCAGTTGAGGGTGTAGATCAGCGGGACTGGTCAGTCGAACAGCTTCCAGTGACCCTCGGAGACGACAGCGACCTCGCCGTTGATGACGGTGATGGCGGTCTGGTCGTCGATGGCGTAGCCCGGCACGTCGAGCGCGGCGGCCCAGCGCTCCGCGTCGGCTAGGCCGAACTCCGGCATGTTCGGGTTGTCGAGGTGCGGAAAGATACCGAAGTCGACCAGCCCCAGTGCCTCGACGCTGCCCGTCGGCGACTGCCAGTCACTCAGGTCCTGGCCTAGGTGGGGCGCCGCCACGAGGCTCCCGGCGCTCACCCCGACCCACACCGTGTCCTGCAGCGAGGACAGGACGTCAGCCGCGCCGGACTGCTGCAGCCAGTGCGCCAGGTACAGCGGATCGCCACCGCCCACCAAAAGAGCGTCGGTTTCCCGGACGATGGGGATCCACTGCGCCGCGTCGATGCTGGGGAGCGCTGTGAGCTCGAGCAGGCCGAGAGACTTCCAGCCGATCTCGCACAGCGGAGTCATCGCGCGGCCGGAGACGATGCGCCACGCGGCAGCGGGACCCCCCGCGGGGTAAGCCGCCGTTGGGATCACCAGGGCGCTGGCCTCGGCGATGGGCTTGCCCAGCATCTCGACGAGCGCGTCGGCAATGCTCGTGTTCTTGATGCCGGCGGAGGTGAGAAGAAGCTTCATGTCTCTCCTACGATCTCGTCTTGCCGAATCCGCACACCGTAACCAATCTGATCGAAGGGCGCGCCCCCGTCCTGGCCGTACGCCGCGTCGCACTTGTTCTGCGAGCGTTGAGGGGGGTCACGCGATCGCCCGGCTGGCGCGTCGGTCCCGCGGTAGGAGTCGAGGCCTCCCGAAGATGGAAGTTCTCATGCTCACCATCTGGAAGACCTCGACGTGTCCGACGCTACCCCGCACGCCGGCTTCGGCCGGCCCGACCTGACCGCCTTCGCTCGGCTTGATGGCCTCGGCCTCGCCGTCATCGGACAGCGACTCGAACCCGACCGGGTGGTCCTCGCCAGCCGGGTCGATCCCCGGGTGCCCCGAACTTCGACCCCGTAGTCGCAGCGGGATCCCACCGCGACCCGGCTCGCCTCGAGCGTGCCGATCGCTCTCGACTCGAACCGAGCGAGGGCGACCGCGTGGTCGTCGTTTTTCGACTGGCAACAGCTTCTGCGTCCCGGCACTATCGAAGTGAGTCGCCGCTCCTTCCGCGGGCGCGGGCCGTTCAATGATGACGGTCTTTGTCAGGGCGCACACGCCGGCGATTGAACCGGCGATCAGCTGTGCGAGGTCGACTCCGTGCGACAGCAAGTCTCCGAGGGCCCCGGAGCCCGCGCGATCGCGGACATACCGCCACGACCGTGGTCCGGCGGGATCGGCGGAGTAGTCGGCGAGGAGCGACACGCGGACGCTGACCACCTCACCGAGCTGTCCCGCGTGCAGAAGCTCCAGCAAGTGTGCGACTGCCGGCGCCTACCGGTAGTTGAAGCCGACACAGGACACCAGCCCGGCGGCCTCTACCGCTGCGGTGATCGCCCGGCTTTCATCAACGCTTCGCCCCATCGGTTTCTCGAGCCACAGGGGCTTCCTTGCCTCGACCGCAGCCAGCGCGAGCTCGCGGTGCAAGAAGTTCGGCGAGCAGATCGACACAACGTCGACTTCTGGGTTGGCGAGCACCTCGCGATAGTTGGCGGTCGCCGCGGCGTATCCGAGACGGTCGATCGCGTCGTCACGATTGGTCTGGACTGGGTCGGCCGCCACGACGAGCTCCGGTTGAACGCCAAGATCGGCATACTGCTCGCGCAATGACCTGTATGCGCGCGTATGCAGACGGCCCATCCAGCCGATGCCGATGAGCCCACGCCGAGGCGGCGGCTGTGGTTACTCGTCATCTCTAGCTCCAAATCTCCCGGTACGGCTCACATGAAGCGCGCGCTCAGGCCACCGTCGACCCGCCACTCCGCTCCTGTCACGAAAGACGCCGCGTTGCTGGCGAGAAAACACACCACCTCGGCCACTTCATCGGGCAGGCCGATCCGTCCCACCGGGTGCAACGCGGTTACGACCGCGGCGCGCCCGGCGGGATCGTCGCCCTGTTCCAACCATTCCTCAACCAGGCGGGTCCCGATCCATCCGGGACTGACCGCGTTGACCCGGATGCCGTACGGGGCGGCCTCGAGGGCAAGGCTCTTCGTCAGGCCTATCAGCCCTGACTTCGCCGCAGCGTACGGGAAATAGCCGCGGGCGGTCGCTGTCGTGTGCACGGACGCAATGTTCACTACCGATCCCCGGCCGCGCTCGATCATCGACGGCAGCACCGCCCTGGCCATCAACCATGCCGACCGCAGATCCACGTCGAAGACGTGGTTCCAATCCTGCTGCGACATGGTGACCGGGTCGAAGTACGCGTTCCGGCCGGCGTTGTTCACAAGAACAGTCGGGGCGCCGAGTGCCCGCTCGACCGCAGCCGTGGCAGCGGCCACCTGGTCCTCGCGGCTCACATCGGCGCGCACGAAGACCGCCCGATCACCCAACCGGTCGACGACGTCTCGTCCTGCTGCTTCGTCGAGATCGACGACGGCCACGCCCGCCCCCTCGGGCGCCGCGACCAGCGCGATCGCCGCACCGATGCCGCCGGCTGCGCCGGTGACAACCACCACCTCGTCTCGCAGCAGAGCCCGCATCAGCACCTCGCCCATTCAGCACCTTCACGGTGGCATTCGGGTCCGATCGCCTGAGGCGCGAGTGCTCCGCTTGGCTGCAGGCCCTGGCGCGCGACTCCGACGCCCGCACAACCGAACTCAACTGGACCATGAAGATCCGGGCTAGCTACCCGTTGCCTAACCGTCGGCTGATTGCAGCGGCCTCAGTTGCCGCGGTAATGGCTCGATCGCGCTGGCCGACTGCGACCAAGGAGATGCTCAGGTTGTTCAGCGACCTGACGAGGGCGGGCAGGTAGATGACGGGGTGGGCGATCGCCAGTCGCCGATCGATTGCCACGGCTTCCTCTGCGGCTTCGAGGGCGTGTTCGTGCTTGGCCAGTCCAGACAACACCTTGGCGAGGTTAGACAGTGACGCCGCGACGTGGCGGAGGTGAAGACCCGGGTTGGTGATCGCCAGCTGCCGATAGATTGCAACGGCTTCTTGGGCTGGCGCCACGGCTTGTTGATGACAACCCAAGTCGGACAGCTGGTTACACAGGTTCGTTAACGCGCTCGCAAGTCCGTCCCAGTGAATGGCTGATATGGCCGCCAGCTCCCGCTGGATCAGCACAGCCTTCTCGGCAGCAGCCAACGCCTCGTCGTGGCGCCCGAGTTCCGCCAGAGCATTGCCGAGATTGCTCAATGCGCTCGCCAGCAGGGGCCGGTAGACGGCTGGGTTGAAGTCAGCTAGCCGCCCGCGGATTTCGACCGCTAGTTCGATTCGCTCTACTGCTTCATCACGCCGCCCCTGCTGCGCGAGCCGGATGCCAAGGTTGTTCAGCGAGCTCGCGTACTCCGGCGCGTAGGTAGCAGGTTGGCCCTCTGCCAGCTGCTGGTAGAGGGTCACGGCTTCCTCTAGTTGTGCAAGTGACTCTTCTCGACGCCCCAGATCCCACAGCCGAATGCCGAGGTTGTTGAGTAGCCCTGCAAGGCGGGATGACCGGTCGGTGTCGGCCGAGCTCCGGACAATCTCTACAGCTTCAAGGGCTGGGAGTAGCGCCTCTTCGTGCCGACCGAGCTGGGCCAGTGCGTTACTGAGGACGGTCATCGACTCCACGAGGCGTGGCAGGTGCTCTGCCGAGTCGGCAGTGGTGGCAATGCCTCGGTAGGCCGCTACGGCTTGCTCGGCCGACTCCAGCGCCTCCTCGTAGCGGCCAGCATCGCGAAGGAAGCGAGCGCGGATGCAGTGGAGGCGAGCATGAACGACGGGATCGGCGATTCCGGCTAGGAGTTGTCGGACGATCGGGTTGTAAATGGCTGCAAAGTAAGTGTCGGTATCGACTCGGCGTTGTTTGGGCAACAGCGTCGCGATTGTTTGGAGCAGCGGCAATTCCATGTCAGGCAGATCTGCTAGTCGGGCCAGAGTCGCGGTGCCGCCTGCGAACGCCAATTCGGGTCGTTTGGTCAGTAGCGGATACAGCACTGCGGTGGCGATGTGCGGCCAGCGCTGAGCCGTCTCGACCAAGACGGTGATCGTGCTGGCTGTCCACACGGCGGGCGAGTCGTCGTCGAGCAGATCGTCCACGATCGTGGAGGCGAGGGGGTCTGGCTTGCTGCCTCCCTCTCCGCCATAAGGATGGCCCGGCGTGCTGAGTGCAATGAAGTCCTCGCCGAGCCTGTCGGGAAGCAGACCTTCCAGTACCGTGTCGAGATCTTGCGGCGGGTAGCAGAGCCGGTGGTCGTCAATGATGGTGGTGACGCCGGGCTCAGTTACCTTCGCCCGGGTGAGAGCGGCGTGCGCATCCCATGGCAGCAGGGGCCCTGCCAAGGTCGCTACGTAGACCGCCCGGCCCATGACCTCGGGCGTAGTAGCTGCGGGGGCCTCCGCTCGATTGTGGAGGGCATGCCAATAGGCTCGTTCACGTTTCAGAAGGTAGGCCACGATCGTGTGCGGTTCCGTCGGGGCCTGGCCGCCGAATCGACGTGCATCCACGGCGACCAGGGCGGCCATATGTACGGCGAGAACCTGAGTAAAAGCCAGTTCGGCCTGGAGCCCGGGTGGTATGGGCAGATTGTCGGTGCCAGTCACCTGCAACTTGGCCGCGAAGTGTTGGCGAGCCTGCCGGAACAGTTCCCCGCGATCGATTTGGTCATCCAACGGAGGCAGCGGGACTGCGGTGGCGTTGATGGCGTAGTCGGACTCCAGCGAGCACTCCAGGTTCGTCCACCACGACCCCTCCGCGCGGGCCAATAGAAGCACCCGAACGCGAAGCCCAGAGCGCACGCCGAAATCGCACAGGTCAGCAATGAGCGTTTTGAGATGCGAGAACGACCAGCGGTCGGCGTAGTCGACGACGGCCAGCACCCCGGACAGTGGCCGATCGCTCCGGGGTATTGGCACCGAAGAGATCCGGGCAGTGGGTGTGTCTCGGACCTGGCACGCAACCCAGCCTGTCGACGCCTGTTGTCCGGCGAAATGTCTTGCCAGCCGACTCTTCCCCTGCCCGCCTGCTGCATAGATCAATCGGACATCGAGTCCTGCATCGGAATCCAACCAAGCGCCCAGGTCTCCCAACTGCTTTCCTCGACCGGCAAAGGGCACCACCTGGCGATGAGCCAACAGCAGCTTGCTCGGCTGCTCCCGGACCTCCTGCAGTGACAGCGGCACCGACTCGTGGCGGAAGCCGTCGATCCGGTACAAGGTCCGGCCGGCGGCGAGCCCAGAGACATCACCGCTGACGTCGCGGACCTGAATGACATCGCCGAAGACGATGCTGCCGCTGACACTTTGGCTCGCCGAAGCGGACAGCTTGCGCCAGATCATCTATCGATGTCGAGGTCGCCGCCAATGTCGTCGAACTGCTGCACTGCGCCCGATGTCTGAGTGCCGGTCACAGACTGCTCGCCTGGTTCCGGACCAGCATTGGAAGAACTCGGTCTCAACGCGGCAGGCAGAAGACTCTGCGTCGGGCCCGATCCGTTGGCGGATCGACCAACGCGCACACTGCGCCGCACACCACGGACTTGCAGAATGCCGTCGCCAATCGTGGACCCGGTCACTGACTGGCCGCCGCTCTGCGGCGACCGCCCACCGACTCGTATGACCGCGTATATCGACACGCCCAGCCCGACGAGACTCACGATCGCGCCAATCGAACTGCCGAGCTTGTCTGCCCTATCCAGCCCGACATCGGAGAGATACAGCCCCATGCCGATGACAGCGAGGCTGAAGACAACGACTCCAGCCCACCCCACAATGTGCTTCAACGCCTTCACCCCATCCATCATCCTCACACCGCCACCCGATGGAAGAGTCCGTGTGATGACAGGGACCCCAAATCACCTAAACATGCCCAACCGGCTACTGGAACCGATTGGACCGGAATACCGCACACTTTGAATATGCACCGGTTCCCAGTCGACCGCCGGTGCCCGCTCCGCGACCCGGACGAAGTGGTCGAGGAATACACCGGGATCCCCGACGCGATCTGGATCGGCGACCCGGCCGACGATCCGCGGCTGAAGCGCAGCGACGATGCCCCGAGGCCGGCGGGAGCCCGCCGCGGCTGCGGCGGTACGAATCCCGGACGGGCTAGCCGGGCCGATCGACCTCGAGCTGACCAAGGCAGTTGAGGAGATCCCCGGCCCCAAGGCGCTGACCGGCGGCACCCGCTACGAGCCGAAATGGGACGGCTACATTCACTGAACTTGGCAACCCATACCGATTGGACCGACAGCCAGCCGACGACCAGAAGGCGCCGGCGGCGCACCAGTCGATCGTTAGCTTGCAGCAGATATGCCCGCGAGTGGACAACGCGACCGGACCGCACATCTTCGACGACGTCACTGGAGTCTTGACGGTCGTCTGGACCTGACGACGGCGCAACCCGCGGCGATCCCGCGGGTCGCGCCATTCGGCGTTAACGGCTCTTGCGTTGTGGCGCGGCTGTGGCAGGACGGCTGATTCACCTGATCAGCTGAGGAATGCCGGCAATTCCGTCGCGTTGATCTCGACCCCGAAGCCGGGTGCCGCCGACGGTGTGATCCGGCCGTCGACCGGAGTTGGCACACCCGGTGCACGGGCCGCCTCCGCCAGGGCGACGCCTGGCGGCGAGCCGACGAAGAACTCGGTCCAGCCGATGCCGACGATGCCCAGGCAGGCGTGCTGCCCATACGCAGTGTTGCCTGGCGCGTGCGGCATCACGGCAACGCCCGCCGCCTCGGCGATCGCGCAGATCCGTTTGAGCGGGGTGATCCCGCCGACCCAGCTGATGTCGGGCTGCAGGATGTCGACCAGTCGGTTGGCCACCGCGTACTGGAACGGCGCCACGCCGAACCAGTGCTCGCCGGTCGCCAGCGGCTGCCAGGGCAGTCGGCGCCGCAACTCCGCATGCGACAGCAGGTCGGCCGACGGCAGGCACTCCTCCAGCCACCGCACCCGGTACGGCCGCAGAGCCTCGGCCAACCGCACCGTGTAGTCGACGTCGAAGGCCATCCAGCAGTCGAGCATGATCTCGATGTCGTCGCCCACGTGCGCGCGGGCCTCGGCGACCTGGGCGACGTTCTTGCGGATCCCGTCCAGGCCGTCGGCCGGCCCGTACCGGCAGGGCAGCTTGACCCCGCGGAACCCGAGCTCGGCATACCAGTCGGGGTCGCCGCCGGTCGCATAGCACTCGAGCTCGTCGCGGGTCGGGCCGCCGAGCACGGCGTAGACCGGCTGACCCAGCACCTTGCCCTTCAGGTCCCACAGCGCCAGGTCGATCGCGCTGATCGCATACGACGCCAGCCCGGCGGCACCGAACGGCGCACACATCCGGACCGCCATGTCGTAACACCTCTCCGTGGCCAAGGCATCTTCGCCGATCAGCCGTGGGCCGAGGAAGTCCTCGATCACCGCCGCGACCGGCCGGCCGTGCTGGCCGACCGCGAATCCGACCGTGCCGTCCTCGACCTCGACCAGGCAGCCGAACATCGGCCAGGTCGGCGTCCAACTCGGGCGGTAGGCGGCATAGCGCGGATATCCGGTCATCGGATTGGCCACCGGGCCGTCGGCGAGCCAGGACGGCCGCCGCGCGTCGGGGTGGTCGGCACCGATGGCCGGCTGCGGCGGCAGCCGCACGGTCCGGATCGCGGTGATCTTCATCGGGCGGTGATCTTCATCGGGATCGGCTCCCCTGCGAGCGGGTGGGATCGGACAACTCGGCCGACAGGGCGGCCGCTTCGGCGACGACAGTACTGGCGGTGCGCCGCCGGACCTCGGCGGTGACGCGAACGTCGGGGATCGACACACTCATCGCGGCGACGGTGCCGGTCGGCCCGACGATCGGCGCAGCGACGCAGAACACACCCTCGGTGTATTCGCCCCGGTCGGTGGCGTAGCCCTGCCGGCGGATCCGCGCCAGTTCGGTGAGCAGCTGATCGGTGCCCGCGACAGTCCGCGCAGTGAACCGGTGCAGCTCGACGCCGGCCAATCGGCGGCGGACCTCGTCGTCGGGCAGCCCGGCCAGCAGTGCCTTGCCCAGCCCGGTCGCGTACGCCGGCAGCCGGCGGCCGACCTGGCTGACCAGCTGCAGCGGATGGTCTGAGTCGAGTTTGCGGAGGTAGACGTTGTCGATGCCGTCGAGAACGGCGAGCTGCACCGTCTCCCCCAGCGCGTCCCGGATTCGTTGCAGATAAGGGCCGGCCGCCTCGGCGACGTCGAGGTCGGCGATGTAGGCCTGACCGACCTCCCAGGCGCGCGCGCCGACGCCGTACAAGCGCGAATCGTCGTCGAAACAGACGAAGCCGGTCTGCCGCAAGGTGGCGAGCAACGCATGCGCGCTGCTCTTGGGCAGCGTCAGCCGGGCGCAGATCGCCGGGAAGTCGAGCCGGCCAGCCTCGGCGAGCAACTCGACGATCCGCAGCGCCCGCTCCGCGGACTTGACAGACTCCGCCATCACACGCCCTCCACCGCCGCACCGGCGGCATCGATCGGTTCACAACGACAAACCGCAGTTCAGCTTAGTGAACCACGACCCGAATCGCCACCCCATCACAGCGGCCTGGTTTCCGCCCAAGGTTCATCATCATGAACTCGTCGCCACACTCTTGAACCTCGGCCGGTGGTGTGTTTACCTGCCTCCGTGCGTGGTGCGTCGTCGCCCCGGAAATCGGACTCTGCTCGCGATGGCGCCGAACCGGTCGCGGGCCGCTCATGAGCCCGCCGCCGCACAAGCTCACCCGTGGAGAGGACGTCTGAACCGTGACAACCACCCAGCACTCCGCGCGGGCCGAGGCCCCGGTGGCTCCGAGCCCGATGGACGACTACCTGTTCGACCTCAACGGCTTCATCATCAAGGAGCAGGCGGTCGAGCCCGAGTTGATCGACGACCTCAACGAGGCCTTCGACAAGTTCCCCGACATCGCGCCCGGCGAATGGTGGGGCAATGTCCAGCGCTCCGCCGGTGCCCGTGACCCGGGCAAGCAGTACGAACTGCAGAACGTGATCGAGGCCGGCGAGCCGTTTGAGCGCCTGATCGATCACCCGTCGTGGATCGACTACATGCGGCACTGGGCCGGCGAGGAGGAGTCGTACGTCGCCGGGCTGTTCATCGACGAGGCGTTCGCGGCCAAGCGCACCGAGGGCGGCTTCCTGCAGGTCCATTCCGGTGGTTACCGCAAGGCGATGCGCGGCCAGTACCGCTACGTCGACGGGGTGTTCCGCTGCGCCCAGGTCAACGTGCTCGTCGCGCTCACCGACATCGGTCCCGGCGACGGCGGCACGCTCGTCATCCCGGGCAGCCACAAGTCGAACTTCCCGCACCCGCAGTTCGAGGAGTTCCGCGGGACGCAGATGGACGGCATGGTCGGCGTGATCGCACCCGAGCTGCACAAGGGCGACATCCTGATCTTCACCGACACGATCGCGCATGGCGCCGCCGCACGTACCAACAAGGACGGCGAACGCCGGACCGTGATCTACCGCTACGGCCCGTCGTGGGCCACCACGCGTGGCGGGTACCGCTACTCCGACGAGTTGCTGGCACGGCTCACGCCCGAGCGCCGCGCGATCCTGCAGCCGATCGAGCCGCGGCTCCCACCGAGCGCCTGAGCGGGACCGCGGCGAGCGGGCCCGACCCGGAGCCGCTGATCTCGTCCCGCGTCTCGCGGCCCGACGCCGCGCCGTCACCATCACGAGCGACCGCAAGAGGAGTAGGGAACATGACCACACGCCGCGCATTCCTCGGTGCCGCGCTCGGAGCGAGCGCCGCCGCAGCCGGGCTCACCGCTTGTAGCGGCGTCGCCGGCGGTGGCGGAGGCGGCAACAGCACCGGCGACAGCACCGAGATCCTCGTCAACTGGTGGGGCGGCGACGATCGCGCCAAGCGGACCCAGCAGGTCATTTCGCTGTTCGGGAAGGCCCACGCCGGGGTCAAGGTGACCGCGAGCTTCTCCGACTTCAACAGCTACTTCCAGAAGCTCAACACCCAGGCCGCCGGCGGCGGCCTGCCGGACGTGATCCAACTAGGCGGCGGCTACGTCCCGCAATACATGCGCAAGGGACAGCTGCTCGAGCTCACCAAGTACGTCGACGACAAGACGATCGACATCAGCGATATAGATAAAGGTCAGATCGAGCAGGGTCAGGTCGACGGGAAGCTCTACGCCGTCACCATCGGCGGCAACATGCCCGGTCTGATCTACAACAAGTCGATGCTCGAGCGTGCCGGCGTCGAGCCGCCCGCCGCGGACATCACCTGGAACGCCTTCGCCGACTACCTGCGCACACTGCAGGCCAAACTGCCGACCGGGGTGTACGCCGTGGACCATCTCGAGGGGCCGCTGTTCACGACCTGGATGCGGCAGCGCTATCCCGAGGAGTACACCCCCGACTACAAGGTCGCGTACTCCGAGGCCGACGTCACCGAATATCTGCAGTACTGGCAGGAGCTGCGCGCTGCCGGGGTCAACATCACCGGGCAGCTGGAGGCCGCGGAGATCGCCAACAGCGCTGCCAATGCCGCGCCGATCGCGCTCGGCAAGGCGGTGTTCGCCTCGCAGTGGACAAACTATCTCGGCCAGTTCCAGATCCTGATGAAGGACGAGCTCGCGATGACCCGGTTGCCGAGCGGCGGCAAGCAGGCCGGCGACTTCGTGCAGGCGTCGCAGTTCTTCTCGGTCGCGGCGACGTCGAAAGCTCCCCAGACGGCCGCCCAGTTCATCAACTTCTTCATCCACGATGCCGGTGCGCTCAAGATCCTCGGCGTTGAGCGGGGCGTGCCGGCGTCGGCCGCGGCGCGCGACCTCGTGACGCCCACCCTCAAGCCGTACGACCAGGTGCAGGTCCAGTTCATGAGCGACTACGCCGTGAAAGCCCGGCCGAAGTCACAGCTCGATCCGGACAACTCGGCCGCGGTCGGCGACGCGCTCAACCGCGCCGAGCAGTCGGTGGCGCTGAACCACGTGTCGCCGGCGGCTGCGGCGAAGAAGTTCATGTCCGATGCCGCGAAGGCTCTCACCTCGTGACCGGCGACGACGTCGTAGTGCCTGCCGCCGGCGCGTCATCCGCCGCCGATCGGCCGGCGGCCGGCCCGCCCCGACGCCGGCCGCGCCGGACGCCGGCGCGCCGGACCGAGGCGGTCGCCGGGTTCGTCTTCCTGCTGCCGTGGCTGATCGGCTTCATCGGCCTCACGCTGTTCCCGATGATCGCCTCGCTCTACCTGTCGTTCACCAAGTACGACCTGCTGTCCTCGCCGGTGTGGATCGGGCTGCAGAACTACATCGACCTGTTCCACGACGAGCGCTACCTGGCCTCGGTCCGGGTCACCTTGTTCTACGTATTCGTGTCGGTTCCACTGAAGGTCGCCTTCGCGCTGCTGCTCGCCACCCTGCTCAACCGCGGCCTGCGCGGCCTCAACGTCTACCGCTCGATCTACTACCTGCCTTCGCTGCTCGGCGCGAGTGTCGCCGTTGCGGTGCTCTGGCGGCAGCTGTTCTCCGGCCAGGGGCTGGTCAACAGCGTACTGCGGCTGCTCGGCTGGCAGTCACCGCCGGACTGGCTGGCCAACCCGCACACCGCGATCTACACCCTGATCCTGTTGTCTGTCTGGGAGTTCGGCTCGCCGATGATCATCTTCCTGGCCGGGCTACGGCAGATCCCCGCGGAGTACTACGAGGCCGCCCGGGTCGATGGCGCGAGCTGGATGCAGCAGTTCTTTCGGATCACGTTCCCACTGCTGACCCCGCTGGTGTTCTTCAATCTGGTGCTCCAGGTGATCGGCGGATTCCAGTCGTTCACTCAGTCGTACGTGATCAGCGGCGGCTCCGGCGGCCCGGTCGACTCGACGCTGCTGTACAGCCTGTACCTGTACCAGCAGGCGTTCGGTCTGCTGCACATGGGCTACGGCACGGCGATGGCCTGGGTGCTGCTGCTCGCGATCGCGATCTTCACCACCGGGTTCTTCCTGACCTCGCGGTACTGGGTCTTCTACATGGACCGGTCGAAGTGACCACGCTCAGGGTCGGCACGGCCGTGCCGGAGGCCTCCGCGCGCCGGAAGGCCGGACTGCCACGCGGCGCACTGCATCTGCTGCTCATCGCCGGCGCGATCTTCATGAGCTATCCGCTGCTGTGGATGATCTCGTCGTCGTTGAAGCCCGAGTCCGAGATCTTCTCCTCTACCTCCCTCATCCCGTCGCAGTTCAAGTTCTCCAACTACATCGACGGTTGGACCGCACTCGGTGTCCCGTTCACGGGGTTCTACCTGAATTCGTTGATCTTGTGCGTCGCGGCGGTGCTCGGCAACATCTTCTCGTGCTCACTGGCGGCGTACGCGTTCGCCCGGCTGCGGTTCCCGCTGCGCGGGTTGCTCTTCGCGCTGATGCTCGGCACGATCATGCTGCCGTTCCAAGCGACGATCGTGCCGCAATACATCATGTTCAAGTCACTCGGCTGGGTGGGCACCTTCCTGCCGGTGGTGGTGCCGAAGTTCCTGGCGGTCGACACGTTCTTCGTGTTCTTGATGGTGCAGTTCATCCGCAACCTGCCCAGCGAGCTCGACGACTCGGCCAAGATCGACGGCTGCGGGCCGTACCGGCTCTACTTCCACGTGATCCTGCCGCTGACCGTCCCGGCACTGGCAACGACGGCGGTCTTCACGTTCCTGTGGACTTGGAACGACTTCTTCTCCCAGCTGCTCTATCTCGGCCGCAGCGTCCAGGGTTACACGGTGCCGGTCGCATTGAGCACGTTCGTCGACTCGAGCAGCCAGTCGTCATGGGGCCAGATGATGGCGATGTCGTTCCTCTCGCTGCTGCCGATCCTCGGCTTCTTCACCGTCTTCCAGCGGTTGCTGATGGACGGCATCTCCACCACGGGGCTCAAGTGATGCGGGCCCTGGTCCTGCACGGCTTCGGCGATCTCCGCGTCGAGCAGCGGCAGCGACCCGAACCGGCGCCGGACGAAGTACTGATCAGCACGATCGCGACCGGCATCTGCGGCTCCGACCTGCACGGCTTCACCGGCGAGAACGGCCGACGTCACCCCGGTCAGATCATGGGCCACGAGACGGCGGCCCGGATCGTCGAGCTCGGCTCCTCGGTCGACGGCGGGTTGCAGCCGGGTCAACTGGTGACGGTCAATCCGGTGATCGCCTGCGGCCGGTGCCCGGCCTGCCAGGCCCGTACCGAGCAGCACTGTGCGACCAAGCGGCTGATCGGAGTCGACCCGTCGCTGGTGTCGATGTTCGCCGAGTACGTCGCCGTGCCGGCCCGCAACCTGGTCCGCCTGGCCGACGACCTGCCCGCCGAACTCGGCGCGCTGGTCGAACCGTTGGCAGTCGCGTACCACGCGCTGCGCCGCGGCGGGCTCGCTGCCAACGACCGGCTGCTCGTGCTCGGCGGCGGCCCGATCGGGCAGTCGGTGATCGTCGCCGCCGGCCATACCGGACCGACGTCGGTCATGGTGAGCGAGCCCGATCCCGGGCGGCGGGCGCTGTGCGAGCGGCTCGGCGCAGTGGCACTCGACCCGAAGGCAGCGCCGTTGACCGAGCAGCTCGCCGACCTCGGTGGCCCGGCGACGGTCGCGGTCGATGCGGTCGGGTCGTCGGCCTCACTGGGCGACGCGCTCGACGCGACGGTCACCGGCGGCCGGGTGGTGCTGGTCGGCATGGCGAGCCCACAACTCGACCTTGCCGCGTACCGGGTGTCGGTCGACGAACGCACCGTGATCGGGAGCTTCACCTATCCGGCGGACGAGTTCGCCGCGATGGCCGCCTACGTCAGCTCGGCACCGGCCTCGATCGGCGAACTGATCTCCGAGCGGGTCACGCTGGACGGCGCGCAGCGGGCGTTCGAGCAACTGACCAACCGCTCGCCTGCGCCCGGCAAGGTACTGATCACTTTCTAGCCGGGGCGGCAGCCGCCTCGAGCAGCCGTTGCATCGTGCCGCCGAGGATGGCGTGCAGATCGTCGCCCAGGAACGGACAGTGGCGGCGGACGACCTCGAGCGACTGCCGGTACGTGAGGTGGCGGCGCGCCACCGGGAAATCGGAGCCCCAGACGAACCGGTCGCCGCCATACGCCGCGTACACCTGCTGCAGCGTGGCCATGGCTGTTGGATACGGGTAGTCGTACGGCGGGTCGACGACGTAGTGGAACCCGGACAGCTTCATGATCACGTTCGGATAGGCCGCGTTGGCCAGCAACAGTGGCAGCTGCTCGGCCAGCCGGTCGGGCGCCGTCGGGACATGGCCCTGATGGTGCACCAGGATCGGCAGCGCCGGATACCGCCGCGCGAGCCGGCCGATCGCCGGCTGCCATTCCGGGGGCGTGTGCAGGCTGGCGATCAGCCCGAGCTCCGCGGCCCGGCCGAAGAACTCGACACCATCCGGGCTGTCGAACCAACCGTCGTCGGCGCCGGTCGAGTAGTGGGTCACACCGACCGCCCCGGTCCGGGTGATCACGTCGGTCAGCCGCGCCGCCGCACCAGCCGTGTGATGGGTGTCGGACCAAAACGAATCCACGTCGGCTAGCTGGACCAGCCGGTCCGGATGCTCGGCCACCGCATCCGCCACGAATTCGTTGTTGTCCAGGTTGTCGGTTCGCGGATCGCCGGCGCCGATGCAGGCGGACACGATCACCGCACGATCGACCTCGGCGCGATCCAGCTCGTACAGCAGCGCTTCGACGCTGCCGCGGGTGGCTGGGTCCGGCACCTGCCAGTCGTACGGCCAGCTGCGCCAGGCATGGCAGTGAGCATCAACGATCACGGCGGCAGCCTATCGAGTGCCGTGCGTCGAAGCCCGACCGATGTCCACTACGGATGAGCGAGTTCTACTACGCCTATCGGCCACTGATCATCAGAGGTCGCATCGGTGGATCCTTCCGTTGGCGATCACCGCCCGGAGGTTCCTGGACGGATCGGCGAGCACACTGACGTCATCGAGTGGGTTGCCGTCGATGATCAGCAGGTCGGCGACGGCGCCGGGTACCAGCACACCGACCTCGCCGGCCATGCCCATCAACTCCGCCGCCACTGTGGTCGCGGACCGGATGATCGACTCGGCGCTCTGGACGTCCTTGCGGATCTCGAATTCCCGATTCTGCTGACTCTGCAGTTCGCCCAGCAGGTCGGTACCGAAGACGATCTTGAGCCCGGCGCGGTCGGCGGCTTCCAGGGTGGCCATGCCGCACTCGACGACTTGGGCGTTCTTCCGCACGTTGTCCGCCGTCAGCCCGACCGACGTCCCCGCCTCGCCCATGGCGTGGTAGGCGACCAGCGTCGGGACGTAGTAGGCATCGCGTTCGGCGAAGAGCCCGAAGACGGACTCGTCCATCAGGTTGCCGTGCTCGATGGAGCGGACTCCATTCTCGAGACCCTGCCGTACGGCGGCGGTCGTATAGGCGTGACCGGCGACGTACTTGCCGGCGTTCGTCGCGGCGAGAACCGCTGCCCGGATCTCCTCCGGCGAGTACTGCAGATCGGAGATCTGATCCGTCGGCGACGCGACGCCGCCACCTAGCATGATCTTGATGTGCTGAGCTCCGCGACGGAGCTCGTTCCGGGCGGCACGGAGCACCTCGTCCACACTGTCGGCGATGGTGCTCAAGGACTCACAACAATCGTCATGGTGATCACGGCCCGGCAGTCGGCCGTCGCCGTGACCGCCGGACTGGGAGAGCGCGCGACCACCGAAGATCAGCCGTGGGCCGGGGATCCGGCCCTCGACGACTGCCTGCGCCAGCCCGAAGTCCGCGCCGCCGACATCGCGGACCGTGGTGAACCCGCGATCCAGCATCCCGCGCATCAGCTCCGCTGCCCGCAACGCCCGGTAGCTCGCCGGAACGTCGGCCAGCGCGCCGAGATCCGCCTTGTAGGCGGTGACGTGGACATGACCGTCGATCAGTCCGGGCATCACCACCCGGCCGCCTGCGTCGATGTTGATCAGCTCACGATCATGAAGCTGCTGCGCGCCACCGACCGACCGGATCCGAACATCCTCGATGACGAGCTGCTGGTCGGGTACCAAGGTCGCCTCGGTACCGGTGAGGTCGAGGACCGTGGCATTGCTGATGCTGGCGATCATCGCGTCTCCGGGTCGGTGAACGGCGACGATCCGCCCCGGGCGATGAAGCGGTCGATCGCGTGGTCGATCACCGGCAGCGGCACGCTGCCCAGCGACAGGATCTGATCATGGAAGTTCCGGACGTCGAAGTCAGCGCCGAGTGACTGTTCGGACCGACGACGGGCCTCGGTGATCTTGAGCATTCCGAGGTAGTACGCCGTCGCCTGCCCTGGCCAGGCGATGTAGCGGTCGACCTCTGTGACGATTTCATGATCGCTGATCGCGGTGTTGTCCCGGAGATAGTCCTGAGCCCGCTCACGGCTCCACCCGAGCGCGTGCATCCCGGGATCAACCACGAGCCGGACAGCGCGCCACATCTGGTAGCTGAGCATGCCCATCACCTCGAACGGCGTCTCGTACATGCCCATCTCGACGCCGAGCCGTTCGCTGTACAGTCCCCAGCCCTCTCCGTACGCCGAGATGTAGACCTTCTGCCGGAACTCCGGGTGCTGGGTCTGTTCGAGGGCGAACGGGATCTGGAACGCGTGCCCGGGCGCGGCCTCGTGCAGGGTGAGGGCCGGGATCGAATAGAGCGGCCGGGCGGCCAGGTTGTAGGTGTTGAGGATGTAGCGGTGCGGTCCGCCGCGGCCGAAGGTGTAGAACGGCGCCAGGTCCGGCGGCGGTTCCTCGATCCCGAATCGCATTCGCGGCAACCGGCCGAAGTAGTGGTGCGCCACGGCGTCGAACTTCTTGGCCTGCCAGGCCGCGAACCGCAGCAGCTCCGTCGTCGTGGTCGCGTAGAACTTCGGGTCGGTACGCATGAACGCCAGCATCGCGTTGGCATCGGCGAACCCCACCGAGGCGGCGACCTCGGCCATCTCGGCGCGGAGGGAGGCCACCTGTTCCAGGCCGATCTCGTAGATCTGTCTGGCGGTCAGCTCGGTCGTCGCGTACTCGTGCAGCTGATAGGCGTAGAACTCCTCGCCACCCGGCCCAGCGATCGCCGCGATGTCGACCGGTAGCCCCGGAAAGTACTCACGTGTGAAGAAATCCAGGAGCTTGCGGAACGCCGGCAGAACGTCGCTGGTGATCACTTCGAGACCGGCGGTGATCAACTGCTCGCGACCGGCGAGTGACTCGGGCAGCGTCCCGAACGGCTGGACGAAGCTCACGTCCTCGGGCCGGGCTTCCGCCACCGACCGGATCGTCGCCTCCCTCCCGATCATGGAGATCTGGGCCGGAGCGAAGCCACGCTTGACGCCTGCGCGCATGTTCTCGATGTTCTGATCGACGTAACCAGGGACCTGCCGCAGCCAATCGATGTAGGTCCTGGCGTCGTCGGCCGAGCCGAGCCTGCGACGGGATTGGCTGGTCAGGTCCATCCAGAAAGCGGAGTCCGCATTGGCCGGCCGTTCGAACATCCGGTACGCCTGCCGGCCGATCAGGGTCTTGATCTGGAAGCGGTAGACGTCGAGATCGTCGGCCTGCTCGGGCGTCAGCCGGGTTCGGTCGATCTTCTCGAGCTGATCATCGACCTCCCGCCAGCGGACGGCCCGGTACTCCTGCCGCTCCGGTCCGACGTCGGGCAGCCGTGGCTCGAGCGGCTCGTCGAGCGAACCGTCCGGGAGCTCCTCGCGGCGCCAGGCCCATTCGTCCTCGGCGATCTTGCTGAAACTGTCGTACTTATCAGTCATTGCTCTCCCCGAGCACGAAGGCAGCGATATCGGCGGACTGCGCGACCCGGGCGTCCTCGTGTATGTAGGTCATATGGCCGGCCGGGTAGTACTTCCGGACGATCTTGTCGGTGATCTCGGACGGCACGTCGAGATGATCAAGGACGTACTCGCAAGCCGAGAACGGCGTTGCGCCGTCGTAGTAACCGAACCCGACGTACACCCGAAGGTCGGGCTGAGCCCGCAGGGCGGCGGACAACTCGTCCGTCGTCGTCACCGCTCGCCCCTCGAATTCCTGGTAGGACCAGGGCTGTACGCGGTCGGTCAGAATCTCGTACTCGAGATCACTGTGGAACCCCAGCTCGGCGCGGACGTACTGATTGAACGCCGCGGTGTACGGGAACAGGATGAACATGTGCGACGGATCGGTCTCCTGCACCTCGTTGTTGAGGTTGGCTGGCACAGAAGTGAACCTGGTGTCCAACCGGCCGGTGTCCAGACCACGGTCACGCAACAGTTCGGCGAAGAAGTGCTTGTGCTCGATCCGGAACCGGGCACGTTCGATGTAGCCGGGATCCAACCCGATCAGTTCCGACAGGCCATTCGCGAGCGCGTGCCGCTCGTCGGCCGACAGCCGCGATCCCCTTGCCAGCGCTGGGGCGAGGACCTCGGTGGCAAAACGTCCGGGAGCGTCCGATCCGCTCCTCGACCTCGCCCGTGCTGAGGCCCTGGTGGTAGGCGGCGGTCGCTGCGTAGGTCGGCAGGAAGTGCACGTACGGAAGATCATTTCCATGGGTGAAGCGGACGGTGCCGAAGTCAAGCACCGCACTGATCAGGATGATCCCGTTCAGGGCGATGCCGTGCCGGGTGACCAGGTGGCCGGCCAGCGAAGCGGCCCGGGTGGTGCCGTACGACTCGCCGGCCAGGAACTTCGGGGACAGCCAGCGCTGGTGCCGGCCGAGCCAGATCCTGATGACCTCGCCAACAAGATCACGATCACGGGTGTAGCCGTGGTATTCGGCCGGCTTCCCGCCGACCACTGCGCGCGTGTAGCCGGTGGTCATCGGATCGATGAACACCAGATCCGCATACCGGAGCAGCGTTTCGGCGTTGTCGGCGAGCCCGTACGGCGCGGTCCGTGGATCGTCGACATCGCCCGCCAGCACCCGGCGCGGCCCGAAGAGCCCGAGATGCAGCCAGACCGAGCTGGAGCCAGGCCCGCCGTTGAACGCGAACAACACCGGCCGTTCGCCATCGCCCCCCTTGGCGACATAGGACGCGACGAAGACCTCGGCCTTCGGCTTGGGACCGGCGAACTTCTCGTCCTCGACAAGTTCCTCGTTGATCACCATCGTGCCGGTGATCGTCTCGTACTCGAGCTCCCAGCCGGGACCGCTGATGGTATGCGTCGTGGTGACCAGATTGTCAGTCGGCTGCTCGGTCGCGCCGTCGTCCTCGATCTTCTCGTCGTTGACCTTCTCGGTCGTCACCTGGTTCGGTCCTCCCAGCTGTCGGTCGTTCGTGTAGTCAGGAACTTGACATCTTGTCGTTGGCATCGTCGGCACGTGGACCCGCCCAATCGGAGCGGACGTGTGCGATGTGGCGGTGCATCAGGGCTTCGGCGGCGGCACCGTCGCGCGCCTCGATGAGATCCAGGAGGTCGTGGTGCTCGGCAGCCGAGGCCCGCAGCCGCCCGGACTCCAGCAGTGGCCTCAGGCCAAGAAGCCGGGTCCGGGTCCGAAGCTCGGAGACGATGCTGCTCAGGACCGGATTCTGCGCGTACCCGAGCAACGACAAATGGAACACCCGATCGGCCTCGATGTAGCCGACCAGATCCTCCCGGTCGACCGCCTCCACGATCGCCTCGGCCAGGTCCCGCAGCGCTGGTAGCTCTTCTACCGGAATCGTGGTCGCGAGCTCGCCGACGACCGGCGGTTCGAGCAGTTGCCGAACCGCCGCGATCGCGTCGAGATCGGCGTCGCTGATCTCCGTTACCCGATAGCCCTTGTTCGGCAGCGCCTCGACCATGCCCTCGCGTACAAGGTCCAGCATCGCCTCCCGCACCGGCGTCGGCGAGACGCCGAGCATGCTGCCGATCGCCGGCGCTGAATGAACCTCCCCGGGCTGCATCGCGCCGGAGACAATCGCGGCTCGTACGGCATTGCCCACCGAATCGCGAAGCGACTCCCGCTTCTGGAACGGCGCGAAACCGGTAATCGTCTGGGCAGCCATTCATTCGCTCCTTACCATTCTTTGTCGAGCCTCGCGCGCGTCCACACCTCCAGCCCATCGGCATCGATCGGGACCGCGTCGCTCAGAACTTCCGACCCCTCGGAAGTCACCAGGACATCATCCTCCAGCCGCACACCGACCCCCCGAAGCTCCGGCGGCACCGTCAGATCGTGAGCCTGGAAGTACAGGCCTGGCTCAACGGTCAACACCATGTCCGGCTCGAGCAGAGCGCCGTGATAGGTCTCCCAGCTCGACTGCGAGCAATCGTGGACGTCCAGCCCCAGATGGTGACCAACGCCGCAGACCAACCAACGGCGATGCTGTTGCCCTGCGGGCGACAGGGCCTCGTCGACCGAGACCGGCAGCAGTCCCCAGTCCTCCAGGCCACGAGCAATCACTTCCATGGCCGCGAAGTGAAAGTTGCTGTAGGTGTTGCCAGGACGGACCTGAGCCAATCCCGCGCGATGCGCCTGTTCGACCAGATCGTGAACCCGGCGTTGGTCGGCGCTGAAGGTTCCCGAGGCCGGCAACGTCCGGGTGACATCAGCGGTGTAGCCGCTGTCCGCCTCCACGCCCATGTCCAGCAGCAACGCCTGGTCTTCGTGGATCGGGCCGTCACACCGCACCCAGTGCAGGATCGGGCCGTGCGAACCGGAACCGACGATGGTCGAGTAACCCGGCCCGTTGCCGACCGCCCGGGCGTACCGATCGAAGGTGCCCTGCAGCCAGCGCTCGCCACGCACCGGCCCACGTGCTCCGATCGCCGCCGGGATCTCGCGGGCAACCGCAGCGAACCCCTCAACGGTCTGATCGATGGCGTAGCGGAGTTGGCCGATCTCCCAGTCGTCCTTGATCCGACGAAGATCGGAACAGACTCGATCCAGGTCTTCGGAGCGTTCCACCGCCAACTCCGTGGCCGGCACCCGGCGGCCGGCCAGAACTGTCCCGGCCCCGGAGATTGCCGACTCCAGGTCCGTGACCGGACGCACGGTGATGCCCAGAGCCTGTGACCATTCAGTGATCCCGGCCGACGGCCCGACCCAGAGTTCCCCGTGCGAGGCATCGGAGAAGAAGCCGGTCTCGCCAGGCCGGAACGGCGGCGGCATGAACAGCGTGTCCGCTGACGCATCCGATCCGACGAGCAGGTACGCGTCCTCGATGCCGGCGCCGGTCAGCCACAGGAAATCGCTGTCGGCCCGGAAGTCGTAGGAAGTGTCATTGACGCGGACCGGCGCGCGGCCCGCTGCCACCAGCATCAGCTTGCCCGGCAGGGCCGCGCGCAGTCGGTCGCGATGCGCGGCAGCAGACGCGGCAGCACCGTCGATGACCGGTGCTGGGACCGTCCGGCCCTCCCAGCCGCGGCCAATGTTGTCGACGAACGCCGGCACCGTGGTCAGCCGCGGCGGCCGGGTTCCCAGATACGGAATCTTGTGATCATTGGTTGTGGATGTACTCATCGTCGCTCGCCTCCGTCATTATCGATCCGCTCGAGCAGACCACGCAGGACGCGTACGTCGCCGACCCGTCGTGTTCGTGGTAGCCCGCGCACACCACCGGTACCTCGTTGGCCATTGATCTGCTCCTTGATCGCTAGCGTCCGACCGCGTACCCCTGCATGCCGCGCGGGTTCGCGGCGGCCTTCAGCCAGCCCCCCTCCCGCGCCACCGCGCTGACGTAGCCCATGTCCCAGTCGCCGCGGACCGTCACACCGTGCCCACGACGCTCCAGCTCCTTGATCACGGACGGATCGAACCTGCCTTCGATCAGCAACTGCCCCAGGTGCGTGTCCCGGGGATAGAACGAATTCGGCATATGGATCGAGTGGAACTCCGGCTGATCGATCGCCTCCTGGAGGTTCAGTCCTCCGTGCGCGACGTTGAGGAAGAAGTGCAGCGTCCACTGATCCTGGAAATCACCACCGGGCGTACCGAAGGCGAGCCAGGGCTTGCCATCCCGGAGGGCGAGCGACGGCGTCAAGGTCGTCCGCGGACGCTTCCCCGGTGCGATCGAATTCGGCAGGCCCTGCTCGACCCAGAACATCTGGCCGCGGGTACTCAAGCAGAAACCCAAGTCCGGGACCGTCGGCGACGCCTGGAACCAGCCACCACTCGGGGTCGCGGCGATCATCATCCCGGAACTGTCGACGACGTCCAGATGGCAGGTGTCACCACGTACCTCTCCGGCAGCGCTGATCGTCGGCTCACCGGAACCCGCGGCGTCGATCTGCGGCGAATCCGGGTAGGCAGGCATCATCGGCCTCCGCCCGCCAGGGTTGCCAGGACGAAGGCTGAACGACGCCTCGTCACCGACCAACTTCCGCCGGTCGTCGTTGTAACCGGGGCTCAGCAGGTCTGCCACCGGTACTTCGACGAAGGCAGGGTCTCCGTACCAGGCCTCGCGGTCGGCGAACGCAAGCTTTCCCGCCTCGATGATCGTGTGTACCCAGTCCGCACTCCCCGGCTTCATCGACTCGAGATCAAATCCCTGCAACAGCGCCAACTGCTGAAGGAACACCGGGCCCTGACCCCACGGCCCGGTCTTGCACACCGTGTAGTTGTGGTAGTCGAACGTCACCGGTTCCTCGACCGCCGCATCCCAGCGGGCAAGATCATCTGCGGTCATCAGACCGGCATGTGCCTCGCCGGTGGTATCCATCACCGGCGTCCTGGTGCAGTAGCGTTCGATCGCCTCGGCCACGAAGCCTCTGTACCAGGCGTTCTTCGCGGCATCGATCTGCTGGTTACGGGTGCCGCCGGCGGCACCCGATTCGGCGATGATCCGTTCGTAGGTGGCCGCGAGCGCCGGCCGCTTGAAGTGTGAATTGGCCGTCGGCACCGAGCCTCCGGGCAACCAGGTCTCCGCCGACGTCGGCCAGTGCTCGGTGAACAAATGCTGGACGGTGCCGATCGCCTCGCTCACCCGTCGTAGCAGCGGGTGGCCGTGGCGCGCGTAGTGGATGGCTGGTTCAAGCACATCGCGTACCGACCAACTGCCCCACTGCTGCAACAACGTCATCCAGGCGCCGAACGCTCCCGGTACGACATTGGGCAGGTGACCGGTGCCGGGCATGATGTCCAGCCCGAGATCGCGCAGCCGTTTGCCGGTAGCGGCCGCCGGGGCGACGCCCTGGCCGCAGACGACAGACGCCTTCTGATCGAGTTCGGACCACAACAGAATCGGCACGTCGCCGCCCGGCCCGTTCAGGTGCGGCTCGACAACCTGCAACACGAACCCGGCAGCCACTGCCGCATCGGCGGCATTGCCACCGCGCTCCAGCACAGACATCCCGGTCTGAGAGGCCAGCCAGTGCGTACTGGCCACCATGCCAAAGTCACCGACCAGTTCAGGACGCGTTGTGAACAAGGGGATTCCTTCGGTTGATCGTGCATGTGACGTTCGTGGACACCTGCCCTAGCTGCCCAGCCGGCCGGCGGCCGGGCAGCAGTCCGGACGAGCCAGGATCACTTCTGCCAGCCGAAGTCCTCCACCGGAACCGAACCGTAGGCGGCCAGTCCGAAGAACGGAACCGGTGCGAGGTTGGCCAATCCCGTCTTGGTCGTGACCACCGCGGGGCCGTTGACGGTCGGGAGCTCACCCCAGGTCTGCTTGTACCAATCGGACTCGAGTTTCATCGCCGCCTGGGTCTGCTTGTCCGGGTCCGGGATCTTGGCCAGTGCCCGCATCTGCGTGTCCAGTGCCTTGGTGCCGGCGGCACTGTTGTTACCGGCCGCGGCCTGGCCGGCGGCCGGGGAGCAGTAGAAGTAGCAGATGTAGTTCGCTCCGTACGGGTCGCTCATGGTGAAGCCGGACATGAAAGCGTCCCAGTCGTGACCGGTGAGCGTCTTGATGAAGTCCGCGCTGGCAATCTGCTTGATGTTGACCTGGACGCCGATCTCCTTCTCCATGGAGATGATCGCCTTGCCCTGGGCGACGGTGCTCGGATCGTCTCCGGACAACGGGAACTGGATCGTGAGCTTCTGTCCGTCCTTTCCGCGGATGCCGTCGGCACCCATCTTCCAGCCGGCCGCATCGAGCAGTTGGTTCGCCTCGGCAGTGCTGTACTTGTAGCCGGCGTTGCCGACCGAATCGGAATAGCCGTTCTGGAAGGGCAGCAAGATCAACGATCCGCCGACCGCGCCCGTGTACCCGAGGCCGTTGTACTGGATCTTGGCCAAGGTCGTGCGGTCGATCCCTTCCAAGATCGCCTTCCGTACATCGACATCCTTCAACTGAGGACGAGAAGCGTTGAGAATCAGCAGGCTGATGCCGTTCGACGTCGACCTGTGGACGGTGACATCCGACATGCCCTGGACCTGCGCCAGCCGGTCTTTGGTAGCCGTCGTCGCCATGTCAACCTCGCCGTTCTTGAACGCGTTGATCTCGGCGGTCTCCTCCATCTGCTGATAGACGACCTGATCCAACTTGCCCTTGTTGCCCCACCACCTCGGGTTGCGGTTGAACACGATCCGGCCGGCCTTGAAGTTCGCACTGGCCACCGTGTACGGCCCCGCGCCCCAGTCCTTCTGCAACTTGTTCTGGTAAGCATTGTTGAAGATTTCGGAGTTGGTGACGTGCGGATTCAGAATCGCCCCGAACCCGCTCTGCCACCAAGCGTACGGGCCGTCATAGGTGACCACGGCCTGCCGGTCATTTATGCCCTGCTTCACCGATTTGACGTTCGAGCAGTCGCTGGTCGTCTGGTATTTCGGATCCGACCCGTTGCAGGATTTCCAGGTCAGCTCGAAACTCTTCCACGTGATCGGTGTGCCGTCATTCCAGACAGCCTTGGGATTGAGGGTGTACGTGACGACCGTGCTGCCGCCCTTTTCCGAGTGGCTGACGTCGGACAGATAGTCCTTGTTGTACGACCACTTGCCCTCTGGCGTCAAGAACGTCAATTGCGGGTTGTACCAGTTCCAGATCGCCGCGCTCGCCGTCGTCGTACCGACAGCCATCGTGTTCTCCTGGGAGGGGATCTCCGTGACTGGGATCGTCACGGTGCCACCATCTTTGATCTTGTCCCGCGGTTGCGGATTCCAGTCCACGCTGAACGTGTTGGCAAGCTTCTTCGTGTCGTCATCGCCGTTGCCGGCGCCGTTGCCTTTGCTGGCCGTGCACGCCGACAGCGTCAGCACAACAGCCAGCGCACCGGCCGCCGCGCCGAAGGCCCCATTACGAAGTCCCATCTCTTGTCTCCTTCATTTCGGCGAGCCAGGTTCTACAGGTGATCGCCCGGCTCCTGTTTCGGTCGTGAATCCCAGCATCGGCGTGACAGCACAAAGGCACTCGTCAGCGCCAGTGGCACGCATTGACATGCACACCGTCAACACCGGTGAGTGCCGGAGTCTCGTCCCGACAGCGCGCCTGGCGATCGGGTTCGAGACTTTGGTGGAGCTGGCAGCGGCTGACGAACCGGCACCCCGGGGAATTGTCGGTCGGGCTCGGCAGGTCACCGGTCAACAGGATCCGTTCCCTGGTGCGTTCCTTCACCGGGTCGGGCAGCGGGATCGCCGACAACAGCGCTGTCGTGTACGGGTGCTGTGGATCCTCGAAGACTGCGTCAACCTCGCCGTACTCGACGAACTTGCCCAGATACATCACACCGATCCGGTCGGCGATGTGCCGGACCACCGACAGGTCGTGCGCCACGAACAGGAACGAGATGCCGAGCCTTGCCTTCAGCTCTTCCAGAAGGTTGATGACACCGGCTTGAATGGAGACGTCCAGGGCCGATACCGGTTCGTCCAGCACGATCAGCTTCGGATTGGTCGCCAGAGCTCGCGCGATGCCGATCCGCTGCCGCTGCCCGCCGGAGAAAGCAGCCGGAAACCGGTCGCTGTGCTCCGGATTGAGGCCGACCAGATCCATCAGTTCCTCGACACGCTTCTCGACCTTGTCGGAGGAGTAACGGAACGCCCGCATCGGCTCCGCGATCAAGTCGAAGACGGTCGATCGCGGATTGAGCGAACCCATCGGATCCTGGAAGACGATCTGCAGGTCGCGGCGGACAGTCCTGATCTCACGTTTGTTCAGGCCCGTCACGCTGTGACCGTCGATCTGGATGTCGCTCCCGTGCTGGGGCGCCAACTCCATGATCTCCAAGAGGGTGGTCGTCTTGCCGCAACCAGACTCCCCGACGATCGCCATCGTCTCCCCTTCGCGAATGTCGAACGAGATGCCGCTGACCGCATAGACCGTCCCGATGCGTCGCTTGAGAACTGCGCCCTTCAACAGCGGGAATTCTTTGACGAGGTTGTCGACCGCCAGCACCGGTTTCCGCTCACCGCGCGGAACCTGTGCCAGATCACTTGCGGCGATCTCGGGGACCGGGAAGATCGGCCGACCTTTGATCGTGCCACCGTCTTCGATCTCGGCGGCACGGACACATGCAACCTGGTGCTCGGAGTCTCGATCATGCCCGCCGCCGTCGTCGTCGTCGTTCGAGGCGTTCAGGACCGCCTCGAGCTGGGGAACATCGTCTCGGCAGGCATCGATCGCGATCGGGCAGCGGTCTGCGAACTGGCACTGGTCGGGCAGGTTGATCAGGATCGGAGGGTTACCTTGGATCGGCACCAGAGGCTGCGCGTCACGTCGATCGGCTCGCGGAATCGCGGCCAGCAGCCCGATCGTGTAAGGCATCCTCGGCTTGGCGAAGACGTCGTAGACCGAGGCGTGCTCGACCGGTCGGCCGGCGTACATCACGACGACGTCATCCGCGACGCTCGCCACCACGCCCATGTCGTGAGTGATCATGATCACTGCAGCACCCGTCTCCTCCTGGGCGCGCTTCAGCACCTGCAGGATCTGGGCCTGAATGGTTACATCGAGAGCCGTCGTCGGCTCGTCGGCGATGATCACCTGCGGGTTGTTCGCGATCGCGATCGCGATCACGACCCGCTGCCGCATGCCGCCGGAGAATTCGTGGGGGAAGGACTTCAAGCGGCTCTCAGGTCGCGGGATCCCCACCAGCCGAAGCAGCTCGACGGCCCGCTCGGCTGCCTGACGTCTGCCCATGGTGCCGTGGATCGTCAGAGCCTCGACCAACTGGTCGCCAATGGTGAATACCGGGGTCAATGTGGACAGCGGATCCTGGAAGACCATCGAGATGTCCTTGCCACGGATCCTCGACATGGCGCGGTCATCCAGCCCGAGCAGTTCACGGCCGCCGAGCCTGATCGATCCGTGCACCGAAGCGGCATCGTCCAGCAGTCCCATGATCGCCAGCGAGGTCACCGACTTACCCGAACCGGACTCGCCGACGATGCCTAGCGTACGACCGGGTTGCAGGTCGAACGAGACTCCGGCAACGGCGTCCACCCGGCCGGCTTCGGACGGGAAACTGACCCGTAGGTCCCGAACTGCCAGCAGCGCATCGGAGTGACCGGACTGCGGCAGGCCGACAATCTTCGTCACGGTCATGCCCGGCCCCCCGCCGCGGAGGTGGGATCGAAGGCATCGCGTAGGCCGTCGGAGACCAATGCCATCGATACCGTCAACAAGGTCAGAGCTGCTGCTGGGAAGTAGAACAGCCAGGGCGCACTCGACACGGTGTCCGCGCCGCTGCCGATCAGGGCCCCCAGCGAGACATCGGGCGGCTTGACACCGAATCCGATGAACGACAGCCCGGTCTCCGACAGCACCGCGCCGACAACTCCCAGAGTGAACTGAATAATGAGCAGCGAGCCGATATTCGGGATTATGTGGCGAACGACGATGCGCAATCCAGATACTCCCATATAGCGCGACGCGCTGACATAATCGCGTTCGCGAATAGACAATGACAACGTCCAGACGACGCGGGCGGGCCAGAACCAATTGACCAGTAACATGATGACGGCGATCACGATCCAGCTCCCACCGGAACGGTTCGAGAAAAGGGCCAGGATCAAGAAGGTCGGAACAACCATGAGGAAGTGGATGACGCCCAGCACCACACGCTCGAAAGAGCCCCCGAAGTACGCTGCCGCGGCACCGACCACCGCAGAAATCACCGTCGTACCGGTCGAGACGATCAGCGCGATGATCAACGAGCGCTGCAAACCGTGAACCGTTTCTGCATACAAGTCGTTTCCAGCATTGTTCGTGCCGAACCAATGATCGGCGGATGGCGCCGCCGAGAGGTTCAGGAAATCGGTCTCCAAATAGCTGTGCTTGGCAGGCAATCCTCCGAAGATCGAAAACAGGACGATCATGACGAAGATGATCAAGCCCGCCACCGCCGGACGGTTCCGCAGAAACCGGCGGGTATAGAGTTCCCGGCGCGACAACCGCTTCCGTCTACTCATCGCCGCCGCGCCGGTCGAGTCCCCTCGCTCCAGCGCACTCGCTGCCAGCTGGTCCCGGACGTCATTGACACTCACCTCAATGCACCCGCACTCTCGGATCCAGGACGACCACGGCGATATCGGCGAGGACTGCGCCGATCGCCGTCATCAGGGCGCCGAAGGCGGCGACCGCGACCACTCCGTTGATGTTCATCTTGTTCAGCGTGTCGATGAAGTACTGGCCCATGCCCTGCCAGTTGAAGATCGTCTCGGTCAGGACCGCGCCGGTGAATAGCCCAGGAATCGAGAAGGCCACCTGGGTGGCGACCGGAATCAACGATGTCCGTAACGCGTGCTTGCGAATCGCTTGCGCCTTGGTCAATCCCTTGGCGCGTGCCATTCGTACATAGTCGGCGGATATGGTGTCCAACAGCAACGATCGTTGCAGCATCTGGGTACCTGCGTAACTGATGATCACCAGTGAGATCGTCGGCAGGGTCAAATGCTGCAGCAGGTCGACGATCTTGCCGAACCCGTGGGCATCGGCCGACGACGAACCGGTCACGTAGAACATTCGGATGCCGACCTTCTGGTTGAACCCGATTGCGGCCAGCACGATCGCCAGCGACATCACCACGACCGGGATGTTCAAGGTGATGATCGAGGTCGCCTGGACGATGCGGTCCGACACCTTGTACTGCCGGGATGCGCTGTAGATACCCAGGCTGATGCCGATGATCGTGTAGAGCACAAATGCACCCAGCAGCAACTCGGCGCTCACCCCGATCCGGAAGGCGATTTCGCCATTCACCGGATCGCCAGTAGGGCTGTTTCCCCAGTCCCAGTGCAGAACGATGTCCTTCGCCCACGTCCACCACCGCAGGAAGATGCTCTCGTGACTATTCAGGTTGTTCGCCTGCAGCAAAGTGTCGACTTGCTGCTCTGTCAGCGGTGGCCGCCGACCGACGAACAGTGTGCGCGGATCAAGAAACGCATTGGCCAAGAAGTATGTGATGTTGGTTGCCACGACAACCATCAGTAACCAACCGCCAATTCGGCGAGCCAAGTATTTAACCACTTAGGCAACTCCCATAGGGCATCGCTGTCTGCCTTCACTGCCGAACAGCGGTGAGTCGTTAGCGGCAGCTGAATTACTCGGCTTGCGAACTGGACCGGTCACCCAGCGCCGCTGGCTTCTCTCTCAGGACTTACGGATGCTGTAGCTTGGTGGCTCGTGCCCGGCCAGGTGCCGGACAAAGTAGTCCCACCGGCGCCTGATCACGTACGGCTCCGAACCGCAGGCGTGAGACCGGTTCGGCAGGATCAGCAGGTCGAAGTCCTTGTCCGCGGCTATCAACGCGTCGGCCAGCGACAGCGTCGAGGCGACCGGCACGTTCTCATCGGCCTCACCGTGAATCAACAGCAACTTGCCCTGCAGCCTGCCGGCGAGCGTCCGGTTGGCCTGCTCGATGTAGTGATCGCCGACAGGCCAGCCCTGGTAGCGCTCGATCCACCAGGCCTTGTCGGTCCGGTGATCATGGTTGCCGGCACCCGACACACAGACTTTGTAGAACTCCGGATGTGCCAGGATCGCGTGCGTCGAGGCGTACCCACCAGCCGAGTGCCCGAAGATTCCGACCCGATCGAGATCAAGATTCGGGTACCGGACCTTCAGGTCCCGCATCGCGCTGATGTGATCCGGCAGGCCGGCATCGCCGAGGTTGCGATAGGAGACGTCACGGAATTCCTTCGACCGGTACGGCATGCCCAAACCGTCGATCAGCACGACGACAAACCCGAGTTCAGCGATCGCCTGTGCTGTCCAGATCCGCGCCGCTTCGGTCAGCCCAACCGGAGCCTGGTTCATCTGCGGCCCGCCGTAGACCGAATCGATCACCGGATAACTCTTGTCCGGGTCGAAGTTGGTCGGTCGGACGATCACGCCGTACACCCGGGTCCTGCCGTCCCGGGAAGGAGCCGAGAAGCGTTCCGGGAACTGCCAACCGGACTCGGTCAGCGCAGAAAGGTCCACTTCAGCGATGACGCCGACGCTCTCCCCCGAGGAACGGACCAGCTCTGCCACCGGAGCCCTGTCGACCTTCGACCACGTACTGATGAAGTAGCCACCGTCCGGCGCGAAGCTGACCTCGTGGCTGCCATCCTGCGGGGTCAGCAACTCCGGTCCAGCTGACGACCCGTCCAGCCGTACCCGATACAACCGCCGGAGGTACGGATCCTCACTCACGTCCTTGCCCACTGCAGTGAAGTAGGCGTATCCCTCGCCGACATGCAGTACATCCGCGACCGCCCACTCGCCCGAGGTCAGTTGATCAAGCAGCGTCCCGGTTGAGGTGCGGTATGTGTACAGATGGCCCCAGCCGTCACGCTGCGAGTACCAGAGCGTCAGGTCCTGATCGTCAATGGTCCGGTGGTTCACCGGACCCGACGTCGACAGGTTGGAGTCGACCGGCGTCTCCGCCTCCTCGTCCACGATGACACGACTTGAACCGTCGGCACCGATCTCATACAGGGTCGCATGCCGATCGCCGCGGAACAGGCGCAACAGGTAAAGCGACGACCCGTCCTGCCGCCACCACATACTGCGCGAACTGCTGTCAGGACCGGGGATCGGGCTGCCGTAGTAGTAGAGCTCCAGCGGTGCGATATCAACCGGAGTGATGTCGCCAGATGCGAGGTCGATGATGACCAAAGTCGCCGTCGGCAGCGGATCATCGCCCGGCAACGGATAGAAGTACTCCACCGCTTCTGGTCGAATGCTGCCAGATCGCGGCGTCGACAGGCTCATGGTGATGGTCCCGGCACCCGCGGTGTCGACCCGATGGGTCAGTAGCCGGCTGCTATCCGGCGACCAAAGGACTTTGGTGTCCTTCCACGGCTGCCCGGCTCCGGGCAGGCCGGCGGCACGCAGCGGCGACGGCAGAACTGCGCCGTAGAACGATGCCTCCTTGCCGCCGCGGGTCAGACGGCGCTCGATGCCTGTCGCCACCTCGCGGACCCACAAGTCGTGGTCACGATTGAAGGCGATCTTGGTGCCGTCCGGGGAACGTACCCCGAATTGATCTTCCTCATTGAACTGCCGCAGGTCGCTGCCGTCCCAGCGCCACCGGGCATCGTTGAAATCGAACTCAAGATCATCGGCTCCCCGGTAGTCGATCCGCGTCGGTTTGAGGCGACTGGGATCAACCTTTTCGCCGGTTGCTTCGACCAGCGCAGCAGCCAGGCCTTCATGGTCGAACGCATCCCGGTGTTCGGTGCTGGCCGACGCAACGGCGATGCGGTAACGCCAGCCCTCCTGCGTACTCAGCTTGAACCGATACCGGGCTGAGCCCGGCATCCATGCGATCTCGGTGACCTCTCCAGGTACCCGAGTCTCCATCTGCCAAGGAAGGAACGATTCCGCCCGGGCGTAGTCCTCGACGCTGTAGATGACGTCCTCCTGGTGCAACTCAGGCGGTCTTGGCCATGGCCTCCGTTGGACACGTCGTGCGGCGTGAAGTCGACCTTGCGATCGCCATTGCTGCACACCGCGCGGCTTAGATCGTGCCACTGTAATGTGATATTGCACTAGAGACAATGGATTCTGGCTCCGCCTTTTCGGGCCAGGGGGCTGCCCCCGCCTCAATCCGAACCGACGACCTCGACCCACCGGGTGACCGCAGCCCTAGCCGCTCGGCTGGTGGTGGACGCTTTCGAGGACGACTCCCAGCGATGATCGCCGCCCTCCCCCGACGCGTCGGCATCCTCGGCCCCCGGCTTCCAGGACCACGACTTCCGCAGTGGGGCGACTCCACCCGAGCGCCGCGACGGAGCCACTGCACCTGGGGGACGACCATCGTCCGTGGGGAGGAAACGTCTGCTGGAAGACACAAAGACCATCAGCCACGCCGCATCGAACTCGAGTACTACACCCGGGAGAGCTTCGACCGACTCTGGAGAAGTACTACGCCCACCTGGAGTCGCCAGGCGTGGCAACCGATCCCGACGGCGCTCGCCGTAGCCGAGGCGATCAGTGACCCGTCATTCTCTCGTCTGGCCCCTCCGGGTGCCCAGCGGTACGACATCGTTCGCCGCGTCAGATGAGGGCGGCCAGCCACCCCGGCAGGAATGCGATCGGTACGTCGACCTCGATCGCGCACGCGCGGCCGTCAACGCCCGAACCAGGACCCGCGAGGTAGCTGCGGAGGCCCGGATCGGGTGCGCGGCCTTGCCTGCGAACTCGGGGTCGGCGAGGAAGCCGCGCACCCGCCGGTCATCGATACTCCTCCGCCGCGACAAGGGCGGCCGGGCAGCCAGGTCGCAATGCGAGTGCAGCGTGTTCATACGAAAGGTGTGTCGGCCTCGTCCCGCGGCTGTTGCCCGGCCCTGACGTCACGCTGTTCCGGGCCGATGACCGCGTCTTTGAGGCGATGGTCGACGGCTGGCGCCCGCAGATGCTCGCTCGTCGGCTGGCGGTGGACACGATCGAGACCCGGACGAGAGTGGCCGAGCGGTTCCAGTTGGTCAGCGGGGGCTACCCCCTGGTCCTGGAGTCCGGTCGACATCGAGGATTTACCTCGCCGAGCTGCGGTCGCGCGAGCGGCCGCCGCCGAGTCGTACCCACCACGCGTTCAGTCTTCGCAGTCGGGTCGCCGTCCCGGCCCGGGGCGTTCTTGTTCGACCGTTCCGGTCGGCGTAACCACGGGGCAGTCGCACGCGAGCGTAGCGAGCGCAACGCCGCGGCAGCTGCAGGTCGCCGGCGGAGCCGGCTGGCTCGGCGAGCCGGAAAGGATGCCCCGGGCGATAGGCCCGTGGGTGGGTGGGCTTCTCACTTACCTGATTCGCATGTCGGAGATGGCTCGGGCTATTACCAGGCGTTGGACTTCGGAGGTGCCTCGAAGACGGTGTAGATCTGTTCTCCCGATGTCTCCAACTGACGCCGACAGGCGAAATTGACCTGTGACCTGCAGCTTCCTTTCTCGACAACGCTCGAAAGTTGCCGAGGTCTGCCGACGTCTCACGGAGCTGTGACGGAACAGGTTATTGCTTAGGGCAACTATGGAGCCGGCTTCCTGGCTTGTGTTGGCGACGACGTCGAGGGCGCGGTGCCTGCCAGCAGGTCTCCCTGCACGCCCGTGAGACCTCGCGGTTGCGGCCGTTCGGGAGACCCGGAGTTCCTGTGCACCGCAGCCTCACCGTCGGCCCGGAAGACGACGATCCGCACACTCCCGGACGGCCGCCGGACGCGGATTTCCTGACAGACTATGCGGATGCAGGATCCGGTTCAGCGGAGGAGGAGAGCGCCGCGACGGCTTCGAGATACTTCGCGACATCATCACGCGTCACCGCAGAGGCTGGGCTGGACGCTACCTGGACGAATATCTCCAACAGCGCTGGACTAGCGAACTCTCCCGAATCTTCCTAGAGATCCATCGGACCATCGCAGTCAAGGGGAAGCCTCCGACCTTCAAACAGTTCGCACGCTTCGCTGCCACAGCCGCCACGCACTGGTTCGGCGGAGATCTCGCCGGACTCTCCACCGCCATCGGAGAGAAGGCACCCCCGAGCTCGCAACGGGTCCGCCTGTTCTCGATGCCGACACACGAGCTCATCGATGCCGTCTACGTCGCATTAGGAGGCGAGCCATACGAGGAGAACCTGAGGATCACCGACTTTCCGAAGGCCGACGGCTACCGACAAAGATCTCGCCTCGCGACCGCCAGCGTGAGGTACCTGCAGCTCATGGAGGCTCTCGGCAGACCGCCCGAGCAGACCGAATTTGGAGCCAAACGCTACGAGTGGGAATGGGCTGGCGATCTGGACGGAGGATGGCCCGAATACAAGAGGGCGGTCGAAGGCACACTGAACGGCGCATCCCTCTCACACGGTGCCTGACTGCGGGACTCCCGATGCTTTCAGTATCGCGCTAGCCATACGGTTCCAGGCTGCGTGGCGACGCCTTGACAAGGCTCCACGGGTGGGTGGCGCTGCAGCCAGCAGAGGTGGTGCTGCGGGACGTTGAGGGGCTCCTACGCTGCCAAAGAATGACACCGAGCGGGGTTCCGATCGATAGCTATGATGCTGCCCACATCGAGGCCGTGAAGCCGCGGCCATATGAGCTGCGGGTGGGGAGAGGTCGACGGTATGCCGCACAGGGTGGAGCTTCTCTTCAAGCACATCGGTGCTCGGACGTGCGACAAGTTGATCTGGACGCCGGCGACCAAGGGATTAGAAGTCCGGGTTTCGATGGAGTTAGCGGGTCCTGGAGCTTACGAGCTGGCTGCGACCCGCGGTTGAACCAGGCGCTGAACTCCTCCGCGAGATGGGCGAGGCGCTCAATGATCCACTCGTAGTTCACCGCGGCAGGGTATGGCCATCCGAGCAGTGAAGTTATCGGCGTGCCGAGGTGGGCCGCGTCCTCGCTCTCCAAGACGTTGCGTCGGCGTGGCGACGAGGAGAGGAGACGTGAGCAAAGAGTGGCTCTAGTCCTCTGCTTCTAGCTCGTCGGGTGATGACTCCTGCTCGACGTGGCTGACGGTCAAGCCGAGACTGAGTCGGTCCTTGCCGACGACGTTTTCGAGGATGTCGTAGAGGTCGGGGCGGAGGAGCAGGTGGGCTCCATGGATGGCGGGTTCGAGTGGACTGTAGCTGCCGTCGTGGACTAGGAAGCCGCGCCATTGCCGGCCGACGAGCGCCGGGCCGTTGTCGTCGATCAGGACGTGCCGTAGTGCCGGTGTCTCGGGGCGGAGCCCGAGGAGCGCGATGACGTCGAGCCTGGGCACAAGCGCGAACGGCTGCAGCCCAGCGCCGCGGTCTCGGGCGGGGGCACCTCGCTGCCCTCCATAGTCGATGAGGGCGGCGACCGGACCTGGGGCCGTCTCAAGGGCAGTTTGGGCGTGTTCGGCGTCAAGTCCCGGCACCAAGCCGTCGGAGGTGACAGCCCAGGCATTCGGTGGTGCGCAGGACAACGGCGTGCTGTTGGGGGGTGGTGGGCCGTCGCAGGTTTCGAGTCCCGCCACGCGTCCGCTGTAGGCACCTGCGCTCTACGTAGCGAGCCGCCAGCTCGAGACGCAGGAACACGCAGAGCTCATCAAGTTGATTGTCGACGAATGATCCCTGGGTAGCACAACCTCACGGACGCCGACGTCAAAACCCCTGACAAGCAGGTCGTCCACGTCGCAGCGAAGGTTGTTGCATACGGCGACGATGACCCTCGGTGAGATGAAGACCAGCTAGGCCGCAGGGCCTACCTGGGCAGCTCCGACTAGAGGACTGCGCCCGCCTGGATGACAGTGCGGTCGCCGGCGGTCCAGAGCGGGGACGGGTCGTGGAGCGGGTTGCCGTCGAGGATGAGGAGGTCGGCGACGCAGCCCTCACGGACCCGGCCGAGGTCCGGGCGGCCGAGAAGGTCAGCGTTGACAGAGGTGGCGGAGCGGAGGGCAGTTGCCGGGCCGTCGACTTCGATCTGCAGGCGCAGCCCGTTGAGTTGCTCGTCCTCCAGAACACCCATCAGGTCAGTGCCGAAGCCGACCCGGACGCCGGCCGCACGGGCAAGCTCGACGGCGGTGCGGCCGGCTTCCAGGACCTCGCGGTTCTTCTCCCGGGACACCGGCGCCATCCCGAGCTCGGCGCCCCGGCGGTCCATTGCGTCGTACGCCGCGAGCGTCGGCACGAGGAACGCACCGGCCGCGGCCATGGCCTCGGCGGTCTCGGCGTCGAGCAGGTTCCCGTGCTCAATGCTGCGGACCCCGTTGTCGATCGCGTGCCGGATCGCCTCCGCGGAATATGCGTGCGCGACGACGTAGCTCCCGCGGCGGGTCGCCTCGTCGGTGACGGCCCGGATCTCGTCAGCGGAGTACTGCGGGATGCGGATCGGATCGGTCAACGAGACGACGCCACCGGACGCCATGATCTTGATCGCGTGCGCGCCGCGGCGGAACCGGTCGCGGACGGCTCGCCGGAGCGGATCGACGCCGTCGACCACCTCGACCGAGTGCGACGAACAACCGCAGAGATCGCTGTCTGCAGCCCGTACATCACCGTGGCCACCGGTTTGGCTGAGCGCCGGCCCGGTCCAGAGATACCGGGGCGAAGGCAACAATCCCTCGGCGATCGCCCGCGCGAGTCCAGCATCTCCCCCGCTCGGGTCCCGCACGGTCGTGAACCCCCGCGCCAGCGCTCCGGCCAGCCGCCGGGCGGCAACCAGCGCCACGTAACTGAGCGGAGCGGACTCCAGCTTCAGCAGGTCCAAGTCGATGCCGTAGGCGTGACAGTGGGCATCGATCAAGCCGGGAAGGACCGTGCGGCCACGGGCATCGAGCACCCGGTCGGCTGGTTCGGATGTCCCTCCGACGGCCGCAATCCGGTCGTCCACGACGTGCACCGATCCTTCGATCAGCTCGTCCGAGACGCCGTCGAAGATGGTGGCGTTGATGATCGACAGAGAATTGCTCATGCCGCATCCTTCCGCAGCCGGGCGGTAGCGGCCTCGTCGATCTCGAACGTCGACGAGTCGACCACGACACCGTACTCCCGCTCAGCCGCTCCCACCGACACGAACCCGTTGCGTACGTCGGTCGCCACCCGCCCGGGATCACGCTTGAGCGGATCACCGTAGCCCCCTCCGCCGCCGGTGTTGTTCACCAGCACCTCGCCGGCCTCGAGCCGGTTGTAGCTGCCGCCCTGCACCACTTCGCGATCGGTACCGGGGTTGAGGATGATGTGGTTGTTGTCGCCTTCGTGCCCGCCGTCGATCGCCCACGGCTTGGTCTTCGTCTTGTAAACAAGGCAGATCCCGGTCGCCGGAGCGGTGAATCGGTAGGCACGCCCGACTCCTACTCCCCCGCGGTGCCGACCGGCTCCGCCCGTGTCCGGCCGGTAACCGTAGGACTCGATGAACATCGGGGACTTCGTCTCCAGCACCTCGACCGGGTTGCTCCGGCAGCCAGGCTCGGTCAGATGCATGATGCCGTCCGCGCCGTCATCACCGGCGTGCCCGCCGAAGCCGACCGCCTCGTTGGTTGCCTCCAGCCACTGTTCGCCGTTGCGCGGGTTGATCCCGAGCCCCATCATCGAGCAGACGTCACCACCCGAGCACGCCGGAACCCGATCCGGCATCCCCTGCGCCAACGCCTTCAAGACCACTTCGCCACCGAGCAACCCGGTCCAGAGCGTGAAGGTCGGCATCGGCGGCACGGCATGCACCACCGAGCCGGGTTCGGTGACGATCCGCAGCGGCCGGAAGTTGCCTGCGACAACTGGCGTGTCCGGCGTGGTGACCGCCTTGAACACCAGACTGCAGAACGCCGCTGTCTGGCCGACCGGCAGATTGATCGGGCCACGGACATCGCGATCGGTGCCGGTCCAGTCGATGACCATCTCTTCATCGGTGACGGTCACGGTGACATTGAGCTTCACCATCCGGTCGAGGTCCACACCGTCGGAGTCGACGAAGTCGTACGCGGTCCACGTCCCCTTCGTCAGCTTCGCCAGCGCGATCCGGGCCAGCCGTTCGCCGTGGTCGTTGATCGCATCCATCGCACCGGTCAGCGCCGGTACACCATACTTCGCCGCGATCGCCTGCGTGCGACGTACCCCGGTCACACACGCGGACACCTGGGCCTGCAGATCGCCGATCGTCCGTTCCGGCAGGCGGCTGTTGAAGCGGATCACGTTGAAGATGTCCTCGTTGGCCTCACCCTCGCGATACAGCTTGGTGGCCGGGAAGAACAGGCCCTCCTGGTACATGTCCGTCGAGTCGAGGACGTACCCGGGGTCCTTCTGCTTCAGGTCGAGCACGTGCACGCGACACGAGGCGAATCCGATCAGCTCACCGCCGACGTGGATGGGCGCGAAGACCAGCGGGTCGAGCGTGTGCGCGGACGACCAGTACGGGTAGTTCAGCAGGAACACGTCACCGGGCAGCATCGCGTCCACACCCACAAACTCTTTCGCCGCCTTGATGCCGTGATCGTTGCCGCGCGTGAACACCGCGATGCCCGGAGCGTCGGCCACCACGTCGCCCGCCGCGTCGTGGATGCCGATGCCGTAGTCGTGGATCTCGTAGACGACAGTGTTGTACGCCGTCCGGCACAGGTTGCGGGCCATCTCCTCGGCAGCGGCCAGCAGACCGTGCCGGATGACCTCGATGGTGATCGAGTCGTTCATCAGACTCCTTCGACAGTGATGATCAGCTCGCCGTGATCGCCGACCCAGAGCAGGTCGCCGGCGTGGATCACGGTGGTCGCGGTGTGCTCGGCGATGACGGCCGGGCCGGCCAGCTCATCACCGGCGAGCAGGTCCTCGCGCGAGTACAGCGCGTACGACTCCTGCGGACGCTCCGCGGACACGTACACGGATCTGGTTGCGTTCGGCAACGGTTCCCCGGAGGTACGGCGAGGCAGCCGGGGCAGCGTCGGTTTCGCGACCATGCCGGTGGCCCGCATCCGGAGTGTGGTGATCTCGATCGGATCGGTCATCGTGTGGCCGTACTGCCGCTCGTGCAGCTCAGCGAACGCTCGCTCGACGGAACCCACCCGGCCGTCCTCCGGCACCGGCACGGTCACACTGTGTTCCTGTCCCGAATAGCGGACGTCGACGCTGCGAACCAGCACCTGTGCCGCGGGCTCGACCCCGTCCGCGGCCAAGGCGGACGCAGCCTCCTCGGCCATCGCGTCGTACGCCGCGGCCAGCCGGGTCTCGTCCAGATCGGCGAGTGGCATCACCGAGGTCTGCGCGAAGTCGTGCTGAACATCGGCGAACAACATCCCGAAAGCCGAGAACGCACCCTGGCCCGGCGGCACGATCACCGTCGGGATCGACAATTCACGCGCGACATCGACCGCCACCAGTCCGCCGCCCCCTCCGAACGACAGCAGCGCGAAGTCCTTCGGATCCCGGCCGACCTCGACGGTGATCGCCCGTACGGCGCCGGTGATCTTCGCCGTCGAGATGCGGATGATGCCGCGGGCCAGCGCGGCCGGGCTGAGCTCGAGCTGGCCGGCGAGCGGTTTCAGTGCCGCCCTGGCGAGCGCGTCGTCGAGCACGAGCCGGCCGCCCAGCGGCGTGGCCGCCCCGAGATAGCCGACGATCAGTGCCGCGTCGGTGAACGTCGGCGCAGTCCCGCCGCGACCGTACGACGCCGGACCGGGATCCGCACCGGCGCTCTGCGGACCTACCTGCAGGACCCCCGCATCATCGAGCCAGGCAATCGAGCCACCACCCGCGCCGATGGTGTGGATGTAGAGCGAGGGCGTGTTGATCGGCAACTGCTCGAACTCGGCGCCCTGATGCAGCACGGGTTCGCCGTCGATCACCAGCGACGCGTCCAGGCTGGTCCCGCCCATGTCGATGGTGATCAGGTTCGGCTCGCCGATCAGCGTGCTGAATGCGCTCGCACCGATCACCCCGCCGGCCGGTCCGGACAGGATCAGGCTGACCGGCTGTTCCCGGGCCACGCTCGCGGTCATCGCGCCGCCACCGGACCGAGTCATCAGGAACCGGCCCTCGAACCCGCCGCCCCGCAGTTCACCTTCCAGCCGCTCGAGATAGCGCCGCACGATCGGCTTCACATACGCGTCAAGGACCGCCGTACTGGTCCGTTCGTACTCGCGGTACTCGCGGGACAGCTCGTGCGACAACGTCACCGCGACGTCAGGAGCCACCTCGGCCAGGATCCCCCGCATCCGCAGCTCGTGCGCCGGGTTGGCGTAGGCGTGCAGGAAGGCAACCGCCACCGAGTCGTAGCCGCGCTCTGCGATCGTGGCGGCGACCGCTCGCGCCGCGTCGACGTCGAGCGGCCGATGGACCGATCCGTCGAACAGGCTGCGTTCGGGCACTTCGAAGGTGTCGTAGCGCTCCAGCAGCGCGGGCGGCGGGCGGTAGGTGATGTCGTAGTTGGTCCGGCGATCGGTTCGGCCGAGCAGGTAGACGTCCCGGAAGCCAGCTGTGCCTATCACGGCGGTCCGTGCACCGGTGCGAGTCAGCAGGGCGTTCAGGCCAAGCGTCGTACCGTGGGTGAACATCGCCACCTCCGGCAGCGCGGTCCGCGTGGTACCGAACGCGTTCAGCACGGCATCGGTGGGCTGGGCCGGCGTCGTTGGCACCTTGTCGAACCGGATCTCACCGGTGGCCGGCAGCAGTTCGACGACATCGGTGAACGTACCGCCGACGTCGATGGCGACACGGCTGGTGCTGGTCATGGGTTTGGCCTTTCGACTCATCCGCGGGGCGCGGGCACGTCGCATCGGGATCGCCGCAGGCACAGCGGAGATCCGGGTACGGCGGTTGAGGCGGCTGACGCACAGCGCCCGGTGTCCCTTCCGGGCGACGGTCAGCCGGGTGATCCTCGCCGGTTGGCACGGCGGAGGACACGAACGTGACATAGCCGAATTCGCAGTGTCAACCGGTCCCCTTGCCCGGATCCGGCGGCAAACGCCCGCGTGCACAGCGGTCACGCGGGCCGATGTGCTCGGCGCACATCGGCGTACCGGCGGCCGACGACAGCATTTGCCCACTCGACCACCCCGGACCCACCGGAGGCCCAGATGATCCGCAGTGTGCTCACTCTCCGTGCCGCCGACACCGGCGCGCTCGAAGATCTCTACACCGAGCACGGGATTCTGGCACGCGCCCGGCGGTTCCCTGGATGCCGGGACGCGTTGCTGCTGCGATCCGTCGACGGCGGCCCGGCCACCCACCTGGTCATCGCTGACTGGGACACGGCCGCGGACTACCAGCACTGGGTCGAGGATCCCTGGCGCGTTGCCCTGTCCCGGCAACTCGCCGCCGTACTCGACACCACATCGGGCGAGCCGATCGTTGGCGCACTCTTCGAGCTCGTACCAGACCAATCCCCCGCTGAATCCCCTGTGAGTTCCGCCCCCATCACGCCCGAGGAGCACCCGTGATACGAGCTGCCCGACTCGCGGCGGTCGGTGTGACCGTCGCACTCGCGATGAGCATCGCGGCCTGCAGCAAACCCGCGACCAGCACCGCCGGCGGAACCCCGACCTCGGTCGCCGCGGACAAACAGCTGAAGATCGGATTCTTCGGCTTCGCCAAAGCCAACTCGTTCGCCCAGGCGGCCTGGGCGGGCGTCCAGTCGTACGCCGAGAAGAACAACGCAACGGCCACCTTCCTGGACTCCAACTTCGACGGCCCGACCCAGGTCAACCAACTGCAGGACGCGGTCACCTCCAAGCGGTACGACGTCGTGATCGTGCAGGCCAACGACGGGGTCGCGATGGTCAACCCGATCAAGCAGGCAATCGCCGCCGGCATTGTCGTCGTGGTCGAGTTCACCCCGGTCGGCGGCAAGTTCGACACCGCCGAACCCCAGGTCCCCGGCACGATCAACATCATCGACCCACCAACGGTCAACGGTGTGGGCCTGGCCAAGCTCGGCCTGGAAGCCTGCAAGACGGTGGCGAGCGGCGCCTGCAAAGTCGCCTATCTGCAGGGCTTTGCGAACTACCCACTCGACACCGCGCGGACCGACGCGGCCGTCAACGCTCTCAAGTCCGGCGGTGCAACCGTCGTCTCCAACTTCGTCGGCGGATACACCCCGGACACCGGCCGGGCCGCCATGCAGAACCTGTTGCAGTCCCACCCGGACGTCAACGTCGTGATCGGCTCGTCGCAGGCACTCGAAGGCGCCACACCGCTTGCCAAGGGCAAGAAAATCGGGTTCGTCGGCAACGGCGGCTCAACGCAGGCCTTCGGGTTCGTCAACGACGGCACCTGGTACGGCGTGTACGACGTACCGGAGAAGTCCGAAGGGACCAAGGCCGCGGAACTGGGACTCGCCAAGGCAAGAGGCAAGGACGTGCCCGCCTCGACCGTCGCCTGCACCACGCTGACGACCTTCGAGTGCCTCGGCACGAAGGAAACGCTGAAAGGCCTCACCGCCGACTACTCGGATTGAGTCATGAGCACAACAGCGCCCAGCATCTCGGTTCGTGGCGTCGGGAAGAGCTACAGCGGTGTCACCGTCCTGCGCGATGTCGACCTCGACATCGCGCCGGGCGAGGTGCACGGCCTGGTCGGCGAGAACGGCGCCGGGAAGAGCACGCTGCTCAAGATCCTCGGTGGAGTGGTCCGGGCCGACCACGGCACGCTCAGCTTCGACGGCGAGCAGGTGACGTTCGCGCGGCCACGGGACGCGATCGCCCAGGGCGTCAGCCTGATCTCCCAGGAGGGCGCGCTCGTTCCGGCGCTGACCGTGCTCGAGAACGTCTTCCTGGGTCGCTGGGCGCAGACCGCCGGCGTCCGCCGCGCCGGGCACGACCGGAAGCGGTTCGACGAACTGATCGAGCTGACCGGCTTCGAGGTGGACCCACGCGCACGGGTCGACCTGCTGCCGACCGGCGTACAGCAGCAGGTCGAGATCCTGCGGTCCCTGGCCCGCGGCGCGCGCGTGCTCGCGATGGACGAGCCGACCGCCGTACTCAGCGAGCACGAGAAGGACAACCTGATCGCGCTCATCCGCCGCCTCGCCGACAGCGGTACGACGATCCTGCTCGTCTCACACTTCCTCGACGAGGTCCTCGCGGTCGCCGACCGGATCACCGTGCTGCGCGACGGGGCGCTGGTCACGACCGACGACGCCGCCACCCAGACGCCGCGAACCCTGGTCCGGCAAATGGTCGGTCGCGAGATCGACATGCTGTACAGCACGCCGGACCCGATCCCGGACGACGCTCCAACGGTGCTCTCAGCCCGCGGTCTGCGGCGCGGTCCGGTGCAGGGCGTCGATCTCGAGGTACGAGCCGGAGAGATCCTCGGCCTCGCCGGTCTGGTCGGCAGTGGACGCTCCGAGACGCTGCGGTTGCTCTTCGGCGCGGACCACGCCACCGAGGGCACTGTCGACGTCGACGGCGCCACACTCACCCGGCTGTCACCGCGGCGGGCGATGGCCGCAGGCATCGCGTTCGTGCCGGAGTCACGCAAGGAACAGGGCCTGGTGATGGCACGCTCTGTCAGCGAGAACGTCGCGCTGTCATCGTTGCCCCGTCGCCGCGTCGGTCCCGTCGTACGACGCTCCGCCGAGCGAACCGCGGTCGACACCGTGTCGCGCCTGGTCGACATCCGCGCGGCGGCCAAGGACGCGCCGGTCGAAACGCTGTCAGGTGGCAATCAGCAGAAGGCGCTGTTCGCCAAGTGGCTGCTGTGCTCGCCCCGCATCCTGCTCGTCGACGAGCCCACCCGCGGGGTGGACATCGCCGCGAAGAGCCATATCCATCACCTGATCACCGAACTGGCCCGGGACGGCATGGCCGTCGTGTGCGTCTCGTCGGAGATCGAGGAGCTGCTCGCCCTCTCCCACCGGGTCCTCGTCCTCCGGCACGGGCGCCCGGTCGGCGAGTTCCCGCGCGGGACGGCCAAGGAGGTCGTCATCGCCGCCGCATTCGGAGACGAAGGAGAGCCGACGTGACCGTCGACGCAGCCACCCCCGCCGAACCGCCCGCCCAGTTGCCCCCTGCCACAGGGTCCACCGGGTCGCGGCGGGCGGTCCGGTTCCGCGATTACGGCATCCTGGTCGCACTGATCGCGATCGTGATCGCGTTGTCGCTCAGCACCGACACCTTCCTCACCAGATCGAACATGATCAACCTGCTCGACCAGTGCACGGTGGTCGGGCTGCTGGCTGCCGGCGCGACGGTGTGCATCCTGAGCGGGGTGTTCGACCTGACCGCGAGCGCCACGCTCGCGGTGTCGGCGATCGTCGGTGTCGAGATCATGCGGGTGACCAACGTTCCCGTCGGCTTCGGCGCGGCCGTGGTGGCCGGCGCGTTGCTCGGATTCGTGACCGGGATGATCGTCGTCCGCAGCGGGATCAACTCGTTCATCGCGACGCTGGCGACCAGCATCATCTACCGCGGCGTGGCCGTCGTGGTGACCGCGGGTGCGATCGTCTATCCACTCGGCTCCCAGACCGAGAACTTCGGCGCCCTGACCTGGCCGTCGCTGTTCGGGCTGACGTCGGCCACCGTCATGTTCGTGATCGTCGTGGTGGCGATCGGTCTGCTGATCTCGACGACCACGTTCGGTCGCCGGGTGTACGCCGTCGGCGGCAACCTGGAGGCCGCCCAGCTGTCCGGCATCCGGGTCGGGTCGATCCATGTCGCGGCGTACGTCATCAGTGGCGTCTGCTCGGCGCTGGCAGGGCTGATCCTCGCGTCCCGCGCGGGCTCGGCCCAGTCGACGATGGCCACCGGCGCGGAGCTGACCGCGATCGCGGCGGCGGTGATCGGCGGCACCAGCATCCTCGGCGGCGAGGGCGCGATCTGGCGCGGCGTGGTCGGAGCGTTCCTGCTGACCCTGATCGGCAACGGGTTCAACCTGCTCGGCTGGGACACCATCTACCAGCAGGTGCTGCAGGGCTGCCTGATCCTGTTCGCCGTCACGACGGATCGCTGGCTCCGCAGACGGTCCCGGTAGCGCCCGACCAGCGGCTGTACTCTGTGCTCGTGTCTCGCACTGGCGAGTTCGCACACGTCGGCGTGAGCCTGCACCCGGAGCGCTCGTACGCGGTCGTGGTGCATGGCGCGGCCGTTCTCCCGGTCGAGCCGGCTCGGGCCGACCTCGACGGGACGATCGCTTCCGCCGTCCGGACAGCCATCGGTGAGTTCCCGGACGGGCCGTTCGCGGTGACCGTCGACCTCGCTCCGATGTTGCTCGACGCCATCACCCGTGCAGACAGCGCATTGCCCCGGGTTGCGGTGATCCGCGTCGTACCGCGGCCCGCCACGGACCCCGCGCTGGCACGGTCTCCGGCCGCGCTGGTCGAGCGCCGGGTCGCGCGACGGTTCACAGTTGCCGGCGGCCACGACCTGCTCGGCAACGAACTCTGTCCGCTGGACCACGGACGACTCGACGAGGTCTGCGCCGAGCTCGACGCCGGCTCGATCCGGCATGTGGCGATCGTTGCCGCCGGCTCCCAAGCGCGGCCTGGCCACGAGCGCGGAGTCGCCGACGCGATCCAGACCGCGATGCCGGGGGCCCGGATCTCGGCCGCGAGCGAGTACGGCGGCCACGGGCTCGTCGCGCGGGAAGCAACCGTTGTGCTCGACTGCGCACTCTCCGGCGTCGCCGAGCAGCTGGTCGACCGGTGCGAGCGGGTGCTGAGTCGGCTACCCGGTGAGTTCCAGCTGCGAGTGGCCCGCGGCGACGGCGGCTACACCACCGCGTCGCGGATCCGGACCATGCCAGTGGTTGCCTTCGGCGCGACCGACGCGCTGGAGGTCTGCGGTGCGGCCTATCTCGAAGGGCTGGCCGATTGCCGGGTCCTGCTGTCCCGTGACGGAGCACAGGTGGCCGGCGAGGTCCGGCACGGCCTGGCCCAGGTGAGCCTGGCCGAGTCCGCGGGCATCGGCACCGAACTCGTCGTACCGACCGCGGTGCTGACGCCGGAACGGGACGTCACCCCGAGCGGAGTCCCCGGCCGGATGCCCGACGTGCCTGTTGTCCGGGCCCGTCATGCGCCGGAGCTGCTGGCCTGCGTCGGCGCGGCCGTCAGTTCCCCGACTTCCTGGCTGGACGAGGTGGCCTTCATCGAGTCCGCCGACGAGCTCAGGTCGGTACGCCGCGACGCGGAGGAGCGCGCGACCGCCTTCGTCACGGCCAACGGCGCCGCGCCCGGTACGGCGTTCTTCGCCGAGGTCTCGACTGTCGCCGTGCCGTACAGCCCAGCCGGAACAGTCCGCATCCGCGTTCGTGTTGCCGGTACGCCGGACATCGGCCTGACGCAGCCCCTGCTGGAAACGCCATGAGTGGTGCAGCCACCTGGATCAGCGCGGCGGACGTGCCGGCGTTGTACGAGGGCGCCAAGTTCTACGCGCCGGCTGTCGGGGATGCCGGCCGGTCCTCGTTGACGTCGTGGTTGACCGGGCTGCTCGAACGCGAAGGACCGGTGGCGCTGCATCGTGTGGAGACGATGGCCCCGGAGACGCCGTGCGTGTCGTTGTGTGTTCTCGGGTCCGGGTCGGCGCTGGCCGACCTGCCTCCGGCCGGTGACGAGTTCGTGGCCGCGATCCGCCAGATCGAGCAGTTGCAAGGCGTCCGCTTCGGCGCCGTCTATCCGCTCGCCGCAGCCACGGTCAGCGCTCTGGTCCCGGTGGCTGCCGCGGCCCAGCTCGGCGTACCACTGCTGGACGCCGACGGCATGGGGCGTGCGTTCGCGCTCATCCATCACACCGCGATGTACCTGGCCGGAATCTCGCCGACGCCGCTCGTCGCCTTCGGACCGACAGGCGACAGCGTGCTGGTGGACGCGCGGACAGGAGCTCGTGCGGACCGACTGCTCCGGGCCAGTCTCGACACCCTGGGTGGCTGGGCAGCCCTGGCCTCGTACCCGACCACGGCCGGCGCGCTGCGTCGCGGCGCCCTGCCCGGGACGATCTCCCGGATCGCCAATGTCGGCCGGGTCCTGCTGCAACAAACCGACCCGGATCTGCTGATCAGCCGGCTCGCCGCGATCACCGGCTGCCGAAGGCTGGGCCGGGGACGAATCTCCGAGCTCGAGCAGCTGAGCCGGCCCAGCGACGGCAGCATCCCGGCACACCCGTCCAGCGTCGTGATCGACGAGACCGACGGTCAGCGGCGACAGCTGCGTATCGAGCTCCGCAGCGAGATCGTTGCCGTCTTCGCCAACGGCGAGCTGATCGCGGGTGCTCCCGACCTGCTGTGTCTGGTCGATGCCACCCGTGGCACGCTGGCGACCCTCGACAACCTCGAACGCGGCGACCTGGTCGACGTACTGGTGACCCCGGGCGACGCGGTCTGGTACTCCGACGAAGGCATGGCGATGGTCGGCCTGAGCTTCCATGGCATCCCGCTCGACCATCCCCGGCGACTGCGAGGAGAACCGTGAGCCAACGCCCCTCGACGTTACCGATCACTCTGGGCGGCCTCGTCCGCATCCAGCCGCTGGCGAGAGCGAGCCGGTTGCACTTCGCCGACCCGTTGCGACAGGTCGAGCAGGTCGTGCTGGCGCAGACGTTCGAACGGCTGCGGCGGTGCGCTCCGCACGTTCTCGTCGTACTGCACGACACGGCCGCCGCCGGTGGCTGGTCGTTGGCAGCCGCGCTGCATCTGGCCTGGGAGCGCAATGTCTCGGCGGTAGTGGTGTCTGGCGCCGTCGCCGGGTCGGCCGGCGCCGCCCTGGCCGAGCGACTGAACATGACGCTGCTGGCCATCGACTCCGATCCGGTCGATGTCGCACTACAGCTGGCCGGTCAGGTCAGCGCGCCGGCGGCCGCCCGCGCGCTGGGGCAGGCCTTGTGTGCGGAACGACTCGCCGAGCAGACTCACGTCCGCGGCGTTCTCGGTGTCCTCAACAGCGAGCTGCAGAACGCACCAGTCGCCCTGGTGATCGGCGAGACCGCCGTGGCCGGCCGGGTCGCCGCATTGCAGGACAAGACGAATGCCCGGCGGGTCGAGGTCGAAGTACAAGGACCGGACGAGCAGCCGTGGGCCCGGCTGGTTGCGGCTGTTCCAGTGAACGGCCCGATGGCCGTCGAGCAGGTCGAATCGCTGCTCAGGCTGGCACGTCCTTCTCTGCAGGCAGCGTGGGCTCAGACCAGGCTGGACTCGACCGTTCACTCCGCCCATGAGCAGGCGGCGTTCGGACTGCTGCGACGGCTGGCCGCCGAACCACCACCCGATGCCCCTGCAGGCCCGGTCGAGATCGAGACACCACCCTGGAGCAGCGAGCTGGGCTGGCAGATCGACGGCGTCAACCGAGCGGTGTGGCTGACGCCGCTGCGACCGTCCGGAGCGCCGTCCGAGGAGGTCACCCACTTGGTCCGCGCGGCATGGCAGCGTGGACGTACGCACTGGCCCTTGGTTGTCGACGGCGACAGTTGGATCTCGTGGCACAGCAGTGAGGATGCCGACGACGTCGGACCGCTACGCAGGGCGGTGACGGCGTTCCGTGACTCGGCCGCAGCGCATCGACTGGTGATCGGCGTCGGTCAGGCCCATCCTGGCGTCGCCGGGCTGATGCGTTCGGTCGCCGAGGCGCGTCTGGCGGCATATGTTGCGCGCAAGCAGGGCCCGGCCGGCGTGCAGTGGTTCGACCAGGTCGGCGCGTCCGCTGCACTGGCCTGGTTGCCGACCACCGAGATCGCACAGGTCGCCGACCTGTGCCTCGCCGAGCTGATGGACGCCCGCGACCGGATGGCGCTCGTGCAGACCGTGCTGGCCGTGCTGGACTGCGGTGGCTCGCTGAGCCAGGCTTCCCAGCGCCTCGGCGTACACCGGAACACTGTGCTGGCAAGACTGACCCGGGCCCGGCAGCTCGGGCTCGCGTACGACGAACCCGAGCAGCGGCTGGCCCTGCACGTACTGTGTTACGCGCTGGCGTCGCTCTGGACGCAGTCCGGCACCGACGAGTAGAGCTTCTAGATTCCGTAACGGGTCATCGCCGCCTCGGCACTGATGTTGCCGTCGCTGACGTCGGCCCGTACGTCGTCGGCCGATCGCTCGACCGGGTCGCCGTACCCACCGCCGCCACCGGTCGAGCAGCGGACCACGTCACCCGCCTTCAGGTCGAGACCGTTCACCTTCAGCAGACGCCGTTCATCCGGACGACCGGGGTTGACGACGACCTCGGGGCCGACCGCATCCTCACCGCCGAACAGTCCCCAGGCCGGCTGCCGCGAACGCTCGAACCACAGCGACACCGACAGATCCGTCTGCGCCTCGTACTCACGGATCACCCCGTTGCCACCACGCCATCGCCCGGCGCCGCCGGAGTCCTCACGGATCCGATACTCCGTGATTCGCCATGGGTACCGCGTCTCGTGGACCTCGATCGGGATGTCCTTCAGCGATCCGTTGACGTTGTTGATCAACGCGCTCTCGCCGTCCGATCCTTGCCAGGCACCCCAGCCGCCGACTGTGGCCTCCAGGCTGACGAACTCGCGGCCGACCCGAGGATCGACTCCGGCCGTCAGGATGATCATCGAGTCGCCGTGGCTCGCTCCGGCCACACTATCCGGCAACGCCGGTGCCAGCGCCCGGGCGACCATGTCGATCAGCAGTCCTAGGTGGGAGAAGTACCACTGGCAGGCCGCCGGAGAACGGGCCCCGAGCACCGATCCTTCCCGCACCTGGGTCGTCATCGAGCGGAACGAACCGCCGTTGCCCGGCAGATCGGGACTGACCAGCAACTTGTAGCCCACCCGCAATGCCGACACCGCCTGGGCGACACCGCAGTTGACCGGTCCAACAGTCTGGTCGGCCGACTCGGTCACGTCGAGGTCGATCGTGTCCCCCGACACCGTGATCCGGAGCCTGATCGGGATCGGTGTGTTCAGATCGATGCCATCGTTGTCGAGCACACCCTCGGCGTCGTACACCCCGTCGGGGATGGCCTCGATCACCGCGCGTTCGAGCAGCTCGGTCTGCCGGAAGATCTCGTCCCGCGCGGCCTCGACCGTATCGAGGCCGAACCTGCGAACGATCTCCTGCAGCCGCTTCTCCCCCATCGTGATGCAGGCGATCATCGCGTTCATGTCGCCGGTGGTGGGATACGGGAATCGGACGTTGGTGCCGATCGTGTCGATGACGCCGTGCACCGGCTCACCACCGTCGACCAGCTTCTGCGGACCGAGCCGCAGCCCCTCCTGGAAGATCGTCACCGAGTCCATCGAGCCACCCGGATCCTTCGAGCCGACGTCGATCCAGTGCGCCCGCGACGCGGTGAAGCCGATCAGCGTGCCGTCGTCGAACACTGGGCCGAAGATCGTCACGTCGTTCAGATGGGTGCCACCCAGGTAGCTGTCGTTGAGGATCCAGACGTCGCCGGGTTGCCAGACCTCACGCCCGAAGCGCTCCTCGGTGGCCAGCGTGCAGGTCTCCAGATTGCCAAGGAAGATCGGCAGGCCCGCCGACTGACCGAGCACTTGGTGATCGGCATCCAGCAACGCGACCACGCAGTCGCCGCATTCGTAGATGATCGGGGTGTACGCCGAGCGGATCAGTGTGGCGTTCATGTCGTCGGCCGCGGAGGTGAGCGCGTTGCGGATGATCTCGACCGTCACCGGGTCGATGTCGACGCGGTCCAGAGTGGTTGTCACTTGGTGTCCTTCCGCCGGATGAGCAGGGAGCCGATGTCGTCGACGCCGACGGTGTGGTCCGGCGGTACGACGGTGGTCGCGGTGTCCTCGACGACGATCGCGGGACCGGCGAATGTGTGGCCGACGTACAGGTCGTCACGGCGTACGACGACCGACTCGTGTGGCTCACCGTCGAACACCACGGTGCAGAGCTGATGCGGAAACTCCGCGGACGTTGCGGCCGGCCACGGCTGCGGAGCTGGGCGCGCCACCTGGCCGATCGCGGCGGTGCGCAAGGTGACCAGCTCGATCGGAGCGCCGAGGTTGGCGTGTCCGTACCGGGCCTCGTGCAGAGCGGCGAACCGTTCCGCCAGCGTCGTCAGGAAGCCCGGCCGGGACGGTTCTTCCGCGTCGGTCAGCGGGACAGTCAGCGTGTATTCCTGCGCCTCGTAGCGGACGTCGACGGAATGGTTCGCCGTACGCTGGTCCTCGGCGACGCCCTCACTGGACAGCGAGTCGACCCCTGTCTTCTCCATCCGAGCCAGGGTGGCCGCCATGTCCGCGCCGTCCAGATCCTCGTCCAGGAAGAAGTACGGCTCGGTGTAGTCCTGCCGGATCTGCGTCTGCAGCATGCCCCAGGCCGAGAAGGCGCCCGGGAACCGTGGCACCACAGTCTCGGCGATACCCAGCTCGCGGGCCAGGAACGCCGCGTGCATCGGTCCCGCACCGCCGAAGGCGACCAGCGCCGAATCGCGCGGTTCGATGCCTCGGGCAACGGTGATCGTCCGGATCGCCTGCGCCATCTTGGCGTTGGCGATATCGCAGATGCCTTCGGCCATCGCCGTCGTGGTGAGCCCGAATTGCTCGGCGAGACCTTCGACGGCGTCCGCGGCCAGCGTGGTGTCGAGGGTCAGCTGACCGCCGGCGAACCCGTCCGGGTCGATCCGGCCGAGGACCAGGTTGGCATCGGTCACCGTCGGCTCGTCGCCGCCCCGGCCGTAACAGGCCGGTCCAGGTCGCGCACCGGCCGAACGCGGCCCGACCCTGAGACCCCCCGCCTCGACCCAGGCGACCGAGCCACCGCCGGCGCCGACGGTGTGGATGTTGACGACGCTCATCAGCATCGGCAGCCCTTCGAGCTGCGCCTCGGCAGAGACGTCCGGCTCGCCGTCGACGATCAGCGACACGTCGAACGACGTACCGCCCATGTCGATCCCGATGAGATTCGGACGCCCGGTGTGGCCGGACAGCTCCGCGCACGCGATCGCTCCACCGACCGGGCCGGAAAGCAACGTCTGCAGCGGCCGGCGGCGCGCCGAATCCGCGGTGAGGATGCCACCCGAGGACTGCATCACATGCAGCGGTACGGCGACGCCGCGATCGGTCAGGCGCTGCTCAAGGTCGACCAGATACCGCCGTACGATCGGGCCGGTGTAGGCGTCGACGACCGCCGACGAGGTTCGCTCGTACTCGCGCCACTCCTTGGCTGCTTCATGCGACAGCGACACCGTGACATCCGCACCCAGCTCATCGAGCAGGATCTCGCGAGTGCGCAGCTCGTGTGCGGGGTTCTTGTAGCTGAACAGGAACGCGACCGCGATCGCGCCGTACCCGTTGTCGGCCGCCCCCCGGGCCGCCTTGCGCACCGCCTCCTCGTCCAGCGGAGTCAGCTCCGAACCGTCCGCGGCGATCCGCCCGCCGATGCCGACGATGTCGCGGCGCGGGACCAGCGGAACCGGCTTGCGGTAGTGCAGGTCGTACAAGCGCGTCCGCGGCCCGCGGGCGATGTGATAGCTGTCCTCGACGCCGGCGGTCCCGAGCAGCAGCACCGGAACTCCTCGACGCTCGAGAAACGCGTTCAGGCCCTGCGTCGTGCCATGCACCAGGAAGGCGATGTCGGCCGGCCGCTCGACCACCGCGTCGACCCCGACCAGCACTCCCTCACTGAGGTTCCCCGGCGTCGTCGACGCCTTGGACGCCGCGAACACCCCGTCCTGCCGGTCGTACGTGACCACATCCGTGAATGTTCCACCGATGTCCATCGCGACTCGATACCGCCCGCTCATACACACTCCTCCAGCCCGTCGGAACGTGCTCGAACCGTAGGTCGCGCGACCACCACCGCACTGTGCGCCCGGCCCACCCAAACCACCCCAACGAGTGCCACGCGCACGATCGCCCCACTACCCGACCCGGCCACCACCGCTTTCACGGGGGATGGAGTTGCGCATAGCCTCGGCAACCACCGTCTGACCCGTCAGCGGTTCACCCGGCCTCTCGTCCACATCTAACTCGACCTCACCTCCAACGCCGAGGCCCTGCGCACCGCAGCCATCGCGGTGGAGGCCGAAGCCGATTAGATCGAGGTCTGGACCCCACTCGTGCTCGCCGAGGGTTCCATGCAGTACGCGCGCTGCGCGAGGAATTCCCGGACCATCTGCTGATCGCCGACCGGAGACCATGGACGGCACCTATCTCGAAGCGGAGATGATGGGCGATGCTGGCGCGGACGCTGTCATCGTCATGGGCCGCGCTCACGACGCCACCATCGAACGGCTCGGCACCGAGTTCGGGATGCTCGTGATGGGGTGACGACGCCGCCGTCTCGGTACCGGAACGGGCCGTCGGCGGCCTGAGCATCGAGCAAGCCATCAGCTGCCCTGCCCTAGTGCCTCGCTCGTCGTCTTCGGCGCGCCTTGCGATCGACGGCCAGGCATTCAGCGCGGCCGGCGGCGACCTGCTGAGCGTTCTCAGCGAGGCCGGCCGCGCACAGTTGTGCCGGTGATCATGTGGTCGGCGACGCGCAACGCGTTGGCGAAGATGGTGAGCACCGGGTTGACGCCACCGTTGGTGACGTGCAGCCCGCCGTCGGCAACGCGCACGTTGGAGTGACCCCAGACCCGGCCGAAGGGATCGGTGACCGAGGCCGCCGGAGAGTCACCCATCCGAGTCGTACCGGCCTGATGCTGGCCTCCGCTCGGCCCGGACGGCCGGGGTGCAGCCATCGGGACCACGGTGGTGGCTCCGGATGCCATCAGCCACTCGGCGGACCGATCGGACAGGAATGCCTGGCCGCGATGGTCCTCTGGATGCAGGTCGCCACTCAGCCGCACCACCGGGATACCGAACCTGTCCCCGACAGCTGGATCGACGCGGACCCGCGCCGAAGCCGTGGTGACCTCCTGGATCGGACCCATCACACGCATCATCCGTGGAGCCAGCGTGCGCATGCCGTGTTTGGCGGCAAGCCCGTGCAGGCCGATCAGCCCGGCTCCCGACAGATAGCGGAACGTGTTCGCGGGCGTGGGCACGAACTCCTTGGCGAGGATGCCGCCACCGATGACGAACTCGTTGTCATGCCGAAATCCGGCTATCGCCACCGAAGGTCCGGGGCCGATCAGATCCTCGATGGGATCGTCGAAGATGCCCAAGGCACCGCCGTACGAGTGCCCTTGCAGGTACCGCCCGACCTGGTCAGTGGTGTTGCCGAGCCCGGACGGCTCTCGGTCGTGCGCGGAGTTCAGCAACAGCCGGGCCGACTCGATCGCTCCAGCGGCCAGCACGAACTCGCTCGCGGCGACATCGCGCGTCCACTGCCGACAGTGACGCTCTCCGACGAGCGACACGCTCTCGACCCGGCCCGCCCTGCCGACGACCAGACGCCGGGCCCACGTCTCGGTCAGCAGGTGGCAGCGGCCGGTCGCCAGCGCGCGCACGAGCATCGTGTTCTGACTGCCGTTCTTCGCGTCGACCGGACACGCGAAACCGACGCACATCGAGCACTGCCGGCAGGCAGGCCGGCCGAGGTAGGCCGTCGAATTGACCAGGAGAGGAACGGTCACCGTGTCCCAGCCGAGCTCGGCGGCGCCGGCGACGAGTGTCTCGTGTGCCGGGCCGGTGGGCAGCGGCGGCATCGGCAGTGGTCGCCTGCGGACGCCCGCGTAAGGGCTGTTGTCAATGCCGCCGCTGACACCGACCTCCCATTCGGCCTGTTCGTAGTACGGCTCCAGTTCGTCGTAGCCGAACGGCCAGTCCGCCAGAGCACTCGACTTCGGAACGCCGTAGTGCGAGGCCATCGCGAAGTCGAGGGGGCCGAAGCGCCAGGCCTGCGCACCGTACACACGAGTGCCCCCGCCGACGGTGAACGCGTTGTTGCTCCATTGCGGATCCGAGGGGCGCAGCACGACCGAGCCGGTGCCGTCGTCGAATACACGCGGGTGACCGTCTGCCGCCGGCCCGCTGTGAGCGGTCAGGCCCCAGTTCATCCGAGGACTCCGTAGATGGTCACCGGAGAGGTCCGGCGTCTGCGGCCAGCCGCCGGCCTCGACGAGGAGCACGGATCGGCCGGCCTCGGCCAGGTGGCAAGCGACAGTACTGCCGCCCGCGCCAGATCCGATGACGACCACGTCATAGCGATCCTCCACCGCATCCGGTGTGATGAGGCGGCGGGGAGCCGGCGTGTGCGGTGGTGGCCAGCCTGGCGGTCCAGTGCGCCAGCCGAGCATCGACCACGACGCCTGGCGGTGGTTGCCCCCGTTGCCGTCGTCGGCGAAGTAGCCGCCCCAGATCAGCTGCGCCAGCCAGACATAGTCGGAGTCGTCTGTCAGCCGATCGAGCACCGCGGTCCGCGCCGAGGGGTCGATGTCACCGAAGACACCGCCGTACGAGGCGAGTGCCTCGTCATCGACCAACCGCAGCACTCTGTCGATACGCAGGATCCAGTCCGGCCGCTCGCCGAGCACGGCACGGACGAAGTCCTCACCACCGGCGTCGGCGGCGGAGGGGTACTCGTCGCTGGGAACGATGGCGTCGAGCAGCACCCGAAGCTGGACGGCGCTGGTCTCGGACAATCGACCTGACACGCATTCACCGACCGCGGATCGAGAGCCGGAGTGTGCAGATTTCGAAGGGTTGTAACGCCAGACGGACGCCATTGTCCGTGGTGTCGACCTTGGCGATGGGCCGCTCGAGCAGGTCGACCAGGTGCGCCGCCTCCAGCGGAAAGCTGCTGCGCACATCGGTCTGAGCCTGGCCACCGAGCGACTCATAGATCCGCACGACGAGATCGCCCGAGCGATCGTCCGCGAATTTGACCGCCTCCACCACGATGGCCGGATTGTCCACTATCACCAGTGGTTCAAAAGCACCTACCGCGTCGACCAGCCGCAACGGCAGGGTGAGCGCGTACCCTTCGGCCACCGCGTCCGCGACGCTCGCGCCGGGGACCACGGCGTACACGAACCGGTGGACGCCCTGGTCTGCGGTGGGGTCAGGGTTGCGCGTGGCCCGCAACAGGGTCAATCGTACGGTCGTCGTGGTGGCTCCACTCTCGCGGCCGCTGCGCTCGATGTCGTGGCCGTACGTCGACCCGGTGACCACCGCGATGCCGTATCCGGCCTCGTCGAGGTGCACCCACCGGTGCGCATACAGCTCGAAGCGGGCAGCATCCCAACTGGTATTGGTGTGGATCTGTCGGCGCAGATGACCGAACTGAATCTCCGCAGACTCTTCGGTGGCGTGCAGCCGGAGGGGAAGGGCAATCTTGAGCACCTTCTCTGCTTCGTGCCAGTCGACCTCGGTCGCTACCTCGAGGCGGCGGCTTCCGGCGCGCAGCACGAGCGTCTGGATCACTGTCGACGTGCCGAACGATCGCCGCGCCTGAAGTGCCCCGAGCAACGGTCCCTCGTCGAGGATCTCGACGGCGTCGGCCTTGACGAGGTCGACATGACTGTGCCGATAGTGCCCATCGAGGTTCCAGGCGTCCCAGCTCGCGGGATGGTCCGGGTGCACCTGCAGCAGATTGGCGGCACCGCCCGCGGCGATGGTCTCCCGCGAGTTCAGGTGATCGTAGATCGACGTGATCAGCCCGTTCTCGTCGACGGACACGCGGATCAGGCCGTTGTCGAGGACCAGGTCGTCGACGGTCACCGGCATCAGGTCCGCGGGTGCGCCGGATGTCGTGGTGCCGGCACCGAGTGCGGGCGCCACCGCCCAGGTTGCGCTCCGGCCATCAGATAATTCCTGCCTCGTCCCCGCGCCGGCCGCCGCCTCGGGCAGCACCGCGATGACCTCTGCCCGCTCGTGCGGCGCGGCATTGAGCAGGTTGCGACCGGTGCCGGCCAGCTGCAACGCAGTGGCCGCTTCCGCGATGATGCTCTCCAGCTCAGTCTGTACCTTCTCGTATGCCGCACGCGCCTCTCGATGCACCCACGCGATCGAGGTGCCCGGCAGGATGTCGTGGAACTGGTGCAGCAGAACGGTCTTCCACAACTGATCAAGCTGGTCGTACGGATAGGAGAAGGTGCCGTTGGCAGCGGCTGTCGCCGCCCACAGCTCCGCCTCACGGAGGAGACGCTCGCACAACTGGTTGCCGGCCTTCATCGTCGCCTGCGTGGTGTAGGTCCCCCGGTGCAACTCGAGGTAGAGCTCACCCGACCACACCGGGGCGTCGGGGTACTCGTCCATCGCCTTGTCGAAGAAGTTGCCGGCCGATTCGACCGCGACGCTGGGCGATCCTTCCAGACTGCGCAGCCGTCGTGCCTTTTCCAGCATCTCCCGTGTCGGGCCACCACCGCCGTCGCCGTATCCGAACATGGCCAAAGACCTGGTGGCGACGCCCTTCTCCGCGTACGTGCTCGCCGCATGAGCCAGCTCGCCCGCGGTGAGCGCCGAGGCGTAGGTGTCGATCGGCGGGTGGTGGGTGAAGACCCGGGTCCCATCGATCCCTTCCCACCAGAAGGTGTTGTGCGGGAACTTGTTCGTGTCGTTCCATCTGAGCTTCAGCAGCAAGCACCAGCGCGCGCCGGCAAGTTTGGCCAGCTGCGGAAGCGCAGCGGTGTATCCGAAGGAATCAGGCAGCCAGATGCCGTCCGTCTCGACACCGAACTCGTCGGCGAAGAACCTCGCACCATGGACGAGTTGTCTCGCGAGCGCCTCACCGCCGGGGAGATAGGTGTCGGACTCTACCCACATGCCACCGACCGGCTCCCAGGCGCCAGAGCGAACCGCGGACTTGATCCGGGCATACAGCTCCGGCTGGCTCGCCTTGATCCACGCGTACTGCTGGGCCTGTGAACAGGCAAACCTCAGTTCCGGATAGTCGCGCGCGAGGTCCACGACGTTGGAAAAGGTGCGGCTGCACTTCCGGATGGTCTCCCGCAGAGGCCACATCCAGGCCGTGTCGATATGTGCGTGGCCGACGGCGGAGATCCGGTGGGCGCTTGCGTGAGCCGGGCGCGCGAGGACCTCGGCGAGTTCCTGCCGCGCTCGGCCCGCCGAAGCCGGGATGTCCTGCATGTCAAGGACGTCCAGCATCCGCTCCAGCGCACGGAGGATCTCGTGCCGGCGTGCGTCATGGATAGGCAACTCGCGCATCAGTTCCCACAGCACCTCGGCATCGAGGTTCAGGTGCCAGACGTCCTCGTCCAGCACTGCGAGGTCGGCTCGGGCCAGGCGGTACAGCGGTTCGTTGTCCGAGGTCAGTACGTCGCCCCTCGGGCTTCCGATTCCGCTCATCGCCGACAGCCAGGGATTGGCCGCCGCCTCGACGTAGAGCAGCACCTCCTCCGTGCCCGTGGCCGGTGCGGCGATGGGGACATGGCTCGTCCGGGGTGCAAGCCCCTTGACGGGTCGACCGCCGGCGTCGTACACCAATCCCTCCGCCTGCCGTCCCGGCTCGGGGTGGGTGAAGCCGAGATCGATGACCGCCTCGACACGCCGCCCTGACCAGCTCTGCGGGACCCGTCCGCGGACCCGGAACCACGTGCTTGCCCATGCCGGTCCCCACATCGAGCCCACAGCGAAGGGGCTGTAGCTTGCCGCCAGCGCGTCGGCGACCGGGACGGGCTCACCCGAGGGTTGCCAGAAGTCGACTTGCAGGCCGAGCGAGTGGGTGTAGATGCCCGGCCGCAGCCGATGGATGAGCACCTGTTCCACGCGGTCCTCGACGACTGAGCGGTTCTCATGCACGGTGTTGCCCTCCGGTGTTGGTCGGCTGCCGGTCACGGCACCGACCAGGGCAGCCGGTTTCACCGCGGCCGCCCTGGTCGTACCCACCGGCGCAGGGGATCGCCGACGTCTGTGCGGTCACGCTTACGGATAGACGGTGGGGTTGTAATACCGGATTTCGATCTTGGGGACGGTTGACGGCCCGTTGGGGTTCGCCGCGACCAACTCGATCCGGTTCGGCCGGCCGTAGTCGATCTTGCTGGTGATGTTCACCAGCAGCGTGTCGCCCACCTTGGTGGCCGGATACAGGTCACCGATGAAGGTCCCGTTGATCAGGATCCCGTTGATGGACGCACCGGTGCGGTGGATGTAGACGACCGCCTGGGATCCCTTGTGGGCGGGATCGATCGTCACGTCGCGGGCGGCGTAAGAGCCCGTGAAGGTGCCCGGCAGGGTGGCCTCGCCGCCGTCGTGGATGCTGTCCAGTCCGGTGACCGTCCAGGTGCCGGTCAGATCCTGGCGGGCGTCAGGTTCCGGGATGCGGTAGGCCCAGGCGCTGGCGGTCACACCAGTGCCCACGGTCGCGCCCTTGATCTCCAAGGCGATGACATGCTCACCCGGGGGCAGCAGCGTGTTCGCCGGCACCCCGGCCAGCCCGCCGCTACTGAAGTCGTTGAGCATGACTCCGTCCAGGTAGATCCGCCCGGAGTCATGGAAGATCGTGTTCTCCCGGTCCATCCACAGCCACAGCTGGATCTCGCCGGTGGACCAGCCTGCCGGGATCGTGAATCGTTTGCGCATCACCGCGTGGCGCACGTCAGGGTGGTTCGGGAGGGTGAAGATGCCGAGGTCGTGCCGCTCCCATCCGGAATCATCCGCATCCGCGGCGACCAGCGCCGCGATCTGTTCCGGTGTCGAGTTGTCCACAGGCAAGAAGGCCCAGTCGTTGGTGATGTCCACGGCGTTGCGCTGCAGTTGTGCCTTGGTCGGCAACACATTCGGCTCTGGCTCGGTCGTTCCGGCCCACCAGTCCCGTTGGACCGTGAGCCACTCCAGCGGCGACGCGGCTACGTCCGCGCGCGCACTGACGAACATCCTGGTCTCGTGCGCGCCAAGGGTGATGCCATACACCCCGGGAATGCCGGACTTCTTGGTCACCGCAGTGGTCGCGGAGGAGTTCAGCTCGCTCAACACAGTCGGCGCGGCGGGCGTGGTGAACACGAGGTCTGTGGTGACCGGGTCGGCGGTGTCGTTGTACAGGACCCAGAAATCGTGCAGGCCGGTGTTCGAGATGTAGTGCCGGAAGATTGCGTTCGCCGCCCGCGCGGGCACCCGGGCCACCTTCAGGTAGTCCATCACCTGGCCCAGGAACGTGGTGGTGTCAGGAGCGGGGTTGCGGTCCATGATCTCTTCGAAGTGGCAGCCCAGGTGGATGATCTGACCCTGGCCCAGCTTGCGCATCCCGGCCGCCACCGTGCCGTCGTCCTCCCACAGCAGCAGATCCTGGGCGTCAGGAGCGATCCGGCGCAGCCTCAGTCCACTGCCCTGTGCACCGGCGAGCCAGTTCGTGTCGGTGAACACCTGCTGGCCGGGGGCCGCCCGGAGCGGATGCTTCGCGTCCGCGGAGAAGGACTGCTGGCCGAGAGCCGGCGGGTGGACGGTATAGGTGTCCATGCCCTCGACCTGGTATCCGGTCAGCCGATTGATCGGCCAGGCATTCGCATCCGTGCTGGTGTGCCGCCCCGTCTGCATGTAGGTGACAAAGGTGCCACCGTTGCGAACCCACGCCTCGATCTGGTCGACCAGTTCCTCGTCCATGAACGGTGAGTTGGCGTCGACGATGACCCGGTACTTGTCCACCGTGCCGTCGCCGAAATCCAGGTAACTGACTCCGTCGCGCGGGCAGACCGGCAAGAGGGCGAAGCCGCTGTTGCTGGCGTAGTAGCCGCCGGGAAGCCAGGTGTTGGGTTCCGGGTTCCACGGGAAGCCGCCGTGTCCGACAAAGCGCAAGTCGTAGAGAACGGCGACCTCGGCCGCCGGTACGTGATACTTGCCGATGGCCTCGTACATGGCTTTGTTGGCCTGGAAGGTCTCCAGTACGTCGGGCCTGGACATGATCTCCTGCTGATTCTGGAAGTAGTGCACCCCGTTCAGCCCCTCGGTGAGCCAGCGACCCCAGAACGACTTGAACTGATCAGCGTTCGGCGCACCGTTACCCGGCTCGGCCGTGGACGGCCGCCCCGCGCTCCGGGCCAGCAAGGTGTGGAACTCGGCCCAGAACCCCGCCATGTAGCCGGTGTTGTGGAAGTTCGCTCCGTACGCGGCCGCGACCTGCTTCAGCAGATCCGCGTAGGGATCCGGCGACATCAAGATCACCGGCCGCTCCGGATCCTCCTGCCGGATCATCTCCACCCCACGCCGCACCGCCTGCTGCCGTGTCCACCGGCTCCAGTCCTGGAAGTCGACCCACTGCGCGTTGCGCAGCGGACCCAGACTCGGGTACTGGACCGGCTCGTCCCCGGTCAGGTAGCACCGGTAGCCGAGGAACCCGTTCGGCAGGGTCACAGTGATCAGGTTCGGCCCGGCGGTCAGCAGGTCGGTCACCTCTACTCCTCCGAAATGCTGGAGGATCGTCGCTGGGACCCCGGCTGTGTGGTGACCGTTCACCGACACGGCGAGCGGGGCGTTGGCGACGTTGTTGTTCAGGTCGAAAAGGTAGAGCCAGACCCTCGGATGCTTGGTCAGCCAGTCCGTGCCCACCTCGACAGTGCGGCGCGCAAGCATGCTCGCCCGCGCGGTGAATTCCACCCGGTCGCTGCCCGGCATCACGAGGCTGCCCCAGGAGCTGTCGTCGAATCCCGGCTGATCCCAACCGTCCGGAGGCGCAGCAGCGCCCGGATACGACACCCGCCACGAACCCCCGATGTCCAGCGCGTCCGGTCCCCAACCCAGGAAGCTCGCCACTTCCGGCACGTGCACGTCGTCCCAGGACCTGATCCTGCCCGGATCGGCGTACCACGCCTTTCCCAGCGCGGACAACGACGAATAGCGGTCCTTCAGGAAGGTGCGGAACGTGGCGTCGGCGACTGGACCGAAGTCGGTCAGCAGCACCGACCCCGGGGCGCCGCCCAGCTCTCCGTGCGGCTCCAGCCAACCCACCACGTTGTCCGACGGCGCGTACGTACGGACCGTCTCCTGCAGCAGGCCCAGCTCCGCGTCCAGGGCTGTGGTCGCGCTGTAGGACGTCTGGCCCACCGCGTAGGTGTAGTTCGCGGCCGTCCCGGTCCAGCCGGAGTACTGCGGCATCTTGGCGTTCATCTGCTCGCGGTACCGGTTCGTCATCCACATGCCCTCGTACAGCTGAGGGTTGAGGTGGACCGGCGTCCCGCGTTTGGTGAACTCCTCCATCGCCCAGGCCCAGTCCTGCACTCGCGCCATGCCCTCGGCCGTGTTCAGCATCAATTCCTGGTCCCACAGGACTGCGCCGGCGCCGTTCTGGTCGATGAAGTCGAAATCCAGCCGGTAGTCGTACGGCTTGCTCTTGTCCCAGCCGAGCGGCTGGGCGAACGGCTGGAAGTAGAGCAGGAGACCGTACTTGTCGTAGCGATCCAGGTACATCGGAACCGTCGTTCGGGCCGCAAAGTCCGACGTCCTCGAACCCTTCGGTATGCCCCGAGCCGCCTGCGACCGGAAGGCATCCCGACCGTTCGCGGCGATCACGACAACGGAGTCGTCCGCGATGACTGCGGCGACTACCCCGGCCGAGGTCTCGTACGCCGGGATTCGCAACCCGCCGACGGCGACCGTGGTTGGGACCACTCCCGGCAGCAGGACAAGATCAGACAGGTACTTGGCATGAACCAGCTCGGCCGCGTTCGCGCTGGCACATTGGATCCGCAGCAGCGAGATGCCGGCGGCCAGGCGGACCGAGTCGGCCGACAACGTCCCGAACCCGCGCAGTGCCTTCGCCGGTAGGTGCATTGTGGCTTGCCCGCCGGTCGCCGACGCGGCGACCGCCGCGGCCTTGCCACCGGGCAGCGAAGAACTCACACCGGCGGCCGCCACTCCAGCAGCCCCGATCAACAGACTCCGACGCGACAACTCCATCATCAATTCCTTCCCAGGACGGGGTGATTCACGGGTAGACGGTTGGGTCGTAGTAGCGGATTTCGACGGTGGGGATAGCGGCCGCCCCGGTCGGACCGGAGCTGAGTAGCTCGATCCGGTTGGTCTGCCCGAAAGCGACCTTGGTGGTGATGTTGACCAGCAGGGTGTCGCCCACCTTGGTCGCCGGGTAGATGTCGCCGATGAACGTCCCGTTGATCATGATTCCGTTCAGGCACGCGCCGGTGCGCTGGACGTAGAGCACGACGGCGGATCCGTTGTGTCCGGCGTCGATCACCACGTCGCGGGCGGCGAGGAAGCCGGTGAACGAGCCCGGCAAGGTGGCCTGGCCGGCGTCGTGGAGGCCGTCCGCGGCGGTAACCGCCCAGGTGCCGGCCATGTCCTGGCGGGCGCTGGGCTCCGGGATGCGGTACGCCCACGCGTTGGCCGTGACGCCGGTCGCCACGCCACTGCCTTCGACCTCCAACGCGATGAGGTGGTTGCCAGGGGCAAGCAGCGTGGTGGCCGGCAGCCCAGCCAGTCCCCCGGCGTTGAAGTCCCGGATCAGCACACCATCCAGATAGATTCGCCCGGTGTCGTGGAACGTCTGGCTTTCCTTGTCGACCAGCAGCCAGAGCTGGAGCTCGCCGGTCGACCAACCGGCCGGCACTGTGAACGTCTTGCGCAGTACGGCGTGGTGCACGTCTGGATGCTCGGGCATGGTCCAGACGCCGAGATCCCGGCGCTCCCACGCAGAGTCGTTCACACCCGGCAGGACCAGCGCCGCAATCTGGGCCGGCGTGGAATTGTCCACCGGCAGGAACGCCCAGTCGTCGGTGAGGTCCACGGTGTTGCGCTGCATTTGTGCCTTGGTCGGCAGCGGATCGGGATCCGGCGCGGTCGTACCGGCCCACCAGTTGCGCTGCAGGGTCAGCCATTCCAACGGCGATTGCGGTACGTCGGTCCGCGGGCTGAGGAAGAGTCGCGTCTCCCACGCGGGCAAGGTGATGCCGTACACGCCGGCAACCCCGTTCTGCACAGTGACCGGAGTCGTCGCTGTCGTGGTGAGCTCGCTCAACACCGTCGGCGGGGCAGCCGTGGTGAACACCAGATCAGTGGTGACCGAATTGGCTGAGTCGTTGTACAGCACCCAAACGTCATGCAGGCCGCTGTTCGAGATGTAATGCCGAAACACCACAGTGGCCGCCCGAGCAGGCACCGGCGCCACGTCGAGGTAATCCATGATTTGGCCGAGCAAAGTGGTCGCGTTCCCGCCGCTCACGTGCCAACCGAGCTGGATGATCCGACCGTTGCCGAGCGGCCGCATCCCCGCGGCCACCGTGCCGTTGTCCCACAGCAGTACATCCTGGGCGTCGCTGGCGACCTTGCCGAGAGACAGACCCCCGCCGCGTTGGTTGGCCAGCCACGAGGTGTCGGGGAGCAGTGTTTGGCCCGGCGCCGCGGAGATCGCATGCGAGGTCAGCGGCTGGTACGACCCGTTCTGGTTGTACGGGTCGATGCTGAGTACGTCGTACCCGGTAAGGCGACTGATCGGCCACGCGTTCATATCGGTGGTGGTGTGGCGCCCGGTCTGGATATAGGTGACGAAGGTGCCCCCGGCACGCACCCATGCCTCGATCTGGTCGACCAGGGCGTCATCCATGAACGGAGTGTTCGAATCGACGATGATCCGGTACTTGTCGACTGTGCCGTCGGCGAAGTCCAGCTCGGTGACTGCGTCCCGCGGGCACCGCGCCATCAGATAGCTGGCTGCGTTGGTCTTCCAGTAGCCGCCGGGAACCCACACGTCGGCGTCCGGCGTCCACGGCCAGGTGCCGTTGCCGTTGACCCGGAAGCCGTTGAGTACAGCGACCTCGGCCTCGGGCACGTGGTACTTCCCGATGCTCTCGTACAGCGCCCGGTTGTTCTGGAACACCTGCAGGACATCGGGCTTGGACATGATGTCTTGCTGGGACGCGAAGTAGTGCACCCCGTTGAGCCCTTCGGTGAGCCATCGGCCCCAGAACGACTTGAACTGATCAGCGTTCGGCGCACCGTTGCCGGGCTCGGCAGTGGACGGCCGCCCCGCACTCCGGGCCAGCAACGTGTGCAACTCGGCCCAGAACCCCGCCATGTAGCCGGTGTTGTGGAAGTTCCCGCCGTACTGCGCCGTCACCTGTTTGAGCAGGTCCGCATACGGATCCGGAGACATCAGATTCACCGGACGGTCAGCATCCTCCTGACGAATCATCTCCACTCCACGCCGCACCGCCTGCTGACGCGTCCACCGGCTCCAGTCCTGGAAATCGACCCACTGCGCATTGCGCTGCGGGCCCAGGGCGGGGTACTGCACCGGCTCAGCTCCGGACAGGTAAACCCGGTATCCGATGAAACCGTTCGGCAGCGTGACCGCGAGAAGGTTGGATCCGGCCTGGATCAGGTCGGTCACCTCGATGGCACCCCAGTGCTGGCCGCCCATGATCGCCGCGCCCGGGATGCCTGCGGTCGCGTGCCCGTTGACGGTCGCCGGGATCAACACCTGGTTGTTGAGGTCGAACAGGTACAGCCACACTCGTGGGTGGGCGGCCAGCCACGCCGCGCTCACCTCGACCGTACGGCGAGCAAGCATGCTCGCCCGCGCCATGAACTCGATCCGGTCATTACCGGGCATCACCAAAGTGCCCCAAGAACTCTCGTCGAACCCCGGCTGGTCCCAACCCGACGGCGGCGCAGCAGTGCCCGGATACAGCACCCGCCAGGCACCGGCAACATCAACCGCCTGTGCATCCCAGCCCAGGAACGACGCGACCTCCGGGACGTGGACATCGGTCCACGCCGCGACGGCGCCCGCGTTGCCGTACCAGGCCTGCCCCAGCGCCGCCGTCGTGGCGTAACGGCCCTGCAGGAACGTACGGAACGAGGCATCCGCCACCGGCCCGTACTCCACCAGGAGCACCGAACCCGCACCGCCGCCGACTTCACCATGCGGCTCCAGCCAGCCCACCACGTTGTCTGCCGGCGCGAACTCGCGGACCGTCTCCTGCAGGACACCCAGTTCGGCGTCCATCCCCGTGGTCGCGCTGTACGACGTCTCTCCGACCGCGTAGGTGTAATTCGCGGGATTCCCGTGGAAACCGGAGTACTGCGGCATCTTCTGCATCGTCTGGTCCCGATACCGGTTCGCCAGCCACATGCCGTCGGCGAACTGGGTGTTCAGATGCACCGGAATACCGCGGGCGTCGCACTCGTTCATCACCCACTTCCAGTCGGGCACCCGGGCCAGGCCCTCACCGAAGTTGAGCTGCTGCTCGTTGTCCCACAGGGCGATGCCCAGACCGTTCTGCTCGGCGAAGTCGAAATCGAGCGAGTAGTCGTACGGCTGGGTCCGGTCCCAGCCTGGTGGCAACGCGAACGGCACGAAGTACACCAGGAACCCGTTGCGGTCGAAGCGGTCCAGGTACATCGGGACCGTTGCCTGGGGCACGAAGTCTGCGGTCGTGGTGCCGGCCGGGATGGCCGGCCCGGCCGACGCGGTGAACGCCGCGTCGCTGTCGAAGGCCAGCACTGACACCGCATCGTCATCGATCAGCGCCGCGACCACACCGGCCGGGGTCTCGTGCACGGGGACCGACAGTCCGTTGACGGTCAGCGTCGCCGGGGCCACACCGGGCAACCGGGTCAGATCGGACAGGTACTTCGCATGGGTAAGCTTCGCCAGACTCGCATTCTGGCACTGGATCCGCAGCAGCGAGCCGTTCGCACCGAGTCCGGTCAGCTCGCCGGACACCGACCCGAAGCCGCGCAATCCCTTCGCCGGCAGGCTGACGGGGGTGACCGTGACCTGCCCGGAAACCGCCTGGGCGCGTCCCGGCGAGAACGACGAGCCGGCCACGGCGACCGCAGCTCCGGTCGCCACGGTCAAGAAGCCTCGGCGTGACAGTTCCATGATCAAGCTCCTCTCCGGCACGGTGGCGTGCGCGGGCAGGTTCGGATCGCCGAGCGTCGCTGGCGACGTCGGCTCGTGGTAGCAGGGTCAGTCGAAGAAGTCCTTGTCCTGTTCGGTCAGGTACCGCCGGGCTTCGCCGACGTTGAAGTCGATGCCGAGCCCTGGCGTGTCCCAGACGGTGATGAAACCGTCCTTGACGATCGGGTCGGGCAGCCCGGTGACGATGTCGTACCACCAACTCGGGCGGCCGACGGGATACTCGAAGGCGAGATAGTTGTCCGGCAGCGTGGCGCAGACCTGCACCAGCGCGGCGAGACCGATCAACCCGTCCAGCGTGCCATGCGGTGCGATCAGTACGCCGTACACGTCCGCGAGCTCGGCAACCCACTTGAGTTCGGCGAGGCCACCAACGTCGAGAGGGTCCGGGCCGATGACCCGAACGGCGTTGGTGGAGAGCAACTCCACGAAGTTCTGCCGGAGGTAGATCTGCTCACCGGTGTGGATGGGCGTGGTGGTGGAGGCGGTGAGCTCGCGATACTGGCGAGGGTTGATGTAAGGGGTGTAGTCGCCGGTAAGGAGGTCCTCGAGCCAGAGGAGATTGAACGGCTCGACGGCCCGGGCGAACTTGATGGCGTCGGGCAGCGTCCAGCCTGGACCGCAGTCCAACGCGAGGCCGATCCCGTCGCCGAGGAGTTCCTTGAGCTCTGCCACCTTGTCGACAGAGTCCTTGAGTGCCCATTCGGTCAGCGGTCCACGAGTGGTGTACGCCCACCCGTCCCGGGGCTCGGAGTACGTGAAGCCCGGGACCCTCGCCATCCCACCATGAAAGGCCGAGCCGCCTTTGATCATGGTGAATCCTTCCGGACCCGCCTTCAGGTTGGCGATCGACTCGGCCAAGGTATCGCCGGGATACACGACCCCACCGTTGTAGACGCGGACCCGATCGCGGACCTTGCCGCCGAGCAGACGGTGGACCGGAAGTCCGGCGGCCTTGCCGGCCAGGTCCCACAGCGCCACCTCGACCGCGCTGACCGCCTTTCCCCACGGCTTGAAGGCGCCGAGCCGCCGGATCTTCAGCATCGTCCGCTCGACCTCGGTCGGGTTCTCCCCGATCAGGTACTGCGCCAACTGCGCGAACATCGGCCGGACGAACTCCCGGGTGCGCTCGACGGCGCCGTACCCGTCAAGCCCTTCGTCCGTGGTCAACCGCACGATCAACGTCTCGCCGAGTACGGCGGTCTTGACATCTGTGATCTTCACCGGTCCACCCCCAGGTGGCCGGTACGCCAGGAATACTCGGGAACGAAATTCAGGACCTCGCGCGCCCGATCCGTCGACCACGCACTGGCCGTGCCCTCGATCGGTCTGCGGAGCTCGGTGTCCGGATGGAAGCGCGCCAGCAACTCCTCTGTCGGCAGGTCCGACAGGCTGTCGGTGGCGCAGATGTTGAGAGCGTGAAAGCCGTCGGTCACACCCAGCGCGAGCTCGCAGGCACGCGCGGCATCGTTGACCTCGGTATAGCACCACAGGTCACGCGACATGGTCGGCTCTCCCAACGCTGCGAGGCGGGCGGCGGCGGCGCGCACCTCGTCCAACTCGGCAAGCCAGTGGAAACGCAAGGCGACGATGTTCATGCCGTAGCCGTCCACAAAGGCGCGCGCCGTGGCTTCATCTACCACCTTGGACAGACTGTAGGAGTCCTGCGGGGTGAGGGGATGATCCTCGTCGACCGGCGCATAGACCGGCGAGAAGGGGCGCTTGGCGAACGTCGTACCGTACGCGCAGACGCTCGATGAGATGACCGCGTGCCCGACGCCCTCGGCCGCCGCGGCGGCCAGGACGTTGTACGTCGCGGACGTGTTGACAGCGAACTGGTCGGTGTCCGACGGGCCGCCGTACTTCGCCACGTGGATCACCGCGTCGCATCCCACGATCGCCGCACGGACCGCGTCAGCGTCCGTCAGGTCGGCGATGACCGAGGTCACTCCGGCGGCGACGCCGGCCGTCGGGGCGACGCGGTCCACGGCGACCACCTCGGCGCCGGCCTTGACGAACCGGGCGGTGACAACCGTCCCGAGCTTCCCCGCGGCGCCGGTCACCAGCAGGCGCCGCGGAATCCGGGAGCTTCGTTGCGTTGTCGAGGTCACTTGTGCGGCTTTCCGCCGGCGGTCTGCTCATAGAGGTCGTTGGCGGCCTTCTCCAGCTTCGAGCCGCCCTGGGCATTCCACTGGCTGACGAAGTCCTCGAAGGAGGACAGCGGAGACGCTCCGGTGATGATCTGGCTGAATGCCTTGATCTTCAGGCTCTGCAGCGCGGCCATGTACTCGCCGGAGCCCGGCACCGTCATCGGATTCTGGAAGACGTCCGCGTGTCCGTACTTGCCGTAGGTCTGCACGAGAACCCGGTCCGACAGCTTCGGCAGCGCGAGCTGGGTCGCGATGTCCCAGTTCGGCGCACCGATGAAGGGGGTGCCGTAGTTGTTGAAGCCGTCAGCCTGACGAGCCACCGGATCGACGTACTTGCCGATCCACTGCCAGCCGCCCGCCAGACCCTTGGTTGCGTCGGTGAGCTTGTACATCGTGCCCTCGGTGCCGATGGCAAGCTTCGTGGCCAGCTGGTTGTCACTCCAGATGGTGTCCCAGATCTTCAGCACCTCACGGAGCTTTCCCTTGTCCTTCGCCGCCTGCGGGCCGAAGGTGACCGGCCAGCCCGCGGTACCGTAGGTCCAGGAGCCGCGGCCGCCCGGGCCAAGCGGCGGCAGGCCGAAGGCGATCGTGCCTTTCGGGTTCGTCTGCCGGACCGCGTACAGGCGCCCGGACTGGTTCGTCGGGTCAATGTCGACGGGGCCGCCGTAGTCCCACATGGCGACCTTTCCGGCGACGAACTTCGGCGACGGATCGGGGCCCATGCACTCAGGGTCGATGTACCCCTGCTTGTACCACGACGCCAGCAGCTCCAAGGCCTGCTTCGTCTCGGGACGAACGGCCGCGTTGGCCACCTTGCCATCGAAGAGCTGCCACTGCATCGGGAGCACGCCGTAGGCTCCGAAGATGGTCATGAACGCCGAGGCGTAACTCTGACCGTTGGTGCTCATGCCGTACACGCCGGTCTTCTTCAGCGCAGCGAAGGCGCTCTCGTACTGCTCCAGAGTGTCGGGTACGCCGCTGACGCCGGCCTTCTCGAGCAGATCGGTACGCCACTCGGAAAAGGAGCTGAGCGCCGAATTGGGTTGGCCGATGCCCGGGAAGCCGTAGTTCTTCCCGTTGTACAGGCAGGTGGTCCAGGCCGCCGGCACGTGCTGATCGATCCCAGCGGCGTACTTCGGCATGGACTGGCGAATCTCGTCGACAGAGACCTCGGCGAACGCGCCCTGCTGAGCGAACTTCTGCAGCATGTCCGGTCCGTTGATCGCCATCGCGTCCGGAATCTTGCCCTGGGCAAGGTTCGCCTGGAACTTGGTCGTGTAGTCGGCCATCGAGAGCGCGTAGACAGTTGCGAACTTGATGTCGAAGGTCTTCTGCATCAGGTCGACCGCATACGCGTCCGGGCTCAGCATTGACGGCTGATAGTAGTAGTCGAGCGCCGAGTTGCCGGCGGCGTTGCCGGAATCGCCCGACTTACTGGAGCAGCCCGCCGAGCCCAACAGGGCCAGGCCGGCCACGCCGGCACCGGCACGCAGGAATCCGCGTCGGCCGATCTGGGCGGGAGTGTGATTGTTCATGAGATGCCTCTTCGTGGACTAAGGGACTCAACCCTTGACAGAGCCGAGCAGAATGCCGCGGGCGAAGTACTTCTGCAGGAAGGGATACAGAACGATGATGGGCAGGGTCGCGATCATGACCGCGGCCGCACTCAGTGACTGCGTCGTCGATGCCGAGTCGAGGAAACCCGGGTTGGTTCCGCTCAGAATCGGATTCGCCTGCGTGACAACCGTGTTGCGGATGAACATCTGTAGGACCTGTTTGTGCGGGTCGTTGATGTAGAGCAACGCATCGAACCAGGCGTTCCAATTGGCCAGCGCGGTCCAGAGCCCGACGACGGCGAGCACCGGCTTCGACAGCGGCAGCACGATGGTGAACAGGATGCGCATCTCCGAGGCGCCGTCGGTCCGGGCGGCGTCGATGAGTTCGGCCGGGATCGCCTGGAAGAAGTTGCGCATCAAGATGACGTTCATCGCCCCGACCGCCCCGGGAAGGATGAGCGACCAGCGACTGTCGAGCAGCCCGAGGTTCTTGACCAGCAGGAACAACGGAATGAAACCGCCGGAGAACAACAACGAGAAGAGCAGCAGGAAGTTCAGCACCCGGCGGTGCGGGAACGTCCGCTGGGCCAGTGGATAGGCCATCATCGCGGTCAGGACGAGCGTGATGGCTGTGGCCGCGGCCGTCCGGACGATGGTGTTCAGGTAGGCGTGCAGGATGCCGGAGGACGACAGCACCGCGTGCCAGGCGGCGACTGTCGGGTGCATCGGCAGGATGTGCAGGCCGGGTTGCTGGGTGTCGCCGGCACTGGACAGCGAGATGGTGAGTTCGAACAGGAACGGGTACAACGTCGCGATCGCCAGCACCGACAAGACGGCGACCACCAGCACGTCGGCGACCCATTCCCCGGTCGACCGGCGCCGCCCGCGCCGCGGCACCGGCGCAGGGCGACCGGTGCCGACGCCGTCTCCGCCGGGGTCGGCGGCGATCTTGGTCGCAGTGTTCAGCGCCATGTGTGTGCGGCCTCCTTACCAAAGGCTCTGATCGGGTTCGAGACGGCGCACGACCCGGTTGCCGATATAGACCATCAGCAGTCCGAGGACGGACTGGAAGAGCGAGGCCGCCATGCCCTGGGAGAAGTCGTACGACATGACATGGCGGAGCACATAGGTGTCCAGGATGTCCGCGCTGTCCTGAGTGATCGGAGTCATCAGGTTGTAGATCTGATCGAAACCGACAGCGAGGAAGTGGGCGATCTGCAGCAGGAACATGATGGAGACGGTCGGCGCGATGCCGGGCAACGACACATGCCGGATCCGTTGCAGGCGTGACGCGCCGTCGACGCGGGCGGCCTCGTAAAGTTCGGGGTCGACACCGGCAAGTGCGGCGATGTAGATGATCGCGCCCCAGCCGATGCCGGCCCAGATCGCAGAGAAGACGTAGATCACGTAGAACTTGCCCGGCTGATACATCCAGGACTGACTCGGCAGCCCGAAAACGTGCAGGACGGCGTTGACGGCGCCGAGCTGGCCAAAGAACTGGAACAGGATCCCGGCGAGCACCACCCAGGAGATGAAGTGCGGCAGGTACGAGATTGTCTGCACCACGCGGACGAACCACTTCCACCGGCACTCGCTGAGGATGAGCGCCAAGATGATCGGCGCCGGGAACAGCACGACGATGTTCAGGCCGGCGAAGATGGCGGTGTTGCGCAAGGCATGCAGGAACTCCGGTCCGGAGAACAGTCCGGTGAAGTTCGCCATCCCCACCCAGGGGGAGCCGCCGATTCCCCGGATCACGCTGTAGTCCTTGAACGCGATCAGGATCCCGTACAACGGGCCGTAGGCGAACAGCGCGAACACCGCGAAACCCGGCAGAAACATCGCGATGAGGTAGCGATGACGCCAGTACGACCGGGCCATCCTCTCCAGCCGCCCACCGTCGAACCGCGACCGCACCGTGGTCGTCGCCGTCGGCATGCTCGGCCGCATGGCTCCTCCGATCTGGGCTCCGGGATACGTATGGGAGATACAAGACTCTCGGAAGAGGTATACCAGCACCCGTTTCGGGTGTCCAGATCTAGCCAACTCCAAGCCGAGTTGAGGCCGTTATGCAAGTAGGGCGAGGGATAGTAGATCCAGCGATCCTGACTGCGGTATGCTGCGACCATGGCGTTGCTTGAGCATGCCCCGAGCCGAGGTACCCGTGCGGCCGCTCTGGATCGAATCCGGGCGTCCCTCGAGTCACTGTCACCGTCCGAACGCCGTGTCGCGGAACGCGTGCTGGCCGAACCAGCGCAAGTGATCGCGTTGGCCATCAGCGAGTTCGCCGCGTTGTGTGGCGTTGCCCAGCCCACCGTCTCACGCTTCTCGCGTAGTGTCGGATTCTCCAGCTATGTCGCACTGCGGCTGGGAGTCGCCGCGGACTTCGCGGCCGATGTCACCACACCTGGCGCACCGCCGGCCGATGGATTCGCCGAACTGGCGGGCGGCCTGCGCAGTGATGCGACCGCATCCGAGGCCGCCAAGGCCGTGCGGAGCGCCACTCGCGTGGAGATCTGGGCCTCGCCGGTCTTCGCGGCGGCCGGGGAACTGCTGGCTACCAAGCTGGCCGGGCTCGATGTCGCCGCGAGCGCCACGGTCGCGCCGGAGTACTGCGCCGAACGCGCCGCCGCACTTCCGGCGGGCGCGGTGGTGATCCTGCTCGCCGCCACCGGCGACGAGGATGTCTGGCTGGCCCCAATCGCTGCGGCGCGGGCGGCGCGGGCGCGGATCGCGTACGTCGCCTTTCGTTCGGCGGGCCGGCTGCTCAAGCTCGCCGACATGTTCATGCCGCTGCCGGACACCGCCGCCGCGGCGCTGACCGGGCCGCTGTTCGCGGAGGTCTTCGCCGAGCTGGTGCGGGACATCTCGTACTACGCAGGCCCGCCCGGGCCGGCCTCGCCGTGGCGGCCCTGGCCGGACACGAAGGAGGTCTTGCTGCCGACGAGCGGTCTGCCGATACCAGCGCTCTTGCTCAGTCAGCCGACTCCCCCGAAGAAGCGATCGCTGGTGATCTTCTATTCGCGCATCGGAGCCCGCAAGGAGCAGCTCGCGCCACCACGTGAGGCGGCCGACTACGTGTCCCCGCATTTCATCGCCGCGCTCCTCAATGCCGGCCACGACGTGTTGTTGCCGGATGCACCTGGACACGGCGAGCGCAAGCACGTCTGGGAAGACACCGACGAGCTCTTCCGGGCCGGGATGCAGGACCAGGGCCCGGACTATCTCGAACAGATCTCCACCGAGACGCCCGATCTCATCGACGCCGCGCTCGCGTTGGGGGTCGTGTCTTCGCCCGCGCAGATCGCGGTGGCCGGTCAGTCGGGGGGTGGCATGCAGACGCTGCTGAAGCTCGCAGCCGACCCCCGGATCGGCGCCGGCGTAGCCGTGATGCCGATCTGCGACATCACCCTGCTGAGCCAGTTCGCCGATCTGGAGTCCTCTCGCCGGCTGATCTCGGGCAGCCCAAGTCCACGGATGGGTAACCAGCTGGCACCGCGCCCACTGCTGCTCATCGGTGGCGGTCAGGACACCGTCGCCCCGGCGAGTCATATCGAGGCCTTCCACGACGGCATCGCCCCTGCGTACCGGCGGGCCGGAGCGTCGCAGAATCTCGAGTACCTGGGTCTCGACGATGTAGAGCACCGGTTCGACGGCCGCCAGGTCGACGCGATGCTCGAGTGGCTGGACCGGCACCTTCGCCGGCCGGCACCCGCGAGCAAGCCACGCCGCCGCAAGCCGGCGAAGGCCCGCGCGACCGAATGATTCATCGGCGCCACGACGTCCAATGCCGGCGCTCCGGTTCCGGGTAGGTGAGGGTGGGCATGTCTTGTTCGATCCACGGATCGACCTCGTCGTAGCCCATCTCGTAACTCTGGGTCGCACGGCGGAACACTTCATCCGGCCGGGGATCCCCATCGATGACGCCACCCGGCGAGGTGTCCTGGACAGGACTCGGCCGGCTCTCCCCGTTGCCGTTGACCGCGGTGACCCGGTACGCAGCCTGGCCCACCGTGTCCTCGTCCAGGTACTGCCGCTCCACCCCGATCGCGACAGGAGTGAACTCGGCCTCGCCGGAGAGCCTCCGATAGAGGCGGTACTCGTGTGCACCCAAGATCTCGCCCCAGCCGGCCAGGATCCCGCCATCCGTCCGGCTCAGGAGTAGTCCGTCCGGACAGGGCGGCACCTCAGCGGTGACGTACACCGGGTACGGCCGCGAGGGAGGCCCGTCGGCACGTTCACCGGCGGCCGTCACCCGCACGTGTACCTTCGTGCCGTCCGCCTGGCCGGACACGTCCCATCGGGAGTCACGAACGTCCGGTGACGCAACCACCCATGTCCGCCCTCCGTCAGAACTGAGCTCGACCCGATACCCGGTGGCGCCCGCGATCGGTGTCCACACGGTGGTGAATCCGCCCGAACGGTTCTCGGTCCGCGCCACTGTGCAGCGTTCGGGAGTTGGCGGACCGGCACACCACTGCCAGCGGTGCCGGCCGGCCGGGAGGAGCACCCGCAGACCGTCACCGGTGTCTGCGCCGGACAGCATCTGACCGTCCAGGTAGAAACTGAGCCCGGCGGCGCTGGCCGGCCCCCGGAGGACGACCGTGCTTGGCTGCAGCGCACTGACCGCTCCGTGGAGATCTCCGTCGGTGCTGACGCTGATCGCCACGGTGCCGTCGGTGACGGCGGAGAATCCTGGAACGCCGACGTGGGTACCCGCGAACAACGCAGCCTCGTAGTGGTTGCCGGCGTGGCGACGCACGATGCCGGCGGTGCCCTCGAACGTCACACCGTGCTCATCGTGATACTGCCGCGGCGTGGCGGCGCAGAACACCAGATCCTCGCGGTCCCGCGCCAGCACCACACAGCCGTACGGCGTCGCGGTGGCCTCGACGTCATCGAGATGACTGACCACCGTGAGAAAGTTGCCGATACCGTCGTAGTAGCGGCCGTTGGTCGGCCGCCAGGGGTGATCGGCATTGTCGCGGCCATCAGGGTTCGGCTCCGGCGGAACGGGTGCCGGTGTGGCGCCGGGCATGACTTGGACGATCGACGGGAACGGATCCTCCTCGTCGACGAACCACGAGAATCGGCCCCGCACCCCGCCCTGGACCTGGTCGAAGAGCACGATGTAGTCGGCGCCAGAGAGCAGTACGCTGCGCGAGGTGTAGTCGGGCGCAGCTGAACGCCCGGCGTGTACCCGGGCGAACTGGGCGAAGCCCAGGTCGTGGAGAGGCTCGGTCAGATCGTTCATGCCGACACTGCGGTACGGCCCCAGCTCCCGATAACCACCGGGCTTCAGAACCCCGAAGTTCGAGCACCGCTCCACGTCGCCGCGGATCAGGTCGCCCACATCCTCGACGTTGTTGGAGCTGTACCGGCGACCGGCCGCGTAGTAATACACGACGCCGTTGCCGCCCTGGGCGGCGCGACCCCATCGGTAGTTAGGGCCGGCGTCAAGCTGCTGCAGATAAACGGTGACCTCGTCGGGTGTACCGACAGCTGCCCGCAGCACGAACCCGTAGCCGGTGAACTTCGCCGATTCGAGCTCCGGGTCGGTGCCCGCGTTGTCGAACCAGTCGCCGGATTGGAGCTGGCTCCACGTGTCGTAACTGGTCGGCCGGCGCGGTTCACGCTCCTCGGTACCCGGCGGGGCCGCCCACAGCAGATACTCCGCGAGCAGCGGATCGTAATTCGCCAGTTCCTGGCCGAGCACCCGGAGCGAGCGGGCCGGTTTCCGCCCGTGGGCGTGCGCACCCTGCGGGGGCAGGGTCCGCACGCCTCCGTACCGGCTCATCGGCGCAGAGAGCGTGTTGAGCAGCCAGTAGCCAAGCGCCGAGGTCTCCGGCCGGGCCAGCCGGTTGCGTCCGTCGAATAGCCGGCGAAGCAGATGCCCGAACTGCACCAGCAGGTCGACCGGTCCCCACACATAACAGGCCAGATTTTCTGTCCATCGGCCGCCCTGGGCCTGCCAGCCCGGCACATCCGGTCGGACGTGGTATTTGAGATTCAGTGCGATGGCTCGCTCGAAATGGTCGGCCATCCGCTGTGCGTCGGGGTGGTTCGGAAAGAGGACGGGCAGCGCCGCCACCACCGCGAGAACGTCGGTGAGGAAGTTCGGGTGGCCCGCCAGCATCCTGCGGACGGGCATCAGCGTTTCGTCCTCGAACACGTAGCTGAGGAACTGCAATGCCGCGCCGAGATCGCGCCGCTCGGCTTCAGGCATGCCGCCGGCGGTTTCGTCGAAGAGCGGGACCAGCAGCTTCGAGACCTCGCGCGAGCCGACCGGCGTCGGGCCATGGTTGGCACGCGGACTACCGTCAGGGATGGAGTTGAGGGTGTCTGCGTCCCGGGCGATCAGGTCGCGCAGCAACTCCCGCCGGTCCGTCGACAGCTCGTGGTACGCGGTGTCGAAGAATCGGGGGTAAGTGGAGGCCGGCTCGACATGGTCCAGAGCCCAGTCCTTCACCTTGTTCAGTGGAAGCCAACCGTTCCAGCGATACAGCGTGTCGATGTGAGTGAGCGGTATTCCGGTACGCGTCACGGTCCCCACGTCCTGAGCGTGCGGATAAGTGGCGACAGCGAAGGCACGGGTGCCGGCCGCCAGCGGAAACCGCCAGCGCAGGCGTCCACCGTCGAAAGCGAACCGGCCGGCAACTGTGGCCGACGAGCCCCAGATGGCCCATTCGCCGTCGTCCCACCGGTCGTGATCGGTGATAAACACCCCGAGCGACACGTCCTGCGGCTCTGCCCAGAATGCCGCCGCCGGTAGTCTCCACCAGCTCAGCCAACTGTGATAAGGCATCAGCTCGATGGGCAGGGCGCCGCCCGGACCCAGGTCCTTGCCGACCGGCTCCCAGGCGAAATCGCCGTACCCGGTGCCGTCCGCTTCGATCGGGCCATCCGGCCGGTTGGCGCAGTACCGATGGGTCCAGCCGATCGCGTCCCAGTCGAACTCCAGCGCGACGTCGTCCTTCGGCCCGAAACCGTCGATGCGTTCGTCGAGCTCGACGAACTCCAGGCCGGCCGTCAGCCGAACCGACAGCTGATAGCGGCGACCGTCGTCGAAGCGGAAATCCATGGCGTACTCGACGAAGACCGGACCCTGGTGGACCTGGCGTACGTCCACTCGGATCGGTGTGCCCACCGCGGTGAGCCGAGCACAACCGAGCCACTGGCTGGGATTGCCGATTCGCAGCAGCGGTGCGTCGGCGGACGGGCCGCCAGATGCGGGCAACGCGACCCTGATCCGTCCGTTGTCGAGGACCGTCTCGTCCCCCTGCGGATGGACGCGAGGGCCGCTCGCAGGTGCCGTATCGGTCGCTGTGCCACGCTCCAGCCGAAAGGTACGTGTGGCACCAGCGGGCAAGTCGGAGAGCAGATGCACCGTTGCGCTGGCCGACTCCGTTCCCGCTCCCAGCACCTCGGTGAGCTGGACCGGCACCGGTCTGCCGTCGTACGACGCGACCAGGCCGGCGCCCAAGTCCCAGCCAGCACCGAATTCGACCGGCACCGCGACTCGAGAGACAGGCCAGGAGAAGCGCGGGTGACGCAGTTCGTCGGACAGGACGACCTCGATGACCTGGGGATCTCTGCGAACTCGGACGGTCACCTCGGCGCCTCTTCGGTTGCGGCGTGTTCGACTGCGACAGCCGTGCCTGACTCATGGGAGTCGATTGCCGCCTGAGCAATGGCGAGCGCCTCCCGCACGTCGTTGCCGCCGGCCATGGCCGTGCGGCCCGCGGTGAACTCGGCGAGGTCGCGACCTGCCCGCCACGCCCGGACGAGATCGCGAAAGTCGGTGAGCTCCGCGACGTAAGCGTCATGGAAGATTTCGATGTTGCGCTGCGCGGCACCGGCGGTCGATCCGTGTGCGCCGTACCAGCGAGTGTCGGGCTGCGGCGCACCCCCGGCCGTCACCATCCCGTCGGGACCGAAGACCTCCAGCCGCACGTCGTAGCCATAGCTGGTCTGCAGGCTCGCCTCCGCCGTAGCAAGCGCACCGTTGTCGTAACGAATGGTGACCAGGGCTGTGTCCAGGAAGCCTGTACTGGCGTAGTCGGGCCGGATCAATGCGTCGGCGACCGTACGAACGTCGATGGCCACCGATCCACTGTTGAACCAGTTGAGCATGTCGAAGTCGTGGATGAGCGTCTCGATGAAGATGGCGTTGCGCTTGATCGTCTCGGGGACGAGCGGTGCGGGGTCGCGCGTGAGCGAGCGCAACAGGTGCGGCGTACCCACAGCGTTCTGACAGACCAGTTGGTGCGCACGGGAGAACCCGGCGGAATACCGCCGGTTGAAGCCGATCTGCAGCGGTGTTTCCGCCCTTGCCACCTCAGCGAGCCCGGCGTCGAGGTCAGGCAGGTTCAGCCCGGCCGGCTTCTCGCAGAAGATCGCCTGGCCGGCCGCGCTCGCCTGTTTCATCTGGACCGGATGAAACCGTGGCGGCGACGCGATGATGACCGCATCGACAGCTGGATCGGAGAAGACAGTGGCGGCGTCCGCCGTCACCTTCCTGACCCCTAGCCTGCGCGCCAGGGCTGTCGTGGCCGCCTCGTCGGGGTCGGCGATGGCCTCGAGGACGAGGCCGGGGACTTTCTCGGCGACTGTCGTCGCGTGGAAGCGCCCCATCCAGCCGACTCCGACGACCCCGACGTGAATGTTCGGGTGCGGATGGACCTCCACCGCTACGTAGCTCATATCGCCGCCGCCCGGCCCGGCACGAGCCCGGCGCTCCGTTGGGCGAAAACCTCGACACTCATCTCAGGTCCCATCTCCGCGGATGACGGTAGCATCTAGGATTCATCGTTATGGAATGTCACATACCTTGGCAAGAGTCACCGGCGTCGCTCGTCGTACAGCACCGGGTTCCGCGGAGTGTCCGGGATCTGCCCGACCTCGGCACCGGGCATCCACTGGCGGTCGCTGGCCTGGTGGCTGTTCACCGGCTCGGCGACCCGGATGTCCGCGTCCATGTAGATGATCGTCAACACCCGGCGGGGAAGCGTACCGAGGTTCGGGCCCGCATGATGGAAGGTCCAGCCGCGGTGGAAGCTGGCGTCGCCCAGCGCGAACGGTTCGACGACATCCTCGAACTGCTGCTCCGCGACGGCCTGTTTGAGTTTGGCCTCCGACTCGTCGCTGATCTGCAGGTCACGGCCGTAGGAGAAATTGTGACTGCCGCGGGCAAAGCCCAGCGGGCCCATCTCCAGAGGCGTCTCCTGCAGCGGCAACCAGATCGTGCAGACGCGGTCACTGGACAGCGGCCAGTAGTACTGGTCAGCGTGCCAAGGGGTGATACCGCTGCTGGGCTCTTTGTAGAGCGCCTGATCGTGATAGAGGCGGACGGCGTGCACTCCCAGCAGCCGCGCGGCGATGCCGGCGAGTCGCTGGGAGTACACGAGCTCCCGGACTGTCGCGTGGTGCTCCCAGAGGTTCGTCACCTGCACGAAAGCTTTCCCGTACGCATTGCGTTTCTCGAGCGGGAGGTGCTGCGTGTTCAGCCGGATGACCTCGTTGGTGACGGTTGGCTCGAAATGCTCGATGATCTCCGGCGAAAGCACATCCGGCAGATGCACGAAGCCGTCGTGCGCGAAGTCGGCGGCGGCGGTCTCGGCCAGCGGATACGGTCGATCGAGCTCCGTGGAGATTGTCGTGGCGGGAGTGCTCATCAGGCTTCGCTCCTCGAACAGAAGGGCTGGGATCGGCTTCAACCCTTCCACCGGGGTCATCCCGCGGCCACGCAGCCGTTGCCCAGAACTGATACGCAAATGACCCCTGGTCCTTCCGGGCGATTCAGGGGCCCGAGGTGAAGCCACGCCACGAAATGCCGGGCACGCCCGACGGCACCACGTTCAAGTGGTTCATCCGGCGCCAGGCGGCCCTCGACTTCTCCTGGCACTTCCACCAGGAGTACGAACTGACTCTCATCACGAAGGGCGCTGGTACGCGCTACGTGGGTACCAGCGTCCAGCCCTACCAGCCCGGCGATCTGGTCCTGCTCGGGCCAGATCTGCCGCACACCTTCGCGTCCGAACCAGACCCGGAGTGCCCGGCCGAGGCTACCGTCGCGCAGTTCCGCGAGGACTTCCTCGGCCCGGGATTCTTCGCCCTGCCCCAGTTCAGCGACATCGCCGCACTGCTTGCCTCGGCCACACGCGGTGTGTTGTTCAGCCCGGCTCCTGCACGGGTCCAGGACGTCCTCGCGGAACTGCCGACGCTCGACAGCCCGGCTGCTCAGACGATCTGCGTGCTCGAAGCTCTCCAGTTGGTCTCGTGCTCAGCAGAGCGGCAGGCGATCAGTGGCCCGGGCTACACAGCCGGCCCCGATACAGCCCTGCGCAGCCGCATCGACAAGATCTGCGGTTATCTGCGACAGGAACACACCCGCCAGGTCGGGCTGGCGGAGGTCGCGGGTCTGGTCCACATGGCTCCGACGTCGTTCAGCCGATTCTTCCGTCGGGCCATGGGCCTGACTCTCACGGACTACATCAGCCAACTACGGGTGGACACCGCCTGCCAGTTACTGATCACCACCGAGCTCCCGATTACGGAGGTGGCGACTCGAAGCGGTTACGCCAACCTGTCGAACTTCAATCGCCGATTCCGCGAGCTGAAACACCTGACTCCGCGCGACTATCGACGGGCGCACCGTGCCGGCATCGAGTGACATGGTCAGGGTCCCCGGACCGTCGGATCCCACGTCGGATCGACCGGATCGAACGTCGACAGGAGCTCGACAGTCGACCGGCTCGCCGCGGAGTCCTCGATCGCCGACATGATCTTCAGGACGTGCTCGGCGAGGTCGGCCGCCGCGCGGTGCCGACGTTGGTCGCCGATCGCCTGGACCACGTCGACCACGCCGATCCCCCGGCCGGCGGTGGTGCCGACCGCCGGTACCTCCTCCGGCTCACCGGCACCTGGCCGATGCACGAATGACGATCCGCCGAATCCGTTCGAGTCCGGCGCGACGAGCGTGCCCCCGGTCCCGGTCATCTCGACGATCCCAGTACGGCGCAGTGTCGAATCGAAGCTGAACACCGTCGACGTCGACGAGATCAGATTGGCCAGATACTGATCGCTGGCACCGCCACAGCCGACGACGGCCAGCCCGCCCGGACGGCTGGTCATGCGGTGACGTTCCGATCCGCCAGGCCGTTGTCGAACAGCCAGTCGGCGCTGTCGACGAGGGCGGACAGCACATCCGTCGCGCAGGCATCCAACTCGACGATGTGCCACTCTGCCGATGGGCAGGCGGCGATGATGTCGGCGACCGGAAGTGTTCCCGCGCCGAGGGCGGTCATCGGCGCGACCGAGTCGCGCGCCGGGCCGTCCTTCAGATGCAGCAACCGCACCCGATCGCCCAACCGGTCGAGCAGCGTCGGTACATCCTGTCCGCCGACAGCCGCCCAGTAGGTGTCGATCTCAAGAATCATTCCGGCCGGAAGCTCGTCGGCGAAGATCTCCAGTGCGGTACGGCCCTCCAGCTCGGCCAGCTCGAACTGGTGGTTGTGGTAGCCGAAGCGGATGCCTTCGTCGGCGAGCCGTCGACTCAGCTCGCCGAGCTCGCGCGCGTAACCGCGAACTGCGTCGACGTCGGTCCACACGTCGCGGTTGCCGATGGACTGGATGACCGTGTCCGTGCCGAGGGCGCGCGCGGTGGCGACGGCCTCGGCGAATCCTTCGGCCGGCTTGGCGTGGATGCTGCTGACGGTCAGGCCGGCCGCGTCGAGTTCGGCGCGGAGCTGCTCGGCCGGAACGCTGTCGTCCCGGGGCTGTTCGACCGCGCCGTACCCCGCGGCGGCCAGCGCGGCGAACCTGGCGGTGCGATCGGCGGGGTAGTCGCGGAGGGTGTAGAGCTGGGCGCCCAGGGGATTGGTGGTGGGCATGGTGTCTCCGATCGATGGATTCCACCCGGCAGGGATCCGGGTGATGGGGGGTCGGTGGTCAGGCAGCGGGCCGGGTCGCGGCGAGCCAGGCCTGCGCGAGCAAGGCGTGGCCGGCCACGGTCGGGTGCACACCGTCGCCCGCCCAGGCCTTCGGTTCACTGTCGGCGCTGGCGGCAGCGAGCAGGCCGTCCGCCGGAAGGAGCGTCGCGTCGAACTCGGCGGCCAACTGACGGACGCTGATCAGTTTCGGATCGAGGTCGTCGCGCCACGCCCAGATCTCGGGCCGGACCGGGACGAGGAACGGCTCGATGACGATGACCTTCGCGCCCAGTTCCGCAGTACGGCTCAGGATGCTCCGGTAGTTGCTGGTGAACTGCTCGAGCGACGTCACGTCGTCGCTGTCGTAGCGTCGGAGGACGTCGTTGACCCCGACCAGGATCGACACGACGTCGGGCTCGAGGGACACGCAGTCGTCCTCCCAGCGTTCGAGCAGATCGCCGGTGCGGTTGCCGCCGATGCCCCGGTTGTAGAAGTGCAGGTTGTGGCTGCGGTTGGTCGCGGCGAACCAGCCCGCGGCCATTGCCGCATACCCGGAACCGAGCGAGTCGGGGTAGTCGCGGTTGCGGCCCGCGTCGGTGATGCTGTCGCCGATGAACAGCACGGTCGTGTCCCGGCGGAGCGGAATCGTCATGGACAGGCCTTTCGGGTGATCTCGGTCGCCTCGATCGCGACCCTGGTCGGGTGCAGTTCGTCCCTCGTCGACAGCGGCATCGCAGCGCCGGTGACGAGGTAGTTGAGATAGGCGTCGAAGTAGAGGTCGCGGTGCGGCTCGCGCGGCACGCCCGGGTCGTCGTCGATCGGGCCAAGATCGTCCGCACCGACGACCAGCCGGGTCCTCGCGCCGCCGGCCGACACCGCGACGAGCCCGGCGGTGCCAAAGATCCGCAGCTCGTCGTTGCCCCATACCCCGGTCCCCTGTGGGTTGAGGTAGTTGAGAGCGGCGGTCGCGACACCGCCGGACGCCAACGTGAAGTTGAGCGTGGCCGCTGTGGTGAACCGGCCGGACGCCCCGAGTTCACGGCCGCCGAGCCGTGCGCGGCTGCCGGCCACGGTCACGATGCTCTCGCCGGCTACGTGCTCGATGAGGCGGATGGCGTGAATACCGGCCGAGCCGATGAGCCCTCCGTCCACTGCGTCGTCGAGCGGCCGTCCGGAGTGGTACGGGTACGACTTCTGGACCATCACCTGGACGACGGTGCCGATCCGGCCGGACGCCACCAGTTTGCGAACGGTCGCGTACGGCGGCTGGAACGCGGTGCCGGCCATCTCCCGGAACGGCATACCCGTTGTTGCCGCCGTCGCGGTGATCCGGTCGAGCTCGTCCTCGGTGAGGGCGGCCGGCTTCTCGGCGTACACCGCCCGACCGGCGCGCAGACAGGCGATGGCGTCACGCGCCTGGTCCACACGTCGAGGTGAGCACAGCGAGACGAGCTGGACCCGACGGTCGGCAAGCAGCTCGGCCAAGGTCGCGTACGAGCGGATGTCCGGATCGGCCTGCCAGCCGTCCGGCAGCGGCTTCTGGTCGAACCGCGCGACGGCGACCAACCGTGCGTTCGGGTAGCGGTCGCCGCAGAGATCGAGCTGGTGTCCGTTGTGGCCGTACAGGCCCACACCGATGGGTGGGATCACTACTGCTCCGACCCGATTGGCCGCACCACTTCGACCGCGCCCGAACGCTCCGCCCGGCCGGCCGCCTCGAGGACGGCAACGCCGGCGACGATCCGGCGAGTTTCGTCAGCGGAGATCACCGCACCCGACCGGACCGACGAGACGAACTCGGCCAGGTCGTAACCACCGTCGGGGATGTCCGGCACCGAGCAGGTCTCAACGGGTTGGCCCTGCTTTACCAGGATCAAGTCGACCATCCCCGGCTGCTCGGCGCGGGCTCGGCTGACCGTGCCGCGCTCGTAGTGCACCGTGAGCTCGTTGCCGTACGCCAGCCCGTCGTCGACACAGAAGGAGGCGAACACGGTCGCGAGCGCTCCGCCTTGAAACGTCAGCGCCAGTTGAGCGTTGTCCGCCGTCGGCCGCCCGGTGCGGACACGGCTGCTCAGCACCTGCACTCGCTTCGCCGGCCCCATCAGCCGCACCAGATCGTTGACCAGGTACACCCCGAGGCGGGTGATCGGCGCGGCCGGGCAGAGCAGCGGATCGTCGTACCAACTGCCATCCGGCGCCTCCTGGTACGACGCCCACACGGCAGCCTGGGCACCGATCGGCCGACCGAGGTCGTGCTGCGCGCGCCATTGGTCGACGAGTGCGAGCTCGGTCGTCGGGGACGAACTCGGCGAGTTCAAGCGGACCACCACGGCGCGATCCCGGGCCTCGTCGAGGACTGCACGCGCCCGGTCCGGATCGATCTCGAAAGGCTTGGTGGTGACGACGGGTTTGCCGGCGCGGACGATCCGGGACAGCAGGGCGGCGCGGCCCACCGGTGAGGTGAACAGGCCAACGGCGGCGACATCCGGATCCGCCAGGATCTCGTCGAGATCGGCGTAGTGGCGCAGCCCTTGGTCGGCTGCGACAGCAGCGGCCAGATCTTGATCGAGATCACACACCCCGACCAGGTCGATCCGTGGCGAGCCGCCCAGCGTCTGCAGCATGGTCCGACCGAAGCGCAGGCCGACAACCACCATGCGAACTGTCCGTCCGGGCGCGGCCGGATGTCGGTTGATCACGCGCATAGGATAGCGCATCCGCGCTGACTGAATGTCAAATACATCGGCCCGGATGCCTTGGTACCGAGCCAGGGCCTACTGATTGCTAGATTGAGAAGACCAGCACCGCATCCAGCGGCCCCCGACCCGACAAGGACCGCATGTCCGACACGTCGCAGGCCCGAACGGGTGGTGCCACACCCCGCATGGCGCCGAGCGGACTCTACGGCCGGGTGCTCGATGACCTGGGCCGGGAGATCGTGAACGGCGATCTGCCGGCCGGCAGCATCGTGATGGCCGATGCGCTGGGCGCCCGGTTCGAGGTGTCTCGATCCGTGATGCGGGAGTGCTTGCGTGCGTTGGGCTCGATGGGCCTGGTCGAAGGGCGTCCGCATGTCGGCACCCGTGTACTGCCCTTCGCCAGTTGGGACTTGCTGAACCCACAGGTCGTCAAGTGGCGGGCACAGAGCGGCCAGTACGTCGATCAGATGCGACAGCTGCTCGAGCTTCGCCTGGGCGTCGAGCAGGCTGCGGCCCGCTTGGCCGCCGACCGCATCCCGGAGCAGGACGCGGCAGAGATTCGCGCGGCCGCGCTCCGGATGAGGGATGCCCTCGAAGCCGACGACAGCCGCGAGTACTTCGCAGCGGACGAACGCTTCCACCAGCTGCTGCTCAACGGCACCGGCAACCCGGTCATCGCCCAACTGTCAGGTACCGTCGGCGCGGCCTTGCAGGTCAGAAGGCACGACATGCGGCCGGGCATGCACGACATGACCCGACGTTCGGTCGAGCGTCACCTGCAACTCGCCGAGGCGCTCGGGCGGCGGGATGCCGGCGCGGCCCAAGACGCCGCCGCCGCGCTCGTCGAGGAGACCTTGCAGGAGTTCGAAGCGCTGCAGTCGGCCGGGCGCGACAACCCACCGGACCTCAAGAGGTCATCGAGATGACGCTCTTGATATTCGAGCCCGCCTCCATCGCCTCGAACCCGGTTCGCCACTCCTGCAAGGGATAGACGCCGCCCAGCACCGCACCCGGATCGAGGCGGCCGGTGGAGAACAGCTGCAGCAGCCGCTCCCAGGTCGACCAGGTGTGCGAGAACGAGCCGTGCAGCGTCACTGCTTTCGCAACCAGTGGATCAAGGCTGAAGTCCAACGGCTGCGGACCCCAGCCGATCTTCACGATCGATCCCAACGGCCGGACCATGTCCAGCGCCGATCGCAGGGCACTACTGACGCCGGTCGCATCAACGACGAGGTCCGCGCCCAGTCCGTCGCCGTACGAGCGCACGACCGCGGCGGGATCTTCGACCGTCACGTCCACGGTCCTCACCGCGCCCAGAGCCTGTGCCTTCTCCAGCCGCAGGGCGTCGACAGGCGTGCCGAGGACGATCACGGCGCCGGCTCCGCGGAGCCGCGCGACCTGCAGCGACAGGGCTCCGATCGCGCCGATTCCTTGAACGACAACGAGGTCGCCCGGCGTCACCGTCGCTCGCTCGACCAACGCGTTGTAGGCGACTGCGAACGGTTCGGTGAGAGCGGCCTGCTCGAACGACACGTTGTCCGGGATGCGGTGCAGCACCCGAGGTTCGGCCAGCAGGAGTTCGGCGAAGGCGCCGTCCCGGGTGGCGCCATAGCCCTCCCGGTCCGGACACAGGTTGTACCGGCCGGTCCGGCACAAGGCGCACTCGCCACAGATCGATGCCGCGGTCTCGCAGACCACCCGGTCGCCGATCCTCCAACCGCTGACATCGGCAGCCACGTCGACGATTACACCGGCCATCTCATGGCCGAGTACGACCGGCTCCCGCGTCGGCCAACTGTGCGTGTCACGCCACATGTGCAGGTCTGAGCCGCAGACGCCTACCGCTCTCGCCTCGACGAGCACATGTCCTGCCACGAGCTCGGGGGCCGGCAGTTCGCGCACCTCGACAGCCCCGTCGCGACCGGCGTACTTCACCAGGCCTTTCATACGCCCGCAGCCCTTCGCGCCGCTGCGTGAGCGGCCACATGGACCCGGGTCGATCCGTCGAAGTACTTCTGCCTCGCTTCGTGCAGGAACTCGACCGACAGGCGCATTTCTTCCATGCCGTTCACTCCATCCTCGATGCTGATCCAGCCGTCGTAACCGGCCGCCCGGAGCGTCCGGAAGATTCTTGGGTAGTCGTTCAGCCCGCGGCCGATGATGCCGTGCTCGAGCAGTGGCGAGTATCCCAGCGTGCCGTCACTGCTCCGCAGATCGTCCAACGACGCGTCACCGGTCAACCGGCGGTCGGATGCCTGCATCGTGACCACCCGGTCGACAACCCGGTCCAGAAACTCCGCCGAGTCGTCGCCTGCGACGATCGCGTTGGACGGGTCGTACTGCACCCCGAAATGGGCCCGGTCGTCGATCCGGGCCAGGAGGTCCATGAAGACGTCCGTCCGCTGGGCGAACTCCGGATACTCCCATGTGCCGTCCTTGTAATGGTTCTCCAGTGCGAGCGTGACGTCGAGCTCACGCGCCAGCGGCAGCAGGGATTCGATCGCGCTCGCCGCCCACTCCAGTCCCTGCTCCCTGGCCACACCGGGATGCCGCTGACCGGACAGGACACGGGTGCTCGCCCCGGCGCCGCCGAGCCTCGCGGTGATCCGGATCATGTCGGCCTCGGCGTCGACCTCCTCGGCCCGCCGGCCGGCATCGGGGTGGGTGAAGTCCGGGGAGGCGCACAGCATCGGCATCGCGAAACCCGCCGAGGCCAGGTGCTCACCCACCCGGTCGACGAAGTCGTCGGTCGTCTGCCAGAACATTCCCGAGTACAGCTCGAGACCGTCGACGGGCAGCGCCCGCGCCTTCTCGATCCAGTCGTGCACCGACATCGTCCGGTGCACGGCAATCGCCTCCAGGTCGCCCTTGGGGAACACGCTGATCTTCACGACCACCTCTTCCGTCGGCTCTAGGCAGCAATAAGTATGACGTATAGGATTAATACAGCGCCAGACTCTGCCGCGCCGGAACTCGAGAGAAGGGCCGAACTCCATGTCGATCGAAGCCGCTGCGCTGGAGTCGTGGACGACCGCCGTCCTCCGGGCGTGGGGGTACGGCGCGGACGACGGCCGCTTTCTCGCCCGCACCCTGGTCGACGCGAACCTGCGGGGCACCGATTCCCACGGCGTCATTCGGCTGCCCGCCTACGAGCGGAGGATCGCGGCCGGTCTGGTGCAGCCGGATGCGGCGCCGGTGCTGTCCAGTACCGGATCGGTGGTGACCGTCGACGCCAACGGCGCCGCGGGGCAGATCGCTGCCCGGAAGGCTGCCGAGGCGGCTCTGACGCTCAGCAGGTCCAGTGGAGTCGCCGTCGCCACCGTGCGTGGCAGCACCCACTTCGGCACCGCCGGCTTCTACGCCCGCTGGCTGGCCGCACACCACGCCGTCGGCATCGTCGCGTCCAACTCGGAACCGATCGTCGTCCCGTACGGCGGACGCGAGGTACTGCTCGGGACCAACCCGATCGCCTTCGCCGCTCCGACCGGCGACACACCTGTCAGCGTCGACATGGCCACGAGTACCAGCGCGATGGGCAGGGTGATGGTCGCCCAGGCCGCCGGCTCGGCCGTCCCGGACACCTGGGGCGTGGACCGGCACGGACGGCCGACCACCGACGCTGCGGCCGTCGAAGCCCTCCTTCCGCTCGGCGGGCCGAAAGGGTACGGGCTCGGGCTCGCCATCGAGATCCTCGCCGGCCTGCTGAGCGGCGCCGCGGTCTCCCACGAACTGGGCAACATGTACACGGACTTCACCAGACCGCAGAACATCGGGCACTGGTTGCTGGCGATCGACATCGCCCGCTTCACGCCGTACAGCTCGTTCGTGGAACGCATGCGGGCCTTGGTCGATGCGGTACACGCCACAGCGCCGGCTCCGGGCTTCGACAGCGTACTCGTGCCGGGCGAACCGGAGGAGCACACCAGCGAACAGCGTCTGCGTGACGGAATTCCACTCGCGGACGCCACCGTGGACGAACTGCACCTGCTGGGCGCCCGTCACGGCGTCCCCTTCCCGGACACGCGATCGTCCTGATCGACCGCCCTTGCCGAATGGAGCAACACATGTCCTCGTCCATCCGCGATCTGTCCCGCGAGCGCATCCACCGCCCGATCGTCCAGATCTCGCTCGACCTCACCTCCAGGACCGAGGCCCTGCGAACCGCCGCCACCGCCGTCGAAGCCGGAGCCGACTGGATCGAGGTCGGTACTCCGCTCGTGCTGGCCGAGGGCCTGCACGCGGTGCGCGCGCTGCGCAAGGAGTTTCCGTCCCATCCGCTGATCGTCGATCTCAAGACGATGGACGGCGGTTACCTCGAGGCAGAGATGATGGGCGATGCCGGTGCCGACGCGGTCATCGTGATGGGCCGGGCCCACGACGCCACCATCGAGCGGGTGTGCGTGGCGGGTGCCGATTTCGATCTGCTGGTGATGGGCGACGACCTCGGGGCCGACGACCGGGTGGCCGAGGCGGTACGCCTCGAACAGCTCGGTGTCGGAATGGTGATCCACCACATCGGCTTCGACCACCGCGCGAAGCACGCCGGACTGTCACCGCTGACCGACCTACCGGACATCGTGTCCGCCATATCGGTGCCGGTCCAGGCGGTCGGCGGCCTGAGCATCGACCAGGCCATCAGCTGCCCGGCCATCGGCGCACCGGTCGTCGTTTTCGGCGCACCCCTCGCCATCGACGATCAGGCATTCAGTACGGCCGGCGGCGATCTGCTGAGAGTGCTCAGCGAGGCCTGCCGCCGCGTCCACGCGGCTGAGATCCGTTACCCCGAGGCCAGCCGCGGCAGGTCACACTCGTGAACCCCGGCCGTCGCACGACTTCAACCCGACCACTTCGTGCGCCCAGCCTGCGCCGAACACGATCGTCGCGCCCTTCAGGCACGGTGGTGGCGATCCGAGTTCGACGAAGACGCTGGTCAGTGTCCGCAAGAGGTCCTCAATACCTATGCCACCTTGCGCGACCCGTCTCCGCCGCGCCGCCTACGCCCGGGCCAGACCGGACAACGCAGCCAAGACGCCTGCCCGCGGCCTGCAGTCCCGAAACACGGCCCGCCTCAAACGCCTCAGCGCCATCAGCTCGAGGAAACAGCCTGCCGGACGTTGTACGCCGAGTCCTTCGGCGACCTGTTGAGCCGCGAAACGACCCTCGTCCGCCGACCCGGCGCTGCACCGCGAAGACCCGTCGGGCAGACCGGCGAGGTACCGCTACGTCTGTGGCTGCGTCGGAAGCGGATCGCTTGACGTTGTCGACAGCCTGTTAAGCCGGTTCCTGGAGACTGCCCACTTCTTGGGACACCTGCGCGGCCCGCTCCTTCACCGGACCGGCAGCCTCCATCGCCTTGTCCTTGGTGTCCTAGGCAAGCTCGCATTTCCCGCGTCGACGCAGGCAGCGCCGCGGCGACCACCCATCCCGCCGCGAAGGCGATCACGCCGGCTGCCAGCGGCATACTCCGGGTGCCCGCCGGGCACGTGGATGGAGTGCCCACTGATGCGCGCCCGATAAAGCCGCCGCACCTCAGGATCACGCAACCGCACCGCGGCGAACTGCCTGAGTCCCGGAAACCGTGTCCAGAGCACGGTGTCGAGACATCCCTCCAACTCGTCGTCCGGGACCGCCTCTGCCGAGTGATCACGTAGGCCGCCGAGTCGAACACCACCATGCTGACCTCGGGCCGCTCGGCAGTGCTCCGCGAGTGGCGTGATTCAAGCGACGACACCCGGTAGACGACCGAGTGGCCATCCGGCGCGAAGTACACCTGCCCCCGCGGACGACCGTCCAGATTCACGCTCCCGAGAACCATGTATCGATTGCCGTCGATCAAGGACTTAGCCAGCGCGTCGGGTCTCATCCCGGAAGCTAGCTGCCAATCGCCTGAACTTCGACACTCCCGACACTCGACAGTCGACCACCCAAGGAATTGACGAAGGGGAGTCTCCAAGAACCATGTCGCGGCCCTCGGGGGAGACGAGCTCATCGGATCATGTCTCAGGGCACATAGGCGTGACGGCCGATCGCCTCCCCCGGCACACCTCTTTACGCACCTCAATCAGCGCGAGAGGATGGCGAGCGATGAGAACCGCCCGGCACGACGCCATCCCCAAATCCCTTGCTAGTAAGAGGTTATGCTCATCATCCACAAACGGTGATCAACCTCAGCTGGAAATCAGCGGTTACGGGGTTCGGCCGACAGGATCCGAGTCGAGCTCGATGCGTGTGGTTAAGGTGCGTGTCGCTCCTCGAACACTGAAACACTCGCTTCACCCAACCACGCGGCACTCCGGTGCCGCTTCGTTCGTTTCGGGGCAAGTTGCCGGTGCCAACGACATCAGGAGGGCCGATCCGAAACACCTCATTCTATGCACCAGCAACGGCGAAGCCCGCCGAGAGTTCTGCATCCTCGTCCGAGCCTGAGCCACTGGCGGCGCCCCGGCACGACAGTGTACTTCGACTAGATGCTCCGTTGGCGCTGGCGACCTGGCTTGCGACCATCAGGCGCTCAGCGCCCGTTAGCGGCGGCTGGTGCAGCTCTGGAAGCTCGTTATGGTGCCCGGACAAGAGGACGACGCCAATGCCAACGGAGATCGCTGACAGGTGTGCTGCTGTATGGACTTATGCCGCACGACCCAAATCTCCATCGACTCGAGTGAGCCGATGGCGCCTTGGCGCATGGCAGTGAAGAGGCTCGCTGCGCAGGACTTGGCAGAGTGCCGGCGTGGAGAGAAAGTCCACAACCCGGACAAGTTCGTGCAAGGCGTGGACATGCGGGATCCGCATCTCAGCGCGGCGATTCATAACCGATGTAATTGATCGGCATTCAATCATTTGAACCGGGCCAGATCGCCCACGGTCTGCTTCGCGCTGCCCGAGCTGGCATGACAGGCGCTGCGTCAATGCATTCACGTTATCCATCGAGGCAAACTCTGGCGGTGGGCTCCAGCCAGTGGTGTCATCGAGGAATGGTCCCCGATGAGCAATCCTCCGGTAACCGTGGGACGAAGCCGAAGGTCGCGTGCGAGATCCCTCAGTACGTGTGCGATGAGTTGCAGTGGTACAGCACGGCGGCGCTGGTCGCCCGCAACGGTAACTACACGTTGGAAATCATTGCCATTGGCGCAGCGGCGGCAGTGCCCGTCGCCACCGCGGCTGGTTGGGCTCCCTGGCTGGCAGCAACTCTCGGCGCCCTCGCGGCGGTTGCCGGCGGGGCGCGCCACATCTTCGGATGGCAACGCACCGGACCGCCACGAGCCCGGACTCTGGCACACATCAAGACCGAGGTCGCGCTCTTCAACGTCAAGAGCTTGAGTTGTGCCGAGCTTGTCGAGGACGTCGCAGACCTGGTCGAGTGGGAGGTCGCCGAATTCGACCGTACGGCCCACAGATCACCCGCACGCGCGCGCACCGCCGCGGCCTCAGCGCAACGGGATGTAGGACCAGATGCCAAGGCTTAGGTTCGTCACGGAGCAGTTCGCGCCGAATCAGCCGCGCTGGGACGAGCGTATTCGTAGTCCTGTGTTCAGGCTGCACAAATCGTCTGGAAGCTGACTCCGCACGCAACTCCTACAGCAAGGCAATCTGCCATTGCGACATCTTTCCTTGCGTCGCGCACAAACTGATCGACGAGCGGGGACTGCGGCTACTCGTTCGCTTGCTTGTACGTCGCGATCGGAAGGGTCGACGGATTTTCCCAACTCCGCTCGATCGCCAGCAACTTTCACGCAGTTGGTTCCGGACGAGGACTATTTCCCTGTGCGGATGTCGAGCTGGATCGCAACTTCCGGATGTGTTCAGGTATCGAGCAAGGTGAGGAGCAGCCTGGGGCGCCGGCTGGGGGACCTTGGCTCCTGATCGGAGACGGCGAGATCATCTGAGAGGGAGAACCACCATGACGAGCCTGTCGAACGAATTCGTCGAAGAACGAGCCACGTGCTCGACGCCTGTGGATGAAGCATTTGATGTTCGCCGGGTCTGCACGCCTGCCGGTCTTGGAGCTTGCGATGGGGCTTTCCGGGTGACAGCCCGGTGACGCCCAAAATCTAGTCTGCTGACACGTAGACAGGGGGGTTCCTGTGACTGCTTACGTATCTCCAAGGGGGCTGGCGCCGGTTCGGGAGGGCGCCGGCGCGCTCGGTGCCCTGGTTCACGACTCCAACGGTGGAACACAGCTGTGTCTGCTCGGCGGGCCGTTCGTTGTCAGGGGCAACCGCCGTCTAGGTGTGCCGGAGGGAAGTAAGCGGTTGCTCGCGTTCATCGCGCTGCACGACGGAAGGGTCGACCGGCGGCTCACCGCGGGAACTTTGTGGCCCCTCGGCGACGACGATCGTGCCGCCGGCAACCTGCGTTCGTCGCTGTGGCGCCTGAAGGGCGCCGGGATCGACGTACTGCGCGCCGACAAATGTGCGCTGTGGCTCGACCCGGCGATCTCGGTGGACATCAGCACCATCGACAACTGGGCGCAGCGGGTGATCGAGGGCCACGCCTCAGCCGACGAGCTGCGACTCCCGCGCTGGGGCGGAGATGCGCTGGACCTGCTGCCGGGATGGTACGACGACTGGGTCATCTTCGAGCGGGAACGACTTCGCCAGCGAGTGCTGCATGCGTTCGAGGCACTGAGTCGCCAGCTCGTCCAAACCCGAAGGTACGCGCATGCCATCGAGGTGGCACTCGAGGCCGTCCGGGTCGAGCCGTTGCGGCAGAGCGCCCATCGAACGCTGGTCGAGGCTCATCTGGCCGAAGGCAACCTCGTCGAGGCCCGCAGGATCCATCTCGAGTACTGGCGCCTAGTCCGGCGTGAACTCGGAGTCGACCCGGACCCGAACCTCGCCGCGCTGGTCGGACTGGCGAAGGCCCAGGCTCCGTCGGCCGGTCCGTAGACCGGCCCTCCGCACGAGTGGGCCGTGCGGCCACGGCCCACCGTCCTAGCGATGCTCGACCATCCGATCATCGGCTCAGGGCACGTCGTCGACCGAGTCGCCGTGATGCTGACCGCAACCGCAGTCGGGTTCATGGGTGCCCGGATCCGACGGTGTCGTGGGCTTGCATTTCTCGTACTCACACAGAATGTCCTCGACGATGTCCTTGCGCTTGCGCTCACACTCAGCCTTCCGTGCACGGTCCTCGCAGTCGAGCCTGGCCTTACGGCCCTCGAGCTCGATGACGGCCTGCCAGGCGGCGTAGCTGCACTGCATCGCGCGGCAGAGGCAATCGACGTACGCGTTCACCGAGGTGAAACCACCGAAGAGACGGTCACCCTCAAGGCCGAGCCGAACCACCAGATACTTCGCGTAGAGCCGGACCAGCACGTCCTTGTCAGCCGCCTTGCCGACCTGGTCGACGAGATCTCCGACGTCTTTCTTCAGCGTTGTGATCTCGGCCGGGATGGTGTCAAGAAGCTTGATGAGATTCGCGAAGCAGGCCTGATTGGTTGCGGCCGCCTGACGGTACTGATCGATCAGGCCGGCCAGGCTGCTCGTGGTCTCGCTATCGGTTGCCTCGGTCGGGTACGAGCAGTCGCCGACACAGCAACCACCGGTCGTACCGCTGCAGTCCTTGATTGCCTGGTACACCTTGTTGTAGGAGTCGCGAAGGCACTTGCGATCCTCAATGCTGAGTTTGCACAGTGCCTGCTTGACGGTCTCGAGGTCCTGCTTCGCCTTCTCCACATCCGCCTTCGCGTCAGCGCGCGCCTTCGCATAGGCGGCCCGGGCCGACTCGAACTTCTCCTGGTACTTGTCGAGGGCCTTTGCCGACTCCTCCGCGACCTCGGCCTGTCGCTTGTACATCTCGGTGCTGCAGGCGAGCCCACCCGGGTCGCACCCGGCACAGTTACCGGTGGTCTGCGGTGTGTCGGTCTCGGTACCCATCGTCTCCTCCTTCGTCGACCTCTCCGGCGAGTCTGACGATGGGTTGTCACGGGGCCGTCGCCCTTGCATAGCACCGTCCGCGACGCGGTGGTGACGGGCGCCTCCGAGCATGGCTTCCATGGCCGGCTACAAGGCGCTGGCCGCGCTGGGCCGCAGCGTGGTCGAGATTCTCAACTTCGGGTTCCGCAGCGAGCGTCCGGCGCCGCTGCGGTGTCCGACCGCCGTGCTCGCGGGCACCGCGGACTTCGATCAGGTCAACAGCAGTCCGTCCGCTGTGATCAGGTTCCCGGCGGTCTCCCTTTACTGCTACCGGATCAGCGTCGATCGGGAGACCAGGCCAGGATGGTCAGCAGTTGCGGCTGGCGACGGGATCCCACGGGTGCCGCTACGCATGCATCTGATGATCTCGGCGTGGGACCAGGTCGTCGAGAACGAACTGGAGTGGCTGGGGCTGACGGCCCGGATTCTCGAGGCGAACAGCCTGCTCACCGGGCCGCGGCTCGATCCCTCCGGTGACTGGGACCCCGGCGACATGGTCCAGGTGGTACCGGACGAGCTCGCACTCGACTCGATGAGCGAGGCATTCCAGGCGTTGACCACCGACTATCGCCTCTGCCTGCCGTACGTAGCGCGCGTCATCGTCATCGATGCCGGCGCCACGCCGACGGCCGAGCGGGTCACCACGATCGGAAATCAGGTCGATGCGATCGGCAGGCAGCCCTCGTGACCGTCCATCAAGGCATCGACCCTCCGCTGGGTACGGTCGGGACCTCGCTGGGCCGCACCGAGGTCGCTCACCGCTTGGCGCTCGCCATCGTTCCTGTCGATGCCGTCACGCGACGTGCGGCGCCACCAGGTGTCCGGGTCGGCCGTGAAACGACACGCTCTTTGGTGCGCCGACCGAACATCGATCCGCAGCGGCTCGCCATCCCGGTGCGCGCCTCAGCGGCGTACATCCTGCTGCACGACCCGACGATTCCGCCTCAACCGTCACCACTGCCGAACGACCCGTCACCTGTTCGTCCGCCGGAAATAGCGCTCCGACTGACCGACCCGGCAGGTCGCTTCGTACCGCGCCGCTTCACCGTGCCCATCTGGACCCTCGGCGAGATCCGTAGACCGGACGCGGAACCACCAAGTGGTCCGGTCATCCCGGCGATGAGCCGAAGCATCCGCCCGTGGCTGATGCCCGGGGCGGCGTACGGCGTACCAGGAGGTGCGACCGGCATCCGGACGCGCGTCCTGCGCGAGGGCGAACCGGCGCGGTGGGCTCGCGTCGAGCTGTTCGACGCTGCCGGGAACCGGCTGGGCTGGGGACACTGTGACGAACACGGGCAGGTCCTCGTCCTGCTCGACAGGCTGGGCAGCGGCATACCGTCCGCACCGGTCGACATTGCAATCCGGATCCACGTGCCCTCGGGCGACGAACAGACAGTCGGCAACACCGCAACCGACCCGTTGTGGGACCTCGTGCGGGAGCCACTCCCCCGCGAGCCCCTGCCGCCGCCACCTCCGGTCCAGGACGACGTCACGATCGGCGTCGCGGTACCGGACGGCTACCTGACATCCGCGCAGGACGTCGTACGCCCCGTCGTCCCAGGCCGGATCACCGCCCTCGCCGACGTCATCTTCACCCCGTAATCGAGACCCAGGAGGTCGACCATGCCCGAGTACCTGACTCCCGGCGTCTACGTCGAAGAGACCAGCTTCAGATCGCGTTCGATCGAGGGTGTCCCGACGAGTACGTTCGGCATGGTCGGAGTGACGCAGTACGGTCCGGTCCGGCATCCCGCCAACGACATCCGGATGGCCACCGGCCCGGTACTCGTCACGAGTCTTACTGAGTACGAGCGAATCTTCGGCGGCCTGCGGGTCGGCCTGGACCCCTGCCAGCTCGCTCTCGCGGCCCGCGCATTCTTCGGCAATGGCGGGCGGCGCCTGTACGTGCAGCGCGTTCTCCACGCGACCGAGGACGGGGTCGGAGCAGGACCGGTGGGTGACTTCGCACGCCTCGGCATCCCGTCGGGTGCCAACCCACCCGTTCTGGAGTGGTGCGCGCGCTGGCCAGGATCCGTCGGGGCGAACATCAAGGTCGTCGTGAAGTTCAGGCGCTCGAAGAACATCCAGGTCGGTACCCAACTGCGGGGCGTTCTGCCCGGAGCCGCCGTCGAGACTGCTGCCCTGGATGGCGCGGGCCAGGCACCGACGATCCCTGACGACCAGGCCCCGGGCACCTTGCTGATCGTTGAACGACAGAACGGGGTCCTTGGCTACGGCGACGGCCAGGGTGGGTTCAACCAACCTACTGCAGGCCAGGCGGCCTTCCACATCACGACTGACGTCGAGGTTCATCTCGGCGACCGACTGGACGTCTACACCGGGCTCGAGCTCGGCTCCGAGCACAGGCGATTCATCGGCGGTGTGCTGCAGGCCGTCGACCCCGCGGACGATACCTCGCTGGTCTGGCTCCGCACACCACCCGGCCAACCCGAGCCCGACGCCACAGCCATGCTCGCCGCGATGCTGGCCGCCGACGACGGCGCTTACCTGACCGGTGGATCCGACGGTAGCCAACCTGGTGCGACCGAACTCGAGGGCAAACCTGCCGATCCGGACGGACTGGCGCCGGCGACCGGTCTCGCCGCGCTGGGCGAGATCGACGACATCGCCATCGTCGCGATGCCCGACTCGACCAACTTGAGCGACCTCGACAGTGCGAAGACTGCCGTCGACGCGCTGATCCGTCATTGCGAGCAGCAGCGGTACCGGATCGCCATCGTCGACCCGCCTGACGAGAGCTCGATCTCCGAGGTCCGCGCGTTCCGCTCCAAATTCGACAGTAAGTACGCCGCGCTGTACTACCCGTGGTTGCGTATCATCGATCCGACGGGGCCGCAGGACCCGTCCATGCCACCGACTACATTGGACATCCCGCCGTCAGGTGCCGTGGCTGGAATCTATGCGCGGTCCGATATCGAGCGCGGGGTGCACAAGGCTCCTGCCAACGAGGTGGTACTGGGCATCACCCGCTTCGTAACCAACGTGACGTATGCGCGCCAGAGCGTGCTCAACCCTGAGGGCATCAACGCGCTCAGGTTCTTCGAGGGGCGCGCGAACCGGGTCTGGGGGGCACGGACGATTTCGTCCGACCCGGAGTGGAAGTACGTCAATGTCCGCAGGCTCTTCATCTACCTCGAGCACTCGATCGACAAGTCCACGCAGTGGGCGGTGTTCGAGCCGAACAACGAACGACTCTGGGGCTCGATCCGCCAGACGATCGAGGACTTCCTGATCACGGTGTGGCAGACCGGAGCGCTGATGGGCACCCGTCCGGAGGAGGCGTTCTTCGTGCGCTGCGACCGCACGACGATGACGCAGAACGATCTGGACAACGGCCGGATGATCTGCCTGATCGGCGTCGCTCCGACGTATCCCGCAGAGTTCGTCATCTTCCGCATTGGTCAGTGGACCGCCGATTCGCGGCGCAGCTAACCCGGCACCGTGAGACTCGAGACTGGAGGGTGAGATGGCATTGCGAGACAACCCGTACGGCGCCTTCAACTTCATGGTGAAGCTCGGCGACACCGGCGGCGAGGACCAGATCTCCGGAGGCTTCTCGGACTTCTCCGGCGCGGAGGTCGAAGTGAAGTTCTCCGAGTACCGCAACGGTAACGACAAGCAGAACCACGTCCGCAAGATCCCGAACGTCCACACGACGAACGACGTCACGCTCAAGCGCGGCATTATCGGCGACCTCAGACTGTTCGAGTGGATCAAGGCGACGCGGGAGGGCACGTACGATCCTCGGACCGTCACCGTAACCTTGCTCGACGAGGCTCGGACACCGGTGTGTCAGTGGGTACTGCGGACGACACAGCCGAAGAAGTGGACCGGCCCCACGCTGTCGGCCAAGGGCGGTACCGACGCCGTCGCCACGGAAGCGCTCGTCCTGACGCTCCAGCAGATCGAATTCATCTCGCTATGAGAATGACCGGCCTCGAACTCGGAGCGCCCGGGGTCTACTTGGGCGAGGCGCAGTCGTCACCCGGGTTCGCTGCCGTGCGGCTCGACGTCGCCGGCTTCGTCGGGGTTGCCGCACGCGGGCCGATCGACGTACCGACGCCGGTGACCTCGTGGTCGGAGTACCAATGGATGTTCGGCGACATCGGCCAGTCGCCGGGCGGACTCGGAACTGCCGTCCACGCGTTCTTCGCGCAGGGCGGCGCACGGGCTTTGGTCCTCCGGGTCTCACCCCTGCCGCGGGCATCCGGGGCAGGGGTTGACGATGCCGTGGCCGTGCATCGACTGACGTTGTCCGGACCTGACCAACGCACCGCGCCCGTCGAACTGCTGCTGGATGCTGCCAACGAAGGAGCCTGGGGCAACGACCTGGCTGTGACCTGCACCCTCGTCGCCACGTCCCGGTTCACCGCTGGAGGAGGCGGCCGGCAGCTAACGAGGCCCGCCGGGCTGGCCTTGGCGCCGGGGACCCTTCTGCGTGTCTGGCTCGACGAAGGACGACATCCCACGTTCCGTTGGGTCGAGTCGAGCGCGGTCCGTGAAGACGGTCGCGGCGGCCGGGCCACGGTCGTAGTGCTCCACGACGACCTCACCGGCGTGCCGGACCTCGGCGTCGGCGAGCCATGGGTGCAGAGTCTCGACGTCGACGTCATCACCGCCAGCATGAGCATCACCGACCCTGCCGCCGATGTCCGCCGGCAGGAGCGCTTCGACGGCCTCGGGCTGAGCCTCCGTCATCCGCGTGCGATGCGAGTCGTGCTCAGCAACGAATCCTTGCTGGTGCGGCCGCACGGGCCTTGGCCGGAGCGAATTGTTCCGCCCGACGCCCGACTCGGCGCGGCCCGGTCCGAGCTCGCCGTCCGGGCTGTCGACCGCTTCGACCGGATCGGTCCAGGTAGTTTCTTCGGTGATGTCGCGCCGGAGCTCCTTCCGGTTGGCGGCGGCGCCGACGACCTCGAGCTCTACGGCGTCGACAGGATGAGTGTCGAGCCCGAGATCGCGTTGCTGAGCGCGCCGGACCTGTTGTGGGACACGGTCGTCACACCGGCGGAGGTCGAATCGAGCCGGTTGCCGACGTACCCGGATTTCCGGACCTGCGAGGGGATGGAGGAGCCGATCAAGTACGAGCCCGTCGAGCCCGCGGCCGTCCTGCTGGAAGGCGGCGGCAGCAGCCTGGACACGGCGATGGTTCGTCAACGGCGCGTGGTGGCGCTGGCCGAACGACAGCAGCGGTTCGTCGCCTTGCTCGACGTCCCCGACGGGCTGGCGTACCGGGATCTCGCGCGATGGCGGGCTGCCTTCGACAGCAGCTACGCCGCGGCGTACCACCCGTGGCTTGCCACGATCGCCGAGGACCGACGCGGCCGGCACCTGCGACGGCTAGCACCTTCCGCCGCGGCGGCGGGGATCACGGCTGCCCGCGAACGCCGGCTCGGGCTCCCCTGGGGCCCCGCCGCCGAAATCGCCATCGACGCGGTGCGGGTCGCCCGTGATCTCAGCGATGCGGAGCACGATCGACTGCACACGCTGGGAATCAACGTCTTTCGTGCCGAACGGGACGGATTCCTGCTGACTGCCGCGCGTACGCTCAGCATGAATCCGGATCTCCGGCAGCTCAGTGTCAGACGGCTGATGACGATGCTGCGGCTGGCGCTTGAGCGGCACGGACAGTGGCTCGCGTTCGAACCCAACACGCCGGCGCTGCGACATGACCTGACGCAGGCGGTGACGCTACTGCTCAGAGATCTCTACCGCGACGGGGCCTTCGCGGGGGCGACCGAGCAGGAATCGTTCTGGGTGCACTGTGACGACGCCCTCAACCCACCCTGGTTGCAGCAGCAGGGTCGACTGGTCGCCGAGGTCGGCGTGTCACCGTCCTCACCGCTGGAGTTCCTCGTCATACGGCTGAGTAGAGACGCGGCCGGCACCATTGGTGTGGAGGTCTGAGCTGTGTCCGAGCAACAGGTCGAGCTGGTCCAGGCGTTTCGCTTCCAGATCGCCCTGTCGAGAAGCCTCCCTGGCCGCACGCTAGCAGCACCGCCGCAGCTCGACGCAAAGGCGGCCGGTTCGGCCGCTGCACCGCCCGCACCCGTCACCGGAGGTTCCCGAGCCGGTTCCACGACAGCGCCGCCCGCGGCCGGCGGGCCGACGTCGGGGCCGGATGACCGCCTCGGCGACGGCGGGTTCCAGGAATGTGCCGGGCTCACTCTCGATGCCGACGTCCACGAGGTGCTCGAAGGCGGTTCCAACGACACGTCGGTACGCCGCGTGGGACGCGTGAAGCATGCGCCGATCGTGCTCAAGCGCGGAATGCTCGTCCCGGTCGGCGGCGGGTACGCCGACGCCGCCATCTGGAGCTGGATGACCGCGATGGTGGCCGGCCAGGTGCCGCTGCCGCGGTACGACGGGCGGATCGCGGTGTACGACCCGACGTTCCAGCGTGTTGTCGCGCGGTGGACCTTCGTACGCGCTCTACCGGTGAAGGTCGTCGGACCCACTCTCCAAGCAGTGACCGGAGCTGTCGCGGTGGAGGAGCTGCACCTCTCGCATGAAGGACTACGTCTGGAGGAGGCACCATGACCGCGGAGCTCGTCCGGGCAACCCTGCAACGCCTCACCCGGGTACCGGCCGGAAAGAAGGACGCACCCGCCCTGGTCCGCCCCGACGGGGACGCGATCTCGGTGCAGCTGAACCCTGCGACGCTCAAGATCACTCGCCGGAACAACGTAGACCGAGGGGGCGTCACCACCGGTACGCAGAAGGCGCAGCACCCGGCACAGGAGCATGCGACCCTCGCCTTCGATCTCGAGTTCGACACCAGCGAACAGGGCGCGAACGGTGAGCATGTCGACGTCCGGCAGTGGACTGCCCTGGTACGGCAGTTCGTGGAGCCGCCCAAGCAGAAGCCCACAGATGCCTCGCCGGCGGTCCGCTTCACCTGGGGGCGGCTGATCTTCAACGGCATCGTCGACCAAGTCACCGAGGACCTCGACTACTTCGCCCCGGACGGAACCGCACTGCATGCCAAGGTCAGTCTGAGCATCTCGGAGCAGGACTTCACCTTCGAGCGCATGGAATCCGGCAACGGCAGGCGTGACCAGGCGGCCGCGAAGGAACCGGAGCAGCTCAACGGCGCGGCACCCGGGCAGACCGGTACGCGCGATCCGCAGAATGTGGTTCAGGCCCACGAGGGGGAAAGCGCCCAGCAACTGCTGGCCCGGCTCGGGCGCGACCCGTCCACCTGGCGCGCCGCGATGTCAGGTCTCGAGAGCCCGCTCGGCCTCGCCGCGGGAGCTCCCGTAACCATCGGGCCCGAGAACGCGTCCGGGCTCAACGGGGCCGTGGGCTCGGCCGCCGAGCAGTTCGCCGCTGCCCCCACAGCCGCGACACCAGACGCCTTGGCGGCTGCCCTCGGTGACCCGTCCCCGGGCCGGGTCGATCCGCGCACCGCTGGCTTCGCTCTGGCGGCTGCCGGCGGTCTCGCACGGGCGGAGCAGATCGTCCGTGCGCAGACCATTGACGCCGACATACAGAACACTGCCGCCGGATTCGCCGTACCATCCGGAGCTTTCGCGACTGCAGCTCCCCTGGACGCCCCGATCGACCCGCGGCAGCTGACCTACGGCAGGGCCGTCCCTTTGCAACGCCGTGCCTATCCGGCGACAGCCTCGCAGGCCAGCCTCGGCGGGTCATCGGCGATCAGCGCCCGAGCCCGGTCCACCGAGCTCGATGTCGGTCCCGGGGCGCCACCCTGGCAACGGCTTCCGAACACCGCCTGGCCCGACCAGGACTGCGAGCAACGCGGCCGTGACGCACGCACGCCGATACTGCGGTGGAGGCCAGGAGGTGGTGCGTCATGACGCCGGTCTACGTACGCGAGCTGCGGACCGAGATCAGTGCGAGCACGCCGGCGCCCCGCGTCGAACCGGACCGGCGCGATCCTGCTGCGTTGGCCGAGGAGACCCTGCTCCGCGCTGCTCGCGCCGAGTGGCTGGCGGCCCGGGTTGCCGCGGAGGACTTCGATGACTGAGCGGCCGGTCCAGGTCCAGGCTCCGGTGTTCACTGTCGACGGAACACTCGTCCACACCTTGGGCAGAGACTGCCTACGGCTCGAGATCCGCGAAGGCCTCGCCGGACTGCGCACTCTCGAAGCCCAGTTCCTCGCGGTCGGCGCCGGCGACGACGGTCCCCCTGCACGGCTACGGCACCTGGACGGCTCGACCGTCGACTTCGGCCGATCCATCAAGGTTGCCATCGGCCCCGATTCCGGACAGCGATTCGCCTTCGACGGGTCCATCTCGGCGCTGGAGCTCGAGATCGGCGACGGCGAACCGCAGCGCGTCGCGGTCCTCGCCGAGGACGCGCTGATGCGGCTGCGCATGACACGACGGCTGCGTTCCTGGTCCGAGATCACCGACGCCGAGCTGGCCTCGAACATCGCCCGGGAGCACGGGCTCGATGCAGACGTGCAAGCCGACGGGCCACGCTATGACGTGGTGCAGCAGCTCAACCAGAGCGATCTCGCGTTCCTCCGCGATCGCGCCCGGCTGATCCAGGCCGAGCTGTGGTGCACCGGATCCACGCTTCACTTCCGCTCTCGTTCGACCCGGCAGGCCACGGCCGTGACCCTCAGCAAGGGCGCTCAGTTGCTCAGCGCCCGCTTCACCGCCGACCTCTCGGCACAGCGCAGCGAGGTGGTGGTCAGCGGGTACGACGCGACGCAGCGCTCGGTCATCAGCGAGCGCGCGGACAAGGATGTGGTCGAGGCCGAGGCGATCCCCGGCCGATCCGGCGCCGCAATCGTGACCGCGGCACTGGGCACGTCGGTCACTGCCCGGGTGCGGGAGGTCCCGTTGACATCTGAGGAGGCGTCTGCGTGGGCCAGGGCGGAGATGCTCCGGCGTGGACGAGCCTTTGTCACCGCAACCGGAGTCACCAACGGCACTCCTGACCTCGTCGTCGGCTCACGCCTGACCCTGCGGCTGGTCGGAGAGCCCTTCGAGGGTGAGGGGTACTACGTCACCTCGGTCTGCCATCGGTTCGATCTAGTCAAAGGACTCCGTACCGAGTTCACGGCGCAGCGGGCCACCCTCAACGAGGTGGCCTGATGGACCTTCCGCAGCCTCGCGACGGCGCCGCACCTGCGTATCACGGCGTCTACCCCGCATTGGTCACCGACCTGGTCGACCCGAAATCACTCGGCAGGATTCAGGTTTCGTACCCATGGCTCGGGAACGACGGCGTGGACGTCCGTGCCTGGGCCACGCTGTGCACGCCGTACGCGGACGACGACCAGGGGCTGCTCGTGCTTCCGGAAGTCGGCAGCCAGGTCACAGTCGCCTTCGAGGCCGGCAACCTCCGCAGGCCCTACATCCTCGGTGCGACCTGGAACGGGAAGGAGTCGCTGCCGTACGATCCCGAGCGTCTCAACAACATCCGGGTACTGCGATCGCGGGCGGACAGCCGGCTGGAGTTCGACGACACCGCCGGGGCGGCGAAGGTCCGGATCACGATGGCCAACGGCCATGCGGTCGTGCTCGACGCGGCTGCTCAGGAGATCACGATCACCCACGCGACCGGGTGCAGGATCAAGCTGACCGCCACCGACGTCGAGGTCGACGCCAACGTGACGGTGAAGATCACCTCCCCGATGGTCCAGGTGGATGCCGCCGTGTCGAGTTTCAGCGGCATCGTGAAATGCGGCATGCTGGTCGCGGAGCAGATGGTTACCTCGCCTGCCTACAGCCCGGGCGCCGGGAACATCTGGTGACGCCATGTCGACGCTGACACAGCCGGCTGCTGTCACCGCCCTACCTCTGGCCGGTCATCATCCGCTGGCCCTGCGGACTCCGTGGTACCAATGCGAACGACTGCGGATCGATCGTTTCGACCCCGTCGCGGTCAAGCCGACCATCCAGATGTACGACACCGCCGACCTCGTACAACGGATGATCGCGGATCCACGCGACTCCCTTGTCTTCGGAGCGGAAGACGAATGGACCGTCACGGTGTCGCGACCGTTGTCCGAGCAGAAGGCCGGCACCGGCCGGATGCGGTTCGCATCCCACAGCTTCGTACGCATGGGCACGCGCAAGCTCTTCCAGCCCAGCCACGATCGCTTCTACGCCGTGGTCGTCGAGGTCTTCTGCGACCACGACGGCCTCCCCCGCCCGAACCCGGCGGACGAGTTCACCATGGCGTTCGCCGTACGCCGTCAGACCACGTCGACCCGACTGACCGAGCGTCAGGTACGGCGAATGGCACGAGACGTGCTGCGCAGCAGAACCGTCGCGCACGCACCGGTCCCCGAACTGTCGCCGGCCGTTCTGCTCCCACCGGGCAAGCAGGCGTGGATGACCAACCGTCTCGGCGGGCAGGGGTGGGTCGACGTCGATCGCGACGGCCGTCCGCTGCCTGATCGGCCGATCACCGCGGCAGAGCGACTCGACCTCGAGGACGCGCTCGCAGAGGTGTTGGTGCCGATGTGGCGCATCCCGACGAGTTCCGCGTTGTGCGACGCCGCGCGGACGAGATCGCTCTGGTTCGGCGTCGTACCGACGTACTCCGGAGATCACGGGACTGCGTTCGATCACGCGATCCCTGTTCGCGGCACGGTCGGACAGCCTCGGTACGACGACCTCGCCACCTACGAGATCGTCTGCCGAGCCCTCCGGCCCGCTCCAGAACCGTGCCCGCCGGATATTTATTGGAGCGCTCCGTCCGAGCCCTATCGGCTTGCTGCGTTCTTCGACCCTGAGGGCACCAAGAACCACAAGGTGTCGATCTCGATGCCCGACTTCCGGGCACTGGCGGCTCGAGCCGGTCAGCCGTCCACCGGCGGCGTCGCGATCACCTCGCCACCGGCGTCGCAGCTCTCGTTCGACCCGGACAACGGCTCGCCCAGCGGGGGAACTGTCGGTGGAACTGTGGCGCAGACCTGTACCTTCGCGCTCGAACTGTTCGCGATCGTCGGATTCTTCGTCTTCAGTCTCTTCCTCCCCGTCGTCGTCCTCGTGTTCCAGCTGTGGTGGCTGCTCCTGCTGAAGGTTTGTCTGCCGCCCAGTGCGCAGGCGATGAATGTGCTGCGCGACCACTTCGACACCGACGGCGGGACTCTGGCCACTCTCGCAACCGCCAAGGACGGCACGAAGACAGCTGCCGCCCGTGACACGTTGGACTCCCTTCTCGGCTTCCGCGGAACTGCGCGGATTGCGCGTCCGGAGTCGCGCTTCGAGCCGGCCAACGCCCGCACCCTGATCGATGCTCTCGGCCCACAGGAAGATGACGCGAAGGCACTTGTGTCTGAATCCAAGCCGCCCGATCCGCTGTGCTCAGATCCGGATGGCAGAAGGTGAACTTCGCACCGCCCGTCCGCGAGCAGCGGTCGGCTCGCGTCCCATCGACGGCTCCGGCTCCGACACCGCGATCGACGGCTCCGCCGGCTCCCGGCGCTCTTGCAACCGCGTCCGCGCTCGCACCCGCGGCCAGACCGGCACCAACCCCGGCGCTGTTGCCTGCAGGGGCGCCGCCGCACGAGTTGGCGCTGGTCGGCGGGTCTCCCATCGAGGCGCCGGCGAACGTTGTCGACTACGTCAAGGCGCGCGACGGGGCTCCGGTTCGCGTGCGGCTCGGCACGATGGCGGCCGGGACGATCACTGTGCACGCAACTTCCAAGGGACTGCGAACCGAGGAGACGCAGTCGGTGCCTCTCCTGCATCCGATGCTCGCGCCGCTGCGCTCGGCGGGTGTCGAACCTGTGTTGGCGATCGATGTCGGTTCACAGGGGGTCAGCGGCTACGTGTCAGTTCGCGTCGGCGGCCACCTGCTCAAGCCCGGCGGGATATCTCGCGAGCTCGGCAAGCACGCTGCGCTGCTCGGCCTGCAAGGCCTCGACTCGTTGTCCCTGCCGATCGCCAAGAACCAGCTGGACGGCACGATCCTCGGTCTCGAGTTCAAGAACCTCAGCTTCAAGATCGGCGGCTTCCTCAGTGGCAGTGGCTCGTTGGGCCTGCACAACGAGATCGTGACCTTCGACGCCACGGCGACCGGAACGGTGCCGGGTCTGGTCACGATCACCGTGCCGATCAAACGCGGCGCAGACGGGTCACTGTCCGGGAAGGTGAACGTCGCCCTGTCGGTCAAGGGCTTCAGCGGAGAGGTCGAAGCGTCGTACGCGAACGGCGTCGTGGACGTGATCGGGACAGTGCGTTACATGAACGAGAAGTTCGACGGGAGTGTGACGATCGCGGCGACCGACAAGCAGAACGCCAAGGCCTTGTCGACCGCGCACACACCGGCTGAGGTCAAGACCACCGCACCCGCGGCCGAGGGAACCAAGCCGCATGAAGGCGCCGCTCCGGCGCCGGCTGCAGCTACGCCGGCCGCGGCCGGCGCCGGGCCGGCTCCAGGTGCGGCCGTCGCCGCGAAGCCCGGACCGCGCGTGCTCGTCGGCTGGGGCACCGTGAACGTCCGGCTCGCTGAGTGGCTGACCGGCGAGGCGAGCGTTCTCGTGGATGCTGACGGTGATGTGACGATCGTCGGCAAGATCACCCCGAAGCTGACGAAGCCGCTGTTCGAGCAGCGGGACAACAAGTACCAGCTCGCCAAGGTGGAGGTGCGGGCGGTGTACGGCGTACCGGTTGTCGGCAACGTCTTCGTGTTCGCGAACATCGGACTGGAGGCCTTGGCGAAGCTGGGACCGGCGACGTTGACGAACATGGAGATGACCGGGACCTGGTCGACCAAACCGACTGTGCTGCAGAGCTTCGGCCTGACGGGCACGCTGAACATCTCGGCGTTCGCCGGGCTGCGGCTCGTAGCAGAGGGCGGGGCCGGGCTCGAGATTCTTGACCACGACATCAAGATCGGTGTGGCACTCGGCGCACTCGCCGGCGTCCGGGGCTATGTCGATGCCACGCCGCGGATCGGCTACCGCGAGGTCGCCGACCCGCAGGCCGGCAAGAAGGGCGAGTTCTTCCTCGGCGGTCACCTCGACATCGCAGCGCAGCCGTTCCTGCAGCTGGGCGGCGGTCTCTTCGTCGACCTGGACAGTCCATGGTGGTCTCCCGCCCCCGACAAGCGCTGGACCTGGCCGCTGGGTCAGCTGGAGTACCCACTGCCTGGCGAGTTCGGCATCGGAGCCGATGTCGAACACGTCCTCGGCTCCGGCAAGATCCCCGAGATCAAGTTCAGCAAGGTCGACTTCAACGCCGACCGCTTCCTGACGGACCTCGTCAGCGACCACGTCCCACCCAAGAAGTCCACCGACGCCCAGAAGAAAGGCACCTGGAGCGAATCCACCTCCAGAACCGCCGCCGCCCCTCCCCAACTCAGCCCCGGCACCGCCAAGCCTCCCGCCACGGCCTCCAAGCCCGGCGGCCCCAGCGGCAAGACTCCCGCCGACCACGCCCAAACCCCCAAAGCAGAGAACGACGCCAAGACCAAGCAGGCCATGCAGGTCTACCTCGCGGAAATGAAGGCGGCAAAGGCGCACCCCGAGGACGACACCGAGATGGCCGCCACCCTCCGCAAACTGAAAGCCGCCGGCTTCACCACCGCCGAAGCCACCCACGAAGGCCCCAACTGGCACATCAGAGCAACCGTCAACCCAACAGCAGAAACACGTGTTCCGGCCGCGACCACCTCCGGCCCGCTTGCAGCCAAGTACTTCGCAGATCAACCGAAGAAGGAGCCCAACGTCAACAAGGGTGACATGATCACGAGCGGCTCCGCGCCGGCGGGGCAGCACAAAGTGTTCGACGTGCGTCAGGAGAAGAAGGACTTCGGCGGATCATCGGGGTCGGTGTGGGTCGTCGTGCTCGAGAGCCAGACGAAGTCTGGGCGGCGCATGTTCGATGCATACCAGCATGGGAAGCCGAACTTCGTCGTGGTCGTTCCCTCACTATTCACACACCGGGACCGCCAACCGAAGACTTCGCAGTCCGAGGACCGAGGGACCTACATCTCCTTCGAAGTCGGCGTGTCCGACTACCTCGAGCCCAAACAGGATCCTGCAGGATGGGCCGAGCTCGGCTACGCTAAAGCCGCCATCTGGGATCGAGCTCACCTTCTGAGCGGATGGCTGGATGGGCCAGGTGAGAGATGGAACTTGGTCTCAACACCGCACCAGGTGAACTCTGCGATGTCGAGCAGATATGAGCAGCGCCTCAAGGCCGCGGCAAGGTCGGGTGGTCGATTCCATTTCGAGGCGCACGTGAAGTATCACGCCACGGACGACCAGCAGATCATGAAGAAGCTGGTCAATCCCAAGTACAACCCGACCAACTACCCCGAACACATCACAGTCTCGGTGAAGGCACTCTCCCCAGTTCCGAAGGGTCTCGAGGATCCCTCCGGGCCCTACTCCTTCGGCCCGATCGATCTGCCGAAGGCAGCCGAGCTGGACGGATACAACGCCTGACACGCGTGGGTGACGGTTGGTGTGGAGGATCGGGGTATGGGGTTCGGTGAGGTGGTTGGGGGGGCTCGGTCGCCGGTTGACGGGTGGCTGGGGGTGGGGGTGCGGGCGCCGTTGCGGCCGGTCGAGGGGCGGCTCGGGTGGGTCGACGGGATGGATCTGGTGCGGCAGTCGATCGAGACCATTCTTGACACCGAGCCGAGCGAGCGGCTCATGCTTCCGGGCTTCGGGTGCGGATTGCGCCGTTATCTGATGGCGCCGAACACGGTCTCTACGCGCGCGGCGATCCAGCACGATGTCGAAGCAGCGCTGACGACCTGGGAGCCGAGGATCAGCCTGGTCGAGGTGTCGGTCACCCCCGGCGAGCAACCAACCCTGGTGTGGATCGGCATCTCGTACGTCCGCTCCGCGGATCTGCGTGCTGACAACCTCGTCTACCCGTTCTACCTCCAGTAGCGCAGCGACGGCACAGCCATGACCATCACGGGACCTACCCTCGATGATCGCACCTACGAGCAACTGCGCGAGGAACTGATCCGCCGGATCCCGGTCTACACGCCCGAGTGGACCAACCACAACGAAAGCGACCCCGGGATCGCCCTCGTCGAATTGTTCGCGTCACTGGGCGAGTCGCTGCTGTACCGATTCAACCAGATCCCGGACACCACCAAGATCGCCTTCCTCAACCTCCTCGGCGTCCGGCCGCGGCCGCCGCAGCTGGCCGGTACGTTGCTCGTGGCAACGACAGATCGTCCTGCGGGAGTACAGGTTCTGCGCGGCACTCGCGCGACCGCCGGAGCGGTGGAGTACGAGACCGTCAACGAACTCCGCGCCTGGCCGCTGCGGGCAACAGCCGCGGGGAAGCTGTGCGTACCGACCGACATCGACCTTGACGAGCGTGAACGGCTCCGCGAACGCCGGCGACGCGAAGACGCGGATCTCCGTCAGCGCGCGGCGCTGCGGCGCCCTGCTGCTGACGTCTCGAATCCCACCTGCTTCTACCGTACGCAGGTCCTGCCGGACGATCCGACTACTACGGAGCCTGCGCTCGACGTGAGCCGGACCGCCGACCGATCTCTCTGGCTCGCGCTGGTCGCGGACCACCCGTTCGACGCCTCACAGTTGAGTGGCCAGACTCTCTTCATCGGGGTCGCGTTCGACGAGAAACTGCCTCGGCCGTTCGATCTCGACTCGGTAGAGGCCAGGCCGGGAAAGAAATGGATCAGCGACGAACTGACGACGGATCCGCCGGAGACGCGCTGGGAACTGTGGAGCGGCCCCGATGCGCCGGCGCAGCAGACGATGTTGTCGTTGACCGTGGTGAACGACAGCACTCGCGGGATGACGACCACCGGCGTGGTCGAAGTCGAACTGCCGCAGGACTTCCCGCTGCAGAGCAAGGGTGCTGTCCCGCTGGGAGATTACTATTCGCCGCCACCGATGGACGATCCCAAGGTTGCCGCCAACATCATCGGGTGGCTACGAGTACAGCGACCGCGCTCCGAGAACGACGGCATCCACGGGGTCCGCTGGGTCGGTCTCAACGCCGTACAGGTCGAGCAGGCCGTCACCGCCCGGCCTGAGCTCCTCGGGGTCGGAAGTTCGGAGCCAGGTCAGACCTTCCAGCTCACAAAGGCTCCTGTGCTGTCCGGCACCGTCAGGCTCGATGTGGAGGAGAACGGCGACTGGAGGCAGTGGACCGAGGTCGAGACGCTTGCGACCAGCCGCGAAGACGACGCGCACTTCAGCGTGGAGGCCCAGACGGGACTTGTCCGTTTCGGGATGCGCAGCAGGGTGCCGCAGCTGGGACAACGCGTCCGCGTTGTCAGCTACAGGTACGGCGGCGGTGCCGCAGGCAACGTACCGCGTGGTGCAATCAACGCGTTGACCGGCGTAGCCTCGGTCACGGTCACCAACGTCCTGCCGGCCCGCGGCGGCGCGGACTCGGTGACGCTGGCCGCTGCGCTCTCGGACATCCCTGGACGCGTTCACCGACGAGACCGAGCTGTGGTGGCCGAGGACTTCGGCTCGCTCGCCTGCGAAGTGAGTGGGGTCAGTCGCGCTGACACGCTGTCGCTGTTCCACCCCGACACCCCGACCGTGCGTCGGGCGGGAGCAGTTAGTGTCGTCATTTTCCCGGACGAGGATCTCCGCAGCCCGGAGGCACCGCTCCCCGACTCCGACCTCCTTCGTCGCGTCGCGACCTACCTCGATCCCCGACGTCTGGTCACGACCGAGCTCTACGTCATCCCCCCGACCTACCGAGAGATCGCCGTGGCGGTCGGGATCAGGGTCAGGGAGGGCTACCAGGTCGACGCGGTCCGTCGGTGGGTGGAACTCCTGCTGCGCCAGTATCTCGCGCCGGTGCCGCCTTTCGGCCCGTCCGGCCGCGGGTGGCCACTCGGCCGGGCCGTACGGCGGGCCGAGCTCGAGGCAATCGCCGTACAGGTCGACGGGGTCGACTCCGTCGAGGGCGACCTTCAGCTCGCTCGGCGACTCGGCTCGGCGTGGGACGTGCAGCAAACGGTGGAGCTCAGTCGTTGGGAGATACCTCAACTGTCGACCATGACCGTGGTGCGCGGTACGCCGCTACCGGTCGGCACCGGTTACACGCCGCCACCCGATCCGGGCAAGGATCCAGTGCTGGTTCCCCTGCCACCGGAGGTGTGTCGATGACGATGACAACGCTTCCCGCAGGGTTGACCGGGAGCCTCAGCCGGCTCTCGGAACCGGATCAGTGGCTACGCTGCCACCACAATGGCACGAGCCTGCTCGATGACGGCCACGGGTTCGAACTCGCCTGGACAGTCCCTTCAGAGGCCAACGACGACAACCCGCCCGCAGCACCCGCGGGGCTGGCCATCGACCGCTGGGGGCGCGCCTATCGAAGCGAACCGGCGCTCGGCAAGGTCGTGGTTCTGCCACACGCTGTCCTCGAGCCACCTGCCGATGGCACGGCTCATCCCGGAGCCCTCGAGCGGCCACGTGGGCTCGCCATCGATCAGGCCCAACGGTTGTACGTCGCGGAGCCGGGACGTGCGAGAGTCCTGGTCGTCGACCTGTGGTCGCAGCGACTCCTCCGTGCCGTTCCGACTCCTGGTTCGAGCGGCGGCGTCGTGAGGCGCCCGGTCGATGTGGCGACAGCGGACTTCGGCGTCCTCGCACTGCTTGACGGCCCACCGTCGCTCGTTGCGATTCGCGGCCGGCGCGGACCCATACCTGCAGGAATACTGACGCCTCCGCCCGGAGCGGGCGGACTCCGGCCGTCCCGACTGGTGTGCCATCCCACGGCCGGCGTCCTCGTGCTCTGGACCTCGCCGGAGGGACCCGAGGCCGTCATCTGCACGCCCGAGGGCCGGCGCCCATTATCGGTGCCGGGAGCAACTGATCTCGAGGTGAACGACCGCCAGATCCTCGTCGTAGCGGTCGGACCCGGTCGGCCGCTCCTCGCGTGGCGCGACGACTCCGGCAGTTGGATCGGCATCGAGCCGCAGGCCGCGCCCGGGTACGACGGAGCCGCGCTCGGCGTCGACCTCGACGGAGGCGTCGTCTACACCATCGCAGGAGGCATGGCCCGCATGGCGGGAAGTGCCGCGGTCTACCAGTCGTCCGGCCGGCTGCTGACCTACCGGCTGGACTCCGGCAGGTACCGAGCACAATGGGGTCGAGTCTTCATCGACGCCTGCATCCCACCAGGTACTGCACTCCGCCTCGCCGCGGTGACCACCGACGTCGACGAGGTCATCGACTCGTTGCCGCCGCGCGCGCCGGATCATGAATCCCGATCTGTGCCGTACGCCGAACTCACACCACCGCTGCCGCCGGCCGAGCTCATTCGTGATGTCTCCGACGAGACAACCCAGCCGCTGTACCACCGGACGGCAGGCCGGGAGCGTCCGTGGGAGCAGATCCCGAGTGATGACGGCTACGAGACGTACGAAGCGCCGGTCAACGCCCCGCCAGGACGGTACCTGTGGCTTGTCATCGACCTCGACGGCAGTGCCAAGGCGTCTCCGCGAGTACGGGAGGTCCGCGTGGAGAAGTCCGGCCATCGCCTCGCGACACAGCTGCCCCGTGGCTGGTCTCGGGACGAATCCGACGCAGCCTTCCTCCAGCGGTTCCTCGCACCCTCCGAGGGCATGCTTCGCGACCTCGATGCCCGCGCAGAGCAACGAAGCTATCTGCTCGACCCGCTCACGGCTCCCGTTGAGGCCCTCGACTGGCTGGCGGGGTTCCTCGGCATGGTGCTCGACCGGCGCTGGCCCCTGTCGTCCCGGCGTGAGCTCGTCGCACAGGTCTACGACCTGTACCGCCTGCGCGGAACGAGAGCCGCGCTGGAACAGATCCTCACGCTTTACCTGCGCCGCGACGTGGCGATCGTGGAGAACTGGCGGCTTCGCGGGTTGGGTGGTTCGGTTCTCGGCCCTCCTACAACGGGGCCGCGCCCACCGTTCATCGCGAGCGCCGGCCGGGCAGTGGAGCCGCTCGGCTCTTTCAGCGTCGGCGGCCCGCTTCCAGGTGCGAACGACGTACTGGGCGACGATGACGCGATCGCCCACCGCTTCACCGTCATCCTGCCGACGCCGGTCGATCGTGACGAGCGAGCGGTGCTGACCTCGATCATCGAGGCTCAGAAGCCGGCACACACCCGAGCCGATGTGTGCGAGTTCGGCGCCGGAATGCGCATCGGCCGCTTCCGCACCGGGCTGACCTCGTTCGTGGCTGTGGATTCGGGCTGGGTGCCGGAGATCGCCGGCCAGGTGTTCCTCGGTGCCAACGGGATCGTCGGTGTGCCCGACCGGGCGGCACAGATCGAGAACACGGCCATCGGGCGGGTGAGGATCGGATGAGCCACGGACACGACCTCAGCATCGACCTGCTGTCGACCACGCTCGTCGGAGTCGACCGCACAGCGGACGCACACCGACGGCTCGGTGCCACCGCGCAGGCTGTCGTCGACGACCTGCCAAGAGCCCTCGCTCGTACGCCGCTGCCATCCGGACTGTGGTTCATCCGGGAACTGGATCTTGCGCTCGGGTGCGGGGAGCTCAGCCGCCTCCCCGAGCTCGTGCCGCAATGGGCCCAGGCCATCGTCGACGTTCTGTCGCAATCGATCAGCACCGATCCACGGTGGATTCACTTCGAGAGCGACGTAGATCTGCTGGCAACCTTCGTGGTGAGCACGGTTGCCGATCGCAACGATGATGACTGGATGTGGGTGCAGGCCGGGCTGGTCGATTCCCCGGCGTACGCGGTAGATTCCGCGGTCCGCATCCCGGTCGCACTGTCCCGGCGGCCCCACGCGGTGCTTCCAGGTCTGATCCAGGCCGTCGCGAGATGCGGAGTACCCGGCATCGATCGCGCCCTGGGCGTGGAGGGCTGGACCGCCCTCGCCATTGTCATTGGGGCCACCTACGGTGTTTCGGCTGCGGCGCTTGATGGCGGAACCGTCGTGCCGAGCGACGCCGCGGCGCAACGCTCCAGCGCAGCACCGACTGCGACACAGCGAGCCCGGATGGATCGTGTCGTGATGGACCGACCGGAAGCCGACCGGACAGAAGCGGAGCAGCCGGCGTCGGATCGGGCGGCGGATCCGGGGCGCGCCGGATCGTACGGGGAGGTAGATCGGACGGTAGCAGACTGGACGGAACGAGATCAGGCCGTGGCGGATCGGGCTGTGGTGCTTGTTGGAAGGTCCAGCCTGGCCGTGTCGTTCCTGAAATCGCGGCTCCGCCCCGACCTCGCCGTCGCAACGGCGTGGGCGTGGTTGATCGTCTACGAGGTCGAACCTGCGCTCGCCTCCGCACCGTCAGGTCAACCGACAGTCGCCGAGATCGCCCGCCAGCTCCTCGAACGACTCGCTACGGACGAGATCGTCCTCGCCCCGACACATCGCGATCCGCACAACACGATTGCTCCAGAGGAGATACCAGACTCGCGCCCGGCGAGTGCCGCCGCCATAACGGATCGCGGCGACAGTGACTCGTCCGACCGCTCAGCGGAGCAGAGCCGGTGGGCAGGACTTCTGTTCCTTCTCGCGACCTCTGCACATGCAGGACTTCCGGGCTGCGTACGCGACGACCCCGCGCTCTCACAGCGAGGCGTCCAGTGGACGCTCTGGCAAGTCGGACAACTGCTTACGAGAGCCGCCGGCGACGAGCCCGCAGTGCTGGCGCTCGCCGGCTTGTCCAGGACCGACGTTGCGAAGCTTCTCGACGGAGTTCCGGCGACTGACGCCGAGCAACGCCGCGTTGCCTTGCTCGCCGCCCGTTGGCGGCGGATCACCGTAGCTCGCCTGCAGGCAGCAGCCTGTGGCACGGACGATCTCCCGAGCCCAGCCCCGGCACGTCTGTTGGACTGGTTGATCCACCGCGGCGGACACATCGTCGCCACACCGGGGTGGGTCGAGGTGGTTCTTCCTGGCATGTCGGTGGAGCTGGCGATCCGCAGCGCCGGCCTGGACCTCGACCCGGGGTTCGTTCCTTGGCTCGGAACGGTGGTGACGTTCCGCTATGAGTGAGCTCGACGCGGCCATCCACCTGCTCGTGGAGCGCTTGTCCGACCATGTCCGTACGGTCGTGGCGCCCGAGGCGCAGCGCTGTGCCGATTGGCTCCGTGAATGGACCGAACTACACCCGCGCGGCGGTCCCACCACGCACATAGGCGGCCTCGAGCGCCTTCGCGACGTGCTCGACCTGGTACCCGCCGAGCTGGAGCTGATCACACTCGCGGGAATGCCGGACGACGACAGCGGCTTCGCCTCGGTGTTCCGGGTGCTGCACCCCAGGGCCGTGGGGCGGCCGACCGTTGGCCTGGGGCTCCGGTTGCTTGGTCCGACCTACGGCGAACGTGCGGTTCTCGCCCTCCTGCACGAAGGCTCCGCGATCGCCACAAGGGCGCTCGAGATCACCGGAGATGACGCATTCACCGAGCGTTCTCTGACCCTGCTCGATGGCCTGTGGCCGACACTTCGCGGGTTGCAGACCGGCGCGGCAGCCAACTATCCGGATATCGACGGTCTCCTGCCCGGACTGGAGGACTGGCTTGAGGAGCCGCTCGTCGCCGACGCGGTGACAGCTCTGCAGCATCCCGCCAGGACGGTGATCCTGATCCTGGCTCAGGACGAGACAGTTGCCCTCGGGCGCTGCGCGGCGCTCGCTTCGGCTGCCGGCGCTCCCCCGTTGGTACAGCGCTGCGCACCCGACGACTCACTCGCGCTTGCCAGGCTCTCTGTCCTTGCCGCCGCACGCGGGCACCTGCCGATCGCTGTCGCATTCCAGCCGGAGGCACTGACCGGGCCTGCACGCGGGCTGAACCCGACACTGGTCACCGGCCCGCTCATCATCGCCGCTCCGGCTGGGTCGGTGGCCTTGATCGGACCGGATCCTGTCATCGGTATCACGGTCGCTCCGGTTTCGCCGGCTGATCAGCGCCGGGCATGGCACTCGATCTTGCCCGATCAGCCCGAGGCAGCTGCGGATCTAGCTGCGCGGCACTCCCTCGACCCGACGACAACCGCACAGCTGGCCGTCGATCTCGGCCGACGGCCGGACAGAACGGACGTCGCAGGGATCCAGGCAGCTGTCACCGAGTCCATCCGGGCCCGTGCCAGCTCGGCGCTGCCGGCCGGTGCCCGGCTCACCACACCAGATGCCGGCTGGGATCGCCTGGTCCTCCCCTACGGTCAGACCGACGTTCTGGACGAGGCGGTCTCGCGGCTCGAACACCAGCAGATTGTCCTCGAGGACTGGGATTTGGGGCAGGTCGCGCGAGCCTGTCGTGGGGTCCGGCTGCTCTTCAGCGGCCCGCCGGGTACCGGCAAGAGTCTGGCCACGGAGGTCGTGGCGACCGCGATCGGCACCGACCTGCTCGTCGTCGACGTCGCCAACATAGTGTCGAAATGGCTGGGTGAGACCGAGAAGAACCTAGGTGCGATCTTCGACGTCGCCGAGCGCACTCAGGCCGTGCTGTTCCTCGACGAGGCCGACGCCCTGTTCGGCAGCCGAACAAAGGTCAGCGACGCGCACGACCGGTACGCCAACCTCGAAACGGCATACCTGCTGCAACGCGTCGAACGATTCAACGGCCTGGTCGTTCTGGCGACCAACCTGCGCCAGAACATCGATCCTGCGTTCAGCCGGCGGATGGACTACATCGTCGAGTTCGAGCTGCCCGACACACCGAGCCGGCTGAGGCTCTGGGAAATCCATCTGCCGGCTGAGATCCGGGCTCCAGGAGTCGATCTGGACGAACTCGCCTGGCGTCACGCCGTACCCGGCGGCTGGATCCGCAACGCCGCGATCGGGGCCGCCTACCTGGCCGCCCGCGAAGGCGGTGCCGTCACCTACGGCCAACTGCTCACCGCGCTGCGGCGCGAGTATGCCAAGGACAGCCGCTCGATGCCCGAGGATCCGCCGCGGTCGAGGCTGGCGGCCGGATCTCTCCCGCGTCCGGACCGCAGAGCGATCCGTGCCCTCGCGGCCGCACCCAAGGAGTCGACATGACCACTGCCCCGCACGCATCGACGCTCGCCGACGACGACCGCGAGGACATCGAGTTGCCGCTGTGGCCGTTCCAGGACCTCAGGGTGGCGTCCGGGATGCTGCTCGGCACCGAGGACTTTCACGTGATGCTGGGCAACCCGCGCGGGAAGATGCGGCTGCACCAGGCCTGGCTCCACGGCTCCGGGGTCGTCTGGGGCCTGCCGGTCACCTGCGACAAGATGATCATCGACGTAGGGCCGGGTCTGGCAATCGACGGTCGCGGACACGAGCTCAGGATCGAGGCGCGGCAATGCCGCGATCTCGGACTCTGGGCGAATGAATGGCTCAAGGCGCATCGTGCCGCGAGCGGCCCCGGAGGCTGCGGCTGTAGCACCCCGACTCCGGATCTGCAGGATCCCGACGATGACGGCTGCGGCACACACACGCATAACGCCCGCGTGTACGTCGTGCTTCAGGCCGAGTTCTGTCTTGACCGCATGGTGCCGGCGCTCGCTGACCCCTGCGACACGACGCGGGAGCACAACGAGGCCTCGCGGGTTCTGGAGACTGCTCGCCTGGACCTCGTCGAGACGGTCGGCGACGAGTGGCTGCCCTACCCCCGCCTGCGTGCCCTCTTCGGTTTGGAGCCGGGCAGCAAGCATGCCGAGCCGAACGGTGTAGTGGCACTGGCAGCGGAGCGGATCGCCAACGCAGAACCGGACCAGCGGGCGAAGGTGCTGCTCGACGAGGCGCGCTGCCTCGCCGCGGCTGACGTCACCGAGCTCGAGCCGCCGACGGAACCAGGTTCCACGCATCCGGACCTGTTCCCGACCGAACCGGCCGCCGCCCCCGTGATTCTGGCCCGGCTCGACCTGAAGGTGGCGGACGACGGCTGCATCGAGCTCGCAGCGCCGATCGACATCTGTGAGCGCCGGGCGATCCTGCCGAGCAGGACGATCCAGGAGCTGCTCTGCGGGGACGCCTTCGGAGCGGGATCCGCGGCCGCCGCACGTGGTCCGCGCCTCGAAGACAATCCGACCTGGACGTCGGACCTGAAGGAATTCAGCTTCCGCTTGACCAAGCCGGCGGTGCCCGGGTCGGAGGAAAGTGCCGTCGAGGTGAGCTCGTTGTCCCGTCGCGGTCTGGGCTGGGCACGTGAGGAGACCCGCCGGATCTGGCTCGATGACGACGGCAGGACCGTGCATGTGCAACTCGAGCACGCGCCGTCGTACGCCACCGTGCGAGTCATCATCCGTGGAACCGGACGTACTCCGCTGTACGGCAGGGCACCTCATGTTCCCTTCGCCGGCCGCACCGGGGTACCGCCAGGGTTGCCGGGCGACGGCCGGGACGCCGTCGTCACCGTGGAATTCAACTCGCTCGAGCCCGACGACGTCGAGAAGGAGGATGACGAGATATGACCACAACACCAGCGATCTCCGCATCCGAGACCAAGCCCTCGTCCGCGACGCCCGGCGCCTTCGATCGGCTGACTGCTTTCGACGGCCTGTTCCTGCGGGCCGAACACATCAACCTCATCGAGAGCTACGCAACCGATGTGGCCTTCGCTGTCGGTGCCTCGACCGGTCCGGGGGTGGTACACGGGTTCGACGTCAGCCTGCACGGTTACGAGCTGAGAGTCTCGGCGGGCCTGGCCCTGATGGCAGATGGGCGTCCGCTTCGGACCACCGCGGTACTGACAGCCCGCGTCGACGACTTGGACGTCAAGGCAGGGCGCTACTTCGAGGTCGGATTGCGGTCGGGCTCGTGGCCTCATGGCGACGAGGCCGTCCAGGGCCTGCTGTGCGACGAGCCGTGCGGGTGCGACGGCGGCACACGGCGTACTGCGCGCACGTACGACGGCCCGTACCTGGTGATCCGGCCGGTCGATACCGAGAGCGGACTTGCCGAGCAGGTTACCGCTCACCGTTCCTGGCTGGCCTCACGACGGTTCCGCCAGGAGGAAGACGAAGCCAGGCGCTGGCCGGCAACCGACCCTCGCCTGCCGGAGCAGTGGCCGCCGAACTTCGGCGAGCGAGCGCGCGACACTCTTCCGCTCGCGGTACTGCTTCCGCCACTGGCGGACTTCGACTGGCAGGTCGACCAGTGGACCGTCCGGCGCGACAAAGGAGCGCCACCGCCCGAGCACCACTGGCAGTGGCGACTGGGGATGCGTCCACGGCAGGTGTTCATTGCGCAGGTTCTGCAGTTCCAGGTCCAGCTCAACGAGGGCGAACCGGCAGCCGCGGCTGCATCTCGGGCGACCAGTCTGCGCGGCGAGCTTCAGAAAGCGGTCGAATCGATCCGCGAAGCCGAACGTCAACAATCAGGGGAACAACGGGAGCAGGCGCTCGACGAACTGGACCGACGGATCAGCGGATTCGAGCAAGAGTTGTCCACGCTGCTGGAGGCACCCCACGACCGGGCCTTCGCTGAAGCACCACCTGGACCGCAGCTCGTCGAGCTTCCCCCGGCGGGATTCGTCCCTCGCGGGGGCGCGACGCTCGAGACCGTCGCCGCAGCTGTCGAGACCTATCTCGCCTGTCCGCGCTTCGTCCGCAACGTCTGCACCTGCGAGCCCGGCGACATCGGCGCCCTGTTCGCCGCCGCACAGCACCGCGACCGGACGCGTACTCCGCGGTCGACGGCCTACGGCAACGAGACCGGCGTCATTGATGTCTTCGTGGCGCTGCGCAACGGCGAGCCGTCGTACGACTGGGTGCTCTTCACTCGCGCCGAACAAGTGGAATGTCCACAGCCGACCCCGCCGGAACCCGCGCTGGACCTGGTGACCGTCCAGGCAGAGTTCGACATCGAGTCGATCCGGGAGCTCGGCGTCCTCACTTACCCCGCTCAAGCCTGGCAGGTACCGGAGGACGCTGCACTCGTCTTCCCCCTCGTTCGCGACCTCCTCACCCAGCGGACCTTGCAGAGCGTGCGGGCCTCCGTCAGGTCGGACGACCGTCGGCCGCTCGGCTACCTTCGGGCATCTCTCCTCGTCGGCCCGTTCTTCGACAACGCTGCATCCAGCCTGCCGCCGGTCGAGACGAGCGTCGCGTCCGACCAGCAGGAGACCATCACCGTCGTTCTGGGGGACCCGATACTCAATCTCGCCCAGACAGAGACCGATCTTCCGGCCGAAGCCGCAGACGCGGGAGACGCCGAAACGGCCCGAATGACCGTGCCCGTCTCGAAGGCCTCACCTCGCAAGTCATCGAGGGCCACAGCGGATCCCGCGGCTGGCAGAACCTCGACAGCCAGGAAGGGGAAAACCAGAAAAGCGAGCGCCGATGAGTGACAACGCCGACTCGCAGAAGCATGAACCAGGTCAGCGTCGCACGACGGGTGTCTGCGTAGTTCGCTCGGAGGCCTTCGACCATGGACGGCTCTACTCGATTACGGAGAGCCTCGATGTGATGCAGGCCTCCGCTCAACGGAGACATCGATCCGCAGACGTCGACGAGGTCCTGCGCATCGTAGCCCGATTCCTCAGCGACTCCTCCACATAACCATTCAAAGGAGAATCAGATGGTGAATGACCAGCATCTCACCAGATTGTTCAGGACCAAGGGGGTTCAGCAGCGACTCGAGTCTGGCGAACTCCTGTATGAGCAAGGCAGCGAACCCCAAACCGTCTATTACATCTCCGACGGACGGCTGGCTCTCCACAGAGCGGGCGAGGACGGATCATCAATACTGATTGCCGAGAAGTTGTCCGGCGATATTGTCGGTGAATCTTCGGCACTCGATGGCGGTTTGCGAACGGTCTCGGCAAGCGCGACTCAAAGCTCGGAAATTATGGGTATGCCGTCAGAAGAGTTCCGCCAGGAACTTCTCGCTGACGCCGGTCTGTGCTTTGAGGTTGCCGTCGGACTTGCCCGAGTTCTACGTTCGGCAACCTAGGCGATCATCTGCGCCTAGGCTTCCGTCTCGCGCAGGACACCGTGTGGCCAGGAGATCAGCACCTCGCGGCCCACTGAGCGCGCATAGGAAACGGCGTCGGCGGTGCCGCCTGGTCCACGAGCGGGCTCGCCGTCCCAAACCGCGAACAGGGTGTCGCAGTGATCGACGATGAAGCGGCCAGCCGCGTCGTACGCCTCGTCCGTGGACTGCAGGAAGTCGAGCACAGTCACTTCATCGGCTTGCGACAGCAAGTCTAAGTACCGAGCCTGATCCCGTGGCGCGAACGTCGTTTCGAAGTCCGCAGCCGGAATGATTGCATGCAGCGCGCCTCCGAGCTCCAGGGTCAGCTCGGCGAACAGTTGATCAGCACCAATTGCCAGGCTGCTCAGGCCAAGGACGGGGGCAGGCAAGCTACGAAGCAGCTGCCGGAGATCCCGCCGCGCCTGCGTCTCTGCAGTCGAAGGAAGTCCCCGATGGCCAGTCACGCCGACTTTGGTCACAGGTTTCCTTTCGAAGCTATGTGGCGACAACTGGCGTCTGGTGATGTCATGAAACTGCGCTGACCTCGCTGTCGGGACAAGACCCGCCGCGCAGCAGGGTCGTCAGTCGCGGCATCACCGGGGAGGACCCCTTGACGGTACCAATGAGCAGCTCCGCACGGACGATGACCGACGACGACCTGCCGGGACTTCACGACGCCGGGGACAGGGCGTCCCTGGAAGGACAGCGCTACTTCGTCGTCGCCAGCGGGATCAAGCTCGGGCTGGCCGCCGTCTCGGCTGTCATCAGCGCCTTCTCTGGTCCGCGCGGTCTCGCCCTCGCCGTCGCCGGCCTCTTCCTCGGCGTACTGTGCGCAGAAGCCTGGCTCTGGGCGAGGAAACCCGAACGACGGTGGTACGACGGTCGCGCGTTCGCGGAGTCGGCGAAGACGATGGCCTGGCGTTTCGCGGTCGGGGCAGCGCCGTACCCCAAGGCCGATGCCTCGGCCGAGGACCGCTATCTCGCCGACCTTCATCGCCTTCTGGACGACGGCCCCAAGACCGACATCTATCCGTCGGACAAACCACCGATCAGTACTGCGATGGCACAGGTCAGAGGGCTTGATCTGCAGGACCGCCGACGTGTGTACCTGCGCGACCGTATCGACGTCCAGCTGAACTGGTACCGCACGAGGGCCCTGATCAGCCGCAAGCGATCGAATCAATGGCGTACGGCGCTGATCGCGGCCGAAGGTCTCGGGGTGTTCTTCGCGTTCGGGCGAGCGAGCGACCTGATCCCGATCGATGCCGGCGGCATCATCGCGGCCTTCGTCGGCGCCGGCGCGGCCTGGCTCGGCATCCGGCAGCACGAGAACCTGCAACGCGCCTACACCTACGCCAGTCAGGAACTGTCCATCGCCCGGAATGCGCTCGAACGGTGCACGAGTGACACCGAGTGGCCCCAACTCGTCGCCGACTCCGAGGAAGCCATCAGCCGCGAACACACCATGTGGCGAGCCTCCCGCTCCTCCAGCTAGCCCCGCGATTGTCGGCGGGTCAGGAGACGCAGGTCGACGGGCGCTCGGATGCCAGCAGGACTTTGCAGGCGGTGCGGACGAGCCCGGACGGCGAGAGGTCCCAGGCGATGACACGCCCAACAGTGTCGCGAGTGATGAAGCGGTCGGCACCGGTCGCGGCCCATTCGAATCGAGTTCCGTCAGGAGCCGGGATCGCCAGGCCGACCGGCGTAGCGGTTGTCCGGTCCCACAGCTGGATCGAACGATCCTGGCTCGCGGTCGCCAACCAGCTCTGACCGTCACCGGCGAACAGGCCGAGGCCTATCACTGCGTCCTCATGTGACGCCACTTTCGTGGGCTCGACCGGGTCCGACTCGGACAGCCTCCAAGCGAGTGCCTGACGATCGTCGGCGCCTGAGTACAGCACCCGGCCGGAGTCGTCGTACGCGAGACTCGCGACCTCCCTGCCGTCGTGCCCGGCGCCGAGGGTGCGGACGGCATCGCTCCGTAGCGACCAGGTTCCAACGACCCCGTGGACCGTGCCCCAGGCGACCGATCCGTCCGGCAAAGATTGCAGGACCCGAATCCCGTCGCCCGCCCTAGCCTGAACCCGCCGCTCGACCTGATCGCCGTGCACCAGCGCGAGCTCTCCGGCCGCCGTGCCGACGGCCAACCGATCCCCGACCCACTCCAAGCTTAGGATCTTCGCGGTCGACACCTGGATCTCCCGACCAGGTACGAGATCCTGGTCGAGGGTCAGAACGGAACCGCGCGAGGTTGCCACCGCCAGCTGTCCGGCGCTGCCCGCCGCGACCGCGGCCGGCCCGTCGTCGACCGGATGCCCAGACTTCGGCGAACCCGAACGCGGTCGGACGGTGACCGTCCAATCGTCCTCGTCCACGGTCACCAACTGACCGTCCTGGCCGACGTCCGCGAGCTGTGTCTGCGACGCTACCGGCACGCCCAGCAACGGAACCGCGCCCGGACCGTCCCAGATGACGACCTCGCCGTCGTACGCCACCGAGACGAGCCGGGACGACGTACCAGCGATACTCCTAACCGCGGATCGGTGCGAGCCGAACAACGCGAGCAGATTGTCGGTCCGCTGATCCAGCAACGCGATCGAGCCGTCCTGATGGCCGATCGCGAGCACGCCGTCATTCAGGAACGCCGCAGTGGTGGCCTGTCCTGGCGTCTTGACCGGTCTGCTCGTCGCCGGTCCCGCCGTACGGATCGACTCGACGAGTCCTTGTGACGACACCGTCGTCACCGCGCCGCCATCCGCAGACATGGTGACGCCTACCAGCTGCGAGCTGCTGGTTTCGAACACTTTCACCGCATGGGACCGTACGTCGAACACAGTCGCCTCGCCGGTCTGGTCGACGGCAGCCAGACTGAGTCCGTCGTCCGAGATCGCCAGGTCCGCAGGAACTCTCTTGGTCGTCCAGGACGCGGTCGATCGGCCGCTCCGGTCGAGCACGCTGATCCGCGGAGTCAGATCAGCCACCCCGATGTGGTCGCCGACCGCATCGACGGCAACGATCCCCAACCAGGGCTGCGACTCAGCCGGCACAAGCTTGGTCCGGTCGCCCTCCAGCATCACCAGCCGCTCGTCGTTCACCATGGCAACGACCGACCTGTTCTTGCTGGCAGCAACGGCGTCCCCCTGGCCGGCTCCGGATACGATGGCCTGCCGCTCGGCCGTCCGCTCGTCGACCCGCTCGACGCCTCCCCCAGAGGCCAGCACCAGCCCTTCCCCGTCCGTCCAAGCCGCGTCGGTGATGTGTGAATCGCGCCCAGCCAGGTATTGACGGGCTCCCGGCTGATCGGTGAGCACCTGCAGAAGCGCCGAGTAGGTCGCCGAATCGGGCGAACGCCGTACCGCTCCGAGTGCTTCCGTCAGGGCCGCATCGCGACGAGAGCCGGACAGACTCACCGCGCGGGCGGCCTGCTCGAGGGCGGCGATCTGCGTGTTCTGCCGACGCAGGACGACGACTCCGACCGAGGCAACGAGTGCGACCACGATGCCGACGGCTGCCAGCACACTCCATCGCCTCCGCTGGATCCGCAATCGCGTCGCCCGTTCCCGCGCCGCGGCGGTCTCGTCCCGCGCCCGCTCGCACGCCGCCAGATAGCGCACAGTCTTCTCGTCGACTTCGCGGTTCCTGAACCGGGCCAGCGCATCATCCAGCCGCTGGCCGGTCAGCAGGGTCCACTCCCCTTCGCCGCGGCGCGCCTCCCGTCGAACATCGTTCTCCAGGACCAGTTGAGCGTGCTCGTCCTTGATTGCTTTGGCGAGACTCTGCCATGACGTCATCAGTGCGTCGTGGGTCAGCGCGACGGTGGGAGCGTCGCCGGTCGCGTCCCGAATCGTCACCAGTCGTTGCTCGGCGAACGCATCGATGACGTCCCGCTGCGTCCCGGTGAACGAGTCGAGTCGACGCGCCACCGAGATCGGCTCCGCGGACTCGTCCACCACCGAGACGAAGGTCAGGATAGTCGCCGCGGCGTCGTCCTCCGATACGCGCGGAAGCCGTTGCAGCGCGGTCCGGGTGACGCCCTCGAGGATGGTCATCACCCCACCGACGTACTGGTAGTCCTGGATTCGCAGCGCATCACTGCGCGACCGGTGCTCCCACATCTTCGCCAGCGTGATCGCGAGCAACGGCAAGGCATCGCCGGACGGCGTCTCGTCGACCAGCCGGGCGACCACCTCGGTCTCGACCGTCACGCCGGCCCTGGCCGCCGGCTCGGTGACCACGTCGAACAGTTGTCTGCGATTCATCCCCACCAACAGGTTCTTTGCCACCAGGCGATCCGCGATCGGAGTGGTGAGGTTCGTGTCGACGGTCTTGGTCACCATGATCACGTGCAGGCTACGCAACCTGGCCAGCGCGGCGGCAAGGTCGTCGAGTGCCGGGATCCCTTGTTCGGTGCGCTCCGGATCCGCCAGCAGGCGTTCGGCCTGATCGAGCACCAGGAGCGGAGCTCGGACCTCCTCCTCGGAGGCCTCGGGAGTGGCGGCCGTTGGTAGACCGTCCATCGCGTGGGCGAGGTCGCTCCGGAAGTTCGGTCCGGGCTCGAGGACGCCGAGGACCAACCACTCGGGCCGGCGGCCGAGCCGCGGCAGCAGCCCGGCCTTCACAAGCGACGATTTGCCGGTGCCCGACGCGCCCGCGAGTAGCACGACGGAACCCCCACGGCGGGTCGGGTTCAGCGAGCTCTCCAGATCACGGATGTCCTGGTCGCGACCGAAGAACACCGCCGCCCGATCGGCCTCGAACGAGTCCAGCCCGGGGTACGGTGGCTCGTCGACGTCCCACTTGAACCCCGCGTCGGGTTCGTAGCCGGACCGCCGGAGTGCGGCCAGCACCTCCTTGTGACGCTGCTCGGTCTCGGGCCGGAACCGCAACTGATGCAAGCTTCCGAGCGCGGTGAATGGCTCGAGGTCGTCGATCGGGACCACGAGCACCGGCCGGTTCCGGAAGCGGGCAATCCCGATCTCCCGATGACACCACGCCGAGTCCGCGGACACCGCCGAGTACACGAACACCACGACGTCCGCCACCGCGAGCTGGCGATGCAACTGCATCTCCCAATCCCGCATCGGCAGCAGGCTCGTGACATCGAGAAACACGTTCTCGTACCCGGCATCCGCGAGCGCCTTCCCGAATGCCTCGGCCTCCGCCTGGTCGCGGGCCACATTCGAGTGACTGATGAAGACGGCACTCATCAGAGCGACACGGCGAGGGTCTTGCGGATGTTGTACTCACCTAGAAGCTGAAGAGTTCCGGCTACCCCGGCGTGCACGGTCAGCGTGCAGTGCCCGCTATCGGTATCGCGCTTGAGGTCCGCCGCAGTCGACGAGACTTTGAATGTGCGGGTGCGGTTGCTGTCCTCCCGATCAAAAACAGACACTCCGCAGCCCGACACGTCCAGGCCGTAATAACCATCAAGGCTGGAATCCGGATAGGTCATGCGAACCTTGACCTCGAACGGTACATCCGCTTCGACCGTATCGGTGCTGCTCGATACCGCGAACGAGAGCACCGACTCGACGATCCGTGTCTTCAGGACGAGGCGTGCCGGCAACCACCGGGCAGTTCCGGCCACGTCCACTTGCACCCTGCACATTCCCAGTGACGACGTGTTCATCACCGCGACCGCTGCAATCATCGAGCCCTTGATCGCACATTGATTTGTCGTGAGGCTCCGGGCGGTCCATTGACCGTCGGATGACGTACGAATCCCGTGCGGTCGGTACGCGAAACTATTCCGCGTTTCTCCCTTCAGGGCCCAGCTGATTTTGGGAGTGCCTTTCACGATTCGCACCGAGCGGTTCACCGAGGTGCCGTCCGCGGTCGCCGAGACGACGCAGGTTCCCGCCGCCAGCGGGCGGATCCGCTTCGACTCGGCCCGACACACGCCGGCCGGACTCGCCGTCACCGTTACCGGTTTACCGGCCGAGTGCCTCGCGACGATCGAGAATGCACCATCGGGCAGCACCGACTGTGCCGGTACCTTCAACTCCAGCACTCCGGTCGGGCCGGAAGCCGTCGCGGTCGTACCCGTTCCCATGCCTGTCGTTCCTGCCTGCCCCGTTCCGGGACCTCTCGTTTCCGACGTATTCGCCCCCGGCCGCCCGGACGAGCTCGTCATACTGGGCGTCGTCGCCGCAGGGCCCGCGCCGGGAGAAGTCGTACCGCCCCCTGGCGCGGTCGGACTCGGGCTCCCGCCGAGCCACGCCGGCCCGGAGCTCGCCGATTCATCGTCGCTTGCCGGCGCTTGGGAAGCGTGATCCGAACCACCACACGCCACCAACACAACGGTCGCGGCAACCACCGCCGCCAGTACCGCCGGCCGACGCTTTCCCCAATGCACACCCCTGTTCCACATGGTTCCCCCTAGTGCTCAATCACCAGACTGCACCTGTTTCCCATCCTTTGTCCCACACATTTCTGTGCCCAATTTCGGGCGAAGTAGGAAAAATTCTGACGTGATTCACCGAACGGCTCAAGCAAAGGCTTGAAAGATGGTGTTCGGAGTGCTGGCGAGTGATGATCGAATATGGGCCGCCGGTCCGTTTTATGGCGGATCATCGTCGAGGTCGCCGGGGGGGTGATCACCATGAATGCTGGACAGCCAGAGAAACAACCACCGGCAGCGCTGGTTCCGACACTGCTGGCGATCGCGGGCTCCGTGACGGGAACCCTCGTCACCATGGCACTGGACAAGTCGCCGGGCCTGAAACTCCTCGGAGCCGCCCTCGGCGCGGCCATTCCACCACTGATCGCTGCGTTCGGCTCGTTCTCCCGACTCCAACTGGTCGGCGGGCTGGGGGTCGCCGGCCTCGCGCTGCTCGTGACCTACTTGGCATTCGTCGTACCGGAGACGGCCCTCGGGAAAGAGACAACCTTCCCGGTGCCCGGGCCTCAGCCGACACAGACTGTCACGCCGCCCGATCCCACCACCCGGAGACCGAATCCAACCGAGCTTTGCGAGGGGCAATTGTGCATCGGTGTGACACCGAAGGAGCTCCACTGCACGGAGGACCACTGCGACGCTGCGGTCGAGGTCATAAGCGGCGGGAAGACTACTCTGCGAATCGGCGACATCGAGTTCAAGGGCGACATCGCGGAACGCTTCTCGCAGACTGGTGACTGCCGGAAGCACGTACTGCACCGGCTCGAGACGTGCCAGATCACGGTTCACGTGGCACCCGGCGAAGGCGGGACCGCGCAGATGCGGATCCACCAGAATCTCAAGGCGCCGGCATCGGCCGTTCGGCTCGAGGCCGACACCTGGACGACCACGCCCGAGCCCACAGATACGCCCGACCCGACCGTCCTCGGGCTGCTGCCTGACTTCACGTTGTCAACGGCGTTGAACTGCACTGTTGTTCCGAAGGGTCAGTCGAGCACGATCGACAGTCTCACTGTGTTCGTGCCCGTCCTGAACAGGGGGCCTGGCGGGCACAACCGACTGGTCCCGTTCCGACTTCGCAGCAACACCGGTCTCAGCGACAGCGGCGAGACCGCCTTCAACGCACCTGATGCCACTCGCATCGCGAGTACGGCGATGCAGGTCGAGCTTTCGTCGGGCGACTACGGGCGGTCGCACGTTTTCACGGTGACTGTAGATCCGAACAACGAGATCGCCGAGGCCGACGAGTCCAACAATCTTTTGCGTCTCAGGGTGTCGCTGCCGAGCCGTCCGCAGCAAATCCAAGACGTACCCTGCCCCGTGCTGTAGAACGACAGCCCGACCGGACCCCGTCAGCCGGGGCGGTGCGCAGCGACGGCCATTGTCACCGCCGCCATGATCACCAGCGAGAACTCGATCTCGCCCAACGACCTCTGCTGGTGCTCACATAAGCCCGCCCAACAAGGATTTCTAGTTGCTGTTGGCGCCCAAGCGCCCAGACTCAGCAGCTATGGAGTTCGATCCACGGCGCAGGCATCGAACTCCAGTCGTGTGGTTAAGGTGCGTGTCCCCCCTCGGACACCAACTCACCTAACTGGTCGCCCATCGAGTCGGCCTCGACGTCGGCAGTCTGGTCGATGTGGTGATACCTCGACGAGAGACCTGGCGCTCTGTGCAGCTGGTTCAGCTCCTCCGGAGTGGCTGAGTCCAAAGCCGCGTCGAGACGGCGCGCACGCTCGGTCAGAGCATCGGTTGCTGGTGATCATGCGGGAGTGTCGTCTCGCGCCGGCTTAGTCGCGCCGGAGGCTCGCATCAAGGAGGTACAAGCCGGTCCAGCGGCGCTTCGGAGGTTGCGTTTGAGGCGCAGTTGGGCGATCAGGCTGATGAGCGCGAGGATGATGGCAATCCCCGTGTACAAGGAGACGGCTGGGATCTCGCCTAGAGGGCGGGTGAGTTCACCTTCGATGACGATGGGCACTCCGAACGCTAGGTAGGAGACGAGGTAGATTCCGCCGACGACTCCCGCGCGCTGATGAGTCGCCGCGAGCGGAAAGATGAGGCGCAGGGCCGCGGTGAAGGATGCGCCGAAGCCGACACCGGCGATGGCCTGTCCGATGATCATGGTGGCCAGGCTTCCGGCGTACACACCGCTGATGATGCCGATGGCCCCGATGACGGACGCGTAGATTCCGATGGTCATCGCATGCCGAGAGTCGACGCGCGAACACCAGTCCGATGACGGCCGAGGTTGCCGGTGCTATGAACCCGGCCAGGCCGTTGAGCAGGCCGCTGTTCAGATGGAAGACGCTGCGAACCATGCTAGGTGCGAGCCCGCCTGACAAGCCTGCAAGCATCCAGACCGCGGCTACGACAGGCGCTGCCGCGGCGAATTCCTTTCGGGTGACGGGCGGGAAGGTGATGCGAGGCAGTAGCGAGGGGAGCGCACCGGGTGCGCGGGTCACGGTCTCGGGAGAGAGTGCGACGACGACAGCCCCGAGGATCGTGATGATCGTGAGGGCGACGAAGATGATGGTGTTCGCGGCGCTCGTGACCTGGATCGCCAAGCCGGCCAGCAAGGAACCGAGACCGAGCCCCCCGGTCAGACCGACGCTGCCGAGGATCGTCCCCAGTTTCTTCCGGTTGGGCGGAGCAAGTTCGACGAGCGTCGCGGTGAAGGCAGTGGTCGCCGCGCCGCCGGCCAGGCCCTGTAGGATCCGGCCGGCGATCACGCACCCGACGTCCGTGGCGACGAGGAACACGAGGTTCGACAGGATCTGAATGAGCAGGGCACCGATCAGCACCGGGCGCCGGCCGACGTGGTCGGACAATGACCCGACCGTCAGGACCGCGGCGAGGAAGCCGATCGCGTAGACCGCGAAGGCCAGCGTGAGGAGCGACGGGGGAAAGTTCCACTGCTCCCTGTAGACCACGAGCAACGGCGTCAGCGCACCTGCCGTCAGATACAGACTCGTGAAGGTGATCGCCGCACCCGCCAGAGCCAAATCTGCGGGCAGGATTGGCCGGCGCCACGCAGCGGGCGCCCCGGTGGAGAGCTGGATTGGAGACATGAAAGCTCCTTGCGCGATCGCCAGGGCGGTCAGTCGGTGCGTCATCTGGGCGCCGAAGGGCCGAACAGGTCGTGGGCGTCAACTCGGAGGATGCTGGTGGTGAGTAGGCGAAGCTCGCCTGCGGCCGAGCAGTGAGTGCACAGGTACAGGTCGCAGTGTTCTTGGGTGAGGTCGCTGATCCGCGAGAACACCCACTTGAAGCGAGCCCGGGTGCCAGGTCCGCACCGCGCGCAGGTCTCGCCGAAGTCGAAGGTGCGGTCACCGGGGCTCGGCGCGATCCATGCTGTGTGCCGGCGGTGTGCGAGTAGCGCCGCGGGGATGTGCGGATCGGCGGTCATTGTGAGGCCCTTTCTGTGATGCCGGACGCGTCGGCGCTCCCGGTGCGAGTCGTGTCGGTTACCCACACTGGGCGGGAGGGTGCGCCCCGGGCACCCGCGTAGTGCCGGGTCAACGCCCGGGTCGCCAACACCCAGGCCCCACTGGGATCTCAGACCCGGGGGTGGCCGGTGTATTCACGGGCGCGCGACTTCCTGTCCGGCTCCGACGGTTGGATTCAAGGACCCGCCCCTGTCGACCGCCGAGATGAGGCACTCATGAAATACGCAGCACAGCAACGGACCTCCGGGGTGCCGCCGAGCGCACGGATCGAGACGCTGGAGAGCCTTCGTGAGCACCTCCAATGGGCGATCGAACTGGAGCACGCCACCCTGCCGCCGTACCTCTGCGCGCTCTACTCGCTCGACCCGAAGCGGAACGCCGATGCTGTTCAAGTGGTGAGCAGCGTCTTCGTCGAGGAGATGATCCACCTCGCACTGGCCGCGAACCTCCTCAACGCCATCGGCGGGAAACCCTGCCTGGACAAGCCCGAGATGCTGCCCGGCTACCCGCAGCGCCTACCCCACGGCGACCGCTCGCTGGAGATCTCATTGGTTCCCTTCGGACCGGAGGCACTCGAGATGTTCCTCCGCCTCGAGCAGCCCGCACCGTGCGGTGCACCGCCAGAGGGCGACGACTACGAGACGATCGGGCAGTTCTACGACGCGATCGAACAGGGCCTGCACCGTATCTGTGCCCGACTCGGCGAGCAGGAGCTCTTCTCCGGTGACCCGGCGCGCCAGGTCACGGCAGACCACTTCAGCCACACCGCCGGCCGCCTGCCCCAGGTCGAGAATCTCGACACTGCTCTCGTGGCGCTGACGGAGATCGTCGAGCAGGGCGAGGGCACGCCCCGCGGCGAGGTGTGGGATGGCGACCAGGACATCTTCCATCCCGACCGGGACGAGGTCGCGCACTACTACCGCTTCGTGGAACTCAAGTTGGGCCGGCGCCACCGATGCGGCGACACTCCGAAATCCGGGCCCACCGGTGAGGCTTTCCCGGTGGACTACGGCGGCGCGCACCCGATGCGCCGCAACCCGCGACTGGCCGACCACCCGCTCGACAGCCCGATCCGAATCGCCCAGGCAGAGTTCAACGACACATACTGCGCATTGCTCCAGTCGCTGGATCAGGCGTTCAACGGCAGCCCGCAACTGCTCGGGGCAGCTGTTGGCTCCATGTACCAACTCAGAGCACAGGCCGTGAGCCTGATGGAGATGCCCGACGGAGACGGCCGAACAGCCGGCCCGACCTTCGAGTACGTCGAACCCGGCCTCCGCCGATGAGCCACGCCGGGCGAGGCCGCCTTACGCGTTGAGGAGTGTGCCGGATAGTTCACGGCGGGAGCCGATCCCGAGCTTGGCGAACACCTTGCCGAGATGCCACTCGACGGTGCGTGGGCTGAGGAACAGCTCAGCTCCGATCTCGGGGTTCGTGCGCCCCTCAGCCGCCAGTCGAGCGATCTGAGCCTCTTGCGCCGTAAGACTTTCCCGAGCCCCGACGGATCGCGGGTGGAGTGTCTCACCGGTGGCGACCAGCTCGCGACGGGCCCGTTCGGCGAAGGCCTCCGCTCCCATCTCGGTGAGCAGTTCGTACGCCGACCTCAGGCGACTGCGGGCATCGCGGCGACGGTTCTCCCGTCGCAACCACTCGCCGTACAGCAGTTGTGCACGCGCGTGCTCGACGCGCATGCGAGTCCGGCCGAGTCGCTCGACCGCCTCGACGTAGTAGCCCTCGGCTGCGTCGCCCTGGCTCACCTGTGCGTGAGATCGGGCCTCGATTCCCAGAGCCCAGTCCGTGCCGCTGGCCGTCGTTCTCCGAATCAGCAACTCCAGCGCATCCCCAGCACGGTCGGGATGGTCGCTTCGCGCGGCGGCCGCGACGAGCTCCACCAGCGACCAGGTGGAGAAGCCGAGCTCGTCGGGGAACCCAGCCCCTTGCTCTGCTGCTGCCATCGCTTCCTGGTAGTGCCCCAAAGCGTTGTGGAGAACGGCCGATGAGTAGTCGACGATGGTGAGTCCCATGCCCTCACCGCGCGCTCTGGCCTCCGCAGAGATGGATCGAACAAGTCCGGAGACGATGTCCGGCCGGCCCTGCCACGCCGCGAGCGCCAGAGCGCCGTAGGGCGGCAGGTGATTGCCCATGACCTCATTGATCGTTGAGAACTCGTCGACGAGCGCACCCGCCTCCGCGAACTCGCCTGCGAAGAAATGCAGGCCCATGCGACTGCTGAGTGCGATCGGCAGCACCGCGAGAGCGCCGGCATGCCGCGCGAGGCGGAGGTGGCGTGCGCACAACACCTCCCAGCTCTCGTCGTCCCACACGTCATGGGCGGCATGAGTGGCCAGCCATAGCCAGCGAAGCTCATCGGCGACCGACACCTCGTCGGTTCGCCAAGCACTCAATGCACGCTGCACTCGCGGGACGCCTTCCGAGTACCCGTCGGTCATCAGCAACGCCATACCGTCCAGCAACAAGCCGGCTGGACGCTCGGTCGATGGAGATACCGCACGGGCTGCCTGGGCGACATCGCGAACGCCCACATCTCCTGCCAGACGTCCGACCATCAGCCCCGCCGCCAACGCGTCGAGGTAAATGTCGCGGGCCGCACCTTCGTCCGACGCTTCCATCCGCTGAGCGGCTGACAGCAGCAAGGGCGGCGCGTCGCGGCCACGGCTGGAGAAGAACGCGATCTGCGCCCGGAGAACCTCCACCTCTGCGCGAGTCGGCCCATCGGGCGGCGCAGCCTCGACGTCCGCCAGAAGCGCAAGTGCCTCGTCCGATGACCCGGATTGATGCCAGGCTCTCGCGGCAGCCAGGATGCGGGCTGGACGTCGAGTAGGGTCGTCGGTCAGTTCGATGGCACGTTCGAGGAATGCCGCCTGTGCCGCCAGACCTCCTCGGGCCTGCGCCCGATCTGCCGACCTCTCCAATTCGACGGCGACCTCCTCGTCGGGGCCGCTTGCCGCGTGCGCCCGGTGCCACGCCCGACGGTCGGGATCGAGCTCCGGGTCGGTCTCCTCTGCCAGCGCGAGGTGCACGGCTCGCCAGTCGGTCATCGCTGCAGCCCGAGCAACGGCAGATCGCACCAGCGGATGCCGGAACCGAACCCGCGCACTCAGCTCGATCAGGCCCGCTCGCACCGCCGGCGCCGAGGCCGAGAGGTCGACATCGAGCCGCTGCACGGCTCGTGCCAGCATGCTGAGGTCCCCGACGGGTTCGAGAGCGGCCGCAAGCAAGAACAGGCGCGTCGGACCGGGCAGTGCCGCCAAGCGCTCCGAGAAGCCCTGCTCCAAGTGAGTCTCCAACGGAACGGCGTCCGCCAGGCCGAACCCGAAACTGAGCTCGGCTGTCGAAAGACCGCGAGGAAGCTCCAGTAGCGCCAACGGGTTGCCGTGGGTCTCGGCCACGATCGCCTCGCGCACCTGACGGCCGACCTCGCCCGTCAGGACGGTGTCGAGCAGCGCATGAGCATCGGCGTCCCTCAGCCCTCGAACCTCCATCGTCGGTTGCCCGGCCAATTCACTGTCCTCGTGCCCGCTCCGCATCGCGAAGACCAGTGCGACCGGATCGACCAGCTGTCGACGTGCCACGAACGCGAGTGTCTGGGCGGAGATGGGGTCGAGCCACTGCGCGTCATCGATCACACACACCAACGGCTGCTCCTCCGCCACGTCCGCGAGCAGGCTCAGAACGGCCAGTCCGACCAGGAATCGGTCCGGCGGTGACCCGATGTGCATGCCGAAGGCAGTGGACAGTGCATCGCGCTGCGGCCCGGCAAGGCGATCCAGGTGATCCAGCATCGGCGCACACAACTGGTGCAAGGCGGAGAAGGGCAACTCCACTTCGGCCTCGACGCCCGCCGTTCGTGCCAGCCGGCAGTTCGGCCGAAGCCCACTCGCCAGGTAGTCCAGCAGAGCTGTCTTGCCGACGCCTGCCTCGCCCCGCAGCACCAGCACCTGGCTCGCGCCGGCGCGCACTTTGCCCACGAGGGCGTCGAGGGTCGCGCACTCGCTCTGCCTGCCGCGGAGCTCTGGGGGCAGCCGGTGTGACGTCACGTCGACAACCGGGAACCGGGAACCGGAGGAACCACATGTTGCCGTACCCATCGAGCCTCCAGGTGAGGTCGACGTCTGCCCAGGCTGCCTCGATGACTCACGTCATCGTTTCGGGAACACGCACAGGATCGGGCGGGAGCCTCCGCCGGATTGTCTCACACGAGCCGCACAACAGCTGGTGGCACGAACGCTCCACCACTCCCGGAGTGGAACAGGCGCGGGTCGGACGTGGCACGCTGGTCGGGTGACCATTGACCGGTACGAGCTCGTGGGGATCTTCGGTGGCGCTGTCGATGCCGGCGTCGCCTCGCTGTTCGTGGGCGCCGGCTTGTCCGCGGCGGCCGGACTGCCGTCCTGGAGGGGCCTCCTCGGCCCGCTCGCCGCCGAGATCGGCCTGGCGGGTGAGTTCGCGGATCTCCCACTGCTCGCCGAGTACTACGAACAGAACGGTCCCGGTCGGCGGCCGGCGTTGGAGACTCACCTGCGCAACGTGCTGTCGCCGTACCGGACACCGGCGGAGAGTCATCGCCTGATCGCGAAGCTCCCGATCGACGAGATCTGGACAACCAACTTCGACTCGCTCCTGGAAGCAGCAGCTCCTGATGCCAGCGTCGCCGCACACGACAATGACGCACTCGACATCGGCACCGGACGCCGGACGATCATCAAGATGCACGGCAGCCTCAGTCTCGGCACCCCGTCGGTCTGGAACGCCCCGCCCGTGATCACCCGCAGCGACTTCGAGCAGTACGAGGACACCCACCCCCGGATGTGGGCACTCCTCCGAGCGTCCTACCTCACCCGCACCATGCTCTTCCTCGGCTTCAGCTTCGCTGACCCCAACATCGACGTCCTGCTGCGACTCGCCCGCCGATACGGCACCACAGCTGCTGACCGACACCTCACAGCTCTGCGTCGACCGGCCGACCCCAAGAGCATCCAACTCCACGAGCTGCGGGTCCGCGACCTGGAGAACAGCGGTGTGCACGTCTGCGAGATCAGCGACTTCAGCGAACTCACCCCGATGCTGCACGCAATCACCACCCGGACCCGGCCCGAACGCTTGTTCATCAGCGGGAGTGGCGACAACGCACAGCTGAAACCGTGGTACGACAAGCTCGCCGTCGCGCTCACCGCTCGTCCTCCGTCATGGCAGCTCGCCACGCTCGGCGGACCGGCGGGATGGGGTGTCACGAGCCGGCTCGCCGAGCTCCTTCGAGCCAATGGCCACTACTCGCCTGACCGCTTCCGCATCTACTTCCGCAAGAATCCCGGAGAGCAGACGCCACCGATGGACACGCATTTCGGCACGGCGATCTTCACTGACCTCGAGCGGGAAGAACTCGTCGGCAACGTCCTCGACAACTGCCGCGCACTACTGGTCATCTGCGGCGGAAGCGGCACCAGCGAGGAGGTGCGACTGGCTCTCGAGCACGGCGTGAGCGTCATCCCCCTGGCCTCCAGCGGCGCGACCGCACGCGCCGTTTGGGACAGCTCGTCCAGCCCTCCGGACCTCGGTGGCCGCCCGTGCGATCCCCAGGTCTGGCAGAACCTGGCTGACCCCGATCCGGATGTAGCCGTGATGGCCGCGATCACCGCGATCGACCAGGCGATGTGCCGCCCGAGAACCTAGACCTTCGGCGTTCGCGCACGACCTCGAGCGCATGTTCTGGCACGGGTGGGTGCAGGACCAGGACTGCGACGACCGGGGTCATGACGACAGCAGTGACCGCGAAGGGAACCGGAAGTATCGGGTCGAGCAGGATCAGGACGACTGCCAGCGGGATCGCTGCGTTGACGACGCGGTCGGCGGCGCCACACAGAGCGATCCACCAGATGCCGAGGACAAAGATCGCGATCGGAACAGTGACGGTGAAGGAGGCGGCCACGTCCCCGAGTTTGCTGCGGTGGGTCAAAACGCCGATCTCGACTTCGATGCCTGCCGACAAGGCGCCGGCTGCGGCGAAGACGAAGTAGTGAACGTAGCCGTAGCGCGGAGAGCTGCCGAAGGCGCTGATGGCTCGGTGATGTGGTGGCCAGAAGTACATCCACCACCGGGCTGCGGTGACGACGAGGGTGAGGACCGCGATCGAGTCGGTGTCGTCATCACTCAGGTCGGTGGCGCCAGGTCGCAAACAGTGCGTCCGGCTCCCCGTCGGAAAGTACGCCGCCGTAGAAGGTCTGCTCCGAGACCTGGAATGCATAGGGCTCCAGATCTTTGGAGAAGACCTCGACCACGTGCGTCGGGTCCATGCCGATCACGTCCGTGGTGCGCGGATTCGGCGTCGACATGACAACCCCGATGAGTGCCTTCTCCTGCATGCGCTCGATCAGGTCGCGCCAGTTGGACAGGTGCTCGATGATCTCCAGGGCGACGAAGAAATGAGCCTCCCGTGGCGGCGTCCAGTCATTCAGATTCACGCCATCGATGCCGCCGTCCACGGGGATGTACCGGCCTCGCCACCCGTACTCCGCGCGCAGGCAGTAGTCCAGCTCGGTCATGCCCGCGCCGACGTCGACGAGGGTCATGTCATTGTTCAGGCCGCTCGCCGTCAGCCAGTCCGCGGCAGCGCGGTACCGGACGGCACGGAACTCGTACTTGCCGGTGCGATCGCCCAGATAGGAGTCGCAGGACTGGATGGTGGGGGTCCAGGTCATCAGCGCGCCACCCCTCTCGATCAACAGGTCTCGGGATTTCGATCAGTGCCTCTGTTCCAGGCAGTTCAACTCTCGGCGCCGAGCAGATGGGCGCGCGCCTGTGAGTACCCCAGCCACCCCCTGGTCCGAATTCCCGGGGCCTGCGGTGGACCGCAGCGAGTGAATCGGGACAACCCGGGACCGGGTGACGTCCCGGCGGGCGACCCGGGCATCGACCCGGGACTACGCGGGCGCCGTGGGCCTGCCCTGACAACCAGAGTGGCGGCATCGCTACACCAACGGACTCACCGCACTAGGAGGACTCCATGCAGTCTCATCCCACAACCACTCCCCGACGCCGTCGCCGAAGAATCGCTGCGCTCGGGGCCGCCGTAGTCGCCGTCCTGACGGCCGGCGTGTCACTCACGGTGCCGGCCGAGGCGCACACCACCAAGCCGACGATCGTACTCGTCCACGGCGCGTGGGCCGACAGCACGAGCTGGGACACGGTCACCCGGGAGCTCAAGGACGACGGCTACCGCACCGTGACCCCCAAGCTCGGCCTCAACAGCGTCGCCGAGGACGTCGCGATCGTCCGTACGGCGCTGAACAAGATCTCGGGGAGAAAGGTGCTTGTATCGCACTCGTACGGCGGCATCGTCACCGCCGGTGCCTCGCACGGCCGCACGGACATCTCCGCGTTCGTCTACGCGGCGGCCCTGGTACCTGACGAGGGCGACTCGATCGCCAGCCTCGGCGCCGATTTCATCCCGTCCGAGGCTTTCGGGCACCTGGTCTTCACCGGCGAGCCCTTCGCTTCGCCGGCGTTCATCGACCCGGCCTTCTTCCACCAGTACTTCGCTCAGGACCTCAGCAAGCGACAGGCAGCCGTATTGAACGCCGCCCAGCGGCCGCTCAATTTCTCGATCGTCGGAACACCCTCCGGCCCCGTCGGCTGGCACAACGTCCCGTCCTGGTACGCCGTGTCCGGTCAGGACCGCATGATCGACCCGGCCGAAGAACGCTCGATGGCGGCACACGTCGGCGCCACCGTCGTCGAATTCCCCACCGCCAGTCACGTCGGCGGAATCACCCGGCTGGCATCACGGTTCGCCGCACTCATCGAACACGCGGTGAACTCAAACCGAGTGAGGTGACCCCGAGCTCCGCGCCACCTCAGCCGAGCAGCTCACTGGCCAGGCCTGTTCTCAGGCCGGGCCAGCGAGTGCGTGGACGGGGAAGGCGCAGACCTCCGATGGGTTCACCGGTCCAACAGGGCGATTAGGTCTTGGCGGACCTGGTTCATGCTGTCGTCGCCGGTTGCCTCGACGATGAGACGGAGCAACGATTCGATGTTGGCGGGGCCGCCGAATACCGCGTCGTGGTCGGCTATGGCCTGCTTGATGAACGAGTGTCCGACCCGGCTGCGGACGAGTGTGCTGCCGTGCTCGGTGATCTTCCCGGCGACAGCTTTGCCGGCGATGACGTTGTAGACGAGCGCGAAGCCGGGGTGCTCGGCGAGTTCCGCGCGGCGATGAGGCTGATGACCTGGTTGGGAGACACGGTGTCACCAGCGGGTTGGCCTCGTGACGGGAAAAGGTGCCATCGAGATCGAAGTAGAGCGGCACGATGTCAAGGGTGGGATCGTCGAGCACGACGGGGCGGCGTATCCAGCCATTCCGTTGCCGGCATCGATGACGATCTTCAACCGGCGGCTGCCGGCGAGGCTGGGGAGGTACTTGGCGTACGAGGGCAACAGGTCCCCGGACTGCGAGTTCCGGCCGGTCCGTCGTGCGTCGCCAGACCGGTCCCCAGCAGGGTCCTCACTTCGGTCAGGTCGGTGTGGCGGGTCCTGCCAGCGGGTGTTGGTCGCCGGGTCGTTCATATTGCTCGCGAGGTCCAGTACGCGGCGGTCATGAGGACTGGTCCAGTCTGGCAACGCCGATCTTGGAGTCGGCCATGCCGTAGAACACGTAGCGCACGCCGTCGACCTGCTCGATGGCGGTCGGGAACACCACATCGGATGCGTCGAGCAGCAGTGCCCGGGCCGCGCAGACAACCTTCTGCGTTGTCGGGTCGAAGCCCTGCGGCTGCTTCCCGGTCACGCCGTGGTGGATCATCAGCCGGTGGCTCCGCAGATGCACCAGGTTGCGTACGTCGTCCTCCACCAGCGAGACCGCCACGAACGACACCCAGATCCGCGGCCTGTCATCGGTGACCCCGGCCGGCACATGCACGCCCTCCCCCTCGCGGAACCAGCTCAGGTCCGACATCGGCCGATGCAGCATCGCGTACGACGGCTCGCCGTCCGGCTGTCCCAATCGTTCCCAGTTCCGCAGGTCCGACAAGACCGCGAGAGCGGGTTTCGGCCCGAGTGACCCGTACGCCACGTACGTCATCACGTGTCTGCCCAGCGATGAGATCCAGGCGACCCGTGGATCCTCGACGCCGGCATTGTGCAGGCCGCGCTCCCAGCCCTCGTCCGGAGCGAGCGCGATCCCCTCGCGGGAAACACCGGTCGGCACACCGTCAATGACCTCGACCTTCGCCAACCCGACCCGAGGTACGTTGCCGGAGGCAACGAGCCGGGGCAGCAGATAGAGGATGCCCGGATGGTCAGCCCTCGATCCCCGACTCGATGCCCTGGGAGATGAAGCGCCGCTGGAAGACTGTGAACAGGCCCACAGCTGGAGCGGCCAGTACGCAGGCCCCGGCCAGAACTGCGCCGATCGGGTTCGCCGCGCGCGCCGACACGGTGGTCAGGTAGTTCGACAGGGACACCGCGAGCGGCTGCAGATCCTGCTGCTTGGTGATCAGGAACGGCCACAGGAACTCGTTCCACGGACCGATGAAGGTGATCAGCACTCCGGTCAGGAGGGCAGGTTTGACCAACGGGAGGGCGACCCGCCACAGGATGTTCAACTCGCCTGCGCCGTCGATCCGGGCCGCGTCGAACAGCTCCTGCGGCAGCTGCAGGAAGTACTGGCGGAAGACGAACACCGCCGTGGAGTTGATCGTGAACGGCGCGATCATACCGAAGTAGGAGTCGGCCAACCCGTAGCTGCGCACGATCACCACGTACAGCGGGATGGTCAACAGCTGGAACGGGACCACCTGGACCAGCAGCATCAGGCCGAACACAGCACCTCGGCCGCGGAACTGCAGCCGGGCCAGTGCGTAGCCCGCGAATACGCCGAAGACGAGCGTCCCCAGGATGACCCCGCCGGTAAAGATTCCCGAGTTGAGCAGGGACCTGCCCAGGTTGATCGCGGCGTCGATCTCGGCATAGTTCCTGCCGGTCAGGTTCCCCGGCGACGGGAAAGCACCCTGGACGCCGGGGTCCGGTTCGGCCTGCAGACTGCCGACCAGCATGTAGTAGAAGGGGAACAGGAAAACGAAGGCCCCGAGTAGTAGAGCCAGGAATCGCCACAGACTATTCATCGAGCCTCCCGCCCGACGAACCGGCGTTCGAGCAGGGCCAGCAGCATCACGCCGATCACCAGCAGTACGCCGATCGCCGAACCCACATCGGGATTGCCCTGCTCGATGCCGCGTTGGTACATCACCAGCACCGGCGAAGCGGAGGCGCCGTCGGGCCCGCCGCCACCGGTGAGCAGGTAGGGCTCGGTGAAAAGGTTCGCCCCGGTGACGGTCGCCAGCAGGACGACCAGTGTTGGGGCGGGCCGCACTCCGGGAACAGTGACATTCCAGAAAGACTTCTCCTACCGTGAGCTGATCGTCAGCTGATGTACTGACAGCCCCAGGCTCGCGGCGACCGGCACCCGTCGGCGCCGGTAGGTCCCCGGGTCCGATCCCCGGTCTGCCTGACCTGGGCGCGAACGGACGAGGCGGAAGGGCTGCACGCGGCACGGCAGAGTAGGGTCTGCGCCCCATGCCGATCGCCTCGGGAGCTTGCCAAACCGGTGGGCGTACTCCCTACCATCGACCATGGGTCCGTCCAGCGGTCGCCCGCGGTCTGTGTTGCGTGGTCGACGCAGTGAGTGCGAGGTACTGGCCACCCTGCTGGACGGGGTACCTACAGGGCAGAGCTCCGTGCTGGTGCTGCGCGGTGAGGCTGGCTGCGGTAAGTCGGCTCTGCTCGACTTCATGCTCGAGCACGCGGCGGGCTTCCGCGTCGCGCGAGTCGTCGGCGTCGAGTCGGAGATGGAGCTCGCCTATGCCGGCCTTCACCAGCTCTGTGCGCCGATGCTCGACCGGATCGAGAAGTTGCCACCCCCACAACGCGATGCGCTGCGGGTCGCATTCGGGCTGCAGGACGGCGCCGCACCTGATGGTTTCCTCATCGGTCTTGCCGTCCTGACCCTGTTGGCGAGTGCGGCTGAGGAGCAGCCGCTCGCTTGCGTGATCGATGACGCGCAGTGGCTCGATCGAGCCTCCGTGCAATCTCTGGCCTTCGTTGCACGACGACTGATGGTCGATCCGGTGGCCTTGATATTCGCCGTGCGGGAGCCCAGCGACGAGCTGACCGGCTTGCCGGAGCTCAAGGTTCAGGGCCTCAGCGAGCGCGACTCCCACCTGGTCCTGGCCTCGGCGATTCGTGGACCGCTCGACGTACAAGTGCGCGACCGCATCGTCGCGGAAACGCGGGGCAACCCGTTGGCGCTGTTGCAGCTGCCGCGCGTGCTGACGCCGACAGAGCTGGCGGGCGGATTCGGCCTGCCCAACACGGCGGCTGTGGCGAGCCGCGTCGAACAGAGTTTTTATCGACAGTTCCAATCGCTTCCGGACGATACGCAACAGCTTCTGCTCACCGCTGCCGCTGAGCCCATCGGCGACATCACGCTCCTACGCCGCGCAGCCGAATTACAGGGAATCGGAGGCGACGCTGCAGCGCCTGCCGTGGCTGCAGGACTGGTCGAGCTCGGCGCCCGGGTCCGGTTCCGCCATCCGCTGGTCCGCTCGGCGGTCTACCAGTCGGTGTCCGCGGGCGACCGGCAGGCGGCACACCGTGCGCTGGCAGAAGCAACCGATCTGGTGCTCGATCCCGATCGGCGCGCCTGGCATCTCGCCCGTGCGGCGTCAGGGCCGGATGAGGCAGTGGCCGACGAGCTGGAGCGTTCGGCCGAGCGGGCGCGCGCCCGCGGCGGCGCGGTCGCGGCGGCCGCGTTCCTGGAACGCGCGACCGAGCTGACGCCCGATCGCGCGCGCCGTGCAACGCGTGCACTCGCCGCCGCTCAGGCCAAGCTCCTGGCCGGCGCGCCGGACTCGGCCCACGCGTTGCTTGCGGCGGCCGAGCTGGCGCCGCTCGACGGCATCCGGCGGGCCGGGCTGGAGCGGCTGCGCGCACAGCTGTCGTTCTTGCTCAGACGCGGCAACGAAGCTCCATCGCTACTGCTCAACGCCGCCGTACACCTCAAGGCGCTGGACACACAGTCGGCGCGTGAGACTTACCTCGAAGCGCTCGGAGCGGCGATCTTCGCCGGCCGCCTCAGCAAGAGCGGTGGCAGCGTGGCCGACACCGCCGCAGCAGCCCGCACGGCGCCCCGGGGCCCGCAGCCGGCACGTGCGATCGATCTACTCCTCGACGGTCTCGTGACAAGGTTCACCGAAGGCTACGCAGCGGGGGTCCAGCCGCTCCAGCGGGCGCTGCGCGCGTTGTCCGAGGAGGAGGGCCGCAGTCAGGACGACACCCGCTGGCTCTGGCTGGGATGCCGAATCGCCCCGGATCTGTGGGATGACGAGTCGTGGCATGAGCTGACCACCCAGCAGCTTCGGCACGCGCGGGATGCGGGCTGGCTGACCGCCCTCCCGATCGCGCTCACCTATCGTGCCGGCGTTGAGATACATGCCGGCGAGTTCGCCTCCGCAGCAGAGCTCATCGATGAGGCCGCCGTGATCACCGAGGCAACCGGCAGCCCCCCGTTGATGTACAGCTCGCTGGTGCTCTCCGCATGGCGGGGTCAGGAAGCCCAGGCCACGACGCTGATCCGGGCCAGCATCGAGGATGCAACAGCCAGGGGTGAAGGAAGGGCGATCGCCTTGGCGGACTACGCCACAGCGGTGCTCTACAACGGTCTCAGCCGCTACCAGGACGCGCTCGCCGCCGCGCAACGGGTCTGTGAACACGATGACCTGGGTCTCTTCGGCTGGGGTCTGACCGAGCTCGTGGAGGCGGCTGCGCGCAGCGACCGATCGGGCATCGGCGCTACAGCCCTGCGGCGACTCGAGGAACGAACCCGCGCCGCCGGGACGGAGTGGGCGCTCGGAATCGAGGCCCGCTCCCGCGCGACGCTGAGCGACGGCGACGCCGCCGACGCCCTCTACCGAGAGGCGGTCGAACGCCTCGCCCAGACCCGGATAACCGTCCACCTCGCCCGTGCTCAACTCCTGTACGGCGAGTGGTTGCGTCGGGGGAACCGTCGGGTGGAAGCCCGCCGGCAGCTCTACCTGGCCCACGACACGTTCAGCCGCGCCGGGGCCGAGGGATTTGCCGAGCGTGCCCGACGCGAGCTGCTCGCCACTGGCGAGACACTTCGAAGGCGGACGGTCGAGCCGCACGAGGAGCTGACCGCGCAGGAGGCGCAGATCGCCCGGCTGGCCCGCGACGATCTCACAAATCCCGAGATCGGCGCCCGGTTGTTCATCAGCCCTCGCACTGTCGAATGGCACCTTGGCAAGGTGTTCGCCAAACTTGACATCACCTCCCGCAAACAACTGCGCCGTGCGCTGCCCGACTCGAGCTCGGCCGCCTCGTCGTCAGACGATTCGCCTTGATCGTTCTCGACGATCTCCTCGATCGGTGTCCGGTCGACGGTGAGTACGACCTGAATGTTGCCACGGGTGGCACCCGAACAAGGGCCATGCTCGTCTGCCTCGGCCATCAGGTCCGCGCTGTGCCCGGACCGGCCGCCTTCGGTGACCGCCTGGGCGGTGTAGACGACCCGGTTCAACGCAGTGACTGACATTTCATTGCCTCTCCCAGTCGGGTCGAATGTCGCATCACATCGGTGTCGGAGAGGCGGACGGCTGGTCCAGCGTGGCGTGGACCCGGATCTCGACATTTCCCTCCAAGGCTCGCGAGACTGGACAGCTACGTTCGGCCTCATGGGCTGCCCGTTCGAGCGATGCGGCATCGGCTTCAGGGGCTAGAGCACGGACGTCGAGCAGGCTCGAGACGATCGTGGGATCGCCTGATGTCTCCAGCGTGACTGTGGCGATGACCTGCAGGAACTCCGGAGGCGTCCCCTGTCCCGCAAGTACAGAGCCCAGCGCCATGGCGAAGCAACCTGCGTGCGCCGCCGCGATGAGCTCCTCGGGGCTGGTCTTGCCTGCAGGCTCACCGAAACGCGATGCCAGCGTGACCGGCAGGTCCCGGATCGCGCCGCTTCCTCCCGAGGTGACCCCGGTCCCCCGGGCGATGCTTCCTGTCCAGTCAACTTGCGCCGTTCGCTGTACTGCTGTCATCTGGGATGCTCCTTCAATCATCGATGCGGACGGGACCCGCGGCTGCGGATTTGCCTGACACAACTGTCATGCCGCGCAGAGCCCCATCGCGCCCGGGAGACCCCGGGCCATATCCCCGGGCGTGGCCCGGTACACCGCAGAGCAATCCGTTCGGGCTGACGCAGTTCGAGGCCTCGCTCTGCGCTCGCGACCTGGATTCTCCTCAAATGCTGATCTCTACGCGTGCGGTTAAGGCGCGTGTTCCTCCTCGGACACACAACTCATCGCCAGGGGTCCCCATCGGGCGGGCGGCGTTCAGCGTCGTCGTCAGGTGGCCCGAGCAAGGGCCGCGTGTGCTGTTCGCGCAGCTGCGTGGATCCCAGCCTGCATCCGATGCTCTGCGCAACTTGTTCATGTCCCGGTGGACCGGATCGAACAGCGAGCCGATTCGCCGGTTGATGCGCGGAACGATCAACCGCAGCCGAGAGCTCATCGATCACAAGCACCTTCAGCCGGTGCCGTTCAGGTGCCTTCGCGGATGCGGGCGCGGACCGGCGTCAGCAACGACGTACCCGCAACAGCGGACCTGACCCCTGGCTGCGTGCCCATTCTTGCCAAATCGGCGCGTTGCTGGCGAAAACGGGCAATTCGTTTACATCTGTCCACGGCGCTGATCAGATTCGGTCACTCCAGACCACCGAGAGGACACCATGCGTTCTTCCGCCCGTCGGCTGCTCATGCCGGGCGCCGCGTTTCTCCTGGTCGTCGGTCTTGCCACTCCGACGACGGCCGGCGCCGAACCTCCCCCACCACTCCCCACAGCCCGCGGCGCGGCCGCGGCTGGAGGGACACCTCTCGACCTCACGCTCATCACCGGCGACAAGGTCACGGTCGCGCCCGGTCCCGGCCGCGCCGTGTCGGTGCAGGCCGTCGAACGCGCTCCGCGGTCGACCGGACCGGTACGGGTCAGCGTCGAGAACGGCGACACGTTCGTCTACCCCGGCGCCGCGATGCCGTACCTGGCGACCGGGCAGCTCGACAAGCAGCTGTTCAACGTCAGCGAGCTGGTGGCCCAGGGGTACGACGACGCGCGGAGCAAGGCTCTCCCGCTGGTCGTCACCGGCTCGCCCGGCGTGGCCGCCAGGACCGCGCGCCGCTCGGCGCTGCCGGGCACGACCACCACGCTCGACCTGCCGTCGGTCGACGGCGCGGCCGTCAAGGCCGAGAAGGCGGAAGCGGCGGCGCTCTGGTCGGCGCTGACCGAGCAGAGCGGTCTGCGGGCGAAGGCGAGCACTGCCGCGGCGCCCTCGTTCGCGGCGGGGGTCGGAAAGGTCTGGCTCGACAGCAAGGCGCGGACGATGCTCGCGGACACCACCGCACAGATCGGCGCGCCAACGGCGTGGGCGGCGGGCGTGACCGGCAAGGGCGTGCGGGTCGCGGTGCTGGACTCCGGTGTAGACCTGGGGCACCCGGACCTGGCACCGCGGATCGTGGCGACCAAGAGCTTCGTGGCCGGTGAGGACGTCGTCGACCGCAACGGTCACGGCACGCACACCGCGTCGACCGTCGCCGGTACCGGCGCGGCCTCGGACGGCAAGGAGCGCGGCGTCGCACCGGACGCCGATCTCATCGTGGGCAAGGTGCTCGGCGACAGCGGCTCCGGCCCGATCTCCGGCATCATCGCCGGGATGGAGTGGGCGGCGCGGACCGAGCACGCCAAGGTGATCAACATGAGCCTGGGGACGGCGGCCTGGCACACCCAGGACGATCCGCTGAGTCGGGCCGTGAACGAGCTGAGCGCCGAGACCGGTGCCCTGTTCGTGATCGCCGCGGGCAACTCGGGGAGCAGTCCGTACAGCGTCAGCTCACCGGGCACCGCGGACTCCGCCCTGACCGTCGGCGCGGTGGACGGTTCGGACCAGCTCGCCGACTTCTCCAGCGTCGGACCGCGGCTGATGGACGACGGCCTCAAGCCAGACCTGACCGCACCCGGCGTCGACGTCCTGGCCGCGCGGTCGCAGTACACGAACGACGGCGGCGAGGGCTACTACCGGACCGACAGCGGTACGTCGATGGCGGCTCCGCACGTCGCCGGCGCGGCCGTCCTGCTCGCTGCGCAGCACCCGGACTGGACCGGGCAGCAGCTCAAGGACGCGCTGATGAGCACCAGCAAGCTGACGCCCGCGTACACGCCGTACCAGGCGGGGACCGGACGCGTCGACGTCGCGGCGGCCTCGCTGCACGGCCAGCTCATCGCCAGCGGATCGGTCGACGCCGGCCTCGTCGCGTGGTCGCCGAAGCCGACCCGGACGCCGATCACACGCCAGATCAGCTATCGCAACACCACGGACAAGCCGCTCACGCTGCAGCTGTCCACCGACCACGCCGAGATCTTCCGCCTCGCCGCGACCCAGGTAACAGTGCCCGCGAGGGGCACCGCCGCGGTCGGCTTCACGGCGGACCCGAACGGACTGGCTCCCGGCCAGTACGCCGCCCAGGTCATCGCGAGTTCGTCGACCGGCACCGTGCACACGGCCGTCGGGCTGGCCGTCGAGCCCAAGAAGTACAACCTCTCCATCCACCTGAAGGACCAGACCGGCAAGCCGGTCAGCGGCGAGGTCGAGGTCACCGGCGCCGACGGGAAGTCCACTATGTTGTGGGCAACGGATGGCGAGCTCACCAGCCGGTGGGCGCCCGGCTCGTACACGATCGTCTCGACCCTGGACGTGCCCGGCAGCAACGGCCCGCACTCGCTCGGCCTGGCCTTCCTGACCGCACCCGAGGTCGACCTGACGGCGGACCGGGACGTCGTCCTGGACGCGTCGCGGAGCCGTCCGATCAAGGTCGACACACCCAAGCCGACGACCGTCACCACAAGCAGGTTCGACCTGTTCCGGTCCTTCACCTCGGCGCAACCGACCCCCGACGACAGGGCGGCGCTGCACGAGATCTTCATGCCGCCGCCGGACTACGACAGCTTCTGGGCGCTGCCGACGAAGAACAAGGTCCGCACCGGCAGCTTCGTGCTGACCACGCGGTTCCGGGCCGAACAGACGCCGCTGACGATCAGCTACGACGGCCGCAGACTCGACGACTCGCTGCTCGTTCAGCCCGGCTCCCCGGCGTTCCGCGCCGGTACGACGCGCGTCACGGCCGTCTTCGCCGGCACCGGCACGCCCGCCGAGTACGCCGCTCTGGCCGCGCGCGGCAAGGCGGTCGTCGTCCGCAACAGCATCGACGTACCGCCCGCGGACCGGGCCGCCGCGGCGCACGCCGCCGGCGCGGCCATGCTGCTCGTGGTCAACGACGGCATCGGCCGCTACAACGACTGGTACGGCGGAGCCGACGGCCGGACCCTCGGCCCGATCCCGACCGCGTCGCTCACCCTCGACGACGGCGAGGCCCTGATCAAGAAGCTCACCACGCGCCGGACCGAGCTGACCGTCGCGGCCAACCCGGTGCCGTCGTACCTGTACGACCTGGTCGACTACCACCAGGGCAAAGTCCCGGACGACCCGTCCGCGGCCACGGACCCCGGCAGCCTCGCCAGGATCGAGAACGACTTCGCTCCCCCGAACGGGCAGCAGGTCCTGGAGAGCCGCGAGGACAGCCCGGCGTACGAGTACTTTCCGGCCGCCTTCCCGTACGCCGTCTACGGGTCGATCCGGGTACCGCGGTTCCCGGCGAAGCCCGCGGTGGGGCACCGGACGGACTGGGTGTCGGCGGGCGCGAAGTGGCAGCAGTACGCCTCGATCAACGGCTGGGCGACGTTCACGGACATCACGAGCTACCAGCCGCGCAGCGTGCAGAGCCAGCGGTGGTTCGGTCCGATCGTGCGGCCGCGGATGCTCGAGTTCGAGCTCCCGCACCGGGTCGGCAACGCGATGGGCGGCATGATCGCCGGGTTCGGTGACGGCGGGTCCGCACACAGCGGCGACTCGCTCATGACACGCAGCTTCGCGCTGTACCAGGGCGAGGAGAAGCTGGTCGGGAACGGCCCGCGTCCGGACTTCGGCGTGGGCGACCTGGCGCCGGAGAAGCGGCCGTACCGGTTGGTGGCCGACACCGTCGGGAACGCCGAGCTGACGCCGTACTCGACGAGCACGCACACCGAGTGGACCTTCACTTCCGGGGAGGCGGAGAACCAGCCGCTGCCGCTGGCCCAGCTCGACTACGGCGTGGACGTCGATGCGTCAGGGCGGGCGAAGCGGAACTCGGTCTTCGCCGTCAAGCCGGTGGTGCTGGGCAGTAGTGCCCGGCAGGACGCGGTGGTCTCGGTCGGGCTGGAGGTCTCGTACGACGACGGGGCGACTTGGCAACGACTGCAGCTGAAGGAGAGCAAGGGCAGCTGGGAGGCGCACCTGCAGGCGCCGCCGCGGGCCGGGCAGGTGTCGGTGCGCGTCACGGCCAAGCAGCGCAACGGCGGCGGCATCAGCCAGACGATCGTCCGGGCCTTCGGGCTCAGATAATGCAGGCGGGCGGCCGGCGGACGCCGGCCGCCGCCTCGTTCGGTTATGGGACAAGTTGCTGGTGGCAACGTTCAGTTGGTCTGGGTGACGGCCTGCAGCTGGGGCAGTAGGAGGGCCGCCTGCTTTGCCCGGGCGGAGGTGCCGAGCATCTCGCGGGCCAGGAGGACCAGAGAGATCGGGAACATCACGATCGCTACCAGGATCACGAAGATCGCGGCGAGGCTGTCCAGGGCCGAGTCGTTGCTGCGGGCGTCGCCGCTACTCGGTGAGGAGAAGTTCAAGCTGTCGCGCTTGCCCGTCTCGAGCAGACACCGCAATTTCGGCTTGTACGGGCGCACCGTCGCCTTGCTTCCGTCGGCGAACCGGAGCCTGATGCGGCTGCGGATGAACACGCCGCGGGCCACCTTCGTCACCGGGGACAGTTGACGCCATGGACGGTCGGAGCGCTCGAGAACCGAGACACCGCCTTCGTTGACCTGCAGTCCAGTGACGGTCTTCTTCATCAGGACCATCGTCACGCCCGCGGGTAGCGGCGCCTCGCACGCGGCGCGAATCTCTTCGACCGTGTATTGCGGCAACGGGTCAGCCTGCTGCTTCGCCACGATGTCCCCCCGGAGGCCATGATCGATCCGTCCCGGAAGACTAGCGCCTGTCCACCGGCCACTCGGTGATCTGAGTCGCGCCGCCGCACTGGTGTCGTTCGCATGCGCGGCGACGGCTCGTCCCCGTGTCTCAGCCGCTCGGGTGTTGCGTGACGCTGTCTGCGGGACCGGCCCTGGTTGTTCGGGTGGTCGTGGTGGCGAAGATTTGCTTCGTGGGTTGTGATGCCTTCCCAGTGGCTTGGTGCGGGGGCACCATGGGGAGGAGTTCGGGGCGGCTGGTTTGTTGTGGGGGTGGGGGATGGTTTGTCATGCCTTCTTGGGGTTGGGGCGGTCGTGAGTCCGAGTGCGGCGGGGACGCCGCGTGGGATTCCGGGGCCTGATGCGCTGTCGGGGATGGCGTTGTTCGCTGCTGCATTTCAGCGGGCGGACCTTGATCCTCAGACCAAGGCGCGGGTTCTCAAAGCGCTCGGGGACACGATCCCGCTGGCGCCTCGTGGGCCCGGGGCCGCAGCGGCCGACAGGTCTGTCACGCCGGACATCCTGAAGGCGTTGATTCCGACGGCGGCCATCGTGGCTTCTGGGCTCGACCCAGCGAAGCTGACGCCACCGATTCCCGCCGTGTACTGGGAGGAAGACGGGAACGAGCTCCTGGTGAAGATCGCCGAGGTACGGGCGGACCTCCGCACCGGCGCGGTCGTCGTGACGATCCCGGTCTCGTGCGATCAAACCGGCGACGCGGAGGTCACCGTCTCGTTCATCACCGGTACGCCGGACCGGCCGGCGGGCGGGATCGCGACGTCGGAGGACCATCCGCGTGGACCGGCGCCCATCGTCGAGAACTGGGCCGAGCAGCTGATCGCACTGGCCTGGCACACCCTGGTGATAGCGACCGGGTCGCTGAGCCATGGCGGCGGCAACGACCGGTCAGGGCGGGAGCTTGTCACCGCGGGGTTCTCGGTGACCGCCGACGGACTCGCCGTGACACCGATCGGACGCCACACGTTCCTCGCCTCCCGGACGACCCCGTGACCGGCTTGCCGACACTGGATCCGGAGATCGCCGACCTGGGGCTGGCGATCGGCCTTCTGGCCCAGGGCGACAGCGGTGTCGAGCTCGACAGCGACTGGTTCGGTGATCCGGCCGCGCTACTCAGCGGCGTACTCGCGGACGACGGCCGCAGAGCCGCGATGGTGCGTTTCGCCGAGGCCGTACTCGCCGCGGGCGAACACAACGAGAGCGGCGGAGTGACGCTGCTGCACCTGTTCGACCTGCGAACGCTCGCTCCTGGCACCGACTTGCCCGACTTGACCATCAAGGTCTCGCTTGACGCGAATCCTGCGGACTACATCGAGATCGGCCTGGCCGTCTTCTTCAGCACCGAAGATCCGGCGACCACGACCGACGTGCGCATCCCGCTGTATCGCGCAGCCAAAGCCGGAAGATCGGTGGCGCAACCGTTCGCCTTGCTGGCGGGCGGCTTGGTCCATCTGTCGACGGACCTCACCCTCTCGTCGCAACAGCCGGCCGTCGACGAGTTCGGGCTCGCCGGCGTCAGCATCGGACTGGACACCGCGCTCACTGCGGGCGCAACGCCGCAGTTCCAGTTGGTCCTGAAGGACTTGCATCTGCCTGGCGCTGCCACCAGCCAAGACCTGACCATCGGCGGGGCGGGGCAGGATCTGGAGCAGACACTGCTGTCGCTCGTACTCGGTCTGGTCCGGCAGAGCGCCGACAGTCTCGCCGGTCCGGCCGGCGCGGATGTCCAAGCCGCTTTGAGCCTGCTCGGACTTGGAGCCGCGGCCGGCATCCCGCCATTGCCCGTGGCCGAACTGCTGAGTCAGGGTCCGAGCAGGCTGCGCGACTGGTTCACAGCCATCATGGGCTCGCCGACCGCACGAGACGCCTGGCTCGCTGTCCTCGCTGAGCTGCTGCACGGATCGCTGTCGTCCGGTCTCGTCAAGATCCCGATTCCCGGCGGTCGAGCCACCGCTGAGCTCGAGTTCGCCGCACAGACCGGGCCGAGTGGCCATTTGGTCGTCACTCCACGGCTCACCGTGCGCCTGTCGACCGACGTCGCCGGCGCCGTCCGGCTCGGCGCTGAAGCAACGGCCGACCTCTTCACCATCGACACCGCCAACGCAGCGATGCAAGTCCTTCCGAACGCCGAGATCGCCGTGACCGCAACCGGCGCCGGGGTGAAACTCGTCGACACCAACAACTTCGCGGTCGGCGCAGTACGGCTCGGCCTGACTCTGGACCACGGCGTACCGCGCGCACTTGTGCAACTGCTGGATGTCGATCTCGACGGCCATCCCTATGAGCAGTTGGACCTCTCCAACCCGGACGCCGTCGTCGCCGCTGCCGGCCAGGTCGCGGCCACGTTGCTCGCGGATGCCCTGGATGCGCTCGGCGGTGCCGGCGCGGAGCTCAAAGGTCTGCTGGGACTGGTTCCGACCGGTGCGATGCCGGCGCTGAACGGCGTCGACCTGCTCAGCAATCCGCTCGGCGCCCTCGCGCAGTGGTGGCGTGAACTGCTCACTGTTCATCCGAGCGAGGTGCCTGCCGTCCTGACCCGGTTGCGCAACCTCGTGGCCGGTCCTGCCCAGATCACCGAGGCGATCTCGGTGGTCGACGCCGCCGTCGGACCGTGGTCTGTACCGATCATCGACCACCTCCGGCTTGATCTCGCGCTGGTCGACGGCGTCCTCGTGGTCGAGCCTGTCGTCTCGCTGCTCGTCGACGACCTCGGCGGCGGATGCACCGAGGTGCGAACCGAGGTACGGGTTCGGCTCGCGGCGCTCGACCTGGCCGGCCCTCGGGCCACTTTCCCGTTGCAGATCGACCTGACCGTGAAGCTCCGGGCCAGCGGCGGGACCGAGGCTCGACTGGCACTCGGGCCGGTGGCCATCGCCGCGGACTTCATCGGTCTCCAGGCCGGTTGGAGCCCGGACCATGGCCTCGCCGTCCAGTTGCTCGCGCCGGGTCTGGCGATCGACACCGGAGTCGACCGGATCCCGCTCGTCCTGCCGACAGTTGATGCCGCGGGACATATCGACGTACCGGCCGAAGCGTGGAACTCGGTGGAAGCGCTGTTCGGCGTACTCGCCGCGAACGCGCCGCTGGGTTGGTTCTCCGACCTCGTCGACCTCACCGGCTGGACCTTGTCGGGCGGGCTGACCGGTCCGCGGCTGTCGCTGCAGTCGCTCGTCGCCGCGCCAGGTCCCACACTCACGGCCTGGCTGCGCGCGCTGGTGACCGACGCCGACCTGTTGGGGAGTCTGACCTCGACCATCGCTCATCTGCTCGGTGGGAGTCTCGACGGCTTGGCGGGATCGTTCAGCGGCTCCGGTACGCCGGTTGACCCTTGGCTCGCGGCGCTTACGCCAACCGGGACCGGACCAGCTCTGTCGGTCTGGATGGCTCCACACGGACCGGTACTCGCAGCCTCGGTGGCCGGTCAGGCGTTGACCGGTTGGCGTCCTGGCATGCCCGGTCTACCGCCGGACGGCCTGGCCCAGGCGCTCTTCGACGAAGCTCGTGCCGGTGCCGACGTCGCTGCCCTCGCGGCCGGACGGGACGGGATCGCCGTCGGGCTCGCGGCCCTCGTAGGTCGCTGGGTCGGTACCGACGGGCTGGTCGCGCCGCCACCCGATCCGATCGAGGCGCTGACCGTCGTACGGTGTCCCGACCTGGATCACACCGGCCTGGCCTCACTCCAACTGGACACGCTGGTGAACGGCGGTCTCCCTGCCAACGCCGTGGTCGTCCGCGTTGCCATCACCTCAGCGAGCGACCCGGCTTGGACGACTTCGGCCGGACGACTGCTCGACCTGACAACCCCTGGAGTCGCACCCGCCTCGTTCACGGTGGCCGCTCCGGCGACAGGTGACTGGGTCGTCGCCCTCGCACCGCGAGCGGACGCGACTCTCGGCGGAGTGGACGACCCAACAGGTCTGGTCGGCCAGGCACAGCGTCTCGAGAATGTACTGCGGAGTCTCGCGACCGCCGGGCCCGTGGTACTGGTCGCACTCGGCGGTGCCGGACACGCCGCACGAATGGCTGCCGACGCAGTGGCCGGTGTCACCCACCTGATCACCCTGGGTACGCCGTGGAGCCCGGTCACCTTCGATTCGGCGCGAACCGGAGTACCTGCCGATGCCGTGCGGCTGTTGCGCGCACTGCTACCGCCGCCGGATCCGGCCGAGCACGACGATGCCGATCTCGCGCTCGGACGGCAGCTCGTCGACGGCTTCATGGCTGCTGCTCGCGGGGTCCCGTTCGTGACCGATCTCGAAGCACCGCGGCCTCAGCTTCCCGTCCGTACCGGCCTGTCCGCCGTTGCCGTCTTCGGCGTACTCGAAGATGCCGCCGTGGCACGTGCGCTGACCGCGGTGTTCGCGGCCGGACTGTCGGGCAGAGCTCAGGCTCGGGTCGCCGAAGCAAACGCGTTGCCGGAATCGACCAGGGCGGCTCTGCGGGTGCCATTCGACCTGCTCCTGCCGCCGGGAGGCCATGGCGTAACCGTCACCGGCGCCGTTTCCCTGACTCTCGGCGAGGTCTCGGCAGCGAGCGCAGGCCTGGTTCTCGAACTCACTGTCGCCGATACGGACGGGTGGCTGATCGGCGGACCGGGCGTCGTACCGAGCGGCGGTGCACTTCCGCTCGAACTTCGCCGGCTGAGCGCTCGCATCGAGATCGCGTTGCATGGCGGCGAATCGTCCGCACAGCTCACCTTGCAGGAGGGCTCTGCCCTCGGCGCCGACTTCTCGGCCTTGCTCGCCGCACCACCCGGGCTGGCGACCGGAGAGCTGGAAACCAAGCCGATCCTGCCCGAGGCGCAGGCACTTGTCGCAGCGGTGACAGCGAAACTCGCGGCCGTGCCGACCGGTCCGGCCCAACTGCTTTCGTCGTTGTTCAGCGCGCTGGCGATTACTCAACCCGGCGGGGCGCTCGTCCCCGACGCCCTCCTGCATCTCCTGCATGATCCGCGCGGGCATGTGGCCGCATTGGCCGCGCAGGCGACCAGCCGGACAGCCTTGCTGGACGCCCTCGCCGCCATCGTTCCCGGAATGACTGTGACCGGTGACAGCGTTCGGGTTGCGTCCGGCCCCGTCACCGTCGCAGCCGATCTCGCCGCGCGCACCGTCGGCTTCACCGCGGCGGCGAACGACGGTCTCCTTGCCTGTCACGCGACCGTCGACTTCGACAGCTCCGGCCGCCCGACGGCGGCATTCGGCCTGGGCGATCCGGTCGCTGATGCCTTCGCGTTGTCGATCGAGACCGCTCCGCTGCGGGTCCAGCTGCTCCGGCCCCCCGGCGTACCGCCGATAGCTCTCTTGCCGACGCTCGATCTGGATGGTCTTGCCAAGCTCGCCATGACTGCGGTTCCCGCCGAGGCCACCCGGATCCTGCTCGAGGGACTGCGACGGATCGATCGCCGGGTCGGCCTGGTGCTCGAGGCGCTCACCGACGCACTCGGCATGCTGAAAGCCGCTGACGCGCAGGGTTTCCGGGCGATGTCGTCGCCGGTCGGACTGTTCGAGGATCCGGCCCGCTGGTTCCGGGAGGCCGGGAAGCTCTCGGTCGTGTCCGGCGGCCCGCTCGACGCCGACAAAGTCATCAACCTGTTCGAGTCGCTGAAGCCCTTCCTCGGCTTTGTGGCAAGCCCTCGCGGTCAGTGGCCGATCGTCAACGGCGTCACGGTGACCGCCACGCCAGGATCATCGGGTCCGGTGCTCTCCCTCGCCGTAGATGTCACGTCGTGGCTGGCCTTGCCTGCCTCGGTCGCGGCCGGCTTCACCGCCGGCCTGACCTTGTCAGGGACCTCCCCCAGCCCGAGCATCGAGGTGTACTTCGGGGTGCCGGACGGTCCAGCCGGTACGACGACCCCGCAGCATCGCCGGGCCGCGCATCTGCTGGTCGGCGGCGGCGCCCTACGGCTGATCCTTCGCCCGGCGACGGGCGCCGACGTCGAGCTCTACCCGAACACAGCGGGACTCGGGGCACTGCTCCAGACCGGTGTCGTCGAGGTACTGCCCCGAGCTCTCACCGAGTTGGCCGCGCTCTCGGGAGACGCCGTACGGACCGAGATCGGCGAGCTGGTCGGAGCGATGGGTCGCGGCCTGGCTCTCGCCGCAGGAACTCCTGCTGTCTTCGACTCGACTGCGTTGAAGGCGTTGGCCGCTGACCCGCCCGCCTACCTTCGTGCCCGTCTCGCTTCGCTTCTCACCGAGAGCGTTGCCGCGCTCGATCCGCTGCTCGTGCGGCTGCTGGACCTGCCCGCGGGCGAGCATGCAGCCGTACTGTCCGGTGCCGGCGTACTGACCGTTGACATCGGCGCCGCGCGAGCGGTCATCCATGCGAACCCGCTGGCGGTCTCGGTGTCGGCGAGCGTGACCGGCCTGCCCGTCATCGACGCCGTCGACCTCACGATGGACCTCGACGCCACCGGCTTGACCGGGTGGTCGGCCGGCGTCGGCCCGGCGACCATCGACCTGGACGGACCGATCGTACGGCCGTTCGTGCGGGCCGGCTCGGACGCCGGATCCGGCTGGGAGATCCAGGTCGGGCTCGGGCTCGACGCGCTGTCCCCGACCACCGCCGGTCATCGGGAACTCGCGGGGCGCTGGCGGCAAGCGGACGGTCTGAGCGTTCTCGTCAGCACTCGGACGAATACAGGTGACGTTGCGCAGGACACCAACGCCACAGCGGTCGCGCTCGCCGCGATCAGTGCCGTGCTGGACCTGGTCGGCGGATGGGTACTCGGCGTCCAAGAGATCCAGGACCTTCTCGACAAGGCCGTCGGCACCGGCGGCCTGAAGGTCAAGGACGTCCTGGAGGGCTCGATCCTCACCGACGACGTCCCGCCGCGGCTGCTGCCCGACGTGCTGTCCGGCTGGCCGGGAAAGCTGCTGACGCTGGCCGACGAGTTCGCCACGGCAGCTCCCAAGGTCACCGTGGGTCAGTTCGAGTTCGGAGCCGCGAACACCGACGGCGTGCTCGGGGTATCGCTGTCAACGTCCGACCAGGCGGGAATCGACCTCACCCCCGACGGCGAGCTGAGCCTGCGTCTCGTGGTGGATGCGTCGTGGATCGAGCCGCCCACCGGCCCGCGCCCCTCTCCCGGCATCGTGCTCGACCTGCTGCGCGTCAACGGGGCCGGCATCGAACCTGCACCGGGGATCGCGATCAACGGGGTCGGTCTTCGTCTCGGCAAGTCGACCGGGCCGCTGGTGGATGCCGGGTTGAAGCTGGAAACCGTCGCGCTGCATCTGTTCGGCAGCATCGTTCTGGGCGGTGGCGGTGTGCCGGATCTGGCCGGCGGCGTACACGTCGAGCTCGGCGGGCTTGCCGTTCCGCTCGGGTCCGGAGGCGGCGAGAACGCCGTCGCGAAAGGGATCATGCGGGACGCGGGCGGCAGCGGCGCGCCACCGCGGCCGGCGTTCAGCCCGGCCCTCGCGGTCCAGGACCACGGCACTGGCGTAGCAATCACCTTGCAGGCAGGTCAGGGCGACGGTCCGTGGTTCCTGCCGATCCAGCGCGCGTTCGGGCCCGTGTACCTCGAACAGGTCGGCCTCGGGGTCGCGTACCGGCAGAACCTCACCCCGCGGCAACTGGAGATGGTGAGCCTCTACCTCGACGGACAGGTGTCGCTGCTCGGTCTGACCGCGGCGGTCGAGAAGCTGCGGCTGAGCTACCACGTCTCCCGGCCACTGTTCTCTCCGACGTCGTGGGAGGTCGACGTCGACGGTTTCGCGATCGCAGCCAGCTTCGGCCCGTTGACCCTGGCCGGCGGTTTGGTGAAGTTCCCGCTCGATGCCCCGCTCAGCGGCGTCGAGTACCTCGGGATGCTCCAGATCGGCTACGGCACCTACCGGGTCGACATGTTCGGCGGCTACGCCCACCCGACCGCGCCCGGCGGCGAGGAGTTCGCCTCGTTCTTCGCCTTCGGGGTCCTGCATGCCCCGATCGGCGGCCCGCCGGCGTTCTTCGTGACCGGCATCGCCGTCGGCTTCGGCATCAACCGCGCCCTGCACACGCCGACGATCGACGAGATCGGCACCCATCCGTTCATGCAGGCGCTCCGTGCGTTCGGGCCGCCGCCCGAGCCGATGCGCCAACTCCAGGACATGCGCGCGATCGTGCCTGCGGCCCGGGGCGAGTACTGGGTCGCGGCCGGACTCAGCTTTACCAGCTTCGTCCTGGTCACCGGAGAGATTCTTGTGACGGTCCAGTTCGGCGACGGCCTCGAGATCGCCGTCCTCGGACTCGCCCGCGCGCTGCTCCCGACGCCGGTGCTCACGCTGGTCTCGATCGAGCTCGCGCTGCTCGCGAGGTTCTCGACCAAGGAAGGGCTCCTCCTGGTCCAGGCCCAGCTCACCGAGAACTCTTGGCTGCTCGACAAGTCCGTCCGGCTCACGGGTGGATTCGCGTTCGAGACCTGGTGGAAGGGCCCGAACGCCGGGCAGTTCGTGATCACCGTCGGCGGGTACCATCCGCGGTTCCATCACGACGGCTATCCCGAGGTGCCCCGGGTCGGCCTGCGTTGGCAGCCGAACGGCAACATCAAGGTCGAAGGCGGCGTGTACTTCGCGTTGTGCTCCGAGGCCATCATGGCCGGAGCCAGCATGCACGTCGCCGCTCACCTGGGACCGGCGCACGCGTCCCTGGACTTCGGCGGCGACGGCATCGTCTTCTTCGACCCGTTCTTCTTCGACATCGACGTGTACGCCGAAGCCCGGGTCGGCATCACCATCTGGCTGCTGTTCGGCAGCATCGACATCGACGTGTCGCTCGGCTTCGACGTCAACGTGTCCGGGCCGCCGATCCACGTCGAAGGACACTTCTCGATCTGCGGGGTGGGTATCCCGTTCTCGTTCGGCGACCGGGCCGACCCGGCCGAGCGGGCCCTGTCGGCCGGCGACTTCGCCCAGAAGTACCTTCGCGGCGAGAAGGACGCCCAGGTCGTGCAGGCAGCCGTCATCCGCGGCGCGCTGACAGCCGGAACGTCCGGTACGCCGAACTCGGGCGGTGTCGCCAAGCCGCCCGACGGAAGCGCCGACTTGCCGTTCCGCGTCGTACCCGAGTTCCAGATGACGTTCGTGACCACGGTCCCGAGTCAGCAGGTCGCCCTCACCTCCGCCGCCGGATCGCACGCCGAGACCGTGGCCACACCTGGCCTCGGCGTCGCCCCGATGTACGCCGCGACGATGAACTCGACACTCACGGTCAAGGTGACGTCGGACGTGAACCAGGCATTCAGCCTGGACGCTGTCCGGCTGACCCTGCGACCGGCAGCCCAGTTCCCGAAGGGCGTCTGGGGTCCGGCGCAGAACCCGGACGCGAAGACCATTCCCGCCGGCGACACCGTCAACGGGTGCGACGGATTCACCGTCGACACTCGGCTGCCCGACAGCCTGTTCACCGGCGCGAAGCCGATCAACTATCACCAGGTCGAACTGCCGCTGGCCGGGCGGAAACCGCTCCCGTTCATCACCAACCGCGGGCAGACCGACGGCCGGGTCGCGGAAGCGAAGGCGCTGAAGGACGCCGCGAAGGTCCTGGTGGCCGGCAGTCCGGGCGCCGATCAGCGGTTCGTCCGCGCCGCCCTCGTACTCGATGCCGCAGGCAACGGACGGACGACGGTCGCCGCGCTGCGCGGTGAACGCGCGGCGGCGCCGACGTTCGGCTCGCTCGCCGACGATCTCGTCGACAGCCCGGACGCGGTGTCCACGGAAGTGACCGCAGTCGTCGACCGCTCCCCCACGCCGCCGCGCCGGGTGCCACCGATGGTGAAGAGCGTGCTCGGCGTCCCGATGACGTTGACGCTCGACCGGCCGGTAAGGACCACGGTGCGGGACCGCGGCACCGCCGTACCGTTGGCTGCACCGCGCCTCGCGACCGTTCAGGCCGCGTCAGTGGGCCAGACCCAGATGGCGCTTCACCTCATCCCGCGGCGGGCGCAGGCTGCCGGACCGACCCTCTCGGCCGTCGGCGTGACACCGCTGACGCGGCTCGCGTCGGAGGCGGTCGGCGCCGTCGCCAACGCGGCGCCTACGCCCGCTGCGCAGCAGCGCCTTGCCGCGATGTCGGCGGGTCTCGTCGCTGGACTGCCGAAGACAGGCAAGAGCACCAAGGGCGGAGCGATCCTGCATGACGGTGAGCTTGCGGTGGTGACGATCGCGAATCGGCCGACGGGTAAGCACCCCGACGTCCTGAGTGTGACGGGCGGAGTGCTGACCCGGGTCCTGTGCCTCGCCGCCGGTGGCCAGGTGCTCGACGATCGCATTGTCGGGTCGGAAGGGCCCCGGATCGACGTCGAGTTGCCGATGGCAACAGAACGGGTCATTGTCGTCGGACTCGGACAGTCGGCCGCACTGGGCGGCTCCTTCGCGGGCTGGTACGCCGGACAGTCGCTGCCTGCTCTGGGCTGGGGAGCCGCACTCGGCGACGGCGTGGTCGTCACAGCTCAGGGCAGCAGAGTGCCCGGCAACCGTGAGCGAGGCGACGGCGGCTGGGTCAGCGGACGGGAACTGGCAACCGCGGCCCGCGTGGTCACCGCTTTCACCGACCCGGTCGGCGCAGTCGCAGTCGTCATCGACGACCAGGTCGGCGGCGACGCGGCGGCCGAGGTGTCGATCAACCTGGCCGACGCGGTCCGGTCGCTTGACGCAACCGGTACGCCGCAGCCGCCGCGGGTCCTCGTTGACGGAGTGCGGACGATCCTGATCTACGCGGTCGAGACCGAGGGCCCGAATCCACGGGTCTCGGTCGAGGGCTGCGGCACGGGACAGCTCGCCGGAGTACTAGGGACGTCTGTCGATGCGGTCGCGATGGCCGAATCGCTGGCCAGGTCCGGGATCGCCGCGGCGGTGCGGCAACCGCTGGTCGGCGGGCCCGGCGATCGGCAGGTCAGCATCGCTCTCGGCGACGATACCGCCGACGACAAGCCCAGCAAGACCGCCAAGAAGGTCACCAAGAAGGTTGCGAAGAAGGCCGTCAAGAAGGCTGCGAAGAAGCCTGCGAAGAAAGCCGCGAAGAAGGGGGCACGCCGGTGACGACTCCGGGCTTTTTCGAGCTGTACCCGAGTGCGCGTCCTGCCTTACCGGCCGGCGCCTACACCGCGACGGGCTCGCAGCAGGTGATCGCTCAGACTCCCCACGACGGCCCGGCGACCGTGCCGATCGACGACACCGCCTTCCATCTGGTCGTCGACGCCCCGCGCTACAAGCTGCCGCCGGACCAGATCCTGTCGACGTTCCCGCCGGCCGGGACCGAGGGAGACTGGCGCGAGCGACTGCCCCAGATCGTCATCAAGCGACGCACGCTGCCGTGGGAACGCAACCCCGCCCCAGGCAGCCCGGCCGGGCAACAGCCCCCGTGGCTCGCGCTCGTCGTACTCGCGGACGGCGAAGGGACGTTGTCGCCGGACGTCGATCCTTCGCGGTGTGTGTCGGCCGGCATCGACCTGGGCCCGGAGGCCGACGTACCGAAGGCGAAGTATCTCGAGGTCGGGCAGGACATCGTCGACAAGGTGTTCCCCTGCCGCGACGAGCTCGACCTGCTGTGCCATGTCCGCAAGGTGGATCTGCGCGACACCGAACTCGCCCTCGGCGACGACGACGGTTTCCTCGCGGTGGTGCTGTCCAGCCGGCTGCCGCAACCGGCCGCGCCCGCGAGCGCGGGGGCGGAGGCCAAGCCGCTCAAATACACGGCGTACCTGATCAATCTCGAGCGCCAGCTCGACGTCCTGCTGCCGACCGAACCCGCGCCGTCGCACTCCTTCAACGCCACCCTCACCACCGACCTCATCGACCAGCAACTGCTCGCGCCCGCTCCGGATGCCACCATCGACCAGATCGCCATGACGCTCGGGCCGGCGCTGCAGATCCAGGGCAAGGGCGTGGCGAAGGCAGTCGAGTCCGGCAGCCTCGTGCCCTTCAGTACGGCGCAGGGCATCGAGAGCAAAGCCGGCGCGTGGGCCATCGGCCCGGTCGTCAACGGTGTCGCCGGGTCGGCCGACTTCCAGACCGCGAGCGCGTACAAGGCCGGCGTCAACGCCGGGTTCGCCGAGGTGCTCGTCCGGAAGCTGCGATTCCCGGTGCTGGTTTCCTGGGAGTTCACCTGTACCGGCGAGGGCGGCTTCGAGCGGTTGATGAACAACCTGGACGTGGGGCTGCTCGGCACCGTGGACGAAACGACCGCGCCCCCGAATCTGGAGGTCGCGGCGACCGGGCACATCTCCCTCGCCCATCGCACCCGACGCGGCGAAGCAAGTCGTTCCTGGTACCGCGGTCCGCTCACGCCGCAGCCGACCGTGCGTGCCGAAGCCGTGCAGGGCGTCCTTCCTCTCGCCCACACCGGCGACCAGCTGCGGAAGGTGGTGCCGGACGGCCGGGAGGACATCTCGCTCGCGGCGCTGTTCGAGATCGGCCGGTTGCTGACGCTGAACAAGCCGACCCTGGTCGCGCAGTTGATGCAGTGGCGCCGCGAGCTGTTCGGCGCCGCGCGGGCCCGCGAACTCGCCGACGCGTTGGCAAGCTCGGTCGTGACCGGACTCGGCCTCGGCGCTGCGAGCGGCCGCAACGCGCTCGAAGACCTCGTGCGTACCGTCGTCGTCGATGCCTTCGTCACCCTGCCGGCCGATGCTCTCGGCCCATCGGCCCCCGCCGTCACGGCCGCGCGGATGCCGGCCGAGCTCCTGCAGCTCCAGACGTCCGACGTACTGGCCGGCCTCGGCCTCGATGCCGACCGGCTGATGGCGATCACCAAGGCCTACGGCGTCGACGGCCTCGCAACCGTGCCGGTGCAGACACAGGAGGCACCGACGATCCCGGCGGCCGGCGACAAGGCCTCCCTGCTGGCGTTGAACAACACCCTCGGCCTCCGGGTCGACGATCTGGTGATGAGTGCGTTGAAGGCGACCGAGGCGCCGCCGCACGGCCAGAAGCCCCGGCGCGGCCGGAAGAAGGACACGCTCGACCGGTTGATCGGCGAAGCCGCTGCCCGGGCGCGGATCAACGGGCCGGAGGACTGACATGGAACTGCAGACCAAGACCTACGTCGATGCGATGAAGGCGACCGTCGGAACGCTGGCCCTGACCCTCACCCAGCTCCCCCGCCCCGACGGCGTCGAGGACGGCATCAGGCCGGACGGCGTCGTACCCGCGGAGATCGTCCGGTTCCTGGCCCAGCTGCGTCTGCTCCAGGGCGTGCCGTTCAGCTATCTGGTACCGGACGCCGAGCTGATCCCGGCCGAGACGATCCGCTTCTTCTACCTCGACCGCAACGCGACGGACGCCCTTGTCGAGGGCGCATTGAGCGCGAGCACGGTCAATGCCGCGGACCGCATCCAATTGGCCGAGCTGTACCGGACCGTGCGCGACGAGGTCGATGCAGCGGAACGCCTGGTACGGATGAAGGATTCGGACGCCCCGGCCGTGGACGCCGAAGGACGACCGATCGGCGCCGGGGGTCAGATCAGCGGCTTCCTGCTGCGTTCGCGCCTCGTGTCGGGGTGGCCGGGTCTGCACGTCCGCGCCTATGCGACGGACACGCGCCCGGACGACCAGACCATCCCTGATATGGACACGAGTCCGGACCGGGTCCGGTTGCTCCGGATGGAGCGACTCGCGCCGGCCGTTCTGCTGGTGCTGTTCGACGGTGTCCCTGCCGTCGTACACCTCGAGGAACCTCGGTCCGGCATCCAGTTCGGCGTGCGGCTCGACCCGGGCGCCGATCCGGCCCAGCAGACCGCGGTCGTGACGGTCCGGGATGTGGCTGCTCCGAACAACGGTCCGATCAAGTCCGGTGGCCAGGACGTCACGGTGCCGGTGCCGTTCCGGCCGGGCGCACCGGGCGTCATCAACATGAAGAAGCTCAACCAGGACATGATCAACATCGCCGCAACCAACATGGGCGCATCCGTCGACTCCGCCGAGTTCGCCCTGCAGATGCTGCGCTTCCCGCTGCGCCAGGTGTTCGGTGACACGTCGGTTCCGGCGACAGCCGATGCCTTCGTGGCGACGATCAAGATCGGCGCCCTCGCCGACAGGTTCCAGCTGGCCGCGAAAGTACTGGGTGGTCTGTGATGAGCCAGTTCGACCCGGACCAGGTGCGGGCGGCGGCGTTGACACCTCGCTGGGCCGCGCTCAGTCAGCTCGGCGCGATCGCGGCCGACCTGAACAACTTCGACACCTTCCTCGTCCGCGAGCCCCGGCTGCTCGTTCCGGTCGACGTCCAGGCGCTGGTGGTACGGGCCGGAGGCAACGATTCCGAGCCGATGGTGCGGCTGCACTGGCGGGACGGCAAGACCGAGCCCCCGCCGTTGGACGTCAACGACGCCGGCACGCCGCGCCCACCCGGCGTACACCTGCTGTGGTCGCCGCCCGCGGCGCTCAGCCGGGGGACGTTCGTCGACGATCCCGCCGCCCCTGGGGACGCGACCCGGCGCAGGCTCAGCCTGCCGGTGTTCCCGGACCGCTGGGTCGTGATTCGGCTCGCCGTACCACTGGGCAGTCCCACTCCCCTGGCGACCGGCTGGGTCGTCGAGGCCGACACCGGCAACGTCACGCCGCTGTCCGACTGGCCGGCTGGAGTCCCAGCGTCGGTTGCCGATCCGGTACCCGCGGACCAGCTGACCGCGCACGCCGGCGGTGCCTCGTGGGCCCAGTCGTACGACGCGGCGCTCGGCCGATTCAGCTTCTACGACGATCTGGCCGACCTGACCGGCACGAAGGTCGAGGGCGACGCCGTGTCCTATCTCGTGGCGGCGTGGTGGTCGATCTCCGGACATGACCCGCTCGACGGCGTCGGCACGGACGTCGGCTACCGGAGCCGGCTGAAAGACCTGAGATGGAACGACCCCGATCATCCGAGCACCAACACGGATCAGCGCGCGGCTTCCGATCGGCGGTACCGCGTGGCCGACACCTTCGGGTTGCCGGCGACCCAGCGGTACACCCAGCCGCTGGCGTTCGACGCCGGCAAGGCCGCCGCGTCCGGCGTACTCCCAGGCTCGGTCAGTCCGGTGGCGCAGACCCTTTCGCCGATGGTGAGCGGATTCCTGCACGACGTGGTCGCGGCGGCGGCACTTCCGCCGGCGCCGACGCGCACGACCTTGCTGCACGGACGCATCCACGGCGTCCCGTTGAACGGAGCACCGACCCCGGACAGCCGGCCGGCGTCCGACGACCTGCGGGTGGTGCTCGGCAGTTCCACCCCGGAGCTGGCGGCGACACTGTCCGCGGCCGGCACCGACCTCGGCCCGGCCGACCCAGCCGACCATGACGCTCGACGCGACGCCGAACGGCTGCTGGCGGCCTTCGCCTCCGGCGAATTGATCCGGATCGGGAACAGCGACATCTGGTCCGACGTCGCCGAATACGAGCACGCGCACGGATTCGTCTCGCAGCCCGGCGGCGTCGAGGGCGTCGACCGATTCGTCGACAAGCCGGCGCCGTCGGCCGACCCGGGCGCGCGCTTCCGCCGTACGACGGTCTCGGGCACCGCGGGCAAGACCCCGATCGTGCTGAAGGCCAGTGTGTTGTGGAGCGCCATCGAGCGCCCGCAGTTGACTGCCAAGGAGACGTTCGTACCGCAAGCGATCTCGCGCTTCGACGGGCTGCTCAACGCGATGCCGCCCGCGGCCCCGGCCGTCGTTCGCGAGGTCCCGCGGCCGGCGCCCGCGTTCCACCAACCGGCCGCGCCGATGGTCGGTGTCGCCGGCGGCGGCCGCGTCCTGTCCGCGGTCGAGCGCGAGGAAGCCAACGGAGTCCTGGTCTGCCGGCTGTCCGATCAGGTCTCCCGCGGCCACAGCGGAATTCTGGCCGGCGCCGAACTGCTGGCGAGTCTGGGCACAGCCGCGATCCCGGACGAGATCCTCGCCCTCGCCCGGGAGTCCCTGGCAGAGGACCCGTTCCTCAGCAGCTGGCGGACCAACCGCGCCAAGGCCGGCGGGACCGACAGCTCCCTGGCCTCGATCCGGTACCTGGCCGAGTCCGCCGTCGCACACGCGTACTACTCCGCCGACGACAGCCGGCTCGCGACCTTCACCGGCGCGGCGGTGAACTCCGCGGCCACTCGGCAGAAGGCGACCGAAGGCTTGCTGCGTGCCTCCCTCTCGGCCGGCGTCTGGGCGCATCCCGAAGGGGTGACGATCTGGGGACAACCCTGGCGGCCGCTGTTCTGCGATTGGGAGGTGAGCTTCGGTCTGGTGCCCGCAACCGGCTGGCAGCTGACCGGAACCGATCTCGAGCCGCTCGCCGACACGCTCCCGACAGCGTCCGAGACGCTGACTTTCCAAGGCCGTTCTCCACTGGCCGCAGGCGCGGCCGGCACGATCGCCGCAGGCCTGGACCGCTGGCTGAACGAGGAGAGACAGCGCGATATCGGCGGCCACGGCCTGGCCGATCCGTCGACAGAGAACGCCTTGGCGGGTTTGCGCGACTCCTTGCGCGAGCTCGATCTGATGTCACTCGCCCTGGACGGCATTCGCGAGCAACTGCTCGGGCTCAGCTATGACCGTGGGCTGTTGCACAAGGACTCCGAGCAAGCCGATGACGGCACCCGGCAGGCTGTCGTGTCGGCTCTCCCCCGACTGCTGGCCGAAGGTCTGATCACGATGACATCGGCGCGCTTGGTCGACGCCTTCGGTCGCTGGGTACCGTTGCCACTCGATCGGGTGCTGGTTCCGGAGCGGGTCCGGTACGGCGACGACGGTGCCATGCTCTGCCGCCCACGGCTGACGCCGCCGTCCCGCTGGCGGTTCGACCTGGTGGACGCCACGTCGACGTCCACGGAGGCAGCCTTGGCCCGCGTCGATCAGGCCGATCCGGCCGCGCAGGTGAATCCGGTTGCCGGCTTCCTGCTCCCTGACCACCTCGACGAGTCGCTGGAGGTGTTCGCCACCGACGGCCGGCCGCTCGGCGAACTCCTGCACGATCCGTTCTCGGACGCAGTGTCCTGGGAGATCGCACCGGGCCGCACGGACGTCGCGCCGGCGGCAGGACCTACCGACGATCCCGATGTCACTCATCACCGGGTCGGCTGGATCGCCGCCGGCGTCGTCGCCGCCGATGCCAAAGCCCGGCAGGGTACGCCGGACCGCGCCGGAGCGGAGTCCGCGTTGTCGGCGCTGCTCCGTGCCATCGACACGACGCTGTGGACCGTCGATCCGCTCGGTTCGCTCGGCACCGAACACATCGCCGGCGTGGTGGGCCGGCCGATCGCCGTCGTGACTGCGCGGCTGTCGCTCGACGTACAGCGCGATCTCGACAACCGCGTGTACTCCGACGAGTCGCTGCGGACCGGCCGGCAAGCGGCGTACGACGCGCTCGCGCAGGAAAGCTTCGAGGTCAGGCTCGGTGAAGTCACCCGTTCCGACGACGGCCTGCTCGGCTATTTCGTCGACGACGACTTCTCGGTGTTCCACCTCGTCGACCGCGTGATCGCGGACGAGGCGCTGCCCAGCGGCCGCGGGCGCGGCGTACTGGATGCCGACAACGCCGCCCCGCTGGCCCCGGTCCCGATCGATCCGGAGCTTCCGTACATCGATGCCGAAGGCAGCATCCGGATCCGTCCCGGCCAGACGATCCGGCTGACCCTGCTGATGCACCCCGGCGGCAAGGCGCACCTCAGCACCGGGATTCTGCCGCGGACGAGCCAATCGCTGGCGAGGGACTGGGTTCAGCCCGGTCTCGCGACCATCGCGCCGTCGCTGCGCAGCGGACCGCTGCTGATCGACGCTGACAAGGTCCGGCTGCCGAAGGTGGCGTCGTTCCCGGCCGAACAACTCTTCACCCACCGGGACACCCCTTCGAGCTGGAGGGACGACCCGATCCTGTCGGCGACCCAGTCGGCGCTGCTGCCCGACACCCAGCCGGAGGTTCAAGAGGGCTGGATCCGGATCGCCCCCGATCCCGGCACCCCGGCCGACGGCACGCCGACGAGCAGCTAGGAGACCGCGATGGCGAGGTACGACTGGCCCGCCCCGCCCAGGGGCGACGACAGGCCGCAGGCGCGCGCTGCCTTCCTCGACCGGTACCGGCCGATGCAGGATCCGGGCACGACCGGCCCGCTGCCCAAGCGGGCCCGCAGCCGCAGCCGTCGCGCCGTTGCGCACACCGCGCCGTCCGGCGACCACAACCTCTGGCTGCCGATCGGCCCGACCGTGATGACCAACGGGCAGGCCGGCGGCGATCCCAACGTGGCGGGCCGGATCCGCGATCTCCAGATCGAACCCGTCAAGGGACGCCGTCTGTACGCCGCCTCGGCCGGCGGCGGGGCCTGGTTCTCGGCCGACCGCGGCGAGACCTGGACCCCGTTGGACGACTTCCAGCTGAGCGACCTCAGCGACGTGGCGACGATCTCGAGCGCCCTGTCCTGTGGCGCCGTCCACGTGATCTGGGGCGCCCAGGACGACGGGTCCGACGACGTCGTCTGGGTCGGCACCGGCGAGCCGCGTCTCGCCGCCGGCGGTCTGATGCCCGCGCTGCCGGCCGGTGGTGACCCGGGCGGCGGCCTGCCCGGCGGAAACCTCCTCGGCGTCGGCTTCCTCAACCGGGACCCGGCGGTAGCCGCCGGCGCCTGGCAGGTGGTCAAGGGCGATGTCAGGACCACCGACCCGGATACCCTGCGGGGACACGGGTTCTTCCGAATCGCCGGCGATCCGTCGGTCAAGAATCAGCTCGTCGCGGCGACCACGAACGGCCTCTATGTACTGGTCCCGGGCGGGACGTGGACGAAGGCAGTGAGCTGGGTCAACGGCCTCGCGACGCAGCCGCTCGATGTGGTCCTCACCCGTCTCGCACCTGACAAGCTGCGGATCTGGGTGGCGACTGCCAGCGCCCTGATGGCGGCCGAGCTGACCGGCGCCGACGCCAACCCGATCAACCTCGGAGCTCTGGTCTTCACGGCCGTAGGTCTGCCCGGCGTCGCCAAGAATCCGCTCCCGCGGACCGCCCGGCTGAACCGGGGCGGCACCCGCATACGGCTGGCAACTGACGGCACGAAGCTCTTCGCCCTCGGCCGCGCCGTCATCCCCGCCGGCAACTCGCGCCAGGATCCCCCGGCCGCGTTGTGGCTGGTCGATGCCGCGGCGGCGTCGCTGGCGGGTCTCGCGGCGGTCAGGCTGACCGGGATGGCCGAGGACCTGTTCTTGTCGGCCTCGGACCAGTCCGACTACGACATGTGCATCGAGACCCACCCGACGACCGCCGGCCGGGTCTACGTCGGCGGTGCGACCGTGTCCACGTCGACGGGATGGAACGCGGCCCTCTACCGGTGCGACACAACGGCGACAGCGGCCAACCCCACCCTCGTCGGCGAGGGGGTGCACGCCGACGTCCACGTCGTACGCGGCGGGCCGGTCTCGCCGGCCGATGCGACCAAACACACGCTGTGGGTCGGTTGCGACGGCGGGCTGTTCCGCTCCGACGCCGACGGAGATGCGGGCACGTTCGCGAACCTGAACGACGGTCTGGCCGTGCTGCAGCCCGGGTTCGTCGCGAGCCATCCGACCAACCCCGGTGTCGTGGCGGCCGGATTCCAGGACAACGGAACGGCGATCCGTACCGGTGACGGAGTCTGGCGCCAGTCGTTCCGGGGCGACGGCGGCGGAGTCGTCTTCGACCCCGCCGACAAGGGCCGGTACTTCCGGCAGTACACCCAGGCGACCTGGAACAGCAGCGACGGTTCCGGCATCGCGCCCGTCGAGCGCCGGCAGGCCCGTGCGAAGAGCGCCCTCAAGACCTCGGAGACGATCGAGTCCCAGGCATCCCTGTTCTACTCCGGCGCGACAGCCGTCAGACACGGCGACGAGACCCACCTGGCCTTCGGCAGCGACCGGGTCTGGTACAGCCGCGACTGGGGCCGCTCCTGGGTGACGTTGCCGACAGCAACCGATCCGCGCGGCGGCGACAATCCGAACCTCGCCCAGGACGTGCTCAATCCGGTGGCCGGGCCGGCCACCTACAGCGACACGGTCGGCTCGACGGACTGCTGCAGCAGCACCTATGTGGGGACCGGGGCGAGCGGTTCCGGTGTCATCACGGTCAAGCTGAGCGTCGCGCCCAACGACGCCGGCGGACGTCTCGTGCTACGTGCGGTCGCGCTCTACGCGACCGGCGTGGTCTGGATGGTCGGCAGCCGCGCCGCCGGAGCTTCGGCGCCCTTCACGTGGACGCCGATGGCCACGACGCCACGGCAGAAGATCAAGGATCCACTGCCCGGGGCCGAGACAACCGCCTTCCAAGCGGGGCAGCCGCTCGCCTTCCTCCCGGCAGCCGGCATCGTGAGCGATCTGTCTGTGCACGATCCTGCCTTGGGACCGCTCGGCTCGTGCTACGTCGCCACGACGGGCACGCCGTACGGCGGCACCGGACGGGACACGTTGTGGTTCTTCGACGGCAAGGACCAGTGGATGCCGACCGGTCTGCGCAACCCGCATGCGAACGGCACCTGGTCGACCCCGGCGGACCGAGTCACGTCACCGGCGCTCGGTGTCCTCGTCGATCCGGACCTGCCGAGCACGGTGTACGTCGCGACCAGCGTCGGCGTGGTCAAAGGCACGCTGACCATCGGCGGCGCGCCGACGTACTCGTGGGTCTGGGAGCGATTCATGAACGGCCTGCCGACGGCCGCCGTCCAGGACCTCTCGCTGTTCTCCGGCTCCGGCGTCAAGCTGTTGCGAGCAGCGATCCAATCGCGCGGGGTGTGGGAGGTAGACCTCGGCCAGGTGGTCACCAAACCGCGGACGTTCCTGCGGCTCTATCCGACCGACACGCGGCGGGTCCTGCCGACTCCGACAGGTGGCGCCCTGCTCAACGGCGACCAGCAGAACCCCGTTCATTGGGACGACAGCCCCGACATCGTCATCGATACGACCGGTGCGGCCGCCGCTACCGGACCGACGGAGTCCCAGCTCGCGAAGGTCCCCAAGGCCGGCCCGGCCACCGATCGCGCCCAGGTGTCCACGAAGGCACGCCACCTGAAGGTCCACGTCCTCGTCCATCATCGATGGAGTGACGCCCTGCCGGCAGCGAAAGTGAAGGTCGCGCTGCTGCGCCACAGCTATCCCCCGGACGGCGTCGTACCGATCACTCTGCTGTGGCCCGCGCTGGTGGCCGCCGCGCCCTCGGCCGCGCAGCCCGCAGCGCTGCCCGACGGCTGGTCGAGAGCATCGACGGACCTGTGGCAGAGCCCCGCGGACGGCGTCGACACGCGAGTCCCGAAGGCAGTGACCTTCGACGTCGATCTCAGCGCCGATGCAACCGGCTCGGCGGTGGTCTTCCTGGCAGTGGTGATGAGCGAACTGGATCAGATCAGCGCCGCCGATCTCGCGCTGGGCGGGGCGAACACGGCCCAGACCGGCGACCAGCTGGTCACCTCCTCGCCGCACGCCGCGGCGAAGTCGCTGCAGCTCAGCTGACCGTCCCTAATCGAGGGCGACGGGATCCTCGGTGAGCAGGAAGACACCTCCGCCCGCGTAGCCGGTGACGGCCACCCTTCTCCCGTCGAGCTCGGCCAGGTCCGGGTCGATGCCGAACGGCTGCTGCCCCGTACGCCGCAACAGCCAAGCGTGATCCGGCGTCGTCAGAACCACCGTCACCTGATCACTCTTCGAGTCCGCCGCGACTCGGCGGATCGAGATGGTGCCGGTCGTCGAGGTCGTCTTCACCGACGCACCACCACCCGGACCTCCGGGTCGGCGCCCGGTTGCTCCCGCACCAGAACCAGCGACGGCGGACGTTGCCTGCCGGCCGGGACGAACGCGACATGGACGCGCGGCGACCGCTCGGCCGGTACGCCGCCCGCTGCACGCTCGGTGCGCTCGGTGCGCTCGGTGCCGAAGCTGCGGATCGCCAGGTCCGACGGGAGTTCCCGACCGACCAAGCCGACCAGCGTCTCGCGGTCGATGGCAGCTTGCGGCAGGGCTTCCGGCGTACTCGCCAGAATCGTCTGATCCAGTGCCGTCCCTACTGCAGTCAGGGTGACGCGGCGGGCCAGGGTCGCTGCAGACGCCTTCGGTGGATCGACAACGGACCGCCGGCGACGGCCTGCGGGCGGAGAGCCGCCGTCCGGCATCTGAAACGGTACGGCGGAGGGATCACCGAGCAGCTGGAACTGCGCGAGCGTCTTCACATCGGTCGGATCAATGAACGGCTGGCCGGCCACATACCGCTGCCTCGCCGCCAGCACGGCTCGGCCGAGCGACGCGCCGTTGAGCACCTCTTCACCGAACAGCCGGCACATCACATCAGCGTAGTTGTTCGTGCTGGCCGGGCCGTAGGCAACGGTCGTCGCAGCGAAGACTCCCGCGGCGCCGTTGATCAGGTAGGTCATTGCCAGGCCGGCCTGGCCGCCCGCAGCCGATGGCGGCCAATGGGCAGAGCCGTAGCAGCACTCGGCGGCGACCACCTGACCGGCCAGGCCCGGGAGGTTCTTGGCGGCAAGAGCCGTCGGGAGATTCCAGTTGCTGGGCGTGGCCTGCCCGTACCAGTCCGGATCGAACTCGGCGCCGTGACAGTTGACGAAATGCAGCCTCGGCGCGAACTGGTTCTTGGTCCAGCTCGGGCCCTCCGCCGGCGACGTGTTCACGACGCCGCTCACGTCCGGCAGGCCCGCGATCGACTTCCGGGTCGAGACCTGCCACACCTTCGCGCTCACCGCGAACACCGGCTCCGGGGAGAGCCGGATCATCGTTCGGGCGGTCGCGGCGAGGTCGAGCTGCGTGAGCAGGGCGCCGCAGTCGTGCACCCCGGTGAGGTCGGGCATTCGGCTGACCACCCGGGTCGGGCCGCGATAGGCGGAGGCCGCGAAGGTCAGCGGGGTCGGGCAGGCGTACGGCAGGTCGCTCGGGATGAACTGGTCCGGATCGTCCTGCGGATCGCCGGTCCACAAGGGATTCTGGAGATTCACCAGACAGACCAGCTCCGGACCGCCGAGCAGCATGAGGTACGCCGGGTCCCATGCGGTGAAGATCTGGTCGATGAGCGCCTTCGTGCCGGCGACATCGGCCACAGCGGAAATCTGGGCGGCGCCGACCTTGCGGGCGTCAGCAGCCGAATCCAGTGCTATCAGCCGGGTGGTGATCCCCCTGGCAGCGTCTGCCTTGACGAGCGCAGTGACGGCAGCCCGAATCTGCCGCCACCCGCCCGCGCCGTACTTCGCCCGCGCCGCGGCGCGGTTCGTCACGATGACCTTCAGAATGACAGGCGGCGCCATCCTAGACCGAGTCGATTGCGGTCCGGCGCCATTCAATGCGCGCGACGGCGCTCGACGCCACGCAGATCAGCAGTAACACGCCCACGATCAGCCATTCGGCCGAGCCGTCGCCATGATCCGGATCGAATCCGAATGCCTCCAGCCACTCGTGCCAGAACAATGTCACGACGAACAGCACGCCGGTGACAGCAGCTAGTACGGCCTCGAACCAGAATCGCCGACGAACAGTCACCCGTGATTCGGCCATCGTTTACTCCCTCCAAAAGATCGAAATGCCGGCTATACGCCCGAGAGGTCGATGGTGAACATTCCCCGGCCATGAGTGACGCAGATCAGGGTTTCGTCACTCCAGATCAGGTCTTCGACCGAGCAACTGGTCGGGCCTTCGTTGGTGGCCGACCAGCTAGTCCCGCCGTCGTCACTCGCGAACAGGCCCAACTCGGTGCCTAGATAGAGGAAATCCTGCCGACGTGGATGCACGGTGATCGCCCGGACCGGTGCCCCGGGCAAACCGGCCCCGATGCTCCGCCAAGTCGTCCCGCCGTCGTCGCTGCGCCAGACATTGTTGGCGACATAGCCGCCGAAGGTCGCCAGTACGACGTCCGGTTGGCCGGCCGGCAGTGCGATCTGTGTGCAGAACCGCCCTGTCACGAGCGGCGCCGCGCCCACGCCGTCGACACGCTGCCACAGCGGGGCCGGATCCGTGCCGTCATCGCTGTGCCAGACCTGGCCGTCCTCGTAGCCGACCCAGACCCGATCCGAGTCGCCCGGCGCGATCGAGATCGCACTGATCGCATTGAACGGCCGCGGGGAACCGGGCGAAGCCGACGGCGGCTTGATCCGGGTCCACTTGGGTCCCGACGTCGGGGTGTTCGGCGCCTTGACGTCGTTCGTCCGCCAGAGCGACTCGCCGCCGGCGAGCATTCGGTCGGAGTCGTTCGGATCCAGGGTGAACGGCGCGATGAACGCTGCCCGCTGGGTCTTGGCGTCCGCGATGGTGAACGGGGCGGGCTTGAAGTCCCAACGCTCGTTGACCGCGTCCCAGAACTGTCCACTGATGTAGCGATCGCCGGTCGTGTCGTCGGAGGTTGCCCCGTCGAGGTTGCGGTGGATGTTCAGGAAGACGTACTCGCCGTAGAAGATGTCCGGATCCTGGGGGTCCGCTGCACAGAACCCGCCGTCGCCGCCGAAGATCTCGATCCACTTGTCGGCGCCGTTGGGGGGATGGAAGGCCAGGGTGCCGTTGTCCTGGGCGCCGCCGATGATCGTGCCCTCGGAGTTGACGGCGCCCGAATAGAACTGGGTCACGCCGTAATCGTTGTTCAGGTTCTGCCAGCCGTTGACCTTCGGCAGGTCCGGATCGTCGCCTACCGTGCGGATGTCCGGCGCCCGGTAGACCCCGCCGTCGTTGCCGAACAGCACCGTACTGTTGCTCTGGCCGTCGAAGTTCGGGTGGGATGCGATCGCGTGCTGATCCGCGTGGGCGGACTCGCGGCTCCACCAGGTGCTCATCTCGTTCACAGTGTCGCCGCCATCGGTGCTTCGCCACAGGTCGACGCCGCCGACGACAACCAGGTCGGAGTCCTCGGGATCCCCGGCCCAGATGACGTTTCCGTACCAGCCCTGGTCGCCCAGGTACGACGCGGGATCGCCGTCGGCGTTGAGCGACGTACGTGCGGTGAAGCTGGCGCCGCCATCGGTGGATCGCCAGATCTCTCCGTTGCGGATGTCGACCGACGCGTAGACGACCTCGGGATCCGCGGTGGCGTAGGCCAGTTCGACGCGACCCTCCCACGGCGTGTCGTGCTCAGCCTCCGTCCAGGTCTGGCCGCCGTCAGCTGTCAACCACGCCGTCCCGCCTCGCAGCGAGCCGGCGACAGCCTTGTCCGGATCCGTCGGGTGGCACTTGACGTCTGCGATCTGCGCGGTCAGCACCTTCGTCCAGGCAGTGCGACCCGCATCGGCACTCCGCGACAATCCGCCGGTGCCGGCGGCGAGGAGAACTTCGCCGGTCGCGTTCAAGGCGATCCGGTTGACCGTTGCGAAAGGTGCGCCGAGGGTGGCGGGGAGCTGGCTCCAGGTCACGCCGTCGACCGTGCGGAACAGCCCGGCTCCGCGGATCGCATCGACGTTGAAGAAGCCCTCGCCGGTCCCCGCATACAGCACGTCCGGGTCGGTGGGATCGATCGCGACGGAGGTGACAGCCAGATTCGCCATCAGGTCGTCGACCGGTTGCCAAGTCTGCCCGGCGTCGTCGGTGCGCCAGAGACCTCCGCCCGCGCTGGCTGCCCAGATCGTGTCGGGCTCCTGCGGATGGAAGACCAGGGACCGCGTCCGTCCGCCGATGTTTCCGGGACCGATCGAGACCCAGTTCGGACGGGCCAGCCCGGCGGTCGGCGCCGGATGCATGCCCAGTCGCTGTGGAGCGACCGTGGTTCCCGTCGGCACTCCTGCCACGGCGGCCCGCTCGGCGCGTCGCAGGCGGATGCTGTCGAGCTGGCGGGCAGCGCCCAGCAGGGCGTGCGTGGGGAACAGCCCACGTTCGTCACGCGCTTGGTTCCTTCGGAACAGCTCCCGGGCGCGAGGCATGTCCGGGTACTCCAGCCGTCGCAGCGCACGCGCCAACGCCGACTCGGGGATGGCCTGGATCCCCGCCGAGGACAAGCCTCGGGTCTGTCGCAGAGTGCGTACCTGCTCGATGGTGAGGCCTCGGTCGGCTAATCCTTCGTTGCTGGTCGTCACGTCACGACCCTTTCCGAGTTCCGCGGATCCGTGTCACTGCCGCAAAGGCGGAGGCCGCCGGCGAGTGCCACGTCGATCCAGGACGGTTTCCCATAGGGGAACCTCGTCACCCTCCCGGCTCGCGGTCAGGGTGACGACGGTCGTACCGTCGGAGAACGGCTTCGAGTCGAGCTGGTAGACCCGGCCCCCCGTTGACGTCGTCCGTTGCGCTCGCTCGCCGAGTTCGGCGCCCCCGAGCGTGGATGGATCGACGTCCTGCAATGCGTGCATCTGGCCGGTATCAAGGTCGACCAAGACCGTTCCGCCGGCCTCATCGCCCACGCCGGAAAGGACTTCCGCCGTGGGCGCAGCGCCGCCGTGATACCGCTTCACGGCCCGCCAGGCAACCTGGGACTGGCTCCCCTGTGGTTGCGCGACAGCCACGAAGCCACCACTGGTATCCCATTCGTCCGCGGCCCAGTCAGGTACGGGCAGCGGGCCGATGTCGTTCCTGACATCACCGTTCATGGCGTCGAGCAGGGCCAGCTCGAGCCGGCGTTGCTGTCGCCGTACGACGAGTAAGGCGGAGTCAGTAGCCAGCAGCGGGCGACCGGCTCCGGCGACGCGCCACCGCGTGTCACCGGTGGCCAGATCGATTGCCACGATCTCGTCGCCCGGCAGATTGACGAACCCGGTGTTGCCTGCGGCATCGGTGATCCCGCCCGGAAACGCCCGAGAATCAAGGGCCATGATCGACATTCTGCTCCTTCCGATCAGCCATGGGAACGCAACCCGGCCTCGACCAGGTGCAACGCATGCAGCGGATGAGGCGACACCCGAAAGCCGACGGAAGCCGCAGTACGGCGTTCATCGCTGTCCTCCCCCACGAACACGCACCGAGCCGCCGGCAAGCCCGCCCTATCCCGCGCCAGAACGAAGAACGCAGGCTCCGACTTGTCCATCCCCTCGACCGAGCTGAACAAGCACAATCCCGCGTCGACGAGACTCGCCAACCCCGACGTGTCCAGCAGCTTGTTCATGGTGGCGGCAGTTTCGTCGGTGTTGGAGATCAATCCCAGCCTGGCTCCGTCCGACCGGAGCCGCGCCAGAATCTCCGGCACAAATGGGTACACATCCAGGCGCGCGAGATGCCCCTGCTCGAAGACCCCGCTCGCCAAGGTGTCACCAAGATCGAAAAAGACCGCTATACCGTCGTCCATCGCCTCTCCCCCCGGACGGCGCCCACAAATTGAGCGTCCCACCGGCAGTGCCAGGCCGCAAGACCATCTGACCATTTCTCGACGTCGGGCGGCGCCATTGCCAGGAAGTGCACACCATGGCTAGCGTCGAAATGGGCTGTTCGGTGGGGGGAGGCACTGTGGCCGATAATGGGTCGATTTCGCTGGGTGCATTTGCCGACAAGCTCGGAGTCGGCTTGCCGCATTGGCAGCTGGAGGCTCTCCGCCTGTCGGCGGCGGTCCAGCTGGACAGGAGAGGCCAAGGTGCCACGCGCCGGCTGGGAGTGACACGCTCGATCCTGTTGTGGGCGATCTGCCAGACGTCCTGGGCCGTGGCCGAGGTGATGTCGAGGGCGGGTCTCGACGTACCGGAGTACGGTCGGGTCCTGAAGATCATCAGCGTCCCGATCGTTGACCGCAAGCAAATGGATGTTCAAGGCATCCTCTTCGAGCCCGAGCTCGCGGATGCTCTTCGCCATCACCTGAAGGTGCAAGGGTCCGAGGTCAACGAGGTAGATCTTGCCGATGCTCTCCTGCAGTCCGCGCTGACGGATACAGGTGTGGGCAGACTCGGCATGCGCCTGCATGATCTCAAGGTCGATGTCGAGCGTGCCCGCCGCGAGTTGAGCGAGTTGGCCGCAGGATCCGATGGCATCCGGGACGAAGAGCTGTCGCGCAGTGTGAGTTCGGTCCGCAACTCCCTCGGCCCGACGACTCCGGTGACGGCCGGCGCGATCGTGAAGGCCCTGCAAGTCCATCACCCGGAGTACGCCGATGGCTCCTTCGCCTCTGTGGAAGTTCATGCTGACAAGGGACAGCGACGTACCGTCGACGAGTGGCTGGTCGCGGTTCGGCAGTCGTACGGCCCGGGTGTCGTCCAAAACACTCGCCACCAGGTGCTCGACGGCAATCTGACCGTACTGGCACTGGCCGAGCTGGAGCCTGCGGTGGCGCAGGACCTCGATCAGAACGCCGTTCGGGACCGGATGCGTCGTGAGGCGCCGGTGGAACCGCGACACTTGGCGGCGTATCGCACGGACTGGTCGACCGACTCGCCTGCGACGAAGGATCTGCTCGGCCGTGAAGACCTGGCGGTGGCCCTGGCCGAGCGGGTCAAACGATTGGCTTACGACGACCCGGAGCCGCGAGAAGCGTTTCTGGTGCATATCGACGGGCCGTGGGGCGCCGGGAAGTCATCGCTGTTCTACTTCCTCCAGGACAAGCTCAGGCATGACAATCCCGAGCAGGGCAAGCCCAAACGGGAATTCCTTCCGGTCCCGATCAACGCCTGGCGCGAGCAGCGGGTCGGCGTTCAATGGTGGACCCTGCTCAGCGCCCTGCAGCGGGAGATCGCGCAAGACGCGACCGGATGGCGTCACCTGTGGGTGTGGGGCCGGACCTTCTTCGACCGGTTCCGGGCCCGATGGGTGCCGTTCGTCATCGCCGTACTGGTGCTCCTCGGGGTGATGGCGGCCGGCCTCAGGGGAATCGACCTCACCGCGGGAGGAAAGCTGGCGGACTCCGCCCTGAAGCTGACGTCGCTGGCATCGGTCGTGTTCGCCGGGATCGTGGCAGCGACTCGCTACCTCCTGCCCGGGTCGAAGAAATCTGCCGAGAGCCTGACGGAGAACAGCGAGAACCCGACGCGCCAGGTGGGTCGGCTCTTCGCCCGAACGCTGTCACGGGCCCCTCGTCCGGTGGTCTTCCTCATCGACGACCTGGATCGCTGTGACGCCAAGTACGTCGTGGAGTTCCTCGAGGTCGTACAAACCCTCGTGAAGGAGGCGCCGGCGTTCCTCGAGGATCGCTCGCACGGACAGCGTTCGAAACGCAGGAAGCCGGGGCCGTACGGCTTCGTGGCGGCCGACGGTCGGTGGATCCGCTCGAGCTACGAACAGCAGTTCGCTGCGTTCCAGGCGACCACCGAACCAGGTCGTCCACTCGGGTACCTGTTCCTCGAGAAGGTCTTCCAGCTCCACGTCCTGCTGCCCGTCGTGACGCCTGCCGCGCGCGAGAAGTACTTCACGACCCTGCTGACGCGCGGCGCGATCGAGGCGGACACGACCGCCGAACAGCTGAAGCTCATCGCCAGTGCGCAAGCCGCGGTCGACGGCGCCAACAGCGAGCAGGGGTTGATCTCGGCCGGCCGGATCGCGCAGGGCATCACCGACCCCGGCCGACGCATCGAAGTTCTCGGGCGGGCGGCCGTGCGGTTCTCGGAGCGCGCGATCGAGAACGCGACCACGCACGACCTGGCCCCCTTCGTCCCGTTGCTCGATCCGAATCCGCGCAGCATGAAACTGTTCGTCAACACCTACGGGGTCCTGCGGTCACTGCGGACACTCGAGGAGGCGTTCGTGCCGACCGAGCAACTGGCGCTGTGGACCGTGATCGAGATCAGGTGGCCGCAACTCGCCGACCACCTGCGCGCGCACCCGTCGACGATCGACGACTGGAAGGACAACAAGGACCCCTTGGCGGTCGAAGTCGACCAGCTGCTCCGCGACGAAGCGGTCACAGAACTGCTGCGTGATCCCCGCTGGACCAACCTGAACAGCACCGTGATCCGTGCGTGCGCCGGTGTGGTCTGATTCTCCACCCGACAAGCCCGACCGGGTGTTCAGCGTCGTTTGATCGGCAGGGTGTGGGTGCCGTCGCAGAACGGCGGGATGCCGGTGCGCCCGCAGCGGCACAACGCGACCGTACGCCGGGACGCCGGGATCGGATCGCCGTTCTCGTCCACGAGCTGGAAGTCGCCGCGGACCAGCAGCGGACCGTCCGGGTAGGCGCGAATCTCGTTCATGAAATGCCTGTACCCACAGGGGAATCCGGCCGGGTACCGGGATGCATGCAACTACCTTCCCCGCGGGGGCGGCTCAGCACCTGGTTGACCAACCGGCTGACGCGTCGCGACAACACACCTCTCACTCCAGAGATCGACCCACTTGATCGCCCGTACGCCGACGACGATCTACAACTCGCCCTATGGGTCGCCTATGAACTGCAGTACCGCGGCTTCGACGATGTAAGCCCTGATTTCCAATGGGATCCCGACGTCATCGCCTTCCGTACGAGGCTGGAGCGGCCGTGGACCGACTGGCTGGAGACGAACTGCCGGGTCACGACGACGGCAGAACCGGTAGCGACGCAGTTGCGGGCGTTGACGGATGCCGCTGACGGGCCGCGGTTGGCGCCGTACCTGCGCAGGCATGCCACCAGGGAGCAGTTCCGCGACTTCGTCCTCAACCGGTCCGTGTACCAACTGAAGGAGGCCGACCCGCACAGCTTCGGCATCGCTCGGCTCGACGGCGCGGCCAAGGCGGCACTGGTCGAGATCGAGGCCGACGAGTACGGCGGCGGCCGCGCGGAACGCATGCACTCCGAGCTGTTCCGTACGACGATGCGCTGGCTCGGCCTCGACGACACCTACGGCGAGTACGTCGGCGTTGTACCGGCCGTCACGCTGGCGATGTCGAACGTGATGTCGCTGTTCGCGATGCACAGCCGCTGGACCGGCGCGCTCATCGGCCACCTGGCCGCGCTCGAGATGACCTCCACCCTGCCAAATCGCCAGTACGCCGCGGGCGCCATCCGGCTAGGCGCCTCCGAAGACGAAGCCCGCTACTTCACCGAGCACGTCGAGGCCGACGCCGTACATGAACAGATCGCCGCCCACGACCTGTGCGGAAGCTACGTGCGACAACACCCCGACGCGATCGGCGACGTGCTGTTCGGTGCCCGCTGTTCACTCGCGATCGACGGCCTCTTCGCCGATCACCTGCTCACCAAGTGGAACAACAGCTCCCACCCCGTGGAGTCAGTCGGGGCGGGACTGCTCATTCCTCGTTACCTCCCGGCGTCGTCCGGCGGGCGAGGTCTGCATCGCGGATCTCGTCGGTGGTCTGGGTGAGGATGGTGATCTGGTCGGCCAGGTCCGGGTGGGTGGTCCGAAGCGACCGGGCCGCATCGGACAGTGGCTCGACCAGCCGCGCGGCGTCGTCACTGCCGAGGACCTCGCGCACGCGGTCGATCGCAGTGCGCGCGTCGCCGGAGACGGACCTGGCGGCGTCGGCGGAAAGTGCTGTGATCTGGCCGGCGAGCTGACGAAGTCTGGCCGCGTTGACGCGAGCCCAGTCGGCAACAGCACGCTCGGCGGAACGCTGATTGCGCGCCGCGTCGACGCGGTGTTCGCGGGTCGTACCGGCGTGCTCGACGGCCTGCGGCTTGAGCCGTAGATACCGTCGCTCAGCAGCCTGCCGACTGGCAACCCCGAGCGCCGGCGCGAGCTGCGCCCACGTCAGGCCGCTCGCCCGCGCCACGTCGATGAGCATCGGCTCCCACTGGTCGAGGCTGCCGCGCAGCCGGGCGAGCGCTTCCAGCGCCGCCACCAGCTCTGCCGCGTCCGCGTCGTCGAGACGATCGGCCGTCTCGAGAAGCTTGATGCCGTCGATCAGAGCCTGCCGCTGTTGACTCCAGGCCACTTCACACCATCCGTCATCTACTGGATGACACCTCGGCTTGTCATCGATTCGATGACATGCTACAACAGTGGCGCGTGTTGACACCACTAGAGCTGACATCAGGAGGTGTACGACGATGTTGATGCGCACGGACCCCTTCCGCGAGCTGGACCAACTGACCCACCAGCTCCTCAACGGCTCCGCCCAGCAGGGCACCTGGTCGAGGCCGAGCTCCATGCCACTGGACGCGTACAGGTCCGGTGACCAGTACGTCGTCGCCTTCGATCTTCCCGGCGTCACGCCGGACGCGATCGAGCTCGACGTCGAACGCAACGTGCTGACCGTGAAGGCGGAGCGCCGCCCACCACGCGTCTCCGACGACGTCGAGATGCAGGTCGCCGAACGGTCCTTCGGGATCTTCTCGCGGCAGCTGTTCCTGGGCGAGACCCTCGACACCGAGCGGATCGAAGCGACGTACGACGCAGGCGTCCTCACGCTGCGGATCCCGATCGCCGAGAAGGCCAAACCGCGCAAGATCGCCATCACGGGCACTGATTCACAGCGCGAGATCAACGCCTGAACCATGCGAGACCGATGCCCGACGGGCGGCATCGATCTCGGTTCGCGAGCTGACGGGTGTGGCCGCACGACCAGCGGCCCACCCGGGCAGCAGAGACCAATGCCGGGTGGACGCCCTCACAGCAGGAGAACGAAATGGCGCAGATGGATCGCACCGGAGACATGGCCGCCGGCGGACCGCCGGAGCTGCCCGCACTGGGCCCGGTCGACGTGACGCATGCCGAGGTCTTCGCCCGGCTCGCAGTCGAGATGCACGACGCCGAAGGACTCGAGGAGACCATCGACTCAGTCGTGCAGTTCGCGCTCCAAGCATTGGACTGCAGCTATGCCGGTGTGGCTCTGTCCACCCGTGGCCGGCCCGAGATTCCCGCGGTCACCGACTCCGTTGTCGCCGAGATCTACCAGATTCAACTCGACACAGGTGACGGGCCGTTGGTTGCCACGATGCGAGACCAAGTCACCATCTCCGTCTGCGACACGACCACCGATTCACGGTGGCCGAAGTGGGCCGCCAGAGTCCGCCAACTCGGCGTACGCAGCGTGCTGGATGTGCCGTTGCTGCTCGGCCCTGAGTCGTCCACGGTCGGCGTACTCGGCCTCTACAGCCGTATCCCCGACGGTTTCGGCGCGGATGACGAAGCGATCGCCCAGATCCTTGCGCGGCACGCTTCGGTCGCCGTCGCGAATGCGCGGAATCTGCAGAACCTCACGGCAGCCGCCGACGCCCGCAAAGTCGTCGGCCAAGCCATGGGAATCCTGATGGAACGATTCCAGCTCGACGCCGACCGAGCCTTCACCGTCCTCAAGCGCTACTCCCAGGACACCAACGTCAAACTCCGGGACGTCGCCCAAGAACTCATCAACACCCGCTCACTCCCCGGCTGACGCCCGCATCGCGGGGGCGCCACTAATAGAGAGCAGCGCTCTTGACATAGTGCGCCGCTTCTACTCATGCTTAGCCCTGAGAGCACTGCTCTCTAATGCGTCTCCTGCTCACGGATTGGTCCACCCATGCAAAGCACTCCCCTGGCCCCCGCAGACGGTCTCGCCGTACAGGCCAACGCCGAGCCCGTCACAAGGCGCGCCGGCGCGATCGCGATCGCCGCGGCCGGCATCGCGTTCCTGCTCTACCCGGCCATTCGCCCGTACGGCGACGAAACGACCCTCGCCGGCGCTCGCGGCATGGCCTCTGCCTCCTGGATCGCCGCCCACCTGTCCGCGATCGCCGGCTTCATCCTGCTGGCCTTCGGCGTCCAGGCCCTGTACGGCGTACTCCGGCCGACACCAGCCGGCAAACTCGCGGCCCGGGCGCTGGTCGCAACCTGGCTAGGCACCGGCCTGACCCTCACGTACTACGGCGTAGAAGTCTTCGGAGCCCACGTCATAGCGCAACACGCCCTGGACAGCCATGACGCCGGCGCTCTCGACATGATCAACGACTTCCGCTTCAACCCCGCCGCCGTCACCCTCTTCGCCGTCGGCCTCCTACTCCTCGCGGCAGGCACGATCCTCGCCGCCACAGCCATCTGGCGCTCCGCCCTCCTCGCCCGCTGGTCGGGCATCCCCCTGGCCGCAGCCTTCACCCTGTTCATCCCCCAGTTCTTCGCCACCCCCGGCCTCCGCATCCTCCACGGCGCACTAACCCTCGCCGCCTGCCTCTACCTCGCCAGAACCCTCTGGCGAAACAAGCCTTGAAGCCAGTGGTCCTTGGCAGTGACAGAGCCGAAACAGCGGAAACAGGCCCGGGCCGTGGAACGCGACGACCCGGCAGACTCCTTCGGTTGTGAGTGTCAGTACGTGCAGCGCGTGCGGCCGGAGCGCGCCGTCGCTGCCGCCGGCGTACACCGCGAAGGCAGGTTGTCCGTTGGCGGAGGTCGGGACCAGCACCGCCGGTCCGATCGCTCGCATCTGTTTGGCCAGGAAGGCGAGGATCGTGTCGCGCCCTTCGAACCAGGTCACGATCGGCGGCATCTCCCATCTGGCGTCCTCGGCCAGGACCGCGACGAGTTGATTGACATCCGCGGTTTCGAAGGCAGTCACATAGCGGTCGAGCAAGGCCCGCTGTCGCGGCTCAGCAGGCTCGGTCAGGTCGTCCTGGCTGAGCGGAACCTGGGCTCGGGCGCGCTGGAGCGCGCTGTTGACGGCGGCTGTGGTCATCTCCAGCAGCTGGGCCACTTCCGCGGTACGCCACTGCAGCACGTCGCGGAGAATCAGCACGGCTCGCTGTCGCGGCGGCAACTGCTGGAGCGCTCCGACCAGCGCGAGCCGCACTGTCTGTCGTTCCACCACGACCGTCGCCGGATCGGCCGGTGCAGCGGTGAACAGGAAGTCAGGTATCGGCTGGAGCCACGGCACCTCCCGAGCTTGTGGGCCAAGCGCCGCATCCAAGTTTGTCTGGGGTGCGCCGAGATCCGCGGGCAGAGGCCTGCGTCTACCTTTCTCCAGCGCCTTGAAACAAGCGCGGGTCGCGATGCGGTACAGCCAGGTACGCAGCGATGACCGTCCCTCGAACGCGTCGTAGGCTCGCCAGGCGTCGAGGTAGACGTCTTGCACCACCTCTTCGGCCTCGTCGACCGAGCCGAGCATGCGGTAGCAGTAGGCAAGCAGCTCACGCCGGAACGGTTCGCTCAGCCTTCCGAAATCCTCGTCTCCGGCCTTGGCTTCAGTCATGACGTGCATGATCCACCGATTCTGTGGTGGCTCGATATGCGGCTCGCCCGGTCGGTGTTGTTCATCGTGATGTCCGCTCAGTGGATGGCGATGTCAGCCATGTCGATGGCGACGAAGGTGATCTGGTCGTCGCCCATCGGGGCGTAGGCCCGTCGCGTGGCGGGGATGACGATGCCGTCCACCTCGCGGTAGTCGGCCGCGTGAAGCTGCGACTCGACCGTCTGGCCGACGATGTCGATTGTGAAGTCGTGACGGCGCAGCAAACCGTCCGGGCCGAAGCAGAACACCTGCGTGCGGGTGTGGCTCTTGATGTGATCGGGGAAGATCACCTGCAGCCGCCGCCAGGTTTCACCGTTGACCTCGATCGCGGAGATCTCCTCACAGACGAACCCCGGCCAGGTGAACAGGAACGGCGTGTTCAGATACGTCCACAGTCCTTCCCCGGTGAAGTACGCGAGATGCAGGTCGTCCCACGGCGTCTCGAACTGGTGGCCGTCGAACGACCGTTCCGGGTCGTCGCGTGCCTCGACCGCCGTACCGATCGGTCGTTCCAGGACGACCCGGTCGGGCTCGAAGACCGACCGTCTGTCCTGGCCGACGAAGTCCATGGTCAGCCGCTCCCGCCTGGTGTCGACCTCGAAGCGGACCTTCGTCAGCGCATCGCTTTGTCCCTTGATCTGCCAGAAGGCTCCAGATATGGCGGCGTCGACAGTGATCGTATGGATCCGCCTCCACCGGTCCACGCCGCCGTGTGCGGCAACCGCGCTCGCGAGTAGATCGTTCATTGCTCTTGCTCCTCTATCCAGGGATGCCCCGGCCACCCGAGCGGTGGCCGGGGCGGTCAGGTCAGTCGACGATGATTCCGCCGGTCAGGTTGGCGACGGTGCCGGTCATCGCCGATGCCCGGTCGGAGGCGAGGAACACTGCCGCGTCCGCGAGCTCGGCCAGCGTGGTCGGGCGCCTGCGATGGGACATCGCGCCCGCGGCTGCGGTGAACTGCTCCTTGGTGATGCCGAGCGCGTCGGCGTGCAGCCCGTACACGACATCGATGACCGGTGTCTCCACCATGCCCGTGGTGCGCAAGCAGATCGAGCGCACGCCGTACTGCGCCCATTCGGCCGACAGCGCACGGTTGAGACCCTCGAGCGCCGCCCATCCGACGCTCATGCCGCCCACGAGCGGAAGAGGCATGCGGGCCGGTTCGGGTGTGTGCATCATGATGACCCCCGAACCGCGGGCGATCATGTGCCGTGCGGCGGATTTCGCGGTCACGAAATGAGCTTGGGAATAGGTCGTGATCGGGCGCAGGAAATCCTCGACCGGCAGTTCGGCGAGTGGGATTCCCTGCAGTCCCCGCGGTGAGATTCCGATCGCGTTGAACGAGACGTCGACGCTGCCCGCGTCGGCGACGACCTGGTCCAGGTGCTCAACCACCGCCTGCTCGTCGCCGGCGTCCACGACCGCCGTCTCAGCTTTGCCGCCCGCAGCGACAATCTCCTTGGCGACCGAGTCGATGACGCCGGGATCGCGCCCGGTCAGAAACACCCGGGCACCTTCATGGGCGAAACCGCGCGCCACCGCACCGCCGACCGCGCCGCCGGCGCCGTAAACGACGATGTTCTTGTTCTCCAGCAACATAACCTTCTCTTTCCTGTTTGTTCACGCCAACGCACAAAGTCCGTGGCCGGTGAGCTCGGCCCCGGCGCCACCGAGCTCGGTGACAGGCGTCACCTGCGGCCGTACGGCGGCGAAACGCGGAAGCCGCGCCCCGCTCCGCTGACCACCGTGGTCTGTGACTGGTGCGATGAGCTCATGCCTGTACAGAGGCGAGCCCACCGCGAAACTCATCGCTGCGGCCCTCGCCGGTTCCGAGGATGGCTGGGTGGAACCACAAGTACGGGCCAGCCTTGAGGCCGGCGACGAACTCAGCCGGCATGCGAGTCGCGCCGCCGGACTTGATCGTGCACTCCGAACGTGACCTCTAGGTGATCGACCGCAGGCCCCCACCCGCTTACGCCCCGGGCATGGAGAACGCAATCCGGGACTTTCGGCCCTGGTGTCCTTCCCCGTCGCTCGGCGATCGTCGTGGAGGTGGCCACCCTGACCACGATGTCCTGAAGGATGTCCGATGAGCACGAGTCAACAGTTCGACCATTCCCGGTTGCAGATTCTCGGGCCGGCGGAGTGCCTCAGCCTGCTCGGTTCGGTTCCGCTCGGGCGGCTGGTCTACACGTATGCCGGGCTGCCGGCGATCCGGCTGGTCAACTTCGTGCTGGACGACGACACGATCGTGCTGAGCACGGGGCAGGGTGACAAGTTCCGCGCGGCCGAGCGAGGTGATGTCGTCGCGTTCGAGGCCGACGCCGTGGATCTCGAGCGCCACACGGGCTGGACTGTCACGGCCATCGGCCACCTGTCGGTCGTCACGACCGAAGAGAGCGCCGAACTGCGCCACAGGCTGCCGTTGCATTCGTGGCTACCGATCGACGACCCGCAACTCGTCCGCCTGGGCATCGAGTCCCTCCACGGTCGCGGGCTGGTTCCGTGGGGCCCGAGTCCCCGCTCTCGTTAGTTCATTTTCGGCGGTGACTATGCGTACTGTGGTCGCGTGGCCGAAGACTCGCGGTCCGGGCGGGGAAGCTGGGACGAAGGTGCGCTGGAGTACGCCGGCCTTTCCCGGGTGCGTCTGGATGCGCTCCTGCAGGAACTGCTCGGTCGCGTCGACGAGATCATGGAGTACCAGGAGCGACTGCGCGCGCTCCTCGACGCGGTTGTCGGCATCGGCGCGGATCTCGACCTCAACAGCACCCTTGACCGCATCGTGACGGCGGCCTGCGAACTCGCCGGCGCGCGGTACGGCGCTCTCGGCGTCGTCGGCCCGGACGGGAAACGGCTGGTCCGCTTCATCACCCGCGGCGTGACCGACGAGGAGATCGCCGCGATCGGCCCGTACCCGGAAGGCCACGGCATCCTCGGTCTCCTGATCGAGCACCCCGAACCGATCCGTCTGCACGACCTCGCCGAGCACCCGCGGTCCTACGGCTTCCCGAGCAACCACCCGCCGATGAAGAGCTTCCTCGGCGTACCGATCCGGACCCGCGAGCACGCCTACGGCAACCTGTACCTGACCGAGAAGACCGGCGACGCCGACTTCACCGAGGACGACGAGCGCACGGTCACCGCCCTCGCCACCGCGGCCGGCGTCGTGATCGACAACGCCAGGCTGTACGCCGATTCCGAGCAACGCCGGCGTTGGCACGAGGTGACGGCAGAGATCACCCAACTGATGCTCGGCGAGTTCGACGCCGACGAAGCGCTCCACCTGATCGTGCAGCGTTCCCGGGAGGTCGCGGGCGCACAGGTCGCAGCCGTAGTGCTTGCCGAGGGCGACGAGTTGGTCGTCCGAGCCGTCGACGGGCGACCGGAGTTCACTCAGTACGCCGGCCGGCGACTCCCGGCCGACCTACCGCTGCTTCGCCTCGTCAGCTCGGGCAGCGGCGACCAGATCGTCGTCGAGGACCTGGCGCAGCTCGTCAAGGAGGCCGGCGGACTGACCCAGTTCCCCGAAAGCGCGAATCTCGCCCGAGCGACGATCGCGCCGCTGCCCGCCGGGACAACCGCGACCCGCGGATTCCTCGCCGTGGTGATGGAACAAGGCGCCAACACCAGGGTCGCCGAAGGCGCCGATCTGATCCGGATGTTCGCCGGCCAGGCCACCCTCGCGATGGAACGTGCACAGGCGCAGCGGGACCGCGACCTGCTCGTCGTACTCGAGGACCGCGACCGGATCGCCCGGGATCTGCACGACCTTGTCATCCAGCGCCTGTTCGCGACCGGACTCCAACTCCAGGGGATGCAGCGACTGGTCCAGGCCGAGCACCAGCAACGACTCGGCCAGGCGGTCGAGGACATCGACAGCACCATCCACGATCTCCGTGCGGCGATCTTCGAGCTCCAGCAGCCGCCCGACTCCAGTTCACTCCGCGGTGACGTCCAGAAACTCGTCACCGAGTACGCCGAGCCACTCGGCTACCGGCCCCAGTTGATCTGCACCGGTCCGATCGACACCCTGGTGCCCGCCGTCGTACGACCGCAGATCCTCGCCACCGTTCGCGAGTCGCTGTCGAACGTCGTCCGCCACGCCCAGGCTTCCGAGGTGACAGTCGAGGTCAGCGCCGACAGTGAACAAGTCGTCGCGCGCATCACCGACAACGGCGTCGGGATCGGCGAGCAGCACCGCAACAGCGGTCTGCGCAACCTGACCGAGCGCGCTCAGGCACTCGGCGGCGCCGTCCGGGTCACGGACAACGAGCCGCACGGGACGATCGTCGAACTCCGCGCACCGCTCGCCGGCAACTGACGGCCGAACGGCCTCCCAGGTCGGGACTCTTGCCCGCAGCGCCACCCACCTCCCTCCGGCGAACCTGAAGAAGGAGAACCAATGGGAGGAGCACCCCGTGTCCGAGAAGCTTCCGGCCAACGATGTCGACGTCCTGCTCGCGGCGGCGGTTGCCGCGCCGAGTATGCACAACACCCAGCCGTGGCGGTTCGAGATCGAGGGCCACGCGATCGACGTCCACCTGGACGGATCCCGCACACTTCCAGCTGAGGACCCGACCGGCCGGGCGATGCGGATCGCCGCCGGTGCCGCCACCTTCAATCTCCGGTGCGCGGCCGAGAGCCTCGGGTACGGCACCTGGTTCGGGCTGGCGCCGTACCCGGAGGAACCCGATCTGCTCGCCCGCGTCGTCCTCGAGCCCACGGGGGCGCGCAACGAGGAACTGCTCGACCTCGCAGCACAGATTCCATACCGCCACACCGACCGCCACCCGTCCGAGACCACCCCACTGGCCGACGACGTGCGCGTGGCGTTGGTGCACGCCGCGTACGCCGAAGGCGCCGAGCTCACCTGGCTCGGCGAGACCGAGGTCCACACGCTCCTCGACCTGGTACTCGACACAGACCTGCGCGAGATCCACGACTGGCACCGGCGCGCCGAACGTGGCCGCTGGGTCGGCGGCGAGCGCAGCGCCGACGGCATCCCCAGCTCGGCCCTCGGACCGCGATCGACCAGTTATCCCTCGGCCGTCCGGGACATGGGCACCCGCCCGACCGATCGACTCCGCGACGAAGGACGGTTCGAGGAGAGCCCGGAGCTCGCAGTACTGTCCACCGACTTCGACGAACCGGGCGATCAGGTCGTCGCCGGAGCCGCCCTCGAGCGTGTGCTGCTGACCGCGACCCGGGCCGGCGTGAGCGCATCGTTCCTCAACCAGCCCCTCGAGTACAAGGACCTGCGCACCAAGGTCCAGCGCCTGACCGAGCGCCCGGGGCACGCTCACATGATCATCCGATTCGGCCGCACCCGGCACCACAGCGGCACCGCTCGCCGGCCGGTCGCAGACTTCCTGCCCGAGGAGCAGTCATGACCACATTGCGCCAGGAGATCGACCGTTGGGAGGCCGACCTCGAGAACATCGCCAGCACCAGCCAGTCCGACGACTGGTTCCTCGAAGAGCAGCGGCTGACGGAGGCTCTGCACACACTCACTGCCTTCCGCGGCCGCATCATCCCGGCCCTCGTCGCTCAGGAACCGCATGACGGGATCCTCGTCGACGAGATCGAGCATCTCCTCGACCACCTCCAAGACCTGCGTGACGACCTCTACCGGACCGTCCATCCGCCGAACTCCTACCGGGAGGTCGCCGAAACACTGGGCGCTCTGCGTGCCCTCAGCCGGGTAGCAGTCCGCTTCGAACGAGCCCTCGAAGACGTCTGAGTCATCAACCTTGGGCGAGTGGCTGGTCGCCGCGTAGGTGGCGGGCGTACCAGTCCGGCTCCGGAGTTGCCGGAGTCAGTCGGATCCGTACGTCGACCGCGAACGCACCAGCGGGGGCGGCCACCAGCGGGTTGATGTCCAGCTCGGCGAGCTCGGGTACTGCGTTCGCCAGCCAGGCGATCCGCTGCATGACGTCAAGCACAGCGTCCTGATCAGCGGCCTGCGCGCCGCGGTATCCGGCCAGCACGGGAGCACACCGCAGCGAGTGGAGCATGTCGAGCGCATCCAGATCAGTCAGCGGTAGCCCACGCCACTGACGGTCGGCCAGTACGTCGGTCAGTACTCCCCCGCTGCCGGCCATCAGCAACGGCCCGAAGAGCCGATCCCGGACGACACCGATGACGAGTTCGGTTCCGGCCGGAGCCATCGCCTGGACCAGCACCTGCGGGCTTCCGGCCGCGGCGGCGATCTCGTCGTACGCCTGTCCCAGCTGCACGGCACTTGCCAGGCCGACCCGGACACCGCCGATGTCTGTCTTGTGCACCACGCCGGGTGCGGCTGTCTTCAACGCGACCGGGTAGCCGACAGTCTCCGCCGCGGCGATCGCCTTCGAGCGTGACTCAGCGGTCAGGACCAGCATCATCGGCACGCCGGCACAGTTCAGGAGCTGACTCGCCTCCTCTGGATCCAGCCAGCCGCCGTTGGGCGTGCGTCGCAGGAATCGTTCTACGACGACGCGTGCCCCCGCCGAGTCGACCCGCGCCAGCTCCGGTACGACGCCCTGCGGCCGGGCTCGCCACTCGGCGTAGCGGACGGCATGGGCCAATGCACGGACCGCGCTCTCGGGGAACGGGAAGACCGGAATCCTGCGCCCGTCGGCCAACGCGACCTCCGGACCGGCGTGCGCCGATCCGACGCAGTTCACAACGATCGGGAGATCGGCCTGATCCCCGGCAGCGGCGATCGCGGCATAGATGTCCGCGACGTTCCCGGCCCGCGTCACGGCGTAGTTCACCACCAAGCTGTCGACCTCGCCGCTCGCCACGATCATCCGCAAGGCCTGTTCGAGACTCGCCGGCGATGCCGCCGCGCCGAGGTCGACAGGGTTCGCCGGACCCACTGCACCGAGCGCTGCAAGTTGCTGCTGGACCGCCGCACTCAGTTCGGGCAACTCCAGACCGAGCCGGCTTGCCGCGTCCGCGGCCAGGATGCCCGCTCCCCCGGCGTTCCCGACGACCGCGACCCTGCGACCCTGCGGCAGCGGCGGTACGGCGAGCACGCGCGCCGTCTCCACCAGTTCCTCGACCGTGTCCATCCGCAGTACGCCGGACTGCGCGAACAACGCATCGACGGCTGTCTCCGGTGTCGCGGCGGCCGCGGTGTGCGAGACGCCGGCCCGGCGGCCGCCGACCGAGCGGCCGCCCTTCACGACCAGGACCGGCTTCGTCCGGCCGATCATCCGGGCCAGACCGCCGAACTTGCGCGGGTTCCCGAACGACTCCAGGTAGAGCCCGATCACCGCCGTCCGTTGGTCACCCCACCAATGCAGCAGTACGTCGTTGCCGCTGACATCGACCTTGTTGCCGAGCGAGACGAACTCGGAGATGCCCAGTCCGGTCCGTCCGGCGTGCTCCAGCACCGCGATGCCCACCGCGCCCGACTGCGCGGCGATGGCGAGCGCCCCCGGCGTGGGCGACACCTCCGCGAACGTCGCGTTCAGGCTCACCTCCGGGGCCGTGTTCACCAGGCCGAGGCAGTTCGGGCCGATCAGCCGGATGCTGTGTCGGCGAGCGACCGCCAGCATCTCCCGTTGCAGCTCGCGACCAGCCGACCCGAGTTCGGAGAATCCGGCCGTCAGTACGACCGCGCCCCCGACGCCGCTCTCGCCGCATTCCGTCAGCACGCCGAGCACCTGTTCTGCGGGAACCGCGATGACCGCCAAGGTCGACTATGCGTGGAACCGCCGAGATCGACGGGTACGACGGCACGTCCGCGATCTGGTCGGCTCGCGGGTTCACGGCGTACACGGAACCGGTGAAGCCGCCCTTGACGATGTTGAGCAGGAGCTCGTGCCCGATGCCACCGGGTTTGCGGCCGGCACCGATCACGGCCACCGTCTGCGGGGAGAAGAGGCGATGCAGCGAGCGGTTCTCTGCCGCCCGCTCCCGATCGGCGATCCGCTCGAGGGTTGCGGGGTGGTACGCGGTGTCGAGCACCAGTTCCACCACGCCGCTGTCCATTGTGCGAACCTGCTCGAATCCGGAGCCGACCAGTACGCGCAGCATCTTGGCGTTCTCGCCCAAAGTGTCGGCGCGCAACCGTTCGATGCCGTTCTCCCGGGCCGTCGCCGCGAGTTGCTCCAGCAAGAGGGTCCCGATCCCGCGGCCGTGCACGGAGTCTTGCAGCAGGAAGGCCATCTCCGCCTCACCGGTGCGGAGCGCTTCGTAGCTCGCGACACCGACGACGTGGTCGCCGTACTCGGCCACCAGTGCCACGTGTCCGCCCGACTCGGCCGCAAGGTGATGGGTGTAGTCATCGGCCATGGTCCGACTGACGCCGAAGAACCGCAGGTAGATCGACTCGTCCGACACCCGCGCGTTCATGGCCGCCAGCGCCGATTCGTCATCCACGCGGATCGGCCGGATCCGAACCACCGACCCATCCATCGCCAGCACGTCCCAGCCCGTCCCAGGTGGTGTACCCGGCCGCGCGATCGCCGTCATCCCAGCTCCCTCCCACACCCCACCAGCCCACTGCGACAGGTCCCCCCGGGCCAGTGCCGTAGGGTCCCCGCCCACCGGGACCTTCGCCTCTAGAACGAGACCACCGCCGACCACGACGCTGGGAACGCGGTTCGAGATGGTCTTGCGCAACGACCTCGACCGCGGCGAGGACCTGCCCGAGATCCGCAACTGGCGAAGGAGGCCCGCATGACGGTTGTCGTAGGCATCGATGGTCGCCCCGACTGCGAGAACGCTATCCGTTGGGGCGCATCCGAGGCGGCTGCTCGCGGAGTGGCGCTGCACTTGGTGCACGCGTTCATCTGGACCGAGTTCCGCGTGCCACTCGGCGGGAGCGACGTAGCACCAGGGCTGCGCGCCCAGGCCGATCAGATCGTCGCGGACGCGGTCGAGCTGGCCCGGAAGTTCGCGCCGGAGCTGCCGGTCGCAGGCACCCGCGTCGGTGGCTTCCCGTCGGCCGTACTGCTCGCGGAGTCGAAGACCGCCGACCTCATCGTGATCGGCAGTCGCGTCACCGGGCGTCTCCTCGGCCTGGTGGTCAGTTCGGCGGGTATCGAGTTGTCGGCACACGCTCACTGCCCGGTGGTCGTCGTACGACCGACCGAGGACGCGCTTGCCGGGAACCTGGTGGTGATCGGGTACGACGGTTCGCCGACCGCCGGTGCCGCGGTCGACTTCGGCCTCGAGTACGCCCGCAGGCATCAGTTGCCGGCCCGGATCGTCACGGTGCTCGACGACGAGGACGACGACGATCGCGACCTGCTTGCCGCGGTCCGCCCGTACGCCCGTCAGGCCGAGCTGATCGAGGTGACAGGCCATCCGTCGGAGTTGCTGCTGGAGTGGTCCGCCGATGCGCAACTGCTCGTCGTCGGTTCGCGGGGACGCGGCGGTTTCGCCGGCCTGCTGCTCGGATCGGTGAGCCAGACGATGCTGCACCAGTCAGTGTGTCCGGTCACCATCATCCCCCGTGCGGCGATCGAAGGTCCTCTGTAGCCGGGTCGTTCGGCACTGCCGCCGGGCGGGGCCGCCTGGTGTCCTGGAGTTGACCCCGAAGGAGGCTCTGATGTCCAGCAAGGTATTGGTCGCTTACGCGAGCAAGATGGGCGCGACCGTTGGCATCGCCGACGCGATCGGCGACGAACTGCGGGCGCACGGACATACCGTCGACGTTCTCGACGTCGCGCAGGTCAAGGACATCGAGCCGTACGACGCCGTCGTACTCGGCAGCGCGCTCTACATGCGCCGATGGCGGAAGGAAGCCGTCCGCTTCCTTCGCCACAACGTCGACGCGCTCCGCACGCGCCAGGTCTGGCTGTTCCACAGCGGTCCTGTCGGCCCCGACAAGGATCAGGATGAGGCGATGCCGGCGGCCGTCGCCCACCTCGCCCGCGAGGTCGGAGCGACGCCCGCGGTCACCTTCGCCGGCAGCCTCGACCCCGCCACCGCCACCGGCTTCCTCGCCCGTCGCCTCGCAACCGGCAACCTGGCTGGCGACTGCCGCGACTGGGACAAGATCAAAGCCTGGGCCGCCGACATCAGCGCCGCCATCGAAGCCAGCCGACGCAGCACCTGGCACCGCCCCACCCGCACGGCCGGCTACTACCTCGGCTGAACACCTACGTCCTGTCGAGCTGCAGATCGACCGGGCCGGCCCGGAAATGGCGGGTTACGACCTGTACCTTCCTGGGCGCGGCATCAGCTGCGGGGTTGCTTCTTGGTGTGTTCGATCGCGAAGACGGCGGCTTCGGTGCGGCGTTCGAGGTTGAGCTTGCGGAGAAGCGAGGAGACGTAGTTCTTGACGGTCTTCTCGGCCAGGAACAGGGACTGCGCGATCTGACGGTTGGTCTTGCCCTCGGCGATCTCCGCGAGGATGCGGCGCTCCTGCTCGGTCAACAAGGCATAGCGCGGATCCTCGGTCTCGGTCGGGTGCCGAAGCCGGTCCAGGACCTTCACGGTCATGCTCGGATCCAACAGCGATTCGCCGGCAGCGAGGCGGCGTACCGCGTCGACCAGCGCCTGACCGTGGATCTGCTTCAGCAGGTACCCGGCAGCGCCCGCCATGATCGCCGTGAACAGCGCCTCGTCGTCCGAGAACGACGTCAGCATCAGGCAGGCCGGCGGCTCGTCCATCTGCGAGCGGACCTCACGGCAGACGGTGATCCCGTCGCCGTCGGGCAGCCGGACATCCAGGACGGCGACGTCGGGGCGTACAGCGGGGATCCGCGCGATCGCCTCCGCCGCGGTCGATGCGTCACCGACGACCTCGATGTCCGGCTCCGCGTCGAGCAGCTGGTGCAGCCCGAGCCGCACCACCTCGTGGTCGTCGAGCAGGAACACCTTGATCGTCATCACCATCTCCTTCGGCTTCACGCCGTACCCCGCCCGAACCGGCGCCCGCTTCAGCATCCCGCGACTCCCACGCTACCCGCCAGGGGCCACGGTCCCGGCCGGCCCGGGACCTTTGCCGGGACCGCTTCCGCCCGCCGCGAGCGTCGGCCGGCAAAGCGAGCGGACCGGAACTTCTCGCACTCCAGGGTCAGATGTCCAGTTCGTGTTCGCGGAGACGGGCTCGGGCCTCGTCGAAGTCCTCGCGGGTCATGTCGCCGGCCGCGTAGCGGCGTTCGAGGATGTCGAGGGGTGAGGGGAGAGCGGGGCGGGGCCGGCGGTGTGGACGGCGGAGTAGGTGAACCGCCGCCCAGGCCGCGCCGCCCCACAGTGCGATCACGGTGACGGCCCAGAGCACCGCGCCAGTGGCTGAGTGCATCATCAGTTCATTCCCGTCAGGCAACCTTTGCGGTGCGGGTCAGTAGGCGGCCGAGTTCGTCGCCCCAGCTCTGGGCGCGTTCGATCTCGACGTCGCTGATCGGGCCGGTGGTCTCGTTCACGAAGAAGCTCTCCGACGTGCTGAGCGGCCGGAGGCCCATTCGGCGCAACAGTCTCGCCGCGGACCGGGCCGCCGAGCCCGGCAAGCGCCGTACCTTGGCGATCCGGGTGTCGAAGGTGGCTACCCGGAGCAGGTCCGACTGACGTCCTGTGGGCGGCTCGAGCACGGCCAGCCACTCACGGATGCCGACCTCGATCGGGAACACCACGTCGCCCTGCTTCCACGCCTCCTGCCGCGTCGACGGCCGGCTCATCGAGAACGCATGCGTCGGGCCGCCAACGATCAGCAAACCGACGTCGCCGGGTACGACGCTCGGCGCCCGGTTCACCGGCACCGTCTCGGCCGGAAGGTACTGACGCAACCCGTCACGGATCGCCCTCGCGATCCGCTCGGTGTTGCCGAACATCGTCTCGTAGACGATGAGCGCACGAACAGTCTCGGACATGATTGCTACCTCCGATCAGTGCGTTCGGACGGCCAGGCGGCCGTCGTCCAAGCGGTTGCCCTCGGCATCGGTCAGGTGGTGCGGGACGATCGCGACCGGGCAGGTCATCGCGGCCGTCGAGCGCCGTGCGACCGGGTCGACCGGTAACGGGCCGCCGTGCGCGCCGACGACGATCAGTCCGACGTCGCCGCTCTCGTGCACCAGTGCCGCAGCCGGCGGCCGGCTGCTCAGGAACCGCGTCACCTTCACGTTCGGGAAGCGGCTCGTCCACGGTGCCAAGGTCTCCGACAAGATGCAGTCGGCGCGGCTGATCCACGAACCGTCCGGATCCTCGTCCACGAAGGCACGCTCGGCCGGCAGCCCGGCGTGGACGACGATCAGGTCGCCCTCCCGCCCCGCCGCGATCCCGAACGCGAACTCGAGCGCCTCGGTCGACAACGCCGTACCATCGATGCCGACGGCAACCTTCCGGTCGACCAGCGACGGCTTCCAGGACAGCGGTACGACGACCACCGGGCAGCCGGCCCGCGCTGCCAGCGTGATGTTGGCCTGGGTGTGGACCAGCCGCTGTGGACCGCGGCTTCGAGAGCGCCCCACCACCAGCATCCGGGCCTTCCGTGCGGCAGTTGCGAGGACCCGGAGCCGGGAGCCCTCCTCGGCGAGCGCGACCAGTTCGGTCGCGTACCCGTCGCGGTGCCGCACGTGCGCCACCGCCACCCGCAGCGCAGCGTCCGCCGCCTCGGCGGGCGGCTTCGGTGCGTAGCCCGGCATCATCGGCGAGTACGACCCGTGCGCGGAGTACGGCGCGACCAGCACCAGCTCCGCACCCGTCCGCAAGGCCTCCGCGGACGCGTAATCCACCACGCGAATGTTCTCCGCGCTTCCGTCGACCTCGACCACGACAGGGCCGGTCCGGTTCCAGTCACTCATCTTTCTCACCTCAGGATTGCGTAGGTACGACGGCCAGCGGGCACCCCGTGTGGTGCAGAACTCCTCGCGTCACAGAGCCGAGGAGCATGGACGCCAGCTGGGTGTGGTGGTGGGTGCCGATGGCCAGGAGCTGGGCGTCGGACTCTTCGGCCGCGGTGACGACGCCGTCGACAGGGTGGCCGCGCCGGACGTCGACCTGGATGGTCAGGTCCGGGTACTTCTGGTGCCAATCAGCGGCGACGTTCTCGAAGTGCCGCCGGGCATGCTCGGCCCACTCGGAGCTGATGCCGGCCGAGTTCACCGCGTCCCAGCTGAAGACGGCCGGCAGATCCCAGACGTGCAGGATCCGGATCGGAAGCTTCCGCTCGCAGGCCGCGGCGGTCGCGAACTCCATCACGGCGGCGTTGTCGTCCCCGTCATCGAGGGCGACCAGCACCGGCCCGGCGTGGTCGGACGGCTTCCAGTACTCCGGCACGATGACGACCGGGACGCTCGCCCGCGCCGCGACCACCTCCGAGGTGGAGCCGATCAGCAGCCGTTTGAACGCTCCCGTCCCCCGGCGGCCCACAACCAGCATCCGGCTGTTCGCAGCCGCCTCGGACAGGATCCGGGCCGGCGGCCCGATCATCAGGCCCGCCTCGTGATCCAACGCGCCCGGACTCGCGTCCAGGTGCTTCTGGACCTCGTTGATGAGGTCCATGGCCGCGTCGTCGACGAGATCCGGTTCCCAACCGGCGGTCCGCCGGAGGCGTTCGTCGATCACATGTACGGCCTGGAGTGGCTCTTGCCGAAGTAAGGACTCTTGCAGAGCCCACTCCAGGGCACCCGTATCACGCCAGGAACCGTCGATTCCCACGTGAATGACCGGCTTGACGGTCATGTCGGTCATGTCGGTCACCGCAGCCACGGGTACTTGCGGACGAAGTCCAGGCTGCTCCACCATCTGCCCATACCCCACACGTTGCCAGCAGCAACCAGTGCGAGGACGACGACGGTGATGGCGCCGAGGATGTGGTCGTCCAGCACCGGGTTGGTCTCCGGCGGCAGGTTCGCCGACCACATCAGCAGATACAGCAGGGTCCCGGCGACGGCAGCGATCCGCATCCCGATGCCGAGCGTCAGCGCCAGCCCGATACCGGCCAGACCAATCATGAACAGCGGGGTAACCCACCAGTCACCGACCAGCGAGTGGTAGAAGTCGGCCATCGGGCCGCTCGTGCCCTTGCCCAGGAAGCCGGCCGTCGGGTCGCCGCCATCGATCCAGCCCTTGCCGGACGGGGTCGCGTAACCGAGGCCGAACACCTTGTCGACGAAGGCCCACAAGAAGCTGAGGCCGAACGCGATCCGCAGGACGCCGAGCGCTCGCCCGGCCGCCGTGGTGATGATCGGGTGCCGATCGCCATCGGGCCGCAGTGCAGGAGCCGGCAGGTGCTGCCGGTGCGTGGTGGTCATGGTGTCGTCCTTTCACTATTCCGACACCTCGATCCTGCGATCTCACGTCGCCAACGGTCAGAGCCCTTGTCACCTCTTTCCCGGGAGCCGAACGACCCCTCTGTCCCGGGACGTATGCCGCTGTCCGCGGCGTGCCGCCGGGGCGAGGCTGGATGCCATGACTGTCCCGGGAGGTGCCCATGGCCGGTGATTCCCTCGACCGATGGTTCTGAACACCCAAGGAGGTCAATGTCATGTCGACACAGCCCACCCCGATCGTGATCGGGTACGACGGCTCACCAGGCAGCATCGCAGCCCTGAAATGGGCCGCCGCCGCGGCCGACCGTGCGATGGCACCACTGCAGATCGTCGAGGCCTTCGAGATCGTGATCCTCACCCGGCCGTCCCCAGGAAAGGTGGTCCCGCTCGAGGCGGTGCGAGCTTCCCGCCAGAAGGGTCTGGACGAGGTCGCCGCCGGCGTCCGTGAGCAGCACCCGGGTCTGCGGGTCGAGACCAGCCTCGTCGGCGGCTCCGCCGCGAAGACGCTGGTCGACGCGGCTCGGGACGCCAGGCTCGTGGTCCTCGGATCGCGTGGACTCGGCGGCTGGAGCGGACTGCTCGTCGGCTCGGTTGCGGTCCAGGTCACCGCGCACGCCGACTGCCCTGTCGTGGTGATCCCGCACGACGAGCAGCCGCACGGAGACGCGGGACCGACCGTCATCGTCGGTGTCGACGGCTCCAAGGCCTCGGCGAAGGCCATCGACTTCGCCTTCGACCAGGCCGAGTCGTTACACGCACAGGTCGTTGCGATCCATGCGTGGACAAGTCCGTTCCTGACCTATGCCGACGGTGCCTCGATGCTGCAGTTCGACGAGGAACAGATCCGCGAGGAATCGCGCCTGCTCGTCGCCGAGTCGGTAGCCGGCGCGGCCGCAGACCACCCGGACGTCAAGTGGACGACCGAACTCGCCCTGGGCTCGGCGGCCGAGGCACTCGTACGCCGTTCGGCCTCGGCTGAGCTGGTCGTTGTCGGCTCGCGTGGCCGCGGCGGATTCAGCGGCCTGGTCCTCGGATCCGTGAGCCAAAGCGTCCTGCACCACGTTCATTCACCCATCGCAGTCGTTCACTGAGCGCTCGCGGAGCCACCATGTGCCAAGTCCGAGCCCTTCCCGAACAGCCCACCGCAGTCCGCCGGACCCGGTTGGTCCGCGGCCAGTTGGCGGACTGGGTGCCGTCCGCCTGCGCTGTCGTCGCCGAGCATCTGCTACACCGCGGCATCGCGCCCACGGGCTTCCCGTTCGCCCGGTGTCACCAGCTGCCCGACGGAGCGGTCGAGGCGGAGGTCGGTTTCCCCGTCGCCGCCCCGATTCCGGAAAGCGGACCAGTCGAGCCGTCCACTCTGCCGGGCGGACCGGCGGTCGCGATCTGGCACACCGCTCCGGACGAGAAGATTGATCTGACCTACCAAGCCATCGACAAATGGCTGGCGTCCGACGACGCGATCGCGACCGGAGACAGCTGGGAGGTCTACCACGACCTGCCCACCTGCGACTACGTCGGCACCCGCATCGAGGTTGTCCAGCCCATCACCTTCGTATCTGCCTGATCCGGCCGACGGGAGCAGCGGCCGAAACGCACTGTTCATCAGGACCTTCGGCCCTGCCCACGCCGCATCCTGACGGCTTGACTGGAGCTGCCAGGAGTACGAGTCCAGGAGGTCCTCATGCCCACCCAACTACCGGTGCTGGTGGGGATCGACGGATCCCGCGACGGTCTGATCGCGCTGACCTGGGCAGCGTCGTACGCGCTGCTGCACGCGGCGCCGCTGCACGCGGTGCATGTAGTGGACGAGGACCGCCACGTAGCCGTCGGCGCGCCGCCCGCCACCCGCGACGACGGCAGCGAAGTACTCGACGACGCCCTCGACGAACTCGAACTGATCGGCTTCGGATCCGCGTCGCTCGAAGTCCGGCACGGACGGCCGGCCCAGATCTTGCTCGAGCAGTCCGAGCAGTCCCAGGCGCTGGTCGTCGGGCGCCGCGGCATGGGCGGCTTCGCCGAACTCGTTCTCGGCTCGACCTCCCAGGTGTGTACGGCGCTCAGCACGAAGGTGCCTCTGGTCGTCGTGCCCGATACCTGGAACCCCAAGGCCCCGCCCCGCGGGCGGATCGTGGTCGGCATCGACGGATCCGTCGAAGGTCAGGACGCGCTCCAATTCGCGTTCGAGCTGGCCCCGACGACCGGTGCCGAGATCGTCGGTGTCCACGCGATCGAGGCCCCGGAGAGCTACCCGGACCCCAACGTCTGGGACGACCCGGACCGCGAGCCGTGGCGCGACACCGCCGACGAACTGCTCGCGCGGACCCTCGAGGGGTGGATCGCGAAGTACCCCGACGTCGCGGTCCATTGGCGCAGCATCACCGATCACCCGGTTCTCGCCCTGGCTCGCGAGTCCCAGGACGCCGATCTCGTGGTGGTGGGAGGACTCGGCCGTACGGCGTTCTCCGAGCTACGGATGGGGACCGTGGCCCGCGGCCTGCTGTACCACTCCCACAGCCCGGTCGCCGTCGTACACCATCCGGACTCCTGAGAGGACCGCGCTCACAGCGGGCGCAGCAAGACCGCCCAGCGCAGGGCGGTCTGGCTCTCGGGCGGGGCGTCGATGCTGAACTCACGTCAGCGGTACTGCACCTCGAGCGCGGTACGACGACAAGCCTGGATCGTCACGATCGCCGGGACTGCCGGACGGACCTCGACGACAACGAGCTCACCCGAGCATCCGTCCTTCGCCCACTCCAGGGCTGTCGGCCGGCGGAAGTGTTTGTCCGCGATGACCGACCACCGAGCGAGTTCGCGGAGATCGTCGTCGGTCAGCACCAGGCCGGCTCGCTCCGCCGCGGTCGTCGGGATCGTGCGGGTTCCGCGGAGACCGGCGTACACGGTCTTCGTCCGCTTGGCGCCGCGGTGCTTGACGATCATCGGGCGGGCGCCGGGATGGACGGAGTACAGGTCGGCATGTGCGGCCGACGGCTGGCCGAGCCCCCAGGACGCGCGTACCCGGACGAACGTGCTCTCGCCGCGGGCCGTGCCTGAGCTCCCGAGATCGGAGCGCACCATCCGCTGCACGGTCACCGGCATCACCACCCGGAGATGATCGATGCCCTCGGCCTCACGGTTGCCGACGGCAACGGCGCCGAAAAGCGACGCGAAGCACCGCCGGCAGGCGGCGATCACGTCGGCCCCGGTGGTCAGGTGCAGGAAGACGTCGTCCCGGACGGCGTCGGCCGACGTCACCGGGCTGCAACGAACGACGACCTCGGTACTGTCGCCGCCCAGCGCCTGATAGGCCTTCAGGATGTCGTCGACCACCGTCTCGGGCAGCGACGCATCGCGGAAAGCGGAGCGGATCTCTGCTGCGGCCACGACCAGGTCGCGACCGGCCCGGAACCTGCGGACGGACCGCGCGATCACGGGCCCCAGCCGCGCCTCCCGGACGAACTCACCGTAAGCGTCCGCGGTCACCGCGAAGCCTTCGGGAACCCGGATGCCCTCACCGGCCAGTTCGGCCAGCCGGGCAGCCTTCACGCCTACCTGTGCCGCATCCACGTGACCGTCGAGCCGGACGGCGTACTCGCTGTTCATCGTTCCTCCGCTCCCCTCAAATCCCTGATGTCCCTGAAACTCACAGCGAGGCGGCGACGAGCTCGGTCAGGTGGACCAGGCGGCTCGTGTAGCCCCATTCGTTGTCGTACCAGCCGAAGACCTCGACCAGGTGATCTGGACCTGCGTGCGCTGCGCGCCGAAGATGCACGACGCCGGGTCGCCGATCCGTCTCACTTCAGACTCACCCGGACCGGCTGCCGCGGTCAGAGCCCAAGGTCCCGACCTGCGGGACCACCCGGCCCACTCAGCCCACCCGTCAATCGCGGATCAGCACGTCCCCGACGGCTCGGCGAGGCGTCGGCGGGACCGAGGAACCGTAGCCGAACCGGATCACCGTCTGCGGACGCTGCCACGGGCCGAGCGGATCGTTGATCTGCGCCCGCAGTTCCTCATGCTCGATCGCCTGATTCAGCAACGACATGGACAGCCCTCGTGCGGTGGCTTCGAGGAGCACGTGCTCCAACGCCTGCCCGGCTCGCAGCCACTCGATCGGCCCGTCGTACCGGGTCGCGAGGACCGCGAGTTGCGGCTCCCGTTCGAAAGCGGCCACCGGGCGCACAGCATCGGCCTGCGTGGCGGCCATGTCCCGCGCCACCGACTCACCGCCTGCCGCCCGCGAACCCAGAGCGCTCGACGGCACACCGTCGACCGGCCGATCGCCACCGACCCAACGTCTACGCTCAGCAGTCCGCGCCGACGACGCGTCGTCCGCGGCCACCGCCTCGTTCGTTGCCATCCGCAACCACCATTGCCGGGCCGATGTATCGAGCCATTGCAGTACTGCGCCTTCCATCCGAGCGCACAGGTCGAGCTCGGTCCGGAGCTGAGCCGGCAACCGCTCGTCCGTGAACGGCTCCCGGTTCGTCCGGCGCTCGGTCAGGTACGGCGCGAGCGCCGCCAGCTGTCCGTTCGGCCGCTCTCCCAGCTCTACGACGGCGATGAGATCCGGGCGCCGCTGATCGACCAGGTGGCGCACCTCGGAGCCCATCCCATCCGCCGCGGCCGCCACCCGCAGGTTGAAGATCGCGGCACCCAGCGATATGAACAGCATCCGTCGCGACGGATCCTCAGCCGGCAGCTCCCGCTCGCGGTCCCTGTACACCTCGACCGTCCGCTCCACGAACCGGAACCGCCACGGCTGGGTGTTATGCATCGACGGCGCCGCCACCGCGGCCCGCAGCAAGTCGTCCCGCACCGTTTCCGGCAGGCCGGTGGTCTCATCTGTGGTCATGCCGTCAGTGCACCGCACCCCTGGCCGATGACCGTAGAGGCGAAAGGCCCGTCCCTGTCCCCGCACTTCCGCCCCTGAAGGTCCAAGGTCCCGGAGTGCGGGGACCGATCGGCAGATGCGAACGGCCATCCGCCGGGTCGATGCTCGAAGAACACCGGCTCAGGAGGTGGCTCGTGCAGGACATGCAGGTACGACCGATGCCGTGGGTCCGGCAGCTGGTGATCGACGCCGGCCGCGCGGCACGCCGGCGCCATGCCATCCACGGCTTGTTCGAGGTCGACGTCACGTCCGCGCGGGGTGCCCTGCGCCGAGACGACGCCAAGGAGCTCTTCACCGCGTTCGTGATCCATTGCGTCGCCACCGCGGTTGCCGCCGACCCCAGCGTCCAGGCGTACCGCGATCTCCGCGGCCGCATTGTGGTCTTCAACCAGGTCGACGTCGGCCTCCCCGTCGAAGTCGAGGTCGACGGCTCGCCGTTCGCCTTCACCCACGTCCTTCGGGACGCGGGGCGCCGTACGGTCCAGGACCTGCACGACGAGATCCATGCGGTCAAGACGGACCCACAGCTGAGCTCATCGGTTCGGAAGGCGCCGTGGGTCCATGCATACCTGCTGCTGCCCGGCTTTGTCCGCGTGGCGCTGCTCGGTGCTGTACACCGACTGCCCCGCCGGCAGCGGGCTCTGGCCGGGACCATCGGGGTGACGGCGGTGGGCATGTTCGGCGCTGGCGCCGGGTGGGGCATCGGGTTTCAGCTGCACACCCTCAGTGTCGTCATCGGCGGTATCGCCCGACGGCCCATCTTCTTCCAAGGCGTGCTGGTCGAACGCGAGTTTCTCCAGCTGACCGTCAGTCTGGACCACGACGTCGTCGACGGCGCTCCAGGTGCCCGTTTCGTCGGTCGGCTCCGCGAGCTGCTCCTGGCCGGCGACGGAATCCGCTCGCACCTCACCGAGAAGGAACCGGTATGAGTCACAAACCTGTTGTCGTGGGCATCGACGGCTCCCCCGCCGCAGAGGTCGCGGTCAAATGGGCCGCTGCCGAAGCCGCCTCGCTGCACACCGGACTTCAGCTGCTGTACGCCGCGACGCCCGGCGCCTCGGTGTCCCCAGCAGGCGACATCGTCTACCACGCGGTCATGTTGGCGCGTGGGCAAGAACCTGCTGTCCCGACCGACACCCGGATCGAGAAGGGCACCCCGTCGGTGATCCTGGTGAAGGCCTCCGGCGAAGCCGCGGCGGTGGTGATCGGCAGTCGAGGTCTCGGCGTGATGATCGGCGGACTTGTCGGGGCCACGGGCCTCGACCTCGCAGCGAACGCGCGGTGCCCGGTGGTCGTAGTACGCCCGGACCTCGGCAGCCTGGCCGGCGTACGCGTCGTCATCGGGTACGACGGTTCGCGGGCAAGCGACACCGCGCTCGACTTCGGTCTCGACTACGCCCGCCGGCACGACCTCGCCGTACGCGTCGTCGCGGCCCAGCCCGAAGGAACCGAGCTGCACCGGATCACGGAGGCCGAGCTGCACCGGGCGGTCCAAGCACGCGGTGGCCACGAGGCAGAACTGATCCAGATCACGGGCCATCCCGCCGAACACCTCCTGCGACTCGCCACCGACGCGAGCCTGATCGTCCTCGGCGCCCGCGGCCGCGGCGGCTTCGCCGGCATGCTGATCGGCTCCGTCAGTCAAACAGTCCTTCACCACGCCGACTGCCCCGTCGCGATCATTCCCGCGGCTGCCATCGGAGGCTGACATCACCACGCACCCCGCCACGCCTGGCCACCTGCCACCGGGTCCGAAGGCCTCCGGGACTATTGGTTCTTGAGGAATCTGGTCGGGTCGCCGGCAGCGCTGGCGGCGGAGGCCAACCAGGCCTGCAGTCCCTCGGGATCGCGCCGGTCGAGCTCGTCCAGGCATCGCTGGCGTTCCACGACGATGCGGAGGCGTTGGGCGTCGGTCCTCGCTTGCCGGAGCGCGTCGTAGCTTTCACGCCATTGCCGGCAGAGGTCCGCTGTACTGCGTTCCGGTACGTCGCGGCGACTGGCCGCCGTACCCGGGCCCCGCATCCCGGTGCACCACTGGACGACAGGCGGCGAAGTCGCACCGAGGAGAGCGACGAGCCAGAGCACACTCGATCCGAGGACGACGGCGAGGCCCCCGGCCAGCACGATCGCCGCAGCTCCTGCAGCAGCGGCAGTCATGACCTGCCGCCTGGTCCAGCGGGCCGTATCACTGGCGCTGTACATGGTCGCAGCCGTCGCTCCAGCCAGGAGACCGGTCAGGAACGCAAGCGCCAGGACCTGCGGAAACAGCAACAACACCGCAAGAACGCCGAGCAGGAACGACACCCCGCAGAATGACCGCCACACACCGCGATAGAACGCGCCGAACTGGCCCACCGCCGCGTTGCCGTCGGACGAGAAGCCGCGAGATCCCATGGCCGATCCCCCCTTGCCCATCGGCTCCCTTCAGTGCACCCCATGTCCCCGAGCCCGGACCAGGGCCGAAAGTCCCAACCTTTCAAGAGTCCCGCCGGCCCGTACGCCGTACGGCTCGAGCTCCGATCACTCCGGGGGGACGATTGCCATCAGCTGAGAATGCGGACGCGCTCATGGGTGATCGCTTCGATGTCGGAGGCGGCCGCGTGCAGCAGCTTGTGCGCCAGGTCCGACAGGGCGCGTGCCACGGCGAGTTCGTCGCCGATCTCGGCGATCTCGCTGTCGACCGGGCTCCGGTGCGCGGCACCCCGACCGATCAGGTGAGTCTTGTCGGTGGTGTGCAGGCGAGCCTCGGCGTGGGTCGTGTGCTCGTCCTCGTGCTCGTCGACGAAGATGTCGACGCGCCAGCGTCTGCTCGTGATCCTCGTGGTCATCGTCCTGTCCTTCCGCGTAGAAGTTTCCGCTCTCGCTGCCATCGTCTGTGCTCCCCCCTCGACCGGCCAGGGCCATCCGGTCCATCCGCGGCGGGGACTTCTGCCCTGTCGGGCCGTCCACCACCCGCCCTGTCCGGTCGCAGTCGTGCGAACCGCTGTCCGAAGCGCATCAGCGGAACATGGCGGAACCGCCGGCCCTGTCGACGGGCCGGCGGTTCCGAATCGCGAGGTCAGGCGGTGTGCGGCACCGCAGCGGTCAGTTTCGGCATGACCTCGGCGTCGGCGGGAACCCGGCGCAGGTGGGCGTAGCCAAGGAGCGACATGACCAGCAGGAGCCCGGCCGCCGCCAACGCGGCGATGGCGGCGATCAGAGCGATCTCGCCCATCTTGCCGAAGGCGTAGGCGTTGAGCAGCAGGCCGCGCAACGTCTCACCACGGAAGACGGTCTGCACCTGGCCGGCCAGCTTGGCGTCGTTGGGATTGGCCAGCGACTCCGCGGACAGCTGCGAGTACGTCTTGCCACCGGCCATCTCGTTGATGTGCACGGCGATGAAGTGGTTCGCGTACGCCTCGGCCTGGGCACCGGTCACCAACTGCTGCCCGGCGTACTGCGACAGGTACGGCTTGACGGCCGGGTCGTTGAGGGACTCGCTGCCGGCCTTCGGGAAGAAGATCTGCTGAGCGGCGAGCTGACTCTGGACCTGGTTGTCCACAAAGTTATGGGCCCACAGCAACAGACCGCCCGCCGCGACCAGAACGATCGCCAGAACGAACCCGGCAGAGGTGAGCAGCGCATCGAACGTCTTGCGGCGCATGATCGGTTCCTTTCAAGCCGCAAGCTGCGGCAACAGAGTGCTGAACGATGTTGCTTAGAGTCTTGGTCCACATCACCTGCCGCGACTACGCACCAAACGACCCTGATCCGGGGGCCGATCGGCCCGATCTCCTCGGGTCGACGCCAGGAGGCTCGCGCCGCGTACGTGCCCTCGGCCGCAGACCATCCACGACTCCCCCACTCCGCGCAATAGAAGTACCAGTCATGCCGCCCTGGGAAGATTGACGACGAGGCTTGCGCCGCCGGTCGGCGAGGTGTCGATCTCGATCGTGCCGCCGTGGCTCTCGACGATCTTGGCGACGATCGCAAGGCCGAGACCGGCGCCACCGGACTCGCGGGTGCGAGCCGCGTCGAGCCGCACGAAGCGGTCGAAGACCCGTGACCTGTCTGCGGGCGCGATGCCGGGTCCGTCGTCCGCGACTGTCAGCAAGACACCGCCGGCGGACTCCGACAGCGAGAACGTGACGAGGCTCCGGGCATGCCGAGCCGCGTTGCCGGCGAGGTTTCCGACCATCCTGGCGAGCGCGGCCCTGTCGCCACGGACCTGCCCGGCCGAGACGGCCGCCGTCTCGATGGTCAGGTTCGTTGCCTCACGCAACTTCCTGGCCGCGGCGAACACCACGTCATCAAGGTCGACCGGCGTATCCGGACAACCGGCCGGCTCCTCGTCGGCGCGGGCGAGCAGCAGGAGATCGTCCACCAGGCACTGCATCCTCAGGTCCTCGGCCAGCACCGTGGCGGCAAGTTCGGCGACGCACGTACGGTCGGGATACGCCCGGGCCACCTCGGCATGCTGACGGATCGTCGCGATCGGCGACCGCAGTTCGTGCGAGGCATCCGAGACGAACTGCAGGCGGCTCTCGTGCGAGCGCTGCAGACGGTCCAGCATCCGGTTCATCGTCGTTGCCAGGCGTCCGACCTCATCCCTGCGCGCGGCGGGAACACGCCGATGGAGCTCGGCTGCGGTGATCTCGTCGACTTCGCGCCGGATCGCGGTGACCGGGGCCAGCATCCGACCCGTCACGAGCCACGTCACCCCTCCGACCACTCCCATCATCAACGGCACGCCGACCACGAGCACCCGCCGTACGAACCGCGTCGAGTCCAGTACGTCGACCAGCGGCCGTCCCACGATGACCTCCCCCGCACCGGAAGCCGCCGAGGCGAAGACGAAGTCCTCGGTGTAGCCCGGAGGCTCGACAGCAACGCAACCGCTGCCTGGCGACGCGATACGCGCGCCTGCGGTGGCCGGATCGACCCATTGGATCAGCTCGGTTGCCGTCGAAGGCGGCCGATCGTTGCCCGCGGCAAGTTGTGCGGCACGTTCGTGGGAGTCCTGGCAGACCTGGCCGGTAAGTACGTTCCCCAGCAGCGCGACGAGCAGCAGAGCCCCGCCCACCAAGGCGATCCCGACGACGAGAACCGCCGCCAGCGTCACCCGTATCCGCATCACGCCACCTCGCCGTCACTCGATCATGCGGTAGCCGGCTCCGCGCAGCGTCGTGATGCAGTCGCTCCCGAGCTTGCTGCGCAACCGGCGGATGTACACCTCGACGATGTTCGGATCACCCTCGAAGTCGTAGTCCCAGACGTGATCCAGGATCGTTCGCTTCGAGACGACCTGCCCCCGTCGGCGGATCAGGAATTCCAGTAGTTCCAGCTCGCGCGCCGTGAGCACCAGCTCGGTGTCTCCTCGCCACGCTCGCCGAGCGGCCGGGTCCATGCGCAGGTCGCCGGCCTCGAGCACGCACGGACGCTCCGGCGTACCGCGGCGCACAAGGGCACGCAGACGGGCGACGAGGACGTCGTACGAGAACGGCTTCGTCAGGTAGTCGTCGGCGCCGGTGTCCAGCGCCCGGACCAGGTCGGCGTCGGCATCCCTTGCCGTGAGCATCAAGATCGGTGTCCAGACACCCGCGCCGCGCAAGGTCGCGCAGATCTCGAAGCCGTCGACCTGCGGCAGCATGATGTCGAGCAACATGACGTCGTACGTCTGCTCGCGGGCCAGCCACAGTCCGTCCGTGCCGGTCAGAGCGACGTCGACCGCATAGCCCTCGGCCTCCAGACCGTTCCGGACACCCACGGCCAGGCGGAGCTCGTCCTCGACCACCAGTGCGCGCATCTGCCACCTCCCGGCGACTGTGCTCCATTGTCGCTGAATCCTGGCTGAACGCCGCGTTCAGCAAGGGTTCAGTCCTACGCACCTACCGTCGTTCCATGGCCACCATCGAGGCAAGCGGTCTGTGCAAGCGGTACGGCGCACGCAACGCTCTCGACGGCCTCACGTTCACGGCGGACGCGGGCGAGGTGATCGGTCTCCTCGGGCCCAACGGCGCCGGCAAGACCACCGCGATCCGGCTGCTCACCACAATCCTCGAGCCGACCGGCGGAACGTTCACCGTCGCCGGCTTCCCCGGAGATCAGCCACATCAGATCAGGCAGCGCATCGGCGTGCTGCCCGAGAGCGCCGGCTACCCGGCCCGCCAGTCAGGCGCCGAATACCTTCGGTACGCCGCGCGGCTGTTCGGTCAAAGCAGGCGCGATGCGCAAGCCGCCGCTGAGCGGCTACTGGCCGATGTCGGCCTGAGCGAACGCGCCGGCGCGCGGATCTCGACGTACAGCCGAGGAATGAAACAGCGTCTTGGCATCGCGAGGGCGCTGGTCAACGAGCCGGCAGTGGTGTTCCTCGACGAACCGACACTTGGCCTCGACCCGGCTGGTCAGAGCGAGATCCTGGCCACCATCGCGGACGTCGCCCGGCGACGCGGCGCAACCGTCGTACTGTCGACTCACACTCTGACCGAGGTCGAGCGAGTCTGCGACAGCCTCCTCATCCTCGACCGCGGCAAGCTCCGGGCCGCAGGCCCGATCGCCGAGATCGTCGGCGGAGCCGGCAGCCTGAGTACTGCGTTCCTCCACCTCACCGGGCAGGACAGCCATGACTAGCTGGAACGTCGTCGCAACACAGGAGAGCCGCGACCTCTGGATCGGTGGGCGCGGCCCGGTGCTGATCTTCGGGTACAGCATCTTGCTCAGCGCGATCACCTACCTGGCTGCCACCAACCGCGCGATGAACTTCCTCGAGCAGCGCGAGGCCGTGAACCTCATGGTCCAGGTCGCTCTGGCCGTCGGCGTCCTCCTCACGGTAGCGATCAGCGCCGACACGATCAGCGGTGAACGCGAACGCGGCACGCTGGAGGCTCTCCTGCTCACACCGGCGCCGCGGCGCGCGATCGTCATCGGCAAACTCGCTGCCGCCGCGACGATCTGGCTGGCCTGCCTGATCGTCGCAATCCCGTACCTGTGGGTCCTTGGGCGCGGTGTGTCCGGCGCGGGCCAGGCTGCTGTCCTGACACTGGTGGTCGGCACGCTGGTGGCTGTCGGGCTAGGCGGTCTCGGGATGATCTTCAGCGCCTGGTCGAACTCCAACCGGACCAGCCTTGCCAGCGGACTACTGCTGCTTCTCGTACTGTTCGCGCCGACCCAGCTTCCGGCCCTGCCGAAGACAGGCTTCGGCCAGCTACTGACCCGGATCAATCCGATCGGATCGGCCCTGCACTACATCTCACAGGTCCTGGTCGCCCGGCGTAGCTGGACCCAGGACCTCGACTACCTGATCTCACCGCTGGTCATCGCCGTGGCCGCGGTCGGGGCCTTACTCATAGCGGCCCCGCGACTCGTCCGGCTGACTGCGGGGACACGATGAACCTCCTGAGCCTGATCGCACCCCTTCTGCTCGCCGACCCGACGATCACCATGGACCACGACCAACTGACGGCTCAGATCGGGCAGACCCTCACCGTCGAGTCGGTCGTCAACAACTCCGGTCCTGGTGTCGCGCACCTGAACGTGGTCAGCCTCGACGGCGTCTACGTCGATCTCGAGGACTGGAGCCAGGACGTCACCCAGCCAGTCTCCGGCGGCAGTCAGAGCTCCTTGGACTGGGACTTCCAAGCAGTCAACCCAGGGCATTTCGCGGTGTACGTCGTACTCATCCCGAAGAACGGCGCCCTCGTCGCGGGGCCACCCGTCCACATCACCGTCGCACCACGCCAGACCCTCGACACCGGCGGTGCCGTACCTGTCGCCATCGTCGTACCAACCCTCCTCGCTGTAGCCACCCTCATCGGGCGGGCGGCTTCGAAAGGCTCAGGTGGGTTCTGAACTGGTATCGATCGCCGCGGTAGGCCGCGCGGGTGAACTCGAACCTGCGGCCGTTCTGGTCACGGGTGGTTCGCTCAACGATCAGAATCGGCGCTTCCAAGCCGACGCCGAGCAGGGCCGACTCGGTGGCGTCGGCCGCCGCTGCCGCGTGGGTCTGTTCGGCGTCGGTCGGGATCACGCCGTAGTGCTCTTCGAGTAACGCGTAGAACGACTTCTGCTCGATGGCCCGCACGTCGAACTCGGCGACGATCCCCTGCAGTACATGGATGGTCTCCACACAGATCGGGTCGCCGTTCACGAAGCGCTGCCGGGCGATCCGCAGTACGGGTGTGTGCGGCGTGACCCCGAGCCGGCTGCCGATCAAGGTGCCGGCCGGGATCGTGGCGTGGCTGAGAACCCGGCTGGTCCAGGTCCCGGGTGCTGTCGGGTACGTCGCTCCGTGGGTGCCGCTGATCTGTTGCGCGACCTTGGGGCTACCGACGAACATGCCGCGGCCGTGCTCGCGGACCAGCCGGCCGTCGCGCACCAGATCGTCGACCACCGCTCGCAGCGTGGGTCGGGAGATCTCGAGCTCGGCCGACAGTTGGCGCTCGGACGGGATGGGCTGGCCGACCGCTCGTGACTCGACCAGCCCAAGGAGGTGCTCGCGCGCCCGATCTCGCTTTCGCAGGCTGCCTGCCACGAAGACCCTCCTTGGTTCTGCTGGAAGGTTTCGTATGTTACGCCGCAGCGCTGGGCGTAGAGGTCAGTGCTCCGGTGGCTGGTAGTTCTCGCAGCTCCCGGCGTTGCTCAAGGAGTCCTCGTAGGTGGTGGAGTGTTTGCGGTACTTCGCCACGCGCGCGTCTGCCTGTGTGGGCGAGACGGTGTCGTTCTTGGCGTAGTAGGCCCAGTCGACCTGCTCACGGTACTCACTCGTCGAAGTGCCCTGATGCCCGTCCAGATCGATGAACCACAGGTTCCAGTTCATGCTCATGTCCTGCCGGGGCAGCACAGTGTTGCCGTCCTGGTCGACGGTGTGGTCGGCAGTGAGCTTGCCGTCGATGTAGTACCTCGCGTGGCCGTTGCCGACCTGAGTGACATAGGTGTGCCAGCCGTCGAGCGACCTGTCCTGACGGCTCTCCGCGGTTCGTGCGTCCCACGGGTCCTCTCGGAAGGTGTGCCAGCTCGTCTGGAAGTTGACGGGGCCGGCCTCTCCCCAGCCTCCGTTCGGCAGGTACTCCGTGAAGTCGAGCTCGCTGTAGATCGGGTCGTAGTCGAACTTCGTCGGGCCGATCGCGAACGCGGTCTCGTTGATGTGGTCGCCGTCGGTTCCGATGGCCGGCGTGTCGGCGTACCGGACGCGGGTCGCGTAGGTCCCGTTCCGCAGATTCATGGTTGTCCGGCGGAGCTCGGCGTTCGTCGTACCGGAGACCGCGCCGTTGGTCGTCGCCTTGAGCTGAGCAACCTTCTGGCCGCCGGTGGTGACGAAGGAGATGTTGCTTGCCGGCCAGGCAGTGCCCGGCACACCCGGCCCGCCCATTTCACTGCGCGCATTCCAGCCGTGGGCGGCGAGAGCAGGATCGGTGGGCGCGTTGTACTGGAAATCGTCGAACAGTACGCCGCAGTTGCTCGATTTGCGGTCGGCCTGATCGGACGATCCGACGGCGGCCGAGGCGCCGCTCACCACCGAGGCGATCGACGCGGCGGCGGCGAGGAAGATGGTCGTTCGCTGACGTGACATGGCTCTTCGTGTCTCCTTCGGCAGGGACGGGCGGAAGCCGATCAGGGTCGAGCATGAATGCCAAAAGAGTGAACTGCAAGAGTTCCACGGATCTTTTCGAACGGACTCAACATAAGCAGTATCGGCCGGGAATCACTGGTAAATACCAACAATTGATATCCGCAACTCGTGCCGCGGCTGGCAGGACACCCGGATGGTATTTACCACTTGCCGGACGGTCAGAGCTTGGGCTTGCCGGGCTGGTAGAGCCACGTGTGGAAGAACGCGCTCAGGTCGCGGTGAGTCAGTCGCTCGACGAATCGGACGAAGGTTTGCGTCGAGACGTTGCCGTGCCGGTACGTCGCCGGCCACCGGTTGAGCACTTGGAAGAAGGCGCGGTCGCCGATCTTCAGGCGGAGCGCCTGCAAGGTCATCGCACCGCGGTTGTACACCAGGTCGTCGAAGATGTGATCCCGTCCGGGGTCGGCCACCTTGCCGGTCCAGTCCTTCTCGCCGGCGTACGCCTCCGCGAAGCTCTGTCCCACCGGGGTGCCGTTGAACTTTTCCTGGTAGAGCCATTCCGAGTAGGTGGCGAAGCCTTCGTTCAGCCAGATGTCCGACCAGTGCACCGGTGTGAGACTGTCACCGAACCACTGATGGCCGAGCTCGTGAGCAAGCAGGTCACCATCGACCTCGCTGGTGCGCTGGTCGTACACCGGTCGGCTCTGCGTCTCCAGGGCGTAGTCGACGCCGACGTCGGCGAGGATGCCGCCGGTCGAGTCGAACGGGTAGCGCCCGTACATCGACGACTCCCACTGCACGATCTGCGCCGTGGTCTGGTTGAACACCTTGCCCTGACCGGCCACGGTGTCGATCGACTTGCCGATCGCGGTGATGTTCGGGAGGCCGGCCGTCACACTGCGGGTGACGTTGTAGTTCCCGATCGCGATCATGGTCAGCTCGCTGGCCATCGGCTGGTTCATGTGCCAACGGAAGGTCGTCCGGCCGTTGTGCTTGGTGGTAGGCCCCGGTTCACCATTGGCCAGCACGGTAAGTCCGGTCGGCACGGTGATGGTCTGGGTGTACGTCGCCTTGTCGTCGGTGCTGTCGTTCACCGGGAAATACGTCGCCGCGCCGATGGGCTGATTGACTGCGACCGCGCCGTCCTTGGTGGCGACCCAGCCGGAAACGCCCAGCGCCGGGTCGTCGACCTTCTGCGGGACGCCTGCGTAGGTCACCGAGACGACAAACGTGCTCCCCCGCCACAGGCCGCGCCGCGGAGTGATCACCAACTCCTGCGCACCGCTGCGGGCGAAAGACGCGTCGCGTCCGTTGACCGAGAGCTTGCTGATCTTCAGTGGTCCCTGGAAATCCAGGTTGAACCGGGAGAGATTCTGCGTGGCTCTGGCAAGGATCGTCGTGGTCGCGTTGATCGCCTTGGTCCTGGGGTCGAACGCCAGCCTGATGTCGTAATGGCTGACGTCATAGCCGCCGTTGCCCATGTCGGGGAAGTACGGATCCCCGGCCCCTGGTGCGCCCGGCGAGAACACCGACACGCGTCCGGCGGCGGCATCCGCCGGCAGGCCCGTTGCGGCCACCAGCCCAACAGCCAATGCGCAGATGATCAACAGATAACCGCGGCGACGGTCGACACGTCCCACAATTCCTCCTCCGCAGTCCTCGAGGACTGGCGCGAACGGATGGTCCATCGGGCGTGATCCGCAGGATGAATCTGGCCCAACCGTACAGTCCACTACCCGACAAGTCAGCCAGATCCGGGGCCTCAGGCTCGAGCTTTGACTCGAGCTCTGTCGTGAGGGCCGTGGTTGTCGAGTAGTTGTCCACAGGTTGTGAACTCGTCCGGTTCAGGCCGATGAAAGTCCATATCTTCTTTGGGCAAGGAGGTGCTCGATGAGTGCTGGCAAAGACAGGGACCGTCGGAACGGCTGTGGTGGCGGACGACGGCGCAAGGACGCAGACGGGGATCGGTCGCACCCGACCCTGATGCCGCTGACGATGACCCAGGCGAAGCGGTTGGTGCGTCTGGCCGAGCGTGCGGTCGCCCAACGCGGGCTGCCGCTGCGGTACGACGGCTCGGCGGCGCTGGTGCCGATCGGAGGAGACAGCGACATCGCAAACGGGATGGTCGCGGGTCTCGTGAACCTCGCCCGCACAGTCGCCGGATTGCCAAGACAACAGTGGCGCGCCGCGGTGGCTGCGCACTTCGACCAGATGATGCCTGTCGACGGACGGCCGACAGTTCCGGATGATTTGGAGGGCGAGCTCTATCTTCGCTTGGTATGTGCGACCACGATCGAGCCCACCTGGGCCGAGAGTGTGCCTGAGTTCGTGCCAGGTGTGGTCACCGTGCCGGCCAGCTACGTCGGGCGCGGCGTCGCGATGCATTTCGACGTCGACAGTCTCGGGGTGCCGTGGGAAGAGGCCTCCCGGATAGGCCTGGCGAATCTGCGCCGACTGAAGGACCAGGTCGAGTATGTGCAAGGACCGGATGCCGACGTCGCCATGCTCACCGGCAGTATGTTCACCGCCTCCCGAGCACTGGTCCTCGATACCGTGCTGCGCGAATCGCTGCGAGTCGAGAGTCCGCCGCTCGGCTGCCTCGTCGCCATGCCCGCACGAGACATGTTGCTCATCCACGTGTTACGAGATCACACCGTGGTCGGCGCCTTCGGGATGCTCGTCAGAATCGCGAGCAGCTTCTTCGCGGACTCACCAGGCCCTGTGAGTCCACACGTCTACTACGTGGCAGACAACGAGTGGCAGCAGGTGACCGACTACACGAGCGGCCTCGCACGCCTCCGGGCCGGCGGCCGGTTCTCGGAGGCCCTACAACGCCTGAGCATCAGGGAGGACCCGGTCGGGCAATCCACATGATCGGTCCGCCGATACCGGCTCGGTGCGGACAGCAGCAGCCATACTGAAGACGTGCGGCACTCCGGCGTCGGTTGTCGCGGGGTTCCGGGATAAGTTGCTGACAGCAACCATTCGGGCCACCTGGTGCAGGCCGAGCACGAGGTGCGGGTCCCCGGCATCACGTCACCCCGAAGGTAACCCGGCGGCGCCACGGTCCGTCGTACCTCGGCCTCGGCCACCTGACCTGGTCGAGCGGCTCTGCAGTCCTCTGATCCGCAGTCTCGGACTGCGGCATCCCGATCACGGTGTCCGCGACACCGATGAATCGCAGTGGGCCGTACGACGGCTGGACAGCCGAGGTTGCCCCGTTCAGACCGGAGGACGACTCCAGCCCTGACGACAGCGTAGTGACGTAGGCGGCAACGAGGACCGACCCTACCGAAGCCACAACGCCAGCTATCCGTGTGGAGGATCTCAATCGACGTGCTAGTGCTGCCGCAAGAAACGTTGTGGTTGCAACCCAAATCTCCCCGGCTGCGACAACACGAGCGGATAACCCCGCGAGTTGTGCCTTCTCTGCTCGCACACCAGCAGAGAAGGCACAACGACGGCGGATATCCACTCCTCTGACCGATCACGGCCACGCCGTCGACGTCGCCGGGCCTGGTGCGCGTTACGACCCCAACGTTCGTTGATACCGTACTAGCACCCAGTCGCGCGCCAAGGAGACGGCGGGGTGAGCTGATTATCAGAAGGGCATTGCGGTCGGGCGAACACTCGCACGAAGCAGTCCGTAGACGCCGCCGACGCACGACGCGGTTCCGGCGCATCCGAGATGTCTGACCTGTCACCTATCCTGGCCGTATGGGCGACACCTCACCCGAGCGAAAGAAGTCCGCTTGGAAGGCTGTGCTCGGTGCCGCGCTGACGATCCTCATCGGGCTCGTCCTGGTCTGGGCAGGGGCCGAGGACTACCGCTTCCCGTGGGCGAAGCCGGCGCCCACATCCCCGGTCACGACCAGTCCGACCCACGGGTCCGCACCGCCGGCCCGGACGACGGCGCACCCAACGGTGAAGCCCACACCCAGCTCGCCGAAACCCAGTCCCCCGCCACCGACCCGACCGAGGGTTCCGCCGGCGTTGCTGTCCGACCTCCCGCCGGTCGACAACTCCGACGGCGCGAACTCGTCCATCGACCTGCGCTTCGAGGGCCTGACCGTCAACGGCACCGACTACGCGAACAGCCTGACCTACCGGTGCAATCTGTTCTGCAACGGAACCTCGCCGCAGACGTGGGAGGTGAGCCTCGGCAGGAGGTACACGCAGTTCGTCGCGCGAGCCGCAGTGGCCGACACCGCCGGCGGGGAGAAGACGACCACGAAGATCGAGGTCGACGTTGACGGCGAAGCCCACTTCTATACAGCACGCGTTGGCAAGTCCGTGCCGATCAAACTCGACGTCCGCGGCGCCCTCCGGCTGAGGATCCGGATCTTCGCCCCGACCGATCTCAAGTCCCCCATCCAGGCCGGCGCCGACGCGGCGGCCGGCAAGGGCAGCCAGATGCCCAACGCCGGACTCACCACACCCCAACTCCTCACCTGAACACTGCGATCTGGCTTTTCGGGGTTGCGTCCTCTGGTCATCACGCCGGCCTCGGCGACGACGAGATCCAGATGATCGGGGACACCGGCGGTTCGGTCTCGATCAGTCCGGATGTCGAGCTCAAGATGGGGTTCGGGCAGCCCGAGACCGGTCGGATGCTCGCCGCGCTCCGGCCGACCCTTCCCGCGGATGACGTGCCCGCGGTGGCCGGCGACCTGTTCGCCACGATGCGTACGGCGGCAGGTGCCCGGGGTGGGGCGAGTCGGTTCAGGGCGTTCTCGAGGACTCAGGCGGGTGCGGGGTTCGCGGGGGCGGCGGGCCAGTTGTGTTCGCGGCGGTGCAGGAAACCGGCTACCACGAAGACCACGCCCCAGCACAACGCGATCAGACCGAGCCAGACCGCGATGCCAACCGCGGCGCGGCCGGGATTGGCGACAAAGAACACGCCCAGAACGATCGACAGTGCGGCGCCCAGGAGGAGCAGCCAGCGGGGTGAGAGCCGGTAGCTGCTGAACGCCGTGAATGCCTCGAACACCCCACGGACAATGAGCCAGATGCCGAAGATCCAGGTCAGTGTCTGCGCCGTCACGCCCGGACTGAAGATTGCGAAGAACGCCACGATCACCGCGATCACACCCAGGAGCGCACGTCCCGCCCGGCTTCCCTGACCACTGGGTCGAACCGCCTGCACCAGCAGGCTGATGCCTTCCAGCAACGCCCAGAATCCCCACAGCAACATCAGGGCGAGCCCGGTCTCGATCGGCCAGGCGATCGCCGCGATCCCGAACACGATGGCGACCGCTCCGCGGACCACCATCATCTTCCAGCTCGACGTGAACAGCTCCCGATCCATGTCCAGACCTCCCCCGGCCGGCGCACACGACAGGTTGTGCGATCAGGCTCATCATGGTCCGGATCGAGGCCCGGAAGATCATCCCCGCGAGGTGAGGTTGCCCCGGCCGCGAGACGCCAGGGTTTGATCACGCGCGTTTCGCGTACCGGAGAAAGGACGCTGCAATGAGTTTCTGGGACATTGTGTGGTTCATCATCATCAGCTTCGCGTTCGTCGCCTACCTGATGATGCTGTTCTCGATCATCACGGACCTGTTCCGCGACAGCGAGACCTCAGGATGGGTCAAAGCCATCTGGCTTGTCGCCCTTCTCTTCTTCCCGTTCGTCACCGCGCTGATCTATGTCATCGCCCGCGGAAAAGGGATGGCACGGCGGACGGCGGCCAGCCACGCTGACCTCCAGCGCCAGCAGGACGACTACATCAAGCAGGTCGCCGGCGCAGCCAGTCCGGCCGACCAGATCGCCCAGGCGAGCTCGCTCCTCGACACCGGCAAGATCTCGCAGGCCGAGTTCGACGCCCTGAAGGCGAAGGCGCTCGCGGCCTGATCGGTCACCGACAGCCACCTGCCTGCTCGTCCCTGCCGGCGACGGCCGTCCGGGCGAGCAGGCAGGTCCGAGCTACAGTCCGCTCTCGGCGTCCAGGCGGCCGCTCTTGATGGCGTCCATGAACACCCGGTAATCGCGCTCGTTCTGGTCGGCGTACGCCTCGGCGTACTCGGCCATCGCCTCGGGGAAGGCATCGTCGCTGTTCAGGTACGTCGCCAGCGCGATCCGGTCACCGGATCGCGCGTGCGCCCTGGCCAGCGTCCAGCTGCACAGCTGGCCGTACATCGTCATGCTGCGCGGGTCCATCTTCTCCACCGCGGCCGAGGCCCTCATGTCCCGCAACTGCCGGATGTAGAAGTCCCGGGTCTGTCCGTCGATCCCTGCGACCCGCTGCCAGCCGAGGAAGATGTCACTGGCTGCCTGCATGAGACCTTGCCCCACCACGACGCGCTCGCCCTCGTTGCGGGGAGCAGACCGCTGCCGGAGCACGGTGGGCACCATCGTCTTCAGCACCGAGGGCTCGGCCTCCTTGACCTGGAGGAGAAGCGGATCACCGTCGTCCCTGCCGCGCAGCAGGACGATCCAGCACCGCGTGCCGACACTGCCCACCCCGACCACCTTGCGAGCCAGGTCGACGAACTCGAACTGGTCGAACAGGTCCCGTCGCTCGGGCGGCAACGACCGGCGGTAGAGGGCCAGCAGCTCCTTGATCCCGTTCTCAAGCTGTTCCCGGTCGGTGTCGGGCAGGCATTCGGCGATCGGAACCATCAACGGCGGGTCTGCCTTGAGCCGGACGCCGTCATCGGTCATCTCGGTGAGCTTCGCGGACGCCTTGAGCCTTCCGCTACCGCGTGCCTTCAGCAAGGTCTCGTCGACATTGATGCGCCGACTCGAGGACATCTTGCTGCGCAGCGCCGCCTCGACCTCATCGATGTCCGCACGGGCGTACCAGACGTCCAGGGCTCGCATGGTTCCGAACTCGGCACTGGCGTCGCGATAGCGCCGGATGCTCTCCAGGACGCACTTGCGGCGTTCCTTCCGCGAGAACCCGTTACCCCGGCCGGCCACCGCCAGGCTCGCGGCGAGACGTTTGACGTCCCACTCCCACGGACCGGCGATGGTCTCGTCGAAGTCGTTGATGTCGAAGAGCACTCGCCGTTCGGGAGATCCGGACACCCCGAAGTTCGACAGGTGGGCGTCACCGCACAGTTGGGCGCCGAGACCCGATACCGGTGCCGCGCCGAGGTCGGTGGCCATCCCGAGGGCGTTGCCCCGGAAGAAGGCGAGCGGCGACATCATCATCCGGCCGTGCCGCACCGGCACGAGTTCGGCGATGCGGGACCGGGCCTGCTGCTCGAGCAACGTGACCGGATCCGGACGGTTCGAGGGTAGGACCAGCTCCGCCTGCTCGCGCGGCGGCAGCGCCGCCCGCGCTGCGAGTCCGAGGCGGGCCCGGTCGGCCGGAGCGAGGCGACGGGACGCGTACGCCGGTCGTCCGTCGGCGCGAGCCGATCTCGGTGCGGGTGAGGCCTTCCCTGCGTCCACCATCGTGATCCGTGCGCTCATGCTGCTCTTCCCCTCCGGACATGGTCACGCCAGGTCAGCAGACTCTGATCCCCCACGGGCCAGCCAACACCGGAGGTCGCTTGGCGAGCATCACCCCGGCCGGATGAACCGGCCGAGGCCGGTTCGGGCTTCACTGACGTTGTGAGAGACAGCGAGGCCGGTTACGCCCAGCTCCCTCCGAGGGCCCGCCGCCGCGTCGCGGTGGCGTCGCTGCTGCGTTCTCTGCTGGTGTCGTCGGTCATCTGTGCGGGCTATTTCCTCCTGCCTCTGCGCCTGGACGGCTCGGTGGCCGTACTGGGCCTGGTCGGCGGGCTGACCTTGGTGGGAATCCTGCTGGCATGGCAGATCCGTGAGATCGCCCGCTCGCCCTATCCCCGGCTCAGAGCCGTCGGGGCGATGGCGACGTCGGTGCCCCTGTTCCTCGCGGTGTTCGCGTCCACCTACTTCCTGATGGGACGTGCTCAGCCTTCGAACTTCTCCGAGCCGCTGACCCGGCTCGATGCGGCGTACTTCACCGTGACCGTCTTCGCGACGGTCGGCTTCGGCGACATCGTGGCCGTGTCACAATCCGCCCGCGTGGTTGCCACCCTGCAGATGCTCGGTGATCTCATCATCGTCGGTCTTGTCGCTCGCACACTCCTCGGTGCCGTGCAGCGCAGTCTCCGTCATCGCGAGTGAGCCGGGTCCTGCCGACGCACCATGCGGAAGGAGTTCACCACCCGGCAAGACCGGCGAGAATCGGAATCCCCAGTGCCACTTGAAGGGCGATCGGCCTTGCGTCGGTATTGATGCGGATGATCTCGTCCCGGATCGTCTGCGGTTGCTTGGCGAGCACCTTCTCGAGCTCGGTGTTGGTCATCACCTCCGCATCGCTGTCCAGCGCCTGGGCGACCTGCTCCTGCTGCGCCGGCGGGAGGACCGTGCTCGAGTCCGCCAGGTTCGTGAAGGTGAACGACAGCGTGGCCAGCATGATGGCACCGGCGAATGCCAGCCCGAACGAGAGTCCGAACGATCCCGCGGCCGAGTTGACGCCCGCCGCCTCGCTGACCCGCTCTTCCGAGATCGGCCCCAGCGTGTAGTTGTTGAGCTGCGACACCAGCAGCCCCAGCCCCACGCCGGCAATGATCAGCGGACCGATCAGGATCCAGCCGGAGTCCGCCCGGGGCACGATCGGGAGCAGCAGCAGCAGGCCTACGGTCAAGGACGTGAATCCCCACCTGATGATGCTGCTCGGGCGTCGCCCGCCCGCCTTCTTCTCGGCCAGGATCGCCGTCCCGAACATGCTGAGCGAGAGCGGAGCGAGCGACAGGCCCGCCTGCATCGCGTTGTACTCGAGGACCATCTGCAGATAGATCGGCAGCACGATCATCGTGCCGCCCAGAGCGATCTGCTGAAGCATCTGCCCGGAGATACCGAGTCGGTAGACAGCCGAACTGAACAGGCCCGGGTCGAGGAGCGTCGGCTTGCCCTGCCGCTTGCGTCGTACCAGCCAGTAGACGAGCGCCGTGAGAGCGATCGCGCCCGTGGCCATGATCAGACCGACGAACTCCCCGCCTTCCTGCCACACCAGCACGCTCAGCACGATGCCGCCCATGCCCAGCACCGACAGGATGGCACCGACCACGTCCACTCGCCGGGATCCGGTGTACGGCACGTCGTGAACGAGATGCTGGCCGCTGACAACGATGCCGATCACCAGAACCTCGAGCAAGAACGCTATCCGCCACGACAGGTAGGTGGTGATGAAGCCTCCGAGCAGCGGTCCGACGGCGGCAGCCAGAGCAGCGGCAGCTCCAACCATGGCATAGGCCTTCACCTGGGCCGCGCCTTCGAAGTTGCCGTGGATCAGGGACTGCATGGCGGGCAGCAGGAGTGACGCCCCGAGGCCACCGACCAGGGCCCAGAACACGATGATCGCGGTCAGGCTCTGAGCCAGGGCCATCGCCAGAGCGCCGATCGCGTAGCCGAACAGGCCCAGCAGGTAGGCGCGCTTACGCCCGATCAGATCACCGACCTTGCTCCCGATCAGGATGAAGGCCGCGGACACCAGCGCCTCGAGCGCGATGGCGGACTGGACACCGCTCACCGTCGTGTCGAGGTCCTTCACCACCGAGGAGATGGACACGTTCATCAGCGAGGTGTCCACGACGAGCACGAACATCGCCATCGCCAAGAGGACGGCGAGCCTTGGGCTGGCTGCCGTCCCCGCCGGAACGTTCCGTGTCTCTTCGGTCATGACAACATCTCAGCCCGCGAGGATCTTGGCCTTCTGTGCCTGGAACTCCGCCTCGGTGAGAACGCCCGCATCCTTGAGTTCGCCCAACGACTTGAGCTGCTCCAAACGGTCGGCCGTGGTCGGCGGGGCCGGTGCCGATGCCGGTGCCGCGTAGGTGGGTGCCGATGCCGGTGCCGCGTAGGTGGGTGCCGGGGCGGGCGCAGCGTAGGTGGGTGCCGGCGCGGGCGCAGGTGCGGCGGGTGCCGGCTCTGGTGCCGCCGCAGCGTCCTGCTTGGCGAACTTGGCGTCCTGCCGCCGCCGCACCCGGCCCGCGACAGCCGACGCGGTGCCCGCGACAGCCGCGGTCTTCGCTAATCCTCGCAACAGTGGCATGTCAGGCTCCTCAACTCGTCGATTCCAGGGCTTCCATGGCGTCGAGTACGTCCATCACGTCCTGGGCCGGAATACGTCCGCCGGCGATCATCTGGCCGCCCGACTCCAAGGCCGCCGCGACGAACGGGATCGCCCAGGTGTTCTCGTAGACGATCAGCGCCGCCAGAGTGCCGGGTTGCATCGCGCCGGCCACCTCACGGAGGTCGTCTTCGTCCAGGATTCCCGTCCGGGCACCGTTGAGCGCGGCGAAGCCGCCGCCCTCACCTGACGACTCGGCCAGGTCGACCATGTAGATGGAGTCGTTGACATCCTTGCCGACCACCATCACGTCGTACACGTTGACGATGCCGCGCTCGACGAGGTTCACCAGTTCCTCGGCCGTTCTACCGGTCAACTTGTTGCCGGTGAACTCGAGAAGTACATAGTCGATGGGGCCATGAACCTCTGTGTCTGGCATGACTGTCCACCCCTCCACACGGATGTCGGCGACTCTGCGTCCTGTTCATCGCCACAGTGCCTCGCGCTGCCGGCGGCGTCATCACCCACGCGGGATGAGCTCAGGAGGGCAGGCTCGCGGAGGCCGCAACCGGGTGCGGCGTGAGCTGCCGGATACTCAGGATCATCAGGCCCGCGGTCTGGAGCATCGCGACCAGGTCGGCGATTCCCTGCTCGTCGTGGACCTGCAGCCGAAAGACTCCGGACGTCTTGTGATGAGCCAGCGGGCCCGCGCAGAAGACGAGAACGGGAGGTTTCAGCTCCCCCTGCACGGCAACCTGGTACGACGAGCCGCGGCACTCATGCGCTGCCATCATCTTCCCCATCCGGATCGATGTCGATCCGCTCTGTCGATGCCGGGGCAGTGCCCAGGATCCGGTGGACCTCGACGACCTCGATGCCCAGGGCCCGCAGTCTGGCCAGCAGACCATAGAGGGCCGACTCGTCGGGGATGCTGTACACGACGGTGCTGACCTGGTCGACTGCCAATGTCACAGCCTCCATGTCCCGGAGGTCCTCTTCAGGTACGGCGCCCGCAACGCGGATCTCGTACGTCGCGTCGACCATCGAACCCACTCCGTTCCGAACGTGTGCGTTCGACGCTCGCAAAGGTGACGTGCCGCGGCTTCATCCCTGTGGGGTGAACTGCCGCGCCGAACCGGATGCAGGTTCGGTCCGCCTGCTCGAGCCGATACTGCCGAGTCTCAGAACGTCCGGCAATCGGACGAGAAACGCTGGTTTTACAGGGTATTCCGTGATTTCTTCAAAGGGTGCGATTCATCGCGCACCGCCTCCCCAGCGTTTTGTGATGTCGCACGCCGTCGCGAGGAGGGGAGATGCCGAGCGATCAGTACGTAGGGGTGGAAAACCAGCGCAGTACGTCACCGGATGCACCGTTCTACGGTCACCTGAGGTCCCGGACCAAGACCTCGGTGATCCCACCGGGGACAGTACCGCGGCAACGCCTTGTCGACCGCATGAGCCTGGGGGTTCAGCGGCCGCTCACGCTGGTCTGTGCGCCGGCAGGCTTCGGCAAGACGATGCTGCTGAAGTCATGGGCAGGGCAGTACCAGGGTCCGGCCGTCGTCAGACGAATCGCCTTGGATGCCGCCAGCGAAGACCCGCCGGCAATGGTGGAGTCAGTGCGGGAGGGTCTGTCCCGCCGCGATCGCAACGTGCAGGTGCTCTTGGTGGACTGTGGCGACCTCACGGTGACGCCCAAGTTCGGACGCAGTCTGCAGCGCCTGATCCGCGGCAATGCCGGACGCGTCCGGATCGTGCTGGCGACCCGGTCCGACCCGCCGCTCCCGTTGCACCTCTATCGGCTGGCAGGCACGATCGCCGAGATCCGGGCCGCGGACCTGGCCTTCACGATCGACGAAACCACAGCACTGATGCGCGAGCACAAACTCGAGTTGACGATCTCGGAGGTCGCCGAACTCCAGGCCCGCACCGACGGCTGGCCGGCCGCCCTGATGTTCGCGGCCATGAACCTGACCGGGAAGGCCGACGCGGACCAGGTCATTCGGGACTTCCGCGGCGACTCCGGGAACCTGGCGGCGTACCTGATGACCGAGGTACTCGATGCCCAGCCGCCGGAGATGCGCGAGTTCCTGCTCCGGACCTGCATCGTCGACGAGGTCCGGCCGGAGTTGGCCGCACTCCTGACCGGCCAGGCTTCTGCCGGTCGGTCGTTGCAGTTCCTCTCGCACGGCAACTCGTTCATCCAGCCTGTTCCGGGAACAGCAGACTGCTATAGCTACCAGGCGTTGTTCCGCGAGTTCCTTCGCGCGCAGCTGATGTTCGAATCGCCGACCCTCGTCCCTGCACTCCACCGCGATGCCGCGGCCTGGTTCGCCCAGAACGGTCAGCCGTTGCATGCGATCCACCACGCTGTCGCGGCCGGTGACTGGCAGCACGCAGCCCGGTACCTGGTGGAGGATTTCGAGGTCGCCGGTCTCCTCGTCGGGCGCCGACGGCAACAGCTGACAACGTTGTTCGCCGGCTTCCCCGATGATCTGGACGGTTCGGAGGCCGCGATCATCAACGCCGCCCGCGCGCTGGCCGAGTTCGATGTCGACCGCTGTACGTCGCAACTCGGCAAGGCCGCGGTCCGCCTGGACCGTCAGACGTCCGCTCGACGACAGCCGGCCGAGTCGGCCATCAGGGTGCTGCAAGCGGTCTGCGCAAGCCTCAGCGAGAATCCCGAGAGCGGGCTGGTCCCGGTCCTGATCGCCGAGGCCGACCTGAGAGCGACGTCGCCGGAGTCAGCCGTTGCGCATCCGGAGCCGAGACTGCTGGTTGCCGGCAGCAAGGGCCGCGTGCTGCTCCAGCGCGGAGACTTCCCGGCCGCCCTGGGAGCCTTCACCGAGGGGATCGCGCTCGCGGAGGAGAACGGCGCCCAGGATGCCCTCGTCGACTTCCTCGGCATGGCCGCGCTGGTGGAAGCGGCCTGGGGACATCTGCGGCGAGCCGGGGAAGTCGTCGCGCACGCGACCTCGGTGGCAGAGTCGGGGGCGCAACTGCCGCAGTCCGCGATCGTGGCGGGGGCCTGGGTGCACACCGATCGGAGCGAGCTACCCAGCGCCGAAGAAATGGTGCAGCGTGCCGAGGAAGCCGCACCCACCCATGACACCCGGGTTCTCGCGGCCGCTCTCGCCCTGGTCAGGGCCAGGCTGCTGCGGGCGACCGGCAAGATCGATCGTGCCGCCGCGGAGCTCCGGGCGGCGCGCGACTCCTATGGCGCGCAGGGTGGCTGGCTCGGGGAGGCCCTGACCATCGACGAGGCGAAGACGCTCGTGGCACAACACCGGCCACGCGAGGCCATCACGACGATCGAGCAGTCCGCGGGTCGTGACAACGTCGGATCGCGTCTGGTGCTGCAGCGAGCAGCTGCCGAGGCCGGCGACCCCCCGTCCCCTCAACCGCTCCCGGCCACGGATCGCGGCGTCGCACTCGAGATCCAGGTCGACGGCTGGCTCGTCCAAGCCGCGGAATCGATCAGGACCGGAGACACCGGTCGTAGCGGGCTCTGCCTGGAACGGGCGCTCAGACTGGCTGCACCCGAGCAGCTCCGCCGTCCGTTCGCGGAGGCGCCGCCGGCGCTGCGACCGCTGCTGCGGCCCAGCGGTGACCTGATGACACATCACCCGTGGCTGCGCACGCCGGGTCTTCGCGGTCGCGACCGGACCGCCAGTCGCTGGGGAGTGACACCACGTGAGTTGGTCATCACCGCAGCGTTGACAAGCAAGGAGCACGAGGTGCTCGAGTACCTCGCCGAGTTGCTGACGACCGAGGAGATCGCCGAGACGATGTACGTCTCCGTCAACACGGTTCGGAGCCATGTCCGGAGCATTCTGCGCAAGCTGAGCGCATCACGCCGCAACGAGGCCGTACGGCGGGCCTGGGAGTTGGGGCTGCTGCCCTCGCGCCCTGAGGCCTAGCCCACCCGCCCGCAACCGGTCAGGCGCCGTGCTTCGGCCGGACGTCACGACCGTGGAAGGTGAGCGCCCAGATCACCAGGACGTCGAGAGCGACCATGATCGTGGTCCAGCCGGGAGACGCGGAGAGGAAGGCCATATTCGTCAGAATGCTCACGACGGCGATGACCACCCCGACGGCCCGCGCCCACACCTGACCGAGCAGGACACCGAATCCGGCCACCAGGACGGCAGTGCCGACGATCAGATGTGTCCAGCCCCAGGCGGTGTAGTCGACATGGATGGCCAGACCGCTCTTCGGCACCGCGTAGTAGTCGTCGTTCAGCAAAGCGACGATCCCCTCGAATCCGTGCATGGTACCGATGACCATCATCACTACGGCGGCGAAGACGATCGGGCCCACCCAGCCCCCGTGCGGCGCCGCGACGCGCCTGTCGATGTCCGACATGGTCAACTCCTCATCGTGGCGGTCCGGGTCGCCAGTCGTAGATGACCGACGTACGCAGGACGACGTCCTGCAGAGAGTGCTGGCGGCCGCCGGCACACAACAGCAGTCCGAGCGGGAACAACACACAGAACAGGGCCCGCAGCAGCGCAACAAGGGGACCTGTCCGTTCACCACCACGACCGACGACCCGCAGGCCCATCACGTGGCAGCCGTAGGTCCGTCCGGTGATCGACCAGGCGACGAAGAGGTAGCCGACCAGAACCAGCAGTACGGTCGTCACGGCCGGCAGCGGCGATGCCTCACTGAACTGGAAACCCCGCGGACGGACCAGGAACCTCAGCCCGTTGACGCCCACATAGCCGGCCAGCACCGCTACCACCACGACGATTCCGTCGATGACACCGGCGACCGATCGGGTCACGAGTCCTGCTCGCCGTCCCTGGTACTGCAGCGCCTCCCGCGGGACGATCGACACCGGCCCGTCCGTTCTCATGGTTGCTGGGGCGTCATCTCGGGTTCGGCCCGGGTGCGCCGCAGCCTCAGCCGCGCCACCACCCGGCCCACCGCCTCATCGCCGGAGATGCCTTGCAGGCGCACGCCGCGGACAGTGTCGGAGGCAACAGATCCGGTGGACTGCCGGATCATCTCGGCGAGATCGACCTCCGCGATGACCCCCTCCGCCAGCCCGGCCATGTCGATCCGGGCCAGCACCTCTGCCGCCACCGCGGGAACCATCCGGTCCAGTACGACGGACAGTTGGCGTCCAAGCTCCGTACGTCCTTGGCCACCGCGCCTGGCCAGACCTTCCAGCAAGGTGGCTGCCTGGTACCGCTCGGCCAGCATGGGCGGTCGCAGGATCACGACGGCGACCGGGCTGACAACTCCCCCGACCCGCCGTCCGACCGGGCTGAGAAGTCCCCCGACCCGGCGTCCGATCGACTGGGCGGCGGCCGCCGCCAGCGTGGCGGCTCCGACCGCCGCGTCGAGCACGATGATCACGTCCTGGCTCGCCGGAGGCGCGTCAGGCGGGTTCTCGGACTGCTCTGAAGTACCCACGCGACCATGCTCCGTCGCGACGCCGGGCGCCACCTCATCCGTGGTGGGGTAAACCGCCTGATCAACGCTCGGCTTCGCTCCGGGCCGAGGCGGCGACGCGATAGTCGGCGATTGGGCGGTAGCGATCGTAGAGGGTGGTGAGGACGCTGAACAGGAGCACGAAGAACAACGCGTCCGTCAGGTGCAGCCGGCCTGGTCCACGGGACAGCAGTACGTCGGCCAGCACCACGAGTACGACGTTCGTCGCGAAGACGATCCCGAACGAGACCACAACCGAGTTCCACGAATAGCCGCGCTTCGCGGCCCACAGGCCGAGCGCGGCGTTGATCACGAGGAAGACCGCGATGCCGAGGAACAGTTGGAGGTTGTTCGACTCGACGCCTGGCAGCACCTCGCCGTAGATCACGCTGATCAGGCCGATCAGGAAGGTCTTCTCCAACGTTGTCGTATCGAGGACTTTCCGGTGCGCGGCTTGGTAGGCGGCGCGCTGGCGGGCGTCGTCGATTCCCTCAGGTAGCGGGTCGGCGCGGAACCGCCAGGTCCAGTCGGCCGGACTCAGCCGCGGACGGATGACGAAGTACACGACCGCGAGCAGAACGAGGACGGCGACGACGAGCGCCGGGAGGAACCACGGAACATCCCGGATCGTGTCGGTGAGGTCCAGCTGGGCGATGTGGATCCAGTACTCCTGCGGCAGCTTGACGAAGATCCAGATCGCGGCGGCGACGAGTACCCAGAACCGGAACGCGTAGCGCAGCGGGTTCCGTCGGGTGCGCACCCCTTCGTAGGCGATGAAGAAGTACTCGAACGTGTTCGGGAACAACAAGAGCAGCAGCCGGGCGCCGCTCAACTCGAACGCCACGACGCCGACCTGCCGGAAGAAGAACAGGAAGCGGCCGATCCGGACCGCGCCGTGATTGGTCCAGTTCCGCAGCGTCGCCAGATAGGCGATGGAAAGGTAGAAGACGTCCATCGCCTTGTCGTAGCTCTGGTAATTCGGCGGGTCGTACCCGAAGGTCTGGAAGATCGTCTGGTCGACGCCGTCGAGCAGGGGACAGGCGATGATCGCCGGCAACGGGAACACCGGGATCAGCAGCGGCAGCGCGAAGCGCGCGAGAACCACACACCAGAACACGACCTCGACACTCATGTCAGAACTCCCCACTCCGGCGCATCCGGCGGGGGCGGCCGTCGGGATCGTAGATCAGCCGGTACAACGGTTCGGCCCAGAGCGCCTGGAACCGGGTCACGTGTTGCGTCTCGTGCGGGCGGATGCTTCCGGACGGACGGGGGCCCTTCCTGCCACCGGCATACCAGGACTCCAGATCCGCGGCGGTGCGCTGCCACAGCTCGAACCCTGTCAACAGGTCGAGCTGCGCCAGACTGGACCGCGGCCACCCGAGATGCTCCGACCACACCTCGAGCCGCAGGTCGCGGGCGAGCCGACGGGTGCCCTCAGCAACTAGATCCCGGTCGTCGGGGGTCGCGTCCAGAACCGCGCAGGTGAGTTCGCTGTCACTGGTCCAGGAACGACGGTTGAAGTTGTCCGAGCCGCAGGTGAACCACACGTCGTCCACGATGCAGATCTTCGCGTGCACGTAGATCGGCGCCCCCGCGGCGTTCTCGAGGTTGTAGATGCCGACCCGGGCAGGCGCAGCCTCGCGCAGCAGCCGCACGGCGCGCAACTGACCGAAGCGTTCCGGGGGGCCGCTCACGGGGCCGTCGGCATCCGGGTACCGCGGTACGACGATGATCACGCGGAGGCCGGGCGACCGCTCGAGAGCATCGCGGATCCCTTCCGCGATCAGCTCGGACCACAGGTACTGGTCCTCCAGGTAGATCAATTTCCGGGCCCTGGCGAATGCCTTGCCGTAGGCCCGGGCGATGCTCCGCTCCCCCTGCGGCGCGAACGGATAGCCGGGACGTTTGCGGGCATACGTTCGCAGGACCTGTACGGCGTGCGGCCCGGCCGGCGGCGGATCGGGGAACTCCTCCGGCAGTGACTTCGGATGGCGCGGCATCCGCGCGAGTCGTTGCACGATCATCCGGTACGGCGTCCGCCGGTCGAGCGGATGACCGTCGTCCCAGCGCTCGACGAAGGTGCGGAGCAGATCGCCGACGACCGGTCCCCGGATCTCCAGCGCCGCGTCGTGCCAGGGCGTGCGGTCGCCGTACCTGCGATCCATCGGCGCCTGTTGCGGATCGCCCAGATGCTCGCCGTCGTCACGACGCTGGTGGGACAGATCGATGCCGCCGACGAACGCGACACCCAGGTCTGCGCGACCCTTGTGCCGGATCACGAACAGCTTCTGGTGGTGCGAGGACAGATGCCGGACCCGCTGGTCGAGCAGCACCTCGGCGCCGGCCTCGTTGAGCTTCGTCCCCAGCCGCTGGTTCTCCCGTGCGTTGAATCGCAGGTGATCCGAGTGCGATCGCCAGAGCAGACCCCTGACCTCGACTCCCGATCGGGCCAGATCAGCCAGCACGGTTCCGATCGTCGGACCGTCGGGCAGCAACTTCTCGTCCGAGTCGCCACGCCAGTCGGTGAAATAGACCCGGTCACCGGCCCGCAGCGCGCACAGTTCTTCGTACAACCGACGGAAGTAGGTCGCCCCGTGGATCAGCGGACGGACCAGGTTGCCGTCGACCCAGGACCCGTCCACGTCTCCCACCCGGTCGATGTCGGTTCCGGGATTGCCGCGCTCGTCCGGTCGGAGGAACCATTGCCCGGCAGTGTCGTCGATCATCGTGACCTCCCTCGGTCGCGTGGGCGCTCAGACGTCCGCGGTATCGCGGGAGAGCCCGCTGCGCTGACCGAGCTGTTCGAGATACCCGACGAGCACGCGGTGGAGCTCGTCCGCGCCGCGGATCGGCCGGTCGGGTATCACCAGGTCCGGTGGAGCCAGGAGCAGCGCCCGTCCCTGCCACCCGCCGAGTCCGCCGTGAGAGCCGACCAGACCCTCGAACGCGGAAACCTCGCCGGTGTCCTGGTCGACAGAGCTGTTCACATACAGGTCAGGTGCCTCGGGCATCGATACCGCTCGCAGCAGGTCTGCGGAGGCATGCGGCCCGAACGGCTCGAGCGGGTCGACGCCGGTCACCTTCGCGTCGGACAGCCGGTGTACACCCGACGGCCCGAGTGCCAGCGGCCCATGCTCGGTGCTCAGCACCGCGATGAAGCCGATCCCGTCGTGGTCCACGAGCCCGGGGATGAGAGCCGGCCAGCGACCGGTGATCTCCTCCATCGTCAGCCGGCGCTCCTCGGCGGCGTACACCAGGCCGAGGTTTCCCGACCCGAGGACGACCAGCTCCGAACTCGTGGTGACCGCCGGCGGTGCGGCACGGTGCTGCACCCGCAGCGCCGCATGATGGGCCACCCGTCCGGTGCCGGAGCCGCCGCCGGACAGATCCGCCAGAAGGCCGTTCAGGCGGCCCCAGCCCTCGACCGACTGCTCGACCGTTTCGACCCGTGCGGCGGTCAACTGCGAGCAGACCGCAGCCAGGTCGATCCCGTGCCGATCGGCGAAGATCGTTCCCTGGGACTGACCGTGGTCGGACAGGATGACGAGGCGGTACGGCCGCGGCGCCGCCGCGGCGACGGCCTCCAAACAGGCCAGAACACGATCGAGCCGATCCAGCGTACCCAGCGACTCCGGCCGCAAAGCGCCGGCGTGATGGGCCACCTCGTCATAGTCGACATAGTCGACATACACAACCCGCGTGCCATGCATCATCTCCTCGGCCACCAGCGCGGTGTTGAGGTCGCGCAGTACGACGTTCGTCACCGCGCGCATGCCGGCGAACAGCCAGCCGCGCTCTCCTCTCGGGCGAACATCGAGGCGGCGTTGCCGACGCGACTCGAACCGCTCCCGCGCAATCTCCGCGACCGCCCCGGACAGGCTGCCGGCGAAACCGTCCGGCCGGGCGAGATACCAGGCAGCACGGCGACGCGTGTCGGCCGAACCGCGGGCGAGCTCGATCTTGCTCATGGTCAGCACCGACCGCTCGGCGTCGCCGCTGAAGAGGTTGGAGATGCTCACGCCGCCATCGGCCAGCAGACCGCGGCCGTCGGAGGCCCGGCGCTCGATCTCCGCCGCATCAGCGGTCCGATTGGCGACCAGTACGCGCCCCAGGGCCCGGTCGTACCAACGGAAGGCGGGTACGCCGTCGATGCGGCCGTGCAGGATCCCCAACTGACTGGCGGGCGTGGTGGGTGGCAGCACCGGGGTCCACTCCACCAGCCGATAGCCACCGTCGCGGATCCAGCGCCCCATCGTGGGCAGGCTGGCAGCGAGAAGTTTCCAGCGCAGTACCGGGAAGGGCACGCCGTCGAGCTGGACGAAGATGACGCCGGGAGCCTCGGGATCCTCGACAGGCTTCTGCCGCCGCCTGGTCCGGCGTACGAGGGCCGCGGTGAAGGCTTCCGACGTACCAGAGGTGCACAGCCACGCCACGATCGTCGCCACGGCCGCTGCGATCCACGCCGCGGCGAGCACGACCCAGAACGAATCCGCCTCGACCCCCGGGATCAGTGTGAGCGCCCCCGCGAGGATCACGGCCTGTCCGAGCACCGCTACGAGGAGTACCGCGAGCCATCCGATCGCGGCGCTCGCGGCCACCAGCAACGGGCGCACCAGGGCACCGACCAGGAACGTCGCCGCCGCCGAGGCGAGCAACTGCGGGAACGACGAGAATCGCAGGCCGGGCAGCACGGCACCCGCGAGGGCGAGGGCCAGGACCGAGCTGACATAGGTCGCAACGACCCGGCCGAGATCACCGGCGCGGACCAGCGGCGTGGACACGGTGGCGCGGCCGTTACCTACGGAGGGCGCGCGGACGCGTCAGCGCCCAGATGATCCACACGTCGAGGGCGATCAGCAGCAGCGACCAGAACGGCTGATAGGGAATGAAGAAGAAGTTGTCGATCGCGCTCAGCACCACCAGGAACAGCGCGATGACGCCGGCCCAGACCGCCCGGGAGAACAAGCCGATCCCGGTCACGATGAGGGCCAGGCCGAGGATCAGGTGGATCCATCCCCAGGCGGTGATGTCCAGATCGAAGGCGTAACCCCTGACCCGCACGAAGTAATCGTCGTTGATTATCGCGGCCAGGCCGGTGATCACCTGGAAGCCGCCGATCATCAGCAGCATCGTGGCGGCGAAGGCGACTCCGCTCATCGCCCAGCCCGAGTCGGCCTGCGACTCGACAGCGCGGTCGTCGGTCATCTGTCTCCACCTCTCCTGCACAGTCCTCGACGGACGTCGAGTGCGCGTCGACAGTAGGACCGCGCCGACCGTTGGGGCGTCACCCTTGGCGGACGGTATCCGGGCGCGGTCCGTGGAGTCGCGAAGGATCATCCCAGGTGGGGGATGCCGGTCCGGGACGATCTGAGCGATCTTCGAAGCCCAGGCCGGCCGGACCAGGGAGGTTGCGACGATGTCCGCAGGCTCCACGGACTCCCCCGACGGCAGGATGCCGGCCGCCGACGCGCCGACTGCCCCCGGGGCGCTGCCACGCGGAGTTGTCGTCCTCCTCGGCACCGCAGGCGCGGTCGTGACGGCCGCCGGGATCCGCAGCTTCGCGGAGATCGTCGGTCCGGTCTTCCTCGCGCTCGTCCTCACGATCGCGGTGAGTCCGCTGCGCCGGTTGCTGCTCAGGCGAGGCGTCAAGGGGTGGTTGGCCGGGCTGATCGCACTCGTGGTCGTGAACGCCTTCTTGCTCGGAGTCGCGGCGATGCTGGCCTTCTCGGTCGCCGAACTGGCGGGCCTGCTGCCCACGTATCAGGACAAGTTCGCCGAGTTGGTCGCGGATGCCCGCGGCTGGCTGGCCGGCCTCGGCGTCGGCCAGGAACAGCTCGAGGCTGTCCTGCAGAAGTTCGACCTCGGCAAGTTCTTCGACATCCTGCAAGGCTGGCTGAGCGGACTCCTCGGGATCTTCTCCGTCCTGGCCTTCATCGTCGCCGTGCTGTTCTTCATGGGCATCGACGCCGTGGACTTCCCGGGCCGGCTGAGGCAGGCGGCACAGGTCAAGCCGGACGTCATTGCCGCTTTGACCGGCTTCACGCGAGGTACGACGCGGTACCTGATCGTCTCCACCGTCTTCGGGGTGATCGTGGCGGCGTTCGACGTCGCGGTCCTCTATCTGCTGGACATCCCGCTGCCCTGGCTGTGGGGACTGCTCGCCCTCATCACCAACTACATACCGAACGTCGGATTCTTCATCGGGGTGATCCCGCCCGCGCTGCTGGCACTTCTCGACCAGGGCTGGGGAGCCTTGTTATGGGTGATCGTGCTGTACAGCGTCATCAACTTCATCATCCAGTCGATCATCCAGCCGAAGGTCGTCGGCGACACGGTCGGGCTCTCCACAACCCTGACCTTCCTCTCGCTGGTCTTCTGGGCCTGGCTTCTCGGCCCACTGGGCGCCGTACTGGCCATTCCACTGTCGCTGCTGGTCAAGGCCTTGCTCCTCGACGCCGCGCCCTCCACCCACTGGCTGGCCGGCCTGATCGCCGGCGGCCCACTCCCGGAACAGGCCCCGCCGGCAGCGCGTGCGGAGCCTCCCCCGGACGAAGTCGCCGCCGAGCAAGCCGAGCAAGCCGGGCACGTCGGATGAGGAGGTCGCCATGTGGCGCTCAGTTCTGCTGCACGAGTTCGAGGATCGCAACATCCGATCCTTCGAAGGCCTCCCCGGCAGCCTGTCGCCGGGCTCGCTCGCGCTGAGCCCGTCCGAAGGCATCATCCTGATCGCACCGGGCCGCAGTCTCCACTACGTGCTGGAAACTCCCCTGCTCGACGTGATCGGGGTCAGCTGCCGGGTGCGGTTCAGGCACCCAGGGCGAGCCGTCACCTCGTCGGTGCGGATCCTTCGCCTCGGCGACGAGTTCGTTCTGAGTCTCGAACCGTTGACCACGTTCCAGGCTCTGGTCCGCGTCCGGGTCCACCGGGTCTGGCACGACATCGGCCAACTGCCGAACCCCAGTTCGAGCTTCACGGAACTGGGATTCGACTGGCACACCAGCGGCAAGACGTACATCCGTGTGGACGGGCGGCTCGTCGGCTACCACGATGCGCTCAGCCGAGGATCCCGGCTCACGATCGAGGATGTCGCGTTCGGCTCGCCGGAGTCGCTCGCCACCTCGCCCGACCCGCACTACCAGCTGGGCGAGTTCTCCGTCCGCGCCCTCAGCCGCCACGCGCGCTGGCCGCGGCGGCACCTGACAGGTCTGCACAAACCCTGACGTCAGATATCTTGCCCGCGAGCCTGGGTGATCGACCAGATGATCCACACGCTGAGCCCGATCACCACCAGCGACCACGCCGGTTGGTAGGGAATGAAGAAGAAGAAGTCCAACGCGGTCAGGCCCGCGATCACGATCGCGACTGTTCCCGCCCAGGCCTTGCTGGTGAAGACGCCGCCGGCGACCAGGATGGCGCCGATCCCCAGCACCAGGTGGATCCAGCCCCACCCGACAGTGGAGAGGTCGAAGGCGTAGCGCCGGCTGACGACCAGATAATCGTCGTCGAGGATCGCGGCCAGCCCGGCGACCGTGGAGAACGTGCCGATGATGAGCAGGGTGAACCCGGCGAACGCGATGCCGCCGACCGCCCCGCTCGGGACCTTCTTGTGTGAGTCCATGGGGTTCAGGTCGCTGTACGTCATCCTGCTCGCCCTCCTGGTCATCTGACTTCTTGAACGACGATGCCCCGCCGATCCCCCGTACCGCATCGTCCGGCGAGGAGGAGATGGCGACGGTGTTCGGCTACTGCAGGCCTGTACGGCGCTCGCGCGTCGCCGCGCGCGCTGCTCCGCCCACCAGAGTGCCGATGGCGATCCCGACGGCGAGGTTGATCAGTCCGGTCGCGATCTTCGACGACGTCGAGCCCTCGGTCACGAAGGGAGCGAGCGCTGCCGCCACTGTGGCCAGCATCATGATCCAGTTGAAGAACTGCCTGGGCCGGGGTGTGGAGATCAGCAACAGATGCATCAGGCCGGTGGCGATCAGCGCGGCGACAGCGCAGTACAGCGCGTACTTTCCCGTGTCCGCGTCCCCCCACGTCCCCTCGCCCTCAGGTGCGAGAACGGGTACGCCGAAGACGCCGCGAGCGATCAGGATGCCGACGACCGCGATGAGTGCGGCGACGACAGCTGTGGCCGCACCGCCGGCCCACAGCCGGCCGCCTGCCACCACGTTCGCATCGCCTTGCGCGGGGTGAACTGTCATGACAAGTGCTCCTTGTCTTTCGGCTGCGATGGCGGCCACCGGCGGAGCGCCAGCCGCTCGGCCAACCGACCGAACAGCGCTCCTACGGCCGCCCCGACCAGAACGTCGCTCGGGTAGTGCACACCCGTGTACACCCGGGAGAACGCGACGACCGACGCCATCGCCCGCAACGCCGGACGCAGCCCGGGCAGCATGCCTCCGACGGCGACGGCGAAGGCCGCTGCGGACGCGGAGTGCCCGGACGGGAAGGATCCCGAGGAAGGCATGCGCACCCACCGCTGCACCGGAACGCCGAGGCCGGGCCGGTCGGGCCGGATGCGTTCGCCCGTCAGCTTCTTGATCGGCTGGTTCACGACGAGGGACGTCGCGCCGATCGCGGTGAGCCCCGACAACGCCGCACGCCGGCCGCGCGGGCCGCCGCACAGAGCAAGCGCACCGGCCACCACGAACCACAGCTTGGAGAAGTTGGCGAAATTCGACACCCGTCGCAAGGGCTCGTCCAGGACCGGCGTCGACAGCCGTGCCACTGATCGGTAGACGGCGCGGTCGTAGCCGGCGATAAGGTGCGGCGAGTCGCTCACGCAGCGGCTTCCGTCACTCTGTGACCGTCCCGGCCGAGCGCGATGCGCACCAGCTCGGCCAAGCCGTCCCGAAGGCCCTCTGGAGCAAGCGCCGACGGCGACGTGCCGGGGTGCTGGTGCGCGATGCGTACCCGGAGAACTCGGGGCCGGATCCGGAACTGCAGCGGTGTGTCGAGGACGAGTGCCTCCCCGTCGACGCCGGCAGGCAGTTGGCGATCGGCATCGACCTCGAAGGACGGAGCCGACCACTCGCGCCACGGACGCTGACGCTGCCCTTCACCCGCGGGCGCCCCCATAACGGTGATGCCGAGTACGCCGTCGTCGATGCGCGGACGGGTGCCGGAACCCACCGCGCGACCGAGTCGGTACCGGTTGTTGGAGACGAGGAGGGCCGCGCCGCCGCGGTGTCCGTCACCGCCCGGCCCGGTCCAGCGCATGTCCAGTTCGCTACCACCGGCGCCGAGTGCGTCCGGCACGGTATCGAGGATGGTCCGGATCTTGGCGGCGCGGTACCCGCTGCGCTGCACGGCCTCGGCGTACAGGCCGAGCGACACGTTGTTGACGAACACCCGGCCGTTGACCTCGGCCAGGTCCACCAGCCGCTCGCCGCCGTCGACGAAGGCGTCCAGGGCACCGACCACATCGTCACGGTCGACCCCGAGGTCGAGCGCGAAGTGGTTACGCGTGCCCGCAGGTATACAGGCGTAGGGCAGCGAGAGTTCGGCGGCGATCGCGGCGACGACCGCCTGCGATCCGTCCCCGCCGGCCATCGCGAGTCCGTCGGCGCCCCGGGCCACCGCACCGCGGACCAGGGTTTCGAGGTCGTCCCCGCGCTTGAGCTCGATCGGCTCGATGCCGCGATCGCGCGCCTCCTTGGCGACTGCGAAGCGTGCTGCCTTTCCCCCGCCGGACTTCGGATTGAAGAACAGCACCGGATGCTCCGGAGGCGGCACGCGCGACAGATCCACGTGGGCGGCAAAGCTGGCTCGAGTCGCCGCCAGAGTGACCAGGAGCCCCGCCAGGACGAACAGATCGACACCGAACTTCCCGCCCGCAACAACGAAGATCACCGCACCGGCAAGCGCCAGCGCCGCCACGGTCAGCCCCAGCACGCGCGCGATCCCTCGACGCAATACGCCGAACCATGCCGCGACAGCAGCGATCACAACGCAGGCGAGCACACCGAGCCCCCGCGGAAACTGATTCACGGCGACCGCCACGGCAAGCACGGCCGTCGCCGCCCCCACCACCAGCGCCACAACCGCCGCCATCCGGCGCCTCACGAGTTCCACCCCATCGGACCGCCTCAGAATCTCCGCTCCGGCGCCGAGTCCCGACGCCAGGCCCATCCTGTGCGGCCGCCATGCCCGAGGCATCCCACACCCGGGATGATCCGTCCCCGGACCGACCGGGATCGCGGCCTGATCCTCCCTGCGGGGTGATGCGGCGACCGCTGGTTCTGCTGAATCGTCGGCGGAGTACGCGGATCGCAGGGTGGGGACCGGGCTCGTCCGACGAGCCCGGCCGGCGACGGCGAGAAGGGTGGCCGATCATGCCAACGACTGTTGAACACCTGACGCTGGACGAGCGCAGTGCACGCGGTCTGGCGGCGCGCGCGCGAGCCAATCCGGACAGTCACACCGGGTGGACTCCCGCCCCCGACCGCCCGGACCCGGTGTCGCTCATCGAGGAGCAGAACCTGCGGCGTGACGGGGACCTGCTCCCGGTGCGGCACGGCCGGATGATGGCATCACCGTTCACGTTCTACCGCGGTGCCGCCAAGATCATGGCCGTCGACCTCGCCCTGACGCCGACCTCCGGTCTCGAGGTGCAGTTGTGTGGTGACGCGCACCTGTCGAACTTCGGCGCCTACGCCTCGCCGGAGCGAACGATGGTGTTCGACATCAACGACTTCGACGAGACCCTTCCGGGCCCCTTCGAGTACGACGTCAAACGCCTGGCAGCGAGTCTGACGGTGGCCGCCTCCAACAACGGGTTCTCGAAGTCGGACGCCCATGCGATCACGAAGACCATGGTCACGTCCTACCGTGAGGCGATGGCCGAGTTCGCCTTGATGAGAACTCTCGACGTGTGGTACGCCCACACCTCCGAGGAGGACATCAAACAGTCGATCGCCGCCTTCCTCGCCGGTGCCAACGGCAAGGGCGACGGCAAGGGCGACGGCAAGGGCAAGCACAAGCACAAGGGCAAGCACGGCGGCAGCGCGGACGACACGACCAGCATGACGGGCAAGCAGCGCAAAGAGGCCACGAAGCGGTTCGAGAAGAACGCGCAGAAGGCCCACTCCCGCAACAGCGACCAGGCGCTGTCCAAGCTCGGCGAAGAGGTCGACGGCCGCTACCGCATCGTCAGCGTCCCGCCGGTGATCGTCCCCGCCCGTGACCTCCACACGGCGTACGGCATCAAGCCCGGAGAGCTCGAGGACGTCGTGTTCGACCTGTTCCGGGATTACCGTTCCACCCTTCGGCCCGACGTCCGGCAACTGCTGGAGCGCTTCGAGATCATCGACTGGGCCCGGAAGGTCGTCGGCGTCGGCAGCGTCGGAACCCGGGCGTTCATCGTCCTGCTGCAGGGCCGTGACCGCGACGATCCGCTGTTCCTCCAGGTCAAGGAAGCGACCAGGTCGGTGCTCGAAGGACCCTTGCGCAAGAGTGCGTTCAGGCAACCGGGCGAGCGAGTGGTCCAGGGCCAGCGCTTGATGCAGGCCAGCAGCGACATCTTCCTCGGCTGGTCGAAAGGGGTGCAGGCCGATCGCTACTACTACTGGCGCCAGCTGCGCGACATGAAGGGCTCTGCGCTCGTGGAGCTGATGGCGCCGGCGACCATGGCGTTCTACGCCCGCACCTGCGGATGGACGCTGGCCCGTGCGCACGCACGATCGGGCGACGCGGTGTCCATCGCTGCGTATCTCGGCGACGACGATGCCTTCGACCTGTCGATCACCGACTTCTCCGAACGGTACGCCGCCCAGAACGAGCAGGACTTCGCAAACTTCACCGATGCGATCAGGACACACCGGATCGAAGCTCTCCAGCAAGTATGACCCGGTACGACGGAACGAAGCTGGTGCCGAAGTCGTTGCGGGGCTACGACTCGGCCTGGCTGACGCGCGACATCATCGCCGGTCTGACGCTGGCGGCTGTGGCGATCCCCGAGGTGATGGGCTACACGTCCATCGCCGGTACGCCGATCGTCACCGGGTTGTACACGATCATCTTCCCTACCCTCGTCTTCGCCCTGCTGGGCTCCTCGCGGCTGCTCGTCGTCGGCGCGGACTCGGCCACCGCCGCGGTGCTCGCCGCGGGCATGACCGGTCTCGGTATCGCCGGCGTCACCCCCGGATCGGCCGACTGGCTTGCCCTCACTAGCCTGACGGCGCTCGTCTGCGGCGTACTGCTCATCGTGGCGCGGCTGCTGCGACTGGGCTTCGTCGGGGACTTCCTCAGCGCGTCCGTACTGATCGGGTTCCTCACCGGTGTCGGCATCCAGGTCCTGTCGGGGCAGATCCCCGACCTACTCGGCATTCCGAAGGGCAAGGGCGGCTGGTTCGAACAGCAGTGGCACTGGATCACCTCACTCTCCTCGGTCCGGCTCGGCACACTCGCCTTCGGCCTGAGCACGATCGTGATCATCCAGCTCTTCAAACGCGTCATCCCGGTCGTCCCGGGTGCCATCGTCGCCGTCATCCTGCTGACTGCCATCTCTGCCCTGACCGACGCGCAGGCGCACGGCGTGGCCGTCGTGGGTGCCGTCAAAGGCGGCTTCCCGCCGCTCGGCCTGCCGTCGGGAATCTCGTGGTCGGACGTATCCAAGGTGCTGCCGACCGCCGTGTCCTGCTCGGTGCTGATCATCGCCCAGAGCGCTGCCACCTCCCGCAGTTTCGCGTTCAAGCACGGAGATGCGGTCGACATCAACCGGGACATCGTGGGACTCAGCGGGGCCAGCCTCGCCGCCGGCCTCACCGGCACCTTCGCGGTCAACGGCAGTCCGACCAAGACGCAGATCCTCGACGAGCAGAAAGGACACACCCAGCTCGCCAACCTGACGATGGCGGCGGTCGCGCTGCTGTTCACGCTGTTCTTCACCGGGCTACTGGCGGACATGCCCACCGCAGTGCTCGCCGGGATCGTCTTCCTGATCGGCGTCAGCCTGATCGACCTGCCCGGCCTTCGTCGGCTGTGGATGCGACGCAAGAACGAGTTCGTGGTGGCTCTCATCACGACGGTCACGGTTTTCGCCGTGGGCGTCGAGCCGGGAATCATCCTCGCCGTCGTGCTCTCGCTGCTCGACCTCGTCCGGCGGCAGTACACACCGGGCGACTATGTCATCGGTCAGGACCGGGCCGGCGAACCGACCTATCAGCCGGCGGTGCCAGGGGCGCAGAGCCTGCCCGGTCTCGTCGTCTTCCGCTACGACGCGGAACTCTTCTACGCCAACGCCAATCGCTTCGCCGACGACCTCGAGTCGGTGATCTCCGCCGCTCCCGACCCCGTCCGCTGGGTCGTGCTGGACTGCGGCGCGATCGACGACATCGACTACTCGGCCGGCGTGACCCTGGCCAGCCTGGTCAAGTACTGCCAGGCCCACAACGCCCGCTTCGTGCTTGTCCGGCCCGATACCCAACTGCTCGCGACACTGCGTGCGTACCACACGCTGGACGCGATCGGCGAGGACAACATCTTCCCGACCTTGGCGGAGACCTTCCGCGCCTACCGGGCCGACCTAGCTGCGAGTGCGCCGTGATGGTCCCTGAGAGGAGAAGCGACTCATGAGCGAGACCGGCATGGCAGCGTCCTCGGCGACTGGCGTCGAGGCAGCGCCGTACACCCTGGCGGCCGAAGCTGTGGTTGCCGCGGCCGGCTCGGATGCCGATGCAGGGCTTACGGGAGCCGAGGCGACGCGCCGGCTCTCGTCGTACGGTCCGAACGAGATCGCCGCGGAGAAGCCGCCGTCGATCTGGGCCGTCGCCACTCAGCAACTGCGCGACCCGATGAACCTCATGCTGGTCGCGGTCGTGGTCGTCAGCCTGGTGATCGGGGAACTCTCGACCGGCATCATCGTTGCCCTGCTCATCCTGCTGAACGTAGGACTGGGCACCCGCCAGGAGTTGACGGCGCGGGCGAGCGTCGATGCTCTGTCCAACCTGCAGGTGCCGCAGGCGCGGGTGGTCCGCGACGGCGACGTGGCGATGATCGCGGCCACGCAGGTGGTTCCTGGCGACATCGTCCAGGTCGAGGCGGGTGACATCGTGCCCGCCGACGGTCGCATCGTCCGGTCCGCGACGCTCGAGGCGCAGGAGGCCGCGCTGACCGGAGAGAGTGCGCCGATCGCGAAGGGCGCCGGCGCACTGGCCTCCTCCGACGTCGGCCTGGGCGACCAGACCAACATGTTGTTCCAGAGCACCTCCGTGACCCGGGGCACCGGCACGATCGTGATCACCGCGACCGGGATGCAGACGCAGATGGGCCGGATCGCGACGATGCTGACCTCGGTGACGCGCACCCGGTCACCGCTCCAGCGGGAGCTGGACTCGCTGACGAAGGTCCTCGGACTCGTTGCCTGGGGCTCGGTTGCGGTGATCGTGGTGGTCGGCCTGATCCGTGGGACGCCGGCCAAGGACCTGCTGCTGCTCGGCACCGCCATGGCCATCTCGGCGATACCGACCGGCATGCCGGCGTTCGTCTCGGGCCTGCTCTCGCTCGGTGCGAAGCAGCTGGCCGAGGCCAAGGCCGTGGTGAAGAACCTCACCGATGTCGAGACTCTCGGTGCGACCAGTGTGATCAACACCGACAAGACCGGGACGCTCACGCTGAACCAGATGATGGTCTCGACGCTGTACGTGAACGGGTCATGGTTCACCGTCGATGGAGAGGGGTACCGCACCAGCGGCGCGATCCGTTCGGTGGCAGGCGGCCCGGTCCCCGACTTCACCCGGCTCGGCCTCGGGCTGGCACTCGACACCGACGCAGTCGTCGGCTACGACGGCTCGGTGATCGGCGACCCGACCGAGGCGGCGCTGGTGGTGCTGGCCGCGAAGCTCGGCATCGACGCGGACGAGACCCGGCACAGATACCCGCGGCTGTCGGAGGTCCCGTTCGATTCCGAGTACAAGTTCATGGCGACGTTCCACCGGGTGACCGTCGACGGCGTGGAGCAGGTCATCGAGCTGATCAAGGGCGCACCGGACGTCGTCCTCGCGCGCTGCAGCCAAGCGGGTGGACCACTCAGCGGCTCGCAGGTCCCGATCGCGGAGTCGCAGGACGGCATCACCGCGGCCAACGAACGGATGGGCCGCAAGGGTCTGCGCATCCTCGCGTTCGCGGCCCGGCTGGTCGCCGATCACGAGCTGACCACGATGACCGACGATCCGATGTCCTTGACCCGAGGGCTGTCGTTCGTCGGGTTGGCGGGAATCATCGACCCGCTGCGCGCGGAGGCCAAGAGCGCGGTCGGTACGGCGCTCGCCGCCGGTATCGACGTACGCATGATCACCGGTGACCACGCGGTCACGGCTCAGGCGATCGGCGCCGAGCTGGGACTCGGTCCCGGAGCGATCAGCGGGCCGGACCTGGTGGCGCTCACCGACGAGCAGCTGAAGCACCAGTTGCCCGCATTGCACGTATTCGGACGGGTCACGCCCGAGGACAAGCTGCGGCTCGCCCGGGTCATGCAGGAGGAGGGCATGATCGTCGCGATGACCGGCGACGCCGTCAACGATGCGGCTGCCCTCAAACAGGCCGACATCGGGGTGGCGATGGGAAGCGGCAGCGAGGTCACCAAGCAGGCCGCGCGGATGGTGCTCACCGATGACAACTTCGGCACGCTCGTCCACGCGGTCGAGATCGGGCGGCGCGTCTACGACAAGGTCGTCTCGTACGTGCGCTACCAGATGACGCAACTGCTGTCGCTGGTCCTGCTCTTCCTCGCCGCCACGGTGTTCGACATCAATGACGGGGTGGCGATGACTCCGTCGATGGTGCTCTTCCTGTTGTTCTTCGCGACCGCCGTCGGTGTCGTGATCATCGCCGTCGACCCCGGCGATCCCGACGTCATGCATCGTCCCCCGCGCGACGCCGGCGTACCGATCACGAACCGCAGCGCGGTGATCACGTGGATCTGCTATGCCCTGGTGCTGTTCGTCGTCACCTTTCTGCCGCTGGTCGCGGGGCCGGACGAGCTGAGTACGACGCACGGCAGCGTGTCGATGACGATGACCTTCGTGGTGATGGGGCTGGGGACTGTGTTCAACGCGGTGGTGAACCGTCGCGACCCGACCAGCGGTCTGACAGCACCGATCGTGAAGGCCCTGGCGATCGGCCTGGTCCCCGTCGTCCTGCTTTTCCTGGCGACCCAGCTGCCGACGATCCAGACCGGGCTGCTCACCGTCTCGCTGTCTCCCCGACAGTGGCTCACCTGCATCGGGCTGGCGGCGATCCTGCCGATCGTCGTCGAGTTGAGCAAGTTGGTCAGGAGGCGCGGGCAGCAGCAGCGTACGGCGCTCGGGCCGGAGCACGCCGTCGCGCCGGCCCGTGCCTGGAGCGCGCCCGGAGCCTAGATCCGCGGCGTTCCGGCTCGTCCGCTCGGGGTGATGCACAACGTTCGGCCGGGCGGTCGACTGGTGTCGCCGGTGAGTACGAAGGCAGGAGACAGCGCATGACATCTCGCGAGCGGCGGATCGCCGACTTCATCGAGCCGTTCCGGGTCGAACCGGGCTCGAAGGTCAACCTGGCCAAGGACTTCGAGCCGGACTTCAGGGGCACGATCCGTTCGAAGAAGCGCGGCCGCAAGCTGCTGAACCAGGGCATCGAGCTGCTGTCCGAGTACCAGTCCCGGCTGTACGCGCAGCACACCCACGGTGTCCTCGTTGTCCTGCAGGCGCTCGACGCCGGCGGGAAGGACGGCACCATCCGCCATGTCATGACCGGAGTGAATCCGCAGGGTGTGGCCGTGAGCAGCTTCAAGGTCCCCTCCAACGATGAGCTGGATCACGACTACCTCTGGCGCTACGGGCTGCGCCTACCGGCACGCGGTCAGATCGGCATCTTCAACCGATCGCATTACGAGGAAGTGCTGGTCGTCCGCGTGCACCCCGAACTCCTCGACCGGCAGAAACTCCCGCCCGGATCCCGCAAAGGGCTGTGGAAACGGCGTTATCGCGAGATCAACGAGTGGGAGCGAACCCTCAGCGACAACGGCATCATGATTGTGAAGCTCTTCCTGAACCTGTCCAACGAGGAGCAGCGGACCCGCTTCCTGCGCCGGATCGACCTTCGCGACCACAACTGGAAGTTCTCCGCGGCCGACATCCGCGAGCGCGACTACTGGGACGACTACCAGCGCGCGTTCTCGACGATGCTGTCCAGGACCAGCACCGACTGGGCGCCCTGGTACGTGATTCCCGCCGACCGCAAGTGGTACGGACGCATCGCCGCTGCCGCGGTGATCGCCAACACGCTGATCGAGATCGATCCTCGCTATCCCAAGGTCGGGAAGAAGACACGCGAAGCCCTGCAGGAGATCAGGCGCGACCTCGAGGCACAGGCCCCGGAGGGCGCGGCGGCCGATCCGTTCAAGCAACAGTAGGCCGAGGGGGGTACGGCGAACGTGGCCGACGACGGCAAGCACCCGGCGATCAAGACGCCCGCGTGGCAGGAGTACGTGCCGGGTGCGGGCGTGGCCAGGTCGTACCAGCGGGCGTGGCTGCCCAAGGACATCGTCGCCGGCCTGGTCCTGTCCGCGCTGCTGGTGCCGCAGGGCATGGCGTACGCCGAGCTTGCCGGCTTGCCGCCGGTGACCGGGCTCTACACCTCGATCCTGTGCCTGCTCGGCTACGCGGTCTTCGGTCCGTCCAGGGTGCTGGTGCTCGGTCCCGACTCGTCGCTGGGCCCGATGATCGCGGCGACGATAGCGCCGCTCCTGCTGGCCAACGGTGATCCCGCTCGGGCCGTCGCGCTCGCGTCGATGCTGGCGGTGATGGTCGGCGTGGTGATGACGGTCGCCGGGCTGGCCCGGTTCGGGTTCGTCGCGGACCTGCTGTCGAAGCCGACCCAGATCGGCTACATGAACGGGCTCGCGCTGACCATCGTGATCGGTCAACTGGCCAAGCTGTTCGGGTTCTCGGTCGACGCCGACGGGCTGCTGGCCGAGGCAGGCGCCTTCTTCTCGGGGCTCGCGGACGGCGACGCCAACACGACGGCCGCGCTCCTCGGGATCGGTTCGCTCGCCGGCATCCTGCTGCTGAATCGGTTCCTGCGCAAGCTGCCGAGCGTCCTGATCATCGTGGTGCTCGCCTCCATCCTGGTCAGCGCGTTCGACCTGCAGTCCCACGACGTCGACACGGTCGGCAAGCTCCCCCAGGGGTTCCCGCCGTTCACTGTCCCAGGGGTCAGCTGGAGCGATCTGCCACCCTTGTTCGTCGGAGCGCTGGCCATCGCTGTCGTCGCGCTCGCCGACACGATGTCGACGGCATCGGCATTCGCCGCCCGCAGGGGCGACCGGGTCCGCGGGAACCAGGAGATGGTCGGCATCGGCGCCGCCAACATCGCGGCAGGGTTCTTCCAAGGCTTCCCGGTCAGCACCAGCGGGTCCCGCACGGCGGTCGCCGAGCAGGCCGGTTCCCGGTCCCAGGTGACCGGTATCGTCGGCGCCGCGACGATCACCGTGGTCCTGGTCGTCGCCACCTCTCTGATGCAGTACGTGCCGCAGCCGACCCTGGGCGCGATCGTCATCGCCGCCGCCCTGTCGTTGGCCGACATCGCCGGGACGCGCCGGTTGTGGCATCAGCGGAAGACCGAGTTCGGGCTGTCCATCATCGCGCTGCTCGGCGTGGCCCTGCTGGGTGTCCTGCCCGGCATTCTGATTGCCGTCGGCCTGTCGATCCTGAACGTCTTCCGCCGCGCCTGGTGGCCGCACGAGGCCGAGCTCGGCCGGGTGGAAGGAATCGCCGGCCTGCACGACACCAAGAGCTATCCCGACGCCGAGCTCCTCCCTGGTCTGGTCGTCTACCGCTTCGACGCACCGCTGATCTTCGCGAACGCGCGGATGTTCGGTGAGAAGGTGCGGGAGATCGCCTCGGACGATCCCGAGGTCCGGTGGATCATCGTGGCCGCCGAGCCGATCACCGACGTCGACACCACGGCCTCCGACATGCTGCAGGAGCTGGACGCCTGGCTCAACGCGCGCGATGTCTCCCTGGTGTTCGCGGAGCTGAAGGATCCGGTCCGCTCGAAGATCGAGCGGTACGAGCTCACCCGCACGATCAACCCGGCGCATTTCCTCCCGACCCTCGACGCGGCTGTCGCCGAATACGTACGGCAGACGGGCGCGAGCTGGCACAGTCCGCAGCCGAAGACCGACGACCAGGATTCGCGGCGGTGAGCCGGATCATCCCGCGGGGGTGACGACTCGGGACCGCAGGAGATCGAGCCTGGACTGACATCGAAGATGGAGGACGTCATGCCTGTGCAGTTCCGGGGATCGATCAACGTCGATATTCGCGACTCAGTGCCGGACTGGTCGCCGTTCGAGCCGGCGAAGGCGCCGGACGGTGCGCCGAATGTCGTCTACATCGTCCTGGACGACGTCGGCTACTCGGCCATGAGCTGCTACGGCGGGCCGATCGAGACCCCTAACATCGACGCGATCGCCGCTCGCGGGGTGCGTTTCACCCAGTGGCACACGACGGCGCTGTGCTCACCGACCCGGTCGTGTCTGCTGACCGGCCGCAACCACACGCGTAACAGCATGGCGTGCATCACCGAAGCGGCGATCGGATTCCCGAACGCGAGCGGCACGATCCCGCCGGCGAACGGGATGCTCTCGGAGATCCTCGGAGAGCGCGGCTGGAACACCTACATGGTGGGCAAGTGGCACCTGTGCCCGACCGACGAGATGAACCTCGCGTCGACGCGCCGCAACTGGCCGTCCGGCCGGGGCTTCCAGCGGTGGTACGGGTACCTCGGGGCCGAGACCAACCAGTGGTATCCCGACCTCGTCTACGACAACCACCCGGTCGAGCCGCCGCGCTCCCCCGCGGAGGGCTACCACCTGACCGACGACATCACCGACAAGGCGATCGAGTTCATCAAGGACGCCAAGGCGATCGCTCCGGACAAGCCGTTCCTCCTGTACTACGCGCCTGGCGCCTGCCACGCACCCCACCACGCACCGAAGGACTGGATCGAGAAGTTCGCCGGCCGTTTCGACCAGGGGTACGAGGCGATGCGGGACGAGACGCTGGCGCGCCAGAAGAAGCTCGGTCTGGTACCGGAGAACACCGAAGTCGCACCGCTGAATCCGATCGGCTCGCCCCAGACGCGCAGCGGCCCGGACCACCAGCCGTTCCCGGAGCTGGACTACACCCGGCCGTGGGACACGCTGAACGCCGACGAGAAGCGCCTCTTCGCCCGGATGGCCGAGGTGTACGCCGGATTCCTCGCGCACGCCGATCACCACATCGGCCGGTTGCTCGCCTACCTCGAGCAGATCGAGCAGTTGGACAACACCATGGTCGTGGTCGTGTCCGACAACGGTGCGAGCGGCGAAGGCGGTCCGAACGGCTCGGTCAACGAGATGAAGTTCGCCAACGGGATCCGCGACGACCTGGCCGAGAACCTCGCCAAGCTCGACGACCTGGGTGGCACCAGGACCTATAACCACTACCCGAACGGCTGGGCGATGGCCTTCAACACCCCGTTCAAGATGTGGAAGCGGTACGAGTACAACGGCGGCACCGCTGACCCCTGCATCATCTCGTGGCCGAAGGGCGTCCGGGCACGCGGCGAGCTCCGTCACCAGTACCACCACGCGATCGACATCGTCCCGACGATTCTCGACGTACTGGGCGTCGAAGCGCCGGAGACGATCAAGGGGCACACCCAGAGCACCTTCGACGGGGTGAGCATGCGCGGCAGCGTCGACGACGCATCCGCAGAGTCCGGACGAAAGACACAGTTCTACTCGATGCTGGGATCCCGCTCGATCTACCACGAGGGGTGGAAGGCGGTCACCACCCACCCGACCGTTTCCGGCTGGGCCAACTTCAACGCCGACGAATGGGAGTTGTACCACGTCGAGGTGGATCGATCCGAGATCAAGAACCTCGCGGCGGAGCAGCCGGACAAGCTGCGCGAGCTGGTGAACATCTGGTTCGCGGAGGCCGGGGCGAACAACGCGTTCCCGCTCGACGATCGCTCCGCGCTGGAGATCCTCACCACCCCACGGCCCCAGCTGAGCGCGCCGAAGGACCGGTACGTGTACTACCCGGACACCGCCCCGGTGTCGGAGTGGCAGGCGGTCAACACCCGCAACCGCTCCTTCACGATCGGCGCGCTGGTCGACATCCCGGCGCCGGGAGCCGAAGGTGTGTTGTTCGCGATGGGGGCCAGATTCGGTGGCCATGCGCTGTACGTGAAGAACAATCGTCTCCACTACGTGAACAGTTTCGTCGGCGCGCTGGAGCAGCAGATCGTCGGGACGAAGGACATCCCGACGGGTAAGAACCTGATCCTGTCGGCCTCCTTCGAGAAGCAGGGGATGGACCCGGACGCCGCGACCGGAACGCTCTCGCTCTTCCACGGGGACGAGAAAGTCGGCGAGGGACACATCAAGACCCAGCTCGGAGCCTTCGCCATCGCGGGTTCAGGCCTGTACGTCGGCAGGCACGGCGGCGAGCCGATCACCGACGACTACCCGGGCGAGCCGCCGCACTACTTCACCGGCGGCACGATCAACCGGGTGGCCGTCGACGTCAGCGGTGAGCCGTACATGGATCTCGAACGCGAAGCCGCCCTGATGCTGATGCGAGAGTAGGAGATCCCGGCTGTGACGACTGATCACGCCCTGCTGGCGTCCTGGCGGGACACCCCGGCACGACAGGTGATCGTGGACTACGTCGACCGAGCCGTGCAGGAGGGCGGGGCGCAGTACGTCCCGCCCTCCGAGCGAATCGCGGTGTTCGACAACGACGGCACACTGTGGTGCGAGAAGCCGATGCCGGTCGAACTCGGCTTCATCCTCCAGCAGCTCGCCGAGACGGCCGAACAGGATTCAAGCCTTCGCGCACAGCAGCCGTGGCAGGCTGCCCGGGACAAGGACTACGCCTGGCTCGGGGACATGATCACCAAGCACTACCACGGCGACGACAGCGATCTGAAGGTACTCCTGGACGGCATCCTCCAGACGTTCGCCGACATGAGCGTCGACACCTACGCGGAGATCGCCGAGCGCTTCCTCCGGACGGCGCGACACCCGATGCTCGGGCGGCTGCTCCGGGAGTGCACCTACGTCCCGATGGTCGAACTGTTGCGCTACCTGGAGGCCTACGGGTTCACGACCTACATCGCGTCCGGGGGCGACCGCGACTTCATGCGACCGATCACCGAGGAGGTCTACGGTATCCCGGCCGAGCGCGTCATCGGCAGCTCGGCCGGGCTCAGGTACCGCGGTGACGACACCGGAGGTTCGATCGTCTACGAGGCGAAGATGGACGGCTTCGACGACGGCCCGATGAAACCGGTACGCATCTGGAGCCGGACCGGCCGGCGACCTGTCGTTGCCGGCGGCAACTCCAACGGCGACGTCCCGATGCTCAGGTACGCCGGGCGTCCCTCGCGTCCCGGACTCCGGTTGCTGATCCTGCACGACGACGAGGAACGCGAGTTCAGCTACACCGCCGGAGCCGAGGCGTCACTCGAGCAGGCCCGCACCCAGGACTGGACGGTGGTCAGCATCAAGAACGACTGGGCAACCGTCTTCGCCGACAAAGTCCGCGACGACTAGAAGCTCCCGATCCCCTTGCCGATCATGACGACGCCGATGACGAGGAGAAGGACGGCCATAACCACCGTGTTCTCCCGGACCAGCCATTCGCGCAGAGTCTCGAGTGGCTGGGCCATTCGGTCGGCGGCCGCGAGGTCGGCGATGACAGGCAGCGCGACGGTAGCCGCGGCGATCGCCGTGTAGACAGCGATGACGACGACCGTCTGCGTGGTGTCGATGCCGCCGGCACCAATCGCGATGCCCGCCCCGGCCGCCATGATGAGGTTCTTGGGGTTCAGCGCGGACAGGAGAAGGCCGAGGCCGATGCCCTTGACCGGTGTCAGCGTGTCGATGGCCGACATCCATTTCGGTAACTCGGGAGCTGCCTGACCGTGTGGACGGCCCCGCCACTGTTTGGCGGCCAAGAGGATCAGAAGTATGCCGAGGGCGAGTCTGATCGTGCCCTGGATCGGGCGCGATGCGTCCGAGTCGTCCTCGGGCAGGGCAGCGGAGAGCAAGGTGAAGGACACGATCGCAACGACGATCCCGGCGATCCAGCCGCCCAGGAACCCGACGCCGGTAGTCTTCGCGTTCGGCGACAGCAGCATGAGGATCGCCGCGATGATGGGGATCGGACTGATCGCGACACCCAGCGCGAGGGGAAGGATCTCCCCGAGCACACCGCCCATACCTACCCCTCCGCACCGCCTGTCAGCACTCGTTCAGGGCCGCTGTTTGCCGTCGAGCTGGGCATCCCTGTGGCTCCTTGTGATGGCCGACGGTCAGCGCGCTGGACAGCTCTCCTTCAACGCGGTGCCCAACGACGTCGCCGCGGTGCCCACCTGCCTGAGCGCCGAGCTGATCGCCGGCCCCTTCTGTCTGAGGTTGTCCGCGGTCAGGCCACTGGCCGCGGTCTCCAACTCCGAGAACGCCGTTTTGACGCCGTCTACGGCGGGCCGCAGTGCGTCCGATGCCGAGGCTGCCGCGGTGTTCAGGCTGGTCTTGACGTCGGCCACGGCGGCGTTCAGCGCGGTGAGACCGTCCTGTAGCGGCTCTACTTTCGTGAGCGTGTCCAGCGAGGACTTCAATGCCGACGAGGCAGCGCAGTCCGCCGTCGGCTCCCCTGCTGCCGGCGTCGAACTGTCGCTGCAGGCCATTGGTACGACGAGCAGGACGACGGCCAGCAGAGCGCCGACGACCGCTCGACGTACGCCGGTTCGCGGCATGACCGCTCCCCCGCGACTACTCCGCGGCTTTCTTGACCTCCGCGGCACTGTCCGCGTCGACCTCGTGCTTGGTGAGCTTGGCGGCGTGCGAAAGGGCCTTGTCGACGTCCGTCACCCACGTCTCTTCGAAGAGCGCCACGATTCCCGAACTGTCGACCGGCAAGGCGTCTTCGACGTCAGCCTTGATCGCCTTCTTCTCCCGGTGGGATTTCAGGCCGCCGATACCGAGTCCCGCACCCGCACCGATCGCAGCGCCGGCCAGCAGGCTCGGCGGGAAGATCAGCCCGACGACGGCACCGCCTACCGCGCCCCACATCGCACCCTTCCTCGCCGTGTGGAAATCGTCGTCGACGTGGATCTTGCCGTCGGAGTCACGGCTGACCAGGACGAGTCCGTCGACCTTGATCACATCGTCCGAAGCGGCCTGCTTGATGGCGTCCCAGTCACCTTGCGCTGCGCCCGCGTCCGGATAGGCGGCGATGTACAGATCGACTGGAGCCTTGCTGTCAGATCCCACGGGTCTCTCCTCTGGATCGGGCGACCGCGACCGCGCGCGGTCGCGGTACTTCTCGCCCTCACCATCGCCTCGACCCCGGGTGGAAAGCCTCACCCCGGGCGGACTATGTACGCCGAGCGGCGTGCCCTCCCGGGTCGGATCACCCCGCGCGGATGATGCTCACCATCGGCCCTCGCGCAACGATCCAAGTCGGCTGTCGCCCCACCGGGGGTGCCTGGGAAAGCGCGAAAGGAATGACATGGGGTGCTTCTTCGCCTTGCTTGCCGGGGTCTTTCCGCGCCTGGCACTGCTGTTCGTCTGGGTGGCGCGCCCCAAACTGGTGGACGCCGCCTTCGACTCGTGGTTCTGGCCACTGCTCGGCATCATCTTCCTACCCTTTGCGACGCTGATGTACGTCGTCCTCTACACCGGGGGCGGCCTGACCGGCTTCGACTGGTTCTGGGTCGTCTTCGCCGGGTTCCTAGACATCGTCCATTGGGGCGCCGGCTGGACCCAGCGCCGCCAGGCCCCCGGCTACCCGGGCGGCGTCCAGGCCTGACACCGAGGTTCATCCACGCGGGGTGAGGTTCCGTTCGCCCGTGGCGGCGACGATCGATCCCTTAGCCCGAGCGGCGAGGAGGCGCGGCATGGCTGTTCCAGACCCAACGCTGTCCGGACGTACAGAAAGCGGCGTGCCGGCCGGGACAGCCGAGGCGAAGCGGCCCTCGAAGGGGCGTTCGGCCGCGGTGATCGTCTGCTTGGTGCTGGCGGCGTTGCTGACCACTCCGGCGGCGATCGCGTACTGGGGACAGCGCACGCTGAACGACACCACGCGCTACGTGAACACCGTCGGCCCGCTGGTGGACTCGCCGGAGGTGCAGGACGCCATCGCTACGAAGGTCACCGACACGATCCAGGAACAGGTCGACATCGAGGCGCTCCTCAACGCCGTGTTCGCAGGTGTCATCACCGACCGTCCGCGTCTGCAGCGACTGGTCGGGCCGCTGTCCGGCGCGATCAACAGCCTGATCGACCGCCAGGTCCGGGAGTTCCTCGCGTCGGATGCGTTCGCCGACCTCTGGACAGCCGCCAACACCAGGGCCCAGCAGACGCTCCAGCGCATCCTGAAGGGTGATCAAACCGGAGCCGTCTCGCTGCAGGATGAACAGATCGTCCTCGACGTCTCTCAGGTCATCGACCAGGTCAAGCAACGCCTGGTCGATCGAGGCCTCACGATCTTGCAGAACGTGCCTGTCCCCGACGTCGACAAGCAGATCGTGCTGGTGGAAGCGCCGCAGGTGAAGCAGCTGCGAACGATCTATGCGTTCGCGAACCCGGTTGCGCAATGGCTGATCGTGGTGGTGGCCGGGCTCTATCTGCTTGCGCTGGTGCTCTCGCGCCGGCGTCCCCGGACGACGGTAATCATCGGGGTGCTGCTGGCGGTGAACGCGTTATTGATCGCCGCGGCGCTGACCGTCGGACGGCAGTTGTTCATCGACGCACTGTCGGGTACGACGTTCGGTCCGGCGAGCGCGGTCTTCTACGACACGCTGCTGTCCTACCTCGAGCGTGGCCGGCAAGTGTTCTTCCGGCTGGCTCTGGCGATCATTGTCATCGGCTGGTTCACGGGACCCAACAAGTCCGGCACCGCCGTACGCGCTGCCATCCGCGATGGCTTGGAAGGTATCGGCGCGGCCCTGTCCAACGGTCCGGTCGGCACCGCGGGCCGGTGGGTCGCGGTCAACGCCCGGTGGCTGCGCGTGGCCGTCGGCCTGCTGGGCGCCGTCGTACTGCTCTGGGGCAACAACATCTCGACCGGCAGGCTGTTCTGGTCGCTCGCGCTCGTGGCCCTGTTGCTGGTCGTCGTGCAGCTCCTGGTCGGCGCCGGCCGGGCTTCGTCCGCCTCCCGTCCCGTCCCACCGGCCGAAGCCGTTCCCGGAACCGCGAACTAGCCGGCTGTGGCAGCGGCGGCGGGCGCACATGAACATCGTCTGGGCCGCTCTGGTCATGGTCGTTTCGACGGCGGTCACCGTCACTGCAATGCTTCTCGTGCGCAGGCGGGCGCCGAAAGGCAGCTACTTCAGTGACGGTGATCGCGCCTCGGGTGTCTTCGGCGTGCTGGCCACCGGGTTCTCCGTGCTGCTCGGTTTCATCATCTTCTTGTCGTTCACGTCGTACGACCAGTCGCGAGCCGGCGCCGAGTCGGAGGCGACGATCGTGGCGCAGCAGCTTCAGACGGCCCAGTTCATGCCCGGCAAGACGCGTGCGGAGCTCACCGGTGAGCTGAGCTGCTACGCACGGTCCGTGGCCGGGGTCGAGTGGAATGCGCTGAACACAGGCACGCTGGGCAATTCGGTCAACCCGTGGGGCGTGGAGATGTTCCGGACGATCTCGACCGTCGATCCGCGAACTCCGACCGAGCAGTCGGCGTACGACCGCTGGATGGATCAGACCGCCGATCGGGAGCAGGCGCGCATCGACAGGGTGCACGGGGCGGAGGGGATCATCCCGGCGCCCGTGTGGCTGGTCCTGTCGGTGATCTCGGTGGTGATCTTCGTGTACCTGCTGTTCTTCGCCGACCCGGGCGAGCGCGCGCTGACGCAGGGCATCCTGATGGGCAGCGTGACGGTCGTCATCACCCTCCTGCTGTTCCTGCTGGTGTTCTTCGACCATCCACACGGCGCCGGCGTCGGCAGGCTGCAGCCGACAGCGATGGTACGAACCATCGGCCTGATCGACACGCAGGTCAAGCTGCTCGGGCTCGACGTGACTCTTCCGTGCGCGGATGACGGCAGCCGGCGCTGACGAGCGGCCCGGGCGCGGCCGGACCTGGCAGGAGGTGCTCGTCACCATCCTGCTGGTGGTCGCCGCCCTCGGTACGTCGTGGAGCAGCTACCAGGCGACCAGGTGGACGGGAGAACAGGCCAAGGTGGCCGGCCGCCTCAACGCGATCAGGATCGACGCTGCCCGGGCCCAAGGCCTGGCCCAGTCCCAGAGCCAGGTGGACGTCGCCACGTTCATCGCCTGGGTGGACGCGGATCGCCGAGGTGAGGCCGACATCGCCGACTTCTACGCCCACCGTTTCCGCCCGGAGTTCCGGCCCGCGTTCAACGCCTGGATGGCGACCCGGCCGTCCACCAACCCGGATGCGCCGCCGACGCCGTTCGCCATGCCGCAGTACCAGCTCGCGTCGCACCAGGAGGCCGAACGGCTCGACGCGGCCGCGGCGGCCTCCACGGCCGAGGTCCTCCGCGACCTCCAAACAGCCAGCAACTATGTGCTCACGGTCGTCCTGTACGCCGTGGTCCTGTTCTTCGCCGGGATGAGCACCAAGATCGCCGGCCGGCGCCTGCGCTGGATCCTCATCGGGATCGGCTGCCTCGTCTTCGTCATCGCCATCGCCTGGATCGCCACCTTCCCGGTCAGTGTCGAGATCTGAGCAGGTGGCCCGGCTCGTCCCCTGAGGATGATGCCGCGCCCGAGGTGATTCGACAGCCTGGTGTCACCCTCCGCGACGGCGGAACGGTTCGATCACGACGTGGCACAAGGGAGTGAATGACAGTGGCACACGGTGCAGCGGCATCGCATTACGAAAGCGCGGGCGAGGAACACGAGGTCAGCGGCTGGGCAATCGGGTTCGTCCTGTTCGCCGGCGTCATGATGGTCCTGGCCGGAGGCTTCCAGATCTTCTCCGGTCTGGTGGCGCTCTTCCAGAACGAGTTCTACGTCAGCACCCGCAACTACCTGTTCCAGTTCGACGCCACCGCGTGGGGCTGGATCCACCTGCTGTTCGGCGTCCTGGTGATGGTGGCAGGTTTCGCGGTCATGGCAGGCCAGACCTGGGCGCGGGTGGTGGCCATCGTCCTGGCGTCGTTGAGCGCTCTGGCCAACTTCACCTTCATCCCGTACTACCCGTTCTGGGCGCTGACCATCATCGCCATCGACATCTTCGTCATCTGGGCGCTGGCCGTACACGGACGCGATGTCCGCGATTTCACCAGCTGACGGCCGGTTCGTTGCGCTCGAGTCCTGGACTCAGCCTGCTCGGCGCCGGGCATCGTCGACATACGGAAACGGGTTTCCCGATGCTCGTGCGCCGGAGGCGAGCCAGGCCGCGAAACCCTCCGGAGATCGCCGATGGAGCTCGTCGAGGTACAGCTGCCGCAGTTCGACGACGGACTGGCGCTCCGCAGCTGTACGGGCAGTCTCCAGCAGCAAGAAGCTCTGGCGCCAGATCAGGCACAACTCCACGTCGGCGAGGGAACTGAGCTCTCGCTCCGGGGCGTCCGCAGGACCGTCGGCGGGCGACGTCGCGGGGTCGCGGGGTGTCGCCCGCTCCGGATGTACGACGGGAGCATCCGCCTGCGCGCGCCGTCGCGCCCGGAAGCGCGAGGTGAGAGCCGGCGTGGTCGCCGCCAGTGCCAGCACGATCAAGACGCCGGCGAAGCCGAGGACCGCTATCAGGCCCACGGCGGCCGGCATGATCAGCGCGATGGCGAAGGTGACCCGAGCGATGCTGAGCGCCGCGGGCCGCCCATGCCCTTCCCAGGTGGACGAGGCGATGACTGCTGTCACCATCGCGACAACGAACACACTGATGAGCACGCGTCCCAGACCCCAGTTGCCGATCGCACAGACGAGGCCCGCTGTGACAGCCAGGTCGACGCACCACATCCGGACAGTTCGGCCGCGGCCGCGGGAGGTGCTGGGTTCGGATCCATCGGCGCCGGATGACCGCATCATCTCGCTCACGTTCTCAGTCCTTTGCCCCGGTTCTCGATCGCGTCTTTCGCCACCGAGCTCAGAGCGTCAGCATGCACGGGGCCGGCAGGTCGTCGCCTCCTCCCGCCGGGGTGAGAACCGCTCAGAGCCCTGCGCCCGCAAGCGGTCATGAGTCTGGCCCAGGCGACGGTGGACCACGCCTCATCCCTGCGGGGTGAGCTACCCCGCTCAGTCCTGGGGCAGCATGGTCGGTAGTCAATCGCCGGGAGGGGAGATGCCGGGGGGTCAACAGGCAGACAAAGGGCGCGGACATCGCTGGACCCCGATTCGCGAGGATGGGCAGACGCCGCTGGCGGGAGCATCGGCCATGCTCTGGAGGACCGTCGTACGGCAGCGTCTTCTGGACTTGGTGAGCCGAGGAGTACGGCGGCCGCTGACGCTTGTCAGTGCGCCGGCGGGCTTCGGAAAGACGATGCTCCTGCTCTCGTGGGAGGCACTCGGCACCTGGTCCGGCCCGGTCGAGCACGTCGCTGTGGACGCCGCCGATGAACAGACTGCGGCCTCGATGCAGTCTGTGCTCGACGGTCTCCGTCGCAGAGCTGCCGCCCGCGCAGAAGATCCTGCGCTGGTCCTCGTGGTCGACTGCGGCGACCTCTGCCTCACGCCCGAACTCGGGGACAGCCTCGACCGCGTCATCCGCGACGATGCCGCAAGGATACGGATCGTCCTGCTGACCCGCGCGGACCCGCCGTTGCCTCTTCACAGCTATCGGCTGGCGGAGATGCTGACGGAGATTCGCGCGGCCGACCTCGCCTTCACGGCGGAGGAGGCAACCGAGCTGATGCGGCGGGAGAATCTTGATCTGGCACCGGTCGAGGTGGCCGAGCTCCGGGCGAGGACGGACGGCTGGCCGGCGGGTCTGGCGTTCGCGGCGATGAACCTGGCCGGAACGGCCGACATCGCCCAGACGATCCGAGCGTTCCGTGGCGACATCGGGAACGTGTCGGCGTTCCTGATGACCGAGGTACTCCAAGCGCAGCCGGGTGTGCAGCGGGAGTTCCTGCTCCGGACCTGCATCGTCGACCAGCTCTGGCCTGCGCTGGCCGAGGCGCTGACGAGTCGCGTTTGTGACCGCCGGTCGTTGGAGTTCATGTCGCATGAGAACGCGTTCATCCGGCGCGTTCCGGGGACCGACGGCTGCTACCGGTACCAGTCACTCTTCCGTGAGTTCCTCCGGGCCCAACTGTTGTTCGAGCGGCCGGATCTGGTCACCGAGCTGCACCGAACCGCTGCCGGTTGGTTCGCACAGAACGGGCACCGGCTGACAGCGGTCCGCCACGCCATCACGGCCCTGGAGTGGGGCGACGCGGCACGGTATCTGGTGGAGGATCTCGACTTCGCGAAGCTACTTGTCGGGCCCCGGCGGGCGCTCCTGCCAGTGTTGGTCGCTGACCTTCCCGACGACCTGGACGGAGCGGGTGCCGCCGTGGTCCGGTCCGTTCGAGCGCTGGCAGCCTTCGATATCGACGTGTGCGCCGCGGAACTGAGCAAGGCCCGAACCAGTCTGGAGCGAGGTGTCCTGCCTCCGACCCGCTTCTACGATCTGGCCATCACCGTGCTGGAGGCGATCTGTACGAGTCTCGAGGCCGATGTAACCAAGGCGTTGGACGCGAGCCTCGCCGCCGAGGCCGCGCTCCGAGCGGCATCGGCCGGATCGAGCGGCCCGCCTCCGGAGGCGAAGGTACTCGTTGCCGGATGCAAAGGTAGGGTCCTGCTCGAGCGGGGGGACCTCCCTGGAGCCTCGGAGGCCTTCGCCGAGGCGATCGCGATCGCCGACGAAGCCGGTCTGCACGAGGCCTTGGCGCACGTCTTGGGGATGGCCGCGCTGGTGGAGGCGGTGTGGGGACATCTGCGTCGGGCCGGCGAGCTCGCCGAGCAAGCAACCGCGATGGCGGAGGCCGGGGGTCACCTCGATGAGCCGCAGTCAGCGATCGTGGCCCGAGCCTGGGTCAGCGTCGACCGGGGTGAGGTCACGGCAGCACGGGACCTGGTGCATCGCGCCGGGGACGCCGTACCGACGCTCGATGCACGCATGCTGGCCGCCTTCGGGGCTCTGGTCCGCGCAAGAGTGCTCCGATCGGGCGGACAGGCTGAGGTGGCCCGTGCTGAGCTCAGGGCGGCCGCCGACGGCTACGGTGCGGGGATCGACGACTGGCTCGGCCAGTCCCTCGTCCTCGACGAGGCGAAGATTCTCGTGGCTCAGCACCTGCCGCATGAGGCAATCGCCGTGATCGAGGACTCTCCTGGCCGCGACCAGGTCGAATCGATCCTGGTGCTGCAGCGGGCGGCTACCGAGGCCGGCCAGCAGGGTCCTGCCCCGACGTCCGCGGTCGGCCACCGCGCCACGTCCCTGGAGACACAGATCGACAGGTACCTGGTTCAAGCCGCGGAGTCGATCAGAACCGGCGACTCCCGCCGGAGCAGCGTCCAGGTCGAGCGCGCCTTGAGGCTGGCCGCACCCGAACACTTCCGCCGTCCGTTCTCGCACACACCGCCACAACTGCGAAAGTTGCTCCAGCCAACCAATGAATTGATGCGACGTCACGCCTGGCTCCACGCGCCGCGACCTGGGCGCGAGCGTGCGGCGGATCAATCGAGCCGGACCCGCTACGAACTGGTTGTCACCAACACCTTGAGCAGCAAGGAGCACGAGGTGCTCCGGTACCTCGCCGAACTACTGACAACCGAAGAGATCGCCAACACCATGCACGTCTCGGTCAACACGGTCCGCAGCCACGTACGGAGCATCCTGCGCAAGCTGAGCGCCTCCCGGCGCAATGAGGCAGTACGGCGAGCATGGGACCTGGGACTGCTGCCCCAACGCCCCGAGACCTGACAAGCCGCCGCACCAGGTTGAACGGTCCGCCGGCTCCCGGAGGTGACAGGTGACAGAGGCAACCTTCGCGGTCCTCGCGCTCCTCGTCCTTGTGTGGGCAGTGACCTCGGATCTCCTGGCCCGCTTGAACATCACCGGCCCGCTCGTGTTCGCCGTCGCCGGCTACGCACTGGGGAATCCTGACAGCGGCCCGCTCTCGGTGGACGTCGAGGCGCCGTCCATCCACCTGATCGCGGAGCTGACGCTGGCGCTGCTGTTGTTCTCGGATGCTGCCAGAGTCAACGTGTCACGACTCAAACGAGACATTCGCCTACCCGGCCGTCTGCTCGCGTTCGGCCTTCCGGTGTCCGTGATCCTGGGCTCTCTCCTGGCCGCCTGGCTTTTCGACGACTTCACCTGGGCACTGGCAGGCTTCGTGGGCGCCACGCTGGCTCCCACTGACGCTGCACTCAGCGCGCAGGTGATCAACGATCGCAGGATCCCCGTGCGCCTGCGTCGCGCACTCAATGTGGAAAGCGGACTCAACGACGGCATCGTCACACCTGTCGTCACGTTCACACTGGCTGTCGCTGCGGGCCTACTCGGGATAGAGAGTCACGACGGCGTCGCCGACGACAGCGGCGGAGCCTTGCTCGAACTCGCCGTCGGTCTCGTCGTCGGCCTGGTGGTCGGTACGACGAGCGCCTGGCTGCTGTCCATCGGCTCTCGACGCCGCTGGATGAGTACGGGTGCAACGCGGCTCGGAACACTTGCGGCCGCCCTCGGCAGCTTCACCCTCGCCGTCGCGTTCAGCGGCAACGGCTTCATCGCAGCCTTCGTCGCCGGCATCGCCTTCAGAGCGGCACTCGACCAGGATGCTGTCGACGCGGACTCCGCCGTCGAGCTGCCGGAGCTGCTCGGTGAGGTCCTCGCCCTCGCCGCCTGGTTCCTCTTCGGTGCCGCGCTGGTGCCGATCGCCCTTCACAACTTCGACCTCACGCTGCTCGCGTACGCCGTACTGAGCCTGACCGTGGTTCGCATGGCTCCGGTCGCCCTGTCGCTGCTGGGAACGGGTCTTGATCGCAGGACCGTTGTATTCATGGGCTGGTTCGGCCCGCGCGGTCTGGCATCGGTCGTGTTCGCGCTGCTGGCAATCGAGCAGCTCGGCAACCTCCCGGTGGTCGAGCGATCCGTCGCCGCCGTTGCGCTCACGGTGTTCCTGAGTGTGGTGCTCCACGGTGTCACGGCCGGTCCTCTCGGACGCCGCTACGTCCACCTGGAACAGGTTGAGGAAGACCTGAGCGCCGGGCCCCGATCACGACGTCCCGCCCAGCATTCTCCGCAACCTCCAGCACCCTTCAGGACCGATCAGCCGTGACGGAGCCGCCCGGCAGGCAACGGCCACCGGGGCCAGGACACCCTCCCCCATCGGGTTAACCGTTTTGGAGTACAGTCGAAGCGGTGGTCCCGAGAGTGCCGCGTCGGCACGGGAAGTCAGAGGGCTTGTATACATGGGTTCCGACCCCGGCGACGAGGTAGATCCTTCACTCGCCGACAGCGTGGAGACGGCCGCGCTCAGAGAGCAGGCAATCGGCGTTCTGGCCGAGTATCACCAGATCGAGCCGGCCGAGGCGCGAACGCTGCTGTTCGTGCTGGCGGAGTATCTCGGCCGCTCGGTCGATGTCGTAGCAGCTGACGTCGTCGAGAGCGCGGCCGCGCGCCGTGCGGAGATCGACGATCCACCGCAGTCCCACGACCTTGCTCCGGAATGACGACTTCTTCCAGGACGCACGCACGATTTTGCTGTCCTACAACGGGTTTCGGCTCTTGGCGCCATCCGCCCCTCAGAGGATGACGCCAAGAGCCCTGCCCATTCGACGCTAGGTCCGCCCGGACCACTGCGCCTCATCCCTGGTGGACGATCTCGTCCCGACCGCTCGGATCGTCCCGCCGGGATGAGGTTCCGCCGGACGCCGCTCCCTACGCTCGACAACCAGTCCTGGCGTGAGGAGTGCTCGGTGGGCGCACATCCCGTACTCCGTTACCTGCGGTCGGAGCGGCCGAACCTGCGTGCCGATGTGGTCGCCGGTCTGCCGGGCGCGATCAGCAGCGTGCCGGACGGGATGGCAGCCGCCGTACTGGTCGGAGTGAACCCGATCCACGGCCTGTATGCGAGTTTCGCCGCTCCGATCGCGGGCGGGCTGACCTCGAGTACCCGGCTGATGGTGATCACCACGACCACCGCGGCGGCACTGGCGGCCGGCTCGGCGCTGGAAGGAGTCGATCCCGCGGACCGGCCGGACGCGCTGGTCCTGCTGACGATCATCGCCGGCGTGGCGATGATCGTGGCGGGGATCGCACGACTGGGGCGTTACACGCGGTTCGTGTCGCACTCGGTCATGATCGGCTTCCTGACCGGGATCTCGGCCAACATCTTCTTCGGCCAGATCCCCGACCTCACCGGCGCGAAGGCCACCGGAGAATTCGCGCTGGCCAAGGCGATAGACGTCGTACTCCATCCATCGCGGATCGACGTCGCGTCCCTGCTGACCGGCCTGACGGCCCTCGGAATCCTCGTCGGCCTGTCCCGGACGAGGCTCAGAGCGGTGAGCGCACTGGTCGCGCTGGTTGTCCCGACTGCGATTGTGCTGATCGTCGGTGCCGATTCGGTGGCACGTGTGGAAGACGTCGGGCAGATTCCGAGCGGTGTTCCGTTGCCCCACCTCCCCAGCCTCAGCCTGCTGTCGTTTCCACTGGTGACCGGAGCGCTGGCCGTCGCCGCCATCGTTCTCGTCCAGGGCAGTGGGGTCGCCGAAGCCGCACCCAATCGCGACGGAACCGTTTCCAACCCGAACCAGGATTTCATCGCCCAGGGCGTCGGCAACCTCGCGGCCGGCTTCTTCCGCGGTCAACCGGTCGGCGGCTCAGTCGGCCAGACCGCTCTGAACCAGGCAGTCGGCGGCCGCACCAGGTGGGCGGCGATCTTTTCGGGACTGTGGATGCTGGTCATCCTGGCGGCCTTCTCCGGCGTGGTCGGACTTGTCGCGATGCCCACCCTGGCGGCAGTACTCGTCTTTGCGGCCGCCGGTTCGCTCAGGCCGGGCGAGTTGAAGACGATCCTGCGCACTGGACCGACCTCGCAGATCGCGATCATCTCGACCTTCCTCGCGACGTTGTTCCTTCCGGTCGCCGCCGCCGTCGGGATCGGCGTGACGCTGTCGCTGCTGCTCCAGCTCAACCAAGAAGCGATGGATCTCAAGGTCGTCGAGCTGAAGCCCGCCGGCGAGGGCCGGTGGATCGAGCAGGCGGCACCCCAGTCGCTGACGAGCCATCACACGATCGTGCTCGACGTGTACGGCAGCCTGCTCTATGCGGGTTCCCGCACGCTCGGCGCCCACCTGCCCGACCCGGCCGGCGCCGAGGCACCCGCCGTCGTACTCCGGCTTCGTGGCCGGACAGCCGCCGGTGCGACATTCGTAAAGGTTCTGGCCGACTACGCGGCCGCCCTGCATGCGGTAGGCGGCCGGCTGTACCTCAGCGGCGTGGACCACGGCCTTGCCGAGCTGCTACGTCGTACCGACCGGGTGGACGTATCCGGGCCGGTCCAGGTCTTCGAGGCCAGCGAGCTGGTCGGCGAATCGACCGCGAAGGCCCTCCACGAAGCGGAGACCTGGGCGGTCGACCACCGCGGCGACGCCAAGGATCAGTGAGTCGGAGTTCAGGTCCCTGGAGCGATCGCGCAGGCCGAGACGCAGACCCAGGTGCCTTCGCGCTTCTGGTATGCGTCTGTGTAGAGGGCTTCCTGTTCGGTGCCGCCGGCAACCATCGTGTACGTCCGTTCGTCCGGCGATCTTACTGATCTCGGTAAGACCGCCTCGCGGATCGACGCTGATGAGATGGACGACGACGCTCGGAACTGGAGAGAGGCACGGCTCGATGCAAAACCTGGCACCGGTGATCAACCTGGGACGCCGCGACCGAACGCCCCGCCTGGCGTTCGTCTCCGCGGTGATCGCCCTGATCGCGGTGTTCGCCGCGGTGGGCGCGACAATCCCCTTGTTCAACATCTACCGCGCCGAGGAAGGGTTCACCAACGCCGGCATCTCGTTGACCGTCGTCGCCTACTCCGCTGCGACTCTCAGCACACTCCTGGTGCTGGGACGACTGTCCAATCACGTGGGCCGACGGCCCGTCGCCATCGCCAGCCTGGGACTGCTCGCACTCGCCTGCCTGCTCCTCTTGAACGTGCACGACATCGGCGTCCTGATCGCAGGTCGGCTCCTGATGGGCCTCGGCGCTGGGCTGGCCAGCAGCAGCCTCACGGCGTACATCGTTGACACTGCACCGGCCAGGCCGACCTGGCTGGCGTCAGTTGCTTCCAGCCAGACAGTCATGCTCGGTCTCGCAGTCGGCGCCATCGCCTCCGGTGCCTTGGTCCAGTTCGGCCCGTGGCCGCGCGACCTCATCTACCTGGTTGCCATCGGCCTGCTCTTGTTGTCCGCCGCGCTCGTCGGCATCAGCTCAGAGACCGTGACTCGTACGCCGGGAGGTTGGCGATCGCTGCGCCCCAGCGTTCGCGTACCGGTCCAAGTCAGGCACCTGCTCCCCGTCGCGGCCGCCGTCTTCCTGGCCACGTGGGCGACTGGTGCTTTCTACCAGGCCTTCGTGCCCGCGCTGGTCGCGGATCAACTTCACACCAGGAGCTCGCTCGTCCTCGGGCTGGTGTTCGCCGCGTACATGCTCCCCAGCGCTGTGGGTGCTCCCCTCGGCGGCCGATTCTCACCGGCGGCAGCTCAGCGCATCGGCATGATCGCCTTCCTGGCTGGATGGATCGGCCTGATCACAGCGATCACCACCGGTACGTTGCCGTTGTTCATCGCGGCAACCATCATCGCGGGAGCCGCTCAAGGCATCGCCATCAGCGCCGCAACCCGGGGCCTGCTCTTCGGCAGCACTCTGTCTGACCGGGCACCCACCTTCGCCGTGGTCTATCTCCTCAGCTACAGCGGCGCGACCATTCCCAGCCTCATCTCCGCGCGCCTCACCAACTTCTTCACGGTCCCGGAGATCGCCCGCGGGTACGCCGGACTTGCCCTCGTCGCCACCTTGCTCGCTGCCTTCGCTGCGCGCAACCCGCACGACGGGTAAGTACACGGGGCGGGGCCGACACCAACTCTCGTGAGGAGCCGGCATGCAGCCGGCCCGCGGTCGGGAGGACCAATGAGCGAGGTCAGTCGGGAGTATTACGGCAGTTACAGCGTGGACGACGAGGACCAGCTGCAGTCCTCCGACACGCTCGACGGGCGAGGGGTCGCCGACCTTCTCGACGAAGGCTATTCGCCCCCGGAGAAGTGGTCGGCCGGTGAGGGCTTCGGTACGACGGCAGCCGAGGCATTGCAGGGTGAGACGTTCGAGCAGCGGCTTGCGCAGGAGGATCCGGACATCGACCCTTACGCGACGCCGACGGAGTACGTCGACGGCCCGGAGGTCGGCCGGGATCGCGCCGGTCGCCTCGTGGCCCCGGACGAAGGGTCGCACTTCGATCTCGAGGAAGAGCTCATCGCGGCCGACGCCGGAATCGACGCGGGCGCTGCGAGCGCTGAGGAAGCTGCGATCCACGTTGTGGACGACGAGCCGCTGGAGCTCGACGATGTCAACTGAAGAGCGCACGGCGACGAGAACCCTGATGGAGGACTCCCAGCGCAATCTGACCGTGGTCGAGAACGGCGAGTCGCGAAGGTACGAGCTACTCCTGGCAGGGACGACGGTAGGGACCCTCGACTTCCGTGTCCTCGGGCCGCGGCGCGTATTGGGACACACGGAGATCACAGCCGAGCATCGCGGCCGCGGACTGGGGACGGCCCTGATCAAGGCGATCCTCGACGACCTCATCGCCGAGGAAGTCCGGATCACGAACTACTGCCCTGCGGTTGAGCGGTTCCTCGACGGGCATCCGGAGTACCTCGTGGTCCTCGATCCTTCGCACCCTTCGATCCAGCGCGGCTCCAAACCACTGCAGCACTTGATTCACATCCAGCACTCCAGACTCAGAGAGCTCGCCGCGGGTTCCGAGGACTCGAGCATCGACGGGTTCGACCGGCGCCGGATCGCGGACCAGTTCACTGCCATTGCCGCGCAGCACGCCGCGGCTGTCGCCGATGTCCTGCTCACAGCCGCCAGGACGTCGTCCGGTGAGGACGCCGCGGCCATGCTCGCCAATCTCAAGGAGTTCGAGCAGTCGCTGCGGGTGCTCAAGGGCCGGGCCTACGGCGACGCACGCTTCCTGGACCTCAGCACAGCCGAGACCTGGCGGGAGGCCGAGCGGCTCCTGGCTGAGCACGAGTCGCATGAGAAGAAGATCGTGTCCGGCCTCGAGGCGCTCCACGGTGCCGACGGCGCCGCGGATCTGGCCCGGGCCTTGGCGAAACGGCAGTGGAGCTCGCCGACGAGACCGCACCCCAACTCGCCGCATGCGGGAGTCGCCGGACGAATAGCACGTCACCTGTGGCGCATCGCCGACTCGACCTGGGACGAACTGGAAGGACGAGGACTTCCGACCGAGCCGGTCGAGAACGCGAATCGTCATTCGGCCGTCTCCCATTACTTGTTCGGCACCCCCGACGACCAGTAAGGCCGACGCCCAATCTGCACACATATAAGGGAATCCGGGTCACTCCGACCCGGCTGAGATCGAGGAGAACCTTATGAGTGGGTACTTCGAAGGCCGCAAGATCATCGTGATCGGTGGCAGCAGCGGCATGGGGCGGCAGACCGCGGTGGACGTTGTCGGGCAAGGCGGCAACGCCGTCATCGTCGGGCGTCAGCAGGCGAAGGTCGACGAGACGGTCGCCGAGCTCGGCAAGAAGGGCAAGGCCTGGGGAATCACAGCCGACCTGGCTGATCGCAAGCAGGTGGAGGATGTCCAGGCGCAGCTCGCAGCCGAGCATGCCGATGCGACGCTGCTGGTCAACGCGGCCGGCTTCTTCATCCCCAAGGGCTTCCTCGACTACAGCGAGGAGGACTACGACGCGTACCTGGAGCTGAGCCGGGCGACGTTCTTCCTGACCCAGACCGTCGTACGGGGTATGAAGGCTGCCGGATCTGGCGGTGCGATCGTCAACATCGGCAGCATGTGGGCGCATCAGGCGGTGGCGGCTACACCGGCGACCGCCTACTCGATGGCGAAGGCCGGCCTGCATGCGCTGACCCACAACCTGGCCATGGAACTCGCGGCCGACGGCATTCGCGTCAACGCTGTGGCGCCGGCAGTGGTGGCGACTCCGCTGTACGAGGGCTTCATCCCCGCCGACAAGCTCGAGGCGGCCGTGAAGGAGTTCGACGGCTTCCACCCGCTGGGACGGGTCGGAACAGCCCAGGACATCGCCTCCTCGATCGTCTTCCTCCTCTCCCCCGAGGCCAGCTGGATCACCGGCGCAATTCTCAACGTCGACGGGGGCGTGATGGCCGGCCGCAACTAACGCCGACGAGGCGTTGCCGGCCACCGACTTCACCGGACCGATGGGGCTGTACCTGCAGGGCTACGGGGGCCCTATCGGCAACCGGTTGAGCTCACGCGATCTGCTGCTCCGGTAGGTAGCCGGCGTCTACCAAGGCGTTCCGCAGCTTGCGGCGGGCGTCGAACATCATCTTGTAGATCGCGTTCTGCGTAGCACCGAGCTGATCGGCAAGCACGTCGGTGGGCATCCCGTTCAGCGCCAGGGCGACGAAGACCATCCGCTGCTTCGCCGTCAGCTTCTCATCGACGGCGCGACGTACGGCGCTCAGCAGATCCCGGCTCTCGGCCTGTGCCTCCGGCTCGATCCCGATCCGCGCGGGAAGGCGCTCCCAGTCCTCGTCGTCGAACGCAACACCGGCCCGCTGCCAGAAGTGCCGATTGACCTTGGCCGCCACGTCGAAGATGACGAACTTGTAGGCCCAGGTGGTGAACTTGCAGTCACCCCGGAACGTCTCGACCTTGCCGCTGATCGCCAGTAGGGCATCAGCCGCGGCCTGGTGAGCGATGTCGTCCACCTCGGGGCCTGCGAGCCGCAGTCTGGCCGACCGCCGCCTGACCTCCGCCCTCGCGGCTCGCAGGAGTACGTCGTACAACCGTCGGCACGCAAGCTCGCGCCGGTCCCCAGTGCTACTCAGGTCGCGAACCCAGTCTCGGTTCTCCCGGGCCACCTCCGCAGAGACGACCCGCACTTGCGACAACAACTCGGAACCTTCACTCTTCATCACTATGGACGATACAGTCCATTTCGCACACAGTCCACCCGGCACCAGCCAGGTCCCTTCGCCGCGGACCGCACGGCTGAATAGCCCGCAATACAGGTGATCCGGAGCACATCACCGCAACCGCCGCCACAGAGGCGACCATCGACGTCTGGGTGACTAACTGGTCCAAATGGTCCCATCAGCGCGCCGACGAACACACCGCGATCCGTGCCGAGATCAGGAACCACACCTCGAACGCCCGCGTTCGGGCGTCTCAGGTGGTGGTGCGCCGCGGCAGCACCCAGTTCGGGCGGACGAAGTGGCAGGTGTAGCCGCTCGGGTATTTGATCAGGTAGTCCTGGTGCTCGGGCTCCGCCTCCCAGAACGGCCCCGCGGGCTCGATCGTCGTCACGGCCTTGCCCGGCCAGAGCCCTGACGCATCGACGTCGGCGATCGTCTCGCGAGCGACCTTCTCCTGTTCGGGAGTGAGCGGAAAGATCGCCGAGCGATAGCTTGTGCCAACGTCATTGCCCTGGCGGTCCAGCGTCGACGGGTCGTGGATCTGGAAGAAGAACGCCAGGATGTCACGGTACGTCGTCTGCGCCGGGTCGAAGACGATCTCGACAGCTTCCGCGTGCCCGGGGTGATTGCGGTAGGTCGCATGATCGTTCCGCCCGCCCGTGTACCCGACGCGCGTGGCGAGTACGCCGGGCTGCCGGCGAATGAGGTCCTCCGCACCCCAGAAACACCCGCCGGCCAGGACGGCTGTCTCTGCGCCCGGCGTCTGGGTGACCTGTCCGGTGTCGTTAACTCCGCTGGTCATGATCCGTGCTCCTCTTCTTGGTCTTCCATAGCGATGACAGCAGCCAACAGCCCGTCTGCATCCTCCGCGCACGATTCGCAGGCAGCAAGGTGCGACGCCACTCCTGGGAAGCGCTCGGCAGCATCGGCGCCGGACGCGGCCTGTTCGGCGTACAGATGCAGAACGGCCCTGGCATCGTCACACCCGACGTCATGTGGGTCGGTCGCCAGGAATCGCTCCAGTCCCTCCGGCCACCCCGTCATGACCTTCCACCTCTACCTTTCGGAGCCGAGCGTCAGGGAGCGATCTCGAGCATCGTGATGAGGTCGTCGGCGAGAGTGAAACGGTAGAGGAGGTCGACCACGCCGCCCGGGAAGTCGCCCTCCAGGTGGGTGGTCACCACGTAGCGGTCGTCGTCGAGCTTCTCGACGTGGCTGAGCTCGACCGTGTAGGTGTACTGGCTGGCCTCGTTCTCCCGCCAGCGGTGGATCTCGTCGTGACCGGTGTAGGTCTTGCCGTCGTCGACCACGGTGGCGTTGGTCGCGAAGGCCGCCAGCAGGTCATGCGCATTCGCCTTGTGCTGCGGGTCGGACTCACGAAGGTACTTCGTGATCGCCTGCGGCAGGTGCTTCGCCAGGTCGGCGGCGCTCGGGTCGGGCGGGGTCTGAATGGTCATCAGTGCCTTCCAAGGTGAGGGGCTGAGCCCGAATCTAAGCCATTCCAGGCGTGTCTACGCAGTACATCCCGTGACGTTCGGTGAGCATCACAAGGATCGTGTCGCAGTCCTTGCAACGGGCCACCGTGCCAGGCCCTGACATGTACACCGCCATCTCGGCTACGACCCCGGTGCCGCGACACCCCGGGCACTCGTAGCCCATCGTGGTCATGTCGCGCGCAAAGAGGTCTTGCAGGACGCCTGCCATCGCATTGCCGTCGAGAGGTTCCATGCTCGTCACACCCCTGTCCCGCCGAACCGTTCGGTCCGCCCACGATAGATCAGCAACCCGCGCGAGCGTGCCGAGCAGAGCAGCCGAACGGGTACGAGGTCGTCGTCCCAGACGAGATGGCCGCCGACCGGTCCACGGAACTCGAGCTCGTCGAGGGGCGTGTACGGCGTCGGGCCGGCCGACAGCACCGGAAAATCCCGCGTGACGTACTGCCCGGGCGGCACTCGCGACGAATCCGCGGCACGACGGCCGACGAACCCCCTGGTGACACCCATCAGGCCTTCCAGCGGCGGCAACGGCACCGAGTTAGCAACAGATTCCTAGCCATACATCCTCCGTGTCACAACCACCGCAGGATCTTTCCTCAGCCGGCTTCGTCGAGGGTTGTGTGGGTCGACCTGTGTGAATCGTCGATGTCGAGTACGCCGACGAGGAAGGCGATCACGGTCTCGGCGAACAGGCTTGCCTCCGCCGTTCGGGCGTCGTTCATCTCCTCGGACTGAATCCGAGATCGGAACAGGAACCCGTCGAGCATCGCCTGCAGCGCGAGGCCGACTCGCTCGATCGTCCACCCCGGCCTGAGCTGGAGCCGGAGCGCCGCGAGGAGTACGGCGTACCCCTCGAGCCATGGCTCGCGAGTGCGAGCGATGTCCTCGATGATCGCCGTTCTCAGGTCGGGATACCGGTCGAGGAGAGGTCCGATGTGGTGCAGCAGGTAGGAGCGCGGCCTGGCCAGCAACGACTGCAGGAGCCCGTCGCACAGCTCCGCCACCGAGACCGCCAGGCTCCCCGCGGTGGCGTCGGCCGGCAGGTTCGCCACCTGCAGCGCCGGGTTCGACTCGGGCGCGTCGTGGTACAGCATCGTGTGGATGATCGCCGCCTTGACGAACGTGTTGCGGTCGGGCCAGCGATTGCGGAAGGCCTTCTCGCTCGCTCCGTCACCGTGGCGCTCCTGCGCGAGGCCGACCACATCGCTGACGCGCATCCACTCGAGCGCGGCCGGAAAGTGAATGCCGCGGAGCCGATGCGGACGTTCCCGGATCGTGTCGTCGAACATCGCGTCGATCAGTTCGGCGGCCGCGTCCAGGAAGTATCGGGCGCTCTCGTCGTCTCGTGCTGCCGGTGGCCGTGGCGTCATCTCGAAGTCCTCCCCCCGCCAGTACATCGGGCAGAACAATCGTCACGTTACGTGGCGATCTGTAGGGAGGCAGTTGTCCGCCCTTACGCCGCAGCCGGTGGACGACGTGGAACAGGTCGCTTAGCGTGATCAAACTGCCGCGCGTCCGACGGCATCGCCGAGAGGGGGATCGAACGCGCGGCAGTTCGTCGTGGGGATGATGGGACGCTGAGTACTCCGTCAAGCGGTTGGCCGGTCGTGCTCGTGCACGGATGGCCGGTCACCGAGCTGCACTGGCAAGACCTGCTGCCGTTCCTGCGTCGCAGCGGTTTCGCGCCGGTCCCGGTCACACTGCCCGGGCTAGGCAGGCCGGCGGGGAGCACAACCAGTTTCAGGAAGAGCGACCTTGCCGCCCTCCTCGGCAACGAGCTCAGCGAGCGTGGGCTCACGCGATTCTCGCTGGTCGGCCATGACTGGGGTGGCACGGTCGCGCTTCTCCTGGCCGCAGCTATGCCCGAAGCGGTGAACGCGATCGTGATCGAGGAAGAGATCCTCCCCGGCATTGACGTCGACATCCCCGTGCCAGGCGCCGCGCACTACCCGTCCTGGCACGGGCCGTTCAACCGCGAATCCGGCCTCGCCGAGCAACTCGTCCCCGGACGCGAACACGCCTACTACGGCACCTTCCTCCGCCAGAGCGCCGGTCCGGCCGGGTTGGATGCGGAGACAGTGCGCTCATACATCGACGCCTACACGACGCACGACGTTCTCGCAGCCGGGCTCGGCTACTACCGAACCAGGGCCGACGACATCACCGACGTCCAACGCCTCCAACAGAACCCGATCCACACGCCGGTCCTCGCGATCGGCGGACGCTACGCAATCGGCACCGCCGTCGCCGACGGCCTCCGCACGCTGGCAACAGATGTCACCGGCCTAGTCCTGGAACACTCCGGCCACTACCCCGCCGAACAAGAACCCGAACCCACAGCCCAAGCCATCACCGACTTCCTCCAACAACACCACGCGGGAATTGAGTAACGTCGCGCGGGCCAATCCGACAGCCACTACGTCCCCTCCCCCATGGCCTCGATGAATTTCTTGATGCGGGGAAGTTGTCCGGGGTCGATGGTGTGGCCGCCGGAGAACGGGAGCAGCTGTACGTCGGCGTCTCGTCGGCGTAGTTGCTCGGCCAGCCTGCTCGTCTGCGTGGGCGTGGCCATCGGATCGGTGTCGCCGTTGACGATGAGCACCCGTTTGCCGGTCAGAGCATGGTCTCGAGGCTCGTCCTCCGCGAAGGGGACCATCGCGGCCAGCAGCACCGCGCCGGCGAGCGACTCAGGGTGGCGTAGGAGCAGCGCGGACGCCATATTGGCTCCGTTGGAGAAGCCGACCGCCATCCAGGAACCAGCTGGTACGTCGTACTTCGCTTCCGCGGCGGTGAGGAAGGCGGCCAACTCGTCGGCGCGCAGCCGGATGTCGTCCTCGTCGAACACGCCCTCGCGGAGCCGCCGGAAGAACCGAGCCATCCCCTGCTCCGAGACCGTCCCGCGCGGCGACAGTACGGGGGCGTCGGGCGCGAGGTGCTCGCGCAGTACAAGGAGATCATGCTCGTCACCGCCTGTGCCATGCAGCAACAGGAGCGGCGGCGTGGACGTGCCCGCCTGCCAGATGTGCGGGCGACGGAGCGGGTCCTCGCTCATCAGCCGGACTTCGGGGCTGGCGGCACGCGCAGTGACGGCAACGTGTTCTGGATCTGTTCGCGGTTCGGTTCGAGCCACGGCGGAAGCTTCAGGTGCTGGCCGAGCTCGAGCAGCGGTTCGTCGACGGTGAAACCCGGTTGGTCGGTCGCGATCTCCAGGAGAACGCCGCCCGGTTCGCGGAAGTAGATGGAGGTGAAGTACTGCCGGTCGAGGATCTCGGTGACCTGTACGCCGGCCTCGATCAGCTCGAGACGCCACTTCGCCTGGGTCTCGCCGTCAGGTGCGCGGAACGCGATGTGGTGAACCGTTCCAGCCGCCTGTACTCCGCGATTCTCATTGCTCGGCCGGACATCCACCGCCGTACCTTCGGCTGCGCCGGACATCACGAAGCGTGTCCCGTCTTTGGTGTCCTGGCCGTGCTGCATCCCCAGCAGGCCGTCGAGCATCTCGGCCGTCGGGTCTAGCAGCTGCTCCGTCATCGTGACCGAGAAAAGGCCGCGGATCGCGCTGTCGAACGGTATGGCCGCGACGCCGTCCCAACCGGACCGGCTGTCACCGTCGGAGGCCACCAGCTCGATCACCAGGCCGTCGGGATCGCGCAGCCTCAGTACCTCCTCATCACCGGCGGCGACGGGATCGTCTGCGTCGACGCCGAGGGTCTGGAGCCGCTGCTGCCACCAACCGAGCGACTCCGGTGGAACGCTGAACGCGGTCGCTGTTGTCAGACCGGTGCCCTGTTTGCCGTTCGGCGCTCCGGGCCACGGGAAGAACGTCAAGAGGGTCGACGGCCGGCCCGAGGCATCTCCGTAGTACAGGTGATAGGTGCTCGGGGCGTCGAAGTTAACGGTCCGCTTGACCAGCCGCAACCCGAGCACCGTCGTGTAGAAGTCGACGTTGCGCTGCGGATCCTCCGCGATAGCAGTCACGTGATGCAGTCCGTGCGGTGCAACCGACTCAACCATGACAATCCCTCCCGTTTTCGACACTACGACGTCAGAGCCGGCCGGAGTAGATGCTCCGGCCGGCTCTTTGGTGGGGCTATCAACGGGCGGCTCGTTCGATCACGGTGGTTACTGCTGCGGGCTGTGACAGTGCGACCAGGTGGGAAGCGCCGGGGATCTCGGTGATGGTGGCGTGTGCTCGCTTGGCCATGAAGCGTTCGGCGGCGGGGGCGATGGCGTGGTCACCGGTCGGGATCACGGCGTACTTCGGAAGCGTGGCCGGAGCGGTCTCGGCGACCGGCTCGTCGAACGCCGAGGCGGCGATCGGACGCTCAGCGGCTACGAACACGTTTGCCTGACGGACGGGCAGGTCAGCGGCGAACACGGCGCGGGAGTTTTCCGGCTTGATCCCGAGGTCGAGTCCACCGGGGTAGCTGATCGGCACAAGCTGCGGGCCGAGTTCGCTGCCCGGGAACTGCGAGTTCAGCGCACCCAGCGTCTCGCCGGCCTGCGGGATGAACGCGGCGACGTAGACCAGCGACTTCACATCGGCTGTGTCGGCCAGCTCACTGACCAGCGCGCCGCCGTAGGAGTGCCCGACGAGGACCTTCGGGCCGGGGATGGTGGCGAGTACGCCGCTCAGGTACGACGTGTCGGCGGCGATTCCGCGGAGTGGCACCGCGGGAGCGACGACTGTGTAGCCGTCGTGCTGGAGCCGTCCGGTCACCTCCGACCAGGTGGAACCGTCGGCGAACGCACCGTGCAGGAGCACGATGGTCGGCTTTGCCTGGGTCGAAGCCGCTTGGGTGGGCGACGACTGCGCGGCCTGCGCGGTGGTCGCGCCGCCGGCCAGCAGCGCGGTGCCGAGCGCTGCGAGGATCAGGTTTCTTGCCTTGGGCATCAAGTTCTTCATGGTGGTCAGACCTCGGTCCTGGTGGTGGTGATGGGGGTGGTGGTCGGGATGTTGCGGGCCTCGATGGCCCGGACGGTGTTGTCGAACGCCTTGCGGATCACGCTCTTGCCGCCGAGGGCGAAGAGCGTCGCGATCAGATGACCCTTGAGGTTCTTGCCTTCGCGGACGATCACGACGTCGATCGTGGTCGAGCCGTCGGCGTGCTCAGTGAGGGTGTAGGAGTGTCCGGACGCGCCGCCCCAGACGTTGGAGTCGGTGGTCGTGAGGACGACGTGGTGCAGGTTGGACCAGTTGTAGTGGAGGCGCTCCCACACGCCGCCCGATCCTTCGGTGACGTCGGCGAAGCCGGGTCCCTGGTCGTGCACCTTCAGGTAGTCGTCGGCGCTGTTCGCGAACAGCTGCGCCCGACCGGGCCCGAAGTCGGTCAGCGCCGCGACGAACTGCGCGGGCGTCGAGGTGGTGGTCTCGCTGAAGCGGATGGTGGTCATTGCGTCTTCCTTTGGCTAGGAGCCTTTCGATGACTCCACATTCCGCCACAGGTTGATGCATCACCCCAGGGGAAACCACTGGTGCACCGCCCAGTCCCCAGGTCAGCTCGAGGCTTTCACCCCAGTCACAACGCCGTACGGCGCGAACCCGCGCGTACACCAGTGGGTTCACTGGTGTGAGGTGGGGTGGCCAGGGGGCACCGTGGTTGATGACAACGGCCGGCGAGAGAGATCTCGACGGCGACCTCGCAATCCGGCTGTGAAGGAGACGACCTCATGAGACTCAACCGTGACGGCCTGACGCCGGTCGGAGCGATTGCGCGCGGTCTCCTGGCCGGCGCGGTCGGGACGATCGCCATGGATGCGTTGCTTTACTTCCGCTACCGCAAGGGCGGCGGCAACGGCGGATTCCCGCGCTGGGAGTTCTCCGCCGACATCCACAGCTGGGACCAGGCGCCCGCACCTGCGCAGGTCGGGAGACGTCTGTACGACGGTCTGCTGCAGCGCGAGTTGCCCGACGACCGGGCCGCGCTGGTCAACAACATCATGCACTGGGGCTACGGCATCGCCAACGCGGCCGTGTACGGCGTGCTCGCCGGCTCGCTACGGACTCCGCGGGTCTGGTACGGCATACCGTTCGGCGCCGGCGTCTGGGCGTCGGGGTACGTCGTACTGCCCGCCGCCAAGCTCTACGAGCCGATCTGGAAGTACGACCGCGTGACCCTCGCGAAGGACCTCAGCGCACACCTCGTCTACGGCCTGACCACGGCCGCCGCCTTCAGGCTCGCCCGCCGGTTCCGGCTCTGACTACTGCCCGGCACGGCCAGGGAGGTAGGCGTCGGATGAAGCCGGCGTTCAGGTCAGGCTCTCGAGCCTCTGCCGTGCGGTGGTCAGACTGCGCAGCTCATGAAACTCCGCGACCAGCATCTTCGCGGCGACATCGTCGGCCGGGCGGTGACGCAGTACCTCGACCGCCCGCCGCAACGCCGCGCCCGCCTCCTGCAGCGGGTCTTCCGCGCTCATCGCCACCGGCCGCCTCCCTCTCGTCAGCATCACTCACGGCGCAAGGCCTGTTACCCCACCAGACAACACGCCCCCACGCAAGCAGTTGACCAGAATTGCGACTACACCAGCCCCCGCAGCCGCTGCTTGGCGCCGCGTTCGACGAACAGCGGCACAAAGTCGCGGATCGGCACCTCCTCGAACTCGGGGCGGGCCTCGCTCACTACCTGAGCCACTTTGTCCACTGCGACGTCGGGAAACGCCTTGGCGAGCCGATCGACAACCTCACCGATTGCACGGTCCTCATCCGCACTGTTCATACCTCCACGATGAGCGCCGACCATCCCATGCACAACCCTGTGCAACATTCAACTGTGCGTCACCGCCGGCATCATTCGGTGAGGAACAGGCCCCTGCCCGGGCTGACCCGTCGGTCTGGTGTTATGCCAGTCGGCGGGTGTTGGCGACCGGACGGGGCGGTGGATGCGATGGCGGTGGGGCGAGCGTTGCCTACTCAGGACGAGGTGCTCGGGTACTTCGAGGCGTTGTCCAACTGGGGGCGGTGGGGCGACGACGACGAACTGGGCACGCTGAACCACATCACCGACGACGTTCGGTTGGCGGCGGCTCGGAGTGTGCGGCACGGGCGGAGTGTTTCTTGTGCGTGGGAGGTTGCCGTACCGGAGGAGATGGAGCGGGCGACGACGTCGTGTCCGTGCTTCGCTGACCTGCCGGGTGCTGAGAGCATGCCGTTGCCCGGATTTCGCAACGACCGGCACTGGGGCTACTCGAACGAGCGGCTCGGCATCCTCTTCCACGGCAACACCATCACCCACCTCGACTCACCCTGCCACATCTTCTGGGACGGCCAGATGTACAACGGGCGGTCGCACTCGCTGGTCGACGCCACGACGGGATCGGCCTGGGCGGCAGTCACAGCGGCGGCGAACGGGATCGTCACTCGCGGGGTCCTGCTGGACATCGCGAAGGTGCGCGATGTGCCGTGGCTGGAGGCGGGCCAGGGCGTCTATCCAGAGGATCTCGAGGAGGCCGAGCGTCGCCAGGGTGTGCGAGTGCGGCCCGGCGACGCGGTCCTACTGCGGACCGGCTACGGCCGTGCCCGGCACGAGGCCGGGCCGACCAGCGATTTCACCCAGGCCGGCTGGCACGCGTCCTGCCTGCCGTGGCTGCAGGAACGCGAGGTCGCGCTGATCGGCGCCGACACCCCTCAGGACGTCCAGCCGTCGGGGTACGACGACCTGGCGATGCCCGTTCACACCGTCGGCCTCGCGGCGATGGGCCTGTGGCTCCTCGACAACTGCGACCTCGAGGCGTGCGCGGCCACGGCCGCCGAGCTCGGCCAGTGGGACTTCCACCTCGCCGTCGCGCCGGTCCGCTTCGCCGGCACCTCCGGCAGCCCGGTCAACCCGATCGCCACTTTCTGACCACTACAAGCGGCGACCCAGCCGCCGTATGGCCCATAGCACGGTGAGGGTGCTCAGCTTGCTCTCAGCAACTGTCGTCGACACTGGGGCGATGCGGGTGTTGATTGTCGAGGACGAGGTTCCCCTGGCCGAGACGGTTCGGCATGGGCTGACGGAGGACGGCTTCGTGGTGGAGGTTGTTCACAACGGTGAAGACGCCGTGTGGGCTGCCACCGAGAACACGTACGACGTCATCGTGCTGGACATCATGTTGCCCAAGCTCAACGGCTACAAGGTGCTCGAACAGATCCGGGAACGCGGCGTCTGGGCGCCGGTGCTGATGCTGACCGCCAAGGACGGTGAGTACGACCAGACCGACGCGTTCGACCTCGGAGCCGACGACTACCTCACCAAGCCGTTCAGTTTTCTGATCCTGGTCGCCCGCCTCCGCGCGCTGATCCGGCGTGGCGCCCCGGAACGACCGGTCGTCATGACAGCCGGCGACCTCGTCCTGGATCCGGTCAAGCGACGCGTGGAGCGCGCCGGCCAGGAGGTCATGCTGACGCCGCGCGAGTACGGCCTGCTCGCGTATCTGATGCGTCACCGGGGCGAGACGGTCAGCAAGACCCAGATCCTGGAGAACGTCTGGGACCCGGCGTTCGACGGCGACCCGAACGTCGTCGAGGTCTACATCCGCTATCTCCGCCTGAAACTCGATGCCCCGTTCGGCCGGAACGCCTTCGAGACCATCCGCGGCATGGGCTACCGTCTCGATGCGGATGGCGGCTGACGCACCTCAGCGACCCTGGTCGAGTACGCCGCAAGATGCTGGGCGAGGACGTTCTTCCAGGTCATCGCCGGATCGGTCTGCCGGTTGAAGGACTGGATCCTCGACAACTTCGCCCGGTCGCTCAGCAGGGCGGCTGCGGTCGCCGCCATCTCGGAGTCGCTGTGAACCAACTTGCCCTCGATTCCCGGCCGGACGAACTCTCCAACTCCACCCGAAGCCATCGCCACCACCGCAAGACCGGCGCATCGGGCTTCGAGTGCTGCCACTCCGAACGACTCGAGCTCGGCCGGCGCAAGGTACACGTCCGCCGACGCGTACAGCTGCTGGATCTCGAAGCGGGTCAGCCGCCCCGGCAGGTCGACCCAGCCGTCGAGACCACGCCGCCGTACAGCTCGAGCGGCGGCGGCCGTCTGTGGTCCATCGCCGATGACGACGGCGCGAAGCTGAACAGCTGAGGGCACCGCCGCGCGGATCTGCTCCAGTATCCGCAAGGTCGCCAACGGCCGCTTGCGGCGCACCAGCCTCATCGTGCTAACGATCGTCAGGGTGTGATCGGTACGACGGAATTGGCGCCACATAGCCGGATCCACGCCGTTGTGCAGTACGCCGATCGCCCGACCGGGAAGCAGATTCCGCAGTACGTCCGCGACCGCCTCGCTGACAGCGGTCCACTGCGCGTCGCCGACATACCGGTCGATACGCGCCAACGGCCAAGGAGTCGATGCACTAGGCAACGAGTGCAACGTCAGGAACGGACGGTGGGCCAGCCGCGCGGCCTGCCAGGCCAGTGGTGACACCAACGAACTGTGGCAATGCACGACATCGAAGGCCGGCAACGAGGACCGCAGCCGATCGACCGCGGCCCGGAGCGGCAGGCCGCCGAACGCAGGCAACCGCACGACCGGGACCTGACCCGCCGGCGCCGGTCCGTCGGTGATCGTGAACACGGTCACCTCATGGCCGGCACGGATCAGCTGGACGGCGAGATCGTGGACCTGGAGCTCGATCCCGCCGAGCCGCGGGAGGTAGCAGTCGCTGACGAGCGCGATCCTCATCCGGCCAGTGCCTCCAGCCGTTCAGGACCGGTACGCCGCCGCCCGAGCCACGACCAGACGGCCAGCATCACGCCGCCGACCGGGATCTCCATCAGGTAGGTGAACCCGCGGAACAACAGCATCCCCGCCGCAACGCCGGCCGGATCGCCACCGAGCGCGACCAGCGCAGCAGTCGTCCCGACCTCGACGACACCGGCGCTGCCCGGCGTGATCGGCACCAAGGTCAACAGGCGTTCCACCGCGAGCGCAGTGAAGAGAACGGGTACGCCGAGAGGAACGTGCAACGCCTGAAAGCAGAACCACAACAGGGCGAGCTGCAGGGCCAGGTATGCCAGCATGCCGACAGTCATCGGCTGCCATCCGCTGCGTATCAGCCGGAGGATCAGTCGTCGCAACGCCGGCAGCCGCTCCTCGAGCCGAGTCCTGACCACCTTGTCGAGAAGGCGTCCGACGGCAACGGCCGCACGCTCGTCGGCAAGGATCCAGATCCCTCCAGCGACAACGATCGGCACCGGCAGGAACAGTAGGCTCGCCGAGCCGAAAGCCGAACCGCTGTGCAAGATCGGCACGAGTCCCAACGCCAGCGCGATCACACCGAGCTTGGACGCGACGTTCAGCAACGTGGTCACGGCGAGGAACCCGCCGAACGAACTCGAGCTGAAGCCCCATCGCCGGACCATCGTGAAGTTCAGCGCCGTACCCGCCGCACCACCGAGTGGGAGCACGTTCGCCACCGCGCTTCCGGTCAAGCTCAGCGTCAGTCCACGCCGCTTCGTCAGTCCTGGCAGGGACGCGGCCAGGACGAACGAATGTGCCCACAGCCCGGCGATCCACACAATCGCCAGCAGCGCCAACGATCCTGGCGAGACGCGGCCGATCACCGCTCCGACCTCGGTCCAGGTCGCGCCGACCGCTCGTGGCAGCAGGACCACCAATGCGGCTGTGATCAATCCACTCAGGATGGAGGTCACCAGCCTCCGCCGTCGCGCGCGGTCCATCCTCACTCCAGGCCGCTGTTCGATGTGCCTCACCGCTCCCAGAGTGGTGTCCCAGCGCTGAGAGGGTGCTGAGAGCAACTAGCCCCGTCACGATCGACGTGTCAGGCTCGTAGCGTGGCCGGACCTTTCACCCTCGTGGCCTTCCACGCGCACCCGGACGACGAGGCCCTGCTGATGGGCGGGACCTTGGCGCGGCTCGCTGCGGAAGGGCATCGCGTCGTACTCGCGGTCGCTACCGACGGCGAGGCCGGCGCGGCGGCCGAGGCCTACCGGACAGGTGGCGCACTGGCGGCGAACCGGCGCAGTGAGCTGGATCGATCAGCTGCAGCGCTGGGTTGTGCGCGGGTGGTGCGCTTCGGCTTCAAGGACTCCGGATCGTCCGGCCCACCGACCGAAGGCGGCTTCAGCACGCTCGCCGTCGAGGAGGCGGCCGAGCCGTTGATCCGGCTGCTGCGGGAAGAGCAGGCGGACGCCCTGACCATCTACGACCCGGCCGGTGGCTACGGCCATCCGGACCACCGGCAGGTACACGCGGTGGGTACGTATGCAGCAGCTCGGGCCGGCACGTCATTGGTGCTCGAGGCAACGATCGACCGCCGCTTGATCCGGCGACTGATCCGCGTTGTGGAGGTGATCCCCGGCGTACTGCCCGACGTCTCCGCGGCGGCCTACGATCACGCCTACTCCCCCAGCACCGCGATCACACACCGGGTCGACGTACGTCGTTATCTGCGGCAGAAACGCGCGTCGTTCGAGGCGCACGCCAGCCAGGCGAGCTCCGACGACGGAGCACGCACCTTGGCGCTGCTGCTCAGATTGCCGCGGTGGCTGTTCGCGTCGATGCTCGGCCGGGAGTGGTACGTCGAACGCGGGCGCCGGCCGGGCAAGCCGCTGGACGACGTCTTCGCATCGCTGCGTTGATCAAGTCTCTCAGCCGACACTCAGCAACTGTCCAGCACACTGGGCAGAGGCAGAGGGGATGGAGCTCCAGTTGGCCGTGCTGCGCAACGCGATCTCGAGGCTGCGTCGCGCCAGCGTTCGGAGTAGATCGACCGCGGCGGCGGTCGTCGTCGTCGCGGTAGCAATGGCCCTGGGCGCGAGCCTGCTTCTGCTCCTGCTGCAGCGAGCTCTCATCACCACGGTCTCCGACGCTGCGGACGGACGGGCGGGCGACGTTGCCGCGCAGGTGTCGGCAGAAGGTATCGCGGCGCTCAGCATCGATCTCGCCAAGACGACGCGAGCGAGTCAGATCGTGCAGGTGCTGGACAGCTCCGGACAGGTCGTCGCCGGATCGTCGGCCAGGGCCGAGTCGACAGCGCTCACGCAGCTCAGACCCGCTGCCGACACCGTCCAGCGTGCAGAGGTCGGCGAGATGCCGCTGCTGGACGACGATCACGATTTCCTCATCGTCGCGCGTGGCGTCGAGTACGGCGGCCGGACCTATACCGTCGTCGTCGCATCGTCGGTCGCGACCCAGCGGGCGACGGTTGCCACCGTGACGGAGTACCTGGCGATCGGCTTCCCTGCACTGCTGATCGTGGTCGCCGCGGCGGGCTGGATGCTCACCGGCCGCGCGTTGGGGCCGGTCGAGCGGATCCGTAGGCGGGTGCAGGGCATCGAGTCCAGCGACCTCACCGAGCGGGTGCCGGTGCCGCAGACAGACGACGAGATCGCCCGGCTGGCCGCGACCATGAACGCGATGCTCGATCGGCTGCAGACCGGCCAGGCCACCCAGCGCGCCTTCGTCGCCGATGCCAGCCACGAACTCAGATCTCCCCTCGCGACTGTCGCCGCAGGCCTGGATGTGCTCGAGCCCTCGGCGCGCGGGCAGGCCTGGGAGGAACTCCACCGGTTGATGAAGGGCGAGGCGGAGCGGATGCGCAGGCTCGTCGAGAACCTGCTCCTACTCGCGAAGGCCGACGACGCGGCGTTGCCGATGCACCGCACCGACGTCGATCTGGACGACCTGGTCGACACCGAGATCCTGCGACTGCGGGAAGCGAAGCGCCTCAAGGTGCTGGCCGACGTACAGCCGGTGCGGGTCGTCGGAGATCCACTCCGGTTGAGTCAGATGATCCGCAACCTGGTCGAGAACGCCGCGACGGCTGCGCACAGCACGGTACGACTCAGCACGAGCGAGCGCGACGGCACAGCCATCGTCACCGTCGAGGACGACGGCGACGGGATCCCCGCAAGCGATCGTCAACGGGTCTTCGAGCGCTTCGTCCGCCTGGACACCAGCCGCGCCCGAGCCAGTGGAGGCTCCGGCCTCGGCCTCTCGATCGTCCAGGAAATCATCAAGGCCCACCATGGCAGCGTCACCCTGACCGCTCCCTCCACCGGCGGCACAACAGCCACCGTGACGCTACCGTTGCCCTGAACACCCGAAGGCTGTGAGTCAGTTGTCACGACGAATGTTGCTCGGTCTGGTGGTGACCGTTCTCGGGACGATCGCTTTCGCCGTACAAGCCGATGCCGCCATTGAAGGTGACGGGCTTGCGGCCTTCGACCCGGGGCTGACCGAGAACTTCATCGAGCACCGCACCGCAATCCTCAGCCAGGTTGCGCAGACAATCACCTTCTTCGGCAGCGTGCCTGTACTCACCGCTCTCACCGTGCTTGTCTGCGCGCTGCTCAGGATCCTGACCCGACGCTGGCGGCCGACCGTCATCCTGGCCGTCGGTATGGCCGGTGCGGCTAGCCTCACCTACGGACTCAAGGTCCTGATCGGCCGTCACCGGCCGGACTCGAGCCTCGTGATCGGCACCATCGACACCGGCTTCTCGTTCCCGTCGGGCCACACCCTCAGCTCCACGGTGTTCTTCGTGCTGCTCGCCGCGCTGCTCTGGTACTCGAACTTCTCCCGGAAGGTCAAGATCGCCGGTGCGATCGTGGCGGTGGTGCTGAGCATCGCGATGGGACTCAGTCGTGTCTACCTCGGATACCACTGGGCGACCGACGTCCTGGCCGGATGGACCGTGGCGCTGACCTGGCTATGTCTGATCGGGACCGCGATCCACGCGATCGACACCCGTCAGAGTTGAAGCTGGGGTCGCGCTATTCAGTGAACTTCTCGTGGGCGGCCATGGCCGCGCCTACGATGCCGGCGTTGTTGAGGAGTTGGGCGGGCTTCACCGGGGTCGAGAGTTCGAGCAGTGGCACCCACTTGTCGGCGTTCTTGCTGACGCCGCCGCCGACCACGAACAGGTCGGGTGTGAACAGGTTCTCGACGTGGCGAAGGTATCGCTGCACCCGCTTGGCCCACTGTTTGTACGACAGCTCCTCATTGTCCTTCGCCGCCGAGGAGGCCTTCGTCTCCGCGTCATGCCCGTCCAGCTCGAGGTGACCGAGCTCGGTGTTCGGCACGAGCTGACCGTCGAGCAGCAGCGCGCTGCCGATACCGGTGCCGAACGTGAGCAGGATGACCACGCCGTTGACGCCCTTGGCCGCGCCGAAGCGGGCCTCGGCGATGCCGGCCGCGTCCGCATCGTTCAGCACAGTCACGTCGCAGTGGGTGGCGTCGGTGAGGACCTTGTCGACGTCGGTCCCGATCCAGCTCTTGTCGACGTTCGCGGCAGTCTTGGCCACCCCGTGCTGGATGACGGCCGGGAACGTCGCACCCAGCTCACCGGTCCACCCGGCCTCCTTGACGAGCCGGGCCACGACCTCGGCCACAGACTCCGGAGTAGACGGGCTGGGCGTCAGGTACTTCACCCGCTCCCTGGCCAGGTCGCCCTTCTCCAGGTCGACGACGGCACCCTTGATCCCGCTGCCGCCGATGTCGATCCCGAAAGCGGTCGAAGTCTTCATGCTGGGCACCTGATCTCTCCCGTCACCCGCCACTGACACGTATCGACCGTACAGGCTTGCCGGGCTGGGTTAGTTGTGGCCCAGGAAGATCGGGTTGGTCAAGGCGGCCATGGCGCCGAAGGTGAGCGACGGGTCCATCGAGGTGTGGCCAGGCGTGCCGTCGGCGAGCGGATTGCGGACCTCGGCGCGGACAAACGCGGCCGCCTGCGGAGTGGTCAGCCAGGTGACGGTCCCGGCTCCGCTGCCGTCCAGGCTGCTCTGCAGCATCTGACCTTCATCCGTCAGGATCCGGACCGTGCCGTTGGGTACGCCGCTGACCCGCAGGCTCACCGTGACCTGCTCGCGAGCCTGCGCCGACAGACGCTCACCGATCCCAGCCTTCCGCCCGTACGCCGAGGTCGCCGTGAACTCGAGGTCGACGCCGGCCGACCCGGCGATCCACGACCGCCCCGCCCGCAGCCCGGCGAGGACCGCGTCCTTGGTCAGGTCATCCGCGAGTACGACGTTGTGCGGCAGGCCGATCACGTTGCCGGGGTTGTGCGCGTCACTGTTGCCCATCGCCGGCAGCCAGCGCTTCTTCTCCCGTACCGCGGCGGCCAGCAGGTTCGCCCAGGTGGAGACCGCGGCATCGTCGTCCCAGCCCCACGGGCCGGTCCACACCTCGGTAGCGTCGAGTCCCTCGAAGCCGAACTTCCACTCGCTGGCGATCCACGGGCAGTACAGGTGGGCCGAGACGCACAAGCCACCTGCCTTGTGGACCTGCTGCTGGATCCGGTCGAAGACGCCGTCGCGCGCCCGGAACCGCCAATCCACCCACTGGCCCGGCTTCGTACCGAGGGCGAGCCAGTGGCCGTTGCGCGTCGTGACCTCCTCGCCCGTCACGATCAGCAGGTCGTCACCGGCGTACGGACCCCAGGCGCCGTGCGAGGCGTTGGTGTTGTGATCGGTGGACACGATGAAGTCCAACCCGGCCGCGCGGGCGCCGGCGGCTACGTCAGCCGGCAGGTTGCGGCCGTCGGAGTACACGGTGTGCAGGTGGCAGTCGCCGCGGTACCAGTCCCGGCCGCGTCCCTTCGCCCTGGTCGGCGGGTACGCCGGGACGTACTTCGCGCCGGCATCGCCGTACGTGAGCGTGACCTCGACGTGGTAGTCCATGCCCTGCGGGGCCACCTGGTACGGGCCGAGGACGATGTGCCACGTTCCGGGCATCACGTCGCCGGGCAGATATCCGGGGGTGGCTTCGGTGCGGCTGATGCTGAACTCGGTGCGGAATCCGCCGGACCAGCCGCGGAACCCGGGCCCGCTGAAGTCGAAGCCGCGGGCGTCGAAGATGCCGATGTCGCAGGAGTTCCCCGGCGTACCGGCCGGAACCGCCGGCTTGGAGTAGCTGTAGCTGACCGAGATCTGCTGAACGCCGCGCGGGACGTTGACCGGGAGGTAGACGAAGTCAGTCGGGCCTGGTGCGATCTGCCCGTCGACCACCTGGGTCTTGGTTCCGGTGGCTGCAGCCGCGAAACTCATCGGCGCCAGCGCGATGATCGTGCCGGTGCCTGCTGCGGCCAGCAGGCCTCTCCTGGTGATGGCGGTCATGGCAACGTCGGTCATGAGGGAAACCAAGCACTCCACAGCATCCGGCAGGCAACGTCTACGTGACCGCCGTCCAAACCCCCGGCCCGCTCACCACTCCGGTGGTATTAATGACATGTTTCAACTACTTGGTCCGATCGCCTCTGGAGGCACAAGTTGAGCAACGCCGACATCGTCATCACCGCGCTCCGCACCGGCTACGAACGGCTCGCGGAGCTGGTGACGAACTTCGACGAGGACGCGCTGGCCGGCCCGTCGGCGGCCGCCGAGTGGGACATCGCGCAGGTCCTGAGTCACCTCGGCAGCGGCGCGGAGATCATGACCAACACGGTGCAGCTCACTCTCGACGGCAAGCCCGCCGCCGACAGCGACTTCAACCAGAACGTCTGGGCCCGCTGGGACTCGTCATCGCGCCAGGAGCAGGCTGCCGGCTTCCTCGTCTGGAACGAGAAGCTCACGACACTGTTCGAGTCGCTGAGCGACGACCAGCGCGACAACCTCCGCATCGAGCTGGGCTACCTGCCGGCGCCCGCCGACGTGGCGACGGTCGCCCGGATGCGCCTGAGCGAGCTCACCTATCACTCGTGGGATGTCCGCAGCGCGTCCGACCCGAGCGCGACGCTCGACGCCGACGCCGTACCGCAGATGTTCCAGAACACCACCGACCTCAGCTGGATCACCAAGCCGGCCAACCTCAACGGCCAGCAGGCCGTGCTGACCGTCGCCACCACCGATCCGGCAACAGAGTTCTCGCTCCGCCTTGACGACCCGGTCAGCATCGACCCGAATCCCGCGGACCGGGCTGACCTGGCCGACGGCTCGCTGACCCTGCCCGCAGAGTCCTGGCTACGACTGATCGCGGGCCGCCTCGCCCCGGACCACACCCCGTCCACCCTCGAGCTCACCGGCCCGGTCAGCCTGTCTACCCTCCGCGAGGTCTTCCCGGGCTACTGACCTCCGTAGCGGTCCAGGTCGCGGGAAGCGGGGTTGGGGAGGATCTTGCACCCGATTCGGTACAAAATCCTCCCCAGGCCGGAGCTTCCTCTAGGGCTTCTGAATAGCTCTCGGTTGTGGCCAGTCGGCCTCCGTCACCACGCCCCCGGTGACATCCACGGCCAGCTGCACCGGTCCATCGGGGCGTACGTACAACTCGTAGTTGCCCTGTGGGACCTCGAAGAAGACTGCTGAGTGGACGATCTCCCCGTCCGGCGAGGGCCGTGGCACCACGGCGACGTGCGGCAGCGCGTGGCTGTGCCCGTGTCCGTGTCCATGCCCATGGTCGTGTCCATGTCCATGTCCGTGTTCGTGCTGGTCCGCGTGGCTACTGGCGAAGTTGGTCGGGCGTAGTTCGATCTCCTCGCCCTCCAGTGCCGCAGGCAAGGTGATGACCAGGGCGCCGATGTCTCCGCCGATGTCGAGCAGGACGGACGATCCTTTACCCGCGTGCGGGTTTTCGACGGTGCTCATCAGGCGGCCGGCGTTCCGGGCTTGGACTGGTAGCCGCCGGCCGGAACGCCGAGGTACGGGAACCACGTCAGGTAGTCCGCGTTGGTGTTCGACGTACCGTCCTTGATCGCTGCGGTCGCCGCATCAGGCTTGAACGCGGGGTCCACCAACGGGATCGTCAGGCCCGCGATGGCACGGAGTTCGACGGTGACGACGTCGTCGAAGACCCGACGACCGTTCGGGAAGCCGGCCGCGTCACCGGCGACCAGACCCAGCGGGTTCGGCGACTTCGCCGGCGGGACCGCGACGTTCAGCCGCAGCAGGTCTGCCTGCACCGGACCGGTGTAGTTCTGGAACCCGGGTACGACGCCCTTCGGGATGCCGGTGAGCAGGATCGCCGCCAGGTCGGCGCGGGACTTCTTGTACGCCGCGAGGTTGGGAAACACGCCCGGGTACAGGACCGGCAGCAGACCGGCGAGCTCGGGCTTGGTCACGTAGCCGGCGAACCGCTTGTCGCCGTACGGCGCCTGGCTGTTCCACTTGTCCTTCTCGGCCATCGGCACGATGACCTCGTTGAACAACGGGTTCCCGAGCCGGGAGACCTGCTTGTACGGGCCGTGCCACGTCGGGATCCCGCGTACGTCGTCGAGGATCTTCGACGCTTGGCGACTGGCCGACGCGTACACGCCGATCACGGCCCTCGGATCCAGTACGCCGGTCGGCTTCCGCCCGTCGCGGGTGAGGTCCGTGATCGGGACCTGCAACGCGATCGTGTGCACGTTCGACCCCTGCAGGCCGTTGACGCCCATCGCGGCGGCCGACGGAATCAGGTGTGCCATCTGGAACGGCCGGAGCGTGCCGAGATCGAAGATGCTGCCGAGGTCGGCGAAGAACCCGTCCGCACGCTGACCCGCGAACACCTTGCGGTTGGTGCCGATCGTGTGGATCGCCTGGCCGGCGAGCTTCGCGTAGTTCGGCGTACTGCGGATGCCGACGTTCACGGGCGGTGCCGCGAGATTGCGGGCCAGGATCCGCGAGCGGCCGTGCTCCACCCGCGTGACCGAGTAGTACTGCGGACGGTTCCAGGTGCGATCGGAGATGGAGCTGATCGGACCGGTGTTGTACAGGAAGGTCTTCTTGTTCCTGATCTCGGCGTGGAAGCGGAACTGGTAGCTGATGTCGGAGCGGCCGGTGCCGCTGTTCGAGATGTGGATCTCGTACAGGACGTCGTCACCGAACTCGTAGAAGTTCGGCCCGCCGAACGGGTTCTGGAACGGGATGAAGTTGGCGATCAGAGTCACCGTGTCCGGCTTGTCCGGGCTGACGAACGCGTAGACATCGGTGTTGTCGGCGACCGGGTCTTTCGAGATTTCCGGTGCTTCGCGGTGCGAAGACATGACTGTTCCTCCAGTGAAAGCTTCTGTGTGCAGTGCAGGAGAGCCCGGGCGGCTGGGCTCGTGGCGCGGCTCAGGCGGTAGTCATGCCGGCCAGGCGCGCAGCCAGTTCGCGATCGGTCAGCAAGACCTCGCGGTTGCCGACCAGAATCGCCATCTGGCCCTTCTTGACGTCCTTCACGTGGACGACGAACGAGTCTGCCGTCGCCAGATCAGCCGCCTGCAACTGTTCCCCACCCGCGGCCTCCACCGGCCGCTCGCCGAGGAGCTTCGGCACCGCCACAGCACCGACCGCTGCCGCGGTCCCTGCACCGGCGAACACCAGAAAGCCCCGGCGTGTTGCGTCACTCATGTCTGTCCCTTCCCTCTCACGAGCGCCGGCACCGACTGCCATCTGCGACTTAGTCGCATATAATGTGACCCGGGTCACAACTACGCTCGGGAGGTCTTCGCCGCCGACGCACCACCGGATGGGTCGGAAGACAGCGCACCGGGCTCGTATCATCCATTACATGGATGAGTCCCGGGATGCTTCCGCGAACGCCGTTACCGCCGCGACCTCGGCTGACGTGATCGCTGATCTGCGATCGCGGATCCGTGAGCGCTGGGAGGGCTTCTCGCCGGCCGCGCGGGCGGTCAGCCGGTCGCTGACCGAGCGAACGGCGGAGGAATTGCTGTTCCTGTCCGCGGCCGACCTCGGCGCCGAGACGAAGACCAGCAACGCGACGGTCATCCGCACGGTGCAGGCGCTCGGGTACTCCGGTCTGGCCGAGCTGAAGGCGAAGATCGCGGCGCCGTTCACGCAGGCGAACCGGCCGGTGGTCCGCGCCCGCAAGCGGGTCGAGTCGACCGGCGGGGATCTGGCCAGCGTCTGGCACCAGGTTCTGGCGGAGTCGCTGGACCGGCTCGAGCTGATGCAGCCGACCTTCTCGCTCGACACATACCAGCACGCCGTACAACTACTGCTCGATGCGAAACACACGCTGACCTACGGCTTCGGCGCCTCGTTCGTGGCCGCGGATCATCTGGCCCTGGTGCTGCGCCGGGTGGGGCTTCGTGTGACCGCCCTGCAGGCCGGGGGCTTCCGGCTCGCCGACGACCTGCTTGCGATCGGGCCTGGTGATGTGGTCGTCCTGTTCGCACCGGGTCGCTCGGTCATCGAGGTCGACGTCCTGGTCGACCGCGCCCGGGACGTCGGGGCCGCGACCGTGCTCGTGACCGAGGATCCGGACAGCAAGCTTGCCCGCGCGGTCACAGTCACGCTGCACTCGCCGACGACCCCCACCGGCCTGACCGGCGAGCCGCTGACCTCGATCGTTGTCGGGGATGTGCTGGCGCAGGGCGTCGCAACCCTGGCGGCCGACCGGTCGGTGGAGGCCTCCGAACAGCTGACGGCGCTCCGCCGGAGGCTCGGTTTCTAACCTTCGCACAATGATGGCCCACGATTGCTCACCAATTCCGTAGCTGCTAAATTGGTCACCAATCCTCACTTCCTCGCCCACCCTGAGCGGAGCGAGGGGTGGGGACGTTGCAGCACTTTTCGTTGGAAGGTGGCTATGCGTGGGCGACCTCGACCTTGCGGGCCGGGCTGCGGTGGTGACCGGGGTCGGCGGCCGGCGTGGCATCGGCTTCGCGGTGGCGCGGGCACTGAGCGCCGCAGGTGCTTCGCTCGTCATCTCGGCGGCCGGTGACCGGGTCTACGAACGCGCGGCCGAGCTTCCCGCCGGCACAGTTGCCATTGCCGGTGACCTGACCCAGGACCGCACTGCCGTGGAGCTGGCCCGAGCCGCCACGTCCCGGTTCGGCCGGCTCGACATCGCCGTCAACTGTGCGGGGATGACCTCGACCACGCGGCCCGAGCCGGAGTCGGGATCCGCCCGGGAGCTGTCGTTCGAGAAGTGGCAGGCGAGCCTGTCCCGCAACCTGGACGCGGCGTTCCTTTTCGCACGTGCTGTCCTGCCGGCGCTCGAGGAGTCCGGCACCGGGCGTCTGGTGATGGTGTCCAGCCTGACCGGACCGGTCATGGCCATGCGCGGTGAGGTCGCGTACTGCGCGGCGAAGGCCGGCGTCACCGGACTGGTCCGCGGACTCGCGCTCGACTCCGCGGCCGCAGGGGTCACGGTCAACGCAGTGGCGCCGGGCTGGATCGCCACCGACTCGCAGACGCCCGACGAGCACAAGCAAGGGCTGCGGACCCCGGTCGGCCGCAGCGGCACCCCGGAGGAGGTCGCCGGCCTCATCGCCTATCTGTGCTCGCCGTCCTCGTCCTATCTCACCGGCCAATGCCTCGTCGTCGACGGCGGCAACTCGATCGCGGAGGAACGAGCATGACCCAGCACTTCGACTTCTTCGAGGAAGCAGCGCTCCCCGCGCCGGAGATCACCCTGACCCAGGCGGCGGAGTACGTGCAGGCGACGTACGGCATCCACGGCGACGTCACCGAACTCGGCAGCCAGCAGGACGCGAACTTCCTGGTCGACGCAGGCGCCCGCTACGTCCTGAAGGTGTCCAACGCCGCCTTCACCCGCGAGGACCTGGAGGCGCAGGACCTGGCGGCCGCCCGCGTCGCCCGGCTCGAACCCGACATCCAGGTGCCCGTGGCGATTCCCGGCCCCGACGGCTCGACCGTCCAGCCCATCGCGCTCGAAGGGCGGCCGACGTACGCGCGCCTGGTGACCTTCGTGGCCGGCGACGTCCTCAGCGACAGCCGCTACCTCGCGCCCGAGATCGTCGCCGCCCTGGGCGATCTCGCTGCCCGTACGTCGCGTGAGTTGGCCGGCCTCGCCGACCAGGTCCCTCCCCGCTCCCTCCAATGGGATCTGCGGAACGCGGCCGAGGTGGTGACGCGACTCGCCGACTTCGTGGCCGTGCCCGGCGGACCGGATGCCGTCCTGGCCGCCGCCAGGACCGCCGCCAAGGCACTCGCGCCGTACGCCGGAACCCTGCCGCTACAGGTGATCCACGGAGATCTGACCGACGACAACGTGATCGCCGCGGTCGACGCCGACGGCCGCCGGCGACCGGTCGGCGTGATCGATTTCGGCGACCTCGCGGAGAGCTGGTCGATCGCCGAACTCGCCGTCACCTGTACGTCGCTGCTGCACCACTCCCCTGATCCGTCGGCGATCCTCCCGGCGATCGTCGCGTACGACCGGATCCGCCCGATCTCCGACGACGAACTCGCGGCGCTCGGGCCACTCGTCGTACTGCGGGCCGCGGCGTTGGCGGTGAGTGGTCAGCAGCAGGCGAAGGTCGACCGCGACAACCGCTACGCGACGGAGAACCTCGAACGCGAGTGGGCGATCTTCGAGCGGGCGACGTCCGTTCCGCTCGAGGTTCTGACGGAGCTGATCCGCGCTTCGGTGCGGCCTCGGAGGGAGCGCCGGACCGTTGACGGCTCCGCCCTGCTGTGGATCGCCGATGACCAGCCCGTGGTCCCGACGCCGCTGGATCTGTCGACCACGAGTATCGACCTGCACGACGGGCTGTTCCTGGTTGAAGGCGCAGAGGCGGCGGCAGCACTCAAGCAGGACGGGTCGGTGGCCGTGGCTGTTCCCTACCTCCAGCCGCGGCTGACGCGTACCCGCCTGAACTCGTTCGAGGCTCCGGCGTCGATCGGCCTCGGCGTCGAGGTGTTCGCAGTACAGGACCTGGAGCTCCGGGCACCGTGGGCCGGGGTCATCGAGCGGCACGACGATGCCGTCGCGCTCAAAGGCCCGGAGGGTATGACGTCGTGGCTCACTGGTGCGAACGTCAGCGCTGAGGGTGCCGTCGACACCGGCGAGGTTCTCGGCCGGCTGGCAGCTCACGCCTCATTACGGGTGCAGGTGAGTGACCTCGACACCCGGCCGCCGTTCTTCGTTCCAGCCAGTCTCGCCGCAGCCTGGGCAGAGTCGTGCCCGGACCCGACCGGTCTGATCAATCCAGCCGCGGTCCCGACCCGGGCCGCCAGTCGCGAGGCACTGCTCGATCGCCGGGACAATGCATTCGCGACGGTCCAGGAGCACTACTTCCGGGAGCCGCCGCAGATCGAGCGAGGCTGGCAGAATCACCTGTTCGACACCGAGGGCCGCTCATACCTCGACATGGTCAACAACGTGTCGATCCTCGGCCACGGGCATCCGCGCCTCGCCGCAGCCATCGAAGAGCAATGGCGTCTGCTGAACACCAACTCCCGCTTCCACTACCGCGCGGTCGTCCAGTTCTCCGAGCGCCTGGCCGCGCTACTGCCTGGGCAGCTGGACACGGTGTTCCTCGTCAACAGCGGAACCGAGGCCGTCGACCTCGCCCTCCGGCTCGCCTGGGCGAACACCGGACGACGTGACATCGTCGCCGTCCGGGAGGCCTATCACGGCTGGTCCGACGCGACCGATGCCGTCTCGACGTCGGTCGCCGACAATCCCAACGCCCTTGATTCCCGGCCGTCCTGGGTGCACACGGTCGCCGCGCCGAACGCCTATCGCGGGCAGTACCGCGGACCCGACGCCTACCGGTACGGCGAGGACGCCGTTGCCTCCATCAACAAGCTGGCCGAGGCAGGCCACCCGGCCGCCGCGTTCCTGTCCGAGTCGTTCTACGGCAACGCCGGCGGCATGGCTCTCCCGGACGGCTATCTCCGAGCCGTCTACGCCGCGGTACGCCGGGCCGGCGGGCTGTGCATCGACGACGAGGTCCAGGTCGGGTACGGACGCCTCGGAAACCATTTCTGGGGCTTCGAGCAACAAGGCGTCGTACCGGACATCGTCACTGTGGCGAAGGCGATGGGCAACGGGCATCCGCTCGGCGCGGTCATCACGACAGCTGCGATCGCCGAGGGCTACCGCAGCCAGGGCTACTTCTTCTCATCGGCCGGCGGGAGTCCGGTCAGTTGCGTCGCCGGCACGGTCGTTCTCGACGTGCTTCGCGACGAGCAGTTGCAGGAGAACGCGCGCTTGGTCGGTGACCATCTCCGGACCCGCCTGCTGGAACTCGCCAACCGCCATCCGATCATCGGCGCCGTGCACGGGATGGGGTTGTACGTCGGCGTCGAACTCGTCCGCGATCGCAGCACGCTGGAGCCCGCGCCGGCGGAGACCGCCGCGATCTGCGAGCGGATGCGTGAGCTCGGCGTGATCATGCAGCCGACGTCGGACCGCCTGTGTGTACTCAAGATCAAGCCGCCGCTGGGCATCACGATCGCCGATGCCGATTTCTTCGCCGACGCACTCGACCGTGTTCTTACCGAAGGGTGGTAAAGCTGTGACGACCGTCCAGAACTTCATCAACGGAGAGCTCGTCGACTCCGTCCGGGGCGAGACGATGCCGATCGTCGACCCGTCGACCGGCGAGCAGTACGGATCGGCCCCGAACTCGACCGGGCCCGACCTCGACGCTGCCTACGCCGCCGCGTCGTCCGCCTTCGTCGACTGGCGACGCAGTACGCCGTCCGCCCGCCAGAAAGCACTGCTCGACTTCGCCGACGAGGTCGAGCGGGCCGCGGACGACCTGATCGCGGCGGAGGGCCGCAACACCGGCAAACCCGGTCACCTCACCAAGGCCGAAGAGATCCCGCCGATGGTGGACCAGATCCGCTTCTTCGCCGGCGCCGCGCGTCTGCTGGAAGGCCGCTCCGCCGGCGAGTACCTCGAAGGGCACACGTCGTGGCTGCGTCGTGAGCCGATCGGCGTGATCGGCCAGGTCACTCCCTGGAACTACCCGATGATGATGGCGATCTGGAAGTTCGTCCCCGCGGTTGCCGCCGGCAACACCGTCGTACTCAAGCCCAGCGACACCACTCCGGTCACCACAGTGATGCTGGCCGAGCTTGCCGCGAAGCATCTGCCGCCGGGGGTCTTCAACGTCGTCACCGGCGACCGGGACACCGGCGCCGCGCTCGTCGCGCACCCGACCCCGCAGATGGTCTCAGTGACCGGATCGGTCGCCGCCGGCCGGGCCGTTGCCGCGAGCGCCGGCGGGCATCTCAAGCGCACGCACCTCGAGCTCGGCGGCAAGGCGCCGGTGATCGTCTTCGAGGACGCCGACCTCGAAGCCGCGGCCGAGTGCATTGCGATGGCCGGGTACTTCAACGCCGGCCAGGACTGCACCGCGGCCACCCGGGTGCTGGTCCAGGCGCCGGCCGCCGCCGACTTCATCGCCGCGCTGACCGCCTGCACTGAGCGGGCCACGACGACCGCGGGCCGCTCCCCCGACGACGCGGACGCCTGGGTGCCGCCCGTCAACAACGCGGTCCAGCTGGAGCGCGTGCTCGACGCCATCTCCCGTGTCCCGGCGCACGGCTCGGTCGTCACCGGCGGGCGACGCCAGGGCGACACCGGGTACTACGTCGCGCCCACGGTCATCGGCGGACTGCGTCAGGACGATTGGCTGTCGCAGCACGAGATCTTCGGGCCGGTCATCACTGTGCAGACATTCGACAGCGAGGACGACGCGCTGCGGTCGGCCAACGGCGTCGAGTACGGCCTCGCGTCATCGGTGTGGACCAAGGACGTGAGCCGCGCACTCCGTCTTTCGGCGGCGCTCGACTTCGGCTGCGTGTGGATCAACACGCACATCCCGCTGGTGGCCGAAATGCCCCACGGTGGCTTCAAGTCGTCGGGCCACGGCAAGGACCTGTCCGTGTACGGCCTCGAGGACTACACGCGCATCAAGCACGTGATGGCCGCCCTGACCTGACGGTCAGGGCGGCCCGCCCGATCACCAGTCCCGGGTCAGTACCTCATCGAGAACCTCGGTGAACAGCTCGGCGTCGGCCGGCGTGAACGCGAGCGGAGGCTTGATCTTCAGCACGTTCTCGGCCGGCCCCGTCGGGTACACCAGCATTCCCTCGTCCTTCATCAGCTCGCTCAGCAGCAGCGCCTCCTGCGGTGCCGGCTCCTTGGTCGCCCGATCACGAACGAGCTCGATGCCGACGTACATTCCGTGGGCGCGTACGTCGCCGATCAGCGCGTGCCGGCCGGCGAGCTCGCCGAGCCTGGCGTCGAGGACCCGCCCGGTCTCGGCCGCACGAGCCTGCAGGCCTCGCTCGGAGATCTCGTCGAGTACGGCGGTCCCGATGGCACACGAGACCGGATTGCCGCCGAAGGTGTTGAAGTACCTCATCCCAGTATCGAAGGCGTCGGCGATCTCCCGGGTGGTGACCACGGCCGCCATCGGATGGCCGTTGCCGATCGGCTTGCCCATCGTCACGATGTCCGGCACGACGCCCTGGCCCTCGAATCCCCAGAAAACGTCGCCGAAACGGCCGAAGCCGACCTGGACCTCGTCGGCAATGCAGAGTCCGCCGGCCGCCCGGACATGCGCGTGCGCCTGTTCGAGGTAGCCGTCGGGATAGAAGATGCTGCCGGCTGTGCCCATCGCCGATTCCGCGATGAACGCGGCCGGCGGCGTACCGAGTGCGGTGAGTCGATCGACCTGCCGCCGGACGTCCGCGGCGTACTTGCTGCCCGCGTCGGGATCGTCGTACCCGAACGGGCCGCGATAGCGGTTGGGTTGCTGCACCTCGTGCGTGGTCGGATCGGGTCCGGTGCCACCCGGGCCCTTGTAGCGGTTCGGGCTGAGTCCGGTGAGGACCGAGGTGTTGCCGTGATACGCCCCGTCGACCACCAGTACGTCGTTGCGCCCGGTGACCGTGCGGGCGATCCGGACGGCCAGGTCATTGGCCTCGCTTCCGCTGCAGACCAGGAACACGACCTCGAGTGGATCGGGCAGCAACGCGGTCAAGCGTTCGGCGTACTCGGCGATCCCCCGGTAGAGGAACCGGCTGTTCGTGTTGAGCTGCCACATCTGTGCGGTGGCGGCCTCGACGACGCGGGGATTGGAGTGGCCGACATGACTGACGTTGTTCATCGCGTCGAGGTAGCCGCGGCCGAACTCGTCGTACAGCCAGGCGCCCCGGCCGCCGACGAGCTGCATCGGCCGGTCGTAGTACGAGCGTTGCGACCGCGCGAATCGTCGGTTTCTTGTCGCGAGCACCTTGTTCGCCGTCCAGGCGACGGCGGGGTCTGGCTGGGCACCGAGTCCTAGGAAGTCGGACGGATCGGGCGAGATGATCGCCCACGCGGCTGCCTCGGAGGGTGTCACCAGCCGTCCACCAGCCTTTGCTGTCTCCAGGGAGCGGAAGATCGCTACGCGGAGACTGGTGTGCGCGGTACCGATCGGCTCGCCCCTGGCCACCGTGACGCCGGTTGACAACGGCGAGTCGAGGCCGGTCCAGCGGGACCAGATCGTCTCGTCGGCCTCGTGGCGGAGGATCAGGTACGCCGCACCGCGCTCCTGCACGACGCCGCTGTGTGGCGCGACGACCTGGAACGGCTCCGACGACGCCAGCTCGATGCCGAGTCTGAGCGTGGCCGCCTCACCCGCCTCACCCGCCTCGGTCGTTCGCCGGACGACGGTGCCGGCGTCGGCGCTCAGGTGACGGCCGAGCCGGGCGCGATCATCCTGGCCGACCGGTTCGTGCGCGGGTTCGAACGGCACTAGGTCAAGGGCTGCCAACTTGTGGGCGTCTGCACCCGGCGCGGGCCTGCCCGGTTCGACCGCAGCCCCGGCGGCCATGCGAACCAGGAGCTCGCCGACCTCCGGCGGAGTTGTCGCGATCAGAGCTATCGCCGGCCAGGTGTGCTTCATCCGCTCGTGCCCGTACGACGTACCGCCGTCCGCTTGACGCTTGGTCCACGTGACGGCATTGACGCAGAGCCTGGCTGCGGCGAGCGGGTAGAGCACGGCGAGCTCGTCTTCGGTGAGTTCGAGCTCGGCGGCGTACCCACGGATCACGGCCGTCGCCGCGCTGAGCGGGTTCTTCTTGCGCAGCATCGCGTAGGCGACCGCCACGGCCAGCTCACCGATCCGCGCGGTGTGCAGCGCGTCGGCGAAGTCCAGCACGGCGTGCACATGATGGCGACCGTCCGGTCCCGGGCGGGCCAGGACGTTGAAGTCGTTGAGATCCTGATGGACGACCGACCTCGGAAGCCCGGCAGCATGGCTGTCCATCGCCCGGTCGAACCAGCCGACGATCTCTCGCACCTGGGCCTGCCGGGCCGGGTCCTCGACCGCTTCGATGCCCTCGGCAATCGCCTCCGGCGACCGCAGTACATCCCAGTGGCGAGTTGTTGCCCCAGGCAACGCGGTGGCCGGCGCGAGCGCCTGGACCATCCGGGCGGCGGTCAGGCCGAGCTCGCCGAGGAGTTGTGGGGAGTGACTGTTCAGATCGGACAACGTCCGGCCGGGCAGCCAGGGCTGAACCGTGACGATCCGGCGCGTCCCGTCGCGGTCGATCGGGACGACGGTATCTCCGTTGCGGGAGGCAATTGCGGTGGTGGCGTGCACCGGTCCGAGGACGCCCGGCCGGGCGGCGAGAGTCTGCAGTGCGTGCCGCCAGCGGATCTCGTCGGGATCGGCTCCGGGCGAGGAAACCTTGACGACAACACGGGATCCGTCGGCGAGGTCGACAGCCACGTTCTGATCGACCTCGCCACCCAAAGGTGATTGTGCGACCGCCCGGAGACCGAACTCCTGGGCGAGGACTTCGGCGATGCTCGCCTGGTTCCACTGCTCGACCGGCGAACTCGACTCGAGAATACTCATTGCACCTCACAAGATTGGTGACCAATGCACCAATGCTACCATTGTCGCGGAGCGCGATAGAGTGCCCTCGAAGATGTACGCAGGGTGAGAGAGGGAGCCGCATGACGGTCGACGGACGAGTCTCGAGGCTGAATCGCGGTACGACCGCCGAAGAGGTCGCGGCGCTGCTGCGCGAGACGATCATGGACGGACGGCTGAAGCCGGGCGAGCAACTGCGCGAGGAGGGCCTGTCGGCCCAGTTCGACGTCTCCCGCCGCACCATCCGGGACGCGCTCGGCATCCTGGCCCGCGAGCGGATCGTGCGCCACTATCGCCACAAGGGCTCCCGGGTCGTGCTGTTCACCGAGGAGGACATCCGCGACCTCTACCGCGTCCGCAAGACGCTGGAGGGCAGCGCCGCCGCGCGAGCCGCCACATTGACCGACGCGGAGCTGCGGCCGCTCTCCGAGGCCTTCGACCAGTTGGCGCAGGCAACCGACTCGGGCCACGCCCAGGAGATCGTGGAGCGCGACCTGGAGTTCCACCGGGCCGTCGTCGGCCTGATCGGCAGTGCCCGGGTCGACGACTTCTTCGCCGGTATCGCGGTCGAGATGCGCTTCGCCCTGTCGATCCTGGAAACCACCTACCGCGAGTCGGCCCACCGCCCCGCCGAAGCCCTCGACGAACACCGAGCAATCTGCCAGGCCTTCCTCCACCGCGACCCCACCGAAGCCGCCCGCCTGGTCCAGGCCCACGCCGACGCCAACGAACGCCTCCTGGTCAACGTAGTCGCCTCAACCGACATAACAGCCCTCACCCCCTAACCACCCCACCGCCGTACCGCCGTACTGCCGTACTGCGGAGCGTCGTACTGCCGTGCTGTCATGTACTCAATCGGCGGAGTGGACCAGGCGGCCGGCGAGGTAGGTGCGGGCCACGGTTGCTCGGAGGAGCGTCTCCGGGCCTCCGGTGCGGATGTCTTCGGTGAGGATGATGAAGTCGGCGAGTTTGCCGGGGGTGAGGCTTCCTTTCACCGCCTCTTCGTGGGCGGAGTACGCCGGGTTCGCGGTGTAGGCGAGTAGGGCCTCGTCGACGGTGATTGCCTGGTCGGGGTGGAACGGGTCGTCCTGCGGTGAATCGCCGGACGTGCGGGTGATCGCGGCATACATGTTGCGCAAGGGATCGAACTCCGCCACGTGGGACTTGTTGAACGCGCCGGGGAGGTCCGAGACCAGGTTGACGGTGACGTCGCTGTCGATCATGCGGCGCCAGGCGAACGCGTTTGCCGCGCGGGCCGGGCCGATCGCCCGGTCGAGGTTCGTCGAGTAAAGGAGGAGCTGGTCCGGCGTCACGTCGGCGACCAGCCCGAGCTTGCCGGCGCGGGCGAAGTCGTCGTCCGCCAGATGCCAGGCGTGGATGAGCCGATGCCGCCGGTCGCGCGGCTCGTTCAGGTGCGCCGCCCGCTCGAAGGCGTCGATCGCGATCCGGCAACCGCGATCGCCTTGTACATGGACGCCGATGTCGAAACCCGCCGCGTCACCCGCCAGGACGAGTTCGGCCAGTCGTTCCTCACCGACGAAGCGGTACGACCAGCCGTCGGTCAGGCCGGTCCCCGGTGCATCCGCGGGGTCGAACGGCGGGAGCATCGCACCGCTGTCGACGAAGATCTTGAGGGCCCCGAAACGCAGCCACTCATCTCCGGCCTGAGGCGTGACACCGTGACCGGCCAGCCGGTCGTGCGTGTCGAGCGGGAGGAAGGCGTAGACGCGGACCGACAGCTCGCCGCGGTCCGCGAGAGTCCGGAAGATCTGCGCGTTCGAGAAGCTGCGCTCGAGGAAGACCGGCGGGATCGTCTCCTCGGTCACCGCCGGCAGCCGCGCGATGTCGTGGATCGACGTGATCCCGACCGCGTTGAGCTCGGCCATCACACCGCGCGCACCGAGCAGCTTCTGCTCCAGCGACATCGGCGTGACCAGCCGGTGCACGAACTCACCGGCTTGTCCGTACAGCATCCCGGTGAGGTTCCCGCCCGCGTCCCGGCCGTACCTGCCGCCGCGCGGGTCCGGCGTACCGCGGTCGATGTTCGCGACGCCCAGAGCCTTGGAATTGGCGAAGTACTGATGGTCGGCGCGGCGGATCAGCAGCGGGTTGTCCGGCGTCAGCGCATCGATCGCGGCCAGGTCCGGCTCGAGCAGCGTGACGTCGTCGCCGCGGGTGGAGGCGAAGTCCCCGAGGTCTCCCCCGGTGATCCAGACGCCAGGGGTCAGCCGCGCGGCCGTGGCCGCGACGCGTTCCTCGAGGCGGGCCTGGTCGTTGACGTCGGTCAGCGCAACCTGGAAGTACCAATCGACGGCGTTCTCGAAGTGCGTATGCGCGTCGATGAAACCCGGGCACACCATCCGCCCGGCCAGGTCGAGCACCTCGGTGGTCTCGCCTGCCAGCTGCAGGATCTCGGCGTCGTCGCCGACCCGGACAATGCGGTCCCCCGCGACCGCGAGGGCTGAAGCGAGCGGCCGGTGCGGATCGGCGGTCCACACGATCCCGCCGTACACGACGAGATCGACCGCTTCAGCCTGGGGCGATGGGGTGGTCATTCGCTGTGGCTCCTCACCTGGATTGCAGATCAGTCGTCCGTAAGGACTGGACAGACCGTAATAGTCGTTACAGTATTGCGTCAATGTTCCCTTACTGACCAAGAGTGTTCATCGGAGGAGTGCGCGTGCCGAGTCCCCGAGTCATCGAGATCGCCAGCCCGTCGGCCCTGGAACGTGGCCGTCAGTACGGCGGTGCCGCGGCGGATCTGATCGCCGACGCGATCGCCTACTACCGGGAGGCTTTCGCGCACCAGGCCCGTCTGAGCTGGGACCAGGTGCTCGAGCACACCCGGCCGTGGCAGCGCCTCGTCGAGCGGGATCACCCCGGGCTGCTGGCGGAGATGGCTGGGATCGCCGACGGCGCTGGAGTCACCCTTCCCGAGATCCTCGCGCTCAACTGCCGCGGCGAGATCATCTACGACAACTGGTTCCCCGACTCCACAGCCCGCGCCGACACCGACGGCTGTACGTCGTTCTCGCTGATCGACGGAGCGGCCGGCGACGGGCACGTGTACGCCGGCCAGAACTGGGACTGGCGCGAAGCGGTCCGCGGAACCGTCGTCATCCTGCGGATCGTGCAGCCGCCGAAGCCGACGCTGATCCTGCAGGTCGAAGCCGGGCAGATCGGCCGCCACGGCGCGAATTCGGCCGGCCTCGCGCTGAACGCGAACGGTCTGGGCGGCCGCTTCGACGACTCGGCGGGGATGCCGCAGACGGTCATCCGCCGCGCGGTCCTCGACGCCGCGAACATCGCCGACGCGGTCAAGATCCTCACCTCGACCACCGCCCACATCCCGAGCAACGCCCTGCTCACCCACCGGGACGGATTCTCGATCGACATCGAGACCACACCGGGCGGCCACGGCTGGGAGTACGGCGAGAACGGATTGCTTGTGCACGGCAACCATTACCAGGTGCTGCGGGAGGTCGGAAGCCGGCTGATCTCACCCGACTCGCTGATCCGGGTACCACGCGCCCACCGGGGTCTGGCGAAGGCGGCCACGTCCGACGACGTACGGAACACCATCCACACGGCGATGTCGGACCATCTCGGACACCCTGACTCGCTCTGCGCGCACCCGGACGAGCGGCTACCCGCCGTGGAGCAGTGGTCCACAACCCTGTCCAGCTGCGTCGATCTCACCACCGGGGAGTACTACGTCGCCGCGGGACCGCCGTGCGAGAACAAGTACGAACTCGTCCCGTTCAACCTGTACGACGAGGTCCGGCCATGATCGAGCATCGCAGCGAGCCGACCTCGGCCCACTTCGCGCGTGGCAAGACCCCGATCTTCGCCTCGCAGTACGACCAGCGGCTCGGCTACTGCCTCTACGTGCCGGAGAACCTGCGCACCGAACGGGCCCCGCTGCTCGTCATGCAGCACGGCACCGAGCGCAACGCGTCGCTGTACCGCGACCATATGGCCGGGTTCGCCGACGAGCACCAGGTCGTCGTACTCGCGCCGCTGTTCCCGGCCGGGATCATCGATCCGGAGGATCTGCACAACTTCAAGTTCATCGAGTACCAGGGCATCCGGTACGACCGGGCGTTGCTCGCGATGATCGACGAGGTCAGCCGCCGATACCCGGTCGACCCGGACGTCTTCTATCTGCACGGATTCTCCGGCGGCGGGCAGTTCGCCCACCGCTTCCTCTATCTCCATCCGGATCGGCTGGCCGGCGTCTCGATCGGTGCTCCCGGCCGGATCACCCAGCTCGACGACAGCCTCCCCTGGTGGCTCGGCACGAAGGATCTCGAGCAGCGCTTCGGCCGTGCGGTCGATCTCGAGTCGCTGCGCCGGGTGCCGATCCTGATGGTTGTCGGCGACAACGACGTCGAGACCTGGGAGATCGACAATCCCGGCGAGGCCAACTGGATGGACGGCGTCGAGAACACCGGCCGTACCCGGATCGAGCGGTTGCGCACGCTCGAGCGCGATTTCCTTGCCCAGGGCATCGACGTGCGGTTCGAGCTGGTCCCGGGCGTCGCCCACCGCGGCTCCTTGATCCTCCCGGCCGTCCGGGACTTCTTCGCCGGGTTGCTGCAGTCCCGGTCCGAGATTCACCGCCCCACGCCTGTAACGCCTCTTCGACACCAGGAGTGAATGCCATGTCCAACACCGCTTCGAGGTTGCGGCGGTCGCTCGCCCTCCTCACTTTGACCGTCGCGGCGGTCGGCCTGGCCGGGTGCGGCGGCACGTCCGCGTCGCCTGCCACCGGCGACGCACCGAACGCGAACCGGGCCGCTGCCGCCCAAGGGATCAGCTCGGATCTCAACCTCGAGCAGTGCGGCAAGGAGACCAGGACGATCAAGCACGACCTGGGCACCACCACGATCACCGGTACTCCGAAGCGGGTTGTCGCACTGGAGTTCTCTTTCGTGGACGCGCTGGTAGCGGTCGGCATGGCGCCGGTCGGCGTCGCCGACGACGACAAGCCGGAGCGGATCATCCCCGGCCTGAAGGACAAGGTCGGCAACTACAAGTCGGTCGGCCTGCGGGCGACGCCGAACATCCAGGTGCTGACCGCGCTGAAGCCCGACCTGATCCTGGCCGACAGCGGACGGCACAAGGCGATCTACGCCCAGCTGTCGAAGATCGCGCCGACCGTCGCCTACGCCAGCCTCAACGGCAACTACCAGCAGGTGATGGACAGCGAGATGTCCGCTGCGATCGCCCTGAACAAGTGCGACCAGATGAAGGCCCGGCTGGCCGAGCACGACAAGATCCTGACCGATCTGAAGGCCAAGGCGAAGTCCGGTGAGACCCGCAAGGCATTGTTCGCGGTGTCGTCCGACAAGGAGTTCACCGGGTTCCCGCCGAAGGCCTATACCCCCGGCGTACTGGCGCTGCTCGGGATCAAGTCACCGCTGGCGGACGACAGCGGCGACGCGACGGTCTCGCTCACGCTGGAGACTGTGGTCAGCACCAAGCCGGACATCATGTTCATCGCCGGCCAGACCGGTGACACGCTGGCGGATACCTGGGAGAAGAGTCCGCTCTGGAAGCAGATCCCGGCGGTCAAGGACAACGCGACGTACAAGGTCGACCAGAACGTCTGGTCACGGTCGCGTGGTCTGGTCGCATCGGAACTGATCGCCCAGGAAGCCGTCAAGAACCTCTACGGGAACTGACATGACCCAGTCGACCGGGATCGCGCCCGGACCTGCCGAGACTGCCGTGCACCGGCGCCCGAAGATCGTCACCAGCAAACAGCGGGTCACCTGGGTGGCCCTGTTCCTGCTGGCCCTGCTCGTGATCGGGGTCGTCTGGGGCCTGTCCATAGGGAGTCAGCACATCCCGCTCTCGCGGTTGCCCGGAGCAATCTTCAAGGCCGACGACTCCGACGAGCTGATCCTGCAGTCGATCCGGATGCCGAGGATCGTGCTGGCCCTGCTGGTCGGCGCGGCACTGGCGGTGGCCGGCGCACTGATGCAGGCGGTCGCCGCGAACCCGCTGGCAGCGCCCGAGATCATGGGCGTCAACGCCGGTGCGGTGTTCGTGGTCGTGCTCGCGGTGACCGTCGTACCGTCGCTGTCCGGCGCGCCCACGATTCTCCTGGCGTTCGGCGGCTCGGCCGCGGCCGGCGTGTCGGTGATGCTGCTGGCTGGGTCGGGCCGCGGACGGGTGAGCCCTGTCCGCCTGGCCCTGGCCGGCGTCACCGCGAGCAGTCTGCTGATCTCGCTCACTCAGGTGCTGATCATCTTCGACGAGAACTCCGCGGACAGCGTGCTGTTCTGGCTCGTCGGCGGCGTGAACTTCGCGGCCTGGGGCGACATCCGCAATCTACTCCCCTGGCTCGTCATCGGGCTGGTGGGCGCGTTCTCGATGTCCCGCTCGCTCAACCTGCTCGCCCTCGGCGACGACATGGCTCGCGGTCTCGGTCAGAACGTCGAACGGACCCGCTTGCTCGGCTCGGCTTTTGTCGTCGTGCTGTGCGGCGCGGCAGTCTCCGTCGCCGGTCCGGTCGCGTTCATCGGCCTGATCGTGCCGCATATCGTCCGACGCCTGGCCGGCTCCAACTACACCGTGCTGCTTCCGCTGTGCGCAGCCGCCGGGAGTGTCCTCGTGCTGTACGCCGACATCCTGTCCCGCCACGTCAAACCGCCGTACGAGGTCCCTGCGGGCGTTGTGACCGCGCTCCTCGGTGCACCGATCTTCGTGTACCTGGCCCGTCGACAGAAGGTGACTTCATCGTGAGTACTGCGATCGTCGCGCAACATGTCCGGCGGATCACGACGGCTCAGCGATATCCACGAGCCGTCGTCGGATCGCTCGGAGTACTCGCCGTCGTGCTCAGCTTCTACAGCCTCAGCGTCGGTGCGACCGATGTCTCGATGCATGACGTCTTGAACGCGGTCACGGGCAACACCAGCGATCAGGCCGCTCAGATCGTGGTCGACTTCCAGTTGCCGCGGGTGCTGCTCGCCTGGCTGGTCGGTACTGCGCTGGCCGTGTCCGGCGGCGTGATGCAGGGTGTCATCCGCAACCCGCTGGCCGCTCCCGACGTCGTTGGTGTGACCAAGGGTGCGGGCTTCGCGGGCATGTTGCTGCTGCTCGCGATCCCTGGCGTACCCGTGCTCGCCGTCGTACCGGCGGCCTTCGTCGGTGGATTGCTGGCCGCGGGGCTGGTGTATCTGCTGGCCTACCGGCGTGGTGCCACGCCGGTGCGGATCGCGCTCGTCGGTGTTGCTGTCAGCGCGGCGTTCGAGGCGGGCATCCGGTTCCTGCTGGTTCGGAACCCGCTGGATGTCAGTGCGGCGTTGATCTGGTTGACGGGCAGTCTTTTCGGCCGGTCGATGAGCTCTGTGTACGAGATCCTCCCGTGGGTTGTGGTGTTGGTGCCGCTGGTCCTGATCTGGGCCCGCAAGCTCGACGTACTCGGGCTCGGTGACGACCTGGCCGCCGGGCTCGGCGAGCCGGTCGAGAGGACCCGGCGGCTGCTCCTGCTGTTCGCGGTGGCGCTCGCCTCGTCGGCCGTGGCGGTGTCCGGAACCATCGGGTTCATCGGCTTGATCGCGCCGCACATGGCTCGCCGCATCTTCGGCGGGCGGCACCTCGCATCGCTCCCCTCGGCCGCTCTCTTCGGAGTACTGCTGATGCTGTTCGCCGACATGATCGGGCGTGGCCTCGCGCCGCCACTCGAGATCCCGGCCGGTCTGGTGACTGCGGTCATCGGCGGTCCGTACTTCCTGTACCTGCTCGTGAAGACCGGAAAGTAGGAGACCCACCATGCGTCTGCAGGCACAGGGCGTCCAGCTCGCCTATGACCAGCACGTCATCGCTCGCGATCTGACCCTCACCATCCCTGACAGCAAGGTCAGCGTGCTGATCGGACCGAACGGCTCGGGAAAGAGTACGGCGCTGCGGGCGTTGGCCCGGCTGCTCCCGCCGTCCAAGGGCAGCGTGATCCTGGACGGCAAGTCGATCCACGACACGTCGACCAAGGAAGTGGCACGGCAGCTCGCGATCCTGCCGCAGGTCCTGGTCACGCCCGAGTCGATCTCGGTCGAGGACCTGGTCTGGTTCGGCCGGCACCCGCACCGCACCTCCCTGAAGGTGCCGAGCCCGGCCGACAAGGAAGCGGTCGAATGGGCCATGACCGTCACCAGCACCGTCGAGTTGCGCCACCAGCACGTCGACCAGCTGTCCGGCGGCCAGCGCCAGCGGGTCTGGATCGCGCTCTGCCTCGCGCAGGGCACCGACCTGATCCTGCTCGACGAGCCCACGACGTACCTCGACGTCGCCTACCAACTCGAGGTGCTGGACCTGCTGCATCAGCTCAACCAGGAGCAGGGCAAGACCGTCGCGATGGTGCTGCACGACTTCAACATGGCCGCGGAGTACGCCGACCACGTCTTCGTGATGAAGTCCGGCACCCTCGTCACCGAAGGCTCACCCGAGGACGTGTTCACCGCCGACATCATCCGCACCGTCTTCGGCGTGGAGTCCAAGGTCGTCCCCCACCCGGTCAGCGGCAAACCAATGTGCATCCCCCTCCGCGCCGGCCTCCGAACCCAAACCCCAACAGCCCTGGCCAACTGCTGAACGTCGTTGCACCGGCCTCCGGGATGGTGGGAGGCCGGTGCGCCTGGGTCAGATGGGCAGGGGGTCGTAATTGGCGCCGAAGGGGGCGTCCGGGCGGGCGAACTCGCCCATCAGGGCGCGCCTCAGGGGTGTGGTGCGTTCCAGGAACTCGGGGTCGTTGCTGAGGCGGTCGGCGGGGCGGACCCACGGGGGGCTGTAGACGTAGTGGGTGGTGAAGCGGTCGTAGTCGCCGTCGTGGCGGAAGGTGCGGTGCCAGACGCCGTTGTGGAAGACCAGGGCGGCGCCGGCCTCGGCGCACACGACGTGGCCGATCGCGACGTCTTCCTTGTTCTTACGGATCGAGTCCGGGAGCGGGACCCGCGACCGGTGGCTGCCGGGGATCAGCTCCATGTTGCCCATGCCAGGCACGGTCTGGTCGGTCAGCAGGTACGACACACGGAGCTGGATCAATGGGACCGGATATCCCAGCTCCTTGAAGTCGAAGGCCGACGATCCGTCCTGGTGCCAGCCGCCGTTCCCGCCGTGCGCCGGTTGCATCGTGTTCCAGCCGGCCTGCAGTACGAATCGATCGCCGAGCAGGCCCTGGACCTTCGGAAGCACGGCAGGATGATCGATCAACCTCTCCAGCACCGGCTCGCTCTCGTAGGTCCGGCCGATCTGCCCGAACTCGCGGTCCCGGCTCTGGTGCAGCCGCTGCGAGACGTCGTACGCCTCGGCGGCCTCGTCCTTGGTCAAGACGTTGGGAATCAGGAAGTAGCCCCAGGACTCGAAGATGAAGCGGTCAGTCTCGGTCAGCTCACCTTTGTCTACGACGGGATCAAGCATCACTCTGTCCTCTTCTTCGTGCAGTTGAGACGGCGATGGTGGCTGTTAAATCTTCGCCGAGGTACCCGGCGCGTCCAATCCGCACGCGTGTCGTGCGGCCACCGGATTTTCGGATTGCTGAGCATGCAGCAAGATGGCGGCATGGAGCACGAGATTCTGGATCTGGCGCAGGACTTGGCCGAGATCGGTCGGCTGGTGGATGACGACGACGTGGCCTCGGTCCTGGATCGGTTCGTCCGGCGGGTGGTGTTCAGCGTGCCTGAATGTGAAGAAGCATCGATCACCGTGCTGACGCAGGACAGGCCCGAGATCATCGCGCGCCATCACAAGACCGCGGCCCAGGTCGCCGAACCGTCGCGGGCCGCTCTGGCAGAGCAACTCAGCGCTCCGAGCGGCCCATTGCAGGAAACGCTGCTGTACGGCGAGCCGCGCCGGATCGGCGACCTGGCTGCGGACCACCGCTGGCCCGATTTCGACGCGGCCGCCATCAACGCCGGCTACCGCAGCTGCGTGTTCCTCCCGCTTCCGGCGGCCGGCGGTACTGCGGCGGCGTTCACCCTGTTCTCGGCCAAGCCGGACGCGTTCGGCGCAACGTCGTACGACATCGTCCTGCTCTTCGCGCTGCACGCCGGCGTCGCGTTCGACAACATCAGCCTGTACGACAACAGCACGCAGCTGATCGAGCACCTACAGTCCGCGCTGCAGACCCGAACGGTGATCGGACAGGCACAGGGCATCCTGATGCATCGCTACGGCATCGGCTCCGAGGTCGCTTTCGACGTCCTCAAACGCGGTTCACAAGACAGGAACGTGAAGCTCAGAAACCTCTCCCTCGAACTCGTCGACGCCCAACACGCAGGCAAGCTCAGCGCAGTCCTCCAGCAGTACGGCCTCAGTCAGTGAGGCTGCGTACCAGGTGGGTGACCAGTACCGCGGCGCGGTCTGGATCGTCGGCGATGGGGCCTAGCGCGTCGTAGGTGACGAAGGACGTCACGGCGGTCACGCCGGCCAGGACGTCGGCCTCGTCGAACGAAGGCGCGGACTCCGCGGCTAGGCGTCGGACCAGACTTTGCATCTGCTTGCCACGCCATTCCTCGCGTTGTTCCAGGATCGACGCGACGTCGTGGTCGACCGCGGCCAGGCCGAACAACGCCCGGAGAAGCTCGCGTTCGGAGTGCCAGAACAGGCAGGTCCGCTGCACGATCGCCGCGCAGGCTTCACCGGCGCTCAGGTGCTGCGTGTCCGTCAGGAGTTGGTCCATGCCTGCGCGGTCGACGAGGTCGGCCAGCACCGCGTCGAGCAGCCCGCGCTTCGACCGAACCTGGTTGTAGACCGTCACGCGGGTCACCCCCGCCCTGTTGGCAACAGCCTCGATCGTGAAGTGCTGCCAGTCGTGCGTGGCCAGCAGTTCCCGAGCGGCGTCGATGATGCCGCGACGGGTTGCCGCTGTCGTGGCGGCACGTCGACCGAGGGTGCTCACTGCCCGCTCCTTCCCTTGACACGTTGTACAGCGACTCACTATACAGGCAGTAAAGCGACAGGAAGGTCAAGGATGTCCGACAGAGGAATGCTGATCGAGTTCGGCGGACTGCCCGGCACCGGCAAATCGACACTCGCCCGTCTGCTCGCCCATGACACCAAGGCTGTTTGGCTACGCATCGACGAGATCGAAGGAGCGATGCGCCGCAACGGCCTGACTCCCGAGCAGACCGGTATTGCCGCGTACAGCGTCGCCCACGACGTAGCGACGAATCATCTGCAGCGTGGGCTGATGGTGATCGCGGACGCCGTCAATCCGGTCGTAGAGGCTCGTGACGGATGGCGTCACCTGGCGGCGGACGTCGACGCCGACCATGTGGTCGTCGAAACCGTGTGTCCCGACAGCACCGAGCACCGCCGTCGGGTCGAGACCCGCGCCGGCGATATACCCGGCTGGACCTACCCCTCCTGGGATCAGGTGCACGAGCTGATGACGGAGTACCAGCCGCGCACCGGCAACCACCTCGTCCTCGACACCACCCGCCCGGTGGACGACACCTACCAGGAGCTGACCACACATCTCGCCCGACGTACGACGTGAGTTCGGTTGCTGCGCTGCGCGGTCGATGCATTCCTGAGAGTGATGGTCGGTTGTTTACCTCGCGCACATGTGGGGTGCTCGCAGTGTTGGGGTCGGCGCGGCTGGCGGCTCTCACGATTGGTCAGGCTCTGGCGGTGCAGCCAGGGCCGGTCAATCCTGTGAGGAGGAATCGTGATACGGAAACGCATCGCGGCCGCGGTCGTGGCGGCGGCGGCCGTCATCGCCTCGGCGGTGGTCGTCAACGGCCGTACGGAACCCGCGCAAGCGGCGGCGAGCGTGCCGGTCTTCGACCACATCGTGCTGGTGATGTTCGAGAACCACGCATACTCGCAGATCAGCGGGAGCTCCAGCGCCCCGACGTTCAACAGCCTGGCGGGGCAGGGCGCGAAGTTCACCCAGGCGTACGGCGTCACCCACCCCAGCCAACCCAACTACGCGGCGATCTTCTCGGGGTCGACACAAGGCCTGACCAGCGACAGCTGCCCGCACACCTACAGCGGCAGCAACCTGGGCAAGCAGCTGATCGACGCCGGCAAGACCTTCAAGGGCTACTCCGAGAGCATGCCGTCGGACGGCTACACCGGCTGCTCGAGCGGCCAGTACCAGCGCAAGCACAACAGCTGGGTCAACTTCAGCAACGTGCCGGCGGCCAACAACCTGCGGTACTCCGACTTCCCCAGCTCGGCCAACTACGCGAGCCTGCCGACGGTGTCGTTCGTGACGCCGAACATGTGCAACGACATGCACGACTGCTCGGTCGGCACCGGTGACACCTGGCTGAAGAACAACCTGACGGCGTACGCGACGTGGGCGAAGACCCACAACAGCCTGCTGATCGTCACCTTCGACGAGGACAACGGCGGCTCGTCGAACCACATCTTCACCGCGTTCGTCGGCGCTCACACGCAGGTTGGCACCTTCTCCAACCAGATCAACCACTACAACATCCTCAGCACCATCGAGAGCTCCTACGGGCTGACGCACCTGAACTCGGCGGCAGCGGTCACCAACGTCTGGAACTAAGTCGTCCCGCAACTCGCGGCCATGCCCCGGCGTGGCCGCGAGTCCCGCCCTCGGAGGTGAGCCGCTCGTGTACCTGTCCTCGATCGACCGTCCGCACGCCGCGAAGACGTCGCGCCGGCGTGCCCTGTTCCTTGTCAGCGGCAACGTTCTCGCGCTTGGCACCGTCAGCCTGATCACCGACATCTCGTCGGAGATGGTGACCGCGGTGCTGCCGGTGTACCTGATGATCGGCCTGCACCTGAGCCCCACCGTGTACGGCGTGGTCGACGGCACCTACACCGGCGCCACGGCGCTGTTGCGACTCGTCGGCGGGTACGTCGCCGACCGGGCTCGCCGGCGCAAGTTCATCGCCGGTCTCGGCTACGGGTTGTCGGCCGTGGCGAAACTCGGATTACTTGCCGCAGGCAACGCAGTCGGTGCGATCGGCGCGGTGATCGCGATCGACCGAACCGGCAAGGGCCTTCGTACGGCGCCGCGCGACGCTTTGATCACGCTGTCGACGCCGCCGCGGCTGTACGGCCGCGCCTTCGGCGTACATCGGATGATGGACACCATCGGAGCGTTCGCCGGGCCGCTCGTCGCGCTCGGCATCCTGGCCGGCACCGCCCAGGCGTACGACGCCGTGTTCGTCGCGAGCTTCTGCATCGCGGCGTTCGGCGTACTCGTGCTGGTCCTGTTCGTGCGGGACCACCGCGATGAACAGCCCGCGAAAAGCACTGTGGCTCCCTCGGCGCTCCGCGGCCTGCTGCGGATCGCGCCGGTGCGACGGATGGTGCTCGCCGCGTGCCTCGCCGGCATGGTGACCATCGGCGACGGCTTCGTCTACCTGCTGCTGCAGCGGCGCGAGGAACTCGGCATCGGCTGGTTCCCATTGCTTGCCGTGGGCACCAATCTGTCCTATCTGGTGCTGGCCGCGCCGCTCGGCGTACTCGCCGACAAGGTCGGTCGGCAGAAGGTCGTGATCGGCGGCTACGTCGCCTTGATGCTGGTGTATCTGCTGCTGTTCGGACCGCTCGGCGGCTGGCCGCTGCTGGTCGTCGTGCTGGCCCTGTACGGCCTGTTCTACGCATCGACGGACGGAGTGCTGATCGCGCTGGCCGGGCCGGTGCTGCCGAGCGGCGTCCGTACGACGGGGATCGCGCTGATCCAGACCGGTCAGGCGTTGTCGTACCTCGTGTCCTCGGTGTTGTTCGGGCTGGCGTGGACGGCGTGGGGACCAGCCGCGGCCATCCGGATCGCCGCGGCGCTGGTCGCAGTCGCCGTACTCGCGGTTGCCCTGCTGCTGCGCGGGATCCCAGCGGAGCAGCCGGCATGACGCGGCGAATCGTGCTCGCTCTGGTCGGCGCACTGGTGCTCGCGACAGTCGGGATCGGGTACGGCGTACTCGCTGCAGCGCGCCAGCCCAGCACTCCTGTCGCAGCGGCCGATGCATTGAGCCTCACCGGCGCGCGGATCATGTTCCGCAGTACCGCACCGGACAGCAAGGGTCACCTGGCCCTCGTCGCCAAGGACGATCCGGGCGGGCCGCGATCGGTCTCCGCCCTGAGCTGTCTGCGGGTCTACGCAGCGGGCGGCACCGGCACGTGCCTGCGGCAGGACGGTGCGCTGACCACGTTCCAGATCGCCATCCTGGACAAGAACCTGAACGTGCAGAAGGCGATTCCGCTGGTCGGCGTACCGAACCGGACCCGGGTCTCCGGCGATGGCCGCCTGGTGGCATGGACGGTGTTCGTCGCCGGCGATTCGTACAACCACGGGCGGTTCTCCACCCGCTCCGGGCTCATCGACCTGAGCAGTGAGGACATGATCGACTCGCTCGAGTTCCTGTCGGTCACCCTCGACGGACACCCGTACACAGCCCCCGACCTCAACTTCTGGGGAATCACCTTCGCCGCCGACGACAACACCTTCTACGCCACGATGTCCACCGCCGGCCATCGCTACCTGGTCGAAGGCGACATCGCTGCCAAGTCGGTGCGGACCATCGCGGAGAACGTCGAATGCCCATCGCTCTCCCCCGACGGCAAACGCATCGCCTTCAAATCCGCCATCGACGGCAACCCAGCGAAGGGCTGGCGCCTGACCGTCCTCGACCTAGCCACAGGTACCCGCACCCCACTGGCCGAGACCCGCAGTGTCGACGACCAGCCGGCCTGGCTGGACCCCAACACCATTGGGTACGCCGTCCCGCGCGGAACCGCCGACTCCGACATTTGGTCCGTCCCCGCCGACGGCTCAGGCAGCCCCCAACTATTGATCCCCCACGCCGAGTCCCCCGCTGCCCTCAGCTGACGCGGCTGCTTAGAGGGTGGTATCAGCCGTTCGGGCTGGTGCTCGGCCGTGAGTTCCCCCACTACCTGTCCCTCCAGACGCTCGGTCCACCATCGAGCGATCAGTTGCCCGTAGCACCGGTCTGCTCTCGAGAGGGCGTGCTTGGTCCTGGGTTCTGCGCGAGACCAGGCCCGTGTCCAGCCGCTCCGGCACGAAGTTCGTTGCCTTTGGGCTGCGGGTCACGACCCGGCGATGATTGGTTTGGGCCCGGCAGGCCAGACTCTCGGTTATGAGAGTGCTGTTGCGGGTCAAGCCGGGGGCTTCGCGGACTGCGGTTGGTGGGCGACACGAAGGTGACGGTGGGGTGGCTCTGGTGGTGGCGGTGGGGGCTCGGGCGGTGGAAGGGCGGGCTACCAAGGCGGTGCTGGTGGCGGTTGCGGCGGCGTTCGGCGTACGGCGGTCGGCCGTGAGTCTCGTGAGTGGTGCGACGAGCCGCGACAAGGTGGTGGATGTCGAGGGTGCAGAAGGCGTGATCCGGGAGCGGCTTGAGCAGCTTCTCGGGTGAGCGCTGTGGAACAGTTGGGTTTATGGACAGTGAAGCGGCGTCGGACGGCGTGGTGAGCAAGGTGGCTGTGGGGTCGGTGGGTGAGGTGGTGGCGAGGTTCCGGGGGATCCTGGATGGCAAGGGGGTCATGGTGTTTGCCGTGATCGATCAGGCGGAAGCGGCCCAGACGGTCGGACTGAAATTGCGGGACACCGTGCTCATCGTCTTCGGCAACCCGGCCGCGGGTACGCCGGTGATGGCAGCTGCGCCGCTGGCCGCACTGGATCTGCCGTTGAAGGTGGTGATCTGGGACGACGCGGGAGTCACGCGGGTCAGCTACTACTCCCCCGCGAGCATCGCCGAACGGCATGGACTCGAGCTCGCCACGGCTGCCGGGCTGTCTGCGATCGACGTACTGACCGACGCCGTCACCAAGGGCTGAGCGTCAGTCGCGGCGTTTCTGGACCAGCCAGCCGGCGCCCACACCGAGGATCAGCAGGATGAGCAAGCAGAGCCACAAGGGCGACCTGATGTTCCAGAAGAAGAGCGTGATGTTGGTTTCGTCCTGGTTCTGCAGGGCGAAGACCAGTGCCAGCACCATGACGACGGCAGCAGCGATCTGCTTGGGTGAGGGCCGCCAACCTCGCTTCTTCTCACCCGGGGCCTGAGTGTCGGTCATGGATCCATAGCAACACGCGCACCCACGATGTCAAGCCGGACATGCCAACCAGAAACAGTTGTCGTGCTCGTGAATCGCGGGACGTCAGGTGAGGATCGGGAGGAGGCTGAGGATCGGGGCTCCGAGGGTGCCGAGGAAGTGGGCGAGTATGCGGATGGGGGCGACGAGGGCGGAGCCGGCTGAGGCTAGTGAGCCTGCGGCGAGGAGGAGGCGGGTCAGGCGTTCGAGGCGCGGGGCGATTCGGGCGCGGTCGGGCTTCGGCTGGCGGAGGCCGGACTCGACGTCGCCTAGTTCCTTGTCCGCCGCGACGGACGTTGCCGGGTCGAGCTGCGCGGCCGTGACGCCGGCCCGTAGGTCAGCGAATGCTTGCCAGGCCTGCTCCGGCGTCACGACGATGCCGGTCTGGCCTCCGGTGATGTGCTGGTCGCGGCCGACGTTGTTGATGTTGGCGGCGTTCTGATTACCGATGTTGAAGGTCATCGCGCTTCATCTCATCTGGGGTGGCGGCAGGTCCCGATCGACCCGGCGGCGGCGTGAGGTGGCGACGATGTGCAGCACGATCCCGGCGATGATCAGCAGTACGCCGACCAGGTTCACCAGGCCGCCGACGGCGAAGACCAGGAAGCCGCTGAAGTCGTCCATCGTGGGCATGGAGGCGGACGAGAAGTTCACGATCTGGCCGAAGTACTGGTACCAACCGACCACGGCGATCGCGAGTCCGACCACGAACACGACGACGCCGATCCAGATCAGCCCTCGCGCCCTCGTCCTGGTCGCGGCGATCTCGCGGAAGAAGCTCTCCCGCTGCTGGATGACGTGCTGGACGTACTGATCCCGCGCGACGTTGTTGATCGTCTGCGCCCGCTGCTCGCCGACGTCGTACCGGACCGCGGCCTGAGGCGCCCCCTCGCCGGCGCTGTAGCGAAGCTGAAGATCGGCCAGCCTCACCCGGTCGCCCGGATACAACCGGCGCGGCACCGTGACTGCCTCCCCGTTCACGAACGTGCCGCCGGCCGAGCCCAGGTCCTCGACGTAGTCCGCACCGGCCCGCTGCCAGAGCGCGGCATGCGTCCGGCTCACGTACGGGTCCTCGAACTGCACGTCGCAGTTCGGCAACCGGCCCACCGTCAGGTGCGCACCGGTCAGGTTGATCCGCCGCCCTTCGTGCGACCCCGTCTCGACCACGAGGTACGGCGTACTCGATCCATCACTCATCGTCCCGTGCGGCGCACGCGGGCACCTCGCACCTCGGCACCACATCCCCCACACTCAGCAAACCACTCCCCCTGAACCACGACAAGGGTCGCGGGGGGTCTCAGAGGACGTAGAAGCCGGTGACGACTGTCGGGAGGAGGCCGACGACGAGCCAGAGGGATTTCAGGGAGCGCTGGAAGATGGCGAGGATGCCGGCGGCGGTGAGGACTCCGATGACGCCGGACATCACCCACAGGCCGACGCCTCGTCCGTACTCCTTCTCCGCGACACCGATGCTGTAGACGGCCAGCGTGATCGCCGGGACGCTGCCGACGTGGAAGAGGATGACCGAGGCGACCCAACGCTGGACGGTCTCGATCTTCATGGGTTTCGGTGTTCTGCGGCGCACGACGAGCTCCTACATCCTGAGGCACTCACTCGAGCGCCTCTCACGCCTTCCATAGTACACGAACGATTAGTGCACAAACTATGTGGCGTTGGCCTCTTTCGCGGCCGCGATCACCCGGGTCAGCTCCTGATGGAGGTGCTGCAGTTCGGACACCTCCATACCCAGCCGGCTCACGATCGCCGCCGGGATCTTCTCGGCCTCGTTGCGCAGCCGCCAGCCCGCCGGCGTCAGCGTGACCGCGAGCGATCGCTCATCCGTGCGTGCCCGCGGGCGCTCGACGTACCCGCTCGCCTCGAGGCGCTTGAGCAACGGAGACAAGGTCGCAGGCTCCAACTGCAGCAGCTTGCTCAGCTCCTTGACCGACAGCGGCGCATGCTGCCACAGCGCGAGCATCACCAAGTACTGCGGGTGGGTCAGCCCCATCGGCTCGAGCAGCGGCCGATACACCGCGATCACACTCCGCGAGGCCACGGCCAGCGCGAAGCACACCTGGTTCTCGAGCTCCAGCGGGTCGATATCGCCGAAGTCACTCAACGGGACCTCCATCAGACGTCGTCCCGTCCAGGCTAGCGCATCCCACTAATCATTAGCGTGATAATCGTCCTAACGCTGCCGCAAGAAACGTTGTGGTTGCAACCCATTCTCCCCGGCTGCGACAACACGAGCCGATAACCCCGCGAGTTGTGCCTTCTCTGCTCGCACACCAGCAGAGAAGACACAACGACACCGGATATCCACCGGTCTGACCGATCACGGCCACGCCGACGCAAACGCCGTCGCCGTCACTGGGCCTGGAGCGCGCTACGACCCCACCGTTCGTTGATACGGCACTAGACGAGCTCTGCCGCGAGGTCGGCGAGCTCGCGGTCGAACCGGGGCTGGTCCTCGACGAACGGGACGTGGCCGACGCCGTCGTACCAGGACGGCCTCGCGGTCTTGCAGACGTCGAGGACGTGTTCGGCCATCGAGGGCAGCACGATGGTGTCCGAACGGCCGTGGGTCACCAGCACGGGCACCGAAAGCCTCGCCAGTACGTCGTCGCCGTCGATCTCGCGTGAGATCAACGCTCCCCGTACCTCGGGTGGAACGACCATGTTCCAGGCCAGGGCCGCGCTCCAGTCGTCCGGGTCGAGCGGCTCAGCGGTGCACACGTCGAGGAAGCGCCGGATGGCGGTGATGTTCGTGGCCAGGTCGGGCTGGCTCGCCTCCGGTGCGTTCCCCAGGAAGCCGGGACCGATGTTGTCGAACGTCGGCGGCTTCATCATCACCGCGGCCCCGACCAGGTCGATGGCGCCGATCCGGTCCTCGCCGTACGCGCGGATGTAGTCGGACACGATGAACCCGCCGTACGACCAGGCGACCAGGACCGGCCGGTCGAGGCCCAACTGATCGATGACGGCGGCAAGGTCGTCCGCCCACATCTGCGGGTCGCGATAACTGTCCGGATCCAACGGCTTCTCGGACATGCCGTGACCCCGGTTGTCGAACGCCACCAGCCGAAACTCCTCGGCGAGCAGGCCGGCCAGCTGGCGCGCCCAGCAGACGTGGCTGGCCGACCATCCGTGAATGAAGAGAATGGGACGTCCTTGCCGGTTCCCCCACTCCCCGGCATGCAGCCTGACACCTCCTCCGCCGCGTACGTCGTACGTCGCCGTCGGCTCGGCGAGAACTGCCTTGTCGGTAATGACCATGTGCTCCATCGAACCCCTCCTAAGAACTGCCTGATACCCGCGAAGGTAGGCGGCAGCACGAGTGGCGGGCATCGGAGCCAGCACGCATTACGGAGCAGGCGGTACGGCGGTCAACACGCAGCTGCGCTCAGGGACGCCGCGCCTCGGAGTACCTGGCTGCGGCGGCCGCGCGTCCCGCCTTGCCGGAGACCTGCAGCTTGGCGTACAGGTTCGTCAGATGACGTTCCACGGTGCGGACGCTGAGGCTGAGCCGCTCGGCAATCTCCTCGTTCGTCAGTCCCGCCGAGACGAGCTCGAGGACGTCCAGCTCCCGCGCGCTGAGCTCGTCGATCCCGGGCCGAACGGTCACCTGCTTCGTGCCCAGGAAGGTGCGCAGCTCGGTGAGGAACTTGGTCCAGGCGGGTTCGTCCGACAGCAGGATGTGGTTCGCCGACTCCAGCTCGACCAGCCGCGCGTCGGGTACCAAGGTGGCGAGCAAGCGCCCCTCGTCCAGTGGCACGACTCGGTCACCGGCTGCATGTACGACGAGCGTCTTCGTCCGCACCTGCGCCGCGAGCTCGACCACGTTGAGCGGACCACGCGCGTTGTACAGGCGGACCGCGGTCGCCGCCGAGGTCGAGTGACGCTGCAGGTCGTCGTACCAGCCCATCTGCTCGGGGGTGCCGGCCGGGAGGAAAAGCATGGTGAACAGGTGGCGGAACGTGGGGTCGGGGTTGGTCCACCCGGCAGCGATCGCGGCGACCAACGCCTCCTGGAGTTTGCGCTCCTCCGCGCCGCGAAGGTTCCGGCCACGGGCGTAGCCGCCGTACAGGATCAGATGGGTGAGCCGCTCGGGATGACGCGCCGCGTACGCGACCGCGACGGCCGCTCCGGTCGAGATCCCGAGCAGCGCGAACCGGTCGACCCCCGCGGCGTCGACCACGGTCTCGAGATCGGCGACCCAGGCATCGAGCGAGATCTCGTCGACCTCATGATCCGACAGCCCGCAGCCGCGTTCGTCGTACCGGACGAGTGTGTGACCATCCCCGAGAGCATCAAGCCAATGCCGCCACACCGGGCTTTCCCACTCGAACTCCAAGTGGGTCATCCAGGTGAGCACCCTCACGATCGGCGGACCGTCACCATGCACCGCATAAGCCAGCCGCACCGCATCCGGCGCCACGCAGTACCCAACCTTCTGCCCCACCTCCCGAGCGTAGCCTCGCGCAGCGGGTGGAAGTAGTGTGTAGCATCAGTGTTCGACGTTCGACGAACATCGAAAGGATCGCCGCATGCGTGCCCTGACCTTCGACCAGCCCGCCCCCGACACCGGCTCCACGCGCGTCGCGGAGGTCGACGTACCGGCGCCGGGGCCGGGTGAGGTGACCATCGAGGTGAAGGCCGCCGGGATCAACTTCATCGATGTGATGGCGCGCCGGGGGGATCCGGCGTACGCCTCCAGTTGGCCGTTCGTGCCGGGGTTGGAGGCGGCCGGGACGGTGAGAGAGCTCGGCGCCGGTGTCGCGGGACCTGCGGTGGGTACGCCGGTCGCCGCGTTCACGCGGTCGGGCGGGCTGGCCGACGTGGTCCGGGTTCGTGCCGAGCTGGTGGTGCCGATCCCCGATGGTGTGTCGTTCGAACAGGCGGCTGTTGCCCCGGGCACCTTCACCACCGCGGCGCTGCTGGTCCGGCAATCCGGACGTCTGCGAGCCGGCGAGACTCTTCTGATGCAGTCGGCCGCGGGCGGCGTCGGACAGGCGGTCGCAGCCTTGGCGCGACGCGGCGGCGCGAAGACGCTGATCGGAATCGTCGGCAGCCCGACCCGCGTGGCGGCCGCGGAGAAGAGCGGGTACGACGTCGTACTCACCCGCGGAGCTGATCTGACCGAACGCGTCCGCGACCTGACGGGTGGACGCGGCGTCGACGTGATCCTCGATTCTCAGGGAACGGAGCAGGTCGATGCCGACCTCGACCTGCTCGCCGCGGGCGGTCGAGTCGTGCTGTTCGGCAACGCGGGCGGCGCGCCGCTGAGCGACCTGCCGCAGCCGGGACGTTTGTTCGCGGGCAACGCGTCGATCGGCGGCTTCAGCATGAGCGCCATGTCCGTCCATGCACCCGAGCTCATCGGTGCCGCGTTGCGCGAGGTGCTCGAGCTCGTCGCCGAAGGAGAGCTCACGCTCGAATTCACCACGATCGACGGCCTCGCTGCTGCAGCGGATGCACAGCAGGCCCTGGCCGAGGGGCGAGGCGCGGGCAAGTACGTCGTACGGCTCTAATCGGCAGGGGCAAAGCGGCGGCGCAAGGTGAAGGCTCTCGGCGTCGGGCCTTTGCCACATTCACCTGAGCAAGGTTGAAGTCGGGCACCCGCACATCCTCTCGCGGAGCTAGTTCGGTGCGAGGGGGTTGCCTTGCGCGGTTGGCGTAGGAGTGGTTGTCGGGGGTGTGCTGGAAGGCGTGTTGGAGGGCGTGGGTGATGGCGAGGTCGACGGCGTACTGCGGGTGCTCGGAGTCGGGCTGCTCGACGGCGTGTTCGACGGCGTCGGGCTGGTCGAGGGGGTGCTGGTCGGAGTCGCGCTCGGCGTGGGGGTCGGTGATTGCGAGGGGGTTTGGGACGGGGTCGACTGGCTCGGCTGGGTCGGCTCGGACCGGGTCGGGGCAGTCGTGGTTGACGGCGTGGTCGGCTGCGACGTCGGCGTACTGCTGGTTGCGCCCGGTTGTGGACCGAGGTCGGTCGCCGGGGGTTTCGTCCCGTTGTCGTTGAGCAGGACCACGGCCAGTACGGCGCCGGCTGTCGCCACCAGGGCGATCGCGCCGGCTATCAGCGTCATCCGTCGATCACGCTGTGCCTGCGACGTCGCCGGGCGGGTGACCACGGGCTCGGTGACCGGGACGGCGGTAACGGGGAGAGGGGCAGTGGCCGCGACCGGCGTGGTGGCGCTCAAGGCGCCGGCCTCGATCTCGGCGGCGGTCGGCCGGTCGGCCGGGTCCTTCGCGAGCATCTGGAGCAGGACCTGCTCGAACGCCCCGGCGAGCTCGGGCCGCTCGAGGCTCGGCGGGACCGGCTCGGCGTCGACGTGCTGGTAGAGGATCGCGGTCGGATGTTCCCCGGTGAACACCGGCCGGCCGGTGACCAGTTGGTAGAGCACACACCCCAGCGCGTAGACATCGGCCGGCTTGCCAGCCTGCCCGCCCTGCGCTCGCTCGGGCGCGAGGTACTGCGCGCTGCCGATGATCTGGCCGGTCCCCGTCAGCGTGCTCGCACCCTCACCCGGAAGGTGGGCGATGCCGAAGTCGGCGACCTTGATCGTCCCGTCGGTCGAGATCAGCAGGTTGCTCGGCTTCACATCCCGATGGACGACGTCTTCCCGATGCGCCGCAGCCAGTCCGGCGGCGCTCTGCTCGACGATCTCGATCGCCCGGTCCTTCGACAGCGGCCCGTGCTCGGTGAGCTCGTCGGCGACCGACCCGCCCTCGACCAGCTCCATCACGAGGAAGAACCCGTCGTCGTGCTGACCGAAGTCGTACACGGCGACGACGTGGCTGTCGTTCAGGCGCGCGGCGGCGCGCGCCTCGCGGTGGAACCGTTCGGCGGCTCGCGGATCGCGGTCGGACCGCAGCAGCAACTTGACGGCGACCTCGCGCCGCAACTGCTCATCCGTACCGCGAAAAACCTCTCCCATGCCGCCTCGGCCGAGAGAGGAACCCAATCTGTACCGCTTCGCAACAAACACCCTGACCCCCGTACCCGCGACCCAAACACCGTAACCGGTGGACCAAGAGCGCCGTCGTGACAAATGACCGAATGGACGGTGACAAACGACTCAGGTTCGGCGGGCGCGAAACGTTAAGTTCCTGGTGTGACCACTGAAACCGCCCCTCGTAATCCGCTCGCAGCGCTCGCTTTCGGACCACGCCGACCCCTGCTGACCGCGGCTGTGTTCCTCGTGACACTCGGGTGCGGGATCGCGCAACTGGCTCACCGCCCGCTGTACGACGCCGTCGTACGCGACCCCACGCACATCGACAACGGCCAGTGGTACCGGCTGGTCACGGGCATGTTCTTCCAGGACGGCTGGACGTCCGGCCTGGTCTCGAACCTGATCCTGCTGGCGATCTTCGGGGCTGTCGCCGAGCGCGTGTTCGGCCGGTGGCGCTGGGCGATCCTGTACTTCGTCTGCGGCTGGTTCGGCCAGCTCATGAGCTACCTGTGGCTCAACCCGGTCGGCGCCGGCAACTCGATGTGCGTCGCCGGCCTGATCGGCGGCCTGGCCATCCTGATCCTGATGGCTCCCATCAAGTACGGCGTCACCCCGCCGCTACAGCTGCGCATCGCCGCCTTCGCCGTACCGGTCCTGGCAGTGGTCGACACCGCCATCAGCGACAACCACGGCCTCCCCTGCCTCCTCGGAATGCTCCTCGGCTACTTCCTCCTGCCGAACCCGGAACTCAAGGGGTGACTGCGCCGAGCTGGCTGGCTGCTTCGATTACCTCACCGAGGAGCAGGCGTTCGAACGTCCACAAGGCGTTGTAACCGAGGCGTTCCGCCTCCTTCGCGACCTTGACGATCGTCCATGAATCTTCCAGTGCTTGGTTGTCAGACGTCGAGCGGGTTGGCGGCGATGCGGTCGGCGAGGCCGGTCCGGATCGCACGCGCGGCCGAGCTGTCGACCTTCCGCTCGGCCTGCGCCTGGAAGCACGCGAGGAACTCGGAAGAAAGCCCGAGCCTCGGGAAGTCCCGCAGTACTTCGGCGCGGAACGCGGGACTGAAGTCGTCGATACCTTTGCCGACGATGTCCAGTGCGGCCGCCCGACCGATCAGATGACCTTCCGGATCGGCGGTCACGTCCACGTCGGGCGCCATGTGCCGGACGATCACCTCGCCGAGGCGTTCGCGGCGCTCGACCGGCCAGCCGGCCCCGGCCGCGAAGACCCGGGCGACATGCCCGCTGGCCACCTCGAACGAGACGGTGTGGCTGTCGAACTCCGGCGCCAGCGTGATGTCGTGGAACATCGCGGCCGCGAACAACAGCTCGGCGTCGTACTGGATGCCGTGCTGCTCGCCGTACGCGGCCGCCCAGAGGTAGACGCGTCGTGAGTGGCTGAGCAAGGCGGTGGACAGGTAGCTGGTGGCCACCTCCAACGCCGCCGACGAGGCAGCTGTGGCCGGAATCGCGAGGTCCTTCGTACTCATCATGATTCGACGGTATGGCGGAAAAGGCCCCCATCGTTGGTCCAATCCGACATCATGAACGTGGGCCACTGATCACCCAGCCGAGAGGACCGTCATGCGTGCCATCACAGCCACAGACCGAGCGGCCGGCGTCGGCGGACTGTCGCTGACCGAGCTGCCGTACCCGCACGCCGCCGAGAACGACGTCATCGTGCAGGTCCACGCGGCCGGTTTCACCCGCGGCGAGCTGGACTGGCCGGGGACGTGGACCGACCGCGCCGGACGCGATCGCACCCCGACGGTCCCCGGCCACGAACTGTCCGGCGTGGTCGCCGAGCTCGGCTACGGCACGACCGGGCTCACGGTCGGCCAGCGGGTCTTCGGGCTGGCCGACTGGACCCGCAACGGCACCCTCGCCGAGTACGTCGCCGTCGAGGCGCGCAACCTCGCCCCGCTGCCCGAAGACGTCGACCACGTCGCAGCAGCCGCGCTGCCGATCTCCGGGCTGACCGCTTCGCAAGGGCTGTTCGACCACGCACACCTGCAGCCGGGCCAATCCATCCTCGTCCACGGAGTCGCCGGCGCCGTCGGATCTGTCGTCGCGCAGCTCGCTCGTGAGACAGGAGCCCACATCATCGGCACCGGCCGGGCCGCCGATCGCGCCGCGGCCGCCGAGCTGGGCGTCCACGAGTTCCTCGACCTCGGCAGTGAGCGCCTCGAAGACGCCGGCGAGGTCGACGTGGTCTTCGACGTCATCGGCGGCGAGATCCGCGACCGCTCCACCGCCCTGGTCCGCGCCGGCGGAACCCTCATCACCGTCCCCGATCCGCCGACGATCCACCCCCGCGGCGGCCGAGCCGTCTTCTTCGTCGTCGAACCCGACCGCGGACAACTGGCGCAACTCGCCATCCGCCTCCGGGAGGGCCGCCTGGTCCCGCTCGTCACCACCGTCCGCCCGCTGGCCGAAGCACCCGCCGCCTTCACCGAGCGCGGCCGGACGATCCTCACCTCGACCGTGCTGTGACTGCAGTGGGATCGTTCAGGAATGACGAAAGACGGGCGGTTGCCGAAGAAGATCTATGAGCGGGAGTTGCTGCGGCTCCAGGCCGAGTTGGTCAAGCTGCAGGAGTGGGTCCGGGTCGAGGGCGCCCGCGTCGTGATCGTCTTCGAGGGGCGGGACGCGGCCGGCAAGGGCAGCACGATCAAGCGCGTCGCGGAGTACCTCAATCCCCGCGTCGCACGGATCGTCGCTCTCCCCGCTCCGACCGAGCGGCAGCGGACCGAGTGGTACTTCCAGCGGTACGTCGAACACCTGCCCGCGGCCGGCGAGATCGCGCTGTTCGACCGCAGTTGGTACAACCGAGCGGGCGTCGAGCGGGTGATGAGGTTCTGCACGAATCAGGAGTACGCGCGGTTCCTGCATCAATGCCCGATCTTCGAACGGCTCCTGGTCGAGGACGGCGTACTCCTGCGCAAGTACTGGTTCTCGGTCAGCGACAGCGAGCAGGAGAACCGTTTCCGCAGCCGTCTCGAGGACCCGATGCGGCGCTGGAAGCTGTCGCCGATGGACCTGGAGTCGATCACCCGCTGGGAGGACTACTCCCGCGCCAAGGACGAGATGTTCGTCCACACCGACATCCCCGAAGCGCCCTGGCACGTCGTGGAGAGCGAGGACAAGCGCTCGGCGCGGATCAACATGATCGCCCACCTGCTCTCGACGATCCAGTACCACGAGGTCCAGCGGCCGCCGCTCGCCCTGCCGCCCCGGCCGCCGTCCAAGGGGTACGAACGCCCGCCCCGCGACATGCAGGCCCAGGTCCCGGACCACGCCGCCGAACTGCGTCGCTGAGGCCACCGGCACACTGGGGTCGTGCCGTCGAAGGACAAAGCGACCCGGACTGCGACCCGCACCCGGCCGGCCTGGTACCGCCGGTTGTGGTCCGCCGTCTCGTTGGTCATCCTGTTCGCCGTCGTCGAGTACGTCGTACTCCCGAAGCTCGCCCTCGCGCGGGAGTCGCTGCACCGCGTCTCGGAGCTCAACCCTGCCTGGCTCATCCTCGCCGTCGCGCTCGAAGCGGGCAGCCTGGTGTGCTACTCGCTCTTCAGCCGCGCCCTGCTCGGCAAGGACCACCTGCCGTTCTCCTGGATCCTCCGCTCCGACCTCACCGGGTACGGCGTGAGCCACGTCGTACCCGGCGGCGCCGCAACCGCGACCGCGCTGCGTTTCCGGCTGCTCGTCATGGGCGGTGCGCAACCCGCGAACGTGACGGCGACCGTTACGGCGGAGGCGATCGGTTCGCCGCTGGCCCTGGCGCTGCTCGCGTGGCTGACGTCGATCCCGGCGGTGTTCCTGCGCGAGGCGTCCACGGCGTACCTGGTCGGGTTTCTGATCGGGCTGGGCGTCATCGTGTGCACCTTCCTCGGCGACCGCGGGAGCTCCAGCCTCGAACACCTCGCCGCCCGACTGCTGCGAGCGATTCTGGGACGACTCCCCCAGCGGGTCAGGCCGTGGATCTCAACCGTTGCCCGCCGGCTGCGCGATGTCGTCGCGGACCCCGAAGTACGCAAGGCGTTCCTGATCTGGGCAACGCTGAACTGGCTCCTCGACGCCGCCGTCCTGTGGACCTTCCTGGCCGCCTTCGGTGAGCGAGTCCACCCGATCGCCGTCCTGATCGCGTACTGCGCCGCGAACCTGGCCGCCGTCGTACCGCTCACCCCCGGCGGCATCGGCGTCGTCGAGGGCATCGCGGTCTCGTCGCTCATCGGCTTCGGCGTCGACGGCCAGGCCGCCCTCCTCGCCGTCCTCTCCTGGCGCCTGCTCCAGTTCTGGGCCCCGGTCCCGCTCGCCGGCCTCTGCTACCTGAGCCTGCGAGCCCAAGGCGCGCTGACGCCGGCAAAGCAGACCTGAACGGCTACTTCGCCGCGCCTCGGAGGGTTGCCTGCTGCTGGGCCTTCAACGCGAGGCGCATCGTCTCGAAGGTGTGCTCCTGCGGAGCGGCCGAGGTCGTGCGTTCCTGGACGTCGCGGATCAGGTCGGCGTAGTACGTCGTCTGGACCTTCGAGCAGTCGACGTACTGCGTGCCCTCCTGGTTGACCAGGAAGAGGTGGTCGCCGCCGTCGCGGCCGGCGATGTCGATGTACTTGCGGAGCTCGATGTAGCCGTCGGTGCCGAGGATCATCAACCGGCCGTCGCCCCAGGTCGGCAGGCCGGCTGGCGTGTACCAGTCGACCCGGATGTAGCCCTGGGCGTTCTCGCTGCGAAGCAGGATCTCGCCGAAGTCCTGGAGGCCGGGCTCGTCGGGGTTGGCGAAGTTCCCGACCGTGCTCGCGACGACCTCGGCCGTCCGCGCGCCGGTGAACCAGAGGAACTGGTCGATCTGGTGCGAGGCGATATCGGTCAGGATTCCGCCGTACCGGCTCTTGTCGTAGAACCAGTCCGGGCGGCCGGCGCCGCCGCCGAGGTGGCCGCGGTCGCCGATGCGGTGCGGCCCGATGCCGATGGTCTGGACGACGGTCCCGATCTTGCCCTCGCGGACCAGCTCACCGGCCTTGATCGCGCTGGGCACCTCGAACCGCTCCGAGAACGTCACCGACCAGAACCGCCCGCTCTGGTCGACCGCCTTCTCGATCTCCTCCAGCTGCTCGAGACTCACGCAGCCGGGCTTGTCGGTCACGACGTCCTTCCCGGCCAGCAACGCCGTGACGGCGATCTGTCCCCGGCGATCCGGTACGGCGGCGGTCACGATCAGGTCGATCCCGTCCCGGCCGAGGAGCTCGTCCGGGCTCTCGGCCACCGGGACGTCCGGGTAGCGCTCGCGGACCCGGGCCGCGATCGCCGCGTCCTGATCGTCGGTCGCCATCCCGGCGAACTCCGCGCCGGCCGCGATCAGGCCCGCGATCTGCCCGAAGATGTGCGCGTGGTCGAGCCCAACGGCGGCGAACCTGACAGCTTGCGTGGAAGTCACCCGTACTCCTCGATACTCGGCAGCACCTGAACTCCACTCACCCTATGCCAATCTGGCAAGCGCTTGCCAACCCCTGGGCGAGCCGCATGTTCTTGCTACCCCGGTCGAGTGTCGCCCCGGTAGGCGGCTCCCCCGGTCCCGGCGGCCGCCCTACGGTGGGGCCAGGTGGAACGGCGGAGAGGGGTCCGGCGATGGCGAGATACCACGACCTCGAGTACGAGTACGAGTTCGAGTACGAGACGCCGCCGCCGCTGCTGCGGATCCGGGTGGTGCACGGCCGGTCCTGGGGTGCCGCCCGCGAGTTCGAGGACGAGGCCGACTTCTTCGATCCGGTCCCGCCGCCGGCCGGCGCCCGGCTGCTGACCCGGTTCGCCTTCGGCGGCGCGAGCCTGACCGCCGCGCACCGGCGTACGATCGTCCAGCTCGCCAAGGATCTGCTCCGCGACGGACCGATGGGGAATCTCGACTGCCTCGACGTCACGATCGTCGGGCACGAGGACGAGCTCGGCGAGCCGGCCCGCTTCGGCGCTCTCGGGCAGCGGCGCGCAGAGGCCGTCACCAAGGCGCTCGCCGACGAGATGAAGCGCCAGGTCGCACGCATACCAGCCGCATCCCGGCCACGCGGGCAGTTCGTCATCACCGTCCAGACCCTCGGCCCGACCAGGCCGATGCGCTCGAACCTCACCGCGGACGGCCGAGCCCTCAACCGCCGGGTCGAAGTAACCGTCGGTCGCCCAGGCCTCTGCCCGGACGTGACCTGAACCAGAACCTGCCCCGCGCCTCCAGCGAGACGCGGAGCAGGTGGTCGATGCGTTATGGGTTGTTCGCTACGCCCTCGTCGATCTTCAGTCCGTGGGCCACGGTGATGCCGGCGTAGCTGATGCCGGCGAAGGCCGCGCCGACGATCGGGGCGACGATGAACAGCCAGACCTGGCCGAGTGCGCTACCGCCGGCGAACCAGGCGACGCCGAGCGAGCGCGCCGGGTTGACCGACGTGTTCGTGACCGGGATGCCGACCAGGTGGATCAGTGTGAGTGCGAGGCCGATGGCGATCGGCGCGAATCCCTTCGGCGCCCGGTCATCGGTCGCGCCGAGGATCACGTACAGGAAGAAAGCCGTCAGCACGATCTCGACAATCGCGCAGGCCAGCAGCGAGTAACCGCCCGGCGAACGGTCACCGTAACCATTGCTCGCGAATCCGCTCTCGCTGGCACTGAAACCATCCTTGCCGCTGGCAACTGCCAGCAGAATGGCGCCGGCCGCGCTGGCGGCGACGATCTGGGTGACGATGTACGCCGGAACCCATTTCCACTCGATCCGCTGGGCGACCGCGAGACCGATCGTGACGGCCGGGTTGAAATGACCGCCGGAGACATGGCCGACGGCGTACGCCATGGTCAGCACGGTCAGGCCGAAGGCCAGCGCCACACCGAGATAGCCGATACCGACGGGAACCTTGTCCGGGGTGAGCACGACACCGGCCAGCACGGCGGCACCGCAGCCGCCGAACACCAGCCAGAATGTCCCGAGAAATTCCGCACCGATCCGAGCCGCAGGACTGGGTGATTCCACGACTGCCTCCTTGTGACCCCCGTTGAATTGATGCCCTACTGTCACAGTAAGGCACCAACTCGTCACAGTTGGTTAACTTGAGGCTTTCGACAGTGCGGCGGTCATGCGCCGGCGGGACTCGTAGTAGTGCTGCGGGTCGAGCACTGGGCGGTCGAACCGCAGGGTGCGGTCGGGGTCGATGACGTCCAGCGCCGCCGTACCGCCCTGGGCCGCGCGGATCGCCTGCAGCGCGCGGTGGTCCCACATCGCCTGGGCGAAGACACGGTGGCGGATCGACGGCCACGGCGTACCGCCTGTGCCCGGGTACACCGCGAAGGCATCACCGGATGGGAACGCTCCGCCGGCCGACGTGTCCTCGAACGGGTTCACCCGTCGGATCGAGTGCCAGGTGTACCAGAAGTTGAATCCCCAGTGCAGGAAGCCGTCGACCCCGGACGCGAACAACTGGTGCCCGAGGGCACGGTTGCGCGCCGAAGGCATTCCGATGAACCGGTTGGCGACGTCGCGATCCTGTGAGACGCAGTAGTAGACCCAGAGGCGCTCCGGCCGCTCGGCGAGGAACGGCTCGACGTGGTTGGTCGCGACGACGGGCACTGCGACGGCACCGGAGGTGTAGAACGAGTGCTCGCTCAGCGCGTCGACGACGGTCCAGCCCTTCAGCAGATCGGCGACCACGGCTTTCGCGGCGAGGTACGTCGCCAGCCCGTCCTCCCCCGACGGCTCGTCGGAGATGTGGAAGACGACGTGGTCGCGGTCCCACTCCTCGTCGAGCACGGCCTGCAGCGCCGGCAGCAGCGCCTCCATCAGCTTCCGGTACCGGCCGTCGGTCGCGGGAACGTCCCAGCCGAAGGCGCGCTCGTGGTTCACGATGATGCCCGGCGTCGCGTTCGCTCCCCATTGGGTGAAGAGATGCGCGACCTCGACGCCGGTGATCCCGGTACGCCGACAGAGCTCGAGCCACCGCCGCACCCGCTCGAAGCCGAACTCGTAGCCGTCGGCGGTCTCCGTGATGTCGATGAGCTGTACGACGGTCCGGTACGAGCCGACCGCGGTGTCGAGCGGCGGCGTCCACACCGGCGCGAGCAGCGAGGTCGCGCCCATCTCCGCCGCGGACGCCATGAACCGCTCCACGACATTCCAATGCTCTTCGCTGAACACCTCGAGGCCGTAGTGATCCGCGAGCGAGTCGAGGTGCATCCAATGGCTCGACACGATGTCGAGCGGCGGCAACTCGATCGCGGTGAGCTCGACGGTGACCGATGCCCGATGCAGCTCGGTGCCGTCGGACGAGGTGATCACAATCATCAGTTCGTGTACGCCGGCCCGGGCCGGATCGGTCGTGGTGACGTCGAACCACAACGCTCCCCAGGCACCGAATCGGACCGGGACCTCGCCGTTCGGGATCGGCCGCAGCAGATCCGGATACAGGCCGGGCTCGTCGAACTCGTAGCCGTCGTCATGCCCCGGCAGAGCGACGAACGAGCACGGCACGAGGTCGACGCACGACACCGCGACCAGGTCTGCCGCCGTACCTTCGACCCGGACCTGGAGCGGGCTCGGGTCGCGGAACGTGGGCACGAGCGGAGGACGGTAAGCCAGCTGGAACGACGCCTGCTCGCCGAGGAACGCCTGCAACCGCGTCTCGGCCGACACGGGACGCGGGTCCCTCACCGGGTGCACTTTCACGAGCGCATCGCAGACCACAAACTCCCACGTTCCAGCCACGCCTACCATCCTCCTATGCGCAATTGTGGACTCTATGATGCAGATCCGCGCATCAATGCACAATGCTTGTGGAGGTCGGCCACTTAGTTCGCGGCAAGGCCGCTAGTGCCTGCGGTGGCCGCACCGGCGACGTCCTGCTGCTTCGTGAGCGTGCCGTCGTGATGAACCGCGTACGACGCAACCGAGCCGTTGGACAGACGCACGTACAGGAACTTGCCGTCCGGGCTGAGCGCGGCGTCGGATCCCCCGGCACTCGTCGGAGCCGCGACAGACGCGATCAGCCTCAGACGTCCATCGGCGCTGATCCGGTACGACGAGATCGACGCGCTCGCCGCGTTGACCGTGAAGGCGTAATCGCGTGTGACGACGAGCCAGCACGCCGCGGCCTGCTGGTCACTCACCGAAGCGCTGATCGTCCGCACGCGATTGCCGTGCACGGAGTAGGACGAGACCGCTGACGGGCCGGCCTCGGACACGATCGCATCACCACGACGATCGAAGTCGAATCCGTACGGAGTGACGCCGGCGGAGTGATGCGGTGTCGCCGTACCGGCGTACCCGTTGCGTACGGCGAACGTATCGATCGTCTGATCGCCCTTGTGGGTGACGACCAGACTCCGGCCGTCAGGCGTGAACGAGACCTGGGCGGCTGCTGTCGGAGTCGCGCCGGACTTGCTGAGGGCCTTCGTCGAGTGCGGCAACGGCTGCAGGTGTCCGTCGTGGCTGACCCGCAGACCGCTGATGGTTTCGCTGTTCTGGTTCAGGACGTACACGATCCCGTGGCGGACGGTGACGCTGACCGGCAGGTCGCCGCCACTGGGAGCAACATCCCGACGTACAAGACCTCGGTCGGTGATGGCGAGTGTCGACACCGTGTCGTCGCCGCCGTTCACCGCGAACAACAGGTTGCCGTCACGCACCAGTCCGTACTGCGAAGCAAGCGACGCACCGGATCCGTGACCGCCGGTCGGAACGGTGGCGCCGGCGCGCAAACTGCCGTCACGCAGTCGATCGAAGACCTGCACGGCGTTGCCGGCCGCCGCGTTCGTCGTCTCGTACACGTGACCGACGACGTCGACGCGGTCGCCGCCGGATCGTCCGTTCACCGCGGCGTTTGCGGGCGCGGTCGCCAGCAGGGACGCCACGGCAACGGCCGCGACGGCAGGCGCCAGCAACCGGGCAGAATGAATGGGCATGGAAATTCCTCTCACGCAGGGAATCACTGGAACGCCTTTGACAGTAGGACTTTCCGCGATCCCTGACAGGAATTCCCGAACACGGTAAGGATGCCGTTATCGGCCCATTTCGTTCGTGAAACTTAAGCTGCTGTCAGTCCTTGAAGGCGTCCTTCGCCTTCTCGCCGGCCTGCTTCAGGTCGGCCTTCGTCTTCTCCGCCTGGCCCTCGGCCTGCAGGTCGCGATCGTCGGTCGCGTCGCCGGCCTTCTCCTTGGCCTTGCCCTTGGCAGCCTCGGCAGCGTTCTTGATCTTGTCGCCAGCACTCATCGAACTCTCCTTCCGTTCCACTGATCGTGGCCCTCCGGTGCCACCCAGCAGGCTCTGCGAAACGGTTGGTCCCACGAACCGCCTAATCCCGGCTGTTCTGGGCACGCAGCTGGCTTCGTCTCAGCGTGCGGCGTTCGAGTTCGTCGAGGCCGCCCCAGACTCCGGCGTCCTGGCCGGAACGCAGCGCCCAGTCGAGGCAGATGTCGGCTACTTCGCAGCGACGGCAGACCTGCTTCGCGGTTTCGATCTGCCGCAGGGCGGGTCCGGTCGTACCTAGCGGGAAGAACAGTTCGGGATCTTCGGCAATACACGCGCCTCGGTGCTGCCAGCGCTGGGTGGTCTTCATCTCGACCTCCGGGTCGACGTCATTCCTGAGTAGGACAACGCGAACCGCCGGTTTGTGACGTCGACCTGTCACCCCCGGCCGCGCTACCCGGACCTTCAAGTACGACCGGACCTGCGCTGGAGGAACGATGAAGCGAACAGTAGTCGCCGCGGGCGTTGCCCTCGCCCTATCAGCGCTGTCGGCGGTGGCGGGCTGTGGTGCCGGCGGCAACGACGCGAGTCTCGCGTCGGGCACTCGTTCATCAAGCAGGTGATGGCCGACAACCACGCCGTCTTCGGCGGGGAACACTCCGGCCACTACTACTTCGGCGACTTCTGGAACGCCGACAGCGGCATGCTCGCCGCTCTACATGTGCTCCAGGCCCTCGGGCAGACGACCGCGCCGCTCTCCGCCTCAACGTGGAAGCCCCCGACCGGCCGACGATGGCCCAGCTCCGCGACGAGGTGCTGGGCCTACTCGCCTGACGTCAGGATTGGCGGCCGGTCCAGCGAGGGGAGACCTTGCGCCATTCGCGGGCCCATTCGTCGGCGCGGTAGCGGTCGAGGGGACGGCGCCCGAGGCGGAAGCCGGCGAAGATCGCGGGCCAGGCGAGTAACGGCAGGGTCAGGGCGATCGCGGTGCCGAGGGCGTCGCTGTCGGCAGAGGTGCCTGGGGCGCCCGTCATCGTGCCGGCCTGGTCGATCCAGATCCTCACGGCGGTGTTCACCGGAGTACCTAGCAGAACGTCGGCCTTCCCCTCGTGAGGGGAACCTGACGGGTCCTGCCAGCTGACGCGAACCGAAGTGGTGCTCAGACCCAGCGTCGAGGGAACCGCGTTGGCCGTGCCCTCCAAGGTTCGAGCGCGGACCTGGTGAACGCTCGCGCGCTCCTCGGTCGCGGACTGCTCCGCGCGATCGTGCAGCGTCGTACCGAGGGCTGCTGCCGCGGGGATCACCAACAGGGCGACCGCGATCGCGACCAGCAGGAACGCCGCCTCGATCCGGTCGACCCTACGGCGCAACAGGTTGTGGCCGAAGCTGAGTCGCCGCAGCTGCATCATCACGAACAGCTCGGCACGGTGTTGCGGCGTGGAACTCATCGCGCTCCCCTATCTGCTTCACCAACAAAGACAGCACAAGCACCTCGGCTGTGACGTCGTGTCACGAACCGCGTCGCCGTCCGGTCCTCCAAGCAGGACGACACGTTGCAGAGGGCAACCACGTAGTGGGCCCCCACGCATGCGTAGGGGTGGCAACTACGCAGCTGCCCACGTCCTTCAACGGCGCGACCGCAGGGCGGGTGGCCGGATCGTGAACTCGAGGGCACGACGAGCCCGAGAGGAGCCGGAAACGTGAACGCCACAGTGTCACGGCAGGTGCGGTACGAAGGAGAGAACTCAGCGGTCCAGACCGCATGCACCGGGCAAGTCGGCGGCGACCTGGACGACGCGGTCGCAACCTTCCTGGAAGTCCGGCCGCGATTGCTCGCGATCGCATACCGCTTCCTCTCCAGCGCGTCCGACGCCGAGGACGTCGTACAGGAGACGTGGCTGCGCTGGCAGCGGACGGACCGCACGGTGGTCGAGAATCCGCAGGCACTCCTGGCGACGATGACCACACGGCTCTCGATCAACGTCAGCCAGTCCGCGCGACGACGCCACGAGACCCCGATGACCTCCGCGGCGGCCGAGCGGATCGACGACGGCGAGGACCCGGCGGCCGCGGTCGAGCAGAGTGACGCCGTCGAACACGCAGTACTGATGGTCCTGCAGAGCCTGTCCCCCAGGGAACGTGCGGCCTTCGTACTGCGCGAGGCCTTCGACTACTCGTACGGGCAGCTCGCCGAGTTCCTCCAAGTCGGTACGGCGAACAGCCGGCAGCTGGTCTGCCGCGCGCGACGACGGATCGCGACCGACAAGCCGACGATCGTCAGCACAGCGTCACATCAGCACTTCGTGCACGCGTTCATCGACGCAGCACGGGCCGGCGACCTGACCGGATTCGAGGAACTCCTGACCGCCGACCTGGCCGCCTGACCGCGCCCGGCACAGGTGCGACGAACGCGCGTGACTGTCCGGTACCTAGACGGTTCGTTGCACCTCCCGACCGGGCGCGGATAGGCTCATTGACTGGGCGGTGGGCTATGACGATCACAGATCGGGGCCTTCAGCTGGAAGGTCGGCAGGGTGAGTGCGAAACCCTCGATCGGCTGGTGGCCGATCTGCGGGCGGGGCGGAGCACTGCGCTCGTACTGCGTGGCGAAGCCGGGATCGGGAAGACCGCGCTGCTCGACTACCTCGAAGCCCACTCGTCCTCCTGCCGGATCGCACGCGCCGCCGGAATCGAATCCGAGATGGAGTTGGCGTTCGGCGGCCTGCACCAGCTCTGCACCCAGTTCCACCCGCGGTTGCCCGATCCTCGGTACCAAGCCCTGAGTACGGCGTTCGGCCTGACCGCGGGTACGCCGCCCGACCGCTTCCAGGTCGGTCTCGCGATGCTCAACCTGCTCGCCGAGACCGCCGAGGACAGGCCGCTGATCTGCCTGATCGACGATGCCCAATGGCTCGACCGGGTCTCTGCCCAGACCCTCGCCTTCGTGGCCCGCCGGCTCCTGGCAGAGCGAGTCGCCCTCGTCTTCGCGATCCGCGAACCCAGCGAACCCCAGGAGCTGACCGGTTTGCCGGAACTCGTGGTCACCGGCCTCGGGTACGGCGATGCGCGCGCCCTGCTCGACACGACGATCACCGCTGCCGTGGACGAACGCGTCCGCGATCGCTTCGTTGCCGAGACACGCGGCAATCCGCTCGCGCTGATCGAACTGCCGCGGGATCTCCCGACCGGACAACTGGCCTCCGGCCTGGGGCTGCCCGATGAGCTGGCAGCCAAGATCGAAGCGGGCTACCTGCGACGGATCCAGCCGCTGCCCGAGCAGACCCGTCTTCTCCTGCTGACCGCCGCGGCCGAGCCGGTCGGCGACGCCTCTCTTCTCTGGCGCGCGGCCGAGCTGCTCGGGATCGACTCCGGTGCTGCCGACGTCGCCGAGTCGAGCGACCTCATCGACATCGGGGCCCGGATCCGCTTCCGGCATCCACTCATCCGGTCAGCGGTCTACCGCGCCGCCTCCCCCGAGGACCAGCGCACAGTGCATCGTGCCTTGGCCGCGGCGACCGACGCAGTACTCGACCCTGATCGCCGCGCCTGGCATCGCGCGTGCGCGACGGTAGGACTCGACGAGGCCGTGGCCGCTGAACTCGATAACGCCGCAGGGAGAGCGCAGGCCCGCGGCGGTGTCGCGGCTGCGGCCGTCCTGCTCCAACGTGCAGCGGAGTTGACTCCGGATCCGCGGCGACGTGCTGAGCGAGCGCTGACCGCTGCCGGCACGAAGTTCGACGCAGGCGAACCGGACGCTGCCTACGACCTGCTCGCTGCCGCCGAGCTCGGTCCGGTGGACGACCTGCATCGCGCGCGGCTGGCCCGGCTGCGGGCCCGGATCGACGTCGCTCGCGGCCGCGGGCGAGAAGCCGGGCCGATGCTTCTCAAGGCGGCCATCCGGCTCGAGGATCTCCACGACCCGTCCGCGCGCGACACCTATCTGGAGGCGCTCGGCGCAGCCGTCTTCGCCGGCCGGCTCGGCGTCGACCACGGCGTCGAGAACGCGGCCGAGGCCGCCCGCGCGGCCGGCTCGGCCTCGTCGCCGTCCGGGCCCATGGAGCTCCTGCTCGACGGGGTCGCGATGCGGTTCACCGACGGGTACGCCGCCGCCGTACCCGCGCTGAAGACCGCTCTGCATTCCTTCCGTGCGGCCGCCGACCTCGGCGACGAGAAGGTTGTGCACTGGCTGTGGCGCGGTTGCCCGGTCGCGGTCGAACTGTGGGACGACGACGCGTGGCACGAGCTGGCCGGCCGCGGGCTCGAGCTGGCGCGCGGGCTCGGCGTACTTGGGGTCCTGCCAGGCGCCCTGTCCTACCGAGCCGGTGTGCATCTTCATGCCGGAGAGTTCGGCGCGGCCTCGATCCTGGTTGCCGAGTCCGAGGCCATCGCGGCGGCGACCGGCAACGCGCCGATCCGCGAGGGGCGGCTGATGCTCGCTGCCTGGCGCGGCGAGAAGACAGCAGCCCTCGAGTCGATCACCATCGGTATCCGGGAGGCGATCGAACGAGGCGAAGGCCGCGCACTCAGCCTGGCCAGGCTTGCGACCGCAGTCCTGTGCAACGGCCTTGGACACTACGAGGCAGCACTCGACGCAGCCCGGACTGCCAGCGCGCAGGAGGACCTGGGCTTCTTCGGGTGGTCCCTCGCCGAGTACGTCGAGGCCGCCGCTCGCAGCAACGCCCGCGCCGAGGCAGTCGGCGCCTTGCAACAACTGCAGGAACGCACGCAGGCGGCAGGCACCGACTGGGCCTTGGGGATCCTGGCCCGTTCAGCCGCGCTGCTCGCCGACGGCCCGGCAGCCGAGGCCCTCTACCAGGAGTCGATCGAGCGGCTCGCGAGCACGAGGATCGCCGTACAGCTGGCTCGGACGCACCTGTTGTACGGCGAGTGGTTGCGCCGCGAGCACCGGCGTACGGATGCTCAGCTCGAACTCCGGCTGGCTCACGACAGCCTGGCCGACAGCGGCGCGATGGCCTTCGCAGAGCGCGCTCGATCGGAGCTAGCGGGCATCGGCGAGACGACCGGAGAGCACGCCGTCGGCAGCCACGGCGTACTGACCGCGAAAGAGGCCCAGATCGCGCACCTCGCCGCGACCGGGCTGACGAATCAGGAGATCGGCCTGCAGTTGTTCCTCAGCCCACACACCGTGGACTGGCACCTGCGCAAGGTGTTCTCCAAGCTCTCCGTCACGTCGCGCCGGCAGCTGGACGTCACCGTGATCGATGCCATGACCCCCGTATCGGCCGGGTGAATGCCGGTGGATCCGAGTCAGATCCTGTACGGCCGACGGAGCGAATGCACAGCGCTGGACCAGCAGATCGCCGCATTGCGCTCCGGCCGAAGCGCCGTACTGGTCCTCCGCGGCGAGGCCGGCATCGGCAAGACCGCACTGCTGGACTATGTCGCGGCGCATGCGGTCGGCTGCCGGATCGTACGGGCCGCCGGTGTCGAGTCCGAGATGGAGCTGGCGTTCGGCGGGTTGCATCAGCTCTGCTCCCCGTTCCTCGATCGTGCCGACGAGCTCCCGGAACCGCAGCGTGATGCCCTCCGGACCGCCTTCGGCCTGAGCTCCGGTACGCCGCCGGACCGCTTCCTCGTCGGCCTCGCCGTGCTCAGCCTGCTCGCCGCGGTCGCCGAGGAGAAGCCGCTCCTCTGCCTCATCGATGACGCCCAGTGGCTGGATCGAGCCTCGGCACAGACCATCGCCTTCGTCGCACGGCGTCTGCTCGCGGAGCAGGTCGGCCTGTTCTTCGGGACCCGCGGTACGGGCGCAGACAACGACCTGGCCGGGCTGCAGGAGCTCCCGATCGTCGGACTGAACGACCGCGACTCGAGAGCGCTGCTGGATTCGGTCACGCCGGGACGCGTCGACGAGCGCGTCCGCGACCAGATCGTCGCGGAGACGCACGGCAACCCGCTCGCCATCCTGGAGCTGCCGCACGGACTCACCACCGGCGAGATGCCCGCCGGTTTCGGCACCCAGGACCGCCGGTCGCTCGCCAGCCAGCTCGAGGAGGGCTTCCTGCGCCGCCTCGAGTCGCTCCCCGAAATGACTCAGCGCCTGCTGCTCATCGCCGCCGCCGAGCCGATCGGCGATGTGCTGTTGCTGTGGCGTGCGGCCGAAGGCTCGGGGATCGGCCTTCTCGCTGCCGCATCGCCCGCGGAGGCTGCGGGCCTGATCACGATCGGTGCACGAGTCCGGTTCCGCCATCCGCTCGTGCGCTCGGCTGTCTATTACCGCGCTCCGCGGACCAACCGCCGGAAGGCACACCAGGCACTGGCTGAAGCGACAGACGCTCGGACCGATCCCGACCGTCGTGCGTGGCATCTCGCGCACGCGGCCGTCGGTCCGGACGAGGACGTCGCCGCCGAGTTGGAACGGTCGGCCGATCGGGCCCAGGCACGCGGCGGGATCGCCGCGACGGCAGCCTTCCTGGAACGGGCCGCCGAGCTCACTCCGGATCCGGATCGTCGCGGCGCCCGAGCCTTCGCGGCAGCGCAAGCGAAGTACCAGGCAGGCGCATTCGACACCGCACTCGAGTTGCTCGACACGGCCGAGCTCAGCCGTCTCGGTGAACTCGAGCTGGCGCACTCCGAGCTGCTGCGCGGCCGGATCTCATTCGCCTCCCGGAGCCCTAGCGCGGCCTTGCCGTTGCTGCTCGACGCGGCAAAGCGTCTTGAGCCGGTCGACGCGAACGCTGCCCACGAGACCTATCGCGACGCGATGTACGCGGCTCTGACCGCCGGTCGCGTAGAGACCGGTGGGGTCGAAGATATCGCCGAGGCCGTCCTGGTCACACCGCCCACGCCGGATCCGGGGCGCACCGACCTGCTGTTGAACGGAGTGGCCGCGGTCGTCGCCCGCGGGTTCTCCGCCGGCGTACCGCTGTTGAAGCAGGCGCTCGTCGCGTTCGAGAACGAGAGCATCACTCCGCGGGAAGGTCTGGGCTGGTTGCCACTGGCATCCCGGATGGCGCACGACGCGTGGGAGTTCGACAGCTGGACCGCGCTGTCGGCCCGCCTGGTCGACCTCGCCCGCGAGGCCGGGGCGCTCTCGGTCCTTCCGTCCGCGCTGCTCTTACGCTTGTCGAATCGCGTGTTCGCCGGAGACATCGTCGGCGCGGACTCGTTGGCCGCCGAAGCGATGACGATCGGCGCGGCGACGGGCAGCCGGTTCCTCGCCCAGTACGGCGCGCTGGTGATCGAGCCGTGGCGAGGGCGCGAGGAGGCGACGCGCCACGCGATCGAGGCGGTGGCGCAGGCCAGAGCGCTGCGCGGTGAAGGCAAGGTGCTGACGGCAACGCAATGGGCGGCCGCCGTCCTCTACAACGGCCTGGGTCGCTTCGACGAGGCGTACGCCGCGGCCGAGCAAGGCTGTGCGCATCCGCAGGAGCTCGGGTTGTCGACCTGGTCGCTGATCGAGCTCATCGAGGCCGCCGTACGCACCGGTCGCCGAGCAAGCGCGACCGACGCGATCCAGCGACTCATCGAGTTGACCCAGCCCAGCGGTACGGCGTGGGCGCTGGGCACGTTGGCGTGTATGCGTGCCGTCGTCACGGACGGGGTCGCCGCCGAGCCGTCGTACCAGGAGGCGATCGATCGCCTCGACAAGACCGAGGTCCGCGTGATGCGCGCTCGCGCCCGGCTCCTGTACGGCGAATGGCTCGCCGGCCGCGACCGTCGTGCCGACGCGCGGGTGCAACTGAGCGCCGCGCACGAGATGTTCGACCGGATGGGAGCCGAGGCGTTCGCGCACCGGGCCGGACTCGGGCTCGATGCCGTCGGCGCGCACGTCCAAACCCGAAGGGTCGAATCTGCGCTGACGCCACAGGAAGCACAGATCGCGCACCTGGCCGCTACCGGGATGACGAATCCGGAGATCGGCGCCGAGCTCTTCCTCAGCCCGCACACGATCGACTGGCATCTGCGGAAGGTGTTCACGAAGCTCGGCATCGCGTCGCGTCGCGAGATCCGCGCCGTACTGGCGACGGGTGCGGCGAGCTCGGCCTAGCGGTCTTCGCGCGCCTTGCTCAGCTCGATTGCTTCCTGCAACGCGGCGAGGATGTAGCCGGGGATGTTCATGCCTTGCTGCTGCGCCCAGAGCAGCTCGCGCTCGACCAGGCTCATCTGCCGCACGACGTCCACGAGATCGCGGTCGAAGTCGAGCGCACGCGCGACGTCACCGAAGTCCGCGCGCTGGCGGCGGTTGTTGACGCCGACGAGCTCGAACGACCGCCGCCGCAGGACCCGCGCGAGGTGGAGCTGCCAGTCACTGAGTCCTTCGTCGCGAACCAGCGACTCGGCCGACATGCGGTAGAACGCGAAGTGGCCCGGCTCCTGCCGCCTGATCGGTGCGACGACCGTCGATGCGATCGCGTGCTCGCCCATCGTGCGCAGTCCGTCCACCAGCCGCGAGTACGCGATCACCGCGGACCGCTCGGTGGCAGCGCCCGTCAAGTAGTAGAGCAAGCGGATGACACCGAGCACGCCGGGCAGATGTGAGAGCAGTCCGGCCAGCTTGATCGGTACGCTCACCCGCGACAGCTCGCTCGGCGCCGCCGTCATCCCGATCCGGTGCTGGACCGCATCGAGCAGTACGCCGTGCTGCAGCTCCTGCGGCGACCACACGTCCTCGTAGAAGAGCCTGTCCGTTTCCGTTGCGTCAGGCATCAATGCCCGCAGCTCGAGCACGTTGCGCTCGACCTCGAACTCGACGCGGGTCAGGTAGTTGAACACGGCGCCGTACCGGCGTCGTACACCGTCGGGATCCTTGATCGTCAGGTCCGCCGACTCCGGCAGCAACGGCGGATGCTCTTCGGCGAACGCCTCGACGAACTGCCGGAGCCCGTTCCGCGAAGAGCGCCTGCGGATCGGGCTCCGGGTCGACTGGACAGTCAAGTCGGTCACAAATCCACCTAGCTACGGGCGGCCTGTTCGATGACCCGCGTGGTCGTCTTGGGATCGCTGATCAGGCCGAGGTGTCCAGCGTCGAACTCCGTGACGTCGGAGCCGGCCCGCTTGGCCATCGCCCGCTGGACGTCCGGCGGGATGATCTGGTCGCCGGTGCCGATCAGGTACCAGGACGGGATCGTCCTCCAGGCCGGCGTACCGGACTTGTCGGCCAGGCCGCCGAAGGCACCCGGTCGCTGGGTCGCGTAGACCTTCGCCTTGTCGTCGTCGTCCAGGCCGGTCGCGAACCACGTGAAGACGGTCGGCTTCTTCAGATAGAGATCTGTGGCCGGCGTCGGCGGACCGGCCGGAACGAAGTCGAACACCTGCGTGGGATCCGGGTTCGACAGGGCGGAGCCGGGCCCGGCTGCCTCAAGAGCCGTCTCGCCCTCGTCGAGCGCGAACGCGTTGACGTAGACGAGTGCCTTGACGTTCGGGAGTCCGGTGGCCGCATTGGTGATCACCGCACCGCCGTACGAGTGACCGACCAGGACGACCGGGCCGGACAACGTCTCGAGGAACGCCCGCACGGAGGCGGCATCGCCGGGCAGCGAACGCAACGGGTTCGGGATCGCCCGCACCGTGTACCCGTCGTCCTGCAGCTGATCGATGACACTCGACCAGTTCGACGCGTCCGCCCAGGCACCGTGGACCAGCACGATGGTCGGCTCGCTGATGTCACTGCTCATGAATCTCTCCTGTTCCGTCGAAGATCGCCCACTTCCCTCTAGGTCCGGACACCGCTGTCAGCTGTGACATCGCTCAACGCCTCGTACAGCGGGCTGTCCGCGAGCAGGTCGTTGCTGTGCCGGGCGTTGTGACGATGCGCGACGCGACGATGACCTTCGAGGATCGCGGCGATCCCGACGACACTCCACACACCGAGTACGACGGCGTGCTGCGCGGCACCGTGTCCGTTGAAGTAGGCAGCGCTGCGGAGCAGGTTCGCACCGGCGCCCGGCGGCATCAGCTGCCCCAACTGACCTACCACCGACGGCATCAGCTCGGGCGCCGAGCTCACTCCCGCGAACGGATTCCCGACGAAGACCATCAGGATGGCGCCGAACGCGACACCGCCCGGGCCGAGCAGCGCGGCCATACCGGCGACGAAGCTACTGGTCGCGAACAGCATCAGCGACAGTGAAGCCCAGGTCCCGATCCGGTTCCCGGGTAACGCCCCGATGTAGTCCTGCGCCACCAGATGCACGCACGCGCCGGCCATGCACGACACCACCGCCAGAGCGACGATCTCTCGCACGGCAGGCTGGAAGCCGACCAGTACGGCGACCATCACGGCGAGAATCACTCCGCCGAGCACAAGCGGCGTCATGGCGGCGGCGAAGGTCGAGCCGCGCGGATCGTCGCTCGACGTCGGCACCACGTCCTGTACTACCGAGACCGCCGCCGGTTCAGTGGTCGACGACAGCTGTCCGGCCATCGCCCCCGCGGCCGACGTCAGCAGCTGCGCGACGGCCGGGCTGGCCGCGCTGGCGGTCAGGAAGACGATGTGGCGGCTGCTCACCTCGAACGCGCCGTACACCTCACGGTGCTCGATGGCCGACCGGGCTTCGCCGTCGGTGGCATACAGGTGCAGATCGAACGCGCCCGGCCGGGCGCTGGTCAGGCCTTCGGCTGCCTTCTGTGCGGCCACTCCCGTGCCCACCACGCCCACCGGGAGGCTGCGGGCCTCGGTCCGGGACGCCGGCCAGGTGAACGCCAGGACCGCGAGACCGACGATCAGCGGTGCGATCACCGACAGGATCAGCAGCTGGCGCCACGGCGGATGGTGAACGAGCGGATTCTTGGGCACTTCTACGCCTTTCGGACTGGAGTTAGATGCTCTCACTAAACGACAACGATCGTTCTCTTTCGACTATACTCTGCTCATGCCGAGGACATCGGAGAGGTATCGCGACGCCAGGCGGGAGTACATCCTCGACGCCGCCCGCCGAGCCTTCGCGCGCAACGGGTTCCACGCGACGTCGATGCACGACCTGTTCGCGGAGGCCGGCCTGTCGTCGGGCGCGGTCTACCGCTACTTCGCCGGCAAGGACGAGGTGGTCGTCGCGATCGTGGAGGACAACATCCGGCAGATCGGGGCGATGATCCGCGCGGTCACGGAGGAGCGCGCCGACGGATCCTTCGGGGCTGCACTCGCCGCGGCGGTCGAGACCATTCAGGCCAAACACCGGGAGAACGGGCTCGCCGGTATCGGCGTACAGGCCTGGACCGAGGCGCTGCGTGATCCCCGGATCGGGGCGGCGTTCGAGGAGCTGCTTACCGGGCTACGGTCGGAGCTGGCCGAAGTCGTCGCTCACTACCAGCGGACGAACACGTTGCCGCCTGGCCCGTCGGCTGAGTCACTGGCCTCGGTGACGATCGCCATTCTGGTCGGCTATATCCAGCAGCTCGCGCTCCTCGGACCTGACGCTGTCGCCGACGTCCCGGACGCGCTGAGGGCGCTGTGGCCGTCTTCAGCGGTCGCCGGCTAGGGCGCAGTCGCCGCAGAGGGCGCCCGCGTGGTCGGGGGCGGCTCGGTAGATGAGGCAGCAGCTGCGGCGGCGGAAGGTGCCATCCGTCGTGGTGTGAGCCTCGCGGAGGGTCGGGTGTGCGAGGAGGTGGGCGGCCGTCTCGGCGGCCCGGCCAGCTAGATGAGGTGCAGCGTTGCTGAGGGCCACGGATGCGCCGTTGATCGCGGAGGCCACGTTGCCCCGGAGGATATGGTCCGAGACGGAGAACGGCTGCGTCGCCTGGTTCAGGGCGGGGACGGGACCTTCGAAGAACTCGGTGGTGAGGTCGCGTGACTTGCTTGGCGGAGCCAGCGACAGGGGGAAGGCTCCGCCCAGGACTGGTTGCCAGTAGACGGATCCCAGGTCGAGTGGTGGGACACCGGCGTCCAGGACTGAAGTCGCCAAGGCGGGTGAGACGAGCCGCGCGATCAGGCCCAGGTGGGTGATCGACGCGGCCACCCGGACCTCGACGGCCTCGGGGTCCTGACCGCCCGCGGCGGCGAGATAGGCGCGGGTGGTCATCACCCGGTCCTCGAGTACGGCGGGGTCGTCGAGCAGCTCCGACATGCTCCGCCACGGTGCGGCCGGCGCCGTACCCAAGGGGTGTTGCTCGTGCGCGAAGAACGGGCCGAGGGCAACGACCTGGTCGAGGATCATGCGTTGTGGACCGGCTCCGGGTGCTCGGTGTTTGCCTTGCGCGGCTGGAGCAAGCGTTCCGCGAGCGGACCGAAGATCAAGCCGAGAGCGCCCCACAACAGCACCTGGGCGCCGACCGAGTACAGGCGGAACGCGTACAACCGGTCCGCATCGAAGCCCGGGTAGACGATGGTGCCCTTCTCATCGGTCAGCGGCAACGGCGTCTCGGTGGCGTGCCGCCCGAACTCCTCGACGTTCGCCGCCAACTGCCCCACCGACGGCAGGACGGCCATCAGTACGCCGATGATCGCGACGTACGCCGCGATCGCGAGCAGGGTCGCGTTCCAGTTGCCGAAGCGTGGTTGGAGACGCTTGCCGAGCAGGACCGCGCCGATCAGCAGCACGATCGAACAGGCCACCATCGCGAGGTACAGGTTGCCGCGGTCGTGGATCGTGTCCTCGTGCCCGATCGACGGCGGGTTCGCCGGGTACTTGAGGAACGGCACGAAGTAGACGCCGAGGAACCCGGCGAGCGCGACCAGCATCGCCAGGTTGCGCGGGCGCAGCTTGCCGACCCGGCCGAGGCAGATCGCGTAGGCGACCGCGAACAGCGCGCCCATCGCGACACCGAACAGCACGATGCCGGCACCGGCTCCGAGGTTCGCCTGCAACGTCCGGCTGAAGATCTCGTGACCCGCGTGCTCGACCGGCAGCCCGGCCGCGTGGTCCAGCTCGTGCTGCGCGGCGTCGCGGCCGCTCTCGTAGTCGATGGCGGCCTGGATCTGGGGCTCGGCGAAGATCCGCGCGAAGACGAACGCGATCAGCCCGGCCGCTGCGCCGGCGAGTGCGCCGCGCAGGATGAGTTTCCGTTCCATGTCAGTTATCGGTCAGTTATCGGTCAGTGGCACGGGAAGCCGAGGAAGTGCCGCGCGTCGTGCACGAACTCGTGGATGTGCATGTCCTTGCCGAAGATCGAGTACGCACCCTGATCGACACCGATGAAGTAGTAGAGCGCGAACGCGACGATCGCGGTGCCGACCAGCCACATCACAGCCCGCGAGACCGGTACGACGACCGGCGTGGATACCGAGGTGGGAGCAGACAGATTGCTCACGAGTAGAGCCTCCTTCTAGGGGATCGTGCGTCCCTCATCCAATGGAGCGTCGTGACGGCGAAGTATCTGACTCACCGCTCGCTCGAGGCGACCGGCTCACAGTGGCGCGACCGTGCCGAAATCTCATCGGCTTCCTTGCGCCGTCACTACGTTGCGAGAGTACGGACGCCGTCCGAGCACGTCAATTGCGGGTTGCTCACATCACTCCCGTCGCACGGGTTTCCTGTGGAAAATGATTCCGGTCACTCGTGGTCGGGCCGTTAAGCTCGGAGGCCGGTGCACCCTGAGGAGGCCCCGTGTTCCAGCCGCTGCATGCTTCTGCGACCCGAGCTGTTGAGAAACTCCGCGATATCGGTGAACCACTACCCGACGACCTGGCCAGCCAGTTGGCCAAGCTGGCCGACGGTTCCCAGTCCTCCGCCGCGGTCGAGGACCTGCTTCGTCCATATGTCCTCGTCGACGTCTCCATCGATGAGCAAGGACTGCCGATCAGTACGCCGGGCGCCGCGCAGCCGCGCCTCGTCCAACACGGCTGGCGCAGCTTCCTGGTCCGGATCGACAACCCGCACCGGCTGGTCGGCGATCTCGCCGCGCAGTCGAACCATGTGCTCAACACTGTCGACTACCACAGCCACGCCGCGCGAATCGCGATGGCGGACACGCTGACGATCGTTCCGAGGATCAAGAGCAGTTGGCTGGAGGTCAAGCTGGCCGGGCCGACAGACGTCTCCGGCCTGGACGTCGAGTACAAGGTGATCAGCCTCTACAGCCGCGACGGCGGCAGCCAGAGCGGCGAGCTGGGGTTCGTCCTGGCCGTCGAGGAGGCCGAGCACAGCTACACCAGACCGCCGATGGCGAAGGCCTGGCGACGGATGGGGTCCGAGAATCGCCCGTACCAGGCGTCGTACGAGTTCGACTGCCTGTCTGCGCGCGACATCCGCTTCGACATCCGCGAGCCCGATGGGAGCAGTTGCGTGGCGGCGCTCACCGTTCGCGACTCCCAACGGCGCTCCTACCCGTCGAAGGGGATGCGGCTCGCGCCTGACATGTTCTTCCACGAACACGTCTACCGCGCGACCGGCGAGGTCATCACGCTCCCAATCGGTCAGTACGAGATCTCAGCCCGCCGCGGACCGGAGTACCGCGAGGTCCGCGTCGAGGTCGATCTCACGGCCGACGACGACGCGGTGACGATCGAGCTCGATCGCTGGGCCGATCCGGCACGTCACGGGTACTACTCCGGCGATCCGCACATCCACGCCGGCGGCTGCTCGCACTACAGCGTGCCGTCCGAGGGAGTGAACCCGGAGACGATGATCCGGCACGTCCGCGGCGAGGGACTGTGGATGGGCAGCGTGCTCACCTGGGGACCGTGTTACTACCACCAGAAGCAGTTCTTCAGCGGCTCGTCGATCAGCCCGCGGGCCGAGCTCGAGTGGCCGGCGATGCAGCAGGCGCAGGGCATGAACTGGGATCCGCAGGACACCGACCACGACAGCCAGAGCCTGCTCCGGTACGACCTCGAGGTGTCGGGCTTCCCGTCGAGCCACTCCGGTCACGTGATTCTGCTCGGGCTGACCGACCAGGACTATCCCGGCACGAAGATCATCGAGGACTGGCCGTCGTACAACCTGCCGGTCATGCGCTGGGGCCACGCGCAGAACGCGATGGTCGGCTATGCGCACTGCGGACTCGGCCTCTCGGTCAGCACGAGTGAGCTGCCGAACTACGTGATTCCGGGCTTCCAGTCGATCGGCTCGAACGAGATCATCGTCGACGTACCGCTCGGGGCGGCCGACTTCCAGTGCGGCGCCGAGTTCGATCCCGCCTCGGAGCTGAACATCTGGTACCACCTGCTGAACGTCGGCTACCGCACGCTGATGCTCGGCGAGACCGACTACCCCTGCATCTACGACGACGGCCCCGGCGTCGGGCGCACCTACGTCCAGCTGCCCGAGCCGCCGCAAGGTCCGCAGGCGCTGGAGTCGTGGCTCGGCGGGCTGAAGGACAGGGCGTCGTACTTCGGCGACGGCCGCAGTCACGTCTACGACTTCGCGATCGACGGCGACACGACCCGTGAGCAGACGGCGGACGCCGCGGGACCGGTCCGGGTCAGCGCGACAGTGGCGGCGTGGTTGCCCGAGGATCCGCCCGCGCTGCCGGCCGCGGGTCAACCGGCGTACAGCGCTCCGGTCGGCTGGCATCTCGAACGCTCCAGGATCGGCCGGACCCGCACCGTGCTGGTCGAGGTCCTCGTCAACGGCGTGCCGGCCGGGTCGCAGGAGCTGGTTGCTGACGGCAACGAGCAGGCGGTCGAGTTCGACGTTCCGCTGGAGCGTTCGTCCTGGGTCGCGCTGCGGATCCTGCGCAGCGTGCACACCCAGCCGATCTTCGTCGAGCTCGCGGGTCGGCCGATCCGCGCGTCCCGCCGGAGCGCGCAGTGGCTGCACGACTCGGTCGACGCGCTCTGGAAGGCGAAGTCCGGCTTCATCCGCGAGGCCGAACGAGCCGACGCACGCGAGGCGTACGACGCCGCGCAGGCCGCCTACCTGACCCGTAGCGACGAAGCCGAGGTGGACTGATGTACGGCGAACCCGCTGGCTGCTGCGGCCCGGTCGACACCAAGGCGCCGATCTCCGTCACGATCAACCCGGAGGCCCGCGTGAACGTCGCCCGGACCGCGGCCCGAGTGGAGCCTGTCGCTCCGGGGCATTGGCATCCGATCGACCTGACGATCGTCAACGACGGCTACGTCACCGGGCAACTCGTCATCGAGAGCGACCCGGTCCCTGGCGTCGAGCTCGACCTGCCACCGCACGACCTCACCGGCGAACCACGCCAAGAGGGAGCGATCCGCGTCCGCTTCGACTCCCCCGCCGTGGTGGACGTGACCCTCAACTTCCGAGCGCTAGGCGCGCTCGGCGGTCTCGCCAACCACAGTGCGATGCATCTGCTTCTGCGCAGTCAGTAGGTCTTGTAGTAGATCAGTTCGCCGGACTCGCCGGCCGCCGCGCCTTCGCTGGGGATGAACAACGTCACCACGAAGGCCGGCTGGCCGTTCGGCGCCTTCAGGTTGGTGATCGTCGGATTGGCGAACGCCGTACTGCCGCCGTTGGTCTGGATCGTCGTGCGGTCCGCGTTACCGGTCTGGTAGTCGTACACGAACGTGCGCCACGAGCCGAAGTCGCCCTTGGTGTACTGGCCCTCGATCAGCCCGAACTTGTAGCCCTGGAACGTCGTGTTGTCGCGGTCGCCGATGTTGCCGTTGACACCCCAGTAGAGCAGCGCGTTGTCGAAGTTGGGCTGGGCGGACGTGGACCATGAGTTGAAGTTGGTGAGCGTGCCGCGCTGCTGCCGATCGCGGTCGCAGTTCCACCAGTAGTGGCCGCCGATGTCGATCGTCGAGTGATCGATGTCGGGTGACAGCGTGACGCTGTAGATGTTCGGGGTGCCTTCCGCGCAGGACGAGAGCCGGCGCGGTGCGTCGTACGCGCGGCTGACATTGCCGGCCAGCAGATCCGCGCGATTGGCGAAGTACCGGAAGGCGAGGTGGTTGTTGCCGCCGCCGGGCTGCTCCTGCTCCCACGCGAGCACGAACCCGCCGTTCGACGCCTGGACGATCGTCGGCTGCGACGCGGGGCCGGTGTTGCTCCCGGCAAGCTCTCGAACCCAATGCCAGTTGAGCAGATCCGTCGAGGTCGCGAGGTTCACCCGGAAGTGACCATCGCTCGCCATGTGGTGCGAGACGGCCAGGTAGCCACCGGTCGTGTCCTGGATGATCTTGACCGTGTCCATGACATGACCGGCGTCGTCCTTCACGCCGTACCTCTGGCCGGTGGCACCGGCGACGTTCTCGACGATGCCGCGCAGCTGGGCGCGGGCCGGATCGGACGCGGCTGTCGTCGACGCCTCCGCCGGCACAACCGACGCGGTCAGTATCGTGGCAACGAGCAGTACAGGCAGAATTCTCAGCATGGGCGGTGTCCCTCGTGATGGGATTGCTGCGGATCCGTCACCAGCGACATTACGCCTGCTCTGGCTTAGTCTCGAAGTCCCTGCGGTCTCCACGTTCGAGTCTCGAGGCAACATGTCTGAACTCCAGCAGCAGTGCGAGGTACTCCGCTCACTCCATCGCCCGGGCGATCCCCTGCTCCTCCCGAACGCGTGGGACGCCGCCACAGCGAGAGCCGTGGTCGCAGCCGGCTATCCCGTGGTGGCGACCACCAGTTTCGGAGTCGCTGCCGCCCTCGGTTATGAGGACGACGAGGGCGCACCGGGCCACGAGATGCTCGCCGCGGCCGGCCGGATCGTGCGCGCTGTCGACGTACCCGTGTCGGTGGACGCCGAGGCCGGCTACCAGATGGAGCCGGCCGAACTGGTGGCCGCGCTGCACGCCGTAGGCGCCGCCGGCTGCAACCTCGAGGACTCCGACCACCGCAGCGGCGGCCTCCGCGATACCGCCGTGCAAGCGGAGTGGCTGGCCGCGATTCGCGCGTCCGCGACCGCCATCGACTACCCGCTCGTCATCAACGCCCGGATCGACGCGTTCGTCCCACCGTTCCTGGCCGGCGCCGAACTGGAAGCGTACACAGCGCTGGTACCGGAGGCGACCGGCCGGGCGAAGGCCTACCTGGACGCGGGCGTCGACTGCGTCTATCCGATCGGCCCGTGGGATTCCGACGCGTTACGTCACTTCGTCTCGGACGTCCAAGGCCCGGTGAATGTCACCCACTGGCCACAGAGCCAATCGCCGGCCGAGCTGGCGGAGCTGGGCGTGGCCCGGGTGAGCTGGGCCATTTTCCTCTACGAGGACGCGATGGCCCGGTTCGCCGACGAACTCGGCACGCTCCAGGGCTAGGCCGACTCGAGGGCGCTCATCGGCAGGTGGCCGAGCTGGTTGCGCGAGCTGATCTCGAGCTTCGCGTACACCTTCCGCAGGTGCCATTCGACCGTATGGCGGCTGATGTACAGCTCGGCGCCGATCTCCGGGTTGGACAGGCCGTCCCGGGCGAGCCGGGCGATCTGCGACTCCTGACGGGTGAGCACGCCGCGCGGCTCCTCTCCGCGCTTGCGCGCGGTCTCGCCCGAGGCGAACAGCTCTCGCCGCGCCCGCTCGGCGAACGCCTCCGCCCCGATCCGGCTGAAGATGTCGTACGCCGTCCGCAGCTGCTCGCGCGCGTCGACCCGGCGTGCCTCGCGGCGCAGCCACTCGCCGTACGCGAGACGTGCCCGGGCGAGATAGACGACCACGCGGGTCCGCTCCAGTCGCGCGATGGCCTCCCGGTAGAGGGAGTCGGCGGTCTCGCTGTCGCTCAGCATTGCTTGGGTCCAGGCCTGGACGCCGAGCGCCCAGTCGGTGCCGGCCGCGGTCGTGCGGTCCGTCAGGCGGCGCAGGGCGTCCGCGGCTTCGTCGTACGCTCCGCTGCGGCTGGCTGCTTCGATCAGCTCGACCAGGGCAAGGCCGTAGATGCCGAGGTCGTCGTACTCACAAGCCACCCGGGCATGGGACAACGCGGCGTCGTAGTGGCCGAGGGCGTTGTTCAGCACCGCGGTCGAGTACCCCTTGCCGCTGATCCCCCGTCCTTCGCCGCGCTCCATCACGTCCTCGATCGCGGCCTCGAAGGAGGCAAGAACCGCGTCGGGCCGGCCGCCGCGCCAGGCGCTGAGCATCAGCGTCGGATAGCCCACGGCGGCACCGCCGGTCGCGGCGGTGATCCCATCGCCTTCCGCGAGCAGCGTCGACGCCGCTGCGAACTCGCCGGAGTGCAGATGCACGAAGGCGCGATACCCGAGCGCCAGGGGCAGAGCGGTCAGCGCACCGGACTCGCGGCACAGGCGGACCGCCTTGGTCGCCAGGTCGTGCCACTTCGCGTCGTCCCACAGCTCGCCCGCGACGAGCCACGGTATCCAGAACCACCGCAGTACGTCGTTCTCGTCGTCTCCTTCCGCGTGCACGAACGCTTCCATCGCATGCTGCAACGGCTTCATCCCCGCGATATAGCCGTCCAGGTACAGCGTCGACAGACCGTCGAGGAGGAGATGCGCCGGCCGGTCCGGACGTCGTCCGGCAGGGCCCTTCCGCGCGGCCGCCGCGACGACCTTCGGGCCGACTCCGCGATGGATCCGGCCCACGTAGATCGTGGCTCCGAGCGCATCCAGGTAGGTCTCGCGGGCCGCCTCGGCGTCGTACGGCGCGAGCTTCTCGGCCGCGTCGAGCAACACCGGCGGCGCCTCGATACCGCGCCGTACGGCGAAGACGATCTGCGCACGGAGGCGAGCGAGCTGCGCGCGGCCGAGGCCGTCCAGCGGGGTGCTTTCCGCCATGGCCAGCAGTCGCTGCGCACCTTCCAGTGCGCCCGAGCCGACCTTGGCCTCGGCCGCAGCAAGCGCTCGTCGGCCACGACGGCCCGGGTCCGGCGTGAGCTCAGCGGCTCGCTGCAGGAATGCGGCAGCAGCGGCGATCCCGCCACGAGCCCGCGCACGTCCGGCGGAGCGCTCCAGTTCGTCGGCGACGGACTCGTCCAGACCAGGCGCCGCATGGCCGCGATGCCAGGCGCGCCGGTCGGCGTCGCGTTCGGCATCGGTCGCATCGGCCAGCGCGGCATGCACCCTCATCCGGTCCGTCGCGGACGCGGTCCGGTAGATCGCCGAGCGCACCAGCGGATGCCGGAACCGGACGTAGGCAGCAAGCTCGATCAGTCCCGCCTCCTGCGCGGGCAGCCCGGCCCCGATCCTCAGCCCGAGGATGCCCGCGGCCCGCCACAGCAACGCGACATCACCCACCGGCTCGGCCGCCGCGGTCAGCACGAACAGCCGGCTCTCCTCAGGGAGCGACTCGACCTGTCGCAGGAAGCTCCGCTCGAGCTGGTTCGCGAGCGGCGATGCATTGGGAAGCTCGAAACCGCCTGCCAACTCGGCCGGGCTCAAGCCGCGCGGAAGCTCGATCAGCGCCAGCGGGTTCCCCCGCGCCTCGGCGATCACCCGATCCCGGACCTGATCGTCCAGCCGCCCGGGCCACGCCGCGTCGAGGAGCGCCCGGGCGTCGTAATCCTTGAGCCCGCTGAGCGTCAACTCCGGAAGCCCGTCCAGTTCGCTCACCTGCCCGGACCGCCGTACGGCGAACACCATCCCGACCGACTCCGCCAACAACCGACGAGCAACGAACGCGATGGCCTGCGCGGACGCCTCGTCCAGCCACTGAGCGTCGTCGATCACGCAGAGGAGCGGCTGTTCTTCGGCCGCCTCGGAGAGCAGCCCGAGTACGGCGAGGCCGACAGCAAACCGGTCCGGCGGCGCCTCCGCACTGAGCCCGAACGCCGTCTCGAGCGCCCGACGCTGCGGGACAGGCAGCCGTTCCCGCAGCTGAAGCATCGGCGCACACAACTGATGCAGCCCCGCGTAGGCGAGCTCCATCTCATACTCGACCCCGACCGCCCGAGCGATCCGGCACCCGGTCGCGCTCTGCTGGAGATACCCGAGCAGCGCCGACTTCCCCGCTCCAGCATCCCCCCGCACAACCAGCACCTGACTCTGCCCGGACCGCACCCCGTCCACAATCCGGTCCAACACGCCACACTCATCCAGCCGACCCCGCAACCCGTACAGCGGACCAGTCGACATGACCTCGGACGCTACCGCCGCCCACCCACCACTGCAAAGGAAAATTGCTTCTTGTGCGGCGAGGGAGCACGGGAGAAAATCACCGTTACGGTCGCCCTCCACGTCCGCGTGATGCCGCTGCCCCGGTTAGGAGTGACGTGAGATTTTCGTTCCGTGCTGTCCCCGCTCTTGCCATCGGTGGGCTTGTTGCCGCCGTCCTCGTCCCGCAGGTTTCTGCGGGCACACCCACGACAACCGCTATGACCACTGAAGGCTCTGAAAGCGTCAACCTCTCGCTGCTGCCGGGTGCTGTTGCCTCGGCGAAGTCGCAGCGCACGACCGCGCCGGCGCTCACGTACGCGCCGGCCAACGCCACCGACGTGTTCGTGCACAACGGCTGGACCTCGAACTACGCGTCGGTCGGGAACGGGTACGACCCGACGCAAGACTGGTTCCAGGTGAAGCTTGCTACGCCGTCGCCGGTGTACGAGGTGTTCACCCGGTGGACCTCGCCGGCCAAGCCGTCGGAGTACGAGCTGCAGGTGTCCACCGACGCCGATTGCCAGACGTGGACGACGGTGGCCCACGTGGTGAATCCGGCCGACAAGGATTCCCAGGTGATCGATCACCAGGATCCGGTCACGTGCGTGCGGATGCAGGCGCTCGCCACCACGTCGACCGTCGGGTACACCATCAATGAGTTCGAGCTCTGGTCCGGTCCGAAGCCGCCGCCGACCGTGGGGCAGATCATCCCCGTGCCGGTGAAGCAGACTCCGGGCACCGGCCAGCCGTGGCAGCTCACGAACACCTCCCGGATCGTCGTGTCGAGCAGCGCGCTCACCGCGACGGCCGAGGTGCTCGCGGGCTACCTGCGCCCGGCCACCGGGTTCGTCCTGCCGGTCGTGACCGGTTCGCCGACCGCCGCCGACATCGCGCTCAGCACCGGCTCGGTCGCCGGGCTGCCGGCCGACAAGACCGCCGAGGGGTACTCGCTCACGGTCTCCAGCGGCGGCGCGAAGATCGTCGCTCCCCAGGCGCACGGCCTGTTCAACGGGTTCGCCAGCCTGCGGCAGCTGTTGCCAGCGGCAATCAACGCGCAGACCGAGGGCACCGGGCCGTGGACGGTCCAGCCGATCACGGTGCTGGACTACCCGCGGTACGAGCACCGCGGCCTGCAGCTGGACCCGGCGCGCAACTTCATGACCGTCGCCGAGATCCGCTCGATGATCGACCAGCTGGCCGCGCTCAAGGGTGACAAGCTGCACCTGCACCTGAGCGACTCCCAGTCCTGGCGGCTCGAGATCAAGGGCTACCCCGCCCTGGACGGCACCGGCTGCAACGGAGCGGCCTGCATCGCCGGCTTCTACACCCAGGAGGACTTCAAGGGCCTGGTGAAGTACGCCGCCGACCGCTTCATCGAGATCGTCCCGGAGCTGGAAGGCCCGGCGCACGCCACGGCCGCGGTCCGGTCCCTGGGCGGCGTCGCGGTCATGGGCTGCCAGGGCCAGACGCAGACCGACCGGTTCTGCACCAACCCGCTCGACCCGGCGAGCGAACGGGCCCTCGCCTTCTGGCGGGACGCGATCGCACAGCTCTCGGCCATCTCCCCCGCACCGATCATCCACATCGGCGGCGACGAGGCCATCGGCATGCCCCACGAGGACTACAAGTGGTGGATCGGCCAGATGGAGAAGATCGTCAACGCCAACGGCAAGCAGATGATGGGCTGGAACCCGGCCCTGGAGGGCTACGCACCGGGCTCGACGTCGATCAACCACTACTGGTCGGACTACACCGGCGGCGGTCCGCCGCTGATCAAGCCCGAGTGGTTCAACCAACACCGCCCGGTCATCACGACCCCGGAGTGGAACGCGTATCTCGACTTCGGGTACGACGGTTCGCCCGGCCGCACGCCGCGCACCGAGCTCGACAAGGCGTACGGATGGGACCCGGAGTGGGTCTACGAGAAGTACCGTTCCGTCTGGGCGCAACCAGCGTACGGCGGACCCAAGGCCGAGGACATCATCGGCATCGAGGCGCCCATCTGGGGCGAGCAGATGCGCGGGCTGGCGACCAACGAGTACATGGTCTTCCCGCGACTGGCCGGGATCCTCGAGAAGGCCTGGTCACCCAAGGTGCTGACCCAGGACTACGACTCGTACGTGCAGCGACTCAGCGTCGCCGGGCCGCGGTGGGCGTTCGCGAACGTGAACTACGGCTCGATCGCCCAGGTCAACTGGACGCCGGAGTCGATGGGCACGGTCACCCGCTTCGGCGTCGACCGCACCGTCACCAACGCCCCGCTGGGACGCCTGGCCGCGGGCTCTATCCCGCCGGGTGAGGTCACCGCCTCGATCGATTGGGGCGACGGATCTGCAGCCGAAACGGCTCCGATCGCGGGACGCGATTACGTGACAAGCCAACGTCAGGGCCGAAGCCTGATGACCGTCAGCGGGAGCCACACCTATCCCGCCGACGGGACCTATCACGGCACTGTCACCTACACCCGCCAGGCCCAGACCTGGGTCGTGCCGTTCGTCGCGACCGGCGTCCCAGCCTGTACGACGATGCTCAGCGGCACGCACAACGGCCCGCTGAATATCACCTCGGGCGTCGCGTGCTTCGACGGCGCAACGGTCTCCGGACCGGTGACCGTCGCCGCAGGCGCCGGCCTCTACGCCGGCGGATCAGAGTTCCGCGGCCCGGTGACAGCCTCCGGCGCAGGCAACGTCCTCATCTGCGGTACGACGGTGTCCGGCCCGGTGAGCGTGACCGGCCGAACCCGCGTCTGGCTCGGCAACCCCGCCGGCGAATGCGCACCGTCGACGATCAAGGGTCCGGTCGCTCTACAGAACAACACCGGCTCGACGATCGTCTCCGGCAACCGAATCAGCGGCCCACTCGCCTGCAGCGGCAACAACCCCGCACCGACCGACGCAGGCCAACCCAACTCGGTCTCCGGCCCGAAGTCGGGCCAGTGCGCGAAGCTCTGACAGTTCGTTGAGCGGGGCCGAGCCACCGGTCGAAAGGCTGGTGGCTCGGCCCCGCTCGCATGAGCCGAGCCGCTTCTGTGGCATGCCGGGGTCGTGTCCGGGCGACCTCTCTCCTAAGTTGTTTCCAAGCGGACTGAGGAGGCGTGCTGTGGCTGAGACGGTTGCGGATGTCGTGGTGGCGACATTGGGCAAGTCCGGGGTGCGGCGGGTTTTCGGGGTTCCCGGGGATTCGTTGAACGGGTTCACCGATGCGCTGCGGCGCAACGGTGAGGTTGTCTGGCAGCACGTCCGGCATGAGGAGGCGGCGGCGTTCGCCGCGGCCGGTGAGGCGGCCGTGACGGGTGAGCTGGCTGTGTGTGTCGGCAGCTGCGGTCCGGGCAACCTGCATCTGATCAACGGGCTGTTCGACGCGAATCGCAGCGGCGTACCCGTGCTTGCGATCGCCGCGCAGATCCCGCGCGAGGAGATCGGCGGGAGCTACTTCCAGGAGACGCGTCCGGAGGAGCTGTTCCGGCAGTGCAGTGTGTACTCCGAACTCGTCAGCGTCCCCGAACAGTTGCCCCGGACCCTCGCGATGGCCATGCGCGCCGCGCTCGAACGGCGTGGTGTGGCGGTCGTCGTCGTACCCGGTGAGATCTTCCTGGCCCAGGCGGAGCGTGGTGCCAAGGCGCTCGAGATCCGGGCGTCGCAGTCGGTCATCCGGCCGGCGGACGAGCCGCTCGCCGCGGCCGCCGACGTACTGAACGGTGCGAAGGCCGTCACGATCCTCGCCGGCGCGGGCTGTGCCGGCGCGCACGACCAGCTGATCGCGCTCGCGGAGGCACTGAAGGCTCCGGTGGTGCATGCCTTCCGCGGCAAGGAGTTCGTCGAATACGACAATCCGTACGACGTCGGCATGACCGGGCTGATCGGTTGGAGCTCGGGCTACCGGGCGATGGAGCACTGTGACGCGCTGCTGATGCTCGGCACCGACTTCCCGTACCGCCCGTTCTACCCCGAGGACGTGCCGGTCGTGCAGGTCGACGTCCGTGGAGAGAACATCGGTCGCCGGGTGGCCGTCGACGTGGCGTTGGTCGGGACCGTCGACGCCACGATCGACGCGTTGCTGCCGCTGATCAAGTCGAAGACCGACTCGGATCACCTCGACCGGATGACGGCCCATCACCGTCGCGCACGGAGCCGGATGGACGCGCTCGCCGAGCAGGGCCGCAAGGAGTCGCCGCTGCATCCGCAGTACGTCGCTGCGACCATCAACCGGCTGGCGTCGGAGGACGCGGTGTTCACGGCAGACGTCGGTACGCCGTGCATCTGGGCGGCACGCTACGTGAAGATGAACGGCCGACGCCGGCTGATCGGCTCGTTCAACCACGGCTCGATGGCCAACGCGCTGCCGCACGCGATCGGCGCGCAGGCGGCGTACCCGGACCGTCAGGTGATCAGCCTGTCCGGCGACGGCGGCCTGGCGATGCTCCTCGGCGAACTGCTGACGCTGCGTCAGCAACGGCTCCCGGTGAAGGTCGTGGTCTTCAACAACGGCGCCCTGTCGTTCGTCGAGCTCGAGATGAAGGCGGCCGGGATCGTCACGTTCGCCACCGACCTCGACGACCCGGACTTCGCCGGCATCGCGAAAGCGACCGGACTGTACGGCGCCCGCGTCGAGACCGCCGACCAACTGGAACCGGCCCTGCGCGCCGCGTTCGACCACGACGGCCCGGCCCTGGTCGACGTCCTCACGGCCCGCGAAGAACTCTCCCTCCCCCCGAAGATCACCCTCGAACAGGCCAAGGGCTTCACCCTCTTTGCCACCAGAACAATCCTCTCCGGCAACGCCGGCGAACTGATCGAACTAGCCAAGACCAACCTCCGCCAACTCCAGCGCGAGTAAGAGCTACGGCTTCGCGTCCTGACCTCCCCCGCCCGGCGCGGTAGGTTGCCGGGCATGGAGTGGAAGCTTGAGTTGGTTTCGGTGCCGGTTTCGGATGTGGATCGGGCCAAGGCGTTCTACACCGAGCAGGTCGGGTTTGTGGCCGATCATGATCATCAGGTGAGCGACGAGCTGCGGTTCGTGCAGCTGACGCCGCCTGGGTCGGCGTGCTCGATCGCGCTCGGTAGCGGGATGGATCAGGCTGAGCCGGGATCCGTCCGGGGGTTGCAGATCGTGGTGGCTGATGTGGACGCGGCGCGGGCCGAGCTGACCGGGCGCGGGGTGGAGGTCTCGGAGGTCCAGGAGTTCCCTTGGGGTCGCTTCGTCTTCTTCAGCGACCCGGACGGCAACTCGTGGGCACTCCAGCAGATCACCAACCGGAACTGAAACTCACAGCACGCCTCGCTCCGGCGCCGCGGCGACGACCGACGGGCGGTCGCGCCGCAGTACCGGTAGTTCATTGAAGAACAGATTCAGTACGACGGCCACCAGCGCGGCCGCGCTGATCCCGGAGTGCATGATGATGCCGACCCACGACGGGAAGGCGTCCCAGAACGTCGGCGCGGCGATCGGGATCACCCCGAAGGCCAACGAGGTCGCCACCACGACCAGGTTCAGGTTGTTGTCGTAGGCAACCGTCGACAAGGTCCGGATCCCGCTCGCCGCGACCGTCCCGAAGAGCACGATGCCGGCACCACCGAGCACAGGTGCCGGTACGGCAGCCACGAACCGGCCGACGATCGGCAGCAGGCCGAGCAGCACGAGGATGCCGCCGCCCGTGGCGACGACGTACCGGCTCTTGATCCCGGTGAGCGCGACCAGTCCGACGTTCTGCGCGAACGCGCTGCAGGGGAAGGTGCTGAACAGCGGCGCGACCGTGGTCGACAACATGTCCGCGCGCAGGCCGTCGGCGACCCGGCGGGCGTCGACCGGAGTACCGACGATCTGGCCGATCGCGAGGATGTCGGCGGTCGTCTCGGTCATGATCACCGCGATCACGATCGTCATCGAGATGATCGCGGCCAGGTGGAACGTCGGCGTACCGAAGTGCAGCACCGGCGGCAAGGCCACGACCGGTCCGTGGCCCACATTCCCGAAGTCCGCCATCCCGACCGCAGTGGCGACCACGGTGCCGATGACGATGCCGAGCAGGATCGACAGCCGGGACAAAGCGCCCTGGAACAGCCTGCTGATCAACAGAATGATCAACAGCGTCAACCCCGCCAGCCCAACATTGCCTGGCGACCCGAGCTGCGGCGACCCGGCCCCGCCCATCGCCCAGGTGAACGCGACCGGCAGCAGCGACAACCCGATCACCGTAATGATCGAGCCGGTCACCACCGGCGGGAACAGCCGGACCAGTTGCGCGAAGAACGTCGACAGCACCAACCCGATCGCGCCGGCGACCAGGATCGATCCGAACACCGCGCGTACGCCGCCGTCCGACGCGATCGCGACCATCGTCGAGACGCTCGCGAACGAGATGCCCTGCACGATCGGGAGCCGGGCGCCGAACGGCCCGATCCCCAGCGTCTGCAGCAGCGTGGCAGCGCCGCTGAGGAACAGCCCGGCGGTGACGAGCAGACCGAGATCGGCGGGCGGCAGTCCCGCGGCGCCGCCGACGATCAGCGGCGGCGCGATCACCCCGCCGTACATGGTCAGGATGTGCTGGGTGCCGTACAGCACCAGTGATCGGATCGGGTAACGCTGGTCCTCTGGTCGCATGCCGCGGACTCCATCTCGGCGAGGAATACCGCATCCCGGAAGCGGTATTCCGTTCCGCGAAACGCTAGGACACACACGACCAGCCGTCAACAGTCTGTTGAATCTTGCTTTCGAGGTGACGCCGGTGAAAGCCTGATCGCGTGTCGGAGCGTGAGTTGCGGGGGCGGGCGCACGAGCTCGCCGTGCTGGACGGGATGCTCGAGGCCGCACGCCAGGGACGCAGCGATGCCTTGGTACTCCGTGGCGAGGCCGGCACCGGCAAATCCGCGCTGCTCGACGCGCTGACGGCGAGCGTCAAGAGCTGCATGGTCGCGCGCATCGTCGGCATCGAGTCCGAGATGGAGCTCGCCTATGCCGGGCTCTACCAGCTCTGCCGCCCGTTCCTGGACCGGATGGACAGGTTGGCTCCGCCGCAGCACGAGGCGCTGGGGATCGCGTTCGGTCAGCAGGACGGACCGGCGCCGGATCGGTTCCTGATCGGCCTCGCCGTACTGAACCTGCTCTCCGACGCGGCATCCGAGCAGCCGGTCCTGTGCGTTGTCGACGACGCGCAATGGCTCGATCTGATGTCCGCGCGGATCCTCGCATTCGTCGCCCGGCGGCTCGACGCGGAATCGGTCGTGATGGTGTTCGCCGTCCGCGACGGCATCGACCACGAGCTGACCGGGTTCAACGAGCTCGAGATCCGCGGTCTCGACGACGCCGACGCACGAGCGCTGCTGGATTCGGTGCTGCCGGGTCCGGTCGATCCGCGCGTCCGCGACCGGATCGTCGCCGAGACCCGGGGCAACCCGCTCGCCCTGCTCGAACTCCCCCGCACCTGGACCGCGGCCGAGCTCGCCGACGGCCTCCGCAGTACGACGCTCGCGAGCCAGATCGAGGACAGCTTCGTACGACGCGTCGAAGCGCTGCCGGCCGAAACCAGGCTGCTCCTCCTGGTCGCCGCGGCCGAACCGCTCGGTGACGCGACGCTGCTCTGGCGGGCGGTCGAACGACTCGGCTTGGGCGCCGATCCGGCCGCGGCGGCGATCGAGGCCGAGCTGATCACGTTCGGACAGCAGATCGCCTTCAGGCATCCGCTGGTGCGGTCCGCGGCGTACCGGACGGCGACAGCCCAGGACCGGCAGGCTGCGCATCAAGCCCTGGCCGACGTCACCGATCCCGAGATCGATCCGGATCGCCGGGCCTGGCACCGCGCCCAGGCGACCGTACGACCCGACGAGGACGTCGCGGCCGAGCTCGAACGCTCTGCGAACCGGGCCCAGGGCCGTGGCGGCTTCTACTCGGCCGCGGTGTTCCTCCAACGCTCCGCCGAGCTGACGCCGGACCCTGGCCGCAGAGCCCAACGGACGCTGGCAGCCGCGGTGGCGAAGCGCAGCTCCGGCGCGCTCGATTCGGCTCTGGAGCTGCTCCGCGCGGTGACCGCCGGTCCCCCGGACCCGCTCCGGACAGCCGAGGTCGAACACTTGCGCGGCGAGATCGCCTTCGACCAGGGCCGCCCGCGGGAGGCCGCCAGCGGGTTGCTTGCCGCGGCCAAGCAACTCGAGCCGCTCGATCCCGATCGTGCCCGGGTGGCCTACCTCGAAGCGATGTCGGCCGCCATCTGGGCGAGCGGCCCGAGCGCGCCGGGCATCGTCGCCTACGCGGCGGCCGAGACGCCTCCCGTGCCTGCCTCGTCGGACTCGCCGATCGACGTTCTGCTCGAGGCCCTCGCGCTGCGCTACACGCGCGGCTACACGGCGGCCGCGCCCCACCTCGTCGCGGCCCTCGACCGAGCGCGCGCTGCCGAAGTCGGCGCGGACGACGTCGGAGACTGGTTCTGGCTCACCGGCAACCGCGGCATCGGCATCGTCGCGGTGGAGGTCTGGGACTACGAGGCCGCGCTCGAGCTCGCGACCCGGCAGGAGCGGACCGCGCGCGCGACCGGTGCGCTCGTACAGCTGCAGTTCGCGCTCAACTTCCGGGCCAACATGCTCTGCGCGACCGGCGAGCTGGAGACCGTGTCCCGCCTCGTCGAGGAGGACGCGGGCATCGCCGCGGCGACCGGCAACGCCAGCGTCGGCACCGGCCGGCTGTTCCTCGAGGCGTATCGCGGGAACGAGTCGACAGCGCGCAAGCTCATCGACACAGCCATCCAACGGGCGACCGACCAGGGGCAGGGCCGGATCGCGGCGTTCGCGACGTACACGAATGCCGTTCTGCACAACGGCCTCGGCCGGTACGACGTGGCCAAGGACGCGGCGTTGCAGGTGTTCGAACAGGATGTCCTCGGGTACGGCGCACTCGCCGCCAGCGAGCTGGCCGAGGCCGCGTCGAGGACGGGTGACACCAAGCTCGTCGAGAGCGCCCTCGCCTGGCTGACCGAGCGGACGACTGCCACCCCGACGGCCTGGGGGCTCGGCATCGAGGCGCGCGTGCGTGCCCTGCTCAGCGCCGACGAGAGCGGGTACGTCGAGTCGATCGAGCACCTCGGCCGGACCAGCCTCCGGATCGAGCTCGCCCGTTCCCACCTCCAGTACGGCGAATGGCTGCGGCGCGAAGGCCGTCGCGTCGACGCCCGCCAACAGCTCCGGATCGCACACGAGCACCTGGAACAGATGGGCCTCGAAGCCTTCGCGGAGCGCGCCCGGCACGAGCTGCTCGCGACCGGCGAGACCGTTCGCAAGCGCCGCCCGGACACGCTCAACGACCTCACCGCGCAGGAGGCGCAGATCGCCGGCCTGGCCCGCGACGGCATGACCAACCCTGAAATCGCAGCCCAGCTGTTCATCAGCCCCCGCACAGTCGAATGGCACCTCCGCAAGACCTTCTCGAAGCTAGGCATCACCTCCCGCCGACAGCTGCGTGGTGCGCTGGCACCCTGACGTACACCATTGTGTTCCACGGGGCGACGGCGTACGGCGGAACGCACCATGGGCCTCGATCGGCACGGGTATCACCGACGCCACGCCGGGCTCGGCCTGCGGCGTACTCAAGGTCGACGACCTCGAGTCGGCCCGCGCCGAGCTCGAGGCGTGCGGAGCTGCTCTGAGCCCTGTCTCCCGCTGCGAGACCGGGGAAGAGTACGTCGAGTTGTGCGATCCCCACGGCAACCGTTGGCTAGTGATGGTGACTGAGCCCTTATCGGTTGTCTTCGTCTCAACGCATATCTCAGACAAGAGCCCCGGATAGCCACCCGCAGGACGGCAAGACTACCCGGCGCTCCGTCATGCACAGCGTCCGTATCCGTCCGACTGGCGAGTAGGCACGGGCAAGGTCTGCGACGTGGACGGTGGGGATGTGGTTGGGACCATCGCCGATGAAGAAGGACGACTTGCCCGCCGCGACCTGGTTCTCGCTCGGCGCGGCGTCCACGGCCCTCTCGCCGAGCTCGCCTGCGCGGAGTCGGCGTGGGGGGCGACGCCGGACGTGTCGCTGTTGAACACCCGGCCGAAGCGGCTGGACCTAGTTCCTGGTCCTCACCTGACCCATCGGGACCGGATCCAGGCCATGATGAGGCAATGACTGATCGGCGAGGTCATGGAGGCGGGCTATGGCTGTCGAGGTAGCGACCGAGGAGCGGGCTGCGCCGGAGCTGAGCCGGCGCCAGATGAACGTCCTGTTCGGCACCATCGCCTTGGGCATGTTGCTGGCCGCTCTGGACCAGACGATCGTGGCGACCGCTCTGCCGACCATCGTCGGCGACCTCGGCGGCGGAGCCCATGTGTCCTGGGTTGTGACGTCGTACCTGATCACCAACACGATCGCGACGGTGCTGGCCGGCAAGTTCGGTGATCTGTTCGGGCGCAAGCGGGTCTTCCAGATCAGCACGGCTCTGTTCGTGATCGCCTCCGCGCTGTGCGGTCTGGCCAACTCGATGACCTGGCTGGTCGGCTGGCGCGCGGTGCAGGGCATCGGGGCCGGCGGGCTGATGGTTACGGCCATGGCGCTGATCGCGGACATCATCCCGTTGCGTGAACGCGGCAAGTACCAGGGCATGCTCGGCGCGGTCTTCGGCGTCGCCACCGTCATCGGCCCGCTGCTCGGCGGCCTGTTCACCGACCACCTCAGCTGGCGCTGGTGCTTCTACGTCAACCTGCCGATCGGCATCGCGGTCATCCTGATCTCGGCCCGGACCATGCCCACCGTCACGGTTAAGCTGAAGCCGGTCGTCGACTACCTGGGCATCGTGCTGGTCGCGATCGGCGCCGGCGGCCTCACGCTGGCGACCAGCCTCGGTGGCCAGACGTGGGCGTGGGGCTCGCCGCAGATCATTGCCATCTTCATCGTCTCGGTCATCGCGATCGTGGCGTTCGTCTTCGCCGAGCGAGCGGCCCGAGAGCCGATGCTTCCGTTGCGGCTGTTCGCCAACCCGGTCTTCGTCGTGTCGTCCGCGGTCGCTCTGGTCGTCGGGTTCGCGATGCTCGGCGCGATGACGTTCCTGCCGACCTACCTGCAGTATGTGCATGGAGTCAGCGCGACGTCCTCGGGGCTACGGACCCTGCCGATGGTGGTCGGCCTGTTCGCCGCATCCACCACAGCCGGCACCATCGTCGGCCGCACCGGCCGCTACAAGATCTTCCCCATCGCCGGCTCGGCCCTGATGGCAGTGGGGCTCTACCTGTTCTCGCGGCTGGACGAGTTCACCTCGTTCTGGATCCTCTCGGCGTACCTCGTCATCTTCGGCGTGGGACTCGGGCTGTGCATGCAGATCCTCACGATCATCGTCCAGAACACCTCGGAGTACCGCGACCTCGGTGTCGCGACGTCCGGGGTGACCTTCTTCCGCTCGCTCGGAGGGTCCTTCGGCGCGGCGGTCTTCGGCGCGATCTACGCCAACCAGCTCGCGCAGCACCTGCCTGCAGCGCTGGCCAGGTCACCGCGGCTGCCCCCGGCCGACGTAGCGGTCCCGGAAAGGCTGCACTCCCATCCCACCGTCGTCATCGCTCCCGTTGTCCACGCCTATGCCGTGACCATCCAGACCGTCTTCCTGTGGGCGGTGCCGGTCGCGGTGATCGCGTTGATGCTCGCGCTCTTCCTCAAGCAGGTGCCCTTGCGCGACGCCGCACGCGCGAGTGCGACAGACATCGGTGAGGGCTTCAACGCACCGGAACCGCTCGACCCCGAATGCAAGCTCGAGATCGCCATCGCCCGACTGATGGCCAAGGAGGGCCGGACGGCGATTCCGGGGATCCGCGAACGGTCCGGCACAATGCTGGACATCGGCAACGGCTGGTGCGTCGCGCAGGTCCACCTACGCCAACGCCACCGTCAACCGACGAACATGGACGCGATCGCCCGGCAGGTCCTGGTGCCCGCCGAGGTTCTGCTGCCCGCATTCCAGAACGCGGTCTCGGCCGGTTTCCTCAACGGCGGTCCCGGCGCCTGGAGCCTCACCGACACGGGACAGCGCGAGTGGGACCGGTTCTCCCTCGCGCTGAAGGACTGGCTCAGCGAGCGCCTGGACATACCGCTGGCCGACGACCGGGCCCAGGTCGACGCCGCGTTGAGCCGCCTGACCGGCCGGCTCCTCGACGAGGAGACCACCGCCCGGGTGCGGGGACGGCTGCTGGAGCCGGCCACCGCGTGGCCCCCGGACGCGGGGCCGAGCGACAACGGCGCAGGCACACGTCACGGATGATGCGCAGTCGCACCGTTGATCGTCGCCACGCGATCCCGAGTTCAACCGCCGCAGAAGCGATCCGGTTCGATAGAAGTGACGGAGGTCCCCCACCGAGCCGCTTGGCCTGAAGCGCGGGCCGCGACCGGCACGCTGATCGCCAACTACCAAGAGTCCTTCGATAACGTTTGGGCGACCGCAGAGGTAGTGGGCGACGAATGAGAACAGATTTCTCCAACGATCCGGACGCTCCGAGGCCAAACTCTCTGGTCGTAGCGGCATCTGCCGTCATCGAAGAGTCGGGGAAGATCCTCATGGTGCGTCGCTCAGATTCAGGCAACTGGGCACTTCGGCGTACCCGGGTCCCTCGTCGTGCACCTTCAGGTAGTCGTCGTGACTGTTGGCGAAGATCTTCGCCCGCCCCGGCCTGAAGTCGGTCAGCGCGGCGACGAACTGATCAAGCGTCGAGGTGGTGGTCTCGGTGAACTGGATCGTGGTCATTTCAGTTCCGTTCCTTGGTTGGTGCTCCGATGGCTCCACTCTTCGGCTTCTGCCGACTCGTCACGCCAGGGGCAACCACGGGTCCATCGACGGGCGGCGCACGTGCCGGCCGGCCCGGGGTGATCCACCAGGGATCGGCACGGGCGCGATGGGGGCGGCCGGAGGGCGATCGTCGATGACATGAACACCGACCGGAAGACCTTGGCGAATGCTCGCCGCGTGCAGCTCAATGACCGGGCCGACCTGGCTCGCCTCACCGTCGTCCCCCAGCCGCGCACGGATCTCGTGACTCGGCTCGCCACCGTTCCCGGTCTGGTCCGCCCCGGCGTCGCGCACTGGGACCTGAAGGAGCGCCTCCCGCTGCACCCGCTCTCGGTGGAGAACGCGTACGGCGACCCGCGGCTGCTGCCCGACCTCGGAGCCGCTGCCGTGGACTTCGCCCGGCGCATGGGCGTCGAGGTCGTCGTCGGCGCCGAGACCGGCGGCATCCCGCTCGCGACGGCGGTCGCGCTCGCCGCCGGCCTCCCGTTCGCCTTCGTCCGCAAGCCCGGGTACGTCGGGCACGAGGACCACGAACCCAGCGTCCGGGGAGCGTCAGTGGCCGGTCGACAGGTGCTGCTCGTCGACGACGCGGTGTCCTCGGGCGGCGCGCTCGAGGCGTTCGCCGACGAACTGCAGAGCGAGGGAGCGATCCTGGTCGGCGCCTTCACGCTGGTCGACATGCGTGACGTCGCCACCACGGTGGCACCGATCGCCCAGACCCTCCCGATCGAGTCGGTCGCCACCTACCTCGACGTACTCGATGCCGCGACCGATCACGGCGTACTCGATCCGGCCGTCCACCACCTCGCCGTCGACGCCCTGGTCAACCACTGGTCTAACGACGATCCCCGCTGGTCCCTGCTCGATCGCGCTGCCTGACGGGGTTTGTCTGCGGGTCCCGGTAGGGTCCTGGGGGTGGATGTTGGGGAGCGGATTCAGGAACTTGCCGATCAGATTGTCGTACTGCGGGACGCCTATTACCGCGGCTCGCCGTCGGTGGCTGACGCGGAGTACGACGCGATCGAGGACGAGCTGCGGTCGCTGATCGAGGCCAACCCGGAGCTCGCCCCGGACCCGAACCCGCTCGACCAGGTCGGTGCGCCGGCCGTGTTGCACGCGCCGGTCAGACACTCGCGGCCGATGCTGTCGCTGGAGAAGGCGACCCGGCCGGAGCAGGTCGAGGCGTTCTTCAGCCGTTTCCCGGGCCAGTCCGTCGTCGTGATGCCGAAGCTGGACGGCTTGTCACTAGCCCTGGTCTACGAGAACGGCCGCCTGGCTCGAGCGGTCACCCGCGGCGACGGGACGACCGGCGACGACGTGACCCCGCTGGTGCGGGCGCTCACGGACGGGGTCCCGGCCAAACTCGACGTGCAGGACCGCGTCGAGGTGCGCGGTGAGGCGGTCATGCTGCGCTCCACGTTCGCGGCGTACAACGCCGCCCACCCCGACAAGCCGCTGATCAACCCGCGGAACGCCGCCGCCGGCACGCTGCGCGCCAAGGACCCGGCCACGGTCGCCGAGCGGCGCCTGCAGTTCCTCGCCTTCGACCTGCTCACCGACAGCGCCGACGCGGACCTCGAGCGTGCGCTCACCACGATGGGCTTCACCGTCGCCGACATGCGGCATTGCGACGACGCCGCCGCGGCGCAGACGGTCATCACCTCGATCGAGCAGCGACGCAACGACCTCGACTACGACCTCGACGGCGCCGTACTGCGGTTGGCCGATCGCGACGCCTTCGCTGCCGCGGGCACCCGGTCGAGCTCGCCCCGCGGTGCGTTGGCGTTCAAGTTCGCCGCCGAGGAGAAGACGACCGTGCTGGCCGATGTGGTCTGGGACGTCGGCAAGACCGGCAAGATCGCGCCGGTCGCCTGGCTCGAGCCCGTCTTCGTCGGCGGTACGACGGTCACGCGCGCGACCCTGGCCAACCAGGAGGTGATCAAGGCCCGCGACATCAAGATCGGCGACACGGTCCTGGTGCGCCGGGCCGGCGACGTGATCCCGTTCGTGGCCGGCGTGCTCGACGCGTCGAAGCGCACCGGCGACGAGCAGGACGTCGTGCCGCCGGTCGTCTGCCCGTCCTGCGGCTTCCCGTTGACCGAGCAAGGCAACAGCCGCGAGCTGTTCTGCACCAACGTCTCCTGCCCGGCCCAAACCGTGCGGCGGCTGATCCACTGGGCCTCGCGCGCCGCGGCCGATATCGACGCGATCGGCGGGGTCTGGATCGAGCGGCTGGCCGAGGCCGGAATCCTCGAGAACCCGTCGGACTTCTACCACCTGACCGCCGAGAGGCTGCTGGAGTTCGACCGGATCGGAGAGGTCTCAGCGGCGCGGATGATCGAATCGATCGACACCAGCCGTCAGGTCGGCCTCCGCCGCGCGATGATCGGCCTCGCGATCCCGATGGCCTCCGAGGGCACCGCGGCCCGGCTGTGCCGCGCGCGCTTCGGCTCGCTCGAGGCGGTCGCCGAGGCCGGCGAGGAAGGCCTCGTTGCCGTCGACGACATCGGCCCGAAGGTTGCTGCCTCACTTATCGAGCACCTGACCCGGCTACGGCCTGAGCTCGAGCGGCTGCGGGAAGCGGGCGTCTCGCTCGACGTACGCGAGGAGGATCTCCCGCCGGTCGTCGCGGCCGGTGCACCGCTGGCCGGCAAGACCGTCGTCGTGACCGGATCCATCAGCGACCCGCGCTCCGGCGAAAAGGTGGCGCGGCCGGCGTTCCAGCGGCTCTGCGAGAAGGCCGGCGCGACCATCGCCTCGTCGGTCTCGGCCAGCACCGACCTTCTCATCACCGGCGCCGACGTCGGCGCCTCGAAACTCACCAAGGCCGAGAAACTCGGCGTCACCGTCGTCGACCAGTCCGAGATCTGGCAGCAACTCCAGGCCGCCGATCTGCTGAACTAGTGGGTCGTGAGCGTTGTGGGTTGAGCGGTAGCGGTGTCCAGGTGCGTGCATCGGGGTGCTTGGTCAGTGGCCTCGATGCGGAGCATCGTGGGCGCTGGCCAAGTGCCGCGAGGTGCGTGCCTGGGCGCCGATAGCGCCAAGCCACAGCGCTCACGACCCACTAAATATCGGTGCGACGGAACGGGAAGAACTCGCGGACGTCCTGCGCGCAGTGGCAGGCGACCGCGACCTTCGCGGCCCACTTCAGGGCGTCGTCGAAGGTCGGCACGTCGACGACGAACAGGCCGCCGATCAGCTCCTTGCTCTCCGGGTAGGGCCCGTCGGTGATCAGCCCGTCGGTGTCGACCAGGGCGTGCTTCTGGCGATAGTCCAGCCCGCCCGTGAAGACGAGCACACCGGCGTCCTTCGCCTCCTGCACGACCGCGTGCGCCTCGTCGGCGACCTTGGGCAGTTCCTCCTCGGTGATATCCATCGCGCCGTCTTCGAACGAGATCAGGTACTGCGTCATCTGAGCGCTCCTTGTCCCGCGGCCGCTGTCCGGCCGCCTCTCACCCCTGCTACGAACGGCGTACCCCGGATCCGACAGATCCGGCGAAGAAAGTCTCACAGCTGCTGTCCAGTTCCTGACAGCACGCTGGCGCCCGGCGTGCCGGGCACGAAAGGGTTGACGTATGACGGACAAGCACCGTGAAGCGACCGGCTTTCAGGAGCAAGCGCCGTACGACGAATCGATCGACCTGCGCACCGATTTCGTCATGGTCTACGGCCTCAACGACACCACAGCGCAGCGCATCGCCCGGTGGCGGGAGGCCGGGTATCGCGTCCACCTGATGACCGGCATCTCGTGGGGCACGTACCAGGACTATCTCGACGGGCGGTGGGACGGCTCCGACCACTGGGCCGACGCTCAGACCACTGGCGACGGCAAGCCGATCCTGCACGGTCAGAGCACCGACATCCCGTACATGGTCCCGACGTTCAGCTTCACGGAGTACCTGGTCCAGAAGCTCCGCCCGATCATCGAGCTCGGTGTCGAGGGCATCCACCTCGAGGAGCCGGAGTTCTGGGCGCGGGCCGGCTACTCGGAGTCGTTCAAGCGCGAGTGGCAGGCCTTCTTCAAGGAGCCGTGGCAGCCGCCGCACAGCAGTCCCGAGGCGCACTTCCGCGCTGGACAGCTCAAGCAGCATCTCCTCTCCCGCAGCCTCGACCGCGTCACCTCGGTACTCCGCGACGAAGCGCTCCAGCAAGGCCGTGAGGTGCGGTTCTACGTCCCGACCCACAGCCTGCTGAACTACACGCAGTGGCAGATCGTCAGCCCCGAATCACGCCTGCGGACGCTGCCCTCGATCGACGGCGCGATCGCGCAGGTGTGGACCGGGACCGCCCGGACACCGAACGTGTACGCCGGCAAGGTCGCCGAGCGCACGTTCGAAACGGCGTACCTCGAATACGGCATCGCGCAGGACCTGACCCGCGGTACCGACCGGCGGATGTGGTTCCTGCACGACCCGATCGAGGACCACCCGGACCGCACCTGGGAGGACTACCTCGCCAACTACCAGCGCACCCTCATAGCGTCGCTCCTGCACCCGGGCGTCTCGCGGTACGAGGTGGCGCCGTGGCCGAACCGGATCTTCAACCGCCCGTACCTGCGCGAGGGAACCGACGAACGGGAGCTCATCCCGCCGGATACCGCGACCAGCTACCTGATCGCGATGAACAGCCTGCGCGATCTGGACCAGCCCGACGTGCGATGGGATCAGGAAGGCCCGCGGATCGGAATCGCGCTGTCGGACACCGCGATGTTCCAGCGCTGGTCCCCCGGCGGCGAGAGCGGGCACTACGACGGTCTGCAGGACGCGCTGGCGCTGGAAGGTCGTGAGCAGCTGCACTTCTCGGACTTCTACGGTCTTGCGCTGCCGCCGCTGTTCGACGGGCAGCGGGTCGCGCCGGTGCAGCTGGAGAACGTGATCGATACACCGGATGCGCTGGACGATGTCGACGTACTGGTCCTGAGCTACGAGTTCCAGAAACCGCTCGCGCCGAGCATCCACTACGCTCTCGCCGGGTGGGTCAACCGCGGCGGCAGCCTGCTGTACGTCGGCGATGGCGCCGATCCGTATCACGCGATCCGCTCGTGGTGGACCGGCCGCTACGACACCTGCGCCGATCACTTGGCCGAGGCGCTCGGGGCGGGCCGCGACGGCATCCAGTCGATCGGGAAGGGCCGGGTCCGATTCCTGCCGGTCCGCCCGGCCGATTTCACCGAGTCCCCCGAACGCGCCGACGAACTGGTCGCGGCGATCCGCGAGCTGGCCGAGGCGGGCGGTCATACCTGGCAGTCGACCAACTGGTTGTCGGTGCAGCGCGGTCCGTACCTGGTCGGGGCGGTCCTTGACGGGACCCACGTTGTCGAAGGCAACTATCTCGATCTGCTCGATCCGGCGCTGCCCTTCGTCTGCCGGCGCGAACTGGGCCCGGGGCAACTGACCTGGCTCCGCGACCTCAGCTACGACGAGCAGCCCTTGCTCGCCTCCGCCGGCCGAATCGAGGGCTGGAGCTCCGACGAGACCGGCATCCGCTTCACCTGCGAGGCTCCCCGCGGAGTACAGGTCACGACCGCCCTGCGCGTGCCGTCCGAGCCGACTGCCGTCAACGGCGACGACATCGAGGCGCGCTACGAGGACAACATCCTGTGGTTGCGTCATCCTGGCAATCCGGGCGGGACCCACGTAGAAATCAGGTTATGACGGATGCGGTGGTCTTCGATCTCGACGGGGTGCTGATCGACTCCGAACCGCTGTGGGACGACGTACGGCGAGGCGTCGTGGCGTCCGCCGGCCGGGACTGGCCTGCGGACGCCACGGAAGCCTTGCAGGGTATGAGCACGCCGGAGTGGTCGGCGTACCTGACCGACGTCGGGGTACCTGGGTCGGCCGAAGAGGTGGCGACCAGGGTCATTGATGGGATGGTGGAGCGCTATCGGTCCCACTTGCCGTTGTTGCCGGGCGCCGTCGAGGCGGTGCAGCGGCTGGCGAGTCGCTGGCCGTTGGGGTTGGCGTCGTCATCGCCGCGGCGGCTGATCGACACCGTGCTCGAGTCGGCACAGCTGACCGACCACTTCCGCGTCACGGTCTCCACCGAGGAGGTCGGCGCGGGTAAGCCGTCCCCCGCGGTCTACAACGAGGTGGTACGGCGGCTCGGGGCGGACTCGTCCCGGGTCGTCGCCATCGAGGACTCCACCAACGGACTGCGCTCGGCGTCGGCGGCGGGGCTGCGGGTCATCGCCGTACCGAATGCGAGCTACCCGCCTCAGGACGACGCGCTCGCCCTGGCCAGCGTCGTCGTCCACTCCCTCGACGAGGTCACCGTGGAGGTGGTCGAGGGCTAGAGCGCGCGGACGCGGTTGTTGCGCGGGTTGTGCTCGAGTTCGACGAGGCCGAGGACTTCGAGGACGGGCGGGACGTAGTTGGCGAAGCGGCCGCGGTAGCCCTTGCGGAGGCCGTACCAGCCGCCGACCGGATTGTCCTCGGAGCGCGCCCAGGCCTCGACCGTGCCCGGTGCGGCCGGCTTCTGCTCGTCGGCGTTGCCGAGCGGCATCCAGTCACCGTGCGCCTTCAGCATCGCGTGGAGATCGTCGATGCAACGCACGTCGTAGCTGAGCTTCGTCGTCCCGACCCGGCACACGAGGGCCGACTCGTCGCGATACACCTGGTACTGCGAGCTGCCGGGCGGCGTGGTCAGAACCCACGGATCCGCGGCCGTTCCCGAACCTTGTCCGTCCATGACTCCCCCTCTTGGTCCACTTTCGGTTACCGTAACACTCAAGTTACCGAGATGGGAGATTGCCAGTGGAACCGCGTGAGGCCGCGCCCGCGCTCGACGCGCTGGGTGACGCGAACCGGCGGGCGATCGTCGAGATCCTCGGCAGCGGCGCGCTGTCGGTCCGGCAGATCGCCGAGCAACTGCCGATCAGCCGACCGGCCGTGTCCCGGCACCTGCGGTTGCTGAAGAACGCCGGGCTCGTGAGCGACGTACCCGATGGGAATCGTCGGGTGTACCAACTCCGCGAGGAGGGCGTGGAGGCGGTGCGCGCGTACTTCGCGGAGGTGTGGGGGTCGGCTGCAACCCGGTTCCGGATCGTCGCCGAGAACACTGCGGAAGAGCGATGATCGAGCCTCTGGTAGTCGAGTTCGACGTGGACGCATCGGTCCCGCACGCGTTCGACGTGTGGACGCGCAAGTGTGCGAGTTGGTGGCCGACCAGTCACACCGTCAGCGGTGATCCGTCGGCGATCACTTTCGAGCCGTTGCCGGGCGGGCGGATCGTCGAGACCGGACCCGACGGCGCAGAGCACCTGTGGGGCGAGGTCCTCGATTGGGAACCGCCCGGGCGGCTGCGATTCGTGTGGCACCTCTTCTTCGACCGCAGCGAGGCCACCGAGGTCGAGATCACGTTCAACCCGCGCGGCGACGGCACCGTCGTCCGGCTCGAACAGACTGGCTGGGACAACCTTGGCCCAGCCGGCCGCCCACGCCGCGACCGAACGGGGGCGGCGTGGGCGGCGATCACCTCGCGCTACGTCGCGGCCCTGTAATCCATATTGTTGGCTTCCCCCACGATCTCCCTAGTTTCCCCTTGTGTGCCGTGCATACGAGCGCCGAACGAATTCGGTTCAGTGTGAACCGTCTTGTGTCGGCGCCCGTGTAGGGCCCATACATTCCGGCGAGTCGACTCGAGACGGCCGTGAACAACAGGGGAGAAAACATCATGAGTACTGTGGCAAAGCGTGTTCGGCGCGGACTCGCCGTAGCAGCTGTCAGCGCCGGCATCGCCGTGAGTCTTGTCAGTACGGCGTCCGCCGCGCCGGCCGGCAGCGTCGTGATCGACACCGGCCAGCTGATCGTCACCGGCACGAACCACGCCGACAGCATCACCCTCAGCGTGCCGGCCGCCGACACTTCGGTGGTCGAGGTCGACTTCGGTGACGGTACGGCGAAGCGCGTCGTGAAGCGGGCCGACTTCGGCCAGATCCACGTGGACAGCCGGGGTGGCAACGACACCGTACGCATCGACTACGGCGCCGAGGTGCAGCAGCCGGCCACGATCATCGACACCGGGAACGGCAACGACACCGTGTTCGGTGGCAGCGGCAACGAACTGATCCGCACCGGCGCCGGTAACGACAGCGTCGACGGGAACCGCGGCGCCGACACGGCGCTGCTCGGCAGCGGACGCGACACGTTCACCTGGGATCCGGGCGACGGCAGCGACGTCGTCGAGGGTGGTCGCGACCAGGACACGATGGTGTTCAACGGTGCGGCCGTCGCGGAGAAGTTCGTTGCCTCTGCCAACGGTGCGCGGCTGCGGTTCACCCGGGACGTGGGCAACATCGTGATGGACACCGACAATGTCGAGCGGCTCACGCTCAACGCCCTCGGCGGCGCCGACACCGTCACCGTCGGCGATCTGCGCCGTACCGATGTCCAGAAGGTCACCGTCGATCTCGGCGCACAGCTCAACACCAGGGGCGGCGACTCGGCGATCGACGCGGTGACCGTGACCGGCACCGCCGGCCGGGACCACATCCGCGTCTCCGGCTCCCACGGCGACGTGCGGGTGTCCGGACTGCGGGCCGACGTACAGCTGAAGGACGCGGAACCCACGGACCAGCTCACCGTCGACACGCTCGCGGGCAACGACCGGGTTTCCACCGGCAGGCTGGCGCGGGGCACCATCGGTCTCAGCATCCTCTGACCACCTCTGCCCGGCGTCCGCTCCCCCGGACGCCGGGCACTGCGCCGCGGGGCGCTGGGCCGGCCGGCGCAACTTTGGTCTCGCTGTGGGCATCAGGACAGGTGAGGGCCTTGCAGCGGAAGGGCGGTCATCCGTCTCCTGGGGCTGCCGCCGGGCGCTGAGCACCAGTCCGGGGGAGGACAGAGATGAATCGAACGCTCGTCGCAGGAGCCGTCGCGGCCGTACTCGCGGTCGGCTTCCTGCCGACATCAGCCGGCGCGTCGCCGCGCGCCACGACGGAAGCCTGTGCGGTGGATCTGGGATCGGTCACTGCCGGCGGCGACAGCTGGATGCAGTTCATGGCCGCGACCTCACCGCCGACCCGCACGTACGACCACATCGTCGGACGGGACGTGTATCCGGACGGTCAGGTCCGGCTCAGCGCCACGATGAGCGCCGACGCGAACGCGGCCGGCCCCGAGCCCAGCGGCTATCTCGTCCTGGGCGACGCCCTCTACAAGAGCTTCTACGCGGTCAACTTCGCGGACGGCGAGATCCTGCGCTCGGGCCTCAGCCGCATCGGCGGAGGCTGGGCCAGTTTCACCGCGGTCGACCAGTCGACGTACTCCAGCGGCTCGTTCTACCGGACGAACACCTACGGTCTGAGCGGCGACGGCGTGCTGTTCCGCTGGACCGTGGATACGCAGGGCGGGTGGCGGAACAAGGCGTCGTACCCCGGCTTCTCCGCGGTGAAATCGATGACGCTGATCAGCCAGACCCGGACCTACGACACCTTCCTGGCCAACACCCGCGGCGGGGCGCTGTACACGATCCACATCCCGACGGCGACGCCGATGAAGCCCGTCGTCAAGCTCGTCCGCGGCTCGACTTGGCAGGGCTTCGAAGCGCTGGTCGCAGAGAGGTGCGGGCAGTACGGCACGCTGCTGCTCGGCATCGACAAGGACACCAAGTCCGCCTATCTGTACGCCGTCGGCCACGCGAACGGCACCGCGACCGTCATCCAGAACCGCGGCAAGCTCCCGGTGAGTCTCGACGACCCGGTGTACTTCCACTGGACCGGCCCGGCCGCCGCACCGCCGTTCGGCGAGTGACGCTTCAGGAGACCTTGGCGCCGGCGTGTAGGGCGAGGCCGTCGGTGGCTGCGATGTCGGCGCGGAACCAGCCGTCCGAGTCGACGGTGTACGTCGGTCCGCTGCAGTGGCCGGGTGTGTAGTCGCCGTGGAAGACGTCGCAGTACACCCCGGCCGGGAGGTCGGTGTGGAAGCTGCGGCCGGTCAGGGCAGAGCTCTCGTCGTTGAGGACGAGGTACCCCTTGGTGCCGCGGCCGAAGGCGATCGCGTCGTTGCCGTTGTCCCACCATTCGGTGACGGCGGTCCCCCGCGTCGTGTTGTGGAAGCCGACCATGTTCGCGATCACGCGCCACTCGTGCTCGCAGCGCCACCGATTCGCGAAGCACGTCGTGTCGACGGTCTGCCCGGTGTTCGTCGACGGCGGGCCTTCGTCGTTCGAGCTGTACTCGTAGCTCGACATCACCTTCGGCGTACCGTACGTCCACGCCAGCATGAACGCGTTCGCCATCGCGTACCGGCCGTTGTCGCGGAACGTCAGTACGCCGCTCCCCCGCTGCGTGTCGTGGTTGTCGGTGAACACGACCGCGTGATCCGACGGCAGCGGCTCGGCGAACGTGTGCAGGTACGCCAGTCGCTCGGTGTTGAAGACCTTCGCGAGATCCGTCCCGTACCGGAACTCCAGCACGTCACCGTTGCCGACGTACTCGTCCGGGGTGATCGGCTCGCCCGCGCCGTAGATGACCTCCTGATAGAGGTACGCCGGACCCGACAGCTTCGCCTTGATCGCGGCGATGTCCGCGGCCGCCATGTGCTTGGAGGCATCCAGCCGGAACCCGTCGACGCCGATCGACAGCAAATCGTTCAGGTACGCCGCGATCCGGCCGCGCACGTAGTCGGTATCCGTCGCGAGATCCGCCAGGTCGACCAGCTCGCAGTTCTGCACCTCGTACCGGTCGTTGTAGTTGACGATGTCGTCGTTGCCGTTCCGCCCGCAGTGGTGGAAGTCCTGGTTCTGGTAGATCCCCGGGTAGTCGTAGTGCGTGTACGACGAGCCCGCGCTGCCGGCCCCGCCGGACGAGCCGCCGGTCATGTGGTTGATCACCGAGTCGACGTACACCTTGACGCCCGCGGCGTGACAACTGTTGACCATGGCAACGAACTCGGCGCGGGTACCGCGGCGGGTGTTGTCGATCTTGTAGCTCACCGGCTGGTAGTCCTGCCACCACGGATACCCCGACCCGGGCAGCACGACATGCTCCTGCGGCGGCGAGACCTGCACAGCGCCGTACCCCTTGGGACCGAGCACCGCGCCGCACTCGCGGCCCACGCTGTTCCAGTTCCACTCGAACAGCTGGACGATGACGTCCCGATCTCCGCTCGGCGCAGCCTGCGCGACCGGCACGCTCAACCACACCATCGACAAACTGGCCAGCAGCACGAGCACACGGCGAATCATCAGCACTCCCTAGGGGCGTCGGGAAACTTCATCAAACCAGACCGATTCCTTTTCGTCGCGGGGCCGGTCTACCTGACATGGAAATGCGAGCGCTGAAGCAGATGTCTTTCGACGGTCCTCGGGACATGCGACTGATCGCCGATACGGCGGTGCCGGTGCCTGGGCCGGGTGAGGTGTTGATTCGGGTCGCGGCGGCGGGCATCAACTTCGCCGACCTCTCGAAGAGTTATGGCGTGTTCGGCGGTGGACCGACGCCGCCGTACCTGGCTGGGTTCGAGGCGGCTGGGGAGATCGTGGCGGTAGGTGACGGGGTGAGCGAGGCGCGCTTGGGAGAACTCGTCGTCGGGATCGGGGACGGTGCGTTTGCGGAGTACATGGTGTTGCCGACGGCCGTGCCGGTGCCTGCGGGGTGGACGGCGCAGGACGCGCTGGGGATGGTGGTGAATTGGCCTACCGCGCTGGCTGCGCTGACGACGCTCGGCCGCGTTGCCGCCGGAGAGACCGTGATGATCCACGCGGCCGCGGGTGCGACCGGGCAGGCGGCGGTGAAGATCGCCAAGCACTATGGCGCTACGGTCATCGGCACCGCGTCGCCGAGCAAGCACGAGGTCGTGCTGGCGCTGGGTGCCGACCATGTACTCGACTCGCGGAGCGATGCGCTCGCGGCCGACGTACTGCGGCTCACCGGCGGCGTCGATCTGGTGGTGGAGACGGGAGGGACCTTCGAAGCCAGCCTCGCGGCCGCCAAGCGGGTCACTGGTCGGGTCGTCGTCATCGGAGCGGCAGGTGGCGAGGCTGCGATCACCAACTGGGACCTGGTGTACAGGCATCAAGTCCACGTGATCGGCTTCAACCTCGGAGTTCTCATCGAGACCGCGCCGCACATCTTCGGCGAGCTGTTCGGGCTCATCGCCGCCGGCGTCCTGTCCCCCGGTCGACCCACCACCTACGACCTGGCCGACGGGCCGAAAGCGCTCGCGGAACTGGAAGCCCGCGCGACCGTCGGCAAGCTGGCCCTGCTGCCTTGAGACAATTGCGTATGGGCTCGGACGAGCAGTTCGCCGCGGACACCGAGCGGTACCGGCGGGAACTGCTCGCGCTCTGCTACCGCATGGTCGGCTCCGCGCACGACGCCGAGGACCTGGTGCAGGAGACCTACCTGCGGGCCTGGCGCTCGTACGCCGGTTTCGAGGGCCGCGCTTCGATCCGTTCCTGGCTCTACAAGATCGCCACCAACGTCTGCCTCACGGCCCTCGACTCGCGACAGGGCCGGATGCTGCCCTCCGGTCTGGCCGGCCCGTACGACGGACCCGACCGCCCGCCGCTCCCCGCCGTACCGGGCGAGGTCTCGTGGCTCGAGCCCCTCCCGGACAGCTGGATCGCACCGGCCGCCGACGATCCGGCTGCGGTGGTTGTCGCCCGTGAGTCGGTGCGGCTCGCGCTGATCGCCAGCCTCCAGCTCTTGCCGCCACGCCAACGCGCGGTTCTTATCCTGCGCGAGGTCCTGGCGTTCCCGGCGACCGATACCGCGGAGATCCTCGGCACCACCACGGCGGCGGTCAAGAGCGCCCTGCAGCGGGCCCGTTCGACCCTCGACGAGGTGGAGCCCGACGAGCTCCTCGAGCCGACCGACCAGCGGGCACGCGCATTGCTCGACGGCTACATCACGGCCTTCGAGCGCTCGGACGCCAACCTGCTGGAGCAGGTACTCCGCGCAGACGCCACGCTCGAGGCAACACCGTTCCGCGACTGGCAATCGGGCAAGACGAGGTGCATCCACCTGCTCGAGGCTCACGTGTTCGGGCCGCCGGGCGACTGGCAGTTCATCCCCACGACCGCCAACGCCCAGCCCGCCGCAGCCGTGTACCACCGCGGCCAGGCGAGCGGCATCGTCGTACTGACCGCCACCACCACCGGCATCTCCCGAGTGGTCGAGTTCCAGAACCCCACCCTGGTCACAACCTTCGGCTTCCCGTCAGGAATCGAGAAGCGGGAACCGACCGCCCACCCCTAGCGTGAGTCGCAGACAACCACGTAGTCAGGTGTCCTCGGGTCTGACCTCGAAGTGGGTGACGGTGAGCTCTCGCTCGAGCAGGTAGTCGTCGTCTTCGGGGTAGTACTTCGCGTGCGTGATGTCGTCGCCGGCGAACGCGCGGATGTGGTCGAGGTCGGTCCACCAGCTGAGCGTGACGATCTCGGTCCGGCCGTCGCCGAGATCCCGGGTCAGGAGCTGCGCGCCCTGGTTCCCCGGGGTACGGCGGTAGCCGGACATGCCGGTGCGCTCGACGATCTCGGCGTACTCCGCGGCCTTCTCGGTCGGCACCCAGCCGCGCCACATCCGCGCGATCATGCGGCCGCCGTCAGGAGCGGTCGTAGTGGGACGGCGGGAACGGGTGGCGCTCGGTCAGGGGGTAGATCTCGCCCTCGGACTCCTCGCGGTCCAGCTCCGCCTTCGCCTCCTCGTAGACCTCTGACTGCGTCACGTCGGTCGGCACCGGCTCGTCGGTCGCCGGCGGGACCTCGTCCGGGTCGTACGCGTCGACACCGGCCTCGACCCGCTCCTCCTCGGTCCGGCGGTCCAGCTCGTCCTGGTCCGGGTGGATCGAGTCGCCGCCACCGTGCTCCCGCCGATCACGGTGCACGTTCTCCGAAGTCTCGAAAGGTTCGTCCGACATCGCTCCTCCTCAACCGGGGCTCAATGGGGTGCCGCACGACCCACACTAGGCCACGACCTAGAGATAGGTCTGGGCCTCCAGCTCATCCGGATACCGGCCGCCCTCGATCCTGATCCGGGACGACGCCTCGGTCAGCCGGTCGAGCTCGTCGGCGGACAGCGTGACGTCCGCGGCTGCGAGGTTCTCCTCCAGCCGGTGCAGCTTCGTCGTACCCGGAATCGGAACGATCCACGGCTTCCGCGCCAGCAACCACGCGAGCGCGATCTGCGCCGGCGTCACGCCGTTCGCAGTGGCGAAGGACTGCACCAACTCGACCATTGCAACGTTGTGCTGCAGAGCCTCGGCCCCGAACCGCGGGATGCGTGCGCGCAGATCGTTGTCCTTGTCAAAGGTGGACCCGACCGTACCGGTCAAGAATCCCTTGCCGAGTGGGCTGTACGGCACGAACCCGATCCCCAGCTCCTCACACGTAGCCAGGACCTCTTCCTCGGGTCGACGCCACCAGAGTGAGTACTCGCTCTGCACCGCGGTCACGGGCTGTACGGCGTGCGCGCGCCGGATCGTATTCGCGGCGGCCTCGGACATCCCGTACCGCTTGACCTTCCCGGCCTCGATCAGCTCCCTCACCGCCCCGGCGAACTCCTCGATCGGGTACGCCGGATTCACGCGATGCTGGTAGTACAGGTCGATCGCCTCGACCCCGAGCCGCCGCAGCGAGCCGTCGACAGCGCCCGCCACCTCGTCCGGCCGCAGCATCCGCCCGAGCGGCTTGCGCTCCACCGGATCGATCGCGTTCGCGAACTTCGTTGCCACCACCACCCGACCCAGGTACGGCCCCAGCGCCTCACCCACGAACTCCTCATTCGCATGCGGCCCATAGGTCTCCGCGGTGTCGAAGAACGTGACACCCCGCTCCACCGCAGCGTGCAGAAGCTTGACCATCTCCCCTCGATCCGGCCGCCCGCCGTACCCGCCGGTCATCGTCATACAACCGAGCCCGATCGCCGACACCACGGGACCGTCGGCTCCAAGAGTGCGTTCCTTCATTTGTCCTCCTAGTTGCTCACAGCCCAGCCAACCCCCGTCGGGGGGGCAGGCGGGAGGCCTGGGCGAACGGGGTACTGACAGAACCCCCCTCGCCGGCACCGGCGTTCGTAAGCTGGAAACGTGAGCACGGAGAACCGGAAGCAGGTGCGGGACTTCCTCGTCAACCGGCGCGGGAAGGTCACGCCGCAGCAGGCCGGGCTGCAGTACTACGGGGGCAACCGGCGCGTGCCGGGGCTACGCCGCGAGGAAGTCGCAACGCTGGCCGGGCTGAGCGTCGACTACTACGCACGGATCGAGAAGGGCAACCTCTCCGGCGTCTCCGAGACCGTCCTGCACGCCATCTCGGACGCCCTCCAGTTGGACGAAGCCGAGCGTACCTACCTGTTCGACCTCGCCCGTACTGCGAACGCCAGCCACCGCACCCCGCGCCGCGAACCGGCCCGACGGGTGAGGCCTGCCGTGCAGCGCATTCTCGACGGTATGGCGACCACGCCCGCGCTCGTCCGCAACGGACGTCTCGACGTCCTGGCCGCCAACCCGCTCGGGCGTGCCCTCTTCGCGCCGCTCTTCGACAGCCCGGTCACCGCTCCCGGGCAGGCGCCGAACCACGCGCGGTTCGGGTTCCTCGACCCGAGAGCGCACGACTTCCACCCGGACTGGAATCTGTCCGCGAACACCAATGTCGCGATCCTGCGCACCGAGGCCGGGCGCGACCCGTACAACAAGGATCTGACCGACCTGATCGGCGAGCTGAGCACCCGCAGCGAGGACTTCCGGACCCGCTGGGCCGACCAGAACGTCCGCCTGCACCGCACCGGCACGAAATCCTTCCACCACCCCGTGGTCGGCGTGATCACGGTCGATTTCGAAGCCATGGAGCTGTCCGCCGACGCCGGTCTCACGATCACGGCCTACTCCCCCGAGCCCGCCTCGCCTTCCGCGGACGCGCTGGCTCTGCTCGGGAGTTGGGTGACGACAGGGAGTCACGCCGGCGAAACCGGCTGACTTTTGGGGGGTGGGCGCGCGTAGGCTCTGGAACGACGTGCTCGTACCCAAGGGGGGACTCGTGAGTCAGCCTGATACGCAAGCCGAATACCCCGATCAGATCGATGCCGCAGTACTGAAGATCGCCGGTGTCGTGGTGCTCGGGGCCATCATGTCGATCCTCGACATCACCGTGGTCAACGTCGCGCTGCCGACGTTCCAGGACGAGTTCGGGACGCCGGGCAACCCGGTCGCGTACTCCACGGTCGCCTGGACGGTCACGGGGTACACGCTCGCACTGGCGACCGTGATCCCGCTGACCGGATGGGCCGCCAACCGGTTCGGCACGAAGCGGCTGTACATGGCCGCGATCTTCCTCTTCACCGCCGGGTCCGCGCTGTGTGCGACCGCCTCCAGCATCGACATGCTGATCGGCTTCCGCGTCCTGCAGGGTCTCGGTGGCGGCATGCTGATGCCGCTCGGGATGACGATCATGACCCAGGCCGCCGGTCCGCGCCGGATGGGCCGGCTGATGGCGATCCTCGGTGTGCCGATGCTGCTCGGCCCGATCCTCGGCCCGATCCTGGGCGGCTGGCTGATCCAGGTCGCGAGCTGGCACTGGATCTTCCTGATCAACGTCCCGCTCGGCGTGATCGCGCTGACCTACGCGTGGTTCGCGCTGGCCAAGGACCACGCGGAGCCGTCCGAGTCGTTCGACTTCGTCGGCGTGCTGCTGATGTCGCCAGGGCTCGCGCTGTTCCTCTTCGGCATCTCGTCGCTGCCGGCCGAGGGCGGTGACTTCACTGCGCCCCGGGTGTGGGTCTCGGTGCTGATCGGTGTGCTGCTGATGGCAGCCTTCGTCTGGCACTCGTTCCGGCCGGCGCACCCGCTGCTGGATCTCCGGCTGTTCCGCGACCGCAACCTGACCATCTCGATCATCACGATGTTCCTGTTCGCCGCCGCGTTCTTCGGCGGACTGCTGCTGGTCCCGACGTACTTCCAGCAGATCCGCGGCGAGTCCACGCTGCAGGCCGGCCTCCTGGTCGCGCCGCAAGGCATCGGTGCGATGGTGACGATGCCGATCGCCGGGCGCTTGGTGGACAAGGTCCCGGTCGGCCGGATCGTGCCGTTCGGGATCGGGTTGATCGTGATCGGCATGTTCGGCCTGACCCAGATCACCGCGACCACGCCGTACGGCATCCTGATCGCGATGCTCTTCGTGATGGGACTGGGCATGGGCGGCACGATGATGCCGCTGTTCACCACCGCACTGCGGACCCTGCGCGGCCCCCAGGTCGCACGCGGCTCGACACTGCTCAACATCAGCCAGCAGATCGCCTCCTCGTGCGGCGTCGCCACGATGTCGGTCATCCTGACCAACCAGCTGAACAACTCGCCGATCATCCCCGGCACCCAGAACATTCCCGGGCTCGGCGAGGGACTCCGCGAGACGCAGGCAGCGATTTTGTCCAACACGCGCCCCGCGAGCATCGTTCCGCTGCACCTCGACCCGGCCGTGATCGAGCGCGGCCTGACCGAGGCCGCCGCGGCGTTCGCCCACACCTACTGGGTCGCGTGGGTCCTGGTGGTCATCACCTTGATACCGGCGTTGATGCTCCCGCGGAAGCGCGAAGTCGTCAACCTGACCGACGAGAAGGCCCCGCCGGCAGTCATCGACTAAGACCAGGGGTTTCTACTGGGGCGACGCCGTCGCCGGCAGACGACGCTTTCACGAGTACAGAGAACTCGTGAAAGGGAAGAATATGTCTCCGTCAGCGTCCCCCAGGCCCAGTCGGCGCACAGTCCTGTACGGCGGGCTGTACGGCGGGCTGGCCGCAGGGCTCGCCGTACCGGCCGTGTCGGCGTTGGGCGACCAGGCCGTGGCAGCTCCGGCTGCTGTGTCGTCGCCGTCCGGCTCCACCGCGATCCGGCCGTTCCGCTTCACCGCTTCGCGCGATCAGCTCAACGAGTTGCGCCGGCGGGTCGCCGCGACCCGCTGGCCCTCCGAGGAGCTCGTCGCGGATCGCTCGCAAGGTGTGCAGCTGGCCACGAGTCAGGCGCTGGCGAAGTACTGGAACACCCGGTACGACTGGCGCAAGTTCGAGGCCAAGCTCAACGGGCTTCCGCAGTACACCACCGAGATCGACGGCGTGGACATCCACTTCATCCACGTCCGCTCCCGGCACGCGGATGCGATGCCGCTGATCATGACCCACGGCTGGCCCGGCTCGATCGTCGAGTTGCTCGAGACCATCGGCCCGCTCACCGACCCGACCGCGCACGGCGGCAGGGCCGCGGACGCGTTCCACCTGGTCCTGCCGTCGGTCCCCGGGTTCGGCTTCTCGGGTCAGCCGACCGAGACCGGCTGGGACACCGGCCGGACCGCGAAGGCGTGGGCCGAGCTCATGCGACGCCTCGGCTACCCGAAGTACGTCGCCCAAGGCGGCGACGTCGGCGCCGCCGTCACGGACAGCCTGGGTCGGCTCGCACCGGCCGGTCTGCTCGGCATCCATTTGAACCTCCTCGTCCCCGCCCTCGGCGGCGTGCAGTTCCCGGCGACCACTCCGGACGAGGTAGCTGCCACCCAGGCGCTCGGCGAGTTCGCCCGGAGCGGCAACGGCTACATCGTCGAGCAGTCGAACCGTCCGCAGACGATCGGCTACGCACTACTCGACTCGCCCGTCGCGCTCGCTTCCTGGATGCTCGACCACGACACCGACAGCTACTACAAGATCTCCCGCGCGTTCCGTGGCGGACTTGTCGCCGGCAACCTCACCCGCGACCACGTCCTCGACAACGTCACGCTGTACTGGCTGACGGGCACCGGAGTCTCGTCCGCCCGCGCGTATTGGGAGAGCGCCATGGCCCGCGGTGGACAGACCCCGCCGCCGGTCACCGTGCCGGTCGGATTCAGCGCGTTCCCGGGCGAGATCTTCCAGTCGCCGCGCAGCTGGGCCGAGCTCGCCTACCCGACCCTTGCCTACTACAACAAGCCGGCCCGCGGCGGTCACTTCGCTGCCTGGGAAGAGCCGCAGCTGTTCACCGAGGAGGTCCGCGCGGCGTTCCGATCGCTCCGGTAGCCTCCGACGGAACCTTCCGGCGCGTACGGTGAACAAGGGCAGGAAGGGGAGGTCATGCTGCGGATCCGTTTCACCAGCGCGGATCTGGCGCGCGTCCGGGTGGCGAGCGGACCGCATCCGTTGTGGGAGTCGGTCCTGAGCATCAACGGCTTGCAGTACCACAACCTCCCGGCCCGCTACTGGGCCTGGCGAAGCGCGCTGAGCGAGCATCAGGACATCTTGCGCGCGGCGTACTCCGTCGTCCCGGCGTCGGGGAACTTCGCCGACTTCCTGACGCCGTCCTCGCCTTCAGGACCGGACGTCGACGAGCAGTTCGAGGCGATCCGGCAGGTGCCGCGGGCCGTCGTCCGCGACGATCTCGCCCGCACGTACCCGGCCGCCGTACCGACGCCGCAGTGGGCGGGGCACGCCTACGACAGCGGTCGGCTCGACCCGGTCGTACAAACCCTCGAGCGGTACCACCACACCGCCGTACGCCCGGTCTGGAGCGCGATCCAGACCGGGGTCGAGCAGGCCCGACAGCGCCTCACCGCCTTACTGCTGAACGCCGGGGTCGAGGGCATGCTCGGCGGCCTGCACACCTCGATCCGCTGGCGTGCGCCCGTCCTCGAGGCCGACTACTTCACCGATCAGACGCTGGACCTCGACGGCCGCGGGCTGCTGGTCGTCCCGTCGTACTTCTGCTTCGGCGCGCCGGTCACGTTCATCGACGGCGATCTGCCGCCGACGCTGGTCCTCCCGATCCAGCCGGACGACGAGCCGTTCGACGAGGCGACCGGCGACCTCGACGTACTCGTGCGCCTGCTCGGCCCGACCCGCGCGAAACTCCTGGCCGGCCTGGAGAACGCCGCATCCACTACCGAGGTCGCCCACCGCCTCGGCGTCTCCCCCGGCTCGATCAGCCAGCACGCCAAGGTCCTCCGCGAAAGCGGCCTGATCACTACCACCCGCTTCGGCCACTCGGTCAACCACACCCTCACTCCCCTCGGCCGAGCAGTACTGCGAGGGCTCTAACCCGAAGTCGCCGATTGTTGAGGTTGTGTTGCAGTGGTGCCTGACCGATCAACCTGATGGGGGTCGCGGGGCGTCTCAGCCTGCATTACCGGGGTGATTTGGAAATTCTGGGGGAATTTTCATGGCTGGGTTGCAGGTTCTCGCACGTCCTGATGTTGTTCTGTTGCCGGCGAAACTGCCGTGGATCCGGAGGATTCTCAAGCATCCACGCTTGATGCAGAGCAATCGACTGGCTCTGCTCGTCGTGGTTGCGAACGTTGTTGTCTTGCTGAGCGGAGTGCATGGGGTCGCCGATCTCGCGCTGGTGGCTCAGGTGAATTTCGCTGTGGGAATTCTCGTCCGCCAACAACTGCTCGTGAATTGTCTTTCCCGTCTGGTGATGAAGGTCCCGAAGTCCTGGCCGCTGCGCGTCCGGTGGGCCTTCGCGAAGGGTTATCACCTGGGCGGATTGCATGTCGGCGGCGCTGTCTGCGGCACCCTCTGGTTCCTCGCGCTGACCGTCGCCGCAATCGGACAGGTCGGCGCGGCATTGCAACTCGTGTACTGCGTTCAGGCGGTCCTGCTGCTCGCCATCGTGATCACCGCACGACCCAAGGCCCGCGCCAAGCACCACGATCGCTTCGAGCGCGTCCACAGGTACGGCGGGTGGACCCTGTCGATCCTGTTCTGGATCGGCGCGCTCCTGCTGGCGGCCGAACGTCGCGGTCCGCTGCTCACCGCAATGGCCGGCACGCCGACCGTCTGGGTGCTGGTCGTCACCACACTGAGCTCGCTAGCGCCGTGGATGCTGCTGCGGCGAGTCCCGATCGACGTCATCCGGCCGTCGTCGCATGTCGCCCTGGTGCACTCCCGCTACGGCAGGCCGATGGCCGGCTCGTCGCGCTCCATCGCACGGCACCCGCTGCAGCAGTGGCACAGCTTCGCGGTGATCCCGACGCCCGGCGTACCGGGGTTCCGGATGGCGGTCTCGCGGGCCGGCGACTGGACCGGCGAGTTCATCGACGACCCGCCGTCGCACATGTGGGTGCGTGGCGTCGCGACCGCCGGCATGGCGAACTACGGCCTGGTGTTCCGCCGGGTGGTGTACGTCGCCACCGGCAGCGGCATCGGCCCGATCCTCGCGCACATCCTGGCGAGCCGCGTGCCGAGCAAGCTCGTCTGGGTGACGCGCGACCCGGTCAAGACGTACGGACAGCACCTCGTCGACGAGATCCTCGCCGCGCAGCCCGACGCTCTCATCTGGGACACCGACGCACACGGCAAGCCGGACATGGTCAAGCTCGCCTACTCGGCGTACGCCGACTCCGGCGCGGAGGCCGTGATCTGCGTGTCGAACCGGAAGGTCACGTGGTCGGTCGTGCACGGACTCGAACAGCTGGGAATCCCTGCGCTCGGCCCGATCTGGGACTCCTGATATTAAGCTGGCGCGATCATGGGGTCGACGACGCCGGACGCCGGGGATCAGTCCCGGTTGCGGCAGCTCAACGAGCGAGCCGTACTCGCGGCGGTGCGCTCCGCCGGTGACGTGCGGGTCGCACAGATCGTCGAGCAGAGCGGCCTCGGACGTACTGCGGTCGAGGAGGTCCTCGCGAGCCTCCTCACCCGTCGCTGGCTGGTCGAGGAGAGCCCGGCCATCCGGGGCCGCGGCCGGCCGGCGCGGAGCTACCGGTTCCGGGCCGAGGCCGGGTACGTCGTGGGGCTCGACATCGGCGCATTCTCGGTCCGCGGGGTGCTCACCGACCTGAACGGGCAGACGCTCGCGAGCCAACGGCAGTCCGTGACGCCCGAGACCCCGCGCCCCGAACGACTTGCGGCGGCCGACGAGGTGGTCGCGGCGTGCGCGCGTGAGGCCGGTGCGGAAGTGTGGGCCGTCGGCGTCGGCACGACCGGGCTGGTCGATGCCGCCGGCACCGTCGTACGGGCGAATGCGATCCCCGACTGGGCCGGCACCGACCTCGCGGAGTACTTCGGGCGATCGGCACCGCTCGTTGTCGTGGATAACGACAGTCAGCTCGCCGCTCTCGCCGAGCAACGCCGCGGTGCCACGGACATGGTGTTTCTGCACGCGGGCCGACGTACCGGGTTGGCGCTGGTTCTCGACGGACAGTTGCGGCGGGGTGCGTACGGCGCGGCGGCGGATATGTCGGCGCTGCGCGGAGTCGCGTGGGAGGTGGCGCTCGAGCACCTGCACGCCGTCGTACCGGCGGAGATCCCCGAGATGGACAAGGCCGAGCGGGCGTTCGCAGCTGCCCGTGACGGCGATCGGGCCGCGGTGAACGCCGTACGGAAGTATGCGCGGGCGATGGCGGTCGCGGCCGCAACGGCCATCTCGATCGTCGATCCGCGGCTGCTGGTGCTGGGCGGCGCGTTCTCGCAGTCTGCCGACGTACTGATGGAACCGCTGGCCGCCGAGCTGGACCGGCTGTGCCCGCGCGTGCCGGAGCTGCGAGCTTCTTCGCTGGGCGCACTGTGCGTCGCGCTCGGCGCCGCGTCGCTAGCTCTCGACGCCGTCGACGGGCGCCTGCTCGCCCGCTCGCGCGGCCCGCTGCCGACGCTGGCAGCCACCAGCCTCGACTCCCCCAAGCGCTGACTCGCGTTCGCCGATTGTTCAGTCAGGCGTTGACGCCTGCCCGCGGCGAGGCTATTAATGTCGGAAAGAGGCAATAATGCGCACAAACGCGCGCCCTCCCCCATGAAGCCCTCAGGAAGTAGGTTCGCAGTGAACAGACGGATCCGCCGCCGGACGTTCCTCACCACCACCGGAGCCGTCGCCACCGCCGCAGCGGTCGGCGACCTCGCCTACGCCGGCCCGGACGCTCTCGATGACGCCGCAGCCGCGGGGTACGTCGACGTACAGCTGCTCAACATCACCGACCTGCACGGATACCTGCAGCCCACGACTCCCGGCCAGGGCAGCGTGATCACCGGCGCGGGCGGCGTCCAGGTGACCGTCGGCGGGGTCGGCTACCTGGCGACGCACCTCAAGCAGCTGCGCGAGGGACGACGGAACTCGCTCTTCTTCTCGTCCGGGGACAACTTCTCCGGCTGGCCGTTCGAGATCGACGCGCACGCGAACGAGCCGACCGTCGAGGCGCTCAACGCGCTGGGGCTGCAGTTCAGCACGGTCGGCAACCACGAGCTGGACCAGTCGGTCAAGTTCCTCGTCGACCACATGGAGCACGGTGCGCCGTACCCGGTCAACGGGCGCGACGACAACTTCGTCGACTCGACCGGTCACCGGTTCCGCGGCGCGAACTTCCGCTTCTACACGGCGAACATCGTGCACGCCGACACGGGCCGGACGATCGTCCCGCCGTACAACATCGAGTGGGTGGACGCCGGACGCGGGCGTAAGTTGCCGATCGCGTTCATCCACCTCACGGTGATGGACACCCCGACCGGGTCCACGTCGTACCAGCCCGAACTGCGCGCGCTGTCCGACGTCGAGCAGGCCAACAAGCTGGCCGCGCAGCTCAAGAAGCGCGGGATCAACGCGATCGTCATCAACATCCACGACGGCGGCGTGGCCGGCAACGACTACAACGCGGGCACGAACCCCTCTGGGCCGGTCTTCCAGCTGGCCGCGCAGGCCTCGCCGGACATCGCCGCGATCGTGACCGGGCACTGGCACTGCCGGTTCAACATGATGGTCCCGGACCCGAACGGCGTACCGCGGCCGGTCGTCGAGGCCGGCAACCACGGATCGCTGATCAACGAGATCAACCTCAAGCTCGACCCGCGGACCGGTCACGTGATCCGTGAACTCACCACGTCGACCAATCACGCCAACACCCGCGACGTACCGGTCGACGAGGAGTTGCAGTACATCGCCGACTACTGGACCGCGAAGGGGGCGAAGCGCTACGCCACACCGGTGGTGAAGGTGACCGGCGACTTCACGCGTACGCCGAACAGGTCGGGCGAGTCGACGATGGGCAACCTGGCCGCCGATTTCGCGTACTGGGACGCGAACCAGCATCGTGGCGGACGTGCCGACCTGGCGCTGATCTCGGTCAAGCCGGTGTCGGGCTCGAACGCACTGACCGGCGATCTCTTGTTTGCCAAGGGCACGAATCCGGCCGATGCCGACGGCACCGTTCTGTTCGGCGAGGCGTGGAACGCGTTCGGCTACGGCAACCCGGTGCTGACCGTGACCCTGCCCGGCACGCAGCTCCATGCTGCCTTCGAAGCGCAGTGGGTGGCGCAGGCGAACGGGACGGAGAAGTTCGCGCCGTTCGCGGTCTCGCACAACGTGAGCTACACCTACGACACGACGAAGCCGATCGGCCGGCGCGTCGATCCCGCCAACGTTCGGATTGATGGCAAGCCCATCGATCTGAACCGCGACTATCGCGTTGCCGCGCTCGCCTACACACTGATCGGCGGCGACGGCACGCAGGTCTTCACCGGCTTCACCGACCCGTACCGCAACGATCGCGACCACGAGGGCTTCATCGCCTACCTCCGCGCGCACCCGACCCTGACGCCGTCCACCCTCGACCGCGCCCGTCCGGTGAGCTGAGTTCGGAGTGGTCTTGTCCGGTTAGCGGTCAAGTCGGCGGAAATCGGCACTAGCCGGTCCGCCGGGCCCTAGGGTGGAAGTGTTCGCCTGGCGGTATACCCCACAAACCGGGCTGACAGGCCGATTGTGCAGACCGCGCGACCCTCATCCCCGAGACGTGCAGGTGCCCCCAACGGTCCAGTCCACGCCCGAGCCGCCAGGCGAGCCCTTCAAGCCGTCCACAGGCCCTTGGGGCTCGCCCGGCGTCGAGATCGAACGCTCGGCGAGCGCGTCGTACACCTCCCCCCGGAACGTCCGGCCGAGGCAACAGGTTCGCCCGGTGGCCAACAATTCGGGGTCGGTCGAAGCGTTGGCCGTCGGTTGCGGCAGGCTTTGCCGTACGGCTCACGCGGAGGTGAATGGATGGAGCGCAGTCCGGCGCTGCAGGGTGTTGCGTTCGGTGTGTCGATCCTGAGTTTCTTCGCACTCGCCTGGCTGGGCTGGGGTACCGGCAGTCACCTGCACACGGACGCCATCGCCCCCGTCATCTGCGCCGGCGTCGGGTTGCACTTCGTCCCGCTCGCTCGGCTCTTCGGCGTTCGCGCGTACTACGCCACCGCCGCCGTCATGTGTCTCCTGGCCGCTGTCACCTTCGTCCTGGCGGCGTCGGCACCGGCTCTGTGGACCATGCTCCCCGGCATCGGCGCCGCGATCACCCTCTACGCGACCTGCATCGCTCTCCTCGCCTGGAATCCGGCGAAAGACCTGACTACCGCCTAGAGGAAGGTTGACAGTAGCAACGTCATGGCGAGGCCGATCACGGAGATCAGGGTCTCCATCACCGACCAGGTTTTGATGGTCTCGCCAACGGTCATGCCGAAGTACTCCTTGACGAGCCAGAAGCCGGCGTCGTTGACGTGCGAGAAAAACAGCGAGCCGGCGCCGATGGCCAGGATGACGAGAGCTATGTGCGTGGAGTTCTCGCCGACGGCCAGCGGTGCGACGATGCCGGCGGCCGTCACGGTGGCGACCGTTGCGGAACCCGTGGCCAGCCGGATCAGTACGGCGACGATCCAGCCGAGCAGCAGCGCGGACAGGTTTGCGGCGATGGCGATCTTCGCGATCGCCGTACCCGTCCCGCCGTCGACCAGGACCTGCTTGAATCCACCGCCGGCGCCGACGATCAGCATCACCCCGGAGATCGGCAGCAGGCTCAGGCCGATCTTCTTGCTGAGCACGGGGATCCCGAAGCCGATCGAGGTACCGAACGTGTACATCGCCAGCAGTACGGCGAACAGCAGCGCGAACACCGGATCTCCGATGAACTGCAGGACTGGATAGAGCGCATTGTCCTTGCTCATCCACACGTCCGACGCGGCCTTCAGCAGCATCAGTACGACGGGGCTCAGCACGGTCACGATCGTCCAGGTAAAGCTCGGCGTTCTGGTCCGCTGAGCCTGCTCCGTGGCGGTCTCGACTCCACCGGGACCCGACGGCGACCCACCCGTTGCACCCGGCTCACCGTCCTGCGCGCCGCCCGCTACCTCCAGTCCGGCACCGGCCGCGCCGATCGGCACCCAGCGAGCAGCCAGCTGTCCGAACAGCGGTCCGGCGATGACGACAGACGGGATCGCCACCAACAGCCCGAGCGCCAGCGTGATACCCACGTTCCCGTGCAGTACGCCGATCGCGGCCAGCGGTCCCGGGTGCGGCGGGATGAAACCGTGCAGCACCGACAGGCCCGCGAGTGCCGGAATGGCGAGCAACATCGCCCGCACACCCGTCCGCCGGATCGCCAGCACGACCACGGGCACCAGCAGCACCAGCCCGATCTCGAAGAACATCGGGATGCCGATGATCGCGGCGATCAGCGCCATCTTCCACGGGAGCACGGACCGTTTCCCGCGGAGCAGCGTGTCCACGACCTGATCGGCGCCGCCGGAGTCCGCCAGCAGCTTGCCGACCATCGCGCCGAGCGCGATCAGCACACCGACGTACCCGAGGACGCTGCCGACGCCGAGCTCGTACGACTTCGTGACGTCACCGGCCGGGATGCCGGACGCCAGCCCGACGAACAGGGCTCCGATCGTCAGCGACAGGAACGCATGCACCTTCAGCACCACGATCAGCGCGACGATGATGCCGATCCCGATCACGGCGACGATCAGCACCCGTGTGTCGTGCCCGTTCCAGGGCGCGTGCACATCGCCGTTCGCCGCCAGGGGAATTGCGGTGACTGCATCGGTCAGACCCATAGCTTCACGCTCCTCCACAGATCAACCCCCTTCCGCAGTCTCCCACCGCGTCGCCGCCGAAACCCCCCAACGGCGCGCCGCCCGCCTCACCGGAAGAGGTCGAGGCCCTTGCCGACCAGAACGGTGGACAGCACGGCCAGCAGAACGACGGTGATCGTGTTCAGGTTCGCCAGCAACCAGGTCTCGACCGACCTGAGACTCCGCGCGGACTGCGACGGCCCGACCAGTACGACGGCCAGCAGCGGGCCGATGACCGTCAACGAGGCCGCGAGCACGAAGATCGCCACCGCTGCGATCGCCTGCGACGTACCGAGACCGGCGCCGCCCAGCAGGCTGCCCGCGCTCAGAACCAGTGGAAGGTTCTTCAGGTTCGCCAGCGCGGCCGCGGCCCCGGCGAGCAGGAGCCCCGGCGCGGACAGCGTCGCCATCCGATCGACGATCGCCGGTCGCGGCGGAGTCGTCCCAGGCTCCGGCCGCTTCCGCCAGTACCGGACAGCAAGGACTCCGAACAGTACGCCGACCGCCAGCTGCAGTACGTCGACTCCGTCGCGCGCGGACTCCTCGTGTCCTTCCGCGACCGTGTCCGTCAGCCATGCGACGAGCCCGACTGCGATCGACAAGGCACCGACCCATCCGACCGCGAAGCACAGCCCGGCGCGGACCGGCCGGTCGGACAGCAGCACGAGCACGATGCAGATCATCGGTATCGGACTCAGCGCAATGGCCATCGCCTGCGGCAGGACCGTGCCGACGACGGGCCACACGTGCTCAGTGTCCGTTCGCCGGTGGCGGGACCTGCAGGACTTCGACGATGCTGATGCCGAGCATGTCCAGGTGGTTCAGGATGCCGGCCAGCGCCGCCTGGTCGTCGAGGTACCCGTGCAGGACGGTCTGCGGGGGCTCGGTATCAGCGGTCATCGACGGGAACGCGTCGGTCAGGTCGCGCGACAAGGTTCCCTTCACCCGGATGACGTAGTGGCCCATAGGACGCCCCCTTCACGGCCGTCACTTAGGACTCTGCGGCTGTCGTAGGCAACTCGGCTCCCCCGGATCGGGGGATGGTGCTTGTCCGCGCGGTCAGCAGGCTGGGAGATGTGGCTGAGTCTGCTCCACCGACGGCGCCAACTCCTCGAGCTGCTCGGCGGAAGATTCCGAAACCCGTGGTGCAGCTGGCCCGGCTTGTCGTCATCGCCGTGGTGGCGTGGCTCCTGCTGCGGTTGCTGCGAGGCATCGACTGGAGCGAGGTCGGCTACGCCCTCACCCATCTGAGTGCCTGGCAGATCGCGGTCCTGCTGGTGGTGATCCTGTTCCGCCGGGCGATCCTGGCTGCTCCGCTGGCCCTCCTCATTGCCGGTCTCAGCTACCTGAAGGCGATGATCAGCGATGTCGCGGCAGCCTCCATCGCCACGATCGCGCCCTCGCCCGGCGACGTCGTACTGCGTCTGGCCATGCTGCGCTCCTGGGGTATCGACAACACCGACGCCGCCTCGGGCCTGACGCTCAGTACGACGATCTTCTACATCGCCCGCCTCGCCGCACCGGTGATGGGCTTCGTGATCTTCTGGGCGACGCGCGACTTCTCCGCGCCGTTCGCCTGGGCGGCGCTGGTTTTCGGCGCGGCAGCCGTCGTACTGCTCGTCGGCCTGCTCTATGCGCTGCGGGCCGAGCGTACGGCGGCAACGATCGGGCGTCTGCTCGGACGACTGATCCGGCGGGTGCGGCCGTCCAGTCCGGGTCCGGCGGTGTGGGAGGAGCGACTCGTGTCGTTCCAGTCGCACAGCGCGGGGCGGATGCAGCAGCGTGGGTTGCTCGCGATTCTCAGCCAGCTGCTGCTGGTGGGCGTCGAAGCGGGTGTGCTCGTTCTGTGCCTGGGGTTCGTGGGGGTGAAGCTGGACGGGCCGACCGTGACCGTCATGTTCTGCAGCTTCATGGTGCTCTATCCGCTGACCGGGCTGCCGCTGATGGGCGCGGGCATACTGGACGCGACCTATGCGGCCTTCGTGTCGGACCACACTGCCGTCGAGGCGACCGACCTCGTTGCGGGGCTGCTCGTGTGGCGGGTCGCCATCCAGTTCCTGCCGGTTGTCGTCGGGCTCCTGACGATCATGGTGTGGCAGCGGTTCACCCGTAACGGGTGACCCGGCCAGGAACTGTGGGCACCCACCCTTGTCGCATGACGGTACGCGGGACGCTGGTGTTCGCCCTGGCCGGCGCCCTGTTCGTCGGGCTGGCCCAACCCGCTGCGGCGGCGGTGTCGCCCGAGGACACGGCGGCACAGGCACTCGCCGACCGCTACGCCCCCGTCGTCCGGCTGCAGAAGCTCGGTACGAGCTGCGACGACGGCGAACAATTCCAGCCGACCGACGTCAACGCCGTACTGGGCGATCAGCAGGTTGCCCTGCGCGGCCCGTGGCGACCGCCCGACCTCGTCAAGACTCAGCCTGAGGGTACGGACCTCGTCCACGGGTACCCGGGTCACTTCCTCGATTTCCCGGGCGATCCGTTGCGCCCCGGCTGCGACTACGCCGAGTGGTCCGCTCGCATCAACAGCACGCACCCGGCGACCGTCTACGCTCACGTCGCCGACGATCCGGCGTACCCGGGGAAGCTCTCCTTGGAGTATTGGTTCTTCTACATCTTCAACGACTACAACAACACGCACGAAGGCGACTGGGAGTCCGTCCAACTGGTCTTCGACGCGGCGACGCCGGAGGCCGCGCTGGCCACGAGCCCGACGGCGGTCGGGTTCAGCCAGCACGGCGGCGCGGAGCGGGCCCGGTGGGGCGACACCAAGCTCGAGATCGTCGACGGCACGCATCCTGTCGTCTATCCGGCGGCGGGTTCGCACGCCAACAAGTACGGCCGGCGCTTGTACCTCGGTCGCGGGTCCGAGGGTCTCGGCTGCGACGACACGACCAGGCCGGCGACCGAGCTCAGACCGACCGTCGCCTACGTGCCGATGGCGCGCGCGGACTACCTGAGGGAGTACCCGTGGCTGGGTTTCGAGGGCCGGTGGGGCGAACGGCAGCGGTCGTTCTTCGACGGGCCGACCGGGCCTAGCCAGAAGGCTTCCTGGGTGCGGCCGATCCAGGACGCCGAGGCGACGTGGCGTGACGACAGCACGATCGTTCCCGCCGGCAGGGTGCTCGGGCCGAGCGGCACCGGCGTCTTCTGCACCGCTGTAGGCACCGGATCGAACCTGCTCCGCGAGACCCTCGACCGGATCTGGTTGCTCGTGCTGATCCTGGCCGCGCTCGTCGCATTGATCTGGTTCGCCGCGAGCCGGACCCGCTGGAGCGACGCAGCGCCATTGCCCGCTCGCAGGCGGCGCGCGTGGGGGCAGACGGTGGCGTCGGCGCTCCAGTTGCTCCGGCGACGTCCCGGGCTGTTCGGGACATTCGCCGCAGTGTTCGTCGTACTGGGGCTGGCCACGCTCCTGCTCGCGGACCTTCAGGCGATGCGGCGCGATTCGCCGACCGATCTGGGCGCGCCGACCGAGACTGCGACCGGCTTCTGGGCCTCCCTGCTCGCGCTCGCGATCACGGTCCTCACCGCCGCGACGTACGTCGCCCTTCTGGCCGCGGTCACGTCGACACTCGACCGACTCGACCGAGACGCCCCGGTGTCGACCGCACTCACCTGGCGTGACGTGCGAGCGAATGTCCGGCCACTGGCAGCTGTGTCAGTGCGGTACTTCGTAGTCATCGCCGTACTCACGATCATCGTCGCGACGATCCCACTGGCCATCTGCTACGCGGCCAGTCGCGCGTTCGCGATACCTGTGGTTATGGCCGAGCGGGTCTCAGCCAGTACGGCGCTGAAACGCAGCCGGCTCCTGGTGAAGGGCCGATGGTGGCGAACCGCCGGGCCGCTCGCGATCATCGTCGGACTCGGCCTGTCGATCGGACCGATCGCCGGGATCATCCTGCTGCTCGCGACGGACCTGCAGCCGAGGCTGATCAACGTGGTGTCGTCGCTGTTGTTCGCGGTGGCCATGCCGCTCGTCGCGGCCGCCGTCGTCTACCTGTACTTCGACCGCGCCGTCGACAACACCGTCACCCACGCGGAGTCGCCCGGATCAGGTGACCTCCCGGATCCCGACCGTACCTATTCTCGGCAGGGGAGGTAGGGATGTCCCAGGCTGACGGCGGTCCGCAACAGCCCGCGGTGAAGCGCGGCCCGAGCCGGCTGCTGATCACCGCCATCGCGGAAGGCGTGATCGTCGCCGCGCTCGTCGTCACGCTGATCATCGTCAGCGTGCGCCGCAGCGGAGACACCGCCAGCGCGTCATCGGCCGGCGGCCAAGCCGGTACGGCGATGTGTGCGGCGATCCCGGTCGCGAATCAGGTCCTGCCGTCGATCGTCACGATCTCGGCGAGCAGCGGCGCCGCGGCCGGCACCGGTTCGGGGCAGGTGTTCCGGGACGGCGGTTACATCCTCACCAACGACCACGTCATCTCGCCGGCAACCGCAGGCGGTGCGATCTCCGTCCAGTACAGCGATGGCCACAGCGCTGCGGCGACGATCGTCGGGCGTGATCCGAGTACCGATCTCGCCGTACTTAAGGCTGCTGACGAGGCGAAGGGGTATCCGGTGATCGGGGTCGGCTCGTCGGCGAATCTGCAGGTGGGCCAGCCGGTGGTCGCGCTCGGTGCTCCGCTCGGTCTCGCGAGCACGGTGACGTCGGGGATCGTCAGCGCGCTCGATCGCTATGTACCGGTGCCGGGTGACTCGGTGACGCACCACTTGATCGGCGCGATCCAGACCGATGCCGCTATCAACCCTGGCAACAGCGGCGGTGCGCTGGTCGACTGTGCCGGGAAGCTGGTCGGGGTGAACGCCGCGATCGCCACCGTCCCGAACGCGTCAGGGGTCAGCGGTGGCGGAAGTGTCGGCCTTGGCTTCGCGATCCCGATCGATCTCGCGAGTCCGATCGCCGACGAGCTGATCCGGACCGGGAAACCTGGGCACCCGACGACCGGGCTGCAGGTCCAGGAGATCCCGCCGGCGCTTGCTCAGGCGTCGGGTGGGCCGAGCGGACTCTTCGTTCTCGCGGCGACCGGGCCGGGCGCCGAGGCCGGTCTGAAGGCCGGCGACGTGATCACCAAGGTCGACGGTCAACCGGCCGTCAGCAGCGAGCAGATCGTCGTCGCGACGCTGACGCGCAAGGTCGGCGACACCGTCGAGCTGACCTACGTACGCGCAGGCGCCGCGGCAGCCACCGCCAAGCTCACGCTCGCCGCGCCCTAAGAGGCGGGTGGGACGGGTTGGGATGCCAGCAGGTCGAGGCCCAGCTGCCGTGCCAGGAATTGTGCGGCCAGCTGGCCCTGCACGCTGTTGCCCGCCCGGTCCAGCCGCGGCGCGAACGTGCCCAGCGCACCTTTGCCAGGCGAGACCGTCACGATGCCGCCGCCGATCCCGCTCTTCCCCGGTACGCCGACATCGAGCAGCCAGTCCCCCGACGTCTCGTACAGCCCCGCGATCGCCATTACCACCAACGTCACCCGAGCGACATCCGCGTCGACGACACGTTCCTGAGTCAGCGGACAGACCCCGCCATCCGCCAGCGTCGCACCCATCACCGCGAGGTCTGTCGCCGCAACGCCCAAACAGCTCTGCCGCGTATAGAGCTCGGTCGCCTCAGCAGCATCACCTGCCAGGCCGCCCACGCTCTTCAGGAGAGCCGCCAGCGCACGATTGCGATGGTTGGTAGCCAGCGCTGACTCCAACACCTCTTCATCCAGCTCAAGCGCACGACCCGCGAACCGAGACAACCCGCTGACGATGAACTGCCAGCGATCCTCCAGCGCACTGCCCGGCGTCAGACTGGTCGTTGCGATCGCCCCCGGATTCACCATCGGGTTGGTCCGCCCGGCGGGCGACCGTTCGACCGCTTGCACCGAGTTGAACGGCAGACCGGTCGCGTTCATCCCGACCAACTCACGGATCGCATCGACACCGACCGCCTGGCACATCAGCGCGAACACGAACGGCTTGGCGACGCTCATGATCGTGAACGGCCGACGCGCGTCACCCGCCTCGAACAGCCGTCCGTTCGTCGCCGCGACACACACCCCGAACGTGTCCGGATCGACCCGGGCCAACGCCGGGTACACCTCGGACACCGCCCCTTCGGTGACGCCCCGGTACCGCTCGTACGTCGCCCGCACCAGATCGTCGACAATCGACACATCGGGCAGTCCACCCGTCGAGATGTACCGGCCGGCCGACACCTCAGAACGACCAGACGAGCGGGACTATGATGATTGCTGTCAGCAACCACCACGCCATCACGACCAGCCCGAGCTTCCAGTAGTCCCCGAACCGGTAGCCCGCCGGACTCATGATCATCATGTTCGCGGGCGTCGAGATCGGGGTCAGCAGCGAGGCCGCACCGGCGACCGCGATCAGCATCAGCACCGGTTTGACGTTGGTCCCGGTGCCCTCAGCTGCCGCGACCGCGATCGGCGCCACGATCAGCACCGTCGCGGTATTGCTGACCATCTGGCCCAGCGCGGCCGTGACCACGAAGAGTGCCAACAGCAACAAATACGGCCGGCCCGGCCCGACGGCATCGATGATCAGGTCGGCGATCCGGTCCGCGCCGCCACTGGACTGGATCGCGCCGGACAACGGGATCAGCGAACCGATCAGGACCACGATCTGCCAGGAGATCGCCCGATAGGCCTGACTCGGACCGACCACCCGCGTCAGTACCATCGCCGTCGCGGCCAGCAGACCAGCCATCGCCGGCGGCACCGCGCCGGTCGCCAGCAGCACGACCATCGCCGCCAGGATCGCGACGGCCACGGAAGCCTTCGGCCCCCACGGCACAGCCTGCCGCCGTACCAGCTCCGGCGAGTCGACGAGCAGGATGTCCCGGTCCCGGCTGAGCTCCTCCAAGGTCTCCCACGGACCGTGCACGAGGAGCGCGTCGCCCTCGGCCAGCTGGGTGTGCCGGTTGCCCCGGTCCTTGCCCATCCGCTGTACGGCGATGATCACCAGGTCGTGACCGCGGTGCATCCCCGGGAAGACCGTCTCGCCGACGAGTGCGGACCGCGGCGGGATCACCGCCTCGACCACACCCGAATCCCGCGTCAGTAGATCGTCGACAGGTGTCATGCTGACCGCGAGCAGATTGTCGACAACCAGATTGCTGACTTTCTCCGACGGCCCGGTCACCACCAGCACGTCACCCGCGTCGATCGCCGCGTCCGTGCGGTTGTGCCCCTTCCCGTCCTGTACGCCGACGATCTCCACCCCCGGGTACGGCGTGAGGTCGAGCTCGCGCACGCTCTGCCCGAGGAACGGCGACAGATCCCGTACCTGCAGGCGGTAGAAGCCGTCCCGCAACGCGTAGTGCACGTCGAGCGTCCGGGCATGCACCGCGAAGTCGGTCGCCTGGTGCGTTGGCCGGGCGGACGGCAACAGCTTCGGACCGAGCAGCACCGAGATCGCGATCGTGCCGAGCACCAGCGGCACGCCGACGATCGCGAACGAGAAGAACGGGAACGGACCCGCACCCGCATCGCTCGCCGCCTCCGACACGATGATGTTCACCGGCGTCCCGGTCAGCATCAGCAACGATCCCGCACTGCCCGCGAACGTGAGCGGCATCAGCATCTGGGACGGCGGCTGGCCGATCCGGATCGCGAGCATGACCACGAGCGGGAGCAGCGCCGCGACGGATCCGTTCAGCGTGATGAGGGCGGACAACACCGCACACAACGCCGTGACGGCGATCAACAGCCGGGTTCGCGTGGTTCCGGCGTACCGGACGATGGTCTGGCCGGCCCACGCGGTCACGCCCGTCGAGTCGACGCCCTCGCTCACCACGAACAACGTGGCGATGAAGATCACCACCGGATCGCCGAAGCCCGCCAGGACATCGGTGAAACCCAGCACGCCCGTCGCCCACAACGACAGGGCGACGAGCACCGCGACGACATCGACGGGCAGCCTGTTCCACACGAACAGTACGACGGCCGCTCCGAGGATGATCAGGCTGAGCGTGCCGTCATCCATCTCTGGTCCCGACTGCCTAGCCGAGGTGAACCGGAGCGGACGGACCCCACGGAATCCCGATCAGGTACCAGACGATGTAGAACAGCGTCCACGCGACCAGCACGATCCCGGTGTACGGCAGCATCATCGACACGACCGTGCCCATACCGGCCTTCTTCCGGTACCGCTGGCAGACGAGAACGATGAACGGCAGGTACACCATCAGCGGTGTGATCACGTTCGCCGGACCGTCCCCGACCCGGTACGCCGCGATCACGGTCTGCGGCGCGATGCCGAGCCGGTAGAACAACGGGATGAAGATCGGCGCCAGGATCGCCCACTTCGGGATCACGCCGGGCATGATCAGGTCGATGATGAAGACCAGCAGGATGAAGCCGATCAGCAACGGCAACGCCCCGATGTCCGCGCGCTCGAGCAGGTCGGCCAGACCGGTCGCGGCCAGCTTCGACATGTTCGAGTAGTTGAAGTAGGCAATGAACTGCGCGATCAGCAGCATCAGGAAGATCAGCCCGCCGAGCCCGTTGAACGTCTTCACGATCGCGTTGATCACGTTCGTGCTGCCGACCAGCGACTTCGCGCCCCGGCCGTAGCCGAGACCCGCCGCGAGGAACAGCATCGAGATGATGAAGAGCAGGCTGCTCATGAACGGCGAGGACCCGAAGATCTCGCCGGTCTCCGGGTTGCGCAACGGAGCGTTGGGGATGAACGTCAGCGCCGACACGATCGCGACCGCGACGAGCAGGTAGTAGACCGACCACCGCAGTCCGCGGGACTCCAGCTGCATCTCCTCTTCGCTCGGCTTGTGGTCGACCGGCGCGTCGTCGGGCGCCTCGGCCGGGTCGTACTTGCCCAGCCGCGGCTCGAGGAGGCGCTCGGTGATGAACGTCATCACCGCTGCGCAGAACAGGGTCGCGGCGATGCTGAAGTAGAGGTTCTGCGTGACGTTCAGGTGGACGTCGGGAGAGACCAGTTTGATCGTCTCGTTGGTGACCTCGGTGATGATGCCGTCAGCCGGAGTGATCAGGATGTTCACGAAGAACGCCGCACTCACACCGGCGTACGCCGCCGCGATGCCGGCCAGCGGATGCCGCCCGAGCGACGCGAACGCCGCCGCGCCGAGCGGTATCAGGACCAGATAGCCCGCATCGGACGCGACGCTCGAGATGCCGCCGAGCAGCACGATGATGAACGTGATCGCCCCCTTGGGCGCGACTTTCACCATCTTCCGGATCAGCGCGGCGATCAGCCCCGCCTCCTCGGCGACGCCGACCCCGATCATCGCGACCAGGATCACCGCGACCACACCGAAGTCGTTGAAGTTCTGCACCGCCGTGGTGAAGATGAACCGGATGCCGTCGCCGGTCAGCAGGCTCTCGGCGGTGATGGTCTCGTGCTTGACCGTGTAGTCCGGGATCGCCGGCGCGGGCGGTGCGTCGTTGCCGGCGACGCTGGTGCCGCCCTCGTACTCGGGTGCGACCTGGGCCGTGGCCGGCTCGGCGACCTCGGTGGTCACGCTCGTCCCGGCCGCGGACAGGATCGCCGACAGGGCGATCACGAGCACGATCAGCCCCAGGAAGATCAGCGCCGGGTGGGGGACCTTGTTGCCGACCCGCTCGATGCCGTCGAGGACGCGCTGCATCCCGCCCTTCTTCACCGGCTTGTCGTCGGGAACCGCCTTCGCGTTCATGCGGCTCCGTCCTTCGGTGCGGCGAACCGGAGCGCGAACTCGATCAGCAGCTTGGTGCCGAAGCCGGTCGCGCCCTTGTTCCGCCACGTCCGCGGCGCCGGGAGTTGCGCCGTACCGGCGATGTCGACGTGGGCCCAGGGCAAGCCGGCGACGAACTCCTCGAGGAACAGGGCGGCGGTGATCGAGCCGGCGTTGATCCCGCCCATGTTCGTCATGTCCGCGATCGTCGATTCGAGCTGGGACCGGTACGACCGGTGCAGCGGCAGCTCCCAGACGGGCTCGTCCACCGAGTCGCCGGCCCGTCGCAGTTGCTCCACCACAGCTGGGTTGTTGCCCATCACGCCCGCGATCTCGACGCCGAAGGTGCGCAGACAGGCGCCGGTCAGCGTCGCGATGTCGACGATCGCGTCGACGGGTTCCTCGGTCGCCAGCGCCAGCGCGTCGGCCATCACCAGACGGCCTTCCGCATCGGTGTTGAGCACCTCGACCGTGGTGCCGTTGCGCATCGTCAGTACGTCGCCGAGCTTCATCGCCGACCCGGACGGCATGTTGTCGGTACACATCAGGTAGCCGGTCACAGCCGCCGTACAGCCGAGGTCGCGCAGTGCCGTCATCGATGCGAGTACGGCGGCCGCGCCCGTCATGTCGTTCTTCATCTGGGCGTGCGACTCGTCGCTCGGCTTCAGGCTGATGCCGCCCGAGTCGTACATGATTCCCTTGCCGATCAAGGCGATCCGGCCGGTCGGATCGGCAGGTTGGTAACGCAACCGGACCATCCGCGGCGGCTCGACGCTGCCCCGGTTGACGCCGAGGAGTCCACCGCACCCCATCGCGATCAGCTGGTCCTTGTCGAAGACCTCGACCTCCAGACCCGACGCCCCGCCGACCTCGACGGCAACTTCAGCCATTCGTACGGCGGACAGCGTCGTCGCCGGGCAGTTCGCCAGGTCGCGACCGAGACTGCATGCGGTCGCCACGATCCGGCCGCGTTCGGCACCGATCTCGGCTGCCGCGGTGTCGTCGTCGGAGGCAACGATCAGCAGCGATTCCAGCGGGGGTTGCTCGGCGTCGCGGCCGACGAAGTACCGCCAGCGGGCCAGCAGCACGCCTTCGGTCACGGCCTGCGCGAAGTCGGCGACCGAGACCCCGAAACCCTCGGACGCGACCTCGATGGCGAGCTTGCGGTGCCACGGAACCGCGCGCGCGAACTCGGCGGCCAGATCACGGACCAGGGCCGGGTCGGTCTCGCCGCGCTCGCCGATCCCGACCGCGACGCGGACGGGACCGTCGGCACGCGGCAGAACCAGCGTTTGACCGCGCTTACCGGTGAAGCCGGCCGACTCGAGACCGGCCAGGTCGGTTCCCAGTTCCTCCGGGGGTTCGACGCCGGCGGCGACCGGTACGGCGAGCGCGTCTGCCTCGTCCGCGGCCTGCTTGAGCGAAACGACAGCGACCCGAACCTGGTACCGGGTCGAAGGAATCGGATCGAAGTCGCGTGGGATCGTGTTCACGAAACCTCCTCAGTACCTCGGTCTCACACCAGATCAGCCCGGGATCAGCTCTGCAGGGCCTGGATGAGCTCTTCTTCGCGTTCCTTCGTCAGGTTCGTCTGGATGACCGTCGGGCTGAACGGCTTGAGCGCATCGACTACGCGATCGACGGTCGCCGACCGGGCCAGCAGGAACACGGCGGCATGGCCGTCCTGCAACTCCTGCCCGACGTGCTTGATCAGGTCGTCGTTGATGCCGACATCAGTGAGCTTGCCGGCCACCGCTCCGGAGGCCGCGCCGACGGCGAAGCCGGCGAGCGGGTTGAGGAAGATGAGTCCGATCAGCGTGCCCCACAGTGCGCCGCTCGCGGCGCCGGCCCCGGTGAGGTTGACGGACTGCTGAATGCGGACCTTGCCCTTGGCGTCCTTGTAGGCGTACGCCGCGTCCTCACGCTGCAGCAGCTGCTGCTTCGCAAGATCATCGGTCAGTGCGATGACGCGCTCGGCGTCTTCACGACTGTCCAGACCGAGAACCACCAGATGGGTCATGCGAACTCCTCGAGGCAGGCGCGTCCCTGTGCCGCGCTGGACGCCTCATCCCATCAACCGGACCCGCTACCGGCCTCCTCCGATTAGGGTGAACCCCCGTCCTCGTGCCGGGCGAGGAACGCGGACAACGGGCCGGGCAGCTCGGCGGGACGTTCGCCCCAGTCGTAGACCACCGCGGTGCCCGCGATCAGGTCGTGCAGCGCACGATGCTCGCGCTGGAACACGATCAGCGCGAATCCCAGTCCGAACAGGACGACGCTCAACGGGAACGCGACGACCCACCTCAGTGCCTGTCCCGGACGGATCGTGCCGCCGTCGGAGCGCACGACCCGGAGGCCGATGATGCCCTGGCCCGGCGTACGGCCGGCGACCGCGAGGAACCCGAACGCATAGGAGAACGCGAAGACCGCCAGCGCGATCGTTGCCGGGAGCGCCCGTACTTCGACTCCCCAGAACGAGCTGGTCAGCAGGTTCACGCCGGCCAGACCGATCGTGAATGTCGTCGTGATGATCAGGATGTCCAGTGCGGTGGCGGTCGCCCTGCTCACGACACCGGCGTACTCACCCGTGACCGTTCGGGACCGTGGCGCGGGTTCTCGGCGGAGAAGGCGGGTGACGCCACGGCTGATGATGGCGTCGAGGCCGGCCAGTTGCCGACGGACCAGGTCGATGAGCGAGCCTGCCAGCCGGGTCTGGCTCTCGACGACGATCTGAGGCAGACCGGATCGCTGGACCAGGCTGTCGATGTCCACACGTTCGAGCAAGCGCTCGACATCGACACGGTCGATCAGTCGGTCCATGTCGATGCGATCGAGCACCAGGTTGAGGTCGATGTGTTCGAGGAGCAGGTTGAGGTCGACGCGTTCCAGCAGCTGGTTCAGGTCGACGCGCGCCAGGGCGCGGTTGAGGTCGACGCGGTCGACCAGGGCATCCACATCGACATGGGACAGCACCAGGTCCGGTTGAACTGTTTCGACGACCCGCTCGGTGACCTTGCCGGCCAGCCGTCCCAGAACCCCGCCGGGACGGGAACTCACCCGCTCCGGGTGATCCACGGCTAAAGCAGCCCGACGGTACGGGCGGTCCGCAGGGCGGCGGATCGCTTGTCCACACCGAGCTTGCGATAGAGCGAAATCAGGTGGGTCTTCACCGTGTTCTCGGTGATGAACAGTGCCTGCGCGACCTCGGCGTACGAACTGCCGAGCGCGAGCTGGTCGAGTACTTCGGCCTCGCGGGCGGTCAGCCGGATCCGGGCGCCGTTCACCACGGCGTCGAGCCGGCGCGGCGGCGGGACGTTCGCGTCCGGCCTGGTCCGCCCCAACGGCGTCATCCCGCCCGCCTGGCTCCATCCGGACTGGTAGTCGGACAGCTTCTCGAGCGCGGCGGCCGCGAACGGGTGCGGGTTCGGACCGGTGACATGTCTGCGCAGGCGGTCCAGGAAGGCGGGCTCGTCGCCGGCCGAGGTGAGGACGTGGAGCATGCGTTGCGGCGTGACCCGGTTCAGGGTGTCGACCAGCGCGGCTTCGGCGGCGGGATCGTCGCCGGTCCGGTCCAGCAGGACAGTCCGGAACGAGGCGGCGGCCGAGGCCAGCGGTGGGTAGATGTCTGCATGTTCGAGGCCGGCCTCGATCAACTTCAAGGCGGTCTGCACGTCCTCCTGGACCATCGATGTCATCGCGCGGATCAGCTCGGCCTCGGTCGCGTTGCCGGTGCGCTCGAGCACCGTGAGCTGCGCGTCGACCGTGGTCTTGTCGCCGAGCAATGTCGCCAGCCAGGACCGCAGCAACGCCAGATCGCGCGAGAGGAACGTCGGCAACGGGCCTGCGGCCACCGGGTCACTGGTGAGCTCGGTGAGGGCCTCGCTCAGACGACCCCGCTCGACGAGGAGGACCGCACGCAACATCGCCCGCAGACCGGCGACCACCGTGTCGGACCCGGCCACGTCAGCGGCCGCGACCTGTTGGAGATAGGCGCACGCGGTGTCCAGCTCGAGCTCGCTCACCGCTGCGAATCCCAGCACGACTTGCGCGCGTACGGCGTACTCCGGAGGAAGGCCGCGCGCTCCCCCGGCGTCGATGGCGGCCTGCGCCGACTGGGCCGCGCTCTGGACCTGGCCGCGCACGTGCTGCACGACCGCGCGGTAGGCAAGGCCACCTGCGATGAGCTGGCGATGGCCAGCCATCCGCGCGGTCACGAGGGCCTCGTCCAGATGGCTGAGCGCCGCATCCAGCTCATCCGCCCACGTCTCCGCCGCCGCGAGCTCGATGAGCAACCAGGCCAACCGCTCAGGACCGAGTACGGCGCGCGTCAGCAGCGACCTGGCCCGTTCGATCGCCACGTGCACGTCATGCCAGCCGTAGCGCGACTCCCACAACCGCAGCAGTACTGCGTCCGCCTGCACCTCTGGAGCCGATTCGTTCGCCAGCTCGTCGGCCGAGGCGGCATCCTGAACGGCGCCGGCAACGTCTCCGGTCACTCGGCGCAGCAGTCCGCGGACACCGAAGAGGTGTGGATGCTGGTCGACGTACCCGGCTGGGAGCGCGTCGAAGGCCGCCTCGACCAGCTCGGCCTCACCCGCGGCGAGCAGCGCCGGCCCATGACCGAGCAGGATCCGATCGACCAACCCGACGTCGTCGGCGTCCAAGGCGCTGCGTAGCGCAGCCTCGCTGTCGCCGTGGCTCTCGTAGTACAGGGCCGAGCGGTGTTGCGCGGTGACGACCAACTGCCGGTCCTCGGCGTTGGTGGCGATGCGCCTTCGAAGCAGCTCGACCAGGAGCGGGTGGTAGCGGTAGAGCGGGTTGCTGGCCGTCTCATCGGCGTACGCCGTGACCAGCAGACCGCTGCCTGCCAGATCCTCGAGCATCGAGCCGGCCTCGCTGTCACCGCTCAGTACGGCGGCCAGCTGCCCAGTCAGCGAGCTGGCCGCGAAGGTGCTGAGGAGCATCGCCAGGACCCGCTCGTCGAGGGTGTTCAGCGTCTCGCCGAGCAGCAGGTCGAGCACCGGCCGCTGGTTGGCGAGCGGCCACACGACATCACCGGAGGCCTGCAGGGTTCGAGCGGCGAGTACGAGCGCGGCGGCCCAGCCGGCGGTCTTCTCCTGGACCAGCGAGATGTCGTCCGCGGTCGCGTGCTCGGCATGCGCCTGCACCAGTTCGGTTGCCTCGGCATCGTTGAAGCGCAGGTCGCGCGAGCGAAGCGTCAGTGCCATCCCCCGGATCTCCAGCTCCGAGATCGGCAGCGGCAGGTCGTACCGGGTGGCGAGCAACAGCCGGAGCGCGTGCGGCGCCTCCTGCAGAACGCGGGCCAACGCGGCGACGGTTGAGGCAGGCAACAAATGGGCGTCGTCGACGACGATCGGGTCCAGCATCTGGGAGCCCTCGGCACCATCCACCCGCTCGAGGAATCCCTGCAACGAACCCGGCGACTGTCCGGGCACCCACACCACCGGCTCGCCGGTGCGTCGCCGGCGCGTCACCCAATCCGACAGCAGGACTGTCTTTCCGGTGCCGGCCGGTGCGATCACCATGGTCAGCGGCGAACCGACGCCCAGATCAAGAGCTGAGTGCAGCCGTTCACGAGTCACAAGCGTGAGCGGCGGCCGCGGCGTCTTACCGTCCGCCGACTGCCGGAATGCGTCGCGCTCTCGATCGAGCCCCGGGCTCGTCACGCGCGTCACCCCTCCCCTGGGCGGGCGTGCTATGTCCGAATCCTTGGTCCCCACTCCTCGTACATGTCTCGAAAATCGAGACTAACCGGTTCGGGTCGATTGCGGCAGGGGTTGAGCGTGATGGACCGCAGCCGGGCGTGGCGTGCCGCGGCGGGTGCTGGGTCAGCTGCCAGGTCAGTTGCGGCGGCGGATCCGGGGCACCTTGGCCCCGATCCAGACCGCGACCACGACGAGCAGACCGATACCGATGAGCCATCCCCACAGGCCCTCGGAGACCGGTCCGAGCCGCCCGAGGCCGAATCCGCCCGGGTCGTCCGCCTGCTGCAGGGCGACGATGTAGGCGATGATCGCGCGCTTGTCCTCGGGCAGCATGACGCTGTCGGAGAAGACCGGCATCTGCTGCGGTCCGGTGAGCATCGCCTGGTACATGTTGCGCGGCGTCGTACCCATCAGCGACGGCGCGTAGCGGCCGTTCGGGAGCGCTCCGCCGCGGCCGGCGAAGTTGTGGCAGGCGGTGCAGTTGGTCCGGAACAGCTCGCCGCCGCGGACGATCTCCTCCTGGGTCACCTTGCTCACGTCGTACTCGTCGGCGGACGGGATCGCGGGCCCGGGTGCGAGCGAGGCGATGTACGCCGCCAGCTGGGCGATCTCCTCCTCGGTGTAGACGGGCGGCTTCTGCGGGATCTGCGCCTTGGTCTGGGCGGCCGGCATCCGTCCGGTGCTGACCTGGAAGTCGACCGCGGCCGCACCGACGCCGATGAGCGACGGCCCGGCGACCCGGCCCGCTCCGGTGGTGCCACCCTCGGCGTGCAGGCCGTGGCAGCTGGAGCAGCCGACCGCGAACAGCCGCCGTCCCGCGTCGATCTGGTCGGACTGGGGACCGTCCGCACCCGTCGCGCTGCGCGGCACCAGCACGGTGTACGCAAGACCGACCGTGACCAGCGCAGCGCCGATCACCAGTGTCTTCGCGAACTTCCGTCGACGCACCGGACCAGCAGACCCTGGTAGCAGACGCATTGTGATCCCCCGATTCGGGTGAGCTTCAGCGAGAGTCGCGCTTCGCCTGCCGGCGGGCACCCATCGCCCGCGTCGAGGCGTCCTTCTTCAGTCCGCCGGTGGTCTTCTTCGCAGTCCGCGCCCTGCTGACCACTTCCGGCTTGGAACCGTCGGCCGAGCCCTTGGCCGGTGCCGCCGTCTTGGCAGCCCGCGCCGCTTCGAGTCGCTCGGTGCGCAGCTGCATCGAGGCCCGGTTGGCGACCACGGAGACTTCACGACTGACTTTCGCCAGCACCGATTCGAACAACTCCGCCTTGTCGCGGTCCCGTTGGTTCCGCGGGTACGACATCCCGCGACCGCCGACGCCCGACACCGCCGCGCTTGCCGCCCGCCGGTAGTTCTTCACGTACTTCGTCCGCGCGCGCCGGATCCGCTGATGCAGGTCCAGCAGTTCGTCTTCGTCCAGACCCTTCAACGCGTCCCGCTCGGTCTCCGCGACCAGCAGACGCTCAGCATCCGTCAACGAGTTCAGCAAGCCTTGGTTCATTGGATTCTCCTTAGCCGCCTTCGCAGACTACGGACATCCAGGCAACCCCGACAACCCACCAAACCGACTTCACTGCCGCCGATCCACGTCCGACGTACCGCTCGCACCGGCAGGTCGCACTCGTGCTGAGGTAGGCATGAGTCGGCTTTCCGGAACATAACTGCCACTGAGCGCAAACTTCTTTCCGGAAATCGGGCCGTCTGCGCTCGGGGGTTTGTTCAGCGCCGACACCCGAGTCCTGGGACACGCCGACCGGCACTGGACCGGCGGTCCCGGCCAGGCATCCAACTCCCGGTCTACCTCGTGTCTTTCTCTGTCTCCCTCAGGCTTCCTCGTCCCACTCGGCGGCTACTGTCGGAGGCATGGACCAACTCGTGGTGGATGCGCCGATCGTTGCAGTCACTGTCTATCCGGGTCGCGCACGAGTGACGCGACGCGGGCAGATCACCGTGCCCGCTGGGGATCAGACCGTGTACGTCGAACCGCTGCCGCTGTCCCTCGAAGAGGACTCGGTACGCGTTGCCGGCCGAGGACCCGCGACCGTGCTCGGCGTGGACGTAGCGATCCAGCATCACCCGCAGGCGCCGGACGAGACCGTCGCGGCCTTGGAGCAGGCGCGGCTCGACGCACAGGACGAGGTCACGCAGCTCGTCGACGCTGATGACGTCCAGGCGCAGCTCGACACGTTCCTCGCACAGCTGGCTCGCCGCGCCGGCAACAGCTTCGCGCGCACGCTGGCATCCGGCGAGCCAGGTGCGGAGTTGAGCGGGTTCACCGACTCGCTCACCGAGCGGCTGTCCGCCGTACGGGAGACTCGGCGCGCCCTCGCCGCGCACCGTCGCGAGGCCGAGAAGCGACTCGCTGCCGCGGACCGTCGGCTGGCGGCGATCATTCAGCAGCGCACGCCCGACCGGCGCACGGCTGCGATCGCGCTCGCGCTGGAGACCGAGGCCGAGGTGGAGATCGAGCTCTCGTACGTCGTACCCGCCGCCAACTGGACCAGCTCGTACGACGTCCGTCTCACCGGCGACCGCCTCACGCTGAACTGGTACGGCCTGATCACGCAGCACAGCGACGAGGACTGGCCGGAGTGCGACCTGACCCTGTCGACAGCGCGCCCTACTGTGACCGCGAAGGTCCCCGAGCTCGACCCGTGGTACCTCGACCGCTTCCACCCACCTGTGCCGGTAGCAGCTCCCGGGGCGCCCGTCTCACTCGGAATGCAAGTGGCCGGCGGGCGAGAGCATCTCCAGTCCCGCCGGGCATCCGCGGGCCTGGTCCAGGAGCAGGCAGCATTCGAGGCCGTCGAGGCGACCGTCGAGCAGGGCATGACCGCCGCGAGCTACACCCCGCCCCGGCCCGTCGCCGTGCCCGCGGACGGAGCGACGCACCGCGCGACGATCGCGTCGATCGACCTCGACGCGGAGCTGGACTACATCACGGCGCCGGTGCGATCGACTGACGTACATCTGCGCGCCACAGTGGTGAACTCGTCCGCGCACACCCTGCCCGGCGGCAAGGCCTCCGTGTTCCACGAAGCGGAGTTCGTCGGCTCGGCCGCGCTGCCGTTGTGGGCGCCCGGTGAGGACGTCGAACTCGCGCTCGGCCTCGACGACCGCATCCGTGTCGAGCGCAAGCTGGTACGCCGGGAAGCGAGCAAGGCGACGCTCGGATCGACGCGCCGTCGTCAGGTCGAGTACGAGACCAAGCTCGAGAACCACACGCCGCGCAACGCCCGCATCACGGTCCTCGACCAGTTGCCGGTGGCACGCGACCACGAGATCACCGTCAAGCCGCTCAGCGCCGAACCCGAGCCGGCCGAGACCACCGACCTCGGCGTCCTCACCTGGAAACTCGACCTCCCAGCAGGCAAGGAAACGAGCATCAAGCTCGCGTTCCGCGTCGACACCGCCAAGTCCGTCGACCTCACCGGCTGGCGCGAGTAGCCGCTCAGGTGATCTGGAGGTTGGCCATCATGCCCATGTCCTCGTGCTCGGCGTTGTGGCAGTGGAACAGGTACCGCCCGCGATAACCGTCGAACCGGGTGATGAGCTCGGCGGACTCGCCGGGCCGCAACGACACGGTGTCCTTCAGACCCGCGTCCTGCGGCAACGGCGGGCCGCCGCCCCGCGACAACACCCGGAAGCCGACCAGGTGCAGATGCACCGGATGGTGTACGTCGGCCACCAGCCGCCAGATCTCCACGTCCCCGAGCCGCGTGGTGACATCGGTCCGAGCCGGATCGAACGGCTTGCCGCCGATCAACCACCCGTGACCGTCCCCCATCTGCCCGGCACGGAACGAAAAGTCCCGCACCCGCACCGCTTCCGACCGCTGCCACTCGGGCAAGTCTGAGCACAGCACGTCGGGCACCCGGCTCTCATCAACGGCCTTCCGTACGACGTGGAACGCCATCACGTCACGCGCACGACCGGACCCGAGCCGATTCACGATCCGGACCCGGCTTCCCATCGGGACACGCGCGAAGTCCACGATCACGTCGTACCGCTCGGCCGGGGCGATCGGCAGGTTCTGATGTGTGACCGGCACGTGGAGCAGGCCCTGGTCGGCGCCGATCTGCACGAGGTCGAGCCGATGTCCGTCGTCGAGGACGGCCTCGAGGTCGTAGTGCCTCGCGTTCGACGCATTGAGGATCCGCAGCCGGTACCGCGCCGCATCCACCTCATGCACCGGCCATGGGGCGCCGTTCACCAGGATCACGTCGCCGAGCACGCCGGCGACGTACGGTTCACGGACGCCCGGCCGTTCGCGCAACGTCGGGTCGAGCGCGGGGTAGGCGAGCGATCCGTCGGCGGCGAATGCGCGGTCCGTGATCATCAGCGGCAGTTCGCGGGGACCCGTCGGAAGCCCGAGCGACTCCTCGGCGTCGTCGCGCACGAGGTGCATCCCGGCGAGTCCGCGCCAGATCGCCGGCGCGGTGAAGTCCATCCGGTGGTCGTGGTACCAGAGCAACGTCGGCCGCTGGTCGAGCGGGAATGTGTACTCCCGCGTCACCTCGGTCGTCATCGCCTGCGGATCGTGCATGTGGTGATCCCCGCTCCAGCCCGCGGGCAGGACGAGGTCGGTCGGGTACCCGTCGAAGTCCGCGGGCGTCCGTCCCCCGTGCAGATGGACGACGGTCGGCACCGGCAACTCGTTGCGGTGGGCAACCGTGACCGAGCGGCCCCGCCGCGACTCGATCGTCGGTCCCGGGAAGGTTCCGCCGTACGTCCACAACCCGGTCGGCACACCGGGCAGGATCTCCGCTGTCACCTCCCGCTGGACAAGCTCGTACCGATCGAAACCATCCGCCGTGCTCACCGGCGCCAACACCGACGGAACCGGCAGCGGCACCTGGAACGGCGACGGCAGCGGTACGGCGCTACGCAGTTCGGCGCCCGTCTGCGCCGGGCGAAGCGACAAGGCGGCCGCGGTCGACAAGCCGCCGGCGGCCACCACGCCGAGCGCTCCCCCGATGCCCAGCACCTGGCGCCTGCTCAGCTCACGCATGGCGACGCACCAAAGGCTGTCGCCACACGGCGATGAACAACATGACCACCGCCGCGACCGTCATCACTCCCAACGGGATGTGCAGCCAGAGAGCGCCGCCCGTCCCGGCGAAGTACTGCACCGTCTCCGCCACGACCACCGCGAGCGATGCGACGAACGGCCAGCTCTGACGCAGCCGCACCCAGACCACCACCGCCGCGATCACCTGCAAGTAGCCGATGGACGTGGTGATATTCGCGCCGGCGGCGTGCATTCGCAGGCCGTCGAAGTCACCGCTCAGATAGACGCCGGCGAACACCGGCTGGCCGGCGATCGCCACCAGGTGCGCGCTGACGAGTCCACGTAGTACCCACTGGCTGACCACCAGCTGCCTCCTCATTCGTGTTCTCGGTCAGCCGTGACACTATGTTTCGGCAGTTATGAGCGTCCAAGACCAATATCGCTATCTCGTTATGATCGAAGAGGCATGATGGACCTGAACATGCTCCGGCAGTTCGTCGTCGTGGCCCGGCTCGAGCACCTCAGCCGCGCGGCCGACGAGCTCCACATCGCCCAGCCGTCGCTGAGTCGCACCATCGCCCGCCTCGAGCACGAGCTCGGTACGCCGCTGTTCGATCGCGCCGCCCGACTGCGACTCAACTCGGCCGGCATCCTCTTCCGCGGGTACGTCGAACGCGCGCTCGGCGAGCTGGATGCGGGTCGACGGGCCGTCGCGGAGGCCACCGAGCAAGGATCTGGCACCGTGCGGCTCGCGGCCGAGAACTTCCTGGCCCTCACCGAACCGCTGGCCGGCTTCAAACGCGACCATCCCACCATCGAGATCGAGCTGCGGCAGATGCCGGCCGAGGACATGGCTCGCCGATTGCATGCCCAGGACATCGACCTGTGCGTCGCGTCCCAGCCGGTGCCGAGCGCCGGCCTCGAATCCGTTGTCCTGCTGGACGAAGCCGTACATGTGGTCACACCATTGGACCACCGGTTGGCGGACCGCTCCTCGGTGCGTGTCGAGGAACTGGTGGACGAACCGTTCGTCACCTCGAGAAGGGGCCATTGGCAACGAAGCCTGCTCGATCGGCTCTTCGCCGAGCACGGTCTGACCCCGAGGATCGTCTGCGAGAGCGACGAGGCCGGCGCCATCCAGGAGCTGATCCGCGCGGGTCTCGGCATCGGCTTCAACCCCGACATCGCCCGGCGTTCGGCTCCCGGCTATCCGGTCGCGTGGATCGCCGTCGACCATCCCGGCTGTCGCCGTACGCTCTCGTTGCTGTGGAGCGCGGCCGGCCGGCCGGCCACGGCAGCCCAGCTGATGCGAACCAGAATCACCAACTGGGACTGGGATTCAGAGTGAGCCCGACAACCAGGCTCGTGCGACCTCGAACTTCTTCTCCAACCGGACTCGCACCGCATCGGCTACGACCTGCTCGATGCCCTTGCCAACCATCGGCACCGAGGCCGTCACCTGCAGGTCGAACGCCTGGGTAGTCCCCCGCCCCTCCGGGACGATTCGGGTCGTGCCGGTCACCTTCACCGGTACGCCGGTCACTTCACCGTCGACGTCAGCCTCACGCGCGCCGTCGACATCGGGCCGGTGCCACACCTTCAGCTGAGCCAATTCCAACGTGTTCCCGACGAACCGCCGAGCAACCACCGGTACGTCGAACGGCTGCGTCTGCCAATGGCACCGCATCCTCAGGTCGTCCCCCGCATCACCCACCACGACGTCGTACGACTGCACCCGCAGCCGCTCGAACACCTGCTCCTGAAACGTGATGTCCGTAATCATCGCAAACACTTCCTCCGGAGAGGCGTCGTACGACGTGGCGAGCGTCAAATGCATAGTGCACTGAATCACAAGGTGAGGCGCATCCGAATCTTCGGGTGCTCCACGGCAACCACCGCGAACCCGAGCCGTTCGTACAGCTCACGCGCCCGGTTGAGCTCAAGCACATGCAACTCGACGGCCGACGATCCCGCCTCCTTCGCACGCTCGACGAGCACCCGAAACAACGCCGTTCCCACGCCGCGATCCTGCACTTCGGGCGCGATCTCGATCCGGGACACGTAGAACGTGGTGGCGTCGGCCGGCCCTGCCTGGATCATGCCGGCCGGTTGCCCGTCGACCAGAACGATCTCGATGGTCTCCGGCGTGAACCATGCCTGGTGGAACTGTCGTTGTACGTCGTCGTTCCACGGGCCCCACGTTGCTTCGATGACGTCGCCGAGGGTGCGGCGGTGCAGGTCGTACAGGAAGTCGTCGTCGGCGAGCGTTGCCGGGCGGAGCCGGACGTCTTCCATGGCGTCTCCGGGAGGTTGCTTGGAGCAATGGTTAGGCGAAGACATCGACCGGCGTTGCCCCGGCTGGGCACCAGCGCAGACCGCGGTTCGATGGCCATCCTTTTCCCCCGGTCACACAGGAAGTCAGTCCTTACCCGATGGTCGGCCCGGCCGGGGTCATCGACCAACCTTTCAACGATCCTCGAAGTGTTTGCGGTCACGCGACGGAAGGGGAGTGACACGGTGCGCGACTTTCGGTAACCTTTTCGTGATGTTCACCGCGTAGCTGACTGAGAACGGGGCTTGGGAAGCGCATGGCCATCGCAGGTGCAAGCACGGCTGCCCACAGGGCCGCCGACCACAGATACACCGACGATTCCGACGACGAGGACGAACTGATCCGGCTCGCGCAAGCGGGCGACGGCGCCGCCTTCGGGCAGCTCTACGATCGGTACCTGCCGTCCATCTACCGCTACACCTACAGCAAGACCTCGTCCCGCAGCGCGGCCGAGGATCTGACCAGCGAGACGTTCCTGCGAGCGTTCCGCGCGATCGCCCGCCGGCCGCGGGCACAGCTGAACTTCGCGGCCTGGCTCGTCACTATCGCCAGGAACGTCGTGATCGACCACCACCGCTCCGGCTGGAGCAGGCTGGCGATCGTCACCGACGAGGTCGACCCACAGGTCGACGATGCGGTCGGACCGGAGCAGGCCGCACTGCTGTCCGTGAGCACGGCGACAGTGCGCGATGCCCTCACCCGACTGCCCGACGATCAGCGCGAATGTCTCGTCCTGCGCTTCTTCGCCGGCCTGTCGATCAGCGAGACCGCAGCGGCGATGGACCGCACCGACGGCGCGATCAAGCAACTCCAGTTCCGAGCCACGAACCGTCTACGCCAGGTGGTCAAGGACCGCTGACGAACGCCTGCATAACAAGGGTTGCGAACCGGCGCGACGCCGTACTGCGGGTTGCCGGGTCCGACACGTGCAGTCCGCGATGTGCGGTCAGCATGATCATCAGGTCGGACAGCTCGAAGTCCTTGCGCAATCGGCCGCGAGCCTTCGCGCGCCGCGCCAAGGTGGCGACCGACTTCAGCGTGAGCTCCCGGCTCTCGGCGATATCGACCGTATCCGGGTAGGTCGCCAGGAACGCGTCGGTGAATCCCCTGTTCTGCAGGTGCAACTCGCAGATCCGCTCGATCACCCAACAGAAACCCTGCCACGGATCCGGCATCGCCAGACCTTCGTCGACAATCGCCTGGCACGCACGGGTCTGCTCGGCAAACGCCTCGGTCGCGAGCAGCTGTTTCGTAGGAAATCGGCGGTACAGCGTCGCCGGCCCGACCCCGGCTTGCCGCGCGATCGCCCGCATCGGAACAGTCAGCCCCTCGCTGGCGAACAGCGCGCGGGCCGACTCGAGAATGCGATCGCGGTTGTCCTCCGCGTCGGAACGCAGTTTCTGAGGCAATTGCTCGGTCATCACTCTCACTCTAGCTAAGTGGACGCCTGCGTCCACATAGTCTCGGTGCTCAACCGACCGAGAGGAACTGAAAGTGAAGGCCGTGATCATCAAGGCGTTCGGCGCACCGGAAGGGCTGAGCGTCGTCGATCTCCCGGACCCGACACCCGGACCTACCGAGGTGCTGATCGCGGTCGACGCGATCGGCGTCGGCGGTGTCGACGCGCTGATCCGCAACGGGAGCCTCGCCGGCTGGGGGTTCACCGAAGGGCTGGTGCCCGGTTCGGAGGTCGCGGGCACGGTGGCTGCCGTCGGCAACCAAGTCGACGAATCGTGGATCGGTCGGCGGGTCTGGGGCTTCACCGGCCTGGGCGGCGGGTACGCCGATCATGCGACCGCCGCGATCGACCACGTCGTACCGCTTCCGGACGACCTGTCCGCCGTCGACGCCGTGACGCTGGGCAGTTCGGGAGTCGTTGCGCATTTCGCCTTGGAACACGCGCATTTCGAGCCCGGCGAGTCCGTCCTGGTTCGCGGCGCCGCGGGCAGCATCGGCATCCTGACCGTGCAGTTGGCTGCCCAGCGTGGCGCATCCGCCGTAGCGGTCACCACGTCGTCGGCGAAGCGCGGCGAACGGCTACGCGAACTCGGTGCGACCCATGTTCTGGACCGGTCCACTGCGGGCGACGCTCCCCCGGCGTACGACGTCATCGTCGATGTCGTTGCTGGTCCCGACCTGCCGACGTACTTCGGCAAGCTGAATCCGAACGGCCGGCTCGTGGTCGTCGGTGTCGTGGGTGGCCAACCGCCTGCCGACTTCGGTACGGCGTTGATGTCGGCGTTCCGCACTTCGTTGACGTTCTCCACCTTCAGCGCCGACACCGTGCCGGCCGAGGAGCGTCGTACGGTCAGGGCCGAGCAGTTCGCCGCGTCGGCTCGAGGTGAGCTGCCGTCGGTGGTGCATGAGCAGCTATCGCTGGACGACGCGGCCCTTGCGCATCACAAGATCGACGCCGGCGAGGTGTTCGGGCGGATCGTGCTGATCCCCTAGAAATCGTCGACAGGTTCGGGGGTTGCGAGCGTGATCAGGCGTTCGGCGACGAGAGCGCAGCGTTGTTCGGCGGCATTGCGGCCCGTGCCGGCGTACCGGAGGCGGGCTGCTGCGGTTATGGGCTCGGCACTCACCTCGATCAGCGATCCGCCGGGCCGCGGCTGAACTCTGACAGCGATCTGGACCCAACCGCCCAGCCCACTGCGCAGCCGCACGGTCAGCTCCCGATCAGGTCGCCAGCGATCGACGATCGCAACGATCAGGCCGCGGTTCTGCATGTGGCGACCGCGCATCTCCCGGCCGGTGTCGCGTTGCACCACGCAACCGGTCTCCGGCCAGCTCGGTCCGGCCTTGAGCGGAGACGGTACGGCGACCATCCAGTCCGCGAACGTCGCGGGGTCACGGATCACCGCCATGACGGCATCAACGCTCACGGCGCCGAACCGCCACACCATCACCATCGAAGCCGTTTCCCTGTCCGCCGCCCGTGCCGAGTCTTGTGTCTACCAGGTAGCCCGGTCACACGGCAGCTTTCACACGCCTCGTTGAACTACCAACGAACACAAGCCGAGTCGTGTATGTCACAGGGTCACTTCGGTATCGCTCTCAACCAGACAGCCTTCAAGCTCTTTACAGCTCGTAGGCCGGGACGGCGACCGCCGTGACCACGACGTGCATCAGCATCAGACCGGCAACCGCGATCCCGGAGGTGTGCGGGATGAATCCGGTTGCCAGCAGCAACAAGTCCGGGATCATCGAGAGCACGAGCACCGCCGGGGCCGCGACGACCGCGGCCGCCAGCAAAAGCGTCAGCCGTCGGCGGCCGAGGGCCACCGGTTGCCGCAAGTCGATCGACGTCATCGGACATCTCCCTTAACAGTACGAAGCTCGTACTAATGAAGCTAGCCAGCACCACAGCCTCAGCACCAGAGATCCGGCCAAATAGTCCAAAACTCGTACTGTTAGCCGTCCTGGCCGGCGATCACCGCGGTCAGCAGTACGCCGAGCGTTTCCCGTTCGGAAGCATCGAGCACCTGCAGCATCCGCCGTACCTCGGTCCGCAGCTGCCGCTCGAACTCCGCGGCCACCTTGATGCCGTGATCGGTCGGCGTGACCACGAAGTTCCGCCGGTCGGCCGCGTCCGGGACGCGCTCGACCAGACCGGCCGACTCCATCCGGGCGACGACGCCGGTCATCGTCGACTTGGTCAGCCGGAGCGCCGACCCGAGGCCGAGCATGTTGGTCGGCCGGCGGTGCAGGATGAACAGCAACCGCGCCTGCTGCATGGTCAGGCCGAGGCCCGAGCTGATCCGCTCGTAGTGCTCAGTCACGGCGGTCGCCGCCCGGATCAACGCCGGTCCCGCCGCCAAGTTCTTCGCCGCCATACCTCCCCCTCCGGTCCCCGTCAGCCCCAACCCTAGTCCGGCCCGGCCCGAGATTTTCCTGCAACTCGGCTGTGAACTTTTCGGCGGTGTCCGGAATCCAATGCGGTACGACGGAGGCGAGGATGCTTCCGCACCAGGGGAGGAAATCCACATGTTTCGCAAGACCGCAAGTCTGGCCTCGGCCGCGGTGCTCGCACTGGGGCTCGGCGCGGCCGCAGCATCGTCGGCGCAGGCGAAGCCGGCCACAGAGTCCGCCACCACCGCGGCGTGCGCGCTCCGGCTCGGATCGGTGACGGCCAACGGAGCCTTCACCAGCCGGATGATCAACGCCACCGCGCCGATCACCGTCGGCGGCGTCCGGGGTACGGCCGGCGTGTTCGGGGCCAACCAGGTCCAGCACATCAGCACCGTCAAGGGCACGCTGCTCGGCGCCGGCGGCGAGACGAGGACAGGGATGACCGTGATGGGCGGCGCGCTGTACTCGAGCACGTTCACCGTCGACACGGAGAGCCAGATCGACCCGCACTACCCGCACACCAACCTGCGCGTCGGCGGCGGCTGGTCCAACTACCGCTGGATCGACCAGTCCATCCACCAGAAGGTGGGCTCCCCCACCCGGACGACGCTGTATGCCCAGCGCACCAACGGACAGCTGGACCGTTGGGTCGCCGAGGGCTCCGGCTGGCGCTCGACCGGCGGGGTCGGCGGCCTCAGCACGGTGAAGTCGATGACTCTGATCGGCCGCACCGACACCACCGAGACCTTCATCGCCAACACCCGCGCCGGCGGGCTGCTGACGGTCACCTGGCCGACGAAGACCAACGCCACGACGGTCGGCAAGGCGGTTCGCACCTCGACCTGGCAGGGCTTCGAGCAGCTGATCGCCACCAAGTGCGGCACGAGCGGCACGCTGCTGCTGGCGATCGACCGGGACACGAAGTCCGGTTACCTGTACGCCGTTGGTCACGCCAACGGTACGAGCACCGTGATCAAGAGCCTGGGCAAGGTCCCGCTGACCTTCTCGGACCCGCAGTACTTCCGCATCGCCCCGAACTTCGACACCCTCAACGGCGGCTGATCCCAACAGCCGACCGCTGATACGCCGTCCTCCAGAGCCCCACGCTCAGGAGGACGGCGTTCGTCTGCCGGGGTCAACGGTCGCGGACGGCGATGCCCGGGTAGTCCAGGACGAGGCCAGAGGCGTCGTACGTCAGCTCACACGCGAAGTCGAACGTGGCGGACTCGTAGTGGAAGACGTGCCGGTCCTCATCGGAGCTCAGCAGGGTGTAGCGCTGTTCCAGCCGGATCACGCTCAGGTCGTCGGCCTGCACGAACGCGGCCGGCACGTCGTACGTGTCGCCGACGACGAACGGCAGCCGGTGAATCGGGAGCGTGTTCGTGACCGCTGACGACTCGAAGTCCACGTCCAGGCATCCGTCGAGGTCCGGGCGAGCCACCCCTTCGACGGTCCAGCCGGTCGTAGTCCGTTCGAGCACGGTCTCGCGATCACCCGACGCGGTCGAGTTGATCGCATGCACGGTCCTCGTCTGCCAGTCGGCGTCGACGTCGATCTCGTACCCGACATACCACGTCGACTCACCCTCGCGGGCCGACGTACGGCCGCGCAGCCGATGACCGTCCGGAAAGAGCACTTCGAACCCGACCCGCACCTCGAGGTGCAACCAGGACGCGGCCCGGGGCATCGATTTCAGCTGCATGCTGAGACCCTAGCCACATCGGCCGACACCAGGAGGCGCTGTGGAGCTGGGGACCGGGTACTCGAGTGGACACTACGACGCGATGCGGCCGGCGGATCTGCTGTACGCCGAGGTGCGGCAGCGGCGGGAGACGGGGTACGACGTCGACGAGCTGGTCCGTGAAGCCAACCGGACCGACCCGGCGGACCGGGTCGCGGTGCTCGACCTGGTCGACCGGATGTCGTTGGCGGCCAGGCTGCCCGGCTGGAAGTACGTCGAACCGGACGAGCTCGACGACATCCAGGAGACGCTCGGTGCGCTCCCCGAGGCGGTCGAGGTGACAGAGGTGGCCGACCTCGCCGACAAGATCCACGCCGCCTGGCTCGGGCGGATCGCCGGGTGCAACGTGGGGAAGCCGGTCGAGTCGGGCGACTACTGGACGTCGGCCCGGATTCGCGACTACCTGACGCTCGCGGACGCGTACCCGCTGCGGGACTACGTGCCGGTGCTCGATCCGATGCCGGACGGGTTCGAGCTGACGTCGTGCTGGCCGGAGACGACGCGTGGGAACGTGAAAGGTTCGGCGCGCGACGACGACATCGACTACCCGATCCTGGCGCTGCACCTGCTCGAGACGCACGGCAGCCGGCTGCGGCCCGAGGACGTCGGCGCGGCGTGGCTCCGGCTGTTCCCGGTCGGCCAGGTGTTCACGGCGGAGCGGGCGGCGTACGTGAACCTCGTCGACGGGTTCACGGTGCCTGAGGTGGCGCGGCGGCGGAATCCGTACCGCGAGTGGATCGGCGCGCAGATCCGCGGAGACGTCTTCGGGTACGTGCACGCCGGCGACCCGTGGGCGGCTGCGCGACTCTCCTACCAGGACGCTGCGTTGTCGCATGTCGGGAACGGGATCTACGGCGAAATGTGGGCCGCGGCGCTGGTGGCGGCCGCGTTCACGGCGTCTTCGCCTCGCGAGGTGGTCGAGCGGGCGCTGGCAGTCGTGCCTCCGCAGTCTCGGTTGGCCGAGGCGATCCGGGACGTGCTGGCGCTCGAGGGCTCGTGGGAGGACGCGCTCAGGGTGATCCAGGAGCGGTACGGGCACTACTCGTGGATTCACACGATCAACAACGCGGCGATCGTCACGGCAGCGTTGCTCTGGTCGGAGGGTGACTACCTGACCGGTGTCGGACGGGTAGTGATGAGCGGCTGGGACACGGACTCGAACGGCGCGACCGTCGGGTCGGTCCTCGGCATCTTGAGCGGCACCCGGAACCTCCCTGAGCACCTCATCGCGCCGCTGGAGAACCGGACCCGCTCCGCGCTCTTCGGCTTCGACAACTCGGTGATCTCGGACCTCGCCGAGCGGACGGTCAGGCTGGCCGGTCGGTTGTCGGAGGACGGCCTGTTGTTCGAGGACTGACACGGTTAAGCAAGATCCCGGCATAACGCCTATCGTTCGAGGCAGGCGCTTTCCGTTGGAGGGGTGGATGCTGGACCGGTCGGAGTCGGCGCTGGGCACTGTGCTTCGGTCGCGGTTCTACCGTTCGGCATTCCTTTCGCTGCTGATCGCCGGGGTCGGGCTGTCGGCAGCGACTCCGCAACTCACGCTCTTCCTGGTCCGCGACCTCGGTACGCCGTTGCCGCTCGCCGGGCTGTACTACGTGACGAACGTGGCCTCCCCGATCGCCGGGTTCGTCGTCGGCCGCTGGTCGGACCGGAGCCACGACCGGCTGCTGTGGTTCCGGATCTGCTCGGTGGTCGGAGCGGCCGGCTGGCTGCTGATGGCGTCGGCGAACGCCGTGTGGATGCCGTTCGTGATCAGCACGGTGGCCTTGAGCGTCGCGGGCGGGTCGATGGCGCAGCTGTTCGCCGCCTGCCGCGACGAGCTGAGCCGCCATCCGACCCGGGCCGAGAACCGGGTCATCGCGACGATCCGGATGGCGTTCACGACGGGCTGGATCCTCGGGCCGGTGTTCGGCAGCTGGTTCGGCGGCGTGTTCGGGCTGCGGGCCTTGCTGGTCGCGACCGCGGTCTGCGTGTTCGCCGCGATCATCCCCCTCGGCCGTCAGCGCGTCGAGCGGTACGACGCACCGGCGATCGTCGCTCCCCATGACCAGTCCGAGCGCCGGCGGATCGACGGCATGATGCCGTTGCTGGTGTTCACCGCGGTGTGCGTCCTCGCGATGACCGGCGACACGATCAAGTTCGGCTACCTCCCGATCTACATGGCCGAGCAGCTCCAGGTCTCCGACTCCGTGCGTGGCCTCGTGATCGGCATCCAGCCGCTGCTCGAGCTGATGCTGCTCCCCGTCGTCGCCCGCCTCGCCGACCGTTTCGGCCCGATGCGAGCCATGACGGCCGGCGCCGTACTCGGCCTGTGCGGCAACCTCGCCTACGCCCTCAGTACGTCGGTCGCCGGACTGTTCCTCGGCCAGATACTGAACGCCGGTCTCTGGGCGTGCGTGGGCGCGCTCGGCGTCTCGATCGCCCAGCACCTGTACCCGGAAGGCGCCGGCACCGCGTCCGGCGTCTTCCTGGGCGCGATCCCGCTTGGCTCGGCGATCGGCGGCACGATCGGCGGGATCGGCGTGGCGGCGATCGGTCTCCCCCATGTCTTCTTCATCCCCGCCACGCTCACCGCCTTCGCGATCGCCGCCTTCGTCGTACTCAGCATCCGCGAAGGCAGAGTGCGGACGCTGCTGGCCAACGATGCGCCGCGCTAGCTGACGGCCGCCCGGATCGACTCGCGGAGTGAGCCGAGGGTCGCGACGACGGCAGTCGGTTCGTAGCCGCAGTGGGCCATGCAGTTCGCGCAGCGCGGGTCCTTTCCGCGGCCGTAGCTGTCCCAGTCCGTGTCGTCGATGAGCTCCTGGTACGTGCCGACGTACCCGTCGTCCATCAGGTAGCACGGGCGTTGCCAGCCCTTCAGCGAGTACAGCGGGATCGCCCACGCCGTACAGCTGAAGTCGACCTTGCCCTCGAGGAAGTCGAGGAACAGCGGCGAGTGGTTAAGCCGCCACTTCTTCCGCCGGCCGTCGCCGAACGCCTTACGGAACAGCTGGCGGGTCTCCTCCGGGCCGAGCCAATGCTCCTGGTCGGGCGCCTTCTCGTAAGCGAATCCCGGCGAGATCTGCATATTGTCGATCTTCAGATCGTCGTTCAGATAGTCGAGTACGTCGATGACGTCCTGCGGGCTGTCGGTGTCGAAGAACGTGGTGTTGGTCATGACCCGGAAGCCGGCCGCCTGCGCCTGCTTGATCGCGTCGACGGCCTGGTCGAATACGCCGTCCTTGCAGACTGACTGGTCGTGCCGCTCGCGCAGACCGTCGATGTGCACCATCCACGCGAAGTTCTTGTGCGGCATGAACTTGTGCAGATGCTTCGGCATCAGAACGGCGTTCGTGCACAGGAAGACAATCTTGCCCCGGGCAAGCAACTGCCGGACGATCTCGTCGATCTCCTTGTGCATCAGGGGTTCGCCGCCGGCAATGGACACCATCGGCGCACCGCATTCCTCGACCGCGGCGACCGCCTGTTCGACCGACATCCGCTTCTTCAGCCAGTCGTGGGTCTGCTGGATCTTGCCGCAGCCGGCGCATTTCAGGTTGCACGCGTACAGCGGCTCGAGCTCGAGCAGGATCGGGAACTTCTCCCGGCGCCGGAGCTTCTGCTTCATCAGGTATCCGCCCAGGCGGATGGACTGCCGTAGCGGCATGCTCACGGCTGACTCACCTCTTTCGGTAGCGCGAAGCGGACGTCCTCGGTCAGCGTCCCGTTCTCGGTGACGGACACCGGGCCCAGCCCGGACAAACAGCGGATCAGATTGTCGACAAGCTCCGGCGGGGCCGACGCTCCCGCGGTGATACCGATCCGCTTGGCACCGGCCAGGAGGGCCAGCTCGAGCTCGCCGGCGTCGTCGACGAGTACTGCGCGGGTGCCGGCGGCCTCGGCGACTTCGGCGAGGCGTTTGGAGTTGGACGAGTTCTGCGAACCGAGCACGATCACCAGGTCGGACTGCGCGGCGATCTCGCGGACGCCGGCCTGGCGGTTGCTGGTCGCGTAGCAGATGTCGTCTGTTCTTGGACCGGTCAGTGCTGGGAAGCGTCGTCGCAGTACTGCGGCTGTCTCGGCCGCCTCCTCGACGGCGAGCGTCGTCTGCATGGCGTAGCCGACGTTTGCCGGGTCGGGGATGTGAACGTTCTCGGCTTCGGCTGGGTTGGACACGACGATCACGTGCTCCGGCGCCTCGCCGATCGTGCCGATCACTTCCTCATGGTCGGGATGACCGATGAGTACGACGGTGGTGTCGCGGGCGGCGTACCGGCGTACCTCGTGGTGCACCTTCGCGACGAGGGGGCAGGTGGCGTCGATGACCCTGAGGTGACGCTCGTCCGCCTGCCGTCGTACTGCGGGGGCGACACCGTGGGCCGCGAGCACGACGAGGTTGCCTTCGGGGACGGCATCCAGTTCCTCGACGAAGACCGCGCCGCGGCGCTCGAGGTCATTGACGACATGCCGATTGTGAACAATCTGACGACGTACGTAGACCGGTGCCCCGAACCGCTCCAACGCCCGCTCCACCGTCTCGATCGCCCGCTCAACCCCAGCGCAGAACGACCGAGGCGCCGCCAGCAACAGCTCCCGCTCCCCCACAGCCTTCGCCCAAGCATCAATCGCTGGTGCGGTACGCCGAAGCCGCGCGAGCGCCCTCACCCCACGAGCCGGCATCCCAACCCGCCGCAACGGCAGCGCCGGCGTATCAACCACCACCCGCACAACGACGGTCTGCGCGTCATCCCCCGCCAACAGCCCAGACTCGGTGTCAACAGCAATCGCCCCGGTGGCCGCCAACCTCGCTCGCTCCTCCGACGAGTCGACAACGTGGTCCGTAGTCACCATCGGCCCGAGATGAACAGTCATCCCCAACCGCCGTAACTCCCCCGCCACAAGCTCAGCCCCAGAGCACAACGTCACGCCTTGACCCGCGCGGCTCAGGTGGCGGATTTCGGTTGCGACGATTACGTCGCCTGGGGCGATGTCGTTGGTGAGGGCGCCGGCGACTCCGGCGATGAGGGTGGGACCTTGGGTCGGTCTTCCGCGGGAGCGACCGGTGCGGACGAGGGGGGTGGTGAGTTTGTCGCGGAGGGCGAAGTACTCGGAATATAAGGGGGTGTAGACGACGGGGGTCATCGGTTTCTCCCGAGGTAGCGGCCCAGGGCCCAGATCGGGAAGACGACGCGATACAGGTGGTAGCCGATGTAGAAGTCGCCCGGGAAGCCTGTGCCGGTGTAGCGGTGTTCGTCCCAGCCGCCGTCCGCGCGCTGGGTGTCGACGAGGTAGCCGATGCCCCGGCGTACGGCGTCACCTCCTTCGTCGGCGGCGAGGAGCGTGAGGAGCGCCCACGCGGTCTGCGACGGGGTGGAGTCGCCGCGGCCGATCCACGACGGGTCGACGTACGAGCGCAGGTCCTCACCCCAGCCGCCGTCCTCGTTCTGGTGCTCCTCCACCCACCGCACCGCCCGCTGGATGACGGGATCGCGCGCTGACATGCCGACAGCGATCAACGCAGGTACGACGGCGCCCGTGCCATAAACGTGGTTCGTCCCCCAGCGCCCGAACCACGACCCGTCCTTCTCCTGCGAATCCAGCAACCACCGCACCCCACGCTGACACTCGGCAGATTCGGTCCGCCCTTCAGCCGCCAGCATCTCGACCACATGCGCAGTCACATCAGCCGACGGCGGATCGATCACCGCGCCGAAGTCGCAGAACGGCAGCTTCAACGGCGTCGTGTCCGTGTTGTCCGCATCGAACGCACCCCAACCGCCATCAGCAGACTGCATCCCAGCCGTCCACTCGACCGCATCGTCCAACGCTCTCCGCAACCGACCCGGCTCAGGATGCTCAACCCGCCGCAACGCCAGCACGATCTCCGCGGTGTCATCGGTATCCGGATAACCGTCGTTCGCAAACTCGAAGGCCCACCCGCCAGACACCAACCCAGGCCGCCGCACCTGCCAATCGCCAGGCGCATCGATCTGCTCCGCAAGCAACCAATCAGTTGCCTTGAGCACCGTCTTGTCATCCGCCTCGACCCCCGCGTCGAGCAACGCCCCGACCGCCAGCCCGGTATCCCACACCGGAGACTGACAAGCCTCCAACCACCGCACCGGCCCGTCGGCAGTCTCCGCGTGCACAGTGAAACCCTCGAGCCCGCGCAACCCCGCCGCCATCACCGGATGATCGATCGCATACCCCATCAGATCGAGCGCGATCAGCGAGTACACCCATGGCGGCTGGATTCCGCCCCATCCGCCATCGGCCTCCTGCCGAGCGACGATCCACTCCACGGCCCGTCGCATCGCCAACCGCCGCAAGGCTTTCGACGGCCCGCGCGGCCCCCAGCGCGAGTACGCGTTCAGTACGACGTCCAGCCGCTGAAACGCCCCCTCAAGCGTCCAGGGCGCCAGGCGCGGCGCGACCGCCGTACCAGCCCGCAACTCCCCCACAGTGAACGACACCGGACGCACCGGACGATGCGCGCTCACGATCGTCAGCGGCACGATCGTCTGCCGCGCCCAGCACGCCCAGTTGTAGACATTCAACGGCACCCAACTCGGCAGGAAGATCAACTCCGGCGGCAGATCTGGGCAGTCGTCCCACTCCCACAAACCGAACAATGCCAGCCAGATGTGCGTGAACACCCGAGCCTTCTCGACCCCACCCGCGGAACGGATGAACCACGCGGCCCGAGCCATGTGCGCGGCGGCCGGATCATCGCCCGCCATCCGCAACGCGACCCACGACTCGACTGTCGTCGACAGATCACCAGGCCCGCCCGGGAACGTCGCCCAGGTACCGTCCTCGCGCTGCTGCGACCGGATCCACCGTGCCGTCTCCGCGTCGGTCTGCGCAGTCGCCACGCCGAGGAAGTGCCGCAGCATCAAGTCCTCGGCGTCCATCGTCACGTTTGTTGCCAGGTCGCCCTTCCACCAGCCGTCGTCGTGCTGCAACGAACGCAGGTACGCCACCGCCGCGTCGAGGCACTCCCCGACGCGCAGGTCGGCGTCGGCCACCTGTTCGGCCGTCACAGCTGCCGCTCCGCGATGAACTGGGCCAACCGATCGAGCTGATCCCGGTTGGCCGGAGCGATACCCGCGGCGTCGAGCGCCTTCCCGGCCTTCCGCACCCGCTCCTCGGCCTCGGCCAACGCCCACTCCCGACCGCCCGCGTTCTCGACGAGTACGGCGGCCCGTCGTACGTCGTCCTCGGTCGGAGCACCGGTCTCCGCGAACCACGCGGCCAGTTCGCGGCCGTGCGCACCGCCGTACTCGAGGGACCACACCACGGGCAGCGTCTTCTTGTGTGCGCGCAGGTCGGAGAACACGGGCTTGCCGGTCTTCTCCGGCGCTCCCCAGATGCCTAGTAGATCGTCGACAATCTGAAAGGCCAGCCCGAGCTCCCAGCCGTACGTGCGGAACGCCTCGCAGGTCGCGGCGTCGGCACCTGCGAGGATCGCCCCGAGCTCTGCCGATGCACCGAGCAACGAACTGGTCTTGCCTGCTGCCATGTCCACACACTCCGGCAGGCTGACCGAGTCGCGCCGTTCGAAGGCCACGTCGAGTACCTGCCCACGGATCAGCTCGCGGGTGGCGACGGCCAGCGCGTGTCCGGCATGGACGGCGTACGGCGAGTTGCACTCGGCAAGCACTTCGTCCGCGAGACAAGCAAGCGCATCGCCGACCAGGACCGCCATCGCGTCGCCCCAGATCGCCCACACGGTACGCCGGTGGCGGCGTTGCGTGTCGCGATCCATCAGGTCGTCGTGGATGAGCGAGAAGTTGTGGATCAGCTCCACCGCAACACCGCCGGGAACCGCCGGTTCGGGTGATCCGCAGACCGCCTCTGCGACGAGCAGGGTCAGCCCTGGCCGGATCGCCTTGCCGGAGTTGGCGCCGGTCGGTCGTCCGTGTTCGTCACACCAGCCGAAGTGGTACGTCGCCACCAGCCGGGTGTGCTCGTCGAGCCGTTCCAGCGCGTGCCGCAGCTGCGGATCGACCAGCTCCCGCCCGCGGGCGAGCAGATCCAGCACGTTAATTGCCGAAGGCATCCTCTCCACAGCCGTCACAGGACCACATCCCCAACTGCCGGCTCCGCGGTTCGGGTCAGGACGGAGGTTGCGGCTGCTTCGCCGCTGCGGACGGCGCCTTCCATGGTGGCGGGCCAGCCAGTGGCGGTCCAGGCGCCGGCCAGGTGCAGGCCGGGGCGGTTGGTGGTCGCGTCGGGGCGGAAACGGCCGGTGCCTGGTGCCGGCCGGAAGGTGGCATGTCGCTCTCGGGTCACGAAGAACTCCTTCACACGCGCGTCGGCGGCCGCGGGGAGCAGCCGCCGGAGGGCAGGCACCAGCACGTCGCGCAGTTCGGCAACCGGGGTGTCGATCAGCTCATCGGCCGCCGACAACGAGACGGCGATGTACTGCTCGGCCGGATTGCTTCCACTCTGGACGGTCCGGTCGAACACCCACTGCAGTGGACTGTCGACGCCGGCAACGAACGGCTCGTCGAGCACCACGCGGTCGAACACCACGTGAGCGTTGACGATCGGGGAGCTGCCGAGTGCCTCCGCCCACCCGGCCGGCAAGTCCACCGCATCGTCCGGCAGCAGGCCCGCGGCATCCGAGGGCGGCACCGCCAGTACGACGTCGTCGTACCGCTCCCCCTCGATCGCCCACGCACCATCCACCGCGTCCAGAGCCCGTACCCGCGCCCGCAACCGGACAGCAACACCTGCAGCCGCCAGCGCACGTGCAGCAGCCTCCCCGTGCAATTGCTGCAACGGCACCAACGACCACCCGATATCAGCAGCATCACTCCGCTCAAGCAGACCAACCTGGAACACCGTCGCCGCGACAGCAAGGGACGCGTCGTCGGCACGCGCGTTCAGCGTCGCGATCCCGATCAACTCCCACAGCGCCTCCACCGTCCGCGCGTCCTGCCCGTGCGCCGCCAGCCAACCGCCGAACGACTGCGCATCCGTCTCCGCAGCCGTCCGATCCACCCGCCCCATCGCCAACGCGCCTCGCACCGCAGCAACCCGCTCAGCCAAACTCAACCAGCGGTACGTCGCCAGCGCCGGACCGAGATGCAACGGCGCCGGCATTCCGTTCCGCCGGATCCGCCCGACGCCGCGACGCTTCCCACTCCGCACCGGCACGTCGAGCCGCGACTGCAGCTGCACCTGATCCCGCACCCCAAGCCGATCAAGCAGCCTGAGGTACGACGTGCAACAGCGAAGGAACACATGCTGCCCGTTGTCGATCCACCGCCCGTCCCGCTCGAAGGAATGGGTCAGTCCGCCCAACTTCGGCCGCCCCTCCAGCAGCACCACCTCACACCCGGCATCAGCCAACTGCAGCGCCGCGGTGATCCCCGCCAGACCACCTCCGACGACCGCGACCCTCCTCATGAGCGGGCTCCCGCGAGCGAGGCGAGCGCGACCTGTGCCTTCTCCCCCGCCGACAACGACAAACGCTGGTCGTACACCAACACCGGATTCGCTCCGATCCGGCGGAGCAAATGGTGGTAGATCCCCGACATCGCCCGGCAGGACGCGCCGCTACGCCAGTCGAGGTACGGCAGCAGACGCCAGCCGAGCGAGTACCAGTCCTGCGCGCGGCCGGCGGCGTACCGGATGTAGCCGGCCAGCCGGCCTTGTGGATCGTCGAGGTTGCCGTGCTCGTCGAGCTCGATCCGGACGTCGAAGCGTTCGAGTTCGTCGGCCGGCAGGTAGATCCGGTCGTTGGTCAGGTCCTCGCGGATGTCGCGGAGGATGTTCGTCTGCTGCAACGCGATACCGAGCTGGTCGGCGTACAGGGCGAGCGTCTCGAGGTCCGACGATCCGGTCGGGCCGAAGATCGACAGACACAGCCGACCCACGGAACCCGCGACGCGCCGGCAGTACACGACCAGCTCATCGAAATCACCGATGCGTACGTCGGCCAGGTCAGTCTCCACCCCCGCGACCAGCTCCTCGAAAGCACCAAGCGGCACCGGATACCGGCGCGCCGCGTCGGCAACCGCGACGTACACGGGCTCGTCGACGTCCCCGAGCCGACCGAGATCCTTGCGTACTCCAGCAAGTGCCGTGCGCTTCTCCTCCAGCGGCAGGTCACCGTCGCCGATGTCGTCGATCCGCCGCGCCAACGCATACAGGGCCGACAGGGCGTTGCGTTTCGGCGGTGGCAGCAGCCGGATGCCGTAGTAGAAGTTGCGTGCCTCGGTCCGGGTGATGTCCAGGCAGGCGGCATACGCCTCCGCTACGGTCGACGTCATCGGGCGACCGCCCGTACCAGCAGGCGGACGGTATCCAGCTTGGACGGCTGGGCCTGCTGAGCCAGCACATCGCCTCCGGTACAACGCAACGCCCTCACCGTCGCTTGCCCGCCGGCCACAAACCCGGCCACCGATATCCGCGCCCAGCCGTGCAACCGGCCAACGATCGTCGCACCGTCGTCGAGCATCTTTTCGGCCCTCGCCGTCTCGAAAGTCATCAAGTCGCGGAGTTCCTGGGTCGCCTTGCCCTGATCGAGATCGGTCTCAGCAACGCCGTACGTCGCGAGGTCGGCCTGCGGCAGGTAGATCCGGCCCGCGCGGCGATCCTCGGCGACGTCCTGCCAGTGCTCGACCAGCTGCAGCGCCGTACACACCAGATCGGACAGGCGCTCGGTCTCGGGATCGTGGACGTCGAAGACGCCGAGCACCATCCGGCCGACGGGATCGGCGGACAGCCGGCAATAGCCGATCAGGTCCTCGAAGGTCCGGTAGCGCGTGACCGTCTGGTCCTGCAGGTTGGCCTGGATCAAGTGGTGGAAGGGATCCGCCGGTAGGTCGTGCTGCCGGACGATCGGGCGCAGCCGGCGCAGCACCGGATGCTCCGGCTCGCCATCGGTCCAGATGCGATCGAGGTCGATCGCGAACGCGCGCAGGGCCGCCTTACGGTCACCCGCGTAGCTGTCGCCGAGTTCGTCGACGGTCCGCGCGTAGCCGTAGACAGCGTGCAGCGACTCCCGGTGCGCGGCGGGCAGGAGCTTCAGTGCGACAGGAAAGTTCTCGGTGTGTTCCTTTCTGCCCAGTTGCCGGTCGGAAGCTACGTTCTGCAGTCCGTCTGGATGCACAGTTCCATGATGGGAAGCGGTTTCATGCCAAGTCTGCCCCGGTGACGAACATTCGGCGGGACAGAATTTGTCACGGGATTACAGTTGGGCTTGATTGGTTCCCCCGGAGGAGTCTTCAATGACCATCGCAACCTTCGACCGCGCGCGGCTCGAGGACGCTTTGCTCGACGGACTACCTGACCTGGTGGCCGAAGTGCGGGACCGGCTGGTCGAGCACTGGCCGGACTACGCTGCCTTTCTCGACACCGACCGGGACGCGGTCGTGAAGCCTGCCGAGCTGTTCGTGCATCGCCTGCTGGACATGTCGATCGCCAACCTGGCCAACCCGCAACAGACCACCCTCGACCGCGCCGACGAGACGGTACGGCGGGTCTTCGAGGAGATCGGGCGACGCCAACTGCAGGAGGGCAACGATCTCACCCGATTGCTGACAGCCTTTCAGCTCGGCGCCCGGGTCGCCTGGCGGCATGTCGCCGCCACCGCACTCCGCCTGGACTTCGCGCCGGACAATCTCGCCGCGCTGGCCGACTCGGTCTTTGTGTTCGTCAACCAACTGTCTTTCTCCGCAGCGAACGGCTATCTGCAGGAGCAGATCGAGGACGCGATGGCGCGCGAACGCCGCCGCGAGGATCTCGCCAACCTGCTGCTCTCCGGACGGGCCGGCACGGAAGCCATCCGGACCGCCGCGCAGCAGGCCGCCTGGCGCATCCCTGAGACCGCAGCGGTCGTCATCTACAGCGACGGCGACCAGGAGTCGGCCGGGACGCTGGTGGCCCGGCTCGAGCCCGGTGCGCTGCCGATTCGTCGCAACGCGGTCGTGGTCGGCGCGATCATTCCGGAACCGTCCGGTCCGGGTCGCCGTCTGCAGTTGAGCCGCGAGCTCGCCGGGATGGGCGCAGTGGTCGGCAATTCGGTCGCGCTGGCTCAGCTCCCGCGCAGTCTGGAGATCGCCCGCATCGCGGTCCGGTTGCGCAACACCGGCGTACTCACCGATGACCCGGTGTTCGCGGACGAGCATCTCGACGCGCTGATCGTTTGGCGGGACGAAGCCCTGGTGGCCGCGTTGCGGGAGGAGATGCTCGCGCCGCTCGACGGCGAGACGGAGGCCGCCCGCGAGCGGCTCGCGGAAACGCTGGCCAGCTGGCTGAAACACTTCGGCGACCGGCAGGCGATCGCCCGTGAGCTGAGCATCCACCCGCAGACGGTCCGCTATCGCATGGCCCGGCTCAGGGCCTTGTACGGCGATCGCCTGGACGACCCTGAATCACGCGCGCGCCTCTTCCTCGCCCTCGAGTGGCCCGGTCCTTAACCGCGCCAACGCCTGGTTGAGGTGAGCGGCCAGCGCCGGACCGTCGATCAGCTGCGGATCGGTCGCGAGACCGACTCCCAGGATGCCTGTCCAGCTCAGCGCGCCGGCGGCGAGCGGAGTCCCCGGCACCAGCGGCAGGATCGGATACACCCGATCGTGGGGCACACCCGCGAACGACATCTGTTCGGTCGTGCCGGGCATGTTCGAGACCACCGCGTGCAGGAATCGTTGCCCGTACACGGTCGGCGCGAACCACCGCGCGAACGGCTCCGGCACGATCCGCAGCCCAGTCGCCAGCACGAACCGGGAAGCCAGCGCTCGCGTCGGCCGCTGCAGTCGCTTCGTCCGCGCTGACACCTCGGTCAGCAGCTCGTCGAACGGACGTCCGTCCACCGGCACCTCGACCATGATCGCGGCCGTCGCGTTGCCCTCCGCTGCGCTGTCCGGCGTTCGTACCATCGTCGTCACCGAAAAGCGCAGGTGCCCGTTCACCGCTTCTGCGAGCCCGGGCGCGACGGCGTACACGCTGTCGGCCAGCAGGGCGATCAGCAAATCGGTGACGCGTACGCCGCGGGCGGACGCGGCTCGTCGTACGACGTCGAGCTCGACCGCCGCGGTGTCGAACTCGCGGCGCAGGGAGCTCGGCGGCAGTTTGGCCGCCGTACCGTCCGTTGCGAGTTGGGCGAGGCCGACGGCTGTCGCGACGGCTCGCGCCAGCCGGCCGGGAGCAGCGCCGGAGGGCAACGCGATCTTGGTCGGCGGCTCGAACAGGCTGAGGGCCTGCAGAACCGTTCCGATGCCGTCGGCAATCGAATGATGGACCAGAACCACCAGCCCGTCGGCGCCCCCCGGGCCGATATCGCGGACGATCGCGATCCGCCACAGCGGACGGTCTCTGGGCATCGGCTGCTCTGCAAGGTCGCCGACGTAGCGCAGCAGACCGGCGTACCCGTCGGTGGACCGGTGCTCGACGACGTGCCAGTCCAGGTCGACTGCGTCGGCCTCGATCCAGCGCGGCCGACGCCAGCGGGACGTCGGTCCGAGGCGCTGGTGCATCCGCGGCAACTGCGCGAAGCCGTCGGCAACGAGCTTGCGGACCTCGTCGATCGTCGGCCGTCGGTCGGACGGTTCGAGGACGACGATGCCGCCGACGTGTTGCGGTGCGCCGGTCCGCTCGATGTGCAGGAAGAACGCGTCGGCCGACGGTACGACGATGCCTCTCACCGTGGCCTCACCGTGGCCTCACCGTGGCCTCATCGTGGCATCACCTGCTCGCCGAACCGGGCCGACAGCCGCCGGTACAGTCCCGGCGCAAGCGCGCGGACGGCGGGGGCGACGCGCAACCAACGAGGAATCCAGATCTCGGCGCGGTCGTTGGTGATGCCATCAACCAGCGCCCTCGCGACGTCGCCCGCGGGCACAGGGCGCGGGCGCTCGCGGTCGTACGGCCGGCCGCGAGCGCTGAAGAAACCGGTGTCGACGACGCCCGGGACAGTCAGGCTCACGGATACACCACTACCACGAATCTCGAGCCGAAGGCTCTCGGCGAAGATGTCGAGTGCGGCTTTGGTGGCGGCGTACACGGCTTCACCGGCAACCGCCGTACGACCCGCGATCGAGCCGACCAGCGCGACGTGCCCGCTGCCCCGCTCGACCATTGACGGAAGCAAGCACCTGACCAGCTGCAGCGGCGCCAGCAGATCCAGCGCGACCAGATGATCGATCTCCTCGGCTCGCATCTGCACGAACGGCCCGGACCACCCGAGCCCGGCGTTCGCGACCAGGACGTCGATCCGCCCATGAACAGCCAGCGCAGCATCCGCGACCTCAGCAGCAACACCAGGCATAGCGAGGTCGCCAAGAATCGGTACTCCGTCAACCCGCGCCGCAACCTGACCGCTTCGCTCCGCGTCGCGCCCGTGCACCACCACCCGAGCGCCCGCTGCTGCGAGCCGTTCAGCAACGGCCGCACCGATCCCCGCCGATGCACCGGTGACCAGAGCAACCTTCCCGTCCAGCTGCATCACACCTCCTGTCCTCAGCATGATGCCAACAGCAACTACTCGGCCAGATGCGCGATCCTGGCGACGTACATGTTCGAACCGACGTCCCGGAGGAGGTCCGCGGCGTGCCGGGCAGTCCGACGGTCGTTCCGCAGCTCAGCCCGGCTCAGCGCGCGCCTGAGCCGGGAGATCGCTGCCTGCATCGCGGCCCGCGGGTTCGACGGCAGGTCCTCGCCCCACACGTCGTACAGCAACTGCTCATCGGCGACGACCTGGTCCGGTCACAGCAGGAGCGCGGCCAGCAGAGTCCGGACGCGCTCCCCGGGGATCACCGTGCGGACGTCGTCGATCGACGCCTCGACCGCCCCCAGCACTCGAAACCGCACTAGCCCATTCTCGTCCGGCGCGGGCTCACACGCGCGCCGAACGATCAGGCGCGGACGGCAAGTGCTGTGAGCAGCGCGGACACGATCCCGCCGTACAGCACGAGCAGAGCAATGAACGGCAGCACGCTGCCGACCGGTGCTCGGCTGCGGATGCTCTTGGTGTCGAAGTAGTTCAGGCTTGGACCCCAGCCGAACGGCGACAACGGTGGCTCGCCGTTGGTGCTCCCTGGCAGCCCGTGACCGGCGTAGGTCGGCATTGATCCATCTGGCAACGCAGGCGGCGGCGCCGCCTTCTCCTCAAAAGGCACGGCTGTTCCTCCCCAGGAACCACCTGCCGTCGCTCCTCAGCATCCCCAGCCGGCAGGTGTCAGACCCCACTCTGCACTACCAATACGAGACCTGGCACCCCACTAATTCCGGGTGTTCACAGACCGTCAACCTGTAGGCACGTGACGTATAGGCGCACGTGTACCGCGACTGGCATCCTCGTGCCGTTCCTTTCCGCCCTGAACTAAGTTCTGAAGGAGCATTCGATGAAAGTGTCCGCCCGCCGCACGCTCGGCGTGGTCCTCGGAACCGCCGCCCTGATCGTCACCTCGGCCGCAGTGGCGTTCGCCGCCCCGCCGCCGAACCTCCCCCAGAACGCCGACGGGTACGAGCAGTCGTTCTCGCCGGCGTACGACTACGACACCGACGGCTGCTACGCGACTCCCGCCATCGGTGCCGACGGCACGCTCAACCCCGGCCTCAACCCGACCGGCGCCGTGAACGGCAACTGCCGCGACCAGTCCGACCTCGACAACTCACAGACCTACTCCCGCGAGAAGTGCAACAACGGCTGGTGCGCGGTCGTGTACGCCAGCTACTTCGAGAAGGACCAGGCGTTGCCCGGCAGCAGCCTCGGCGGCCACCGGCACGACTGGGAGCACGTGATCTCCTGGATCAACCAGGCGTCGAACCAGGTCGAATACGTGACCACGACGCAGCACTCGAGCCAGGTCACCTACGCCCGCTCGCAGGTCCGCTTCGACGGATCGCACCCGAAGGTCGTCTACCACAAGGACGGCGCGAGCACGCACTTCTTCCGCCTCGCCAACAGCAACGACGAGCCGCCGGAGAACCACTACCACAACTGGCGGTACCCGCCGCTGGTCGGCTGGAACGGCTACCCGAGCACGTCGCTTCGCGACATCCTGATGAACGCCGACTTCGGCTCGGCCACGATCAAGATCACCGACAAGGACGACCGTTTCCGCAATCTGCTGAACGCGTCCAAGCCGTCCGGGATCCCGTTCGATCCCTGGGCCTGACCTGACATGACCTGATGAGGGCGGCGCGCTCAGTCCTGCTGGGCGCGCCCGCCCGGTGTGGTCAGCGAATCCGCGACCAGATCGATCATCGCCTCGTGCCGCTCGGCCGCGGTCTCGGCCTGACCGAGCGCGACCGTGTCGAGGAAGACCCGACTGACGACCAGCTCAGCCGCCGTCTGCACCCGGTCCGGCTCCGCGACGACGTCATCGGCTCCACGCAGTACGTCGGCCACCGTCCCGGTCGCCTCGGCGAACAACTCGGCCGCCCGCTCCGCGATCTCCGGCCGGCCCTGCGCCTCCCGGAACACGATGATCCGGGCGGCGCGATCGTGCTCCAGCTCCTCGGCCATCGTCGCCACGATCGCCTGCAGCCGCCCTCGTACGGTCCGGCCGCGGGCGGCGGACCGCAGTACCTCGCTCGGCGTCGGGCGCTCCTGCACGATCGCGAGCAACAGGTCGAGCTTGGTCGCGAAGTGGTAGAACACCAGGCCGGACGGCACGCCGGCCTCGTGCGCGATCCGCGCCGTCGACGTCGCGTCGTACCCGTGCTCGGCGAACAGCCGCTCGGCAGTCTCGATGATGACCTGCCGCTTGGTGTGACGCGCGTGCGCGGGGGCGGTCATGATCCGGTTCGTTCAGCGGCTGGCCAGGCCTCACCCTTCCGCTCGGCAGCCAGCTCCGCGGATCGCCGCAGCGCCTTGAAGACGTAGTCCGGCACGCGCAGTCCGCGCCGGTGCGCGAACATCAGCTCGTACTCGGCGCGCCCGACCTTCTGCGCGTACTCCCGCAGGTCGTCCTCGCCGCCCCTGCTGATGTCCAGTGCATGCATCACGTCACCGAACTGGGTCCGCTGAAGCTTGTTGTAGGCACCCACAACATCGAACGTACGCTTCCGCAGCCCGCGGGTCAGCCACCGCTGCCAGCCGGAGAGTTGCCCCCAGAGCTCTTGCGCCGCCATCTGGTAGTAGGCGAAGTGCCCCGGCTCCTGCCGCTTGATCGGCGCGACCACGGTCGCGGCGATCGCCCGCTCGCCCAGCTCCAGCAATCCGGAATGAAGCTTGTTGTAGGCAAGCACTGCGGAGCGCTCGGTCGCCAGTCCGGTCAGGTAGTAGAGCATCCGGCTGATGTCCTGTACGCCGGGCACCTTGCCGAGCGCACCGAGCAGCTTGAGCCGGAAGTCGACGTCGGTCAGGTTCGGCTCGTGCGCCTCGATCCCGGCCAGCTCCTGCATCTGGTCCAGGATCAAGCCGTGCCGCGTCTCCTGCGGCATCCACACGTCCGCGTAGAACCGCCGGTCGACCTCGGGCGGATCCGGCAGCAGGATGTTCAGCTCCAGCACGTTCCGCTCGACCTCGAGCTCGACCCGGGTCATGTAGGCCAGCACCGACCCGAAGCGCTCGGCCAGCAGCCGCGGACGCTTCATCGTGTAGTCGACGCTCTCGAGCGGAATCGGCGGATGTTCCTCGCCGAGGCGGTCGACATGGTCGACCAACTTGGAGTCTTCCCGCCGCCGACGGCTGCGCCGGCGCGGGACGGTGATATCGCTCAACGACATAAGGCGGCACCTCGCTCGATCGACAGGGATGCCAGATCGATCCCCCACAGGCAAGCCTAACAAAGTAACTGACTGATCAGTCAGTCAGACCTTGTGATGCCGACAACAAGAAGGCGGGCGGCGGTCCGTCCGGACCACCGCCCGCCCGTCTTGCGTGCTACTTGGCGATCGCGTAGCTGACCGTGTCGTTACGCAGTACGTCGCCGTCGACCTTGACGATCCGCAGCGTGTGCGGCCCGTTCTTGAGGCCGGTCGCGCTGAACACCTGCTGGTTGGTCACGCGGGCGTCGCCGTGCAGGTTCACCCGGCGTACGAGCTTGCCGTCGATGAAGACGTCGGCGTTGCCCTGGTCCGGAGCGAGCTCCGTGCTCCACGCGACAGCCGTGCCGGTGAAGGCGAAGTTGACCGCCGCGCCGTTCGTCGTGGTGGCGTGGATGTCGTCGCGGTAGTCACCCCGGAACCGGAAGTCGAGCGGCACGTTGCCCGCCGCCGAGGTCGCGAGGTACGCCGCCTTGATCGTCACGACCTTGCCGGCCACCGTGTAGTCGGTGCCCTTGACCAGGTCATGGCCGGCGTTCGAGATGCCTGCCAGCTCACCGGGATCGCGGCCGAGCTCGACGCTGACGTCGGCCGGGGCGCTCTTGTCGAACGTCGCCGAGTCCGGGTTCAGCAGGCTCTCCTGCCGGATGTTCAGCTTGTCGAGCAGCATGAACTGACCGGACTTCTTCACCGCGCGGATCGTGTGCGAGCCGTTCGGCAGATCCGAGACGCTGTAGACGACCTGCTGCGGTTTGTTGTGTCCCTGCGACGGATCCAGGTACGTGCTCACCGTCTGCTTGAACTGACCGTCGATGTAGATGTCGACGTCACCCTGTCCGGGATCGGTCTCCGTCACGTAGTCGACGCCCGTGCCGACGAAGCTGTACGAGAACGAGTCGCCGTCGGTCTCGGACCACGCCACGTCGTCCTTGTAGTCACCGAGCCCTCGTCCCGTGCTCTGGTGCCAGTTGCCCGTGTAGGTGATCTGCGAGTCGTCGTTGTTGACCTCGAGGGTCCGCGAACCCGCGTCCGCGGTCTTCGCCTGCGACGAGTCGGTGACCGTCACGGCCAGCGGCTCGGACACCGCCGGTACCTCGTAGTTGTTGTTGCGCTGCCACGCGCCGTCGTACGCGACCCGCAGGTCGTCGTCGTTGACGCGGATCGAGGACCCCTTCTGCGGCGTGACCTTCAGCAGCTGGACGCCGTGAATCGGGATGTCCTTGCCGGTGAAGCCGCTCGCGAACTGGCCGAGGTCCTTGTGCGCCCACAGGTCGCGGACCTTCGCGGGGCCGGTCAGGCCGAGGTCGGACCAGTTGACCGTCATGTCGGAGTCGGTCTGCCCGAGGTTGAACAAGGCAACGGTGTAGCTGCTGTCGGGGTTGAGCGAGTACCAGACCTGTTTGTTGGTCTTCATCGACAGCGGCTGCGCCGGGCGTCCGGCCTGGTTGACCGCGATCACCTCGGGGTTCGTCAGCAGGCTCACGCCGTAGTCGTCCAGCCGGGTCATGTCGTTGCCGACGTACATCGGCGCCGCCGAGACTGCCCACAGGGTGGCCGCCGTACGGCGTTCGTCCTTGGTGAGACCGTCCATCTGGCCGTTGCCGACGTCGAGCGAGTCGAGGTCGTTCCAGCCGCCCGGCCCTGCGTAGCGCCACCAGTCCGCCAGCTTCGGGAACAGCCGGTTGATGTTCTGCCACTGCGTCAGCGCGACGCCCGGGCAGTAGCACTCGACGTCCCACTCGATCCGCCACCCGTTCGCGTACTGCTTCCAGGTGTCGGCGTAGTTGATGTCGACCGCCCAGGACAGCTCGAGCCAGATCTTGTGCCGGGCCAGCGCCGCGGACCACGCCTTCACGTCACCGCGGGCGTCGAGCGACAGGTCGCTGATCCCCGAGCCGGGCGTGACGCTGTCGAACTTCAGGAAGTCCAGGCCCCACGAGCCGAAGAGGTCGGCGATCGAGTCGATGTACTTCTGCGCGCAGGGCTTGGAGAAGTCGATCTTGTAGCCGATACCCCAGTAGTCCGCCTTCTGCAGCGGCTGCACCGGCAGGTCACCGGTCTTGCACTCGGGAGCGCCGTACACCGGGAGGTTGGCGTCGATGACCTCCTTGCCGATGCCGGGGATCGCGTACAGGCCGACCTTCTGGCCGTTGGCGTGGATGTGGTCGATCACCGCCTGGAGCCCGTTCGGGTAGAGCTTCTTGCTCGGCACCGGCCGGCCGTACGCGTCGATCCCGTCGTTCCAGCCGGCGTCGATGTTGATGTTCTTGTACCCGTACGGCTGGAGCTTCTTGTGCATCGCGTCGGACTGCTTGATCAACTGGTTCGCGGAGATCCAGTTCCCGGCGCCGTCGTACACCTGCATGCTGTAGCTGCTCCACCCCATGTACGGGTGCAGCGCGATATCGCCGGCCGGGCCGCCGGACTGGACAGTGGACTGGACGCTGCTGGTCGCAACCGCCGGAGCCTGGACGGCCTGCTGCGGGGCAGCCGTCTTCGGCGCGATCGGGGGCGTGGTCTCGGGTGCTGCTGCGGACGTTGTAGCCGTCAAACCTGCCGGCAGCAGTACGGCGGCGGCGAGACCGGTAAGCACGGTCCGCACCCTCCTGCTCCGAACGGATCTGGTCATGGCGGTGACCTCTCTGAGAGAACCGAATCGGATAGGATATTGGTTCTATTTACTTAACCGTGTCAAGATTCTGTGCGATATCGGCCCGGATTACTTCCAGGTCGCCGGTCCGTTCGAGCCTGCGTCGTACTCGTCGAGGGGTACTTCGCCGGCGCGCCACGCGGCGAGGACAGGCTCGACGATCTCCCAGCACCGTTCAGCGACGTCGCCGCGCACCGAGAGGAGTGGGTCGCCACGGAGGATGCCGCTGAGCACCTCGCCGTACGGCAGGACGGAGGACGACGGCAGCGTCGCGTCGAGGAAGACCTGGCCCATCGTGTACGGGCCGTCGACACCGAGCGCGGGGACGGACAGGGACAGCTCGCCCGGGTTCAGACCGATGCGCAGCGTCTCGCCGTCGCGCGCGCCGTTCAGACCGGAGGGCAGGTGCCGCAGCGGCTTGAACTTGACCACGATCTCCTTGCGCGCGACCCCGAGCGCCTTGCCCGAGCGCAGCGTGATCGGCACACCGGCCCAGCGGTTCGTGTCGACCTCGACCATCACCTCGGCCAGCGTCTCGGTCCCCCGCTCCGCGTCGACCCCGCTTTCATCGGCGTACGACGGAACCACGCGATCGTCCGCGATCCCCGCGGCGTACCGGGCCCGCCGACCCGCCTCGATCGCGGAGTCGCGGTAGAGATGCGTACTGCGCAGCGCACGCGCCATCTCGCTGCGCACCTCGACGGCGTCCATCGTCGCCGGTGCGTCCATCGCGAGCAGTGCGAGGACGAGCAGGAGGTGGCTCTGGATCATGTCGACCAGCGCGCCGGCGTTGTCGTAGTACTGCGCGCGGCCCTCGAGGCCGAGCGTCTCGTCGTACACGATCTCGATGCTCTCGATGTGCTCGGCGTTCCAGACCGGCTCGAACAGACGGTTCGCGAACCGCAGGCCGATCAGGTTCAGGACCGCGGTCCGACCGAGGAAGTGGTCGACGCGGTGCACGTTCTCCTCGGGCACGAGCGAGCCGACGAGCTGGTTGAGCTCGGCGGCGGACTCGGCGTCGGTGCCGAACGGCTTCTCGAACGCGAGCTCGGTCCCTTCCGGCAGCTCGAGCCCGCGGAGCTTCTCGACGATCGCGGTCGTCACGGCCGGCGGGAGGGAGAAGTACAGGACCGGCGCAGGACCCGCGAGCTCCAGAAGCGCGCGGAGGTGCTCGACCTCGGTCGGGTCACCGGCGACGTACTCCGTCGTTGCCAGCGTGTCCGCTGCCGCCGAACTGATCTCGCCGCGGGACTCGAAGGCCGACCGGACCCGATCCGTCCACTCGTCCGCTGCGAGCTGGGACCGGCCGGTCCCGATGATGCGCACACTGGTCGCCCGCGCTCCGGCGAGCAGACTACCCAGACCGGGCAGCAGCAACCGCGAGCTCAGATCGCCGCTGGCGCCGAAGATGACCAGGGTTCGTTGGCCGGTATGTTGACCTGTACCCGCCGAGGTTCGCTCGACCGGTAGCAGGGCCGCATGCGTAGTGATGATGCCTCCCAAGACTCGTGGCTCATCCATGGAGCCACACCCAAAGACGCAACCGCGCCGAGGGTAATCGCATTCCCGCTACGGAACCGGCGATATCTCAGGGGCTGGGTAGGGCGAATCCGGGAGACCGAGATTCCGCCAGACGAATCGCGGGACCCGGGCCAGGAAGCCGCGGACGAACGCCGAGCAGCCCGCGATCGCGGGCTGGCTGTGCTCGCCGGGCGAGAACCAGGCCCACTCCTCCTCGATCGTGAACGAGGCCGGCGGGTTCGCCATCAGGTACTGCATCTGGCGCGGGTGGATCACGTCGTACGCGAACTTCACGTCCGGCGAGTGCACCGCGAACTGGCGGTTGAACGCCTCGCTCTCGAAGCTGATCCCGCCGCCGAACCCCTTCCGCCCGACCTCCAGCCGCGGCATCCGGATCGGCAACTGGAACCCGAGGATCGGCTCGCTGTGGTTCTCGGTCACCGTCCGGGTCTGCGTGCGGCCCTCGCTGTCGGTGTACGACTCGGTCCGCGTCGTCTTCCAGTGGTGCGTGAACGCGACGAACGGCGGCCCGTCGCCGTCCCGGCCACGGATGACCTCGCTGGTGCTGTGGGCGTGCCCGCCACGGTTCACCGGTGTGAACTCCAGCAGGCTGTCGTCGACGCCGATCCAGTACCAGTCCGGGTGGTGATAGAACGTCAGCCGCGGCTGCGGCTCCGGCTGGATCCAGCGGTCCAGCGGCGCCGCGTCGATCGCCATTGCGACGGCACCGAGCTGCTCCAGCCACGCGGCAAGCAGGTCGGGCTTCTCGCGCGGCGGGTTCAGCACCACAAGCTGATCGCTGTCGATGCCCACGTTCAACCCCGGCAGGCCCGCCGCCATCGCGCTCAGCTGCGAACACACCTGCGGATTCATCAGCTCCGCGGCGAAGTCCGGCTCGAGCGCACCGACCTGCCAGCCCGGCCCGAGCTGCGGCGGAGCAGGCACGGCGTGCGCGAGAACGCCGTACCGCGGACGGGTGTCGCCGCCGGTGATCCACAACTCGGGAAGCCGCCGCGACAACGTCACCATGCCGACCCAGCCCGACCAGTGCGAGGTGCTGTACTCGATCACCTGGAACGGACGACCTTGCGCGGTCAGCCCGGTGATCTGGTCATCGGGCTTCCGCACAAAACCGAGCCCGAACGGCGGATTGTTCAACCGCGCAACGGCATCGAACGTCGGACTGTTGACGAAGCTCCACCCACGCTGCCGCAACGAGTCGATGTACCGCTGCCGGCGTACGAGCGCGACGATGCCCCAGGTGAGTCCGGCCGCGAACAGCACGATCACGACCACCACGAAGAGCTTCATCGCGCCACGATAGCTGTGCGAGGGGATCAGCCCAGGGCACCCGGAAGCGGCTCGGCGTGGATGATCTGGAGGCGGCTGACGGCTCGGGTGAGGACGACGTACAGGCGGTGGAGGCCGCGGGGCTCGGCGGCGACGATGTGGGCGGGCTCGGCGACGATGACCGCGTCGAACTCGAGGCCCTTCGCGAGGGTTGCCGGGACGCAGACGAGCCGGACGGTGTCGATCTCGTCCTCGGTCTCGCCGATCAGGGCGACCTCGAGGCCTGCGGCGGCGATCGCGTCGCGCAGCCTCGCGACCTGGTCGTCCGCGGCGATGAGGGCGACCGAGCCTTCGCCGGCGAGCGCTGACTTGCATGCGGCGATGACCTCGTCCGCGAGGGTCGACTCAGTGGCCGGCACGACGCTCAACGCGTCAGCGACCGTCCGGACGCCGCTCGGCGTACTCAGGGTCGGAGCGATCTCGGGCAGCAGCCTCGCCGCGAAGCGGATGATCTGCTCAGGCACCCGGAACCCTCGGTCGAGCTCCTCCACCACACCGTCGCTCTTGTCGAGATGACCGAGGACGCGGTCCCATGACCCCGCGGCCCACGGCGTCGTCGCCTGCGCCAGATCGCCAAGCACAGTGGCCGAACCGGTCCGGCAGCGTCGGCCCAGCGCCCGCAGCTGCATCGCCGACAGGTCCTGCGCCTCGTCCAGGACGAGGTGACCGAGCGAGCCGGTACGCCGTTCGATCAGGTCCTCGAGCTCGTCGAGCAGGACGGTGTCGGCGAACGACCACTTCGCCGACTTCCACGATCGGACCGGCTTGCTCCACAGCAGCGCCGTGCGTTCCTCGTCGGTCAGCGCCGGAGCGGCCTGCGCCAGGAATTCCGCATTGGAGAGGAGGCGATGCAGGATCTGCTCGGGTGCGACGCGCGGCCAGACCGAGTCGAGCACGTCCTTCACCGGCTTCGAGCGGGCGACCGCGTTCTGCACGCGGTCGTCCGGTGACTCCGCCCGCTCCTCCATCCGGACCAGTACGACGTGAGCGATCCGCTGCGCAAGCGCGTTCCGGCCGGGCGCGTAGCGGGTCGACTCACGCAGGTCCGACACGATGTTTACGACCTCGTAGTCGTGCACCCGGTAACGCCGGGATCCCTTGCTGTAAAGGACTCCCTCGGTCGGCGTACCGACGTACGACCACAACGCGCGCCGCAGTACGTCGGCCATCCGGGCATCGCCCTTCAGCCGCTCGGCCTCGGTCTCGTCGATCGCGACGGTCGGTCGGGTAATCAGCTCGTCGATCGTGATCTGCCGTACGTCGACCTCGCCGAGCGCGGGCAGGACCTTGCGGATGTACGACAGGAAGGAGCGGTTCGGGCCGACGATCACGACGCCGCCGCGGCCGAGGCGTTCGCGTTCGGTGTAGAGCAGGTACGCGACCCGGTGCAGGCCGACGGCGGTCTTGCCGGTGCCGGGCGCGCCTTGCACACAGACGCTCGGGTGCAGCGGAGCGCGGACCAGGTCGTCCTGCTCCGGCTGGATCGTGGCCACGATGTCGCGCATCGGACCGGTGCGCGGCCGCTCGATCTCGGCCCGCAGGAAGGCATCCGCCTGATCGGTCTCGATGACGCCGGTCAGCGGCTCGTCCTCGAAGCCGGTCAGCTCGGCGTGGTCCGAGAACCCGTACCGGCGGCGCATCAGCACCCGCTGCCGGTCGCTGTGGGTCGCCCGGTAGAACGGCACCGACACCGGCGCCCTCCAGTCGATCACCAGCGGTACGCCGCTGCCGTCATGGACGTGCCGGCGTCCGATGTAGATCTGGTCGAGGTCGGGGATCGTGCCCTGCTCGTAGTCGAGCCGGCCGAAGAACAGCGGTACGTCGGGCAGGTCGAGGAGCGCGTGGGTGCGCATCTCCTTGGCCCGCTGGTTGGCCTCGTTGGTGAAGCGTTCGTCGTTGTCCTCGCCGCCGATCACCTGGACGTCGCGGTCGACGACCTCGGCGTACATCCGGTGGAGAGCGACTTGGGCAGTGGTCAGGAAGGCCCGTTCGGCCTCGAGTTCGGCCATGGGAGAGTGCCTCGAATCGTGAACATGGGTCCCGCCCCGGAGCTGATCCATCCGGTTCGATTCGATCCCGAAAAAGACAGGCTCGCGACGTTACCAGCGCCCTTCGGGCACCGCCACCGAATTAGATGCGCATCCACGCCGGTACGTCGTCACGCGGGAACTCGGCCAGCTCGGCCGCGTAGATACCTGCGTCGACAGGCATCGACCAGGCCGGCTCGGTCTCGTAGTCGAAGTCGGTCGCGAAGTGCCCGTCCGACGTGACACTGATCGACGCCGTCAGCCAGGTGCCCCGGCCCGACTGGTACATCTCCCGCCGCAACGCCTCGAAGTGGTCCTCGAGCGCATCGGGCAGCGGATCGACCTGCTCGCCGTCGACGGTCGCGTCGAGTTCGGCGTACGTCGTGGTCGCGCGATAGACCGCGGTCACCTCACGCCACCCGGCCGGCAGGCCGCTGACCAGCGCGCGGGCGATCTTGTCGATCTCGCCGATCTCGGTCATTCCGCTCCCCTGCCGGTGGGTTTGGTCTCCCTGAAGATACGCCGCGGCGACCGGCGACCCTCGTGGCGGTCGATCACGGCCCGGCTCGACGGCCGCAGCGTCGTACCGTTCTGATGCCGGACGTCGATGGCGGCGTGCACCTGCACCCCCGATGCGCGCAGCGCCTGCCAGCTCTCCTCCATCCGGCGCCAGTTGTCCGGGCTGCCCTTGACCGCCTGGTTCTGCGACCGGGACTGCGCGGTCAGGTTGATCGACTCCCCCGGCCCGTCGAACACGGTCCCGAACAGGTGGCCGCCGTCGTCGTTGCGCTCCCGATCCGGCTTGCCGGCCTCGCGTTGCGCGTCAAGGTTGCGGCGCGCCTCGTTCTTGTCCGACGGCAGCCAGCCGAGCCAGCCCTCCGCGTGGGTGACCCGGGCCGCGCTGTCGGTGACGTACAGGTATCGCTTGTCGACGACGTACACCGAGGACGGTTCCGGGGTCATCAGCTCGTCGTTCCAGTGATCGACCCGCCCGGATTTCTCTGTGTGCACAGGCAGTTCGGCGTACTTGTCCGGAACCACCGGAACGTCGCCGGGTCCGTAACCGACGACGCGGACGTCGCCCGGATCGGCAGGTTGCTCGATCCGGCGCGACGCCCGCGCTCGCTTAGGCATGCAGTGGTTCTACAGGCCCTGTCTTAACACGTGGTTGCGATCAGCCGTCGTTCTCGTTCGCCGGGATGATCGCGCCCGGTACGTCGTTCGGGGCGACGATCTTGGCCTCACCGGGGTACGGCGTTGCCCAGTTGTGCGCCTCGTACCAGTCGTAGTGGTTCATCTGCGACGGGTTCGCGAAGTCGGCCTTGGCGTTCGGGCCGGTGGTCCGCTGCTGGTCCTTCCACGCCGACCAGGTCGCCGCCATCGTCTCCATGCCGGCCGGCACGGCCGCCGTCGGAGCCGCCGCGACGTTCGGGTTCTGCGCCGCGGGAACGTCCGCGCCGCAGGCCGGCAGCGGGTTCACGCCGCCGGTCAGCGAGGTCCGGTTCGGGACCGTGGTGAACGTCGAGTAGTTCGGCTTGTTGGTGAACGCGCCGAACATCGGGGTGGCCGCGGTGTCCTTCTGGTTCATCGGGTGGATCCCGAGGATCTGCTCGATGGTCCGCATCATCGTGATCTGCGTGTAGTAGTGGCTGTCCGTCACGCCGTGCTGCGCGTACGGGCTGATGATCTGGATCGGCGCCCGGTGCCCGTCGATGTGGTCGAGCCCGGCCTGCGAGTCGTCCTCGACGACGAAGATCGCCGAGTCCTTCCAGTACTTGCTGTGCGTGATCGCGTCAACGGTCCGGCCGACGGCCAGGTCGTTGTCGGCCACCTGCGCCGGGCCGTTCGCCGTCCCGCCGGTGTGGTCGTTGGAGTACCAGAACATGTTCAGGTTCGCCGGACCGTTCTTCTTGAAGTCCTTCTCCCAGACCTGTTCCTTGTAGATGTCAGGCACCGTGGTGTCGAACTGCGGGAAGCCCTGGACCGCGACCTTGTTCAGCGACGGGATCGCCGAGCCGACCTGGATCGGGTACTTCGTGTCGGCGCCGGTCTGCATCTGCTTGGTGTCGCAGTACAGGTTCTGCCAGCTCGCACCGGCCGGCTTCTGCTCGATCGACAGGAACTCGCCGTAGTCCTTGACGGTCTTGCCGGCTGCCTGGGCCCCGGTCCAGATGAAGCCGCTGGCCTGGTGGCCGAGGGCATCGTTCTCGGTGTCGTAGCTGCGCAGGTACTCGCCGGCCGAGGACTCGGTGTACTCCGGGTTGTCGGCCTGCATCAGCCAGTTGTGGCCCTCGGCGGAGTTCGTGCCGACGTCGTAGGTGTTGTCGTACAGCCCGAACTGCTTGGCCAGCGCGTGCTGGTTCGGCGTCACGTTCTCGCCGTACTGCGTCAGCGCCGGGTCGCCGTTGCCCTCCGGCATGTCGCCGTACACCTGGTCGTAGGTCCGGTTCTCCTTGACCAGCAGGAACACGTGCTTGATCGTCGACGGGTCACCGAGCTTGGCCGGGACCGCGACCGGGGCGCGGTGCCCCTTGTCGGTGGCCAGCTGAGCCGAGTTCTTGGTCCAGCCGTTCTGTGCGAAGACCGTGGCGGTGTACTTCGAGATCGCGTGGTCGTCCGGCAGCTTGAACTTGGTCAGGCTCGACGTGGTGTCGTGCGTACCGCGGCCGGCGGCCGTGGTGTCGCGACGGGCGTCGATACCACGGGTGTTCGAGACGACGATGTCCTTACCGACCTGAGCGAGCTCGGCCGGGAAGTAGTCGGTCGGCAGCAGGCCGACGTAGCTCACCGGCTCCAGCGGGTTGCGGAACTTGTAGACCGCGACCGCGTTCGCGCGACCGAGCGAGACCAGCAGGTGGCCGTCGTCGGTCAGCGCGATGCCGTTCGGCTCGTACCCGACCTTGGCCTCGGCCCACGGCTGGGTGGTGATGGTCTGGGCGACCTTGTCCCACTTGGTGTTGATCACCGAGACCGTGTTGCTGGAGGTGTTCGCGACGAACACGGCACCGTTCTTGGCGTACACCGCGGTCGGGTGCAGACCGACCGGGATGCTGCCGACGGCGGCACCCGCGTTCTTGGTGTCGATCACGCTGACCGTACCGGTCGTGGTGATCGAGTTCTGGTTCGCGACGACCGGCGTGCCGTACGAGTCGAGCGTCGAGTCGCCGGGCCGCGCGGTCCGGCCGCCCTCGTTGGTCACGTACAGCTTGCTGCCGACCATCACCATGTCGCGCGGCGCGTTGCCGGTCGCCCAGCTCTGCGTGATCGTGCCGCTGGCCGCGTCGATCGCGACGACCCGGTTCTGGCCGTTCACCGCGGCGTACACGGTCTTGGAGTCGGCCGAGAAGACGGCCTCACTGGCGAGGGCGTGCTTGGCGCCGTCGGCGGCGATCGAGACGAAGGTCGGGTTCGCGAGCGAGCCGTCCGCGTTCACGTCGAACTTGCGGTAGCCGTCGGTTTGACCGAGCCACAGCTGCTTGCCGTCGGGCGAGTACGTCGGGCCTTCCTGGCCGATGTCGTTGCCCGGGATCTTCAGGTCCGCGGCGGCGTTGTTGCCGACGTATTGCTGGACCTTCCAGTTCTTCAGGTCGACGATCGCCAGCGCCATCCCGCCGTCCGTCACGCCGGCGGCCAGGTGGCTGCCGTCCGGACTCGTGGTGGACGACATGATCTTGCCCTTCTGGAGGACGAGACGGTCGCCGAGCGGCTTGATGTACTGGTCGGATGAAATGACCTGGCCCTTGTCGGTGACCTGGCCGACCTGGTCGTGTCCGAAGCCGGTTGTCGAGGCGACAGCGGTGCCTGCGAGCGTCACGGCAACAGCCGTAGTGCCCGCTGCTACCAGTGGTACTCTGCGCCGGAGGCGACTCGACGAGCCCTTTTCGTCACGCCTGCGGCGGCGTGTTACCTGCATGGGAGCTATCCCTTCGGGTTGGTCTTACTTGGCAGGTAGCAGTTCGATATTGCCGTCGAACTGCCACAGTGGGTTCGGTTCGTCTCCCGATGGGGTCCGGACCAGGAAGAAGCCGTTGACTTCTTTCGGTCCGTCCCCGTCGGACACGTACCGACCGAGTGGGTTGATGTCGAGCTGGTAGATCGCCGAGCCGGCGACTGCCACCCCGGGGATGTGCCAGCTGACGACGCACCGCCAGTCGTTGCCGGGCCCGCGGGCGGCGACCTGGTCGCCGCCCTTGGTGCACTCGGCGGCACTCTGCAGTTGCTCCTCGGTGACATCGGCCCGATTGAGCTGCTTGGTCTGCAGACGGTAGAGATGCGCGAACTCGACCGCGACGGCCTTCTGCACCTTGTCCTGGTCGATGCCCGAACCGAAGCCGCTCACCGGAGCGATGACCGCGGTGCTGACTACGAGCAGTCCGACGAGCGGCAGCAGGCCGGCCGTCAACGCCCGGCGGCCGGAGCCGTCGTGCGTCGGGTTCGTGAAGTCACGGCGTACGAAGAGGAAGTAGGCGAGGCCGGTCGCGGCGATCGCCCAGACCAGGCTGACCGCGACTCCGATCAGCAGCGGCCCGCGTTGGGCCGGGCTGGTGAAAAGGCCGTTCCAGCTGATGAAGGCGTAGCCGGGAAGGGCGAGGCGGAAGGCGACCGGGACCGGCAGTTGCTGGACGATCTGCATCGCCAGCGCGACCACTGCTGGGAGCAGCAGACCCATGGGCGACCGGCCGAGCGCGACCGAGCCGAGCAGGCCGATCGCAGCCAGGGCCAGCGTCGGAGCGAGTGCACACAGCCAGGCGAGGAAGACCGCCCCGGCCGCGTGCCCCGGCGAGAGCAAGTGCCCGTCGAGACCGATCAGCTCGCGGTTGCCGATCACCAGCAGGCCACTGACCGTGCTGGACACGACCAGCCCGATCACCAGCACGAGGATCACGGTCAGACTGGACAGTGCTTTCGAGACGAAGATGCGGCGCGGCGAGCGGACCGCCACCAGCAGGTGGCGCCAGGTGCCGAGCCGATCCTCGGACGCGAACACGTCACCGGCGATCAGCGACGTCAGCAGCGGCAGCGCCCACGATCCCGAGAAGCCCAGCAGGACAAGGGGTCCGGCCCATCCGGTCGCGTGCATCATCCGGCCGAACAGCGTGTCGACCGGGAGCGAGGCCTGCTGGCTGATGATCGCGACGAAGGCCGCGGGGGCCAGCCAGCACGCGATGATCAGGACGCGGACCCGCCACTGCGAGAGCAGCTTGACGAGTTCGAAGCGATACCCGCGGGCGACCGAGACCTTCCGGGCCACGGGCGCATCTATGGTGGTGGCGGCGGTGGCCGTCATCAGTTGGTCTCCTGCTGCTCGGTGAGGGCGAGGAACGCGGCTTCGAGGGGCGAGACGACCGGTGCCAGCTCGCGTACTGCGATGCCGTCGTCGACGAGTTGCTTCACGAACTCGTCCAGCGACGGGATCGGCGCCGAGATGATCAGGAGCTCTACACCGTCCTTGACGGTTTCGTCGTCGCGCAGCCGGATCCCGTGCGTCTGGCGGGCGATCCGGCGAGCGGCTGCCGGCTTCGAGGTGAGCACGCGGTAGTCGAGCTCGCTGTCCTCGGAGGCCAGCTTGCTGATCGGGCCGGAGAACGCGACCCGGCCGGTGGACAGGATCGTCACCTCGGAGCAGAGCTGCTCGACGTCGTCCATCCGGTGACTCGAGAGCATCACCGCCGTACCGTCTGCGGCCAGGCGGGTGAGTACGCCGTACACGTGCTTCTTGCCGGCCGGGTCGAGGCCGTTCGAGGGCTCGTCGAGGATGAGCAGCTTGGGCTTGGTGAGGAGGGCGGCGGCGAGGCCGAGGCGCTGGCGCATCCCGAGTGAGAAGCCGCGGACGCGGTCGTCGGCCACATCGGTGAGGCCGACCTGGGCGATCGCCTCGTCGATGTTCATCGTCTGTGTCGGGTCACCGCGCAGTGCTGCCAGGGCGGTGAGGTTCTGTTTGGCGGTCATCGACGGGTAGAGGCCGGGGCCGTCGACGAAGCCGGCCACGCCGTCCGAGACGGCGAGGGCACGGCCTACCGGCGTACCGAGGATTTCGAGCGTGCCGCGGTCGGCGACGGCGAGTCCGAGCAACAGGCCGAGAAGCGTGGTCTTGCCGGCGCCGTTCGGTCCGACAATGCCGTGGATCTGGCCTGGTGCGACGTCGAGGTCGACGCCGTCGAGCGCGACGACCTCACCGAAGTACTTGGTGATTCCGCGGGCACGGACAGCGGGCGGTGTGTCCATGGTTAATACATTAGGAAGGAATGTACGGTCAGGTGAAGACCGAACGTTAACAAATGGCGAACTGGAGGCGGCTCTTTCTGCGAAACGTCTCAGCGGGTTCTCAGTTGTCTGCTGCTCAGCGGCGCTGCTCCGGATCGACGTAGCCGAAGGTCGGGCCGGCCACCGTTCGATCGTCCTCGCTGAGCTGCATCAGCTTCAGCGCCTCGGCCTTGAGGCCGTACATCGCGCGGACGGAGTCGCGGATCAGTGTCGGCTCGCCGGTGAACGCCTGCTCGAGAACGTACAGCAGCGTGCAGTAGGAGTCGTCGAACTCCTCCTGCGCGGCGCGGATCTGTGCGTTGTCCGATCGGTGCGGGTTCGGCTGCATCGGGGACACACCTGCCAGGTCGAGCGTGATCGGCTCGCCGGACGGACCGGATTCCGGAGTGTCGCCGCGCTGGTAGCGCCGGCCGAGCTTGAGCTCCATGAAACGGAAGTAGTGCGCGACCTCGTCGCGGTCCGGGTGGAAGATGTCGTGGTCGCCGTCCCAGACCTCGCCGCGCGACGTGCCCTCCCCCTGCTCGACGATTTCGTCCAGCGCGGCCAGCGCCGACCTGAGATCGGTGATGGGTTGCACTGCGCCGCCGGTGTGCTGGAACGGTCCCGCCGTCACCTGACGCGCCGAGTCGCCGGAGAACACCTTCTCTTCGTCCAGCGTCTCGCACAAGTAGCGCAGGCCTTCTTCGATCGCGTCGTAGAACTGCCCGATCGTCTCGTAGTGATCGCTCTCGGCCGGTGAGCCCGGCGCCTCGGGCTTCTCGAGCCGCAGGAACATCTCCAGCGCCTCCGGGCCGAACGGCAACAGCGACAGCTCGACCTGACCGTGCGGAAGGCGGCGCGGGTACCCGGGCAGCATGCCCGGATAGTCCAGGCGCGGCTCGCCGCCGACGGCGTTCAGCAGGTTGGCCGCCAGCGACAGATGGATCATCTCCTCGACGAACACGCTGCTGACCAGCTCGACCGCATCCGGGTTCCGCGCCGGGTCCAGCGAGTACAGCGCACACAGGTACGGCGGGAGCGTGGCGTGCTCGAGCTCGATCGCCCACTGCAGGTGCCGGTGAAGGTCGTCAAGGGTCTCGATGCGCTGGCTCATATCCGTTAAGACAGCCCAGCCCGCTCCCCTGTGACCGTCACACCGCATCGCGCTGCCCTGTCTTGTGTGGAGAGACCCGAATACCGACTGGAAGGTGAGCTTCGATGACCGACACGACCGAACAGCGGTCCAGCACCTGGCAGAACGCTTTCACGATGTTGCAGGAGATTGAGCCGCCGTTCGTGCCTGACGGGTTCCACGCGATGACGGTGGTGATCGAGTATCCGGCCGGCGATCCCGGTGCGCCGCCACATCGGCACTCCGGGCCCGCGTTCGGGTACGTCTTCGAAGGCGAGATGTTGTTCGAGCTCGAGGGCGAGGCGCCGCGGGTGATCAAGGCCGGTGAGGCGTTCTGGGAGCCGGGCGGCGACGTGATCCACTACCACGACGGCAACAACCGGTCGGATATCCCGCTGAAGTTCACCGTGACGATGCTGTGCGCGCCGGGCGGGCAGATGATCACGCTGGTCGATGAGGACGAGCTGGCTGAGCGTGCGGATCGGCGGGTGCAGGCCTAGCGATAGGCGCGAGCCTGGAGCTCGAAGAGTTCGGCGTACCGGCCGCCGGCTGCGAGCAGGTCGGAGTGGGTGCCGAACTCTTCGACCCGGCCGTCGTGCAGGACGACGATCAGGTCGGCCATCCGGACGGTCGAGAACCGGTGTGAGACCAGGACCGTGATCCCGCCGGTCTCGGCCGCGGCGACCTTCGCTGCATCGGCGTACTGCTCGTAGAGCCGGTGTTCGGCCTCCGGGTCGAGCGCTGCTGTCGGCTCGTCGAGCAATAACAACAATGGACGTTCACGCATGAACGCGCGGGCCAGCGCGAGCCGCTGCCACTGCCCGCCGGACAGCTCGACACCATCGGCGAACTTCTTGCCCAGTTGACTGTCGAGCCCGTGCGACAACCCGGCGATCACCGACTCGGCATCACCGCGCAGGATCGCGGTGTGTACGGCGTCCTCGTCGTCGGCGCGCGCCACGTCGCCGATCGCGACGACCTCGCGCGCGGTCAGCTCGAACTTCACGAAGTCCTGGAACCCGGCCGAGAGCTGTGACCGCCACTCGTCCGGCTGGATCGTCGCGAGGTCCACGCCGTCGATCAGAACGCTTCCGGTCGTCGGGTCGTACATCCGCGCGAGCAGCTTGACCAACGTCGTCTTCCCGGCGCCGTTCTCCCCCACCAGCGCGACCGCCGCACCGGCCGGCAGCGTCAGGCTGATGCCGCTGAGGACCGCGGATTCCGAACCAGGGTAGGAGAATCCGACGTTCCGCAGTTCGATCCCGGAGGTGAGTCGCTCCGGGGCCGGGGTCGCGCTGGAGCGCCACGAGTTCTGCTTCGCGTACTCGCGCAGCCAGTCGTAGCGGCTGAAGCTGCGCACGACCTCGCCGACCCAGTACACGTTCTGCGCGATACCGCCGGTCATCTGATCGACCTGCGGCGCGAGCAGCAGCACGAGTACGACGTCGCCGGCCGTCTGCTCACCGTGCCGAGCGCGGGCGACCACCCAGACGATCGCCGCGGCGTACGCGAGACCGAACACCAGCCGCACCGAACTGTCGACCTTGCCGCCCCAGCGGGCGGCCGCGACCCGGCGGGCGAACCGCTCGGTCTGCAACGCGAAGATCCTGTCCAGCAAGACCTTCCCGAGCCCGAACACCCGCAGTTCGAGACCTGTCCGCGGATCCTTCGCGACCTCGATCAGCCGGTCGACCAGACGCTCCTGCGGCAGCGAATCCTCCCAGGCCTTCTGCTGCCGCGTGCTGCTCAGGTACGCCGACCAGATGCGCGCGCAGCCGAGCAACGGCAGCACCAGCAGCACCGGCTGCACCGACCCGAGCAGCGTGAGCACAGTCGCGGTGTTTGTCACCGTCGCGAACGCCCAGAGCAGCACCTCGGCGCCGACACCCATCCGCCACGCGCGCTCGCGCACTAACTCGAGCCGGTCGGCGACATCGGGCCGCTCGTGGTGCGACAGCCCGGGGATCCCGGTCGTCACGTCGAGCAGGTCCGCGTGCACGCGCCCGGCCATCCGTTCCTGCGCGGTGTCCTGCAACGGCCAGCCCAGTCCGTCCGCGACGAACGAGACCGCAAGGCCGCCGACGATGATCGCGATGCCCAGGGCGATCGTGTCCGAGCTGTCCGACGCGATCCCGTCGACGAGCCGGCTCACGCCGTACGTCTGGGCCGGTGCGGTGATGGCGCGGGCCGCGACGAGGACGGCCGAGATCGTCATCAGCCCGGGCGCCGCGCGGAACGACGTACTCAGCCAGAGCCAGAGGATGCGGAACGTCTTAGGCATCGACAGCCTCCGGTCCGGTCACATACCGCTCGGCCTGCAGCCGGAACATCGTGGCGTACTCCCCGTCCGTGGCGAGCAGCTCCTCATGCGTGCCGTCCTCGACGATGCGTCCGCCGGACAACACACAGATCCGGTGGGCGTTGCGCACGACGGAGAACCGGTGCGAGATGATCAACGACGCCACACCGGAGGTCAGCTGGAGATACCGCTCGACCAACTCGGCTTCTGCACGTACGTCGAGCGCCGCGGCCGGCTCGTCCAGCACCAGCACGCCCGCACCGGCATGGACGGCGAACAACGCGCGGGCCAGCGCGACCCGCTGCCACTCGCCGCCGGACAGGTCGACGCCGCCGTCGAACGTCTTGTCCAGCACGGTGTCCCAGCCCTTCGGCAGACCGCGGACGACAGCGTCGATCCCGGACTCACGGGCGACCTTGGCCAGCGTGAGCTCATCCCCTGCACGCTCGACCGCACCGAACACGACGTTGTCCGTGACCGACAGCGGAAACCGCAAGAAGTCCTGCACGATCGCCGCAACCCGTCGCTGCCAAGCCGCGAGATCGAGCTCCGCGAGATCGACACCGTCGACGAGAATCCGCCCGCTCGTCGGCTTGTAGGCACCGCCGAGCAGCTTGACCAGCGTTGACTTGCCGGCGCCGTTGATGCCGACGAGCGCGAGCGCCTCGTGCGCGTGGAGCGTGAAGTCGAGCCCCCGCAGTACGTCGGCCTCTGAACCCGGGTAACGGAAGCTCACGTTCTCGAAGCGGATCTCGCGGGCCGGCATCGTCTCGATCCGGTGCTTGTTCTCCGCGACCGGCTCCGGGTGCCGCTCGGCGATCGTCTGCGGCAGGTCCCGCATCGCGCGGTACGCAGAGAGTCCGCGGCGGACCTGGACCACGCCGTACCCGTTGTTGGACTGGCCGATCGCGAGGATCGCGGGCAGCGTCGTCGCGACCTGGGTCAGCGGCAGCGAGCCGTTCAGCGCCGCGCGGCCGACGGCGACGATCGCGATGCCGTTGGCGATCAGGTGCACGCCGCCGATCAGGATCGAGAACTTCACGTTCTTGCGGCGGCGCGCCCAGACCGGGCGGAAGCCGGCCGTCCAGTCGCGGACATAGCGCTGCACCAGCCAGTTGTGCAGGCCGAACACGCGCAGCTCTTTCGGGGCGTCGCGCATGCCGAGGTCGAACAGGTACTGCGCGCGGCGCTGCTCCTCGGTGTTGCCCCACCAGGTGTCGATCTCGCGCTCGACCAGGCGACCGCCGTACCACTCGAGCAGTAGTGACACCGCGACCAGCATGGCCGCGACCCACCAGGTGAACATCGCGCCGACGATCACTGCCGAGCCGAGCAGCGTGATCCGGCTGGCGAGCAGATACGGCAGCTGGCTCATGCCCTGGGCAAGGTGGAATCCGCCCTTGCCTTTCGCCCGCTCCTGCACGTCCAGGACCTCGGAATCCTCGAGGTGCCGCACGCGACGCGGGCGCAGCAGCGGCTCGGTGATGCCGGTGCCGATCGCGCGGACCATCCCGGCGTCCAATGTCAGCGAGGCGACCTGCTGCAAGGCCGGCATCAGGCTGTCGATGACGAAGACCGCCAGCAGACCGCCGAGCAGCCAGCTGAACTCGCTGAGCGACATCGCATCGGGACGTCCGTCGATCACACCCGGGACCGCTCCGACGACGCCGCCGGTCAGCAACGTGACCGCCATCCCCAGCAGCGAGCCGAGGACAGCCAGACCCATCGTCAGAAGGGTGCTCCCAGGTGCAACACGAACGCCGTAGCGAAGCAGAGTCAGCACTCGACCGACCGTAACCGGGCCCACCGACAAAAGCATTCGAGTTTCCGGGCAGGCCCGCAATCCTCGGCCTATTCTCATCCTGACGACGTCGTGCCGGAGGGGGTGTGATGGCCGGACTTCTTGTCGAGACCAAGCTGTATCGCCCGCGGAGTCGCGAGGGCCTGGTGCATCGATCGCGGCTCGACGAACGCCTGCTGCGCAAGGACGGCACCGCGCTCACGCTGGTGTCCGCACCGGCCGGCTTCGGCAAGACCACACTCGTTTCAGCATGGGCCGCCGACGACGCGGCCTGGGTCTCGCTGGAGGAGAGCGACCGGGATCCCGTCACCTTCTGGACGTATGTCTTGACCGCGCTCGATCGTGCCGCGCCGGGCATCGCGGAAGACGCCCTGGCGTTGCTCCAGTCCGGTCCCGCGCCGATCGAGACCGTCCTGGCCGGCGTACTCAATGAGCTGAGTGTTCTGCCGGGCGAGATCGACCTCGTCCTCGACGACTACCACCTCGCCGACGGCCTCGAGATCAGCCGCGGCATGACTTATCTGCTCGACCATCTCCCGCCGCAACTCCACCTGCTGATCAGCACCCGGGCCGACCCCGCACTCCCCCTGGCTCGGCTGCGCACTCGCGGCGAACTCGTCGAAGCACGCGCGGCCGACCTGCGCTTCACGCTCGAAGAAGTGCACAACTACTTCACCGGGACAGGGCTCGACGCCGACGCCATCGCAACGCTCGAGGAACGCACCGAAGGCTGGATCGCCGCTCTTGGACTGGCGGCGCTGTCGTTGCGCGGCCGCAGCGACGCGAGCAGGTTCATCGACGACTTCGCGGGCGACGACCGGTACGTCGTCGACTATCTCGTCGACGAAGTCCTCGACCGCCAACCGGAGCAGGTACGCCGGTTCCTGCTCGAGACGTGCGTGGTCGATCGACTGACCGGCCCGCTGTGCGATGCCGTCACCGGGCAGCCCGGCGGCAGAGCGATGCTCGAATCGCTTGAGCGCCAGAACCTGTTCGTCGTCCCGCTGGACGATCGCCGGCAGTGGTACCGCTATCACCACCTCTTCGCCGACGTACTGCGGGCGCGTCTGCTCGCCGAGCGCGGCGACGTTGCGGAACTGCACCGACGCGCCGCCCAGTGGTACGACGATGCGGGCGACACAGTGGCAGCCGTGCACCACGCCGTCGCGGCCGGAGACGTCGACCATGCTGCGGATCTCGTCGAGCTCGCGGTCCCTGGGCTCAGGCGCGAGCGGCAGGAGGCCACGATCCGGCGCTGGCTCGACGACATCCCCGACGACGTCGTACGGCGGAGGCCGGTGCTCGCGATCGGATTCGTCGGGGCGTTGATGGCCAGCAACGAGTTCGCCGGAGTCGAGCAACGGCTCCAAGACATCGAGCGGCAGATCTCTGGCGACGAGTTCGTGGTTGTGGATCGCGAAGAGCTCGAACGCCTGCCGAGCGCGATCGAGACCTACCGCGCCGCACTCGACCTGATTGCCGGCAATCCGACCGGTACGATCGAGCACGCCGCAGTGGCGATCCAGCTCGCTCTCCCCGGCGACGACCTGACCACGTCGGCTGCCTCGGCGCTATCGGCTCTAGCCTCGTGGGCGGGTGGAGATATCGAGTCCGCGCACCGCGGGTACGCCGCCGCGGCGGCGGGGCTGGAACGCGCCGGCCACATTGCCGACGTCCTCGGCTGCTCCGTGACGCTGGCCGACCTCGAGATCACTCAAGGCCGGCTCCGCCGAGCGCAAGCGACACTCGAGCGAGCGCTGGACATTGCCGGTCCCGGCATGCGCGGCACGTCCGACATGTACGTCGGTCTGAGCCGGATCGCCTGGGAACGGAACGATCTGGACGCAGCCACCGACTACCTGCGCCGCGCGGAGGGGCTCGGCGCCGACCTCCCGCAGAACCCGTACCGCTGGCGACTCGCGATGGCCCGGATCCGCGAGGCCGAAGGCGATCTCGACAGCGCACTCGAGCTGCTCGACGCCGCCATCAAGGTGTACGTCGGCGACTTCTCACCGAACGTCCGCCCGCTGACCGCCGTACGAGCACGGCTGCTGATCAGACGAGGCGATCTCTCCGCGGCTCAGGAGTGGGCAGAGAGCGTGCCCGATGAGTTGTCTTATCTGCACGAGTACGAGCATGTGACGCTGGCCCGGCTCATGATGGCCCACGGCGAGGACGCCGTACCGCTTCTCGAAAGGCTGCGAGCGGCCGCGGAGAACCGGACCGGCAGCCTGATCGAGATCCTCGTCCTCCAGGCGCTTGCCGCCCGCGATCCTGCCCCGCTGGAACGAGCGCTGGCACTGGCCGAACCCGAGGGATACGTCCGCGTCTTCATCAGCGAAGGCACCTCGATGCTGCAGCGGATCCGGTCGCCGTACGCGCGCACGCTCCTGGACGCGGCCGGCCGGCCCACACGCGTCAGCACCCCGCAGACGCTCATCGATCCGCTGAGCGATCGCGAGCTCGACGTACTGCGGTTGCTCACCAGCGAACTCGACGGTCCGTCGATCGCACGGGAGCTCGTGGTGTCGCTCAACACCGTGCGTACGCACACCAAACACATCTACACCAAGCTCGGCGTGAACAACCGCCGCGCGGCGATCCGGCGGGCCCATCAGCTCGGTCTCCTCACCCGCTGATGATCACCACATGATGTGATGCGCGGTCACCAGACCCGCTCCTACTTTGCAGGCATGAACCACGAATCAGCCTGGTACGAGATCCGCCTCGAAGGGCGCATCGATCCCCGGTGGGCCGCGTGGTTCGACGGATTGACCGTCAGCGCGCACGCCGACGGCACCTCCGTCATCCACGGCCAGGTGGCCGACCAGGCGGCCCTGCACGGACTCCTCCAGCGACTCCGCGATCTCGGTCTGCCGTTGCTCTCGGTCGACCGGGTCGATCCCGACCAAACGCAAAGGAAACTGTCATGACCATCACCGCACCTGCCCCGGCCACCACCGTCGGCACCACCGATCCGGACCGCGGCCACGCCCGCGCCGCCGGGATCTTCTACCTGGTGACGTTCGCCGCCTCGATTCCCGCGCTGTTCCTGATCGGTCCCGTGCTGAACGACCACAACTACATCCTCGGCTCCGGACAGGATGCCCGCGTGCTGTGGGGATGTCTCCTCGACTTCGTCAACGCCCTCGCCGGCATCGGCAGCGCGGTCGCCCTCTTCCCGGTGATGAAGCGGTACAAGGAGTCCCTGGCGCTCGGCTTCGTCACCTCACGGACGCTCGAGGCGGCCGTCATCATGATCGGCGTCGTCAGTCTCGTCGCCGTCGTCACCCTGCGACAGGATCTCGCCGGCGCTCAGGGCACCGACTCCGCGGCACTTGCCACCGTCGGGCAGGCGCTCGTCGAGGTCCGCAACTGGACCTTCCTCTTCGGCCCCGGCACCATGCCCGCGATCAGCGCCATCCTGCTCGGCACCCTGATGTACCGCTCCCGCCGGGTCCCGCGGTTCATGCCGGTCATGGGCCTCATCGGCGCACCTCTGCTGCTCACCGCCAACATCCTGACGCTCCTCGGCCACAACAGCCAGCTGTCCGCGTTGTCGGGGATCGCCACCGTCCCGGTCGCCCTCTGGGAGCTGTCGATCGGTCTCTACCTGACCTTCAAGGGCCTCAAGCCGGCCGGCCTCAACCAGTGATCTGCGCGGCGTGCGCCTCGGCGTACCCCGCCGCGGCCAGCCGGTCGAGGGTTCTCTCCAGTACGGCGGTGTCCTCGAGCGTGCACACCTCGGTGATCTTGCCCCACCGGATCCGGAGGAACTGATGAACCACGTTCTCGTACGTCGAACCGTCCACGACGCCCACGTGGACGGTGACTGCTGTCGCGACCCGGGTGTTCCACGGCCAGCCGTTGACGAGCACGTCCCGCACCTCGAAGCGGGTGTTCGGCAGCAGCCGGAAGCACCGCTCCCACCAACTCCGCAGCGCCTCGTGGGTCCGGCGCTCGCCGCCGAGAGCGTGGTCCCCGTAGAACCGGTACGTGAACGAGGGCGCCATCCCGGCCACCATCGCCTCCCAGTTGCCCGCGCTGATCTGCGCGAACGCGTTCCGCACCTGCCGCGCCACGATCCGGTGGTAAATGCCCATACGACCACCCTAGGGTTAGTGAGTTCAATGACGCAACTGACTACACTCGGGGGCATGCGGAACACCAGCTTCGCCTCGATGCACTGCTCGCTCGCCCAGTCCCTGGAGCTGATCGGCGACTGGTGGACGCCGCTGGTGCTGCGCGATCTCTACCTCGGCCTCAACCGGTTCGACCAGTTCGTCACGGATCTCGGGATCTCCCGCAATCTCCTCACCGACCGGCTCACGACGCTGGTGGACGGCGGCCTGGTACGACGTACGCCGTACCAGCAGAACCCGGTCCGGTACAGCTACGAGCTGACCGAGGCGGGGCAGGAGCTGGTGCCGATCCTGATCGCGCTGACCGCGTGGGGCGATCGGTGGGCGACTCCCCCGGCCGGCCAGCCGCTCCGGTTCACGCACACGACCTGCGGCAAGGTGACGACGGCAACGGTGTGCTGCTCGGAGTGCGGCGAGACGCTGGAGATGGACGACGTCAGGCCATCGCCTGGACCGGGCGGCCGGACAGCACCCGGAACGGCGTTGATCGAGAGCGTGCTGTCAGGACTCAAGCCGAAGGCGTAGCAGCTCGGCGAGTGGCAATGACTCGCCGTCGCGGGCGCCTTGGCCGACGACGAGCGGCGGGTCGGACGGTACGACGTGTACGCCGGCGACGCGGGCCTTGAGGCTCGCGGGCACGCCGAGGATGTAGAAGTTGCCCTCGACATCCACGGCGAGCGAGCGGTTGCGGCGCAGGTACCACCCGGTGAGGTTGGTCCGGTAGCTCGTGTTCGTCCCGACGACCTGCGCGCGCAACGGCTCCGGCTCGACGCCACTTTCCTTCAGCGTCGCGATGAAGTCGGTGAGGAGCTGACGAGCCTGAGCGGTCTCCCCGGCCTTCCGGCGTTCGAGCGCAGCCGCATGCTCGACCGCCGCCTGCCGCCGTTCCTCGCGCCAACTCGTCACACCCCAACCCTAGGCGACCCCTGAGACTGATCAGTCGACGCAGAGACAGAACGGGTGCCCCGCCGGATCCTGGAGGACACGGAACGTCGTCCCGGGCTGGTGCTCGGGCTTGGTCGCCCCCAGCTTCAGCACCTCGGCCTCTGCCTCGTCCAGGTCGCGGACCATGACGTCGAGGTGCATCTGCTGCGGCACGTCCTGACCGGGCCAGGACGGCGGCTTGAAGTTCTCGACCTGCTGGAACGAGATGCAGTTGCCCCCGTCCTCCGGCTTGATGTCGGCCCAGCCGTCGCGGGCCTCCACCTTCCAGCCCAGGATCTCGGCGTAGAACCGGGCCAAGACCCCGGCGTCGGGGCAATCCATCACAAAGCTCGGGTACATAGCGATCATGGCTCGAACCCTACTGACCATTCCGGACGATCCACGCCCGGAACTCGAACCAGATCAGCCCTGAGTTCCAACTCGGCCGCCGAGGGTCTTCCAGGAGCGGTCCAGCCCCGCGGCCAGGCATCCCGCGACGACAGACTCGCGGCCGAGGACGCTGGCCTTGACGTCGGGCATCACCGGCGCAAGCTTGTGAAGTTGCTGGGAGACGGCTTCGAGGAAGCCCGGCGCTTGTCCGATACCGCCGCCCAGCACGACCAGCTCGGGATCCACCACCGTGATCACCGTGCACACCGCCTTGGCCACGAGCACCGCCTCCTCCGCAACGACGGCGGCCGCGACAGCGTCACCGCGAGCGGCGGCCGCAAACACCTTCTCGGCTGTCGACGCCCCTCGCACGCCGGCCCGCCGCGCGGCTCGCACGACAGCGGCCGCGGACGCCGACGCGTCGAAACCGCCGCGTTTGCGGGCATCCCGCGGATCGCTACCACTGCCTTCGGTGAACGGCAGGTACCCGATCTCGCCCGCCACCCCGTGCGATCCGTGCCGAAGTTTCCCGTCGAGAACGAGTCCCATACCGATTCCGGTACCGACCGAAACGAAGGCGAAGCTGTCGACGTTCCGTCCGTGTCCGTGCACCCGCTCGGCGATCGCGGCGGCATCGACATCGTTCTCGATCATCAAGGACGATCCGAAGCGGTCTCGTAATGCCGCCAGCGTCGCCGGTGAATCCCACCCGGACAGGCGTCCCGTCAGCGTCAGCGCATCGAGTCGCGGGTCGTAGACACCGGGAGACCCGAGCACGGTCTGGGTCAGCTGCGTGACGTCGATCCCCGATTCGGTCGCCAGGGTCGTGCTCAGGTCGGCGAGCTCCTGGATGCGAGCCATGGCGTCACCGGCCTTGGTGCGAACACTCAGTCGCGCACGCACGGTGCCCGCGAGATCCGAGATCGCCCCGCGCAGGTATTCGCGCCCGACATCGAGCCCGAGCACGTACCCCGCGTCCGGCCGCACCTCGTACAGGCTGGCCGCCGGTCCCGGTACGCCGGTGCGCTGGCCGGTCACGTGCACCAGACCGGTCCGCTCCAGCGAGCCGAGCGCCGCCGACACGGTCGGCTTCGACAATCCGGTCAGGCCGGCGAGCTCTGTCCGCGAGATCGGTCCGGATCGCCGGATGTGATCGAGCAGCACCTGTTCGTTGATCTCGCGGATCAACTGCGGGCGTGCCGCGGATGCGCCTGGCGCAACAACCGTCACGTCGACCCCCTCGCTGTTAACAACTCGGCCACCAACTCGTAGTTAAGCCTTGTGGTCCGTTGGTTGTTAAGTTAGTTTCCTATCGATTCTATTGGTTGTCCCGAGGAGGTGCCACCCCTGTGGTTCCAACGCCGGTCGTCCTCGGACTCGACTTCGGCGGGACGAAGATCGCCTTGGCGGTCAGCGACCTGTCCGGCCGTCGACTGGGAACACGGACCATCGACAGCCGCGCCGAGTCCGGTGGCGCTGCTGAAGCCATGGCCCGCGGCCTGACCGCTGCCCACGAACTGCTCGCCGAGGTCGCCCCCGGCCAGGAGCTCGCCGGTGTCGGCGCGGCCACCCTCGGCATCCCGTACGACGACCGCGTCGAGCTGGCCCCCACTTTCCCGGGCTGGGACGACCTTCCGTTCGGGCGGCTGGTGCGGGACGGCTTTCCCGGCGTACCGGTGCGGCTGGCAACCGATGTGAAGGCGGCCGCTGCGGCCGAGCTGCGCTGGGGCGCACTCGCCGACTGCGACCCGGGGCTGTACGTCAATCTCGGCACCGGTCTCGCGATCGCGATCGTTGCCGGCGGCACCGTGATCACCGGCGCGCACGGCGCGTCCGGCGAGATCGGCTACAACTTGCGCTCGGCCGGCGACGTGTACGTCGACGCGGACGAGCGCACGATCCTGGAACACGTCGTCAGCGGTCAGGCACTCGAGACCACCGGGTCCGCCCGGCTCGGGCAGCCGGTCACGGCCGCCGACGTCTTCACGATGGCGCGGACCCAGCCGGACGCCGCCGTCCTCACCGACGAGTTCGTCCGGGAGCTGGCGATGCACCTGGCCAACCTGGCCATCGCGGTCGATCCGGTCCGGATCGTCGTCGGCGGCGGCCTGGTTCGTTCCTGGGACCAGATCGAAGCCGGCCTGCGTCGCGCCCTCGACGCAGCCGTCCCCTTCCCACCGGAGTTGTCGGTGGCCCGGTTTCCTTCGGACGCTCCGCTGATCGGGGCGCTCGCCCTTGGCGTCGAGGCAGCGGGAGTTGTCCTCGGTGCAGAAGCATTCGCATGAGCAGGATTACCAGTAGCGAAAGGCAGAGACGATGAGGGGCATCACACGCATCGCGGTCGCCGCGATAGCGGTCGGCGCACTGACCGCCGGGTGCGGCGGCGGCGACAAGCCGATCGGGAGCGGGGCGTCGTCGGCCAACCCGTCGTCCTCGACGAGTAGCGGCGGCAGCACCGGCCAGTACAAGAAGGGCGGCTCGGTCACGATCGCCAACGTCGGCGGACAGACCTGGCCGTGTCAGTTCAACCCGTTCAACCCGTCGGTCAACGGCGTCGCGGGCGGTTTCGTCTACGAGCCGCTGACCTTCGTCAACGTGCTGAAGGCCGGCGCCACCACGCCGATGCTGGCCACCGACTTCGCCTGGTCGCCGAAGAAGGACTCGATCGTCTTCACGATCCGCGACGGTGTGAAGTGGAGCGACGGGCAGCCGTTCAGCGCCGACGACGTGGTCTACACGTTCAACCTGATGAAGGCGCAGCCGGCCCTGGACATCTACGCGCTGTGGACCGGCGCCGGGCTGACCAGTGTCACCGCGGCGGGCAACAAGGTCACGCTGAAGTTCAAGGGCGCGGCCGAGCCGTACTTCTTCAACTTCGCCAACCAGGTCAACATCGTCCCGAAGCACATCTGGTCGACCGGTGATGCGGCGTCGAAGCCGGCCACCTGGGCGGACCCGAAGCCGGTCGGCACCGGGCCTTACACGGTCGAGTCCTGCAGCCCGAACAACATCTCCTACAGCGCCAACCAGTCGTACTGGCAGCCGGGCAAGCCGTACATCCAGAAGGTGCAGTACCCGGCCTACCTGGACAACAACCCGGCCAACCTCGACCTCGCCAGCGGCAAGGCGCAGTGGGGCGGTCAGTACATCCCGAACATCGACAAGTTCTACAAGTCGAAGTCGCCGGAGAACAACTACTGGTTCCCGCCGACCGCGAACGTCGCCCTGGTGCCGAACAACGACCCGTCCCGCCCGGCGACCAGCAAGCTGGCGGTCCGGCAGGCACTGGCCTACGCGCTCGACCGGGAGCAGATCTCGAAGATCGGTGAGAGCGGCTACCAGCCGGCCGCGAACCAGACCGGTGTCGTCACGCCGACCTTCGACAAGTACTTCGACAAGGACGCCCTGGCCGCGGCCGGGTACGACAAGCCGAACCTCGACAAGGCCAAGCAACTCCTGCAGACCGCCGGGTACTCGGAGTCGAACCCGCTCAAGCTCAACGTCATCACGGTCACCGGCTACACCGACTGGGACGCGTCGCTCGCGGTCGTCAAGCAGCAGCTGGCCAAGGTCGGCGTCGAGCTGAGCATCCAGGACCTGCAGCAGCAGTCGTACAACCAGAAGCTGTACACCGGTGACTACGATCTGGCCTACTCCAGCCTGTCCGGCGGACCGACGCCGTACTACGAGCTGCGGCAGCTGCTGTACTCGAAGAACACCGCGCCGATCGGCAAGCAGGCCAACAGCAACTACTCGCGGTACAGCAACCCCGAGGTGGACAAGCTGTTCGACCAGTACGCCAGCGCGGATCCCGACACCCAGGTCAAGCTGATCAAGCAGATCTCTGGGTACATGATCAAGGATGTCCCGCTGATCCCGACGACCGAGTCGGTCGACTGGTACCAGTACAACACCAAGGACATCGAGGGCTGGCCGACGCAGGACAACCCGTACGCCCAGCCGGCGCCGTACAACATCCCGGACGCCGGACAGGTGCTGGCCAACCTGTACTCGAAGGCCGCACAGAAGTAGTCCAGAAGTAGTCCAGAAGTAGTCCGGAAGTCACGACAGGGTGAGCACGAGGAGCTATTTGCGGTGAGATACCTGCTACGACGTCTCGGGTTCTTCGTGCTCACGCTCTGGGCCGCGATGACGCTGAACTTCTTCATCCCGCGGTTGATGCCCGGCAGTCCTGAGGAGGCGCTCCGGGAGCGGCTCAGCAAGGGCGGCTCGGTCGTCACGGCGGAGCAGTTGCGGACCGTCCTGGCCGAGTTCGGCTTCCAGCCGGACAAGAACATCGTGTTGCAGTACCTGGAGTACCTGAAGGCGATGGTCACCGGGCACTGGGGTGTGTCGATCGGCAGCAGCCTCGGCGTCCCGGTGACCACGCTGATCAGCAGCGCGTTGCCGTGGACGCTGGGACTGGTCGGGATCACGACCATCCTGGCGTTCGCCCTCGGCACGCTGATCGGCACGATCTCCGGCTGGCGCCGGGGCGGGCTGATCGACGGGATCGTGCCGCCGGTCTTCATCGTCACCTCGGCGCTGCCGTATTTCTGGGTCGCGCTGCTGTTCATCTCGCTGTTCGCGATCGGCGATCACGCGATCCTGCCCAACGACTTCAACTACGACCAAGGATTGACGCCGGGATTCAACGGCGAGTTCATCCTCAGCGTTGTCAAGCACGGCATCCTGCCGGCCGCGACGATCCTGATCACCGCGGTCGGCGGCTGGATCCTGACCATGCGGAACAACATGATCACCACGCTCGCCGAGGACTACGTCCGGATGGCGCGGGCCAAGGGCATCCCGAGCCGGCGGATCATGTTCGGCTACGCCGGCCGGAACGCGTTCCTGCCCAACCTGTCCGGCTTCGCGATGTCACTCGGCTTCGTCATCTCCGGCACGATCCTGGTCGAGTACGTGTTCAACTATCCCGGGCTCGGCTACATGTTCTACAACGCCACCGTGAGCACCGACTATCCGTTGCTGCAGTCCCTCTTCCTGCTGGTGACGCTGGCCGTGCTGATCTGCGTCCTGCTCTGTGACTTCGCGGTGTTCCTCCTCGACCCACGAGCCCGGACGAAGGGATAGCCCCGTGAGCGAGCGAAGCGAGATCACCATCAAACACAGTAGCGACCCGCGCTCATCGGCGCCCGGAGCGAAGCGAGGACGCCGATGAGCGCAATCGTCACCGGCGCAGCCGCGCCGACAACGACTGCCACCCGCCGACCGCGCGGTGGACTGTTGCGCGCGATCATGCGCAACCGCAAGGCCATGATCGGCGCCGGCCTGCTGGTGCTGTTCGTCCTGCTCGCCGCGTTCCCGCAACTGTTCGTCCCGGGTGCGCACCACGATCCGCAGGCGATCGGCGACCTGCCGCTGCAGTCCCCGTCCGGCCAGCACTGGCTCGGCACGACCGGCCTCGGCCAGGACGTGTACGCACAGCTGATCTACAGCACCCGGGAATCCCTGGTGATCGCGGTCGTCGCCGGCGCCGGCGCCACCATCCTGTCCGTGCTGATCGGCGTCTCGGCCGCCTATCTCGGCGGGTTCGCCGACGACGGCCTGTCGATGCTGACCGACATCTTCCTGGTGCTCCCGACGTTCCCGCTGATCATCGTGCTCGCGACGTACGCCGGTAAGGGCAACCTGACCGTGATCATCGTCGTGCTGATCCTGACCGGGTGGTCGTACGGCGCCAGACAGATGCGGGCGCAGGCGTTGTCGCTGCGGAACCGCGACTTCCTCGAGTCGGCGCGGGTCCGCGGCGAGCGATCGTCGTACATCATCGTGGTCGAGGTACTGCCGACGATGACTTCGCTGATCGTCGCGAACTTCCTCGGCGCCGCGCTGTACTCCGTGCTCACCGCCGCCGGCCTGCAGTTCCTCGGCCTCGGCGATCCCAACTCGCTGAGCTGGGGCACGATGCTCTACTGGGCCCAGAACCAGGGCGCCCTGGTCAACGGCCTGCCCGCGTGGGCGTTGTCGCCGGGTCTGGCGGTCGCGCTGCTCGGTGTTTCCTTTGCCCTGCTCAACTATGCGTTCGACGAGATCAGCAATCCCGCGCTGCGGCCGGTTCGGAGGCGACGTGCCCGATCAGCTTCTTGAGGTCCGTGATCTCACCGTCGAGTACGACACCGGTGCACACCCGGTCGTCGCGGTCGACCATGTGGATCTCGACGTACAGGCAGGTGAATTCGTCGGCGTCGTCGGCGAATCAGGCTGCGGGAAGTCGACGCTGCTGTTCGCGATCGCGCACCTGCTGAGTTCGCCGGCCGAGATCACCGGCGGCAGCGTGAAGTTCTTCGGGCAGGACCTGGTCACGATGAGCGAGAAGAAGCTCGCGTCGATGCGGTGGCGGGACTTCTCCGTGGTGATGCAGAGCGCGATGAACGCACTGAACCCGGTGAAGAGCATCGGCGCGCAGTTCCAGGACACGATCATGGCCCACGACGAGGTGGTCGACGACAACCGGCCGGCCGAGGTACTGCGGCTGGTCGGCATCGACCCGATCCACCTGAAGAGCTACCCGCACCAGTTGAGCGGCGGCATGCGGCAGCGGGCGATGATCGCGATGGCGCTGCTGTTCACGCCGGACCTGATCATCATGGACGAGCCGACATCCGCGCTCGACGTGGTCGCGCAGCGATCGCTGATGGTGCAGATCAAGGAACTGCAGCGCAAGCTCGGGTTCGCGGTCATCTTCGTCACCCACGACATGTCGCTGGTCAGTCACTTCTCCGACAAGCTCGTGGTGATGTACGCCGGGCAGGTGGTCGAGTTCGGTGCGACGCGCGCGGTCTTCGATCACCCGGCGCACCCGTACAGCGAGGGTCTGCTCGACGCGTTCCCGTCGATCCGCGGGCCGAAGGTGCCGCTGACCGGCATCCCCGGCAGCCCGCCGAACCTCGCCGACCCGCCGCCGGGCTGCCGGTTCCAGCCGCGCTGCCCGAAGGCCTTCGAGGACTGCCCGAAGATCGAGCCGGAGCTCTATCAGGTCGGCGCCGTCCAATCTCGTTGCCTACTGCACGCACCGTCGATCGCGCCCGCCCGGGAGGTGTCATGACGTCGCTGGATGTTGAGGCCGGTGTGACCGAATCGGCCGCCGCGCCGGTGATCGAGGCGCGGGAGCTGACCCGGCACTTCAAGGTCGGGCGGGGTTTCTCGCGGCAGATGCTGCACGCGGTCGACGACGTGAACCTCTCGATCGGGCGCCAGGAGATCGTCGCGCTCGCCGGTGAGAGCGGCAGCGGGAAGAGCACGATCGCGCGGCTGCTCGCGGGTGTGTACAAGCCGACCGGCGGTGAGATCTTCTACCAGGGCCGGGCGATGTCGACGTTCAAGTCCCGCAAGGACCAGTTGTCCTACCGCGGCGACGTACCGATGGTCTTCCAGGACCCGTTCAGCTCGCTGAACCCTGCGTTCCGGGTGTCCCACGGCGTCCTGCGCAGCCTCAAGCTGCACCGGCCCGAGTTCAGCCGGCCGCAGCGCGAGGAGGAGGCCGCGCGGGTGATCGAGGCGGTCGGGTTGACTCCGGCCGGCGACATCATGCACCGCTACCCGTACGAGCTGAGTGGTGGCCAGAGGCAACGAATCGGGTTCGCGCAGGCGCTCGCGCACAAGCCGAAGCTGATCCTGGCCGACGAGCCGGTGTCGATGCTCGACGTGTCGATCCGGATCGGCCTGCTGAACCTGATGGCCGACCTGCGCAGCTCCGAAGGCGTCTCGTTCCTCTACATCACCCACGACATCGCCAGCGCGCGGTACGTCGCGGACCGGCTGATGATCATGTACGCCGGGCATATCGTCGAGTCCGGTCCGACGGAAGCGGTGCTCGCGAACCCGAAGCACCCGTACACGGACCTGCTGCTCGGTGCGGTGCCGGATCCGCGTGCGCCGCTCGCCGAGGGGATCGCGGGTGACACGGGCGAGCCGCCGAAGGTCATCGACCCGACGCCGGGGTGCCGCTTTCGCTGGCGCTGCCCGTTGGCGATCGACAGGTGCCATGTGGAGACGCCGCTGCCCCGTCGCCTGGGCGAGAACCACGAGGCAGCCTGCCACGTGGCCGAGCCCGACCCGGGCTTCGCCGCCTGACAGCTCGATCCCGGCGCTGGTCCTGCAGCGCCGGGATCGGTCAGATCGTCGGTGTCAAACCTCCGTCGAGGATGATGTCGGCGCCGGTCAGGTTTCCGGCGCGGTCGCTGGCCAGGAACACCACCAGGTCGGCGACCTCCTCCGGACGCGTGAAGCGACCGGTGACCGAGCCCTTCGCGGCCTGAGCGGCGATGTCCTTCGGTGCAGCCCCGACCGCACCGCCGACGGTCTCCGCGACGCCGCCCTTGCCCAGCCACAGGTCGGTCGCTACCGGGCCGGGGCTGACGGTGTTGACGCGGACGCCCTGCGGCCCGAGCTCCTTCGACAGCGACTTGAAGAAGCTGAGGCAGGCGGCCTTCGCGGCGCTGTAGTCGATCACCAGCGGGTCGGGCAGGGTCGCGTTGACCGAGCACACCGTGACGATGACGCCGGACCGCTCGATCAGCACCGGCAGCGCGGCGCGCGTCGTACGGACGGCTGACATCAGGTCGAGGTTGAGCGTCTCGAGCCAGTCGTCGTCGGTGACGGAGGCGAAGCCGCCGGGGCGCGGGTGCACGCTACCGACGTTGTTCACCAGGATGTCGAACCCGCCGGCCCTGGTGATCGCCTCGTCGACGAGCTGCGCCGGACCGTCCGTCGTACCGAGATCGACGGCGAACGCCTCGACCGGTAGCCCTTCGAGCTCGGCGCCGATGGTGCGCGAACCCGCGACCACCTTCACGCCTTCGTCGAGGAGGGCCCGCGTCACCGCGAGCCCGATCCCCCGGCCGGCACCCGTGACCACTGCCGTCTTGCCGCTCAGGTGCAGATCCATCCGCAGTACCTCCTAGAGACCCTGCTCCTTCAACCAGCCCAGGACGGCGTCGGCAACCTCACGCCAGCCGTGGTCGATCGCGAGCGAATGTCCCCGCCCCTCGAACGCGCGCAGCTCGGTGACCGCCGTGGAGTCACGGTACTGCTTCAGGGTCGACTGAGTGACCACCGCGGGTGCGGTGTGGTCCTCGGCGCCGGAGATCAGCAGCAACGGGCCGCGGGTCGAGTTCGCGGTGTTGACCTTTGCCTGCGAGTGCATGACGAAGTTGGCCGCCGCGGCCTGGAAGATCGGGCGGGCGGGTGACGGGATGGCCCACTTCTCGTACAGCTCGTCCGACTCCGCCTCGGGCAGCGCGTTGCCGAAGCCGTAACGGAACTCCTTCGCCGTCAGCGACACCGCCCGGTGCAGGTTGGCCGGGTTCCCGAGCGCCGGCAGGGCCGAGCGCAGCTGGGCGAACGGCAGCGGCAGCACGCCCTTGATCTGCGCGGGATCGATCGCGACCCCGGCGACGCCGTACCCCTCGCCGAGCAGCTTCTCGGTGATCAGGCCGCCGAAGGAATGGCCGATGATCACCGGGCTCGCCGGCAGGCCGTCGATCACCTTGCGGAAGCCGTCCGTCGCGTCTTCGATGCTGAGGTTCGCGACCAGCTCGGGCGACTGCCGCGCCTCGGCGACAGTGGCGGGTTCGTTCGGCCAGCCCGGTGCGACCGGGTCGTAGCCGGCCTCGCTGAACAGCTCCATCCAGGGTCCCCAGCTGGTTGCATGCAGCCACAATCCGTGCACAAAGACAACAGGCCGCCGGGCTTCGCTCATGGTCCCCTCCAGGATCTGGTCACTCGTCGAACCAAGCGAACACGATCCGGACCCTGCGCGTCCAACACACGCCGCATGCTGGTCCGCGAGAGCCGGTGTGGATTCCGGCCCTCGGATAATTGTTCGACGTGTATCGAACAGCGACGTAGGGTGAGTGGCATGCCCTTCGAGCACCGTCGGTCGGTTGTCGCGCTGGCCTTGATCGCCTCGTTCATGGTCTTCGTCGACAGCACGATCGTGAACGTCACCCTCGCCCAGCTTGCCACCCACCTGAACGCGTCCCGCGCGGAGCTCGAGTGGTCGCTCAACGCCTACACGCTGTCGTTCGCAGCACTGATGCTCGGGGCTGGGGCGATCGCCGACACGCTCGGTGCGAAGCGGGCGTTCCTGACCGGGCTCGTGGTGTTCACCTTGTCGTCCGCGGTGTGCGCGGTGGCCGGCTCGATGCTGATGCTCAACCTCGCCCGGCTCGTGCAGGGCGCGGGCTCGGCGCTGCTGCTGCCGAGCGCGCTCATCCTCGCGACCGCGTCGGCAACCGACGAGCACAGCCGGCACCGCCTGGTCAGCTGGTGGGCCGCGGCGGGTGGTGCTGGGATGGCGGCCGGTCCTCTCCTGGGCGGCGGCCTGGTCGCGCTCGCGAACTGGCGAGCGGTCTTCGCCGTCAACGTGGTGATCGGCATCCCGGCCGCGATCTGGGCGGTGCGCTCGATGCCGTCCGTCGTACGCCGGGCTCGCAGGCTGGATCTTGCCGGGATGGGGACCGCTACTGCGTTCATCGGTGGACTGGTGTTCGCGTTGATCGAGGCGCCGACGCGTGGCTGGCTCGATCCGGCGGTGTTGGGCGCCGTCGCGCTGACTGTCGCCGGGCTGGTCGCGTTCATCTTCGTGGAGCGTTCCGTCGGGGCGCCGTTGCTGCCGCTCAAGCTGTACGCCGACCGCGGCTTCGCGGCCGCCGCCGCGCAGGGCACGCTGCTCAACTTCGCGTTCTACGGCGTGCTGTTCACGATGAGCCTCCTGCTCCAGCAGGGCCGCGGCCTCAGCCCTCTGGTCACCGGCCTCCTGTTCCTGCCGCTGACCGGCCTGATCTCGATCGCCAACCTATGCTCCGCGCCGCTCACCCGTCGCCTCGGCCGCCCCGCCGTACTTGCCATCGGCCAGGCCGTCCTCACCCTCGCCCTCCTCGGGCTCGCCTGGGCCAGTACGTCGTCCGCCGTCTGGCCGATGGTCCTCGCCCTCGTCCCGATCGGCTTCAGCTCCGGCCTCCTCGTCCCCACCATGACCGCGCAATCCATCGCCGCCGTAGAACCTGACCTCCACGGCGCCGCCTCGGCCGCCTTCAACACCTCCCGTCAGATCGGCGGCGCGATCGGCGTAGCCACCTTCGGCCCTTTGCTGGGCACAGCCCACAACCTCCGCACCGGCTTCATCACCTGCACGATCGTCGCCGCCGGCGCCAGCATCATCGGCCTCGGCGTCACTGCCTTCGCGGCCACGATCCGCCGCACCCGCGTCCCCGTCCCTTCGGCGTGACCTCAGGCGCACGAGGCGTCGTACGCTCAGGCGCATGCGGTTCGTGACTCGCGCCGGCTACGCCTGCTACGAGGGTCCGGTCAGCGGTTGGTCTTGAGCTGTGCGATTGCGAGAACGGTGGGGTCCGGATCCATTCCGATCACCCACGCCGCTGGCTCAGCGCGCTGCAGCAGGCAATTTCGGTCATGCCGGTAACCTTCCTCACGATGCGGTGACGGATCTTGAACAAATCGCTCGTCCGGGCTGCAATCGATTGAACTGGGGCTGGACGCAACGAATCGCGCGAGTCGGAGCGTCTTGCTTGGTGAGAGCCGGGCCGGGAGGGGGCGCGAGTGGCGTCGCAGCGCAAAAGGCGGTTGAGCACGACCGTCGCGCTGACGCTTGCCTGCGTCCTGGTGTGTGCCGTCGCGTTCGCCGGTGCCGTCTTCGTGCTGATGCCCGGGACCCGTGACCGCAGTACGCCGGTTGTGGCCAGCGGCTCGCCGACGCCGACCCGGGCGAAGTCCAGTGCGCCGAGCCCGAAGCCCACCCTCCCGGATTCGACCGAGGAGCCGCTCCCTGGCGTCGACACGCCGGCCACTCCCCCGCCTGCGACGCCGGTCGCCAACACCGGCACGTACGAGTGCCCCGGGTACAGCGGCATCCAGGTCCCGGTGGCGATGCTGATGAACGACACGTTCTCCTGGGGCGACGATCCGCCGTACAAGGTCGGCAACGGGAACGGCGATATCAACTGGCGCTCGGATCCGTACAAGAAGCCGAGCTGGTACATGTGGCTGCATTCGTTGCGCTGGCTGGGTGCAGGCATCGAGGCCGGGCAACGCGGCGACCGGAAGGTGCTCGCGCACACGATGGCGATCATCCACGACTGGGTGCAGGACAACCCGTACTCGTGGAAGGGCGACGTCGGCGCTTGGGAGGCCACGATGCACCGCACCAACGTGTTGCTGTGCGCGCGCCAGGCAGTTCTTACCGGGATGCATGTCCGCACGCTGCCCGCGCAGTACGCGTGGCTCGACAAGGCCCTGATCGACCATGCGCAGTTCATGATCGTGAACTTCAGTGGCATGTCGAACCACGGGACCGACGAGAGCATCGCGCTGTTCGGGGTCGGGTGCACGCTGAAGCGGCCGGAGTTGAAGACGCTCGCGGTCAACAGGCTGACCGAGGCGATCACCACCGCGATCGACACGCAAGGCTCGACGAATGAGCAGTCGGTCGGGTACGCGATGTTCAACTACCTGTTGTGGGGCCGGGCGACCACGGCCTTGCAGCGGTGCGGTTCGAACCCCGGACCGGTGATCTCCCAGCGGCGGGCCGCGCTCTCGGAGTGGCTGGCGCTCGCGACCAAGTCGACCGGTTACCTGCAGCAGGTCGGTGACGCCGTGGCGCAGAAGCCGACCGGTGCGGCCGGCACCCCGCTCGACTACGTCGCCTCGCTCGGGAAGCGCGGGACGAAGCCGTCGAAGCGGATCGCGGTGTACGACGCGGGGTACATCTTCGGCCGGACCGGCTGGGGCGAGACGCGACCGTTCGCGCAGGAATCGACGTACAGCATCCGGTACGGCGTGGCGCGCACGCTGCACGGTCATGACGACCACATGTCGATCACGTACTCGTCGCACGGCCGCGACGTGCTGATCGACCCGGGGCACTCGGGCTACCAGCTCGACAAATGGCAGGCGTGGTCGAAGAGCGCGGCCGCGCACAACGTGATGACGATCCCATCGGCCGACATGGCCTCCGTGGAGACGCAGTTGGTGCAAGCATCGATCACGCCGACCGCAGAGTCGTACTCGCTGGCCGATTCCCCGGCGCCGGGCGTGACCCGCAAACGCGACGTACTCGTCCTGAAGGACCCCGACCTGATCATCACGCTGGACCGTGGGCAATCCGTCGGCCCGCAACGCTATGAGACCCTATGGCATCTGGCGCCGGATCAGAAGGTCACGGTCCAGTCCCCCACCACGGCCATCGCAGCCAAGCCGGGCGACAAGTCCAAGACCTACCTGCTCCAGATCCCGTACAAACAGCAGCCGCCCAAAGACGGCATCACGGTGGTCCAAGGCCAGCAGGACCCGGTGCAGGGCTGGTACTACCCGGACATCTTCCACCGTGAGTCGGCCCCGGTCGTGAAGTTCGGCCGCAACGGGACGAGCGCCACCATCCTCTCCGCTATCGTCCCCGCCAACTCCACCGAAACGGTCACCTACAAGACCCGGACGGTCGGCACGATGCTCTTCGTCGACCTGACCGTCGGCGCGCGCAAAACTACCATCCGCGTCCTGCCCGACGGCCGACTGACCCGCATCAGCTGAGTACGCCGGTCACAAGAGGCATGCTTGGGCTGTCTTTTCCTGTGGATCTGAATCTTCGGGAGGTAGGAAATGACTGTTCATCCGGCGGCGAGGGATCACTGTTTGAGCTTGGCGCGCAGTGTGGATCGGCCGACCGGCGGGGCGCGATACGGGCGGATGTTTCCGAAACTCGAACCGCTGGGGACCGATCCGCATCTGTTGATGCGGGCGGGCAGTGACGGCGGGATCTGTGACGCCGCGGCCACGCTGGACCTCGGTGCCGGCGGCGACGACGCGGAGGAGGCGGCGGGGTGGCCGTTCTTCGGGCAGTTGCTCGCGCATGACACCACCGCGGACCGGTCGCCGCTGATGGGCGGCGTCGAGACGGATGCCTTGCGCAACTCGCGATCGCCGCGGCTCAACCTCGAGATGCTGTACGCCGACGGGCCGATCGGTTCGCCGTACATGTTCGACCTGAACGATCCGGCCAAGTTCCTGCTCAGCCCCGACGGGTTCGACGTACCGCGGAATCCGCAAGGGGTCGCGCTGATCGGGGATCCGCGCAACGACGTACATATCTTCACGTTGAGCCTGCATGTGGCGTTGCTGCACGCGCACAACCGGATCGTCGATCACCTGCGGGCGGCGCGTGTCGTCCCCGAGGAGGACGTGTTCGACAAGGCGCGGATCACGCTGACCTGGCACTACCAGTGGATCGTCGTGCACGACTTCCTGCCGCGGCTGGTCGGGCCGGCGCTGGTCGACGAGGTGCTCGAGGACGGCGGGAAGTGGTTCCGCCCGGAGCCGATGAAGGCGTTCATCCCGCTCGAGTACGCCGACGCCGCGTACCGCTACGGGCACGGCCAGATCCGGCACGCGTACCACCTGGTCGAGGGCGGGCCCGAGCTGCCGCTCTTCCCGGACCTGGTCGGCTTCGGCCCGCTGCCGGTCGATCGGCGGCTCGACCTCGCGCAGATCTTCGACGTACCGGGTCGTCCGCGGGCGCAGCGTGCGAAACGACTCGACGGCCGGCTGGCCGCGAGCCTGATCGGGTTGCCCGAGCGGATCACCGGCGCGGTCGACGAGTCGGCGTACCGGTCGCTGGCCGTTCGCGATCTGCTGCGCGGCGACACGACGGGCCTGCCGAGTGGCGAGCAGGTCGCCGAACTGCTCGGCGTACCGCCGCTGACCGAGGACACGTGGGCCGGCGGTACGCCGCTGTGGTTCTACATCCTCAAGGAGTCCGAGCACCTCGGCAATGGCAACCGGCTCGGTCCGGTCGGCGGGCGGATCGTGGCCGAGGTCCTGATCGGGTTGCTGCGTGCGGATCCGGCCAGCTACCTCAGCCTCGAGCCGGACTGGCAGCCGATCCTGCCCGCCGCCGGTGACCCGTTCGGCCTGACCGACCTGCTCATCCCGGTCGGCTCGCGCTGAGAGTCCGCGCCTTGGCCTCGGTCTCGAACGCCTCGCGCGGACTCTGGACCGAGGCCAGCGACACGATGTCGCGGCCGTAGAAGAACGCCGCCAGCCAGATCGCCAGCACCCGCACCTTGCGGTCCCACGTCGGGACCGCGAGGACGTGGTACCCGCGGTGCATCAGCCAGGCGAGCACGCCCTTGATGACGAGCCGCTTGTACTGGAAGATCCCCGTCCCGAGACCGAGCGTCGCGATCACGCCGAGGCTGTGGTGCTCGTACTCCTTCGGCGCATGTCCGCGCAGCGACCGCAGCAGATTCTTCGCGAGCAGCTTCCCCTGCCGTACGGCGTTCTGCGCGTTCGGCACCGTGTACGCCCCCGGAGTCGACGACGTCAGATCGGGAACCGCCGCGTCGTCACCGGCTGCCCACGCGTCCTCGATCACCTCGGTGTCGGTCCCGATCCGCAGATCGGCCCGCACCTGGACCATCCCGCGCTGGTTGTGCGGCAGGTCGGTGTGGTTGCGCAGCAGGCGGGTCGCGGCGTTGCCCGCCGTCCAGACGATCAGCTCCGAGTCGAACTCGGATCCGTCCGACAGCACCACGTGGCCGTCGTCGGCCGACTGCATCGTGGTGTTGAGGTGCACGACCGCGCCGCGCTTCTCGAGCAGGTTCACGACCCATTCGCCCGGCTTGTCGCTCACCTCGGGCAGGATCCGGCCGCTCGCCTCGACCAGGTGGAACGCGAGGTCGCTCTCGGACAGCTCGGGGTACCTCTTCAGCAACGCCCGCGCCAGCGACAGCAGCTCCGCGAACCCTTCGACGCCGGAGAACCCGCCGCCGACGAAGGTGACCGTCATCAGCTTGCGCCGCAGCTTGCCCGGCTCCAGCCCGGCCGCCTCGTCGAACGCGGTGAACATCCGGTCCCGGATCGCGACCGCTTCCTCGACGTGCTTCATGCCGATCGCCCGGTCGGCCACACCCGGTACGTCGAAAGTCCGCGTCACCGCACCGGCGGTGACCGCGATCACGTCGTACGTCAGCGTGTAGTCGGGCCCGTCCGCGGGCCGGATCGTCACGGTGCGGTCGGCATGCGCGATGTTGACGACCATGCCGGACACGATCTTCGTCCGCTTGAGGTTGCGTCGCAGCGACACCGCCGCGTGCCGGGCCTCGACCGAACCGGCGACCACCTCGGGCAGGAACGGCTGGTACGTCATGTACGGCCGCGGGTCGACCAGGATCACCTCGGCCTCGCCCCGCCGTAGTTTCTTCTCCAGCCGCCATGCCGTGTAGAACCCGGCATACCCGCCGCCCACCACCAGGATCCTGCGCACCGTTTCTCCGTCCATAGTCTCTACTGAATAAGACACCCCGCGCCTGCCGATTGTGACGGGCTGCACCCTCCCAGGTGAGGCTACGGGCGAACAGCGATACAGGTACAGGACCCTCGGGTGTCGAAACTGCGGTCAGACCGCCAGATCAGCCATCCGATCGCGGGCGCGCTTCACCAGTTGCCGAGCGTTCGGCGCCCCGATCCGCAGTGTTTCGGCGATCTGCCGGTACGGGCAGTCGAAGCCTTCCCGCAGCACGTAGGTCGCTCGCTCGGCCGGCGACAACCGCTCCTTCATCAGGTGTACGGCGACCGCGTACGCTTCCCGCGCCTCGGCGTGCTGATGCGGATCGACACCGGTGGCGACCCGCTCGTCCGGCAGCCGGTCCACCGCCGTCTCGTGCCGCCGGTACGCCGACTTCACCACGTTGATCGCGAGCCGGGACACCGTGGTCGACAGGAAAGCCTGCGGGTCGGCGACGACCGTACGGTCGGTCCGTTGCCAGCGCACCCAGACATCCTGGACGAGCTCCTCCGCCTCGTGCGGATTGCCGACGATCCGGTGGGCGATCCGGAACAGCCGCGGTCGTGCCTGGAGGAACTCGTCCAATCCCTGACCTGGGACGGTATTCATGATGTGAACTCCTCGCGCCGGGGGTGCTTTCAGCGTCACCTCCCGCGGTCCCCCGACGCGCCCTGGAGCCTCGTAGTCGAGTACGTGGTCCGTGCTCCTATGCGTTCATGGCCGCCAGGATCGCGGCGGTGACGGCCGCTGGCTGGGACACGCTCAGGGCGTGCGAGGCGCCGGCGATCTCGCGGGTGTCCTTCGCGCCGGCCCGCTCGGCCATGAAGCGGTGCAGGGCGACCGGGATGTTGAGGTCGAGGTCGCTGAACACGAACCACGACGGCGTCGACTTCCACGCGGGGCTGTCGGTCGCCAGGTCGGCGGTCAGCGCTGCCTCGGTGGCCGGGCGCTGCGTCGCGGCCATCAGCGCCGCCACGTCCGCCGGTACGTCGGCGCAGAACTGCTGGTGGAAGACGTCGGGCCGGATCGCCAGGTCGTTGCCGCCGGTGCTGACCGGGTACGCGTTCAGGGCGTCACCGAGGGTGCTGCCCGGGAACTTCGCGGACAACGCGAACGCGCTCTCGCCCTGGTCGGGTGCGAACGCGCAGACGTAGACGAGCGCCTTGACCGCGTCGTTGTTCGCCGCGGCCTCGGTGATCACCATGCCGCCGTACGAATGACCGACGAGGACGACGGGCCTGCCGATGCCGGCGATCACGTCGCGGACGTACTGCGCGTCACCCTCGAGGCTGCGCAGTGCGTTCGGCGCTGCGACGGCCTCGATCGACTGCGCCTGCAGGCGCTCGATGACGCCGTTCCAGCTGGCCGATTCGGCGAACGCGCCGTGGACCAGGACGACGACCGGATTCTCGCTCATGGGTTCCCCTTCTTTTCGGACTCTCTGAAGAGACCGAACAGACACGACGGTTGTGACCGGCGAGACAGTCACAACCGGGTCTGCTGCGCTGTCCTGATTGGTGAGAGCACCGAGCGCGAGGGAGAACCAATGAGCATCACCGAACAGCAGATCGCCACGTCGATCCTGGTGATCGGAACCGGTGGTGCCGGTCTGCGGGCAGCGATCGAGCTGGCCGAGCAGGGCGTCGAGGTTCTGGCCCTCGGCAAGCGCCCGCGTTCCGACGCGCACACGTCGCTGGCGGCCGGCGGTATCAACGCGGCGCTGGCCACGATGGATCCCGAGGACACCTACCAGCAGCACGCGGCCGACACGCTGCAGGAGAGCTACCTGCTCGCGAACCCGATCACGGTCGAGATCGTCGCCCGGGGCGCCGCCCGCGGGATCGAGGACCTCGAGCGCTGGGGTATGCCGTTCGCCCGCGAGGCGGACGGTCGCATCTCACAGCGGTTCTTCGGCGCGCACACCTACCGCCGTACGGCGTTCGCGGGCGACTACACCGGTCTGGAGATCCAGCGGACGCTGATCAACCGCGCGGTGCAACTCGGCGTACCGATCCTGGACACGGTCTACGTGACGTCGATCCTGGTCAAGGACAACACCGTGTTCGGGGCGTACGGGTTCGACCTGACGACCGGGCGCCGTTACGTCATCCACGCCGACGCGGTGATCCTGGCCGCGGGCGGTCACACCCGGATCTGGCGGCGTACGTCGTCGCGTCGCGACGAGAACACCGGCGACGCGTTCCGGCTCGCGGTCAACGCGGGCGGGAAGCTCCGCGATCCCGAGCTCGTCCAGTTCCACCCGTCCGGGCTGATCGAGCCCGAGAACGCTGCCGGCACCCTCGTCTCCGAAGCGGCCCGCGGCGAGGGCGGGCAGTTGCGCAACGCGCTCGGCGAGCGGTTCATGGCCCGGTACGACGCCGAGCGGATGGAGCTGTCGACGCGGGACCGGGTCGCGCTCGCGGAGTACACCGAGATCAAGGAAGGCCGCGGCACCCCGAACGGCGGCGTCTGGCTGGACGTGTCCCACCTCCCCCGGGAGACGATCATGCGCCGGCTCCCGCGCGTCTACCAGACGCTGCTCGAACTGCAGATGCTCGACATCACCAAGCAGCCGATCGAGATCGCCCCGACCGCGCATTACTCGATGGGCGGCGTCTGGGTCCGGCCCGAGGACCACGGCACCGGCGTCGACGGGCTGTGGGCGATCGGCGAGGCGGCCAGCGGGCTGCACGGCGCGAACCGGCTCGGCGGCAACTCGTTGATCGAGCTGCTGGTGTTCGGGCGGATCGTGGCCGAGGAAGCCGCGAAGTACTCGATCGGGCGGCAGGCGCAGCTGCGCTCCGCGGACGCGGTCGCGCAGGCCCGGGCCGAGATCGACGACCTGCTGGCGAACGACGGCCCGGAGAACGTCCGCGCCCTGCAACGGTCCCTGCGCGACACCATGACCGCGCGGGCCGGCGTCGTCCGCGATGAGCACGGTCTGAACGCCGGGTTATCCGAGCTGGTCGAGCTCGAGGAGCGGAGTAAGGAGGTCGGAGTACACCCGGACATCGCCGGCTTCCAGGACCTCGCGCACGCGTTCGACCTGAAGGCGTCGGCGATGGCCGCGCGGGCGACGCTCGACGCAGCCCTGGTACGCCGGGAGACGCGCGGGTGCCACAACCGCTCCGACTACCCCGAGCTCGACGACTCGCTGCAGGTGAACTTCGTCTGGTCGGGGCCTGGTGAGATCGAGGCCGAGCAGATCCCGCCGATCCCGGACGAGTTCCGGGGACTGATGCGGCACGTCTCCAGCGACGGCAAGCTCGTCGAGTGAGGCTTGCCCGGTGGGTACCGGCTGGGTCGAGCGAGGTGTCGAGTGAGGTGACGGGACAGTGACGACGCCGGGGATGGTCGCGGAGTTCGACGACGTCGCCGCCTGGACGGCGGAGGCCGTCGGACAACTCGGTGACGGGCACGCGATTCCGGCGGCCTGCCGTGGCAGCGCCAGTCCGGCTGCGCTCGCGTGGCTGGCCGAGGCTTGCGAGCTGTCCGCGGGCGACCGACTGCTGGACGTCGGCGCGGGTAGCGGCGGTCCAGCCGCGTGGGCGGCCAAGCGCTTCGGCGTACGACCGATCCTGCTGGAGCCGATGCCCGCCGCGAGTCGGGCCGCATCGAAGCTCTTCGGCCTGCCCGTCCTCACAGCCGACGGTCAACGCATCCCCTTGCGTGCAGATTCGGTGGATGTCGCATGGTGCCTCGGCGTCCTCTGTACAGTCGAGGACAAGGCCGCCGTACTGCGGGAAATCCACCGCGTGCTCGTGCCGCACGCGTCGCTCGGACTTCTCGTGGTGGTCGCTTCCCGGCCCATCGCCGACCCTCCGGACGGGAACCACTTCCCGCTGCAGTCCGAGCTCGTCGACCTGCTCGACACGTGCGGCTTCGACCTGGTCGAGCAGACCGAACGGCCGGCCGCCGTACCCCTGTCGTGGAGCCGTCGCGCGCAAGAGGTGACCGCCCTCATCTCGGCCCGCTATCGCACCCATCCGGCGTACACGCTGGCCAGCCGCCAGGACACGCGCCTCAACGATCTCTTCGACAACGGCGACCTCTCGCTCCAGCTCCTGCACGCGATGAAGCGCTGACTGTCGCTCTGATGAGGTACTTCGGTTCGGGTCGCACGGTCGGTGGACCGTGGATGTGCGTCACACCGAGAGGTGACTGACCCGCCGGCCGGATTCGGGCTGCCATGGAAGCGCAAGCTGTCCCGGCCGAGCGAGGAGGGCCACCATGGCGCGTCAGACCACGGATTTCGAGGACGAGTACGAATCCGAGTGGGAGGACGAGTACGAGTCCGAGGACGAAGCCGAGTGGGAGGACGAGCTCGAGGGCGAGTCCGAGCTCGAGGAAGAGTACGAGGACGAGGACTTCTTCCCCGGCCTCGGCGGAGTGGTCAACGCCATCGGCGGACTGCTCGGCGAGGAGGAGTACGAGTGGGAAGAGGAGGGCGAGGAAGAGTACGAGGACGAGGCCTTCCTCGGTCTGCTCGGCCCGATCGCCAAGATCGCCGGCGGACTGCTCGGCGGCGGTGGCGGGGGCGGCGACGGTGAGTACGAGGACGAAGGCGAGGAGGAGCTCGAGGCCGAGGAAGAGGCCGAGGAGTTCTTCAAGCGGCTGAAGGGCGTGTTCCGCAAGGCCGCGCCGTTCCTCAAGACACTGGCCAAGACCGCCGGTCCTCTCGTCGCCACCGCCATCGGCGGGCCGGCCGCGGGTGCCGTCGCGCGAGCCGTCACCTCGCAGCTCGAAGGTGAGTACGAGGAAGAGTTCGAGGCCGAGTTCGAAGAGATGGCCGCCGCGCCTCTCGCGCCCTCGCAGGCCTTCGCCGAGTACCTCGCCGCGCAGGCCGCGGCCACCGAGTCCGAGTCCGAGGCGGAGGCGCTCGGCGGCGCTGCGGCGTACTCCGCGATCGACCCGCAGGACCGGCGTGACCTTGAGCGCCTGCTGCCGCACCTGTTGCGCGGCGCGGCCACGATCACGCGGATGCTGCACGGCAACCGCAGCACGCGTCCCGCCGTACGGATGGTTCCCGGTATCGCCGATGGCGCCGCCCGGACGATCGCCCGGCGGATCGCCGCCGGTGAGCCGGTCGGTCCGGTCGAGCTCGGTCAGGTGATGGGCGCCGCGACCACGAAGGCCTTGATGCCCGGTCGCGTCCGCCAGGCAGTCATGCGGCGTCACGCCCGCGGGCTCAGTCGCAGCCGCCGGCGCTACCACGGTCGCCGTGGCTCGATGCGTCGTACCGGGTCTCGTCGCGGGCGTACCGGCTACCGCAGCGGGCGGGGCCGAGGCCTGACCGTACGTCGTCAGCCGGTGCGCAGCAGGGCCGTCGGCTCCGGACGGGTTCCGCGGCCGCGTCCCGGCATGGTGCGGATCACCACACCGGTGCGCATCCCGCCGAAGGGCGGACGTCCCGCACGGGTGGTCCGGGTCGTCAGCGACGTCCGCGTGCCGCGCGGCGCCGTACCCGCTGGACGGCCGACCAGCACCGCCGGGCGCCGGCCGCGCCGCTGATCGCACACCCGACTTGGAGGGGCAAGGACCATGGCATCCGCGTTGAACCGTAGCTATCCCGAGATCCAGGGCGAGTTCGAGCTGGAGGACGAGTTCGAACAAGAGGTTGAAGTCGAGGCCGAGGGCGAGGACGAACTCGAGTTCGAGGCCGAGGATGAGGACGAGGACTTCCTCGGGGCGATCGGCGGGATCGGCAAGGCCCTCGGCGGGCTGCTGAGCGGCGGCGGCGACGGCGAGTACGAAGCCGAGTTCGAGTTCGAAGCCGAGGCGGAGACGGAGGACGAAGCCGAGGAGGAGTACGAGGACGAGGACTTCGTGAACCCGATCCGCCGGATCTACCCGGACGCCGAGCTGATGGCACACCTGTCGGCGAAGGCAGCGCAGACCTCCAGCGAGTCCGAGGCGGAGGCGTTCCTCGGGGCGCTCGTCCCGATCGCGTCCAAGCTGATCCCACGCGCCGCGGGCGTCCTCGCCCGCAACGCGCCGGCCCTGATCCGCGGTACGTCGGCACTCGGTCGACGGCTGCGCCGGAACCCGGCCACACGCAAGTACGTGATGGCGATGCCGGTGATCCTGCAACGCACCGCGCAGAGTCTCGCGGACCAGGCCGCGGCCGGGCGCAGCGTCTCTCCGGAGACCGCGATCTCGACGATGACGCGGATCGCCGGGCGGATGTTCCGCCAGGCGCCCGAACGCAATCGCGCGATGCGTGCCGTCAGCACGTTCGACCGCCGCTACCGCCGCCGCAGCCGCACGCAGGCGACCTCTGGCGTACGTCGGACGCGCCGGCCGCAGCCCACCCGGCGCCGCCGGGGCCGACGCTGACCTGTGGTGGGGAGGGACGATGCCGTACCTGACGGACCTCGCGGGCGTCGCCCGTAAGACCAGCCTCGAGGTCATCGAGGTGCCCGGCTGGCAGACCCGCGGCCGGGACGAGATGAGCGACGTCCGCGCGGTCGTGTGTCATCACACCGCGACGCTGAACAAGACGGCCGATATGCCGTCGCTCGACACGTTGATCAACGGACGACCGGACTTGAGCGGTCCGTTGTCGCACTTCGGGTTGTCTCGCTCCGGCAAGGTGTACGTGATCGCGGCCGGGCGCTGCAACCACGCGGGAACGGTGCGGGATCCGTCGTGGGGCAACAGCCACTCGATCGGGATCGAGGCCGAGGCGACAGGTACGGACGCGACCTGGCCCGAGGTGCAGATGGCGGCGTTCGCGCAGCTGTGTCGAGTGTTGATCGACCACTTCGGGCTGAGCGTCAACGTGGTGCTCGGGCACAAGGAGGTCGCTGATCCGCCCGGACGGAAGATCGACCCGAACTTCGACATGAACGCCTTCCGCGGCCGGATCAGCGCGCTCAGCGGCATCACTCCCCCGGCCGTCCCAGCCACGCCGACTGCACCGGCGGCGCCTGCCGCCCCGCCCGCTGCCACCAGTTCCTGGTTGTCGTGGCTGCCTTCCCTGCCTTGGTTCGAGGGCGAGGCGGCGGCCGCCACGCCCATCGCTTCAGCGCGGCCGGGGCGCGACGTGCTTCCGGCGTACCTGTCCGGTCAGGCGCTGAACGTCCGCCGGCACCTGACCGCTCTCCGTGACTTCCGCCGCGACGAGTTCGGTGGCCAGCCCGCTCGTCCCAGCGAGGGACATGTGCAGGCGGTCAACGCTCTGCTGGCGACGTTGCGCGGACCGCTGAACACGATCGTCGAGCGATTGGATCGCGCGACCGACGCCGCGCAGACCAACCCGTCGCCGCACCGGGTCAGCCTGGCGCTGGATCTGAAGACGCAGGCGCACGACCTGGTCCGGGCCACGGAACGAGTCTGGGACTTCTATTTCGAATTGTTCGGCCAACGGCAAGGCGCATTCGGGGAATGGCTGGACGCATGCGACCGGATCACACTCGATTGCTATCAGCACGTATTCATGCATCTGGGAAATGATCGAAGCATTCCGGCACCGCCTCCATTCTGTTATATGCGGACGGGCTTTTCTCCCGCGACATTTAGGCGGGGAATTCCGTTGCGTCGGCTCGGGCGGCAACTGAACCCGTTCCCCCTTGTACAGTTGCCGTATCACCGACTCGTGAATCCGTGGACCATCGGCGCGATCCTGCACGAGGTGTCACACAATCTGCAGAACGAATTGCAGCTCGAGCAGGCCGTTCCGTCGTCGATCGAACGCCGTTTGCGCGAGGCCGGCATACCTGTTGCCATCGGCAATATTTGGGTTCGCTGGAATCGCGAGATATTCGGCGATATGGTTGGCGGTCTTCTGGGCGGCGAGGCATTCGTCTCGTCGTTGATGGACGTGATCGGGCGCGGCCCGGCGCAGAGCTTCGGCTATACGCCGCGGTCGGTGCATCCCACGCCGTACCTGCGGACATTCCTGTCCTGCGAGCTGTTGCGGCGGATGGGGTTCCCGGAGCGGGCCGGCGAGTTCCGGCGCGCGTGGTCGCAGCTGTACCCGGCGCCGCGCGAGTCGACGATGCCGCCGAAGCTGCTGGCAACCGCTCGTACGGCGATCCCGGCCGTCGTCGAGGCTGTCTGCTACACGCCGTTCCAGGGGCTCGGCGGGAAGTCGTTGCGGGACGTCATCTTCTTCGAGCCGCGGCATCAGGCGATGATCGACGAGGCCGGCGTACGGCTCGCCAAGGGTGTCGATCCCGGCGTCGTCCCGGAGCGATTCCTGATCGGCGCCGTACGCTCTGCGCTCGACCACCATCGCGCCGAGCCGGATCGCCTGATGCGCAACTTCTACGCGCAGCTGGCGAGGCGGTGACCGCGATGACGATCGAAGACCGCCGTACGGCGTTGCACCAAGCGCTCCGCGCCCTCTGGCTCGCCGTCGCCGAACTGGTCCTGACCGCGAACGACGACCAGCCGGACGAGAGCGACCTGGCCTCGGCCGAACACGTCGCCCAGCTGACCGTCGAGATCCAGGCCCGGCTGGCCGAGGCGATCGCCGCTCAGAAGGAGTCGGCCGCGGTCGAACTGGGTCAGGTCGAGCGGCTTGTGCGGGAAGCAAGTCTCATCTACTGGCGCGATCTGCGCGCCCACGAGGCGGTCTCGCGACTGCGCGGCTCCACGCGACGCCGGGGTGGTCCCTGGCCGTCGTGGTGGTCGGGCGTCGAGCAGAGCCTCGAACGCTGTGAAGAACCGCTCGTCGCCGCCGGTCTCGCGATCGGCGACGCGTGGCATGAGCTCGTCACCGGATCGTCCCTCACGGGGACCGGGACGAATACCTCCAGGAGGTCGTCGTGACCAATGACAAGTTGCAGCCAGGACTCCCGGTCGTCGAGGTCGACCAGGCTTTCCCGCTGATGACCACGGACTCGGTCGCCCGCCCGACGACCAGCTCCGGCACCGGCGACCAGAGCCCGGTGGTGAGCGCAGCCATCCGCGACGTCCTGGGCTGGCGCCCCCGCGTCCAGGACCCGAAAGCCTTCACCGCGGCTTTGTCGGCCTCCTTCGAGCTGTCCACCTTCGAGGACCACGTAGTCACCAAGTACGTCCCCCGCGGCGTAGCGGTCCAAGCCGACCTGGGCGGCGTAACCGGCGGCCAGGCGTCCTTGTACCTACGCGCCAAAGCCGCCCACGAACAAATCACCCGGATGCTCGACAGCCTGCAACCCCTCCGAACCGACGCGGACCCCCAGGACTGCGAGGCCTACCGAACCCTCGTCCGAGACTCGGTCCGCCGAATCGTCCTGGAATTCGGCCGCGAAGGCGGCCCCCGCGTCGCCCTCGTGGACTCGGCGTTCGGAGTGCTGACCGGGTTCAGTCCGACCACGATCGCGGGATCCGTCGGCGCTGTACCAAGCTCGGGCGCCAGAGGTGTCGTGGTGCAGCCTCGGGCCGCCGCCTTCGGCGGCTTGCCGCCCGCCCCGCCGCCGGTTGTGCCGGCCGCTGTGGCCGAGATCGATCCGGACAGCGTGCCTGGTCAGCTCGGTGCACTGCGCGACCGGTTCGGTCTCGACGACGATCACGTCAACACGGTCGACGAGGAGAAGCAGCGGACGAGCTTCTGGACCCTGGTCGAGCTGGTCACCGATCTCCAGCGCTCCTGGGCGTTGCGTCGTACGGACTTCACGCTCGGCCAGGGCAGCGGGTTCCTCGGTACGGATCTCGTACAGATCAGCAGGTTGCTCGCAGCGGCCTCCGAACAGGTCGACGAGTTCGAGGCGGTGCTCGACTCGGTGCTCGTGTCGGGCGCCGAGCGGCAGACCGTGATCCTGGACCGCGGCACCGGCCTCACGCTCGACGACCTCACCCAGTGGCTGCGGGTGTTCGTCACCGAGGACGGTCCGAACATCATCCGCGACACCGGCCGCGACGGCCTGGTCTCGAGCTTCACCCCGACGGTCATCGACCTGCTCACCACCCTCCGCGACAAGCTCGTCCGCCGGCTCATCCCCTGCGGCGGCTCGGGATGCGCGGGCGGTTGCCACTGCGGCTCCCGCGGCAAGGTCACCTGCATCCCGCTCGGTTGCTGCACGCCGTTGCCGCCCGGGATGTACTCCGGACGCGTCAAGATCGCGGTGTCGACACTGTGCGGCCTGATCGAACGCCTGACCGCGAAGGCGATCCGCATCGGCCGCTTCTCCGGCGTCGTACTGCTCGACCTCGCGGTGATGCCGTTCGAGGACGACACCCAGGCGCTGGGCCAGGACTTCGTCCGGGTCGAGGTCAGAGGCCTGCATCTGCGTGCCACGTACGTCCCGGCATTCGTTACCGGCGGCGACCAACCGGTCGATCTCTCGACACTCGTTCTTCCCTTGCAAGGCAGCGCAAGCGGCGACGACGACCACCTCGGCGGAATCTTCCAGCGCGGCGCGTTGCCGGCCTCTCTGCAGACACTGCTCACCGCTGCCGGCGGCCGAGGCCTTCTGCTGGCTGCCAGCGAGGTGCCGCTGGCAATCGTCGACGGCGAACTCGGCCGGCTCGTCCAGGGCCCCAGCGTCACCACCTGGCCACGACTGCGCCCGGCGTACGACGTGGATCCCGACGGCGCACCGGACGCCTGGAGCGACATCCCGCCGAACCAGCGGTTCGTCCCGCAATCCCCCGTCGATCCGATCGAGCCCGAGCCGGCCGACGACGATTGCTTGGACGACTGCAGCGACGACTGTGAGGAGTGCGGTTGCGGCTGCCACTACCTCAAGGTCGCCCACTCGGCGCTGGCCCGCTTCCGCGCAATCGTCGCCGACGAGGACGTTCAGAACCGGGCCGGGAAACTCGCGGACGGATGGCCGGAACTCAAAGGCCTCATGCAGACCAAGCTCGTGAAAACGCTCAGGAGTGACGAGCTCTCCGATCTTCTGACAGCGGTCGACGCCGCGAACGAGCGGCGTACCGCGGACGAGGCTGTCGAGGAGCGCGCGGAACGTGCCGAGGAACGTGCCGAGGCCAAGGTCGAGCAGCGGATCAAGGACCTGGAGACCCGCGCCGAGGCCGCCCGCGGCGCCGCAATTCAGGCGTTCAGGGAGCTCGAACGCGCGAAGGAGCTGGCGAAACCCCGCGAACCTGAACCCGAACCGCTGTCCGGCGCGCAGCCGGTCCCGCAGCAGCCGGCGCCGTTCCTCGCCGTCTCCAACCAACTGAAGGCGCCGCCGGCACAGAAGACCGCTGCCAAGAAGACAGTCGCCAGGAAGGCAGTCGCCAAGAAGGCGGTCGCGAAGAAGACAGCAGCCACGAAGACAGTTGCCAAGAAGACTGCAGGTTCGCGCGGGAGGAGGAGCTGACATGCTTTCCGAGCGGGATTATCAGGACTTGCTGGATCGGATGCAGGCGCTGCGGAGTCAGGTGGCGGAGCGGTTGTCGGGGAGTTTGGTTTCCAATCCGGCATTGGCGGAGGAGATCAACAAGCAGCTCGATGATCTGGTCACGGCGGCTCGGGAGGCGGATGCGGCGGGGCCGCGGCCGCCGGACCGCGGGTTGGCCGAACTGGTCGGCGTCGGGCCGGACGCGGCGCAGGACTTCGGCGACGTCAAGATTCCGCAGGGCGTCGCGGAGTACGACGAGAACGTCAACTCCGAACGCGTCGTCGCGGTCGGCGATCTGTACTACATCTATCAGCACGAGAAGATCGGCGTCTTCAAGGTTGTGCAGCGCCTGAAGCAGCTGTTCGAGGGCGGCGCGATCCGCCTGTCGGGCGGCGAGGGCGCGTACCGGCTCTACCAGTTCGACCGTCGCGACGTACTGCGCTACACGGCGAAGGACCGGCTGGCGGCGTACCGGCGGGTGCTCGGCTACGGCCGCGGACTCGGCGCCGGGCAGAGCCGGCCGAACACCGACTTCCACATGTTGTTCTCGCACTTCATCAACCAGGTCACGCTGTTCTGGCGCGACAAGCGGATCAGCGACGTGATCCGGGAGCGGGCGCTGGACCCGAGCTTCGGGTCGATCGCGGTCGTCCGCCGGGCCGGGCTCGATCTGCGCAACAACCTGAAGTTCACGTCGTACGGTCACCTCAACGTACTGCGCGTCGAAGTCATGCAGCTGCTCGAGGAATGCTTCGCGATCCTCGGCTCCGAGGACGTCAAGGACCTGTTCGGTGCGGCCAACGCGTGGGACGTTGTCGACGAGGTGCTGATCAGGTACTTCGACGTACGCCTGCAGAGCAGTCCGCGGCAACGGATGGCGGTCAACGGCCGCGACGTACTGCGGTGGCTGTCCGGCAACCACGTGATGGAGACCGGGCGCGGTCAGTTCGAGGCGCTGCTGATGGAGATCGCCGAGCCGTCCGAGGAATGGCTGACGTCCGCGCAGGCGATGAGCCTCGCCAAGCGTTCCGGGACCGACCGGGTCATGCCGTGGGAGCAGATGGGACAGTCCGGCATCGCCGCGCGGTACAGCGAACGTACGCCGGCGCAGATGCCACCGAGCGCCCGCGGTCCCATGTACCCGCGACGCGGCGGCACCGGCACCTATCGCGGCGGCCAGGGCGGCGTACCCGTCCGGACGCGCCAGTGATGACAGTGATTGAACGATGATCCCGCCGCAAGTGCTTGCCGCTGCCAAGCAGCGGCAAGCACGACGCCTGACCGAGCTCCTGGACTGGCTTGCCATCCCCTCGGTCAGTGCGGACCCGCGCCACGCCGACGACGTACGCCGGGCCGCCCGCTGGCTCGCGTCCTGGCAGCGTGCGCGCGGCGCGACGGTGGACCTTCGGCCGACGCGCAACGGACGCGATGTCGTCGTCGCGCGCTGGCCGGCGGCGCCGGGCGCGAGGCAGGTGGTGATCTACGGGCATTACGACGTACAGCCGGCCGGGCCTGGCTGGTCGTCGCATCCGTTCCGTCCGGTGATTCGTGATGGCGTGATCTATGCCCGCGGCGCGAACGACGACAAAGGCCAACTGTTCGCGCATTTGTGCGCCCTGGACGCGTGGCCCGGCCTGCTGCCCGCCGAGATCGTCGTGATCGCGGAGGGGGCCGAAGAGGTCGGCAGTCCCGGATTCGCGCAGGTCCTCGGCGAACTGCGGGGACTCCGACCGGCGGCCGTGATCGTGTCCGACACCGAGCGGTACGACGACCGCACGCCGACCGTGACGATCAGCCAGCGCGGCCGCCTCGCCGCTTCGCTGACCGTCGACACCGGCGGTACGGCGGTGCACGCCGGGCGACTCGGCGGCGCCGTCGTCGACCCGAGCCTTGTCCTCGCCGATGCGCTCCGTCTGCTGCGGGCCGAGCTCTTCGCTGATGCCACCGCCGTCCGATCGACCGCGACTTCGAGGACCGACGACTCGATCAAACGAGCCGCACCGGGACGGGCCATGATCGATCGCGGCCTCGACAAGCGCGTGACGCTGCGCGGATCGGTCGGGGTGACGCGGCTCGTCGCCGGCACCGGCGGTGCGTCGCTGCCGTCGCGCGCGGCCGCGACGCTCGACGTCCGGCTGCCGCCGCGATCCGATCCGGCGGACGTCGTACGGCGGGCTCGTCATCTGCTCAAGCGCTTCGCGCCGCATGTCCGGCTGCACTTCACCGGCGGCGTGCCGGCCATCGAGACGGTGCCGGACGATTTTGTCCGGCACGCAGTAGATCAAGCGTGTGTTGCGATCGTCGGCCGGCCGCCGGTCGACGTACGGTCCGGTGGCACGATCCCGGCCGTCGGCATCCTGGCGCGAGCGTTGCGGGTTCGCCCGCTATTGCTGGGTTTCGGGCCACCGGCAGGGAATGCGCACGGGCCTGATGAGGCGATGGACATCGCCGGATGGGCGACCGGAGTACAGCTGTCCGCGGCACTGCTGTGGGCATTGACCCGGCCGATTAGAGCCCAGTCGGTACCGGTATTGCGGCGAAAGGATCACCATGGTGTGATCCGGCAGTTTCGTTGCGGCGAATTGCCGGTGCAGCTCGAGGGGGAGGGACGATGACCGCTACCGCTACGCCTGCGTCGATCCGGGGGTCCGCGACCTTGGCACACTCGCCTCCCCCACCCCGTACCGGTTCGGGGGAGACAGCGGACGCGGCGCTGCAGCAGTGCATCGTGGCCGCGCTACGAGCGATGATCGATCACGTCGAGCTGTACGTCGTGGAGACCACGACCAGCGACAGCGGCGTATCGGTGATGCTCGAGCACGACAACGTACGCTGCGTCCTGGTCGTCTCGGCCCAGGTTCCGCGTCACACCCTCAGCCCCCGAGAACTCCAGATCGCCCGCCTGGTAGCCGACGGCGCCACCAACCGCGCCATCGCCAGCTCCCTGGACATCAGCCCCTGGACCGTCTCCACCCACATGCGCCGAATCTTCGCCAAACTAGACGTCTCCAGCCGAGCCGAAATGGTCGCCCAATTCTTCGGCGCCTGACCCGGGGTCAGCGCAGCAGGTTGAGGACGAGGGACAGTGGGGACCAGTTGGTGCGGCCTCGGCGGGTTAGGGCGTAGGCGCGCATTTGGGGTTGGGGGGTGCGGAGGGGGCGGAGGGAGATGCCGGTGGTTTTGGGGTAGGCGGCGGGCATGAGGGCTACGCCCAGGCCGGCGGTGATCATTTCCTGGACGAGTTGGAGGGTGTCGGCTCGCTGGGTGATGTGGGGTTCGAAGCCGGAGAGGGCGGCCAGGGTGCGGATGACTTGTTCGTCGGCGGTGTGGCGGGAGTTGACGATCCAGTCGCTGTCGGCGAAGGCGGCTATTACCTCTGCCGCCGGACCGGTCGTCCGCCGCGAGTGCGACGGGACGGCGAGGCCCCAGGCGGACTCCCAGAGGGGGATGGATTCGAGCGCCGGGTCGACCGCGGCGGGTGCGAGGTTGTAGTCGTAGCTCAGTGCGAGGTCGACCTGGTCGCGCTCCAACAGGGCGAGCGCCTCGGGTGGCTCCTGCTCCTGGATCTCCAGTCGCACGGCCGGAGGCAGTTGGGCTACGACGGGCAGCAAGGTGTCCCGGATGACGGTATGAAAGGCCGCCACGCGCACCGTCCCCGCGGGCTCGGCCGACGGATCGAGGTCGGCGCGCGCGGCCTCGTGTGCGGCGAGGATGTCGACCGCATGAGCGGCCAGCCGCCGGCCCGCCGGAGTGAGCCGCACGCGGCGACCGTCGGGCTCGACGAGCGGCGTACCGACTTCCTTGGCCAGCGCCGCGATCTGCTGCGAGACCGTCGACGTGGTGACGCCGAGCGCCGCCGAGACCGCATGCATCGACCCCTGCCGGGACAGGGCGAGAAGCAGCTCGAGGCGTCGTACATCCATTCATAAATCATGAACGGTCTGTCCAGGATTATCACGTGGACGCGAAGAAATTCGCGAGCTTCACTGGACATATGCGCACACGAGACAGGCAGACCGGCGTAGCGTTCGCCGTCCTGTCGATGACGTTGGTCCAGCTCGGACTGGCCGCCTCCGTCGGACTCTTCGACCGGGTCGGCCCGGAGGGCGCGGCCTGGCTGCGGCTGGTCTGTGCCGGCTTGATCGTGCTCGTGCTGTTCCGCCCGCGCCCCAGCTCGTTCGACCGCAACTCGTTCCTGGCCGCGGTCGGTCTCGGCATCGCCACCGCCGGTGTGACGCTCCTGTTCATGGCCGCTGCGGCCCGGCTCCCACTCGGGACGGCGAGCGCGCTCGAGTTCCTCGGTCCGCTCTCGGTCGCCGTACTGCGAAGTCGCGGCCGGCTGATCTGGCCGGCGCTGGCGTTCGTCGGGGTAATGCTCCTGACCCAGCCATGGCACGGTTCGGTCGACGGGCTGGGCGTTTTGTTCGCGCTGGGCGCGGCCGCCTGCTGGGCGGCGTACATCATCCTCACGCAGCGGGTCGGCGGGAGCGTGACCGGTCTCCAGGGCATGGGCGTCTCGCTCCCGGTGGCCGCCGTCGTCGCCACCGCGGTCGCCGGGCCGAGCACGATCCCGGTCATGACGTGGCAGCTGGTCATCATCGGTTTCGGGCTAGCGCTGCTCCTCCCGGTGATCCCGTTCAGCCTCGAGTATCTGGCTCTCCGCAGGCTCGACGCGGGCGTGTTCGGCACCCTGATGAGCCTCGAGCCGGCGCTGGCCCTACTGGTCGGCTGGATCTTCCTGAGCCAGTCCCCCGGCCTCCTCCAGGCCGTCGGCATCGCGAGCGTGATCGCCGCCGGCATCGGCGCCGAGCGAGCCGCGCGCCCGCAGGTGAAGGAGCTCGCTGGCGTAGTCGCCGGTCAATGACAGGTGTACGCCGCTCGACATCAACGCCGCGCCGGACAGGTCGCCGTACACAGCCTGAGGATCAAGGCCGCGAAACCTGACCGGCCGAGCCGGGCTGTCGAACTGCTGAGCCTCCTGATAAACGATCACGACCGACTCCTGCCGATCGTCGGTCACGTACTGAACAGCCGACACCCCGCGCCCCGGTTCACCCAGGCGGTACTGCGCGCCGTGCTGGATCACGTGCCGGACCGACTTGTACTCCGCGATCAGATCCCGCGCCGACGACAGCTCCTCAGCCGACCACTCGGTCAGATCACCGCCGATCCCCAGGACCCCCGCCATCGCGACGTGGAAGCGATACCGCAACGGCACGGTCCGCTTGTTGATGAACGTCGGTACGTCGGTCACCCAGCACGACATCGTCCGCGCCGGATAGACCTGACTGAACCCGTGCTGGATGTACCGCCGATCCAGAGCATCGGTGTTGTCCGACGTCCAGAACTGATCCGTCCGCGCCATCATCCCGAGATCGACCCGCCCGCCCCCGCCCGAGCACGCCTCGACCGCAACCCCGGGATGCTTCGACCGCAGCGTATCGATGATCTCGTACACCGCGGTCACATGATCGAACCAGATCCGCCCCTGCCGCGACGGCTCGGCCGGCCAACCGGTGTCCGCGAACGGCCGGTTCATGTCCCATTTCACGAACTGCAGATCGTTTGCTGACAGCAACGAATCCAGCTGCTCGAACGCCCAGGCGGCGACATCCGGCCGGGCAAGATTCAGCACCAGCTGGTTACGTCGCAAGGACGGCGACCGGCCCTCGAAGTGGTAGACCCAGTCCGGATGCGCCCGGTAGAGCTCGGAGTCCGGGTTCACCATCTCCGGCTCGACCCACAGCCCGAACCCCATCCCGAGCGCCTGCACCTTCGCGATCAACGGCTGCAACCCGTTCGGGAACCGCTCCCGGTTCACCCACCAGTCGCCCAGCCCGGTCCGATCGTCGACGCGACCGCCGAACCACCCGTCGTCGAGCACGAACAACTCGCACCCGAGGTCCGCGGCCCGCGTCGCCAACTCGACCTGCCCGGCCTCGTCGACGTCGAAGCCCGTCGCCTCCCATGAGTTGAACAAGACCGGCCGTACGTCGCCAGCACCCGGCAGCACGTGCTTCAACGCGTACGCGTGCCACGCACGACTCGTCGTACCGAAGCCGCCCGCACTGAACAGCCCGGACGACACCGGCGTCTCGAGCTCCTCCCCCGGCTCCAACGCCCGCGGCCCGAAGTCCTCGTGGCCCCAACCGAACAACGCCTGCACCGGCTCGTCGATCTCGTACTGCGCGAGCATCCGCCACGACCCGCTCCAATGCAGCGCCGCGCTGTAAACCTCGCCGTACTCCTCCGTCGCCGCCCGGTCATCGATCGCGAACCACGGATTCACGTGATGACTCGTGATCCCGCGCCGACTCTCGAGCACGAACCGCCCTTCGCCGAGCGTGTGCCGACTCAGTCGCGATTCCGCCGCCCATCGTCCGGTCAACGTCGATATCCGGTACGCCGCCTGCTCGGGCAGCACCCACGCCGCCGAGTCCAACCGATGTACGTCGACGGTCGAAGCGGAGTCGTTCCGCAAGGTCACCCACCGATCGATTACATCGCTGTCGTCGTACACCCGGTAATGCAGGCCGATCCGCACCTCTCCCGCCGCGAACTGCAGCTCCACCTGACGATCGCCGTGCACAGCCCCCACGAAGGACCACGCAACGCCACGATCCCCGAGCGACAACGCGGCCCGTCCGAACTGCAGTCCCCCGTCGAGCGGATACTCCTCGTGCCCGTTCGCGGCGGACCGGAAGCTCGTCCACTCGGCTTCCAGCCGCGCTGCCGTCGACCGCGCGAGGTACTCCGCATCGGGCACCGTGATCCGCGCGCCCCAATGCGTGTGGATCGGGATGTCGTCATCACCGAGGTACGCCGAGTACGACGTCCCCGGCGTGCTGATCAGCAGGACCCGATGGGCGAAAGAGATGCTCATTTGACCGCCCCCGCGGTGAGACCGGCGACGAACTGCTTCTGCAGCGCGACGAAGAACAACAGGACAGGCAGCGACGCGAGGAACGAGAACGCGTACAACGTGCCGAAGTTGGTCGAGTACTCCCCGACCGAGCGATAGACGCCGACCGTCACGGTGGTCCCCGACTCGGGACCGAGAACGATCAGCGGGGTCAGGAAGTCGTTCCAGACCCAGACCCCGAGGAAGATCATCACGCTCGCCGCCGCCGGCCGCAGCGTCGGGAAGACCACCTGCCAGAACAGCCGGAACCGGCTCGCACCGTCGATGCTCGCCGCCTCCTCCATCTCGACCGGTACGCCGCCGATGAACCCGGCGAACACGAACACGCCGAACGGCAGGTAGTACGCGACGTTCGCGCAGACCACGCCGACCACCGAGTTCATCAGCCCGACCGCGCCGAGCACCTGCGTGATCGGCTGCAGGATCACCGCCGGCGGAATCATCAGCCCGGACAGCAACATCAGCAGCGCCGGCCGCGTCCAGCGCGCGGTCGACCGGACCAGGTAGTGCGCCAACATTGCCGAAAGCAACGTCAATGCGACCACCGAGAGCACGGTGATCTGGACGCTGTTCAGCAAGGCCGACCAGTACAGCCCGTCCTCGCGGCCGAGGACCGCACCCAGGTTGGCGGTGGTCGGCGGCATCGGCAGCCCGAGCGGCGACGACTGGATGTCCTTGACCGGCTTCAGCATGCCGGTCACGACGACGTACACCGGGAAGAAGAACAGGGCGGCCAACGCGACAGCGCCGATCGGTCGCAGTGCCTTCACAGGTGCACCTCCCGACGACGGAGCACCCGCAGTACGACGCCGCTCAGCGCGACGATGATCGCGAGCATCACGGTCGCCTCCGCCGCGGCGAACCCGATCCGGTCACCGCGGACCCCCTTCTCGATGACGTCGAACGCGATCGACGCCGTGGTGTTGCGGCCCGGTCCGCCGTTGGTCAGCACGAGGATGTGCTCGTACACCTTGAAGCCGCTGATCAGCAGCATCACCGTGTTGATCGTCACCGCCGACGCGATCATCGGCCAGGTGATCGACCCGAACCGCCGCCACCAGCCGGCCCCGTCGACGATCGCCGCCTCGTACAGCTCCCGCGGTACGCCGTTCAGCCCCGCGAGGTAGACGACGACGCAGAAGCCGAGCATCTGCCAGCAGATGATCCCGGAGATCGAGTACAACGCGATGCTCGGATCCGACAGCCAACCGACCTGGTCGAGCACGCCACCCGGCCTGAGCATGCTCTGCCAGATGACGCTGACCACGATCCCGCTGAGGATCACCGGCGTGAAGAACACCGAGCGCAGCAACCGGTACAGCAGCGTGTTGCTGTTCAGCAGCAGTGCGATCGCGAGCCCGAGGGCATTCGGTACGACGACAACGATTGCCGTCACCACGAACGTGTTCTTCAGCACCAGCCAGAACTGGTCATCGGCGAACAACCGCTGGAACTGGTCGAACCCGACCCAGTGCGTGGCGGCGGCGAACCGGTTCCGATCGGTGAACCCCAGCACCACGGTCCAGCCGATCGGAACCAGCACCAGCAATCCGTACAGGAACAGCCCGGGCAGGGCGAAGCCGGCGAACTCACGGACCGACCGGCTACTTGAGCGACGCATATTCCTTGTTCAGTTTCGTCACCGCTGCCTTGGCGTCGGACTTCCCGTTCAGCACCTCGACCGCGATCTGCTGCACCGGCACCGTCATGTCCGCGGGCAGCCCGTTGTCGCCCTGCTCGATCGACAGCGCGGGCGTCACCGTCTGGTCCTTCACAGCCTGGTTGTAGATCGCGAGCGTCTCCTTGAACAGCGGCCCCATGTCGGCCGGCGGCTGGTAGCCCTTGATCGTGTTGAACGTCCCGTCCGCCTTGGTGAACGCGTCGGACGTCTCCTTGTCCTTCGTCCACTCCAGCGCGAACTTCTTCGCCAGGTCGACGTTCTCGGCCTTGGCGCTCACGCTCAGCCCGCCACCGGTCAGATTCGGTACGACGGCCTTCCCGTCGTCGGACGGCCACGCGAACACGCCGACCCCGAACTTCGGCTTGTCGTTGTCGGCCGACGTCGCGAACCACGAGCCCATCGGGTACATCGCCGCGGACCCGGCGCGGAACGCCTTCTCGTGATCGGCGTACGAGCGGCTCGTGCCCTGCTTGTCGAGGTACCCGAGCTTGGCCAGCTGCGCGACCTTGTCGGTGGCCTTCACGAACGCCGGGTCGTCGAACGTCTTCGAGCCGTCGGTGATCTGCTTGGAGAAGTCCGGGTCGCTCAGGTAGACGTCGGTGCCGACCGTGCCGACCCAGGTGTACATGCTGGCGAACGTGTCCTGGCCGCCACCACCGACCGCAATCGGCGTGATGCCGGCAGCCTTCAGCTTCCCGCAGTCGGCGAGGAACTCGGCCCAGGTCTTCGGCGGGGCGGTGATCTTCGCCTTCGCGAAGTCGTCCTTGTTGTAGTAGAGCAGCGACTGCGGCTGAGCGTTCGTCGGCAGCTGGTAGATCTTGCCTTTGATCGCGCCCGAGGTCGGGTCGGCGAAGTCCTTCAGATCGTCCTGGGTGAACTCGGCCAACTGACCGCCCTCGGCGAAGCCCTGCGGGTTCACCGCGATCATGATGTCCGGCAGCTGTCCCGAACTCGCCAACTGCTTGGCGTACGTCGTGCGGTCGACGTTCGGCGTGACCAGCTTCTTGATCTTCACGCCCGGGACCTTCTGTTCGACCCGGGCGATCGCCGAGTCCCACAGCGAGGCCGGCAGGTTCGGCGTCTCGAACGTGAGCATCGTCAGCTCGACGGTGCCGCCTCCGCTCTTCGCGCTGTCGGCGGGTTTGCCGCCTTGCGTACAGCCGGCAAGCGCTACCGTCAGAAGGGCCGCCAGGGTGACCGTCAACCGCGATCTCATCAGTGTTCCTCTCGACGGCGCATAATATGCAATCTAGTTAGCAATATCGGCGCGAGCATAAGGACGATTCATCCGATGAGTCAAGATCGAGCCCACGACGGGCGCACCGGCGATTCGTCGCTGCTGCGCAGGCTCAACCTGTCCGCGGCGCTCGGCGCTTTCCTCGCGGCCGAGTCGCTGACGTTGCGCGAGCTGCGCGCGGTCGTCGGCGTCTCCAGACCGACCGCCGAGGACCTGCTCTCCGAGCTGCTCACCGAGGGCCGTGTCGAGGAGACCTCCGCCCCGCGGACGCCGTCTTCCACCCGCGCGGCCGGTCGGCCGGCCCGGCACTTCCGGTTCCGCGCCGAGTCGGGGTACGTCGCCGGCCTGGACATCGGCGCGCACAAGGCGCTCGCCGTGATCACCGACCTTCGCGGCAACCTCCTCGCGACCGAGCGGGTCGAGCTCGATCCGGACCTCGATGCACGCGGACGGATCCGGGCCGGGATCGAGGTCGTCCGGAGCAGCTGGGCGCGAGCGAAGGTCGACGCCGCCGACATCAGTGGGATCGCGTGCGGGGTGACCGGTGCGCTGCGCGCCGCCGAGGGCGTGCACGACGTTCGCGAGGGCCCGGTCGGGTCGGCACTCGCGCCGTACTCGCTGCCCGGGTTCACCGAGATCGACGTGGCCGGCGACCTGTCGGCGGGACTGGGCAAGCCGGTCGCGGTGGCGAATGACGTGAAGCTCGCCGCGCTTGCCGAGCACTGGAAGGGTGCGGCGCGGGAGCACCGCGACATCGTCTACATGTTCGCCGGCCACCGAGCGGGTGCCGGCGTCCTGATCGACGGCCAGGTCCACCAAGGCCGGCACGGCGCGGCGGGCGAGATCGGCGTCTTCCCAGCGCTGGGCTGGGCCCCGGCGATGGAGCGACTGCACGCCCGAGGCGCCGAGCTGGCAGCGGCCGACGCCGCGAGCCAAGGCGGCGCGGCCGGCCGGCCCCACGCGGGGCCACCCGGCGCGGGGCGCGAGGGCGAGCTGGTGATCGCGTCTGCGGCGCGGCAGGACCCGGAGAGCCTCGAGGTACTGATCGAGTTCGCCGAGGTGCTGGCCCGCGGCGCGGCGGTGCTCGCGCTGGCGGTCGACCCCGAGGTGATCGTCCTCGGCGGCGGTATGTCCCGCGGCGGGGCGATCATCGCCGAGCCGTTCCGGCGCGAGCTGGCCAAGCTCACGCTGGTCCCGATCGAGGTGATCAGCTCGGCGATGGGCGCCGACTCGGTCGCTCTCGGCGCGGCCCGGATGGCGCTCGACACCGTGGTCGCGGAGCTGTTGGCGGTGCCGGGGTCTTGACCGGGCCGGGTCGGGCGATGAAAGATCGGATCTCTGAATAGGCAATCTGGTTTCCCTAATCCTTCAGCAATTCTTCCGCCCAGCTGGAAGTGAGAGATCACCGATGGCCCTGCGACTCCCTCGCATCATCCTGCTCGTCCTCGCCCTCCTCGCCACCCTTCTGTCCGTGACGCCCACCGCCCGGGCCGAAGTGGAGAACCCGCGCCAGCAGTGGCTGCGCGACTCCACCGCCGGCCTGTTCCTGCACTGGGGCATGTTCACCGCGCCCCGCCACACCGACTGCGCCGCGTGGGAGCGCGACGTCACCGCCGGTGGCTGGAGCGCGGACTACTGGGTGGACGAGGCGCTCAAGCTGCACGCGTCGTACATCGTGCTCGCGACCTTCCACAGCCGGCTCGGGTATGCCCGGCCGTGGCCGTCGAAGATCCCCGGTAGTTGCTCCACGCAACGGGACTTCCTCGGTGAACTGGTTGCCGCGGGCAAGGCCAAGGGCGTGCACGTGCTGCTCTACATGACCGACGACCCGCAGTGGCACAACGAGGTGCCCGGTGTCGAGACGCTCGACTCGGCCGCGTACTCGGCGTACAAGGGTCAGCAGGTCGACCTGACCACGCGGCAAGGGTTCGGGATGTACAGCTACGACCTGTTCCACGAGGTCATGGACGACTACCCCGACCTGTCCGGGTTCTGGATCGACAACGACAACGAATACTGGGAACAGCACGGACTGTACGAACAGATCCGGCAGCAACGACCCTCGTGGTTGCTCAGCAACAACAACGAGGACACGCCGATCATGGACACGGTCAGCAACGAGCAGAAGACCGGCATGACCCCGGCGTACGACTATCCGCAGGCGACGTTCACGCCGATGCCACGGCTGACCGAGGCCGACTACAAGCTGCCGACCAGCGGCCAGTGGTGGTACGACGGTAGTGACAGCAAGGTCGACTACGGGCTGAGCGTCGGCCGGTACGTCGCGAACGCCGGCTCGTCGATCAAGTCGCTGATGGCCGAGACCGCGATGGTCAACGGGAAGTTCCCGCCGCAACAGGTCGCCTTCAACAACTTCATGGCGGACTGGCTGCCGCCGATCGCGTCCTCGCTCGAGAAGACCCAGGGCGGCGGCTACATGTACGGCGGGATGCAGCCCGGCTTCTGGAACGACGGGTCCCACGGCGTGATCACGCTCGCCGGTAACACACAGTACGTCCACGTGCTGACGAAGCCGGTGTCACAGGATCTGATCAGGCTGCGTGACAACGGCTATCGAGTCACGTCAGTCACCGATGAGCGCACCGGGAAGCAGTTCCGGTTCAACCAGTCCGGCGGGTATCTGAGCATCCTCGGTGTCACGTCGTGGGACACGTACGACACCGTCTTCAAGGTGACCACCGCGGGCCAGACCGGTGTTTATCCGAACAGCATGCTCGAGGCAACTGCTTCGTCCTCGGCCGCAGGGCATCCCGCCTCTGCGTTGGTGGACGGCAGCTACCCGTCGTACTGGGATGCCGACGGCAAGTTCCCGGTCTCGATGACCCTCGATCTGAAGCACCCGCGGCCTGCGACCTACCTGGCCGTCAACCAGACCGAGTGGTCCCCGACGCACGCCCGAGAGTCCTTCGGTCGCCCCGAGGACTCGGCCCGGATCAAGGATTACAAGGTCTCGGTCAGCATCGACGGCCGGCACTGGAAACAGGTCAGCGCCGCCACCATGCCCAGCCGGCGTGGCGTCCAGTTCATTGACATCGGCAACCAGCTCGCGCGTTACATCAAGATCGACGTGCTCAACACGTGGGCGGGAGCGCAGTCCCCGACGTACTTCGGGAAGCTGAAGATCGACGAGATCCGCGTCGGCTACACGTACCCGCAGGCGCTCCACAATCCGGTCCCGTTGGAGGCCGAGTCGGAGCGCGGCACGCACGTACTGAAGTGCGCGGCCTGCTCGGGATCCGCCGCAGTGGTCGGCGGGGTCACCTACCGGAACGTCCAAGCGTCATCCGCCGGATCCTACAAACTAGAGCTCACTGCCCTACCAACCCACGACCGGACCCTGAGCGTGCGCACCAACGGCGGTGCTCCCGTGCAAGTCACGCTCGACCCGGGAAACGCCGACGTACCGACGACCATTGCTCTTCCTGTGCAACTCCAGGCCGGCGCCAACGTCGTTCAAATCAAGAGTGATTCGCCCGTTGACCGCATCACGGTCGGCCCGCTCCCACCCGCGTCATACGTGCCGAAGACGACCATGACAGTCCAACCCTCCGGCATCGTCTGGGTCGGACCAGGCCAGCAGTCGGTAACCGTCTCCGCAAACCTCCGCTTGGACGAGGACGCGGTCGACAACGTGACGCTGGCACCCACCGCCCCGGCCGGCTGGACCGTCACCGGCGCACCGGTCACGGCATCCCGCCTCCGCCTCGGTCAAGTCATCTCCGGCACCTGGACCCTCACGGGCTCCACGGCAGCGCAGGTCCCGATCGACGTCACCTTCGATACCGTTGGTCTGCCCCACAAGATCTCGAAGACCGTCCCGATCCAGATCCGCCCGGCTGACCGCATCTTCATGCGCGAAGCCGAAAGCTCCCTCAACCAGATCGGCTCGGCCGGCATCACCAGCTGCGGCCCCTGCTCAGGAGCCCAGAAGGTCCGCAATCTCGGCGGCTCCGACGACGCCCACGTCGTCTTCCCCGACGTAACGGCCCCCACCGAAGGCGACTACACCCTCTACCTCGACTACACAGTCAACGGAACTAAGTCGTACTTCGTCTCCGTCAACAACGGCTCCCCCACCGAGGTCTCCGTCACCGACGTAGGCAACACCACTGTCCGCACAACCCAGCTCCCCATCCACCTAGCCGCGGGCGCAAACACGATCCGCATCTACAACACCACCGACTCCGCCCCCGACCTGGACCGAATCTCCATCGGCTAGCCCGGACATGAGTGAGGGGCGGGACCTCCTGGTCCCGCCCCTCAGGCTATGCGGCGTTGGCTCGGGCTTGGGCTGCCTCTTGACCTTTGACGGTTTCGGGGAACCGGGCGAGCATCTCGCGCAGTTCGGCCGCGGCGACGTTCGCGCCGAAGGGTTCAGTGCCAGGCTCGAGGCGCTTGCCCTCGGCAAGCGAGTCGGTGAGGACCGGATCGAAACCGAACGCGTCGACAATCGCGGCGACCTCGGCCGCGTCGGCGGGCTCGCCGGCCACGGCGATCGCCTTGCGGTCTGGAGATCCTGCGGGACGAGGACCTTCGTCGAGGTCGTGGTAGCCCATGTGGTTGAAGGCCTTGACCACGCGCGACTCGGGCAGGAAGTCCTGGACCAGCTCCGAGGACGACGTCCGCGGATCGGTCAGGTCGTCGCGGATGCCGTCGACCTCCCACCAGTAGTTCATGGCGTCGATGACGAGCTTTCCGCGCAGTGCGTCGACCGGGATCGTCTGGTACTTCCCGAGCGGCAGCGCCAGGATCACCACATCGGCCTCCGCCGCCGCCTCGGCAGCAGTCGTGGCCACGGCGCCCGGCGTGACGACCTCGACGATCAGCGCGATCTTGGAAACCTCACCCGAGCCGGCGATCAGCACGCGATACCCGGCGGCGATCGCGAGCCGGGCAAGGACGGTCCCGACCTTGCCGGCCCCTAGGATGCCGATCGTCGTCACTTGGACTCCGCGAGCATGTCGCGCACCAGCGGGATGACCTTCGTGCCGTACAGCTCAACTGCCTTGAGCCGAGCGCTCACCGGCAACGGACCTCCCGAGTAGATCAGGTCGAACCGCGAAACCCCGAGCGTCCCGACCGCATCGGCGATCCGGCGAGCGACGGTCTCCGGCGACCCGACGTACATCGATCCGTGCAGTACTTCGGACTCGAACTCCTCGCGCTTCAACGGCGGCCAGCCGCGCAGCGCGCCGATCCGGTCCCGCATCACCTTGTACGGCGCGTAGAAGATCTCCTTCGCCTGCTCGTCCGTCTCCGCGACGAACCCCGGCGAGTGCATCCCGACCGGATGCGCGACGGTCCCGAACTGCTCCGCGGCCCGCTTGTAGAGATCCAGGTACGGCGCGAACCGGTCCGGCGCCCCACCGATGATCGCGAGCATCAACGGCAGCCCGTAGTACGCCGTACGGACGACGGACTGCGGCGAACCGCCGACCCCGACCCAGGTGTGCAGCCGTCCGGACTCGGTCTTCGGATAGACGTCGGCGTTGTCGAGCGCGGCGCGAACCGTGCCCTCCCAGGTGACCGGCTTCTCGTCGAGCAGCTGGACGAACAACTGCAGCTTCTCCTCGAAGAGCTTGTCGTAGTCGGCGAGGTCGTACCCGAACAGCGGGAACGACTCCGTGAACGACCCACGCCCGAGGATGACCTCGGCCCGCCCGTTCGACAGCGCGTCGACGGTGGAGAACCGCTGGAAAACCCGCACCGGGTCGTCCGAGCTCAGCACGGTGACACCGGAGCCGAGCTTGAGGTTCGACGTCTTGGTCGCGATACCGGCCAGCACCGTCTCCGGCGAGGAGATCGAGTACTCCGGCCGGTGGTGCTCACCGAGGGCGATCGCGTTCACGCCGATCTGGTCGGCCAGGACCGCCTCCTCGACGACCTGCCGGATCGCCGCCGCGTCCGTGATCGGCGCGCCGCTGTCATCCACGGGGATGTCCCCGAAGCTGTCCAACCCGAAATCCAGCGTGGCCAACTCGGCCATGTCTGCACTCTCCTGTCCGCTCACCCGATAAGTCTAGGTTGACATGTCAACACCAGACCAGGGGGCGTTCATTCCCCGGAGAGCGTCACACCCAGTGCCGGAGCTTGTCCGGGTTCAGCACGATCCAGACCGCGGCGACCTTCGCGCCGGTCACCTTCAGGCTGACGACGGCGACGACGCGGCCGGCGCCACGCAGTACGACGCCCGGCTGGCCGTTGACCGCCTCGACGGTCAGAGCCATCTCCGGATGTACGCCGAGCACCGTGCACACGCACTCCGCGACCTGCGCGATCCCCCGGACCGGGCCTGGCGCTGCGAACACCTGCCCGCCGCCGTCGCTGACCGCGATCACCTCAGGCGCCAGCAGGCTCCGGATCGCACCCGCACTACCGGCCCGGCAGGCTGTCGCGAATCTGTGTACGACGGCATGATCACCTCGCTTGAACACATCTCCTCCAGCTCAAGCGACGGCGGTGATCTTCGCCGGGTTCATCATCCACAGCACCTCGTCGATGCCGTCGTCCGACGCGATCACCGTGCACACCGCGAACACCACGCCGTCGCGCTCGAGCATCGCGACCGCACGGCCGTTCGCCCGGCCGAACTCCACCGTGACGCCGACCCAGAACCGCGAGTGGAAGGCCCGGTGGTACTTCGCCACCCGCTCGCGCCCGACGACCGGGAACCTCGACGCGCGCGCCGCCCCGCCGCCGTCGGAGTAGCTGATCGCGTCTTTGGCCAGCAACTGCTCCAGCTCGGCGAGATCGCCCGACCGCGCCGCCTCGACGAAGGCCGAGAGCAACTTCTTCTGCTGGCTCCCGCTGACCTCGGTCCGCCGTTCTGCGCGGATCCGCTTCCGCGCCCGGCTGACCAGCTGCCGGACCGCGGGCTCGGTCGACTGCAGCATCGTCGCCAGCTCGTCGTACGGATAGTCGAACGCCTCGCGCAGGATGTACGCCGCCCGCTCGGTGGGTGACAGCCGCTCGAGCACGAGGAGGACCGCGAAACTCAAGGCCTCCCCGCGCTCGGCACCGAGGTACGGATCAGCGCTCGTGTCGACCGGCTCCGGCAGCCACGGCCCGATGTAGGTCTCCCGCCGGGCGCGCGCGGACTGGCTCGCGTTGATCGCGAGCCTGGTCACCGCCGTCGACAGGTACGCCACCGGGCTCTGGACCGTACTGCGGTCCGCGGCCTGCCAGCGCAGCCACACCTCCTGGACCAGGTCCTCGGCCTCGGTGTGGCTGCCCAGCATCCGGTACGCGATCCCCATCAGGCGCGGTCGCACCTCGTTGAAGACCGCGACCGCGTCGTCGAGCTCGGTCGGCTGATCCGCCATCCGTACCCCTCTTTCGTCAGCTCGAGGATATTGCCGGGCCGGCGTCGGGTTCGTCGTCGCCCTCGAGCACTGCGATGGCGTCGTGCAGGCTGTGCAGCTCGACGGCCTCCTCCTGCGCCTCGACCGGGTCGAGCAGCCAATCCGCGGGTGATCCCAGGTCGTCCTCGGCCGGGGTGTTCGCAGCGTTCAGCTCGATGTCGGCGTCGACCTCGACCTCGAGCGCCTGCAGGTACTGCTCATCCGCGTCGTTGAGGCCCATCGTCATCGACCGGCCTGCGCGGCGTACCACTCGTCGTAGTGCAGCTCGCCCAGAGTGGCGGGGCCGACCGGGACCAGACTGCGCTCCTTCAGCTCGGCGCCGAAGTACAGCGCGTGCGGGTCGGAGACGACCTCGCGGGCGTCGCCGCGCTGCGCCAGCGCCTTGCGGAAGAACTCGTCCATCCGATACTCGTCCGGGCCGGCGATGTCGATCCGCGCGTTCAGCGGCTCGCCCACCGCGACCTTCGCGAGGTTCTTCGCCACGTCGTCACCGGCGATCGGCGCCCACGCGACCGGTGCGATGTGCACCTTGCCGTCGTCGCCGGTGCCCGAGTCCGCGGTCGGGCCGACGAACTCGAAGAACTGCGTCGCGTGCACCAGCGAATACGGCAGACCGGAGGCCTTGATCAGCTCCTCCTGGGCGATCTTCGCCGCGAAGTAGGCGTTCTCAGGCATCCGCTCGGTGCCGACGATCGAGATCCCGACGTGGTGCCGGACGCCGGCCGCGTCCTCGGCCTGCAGCACGTTGCTCGTCGAGGTCTTGAAGAACTCCATCACCGGCCCGGCCTCGAACGACGGCGAGTTGGCCACGTCGATCACCACGTCGGCGCCCTTCAGCACGTCGGCCAGACCCTCTCCGGTGATCGTGTTGACACCGGTGCTCGGCGCGGCCGGCACCGCCTCGTGGCCGTGCTCGGTGAGCTTCGCCACCAGCTTCGTGCCGATCAGACCGGTGCCGCCGATGATGACGATCTTCATCGCAGATCCCCTTCGATTGTCTTTGGTGTCTTTGCGCTGTCATCAGGTAAGACAGGGCACCCCTCGGGCTTGTGACAGTCACACCTGAGGCTTGTGTCCTGTCTCACTGATGACGACGTCTGACGAAGGGACACACCGTGCCGAACGCCACGGTCCGGATCCGCGTGCGGATGACCGCACGGCCGATCGACGAGCCGAACCGGGTTTCCAGCCAGCTGGAGCTGCTGTTCGACCTGACCTTCGTGATCGCGATCGCCGCGGTGACGGAGCAGTTCGCGCACACGATCGTCGACGGCCACGGCGGCGACGGCCTGCTGCCGTTCCTGCAGGTGTTCTTCGCGATCTGGTGGGCCTGGATGAACTTCACCTGGTTCGCCTCGTCGTACGACACCGACGACGTCACGTACCGGATCCTGACCATGGTGCAGATGGCCGGCGTGCTGCTGCTCGCGGCCGGCGTCCCGGCGGCCGCGGACCACGGCGACTATCTGATGGTCACGACCGGCTACCTCGTGATGCGGCTCGGCCTGATCTCGCTCTGGCTGCGCGCAGGCATCGAGGACCCGGACTCACGCCGTACTGCGTTCCGCTACGCGATCGGCATCGGGGCGTTGCAGCTGGGCTGGTTCGGGCGGCTGTATCTGGCCGACACCGGCGCGTCCGACGCCGTGCTGCTCATCGCGTTCATCGTCCTCGCGATCCTCGAGCTGTCGGTGCCGCTGTGGGCGGAGCGGCCGCGCGCGACGCATTGGCACCCACACCACATCGCCGAGCGGTACGGGCTGTTCACGATCATCCTGCTCGGCGAAGCGGTCCTCGCCTCCTCCAACGCAGTACGGCGTGCCGTCGAGGAGACCGAGGTGAGCGCCGAGCTGATCGCGGTCGCCGCGTGCGGTCTGGTGATCCTGTTCGCGTTGTGGTGGCTGTACTTCCTGCACCCGGCTGGTCCGCGGCTCGAGGAACGCCGGGATCGCTCGTACCGCTGGGGCTACGGCCACTACGGCATCTTCGCGTCGCTCGCCGCGCTCGGTGCTGGCCTGGAGGTTGTGGTCGAGCAGACCAGCCACGACCTGCACATCTCCCCGACCGCCGCCAGTTACTCGGTCGCCGTGCCGGCCGCCTGCTTCGTAGCGCTCCTGTGGGGTGTGCACCGGATCATCTCGGAGCCGTCCCGCATCCACCTCGGTACGTCGTTCGCCGGCGTGGTGATCCTCTTGCTCCTGCCGCTCGCGACCCCTCAGCTCGGCTCGGTGGCCGACCTTGTCCTCATCGCGGCCACCTGTGTCGCGCTGGTAGCCGTCGCGTCCTGGGACGAGAGCGTCAAGCAGTCAGGCCGGACAGAGCCTTCAGGGTCTTCAGCGTCGAACGGATGATGTCGACGATCGGCTCGCCGTCCGGGTCGGAGATCCATCGCTCGAACGACACCCGGAAGACCGCGACCCCGGTCTCGGCCGCGAGCGGCGCGACGTCGGGAGCGACCCCGCGCTCGAGCAAGCCCTTGGTGAGCGCCGACGTCAGCGCGGCCATCTTGATCAGCTCGCGCTCGCGCAGCTCGGGGGTCGCGTTGATGACGCCCTGACGGCGGCGTGAGTACTCCCGGCGGATGTCGTCGAAGAACTCGGCCGACGCCAGCACGGCGGCCGCGACCGCCTCCATCGGCGTCGCGTCCGCCGGAGCATCGGCCAGCGCCTTCACCATCAGCTGCTCGAGCAGCTCGGATCCGGCGAACAGCACCTCGCGCTTGTCCGCGAAGTGCCGGAAGAACGTGCGCGCGGTGACACCGGCCCGGTCGGCGATCTCGGCGACGGTCGTGCCGTCGTACCCGTGCTCGGCGTACAGCGCCATCGCCGCCTCACGCAGTCGCCCGGCCGCGTCCGGTTCCCACCGTCCCATGGGTCGATCCTAGCTGATGTCATTGACTGACATCAGCATGTGTAGCATTGTGATGTCAGTCAATGACATCACTCGAAGGGAACTTCCATGCGCGTGTTCATCACCGGAGCCTCCGGCCACGTCGGTTCGGGCCTCGTCCCGGAACTCCTGCAACACGGCCACTCGGTCACAGGCCTGGCCCGCTCCGACGCCTCCGCGGCCAAGCTCACCGAATGGGGCGCCGACGTGGTGCGCGGCGACCTGGACGACCTCGACGCTCTACGAGCGGCGGCCGACGCCTCCGACGGCGTCGTACACCTCGCGTTCCGGCATGACTGGATGATGACCGGCGACCGCGCCGGCGCAGCCGAGACCGACCTCGCCGCCATCCGCGCGATGGCCGAGGTCCTGGCGGGAACGGACAAGCCGCTCGTCGGTACGTCGGGCACCGGCCTGCTCAGCTACGCCGGCCTCGACCGCCCGGGCACCGAGGACGACACGATGCCCAGCGGATACCGCATCGACGCGGAGAACTTCCTCGTCGACGCGGCCGCCAAGGGCATCCGCACGTCGGTCGTCCGGCTGCCACCGATCACCCACAGCGAACTCGACACCAGCGGCTTCGCGCCGTCGATGATCACCTTCGCCCGCAAGAACGGCTTCGCGGCGTACGTCGGCGACGGCGCCAACCGCTGGCCGTCCGTACACACGCTCGACGCCGCCTGGCTGTACCGGCTTGCCCTCGAGTCGGCCCCTGCGGGCAGCCGCCTGCACGCCGTCCAGGACGAAGGCATCACGGTACGCCGAATCTCCGAGGCAATCGGCCAGGGGGTGAACCTCCCCGCTCGCTCAATCACCCTCGAGCAGGCGCCGGAGTACCTCGGCTTCCTGGCCCACTTCGCCACCCTCGACAACCCGACCACCGCGACCCGGACAACCGAGTTGCTCGACTGGCACCCGACCCACCCCGCCCTCCTCGACGACCTGTCGAAGCCCTTCTACTTCCACCAGGCCTGACGTCCGAAGAAGCGTGGGCTATAGACCACACTTCTTCGGACGCAACGATCAGACCTTCAGGACCGGCGCGATCGTCTTCGACCGTGAGCCTTCGTACGCCGCGAGCAGGATGCCGAGGACGGCGATCCCTTCCTCCTCGGTGTGCAGCGGACGGGTCTTGCCGAGCAGGGAATCGGCGAAGTGGCCGATCTCGGCGACGAACGTGTCCACCGGCTCGAAGTCGAAGGTCTCGGTCTCGCCGGACCGCAGGCGGTAGGACAGCGTCGTACCGTCACTGGTCAGTGAGCCGAGCTCGCCGACGGCGGAGAAGCGTTCGGTGGAGGCGGCCGGCTGGTAGGCCCAGCTGGTCACGAGCTGACCGACGACTCCGTTGTCGAACTTGATCAGGACCTGCGCGGAGTCCTCGCCCTCCATGAACTTCAACCGGTGCGTGGACAGCATCGCGGTCGCCTCGACCGGCAGCCCGCCGGCGAGGTGCAGCATCAGATAGGTGGGGTGGTACCCGGTGTCAATGAGCTCGCCGCCGCCACTCGTCTTGCTGCTCGCCCGCCAGCCCATCGAACTCGGGTCGAAGTCGTTGTAGAAGCTGTCGGTGGTCCGCACCTCGTAAACGGTGCCGATCGTGCCCGCCTGCAGCAGCTCGCGCGCCTTGGCGACAGCCGGCATGAACAACTGGTTGTGCGCACACATCAGCGTCACACCGCTTTTGACAACCGCCTTGCGCACATCGGCTGCTTCCTCGGCCGACAGACACAGCGGCTTCTCGCACAGGATGTGCTTGCCCGCCTCGGCGGCCGCGACGATCGCGTCGCGGTGCAGGTGATGCGGCAGGCAGATGTCGACCGCGTCCAGGTCCTCGTTGGCGAGCATCTCCCGATACGCCTGGTCTCCGGCGTACGGCGTCGCGCCGAGCTCCTCGCCGCGCTTGGTCGCCGTCTCCTCGACCGCGTCCGCAACCGCCGTCACGCCGATCTTGTCGGCGTGCTGCCGGTAGCCCTTGATGTGCGCCGACGCGATCCCGCCGGCCCCAATGAGCCCAACCTTGATCATCGGAAGTCTCCTCAGTTGTAGGCGATGGCGTTACCGGTCTTGGCGGCCTCGTTCGCAGCTACCACCAAACGCGTCAGCTCGACTGCGCGCGCGATGTTGTCGTCCGCGCGGGTCCCGTTGCTGATGTGGTCGACCCATTGCGCGAACGCATCGGTCGAGTGCTCAGGCACGTCCACCTGCTCGCCGTTCACCAGCAGCACATTGCCCGCGTCCGTGTAGGTGAGCGTTCCATCGGTGCCGAACAGCTCGATCGTGAACGGGTTGTTGCTCGCGAACCCGGCCTCGATCACGCCGATCTTCTGGTCCGGGTACCCGACGACCACGACAGCGTTGTCTTCCAGGCCGCGCTCGGCGATAGAACGGTACGTCGCACTGACCGTGTCGGGCTGCGCGCCGAGGAACGACTGGGTCAGGTACACCGGGTGGCAGCCGAGGTCGGTGAGCGCCCCGCCGATGGCGGTCGACGGCTCGAAGAACCGCTGCGGCAACCAGCCCTCGACGCCGTCGCGCGGGATGGCGCCGTCGTGCGACAGCCGGACCCGGCCGTAGGTGATCGTGCCCAGCGTGCCGTCGTCGATGACCTCGCTGATCGCCTGCGTGTAGCCGTGATAGAGCCGCGGGAGCGAGACAACCAGCTTCACACCGGCCTCGTCGGTCGCGGCCACGATCTCCTCGGCCTCGGCGACCGTCGGCGCGAGCACCTTCTCGGTGAAGATGTGCTTGCCGGCCTGGGCCGCCTTCACCATCACGTCGCGGTGGACGTCGGTCGGCGTTGTGATCACCACGCCGTCGAGGTCCTCGCGCGCAAGCAGTGCGTCGAGGTCGTCGGTGAACTCGACCCCGAACTGTTCGGCGGCGGACTTGCCGCGGTCCGGGTCGTCGTCCCAGACGGCCACCAATTCCGTCCCCGGGTGCGCCTTGGCCTGCCTCGAATAGTCGCCGGCGTGCACGTGCCAGAAGCTGAGGGTCGCGATCTTCAGTGGGTTGGACACCTGGTCCTCCTGATGCGGAAACGTTTCGGATCGACCGTCGGCAGATCACGGTACAACGTTGTCAGGAGGTCTGGACAGGGGTGCGGCGCGCCCTTTCACACGGTGAGATCCGCGCGCAGTCGGAGTGCTTATAGTTATCCAGGAGTCCTGGATAACGTGAGGAGCGACGATGAGCGAGGAGCCGGTCGGCGGGGATCTCTCGCGGTTGCGCCAGCTCAACGCGTCCGCCGTACTGCGGGAGTTGCGGGGCGATCAGCCCCTCACACTCACCGAATTGTCCAAACGGACGGGACTGTCGCGCGCTTCGACCGAAGATGTTGCACGCGACCTGCTCGGACGCGGCTGGCTGGCCGAGGTCGCGCCGGCGTCGGGGTCGGTCGGCCGGCCGGCGCGGCGGTACCGGTTCAACGCCGGAGCCGGGCGGTTGCTCGGGGTGGACATCGGCGGACACAAGGCGCTCGCGCTCGTCACCGACCTCGACGGCAAGGTGCTGAACCAGACGCGCATCACCGTCGATCCCGAGGCGGGCCGACGCGAGCGACTCGCGGCGATGGATCGCTGCGTCGCGAAGGCGCTGGCCGGCGCGGGCGTCGAGGCCGGTCAGATCTGGTCCACAGGCGTCGCGACCACCGGCCTCGTCGACGGCTCCGGCAAGGTGATGCTGTCCGACTCCCTCCCGGAGTGGAGCGGGGTCGACCTGGCCGCCCACGTACGCCGCCTTGTACCCGGGCCCGTCCGAGTGGAGAACGACTGCAAGCTGGCGGCGCTTGCGGAGACCTGGCACGGAGTCGCCCGCTATGCAAAAGACGTTGTGTTCCTGCTGGCCGGCCTCCGCACCGGCGCCGGCCTGATCATCGACGGCAAACTCCACCGAGGCTTCGCCAACTGGTCAGGCGAAATAGGCGCCCTGCCGGCCGCCGGCTGGCTACGCGCCCCGGAACACCTCACCAGTTGGCTCGAGGGGACCGCAGCCTCTCCCTCCGCTCCGGTTGAGTTCGAGAGCGTGTTCATCGCCGCCCGGGCGGGTGATCAGAGTGCCGTCCAGGCCATCCGTGACTATGTGCAGGATCTTGCGGTCGGGGCCTCGGCGCTCGTGCTGACGTTGGACCCGCAGCTGGTGGTGATCGGGGGCGGGTTCTCGCGGTCGGCCGACGTGATGGTGGAGCCGCTGCGGCGGGAGCTGGATCGTTGGTGTTTGCGGACACCGGAGATCCGCGTCTCGGCGTTTGCCGACGAAGGGGTCGCGCTCGGCGCCGTACGACTCGCGCTCGATGAGGTCGAGGCGACGATCAGGACCGGCCTGAGACCTTGACATAATTTTCCTGGACTCCATGATTATTCCCATCGCCCCGCCCAGCGAGAGGAAGCATCATGATGCGTCCGTTCCGCCTGCTCAACGCACTCCTCACCGGTGCACTGCTCTGCGCCCTGCTGGTCTCCCCCGCCCAGGCGACGATCAGCGGCACCTCCGCGACCAACACCGCCACGACCGTCACCTACCGCTTCTCCTACACCGGCACCCCGCAGTTCCTCCGCGCGTACGTCGACACCGACCGCAGCGCGTCGACCGGGTTCGCGCAGGCAGGCACCGGCGCCGACTACCTGCTCGAGAACGGCAGCCTGTACCAGCACACGGGCACCGGCTGGAGCTGGACGCTCATCCGCACAGTCACGTTCTCCAGCTCAGGCGGAGTCGCACAGTGGACCGTCAACCGCTCGGACCTCGGCGAGACCGCCACCCCGAACGACGCCGATCTGATCTTCCAGGTGGAAGCACCACTCGAGACGTCAACGAAGTACACCCACGTGTACTCCGGCGGCACCAGCGGCGGAGTGACCTACACACCGTCGACCGACAACTTCGCCAATCCGGAGCGCGGGTTCTACCACCACACCGGTGACTGCGACAAAGCCGACTTCTCCCAGAGCACTCTGCAGAGCTACCGCACCAGTCAGGGCATCTCGCTGGTGATGTGCGTCTTCTACTTGTCGGAGTACAAGAACGGGCCGATCGCACAAGCGGCTCTCGATCAGCTCCAGCAGCAGATCGACACCGTCCGGGCAGCCGGTCTGAAGATGGTCCTCCGCTTCGCATACACGACCTCGACCGCCGGCGACGACACGACGAAGGACAGGATCCTCGCCCACCTCGACCAACTGGCGCCGTACCTCAGCTCCGGCAAGGACGTCATCGCGGTTGTCCAAGCAGGTCTCATCGGGGCCTGGGGTGAGTGGTACTACACGCAGAACTTCGGCAACGCCGGCACAGTCACGTCGACCGACTGGGCCAACCGCAAGGCCGTCACCGACAAGCTGCTGAGCGTCGTCCCGTCGACCCGGATGATCCAGCTCCGTACGCCGAAGTTCAAGCGCACCATGTACTCGACGACCGCCGTACAACCAGGTGCCGCCTACAACGGCTCGGCGCTGTCTCGCATCGGTCACCACAACGACTGCTTCCTCGCCAGCCCCGACGACTTCGGCACCTATGAGAACCCGTCCGTCGAGTATCCGTACCTCCAGGCCGACACGACGTACGTCCCGATGGGCGGCGAGACCTGCGGCTCGAACCCGCCGCGCTCGAGCTGCCCGACCGCGACCAGCGAGCTCGCGCAGTTCCACTGGTCGTTCATCAACACCGACTACGAGCCGACCGTCCTCAACTCGTGGAACACCGGCGGCTGCCTCGCCGACATCAGCAAGAACCTCGGCTACCGCTTCCGCCTGGAGTCCGGCACCTACCCGACCACCGCGGTCCACGGTGGCAGCCTGCCCGTGAGCTTCACCGTCCACAACGACGGCTACGCGACGCCCTTCAACCCCCGCAACCTCGAGCTCGTACTGCGGAACACGTCGACCGGCTCGACCTACAAGCTCGCGATGAGCGCCGACTCGCGCCGCTGGACGGCTGGTACGTCGACCACGGTGTCGCAGACGCTCACGCTGCCCACAAATCTTCCGGCAGGTTCGTACTCCCTGCTGCTGAACCTGCCGGATCCGCTCCTGTCCACCCGCCCCGAGTACTCCATCCACCTCGCGAACCAGGGCACCTGGGACGCGACGACCGGGATGAACTCGCTCCTGCACACGCTCACCGTCAGCTAGGCCGAGGAGACACACGCATGAGACGACGGCTTGCCGCTAGCCTCGCGGTGGTTGGGTTGTTGCTACCGACCCAGACCGCGATGGCACACCACGCTCCGCCGAGCACCACCGTCACGTACACCACCTCCGACGAGAACATCTCCAACCAGGAGCGCGGTTTCTACCACCACGCCGAGACGCACTACTACGCCGACAACACCGGCTACGTCCCGCTCGACGTCACCAAGCTGCGCAACTTCCGCACCCAGGAACACATCACCCAGATCCTTCGCCTGTTCTACCTGGAGAAGTTCTCCAAGCAGGACGTGATCGACAAGCACTACCTCGACCTGATGCAGGCCGACTTCAACACGGCACGAGCGGCCGGTGTGAAGATGATCGTCCGGTTCGCCTACGCACTGCCCGGTGACGGCTGGCCGCCGCCGACGCCGTACGGCGATGCGCCGGTCGCCCGGGTCGTCAAGCAGATCAAGCAGCTGACGCCGATCCTGCGGAAGAACGCCGACATGATCGCGGTCGTCCAGTCCGGCTTCGTCGGGCTCTGGGGTGAGGGCTACTACACCGACTACTTCTCGAACCCGGCCGACCCGAGCCAGGTCTCGGACCAGAACTGGGCCGACCGCAAGGCAGTCATCGACGCGCTGCTCCAGGCGTTGCCGAAGGACAAGATGGTCCAGGTGCGTACGCCGTACATGAAGCAACGGATGTACAACGTGCCGACGGGTACCGCGGGCGGGCTGACCGCGGGGCAGGCGTACGACGGGTCCGCGGTCGCACGGATCGGGCAGCACAACGACTGTTTCCTGGCCAGCCCGGACGACTTCGGGACCTACCTGAGCGATCCGATCCAGCTGGACAAGGATTTCGTTGCCCAGGACACCAACTACGTGCCGGAGGGCGGCGAGACCTGCGGCGTGGACGCGCCGCGCTCGGAGTGGCCGTCGGCGTCGGCCGAGATGGCCGCGCTGCACTTCTCGTTCCTGAACATCGAGTACCACCCGGACGTGCTGGCGAGCTGGGGAGACAACATCAACATCGCGAAGCAGAAGCTCGGCTACCGGTTCGCGCTGACCCAGTCCACAGTCTCGCAGTCGCATGGCAAGGTCGACGTCGGCGTGAAGATCCGGAACGACGGGTGGGCGGCGCCGTACAACCCGCGGCAGGTGCAACTGGTGTTCCAGAACTCCAAGCACACCTACCGCGTCAACGTGCCGGCCGATCCGCGTCGCTGGGGCGCCGGCCAGACCGTGAGCCTGAACTGGAGCGTCAAGCTGCCCGCAGGCAAGTACAAGGTCCTGCTCAACATCGCGGACCCGAAGCTACAGTCCCAGGCCCACCTGCCAGGCTCCACCGAGACCTACAACGCCGTCTATGCGGTGCAGTTGGCCAACAACGGAACCTGGCAGTCGAGCACTGGCTACAACGATCTACAGCAAACGGTCACCATCGGATAGGCGCCCACGGGCCGTACTGGTCGCCGGGAGCCTGGTTCCGGGTCCACCAGTTCCACGCCGGCGCAGGTTCACGGGCACCGCGACCGTGGCCCGCGCCGGCTTGGAAGTGTCCGTAGCCGTCTTCCTCGGCGCGGCCGACAGCGTCGAAGGCGCTGCCGGCCGCATTCAACCGGTACAGCCCGAACCCTGCACCGAGCTCGGGGCCGGCGCCGACCATCTCAGGGGTTGACCCCTGAGGTTGTCGGTTGGCCTCTCGCGTGCCGGGGGTGCAACCGACCATCTCAGGGGTCAACCCCTGAGATGGTCAGCTGCTTGTCGTGCCTCGTGGGGGATGCCGGCGGCGGCGTAGGCGTCGGCTTCGTCGAGGGTTTCGTGGAGGAGGAGTTGTTCGGCGATGGAGTCAAGGCGGGGGCGGTTGTCGCGGAGGAGGCGGCGGGCCTCGGCGTAGCACTGTTCGATCAGGCTGCGGACCTCTGAGTCGACGGTGTTGAGGAGCTCGTCGGACACGCCCGCCGTCCGGGCGTCGCCCTCGGACGGAAGGATGGAGACCGGGCCGATCGCGTCGGACATGCCCCACCGCCCGACCATGGAGCGGGCTATCCGCGTAGCCGTTTCCAGGTCGCTCTCGGCTCCCGTGGTCACGACGCCGAGCACCTCCTGCTCGGCCGCCATCCCGCCGAGCGCGCCGATGATCCGGCCGCGCAGGTACTCCACGTCGTACCCGTAGCGGTCGGCATCCGGCGTCGACAGCGTGACGCCCAGCGCACGACCGCGCGGGATGATCGACACCTTGCGAACGGGGTCCGCGCCCTTCTGGATCATGCCGAGCAGCGCGTGGCCACCTTCGTGGTACGCCGTACGACGCCGCTCCTCCTCCGGCATGACGACGTTCCGCGCCGCACCGAGCTGGATCTTCTCCAGCGCGTCGGTGAGATCGCGTTGGGTGATCTGCGACTCGCCCTGCCGCGCCGCCGCGAGCGCTGCCTCGTTCAGCAGGTTCGCGAGATCGGCGCCGGTCATGCCCGGTGTGGACTTGGACAGCGCGTTCAGGTCGGCGTCCGGCGCGAGCGGCTTGCCGCGGGCATGCACCTTGAGGATCGCCTCGCGGCCCGGCTGGTCCGGTGCGTTCACGGTGATCGTGCGGTCGAACCGCCCGGGCCGCAGCAGCGCGGGGTCGAGGACGTCGGCGCGGTTCGTGGCCGCGAGCGTGACGACGCCCTCCGTACCGGAGAAGCCGTCCATCTCGGTGAGGATCTGGTTCAGCGTCTGCTCGCCCTCATCGTGGCCGCCGATCGAACGGGCACCGCCGCGAGCGCGGCCGATGGTGTCGATCTCGTCGATGAAGATGATCGCCGGCGCCACCTTGCGCGCCTCACCGAACAGCTCGCGGACCCGGCTCGCACCGACACCCACGATCATCTCGATGAACTCCGACGCGCTCGCGGAGAAGAACGGTACGCCGGCCTCACCCGCAGTCGCCCGCGCCAGCAACGTCTTACCGGTACCGGGCGCGCCCTCCAGCAGCACGCCCTTCGGCGCCCGCGCCCCGAGCCGCCGGTACTTGTCCGGATCTTTGAGGTAGTCGACGACCTCCTCGATCTCGGCCTCGACCTCGTCGATCCCCGCCACGTCGGCGAACGTCACCCGCACCGTGCTCGGGTCGACCGGCTTCTTCTGCTGACCGCCACCGCCGAACAGTCCACCGACACCACCGAGACCGCCCGCGGCCCGCTGCCGCCGGAACAGCCACCAGTAGAAGGCCGCGATCAGGATGAACGGGCCGAGCGAGATCAGCAGGTTCACCAGCACGCCACGCTGCGCGACCACCGGCGTCGCCCGGACGGTGGCGCCGCCCTTCTGCAGGTCGCCGTACAGGTTGTCGTTCGCGAACGTCGGCCGCTCGGTGGTGAACTTCGTGTAGTTCTGGTCGGTCTTACCCGGCACCGGAGCGGCCGCCTTCAGCCGGCCCTGGATCGTGTCACCCCGGGCGAAGATCTCGGCGACGTTCTGCTTCTGCACCTGTGCGGTGAAGTCGGTGTAGGCGATGGTCTGCTCGCCGCCGGACATCTGGTCCTGCATCGTCGTGAGCAGGAACAGCACGAGATACCCGCCGACGATCCACGCGGCCCACTTCCACCACTTCGGGCGTCGCGGCTTGTCGCCGTCGCCGTGACCGGGCGGCAGTCCCTCGGTCCGCCACGGCTTGTGCGGAGGCCGTTGCGATCCGTCGCTACGATCGCCCTGCCCAGAACCTTGACCGGAGCCCTGACCCGAGTCTCGGCCCGGGCCCTGGCCGCGGTCGGCCGTGGACTGGTCCTGCGGCGGCGGCTGATCCTTGTCGCTCATGGAGCCAACATAGGTCCTGAACCGTCCCCGAAACAGCAACAACTCCGGCGTCGTACCCTGGCGCATGGCTGCGTCTACTCCCGTACCTCTCGTCCTCGACTGCGATCCCGGCCACGACGACGCGATGGCGATCCTCCTCGCGGTGGCCGATCCGGCCGTGGACCTGCTCGCGGTGACGACCGTGGCCGGCAACCAGACCGTCGACAAGTGCACGGTGAACGCGCGCCGGGTCCTGTCGCTCGCGGGCGCGTCCGGCATCCCGGTCGCGCGTGGCGCGGATCGGCCGCTGGTACGGCGGTTGCGCATCGCGGACGACGTCCACGGCAAGACCGGTCTCGACGGGCCGCTCTTCGACGACGAGCCGTCCGTGCCGGAGTCGCCGTACTCCGCGCAGGAACTGCTGGTCGACGTACTGCGGACGACGCCGGCGACGATCGTGGCGACCGGGGCGCTGACGAACATCGCGCGACTGCTCTCCGACGAGCCGGGTCTGGCCGCGAACATCACCGAGATCGTCTGGATGGGCGGATCGACCGACCGCGGCAACATCGCACCCCTCGCCGAGGCCAACGCGTACGTCGACCCCGAGGCGGCGGACCTCGTCGTACAGTCCGGGGTGCCGTTCACGATGTGCGGGCTGAACGTGACGCATCGGGCGCTGGTCACGGCCGACGTACTCGCGCGCTTCGAGCAGCTCGGGACACCGCTGGCGCGGGTCTGCATCGAGTGGATGACGTTCTTCGCGTCGACGTACCGGGAGCTGTTCGGCTTCGAGTCACCGCCGCTCCACGATCCGGTCGCGGTCGCGCGCGTCATCGACCCGGCGATCGTCGGCTGTGTCGACGCAAACCTGGTCATCGAGACCCAAGGTGAGTGGACTACCGGCGCAACGGTCGTTGACCTCGACGGATACACCGGCCGCCCACCCAACGCGCAGGTCGCAGTCGCCCTCGACCAAGCCGCCTTCTGGGACCGGATCGTCGCCGCCGTGTCTGCCCTGAGCTGACTCGTCTGCTGACAGCGGAACACCCTTCTCCCCGGCAGACGTGTGTCGCAGGGTGGACAGGACGACGTAACCAGGAGGAAGCATGCACCTCGAGAAACCAGCCGCGACCTGGCCACCGGGCCCGGAGATCCCGAGCCCGGGACCCGCGATCCCACCGAGGCCGGGGGTGCCTCCGCAGCCGGGAGTCGCGCCGCAGCCGATCCTGCCTTCTTGGTACGAGCCGATGTCGATCAGTCTCGAGCGGGAGCTTGCCGATCGGCTGCTGGCGGAGCGGACGATCCTGGTCGACGGACGGCTGGACGAAGCGTTGGCCAGTCACGTGGCGGCGCAGCTGTTACTACTTGATGCTCGTAGCAACGAGCCGATCATCCTGCACCTGTCCTCGACGGACTCCGAGCTGGACGCCGCGCTCGCACTCACGGGCGCGATCGACCTGATCAGCGCGCCGGTCCACATCGTTGCCCGTGGCACCGTTCGCGGCCCGGCGATCGCCGTACTCGCTGCCGCTGCGCAGCGCGAAGCCCACCGCCACACGGTGTTCGTCCTCTCGACGCCCAAGGTCACGGCGGACGGCACGGCCGACCAGCTCGCGGCGTTCGCCGGCGAACACACGCGGCAACTCGGACGTCTCCGGGACCTCATCGCCAACGCAACCGGCCGCTCACCCGACGAGGTGACGAACGACCTCGACCCGGGCCGCATCCTCACCGCCGACGAAGCGAAGGACTACGGCCTGATCACTCGGCTGCTGTGATCGTCAGCACGAGGCGGCCGTCGGTTTCGCCGGCCGCCTGACGTTTCCACGCGGTCGCGACCTCGTCGAGCGTGACGGTCTCGTGAGCCACCGCGATGGCCCCGAATGCCGCGTGATGGAGTACGGCGGTCAACGCCTCCCGCCGCTGATCCGCCGTCAACGCGTTGTTCGTGTACCCGAGCACGCTCGCCGTCCGGCCCCGCAGTACGGCCGACGAGAACACCGCCTCGTCTCCCGACGATCCACCGAGGTTGACGAGCCGGCCGCCCGGAGCGAGCACCCGCGCCGCGGCCGTCGCGGCGGTGCCGAAGACCGGGTCGATCACCACGTCGTACGACGGGGCGCCGAGCCGGCTCGTCAGCTCGTCGACATCGGTGCTCGCGGCAACCACCTCGTCCGCACCGGCGGCGAGCGCCCGCTGTTTCGACGCGTCCGACCGGGCGACGGCGACGACTCGCGACGCACCGAGCACCCGGGCCGCGCCGATCGCGACCTGACCCACAGCACCGCCGCCACCGAGCACGAGCACCTGCTCCCCCGGCTGTAGCTGTGCCCGCCAGGTCAACGTCATCCACCCGGCCACCCCGGACAGCCCGATCGCCGCCACCGCCGGGTCCGCGACCGGAGTCTCCAACGCGATCAGGTCCGCATCGGGCACGGCGGCCCGCTCCGCGAAGCTCCCGTCCCCCGCGGCCATGCCGGCCGAGGTCGCGAAGAACACCCGCGTCCCTGGCGCCAGCGCGGAGGACTGCTCGACCACGCCGACGCCTTGCACGCCAGGCACGTACGGCAGCTCCGGCGGGCCGAAGTACGACGTACCGGTAGCGCACAACAAGTCCAGCGGAACGACCGGAGCGGCCGTCACGCGCACAATCGACACGCCCTCCCCGGCGACGGGATCCGGGTGCTCGACGTGTTTTGGCGGTTCGCCGTGAGTGTGCAGTATTGCGGCTCGCACGCGTCCTCCTCAGGTAGCGATGTCCGGATACGGCAACGAGTGCTGATGCAACGCCCGCCCGTACGCCTTCTGGTACTCGAGCGGCCCGTGATCCCGCTCGAACATCGCGATGAACAACGTCAGCGTCAGGAACGGATGCGCGCCCAAACCGAACAGTGCCACATGATCGTGCTCGCGCAGCGCACGCCGCTCCTCGTCGGTGAACTCGAGCCAGGTCGACTTCTCCGCCACCGCACAGTTCAGCAACTGGTTCGCCATCTCCTGCTCCCACCAGCTGACCGTCCCGGCGGCGTCCTGGCGGTACCGCTCGACCAAATCAGGATCCCGGTCGACGGTGTAGAGGAACTTGTTCAGCAAGTACTTACTCATGCCGGCACTCCGTTCGGGTACCAGGTGAAGTACGCCTCCATCGTGTGGAACAGGTCGAGCGAGTCGACGTGATCCGCCTTCGCACCGGCACCCGCGACGCCCATCATCAGCATGAAGTCCATGAACCCGTGCGTCGCGTTGCCCGGCTGATGCAGGCTGTCCAGCGTCACCTCGGACAAGCACCCGTCGACATCACCGCTCGCGATCCAGTCCACGGCCTTGCGGTCGAACTCCGGATCGGGCCCGTGCTCGCCGAACTGCCGCGGCCCGCCGAGCTCCAGCGACAGGTGCCCGGTGCCGATGATCGCCACCCGCTTGTCGATCGGCCACGATTCGACCAGCTCCCGGATCGTCCGTCCCAGCTCCACGAACCGGCCCGGACGGGGCAGCGGCGGCGCGAAGATGTTCGTGTAGATCGGCACGATCGGCAGGTCCGCTTCCGGGCGCAGCGTGATGATCGGGCAGGTGATGCTGTGGTCGATCCGCAGTTCGTTGCTGAAGGCAAGATCGAAGCCGGCGTCCAGCCCGTTACGCAGGATGTGTGACGCCAGCTGCTCGTCCCCGGCCAGCCGCATCCGCGGCAGCCCGAACTCGCGTTCCTCGTTGTACCAGTTCGCGTCGAAGTACGGCGCTTTGCCGACCAGGAACTGCGGCATGTTGTCGAGCCACAGCTGGTGGAAGTGATCGCTGCCGACCATCACCAGGATGTCCGGCCGGGCCTTCGTCAGCGTCTCGCGGAACGCCTCGATCTTCGCCACCCACTCGTCGGCGAACGGCGGCCGGTCCGCGCCCGTCGCGGTGCTGGCGCGGTAGTAGAACGGATGATGGGTGGAAGCGATCACGGCGGCGACAGTGGCCATACGATGCTCCTTCAGGATTCCGGATCGACGTACACGGCGTTGCGGTCGACGGTGGAGTAGATATCCATCCCGATCGGCCGGCGACGCTCCTCGGCGAGCTGACCGAGCAGCCCGGCAGCCCTTGCCAGCAAGGCGAATCCGCGCAGCAGCTCGACCGGCAACCCGAGGTCGGCGAGCGCGGCGCCGCAGACTCCGGCGCCGTTCAACGGCAGTTTGCGGCCGAGCACCTGCTCGTGCACGCGGCCGATCGCCTGGAACAGTTTGAGGTGCGGACCTTCGAGGCCTTCTTCGCGGACGAGGTCGATCAGCACCGGCGTGCGCGGGTCCTGGACCTTGTGGACCGGATGTCCCAGGCCGGGGATGAAGGTTCCGTTGGCCCGGGACTGTTCGACGAGCTCCAGCGCGAGGTCGTCCCAGCCGGTCTCGTCTGTCGGCGGCTCGCCGCCGGCCAGCGCTTGATGGAGGAACATCCCGCAGTCCTCGGTCACGCCGAGGAAGCGGGATCCACCACCGAGCAGGCCGGCGGCGAGCGCCCCCTGCAGGGAATCCGGAGCGGACAGGTAGGTGACCCGCGCGGCGATCGCGGTTGGCGTGAACCCGTGGTCTGCCAGCGCGACCAGGACCGCCTCGAACACGCGAGTCTCCGACGGTGTCGGCCGACGCAGTGCAACCAGCCAGAACGCCAGCTCGCCGAACCCCACCTTGCCCATCAAGTCCGCGGTGAGATCCTGCCCGAGCAGACGGATCTCATCAGCGGTCGACGTACCGAGCGAGGTCGGGAACGCCGGCGGTGCCACCTGTTCGTCGCTCATCCCTCGCCCTCCAGCCACTTCCTCAGCTCGGCGCCGTGTTCGTTCAGCGACGGCGGCGGGAGCCGGTACGACGCAGCGTCCGTTCTGTCGCTGGTGTCGCCGGTGAACGTGATCGGATTGCGCACGCCGGGGATCCCGCCGATGGTGACCACCGGATCCAGCCCGAGGTCCTCGGCGAACGCGATGCCGCCGTCGACGGTGTTGATCGGCCCGCACGGCACCCCGGCCGCGATGATGTCCCTGAACCACTCCAGCTTGGTTCTCGTCGACAATCGCTCGATCAGCAACGGCCGCAGTTCCTCGCGGTTCACGGTCCGCTTCTCGTTCCGGTCGAACCGCGGATCCTCGGCCAGCTCCGGTACGCCGAGAACCTCGACCAGCTTGCGGAACTGCCCGTTGTTCCCGGCCGTGATGATCAGTTCCCCGTCCGCACACGGCAGCGGCTCGTACGGGAACAGGCTCGGATGGCTGTTCCCCATCCGCAGCGGTACGACGCCGCCCGCGACGTACGCGCTCGACTGGTTGACCAGGCCGGACAGCGCCGACGACATCAGGTTGACCTCGACGTGCTGACCGCGACCGGTCTCGTGGCGTGCGTTGAGCGCGGACAGTACGCCGATCGTGGCATGCAGTCCGGCCATCACGTCGAAGACCGAGATGCCGGCCCGGAACGGCTCGCCCTTCGGGTCACCGGTCAGGCTCATCAATCCGGAGATCGCCTGCACGATCAGGTCGTACCCGGGCAACGCGGCGCCCTTCGGCCCCGACCCGAACCCGCTGATCGAGGCGTAGATCAGCTTCGGGTTGCCCTTAGCAACAGTCTCGTAGTCCAGCCCGAACCGGGCCAGTCCACCGGGCCGGAAGTTCTCCACCAGCACGTCCGCGCGCCGCGCCAGCTCGTGCGCGGCCGCGAGGTCCTCGGCGTCCTTCAGGTCGAGCGCGATCGACCGCTTGTTCCGGTTCACCGCGAGGTAGTACGTCGAGATGCCGTCGCGGACCGGCGGCTGCCAGGACCGGGTGTCGTCACCGCCGGGCGCCTCGACCTTGACCACGTCGGCCCCGAGGTCGGCCAGCAGCATGGTCGCGTACGGGCCGGCCAGGATCCGGGAGAAGTCGGCCACCAACAGTCCCGAGAGCGGACCCGTCACACGACCTCCCAGCAAGATTTGCGGACAGCTGTCCGCGCGGCTAGATCGCTTCAGTCTCAGCCGCTCGACGCTCGGCTGTCAACCACCCTCTCAACCACCCGCCCGAACCCTTGACACCTCGGCACCGGCGCTCAGATAGTGAGTCTCATCGCCCCGATGACCGCCATACGGACGTATGTCCGGACACTTGCTGGAGGGGAATCATGACCACTGCCGAGACGCCACTGGCGGGCCGGCCGATCCTGCTGCGCGGCGGGACCGTGCTGACCATGGACGATCAGCACACGATTGTCGACAACGGTGATGTGCTGATTGTTGACAATCAGATTGCTGCCGTCGGCCAGGCGCTCGAAGTCCCCGAGAACACCCAGGTGATCGACGCGACCGGCGGCATCGTGATGCCGGGCATGATCGACACCCATCGGCACATGTGGCAGACCGCGATGCGCGCGTACGGTGCCGACTGGACGCTGACGCAGTACTTCGTCTGGTACTACCTCGAGCACGGCAAGACGTTCCGGCCGGAAGACATCCACGCCGGCAACCTGACCTCGGCATGGGAGTCGCTCGAGGCCGGTGTCACCACAACTGTCGACTGGTCGCACGGCCTGCAGAGCGTCGACCACGCCGAGGCGGCCGCGGACGCGCTGCGCGCCGTACCCGGGCGGTTTGTTCTTGCCTACGGCAACATTCAGGCCGGACCGTGGGAGTGGACCGCGGACCCGGCGGTGCGTTCGTTCCTGGAGCGGATGCGCGACGACTCGAAGCTCGGGCTGCAGTTGGCCTTCGACGTGACCGGCGACCCGGCCTTCCCGGAGAAGGCTGCCTTCGAGGTTGCCCGGGAGCTCGGGCTCGGTGTGACCACGCACGCGGGTGTGTGGGGTGCGACGAACGACAACGGCATCAAGCTGATGCACGAGAACGAGTTCATGACGCCGCAGAACATCTACGTCCACGCGGCCACCCTCACCACCGACTCGTACCAGCGGATCGCCGCGACCGGCGGCTCGATCTCCGTCTCCACCGAGTCCGAGCAGAGCGCCGGGCAGGGCTACCCGCCCACCTGGCAGGTACGCCGGCACAACATCCCGGTGTCGCTGTCGATGGACACCAGCGTCTGGTGGAGCGGCGACCTGTTCAGCTCGATGCGGAGCACGCTCGGCGCCGACCGGGCGCGCGAGCACCTCGAGGCGCACATGAAGGGCGCCACCGTGACGCACAGCCATCTGCGCGCCGAGCATGTCGTCGACTGGGCGACCCGAGGCGGCGCGAAGGCACTCGGCCGCGACGACCTCGGCAGCCTCGAACCGGGTAAGACGGCCGACGTCATCCTGATCAAGAACGACTCGTCCCCGGTCTCGTTCCCGCTGATCAACCCGTACGGTCAGGTGGCGTTCCAGTCCCAGCGCGGCGACGTCCACACCGTGATCGTCGACGGCCGCGTCGTGAAGCATGACCATCAGCTGGTCGGCTGCGACCTCACCGCCGTACGCCGGGAAGTCGAGTCAACCGTCGACTATCTGCGCTCGACGCTCGGCGAGGAGGCATGGCGGAGCGGGATGAACCCGGAGCTGCCGAAGGGCGAGGTGCTCGACAACCCGTACCAGTACACCGACTACAAGTCCGACTCGACGCGCGAAGCCCGTGGCACCATCTTCGGTGAGCCGTAGTCGATCGAGGAGGAGCAACCAGATGGCAGGGCGTGGCGCAGGTCCGGATTTCGTCGAGTCGCTGGCTCGCGGGCTGGATGTGCTTGCCTGCTTCGACGCCGATCACCGGACCATGTCCCTCAGCGAGGTGGCAACCGCGGCCGGCCTGGCCCGGCCGACCGCGCGCCGCCTCCTGCTCACCCTCGAGGAGCTGGGATTCGTCCGCACCAGCGACGGTGCCTTCCAGCTCACCCCGAAGGTCCTCACCCTCGGGATGGCGTACGTCGGTTCGCTCGGACTGTGGGACATCGCGAAACCGCACCTCGAATCACTCGTCACCCGGACCGGCGAGTCGTCGTCGATGGCACAGCTCGACGGCTCGGACATCGTGTACGTCGCTCGCGTATCGGTGCCGAAGCTGATCGCGCTGCGCGTAGACATCGGCACCAGGTTCCCGGCCGCTCAGACCTCGCAAGGCAAGGTGCTGCTCTCCGCGCTCTCCCCCGCCCAGCTGGCCGACGTACTCGCGTTGCCGAGTCGCGCGGGCCTCCCGCCGTACATCGGGCGAACGGCTGACCAGTTGCGCGACGAACTCACCGAGATCCGCGCGCGCGGATGGTCGCTGGCCGACGAAGAGCTCGCGCCGGGAGTGCGCTCCGTCGCGGCGCCGGTCCGCGACGGCACCGGCACGGTCCGGGCTGCGATGAACGTGACGGTCCACGCCGCCGAGACGACGGTCGACACGCTGTTGCACGACCATCTGCCGCAGCTGCTGCGTACGGCGGGCGACGTCAGTGCGGAGTGGGCCCTGTGGCAATCTCGGCCCCACGTCGAGATCGAGCAGCGGCACGAGACGACTGCTTGAATGACTGCATGACCGTTCTCGACTCCCCCATCCCCCGGTTCCATCTCGCGATGCCGGTCGACGACCTCGACGCGGCGCGCCACTTCTACGGCGAGGTCCTCGGCCTCGAACAGGGCCGCAGCTCCGAGACCTGGATCGACTGGAACCTGCGCGGCCACCAGTTCGTCACCCACGTCGCGCCGGAACGGCAGCAGCGGATCCACAACCCGGTCGACGGTCACGACGTACCCGTGCCGCACTTCGGGCTGATCCTGACCGTCGAGCAGTTCCAGACCTTCGCGGAGCGGTTGAAGGCGGCCGGCACCGAGTTCGTGATCGAGCCCTACGTCCGCTTCCAGGGCCAGACCGGCGAACAGTGGACCATGTTCTTCCTCGACCCGGCCGGGAATGCCCTTGAATTCAAGGCGTTCGCCGACGACTCGCAGGTATTTATGGCGTGATCCAGCCGGTGAGGATCGTGGTTCCCGACGTGGTCGTGCATACCAAACGGTATGGTACGTTCGGCGGCGGGTGGAGGACGAAGAAGCCGAGGTCGTCGATGTCCGTGGTGGCCAGCTTGCCGCTCTCGCCGCGGGCGCTGACCGCTCCGGCTTCGGGCGGATCCAGCTGACCGAGGACGGCGTCGGGTGTCAGCTCGAGCTCGACCGTCCAGCCGTCCGAGGCGAAGGTGAGCGACCGCAGGATCGCGCTCTCGGACCGGATCGCCAGTGCATCCAGCGAATCCCAGGCCGAGTCGTAGGTGAGCGCCGCCAGTTCGGCGTCGATGGTCCGCCACGCGAACGCGGCCTTACCGGCGTCGACGAACGCGGCCGGCACCTCGTCGGAAGACGCCAGCGCGTCCCGCAGGGCATCGATCAACTTCTCGTCGTCGTTCCAGTCCGGATTCATCACGGTTCTCACCCCCTCGTCCCTTGATCAAAACCATCAGGTCCGTCCGCCGCCAGCAACACCAGCGCGGGCGTCTGCCGCAGCTTGGTCAGGCAGCGGGCCCGGTTCGGCCCGATGCTGCCGATCGGCACCTGCAGTCGCCGGCTGATCTCGCCGTACGGCGCCGGCGGATCCTGGATCAGCAACGCCAGCAAGAGCTGGCATTGCCGCGACAACTCGGCGAACGCGGTCCGCAGGATCGTCCGGCGTTCGTGCCGCAGCACTTCCTCTTCGGCGATCGCCTGCTCGGGTACGTCGGGCGACTCCGCCAGGTCGACCGGCTCGACCCGGCTGGTCGAACGGATCAGCCGAAAGCACTCCCGCTGCGTCGTCGTCGCGATCCAGCCCGGCAACGCGGCCGGCTCGCGCAGGCCGGGCAGATGCTCGACCAGCCGCAACCACACGCTCTGCCCGACATCGTCGATATCAGGCTGTGCCAACCGATACCGCCGGCACACTGAGAAGACCAGTGGCGCGTATCGCTCCACCAGCTCGTCCCAGGCACTCTTCTCGCCGTCCCTGGCCCGGGTGACCAGGTCGACGACTGTCGGGTCGTCCCGCATGCCGCCCCCCTTCTCTCACCGGACCGCTTCACTAGTACAGAGTCGGTCCGGACCACTGCTGATACATCTGGTAGCTAGGCGCCGAGAGCGATAAAGGATCGCGCTGCGGCGATCGTGACCGGATCGCCGCGCGCCTCGGTCCGGGCGCCGGCGAACGCGGTCGCCAGCGACTGACCGGACTGCAGGTTGTCGTGCAACGCAAGCATCAACGGAGCGGTCGCCGGATCGTTCACCGGCACGACGCTCGCCAGGATCCCCGCCGCTCCCAACGGAATCAGGCTGCTGCTCAACCCCAACAACTCATCCGCACCGACGGGCTTCGCCAGCCCGGAGTCGCAACTCGACAACACCATCCGGTACGGCGCTCTGCGCAGCCGCTCGAAGTCGTACACAGTCAGCGGCCCGTCGTCGAGCCGCAACGACGAGAACAGCGGACTGTCCGCGCGGAACGTCCCATGCGCCGCGATGTGTGCGATCCATGCGCCGTCGAGCTCCCGCAGTACCTTCTCCGCGGTCGCGTCACCGTCGGCCAGCACGGTCGCGTCCGGATACTTCTCGGCCAGCCGCATGACCTCCGCCCGGCCCGCCGACAACCCCGGCCCGAGCACCAGCACGACCCGCCGATCAGCCGGCGGCCGCAACCGCCGCGCCCGCATCCAAGTAGCCGCCGACGGCACCACGTTCACCGGCCGCTCAGCCAACCCCGGCACCAACCCCCAAGGCAACGCGTGCAACCGACTAGGCGGCACCATCACCACCGCCCGATCCCCCAGCAGCTCCTGCGCGGGCCCGAGAATCGCATCCCCCAACCGCTGCCCGAGCACGTCGAGCGAAGGCCCCCGATACTCCCGCCCCCGCGCACCACCCGCCGCACCACCCGGCGGGCGCGCTTGTGGGCGGGCGTGGGCGAGCCAGCGTAAGCGGAAGCGAGAGCGTTCGACCTCGACGGCCGCGGCAGCGAGCGGGCCGACCTCGTGGCGGGTGATGCGTCCGTCCCGGACCACCACCGCGTGCAGTACGCCGTCGACCTCGATCAACTCGACGAGCACCGTCTCGCCCAGCGCATCAACCAGAGCATCAACGTCGAACCGCGACGCCGCACCACTCAACGCCCCGCCCTGCGCCCGCAACGCCCGATCCCGAACAGCCTTCTCCAGCCGACGACGTTCCTTCTCCAACGAAGGATCAGGCGACGCATCCGACCGCCGTACGACGTCGCGCAAAGCTGCCAGATCAGCGCCCAACTGCTCGTCGTCCGACGGCCGAACCGGCGGAACCCCCAACGCCGTCGCCCGCCACCGCTCTCCCCAGACCAGCAAGCGCCGCGGATCATCCCGCCGCAACGCATCCCGCAGCGCCAACTCCGCCAACTCAGCGCCCTGCCCAGTTGCCAACGCCCGCAACTCGGTAGCACCCATCGTCAGCCGATGCTCGTCCAACGCATCGAGCCCGCGCCCACACGCCGACAACATCGCGCGCACATCGTCCCGAGCCTCAGCCCGCAACGCCTTCCCCAACCACGCCGCGCTCCGAGCCATCGGCGGCGTGTCCTTGCTGTGCTGCCCGGCCAACTCGAGTTCACGATCCGCAGTACGCGATCGCCCGCCGGCCAACGCGAGCCGACCGGCCAGCAAATGCGCCGCCGACGCGTCGGACGCACCCAGCGCGTCGAGCCGTCGAGCCGCCGCACTCACCCGCCGCAACAACGACTCTCCCCGCTCACCGGCCTGATAGCGAGCCTCCAGCTGCACCATGGACGACCGCACCGACCACCACTCACGGCGCTGTGCGGAGAACAACCGCCGGGCCCGATCCGCCCGGTCCTGCGCGGCCTGCGGATCACCCGCCGCGAGCGCCGCAGTCGCCGCCGCGAACCACAGCTCGCCCCGCTTGGTCGCCGTACCGCCCTCGGCTTCCATCTGGGCGATCGCCTGATCCATCTCGGCCAGCGCCTCGGCACTCAGCCCGGCAGCAAGCAGTACGCCGCAGCGGTCGATCGCGAGGTCCGGCCAGACAACCCCGACCGCCGCGAACCGTCGTCCCGCTTCGTCGAGGTAGCGCAGCGCCGACGGCAGATCGCCGCGCGAGTACGCGACCAATCCGCGATTCTGTCGCGCTTCGGCGTACTCGAACTCCTGGCCCGTCGCGGCGTACAACTTCTCGGCGACGGCGAAATCCGCATCCGCCCGCTTCGTGGCGCCCAACGCGAGCTGGATGAAACCGCGATAGTTCCGCGACCGCGCCTCCCAGACCTGATCGCCCGAACGCCGCAACCGCGCGATCGCCAACCGCAGATCGTCGAGCGCTTCGCGATGCCGCCCGAGCACCAGCAGTACGTCGGCACGCCGCACCAGCACGCGGCCCGTCAGCGCACCGCGACTCAGTTCGACGGCACGATCGAGGCGCGCCAATCCCTCGCGACTCCGGCCCGCCCGACCGAGCGTTGCGCCCAATGTGGCAAGGACATCCGCCTCGCGCTCCGAACGCCCGGACTGCTCGGCGAGCCGCAGCGCGGTACGCAACTCGCGGACCGCCGCCGGGATGTCGCCGAGCTGCCGCAGACTGATGCCCCACGCCTGATGCGCGAACGAGGCCTCGATCGCGAGCGGATCGCTCGCCAGCAGGCTGCGCGCGGACGCGATCGCGTCGTGCGGGCGCGACAACGCGAGCGGCAGCAGATTTTCTGCTGCCTCGGAACTCCCCCCGGCCGTCGGCATTCTGAAATGATAACGGCCGTTGCATTCATCGAGGGGGAAAGGAAGGAAATGGCGGATCAAACGGGCGACCGAAAATACATCGCTCAGATCGAACTGATTCTGGCCGCGTTCGGACGCGAGGTCGAGGTCTATCCCGAGGACTGGGAGAAGCGACCCGAAGGCGCCGACTATCTGTACCGCACAGGGGTCGTCCTGGTCCGGGACGAGGACGTCACCCGGGTGATCGAGCTCTTCCAGGGCGGACGCCCGGCCGAGGGTGGGATCGGCGGCGTGACCCGGTTGCTGCTTCCGGAGAAGGTTCCCGGCGACGCGCCGGAGGACCGTTCTGTCACCCAGCGGTTCCTGATGTACGCCGACCTGCGGCTCGGACGCGGCGTGGTCACGCCCGAGCATTTGTTCTATGTGACGCCCAGCGTCAGCCCTTGTCCGGCGACCGAGCCGGAGGAGGTGCCGCCCGGGATCGCGCCGGACCCGATGGTGCCGGCGCCGTTCCCGTCCGCGGGCAACGCCGACGGGAGCGGCGTGAAGGTCGTCGTACTCGACGTCGGCTGGTCGGACGCGCCCGCGGCGTACTGGCTGAACGGCGTGACCGGTGACCCGGAGAACGCGTTCGACGGTTCGGGGCGGATCCGGCCGTACGCCGGCCACGGCACGTTCATCGCCGGGGTGATGCGGGCGATCGCACGCAACGTCGAGATCGTGGTGAAAAGCTACTTCACCTCGGCCGGGGCGATGTGGGAGTTCGACCTCGCCGCGGCGCTGGACGAAGTACTCGATCTCGCACCGGACATCATCAGTCTGTCGGCGGGAACCCGGACGCGGTTCGACCTGCCGGCGCTCGGTCTGGACGTGTTCATCCAGACACGGCTGAACCGGGTCAACGGCCTCACGCTGGTCGCCGCGGCCGGCAACGAGTCGAGCCGGGACTTCTTCTGGCCGGCCGCGTTCCCGGAGGCCGTCGGCGTCGGAGCCCTCGCGGAGAACGGGCGGGACCGGGCGTCGTTCAGCAACTTCGGCGGCTGGGTCGACGTCTACGCGCCGGGCGAGAACCTGGTGAACGCGTTCCTCACCGGCGACTACGAGTGCACCGAACCGCCGAACACCGGCCAGTTGCGCTCGTTCGCCGGGATGGCTCGATGGAGCGGTACGTCGTTCGCGACGCCGCTCGTAGCGGGTCTGATCGCCGGGCGAATGTCATTGACCGGCGAGAACGCGAAGCAGGCGGCCGACGCGTTGCTCGCCTTCGCGCTGACCCAGCCGGAGCCGGGTGTCGGTCCGGTCCTGCGGGCCGGCGACGCGATCACGTCAGTCAGCTGACCTGCAGCTGACATGACGCGCTGACGCGGTGCGGGACCAACCGGCCTGACCGCCGGACCTCCCGCACCACGTCAGCCACCCCCTCTGCGCGCCCCCGCGTTGTCCTCCCCCCTGCAACAACTCGAAGGCATCCCCCCACACTGGTGCGGAGTCACCCTCGGTGCCGGTTGATACACCCGGTCATCAGGAAAGTTTCCAACGTGACTGCTACTTCGGATGCTCACAGAGGAACGGAGCACGGTTGGCGCCGGAGTGATAGTTGTACTGCGTACCGTCGACGTCGAGGATGATCCGCGTCCCCGGCACCAGCGCCTGGGTGTACATCATCCCCGGCTCCGGACAGCCGAGGCTGCCGTCCGACCAGGTGACCTCCTCCGAACTCACCACCGTCACCCGGGCCGCATCGACACTCAGCCGCTTGGCAAGGTCAGCCTTGGCTTGCTCGACCTGCCCGCCGGCCGGCGGAGTACTGCTGCTGCTCGTGGGGCTGGGTGTCATCGAAGGAGTCTCTCCCGTTCCGGTGTCATTGCCGGTGTCAGTTCCGGTGTTATTGCCGCAAGCAACCAAAAGGCAGGCTGTCGCGAGTACGACGCTCACTGTCCGCATCACCATCACCTCCCACAGTAGACGGCGGAACAGCTGTATTCGTTGCAGATGTATCGCACGAATGTTGTTCAGATTCCGTTTGCCACATGTCAGCCGGCGACCTGAAGGATCGTGGAAACTCGGGAAACCGCCTGTCAAGGAGCATTGCATGTCTGTCGATCGTCGTTCCGTCCTCCGCGGAGCCGCCGTAGGTGCGGCCGGAGTCGGTTTCACCGCAGTCGGCGCCGTGCCGACGCTGGCCGAGGCTGCGCCCGCTTCGCGCGGCGGCCACCCGCCGTTCCCGCAGCACCGGCCCTTCCCGCCGCTGCTCGACGACCCGAAGGGCCTGCTCGCGCTGCCGGCCGGGTTCAAGTACCGGGTCGTCACCCACGCCGGTGAGACCAAGCTGAAGAGCGGTCAGCCCACGCCGGCCCTGCACGACGGCACCGCCGTCTTCGACGGCAGCCGGCACGGCACCTACACGCTGATCCAGAACCACGAGATCGGCGCCGCCGACCCGCTCGGCGTACCGGCGATCGAGGGCACCGTGTACGACAGCGGTGTCGGTGCCGCCGGCGGCTGCACGGTCATCTCCGTCGACCGCGACGGCAAGAACCTCGGCGAGTGGGTCGGCATCTCCGGCACGATCACCAACTGCGCCGGCGGCCCGACGCCGTGGGGCACCTGGATGACGTGCGAGGAGACCGAGAACAAGGCCAACGGCACCACCCGGCTGAAGGACCACGGCTACGTCTTCGAGGTCTGGGCCGACGGCAAGACCGCGCACCCGGTGCCGCTGAAGGCCCTCGGTCGCTACGCGCACGAGGCGCTCGCGATCGACGAGGACCGCACCCACATCTACCTGTCCGAGGACGCGTCGGGCCCGAACGGCACCTTCTACCGCTGGTCGGCGCCGCGCGGCTACCGGCTCAGCTCGCGCAGCTGGCAGGACCTGCAGAACAAGGACTTCGGCACGCTCGAGGCGCTGGCGATCCTCGGTGACGACGGCAAGCCGATCCCGGACGTCGCGTACCTGACCTCGGCCCAGCTGCTCCGTCCGTTCCGCACCACCTGGGTGCCGGTGCCGGACCGCGACGGCGCGACGACGTCGGTCCGCAAGCAGTTCACCGACGGCCAGATCACCCGCGGCAAGAAGTTCGAGGGCGTCTACGGCACCAAGCAGGGCGTGTACGTCGTGAACTCGTACGCCGAGTCCGGCACCGCCGACCTGCCCGCCGACGCCGTACCGCACGACGGCATGGTGTGGTTCTACAACTACGACGCGAAGACCATCCAGCTGGTCACGTACTTCCCCGAGAACGCTGCCGCGAACAAGGGCCCCGAGGCGAAGTACGACGACCTCAACTTCGACAGCCCGGACAACGTCACCGTGACGCCGTGGGGCTCGCTGATCCTGGCCGAGGACGGTCAGGCCAGCAGCCACGTGCTGAGCGCGACGCCGGGCGGCCCGACGTACGCGATCGCCCGGAACATGCTGAACGACTCGGAGTTCACCGGGCCGACGTTCTCCGCGGACGGCAAGGTGCTGTTCGTCAACATCCAGACGCCGGGGATCACGCTGGCCATCACCGGCCCGTGGCGCGACTACCTCGGCTGAGCGCCTCCAGAAGGGTGAGCGAGCGTTCGTCTGGTCCGACGCGTACCTCGTTCATCAGGTAAGAGAAGGCGGTCTCGCGGCCCGGCCATGCGCCGTGCCGCGAGCCGCCGGCTCCCGGGTGACCGAAGGCGTCGGCCGGGCCGTCGCCGGTCTGCAGCTCGAACCCGGCGCCGTAAGCCATTGGGCTCCCCCACGTCGGCTCGATGCCACGCCGGATCTCCCGGCGACCGAGCTCGACGATCTCCGGCGACAGGACGCCGTCTCCTAGGAGCGAGGCGTAGAACTTCGCCATCCCTCGCGCCGTCGCGTAGCCACCGACCGCCGCGAGCCCGGCACTGCGGTACTCCTCGCTGTTCCAGATCTTCTCCGAACCTGGAACCCACAGCGGGTTGGGCCGGTTCAACTCCGACCACGGTCCGTCGACGAGTACACCTTCCGGCGCGACCATCGTCGCCGCTCGCCAGTGCAGCTCCTCGGGCAAGCCGATCCAGACGTCAAGTTCCAGCGGTACGGCGAACTCGTCCGCGAAGAACTGCCCGACCGTGCGGCCGTCAATGCGCCGTACCAGCTCGTCGAGAAGCCAACCCCAGGTCACCGGGTGGTACATGAACGCGGCGCGCGGATCGGACGCCGGCGCCTGCGCGGCGAGGTGTGCCGCCATCACGTCGTGGTCGAGCAGGTCGGCGTACCCAGTCTCGACCCACGGCAGGCGGGCCTGGTGGGACAGCACCTCCGCGACCGTGATCCGATCCTTGCCCTCGGCACCGAACTCGGGCCAGTAGCGACTCAGCGGATCATCCAATGACACCTGTCCGCGTTGTACCAGCAACAGCACGCACGCGCTGGTGAGGCCCTTGGTGCCGGAGAACATCAGGTGGATCGTGTCGCGATCCCACGCTCGGCCCGTCTCCGCGTCCGCAATCCCGCCCCACAGGTCGACGACCAACTCGCCGCGGTGGTACGCCGCGAACGCCGCGCCGAGCTCACCGCGTTCGGTGAAGTTCCGGTCGAAGGCCTCGGCCACGTGCTCGAATCCTGCTGCTGTCCACATGATCTTGATAGTACCGATCGTTCTCATCTTGGTCCAGCTCGGTAGGCTGGGGTCCGGAGGTGGTTGGACGATGCCGGTCAAGGCTGGGGAACGGTTGGATCCGGAGGCGACGAAGGCCCGGATCCTCAAGGCGGCGGCGGACGTGTTCGGCCGGCGCGGGATCCACGCGACCGGGATCAACGAGATCGTCGAGGTCGCCGGCGCGTCCAAGCTGACCATCTACAAGAATTTCGGGTCGAAGGACGGCCTGGTCGAAGCAGTGCTCGCCGATCGCACCCGACGGGTCCGCGCCTGGCACAACGCAGCGGTCGAGGAGGCACCGCCCGGCCGCGACCAGATCCTCGCCGTCTTCGACCTGGTCGCAAGCTGGTACGCCGAAGCCGGGTTCCGTGGCTGCGCGATGATGAATGCCGCCACCGAGGACCGTGGTCAGGACGGCGCACCGCGGCGGCTCGCACGAGAGCATCTCGCCTTCTACCGCGAGCTTTTCGAGCGATTGCTGACGAATGCCGGGGCTCGTGATCCGGAGCGGACGGCGAGGCAGCTGGTCGTCGTACTGGAAGGTGCGACGCTGATCAGCGCGGTCGACCAGGATCCGGGGCTCGGCGCGGAGGCGCGGGTCATCGTGGAGACACTCCTCGACTCGGCACTCTGAGGGCGACCAGGACACACGCCAGGCCGGCTCCGGCCGCGACGAGGAACGCTTGCTGGTAGCCGGCCCATTCGGCAATCAGACCGCCGAGCGGGCCTGCAGCCATGACGCCGAGATCCCAGAACGAAGTCATCACACCCATCGACACGCCCGGACGTAGTCCGCGCACGCGGTCCAGCGTCATCGAGACGCACGCCGGGTAGATCAAAGCCAGCCCGACGCCGGCCAGCGCCGTGAAAGTGATCGCCGTACCGCTGTCAATTGCCAGGGCGAGTCCCACGAGGGCAACGATCTCGAGGGTCACGGTTGTCGCCGCGACACTTCGGCCGCCGAACCGATCGACCAGCGGGCTGCCGGCAAATCTCGTGACCAGGAAGCCTGCCGCGAACACCGCCAGCGCGATGTTGTCCACATCGAGGTTGTCGGCACGCAGTCGCAGTACGAGCAAGGCGGCCACCGTTCCGTAGCAGTAGGCGGCCAGGCCGATGGTTGCTCCGGGCAACGGAACGCCTGCCGGCACGAGATCTCTTGGGTGACGGATCCTCGCCAGTGGTTCGAGCCGACCTGGATCAGAGGGAGTCGTCAGTACCAGCGCGGCCGACGCGAGCGACAGTCCGACGACGGCCCACCAGACCTTGGCGCCGACCAGTGTCGCGATCACCGGCCCCGCGGCCAGCCCACCCCACATCGACAGGCCGAACCAGCCGGCCAACCGCCCGCGCTGCGCCACCCGCGCACCCGACAGCACCCACGGCAGTGCCGCGGAGAACAGCGCCGCCTCACCCGCGCCCATCACCAGCCGCGCGACCAGCAGCAGACCCAGGTCCGGCGCAAGCAGTTGCCCGAGGCCCCCAATCGCCGCCAGCACTCCCCCGGTCAGGACGACCGGGCGCGACCGGCCCGCATCCGCCAGCCGGCCCGCGAACGGCCGCCCGCACGCTGTCGCCAGGAACGCGATCCCGACCGCGGTCCCGCTTGCGAGCGCGCCGCCGCCGAACTTCTCCGGCACGTACGACGGCAACGCCTGCAGCGTGGCTCCGAACGCGAGGTACCCGAACAGGACCGCCACCCACAACCGCCGTACCGGAACAGTCATGGATGAGATGGTACCGCTTGTTATTATGTCTGTCGCGGGCGATCCAGGAGGACGACCTCACACGCATAGTGCTGCGAGGCCGTCATCTCGCCGCGGAACCAGAGCAGCGGGACGCGAGCCGGATCGCCGGGCGCGACGATCGGCCGGAGATTGTCGACGGTGGAGCCCTCGGTGACCGGCGTCCACGTTGTCCCGGCGTCGTTCATGCGGGCGTGGAAGATCTCGTGATGCTTCAGTGCGGCGCCGTCGCGCGGGTCGATCGGCGTCGAGACATAGAGCGAGTCAAGGTCGTACGGGTCGATCGCGACCAGGCCGGTGTAGTCGTTCTCATGCACCAGCAGACCGTGGCCGGCCTTCGCCAGTTGCCGCACCTGCCACGTGCCGCCCGGCGCCAGACGTGCGTAGAAGAAGCGGTGATCCGGCACCGGATGCTGCCGAGCGAACGCATCCTCCGGCCTCTCCGGTACGTCGTGGCGAGCGAGCATCACCGCAGCGAGCGAGCCGTCATCGCCGCGGCGGATGTCCACGGTCCAGCAGTGCGTCATCGGCTCGCCGTCCCAGACCGAGTCCGCGGCGAGGACCTTGGTCAGCTCCACCTGCGACGGCGCGTCGGCGTCGAGCGCTTTGGCATCCACCACAGCGCCGTCGGTCCGGTGCAGAGCGCCGCCCTCGAGATAGCCGTGGTAGATCGAGTTGTTGTAGTCGCGCGGGTGGTGGTCGGTCGTGATGAGGTCGACGCGCGTCGGCGTCGAGACGTAGCGCGTGTAGCCGTTGACGTACCCGACCTTCGGGCGGGTGAACAGCTTGCCGGCGTACTCCCAGGTGTCACCCTCGTCGTCGGATACGAGTGCGCACGGGTCATCGTTCACCGCACGGGCGAAGCAGTAGAGGCGGCCGTCGAGCTCATGCAGGTTCGAGTAGGTGACGCCGCGGCCGCCGGTGAACTCGCTCCAGTCGAACGTCTGCTCCGGTCCCCACGTGCGCGGATCGCCGGGCTCGCTGATCCGCCAACGGGTCAGGTCGTCGGTCTTGTGCTTCGTGTACACCGCCAGCCAACGACCGTCCCGTCGCCGCCACAACGCCGGTACGTCGTGATCGTCGGCTTCGAACTGCTCATGCAGTACGACGACCTGGCTCTCGCCTGACTGCAGTTCTACGACGGTCAGCTCGACGTTGCCGGCCCGTTCGTCTCCGCCGGGGCCCTCGGGCGCGGCGATCGAACCGGCGACCAGCAGGCCGCTCTCCGGATCGACCAAGGCCCGCTCGTCCTGGAACCAGCACCAAGCACCGTTGTCATTGATCACTCGAGGCGCATCCATGGTCGCCCAGTGTTCCATCGGTGAAGTGCCGAGGGTAAGCGCTTGCCCGCATTCGGTCAGAATTGTCCGACGGCCGTGCGACGATCGGGGGATGCCGATCGACCAGCACCTGCTGCTCGCGTTTCTGCTGACGACGACCATCGCGATGATCACGCCCGGGCCGGACATGTTGTTCATCCTCGGGTGCGGGATGCGCAGCGGCCCGCGGGCCGGCTTGCTGGCGACGGCCGGGGTTGCGACGAGTGAGGCTGTCCACGTCGCGGTGGCGGCGGCTGGTTTGGCTGCGCTGTTCGCGGCGGTGCCAGTTGCGTTCACCGCAGTGCGGGTTGTTGGTGCTGCGTACTTGATCTACCTCGGGGTGCAGACGATCCGGCATCGGAACGACGCCATCGACGATGCGCCGGCCGGCGCGGCGATGTCTGGGCGGAGGGCTTATCTGACCGGACTGAGCACGAACCTGCTCAACCCGAAGATGGTGACGTTCACAATCGCGTTCCTGCCGCAGTTCGTGGTGCCGGAGCACGGTCGGGTGTGGCTGCAGTTCGCGGCGCTCGGCGCGATCCTGATCGTGCTGGAGTTCCTTGTCGACGGCACGGTCGGCCTGTTGTCCGGGCGGATCGGCGGCTGGCTGCGATCCCGGCGTACGGCCCGCCGCCGGATCGACACGGCGACGGGCGGGATCTTCATCGGCCTCGGGGTACGGCTCGCGTTGCTGCGTTAGCCGAGGTTCTCAGACCAGGCCGAAACCGCCGGTCCAGGCGACCTTCTCGCCGACCGCGAGCGTGAGCTGCAGGAACCCGACCGCCTCGAGCTCGCGTGCCCGCTTCAACGGCCCGGCGTCGACCGCCTTGAGCCCGCCCGCGGACACGATCCCGGCGAACTGCGCCTTGGCGTCGGCGTCGTCGCCGGCAATCAGGACGGTGGTCGGAACCTCGCCCACCTGGCCCGACGCGACCGTCGCCGCGAACGTGGTGTTGAAAGCCTTCAGAACCTTGGAGTCCGGCAGCTTCTCGGCCAGCTCGGCCGCCGCCGAACCGTCTGCCGGCACGACCAGCGAGTCGAAGGTCTCGAAGTTCAGCGGGTTGGTGATGTCGACGACGACCTTGCCGCTCAACTGGTCGGCGCGATCGGCGAGGACCTGGTCGATGGCCGGGTACGGCACGGCGAGGATCACGACGTCGCCGGTGACCGGCTTGTCCTTGTCGGTGGAGTTGAACAGCTCGACGGTGTTGCCGCCCCTGGCGACGACCGACGAGATTGCCTGCCCCATGTTGCCGCTACCGATGATGCTGACGTGCGTCATGCTCAAGCTCCTTTTAGTTGTGCGTTCAACCATCACGGTAGCGCAGGAAAGTTGTAGCTACAACCTTTTGCTGCCAGAATATTGAGATGAGCACTCGATGGCTGGACGACGCGGAGATGACCGCGTGGGTGCGGCTGGCCGCCGTACTCGAGCTGCTGCCCGGCGTACTCGACTCCCAGCTCCGGCGCGACGCGGAGCTGACGCACTACGAGTACTACGTGATGGCGATGCTGTCCGAGGCGCCGAAGCGCACGCTCCGCATGACCGCGCTGGCCCAGCGAACGAACGCGACCCTCCCCCGCCTGTCACACGTCGTGAAGCGGCTGGAGGACCGCGGGATCGTCGAGCGGTTCCCTTGCCCGGAGGATGCGCGGGCGACGAATGCACGGTTGACCGCTGAGGGCTGGAAGAAGATCCGCGCGACCGCGCCCGGCCATGTCGCAACGGTCCGCCGGCACGTCATCGACGTACTCACGCCTGAGCAGATCTCGCAGCTGGCCGACATCACCGGAGCGATCCTGGAGTCGGTCGATCCGGAGGGCAATCTCAGCGAGGTGTACCGGCGCTGAGCTGCCGACCGGTCCCGGCGTCGTGTTGGATGCCGGTATGGATGATGCTGAGGTGGCGGTTGCGGCCGCGGAGGCCGGCGCTGCGGTGATCCGGGAGAGATTCGGCGGTCAGCTGGAGCGGTACGCGAAGGTGGGGACCGACTTCGCGACGGAGGCCGACCTCGAATCCGAACGCGCGATCATGGCGGTCATCCAGGGCGCCCGCCCGGACGACGCGGTCGTCGGCGAGGAGTACGGCGCCAGCGGCGAGGCGGACCGCACCTGGTTGGTCGACCCGCTCTGCGGGACGCTCAACTTCGCGGCTCAGAATCCGCTGTTCTCCGTGAACGTCGCACTTCGCAGTCCGAGCGGCGATGTCGCCGCGGTGGCCCAGCCCCTGACCCACGAGATCTTCTGGACCGACGGCACCACGGTCTTCATCCGTCAGAACGGCGCCGAGCGGCGCGCCGTACCCTCCGCGGTCTCGCGGCTTGTGGACATCGACGTCGACGGCACCGGGCCGTTCCTGGGCGCCCAACTCCTGACAGACGAGAAGCTCCGCGCCGCCTTCGCCCTCCGCGTCTTCTCGACCACCCTCGCCCTGGCCTGGGTAGCCGTAGGCCGCCAAGCCGCCTACATCGCCGACAACGTCAGCCCGACCAGCGTCCACTTCACCGCCGGCACCATCCTCTGCCAAGCCGCCGGACTCCCCGTCACCAACTTCCACGGCGACCCTCTCCACACCACCCCCGGCCTCCTCGCCTCCGCCTCCCCCGAAACCCACACCCAACTACTCGGCTTCCTAGCCCCGCAGCTATCCGAGTCGAAAGCCGGCAGTTTCGAGTAGCTGCTTAAGGCGGATTTCTCATGTATCGCGGTGGGTTGTCGATGACTCCGTCTGGTTAAGGGGGAGGAACTTGTCATGAGCAACACACTCGAACCACATCGGAGGCGGACCAGGACCGTACGGCGTTCTCACCGTCGTCTGATCGTCACGATCAACATTGCCCAGGCTGTCATCGCGCTGCCGTGTCTCGTCGCGGCGTACGGGCTGGCCGAGCACCTGGTCGCAGCTCAGGAGGCCGTCGGGCCGCATCAGGTCGCGAGCCGGACAGCTCATTGGCCGGTCGACTTCTCGATCACGCTGAACATGAGTCTGCTCATCGTCGGCGCCGCGGCGGGTGCGGTCGGCAGCGTCATCCAGCAGAGCATGACGTTCGCTCGGACGTCGAGCCCGAATCACCAGGTCGCGTGGTACATCATGCGTCCGCTGTGGTCCGCGCTGCTCGCCTCGGTCTCGGTGATCGCCGTGAACACCGGCCTCATCAGCATTGGCGACGAGTCCACCTCCAGCGCCGGCGTCGCCGTACTGGTCCTGACCGGCGCGCTCACCGGCCTGTTCACCGATCAGGCGCTGAACCGCCTGCGCCGCATCTTCAACCGCCCACCTCGCGGAGGCGCGTGACCCGCAGTACTGCGGTCAGCATCGGGAGGGTGAATTCGCCCTGCGCGGTCTCTGGTCTGGTCGCGAGGTACGCGCGGATGCGGGCCAGCGTGGCGTCCCGTTCGCCGTCCGGCATCACCAACATGCCCGCGCGGGTGGCGAGGGTCGCGACGAGCGAATCCGCCGTACGCCGCTGCCCGTGCGGGAACTCGGCCTGCTCCGGCTCACCGAACCACGCCCCCGGGAGCTGCATGCCGGCCGCCTCGACCCGCCAACTCGCAGGCGTGTCGCGCGGACCGATCGCCGCGGGCCCACTCACCTGAGCCAGCCCGTCAACCCACTCGACCCGGTCGTCCATGACATTCCACAACCCGGCGAGAACGCCACCAGGCACAAGCACCCTGGCGATCTCCGGCCCAGCAACAGCCATGTCGAACCAGTGCATGGCATTCCCGGCCACCACCACATCAACCGCCCCATCCGGCAGCGGTATCCCCTCAGCACCACCCGCCAACGCCCGCACCCCCGGCAACCCCCGCCGCAACTCCCCCACCATCGCCGCATCAGGCTCAACCGCAACAACGTCAGCCCCCAACTCCACCAACGCCGCCGTCAACTTCCCCGTCCCAGCCCCAAGATCAAGCACCCGCCGACCAGGCGCCCCCTCCAACACCCACCCCACCGCTTCGTGCGCATAACCCGGCCGATGCTGCGCATAAGCAGAAGCCGCCACCCCGAACGCCGATGCAAGCTCCAACCGCTCCCCATCACTCATCCTTCGACGCTACCCAGCCCGCGGTTAGCATCGAAGTACGAGGACGAAGGATGTCATTGGGCGTCGGCCGCTCAGGGAAGCAGATGACTGGTATGAATTCCGATCCGAACCAGAGCCACGATGCTCAGCTGCCTGGGCTGACTGTTCAACGCGAACTTCCTACCGTGGCATTACAGGCCCGCTTGATGGGAACCCTCGAGATCGACACGTCAACCAACTGCCTGGTAGTCCGCATCCCCGTCAGCACCGCACCCGGCACCCACACCCTCCACGACGTCGATGTCGCCTGGCCTCCGGGCTGGGGTGTCGAACTGCGCGACGACACCCCAACCCTGATCGACGCAACAGGCCAACCAGCCGCCCGCCCGGGCGACGAGGTTGACATCGGCGGAGGCTTCGTAGACACAGCCAGACTCAACCTCGTCCCGTGCACAACCCAAGAGCGGATCTTCCAGGCGTCCACATTCACCCGCGCCTGAACGAGTCCTCGCTGCAGGCCGAGCGCTCCGAGTTGCGGCCTTCGTTCAGCCGACGAAGGCGACTGTGTTGCCGTCCGGGTCGCGCACGATGAAGTCGGTGCCGCCCCAGGCCTGCTTGGTGAGCTTCTGGGCCAGCTCCACGCCCGCCGCGAGATACTCGGCGTACAACTCCTTGACGTTTCGAGCTTCGATGAAGGCCATGATGAGCCCTTCCTCGAGCGCGGTGTCCGCAGCGAACACCGGCTCGTGCACGAACCGCAAGTGCAAGGTGGCGTCGTCGCGCGACACCGAGCCGTAGAACGGCGGGTGCCCGTGCAGAAAGTCGACACCGAACCCCAGGCGATCGCGATAGAACTCGGCGGCCGCCTGTACATCGCGAACGAACAGGACCGGCCGCGCGGCCCCGAGCAGGACGGGCTTCGGAACTTCGGGTGATCGCGGCGAGGCATCCTCGACGGCCGCCTTCAACGCGGCCCAACTGTCGTAGCCCGCCTCAAGCGCAATGATCTCCTGCGCGTCCGCAAGCTTGAATTCCAGCGCGAGCGATTCGGGATCCGTCACATCGCGATATCGCGGCAGCTGGCGGATGCGGCCACCGACCGAGTAGTTGCCGTCACGGTGCCATCGCAGGAGCTGCTTGGCTTGCTTCTTGTACGTTTCGAGTGTGGGCATGGCGTCCCTCCCAGGGTTGAACTGGAGTAGGTGGGCCTTGCCCTTTCGGCGTCGTACGCCGCTGCGCCCCGGACTAGAAACTAATCCCGCGCTTTCGCACGAATTTAGCACGACCGATTACCTGGCCGCCCCGATGCACCCGGCGCACGCTCGCCGAGTCGTGGATTTCGGCTGACTCCAGCAACCCAGATCCACGACTCGCGCTTCCGACCCCGAACCATTCACCACGACTCGCCGCCCAACGGGCCACACCCGCTGGTCTACATCGACGACTGCCTGATTCGCCAACGCATATGTCGCACGCCCGTCGGATTGATGGTCGTACCAATCGTTGCGTGCTCGCCGTTGCTCCACCAGGCAGAATCCCCGTCAACACTCCACCCCGACGAAGCCGGCCAACAACTGAGCCGCCGCGAAGCGGTGGCCGATTGGGGTGCGGAGGGTGGGGTTAGCGGAAGTCTCGGGATTTGGTGCGGGCGGCTAGGGGGAGGCGTTCTAGGTGTTCGGCAGAGAGGTTGGTTACTTCGCCGGCTCGTTCTACGCGGCCTCGGATGATGAGTGCCGCGGCATTGCGGGCTACGGCGGCGTGGTGGTGCCAGCAGCCTACGGTGATGACGATGTTGGCCATGCCGGTCTCGTCCTCGAGGTTCATGAAGGTGACACCGGAGGCGGTGGCCGGGCGTTGGCGGTGGGTGACGACGCCGGCTACCCGGACGCGGGTGCCGTTGGGGGCTTCGCGGAGTTGGGCGGCGGACAGGATGCCTTCGGCGCGGAGTTTTTCGCGGACGCGCTCCATCGGGTGGCTGGTGGTGGTGATCGAGGTGGACCACAGGTCGGCCATGTCGGCCTCGATGTCACTCATGCCGGGCAGCGTCGGCGGCGGACCGGCCGCGGTGATGCCGGCCAGCTGGCCGGGGCGCTCCTCGGCTGCGCGGCCTGCCTCCCACAATGCCTGCCGCCGGTCGAGTCCGAAGCAGTCGAACGCGCCGGCTGTCGCGAGCGCCTCGACCTGGGCCGCGGTGATCCCGGTACGCCGGACCAGGTCGGCCATCTCGGTGAACGGCCCGCCGCGCTCCCGCTCCTCGACGATCAGCTTCGCGCCCTTCTCCCCCACCGTGCGTACTTCGGACAACCCGAGCCGGACCGCGAACACACCGTCCCGGCGATGCGCGGCGTTGTCGAACGGCGCCTTCGGATCGAACGGACCCACCAACGGTTGCGGGTCCGCGAGACAGTCCGGCGACCCGGTCGGGCCGGTGCGCTCCTGTCCGTCGACCAGCAACTCGAGCCCTGCGTCGACTCCCGAGAGATGCAGGTGCGGACGGCGTACTTCGACGCCGTGGCGGCGGGCGTCGGCCACCAGGGACTGGGGTGAGTAGAACCCCATCGGCTGGGCCCGTAGCAGTGCGGCCAGGAACGCGGCCGGGTAGTGCAACCGCAGCCAGGTGCTGGAGTAGACGAGCAGCGCGAAGCTGATCGAGTGCGATTCGGCGAACCCGAAGTTTGCGAACGCTTCGATCTTCTCGTAGATCTCGTCGGCCAGGTCGCCGGTGATCCCGTTGCCCGCCATCCCGGCGTACAGCTTGTCCTTCAGGGACGAGATCTTCTCGATGCCGCGTTTGGAGCCCATCGCCCGGCGGAGCAGGTCGGCCTCGTCACCGTCGATCTCGCCGACCGCCATCGCCATCTGCATCAGCTGCTCCTGGAACAGCGGCACGCCCATCGTCCGCTCCAGCACCGGCCGCAGCTTCGGGTGCAGATAGGTGATCGGCTCCTCCCCGGTCCGGCGGCGGATGTACGGGTGGACGGCGCCGCCCTGGATCGGGCCGGGGCGGATCAGCGCGATCTCGGTGACGAGGTCGTAGAACCGTCGCGGTTTCAGCCGCGGCAGCGTCGCCATCTGTGCGCGGGACTCGACCTGGAACACGCCGACCGAATCCGCCCGGCAGAGCTGGTCGTAGACGCCGGCCTCCTCCCGCGGGATCGTGTGCAGCTCCCACGACTCGCCGATCTGCTCGCGGACCATATCCAGGCAGTACTGCAGTGCGGCCAGCATGCCGAGCCCGAGCAGGTCGAACTTCACCAGCCCCATCCACGCGCAGTCGTCCTTGTCCCACTGCAGGACGGTCCGTTTCTCCATCCGGGCGTGTTCGATCGGCACGACCTCGCCGACCGGGCGCTCGGTCAGCACCATCCCGCCGGAGTGGATTCCGAGGTGCCGCGGGAACTTCAGCAGCTCGGTCGCCATCGCCACCACCTGCGGCGGGATGTCGTGCTCGGTCGAGGTGATCTCCGGACTCCAGCCGTCCACCTGTTTCGACCATGCGTCCTGCTGACCGACGGAGTACCCCAGTGCCTTCGCCATGTCGCGGACGGCGGACTTCGGGCGGTAGGAGATCACGTTCGCCACCTGGGCGGCGTTGTGACGGCCGTACTTGGAGTAGACGTGCTGGATCACCTCCTCCCGCCGGCCGGAGTCGAAGTCGACGTCGATATCCGGCTCCTCGGCCCGGGTGGTGGCCAGGAACCGCTCGAACGGCAGGTTGTAGAGGATGCTGTCCACCGCGGTGATGCCGAGCGCGTAGCAGACCGCCGAGTTCGCCGCCGAGCCGCGGCCCTGGCAGAGGATCCCGTTGTCATGCGCGAATCGGACGATGTCCTCGACGATCAGGAAGTACCCCGGGAAGCCCTTCGCCTCGATGACGTCGAGCTCCCGCTCCAACCGCTCGTAGGCATCCGGCCGCTGCGCACGAGTCCCGTACCGCCTCGCGGCGCCGGCGAACGTCAGCTCCCGCAGCCACGACATCGGATCATGACCATCAGGTACGTCGCGCAGCGGCAGCTTCGGCTTCGCCCTCGCGAGGTCGAACGCGAGCTGGTCGGCCAGTGTCACCGAGCGCGCGACGGCCCCGTCGTACCGCCGGAAGCGGACCGCCATCTCCTCCCCCGAACGCAGGAACGCCATCCCGCTCGGCGGCAGCCAGCCGTCCATCGAGTCCAGGTCGCGCCTGGCCCGCACCGCGGCCAGCGCCGCCGCCAGCTTGTGCTTCGCCGGGGTCGCGTAGTGAACGTTGTTTGTGGCAACTACCGGGAGGCCGCGGTCGGCGGCCAGGTCGGCCAGGATCCGGTTCCGCAGGGTGTCCGCGGGCAGGTGGTGGTCGATCAGCTCGACGACCACGCGGTCCTTGCCGAACAACCCGGTCAGTCGATCCAGCTCACGTCCTGCGGCGGCCGGACCGTCGGCGTGTCCGCCGAGCTCCAACGCCTGCCTGACCAGACCTTTGCGGCAGCCGGTGAGAATCAGCCAATGGTTGCGGCCGACAGCGGCCAACTCCTCCAGCACATAGACCGGCTTTCCTTTCTCCCCTCCGGCCAGCTGCGCCTCGGTGATCGCGCCGGCCAGCGTGTGATAGCCGTCCTGCCCCTCCGCCAGCACCAGCAGGTGACTGCCCTCGGGGTCGGCCACGCCGTTCTGCGGGCCGGTCAGCCCCAGCGACAGCTCGGCACCGAAAACCGTCGGCATCGAGTACGCCGCTGCGGCCTCGGCGAACCGCGCCGCGCCGTAGAACCCGTCGTGATCGGTCAGCGCCAGCGCATGCAGCCCCTGGCGGACCGCGGCCTCGATCAGATCCTCCGGCTGGGAGGCGCCGTCCAGGAAGGAGAAATTCGAGTGGGCGTGGAGTTCGGCATACGGCACGGTGTGCTCGGGGCGGTGCACGGTGTCGGGGACATACGGCCCGCGATGCTGTGACCACGCCGGGCTGTCACCGCCGTCGCCCGTCACCGGCCGGCCGCCGTGGCTGCCCGGGCGGGAGCGGTCCGACAGCTTGCGCTCCAGCTCCGACCACTTAATCGGTGGATTGTTGTAGCCCATCGCACTCACCTCCCGTCGCGAACAAGACTAGAACATATGTTCGACAGCACGCAAAATGAGTGGCAGACGGGACGAGCGGATTGATACCTTGCCGTGGTCCGTGACACCACACCCGGAGGTGATGCCCCCATGAACGCTGCAGAGCAATGGGTGCTCCCCCTGTCGTGGTCACGGGCGGGCGACTGACGTAGGTGTCAGCCGGGAGCGCCACGACAGGCTCCCGAAGGGAAACACCTATGAACACTTTGACGCTCTCGCGTGTCGCAGAGAATCAGTGGCACGCGATCGAGAACGATCTCGTCGTCGGCCGCGGGCACGCTGCGCGGCGGCTCGACGGCAGGACGTTCCTGAGCATCGACACCTGGCGCGAGGCGGTCTTCGACCGGCTCGCCGCCGCAATGCTGGCCGATCTGGCCGATCAGGAGGCACCGCAGTACACCGTGGTCGACGAGACCGACCGCGATCTCATCGCCAACTGGGAACGCGCCGGATTCACCCGCGAACGTCGCGAGTCGGAGTTCGTCGTACCCACTGAGCTCACGCCGGCGGACGCGCCACCCGGAGTGGTCATCACGACCGCATCCGAGGCTCCGCTGCGCGAGCTGGACCGCGCGATCCGCGCGGAGATCGAGGCGACCGTCGGCTGGCAGACGATGCCCGCGGAGGTGCTGCCCTGGCAGGGCGGCACGAGACCGCTCGACCCGTCGAAGTACACGGTCGCGACACGGGACGGTCGGTACGTCGGAATGGTCCGCGTGGCGACGATGACCCGGCGCCCGCGCATCGGACTGGTCGCAGTGCTCACCGCAGAACGGCGGCACGGTATCGCCCGCGCCTTGCTGACCCGAACCCTCAGCGGACTGCATCAGGCCGGCTTCGAAGCGGCCACGGCGGAGGTCGACGAGACCAACACGGCCGCGCTGGCGTTGTTCGACGGGCTCGGCGCCAAACGCACAGGCGGCAGTCTGGAACTCATCAGCCGGCCGGGAAGGGTCTGATCATGCCTAGAACAGCAGGCGGCATCGAGGTCGAGGGCACTGTCGTCGAGTGCCTCCGCAACGCCAACTTCCGGGTCGAACTCACCAACGGCCACAAGGTCCTGGCCCACATCAGCGGCAAGATCCGCAAGAACTACATCAAGATCGTCCTCGAGGACCGCGTCCTGGTCGAACTGAGCCCCTACGACCTGGACCGGGGCCGCATCATCTTCCGCTACCGGAACTGATCCATCTCACACACCTCCCGTCGGGATCAAGACTAGAACATATGTTCGATCAAGCGGTAATCTGAAAACATGCTTGGTCGGTTTACGGTTCGCCCGGCCGACGACGGATCCAACGGGTTCGGCGTCTGGGACGGTGCGGTCAACGGGTGGCGTGCGACAGGGATCGACGACGAGGAGAAGGCCTACGAGTTAGCTTCCGATCTCGACGTCCAGTACGACGCCCACGGTCCACGTGCCGCCGACAAGGTGCGGCACGTGGATCCGGCACAGCCGGTTCAGCGTGCCGCCTGGGCAACCGGCGAGCTGGACGTCTGGATCAACGACAACGGCCAGTGGCTGGGTCGGGTCCGGGACAAGGACGGTCACGTCACCTGGGTCCCGGGCACCGACCTGCGCCCGCTGTAGCACCGGCTACTTCACGTAGCTGACCGGCGTCACCGTCGGTGCCTCCGGCAGCAGTTCGGACAGGTAGTGCCCCCGGATCCCGTTGATGTAGTGCCGGCTGCGGTTCGTCAGACCGTCCGGCGTCTGCATCCGGCCCTTGGTCACCAGAATGCCGAGGTCGGCGCCCTTGAACCGGTAGTCGCCCGGCCCGTACACGCGCAGGTAGAACGCCTCGTCCTCGTGCGTGACGTCGTGCCAGTCGTTGGCCGCACCCGCGAAGACCAGGCCGCCGTCCTCGGTCAGGTGCCAGGTGCCGGTGCGCGGCGCCTCGATGATCCGCTCGACCCGGTCGGTCGGTTCCTTCATGATCAGCTGCGCCCACACGTCGACCGCGGCCAGGTCGCGCCAGCGTTCGTTGATCTCCGCGACGTCGATCGTGTAGTCCGCGTCCATGAACTCGAGCAGGTGGAACAGGAACAGCGGCACATCGGCGTACGCCCCGGCGGTCACGTTCGTCATCGACGACGCGCCCGAGATCCGCGGGTTCAGCTCCCCCAGGTAGACCTCGTCGGTAGCCAGGTCCACCAGTACGTCGATCTCGAGGAAGCCGAGGTACCCCTCGACCGCGAGCCGATCGCCCAGCCGCTGCACGTGCTCGATCGCCAGCGCCCGCTGCTCCACGGTCAGCGCCTCGGGGAACAAGTCGTTCCCGCACCAGCCGCCCTTGTACGGCGTGAGCTCGGGGTAGCCGGTGAGGTCCGTCATGAACGGCCCGACGATCGTGCCGTGCCGGGTGATGCAGGCCTCGACCGCGGCCGCCTTGTTGTCGATCCGCTTCATCACCTTCAGCTGCTCGCCGATGATGTCCGCGGCATGCTTGTCCCAGTCCTTCTTGCGGGCCAGGAAGAACGTCGTCTTGCCGGAGTCGCCGTACGGCGTCTGGACGACGAGGTCACGCCCGAGCCCCGCCGAGGCCGCCAGCTCCTTCAACGACTTCCACGACGACGCGGTGCCGATCACGTTCGGCACCGACGGCGCGCCGGCCTCGTTGCCGAGCTGGGTGGTGACGATCTTCGAATCGAGCCGCCGCCGCAGTTCGTCCGACGGCAGGATCAACTGGTAGCCGAGCTCACGGCAGATGTCCTCGGTCTCGGAGTCGAAGAACACCATCACGATCATCGGCGTCCCGCCGCGCTTGCGCAGATACGCCTGCACCTCCGGATCGCGGAGGAGGTAGTTGTTGATCTCCTCGCCGGACTCGAACTCGACGTACGGCCGTTCCTTCGGCGCGAACACCCGCGGATGCGCGCCGTCCCAGGAGTCGTAGTAGACGACGTACTGGAAGTTCCGCACCCACCGGTCGATACCGAGCAGGTTGAACGCGGTCGGCCCGAAGAAGTAGATCGGCTGGGTGTTGGTCCGGAAGAACGTGCGGATCTCGGCGATCCCGTTCAGCTTCTGGTTCATCGCCCTCCCCTCGACCCTTCACAGTAAGGCGGGGAACGGCGCCCTGTCATCGCGTCATAGGATCGAGCTGCGCGGCCGCGGTGCGATCGCGTCGAACGTGCGCAGCGTGTCCTGGAGGTACGCCGGATGCTGGGCGTCGGGCCAGCTCGACAGCTTCACGCACACGGTGCGGGCACGCCGCCCGACGTACAGCATCTGGCCGTGGATCCCCAAGCAGAGCAGGACATTGCCCGACGGCCCGGCCCGGAACCAGAACTGGTTGCGGTACCACCCGCCGGGGAACGACGCCGCCGCCGGTGACGCCAGGAAGTCGCTCCGTGCCGTCGCGTCCACCGCCCATGCGCGACGCGACCACTTCGGCGCGTCCAGCAGGAACAACCCGAAGCGCAGCACATCCAGAGCTGTCGCCGCCAGACCACCGTCGTGTACGGCGGTGCCCTGTGCGTCGGTCAGGAACTCCGCGTCGTGCTCCGCGCCCATCGGCGCCCACACCAGCGCCGACACCAGCTCGGCCATCGGTGCGCCGCCCGCACGCTCACACACCCACCCGAGTACGTCGGACTCCGCCGACCGGTACAGGAACCGGCTGCCGTGCGGCGCCTCCGCCTCCAGCTCGGTCAGGAACTCGTACAACGGATGCTTGTCCGCCAGCCACCGATCGAGCCGCCGTACGTCGGACGACGGGTCGCTGTAGTCCTCCACGAACCGTACGCCGCTACGCATGTCCAGCACCTGCCGCACGGTCGCACCGGCGTACCCGCTGCCTTCCAGCTCCGGGACGTACGACGTCACCGGCGCATCGAGCTCCAGCCGACCGCGCGAGGCCAAGATCGCCGCCACACAGCCGACGACCGACTTGGTGATCGAGAACAGCGCCTGCGGCTGGTCGAGCACCCCGCCCGAGGCGAGCACGGCCCCGTCGTACGCGATGACGAAGGCATCGGTGTGCGGGTCCGCGAGCGCCGGCAACCCGTCGGCCGGCCGCGCCGGAAGCGCCCGCACCGGACCGTCCCCGCGGGAGACACGCTGGGTCGGCAGTGTGCCCGGCCAGAGCATGGTGCGATCGTAGTCGCATGGCGACCAGCGACGACCGGATGACCGGCTTCCCGCCGGCGGACGAGTCACTCGTCGATCTGTCCGGCTGGCAGGATGCATCGAACGTCCGCTGGGCATTCCGGCACATGCGCGAGCTGATGCCGACGCACGTGATCCCCGGTGACCCGAAGTACGTCCGTCCGCTCCCCTCCGCGCTCGACCCGTTCGTGTGCACGACACCCGTCACCCGTCTCGACGGCAGTACGGCGACCGCTGACGACGTGTGGGCCGGCACCTGGACCGACGCGCTCCTCGTTCTGCACAACGGCACGATCGTCGACGAGCAGTACCTGTCCGGCATGACCCCGCACACTCCGCACCTGCTGATGTCGGTGAGCAAGTCGATCGTCGGCTGCGTCGCGGGCATCCTCGTGCAGCGCGGTGTCATCGACCCGGACGCTCCGGTGACGAAGTACGTGCCCGAGGTGGAGGGCAGCGGGTACGGCGGCGCCACCGTCCGGCACGTGCTGGACATGCGGACCGGTGTGGCCTTCCGGGAGACCTACCAGGCCGCAGACGCCGAAGTACGCGTGATGGAGCGGTCGATGGGCTGGCGTCCTCCGCAGGAGGGCGATCCGGTCGGCGCGTACAACTACCTGACCACTCTGGGTACGGCGTCCGAGCACGGCGGACCGTTCACGTACCGGTCCGCCGACACCGACCTGCTCGGCTGGGTGTGCGAGCGGGCGACCGGGACGCGGATGGCCGACCTGGTCTCGCGGCTGGTGTGGATCCCGATGGGCGCCGAGTGCGCCGCGGATATCACCTGCGACCCGGTCGGTACGGCGGTCCACGACGGCGGGATCTCCGCGGTCGCACGGGACGTGGCCCGGTTCGGACAGCTGCTCCTCGACGGACACATCGTCCCGCCAGGCTGGCTCGACGACGCGTGGCATCCGCCCGCCGACGTACGGGACGCCTTCGCGGGCACCGACAACGAGCCCGTCCTCCCTGGTGGGTGGTACCGCAACCAGTTCTGGTTCGTGCCCAACCATCGTGGCACAGCCCTTGTCTGCTTGGGGATTCACGGTCAGATGGTCTACGTCCACCGCGAGACCCGGACCGTCGGCGTGAAGCTGTCGAGCTGGCCGGACCCGCAGAACGCGTCGTACCTGATCGACACCCTGCGGACGTTCGGGGCGATCGGCGCGGCTCTGGACGGCTGATTGTTCGGATGCCAAACTCCGAAGATGAGCCGCTACGGTCAGCAGTTCGGCCCGGACTTCACGTTCCTCGGCGTCCCGGTCTGCGATCTCGACGACCCGGCGTCGTACGCGGACGCCCAAGTGGTGATCCTCGGCGCGCCCTTCGACGGCGGTACGTCGCACCGCCCCGGGGCCCGCTTCGGCCCGATGGCGATCCGGATGCGCGACTATCTCGGCCACGACGGATCGCGGCCGAGCCTCGCGCTGCGCACCGACGGCCTGGTCGACCTGAACGTCGTCGACGCCGGCGACGTGGAGATGTACTCCGGTGACATCGAGGTCGCGCTGCCCGCGCTCGAAGCAGCGGTGGAGAAGGTGACCCGCTCCGGCGCGATCCCGATCGTGCTCGGCGGCGACCACTCGATCGCGTTCCCGGACGCGAAGGGCGTCGCGAACGTGCTCGGCCACGGCCGGATCTCGATGCTGCATTTCGACGCGCACGCCGACACCGGCGACATCGAGTTCGGCTCGTTGTGGGGCCATGGGCAACCGATGCGCCGGCTGATCGAGTCCGGCGCGCTGCGCGGTGACCGGTTCCTGCAGATCGGTCTGCGCGGCTACTGGCCGCCACCGGACACGCTCGACTGGATGGCGCAGCAGAACATGCGCTCCTACGAGATGACCGAGATCGTGCACCGCGGGCTGAACGAGTGCCTGACCGAGGCGTTCACGATCGCCACCGACGAGTGCGACGGCGTGTTCCTGTCCGTCGACATCGACGTCTGCGACCCCGGCCACGCTCCCGGCACCGGCACGCCCGAGCCCGGGGGTCTGTCCGCGCGCCAGTTGCTGGACGCCGTACGCCGGATCTGCCTCGAGCTGCCCGTCGCCGGGATGGACGTGGTCGAGGTCAGCCCGCCGTACGACCACGCCGATATCACCGCCGCGCTGGCCAATCGCGTCGTACTGGAAGCGGTGTCGGCGATCGCCCGCAAGCGCCAGGACGAACGGGACGGGACCCGGTGGGATCCCGCCCAGCCTTTGTTAGGTAACCGACCAAAGTCGGTCTGACCTGTTCCCAGCAGCGGCAGCCGAGTGCCACACTCCGAGGAGGGTGGCAGGTGGCGGGGACGGGCGGGCACCTCCATCGAGGGGAGGCACCATGGCGATGACCGTGCAGCAACTGTTCCGCCGTAAGCCGGTTCCGGAGATGTCGCAGGAGAGCGGTACGGACACCGGCCAGAGCGAACTGGTCCGGACGATCGGGCTGTTCCAGCTGTCCATGTTCGGTATCGGCGCCACCATCGGCACCGGTATATTCTTCGTTCTCGCACAGGCCGTGCCGGTCGCGGGTCCGGCGGTGATCTGGTCGTTCGTGATCGCCGGCGTGGTCGCCGGTCTGACCGCGATCTGCTACGCCGAGCTGGCCAGTGCGGTCCCGGTGTCGGGTTCGTCGTACTCGTACGCGTACGCGACGCTGGGCGAGCTGCCCGCGATCGGGGTGGCCGCGTGTCTGCTGCTGGAGTACGGCGTATCGGCAGCGGCGGTCGCGGTCGGCTGGTCGCAGTACCTGAACGAGTTGTTCGACAACCTGTTCGGCTTCACGCTGCCGGACAAGTTGTCCCAGGCGCCTGAACAGGGCGGCGTCTTCAACCTGCCCGCGGTCATCCTGGTGGCGCTCTGCACGCTGCTGCTGATCCGCGGTGCGAGCGAGTCGGCCAAGACCAACGCGGTGATGGTGTGCATCAAGATCGGCGTGCTGATCCTGTTCATCATCCTGGGGCTGAAGGGCTGGGACTCCAACAACCTGTCCGACTTCGCGCCGTTCGGCATCACCGGAATCACCTCGGCGGCCGGCATCATCTTCTTCTCCTACATCGGTCTGGATGCCGTCTCGACCGCCGGTGAGGAAGTCAAGAACCCGCGGCGAACGATGCCGCTGGCAATCTTGATCGCGCTCGTCACGGTCACCGGGCTCTACATCGTGGTCACGCTGGTCGCGGTCGCGGCCCAGCCGTCGGACCAGTTCCAGGACCAGGAGGCCGGGCTGTCGGCGATCCTGGAGAAGGTGACCGGATCGTCGTGGCCGGCCACGGTACTGGCCGCGGGCGCGGTGATCTCGATCTTCAGCGTCACGCTGATCGTGATCTACGGGCAGACCCGGATCCTGTTCGCGATGGCTCGCGACGGCATGATCCCGGAGCTGTTCCACCGGGTGAACCCGCGCACGCACACCCCGGTGCCGAACACGCTGATCGTCGCCGTGCTGATTGCTCTGCTGGCCGGCCTGATCCCGATCAACTTCCTCGCCGAGATGACCAGCATCGGCACGCTGGTCGCGTTCCTGGTGGTCTCGATCGGCGTGATGGTACTGCGCCGTACGCACCCCGAGCTGCCGCGCGGCTTCAAGGTTCCGGGCTATCCGGTCACGCCGGTGCTGTCGATCCTGGGCTGTCTGTGGATCATCAAGGACCTGCGCGCGGTGACGATCTACGTGTTCCTGATCTGGCTCGCCGTCGCCCTGATCTGGTACTTCGCCTACGGCTTCAAGCACTCGCACCTCGGCCGGCACGAGCACGTCGGGCTGATCCACGACGAGGACGGACCGCAGCCATGACGATGATCGTCGGCTACGCCTCCGACGAGCGGGGCAAGGCCGCCCTGCACCTGGCCGGCATGCTGGCCAGGTCCGCGGCCGACGACCTGATCGTCTGCACCGTCGTACCCGCGCCGTGGGTTCCCGGGATGGCGCGGGTGGACGCGGAGTACCAGGACTTCCTGGCGCAGAGCGCGGATCAGGCGCTGGAGCGGGCCCGGAACTTTCTGCCGGACGATGTTCCCGCGACCTACGTCCGGCACAGCGCCCGGTCGGCGCCGGCCGGGCTGCTCGAGCTGGCCGAGCAGAACCACGCCAGACTGATCGTGCTCGGGTCGTCGTCGGCCGGTGCGTTCGGGCACATCGCGCTGGGCAGCGTCACCGACCGGTTGCTGCACAGCTCGCATGTGTCGCTCGCGCTGGCCACCCGCGGTTTCCGCTGCCCTGCAGACCGCAAGGTGTCCCGGGTGACGGCGGCCTTCGGCGGCACCGAGACCGCCGAGGACCTGGTCCTGGCGGCCGCCTCGGTCAGTGCCGAGGTCAACGCATCGTTGCGGATAGCAACGTTCGCGGTCTGGGCCCGGCCGGCCTACACGACCAGGCTGGGCACCGACTCCGAGGACCTGGTGATGCAGGAGTGGCGGTCCGAGCTGGACAAGACGGTGACCGCCACACTCTCGCAGGTGCAGGACCTGCCTGAGCATCCGCGCTCGGTCGAGACGGTGATCGGGTCCGGTACGACGTGGTCCGAGGCGATCGACGAGATCGGCTGGGAGGCAGGTGACGTCCTGGTGATCGGGTCGAGCGAGCTCGGACCGGTCGCACGGGTCTTCCTGGGATCACGGGCGACCAAGATCCTGCGGCACTCCCCCGTCCCGGTGCTGGTGATCCCGCACCGGCGGGCCGAAGAACTGGCCGAACGAGCCGAACACGGCACTGAGGACTGACCATGCACGAGGTCGACCAAACCACCGAGCAGATGGTGCGCAGCGTCCTCGCGTACGCCGAGAACCGGCTGCGGATGAACCCGGTCCCGCTGGACAAGTCCACGATGCCCGCGCACGAGCTGTACGAACGGCTCGACGGGCTGATCCGGGACGCGCCCCGGCAGCCGGACGAGGTCCTCGGCGTCTACTCGTCGGTGATCGCGCCGAGCGTGATCTCGGCCGACAGCCCGCGCTTCCTCGGGTTCATCCCGGCCGCGCCGACCAAGGCCAGCCTGCTGTTCGACATGCTCGTCTCGTGTGCCTCGATCCAGGGCATCTCCTGGCTCGAGGCCTCGGGTGCGATCGCGGCCGAGAACACCGTACTGCGGCTGATCGCCGACGAGGCCGGCCTGCCCGCGGGCACCGGCGGCTGCTTCGTCTCCGGCGGATCGGCGGGCAACCTGTCCTCGCTGGCAGTTGCCCGCGAGACCGCGAAGAAACGACTGGGCACCGATCGACGGCTGCGGGTGGTCGTCGGCACCGACGCCCACTCGTCGATCGTCAACACCCTGCGCCTGCTGGAACTGGACGCGCTCGTCGTCGACACACCCGACCACCGGCTGACCGCGGAGACAGTACGGTCCGCGGTCGAGGCCGATCCCGACCCGTCGGACGTCGCCGCGCTGGTGTGTACGTCGGGCACCACGAACGCCGGCATCATCGACGACCTGGCCGGCTGCGGCGCGTTCGCGCACGAGCGCGGCTGGTGGTTCCACGTCGACGGCGCGTACGGCGGCTCCGGCATCTTCGCCCGCTCGCTGCGCCCGAAGTACGACGGGATCGAGCAGGCCGACTCGTTCATCCTGGACCCGCACAAGTGGCTGTTCACGCCGTTCGACTGCTGCGCCGTGCTCTACCGCGAACCCGAGCTGGCCAGGGCCACGCACACCCAGGACGCGTCGTACCTCGACGTCATCCACACCGCTGGCAACGTGGCCGGCGAGTGGAACCCGACCGACTACGCCTACCACCTGACCCGCCGCGCCCGCGGCCTACCGCTCTGGTTCTCGCTGGCGGTGTACGGCGTGGACGCGTATCGCGAGGCGATCGAAAAGGCTGCCTGGCTGGCACAAGAAACGGCCGCGCTGATCAAGCGCGAGTCGCACCTGGAGTTGATCCGCGAGCCCGATCTCGGTGTCGTCCTGTTCCGACGGATCGGCTGGTCGGGCAAGGACTACGACGACTGGGCGCGGCAGTTGCACGAGGACGAGATCGCGTTCATCCCGCCGAGCAAGTGGGAGGGCGAGACGATCGGCCGGTTCGCGTTCCTGCACCCCGACACCACCCTGGACCTGGTCCGCGAGGTGCTTGCCCGGACCAAACCATGAGCGACCTCCTCGAACTCTTCCCGGCCGGCAGCCGGCTCGATGCCGACGGCACCTTGATCGTCGGCGGCTGCCGCGCGGACCACCTGGCCGCCGAGTTCGGTACGCCGGTCCTCGTCGTCGCCGAGCAGGCACTCCGCGCCCGCGCCCGCGAGTACCGCGACGAACTCACCACCCGCTGGCCGAACTCGCGCGTGGTCTTCGCGTCCAAGGCCTTCCCCAGTACGGCGATCCAGCGCGTGATGGTCGAGGAAGGACTCGGCCTGGACGTCGCGGGCGGCGGCGAGATCCTGACCGCACTCAAGGCCGGCGTCGATCCGGCGCTGATCGTGCTGCACGGCAACGCCAAGAGCGACGAGGAGATCGCGCTCGCGGTCGAGCACGGCATCGGCCTGGTCGTGGTGGACAACGCCGACGACGTGGACCGGCTCGAAGCGACAGGTCGCCCGCAGGACGTACTGGTGCGGATCATTCCGGGCGTCACCGCGGACACCCACGCGCACGTGCTCACCGGACACGAGGGCTCGAAGTTCGGACTCGCCCCGGCGGACGCAGCCAGGTTGATCCAGCGGATCGAGCACAGCCCGCGGCTGCGGATGCGCGGTCTGCACGTCCACGTCGGTTCGCAGATCCTCGACGCCGAGCCGTTCGCGGAGTCCGTCGCGCCGGTGGCCCGGCTCGGCGAGTTCGAGATCTACGACCTCGGCGGCGGGCTAGGAGCGCGGTACACCTGGGCGGACAAGCCGCCGAGCGTGGCGGCGTACCTCGACGCGCTGATCGGCGCGGCGAAGCAGCACCTCCCCGCCTCCGCGGAGCTGATCATCGAACCTGGACGCAGCATGGTCTGTACGGCGGCGACCACGATCTACCGCGTCGCCACGGTGAAACGCGGCGCGATCACGTTCGTCGCGGTCGACGGCGGGATGGGCGACAACCTGGAGGTCGCGTTGTTCGAGCAGCGGTTCGAGGCAGGCATCATCGGGCGCTTCGACGAACCCGGCGAGACCGTGACAGTGGTCGGCCGGCACTGCGAGAGCGGTGATGTCCTGGTCGACGGCGTACCGCTGTCCGATCCGAAGGTCGGCGACCTGCTCGCGGTCCCCGCGACCGGGGCGTACTGCTACACGATGGCGAACAACTACAACGGCAACCGCCGGATCCCGGTCGTCTTCGCGAACGACGGCGTCCCACGTCTCGTCGTACGGCGGGAGACGTGGGACGACCTCATGGCACGAGATGTGGATCAGCCCTCGAAGCCGTGATGGAGCATGACGTGCTTGATCCGCGTGTAGTCCTCGAGACCGTACATCGACAGGTCCTTGCCGTAGCCGGAGTGCTTGAAGCCGCCGTGCGGCATCTCGGCGATCAGCGGGATGTGGGTGTTGATCCAGACGCAGCCGAAGTCGAGCCGGGCGGACATCCGGGCCGCGGTGGTGACGTTGGTCGTCCAGACCGAGGAGGCCAGGCCGTACTCGCTGTCGTTGGCCAGCCGCAGCCCTTCGTCCTCGTCGGCGAACTTCTGCACGGTCAGGACCGGACCGAAGATCTCGGTCCGGATCAGCTCGTCGTCCTGCTGCAGGTCGGCGACGATCGTCGGCTCGTAGAAGTACCCGCGGTCGCCGACGCGGTGTCCGCCGGTGGTCACCCGCGCGTGATCGGGCGTCCGCTCGACCAGGCCGGCCACGTGCCCGAGCTGGTTGGCGTTGTTGATCGGCCCGTACAGGATGTCCTCGTCGGCCGGGTCGTACCCGGTCCGCGTCGCCCGCGCCGCATCGGTGAGCGCGGCGACGAACTCGTCGTAGATCCCTTGCTGCACGAGCACGCGGGTGGCCGCCGTACAGTCCTGGCCGCCGTTGAACAGGCCGGCCACCGAGATACCTTCGATCGCGGCCGGGATGTCCGCGTCGTCGAACACCACCACCGGGGCCTTGCCGCCGAGCTCGAGGTGAGCCCGCTTCACGTCGGCCGCGGCCGCCATCGCGACGGCCATCCCGGCCCGGGTCGAGCCGGTGATCGAGACCAGCTGCGGCACCTTGTGCTTGGTCAGCGCGGCCCCGGTGTCACGGTCGCCGCAGACCAGGTTGCAGACACCCGGGGGGAAGATCTCCTGCATCTTCTCGACCATCCAGTACGACGACGCGGGGGTCGTGTCGGACGGCTTGAGGACGACCGTGTTGCCGGCGGCCAGCGCCGGGGCGAACTTCCAGACCGACATCATCATCGGGTAGTTCCAGGGCGCGACCTGCGCGACCGGGCCGATCGGCTCGCGGCGGATCGACGAGGTGAAGCCGCGCATGTACTCACCGGCCGACTTGCCCTCCAGCACCCGGGCGGCGCCGGCGAAGAAGCGGATCTGGTCGACCATCGGCGGGATCTCCTCCGACCGGGTCAGCGCGACCGGCTTGCCGGTGTTCTCGCTCTCGATCGCGATCAGCTCCTCGGCGCCGGCCTCGATCACGTCGGCGAGCTTCAGCAACGCGTGCTGCCGCTCGCTCGGCGTCGACCAGCGCCAGGTCTCGAACGCACTCGCCGCGGCCGTGAAGGCCTGATCGACGTCGTGTTCGTCCGAGTTCGGCGCGGAGGCGTACACCTCGCCGGTCGACGGGTTGACGATGTCCATCATCGCCCCCGAGGCAGCGGCCTGCACCTTCCCGTCGATGACGTTGTGGAAGACCTTCTTGTCCGGCATCAGACCCACCCCTCCGCAGCAGACGATCCAATCCCCCAGTTCTCTCAATCTAAAGCTCACCCACTGACGAGGAGAAGGCCATGACTCATCAGGCGACGCATCCGCTCGAACCACTGGATGAGCACGAGTTCCGGCAGACGGCCGCGGTCCTGCGCCGCGACGAGGAGCTCGGCGGGTCCTGGCGGTTCGCCGGGATCGAGCTGCTCGAGCCGGACAAGACGGCGGTCCGGGCCTGGCGACCGGGCGACGTCGTACCGCGGGCTGCGTTCGCCGTGCTGTGGAACCGGGCCGACAACCAGACCTGGGAAGCCGTCGTCGACCTGACCGGCGACCGGGTGGTGACCTGGACACACGTGCCCGGCGTGACGCCGAACTTCACCACCGACGAGTACCACGAGGTCGACGAGGCGATGCGGGCCCACCCGGACGTCGTTGCCGCCCTGGCCGCGCGGGGCATCACCGACCTGTCCCTGGTGCTGATCGAGGTCTGGACGTACGGGAAGGCGCTGATGCCGGAGAAGTACCGCGACCGCCGGCTCGGGTGGTGCGACATCTGGTACCGCGACACGCCGGAGAGCAACGCGTACGCGCACCCGGTCTCCGGTCTCAAGGTCGTCGTCGACATGAACACGCTCGAGCTGCTCGAGCTCGAGGACGACCACGATCACGGCCAGCCCGAGGTGAACGCGGAGTACGCCCCCGGACCGTGGACCGGGACGCTGCGCACGGATCTCAAGCCACTGGAGATCACCCAGCCCGAAGGCGTCTCGTTCACGCTCGACGGCACCGAGCTGCGGTGGCAGAACTGGAACCTGCGGCTCGGCTTCAACCACCGCGAAGGGCCGGTGATCTACCAGGTCGGCTACGGCGGCCGCGACATCGCCTACCGGATGTCGTTCGCGGAGCTGATGGTCCCGTACCGCGACGCCTCGTTCGACCACTACCGGCGTACGGCGTTCGACATCGGCGAGTGGGGTCTCGGGTTCATGACCACATCGCTCGAGCTCGGGTGCGATTGTCTGGGCGAGATCCGCTACCTGGACGCCGTACTGCACGACACCCGCGGCGAGCCCTACACGATCAAGAACGCGATCTGCCTGCACGAGGAGGACAACGCCGTGCTGTGGAAGCACGTCGACCACACCAACGGCGCCGAGGTACGCCGGATGCGCCGGATGGTTGTGTCGTGCCACGTGACGGTCGCGAACTACGAGTACCTCGTGTATTGGCGCTTCTACCAGGACGGCAACATCGAGTGCGAGGTCCGGGCCACCGGGCTGATGGTGACGACGCCGTTCGGCGCGGACGGTGCGCCGCCATCGACGGGGACCGTGGTCGACAAGCAGACGTACGCGCCGTTCCACCAGCACTTCCTGGTCGCCCGGCTCGATCTCGACGTGGACGGCGACGGGAACACGGCGTACGAGGTCGACTCGCGGGCGCTGCCCGTGTCGGACAGCAATCCGTACGGTCTGGCCGTGGTCACCGACGCGACGCCGATCCGCTCCGAGTCCGAGGCCGCCCGCGACTTCAATTGGTCCACCCAACGATCCTGGAAGGTCGCGAACCCGAACCGGGTGAATGCGCTCGGCACCCATCCGGCGTACAAACTCGTCCCGAGCGCGTCGATCCCGCCGCTGATGGACCCCGGTACGCCGCAGTTCCTGCGCGCGCCGATCATCGGCCACACGCTGTGGGTGACCCGCCAGCACGACGAGGAACGCTGGCCGTGCGGCGACTACCCGACCCAGTCCAGCGCCGACGACGGCATGAGCCGGTGGATCGCCGACGACGAGTCGCTGGAGAACACCGACCTGGTCCTCTGGTACGTCTTCGGCATCCACCACATCACCCGGGTCGAGGACTGGCCGGTGATGCCCGCCGACACGATCGCGTTCTGGCTCAAACCGTTCGGTTTCTTCGACCAGAACCCGTCGATCGACGTACCGCCGTCGGTCAAGGCGGACGGGGAAGTCTGCCGGCACCACCCGGAGTGAGGGTCAGCCGGGAGCGGTGTTCGGCCGCGGCTTGGGCTTGGGGGTCGGCTTCGTCCCCGGCTTCTGCTTCTCCGAGTCGGGCGGCTTCGGGTTCGGGTTGCCGATCATCTTCTTCGGCGGGTTCACGAAGCGCTCGACCGGGAGGCCGCGGATCGCGCCCTGCATGGCCGACTGCCAGAGCGGGCCGGCGGTGCCAGAGCCGGTCGGGTCGGCGATGTCCACGCCGTTCAGCGTGTGGCGGAACATCAGGTTGGTGTACGGCAGGGTCGCGTCCGCGACGACCGCGGCGGCGGCGAGGTTCGGCGTGTAACCGGCGAACCACACGGCCAGGTTCTGCTGGATGGTGCCGGTCTTGCCGGCCATGTCGCGCGTCCCGAACCGCAGGCGGCCGCCGGTACCGCCCGGCATCATCACCTGGCTGAGGACCCGGTTGACCCCGTCCGCGACCGCACGCGGCAGCGCCTGCCTGCAGTCGATGCCGGGCCCGGGGATCGACTTCGCGGAGTTGTCCCGGATCGACGTGACGACGAGCGGCTTGCAGTACTTCCCACGCGCCGCGAACGTCGCGTACGCGTTCGACAGCATCAGCGGCGTCACGTACCCGACGCCCAGCGTCATCGACGCCACCTGGTCGAGCGGCTCACCGGTCTGGCCGTTGTACATCCCGAGCTTGGCCGCGATCTTCGCGATCGGGCACAGCCCGGTCCGTTGCGACAACTGCAGGAAGTACGTGTTGGTGGAGAACCGCGCCGCCTCGACCATGGTCAGGTCACCGCTGTGCGTCGAGTTCTTCGGCTGGTACGTCGGATCGCGCGTGTACCCCGTACAGGTCTTGAACTTCTTGTTCCGCAGGTCGATCTGCTCCGGCGAGTTGATCCGGTAGTCCATCGGGATGCCCCTGGACAGGGCCGCCGCGATCGTGAACGCCTTCATCGTCGAGCCGTTCTGGAACCCGCCGAACCCGCCGGCGTACGACTTCTCGACGTTGTAGTTGTAGTTCGTGTGGTTGCGCCCGTTGCCGTACGGCTTGCTCTGCACCATCGCCTTGACCAGCCCGGTGCCCGGCTCGACCACCGTGATCGCCGCGACCGCGGAGTCGGTGCGCTTGCTGTGCTTGTCGATCGAGGCCTGCGCGGCCGCCTGGATCCGCGGGTCGATCGAGGTCCGGATCAGCAGGCCGCCGGTCTTCAGATAGTGATCGCGGTCCTTCGGGGTCGCGCCGAGCGCCGGGTTGGTCAGCAGCTTGGCGACCACGTAGTCGCAGTAGAACGGGTACCGCGAGTTGGCGCAGCCGTTCGGCACCGGCTCGACCGTGGCCAGGTTGATCACCGGCGTCCGCAGCGCCTGGTTGGCCTGGTAGAGCGTGATCACACCCAGTTCGAGCATCCGCTTGATCACCACGTCGCGGCGCGCCTTCGAACGGGCCAGGTCGTTCGTCGGGTCGTACCCGGTCGGGTTCTTCACCAGGCCGGCCAGCAGCGCCGCCTGCGGGAGCGTGAGTTCGTCGGCCGTGGTCCGGAAGTAGTGCTGCGCGGCCGCCTGGACGCCGTACGACCCGTCGCCGAAGTTCACCACGTTCAGGTACCGCTCAAGGATCTCGTCCTTGGACAGCTGGTCCTCGACCGCGATCGCGTAGCGCAGCTCGGCCAGCTTGCGTTCGTAGGTGACCGCGGTCGCCGCGGCGCGCTCCGCCGCGGTCCGGGCCTTCTCGACGAGGCTCATCTTCACGTACTGCTGGGTGATGCTCGACCCGCCCTGCTGCACCTCGCCCTCGGTCTGGTTGCGCAGCATCGCGCGCAGCGTGCCCTTCAGGTCGAGTGCGCCGTGGTCGTAGAACCGCGAGTCCTCGATCGCGACGATCGCCTTGCGCATGATCGGGCTGATCGAACTCAGCGGGACCGGGACGCGGTTCTGCTCGTACAGCGTGGCGATCAGCGTGCCGTCCGCGGCCAGGATGCGGCTGCGGACGGCCACCGGATCGATCTCGAGATCCTTCGGCAGGTTCCCGACGCTCGCCGCGACGTCAGCCGATCCGCGCCCGGCGAACCCGGCGAACGGCACCGCAAGCCCCGCCGCCAGCGCGCCAGACAGCACGCTCACGCCGATGAACGTGATCAACGACCGAGCCCAATTGCGACCGCCCCTGCCGGTACGCATACCTCCAGGCTAGACGAGTGATCAGCTTCCGGATACCCCGGAATTGATTGCCTCGATCAACTTTGGCCGCAATTCCCTTGCACTGATGACCGCATCGACCGATCCGACGTCACGCGCCCGCTCGATACTGTGCACGCGATCGAACTCGGTCGCGACCTCGCCCAGTTTCTCTGCCCGTACGACGGTTCGCACGTCGGCGAGCTCCGTCGCCAGCGCGGCCCGCTCCGCTCCGGTCGCCTCGCCGACCCGCTCGGCCAGCGTCGCGACCCGCGGATCCGCTGCGGTCCGCGCGTCGACCTCACCCGCGAAAACGACCGCGGCGGCCGGCGCGCCGCCGAGCACCGATGCGAACGAGCCCTCGACCGCGAGCACCGTCATGGACGGATTGAGCGATTTCGAGAACACCACGAACGCGCCGCCGTGGTACCGCGAGACGACGCAGAAAACGATCGGTCCCCGGAAGTTCACGATCGCGCGGCCGATCTCGGCGCCGTACTCGAGCTGGAGGTTGCGCATCGAGTCCGGTGATCCGTCGAAACCGGACAGGTTCGCGAGCACCACCAGCGGGCGGTTGCCGCTGGCCGAGTTGATCGCCCGCGCCACCTTCTTCGACGACCGCGGGAACAGCGTGCCCGCGGTGTACGTGTCCGGGCCGTCGGTGGGAGGGAAGCCCCGGCGCGGCACCGACTTGGACTCGATTCCGACCAGACAGACCGGGAACCCGCCGAGCCGGGCGTCCTGCACGACCGCGGTGTCCGCGTCGGCCATGCCCGCCCAGCGCTCCAGGACCGGGTGGTCCTGGTCGGTGACCGCCCGCATCAGCGTGCGGATGTCGAACGCCTTCTTCCGGTCCGGGTTCGTCGAAGGCGAGAAAATCTCACCGACCGTCTTGAAGTCGCTCCCGGCCACGTCGTGCGGGTACGGCGTGACGTCGCGATCCATCGGGTCCGACGTCGCGGCCCGGCGCGGACCGCTCTCCCCCGGGATCACGTACGTGTGGTCGTAATGGGTCATCAGCACGTCCCGGGCCGCCTTCAGATCGGGCGCCCAGTACTGCGCCTGGCCGTTCGGGCCCATCACCCGGTCGTAGCCGCCGATGCCGAAGTTGTCCTCGGCCGACACGCTGCCGGAGAAGTCCAGCGTCTGCTTGCCGGTCAGCACCATCGCGCTGTCCGGCGTCATCACCAGGATGCCCTTGGTGTGCATGAGCATCGTCGCCTCGGCGTTCCAGTACGGCTGCGCGCCGACGTTGATGCCCGCGACCACGACGTTGATCTCGCCGCCGTCCTGGGTGAACTCGACGATCCGCTTCAGCGCCTTCGCGACCCAGTCCATGTTCTCGGTGCCGGAGTCCATCGAGATCCGGGCGCCGGCCGACAGCGAGTACCACTCGACCGGGACCTGCATCCGCTCGGCCAGGTCGAGCGCCGCCATGATCCGCGAGCACTCCGCCTCGGCGACCGCGCCGAGCGCCATCGTCGGGTCGCCGCTCATCGCGACCCGGGTGACGCCCTCGGGGTACCGCTCGCTGGGTGTGGTGACGATGCCGACGATGATGCCGGCCTTGTTGAGGCCCTTCGGTCGCTCGACCGGGACCAGGTTGCCGGCGTCGTCGAGGTCGTGCTCGACGAACGAGCCGCCCTGGCCGGCGACCATCCCGCTGACCTCGTACGGGTAGATCGTGTTGCGCCGCCGGGACCGCTGCACCTTCTGGGCGTAGTCGTCGAGCGGCATCAGCCGACCGGTCGGCGGCTGCTCGATCGAGGTGACGACGCCCGCGCCGTGCTGGTAGTAGAACCGGGCCGCGACCGGGTTGATCGAGCCGTCCGGTGCCACGACGTCGCCTTGGACCAGGACTTCCTCGATCCCGGCGCCCGCGGTCATCGGGGCGATGTTGCGCTGCAGCGCTGTCACCTCGTCGACCTGTACGTCGACCACCGGCCAGATCTGCACCCAGACGTGGTTCATGTCCAGCTTGGCGCCGGCGGCTCCGCGGGCCGAGCGGGCCCGGCGGATCGCCTCCAGGCAGTTCGAGATCGCGCGCTCCGCGTGCGGCAGCGACGTGACCTGGCCGTCCTCGTCCCGGACCACGGCGAACTGGCGGACCTGGGCCAGCGCGACGAGCCGCCGGTCGGCCGGATTGTCCCGCGCGACGCAGTAGTAGAGCAGGACGTCCTCAGGTGCCTCGAGGCGGGTGATCCGGAAGTCGCGCAGCCGCCACAGGTTCAGGCGGCGGCCGACCATCGGGTGTACGCCGCGGACGTTGTCGTCCTCGGCCATCGACCCGCCGGCCGGGCGATAGGTGAAGTACGACACCGCGTTGTCCAGTCCCGATGCGACCGCGACCGAGATCCGGCGTACGCGCTGGGCGACCGGGAGGTCGGCGACCATGCGGCGGTACAGGTCGGAGGCCTCCTGCTGCGACTCCGGCAGGTCCGGGCCGTACAGGTACAGCTCGACGACGGCCTCGTGGCCGGCCGCGCGAGCGTCGACCTGCGCGGTCAGTGCACGCGACAGAGCGCTGTCGCGGTCGGCGAGCTCGGCGACCGTGCCGACCGTCGTGACCAGGTGGCTCGGACGGTCGTCGATCGAGTAGTCGGCGGTGGCGACCGGCCGCCCGTCGACGGCGAACTCGCGCAGATCATGCAGCTCGTACTCGCGGTAGTGCCGCCGGACGAGCACCTCGAGCATCGGCTCGCGGTCGCCCCAGCCGCCGGCAAGCCGCCGGGCGAGGAAGCGGACGATCGGCTCGGGGATCGCGGCCAGCGCGTCGATCCGCTGCTGCCGGTCCGGCGCGTCCGGGTGCGCGGCCAGGTCGGCGACCTCGTCGCTCACCCCGGCGATGATCGACGCCCGCTCGGCGTCGACCTGCGGCTGGTCGAACCAGCGGAAGCGAACGCTCCGGGCCAGGTCACCGACGACCGGGAACCGCAGCTGCGTCGCCGGCACCAGCCGGTCCAGCAGCTCGTGCACCGACTCGTCGAGCGGCGACTCCGGCAGCGGCTCAGCGATCCAGCGCTGCAGCACGGACGTGACCAGCACTACGTCGGGACTCGAGCGCTGCTGCGCCAGGAAGATCCGGAAGACCGCCTCCTCCAGCTCCGGGCTGCGCTCCAGCCCGGTCACGCCGTAGTTGCTCAGCACCCGCGTCAACCGGGCCTGGAACTCGGCCGGCAATCCGCCACGGTCCGGGTCGAGGCTCTGCAGGTACGTGTAGAAGTACTCGCGCGGGCTGTGCACGCGGTTCTCGATGCTCGTGTCCGTGCCGGCCGGACGGTTCCGGCTCAGCTCGGCGAAGTCCGCGAACACGCTGAGCAGCTCGATCTCAGGCCCCACCGGAGGTCCAGCCTGCTGATGCGCGAGCTCGGACCGCGCGGCGAGGTAGTCGGCCAGCATGCCGCCCTCGTCCTGCGGGTCGATATCGAACCCGAGCAGCATGCTCCGCAGGTCGTCCAGCCCGCGCTCCACCCGCTCGGCCGCGGACTTCTCCCCCGTCCCGTTCGGCAGATCCAGCTGTACGCCGTTCTGAACCGGAGCCGCCTCTTCGGGGCTGTCGTCTGCCACCGGCTCCAACCGAAGCAGCGGCGCACCGGTCTCGACCTGGCTGCCGGTCGAGACCAGCAGCTCCTTCACGGTTGCCTTGAACGGCGCGTACAGCACCGTCTCCATCTTCATGCTCTCGAGCACGAGCACCGGCGCACCGGCCTCGATCTCGGCACCCGTCTGCACCGGCGTCGCGACCACCAGCGCGGGCGCGGGCGACCGCAGTACGCCGCCCTCGTCGCGGCTGACGCGGTGGGTCACGCCGTCGACCTCGATCAGGTGCACCGGGCCGTGCGTCGCGGTCACCAGGCGGAACCGCTGCCCGCCGACGACGAGCCGGCTCGTGTAGGCGTCCAGTCGCTCCAGCTCCGCGTCCACAATCTTCAGCTGCCCGTTCCCGACACCGACCCGGAACCGCTCGGGGCCGATCCGCGCCACGGTCACCTGATAGCCGGCGCCGCGCAGCTTCAGGTCGATCGCGCGACCGACCTCGTGCTGCACCTGCGGGCGGCCGCCGTGCGCGGTCTCCAGCAGCCGGGTCCGCTCGACGGCTTCGGAGTCCTCGTACCCCTCGATCGCGGCCGCGACCAACGCGATCCCGGAGTGCCGGTGCGAGATCAGGCGTCCCTCGCCGCGGACCCGGTCGATCCAGCCGGTGTCCGCACTGCCGTCGATGACCTCGGGCTGGTCGAGCAGCTCGAGGATGAAGCTCTTGTTGGTCGCGCCGCCCTCGATCAGCACGGTCGTCGCCTGCATCGCGCGCCGCAGCCGCGCCAGCGCCTCCTCGCGGGTCCGCCCGTACCCGATGATCTTCGCGATCATCGAGTCGAAGTCGGCCGGGATGCTGTCGCCCGCGCTCACCCCGGTGTCGACCCGGATCCCGGGACCAGCCGGCAGATCGAGTACGGCGATGCGCCCGGGCGACGGCGCGAAGTCGCGATCCGGGTCCTCGGCGTTCAATCGCGCCTCGACTGCGTGACCGCTCTCGGCCGGCTTGACGCCGTCGAGCCGGCCACCGGAGGCGACGTGCAACTGGGCCTTCACCAGGTCGAACCCGGTGGTCAGCTCGGTGATCGGGTGCTCGACCTGGAGCCGCGTGTTCACCTCGAGGAACGCGAACGACTTCTCACCCGGGTGGTACAGGAACTCGACCGTCGCGGCGCCCTTGTACCCGACCGCGAGCGCCAACCGCTCAGCGGACGCCTTCAGGTCGTCGACCTGCGACGCGGACAGCAGCGGGGACGCCGATTCCTCGATCACCTTCTGGTTGCGTCGCTGCACCGAGCAGTCCCGCACCCCGAGCGCCCACGCCGTACCCTGACCGTCCGCGATGACCTGCACCTCGACGTGCCGCGCGCCCGTGACGAGCCGCTCCAGGAACACGACGCCGCTACCGAAGGCGCGGGCAGCCTCGTCACTGGTCCGTGCGTACGCGTCGGACAACTCGTCTGCTGAGCGGACCACCCGGATACCGCGGCCACCGCCGCCGGCCGTTGCCTTGAGCATCAACGGGTAACCGATCCGCTCGGCCGCCTCCAGCGCGGCCGCCAGCGACTCGACCGCACCGCGGCTCCACGGCGCGACCGGTACGCCGACCTCCTCGGCGATCAGCTTCGACCCGATCTTGTCGCCCAGCTTGCGCATCGCCTCGGCCGACGGACCGATGAAGGTCACGCCGATCCGGTCGCACAGCTCCGCGAATGCGGGGTCCTCGGCAACGAAGCCCCAGCCGACCCAGGCCGCGTCCGCGCCGCTCTCGCGGAGTGCCCGCTCGAGGACGACGAGATCCAGGTACGGCCGGGCCGATGCCGGGCCGAGCGGGTAGGTGATGTCCGCCGCGCGTACGAAGGTCGCGGTGCGCTCGCCGTCAGTGAACAAGGCCACGGTCTCGATGGGGTCACCGCCTTCGGCGTTGACTTCCCGGACCGCATTGATCAGCCGCATGGCGGCCTCGCCCCGGTTCACAATCGCGATACGCTTGAACATCGACCGCCTCCGTGTCTCACCCTGCTTGTACAGAAGGGATCGCCCTCTGCTGGCACAGGTTTTCAGCCCACGGCCGTTACCGTCGAGTCGGCCCCCCTTTCAGGCGTGTTCGAGCCTGTTTCCGAGCCTGACCCCGGCCCGGTGAAAGACTTCCGGGCAGTCGACGGAGGGGAAGCATCGTGTCGGATGAATTGATCGGCCGGCTGCGGGGAGCAGTCGCGGGACCTGTGCTCGCGCGCGGGGACGAGGGCTTCGCGGAAGAGTTGTCGGGGTTCAACCTGGCGGTTACACACAGTCCTGACGTGGTGGTCGGCCTGACGTCCGAGGACGAGGCCGTGGCCGTGGTTCGAGCAGCCGCAGAGACTGGTACGCCGGTTCGCGTGCTGGCGACGGTGCACGGCGTACCGAACCCGATCCAGGACGGGATCGTGGTGACGACCTCCCGGCTCAAGGGCGTGACGGTCGACCCGGACACCAAGATCGCGCACATCAACGCCGGTTCGGTGTGGGCCGACGTCATCGGCGTCGCCGCGCCGCACGGACTCGCCCCGATCGCCGGGGCTTCCGACGTGGTCGGCTGTATCGGCTACACGCTCGGCGGTGGCCTGGGCCCGCTCGCGCGGACCTACGGCTTCTCGTCCGACTGGGCTCGCAGTTTCCGGGTGGTCACCGCTGGTGGTCCGGTGACAGCCAACGCCACTGAGAATGCAGACCTGTTCTGGGCATTGCGCGGGGGCAAGGGCGGGTTCGGCATCGTCACGTCGATGGACTTCGAGCTCGCCGAGCTCAGCACCCTGTACGGCGGATCGGTGTTCTTCGACGCGGAGCACATCGCTCCCGTGCTGAGCACCTGGACCGAGTGGACCAAGACGTTGCCGGAGAGCGCGAACTCGTCGGTCGTGATCCTGCGCCTGCCGCCGCTCGAGTTCATCCCGGCACCGCTGCGCGGCAAGACGGTGCTCAGCGTGCGGTTCGCGTACGTCGGTGATGTGGCCGAGGGCAAGCAACTCTTCCAGCCGATCCGCGACGCCGGTACGACGCTGATCGACGCGGTCGGCGAGATGCCCGCGAGCGACATCCCGCTGATCCACAACGACCCGAAGGCGCCGACGCCCTCGTGGGATCGCGGCATGATGCTCAACGAGCTCGATGCCGACTTCGTCGCGGCCTTCCTCGGGGCGGCCGGTCCGGAGCAGCAGATCCCGTTGATCGCGGTCGAGATCCGGCACCTCGGCGGCGCCACCGAACGCGACGTACCCGGGGGAAGCGCGGTCGGCGGTCGCGGCGGTGCGTGCACCCTGACGCTGATCGGCGTACCGGATCCGAGCCTGTTCGAAAAGGTGCTGCCGGCAACGGTCGACGAGTTGCTGGCCCCGCTGCGGCCGTGGATCTCGGCGCAGAACACGCCGAACTTCGCGGGCGGGTTCACGGTGCCGGGATCGTTCGAGGCATCGTGGCCCGTGGAGACGTTCGCGCGGCTGGCCGAGATCCGCGCCGCCTACGACCCGGACACGCTCTTCCCGTTCGGTCCTCGCCAGGAGAACTGAGGTTCGTAGCCGAGCAGACGCCGCGCCTTGTCGATCGAGAGCAGCGTCTCGTTCGGCCCGAACGGCCGCTTGACCTCCACGCCGGGGAACACCTCGGCGAGCAGCTCCTCGTTCGGCCGGGACATCACGGTGTCGGCGTTCGCGACGATGAAGACGTCGGTCCCGGTCACGCCGTACTCGAGCGCCTTGCGGACCGCCTGAGCCCCGTCGCGGGCGTCGATGTAGCCCCAGAGGTTCCACTTGCGGGCCTGGGCGTCGGCGTCGAACGACGGGAAGCGGGCGTAGTCCTCGGGGTACATCACGTTGGAGAAGCGCAGCCCGATCAGCTTGAGGTCCGGGTGCCACCGGCACAGCTGGCGGGCCAGCTCCTCCTCGAGCGTCTTCACCAGCGAGTACGTGCTGTTCGGCCGCGGCGGGTAGTCCTCGTCCACCGGCACGTACGGCGGGAACTCGTCGAACGGCAGACCGAGCACGGTCTCGCTCGACGCCCACACGATGTTCCGGACGCCGGCCCGCAGCGCCGCGGAGAACACGTTGTACGTCGCGGTGATGTTGTTGTGGAACGTCGCCGCGTTCGGGCGCAGTCCCGGTGCCGGGATCGCGGCCAGGTGCACCACCGCGTCGACGCCGTCGTGCCGGTCGTCGATCCCCGCGATCGCCTCGAAGGTCTGGCCGAAATCGGTCAGATCGAGCCGTGTCGACGTCACGTCGGCGCGCGCCGGCGGAGCCTGGTCGAGGGCGACCACGTCCCAGCCGTTGTCCGCGAGGTGGTCGACCACGGCGCGGCCCAGCTTGCCGCTGCTTCCTGTCACCGCTACCCGTGCCATGTTCTTCATCGTTGCAGATTAGGATTCGCCTTGTGAAACTTGCTCAGCGGATGGGACGACTGGGGACCGAATCGGCCTTCGAGGTCCTCGCCAAGGCGAAGGCGCTGGAGGCGCAGGGTCGCGAGATCGTGCATCTCGAGATCGGCGAACCCGACTTCGACACCCCGGCGCACGTGATCGCCGCCGCGCAGCAGGCCCTCGACAAGGGCTTCACGCACTACGTGCCGGCGCCCGGGATCCCGGAGCTGCGGACCGCCGTGACCGAGTTCCTCGAGCGCACCGGCCGGATGCAGACCTCCCCCGACCGGGTGCTGATCACGCCGGGCGCGAAGCCGATCATGTTCTTCACGATCCTCGCGCTGTGCGAGGAGGGCGACGAGGTCCTCTACCCCGACCCCGGCTTCCCGATGTACGCGTCGATCGCCTCGTTCGCCGGCGCGAAGCCGGTGCCGGTGCCGCTGCGGGAGGAGAACGGGTTCGTCATCGACCCCGACGAGCTCCGGTCGCTGGTCACCGACCGGACCAAGCTGCTGATCCTCAACTCCCCGCACAACCCCTGCGGCAGCGCCTCCACCCCGGAGCAGCTGCAGGCGATCGCGGAGATCGCAATCGAGCACGATCTCGTCGTACTCAGCGACGAGGTCTACTGGGCTTTGCGGTACGACGGCCAGCACCACAGCGTCCTCGACGTCGACGGCATGCGCGAGCGGACGATCCTGCTCGACGGCTGGTCGAAGACGTTCGCGATGACCGGTTGGCGGCTGGGCTTCGGCGTGTTCCCGGAGCCGCTGGTCGAGCCGGTGACGCGGCTGATGATCAACTCTGTCTCGTGTACGTCGGCCTTCAGCCAGTACGCCGCGATCGCCGCGCTCGAGGGACCGTGGGACGACGTCGACCGGATGCTGGACGCGTTCCGCGAACGGCGCGAGGTCATCGTGTCCGGCCTGAACGCCGTACCGGGTGTCTCCTGTGTCGAGCCCGGCGGCGCGTTCTACGCGTTCCCGAACATCAGCGAACTCGGCCTGTCGGCATCGGACCTGGCTGATCGCCTGCTCGACGAAGCCGGCGTTGCGTGTCTCCCGGGCACGTCGTTCGGTGTGTACGGCGAGAACCACCTGCGCTTCTCGTACGCGAACTCGGTGCCGAACATCCGCCGGGCCCTCGACGCGTTCACGGAACTCGTCAAAGCGCGTTGAGATAGTCGAAACTTTCGCGCAGGGCGGTCATCACGTCGGTGTCGCAACGGTCCAGTTCGACGATGTGCCAGGCGACCGATGGGTTCGCGTCGAGGATCGCCGGGATGTCCAGGCTGCCCTGCCCGAGCGCGACCATCGCGTCCTCAGCGGTCTTCGCCGGCCCGTCCCTGAGGTGCAGGAACCGGACCCTGTCGCCGTACTCGCGCACGACCGCAGCCGGATCCGCGCCCGCCACCGCGGCCCAGTACACGTCGAGCTCCAGCAGCACGTCCGGGCTGAGCCGCTCCTGCAGTACGTCGTACGCACGCCGCCCGTCGGCCAACCGGGCGAACTCCGACCAGTGGTTGTGGTACGCGATCTGCATCCCGTACGCCTTCGCGTTCGCGGCGGCCTCGTTCACCCGCTCGACCCCGCGCGCGATGCTGTCCTCGGTGGCGAACTCCTCCGCCTCGAGGCTCCACGCGAGCACCGGCGCGCCGAGCTGACTCTGCTCGTCGAGAATGCGCTGCGCATCCGGTCCGGCCGGGAACGGCGCATGTGAGCTGAACAGCTCGAGTCCGAGGTCGTCGAGCAGTTGCCGGACGACGGTCGGTGACAGATCGTGCAGCCCGAACGCCTCGACGCCGGCGTACCCCATCTCGCTGAGCTGCCGAAGTACTCCGGGAAAGTCGTCCAACGTGAAGACGGACCAGAGCTGTACTCCTATCGGGCGCTTCATTCGGGCAGGGAGAAGGTCGTGGTCAGCTCCTGCGCCTGACCGGTGCGCGCGGCCTCATCGGCCTTCAGCATGATCTCCAGGACATGCCGCGCGTGCTCCAGATTCAGCAGCGGCCGGGTCCCGGAGGCGACACAGTCCGCGAGGTGATCGACGAGGACCGCGCGGTGCAGCCCGACCAGTCGCCGCATCGGCGCATCGCCGTCAGGCAGGTCCGGAGCGATCCAGCCGCGGAGTCCGCCGACCGCATCCATCCGGAAGATCTCCAGTGGCGGTCCGTCGCCGCCGAAGGGTCGTCCGCTCAGGTTGATGGTCCCTTCCCGGCCGTAGATCTCCAGCTTCGGGCCGCGGGCGGCGTTCACGTTGAACGTCCCGTCGACGACCGCGAACGTCGACTCGCCGAAGTCGAGCAGCATCAGCACGTTGTCGTCCGCGGTGACGTCGATCGTCTTGCCCTGGAACGGCCCGCCGCGAACCGTGCGCGTCGGCTCGGTGATCCCCGCGAAGGCGACCACCCGACGAGCCGGCCCGAGGATCCCGGTGATCTCGTGGATGCCGTAGACGCCCATGTCGAACAACGGCCCGGAACCCTTTTGATAGAACCAGGTCGGGTCCGCGGGCCACGCCCCGGAGGCCGGCCCGCCGTGCGACGACCGCACCCGCGCGAACGCAACCTTGCCGATGGCACCTTCCCGGACCAGCCGGCGAGCCTCGGCACGGTCCGGATAGAGCATGTTGAACGGCGCGCAGACCACCGTGAGGTCGCTTTCGGCGGCAAGCTCACAGATCCGGTCGGCGTCCTCCATGCTCGTCGCAAGTGGCTTCTCGGTCGCGAGATGCTTGCCCGCAGCAAGGATCTGCGCGCAGGTCCGGCCATGCACCGGAATCGGCGTCAGGTTGACCACTGCGTCCAGCTCGACTCCGTCCAGCATCGCCTCCAGACTCGTGAAGGCGTTCGGGATGCCGAACCTCCCGGCGACTGTCTTGGCCAGATCAGGTACGACGTCCGCGATCGCGACGACCTCAGCCTTGTGCCGGATCGAATCCAGGTTGGGCAGCACTCCCCCGCCGCCGGTAGCGATCATCCCCGCACCGAGTACGCCGATCCGAAGCGGGCTCATGCCAACCCCTCCCGCCCCTCGCGCACTGTCTGGCCCGCATCGACGGACCCGTAGAAGGCAAGGCAGACCGCCAAGTTGTGCCACGCATCCTCGACGGTTGCGACCGGCTCCGCCTCGCCGTTGATGACAGCGGTCCAGTGATCGAGGTCCGCCGCCTGGTCATGTCTGCCCGGCGGCGCGACCTCCACCCATCCGCTGAAGGGCTCGACCTCCCCGCTGACCAGAAGCCGCCCTTGAATGCCGTCCATCCGTACGGCGCCGCCGCTGCCGACGAGTGTGTAGCTGGACTGGAACCCGCCGTCCGGTGCGGTCCACGTGTTCTCCAGCGTGGCCACCGCTCCCCCGGAGAACGTCGCCGTCGCCACCCCGTAGTCCTCGACCTCGAGCTCGGGATGAGCGTGCTTGGCTGTCTGCCCGCTGATCGCGACGACCTCCTCGCCGAGGAGCCAGCGCAGCAGGTCGATCTGGTAGATCGAGTGGTCGACCCACCCGCCGCCGACCGTCCGCGCCGGGTCGACGAACCATCCCGGTGTGCGGTCGTCCGGCCACTGCGCCGGCAGCCTGGCCCAGGTCGTCATCGCCGCGCTGGTGAGCTGACCGATCCGGCCGTCCTTCACCCACTGCCGCAGCCACTGCGCGTTCGGGCCCAGCCGCTGCCGGGACTCGGCCGGCAGGAACGTCACTCCGGAGCCGCGGACGGCTTCGACCACGTGCGAAGCATCCTCCAGCCGGAGCGCCAGCGGCTTGTTGGCGATGATGTGCTTCCCAGCCTCGGCCGCGGCGACGCACACCTCGTGGTTGAGGTCCGGGCTGACGAAACTCATCACCGCGTCGATCCCCGGATCGTCCACCAGCGTCCGCCAGTCCGCCTCGACGCGACCGACGTCGTACCGCTGGTTGACGTACGCAGCGCGAACCGGATCGGCGTCCCACACGCCGGCCAGGCTCAGCCCGGCTCGCACCCGTGTTCCTTCCGCGAGTGGAAGCGCCGAGTACCAATGGTCCACGCCCACCAGGGCGACCCGAAGTTCCGTCATCAATCCTCCGTTGCTACCCACGCGACCGCGTTCGCGATCACCTTGCGTACTTCGGACTGCCGGTACACCGGGTACTGCTGATCACCCGGACTGAAGTAGAAGATCCTGCCCTTCCCGCGACGGAAACAGCACCCGCTGCGGAACACGGCCCCACCACTGTAGGAGCTGATGAACACGAGCTCATCCGGCTCCGGCAAGTCGCACGGTTCGGCGTACAACTCGTCCGCGGGGATGACGATCGGCGACGGCACGCCTTCGGCGATCGGGTGTCCGCGCTTGACCGTGTAGACCTGCTGCTCGTTGTTCGGCGCCCAATGATCGAGTGCGCAGCTGGTGCCGAGCAGCTTGAGGCTGACCTTCGAGTAGAGGGCCGAGTGGAGCAGGACGAGTCCCATGCCCTGCTCCACTCGCGCGATGACCCGGTCGACCACCTCGTCGTCGACCTGGTCGTTCGCGATGTGCGACCACCAGACCAGTACGTCGGTCTGCCGGACGACGCCGGCCGGCAGACCCTGCCCGGGCTGGTCGAGGGTTGCGGTGCTGACGACGACATCGAGAAGTTGCCCCGTTCTGATGCCGTCGGCAACCACCTCGTGAATGCCTTCCGGGTACACCCGTTGGACACTCTCGTCCTTGCCCTCGTGCACGTTCTCGTTCCAGACGGTGACTCTCACGGGCACCCTCATGCGGCCGGCTTCAGCCGCAGTACGACGATCTCCGCACCCGGCGTGTACGGCGCGGCCGGCGCGTACGGATCCTCCGCCGTCGGCCACCCGGTCACCTTCGCCGAGCGGTACATGGCCCAGTCGACGCTGTAGACGAGCGGAATGATCGGTGTCTTCTCGACCATGACACCTTGCAGACCGTGCAACGCCGTCAGACGAGCGTCGTCGGTCCCGGCGGACTGGTAGTCGGTCAGCAACTTCTGCGTGGCCGGGTCGTTGAACCGCTCGACGTTGGTCGTGGCGTTCGAACCGACCGGTCCGGACTGACTGTTGTCGAGCCAGCCTTGGTAGGCGACGAACGGCGAGGCACCGGTGTTCGACGACCCGAGTGTCAGGTCGTAATGCCCCTGCGCGACGCGCTGCGACCAGTCATCGCCCGACACGCCCTTGACGGTCACCGAGATGCCGACCGTCTTGAGTTGCTGGGCGATGATCCCGGAGCTGTTCATCCAGTCCTTGTACCCGGACGGAACGGTCAGCGTCAGCGCGATCGGCTTGCCGCCCTTCTCGTAGATGCCGGACTTGTTCAGCGTGAAGCCGGCGCCCTCGAGCAACTGCTTGGCCTTCGCCTTGTCCTCGACGATCGTCAGATCCTTGTACTTCGGGTCGAGGGCCGAGTCGTAGTTCGGCAGCAGCAGGCCCGTGGGTGTCTTCACCGGCGGGTTGAACGTGTACTGGCCGAGATCGCAGATCTGCTGCCGGTCGAGGGCCGCGCTGATGGCTTGCCGTACCGGCAGCTCGCTCAACGGCCAGACGGTGTTGTTCGGCACCAGCGAGACGACGCCGGTCGGCGGGTACCAGAAATGGTTGTCCTTGTTCTTGTTGACGAACTCCTTGTTGCTGCCGGTCGTGAAGAAGTAGTCCGCCCAGTCCAGTTCGCCCGACAGCAGCTGGATGCCGGCCGTCTCGAAGCTCAGCCCGTGATAGTTCAGTTGCTGGACCTCGGGCTTGCCCGGCTGCCAGAACTTGTCGTTCTTGGTCAGCACCAGCAGCTGCGGGTTGTACGACTTGTAGACGAACGGGCCGGTGCCGATCGGGTTCGGGTCCAGGAACTTGGTCGGATCCGGTACGGCGGACCACTCGTGCTTGGACACGATCGGGGTCAACCCGGCGATCGCGTACAGCTGGGTGAACGCCGGCGTCTTGAACGTCATCACGACCGTCTTGTCGTCCGGGGCGGAGACCGTCTCGAAGTCGACCCCGTTCACGTTCAACCCGGCGTACTTCTTGATCAGCTCGAACGTGAAGACCACGTCGGCACTGGTGAACGCCTGGCCGTCGGACCACTTCACCCCGTCGCGGAGCTTGAAGGTCAGCGTCTTGTCGCCGTCGGACCACGTCCACGCGGTCGCGAGCCACGGATAGGTGCTGCCCTCTTTCAGGATGTTGAACTGGACCAGCGGCTCGTAGATCATGTTCACCGCGCTGTAGGCGTTCAGCGCGCTGGTCGGCAGGAACGGGTTGAAGTTGGCGGCCGGACCGCCGCCGGTCCCGGTGATCTCCAGGGTCGGCAACGAACCCGCCTTGGCCGGCGGCGCCTCTTCCGTGCACGCGGCGGCGCCCAGTGCGAGGGCGACCGCGGTGACAAGGCAGGCGATCGTTCTCCTCCGTCGAATCTTCATGTCAGGTGCTCCTTGCTGGCTGCTGAGGAAGGTCTCGGCGCTTGCGCTGTGTCTGCCTCTGTGTCTGCGCTGTACAGCCAGCACCTCGTCCAATGGCCGGGGCGCAGCTCGGTTGTGCCGGGCGCCTCGGTGCGGCAGATGTCCATCGCGTGCGGACATCGCGGATGAAAGCGGCAACCCTCGGGCGGGTTGACCAGGCTCGGCGGCTCACCCGCGTCGAGCAGTTCCGGATCGCGGCCGGCGCGATCCGGATCGGGGGCGGACGCGAGCAGCAACTGGGTGTAGGGATGTGCGGGACGCTGGACGAGCTCCTCCGACGGCCCGCCCTCGATCACCCGGCCGGCGTACATGACGAGCGTTGTCGTCGCGAAGTACCGGGCCGAGGCGATGTCATGGGTGATGTAGAGCATCGCCAGGCCGAGCGACTTCACCAGGCCGGCGAGCAGGTTGAGGAGGCCGAGCCGGATCGACACGTCGAGCATCGAGACGGGTTCGTCGGCCAGCAGCACCTTCGGTTCGGCCGCCAGTGCGCGAGCGATCGCGATCCGCTGGAGCTGACCGCCGGACAATTCGTGCGGGTACTTCGCCAGGTACTGCTCAGCCGGCGTGAGGTTGACCTGTTCGAGCAGCTCGACCGTCGCGGCCCGGGTCGCGGCTCGGTTCTTCGCGAGACCGTGCACCTTCAGCGGGCGGCGCAGGTGGTAGGCGATGGTGTGAACGGGGTTCAGCGAGCCGAACGGATCCTGGAAGACCATCTGGACGCGACGGACGTGCTCTCGGAACAGCCGGCCCCGTGTCGCCCGTACGGTCGCACCTCCGATCGAGATCGTCCCGTCGGTGAGCGGATAGAGACCGGCCAGCAGTCGGGCCACTGTCGACTTGCCGGAGCCGGACTCGCCGACCAGGGCGGTGACCTCTCCGGATCGCAAAGTCAGCGAGACGTCGTCGACGGCGTGCACGACCTCACCGCGGCCACGCAGCCGCTGCCGGATCCGGTGCACCGGGAAGTGCTTGACCAGACCGTGGGCCTCCAGGGCCGGCGTTTCAGAGCTGACCGTCATCGTCACTCCTCGGTTGTGTCAGCAGGCAGGCGACCTGGTGGCCCTTTGTCGTTGCCAACAGCAACGGCATGGTCGTGGTGCAGCTCGCGATCGCCTTGCTGCACCGGGGTTGGAAGGGGCAGCCCGGGGCGATGAACCGCAGGTCCGGTGGTGTGCCGGGGATGCCGGTCAGGACCTTGCGCGGTCCGTGCAGATGCGGGAACGAGTGCAGCAGACCGTCGCTGTAGGGATGCTGCGGTGACCGGTACAGCTCCGATGCGGAGCCGGTCTCGATGACGCGACCGGCGTACATGATCGCGATCCGGTCCGCGACCTCGATCAGCAGCGACAGGTCGTGGGTGATGAAGACGACCGCGAACCCGAGCTGCTCGCGCAGGGCCATGATCTGGTTCAGGATCTGGCGTTGTACGACGACGTCCAGCGCGGTCGTCGGCTCGTCGAGGACCAGGACGTCAGGCTCCAGGACCAGTGCCATCGCGATCAGCGCGCGTTGACGCATGCCGCCGGACAACTCGTGCGGGTAGGCGTCGGCGCGATCGGCCGGCAGACCGACCATCGTCATGACCTCGACCACCCGTGCATCCCGTTGCTGGGTGCTCATCCCGGGGCGGTGCGCGGTCAGCGAGTCAGCCATCTGTACCCGCAGCGTCAGGACCGGGTTGAGCGAGTTCATCGCGCTCTGGAAGACGATCGCCAACTCGGCCCAGCGGAACGCGCGCAGCTCGTCCGGGGACATCCGCAGTACGTCGACCGGCTCCTCGCCGCGAGGCCAGTAGTGAATCGAGCCGGACACGACTTCACCGGGCGGACGCAGCAGCCGGGTGATCGCGTAGGCCAGCGTCGACTTGCCCGATCCTGACTCACCGGCAATGCCGAGCACCTCGCCGCGACGCAGTACCAGATCCACACCGTCCACAGCCTTGACCGCGCTCGGCTCCTCGCCGTAGTTCACGTGCAGGTCGGTCACCTCGAGCACCACGTCGGTACGCCGGGATGCCGGCCTGGGCTCGGACTTCGTCACCGGCATCTGGCGGGCACGCTTGGCGGCGAGCTTCTGGACGCGGAGCCGGGGGTTCACGAACTCGTCGATGCCGAAGTTGATCAGCGCGAGCGCCATGCCGATCAGGGCGATGCACAGCCCCGGCGGAACGAACCACCACCATGCGCCGGACTGCAGCGCCTGGTTGTTCTGCGCCCAGTAGAGGATGCCGCCCCACGACCAGGTCGTGACATCGGACAGACCGAGGAACGCCAGACCCGCCTGGGTCAGGATCGCGAAGACGATCGTGAACAGGAAGCTCGAGGCAACGATCGCGAACTCGTTCGGCAGGATCTCGAACAGGATGATGCGGATCGGACGCTCACCGGTCGCCCGCGCCGCTTCGATGAAGTCGCGCCGCCGGATCGACAAGGTCTGGGCTCGCAGGATCCGCGCACCCCACGACCAGCCGGTCAGACTGATGACGACCGCCACCGTCAGCGATCCTCGAGTCGGTAGGTAGCCGGCGAGCACCACGACGAGTGGGAGCGCCGGGATCACCAGGAAGACGTTCGCGAGCGCGGAGAACAGTTCGTCGGTCAGCCCACCGACGTACCCGGCTGTCAGTCCGACGAGCAGCGAGAGGACAGTCGCGAGAACTGCCGCGGTCACGCCGACGAGCAAGGACACTCGGGTCCCGACCAGCACCTGGGCGAGGATGTCCTGGCCGGTCTGGGTAGTGCCGAACCAATGCGCGCTCGACGGCGGCTGCAGGATGTCGTTCGACAATGCCGACGGATCCTTCCGCCAGAACACCGGGCCGAAGGCGCCGGCGAGGACGAACACACCGAACATGACCAGTCCGGTCATCGTCTTCGCCGACCGCAGTCCGGCGAACCGGGAGCGGGTGGACGCCTTCGGACTCGGCTGCGCGGCCGGCTCCGGCACCGCGTCGGCTATGGCCTCAGCAGACATCTACGCCTCCACCCGGGTCCGCGGATCCAGCCAGACGTAGACCAGATCGGCCAGGAAGTTCGCCAGCAGGACGACGAACGTGATGATCAGGAAGATCCCTTGCATCAACGGGAAGTCCTCGTTGATCACTGCCTGGTACAGGTTGTTGCCGATGCCCGGATAGCCGAAGACGATCTCGGTCAGCACGGCGCCGCCGACGACGAAGCCGAGCGACATCGTGAACGTCGCCACCGAGGGCAGGATCGCGTTCCGGGCGGCGTAGTTGAGCATCACCCTTCGCGGTGACAGCCCCTTCGCCTCGGCCAGTACGACGTAGTCGTCCGACATCGTCGTCACCATCATGTTCCGCATCGGGATCAGCCAGCCCGCGATCGAGGCGATCACGATCGTCAGCCCGGGCAGGATCGCGTGCTTGAAGGCGCTCGACAGGAACGCCCAGGAGAAGTCCACCGACAGCCAGGACGAGTACCCGCCCGAGAGCGGGAACAGCCGCAGCTCACCGCTCAGGACGAACAGCACGATCAGCCCGAACCAGAAGTACGGGATCGACGAGAAGAACGTGGTGACCGGCAGCAGGTGATCCCACCGCGAACCGCGCTTCCAGCCGGCGATGATCCCCAGCAGTGTCCCGATGACGAAGCTGACCACCGTCGCGATACCGACGAGGACGATCGTCCACCACAGGCTGTCCATGATCACCGTGGAGACCGGCGTCGGGAAGAACGTGAACGACAGTCCGAAATCGCCTTTACTCAGATCCGCCAGATAGGTCCGGTACTGCGACCACATCGACTCGTCGTTCAGGCCGAACATCGCCGTCAGTGCCTCGGTGGCCCGCGGGTCCAGCCGGCCGCGGAAGCGGGACAGCAGCGCCTGCGCCGGATCCCCCGGCATCAACCGGGGAATCAGGAAGTTCAGCGTGAGCGCCGCCCACGCCGTGATGAGGTAAAAGGCGAAGCGCCGAGCCAGATAACGCATTCGGTCCTCCCTGGCATCGCGACGAGGTACGTCGAAGTGACGTCAACCGTTCATCGCTATGTTCGGTAGCTTAACAAACTCCCAGAACGTTGTCGATGGCCCGTAGTTCCGATTCGTCCGGTCGCCATCCGACTGCGTCGACGTTGGCGCGCAGCTGCGCCGGCGTACTCGCTCCGGCGATCACCGAGCCCACGCTGGGCTGCGCCGCCAGCCAGCCGATCGCCAGCTCCAGCAGCGTGTGGTCGTTCGCCTCGCACCACTTCGTCAGCCGGTCGACCTGGTCGAGGCGTTCCTCGGTGACCAGGTGACTTCGATCCGCGATTCGCGTGCCGTCCGGCAACGGCTCACCACGGCGTACCTTTCCGGTCAGCATGCCTTCGGCGAGCGGGTAGTAGGGCAGCACCCCGACGCCGTAGTGCTCGGCAGCGGGCACGAGTTCGCGCTCGACATCGCGGACCAGCAGCGACCAGTTGTTCTGCGCGGAGACGAACGGCGTGAGCCCGTTCTCGCGGGCGAGATGATCCGCCTGCGCGAGCTCCCAGCCGGCGTAGTTCGAATGGCCGAGACAGCGAACCTTGCCCTCGACAACAAGTTCGTGTAGCGCCGCCAGCGTCTCGAGGATCGGCGTGGCACGATCGGGCATGTGAATCTGGTACAGATCGATGTAGTCGGTGCGCAACCGGCGCAGGGATCCCTCCACCGCACGCCGGATGTAGGCCCGCCCACCCTTGGCACCGGCCGCGGGCCCGAATCCCATGTCGACCCCGGGATGACCGAACTTCGTCGCCAGCACGACCTGGTCCCGCCGGCCCGCGAGCACCTCCCCCAGCACGCGCTCGGAGCCTCCGTCCGGACCGTAGATATCGGCCGTGTCGAACAGGGTGACGCCGAGGTCGATCGCGGTGTCCACGACCGACCGGCTGGCGTCGACGTCCATCCGGCTGCCGAAGTTCAGGCAGCCGAGGCCGACCACGGAGACAAGCTGGCCAGATCGCCCGAGCGCGCGGCACTCCATGTCAGTAGGGGTAATGCGCGGGGCCGCCGGCAACGGTCAGCCATCGGCGTTCGGTGAACTCGTCCAGGTTGGAGTCACCACCGGCCCGCCCGCCGAGACCCGATTGCCCGATCCCGCCGAACGGCGCCAGTGCTTCGTCCTGTGGTGTCGCATCGTTGATGTGCACCATCCCCGCGGACAACTTGCGCGCGATCGCGAGGCCGCGACTCAGGTCCGCGCTGAGCACGGAGTCGACCAGCCCATAGCTGGTGTCGTTGGCGACCTCGAGCGCTTCCGCATCATCGTCGACGACCAGCACCGGCGCGATCGGTGCGAAGATCTCCTCGGTCCACAGCCGCATCCGGGGCGTCACATCCACGACCACGGTCGGCCGGAAGTACGGCGCCGTACCGGCTCCCCCGGTGACGATCCGCGCCCCTTCGGCGACCGCCTCGACCAGCAGCTCGTGCGCTCTGGTCCGTTGTCGCGCATTGATCATCGGACCGAGCCCGACCGACGGATCGAGCGGATCCCCGACCGTGATCGCCTCCGCGCGAGCGGACAAGCCGGCGACGTACCCGGCTGCGATGTCGCGTTGGACGATGTGGCGGCCGGCGGTGATGCAGGTCTGTCCCTGGTAATGGAAGCTCGACCAGGCTCCGATCATCGTCGCCTGCTCCAGGTCAGCGTCGTCGAGCACGATCAGCGCATTGTTGCCGCCGAGCTCCAGCGACACCTTCTTCAGCAAGCCTCCCGCGGTGGCGGCGATCTCGCGGCCGACCTTGGTCGAGCCGGTGAAGTGAATCATCGAGATACCAGGGTGCTCGACCAGCCGGCGACCGACCTTCTCCTCCCCCGGTACGACGTTCAGGATCCCCGCCGGAGCGCCCGCCTCGGCGAACAGGTCCGCAATCGCGAGCCCGCCGCTGATCGGCGTCTCCGGCGACGGCTTGAGTACGACGGCGTTGCCCAGCGCGAGCGCCGGTGCGATCACCCGCATCCCCAGTACCAGCGGGAAGTTCCACGGCGTGATGACGCCGACGAGTCCGACCGGGACGCGCTCCGACAACGAGAGCCGGCCGGCGTGGTTCGAGCCGAGCACCTCACCTACTGGGCGGGATGCCAGGCTCGCGGCCTCCATCAACTCGCTGCCCGCTGCTGAGATCTCGTAGTCCGCTTTCCCTGCAATACAACCTGTTTCACGGATCAGGAGCTCACGGAAGTCCGACGCACGGTCGGCGAGCACGGCTGCCACGGAGCGCAGTACGTCCGCGCGTTCGGCGTACGTCCGCTGCGCCCAGTCGTGCTGCGCGACAGTTGCTGCCTCGACCGCGTCGTCCACATCGGACGGATCGGCGAGTCCGGCGGTCGCGAACACCTCACCCGATGCCTTGTCCCGGACGTCGATCCCGGCCTTGCCGGCCGGTTGCCGGAACTCCCCGTCGACGAAGACACTCTGCTGCCACTGCTGGTCCTGGATCGTCACGTGCGTCTCCGTCTCAGTGGTCGTTTTCAGTGGTCGTTTTCAGTGGTCGTTTCAGTGGTCGTTGCTGGGGGCAATCGATCGGACCAGCGCGGCCGCCTTGGCGATACCGTCGTCGTCCGGGAAGAGCGGATCGCCCTGCTCGATGCACAGATCGCCGGTATAGCCGATCTCCACCACGCTGGCGACGAAGTCCTTCCAGAAGTCGACCCCGTGCCCGAAGCCGAGCGTGCGATGCACCCAGGTCTTGTCCGCCCAGGCCTGGCCGGCCACCGGGTTCAGTACGCCGGCCCGATCCAGGTTCTGCGGTTTGAGCTGGCTGTCGTTCAGATGAACGCGATGTACTGCGGGCCCGAGGTAACGCACGGCAGCCGGGATGTCGATCTGCTGCCAGAACAGGTGACTCGGATCAACGAGCGCACCAACCGCCGGACCGACTGCATCCCGCAGTCGCATCAACGTGCGCGGATTGAAGACGACGCTGCCCGGATACAGCTCGAGCGCAACGCGTACGTCGTGATCGCCCGCGAAAGTGGCAGCCCGTTCCCAATACGGCAGCACCCGCTCGGACCATTGCCAATCGAGGATCTTCGCGAAGTCGTCGAGTGCCAGCATCGAGATCCAGTTGGGGTAGCGCGCATCCTCGGAGTCACCAGGGCACCCGGCGAACTCCGTCACCGTGGGTACGCCGAGCAACGCGGCCAGCTCGACGGTCTTGTTGAACCGGTCCTGCTGACGCAGGGCTCGTCCGGTATCGGGATGCAACGGGTTGCCGTAGCAACCGAAGGCGCTGATCTCGAGACCGGCGGCCTCGACCCGGGTGAGCAGCTCCTTGCGCTGCCGCCCGTCGGCGAGCAGGTCGTCCAGCCGGTACTCGAAGGCGACGAACTCGCCGAACGTCCCGACCTCGAGGCACTGTACGTCGTGCTGGGAAAGGAAGGTGAGCGCATCGTCCAGCGCCCAACCGCGCAGACACTCCAGGAACACTCCGGTCTTCATCACAAGCCTCCTGGGCTTCAGTGTTCGGTAGATTAACAAACTCAGACTGCCGCAGCAACAGCCTGTTCTTGCGTTAACATGGAAGGGCTTTGCGTGATCACGTTCGATGTCAGGAGCCTGTTGTGAACCCAGCGCCGACGCCCCCGAGCCGACTGGACCTGCCGGAGAGTTCGCGTGGGGTGCTCCGGAGGCTGGCGACACACGGGCCGGCGACCCGGCCGCAGCTGGCCAGGGCGCTCGGGCTCTCCCGGCCCACGATGTCCGCGGTCATGCCTGAGCTGATGAACCTCGAGCTGGTCAGCAGCGGAGGCTCCTCGCGCGGCGCCACCGGTCGTAGTGCCGTGCTGTACTCGCTGGCCGCAGGCGCCGGTCACGTTCTCGGTGTCGAGGTCGGCGCGACCCGTGCGCGGGTCGTCGCCCACTCGCTGGACGGCGAGCAGATCGCCGCGCGGGAGGAGCGCATCTCGGCCCGCCGGCGCACCATCACCGACGCCGCGGTCTCCACCACGATGGAGCTCTGCGAGAAGGTGCTGGCCGAGGTCGGCGACGGTCATGGCCCGCTGCGCGACGTCGTGATCGCCGCACCGACCAAGCCGAGCACGAAGCCGACCTCCGTCAGCACGAGCGGTCTGCAGCCCGACGGTGTCGAGCAACTCGCCGCCGCGTTGCCGGTGCCGGACGACGTGCCGGTCATCGTGGAGAACAACGTCAACTGCGCCGCCATCGCCGAGCACCGCCTCGGCGCCGCGCAGAACCAGGACACCTTCGTCTATCTGCAGGTCGGCGTGAAGATCGGTCTCGGCATCGTGATCGACGGCAAGCTGATGCACGGTGCGCACGGCGCCTCCGGGGAGGTCGCGATGATGCCGTTCCCCTGGTCGCCGGGCGAGGAGCCGACCCGCGCCGGCCTCGAGGAGTACCTCGGGTCCGAGGCGCTGATGGCCCGGTGCGCGGAGGTCTGGACCAGCGGCAACGGGCCGGTGCCGAAGGACGCGGAGGCTCTGTTCCAGGCCGCGGCGCGCGGGCAGTCGACCGCACGGCGGCTCGTCGATCAGCACGCCACCGATATCGGTCGCCTGGCCGTGGGCGTGATGAGCGTCCTGGACCCCGGCCTCGTCGTACTCGGCGGTGGCGTCGGTCAGAACCAGCTGCTCCTCCCCGGCGTACGGCGGGCAACGACCGCGCTGGCCTGGGACACCGAGATCACCGTCGGCGCCCTCGGCGAGCACGCCACGGTCCTCGGCGCAGTACACATCGCCATCACGCGGGCGCTCGACCGCCTTACCTGACGTGGTCATGGCAGTGCCGACTCTCCGGCGCCGGTACGTCGAGCGTGGGGTTGCGGTCGAAGAACCCTGACGGCCGCAGGGTGAATCCGCAGCGGTCGACCGGCATGACCGGCCAGTCCTCTGTGCGAGGGAAGTGCGTGGGCCCGAACGTGTGCCAGACGACGATGTCCTCGCCGTCGATGGCGCGGTCGGCCGCGATGTAGCTGGGCAGTCCGGCGCCGCCCGGATGCTGGTTGACGTAGTCCCCCGCCGGATACCGCTCGTCCGGGTCGTACCGCGTGACCCAGAGATGCTTGGTGGCGAACGCGGCCCGACGGTGCAGCGTCGATGATTCGGCCGCGAGCAGCGGCGGGGCCGGCTGCGGATGCAAGGTGTACGCGGTCGGCCGTCCGAGCCGGTTGTTCTGCTCGGTGTTGACAATGCTCCAGACCCGGCCGTGTTCGGTGCTTGCCAGGCGGGTCGCGTCGGTCTCTTTCGGCAGCCGGGTGATCGTTCGGGTCAGGGCATTGCCGTACGGATTGTCGGGCCCGATCGGCTGCCCTTGGACGTCGATCTCGTCGACCGCGTTCGTCGTCCCGTCCACCATCATGTCCAGCCGTACGCCGAACAGGTGTTGATGTGCCGGGGCGCCGAGCCCGGGCGCGACCTCCGCGCCGTACCGATAGTCCTGCGGGTCGCTGGAGGTCCAGATCACCCCGGTCAGCTTGATCTCCAGCTCGATCGTGCCGTCCAGGTACAGGTACCAGTAGTAGCCGTAGTCGTAGTTGCCGACCGTGGTGAAGAACGAGATCACCAGCCGGCGCTGCCGCCGCGTCTGGGAGGATCCGTTGAAGATGTCGGTGTGCTTCCACAGGATGCCGACGTCCTCCTCGTGGATGCAGACGGCGTTGCGGATCGTCTTCGGCCGACCGTTGTCATCAGCAACGATCGCGTCCAGGTAGGCGATCTCGCCCAGACAGTCGCAGCCGAGTTCGAGCGAGTTGGCGAACTTGCCGATCAGGTACTCGCCGTTGTCGAAGTACGTCTGGAAATAGCGCGCCGGCCCGGGATCGCCGTACGGGACGACCATCTCGGGGACCGAGGCGCGATAGATCACCGGTCGGCCGTCGACGCCGAGCTGGTGCAGGGTGAGGCCCTCGCGGGCGTCGAAGCCGATGCGAACAGACCAGTTCTGCCACTCCAGCAGGTGGCCGTCCAGGGTGAAGCTCGGCCCGTCCGGCTGGGTGATCTCGATCGGCTTCAACGTGGTGCGCGGCTCGACGGCGGAGTAGTCACCGGACTCCGCCGGGATCGGCAGGTCGGCCTCGTCGATCAGCTGGTACACGCGTCCTTCGACCAGATCGACGTACGCCGCCAGGCCGTCGATCGGATGGGCCCACGCGAGATCCGACTCGTGCTCCTGGACGAACGCGAGCACCCGGACGATCCGGCGGCCTTCCTCGCCGGCGTGCCCGTACCAGCCGGCCGTCAGCGGGCACACACGGACCGTCGACAGGTCGGTCACGCCACGACGCAGTACTGCCTTCTGCCACTCGGGGTCCGCGTGCACGATCTCGTCGACCCGAGCGAAGTCCTCGTCGAGAATCGGCAGCTGGCCGTCCCGCGCGGGGTCGAGCTTCCGTTGCCGGATCACCTCACCGCGGCTTATGGACACCACCACATCAGCGAGCTCGCCGGTGGCGACATCGATCAGGTACGCCCGGATCCGGCGCTCGGTCGACGTACCGTCCAGGACTTCGCGCTTGGGTGGCTCTTCCAGGCCGACGTACGCGAACCGGGTGGTCGGCTTCAACAGCCCGGCGTCGTCCAGTACGGCGCGTGCTGCTGTGTACTCGTCGGCCGAAACCGGGTCGAGCGGGTGACTGCTCGCCATCGCATCTCCTAGGTTCGGGCCGGCACCTTGGTGTCGTCCTGGTGATGGAGGAACCCGTCGATCGCCAGGCCGCGCAGCCGCGCCATCTCACCGGCGAGCAACTGCACCGGCAGAATTTCCAGCACGGCGCGGGACATGGTCGGTGCCTGAGGCACCGTCATCACGACGAGGTTGTCCGCTTCGTCGACCGATGCCGGCGTCACCAGGACGGTCGGAATCCCGGCCCGCGCAAGGTATTGCGCAAGGGTCACTTCACGGCCGTCCCCGATCAGCAGACAGGCATTCGCCGACGGCCTCAGCGGCTCCATCGGACCGTGCAGATACTGATACGTCTCGTACGTCGAGGTGCAGATCCTGGTCGACTCCCGGAGCAACAACGCGGCCTCGGCTGCTGCGGCGTACGACCCGGCCGCACCGACGACGTCGATCGATTCGGCCAGGGCGAACACCGCCGCTGCCTCCGAGGCGGCCGACGCCTGACGGTCCAGCGTGCGCGACGCCAACTCCGGCAAGCGATGCCAGTCATCACCGTCGTCCCTGCCGACCAGGACATCGGCCAGCAGTCCACACGCCTGCAAAGTCGTCGTGTAGCCGACGGTATAGACCCGGCTGTCCTCCCCCGCCTCCAGCGCCACGATCGCATCGACATGCGCCGCCATCGGCCCGTCCGGAACGTTGGTCAGTCCAAGCTTGGCGCCCACCGGGACCAGATCGGCGGCCTCGATCGTCTCCCGGCTGCGACCGCCTTCGGAGATGAACAGGTACGAATCGGCCGGCCCCGCCAGCAGACCCGAGCGAGCCAGCGCGACCGCATCCGACCCGGCCAAGTTGACCGCTCGCCGCCGGTCGTGCGCCAGCCGGAAGACCAGGGCATTGCCGGCGTGGGTGCTTGCGCCCATCGACACCACGCCGAACGTTCCCTGCCGCCAGGCGTCGAGATCGAGGTCGTAGAGCTGCGTCCGTACGGCGGCGGCCGAACGCTCCAACGCCGACGGCTGGCCGGCGACCGCTTCGTAGTAGTCCATCAAGATCCCTTCAGTGCTGTCAGGCTGTCTCCGAGAGCGAGAGCTCCGAGGACCGGTGCACGATCAAGAAGGTGGACGGTCACGTCCGGGTGGCGTCCGCGAAGAGCAGCCACGAACGCGTCGTGCAGCCGGCCTTGCCCGAGCAACACGCTGCCTCCGGCAACGACTTGGTCGGCGGCGACACCGCGGTGCAGCAACCGATCGACGAGAGCTGCCAGTTGCCGCCCGGCTTCGCGGATGACCTCGACAGCCAACGCCGAACCTTCGTCGGCGGCGTCGAAGATCTCGATGGCCCACTCGCCGAGCCACGCGGGCGAGGTCGAGGCAGTGACTGCCATCGCCAGTTGGGCCCCGTCGGTGGCCTCGAAGACGGTAAGGAGTCGCCTACCGAGAGGGTCGGCCGGCTCGCCGCTGTCCAGCTGGCCGAGCACCGCGCGTGCGGCCTCGCGTACCAGGCCTGCCGCGCCGCCCTCGTCGCCGAGAACCCAGCCCCAGCCGCCGGCGGTGACCAGTCGTCCATCCATCCGCGCGACCGCGATCGACCCGGTGCCCGCGATCAGCCCGATGCCGTCGCGCTGAGCCGCGGCCGGGACGAGCAGCTCGGCATCGTTGACGACCAGGACACCGCCGACGAAGTACTGGCGGAGGGCGGCCGCGAAGTCGTCGCACTGCTCGGTGCTGTCGCAACCATGTGCGCCGACGACCAATGGGAGACGCAGCGCCTGCGGGCCGAGCCATTCGCTGATGAGGCGGTGCAGTCCTACCGCGTTGTCACGGAGCGAGTGCGTTCGCCAGGTCGGCGTACTCACGGTCCACTCCTTCGTGACGCTCTCGCCGTACCCGAGCGCGAAGTGGGTCTTGGTGCCGCCGACATCAACGCCGACGACCTCCCGCGGGTGGGGCGAGGCAGCTGCCATCGTTCGATCACCGAACCCTCGATTGGTCCTCAAGAGAGGAGAGCCCCATACCTGCGGACATTCAGCGTGGCGAGCACCTCAATCGTTCTGCTCGCTATGTTCGGCAGCTTAACAAACTTAGGCGAGCGACGACAAGGGTTGCTAGATTCGGGAGCTATGAGCGGCGAGGGGAATCAGCACGGGCACACGCATCGGCTGGATCTGGACGATGCGTCGGTGCGGGAGTGGGACGCGACGGTCGTCGGGGTGGATCCGGAGCGCGGGATCGTGCTCGACCGGTCCGCGTTCTATCCCGGTGGCGGCGGGCAACCGCCGGACGAGGGCGTGCTGCTGTGGGGCGGCGTACGGACCCGGATCGTGGGGACGGTCCGCGGCGACGACCTGTATCTGGTCCCCCAGGACGGCGACCCGGTCCCGCCGGTCGGTACGGCGGTGCGCGGGGCGCTCGACGACGAACGGCGTACTCAGCTGATGCGGACCCACTCCGGGCTGCACGTGCTGACCGGGGTAGTGTTCCGCGACTTCGGGGCGCTCGTGACGGGCGGGAACATGGAGCCGCTGTCCGCGCGGATGGACTTCGACCTGGCCGACGTACCGCCTGACTTCAAGGAGCGCGTCGCGGAGGCGGTGAACGCGGAGATCCGCACCGACCGCCGGATCACAGTCAGCAACCTGCCGCGCGAGGAGGCGTTCGCGATCCCGGACATCATCCGAACCGCGACGAACCTGCTCCCACCCGACATCGAGATCGTCCGCATCGTCGACATCGCCGGCCTGGACACCCAAGCCGACGGCGGCACCCACGTGGCGTCAACCGCCCTGATCGGCCAACTGGAAGTAGTCAAGATGGAAAGCAAGGGCAAAGGCTTCCGCCGCCTCCGCGTCCGCATCAGCTGAAGCACCAGAGAAAGAACGGATTCCGGAACCGAGCCCCGGGTCGGTCTCTAAGACTTCTGCTTCTTCTGTTCGGCGGCCTGGCGGCGGACTTCGGCTTGGGTGGTGCGTTCGTGTTCGAGCCAGTCGGGGTTGTCGGCGCGGATCGCCTCGATGTCGTCCGTGGTCAGGGCCTCGGTGATGCCGGCGCGGGCCAGGCCGCTGATTGAGACGCCGAGCCTGGCTGCCACCACGGAACGTGGGTGCGGGCCGGTCCGGCGGAGCTCCTGGAGCCATTCGGGCGGGTCGGTCTGCAGCGCGTTCAGCTCGTCGCGCGATACGACGCCCTCCTGGAACTCCGCCGGGGTGGCCGGGAGGTACACGTCCAGTTTCTTCGCCGCCGTCGAGGGCTTCATCGTCTGCGAAGTCTTCTGGGGTGCCTTGCGCGCTGTCATGACAGCAGGGTAACGCCCGGTAACCTGTGAGCCGTGACCGGATTCCGGCTGGGCTACGTTCCCGGCGTGACCCCAGCCAAGTGGGTCCGGCTCTGGGCCGAGCGCCTCCCCCGCGTCCCGCTGGAGCTGATCCAGGTCACCGCCGCGGATGCGCCCGACCTGGTACGCCGTGGCGAGGCCGACGCGGTGCTCCTGCGCCTGCCGATCGACCGCACCGGCTTGCACGCCATCCCGCTGTACGTCGAGCAGACCGTCGTCGTGGTGCCCAAGGACCACGTGATCACGGCCGCCGAAGAGATCACCGTCGACGACCTCGCCGACGAGCTCATGCTGCACGCGCAGGACGACGTACTCGACTGGGAGCGGCCGCCGGGGCGGCTCATCGAGGAACGGCCGGCGCGCACCGGGGACGCGATCGAGTTGGTTGCCATGGGCACGGGGCTGCTCGTCGTACCGCAGTCGTTGGCGCGGTTGCACCATCGCAAGGACCTGACGTACCGGCCGCTGACCGGCGTACCCGAGTCGCAGGTCGCGCTGAGCTGGCCGGAGGCCGAGACCAGTGAGCTGGTCGAGCATCTGATCGGCATCGTCCGCGGCCGGACCGTCAACAGCACCCGCGGCCCGGCACCGAAGGCGCCGAGAACACCGAAGAAGGCAGCTCCGAAGAAGGCAGCTCCGAAGAAGGCAGCTCCGGGCAAGAAGGCCGCGTCGAACCCCCGGCAGCAGAAGCCGCGGCGCCGTCGCTAGTCTCAAGTTGAGTTCTCAACTATTATCGTGGGTATGGCGATCTTCCGGTTGAACCACGCGGTCCTGTACGTGCGCGACGTCGCGGCGAGCGTCGCGTTCTACCGAGACGTCCTCGGCTTCGGCTACACCGAGTCCGGTGACGCGATCCCGGGCGCGGCGTTCCTCCGGGCGCCGGGGTCGAGCAACGACCACGACCTCGGGCTGTTCCAGATCGGGTCGCAGGCGGGTTCGTCCGGTGCGGGCCGGACGACGGTCGGGCTGTACCACCTGGCCTGGGAGGTCGACACGCTCGGCGACCTCGAGGACCTGGCCGGCAAGTTGAGCGAGCACGACGCGCTCGTCGGCGCCTCGGACCACGGGACGACGAAGTCGCTGTACGGCAAGGACCCCGACGGGCTCGAGTTCGAGATCGTCTGGATCATCCCGGCCGACCTGCTCACCGACGACGACCGCAACAAGACCGGCATCGCCCGCCTGAACCTGGCCGCCGAGATCGAGAAGTACGGCCGCGACGCCCGCAGCGGCGTCGGCATCTCCCGCGTCCTGGGTTGACCCGACTGGCGGGTTGTTTCGCCGCTGGCGGCATACAACACGTCAGCACGCAAACAACCCGTCAGCGGCGGCTCAAGCCCGGGTTATGTGGGCGGCGATCCGCAAGGAGTTGGCCAGGACGGTGAGGACGGGGTTCACGCCGCCGTTGGTGACGTGGAGCGAGGCGTCGGCGATCCAGACGTTGTCGTGACCCCAGACGCGACCGTGCGGGTCTGTGACTGATCGGGCCGGGTCGTTGCCCATGCGGCACGAGCCGGCCTGGTGCTGTCCGCTGCTCGCGCGGCCGAGCGTGCCGACGCCGCCGACCGCGGTCCGGATCGCGCCTGCCTCCTCGAGCCATGCCTTGGCCTTGGCGCTCATGAAGCCGTGCGCGCGGACGTCCTCCGGATGGATCGACCCACTGGTCACGACGACCGGATTGCCGAACCGGTCGACCACCGACGGGTCCACGCGGACCCGCGACTCGGCCGACGACACCTCCTGGATCGGTCCGACCACACGGAGCATCCGTCGTACCTCGTGCCGCATCGCCTGCTTGCTCGCCAGACCGCCGCGCGGGATGAGCCCGGCCCCGGTCAGATAGTCGTACGTCGCCGCGGGCGTCGGCACGAACTCGTTCGCGAGCATCCCGCCGCCGATGATCCCGTCGTTCCCGTGCCGGAAGTCGCAGGTCGCGATCGACGCACCCGGCCCGACGAGATCGACCACCTCGTCCTCGAACAGGCCGATCGCACCGGCGTACACGTGGGCCTGCAGATGCCGCCCGACCTGGTCCTGGTTGTTGCCGATCCCGTGCGGCTCGCCGTCGTGCGCGCTGTTCAGCAGCAGCCGCGGCGTCTCCGATGCACCCGCGGAGACCACGATCTCGTTGCAGGAGACAGTCCGCCGCCATCCCCCGTCGGCGACCAGCGCGACACCGGTGACCCGGCCAGTTGAGTCGGTGACCAGTCGCTCGGCCGTCGTCTCGGTGACCAGCGTGCAGTTGCCGGTCGCGAGCGCAGCCGGGAGCGCGGTGTTGTGCGTCCCGCCCTTCGCGTCGACCGGACAGGCGAAGCCGACACACTGCCCACACCGCACGCAGCCTGAACGCCCTTGGTAGTCGACCGAGTTGATCAGCAGCGGTACGTCGAGGATCCCCCAGCCCAGCCGATCCGCAGCCGCGGACAACAGCTCAGCCGGCCCGGTCCGCGGCATCGGCGGCATCGGCAGCGGGATCGAGCGCGGCTCGTGCCACGGGTCCGCCCCGCCACCGCTCACCCCGAACCGCTGCTCGGCCAGCGAGTAGTACGGCTCCAGGTCGTCGTACGAGATCGGCCAGTCGGCGAGCGCGCTGCCCTCCGGTACGCCGTACGTCGTCGCCATCCGGAAGTCCCGCGGGACGAACCGCCACGCCTGCGCGCCGTACACGCGCGTCCCACCGCCGACCGTGAACGCGTTGTTCCCCCAGCCACCGTCGGGCGGTAGGACCTGACTCCGCACACCGTCCACGACGGAGATCCGGGGCCGACCAGCAGGATCCGGGTCGGTCAGTGCCGGCAGCCCTGCCACCGACCGAGGATTGCGCAGATGGTCGTGCGTGAGCGATTCCGTCGTCGGATAGCGCCCCAGCTCGACGACGAGCACCGACCGGCCCGACTCCGCGAGCACCTGCGCCGCCGCTCCCCCACCAGCACCCGAGCCGATCACGATCGCGTCGTACCGATCCGCCAACGCCGACCGTGGCGTGATCGTCAGCTCGGTCTGCACCGGCGAGAAGTCACCGGTCTGCCACCCGACCATCCCCCACGCCGCCAGGTCCGCGTAGTACCCCTGCGCCACCAGCCGAACCAGCCAGGCGCCATCCGCATCCGCCAGCACCGCATCCAGGTCCGGCACAGGCCCAGCCACCTCCAGGGCCCGCTCGACCCGCGGCAGCCAGTCCGGCCGATCCTCAGCCAGCACCCGCTCCACAAACCCCACCGCTCCCACCGCCGCGGGGTACTCATCCGCCGGTACGGCGACCTCCGAGAGCCGCTCGAGCACGATCCGTTGCTGTTCAGAAAGGGCCACGATCAAATCCTTTCACGCACAACGCGACCTTGCACGGTTTGTACTTGCCGGTCCATTTCGACCGAGCAACGCTATGGGCATGGCACTTGACGACTACTACTTGCTCGGGCGGTCGGGGCTGCGGGTCAGCCGGCTGGCACTGGGCACGATGAACTTCGGACAGGCAGGCTTCCACGCGCCGTACGGCAAGACCGAGGACGAGGCGCGGGCGATCTTCCGCGCGTATATCGATGCCGGCGGCAACTTCATCGACACCGCCGACTTCTACACCGCCGGGGAGAGCGAACGGATCCTCGGCCGGTTGATCGCCGAGGCGGGCGTGCGGGAGCGGATGGTGCTGACCACCAAGGCGACCAACAGCCTCGACTCCGGCGATCCCAACGCCGGCGGCAACAGCCGCAAGCACCTCATCCGCGCGCTCGACGAGTCCCTGCGCCGGCTCGGCACCGACTATGTCGACCTGTTCCTGCTGCACACCTGGGACCGCATCACCCCGATCGACGAAGTACTGCGGACCCTCGACGACCTCGTCCGGGCAGGCAAGATCCGGTACGCCGGGCTGTCCGACGTACCGTCCTGGTACGCCGCTCGCGCGCAGACGCTGGCCGACGCGCACTCGCTGACGCCGATGGTCAGTCTGCAACTCCCGTATTCGTTGGCCGAGCGGACCATCGAAACCGAACACGTCCCGATGGCACAGCAACTGGGGCTCGGTGTCACCGCGTGGAGCCCGCTCGCCGCGGGCTTCCTGACCGGGAAGTACCAGCGCGACGACATTCAGGGCGTCGCCGGTGAAGGGCGACTCACCGGTGACGGCTCACCCGCGCGAACCTGGGGCGACCGGCACTGGAACCTGTTGAAGACCGTGACGGACGTCGCGGACGAGCTCGGCGTGACGATGGCCCAAGTCGCGGTCAACTGGGCTGCCACACAGCCCGGTATCGCGTCCGCGATTGTCGGTGCCAGCCGTCCGGAGCAGCTCGAGTCGAGCATCGCCGCCCTCGGATTCGAGCTGCCGAGCGAGCTTCGTGCTGCGCTCGACGATGCCAGCGCCGTACCCCCGGAATCGGTGTACCGGATGTTCACGCCTGAGTACCAGGGTTGGTTGGTCAACGCTGGAGCGAAGGTCGCCGACAAGCCGGCCGGCTACCGGCCGCCGGTGGTCAACTGGAGGTAGTCCAGGCAGAGGTCGAGCGCGTACTCCAGATGCGTCGACGAGCCTGACGACATCAGGATCACCACGCCGCCCTGGATCGCGGCGATCAGTGCGGCCGCAGCGCGGGCGGGATCCACGTCGGCACGGATCTCGCCCGCATCCTTCATCTCTTCGATTCCGCGCTCCAGCCGGTGCTGCCATTGCGCGAGCAGCTTCCCGGTCACCGCCTGCGCCGCCGGTGTGTGCCGCCCGATCTCGGTGATGAGGACTCCGAGCGGGCAGTGCACTCCCTGGCGTCGGTACCGTTCCACGACGACGTCACGCCACTCGGCCCAGGCATCCCAGCTGGTCAGCTGCCCGAGGTGCGGCTCCTGGTCCTCGAGCACCTGCTCGGCCTCGCGCTCGGCGACCGCGAGCAGCAGCTGCTCCTTGCCTTCGGGGAAGTAGTGGAACAGCTGGCTCTTCCCGGTCCGGCTGCGCCGGCCGATGTCGTCCAGCTTCACCGCGCTGATCCCACGCTCGCGGATCTCGGCAGCAGCGGCCGCCACGATCCTGTCCCGCGTCGCCGCACCCTTCGCTGTCAGCACGCGGTCAAATGTACCGCGCGGTCCATCAGCTCCGGCCGGCGTTGAGCTCCGCGAGCTTGCCGAACACCTTCTTCGGCCGCCACTGCCCGTCGTCCCCGACCGCGACCAGCCCGTACGACGAGAGGTCGAGATCGCGCTGTGGATCATCCTCGCGGTGCGGCAGCTCGAAGCCCGCGAAACTGAACCAGAACGCCGCCGCCAGCTCGATCCGGTCGAACTCCTCGACGAGCTCGAACAGATACTCCACTTGCTCCTCCTCGTCCCGCTCGTACGATCCGTTGATGACCGGCGGGTCGACGCTGCGGTCCACGATCATCCAGCCGGTCCCGCCCCGCTCGGCCGCGCCGCGGTACGCGCAGCAGCCGAACTCGGTGGCCACGACCGGCTTGCCCCACTTCGACCGCGACGCCAGCTCGTCGGCGAAGGTCGCCGCGTTGGCCGCGTCCCGGTACGCGTCGACGCTGACGATGTCGAACAGATCCCAGTTCACGTCCTCCCACAGGCCGGCGGCGTACGTGATCCGGCCGCCGAAGGCGCTGCGGGCAGCACTCGCCAGCTCTTCATGCACCGAACCCCAGCGCTGGAGGCCGGCCTGCAGCTCCATCAGCTTGGCCGGGTCGGTCCAGGTCGCCGGGTCGCCCATCAGCGCAAGCCGCTCCCCTGTGGTCTCGCCGGGTACGAAGCCCTTGCAGAACACGGACAGCTCACACCCGAGCACGAGCACGACGTCGCCGCGCGCCGACTGCCGCAGTACCTCGGCCTGCGCGGCGCAGTCGGTGAGGAAGGCGATGAACTCGGACGGCTCGAGGTTCATCGGCATCGGCGAGAACCAGAGGTCCAGCCCGGCGGCCAACGCCGCCTCGCCCGCCACCACCAGCCGGTCCAGCTCGGTGCCCACCACGCGGACCGCAGGAGCATTGAGCTCGTCCGCGATCACTGCCATCTCACGACGTACCGCGTCGGCATCGAAACGGTTGCGCGTACTGCGGCCGTCGTACCGCAGGCCGGTGTCGTAGTTCACCCCGATTGATTGCATGACCTTCAGCTTAGCAAGTGAACTCATACTCGGTACATCTTTTTATCCGGTATGGTTAAACCGTGAACCACCAAGGCCGCCGTGAGCGGAAGAAGGCCGAACTCCGGACCCGGATCTCGGAGGTCGCGACCACGCTGTTCCTCGAGCGCGGCTTCGACGCGGTGTCGGTGTCCGAGGTCGCCGAGGCGGCGGATGTCGCGCGGCCGACGGTCTTCGCACATTTCGCGCGCAAGGAGGACCTGCTCTTCGACCGCTACCCCGAGGCGGAGGCCCTGGTCGTTGCCGCAGTCAACGACCGCCCGGGCGGCGCGTCCGCGGTCAAGGCGCTGTCCGATCTCCTGGTCGCGCTGGCCGACGAGGGCAACCCGCTGTCGACGATCCGCGGCACGTTCCGCCGCTTCTGGGAGGTCGTCGCCGAGTCGCGGGCCTTGCAGAGCCGCGCCCGCGAGCTACTGCAGCAGATCGAGCAGGCGATCGCCGGAGCGATGGCGCACACCGGCGTACCCGATCCTCAGCTGACCGCAGCGCTGACGGTTGCCGCCTACCGCGTCGTCCATCTCGAGTCGGTACGCCGGATCTTCGCCGGCGACGATCCTGACGTGGTGGCCGCGGAGCACCGCGAGCGCATCATCAGCGCGCTCGCTGTCGTCGATCAGGCCTTCAAGTAGGCCGCGATCGTTCGCGCACAATCGATCGAGTCGGTGTGCGACGTGTCCACCTCGAGGTCGTATCTGATCCCCTGGTGGACGATCAGCGCCTGTCCTTCGGCCATGCCAGGTGGGCGGTCGCCGCGGGCGAGTTCGCGTTGCGCCGCGATCGCCGGGTCGCAATGGACGCCGACCCACAGCGTCTCGAGGTCGCCGATCGCGTTCCACCACCGCTGCTGCGAGGACGGGCCGCCGAGGAAGACGTCGTCCATGATGACCCGGCCGCCGGCCCGGCACATCGCGACGATCCCAGCGGTCCAGCCCGCTTCCAGCGCGCGGAACGCCGGCCCGACCGACACCTCGCCGTCAGAACCGATCACGATCCCGTCCGGCGAACCCTCCAGCTTGGCCGGCAGCGCGTCGACGAAGTCGTCCACGCTGAACCCGAGCCACGGCTCGTCCAGCACCTCCTGCAGAGCCCGCACGATCGCGGTCTTCCCGGAGCTGGAGCCGCCGTTGAGGATGATCAGTCGAACCGTCACGCCCGCAAGGCTAAATGCTGATCCGGCGTCACCTCGACGGCTTTACGGCGAGCCAGCCCGAGGAACGGGACCGCGAGCACCTGGATTCCCGCCGCCAGCAGGTACGCCTGCCCGTAGCCCCACAGGTCCGCGGACCGGCCGAGCCCCGGCTGGATCACGACGCCACCGGCCGAACCGAGCAGGTTGTCGAACGACAGCACCGTCGCCCGCTGCGCCGACGGGATGTGACTGTTCAGGTACGCCTGCCGCACCGGCGTCATCGCGGCGAACATCGTGCCCCACACCATCAACAGCACCAGCGCGGCCCCGAACGACGTCACCAGCCCGATCAACGCGATCACAGCCGCGGACGTGGTGATCGCCCCGATCAGGATGACGATCCGGTCCCGGAAGATGCGCGCGACGTACGACGCCGACGCGCCGCCGGCGATCTGCGCACCGGCAACGATCCCGGCCGACAGACCCGCGATCCAGTACGAATCGGCATGCCCGTACAGCTGCAGGAGATAGGGCTGCGCGGCGTAGAAGCCGTACACGCTGACACCGGCGGTGAACGGGCCGGCGAGCATCACCCAGCGCACCGGCGGATTCAGCAGCCCGTGCCGCAGCGATGCCCGGACGATCCCGCCCATCTCGCCCCGTACCGAGACCCGCGGCTTCGGCGTGAACCCGAGGTCGCGCATCGCCCGCCACGCCACCACGAAGGTGGCCCCGAGCAACAACGCGCGGACGACGTACGGCATGCCGAGGTTCGTGACCTGGGCCAGCAGGCCGCCGCCGATCGAGCCGCCCATCATCGCGATCCCGCTCGCCACCTGCCCCTTCGCGAACGCCGCGTCGAGCGACCCGCGGTACCCGGTGGCGTGCAGCCCATCGACCAGCCACGCCTCGGTCGCGCCGCTGAAGAACGTGAACCCGAGCCCGAGCAGCACCGACACCACCGCCCACAGCACGAACGGCGCATGTGCCCGCCACAGGAGCAGGTAGAGCAGCGTCGCCCCGAACAGCGTGGCTGTGCCCAGAAGGTACGACGCACGGCGTCCGACTGTGTCCGCGACCACACCGGTCGGGACCTCGAACAGCACCATGCCGGCGGTGAAGAACGCGTTGGCCGCGAAGGCCTTCCCGATGCTCAACCCCGCGTCGAGCAGGAACAACGTGTTGATCCCCCAGATCATCGACGATGCCCCCGTCGACACCGCGACCAGCGTGACGTAGGTCCGCAGTACCCGCTCCGGCGTCATGGTCTGTACCTCCTCCGTAGTCATGAGGTACGTCGGAGTCGCGGCGACGGTCTCGACATCCACCCAGGTAACTCTCGGGGCAGGTATCGTCCGGGCCGTGACGATTCAGCAGGATGGCGCCACGAGCCATACGCCGAATGCCCACGACACCGTCAAACTCGCGGTGGTCATCGGGGCACTCGGTGTGGTGTTCGGTGATATCGGGACCAGTCCGATCTACACGATCCAGACCGTGTTCAACCCCGATGACCCGCACCCGGTGCCGGTCAGCGACGCGAACGTGTTCGGTGTGGTCTCGCTGATCTTCTGGTCGGTGATGATCATCGTCACAGTGACGTACATCCTGCTCGCGCTGCGCGCCGACAACAACGGCGAGGGCGGCCTGATGGCGCTGATCACGGTGCTGCGCCAGTGGGGCCGCCAGCACCCGGAACGCAAGGGCGCGATCGTCCTGGCCGGGCTCGGCCTGTTCGGAGCGTCGCTCTTCTTCGGCGACAGCATGATCACCCCGGCCATCTCGGTCCTCTCCGCGGTCGAAGGTCTGAAACTCGTCGAACCGTCACTGGGCGAGTACGTCGTACCGATCACCGCGGTGATCATCATCATGCTGTTCGCGGTCCAGCGACGCGGCACCGAAGCGGTCGGACGGGTGTTCGGGCCGATCATGATCGTCTGGTTCGCGGCCATCGGTGCGTGCGGGATCAGTGGTATCGCCGGGCACCCCGAGATCCTGAAGGCGCTGTCGCCGACGTACGCGATCGGCTTCCTGACCGGCCACTTCCACATCGCGTTCTTCGCGCTCGCCGCCATCGTGCTCTCGGTCACCGGCGCCGAGGCGCTGTACGCCGACATGGGGCACTTCGGCCGGAAGGCGATCACGCGGGGCTGGCTGTTCCTCGTCCTGCCTGCGTGCGTGCTGAGCTACCTGGGTCAGGGCGCGCTGATCCTGAAGGACCAGTCCAACATCAGCGGCCCGTTCTTCCTGCTGATCCCGGACTGGGGCCGGCTGCCGCTCGTGCTCCTCGCAACCGCGGCGACGGTGATCGCCTCGCAGGCCGTCATCACCGGCGCGTACTCCGTCGCCTCGCAGGCCGCGAAACTCGGCTACCTGCCGCGACTTCGGGTCGCGCACACGTCGGCGACCACGGTGGGCCAGATCTACGTGCCGTGGATCAACTGGCTGCTGCTGGTCTCGGTGCTGACGCTGGTCTTCGCGTTCCGCAGTTCGGCCGCGCTGGCGTACGCGTTCGGTATGGCGGTCACCGGCACCATCACGATCACCACGACGCTGTTCTTCTACGTCGCCCGGTACCGCTGGAACATCTCCTGGTGGCTGATCGGCGCTGGCGCGGCGCTGCTGCTCTCCGTCGACCTGCTGTTCGTCGGGGCGAACCTGACCAAGCTCATCCACGGCGCCTGGCTGCCGCTGCTGATCGCGCTGACCGCGTTCACGATCATGACGACCTGGCAACGCGGCCGACAGGTCGTCACGGCCGAGCGGGAGAGGGCGGAGGGGTCGCTGCAGGAGTTCATCGACCAGCTCGGCTCCGGCGGCATGCCGGTCCGGACAGTGCCAGGTACGGCGATCTTCCTGAACCGCGGCGGCGTCAGCACCCCGCTCGCGCTGCGGGCGAACGTCGAGCACAACCAGGTGCGCCACGAGCACGTGGTGATCGTCGCGATCGAGACCGAGGAGATCCCGCGCGTCCCCGAGGACCAGCGGGTGATGGTCAACGACCTCGGGTACGGCGACGACGGGATCACGCACGTCACGATCAAGTTCGGGTACATGGAGGCGTCGGACGTGCCCAGCGCCCTGGCTCTGCTGGACCCGGCCGCGACCGAGGGTCCGATCGATCTCGAGAACGCGTCGTACTTCCTGTCGAAGATCGAACTCCGCCGCGGCAAGTCCGCCACGATGGCCGGCTGGCGCAAACAGCTGTTCCTCGCCACCTCGCACATCACCGCCGACGCCGCCGAGTACTTCGGGCTGCCGCGCGACCGGACCGTCATCATCGGATCGCATATCGAGTTGTAACCATGGACCAGACCTACGACGAGCTGGCGCCGGTGCCCGCACTGGCCGGTCTCGTTCGTACTGTCTGGATCCAGCGGACCGGATCCGTCGCATATGTGCAGCGCGACCTGCCGACAGGCGGGGTCGAGCTGCACTGCCCGGTCGGTGGTGTGCCGCAATTGATCGGGCCGTTGACCCGCGCTCAGGTGCAGGTGCTGCCGCCGCGGACCACGATCGTCGGGGTCCGGTTCATGCCCGGGGCGGGGACGGCGCTGCTCGGCGTACCCGCTGACGACTTGGTGGATGTGTCGGTCGAGCTGTGGGGTCCTCTGGCCGACGTACTGGGGACCGTGGTCGCCTGTTCGCCCTCTGCCCACTCGGCCTTGCTGGGTGTCCAGCGGTCTCTGGTCGAGGAGGAATTGCGGCCGGATCCGCTCGTCGCCGAGATGGTGCGCCGGCTGATGCCATGGAACCCGACCGGGATCGCGTCGTTGGCTGACGACCTCGCGTTGTCGGAGAGTCAGCTCCGGCGCCGCTGTCTGTCGGCGACCGGCGTCGGACCGAAGACGTTGCAGCGGACCTTGCGCTTCCAGGGATATCTGGCCCTCGCACAGGCCGGCTACGGCAATGGTCTCGCCGATCTGGCCGCCGAAACCGGCTATGCCGACCACGCCCATCTCACCCGCGAGTGTGTCCGGCTGACCGGCGTCACCCCGCGCGACCTGCTCGGTGTGAAGGCCGACAGCTGCGACTGCGGGCACGACCACTCCGCGTCGTACCGCCCGTTCCTGGCCGGCTGGTACGACCGTTTCCTTCAAGCCCAGTCGTCCCCCACCCGTCTACCGTCAGCCCATGGAGCTGATCGGCGCTGACCACCCGCAGTACGACGTACTCCGCCGTCTCGCGCTCCCGCAGTACCGCGCCATCCGCCCCGCCGCCATCGCGCGCTGCGCTGATCCTTCCGATGTGGCCGAGGCCCTCACCTACGCCCGCGCCCACGCGCTCCCGGTCGCCCTCCGAGGCGGAGGCCACTGCTTCGCGGGCCGCTCGTCGACCACTGGACTCCTGCTGGACCTCTCCGCGCTGAACTCGGTGTCAGTGGCAGATGGACAGGCAGCGATCGGAGCTGGGGCTCGGCTGGCGGACGTGTATCGCGGGCTGCACGAGCACAGGCTGACGATCCCGGCCGGTTGTGGGCCGACGGTTGGGATTGCCGGGCTGACGTTGGGTGGCGGGCTCGGGCTGCTGGGCCGGAGGTACGGGCTGACGTGCGATCGGCTCGTCGGCGCGACGGTTGTGCTCGCGGACGGTCGGGTCGTGGAGTGTTCTGACGAGCAGGAGCCGGATCTGTTCTGGGCGCTCCGCGGAGCCGGAGGTGGTCAGTTCGGCGTCGTCACGTCGCTCGTGTTCGCCGCCGTACCGTCGCCCACCGCGACGCGTTTCACTCTCACCTATCCACGGGATCGGGCCGCCGCCGTCATCGCCGCTTGGCAGTCCTGGGCACCGGACGCGCCCGATCACCTCACGGCCAGCCTCGCCGTGACGGCCGACGAAGTACGGGTGTTCGGTGCCGCGGTCGGCGACGCCGACTTCGGCGAACTCGCGTCCCTCGATCCGGCGGTCGAGCTGCGCGACGGGCTCAGTTGGCCTGAGCTCAAGCGCAGCTTCTCCGACGAAGACGTCCAGGACGACCGTGTCGTCTACAGCAAGTCGGAGTTCTTCGGCTCTCCGCTCCCCTGCGACACCATCGCTCAACTCCTGGCCGCGGGCTGCGAGCTGGGCTTCACCCCGATGGGCGGCGCCTACAACCGCGTCCCCGCCGACGCCACGGCCTTCGCCCACCGCGGTGAACGCTTCCTCCTCGAACACGCGAGCCCCGACCGGACCGCCGTACGGCGCTCCTGGTCCATCGCCCACCCGCACGCCTCCGGCCGCCTCTACCCCAACTTCCCCGACCCGTACCTCACCGACCTCATCGCTTACCACGGCGGCAACTACGAGCGCCTGCTCGCCATCAAGCAGGCATACGATCCAGACCACATCTTCGGAGGACTCAGATGATCGTGCTCTACATGACCATGTCCGTCGACGGGTACGTCGTCGGACCGGACGACAGCGTGGAAGAGCCGATGGGACGCGGCGGATTCCGGCTGTTCAACTGGCTCGACGACCGCAACTCCGACGGACCGAGCGGCCAGGTGTACGGCGAAGCAGTCGCCACCGGCGCCGTCATCGCCGGCCGCCGCACCTTCGAACACGCCGGCCGCTGGGGCGGGGACCACCACGACGGCGTACCGATCTTCGTCCTCACCCACCACGTCGACGAGAACGACGTCGCGCCCGGCAGCTCGCGCTTCGTCACCGACGTGAAGTCCTGCGCCGCCCAGGCCCGCGCCGCCGCGGGCGACCGCAACATACTGGTCCACGGCGCCGGCGCCGCCCAGTGCCTCCTCGCAGCCGGAGAACTCGACGAGCTGGAACTCCATGTCGTCCCCGTCCTCCTCGGCCAGGGCCGCCGCCTCTTCGACAACCTCCCCGCCACCCAGATCGAACTGGAACAAGTCCGCCAACTCCCCTCCCGCGACGTCACCCACCTCCACTACAAGGTGCTGAGATAGATGACAATCCCGAAGAAGGTAGCCATCGAAGCCCACTGGAGTGCGTCCGAGAGCGGTGACGTCGAGGCAGAACACGCGATCTACGCCGAAGACGCCGTGCTCGAGTACCCCCAATCCGGCGAACGCTTCCGCGGCCGCTCCACCATCGCAGCCCAACGCGGCAGCCACCCCGCCGACCGCCACTTCACCGTCCGCCGCATCGTCGGCACCGACGACCTCTGGGTCAGCGAATGCACCATCACCTACGACGGCACCCCCACCTACTCCGTCTCCATCATGCAATTCGCCGCCGACAAGGTAATCCACGAAACCCAGTACTTCGCCGACCCCTTCCCCGCCCCCACCTACCGAGCCTCACTGACCGATGGATAGCGAGAAGGCTCAGCTTCTCAAGCACCTCGACGAAATCCAGCGGTCGTTGCTCTGGAAGATAGAGGGGCTGAGCGACGCCGAGCTTCGGCGGCCGATGACGTCGACCGGGACCAACTTGATCGGGATCATCAAACACCTCACCGGGGTGACATCCGGCTACCTGGTGTCGGCCTTCGGGCGGGAGCGGGAGACGCTCCCGTGGGAGGACGACGAGGAGTTGTGGTACGGCCTGGACATGTGGGCGACGCCGGACGAGTCGACCCGGGAGATCGTCGCGGCGTACGAGCGGGCGTGTGCGGCTGGGGCGCGGTCGATCGAGGAGCTGGAGCTGGACACGCCGGGAACGGACCACACCGGCGCGGCGGTGACGTTGCGCTCGATGGTTCTCACGGTGTTGCTCGACACGACCCGCCACGCCGGGCATGCCGACGTCGTGCGGGAGATGCTCGACGGTCGGGTCGGGAGTCGGGAGAGTGACCCGATGTCGCCCGACGACGAGGAGTACCTGCGGATGTACCGGGCTCGCATCACCGGCGAGATCGATCGCGAGACCTGGATGGAGTACGCCCGTGGTCAGAGCCAGGGTGGGAGGGGGGCGGCGGGGTGACCTGATGTGGTGATGTTCGTGTAGGGGCGGCCGGCTAGGTAGGCGGCTAGTTCGGGGAGGGGGCCTTCGGCGGGTGGTACGTCGGGGCGCGTGGTGCGGATGTCTTCGCAGAGGGCTTCTAGGAAGTCGGTGGGGAGGTCGGCGAAGGTGAGGCCGGTGGAGAGGTCTACGGCGTGGATGAGGACCTCGCGGGAGCGCATCCAGGGGATTCGGGTGGCGGGGATCGGGGCGCCTTGGGCGGTGCGGACTGTGGACTGCCATTGGGTTGCTGTGAGGGCTGACATGGCGTCGGCCAGTCCGGCGGCGGACTCGTCGTACCAGGAGCGGAGTTCGGCCTCGGGGCGGAGGGCGCCGGCTTCGATGTCGGCGTTGCGAGCCTCCGGCGACGGATACATCGGGCGTTCTTCGCCGGTGCGGGCCCAGTGGACGAGGTTGCCCAGGGCCTCGGCGTTGAGTGACAGGTGAGCCGCGACATGCCGTCGTTTCCAGCCTGGTAGCGCCGATGGGGCGTCCAGGTCGATCAGTGCCTCGCGGCACTTCGCCGTACCCTCGTCGATCCAATCGTCAACGCGTGCCATGAGGGGAACGTAGCCGACGACGGCGCGGGTTCTTGCAGCGGTGGGGTGTTCTGGTGAGACTGAGCCGATGAAGGAGGGGGCCCCGCCATGGTGACGTCGATCGGGGTGGTGGGACCGTCAGACCTGGTCACCTCCACCAGCCGGATCCTGAAAGGACTGCGTGGGGTCGAGATCGTCCCGCTGCGGTACCGGCGGGAGACCGATACGCCGAAGGTGATGGCCAACGCGCCGGGCAGCGTCGACGCGTGGCTGTTCACCGGCGTCGTCCCGTACCAGATGGCCGCCGCGCAGGGCCTCCTCGACCGGCCGGCCGCACACGTCGAGTACACCGGCGCCACGCTGATGCGCGCCCTCGTGCAGCTGCTCAGCGAGGGGCGTGACGTCACCTCGATCAGTATCGACGTACTCGACGAGGCCGAGGTCCGCGAGACGTTCGACGAGGTCGGCCTGCCGACGAGCGGCGTACGCGTGCTGCCGTACCGGCCTGGGCTGAGCCTCGAGGAGATCCTCGCGTTCCACCACGAGGCCCGCGCGACCGTCGCGATCACCTGTCTGCGATCGGCGTACGAGAAGCTCCGGACCGAGCAGACCACGCTGCGGCTGGCACCGTCGATCCACTCGGTGCGCAGCGCGGTGAACAGTCTGCTGCTCGTCCATGACGCTTTGCGCAGTGACGATGCGCAGATCGCCCTCGGCCTGGTCGAGATCTCTCCCGACGCCGAGAGCGCGCTGCGCCGTGAGGCCGGCTCGCTCGGCGGCAGCGTCATCCGGTACGACGACAAGCGGTGGCTCGTCATCGCGACCCGCGGACCGCTCGAGCAGGCGACCGCCTCGTTCACCGAGCTGGGCATGCTGACCCGGTTGAAGGAACAATTCGGACCAGTCCGGATCGGCTTCGGCATCGGCGGATCCGGCACCGAGACCGAGGCATTGGCGCGCCGCGCCCTCGGCCGAGCGCGGACTGCCGGGCGTACGGCGGCAGTCGTCTCGCTGCGCAACGACATCGATCTCGTGCTCGTCGGCGGGGCGGCACCACGCGCTCAGCAGCGGTCGAAGCTGCAACTGCTCGCCCAGCGCGCCGGCCTGTCGAAGGCAACCCTCGAGCGCCTGCAGGAACTCGTCCACGCCACCCCCGAGGACGGTCTGACCACGCGTTCGGTTGCCGACTACCTGGGCATCCAGCCGCGTACGGCACGCCGCGTCCTCAACCGCCTCGAACGCGCCGGCCTGGCCGATGCGACCGGCACCCAGCTCGGCACCGGCAGCGGCCGCCCACTGGTTGTTTACCGCGTTCATCTCTGATTGTTTCCCGAGCGGTTGACGCACTGACGCACGTCCGGCTAATTTCAGCCATGACCGTAATTCAGTGCGTACTGTCCCGGGAGGCCTTGTGGACAAGCGAATCGCACGGGGATTGACCGCTGCTCTGGTCATCTGCGCAGGGCTGGTGTCCGCTTCGGCGCCAGCCAGCGCCTCTATTCCGGCTGTGACCGAAAGTCCAACGGTCACCAACCTCGGTCCGGCATCCGCCGTGACCTCGACGAGCGTCGCCGAGCAGGTCGGCGACCGGATCTGGACCATCACCTCCGGCGTCTCACCCGTCCAGGTCGGTGCATTCGACCCGGTCAGCAAGACCGTCGACCGCAAGTTCTCGCTACCGAGCGGAGCGGGCGCGTGGGCGATGACCCACCTCGGCACCGACCTGTACATCGGCCTTTACACGCCCGGCGACGTTTACCGGGTCGACACCACGACCGGCACCGCGACCAAGGTCACGCAGTTCGGCTCGTTCATCTGGTCGATCGCCGCGACGCCGGACGGCAAGATCGTCGCAGGCACCTACCCGGACGGCGCCGTCCACGAGTACGACCCGGCCACCGGCGCCACCAAGTCGTACGGCGCTGCCGTCGCCGGCGAGCAGTACGTCCGCAGCATCGCCGCCGACGCGACCACGATCTACGCGGGCGTCGGCACCAAGGCGCACCTGATCGCGATCGATCGCGCGACCGGCGAGCGCCGCGACGTGCTCCCGGCCAAGTACGCCGACCGTACGTTCGTCGCCACCCTCGCCCTCGACGGAACGAAGCTCGCCGCAAGCCTCTCCCCCACCGGGACGATGCTCGTCTTCGACACCGCCGACCTGAGCAACCCGGTCGAGGTCCAGACACCCGGCGGCGACCAGTACATCACCGCGATCACGATCGACGGCCCCGACATCTACCTCGGCACGCGCCCGTCCGGCACGCTCTACCGCTACCGCGACAACACCCTGACCAGACTCGGCTCGCCGTACGACGGGGCGTACTTCAACCGGATCTTCGTCGACGGCTCGACGATCCGCGCCGAGCTGACCAGCCAGGTCGTCGACTTCGACGAGGCGACCGGCGAGTTCACCGGCACCGATCTCGGTCAGGCCGGTCTCCCGCCCGCGCCCGAGCAGGCGATGGCGATTGCCGCGACCCCGACCTCCGTGCTGGTCAGCGGCAAGGCCGGCATCCAGGTCCACGACCTCGCCACCGGCGCCAGCACTCGCACGTTCCTCCCCGGCGAGGCGAAGACGCTGACCCCGATCGGCCGCGACATCTACCTCGGCGTCTACACGCTGGCTCGTCTCTGGCAGATGAAGCCCGACGGCTCCGACCTGCACGAGCTCGGCCAGATCGGCAACGAGCAGACCCGCCCCACCGATGCCGCGTACGACGCCCGGTCCCGCACCTGGCTGATCTCCACCGAACCCGACTACGGCAAGTACGACGGCACGCTCGTCGAGCAGCACTTGAGCACCGGGCAACGCGAGGTCCACCGCGGCGTCGTACCGCAGCAATCGGTCCGATCGGTGACCACGGCAGACGGCATCGCCTACTTGGGCGGTGCGACCCGGAACAGCCTCGGCACCGACCCGATCTTGCCCGAGGCAACCGTCGTCGCCTTCGACCTGCGCCGCAACAAGGTGCTGTGGGCAACCGCTCCCTTGTCGAAGGCACAGAGCTACAGCGATCTCGTCGTCTATCGCGGCCGCCTGTACGCGACGACCGACGACGGCCGGCTCGCCGTCCTCGATCCCCGCACCGGCAAGCTCGTCAACAGCGCTACGCTCGGCACGACCCAGAGCCGGCTCACGATCGCTCGCTCCGGTCTCTACGGCACAGACAACAACCGCGTCTTCAAGATCACGCTGGCGCTGACAATCACCACCGTGGTCGACAACCTCGGCGCCCAGATCTACAGCTATCCGCTGATCACCACCTCCCCCAACGGCGACGCGCTCTACACGATCAAGGGCCGTGACCTCATCCGCATCGGAGGGCTCCGATGATCATCTCCCGCCGTACTGCGCTTGCCGGTGTGCTGGCCACCGGTGCCCTGACGACCCTGCCCACCACAGCTCATGCGGAGGACAGTCCCATCGACGGATCAACGCTGCCCAGCGCCGGTCCCGCGGTCGTGACGGCTGCTGTCGTCGCGATGGCGGTGCACGACGGCCACGCCTACGTCATCAGCCGCGGCATCGTCCCGCCAAGGCTGACCGAGATCGACCTGACCACCCGGGTCGTGACGAGGACCGTCGAGCTGCCGACCGGCGAAGGCGGCTGGGGTATCACTGTTGCCGGAGGCAAAGTCTATGCCGGGCTCTACCCGGTCGCCGACGTCTATTGCTTCGATCCCGCCGACGGCTCCGTGACCCACGTCGGGACGCTCGCCGGTGCCGGCGGCTTCGTCTGGGACATGACGACGGCGCCCGACGGACAGGTGTTCGCGGTCAGCTATCCGAACGGCGCCGTCTGGCAGATCGACCCGGCAACGAACACTCCGACCCAGCTCGGCGCGCCGGTGCCCGGGGCGCAGTACGGACGGTATGTCGGTGCCGCAGGCAACTACGTGTACGCCGGGATCTACACGCCGTCGCAGCTGGTCGGGTACGACCGGAGTACGAAGGTCTTCAAGGACCTCACGCCCGATGCGTCCCGTGGGCAGAACTTCGGCCCGTTCGCGGCGACGGACGACCGGATCTTCGTCGGCAGCAGCCAGGCGGTGCTCAGCATGGCGCTCGACGGCACCGACGTCCGCAGTACGCCGCTCCCCGACGGCGAAACGGGGGTCGACGCGATAACAGTCGCCGTTGACGGCACGGCGTACCTCACCACGAGGACCTCCGGAACGGTCTGGAAGTGGGGGCCGGAGGGGCTCATCGCGGTGGCGACTCCGGCGCCGCAGGACGAGCACCGCAAGCTCGAGTTCCTCAACCCGACGACGCTGCTCGGCGCGACCGGGTCAGGCGTGCTCTGGTGGCTGGATGTCTCCACCGGTTCGTTCGAACTGCTCGACCTGATCGACGCCGGGTTCACGCCCGCGCCGGACAAGCCGCAGTCGATCGTGCTCGGCGACCCGCACCTGTACGTCGGCGGTCACTGGGTGATCACCGAGCACGCAGGTGACACAACCCGGCGCCTCCGCGTCGCGGGCGAGGCGAAGACGCTCACCTGGGTCCGCGGCGAGCTGTACTCCGCGCTGTACCCGAGCACCGAAGTCGTCCGCGTCAACCCACGGACCAAAGAAGTCCACAGCTTCGGCACGATCGATCACGAGCAGATCCGTCCCTGGCAGGCGGCGTACGACGAGAAGTCGAAGCTGCTCGCGATCGCGTCGGCACCCGGCACGGGCAAGCTCACCGGCGCCCTGACGCTGCTGGACGTGCGCACCGGCGAACTCGACGTGCACTTCGGGATCCTGCCCGACCAGAGCGTGATGACGGTCTCGATCGTCGACGGCATCGCGTACCTCGGCGGGGACGTGGTGGGCGGTGGCGGCATCACGCCGACCCGCACCTCGGCCGCGATCGCCGCCTTCGACCTCTGCCGGCGCGAGCTGCTCTGGACCGTCGAACCGCTCGCCGGCGAGCGCTCCATCCAGAGTGTCGCGGTCCACAACGGGATCCTGTACGGCGTACTGAAACGCACCAGCGGCGGCTGGTTCCGCTACGACCTGCGCACCAAGACCGCCGTACGCGGTGAGAACAAGCTGTCCGGCTACGGCCAGATCCACGCTGACCGGACCGGCGTCTACTGTGAGACGAACTTCGGCGGGAACCTGTATCAGCTCGGCCACGGTCCCGCGAGGCTGCTGGTGAACAACCTGGGCGACGGCTGGTACACCGTCCCGCAACTGACTCCGGTACGCGGTGCCCGGCACAGCGTCTGGGGTCTCGCCGACCGCGACCTCGTCCAACTACCGTTGCCCTAAGCAAAGGATTCTCGTGATGGAGAACAGTCAGCTCGCCCGGGACGGCGGTCCGCCGGTCCGCACGGACCCGCTGCCGTCGGTGATGAACGCCAGCGGCCGGCGCTTCGGCGACGACGAGGTCAAAGCGGTCGAGCGGGTGCTCCGCAGCGGCATGCTGTCGGCCACCTGGGGCACCGAGGTGCCTGCGCTCGAGCTGGAGTTCGCGTCGCTGCTCGGCGCCGGGCACGCGGTCACCTGCAGCTCGGGTACGGCGGCCCTGCACCTGGCCGTCGCCGCGGTGAACCCCACGCCGGGTGACGAGATCATCACCACGCCGATCAGCGACATGGGCACGGTGTTCCCGATCATGATGCAGAACGCCGTACCGGTGTTCGCGGACGTCGACCCGATCACCGGGAACCTGACGCCCGAGTCGGTCGCGGCCGCGATCACGCCGCGGACCAAGGCGGTGATCGTCGTACACCTGTTCGGCAAGCCCGCGCGGGTGCGCGAACTGCGGGAGCTGTGCGACCAGCACGGGATCCTGCTGATCGAGGACTGCGCGCAGGCGTACCTCGCGCCGGTCGGCGACTCGTTCGTCGGCCGGATCGGGCACATCGGCTGCTTCAGCCTGCAGCAGACCAAGCACATCAGCGCCGGCGACGGCGGGCTCACGGTCACCGACGACGCGCAGAAGGCCAGGCGGATGCGGCTGTTCGCAGACAAGGGCTGGCCGCGGGACACCGACGAGCGGACGTACCTGTTCCTCGCGCTGAACTACCGCATGACCGAGCTCGTCGCCTCGGTCACGCGAGCCCAGCTGAACCGGCTCCGCGGCGTCATCGAGGACCGTCGTACGGCGGCTCTCCGAGCGACCGCCGGGATCGAAGACCTGGCCGGTATCACGCCGCCACCCGACGGGCACGACCATGTGTACTGGCAGTACCCGCTGATCATCTCCGAAGCCGCCGGCGACATGCGCGAGTGGGCCGCAGCCCTGTCCGCCGAGGGCATCCCGGCGAACGGCGGGTACCTGACCAGCCCGCTTTACGCCGCACCCGCCGTCCGCGATCGGATCACGTACGGCGACTCCGGGTTCCCGCTACAGGACGTGTCGTACCCGGTCGGCCTGTGCCCGAATGCCGAGGAGCTGATCAACAACCGCCTCCTCGTGCTGCCCTGGAACGAGAACTACACCGAATCCGACGTCGACGACATCGTCGCCGCGATCCGCAAGGTGCACAAAGCCCTGGCCCGGGAGGCCTGATGACTGTACTGATGCCACGCCTCCGGCGCGGCGGGTCCCGGGGCTGTTACTCCCGGTCTTCCCTCGTCGCTCCGCTCCTCAGTCCAGACCGGGAGGCCCCGTGACCGACGACACTCCCCTGCTGCTCGATTGCGACATCCTGGTCGGGCACGACGTGACGACGGGGCGCTGGGGCCGGCCCGAGAAGGTGCGGGGCGTCCTCGATGGGAGCGGGATCTCCGGCGGGGTCGTGTCCGCGCTTCGGGCGGTGCACTTCGACGTACCGTCGGGGAACGACGAGGCGGACAAGGTTGCTAATGGCAACGGGTGGACGTCGTGCCCGGTGCTGGACCTGCGCGATCCGTTGGGCGCCGAGAGGGAGCTGGAGCGGCTGCTGTCGGGTGACGCTCCGCCGCGAGCGGTGCGGTTGGCGCCGACCGCGCAGAGCGTGGAGCCGAGCTTCCCGTCGTTCGGCCACGTCGTGCAGCTGCTGGTCGACGCCGGCGTGACGATCTTCACCGAGGGCGACGTACGCAAGGTCGGTCCGGCGCTCTGCGGGCTCGGGGCGCGGGTGGTCTTCCTCGACACGCACTTCTACTACCTCGGCGACTTCGTGATCATGGCCCGCTCGGAGCCCGGTTTCCACACCTCGACCCGGATGCTGACCGGACCTGACTCGCTCGAGATCGTGGCCGCGGAGGTCGGCGCGGAGCGGCTCGTGCTCGGCTGCCGTACGCCGTTCCACGAGACCCGCTCGGTGGTCCGCCGGCTGCTGACGTCCAAGCTCAGCCCCGACGAGATCGCGCAGGCCGGGAGCCGCAGCCTCAAGACCCTTCTGGAGCCCGCATGCTGATCGACGTACACGCCCATTGGGGTCCGTGGTTCTTCTCGATGGACACCGCGAGCATCGACGTCAACATCGACCTGATCGACCGCTTCGGCATCGACCTCCAACTGGTCTCGTCGATCGAGGGCATCGTGTACGACGCCCCGCTCGGCAACCGCTCGCTCGCCGAACAGCTCCCGGTCGACGAGCGCCTGCGCGGCATGATCGTCGTCGACCCGCGCCGCCTCGACGAAGCCCGGACCGACCTCGACGTACTGCTCGCCGGGGACGGACGGTCGCGGTGGGTCGGCGCGAAGATCCACAGCGAGTACAGCCGGACGCCGATCAGCTCGCCCGCGATGCAGGCCGCGATCGAGCTCACCACGGAGTACGGCCTGCCGACGCTCGTGCACACCTGGGGCAACACCGTCGTCGATCTCGCCGACGTCGCGGCCCGGGTCCCCGAGGCGCGGGTGCTCGCCGGTCACATGGGCGCGAACGGCTGGCCGCGGGTGCCGGAGGCGGCCGACCGGTCCGACCGGATCTGGTTCGAGCCGTGCTGGTCCGCGCCGGAGGCGAACCGGATCCGCTGGATCCTCGACCAGATCGGCCCGAGCCGTCTGATGTTCGGGACCGATGCGACGTTGATCGACCCGTCGGTCGCGCTGGGTGCGCTCGAAGCCGCCGAGCTGACGGCCGCCGAGCACGAGGCCATCACCCACCGCAACGCCGCCGACCTCTTCGCTCTCTGACCCCGGTCCGCCCTCTGAGGGGTCAACCCCTCAGATGGCGGGTTGACCCCTCAGATTCTGACTGCCTAACCGACCAGCTCAGGGGTTGACCCCTCAGAGGGCGGACGGGCTGGGTCGGGGGCGGGGGCGGGTGGGGTCAGTGGGTGGCGGTGAAGACGAGGATGTCGGTCTCGGGGCCGCGGACCTCGGGCTCCTGCCAGCCGAGGTGGCGGTAGAACGCGATCGCGTCGTGGTTCTGGTTCCAGGCCAGCAGCCAGGCGCGGGAGCGCTCACGGGTGGCCGTTTCGAGCAGGCGCCGGGCGAGGCCGGTGCCGCGGGCGTGTTCGAGTACGCCGAGCTCGTCCACCTCGAACGCGCCGACGAGGAATTCGTCGACCTGCTCAGCGCCGATCCGGTCGAGGACGCTGCCGTACGACCGGTCGGTCCGGAACGGCGCCGGCGTCGTCCAGCCGGTGACGAACCCGGCGATCCGCCCGTCCTCTGTACGCTCGATCCACGCCTGGAACCCGTCCCGCTCCACGTCCCCCTCGAGCCGCTTCCGGAACGCGATCCGGGTCTGCTCGGGGTCCCGGTGCTCGAACGGCGGTGACGTGAACACCTCGACGTACGCCGTCGTCAGTTCGTCCGCGATCTCCAGCAGGTCCCGCCCATACGTCTGCACCGCTCCAACCTAGCGTCGGAGCGGTGCCGTCCTGCAGCTCAGCTGGTCGGTGCCGGCTCGAGGTCCACCGCGGGGTCTACTGCTGGGACCGTGATCGTGGGGTCCGGCATGGAGGCGATCGTCTCGAGTTCGGTGCGGAACTGCGGCAGCATCCAGCGCAGCGGCTGGTCCAGGACGCGCGCGATGGTTGTCTCGTCGACCCGGAGCAGGTCGCCGATCCGGGCGAGCGCGTCCGGCTCGTCGGAGGCGGCGTACAGCAGGTGGACGACCTCGTGGCGGTGCGCGAACACTGCGAGCGCCGCGGCGGCCAGACCGGCATCGATTTCGGGCAGACTGGTGATTTCCCCGTTAACTGTCACGACAACCTCAACCCGTCAAGGCCCCGATCGGTTACGTGTCAGTCTTGACACTCGTCCAGTTTTCAACTGGGTAGCCAGGAGACTTTGCCCAGCAGGTACGTCGCGCCGATCAGCGCGGCGGTGTCGATCAGGGTGTGGGCGACCACGAGCGGCATGATCCGGCCCCAGCGGCGATACAGCCAGGTGAAGATCACGCCCATGATCACGTTGCCGGCGAAGCCGCCGAGGCCCTGGTAGAGGTGGTACGAGCCGCGGATGAGCGAACTGGTCACGGTCGCCCGTCGTACGGACCAGCCGAGTTGGTCGAGCCGGTGGTTGAGGTAGCCGAGCACGACGACTTCCTCGAGTACGGCGTTCTGCGCGGAGACCGCGATCAGGATCGGGATCCGCCACCAGTAGTCGGGCAGCTGCGACGGATCGACGGTCAAGTTGGCGCCGGTCGCGTGTGCACCGATGTAGAACAACAGGCCGGCACCGCCGATGATCGCCGCGATCGCCGTACCGCGCCCGAGATCCCGCAGCCGGTCGCGCAGATCGAAGCCGATCGTCCGCAGGGTCTCGCCACCCCGCGCGAGAAAGTGCCCGACCAGCGCCACAGGCACCAGCGCGGTCACGATCGCAAACACCTGCCAACTCAAATCCAGCCAAGGCCGCCCCGGCGCCCGCGACCCCACAATCACCGCCGTCTGCCCACTGATCGGCTTGGCCGAGGTCAACACCCCGGCGAACGAAATGACAGCCGCCACCCCGGAGGCACCCAAGGACAACGCCAGGACAAGCCAGATCTCCCGGGTGAGCACCCGCCGGCTGACCCCGACGGGTACTGAAGGTGCGGACGGCTCGGCCGGGGTGATGGAGTCTTCGGCGGGGCTCGTCATGGTTCAACTATCGCGCAGTAGATCCAGCAGGTTGTCGAAGAGGTCGGCCGGGTCGGCGGATAGGGCGTACTGGGATTGGATCTGTAGGCCGTCGGAGAGAGCTATCAGGACCGTGGCGATGGTTTCCGGGTCGGCCGACGGGTTGAACGTGCCGGCTGACTGGCGGGTGCGGATTGCGTCGGCCAGGGAAGCGCGGATGGCGGCGTAGCGGTCGACGAAGTACGTGTGGGAGTTGTGATCGGGGTCGCCGGCCTCGGCGGAGAAGGTGGAATAGAGCTCGACGAGACCTGGTACCGATCCGTTGTGCCGGACCGCAGCGGCCAGCAGTTCGATCGGATCGGCGGCGTCGGCGAAGCGGGAGCGGTCTGCCTCGTCGCGGGCTCGCAGTACGGCCTCGAAGAGCTTCTCCTTGGAGCCGAAGTAGTGCAGCAACCCCGCCTCGCTGAGCCCGACCGCGGCGGCCAGTTCACGTGTCGACGTCTTCCGGTAGCCGTGGCGCGCGATCACCTCGAGGGCGGCCCGCAGGATCTCCTCCCGCTTCGCGACACCCTTCGCGTACGGACCTCTGGAAGTTGCCATACCCAAAACCTAGCATCACTCGGTTTTCGCACGTACAGTCTTCGCCATGAACTTCGACGACCTGCTCGGCCGGCTCACCCTCGAGGACAAGGTCCGGATCCTCACCGGCCAGGACTTCTGGTCGACCTACGCGCTGCCCGCGATCGGCCTCCGCTCGATGGTGCTGTCCGACGGCCCGAGCGGTGTCCGCGGCCCGGTCTGGGACGAGCGCGACCCGTCGCTCAACCTCCCGTCCGCCACCGCCCTCTCGTCCTCCTGGGACGTCGAGATCGCCCATCGGTACGGCGTGGTGTCGGCGCTGGAGGCCCGCCGGAAGAATGTCGACGTCGTCCTCGGCCCGACGATCAACCTGCATCGTTCCCCACTCGGCGGCCGGCACTTCGAGGCGTTCAGCGAGGACCCGGTGCTGACCGCGGAGCTCGCCGCGGCGTACGTCGCCGGCGTCCAGGAGCTCGGCGTCGGCGCCACCCCGAAGCACTACGTGGCGAACGACTTCGAGACCGATCGCTTCACCGCGAACGTCGTGGTCGACGAGCGCACGCTCCGCGAGGTCTACCTGCTCGCGTTCGAGAAGGCCGTGACCGAGTCGAAGGCGTGGCTCGTGATGAGCGCGTACAACTCGATCAACGGCGCGACCGCCTCCGAGAACGACCTGCTCGAGACCCCGCTGAACACCGACTGGGGCTTCGACGGCGTCGTGGTCAGCGACTGGACCGCGGTCCGCAGCGTGGAGAGCGCCAAGCACTCCCAGGACCTCGCGATGCCCGGCCCGGTCGGCGCCTGGGGCGACGCACTCGTCGAGGCTGTCCGTTCCGGCGAGGTCAAGGAAGACGCGATCGACCGCAAGGTCCTGCGCATCCTCGCTCTGGCCGCCCGCGTCGGCGCCCTCGAAGGCTACGAGAAGCCGGCCGACGTACCGCAGGTGGACGGCGTCGCCTTCGCTCGGAGGGCGGCCGCCGAAGGCACCGTCCTGCTCACCAATAAGAGCGAACTGCCGTGGGCCGAGCTCCAACGCGTCGCCGTCATCGGACACAACGCCCGCGACGCCCGCACCCAGGGTGGCGGCAGCGCGACCGTGATCCCGTCGGCCGTCGTCTCCCCGCTCGACGGAATCCGCAAGGCACTCCCGAACGCCGAGGTCACCTACTCGCTCGGCGCCGTCGTCCAGGAGGGCGTCGGCGAGTTGCCACCGGCAACCATGACCAACCCGCAGACCGGCGAGCGCGGCGCCCACGTACGCTTCCTGACCGCCGATGGCACCGAGCTGTACGCCGAGGACCGCTTCTCCAGCGCCCTCGTCTACCTCGGCGGCGACGCACCGATCGCCGAGTCCACGGTCTTCGAGTTCCGCACCACCTGGACCCCGGCCGAATCCGGTGCGATCAAGCTCGGCTTCGCCTCGGTCGGCCGCGGCCGGATCTTTGCCGACAGCAACCTCCTCCGGGAGGACACCGCGATTCCGGTGGGCACCGACCTCGGCGCCGCGCTGCTCTCACCGCCGTCGATCTCCACACCGCTCGAGGTGACCGCCGGTACGCCGGTCGATATCCGCGTCGAGCTCGATCTGCCCAAGCTGGAAGGCGGTCTGAGCAACGCGTTCGGCATCGTCGTCGGCGTCGAGCCCGGCAACGACGACCCGCAGGCCCTGATCGACGAGGCTGTCGCGGCGGCCCGCGCCGCGGACGTCGCACTGGTTGTCGTAGGCACCAATTCGAAGGTCGAATCCGAAGGCTACGACCGTACGTCGCTCGCACTGCCCGGCCGCCAGGACGACCTCGTCCGCGCGGTCGCGGCCGCCAACCCGCGCACGGTCGTCGTGGTCAACGCCGGCTCCCCCGTCCTCCTCCCCTGGCGGGACGACGTCGCGGCCGTGCTGGCGACGTACTTCGGTGGCCAGCAGTACGGCGACGCGCTCGCCGACGTACTCCTCGGCCGGACCGAGCCCGGCGGTCGTCTCCCGACCACCTGGCCGCGCGAGGAGGCCGACGTACCGGTCATCGACGTCACCCCGAAGGACGGCGTCGTGCGGTACGACGAGGGCATCCACGTCGGCTACCGCGCTTGGCTCAAGGCTGGCACCGAGCCGGCGTACGAGTTCGGCCACGGCCTCGGGTACACCACTTGGGAGCTGTCCGACCTCCGCGCCAACGACCCGACATCGGTCGCGCTGACCGTCCGCAACACCGGCGACCGCGCCGGCAAGCACGTCGTCCAGGTGTACGCCGAACGCGCCGACAGCACGGTCGATCGACCGGTGCGCTGGCTGGCGGGCTTCGCCGTCGTACGCCTCGACGCCGGGCAGGCACGCGAGATCACGGTCACCCTGCACGACCACACCTTCGAACACTGGCAGGACGGCTGGACCACCGAGCCAGGCACCTTCACCCTCCGAGCCGGCTCGTCCGTGTCGGATCTCGCACTCACGGCCGAACTGGAGATCCTGCGCTAGCTGCCCAGCTGGGCGAGCCCCGGCGTTCGTTCGACGGACGCCTTCAGCCCGACACCGGCCGTCCCACCACGCGACGGCCGGTGTCGGACTGCCAGTACAAGACCGACCGCCCGGACCGGCGGCGTTCCAGCAACCCGCTGTCGGTCAGCACCCGGAGATGGTCGGAGATCGTCGCCAGCGACAAACCGGTCGTCGCGACCAGCAGCGTCGTGCTCACGGGTGCCGCAGCCTCGACCAGGATGCGCGCACGGTTGCGCCCGAGCAGCTGCACCAACGGCTCGTCCGGCGTCGCCGTGGTCGCGAAGATGCCGGTGACCGGGTAGGCCAGCGCGAAGCGGTCCGGCAACCGCCAGCTCACATTCACCCGCTGCGTATGCGCCGCGATGAACATCAGGTCCCGTCCGCGAACATCGGTGGGCGGATAGTCCCAGCGGTTGACCTGGATCCGCCCCTCGCCGAGCCACCGCACGTCCGGCCCCAATCCGCGGAGCACCCCGGACCAGCCCTGCTCGCTGAGCCGCGACGTCCGCGACACGATGTCGGCCTGCAGCACCCGCAACCGCCGCGGCCACTCCGGCTCGATAGTCACGCGCCAGATCCACCGCAACAAGTCAGCAGCCTCCGCGGCCAGCCCGGACGACGAGAGCAGGATCGGCGACAGCGGCGTGCGTACGACGCTCAGGTCCGCGCGGATCCGCTCATCGTCCAACGAGGTCAGGTACTCGAGCTCCGTGTCCAGGGCAAGGTCCGGCTGGAGGGGCGGGACGGTGAAGAAGTCGGCCGCCCAGCTGGTCCCGAAGGCGTTGTCGACGATCGCCGCCCAGACCGGGTTCGCCGCCAGCGCCGCCTGGTATGCGGCAGTGTGCGCGTCCTTCCACGGCCGATACCAAGGCTCGACCGGCGTCCGCAGTAGCTTCAGCGCCGACACCGTCTCGGTGAGCTGCGACGTACCGAACCGGGCGTTCACCAGGGTGTCGGCATCGACAAGGAATTCGGACAACGTTTCGCCTCCATCCGAAACTGTAGGCGTCGAGCAGCCCGCGGTCGATGGTGTCCGTCATGAGCACGTACACGCAGATCTTCGCCAACCGCGAGTTCCGCAATCTGTGGATCGGCAGCGCGTTGGGCAACGCGTCCTCGACGATGACCAGCCTGACGCTGGCGATCGTGGTCGACGCCACGACCGGATCCGCGCTGCTCGCGGCGACGATCATGTTCGGTCCGTCGCTCGCCCAGGTGCTCGGCGTCTCCACGCTGATGTCGGCCGCGGACACCGCCCGGCCCCGGCAGATCCTCACGCTGCTCGCGGCCGGTTCGGCCGTTGCGGTCGGCATCCAAGCGGCGCTCGATCTCTCCCCCGGCCTGCGTCTCGTGCTGTCGCTCACCCTCGCCTACGGTTTGTCGATCGGCGCCGGCGTCCGCTACGGGCTGCTCGGCGAAGTGGTGCACGACGACCAGTTCATCCTCGGCCGGTCCGCGATGAACCTGTCGGTCGGCGCGATGCAGATCGCCGGCTTCGGCATCGCGGGCATCTTGCTGCAGGCTGTCAGCCCGTCCACGGTCCTCTGGATCGCGACCGGCTTCGCCACCCTCGCCGTACCGGTCGTCCGGTTCGGCCTGCAGGATCGTCCGCCACGCCGGGTCGCCCGGACGGGTCTCGCCGAGACCTGGCGCGGCAACCGCACACTCCTCGCGCAGAAGCGCACCCGTCCGCTTCTACTCGCACTGACCCTTCCCAACGGCCTGATCGTCGGCTGCGAGGCCCTCTTCGTCCCGTACGCCGGACCGCGCGCGGGCTGGCTGCTCGCCGCGGGAGCCGCCGGGATGATGAGCGGTGATCTCACCGTCGGCCGCTTCCTCACCCGCAACGGCCGCCGGGTCGCGGCACGGTGGCTCCGGTTCGTCCTCGCCGTACCGTTCCTTGGCTTCGCGTTCCAGCTGCCGATCGCTGTGCTCTGCGCACTCGTCGCCGTCGGGAGTTTCGGCTACTCGGCATCCCTTGCTCAGCAGGAAGTCCTCGTCGACCTCACTCCGGCGGAGCTGCGCGGACAGGTGCTCGGGCTCGAGTCCGCACTGCGTGGTACTACGTTCGGCGTGGTCGCGATCCTGGCCGGCGCTCTGGCGGACCTGACCTCGGCCGCTCCGACGATGACAGCCTTCGCAGCCGCCTCCCTGATCGTCTCCGCGATCCTCTCCCGCCCGCTGTCCCGGGTGATGCGGCCCGCCGGATCGATAGGCTCACGGCATGGAAGTGGTCCGGCTGCGGAAAGTCTCGAAACGGTACGGGCGGCGGGAGATCCTGGCTGACGTCGACCTGCAGGTGAACGCGGGCGAACTGCTCGCACTGGTCGGTGCCAACGGCTCCGGCAAGTCCACCGTCCTGAAGTTGATGGTCGGGCTGTCCCGGCCGTCGGCCGGATCGGTGCAACGCAACGCCACCGTCGTCAGCTACGTCCCGGATGTGTTCGCGTCGCACGATCGGCTCTCCGCTTCGGCGTACCTGAGGCACATGGGACGGATCCGCGGACTCAGCACGCGTTCGGCGCAAGCCCGCGCTCACGAGCTACTGGATCGGCTTGCACTCTCGGGCGGTGCGGACACACCGATGCGGAAGCTGTCGAAGGGCAACGCGCAGAAGGTGGCGCTCGCTCAAGCACTCCTCAGACAACCTGAGCTCCTCGTCCTCGATGAGCCCTGGGCCGGTCTCGACGCGACCGCGCACACCACGTTGCGCGAGCTCCTCACCGAGACCGCCGCACAGGGCGCCGCCGTCGCCTTCACCGAGCACTCCGCCCAGGTGGTCCGTTCGACGGCGACCCGGGTCTGCGAGATCGAGCACGGCCGGCTGACGGCCATCACCCATCAGACAAGTTTGACCGAGATCTCGATGGTGCCGGGCGCCAACATCGACTGGTCGCGGCACCCGGACGTGGTCGAAGTACGACCGCACGAGGCAGGCATCACACTGATGGTGCCGACCGGGCTCCACGACGCGACGCTGCTGACGGCCCTGCAACACGGCTGGTCGGTCACGACGGTCCGCCAGGTGAGGTCCGAGTGACTGCCCTCTACCGCTATCTGGTGACGAGCGTCCTGCTCTCCCAGCGCTACCTCCCGCCGACACTGATCTTCCTGGCCGCGATGGCCGTCGGTACGACGTCGGACAACGGCCCGCTTCAGTCGTCGTACGCGTTCTGCGTGCTCGCGATGCTGGTCTGTACGACGTGGCTGACCGTGAGCATCGTCAATCACGAGGACCCGACGCAGCGGCAGATCACGGTCGTGACGATGGGGAGCTCGCTGCGAGTCCTCGCGACGACGGTCGCTGTCGTCGTGACGTGGTGCGTACCGCTGCTGATCATCGGGTTGGTCTACCCGATCGTCACCGGGAACCATGTCGTCACCGCGGGCACGCTCGCGGTCGGTGCGGCCGCCCAACTCGGCGCGGCGCTGATCGGCGCAACGATCGGGTTGTTGTGCTCGCGACTGGTGATCCGGCGGATCGGGATCGCGATGCTGACCGCGGCCGCCGCGATCCTCGCCGTACTGCTGCTGCGCTGGATCTCCCCGATCCGCTCGATCATGACCGTGCTCTCGAACGACAAGACGGCAGGCGCCAACGCCGTACCGCTCACGCTCCTCGCTGCGCTGTCCGTGGTGTTGCTGGTCGCCGCGGTGTTCGTGACCAAGGCCCTCGCGGACCGGAAGGAATGATCAGGAGGCCGCGACGGACGACAACTCGAGCGGCGCCGCCGAGCCGCGGACGATCAGGCTCGTCGCCAGCTCGACGTGGTGTGAGGCGACCTGCTCGCCGGCCGCAAGCTGCAGCGCCGTACGGAGCGCGACCGCACCCATCTCGCGTAGCGGCTGCCGCACGGTGGTGAGCGGCGGCGAGGCGAGCCGGGCCACCTCGGTGTCGTCGAAGCCGACCAGGCTGAGGTCCTCCGGCACCCGCAGACCGCGCGCCCGCGCTGCCTCGAGGATTCCGAGCGCGACCTCGTCGCTCCCGGCGAAGATCGCGGTCGGCCGGTCCCGCAGGTCCAGCACCGAGGAGCCGCCGGCGAGGCCGTCGTCGTACAGGAAGTCGCTCAACCAGACGTACTCCGGTGGCACCGTCGCGCCGGCCGCGTCCATCGCGCTGCGGAAGCCGCTCATCCGGGCCCGGTTGCACCCCGAGGTCGGCTGGCCGCCGACGTAGGCGATCCGCCGGTGCCCGAGCGACAGCAGGTGCTGCGCCGCGACCATCCCGCCGGCGAAGTTGGTCGAGCCGACGCTGGTCACCTCGGGCTCCGGCGTGTTCGCCGGGTCGATGACCACCAACGGCACGCGCGCCCGGGCCAGTGCGGCCAGATCAGCATCGGACAACTCGCTGGTGAGGCCGATCGCGGCCCGGCGGCCGCTGGCGATCAGCTGCCGGATCCAGCGCGCCGCCCGGCCCGTGCTCGCGGCCGTGATCCGAGTGGCGCCGTTGGTCGCAGTGGTCCCTGTGGCCGGCGGATGTTTCGGGCGGGAGTTCAGCACGATGTCGACCCCGGCTGCCTGACCGGCCTCGACGACGCCCTGGATCACCTCGACCGAGTAGGCGTTGACCACGCCCTGGTAGAACAGCTCGATCGTGTCCCGCTGCACCGGGTCCGGCCGGCGACCGACGTACCCGTGCTTCTGGAGGATCTCCTGGACGCGCGCGCGGGTGACCGGCGAGACATCGCTGCGCCCGTTCAGCACCTTGGAGACCGTGGCGACCGAGACGCCGGCGGACCCGGCCACCGTCGCCAGGGTGACGCGACCCTTCAATCGAGTCATCTCCGTCACCCTCCTCCTGGATCCTCTGCGATCGTCACCGGCGTCGTCAGGACCCGGTCGTGTCCCACCACCCTCACATCCCCGGTGATCCGCACCGAAGCGCGACACGGCAGGTCGAGTGACGACGTGCCCATCATCACTTCGAAGTCCCCGGGCTCGACGATCCGTCTCAAATCCGGGGCCGTGTACGCCGTGCGATCGGCGTGCACCTGGAACGTGACATCGACCGCCCGCCCCGGCTCGAGCGACACCCGTGCGAACCCGGTCAGCAGCTTCAACGGCCGGGCGACCCGGGCGACAACGTCGCGCAGGTACAACTGCACGACCTCGTCACCTGCGCGGTCGCCGGTGTTCTGCACCCGCACCGTCGCGGTGAACTCGCCGTCGCTGGCGATCTCCGCCGTACTGAGCCGCAGATCGCCGACCTCGAAGCTCGTGTACGACGCCCCGTAGCCGAACGGGTACAACGGGCGGACCTCGAGCCCGCTGATCCCGGCACTCTCCACACTGCCGAGCGCAGGCTGCAGGTACGTACCAGGCTGCCCACCGATATGCCGCGGAATCTGCACCGGCAACTTCCCGCTGGGCACGATCCGACCACTCAACACGCCGGCGATCGCGGCTGCACCTTGCTGCCCAGGGAGGAACGCCTGCACCAGCCCTGCAGCCCGATCGGCGAACAGACCCAATGCATAGGGCCGACCCGAAATCACCACCACGACCACCGGCTTCCCGGTGTCGAGCAACGCATCGACCAGCTCGCCTTGTACGCCGGGTAGCCGCAGGTCCTCGGCGTCACACCCTTCACCGGACGTCCCGTGCCCGAACAGACCGGACAGATCGCCCACGAACGCCACGACCGCATCAGATTCCCGGGCCGTCGCAACAGCCTCGTCGAACCCGGAGCGATCGTCCCCGATGACCTCACAACCCTTTGAATACGAGACTTCCACGCCGGCCAGCTCGTTGCGCAAGGCATCAAGCGGCGTCGCGATGTCGATCCCCATCCCCCGCTCCGGGTACCGGGGAAGCACATGGTTCGGGAACGCATAACAGCCCATCAAGGTGCGCGGATCATGCGCCACCGGCCCGACGACGGCAACCTTGGCAAGGTTGGTCAGCGGAAGAGCCGTTCCCGCGTCGAGCAACACCACAGACTTCTCTGCCAGCTCGGCCGCGATCGCACGGTTCTCCGCCGAGTCGAGCTCGACGGACGTCCGCACCGAACCCTCCGGCGTCCAGTCCTCGTCGAGCAGGCCGAGCTCGACCTTCTGCAGCAGCAACCTCCGCGCCGCGCGGTCGACGAGCTCCTCGGACACCTCGCCCGACTTCACCTTGTCCACCAGCCCGGCGAACCCGATCGTGTCCGGCAACTCGACATCGGTCCCAGAGCTCAACGCCAGCGCGCCGGCGTCCGCATTGTCAGCCGCAACCCGATGCATCGAAGCCAGGAACGGCACCGCCCAGTAGTCCGAGACGACAGTCCCCTCGAAGCCCCACTCACCCCGCAGTACGTCGGTGAACAGCCACGGGTCCGCACTCGCGGGCAGTCCGTCGAGGTCGGAGTACGAGCTCATCACCGACCCGGCGCCGGCCGTCGCGATCGCGGTCTCGAACGTCGGCAGGATGATGTCGAGCAGTTCCCGCTTGCCCATCGACACCGGACCGTGGTTCCGGCCGGCGCGCGAAGCGGAGTACCCGGCGAAGTGTTTCAGCGTCGCGAGCACGCCCGCGCTCTGCAGACCACGCACGTACGCCGAGCCCAGGATCCCTACCAGGTAAGGGTCTTCGCCGATCGTCTCCTCGACGCGTCCCCAGCGATAATCGCGGACGACGTCGAGCACCGGCGACAGTCCCTGATGTACGCCGACGGCCGCCATGTCCCGCCCGATCGCGGCTGCCATCCGCTCGACCAGCGACGGGTCGAACGTCGCACCCCAGGCGATCGACGCCGGGTAGACGGTCGCGCCGTACGTCGTGAAGCCGGTGAGGCACTCCTCGTGGACCAGCGCGGGGATGCCGAGTCGTGAGTTCTTCAGCACCACCTCGTGCTGCCGGATCACCTCGGCGATGCCCTGCTCGACCGACAGCGGATAGCTGCCCCAGACCCGGGTGAGATGGCCGAGGCCGTCGCGACTCGCGTCCTCCAGCGACTGCGAACCGCCGGCCGAGAAGACGTCCTCCATCGGCGCGACGTTGAGCGTCTCGTCCTCGGGCAGCTCGTGGTCGGCCATGTCGTTGCCGGCCCAGCGACTGCCCAGCTGGGCGACCTTCTCCTCCAGCGTCATCGCCTGCAACAGCAGCCCGACCCGCTCGGCGGCAGGGAGCGCCGGGTCGCGCCAGGGCCTGTCAGTCGAGATGGACAAGAAAATCTCCCTTGATGATCGTTCTTTTCGGTGAGCAATTATCGAAAAGTTTTCGAAGCTCCCCTGTCGATCCTGGCGATCCGCCCCTGATCTGTGAATCGCCTGCTCAGCAGGCGATTGCGTGACCTCACTGTGACCCCAAAGTCGACTTAGTTCAAGTCTTGACAGCACTATCTCCGAAACCTATGTTTCGAAAACAAGTCACATCGACAGGTGCCTTCCGCAACCTGTGGGGGCAGCACGGAGTACGGAGATCACAGTGGATCCCATGACGACATCCCGGCGTACCTTCCTAGGTTTCGTCGGTGGCGGCGCTTTGGCGGCCGGCCTTGCCGCTTGCGGCAGCTCCGGCCCGAGTAGCACGCCCGGTTCCACCACCGGAGCAGCTGCGGCCGGCACGGGCACGACCTACTGGTTCCTCACCGGTCAGCCGCAGCAGGCGATCCGGGAGGCGCAGGTCAAGCGGTTCAACGACGCGAACTCGGGCAGCAAGATCAAGACCACCGAGTTCCAGAACGACGCCTTCAAGGCGAAGATCAAGACCGCGATCGGAGCCGGGCAGGGCCCGACGCTGATCTGGGGCTGGGGCGGCGGCGGCCTGAAGTCGTACGTCGAGGCCGGCCAGGTCGAGGACCTGACCGACTGGTTCAACCAGCAGACCGACCTGAAGAACTCGATCTTCCCGTCGGCCTTCACGGCGGCGACGGTCAACGGCAAGCTCTACGCGGTGCCTGGTGAGACCGTGACGCCGATCGTGCTGTTCTACGACAAGCGCTCCTTCGAGAAGATCGGCGCCGAGCCGCCGCAGTCGTGGGGCGACATCATGGACCTGGTGCCGAAGTTCAACGAGAAGGGCATCGCGCCGTTCTCACTCGGCGGCCAGTCCCGCTGGACCAACATGATGTGGCTGGAGTTCCTGTTCGACCGGATCGGCGGCAGCGAGGTCTTCCAGAACATCTACGACGGCAAGAAGGACGGCTGGTCCGACCCGTCCGCGCTCAAGGCGCTCGACGAGATGCAGAAGCTGATCAAGGCGAACGGCTTCGTCAAGGGCTTCTCCTCGATCACCGCCGACTCCAACGCCGACCAGGCTCTGCTCTACACCGGCAAGGCAGCGATGATGCTGCACGGCGCGTGGACCTACGGCAACATGAAGTCGTCCGGCAAGGACTTCGTCACCGGCGGGCACCTCGGGTACATGAACTTCCCGCCGGTCGACGGCGGCAAGGGCGACCCGAGCGACACCGTGGGCAACCCGGGTCAGTACATGTCGATCTCGTCGAAGGCGACCCAGGCCGACAAGGACAACGCGAAGAAGTTCATCGCGAACAACACTCTCGACGACGCCACGGTGGATGCCTGGGTCAAGTCCGGCAACATCCCGGTCGTCAAGAGCGCGAAGGACAAGCTCTCGTCGATCACGGACAAGAACGACGCCGCGTGGCTGAACTTCGTCTATGACACGGCGGCGAACGCGAAGAACTTCGCCCAGTCCTGGGACCAGGCCCTCAGCCCGACGCAGGCCGAGACCCTCCTCGACAACATCGCCAAGCTCTTCCAGCTGTCCATCTCTCCGCAGCAGTTTGCCGACAACATGAACGCGGTGATCGGGCAGTGACTGTAGCCGCTCCGCCCGTCGCCCCGGCGACCGGCCGCAATGTCTCGTCCGGCGCCGGGGGGTCCCGGGTCGGGCGGAGCGGTCCGGTCGCCTGGATGGTGCTGCCCGCGCTGTTGCTGTTCGTCGTGTTCGGGATCGTGCCGCTGATCGGCGTGGTCGTGCTGAGCTTCACCCAGTGGGACGGCCTCGGCCCCATCCATGCCAACGGGTTCGCGAACTGGCGCTCGGTGCTGGCCGATCCGCAGACGTGGCACAGCGTCCTCGTGACCTTCGAGATCATGATCCTGTCCTGGGCGGTGCAGACCCCGATGAGCCTGCTGCTCGGCACCTTCCTGGCCGGCCGGCAGCGGTACCGCGCGTTCCTTGCCGTGCTGTACTTCATCCCGCTGCTGCTCAGCTCGGCCGCGATCGCGATCACCTACAAGGCTCTGCTCGATCCGAACTTCGGCCTCGGCGCGGGCCTGCACATCGGCTTCCTCACCCAGGACTGGCTCGGCAAGAGCAACCTCGCCATCGGCGTGGTGATCTTCATCGTGTCCTGGCAGTTCATCCCGTTCCACTCGCTGATCTACCAAGGCGGCGTACGGCAGATCCCGACCACGATGTACGAGGCCGCCTCGATCGACGGCGCCGGCCGGGTCCGCCAGTTCTTCAGCATCACCGTGCCGCAACTGAAGTACACGATCATCACCTCGTCGACCCTGATGGTGGTCGGTTCGCTGACCTTCTTCGACCTGATCTTCGTGCTGACCGCGGGCGGCCCGGGCGATGCCACCCGGGTGCTCGCCCTCGACATGTACAAGCGCGGCTTCATGTCCAACCAGATGGGTCCCGCCAGCGTGATCGCGTCCATCATCGTGCTGCTCGGCCTGGCGCTCGCGCTGATTCTCCGGCGGCTCGGCGGCAGTACGACGGCCAGCCAGCAGGAAGGTGCGTGAGATGGCGATCGCAACCACCTCGAGTACGTCGACCCGCCGCGCACGCGGCGGACCGGTGCGCGCACACAAGCTGCTCCAGCTGAACTGGTTCGGCGGCCTGGCCGGCTGGATCTGGCTCGCGATCGTGGTGATCCCGCTGTACTGGATCGTGGTCACCAGCTTCAAGGACCAGAGTGACTACTTCAGCCAGAACCCGTTCGCCCTGCCGTCCGCACCGACGTCGGAGAACTACAAGCTCGTCATCGAGTCCGACTTTCCGCGGTACTTCATCAACAGCGTGATCGTCACCATCGGCACGATCGTTCCGGCCGTCGGGATCTCGTTCATGGCGGCGTACGCCATCATCCGCGGCGCCGGCAGCAGGTTCCTTGCCGGGGTCAACGGTATGTTCCTGATGGGGCTGGCGATCCCGCTGCAGGCGACGATCATCCCGGTCTACCTGCTGATCATCAAGATGCACCTGTACGACAGCCTGCTCGCGCTGATCCTGCCATCCGTCGCGTTCTCGATCCCGCTGTCGGTGCTGGTGCTGTCGAACTTCATCCGCGACGTCCCCAAGGAACTGTTCGAGTCGATGCGGGTGGACGGCGCGACCGAGTGGGGCATGCTCCGCACGCTCGCGTTCCCGCTGACCCGGCCGGCGCTCGTGACCGTGAGCATCTACAACGGTCTCGCCGTCTGGAACGGATTCCTCCTGCCGCTGATCCTGACCCAGAGCCCGGACAAACGCACGCTGCCGTTGGCACTGTGGACCTTCCAGGGCCAGTACAGCGTGAACGTCCCGGCGGTCCTCGCCTCGGTCGTCCTCACCACCCTGCCCATCGTCATCCTGTACGCCGTCAGCCGCCGCCAGCTCCTCTCCGGCCTGACCGCGGGCTTCAGCCGCTAGATCCTTCTGCTCGGAGCTTTGGTCAGCTCCGTCTTGAGAACTGTCGTGCGAATTACCCCCTTCTCGGAGCCATGCGCATCGACGTGCGTGGCGGGGGGCTTCAACAGGGAGGCATAAGTGCAGCATCGCCATACGCCTGTGAGTAACTCGACCAACCCGACGCCGCAGCTTTCCCGCCGAGTGTTTCTCGGTGCGGGTGCAGCAGCGGCAGGCCTGGGCTTGGGCCTTGCAGGACCGGCATTCGCAGACCCCGGCCCGGCGGGTCCTCCGGGCAGACCAGGTGGGGAGGTTCCGTTCGGACCCGTCGTCGTGGCTGGTCAAGGTGGGCGCACGTCCTACGCTCGCGCTGTCCGGCTCGGCACCTCGGCGCCGGGCAAATCGGAGACCCTGCTCGCAACCTACCAAGGCGGAGGCCCTGGGTTCCCGCTCTATCGCAGTGATGACGACGGCCGCACGTGGGCGAAGCAGAGCAGCGTCCCCGACGCAGGCACGGCGTCCGGGGTGTATCTGCAGCCGTTCCTCTACCAACTGCCCCGCGCGTTCGCCGGTCTTCCCAAGGGCGCGCTTCTTTTCGCGTGCAACTGGCTCGGAACAAACTTCAGCAGCACGAACATCCAGCTGTATGCCAGCACGGACGCCGGCCTCACGTGGCAGTTCCTGAGCACGGTGGCCCAGGGTGGACCGGCCAACACGACGAACGGCGCGACGCCGGTATGGGAGCCGTTCCTGCTGCTGCACAACGACAACCTGATCTGCTACTACTCCGACCAGCGAGATCCCAACTTCGGCCAGAAGCTCGCGCACCAGACCAGCACGGACCTGCACACGTGGGGTCCTGTCGTCGACGACGCGACCGGAACCGCCTACGCCGAGCGGCCTGGCATGACCACAGTGGCACGGCTGAAGGGTGACCTGTGGATCATGACCTACGAATTCGGGGAGCCGGACGACCCGACGAACCCCGATCAGAACAACTACACGTACCACGTGCACTACCGGATCGCGAAGGACCCGGAGTCGTTCCGGTTCTCCCCCGACACCTCGCTCGTGGACCAGAACGGCTCCGCCCCGAACGGTGCCCCCGTCGTGTCGTGGTCGCAGTCGGGGGGCGTGAACGGAACGATCGTTGTCACGGGCAACGACGATCAGGACTTCTTCATCAACCGCGACCTCGGTGCCTCCGGCGCATGGACGCGGTTCTCGTCGCCGATGCCGGCCGGCTACAGCCGGTTCACCATCCCGTTGGACGGCCCCGGCGCCCCGCAGAACCGTGGCCTGGTCTTCGTCATCACGGGAGCGCAGTACGGCAAATCCGGGCCTGTCGAGGCTGGCATCATCTCGCTGGGCGGCTAAGCGCCGGTTTCGGCCGCTAGCTCCTTCTGCTCGGAGCTTTTGTCTGCTTCCGGGTCTGATCGCCCCCGGCACGAGCGCCAGTACGGCGAACATGGCGGGGGCCGGTCATCCCGGAGTACTGGTGCGACGCAGCATGGTCGACGAGGTGATCTCCCGCGTGCTGTCGCCGAAGACCTGACGCGTGCCGTCCGCGAGGACAACCAGGCCGGTCCGACCTGGACGTGACTGCAGCCAGGTGAGCGCGTCGGGTCCGAGCGCAAACGCTGCTGTGGCGTCGATGTCGGCCTGCGTGAGCGATCCGTGTACGACGGTCACCGACGCGAGCGCGGCCGGCGTGGTGCCGGTGCGGGCATCGGTGATGTGGTCACCGCGCCGGTGCAGGCCGGAGGTGGCGATCGCGCCGTTGCGGATCGGCACGACGGCAACCAGTTTGTCCGGGTCGTGCGGGTCCTCGATCCCGATCCGCCAGGCGGGTGCGTTTGGTCCGGCGACACGACAGGTCATGTCTCCTCCGGCGGCAAGGCAGTAGTCCGTGCCGGGCAATCCGTTGAGCGCGTGCGCAGCCCGTTCGACGGCCCAGCCCTTCACCACACCGCTCGGATCGAGACCACCTGAGCGACGTACGTCGAACGCGCCGCCGGACTCGCGCCGTGCCTGCTCGCCGAGGGCGAGGACCTCGCGGACCTCGGGCGGGCAGTCCGTCACGGTCAGCTCGCCGCGGTTGAGGCGGGACACGCACGAGTCCTCGCGGTAGGTACTGAAGATCCGGTCGGCGTCACGCAGTACCTCGAGAGCCTTCGCCCACACGCCCGGGTTGCGGTCTCGTCATCGGCATGGCGGCCGCGCAGCGCCAGGCTGATCGGCATGCCCATCACGTGTTCGACGTACCGCGTTGTCATTTCACTTGGTCCAGAGCGCTTTGCAGGGAACGGATGTAGCCGTTGCTGGTCACGGTCGCCCCGCTGACCATGTCGATCTTGGCGCTCTGGGCCTGGACGGTTTCGTTGATGAGGATCGGCAGGGCGTACTCGTTGATCTCGGCGTCGCGGTGATTCCCGTTCGGGTACTGCGGAACGCTGACAGCCGTGATCTTCCCGCTCTGCACGGTGAGTTGGACCTGCACCGGTCCCCACTGGGTCTGCGCCACGTCACCCGTGATCGTGGGACCGCCGGCCGACGAAGGTGCAACCGAAGGGACAGCGCCGTTGCTTTCGCCGCTGGCCTGCGGGGTCGTGGTCTGCGGGCCGGAGGTCGACGTGTGGTAGCCGAACATGAGGATGACGGCCGACGCCGTACCGAGAAACCAGAGCACGATGCGTTTCACGGGGTCACCACTTGAAGGTTTCGAGGTGGAGCCGTTCGGCCGGGAGGCCGGCGGCGTCGAGGGTGTGTTTGACCAGCTGGGTCCAGGCGTCGGGTCCGCACAGGTAGACGTCGCGGTCGGCGATGTCAGGGATCCAGTACCGCAGGGCCTGCAGGTCGTCGAGCTCGCCGGGCACCGGGCCGAACCACGAGTGAGGGCTTCGCCGGTGCCCGGGCAAGGTCAGCAGGGACAGGCCGCGCTGGTGATGAAGTGCCTGCAACTCGTTCCGGAACAGCTGGTGCTCGGTGTAGCGCTGGATGAGGACGGCGTCTCCTGGCGCGTAGTCGAGTCCCTCGGCCAGGGCCCGCAACGGAGTTATGCCGACACCTGCTCCGATCAGCGCGATCCGCCGCTCGGTGCGGGCTCGCGCACTCAACCGGCCGAACGGTCCCTCGACCAGAACCCGCGTACCTGGACGTACGCCGCGAAGCGCCGCGCTGCCGTCGCCTGCTTCCTGGACGGTGATGCGCAGGTGCCGGCCGTCCGGAGCGGCGGACAGCGAGTACGGGTTGGCGCGAGTCCAGCCAGGCCGGCCGAGGAACCGCCAGGAGAAGAACTGCCCCGCCTCGGTCCGGAGCTGATCCAGGTGCCGCCCGGCGACGTACACGGAGACGACTCGATCGGCCTCGGGTACGACGGCCGTGACCCGGAGCCGGTGTCGCGCGTTGCGCCAGATCGGCGCACCGATCCGGAAGACCAGAATCGCCGCGGCGGCCAGTCCCCAGGCGGTCCACCAGAACACGGTCCGGCTGGTCGACGACAGGAACTCCTGACCGGTCCACAGCTGATGCGGCAGCGCGAGCCCGACGCCGAGGTAGGCGTACAGGTGCAGCAGATGCCACGACTCGTACCGAATCTGTCGCCGTGCCGCCTTGATGCTCGTCAGCACGCTCAGGCACAGGCACGCCGTACCGCCGACGGCGAGCAGCATGCCCGGGTAGTCGACCGTGAGATCCCACAGCATCGCGGGCGTCTTCCCCAGCTCCCCCGCCGCGTAGCCCCAGGTGATCAGCACGACGTGCGCGAGCATCAGGTTGAACGACGTGAACCCGGTCAGGCGGTGGATCCGCGCCAGCCGATCCTGCCCGTACGCCGCCTCGAGCATCGGGACGCGAGCCATCAAGATGACCTGGGCCAGGAGCAGTGCAGCGGCGAGGAGGCCGGTGAGCCGACCGAGTGACGTGAGGCCGGTCGCCCAGCCCGCCAACTCCTGCACACCGCCGCCGGCCACCCACCAATAGGTGACCAGCAGCAGGCTCAACCACAACGTCACGAAGGCGATGGTCCGCACCGTGCTGTCGAAGTTGGCCCGCCGGCCAGGCAGCACGGCGGCGGGCGACTCGGTCATGGCGGCTCCTCGAGGGTGGCGGATCCACCTCAGTGTCGAGTCGCCGGCTGAGCGCGGCCTTCGGCTTACCTGGGAGCCGGCTGTGAAGCGGTCGTTTCAGGAATGCCGTTCACTGTTGCCCATGGCCAAGGAAATGGCTATTGTTGGGTATTTGTACGGGCAATAAAAAAGACGCCCTCTCGGGCATCTGTTTACAGATTAGCAGATGCGATCGGGGTTTCGCAAGAGCTTTGGGGGCAGCGTGACGGATCAGCTACTCGCGGACGAGATCACCGCAGAACAAGGAGAAGTGGACCGGATGTACGACCGGCTGGACATCCTGCGGGAACGAGCCAAGAACGAACTCGACCGGGTCCAACTCGAGGAAACCACCGGCACCGAACAGTCCTACACCGAACGCGAATCGTTCACGGATCTGTTTTCCGGGCGATTCTCGCAGTTGTCGTCGGTTGAACGCGGATTGTGTTTCGGCCGGATCGACGAAACCGCCGGAGAACAGTTCCACATCGGCCGGATCGGACTGTTCGACGACGACTACGAACCGATCCTGGTCGACTGGCGGACGCCGGTCGCGCAGGTGTTCTACAGCGCCACCGCCGCCGAGCCGCTCGGGGTCAAACGCCGTCGGCACATCCGGTTGCACGGCCGGAACGTCGTCGGCGTCGACGACGACCTGCTCGATCTCGAGGCGTTGGGTGACGGCGAACGCAGCACGCTGATCGGCGAGGCCGCGCTGCTCTCGTCGCTGACCGCGAGCCGCACCGGCCGGATGAACGAGATCGTCGCCACGATCCAGTCCGAGCAGGACCGGATCATCCGGGCCAGCCTGCCCGGCGTCCTCGTCGTACAAGGCGGTCCTGGTACGGGTAAGACCGTGGTTGCGCTGCATCGGGCGGCGTACCTGCTCTACACGCATCGCGAGCAGCTCGGGAGCAGCGGCGTACTTGTCGTCGGGCCCAACAGCACGTTCCTGCGATACATCGACCAGGTGCTCCCGTCGCTCGGTGAGACCGATGTGGTGCTCGCGACGATCAGCGAGCTGTACCCCGGCGTCTCGGCAACCGCGCCGGAGTCGGCCGAGGCCGCGCGGATCAAGGGCGACCTGGCGATGGCCGACGTACTCGCGGAGGCGATCAGCCGGTTCCGCGTCGTACCGGCCGCGCCGATCAAGCTGAAGGTCGACCAGCACGAGCTGGTACTGCGGCCGAGCGCGATCCGCAAGGCCCGGCAGAGCGCGCTGACGGCCCGGGAGCAGCACAACCGGGCGCGCCCGCTCTTCGTGCGACGGATCCTGAAGACGCTGACGAATCAGATCGTCGACCGGATCGGACGCCAGTACGTCGGAGCCGTCGACATCGAGGACATCGAGAAGGAGCTGTCCGAGGACGACCGCGTCCTGGAGCTGCTCGACCGTCTCTGGCCGGAGCTCACGCCGCAACTCCTCGTCTCCGTGCTGTTCTCCTCGGCGGACCGAATGGCCGCCGCCGCACCACAGCTCACCGACGACGAGCGAGCCGCCGTACTGCGTCCTTTGACGGCGGACTGGACGCCGTCCGATGTCGCACTGCTCGACGAGGCGGCCGAGCTGCTCGGCGAAACCAGCGGGGTCGTTGCCGGACGCAACCGTCAGAAGGCTGAGGAAGCCGCCGCGGTCGAGGCCGATCGCGAGTACGCGCACGGCGTGATCGACATCGAACTGACCGCCGAGCGGATCGAGATCATGCCCTGGGAGATCGAGCAGTTCAAGGACCTGGTCGCCCAGCGCACGCGACTGATCGACAACCCCTTCACCCTGGCCGAACGCGCGGCCTCCGACCGCACCTGGGTCTTCGGCCACGTCATCGTCGACGAGGCGCAGGAACTGTCCGCGATGGACTGGCGGATGCTCATGCGCCGCTGCCCCCGCCGTTCGATGACCTTGGTCGGCGACATCGCCCAAACCGGCTCGGCCGCCGGCGTCCGCTCCTGGTCCGACCTCCTCGACCGCTACGCCCCACGCCGCTGGCGCACCGCCGAACTAACCGTCAACTACCGCACCCCCGCGGAGATCATGTCGGTCGCCGCCGACATCCTCACCACCATCGACCCATCCCTCACCCCACCAACCTCAGTCCGCAAAACCGGCACCAAGCCCACCATCCTCAACACCCCCGCCGACGAGCCGGCCATCCGAGCCGCAATCAAGTCCGCCCAAGCCTCAATCGCCGACGGCCACGTAGCAATCATCGTCCCAACCTCCCGCTACAACGCCTTCGCCGCCGCGCTACCGGACGTCGCCCACGCCCACGACCCCTCAGTCCTCGACGCCCAGGTAGCCCTCCTCGACGTAGCCCAATCCAAAGGCCTCGAATTCGACGCCGTCGTCATCGCCGACCCAGCCACAATCATCACCGACTCCCCCCAAGGCCTCTCAGACCTCTACGTAGCCACCACCCGCCCCACCAAACACCTCACCATCCTCGGAGACCTCCCGGAGGTGCTCACTCAGGTACGACGTACTCCGCTTCGGTGACGTGTTCGCCCCATTCGGTTTCGGGGTTGTTGGAGTCGGTGGATTCCCAGATGGCGGTGTGGGTCATGAAGTTGGTGGGGCAGGCGCCGTGCCAGTGCCATTCGCCGGGTGGGGTGTAGATGACGTCGCCGGGGTGGATGACGGTGACTTTGCCGCCGCGGGACTGGATGAGGCCGAGGCCTTCGGTGACGTGGAGGGTTTGGCCGGCGGCGTGGCGGTGCCAGGCGGTGTGGGCGCCGGGGGCGAAGCGGACGGTGTTCACGCGGACGCGGGAAGGTGCCTCGCCGCGGATGATCACGTCGTACCAGACGTCGCCGGTGAACCACTCGGCCGGTCCTTTGGCGGTGGCGGGTTTGGGGAGGATCTGCACGGACTATTCCTTGTCTTGGGCAACTGTTTGCTGGGTGGCGGACCAACTGGCGAGGAGCTTGAAGGCGTCGCCGGTGGGCGAGCCGGCCGGGGCGGTGTAGACGACCATGGTCAGTCCGGGGTCGGACGGGAACTCCATCGCCTCGAAGTCGATCTCGAGGTCGCCGACGACCGGGTGGTGCAGCTTCTTCCGGCCGGAGCGGTGGAAGCGGACGTTGTGCGCCGCCCATCGGGTCCGGAACGTCTCGCTGCGGGTGGAGAGCTCGCCGATGAGCTGGGTCAGAGCCTTGTCGTGCGGGTTCTTGCCTGCCTGCAAGCGCAAGGACGCCGCTAGGTCGTCGGCCGCGCGTTCCCAGTCCACGAAGAAATCCCGCGCGGCCGGGTCGAGAAACGTGAAGCGGGCCGTGTTCGCCGGCCGGTGCGGGTCGGCGAACATCGCCGCGTAGAGGGCGTGCGACAGCCCGTTCGCGGCGACGATGTCGAAGTTGGCATTGCGGATCCATGCCGGTACGTCGGTGATCGAGTCCAGGATCTGCTGGAGCGCCGGCCGAAGTGCCTTCGCGGGCGTACGTCGACGTGCCGGAGCGGCGTCGGACTCGCGAGCCAGTGCGTGCAGGTGGTCCCGCTCGGCGTCGTCCAGCTGCAGCGCCCGGCTGAGCGCCTCGAGAACGCCCTCGGACGCGCCGGCCAGATTCCCGCGCTCGATCCGCACGTAGTAGTCCACCGAGACGCCGGCCAGCAGCGCCACCTCTTCGCGGCGCAGCCCCTTCACGCGCCGGTTCCCGCCGTACATGGGCAAGCCGGCCTGCTCAGGTGTCAGGCGGGCGCGCCTGGAGCTGAGGAACTCCTTGATCTCGGCTCGGTGGCCCATGCCGTCAACAGTACGGACCGTCGCGGCGACGAGGGAGGCACTGGTATTACCTGGAACGACAGGCACTGCCACGGCTGGGCGTCGCCGCCTTCACTGGAGCCATGAGAGCGACTTACCTGTACGGCGCCGGCGACGTCCGCGTGATCGACGTACCGGATCCGGTGATCCAGCAACCAACTGACGCGATCGTGCGGGTGGTCGCGTCCTGCATCTGCGGCAGCGACCTGCACCCGTATCACAACCTGCCCGTCACGCCCGCCGGCAAGACCATGGGCCACGAGTTCGTGGGGGTCGTCGAGGACCTCGGCCGGGATGTGACCACGCTGCGGAAGGGCGACTTCGTCATCGCGCCGTTCGCGTGGTCCGACGGGACCTGCGACTTCTGCCGCGAAGACCTGCAGACATCCTGCCGCCACGGCGGTTTCTGGAACGCGAACGGTGTCGCCGGCGGGCAGGCCGAGGCCGTCCGCGTGCCCTTGGCAGACGGCACGCTGGTCAAGGTGCCCGACGGCGACGACCCTGCCTTGCTTCCCTCCTTGCTGACGCTGTCCGACGTCTACGGGACCGGATACCACGCCGCGCTCAAGGGCGGCGTCTCGTCGAAGACCACTGTCACCGTGATCGGCGACGGGGCGGTCGGGCTGCTGGCGGTCCTCGCGGCGCGGCAGTTCGGCGCCGAGCGGATCGTCCTGATGGGTCGGCACAAGGACCGCACCGACCTCGGTGTCGAGTTCGGCGCGACCGATGTGGTGGCAGAGCGCGGTGACGAAGGCATCGCGAAGGTCCGCGAGCTCACCGGCGGCGACGGCACCCATGTGGTGCTCGAGGCTGTCGGCCACTTCCCGGCATACGAGCAGGCGCTCGGCGTGGTCCGCCCCGGCGGGGTGATCAGTCGCGTCGGCGTCCCGCAGTACGACGAGGCGCCGATCGGATTCGGCACGCTGTTCCTGCCGAACATCACCCTGACCGGCGGTCCCGCCCCGGCCCGCGCGTACATCGAACGGCTCCTGCAGGGCGTCCTCGACGGAACCGTTGCCCCTGGCAAGGTATTCGACCGGACCGTCGACTTCGACGGTATCGCGGACGGCTACCGCGCGATGGACGACCGCGAGGCCCTCAAGGTCCTGATCGAGCCCTAGGGCTGGACGACGAGCCGCCGGCCGCGCGAGCTGCCCCGCTGCCACGCGGACTCGATCTCGCTCAGCGGCACGCGATCGATCGCGAAGGTGAGCTCGCCGGCCCGGGTCCAGTCGACGACCTGCTGATACGCCTCGCCCATCGACTCCGGGCTCAGGTTGCGCCCCGCGCCGTAGAGCTCCACGCCGGAGGTCCGCAGCGCATCAGCAGGTACGACGAGATCGGAGCCGGCGACCTCGCCGACCTGCACGATGCGGGTCGGCGTACCGAACGCGAACGTGTCGGGCGTGAGCGCACGCAGCAGGATCTCGGTCGGGCGGCCCCACAGGAAGTCGATGACGACGTCGTATGCGCCGGCCTCGTCAAAAGCCTTCTGCAACGCCTCATCGGAGACAGCTGTGTTGATCGTGGCATCGGCCCGCAGTTCGGCGAGTTGGGTGTCGTCGCGGCCGGTTGCGACGATCCGGCCGGCGCCGAGCAGACGGGCGACCTGGATCGCCAACCGCCCGGCGACACCCGTCGCGCCTTGGACCAGGACCGTCTCCCCCGGCTGCAGGCCGGCCGCGGTTTTCATCGTCAGGGCGGTGATCGCCGACGCCATCACGGTCGCGACCGCCGGATCGATCCCGTCGGGGATCGGCGCGTACGCCCCTTCCGGTACGACGGTCTTCTCCGCGAGCGCGCCGTACGGCGAACGCACGTTGCCGAAACCGACCACCGTCCCGTCCGGCAGCCGCCCGATCCCGTCGAAGACCGGGATCATCGGCATCGTGGCCAGGTACTTCCCGCTCGCGTAATGCTTGCCGGCGGCAACCGCCTTGTCGACGTTCTCGACCGCGGCCGCGAGCACCTCGATCACCACCTCGCCCTCGGCCGGCACCGGGTCCGGGAACTCCTCGAACCGCGGCACGCCGCCCACCTCGTGCAGCACAGCAGCCTTCATGACCCACCCCTCTCTCTAACACCGTTAGAGTCACTCTAACACTGTTAGAATCCGTTGTGTGAGCCTCGACCGGACCAAGATCGTCGACGAGGCGGTCGCGCTGCTCGACGCCGAAGGACTCGACGGGGTCACCCTGCGGAAGCTGGCCGCCCGCCTGGGCGTGCAGGCGCCGACGCTGTACTGGCACCTGCCCAACAAGGCCGCCCTGGTGACCGCGATCGCCGAGGCGATCGTCCCGGACCCCCAGCCGCCCGCTCCGGATCAGGCGTGGCAGGAGTGGCTGACCGACTTCGCCCTCCAACTGCGGGCCGCCCTGCTCGCGCACCCTGACGGAGCCCGCGTGGTGTCGATGGCGCAACTCTCCCGGCAGACGGCTGCCTGGTCCGAGCTCGCGATGAGCACGCTGGCCGACCGCGGCATCCCGCTCCGCGACGCTCGCATCATCGTGCTGACCGTCGAGCGTTTCACGGTCGGTCACGCCCTGGAGGAGCAGTCACCCCCGCCGGACACGGCCGATTTCGACCTCGAGCAGTACACCGCGGCGTACCCGGTCTCGATGCGCGCGATCACGGAGTACGTCACGCCTGGGCGGACCGTCGACGACCTGTTCCGCGACTGCCTCGAAGTGGTCGTCGAAGGGGCCTCGGTGATCGCCCGGCAGTGATGGCACGATCACTGTTGGTGAGATCGCTGGGCAAATGTGTAAATTCCGTAACGGGAAGTGTGCCGGAGGTCCTCCACCTGACGTAATCTGCCCAACCATGCACAGAGGCGAACGGCGGGCCAAGCGGCCCAACGTCGTGATGTCGGTGTTCGTGTTCCTGCTGGTCAGTGTTCTCGCCGGAGCACTGTTCGCCGGACTGGCCCTCCCCTTCGCCGGTCTGGTCGGCGTGACGACGGCCACCGCCCACGACACCGTGCAGTACCTGCCCCAGGACCTGAAGACCGCTCCGCTGGCCGAGAAGACGATCATCCAGGACGCGGACGGCAAGACGATCGCGACGCTGTACCAGCAGAACCGCACGCCGGTGACGCTGAAGCAGATCAGCCCGGTCATGCTCAAGGCGATCGTCGCGATCGAGGACGACCGGTTCTACGAGCACGGCGCGATCGACGCCAAGGGCACACTGCGCGCCATGCTGCGCAACCAGTCGTCGGGCGGGGTCCAGCAGGGCGGTTCGAGCATCACCCAGCAGTTCGTGAAGCTGAACCTGATCAACAAGGCCCGCACGCCGGAGGAGGTCAAGGAGGCCACCGCCGAGACGTACGAGCGCAAGATCGCCGAACTGCGCTACGCCATCGCCGTCGAGAAGGAAATGACCAAGAGCCAGATCCTCAACGGCTACCTGAACCTGGCCTTCTTCGGCGACCGCTCGTACGGCGTCGAGGCCGCGTCCATGCACTACTTCGGCGTCCACGCCGCCAAGCTCAACCTGCCGCAGGCCGCGATGCTGGCCGGCCTGGTGAAGAACCCGACCGGCTACGACCCGATCGACCAGCCGGCCCGGGCCAAGGCGCGTCGCGACGTCGTACTGCGCCGGATGCAGGAGCTGAACATCATCACCGCCAAGGAGGCGGCCGAGGCGATCAAGACGCCGGTGATCGATCCCGCGAAGGTCCGGATCGCACCGAGCGGATGCGCGAACTCGAAGTACCCGTTCTTCTGTGAGTACGTCGTGGCGAAGCTCAAGGAGAACGCGGCGTTCGGCAAGACGGACGAGGAGAAGGAGAACTACATCGAGACCGCCGGTCTGGTGATCAAGACCTCGCTCGACCAGCGGATCCAGGCGGCCGCGCAAACCTCGATCAACGCGCACTCCAAGGCCGGCGACCAGGCCGTCGCCGCGATCACCATGGTGGAGCCCGGTACGGGCCTGGTGAAGGCGATGGCGCAGAGTCGTCAGTACGGCGGCAAGAAGGGGCAGACGGCGTACAACTACAACGTCGAGAAGTCCTACCCCGGCGGCTTCGGCGGATTCCAGAACGGGTCGACGATGAAGGCCTTCACGATCGCGGCCGCGATCGGCAAGGGCGTGCCGACGACGTACCGGATCAACTCACCGCAGGTCATCAGCCTGGGCGGCAAAGAGTTCAGCACCTGCAGCGGCCCGATCTCGGTCGATTCGTACAACCCGAAGAACTCGACGAAGACGATCGCCGACCCGTCGATGGTCGACGCGGCCCGCGCCTCCACCAACACCTACTTCCTCCAGCTGTCGCAGCAGATCGGTCTGTGCCCGATCGCCACGATCGCGAGCAAGCTCGGGATGTACGACGCGCAGACGATGAAGCCGCTCGTCCAGGTGCCGTCGTTCACCCTCGGTTCGGTCGGTAGCATCACGCCGCTGATGCTGGCCAACGCCTACGCGACCTTCGCGGCCCGAGGGATGTACTGCAGTCCGCAGATCGTCACCTCGATCACCTCGATCAAGACGCAGAAGTCGATCCCGACGCCCGGCCCGAACTGCCACCGGGTGCTCTCGCCTGGCGTCGCGGACGGCGTCAACTACGTTCTGCACCAGGTGATGCAGAGCGGCGGAACGGGTGCGAAGCTGAACTTCGGTAAGAACGACCTGGCCGGCAAGACCGGTACGATCCAGAACAACTTCGCCGTCTGGTTCGCCGGCTATTCCACCAAGTTCGCCGCCGCGGCGGTGGTGGCGGACGCCGATCCGAAGTACGAGGACCTGGCCGGGCTGACGCTCAACGGCAAGAAGATCGGGAACGCGTCCGGTTCGGGGACCGCCGGGCCGGTCTGGGAGACCGCGATGCAGGGCGCATTGCAAGGCATCCCGACCACCAAGTTCGTCAAGGCCGACGACAAGATCATCCGCGGCAACGTGAAGGACCTGCCCTACCTGAAGGGCATGACCCCTGCGGAGGCCGGCGCCAAGCTGCTGTCGATGGGCTTCAAGGTCGTGATGTCCCACGGCGACCGCGTCGACTCCGACGCCCCCGCCGGCACCGTCGCCTGGACCACCCCCCGCCAGGAGGACGGCGCACCCGCAGGCTCCACCGTCACCCTCATCATCTCCAACGGCAGCAAGGCCCAGCCGCCGGTCACACCACCCGTCATTCCACCGGTCATCCCGCCCACCATCAAACCCCCACCCAACATCCCCACCTGCATGCCCTGGGACCCCAAATGCCACCCCCGCCGCGGCGGCTGACCACAGTTGTCCACAGGTTTGATCTCGGCGCCCCACGGAGCTCCTGACTCTCCGTAAACTCCCGGGCATGAAGCGTCTGGGGCTCCGCGTCATCACCACCTGTCTGCTGATCGGCCTGGCCGGCTGTACGTCGTCAGCCGGCTCAGGCCAGATCACCGCCGACCGCCCGGTCGCCAAGCCGATCGACTTCAACGAGCCGACAACGCCACAGGCGGCTGAGAAGGCTCATCCGGTGGGCGACCGGACCGAGCAGGCGTTGCAAGCAGTCGCCGCCCGCGGCGGGCGGATCGTCGCAGTCGGGTTCGACGAGTCGGCCAACGTCAGTCGCGCCTTGTTCATCAGCAGCGACGACGCCGGCCGGACCTGGACCCGGCGCCAGCTGGACAAGGATTCGCTCGAGCGGTCACAGACCTTCGAGGGTGCGACGGACATCGCCGGCGGTCCAGCCGGATTCGTTGCCATCGGCGACGGCCCTAGCACCGTCCTGTGGCACAGCTCCGACGGGACGACCTGGCAGCGGCTGACGGTCGATCCCAAGACGCTCCGGAAGACGGACTATCTGAGAGCGATCGCGGCAACCGCAACCGGGTTCGCAATCGTCGGCGGCAGCACGGTCGGCGGCAATCACCTTGTCTACTGGCAGTCCACCGACGGCGTGACCTGGCGGCGTACCGAAGGCCCGGCGATCGGTCTGAAGCAGACCGTTCCAGGCGAGGTCGCCGGCGATCAGATCGTTGCCGCCGGCAAGACCGTGGTCATCGCCGGCAACCTGTCCACCCCCGGAGGCAAGCAGACCGACCGTCTGCAGTACTGGTACTCCACCGACGGCGGTCGGCACTTCCGGACCGCGGCCGTCCGCGGTGAGATCGCCACGGACTACAGCGTCTACAACAACGCCCTCGCGGTCGGCGACGGGAAGTTCGTGGCGCTTGTCCAGGGCACCGGGTTCGACGAGGAGAACAACTCGTGGGACGCGGTCGTGGTCGAAGGCGGCCCCAGCGGCGCCTCGTGGCACGTCGCTGCGACGCCGTGGATGCTCGGGACGGCGTTCCAAGACATCCCGGGAACTCTCGTCAAAGCCGGCAAGGACTGGGTCGCCACCACTCAGGTCACCTCCACCACGGTCGATACCACGGTCGCCGTCGGCCCTACCTGGGCTCAGCTCGCCGACGGCACGGACACCGACAGCCAGCGAGGCCGCGGGACCCAATTGCTGGCCGATTCGGTTGCCATCGGCAATGACGTCGTAATGGTCGGATCGAACGACCGCACCGGCTCGACCGAGCCGGCTGTCTGGCGGTACGCCGAGGCGCGGGTGTCGTCGATCGCGCTGCCTGCCGAGCTGTCCGGTGGCAGACCTTCCTCGTATGTCAGGAACATCCTCCGCGCGGGCAACGAGCTGGTCGCCGTGGGCGACGTCTCGGGCGCTCCGACCGGGTGGACACGCACCGGGTCGACATGGCAGGCGACCACCCTGCCCGGGCGGAAGGACGCCATCTCCACCTCGGTGCTGAACGCCGCCGCCACCGCGGACGGACGTGTGGTCGCCGTGGGTGAGAGGAACCTGCCGATCGGCCGCCGGGCCGCAGTGTGGATCAGGGGTTCGAACGGGCAATGGACCGACGCAGACTCGCCGGTCCTGGGCGTCGGGGCACGATCTCCGTACGGCGGTCCGAGCGCGGCGGCGGTCGCCCTCGGTCCGTCGGGATGGGTCGTCGTCGGACAGCGTCAGGACGGTACCGGGCATGTCGACGCGTGGTCGGCGTACTCGAAGGACGGGAAGGCGTGGATCGAGGGAGTGGGCGGCAAGGTGCTGCCGGCCAAGGCCGCGTCGGACGACGAGACGCGCCGTACGGCCGGACAGAACCTGCGGACCGTGGGCACCGGCGAGGCCGGGATGACGACGGTGCTCGCGGTCGGATCGCGATTCGTCGCCGGTGGCGATCGTGGCGACGGCACCCCGGCGGTCTGGTTGTCGCCGAACGGCAGTGACTGGAAGACGGTGGTGAACCTGCCCCTTGCGAAGGGTGTGCACTCGGCGAACGTCTTCGGGCTCGGGCGGCTCGGGAACACCCTGATCGCCTTCGGTGACTACCAGCGTCAGGACGACGACAGTGACGGCGGCTGGGTGACCTGGACGTCAAAGGACGGCGGCCTGAGGTGGACGAACCAGATCGCTGCGCCGACAAAGGCGTTCGCCGCGGAGCTGGTCCCGGTCTCCGACGGGCTCGTCGCGCTCGGCAACACCGGCACGGACGACGACACCGAGGCGGCGGCGTGGTTCAGCCGGGATGGGCGGACCTGGAAGGCCGTGCCGGTGCCGGGTGAGCGGGCAAAGGGCCGCGGCCGGCAGGGACTGGTGTCCGGGGTGGTCAACCAGGGCAAATTGCTGGCAGTCGGGTTCGATGTGCCGCCGGCTGGCGGTGGGTACTACGCCCAAGAGATGGACATCCCGAAGTAAGGGGCGCGACAGGGATCACTAGGCTGGGGTTATTACCTAGGGCTTGTGAAAGGACTCCCCCCGTGAGTGTCGATGAGTTGGCTGGTCAGGTTGAGCAGGCGCGGCAGGACTACGAGGCGCTGGTGGCCAAGGGGCTCAAGCTTGATCTGACGCGGGGGAAGCCGTCGCCGAAGCAGCTGGATGCGGCTAATGGCGTGTTGGGGCTGAGTGGTGAGCCGGTGGCCGCGGACGGGACCGATCTGCGGAACTACGGCGGCCTGCACGGGCTGCCGGAGGTGCGGGCGATCTTTGCCGAGGATCTACAGGTGCCGGTGGGTCAGCTCATGGCCGCGGGGAACTCGAGCCTGGAGCTGATGCACGACGCAGTTGTGTTCGCTCTGCTCGGGAAGGTGCCGGGAGCCGAGCAGCGGTGGGCCGACGTCGAGGGGCTCGCGTTCCTGTGCCCGGTGCCGGGGTACGACCGGCACTTCGGGATCTGTGAGCGGTACGGGATCAAGATGATCCCGGTTCCGATGACGCCCGAGGGCCCGGACATGGATGTCGTCGAGCGGCTCGTCGCGGAGGATGCCGCGATCAAGGGCATCTGGTGCGTGCCGAAGTACAGCAACCCGGACGGCACCGTGTACTCCGACGAGACCGTCCGACGGCTCGCCGCGATGGAGACCGCTGCGCCGGACTTCCGGATCTTCTGGGACAACGCGTACGCCGTACATCACCTGACCGACTCCCCCGCGAAGCTCGCCGACGTGCTCGCGCTGTGTGCGGAGAACGGCCACCCGGACCGGGCGTTCGTGTTCGGGTCGAGCTCGAAGATCACGTTCGCCGGGGCCGGCGTCGCGTTCTTCGGGTCGTCGCCGGCGAACATCGAGTGGTGGCTGAGCCACACGATCAAGCGGAGCATCGGGCCGGACAAGATCAACCAGCTCCGGCACGTGCAGTTCCTGCGCAACGCCGACGGGCTGCGCGAGCACATGCGGACGCTGGCCGAGCTGATCCGGCCGAAGTTCGACGCCGTCGACAAGATCCTCACCGCCGAGCTCGGCGGCACCGGACTCGCGTCGTGGAACGCTCCGGCCGGCGGCTATTTCATCAGCCTGGAGGTGCCGGAGGGCTGCGCCAAGGAGGTTGTCGCGAAGGCGAAGGCCGCCGGTATCGCCATCACCCCGGCCGGCGCCACCCACCCGTACGGCGACGACCCGACGGACCAGATCATCCGCATCGCCCCGACGTACCCCGAGCTCCCCGAGGTCGAGGCGGCCATCACCGGCCTCGCCACCTGCGTCCGCCTGGTCGCCGGCGAGAAGCTCCTCGCCGACCAGGCCAGCTGACCCCGCCCCGCCCCTGCCCCTGCCCCTGCCCGGCCACGCCCTTGCCCCGCCGGTGCCCCGCCGGTGCCCCGCCGGTGCCCGGCCCCTGCACGGCCCCGCCCCTGCCCCGCCGGTGCCCTGCCCCGCGCCTGCCCGCGCGATGGGTTATCCCCCTGGCTTGCCCCTTCTCCCCCGTTCAGACCAGGGGAGAACGGGCAACGCCAGGGGATAACCCATGAAACGCGGGTGGGGGTCAGGCCTGGGGGAGGTCGAAGATGAGGCAGGTCGACGTTGCGTGGGCGAGGAGTTTGCCGCGTTCGTCGTACAGGTGGGACTCGGCGACCGCCGTACGACGGCCGCGGCTGATGATCGCGCCCTCGCAGCGGAGGACGCCGGAGTCGACCGTGACGGGCTTGATGAAGCGGGTCATCAGGTCGAGCGAGGTGTAGCCGACGCCGGCCGGCAGGGTCGAGTGGACGGTGCAGCCGGCGGCGGTGTCGAGCAGCGTCGCGATGACGCCGCCGTGCACCGAGCCGAGCGGGTTGTAGTGGAACTCGGCCGCCGGCATGTACACGGTGACCTTGCCCTCCTCGGGCTCGAATCCGGTCGCGCCGACCAGCTGCAGGATCGGCGGCGCCGGGATCAGCCCGTCGCGCATCGCCTGGAGCATCTCCAGCCCCGACGAGCTGCCGACCCGCGCGGCCGTCTCGGCCGGATCCGTCCACGTGAAGGTCCGGCTCCGCGCCGCCTGAGCCTGCTGAGTCTCCGTCATGGATCGAGCCTCACACCACCCATCTGAGTCTGTCAACGAGACCTAGCTCCCATCCAGGGGGCACGACGACGGCAAACGCATAAGACAAAGGGCATTCGGTGAGATGGGGGTGTTTCTTCTCCCGGCGTGGTGGTTAGGCTGCCCTCCGGGGAGGAATGGAAAGTGCGGCAGTTCAATACACCACCTGAGTGGCCTGACCCACCGACGCCGGATTGGCGACCACCACGGAGGTGGCAGCCACCCAAGTCCTGGCCGAAGGCACCGGATCGCTGGGTGTTCTGGGTCGACGAGTACGGCCGGGCCGTTCGCGGGCCGATCGGGCGGTACGGCGGACCACGCCGGATCACGACGGCGATCATGGTCGTCGTACCGACGGCGCTGATGGCACTAGTGCTGCTGAACCCGTTCAGCAGCACCGACTCGGACAACACGGTGCCCAGCCTCGGGCCGACCGCGCCGGTCACGCATGCCCCGATCGAGCACACCGCGAAACCGGCCCGCGCGGCGGTACGGACGCCGACGTACCGGAGTTGCGCCGAGGTCCGCGCCGCCGGCAAGGCACCGCTCCGCCGCGGTGAACCGGGCTACTCGCGGGCACTCGATCCCGACGGCGACGGGGTGGCCTGCGGGCGCGGCAATTCCTGACGGATACCGTCGCTCCACAGCTCCTGCGTCTGGCTGATCCAGAAGGCCGCGAACAGCACGATCAGCGTGCCCTCGATCCACAGCACGGCGTGGTCCCAGCCGAAGAGCTTCTTCCACAGCACCATCAGCAGCGGCACGACCACCATCGCGATCGCGATCACGGAGTACCTGTTGGCCGGCGAATGCGGTACGGCGTGCTTGCGTTGCTTGCGCCGGAACTGCTCCGCGTTCAGCAGCACCACCGCGACGATGCAGACGAACATCACGATCGCTGCCGCGTAGTGCGCGTGCCCGATGAACCCGGACCGGTCGGCGAAGAACCACACCAGCCCGCCGCCGAAGATCAGCACCGCGACGCCCAGCCCGAGCAGGTACATCGGCGTCCAGCGACCCGGGTTCTCGATCCGGTCCCGGACGATGAAGACCGCGGTCAGGATGAGGCACGGTACGCCGACGATGAACAACGCGAGCATGTTGTTCGCAACATTCGCGGCTGCGTCACCGAGCGCCACCGGCACCGAGTGGCACGTGCCCTGTCCCGGCGTCGGCACCAGCGCGACCGCCGGCGCCAGAATGCCGGCCACGTTGAGCAGGATGTCCTCGGGCTCGGTGTTGCCCTTCAACACCACCATGCAGACGCCGATCGTGATCAGCGCGCCGACGAAGATCGCCCGCACCGGCGTGTAGTAGTACGCGCTGATCGACGTCTGCAGGCAGCTCGGATCGGTCTTGGACCACTCGATCACCACCGCAGCGCCGAGCAGGACGATCATCGCCACCATCGCCATCCGCAGGTAGCGGTAGGTCTTGATGGAGTATTCACCAGGCACTGTCATCAGCGGTTCCCCCCTCGCTCACTCGCAGTATGCGCGGTTCACGGCCTGACGACGAGGGGTTGGAACGCGGACCGGATCGTGGCGGCGGTCGGCTTCACGTCCTGCTCCGTGTCGGGGAAACCGATGCCGTTGTACGTCGTGTACGAGATCGTCGCGGGACAGACCGACCCGCTGATCTGCACGTTGCCGGTCCGGATCAGGCGGCCGGTGCGCAGCTCGTACACGCGGACCGGAACCTGGATCTTGTAGAACGTCACCCAGGTGTCGGTCCCACTCGAGCCGATGAAGGGCGTGTACCGGCAGGTGCGCACGGCCGACCCTTGCGTCTCCTCCCCCGCGCAGACGACCAGGGCCGCGTTGTCGGCCGTGGTCCCCTTCCACTGTGACGGCAGCTTGCTCGTGTACTCGCTTGCGCCGGAGAACACCGCCCGGTTGACGCCGCCGCGAACCCGCGGTGCGGGGCTGTACTTCGCGGGCGTCGAGCAGTAACCGCCGGACGAAACGAGACCGCGCACCCGCGCCAGCTCCGCCCGGATCTTTGCCTGCAGGATCTGGTAGTTCGCGTTCTGTACGCCGGCACGCGCCCGGACCGCCTGCTTCGCGTGCGGGTAGCGGGTCACCAGCAGCTGGTACGTGCTGCGCGCGCCGGCCCAGTCGGCTTTGGCCGCCTGTGCGTCGGCGCAGCCGAGCAGCGCGTTCGGCTCGATCTTCGGGACGAGCGCGTTCGGCCGGTCGAGGACGTTGCCGACCGGCTTCCGGGTCCGCAGCCACTCGGTCACCTCGAGACTCGCGCACGAGTCCTTCAGCGGGAACCTGCCCACGAATTGGTCGACCGCCCTGCCCACGGTCTGCTGCTGGTTCGGGTCAGCGGCAACGGCCGACAGCTGGTCGAAGCCCGCCTTCATCCTGGGTACGTCGATCAGCGTCGTGGCGCTCTGCAGCACGTCCGCGGCGGCGTCGATCCGATCGCATGCCGCGACATCGCCCTCGACGCGGACGGTCCGCGGCGCGTCGCCGATCCGGTGCCCCAGGTTGTACTTCGCCTGCGCCGCCCGCACGCCGCCGCAGTCGCCGGCCGCACGCTCCGCGACCGCCTGCTTGTCGATCCGCTGCGCGTCGTACCGGCCGAAGGCGACGCCACCGAGCACCACGAGGGTGACGCCGAGGGCGACCAGCCGCTTGGTGCGACTGGCCGCCTGCAGACGTTGGCTACGGGCCAGGAACCAGCCGTGGACGATCTGGAGCACGCCCCACCCGAGCAGGGCGAACTCGTAGCCGGTCTTCCGTTGAGTGCACAGCAGGACGACGAGGATCGCCGTACCGACGAGACCGAGGATGCCGAAGAGCCGGCGGCGGATCAGAAAATAACCGAGCCCGAGGAACGAAGCGTTGCCTAGGGCAACGGCTAGCGGGTCGTGCGGTCTGAGCTGCTTCGGCGGCGGTCCCGGGTACGGCGTACCTTGCGGGGGCGGAAACTGCTGGTAGCTCATATGCATCGCTCTCGGTCACGGGGCGTCACCCCCAGTGTGACCGGGGCCGCGGGCCGCCGCACCTCGATGACCGGTTCCTGACATCAGAGCCGGATCGACTTCTTGTTCATGAATTCCTCGATGCCGGCCGGGCCGAGCTCGCGGCCGAGGCCGGAGCGTTTGATACCGCCGAACGGGAGGTCGGCCTGGGAGCCGCCCGCACGATTGAGGTAGACCATGCCGGCGTCGATCTGGTTGGCTACACGGCGATTGCGGTCGGCGTCCGTGCCCCAGACCGAGGCGCCGAGACCGAACGGCGTGTCGTTGGCGAGCCGGACCGCGTCGTCCTCGTCGGAGGCCTTGAAGACGATCACGACCGGGCCGAAGATCTCCTCGTAGTACGCGTCCATCTCCGGGGTGACGTCGGTGAGGACGGTCGCTTCGAGGTACGCGCCTGGCGTGATGCGGCGGCCGCCGGCGCGGAGAGTCGCGCCTTGCTCGATCGCCTTGGAAACCTGCGCGGCAACCTCGTCGGCGGCCGCAGTCGAGGCGAGCGGCGGGAGCTTGGTCGACGGGTCCGACGGGTCGCCCGGCACGTAGTACTCCGCGACCCGTTTGGTCAGGCGGTCGACGTACTCGTCGTAGATGTCGGCGAGGACGATCATCCGCTTCGGCGCGTTGCACGACTGGCCGCAGTTCCGCATCCGCGCGGTCGCCGTGGAGTTGACGGTCTCGTCCATGTCGTCGGTGTCGAGGATGACCAGCGGGTCGGAGCCGCCGAGTTCCAGCACGGTCTTCTTGAGGTTCTTGCCGGCCTCGGCCGCGACCGAGATCCCGGCCTGCTCGCTACCGGTCAGCGAGACGCCCGCGATCCGTGCGTCGGCGAGGATCCCGGGGATCTGCCGGCTCGACGCGAACGTGTTCACGTAGACGTCTTCCGGTACGCCGGCCGCGTGCAGGATCTCCTCGATCGCGCGCGCCGACCGCGGGCAGATCGAGGCGTGCTTGAGCAAGATCGTGTTACCGAGCACGAGGTTCGGCGCGACGAAGCGGGCCACCTGGTAGCACGGGAAGTTCCACGGCATGATCCCGAGCAGCGCGCCGATCGGGCCCTTCGTGATGACGGCGTTCCCGCCCTTGATGTCGATCGGCTCGTCCGCGAGCAAGGCCGGCCCGTGCTCCGCGTAGTACCGGAAGATATCGACGACGATGCCGACCTCGCCCCGGCCCTCGTTGATCCGCTTGCCCATCTCCAGCGTCATGATCTGCGCCAGCTCGTCCGCCCGCTCCTCGAATCCCTCGGCCGCCCGCGCCACGATCGCGGCCCGCTCCGGTACGGATCGACGTCGCCAGTCCGGGTACGCGTCGTACACCCGCCCGATCGCGACCCGCACCTCCTCCTCGGTCGAGTTGGCCACTTCCTCCACCAGCTGCCCACTTGCCGGGTCGGTGACTGAGTACATCGCTCCTCCATCCAAAGCCGGGACACCGCTCACCATGATCACCACGGTCACCATACTGTATACAGTGATCCGAGCTGTTGTGGTCAGGCCTCTCGCCAGGCATGCTCATGACTTGTTCGATGTCCCGCCCTTCGTCGATCGGATGCCCGCCCGTGTCTGAGCAACGGAAACTTCGTCGTGTCCTGCGGCTGGTCGCAGTGCTTGCCGCTGTCTCGGTGCCTTCGATGGCGCTCGCCGCACCGAGCGATCCTCCTGACCCCGTGAACGCCTGGCAGTACCCGCACTGGCCGCAGAAGCAGCCGTGGCAGGAGTCGGGGCAGGATCAGCGTGTCGCGAGGACCGTGTCCAACGGTCTGCCGGGTCCGATCGACCCGCAGAACTGGGAGAACCCGGACCACATGACGTGGGACGACTACACCAAACCGCCGGGGACGAACTGGGCCGACCCCGCGGTGAAGGGATCGCAGCGGACCTTCAAGGGGGCGCTCGTACTGCTCGACTACCCGAACCAGGACTTCGTCATCACCAAGCCCAAGGGGTCGACCGTGTTCGGCAACCCGAGCGCGGCGGCGAACGGCGTACCGCCGGATCAGGTCGCGTCGTTCTACCACGACTTCCTGAACAAGCCCGAGCCGCTGAACCACGGGCACACGCTGCACGAGTACTGGATGGAGGACTCCGGCGGCCGGTACGGCGTCGACCTCACCGCGTTCGGCCCGTACCGGATGCCCGGTAAGTCGCACGAGTACGGCATGGAGTTCCAGAGCCCCGCGGAATGCCCGGCCGGCGACAACTGCGAACGCGACATCCGGACAGACGGCAAGGCCGCGTGGGTCGCCGACCAGGGTCCCGAAGTACCGGCCGGCTATGACTTCGTGTTCTTCCTCAGCGCCGGGCAGGACGAATCGTCCACCTGGCAGGAGTTCGGGATGATGAAGTTCCCGACCAAGGAGGACGTCACCGACGACTTCGGTCCGCCGGACCCGGCACTGCCGAACTGGTCCGACACCCGGTACGTCGACTGGACGTCGTGGGCCGCCGGCTCGTCGATCTGGCCGAACGCCGGCGGCGGCTCGTCGACGCAGGCCGAGAGCTCGGGGATGGCGGTCTTCGCGCACGAGTTCAGCCACATCCTCGGGATCGGCGACAACTACAACAACCCGTACGGCGTACCACCGAGACGCGCGTACACCGGCATCTGGGAGATGCTGTCCCGAGGCAGCTTCAACGGCCCGGGCGGTCCACACAGCCGGTGGATGATCCCCGCGACCGGCGGCGCCTCGATGGGCGCGCAACACATGCTGCGCAACAAGATCAAGCTGCAGATGGTCGATGAGCAGAACGTGCTCAGACTCTCCCGCGAAACCCTCGCGTCGTCAGGGGTCGTGATCGCGAACGTCACCGCGCGCAGCGTGAACCCGGGCGCGAAGGACCTGTCCGGTATCAACATCGAGCTCGGCGGCCCCGGTGATCTCGACGCGCCGTGCGACGCTGCGACGGACCCGTTGTGCGACGGTCGCGGGTACCAGAACTACACGGTCGAGGTCGTCGATCGGATGGGCACGGATTCGTTCACGCCCGATTCCGGCGTACTGCTGGCGAAGACGAAGAACCAGGACCGGGCGCCGTTCGAGTGGGTCGTCGACGCGAACCCGCAGGACATCAACCTGACCGACTACGTCCTGCCCGACGGCACCAAGGTCCCGATCACGATCGGCGACTACCGCCAACTGTCGGACGCGCTCTTCCACGCGGGCACGAACTCCGGCAGCGAGTACGAGTACACCGACGCCGCGAACCGGCTGCACTTCTACATCACCAACATCCACCGGGACCGCAAGGGCGTGCTGTCGTACACGGTCGCGGTCCGCTCGCTCGACGGCTCGGGCGCGCAGAAGCGCGGCGTACGCGTCCTGCCCACGGTCGCGAAGCCGGACCGCAGCGGCGTACAGACGTGCAACTTCAGCCTCACGAACACCGGCAAGGCCGGTACGACGTCCGGGCCGGAGGACATCACGCAGTACCTGAAGGGCGACGTCTACCGTCTGTCCGCCAAGGCCAACGGCTGGTCGATCGCCCTGCCCAACGCCCTCGCAACCGCCAACGCCGGCCAGCAGGTCACCGTCCCCGTCTACACCAAGCCCGGCACCGGCCCGATCGGCAAGATCACCCTCACCGCCACCTCCGAAAGCGACCCCACCAAGACCTCAACCGCGACCTGCATCGCCATCAAGCACTGACCGCAACGCGCCGGGCGTCCAACCCAACTGAACGCCCGGCGCCGCATGCAGGTACTCGACCACGCGATCGATCCCCCAGCCGTGTGCTTCGACCAGGCCGGTAGCTATCCAGCGCAGGTACGACGCTGTCGGCGCGGACGGCTCGAGATCGGTGACGGTTCCGTGCGTGACGGTGAACATCGGTACGCCGTCCCGCTCGCCCAGGCGGGCCACTGTTTCGTAGCGGCCCGGGCCCATCGTGTGCAGTGAGTCGACCACGGGCAACAGGCCGGCGAGGTCCACGGCGAACTCGCCGCCCGGCTCGCGGCGCATCTCCTGCGCCGCGACGTCGCCGAGCTGGCCGGGTGTCAGGAGGTAGGCGCGACCGGCGACGATCCCGTCAGCGCTCGCGTCGTAGAAGGCGGAGCCGCCGCCCCACACCTTCGACGTACCGGAGAAGACGAGGCCGCCGGGGACCTCGACGCCGGCGATCTCCTCCGGGTCGGTGTGGTCCCGGCAGCCCGGATACACGCGTGCTCCGCCTTCGGGGCGGCCGCCAGAGAGGTAGCAGCGGAATCGGGCGAGGGCGAGGTTGGATCCGTAGGCGACGTACCAAACTCGCTGCATATAGGCCCTTCAGAGTGGGAGCGGGCGCTCGGCGAAAGCCTTCTCGGCCTCGGCGAGCACGATGCGGGAGGCATCACGGTACCGGCGATCCGCCTCCGCCGGGCTGTCCCCTACCGCGGTCAGTCCGAGCCGGCCGCACTCGGTCAGGCAGCTGATCATGTGGAAGACGATCCCCACCTGCCGCGACTGGTCGAAGTGCAGCCCGTTGCGCGCGACGATGTCGAACAGGTCCGCCGGCCCGAGCCCGGTCAGCAGCTCCGACTCGAGGTGATCCGTCGCGACCAGGTGTTTCTCATGTCCGCTCGGCGTCAGGAACATCGCCGTCCGCGGGTCGTACCGCCCGTCGGTGAGGAACTGCAGCGTGAGGAACGGATGCGTCGTACCGCCCTTGCGCAGGTTCAGTTCGATCGCGTACGCCGTCCAGCCGCCGTCCGCACCGCGCACCACGACGAAGTCGACCGCGAACCGCCCGAGCGCACCCTCGTCCGCCAGCCGCTGCCCGATCGTCGCCGCATGATCGGTGATCATCCGTGCGTACTCCGGGGCCGCGGGGAACACGCAGCCCAGATAGCTCTGCCCGCTCGCGCCGCCGAGCAACTGATCGTGGGTCGACAGCAACTCGACCTTCCCACCGGGGACGACCCGCAGCTGAACACTGGGACTACGCAACTCGTCGCCGACGATCCGCTCCTCGACGATGCCGCCGTTCTCCGCGAACTTCGCGATGTACACGTCGAACGACGTCGTCAGGGACTCCAGTTCCATCTCGCGGAGTCGCTGCAGCACCTCGTCGCGCTCCCCCGGCGCGCCGGGCGTCGGCAGTCCCTTCAGCCGAACCACCGCATTGCCCTCACCGGACACGCCTTCATTCAGCTTCACGATCACGCTGTCCATCGCCGGCCGTTCGGCTCGCATCGTCAGCAGTGCGTCGGCGAGCTCGTCCATACTCCGCAGGTCCTCCTGACCCAGCGGATGCGGTACGCCGACCTCCGCGAACATCCGCCTGCACCCCGACTTCGACCCCAACGGCGCGAGCCGCGGATCGGCGGCGTACATCGGGATGCCGAGACTGATCGCGACATCGCGCTCGAGTTCGGTCGTGTTGTACGGAATCAGATGCGACCGCATCCGGTTCGGGATCAGGTCGGCGATCCGCTGCAGCAGCCGCGGCCGGGCCAGCAGCTTCTCGCTGAGCGACACCGGCGACGCATCATCAACCGAGACCAGCGACAGCCGAGCCCGCGCATGACTCGGAATCACCCCGGGCAGCAACGACAAGTAGTACTCGATAATCTCGGGCGCGATCGGAAGCGAGGTCACATACACCATCCGCAACCGCGGCTCCCGCAACAGAATCAACAAGAACAGAAACCGCTCCTCGTACGCCTGCATCAATGTCCCGGACTCCGACGTCGTCTTGTCTAACGTGAGCGACGGTATGACGATCACGGTCTCGTCGTCGTAGTTCCGCCGCATCGCGTCCCACACCCCGGCCATCCGCCCTTGCAACAGGTCGAACCGCTCGTACCGCTCCCCCTCGGTCAACGCCGACAGTACGGGCTCGTTCTGTTCGGGCCCCGCCCACAGATCGCCGCTCATGACGCGATCCTCGAGTTGTCGAGCCCGCGGATGCTGTACGCGTGCACGGTCCGGCTGAAGCCGCGAACCTCCCGGAGCCCGGCGTCCTCACCCAGGACCCCGTCGCCGGCGGCGCTGAAGACTCGTTCCGTCGCGAGGATCTGCCAGGGCTCGGCGTCCGCACACAACCGCGCCGCGAGGTTGGTCACGCTGCCGATCGCCGCGTAGTCGAGCCGTCCGTCGAAACCGATCGTGCCCAGCGTCGCGTACCCCTGCGCGGCGCCGATGCCCAGGGAGAGATCGTGTCCACGCCGGCTCCAGGCCTCGGCCAGTCCACGGACCCTGGTGCGCATCGCGACGCTCATCCGCAACGCGCGCAGCGGAGCGTCCTCGCACCGGACCGGATCGTTGAAGAACACCATCAGGCCGTCGCCCGCGAACCGCTCCAGCGTCCCCTCGAACCGGAAGATCAGGTCGCCGAGCGCGTGGTGGTACTCCTCCAGCACGCCCATCACTTCCTCGGGCTCGCTGGCCTCCGCGAACGTGGTGAAGCCGCGCAGATCACAGAACACCACGACGATCTCGCGCCGGTGACTGGCCAGGAACGACTCGTCGCCGGAGTCGACGATCAGCTCGGCGAGTTGCGGGCTGAGGAAGCGCCGCAGCCGGCCCATCCGCTGTAGTTGCGAGACCTGATGCTCGACCCTCGACTCCAGTTCCTGGTTCCACCCGGCCAGCTCGGCGGCCTGCCGTTTGATCGTGTCCTGGTAGCGCTTGATCCGCGCGAGCGACGCGACCCTGGCCAGCAGTTCGCTCTGGTTGATCGGCTTGGTGAGGAAGTCGTCGGCTCCGGCCTCGAGCGCCTTCACCTTCTGCTCGTCACCGCTGGCCGTCACCATCACCACCGGCAGGTACGCCGTGTCCACCTGGTCGCGGATGCGCCGGCAGACCTCGTAGCCGTCGATCCCCGGCATCAGGATGTCCAGCAGGACGAGATCGATCTCCTCGGCGCCGATCAGCTCCAGCGCCTGCTCACCCGAGGACGCCGTCACTACGTCGTACCCCCGCGGGCTGAGGATCGCCTCCAGCAACCGCACGTTCGGCGGCTGGTCGTCGACGACCAGAACCCTGGTCCCGTCAGCAGTCATGTCGTCGCACCGCCGAGCTGGAGAAAGTCGCGTACCTGCTGCGGCAGCCGGCGAATGCTGATCGGCTTCTCGACGTACCCGGTGAAGCCCGATGCGAACGCGTCATGCCGGTCGTTGTCCATCGCGAACGCCGTCACCGCCACCACAGGTACGGCGTGCTCGCGCTCGCCGGCCCGGATCCGGCGCAGGGCCTCGGCACCGTCGATACCGGGCAGCTGCAGGTCCATCAGGATCAGGTCGGGATGCTCGGACGCGGCCAGCCGAACCCCGTCCTCACCCGACGTCGCCTCGATCACCTCGTAGCCGGAGAACCGGAGTACGTCCCGGACCAGCTTGAGGTTCTTCGGATTGTCCTCCACCACCAGGATCCGGCCTGGATTCATCGATTCTCCCCCTCGTCATGGGCGAGCGCTCCCACCGCCCGCAAGGCCTGCGGCAACACGTCCCGGCTGACCGGTTTGACCAGGTAGGCGGCCGCGCCGAAGGCCGCGCCACGAGCCCGTTCGTCGACGATCGAGACGATGATGATCGGGATGGCTCGGGTCGCCTCCTCGGCCTTCAGCGCCTGTAGTACCGCCCACCCGTCGATCCCGGGCAGCCGGATGTCCAGCAGCACGGCGGCCGGTCGAACCCGTCGTACTGCGTCGAGCCCGGACTGACCGTCGCCCGCGACGGTCACCCGTACCGCCGGGCCGGACAGGTATGCGGTGATCAGCTCGAGCGACGCTCTGTCGTCCTCGATCACCACGATGTCCGTGACCGCCCGGGCCGGGTCGGCGCGGACCTCGTTCTCCCTGCTGCGCAAGGAGAATCCGAAGGTGCTGCCGACACCGACCTCGCTCTCCAGCCACATCCGCCCGCCGAACAGTTCGACGATCCGCCGCGACAGCGTCAGCCCGAGCCCGGTGCCCTCCTCCCGGGACGGACCGCGGCCGCCCTGCTGGAACGACTCGAAGATCCGCTCCCGGTCCTCCGCGGGGATGCCGCGGCCGGTGTCGGTCACGGTGATGTGGACCTCGGCGCCGGACCGCGTCGCCCGCACGACGACCGAACCGCCGTCGTCGGTGAACTTGACCGCGTTCGTCATCAGGTTCAGTACCACCTGCTTCAGCCGGAGCTCATCGACGTACACCTGGTCGATGCCGGGTCCGACCTCGACCCGCAGGTCCAGGCCGTGGGCGATGGCCCGCTCCCGCAGCATCGCCACGGTGTTGTCGAGCAGCCGCCGCAATGGGAACGTCGTGTACTCCAGCTCCATCCGCCCGGCCTCGACCTTCGACAGGTCGAGAATCTCGTTCAGCAGTTCGAGCAGGTGCTGGCCGGAGCCGTGGATGTCGCGCAGGTACTCCTCCTGCCGCTCGTTCAGGTCCCCGAACATCCGCTCCAGCAGGACCTCGGAGAATCCCAGTACGGCGTTCAGCGGCGTACGCAGCTCGTGCGACATGCTCGCCAGGAACTCGGACTTGTGCCTGCTCGCCACCTCCAGCTCCGCACTCTGCTGCTTGAGCTCGCGATACAGCTGAGCGTTGAGCAGTGCGAGGGTCGACTGATAGGCGAACATCTCCAGCAGCGCGAGGGTCTCGGCCGAGAACTCGCCGGGCCGTTTGCGTCGTACGACGAGTGACCCGACGATCTGGCCCTCCCGCAACAGCGGTACGGCGACGAGCGATCGCCAGCCGGCGTCGTACAGGACGGCCAGGTGCGGATCAAGCTCGACCTCGCCGAGATCGGCGATCGCCAGCGGCCGGCCGAGTTTGGCGGCGCGACCGACCAGCGTCTCGTCGAGATGGATCCGGGTCGTGCGCAGCTGTTCGATCACGCTCGGGTCGGTCCGGTACACGCTGCGGACCAGGAAGCACTGCTGGTCCTCGTCGTACTCCATGATCGAGCCGCCGTCGGTCGCCGAGATCCGGACGGCATGCTTGGCGACGGTCGAGAGCACGTTGGAGACGTCGAGACTCGAGTTCACCGCCTCGCCGACCTCGCGCAGCGCCTCCAGCTCACCGAGCCGGCGGGCCAGCTCGGCGCCGCGCGCCTCGAGCTGCTGCACCAGTTTCACGCTGTTCACCGCCATCGCGGCCTGGCCGGCGAACGCGGTGACGAGGTCCTGCTCACCCTGCCCGAACGGATTGACCTCGTTGCGCCAGACCGCGAGTGCTCCGACAACCTCGTCGTCGATGAGCATCGGCGCACCCATCGTGGTCCGGAAACCGGCGATCTGCTGCAGCTCCTGACGGCTGTAATCGGGGTCCGCGAGGACGTCCGCGATCTGCTGGGTCGTGCGATCGAGACCGACCCGCCCGACCAGCGAGCCGCGATCGACCGCGATGAGGTGTTCCTCCAGGTACCGGATCGCCTCGGCCGACATACCGACCGCCTTGATCAGCCGGTAGCGCCCGCTCTCGAGCAGATACAGCTGCGCGGCCTGGGAGCGGCACAGGCGGCAGGCGCTCTCGACGATCGTCGTCAGGACGGCATCCGGATCGCCGGCCGAGCGGCCGACCGCGGACAGGACCTCGTTGGCCGCTGCGAACTGTTCGCGCAGCGCCGTCAGCTCCGCCTGAAGCTGTTCCATCCTGGTTTCCCTGGCGCCGAACAGCGCCCGCCCGCCCATCGCAGCCTCCCCCAATCCCCCAGGCCGCGCTAGTCCAGTCTCCCGCCGATCGTCGCCGTGAGCAATCGGGGCAGAGTTCATCTTCCATCGTTTAAACGTTCAGATTAGGGTGCCTCCGTCGCAGTGCTGGTGTTTCAGACTCCATCCGCCCCACCGCCTGTCAGGAGACTTGCATGCCAGACATCAATCGCCGGAGGTTCCTCCAACTGGCCGGAGCCTCGGCCGCGTTCGCCGCGATGGCGAACAGTATCGAGCAGGCGGCCGCCATCCCGGCGCATCGCCGGTTCGGCACCATCCAGGACGTCGAGCACATCGTCGTACTCATGCAGGAGAACCGGTCGTTCGACCACTACTTCGGCACGCTCAACGGTGTCCGCGGGTTCGGTGACCCGCGGCCGGTGACGCTGCCGAGCGGTCAGCCGGTGTGGCACCAGAAGAATGCCCTCGGCAAGGAGATCCTGCCGTTCCACCCCGACGCCGACGACCTGGGCATGCAGTTCATCCAGGACCTCGCCCACAGCTGGGGTGACGCGCACCAGGCCGTGAACGGCGGCAAGTACGACCAGTGGATCCCGGCGAAGACGTCGACCACGATGGCGTACCTGACCCGCGAGGACATCCCGTTCCACTACGCGCTCGCCGACAAGTTCACGCTGTGCGACGCGTACCACTGCTCGTTCATGGGCTCCACCGACCCGAACCGGTACTACATGTGGACCGGCTACACCGGGAACGACGGCACCGGCGGCGGCCCGGTCCTCGGCAACGACGAGGCCGGCTACGGCTGGACGACGTACCCTGAGCGGCTCGAGCAGGCCGGTGTCTCGTGGAAGATCTACCAGGACATCGGCGACGGCCTCGACGCGGCCGGCGGCTGGGGCTGGATCGACGACGCGTACCGCGGGAACTACGGCGACAACTCGCTGCTGTACTTCAACAACTACCGCAACGCCGCGGCCGGGAACCCCTTGTACGACAAGGCTCGCACCGGCACGAACGCGAAGGCCGGCGAGAGCCTGTTCGCGCGGCTCGCCGCCGACGTGAAGAACAACCAGCTGCCGAAGATCTCCTGGATCGCAGCGCCGGAGGCGTTCACCGAGCACCCGAACTGGCCGGCCAACTACGGCGCCTGGTACATCTCGCAGGTCCTCGACGCGCTCACCGCGAACCCCGAGGTCTGGAGCAAGACCGCGCTGTTCATCACCTACGACGAGAACGACGGCTTCTTCGACCATGTCGTACCGCCGTTCCCGCCGCTCGACGCGAACCAGGGCCTGTCCACGGTCGATCCGGGACCGGACCTGTACACCGGTACGAAGGCCGCCCACGGAGCGTACGGTCTGGGTCAGCGGGTGCCGATGCTCGTCGTCTCACCGTGGAGCACCGGTGGGTACACCTGCTCGCAGACGCTCGACCACACGTCGATCATCCGGTTCATGGAGTCGCGGTTCGGCGTCCACGAGCCGAACATCTCGCCGTGGCGCCGCGCGGTCTGCGGCGACCTGACGTCCGCGTTCGACTTCGGTACGACGGCCACGCGGCCGGCCAAGCTTCCCGACACGACCGCGTACCAGCCGCCGGACAACAAGCGGCACCCGGACTACGTGCCGACGCCGCCCGCGGTCGGCAAGGTCCCGGTGCAGGAGCGCGGCTGCCGCCGTACCCGGCCGTTGCCCTACGCACCGGTCGTCGACGGAGCCGTAGCCGACAGCAAGTACAAGCTGACCTTCAGCTCCGGGCCGGATGCCGGCGCGCAGTTCCTGATCACGTCCGCGAACCGCACCGACGGCCCGTGGACGTACACCGCCGAGGCCGGTAAGACCGTCTCCGACAGCTGGAACCCGGTCTACTCCGGCGGCGTCACCGACCTCACCGTGCACGGCCCGAACGGCTTCCTCCGCACCTTCAAGGGCAAGCCCGCGACCGGCCTGGAGATCACCGCCCGCGAGAACGCCGGCACCGGCAACGTCGACCTCACCATTACCTCCGACGCCGCCCGCAAGGTCACGATCGCCAACGCGTACGACGGCAAGAAGAAGACGCTCAGCGTTCGCAAGGGCAAGACCACCTACACGGTCACCACCACGAGCCGGTGGTACGACGTCTCGGTCACCACCGACGCCGACACGACCTACCTCCGCCGCTACGCCGGCCACGTCGAAACCGGCGCCCCCGGCCAGAGCGACCCCGCCATCAAGACCGCCTGAGGAAGGACCCTCCACCAGACTCCTCCGTACTGCGATGCAACCATCTTCGGCCTGGTAGGCGTGTTTAACCCGGGAATCGAGGATGGGAGAGCAGATGAGCGATCGGGACGCCGAGTTCGAGGCGTACTTCGCGGCACGTTCCGATGCCATGCGCGGCACGGCCTACCTGCTCTGCGGGGACTGGCATCGCGCGGAGGACCTGGTCCAGCAGACGTTCACGAAGATCTACCTGGCCTGGCCCCGGATTCAGCGGCACGGGGCGATGGACGGCTACACCAGGCAGACACTCATCCGCACATTCCTGTCCGAGCGGCGCCGAGGGTGGTTCCGGCACGAGTCGGTCGGGTCCGAGCAGGCCGACCGGGCCGTGCCGTCACCCGACCACGCCGACGAACGGCTCCTGTTGCTGGAGGCACTCGTGAAGGTGCCGCCGAGGCAACGCGCCGTGCTGGTCCTGCGGTACTGGGAGGACCAGTCGGTCGAGCAGACGGCCGCGCTGCTCGACTGCTCGGCCGGAACGGTCAAGAGCCAGGCCGCGCGCGGGCTGGCGACGCTGCGGGGGTTGCTTGAACAGGAGAAAGTTCGATGAACGAAGAGGATCTCAACGAGGCATTCCACGACGTGATCGTGCGCAGCCGTCCGCCGGAGTCGATGGATCCTGGGCGCGCGCTCGAGCGGGCCCGCCGGGCGCGCAAGCGGCGCCAGGTGAGATGGGCCGGGGCCGCCGTCGCGGCGCTGGTGGTCGCCGCCGGGGCCGGTCCCGTGCTGATCGCGAACTACACCGGTAACCGGTCGGAGGCTCCGCTGGTTGCAGGCGACACGGGCACGACCCCGTCAGCCTCCACCCCGACGCCGGTGCCCACGCCGACAGTCGTCGGCACCGTGGCGCCGAAGACGCGGAAGTCCAATGATCCGTGGCCGGAGGGCCAGGTGGACCGGACGGCGACCGTAGGCCCTCGCGCAGACCGGGCCGTGACATTGATGAACAATCTGAGCTCGTCGGTGCCGGCGGGGTTCAGCACGCCGAGCCTGAAGTTCCCGGATGGCCGCTCGATGAGATGGCCGCAGGCCCAGTACGCGTCCAACGACGGCGAGCCGGACTATTGGGAGTACATGGCCACCATCCCCGTACAGAAGGGCGACCGGGCCGGGAAGCTGCTGGTGCAGTCGACCACGCCCGACGGGAAACCGGCGACGGACCCCTGCACGCTCGCCCGGAAGTTCTGGGGCGGTACCGGTGCCTGCACCGTGACCGACGTCAGCGGCAAGAAGGTCGGCGTACTGACGACCAACGGGCATGGCAGCTTCGACCAGTGGGCCGCCTACCGGTACGACGACGGCACCGTCGTCTATCTCGCGCAGGCCAAGAAGATCGACGACTCGGGGCGATCGCCGCTGACCCAACCGGTGTTCACCAACCGCCAGTTGGCCGAGCTCGCGACGTCGGCGAAGTTCAAGATCAGCGCCTGATCCAGGCCGCGGGGGCTAGATGATCGGCGCCTCCGGCTTGGTGGCGTCGACGGGGGTGTTGTCGTCCAGGCGTTCGAGTTCGTCGACCTGGATGCGAGTGGTCCAGCGCTGGTCGGGGTCGGGCGACGGGATCGAGTCGAGCAGGAGCTTCGTGTACGGGTGGGTCGGCTCGTGCATGACCGTTGCGACCGGGCCGCGTTCGACGATCTGCCCCTTGGTGATGACCATGACCTCGCCGCCCAGGTAGTACACCGTTGACAGGTCGTGGGTGATGAACAGCGTGGTCATGCCGTGTTCACGCTGGAAGTCGAGCAGGATGTCCAGGAAGTGCCTGCGAACCTGGGCATCCAGCATCGACACCGGCTCGTCGGCGATGATGAACGACGGGCGGAGCATATGGACCCGGGCCAGCATGATGCGCTGGCGCTGCCCGCCGGACAGCTGGTGCGGATACCGTCCGAGCACGTTCTCCGGCTCCAGCCGGACCGCCTGCAGCGACTCCTCGATGAGCTGCAGGCCCTTCGCCCGCGTGTCGGCCAGCTTGAACTTCTTGACCGCCTTCCAGAGCACGCGATCCACCCGGTAGAACGGGTTGAAGATCGCGTACGGGTCCTGGAAGACCGGTTGCACGTCGCGCCGGTAGGCGTCGTACTCCGATCGGCTCAGCTTGAAGATGTCCTTGCCGCCGTAGAGCACCGAGCCGGCTGTCGGCTTCTGCAGGCCGAGCACGTTCCGCGCGATCGTGCTCTTCCCGCTGCCGCTCTGTCCGACCAGACTGACGATCTGCGGTGGCGACGCGAGCAGGCTGAAGCTCACGTCGTCGACCGCGGTCACGTAGCCGTCGGCGACCCCACGGGCGTGGAATCGTTGCTGTACGCCACGAAGTTCGAGCTCGGACTTCATGATGCCCTCCGTCCTAGCTTCGGGATGGATTCGATCAGCTGCCGGGTGTAGGGATCCCGCGGATCCTTGAACACCTGGCGTACGTCGCCGACCTCGACCAGCCTGCCCTCATACATCACGGCGACCCGGTCGGCCAGCTGCGCGTGCACACCCATGTCGTGCGAGATGACCATCAGCGTCACGCCGAAGTCGGTGCGCAGATCCGCGAGCGACTGCAGGATCACCCGCTGGATCGTCACGTCCAGCGCGGTGGTCGGCTCGTCCGCGATCACCAGGTCGGGTTCGAGTGCGACCGCGATCGCCATCAGCACCCGCTGCTTCATCCCGCCGGACAGCTCGTGCGGGTACATCCGGCCCACCCGCGGTTCGAGACCGACCTGGCCGAGCAGCCGCGGAATCAGTTCGCCGAGCGAGTCCTTCCGCGCCGGGGCGTGCTCGAGGATCACGTCCTTGAACTGCTCCTCCACCCGCATCACCGGGTTGAGCGAGCTCATCGAACCCTGCGGGAGATACGAGAGCGCGCTCCAGCGCAGTACCCGCAGCTCTTCGCCCTGCACCTTGAGCAGGTCGACCGGCGATCGACCGGCCGGGTGGAACATCACCGAGCCGCCGTTCACCTTGCCCGGCGCCTTGAGGAGCCGCAGCAGCGCAACCGCGAGGGTGCTCTTGCCGCTGCCCGACTCCCCCGCGATCCCGAGGATCTCACCGCGGCGTACGTCGAGGTCGATCCCGCGGACGGCCTTCACGTCGCCGCGGTTGGTGGAGTAGACGACTTCGAGGCCCTTGACCTCCAGGACATTGCCAGGGACGTTATTCACCGGCCACTCCCCTCAGTCGCGGGTTGTAGACCTCTTCGAGGCCGATGTTCACCATGTTCAGCGCCGCGAACAGCAACGTCAGTAGGGCGATCGGTACGACGAACATCGGCCAGGCGCCCAGCGTCAGCGCGCCGGTGCCGATCGCGTTGAAGATGATCTGGCCGAGGTCGATCACGCCGCCCGGCCCGAGGCCGATGATCTCCAGGCCGACCAGGCCGAAGATCGCGCCCAGCGCCGACGACGCGAAACCGACGCCGATGAACGGCAGCAGGTTCGGCAGCAGCTCGGTGACGATGATCTCGATGTCGCGCGCCTTGCTGACCCGCGCCAGATCGACGTACGGCCGCGTTCTCAGCGAGAGCACCTGCGAGCGGATCGTCTTCGCCGCGAACGGCCAGGAGAAGATCGAGATCATCACGCCGACCTGGAACAGGCTCACGTTCTTCGCGTACGCCGACAGCGCGATCAGCAACGGGAACGTGGGGATGACCAACAAGATGCCGGTGAACGTCGAGAGCACGTTGTCGATCCAGCCGCCCTTGTACCCGGCGACGAACGCGACGATGACGCCGGCGACGGTCGAGATCACGCCGGCGATCGCGCCGATCTGCAGCGAGACCGACAATGCCTTCACCACCATCGCCAACACGTCCCGGCCGAATTGGTCGGTACCGAGCAGGTGTTGCGGGCTGGGCACTTGCCACTTGTCGTACGCCGCCAGCTCGATCGGGTCCTGTCCGCCGCCGATCGCCTTCACGATCAACGGGCTGAACAGCGCGACGAGGATGAGCACCGCCAGGACGATCAGCCCGGTCGCCAGGCGCCGGCTGTTGCGGATCGTCCGCAGTACCGCGGTCAGAAGTCTCATCGTCATCACTTCCAGTACTTGACCCGCGGGTCAAGCAGCGGGAGCAGGAGGTCGAGGAGCAGGACGGCGGTCAGCACCGAGAAGATCGCGATATCGGTGACGCCGAGGATCGTGTTGAAGTCGAGCTGCTGGATCGCGGTGACCAGCGTGGTGCCGAGCCCCGGATAGTTGAACAGCTGCTCGACCAGCACGTTGCCGTTGAAGATGAAGCCCAGCGAGATGCCGAACGCGGTGATCTGCGGCAGGTAGCAGTTCCGCAGCGCGTACCGGGTCAGGATCCGCGAGTTCTTCAGTCCCTTGGCCTCGGCGTACACCAGGTAGTCCTCGCCGAGAATGGGGATCATCAGCATCCGGGTCGACAGGATCCAGCTGAACGTTCCGATGATCACGATCGACAGACCGGGCAGCAACCCGTACTTCAGCACGCTGCCGATGAAGGCGAAACTGATGCCGGGATTGATGTTGGAGTCGTACGCCGATCTCGCAGGCAACAGTCCCATCGAGTACGCGAAGACGTACACCAGGATCAGCGCGACGAAGAAGTACGGCACGTGCGACAGCGCGATCGACAGGTTGGTGGCGATCGCGGAGCCCAGCTTGCCGCGCCGCCAGCCGGCGATCGCGCCGATGATGACACCGAAGATCCAGGCCATCACGGCCGAGATCCCGAGCAGACCGATTGTCCAGGGCAACGACCGCAGGATCACCGTCTGGGCCGGCGTCGGGTAGTTGATCAGGCTCGGCCCGAGGTCGCCGTGCAGGATCAGCTTCTGCATGTACACCAGGTACTGCGTCAGCAGGTTCCCGTCCAGGCCGAACTCGTGCCGGTAGCGGGCAATGAGCTCGGTGCTCGCCTGTGCGTTGTACACATAGTTCTGCTGCAGAGTCTGGATCAAGGTCTGGACCGGATCGCCGGGCATCAGCCGGAAGAAGAAGAACGCGATCGTCAGCGCTCCCCACAGTTCCACCAGGTAGAGGCCGAACCTGCGGATGGCATACGCCGCCAGCGGATGCCGGGACAGCCAGGCCCGCACCCCCGTCCGGGGTGCGGAGTCCTGGCTCTTGTCAACGGCTACCGCGGGCGGGGCTTCCGCCGTCACGCCGGTCCCTTCTGCCCGGTGGCGCTGATCTTGCCGAGCACGAAGATGAAGTGCGGCCACCAGTTCAGCGGCACCTCGTACACGTTGTCGTCCGTCGGCCAGTCCTTCCAGAAGGCCGTGTTGAAGTACGACGGATAGCCGGTCTGGATCGAGGCGAGCAACGGCAGCTGCTGGAAGTAGATCTCCAGCGCCTTGTCGAGCAGCGGCTTGGCCTCCGGCGAATCCGGGTTGAGCTGGCCCAGCTGATCGACGATCTTGTCGAAGTCGGGATTGCGGAACCGCATCTTGTTCTTGCCGGCCGAGTTCTTGCCGATCGGCTGGTACTTGTCGCTGGTCCAGTCGGTGTAGAGCTGCACCGGGTCGATCGCGAAGCCGGCCCAGTTGGAGTCGATGTCGTACTGGCCACGCTGGAACTTGTCGTCGTGGACGCTGCCGGCCAGGCTGCGCAGCGTGGAGGGGACGCCGACCTTGGCGAGCGCGGTCTTCAGCACGTTGGCGATCGCGTACTCGCCGCCGTCGACCGGCGAGACCGTGATGATCTCGAGGTTGATCTCCTTGCCCTTGTACGTCCGCTTGCCGGCGCCGTTCTTCGGCGCGATCTCGTCCAGCAGCTGACTCGCCTTGTCGGTGTTGAACTCGAACTTGTACTTGTTCGCGAGCTCGTCGTTCTTCCACTTGTCGTTGGTCGGGTAGTCCGCCCACGGGTACTGGGCAGGAGGGACCTTGACCGGCCAGATCGAGTTGCCGATCTTCTCCCGGTCGATGCAGTAGTTGATCGCCCAGCGCATCTTCGGCTCCGACATCACGCCCCGCGCCGGGTCGCAGTTCAGCCAGAAAACCCGTGGGTTCGGGTCATGGAACTGTGTCGTCACGAGGTTCGGGTAGCCGGTGTTGCGCAGCTGCTTGGCGTGCGGCTCGTCGACGGAGCCGACGTCGAACTCTGCGCGCTCGAAGGCCAGGGACGCCTGGTCGAGCTGCTTCGACGTGCTCTGGTAGACCGCATACTGCGGTTTGACGTCGAGCTTGTCCTTGTTCCAGTAGTTCGGGTCCTTCTCCCAGACGAACATCTTCTGGTTCCGGATCGCCTGCTTCAGCTTGTACGGGCCGCTGCCGACCGGTGGGTTGTTCTTGTACTTCGTCGGGTCCTGCGACTTCCAGATGTGCTCCGGCATGATGTTGTTCGGGGCACCGGCGATCGCGGCGATGAAGTTGTAGTGGAAGCGCGGGGCCGGCTTCAGGAAGGTGACCACCGCGGTGTGCGGGTCGGGAACATCGACGGTCTTGACGAACTCCTTCAGGTCACCACCACCGCCGAAGAGGTCCGGACGGTCCTTCAGCAGCATCACGGTGAACTTGAAGTCGTTCGCACCCAGCGGCTGACCGTCGTTCCAGTGGGCCTTCGGATCGAACTTCAGGGTCAGCTCTGTGAAAGCGTCGTTGTACTTGTACTCCGTCGCCAACCACGGCGTGAGCTTGCCGGTGGCGAAGCTGAGGAAGAACAACGGCTCGGTGCTCAGCTCCACGCCGGCGCCCGAGGGCGAGCCGTTCGGGATCATGCCGTTGAAGCTGTCGAAGACGGTGTACTCGACCTGGCCGACGATCACCGACTGGTCCCGTGGGACCGGGATGTTGGCCTTGCCGATCTGGATCGACTTGGTCGCGACCGGCTTGTTGTTGTTGGCGGGCTTGTCGGAGTACGAGCCACCACCGGAGCAGGCCGCGAGGAAGGCGGTCATCGCCGCTGCAGCGCCTCCGCCGATCATGCTTCGCCGACTCAGCTGATAGCGGACGACATCTTGGACGTCTTCGAACTGTGGGCGCGGTGCTTCGTTCATGACGAAAGTCACCTCCGTTTCCGTTGCGCGGACGAGCTGTTCACCGACCGAGAGGTGCCACGGACTATAAGTAGCGTTGACAACGTTGGCAAGAGTTCGTTGCCACGTTGGAAAAATGAAGTCATATCCGCAGATCAGTCGATATACCAACCTCTGACAACGTTGGTTCGCTCTGAGTGACGCCCGGAGGCGGAAACGCTTCCAACGGCGGTCACAGGGCGTGCTGATCCGCCCCCGCGGCCGGTTCCGGTCAGTCGTAGACGGCGTCGACCAGAAGTTCGGTGCTGCGGTCCGGTTCGTTGAGAACCGCGCGGATCACATGCCGCCGGTCCCATCGGCCCGCGGACCAGGCCAAGGCCTTCGCGAGGCCGTCGAACGTTGCTGCGTGCGGGGCGCCGTCGGCGTCCACCCACCACGAGACCTCGACGCCGTCGACCGTGAGCTCCTCGTGCTCCCACCAGGTCGCCGGCACCTCGGGGACGAGTTCACGGACGATCGGCGGTACGTCGGCCGCCGTACCCTCGCCGTCGATCTTGCCCTCGGCAATCTCCTGCGCCATCGGTACGTCGAGGAGATCGCTCAGCCCGTCGGCCGCGGCGCCGGACCCGATCACGAACCCGCCGAGGTCGTCCCGCTGCACCCACATCGGGCCGTCGATGACGACGGCCTGGTCCGCGTCGATCACCCGGGTCGTGCCGTCCGCGTCGAGCACACGGGTCTGCTCCGGGGCATCACCAGGGAAGAGGGCGAGCGTGCCGAGCCGCGTCCACAACCGGAGGATCGAGGCCGCGTCGACGTCACGCTCCGGGTCGGCCAGGCGGTCCAGGACCAGGCTGATGCCGTCGGCGTCGAGGTCGCCGACGTCGCGGACCAGCCCTACCGCCGTACGGACCTCAGGATCGAGGGCGGCGGTCCAGGCGGGAGCTTCGTCGAGGAAGGTCGCGAGCACTGGTTCGGCGTCGGGGTCAGCGCGTCCGGCCAGCGGTTCGCCGTCATCCAGGATGACGTGCTCGCGGATCCACCAGGCGGCGTACGACGGTACGCCGAGCGGCCGGTCGTCCGGGCCGACCACGCGGACCTGGGTGACGAGCGCGCGACGGAGATCGGGCTCAGAACCCATGATTTGCAGGGCTTTCGGCCAGTTGGCGTCGGTGATCCAGTCGAGGTCGCGGATCGCCTCGAGGTCGCCGACAGTCGCGCCGTACCGGGAGCCTTCGGGGGCGACGTCGTACGCCCAGTCCTCGATCGCGTCGAGGTCCTGGACGGCTTCGGGGAGTTGGTCGAGCGCGACGTCGGACGCCGAGACGACGCCGAGGGTCGCGAGCACGCCGACTGCTTCGAGAGCGGGCAGGCCGTAGCGGTCGAGTAGATCGCCGGCGATGGGTGCGACCTCGACGGGGTCGAGGATGGCTTGTGCGTCGGAACCGTCGACAACCAAGGCGTTTGCGGGGACCAGCTCGCCATCGGCGTCGCGCAGTACGAGGTCGTTCAGCCACCAGAGGCCTTCGGCTTGGGCTGGGTCGGCGGCGACGAGGCTGAGTACGGCGTGGGCGATCGCGTCGGGGTCGTCGGACTCGGCGGAGTGCTCGACCGCGGTGCGGACCGCGCCGTCCTCGAGAAGCGATCGCGGGGTGGCGGGGATCGCGCCGAGTCGTTCGAGGGCTGGGTCGACGGCGTTGGGATGCACGACACGTACGCCGTACTCGCCGAACGCGGCCAGAATGTCGACCGGGATCTCCGGGCCGGGCAACAGCAACCCGCGCGCACCCCGCACCAGCCGCCCGTCAGCAAGCGGCACAGGAAGCGTGCCGAGCGACTCCCGAATCAGCGCATCGGTGACCATGCTGGTGAGCGAGGTGTACAGCCCACGCCACCACTCGGCCGGCTCGTCTCCCCCAAGCTGATCCACCACCTCAGCCAGCTCCAAACGCCTTACCTGCAAGGCATCCAACGCCAGCCGATCCTCCCGCCGCGACCTGATCAGGCCCGGCACGATCGGCGCCAGCTTCTCGTTGAACGCGTCGTCCGCACCCTCTACCACCACGGCATCCCGCGGCGGTAGCAGCGTGGCGTCCTCGACGGCTCTCACCATCGGCGTAGCTGGCAGACGACTCAGAATCTCTTCCCGCAACATCCGGTCCAGCACCCCGGCCGCGAGCCCAGTCGGCACCAGCCGCAGTACGTCGTCGCCGTCGCCGGATCGCTCGCCCAGGAGCTCGGCGAACGCCGCCGCCGCTTCCTGCACAAGCCAATCCGTCAACGGCCCCTTCGCGACGTGCCGCCGGGTCGAATCGAGCGGGAACGTTGCCAACAGCAACACACCGAGCGCCACCGGCTCGTCAGTGGGTGTAGGCGCATGAACAACGCCCGGCACGTCTGTCGTCGGTTTGCGGGGCAGGGCCCAGACGACCGACCAGTTCGGGCGGGAGCGTTCCTCTGTTGGGCGATCGGCGAACAACTGCTCGCGTTCGGCGGTGCCGAAGACCCCGCCGGCGCGGTGGATGTGCCAGCGGGACTCGGCGTCCTGGAGGACTCGGTGGCCGTCGTCGGTCTCGATTTCGATGCGTTGGAGGCCGGGTAGGGCGAGGAGGAGCGCGTCGTCGGCTTCGGTGAGTAGGCGGCGGACGAGTGCGGCGGCCGCCTCGTCGCGGAGGGGCAGGATGACGGCTGTGTCGTAGTCCGCGGGCGGTTCGCCCTCCGCTTCGAAGGGGAGGCGAAGAACAGGCACTTGCCCGTCACGCCGACGTACCTCGGTGTCGAGGTCAGCTGCGAGTCCGGCGATCGCAGCCGCGGTGTCGGCCTTCGAGAACCGCACGCCGCCGGTGCGCGACAGCACGACCGGTTCGTCGGTCACCGCCAGCACAGCCGAGAAGCCGACCCCGAACCGACCCACCGAAGGCTCTTCGCGCTTCGCTGATGCCCTCAGGGTCGCGAGCGACTCGACGCCGTCGGCATCCAACGACGCACCGGTGTTCGCCACGACCAGCGTGTTGTTCTTGAACTCGAACACCACCCGACCCGGTACTCCGGCGCGTGCGGCCGCGTCGGCGGCGTTCTGGGCCAGTTCGATGACCAGCCTGTCGACGTACCCGCCGAGCGCCAGCTCCTCCTCGGCGTTCGCGTCTTCGCGGAATCGCACGGGTGCGGCCGTCCATCCGGCCAGCACCCGTTCGCGGATTCCCGCCGTACCGAACACGTCATCAGTCACCGACGAAGTATGACGTTTACTGGAACGAACACCCCGGGTTGGGTGCGTCTTCGGACAGCGGTTTGCCGTGCGGCAGGACGTACAGCACCTCGAGAACGATCGGCTTGCTGCCGAGGGTTCGACTATCGTGGTCCGGTGATCGCATCTGGCAGCCGGTACGTCGCCCTCGGTAGTTCGTTCGCGGCCGGACCGGGGATCAGCCCGATCGTGCACCCGCCCGCAGGCCGTTCGGGCAACAACTACGCGCATCTCGTCGCCGCAGAGCTCGGCCTCGACCTGACCGACGTCTCTTACTCCGGCGCGACCACCGCACATCTGCTCGACACCCCGCAGGACGACGCGCCACCGCAACTCGAGGCGCTCACTCCGGACACCGCGCTCGTCACGATCACCGTCGGCGGCAACGATCTCGAGTACGTCGGCACGTTCCTTCGCGGGAGCTTCCTGAACACGATCGCGAAGCCGGCCACGATCCTCGGCCGCCGGGTCGCGAACCGGATCCGGGCGCGGGTCAGCTACCTCAAGGACGAAGCGTCGTACCAGACCGTCGCGGATTCGCTGACCAAGGTCGTCGAGCAGGCGCAGGAGCGTTCACCGGACGCGCGCATCCTGCTCGTCGACTACCTCAGTCTGGTCGGGCCGGGTACGCGGGCACGCCTCGACGTACCGCTGAACGAGGAGCAGCTGCCGAGCGTCGCGATGATGGCGGACGGTCTGGCCGGCGCGTTCGCGAAGGCCGCGGCGGCGACGGGTGCCGACCTGATCGCGGCGTCGGCGGCGAGTCGCGATCACGCGATCGGTTCGGCCGAGCCGTGGACGACCGGGTTCACGATGCTGCCGCCCAACCTCGGCGGCTTCGTTCCGTACCACCCGAACGCGGCGGGTATGCGCGGCGTCGCCAACCTGATCGTCGAGGTACTGCGGACATGAAGGTGCGCGAGGCAACCGCATCGGACGTCGACGCGGCAGTCGACACGCTCACCCGCGCGTTGTTCGACTATCCGATGTCCAGGGCCTGCCTCGACCCGGACGGGTACGGCGAACGACTCACGCAGTACCACCGCTTGTTCGTCGAACGTATCGGGCTCCCGCACGGGCGGATCTGGGTGACCGACGACGTAAGCGCCGTCGCCCTCTGGTTCCCACCGGACATGCCGGCCGACGCGTTTGCGCCACATGCCGCCGCGTTCGAGGAACTCACCGGCTCCCGCGCCGCGCTCAATGCGGAGTACGGCCAGGCGATCGGCGACTTCCACCCGCGCGAACCGGTCTGGCTGCTCGCGCTCGCCGCGGTCGATCCCGATCGCCAACGCCAAGGCCTGGGCCACGCGGTCATCGAGCCGGGTCTCGCAGCGGCCGACGCCGCCCACTCCCCTGCGTTCGTCGAGACCCAGGACCCCGCAAACGTGGGCTTCTACGAGTCCTTCGGCTTCACCACGACCGCCGAACTGGAGCTGCCACACCGCGGCCCCACGCACTACTCGATGTACCGCGCCGCCCGCTAGGCAGGCTTGTGCACGTACGGCGTGGTGGTGGTGACCGCGAGGAAGCCGAGGCGCTGCAGGATCGGGGAGCTGTCGTCGGACGCATCGACGTGGAGGTACTTGTAGCCGAGCTCGACGGCACGAGCGGCCCGTACTGCGACGAGCGCCTTGTAGATGCCCTTGCCGCGCCACTCGGCGAGCGTTGATCCGCCCCACAGACCGGTGAACTCGGTGCCCTTCTTGTACACGGCCCAGGCGGCGGAAACCACCTGACCGTCGACCTCGGCGACGAAGATGTCGGTGCCGGCGGCGTGCCGGCGTACCAGGTCGTCGGTGAGCCAGGACCAGTCGTCGTTCCAGACGGTCGACTCCATCGCGGCGATCCGCTCGAAGTCGGCGCGGTCGGAGACCAGGCGGATCGTGACACCCTCGACCGGGTCGCGGCCGCGGAGGCGCTCGGCGATGTCGGCGCTCTCGGCGACCAGCACGGTCTCCTGCTCCTCGGGCTCGAACCCGGCGGCGCGCAGCCGATCCGGCAGGTCGGCGGGCTTGTCGTGGCCGCGGAGCTTCCACTCGACCGCTTGGCCCTTCGCCGCGAAGTAGTCACGCTGGCGGGCGATCAGGGCGTCGAGCTCGGCGCCCTCGAGGCCGTCGAGCGTGCAGTAGCTGACGAACCCGCGGCTCGGGTACTCGACCCGGATCACCGGGCCGTCCATGCTCGTCGGCACGTCCGCGGTCTCGCTGGTTCCGCGCAGTTGGTCGTCGTACACGGCGAGCAACTGCTCGCGCTTCGAGGCATCGGTCACGAAAGGACTCTGACACGCGATCGGATCACCCACCAGCTGTGGCGACGGGCGCTCTTGTTCGTACGACGACGGCGGCCGGCGCGCTCGCTCAGGCCGTGCTTGGTGTCACGGTTGTCGTTGGCGAAGTGGCTCAGCGAGACCATCAGGTTCAGCGGTTCCATCGGTCGGTCCTCCAGGTTCTCGGCGCTAATACCCAGAGGTCGGAGCCGGCGGGCTCAGATTGACATGCTGCCGCTAAGAATCTTTCTCGGTGACGAGAACCAGTTGCCGCAGCAGGTCGTCGAGCCGGGTGCGGTCAGCGGCCGGCAGCTGGTGGATCAGCTCCTCCTCGACCCGGCTGATGTCGCCGATGGCACGCTCCCAGAGGTCGCTCCCGGTCCGGGTGAGTGTCGCGACCACCTTGCGCCGGTCGTCGCGGTCGTGCGCGCGCTCGATGAACCCACGCCGCTCCAGGGCATCCAGCCGATTGGTCAGCGCTGCCGCGGACATGCCGAGCTGCTTGGCCAACCCACCCGGTGTCTCTCGGTACGGCGTACCGCCGCGTCGCAGCATGTGGAGCGTCTTGAACTCCCACAGCTGCAGCCCGTACTCCGCAAGCACGGCCTCCCGCCGGCGCTCGAGGTACCGCGTCAGGACCTGCATGCGGACCGTGATCCCTTCGACCTCAGGATCCAGCCCGGGCAACTGACCGGCCCAGAGATCGACATGAGCATCCACGAAGTCCTTCACCCGCCTAACTTTTCAGCCAGTGAAGGTTAGTTGTCAAATATTTCGACGTCGAAATACTCTTTCAGCATGAGCCAGCTTGCAGCAGCAGATGTCGTCACCGCCGCCACTCACCTCATGCGCGCCGGCCAGTGGCCCGCCGCCACCGCCCTCCTGAACGCCGCCTCACCCGACGATCCGACCGAGCGTCTGACTCTCACGCTGGCCCGGGCCGAGGTGGCTACCGACCAGGACTTCGCCCAGCAGACAGACCACGCCCCCGCCGCCATCGCCGCAGCTGAAGCCCTTGGCGATCAGTCCTGGGACCTCGCGATGCTGAAGCTGCGGAAGGACTATTCGACCGTGTTGTTCGGCTCACGTGCTGACGACGGGGACCTCGCAGCGCGCGCCGGGCAGTTGATCGCCGACGCCCCGGACGATGCCCGCCGAGGCGCCGTCAGCTTCTACGCGGGTGTGATGGCGGACAACCTTTACAGCCAGCCTGACGAAGCGTTCGCGCACTACACAACGGCGTTCCAGCTCGGCGAGAAGGCAGGCGACGAGCTGCTGATGTCGCTCGCGCTCAGGCATCTCGGCGACCACGCACATACCGCAGGCGATCTCGTGCTGGCCAGGCAACACTGGGAGCGATCGACCGAGCTGCGACAGAAGGTCGGGCATCTGCTCGGTGCGCTCGCCCAGCAGACGCTGCTCGCCGTACTGCTGCGCGACGAAGGCGACACCGCCGGCTCGCAGGCACTGGCAGCCGAGGTCAACCGCTGGGCGACCCAGGTCGACCTGCAGTTCATCGTCCGGGAGACGGCTGCCCTGATGGCAGACCGAACGCAGCGGGCACCCCAGCACTGAACGCGACGTGATCCGGCGGCCGACCCGGAGGCACCAGACCGACGGACTTCAGCAAGGCGTCAGCCTCCAGCGAAGTCAGCGTCGCGGAGTGCAGGATCCACGGAGGGTGTTCATTGGGCAGGTACCAGGTGCGGCCGGCGCGCTCGATGTGCAGACCCCAGCGCGCGGTGAGGAAGTCTTCGAGCGGCCCGACAGGCAAGCGCTCCCCCAGTGAGACCCCAACAGCTGACTCGATCCCACGCAACCTCGACGTGTAGGTGTGGTGGTTGCCGTCGCGCGCATGACTCATCCGAGCCCACCGATACGGCAGGCCGAAGACAGTCCGTGCCGCCGCGACCACAGCCAGCCGGTTCGCGTCGAGGCTGAGGAACACGACACCACGCCGACCGGTCTCGTCGATCGAGTAGAGCCGGATGTTCGTTTCCAGGAACGAGCCGAAGTACGGCACGCCCGGACCGTGCGGCAGCCCGGTGTCGACCATGCGGAACGGCACGAGACCGACGTACGTGCGTCCCTCGAACGTGTCCGGACGCGTGCCCGGCGGGAAGAAGTGCGCGACCGCAGCCGGCTCGACAGCCCAGTGCAGGAAGGTCAGATCGAGCCAGCGCTGCCGCAGGATCAGCGGTTGCTGCAGCGCCGGAGCCGCCGGCCACATCACCTAGTCAGCTGTGGGACGGACCTCGCAGGTTGGCCGCCCGTCGTTCAGCTCACACACGATGTACGCCGTACTCCCTGCCGCGGCCGGCTTCCAGGGCATCACCGCATCGCCGGCAAGCAACGCGTCCAGCGTCTGCAGCTCGGGGTCGCGCTGCTCGGCGTGGTGGTGATACCCCGCCGCGCCGAGCGCCAACGCGATCGACATCCCGAGCAGGTTCACCTCGTTGGGCCCGTCCGGGACGGTCGTGCCCTCGACCGGCTCCAACTTGATGCCGTGGTCCGGGACCTCCACGATCTGCGCGGCGTACTTTCCAGCACTCATAGGCCGAGCGTAACCGCTGGAGGTCCCGGATCTACGGCGCTACGACGAGAATGCCGCGTCGAAGGATGCCGTCGGGGCGTCGAAGGCGAGCGAGCGGACGAACTGGACGGCTTCGGCAGCGCCGACCAGGCGGTCCATGCCGGCGTCTTCCCATTCGACCGAGATCGGGCCGTCGTACCCGATCGTGTTGAGCATCCGGAAGCACGCCTCCCACGGGACGTCCCCGTGACCGGTCGAGACGAAGTCCCAACCGCGCCGCGGATCGCCCCAGGCGAGATGTGAACCCATCCGCCCGTTGCGGCCGTTGCCGACCTGACGCTTCGCGTCCTTGCAGTCGACGTGGTAGATCCGGTCCTTGAAGTCCCACAGGAACCCGACCGGGTCGAGGTCCTGCCAGACAAAGTGCGACGGATCCCAGTTCAGCCCGAACGCCGGCCGGTGCCCGATCGCCTCGAGCGTGGCGGTCGTCGACCAGTAGTCGTACGCGATCTCCGACGGGTGCACCTCGTGCGCGAACTTCACGCCCACCTCGTCGAACACGTCGAGGATCGGGTTCCACCGGTCCGCGAAGTCCTGGTACCCGGCCTCGAGCATCGCCGGCGGCACCGGCGGGAACATCGCGACCGTCTTCCAGATCGACGACCCGGTGAACCCGACCACGACATCGACGCCGAGCGCACGCGCGGCCCGAGCGGTGGTCTTCATCTCCTCAGCCGCGCGCTGCCGGACACCTTCCGGATCACCGTCGCCCCAGATGTGCCCGGGCAGGATCGCCTGGTGCCGCTGGTCGATCGGATCGTCGCAGACCGCCTGCCCGAGCAGGTGGTTGGAGATCGTCCAGACCTTGAGGTTGTGCTTCTCGAGGATGTCGAGACGATCCTGCACGTACGCCGCATCCTCGGCGGCACGCCGTACGTCGAGATGGTCGCCCCAGCAGGCGATCTCAAGTCCTTCGTAGCCCCACGACGCGGCCAGCCGGGCGACCTCCTCGAACGGGAGGTCGGCCCACTGCCCGGTGAACAACGTGATCGGTCGAGCCATGTCGTCTGCTCCTTACCGGACGCCGAGGAGGTGTTCCATGGCCAACTGGTCCAGACGTTCGAACCCGAGGCCGCGGTTGCCCAGCGCGTCCGGGTCGTACGACGCGCCGCGGAGGTCGGCCAGCGACTCGCCGTCGGCGAGCGTCGGCTCGTTCAGCTCCCCGACCCGCGCGGCTTCGAGCGCCTCGACGACCTCCGGGTCCGCCCGGAACGCGTTCACCTTCTCGCGAAGGATCAGGTAGTTCCGCATGCAACCGCGCGCGGTCTCCCACACGCCGTCCTCGTCCTCGGTCCGCGGCGGCTTGTAGTCGAAGTGGATGTGCCCGTCGTAGGCCGGGTAGCGTCCCGCCCCCTGCAGTACGTCGACCGTCCAGAACGCCTCGCGCAGGTTGCCGGCGCCGAACCGCAGGTCCTGGTCGAACCGCGGACCGTGCTGCCCGTTGAGGTCGATGTGGTACAGCTTCCCGTGCCACAACGCCTGCGCGATGCCGTGCGCGTAGTTCAGCGACGCCATCTGCTCGTGCCCGACCTCGGGGTTGATCCCGACCAGCTCCGGGTCGGCGAGGTCGTTGATGAAGGCAATCGCATGGCCGATCGACGGCAGCAGGATGTCACCGCGCGGCTCGTTCGGCTTCGGCTCGATCGCGAACCGGATGTTGTACCCCTGCTCGCGAACGTACGCGCAGAGCAGGTCCATCGACTCCTTGTATCGATCCAGCGCGGCCCGCACGTCCTTCGAACCGCCGGACTCGGCACCTTCACGACCGCCCCACAGCACGTACGTCGTCGCGCCAAGCTCGGCGGCGAGATCGACGTTGCGCAGCACCTTCGCCAACGCGTACCGGCGTACCTGGCGGTCGTTGGCGGTCAGGCCGCCGTCCTTGAAGACGGGGTGGCTGAACAGGTTCGTGGTCATCATCTCGACGCCCATGCCGGTCTCGGCGAGGGCCTTCGTGAAGCGCTCGAGCACCTGCCCGCGAGTGTTGTCATCGGGTACGACGTCGTCGTCGTGGAACGTGACGGCCGCGGCGCCGAGCTCCGCGAGCTTCTCGACGGCGTGGACCGGGTCCATCGCCGGGCGGACCGCCGTACCGAAGACGTCGACGCCCTGCCATCCGACGGTCCACAGGCCGAAGGAGAACTTGTCGTCCTTGGTCGGGGTAAAGCTGTTCATGCTGCAATCTCCTGCCATTGACGGGTTGTAGAGCTGGTCTCGACCGCGGCCAGCACACGCTGGACCTGGAGTCCGTCCGCGAACGACGGCGCCGGATCGGTGCCTTCGGCAATCGCGGTGACGAGGTCGACGACCTGGTGGGTGAAGCCGTGCTCGTAGCCGAGCAGGTGGCCCGGCGGCCACCACGCGGCGACGTACGGGTGGTCGGGTTCGGTCGCGAGGATGCGCCGGAAGCCGGCGATCCTCGAGTCATCGGTTGCGTCGTAGTAGTGCAGAAGGTTCATGTCCTCGAAGTCGAACGCCAGGCTGCCGAGGCTTCCGTTGATCTCGATCCGGATCGCGTTCTTCCGGCCGGTCGCGAAGCGGGTCGCCTCGAAGACGCCCAGCGCCCCGGAGCGGAACGTCGCCAGGAACACGGCCGCGTCGTCGACAGTGACCGGTCCGCGCTCGGTACCCGCCGTACCGGCCAGACCTGAGTGCTCGGCCGCGACCGGACGCTCCTTCACGAACGTCTCCAGCCGCGCGCTGACCTCGCCGATGGTGTCACCGGTGATGTACTGCGTCATGTCGATGATGTGCGCGCCGATGTCACCGAGCGCACCCGAACCGGCCTTCGACTTGTCCAGCCGCCACGACAGCGGCGCCTCCGGGTCGGAGATCCAGTCCTGCAGGTACTGCGCGCGCACGTGCCGGATCGTCCCGATCTTGCCCTCGGCAACGAGCTGGCGGGCCAGCGCGATCGCCGGCACGCGGCGGTAGGTGAACCCGACCATCGACCTGATCCCCTTGGCCCTGGCCGCCTCGGCCGCCGCGGTCATCGCCTCGGCCTCCTCGACGGTGTTGGCCAGCGGTTTCTCGCAGAGGACGTGCTTGCCGGCCTCCAGGGCTGCGATCGCGATCTCGGCGTGGCTGTCGCCCGGCGTACACACGTCGACCAGCTGGACGTCGTCGCGGCCGAGCAGCTTGCGCCAGTCGGTCTCGGTCTCCTTCCAGCCGAGCTTCGTCGCGGCCGCTTGGACAGCCTCGGCGTTGCGACCGCAGAGCACGTTCATCGCCGGGTCCAACGGCAGGTCGAAGAAGCGCGGCGCGCTCCGCCAGGCCTGCGAATGGGCGGCACCCATGAACGCGTAGCCGATCAGGCCGATGCCCAGGTTCGTCATTGCTCTCCTCTTAGCTCTCGAATGCGGTGGGCAGGTACTGGTCCACGTTGTCCTTGGTGACCACCGGCGCGTACAGCCGGACGGTGCGCGGCACCTCGACCTCCACCAGGTCGCCGAGAGCCTTCTTCTGCACCAGCAGGCGGGCCAGCCGGATGCCGTCGGCACCCTGCGTGGACGGGTAGATGACGGTGGCCTTCAGCAACGAGTTGCCGGACTTGATGTCCCGCATCACGTTCGCCGAACCGGCCCCGCCGACGACGAAGAACTCCTTGCGGCCGGAGTTCTTGATCGCGGCCATCACGCCGACGCCCTGGTCGTCGTCGTGGTTCCAGATCGCGTCGATCTTCGGCGCCGCCTGCAGCAGGTTGGCGGCGGCCTTCTCGCCGGACTCCACGGTGAACTCCGCGGCCACCCGGTTGCTCACCTTCAGGCCGCAGTCGGCGAGCGCTTCCTTGAACCCCCGGCTGCGGTCCTGAGTCAACGGCAGCGAGTCGATGCCGGCGATCTCGGCGACCACCGCGTCCTTCTTGCCCTTCAGCTGATCGCAGATGTACGTGCCCGCCGACACGCCCATCCCGTGGTTGTCGCCGAGCACCGTCGTCCGGGCCGCGAACGAGCTGTCGAACTCGCGGTCGACGTTGATCACCGTGATGCCGGCCTCCATCGCCTTCGTCGCGACCGGGGTGAGCGCGGCGCCGTCGAACGGAAGCAGGACGATGGCGTCGACCTTCTGGTTGATGAACGTCTCGACCTGGCTGATCTGCAGGTTCACGTCGTTCGTGCCCTCGGCGACGACCAGCTCGACGTCGGAGTACTTCTTGGCCTCGGCCTGGGTCGCCTTGGTGATGGCGCCCATCCAGCCGTGGTCGGCGGCCGGTGCGGAGAAGCCGATCTTGACCTTCTTGCCGGGCTCGTCGTTCTTGACCGCGGCCTGGTTGGCCGGCGCCTTGTCGGCAGTGTCTTCGGCCTTCGGGGTGTTGCTGGTACAGGCCGTCAGGGCGACCGCAGCCAGACCTGCGACCACCAGACTTCGCGCGGAACGTTTGGACATCGTTGTCCTCCTATGAACTCGTCGTGCGGGCGGCCAGACGTTGCTGCAGCAGGACGGCGACCACGATGATCGCGCCCTTGGCCACAGACTGGGCGGAGATGCTCAGGTTGTTGAGCGTGAAGACGTTGTTCAACGTCGTGAAGATCAGTACGCCGATGACGGTGCCGACGATCGTGCCGCGGCCGCCGGACAGCAGCGTGCCGCCGATGACCACCGCCGCGATCGCGTCCAGCTCGTACAGCTGTCCGTGGGTGGAGCTCCCCGTCGTCGTCCGCGCCATCAGCATCACCGCGGCGATCCCGCAGCAGAGGCCGGCCACGACGTACAGCGCCACGGTGTGACGCTGGACCTTGATCCCCGCCAGCCGGGCGGCCTCGGCGTTGCCGCCGACGGCGAAGGTACGGCGGCCGAACGTGGTCCGGTTCAGCACCACCCAGCCGGCCGCGGCGACCAGCAGGAAGATCCAGACCAGTACCGGTACGCCGAGCAGCGAGCCGCCGAAGAAGTCGACGAACGAGTTGACCGTGATGATCTGGGTCTTCCGGTCCGAGATGATCTCGGCCAGACCGCGCGCCGCCGCGAGCATCGCCAGCGTCGCGATGAACGGCACGATCTTGCCATAGGCAACCAACAGGCCGTTGACCAGGCCGCAGGCGGCGCCGACTGCGAGCGCCGTGCTGACCATCAGGATCCAGTGGTAGTCGGCAGCCAGCTGCTGGGTCGCCAGCGTGGTCGCCCACACCGAGGCCAGTGCGACCATCGCGCCGACGCTCAGGTCGATCCCGCCACCAGTGATGACGAACGTCATGCCGACGCTGACGACACCGATGACGGCGGCGAGCCGCAGGATCGTCAGTACGTTGGCGCCGGTGGCGAACGTGTCGCCGGCGGTGATCACGCCGACGATGCAGAGCACGACCAGCGCGACCACCAGGCCGAGGTTGCGTCCGATGCCGGACGTGAGCAGGTTCGCCGATCGTTGCGCGGCCGGCGGAGTCACGGTCGCCTGGGTCGACGCCGTCGTGTCCGGCCGGGTTTCCGGCGTTGTGTCAGGTCTCGTGATGTCCTCACTCATCACACCGCACTCCCCTCCATCACCAGGTCGAGGACCTGGTGTTCGTCGATGGCTTGCGCGGGTCCCGTGTGGACGGCACGCCCCTCCCGCAGTACGACGACCCGGTCGGACAGACCGAGCACTTCCTCAACCTCGCTGGAGACCAGCACGATCGCGACTCCGTTGGCCGCGAGCGCGCGGATCAGCGCGTAGATCTCCGAGCGCGCGCCGACGTCGACGCCGCGTGTCGGCTCGTCGAGCAGCAGCACCCGGCAGTCCCGCAGCAACCAGCGCGCCAGCACGACCTTCTGCTGGTTGCCCCCGGACAGGTTGCGGACCGGATGGTCGACCCCGGCCGGCCGCAGGTCCAGCGACCTGGCCAGGCCGGCCGCTGCCTCCCGCTCGGCGCGGTTGTTCAGGAATCCCCCGCTGGCGAACCGCTGCAGCGTCGACACAGTGATGTTCTTGTACACGGCCTGATCCAGCAGCAGCGCCTGGCTCTTGCGTTCCTCCGGAGCGAGACCGACCCCGGCCTTGACCGCCGCCTGCACCCGTCCTGGCCGTAGCGCGGCGCCGTCGACGCGGACGGATCCGCTCGCCGCGCGTCGCGCGCCGTACACGGTCTCGAGTACTTCGGAACGTCCGGAGCCGACGAGGCCCGCCAGCCCGAGGATCTCGCCGGCGCGGACCGTGAAACTGATCCCGGCGAACTCGCCCGGCCTGGTCAGCTCGTCGACCTCGAGCACGACCGGCGCCGTGCTCGGGACCTCGTTGCGCGGCGGGAAGACGTACTCGATCGAGCGTCCGGTCATCAGCCGGATGAGTTCCTTCGTCGGGGTCTCGCGGGCGTCGAGTCCGGTGGCGACCGTCGCGCCGTCCTTCAGGACCGTGACCCGGTCGCCGATCCGGCGGATCTCCTCGAGCCGGTGCGAGATGTAGACGACCGCGACGCCGCGTTCGGTCAGGCCGCGGATCACCCGGAACAGGTTCGACACCTCTTCGGGATCGAGGACCGCGGACGGTTCGTCCATCACGATCAGGCGGGCGTCACGAGACAGCGCCCTGGCCATGCTCACGACCTGCTGACCGGCGGCCGGCAGTGAACCGACGGCGCGGTGGGTGGGGATCTCGGCGTGCCCGAGACCTTGCAGGATCTCGCGGGCCCGGACGGTCGCCTCGTGCCTGCGGCTGAAGCCGAAGCGGGCAGGCTCGTGGCCGAGAAAGATGTTCTCGGCAACGGTCAGCTCAGGCACCAGGTCGAGTTCCTGGTAGATCGCGGCGATCCCGCGCTGGATCGCCGCGGTCGGACTGTTCAGCTGGACCGGCTCGCCGTTCAGGTGGATCGTGCCCGCATCCGGCTGGTGCGCACCGGTCAGCACCCGGATCAACGTGGACTTGCCGGCGCCGTTCTGCCCGAGCAGGCAGTGCACCTCCCCGGCACGAACGTCGAGATCGACCCCGTCGAGCGCCCGTACGCCGGGAAACTCCTTGACGATCCCGGTCATCGTCAGCAGACCGGTCATGGGGCCTCCCGGTCTGGACTGAGGAGCGGAGCGACGAGGGAAGACCGGGAGCAACAGCCCCATGACCCGCCGCGACGGAGTCGCGGCATCAGTGCTGTCATGGTGCGACCCCGATCCTGGTCGGCTCGACGAAGACCTGGTCGAGGGATATCTGTGCGCCGCCGCGGACGGCCGCGGCGAAACCGAGTTCGGACCGGACCACCCGGCAGCCGCCGCCGTCCGGTGCGATCACGCGCTCGCGGATCGCCTTCTCCAGTGGTTCTTTGAGCCATGGCCCGAGCACGGCGAAGTATCCGCCGAGCACGAGCACGTCCGGGTTCAGGATGTTCACCAGGATCGCTCCCCCAATCCCCAGCCAGGTGCCGACGTCCTTCAGGGCGGACAACGTCCGCGCCTCCCCCGCTTCGGCCCGCCGGGTGATCCCGGCCAGCCGTTGCTCCACGTCCAGCGACGGATCCCGTACTGGGTCGTCCCTGTCTGTTGCCTTGTGCAACAGTGCGGTCAGCCCGACGACGGTCTCCCAGCAGCCGGTCCGGCCACAGCCGCAGGTCCGCCCGGGCGGTGCGACGGGCATGTGCCCGACCTCGCCGCTGTACCCGTGCCCGCCGCGTAAGAGCTGCCCGCCGGCCACCACGCCACCGCCGACACCGACCGCGCCGGTCAGCAGCACCAGGTCGTGCACCGGCTCGTCCTCGGTCCGGCGCAGATCGGCGTACGCCGCCAGTGCCGCGAGGTTCGCCTCGTTGTCGACGTGCAACGGGTACGTCGGCTGGCCCAGCCGCGACCGCATCTCCTGGGCGACCGACAGCTCGCCCCATCCCAGGTTCGGCGCGAGCTTCAACTCTCCGGTCTCGCCCTGGACCAGGCCCGGCACGGCCAGGGTGACCCCGGCCAACTGCCCGCCACGGACCTCCACGGCCGCGACCGCTTCCTGCACCAGGTCCGCGAAGCGGTCGAGCGTCGTACCGGGATCGAGGTGCGCGACGTCGACCGGCACGCGCTTGTCGTGCACTACATTGCCGGCCAGATCGAGGGCGGCGACTGCCAGGTAGTCGACGTTGATCTCGGCGCCCACACCGCAGACGCCGGAGCCGTCGAGCTCGACAAGCAGTCCGGGACGACCGAGGGCGCGGGAGGAGTCCGCGGATCCTTCACGCAGCAGCCCGCGCTCCACGAGCTCGGCAACGAGGCTGCTGACGGTCGCCTTGTTCAGCCCGGTCTCATCGGCGATCCGCGCCCGCGACCGCGGGCCGAGGTCGCGGACGTGCCGCAGTACCACGGACAGGTTGTTCCGCCGAAGCGAGACGTGATCCGCAGCAACACCCCGACTACCCGGGCGCCGGCCATCGGTCAACGTCATCTGCCTGCCCCTCGCCCGACTTTGTCTGTTGATCCAACAAACTAAGTTCAGGCCGACCAGACGTCAAGAGTTCCGTAACCGTGAAGTTCTTGCAGGGCTCTGTTCAGATTTGTACGCTCGCGGCGCACCTCCTGTCCGCCCCCACCAGGAGCCACTCATGAAACTCACCCGCCGTACCCTGCTCGCCACCACCGCGGCAGCTGCCTTGACCGGCCGATCTCAGCTCACGTTCGCCGCGAGTCCGCCCGGAGACGTGGTCGGCAAGATCACCGTCGGCTATCAGGGCTGGTTCGCCTGCCCCGGCGACGGCGCCCCGATCAACGGGTGGTGGCACTGGAGCAGCAATTGGGGTCAACCGCCCTCGCCGACGAACACCGCGATCGTGAGCTGGCCGGACGTCCGCGACTTCAGCTCGACGTACCAGACGGCGTACGCGAACCTCGGCAACGGGCAGCCCGCGAAGCTGTTCTCGTCGTACGACCAGCAGACCGTGAACACGCACTTCCAGTGGATGCAGCAGAACGGCTGCGACACGGCCGCGCTGCAGCGGTTCAACCCGACCGGCGGCGAAGGCCCGACCCGCGACGCGATGGCCGCGAAGGTGCGCCAGGCCGCGGAACAGTACGGGCGGAAGTTCTACGTCATGTACGACGCGACCGGCTGGACGAACATGCAGTCGGAGATGAAGGCCGACTGGACCGCGAAAATGAGCGCGTACACGTCGTCACCGGCGTATGCGCGGCAGAACGGGAAGCCCGTGGTGTGCATCTGGGGCTTCGGGTTCGACGAGGCGAACAAGGACTTTCCGGCGTCGGTGTGCCTCGACGTCGTGAACTGGTTCAAGGGCCAGGGCTGCTACGTGATCGGCGGCGTGCCGACGCACTGGCTCCCAGGCAACGAGGACTCGCGCCCCGGATACCTGGACGTGTACCACGCGTTCAACATGATCTCGCCGTGGATGGTCGGCCGGATCAGCGACCTCGCGGGCGCGGATCACTACTACAACAACGTGAATCAGCAGGACCAGGCCGACTGCATCGCGAACGGGATCGATTACCAGCCGTGCGTCATCCCCGGCGATCTACAGTCGGGGCACCGGCTCCACGGCGATCTGATGTGGCGGCAGTTCTACAACCTGACGCGCGTCGGCGCACAAGGCATGTACATCTCGATGTTCGACGAGTTCAACGAAGGCAACCAGATCGCGAAGACCGCGGAGAGCGCCGCTTGGGTGCCGGCCGGCTCCAACATCCGCGCGCTCGACGAGGACGGTACGGCGTGCTCGTCGGACTACTACCTCCGCCTGACGAACGACGGAGGCCGGATGTTCAAAGGGCAGGCGCCGCTGACCTCGGTACGACCGACAGCGCCTCGGATCTAGAACAGCTCCATGCTGTCGGCGGTGGCGGTGATGACGGGGTTGTCGAAGTACATCCGGCAGGCGATGGCGTGGCCGGAGCAGGTGAGCAGGGCCGGGCCGGCGGCGTCTACGACCTTGTAGGCGACCGGGTGCTCGCAGCGCTCGACCTCGCCCTCGTTCTGCCGGCCGCAGCCGAGGACGTGGCAGGTCGCGGTGTCGCCGATGTTCATCAGCGTCAGGCCGTGCTCGGGGCAGACACCCCAGCCGACGCCGCAGACCTGGCCCTCGTTCGCCGCCAGCCGGACGAGCTTGCCGGCGGTGGCCTCGAGCTTCGACGCCATCTCGCGGAACGTGGTGGCAGCCTGGTCGAGCTCCTGCCGGAACCGCCGCAACTCGGTGGAATCGGGCATGCTCTGCGTCGCCGCCTGTAGGTCCTCGGCCAGCGTCATCGCGGCAACCGCGATCTCGTCGACCCGGACCGGGGTGTTGAACTGGCGCAGCGTCGTACCGTTCTGCACCCTTGGCCGATCACGTACCTCGGACAGCCATTCCGAGCGCGGCGGCTGGTCGGTGCGGATCTCTGCGACCTGCTCCCCCGGCTGCCAGCTCGACTGCTTCGGCTGAGGATTGTCGCCCACCGAACCTTCGGACTGGTCCGCGGCCGGTGGTTGAAGGTGTGTGGTTGATTGCGGACCGTGACCGTTCGTACCGTTGGCCGACCCATTCACCGGGATCCGGCTCTCTTGCGCTGTCCGCCCGTTCATACAGCCTCACTCGTCCAGTGCCTGGCACCCGCCATATGCGATGCGTCCCCTGTTGTGCCCTCGGTGGCCGATCGTGCCATGTCTCAGGTACCCACGACCAGAGGAAACACAACGGCGTCACCCACCGCGCCCCCGTACTTGCAGACCGCAACGACCAACCCCCAGGCATGAGTAGATTCCCCCGCGTGAACGCAACCGAATCACACCGGACGAGTTACTCAACGTGGTTTTGACATTTCCGCACGGAATGTCGTCAAGCGGTCGCTGTGAGGTGTTCTTTGAGGAATTCGACTGTCCGGGCCCGAGCAGCGAAGGCCGAGTTCGGCGGATTGTCGCGAACCTCGGCGGTGAGCACCGCGTGCGCGCCTTTGCCGAACCCGTCGGGGTTGCCCGGCGACGAATCGAGCTCGATCACCTCGAACGCATCGCCGAGGTGGGCACGGAGCGTATTGAACCGCTCGGGCGGCACCGCGCGGTCGCCGCTGAACCGCAGGCCCAGCACACACAACCCGTCGGTCCGCGTGCGCTCCTTCACGACCTCGAGCTCCTCCTGCGACAGCCCCGGATCGCGACGCATCCTCGCGCTCACCGGGAACGGCACGGCCGGCTGACTGAGCACCGACGCGTTGACGTCGTCCTCCACGGCGGCAGCGAGCGCGAATCCCCCGGTGAAACACATGCCGATCACGCCGACGCCGCGGCCCGGCGTCCGCGCGGCCAGGTCCTTCGCGACGGCACGCAGGTACTTCGTGATCGGCCGCTCGGCGTTCACCGCGAAGCTGCGGAACTCCTTCGAAACGCAGAGCCGCGCAACGACTCCCAGCGTGTAGCCGGTCGTGATGGGGCGTCCCGGCGTACCGAAGGGCGACGGGATGACGACCGTGAAGCCCGCGGCGACGAGATGCTCGCCGAACTCGGCCACCTCGGGACTCAGACCCGGGATCTCGGGGATCAGTACGACGCCCGGTCCCTGGCCCTTCTCGAAGCAGTCGTAGGTCAGGCCGCCGCCGGTGAACGGCGCCCTCCGCCAGGAGCCCAGGTCCACAGTCATGGCCTGAGCCTAGGGTGTGCGGTCGGCGACAGCCTGTTGTCCCAGCGAGGCCAACTCTTCGACGATCGGACGAATCTCGACCATCCCAGCCTCGGCGGCCGGATGACCGGCGGCGATCTCGATCGCCTCGGCGAGGGTGTCGCACTCGATCAGGTCGAAGCCGCCCATCTGCTCCTTCGACTCGGCGAACGGGCCGTCGGTCGTGACGACCTTCGCGCCCCGCCGCCGTACGCCGGTCGACTGCGCCGGCGGATAGAGTGCGCCGCCGGTCAGATGGACGCCGCGGGCCTTCACCGCGGCGACCCAGGCCTCGGTCTTCCGGATCGTTTCGTCGGGTACGCCGTCGGGATAGTCGTTGTCGGGCCGGATCAACAGCATGTACTTCACGGATCACCCTCCGTTGCTCCTGCGCCGCGTGGTCGGCGCTCGAGTGGAACGTCGTTGCCGGATTGCAGCTTTGGACATCGATTCCGGTCTGCACTGGAGTTCCGGGCTCTGAAATACTCCGCAGGTCTATCACTTTGACCTGCTGGGGGGTCCTGTGAGTTTCCGCCCTGCTCATCTGCTGCGCCTCGGGGTGCCTGCTGCCCTGGTCGCCGGTTCGCTGATCGTTCTGACCGGCTCGTCCGGTTCGGCCGCGCAGCCGAAGCCGTACAGTCCGCCGTTCACCGCCCACCCGTCGGCGAAGGCCGAGTTCGAGCCGAACGCGGTGATGGTGAAATTCAAGCCCAAGGCAACGACCGCGGCCCGCCGGGCCGCCGTCTCGAAGGCCGGCGGCAGCACCGAGGACTCGGTCGCGTCGAACGTCGTGAAGGTGAAGGGCGAACTGTCCGCGCCCGATCTGCTGAAGAAGATGAAGGCCGACCCGAACGTCGAGCTGGCCTCGCTGAACTACAAGCGCTACATCTCAGCGGTCCCGAACGACGAGTACTACAACACCGACCAGAAGACCTACCTGGGCACTGCCCGGGTGCCGCAGGCCTGGGATCTCTCGAAGACAACTGGCAGCCAGATCGTCGCCGTCCTCGACACCGGCGTCGATGCCGGCCATCCGGATCTCGTCGGCCACTTGGTCACCGGCTACAACGCCACCTCGCCGAACCGCGGCCCGATCGACGACAACGGCCACGGCACTATGACGCTCGGCATCATCGCAGCGGCCGCCAACAACGGTGTCGGCGTTGCCGGAGTCGGCTGGAACGTGAAGGCGATGCCGGTCAAGGTCCTGGACTCCAACGGCGGCGGGTACGACGTCGACATTGCCGAGGGCATCGACTGGGCAGCGGCGCACGGTGCCAAGGTGATCAACATGTCGCTCGGCGGACCGGGCGACAACCCCGTGCTGCACGACGCCGTCAAGCGCGCCGTGGCCAAGGGCGTCACCATTGTGGTTGCTGCCGGCAACAGCGGGACCGATGAGCTGCAGTACCCGGCGGCGTACCCCGAGGTGATTGCGGTGGCTGCAACCAACGCCGGCGGTGTACTGACCGACTTCAGTTCGTACGGCGACTGGGTCGACGTCGCCGCACCGGGATGGAACATTCTCAGCACCGGCCCGCGGGACCTGACTCCCCCGCAGTACGCGCCGTACTGGTACTGCACCGGTACCTCCTGCTCGGCGCCGATCGTGACCGGCATCGCGGCGCTGGTGAAGAACAAGTGGCCGACGTTCACGCCGGCGCAGGTCGCACAGCGGCTCGAGGTCCTGGCCCGCGATGCGGGTCCGCGCGGCATCGATCCGTACTACGGACACGGGATCGTCGACGCGTACGCCGCCCTCGGCGGGCGTTTCACCTCGGACTTCCCGGTCAACCCTGAGGACGGAAACGACCAGCCTGTGCGGGCCACGAAGGTAGCAGTCCCGGCCACGGTCAGTGCGCCGATCAGTGTCGAGGGTGAGGTCGACTGGTACCAGGTCACGTCGGACACGGACCGCAACCTCAAGGTGTCGGTGACCGGGCCGGTGTTCAGTTGCGGCTACTCGGTGAACTTCGGACCGCGGATCACCGTCTACAACAGCAACCTGCTCCCGGTGGGTAGTGCGGTGAACTCGTATCCGTCGACGCCGACCGACCCTGCGACGGGATGTCCTCAGGCCACCACACTGACCGCGTCAACGAATGTCAGCGCGGCGGCGGGCACCACGTTCATTGCTGTGCGCAACGACAACGGCTCGCGGGACACGCGCAAGTACACGATGACAGTCTCGCAGGAAGGCACCGGCTCGGCGCCGAGCGGGACGGCGTACCCGGTGCGGGACGTGAAGCCGGACGACCTCTCCGCGGATGCAGCGCTCGCGGCGACGCCGACAGTGACGTTCGCGCGGACGGTCGTTGCCGCCAGCATCAACTCGACGACGGTTCGGCTCGTGAACGGCAGGACGGGTACGACGGTCGGTGCGGCAGTCACGTTCGATGCCGCGAGCAACGTGGCGACGATCACGCCGACGGTGCCGTTGCTCGACAACACGCCGTACCGGATCGTGGTCAGCGGCGTACAAGGCGACGGCGGGACGATCGCGCCGTTCACCAGCGTGTTCTGGACGGTGGACCAGGTGCCGGCCGCGGTCGGGTCGTTCGATGCTGCGGGCGCCTATCTGACCGCGAACCTGGCCTGGAAGGTCCCCCCGACCGGCGACCTCGACCAGGTGATCGTCCGACGGAACCCTCTCAGCAAGCCGCCTACGCTGACCACGGGGACGCTGGTTTACGCAGGCACGGGTTCCGCGGTGAAGAACACCGGGCTGGCGCAGGGCGTGACGTACACGTACGCCGCCTGGGTCAAGGATCGTGGCGGCAAGGTCAGCCCGATGGCGACGACGCAGTTGCTCGGTATGAAGACCGGGATCTCGGCGACGTCGACGCTGATCAACTACGGCGGGACGATCACGCTGCGCGGAAGCACGCTCCGGATCGACAACAAGGCGTACGCCGGGTTGCCGACCAACTTGTACGTGCGGCCGAAGAACTCGTCGAAGTTCACGCTGCTCGCGGCGCTGAAGACCTCGTCGACGGGAGCCGTCAGCTTCGCGTACAAGCCGCTGGTGTCGTCGGTGTTCATGATGACGTTCCCGGGCAACGCCGATCTGATGGGGACGCGGACGCCGGACATCACTGTCCAGGTGGCGCCGACGATCTCGGCCACGATGACGCCGACGTCGATCAAGCTCGGGAACACCACGGCGGTCAGCGGGTACGTCGCTCCGGCGCATGCGGGCCAGTCGGTGTACCTGCAGCAGTACGGGAACAAGGTGTGGAAGTCGATCGCGTCGGTGAAGCTGATCTCGTCGGGCAAGTACGCGTTCGGCATCCGGCCCGCGGTTCGGGGCCAGATCGCGTACCGGATCTGGTTCCCGGGCGACGCCGATCATGCGCAGGCGTTCTCCGCGAACAAGATCGTCACGATCAGCTGAACGTCTCGTCGCGCCATGCCCCGGTCGCTGCGGCCGGGGCATGCGTGTTTCAGGGCGCGTAGTGCTGGATCGCGCCGCCCTTCGAGAGGTCCACGAGTGTGTGAGCCAACGACTTCGCGTCGGCGAGGACTTCTGCGAGATCCATCGTGGTGAGTTGCCGGTCGCGGACCACGACCTTGCCTGCGACGAGAACGGTGACGACGTCGGAGGCTCGGACGGAGTACACGAGGGCGGCTCGTGGGTCGTGGACGGGTTGGTTGTGGGGTGCGCTCAGGTCGACCAGGGCGATGTCTGCTTGGCGGCCTGGCTCGACAACGCCGATCTGGTCGGTGAGGCCGGGTGCTGCGGCGCTGCCGCGGGTGGCGAGGCGGAGGGTGTCGGACAGGGTCATCCATTCGGCGTCGTGCTCGCGTTGTTTCTGGGTGAGGGCGACCATGCGGATCGCTTCCCAGACGTCGAGGGTGTTGTGTACGGCGGCTCCGTCGGTGCCGACGCCAACTGGTACGCCGGCTGATCGGAGGCCCTTGATCGGGGTGACCTCGCCCATCGCGAGCTTGAGGTAGACCTTCGGGCAGGACGCGACGGCGGTGCGGTCGGCGTACCGCTCGAGGATCGGGAGGTCGCCGGGGCGGATGCCGCAGCCGTGGGCGATCAGGGCACCGGCGTCCAGCACGCCCGTCCTTTCGAGCACCTGGACCGGCGTGACGCCGTGGTTGTCGAGGGACGCTTGCGTTTGGTCGTCGGTCTCCGCGGCGTGCAGGTGGATGCGGAAACCCTCTGCACGCGCGATGTCCGCCGTACGTTTCAGGTCGTCGTCGGTGACGGTGTACGTCGCGTGTGGGCCGAGGCTCGCGGTGATGCGCGGATGGAGCCGGCTGAGCTCGCGGGTCGTGTCGACCGCTGCGTTGATTCCGTCCGCGCCTGCGGAAGAGAAGTACGTCGGCGCCAGGTCGGCGCGGATGCCGGACTCGATCGCGGCGGCGGCGATCTGGTCGGCGTGGAAGTAGTGGTCGACGAACGTGGTGACGCCGGCGAGCAGCATCTCCGCGCACGCGAGTCGTGCACCTACCCGCACGCGCTCCGGGGTCAGGTTCACCTCCATCGGCCAGATCCGTTGGTTGAACCAATCCTCGATCGAGAGATCCTCCGCCGCACCGCGCATCATGACCATCGGGCTGTGCGTATGGGAGTTGACCAATCCCGGGACCGCAACCAGCCCTGTGCCGTCAATCACCTCCTCGTCTGTCGGACTGCTTGTGGTTGTCGGGGTGATTGCGGTGATGCGGTCGTCCTGGATGTGGATGTCTTGTGCCTCGTCGACTCGGCACTCGCCCTGCTCGGGGACCACCAGCACAGCTACGTTTCGGATCAGCATGCGAATCAGGGGTGTCGGCTCGCGAGGATGCAGAACTCGTTGCCCTCGGGGTCGGCGAGCGTGACCCAGCTTTCCTCGCCGGTCTGACCGACGTCGGCGGGACGGGCGCCGAGGTCGAGCACCCGACGTACCTCGGCTTCTTGATCTGTGTCGGTCGGGTTGAGATCCAGGTGGAGCCTGTTCTTGATCGTCTTGCCCTCCGGCACCCGAGCGAACGTCAGCGTCGGCGGCACCGGACCGGGACGGCTCCTGCCTTCGGGCACCTGCGGCGAACCGATCGTGACCACGCCTTCCTCCGCGTCCTCACCGTCGTCCAGCACCTCGTAGCCGAGGACCGCGCACCAGAACCGCGCAAGGCCGCTCGGATCGGCACAGTCGATCGCCAGCTCGGTGAACTTGCTGGTCATTGCACGACCTCCAGGTCGAGTAGCGGGACGTCGAAGTCACCAAACTACGGCGAAGGTGTACTACGGGCCGGGCGAATTTCCGTGAACCTGTCGGATTCGAGGCCTCGGGATCGTTGCAGGGATGAGAGACGGCCAGGCCGTCCGGACAAGGAGTGCCGGGGCCCAACAGTTGACCGACCGACCCGCACGCGACCGAAGGAGATACCAGCGATGCCGCACCCACAGGCCAAGATTCACCGGATGTTCGAGCTCGTCGAGCCGATCGCGACCGTGACCTTCTCCGACGTACCGACCGAGGCGTTCCTGGCCGTGGGCATGCGGAACTACTGGGACGGGTACTTCGCGGGCCGGGCCGCGCCGCTCGGACTGGTGCCGGCCGAGGTGGTGCACGCGGTCTTCTACAACTTCGCCGACGGCGAGGTCGCGCGCCATATCCCGTGGGTCTGGGGAAAGACCACCCCGGAAGAGGCGATCGCCATCCGCGAGCGAGGCAGCGCCGCCGCACTGCGGGAATGGATCGGGGAGCTTGCCAACTCCCCCGACCTGGTGCGGGTCGCCGATCTCGCCACTCGTGCAGCGGTCAGTGCGCCGACCGCGGGCCGGGTGCTGTACGCCGGACTCCGGGCGCTCGACGTCCCCGAAGAACCGGTCGCGAGGCTCTGGCATGCGGCAACGCTGCTGCGGGAGTTCCGCGGGGACGGCCACAATGTCGCACTGGTTGCGCACGGCATCGGCGGCACTGAGGCCCACGTCCTGATGGCGCTGGCTCTCGGGATGAGGGCGGAGGAGTTCGGCCGGATCCATCACCTGCCGAAGGCACAGCTTGATGGTGTCGTCGACGGGCTGCGCGAGCGTGGCCTCGTGGACGCGGCCGGCCGGTTCACCGACGCCGGCCGTGAGACCAAGTCGCGGATCGAGGCGCTCACCGATGAGCTGGCGGCGCCGGCGTACGACGTCCTCAGCGCCGACGAACTGGACGAGCTGATCGCAGGGCTCGAGCCGATCGCCGCCGCGGCCCTGGCCGGCGACGACTGACGGGCACCCGTTGGCCTGAGTGGACATGGCGCAGGACCTCGGTGACGGTTCGGGGTGGTGACGCTTCCGTAGCCTGCGTGCTGTTGACCCACTCGGTCCGAAACCGGATTGACAGCGGTCGGGCCGACCGGTCCGATGGGGCTCGTGAGTCCCCGCAAGGTCTACGCCGATCAGGCCGACATCGACACACCGCTCGTCCGCGAACTGGTGGACGCGCAGTTCCCGCAGTGGGCAGCGTTGCCGCTGGAACCGGTCGACTCCGGCGGACTGGTGAACGCGATCTACCGACTCGGTTCCGACCTGTCCGTACGGCTGCCGCTCCGGCCCACGAACATCGACGCAGTCCGACGGGAGCAGGCGAAACTCGCGGCACTAGCGCCCTACCTGCCTGTGGCCATCCCCTCTGTCGAGGCGATCGGCTCGCCCACCGACACGTTCCCGGGCGAGTGGTCCGTCCACCGCTGGCTCACCGGTACGCACCCCTCCGCCGACGCGCTCGCCGACCCACGCGGGCTGGCGACAGACCTCGCGGCCTTCGTCGACGCGTTCCGGCGGATCGACCTGCTGGACCGGCCACCGGCGTACCCGGGCGAGCGCCGCACGCGGGCTCCGATGGTCGAGATGGACTCCTCGACGCGGAAGGCGATCGGCGAGCTGGACGGCCTGATCGACACCCGCGCAGCGCTGGCGTCGTGGGAGGAGTCGCTCGCGGCGCCGTACGACGGGCGCGAGGTGTGGGTGCACTCGGACCTGACGCCGGGCAACCTGCTCGTGTCGGCGGACGGCCGGCTGACCGCGGTGCTCGACTTCGAGACCTGCGGCGTCGGCGATCCGGCCTGCGACCTGTTCCCCGTGTGGCACCTACTGCCCCCGAACGCCCGCGACGAGTTCCGCGCGGCCCTGGACGTGGACGACGCGACCTGGCTCCGCGGACGCGGCCGCGTACTGTCCCAGGCCCTGATCGTGTGGTCGAACCAAAAGGCCACCAACCCGCCGATCGCGAACTACGCCCGGCACCTCATCGGCCAGGTACTCGCAACTCCTCGATGAGATCTCCTGCGTGGGCATCGTCCGCCGGCAGGGGAACAGGTGTTCGAGTTTCATGTATGGTGGGGGGATGGGTGCTGATCTCCAGGGCTCGTTGCTGGATGCTTTCGAGGATCCGGCGTTGGGCTCGTTGGACGGGCTGACACGGACCGAGCTGGGCCGCGGGGCCTGGATCGATGTGCTGCCGGGGTGGTTGACCGGCGCCGATCAGGTGTACGGGCGGCTGGCGCGGGACGTGCCGTGGCAGGCGGAGCGGCGGCAGATGTACGACCGCGTGGTCGACGTACCGCGACTGCTCTGCTTCTACGGTGAGAACGTCGACCTGCCACTACCGATCCTGGACGAGGCGCGAGACGCGCTGACCGAGCGGTACGCCGAGGAGCTGGGCGAACCGTTCCGCACGGCGGGCTTGTGCTTCTACCGCGACGGCCGGGACAGCGTCGCCTGGCACGGCGACCGCATCGGCCGCGGCGATCGCGAGGACACGATGGTCGCGATCCTGTCCGTCGGCGAACCACGCGTCCTGGCACTCCGCCCGCGCCCCGGCGGCTCGGGCGGTGCGAGCGGCCCGGTAGGTTCGACGGTCCGCTACCCACTGGGCCACGGCGACCTCATCGTGATGGGCGGCTCCTGCCAACGCACCTGGGAACACGCAATCCCCAAGGCCTCCGGCCGCGTAGGCCCCCGCATCAGCATCCAATTCCGCCCCCGCGGAGTCCGCTAGTAAGCCCCGCCGAGCAGCACTCGGCACCCAAGAGCAGCCAGCCGCATCACCACAGCACGCGGAGCAACCGCAGCCACCGAACCCGCGCGCGGGAGCACACAGCAGGTCGGTCCCGGGTACGTCGGCGCCATCATCGCCGGCATCGGTACGGCACCCGCGCCCACACCTCCTACAGCAGGACGCAGCTGGACGCAGCAGACGCAGTACGGCGGGGTGGGTTGGGTTGGTGGGGAGGGTGGGTGGTTAGGCGGCGCTTGGGGTGGCGAGGGGGTGGTTGGTTGGTGAAGGGGTGGTGAGGGGCTGATAGACGCCTTCGGGGGTGGCTATGTGGAAGGTGAGGAGGCGTAGATGGGCGGCTTGGCAGATGGTTGTGGCGGCGGTGGCCCAGGCGTGGTCGAGGGCGGGTGAGCGGGCGGGGCCCGGGCGGCCGAGGGCAAGGATCACGGCTGTGTTGGGGGCTGTTTGGATGGCGGGGACGATTGGGTTGAGGGCGGTCGAGCAGAGTGTGTGGGTGTCCAGGGGCGAGGCCAGGCGGTCGAATTCCGCTGGCAGGTCGACGGTGATGGTGGCTCGGTAGTGGTCGTCGGGGTCGCAGAGGATTACTGCGAAGGTGCCGCGTCGGCGGTCGCCCAAGGTGAGCATCAGGTCTACGACGTCGGCGGCGACGTCTGGGTCGGTGAGTGGCTGGTCGGTCCAGGTGGGTGTCAGATCAAGGAAGCTCATGCCTAGAAGGTGCCGCGATTTCACCCCCGGATCAGGGTTGTCCACAGACCAAAAGTGGCCCAACATTCTGCGCCCAGAGTGGACCTGCCTGCTGGGCCGCTGAATACCTAGGCTCAAGTCATGAGCAGCAGAATTGGGCAGATGCTTCCCCCGGCCGGAGCGCCGCGGGACCTGGCGATGGCGCAGTTGGCGAACTCGGTCGGCGACGGTGCGTTCGTCGTCACCTCGGCGTTGTTCTTCACCCGGGTGGTCGGCCTGTCGACTGCGGAGGTCGGCCTCGGGCTGACCGTCGCCTGGCTGGTCGGCTTCCTGACGGGCGTCCCGCTGGGCAACCTCGCGGACCGGCGTGGAGCGCGCGGCACCGCAGTACTCCTGGCGCTGCTGACCGCCGGCGGAGTCGGAGCGTTCCTGTTCGTTCGGAGCTTCGCGGGCTTCCTGATCGCGGCCATCGTGTACGCCTGCAGCCAGACCGGACTCACCGCAGCCCGCCAGGCGCTCCTCGCGGGCCTGGTGCAGCCGGCTGAGCGCACCCGCATCCGCGCCTTCCTGCAGTCCACGGTCAACGCAGGTCTCGCGGTCGGCGCGCTCCTCGGCGGTATCGCGCTCCGCTTCGACACCGAAGCGGCGTACCTGACTGTCTTCGCGATCGACGCGCTCAGCTTCCTGATCGCCGCCGCTCTCATCCGCCGGGTGCCCTCGATCGCGACCACGATCCGGGTCAAAGGCGAGCCCCGCCTCGCGGTCCTGCACGACCGTCCGTACGCCGTCCTCGCGCTGCTCAACGCGATCATGCTGCTCTTCATGCCGCTGATCAGCCTCGTCGGACCGTTGTGGATCGTCACCCGGACAAGCGCACCGAGCTGGGTCGTCGCCTCGCTGATGATCGTGAACACCCTCGGCGTCACGTTCTTCCAGGTCCACATCGCCAAGCGCGTCAAGGACCTGCGCACCGCCGCCCGCTCGGTCCGGTACGCCGGTGTCGCGATGCTGGCCGCCTGCGGCGTGTTCGCGACGACCGCCGCCCACCTGACCCCGGCAGCCACCGCGGGAATCCTGGTGGTCGCCGCTGCGCTGCTCACCCTGGGCGAGATGAAGCTCGCGTCCGGCGCCTGGGAGATCAGCTTCGGACTCGCCCCCGCCGACAAGCAGGGCCAGTACCAGGGCTTCTTCGGCACCGGCCCCGCGATCGCCAGGATGCTCGGCCCGGCGCTACTCACCACGGTCATCCTCGGCTGGGGTCCGATCGGCTGGATCGTCATCGGCGCCCTGTTCCTGGGGACCAGTTGCGCAACTGGTCCCGCCGTACGATGGGCTGCGCGGACGAGGGCCGTCAAGGAGGACGCCACGCCGTCGCTGGTAGAGGAGAACGTCGCCTGATGGAGATTCCCGGACTGGTCGAGATCACGTCGTACGACGAGCTGCGCGAGCTCGTGCCGCAGCCGCTGGCAGCAGCCGCGGCGAAGGAGCGCACGGAGCTCCACGACCTGGATCTGCAGTGGCTCGACGCCTCCCCGATCTGCCTGATCGCCACCTCCGACGCCGACGGCAACTGCGACGTCTCCCCCAAGGGTGACCCCGTCGGCTTCACCAAGGTCCTGGACCGTTCGACGATCGCGATCCCGGACCGGGCCGGCAACCGCCGCGTCGACGGCTTCACGAACATCCTCAGCAACCCGCACGTCGGCCTGATCTACTTCGTCCCCGGCCGCACCGACACGCTGCGGATCAACGGCCGCGCCCGGATCGTCAGGGAAGCGCCGTTCTTCGACGACATGATCGTCAAGGGCAACCGCCCCCAGCTGGCGCTGCTGGTGGAGATCGAGCAGATCTTCCATCACTGCTCGAAGTCGTTCCTGCGCTCGAAGCTGTGGAAGCCCGAGACTTGGAACCCGGATGCCCTGCCGCGCCGCGCGGTCATCTCCCAGACGCTGGAGCGTCCGGACGACGACCTCGACACGCTCGACAAGCATTACGGCCCGCAGTACGAGGAGTCGATCTACAAAGTCAAGTACTGAACTACTGCAGGAGGAGCAGGCCGAAGTACTCCGTGGCGACGATGACACCCGGCCTACCGCCCTCTACGGTTTCGTACTGTGACCACGACTGAGCCCGTCGACGTCCCGACCTTCGGGGCGCGTGCGCGTCGTGTCCTCCTGCCCGTGGTGCTGTCGTTCATCACGGTGGTCGGGACGTTCGGCTCGGCTCAGGGGCAGCCGGACCGGCGCCAACCTGACTGGTTCATGGTCGTGCTGCTGCTGATCGGCACCATCTCGCTGTACTGGCTGCGCACCCATCCGGTTCCGGTGCTGTGGGCAACTGTCGCCACCACGCTGATCTACATGCTCCGCGAGTACCCGTGGGGTCCGGTCATCCTGACGTTCGTGATCGCGGTCTTCACCGTGATCAGGCTCGGCCACCGGGCCGCTGGGTGGGCCGGCCTGATCTCGCTGTACGTCCTGCACGTCGGCGGCCGGATGATCCTCGGCATCAACCAGGACGGCGTGTATCAGGTCCTGCTCGTCGGCACCTGCTTCTGCGTTCTCGGTTTTGTCGCCGAACTCTTCCGCGCTCACCGCGACCGGGTGATGGCCGCAGCGCGCACCCGTCGAGAGGAGGAGCTGCGGCGAGCCGGTGAGGAGCGGCTGCGGATCGCGCAGGAGCTCCACGACGTCGTGGCCCACCACATCTCGCTCATCAACGTGCAGGCCTCGACCGCACTCCACCTGGTCGACCGGCAGCCCGAGCGGGCCGAACCGGCGCTCGCGGCGATCAAAGACGCCAGCAAGGAGGCCCTGGTGGAGCTCCGCTCGATCGTCGGCATCCTGCGGCAGTCCGACGAGTCCGCGCCGCGCCAACCGGTCGCCGGTCTCGACCATCTCGACCTCCTGGTCGCCCGTACGTCGCGGGCCGGCCTCGAGGTGCACAAGATCGTCCACGGCGATCCCCGTCCCCTGACGGCGGGACTCGACCGCGCCGCGTTCCGCATCATCCAGGAGTCGCTCACCAACGTCGTACGCCACGCGAAGGCCACGTCGGCGACCGTGAGGATCCAGTACGGCGAGCAGGCGCTCGTGCTGCAGATCGACGACGACGGCGAATCGCTCACCGGGCCACCGAAGGAAGGCAACGGCATCGGCGGCATGCGGGAACGGGCCACCGCGCTCGGCGGCACATTGTCGGCGAACCGCACTCCCGCCGGCGGATTGAGGATCACGGCGACCCTGCCGCTGTAGGTTTCCTGTGAATGCGCCCGGCCGTACGACGCCGCCCCGCTGAGACTCACAGAGTTCTCCCAGAAACTCCCACCGGACACCCAGATCGCCCCGTCAGGCTTCGAGCCATGACAACGATCGAAGTGCGCGGGCTGACCAAACGGTACGGCTCCGACCTCGTCGTGGACGACCTGTCATTCTCCGTCGAGCCCGGTCAGGTCACCGGGTTCCTCGGGCCGAACGGCGCGGGCAAGTCCACGACCATGAAGATGATCATCGGCCTGGCCGCACCCACTCGCGGCTCGGTCACCGTCGGCGGCCGGCAGTACCGGGACCTGCCGGTGCCGCTGACCGAGGTCGGCGCGCTGCTCGACGCGAGTGCGGTCCACGGCGCGCGTACGGCGTACAACCATCTGTTAGCGCTTGCCGTGAGCAACGGTCTCCCGAAGCGCCGCGTCGGTGAGGTGCTCGCCCGGACCGGCCTCGAAGGCGTGGCCGGCAAGCGGGCCGGCGGGTTCTCGCTCGGCATGCGGCAGCGGCTCGGGATCGCGGCGACGCTACTCGGCGATCCGCGGATCCTGATCTTCGACGAACCCGTCAACGGGCTCGATCCCGAAGGCATCCGCTGGATCCGCGACTTCATGCGTTCGCTGGCCGCCGAGGGCCGGGCGGTCCTGGTGTCGAGTCACCTGATGAGTGAGATGGCGCTGACCGCGGACCACCTGGTCGTGATCGGACGCGGTCGACTCATCGCCGACATGGGGATGGCCGACTTGATGCACGCGAACGGCGACGGGACGGTTCTCGTACGAACCGCCGATCCCGGTTCGTTCGCGTACCACCTCACTGCGGCCGGCGGGACTGTGCGAGACGGTCTCGAGGGGTCGCTCGTCGTCACAGGTCTTTCAGGTGAGGAGATCGGCAAGCTGGCGGCGTACCACGGCGTACCGCTGAGTGAACTGACGCCGCAGCGGGCGTCGCTGGAGGACGCGTTCATGGAGCTGACCAAGGACAGCGTCGAATACCAGGGGGCGGTTGTATGAGGTCGGTGCACGCAGAGTGGATCAAGCTGCGCAGCCTGCGATCCACCTGGTACACGGTGAGCTGCCTGTTCGTTCTCGGGCTCGGTATCACGACACTGTCGACGCTCGGCGCGAACAAGGACTACTGGGGCAGGACGGACGCCGATCGAGCTGTGTGGGATCCGACCGGCCGCAGCCTGAAGACGTTCATCGTGGCGCAGTTGGTCATCGGCGTACTCGGCATCCTGGTCGTGACGTCGGAGTTCGCGAGCGGGCTGATGCAGACGACGCTCGCCGCCACGCCTCGTCGCAACAAACTCCTGGCCGCGAAGGCGATCGTGGCCACCGCCGTCGCGGCGGTGGCCGGCCAGGTGTTGATGTTCGCCTCGTTCTTCCTCGGCCAGGCGGTGATGAGCGCGGGGGACGTCCCGTACGCACACCTCGGCGATCATCGGGTGCTGGCGTCGATCGTCGGCGGCGGTCTGTATCTCTCGGCGATCGGCTTGCTGGCGGTCGGTCTCGGCACGATCATGCGAGCCACCGCGGGCGCGCTCACGACGCTGGTGGGCGTGGTGTTTCTGGTTCCAGCCCTGTCGGGACTCTTTCCGTCGTGGATGCAGGGGATCTTCGACTTCTGGCCGACTCTCGGTGCTGCCGCGATCTTCGGCACGGTGCCGGACGCGAACTTCCCCCATCCCTGGGTCAATCTGGGCGGGCTGTGGCTCGGCGTCCTCGCGATCCTGACCGCCGCCTTCGTCGTCTTCCGACGACGTGATGTCTGAGCGCGTCCGTATTCTGGCGACCATGACCCGGCTACTCGTAGTTGACGACGAAGCAACGGTGCGCGAACTGCTGTCCGCGACGCTGCGCTTCGCCGGCTTCGAGGTGACCTCCGCGGCGACCGCTACCGAGGCGGTCGCCGCGGCCGTCGAAGAGCCGCCGGACCTGGTTCTGCTCGACGTGATGCTGCCGGACCTCGACGGTTTCGAAGTGGTACGGCGCTTGCGCGAGCAACCGACCGCTGCGGGACCGGTGCCCGTGTTGTTCCTGACCGCCCGCGACCGGCAGGCCGACAAGATCCAGGGACTGTCGCTGGGCGCGGACGACTACGTCACCAAGCCGTTCGACCTGGAGGAGCTGATCGCTCGCATCCGCGCGATCCTGCGAAGGACGACAGGCCAGCACAGCGACGTACTGACGGTCGGGCCGCTCACACTCGATGCCGAGGGCCACCAACTGACGCGGGCCGGCGCTCCGCTCCGCGTCTCCCCCACCGAGTTCCGCCTGCTGCATTACCTGATGGAGAACGCCGGACGGGTTGTCTCCAAAGGGCAGATCCTCGAACGCGTCTGGCGCTACGACTTCAACGGAGACACGAGCATCGTGGACACCTACATCTCGTACCTGCGCCGCAAGGTCGACGACGAGGAGCCCAAGCTCATCCACACCGTGCATGGCGTGGGCTATGTGATGCGGGCGCCGAAGCCGTGAAGCGACTGTCGCTGCGAGCCAGACTGCTGTTGCTCACGACGGCGCTGCTGCTCGCCGGCTTGAGTCTGATCAGCACGTTCGTGTCGCACCAATTGGAGCGGTACCAGCTCGATCGGCTCGACAGTCAGCTGCGATCGTTCACCGAGATCATCGCGCAGGTGTCGCCCAACGGACCGGATCGGAGCCAGCCGGCGCGACCACAGCTGATCGACCCGGCGCTGGATCTGATCGGTGCGCCGTACCTGGCGTATCTCGACTCGAACGGCGCGGTCGCCGGGACTCTCCGCTCGTCGCGGGTTGCTGCCACGTCCTTCCCCACGGACGACTCGCTGCGGTCGATCCCGACAGACACCAAGGCCGTCGTGCTGCGCTCGGCCGACGGATCCGGCCGGTGGCGTGCCGTCGCGCGACCAGCCACAGGATGGAAAGGAACAGTCATCGCGGCGGCGCCGCTCACCGAGGCCGATGCGACGATCGCCCAACTGCGGACCAGCAGCCTGATCAGTGGGACCGCACTGCTCGTCGTACTCACGCTGGTCGGATGGTGGGCACTCGGGCGTGGACTGCGTCCGCTGCGGCGGATCGAGAACACGGCAGCCGCGATCGCCGATGGTGATCTCGCGCAACGCGTACCGGGGTTGGCTGCGCCGCAGACGGAGATCGGCCATCTGGCGACGTCGTTGAACACGATGCTCGGTCAGCTGGAGCAGGCGTTCGCGGACCGGTCCGCCGCCGAGGCTCGGATGCGCGCGTTCCTGTCGGACGTGAGCCACGAGCTTCGTACGCCGCTTGTCGGGATCAAGGGATCGACCGAGCTGTACCGGATGGGCGGATCGGGCGCGGACGAAGCGATGGAGCGGATCGATCGGGAAGCGACGCGGCTGACGCGGCTGACCGAGGAGCTGTTGTTGCTGGCGCAGTTGGACGAGGCGCCGGAGGGGCAGGTCGACCTGGCACCGATGGATCTGCGCACTCTGGCGAACGACGCGCGGCACGACGTACGGGCGTTGGATCCGTCGCGGCGCATCAGCCTGACCGGGGTCGACGGCGAGGATGCGCCTGGGCCGGCCGCGGTGTTCGGTGACGAGGATCGGCTTCGGCAGGTGGTGAGCAACCTGGTGGGGAACGCGATCGCTCATACGCCAGCCGGGACAACAGTGCGCGTCGGTGTCGGGACGGTCGACGGAGAGGCCGTACTGGAGATCTCGGACGACGGGCCGGGAATGACCGAGGAGCAGGCCGCGCGGGTGTTCGACCGGTTCTATCGAGCTGACCGGTCCCGCAACCATTCGGCAGGCGCAGGGACCGGTCTCGGGCTCGCGATTGCCCGTTCGATCGCGCGGGCGCACGGCGGGGATCTCGTCGTGCGGACGGCGTTGGGCGAAGGGGCGGCGTTCCGGCTGGTGTTACGGCAGGCGGACGTGGGACGGGTTGAGGTCGGCCACGCTCGAGACGCCGAGTAGCGCCATCGTGCGGCGTACCTCCTTGGTCAGGATCTCCGCAGCGCGGGCGACACCGCGCTGGCCGCCGGCCATCAGGCCGTACAGGTACGCGCGGCCGACCAGGCAGGCGTCGGCGCCCAGCGCGATCGCCGCGACGATGTCCGCGCCGGACATGATGCCGGTGTCCAGGTAGATCTCGGCGTCGCTGCCGATCGCCTTGCGTACGTCGGGGAGGATGCGCAGCGGTGTCGGCGCCCGGTCGAGCTGACGGCCGCCGTGGTTCGACAGCACGACCGCGTCCGCGCCGGCGTCGACCACGCGACGTGCATCCGCGACGGTCTGGATGCCCTTCACGATCAGCGGGCCGTCCCAGATCGAGCGGAGCCAGGTGAGGTCGTCGATCGTCATGGTCGGGTCGAAGAGCTTGTCGAGAAGCTCGGCGACCGTGCCGTCCCAGGTGGACAGCGAGGCGAACGTCAACGGTCGGGTGGTGAGCAAGTTCGCCCACCAGGCCGGGTGCAGCGACGCGTCCAGGACCGTCTTGGCGGTGAGCGACGGCGGGATCGTGAAACCGTTGCGTACGTCGCGAAGGCGAGCGCCCGCGACCGGTACGTCGACGGTCAGCATCAACCCCTCGTAACCGGCGGCGGCCGAGCGCTTCACGAGGTCCTCGCCGGCGTCGCGGTCCTTCCAGACGTACAGCTGGAACCACTTCCGCGCGTTCGGAGCGGCGGCCGCGACGTCCTCGATCGAGGTGGTGCCCATCGTGGACAGCGCGTACGGGATGCCGATCTGCTCGGCGACCTTCACGACCGCGCTCTCGCCCTCGTGGTTCATCATCCGGGTGAACCCGGTCGGTGCGAACGCGAACGGCAGCTCGGAGCGGCCGCCGAGGATCGACGTACCAAGGTCGATCTCGGAGACGTTGCGCAGGATCGACGGCTGCAACTCCATCTCCGCGAACAGCCGGCGGGCGCGGCTCAGGCTGATCTCGGCCTCGGCGGCGCCGTCGGTGTAGTCGAAGACCGAGCGCGGCGTACGGCGTTTCGCGATCCTGCGCAGGTCCGCGATCGTCAGCGCCTTGTCCAGCCGCCGCTCGGTGGCGTTCACCGTGATCGGCTTCGGCCGGAGCAGCGGCTTCAGCTCGGACCATTTGGGCATCTGGCGATCGGTCATCACAACTCCCGGCTCAATCTGTGGTCGGACCACACCCTACCCTGTGGTCCGACCACACCGGTAGGCTGGTCCGTATGAAGAACTACGAGCTGGTCCTGCACCGGGTCGAGGCCGATCTGGCCGCGGGGCGGCTGCGGATCGGCGGGCGGCTGCCCGGCGAGCGGACGCTGGCCGAGCAGCTCGGGATCAGCCGGCCGTCGGTGCGCGAGGCGGTCCGGGTGCTCGAGGCGATGGGAGTGGTGCGGACGGCGACGGGGTCCGGGCCGGAGGCGGGTGCGGTGATCGTGGCGGAGCCGGTGTCGCCGTTGACCGCCGTACTGCGGTTGCATCTGGCAACGAATCACCTGCCGATGGGGGACGTCGTACAGACGCGTCTGCTACTCGAGTCGTGGTCGGCGCGGGAGGCTGCGGGGCGTGAGCTGGAGGCGGATGAGCTGAAAGCGGCGGAGGGGCTGCTGGATCGGATGGACGACACCGGGTTGTCGCCGGAGGAGTTCCATCTGCTCGATGCGGAGTTCCACGTCGCGCTGTCGGGGTTGGCCGGGAACGTGTTGATCGCGGCGGTGATGACCTCGTTGCGGTCGGCGATTCACGGGTACGTGCTGGCCGCCGTACCTAACCTGCCCGACTGGGAAGCGGTGGCCGTAGGGTTGCGAGCCGAGCATCGCGAGATCCTGGCCGCGGTGCGCGGTGGGGAGCCGGAGCGCGCGGCCTCGTTAGTGACCGCGCATATCCGCGGGTTCTATCAGGCGGCGCAGCTAGCACCGTTCGGCGGAGAGGGCGGTACGGCGTAGGCCGAGGATCACGGTCACGCCGACGATCAGGTGGAGTGAGGCCAGGCCGAGCTTGGCGCCGAGGCCTATGCCGTTGGTCAGCGGGCTGCCCAGCGACAGGACGCAGACGATGGTCGCGATGACGGTCCAGGCGTCACGGGCTCGCGGGCTGCGGCGTTCGAGGATGGCCAGGAGGCCCCACCCGGCGAAGGCGACGACGATGGTGGCTGCCAGGACGGCCGCGGCGCCGATGTGCTGGATGCCGCCCTGACGTGCGGTCAGGGTGAGGCCGGCCAGCGGGGCGAGGATTGCCCAATCAGCAAGAGCCGCAGCTGCAGCCACCGCGACCACGACAAGCCGGCTACGCCCGGGAACGCGCCGCGCATCCGTGGCCGGAGTGGGGTCGGAGATCCTGATGGGAGTTGGCATTGTGGGCTCCTTCGGCGAGGTTGGTGGGAACACCTTGCGGGACTCGGGGTGGGAGCGGCATCGGTCGGGTGGCCGGGGTGGGTTCGACTTTGGTCGGTGGTGGAGACGGCGGCGGGCCGCTTAGTCTCGGCGGCATGGAACAGTCGTGTGCCCGGCGGAAAGCGCCTTGGTGGGTGAACGCCGTGGCGGTCGGATTGATCGGCGTGCTCGTCGCGATGACGATCGTCGGCCGGGCGTCCGACCCCGAGCACCGGAAGTTCTTGGTGCTCGACGTCGCGGTCGGTGTCGTGTCGGTCGCGCTGGTCCCGATCATGTTTCGCCGCCCGGTGCCGGGCGCGATCGCACTGGCCGCCCTGGCCGCCCTCTCCCCCGCCGCCACCCCGCCATCCACCGTCGGCACCCTGAATGTCGCCCTCACGCGCCCGTTCCGCACCGCCGCTCTCGTCGCACTCGCCGGCACCGTCGGCCACTTGATCCAGGGCCTCTGGCAACCGATCCACGGGCTGCCGTTCCTCTGGTTCGCGATCCTGGACGTCGTCGTCCACGCCGCCCTGCTCGGCTGGGGTCAAGGTACGCAAGCGCGCCACCAGTTGCTGGAGTCGCTCCGCGAGCGCGCCGACCGGGCCGAGGCCGAGCAGGGCCGCCGGGTCGCCGAAGCGCGCACCCTCGAACGCACCAAGATGGCCCGCGAGATGCACGACGTACTCGCGCATCGCCTGTCCCTGCTCGCGACGTACGCCGGCGCGCTCGAGTACCGCCCCGACTCGTCACCCGAGCGCCTCGCGAAGGCAGCCGGTGTGATCCGCACCGGCGTACACCAGGCGCTCGACGAGCTGCGCGAGGTCATCAACGTCCTCCGCGACGAGGACGTCTACGAAGGCCGGCCGCAACCCACCTTCGACGACGTCCGCGCACTCGTGGACGAGTCGCGCGAGGCAGGTACGACGGTCGCGTACGAGGACCACGTCACGGATCCCACCTCATTGCCCCCGGCAACAGGACGTACGGCGTACCGGATCGTGCAGGAGGGACTGACGAACGCGCGGAAACACGCCGCCGGGCGACCCGTGACGGTCACGGTGGACGGACGACCGGGCGACGGCTTGCGGATCGAGCTGACCAACCCGGCATCGAACGGGATCACAGTGACGCCCGGAAGCGGGACCGGCCTGGTCGGACTGACCGAGCGCGTACAGCTGGCCGGCGGGACGCTGGACCACGGGCAGGTGCCCGGTGGCGGGTTCCGGCTCGAGGCCTCGCTACCGTGGCCCTCAGTGTGAGGGTGGTGCTGCCGCTGGATGCGGTGGTTGGATCCCGATCACCTGATGCCTGGCTCGTACCGTGGCTGCCGTCTTCGGATTGGCG
>NZ_SHKR01000014.1 GCF_004217145.1 Kribbella rubisoli | reverse complement strand
CAGCCCAGTCCTCCACTGTCATCACCCTTCACAGGGTCACGCAGGGGTCCACTTCCAGCCGTCGCTAGAGGGTCAGTCTTCACCCGCCGTCGACAGCACTACGCCCTCCGAATCGGAGAGCGCTAGGCAGCCTCTACACCGACCGGCCAACGTCCTCGCCCTTCGCGGCGGCAGTATCGGCGGGGGCAAGTCCCGGAGTCGGGCTTCCAGAGCCGCCGCATCACTGCTTTCGAAGGCGATCGCTCATCGGCTTGAGATCCAGCAAGGCGATCCGGTCATGCGCACGAGCTATCGCTTTATCGCCGACGGTGAGCCCGTGCTGCTAGCCACGTCATTTGAGCCTCTCGCGCTAACTCGCGGCACTCCGATCGAGAACCTTGAAGGCGGCTCGACCCCACGCGGAGTCCCCAGGATGGACACCATCGGCGTGCACATCACGCACGTCGGCGAAGACGTGACCGGTCGTGCGGCTCGTCCCTGCGAGGCTGAAACGCTTGTGGTGCCGTCAGACTGCCGATTCTGGTCATTGAGCGCACCTACTACGAGCGTGACCATCCGGTGGGAGACTGCAGACATCGTCGTCTGGTCCGAGCGATATGTGCTTTCGTATCGCTTGCCGATTCCGGGGCGAGGACTCTCTCCGGACGGCAGTTCGAGGTGACCTGACACTCGGGACCCTGGGCGTACTGTCGGGGCGTCAAAGCCGATTGCTCTGGTCTGCACCGTTCTGAGTGCGACGCGGCAGTAATCTTGCAGTTGCCGTCGGAGATTGTCGGCACCGCCTCGTAGGCTCGGTCTTGGGCCAGAGATCTGGGAGGCGACATGTCGGAAGCCGAGCTGTGGGCGATGCCGCATGAGTACGGGGCGGGAGCCGCGAGCTGGGTCAGCAACGCTGTCGATTCGATCAGTCGCGAGCTCCACCCAATCCTCGCGGCGGTCCGCCGCGAACGAGTTGCTGACCTGCCAAGGCCCGAGGAACATTCGCCTGGTGCAGAAGTATTGGCGTCGCCACTCTATCGCGGCATTGAGGTAATGCACGTTGTAACTGCCGACCGGGACGACGTCCTCATGGGGGATGTGGGCGCGTTTCTGGGACTGCTATTCAATCTTGCGGACGAGATGGGCTCTCAAATGATGCGCGGAATGCTTGAGCACATCAGCGAGGTCTGTGAAGCGTCAGGACAAGTCGTCAGTGCCGAGGGTCGTGATTACTATGACGTAATGATTGAAACGCTTGAGACGATCGACATGTCGTTCGATGAGAACGGCAAATCAAATCTCTTTATGGTCGTCAGCCCTGCCATCGCGAAAGAGCTCGAGGGCAACCCGCCAACTCCTGAGCAAGAGGCACGCATGACGCGGGTGCTCGAACGGCGGAAGGAGGAGTGGGATGCTTCGCGGCGTCGTCGGGACCTTCCTTGACTCCCTCACCGAGCGAGAGCTCGATGGCCCTTTACTTGCCCTGCTAGCTGCCCGGGGCTTTACGGACGTCCATTTCCTGCATGGCGCATTCGAATTTGGCAAGGACGTAATCGCCAAGCGGACCGACGAGCGCGGGAACGTCAGACAGTACTCGATCCAGTCGAAGGCAGGCGACATTGGGCAAGGTGATTGGCGATCGATCCGGCCACAGCTTGAGGAGTGCGAGTACAACACCAGGGCTCACCCCAACTTTGACGATAGTCTGCCGCGAGTGGCTGTGCTTGTGACCACTGGCCGGTTGAAGGGTGCCGCACCTGTCGACGCCCAAGAGTTCCGGCAAGCCTGTGAGAGGCGGGGCCTGGCCGGCTTTGAAGTATGGGACCGCTCCAACTTGCTGGACTGGCTCTGTCTCGACCCATTGCTCGGACTCACTGAGATTGGTGTTCAGGACGAGTTGAGCGCGTTGCTCGGGGCCATTGCGCGCCAGAAGGTGACCGAGCCTAGCTTGGAGCGCCACACCCGACAGTGGCTGATCGGCGACGATGACCAACGTCGCCTCGCGCGAGCTTCGATGGAGACGTCGCTCATCTGTATCCAGCTCTTGGCAGCCCGACGTCTGGACCTGGCAGCGCTCACAGCGTTGCATCTCTATCGCGCAGCTTGGTCACCACCGACTGCGGAACTCGTCGAATCGCCAGTTTCAGGTACTGCGCTGAGATTGTTTGCGTCCTATGCGACTGAGTTACTGAATCAGGCCGCTCCACTGCTGAGCAGCGCGAGAGACCTGGCGGACGCGATCATGGACGTCGGGTTCATCATCACCTATCCGGCAACATGTTGTCGGCTCGCTGAGGTCTTCGCCCTTCTCGCCTTAGTGGGTGAGCCTGCCGTCTCTGCACGGGCAGCGGCCGCGGTAAGCGTGTTGGCTTCAGATCATCCAGGCACAGCGCGACCACCGTCAGACCAGTTCGCGGCCAGTCTCGTGCCGCTCATCGTGGTGCTAGCACATCACGATCGACCAACCGCAGTTCAGTTCATGCGCAACGTCACGACGTGGCTACTCGATCGACATGATCCGGAGAAGGATGGTCTCGGCCTTGGTGGCCTGGACGAGGCCGAACAGACACAATTCGAACGGCTCGTGGCTGGTGCTACAACCTTAACCGGCTTGGAGTTGAGGCGCTCGAGCTACCTGGCCGCCGTTGTGCTCGACGCGTTATGGGTAGTCGGAGCCCAAGATTTGTATGAGGCTCTTCAGGCGAACATGTCAGCTCTTCGGATCATCCCGAGCGGTAGTGCAGCGGATGAGCGGCACGCCCGATGGAAGCGGGGAGGGTCGAATGTGTTCCTCCAACCCCGTATCGAGTACGCAGGCTGGTCAGATCGAGCGAGCGAGGCGTCTGTCGAGCCTGCCAGCACACCCCTGGACGCCGTAGTCCTGGGCGCGGTGTGTCGAAACCGACACTACAGCGACGCAATGGCCGCGATGATTCGGATGGCCGGTACCGCGTAATGCCTTGTGGACCGACGGATCCGCGCCGTTCTCATTCACGCAGCCCAGGGTTCCCGCATCGCCTGACAGGGTCATGGGGGAGCGCGCTCTCCGACATGGCACGCCTCAGGGCGCCTACGGCGTCCCTCCGGGATCTCCGACCCTTGACTCGCACCGCACCAAACCCCAAGTCACCAGCTATCGAGGTGATGTGAGACGACAGGCCGTTTCGCCTGACACGTAACCGTCAAGTGCTCAGACCGCTCAGATCCGCGATCGGTCGCTGGTCTGCTGCCATCACCGCGGGCGGATCTGGCTCGCCGAAGGCACCCGCGAAGCTCAGGCACTTCTCACGCTTCGCGCTGTCCATCGCATCCAAGGTTGGACTAGAGACCTCGCGCGCCATCAGTGCGCCCCATGTCTTCTCCGACGCCTCACGCATCCTCTTGAATCCGTCGCGCAGCAGAAATGGCGGGGCGACGAGAAGAGCGAGCGCAATAGGCGACCAGGCGGTGGCGAGGACTCCAGACAGAATCAGCAACGGCCAAAATATCGACATCCGAAGTTCAGCCTCAACCTTTAGGCGATCGATCTCTGCGTAAACCTCCGGGAAACGCATCTGGATACGGACCTCAATCGCGGGCTGGTCCCGCTTTATCTGGCGAATGAACTGCTCAAGCAGTTCATCTCGCGCTGCCTCGTACTCCTCGATATGAGCCGGAGTCATCGACTCCGTCGAATAGAATGCCCGAAATCCAGTCGGTGCGTCGCAACCGCCACGGAATGATCGCATTACCGGTACCCGTCCATCGGACATTAGACTCTGAAATTCGTTGTGCAGCCATGAATCAACAGCGTCAAGGCGACCAGAAAATCCCTCACCCAACCTACGGGCGGCAAATCCCAAGCGCCCCCACCCCGCTCGACGCCACCATCGCCAAACCGGCCGGAAGCGCGCACGCTTGGGCTCGACGTCCAAGTCGAGCCGCTCGATGACCTTCGTGACCTCTGACCGCATCCTTACGCTCACGAGCCTGAGTGGCGATCTACGAACCACCAGGAGACTTCCGACCAGATACACCAGCAAGACGCCGGCACCCAGCCATACAGAGGATGGCAGCCCGTCGAGGTCAGATCGATGGAGAAACGCGACTGTCGACTTGTTGTCGGCAACCTTTGCGCCCAACAGGATCCATGCACACGCGACCCAGAGCGCGCCAGTAACAAGAGGCGTCCGGAACTCACGGACGCCTGGCAAAAGAGCGGAGAACACATGCTGAGAGTACTGATGACCGCCGACAGAATCCGCTCGGCGCGCAACCTCTGGCCCAGGTCGTGGCGGGAGTGTCTGATTGGGTCCTATCGCGCCCGGACTCGCGCGCTCTTAGGGTCGGTGGCCCGTAGCCTGGTCGGCCACGGGAACTGCAGGGGCTCGGGGGTTGCGCTCCACTGTTCGCCCAGTTCGCGCAGCACCGTTGTAGCGCGGTTGATGTCTTCGTCCGGATACGGACAAGGATCCTGAGAGATGACTCCCCAACTCTCGCGCACTTGGGCGTACGGCGTCGGTTGGCGCTTCTCGACGGCTTCATGGATTACCGCCGCGATCGCCTCACTGACACCGACACCCTTAGCGGCCTTCAAGATGCGGTCGCTACGGACCTTCGCGTCGTAGCGCGCCTTGCCCTCGATCTGAGTCATGGTGGAGAAGACCGCGCCTGCCGCGATCACGCCGAAGATTCCGTCGGCGATGCCGAGCTCCCGTTCGGTCACCGCATGCGAGAGGTCGTGCGGTACGCGCCACTTGCGTGTGTACGACGAGAGCGTGAAGACTGCGCCGTCCGCCCGCCGGATCAACGTAAGGCTCTCGCCGCGCGGATCATGCTGGAAGGTGAGATGCATGTCATCCAGGGTGACGCCGCGCTTACACATGCACCAATGGTTTTCCCGCAGGTGTCACGAAGCCCTGAGCTGAGGGTCAACCGAGTCCAGGCACCGGACATCGACGGCGGCCGCGTCGGCGCGCCACCGAACCACCCGCAACAATCAGGACCGCCAAAACCCCTTGTATGTATAGGAGTGAGCCCCCTTGCCTTCGCGGAGTTGTTCGGCGGTGCGCGGTGAGTGCGAGGGGGATGCTGCGCTGCCGGTGGGTTGGCGGCGATTGGCTTCTGGGATTCAGCGCGCGCGGCGGTAGTGCATGGCCACTACGCCGTTGCGGAGTGGCTCCGCCGAGAGCAGCTCGAGCCGGCGCGTGGCGGGCAGCCCGCCCTGGTACAGGGTCGGGCCGTGGCCGGCGATCATGGGCTGGACGAGCAGCTTGTACTCGTCGATCAGGTCCAGCCGGTCGAGCTCGGTCGCGAGCTTGCCGCTTCCGAGGAGGACTCCGGCAGGCGTCGCGTCCTTGAGCTTCTGCACGCCCTCGCGCAGATCACCGGCGATCTGGTGGGTGTTGGCCCACGAGAAATCCTTGCGCGTCGAGGACACCACGTACTTGGGTTTGGCATCGAGCTTGACTGCCCACTCGCGCAGGGCCGGTGACGCTTCCTCGTCGCCGCGGGCGACGGCCGGCCAATAGCCCTCCATCATCTCGTAGGTGACGCGACCCCACAGCATCGCCCCGCCCTCGTCCAAGAGACGGGTGAAGAAGGCATGCGTCTCATCGTCGGCGATCCCCTCCTGGTGGTCGACACAACCGTCCAGGGTCACGTTGAGGCTGAAGGTGAGAAGTCCCATGCCCGCCGAGTTTAACGCCACCACGGCAGCGCGTCCGCTGCTCGCCGTATCGCCTTAGGTGAAGGCCAAGTAGCCCCTGGCCATGTCATCGATCGGCGTTCCTCGGTTGGAAAGGATGGACACGAAGCCGTGTTGCAGCTTCCGCGGTGTCTACTCGTCAGCGGCGCGCCCTGCCTACCTGGCCACCTTACGGACGTGCCGTCGCGCGTTAGCTGATGCTGGCGGCTTCGAGTGTGTGGGACGCGGCCGTGGATGAGTTGGTGGCTAGGCGGGGAAGGCTTTCCAGTGGCCTTCGGAGATTAGTTCGGTGGTGCCGTTGGTTACTTTGATGGCGGTTTGGTCGTCGATGGCGTAGGCCGGGGCTGCGATGTCGGCGGCCCAGCGTTCTGCGTTGGCCAGGGTGTTGTTCGGCATTTGTTCGTGGTCCAGGTGGGGGTAGATCGAGAAGTCGACGACGCCGAGCGTGCGGTCGTCGGGGGCTGAAGGCCAGTTGACGAAGTCTTTGCCGATTCGCGGTGTCATGACCATGCTGCCGGCGCTGAGTCCTACCCAGACTGTGTCGGGTAGGGACGGGATGAGGTTCGACAGGCCTGACTGCTGCATCCAGTGGCACAGGTAGGTCGTGTCGCCGCCCTCGGCGAGGAGCACGTCGGCCTCTTGGACCCAGGGTATCCACCGCTCGTTGCCGATGCTGGGCAGTGCGGTGAGTTCGAGGACTCCCAACGATGCCCAGTCCAGGCTGGTCATCTTGTCGAACGGAGGCTCGGCGGCGATGGTGCGTCGTACCGTGGCAGGCCCGAGCATTGGGTGGCCCCACTGCGCGGTGGGGATGCAGAGCGCGTGGGACTCGGAGATCGGCTTGCCCAGAAGGTCGACCAGCGCATCGCGGATGCTGTCGTTCGTGATGCCTCCGGAGGTGAGAAGGAGCTTCACAACGCCTCCCGAGTCGAGTGCGACGGATTTGTGTGGCGCGGGCACCGGGGACGCGTCATCGCTTGACTCCTTTGTCGTGTCCTGTGGCGTCGTTGACTAGCAACCGTTTCAGCTGTTCTACACCAACTGTGGAGCACTGATCTGCTACATCGATGGGGACGACGAGCGCGGCGCGGAATGTGTCTGTGTTCGCGTCTAGGGTGCTGGCATGGTTGCCCCGGTTTCGATCTCAGTGGCTGCGCTTGTGCGCGATGGCCTTGTGCTCCTGGTGCATCGGCATCCGTCGCGGCGGTGGTATCCCGACTGTTGGGACCTGGTCGGCGGGCATGTCGAGTCGGGCGAGTTGCCTCACGATGCCGTCAAGCGGGAGTGCCTCGAGGAACTCGGTGTCCGCGTCCACGAACCCGTGCCCATCTCGATGGCGGTCAGCGACCCCACGCTCGACGTACACGCGTTCGTTGTCACGCGATGGGAAGGGGTACCTGTCAACGCGGCTCCTGAGGAGCACGACGATCTTCGCTGGTTCCGGCCCGGTGATCTCGCAGACTTGAAGCTGGCTCACCCGGGCAGCCTGCCGAGTCTCCTGTACGCCGTTCAGTCCGCAGCCGGCTAGCCGGCTGCGGACTGTCCGCTCTTGATCATGTGAGTCATCTGTTCTTGATCATGTGGGTGATCTACTCGCGAAGCAGGTCGGCCCTTCAGTCTGATGGACGTTGACTGGTTCCGTCGGTCCTGGCCGCCGGCCGAGCAGGACAATGCTCAGGTTGAGGCTCGCAACATAGCGGCAGTCTGGGAGTGCGACCGGTCAGTGGGGCCGCGCCAGTTGGGCCGCTATAGCGCCAGACGTCAGCCTTGGAGTGGCATCTGGAGCGCTGCGATGAAATAGCCGCTCGCCTGGAGGCAGCGGATCTGGACGAATTGGTAATCGACACCAGCACTCTTGAGCCGCAGGAGGTGGCCGAGCGCGCTCTGCGACGCCTCGGTCTGCTGGAAGCTCGCCACCGTAACCGCCGGTAGGCGAGAGCGCCTTATAGGTAAGGGAAAATGGGCGCCGACCCGCGGCCTGGAAACGTCACGAGACTGTCGGCGGCCAGTGGCTGGTGCGCCACGCGTCCCAGGTTGTGAAGCCGGGTGGTGGGGCGTCGATGGGTTCGGTGCCGTCGAGTTCGCCTGGGTTTGGGATCTCGATGCTGGCGGACCACTCGGCGAGTTCCTCGTCAGACATGGGCCAGGTTGTGTGGGGCGCTTCGGCTTGGCGCTGGTCGAGTCGTTTTCGCTGTTCGGTTGCGGGGAGTTCGAAGTAGAGCATCTCCACCCTCGCGCCGAGGTCTGCTGCAGCCTGACGGAGAGCGGAGCGCTCATCTCGGCTCCAGAGGCCGTAGTCGATCACGACGTTGTTGCCGAGCTCGAGGGAGCGCAGCCCGATCTCGATCAGCCGTCCTTCGATCACGCGCTGGGCCGAGTCCGGGTTCTCGTGGCCGTAGAGGGCCTTCACCCATTCGTCTTTCGTGAGGCGAAGGGCTCCGTGCTCGACCTCGATGCGCCGTGCAGCAGTGGTCTTCCCGGTGCATGGAAGTCCCACGGTCAAGAACAGAATTGGTTGCCTGATCATCACCGCCCATCCAAGCAGACGCCTGGGTGCCGAGAACGTCAGCGGACGGGGTCTCCGGGGAGGAGGGCCCGCCACCAAGGCGCGTCGATCCAGCGCTGGTAGCGGGCCAGTTGTTGATCGATGGTGGTGACCTTGTCGGCGGGGGCGTAGTCGAACAAGGAGGCCTGGTGGCGAATGCCGAAGTAGGTCCGGCGCGTCCAGAGGTCGACGATGTAACCGCCGTACCATCGGCCGCGGCGCATGAATGCGTCGGCCCCAGGCGGCCAAGGCACGCGGACTGGTGAGGCGGATGGTCGGGAGGCAGAGGTGGTGCATCTTCTTGCGGATGATGCCGGGATGACTGTCTACGTTGGGTGTCCCGAGGTGCTCGGTGGTGAGGACGGCGGGATGGTGTTGGCCGGCTTCTACCGGGAGGTGCTGGGTTGGGAGCGGTACGACGCCTGGGGGACGTTCTTCGTGGCGAGGAGTCCTAAGTTCCGGATTGGCTTCGATGGTGATGGGTGGTCGGATGAGAGGCCGCCGCGCTGGCGCGATCCGGAGTGCCCGCAGCAGATTCACTTTGATATCGCTGTGCAGGATCTGGACGGCGCGGGTGCCCACATCACTGGTGCCGGCGGGACGTTGCTTCAGGACGACGCGGACCATCGGGTGTACGCCGATCCCGCCGGACATCCGTTCTGTCTGTACCCGGGTCCGTCTGTAGCGCCGACGGTTGAGCGTCTGGTTTACGACTGCTTCAGTCCGCGGGCGCTGGCGCGGTTCTACGAGGGATTCCTCGGCGTACAGGAGAGAGCCGAGGACTCACCAGAGCGAGTCGTGATCGATCTTGACGACGATGAGCTGCCGGACCTGGCGTTTCAGCATGCACAGGTCGCTGCTCCGCGGTGGCCGGACCCTGCTTATCCGGCACAGCTGCACGTTGACTACCGGTTCACGGTGGACCACGAAGTTCCGCACTTCCAAACTCCGGCGGCCAAGGCGGCAGTGGCACGTGCCGAAGAGTTGGGCGCGATCCACCTTCAGAACGTCGTGTACGCCGACCCGGCCGGTCACCCGTTCTGCTTCTGAAGCACTCGGTCGCGGTTGGAACGGCTGGCGCAGGGCGGGCTCGTCTTCGCGTCCCGCGCCAGCCGGATTGTGGGTCCCTGTCCGAGCCCGCCACAGGGAGGAGAGCTCGGACAGGGAGATTGATGACGGACCTGTTGGCGGGCGATCCGCCGCATCTCGGTAGTCGCCGTCGGTCAAGGTGCGGGTTCGTACAGCAGGAAGTGTGCGCCGGTGACTCGCTCGAACTGCTGCTTGATCGTTGCGGGGTCGCCGAGCAGCGCCAGGTGGCGCCACTCCGGCAGCAGGACCGTGGTGATCTGGTCACGATTGACCGACTCGATCAAGGCATCGAAGGCGGCCGGAGCCGAGGCTGGATCCTCGACGTACACCGGGCCCATGGTGTAGCCCTCGAGGTTGGCGATTGCTTTGAGTTCCTGCTTCATGTCTTCGATGTGTGGATCGGACAGGTACAGGTCTCGCCGGGCATATCCGAGCAGGAGCGGCCCGGTTGCCGGCTCGATGGTTACTCGGAGGCTTGCGAAACGTCTGCTCATCGCGGCCTGATAGCGGAGGGCCGCGGCTGGTTCGCCTGTGTAGTCCGCGATGACGTGTACGCCGAACCAGACGCGAACGCGCTTGTCGGTGGGAAGCGGGGGTCGGGTGATTGTCGTCATTCGCCGCGCACCTCCCGCGCGATGTCGCGCAGAATGAAGGCGTACAGCACGCTGGCCACCAGCCAGAGAGACCACAGTTCCGGTATCACTTAGCGTCACCCCACCGTTGCGGTTGGCACACTTGGTGCCGAGAAGCTTCTGGCCAGGCGGGCGGACATCACCATGATCCGCACCGGACATATGCCGGACATCCGGGTGCCATGCGTCAGGCGTTTGTCTGCCATGGACGCGCTGGACCGGCATACCGCCTAGCTGGCTGATGTGCGGTGCACGCGGGGCAGGGAAGTCGGATCTTGGGTTGGGCGGAGCAACATGGAGTTATGGCGGCCGGGGATTTGGTGTTTGGGGTGGGGGACAGGGTTCGGACTTGGGGGCGGTTGGTGAGCGGGGCGGACGGTGATTGGTTGGACGTGGCTCGCGTTCTGACTCCGATCCGCAGAGAACCGGGGTGGAAGTCGGATCGGTCGGTTCGGTTGATCGGGTTGGTTGCCGAGGCGATCCCTGTCGACTCGGCATCGAACCGCCGACTGAGCTACATCTCGGTGGTCGGGATCTGGCGGGACGGGAGCATCGAGGTCGACTCGTTCTCGGGGGAGGTCCCTAGGCCGGAGTCACGTGCAGTTTGGAGGGAACCACCGTGCCCGCCGCCGCCCGGTGGCTGGCGGCACGGTGTGGTGGACCTCGACCTGGACCTCCGCGCCCTGGAACCGCCCGGAGAGGTGGTCCATCCGGTGATCTTCCGTCCCTCCGAAGGTCAGGAAGTCCTCGTTGTCGCCGCCACCGACGTGGACGCAGTGACTCGATTGTTGTCCCCGAAGCTGCCAGGTCAGTTCTGTGTGGTGCCCAGTCGGTTCACCCGTGCTCAGATCGACGAGGTGTACGACGTCCTGCACGCCCATTGGCGAGAGTGGCGCGTGGAGTCCTTCGGCACCGGCTCGGACGCGCAAGCTCAAGTGTTCATTCCGGTCAGCCTGTTTAGGGTCACCGCCGATACAGCCGAATGGGCTGACACCCTGCCCGAAGGCCTGGTCCGCCTCGAGCCGGTACTGAGCCCGGCCTGACACCTCAGTCTTCGGCGGCTTGGCGGGGCATCAACGTGACGAGGGGGAGGGTTAGCGCGGTGAGGGCCAGTACGACGATCAGGGTTATTTCCATCGCGTGGGCCAGACCTGGGGTTGTGGCTCGGAAGAAGATCGACGTGACTGCGGCCGAGCCGATTGCCGACGCGAGTTGCTGGATCGAGCTGAAGGAGCCGCTGGCGCTGCCTGCCTCCTCGGGTTTGGCGGTGCCGAGGGCGACGACAGGGATCGTGGCGAAGCTGAGGCTGATGCCGACGCCGATGACGAAGAACGCCGGGGCCAGCGCCCAGAGGCTGAGGGTCGTACCGGAGTGTGCGACGAGGGCCAGTACCCAACCGCACCCGACGATGTCGATGACGAGGCCGATGAAGACGAGCCGGCGTCCGAGCTTGGCGACGAGGCCTCCCATGGCGGCAAAGCCGGCGGCGACGAGTCCGAGGGTGAGCGGCATCAGGCCGAGCGACGCGTTCTTCGGGCTGACCTGCAGTCCCTCCTGCAGGAACAGCGACAGTACGAAGAGCAGACCGGTGCCGGCGGCGACGGCGACCAGACAGACGAGCAATCCGGACGTGAAGCCGCGGTTCTTCAAGAGCGAAGGCGTGATCAGCGGGTGCGTCGCGGTGCGCTGACGGTAGGCGAAGGCAGCGAAGGACAGTACGCCGATGACCATCGAGGCGATCGAGATGACGCCCCAGCCGTTGGTCGAGCCTTGGATCAGTCCGTACAGCAGCCCAAGCATCGCGATCCCGAGTACGCCGGAACCCCAGCCGTCGACGACCGTCGACCGGTCGCCGTCGTCATCACGCGGCAGGATCCTCACGGCCAGGATCATCCCGGCAACGCCGAGGACGATGTTGAGGAGAAAGATCGGGCGCCAGGACAGACCGAACAGGTCGGCGCTGATGATGAACCCGGCCAAGACCGGGCCGGCGACACTCGACAGACCGAGAATCGGGCCGAACAACCCGAACGCCTTGGCGAGCATCTCGCGATCGAACGCCTTCGTCATGATCGCCATGCCTTGCGGGATGAGCAGAGCCCCGAACGCTCCCTGCGCAACCCGCGCGATGACCAGCAGAGTCGGATCAGGCGAGAACCCGGCGACCGCCGAGGCCAGCGTGAACCCGCCCATCCCGATCAGGAACAGCCTGCGCTGGCCGAACTTGTCACCCAGCCGACCGCCGACGACGAGCAGGACGCCCATCGCGAGCATGTACGCCGGGCCGAGCCACTTGACCAGGCTCACCCCGCCGCCGAGTTCGGCCGCGATCGTGGGCGCCGCGATATTGGTGACCGTCGCATCGATCACGTCGAGAGCGTCGGCGAGTATTACCAGGGCCAGGATCGCCCACATCAGCCGACTGGACCGGCCGGTGCGGACTGCTGGCTCCGTCAAGATCGTCATGATGAGGTGTTGCCCTTCTCCATCGGCCCCCCGTCTTGAGCGGCCTCTCAACCTGACTACGACCACCCTCCACACGATCCGACATCGGCCCTCGAAGTTTCTTCGACTCAGCTGCCGGACGAGGTACGTCAGCGGGACTCGGGGCTCAGCGTCTGCTGGGCTGGCGGGAGGTTATCCACAGAAAGGCAATCGGTCCGTTCAGGAAGGCTTCGGCTCGCTAGCCTCAAGGAACGCGAATGAGCGCCAGAAGGTGACCTGATCTGGGGAGATGGCATGGACGGTGATGGAGCACAGCAGTCGGATCACGACGCGGCAGATCTGGCAGCATTGCGTAAGGCCATGGACGGGCTGCGGTACGGCAGCCGCCGCGAAGGTGCGCCGGCGTCTGGATTCCGGCCCCGGTTCGCTGATCTCGAGTCATGGGTACACGAGTTTTTCGTGCTGACTTTCGGACGGTGCGCTGAGCAGGGTCGATGGTGCGCCCAGTGGTGGGATCACCCCGAGGCGGTTCTCAGATTGGATGCGCTGTGGCGTAGCTGGGAGGTCGCCTCGCTGGATCCGATCCACGGTGTTGCCGACTGGATCCGTAACTACCTCGACCCCAATCTCGTCCAACTCTGCAGCGATGGTGGCCCGTTCGCCCGGTGCGCGGAGGAGCGTCACAGACCGACGCCGGTGCTACCCGTCTGTCCGCCGCCGGATGGCTTCGGCGCACCACCTCGCCATTGGTGGGAGGTTCTGGGTGAGCGCGACAGGTGAGGGTGGATCGGGCTCGGCGGCAGAAGTTCCTGGACGCGCGGCCGATCCGACGCAGCGAATCCCGGACGTGGACCTTCTCGTGCCGCGGGATCGTTTGGCTCTGGTCAAGTCGTACAGCGAGTCTGCGAGGAACGCGGTCCTGCCCATCAAGCTCGATACGGTCGCGGCTGAGGTGTATGTCGATTTTCGCCCGCGCCACGAGAAGTCGTACCTGGTCCATCGCAGACTGAGGTTCCCTGTGCCGAGCACCTTCTTCGCACCGCGCGCCGTGCCCTTGTTCGGAGAGCAGATCAAGACGATCGACCCGCGGTCGTTGCTCCATACGTTCGGCACCATCGGTGGTGTTGTTCGTCAGAAGGATGTGCCGAAGATGATCAGGCTGGCCGAAGCAATCCGAAGCAATCCGAAGCGGTCGGGCGGTCAGTAGGTATAGCGAGACGGATTGCGAGGTGTTTGATCGCTTCATGCTGGCGCGTAAGCGACAGTCTCCGGTGTTCATCGCAGCGAAGACCGGCTGGGAAGGCGTTTTGGACGTTCTGCCTCCGACGGCTGCCGGAACTCTGAAACGGCGGCTGTCACCTCCTGCCCAGCGAGTGATGGGTCAGATGAATCGGTCTGGAGTTGGAGGCCGGGGGCGTGACAGCTAGGTAGGGCGTGATGCAACGTACTGATCCGGGCGACGTTGAAGTCTCCGCACACGACAGTCGTTGCCATGTTGGCTTTGACAACCTGCCCGAGGGCTGTGAGTTGGTCACCCTGTAGTTGGCGGAATCGATTGTGCTCCGACCAGTCGCCGTCGGTGTTGGCCGCCGGGTGGACGTTGAGCACCCTGATCCGACTGCCGGCCAGGTGGACGGCGAGCAGTCCGCTGTGCAGCGCATTCACGCGCGCTCGAACGGGTAGGCCTGACCGGCGCGAAGGCTGCGGAAGCTTGATGTACGCAGTGTCGGACAGCGGCTGCCGCGACAGTGTGACCAAGCCACCTCTGGGGCCGGCCAGCGACGGCCGATAGGCCACCTGTGTGAACGACGGCATCCCTTGGCGAAGGAGTCTCAGGTGGTAATAGTCGAACACCTCCTGCAGGCAGATCAGGTCGATCTTGCTGGAGTCGAGTTCGGCCGCAATCGCCGCGAACCGTCCGGCAACGCGGGTGCCCTTCAGCGGGAGCCCGCGGATGTTGAGCGTGGCCACCGTCAGCTGCGTAGTCATCGTGCGAGACAGCTTACGGATGAACCTACGAGACGTCGGGTCTGGTCATGAGGGGGGATTTTAGGTGGAGGGGGAGGTTGGGGCCGGTTAGGGGGACGGTGCTCCAGGTTGCGGTGGCGGTGGGGCCGTTGACGGTTAGGTGGACTCGGTGGGGCGTGGTGATGACGTAGAGGTCGGCGGTGTAGGTGTCGTTCTGCCAGGCGGCGGAGGCGATGACTGGGCGGCCGAGGGGGGAGCTTTCGTGCCACTCGTTGTGGCCGGCCTTGATGGTGAGGGACGGGCCGAGGTGGATGAGCCAGCCGTCGGAGGTGGGGGCGACGGTGACCGGGGTTCCGTCGGGGAGGGCGGAATTGTCGGCGGAGGCGTCGATCGTTGCCTTGATGGAGCGGTCGGGGCCGAGGCTGCCTGGCACGGGTGGCATGGAGAGTTGGCGGAGGCGGTCGGCCAGGCGGGCGTCGTTCTCGGGGGTCGCCTCGGTGTCGAGTAGGTGGTCCCAGAAGAGGCCGGGTACGGCGTTTGTTGGGCCGACGGCGCCGGTCAGGGCGATGACGAGGTCGTGGGACGGGACGACCACGCAGTACTGGCCGAAGGAGCCGTGACCGAAATACCCATGGCGCGAGATCCAGAACTGGTAGCCGTAGCCGGAGGTGAAGTCGGGGTTCACCGCCCAGTTGGGGAGGGCGAGCGTGTCGATGTGGCGTCGAGTTGCGAGCTCGATCCATTCGCGAGGGACCAGTTGTTGGTCGCCCCAACGACCTCCGCGGAGTAGCAGTTCGCCGAAGACCGCGATGGCCTCGGTTGTGAGATGCAGACCGTGGAATCCGAAGGCGGCGCCGCTCGCCACGCGGTCCCATTCGGCACCCTCGATGCCCATCGGCTTGAACAGGCGCTCGTCAAGGAATTCGGGAAGTTCGCGGCCGGTGACCCGTTCGACCATCCGCGCCAGGATGAAGGTGGTCGCGTTGTCGTAGTCGTGCTGGGTCCCCTCGGCCGCGGGGAACGAGACGCGCAGGAAGCCCTTCACCAGATCCCCGGGCTCCAGTTCCCACGCTTCCTCGAGGCTGTCCTTGCCGTGCCCGGCCGTCATCGACAGCAGGTGGTGAACGGTGATGCGGCGGCCCTGCTCCGAGACGCCGGAAGGAACGTGGTCGGGCAGTACGTCGACCACCCGATCGTCCAGCGACAGCAGCCCGTCGGCGATCGCGAGTCCGACAGCGATCGAGGTGAACGACTTGGTCAACGAGTACAGCAGGTGCGGGCGCTCGGCGGAGTACGGCGTCCACCAGCCTTCCGCGACGACCTGACCGCGGTACACGATCATGAGCGAGTGACATTCGATGGACTGCGCTTCGAGCTCGTCCAGCAGCGCGAGGATCGACGTCGACGACATGCCCGCGGCGGCCGGTGTCGACCGCGGCAGGAGGGCGCGCTGGGAAGTCATCCGCGCACAGTAACAAGCCCGCCCGATCGGGTCATGCGATATATGCCCTTGCTGCTAAGGGCAAATGACCAGGCGCGAGAGGTGCGTGACGGCGTACCGTCGGGTGATGGACGGCGTAGAGGAAGGGCTGTGGCCGCTGGTTGAGAGCTTTGTCGGCTCGCATGACATCGCGGGACTGGCCGTCGCGGTCGTGCGGGATGGCGAGGTCGTCTCGCGCGGGTTCGGAGTGCGCGATGTTGGGAGCGGTACGCCGGTCACGCCGGAGACGATGTTCCATCTGGCGTCGGTGTCCAAGCCCTTTGTCGCGACGGCGATCGTTCGCAAAGAGCTCGATCTGGACGCTCCGATTACCGAATGGGTGCCAGAGTTCACGCTGGCCGACGGCCGGGAGGGGGAGGTCACGGCGCGGGGCTTGCTGAGTCACACCAGCGGTCTGCCCGACGTCTCGGACTACGGCTGGCACGACCCCCAGCTCGGCGACGACGCGCTGAGCGAGTTCGCTCGCAGCTTGTCGAGTTGGCGGCTGAAGAACCCGGCGTTCTCCTACTCCAACGCTGGCTACGAGCTACTCGGCCTGGTCCTTTCGAGGGCGACAGGCGCGACGTTCGAGGACGCCGTACGGCGGGAGATCCTCAAACCGCTAGGGATGCAGAAGAGTACGTTCCTGCGCGCCGACGTACCCGCTGAACTGGCCGCCTCGCCGCACGTGGGGATGCCGCTGGTGATGCCCGGTGATGCGTATCCGTACAGCAGGCGTCATGCGCCGAGCTCGACCCTGCACTCGAACCTGATCGAGTTGTCCCGCGGACTGATGGCGTACTTCGAATCGGGTGGCGTGCTCAACCTCATGTCGCAGCCGGTCGTGCAGGTCGGCAATCCTCCCTGGGAGGAGGCGATGGCGCTCGGCTGGGCCGTGGGCAGCTATCTCGGGTATCGAACGCTGAGCCACAGCGGACTCGATCCCGGCTTCGGAGCACGTCTCGTGCTCGTGCCTGAGCGGCGTACCGGCGTCGTCGTCCTCGCCAACTCCAACACCGTCCCCGCCTCATCCATCGCCAAGGCAGCACTCGACGTCACACTCGGCGGAGGAGACCTCGGAGTGACGGAGTTGCGCATCGCCAAGCGCTCGCTCGCCGGCCCGGTCGCCGAAGCCCTTGCAACCGAAGGGCCGGACGCGGCCCAGGCGACGTACCACCGACTGGCCACTGCCGACGATTTCGACCCCGACGACGAGGGATTCGAGGACGCCGTCTGGGGAGCGATCGAGCTCCACCGCACCGACATCGTCTGGCCCTTCCTGCGCCTCTGGACCAAACTGCGCCCGGACTCACCAACCGCCCGGACCATGACCGCCTGGGCCCACGAACTGGACGGCCACGAACTGGGCGGCCACGAACTGGACGGCCACGACTTAGCGCTTCGCGGTGAAGGTTAGGTGGGTTATGCCGGTCGGGGTTGAGACGGGCTCGATGGTGTAGGTCTGTTCGAGGGATTCGAGGCCGTCCCAGAGGCGGACGCCGCGGCCCAGGAGGATGGGGACCTGGGCTACGTGCATGTAGTCGATGAGGCCTTCGGCGAGGAAGTCGCGGACCACGGTGGGGCCGCCACCGATGCGTACGTCGGCGCCGGCGGCGGCCTCGCGGGCCTGGGCGACGGCTTCGGCCGGGGTGGCGTCGAGGAAGTGGTAGGTGGTGCCGCCCTCCATCTCGATCGACGGGCGTGGGCGGTGGGTGAGGATGAAGGTCGGCGTGTGGAACGGCGGGTTCGGGCCCCACCAGCCCTTCCAGTCGGGGTCGTCCTGCCATCCCGGCGGGCCGAACTTGCCGGCGCCCATGATCTCGGCGCCTATGCCGGGGTTGTGCTGTACGGCGAACCCGTTGTCGGCGCCCTGCGTACCGCCGGACAAGTTGTCCTCCGCGTGGAAGAACCGCGTGCCGACGAGCCACTCGTGCAGCCGCTCACCGGCGTGCCCGAACGGGGCCTCCAGCGCCTGACCCTCGCCGGTCGCAAAACCGTCCAGCGAAATCGACAGGTTGTGAACTCTGACCTCGGACATGGTGTCGCTCCTTCAGTTGGATGGGAGATGCTCACCAACTGGTCGGAGCCGGCAGAGCCGCCTTGACATGACGGGAACGAATCACCGTTTCGACGTGGTGTAGGTCAGGTGAGTCACCCGCGGCGACGCGACCGAACGCGTCTGGTCGAGCGCGATCCGGTCCGGATCCACGTGGTCGAACAGGCGAATCCCGGTGCCGAGCAGCACCGGCGAGAGGGAGATCGAGAACTCGTCGATCAGACCGCCGTCCAGGTACTGCTGGATCGTCTCGGCGCCGCCGGAGATGCGGATGTCGCGGTCGCCGGCGACCGCGCGGGCCTGGAACAACGCGCTCTCGATGCCGTCGGTGACGAAGTGGAACGTCGTGCCGCCCGGCCGCTCCCACGGCTCCCGCTCGGTGTGGGTGAGGACGAACACCGGAGTGTGGAACGGCGCTTCCTCCGGCCACGAGAGCTCGCCGGCCTCGAACATCCGCTTGCCCATGATGTTGACGCCGATGCGCTCGTGCGTCTCCTGCGAGAGGTCGTTGTCGACTCCTTCCTCACCGCCCTCGCCGAGCTTGAGGTTCTCCCGGAAGTGGCGCTGCGGGAACGCCCACGACTGCAGCTCCGACCATTTCCTCAACCAGCGCTGGGCCCCCGGATCGTCCTGACCTCGGGGTGTGAAGACGATCTCGGCCGGCACGTGCTCCGGTGCCATGAAACCGTCCAGCGACATCGTCACGCCGAAGAACACCTTGCCGGCCATCAGTTCCTCCACTCGGTTCGAACCATGGCAAAATCATATGCCCATATCGGAAAGTGTCAACGCGCAAGCTGGCCGCGCGATACTTTGCGGAAGGCTGCTTCGACGTGGTGAAGGTGGTTCGCAGATGCGTCTCCGATGGGTTCTGGCCGCCGCTACTTCCCTTGCCCTGATCGCGCCAGCCGTGCCGGCCGCTGCGAACCCTCCCGAAGCAAGGAACTCGGCGCTGAGCTTCGGCACCTGTCCCAGCGATATCGCCGAGCCGTACCCGGCGCTCACCTGCGCCACCCTGAAGGTTCCGCTGGACTATTCGCGTCCGAACGGCGCCAAGATCTCGCTGCTGGTGACCAAGCACGCGGCCAACAAACCTGCGAAGCGGATCGGCTCGCTGGTGGTGAACCCGGGCGGCCCGGGCGTGAGCGGTGCGGCGTACGCCGGATCGCTGTCCAGACCGGACGCCACCGGCTTCACCCAGCTCGACACCGCCGTTCTGGATGCCTACGACATCATCGGATTCGATCCGCGTGGCGTGTTTCTGAGCGCGCCGGTGAGCTGCGCGGCTCCCGATCACTTCGGCGCCCCGCAGCCGGACCCGGACGCGAAGGCGAGCCGCAATCAGCTGTGGAAGCTCTGGAGCAGCTATGCGGAGGACTGCCAGGCCAACAACACGGCGATCCTCCCTCACCTGGGCACGGTCGACGTGGCTCGTGACATGGACGCCGTCCGCGCCGCGCTGGGCGAGCGGAAACTCAACTATCTGGGCCTGTCTTACGGCACCTATCTCGGCGCCGTGTACGGGCAACTGTTCCCGCGCCACGTCGGCCGGATGATTCTGGACGGCAACATGGATCCGACCCCGAAGGAGGTTTGGTACCAGGTCTGGCTCGATCAGGCGGCCGCGTTCCAGAAGCGGTTCGACCACGACTACCTGCCATGGGTTGCCAAGTACGACAACGTGTTCCACCTGGGCAAGACCGTGCCGGCCGTGCGGGCGGCCTGGAACAAGACGCTCACTGACTTCCGTACCAAGCCGCACGGAGACGTCGGCGGCAGCGAACTGCTCGGAACGGCGTACGGCGCGATGTTCGCCGAGGGCGGCTGGATCGGATTCACCGACGCACTCAGCGCGTACGTCGTCGACGGGGACGACAGCATCCTGACCGACATCGCCGCGCCCGACCTGAGCCCCGACGGCGAACAGGCGAACGCGATCTTCACCTCGGTGATCTGCGCCGACTCGCACGGGCCGCGCAACCGGGCGAAGTACGAGCACGACGCGGACAAGCTCGCCCGGACGTCGCAGTTCGCCTGGTACATCATGTGGACCAGCGGCAGCGCCTGCCAGAGCTGGGCCTTCGACAGCCCCGGCAGGCTCAAGATCACGGGTGAGGGCTTGCCCGGCGTCTTGATGTTCAACTCGATCGGTGACCCGGGCACGCCGTACGCCGGTGCGCTGAAGATGCACAAGGCACTGCCGACCTCGATCCTGGTCACCGAAAGGGACTCGGGCAAACACGGCGTATTCGCCAACCGCCTCGCCGCGGTCAACCCCGCAGCGAACGCGATCGGCACGAAGTACCTCCTGACCGGCGAACTACCTGCGACCGACACCACCGTGCCCGGTCATCCCCTGCCGGTGCCAACCGAGGCGCCGTGACTTCACCACCGCAGCATGCGGCCCTCGCTGAGGCCTGGCTGAGGCTGGTTATGCGCGGCGGACGGTGATGTTGCCGCCGTGAGTGCGGGCGCGTACGGCGATGGTGCGGTCGGTCGGCTCGGTGGCGTCCAGTTCGTTGAACACGCGGCCGATTGAGGTGTGGGCATCCAGTTGGGCGGCGGTGCCGGCCAGTACGCCGACTGCAACGAAGCCGGTGGCGGTGTAGAGGTCGGCTGCGCCGTTGCCGAGCTGCCCGACCTGGATGTCGCCGCTGGCTGTACGGGCGTTGACCGCGGCCCTCGCCACGTCGACGGTGATGTTGCCGGTGGCCGACTTGGCCCGCAGGTCGCCGGCAACCTTGCCGACGTGGATGTCGCCGTTCGCGGTCTTCAGCTGGCAGGAGCCGACTTCACCCTCGACGACGTAGTCGCCCTTGGCGGTGTAGCCCTGGACGTCGGACCCGGTCGGCAGCTCGATCAGTACGGCCACCTCGCCGTACTTCTTCGCGAACAGCGTCCGCAGCTTCGGGTGCTTGACCAGCAGTTTCCCGTCGGTGAACTCGATGACGACCTGCTCGGCGGCCTGTACGTCGAGGTCCCAGGCCGGGTCGACCGGTCGGACCTCGACGACGGTGTCGGTCCGGTCGCCGGCCTTGACGGTGACGTTGCCGAAGATGATGTCGACGTCGGCGGAGATCGGCGCGGGGGTGGCGAAGGTCGGCATGATGTCTGTCCTTTGCGGGAGTCGGTGATGACAAGGACGACTCTCGCCCGGAGCCCTGACACCGCACCGCCATGAGCGCAAGACGGGCATGGTCACGGCCGCTGACACGGTGTAGGCGGCGTGTCAGGTGCGTGTCAGGGCGGCTGCCGAAGGTAGTCCCATGACAACTACGGCGATCGCGGTCTCAGGACTGCGCAAGACATTCGGCGACAAGACCGTGCTCGACGGCATCGACTTCGAAGTACCCGCGGGCACCGTCTTCTCGCTGCTCGGCCCGAACGGGGCCGGCAAGACGACAACCGTCAACGTGTTGACCACGTTGATCAAGGCCGACAGCGGCACGGTCCGGGTGGCCGGGAACGACGTTGCCACCGATGCCAAGTCGGTCCGCTCGGCGATCGGCGTCACCGGCCAGTTCGCGGCGGTGGACGAGTTGCTGACCGGCCGCGAGAACCTCCAGCTGATGGTTGACCTGAGCCCGGTGCCGGCCAAGGACGGCAAGCGGATCGTGACCGATCTACTCGAGCGCTTCGACCTGGTGGAGTCGGCCGACAAGTCCGCGGCGACGTACTCCGGAGGGATGCGGCGCAAGCTCGACCTCGCGATGACGCTGGTCGGCAATCCGCGGATCATCTTCCTGGACGAGCCGACCACCGGTCTGGACCCGCGCAGCCGCCGGACGATGTGGACGATCATCCGCGAGCTGCTGGCCGACGGCGTGACGATCTTCCTCACCACGCAGTACCTGGACGAGGCCGACGAGCTCGCCGACCGGATCGCAGTACTGAACAAGGGCAAGTTGGTTGCCGAGGGCACCCCTGAGGAGCTCAAGCGGCAGATCCCCGGCACGCATGTCCGGTTCCGGTTCGCCAGCTTCGACGACCTCGACGTCGCCGCCGGAATCATGCCCGAATCGACCCGCGACGACGACGCGCTGACCCTGCGGGTCCCGAGTGACGGCGGCACCAAGTCGGTCCGCGCGTTGCTCGACCGCCTCGACGAGCACTCTCTCGACGCCGAGGAATTCTCCGTCCACACCCCTGATCTCGATGACGTTTTCCTGGCCCTGACCGGCCACGACACCGCGGAGGTAGTCGCGAAATGAAGAACCCCTCGATGGTGATGCTGCGCCGCAACTTCAAGCACATCGCCCGCAACCCAACCTCGGTCTTCAACGCAGTACTGATGCCGGTCGTGGTCATGCTGATGTTCGTCTACATGCTCGGCGACGCCTTCAGCGTCGGTGTTCCGTACGTCGATTACGCGACGCCCGGCATGCTCCTGCTGGCGGTTTGCTACGGACTGGGATCAGTCGCCACGTCGGTGAACTCCGACATGACCAAGGGCATCATCAACCGGTTCAAGGTGATGGATGTGCCGCGTGGCGCGGTGCTGACCGGTCACGTGATCGCCAGCCTGATGACCAACCTGGTCGCGATCGCGGCGATCATCGGAGTGGCCTTCGCGCTCGGGTTCAACCCGTCGGCGAGCTTCGTCCAGTGGCTCGGCGTCATCGGTATCGTCGTACTGCTCGGTCTGGCGACCGGCTGGCTGACCGTCGCTCTCGGTCTGTTCGCGAAGACGCCGGAGACCGCGGGCCTGGCCTCGGTGCCGTTGATCATGCTGCCGTTCTTCAGCAGCGCGATCGTGCCGGCCGACAAGATGGGTCCGGGCGTGAAGCAGTTCGCGCAGTACCAGCCGTTCACGCCGATCATCGAGTCCCTGCGCGGGCTGCTGAACGGTTCGGCGGCGACCGGCGACCTGCTCGCCGCACTCGCCTGGCTGGTCGGGATCGCGGTCGTCGGCTACATCTGGGCGACCTCGACCTTCAAGAAGCGAGCGTGAGCCGGACCAACTCCGACCAGTCCGCCTGCCGTCCCTCCTCAGTCGCCTCGGTGAACCGCGTGTCACCGAGGCGACTGCGCGTTTCCTGCTCGATCCGGGTCAGGTCGGGGTTGGACAGGTCCGGCAGACCTGCGACGACGGCACTCGCCGCGAGGAGCCGGGCGGCCTGCTCGTCCTGATCGGTGCGCAACGCGAGATCCGCGATCCCGACCAGCACCTGCGCGATGCTCGGGATGTGGCCGGTCTCGGTCGCCGCCTGGACCGCGGCAGTGCGGTGCTCCCAGGACTCGTCGAGATCCTCGGCCAGGTAGCCGAGGACGTCGTGCCGGACCGCCCGCAGGCTGGCTCGCTCGGCCTCCTGGCCCAGCATCGTTGTCGCGACGGCGAGCTGTCGTCGCGCCTCGTCGTTGTTCCCACTCCAGCGCGCAAGTTCCGCCTTGCACAGCGCCAGCTCGACCAGCGCCTCCGGCCACGCAACCCGTTCAGCCTGCTGTTGTGCCTCGACCATCGCGGCGGCGCTCGACTCCAGGTCACCGGCCAGCCAGTACAGCTGCGCCTGCCGCGACCGCGTCCGTACGACGTCCTCCGTCGCGCCGACCTCGGTGGCGACCGCGATCGCCTGTTCGCAGTACTCGCAGGCGGCGGTGAAGTCGCCGCGGACGGCGACCCGATCGGCCAGTTCGGTCAGCGCGAACGACATGCCCCAGCGCTCGCCGATCGCCCGGAACTCGGCCAGCCCGGCCTCGAGCAGGGCGTCCGCCTCCGGGTCGCCGTCGCCGAGCATGATCCGCATCTTGCCTGTCTGCAGGCGAGCCAGCGCCCGTACCCAGGGATCGTCATCTTCGAGCAACGGCTCGAACGCCGACACGAACGCGCTCGGTCCGTCCAGCAGTCGCTCCAGGGCGGTCGACAGCTTCACGGCCGGGTGGGGGTTCTGTACCCGGCGGCTCACGTCGGCGGCCTTGCGGATCCAGTCCTCCGCGTTGTACTGGTCGCGGCCTCGCCCGGACGTCATCAGGTTCGTGACGAACGCGTACACCACCGCGAGGACCTCGTCGGCGACCTCACCGGGTACGGCGGGGGCAGCCATCAGGTACTCGTTGCCCTCGACCTTGTGTCCGGCGAACCACCAGTACCAGCCGGCCGCCGCGCCCAGCCGCATCGCTCCGTCGGCCTCCTGCGCCATGAGCGCACCCCGCATCGCCGCGGCGATGTTGTCGTGCTCCGGCTCGAGAATCGCCAGCCATTCGAGCTGCTCGGCACGGCGCAGATGCGGGTCCGCGGTCTCGGCGAGCTCGGTGAAGTACGCGAGATGCGTACGACGGGTCAGGTCCGACTCGCCCGCTTCGTCGAGACGCTGCTGCGCGTACTCCTTGATCGTGCCGAGCATCCGGTACCGCGGAGCGCCCTCGTCCTTCGTGACCACGAGCGACTTCTCGGTCAACGCGGTCAGTAGATCGAGTACCTCCCAGGATTCGACCTCTCCGCCGGCGCAGACCTGCTCGGCCGCTTCTAGGCTCGCGCCGCCGGCGAAGACCGAGAGTCGGCGCAGGACCGATCGCTCGGCGTCGGACAGCAGCTCCCAGCTCCAGTCGATCACCGCGCGCAACGTGCGGTGCCGGGGGAGCGCCGTACGACTGCCGCCGGTCAGCAGGCGGAAGCGGTCGTCGAGGCGGTTGGCGAGCTGCTCCAAGGACATCGTGCGCAAACGGGCCGCGGCGAGCTCGATGGCGAGCGGCATACCGTCCAAAGCCCTGCAAATACGGGCCATCGTGGCCAAGGTCTGCGCATCCGACGCGAGGTCTGCGCGTACCGCGCCGGCGCGATCCTGCAGGAGGCGAACGGCCGGCGATGAGTCGATCTCGCTTCCGTCCGCGGGGACGGCGAGCGGTGCGACCGGCCAGAGCGCCTCACCGGTGATGCCGAGGGGCTCGCGGCTTGTCGCGAGAATCCGCAGCCGCGGGCACTCGCCGAGGACGCGGTGGGCGAACGCCGCCGCCGACTCGATCACGTGCTCGCAGTTGTCGAGGATCAGCAGCATCGCCCGCTCGCGGACCGCGGCGATGACCCGGTCCGTCGGATCCGCCTCCGGTACGTCGCCCAGCAGCGCGTCCCGGAGTGCGAGCGCGGACAGGGTCGCTTGAGCCACGTCGCCGTCGGGGCCGATGGCCGCGAGTTCGACCATCCAGGCTCCGTCCGGCAGATCGCCGAGCAGCGTACGCGCGGTCTCCGCGGACAGTCGCGTCTTGCCCGATCCACCCGGCCCGATGAGCGTGGTGAGGCGGTGCTCGGCGATGAGGTCGCGGACGGCGCTGATGTCGGCGTCCTTCCCGACGTACGTCGTGAGCTCTTCGCGGAGGTTGGTGTTGCGCTTCTCGTCCCGTCGTACGAGCTCGCCGCGGAGGAGGGCGACGTGGAGTGCGGACAGCTCGGGTGAAGGGTCGACGCCGAGTTCGTCGGCCAGCGTTTCGCGCGTGCGCTCGTACACGCGGAGCGCTTCGGTGTCGCGGCCGGAGGCGACCAGGGCGCGCATCAACGCCGCGACGAGGCGTTCGCGGACCGGGTTGGCCGCGACGAGGTCGGTCAGCTCGGTGACCATCTCGGCGCCGCGGCCGAGCGTGATCTCGGCGTCGTACCGATCCTCCATGGCGGTCAGCCGGAGGCCGTCGAGCCGGGTCACGGCCGCGTCGAACGCACCGCTTTCAGTGAGACCGACGTCCTGCATCGCGGCACCGCGCCACAGCTCGAGTGCCTCGCGGAGCAGTCGGACGCCCTGCGGGTCCTGGTCGGTGCGAGCCCGGGCAACGAGTCGTTCGAACCGTACGGCGTCCACCGCGTCCGGATCGACCTGCAGCCGGTAACCGTCCGTGTGCCCTTCGACGGACCCTTCCGGGAGCACCTTCCGGAGCCGGGAAACCAAGCGCTGCAAGGCGTTCGCTGCATCGGCCGGCGGCTGCTCACCCCAGATCCAGTCGACCAGCGTCGCCTTCTGCACCACGCGCCCGGGGTCGAGAGCCAGGGCAATCAACAATGCGCGCAACCGCGCGCCCGGTACGTCGGCGATGCCGCCATCGTCCGCACGAACCTCGAATGGCCCTAACATCCCGATCTGCACCCGGCAGATTGTGCCACGCGGCGCTAGCCCGCCTTGGTGACCTGCTTCGCTCGGCTCGGAAGCGTGGCAAGGCCCGCCTCGATCAGGCCGGCCGCTCGCTCGACGTCGGCGGCCGCGGCGTCGATTGCGTCCTGGATCGGCTGCCCAGGGCGTAGGTGGGTCCGAAGCGCGCGGAACTGGATCTTCCACAGGCCGAGAAGCGCGGCTGCGGCGACCTGAGGCTCCGGATCTTCGGGCTCGAGGCCGAACCGGGAGGCGAGTACTTCGGCGGCAACGTCGGCGAACCGCTCGGCGACGTCGCTCTGGTACGCCCGCAGCGACGGCGTCGCGTGAATGAGGTCGCCGAACCTTTGGTAGCGGGTCACAGCCTCGGTGGTGATCAGGTTCGCGCTGATGCCCTGGAGTTCGTCGTCGAGCACCTTCAGCATCGCGGCTACCGGGGGGATCGCCGGGTCCGCGAGATAGGTACGCAAGGCGTCGGCGGTCGGCTCCAGGCGGTCCAGGACCAGCGCCTCCTTGCTCGGGAAGTAGTTGAACACGGTCTTCTCGGAGACTCCGCACGCCTCGGCGACATCGGCCACGCGCATGGCGTCGTACCCCTGCTCGAGGAACATGTGCGCGGCGGCGTCGGACAGCTGCTGACGCATCGCGCGCTTCTTCCGCTCCCGCAGGCCCTCCGTGCTCATGGCGGCAGACTACTACAGTGACCAGAAAAATACTGTTACCCTAATTTTCTAGTCACTGAAGTTTATCGGAGGGGCCGTTATGGCCGAGATCAAGATCGTGTGCGACTACCCCCGTTCGCCGAGGAAGCTCTGGCAGGCAATGACCGACCCGGCCAAACTCCTTGGCGCGGTCCGGAAGAAGATGCTGACCGTGGGCCTACCCGCCCTGCTCGCCAACTTGGACGACACCGGCGCCCTGCGTAAGCCGTTAGCTGGTGCCTGAGGCAACTTCTTGGATGCATTCGGCAACCAGATCGGGGCGATCGATGTGGAGGTAGTGCCCGGAGTCGGGGACTACCTGGTGGCGGGCGCCCGACTGAGCGGCAAGGCTGTCCTGGACTGCGATCACCTGCGGAGTGAACTCCGCGGGCCTGCCCTTGGTGGCGGTGAGCACGACGATCGGGATCTTCGGCCAGACACCTCGCGTACGGCGGGCGGCTAGCTCGTCGACGTGATCGAGGATCATCGGGAGCTCGTCGAGATAGGTGAAGAGCTGGTCGTCGGTCTGCAGGCAGGAGCGGCAGGCCTCGGTCAGCAGGTGCGTCTTGGCCTTCACGCTGCGGGAGATGTCAGCAGCCAGCTCGTCGCTGAAGGTCAGGACGTCTTTGGCTCGCGGGTCGTCCGCAGGTGGGCGGGTGCGGTCCGGGTGTGGTTCGGGCTCGGCGTCGCGCCAGAAGGTCTCATGCGACGGGTCGAGGAGGACGAGCCCGCTCACCAGGTCGGGCCTGCTCCAGGTAGCCAGCTGGGCGAGCAGCCCGCCCCAGCTGTGCCCGACGACGACGGCCGGTCCGACTTCTTCCAGTACGGCGATGAGGTCGTCGACCTGGAGATCCAAGCTCAGGGGAGCGGGGTCGCTCGCGCCGTACCCGGCTCGGTCGTAGGCGATCACGCGGAAGTCGGCGACCAGTTCCCTGAAGACGGCCGCATACCCGACGACCGGCGACATCGCACCCGCCTCGAGCAGGACGCTCGGACCAGCACCCGCCTCGATCCAGCGGAGTGCGCGACCTCCGCGGTCGAGTTCCCGGCGGGTGGCAGCACCTCCGGCCAGTGCGTCGAACGCCGCTAGGGCCCGGTCCGTCATTCGGACCTGACGGCCTTCTTCACGAGGGCGATGAGCTTCTTTTCGATCGCCGGCGTGAGCTTGTTGACGGCGTACGACGTGGGCCACAGGTCGCCGTCGTCGATCTTGGCCTCGTCGCTGAAGCCGAAGGTGGCGTAGCGGGCCTTGAACTTAGCGGCGTCCTGGAAGAAGCAGACGTTCTTGCCGCCGAGCGTCCAGCCGGGCATGCCGTACCAGAGCTTCGGCGACAGCTCCGGCACCTCGGCCGCGATCAGGTCGTGCAGGCGCTGAGCCATCTCCCGGTCGCCGTCGGCCATACCCGCGATCTTCGCCAGCTGCGCCTCGGTCGGGTCCTGCTTGCTCTTCAGGTCCTTCGCGTGCTCCTTCATCGCGGCGACCTCGTCCTCGGTGAACCCGTCGTACGCCTTGCCCTTGGCTGCTGTCTTCTTCGTGGTGGCCATCGCAGTGTCCTCTCGTCGGTCTGAACACTCCACACACTAAGAGCCGCCGTACGCCGGGCGCTTCTTGAAAACTGATCGATCAGGTCAAGGCGGTCAGACCGGGGTGCCGCTGGGCGAGGTACGCGCCGCGAACGATCGTCTCCTTGTACCGCGCCGCGGCCCGACCGGTGAGCACCGTCTTGCGAGGCGAGTCGTCGGCGTGGACGAACTGGATCAGCGCGTCATTACGCCCGAGGCTGATGCACTGGTTGATGTAGCGGAACCGCAGCGGCTTCGGCTCGTGTCCCTCCAGGCGAGCCTTGAGCGAACGTACGGCGTGGAACGCCGCCGGCAGACCGGTCGCGCAGGCCATCCGCAGCTCCTGACCGCTGGTACGACGTACCGCGGCTGCGTCCCCGATCGCATAGACGTCCGGGTGCGACATGGAACGCAGTGTCGCGTCGACCTGCATCCGACCGTGCGCGTCGACGGCGAATCCAGCCTCGGCGGCAAGCGGGGAGACCTCGAACCCGGTCGTCCACACCACGACGTCGGCGGCCACGCGATCCCCGTCGTCCAGCTTGAGACCGTCGCCGTCCACCGCGGCGACGCGGGCATTCTCCACGAGGTCGATGCCGAGCCGTTCGAACGCGCGATGCAGGTGCTTGCGACCGCGCTCGGACAGAGCGGAGCCGAGGTGACCACTCGTGACCAGCTGCACGACGCGATCCGGGTACGTCTCGGCGAGCTCGGTCGCGGCCTCGATCCCGGTCAGTCCGCCACCGACGACCGCGATCGTGCCGCTGGCGCGGAGGCGGTCGCGCAGTTGTCCCGCGTGGTCGACATCGGCCACGGTGTATGCGTATTCGCTTGCTCCCGGCACCGAGTTGAGATCGGCCCGGCTTCCCAGCGCATAGATCAGTACGTCGTACCGCAGCTCGCGATCGCTCAGTACGACGGTCCGGGCCTTCGCGTCGATCCGCTGCACCCGATCGGCGACGAACTCGACACCGGTCCCCTCGAGCAGCTCCTTGATCGGCCGCTCTGGCAGCTGCTGCCCCGACGCGAGCTGGTGCATCCGAACCCGCTCGACGAAGGTCTCCCGCGCGTTGACCAGCGTGACGGAAGAATCCGTCCGGCGGGCGGCCAGTTTGGCCGCAACGAGGCCGGAGTACCCGGCTCCTAGTACGACGATGTGCATGTCCGCACTCCTTTCGACGAACACGAGACACCGTTCACCACCCCGAATGTGACGTGACGCCGATCACGTCACAATCACGCCTGCGGCGCCCAACCAGACCTGGCTGATCGCCGACCGGGCCCAGATGCCGGCAAGCTCGACAGGACGTATAGGTCCACTGCCGGCGCCTCCCGCCTGCGCCGACTGGAAATCGGGCCCAACGACCCGACACTTCCTGTCGAGGTTGTCCGCCCAGCCAGCTAGGTTGACCGGATGTGCGACGACTTGCCGGCAGAGCTGACCACTGAGCGACTGCACCTGCGGCGCTGGCGGCCGTCGGATGCCGAGGAGTACCGCGGACTATGGGCCGAGCGGGACGTCCGCGCACGGCGGCGGATCGACGCTGACGGTCGGCCGACGGTCGAGGAGATCCGCGGTTGGCTGACCGAGAATCCGCTGGCCGCGGACGCGGGGCTCGGGTTGTTGCCGATCGAGGTGCGGGCGACGGGGGAGTTCATCGGGTATTGCGGACTGACCGTCGGACAGGCGACCTTCGACGAGCCGGAGATCGCCTACGAGTTGGCGGCGCGCGCCCATGGGCAGGGGTACGCCACCGAGGCGGCCCGTGCCGTGGTCGAGGCGGCGGCGCGGACCGGTCGGCGGCGGCTGTGGGCGACCGTGCGGGAGTGGAACACGGCGTCGTTCCGCGTGCTCGAGAAGGTTGGGTTCGAGCGCAGCGAGCGGGTCGACGAAGATCCCGAGCGGGGCGACTCGATCTGGATGACGCGGGTGCTGGCTCAGCCGTTGGCGTAGAGGCAGAAGGGGTGGCCGGCTGGGTCGAGGAGGACTCGGACCTCGTCCTGGGGCTGGAACTCGGCGAGTGTGGCGCCCAGCTCCACGGCGTGCTGGACTGCGGCGTCGAGGTCGCCGACTTCGATGTCCAGGTGCATCATCATCTGCTGCTCGCCTTCGGTCGCAGGCCAGACCGGGCGGGCCCAGGGCGCGGAGGTCTGCGCCTGGAACGCGAGGTACGTCTCGGAGTTGCCGGGGACCGCGAGCGTGAACTCGTCGGGCTCGTTCTTGTGGATCTCCCAACCGAGCACCGCGTGGTAGAACATGCCGAGCGCCTGCGGGTCCGGCGCGTCGATCACCGTCCCGAACCAGTGCCCCTTCTCCGAACGTCCTCGCAGCATCGCACTACCTCTCCTCGGTCGCGGTTTGCCCGACACTAGACCCGTGAACCGACAGAACGATCTCGCCGCCGAGGGGGAGCCGGAGAAGGAGTTCAACCCCGGCATCGCCGCCCGCCTGCCTCGCAAGACGGCCGCCGGCGGCGCACTCATCCGCGACCGCGCCGGCCGCATCCTCTTCCTCGAACCCACCTACAAACCCACCCTCGACATCCCCGGCGGCATCGTCGAGTACGACGAATCGCCGTACGAGGCCTGCCGCCGCGAGGTCAAAGAAGAAATCGGCCTCGACCTCGAGATCGGCCCCCTCCTGGTAGTCGACTGGGTCCCCGCCCTAGGCCCCTGGTCCGACGCCCTGGCCTTCGTCTTCGACGGCGGCATCCTCGACGAAATCCCCCTAACCCTCGACCCCACCGAGGCAAAAGCCCACCACTACCTAACCCTCGCCGAGGCAACCCCCCACCTCCGCCCGTCCATGGCCCGCCGCCTATCCCTGGCCCAACAAGCCCTAACCACAGGAACCCCGACGTACTCCGACTTCGGCCGCGCCCTCAGCTGACGGCGTTGGTGAGCAGGGCGGAGTAGTCGCCGGTGTCCGCGGCGCGGAGAGCGTCGAGGTAGTAGCGGCGAGCTTCACTGGCAGGTATTCCGGAACGACTGCCCCAACTCAGGTGGTCGGCTCCGAGTCCGAGGGAGTCTGCGAGCGCGCCGGCAGCGAGGCGTGCGTGCCGGCCGTTGCCGTTCACGAACGGATGAATGAAGACGAGCCGATGGTGGAAGCGAACGCAGATCTCCGATGAGCCAAATGTTTCCTGCTCGATCCAGAACGCCGTATCGCCCAGCAGCACCTGCAACTCCTCTTGGACTCGCGAAGGCTGAACGCCGATGGTGGTGTCGCGCTGCCGCAGTTTGCCCGCCCAGGTCCACACCTCACTGAACATCTGCCGGTGCAGTTCCCGCAGAAAGGACTGGTGCAGAAGGTCACTGGGCTCCAGCGCCTGGTCGCCTAGCCAGAGCAGCCCGTCGGCGATGTTCGACGCCTCGGCATCGTTCAACTCGTCCCGAGTGCGGATCCAGGCGTAGTCGTCGTTCAAGTACTGCGCGTCGTCCGCATCAACCGGCGTCTGACCGTCTTCTGATCCGCCGAGTCCCGTCACGCGGCAGAGCGTGCGACTCGGTGCGCGACGATCTTGCGTAGTACCTTCTGGAAGCCTTCATCGGTCAGTGGCTGCGCCTCCAGGGCCATCGTCCACGCGACCTTCTGTGCCTTGGAGATGTCTGCCTGGGTGGGCTGCTCGTCCTTCGCCAGCAGGCTGAAGTCAAGCACCTGCAACACGCTCAGGACCTTGTCCGCCTCCAGCCGACGAGCCCCATGCTCCAGCCGGCCGAGCCATTCACGTGAGACTCCGGCCTGCGCCGCGAGCTTCGCCTGCGACAGCCCGAGTCGGCGGCGCTGGGCACGAACGGATGCACCGAGGTCAGCCATCTGTCCGATCATGGTAAGAGCCCTTCGATGTGACGGTACTGTCACAGCCTATCTCACTACGCCGGCACCCACCTTCATCAAACGAAACAGTAGCCATGTACTTAGTAGCCATGTACTGTATCTGGTATGAGTGAGGCGACGCCGGGGCATTTGGTTTGGCGGCTTTCTATGAAGTGGCGGGTGGCGGTGGATCGGGCGTTGGCGCCGCGGGGGTTGACGCATGCGCAGTATGTGATGTTGGCGTCGTTATACGGGCTGGAGCGGGATGGGCGGGTGCCTAGTCAGCGGGAGTTGGCTGATCACACCGGGCTGGAGGCGTTGTACGTCTCGAAGTTGGCTCGCAGCCTCGATGCTGACGGGCTGATGCAGCGGACCCGGGATGCCAAGGACACCCGCACGATGCGGCTCGAGCTGACTGCCAACGGGCGCGAGACCATCGAGCCCGCGATCGCCGAAGTTGCTGCTCTGCTGGACAAACTGCTGGCGCCGCTCGGGGGACGCCGGGGTGCGCGGACGAAGAGTTTCGTGCGCGATCTCACCGAACTTCTCGATACACCACTGTGAGGAACAGTCATGCCTGATATCGATCTGCTCGACTCGACAATCCACTACGAAGACACCGGCAGCGGTACGCCGATCGTCTTCCTGCACGGCAATCCCGCGTCGTCGTACGTCTGGCGCAACATCACCCCGCTCGTCGGCGAAGGGCGTCGGCTCGCGCCGGACCTGATCGGGATGGGCCGCTCCGGCAAGCCCGATCTGGAGTACAAGTTCGCCGATCATGCCCGCTACCTCGACGCCTGGTTCGACGCGCTCGAGCTCGACGATGTGATCCTGGTCGGCCACGACTGGGGTGGCGCGCTCGCGTTCGACTGGGCCGCGCGTCATCCCGAGCGCGTGAAGGGCATCGCGTTCTTCGAGAGCATCGTGAAGCCGATGGCCTGGGAGGACCTCTCGCCGCAGGCCGCGGAACGCTCCCGCCTGATCCGTACGACAGGTCCCGGCGAGGATCTCGTCCTCGAGCAGAACCTCTTCGTCCGCCAAGCCTTCACCGGCGGCGTGCTGACGCCCGTGCCCGACAACGACCTGCAGACCTACCTCGCGCCGTACCCGACGCCCGAGACCCGCAAGCCCATCCTCGCCTGGGCCCGCCAGATCCCGCTCGGCGGTGACCCGGCCGAGCTGGTCGCCAGGATCGAGGCGTACGACGCGTGGCTCGCCGCGAGTGTCGACGTACCGAAGCTGCTGCTCACGTTCGAAGGCTCGCCGACGCTGCTCATCGACGAGCACTACAAGAACTGGTGCGAGACCAACATCGCCGCGCTCGACATCGTGCACGGCGGCAGGGCCGGCCACCACGCCGCAGAGGATCGCCCGAAGGAGATCGGGACCGAGATCTCCACCTGGATCGACAAGCGAGGCCTGCGCTAACCGGAGAGCATCTCTCCACTTCGTGCTACGCTGATAACCGGAGAGCAAATCTCCGTTAATCCCGAAGGTGGAGAAGATGGCTGAGACGGTGCTGGTGACCGGCGGAACCGGGTACGTCGGCGGCTGGGCGATCGTCGCGCTGCTCGAGCGCGGGTACGACGTCCGTACGACGGTCCGGAGCCTTACCAAGGCCGACGCGGTGCGTGCCGCAGTGGCGCCGAGGGACCAGTTGACCTTCGCGGTCGCTGACCTGATGGACGACGACGGCTGGGATGCGGCGATGGCAGGCGTCGACTACGTGCTGCACGTCGCGTCCCCGCTCGGCGACGAGACCTCCAAGGACCCAGACGCCTTGATCATCCCGGCCCGCGACGGCGCGCTGCGCGTACTCAAAGCCGCAACGCGAGCCGCTGTGAAGCGAGTAGTGATGACGTCCGCCGCCAACGCAGCCAGCCCGGCGTCGTACGCCGAGGACGGCATCACCGACGAGACGCTGTGGACCGTCGACGATCCGAAGCTGCCCGCCTACAGACGGTCGAAAACCCTTGCAGAAAAGGCAGTCTGGGACTTCATGGCGTCGTACGACGGCCCGACCGAACTCACCACGGTCCTACCAGGCGCCGTCCTGGGCCCGATCCTCAGCGCAGACAATGTCGGTACGACGCGGATCATCCAGCGGATGCTGTCCGGCAAGATGCCGGGTGCGCCGAAGATCGGCCTCGAGGTCGTCGACGTACGCGACCTCGTCGACCTGCACATCCGCGCCATGCTGTCGCCCGAAGCAGCCGGCGAACGCTTCCTCGGCACCGGCGAGTTCATCTGGATGCGAGAAGTCGCGGCGGCGCTCAAGGCGGGACTCGGCGACCAGGCCAAGTCGGTGCCAACCCGCGAGCTACCGAACTTCGTCGTACGGCTGGCGTCCCTCACCGACCCATCGCTGCGGGCGCTGACGATCTCGCTCGGCCGACGCAATCGGCACAGCACCGCGAAGGCCGAGCGCATCCTCGGCTGGAAACCACGCCCCGCGGCGCAGACGGTGGTCGAGTGCGCCCAGAGCCTGATCGCGCATGGAGTAGCTCGTGACAGGATGGCTGGATGAGCGAGCCCACGCGCCCCGCTCGGCGGGACTCAGTTCGCAATCGCGAGCGCTTGGTCACGGCGGCGCGGGAAGTCTTTGCCGAGCACGGCATCGGCGCGACGCTCGACGACATCGCGCGGCAGGCCGGCCTCGGCACGGGTACGGCGTACCGGCATTTCCCGAACAAGCACGCGATCGCCGCCGAGGTACTGCGGGAGGCGACCGAGCAGATCGTTGTCGACGCCGACGAGGCACTAGCGGTCGATGACCCGTGGGACGGGCTGGTGCAGTTCTTCGAACGCACCGCCGCCCGCCAGGCCGCCGACCGCGGACTGTACGAAACCCTCACCGGCCAAGGCGACTACGACGAGCAGGCTCGGATCTGGCCGCGGATCGTTGCCTCGGTCACCGAGCTCTTCAACCGCGCCCAAAGCGCCGGCGTGATCCGCGAAGACGCCGCTCCACAAGACGTTGCGGCGATCTTCGCGATGCTCGGCCCGGCCTTCGCGATGAGCCGGACCATCGACCCCGACCTGTGGCGCCGCTACCTAGCCCTGATGCTGGACGGCTTGCGCCCGGCGGACCGACCACCGTTGCCGGTCGGTCCGCCACCTGCTGAAGCCCTCGACGCCATCCTCCGAAGCAGTAAGGGCTAAGAGAACTTCAGTCGCACGATGACATTGTCGATCGTGCTAGGAGTTCCGCCGTTCTTGTCGTCGTTCGTCGACGTCAGCCACAGCCCGCCGTCCGGCGTACGCGTGACACTACGCAGCCGACCCCACCGACCGGAGAACACGGCCTGCGGCGTCCCGACACCGTTGCCTGCGGCATTGATCTTCGTGACCCAGAGCTGTTCGCCGGTGACGCCGGCGATGTAGATCCAGTCGTTGACGATCTCGATACCGCTCGGCCCGGCCTGTGACGTCGACCAGGTTCGCTTCGGCGCGATGTACCCGGAGCAGTCGCCGATCGTGCCCTCGCATGCCGGCCAGCCGTAGTTCCCGCCCTTCTGAATCAGATTCAGCTCGTCCTGGCTGTTCTCACCGAACTCGGCGGCCCACAGCTGACCGCGCGAGTCCCACGCCAAGCCTTGCGGGTTGCGGTGACCCCAACTCCAGACGTACCTGGCGTTGCCGCCGCTGCTGTAGAACGGGTTGTCGCTCGGCGGCGTACCGTCCGGGTTCATCCGCAGGATCTTGCCGTTGAGCGAGTTCTTGTTCTGCGCGTTGCCGGAGTTCTTCGCGTCGCCGACGGTCGCGTACAGCTTCCCGTCCGGGCCGAACGCGATCCGCCCGCCGTTGTGGTACCGGTTCTTCGCGAGACCCGTCAGCACCGGCGACGAGGTCGTGGCCAGCTTGCCGTCCTCGTACTTCATCCGCACGATCCGGTTGTCGCCGGAAGCCGTGTGGTAGAAGTACACCCAGTGGTCGGTCGCGAAGTTCGGCGACAGCGCGACACCGAGCAGACCGCCTTCACCGCTGGTCGTGACCACACCCGGCACCTTCCCGAGCGTCGTCTTCTGACCGGACGCCGTCACCCGCAGTACTTCGAACCGGTCCCGCTCCGTCACGAGCGCCGACCCGTCCGGCAGGAAGGCCACGCTCCACCCGAGATCGACCTTCGCGATGTCCTTGTCGTACGCCGGAATCCCGCCGGTGCCACCTGTCGACGTACGAACCGTGACGGCATTGCTCGCCGCGGACGCGTTGCCGTCAGGGTCACGTGCCTTGACGGTGAACGTGTACTCCGTGTTCGCGGTCAACCCGGTGACCGTCGTGGTGAGCGAACCGGTCGTCGCGACCTTCGCCGAACCCTGGTACACGTCGTACCCGGCGATGCTGCCGCTGTTGTCGGTCGAAGCGTTCCAGGCCAGCGAGACGCTGTTCGCGCTCGTACCGGTCGAGTGCAGGTTGCCAGGCACGGACGGCGGTTGCGTGTCGCCGCTGCCGGGCGTCGTGAACGTGACCACGTTGCTCTGCTGCGAAGCGTTGCCCGCGGCATCGAACGCGCCGACCGAGATGTCGTACGACGTATTTGCGGTCAACGTGTCGACGGTCGCCGAGAGGGTGTTGCCGTCGACAACCTTCAGGACGTTGCCGCCGCGGTTGATCTCGTACCGGACGACCCCGACGTTGTCGGTCGCCGCAGTCCAGTGGAAGGTCGCAGCGTTTGACTTGAGGTCGCTCACGGTCAGGTTGCCGGGCGCCGACGGTGGTGTGGTGTCGTCGGTGGTGGGCGTGACGGTCAGTTTGTCGGCGTTCGGTCCGCCGTCGGCGCTGGTCGCGCGGGCACGGATCTTGTTCGTACCGGCGGTGAGTTGGAGACGAACGGTCTTGGTCTTCCAGGTCGTCCACGCACCCGTGCCGGGGAACGTGATGCCGACCGCGCCGGGCTGTCCGTTGACGGTGAAGTCCATCGGCCGGGTCGCGTCGGTGCCGTTCGCGTACCGCAGCGTGACGTCGGCGGGACCGGCCGGGGCGGTGACGGTCCATTCGACGTAACTGCCAACGAGATTGTCGTAATTGACGAAGCCGCTGCCGGTGTACCCGGCATGGTTGGACTCGACCACACCTTGCGAGATGGCCGCGTCCTCGGCTTGGTAGTCGGTCGACGCCGCAGTGGCGGAGGGTGCTGCGCTGAGCCCGAGCGTGGCGACGGCCAGCGCGGTGACAGCCCAGATCAAGCGGGGTCTCATGAGGTCTCCTGGATTTCCGGGGCGGAGGAGTTGCAGGGGACTAACTATTAGGAAAGCTTCCTAACGATAATCCGATCTGTCAACAGCGCGGATCCGCAGGCCATCACAATGCCGCCGCCCCTGCCACGGTCAGCGTGGCGGGGGCGGCGGGTTCCGATTGTGATGGCTTGGCGATCCGGGTCTCCTACCCGGTCGTGGCCAGGACCGTCGGGCGGTAGAGGGTCAGGCCCGAGGTCTCGTCGACGACGGCCACCCGGACGGACTCCGGAGTCGTGTCACCGTGCGGTACGGCGAAGACGGCGGTCGCTCGGCGGCCGTCGTACCTGGCGAAATAGCTCAGGTAGCGCCAGTCTTCGTCGTCCCAGTAGTCGTGGATGTCGGACCGCAGCATCCCGTCGACCGCGCGGTACGCCGGGCTGAGCAGAACCCGCCGCTGGGTTGCGGCGAGTGGTGCCGTGCTTGACGCCGTACCGGCGTACGGATGGCTGAGCCTGATCCGGAATCGGCGGATCGGGAGCAGCCAATAGCGGTCGAGCTCTGCGGACAGCATCACGAACACCGCTGCCTCGACCACGAGCACGCCCAGCGCCGGACCTGCCGACCACCAGCCGGCTGTGGCCGTCGTCGCGACCGCCGCAGTTGCCAGTAGCAACAAGGCGCGCGCGATCGCCCGGTAGCCAACGGGTTTCGCCGACTTCCCCGCACATCCACAGGACGCCTCGGGCACGACGACCTTCGAGTAGACGAGGAATCCGGTGAAGCCGACGGCCAGCGCAGCAGCGGCGACTGCCTCGATCGCCCAGGAAGGCGGTGCAAGAAGGGCGAGCGCGATGAGGGCCTCGATCGCGGCGAGGGTTTGGTAGGCGGGTTTTGCCCGCGATTCGCCTACCAGGCGGGGGAGTGCGGTGCGGTCCGCCTGCTCTGGGTCCCTGAACTTGCTATAGGACGACCAGAGCAGGAGCAAGCCGATCAGAAGCGGCTGGGCGGCCGCCACGTGTTCGCTACCCATGTCAGTTCGACGTGTAGATCGTCGCGATGTCGATCTCGTTGGTGCCCGGCCGCCAGGCTCCGATCACCTGGGCGTGCCGGCCGACCTTGAGCATCGACAGGTCCGATACCGCCGGCGTGCCGTTGTACACGGCTGCCGTCGTACCGGACTGGACGTGTCCGACGACCTTCTGCCCGTGGTGGTCGAACTGCACGCCGGAGCGGGCGATCGACGTGATGGCGACGGTCAGGTTGACGATGTTCACCCAGACCGCCTCGGCGGCCAGTACTCCGTCCGGAAGCAGCACGCCACGCGCGTACAGGCCGTCGCCGATCTTGGCCTGGTCGATCGTGGTCGGGCGGAGTTTCCAGACACTCGTCACACCGGTCAACTGGATCCGGTGCATGCGGCCGTCGGATCCCTGTACCTGCAGGAGATCCTGGTTCCGGCCGGTGATGAGGCCTTCGGCGAAGTTCGGGTCCGGCTGGCCGGCATCCGCGAACTGGGAGCCGGCGGCGAACGCGGTCTCCGGGGCGAGTGAACCCAAGGCGGTGGCGGCGACCAGGCCGGTCGCGCCGAGGGCCGCGCGGGAGAGCAGGGAACGACGGTCCATCGTGGTAGTCATCTCGGCTCTCCTCTCAGGCCACGTCGATCGATACGGGGGACAGGCCGCTGTTCAGGCTGAGGCCGAGCGCGCTGAACGCGGCCGGCGTGAAGTCGATGACCCGGTTCGAGGCGCAGTTCCCGCCGCAGCAGGTCCGTTCGCCGCAGAACAGGTCCGTCTGCGGACCGCAGTCCGCGATCGACGTGACTACCCGCTTGCCGGTGCACAGGCTGGTGGTGGCGTGCCTGAAACCGCAGGTGCGCCGGGACATCGCGCTGATCCCGCAGGTGTCCGGATGGGTGATGGCGTAGCACGAGTCCGAGGTGTTCGGCCAAGCGTGCTGCATGTTTCCCGAGTTGCATGTCCCGCAGGCGCCGTGCCCGGCGCTTCCACAGGGACCCCATGCGTTCCCACAACAGAACCATGAGGCTTCGGCAGTGATTCCGGCCATGACAGATTCCTCCTAGGCCTAGGGGCGGTAAGACCTAACAGGAACTGTTTGTACTCCGTTCCGGCGGAATCTCCCAGAGCTCAGCGCGGAAATGGAAACTTTTTGCCTACTGTTCGTGCGTGCTCAGCGTTTGGCCGCGCAGCAGGAACCACGCCGCGACCGCCGTCGCCAGCAGGACCGCAGCGCCGACACCCGCCGCGGTCGCGACCCCGCTCGCGAAGGATTGGCGGGCCGCGTCCAGCAGTGCGGCACCGGCTTCGGGTGGCAGGTGCGCCGCGACCTCCACTGCGCCGCCGAGTGACTCGTGTGCCGCATCCGGCGTACCGACCGGGCTCGCGAAGCCGCGGTAGATGCCGGTGACGATCGAGCCGAGTACCGCGATACCGAGCGCCGCACCGAGCTCGTACGCCGTCTCGGACACTGCACTCGCCGCGCCGGCCTGCTCCTTCGGTACGGCGGTCAGGATCACGTCAGCCGTGACGGTGAACGAGAGTCCAGCTCCTGCCCCGACCACGAGCAGGGCCGCACCGAGCAACGGATACCCGGTCGTCTGGCTGATCGTGGTGAGCGCAGCCAGCGCCAAACCGATCGCAGCCAGACCGCCGGCGACGACCGCACGTACGGAGAACCGTCGTGCAATGCGACCCGCCAGCAGGCCGGCGACAACCGCCCCGATCGCGGCCGGAAGCTCCGCGAGTCCGGCCTCGATCGGCCGCCTGCCCTGCACCAACTGCAGGTACTGCGAGAGGAAGAAGATCAACCCCGACAGTCCGAGAATCGTGAGCAGATCGGCCAGGACCGCGCTGCTGAAACCACGGCTGCGGAACAAGCGCAGATCCAGCAACGGGATCGGCAGGCGCCGCTGACGCCGTACGAATCCATAAAGCCCGGCCACGCCGATGACCAACGCCGCAACGGCAATCCAGCCGAAGCCGTGGGCCGCGAACTCCTTGATCGCGTAGACGACACCGATCATGCCGACCATCGACAGGACGACGCTGAGTAGATCCCACGGACCCGGCTCGGGGTTGCGCGACTCCGGCAGCAGCTTCGCGCCGACGACGACCAGCACCGCCATCACCGGCAGGTTGATCAGGAAGACCGAACCCCACCAGAAGTTCTCCAGCAGTACGCCGCCGACGATCGGACCGACCGCCATACCGGCAGATGCGGCAGCGCCCCACATGCCGATGGCGAGGCTGCGTTCGCGCGGGTCGTGGAACAGGTTGCGGATCAACGCGAGCGTGGCCGGCATCAGCGTCGCGCCGGCGACACCGAGCAGCGCCCGGGCGGCGATCATCAGCTCGGCCGAGTTCGCATATGCGTTGAGGACGGAGATGGCGCCGAATGCTGTCGCGCCGATCAGCAGGATCCGCTTGCGGCCGATCCGGTCGCCGAGACTGCCCATCGAGACGAGCAGTCCGGCGAGGACGAACGAATACGCGTCGCCGATCCACAGCAGCTGCGTGCCCGACGGCTGCAGATCCTCGGTGAGGAAGGGAGTTGCCAGGCCGAGGACCGTTGCGTCGACCGCGACGAGCAGCACGGCCAGCACGAGTACGCCGAGCGCGAGCCAGCGCCCCGGCCGCGTGATCTGCTGCTTCATTCCGTTCTCCGTACTGCGCCGCCGAGCAGCAGCTCGGCGATGTTCGAGGTGAAATCCTTGGAGGCGACGCGGCCCTCGTAGACCGCCCAGGCCGCGGAGACCAGCAATCCGTAGAGGGCCTCGCTCAACCAGACCGGACTGAGATCGATCCGGAACTCGCCGGCCTCCTGACCGCGCCGGAACAGCGCGACCATCCGGGCGTCCAGCCGGGCCCAGCCCTCGTTCTGCCCGTAGCCTTCGAAGAGCTGGTTCTCTGAGTACAGGAACGCGAGCAGGCCTGCGGCCGGCTCCAGCGCTCGCACCAGCCGGCGTACTGCGTCGGAGGCCGGACCGTCATCGACGCGGGCCCTCTCCAGCGCGCTCTCGCACTCGGCAAGCCCGAGCTCCTCGAGCGCGCGCACGAGGGCATCCCGTCCGGCGAACTGCCGGTTCAAGGTCGCGCGACTGATCCCGGCGGCCCGCGCGACCTCGTCCATCGTCGCCCCGGACTTCCGCATCAGCAGTCCCGCGGCATCCCGCAGTACTCGCTCCCGATCGACAGCCATGAGACAAGAATAACCCATTTGAGACATTCATGTCTCAAATCTAGCATTGAAGTCAGTATGCGGTATACGATCCTGGGTGTGTCCGGGAATAGATCGGAACCGGATATGCTTACAGCGTTTGTGGAGGGGAGTATTCCGCCACGGCAGTGTCGTCATCACGGGAGGCCTCGCGGCCGAACCGGTGCTGCCGGCCCAGGTTCGCCTGGGTGGAAGAGACCTCCGGACCGAGCTAGAGGTATGCCCACGTCCGGAGGTTCGTCATGGTCTCTGTCATGCCACCCGTTGTCTGGGTGCTCACGATCATCGGGTTGCTCGCGATCGTCGCGTTCGACCTGATCGTGATCGCGCGCCGCAACCACACCGTGACGATCAAGGACGCGACCCGGTGGGTGCTGTTCTACGTCGGCCTCGCGGGACTCTTCGCCCTCGGTCTGTTCCTGTTCAGTCCGGGTCAGACCGGCAGCGAGTTCGTCGCCGGCTACATCACGGAGTACAGCCTCAGCGTCGACAACCTGTTCGTGTTCGTGATCATCATGGCGCGCTTCGCCGTACCGAGCCTGGCGCAGGACAAGGTGCTGTACATCGGCATCGTGGTCTCGATGCTGCTGCGGGCGATCTTCATCCTGGCCGGCGCGGCGGCGATCTCGGCGGCGAGCTGGGTGTTCTACATCTTCGGCGCGTTCCTGGTCTATACCGCGGTCCGGCTGGCGCTCGAGGGTGAGAACGACGAGACCGACTTCCAGGAGAACGCCGTACTGCGGGGCATGCGCCGGATCCTCCCGATCTCGCACGACTACGACGGCGACAAGCTGACCACCCGCATCGACGGTCGCCGGCTGGTGACGCCGCTGGTGATCGTGATCGCCGCGATCGGGATGGCGAACGTGATCTTCGCGCTCGACTCGATCCCCGCGATCTTCGGGCTCACCCAGGACGCGTACATCGTGCTGACCGCCAACGCGTTCGCGCTGATGGGTCTGCGCCAGCTGTACTTCCTGATCGGCGGTCTGCTCGAGCGGATCATCTACCTGAACGTCGGCCTGTCGGTGATCCTCGCGTTCATCGGCGTCAAGCTGATCATCGAGGCGCTGCACGGCTCGCACATCGACGACATCGGCGCGATCCACCTACCGCATATCGGCATCCTGACGTCGCTCGGCTTCATCATCGCCACGCTGTTCGTGACCACGGTCGCCAGCCTGATCAAGTCGTCGTACGACAGCCGCCGGGAAGCGATCCGCGTCAAGGTCGACGACTGACCTCCTCCGCAGGGGTACGGCGTACGTCCTTGAGGCGCAGGTACAACAGGGGGATCGGCGTCGAGATCAATCCGGACGCCAGCAACGCACCGCGCAACGTCGAGCGGCCCAAGGCTCCCAGCGGCGGGCCGCCGACGACCTGACCGATCGCGTTCGCCTGGGAGACCATCGAGATCACCGTCGCGCGCGACTTCGAGTCGACGTGGCGGTTCAGCCAGGCGGACTCGATCGGGTAGGCGAGGGTGCCTGCGACAGTGTTGAGCCACATCGCCGCGAGCGCGAGCCAGAGGTTCCCGAGCAGGGCGAAGGAGCAGATGCCGACCACCTGCAGCGTCGCCAGCGTCGCCAGGATGCCGGTCGGATGTACGGCGGACAGGCGGTCGGGGGAGAGCCGGTTCAGTACGAGGGACGTGAACAGCGACAACAGCGTCCCGACGAGTGCGAGCACGGTGAACCAGAACGCTGGGTCCGACGTACCGAAGACGGTCGGGAAGGTGAAGTTCAGGATCTTGACCGACCACAGCCGGTCGAACGCCTCGCTGGCCAGACCGGAGATCAGGCTGATGATCACCAGCGTGCGTACGACGGGACGCCGCCGGGCCGCATCGAGGCCGCTCTTGAACGTCTCGGCCATCTGCCGGAACGTGTCGCGCTCGTCCTTCGGGGTCCGGTGGAAGTTCTGTTCGCGCATGAAGACGCCGAGCATCAGCGCGAGCAGGATCATCCCGGCGCCGGAGACCGCCATCGGCAGCGGCAGGCTGATGAGACCGAGCGCGCCGGCGCTGACGATTCCGCCGATCCGGCCGCCGAGCTCGAACTGCTGCGCCCGGACGAAGACCGGGGCGGCGCGCTCGGTGCCGATCTCGTCGGTGATCCAGGCCTGATCGGCGCCCGAGGTGAACGTGAAGCCGACGCCCCAGAGGACCTGTGCGGCGAGGATCGCGAGAAATGCCGGCACCAGGCCCTGGAGCAGGAAGCCGGCGCCGATCAGGACGAAGCCGATGATGATCGACAGTCGGCGGCTGTAGAGGTCGGCGACGATGCCGGTGGGGATCTCGAAGAGGAAGCAGGCGAGCTCGAGCGTGGTCCCGACCAGGACCATCTGCAGCGGGTTCAGGCCGGCGTCGCGGACGTAGTAGACCGCGCTGAGGGTGAAGGACAGCGCGGCGAGGAACGACCACGCTGCGTTGTAGGCGTAGTACGTCCTAACAGGGTCCGCGGACCGGTAGACAGACATGTCGAAATGCTCCCGAAAGCGTGTGCGGGCATGACGAAGCGCGACCGGCGGTCAAGCGCTTGACGTGACGCACGACGGTGGCCCGGATCAGGCCGCGGAGGTGCGCTTTTCAGGAGCGGGTTTGCATGCCGCTCAGGGTAGAGGAGACCCGGCGCGTCCGCCTCCGAATTAGCCGACCACGGGCGGTGATCCGGGGTACTATCGATAATGCCTGGCCCGGCCGTTCCCCCGTGATGGTCGGGTCAGGTTTTTGCCGCATTGCGTAAGTAAATTCTTACGCGTAAGGTCTGGCTTACGCGATTGAAGGAGTGCTGTGGCGATCGAGGTCGGCGCGGTCCTGGCCGCCCTGGCCGATGCTTCCCGGCGGCGGATCGTGACGCGGCTGGCGCAGGGTCCGGCGACGACCGGGCAGCTGGCCGAGCTGTTCCCGATCAGCCGGCCCGCGGTGTCGCAGCACCTGAAGATCCTGCAGACGGCCGACGTCGTGCGGACCACCCTGGTCGGCCGCCACCGTTGGCACGAACTGAACCCCGACGCACTCCACGCCCTCGCGCACTGGGCCGTCGACGTGGCCGCCCCTCACGACAAGGCGCCGGCCTGATGCCGTCCCGAGGCGCCTACATCCTCGACCCCGCCGGCCTCCTCATCGGCCTGAACGCCTACGACGCCTGAGGAAGTTCAGGTCTTGACATAGGGGTCGGGGGGCAGGTTGACTGCTATATAGTTAACAGCAGAAATAAATTGTGGATCGGTCCGGTGTCGGTGGCTCAGAGCGACTCCGGGCTTGATCGGTGTGTGCCCGGATCCGATGGCTGGCCATCGGATCATTCGGCGTTTGCCGTCCGGTAGTTGCTAGAGGCAACACTGAATACGCCTTGTTTTCAAGGGATTCGGGCGCATCGGTCACCGTCCGGTATCGACCGGGCCGGGAACTCTTCCGCTCCGGAGGGGTTGTGTGTCATCCTCCGGGATAGCGAAACCCGAGATCCTATCGGATATCGGTTCCACTCCAGCGCGTGAGGGAAAGGATGCGGAGTGAGCGCAACCTTCGAGGTGAAACCGGCGCCGGCGCCAGCGGCGTCGCGGGCAGGTGAGACGACGGCCCGGAAGCCACCGCGAACGTCCCGCCGGACCCAGGCCGGGCGGAGCCTGCGGCGGCATTGGCAGCTCTACCTGCTGATCGTCGTACCGCTCGCGTACTTCGTCATCTTCAAGTACATCCCGATCGCCAACGCGGTGATCGCGTTCAAGGACTACAGCCCGGTCAAGGGCCCGTGGGGCAGCGACTGGGTCGGGTTCAAGAACTTCGAGCTGTTCTTCCAGAACCCGGTGTTCTGGACCCTGGTGAAGAACACCTTCCTGCTGTCGGTCTACACGGTCCTCGCCAGCTTCCCGATCCCGATCATCCTGGCGATCGCGCTGAACGAGATCCGCAACGGCCGGTTCAAGAAGACCGTCCAGCTGGTCACCTACGCGCCGTACTTCATCTCCACCGTCGTCGTGGTCTCGATGACGATCCTGGTGCTGTCGCCGCGGCTCGGTTTCGTGAACGACGCGATCGGGCTGTTCGGCGTACCGTCGGTCGACTTCCTTGGGAACCCCAACTACTTCCGCCACATCTACGTCTGGTCCGACGTCTGGCAGACCACCGGGTACTCCGCGGTGATCTACCTGGCCGCGCTGTCCGGCATCGACCCCGCGCTGCACGAGTCCGCGCGGATCGATGGAGCCAGCCGGCTGCAGCGGATCCGGCACGTCGACCTGCCGGGGATCATGCCGACCGCGGTGATCATCCTGGTGCTCGGCGTCGGCAACATCATGTCGATCGGGTTCGAGAAGGCGTTCCTGCTGCAGAACCCGCTGAACACCCAGCAGTCCGAGATCATCGCCACCTACGTCTACAAGACCGGTCTGCTGAACGCCGACTTCAGCATGGCGACCGCCATCGGGCTCTTCAACTCGGTGATCAACCTCTTCCTCCTGCTCGGCGTGAACTTCGTCGCCAAGCGCATCACCGGAAACGGACTCTGGTCATGAGCATCACGTTGCAAGGTTTCCGGCGTACGGCGGACAAGCGGCCGGACACCTCGAAGCGGACCGCGATCGAGGAGACGCGCACCGACAAGATCTTCCTGGCCGGCGTGAAGATCATGCTCTGGCTGGCATTGATCATCGTCGCGGTCCCGCTGATCTACATCGTCGCGAACTCGTTCAGCAGCCCGTCGGCGGTGAGTGCGGGCCGGGTGCTGTTCTGGCCGATCGAGCCCAGCATCCGTGCGTACAAAGAGGCCTTCAGCGATCCGCTGATCATGAAGGGCTACCTGAACTCGTTCATCTACGCGATCGGCGGGACCCTGATCAGCGTCACGCTGACGATCGCGATCGCGTACCCGCTGTCCCGCCGGACGTTCTTCGGCCGGAACGTGATCATGAGCGTGCTGATCTTCACGATGCTGTTCTCCGGCGGCCTGATCCCGACGTACCTGGTGGTCCAGGACCTCGGGATGCTGAACACCCGCTGGGCGATGGTGATCCCGAGCGCGATCGGGGTCTGGCAGGTGATCATCGCCCGGACCTTCTTCCGCTCGACGATCCCGGACGAGCTGTACGAGGCGGCCACCATCGACGGGGCCAGCGACCTGCGGTTCCTGTGGTCGATCGTGCTGCCGCTGTCGAAGCCGGTGATCGCGGTGATCGCGCTGATGTACGCGATCTTCCAGTGGAACAGCTACTTCGACGCCCTGATCTATCTCAAGGACCCCGGTCTGTACCCGCTGCAGATCGTGCTCCGCAACGTGCTGATCCTGAACACCCTCACCGGATCCACCACCACGACGAACCTGGCCCAGCAGCTCGAACAGCAGCAGCTGGCCAACGTCCTCAAGTACGCGCTCATCGTCATCTCGAGCCTGCCCGTACTGATCATCTACCCGTTCGTCGCCCGCCACTTCACCAAGGGCGTGATGGTCGGCGCGGTCAAGGGCTGAGCCACGAGGCTCAATCCACTTCAGAGAGGAACACAGCAATGCGCTCATCCGTGAGCAAGGTCGTCGCGCTGGCGGCCGCCGGCGCGCTCGCCCTGGCGGCGTGCAGTTCGGACAAATCGTCCAAGGGAGCGGCGAACGAGACCTCGGCCGACGGCAAGGTCGTCATCGACACGTTCACACCGTCGGACTCCAGCACCAACCTGACCACCAACGCGGTCACCAAGATCATGAGCGACAAGTTCAAGATCCAGTTCCGGTGGCAGACCACGACGTACGACGCCGGGCCGGCCAAGGAGAAGCGGCAGATCGCGCTGGCCAGCGGCGACTACCCGGACCTGTTCTTCCTGATCCCGTGGGTCGACGCGTTCACCCAGGCCGAGGTGCTCAAGCTCGGCCAGCAGGGCGTCGCGGTGCCGCTCGAGAACCTGATCAAGGACAACGCGCCCAACATCCAGAAGGTGCTCGACACCAACAAGGAATACAAGGAGATGGCGACCGCGCCCGACGGTCACATCTATGCGCTGCCGCAGTGGGCCGATTGCTTCCACTGCACCTACCCGGACAAGCTGTGGATCAACAGCACCTGGCTGAAGAAGCTCGGCCTGCAGGTGCCCAAGACCACCGATGATCTGCGCAACGTGCTCGAGGCGTTCAAGACCAAGGACCCGAACGGCAACGGCAAGGCCGACGAGATCCCGATGACCACCGACGTCCAGGACAGCAGCCTGATCGCGTACCTGATGAACGCGTTCGCCTACGACCCGGTCGGCGCGAACAACGGCGTACGGTCGCTGCTCACGCTGAACGGCGACAAGGTCGTCACGCCGGTCGCCTCGGACCAGTGGAAGGAAGGCCTGAAGTACATCCACGGCCTCTACAAGGACGGCCTGATCGACCAGGCGGCGTTCACCCAGAACGCGCAGGCATTGCAGGCCCAGGGCAACGACCCGAAGGCGGTCAAGCTCGGATCGGTGCCGGTCCTGTGGCCGGGCATCTTCGTCCAGCTCGACTCCAAGGACGGCCGCGACAAGCAGTACGACGCGGTGCCGCCGCTGACCGGTCCGGAGGGCAAGAGCTACACCGGGTACAACCACCCGACCTCGACCGGTTACACGTTCATGCTGACCAACAAGGCCAGCAAGGAGGCCCAGGTCGCCGCGATCAAGATGCTGGACTGGATCTACAGCGACGAAGGCCAGATGATCACCAACATGGGCCCGGAGGGTGTCGGCTGGACGAAGCCCGCCGCCGGTGACATCGCCCTCGACGCGAGCACCAAGCCGCTGTACAAGCCGGTGCAGAACGCGCCGAAGAACATCAGCTGGGGTGCGCTCGGCCAGTACAACAACACCTTGGCCTTCCGGAACGCGCAGGTCACGCCGAAGGACATCTACAGCGGCGCCGGCCTGGAGCGGCGGCTGTGGGAGGCGACCAAGCAGTACGAGGGGCATGTCGACAAGGCGCAGTGGTTCCCGCAGGCGTTCATGTGGCCGGACCCGAGCCTGAGCGGCGAGATCGCCACGCTGCAGACCAACCTGAACACCTACGTGAACCAGAACCAGTTGGCCTTCATCACCGGTTCGAAGAACATCGACACCGACTGGGACGCGTACGTGAAGGGTCTCGACAGCACCGGTATGCCGCGGTACCTGGAGATCAACCAGCAGGCGTACGACAAGTACAAGAGCGGTTCGAAGTAGGCCTGATGTCTCATTCCCTGTGGTTCCGCACCCCCGCGCCGGACTGGTTCGAGGCGTTGCCGGTGGGCAACGGGCATCTCGGCGGGAAGGTGTTCGGCCGGGTCGGCGAGGAGCGGATCGCGCTCAACCTCGACGATGTCTGGTCGGGCGACGGTCCGCGCACCTTGACGGTGCCGGACGGGCCGGCGGTGCTGGCCGACGTACGACGGTTGTTGCTGGAGGAAGGTGATCGGCTGGCGGCCACCGAGCGGACCCGTGCGTTACAGGGTCCGTTGGTGGAGTCGTACCAGCCGCTCGCCGACCTGGTGATCCGGTCGGCCGGCGTGGGTGCGGACTACAGGCGGAGTTTGGATCTGCGCACCGGCATTGCCGGTGTGGAATACACGGTGGATGGGACGCGGTTCCGGCGTGAGACCTTCGTGTCCACGCCGGACCAGGTCATGGTGTGGACGATCACGGCCGACCGGCCGGGTGCTGTCGATCTCGAACTGTCGTTGGAGAGTCAGCACCCGGTCCGGCCATCGGTTGCCGGTGGCACCTATGGATTGGTTGGGCGGGCGCCGTCGGATCTGACCATCGAGTATCGGGATCGGCCGGATCCGATCCGCTACGAAGAGGGGCGTGGGATCGGGTTCGGGGTCGCGCTCCGGGCGCTGGTTGACGGCGGGACGGCGGAAGCTTCGGACGCGGGCGTTGTGGTTCGTGGTGCGGACAGCGTGACGGTCGTGTTGTCGGCGGCAAGTACATTCGTCGGCTGGTCGGCGCCGCCGGGGCGGGATCCGTTGGTTGCTTTGGCTGCTGCGGTCGCCGTATTGGATTCGGTTGCTGTGGACAAGCTTCGCGAGCGTCATGTCGAGGATCATGTGGCGCTCTACGACCGCTCTTCGCTTTCGTTGGGTGTTCCAAGTGAATTGCCGACCGACGAGAGGATTGCAGCAGTAGCTGCCGGGGGCAGCGATCCGGATCTGGTTGCGCTGACGTTCAACTTCGGGCGGTACCTGTTGATGGCGTCCTCCCGCCCCGGGACGCAGGCGGCCAACCTGCAAGGCATCTGGAACCAGGACCGCCGGCCGATGTGGGCCAGCGACTGGACCAACAACATCAACACCCAGATGAACTACTGGCCGGCCGACCTGACCGGCCTGCACGAGTGCTTCGACCCCTTGGTCGACTTGATCGAGGGCTTGGCCTCGTCCGGTGCGGAGACCGCTCGGACTCTGTACGACGTACCGGGTTGGGTCTCGCATCACAACGCCGACCTGTGGCGCGCGACCTGGCCGGTCGGCGCGGGTGATGACGATCCCGTCTGGGCGATGTGCGCGACGTGCGGGGTCTGGCTGACGGCGCATTTGATGGAGCACTACCGGTTCACGATGGACGTGGATTTCCTGCGCGACCGTGCGTACCCGTTGATCGCGGGCGCGGCGGAGTTCGTGCTCTCGATGCTCGTCGAGGACGGCGACGGGGTGCTGCAGTTCGTCCCGTCGACGGCGCCGGAGCATCATTTCATCTTGCCGTCGGGTTCGAAGGCTTCCGTTGACCTGACCTCGACGTACGACATCTGGTTGATCCGGGAGCTGTTCGCGAACCTGGCTGAGGCCGCTGCGATCCTGGGGCTCGACTCATCGCTGGTTTCGCGCGCTGCGGCGGCTCGTGATCGTCTGCCTTCGGTACGGGTGACGCCGGAGGGGCGGCTGTACGAGTGGCCGACCGACTGGCCGCCGTCCGAGCCGCAGCATCGGCATCAGTCACATCTTTACGGGTTGTATCCAGGCGCCGAGATCGACCCGACGCGTACGCCGGAGTGGGCCGCGGCCGCTCGGGCTTCGTTGGACCTGCGTACCGATGGTGCTGTGAACGGCGGGTGGACCGCGGCCTGGTTGGTCGCGCTGTGGGCCCGACTGTTCGAGCCTTCGAAGGCCGCTGCGGTGATCCAGGACTATTTGAGTCGGCTGGTGTCGGACAACCTCCTGCACCGCGACGGCGACATCTTCCAGATCGACGCGAACTTCGGCATGACCGGTTGCATCCCGGAGCTGCTGCTGCAGAGCCACACCGACGTGATCCGCGTCCTGCCGGCGTTGCCGTCCGACTGGCCCGACGGGTCGTTCCGCGGTCTGCGTGCGCGCGGCGGTCTGACGTTCGACGTGACGTGGCTTGGCGGCGTACTGACGGAGGCCGTCGTACGGGCGTCGCACGCGGGCACGCATCGGATCGTGCTGCCGGACGGGGAGCGGATTGTGGAGCTCTCGGCCGGCCAACAGGTGGACCTGGTTAGGACTGCCTAACCTTGGTTGTTGTAGGCTCAACGTTCGTGAAGAAGCTGATAGGGATCGTCGTGTCGGCCGCCGTACTGCTCGCAGCGGGCTGCGGTGGTGGTGACACCACCAAGAGTGCGGACACCGGGGTCGGGGACAAGGACGTGGCGACCGGCGGGCGGCTGTTCAGCACCGCCGACGCCGAGACCGCGAAACTCGGCTCGGACGCCGCGCCCGGTGCGTTCCCGCGGACCGTCAAGGGCGCGCTCGGCGAGACCAAGATCCCGGCGAAGCCGACGCGCGTGGTCGTGCTCGACAGCGGCGAGCTGGACGACGTACTCGCTCTGGGCATCACGCCGGTCGGCATGGCCACGACGGCGGGGCAGAACGGCGTACCGTCGTACCTCGCCGACAAGGCGCAGGGCATCAAGACGGTCGGCGGCATCAGCGAACTCAACCTCGAGGCGATCGCGGCGCTCAAGCCCGACCTCATCCTCGGCAGCAAGCTGCGCGCGAACGACCTGTACGACAAGCTCAGCGCGATCGCGCCGACGGTCTTCAGCATCCGCCCCGGGTTCCCGTGGAAGGAGAACTTCCTGCTGGTCGCGGACGCGGTCGGCGAGGAGGACAAGGCCACCGGAATCCTGAACGACTACCAGAAGCGCGCCAACGAGGTGAAGTCCAAGGTCCAGGGTTCGCCGACGATCTCGCTCGTACGCTTCCGGCCCGGAGAGATCCGGCTGTACGGCAACCTGTCCTTCATCGGCGTCATCCTGAAGGACATCGGCCTGCCGCGACCCAAGATCCAGGACGTGCAGGACCTCGCGGTCGAGGTATCACAGGAGAACATCGGCAAAGCCGACGGCGACTGGATCTTCTACTCCAGCTACGGAAAGCCCGACACCACCGACGAGAACAAGGTCGTCAACGGCAACCTGTGGAAGTCGCTCGCCGCGGTGAAGGCCGGCAAGTCGGCGCGGGTTGACGACGAGGTCTGGTTCCTGGGCCTCGGCCCACTAGGCGCCATGGACGTCCTCACCGACCTCGAGAAACTCCTCGGCCCGAAGGGGTAGCAAACCCGCCCGCGCGCCGTCGTGGGTGGGATGGGCAGGGTATGTGCGGTCGGCTGTGGTGGAACGGCTGCGTGGTGGATGGATGGGCTGTGGCGGGTGGGGTCGGCTGTGGTGGGAGGTAGCAACCCAATCTCCCCGGCTTCGGCAACACGAGCGGATAACCTCGCGAGTTGTGCCTTCTCTGCTCGCACACCAGCAGAGAAGGCACAACGGCAGCGGATATCCACTCGTCTGACTGAGCACGCCACGCCGTCGCCGTCGCTGGGCCTGGGGCGCGAGCCGCGGGCTGCAGCGGGCGCTCCTGGATGGGGTGGGCTTGGCGTCAGATGTCCTCGACGGGCAGTAGGTCGCGTTCGGCGAAGACTCGCTTGGCGACGCCGATTGCGTTGAGGGCTCGGGGGAAGCCGGCGTAGCCAGCCGCGTGGGTGAAGGCTTCGACGATTTCGGTTGGGGTTAGGCCGACGTTGAGGGATGTGCGGATGTGGACTTCGAGCTGGGGTTCGCAGCCGCCTAACGCGGTGAGGATGCCTAGCGTGACGAGCTGGCGTTGCTTGGGGTCGAGGCCTGGGCGGGAGTAGATGTCGCCGAAGCCGAACGCGACGATGTGGTGGGCCAACGCCGGGGCGATGTCGGCGAGGTTTTCCATTACGGCGGGGGCTGAGCCGCCGTCGACGGCGTTCATCACCTCCAGGCCTCGTTGGTAGCGGAGCTGCTCTTCGGGGCTGTTGATGTCTGGAGCCGTCATGCACCCGACGCTAACCGTCGACCGGGCGACTAGAAGTCTCAGTACCGGCGTCGGCCGCGCTGGTACGGCGTGAAGTCGGCGGGCTCTTCGTTGCCGATCCAGTCGCCGGACTCGAGGTGGCGGAGGCTGGTCTCGAGATCGAAGGTGAGCCAACCGGCGAGCTGCGGATGGACGGCGTGTTGCCACAGGCCGTAGGGGCCGCGGAGGCTCTCGAGGTAGTCGACCAGGTCGTGGACCCGGCGGTCCTGTAGCGAGACGCCGCATCGTGAGGCGAGGTCGAGCAGGAAGGCGAGGTCGAATGTGGCGTAGAACGTGATCTGTCCCATCGCACGTTCGAGCCCGACGAGCCGGGACACCTCCCAGCCGATCGTCGAAGCGTCTCGGGTCTCGCGGGCGAGCAAGTGGTCGACCCCGATCCGAGCGGCGTCGGATCGCCGTCGCGAGGGATGCATCGCCAGGCAAGCAACAGCGCCGGTCGTCGCCGATCGGCAGCCGAGCCCGCGGGACAGCCGCCGGTACTCCCTCTCCGGTGGCGCCGGGCGACCCGCCTGTCCCAGGTCGGCTTTCGGCCCGGCCGGCCACGATCCGTCCTCGAGGCGTACGCCGAGCAGCCACTCGTACGCACGCTCGGCCCGCGGATCGGTCGCGAAACCCGCGGCGGCGATCCCACGCAGCGGTACGACGGTGTGCATCGTGATGAAGCGAGGACCTTCGATCGGGCCGGGAACCGACCACGAGCCATCCGATTGCTGTAAGCCGAAGATCTTCTCGACCGCGGTCGCGAGAGCCGGCCCGCGATAGCCGAGGTATGCCAGCCGGCACAGCAGATGGCCCGCATCGTAAGGCCCGGCTGCCGCCAGCCGCGAGACGAGTCCCTCGATCTCCGGGCTCCGATCAATCTCGGTACGCCAGGAGGCAACCTCGGCGTCCTCGGCGCCTTCCAGTTCGCGCGCCGCCCGCCATCGCAGGGAAGGCGACGGATCCCCGAGCAGCAGGGTGCCGATGTTCATGGCAGCATCCCCCGAAGGTACGGCGCGGTGGCGGTGGCTGCCTCCACCAGAGCATCGGGTGGGCCTTCGAAGACGATTCGGCCGCCGTCCGGTCCCGCGCCCGGTCCGAGCTCGATGAGCCAGTCGCAGGCGGCGAGGAAGGCCGGATCGTGTTCGACCACGAGCACGCTGTTGCCGGCAGCAACGAGTGCGTCGAGCGCGCCGACGAGTACTGCGACGTCCGTAGCTTGGAGGCCGACCGTGGGTTCGTCGAGCACGTACAGGGCGGTTGTCTTCGTCGTACGGGCGAACTCCTTGGCAAGCTTGAGCCGCTGCGCTTCGCCGCCCGACAGGCTCCAGCCCGGTTGACGCAGTACTAGATAGCCGAGTCCGAGCTCGACGGCGGCGCCGCCCATCCGTCGTACGGCGTCGAGGTCGCCCCACTCGTCGACCAGTTCGGCGATGGTGAGCGCTTCGATGTCGGCGAGGCTCCGGCCCCGATCGAGGAGAGCGGCGGCTTCGTGGCGGTAGCCGGATCCGCCACAGGCATCACAGGTCTGGCGAACCGACGGCAGGAACGACATGTCCTGCTGCCACACGCCTTTGCCCTTGCAGGCGTCGCAGCCGTAGCTCAGGTCCTTGATCGTGATGCCCTGCTCGATCGCGGTCTCGCTCGCGGCGAACTGCTTGCGGACGGCGCCGATGAGCCCGAGGAACATGCCGGGCGACGTGATCTCGGCGCGGGACTGGTCGGCCACGACCGTTCGCGCGGGCGCACCGGAGATGGTGTCGTGGTCGCCGGGCCGTACGCGGATCGCACCGCGGCCGGGAATGTTGGTCTTCGGCCGGACCAGACCCAGCGCGACGGTGTCGACGACGAGCGACGACTTCCCCGACCCGGACACTCCGCAGACGCCGACCAGCACGCCGAGGGGTACGTCGGCGTCGAGTCCGTCGAGGTTGTTCTCTCGCGCTCCGGTCACCTTCATCCAACCGGTCGGCTCCCGGCGGCGGTCGCGGCGTACCGCCGGAACCTGTCCGCACAAAAGAGCTCGCGTCACCGACTGCGCGCTGTCCAGCCCGACCAAGTGACCGCCGGACGGCCCGGCACCAGGGCCGATCTCGATCACGTCGTCGGCCGCGCGGATGATGAGCGGGTCGTGCTCGACGGCGATGACGGTGTTGCCGGCGTCCCGCAATTCGGTCAATGTCCGGGCCAATGGGGTTACTTCAGAGGGATGCAGGCCCCTCGACGGTTCGTCCAACAGCACCGTCATTCCGACCAGTCCGTCGCCGAGCACCGACGCCAGCTTGATCCGTTGCGCCTCGCCGGCCGAGAGCGTCCAGGTCGAACGGTTCAGCTGGAGGTACCCCAGCCCGACGGCACGGAGGAAGCCGAGCCGACGCAGAGCGGTGGTCCGGGCGTCCGCGGCCTGTGGATCGTCGGGCACCTCCATCGAGGTCAGTACTACCTCCAGCTCGGCGAGCGAGGTCGCAAAGAACTCGTCCCGCGCGAGTCCCTGCAGGCGGATCGTCAGGTACGGCGCGCGCAGCCGCCGGCCACCGCACTCGCGACACGGGAACGCAGTCGATTCCTTGCCGCCGACATCGTTTGCGGCCCACGCGTTCAACCCGCGCCAGGACGCATCGCCGTACAGGACGGCGTGTTGGGCCTCGTCGCTCAACGCCTTCCAGGGGGTGCGGTCGAAGTCGAAGCCGTAGCGCTCGGCCAGCGACCGCATCGGCGGCTCCTCGCCGACGGTTGTGCCGAACCAGGCCAGACTGCCGCCGAAGACGCCGTCGTAGACGGGCACATCCGGGTTCACGATCAGCGTGGCGAATTCGAACTCCCGCTCGACTCCGAGCCCCAGGCACTGCGGACAGATCGACGCGGGTGACCCCACCAGATGCCGCGGCTCGATCGGCACCGCGCCGGTCCCGCAATCGGTGCAGCTCCACGGCGACTCCGGCTTCGGGGACGTCCGGCATACGGTCTGATGTCCACAGGCAAGGCAGGTACGCACGCCGGCCTTCGCGATGACAACGGCGAGCAGGCGGTCGAGGTCGCTGGACCGGCCGACGGTCACCCGGTCGGCATCCCAGACATAGAAGCCCGGGCCGCGCCCGTCGAAGCCCAGGCCGGACGGGTCGATGCTGATCGTCGTACCCAGGCCGGTCAAGGAGTCGACCGGAGCCTCCGGACCCTCACGGACCGACTGCCGCTCGTAGACCGACAAGCACTCGAGCAGCCGCCTGGTCGCCTCCGACTCGAGTACGTCGTGGACCAACGACGACTTGCCCGAACCCGATACGCCGGTGACGACGGTGAACCGGTCCTTGGCGAAGTCGACGTCGACTCCCTGCAGGTTGTGGGCGCGGGCGCCTCGTACCCGGATGGCGTCGCTGGAACGGCGGTCGGTGCGCGGCTTGGCGCGAGGCCGCACCGGCGGCTGCTCGTCGGCAACGGGTGGGCCGCAATGCTGCAGACGTCCGCCGTCGGGACCGCCACCCGGTCCCAGCTCGATGCGCCAGTCGGCGGAGGCGATCACATCGGGCTGGTGTTCGACGACGACCACCGTGCAACCGCTGTCCGTCAGCCGGTCGAGCACCGCGAGCAGCCGATCGAGGTCGCCGGGATGCAGCCCTGTCGTGGGTTCGTCGAGCAGCACGAGGTCGCCGGACCGCGCCTTGGCCACCTCACGGGCGAGCCGCACGCGTTGGGCCTCCCCGCCGGACAGGCTCGGGGATGGCTGCCCGAGCGTCAGATAGCCGAGCCCAACCTCCTGCAGGGGTTGAAGGATCCGGTTCACTGCGGGGTGCTCGGCGAACATCACGATGGCCTCGTCGACGCTCAGAGCCAGTACGTCGGCGATCGACCGACCCGCCCAGGTCGCCTCGAGGACCTCGGAACGGTAGCGCGTGCCGTCGCAGGCCTCGCACGGAACCCAGATCGGCGCCAGATAGCTCAGGCCGATCGCGACCGCTCCCATGCCCTCACAGTCCGGGCACGCACCCTCGGCCCGGTTGAAGGTGAAGTCCGACGGTGATCGTCCGGTCTCGTCCGCGAAGACGTCGCGGATCCGGTCGAGCACCTTGGTGTACGTCGCCGGATTCGACCGCGGGTTGTTGCCCAGCGGTGCCTGATCCACCGCACGAGCCCGTGTCGCCGGCGTGTCGAACGCCGTACATCCGACCGGGCCGCGCTCTCTTAGCGACGCCAGCAGGACTTCCTGGGTGAGGGTGGTCTTGCCGGCTCCCGACGGCCCGGTGATCACGGTCAGCGATCCGAGCGGGATCTCGCAGTCGACAGCGCGGAGGTTGCGCAGGTTCGCGCCAGTGATGCGGATCCGGTCGTTGGATATCGGGCGTTGCGGTCGCTGTCGGCGTGCGCCGGCGGAGAAGCCGATGCCCGAGGCTGTGCCTGCTCGCCACAGCTCCGCCGGCGGGCCTTGAAACACCAGGCGTCCTCCGCCGTCTCCACCGCCAGGCCCGATCTCCACCACGTCGTCGGCCATGGCGACGGCCAGCGGGTCGTGTTCGACCATCAGCACCGGCCCGGGGAGAGCGGCGATGGCGTCGAGCAGTCGGCTGAGATCGTTGTGATGCAACCCGATCGTCGGCTCGTCGAGGACGTGTAGCAGGTCCTCGAGGCGCCCCGAGAGTACGACGGCGAGCCGGGTCCGCTGCGCCTCGCCGCGCGACAGCGTCGGCATCGACCGGTCGAGCGCGAGGTATCCAAGGCCGAGCTCTTGCAGCGGACGCAGGCGTCGCAGCAACTCGTCCTGGATGCGTCGAGCGCGCGACTCGAGCTCTTGCACGAACTCGAGGACCTCGGTCACGGATCGAGCGGTCAGCTCCTGAAGTGTGACGCCGGCAATGCGGTGTGACGACGTGTCGTTGTCACACCGGAACGCCGACGGTGCGAGCGGCCGGACCCACGCGCCACACTGCGGACAGATCGGCGCGCGCAGTACCGGCGTACCACCGAGCAGTACTTCGGGCCTGCCCAACGCGTCGGCCTGTTCCAGCGTCGCGCGGACCTCGGCTGCTGACATGCCCGGTTGGAGGGTGGCCACACGTACGACGATGTCGTGGGGGAGCGCGGGGTCGAGACGGGTCCTTGAGGTCGCTGAGCGGGGTCGGCCGTCGACGGTGACCTGGGCGAACTGTCCTCTGATGCCGGCGAGCAGGCGCGCGTGACTTCCCGTCAATTGGCGCACAATCGCGACTTCGACGTCGAGGCTGCCGTCGCGAGCGAGCAGGTCCAGGGCGGTGGTCAGGCGCTCCTCGGCGGAAAGCGCCCGGACCGGCACGTGGCAGTGCGGGCACTCGACCTCGGCAAACCGTGAGTACAAGATCCGCAAGAACGGATGCAGCCCGACGGACGTCGCCACCGTAGAGGCCGGGTTCGTGTTGAGCACGTTCTGAGCCACCGCCACCGCCGGCCCCAGACCGTCGATCCGCCGAACCCGTGCGGCGGGAACCCGCGCGCTGTTCCCCCCAAGCGCCAAAGAGTCGAGGAACTGCCGCCGCGCCTCGGCATAAACCACATCAAACGCCAACGACGACTTCCCCGACCCCGAAACCCCGACAACAGCCGTCAGCCCCGGCCCGAAAACCACATCAACATCCCGCAAGTTGTGCTCAGCAGCCCCCCGCACGTCGACCACCCGCCCGCGCAGCCGCCCCGAACCCCGAGCACGCCTAGCCGCCGCCTCATCTCCCACGCGTCGGCGCTCCACCTCGCCATCCTCGCAGCTATCACTTACGGGAACGACCCCTGTGCGTTTTGCTCAGCCCTCCAGCTGCTGCAACCCGAAATCGCCGGCAGACACAGGAAACCCGTCCTTCCCGTTGCCCCGGGCAACCACCAGGCCATCACCAGCTCGGCTCAGTCGTTCACGCGGCCGCGGTTGGTTACCTGGATGTGGGGGGCGCGTTGGGCGACGGCCGTGACAAGTTCGTCGTACGGCAGAGACCGCCCAAGGATCTCGTGACTACCCGGCCAAGGGCACGACGGCCCCCACGCCTTCGTGCTGCGGGGGAGCGCTGCCTCGTCCAGCAGCATCACGACCAGCCGCGGTTCCCAGGTCTCGTCGCCCTCGTCGTTGACCTCGTGCCGCTCGAGTCGGCACACCCCGCGGATCTGCCCCCAAGGGATCGCCCGCGGCTGCTCCCCGCCCAGATAGATGCCCGAGTCGTCGACAGTCAGCAGTACGTCGTCATCATCCGACTCACGCCGCTCCTCCAGCGCCGTGATCGCCCCGACCAGCAGCAAGATCGGCAGCCCGACCGCAAAGATCAGCGGCGTACCGCCCCACGCCAGCCACACCGCCTCCAGCGGCTCGCGCACGGACGCCCCGCGGATCGCCTGCACCACGACGATCCCCAGAGTCATCACCAGCATCGCGCCGAACACCACGGTCCCCAGCGCGAGCGCGGTCGTCGTGGTGCCGATTCCGTGGCGTTTGACGACGAACGGCTGGCTGAGTTGATGCGCTGTCGGCATACGGGCATTGTCGGCGCTGTCACGCAGCGGCACCAGAGCTCTCACAGATTCCTCATCAGAACGGTCGGAACGGTCCTCCGGACGGATGAAATCGCCGTACCTGACGGCACATGGACTTTGGTCCGGACCCGGCGTCCGCAACAATCGCTGCATGCCGGACCGCCGAACCGCAGTCGCCACCCGCCAGCCGCCGCCGTCGGGCAACAGCGCGCGCCGACGCAGGAAGGGCGGTATGTGGCGTCGTGGCTGGTTCATCGCGGTGCTGGCGATCCTGTCCGCGGCGACGCTGATCTTCCATCGTTACGTTCCGAACTCGATCGGCAACCTCGGCAGCCTGCTCGACACGTTCCTGCCCTGGGTCGGCCTGGCCGTGCCGGTCCTCGCCGTCGCAGCTCTGGTACGACGTTCCGCGACGGCCGGCGTCGCCCTGCTCGTCCCCGCGCTCGTGTGGGGCGTGATGTTCGGCGATCTGCTGCTCCCGGGCAAGGGCTCCGGCGGCGCGTACGACCTGCGCGTGCTCACCCACAACGTCGACGCCGCCAACCCGGACCCGAAGGCGACCGCGAGCGATCTGCTGGGCGCCGACGCGGACGTGATGGCGCTCGAGGAGCTCACGGCGTCCGACCTCAAGATCTACAAGGCCGCATTCGCCTCGAAGTACCCGTACCAGGTGTCCCGCGACACAGTCGCTCTCTGGTCGAAGTACCCGGTGGTGGAGACCAAGTCGGTCGACGTCGGATTCGCCTGGACCCGCGCGTTGCGGGCCGAGGTCAGCACGCCGGAGGGCAAGGTCGCGGTGTACGTCGCCCACCTTGCCTCCGTGCGCGTCGGCACCAGCGGCTTCACCTCGGACCAGCGCAACAACACGATCAAGGCGCTCGGCCGGCAGATCGCCGACGAGAAGCTGGCCGGCGTGATCGTGATGGGCGACTTCAACGGCACGGCGAACGACCGCAGCCTCGCCCCGCTGACGGCCGGACTGCGCTCGGCGCAAGGCGCGGCCGGCACCGGCTTCGGCTTCACCTGGCCGTCGAAGTTCCCGATGGCGCGAATCGACCACATCCTCGTGCGCGGCGTCACCCCCACGAAGGCCTGGGTCATGAAGCCGACGGGCAGCGACCACCGCCCGGTAGTCGCCGAGCTACGAATTTAGAGGGGGTCTGAGGCGATCCCCTTGCGGTAGGCATAGCGGACCGCCTCGGCGCGATGCCGGGCGCCGATCTTCGCGAACGTGTTGTTGATATGCGTCTTCACGGTCGCCTCGCTGATGAACAGCTTCCCGGCGATCTCCGGATTGCTCAGCCCGCGCGCGATCAACCGCAGTACTTCGGTCTCCCGCGCGGTCAGCCCGTCGTTGCCGGTCGACTCAGGCGCGAGCCCCGCGATCAACCGCTTCGACACCTCGGGATCGAACGTGGACTGCCCGGCAGCGGTCGACCGCAGTGCGGCGCCGATCTCCGCGCGGCCGGCGTCCTTGGTCAGATACCCGCGAGCCCCGGCCCGCAGGGCGTTCGCGATCGACGCGTCATCGGCGTACGTCGTCAGCACCAGTACGGCGACATCCGGGTAATCGGCCGTGATCCGCGCGGTAGCCTCCGTGCCGTCGAGGACCGGCATCCGCAGATCCATCAACACCACGTCAACGTTGCCATCAGCAACAAGAGTGGCAACCAGCTCGACAGCCTCGACACCGTTCGCGGCAGCGCCGACGACCTCGACACCGTCGATCAGCCCGAGCAGCGCCACCAGACCCTCGCGCATGACCTGCTGATCGTCCGCCACCACCACACGGATCGCATCACTCATCAGGAACCTCCGCGACCACCAGCCAGTCGTCCCCGTCCGGACCTGCCGTCAGCGTCCCACCGACCAGGGCCAGCCGCTCGCGCATCCCGGCCAGCCCAAACCCGTCGCCAACCGTCGCCCCCTTGTTCCGCACGGACAGCTGCACACCATCCGCGTACGCGAGCGCAATCTCGATCGGCTGGCCGGGCGCGTGCCGAGCCGCATTCGTCAGCGCCTCCCGAGCAGCGTTCAGCAAGGCAACAGTCACTCCGGAGTCGGTCCGCGCGACCGTACCTGTGACGCCCATCCGCACCGCCGTACCGTGGTCCTTCTCGTGCTGTTCTGCCAGTGCGGCAACCGCCTGCGCCAAGTCCGGCACCGAATCGGCCCGCAGCGCAGCGACCGCGTTCCGTGCCTCGGTCAGCCCTTGTACGGCGAGCCGCCGCGACCGCCGTACCCGCTCCAACGCCCCATTTACATCACCGCGCTCGTCGAGCAGCGCCTCGGCCACCTCGAGTTGAACGCTCAGCGCACCCAGCGAATGCGCGAGTACGTCGTGCAGATCACGCGCGATCCGCCCGCGTTCCTCGAGCGTGGCGGCACGGGCGTGCTCGCTCTGCGCCAACCGGGTCTGCTCGAGCAACTGCTCGGTCTGCCGGGCCTGCACCTCGGACTGTCGCCGGTTCAACCCGAACGCGACCAGTACGGCCGTCCACAGCAGTTGCGTGAAGTACCAGGTGTCCGGCTGGCCGAACCACCACGCCGACCCGGCGTACGCCGCCGCGACACCGATGCCCGCGGCAACGATCGGCCGATTGCCGTGCCGCTTGAAGTCGATCACGGCGATATCCGTGATCGCCACCAGCACCAGGGCCAGCGAGTTCGACTGCGGGTAGCCCGCGATCAGGGCGTTGGCGACGGCGACCGCCGACAGCAGCGCGAGGGCGGCGTACGGGCGAGACGCCATCAGCACCGAGCCGACCGCGAAGACGACGAAGCTCACGCTCAGCACGACCCAGACCCACGCGTCCGCGGGGCGCGCGGTCGCGAGTACGGCGACCACGACGCCGGCGGTGAGGACCCGGCCGACCCAGCCGCTCTCGCCGTGCGGCCGCGTCGGCAGCAGCGCCTTCAGATTCACCGGGTGCTGTACTCCTCTGCGTCGCGACGAGCCTTGTTCTGGATGACCACAGACTGAGTCAACAGGTTCGCACCCATCGAGACCATCAGCGCGGGGCCACCGGACATCGAGGCGCCGAGCAGATGCCCGACTCCCGCCAGCCCGAGGCGTACGACCAGGTAAGCCACCATGATGCCGAGTCCGGGCATCCCGAGCCGGAAGAACACCTTCCCGGCGCGCCGCTCGACCTGGGCGACCCGGCCGGAGGCGGTGCCGGCGATCAAGGCGACCGCGGCACCGATGACCAGCAGTACGACGTCGATGAAGCCGAGGCCGGTGTGCCGGTCGTACAACTGGTAGACCCCGACCCCCATCAGGACGAGCGGCCCGCGCCAGACGTCGGTGTCGGAGTTCTCCAGTTCGGACCAGGACATTCGCCGGGCCAGGACTAGGACGACGACCGCGACGACGACAAGTGCGTTGGGTAACGTTCCGAAGCTCATGTCACGGACGGTAGGTCTGTCCGGTCTCTACAGAGGACCGACCAAGGGTGGAGATCCGGGTGGAGAACCATCGGGCGCCGGTGTCGCCGCCCGGATGATTGAAAGTAGGAGTAACGTTCCTCACCGGTAACACCACGATGCGTCACATACGACGATCCGGAGGGGCGATGCTTCCGCAACAATCCATCCTGAGACTGGATGCCACGGCGATCGACTACATCATCATCGCCTTGTACTTCGTCTTCGTGCTCGGCATCGGGTACCTGGCCAGACGCGCGGTCTCGAGCAGCCTGGACTTCTTCCTGTCCGGCCGTTCGCTACCGGCCTGGGTGACCGGCCTGGCCTTCATCTCGGCCAACCTGGGCGCGATCGAGATCATGGGCATGTCGGCGAACGGTGCGCAGTACGGCATCCCGACCGTGCACTACTTCTGGATCGGCGCGGTCCCGGCGATGCTGTTCCTCGGCGTCGTGATGATGCCGTTCTACTACGGCTCGAAGGTCCGCAGCGTGCCGGAGTTCATGCTGCGCCGGTTCGGCAAACCCGCGCACCTGGTGAACGCGGTCAGCTTCGCCCTGGCGCAGGTGCTGATCGCGGGCGTGAACCTGTTCCTGCTGGCCACCATCGTGAACGTGCTGCTCGGCTGGCCGATCTGGGTGTCGGTGATCGTGGCCGCAGCCATCGTTCTGAGCTACATCACCCTCGGCGGCCTGTCCGCGGCGATCTACAACGAGGTGCTGCAGTTCTTCGTGATCGTCGCCGCGCTGCTGCCGTTGACGCTGGTCGGCCTGCACAAGGTCGGGGGCTGGCAGGGCCTGGTCGACAAGGTGAGCGCGTCGCCGGGCGGTTCGGAGCAGATGTCCGCGTGGCCGGGCAACGCGCTGAGTGGCTTCCACAACAGCTTCCTGTCCGTGATCGGCATCGTCTTCGGCCTCGGCTTCGTGCTCTCGTTCGGTTACTGGACGACGAACTTCACCGAGGTCCAGCGCGCGCTGGCCTCGAAGAACATGTCCGCGGCCCGGCGTACTCCGATCATCGGCTCGTTCCCGAAGATGTTCATCCCGTTCATCGTGATCATCCCCGGCATCATCGCCGCGGTGATCGTGCCCGAGCTGGCCCAGTTCAAGGCGAACGGCACCGGCGAGGTCGACTACAACGACGCGTTGCTGCTGCTGATGCGCGACCTGCTGCCGAACGGCATGCTCGGCCTGGCCATCACCGGTCTGCTGGCGTCGTTCATGGCCGGTATGGCGGCCAACCTGAGCTCGTTCAACACGGTCATGTCGTACGACATCATCGAGCGCTACCTGATCAAGGACCGGCCGGACGAGTTCTACCTGCGGACGGGCCGGATCGTGACCGTGGCCGGCACGCTGGTCGCGATCGGAACGGCCGCGATCGCCTCGGGCTACAGCAACCTGATGGACTACCTGCAGCAGCTGTTCTCGTTCTTCAACGCTCCGCTGTTCGCCACGTTCATCCTCGGTATGTTCTGGAAGCGGATGACCGCGACGGCAGGATGGATCGGCCTGGTCAGCGGTACGGCGACCGCGATCCTGGTCTTCATCCTGTCCGAGAACGGCGTGATCAACCTGCCGGGCCAGGGCGCCAGCTTCGTCGGCGCGGGTGCGGCCTTCGTGGTCGACATCGTGATCAGCGTGGTGGTCAGCCTGGTGACGACACCGAAGCGGGACACCGAGCTGGTCGGCCTGGTGTATTCGCTGACACCGAAGGAACAGCGCACCGAGGTAGCGGTCGCGGGCGACGGCGGCTGGTACCGCAAGCCGGTCCTGCTCGCCGGGATCTCACTCGCGCTGACCATCGTCCTCAACATCATCTTCGCCTGAGGGAGGGTTCGAGATGGCAGACAAGAAGAAGGCCGGTGCCTTCGACATCCGGATCGTGATCGCGGCCCTGGTCGGCATCTACGGGGTGGTGCTGACGATCCTTGGCATCGTCGAGAAGCAGGCGGAGATCGACAAGGCCGCCGGCATCAACATCAACCTCTGGGGCGGCATCGGGATGCTGGTGTTCACCGCCCTGTTCGTGCTCTGGACCCGGCTGCGGCCGATCGCCGTACCGGTCGAGGAAGACGCGACCGAGCAGTAGCCGGCCACAGCTGCATGTCCGTTTGAGAAACATCGGCGTCCTTTGCGATCCTGCTGCTGGACGCCGATGTTTCCTACGCTCGAAGTACCCGATCAGGAGGAACTTCGAGATGACGATCACTTCTGACAGGCCTGACCTGTCGACCGCGGCACAGCAGTACGCCGAGCAAGGCTTCGTCCTGGTGAAAGGCCTGCTCAGCAAGGACGAAGCGGCGTACTACCGGCAGCGCAGCCACGACCTGCTGGCGCAGCTGAACCGGTCCGACGACCCCACCTGGGGAGCCGCCCGGGGAATGACCGAGGCGCCGACCAAGCTGCAGCACCTGCACGACGCGCAGTTCTACGACGCGGCGTTCTCGAAGCTGCTGGTGGACCCGCGGTTCACCGACGTGGCCGCTGCGGTGATGGGTGTGGACAACGTGCAGCTGCACCACACCAAGCTGTTCGTGAAGCCGCCGGAGAACGGTTCGCCGTTCCCGCTGCACCAGGACCACCCGTTCTTCCCGCACACCTACCACCGGGTCGGAGCGGCGATCTTCCACTTCGACGACGCACCGATCGAGAAGGGCTGTGTGCGGATCATTCCCGGCAGCCACACGTCCGGTCCGCGGGAGCATGAGGCAGAAGGCTCGTACCACCTTCTCGAGCCGGCCTTCGAGGAGGCGACGCCGCAGCCGGCCGAGGCGGGCGACGTACTGTTCTTCACCTATCTGACCGTGCACGGGTCCGGGGTGAACGTCAGCGACCAGGCGCGGACGACGTGGCTGGTCCAGTACCGCGACCCGGCGGACCCGCCGATGGTCAAGACCCACGACTGGTCGCTCGGCCAGGGCATGATGCTGCGAGGAGTCGACCCCACTGGCAGGAGTGCTGTTTGAGCCTCGCTGATGTTGCCGGCGCGGACCGGTTCGTCGACCTCGCGGGACTGCTGGAGTCCTGCGAGGTCGACGGCTTCCACGCGGACTTCCTCAGCTGGGGTCACTACCGGCCGGAGTACTGGCGCAACTACTGGCACACCCACTCCTTCCACGAGGTCTGCCTCGCGTACTCCGGCGAGGGGCGCTTCAACTCGGGAGACGTCAGGTACGACGTCCAGCCGGGCTCCGTCTTCTTGGCCCGCCCGGGCGACGTTCACGAAATCGAGTCCTCGCACACGTCTCCGCTCGGGATCGCCTTCTGGGGCTTCACCTTCCGCCCAGGCACCTCCGGCGTCCGAACGGGGGAGCCCGCATCCTTTCCGCCCACCGACCGTCACCCGGCCGCCCGGGACCTTTCCGGTTGGTGGTCCGGGCTCACCCGGCCCGACGGGCCGGTGATGTCGGATCGGGCCGGCTCGTTGCCATCGCTCATCACTGCGCTCGCCGCTGAAGCGGCTGCGCCGGTGGCCGGCTACAGCACCGCGCTGGACGCCTTGGGCGCCACGCTGGTCCTGGAGACTGCTCGTGCGTTCGCACTGGACGAGGACCTCGCGGTGGAGCCCGTCCGGCGCGACCGCGGCCCACTGGTCGTCGAAGCCATGCAGCGTCACCTCCGCGACAACCTGTCCCGGCAAATCACTGTGAGGGACGTAGCAGCGGCCGCTCACCTGTCCGAGCGTCACGCCGAGCGCCTCTTCACCCAGCAGACCGGTGCCTCGATCATGTCGACCCTGCGCCGCCTACGCCTCGAGTTGGCCGCCCAGCTCCTCCTGGACCCCAGCCTCACCATCACCGAGGTCGCGAGAGCCTGCGGGTACTCCGACGTACGTCCGTTCTCCACAGCCTTCCGCCGCAAGTACGGCCGCACGCCCGGCGACCACCGCCGCGCCGGTGGCACCGAGTTCATCTAGAACTGCGGCACGACGGGCAGTGGTATTCTGGTGGTATGCGAGTGAGCCTGCTCCTTAGTTAGCCGTACTGGCGCAGTCAGTACGGCATCCCCTCCTGCGTGAGGGGCTTTTTTATGTCTCGGGTGCCGTCTGGCACATTAAGGCTCAACAAAACACACGAAGTATGGAGTAGGACCGTGAGCGAGCAGGTGGAGGACGCCCCTATCGACCGGGGCGGCTACGACTTCAACGCCATGCAGGCCAAGTGGCGTCCGGTGTGGGAGAAGCTGGACCCGTTCAAGGCGAAGGACGACGGCTCGGCCGAGCGGCGCTACGCGCTCACGATGTTCTCCTACCCGTCCGGCGACCTGCACATGGGTCACGCCGAGGTGTTCGCGCTGCACGACGTGCTGGCGCGCTACTGGTTCCAGCAGGGCTACGACGTGCTGAACCCGATCGGCTGGGACTCCTTCGGCCTGCCCGCCGAGAACGCCGCGATCAAGCGCAACGAGCACCCGGCGACGTTCACCTATGCCAACATCGAGACGCAGGCCGAGTCGATCCGCCGGTACGCGATCAGCTTCGACTGGTCCCGCCGGCTGCACACGTCGGACCCGGAGTACTACCGCTGGACGCAGTGGCTGTTCCTGCGGCTGTACGAGCGCGGCCTGGCGTACCGCAAGGCGTCGTACGTCAACTGGTGCCCGCACGACCAGACCGTGCTGGCGAACGAGCAGGTCATCCAGGGACGCTGTGAGCGCTGTGGACACGAAGTCACCAAGCGCGAGCTGACGCAGTGGTACTTCAAGACCACTGAGTACGCCCAGCGGCTGCTGGACGACATGGAGCTGCTGCAGTGGCCGGAAGAGATCCTGCTGATGCAGCGCAACTGGATCGGCCGGTCAGAGGGCGCGTTCGCGAGCTTCGAGGTCGAGGGTCGTGACGAGCCGATCAAGGTCTTCACCACTCGTCCGGACACGCTGTTCGGCGCCACCTTCATGGTGGTCGCGCCCGACGCGAAGCTGGCTGCCGAGCTGGTCACTGAGGACCAGCAGGCCGCGTTCGACGAGTACCTGACCGCCGTCAAGGCGTCCACCGAGATCGAGCGGCTGAGCACCGAGCGCGAGAAGACCGGCGTCTTCCTGGGCTCGTACGCGATCAACCCGGTCACCGGGCAGCGGATCCCGATCTGGGCCGCCGACTACGTGCTGGCCGACTACGGCACCGGCGCGATCATGGCCGTGCCCGGCCAGGACACCCGCGACTGGGAGTTCGCCGAGAAGTTCGGCCTGCCGATCGTCCGCACCGTCGAACCGCCCGCCGATTTCGATGGCAAGGCGTACACGGGTGAGGGCGCGGCGATCAACAGCGCCAACGACGAGATCAGCCTGGACGGACTGGACATCGCCGACGCGAAGTCCCGGATCATCGACTGGCTGGACAGCAAGGGCCTGGGCGAGCGGACGATCAACTACCGTCTGCGCGACTGGCTGCTGAGCCGCCAGCGGTACTGGGGCTGCCCGATCCCGATCATCCACTGCCCGTCCTGTGGTGAGGTGCCGGTTCCGGACGACCAGCTGCCGATGGAGCTGCCCGACCTGCGCGGTGCGGACCTGCAGCCGAAGGGTGTCTCGCCGCTGGCCGCGGACCGCGAGTGGGTCGAGGTCGACTGCCCGAAGTGCGGCGGCAAGGCCGAGCGGGACACGGACACGATGGACACGTTCGTCGACTCGTCCTGGTATTTCCTGCGCTACCTGTCCCCGCAGTACACCGACGGTGCCTTCGACCAGGATGCAGCGGACCGCTGGATGTCGGTCTACCAGTACGTCGGCGGCAAGGAACACGCCGTACTGCATCTCCTGTACGCGCGCTTCTTCGTCAAGGCGCTGCACGACATGGGCCTGCTGAACGCCGTCGAGCCCTTCACCCGGCTGCTGAACCAGGGCCAGGTGATCAACAAGGGCAAGGCGATGAGCAAGTCGCTGGGCAACGGCGTGAACCTGGGCGACATGATCGACGAGTACGGCGTGGACGCGGTCCGGCTGACCATGGTGTTCGCCGGTCCGCCCGCGGACGACATCGACTGGGCCGACATGTCGCCGGGGGGCTCGCTGAAGTTCCTGCAGCGGGCCTGGCGGCTGGCTGCTGCGGTCGAGGCGCCGCTGGGCTCGGATCCCTCGACCGGCGACGTCGAGCTGCGCAAGCTGACCCACCGGACGGTGGCCGACGCGACCGAGCTGATCGACTCGCACCGGTTCAACGTGATGGTGGCCCGGATCATGGAGCTGGTGAACGCCACCCGGAAGGCGATCGACTCCGGTCCGGGCGCGGCCGACCCGGCGGTCCGCGAGGCGGCCGAGACGGTGTCGATCCTGCTGAGCCTGGTCGCGCCGTACACGGCCGAGGACATGTGGGCCGAGCTGGGCCACGAGCCGACGGTCGCCAAGGCCGGCTGGCCGAAGGTCGATCCGGCGCTGCTGGTCCAGGACACGGTGACCTGTGTGGTCCAGGTGGCCGGCAAGGTGAAGGACCGGCTGGAGGTCGCGCCGGACATCTCCGACGCCGACCTGGAGAAGCTGGCGCTGGATTCCGAGGCGGTGCAGAAGGCGCTGGACGGTCGCGGTACCCGCAAGGTGATCGTGCGGGCGCCGAAGCTGGTCAACATCGTGCCGGCCTGATGGATTCCGTCGTACTGGATGTTCACACCGGTGCTCGTGAGGTCGTCATGGACCTCACGAGCAGGTGTGAGCAGTTCGTGTCGGGGCGCGGCGACGGACTGCTGCACGTCTTCGTCCCGCACGCGACCGCCGGCGTCGCGGTCCTCGAGACCGGCGCAGGCAGCGACAGCGATCTGCTGGCCGTGCTCGAGGACCTGCTGCCGCGCGACTTCGACTGGCGGCACCGGCACGGCTCACCCGGACACGGCCGCGATCACGTGTTGCCCGCGCTGATTCCGCCGTACGCGACCGTTCCGGTTCTCGCCGGCCGGTTGACGCTCGGAACGTGGCAATCGATCTGCCTCGTCGACACCAATCGCGATAATCCCGACCGGCATGTCCGGTTGTCGTTCCTGGCCGGTTAGTGGACTACCCGGTAACTCCCGGCGGACGTATTTTGGTGACTTATCGTGATGTTGCTGATCGCGTTACGTTTGCGAAACACGACTCCGCTTGAATTGCCGCATGGCAGCCCTGGACACCCTGCGCGACGTGACGGTTGAGCTCCTGGCCCGCGCCACCCGAGGGGTTTGTGACGGCAGCTTGCTGAATGCCGACGCGGGTCGCGCCGACACCAGTGCGCGCATCGACGACTGGTCCGGCGTACTTTCTCTGTACGCCGCCGAAAATGAATCCCACTCGGTTCGCGCAACTGCTTGAAACGCGCATTTCTGATCCCGCAGCCATTCCTTTCCAGCCTCAAATTTGTTGCCTCAGTCAACAAGTTGTGTGACCCAGGCCGCATTCCGCACGCCGGTCGCCCCCCGCACACGGGCCCTGCTCACGCTATGTTGTGACAGGAACGTGGGGCCTCCAGAGGGGTGACGTGCTGTGTCGGACACGGATGGCCGGGCTGACGGTCGGCGGGGGTTCGCCGATCTGTTGCTCGACCTCAGGGTCCAGGCCGGCCTCTCCCAGGAGGAGCTGGCCGACCGCGCCGGGCTGAGTGTGCGCTCGATCCGCGAGATCGAGGCCGGCCGGGTCGCGCGACCGCGGAAGGACTCGGTCCGGCTGCTCGCATCTGCGCTCGGTCTCCAGGACCCTTCGCAGTTCCTCGCTGCGGCCGGGCACGGTACTGCGCGTCGCCTCGTCCAGCCGCCTGTCGTATCGGTTGCTGATGCCGCCCCGACCGGGCTGCGCTGGCGTGGCACGCGGCCGATCCCGGACGGGCTTGTCGGCCGCGAGCAGGAGCTGTTCGAGCTGGAGACGCTGCTGCGGCAGAACCGGCTCGTCACGCTCGTCGGCCCCGGTGGGGTCGGCAAGACCGAGCTTGCACTGGCAGCGGCTGACCGCTTCTCCGGTGCGGACACGACTGTGGTGGTCGTTGATCTGACCACAGTTCAGCGCGATGCCGCCGTACCGTCGGCCATCCTCGACGCCTTCGGCACAGCCCCAGGTACGTCGGACCTGGACGACGTACTGTCCGGTCGTCAGCCGGGTGACCTGGTCATCGTCGAGGACAACGCCGAGCACGTGCTCGACGGCGTCGCGACGGTCGCCAACCGGATGGTCCGCAGCTTCCCCGGTGTCGGGGTGCTGGTGACGTCGCGGATCCCGCTGGGCCTACCGGATGAAGTAGTACGCCGGGTGCAGGTCCTCGGTGTACCGGCGAACGACGAGAACTTCGAGGAGATCGCGGCGTCGCCGGCCGTCGAGATGTTCTGCCGCCGGGTGGCCCGGGTACGGCCGGACTTCGTTCTGACGCCTGCGAACGCTCCGACGGTGGCGCGGCTGTGCCGTCGGTTGGATGGTCTGCCGTTGGCGCTGGAGCTGGCAGCCGCGCGGGCTGGGTCGTTGTCGGTGGAGACGATCCTGGCGGCGCTGGACGACCGGTTCCGGTTGCTGTCGGGGCCGCGGCGGTTCGGTGCACCTCATCAGCGGACGCTGGCGGACACCATCGCGTGGAGCGTCGACGCGCTGTCCGATGCGGCGCGGCAGTTGCTGTACCGGTGCTCGGTCCTCGGCTCGCCGTTCACGCTCGAGGCAGTGGCCGGGGTGTGTACGGGCGATCCGATCGACGGTCTCGACGTGGCGATGCTGCTCGCCGAGCTGGTGGACAAGTCGCTGCTGCAGCCGGTGCTCGAGTTCGAGCAGCTGTACGGCGCGCGGTACAAGCTGCTGGAGACGATCCGGGAGCACGCGTACGCCGGTCTGTCGTCGCAGGGCGGCGATCTGGTCGAGTTCCGGGACCGGGCGGTCGCATGGTGTTCGACGTACGTCGCTGGGCTCGAGGGCGCGTGGTCTTCGCCGGACCGCGACCGGCAGTACCGGGCGGCGCATGCGAACTCTGCGCTGTTCGAGGTGGCGTTGGAGCGTGCGGCCGAGCTGGGGGAGTGGGATGCGGCTGCGCGGATTGTGCTCGGGTTCCGGATCGCCTGGCAGTACCAGGCGAGTGTGGCCGAGAGCGGGATCCGCTGGGCGACGCTGTGCGCTTCTCAGGTGTCCGACAAAGAGGTCAGCGGTCGGCTGCTTGCTATCGCGGGACGGCTGTCCAGCCTGACCGGTGACATCCGTGGAGCGCGCCGGCACTACGAGGAGGCACGCACGCTGATCCCGGGCGAGACCGAGATGGGTCTGGTCGCTCGTGGCGGCTGGGTGTCGTCCGGCTCGCACCTGCTCGATACACAGAGCCTGGCCGAGATCCCGGCGCTGGTGGATGACGCCCGCAAGCATGGCGACGTACAGCGGTCTGCGACCGTGCAGGCGACCTGCGGGCTGGCGTTGTTGCGGTGGGGTCGTTTGGTCGAGGCCAAGGAGCTCCTGCTCGCGTGGGAGGCCGCACTGGTCAATCCGGGCGTCTACCCGGACGAGATCGCGTACATGGCGCTCAGCCGGGTCGACCTCGAGCTGGGGAACCTGTCCGAGGCCCGCCACTGGGCCGTGCTGGCCCGCGACAGCCAGGCGTCGGACGATCCGGAGCGGACCAAGGTCGCCGGCTGTCTGGCGATGGTCGAGTTCCACGACGGCCGGTACGACGAAGCGCGGGCGCTGCTCGACCAGGCGGACGCCGACATCCGTGGACACCGCGGGTACTTCGACTACCTGGTGATGCTGTACCGGTCCCGGCTGGCGCGTGCCGCCGGTGAGGTCGAGCAAGCGCGGGTGTCGATCCGGGACGCCGTGAACCGGCTGCTGCTCGAAGGGCGGGTCGTGTACCTGCTCGAAGTACTGCCGGAGGCTGTGGCTGTGCTGCACGCGCTGGGTCGCTCGGACGCGGGAGACGCGCTGTGCGGGCAGTTGCTGGCGTGGCAGCGGTCGATGGACCCGCCGATGCTGCCGACCGCGTGGGCGATCTTGCAGGAGTCCTGCGAGAGCGCTTCGGTCGCCGACGGATGGCCCGAGCCGGATCCGGCGGCCGCGGTGCAGCGGCTGGCCAACGACGTACTCGCTGCGCTTTCCTGACGCGGATCCGCGGAAGCTGCCGGGTAACTGCCGGTTGATCTGCCTCGTCCTGACATGGCTGCCGGACCAAGAATTACAGCCGTAGGGCAGGTTCCACGAAGCAGAGTCCGACACCGGGCGGCGGCAGCGAAAGGGGTGGTGAACCATGAAGAGGCCATGGGGCACCGCCGGACTGCCGAGGAGCGCGGCGAAGGCGACGCGGAGGGCATCCGGCGGCTGTTTGGTGGGGGCGCCGAACGGCTGCCGAGAGCTCCGGGGTGCTGTGGAGTGTGGATCTGTCCTGCCTGTACCGGACGCTGTGCACCGTCAGGGCACCGCTTCCGGGGCGGGGTCCCAGCAGCGGGTCAGGCACACGACACAGGGGACGAGTGTCATGACCCGGCCGGCACGGGTAACCGACGGGTTTGGTCACCCGTCGGCGGGCCGGCCGCTGGGGCCTCCCGGAACCTCGACGAGCTCGCGGTCAAGCCGGTCCTGCGCGGTACCGGACACGGGGAGTAGCTCGTCGAGGCTCCATCAACTTCAGCTGACAACCAGGGGGAGTCAGCAGGACAAGCCGGGCTGATGACGCACGTGGGGACGCCATCAGCCCGGCGTAAGTCCCGAGCGAGGTGAAGGCTTCGGAGGGGTGGCCTTCACCTCGCTGTCGCTCCGGTATCCGGGGTTTCAGTTGTCTTTGAGAACCGCCGCCTTGTCGAACGCGTAGCCGACCATCCAGTGGGGCTGCAAGCGGCAGTAGACGATGTCGTCACCCCAGCTCGACGGTGAACTGCCGTAGTGGGCTGTCAGGTGCTCCTCGATCTCGGCGAAGTCGGAGTGCTCCGGAGTCAGGAACTCGACGTTCCCATGACTGAACACCCCGATCCGCTCACCGTCGACGTACGAGATGCTCGCTGCGGGCCGCTTCCTCAGCTGCCTGGCCTTGGCCGCCGACCCCGAGGTCGTGAACACCCACCGGCCGTGCAGGAGGTGTCCGTCCACGGCGCTGATCCGCGGCTCACCACGCGCTGTCACCGTGGCGAGGTTGAGCGTGCACATCCCGGTCAGAACCCGCACCAGGTCCTTGGCATCCAGCCGGCGCGGATCCGTGATGATGTTCCGCAGGTGCTTGGTCGACTGCGCGTACGCCGCGTCCAGCAGCCCCTGCAACTCGGTGACTTCCTCCTCTGTCTCCTTCATGTTGTGGAGTCTGGCACTGCGCTCGGACATTAACTGTCCGGTAACCTCGCTGCATGGCAGCCCGCGTGCAGGTCGTCACCGACTCCACGGCCGGTCTGTCCACGCACGAGGTGCTCCGCCACCCCCTGACCGTCGTACCGCTCCAGGTCGTGATCGGCGGCACGTCGTACGACGACGGCGCCACGTCGGCCGACGCGGTCGCGGAGGCGCTCAAGACCTTCACCCCCGTCTCGACCAGCCGGCCCGCGCCGCAGACGTTCGCCGACACGTACGCCGCCTGCGCTGCCGACGGCGCCGAGGCCGTGGTGTCGATCCACCTGTCCGGCGACATGTCCGGCACGTTCGAGGCCGCGATGATCGGCGCCAAGGAGTCGCCGATCCCGGTCCGCGTGGTCGACTCCCGCTCGCTCGGCATGGGCCTCGGCTTCCCGGTCCTCGCCGCAGCCGCCGCAGCCTCCGCCGGGGAGGACGCCGCTGCTGTGGAGGCAGCGGCACGCGCCACGATGAAGTTCACCTCGGCGTACTTCTACGTCGACACCCTCGAGTACCTCCGCCGCGGCGGCCGCATCGGCGCCGCCCAGGCCCTCTTCGGCACGGCGCTCGCCGTCAAACCGCTCCTCACGATCAGCGGCGGCCGCATCGTCCCCCTGGAAAAGGTCCGAACCTCCAGCCGAGCCATCGCCCGCCTCGCCGACATCGCCGTCAAACGCGCCGGCGACGCCCCCGTCCAACTGGCCGTCCACCACCTGTCGAGCCTGGAAAAGGCCCAGTCCCTCGCCGACGACCTGGCCAACCGCCTCCCCAAGGCCGAAGAGGTAGTCCTCCGCGAGGTAGGCGCCGTCATAGGCGCGCACGTAGGCCCCGGCCTCCTAGCAGTAGTCGTCAGTCCGCGCTAGTGCCCTGAGCGGCCGGTCGGCAGCACCGGTGACTCCGCCCGCGGGTCAGCACCCCGGGACCTGAACCGGTGTCTTGAGACCTGATATTGCAGGGCTCAAGACACAACATCTGGTCTCAGCTCACCACATTATGGCGCAGTTCGGCCATTTGAGGCGACGGAAAGCGCGGCGAGGGGGCTGCGGCTCGGGGTCCTCACCCGGAGGCGGTTCTCCACAGGTTTGAAGTCGTGGGTTGGCGGGCGTCGCGAACTCGTACTTTCTCTGAGCGTGAAGGTCTTCCGCCGTACCCCGATGCCCGAACCGGGCGCCCGAGAGCGAGCCCTGGCCCGCCTCACCGCCCACCCGCCGCCCCACCCCCGGCCGGCAAACACGGACCTCTCGCCTGCCCGACCCGCCGTCGTCCGGGACGCGGACCAACCCGCGTACGTCGTTGTGCCTGGTGCCGGCGAACTCCTTCACAACCCGGCCGACCCCCGCCGCGATCACCCTCGCGACGACTACCTGGAGGAGCGTGATGATGAGGTGCGCGGTGGATGGATACCCGAACAGATCCGGCCCGAACGACTCCGAGACGCCCGCTGGACCCTCACCCCACGCCACGTCCTGGTCCTACTCGCCGTACTCGCCATCGGCCTGTCCTGGGCCGCCTGGACCTTCCTCCGAGCCCGCCCCGAAACCCTCCCCACCACCCAACCCACCATCGCCACCCCCGGCTCACCCGTCGCCCAACCAACCCCCGGCCGGCCCCAACCCGCCACCAATCAATCCCCAGGAGCCAACCCCTCATCCGGCCCCAACCAACCGCCAGCCACCAACCAGTCGCCCGGCGCCGCGAGCTCACCCGGCCAACCGCTTCTCGTCGTGTACGTCGCCGGCAAAGTCCGCCGCCCCGGCCTTGTCCGTGCGCCCACCGGCTCACGCGTAGCCGACGTACTAGCCCTAGCCGGCGGCCCACTCCCCGGCGTAGACCTCACCACCCTCAACCTCGCCCGCCAGATCACCGACGGCGAACAAATCACAGTCGGCCTACCAACCCAGCCCCCACCCACCAACCCACCAGGCACAACCACCACCTCATCCACCCCAGGCGCAACATCCACCGACCCCATCAACCTCAACACCGCCACCCTCGCCCAACTCGACGCCCTCCCCGGCGTCGGCCCCGTCCTGGCCCAACGCATCCTCGACTACCGCACCCAGAACGGCCCCTTCACCACCATCGACCAACTCCAAGAGGTCCCCGGCGTAGGCCCCAAAAAGTTCGACTCCCTAAAACCCCATGTCCACCTCTAGCCCCGCCCCTCAACCCGCATCCGCCAACCAACCCGCATCCGCGAAGCAACCCGCGTCCGACCGATCTGCCTCCGACGAGCCATCCGTCGAGGCCCACGCCCCGCCGACCGCTGGACCCCACGGCCCGCCGATCGCCGAACCGCACGACGCGCCTGCCGGTGAAGCGCTCGATGTGCGGCTGCTGGTTCCGGCTGCAGCGGGCTGGCTGACGGCGGTCGTGCTGGTCGGTCAGCGTCCGCTCACCGCCGCTCTCGTATCCTCCGTCGCGCTCGCCGTTGCCGTCACCCTCGGCCTCGTCCTGCGCAACAACCCCACCCACCCGCGACGAACGATCGGCTGGGCAGCAGCCGGCTCTCTCGTCGTCATCGCCGGACTCGGCATCGCAGCCGCCCTCCAATCCGCGACCCTCCGCAGCGGCCCGATCCGCGCCCTCGCCGCCACTTCCGCGACCGTCAACGTCCGCCTCAAGATCGAAGGAGACCCATCACTTCGCCAAAGCACCACCAGCCGCCGCCCGCCGTATGTAGTCGTCAAGGCAACCATCGAGGAGGTACGCACCCACTCGGGCTCATCCGGCACAACCACAACCCGCATCCGTACGCCGGTCTTCGTCATCGGCACCACCAAGTGGCAGACCGTCAGATACGGCCAGCACGTCGAGGCCACCGGGAGGTTGGAAGGCGTCGAAGACGGCTCGGACGTAGCCGCGATGCTCTCCACCCGCTCACCGCCGCGGATCGTCGACCAACCACCCTGGTGGCTGCGCGCCGCCGAGCAGGTCCGCGCCGGCCTCCGCAAAGCCGTAGCCGACGAGCCTGACGACGTCCGCGGTCTCGTCCCAGCACTCGTGATGGGCGACGTCTCCGGGGTCTCCGCCGAACTTAACGCTGACTTCCAGACCACCGGTCTAACTCACCTGTCGGCCGTCTCCGGAACGAACCTCACGTTGCTGCTCGCGTTCGTACTCCCGTTGGCGCGGCTGGCCGGGGTGCGTGCCCGCGGCCTGACAGTGGTCGGCGTGGTGATGGTCGTGGTCTTTGTCATCCTCGCCAGACCACAGCCGAGCGTTCTGCGAGCGGCCGCGATGGGACTGATCGCGCTCGCCGCGATGACCAGCGGGGGATCCGGGCGTCGTGCCGTACGCAGTCTGTCGGTCGCGGTGATCGTGTTGCTGCTGCTCGATACGGCGTTGGCGCGTTCGGCCGGGTTCGCGTTGTCGGTTCTCGCGACCGCGGGCATTGTCCTGCTCGGACCGGGCTGGCGTGACGCGTTGGCGAGGTGGTTGCCGGGCTGGTTGGCGGACGCGATCTCGTGCCCGCTCGCGGCTCAGCTCGCCTGTACGCCGGTCGTCGCGTGGCTCTCGGGACAGGTGTCGCTGGTCGCGGTCGCGGCCAACCTGCTGGCGGGACCAGCCGTCGGTCCGGCAACCATCCTCGGCTTCATCGCGGCCGGAGTCGCCTTGCTGAGCACCGAACTGGCCCAACTCGTCGGCTGGGCCGCGGGCTGGCCTGCCCGTTGGATCATCCTGGTCGCCCGCGAAGGAGCGGACCTCCCAGGTGCAGCCAACGCCTGGCCGGCGACCGTCGTCGGGATCGTCGTCCTCACCCTGCTCTGCCTGGCACTAGTGCTCGGCTTGCACCGCATCCTGGCCCGCCCGATCGCGATGATCCTGGCGGTCGTCGTACTGGCCGTCGTCGTACTGCGTCCCGTCGGCTCGCTCGGTTGGCCGCCCGACGACTGGCTCTTCGTCGTTTGTGATGTTGGGCAGGGAGACGGCCTTGTGCTCCGAGCCGATGAAGGTACGGCGGTTGTCGTCGACACCGGGCCGGATCCGGCCGCGATGGATCGATGCCTGCGCGATCTGGGGATCAAGCACATCCCGGTGCTCGTGCTCAGCCACTTCCATGCTGATCACGTCGGCGGGCTGGCGGGCGTTCTGAACGGGCGGAAGGTCGACGAGATCGAGGTGACGCCGTACTTCTCGCCACGGGCGGAGTACAACCGGGTGGTCGAGTTCGCGGCGCATCATGGGATTGGCTTGCGTACGGTGACGTTCCACGAGAAGCGGGTGGTCGGTCAGCTGAGTTGGACGACGCTCTGGCCGGCTCGGGTGCCGGCGCTACCTCCGCCGGGTACGTCGTCGGCGACCTCGTCGGATGAAGGTTCGCCGGAGAACAACGCCAGCATCGCGATGATGGTCGAGGTCGCCGGTCTCCGCATCCTGCTCACCGGAGACCTCGAACCCGAGTCCCAGCGAGCAGTCCTCGCTTCAGGCGTCGATCTGCGGGCGGACGTACTGAAGGTCCCACACCACGGGTCTGCCCAGCAGGAGCCCGAGTTCATCGCGGCCACTCACGCCCGTCTCGCCCTCATCTCCGCGGGGCGTGACAACGACTACGGCCACCCGGCTCCCAGGACCCTGGAACTCCTGTCCCACGACGCCATCCGCACCGCCACCACCAACATCAGCGGTCCCCTCACCGTCACCAACACCGACAACCACCTAGCCCTCACCACAACCCACCCCGCCCCATAACCAGACCAGGCGGGTGGTTGGGTTAGGAGAAAGTGACGGCGGAGGTCGGGAGCGTGTTTTCGGGTTGGTCCCCGAGGGACCAGGCGGCGACGCGGGACACTACGTCGGCTGGGATTTGCTCTGAGACTCCTGGGACCGCAGGGATGTTGTAGGTGCCGTGGGCGTCGTGTGGGAGGACTACGCGATAGCCACGCGCCAAAGCCGTCTTCGAGGTTGCGGCTACGCACATCTCGGACATGACGCCGCAGATGGCTAGCGACCGTACGCCTGCCGACACCAGGATCTCTCCGAGTGCCGTCCCGTCGAAGCCGTCATCCCGCGGCTTCCGGACCACGTGCTCGCGCGGCCCGGGCTTCACCGGTAGGTACAGCTCCCACCCCGGCGTCTCCGGCTCGTCATCGGCACCAGGCGGCCCGTCGTTCTGCAGATGTACGACGACCGCGCCCGCCTCACGCGCCCGCTCCAACAACTCACCCACCCGCGCCAGCAGTTGCTCCGCTCGAGGTACGGCATCCGGGCCCGAGACGAACGCGGTCTGCAGGTCCACGACGATCAAAGCGTCGGCAGGCTGGGTCATGGGGTCATCCTGGTTGATTCGACGAGGGTGCGCATTCGGATTGTCGGGGCGGCGTGGGATGCTGACTCGGTGGCTGCTCGTAGGGGTTCTGCGCCGAAGCTTGGCGATGTGTTGCTGGTGACCGGGGCCGAGTCGTTCCTTGCGGATCGTGCGGTGCGGTCGGCGATCGCGGCGGTGTCGAAGGACGCTCCCGGGGTCGAGGCGACCGACGTCGACGCGGCCACCTTGGATATCGGGGTGTTCGCCGAGCTGACCGGGCCGTCGCTGTTCGCGAGCGAGCGGGTGCTGGTGATGCGATCGCTGGAGAACCTGCCGAGCGAGATGGTGCCGCACCTGCTCGAGTACGCCGGGTCGCCGTCGGACGACGTACTCGCCGTGCTGGTGCACTCGGGCGGTCAGAAGGGCAAGGGCGTTCTCGACAAGTTGCGGAAGGCATCTGTCAACGAGGTCGTCGCGACGGCGCCGAAGGCTTGGGAACTGCCGCAGTTCGTGGCGGGGGAGATCCGGCTGCACGGCGGGACTGTCGACGAGGGCGCGGCGTCGGCGCTGGTGGACGCGGTCGGGCATGACCTGCGGGCGTTGGCCGGGGCGTGTTCGCAGCTGGTGTCGGACTCCGGCGGTCAAGCGGTGACGGCCGAGCTGATCGGTCAGTACTTCGGTGGGCGTGCGGAGGTCACGAGCTTCGCGGTCGCGGATGCGGCGATCGCGGGGCGGATCGAGCCGGCGCTGGAGCAGCTGCGCTGGGCGCTGGACTGCGGGGTCGCGCCGGTGCTTGTCACGAGCGCGATGGCGGGCGGGTTGCGCGGGCTGGCGAAGTACTCGAGTGCGCCGAGTGGGATGCGCGAGGCGGATCTGGCGCGCGAGATCGGCGTACCGCCGTGGAAGCTCAAGCAGCTCAAGCAGCAGTCCCGCGGCTGGACTCCCGGCGGACTCGCGACCGCCATCAAGGCTGTCGCTCAGGCCGACGCCGACGTCAAGGGCGCCTCCGGCGACGCCGGCTACGCCCTGGAGCGCATGGTCCTAACCATCACCCGAGCCCACGGCCGCCGCTGACCGTGTCCTCGCCGCCGAGAGACCGCCGCCCGGCGACTGCTGCCCGCGAGACCGGCGTTGACCTGGGTTTGGGGACGCAAAAACGATCGGCCGGTCGTTGGGGACGGGCCGATCGTTTCGGGGCCGCGCGTCAGGGGCGCGGCCGGGGCCTCAGAGGGAGGCGGCCTTCTTGAAGAGGGCCGACTTGCGGTTGGCAGCCTGGTTGGCGTGGATGACGCCCTTGCTGACGGCCTTGTCGAGCAGGCGGCCGGCCTTGCGGGCGGTCTCCTGAGCCTTGTCGGCCTCACCGGCGTCGACGGCCTCGTGGAAGCGGCGCACAGCCGTCTTGAGGGTCGACTTCACCGACTTGTTGCGAAGTCGCGCAGCCTCGTTCTGGCGGTTGCGCTTGATCTGGGACTTGATGTTCGCCACGAAGAAGAGCCTCGATCAGGTGTGTGCGGTCAATACGGAAGGTGTCGCGGCGCACGGCTATACACCGCCCCGTGGGCGCGCGAAGAGCCAGATTACCAACAAGCCGACCCCAGTTCCAAACTCACTCCGCCCGGAGCACCGACTCGGCGGTCGATTTCAGCCGCACGAGAGTGGTGTCGATCCCGTCCGCGTTGCGCGGAGTGCGGTTTCCGAAGACCGGACGGAAGACCGCTCGAAGGACCCGGGGGCGGTGGTCGGTCCAGGATTCGGTGACCTCGCAGCCGCCCGCGGTCGGGGTGAACGAGTAGTCCCAGACAGAGATCGGGATCGGCCCGAAGTGGATGGAGAAGGCGAACCGCCGGCCCGGCTCGGCGGCCACCACCCGCCCGAAGGTGAACCAGCGCACAACGCCCACCCGGTTGTGACCGATGAAACGCTCCCCGGCGACCGTCCAGGTGACGCGGGTGCACTCCGGGCTCCACTCGCCCATCCGGGGTAGATCGGAGACCAATGAATAAAGGGATGCGGGCGTCGCGGCCACCGAGATCGACTCGGTCAGATCGGGCATCGGGTTTTCCCTTGCTGTTGGCATCGGCCTGCTGGAGTGAGGGTGACACTGTCGGCGGCTGACGGCATACTCAGGGCCTCGCGAGCCAACGCTCCACCATCGCGCCGTCCAGCCCTGGAGGATCTCCGTGACCCGCAAACGCCAGGCGATCATCGTCGCCTCAGCGCTGATCGCCGCAACCGCCGGCGTGCCGCTGCTGGTGAACGCCGCCAACGCCAGCCAACCGGCGACCGGGATTGCCGACCCCGACGTCAAGCGCTCCGAGACCGGTTCGTACATCGTCCAGCTCGACGACTCCCCGGTCGCGGAGTACGACGGCGACATCGCCGGCCTGGCCGCGACGAAGGTCGCGCCCGGCGGCAAGCTGCTGAAGACCGCGGCCCCGGTGGTCGACTACGTCAAACACCTGGCCGGCGAGCGTGACCAGCTTCTGAAGACGAACAACGTCACGAGGCTCTACGACTACAACTACACGTACGCCGGTTTCTCCGCCGAGATGTCGTACGACGACGCGGTCAAGCTGGCGAAGTCGTCCGGGGTGAAGAGCGTCGAGCCGAGCGAGATCGAGCACGCCGACACCGTCGACACGCCGCGCTTCCTCGGCCTGTCCGGCAAGGGCGGTGCGTGGCAGCAGGCGGGCGGTGTCGACAAGGCCGGCGACGGCGTGATTATCGGCATGATCGACTCCGGCTACACCCCGGAGCGCCCGAGCTTCGCGCCGATGAAGACCACCAAGCAGTCCGACGCGATCATCGCGAAGAAGTGGAAGGGCATCTGCCAGGCCGGCGAGGAAGCGCCCGTGACCTGCAACAACAAGGTGATCGGCGCCCGGTACTTCGACAAGGGCATCGGGACCCGCCCGATCCCGGAGGAGTACAGATCGCCGCGTGACTACGGCGGCCACGGCACGCACACCGCGAGCACTGCGGCCGGCAACTACGGCGTCGAGATGAGCGTCATGGGCCGCGACTACGGCAAGGGCTCCGGGATGGCGCCGCACGCCCGCCTCGCGATCTACAAGGCCTTGTGGGCGGTCGACGCGACCGGCGGCGGCAGCGGTACGGACGCCGACATCGTGGCCGCGATCGACGCCGCGGTCGCGGACGGCGTGGATGTCATCAACTACTCGATCTCCGGCAGCGGATCGTCGTACGTGAATGCCACCGGCCTCGCCTTCCTCAGGGCCGCCAAGGCAGGCGTGTTCGTCGCGACGAGCGCCGGCAACACCGGTCCGGGCGAGGCGACGGTCGGCAAGACGTACCCGTGGGTGACGTCGGTCGCCAACGGCACCCACGACCGCGACATCCAGACCACGGTCACGCTCGGAAACGGCAAGTCGTACACGGGTGCGGGCATCGGCGCCGGCGTGCCACAAACGCCGGTGATCCTGGCCAAGGATGCGGGCCTCGCAAGCGCCGACCCGACGAACCTCACGCTGTGCCAGGCCGGCACGCTCGATCCGGCGAAGGCCAAGGGCAAGATCGTGGTCTGCGACCGGGGCGTGAACGCCCGCGTCGACAAGAGCCTGCAGGTGAAGAACGCCGGCGGCGTCGGCATGATCCTGCTCAACATCACCCCGGGCACCCTCGACTCCGACCTGCACACGGTCCCCACCGTCCACCTCGACGAGACCAAGGCCGCAGAGGTCAAGGCGTACGTCGGCGGCACCACCAGCCCCACCGCGACCATCGGCGCCGGGACGCCGGTCCGCGTGACCGCGCCGATGGTGGCTGCCTCGTCCAGCCGCGGCCCGTCCCCGGCCGGCAACGGCGACCTGCTCAAGCCGGACGTGATGGCGCCGGGCACGAACGTCCTGGCCGCGACGACTGCGTTCAGCGCGGCCGGCGGCGAGTACGCGTTCATGAGCGGTACGTCGATGTCCACGCCGCACGTCGCCGGCATCGCCGCCGTACTGAAGGCCAAGCACCCGACGTGGTCCCCGATGGCGATCAAGTCCGCGATGATGACGACCGCCACCGACAAGGACACCGCAGGCAAGCCGATCAAGAACGACTCCGGCTCGCAGGCCAACCCGTTCGGGTACGGCGCCGGCCTCGTGCAGCCGAAGCTGGGTATGGACCCCGGCCTGGTCTACGACTCGACGTACACCGACTGGACGAAGTTCGTCTGCGGTTCCGGTCAGGTCCCGGCGACGCACGAGCTGTGCGCCAACGGCAAGATCGACCTGAGCGACCTCAACTACCCGACGATCGCGATCGGTGACCTGGCCGGCAAGCAGACCGTGACCCGGACCGTCACGAACGTCGGCAAGCTGCCTGAGGTCTACTTCCCGAAGGTCGAGGGCCTGAAGGGTCTCAAGGTGACGGTCTCGCCGCGGATCCTGATCACGCTGCCCGGCCGCAGTACGACGTACAAGGTGACGTTCGAGAACAGCGGCGCTCCACTTGAGCAGTACTCGTTCGGCCGCCTGGTCTGGAAGTCCGCGAAGCACTCCGTGGCCAGCACGCTGGCGATCAAGCCGCTCACGGTGAAGGCGCCGACGCAGGTCAACGGCACCGGGACCGCAGGGTCCGTCGAGGTCCCGGTGACGGCCGGCTACGCCGGGACGCTCAACACGACTGCTGTCGGCCTGGACGCGGCCACGGTGGGCGAGGCCGCGCTGAAGAACCCAGGTGGCGTGGCGTTCCCGACGACCGCTCCGAAGGCGAACGACCACGTAGCGAAGTTCACGGTCAACGTCCCGGCTGGTACGACGCACGCCAGGTTCTCGACGTTCGACGCGGACTACCCGGCTGGAACTGACCTGGATGTGTTCGTGTACCAGGCCGGGACGACCACTCTGCTCGGTAGCAGCACAGGCGGTTCGGCAGAGGAGGAGGTCAACCTCCCACGGCCGGCAGGCGGCCAGGTGGACGTGTACGTCGACCTATACGCCGGAGCGAACGAGCAGACCGTAAAGCTCAACCACTGGGAGCTGCAGAAGGCCGCAGGCAACCTCACGGCCTCACCGGCCACCCAACAAGTGCAGGTGGCCGGCGCGGCGAGCGTGACTGCTAACTGGAGTGGGCTAACTGCCGGCACTAGGTACCTGGGTCAGCTGCGCTTCACCGACGGCGCAGACGGCTCAGGCTCCACCATCGTCCGGGTAGACAGCTAGGGCTGTACCTGGCGAATCGTCTGGTCGGGCTTGGCGATTGCGACCTGCTTGCACTCGCCGGTCCCGACGGAGCACCGGAAGAGCTTCTGGGCCGCGCCGGCCTCGTCGACCACGATCACGTTGTCCGGGTCCTCGAAGACCCCGTCTTCGAACCACTTCGTCCCGGCCGGGAGCCGCAGCTTCGTGGCCTTCCCGGTGGCGATGTCGACCGCGACACCGATGGTATTGATGGTCATCGTCGATCCGTCCGGTGACACTGTCACGTACGGTGCGGCCGCCAGGTTCTTGAAACAGTACTCACGCTTCACATCGAGGCCCTTGGTTCCCAACGTGGCGGCCGTGATGCAGGTCTTCCCGCCCTTGTAGCTGATCTGCGCGATCGTGTTGGTGGTGCGCGTCAGTTCCAGCCTGTCGGAGAATGACCCGACCGTCCGGACGTCCTTCGACCCGGGTTGCCACACCTTCACCGGTACAGCGTCCGGACCGTGCTCGTGCATCCAGATGCCGTCCTTGTTCCAGCCGATCAGCTCGAGGTTCGGGATCTTGACGGTGAGGCTCGACACCTCCTTGCCGGTCCTGATGTCGACGACGACGACCCGACCATCCGGCCTGCCGTACTTCGAGACCGCGACGGCGATCTGCCGCCCGTCGGGAGACACGAACGGCCACTGGGCTCCCAGCGGTCCGATCGGCCGGACCGTGCCGCTCGGCGAGATGACGACGATCTGGGACTTGTCCGGATCGGGGTAGCCGGTGGTGGCGAGCCAGCCGCCCTCGGTCCGCGCGGCGACATTGCCCTTCAGACCCGGGTTCTTGACGGTCTGACCGCCGTCGTGGAGGACGTACCACCAGGTGTCCAGCGGGTTGTCCGGGTTGCTGTTCGGGTCGGTGATCGCATAGGGGATCCGGGGGGCTCCGGTCGAGACCGGGCCTGCGGCAGGCAGGCCGGCCACGGACGGCTGGTCGGACTTGGCCAGGCCGTGCAGGTACGGCACCGCCAGGGTCAGTATCGCCGCGATGCCGGCCGCGGCCACCGCCATCGGCACCCAGCGACGGCGGGTGGACGTGCCGGTGCTGTCCAGCTCCAGGCCGGGTCCGTGGGCGGAGTCAGGCACGGTGTCGGCCTTGGCGTGCAGGTAGTCGCGCAGGCGGGTCTCGGTGTCGGTCATCGGAGTTCCTCGAGTTTCTTGGTGAGAGCTGTGAGGCCGCGCGACGCGGTTGCCCTGGCGGTGGATGGGCTGATGCCGAGGAGTTCGGCGATCTCGTCGAACGGGAGATCGAGGTAGTAGCGCAGGACGAGCACCTCGCGGGGGCGGGTGGACAGCCCCTGGAGCGCACGTCGTACCTCCTCGCGTTCCTCCCCGAGGACGGCGGTGCTCTCCGCGGAGTCCTGTGGCGCCTGGTGCGGCGGGGTGTAGAGGCGGGCCACCCGGCGGCGCCGGAGCGCGGACCGGCTCGCGTTGAGCACGGTCGAACGCAGGTACCCGAGCGCCTTGTCGGAGTCCTTGAGCGGCCATCGCCGGTACAGCTGGGCGAATGCCTCCTGGACTATGTCTTCGGCTGTCTGTCGGTCATCGATCACCAGGACGGCCAGGCGCACGAGACCGCGCCACTCCCGGCCGTACAGCGCTGTCACGGCGTCACGTGCCTCGTCGCCGGCCGCCACCTGGTGAGGATGCTGCTCGATACTCACCACTAGATTCGTCACACCCTGAGAGACGTCTGTCTGCCGGGAACGCTGCATCAGAGCCGGTGGCGTACCCAGTCGAGGTGGACGAGGGCGCTCTCCCGCTGCCATGACCTCATAGTGGGGATCCCAGGGGGCGCCGGCTGCGCCGAACCCCACCACAGCCCGCCCCCGACGGCCGCGATGAACCCGGTGATCGCCTCGTCGTCAGGCAGGTCCGGCAGTACGACGGACCCCCGCATCTCCGCGTGCAGGATGACTGTATCGGTCCAGCGGGGTGCCAGCCCCGGATGCGCCCAGTCGATGAACACCACCCGGTCGTCGGTCAGGATGATGTTGTCCGCCCGCAGGTCGTAATGCGCCAGCGACTTGCCCTCGGCCAGCGCGCGGAGCCCCTTCTGCGCCAGCTCGGCAAACTCCTCGACCCGGCCCTCCATCCAGGACGGTACGGCGAGACCCTCCTCCAGCACGTTGTTCCAGCGGCTCAGGAAGTCGTGGCTCCGGACAGCGACCACAGGCGCATCCGGCCACGGCGACGGGTCCAGTACGTCGGTCAGCTCCGCCAGTGCGTCGAGGACCCGGTCCGCGTCAGCCTGCTCCCACGGATGTGCAGGCAGTCGCCCGTCGATGTCCTCGTACAGCATCCCGACCCAGTCGCCGTCGTCGTAGACCTCGTACAGCTCCGGGGCCATCGGGAGCCGGCCGATCGCCTGCATGGCCGTGATCTCGAGCCTGAACAGCTCGGGTGTCTTCGGATTCAGCGACGTACCGACGGCCTTCACGAAGGCACGGCGGCCGGAGGCGGTCACCAGGCGGGCGGCGACACCGGGGGAGAAGCCGCCCTGCTGTGTGGCAGCCGTCACCACCGCTGAGCCGAGCGCGCGCTCGACCCAGTCCCGGACCGGCTCGGGCATCTTCTCGTAGGGCAGTCTGACCCCAGCAGCGTGCGCCATACCTCAGCACGCTATCGGGCCCTCGCTAGTGATTTTCGAATCTGCTGGACCCGCATGGGATGATTGACCGGATATCACCCAAGACCAGAACTGGATCCCCTCCGTGCCCGTTGGCCCCACGAATGTGCCGCAGCCGGGTCGTACCGACCCGTCGCTGATCCGGAACTTCTGCATCATCGCCCACATCGACCACGGCAAGTCGACGCTGGCCGATCGGATGCTGCAGATCACCGGTGTGGTCGACGACCGCTCGATGCGGGCGCAGTACCTCGATCGGATGGACATCGAGCGCGAGCGCGGCATCACGATCAAGTCGCAGGCGGTCCGGCTCCCGTTCGCACCAGGTCCGGACACCCCGGGCGGCCTGCTCGCCCCGGACGGTACGACGTACATCCTGAACATGATCGACACGCCGGGCCACGTCGACTTCACGTACGAGGTCTCGCGGTCGCTCGAAGCATGTGAAGGCGCCGTCCTGCTGGTCGACGCGGCGCAGGGGATCGAGGCGCAGACCCTGGCGAACCTGTATCTCGCACTGGGCGCGGACCTGCACATCATCCCGGTGCTGAACAAGATCGACCTGCCCAGCGCCCAGCCGGAGAAGTACGCCGCGGAGCTGGCCCACATCATCGGCTGCGACCCGTCCGACGTACTCAAGGTCTCCGCGAAGACCGGTGAGGGCGTCGAGGACCTGCTGAGCGAGATCGTCGCGCAGATCGACCCGCCGAAGGGCGTCAAGGACGCTCCGCCCCGGGCGCTGATCTTCGACTCCGTCTACGACACCTACCGCGGCGTGGTCACCTACGTCCGGGTCGTGGACGGCGAGCTCACCCACCGGGACCGGATCAAGATGATGTCGACCGGTGCGGTGCACGAGATGCTCGAGGTCGGCGTGATCTCCCCGGAGCCGGCGAAGTCGCGCAGCATCGGCGTCGGCGAGGTCGGCTACCTGATCACCGGCGTGAAGGACGTCCGCCAGTCCCGGGTCGGTGACACGGTCACGGCGGCCGTGCACGGCGCCACCGAGGCGCTCGGCGGCTACAAGCACCCCCAGCCGATGGTGTACTCCGGGCTCTTCCCGATCGACGGCGACGACTATCCGACGCTGCGCGACGCCCTCGAGCGCCTGCAGCTGAACGACGCCGCCCTGCAGTACGAGCCGGAGACCTCGGGCGCGCTCGGGTTCGGCTTCCGCTGCGGGTTCCTCGGGCTGCTGCACATGGAGATCGTCCGCGAGCGGCTCGAGCGCGAGTTCGACCTGGACCTGATCTCCACCGCGCCGAACGTGGTCTACCGGGTCGAGATGGAGGACGGCAAGGAGTTCGTCGTCACCAACCCGAGCGAGTTCCCCGAAGGCAAGATCGCCGATATCTACGAGCCGGTCGTCCGCGCGACGATCCTCAGCCCGAAGGACTTCATCGGCGTCATCATGGAGCTCTGCCAGTCCAAACGGGGCAACCTGCTCGGCATGGAGTACCTGTCCGAGGACCGGGTCGAGCTGCGCTACACGCTGCCGCTGGCCGAGATCGTCTTCGACTTCTTCGACCAGCTGAAGTCGAAGACCAAGGGCTACGCGTCGCTGGACTACGAGCCCACCGGTGAGCAGTCGGCCGCGCTGGTCAAGGTCGACATCCTGCTGCAGGGCGAGACGGTCGACGCGTTCTCCGCGATCGTGCACCGCGACAACGCCTACGCGTACGGCGTCGCACTGGCCGGCAAGCTGAAGGAGCTGATCCCGAGGCAGCAGTTCGAGGTGCCGATCCAGGCCGCGATCGGGTCCCGGATCATCGCCCGCGAGTCGATCCGCGCGATGCGCAAGGACGTGCTGGCGAAGTGCTACGGCGGTGACATCACCCGGAAGCGCAAGCTGCTCGAGAAGCAGAAGGAAGGCAAGAAGCGGATGAAGATGGTCGGCCGCGTCGAGGTCCCGCAGGAGGCCTTCATCGCCGCCCTCCGCACCTCCGAACCGGTCGAGAAGGCAGGCAAGAAGTAGGTGCTGGTCGAGATTCCCGCCGGTCTGCTGGCGGTCGCGTCTCGCGGGCAGGACTGGGCGGATTGGCTCGATCGGCTTCCGCGGTTGCTGCGCGATCTGCTCGACGAGTGGTCGTTGCGGGTCGACGGTACGGCGGCGTACGGCAACTGTGCGATCGTCGTACCGGTGCTTGCCGACGGGCAGCGCGCCGTACTCAAGGTGCAGTTCCCGCACTGGGAGGCCGAGACCGAGCATCTCGCGTTGCGGACGTGGGCCGGCAACGGCGCCGTACAGCTGCTGCGTGCGGACCCGCGGCGGTTAGCCTTGCTGCTGGAGCGGTTGGAGTCGCGCGACCTGACCACGATCGACGCGCTGGACGCCTGCGAGATCGTAGGCCAGACCTACAAACGGCTGCACGTCGCCGCAGGCCCGCAGTACCGGCCGCTGTCGGGGGAGCTCAAGCGCTGGGTCGAGGGCTTCCGCAGGTTGCCCGCGTCCGCGCCGGTGCCGCATCGGTACGTCGAGCAGGCGATCTCGTTGGCGGAGGACTTCATCGCCGACCCGGCCACCGACGGCAAGCTGATCCACACCGACCTGCACTACGAGAACATGCTCGCCGCGGAACGTGAGCCCTGGCTGGTGATCGACCCGAAGCCGCTGTCCGGTGACCCGCACTTCGAGGTCGCCCCGCTGATCTGGAACCGCTGGGACGAAGTAGTTGCCGCCGGCGACCTTCGGTTCGCGGTCCGGCAGCGGTTCTACACGGCGATCGACGCGGCAGGCCTCGACGAGGATCGCGCTCGCGACTGGGTGATCGTCCGCCAGATGCTCAACGTGCTGGGCACCCTCGAGAACACCGACGGCACCCTCCCGCAGGACTGGCTCACCCGCAACATCGCCATCGTCAAGGCCATCCAGGACTGACACCCCGGGCCGCCGGAGGTGTATCGGCACCTCGACAGGACGTATAGGTCCACTGCGCCCGCCTCCACGCGCAGCCTCGGCTCGCAGGTGGGCAAGTGGGCGTATACGTCCTGTCGAGCTTGCACGCGATCGAGGGGAGTGAAGTACGAGACATTGGGTTGTAGTTAGTAGTTACTACCTACTAACTTCATCGCTATGCGGATGACTGGGCGAGAGCGGCGTGAGCAGATCCTGGGGATCGCCGAGGAGGAGTTCGCGACCGCCGGGTTGTACGGCGCGTCGACCGAGACGATCGCGCGACGGGCGGGGATCACGCAGGCGTACGTGTTCCGGCTGTTCGGGACGAAGAAGCAGTTGTTCCTGGCGTGCGTGGATGCCGCGTTCGGGCGGATGGCGCTGGCGATGCTGGCGGCCGCCGGCGGGTCGACCGGGATCGAGGCGCTGACGGCGATGGGGCAGGAGTACAACGACATGCTCGCCGATCGGACGACGCTGCTGCTCCAGCTCCAGGGCACCGCAGCCGCGGCGGCCGGCGACGGCGAGGTGCGCGACGCCGTACGGGCAAGCTTCGCCCGGTTGTGGCAGGCCGTTGCCGACACCGCTCAGCTGGATCCGGTCACGATCAAGTCGTTCCTTGCCTTCGGCATGCTTCTCAACACCAACGCCGCCCTCGACCTGCCGCAGGTCGACGAGCCGTGGTCCCACCAGGCCAGAACCCGAATAAAACCTGGGCTTTTCGCGCACATCACCACGGAGACGAATCAGTGACCACCGCAACCCGGCATGCCCCGGCGCCGGGGCTGCTCGCGGGGTTCCTGGTCTCCGTCGGCCTGGCCGGTGCGGTGATCGGCAGCCTCGGCGCGCCCTTGATCACGGCGGTCGCCGAGGAGTACGACGTCTCGCTCGCCGCCTCGCAGTGGACGCTGACGATCGCGCTGCTGGCCGGAGCCGTCGCGACGCCCGTCTTCGGCCGGCTCGGAGCCGGGCCGCGGCGGCGCACCGTCGTCCTCGGGATGCTCGGCGCCGAGGTCGTCGGCAGCCTGCTGACGGTTCTGCCCTTGCCGTTCGCGTTCCTGCTGATCGGCCGCGCGTTGCAGGGATCCGGGCTCGGGCTGGTGGTGCTGATGATGGCCGTCGCGCGGGACCATCTCGACGAGCAGCGATCTGCGCGGACGATTGCTTTGCTGTCGGTCGCTTCGACGGCGGGGATCGGGATCGGCTACCCGTTGTCCGGTCTACTCACGGACCTCGCCGGCGTACGTGCGGCGTACGGGCTCGGCCTCCTGATCACCGGGGCCGCCTTCGTGGCGGCGGTGTTCGCGCTTCCGCAGGCCCCGGAGCGGCCGGCGTCCCGGCTTGATGTGCGCGGCGCGATCTTGCTCGCGATCGCGCTAGCCGCCCTGCTCCTGGTGATCGGCGAGACCAGCCTCTGGCGGTACCACGCGGGCCTCGCGATCGGCATCCTCGTGGCCGCGCTGCTGCTCCTCATCGGTTGGACCTTTCTCGAGGCCCACACCGAGAAGCCGCTGGTCGACGTACGCCTCCTCCGTCATCCGGCGGTCGCCGCGGCCAACCTCGTGATGCTGACCGGCGGCGTCGGGATGTATCTGCTCTTCAGCCTGATCACCCGCTTCGTGCAGACCCCCGCCGAGGCCGGCTACGGCTTCGGGCTGAACACGTTCGAAGCGGGTCTGGTGCTGGTCCCGTTCTCGATCCTCGGCTTCGTCGCCGGCCGTCTCGTCCCCAGCTGGCGGGACCGTCTCGGCGCCCGATGGTTGCTGGCGGCAAGTACTGCGGTTGTCCTCGCGACGTTCGTACTCTTCGCAGTTGCCCGCTCACACCTGGTCGAGCCGATCCTGGCCATCGGCATCCTCGGTTTCGGCGTCGGCGCATTCTCCGCCGCAATGCCTGCCGTCATCCTCGCGGTGACACCCAAAGCCGAGACCGCGAGCGCGATGAGCGTGAACGCTGTCGTACGCAGCGTCGGCTTCTCCACTGGCAGCGCCCTCGGCGGCCTCATCCTCGCCGCCCACACCACCGGTGTCTTCCCCAGCGAATCCGGGTACGGCGCTGCCGCGTGGATCGGCGCCGCCGCGACCGCCGCGACCCTGGTGATCATCGCCATACTCCCGCTCAAGCAGCAATAAACCGGTGGATCGCGGCAGCGCGGCCGGGGGAGGATGCTGATATGCGGTTGCTGACGGTCAATGTGGTGGAGAAGCTGATCCCGGGTCCGAAGGAGACGGGATTCACCGCCATCGACAAGCGGCCGCAGCCCGGCCGGGTCCGCGTCGGTGAGCTCGGCCTGGCCGGCGACCGCGTCTGCGACATCGAGAACCACGGCGGCCCGGATCTCGCCCTCTATGCGTACGCCGAAGAGGATGCGGACTGGTGGGCCGCCCAACTCGGTCGCGATATCCCGACCGGCCTGTTCGGCGAGAACCTCCGCACCGAAGGGCTCGACGTGAACGGCGCACTGCTCGGTGAGGTGTGGCGAATCGGTGACGAGGTCGAGGTCATGGTCCGCGCGCCCCGCATCCCGTGCATCACCTTCCAGCACCGCATGCAGGAGCCCCACTGGGTCAAACGCTTCCACCAGGCCGGCCGCCCCGGCGCGTACCTGAAGGTGCTCCGCGAAGGCACGATCGGTGCCGGCGACCCGATCGAGATCATCAGCCGTCCGGACCACGAGGTCACCGTCGCACTGATGTTCGCGGAGCAGGACGCCGCCAAGATGCAGCGCATGCTCGGCTCTGGGGTCGACCTCATGGAGGAGCTCCGCGAGACCGCGCAGCGCGTCGTGGCGCGCGGATGAGCGCGGCGCAGTCGTCCGTACGCCGAGGAATCCTGCCCGAGCCGGGGCCGTTGCGTCCGCTGGCTCTGGCCACGCTGCTCAGTCGGGTCGGCAACGGCCTGTTGATGACGGTCAGCGTCCTCTACTTCAACCGGATCGTCGGGCTGTCGATCGCACAGGTCGGCCTCGGTCTCACCGTCGCGGGGTTGTTCGGGCTGCTGTCCGCCGTACCGCTCGGGCATCTCGCGGACCGGCGTGGGCCGCGCGGTCTGTTCGTCGTTCTGAGCCTGATGGTGTGTGGGTTGTCGCTGCTCTACCTGGTCGTTCAGAACTTCTGGCAGTTCCTGATCGTGAGCATCGTGCTGACGATGATCGACCGCGGCGCGGGCGCCGTCCGAGCTGCCCTGATCGCCGCCCTGACGGTCGGCGCGGGGCGGGTCGCGGCTCGTGCGTACCTGCGGGCCGTCACGAACATCGGCATCATGGCCGGTGCCGCGGTCGGTGCCTTCGCGCTGCATTTCGACACCGCCACGGCGTACCGCGTGATGTTCGTACTGGACGCGGCGCTGAGCAGCATCGCCGCCTTCGTCGTACTCGCGATTCCGCGGGTCGCACCCCACCATCGTGATGACGACGGACCGGTGTGGATCGCGCTGCGGGACCGCGGGTACCTGGCGGTGGCGGCGCTCAATGCGGGCATGAGCATCCACTTCGCCGTGCTCGATGTCGCGATCCCGCTCTGGGTCGTCGACCACACCGACGCCCCGCGCTGGACGGTCGCGTTGCTGCTGATCATCAACACCGTGGTGGTCTCGCTGTTCCAGGTGCGTTCGTCGCGTGGCATCGCCGATCCCACTACGGCCGCCCGCGCAACCCGCACCGCCGGGTTGTTGCTGCTGGCATCGATGGTGTTGCTTGCCGGCGCGACGTGGGGCAACGCGCTGATCGCGGTCGCGCTGCTCGCTGCGGGCGCGCTGGTCCAGGTGATCGCCGAGCTGATGCAGTCCTCGGGCTCGTTCCTGCTCAGCTTCGACCTCGCGCCCAACCACGCTCAGGGTCAGTACCAGGGCGTCTGGAACACCAGCATGTCGATCAGCACGATGATCGCTCCGACAGTCCTTGCTCTGTTGCCGCTCGGACTCGGCGTCCCCGGCTGGATCATCCTCGGCGTCTGGTTCGCCCTCACCGGCGCGCTGTTCGTCCCGGTGGTGCGCTGGGCGGACAGCCGTCGCCCAGCACCTGTAGCGGCTTAGTTCGTAGGCTCGCGGTAGCCGAGGGCGGCGGAGATCTTGCGGGCGGCCTCTATCGCGGCGGGAGCCATCAGCGCGACCTGGGCGATCGACTGCTCCAACGACAAGGTGGAGATGCTGACGGCGGCGACGGCCGCGCCGGTGTGATCGTGGATGACCGCGGCGACACAGCGGATCCCGGGCTCGTTCTCCTCGTCGTCGAGTGCGTAGCCGCGAGCGCGCACCTGTGCGAGATCGGTTTTGAGCGCGGCCGCGGTGGTGTGCGTGAGCGGCGTACGGGCCGGAAGACCGGTTCGGGTGATGTGGACGTCGAGCGCCTCTTCGTCCTTCTCGGCGAGAAGCGCCTTGCCGATGCCGGTGCAGTGCAGCCAGATCGCCTTACCGACGCGCGACGGCATCCGGTACGGCTTCGGGCCGTCGAGGCGGGCGACGTAGATCGCCTCGTCGCCGTTCAGCAGTCCGACGTGCACCGTGCAGCGCGTCTGCGCGACGAGATCCGCGAGCACGGGGCGGGCGACCGTGGCGAGGTCGACGTTGGTCAGCGCGTGACCGGCCAGCCGCAGCGCCTTCGGGCCGGGGTGGTACGAGCCGTCGTCGGCCTGCGTGACGAACTCGTGCTCGACCAGCGACGCCATGATCCGGTGCACGGTCGACTTGGCCAGACCGGTCGCGTTCACGACGTCGGTGAACCGCGAGTGCTCCAGTACGGCGTCCAGCACCATCAACGTCTTGTCGATGGCCGAGGGCGAACTCATGTCGCTCATCCTGCCACTCCTATCTGGCTGAGTTATCTGGAGAGCCAGCCGCCGTCGACCGCGAGAACGTGGCCGTTCACGTAGTCGGCTGCCGTGGAAGCGAGGAACACCGCCGCGCCGACGACGTCCTCCGGCCGCCCCCAGCGACCGGCTGGGATGCGCTGCCGGATGGCGGCCTCGCGAGCCGGGTCCGCGCGCAGCTCGGTGGTGTTGTCGGTACTGATGTATCCGGGCGCGATCGCGTTCACCTGAACCCCGGCCGGGCCCCACTCGTTGGCCAGCGCCCGGGTCAGTCCCGCCACCGCATGCTTGCTGGCAGTGTAGGCCGGAACCGTGATCCCGCCCTGGAAGCTCAGCAGCGAGGCGATCGTGATGACCTTCCCGGTACGCCGTTCCGCCATCGCGGCCCCGACCGGTCGGGTGACTGCCCAGGTGGAGTTGAGGTTCACATCGATCACGTGCTGCCAGTCCGCGGTCGTCGTCTCTGCCGCCGGCGCTCGCCGGATCGTACCGGCGTTGTTGACCAGGATGTCGATGTGCCGTTCCCGGGCCAGCTCGACCGCGGCCGCCTCCACGGCGGCAGGATCCGCGAAGTCGGCGATCACAACCGTCGCTTCGCCGCCGCCGTTCTGCTTGATCGCCTCGAGGGTGTCCTCGAGCGCTGCGTCCCGGGCCATCAGGATCAGCTCGGCGCCGGCCGCGGCGTACCCCGCTGCGATGGCGGCGCCGATGCCACGACGAGCACCGGTGACGAGCGCAGTACGCCCTTCGAGGCTGAACGTCACCGCAGATCCTGTACGTCGACACCGTCCATGTCGCCGAACGCCTGGTTCTCGCCGGCCATCGCCCACACGAAGCTGTACGACGACGTGCCGCAGCCGGAGTGGATCGACCAGCTCGGCGAGATGATCGCCTGCCGATCCGCGACGAGCACGTGCCGGGTCTCGTCGGGCTCGCCGAGGAGATGGACGATCCGCTCGGTCTCCGGGAGGCCGAAGTACAGATAGCACTCGGTACGGCGGTCGTGGGTGTGGGCGGGCATGGTGTTCCAGGTGCTGCCCGCGTGCAGCGTGGTCACGCCGAGCACGACCTGGCAGCTCTGTACGCCGTCCGCGTGGATGTACTGGTCGATCGTGCGACGGTTCGCGGTCTGCTGATCGCCGAGCTCGAGCCGGTTTCCCTCGCCGGGGTTGACCTGTGCGGTCGGGAAGGCGGTGTGCGCGGGCGCGGAGAAAACGTAGAAAGCTGCATCGGCCCCTTCGAAAACGACCTCGCGTACGCCGCGTCCGACGTACAGGCAGGCACCGGTGGTCAGCTCGTACTTCGTGCCGTCCGCGGTGACCGTGCCGGGTCGGCCGACGTTGACGACGCCGGCCTCGCGGCGTTCGAGGAAGTACTCGCTGCGCAGCTGGGGGTACGTATCCAACGTCAGCGGCCCGTTCGCGGGGCAGGCGCCGGCGAGCACGATCCGGTCGTGGTGGGTGAGCACCGCGGTGATCTCGTCCGGGACGAAGAGGTCGTCCACCAGGTAGTGGCGGCGCAGCGCGGCGGTGTCGAAACCGGGCAGCTGCTCGGGATGGGTGGCGTGCCTGATCTGCAGAGTCACAGAACAAGGTTCTACGTGACGGAACCCCTGTGTCAATCATCAGAGCCGCTGGAACCCCGCGACGAAATGTTCCAGGTTCCGTGTATTGACACCGAGTTCTGTTCGATGGAACCTTCCAGGCAATCGCCCATCGCCCCTGGGAGGATCCTGATGACCACTCTGGACTGGACTGTCCTGGTCGCGTACTTCGTGTTGATGGTGCTGATCGGGCTCTGGTCGCGCACCAAGATCAAGACCGTCGTGGACTACTTCACGACCGGCGGCCGGATTCCCTGGTGGTTGTCCGGCATCTCGCATCACATGTCCGGCTACAGCGCGGTCATGTTCGTTGCGTTCGCGGCAGTTGCCTACAGCTACGGCATCACGGTCTATGTCTGGTGGGCCATGACGATCGGCATCGGCGTCGGGATCGGCGCGTTCCTGTTCGCCGCCCGCTGGAATCGTCTCCGCGCCAAACACGGGGTTGTGTCGCCACTGGAGTACCTCGCACGCAGGTACAACCTGCCGACACAGCAGGCGCTCGCGTACTCCGGTGCCGCGCTGAAGGTCGTCGACATCGCGTCGAAGTGGGTCGCGATCGCCGTACTGCTGAACGGATTCACCGGAGTGCCGATGCGGTGGGGGATCCTGCTGACCGGTGTGGTGACGATGCTGTATGCCACGCTCGGCGGGCTGTGGGCCGACGTACTCACCGACTTCGGCCAGTTCGTGATCCAGTTCGGCGCCGGCATCGCGATGTTCATCGGCGTGCTCGCGCATCTGGACGGCGTACCGACGTTGTGGAAGATGTGGGATCAGTTGCCGGCCGGGCACGGTCACGCGCTGAACGGGCCGTACACGCCGATCTTCCTGATCGCGTTCCTGTTCATCAAAACCTTCGAGTACAACGGCGGCATGTGGAACCTGGCGCAGCGCTACATGGCCGCGCCATCCGGATCCGCAGCGAAGAAGTCCGCGTTGCTGTCGTCGGCACTCTGGCTCGTGTGGCCGTTGGTGCTCTTCATCCCGATGTGCGCCGCGCCGCTGCTCGTACACCCCGGAAAGCCGGAGCAGTCGTACGTCGAACTGTCGCAACTGCTCCTGCCGAGCGGGCTGATCGGGCTGGTGCTGGCCGGCTTCTTCTCGCACACGATGGCGATGGTGGCGTCCGACGCGAACGCGATCTCGTCGGTGATCACGCGGGATCTCGCGCCGGTCCTCGTGCCGAAGGTCCGCCGGCTGACCGATGCGGCGACGTTGAAGATGGCGCGGATCGTGACGTTCACGTTCGTCACGGTGAGCATGCTGATCGCGATCGCCACGAACGGCGAAGGCGTCGTACTGAAGATCGTCGTCGACCTGGTCGCCGCGACGATGGGACCGATCGCGATCCCGCTGATGCTCGGCCTGTTGCCGTGGTTCCGGCGGAGCGGATCGCGGGCCGCGCTGGCGTCGTGGGCGATCGGCCTGATCGCGTGGGCGATCGTCAAGTACGGCATCGGCTCGACCGACCAGACGCTGGTCGTCGCGTTGCCGCTGGCAACTTCCCTGGTGGTGTACGTCGGCCTCGGCCTGCTGCTGCCGGAGAACCGCGCGGAGGTCGACGACCTGGTCGACTCGCTGAACACCGACCCGGACGAGACCGCCGCCCGCCCCGCCGCGGTCCTGTCCTGAAACACTGGCCCAACCCAACCCTCAGGAGAACAACCCATGCCGAACATCACCGTCGAACTCCTCTCCGGCCGCACCCTCGACCAGCGCCGCGAGTTCGTCGCCGCCGTCACCGACTCCGCCATCGCCATCCTCGGCGCGAAGCGCGAGGCCGTCCGCATCGTCTTCCAGGAGATCGAGAAGACCGACGTGGCGAACGGTGGCACGCTCGCCGCGGACGCCTGAGGGCGGTGGCCGGATCTGCAGCCCATCACAACTGCGTCACCAGGTGCGGCTCGAGCGTGCGCTCGGGCGTCACGCGGCGATTGTGATGGGCTGCAGATCCGCCATCTGAAATCATCCGCGCCGGCTGGAGGCGGCCAAGTAGTCTGCGGAGCATGCGAGTAGGTGTTTTCGGAGCCACAGGCCAGGTCGGTAGCGTCATGCGGGAGCTGCTCGTCGAGCGGAAGTTCCCGGTGGACGAGGTGCGGTTCTTCGCCTCGGCTCGGTCGGCGGGGAAGACGCTGCCGTTCGGTGACAGGGAGATCACCGTCGAGGACTCCGCGACGGCGGACTTCGCCGGGCTCGAGCTTGCGCTGTTCTCGAACGGGAAGACGGCGTCGAAGGAGCTTGCGCCGAAGGTTGCCGCGGCCGGTGCCGTCGTCGTGGACAACTCGTCCGGCTGGCGGATGGATCCCGACGTGCCGCTCGTCGTCTCCGAGGTGAACCCGGAGGACCTCGACAACCTGCCCAAGGGCATCGTGGCCAACCCGAACTGCACGACGATGGCCGCGATGCCGGTCCTCGCCCCGCTGCACCGCGCGGCGACGCTGACCAGGCTCGTCGTGTCCACCTACCAAGCCGTCTCGGGCTCCGGTGGGGTCGGCGTGAGCGAGCTCGAGGACCAGGCCCGCGCCCTCGCCGTACCGGGCGGGAAGCTTGCCCGCGGCACGGAAGGCATCACGCTCCCGGAGCCCAAGGTGTACGCCGGTCCGATCGCGTTCAACGTCCTCCCGCTCGCCGGTCCGATCGTTGCCGACGGCACCGGTGAGACCGACGAGGAGCAGAAGCTCCGCAACGAGAGCCGCAAGATCCTGCACATCCCGGACCTCCCGGTCGCCGGCACCTGCGTCCGGGTGCCGGTCTTCACCGGCCACTCGCTGAGCATCCACGCCGAGTTCGCCGAGCCGATCACCCCGGAGCGCGCGACCGAGCTCCTCGGATCCGCACCGGGCGTGGCCGTCACGGACCTCCCGACCCCGCTGCTCGCCGCCGGCCAGGACCCGTCGTACGTCGGCCGCATCCGCCAGGACCAGTCCGTGCCGGGCAACCGCGGGCTCGTGCTGTTCGTGTCCAACGACAACCTCCGCAAGGGCGCCGCGCTCAACGCCGTACAGATCGCAGAGCTCCTCGCGCAGCGGTGATCTCTCGACGTCAAGAAGGCTGATCAGTAGCGGTAGGACTCCGGGGCGCGACGAATCAGGGTATGTTGCGGAAACGTGATGGAGAACGCGCGAGCGGGCGCGCGAGTGCCATGGTCAGGACCAGCCGCTTGCGATTACCCTCCAGTCACTTGACCCCCCATTGGAGGCCAGTTATGAAGCCTGTCGCCGATTCCGGCCAGCTCGCTCTCCTGAGCAACCGCAAGGGCACGATGGCCCAGATGTTCCTGGAGCGGGTGGAGGCGACCCCTGCGCGGGAGGCGTTCCGGTTCCCGCGCGGCGAGCAATGGAAGTCGGTGAGCTGGCGCGAGACCGAGGAGCTGACGCGCCGGCGTGCGGCCGGGCTGATCGCGCTCGGCGTCGAGCCGGAGCAGCGGGTCGCGATCGCGTCCAGCACCCGGATCGAGTGGATCGAGTGCTACCTGGCCGCCGTGCTCGCGGCTGCTGCGACCACCACGATCTACCCGACGACGATCTCGGCCGACGTGGCGTTCATCGTGGCCGATGCCGACGTACAGCTGGTGTTCGCCGAGGACGCGGGGCAGGTCGACAAGCTCCGCGCGCACCGGTCCGAGACACCGTCGCTGCGCAAGGTCGTGCTGATCGACGGTACGCCGGTCGAGAGCGACGGCGACTGGGTCATCTCGCTGGGTGACCTCGACGCGCTGGGCGACGAGTACCTGGCTGAGCACCCGCCCGCGGTCGACGAGCGGATCGCGGCGATCAAGCCGGACGATCTGTGCACGCTGATCTACACCTCCGGTACGACGGGCCGGCCGAAGGGCGTGCGGTTGGCGCACTCGGCGTGGACGTACGAAGGCGCCGCGGTCGAGGGGATGCGGGTGCTGTCGCCGGACGACCTGCAGTTCCTGTGGCTGCCGTTGTCGCACGTGTTCGGGCAGGTGCTGCTCGCCGTCCAGTGCCAGATCGGGTTCGCGACCGCGGTGGACGGACGGATCGACAAGATCGTCGAGAATGCGGCCGTCGTCCAACCGACGTTCATGGCGGCGGCGCCGCGGATCTTCGAGAAGGCGCACGCGCGGATCCGGACGATGATCCAGTCCGAGGGCGGCGCGCGGGCGAAGATGTTCGACTGGGCGTTCGGGGTTGGTTCGCGTGTGTCCGCCTTGCGGCAGGCGGGGCGGGAGCCGTCCGGTCTGCTGGCGGCGCAGTTCGCAGCGGCGGATCGGTTGGTGCTGTCGAAGATCCGGGCTCGCTTCGGCGGGCGGATCCGGTTCTTCGTGTCCGGCTCGGCGGCGCTGGACAAGACGCTGGCCGAGTGGTTCCACGCGGCCGGGTTGCTGATCCTCGAGGGGTACGGGCTGTCCGAGACGTCGGCGGGGTCGACGTTGAACCGGCCGACGCAGTACCGGCTGGGGAGCGTCGGGCCTGCGTTCCCGGGGACGCAGTTCAAGATCGCCGAGGACGGGGAGATCCTGATCAAGGGCGACGGCGTGATGAGCGGGTACCACAACCAGCCCGAGCAGACGGCCGAGGTCCTGGACGCGGACGGGTGGTTCCACACCGGGGACATCGGACACTTCGAGGACGAGTTCCTGTTCATCACCGACCGGAAGAAGGACCTCTTCAAGACGTCGGGCGGCAAGTACGTCGCGCCTCAGGTCATCGAGGGCCGCTTCAAGACGATCTGCCCGTATGCGAGCCAGTTCATCGTCCACGGGAACAAGCGCAACTTCGTCTCGGCGCTGGTGACGCTGGACCCTGATGCTGTCGTGGGTTGGGCCGCCGCGAACGGTATGAGCGGAATGCCGTACGCCGAGATCGTGACGTCCGACGCCGCCCAGACGATGGTCCAGGGCTACGTCGACGAACTCAACGCGACCCTCAACCGCTGGGAAACCATCAAGAAGTTCACCATCCTCGACCGCGACCTCACGGTCGAGTCCGGCGAGATGACCCCGAGCCTGAAACTCAAACGAAAGTACGTCGAGGTCGAGTACGCCGCCGTCCTCGACAAGATGTACGAGTAGTCACCTCTGCTGCAGCACCACCGCGGCGAAGGTGGGGGTGTCGAGGCGCACCGTGATGGTGGCGACTCGGAGGGATGGTTGTAGCGACTGCCAGACGGCGTCGGTGATGTCGGACCAGGGGAACGGTACGGCGACGACCTCCGGGTGGCCGTTGGTGACGATCTGTTGTGCGGTGCCGGAGTAGGTCGTGGTGGTGAGCGCGGTGCCGGGTGCGACGTGGGATGTGTAGAGGGACGGGTGGACGGTGAGGTCGGGTGCGCCGTCGTACGCCCGAGCGGAACCGACCATGACCTCGGTGAGCTCCGGGCCCGCGATGGTGGCGGTGGCTGTGATGCGTGGGGTGCGGATGGGTGGGTCGGGTTCGTAGGTGAGGTGCCGCAGGGCCAGTTGGAGGTCGGGCTGCTGCGGGCGGAGGGCGGTCAGGTCGCTGACCTGGGTGCCGTTGCCGACCAGGACCCAGTCGGCTCCGCGGGTGGCGGCGGTGTAGTGGCGGAGGTCGTCGATTGGGCCGCCGGAGGTGTCACGGACGACGATCTCCTCGTCATGGACGACGAGTTCGCGGGACTGCGACGCGGGCGAGCGCCCCGTCAGCCAGTAGGTGAAGAACGGTACGCCGTCGGCGTCGCGGCCGATGGCCAGGCCGCGGCCGGGGTACTCGACTGATGTTCCGAGTGAACGCACGGCTCAGCGCTCCAGGAAGTTGCGGATGACCTCGACGTACTTCGTTGGTTCCTCGTCGGCGATCGAGTGGGCCGAGTTGGTGAAGATCTCGAGGGTGGCCTGGGGGAGGCGGGTGGCGAGGTCGCGGGGGGTGTCGAAGCCGACGTGGCGGTCCCAGAGGGCGGCGAGGATGAGTGTGGGGATGTCGACGGCGGCCAGGTCGTCGGCGAGATCGGGGCGTTCGGTACCGACCAGGGCCATCGCCATTTCCAGGTTGGACTCCGGCGTCGCGGGATCGTCGGCGGGGATGTTGGCCGGGTCGTAGTAGAAGAAGCTCGCCGCGTTCTCGCTCTGGGCGATGGCGCCGATAGCGGCAACTGTGCGTTCGATCTGGACGGTGAGGGGCTCGAGTTGAGTGCGAAGGGCGGCGCGCTCGTCCGGCGTCAGGATCGGGTCGACCGCGGCCGGGCGCATCGTCCACAGGCCGGGGTGGAGGGGGTCGACGATCGGGGGAGCGTGCAGGATCAGGCCGGCCACATGGTTGCTATGAGCAACGGCGTACTCCGCAGCAAGCAGGCACCCGAACGACACGCCCCACGGCACGATCTGCTCGACTCCCAGCGCCGTACGCAACTCATCCAGGTCCGCAACAAGCTGGACCATCGTGTAGGTGCTCGTGTCGGACGGACGCGCCGACCGGCCGCACCCGCGCTGGTCGTAGAAGATGACCGGCGCGAGCTTCGCGATCTCGTCACCGACGGACTGCTCGATCGAGTACGAGCTCTCGCCCGGCCCGCCGTGCACGAGCACCAGCGGTACTCCGTCGTTGTCGGCGCCCGCGATCCGGACCCAGTGATCGACCCCACCTGCGGCGATTGTCCGCACTCCGTCACTCAGCATGGGTGCGAGGATACGTCAGCGGTTCAGGTACGCGAGGACGGCGAGCACGCGACGGTTGTCGTCATCGGACGCGGGCAGGTCGAGCTTGCCGAAGATGCTGGCGATATGTTTGGTCACGGCACTGACGGAGAGCCTCAGTTGCTGCCCGATCGCGGCGTTCGAGCGACCGGCCGCCATGAGTTCCAGTACGTCGCGTTCGCGCGGAGTCAGGTCCGCAGTACGCCCGCGTGCATCGCCTCTGCTGAGCAGCTTGGCGACGACCTGCGGATCCATCGCAGTACCGCCGCCGGCCACCGACCGCACGGCCTCGACGAACTGGTCGGTGTTGAAAACCCTGTCCTTCAACAGATAACCGACCGAGCCGTTGCCATCGGCAAGAAGCTCGCGGGCGTACAGCTGCTCGACGTACTGCGACAGCACGAGCACCGGAAAGCCGGGCCGTTGCCGTCGCGCCTCGATCGCTACTTGCAGACCCTCGTCCGTGAACGACGGCGGCAGCCGTACGTCGACCACCGCGATATCGGGCTGTTCGTCGACAATCGCCTTCCGCAACGACGGTCCGGTGCCGACCGCGGCGACGACCGTGAACCCGTGCTCGGTCAGCGTCCGGACGAGCCCGTCGCGGAGCAGGAACAGATCCTCGGCGACCACTACACGGATCGGATCGCGCACGGCACCTCCAGCTGGACGCGGGTCGGACCGCTGACAGGACTGTCGACCTCGACCGTGCCGTCGAAGATCGCGAGCCGACTCTCGATGCCGCGCAAACCGGTCCCGTTCATCGGATCCGCTCCGCCCGGGCCGTCGTCGGTGACCACGCAGCGCAGTACGCCGTTGGTGTAGTGCAGCGAGATCGCCACGGTGGTCGCACTACGGGCATGCTTGGCGGTGTTGGCGAGCAGCTCGTTGGCGGCGAAGTACACCGCGGACTCGACCGGCAGCGACGGACGGCCAGGCAGGTCGGACCTGACTTCGACCTCGAGCAGTGAGTCCAGGGCCAACGCGCGGATCGCGTCGGCGAGACCTCGGTCCGCGAGTACGGGCGGATGTACGCCGCGGACCAGATCGCGTAACTGATCGAGCGCCCTGGAGGACGCCTCGCGGGCCGCGATCACCAGGTTGCGCGCGGCCTCCGGATCCTCCTCGAACAGGCGCTCGGCGTTGCTGAGGCTCATACCGAGAGCCACCAGCCGCGCCTGCGCGCCGTCGTGCAGATCGCGTTCGATCCGGCGCAGCTCAGCGGCCTGCGCGCCGGCGCTGTCGGCGCGGGTCTCGACCAGCGTCTCGACGCGTTCCTCCAGCGCGGTGGTCCGCGAGGGCCCGAGCAGGTCGGCCGACCAGCTGGCGCGCAGGGTGAGCAGCGGCGGCCCGATGTACAGGCCGGCGGCGATCATCGCGAGGCCGACCGGGATCGCGGCGAGCGCGGTCACGGTCGAGGTCACGTGGATGGGACCGAACGAGTTGATGCCGCCCGCCCGTTCGTTGGCCCGCCAAACGAACGGCTGCACGACAGCGCCGTACACCCCGAACAGCGGCATCGCGATCGCAAGCGCGGTCGCCCACGTCCCGATCACCGGGTCGATGAACGCCCAGCCGATGTCCCTCCAGGTACTGCGCGCCTTCAGCAGCCCGATCGCACTGGTCTCAGGCCCGTACGGTCGCCTCACATCGACACCGGCCATCCGCACCAGAGCACGCGCCGCATCCGCCACTTTCCGCAAGAGCCAGACCGCAGGCGGTACGGCGTACCGCCCGATCCCAACCACCACCAGCGCGCTGCTGACGAGCACAAGCACCGCCGCAAGCACACCCGCGACAGACAGCAACATCGTCACCAACGCCCGCACCGGCGCGAACACCCTCGCCCTCAATTCAGCCACCATGCTCCGAGCCTGTCGCCTCCCGGCCGTCATTCCATTGCGGTTGGCTCCCCGACCACCCTGTAGTTATCCCCACCCCAGAGTCCGTGATGGATGAGGTCATCGGCGGGATAATCCGGAGTGAAGGGGGCGGAAGATGACTGTGAAATACGGGCCGTTGATCGGTGGTGAGGGGTCGCCGATCGGTAAGACTTACTTGTCCGTGGCGGTGACCGAGGACGGGGTCGACAGGCCGCTGGTGCCGGGCAGTCGAATTCTGTTGACCATCCGAAAGGACGGCGTACTGATCGTCCGCGCCGGATGCAACCAGCTGGGTGGTGGGGTCACGCTCGACGACGGGGTACTGGGGTTCGTCCAAGGCGTGCAGACACAGATCGGATGCGGTCCTGAACTGGAGGCTCAGGACGACTGGTTGATGGATTTCGTAACTCGCCGGCCCAGGTGGACCATCGACGCCGACACTCTCACGCTGATCAGCGGTGGTACGACGATCGTCCTGCTGGACCGGCGCCTCGCGGAACCGGGAGAAGCTCATTCACCGCGAGCGTGATCCGCGACCGGACTCTCACACTCACCCTATGACTGTTCGAGGAGTTGCTTCAGTGCGGCGAGGTTTGCGGCGACCGCGGACTTGATGCGGCCGTGGGCGATCGGGGCCAAGAGCTTCAGCGGACCGGACGGCTGGAGGTCGACCGCATTGGTGAGGATCGTGCCGCCGTCGGCCGCGTCAACGCTGTAGCTGAGGATGGCTGGGAAGGAGTTGAGCGTGCCCTGAACCGTGAGCTGCTTGCCAGGGATGAGCTCGACGATCTCCAGGGACTCCTCTGTGTGGACGGGGATGGTGCGGGTCTGCAGGTAGCGGGTGCCTACGGCGGGTGGGCCGGGGGTGAGCTGCCGAGTTTCGGACAGCGCGTAGTTCCACTGCGGGATGTTCTCGAGGTTCAGCAGGTAGGCGAAGACCGTGGCCGGCGGACGCTCGATGGTGATCGTGTTGGTGAATTTCATTGCGGCCGCCGGGAGCTGTCGACCAGGCGCTGCGCCGCGGTCGGGTCGTGGGCGGGGAGGACGACGAGGCCGGGCAGTTGCTCGGCGAGCGCCAGGACGTTGTCGGTCGTGCGGGCGAGCTCGCTCCGGACGCCAACACCTGGCAGTTGACGACGTTCGAGCAGGCCGGCCTCGTACGTGAGGTCGCCGACCATCAGCAGTGGCGGCAGCTCGCGCCGACGTACGAGCATCGACATCGACCCAGGCGTGTGACCGGGCGTGGGGAACAGGAGGATCGATCCGTCACCCATGACATCGAACGCTCGAGGGAACGGCGTGAGATCGACGTCGGTGGTGAAGTCGACGTGTTTCCAGCGCGCGCCGGGTACGTCGATATGCGACCGGAGGAAACCGCGAGCCTCGGGGGAGAAGCCGGACAGCTGGTCCCATTCCGACGAGGTGATCAGCAGTTCACTGCCGCCGAGCTGAGGGATCCCGCCGATGTGGTCCTGGTGCAGGTGCGAGATGACCGCCTTGTCGACGTCGGCGGTCGAGTACCCGAGCGTGCCCAGTTGTGCGTCGAGCGTCTCGTGCTCGGCAATGTGGAACCTGGCCAACCGGTCGTACACGACCCCGTTGAACCCACCCGGAAAGTACGACGGATCGGTCACAGAGGCGCGATCCTGGCCGGTGTCGAACAACACCAGCCCGTTCGCGTGCTCGATGACGTACACGTTGATCGGGCGGGCCGGCAGCCAGCGGCGGGACGTGAGCAGCCACCAGTACAGCGGCTTCCGTGAGCCGTAGGCGTGTTCGGGGTGGATCTCGACGCTGCCGGTGCTGATCACCGACACCGCCTTGACCGGATCGCCGGTGCCGGTGCGCGCCGGCAATCTGGTTGCTTCCGTGGACATCTGATCTCCCTTCGGGCCCCGACGGATTCGGGGCCGAGGGCATCAGTCTTCGCCCGGGGCGGTGGCCACGTCTGTGACTTTTGTAGTGCGAGGGAGTAACCGAGGTCACGCGTCGTCGGGGTTCCAGGTCTGGTCGTGGAGACCGGTGGCATCGAGGATGTGGACCTTGTCGGCGGACGTGGCGACCAGCCCGGCCAGCCGGAACTCTCGCAGTACGCGCGCCACCACCTCGCGGACCGATCCGACGGAATCCGCGAGGTCCTGCTGGGACACCCGGGCGACGAGCTCGCCGCGTGGACCCTGCTGGGTCGACGCCAGGTCCAGCAAGTGCGAGGCGACGCGTTGGCGCACGGTGCCGAAGGCGTTGACCGCGGTCTGCTGCAGGTTCTCGTACAGCCGGCGACTGAGCTCCTCCGCCACCGCCCATGCGACCCGGCTGTCAGTACGCGCGGCAGTCGTCAGCAGCCCGGCGTCGATCCGGAAGAGCGTGCACTCCGAGAGCGTCTGTACGCCGACATCGGCCGGCCCTGCGACGAGTACGGCGATCCCGAGTACGTCGCGAGCCCGCGCGTACCGGACCGTCACCTGACGCCCTTCCGGCGAGGACATGTAGACACGCAGCAACCCGCGAACCACCAGCACCGCACGCGGAGAGGAGCGCTCGCGGTACAGCGTGCTGCCGGCCGGGTAATCAATCCGATCACCCGTCGCCAGCAACCGCTCGATCAGCTCACCCGGCAACCCTCCAAGGAAGCTGCCGGCCAGAGCCGCCGCCACGTCCCCATCAGCCATCCCTCAAGCATGATCCACCAGGCCTGTTGAAGCTACTGAGTACCGACCAGGGCAGCGGCGTGTTTGCCGGTGGTGAGGGATTGACCTTGGTCGATCATTTGTTCGGCGATTCGGTCTACGGCGTGGGAGAAGGCTTCGGAGTTCTCGGGGTCCCAGTCGGTGAGGCGGTCGAGCATCCAGATCCGGAAGGCGCCGACGAAGCGCTGGAACATCTCCATGCCGAGTTGCGTGAAGCGGTAGTGGCCGAGGGTCTCGGAAAGGTAGCCATTGGCAACCAGTTGGCCGGCGAGCGGTTCGAGGGCGCCCGGTGGCATGCGGAGGCCGCCGGTGATCTCGGCCAGGGTGGCGGAACCCTTCTCGGCGCCGCCGCGGAAGACGCGCATGATCATCCAGGCCTCGGCGTTGCTGAGCGGTATACCGGACTCGGCAAGGACCTCGGGCGCTGGGTTGCGCTTGTGGTGCTGTACGACGAGGGCCGCGAGCTTCTGGAGTTCGCGCTCGGAGTCGAACGACGACGGCGCCGCGAAGTTCTCGCCGACATCGGACGCGGCCATGCGCGCGCTGTCGCGGAGCGGGACTTCCTTCAGCAGCAGCGCGGTCAGGAACCCGAGCGCCGCCACCGGAACCGCCCACAGGAACACGGTGTGCAAGGAGTCGGCGTACGCCGCCGTCACCGCCGGCCGCATCGACTCGGGGAGATTGCGCACGCCCTCGACCGTCGTCACCACCCGGGGATCCGCGCCCGTGGCCCGGACGGCTTCCTCCAGGTGAACCGGCAGTTGGTGGGAGTAGATCGACCCGAACACTGCCACGCCGAACGAACTGCCCATGGTGCGCAGGAAACTCACACCGGACGTCGCGACCCCGAGGTCCGCGTAGTCGACCGTGCTCTGAACGACGACCGTGGGGACCGGCATGCACAGGCCGACACCCACTCCGAGTACTACCATGTAGCCGGCGGTCACGACGTACGACGTGGAGTTGTCGAGCAGTGAGAGAAGGAACAGCCCGACACCGATCAGGATCGTGCCGACGATCGGGAACAGCCGGTAGCGACCGGTCTTGCTGATCGTCTGACCGGTCACGACCGACGCGACCAGCAGCCCGCCGACGAGCGGCAGCATCTGCAGGCCGGACTCGGTCGCCGAAGCGCCGTGCACGAACTGCAGGTACGTCGGCAGGTACGTGACCCCGCCGAGCATCGCGAACCCGATGATGAAGCTCATCACCGCGCACACCGTGAACACCCCGGACCGGAACAAGCGCAACGGCAGCAACGGCTCCGCGGCCCGTTGTTCGACCAGGATAAAGAGGCCCAGGGCAACCAATGAGCCGATCGCCATCGAGATGATGACGGGCGAGGTCCAGTCGTACTCGTTGCCGCCCCAGGTCGTCACCAGCGTCAGCCCGGTCGCGGCGAGCGCGATGAACAGGATGCCGAGGTAGTCGATCTTCGGCCGCTCCGGCGCCTTCACCGACGGCAACGAGATCGAGGCAACGATCAGGACGACGATGCCGAGCGGGATGTTCACGTAGAACGCCCACCGCCAGCTCAGGTGGTCGACGAACAGCCCGCCGAGCAGCGGACCGGCGACGGTCGAGACGCCGAAGACCGAGCCCATCACGCCCTGGTACTTCCCGCGTTCGCTCAGCGGTACGACGTCCGCGATCACGGCCATCGCGGTGACCATCAGACCGCCGGCGCCGAGGCCCTGGATCGCGCGGGAGCCGACCAGCCACAGCATCGAGTCGGCCATCCCGCACAGGGCCGAGCCGGCGAGGAACAGTACGACGCTGATCAGGAACATCGGCTTGCGCCCGTACAGGTCGCCGAACTTGCCGATCAGCGCGGTCATGATCGTCTCGGCGAGCAGGTACGACGTGACCACCCAGGACAGGTGGTTCGCGCCGCCGAGGTCGCTGACGATCGTGGGCAGCGCGGTCGCGACGATCGTTTGATCGAGGGCCGCGAGCAACATTCCGAGCATGATCGCGACGATCACCGCGTTCCGCGTGCCGCGTCCGACAGGCTGAGCCTCGGTCTCCATAAGCCGAATGTAGCTATCTCCGGACATCCTGTGACCACGAAACGACGGAGATCCGGTCAAGAATCAGGCATGTCTGGTGATCCATCGCCTACTGCGGGGCACTCGGCACGGCACCTCGCCGCACGGGTGCGAAGGGAACGATGCTCCGCATCGACCCCTTCGCCCCCGCGCGCCGATGCACCGCGCCGAGCACCTCCTCGCTACGGCGCTGGATCACCAGACATGCCCTAGGTCCGTAGGATAGGTGGGTGCCGTCAACATTGCCCGAGGGAGAGGTTGCGCCCCTGGACGGGGCGTTGCCGGAGTCCGCCGTCCGCGAAGCCGCGAGCCGGCCGTTGGGGTTCTACCTGCACGTGCCGTTCTGTGCGTCGCGGTGCGGGTACTGCGACTTCAACACCTACACCGCGCGCGAGCTCGGCGGCGGTGGGTCGCAGGCGTCGTACGCCGAGACCGCGGTCCGCGAGGTGCTCCTTGCCCGTCGGGTGCTGGGGGAGCTGGATCGGCCGGTCGACACCGTGTTCTTCGGTGGCGGTACGCCGACGCTGCTGCCGGCGGCCGATCTCGGGAGGATGCTGGCCGCCGTTCGTGATGAGTTCGGGCTGGCTCCCGACGCGGAGGTGACGACCGAGGCGAACCCGGAGTCGGTCGACCCTGCGTATCTCGATGAGCTGCGGGCCGTTGGCTTCAACCGGGTCAGCTTCGGCATGCAGAGTGCGTCGTCGCACGTGCTCAAGATCCTCGACCGCCAGCACACTCCCGGGCGTGCGCTGCAGGCGGTCAAGGAGGCGACCGCGGCCGGCTTCGAGCATGTGAACCTCGACCTGATCTACGGCACCCCGGGCGAATCACTGGATGACTGGCGCGCTTCGCTCGAGTCGGCGCTGTCCGCTCAGCCCGATCACGTGAGCGCTTATGCGTTGATCGTCGAGGACGGGACGCAGTTGGCGCGGCGGATCCGGCGCGGTGAACTGCCGATGCCGGACGACGACGATCTCGCCGACAAGTACGTCCTGGCCGACGAGCTGCTCTCCGCCGAGGGCCTGCGCTGGTACGAGGTCTCCAACTGGGCCCGCAGTACGGCGGCCCGCTGCCGCCACAACGAGCTCTACTGGCGCGGCGACACCTGGTGGGGCATCGGCCCCGGCGCCCACAGCCACGTAGCCGGAACTCGCTGGTGGAACGTCAAGCACCCGAGCGCCTATGCCGAACGCCTCAACACCAACCAAAGCCCAGCCCAGGCCCGAGAAACCCTCGACGAAGAAACCCGCCGCATAGAGCGCGTCCTCCTCGAGGTGCGCCTGGAGGCCGGTCTGCCGCGAGAGGTCCTGGACGAGCCCGGCCGCGCCGCAGCCGACCAGGTCGTCGAGGACGGTCTCGCGGTGATGGACGGCGATCGGCTGGTGCTGACAGATCGGGGACGGTTGTTGGCTGATGCCGTGGTGAGGGATCTGCTTCCGTGAAGTGATCAGAAGTGATCGTAGTGGGTTGTTGACGACTGTTGTGCGCAGGCGGCAGGATCTGGGGTAAGCGTTTACCACCCCCGAGGAGTCGCGATGCCGCCCAGTTTTCGTCGTCGACTGTTGCTTCAGGCCGGGGTTGCCGCCGGCGCGATCAGTGCGATAAGTCTGCCCACCCGAGCGTTCGCGGACGACGAGTACGACGTACTCCGAGCCCGCTGGACCGAGCTCAACACCGGGGGTGCGATCGACACCACCGACCCGGCGTACGCTGACGCGCTCGGCAAGCTGACCGCTCAGGCGCAGCAATACACCAGCACGATGATCACGACTGCCGACCGGACCGCGCTCTGGCCGGATCTGCCGTTGAGCCCGACCAGCGGGAACTTCTCGATCAGCTACACGCGCCTGAAGACGATCGCGTTGGCCGGCGCGACCACCCAGAGCGCAGACTGGGCCGACGAGCTGAGCGGCGCCCTCGACTTCCTCAACGCGAACGCCTACAACGAGACCCTCAAAGAGACCGGCAACTGGTGGTTCTGGGAGATCGGCGCACCGCGCGCCCTCCTCGACACCTGCATCCTCGCGTACGACGCACTCGAAGCCGCCCAGCTCACCGCGTACCTGAAGGCCGTCGACCACTTCGTCCCCGACCCGAACCGCCGGACCAACTCGCCGACCCTCCGCGAGACCGGCGCGAACCGTGTCGACAAGGCACTGATCACCGCCCTCCGCGGCATCGTCGGCAAGTCCGCCGACAAGCTCGCCGCCGCCCGCGATGCGCTGAGCGACGTCGCCGAGTCCGGCAAGAACAGCGTGTTCACGTACGTCACCAGCGGCGACGGCTTCTACCGCGACGGCTCGTTCATCCAGCACGGCAACCTTGCGTACATCGGCACCTACGGCAACGTCGCGCTCGGCGGAGTCGCGAACCTCACCGCCCTCCTCGGCGGCTCCACCTGGGAGATCGCCGACCCGAACCGCGCCGTACTCCTCGACGCGGTCGAGGCGAGCTTCGCGCCGTTCATGACCGACGGCCTGATGATGGACTGCGTCTCCGGCCGCGCGATCTCCCGCGAGGCCGCCGGCGACCACCGCAACGGCCACGCCACCACGTCGACCGTCCTGCTCCTGGCGAGCGGCGTCGCCGAGCCATACGCCTCGCGCTTCAAGGCCGTGGCCAAGGGCTGGATCACCCGCGACCGCCTCAACGACTACCTGCCCGGCGCGTCGATCCCGGAGATCTCTCGCGCCAAGGCCCTCCTCGCGAACACCGCGGTCAAGGCCGCGCCCGCGATCCCGCGGCACTTCCAGTTCTACAACCAGGACCGCGTCGTCCATCGCCGCCCCGGCTGGACCTTCGCGATCGCGATGTCGTCGAAACGGATGGCCCGCTACGAGTGGGGCAACGGCGAGAACCTCCGCGGCTGGTACGTCGGCGACGGCATGACCTACCTCTATACGGACGACCAATCGCAGTACTACGACGCGTACTGGCCGACCGTCGACGCACAACGCCTGCCAGGTACGACGGTCAGCACGCAACCGCGCCAACCCGGCGGCACCGGTGCGGGCACTGGCACCGTCGCGGCGTACGCCGACTGGGTCGGCGGGGCGTCGTACAAGGATCTCGCCGGCGCGGTCGGCATGCACCTGATCAACTACGACAAGACCTTGCAGGCAAGGAAGTCGTGGTTCTGCCTGCGCGACTCGGTTGTGGCCCTGGGCGCCGGTATCACGGGAACAGACGGCTACCCGGTCGAGACGATCGTCGAGAACCGCAACCTGCACGAAGACGGAGCCGCGGCCCTGCTCGTCAACGGTCGAGCGGCAACCGGCACGTACGACGACCCGAGATGGGTGCACCTGGACGGCGTCGCCGGCTACGTCTTCCCGACCGGCGGCCGCCTCAGGACCGAGCGCGAGGACCGCACCGGGTCCTGGTCGGAGATCAACATCGGCAACGACACTGCCGGCTCGACCACCCCGCACACCCGCCGCTACGCCAAGCTCGTCCTCGAGCACGGCACCACAACAGGCGAGTACGCCTACATTCTGTTGCCCAAAGCATCCAGTCGGCAGACGGCCGAACGTGCGCATGACCCGGGCCTGAGCATCCTCGCCAACACCGCGAATGTTCAGGCGATCCGATCCCACACCGACGGCCTGACACTCATCAACTTCTGGGTGGCCGGCCAGGTAGCCGAGGTCACCAGCGATGGGCCGGCATCGGTGGTGATCGGCAAGGACGGACGGACGACGACTGTCGCGGTGTCCGATCCGAGCCGGACCGTGCAGACCCTCAGGCTGACGATCAAGAAACCGATCCGCAGCGTCGTCACGATGGACGACAGCGTGACCGTGGTCGAGACCGGCAGGCAGTTGGTCCTCGACATTGCCGTTGGTGGCACCAACGGCAAGACGCATACCGCGTCGTTCCACTGAGCTCTGCTAGGTGCGAAAGGGCACCTCAAACGAGTGCCCTCAGTGCCCGAGCTCGGCCAACCGACGTTCCGGCGCAGGAGCCGCCTCGGCGAGCAGCTGGGTGTACTCATGCTGCGGATTCAGGATCACGTCATCAGCCGGCCCGTGCTCCACGACCGCGCCGTGGTACAGAACCATGATCTCGTCGCTGAAATGCCGTGCGGTCGCGAGGTCGTGCGTGATGTAGAGGACCCCGAGATTCTCCTCCCGCTGCAGGGCGGCGAGCAGGTTGAGCACCCCCAAGCGGATCGACACGTCGAGCATCGACACCGGCTCGTCCGCGACCAGGATCGCCGGCTCCGGTGCGAGCGCCCGTGCGATCGCAACTCGTTGCCGCTGGCCACCAGACAACTCGTGCGGCTTCCGGCCGACGTAGTCCTCGTCCAGCCGGACCCGCCGCAGGAGCTCCGCCACCCGATCGGCCACCTGTTCGCGGCTGAAGTCCGGATGATGCAGCTTCACCGGCCGGGCCAGGTGATGTCCGATCGTGTGGTACGGATTCAGCGACCCGAACGGATCCTGGAACACCATCTGCACAGCCTTCCGGTACGCCGCCGCGCGCGCACCGCGATACTGCATCGGCTCGCCGTCCACCAGGATCGATCCGGACGTCGGCCGCTCGAGCTGCATCAGCAACTTGGCGATCGTCGACTTGCCCGACCCGGACTGACCGACGAGCGCGATCGTGCGGCCCGGCGGCAACTCGAAGCTGACCTTGTCGACGGCACGCAACCGCGTGGTCCGCAGACCTTCGCGGAGCCGGTACTCCATGACCACGTCACGCATTTCCAGGACGCTCATCGGCTCTCCATCTCGACGGCCTCAATGGTTTGTTCGGTCTCATCGAGCTCCACCGAAGCCAGGTCCCCGCTGCGGACGAACCCGCCGCGCTCGCCCGTCAGACTGGGGAACGACGAGAGCAGCCGCCGCGTGTAGGGGTGCTTGGGTTTCGTGTACAGCGTCAGCGCATCGTCCAACTCGACGATCAGCCCGGCCCGCATCACCGCGATCCGGTCGCTGATCTCGAGCAGCAGCGGCAGGTCGTGGGTGATGAAGATGACCGCGAACCCGAGCTCCGCCCGCAGCCGGGTGATCTCGAGGAGGATCTCCCGCTGTACGACGACGTCGAGCGCGGTCGTCGGCTCGTCCATGATCAGCACCTGCGGCTCGAGCGCGAGCGCCATCGCGATCATCACGCGCTGCCGCATCCCGCCGGACAGCTCGTGGGGGTACGCGCGCAGCCGGTTCCGGTCGACGCCGACCCGCTCGAGCAGCTCGCCGCAACGGATCCGGCGTTCCGCTTTGGTCAGCTCGGGCCGGTGCGTGAGGTACACGTCCTCGAGCTGCTCGGAGATCCGCAGTACCGGGTTGAGCGAGTTCATCGCGCCCTGGAAGACCATCGCGATCTTGTCCCAGCGGAACGCGCGCAGGTCGTCCCCGGCGAGACCCGACAGGTCGACGTCGTACCCTTCGCGCGACGAGAACACGACGCGTCCTGAGGTGACCCGCGCCGGCGGTTTTAGCAGCCGGGTGATCGCGTACGCGAGCGTCGACTTCCCGCAGCCGCTCTCGCCTGCCAGGCCGAGGATCTCGCCGCGTTCCAACGTGAGCGAGACCTCGCGCACCGCGTGCACAGTGGTCTCGGCCAGGTAGTCGATGCTGAGATTCTCGATGCTGAGCACGGGACTACTCATGCCTTCACGCTCCACTTGTTGCGCTCGGCGCGCGTCTGCGAGCGCAGCTTCGGGTTGATGATCTCGTCGATCGAGAAGTTGATCAGCGACAGCGCCGCGCCGAAGAGCGCGATCGCCAGCCCCGGCGGCGCGAACCACCACCAGGCTCCGAGCCGGAGCGCGAGGCCGTTCTGTGCGTAGAACAGCATCGTGCCCCACGTGAATGATCCGGAGGCGCCGAGGCCGAGGAACGACAACCCTGCCTCGCCGAGGATCGCGAAGATCACCGCGAACACGACCTGCGACGCCAGCAGCGGGATCAGGTTCGGCAGGATCTCGACGAACAGGATCCGCCAGCGTTTCTCGCCGCTGATCTTTGCCGCGAGCACGTAGTCGCGGCTGCGCACGCTCAGGGTGAAGCCGCGCAGGACGCGGGCGGAGCCGGCCCAACTGGTGATCGCGAGGACCGCGGCGACCAGCCAGATCGACTTGTTCGGCACATAGCTGGAGATCAGGATCACCAGCGGCAGGCCCGGGATGACGAGCATGATGTTGGTGAACAGCGAGAATGCCTCGTCCGCCCAGCCGCCGACGAACGCCCCGACGATGCCGAAGAACGACGACAGCAGCAGCGTCAACGCGCCGACCACGACGCCGATGATCAGCGATCCGCGGGTCGCGTAGGCGAGCTGGGCGAAGACGTCCTGACCGGTTTGGGTGGTGCCGAGCAGGAAGCCGTTGCCCGGGCCGGTCAGGCCCATGTCCCGGACGGTCGACGGATTGCCGACGACGAGCGGTCCGATCACGCCGAACAGGACGATCACGCCGGCGATGCCCAGGCCGACGCCCAGCTTCAGCGTCATCGGCGGCAGCCTGCGCCGGGCCGGCGCCGCCTCAGCGGTCGCCGTCTGCGCTGCTCCTTCAGTGGTGATGGCCAAATCAGTTCACCCCGTTCAGGATCGCGCGCGGGTGCGCGGGTCGATGACGCCGTACAGCAGGTCGACGAGCAGGTTGGCGCCGAGGACCGCGAGCGTGATGATCAGGAACACGCCCTGCATCAGCGCGTAGTCGTTGTTGCCCACAGCAAGCAGTAGTGCGGAGCCGATCCCGGGATAGGTGAAAACTGCCTCGGTGACGATCGAACCCGCGACCACGAAACCGAGCGAGATCGCGAACCCGGAGATCGAGGGCAGGATCGCGTTCCGGGCGACGTAGCGCGAGCGGATCCGGCGCGGCGTCAGCCCCTTCGCCTCGGCGGTGACGACGAAGTCCTCGGACAGCGTCGACACCATCATGTTGCGCATCCCGAGCATCCAGCCGCCGATCGACGAGATGACGATGGTCAGCGCCGGCAGCGTGCCGTGGTACACGATCGACTGCGCGAACGGCAGGTTCCAGCCCGGCGTCACGGAGTACACGTCGTACCCGCCGTTGAGGGGGAAGACCGGCCACGTGCTGCCGAGCAGGAACAGCAGCAGCAGCGCCAGCCAGAAGTACGGCACCGACTGCAGCATCGTGGTGACGGGGATCAGGTTGTCGATCCACGATCCACGGCGCCAGCCGGCGGCCCGGCCGAGCAGGATGCCGACGGCGAACGAGATCACCGTCGCCAGCCCGATCAGGCCGACGGTCCAGGGCAGCGTCTGGCCGATGACCTGGGAGACCGGCTCCGGGAAGTACGCGATCGAGGTCCCGAGGTTCCCGGACACCAATTGGTGCAGGTACTTCCAGTACTGCGCCCACAGGGACGAGTGCGTGTCCGTCCCGAGCAGCGCCTCGATGGCTGCCCGGGTCGTCGGGGTGACCGGACCTTTCGTCGCCAGCTTGGACAGCATGAGGTCGACCGGGTTCCCCGGCATCAGCCGGGGAATCAGGAAGTTCAGCGTCAGTGCTGCCCAGAGAGCGGCGACGTAGAAGACGAGCTTTCGCAGCAGATAGCGCACAGTCGGCCGCTACTTGGCGGGGGTGATGGTCTTGAGCACGATCCCGGCGTCCCACGCCTTCCAGGCCGCAGGCAGGACGTAGGTGTTGTCCTTGGTCGGCCAGCCGGTCGCGCGCGAGGTGTTGAACTCGGTGAGCATCGAGTTCACGTAGACCGGGATGTAGGGCAGCTGATCCGCGATGACGCCCTGGATCTTCGCGTACGCCGCCTTCTGCGCGGCCGGGTCCGTCGTACCGGCCGCCGCCGTGAGGGCCGCGTCGACGGTCGGATTCGAGAACCGGGACTGGTTGCCGGCCGACGCGCTCTTGCCGACCGCGGCGGTGTTCGTCGAGGCGAGCTTGCTGTCGTAGGTGAAGTACGGGTTCGTGGAGGCGCCGAGGCCGACGGAGTCGAGCGACAGCTGGAACTTCCCGTTCGTCTGGGCGGCGTTCCACTCGTTCCACGAGACCTGGCTGGGCTTCAGCTCGATGCCGACCGCGGCCAGTTGCTGCTTGAGCGTGTCGTTGATCGAGATGTAGTCGCTCCAGCCCGTCACAGTCTGGACGGTCAGTGTCAGCCGCTTACCGGCCTTCGTCCGTACGCCGTCACTGCCCTTGGTCCAGCCGGCCGCGTCGAGGAGCTTGCCCGCCTCGTCGGCGTTCGCGCTCTGCGGAAGCTTCGCCGAGCCGGCGTCCGCGATCCAGCCGTCGTCGCGGCCGGGGAGCAGCAGCGTGGGTGATCCGACGCCCGCGACTCCACCGCCGGCCAGCTTGGCGAGCTGCTCGCGGTTCATGGCCAGGTAGATCGCCTTGCGTACCGCGGGATCGGTCTGCGGACCGGCGCACCCGAGCTGAGCGTTCGAGCAGGTCACGATCACCGTCGTCATCACGGGGGTGTTGACGTAGGTCAGGTCCTTGTTGGACTTCATGATGTTGTCGATCCCGGGCAGGTACGCACTCGCCCAGTCGACCTTGCCCGCGACAAGGGCGGCGCTGGCCGCGTCCGCCGACTGCACCGGCAGGTAGCGGACCTCCTTGATCGTGGGCTTGCCCGCCTCCCAGTACTGGTCGTTCTTGGTCAGCACGTAGCTCTGCGGCGTGAACGACTTCAGCTTGAACGGACCGGTGCCGACCGGGTTCTCGTTGAGGTTCGTGGTCGGGTCCTTGATGTCCTTCCAGATGTGCTCCGGCACGATCGCCTGGTTCGCGAGTACGGCGGGCTCCTGCATCAGGGACTTCGACTTGAACGTCAGTACGGCGGTGTCGTCAGCGGTGGCCTTGGCCGTCGCGGCGAGGCCGGATGGGTTGAGCGCGGGGGTCTTCGCGACCAGGTTGAACGTGTAGGCGACGTCCGTCGCGGTGAACGGCTGGCCGTCGTTCCACTTGACGCCGTGGCGGAGCTTGATCGTGAGCTCTGTGCCGGCCGCATTCCAGGAGTAGCCGGTCGCGAGCACCGGGGTCGCCTCGGACTGCTTCGCGAAGTTGTACCAGTACAGCGGCTCGTAGATGACGCCGAGCGTCGGCTGCAACGCCGTGGAGCTGAACGGGTTGAAGTTCTTGGCCGTGGTATCGCCGGCCGCGACGGTGATCGAGGCGTCCTTCGCGATTGCCTGACCGCCGCCGCCGGTGGCGGCGCCTGAGCAGGCGCCGAGCGTGAGGGCCGTTGCGGTCACGGCGGCGACGGCGCTCACCAGGCGTCGAAGCCGCGGGCGGTTCGTGGAGTTCCGGAGCATGGGGGGATTCCTTTCCGGGCATGCATGGTCCGCACCAACGCGGTCCTTGGAACGCGTCACCCGGCAGCCGGCCAGGGAAGCTGGGCGGTAACTTAGTTGGCCTAATAAACTTGGCGCAAGGGTTCGGGCGGGTAACGATTTGACCGCGTACGGTCGCGAGGGGGACCGGCTGCCGGTGCGGGGGAGCGGTGGCTAGGCGGAGATGGCGTGCTCGGACTTCAGCATCATCAGCGCGGCGCCGATCGCCGCCGCGTCGTGCCCGCGCTCGTCCAGAACCACTTCGGTGCCGACGCTGCGCCCGAAGACCGAGCTCAGGATCCGCTCCTGCAGGATCGGCAGGTAGATCGTCCCGGCGACGGCGAAGGCCGGCCCGGTGAGAACCAGGAGCTGTACGTCGTACATGTTGGCGATCGTCTGCGCGCCGATGGCGATCCACGCGGCGCTGTCACGGATGATCGCCTCCGCGCGGGAGTCCCCGCTCAAGGCCAGCCGGGCGATAGCGGCGAAGGCGGCGACACCGGAGTGCCGGTGCGAACCGAGGTCGAGCCCGGCCGCGCGGGCCTTCTCGACGACGGCGGCCGGTCCGGCGAGTGCCTCCAGGCAGCCGGTGCCTCCGCACCAGCAGCGCGGTCCGCCGATCTGGACGCAGATGTGCCCGACCTCGCCGGCGTTGCCGTGCGCGCCCTGGTAGACGTTGCCGTTGAGCCGCAGGCCGGAACCGATGCCCTCGCTCATGAACAACGCCGCCATCACCGAGACGTCGTGGCTGGTGGTGAGGCGGGTGCCTGCGGCGGCCGCGGTCGCGTCGTTCTCGAGCAGTGCGGGCATCCCGAGGAGTTCTTCGAGGCGGCTGCGGATCGGGAATCCGACCCAGCGCGTCATCGACGGCGGCGCCGACGTCACTCCGCGGTTGCGGATCAGCGGGCCGGGGCAGACGAAGCCGAGACCGAGGACGAGTGCCTGATCGACTCCGGAACGCGCGATCAGCTCGCGGGTCTCGTTCGCTACCCGCTCGACGACCTGTTCGGGGTCGCTCTCGTCTCCCGGACCGTCCCGCCGCCAGCGCGCGACCACGCCGCCAGCGTAGTCGACCAGCACGTACGTCAGGTGGTCCTCGCTGAGGTGGACGCCGACGACGTACCGCGCCGCCGCCCGGATCTGCAGCAGCGTCCGGGGTTTGCCGCCGATGGACGTGGAGGTGCCCCGACCGGTCTCGGCGACGAGGCCGTCGTCGATCAGCCTGCGGACGACCGCGGTGACCGATGGTGCCTTCAGGCCGGTGAGCTGGGTAAGTTCGACCCGGCTGAGGGTGCCGGCGGAGCGGATGCGGTCGACGATCAGGGCGCGGCTGCTCGTCGGCGCCGGATCGTAGCCCGGCGACTGCGAGGAGTCGCTGACCTGCTGCATCGGTCCATCCGCCTTATGTCCGGTTAGTTAGATCTGTGAATATAGTGGGAACGGCCGCCTAGGAGGGCAGTTTATGCAGGACGTGACGCCCCGGGATCGCATTGCCGGGCTGGTGCTGGCGCGTCCTGACCGGGTCCTCGGGATGGAACCGTTCATGGCCGACGTCGTCCAGGGCATCGAGGAGTACTTCGCCGGGCGGCGCTGCAGCCTGCTGATCGAGTTCACCGCGGACGTCACCGGCGAGATCGAGATCTGGCGCCGCTGGGTGGCTCAGGAGTACGTCGACGGGATCGTCATGGTCGATCTCCGCAGCGACGACCCGCGGCTGGACGAGCTGGCGCGCCTGCGCACGCCAGGAGTGCTGCTCGGCGGGCCCGAGCTGCAGGCGCCGATCACCAACGTGCTGGTCGACAACGCCGAAGGCGCCCGGGCGGCGGTTCGTGCGCTCGCCGACCTCGGGCACCGTGACATCGCCAGGGTGAGCGGTCCACGCGACATGGTGCACTGCCAGGCGCGGGACGAGGCGTTCATCGCGACCTGCGCCGAGCGGGACGTGCAGGGGCAGCTGATCGAGGGGGACTACTCCGAGGAGTCCGGCCGCGATGCGACCCGGCAGTTGCTGACCGGCGGCCGGGTCCCCAGTGCGGTTGTCTATGACAACGACCTGATGGCGATCGGCGGTCTCACCGTTGCGAAGGAGTTGGACGTCGCGGTCCCCGAGGAGTTGTCGATCATCGCGTGGGACGACACCGCCGTGGCCCGGCTCGCGCATCCGCCGTTGAGCGTGGTCACCGTCGACGTCCACGGGCTCGGCACGATCGTCGGCGAGGCGATCCTCGCGGCGATGGACGGCGCCGACGTGACGACGTACCACGTGCCGAAGCCGACGATCCGGCTGACGCCGTCGACGATCAGTCGGAAATGAACACGGGCAGTCGGTGGTACCGGCCGGGAGGTGAGTGATGGCGGAGCAGCCCCGGTCGCGACCGTCGTCGTGGTCCGTGATTCGGTCGGGCGGCCGCGGTGATCACTCACAGCTAACTCCCAGTGTGCACATCCCTCGGTGATCATCGTGATTCGCAGCGTGACCAGGGGGGACACTATGTCAGGACCTGGTGGGCCTCGTATCTCAGCGTGACCGGGGAGTGCTTGACATATCCGGCTGGGACGATTGAGACTCAGGTCACTTTCGCGATCCGAGAGCGCTCTCAACTCCGTCCAAGTTCCAGGGAGCACGTCACATGCGGCCCAGCGCCCGCTACCGCCCTATCGCCGGACTGCTGGCCTGCGCCGCGGTCCTGCTCGTCACCGCGGCCTGCGGCGGCGGTTCCACCTCGTCCGATCCGTCCGCCGCCAAGACGGACGGGCCGAAGATCGAGCTGACCATCGCGACCTTCAACGAGTTCGGGTACGACGACCTGTACACCGAGTACGAGGCCGCGCATCCGAACATCACGATCGTCGAGCAGCACGCCAAGACGGTCGACGACCACGTCAAGAACCTCGACGCGAACCTGGCGTCCGGGACCGGGCTGGCCGACATCGAGGCGATGGAGGTCAGTTGGATCTACAAGTACCTGGCCAAGGCCGACAAGTTCGTCGATCTGCGGCAGTACGGCGCGAACGACCTGAAGGACCGCTGGCTCGACTGGAAGGTGGCCGGCGCGACCACGCAGGACGGCAGGATCATCGGCTACGGCACCGATATCGGTCCGGAGGCGATCTGCTACCGGCGGGACCTGTTCGCGAAGGCCAAGCTGCCGACCGACCGGGCCCAGGTGGCGAAGATGTTCCAGGACTGGCCGTCGTACTTCGCGACCGGGCGGAAGTTCAAGGAGCGGGTCCCCGGCTCGGCGTGGTACGACTCCGCCGTACTGACCTGGGAAGCGATGCGCAACCAGCTGATCCAGGCGTACTACTCGAACCAGGACCGCTTCCTCGCCGGCGAGAACCCGCGGCTGAAGTCGACCTGGAACCAGGTGGTGGCCGGGAGCAAGGACGGTCTGTCCGCCGGGCTGGTCGCCTGGAGCGACGAGTGGAACGCGGCCTTCCGCACCGACAAGTTCGCGACGATGGCATGCCCGGGCTGGCTGCTCGGCGTGATCCAGGACAACGCGGGCAGTTTCGGCAAGGGCAAGTGGGACGTCGCCGACGTGTTCCCCGGTGGCGGTGGCAACTGGGGCGGCTCGTACCTGACCGTGCCGATTCAGTCGCCCCAGCCGGAGGAGGCCGCGAAGCTGGCCGCCTGGCTGACCGCGCCCGAGCAGCAGGTGAAGGTGTTCAAGAAGATCGGCTCGTTCCCGTCGACGCTCGACGCGTACAACGACCCGCAGGTGAAGTCGCAGGTCAATGCGTACTTCAACAAGGCGCCGGTGGGGCAGATCTTCATCGACCGGGCCCGGAACGTGATCCTCAAGCAGCACAAGGGTCCCCGCGACGGCGAGATCAACCAGATCTTCAGCGCCGCGCTGTCTCGGGTCGACAACGGTAAGCAGTCGCCGGACGCTGCGTGGGCACAGGCCCTCGACGAAGCGGAGAAGGTTGCCGATACCCGGGTCGGGAACTGAAGAAATCTGTCAACACGCCCCGGCGGGCGGCCAACGGCTGACGCGCGTTCGACCTAGGACGTACTACCGTGTGAACGCAGGCCGATCGACAGCCTAGGAGGGCCGATGGACGGGTCTGGTTCTCCGACGTTGGAGCAGGTTGCGGCGGTCGCCGGGGTGTCGCGGGCAACGGTCTCGCGGGTCGTGAACGGTTCGCCGAAGGTGTTGCCGGACACGGTCGCCGCGGTCGAGCAGGCGATCCGGCAATTGGGGTACGTACCGAACCGGGCGGCTCGCGCGCTGGTGACCCGTCGGACGGATTCGGTGGCGATCGTCGTACCGGAGCCGGACACCCGGGTGTTCTCGGACCCGTTCTTCGCCGGGATGCTCAGCGGGATCAGCCGGACGTTGGCGCCGACGTCGTCGCAGTTGGTGCTGCTGATCGAGCCGTCCGAGGGGGATGACCAGCGGTTCATCCGGTACCTGCGCGGTGGGCATGTGGATGGCGCGATCATCATCAGCCACCACGGGCGCGACAACGTGCTGCAGGAGATCGCGCAGTTGCCGCTGCCCATCGTCTTCAGCGCGCGGCCGCTCGGGGTCGACGTACCGGTGGCCAGCGTCGACGTGGACAACGTCGCCGGGGCGCGGACCGGGGTTCAGCATCTGCTGACGATCGGGCGGCGGAAGGTCGCGACTGTTGCCGGGCCTTTGGACATGACTGCCGGGCTTGATCGGCTGACCGGCTACAAGGACGTGATGAAGGAAGCCGGGTTGCCGGCCCTGATCGAGTACGGCGATTTCACGGCCGACGGCGGCGAGCAGGCGACGCTGCGGCTGCTGGATGCCCATCCAGATCTGGACGGGCTGTTCGTCGCCTCGGACTTGATGGCGACTGCCGCTCTGCGCGTGCTGTCTCAGCGCGGGCGCCGGGTGCCGACGGACGTCGCGGTCGTCGGCTTCGACGACTCGGTCCTCGCGACCACGACTACGCCGAAGCTCACCACCGTCCGCCAGCCGGTCGAACAACTCGGTGCCCGCCTGGCCGAAATCCTCCTGGCCAAGATCGCCGGCGCTCACCTCACCGCCCCCGAGATCTACAACACCGAGCTCATCATCCGCGACAGCGCCTGACCCTCTGCTTCGCTTGCTTCGCCCGCCGAACGTTGTCCGGTGGGCTACCAGCCATGGGTTATGTTGGATGTACCAACGTTGGTCTGGCCAACATAAATCTGGGAGTTCGGATGAACGACGAAGCTGCTCGTGTGCTTGTGGTTGGGCGTAGTCCGAGTGTGTTGGAGGAGGTGGTGGAACTGTTGCGTGGTTCGGGGTATCGGGCTGATGCGTCCAATCAGTTCGATCAGGTGCTGGAGGACTACGACGTCGGTGCGATTGATGTGCTGGTGTTCGGTGGGATGGTTCCTCCGGATACCAAGGCGCACCTCAGTGCGGAGATCGGCAGGCGGAATGCCGCGGTCACCTTCGTGCAAGGGCTGGTCGGGATCCCGGGAGTCATTGCTGCTCAGGTCGACGCCGTGACCCGCGGGAGCTCCTCGAGTGGAGTCGAGGTCGAGTACATCCCGGAGGGCCGGATCATTCGGGTCACGCTGCCGGGCGACGTACGAGTGACCGTCGACGCGTTCTGGATGACGTCGTGGACGCCGCCTGAGCCGGGCAGCACCTCGTCGACCGTGTTCGAGGGCGACCTCACGACGGGATCCCATGACGTTGCGCTCCCGGAGCGAGTGCCGAGCGAGGCGTCGTTCGCGGTTGTCACGGTCGGCGATCAGGTACGGACCCTTGCGGTCGGCCCGATGCCGAAGGCGCTCGCCCGGATGGTCCCGAAGTCGGCGAGCGACCACCGGCTGCCCGACGTCCCGAGCGTCACGACTCAGACAGACCTCGCCCCGGGCCGATGACGTAACAAGCTGGCAGGTGTGGACCATGTGCAAGCTCGACAGGACGTATATATCCACTGCATCGCTATCGAGGCTGGGCCTAGGCGTGCGGGCGAGCGTGGTGGACGTATACGTCCTGTCGAGCTTGCGCGCTCCATGCCCACAGCCGCACTAGGGCGGGTCGTTCTGGAATTGGAACTGGACCCGGATCGAGTCGTCGAGGGGGATGACGACGGTGGTGTTGGAGGCGGACCAGGTTTGGGGGACAAGGAAGAGGCGGTTCTCGCCCACTACCAGTAGGCGGAGGCCTCGGTAGCGGTAGTTGAAGGTCTGGCCGGTGCCGGCGCGCAGGGCGGTTTCTTCGATACCGGGGGAGCGGAGGGCCAGCTTCTCCTTGGTGTCGAGGATGACGACCGGGAAGCGGTTGAGGTGGCGCGCGTCGGCGCGGGCCAGGCCACGGCCGGAGTACTGCGCCGTGGTCGCGGTTGCCCAGAAGGCGCAGGTGACGGTGGCAATGGCGAGTAGGGCGATGAGGATGCGTTGCGGCCCGAGGGTCGGGTCGGCTTTGCGGCGTAGATAGGTGAGGTAGGCAAGCGCCGCGGCGGAGAACCCGATCACGGTAGGGACGATGAGGGCGTAGTACGGGATGTGGCCGATCAGCGGATACGCGAGCAGACCGGCTACGCCCAGGACGAGGATGAGTACGGCGACGCGGGCGGCCCGGCGTACTGCGACGGGTGTCGGGTGGATCGCGTTGTGCAGAAGAAGAGCGGCCACCGCGAGCAACGTGATCACCAGGAGCGGGACGAGTAGCGGCTGGGGACTGCGCATCACGTAGTCCTGCGTGCTCAGGCCGATCGTGTCGACGTCGATCCCGAAGTACTCGTACTGCGATCGCGAGGAGACGTAGCCGAAGTAGAACAGCAGTGCGCTGAGCAGCGTCACCGGCGTGATGATGCCGGCGGCGAAGCTGACCCAGCGCTCGGCCTGCGACCGTTCGTCGGCCATCCGTCAGCCGCCGGACGGGGTCTCGGCCGGCAAGGCTGTCAGGACGATCTGGCTGCCGCTCCGACCGAGCAGACTGTCGCAGTCGGACTGACTCTCGCACGTGGCCTGGCCGGGGACCTGGAGGGTGGTGCTGCCGGAGCTGACGAGCTGGCGGACGCCGACGTAGCAGGTGTCGTGCTGGTCGGCTGTCCACCGGACACCGGTGCAGGCAGGAAGGTCACCGGGGCAGGATTGCTGGTCGGCCGCGAAGACCCCCTCGGGCTTGAAGGTTGCCGAGCCCAACTCGATCGTGGTGTCGGCCGGGAGCGACGTGTCGGTCAAGCTGACCGAGTAGCAGTTCGGATGCAGGTCGTCGACGGACGAGCCGCCGATCGGGAGCGAGACGATGCTGATCGACGGCTGCTGCTGTTCCGGTTGGGTCGACTCGGCATCGGTCGGTTCGGGTGCCGGTTCGGTGGTGTCGTCGGCGGTCGCGGTCACGACAGGCGTCGGCGTACCCCCGTCACTCGACGAGCATCCCGTCAGCAACAGGACTGTCACCGAGACGAACGCAACCAACGCTCGCATGACCACCACCCCCACGACCCAGAATGACCCTCTGTGCAGACTGCGACAACCTTTTGTTCACTCTCCGCTGCGACAACGGTTCATCCGTGATATCCCTATGGACAAAAGGGGGACCTGAATGACCGACCACGAGATCCGGATCGCGCTGGTACTGAACGGCGGTGTCAGCCTGGCGGTCTGGATGGGCGGGGTGACGCACGAGCTGGATCTGATCCGGCGTGCGTCCGGTGGGTCCGACGCGCCGCAGTCCCAGCCCTACGATGCTGTGCTCGCGGACCGCTGGCGCGAGCTGTGCCACCGGGGCGAGGAGCGGCGGCGCGTGGTGGTCGATGTGATCGCGGGGACGAGTGCCGGCGGACTGAACGGTTCGTTGCTGGCGACAGCGATCGCGAACGGTTCGACGCTCGACCCCGACGGTGATAGCGGTCCCTGGCTGCGGCAGAAGTGGGTCGCGCTCGGATCGCTCGACGTCGGCAAGCTGGTGCCGTCAGCCGGCGCGAAGTCGACGTCGGTGCTCGACGGCAAGTACTTCCTGCAGCAGCTCGAGGACCTGCTCAAGGGTGTGGCCGACGCGGGTGACAGCGACGCCGAGGAGCCGGTGACGTTGTTCGTCACGGCGTCGGGGCTGGGCGTGCAGCAGTTCAAGGCCAAGGACGCGGCCGGACAGGCCTTCGTCGTACCGGATCATCGGTACCTGTACGGGTTCACGAGCGAGGACGCGCCGACGTACGACGGGGCCAGGCGCAAGTTCTCGGTCAAGGACACCAACGGGTTGAAGGACACCGAGCTGCTCGCGCGAGCGGCGCGGGCGTCCGCGTCGTTCCCCGCCGCGTTCGGGCCGGTTCTGGAGACGCCCGAGTTGGCTGCGAGTCCGCCGCGGATGCAGCCCGGTCCGGCTGAGGCGGGGTCGTGGCTGGTGGACGGCGGCGTGCTCGACAACGCGCCGTTCGGTCCCGTCCTCGACGTGGTCGCCCGGCGCCCGGTGAACGGCAAGGCGACGCGATACGTGCTGTACGTCGTACCGTCCGCGGGGATCGGGCACGCGTCGACAGCGTTGCCTGGTGCGAAGGAGCCGAGCTGGCGGGTGACGGCGTTGTCGGCTGTGCAGTTCCCGCGCGAGGTCGACTTCCGCTCGGACGTCGAGCAGCTGGAGCGGTTGCTGCTGGAGGCCGACGCGTCCTGGTCCGACACCCAGCGGCTCTTCGACCGTTGCCTGAAGCAACCAGAAGAGCGAGCCCGGTTGAAGGCGGCCGCGGCGGCGCTGCAACCGGCGTACTCGCGGGGTCGGGCGGCCGGCGGGGTGTGGGAGGCCGTGACGATCGCGAGCCACGACCAGTCGACCGTGCTGGATGCCGCGACGGCGTTGTCGGAGCCGGAGATCGATGAGATCCTCGCGACCAAGCATCCGTGGGTGCCGGGGCCGGACGGCTCGACGACCGCCGTACGCGACGATGCCGACGGCAACCCGAGCTGGTTGTGGGGGACCGGCGCGGCCGAGCGGATCGTCCGGCTGATTCTGCGTTCGCTGCGGAATCGGATCAGCAAGGCGCCACACGCCGAGCGTGCGGAGCTGGACAAGCGGCTGACCGCGGCGAGCGACTGCCTGATGAAGGTGCAGGCCGTCCGCGATGCGCTCGACGTGGAGCTGGCCGCGGCGGATCTGGACCTGCGACCGGCCGGCGGCGCGGAGGCTGTCGCGGTCGGGCTGAACGACATCTTCGAGCAGTTGCAGATCCAGCGGGCCCTCGGTGACGCGTTCGCCGAGCTGGTCACGGTCGTCGGCTGGGAGCTCGTCGACACCGCGCTCGAAGTAGAGATCGTCTCTCGCTGTACGTCGGCGCGCACTCCGCAGCAGCGCAGCGCGCCGTTCCAGTTCCTGCGGCTCGGGCCGGACATTCCCCTCGCCGTACTCGACGAACTGCAGGAAGGCTCGATCGCGAACCAGCTCAACGAGCGCATCCTGTACGGCAGTCAGGTCGGGCATTTCGGCGCGTTCGGTGCGGCCGACTGGCGGCGGTGGGACTGGTTGATGGGCCGGCTGCACAGCGTCGCGCACCTGGGCTCGATGCTCGGCGCGGACGCGGACTGGATCCGCGAGACCCAGCGGCAGGTGCTGCAGGCCGAGGGCTGGCAGATCAGCGCGCTCGCCGAGCGGATCGAGCGGCTGGCCCAGGACTTCCCGGCCGACGCCGGGATCGGCGCGCTCGTGACGATGCGGAACGAGCTCAACGCGTCGCCCGAGGGCCGCGCGATCACCAAGGGCATCGCCGACCGGATGGTCGACGTGTCGTCCGGTCTCGGTCCCGAGGTCGGCAACTGGGTGAAGGCGGCCGCGGGCCGCAAGCATCAGCCCGGATCGTGGCTGTTGCATACGGCGCGCTGGTTCACCGAGCCGGCCCGCCAGACGGCCTGGGAGCGGATGGTCCGCGGCGCCAAGATGACCCCGGCGCAGCGGCCGCAGATCTTCGAGCCATGGTTGCCTGCAGCAACAGCTGTGATCGGCATCCTGTTACTGATCCTCGCGGGCACCTTCGACGCCGTGCGCCTCGTCGCGGCGCTCCTCGCCGGGGCAGTGCTTGCTTTGAGCGCCGTGCTCGGTGTCGTCACCTGGTACGTACGGCGCGCCCGCCGGCGGATCCGCGCGTGGCTCGAGCGGCGGATGCCAGCGATCAGTCCAGAGTCACGAAATCGATGAGCTCCTCGACCCGGCCGAGCAGCGCCGGGTCGAGATCGGCGAAGCTGTTGACCTTGGACAGGATGTGCTTCCAGGCCGCGGCCACGTCTGCCTGGTCAGTGGCCGGCCAGCCGAACGACTGCAGCACGCCCTTCTTCCAGTCCTGACCGTGCGGGATCCGCGGCCAGGCCTTGATCCCGACCGACGACGGCTTCACCGCTTCCCAGATGTCGATGTACGGGTGGCCGACGACGCGCACATAGCGGTTGCTGACCTGCGCGGCGATCTTCGATTCCTTCGATCCCTCGACCAGGTGATCGACGAGTACGCCGAGCCGCCGGCCGGGAGTGGGCTGGAACCGGTTGACGATCTCGACCAGGTCGTCGACGCCTTCGAGGTACTCGACCACGACGCCCTCGATCCGCAGATCGTCGCCCCAGACCTTCTCGACGAGCTCGGCGTCGTGCCGGCCCTCGACGTAGATCCGGCTGGCGCGCGCGACCTTGGCGCGGACGTTGTCGACAGCGACCGAGCCGGACGCCGTCCGGGTCATCTTCGCCGGACCGGCCTTCTTCGGTGGCCTCAGGCTGACCGGTTTGCCGTCGATCCAGAAGCCCGGACCCAGCGGATACGTGCGGATCTTGCCGTGCCGGTCCTCGAGGTCGACGACGCCGTGCTCCCAGCGCACGATCGCGCCGACGAACCCCGAAGTGGGCTCCTCGACGACCATCCCCTTCTCGATCTCGACCTCGACGGTCCGACCGTTCTTCGGCTTCCGCCAGTCCCCACTGAGTACGTCGTTCCCATACCTGTCAGCCACGCGCCCACTCTAATAAGACGGAGCGGCATGCGAGGCGGTCGACTGGCGGCTCGGCGCGGTGAGCGTGAGAGCGAAGTACGCGAGGAAGCCGACGACCAGGCCGACCACCCACGAGTAGTCGTAGAGCGGCTTCAGGAACGGGATCAGTCCGTCGGCCGGGAACGGGCCGGCGCCCGGGTTCGAGTACGCGCCGCCGACGGCGAGCAGTGAGCCGAGCAGCGTCGCGACGACACCGCGCCAGTTCCAGCCGGCGGTGTACCAGTACCGGCCGTTCGGTTCGTAGAGGTCGGCGAGGAACAGGTTGGTCCGGTCGATCAGCCAGTACCCCGCGATCAGTACGCCGGCCACCGACGCGAGCAGACCGCCGTAGAACGACAGCCAGACGAAGATGTAGATCGACGGGTCCGAGATCAGCCGCCAGGGCTGGATCACGATGCCGATCACACCGGTGACCAGGCCCGCGGTCCGGAAGTTCAGCCAGCGCGGCAGCGCGTTCGCGAAGTCGTACGACGGACTCACCACGTTGGCCGCGACGTTGCAGGACATCGTCGCCAGGATCGCCATGATCAGACCGATCGTGACGATCACCGGGTTCTCGAACCGGCGGGTGAGCTCGACCGGGTCCCAGATCGCCGAGCCGTACAGCACGACCGTGCCGGAGGTGGTGATGATCGAGACCAGCGCGATGAACGACATCGTCGTCGGCAGGCCGATGATCTGGCCCCAGACCTGTTGCCGTTGGCCCTTCCCGAACCGGGTGAAGTCCGGCATGTTCAGCGACAGCGTCGCCCAGAACGCGATCATGCCCATCAGCGACGGCGCGAAGATCTTCCAGAAGTCGGCGTCCCAGCCGAGCTTCGACGGCTGCGACAGGATCGGCCCGAAACCGCCGGCCTTGACCAGGATCGCGACCATCAGCGCCACGAACGCGACAGTCACCAACGGCGCCGCCCAGTTCTCGAACCGGCGCAGACCCTCGATACCGCGGAAGATCAGCACCATCTGCAGCACCCAGAAGAACGCGAAGCTCAGCCACATCGTCCACGGGTGCCCGCCGATCGCCGACGCGTTCAGCCAGCCGTTGCCGAACAGTTCGCCGACGATCACGTAGATCGCCTGGCCGCCGATCCAGGTCTGGATCCCGAACCAGCCGCAGGCGATGAACGCCCGCAGCAGCGCCGGGAAGTTCGCGCCGCGGACGCCGTAGAACGCCCGCGCGAACACCGGGAACGGGATGCCGTACTTCGTTCCCGCGTGGCTGTTCAGCAGCAGCGGGACGAGCACGATCAGGTTCCCGAGCGTGATCGTGAGGAACGCCTGCAACCAGTTCATCCCGATCGCGACCAGACCGGACGCCAGCAGGTAGCTCGGGATGTTGTGCGCCATACCCATCCACAGCGCCGCGTAGTTGTACGTCGTCCACGTCCGCTGCGGCAACCGCGTCGGCGCGAGCTCGGCGTTCGCGTACGGGCTGTTCGCCAGCGCGTCGGGATCGGTCAGTTCAACTCGTCCATCGGAGTGAACAGTCTGCTCGGCACTGGTCATGGGGCCTCCCGGTCTGGACTGAGGAGCGGAGGGAGCGAAGCGACCGGAGCGGCGAGGGAAGGGCGGGAGTTACAGCCCCATGACCCGCCGCGACGGAGTCGCGGCATCAGTACAGCCACAGGTCCCACCTCATCCGGTCGGGCGATGTCCGTTCCGAACAAGTTGCGCGACGAAATGACGTCGTGTCAACGGACAACTACCCGAAAGGGTCATCCGGGGCCGAGCAAGGGCAGAGTCGGGCGCTGCGGCGCGCCTAATGCCTGGTAGCCGCGGCGGATCGCGTCCTGGAGTTTCTCGACCGGCCACGGCCAGTCCTCGGTGTGCTTGAGGGCGTCGTCGAGCGGTGTGCCGGCGTGGTGCAGCGTCGAGATCGTGTTGGCGACCCTGCCCAGCTCGATGGCCTGGTCGCGGGCGAACTCGATGTCGACGACCGCGCCGTGACCGGGAACGATCGTGGTTGCCGCGGTCATCATCCCGACCACGGCTTCGATCGTGTCGGGCCACTCGAGCGGGAACGAGTCCTCGCCGAACGACGGGGGCGCCGACTCCTCGATCAGATCGCCGACGAAGACCACGTCGACATCCGGTACGACGACGACCGCGTCGCCGGACGTGTGCGCGTTGCCGACGTGCAGGAGCTCGACGCGGCGGTCGCCGAGATCGATCACCTTGGCGGCGGCGAACGTCGTCCCGGCGAGGTTTTCTTCGGTTGCCGCGTTCTCGTGGAGGTAGACGGTGGCGTCGGTGAAGACGCTGTTGCCGGCGACGTGGTCGAAGTGTGCGTGGGTGTTGACGACCCATTTCACCGGCGTGTCGGTGAGCTCGCGGATGTGTTCACGCAGCTGCTCGGCCTCTTCGGTGGTGGCGCGGGTGTCGATCACCAGTGCGCCTTCGGAGCCGACGACGAGGCCGACGTTCAGGTCCCATTCGTCGTACCGCCGGACCCAGGTGCGGTCGCCGATTTCCGTCCACTCACTCATGCGGTCGAGGTTACTTGCTGAGTACGTCGCCCTTGATCACCTGGTCGCGCTGGATGCCGCGGAGCAGCAGGCCGACGTTGTCGCCGGCCTTCGCGGTCTTCACGATCTTCCGGAACATCTCGACGCCGGTCACCTCGACCTGCAGCATCGGCTGACCGGCGCGGCTGAGCAGCACCTGCTCGCCGACCGACACCGTGCCGGCCCGCACCCGCCCGGTCACGACTGTGCCGCGTCCGGTGATCGAGAACACATCCTCGACCGTCATCCCGAACGACCCGACCGGCAACGTGTCCTGCGGCCGCGGCGCCCCGGGGAAGGTCGGAGCGTCCTTCTTCCAGAACTTCCAGCTCATCCCTTGAGCCTAGTGGTTGGCAAGCCCTCTCCTCGGGACTTAGGCTCGCAAGTGTTCCGATCGGAACATCGAAACTTTCGAAAGGTGGTCGGCGTGACGACACGACGTGCTGTGGTGGTCCGGGGCGGTTGGGAAGGGCACTCCCCGGTCGAGGCGACCGACCTGTTCATCCCGTTCCTGAAGGAGAACGGATACGAGGTCACGGTCTCCGACACGACCGCGAGCTACCTCGAGCTCGAGGGCGTCGACCTCGTCGTGCAGTGCGTCACGATGAGCGAGATCGAGCCCGAGCACTTCAAGGGTCTTGAGGCGGCGATCCGGCGCGGCACCGGGTTCGCGGGCTGGCACGGCGGTATCGCGGACTCGTTCCGCAAGAACGTCGACTACAGCTTCATCACCGGCGGGCAGTTCATCTCGCACCCGCACGGCTTCACCGACTACCGCGTCGAGATCGTCAAGGATCACCCGATCGTCGAAGGCATCGAGCACTTCGACGTGCACACCGAGCAGTACTACGTGCACTACGACCCGACCAACAACGTGCTGGCCACGACGACGTTCAAGTCGCACCCGGACTACCCGTGGATCGAGGGCGCCGTGATGCCGGCGGTCTGGACCCGCACCTGGGGTGAGGGCAACGTCTTCGTCTGCACGGTCGGCCACAAGCTGGACGACCTGGAGACGCCCGAGGTGCGCACGATCATCGAGCGGGGGCTGCTGTGGGCGAGCAAGTGACCAACATCGGCATCGTCGGCACCGGGGTCATCTCCGGCACCTATCTGGACCATCTGGCCAAGCTGCCCGGCGTCGACGTGGTCGCCGTCGCCGACCTGGACCTGCCGCGCGCTCAGGCGATCGCCGACAAGAATCCGGACATTCGCGCGGTTTCGCCGGACGAGCTGTACGCCGCGGACGACGTCGAGATCGTGCTCAACCTGACCATCCCGGCCGCGCACGCTCCGGTGCACCAGGCCGCGATGGAAGCCGGCAAGCACGTGTACGGCGAGAAGCCGCTGGCTGTGGACCGCACCGCCGCCGAGCCGCTGCTCAAGTTCGCCGCGGCGAACAACCTCCGCGTCGGCTGCGCACCGGACACCGTGCTCGGCACGGGAACCCAGACCGCTCGCGCAGTGATCGACCGCGGCGACATCGGCGTACCGCATGCTGCTTTTGCGGCCTTCACCACACCGGGCCACGAGCTGTGGCACCCGGCGCCGGAGTTCTACTACCAGCCGGGTGGCGGCCCGGTCCTCGACATGGGGCCGTACTACGTGACCAGTCTGGTCACCCTGCTCGGTCCCGTACGCCGGGTCACCGCGAGGGCCGGTCAGTCGAAGCAGGAGCGCAAGATCCACTCCGGACCGCGGACGGGTACGACGTTCCCGGTGGAGGTGCCGACGCACCTCACCGGCGTACTGGAGCACGAGTCGGGTGTGTTGACCACGGTGTTCATGTCGTTCGACGTCTGGGCGGCCCGGCTGCCGCGCATCGAAGTACATGGGACCGAGGGCAGCGTGTCGGTGCCGGATCCTAATACCTTCGACGGCACGGTCGAGATCGCTACGGCTGCGCAACGCGAGTGGACCGAGGTGCCCGTCGCCGGTGGGTACGCCGGAGCCGGCCGTGGCGTCGGCGTGGCGGACATGGCGCGGGCGCTGCGTCGCGGTGAGCCACACCGCGCTGACGGAGCGTTGGCCTACCACGTGCTCGACGTACTCGAGTCACTGCTCGAGGCGGCGGTCCAGGATCAGCCTGTGGACGTCGCGAGTACGGTCGAGCGGCCTGCCGCCGTACCGTTGGGGGCGTCGCCCGAGATCGCCTGAGACCCGCCCCACGCCGGAGTGCGTCGGCGTGGGTACTACGGCTCGGTAGACTGGCACTCGGAACTTTCGAGTGCCAAGGTCGATCGAGAGAGGGTGGTGTGCGCGTGCTGGATGACCGCAAGCTGGATGTGCTCCGCGCCATCGTCGAGGACTACGTGGCGACCCATGAGCCGATCGGGTCGAAAGCGCTGGTCGACCGGCACAACCTCGGCGTCTCGCCGGCCACGGTCCGCAACGACATGGCCGCGCTGGAGGAGGAGGGGTACATCACCCAGCCGCACACCAGCGCCGGACGGATCCCGACCGACGCCGGGTACCGGCTGTTCGTCGACAAGCTCAGCACGGTCAAGACGCTGTCGGTCGCCGAGAAGAAGGCGATCACGTCGTTCCTGGCCGGAGCGGTTGACCTGGACGATGTCGTACGCCGTACCGTCCGGCTGCTCGCGCAGATCACCCGCCAGGTCGCGATCGTGCAGTATCCGTCGCTGAACCGGTCGAGCGTGCGGCACATCGAGATCGTCACGATGAGCCCGCGCCGGCTGCTGCTGGTGCTGATCACCAGCAACGGCCGGGTCGAGCAGCGGATCGTCGAGCACCCGCACGACGTCGACGAGCAGCTGATCGCCGACCTGCGGTCGCGGCTCAACTCGGTCCTCGCCGGACAGCGACTGACCGATGCGACGACGTCGCTGGGCGGCGTGCCGGAGCTGTTCGCGCCGGGCGACCGGGCGCTGGTCGCGTCGATCGTCACCACGCTGCTCGAAGCCTTCACCGACGAGGTCGGTGAGCAGCGGATCGCGGTCGGCGGTGCGGCCAACCTGACCCGGTACGGCGACGACTTCGAGCGGAACGTGAAGCCGGTGCTGGAGGCGCTCGAGGAGCACGTCATCCTGCTCCGGCTGCTCGGCGAGGCGACGAACCCGCAGACCCTGACGGTCCGCATCGGTCACGAGAACCCGTTCGAGGAGCTGGCCACCACGTCGGTGGTCGCGACCGGATACGGATCCAAGTCGGAGGCGCTGGCCACCCTCGGCATCGTCGGCCCGACCCACATGGACTACCCGAGCACAATGGGCGCAGTACGAGCCGTCGCCCGCTACGTCAGCCAAATACTGGCCGACTCCTAACGACATACAACCCCTGGTCTGGAGTATGAGCACCGATTACTACGCCGTCCTCGGCGTCAGCCGTGACGCCTCAGCGGACGAGATCAAGAAGGCGTACCGCAAGCTGGCACGCCAGTACCACCCGGACGTGAACGACTCCGAGGACGCGCACCAGAAGTTCCAGGAGATCGGGCGCGCGTTCCAGGTGCTCAGTGACCCGCAGAAGCGGCAGATGCACGACCTCGGCGGCGATCCGTTCGCGACCGCGGGCGCCGGGCCGGGCGGAGCCGGGTTCGGGCAGGCGTTCACGTTCACCGACATCATGGACGCGTTCTTCGGCCAGACCGGCGGCGCGACCCGCGGGCCACGACCGCGGACGCGGCGCGGTCAGGACGCGCTGATCCCGCTGCGGATCGACCTGGCCGAGGCGGCGTTCGGTACGACGCGCGAGCTCAAGGTCGACACCGCCGTACTGTGTCCGACCTGTAGCGGGTCCGGTGCTGCGGCCGGGTCCGAGCCGGTCACGTGCGAGATCTGCCACGGGCGTGGCGAGGTGACGCACACGCAGCGGTCGTTCCTCGGCGAGGTGCGGACGATGCGCCCGTGCCCGAACTGCCGCGGTTACGGCACCACGATCCCGAGCCCGTGCGTCGAGTGCGCCGGCGACGGGCGGGTGCGCTCGCGCCGTACCGTCACCGTCAAGATCCCCGGCGGCGTCGACAGCGGCACCCGGGTTCAGCTGTCCGGCCAGGGCGAGGTCGGCCCCGGCGGCGGACCGGCCGGCGATCTGTACGTCGAGATCGAGGTCGAGCCGCACGACATCTTCACCCGCAACGGCGACGACCTGCACTGCACGGTCACGCTCCCGATGACCGCGGCCGCGCTGGGTACGACGATCGACCTGCCGACCCTCGAGGGCGAGACGACGCCGCTGGAGATCCGCCCTGGAACGCAGTCCGGGACGACGCAGACGCTGACGGCGCGCGGCGTACCAAGGCTCCGTCACGCCGGTCGCGGCGACCTGATCGTCCAGGTGATCGTCGAAACCCCGACCAAGCTCGACGACGACCAGGCCGACCTTCTCCGCCAGTTGGCGGTCGCCCGCGACGAGGAACGCCCGCAGGGCCACGTCCAAGCCACCCACAAGGGCGTCTTCGGCCGCCTCCGCGACGCCTTCGGCGCCCACTAGATGGGTGTCGCGGTCTTCTACCTGGAAGACCTGTCCGGTGCCGAGCTGACCCTGGACGGTGCGGAGGGTCGGCATGCCGCGGTTGTACGGCGGATCGGGCCGGGGGAGCGCATCCGGTTGACGGATGGGCTTGGTGCTTGGGTCGAGGGGCCTGTGGTGGGGGCTTCGAAGGCTGGGCTGACTGTGGCGGTGGATGAGCGCGGGTCGGTGGCGGCGGCTGATCCTCGGGTGGTTGTGGTGCAGGCTCTGCCGAAGGGGGAGCGGGCCGAGCTTGCGGTGGAGATGCTGACTGAGGTCGGCGCGGATGTGATCGTGCCGTGGAACGCGGAGCGGAGTCAGTTCCGGGCCAACCCGGAGCGGGTGGAGAAGACGCTCACGAAGTGGCGCGCTTGGGCGTTCGAGGCGAGCAAGCAGTCGCGGCGTTCGTGGTTCGCCGAGGTCGCTCCGCTCGCGTCGACGGCCGACGTCGCGGAGCGGCTTGCCCGCGCGGCGCTGCCCGTCGTACTGCATGAAGAAGCGACCACTCCGCTGGCCTCCCTGCAGGTCCCGCCCGCCGGTGACATCGTCCTCGTCATCGGCCCCGAAGGCGGCATCGCACCCACCGAGCTGAAGGCCTTCGACGTCGAACCGGTCCGCCTCGGCGACACCGTATTGCGAACCTCAACCGCCGGCGTCGCGGCCGCAGCCGCCCTCCTCGCCCGCTCCCGCTGGATCTGACGCTTACAGACCGGCTTTATCTGCAAGCTCGACAGGACGTATACCTCCACTGCCGACCAGCCGCCGCCCGTGCACGCCTGAACCCAGACCCGATCACCAAACACTCCTGTCGAGCTGCCCACGAGCCAGCGACCCGAACGCTTCTTGGAGCGGCACTAGCCTCGGACCGCCTGCTGGTAGGCGGCCAACACCTCGGCATCGTCGATGCTCCCGTGGTGGTGGACCTGCTGCCACGCCCCGTCGTACGCGAAGATGCGCGTCGTCCGGATCCGCAACGGCTGCTCACCCAACGCCGGATGCTGGTACGTCCCAACCTCCCGCCCCGCAAACACCACCGAGCCGTCCATCCAGTACGTCGCCGCGTCGCCGAACGTCACCTGCACATCCAGCGACCCCGCGAACACCCGCTCGTACAGCGACCGCACGGCCTCCCGCGACCGCAAGATCCCGCCGATCGGGTTGTTCAACTGCACCAACGGATCGTCCGCCCAGCCGGCGACCAGCGTCTCCAGGTCCTTCCCGTTGAGCGCGTAGTAGAACGTCTCCAGCGCCGCCAGCGCACCCTCCCGTCCCGGCAACCGCGCTTCGTCCGCCCGCAACCGCGCCCCGGGCCCGAATCCGTAGTCGACCAGCTCGATCATCGTGAACCCCTCGCTAGACTGTTAGATAGGAACCGAACATAACTGTACGACAAGGATCGAACACTATGGTCGTCGAGTCAGCCCGCGCCCGCACCCTCAGCCACGTGGACCCGGCCGAGGTGCCGCTGCAGACGGCCCTGGACGCGCTCGCGGACCCGGTCCGGCGCTCGATCCTGCGCGACCTCGCCAGCCACGACGACTGGACCCGCGCCTGCGGCACCTTCGACCTCCCGGTCAAGAAGGCGACCGCCAGCCACCACTTCGCCGTACTGCGGTCCGCCGGCCTGATCGAACAACGCGACGAGGGCGCCCGCCGCCTCAACCGCCTCCGCCGCGAGGAGTTCGACCGGTCCTTCCCCGGCCTCCTGTCCGCCACGGTCGACCGCGCGGACTGAGAACTCTTACAAACCCCGAACACAGTCCCGAACCTCCTCGAACGCCCGCCGGGCAGAGTCGTTCTCGTCAGCACGAGCGAGCACGAACGACAACGAGGAGCACCCCATGCGCAGGTCTGTGCGCGGCGCCATCGCGGCCGGTACGTCGGCCGTCGTCCTGGTCGGCGGACTCGTCGCGAGTACGACGATCGCGGCGGCCGATCCGACCCCGACTCCGACGCCTTCGGCGAGTACGTCGTACAAGCCGGTCACGCTGAGCCCGGAGGAGTCGCAGAAACTGTGTGCCGAGCGGCTTCCGAAGATGATCGCGCGGCGCGACAAGCTGGCCCAGCGGATAAGCGGCGGCGCCGACGTGAAGGGTTCGGTCGCGTGGCTCAAGGCGCGCGCCGCCAAGCAGAAGGCGAACGGCCACGACAAGGTGGCGGCGCAACTCGAGAAGCGGGCCGAGCGCCGCTCGGAGCGACTGAAGCAGCTCGGCACGGTGAAGACCAAGCTCGAGTCGTTCAAGACCGCGCACTGCCAGGCGGTCAAGTGATGCGTAAGGCGCTGGCCGTGCTGCTCGGTACGGCGTGTCTCGGCCTCGGACTGTCGGCCTGCGGCAGCTCCGGCAACCAGCCCGGTGGGCAGGGCACCGGTCCTGCTCCGGCGACCCAACAGGTGGGGTCGCCGGAGCAGGAGCTGGATCAGATCGGGTCTACCCTGGACGCGATCGATCGCGAACTGGCCAGGGACGACGCACCCTGACCGAGAGTCTCCAGGAGCAGAGGATGGCCGACGCCGGCCGCGGGCTGGTTCTGGTGGTGGAGGACGAGGCGGCGATCGCCGAGGTGATCGAACTGTACCTGCGCCGGGACGGCTTCGACGTCCGGACCGAGTCCGACGGCGAGGCGGCTCTCGCGGCGTGGCGGCGGCTGCACCCGGTCGCGGTGGTCCTCGACATCGGTCTGCCGGGCCGCGACGGCGCGGACGTCTGCCGGACGATGCGGGCGGCGGGGGACTGGACACCGGTCCTGTTCGTCACCGCCCGGGACGACGAGGTCGATCGTCTGCTCGGGCTGGAGCTGGGCGCGGACGACTACATCACGAAGCCGTTCAGCCCGCGGGAGCTGGCCGCCCGCGTCCGGACCGTCCTCCGGCGTACGGCTGGCGGCGTTCCGGGAGGCGGTGCTCCGGCGGCAGGCGAGGTGCTCTCGGTGGGTCTGGTGCGGGTCGATATCGGCCGCCGCCGGGCCTGGGCGGGTGAGGCCGAGGTGAGCTTGACCTCGACCGAGTTCGACCTGTTGGCGCAGCTGTTCCGGCGCCCGGGCCGCGTGTTCGAACGCGACGAGCTGCTCAGTTCGGTCTGGGGATACCAGTCCGCCGCAGGCACCCGGACCGTCGACGTACACATCGCTCAGCTGCGTGCGAAGCTCGGCGCGGCCAGTCCGATCCGTACCGTGCGCGGCGTCGGCTACGCGGCCGACCGCGACTGATGGCCGTCGAGGTCCGGACCCCGGACGAGGCCGGCCGCGGCTCACTGGCCACCCGGATCGTGCTGACCTGTGTGGCGGTCGCCGGGATCGCTGTGCTGGTGGCGGGTCTGGTGATGGCAGGGCTCGCCAGGCGGTCCGCCCAAAACGTGTTGCAGCAGTCGCTGGCTGCGCAGGCCGACGTGATCGCCGGCCAGGTGGATCAGCGTGGTCTGAGTTCGCGTGCGGCCGGGCTCGGGAGGGTCGCGCAGGTCGTCCGCGGCCAGGGCATCGTCGTCGTACTGCTCCTGCCGCGACGCGGCGTCCAGTCGACCGACGGAAACTCCACCCAGGCAGCGATCACGGCCGGCCTCGACGGCATCGGCAGTACGCAGCGGATCTCCACCGAGGTACCCGTCGGCGGCACCGACTACCTGGTCGAAGCTCGCGGTCTCGGCGACAGCTCGGGGTTCGCCCTGGTCGAACCGGTCCGGCTGGCCGCCGACACCCAGCGGATCCTGATCCGCAACATCCTGTTCGCGCTCGGCGCCGGTCTGCTGGTCGCCGGCCTCGCCGGTGCCCTGCTCGGGCGGCTCCTCGGGCGGCCACTGCGCCGTACGGCGGACGTCGCGGCCGCGATGCGTCAGGGCCGGCGTGATCTCCGGGCACCGGTCGAAGGTCCGATCGAGGTCGCCGAGGTCGCGGCCGCGGTCAACGAACTCTCGATCGCGCTGCAGCACAGCGAGGCGCGGCAGCGCGAGTTCCTGCTCTCGGTCTCGCACGAGCTGCGTACTCCGCTGACCGCGGTTCACGGGTTCGCCGAGTCGCTCGCCGACGGGGTCGCGACCGATCCGCGGCATGCCGGTCAGGTGATCCAGCAGGAGTCGCTGCGGCTCGAACGGCTGGTCAGTGACCTGCTGGACCTCGCGCGGATCGGTGCGGATCAGTTCCGGCTCGACCTCGCCCAGGTGGACCTGCGCGAGACGCTCGTCGCTTGCGCCGAGGTCTGGCGGGCGCGTTGCGAGCGGCAAGGCGTCCGGTTCCACCTCGACCTGCCGCCGGTGCCGGCCGTCGCGACCACCGACCCGCGACGGATCCGGCAGGTCCTGGACGGTCTGGCCGAGAACGCTCTCCGCGTTACCCCGCCGGGTGCGCAGCTGACGATGTCGCTGGATAACACGCCGGGACACGTCAGGATCCAGGTGCGCGACGGCGGTCCGGGCCTGGCGCCGGAGGACTACGCGGTCGCCTTCCAGCCCGGCGTACTCAACCAGAAGTACCGCGACCGACGGCCGGTCGGATCGGGGATCGGGCTCGCGCTGGCTCAGGGACTGGTCACCAGGCTCGGCGGCACGCTCACCGCGGGGCCGGCGCCGGAGGGCGGCGCCGGGTTCACGATCGTGCTGCCGGCTACTTGACCAGGATCGTCTTCGAGTCGGTGTTGGTGACGCTGCCGTCGGCGTCGGAGATCAGATAAGCCTCGATCTGCCACTGCCCCGGTGTCAGCAAGACCGAGAACGCGAACGGTGAGAACTTCTGACCCTCCATCGTGTTGGTGAAGCTCTTCTTCGTCTCGCGGGTCTTCAGGTTCGTCAGCTGATAGTTGACGGTCGCCTCGAAGGCGCTCGCGGTGCCTTCGACGGTGACTTTGCTGCCGGTCACCGCACCCTGGCTGGGCGAGGTGATCCAGACCAGCGCCTGCACATCCGCGGCCTGCGCGCGGCCGAGCGGAGTGCTGGTGTCGACCTGCCCGAAGAGCTTCTGGACCGCGCGGCCGGCTTGGGTGACCTGGATCGAGGTGGTGTCGTCCTGGAGCGCGCCCTGCACGGTGTAGATCAGCTGCTGGGTGGCGACCCGCGCGAGATCGGGATCGAGGTCGGTCTTCGGGAGCTGCTTGAAGTCGACCGTGACGACGTCGTCCGAACGGGTGACCCGATTCACCGCGGCACCGCGCCAGACCGAGTAGTAGTCCGGGTCCTCCGGCTGCTTGGTGGTCATGATGCGGACCGCTTCTTCGGCCGGGTGACCGCTGACCTTCGCCCAGGTGCGGTACAGCTTCGCGGCGGACTTCTTCGGTACGCCGACCTGCTGACCGAGCCAGTAGACCGGGACAACCGCGCTACTGACCGATTGCTCGGGGACCCCGCGGTCTGTCGGGCCGGCCGTCTTCACCGCTGACGATGGCGACGTGGCCGGCGGCTGGGTGGCCGCGGTGGGGACCGGTGACGGTGTTGGGGAGACGACGGACGGGGTCTGACTCGGGAGTACGCCGGTCGCACTGGTCGTCGTACCCGGACCGGCCACCGCGTCGCCGTCGTTCGCGGTGTTGTCGTTCCCGTTGAACACCGTGAACGCACCGATGGCCGCGGCGGTGCCGAGGGCGGCCACGCCGGCGGTCAGGAGCCAGGGGCGTCGGGCGACCGGCCGGCGCTGGGCGTGCGCGCGGGCGCGGATCTCCGGCAGCGCGTCGGCCGGCTCGATCCGGTGCGCCTCGTCCCGCAGGGCCCGGCGCATCAGCTCGTCGAACTGCTCGTTCGGGTTCTGGTCGTTCATGCGTTCTGCTCCAGGAGCTGGCGTAGCGACTTGGTCGCCCGCGCGGCGTGGCTCTTCACGGAGCCCCGGCTGATGCCCATCGTGTCGGCGATCTCGGCCTCCGACAGGTCGCCGTAGTACCGGAGCACCATCACCGTGCGCTGCTTCTCCGGCAGGGTCCGCATCGCCTCGATGACGCGGTCGGTCTCGGCGGTCCGCAGTACCGCCTGCTCCGCGCTGGGCTCGTCGGGGAGCGACTTCGGGGTGTGCTTGTCGACCACCACCAGGTGGCGCTGGCGGGACCGGCAGCGGTTCACCACCGCGGTCCGCAGGTAGGCGAGCGCCTTGTGCGGGTCGCGGAGCCGGTGCCAGCGACCGTGCATCGCGACGAACGCGTCCTGCACGATCTCCTCCGCACTGCCGGTGTCGCGCAGCAGCAGGGAGCCGAGGCGGACGAGCGAGGTGTAATGGGCGGTGTAGACAGCCGTCAGCGCCTCGTCGGCATCCCACGAGGACTCATGTGTCACGCACTCTTCGTACACCACGGCCGGTTGAGCCACGAAAAGACGACGCCAAGACCCTGTCCCAGGTTGACAACAGGTTGGCCTGATCTGGTGGGAACCTGAAGAGATGAAGCAGCGCGGTGACGGCCGGTGGTCGGGCCATCACGACATCACGTACGCCGCGGTCACGCGGCTGTACCAGCACCTCGCGGAGCGGGACGCGACGATCAACGGTCTGCGGCAGGACGAGTACGCCGCCGCGCTCGACAAGGCCCAGGCCTATCAGGACCGCCCGTTCGGCGCCGGCGTGATCACGAACTTCGGCGGACTCGGCAAGTCCTTCCCGTACGTCGGCCTCGGTCCCACGACGCACTCGGCGTACGCGAACCCGGACGCGCAGCGCGAGCACTTCATGGCCGACCCGTTCCGCAAGGGCTGGGACAACCTGGACACGAACACGGCGTACGTCTTCGAGCAGCTGGCGGCCGCGCACGCGTCGCCGGCCCTCGAGTTCGGACATCTCGGTGCGGCCGCGCATGCCCTGCAGGACAGCTACTCCGGAGCGCACGCCTGGCGCGAGGACTCGGTGTACGACGGTGATCCGACCGCCCCGCTGGTCTCGCTGCACGTGTTCACGCCGGCCCACGCGGTGGGAGTGGACGACGGCAGGAACACCCACTCCGACGAGTTCGACACCCCGCCGGCGACCTCCGGGTCCACGCGCGCGGCGGTCGAGGCGACGTACCGGATGTTGCGTTCCTACGAGCTCAACCGGGGATCTTCGCTGGAGAATGCGCTGCAGGCCGACCTCGGCCCGATGCTTCGCCCGTCCGAGGCCGGTGTGACCGTCAGCCTGCACCCGAGCCGGGAGTGGTCCCTCGAACGCAACCGGCGGCTCGCGCTCGAGCACGGGGTGATCACGCCCGGTCCGGAGGCGGACGAGGTCGCCCGGCTGAGCGGGATTCTCGCCCCGAACGCCGCACCAGGCCGGGCGAGGACGCAGCAGACAGCGCCCGAGAGGCCCGCTGGGAGCGTGTCCCGGGGAATTTCGAGTGAGGGTGTCGGACGGGGCGGCTAGCATGGACAACCTCAGCAACACTCGACTCAGGAGGAAGAGCCTGTCCAGGCCACGCAGTATCGAACCGGAGGCGCGCGCGAACGGGACCGTTCAAGGCGCAGCCGCCAGCGCGCAGGCGTCGCACAAGATCGTCGTGCCGAACAGCATCGACATGGTGGCCCTGCTCGGAGCCCGGGACGAGTTCCTCCGCATCGTCGAGAAGGAGTTCGCCGCCGACATCATGGTCCGCGGCAACGAGATCACGCTCAACGGCGAGCCGGCCGAACTGGCCCTGGCCGAGCGGCTGATCGACGAGCTGATCGCGGTGATCCGGACCGGGCACGGGCTGACCGCCGACTCGGTCGAGCGCAGCATCGCGATGATCAAGCAGGCCACGGCCGAGAGCCCGGCCGACGTGCTGACGCAGAACATCCTGTCCAGCCGCGGCCGCACGATCCGCCCGAAGACACTGAACCAGAAGCGGTACGTCGACGCGATCGACAAGAACACGATCGTCTTCGGCATCGGCCCGGCCGGTACCGGTAAGACCTACCTGGCGGTCGCCAAGGCGGTCCAGGCGCTGCAGGCCAAGGAGGTCAACCGGATCATCCTGACCCGGCCGGCCGTCGAGGCCGGCGAGCGGCTCGGGTTCCTCCCCGGCACCCTGTCGGAGAAGATCGACCCGTACCTGCGCCCGCTGTACGACGCCCTGCACGACATGCTCGACCCGGAGTCGATCCCGCGGCTGATGACGGCCGGCACGATCGAGATCGCGCCGCTGGCCTACATGCGCGGCCGGACGCTGAACGACGCCTTCATCATCCTCGACGAGGCGCAGAACACCTCGCCGGAGCAGATGAAGATGTTCCTCACCCGGCTCGGGTTCGGCTCGAAGATGGTCGTCACCGGCGATCTCACCCAGGTCGACCTGCCGACCGGGACGAGCTCGGGGCTGCGCGTCGTCCAGGACATCCTCGAGGGTGTGCAGGACCTGACCTTCTGCCGGCTGACCTCGCACGACGTGGTCCGGCACAAGCTGGTCGGCCGGATCGTCTCGGCGTACGAAAACTATGAAGGTAGTGCTGACAACCACCGATGAACGTCGAGGTCAACAACGAGTCCGGGGTGGAGATCGACGCCCACGGACTGATGCGGCTCAGCAGGTTCGTGATGTCGTCCCTGCGACTGCACCCGGAGTGTGAGCTGTCGATCAAGCTGGTCGACGAGGACACCATGGCGCGGTATCACGTCGAGTTCCTGGACCTGCCGGGTCCGACCGACGTGATGTCGTGGCCGATGGACGAGCTGCGGCCCGGTCCGTCCGACGATGACGACGGCGACCTGCCGCTCGGTCATCTCGGCGATATCGCGCTCTGCCCGACCGTCGCGGCCGCGCAGGGCGCGAAGGCCGGTCACGGCACGTGGGCCGAGCTGGAGCTGCTGACGGTGCACGGCATCCTGCACCTGCTCGGGTACGACCACGCGGAACCCGCCGAGAAAGCGGAGATGTGGGACGTCCAGGGCCGCCTGCTGGAAGCATGGCGGGCACCTGGGAACCGGCTCGAGAGTGTCTGAGGCAGGAGTGACGTTGCGGTGACCTCCCACGACCTCGTTCTCCTGGTTGTGGCTGCGGTGCTCGTCCTGCTCGCCGGTCTGTTCGCCGGCGCCGAGGCAGCGCTGTCGTCGTACTCGAAGGTGCGCGCGAACGAGCAGGTCGAGCTCGGCAATCTACGGGCCGTCCGGCTGCGGGACCTGCTGTCCGACGCCCCGCGGTACCTGAACTCGCTGCTCCTGCTGCGGCTGATCTGCGAGATCACCGCGATCGTGCTCGTCACCCAGGCGCTGTCCGAAGTCCTGTCGGTGACCTGGGAGCACATCCTGATCACCGCCGTGGTGATGGTGCTGGTGTCGTACGTGATCATCGGGGTCGCGCCGCGGACGCTGGGCCGGCAGCACTCGGACCGGTTCGCGATCATCTCGGCCGGTCCGGTGATGGCGCTGACCAAGATCCTCGGTCCGCTGCCGAAGTTCCTGATCCTGATCGGTAACGCCCTGACCCCGGGTAAGGGGTTCGCCGAGGGGCCGTTCGCGACCGAGGCCGAGCTGCGCGCGCTGGTCGACTACGCGGAGAAGTCCGCGGTGATCGAGTCCGGCGAGCGGCAGATGATCCACTCGGTCTTCGAGCTCGGCGACACGATCGTCCGCGAGGTGATGGTGCCGCGGACCGACATGGTCTACATCGAGCGGCACAAGAAGCTCCGCCAGCTCACGTCGCTGGCGCTGCGCTCGGGCTACTCGCGGATCCCGGTGATCGGCGAGTCGCTCGACGACATCCTCGGCGTCGTCTACCTCAAGGACGTGATGCGCCGCGTCTACGACAATGCGCAGGCCGAGTCGACCGAGCGGGTCGAGTCGGTCATGCGGCCGTGCATGTACGTCCCGGACTCCAAGCCGGTCGACGAGCTGCTCCGCGAGATGCAGGCGGCCCGGATGCACCTGGCGATCGTCGTCGACGAATACGGCGGTACGGCGGGCCTGGTGGCGATCGAGGACATCCTCGAGGAGATCGTCGGCGAGATCACCGACGAGTACGACGAGGATCCCGACTCGGTGCAAGAGCTGTCCGACGGCTCGTACCGGGTGTCGAGCCGGTTGCCGATCGACGAGCTGGGCGAGCTGTTCGGCGTACCGCTGGACGACGACGACGTGGACACGGTCGGCGGTCTGATGGCCAAGCTGCTCGGCAAGGTGCCGATCCCCGGCGCCGAGGTCGCGATCGAGGGCCTGTCGCTGACGGCGGAGCGGCCGTCCGGCCGCCGCAACCAGGTAGGTACGGTTCTGGTACGACGCGAGGAGACCACCCCCGCGCCCCAGGACCAGAACCACCAGCACGCTTAGGAGTGCAGTTGTCAGACCTTTCGGCGGAGGACGCCAAACTTGTCACGCTCGCGCGTGCTGCCCGGGCCCGGACACGGGCCGCCGAAGGGGCCGCCGTGCGCGACTCCGACGGGCGCACGTACGCCGCGTGCACGGTCGCGCTCGACACTGTGGAGCTGACCGCGCTGCAGCTGGCCGTGGCGATGGCGCTCGCGTCCGGGGTGAAGGGTCTGGAAGCCGCCGCAGTCGTCACCGACGCCGATTCCGTCGACGTCGGGGTCGTGCGGCACTTCGCCGGCGCCAACGTTCCCGTAGTACATGCCAATGGCACCGGAGAGGCCCGCGATGTCGTCCACACCTGAGAACTTCAAGGCAGGGTTCGCCTGCTTCGTGGGTCGGCCCAACGCCGGCAAGTCCACCCTCACCAACGCGTTGGTGGGCCAGAAGATCGTCATCACCTCGTCGAAGCCGCAGACCACGCGGCACGCGGTCCGCGGGATCGTGCACCGGCCGGACGCCCAGCTCATCCTGGTCGACACCCCCGGGCTGCACAAGCCGCGCACGCTGCTCGGCGAGCGGCTGAACGACCTGGTGAAGACCACCTGGGCCGAGGTTGACGTGATCGCGATCTGCCTGCCGGCCAGCGACAAGATCGGTCCCGGGGACCGGTTCCTGGTGAGCGAGGCGGCGAAGGTCGCGAAGACGCCGAAGGTCGCCCTGGCGACCAAGGCGGACCTCGTCGAGCCGGATCGGATGGTCGAGCACCTGGCCGAGATCGCCAAGCTGGGGGAGTCGGCCGGGATCGAGTGGGCGTCCGTGATCCCGGTCTCCGCGACGTCCGGTTACCAGGTCGACGTGGTCGCAGACGAGTTGGTGAAGCTGCTGCCGGCCGGTTTCCCGCTCTACCCGGACGGCGACATCACCGACGAACCCGAGGAGACGCTCGTCGCCGAGCTGATCCGCGAGGCCGCGCTGGAAGGTGTGCGGGACGAGCTGCCGCACTCGATCGCGGTCACCATCGACGAGATGAACCTGCGCGAGGACCGTCCCGAGGACAAGCCGCTGCTCGACATCTACGCGAATATCTTCCTCGAGCGGGAGAGCCAGAAGGGCATCGTGATCGGCCACAAGGGTGCTCGCCTGCGCGAGGTCGGCGCGGCGGCGCGCAAGCAGATCGAGTCCCTCCTCGGTACGCCGGTGTACCTCGACCTGCACGTCAAGATCGCCAAAAACTGGCAGACAGACGCGAAGAACCTGCGCAAACTGGGATTCTGATGAGCTTCCAGAACCCTGTGTACGCCGCCCTCACCGGCCCGCACGCGCACCTCGCCGAGGTCCGCGGCAACGCTCGCCGCTATCCCTCGGCCGTTGCGCCGTTCCTTGCGCTGCCCGACGAGCCCACCGAGCAGGACTGGGCCGACGCGGCCGTGCTGCTCGGCCCTGGCACGACGGGCGCGCTGATGCGCCCGAGCGTGCCCGTCCCTGACGTTTTGAAGGTGGACCTGGAGATCCCTCTGGTCCAGTTCGTTGCCCCCGCCTCGCTTCCGGCCGAGGACCCGGAGACGGTGCTGCTCGGCGTGGACGACGTACCCGACATGCTCGCGCTCGTCGCCCTCACCGACCCCGGCCCCTTCCGCAGCCGCACGATCGAGCTGGGCACCTACCTGGGCATCCGCCGGAACGGCGAACTGATCGCAATGGCCGGCACCCGCTTCGCCCTCCCGCACCACACCGAGATCAGCGCTGTCTGCACGCACCCGTCCTACCAGGGGCGAGGCCTCGCCACCCGCCTCATCCGCGCAGTCGCCGCCCAGATCACCGCCTCGGGCCGCACTCCGTTCCTCCACACGGGCGCCTCCAACGCCAACGCCATCGCGCTCTACAACAAACTCGGCTTCACCCTCTCCAACAAAATGCACGTGACAATCGCCCAGCCGGCGTGACCGACCTCGCCCACGTCTACAGCGGGGGACGCTGTGGTCGATCGCCGGGCGGACGAGCGACCCGGAACGGGCCCTGAGCTCTTCGAGCAGGTCGCCGGGTTGTTCGGCCTGGCCTAGAACGAGATGAAGGTCACAGTGGTCCAGGCGGTCTAGCCTGGAACTGTTGCAACAAGCTGCAATCGCGGCGCGTTCAGTCCCCGCGCAGGCTATGCTCGCGCACGATCTCGAGGCCCATCGAGGTCATTCATGTCCTGAGGGGGACTCCCAGAATGAAACTGCAGCGCTTCGCGCTCGCCCTGGCCGGGGTCGGTATGCTCGCCGCCACGGCTGCTGCCGTTCCGGCCGCCGCCGCCGTTCGGTCCAACCCGACGCCCGCGATCGCCCACCTGGCCAAGGGCGACGTGAAGACCACGCCGAACACCAAGCTCGCCTCCGGGGGATGCCTGCAGGATGTCGGCTTCAACACCCCGACGCCGGGGATCAACGACGTCCTGGTCACGCCGGCCAAGCCCCCGCGCGGTGAGTTCTTCGGCGAGTTCAAGTTCGTCGGCACCCGTCTCAACACGACGTGGTACGGCGTGCAGACCGACGCGCACTTCTACTACCACAGCCTGTTCGTGCAGGGCGGCACGCTGTACCGCGGTGTCACCTACTTCGACACCGACAACGCGCGGCCGACGTACGCACGGATCGGCTCCGGCTGGACCAGCTTCACCCAGCTCGTGACGTCGAACTACGCGATCACCGCGCCGAACCGCTCGTACCTGTACGGGCTGAGCACCAACGGCAGCCTCTACCGCTACGCGGCGTCGGGTGCCACCTTCCGGGCGCTCGGCCACTTCGCCGGCTTCAAGGGCTTCAAGGCGATGACCGTGGTCTCCGAGACCCCGACCTACGACACGCTGCTGATGACCACCAAGGCGGGCGCGCTCTGGACGGTCCGGATCCCGGCCGCGGCCTCGACCAAGCCGATCCTGAAGCTGGTCCGGAGCACCGGCTTCGCGGCGTACGAATCGCTGGCCGCCAGGGAGTGCGGTACCAAGGGCGGCACGCTGGTAACCGGTTTCGACAACGACACCGACTCGGCGTACCAGTACGCGACGAGCAAGTTCAACGGCTCGAAGACCGCGGTCACGTCCTACGGCCGGGTCACCGGCGGTACCATCCCGGGCACCGGCATCTTCTCGATCACCGGCCACTGGAACCAGCTCGTGGGCGAGTGAGCTTTCAGCAGTAGAAGCCCGGGGGCGTCGCTGGTTGCGGCGCCCCCTGGCTGTTTCAGATCTTCTTCTGGTACGCGAGGATGCGCGCCACGATCTTGTAGTTGAGTTGTTCGTTGATGCTGATCATGTGGTCGTTGGATTCGGCGTTCCAGGTGTCGACCTGGGTCAGGCCCGGTTCGGTCTCGCGGAGCCACAGGAGCATGGCGGACTTCACCAGCGCGCCCAGGCGGTGGCCTCGGTGGGCTCGGTCGACCGCGGTGTCGTGCTGTTCGCCGATGTGGGGACGTTCGCGCTCGACCGAGATGACCGTGTGGCCGGCCAAAGCACCGGTGGACTTCTCGCGGGCGATCACGCGGTAGACGGTGTGGTCGCTCTTGGACTGCGCCTCTTCGTACGCCCGCAGTCGCGCGGGGCTGTAGACGTCGTCCTCCATGTCGAGGTCGTCCTTCGGCGCGTCATTGATGGAGGCGGTCAGCGTGACCATGTCCTCCAGCAACTCCTCCGGCAGCGGCCCGGTCAGCTTCGTCAGTTCGTACGACGTGGACGCGGCGAGCGCGTCGTCGTACAGCCGCTGGACCACCCCGTAGTCCAGCCCCGTCAGGTCCTGCCGACGGTTCACCTCGACGGCCTTCTGGACGAACCCGTGCCGCCGGGCGAACGCGTCCGCCTTCGGCAGGTCCACGCAGCCGTAGCCGATCGTGTCCCGGCCCAGCTCGCGGGTCAGGCTCTCGCCGTACTCGAACAGTGCCGACCCGACACCACGGCCCCGATGATCCGGATGGACGTCGACGTCGATCCAGACCTGGTTCGTGTTGTCGTAGAGGTTGACGCCCATGCCCAGCAGTCCGATGGCGTTCCCGTCGGCGTCGCGCGCCAGGTAGGCGTACTCGGGCTCCATGTCCCACCCGTAGCGCAGCATGTTCGCATAGCTGCGCGCGGTCGGCTGCAGCATCTCCGGACAGTCGAGCTTGGCGGCTGAGTTCTTCAGCGCAACGGCTTCGGCGCACCCGGCTTCGTCGTCGGGTAGCAGTTTCGAGATCTCCACAGGCACAGCGTCCACCGAGCGACCGGTTTACCGCGACTGGTTTATCCGCGGTCGAGAAGTTCCTCGCTGAGCTTCCACAGCCGCCGCGCGTTCTCCGGATCGATCGCATACGGCAGTACGCCGAACGCGCCCGGCGTCACCGCAAGCACTTCGGAATCCGGTACGTCGGACGCGTGCATCGTCGCGATATCGACGTCCTCGCAGTACACCCCGCCGTACCCGTCGAGCTGCGGGCTGACCGCGCACCACACCTGCGTCGCCGCGCCCTGCTCGGCCGTCTTCAGCCCACGGGCCGGATCGATGATCGGCTCGTAGTTCTCGTCCAGGAACCCGCCCTCCCGTAACGTCTCTCGGTTCGAGTACCGGGCCAGATGCGTGATGATGCTGCCCGGATGGACGGCGAACGCGCGGATCCCGTGCGCCCGCTCCCGCTCGTCCAGTTCGACGGCGAAGAGGATGTTCGCGGTCTTCGACTGCCCGTACGCCGGGTACGGCGCATACTCGCGATGTTCGAAGTTCGGGTCGTCGAAATCGACCGCGCTGTAGCGATGCCCGCGCGACGACACCGCGACCACCCGCGCGCCACCGGCCTGCCGCAACGCCGGCAGCAACCGCGTCGTGAGCTGGAAATGCCCGAGATGGTTCGTCGCGAACTGCGACTCGTATCCACGGGCGTCACGCGTCAGCGGATTCGCCATGATCCCCGCGCTGTTCACCAGGATGTGTAGCGCCCGCCCCGACGCCAGGAATCGGTCCGCGAACGCGTCGATGCTCGCCGGATCGAGCAGATCCAGGTCCTCGACGACAACCCCGTCGATATCCGCCAACTCGGCGGAAGCCCGCGCCACATCGCGAGCCGGCACGATGACGTCGGCTCCCGCGGACCGGAAGGCGCGGACAGTCTCCTTGCCCAGCCCGGAGTACCCGCCGGTGACGATCGCGACCTTCCCGTGCAGATCGACGTCTTCGAGTACGTCGTACGTCGTGGAAGCCGCGCTGAATCCTGAACCTATCGGTGTTTGCATGCTTCGACGGTAGGCCGCGATATCCGGACGCAGAATGCTTGAGAGTGCCGATAACTTGCGCGATAGTACGGCTGTGACCGATCCGCTGACCGACACCCTCGCGCTGACCGAGGCGCACTGCCACGTCTCGCGCGGCTTCGAGGCGAGGGGCGAGTGGGCACTGCGCTACCCGGCGACGAACCGCCTCAAGTTCACCGCCGCGGTCGAAGGGACGTGCTGGATCGACTTCGACGACGAGTTGGCCACAGATCGCAGAGAGCTCGAGCCGGGGGATGTCGTGCTGTTCGACGGCCGGCACGAGTTCGTGAAGGGCAACTCCGACGACGTACCGGTCGAGGACGCGATCGCCGCGTTCGGCGCCACTGACGGACCGATCGCCCGCTTCGGCAGCGGTGCCCTGACCGGCGAGGGTCCGCGGGTGGTCGGTGTCGGCGGCCACGTCAGCCTGAATCGCACCGGCGAAGAACTGCTGATGCGCGCCCTCCCGCCGGTGATCCATCTCCGCGCCACCGACGAGCGGTCGGCGACCTTCCACTGGCTGCTCAACCGGTTGTTGCATGAGGCAACGACTGCCGAGCTCGGTGCGAGCCTGGCCGCCGACGACGTCGCGCACCTGCTTTTCCTCGAGGCCCTGCGTGCCTGCCTCGCGCAGGCCGAGGACCTCCCGGTCGGTTGGCTGCGCGCGATCGCGGACGAGCGCATCGCCCCGGCCCTGCGTCTGATGCACGACGAGCCCGGCCGGGCGTGGCAGCTCGACGAGCTCGCCCGGGCCGCCGCGATGTCGCGTACGACGTTCGCCGAGCGTTTCCGCTCCGTGGCCGGCGTGCCGCCTCTCACGTACCTGCTCAACTGGCGCATGCGCCTCGCCGAGCGAGCGCTGCGCGACGACGATCAGTCGCTGTCCGCCCTCGCGCATTCGCTCGGCTACACGTCCGACAGTGCCTTCAGCAACGCCTTCAAACGCGTCAACGGGATGGCTCCCCGCCGCTACCGCGAGGCCGCCCGGGCGGCCCGAGTGACTCCCGAAGTAGACGAGGCTACGGCTTAGGCATCCCGTACGCGTGGTCGACCGTCATCGAGAACATCAGCCGCTTGTCCTCGACCATCACCGCTCGGTACTCGTCCCAGTCCGGGTGCTCGCCCGTCGCGGTCCGGTAGTAGTCGACGAGGTCCTCGACAACGGCGTCGTGCGGATCGGCGGCGACCGGGCTGAGCTCGGCCTTGCCTTCCAGTACGACGTACGTCCGCCCGCGCGGCCCGTCGACGTACAAGCTGGCGCGCGGGTCGCGGCGCAGGTTCTTGGTCTTCGCACGACCGTCGGTCAGGGACACCCGCACGCGGGTGCCGTCGAACACATACGTGACGTTGGACAGCTGCGGCCGTCCGTCGCGCTTGATGGTGACCAGCACACCGAGCCCGTGCGTGCCGATCCGGTCGAGGAGGGATTCCGTCATACGACAAGCGTAAAAATTCAAGCGCCCTTGAAGGCAAGGAATTCGCGGACAGCGGACAACCACGGCTCCGGCGCGCGGCTGTGGATCCGGTGGCCGGCCTCGATCGTCCTGACCGTTGCCGACGGCATCGTCTCCGCGACGAGGCCGAATCGGGTCTGGTCCAGATGACTCTTCGGGCCGCCTGCGAGCAGCAATGTCGGTGCTTGGACCGCGCGCAACCCGGCCCACCACGATGGCTGCGGCCGGCGGAGGTCCTTGATGACATCGCGCAGCAGCAGCGGATCGCACCGGTGCCGCGTCAACCAGCCGGCCGCCAGCAATCCCAGAGCAGGCACGGGCCGAACCATCGGCCCGCTGTCCCGCGTATCGCGCGGCGGCACGGGCAGCTCCTCGAGGACCAAGCGCTCGACGCGTTCCGGCTGCGCGACCGCGACAGCGCTCGCCACGAACGCACCGAGCGAGTTGCCGACCAGCGTGATCGGCCCGCCGAACTCACGCAGTACCTGATCGCGGAAGTCGTCGAGCAGGTACGGACGTTGTCGCGGCGCACTCCCATGCCCCATCAAGGTCGGGCAGTGCACCCGATACCCCAGCTCCTCGAACGCGGGCACGAAGCGGTCCCACGTCGACGGCCCACTCGTACCAGCGTGCAAACACACCAGGTCCTTCACCACCACTCCTCTCAAACACCGACCAGCAGAACGCCGGCAACGATCACGACCAGCCCTCCGACACGCGGCCGCTCCCGAAGCACAACAGCACCGAGCACCGCGCCGACCACGACGTTCAACGTCCGTCCGATGGCCACCACCCCAACCGACGCGAACGACAGCGCCAGCAGAACCAGCCCGTAGCTGGCCGGCATCAGGACGGCAACCGGCAGCGCCTTCCGCCAGTTCGCTAGTGCACTCCGGCGAGCCAACGGCGACAGCGCAACAACCTGCGCCACGTTCGCCACCGCGAGATACATCAGCAGATCGACATGCAGGGACGTGACGGCGTACCCATCCCACAACGTGTACGCCGCCGTGCACGCCGCGACCGCCAACCCAAGCACGACGCCACGAGATGACCGAGGCCGCTCCATCAGCAGTACGCCGACCAGCACCAGCGCCGCCCCGCCGTACACGTGCGGCCCGCCGAGACTCGCGATCGCCACCAATACCGGCGCACAGCCGCGACTCACGGAGTAGACAGTCGAGAATGCCCCAGCGCCGTACGCCTTCTGCAGCGTGACCGCGTACGTCGTGTGCAGCGCCATGCTCACGAGTCCGGCCCACCAGGCAGCCGACCCGCGAGCCAGCAGCACGAGCGAGATCGGCAGTGTCAACAGACCACACATCCACACGAATGCAGGACCGCCAAGACCGCCCTTCTTCAGCAGCAGGTTCCACGTCGCGTGACAGCCCGCGGAGGCGGTCAGCAATCCGAGAGCGATCACGTAGACAGTGTCTACATCATCGCGATAGACGGCGTCTACTCAGTGTCTACTCAGGACCTGTGGATCGGCTGAAGAAAGCCCCGGGATCCTGGTCCGGCGGCCGCGGACTGGAAACCATCGGGGACATGACCGAGATCAGCGAGCGGGCCGTCGTACGGCGGCTGAACGACCGGTTCGGGTTCGGGCCGGCGCCGGGTGACCTGGAGGCCGGCGTCGAGGCTACCGTACGGCGACTGCTGGGTCCGGCGAAGGATGCGGCGGCCGCCGCGCTCCCGGCGCCGACTGGTCTGGAGTCGCCCGAGACCGTGAAGAAGAAGGATCAGGACAAGGACGCGAAGAAGGCCGCCAACAAGCAGCGGGCCGCGCAGGAGCGGAAGCTGACGATCTGGTGGCTCGACCGGATGGTGGTCAGCCGGACCGCGACCGAGCGGCTGACCTGGTTCTGGCACGGGCATTTCGCGACCAGCAACCAGAAGGTCCGCAACGCGGCCTGGATGCTGGCGCAGAACCAGACCCAGCGGACCCTCGCCCTCGGCCGGTTCGGCGACCTGGCGCAGGCGATGATCGTCGACACCGCAATGATCCGCTGGCTCGACGGCCAGAAGAACCGCAAGGGTTCGCCGAACGAGAACCTGGCCCGCGAGTTCATGGAGCTGTTCACGCTCGGCATCGGTCACTACCTGGAGGCCGACGTCGCCCAAGGCGCCCGCTGTCTGACCGGTTGGGTGTTGCGCAAGGACGCCGCGAGCTTCCAGCGGAAGCGATTCGACACCGGCAGCAAGACGGTGCTCGGCAAGACCGGCGACTTCGACGCGAAGGGGTTCGCGCGGCTCGCGCTCGCCCAGCCCGCATCGGCCGGATTCGTGATCGGGCGGCTGTGGTTCCGGCTGGTGTCGGCGACGCCGCCCGACGCCGCAACAGTCGCCCGCCTGACGACGGCGTACGGCGTGAACCGTGACGTGAAGTCGTTGCTGACGGCAATGTTTGCCGAGGCGGCGTTCAAGGATCCGGCGTCGAGTCTTGTGAAGGAGCCGGTGGAGTGGGCGGTCGGGTTGATGCGGGCGCTGAAGCTCCGGCCGAGCAAGCTGGAGGAGAAGCAGCAGACCAAGCTGCTCGCCGGCCTGCGCGGTATGGGCCAGTTGCCGTACCGCCCGCCCAGCGTCGGCGGTTGGCCGGCCGGAGCTAGCTGGCTGACGACCTCGGCCGGTGTCACCCGGCTCCAACTCGCGCAACAGCTGGCGAAGAAGACCGACCTGTCCGCAGTCGAGGACGCGAATGCCGTCGCCGCCCTGCTCGGCGTCGACGGCTGGTCCGAGCGGACCAAGACCGCACTGGCCGGAGTCAAGGATCCTGCGCAGCTGATCGCGGTCGCGGCGTGCGCACCCGAGTACGTCGTGAGCGGATAGGGCGGAATTGTGGACAACCTGACGAGAAGGCGATTCCTGACGCTCAGCGGCGTCACGGCAGCCGGTGCCTTGGCGGCCGGGGCGACCCAGGTGAACTGGTCCGACCTGATGGCCGCGGCCGTCGACGATCCGTTGCCGAGCGACCAGTCGGTCCTCGTCGTCATCACCTTGTACGGCGGGAACGACGGGCTGAACACGGTCGTGCCGGCCGCGGACCCGGCGTACCAGAAGGCGCGTCCGGATCTGGCCTACCAGCCGAACGAGGTGCTCGACCTCGGCGACGGCCTCGGGTTGAACCCGGGGATGAAGGGCCTCAAGGGTCTGTGGGACGACAAGCGGCTCGCGATCGTACGCGGCGTCGGATACCCGGACCCGGATCGCAGCCACTTCCGGTCGATGGCGATCTGGCAGACGGCATCGCCCAAGTCGCCGATCCCGACCGGCTGGCTCGGCCGCTGGCTCGACGCCACCGGCAGCGACCCGCTGCGTGCGGTCTCCGTCGAGCCGACCCTGCCGCCACTCCTGGCCGGCGAAACCACGGCCGCTGCCTCCCTCCCGTTGCGCGGGCTCTCCTTGCCAGGCGGCGCATTAGGTACGGCGTACGCCGCATTGGGCAAGCCGAGCCCGGGTGAGGGCCACTGGCAGGCGCGGGCGGCCAAGTCCGTGCTGGACCTGCAGAACGCGACGCAGGTGCTGGGCAAGGCGGTCAAGAGCGGGCACGACCAGGAGGACGATGACGACGAGGAGCGCACCAAGGGCGCATCCGCGGGCGGTACGTCGCAGCTCGGTGCGCAGCTCGAACTGATCGCCGGCCTGATCGAGGCCGGCGTGCCGACGCGGGCGTACTCCGCTTCGCTCGGCGGCTTCGACACGCACGCGGATGAGCGCGGCACACAGCAGCGACTGCTGACCGAACTCGACGGTGCGCTGACGCCGTTCGTCCAGCGGCTGCAGAAGACGGATCGCGGGAAGAACGCGGTCGTGCTGGTGTACTCCGAATTCGGCCGCCGGGTCCAGGCCAACGGCAGCGACGGCACCGACCACGGCACCGCCGGCCCGGTCTTCGTCCTCGGCGAGAAGGTCGCCGGCGGCTTCTACGGCAACCAGCCCAGCCTGACCGACCTCTCCAATGGCGATCTCAAAGCCGGCACAGACTTCCGCGACGTCTACGCCACGATGCTGCAGCACGTCCTCGGCGAAGACCCAGGCAAGATCCTCGCCAACCACACCACCACCATCGACGGGCTCCTCCGCGCCTGACCCTTGCGCCCACTCAGCCCGCCCAACCCGGACGTCTGAGGGGTCAACCCCTGAGATGGTCGGTTGGCCTCCGAGAATCTGGCTGCCGAACTGACCACCTGAGGGGTTGACCCCTCAGACGTCCGGGTTGGGCGGGCTGGTGGGGAGGTGGAGGTGGAAGGCGGCGCCTGGTTTGCCGTCGGGGCGGTCGGCGACGGTCAGGTCGCCGCCGTGGGCCCGGGCCACGCCGCGGGCGATGGCCAGGCCGAGGCCGGCGCCTTTGCTGTGCGGGCCGTGGACGAGGCGCTCGAAGATCCGCTCGCGGGCTTCCGGCGGTACTCCGGGACCGTCGTCCTCGACCAGTACGCCGGACGCGGCGACGGTGAGGCGGATCGTCCGGGCGCCCGCCTGCCGGGCGTTGTCGACGAGGTTGGCGAGGACCTGGGCCAACCGCTCCGGGTCGGCGGAGACGATGGCCGAGCCGTCGACCTCGACCTCCAGATCGGGCGCGACCAGCCGGAGGCGAGCGGCCTGCGACTCGGCGAGGTGGTGCAGGTCGACCTGTGTGAGGTGCAGTTGCAGGCCGGCATCGATCCGGCTCAGCTCGAGCAAGTCGGAGACCAGCGTGCCGGCGCGGCGAGATTCCCGCACCAGAAGGAGTTCGAGCTGACCGCGCTGGTTCGCCGCCGCCCGCGGGCCCAACTGGATCAGCGTTTCCGCGGCCGTCTGCAGACCGGCGATCGGGGTACGCAGTTCGTGCGCTGCGTCGGCGACGAACTCACGCATCCGGTCCTCCGAACGTCGTGCAGCGCCCTCGGCGCCCTCGAGCGCATCGAGCATCTCGTCGAAGGCGGCCGCCGTACGACCGAGCTCCGTGTCCGCGCGCTCCGGCTGCAACCGCCCGCCGCGCCGACCGGCTGCAATCGAACGCGCCAAACCGGTCATCGCATCGAGCGGCGCCAGTGCGAACCGCATCCCGATCACCAGCGCCAGCGCGGTGATGATGATCGCCAACGCGCCGGAGATCAACAGCACCCTTCGAAGTCGGGCGCTCGCGTCGGCGAGCAGGCTGGTGTCCGCGGACAGCATCAGCGTCGCGCCCTTCGTCTGCTGGCCGGCCTGCAGCGTCGCCTTCACCTGCCGCACGGTCCCGCCGGCGTCGATCGGCGGGGCGCCCAGCTGTCGCCCGTTCCGCAGGATCAGCGTGACCCGCACGCCGTCGGCATCGACCCGCCGTACCAAGTTGCCTGGAGCAACGTTCTGCCGGGCGAGTTGCTGAGCGAGCTGCGCGCGACCGGTGAGCAGCGAGTCGAGGCTGCGCTCGGCCTGCGCGTCGAACACGGCCTTCACCGTCAGCCCGGTGATCGGCAGCACGACCAGCAGTACGGCGATCGCCGTCGCCGTCACCCGAACGCGCAGCGACCCGGTCCGCAGTCCTCTCATGGCCGCAGCACGTACCCGGACCCGCGGACGGTATGCAGCAGCCGCGGGCCGTGCGCCTCCAGCTTGCGCCGCAGCCCGCTCACGTACACCTCGACCAGGTTGTCCGCATAGTCGTCGTACCCCCACACCGCGGTCAGCAGTTGCGTCTTGCCGACCACCTTCCCGTCGCGCCCGGCCAGGAACGTGAGCAGCTTGAACTCGGTCGCGGTCAGCTCGATCGGCGTCCCGCCCCGGCGTACCGATCGCGCCTCGACATCCACCTCGAGATCGCCGACCTCGAGAACCGTTCGCAGTCGCCCCATCCGCCGCAGGACCGCCTCGACCCGCGCGATCAGCTCGGCCAGGACGAACGGCTTCACCACATAGTCGTCCGCGCCGGTGCGCAGCCCGTGCAACCGATCGCCGACGGCGTCGCGCGCGGTCAGCAGGATCACCCCGGCGTTCGACGTCTCCCGCGTGACCGTGAGCAGCTCGAACCCGTCCCGGCCGGGCAGCATCACATCGAGCAGCACCAGATCCGGCCGGTACTCGGCGAGGTCCCGCTCGAGGCCCTCGCCGTCCGGGCGGGTGAGCACGGTGTGGCCGGCTTCGGTCAGCGCCATGCCGACGGCGGTCCGGATCGGCTCCGCGTCCTCCACCACCAGCACCCGCGCAGTCATCGGGCCATCCTCGCACCGCCGGAAGACCGGTGAACGAACGCCGGAAGCAATCTTCAGCACATCCTCAGCGAGCACGGCGTCACTCTGAGTGTCTCGTCCGTCGAGACCCCCGGTTCGACGGGCCGGGGGAGTTGTGCATAGAGTGGTTGCCATCATGCGGCACCAGCTTCTCCTCCTTCGCTGCCGCGGCGAGGCCTGTTAAGGCCGGTTCCCTCGCCGCGGAGTTCTGTCGTTCGCCGGTCGTCCTAGCGACCCCGCAGTAGACAGCTTCTCGAGGAGAACCCCCGTGGCACCGAAGAACCAGCCCAAGCCCGTCCAGCAGCCGTCCGGTATGCCGACCCACCGCTACCGTGCGTTCCCGCCGATCGACCTGCCCGACCGCACCTGGCCGGCAAAGTCCGTCGACCACACGCCGCGCTGGCTGTCCACCGACCTCCGCGACGGCAACCAGGCCCTGGTCGAGCCGATGTCCCCGGCGCGCAAGCGGCGGATGTTCGACCTGCTGGTGAAGATGGGCTACAAGGAGATCGAGGTCGGCTTCCCGAGCGCCAGCCAGTACGACTTCGACTTCGTCCGCAGCCTGATTGAGTCTGACGCGATCCCGGACGACGTGACGATCTCGGTGCTGACCCAGGCGCGCGAAGAGCTGATCGAGCGGACCGTGCAGTCGCTGCAAGGCTCGCCGAAGGCGACGATCCACCTGTACAACGCGACCGCGCCGCTGTTCCGCCGGGTCGTCTTCAACGTCGACAAGGCCGAGTGCCGCAACATCGCCGTCCGCGGCACCGAGACCGTGATGAAGTACGCCGACGAGATGCTCGGCGACTGCGAGTTCGGGTACCAGTACAGCCCGGAGATCTTCACCGGCACCGAGCTGGAGTTCGCGCTCGAGGTGTGCGAGGCGGTCAGCGACGTCTGGCAGCCCGCCGAGGGCCGCGAGATCATCCTGAACCTGCCGGCCACCGTCGAGATGTGCACCCCGAACGTGTACGCCGACCAGATCGAGTGGTTCGGCCGGCACCTGACCAGGCGCGAGCACAGCGCGATCAGCCTGCACCCGCACAACGACCGCGGTACGGCGGTGGCCGCGACCGAGCTCGCGCTGATGGCCGGCGCCGACCGGGTCGAGGGCTGCCTGTTCGGGCACGGCGAGCGCACCGGCAACGTCGACCTGGTCACGCTGGGGATGAACCTGTTCAGCCAGGGCATCGACCCGCAGATCGAGTTCTCCGACATCGACGAGATCCGCCGTACGGTCGAGTACTGCACGCAGATGCGCGTTCCCGAGCGCCAGCCGTACTCCGGCGACCTGGTCTACACCGCTTTCTCCGGCTCGCACCAGGACGCGATCAAGAAGGGTCTGGAGGCGCTGGACAAGCAGGCCGCGGCCGAGGGCAAGCCGGTCGGCGACATCGCCTGGGAGGCGCCGTACCTGCCGATCGACCCGAAGGACGTCGGCCGCAGCTACGAGGCCGTGATCCGGGTCAACTCGCAGTCCGGCAAGGGCGGCGTCGCGTACATGATGAAGTCCGAGCACCGGCTCGACCTGCCGCGCCGGCTGCAGATCGAGTTCAGCCGGGTGATCCAGCAGCACACCGACAACGAGGGCGGCGAGGTCGGCCCGCAGCAGATGTGGGACATCTTCGCGGCCGAGTACCTCGCACCGGGCAAGCTGTCGCTGCTGAGCGTGAACTCGACGTCCGGCGAGGGGCAGGGCGACCAGCTCCGGGTTCAGGTCTATTCCAATGGCGTGCCCCACGAGTTGGTTGGCGAAGGCAACGGTCCGGTGTCGGCCTTCGTGGACGCGCTCAAGCCGCTGAAGTACGACGTACGGGTACTGGACTACCACGAGCACGCGCTCTCCGCGGGCGGTGACGCGCTGGCCGCGGCGTACGTCGAATGCGAGGTCGGCGACGAGGTTTTCTGGGGTGTCGGGCGGGACGCGAACATTCTCACAGCCTCGCTGAAGGCCGTCGTCTCGGCTGTCAACCGCGCCACGCGCTAACTGCGTCACATTCCTCCGGCGAATCGCCCGTCTCTGTTTCAGGGGCGGGCGATTCCAGTACGCCCGGGTACCGTTGCGTCACTGACCGCAACGTTGTCTCAACGTTGCCTCAAGACGTTGACTCGATGACCGGGGTTGCGCACACTGTCGTCACTATGCGCAGATCCTTGCAAGACAGCGTTACTAAGTCGTGCTGTTGAGTGGTCTGCGCCACCGACTTTCCCTGGCAGTCGCGTGGAGGTGAGCAGTGAGCGGTGCGGTCGAGACACCCGCGTCGGAGCTGATCGAAGGACCGGTTGTCGAACCGAGACCCTCGGGCGTTCGGCGGTTCTTCAACGCCTGGCTTGTCCGAAGACTTTTCAAGGCCGTCTTGACTGTCTTCATCGTCACCAGCGGTACGTTCTTCCTGGTCCGGCTGCTGCCGGGTAACCCGGTCGACACCTACATCCAGACCCAGATCGCGCAGACCGGTATCTCGTACGAGGCCGCCGCCGCGCAGGCGAAGAACCTGTTCTCCCTGGACCCGAACGCCCCGCTGATCCAGCAGTACGCGACGTACATGCTGAACCTGCTGAAAGGCGACTTCGGCAACTCGGCGCTCTCGCCGGGCACGACCGTTGCCTCGGTCATCAAGACCTACCTGCCGTGGACGCTGTTCTCCGTCGGCGTGGCCACCGTGCTCGCGTTCGTCATCGGCATCGCGGCCGGCATGATCATGGCCTATCGCCGCGAGACCTGGGTCGACCATCTGCTCACCTCGATCGGCGCGTTCCTGCACGCGATCCCGAACTACATCCTGGCGATCCTGATCGTCGTCTTCCTCGGGGTGAAACTGCAATGGTTCAACCTGACCGAGGCGCGCGGTTCGTACACACCAGGCGTGCATCCGTCGTTCAGCCTGGCCTTCCTGAACGACATCTTCTACCACGCGGCGCTGCCGATCCTCGCCTACACGCTGACCACGGTCGGCTCCTGGGCGCTGGTGATGAAGTCGTCGACGGTGGAGACGCTCGGTGAGGACTACGTGACCGTCGCCCGGGCCCGCGGCCTGTCCGACTCGCGGATCAGGAACGGGTACGTCGGCCGCAACGCCGTCCTGCCGCTGTTCAGCCAGCTCGCGGTCTCGCTCGGATTCGTGGTCGGCGGGGCCATCTTCGTGGAGAAGATCTTCGGCTATCAGGGCATCGGGTTCAGCCTCTTCAACGCGGTCAACGGCCGCGACTACGCCGTGCTGCAGGGAATCTTCCTGGTCATCACGATCTCGGTGGTGGCCGCCAACCTGCTCGCCGACATTCTCTACAGCCGGCTGGATCCGCGGATCCGCGTCCAGGGCAAGGGGTGACGAGATGACTGAAGCAACGATCCCGGTCACCGCGATCGGAACCACCGGCGTCTCCCGCTTCGCCGGCATCCTGAAGTCGCTGCGGCGCAGTCCGGCCGGCTTCATCGGCTTCGTGCTGGTAGCCCTGCTGGTGCTGATCAGTGCGATCGGGCCGTTCTTCACCCCGGACGTGGCGCCGAACGTCAAGGAGATCCTGCTCCCCGCGGGGACGCCCGGGCACCTACTGGGCACCGACAACGAGGGCAAGGACGTCCTGATCCAAATGATCAGCGGCGGCCGGACGGTGATCTTCGTCGGCTTCGTCGCCGCGGCGATCTCCACCACGATCGCCATCGTGCTCGGCTCACTGGCGGCATACCTCGGCGGTTGGGTCGACTCGGTCGTGGTCACCCTGGCCGACGTGTTCCTGACCGTCCCGCAGATCGTTCTGCTCGCGGTCCTCGGCGCGTTCTTCAAGCTCGACTCGCCGGTCCTGCTGGCGCTCCTGGTCGGCGGGCTGTCCTGGCCGGTGCTGACCCGGGCGGTCCGGGCCCAGGTGTTCTCGCTGAAAGAACGCGAGTTCGTCGAAGCCGCGCGACTACTGGATCTCGGTACGCCCCGCGTGGTGTTCGTCGAGATCCTGCCGAACATGGCCAGCTTCATCCTGATGAACTTCATGATCGGCGTGACGAACGCGATCTACCAGTTGGTCGGCCTCTACCTGCTCGGTCTGGCGCCGCTGACCGGATCGAACTGGGGCATCATGCTCAACCGCGCCTGGATCGCCGGCGCGATCTTCAACGACAACAGCCTGGCCTGGATCCTCAGCCCGATTGTCGCGATCATCCTGCTGCTGCTCGGATTGGTGATGATGACGAGATCCCTCGAAGAGATCCTCAACCCGCGTCTCCGGGACCGGTGACGATGGTGACGACAAGTACTTCGGGAGCCACCCGCGCGGCGCGTGGCGGCGAGGGCAAGCCTCTGCTGTCGGTCCGCGACTTCAAGGTCGAGTACCGCACCGGCGGCGGCGCGACGGTGCAGGCGGTCCGCGGCGTCGACCTCGACCTCTACCCGGGCGAGAGCCTTGCCCTGGTGGGGGAGAGCGGCTGCGGCAAGACGACATTGGGGCTCGGGCTGCTCCGGCTGCTGCCGAGGCTCGGTCACGCCAGCGGCAAGGTGATCTTCAACCGCGGGGACGGCACCGAGATCGACATCCTCGGTCTGGACGGGCGCGACCTGCGGGAGTTCCGCTGGCGGGACGCGGCGATGGTCTTCCAGGGCGCGATGAACGCATTCAACCCGGTGCTGAAGATCCGCGCGCACATGCACGACACGATGCGCGCGCACACCAAGGCGACTCGTCAAGAGATCGAGGACCGCGCCGGTGAGCTGCTCCGGCTGGTGCGGCTCGAGCCGGAGCGGGTGATGGACTGCTACCCGCACGAGCTGTCCGGCGGTATGCGGCAGCGCGTGCTGATCGCGATGAGCCTGCTGCTCGAGCCCGAGGTCCTGATCCTGGACGAGCCGACCACGGCGCTCGACATCCTCACCCAGCGATCGATCGTCGACGTACTGCACGAGGTGCGGGAGCGGCTCGGCTTCTCGATGATCTTCATCTCGCACGACCTGTCGCTGGCCGCCGAGCTCGCCGACCGGGTCGCGACCATGTACGCCGGACGCCTGGTCGAGACCGGCGGCGTACGGGATCTGTTCTATCGCCCGCGGCACCCGTACACGCTCGGCCTGATCAAGGCGGTGCCGCCGATCGTCGGCGATCTGCCCGACCTGGAATCGATCCCGGGCGGTCCGCCGAGCCTGGCCGCGCTGCCGAAGGGCTGCACCTTCAACCCGCGGTGCAAGTTCGCCACCGACGAGTGCAGACAGGCCGAACCGGACCTGCTCCCGGTGACCGACGAGCCGGGCAACGCCCACGACGTCGCCTGCATCCACTGGAAGGACGTGCACCTCGAACGACGGGTGCAGGACGATTTGGGGACTGCCTCATGACCGCCACGGAGACGGCACCGCAGGACCGCGTCGACGGAAGTACGCCGTTGATGACGCTGGCCGCTGTCAGTCAGGTGTTCGACACCAAGGCCGGTCCGATCCGCGCGGTCGACAAGATCGATCTGTCGGTCAACCCGGGCGAGGTGCTCTGCCTGGTCGGTGAGAGCGGCTCGGGTAAGACCACCGCGGCCCGGATGGCGGCCGGTCTGGCCCGGCCGACCGACGGGAAGGTCGAGTTCGCCGGCAACGACATCTGGTCGATGAACCGGCACGACTTCGGCAGCTTCCGCCGCAGCGTGCAGTACGTCCATCAGGACCCGTACGCGTCGCTGAACCCGACCCGCACGATCCAGCAGACGATCACCGCGCCGCTGCTCAAGCACGGTGTTGTCAAGGGCAACAAAGCGGCCGCCGACAAGGCCGCGGAGCTGCTCACCAAGGTCGACCTGACCCCGCCGGAGAACTACCTGCCGAAGTTCCCGCACCAGCTGTCCGGCGGACAGCGTCAGCGAGTCGCGGTCGCGCGGGCGCTGACGCTGGACCCGAAGCTGATCATCGCGGACGAGTCGACCTCGATGCTCGACGTGTCGATCCGGATCAGCGTGCTGGCGATGCTCGGCCGGCTGCGCGACGACCTCGGCGTCGGGTTCCTGTTCATCACCCACGACCTCGCGATCGCGAAGTACTTCGGCTGGCACGGCAAGACCGCGGTGATGTACCTCGGCCGGATCGTCGAGTTCGGTCCGACGCCGAAGATCATCAACGCGCCGACGCATCCGTACACCCGGGCGCTGATCGACGCGATCCCCGAGCCGGATCCGGACCTGACCAAGACCAAGGGCCGGCAATCCCTGCGCAGCCTGGAGATCCCGAGCCTGGCTCACCTGCCGAGCGGATGCTCGTTCCACCCGCGCTGCCCGCTGTTCGAGGACGGGCTGTGCGACGGCGAGGTGCCCGAGCTGGTCGAGATCCGTTCCGGTCAGTCCGCGGCCTGCCACGTGGTGGCCCGCGACGGCGCCGGGGAGGTCCGGCCCGATGAGCCGGTGGCTTGATGTCACCGCAGATCGGCCGGGCGGCGCTCGGCTGGGCGGCGTTCCTGGTACTGGCCAGCGGAGCGTTACTGCTCACGCTGTCGCCCGGTACTCCGGAGTTCGTCGTCACCCTGTTCACCTTGTGTTTGGGCCTGCTACTGGGCCTGATCGTCGTCGTCGGGGTCGTCTGGACCCGGCGGCGGGAAAAACGCGAGGGCGGTTCGCAGTAACTCAAACCAGTAGTGCCTGACGCACACAGTCGTGCGATCAGATCAGAAAGGACGAAGGAATGAGTCCCACCGGCACCAACGATTCCGGCACCAACTCCCCGGGGCCCAGCCCCCGGACCAACGCGATGTCGCGCCGGCACGTGCTCCAGCTGTTCGGCATCGCCGGTGTCGGCGTGGCCGGCATCGGGTCGCTGGAGGCCTGCTCGCCGAGTACCCCGAACAGCAACAGCGGGGACAGCAGCAAGAACGCCAACAAGGAGTTCCACGGCGCCTACCCGTACCAGCTGCCGCCGAAGGGCCACTTCAACCTGGCCGCCGGTGTCACGGACGGCATCCAGCAGCAGAGCCCGTACCTCGACCTCGTCTACCCCAGCGGCGGCCTGTACTACTGGGCCGACAAGAAGTGGGAATGGATGATGGCCGAGTCCGGCACGCTGGACGAGGCGAACAAGACCTACACGATGAAGCTCCGGTCCGGGCTGACCTGGAGCGACGGCAAGCCGGTCACCGCCAAGGACGTCGTGTCGACGTTCAACCTGCACTGGCTGATGCGCCAGCAGTCGTGGGCGTTCCTGTCCGACGTCAGCGCCAAGGACGACACCACGGTGACCTTCACCATCGGTACGCCGTCCACCGTGCTCGAGCGGTACATCCTCCGCGCGCCGATCATGCCCGACTCGGTGTACGGCGAGTGGGCCACCAAGGCCGAGACGATGCGTAAGGCCAAGACCAGCCTGGACAGCGCCGAGGGCAAGCAGCTCAACGGCGACTTCCAGAAGTTCCGTCCGGAGAACCCGGTCGTGTCCGGTCCGTTCAACTTCGACGCGAAGAACATGACCAACTCGCAGATGAACCTGGTCAAGAACGACAAGGGCCTGTTCGCCGACAAGATCGGCTTCAGCAAGGTTCTCCTGTACAACGGTGAGACCTCCGACATCACCCCCGTCGTCCTGAACAAGGACGTCGACTACGCGACCCACGGCTTCGCGGTCGCGACCGAGAAGACGCTGCAGTCCAGCGGCTTCCGGATCCTCCGGCCGCCGGTGTACTCCGGCCCGGCGCTGGTGTTCAACTTCACCGCGCACCCGGAGCTGTCCGACCCGAAGGTACGCCAGGCGATCGCCTACGTCCTCGACCGCGCCGAGAACGGCACGGTCGCGCTCGGCGACTCCGGCAAGCCCTGCAAGTACATGGCCGGCTTCTCCGACATCGCCGTGCCGGACTGGATCTCCGACGCGGACCAGAAGAAGCTGAACGCCTACGAGAAGGACCTTGCCAAGGCCACCAGCCTGCTGCAGTCGGCGGGCTGGAAGCAGACCGGCGGCAAGTGGATGCTGCCGAGCGGCAAGCCGGCGGCGTACGACATCAAGTTCCCGACCGAGTTCGCCGACTGGAACCCGGCCGCCACCAACGCGGCCGACCAGCTGAACAAGTTCGGGTTCAACATCACCAAGCGGGGTATCACGTTCACCCAGTTGAACCCCGACGTACTGGCCGGCAAGTTCGACTTCGCGATCCAGACCTGGGGCGCGTCGAACCACCCGCACCCGTACTTCGCGTTCGTGCAGAACCTGTACACGTTCAACTACGTGACGGCGGCGAACTCGGGCGGCAAGGGCATGAACTTCCCGCTGAAGCAGACCACCTCGGCCGGTCCGATCGACCTGCAGTCCGTGGTGGACAAGTCCGCACAGGGCCTGAACCTCGACGAGCAGAAGAAGAACGTCACCGCCGCGGCGATGGCCTTCAACGAACTGCTGCCGATCATCCCGCTCTGGGAGCGCTACGGTAACAACCCGGCGCTCGAGGGCACCCGGGTGGCGAAGTTCCCGGCCGACGACGACCCGATCCTGAAGAACGCGCCGTACGCGGACAACTTCGTGATCATGTACATGTACCAGGGCAAGGTCGCGCCGGTCTGAGGAAGATACTGACTGGCTTTTGACCTGCTTGTCTGGTTGGGTCGGCCGGGTGATCTTGGTACGCGAGATCGACCCGGCCGACCTGGCCTTGTTCGACGAGTGGTACGACGCTTTCCGGGCCGGCGCGGTCGCCGGCCGGAAGGCTGCGCTGGTGGCGGGGCGCGAGACGCTCGGCTACTCGCTGCGCAACCCCAGCCCGCTGAAGCAGCGGATCGCGGTGGCCGCGTTCGAGGACGACCGGGTGTTCGGCGGGATGCTGTTCGAGTACCGGCTGACCGACAACCTCGACACGGTCGAGGTTGACATCGACGTGCCCGCGGAGCATCGGCGGCGCGGGATCGGTACGGCGCTGTGGCAGTGGGCTGTCACGCGCTCGGCCCAGCTCGGGCGGACGATTGTCCAGACGGAGCTCGGCGTTCCGTGTGAGCCTTGGGCGGGCGTTTCGTTCGCGGAGCGGCTCGGCTTCGAGGTGGAGCACGTCGAGGAGCATCTCGTCGTACCGCTGCCGTACGACGACCTGCGGCTGGACGAGCTGCGCGAGTCGGCGGGGCGGCTGAACGGGTACCAGCTGACCTCGTGGGCGGGCGTGTGCCCGCCGGAGCATCAGCAGGCGTACGCCGATCTGCACACTGCGATGGACCTGGACGTGCCGACCGGTGGCATGACCCGCGAGCTTGTCCCGTGGACGGTCGACAAGCTCGAGGCGAGCGAGGCGCGGATCGACCGCAACTACCTCGCACTCGTGACGATGGCCCACACTCTTGACGGCCTGCCGGCGGGGTACACACTGCTCTACCTGCCGCGCGCCGACGCCGAGCACGCTCAGCAGGACGACACGCTCGTACTGCGGGAGCACCGCGGCCACAACCTCGGCACCCACTTGAAGCTGGCGAACCTCGAGCAACTGGCGAAACACCGTACGACGCAGCGCTTCCTGCACACGTGGACCGCGCTGTCGAACGCCCCGATGCGCAAGGTCAACGCCCGCTTCGGCTTCCGCGCGGTCGAGGAGCACCGCGAGCTGGAGCTGCGGCTGCCGAGCCTGCGCCCGGCGGCTCGTGCGGTAATTGTGGATGAGGACGAGCGCATCCTGCTGGTTCGCTTCGAGTTCGACGACGGCCCGCTGTGGGCGACGCCCGGCGGCGGTCTCGAGCCTGGCGAGACTGTGGTGGAAGGACTTCGCCGTGAGCTCGTGGAGGAGGTCGGCCTGCGCGACTTCGCCGATCCGGTGCACCTCTGGCACCAGGAAGTCGTTGCCGAGGGCCACGCAACTGGGTACGACGGCGTCCTCAACGACTACTTCCTGATCCGTACGGCCGCCTTCGATCCCGCCGGCACGCTCAGCGCTGCCGAGCTCCGCGCCGAGAACGTGCACGCGATGAAGTGGTGGACCCGGTCCGAGCTGGCTGCTCACGACGGCCGCTTCGCCCCGCGCGACCTACCGGCCCTGATCGACCGTCTCCTGTCGGCCGGCCCGCCGACCACGCCGACGCAATTGGGTCTGTGAGAAATCTGTTCGAACCCCGTGAGAACAGGGGATGCGGGCAACGAAACGGCCTAACTTCGAAGTGTGAGCACTCGACATACCAATGATTGGTTCGTCCCCGTCCGTTGCGTCGGCGATATCGCCACCCTGCAGACCGGACGGCTGCCCGACGGACTCCACGTCGGCATCGCCTTCAGCTCGCTGGACCGGCTCCGCGCGGCTTCCGGTGCCCAGGACTTCATGCGTGTCTCCGAAGACACCCTCCACGACATGCTCGAGCAGATCGGGATCGTGAGGATCCAGCTCGACCCGACGCTGGTCGCCGTACCGGTCAGAGGCGCCGTAGCCAGCTGAGGTGGCCCTCGTCCATCACGGCGTGGCCGTCGGCGCTGTCCGCGACATTGGGGTCATGGGTGGCGATCACGACGGCCGCGCCGCGGCGGGCCTCCTCGTGCAGCAGGTCGAGGACGCGTTCGCGGTTGGTGCTGTCGAGTTCGCTGGTCGACTCGTCCGCAAGGATCACCCGGCCCTGCTGGGCGATCCCGCGAGCGACCGCGGCGCGCTGCTGCTCGCCGCCGGACAGCTCCTCGACCAGGTGGTCGCCGCTCTCCTCGAGCCCGACGCCCGCGAGCGCCTGCTCGATCGTCCGCTCCACCTCGTCACTCGGCTTACGCTCGGCCAGCAACGGGAGCGACAGGTTCTCGCGCGCGGTCAGCACCCGCGCGAGTCCGTTGCCCTGCGGGATCAGTACGACGCCGTGCGCGGCCGCGGCCGGGCGATCGGTGATCACCAGCCCGTCGATCTCGACCTGTCCCTTCGCCACCGGCACCGCACCGGCGATTGCCCACAGCAACGAACTCTTGCCTGCACCCGACGGCCCGCTGACCGCGAGCACGAACCCCGGCGGGACGGTGAACGACACGTCGGACACCGCGGTCAACTCGCCGTACCGCACGGTCACCTGGCTGACGTTGATCACTGGTTCCCTTCCTGCTCCACGGGAGTGAGCCGGATGACGCCGTCGTCGGTCGTGACCTGGACGAGCGTTCCGGCCGGCAACAGCTCGGCCACATGCGGTGGCAGCGGCAACGATCCGTCGACCGCGACCACGGCGTACTCCTCACCGGATCTGCCCTCGGAGGCGATCCGGCCGTCCCGGATCGTGATGGTGCGGGGCAGCGTCGCGGCCACCTCCGGGTCGTGGGTGACGAGCAGGACGGTCATCCCGGTTTCCGAGTTGATCGTGCGGAGTGCTGCGAGGACCTCGTCGCGGGCGTGGTGGTCGAGTTGGCTGGTCGGTTCGTCGGCGAGCAGCAGGCCGGGAAGTGTTGCGATGCCGACGGCAACGGCACAGAGCTGGACCTGGCCAGGCGTCAACTGGGACAGGGGTGTAGCCGCATGGTTGCCCAGGCCAACGAGTTCGAGAATCGCCTCCGGCGTGGGCAGGTCGCGCTCATCGGGTGCGGCCTGCTGGGCGTAGCGGATGTTGTCGGCCGGCGTGAGGTACGGGATCAGGTTGCGTCCGGCGCCTTGGAGCACGATGCCGACGTCACCGGACCGCATCCGGTCCAGCTCGGTGTCGGTCATCGTGGCGACGTTGTGCTCGCCGACCTGCAGCCGGCCGGCACTCGGCGTGAGCAGACCGCCGCACAGTTGGAGCAACGTCGACTTCCCGGCACCGGACGGCCCGAGCAGCCCGACCAGCTCGCCAGGCCGGACACTGATCCCGATGCCGGACAGCGCGGCGACGTCGTGGCCGTGCGCACGGTAGATGTGCACGAGTCCCGTCGTACTGATCGCGAGGCCGGTCACGGGGCCTCCCGGCCTGGACTGAGGAGCGGAGGGAGCGAAGCGACCGGAGCGACGAGGGAAGGCCGGGAGTCACAGCCCCGTGACCCCCGCGACGGAGTCGCGGCATTCAATACTGTCATGTCAGCTCCTCCCGGATCCGGTTGTAGGTCGAGCGTCTGTTGACGCCGCTGCCGAGGAACAACGTCGCGGTTGCGAGGATCGCCGTACCTCCGGCCCAGAGGATCAACGCGACCGGCCAGCTGATGCCGAGGTCGAGAGGCACCGCTCCGCTGCTCGTCGCGAACAGCGGGATCATCGGTAGCGCGACATGCGCGCCCACCAGCCCACAGAATGTCCCGAGCAGGACGGCCAACGCGACCGGCCCGGTCTGCTCCCAGCGCGCGGCTCGCCCGGTCGCGCTCGCCGGTACGCCGGTGATCTTCAGGCTCGCGTAGTCCTGCGCCCGCGACCGCCACGACGTCACGACGGTCAGCAGCAGTACGACGAGCGCCAGCACCCAGGCCGCGATGCCGACCACCGGCGTCAGTTGCAACGCGAGCGCGCTCGCCGAACGCCCGTACGCCGCGATCCGGTCGTCCCGGCGATCCACCAGGTCGGCGTTGTAGCCGGCCTGGGCGAGCTTGCCGGTGATCGTGTCGACGTTCGCCAGTCCGTCCTTGTTCAGCCAGAGCTCGAAGTCAGTGGCACCTTCGTCCACGACACCGCCGAGCCGGCGTACCGTCTCGAGATCAACCACGGCGGTGTGCTCGCTGTACCGGTTGACGGGCCCGGTGAGCCGGTCGATCCGGGCCAGAGTCATCGGGCTGCCGTCGGCCGCGGGGGTGGTGGTGGCACCGTCTACCCAGTGGTACTCCGGAGTGACCAGCGCGGGCACGACGGACGGCGCCGTCGCGTACTGCACGTACATGTCGGTGCCGAAGCTCTTCATCGCGATCGTCAACGCACCGCCCGGCTTGGCCGTGATCGAGCTCTGGTCGGAGCCGAGCTGCGGAACGGTCTGCCAGGATTCGGCTTTGCCCAGGGCAATCGTCGGGTGATCGTCGCTGGAGATGTTGCTGATCACAACGTTGCCTTGGACACCGGTCGGGTCGAGCGGCTCGCGGCCGATGCCGAGGCGCAGCAGGTCGCAGCCGCCGAGGCAGTCCACGTCGGCCTGCAGTGCGACGGGCTTGGTCGACGGGAACCGGATCGGCGGGAACGAGACCAGGTAGCGGGATCCGTCGCGGTGGCTGACCACGTTCGCGCGCAGGATGACGGACTTCGGCGTACCGCCGTCGATCTGGTCGCCGTTCGCGGCGCGGCTGATGAGGGGCTTGATCCCGTCCACCGAGACCGTGGCCGTCAGTTGCGAGCTACGGAACGAGAGCGGCGCGAGGTCGCTCGGCGCCTGCAGCGTCTGCCAGCCCTGCGCGTCGGTGAGCTTATCGCCCTGGAACGCGACCCGGCGGAAGCTGTCCGGCTCGATCATCTCGGTCTGCAGCGTGTCGGGGGAGGGCGGCCGGGAGATCACGACCGGGGTGAGCCAGTGCCGGTCCGGGTCGATCTGGTTGACGGTTTGCAGGAACGAGCCCAGATACAGGGAATTCATCCGCAATACGCCCTCGGCTCCGGTCTCGTAGCCGGACCGGGTCTCGCGGTTCGTTGCGGCGATCGAGGAGGCCTGGCCGGCGAACGTGAGGAGCGCGGCGGCGACCGCGACGGCGGCGACGATCCGGGTCACGGCCGGCCGGCGAGAGATCTGCAGTGCGCCGAGCGCGAGGCCGAGCCTCCCTTTGCGGAGCGCGCTGCGGCTGATCAGCCCGGCTGCCGGCAGCAGCAGGTGCGCGAAGATCAAGCCGGCTGCGAGCCCCAGTAGGGCAGGCGTGAGGACCGGCAGCGGGCCGCGACCGTCACCGGTGAGCGCGGCGATCAGCCCGGCCACGGCGAACACGATGATGCACAGGTCGGCGACACCGATCGTCCGGCCGCGGCGGAGCGGGAGCACGCGCCGGAGCAGGTTGGAGATCGACTGCCGGACAGTGCCTCGGACCTGGAGCACCACGACGATCAGCGCGAGTACGACGGCAACCGCCAGCGCGGCCGGGACGGTCCAGGGCAGCTCGATCGGTGCGCCGTACCGCAGCCAGGTGGCGCGGACGATCAGCAGCAACGCGAAGCCCGCGATGCCTCCGAGCAAGGTGCCGATGAGAACAGGCAGGCCGAGTTCGAGGCACAGGGCGCGCTGGGTCCGCCTCGCGGACGATCCACGCAGGCGGGACAGCGCGATCTCGGGGCGCCGCTGGTCGACCACGGCCGCGAGGGCAAGCGCCAGTACGACGACCGCGAACAGCGCGACCTGCACCATCACCAGGGGGATGATCGTGGTCGCCTGCTTCCGCTCCGCCTGGATCTGGTCTACGAGCGTGGCCAGTGAGGAGGTGTTCTGCGCCGCGACACCGATCTCCCTGGCGTTGCCGTTGACCGTCTCGGTCGCTTCCTTGAGGCGATCCAGGTCACCGAGCCGGGCCACGCCTGGGATCGGCCGGAAGTCCGACGTGACCCGTTGCGTCCATTTGTTCCCGGCGAAGGTCGAGCTGTCGGTGAAGAACTCGTTGGCGGCGCCCGGGTCCTTGTCGGCCGGCGTATGTGAGTGGCCGGTCGGATAGTCGCCGTACCAGAAGTCGCCGCGCGCTTGTTTGGGCTGGTAGAAGCCGACGATGCTGAGTCGGCCGCCGCCCTTGCCGACGTCACTCGGCGTCGCGGCCAGCGTGGTGCCGAGGCGGAACTCCCACGTCGTCTTGTCGACCGTCGAGGCGATCACCTCGTTCGCCGCCTGCGGGCAGCGGCCCTCGGTGACGTCGAGCTGGGCGCAGTACCCGTCCCGCCAGCGCACACGGGCGCCGGGCGACGGGTCGCCTGCGGTGGCCGGGATACTCCAGCTGACGTCGTTGTAGATGCCGTGCAGGGGCGGGGTGAAGACCGGCTTGAGATCGTTGGGGAGGAGCTTGTCGAGGTCCTCCGGGCGGGTGCTGACGCCGACCTGCGGCCCCGGGGAGGCGAGCAGCCAGGACGCGGGCAGGCTCTGCCCGGCCAGCGTCTCGGTCATCACGGTCTGCTCGACGGCGCGGGCGAACCACGGCCCGAAGACGGCGCAGGCGCCGATCAGCAGGCTGATGCCGGTCAGTACCAGGGCCTGTGCCCAGCGGTACCGCAGCGCCCGACGCAGGAACATGTCCACCCCTTTGCTGCTCGCTCGTGCCAGCCGAAGATATGGAATGTTGCGGCTTTTGTGCCTCGTGGCGGCAAAATGTCACATTAATGTTGTCTAGGCAGGAACATGTCTCACCTCGTGCTGCCCCGTGCCCCGGTGGACCCGGCCGGGGCGTCCCGGCGGTAGGTTCGGGACATGCGTGAATCCCAGCTCGGTGACCTGACCGTTTCCGCCCTCGGCCTCGGCTGCATGGGGATGTCCCAGTCGTACGGCGTCCGCGCCGACGACTCCGAGTCGATCGCGACGCTGCACGCGGCGATCGACGCCGGCTGTACTTTCATCGACACCGCGGATGTGTACGGCGACGGCGAGAACGAGGAGCTCGTCGGCCGCGCGCTGGCGGGGCGGCGCGACGAGGTGGTGCTCGCGACGAAGTTCGGCTTCAAGCGGCCGTCTCCTGACGCGGTGGTGCCGACGGTTGTGGACGGCTCGCCTGCTTATGCGCGTGAGGCCTTGGATGCGTCGTTGCGGCGGCTCGGCGTCGACCACGTCGACCTGTGGTACCTGCACCGGCGCGACCCTGCCGTGCCGATCGAGGAGACGGTCGGGGCGATGGCTTCGATGGTCGAGGCCGGCAAGGTCCGGTACATCGGGCTGTCCGAGGTCAACGGCGACACCGTGCGGGCGGCACACGCCGTACATCCGATCACCGCCGTGCAGAGCGAGTGGTCGTTGTGGACGCGCGACCCGGAGACCGTCGTACTGCCGACGCTGCGGGAGCTCGGCGTCGGGTTCGTGCCGTTCAGCCCGCTCGGTCGCGGGTTCCTGACCGGGCAGATCAAGTCGGAGGCGGACTTCCCCGAGGACGACATGCGGCGCGGCCTGCCGCGGTTCCAGGGTGCGAACTTCCAGCGCAACCTCGACCTGGTCGCGCAGGTGCAGGCCTTGGCCGCCACGAAGGGTGTCACGCCGGGGCAGCTGGCGCTCGCGTGGTTGCTTGCTCAGGGCAATGACGTGGTGCCGATCCCGGGGACCAAGCGGCGGACGTACCTGGCCGAGAACCTCGGTGCTCTGGACGTTTCGCTGTCCGCCGACGAGCTGGCGGCGCTGGAGGCGACGTTCCCGGCCGACGCGGTCGCCGGACAGCGGTACACCGACAGCGGGATGGGCCTGGTGGGCAAGTGATCGGTGTCACCGGGTCGACCGGCCAGCTCGGTTCCCGGATCGTGGCGCGGTTGGCCGGCGTACCGCTGCGGTTGATCGTGCGCGATCCGGGGCGGGCTCCGTCGGTGCCCGGTGCCTCGGTCGCGCAGGCGGCGTACGGCGAGCACGCGGCGCTGCTCAACGCGCTCGACGGCGTCGACGTGCTGATGTTGCTGAGCGCAACGGAGTCGGCCGACCGCGTCGCGTTGCACAAGGCAACCGTCGACGCGGCGGTCGCGGCCGGGGTGCGGCGGATCGTCTACACGTCGTTCGTGGGCGCGTCGCCCGGGGCGACGTTCACCTTTGCGCGCGACCACTGGCACACCGAGCAACACATCCGCTCGACCGGCGTCGAGTTCACCTTCCTCCGCGACAACCTCTACCTCGACTTCGTCTCCGGAGGCGTAGGCGAAGACGGCACAATCCGCGGCCCGGCCGGCGACGGCCGAGTAGCAGCCGTCTCCCGAGACGACGTAGCCGCCGTAGCAGCCACGGTGCTGCGGTCGGCTAGCCCGGGTGCTGGGTCCGACGAGCACGCGGGGGCGACGTACGACCTGACCGGGCCCCGCGCGTTCACCCTGTCCGAGGCGGCCGCGGTGTTGACCGACGTCTGGGGCCGCAAGGTCCGGTACGAGCCCGAGACGCTCGACGAGGCCTTCCGCTCCCGCGAGTCCTACGGCGCCCCGGCGTGGGAGGTGGCCGGCTGGGTGACGTCGTACGCCGCGATCGCCAGCGGCGAGCTCAGCCAGGTGTCCACCGCCGTACGCGACATCACCGGCGTCGAGCCGACCGGGTTCGAGGAGTATGTCCGCGCTCAGTGAGAGACTGGTGCGGTGCCGCTCTACCGGGATCAGGCGATCGTGCTGCGCACCCAGAAGCTGGGTGAAGCGGACCGCATCGCCACGCTCCTGACCCGCGCCAACGGCAAGGTCCGCGCGGTCGCCAAAGGAGTCCGCCGTACGTCGTCCCGCTTCGGCGCCCGCCTCGAGCCGTTCAGCCACGTCGACCTGCAACTCGCGACCGGCCGGACACTCGACGTAGTGACCCAGGCCGAGTCGATCGCGGCGTACGGCGAGGGCATCGTCGGCGACTACGCCCGGTACACCACCGGCACCGTCCTGCTAGAGACCGCCGACCGCCTCGTAGTCGAGGAAAAGGAACCCGCCACCCAGCACCACCTCCTGCTGGCCGGCGCCCTAAGAGTCCTGTCCACCGGCGAACGCGAACCAGGCCTGGTCCTCGACTCGTTCCTCCTCCGCTCCCTGGCAATCTCCGGCTACGCCCCGTCCTTCGACGACTGCGCCCGCTGCGGCGAACCAGGCCCACACCGAGCCTTCAACCCCGCCTCCGGCGGCATGGTCTGCACCACCTGCCGCCCCCCGGCCTCAGCCATGCCCGCCCCCACCACGGTCGCCCACCTAGCCGCCCTCCTCACCGGCGACTGGCCCACCGCCCTAAAAGCCGACCCCCGAACCCGCCGAGAATCCACCGGCCTAATAGCCGCCTTCTTCACCTACCACCAAGAAAACCAACTCCGCTCCCTACCCCACCTCGATCTGACGTCGTAGGCCGGCTGCTGGATCGAGCTCACCGCTCCCGTGGCGGCCACCCGGTCGGCCCCCGTTGGGTGCGCCCGTGGCGCGGATAGCCGGTTGCGTACGGAGTGTCGGCTCCTGCGGACTGTGCAGGTCTGCGCGGTGCGTCGTACCGAACACCTGTCGCGATGCGTTGACCTGAGGGACTACCTCGAGGAATGAGCGGTGATGCGACCGGACGGGCCGACCCCAGCGGCTGCTGGCCGGCCCAGGCATGAGCGATCGCTCTCTTGGCATCCAGCTCTGCCCGGCGGGCGGCCTCACTGCCACGTGCATCCGGCCTCCGGTCGCCGAAGCGGTTGAGACCTGGTTGCCTGTCGTTCGGATGACGACTGAGCCGGGCGCAGACGTGAGCGTAGATGTTGTTCCGGCCATGACGAGGTTTGATCGCGAGCAACTCCCGCCGCGGCAGCTGCCCAGGCTCGGCGGGACCGATCTCGCGAAACACCAGGCGGTAGTCGGCGTTGCGTCCTGGATCCGAGCGCAGGTACGCCGTCACGCAGTCGCGCAGATCTCCTTTGCCCGCCTCGTACCCGAGCGCATGATGTCCGTCGGTCGTCCCGTTCCGAAGCCTCTCGATCTCTCGCAGAAGCTCCCGGTACAGGTGGAGGTGCCGACCGCCGACGGCCTCGGCCTGCCGGCGCAGAGCACGTACGTCCTGATGAAACTTCTCGCCTCCAACTACCAGGTACCGAGTCTCATCGGTCATCGCCCTCTGACCTCTCCTCGGCACGTATCTCGTCGAGAAGCTCACGGGTGAACGGATCATTGGCAGCCCACTCATCAAGGTCCACCGGCCTGCTATCCGGGAGCGGCTCCGTCGCGTACGTCCGCACCGTCGGGTCATCAACGACACCCGCCGGCGGCTGGTCGTCCCCCCGCAGATCGCGGTATTGCGCCGTAGACATCACGACGGCCTCCGGCTCGCCGTCGTCGCCCCACACCACCGGCGTACCGCTCCCCGCTCGCGCAGCCTCCATCAACCGCGGTAACTGCTCCGCAAGCCCCGCCGGCTCAACCACCTCATCCCCGACGGTGAACTTCCCTTCCCCGCCAAGATCCTCAAACTCGTCGTACGTCAACATCACAGCCTCAGGCCCCCCATCCCCAAAACTGAACGCCCGAGTCCGCCCCTCCCGAAACCGCCCAAGCACCCCCGCCAAATCCCCCCGAATCCCCTCAACAGAAGCCCAAGTAGTCATACCCCAAACCTATTGCCTCCGGCCCCACGCCCGCGGCACTTATCCACAGCCTTCGCGACCGAACTCGAGCTGACAGCGCTCAGCAGGTGCTGTCGCCTTCTCGTCGGTCAGGAACCACATCTTGGTCGACCTCGCGGATCGAGCCGTGGAGCGGAAGTCGGCGGAGAACGTGACTCGCTTGCTGCGGCTGGCAGCGACAGGGACGGCTTTGTGATCGCTCTGGAGTCGCAGCACCGCCGCGGAAAGTCCACGCAAGACCACCGCGGCAAGCGCAACGACGTACCTCGCCTTCGCACCCGCCATAGCCGCATCCTGCTCTGCAGACCAGCCAGCAGATGATGGGCGAGCCGGCGTCGCTGCATGAGCAGCCAAGACAGACGTCGGCATCGCACTGGGCTCGCCGGCTTATGGGGCGTCGTGGCAGGCCGTCAGCAAGGAGAGACTGCCGACCATGACGACGGCAGCCAGAAAGCGACGGCGGGACATGCGGTGGAGCTCCGTCTCGGGTCTGGTAGTGCAACCTGCCGGCGCAGTCCGACGCGGCGGATCAAGCTGCCTGGATGCGCACGTCAACACCCGGTCTTGGTAGGTGCGACCGCATCGCCGCCGTCCGGATCAACCAGCACCGGGACAGCCTCTCCGATTCGGAGCTGGGTTGCGGCCTGTTCGGTCATCGCGATCTGGCCGGTGTCACCTAGCGTGCTCTGCCAGGTGATTTCCCACTGAGCGGTGGCTGTCACCGGGTACTTGCAGTTGGGGAGCTTGTCTGAGGTCTTGGGATAACGGTGACCGCAGGTCGGCGAGGCCTTCACCCCCATCGAGGCGTCGTACGGCGTACCCGGGCCTTCACAACGCACTGTGCTTCCGTCGCCCATGGACCAGTTGACTGCTGTTACGTGTGCCGTTGCTGTGACCGAAAGGCCCGGCACACTCGCGCTACGCACGATCGGACCCCAAGTAGTCTCCGACTTGTCCACCCACAGCCAGACGGGCATGTTCACAAGCCCGATTTGCCCTGCGGTCGGAGCGGTCCTCACCAGCGGCGGCGCGAGCTTCATGGTCGCAATTGCCTCGTAGACGAGGGTCAGCGGATCTACCACCACCGTGTCGGGTTTGCCTGGCAACCACACCCATTGTGTGACGATGTGTTTACCTTCGTCGTAGCCTTGCTCGCGCAAACATGCCCAAATGCTGCCATCTGTGTGGCCCTGCCACCGAGGATCGCTGAATGGCGGGGGTGGTGTTTCGCGCCGCATGTAGCACTGCTGGCTGTTCGACCAGTTGCCAAGCACCGACGTACATGCCTGTAGTGCACCGCCAGGAAGGTGGCAGACTGGCTTCTCTGACTGCACTGGCTTCTTTGTTGGTTTCTTGCCGGGGTCGACCTTGCCCGGCTTCTGAACGTAGCTTTTCAGGACCCAACCGCAAAAGTGCCGACTTCCAACGCATTTCCACACGTAGTCGGGCCCGGGTTTCGGAGGGCGCTTCTCGGCGTCCGCGAGTTGCGGCTGGGCTGCGAGGATTGCAACTGCTGCGAGGATGCTGGAGAGGCGTCTCAACATACGCCTAGTTCCTTCTCCGTGATCAGCCACCAGCGTTTCACTCCGCCCGTCGCGGCAGGGGCGTAAACCATCCGAGACGAAACCTTCTGGCGCTTGCTCGTGCCCGCGCCGATCGGGATCGGCTTGCCAGTCTGCTGGGATCGAATGATGACCGCCGAACTGTCGATGCAGTTGATCAAATCAACCTGCGGCTGTTGGAGCTTGAGATTGACGGCCGACACCTGTGTATTGAGGACCTTTGTGCTACCTGTCTCGTACCAGCCGTAGTCCTGGAAGTTGACGATGTCCTCGAGGACCGTGTTGATCCACGTACCTCCGTTGCCGGCACCCTCCAACTTGACTCGGTCTGCTTTGGCCGGTGCCGCCAGGGCGGCGTCGATGGCGACCCGAGCGGCTGAGTACTGCTTCTTCGAGGCAGTGATCGCTGTTTGCTCCTCGGCCGTCCATTGCGGCCCGGAAGATGTCGGCGATGGTGCCGGACTCGATGAAGGCGAAGTAGGCACCGGAACGGTGTTTGGGTGGCCGGCCTCTGGGGATCCGTTGCAGGCGGTCAGCGCTGTGAGGGCGCAGAGGGCTACGAGGGCGGGTCCGAGTGGGGCGCGGCGGGGCATGGGGTGGGCTCCGTTCTGGGTGCTGTTGGTGTAAGGGTTGCATACGGAGGGTGTTCGGCGGGGTGGGTTATCCACAGGTTGCAGGTTGTTGCAGGTGGGGTGCGGGAGGGGGCTGGGTGGGAGTGGGAGTGGGGTGGGCGGGGTGGGAGGATGCGGGGTATGTCGCCTATTGGTCGTCGTCGGGGTCGGGGGGTTTTGGGGGGTTCGGGGGAGAAGAAGGTGGTGGTGGCGCCTGAGGCGCATCCTTCGGGGGCTCGGGTGCCGGCTATTCCCAGGGAGCTGGTGCCGCGGCACGTGGCGATCGTTATGGATGGGAACGGGCGGTGGGCCAAGCAGCGGGGGCTGCCTCGGACGGAGGGGCACAAGGCGGGGGAGGCGAGCCTGCTCGATGTGATCAAGGGCGGGATCGAGATCGGGGTGAAGTACATCTCGGCGTACGCGTTCTCGACGGAGAACTGGGCGCGGTCGCCGGAGGAGGTGCGGTTCCTGATGGGGTTCAACCGCGAGGTGATCCATCGGCGCCGCGACGAGCTGGATGCGATGGGCGTCCGGGTGGTGTGGTCCGGGCGGCGGCCGCGGTTGTGGAAGTCGGTGATCGACGAGCTCGAGTACGCGCAGGAGCGGACCAAGGACAACGACACCATCACCCTGCAGTTCTGCGTGAACTACGGCGGTCAGGCCGAGATCGCCGACGCGATGAAGTCGATCGCCGCGGAAGTTGCCGCGGGCAAGCTCAAGCCGGACCGGATCACCGAGAAGACGATCGCGCGGCACCTGTACGCGCCGGACATCCCCGAGGTGGACCTGTTCGTCCGGTCGTCGGGGGAGCAGCGGACGAGCAACTTCCTGGTGTGGCAGCTCGCGTACGCCGAGATGGTGTTCCTCGACACGCTCTGGCCCGACTTCGACCGCCGCGATCTGTGGCGGGCGATCGAGCTGTACGCCCAGCGCGACCGCAGGTACGGCGGCGCGATCCCGAACGAGATCGTCGGCGAAAGCTGACGCTCGAACGGTACTGCGTGGGGTGGGAACCGGCCGTCGGCCCCGCTGCGTCTACGCTCGTTGTGCAAGGCATCAATCATGACGGCAGCGCGGGCCGGACCGGCGCGCGGCGGACGAAGGCGAGCTGATGGCGAACGAGGCGGAGTACGCCCACTACACCGGCCAGATCGCGACGGCGGTGATCGAGGCGCACGCAACGCTGCGGTCGGTGACCTATGCGCTCGGCGACGACCAGATCGGCCGGATGCTGGACAGCCGCTCGGAAGACCTCGCGACACTGCGACGGGGCGTCGACGGCCTGGCCGCGGCCGAGCAGACGGTTCAGCGGGCCGAAGGCGCCGCCGTGGCTCAGGCCGAGGCCGGTCTGGTCCACACGCTCGCGGCGTACCAGGGCGACGTCGAGGCGCAGTCGGCGCGCATCGGGACCGTCCAGCGAGAGCTGGGTGAGCAGCGCACGGGCACGAACCAGCAGGACCGCCACTGTCTGCAGGCCAGTTCGCAGGCCATCGAGAGCGCGCTGAAGAATCTGGAAAGAATCGAGCACCTGCCCGATCGCGCGACGACCGACGTGGCGAAGCTTCGTTCGGGCGTCGAATACCTGAAGAAGGTCGTCGACGACGTCGACAGCCGGGTCGAGCGGATGACCGAGCAGCTGTCGGGCGGCAGGCAGGCGGCGTACAGGTTCCACACCGCCACGCCCCGCGAGCTCCAGCCGTCCGCCGACCTCGGCCGGACCATCGGCCGGATGGAGGACTCGATCGCCGACACCCGCGACCACGCGCGCCGGCTGCACGATGCCCTCGGCAAGAACAGCGAGGGATTCAAGGCGGTTGCCGAGTTCTCCGTCGAAGTCGCCAACGGTGCGCTGGCCGAGAAGCAACACGCGGACCAGGAAGCCGAGCAGCTGGCCGACGCGGTGCGAGCCGGCGTCAATCCAACCGCGCGCGCCGACCAGCACCCAGTGGCGCAGCACGCGGAATCGGACCTCAGTCGTCGGCTCAACGGCCCCGCGCACGAGGGCGGCCTGAACCTCTAACGTCCAGGGGAGGGCAGCAGACCCCGCTCGATAGCAACCGTTACGGCGCGCGTGCGGTCGTCGACGTCCAGCTTGGCGAAGAGCCGTTGTAGGTGGGTCTTCACCGTCGCCTCGCCGATAAACAGCTCGCGTCCGATCTCGGCATTGCTGAGACCCCGCGCCACAGCAGCCAGGACCTCCAGCTCACGCGGCGACGGCAACGCGGCGGCAGGTGCGGCCGGCGTACGAAGACGAGACATCAACCGAGCCGCAACAGGCGGGGCCAACACAGTCTCACCGCGAGCCGCAGCCCGGATCCCGTTCAGCAGCTCGGCATGCGGGGTGTCCTTCAGCAAATACCCGGCCGCGCCCGCCTCAACGGCATGCAGGATGTCCGTGTCAGTGTCGTACGTCGTCAACACCAGCACCCGAGTCGACGGATAACCGGACACGATCGCCCCGGTCGCAGTCACGCCGTCCATCCGCGGCATCCGCAGATCCATCAGTACGACGTCCGGCCGCGTCGACTCGACCAGCGCCACCGCTTCCGAACCGTCCCCGGCCTCGCCGACCACGGAGATGTCCTCGGTCACCGACAACATCCCGGTCAGCCCCGACCGTACGACCGGATGATCGTCGACCACCAGAACCCGAATCACGCATCCTCCTGCACAGCCGGGATCAACACCTGCACACGCGTACCGCGCCCGGGCGCACTCTCCACCTGGACCGAACCGCCCGACTCCTCGACCCGTCCGCGCATCGCGTTCAACCCAAATCCGCTCGACTCGGCGCCCGGCGTGAACCCGGACCCGTCGTCGCGGATCTCGATCCACACCCCGTCGTCCGACAACCCGAGCGTGATCAGCACCTGCGTCGCCCGCGCATGCTTGCGTACGTTGGCCAACGCCTCCTGGGCCGACCGCAACAGCACGACCTGCTGCGCCTGCGGCAACGCCGCGACCTCGTCATCGGGCAGGTCCAGCGAGACCTGTACGTCGACTCCCGTCTCGGCCGCGAACCGCTCCGCCTGCCGACGCAGTACTTCGGTCAACGTTGCCTCCGACAACGCAACCGGGGTGAACGCGGCAACCAACGCCCGCGCCTCGGCCAGGTTCTCCCGGGCAGTGTCCTCGATCGCCGCCAGCCGCGCCGAAGCATCCGCACCTCGTGACAGCTCGACAGCGGCGGCCTGCGCCAGCATCACGATGCTCGTCATCCCCTGCGCGAGCGTGTCATGGATCTCCCGCGCCATCCGCTCCCGCTCAGCCATGACACCCGCACTGTGGTGGGCCTCGGCGAGCTCGTCGCGCGCGGCCTCGAGCTGCTCGATCAGCTCGGCGCGCTGCTGACTCTGCGTGATGACCTTCTCGATCCAGATCCCGAACAGCAGACTGACCACGAGGCTGACCAGCATCCACGGCAGGATCTCCCAGAACGCCGTCCAGCCCCACCCCGCGCTCCACAACTGCGCCGTACCCACGCCGAGCACCAGCAGCAGACTGAGCCCGATCCCTTCGCGGACGTCCTCGCACAGCAACCAGATCTGCGCCGACCCGATGAACATCAGGAACACCGACTGCGGATAGATCCCGATCAGCACCACCAGCGAGGCGATCAGCACCAGCCGATACACGTACCTCGGAAGCCTGCGCCGGGACCGGATCGCGGGCAGCCCGATGAACTGGTACGCCGCTCCGAGCACCACGACCGTACCGGCGAACACCGCCTGCCGGACCGCACCGAGGTGGCCGAGGAACGACAGCGCCAGCGTCATCCCGAGCAGCACCCAGAAGACGATGTGCCATCCGATCAGCGCCCGGGTCCACACGGGCTGTCCGGCGCCACCGCTCGAGCTCTGCACGGACCCCATCTTCCTCCACATCAGGATCCACACCCGCGGCCCGGTCCAGGCCGGCGCCTCGGACAGCTCTGGAGACAGCCCGGTACGACGCCGGTCCGGAAGGTCCGACGTCGTACCGGTGACCTCGTTCATCAGCCCGCGTCCCGGCGGGTCCAGCGGAAGACCCGCTGGGCGAGGAGCAGGCCGACGACCAGCCAGATCGAGAGCACGATCGCGCCGGTGCCGAGCTGCCACGACTTGGCCGGCTCGGTCAGCTCGAACCCGTCGGGCAGGAACACCGACCGCATCCCCTGGGCGAGCCACTTCAGCGGGAACACCGCGGCGACGTTGCGCATCCAGCCCGGCAGGCTGCTGTAGACGAAGTACACACCGGACATGAACTGCAGCAGCAGGACGACCGGGGTGATCACCGCGGACGCGGCCTTGCCGGACTTCGGTACGACGCTGAACGCGATCCCGAGCACCGATCCGGACGCAGTACCGAGGATGAAGATCCAGACGAAGTTCAGCCACCGGTCCGGCTCGGTCGGCAGGTCGACGCCGAGCAGCAGGCCGGAGATCGCCAGCAGCAGCGCGATCTGCAAGATCGAGGTGATCAGGACCTGGCCGATCTTGCCGATGAAGTACGCCTGCGGCGGCATCGGCGTACCGCGGAGCCGCTTCAGCAGACCTTCGTCGCGCTCGAGCGCGATGCTGATCGCGAGCGACTGAAAGCTGCTGAGGAAGATGCCGGAGGCGATCATCCCGGGAGTGAAGTAGGTCGCTGCGTTGACGCCGTCGAAGTCGGTGTTGCCGAAGACGGCGGAGAAGATGCCGAGGAAGATGATCGGGAAGAAGAATGTGAAGATCAGCGCCTCCCGCTCGCGGAAGAACTCGCGGACCTCGAGCCTGGTCCGGGCCAGGCCCACCGTGACGGTGGACGGCAAGGGCTTGGTGTCGGCCATCAGAGTGCTCCAGCTTCCATCGTGACAGCAGCGGTCTCGGCGGCGTTGGCCTTGCCGATCAGGTCCAGGTAGATGTCTTCCAGGCTCGGGCGCCGGACCTCGAGCTCCGGCACCTCGCCGCCGAAGCGAGCCATCAGTGCGGCGACCTCGGCGGTCGGCTGGTCGGTGCGCAGTTCGTGCGGTCCGTCGGCGTCGGCCCAGGAGACCCGAGCAGTCCGGGCGCCGCGGCCGCCGAGCGTTTCCGGCGTACCGATCTCGATCATCCGGCCGTCCGCGATCACGCCGACCCGGTCGGCCAGGTGCTCGGCCTCGTCCAGGTAGTGCGTGGTGAGCAGGATCGTGGTGCCCTCGGTGCGGAGCTCCTCGATCAGCGTCCAGAACTGCCGCCGTGCCTCCGGGTCGAACCCGGTCGTCGGCTCGTCCAGGAACAGCAGCTCCGGGTTGCCGACCACCCCGAGCGCGACGTCGAGCCGACGGCGCTGACCGCCGGACAGCTTGCGCGGCCGGGTCTTGCGCTTCTCCTCGAGCCCGACCGCGGCGATCACCTCGTCGGGATCGCGCGGGTTCGGGTAGTAGCCGGCGTAGTGGTTGACCAGCTCGGACACCGTCGATTCCGCCTCGTCACGCGAGGTCTGCAGCACGATCCCGAGCCGCGCCCGCCAGGACCGGTCGCCCTGCGCCGGGTCCGTCCCCAGCACGCTCACTTCACCGTCGTCGGCCCTGCGATACCCCTCCAGAATCTCCGTGGTCGTCGTCTTACCGGCCCCGTTCGGGCCGAGCAGGGCGAACACCTCGCCCCGGTGGATGTCCAGATCGACACCGTCGACCGCGACCTTGTCCGGGTACCGCTTGACCAGGCCGCGCACCCTCACTGCGTTGTCGTTCTCCATGCCCCAACTCTCCCGTTCCGGCACCGCCCCCAGGGAGCACCGCCCGGGTGACTCTCTGTCCCCCGACCGGTGGACAGAGGTGGCCATAAGAACAGGAGGTGTGGGGTCCCCAGCGGCTTCGGCGGTGGGGTTCAGGCGGGCGAGGTCGTATACGTAGACGACTACGTCCTGTTCTCGTGTACACGCCGAGGGGGCTGACGGGAGCGGGGCCGGGCGGTTAGGTTCGGGGAATGGCTCAGACGGTGCGTGGTGTGGTGGCGGCGGGCAAGGGTGCGCCGGTGACGATCGAGGAGATCACGATCCCGGATCCGGGTCCGGGCGAGGCGGTGGTGAAGGTTCAGGCCTGCGGGGTCTGCCACACCGACCTCCACTACCGGGAGGGCGGCATCAACGATGACTTTCCCTTCCTGCTCGGGCACGAGGCGGCCGGCATCGTGGAGTCGGTCGGCGACGGCGTCACGGACATCGCGCCGGGCGACTTCGTCGTACTGAACTGGCGGGCTGTCTGCGGCAACTGCCGCGCCTGCCTCCGCGGCCGGCCGTGGTACTGCTTCAACACGCACAACGCCAAGCAGAAGATGACCCTGAAGGACGGGACCGAGCTGAGCCCCGCGCTCGGTATCGGCGCGTTCGCGGACAAGACCCTGGTCGCGGCGGGCCAGTGCACGAAGGTCGACCCGGCCGCGAAGCCGGAGGTCGCCGGCCTGCTCGGCTGCGGCGTGATGGCCGGTCTCGGTGCCGCGATCAACACGGGCAACGTGGGCCGCGGCGACACGGTGGCGGTTATCGGTTCGGGCGGTGTCGGTACGGCGGCCGTGGTCGGAGCCCGCCTCGCCGGAGCCGCGAAGGTCATTGCCATCGACATCGATGACCGCAAGCTGACCGTGGCGCAGGAGCTCGGCGCGACCCACGCGATCAACTCCAAGGACCTCGACCACGACGGAGTCGTCGAGGCGGTGCAGAAGCTGACGGGCGGGTTCGGCGCCGACGTCGTGATCGACGCGGTCGGCCGCCCGGAAACGTGGAAGCAGGCCTTCTACGCGCGGGACCTGGCCGGGACGGTCGTGCTCGTCGGCGTTCCGACTCCTGACATGCAGCTGGAGATGCCGCTCCTCGACTTCTTCGGTCGCGGCGGTTCGCTCAAGTCCAGCTGGTACGGCGACTGCCTGCCGAGCCGCGATTTCCCGCTGCTCATCGACCTCCACCTCCAAGGTCGTCTCCCGCTGGACCGCTTCGTCTCCGAGACGATCCAGCTGGACGACGTCGAGGCCGCGTTCACCAAGATGCACCACGGCGACGTACTGCGCTCGGTGGTCGTCTTCTAAGCCTGACGGACGTTGCGGGCGAGGAAGCTGCCCGCGACGATGCCGAGCGCGGCGGCGAGGGCGAGGAACCAGCTCGTCGTGGCGAGGGAGCCCCCCGACAGGAACAGGGTCCCGAAGATCGCGACGCCGCCGACCTGGCTCAGCTGGATCGTCGTGGTGAGGACGCCGCTCGCATCGGCTGCTCTGTCGAACGGGACGTGGACCAGCGATTGGGTGACGAGTGGGCTGGCGGACAGGCCCATGCCTGCACCGGCCAGTACCAGCGCGGGCCACACCAGCGAACCGGCGCTGAGCTGCGCGAGCCCGATGCCGACGTATCCGAGCATGCACAGGGCGAGGCCGGTGGGAACGACGAGGTGATGCAGCCGGCTCGGGAGCGACCGCCAGAAGAACCCGACCACACCGAAGGTGACGGCGAAGGGGAGCCAGGTCAGCCCCGAGTGGAGGGCCGACTCGCCGAGACCGTTCTGCAGATGCAGGGTGAAGGTGAACATGAACCCGGCGACGGCCACCAGCGTGCAGGTGAGCGTCGCGATCCCGGCCGCGAGGCCGCGAGCCCGCAGAACGTCGAGGTTGAGGAGCGGATCGGCGACCCGGCGCTCGACCCGGACGAAGACCACCGCGAGGACGACGCCCGCGACGAAGCAGCCGAACGTCCATCGCGGCCAGCCGAGTTCGTGCCCGATCACCATCGGCAGGACCAGCAGGAGTACTGCGCAGGTCGAGATCGCCAGCCCGGTGAGATCGAGCCGACGCTCAGCTGTCAGCCGGGGTACGTCGGCCGGCACCAGCCGGGGCACCAGGACCGCGAGGAGGATGCCGACCGGGACGTTGATCAGGAAGATCGGCCGCCACTGGGACCCGAACAGGTTCGCGGCGAGGAGCAGGCCGCCGACGACCAGACCGGCCACCTGCCCGGCGGACAGAGTCGCGCCGTACGCCGAGAGTGCCTTGGCCCGGGCGGGACCGGTGAAGTGGGTCTGGATCACGCTGATGATCTGCGGAACCATCACCGCCGCTGCCATGCCTTGAGCGAAGCGGAACAGCACCAGCGGCAGGATCGCCGGTGCCAGGCCGCAGGCGAGCGACGCGAGCGTGAACAGCACGACCCCGATCAGGTACATCCGGCGGCGGCCGTAGAGGTCGCCGAGCCGGGCGCCGGTGATCAGCGTCATCGCGTACGCGACCATGTAGCCGCCGACGACCAGTTGCAGCCAGGCGCCGGACGCGTGGAAGCCGGCGCCGATGGTGGGCATCGCGACATTGACGACGGACGTGTCCAGCAGTGCCATGAACTGGCCGAGCAGCAACACGGCGAGCATCAGCCCGCGGCGTGCGCCGACGTCAGCCGGGCGGTCGATCATCACAGTGGCCATCAGGTCTCTCCCTCGTCCAGTGCCTGAGAGTCAGGACGTGGGTATGTACCTGGCGCACCTCACGAATTCATCGGCGGCGCAGCGATGAATTCCGGCGAGCAGCGCGGTACGTACTTCCACAGACCCCGATCAGTGGGAGGCTCGCGCCGTGGACCGTGACGACTTCGATCAGCAGGTGGCGCCGTACCGGCGTGAGTTGCTGGCGCATTGCTACCGGATGCTCGGGTCGGTTCACGACGCTGAGGATCTGGTCCAGGAGACCATGCTGCGCGCGTGGCGTGCGATCGACTCGTACGACGCCGAGCGCGCCTCGCTCCGCACCTGGCTCTACCGGATCGCCACCAACGCGTGCCTGACCGCGCTCAAGGGCCGAGGTCGCCGCGCGCTCCCGTCAGGACTGGTGGGAGCGACGACCGACGCGCAGGCGCCGATCGAGCTGGCGATGGACGTGCCATGGCTGCAGCCGTTCCCGACGACCGGCGATCCGGCCGGGGCGCTGGAAGCCCGGGGGAGCCTGCGGCTCGCACTGGTCGCCGCGATGCAGTATCTGCCGGCTCGTCAGCGAGCGGTCCTGGTACTGCGGGACGTCCTCGACTGGTCCGCCGCCGACGTCGCGGAGGCGCTCGAGACCACACCGGCCTCGGTGAACAGTGCGCTCCAACGCGCCCGTGCCCGTCTGGCCGAGGTCGATGTCAAAGAGGACGACGTCGACGAGCCGACCGACAAGGAGATCAAGACGATCGTCGACGACTACGTGCGGGCCTTCGAGGCCGCCGACGTGCAGGGCCTCAGCCGGCTGCTGGCCGAGCGGGTCGTGCTCGAGATGCCGCCGGCGCCGCTGTGGCTCGTGGGACGCGACGCGTACGGCGAATTCATCGAGCGCGTCTACGCGATGCGCGGCCCGTCCTGGCGGATGGTGACGACTGTGGCGAACGACCAGCCCGCCGTCGGCGCGTACGTACGCGCCGCCGACGGGCTGGATCCCATCTACCGCGCCCACAGTCTGCAGGTGTTTGCCGTGAGCAAGGCCGGGATCACGCACAACATCACGTTCTTCGACCAAAGCCTCTTCGAGTACTTCGGGCTGCCGCTACACCTTGAATGAGATCCACAGGTCCGCCGTGGCATCGGGCTTACCCGCGATCGGCCGAGCCTCGTGCGTCCACACGTCGCCGGACACCTCGGTCGCGACGCGTTGCCAGAACCGGACCGCCTTCTCGTTGTTGCCCTGGAACGCGACGTCGCACGGCCCCGGGTGGTTCGACAGCACTTCCTGCACCGCCCGGAGGCCCAGGCCGCTGCGGCGCACCGGACGGACCATGAAGAACGCGTTCAGCACGTGCACCGGCTGCTGCAGCGCACGCATGAAGCAGAACCCGACCGGGTTCTCACCGACGGAGATCAGGTACCCGGCCCACTCGGGGTCCCCGGTCAGGACCTTCTCCAACCACTCGGTGCGGTAGCTGCCGTCGGGCCGCGGCAGCTGCCCCTGGAACTCGGACATGTCGTGGCGGAACATCAGCCACAGCCGCTCCATCACGGGCCGGTCGGCCGCGTCGACACGGCGTACCACGAGATCAGACATGGGTCTCCTCAACTGGATCAGAACGCAGAAAAGCCTCCCGCCGGAGGAGTCCGGTACGGAAGGCTTACTGCGGTCAGCTTATCAGTCCTGCGGCGCGGTCTGCCCGGCGACCCAGTTCATGTCCGGGTAGCGGTTGCCGGCCGGAGTCAGCTTCGACAACCCGGCCAGATCGTCCGCGGACAGCTCCAACTGCAGGGCTGCGGCGTTCTCCTCCAGGTACTTGCGCCGCTTCGTCCCCGGGATCGGAGCCACATCGTTGCCCTGCGCAAGCACCCAGGCGAGCGCGACCTGGCCCGGCGTGGCGTCGTACCGGGCGGCGACCGAGCGGATCTCCTCGACCAGCGCGAGGTTCGCGTCGAGGTTGTCGCCGGAGAAGCGCGGCAGGGTACGGCGGAAGTCGTCGGCGGCAAGCTCCGACGGCATCGCGCCGGTCAGCATGCCGCGCCCGAGCGGCGAGTACGGCACCATCCCGATGCCGAGCTCGCGGCAGGCCGGCAGCACCGACTCCTCGATATCCCGGCTGAACAGCGACCACTCGCTCTGCACCGTGGTGATCGGATGTACGGCGTGCGCGCGCCGGATCGTCTCCGCCGACGCCTCCGACAACCCGAGGTAGCGGACCTTGCCGGCCTCGACCAGCGAAGCCATCGCCCCGACCGTCTCCTCGACCGGTACGCCGGGATCCACGCGGTGCTGGTAGTACAGGTCCACGTGGTCGACGCCCAGCCGCTGCAGCGACGCGTCGATCGCGGACCGGACGTAGTCCGGTGACCCGCTGACATCGCGCTTCGACGGGTCGCGCGGATCGCCGATGATCCCGAACTTCGTCGCCAGGAACACCTCGTCCCGGCGGTCGGCGATCGCCGCGCCGACCAGCTCCTCGTTGGCGCCGAAGCCGTACATGTCGGCGGTGTCGAGGAACGTGATGCCGAGGTCGAGCGCGCGGTGCAGGGTCGCGACGGACTCGTTGTCGTCGGCCGCGCCGTACGCGAAGCTCATTCCCATACAGCCGAGTCCGAGCCGGCTGACCTCGGCGCCTTGAGTACCCAGTTTCATCAGAATCTCCCTGAAAGATGGCATGGCTCCGCCCGGGACCCCCGGGGTGAGCGCGGAAAGTTACGGAGTGGCGGTGCCGCCGTACACGTCGATCTTGTAGTCGGTCACCGCGAGGGCGAGCTGCAGATCACGCAGCTGCCGGTGGATCTTGGCGCGGTGCTCCTGCATCAGGGCGAGCCGCTGCGGTGCGGTGTGGTCGCCCTCGAGCACCAGCGCCAGGTAGTGGCTGAGCGTGCCGATCGGCATCCCGGAGGCGCGCAGCCTGCTGATGAACACGATCCGCGCCATCGCCCGCCGGTCGTAGCTGCGGTAGCCGGCCGCGTCCCGGCGTACGTCGACCAGCCCGATCCGCTCGTAGTACCGCAGGGTGTGGGCAGTGAGACCGGTGAGCTCGGCGGCCTCGGCAATCGACAGCTGCTCGGGCAGATCGTCCGGAAGCTCGAGCAGGCACAGCAGATCCGGATCGACGGGCTCCAACTCCCGGTGATGCGCCGCAATATCCATCAGCAGCTCGGTCGCGTTCATGTCAACGACCGTACGCCTTAGAGCGCGCTCAAAGGCAAACCCTCAATCGATGAAGTTGTGGAGCTGCTGGCGGCCGGAGATGCCGAGCTGGTTGCCGGCGGCTCAGGCCTGCTGGCAGTCGGCGCAGGTGCCGAAGATTTCCAGGGTGTGGCTGATGTCGGCGTAGCCGTGTTCGGCGGCGACCTTGTCGGCCCAGCGTTCGACGGCGGGGCCCTCGACCTCGACGGTGCGGCCGCAGTTGCGGCAGACCAGGTGGTGATGATGACCCTTCGAGCAGCGCCGGTACGCCGTTTCGCCGTCGGCGTTGCGCAGTACGTCGACCTCGCTGGAGTCCGCGAGCGCCTGCAGGGTCCGGTAGACAGTGGTCAGGCCGACGTTCTCACCGGCGGACCGGAGGTCCTGGTGGATCTCCTGGGCGGTGCGGAATTCGTCGAGCTTGTCGAGCGCTTGCGCGACCGCCGCGCGCTGACGGGTCGAGCGTGTTCCGATAGCCACCGTTCCTCCTGTCATATCGTCACCACGCCGCAATTCTCTCAGAAGTCAGCAAGTGTCAGTGCTCATCCCAGTGATCCCCGTGTGCCGCATGCAGGTGACCGTCGTGAACGTAGTCGACATGGTCGCCGTGGTCGACCTTCTGGTGACCACAAGCCTGGCTGTGCGCGTGCGGGTGGCCGGGGCTGACCGCATGCGGCTCTGGAGCCGGCACGCCGACCTCCGGCTCCTCGTCCGCGAGCGGACGCATCCGGCCGGACCGCCGCCGGAGCAGCGTCCCCACCGTGGCCGCCACCACGAACCCGGCCAGCGCCAGCACGACGATGGTCGCGCCCGGAGCCACATTCGCGTTGTACGACGTGACGATGCCGGCCAGACAGGCCAGCACGCCGATGATGCACGCGGTGACGAACGTACTGCGGAAGGAGCGCGTCACCTGCTGAGCTGTTGCCACGGGGACCACCATCAGCGCACTGACCAGCAAGAGCCCCACGGTCCGCATCGCCACGGTCACTGTCACTGCAGCCATCACAGCGATCACCAGGTTGAGCAGCTGCACCCGGAGCCCCGTCGTACGGGCGAACTCCTCGTCCTGGCACACCGCGAACAGCTGCGGTCCCAGACCGATCGCCACGACCAGCACGGCCACGGCCAGTCCGACGACGACGTACAGGTCGCTCTGGGACACGGTGGTGAGTGAACCGAACAGATAGGTGTTCAGGGTGGCTGCACCTTGGCCGGCTAGCCCGATGAGGAGCACGCCGCCCGCTATGCCGCCGTAGAACATCAGTGCGAGCGCTACGTCGCCCGTGGCCTTGCCGCGCGCGCGGACCAGCTCGATAGCTGTCGCACCGGCAATGGACACGAGCACTGCGGTCAGGACCGGTGCGCTGCCGGTGAGCAGACCGAGCGCCACTCCGGTGATAGCGATGTGGCCGATGCCGTCACCCATGAGCGACAGCCGCCGCTGCACCAGATACGTGCCGATGGCCGGCGCAGACAACCCGGTCAGCAGGCCGGCGATCAGCGCCCGCTGCATGAACTCGAGCTCGAACATGCTCATGAAGGCGTCCACCCCGGTCCGTCGTCGATGTGTGAGTGGTGGACGTGGGCGTGGGTCTGGGAGGCGTGCGGCGGCCCGTCGTACACGATGCGGCCGCGGCGCATCACCACCGAGCGATCGATCAGCGCGTCCATCGGGCCGAGATCGTGGCTCACCATCACCACTGTCGTACCGCTCGCGACCTTGTCCCGGACTGCGTCGGCGAAGATCTGCTGGCTGGCCAGATCCACGCCGGCAGTCGGCTCGTCGAGGATCAGCAGCTCCGGATCGGACACCAGCGCCCGCGCGATCAGGACCCGCTGCTGCTGGCCACCGGACAGCTCGGCAACCGCGTCCTTGCGCCGGTCGGCCATGTCGACGACATCGAGCGCCTGCTCGATCGCCTGCTTGCCGGCCGCCCCGAGCGGGCTGAACATCCGCCGCTTCGAGAGCAGACCGGACGACACCACCTCATACACAGTCGCCGGTACGCCGCCGGCCGCGGTGATGCGCTGCGGTACGTACCCGACGCGGCGCCACTGGCGGAAGCGGGGGACCGGCGTACCGAACAGGCGGACCTCGCCGCGAGCTGCGGGCAGCAGGCCGACGATGGTCTTGATCAGCGTGGACTTGCCGGAGCCGTTGGTCCCGAGCACGGCGACCACCTCGCCCTGCCGGATCTGCAGATCGATACCCCGAAGCACGAGCCGGCCGCCCAGGTCGACCGAGAGATCGGAGACCTGGACGGCCTTGGGGGAGTCTTCTGGTGTCATTTGCAGCCGTTCGCCGTCCGCAGTTCCTGCAGGTTCTGCTGCATGAGGGTCAGGTACGTCTCTTTGGAGTTGGCGTCCGACAGGCCCTCGATCGGGCTCAGCACGGCGGTCTTCACGCCGACGTCGTTCGCGATCGTCTCGGCCACCTTCGGACTGACGAGCTCCTCGTAGAAGATGGTCGTCACGTCCTGGGCCTTCACGATGTCCTGGACCTCCTTGATCCGGCTCGGAGTCGGCTCCGCGTCCGGCGCGAACCCGGCGATCCCGACCATCGTCAGACCGTATCGCTTCGCCAGGTAGGCGAACGCCTCATGACTCGTCACGAACGTGTTCAGCTTGCAGTCGGCCAGACCGGTCTTGTACTCCGTGTCGAGCTTGCTGATCTGACCCAGCAGAGCCTTGGCACGCTCGTGGTACCCCGTGGCGTTGGCGCCGTCGAGGCTGACGAGCTTCTCCTCGACCGCCTTCACGACCTCGCCGTACCGCACCGGGTCGAGCCAGAAGTGCGGGTCGAGCGCGTTCTCCTTGTGAGCGGCCGGCTTGATGCCGTCGCTGTGCTCCTCGAAGTCCGCGCCGGTGGCCTCGAGCTGGGCGGCCGGAGAGATGTCGAATCCGGCGTCCTCGGCGTTCTGGTCGACGGCCTCGTCGACGGCCGGCTGCAGGTCCTTCTCGTAGACGACGAGCTTGGCCGTCGCGATCGATCCGACCTGCTTGGGAGTGAGCTCGAGGTCGTGCGGCTCGACACCCGGTGCGGTCAGGGTGGTCACGTTCACGGCGTCGCCACCCACTGTGCGGGCGATGAACTCGAGCGGATAGAACGAGGTCACGACGTCGAGCTTGCCGTTGTCGCTGCCGTTGGCCGACGAGCCGCCGCATCCGGCCAGGGCGAGTGTCGCCGTGACGAAGGCACCGGCGACAATAGCTCGAAGACCAGATCTCATGACAATCATTTTCATTTAATTGGAACTGGTTGTCAAAACAGGGAGTCACACGATGGCCAGCCGCAACGTCGGGCGCCGGCGCGCCGACCACCGGAGCAACCGGCGCCGGAAGTTGGAAATTCCCCACGGCCACGGCCACGGACACGGCCATGGGCACGGTCACGGGCATGGCGACCACGTGGTCGACACGTCGGTGGTGAACGACGATGCGATCGTCGCCCGCCGGGTGCGGATCGTGGTCGCGGCGGTGCTGATCCCGCTGCTGCTCGCCGCGGTCGTCGGGATGATCGTGATGTGGCCCGGCGGTGACGTGAAGGTCGCGTCGTACCAGACCGCCGCCGCCCGCGGCGAGGTCACCGCGATCAAGGCCTGCCGCGGGGAGCAGGCGCCGCAGTGTGACGAGGCCACGGTCAAGCTCACGAGCGGTCCGGACAAGGGCAAGACGGTCCCGGTCCAGGTGCCGAAGGCGAACCAGACCCCGATTCCGGTCAAGGTCGGTCAGTCGGTGGTGCTCGGCATCAACAACGGCGCAAAGACGCTCGCCGACCGGTACTCGTATGTCGATCACGACCGGACCAATTCGTTGCTGCTGTTGGCCGGGCTCTTCGCGGTCGCGGTCGTCGCACTGTCGCGCTGGCGAGGGTTCGCCGCGCTGATCGCACTGGCGGTGACGGCGGTCATGCTGACGCAGTTCATCCTCCCGGCGATCCTCCACGGCGAGAACGCGCTGCTGGTCGCGGTCGTCGGCGGCACGGTGATCATGGCGATCGCGTTGTTCCTCACGCACGGGATCAATGCGGAGAGTTCGATCGCGTTGTCGGGGACGGTGGCCGCGCTCGGGTTGACCGTCTTGCTGGGCTGGTTCTTCACGAAGTTCTGCCAGCTGAGCGGGATGGCTTCCGAGGGTGCGACGGGAGCCAAGTCGCTGGTGCCCGACATCGATCTCACCGGCCTGCTGGTCGCCGGCATGGTGATCGGCGCGCTCGGTGTGCTGGACGACGTCACCGTCACCCAGGCGGCGGCCGTCTGGGAGCTGTCGGCCGCGAACCCGTCCGCCAACCGCCGCGAGCTGGTCACCGCCGGCCTGCGCATCGGTCGCACGCACGTCGCCTCAGTGGTCAACACCCTCGTCCTGGCGTACGCCGGTGCGGCCTTGCCGGTGCTGCTGGTCTTCGCCATCCAGGGCCTGCCCGGCCGGGTCATCCTGTCCCAGGAGTCGGTCGCGATGGAGGTCGTCCGCGGCCTCGTCGGCAGCCTCGGCATCATCGCCGCCGTACCGCTCACCACCGCCCTCGCCGCCATGGCCGTCGCCGACCGCTCCCGCGAACTCGTAGCCGAAGCCGAGCGCATCTAACCGAAAATCAGCCCTTCCGCCGCGGCTCCCAGGCTTCTAGAGTGCTGGTAGGTCACGGAGAGTCCGCCCGTAACTACCTTCGGTGGCCGAACGGGGTGAGGAGCTGATGAGATTTCGTCATCGGGACGGTTCGATCGTCCATCTGGGGTACTGCGCGACCGTGCATCCGGCCGGCGAGCTCGACGAGCTGATCGCCGGTCTCGACGACTGCGCCGGCCCGGTGCGCGCTGCCCTCGACGTACCTGTGCTCGGGGTCGGACTGTGGTTCCCGCACCGGCTGGCTGACCGGCTCGCGAACTCGCCGGCCGCGCTCAGCAAGCTCCGTCGATCGCTGCACCGCAACCGGCTCGAAGTCGTCACACTGAACGGCACCCCGCACTCGCCTTTCACCGAGCAGGTTGTCGGCACCAAGCTGTACTGCCCCGACTGGACCGACCCCGAGCGGCTCCGCTACACGTTCGACCTGGTGGATGTCCTGGCCGAGTTGCTCCCCGCCGACGCGTCGTACGGATCGATCTCGACGGTCCCGCTCGCCTGGCGCGTGCCGTGGTCGAAGGCACGCAACCGCGCCGCGCGCGAGGCGTTCGACCGCGTCGAGCAGCACCTCGCGCGCACTGAGACCAGGACCGGCCGGATGATCCGGCTCGCCGTCGAGACCGAGCCGGGTTGCGTCCTGGAGATGGTTGGTCAGGCCGCTGCGTGGCTGGACCGCTACTCCAGTCCGTACGGCGGTGCTTCGCGCATCGGACTGGGATTGGACGCGTGCCATCTGGCCGTGCAGTTCGAGGAACCGGCCGATGTGTTCCAGATGATGTGGCGGGCCGGGGTGGACGTGGTCAAAGGGCAGTTGTCGGTAGCGCCGACGCTGGTGGACCCGTCTGATGCGGCCGCTCGGTACATGCTGACCCAGCTCGGCACACCGAAGTACCTGAGGCAGGTGCGTGAGTGGGGCGGGCCGGGAGTGGACGACGTGACGCAGGCGTACCAGCTGTCGGGCCACGCGGCCTGGCGGATGCACACGCACCTGCCGGCCCACAGTGCGCCACCGGACGGGTTGAGCGTGACAACCGGCGTACTGGATGACTGTTTGACCAGACTGGTCGGCGGTGGACACCCACTCACGCACCACCTGGAGTCCGAGGTGTACGCATGGCCGCGTGGTCGGCAGTCCATGGTCAAACGGATCGCCAAAGAGCTGACCTGGCTACGCGACCGACTGACCGACCTGGGGCTGGACGAGGTCCACTGAGCTGAGCGTCTTGCCTACTGCGTTCTGCGACCAGATGAAGCGCTGTACCGATGTCGGCAGCTTCGCCAGCGCTGCAGCGGCGAACGGCATCAGCCGCAGTGCCATAGGGCTGCCCGGGATGATCGTGCCCATCAGCTTCGGACCGATCCGTTGACTCTGGTCGACCAGCGGCCGGATGATCCGCTCGTAGCTCTTCAGTCCTGACACCAGATCGCCACGTGCAGCGGCCAGTTCGCCCGCCAGGATGTACGCCGTCACGACGGCCAGGCTCGTCCCGCCACCAACTGCCGGTCCGGGACAGTAGCCTGCGTCGCCGACCAGTCCGATTCGCCCTTTGCCCCAGGTGTCCAGAGTGATCTGTGCGATCGAGTCGAAGTAGAAGTCCTCGGCAGTGTCCAGGTGCTCCAGCAGTTGCGGCACCTTCCAGCCGTAGTTGCTGAACTCCTTGACCAGCAAGGCCTTCTGCTCGTCCTTGTCGCGGTAGTCGTAGTGCAGCTCGTGCGGCGTACGGAACAGGAAGCCGCTGCGCGTCTGGCCGGTCTGGTGAACGCCGTAGATGCCGACGAGCTTGTCGACCGACAGATGCGCGAGCGTGTGGTTGCCGACGTCGAAGATGTCCGGCATCGAGAACACAGCGAGGTAGCCGCCGAGCCAGCGACGCAGCGGTTCCTCCGGGCCGAACGCGAGCCGCCGTACGTTCGAGTGCAGGCCGTCGGCGCCGATGACCAGGTCGAACCGGCGCTGCGTGCCGGAGTCGAACGTGACGTCCACCCCGCTGCCGTCGTCGTCCAGGCTCGCGATCGAGTCGCCGAAGAGGTACTCCGCGGTCTCACGCGAGGCGTCGTACAGGATCCTCGTCAGCTCGCCGCGAAGGATTTCCACGTGGCTGCTCGAGATCCCGGCGTACATCCGGCTGAGGTCGACCTCGACCGGGCGCCGGCCGAACCGCTCCATCGTCATCGAGTCGATCCGGGTGCGGGCTGCGTCGATCGCGTCCCAGCAGCCCATCCAGCGGGTCACCTCGGCGGCCGAGCTGAACAGGTCGACGGCGTGACCGCCGAGTCCGTGCCGCAGTTCGGGTGTGCGCTCGACGATCGTCGGCTCGAACCCGTAGCGGTGCAGCCAGTGCGCGAGCACCGGGCCGGCCACGCTCGCACCCGAGATCAGAACCTTCATCACAACCCCCTGACGTTTGCTTACTTAACGGAAGGTAAGCAACGGCGCTCGGCGTTGTCAATGGCTTACTTACCGGAAGGTCAGTTAATCTTCGAGGTATGCCGAGACAACGGACCGGGGACACCCGGGCGCGGATCCAGCAGGCCGCGCTGGAGCTGTTCGCCGAGCAGGGGATGCAGCAGACCAGCCTGCGCGACATCGCCGATCGGCTCGGGGTGACCAAGCCGGCGCTGTACTACCACTTCGCCTCGCGCGAGGACCTGCTGAACAGCCTGGTCGAGCCGATGATCGCCGACTTCGAGGCGTACGCCGCCGCGCAGCAGGCCGCCGCCCCGATCGCACCGCGCGAGCTCCTCGGCTCGTACTTCGACCTCGCCTGCCGGCACCGCAAGCTGATCCAGCTCGCGATCCGCGACCTGTCCGTGCTGCACGAGCTCAACCTGGCGGACCGGTTCATAGAGTGGCGCGGGACATTGGCGACGCTCCTGATCGGCACCGAGCCGTCGCTGTCCGATGTGGTCCGCTGCATGGTCGCGCTGGGCGGTCTGTCCGACTGTGCGGTGATGCTCGACCACGTGCCGGTGGACGAGCTGCGGGAGGCCTCGGTCGAGGCGGCGTACGACAGCCTCGGCCGACCCTGATCAGCCGTTGGCGATCTTCGACACCGCGAACAGCAGGATCACCAGGATCGAGAACACCCGCAGGAACTTCGGCCCTGTCGTGACCGCCGGCCATGACAGGAACGCCAGCCATCCCAGCAGGAGCGCAAGCAGTACCAAGGCCGGCACCGCGACCACCAGCGGAGCGAACACTCCGGCCAGTGCGAGCACCAAGGTGATCCCGGGCAGCGTCAGCTTCGGTGCGGCGTGCAGCCTCGCGACATACGGATAGCTGATCTTGGTCAGCCGCTCCCGAATCGAGCTGACCGGCTGACTGCCACTGGGGGAACTCATTGCCCCATTGTTCCAGGTCCTAAGGTTGGGCACGTGTTCGTGGTGATCAGGTTCCGGGTAGGGGAGGCCGAACAGGCTCAGTTCGCTGAGCGGGTTCAGGTCGCGATCGACGTGCTGTCGCAGCAGAAGGGGTTCGTTTCGGCCCGCGTCGGGCGGAACGTCGATGACCCGGAGTTGCTGGCCCTTGACCTGGAGTTCGTCAACGTCGGGAGTTACCGCCGGGCCCTGTCGCCGTACGACGTGAAGGTGGCCGCGGTGCCGCTGCTGTCGGAGGCGATCGACGAGCCGACGGCGTACGAAGATTTGCTGACCTAGCACGGATTCGATGACGGCCACCCAGGACCGATAGCCTGGTCTCTTCCGTAGATTCGTCTGTGCCTGTTCTGGAGTCCAAAAGTGCCCGTGGAAACCGTCGATGCCGTCGTCAGCCTCAGCAAGCGGAGAGGCTTCGTCTATCCCTGCGGCGAGATCTACGGCGGTACCAAGTCGGCCTGGGACTACGGACCCCTCGGTGTCGAGCTGAAGAACAACGTCCGGACCCAGTGGTGGCGGACGATGGTGACCGGCCGGGACGACATCGTCGGCCTCGACTCCTCGGTGATCCTGCCGACCAAGGTCTGGGAGGCCTCCGGCCACCTGTCCGAGTTCGTCGACCCGCTGACCGAGTGCCAGTCCTGCCACAAGCGCTTCCGCGACGACCACCTCCGCGAGGACTTCGCCCGCCGGAAGAACAAGGACGTCGACGACGTCAAGCTGGCCGAGATCGCCTGCCCGAACTGCGGTAACAAGGGCACCTTCACCGAGCCGCGGATGTTCAACGGCCTGCTGAAGACCTACCTCGGCCCGGTCGAGTCCGAGGAGGGCCTGCACTACCTCCGCCCGGAGACCGCGCAGGGCATCTTCATCAACTTCGCGAACGTGATGGGCACCGCCCGGAAGAAGCCGCCGTTCGGCATCGCCCAGGTCGGCAAGAGCTTCCGCAACGAGATCACGCCCGGCAACTTCATCTTCCGGACCCGCGAGTTCGAGCAGATGGAGATGGAGTTCTTCGTCGAGCCCGGCACCGACGAGGACTGGCACGAGTACTGGCTGAAGGCGCGCTGGGACTGGTACACCGGCCTCGGCCTGAACCCGGACAACCTGCGGTTCTACGAGCACCCGAAGGAGAAGCTGAGCCACTACTCCAAGCGCACCGTCGACATCGAGTACCGGTTCAACTTCGGCGGCAAGGAGTTCGACGAGCTCGAGGGCATCGCGAACCGCACCGACTTCGACCTGTCCACGCACTCCAAGCACTCCGGCGCCGACCTGTCGTACTTCGACCAGGAGAAGGGCGAGCGCTGGACGCCGTACGTGATCGAGCCCGCGGCCGGCCTGACCCGCAACGTGCTCGCGTTCCTGCTGGACGCCTACACCGAGGACGAGGCCCCGAACGCGAAGGGCGGCGTCGACAAGCGCACCGTACTGCGGTTCGACCCGCGGCTCGCCCCGGTCAAGGCCGCCGTGCTGCCGCTGTCCCGCAACGCCGACCTGTCGCCGAAGGCCCGCGACCTCGCCGCCGAACTGCGCAAGAGCTGGAACGTGGACTTCGACGACGCGGGTGCGATCGGGCGGCGCTATCGTCGCCAGGACGAGATCGGTACGCCGTACTGCATCACCGTCGACTTCGACACCCTCGAGGACCAGGCCGTGACGATCCGGGAGCGCGACTCGATGAAGCAGGAGCGGGTCGCGTTGACCGAGGTGACCGGATATCTCGCCCAGCACCTGGTGGGTTGCTGACGATGAAGCTGTCGCGGGATCGGGTGCGCTTCGGTCTGGCTGTCTTCGGGTTGTCGGCGTTGGCAGTCTTCCTGTTGTCCGCTTGCTCGGACGACAAGCCTGCGGCCGGGAGCTCTCCGTCCGCCTCTAGCTCGTCTTCTCCGAGCGCGCCGTCGTCCAGTGCTCCGATCCCGACCGCTGCTACGCCTTCGCTGACGCCGTTGCCGACGCCGTCGAAGCCGTGGCCGACGCCGAAGGTGACCGGCGAACCGGCCGGCGATGCGCCGCTGGCTTCACGCATCACCTTCGCGATCTCCAAGCAGGCACAGATCGCGGCCGGGAAGGCTGCCACCACGACGGTGAAGTGCCCGGGGATCGACAAGGTCGAGACCGCCGGCAACCACGAGCTCACCTGCACGGTGACGTACGCCGGGAAGTCGTACAGCGGCACGCTGACGGTCGACGCGAAGCAGTACTCCGCGTCGTACAAGTTCACCTCGCCGTCGGTCGCGATCGTTCGCGCGAAGGTCGTCGACGCTGTGCAGCGGTCGGTCAGCGACGCGGCGAAGGTGACCTGCACGATGGATGATGTTGCCGTGGTCAAGACTGCCGACGCGGGAATCGCATGCGATGTGACGACGACCGCCAACGCCGTACAGCCTTATAAAGCACAGGTCTCCGGCAACGGACAGGTGCTGGTGGCGAAGGCCTGATGCTCAAGCTCGGCAACCTCACGATCGAGACGCCGGTGGTGCTGGCCCCGATGGCCGGCATCACCAACGCGGCGTACCGACGCCTGTGCGCGGAGCAGGGCGCCGGGCTGTACGTCTGCGAGATGATCACGTCGCGCGGCATCGTGGAGGGCGATCAGAAGTCGCTCGACATGCTCACGTTCGACGCGCGCGAGACGGTGCGGTCGGTGCAGCTGTACGGCGTCGATCCCGTTTACATCGGGCGTGCTGTGCAGATTCTTTGTGACTCCTACGGGGTCGCGCACATCGACCTGAACTTCGGATGTCCGGTGCCGAAGGTGACGCGCAAGGGCGGCGGCGCCGCGCTGCCGTGGAAGCGGAATCTGCTCGGCGCGATCCTGCGCTCCGCTGTGCATGCGGCAACGCCGTACGGCGTACCTGTGACGATGAAGACGCGGATCGGGATCGACTCTTCCCACCAGACGTACCTGGACGCCGGGCGGATCGCTTCGGAGTCCGGAGCTGCCGCGATCGGGCTGCATGGTCGTACTGCGGCACAGGCGTACTCCGGTCAGGCGGACTGGTCGACGATCGCAGAACTGGTGGAGCACGTGTCGATCCCCGTGCTCGGGAACGGCGACATCTGGGAGGCCGGCGACGCGCTCCGGATGGTGGCCGAGACCGGCTGCGCCGGGGTGATCGTCGGGCGCGGGTGTCTGGGCCGCCCTTGGCTCTTCCGCGATCTCGCCGTCGCCTTCTCCGGCGGCGAAGCGTTGAACCTGCCTTCGCTGGGCGAGGTAGCCGTAGTCATGCGCCGCCACGCAGAACTGCTCGCCGAACTGATGGGGGAGCAGCGCGGCCTCCGCGACTTCCGCAAACACGTGCCGTGGTACCTCAAGGGTTTCCCCGCCGGCGGCGAACTCCGAGCAGCCCTAGGCATGGTCGACACCCTCACCCACCTGGACGAACTCCTGTCCCAACTGGACCCGACCGTCCCCTTCCCAGTCGCCGAACTAGGCGCCCCCCGCGGCCGCCAAGGCAGCCCCCGCGACCACATCGTCCTCCCACAAGGCTGGCTCGACGACACAGACGGCCTGTCCGCCGACCTGGCCGACGCCGAAATAGGCGTCTCCGGCGGCTAAAGGCCACCGCTCCGCGGCGGCAGTTCCTTTGACCGCCTCCGGCGGAGTCGAGCCAGAAGGAGTGCAAGCTATCCGAGAGGGAGCCATGCGAAACGTCGTGCTGTACATGTCAATGTCGCTGGATGGGTACGTCGCGAGTGACCGCGAACACCCAGGTGTCGCGATTCCCGAAGCCGATGAGCTGAAGCAGTGGAAGCTGGAACGAGTCAGCAAGGCCGGTGCGCACCTCATGGGGCGTGTCACGTACCAGGAGATGGCGTCGTTCTGGCCGCATTCCGACGATGCCTACGCGGCGCCGATGAATGACGTACCGAAAGTCGTGTTCTCGAAGACCCTCAGCGACGCCGACGCCACCTGGCCCGAGACCCGGGTCGCGCGTGGCGACCTCACGAGCGAGATCGCTGCCATCAAGGCCGAGCCTGGCGCGGACGTGATCGTCTGGGGCGGTCAGCGGTTGGCCGGCGCGCTGGCTGCTGCGGATCTGATCGACGAGTACCGCCTCCTGGTCCAGCCCCTCGTCTTGGGCCGCGGGCAGACGTTGTTCGACCAGCTGCCGGAGTCGCGGCACCTGGATCTCATCGAGGCCACGCCGTTCCCCAACGGAGTCGTCGTGCAGGTCTATCGGACCCAGGCAGCACGTGCGGAGTAGCCGATCAGCCGACGCGGCGCTCACGGTCGGAGTACTCACGCCGCATGCGGCACCGGGGCCCGAAGTCGAGATTCCCGAAATGGCATCGGCAACTCTTGATGTGGTCGTCGCACGCGTGCGGGGACCAGGAGACTCCAACGCGACCCCTCCAACCGCGGCTAAGGACCTTCGCACGCTGGCCACAACCTCGGCGCTGCGCCCGGCCGTTGCCTCACTGGGCGAGGCATCGGTCGACGTCATCGCCTACGCCTCAACCACGACCGGATACGCGATCGGACACGTGGCTGAGGCCGCAATGATCAGAGACCTCCACCAACTGGCCGGCGTCCCGGTCGTCACAAGTGGACTTGCCGCCACGGAGGCGTTGAAGACATTCGGCGTACGCCGGATCTCCCTGATTCATCCACCGTGGTTCGAGGCGGAGATGGGGGACCTCGGCGCGACGTACTTCCGCGATCAAGGAATCGACGTTGTCTGCCTGACCGCGACGTCGCTGCCCGTGCGCCCGGACCGGGTGCGTCCCGAGCAGGTGATCGACTACGTCACCGAAAACGTAGACGCCTCGGCGGAGGCGGTGTTCATCGCCGGCAACGGCTTCCGCGCAGTATCCGCGATCGACGAGCTCGAACGCCGTACCGGGAAGTTGGTGCTCGAGGCAAACCAGGTACTGCTCTGGTCGATCCTGGCCGCGACCGGTTCGACGCTCCAGGTCGACGGCTACGGGAGACTGTTCGCGCGAGGTTGAGCTGTCGCCTCGCGCGCGTGCGTGGCCGCGTGGTCGACGTCGCTGTGGGTCACAGCCAAGTAGGCGACGAGCGCAGCGAAGAGCAGCAGGCCGATCAATGTGACCGGGCCGATGCCCCAGCCGACGCCGCCGTCGTGGGTGCCTTTGCCGAGCCAGTCGGCGACCGAGGCGCCGAGCGGGCGGGTCAGCACGTACGACGACCAGAAGGCGACGGTGACGTTGAGCCCGAGCTTCCACAGGCCGAGCGGTACGACGATGAGTACGGCGAACAGCAGGATCGACCAGGTGAAGCCGAGGCCGAAGTCGATGGCGGTGGCGTCGCCGACGGCGGTGCCGAGGCCGAAGGTCAGCAGCACGACGCCCCAATAGAACCGCTCCCGCCGGGCAGTGGTGATCGAGTGCACCGAGATAGTGCCCTCACTGCGCCGCCACCAGGTCAGCAGGCCGCACAGCAGCGCCAGGTAGACGATGGAGTCGAACCAGTACGGCGTACCGAGCGCGACATGCGGTCCATCGGCGATCATCGTGCCGAACAGAGCGACGCCGAGCACGGTGATCCAGTAGCGGACCGGGTGGTACGCCGTTGCCTTCAGCTGCAGGTAGAGGGCGGTGCCGAATCCGCCGACGCCGATCACGGCGGCCAGTGGGATGCTGATGGTGCCGAGGTAGTCGGAGGCGGTCTCGCCGATCCCGGTGGTCAGCAGCTTGACCACCCAGAACATGAGGAAGACCGCCGGGACCTTCGGAGCAGTGAACACGCGAGTTTGCACGGTCCCGAAGGCTACGGCCGACAAGCTGAGAGATAGCTGATTGCCGTCCCCCGTCCCTCGTCGAGGACACGGCGGAGTGTGGGGTCGAGCATGATCGGACCTTTCAGCGGGCGTTGGTGGTGCGCCAGGTGAAGTAGTCGGCGACGGCTTCGGGGAACGTGAAGCTCGGGGTGAAGCCGGTCTCCGCGGTCAGGCGCGTGATGTCGAGGTGCGGGCTGGTCTCGCCGCCGGGCTCGACAGCCAGCTGGCCGGCCGCTTCGCCGTACACGAAGGGCTTGCCGCTCGAGACGTTGTAGGCCGTGTGGTCGAGGGTGTCCGCGCTCACCAGCGAGGCGATCGCGCGCCCCATGTCGGGCGCGTAGCACCAGTCGCCGCCGGCGTCGGCCGGCAGGGGAGCGGGGGTTTCGCCACGGAGTACGGCGCTCACGTACGGCGGGATCGGGCTGAAGATCGACTCCGGGTCCATCAGCGGGCCCCAGGTCGAGCCGATCCGGAGCACGATCGGATGCACGCCAGTACCGGCAAGGCTGTGCGTCGTCACGGGCTCGACGGCCTTCTTGAACGCGACGATCAGGTGCGGCAGGTCGGCGGTCGGGAGCGCCATCCCTTCGTGCCAAGGGCTTTCGTCCTGCCCGATGTACACCCCGATGCTGCTGGCAACTGCGAACCGCCGTACGTTCCACGCCCGCGCCGCGTCCAGCGCATTGAACAGGGCCGCGGTGTCGTGGCGGAAGTATGCGACCGGATCGTCGCCGGGAATCGAGCCGGCCAGGTGCACGATGTTGCTGATGTCGTGGCGGTTCCCGAGCGCGAGGAACGCGTCCCGGTCGGTGAGGTCGACCTGCTCGACGACGACTTTGCCCTCGAGGAACGACGGGGCATCGGTACGCCGGTGTGACGTGACGACGACCTCCTGCCCGAGGTCGAGGAGGGCGCGGGCGGTGTGGGCGCCGATCATGCCGAGCCCACCGGTGACGAGAATCATGGCCGCGACGCTAGACCGGTATCGCGTCTCCCGGCTTGAACGAATCACGCACGATCCCTTGACCTGACCTGCGAAACCGGGGAAGTCTGACGGCATTGGATTTACGAATCACTTCCGAACCTGGTTCGTTAAGGAGTGTCGTGGGCATCGTGATCGGGGTCGTCACGCATGTGATCCACGACCAGTTGTTCCACGACGCCGCGGCGACGCTCGGCGGTGTGGAGCTCGAGTGGGTCAGCTACGACCACGAGGACGAGATCAGGGACAAGGTCGCCGAGTTCCTGAGTACGACGCGACTCGACGGCTTCCTGGCCGGACCGGTGCCGTACACCGCGAGCCGCGAACTGTTGCCGCCCGCTCTCTCCGTCGGTGTGATCCGCCCGTCGGCGCTCGACCTGACCCTCGCGCTCTACCGCGCACAGGAACGCGGCTGGGGTCGTCTGCCGGTCAGCATCGACACGTTTCCGGCCGAGGCGGTCGAAGCGGTGGCTGCCGCGCTGGACCTCGACCAGGACCAGATCGATTGCTTACCCTACGCACCGACCCAGAGCGTGGACGAGATCGTCGCCTTCCACCGTTTGGTATACCAAAAGTTCGGCGACCGCAGCTACGTGATCAGCGGGCGCGCCGCGGTCCGCGAGCAGCTCGACGGGCAGATCCCGATCATGAGCGGTATGCCGGTGCCGGCAACAATTCGCACCGAGCTGCACGAGCTCGCGCTGCGGATCGAGTCGGAGCGGGCGAGTGCGCAGCGGTTCGCGGCCGGCGTCTTCCTGATCTCGCAGGCCCTGACTTCGCAGGAACTGACTTCGCAGGAACTGGACGAGGAACGTGCCCGCATCGGGCTGATGAATCATCTGCTCAACACCCCGGAGTTCGCCGGTGCCTGGATCGAGAACCGCGGACGGCGCGGCGTGGTCGTCTTCGCCCACAAGGCGTTGTTCGAGCGCATCACCCGCAACTGGGTCGCCGTACCCGCGCTGGCCGAGGCCGCCGCGGCGCTCGGTGCGCAGGTCTCGGCCGGTTTCGGCGTCGGGGTGTCGGCGCGCAACAGCGTCGTGCTCGCCGAGCAGGCGGCCGCGCGCGCCGAGCTGTCCGAAGAACCCTGCGCATACCTCTTCGAGGACAGCGGCGTCGTCATCGGCCCGATGGGGCCGGCCGGCGAAGCGCTCCGGTTCTCGTACCGCGAGCACGGCGAAGAGGTCGAACAACTGGCGAAGTACGTCGGTCTGAGCGCCACCACCGTGTCCCGGCTGGCCGCGCTGGACCACGAACTAGAAGGCCGCACGCTCTCGCCTGGAGAGCTTGCCGGTCATCTCGGCATCACGGACCAGAGCGGACGTCGGCTGATCCGCACCCTCGACGCAGGCGGCCTGGTGAGCGTCGAAGGCACCGCCCAGCACCACCCCAAAGGACGCCCTACGCGCCTGTACCGACTGCGCATCGCACAAGCGCTGGAGGCACAACCGTGGAGCTCACCTGTCGTCTGACGGCACCGCACTCCTTGCTCCGAATTGAGAGGAACGCTCTTGAGAGACCCCGAGAATGCGACGGTCGAGGTCGAGCTGCCCGGCGACTTCGACGAGTTCTGGGCGGCCGGTCTGGCGGACTGCGCGTCGTACCCGCTGGACCCTGTCTTCACCGAGATGCCGACGCTCTCCACGGACAAGGTGATTGTCTACGATCTGCGATACACGAGCTACGGCGGTCTGCGGATCGCCGGCTGGTATACCGTCCCGCGGGACCAACCCGCGCCGCTTCCCGCCCTCGTCACGATCCCGGGCTACATCTCTGAGCCGACCATCCCGAAGGAGTGGTCCGAGCTTGGGTACGCCGCGCTCGCCGTCGCCCCGCGCGGAAAACTGCGGTCGAACGAGACCTTCAACCCGGGCTACCCGGGACTGCTCACGCACAACATCGTCGACCACAACACCTACGGATACCGCGGGTTCTATCTGGACGTCGTTCGTGCGGTTGAAGTGTTGTTGGATCGTCCAGATATCGACAATCTGCGGATCGGACTGCAGGGGTCGAGCCAGGGCGGTGGTCTCGGGATCTCCACGGCCGCGCTGCTTCCGGGAGTGATCCGATGCGTCGCCGCCGGTGCGCCGTACCTCTGCGGGATCATGACCGCGCCGACGTTGACCCGCTCGTACCCGTACGAGGAGATCAACGAGTACCTGCGGATCCATCCGAAGGACGTGGACCGCGTGCGAGAGACGGTCGCGTACTACGACGGGCTGAACTTCGCGCCGAAGGTCCAAGCGCCGACTCTCCTGTACGTCGGGCTCGAGGACGACGTCTGCCCGCCGGAGACCGGGTTCGCCCTGCAGCGCGCGCTGACTTGTGAGACCACGCTGCGCACCTACCCACACTGCGCGCATCACGCCGGCCTGCCGGATGTGATGCGGGTGGTCGAGGACTTCCTCGCCGAGCACCTCACCCCGGGACGGTGAACGAATGAACTTCGACAACTACTGGTCCGCCGTCGATGACGAGCTCGCGGCGATCCCCGGTCGGCCGGTGCTCGATCTCGTGCCGGCTCGAACGACCGACGAAGCAACGTTCTACACGCTGCGGATCACCAGCACCGGTCCGTACCGCGTGTACGGCAACCTCAGCATCCCGGCCGGCGACGGACCGTTCCCCGCGGTGCTCCTCACCCCGCGCTACGGCAGCGTCAACAACATCCCGCATCCGAACGACCGCAGCAGGTACGTCGTACTCAGCCTCATGCATCGCGGGCAGCGCCTCGCCGACGAGGGGTTCGCGGCGGCGTACCCAGGACTGTTGACAATGGGCATCGGCGATCCCGCGACGTACATCTACCGCGGGATCGCGGCGGACTGTCTGCGGGCGGCCGAGTTCCTCCGGGGACTGACTGAGGTGGATCCGAACAGGGTCGCTGTGAGCGGGGACGATCTGGCCGTGCTGACGGCTGCGCGGCGACCCGGGTTCAGCTCTGTTCGCGTCACGGATCTCTTGTTTTACAGGGCGATGGAGGCGCGGCAGAAGTCGTCTCTCTATCCGCTGGAGGAGCTGAACGACCACCTTCGAGCAGGCTCCTCGGCCGAGACGCTCGCGAATACGCTGTCGTATTTCGATCCGGCGCGGCACGCTCCCGCGATCACCGGGCGCACATTGTTTGCAATCGACAATGAGGACTGGTGCGGGTCGCTGATCTCTGTCACGCCAGACACCGAGGTCTACAACGTCACGCACCTCGACGGCACCGACAACGACTTTCTCGATGCCTGGTTGGCGGAGCGGTCGGGAGTACCTGCCATGTCAAAGTTCATCGCATGAGTACTCCGCTCGGCGTCCGCGCGGTCATCAACGCCAACGCCACCGTCACGGTCCTCGGCGGCTCGTTGATGCCGCCGCCTGTCGTGCAGGCGATGGCCGACGCCGCCACGCGTTTCGTCGATCTTCCGGAGTTGCACGTCCGCGTTGGTCAGCGCCTCGCCGAGCTGACCCACAACGAGTCCGCCTACGTGACCTCGGGGGCGGCGGCCGCCATCACGCTCGCGATCGCGTCGTGCATCACCACCGATTCGCAGGCGTTCCCCAAGCCGGCCGAGATCGTCATGTTCGCGAGCCAACGCAACGGCTACGACTATTCGGCCCGCTTCCTCGGCGCCACGGTCCACGAGATCGGCCCGTCCGTCGAGGAGCTGCAGGCAGCACTCGAACGCCGCCCGGCCTGCGTCCTCTGGATGGCCGGCGCCCACTACGCAGCCGACGCTCTCCCGATCGAGGAGGTAGTCCGAGCCGTCCGAGAATCAGAGACCAGCGCAGCCGTGGCTCCGGAAGTTGCGTCCGTCAGTCCCGGCGTTGCCGGGGAGGCCGTGGCTCCGGGAGTTGCGTCCGTCAGTCCGGGCGATGCGCGGGCCGCCGCGGTCCCGGGAGTTGCGTCGATCAGTCCGGGCGTTGCCCGAGGCGCCGCGGTCCCGGGGGTGCCGGTGCTGGTGGATGCTGCTGCTCAGATTCCGCCTGTCTCGTCGCTTTGGCGGTTCACGGGGGATGTCGGGGCTGACGCGGTGATTGTCAGTGGTGGGAAGGGTTTGCGTGGGCCGCAGGCGAGTGGGTTGGTGCTGGGGAAGACCTGGCTGGTTGACCGGATCCGTGGGCACTCGTCGCCCAACCACGAGATCGGGCGCGGGATGAAGGTCGGGAAGGAGGAGCTTCTCGGGCTGCTCGCCGCGGTCGAGTGGACGCTGCAACAGGACGAGTCAGAGTTGCTCGCGTCCTATGAGCGGATTGTTGACGATTGGATTGTGGGCTTGCAGGCAATCCCCGGAGTGGTGGTCGAGCGCGGGTACCCGAGCGAGGCCGGCCAACCCCACAGCCGCGCGGTGCTCCGGCTCCCCGGGATCCGCGACGAGGTCATCAAGAAGCTCTGGGACGGCGACCCGAGGATCGCGGTCGGCACGTTCGGCCTACCGGACGACGCCATCGCCCTCAACCCACAGACCCTCCAACCCGGCCAGCACAAGCTCGTCCTCCAAGCCCTCCACAACATCCTCACCTCGAACTAACTCACCACCATCCGCAAACCCACCCAGCTCACGCGCTCGCTGGCGGCTTGTCGCACCCCTGGCGTCCTACAACCCGCCAGCGGACAAACAACCCGCCAGCGAGCGAACAAGCGGCCGGCGGGCGAGCGGCCCGGCGGGGGCGAGCAACCCGCCAGCGGACAAACAACCCGCCGGCGAGCGAATAAGCGGCCGGCGGGCGGGCGGCCCGGTAGGGGCGGGCAAGCCGCTGGTTGGTGGCAGACCGGCGGGCGAAGCACCTCCGGCGGCGAACGCCGCTGAACGGGTGAACAAGTCACCCGGAGAGGGAACAGCCGCCGGTGGGTGAGTGGCGCGCGGAGGTGAGTGGGGTTCTCGGGGGGTGTGGGGCTTCTAAGCTCTGGGGATGGCGAGTAAGCCGGATGAGACGCGGGATGGCGTTGACCTGACCAACTTGGATCAGCCGTTGTTCGATGGGGCGGAGGCGACCAAGCGGGATCTGGTCGACTACCTGGACGCGGTACACGAGCGGATCCTTCCGGAGTTGCGGGAGCGGCCGTTGTCGGTGATCCGGATCCGGCCGGGCCAGCCCAAGTTCATGCAGAAGAACGTCCCGAAGTACACGCCGGAGTGGGTGAAGACCGTGCAGGTCTGGGCCGAGGCGTCGAAGCGGGAGGTGTCGTACGCCCTGTGCGACGACCGGCGAACGCTGCTCTGGTTCGCCAACCAGCGTGCGGTCGAGTACCACCCGACGCTGATGCGCGCCGACCGCTGGGACCGAGTCACGCATCTCGTCCTCGACCTCGACCCGCCGGAGGGCGAAACGTTCACGATGGCGGTGCAGGCGGCGCTGCTCGTACGCCAGGCATTGACCGACTCCGGGCTCTCCGGCGCGGTCAAGACGAGCGGCGCGAAGGGCGTGCACGTGATCGTGCCGATTGTCGACACGGTGTCGATCGAGGACGCCGCGGCCGCGACCAGGGCGATCGCGGCGCGGGCCGAGAAGATCGATCCGTCGGTCGCGACAACGGCGTACATCAAGGAGGACCGGCACGGGAAGGTGTTCGTCGACTCGACACGTTCCGGTGGCGCGACGATCGTGGCGGCGTACAGCCCGCGGGTCCGGCCCGGTACGACGGTTTCGTATCCGGTCGGCTGGGACGACCTCGAGAGCGTGACCCCGCGCGACTTCACCGTCCGGAACGCGGTCCAGCTGCTGGGCGACGCCGACCCGTGGGCCGACGAACTCCCGGCGCCGCAGGACCTCCCCGAGGACCTCTTGGAGGAAGGCCGCGCGATCCCGGTCGCGCGAGTCGTCGCCATGCACGAAGGCAAACGCCGCAAACGCGCCCGCGAAGCCGCAGACAAATCCGAGAAGTCCGAGAAGTCGGACGAATAGCTACACCTCGGCCGCCGTCGTCAGTTCGAGCGCTTGCTGCCGTACGTCGGGATGCGGGTTCCTGCGCAGCTCGACCAGCAACTCACGCCACACCGGCGCCCAACCGGTCCTGCGCCCAGCTGCGCCGATCAGCGACTGAGCAACGAGACCCGACATCAACGTCTCGCGGCGGAGCATGCTGCGCGCCGGCTGTTCAAGCAACTCCGGTGTCCAGTGAGCAGACAGCATGTCGAGCCGGCCGCCGAGACGCAACGCCGCTTCATGCGCCGCCAGCGGCCGACCCTCGACCGCGTCGAGAAGTCTGTCGAGCTCGGTCCCGAGGTCGTTCCAATCCATCGAATCGACGAGTAGTTCCAACCGCATCCGCAGCAGATCCGGGCTGTCGAGTTCGGCCGCGACCGTCTTCAGGATCTCTCGGTCCGGCTTCCCGATGAACGCCTGCGAGAGCCGCGTCACCAGTAGCCCGAGCCGCTGCCTGGCCGGGTGATCGCGGTCAGCCAGCGCATCAGGCAGTCGAGGATCGGCCTCGAGCCGAATCAGGAGACGTGCAGCCCTGACCATCTCGTCCCTAGCCAGCTCGGGATCGATGGCCACCAGCGCCGTCGTCGCGTCGTTCCACACCGTTGACCTACCAAGATCAACAATGAAGTCCACGCAGATCGGTGCGACCGCGGCATTCCAGCGCGCCCATCGCGGCAACGACCGCACCGCGCTCCGCACCACCTCCTGCTCAGGCCGGTTCGTCACCGCCACGAGCAGATCGGCGTACCGAGCGCGATACTTCGCCGCCATCCCGTACGCCGGACGCCGCGTCAGAATCGTCGCCGTAGCCGCGCTGTCATGAACCGCCTGCTGCAGCAAGGCCCAACTCGCCGGCTCATGCAGCAAATACTGCGACGCCGCACTTGCAATCGCAGCCTTCACATCACGATGCGCAGAAGCCCAAGCATCAGCGAGCACAGCACTCGCTCCAGGAGCGCGAAGCTTGCCGAGCAACCGCGCCGCCTCCTTGCGGGACGTGATCTTCACACCCTCGCCAACGAGCACCGGATGCAAGAACCCCGGCAACCGGCTGGGCCGCACGAACATCGCCGCCCGCGTCGCCGCATACATCGCGACCCGGGCGCGATCGTCACCCGCATGCGCGAGCAAAACCGGCAACGCCTCCTGCGGCGCATCCGTCCACGCCAACGCACCAAGCGCAGCCTCCTGCAGCAACACGGATTCATGCGTCAGGAACGGCTCGAGTGCAGCGCGTCCGGCGCTCGGCACGTGACCCAGCATCGAGACCGCGTTCGCACGAGCCCAGTCCGGCATCCGCTCGTCACCGGCCGCACCGGCAACGAGTTCGGCGTACCGCGTCTGCTGGCGCGGGAGCCAGCGGCGGATCGCGCGGTCCGGGACATTCCAGGCCGGGTGGTTCCGCTCGAACCGGCGGATCCGGTTGGGACGCGCGAGGACGACGTCCAGCAGATCGGTCCGTACTTCGGTCACCGCCTGCCAGACCGGATCCCAGCGGGCCATCCCGACATCACGCTTGATGATCCGTTCGACCCGCTCGCCCCGAGTCGACGACGGCCACAGCCACAGCTCGGTCGCCTCTCCGACGGTGTGCTCCTGGTTCGACCACACGGCCTGTTCGAGCGCGGCTTGGAGGTGCTCGTTCGACCAGCCACGGTCGTCGAATGCTCGCGAGATCGCGAACGGCAGCCGGAACTCCTTCCGCGCGACCCCGTCGTCGACGTACTTCCGCAGTACGTTGTACACAGCCGTCTCCTGCCCGCGCGGCAGCCCTTCGATCAGCCCGTACAGCGGGATCGAGCCCTGGTTCTCGGTCAGCCGCCCGTGTGCCTGCAGGCCCCACTCCAGCAGCGCCGGATCGTTGCGTCGGGCACCTTCCTGGACGGCGGTGGTAGCGAGCGTGCTCAGCGCTCGTTGGGTGCCCCAACTGGTGTCCCGCGCCTCCAACGCGCTCGTCAGCAGACTCTCGAGCGAGCCGGTCAGCGCACCGCTCATCATCGACGGCGGAAGCTTGCTGAGGGCCCGCAGGACGCCCTGACGAACGGTGTCGCGATCGTTCCGGGCGCGTGTCACCCAGGCGACCGCAGCCTCGACCGCGGCTGGCTGACGCGAGTGTCCAGCCGACGCGACGACCGCTTGGTATACCAAAGATCGATCGTCAGCGTCCGGCTGCGCGATCTCCTGCTCGAGCTGCGCGAACGCCTCGTCGTACGGCAGAAAAGCAGTGATCTGCCAACGGGAATGATTGCCCTCAGCAACCGCTGGCAGAGTGAGCATCCGCCTGGTCTGATCGAAGCGCACCTGCCGGGGGAGCAGAGCGAGCAGCTCCGTGGACAGCACGATCTGGCCGAGGTCGACGGTGCTGGTGCTGCCATCGAACACGGCGGCGCGGCGGGACGGCGGCAGATCGCCGAGCAGGCCAGGCAGGATCGGCCACGACAGTCGACCAAGCGCGATCAGCTCATCGTCCGAGTAGCGATACAGCCGCCGGCGCATCGCAGGGGTGAGGGCATTGGGCAACGACCACGCCCGCTCCGGTGCCAGCAAGATCCGCAATACCGCCGCGGGATCGGCGTCCATCAAGCGGCCGAGCACCGAGGTGAATGCTGAAGGCAACTGGTCCGGGACGAGCGCGTTTGTCAGCAGCGCCGCGACCTGCGCCGGATCGTGCTCGAGCGCCCCGATCACGCCGTACGCCGCACCTTGCCACCACTCGTCCCGCTCCGGGCCGGACGGCAGCGTGCTGCGTGCGTAAGCGAGGACCACTTTCGGGTGCCGCGCTCCAAGCCGCTGCCACTCGCCGGGTCCGAGGATGTAAGCGAGCTCGGGCAACAGCCGCTCGACGGTCTCGCCGTCCGTGCTGGAGAGCAGGCTCGCGGCGGCGCGGTCACCCCAACGTTCGCGATGGTCGTCGATCAGACGCGCGGCGAGCGCGGATCGCCCGGCCTTGCGGATCACGTGTAGGAGCTTGGTGCGCAGTACGGCGGGCGCGTCGTCGTACAGGATCCGCAGATCGTCATCCGAGACTGGTACGCCCCTGCCAACCGCCGCGAGTGCGCGATGCTGCACCGCCGGCGTCGGATCGTTGAGCAGCCGAGTCACGTAGCCGACATCACCCGTGACCTGCGCGATCGTCACACCGAGAGTCCGCTCGTACGGCGTGCCTCGCCCGAGTTCACCCAGCAGCTCGGCGAGGTCGGTTGTCCCGCGCAACCGGTGGCCTTCGAGCGCAACGTGGCGAAGCCGTTCGCCGTACGACAGCTGATCGATCGCTCGCAGCAGGTCGGAAGCTCGCATGCCCCCATCCTGCCGAACGACCGGTCAACTCACCCGTCGGAGCTCCGCGAACGCCTCGGCGAGCTTCGGCAGCGTGTAATGCGCGTTCAGGCCGCTCGGGTTCGGGAGGACCCAGACGCGGGTGGTGCCGATCGTGCGGTCCTGCTTGCCGATGGCCGCCGTACGGTCGGCGAAGGCCTCGCGGTAGGCAGTGACGCCGAGGACGGCGAGCCATTCGGGCTGGGCCTCGAGCACCTTCGACACCAGGCTCTCGCCGCCGGCGACGAGCTCCGCGCGGGTGAGCTCGTCGGCCCGTGCGCTCGGCTTGTCGACGACATTCGTGATGCCGAGCCCGTACTCGAGCAGCTCGTCCTGCTCGGACGGCTTGAGCTGCCGCGGCGTGAATCCGCTCTGCTCAAGCGCCGGCCAGAACCGATTCCCCGGCCGCGCGAAGTGATGCCCGGTCTCTGCCGACATCAGCCCTGGGTTGATCCCACAGAACAACACCTTCAGGCCGGGCCGGATCACGTCGGGCAGAGCTTGCATGGGGGAACCGTAGCTAACGACAGGAGGTACTGGCCTCCGAGGCCGCTCGCACGCTCGGCTCGAGCGTGGAAACCTCAGCCGCGGCCCACTACCTCCTGTCGTTAGGCGTCCACTCCCCTGCTGTCAACCCAGGGTTGACGCGTTCAGGTTGTCAACCTAAGGTTGACGCATGACTCCTGGACCTGATCTGCAGCAGCTCATCAACACGATCAAGACCGACGCGGGCAGCGACGACGAGCTCGCGCAGCTCGCGACCGCGGCCTCGACGATCAGCGAACTGACCAGCACCGGTGACGCCGCGCTCGGGTTCTTCGTCGACCGGGCCCGCGGCGCGGGGAAGTCGTGGGTCGAGATCAGCGCGGTGCTCGGCGTCAGCAAGCAGGCCGCGCACAAGCGGTTCGCGGACTCCTGGACCGCGCGGCCGGCGTTCGAGCGCTACACCCAGCGAGCGCGTTCGGTGGTGCAGGCCGCCGAGGACATCGCCCGGGCCCGCAATCACAACTTCGTCGGCACGGAGCACCTCCTGCTCGGGATGTACAAGGAGCCGGGCGCGATCGCGGCCAAGGTGCTCGTCAACCACGGCATCACCGAGGAGTCGGTGCTCCAGGCCGTCGACGCCAAGAGCCCGGCGGCTGAGCCGGCGCCATCGACCGAATCGAAGGATCTGGACGTCGAGGATCCGCCGTGGACCCGGCGTGCGGCGCACGTCCTGCAGGGCGCGGTCGGAGAGGCGCTGACGCTCGGTCACAACTATGTCGGCACCGAGCATCTCCTGCTTGCCTTCTACCGCGACCAGGCCGGCATCGCCACGAAGATCCTGCTGGAGCAGGGCCTGGACGAGTCCGCGGCCTGGACCGATATTCGCGCGGCGCTGGAGGGCTTCAAGAAGTAGGTTGGGCGTATGCCTGACTGGTCTGCGCGGTTGAACGGGTTGGCGGTAGCGGCTGAGGTGCCCGGGGCGGTGCTCGGCATCTGGCAGGACGGCGCGACCACGATCACGCCGTACGGCGTGCTGAATACCGCGACCGGGGTGGAAACCACCGCCGACTCGATCTTCCAGATCGGATCGGTCAGCAAGCCGTGGACCGGGACGATGATCGTCCAGCTCGCCGCCGAGGGTCGGTTGCACCTGGACGACCCGGTGGTCAAACTGTTGCCAGAGGCACCTATTGATCCGCGCATCACGGTGCTTCACCTGCTCACTCACACCAGCGGCATCGACGGCGATCTGTTCACCGACACCGGCCGCGGCGACGATTGCCTGGAGCGGTACGTCGCTCTGCTTGCCGACGTGGAGCAGCTGTTCGAGCCGGGTACGGCGTACTCGTACTGCAACGCGGGATTCGTCGTACTGGGCCGGCTGATCGAAGTACTCGACGGCCGGACGTGGGACGAATCCTTGCGGGCGCGGCTGGTCGAGCCGCTCGGCCTGACGCACACCGTCACCCTGCCCGAGGAGGCGATCCTGTACCGGGCCGCCCGCGGTCACACGGCCGAGGACGGCTCGCCGGTCAAGACGTGGCAGTTGCCGCGCAGCGTCGGCCCGGCCGGGCTGATCGCGGCGCGCGCGGGCGACCTGCTCGAGTTCGCGCGGATGCATCTGGACGACGAGAAGTACGCCGGGATGCAGGAGCCGCAGGTGCCGTTCGCCGGCGGGATCGGCGGCTTCATCGATCTCGGTCTGACCTGGCGGATCTACGACTGGGACGGTCGCCGGATCTTCGGTCACGACGGCTCGACGATCTCGCAGACGGCATTCCTCCGGGTCGATCCGGAGGCCCGGCTGATCATGTGCCTGCTGACGAACTCCGGCAACGGGACCAGGCTGTTCGAGCCGCTCGCCTCCGAGGTGTTCGAGCACTACGTCGGAGTCAGCCACCCGGCCGCACCACAACCGGTCGACGGTCCGGTTGACGGTTTGGTTGATGATCGCAATCTCGGGCGCTACGAGCGTGCCAGCGTGCGGCTCGACGTCGTACGGCGTGGAGACCGGCTGGTGCTCACCGAGCAGGCGACGGGGGACCGGCTGGCGTTCGCCGAGGAGGCGGTGCACGAGTACGACATACTGCCGACGGAGCCGCTCGACGGGGACCACTTCGTCCTTCGTTACTCTCCGGAGCATCCGTGGGTGCCGCTGACGTTCACGCCGACGCACCTGTTCACCTCGGGCCGGGTTACGCCCAGGCGCTGAGACAACTCTGCCTTTGAGATATTGGGGTGCGTTCTGGGGTGACCGAGCTAACGTCTTCTGCGTGACTAGTGCACCTGCTGAACTTCCCCGTAAGGCTGGTGACCTCCGGGCCGCCGGCTATCTGCCCCGGTCGATCAAGGCCGAAATCCGTGACAACCTGCTGGAACAACTCCGGGCCGGACGTGATCCGTGGCCCGGCATCGTCGGATTCACCCGCACGGTGATTCCGCAGCTCGAGCGCGCGCTGCTCGCCGGGCACGACGTCGTACTGCTCGGTGAGCGCGGCCAGGGCAAGACCCGGCTGTTGCGCACGCTGGTCGGGCTGCTCGACGAGTGGACCCCGGTGATCGAGGGTGCGGAGCTGCCCGAGCACCCGCTCGACCCGATCACGCCCGCCTCGCGCCGCCGCGCCGCAGAGCTCGGCGACGACCTGCCGGTCGCCTGGCTGCACCGGGACCTGCGGTACGCCGAGAAGCTGGCAACGCCGGACACCTCTGTCGGTGACCTGATCGGCGACGTGGACCCGGTGAAGGTTGCCGAGGGCCGCAGTCTCGGCGACCCCGAAACCATCCACTTCGGCCTGGTCCCGCGCTCGCATCGCGGCATCGTCGCGATCAACGAGCTGCCCGACCTCGCCGAGCGCATCCAGGTCGCGTTGCTGAACGTGATGGAGGAGCGCGACATCCAGGTCCGCGGGTACACGCTGCGGCTGCCGCTCGATGTGTTGCTGGTGGCAACGGCCAACCCCGAGGACTACACCAACCGCGGCCGGATCATCACGCCGCTGAAGGACCGGTTCGGCGCCGAGGTCCGGACCCACTACCCGCTCGACATCGACGCCGAGGTCGACGTGATCCGGCAGGAGGCCGAGTTCACCGCCGAGGTCGGCGAGCCACTGCTCGAGGTGCTGGCGCGGTTCGTCCGGCACCTGCGCGAGTCGACCGCGATCGACCAGCGCTCGGGTGTGTCCGCCCGGTTCGCGGTCGCCGCGGCCGAGACCATCGCCGCCGCCGCGTTGCGCCGCAGCGCGATCACCGGCGAGACACCGGCCGTTGCGCGGCCGGTCGACCTGGAGGCGGTGCCCGCCGTACTGCGGGGCAAGCTCGAGTTCGAGCCTGGTGAGGAAGGGCGCGAGATCGAACTACTCGAGTACCTGCTGCGTCGGTCGGTGGCCGACACGGCACGCGAGCGTTTCGCCGGTCTCGACCTGACTCCGCTCGCCCATGCTGTTGCTGACGGCAACCTTGTGACGACCGGTGAGCGGGTGCCCGGCCGGGACGTGCTGGCCGCGTTGCCCGAGCTGCCTGTCCTGCACGACGTCGCTGCCCGGGCCGGTGTCGAGCCGGACGACTCGCCCGGCCAGATCGCTGCCGCCATCGAGCTCGCCCTGGAGATGCTCTACCTGTCGAAACGAGTAGCCAAGGACGCCGACGCCGACACCACGGTCTACGGGGCCTGATCATGTCGTCCATTCCAGAAGGCTGGTCGTACGGTCCGTGGCATGACGGGCCTGATCCGCTCAAGGCGCCCGCGGATCTGCGGGACGCGCTGGACGAGATCGGCCGCGACGTGATGAACGGTTCGTCGCCTCGGTCCGCGCTCGAGGAGTTGCTCCGGCGCGGCACCCGGAACACCCAGGGTCTGGACGACCTGAGTCGCCGTCTTTGGGAGCGCCGCCGCGAGATCGAGCGGCGGCACAACCTCGACGGCACGCTGCGCGACGTCCAGCGGTTGCTGAACGAGGCGCTCGAGGCGGAGCGGCACGAGCTGTTCCCGAACCCGTCCGACGACGCCCGCTTCCGGGAGGCTCAGCTCGACGCGCTGCCGTCCGGTACAGCGGCCGCCGTACGGGAGCTGGCCAACTACGACTGGCAGTCGTCGGAGGCCCGGGAGAAGTACGAGGAGATCCGCGAACTGCTCGGGCGTGAGCTGCTCGGCTCGCGGTTCGAGGGCATGAAGGAGGCGCTCGAGCAGACCACGCCCGAGGACGTCGAGGCGATCAACGAGATGCTGACCGACCTCAACGCGCTGCTCGCGGCACACGCACAGGGCCGGCCCGAGGTGCCGGAGCTGTTCGAGGAGTTCATGGCCAAGCACGGCGAGTTCTTCCCGGAGAACCCGCAGAACGTCGAGGAGCTCATCGACGTACTCGCGCAGCGGGCGGCCGCGGCGCAACGGATGATGAACTCGATGACGGCCGAGCAACGGGCCGAGTTGATGGAGTTGTCGCAGCAGGCGTTCGGCAGTCCGCAACTCGCGCAGCAGTTGGCCCAGCTCGATGCTCAGCTGCAGTCGCTGCGGCCGGGCGAGGACTGGTACGGCTCGGAGCAGATGAGCGGTGAGGATCCGCTCGGTCTCGCCGAGGGCGCGCGGGCCATGTCCGATCTCGCCGAGCTGGATGCGCTGGCCGAACAGCTGGCGCAGTCGTATCCGGGTGCGCGGCTCGAGGACATTGACCTCGACGCACTAACCCGGCAACTGGGCGACGAGGCAACGGTCGACGCGCGACGGCTGAGCGAGCTGGAGCGGCAGCTGCGCGATCAGGGCCTGATCGAGCGGGCGCCGGACGGTTCGCTGCGGTTGTCTCCGAAGGCCTTGCGGCAGCTTGGCCAGACGGCGCTGGCCGACGTACTGCGGGCTGCCCGCGGCTCCGGTGAACGGGATGCCGCCAACGCCGGCGCCGCCGGTGAGCTGAGCGGGTCGACGCGGCAGTGGGAGTTCGGCGACACCCAGCCGTGGGATGTGCCGCGGACGGTGCGCAACGCCGTACTGCGGACTGCGCACACCGGCGGTGGCGGCGTGAAACTCGACGTGGCGGATGTGGAGATCGCGGAGACCGAGCATCGTGCTCGCGCCGCGGTCGCGTTGCTGGTCGACACGTCGTGGTCGATGGTCCAGGAGGGCCGCTGGCTGCCGATGAAGCGTACGGCGCTCGCGCTGCACCAACTCATCTCGACCCGCTACCGCAACGACGCACTCCAGCTGATCACCTTCGGGCGGTACGCCGGCGTCGTGGAGTTGCCGCAGCTGATCGGGATGGAAGGCACCTGGGAGCAGGGCACCAACGCGCACCACGCACTGCTCCTCGCCGGGCGTCACCTTCGTCGCCACCCGGACGCCCAGCCGGTCGTCCTGATGGTGACCGACGGCGAGCCGACTGCTCATCTCGAGCCCGATGGCACAGCCGAGTTCTCGTACCCACCCGAGCCCGCCACGCTCCGCAAGACGATCTTCGAGGTCGACCGCCTGGCCAAGCTCGGCGCCACGCTGACCGTCTTCCGGCTCGGCGACGACCCGCGGCTGAACGCCTTCGTGGACCTGCTCGCCCGCCGCAGCGGCGGCCGAGTCCTCGCGCCCGACCCCGACGGCCTCGGCGCCGCCGTCGTCGGCGACTACCTGAGAACCCGCCGCAAGCTCTAAGAGGAGTTCCCAGACACCCTCTAACGCAACCTGATCGCGTGGTCCGGGTTCCCGCCCTGGAGAATGGCAGTCAGCACCTCAATCCCATCCACCAGGCGGGGACCCGGTCGCGCGAAGTACCCGTTGGCGTCGACGGCCCAGACCGGTACGTCGGCCGGCAGCTGTGGCAGCAACTCCGCGGTCAGTTTCGCGGCGCCCTCCAGTTCGAACCCACACGGCGCGGAAACAATCACCCCAGGTTGCGCCGCGGCGACATCTGCCCAGGTGATCGCCTTCGAGCGCGTCCCCGCAATACCCAGCACATTCGTCCCGCCGGCGAGCGTCACCATCTCCGGCAACCAGTGGCCCGGCGAGAACGGCGGATCAGTCCACTCGAGCAAAGCCACCCGAGCCCCCGACGCCCTCGGCGCTCCCGACGCCGACGGCGTCGGCTTCAGCCGCTCGCGCAGTTGCGTCAGCAGCGGTGACGGGTCCCGGCAGATCGCCTTCGCGACAGTCTCGATCGAGTTCAGGACCTCGTCGAGGGTGTGCGGGTCGGTGGTGACTACCTCGGCCTGGCAGCCAAGGTAGGTGAGTGCCTGCTCGACGTCGTCCACGTCGATCGCGCACACCGCACACAGGTCCTGCGTGATCACCACATCCGGCTCGAGTTCGCTCAAAGCGCCGGCGTCCAGGTGGTACAGATCTTCCCCGGCGGCGACCATCCGTCGTACGACGGCATCGATCTCACGCGGCGTCAAACCAGCCGGCAACGCAGTCGTCGACACGATCCGCCGGCTCCGCGCCGCCGCCGGATAGTCGCACTCGAACGTCACGCCGACGACGTCCTCACCGGCACCGAGCGCGAAGCAGATCTCGGTCGCCGAGGGCAGAAGAGAAACGATGCGCACAGGCCGACCCTAGCGCCGCGTCACGGCCTGGCTCCCCGGGTCCCTACACCAGTGGATATCCGTTCGTGTTGTGGGTCCTCTGCTGGTGTGCGAGCGGAGAACCCACAACAGCAGGGGATATCCGGGCAACCCTGAAACAGCTGTCCGGGCGGCCCTGTACCCCGACCAAACCGGCTGGAAGCGTTCTGCCTGTGATTCATTTTGAGACAGACCGATTGTCTCGCGTTGTCAACCAGGGAAGGGTTTTCCGGCCTTCGACCTGTGGGGAGGGTCACGTCAGCATCGTGAGACCAGTGTTCAACTGGACTGGTTTTTAGGCTTACCCTGAAAGCACGCCCCCGCCGCCGGAGTCGACGGGCCAGCGGGCATCTTCCCGCGCCTGAAAACACCCGCCTGCAACCCAGGGAGTGACCGTGCCGAAACTCGTCTACGACTTCGCCGAAGGCAACAAGGCCATGAAACAGCTGCTCGGCGGGAAGGGGGCGAACCTGGCCGAGATGACCAATCTCGGCCTGCCGGTACCACCCGGCTTCACGATTACCGCCGACGCCTGCCGCGCGTACCTGGAGACCGGTGCGGTGCCGGCCGACCTCGCCGACGAGATCGACAAGCACGTCGATCTGCTGCAGCAGAAGATGGGCAAGAAGCTCGGCCAGGCCGACGACCCGCTGCTCGTCTCGGTCCGCTCCGGCGCTGCCGTGTCGATGCCCGGCATGATGGAAACCGTCCTCAACGTCGGCCTGAACGACGACTCGGTGAACGGCCTTGCCCACCACTCGGGCAACCCGCGGTTCGCCTGGGATGCGTACCGCCGGCTGATCCAGATGTTCGGCAAGACCGTGCTCGGCATGGACGGCGATGTCTTCGAGGACGCGATCGAGGCGGCGAAGGAGGCCAAGGGCACCCGCAACGACCTCGACCTGGACGCCGACGACCTGAAGGCTCTGGTCGAGACGTTCAAGCAGGCCGTCCACGACCACACCGGCCGTGAGTTCCCGCAGGATCCGCGGACCCAGATGGACCTGGCGACCGAGGCAGTCTTCGGCTCGTGGAACTCCGACCGCGCGATCCTGTACCGCCGCCAGGAGCGGATCCCGACCGACCTCGGCACGGCGGTCAACATCTGCTCGATGGTCTTCGGCAACCTCGGCATGGACTCCGGCACCGGCGTCGCGTTCACCCGCGATCCCTCGACCGGTCAGCCCGGCGTGTACGGCGACTACCTGCAGAATGCGCAGGGCGAGGACGTCGTCGCGGGCATCCGCAACACGGTCCCGCTCGCGGACCTCGAGCAACTCGACAAGACGTCGTACGACGACTTGATGGAGATCATGGCCACGCTCGAGGGGCACTACCGGGATCTGTGCGACATCGAGTTCACCGTCGAACGCGGCAAGCTGTGGATGCTGCAGACCCGGGTCGGCAAGCGCACCGCGGCGGCGGCGTTCCGGATCGCGACCAGCCTGGTCGACGAAGGCGTGATCGACACCGACGAGGCGCTCACCCGCGTGAAGGGTGCGCAGCTCGCGCAGCTGATGTTCCCGCGGTTCGACGCGGACGCCGAGAAGGACCTGATCACGAAGGCGATCGGTGCCTCGCCCGGCGCCGCGTCGGGCAAGGTCGTGTTCACCTCGGCCGCCGCTGTCGAGGCCGCGGACCGCGGCGAGAAGGTCATCCTGGTACGCCGCGAGACGAACCCCGACGACCTGCACGGCATGATCGCGGCGCAGGGCATCCTGACCAGCCGCGGCGGCAAGACCTCGCACGCGGCCGTGGTAGCCCGCGGTATGGGCAAGACCTGCGTCTGCGGCGCCGAGGACCTGGACGTGAATGTTGCCCAGGGCACCATCAAGGTCAACGGCACGATCATGGAGGCCGGCGAACTGATCTCGATCGACGGCACCACCGGTGAGGTCTTCCGCGGCGAGGTCCCGGTCGTCCCGTCACCGGTCGTGCAGTACTTCGAGGGCACGCTCGCCCCGAGCGACGGCGATGAACTCGTCGCGTCGGTGCACCGGCTGATGACCCACGCCGACGAGGTACGACGGCTCGGCGTACGGACCAACGCGGATACCGCGGACGACGCGGCGCGGGCGCGGCGGTTCGGGGCCGAGGGCATCGGACTGTGCCGGACCGAGCACATGTTCCTGGGGGAGCGGCGCGAGTCCGTCGAGCGGTTGATCCTCGCGGAGTCGGACGCCGAGCTCGAGGCGGCGCTGGCGGAGCTGGAGCCCTTGCAGCGTGGGGACTTCCTCGAGCTGCTGACCGCGATGGACGGTCTGCCGGTGACGATCCGGTTGATCGACCCGCCGCTGCACGAGTTCCTGCCCTCGATGGAGGAGCTCGCGGTGAAGGTCGCGGTCGCACGTGAGCGCGGCGAGGACCCGGGGCGCAACGCGGCACTGCTCGCGGCGGTCCAGCGGCTGCACGAGCAGAACCCGATGCTCGGTCTGCGCGGGGTGCGGCTCGGGCTGGTCGTTCCAGGCCTGTTCGCGATGCAGGTACGGGCGATCGCGTCGGCGGCTGTCGAGCTGCGGGACCGGGGGATGGATCCGCGGCCGGAGATCATGATCCCGCTGGTTGGCGCCGTACAGGAGCTGCACCTGGCCCGCGACGAGGTGGAACGCGTGCTCGCCGAGGTCGGCGTCGCGGGGGAGATCCCGATCGGCACGATGATCGAGCTGCCGCGGGCCGCGGTGATCGCGGACCAGATCGCGGAGGCGGCCGACTTCTTCTCGTTCGGCACCAACGACCTGACCCAGACCACGTGGGGCTTCAGCCGCGACGACGTCGAGAGCGCGTTCTTCTCGCGGTACCTGGAGAAGGGGATCTTCGCGGTGTCGCCGTTCGAGTCGATCGACCGCGAAGGCGTCGGCGCGCTGGTACGGACCGGGGTGGATCGCGGGCGGGCGACCAAGCCCGACCTCAAGCTCGGCATCTGCGGCGAGCACGGCGGCGACCCGGACAGCATCCACTTCTTCCACGACGTCGGTCTCGACTACGTCTCCTGCTCGCCGTTCCGTATTCCGGTGGCGCGCCTGGAATCCGGCCGGGCAGCATTGGCGAGTGAGTAGAGAGAGTCTCCGGCAGACCTTCGGGGAGGACGCGGACCTGTACGACCGCGTCCGACCCACCTATCCACCCGAACTCTTCGACGCCTTGGCCGCCGTCGTCGGCGACCACCCCCGCGTCCTCGAGATCGGCCCCGGCACCGGCCAGGCAACCTCCGCGATGGTGGAGCGAGCCTGGCCGGTCACCGCGGTCGAACTCAGCCCTGGGCTCGCGGACGTCCTCCGGCGGAAGTACCCGGCAGTCGAGGTGATCGTCGCGGACTTCGACACCTTGGAGCTGCCTGCGCAATCCTTCGACCTGGTCATCTCCGCGACCGCGTTCCACTGGCTCGATCCCGCGACCCGCGTGCAGCGCTGCGTGGACCTGCTGCGGCCGGGTGGCGCGCTGGCAGTCGTGTCGACGCATCACGTCGCGGGTGGGAGCGAGCAGTTCTTCGTCGACGTGCAGGCCTGCTATGACCGTTTCACCGATGACGCCGTCGCGAATGGATTGCCGGCCGCGGACGACGTACCGAAAGATCCGGAAGGATTCGAGCGATCCGGGCTTTTCGGGTCCGCCGAGTTCCGCAGATATGTCTGGGATGTGGACTATTCAGCCCCGGAGTACCTCGAACTTTTGTCCTCGTACTCCGGTCATCGGGCCTTGACAATCGAGCGGCGTGACGGACTGTACGACTGTATCGGCGCTCTCATCGGGGCAGCCGGGGGCTCGATCACGAAGCGTTATTTGAATCAACTGTCTGTAGGAATTTCTCTTAACCAACCCCTTGCGTAGTGGGTCGCGGACTGGTGAGAATAACCGGGCGGGAAGGGAGATCACTCGTCGACTTTCGGGTCTGACCTGAACCAGCCGCTGTGGCGGCTCGTGACTCCCTTTCCCGCACCAAATCTCTTTGCTTTCTTGGTCGATGTAGGGTTTCGGCATGGCCCTTTATGTCGTGCAGTTGCGCTTCGATCTCGCCGACACCGACCGTCGTCTCGAGGTCCGTCCGGCGCACCGTGACTACCTCGTCGAGCTGAAGGAAGCCGGCAAGCTCGTCACCGCCGGCCCGTTCCCCGACCAGACCGGCGCCGTGCTCATCTACGACGTCGCCGACGAGGCCGAGCTCCGCGACATCCTCGCCAAGGACCCGTACACCCCGGCCAACGTCTACGAGATCGCCACGCTCTCGGAGTGGCAACCGCTCTTCCCGATCAACTGAGTTGCGCGGGTCCGCCGGCACGCCCGGAGCGTGGAAGTAGGAGGCCCGCGGCCGCGATCAGCAGGTATCGGTCCGCCAGTCCAGATTGACACCCGGGGGAGTCACTTCGATCTGCTTCGAAATCAGGCTTCGGCGCCTTCGAGGTCCAGGTGGTCGACGTACGCCCAGAGCCAGACGAGCGGGGCGAGGACGAGTTCGGGTTCGTTGTCCTCGTCGGCGATGAACAGCATCGACGCCTCGCCGTTCGTGATGTCCTCGATGACCGCCTCGCACATCTCGAGCGCGATCTCGAACGGCAGCAGTCGCGGCCCGTTCTCCCAGCGCGGCTCGGGCAGCGGCAGCACCGGCGCCTCGTCGGTCCCGTCCAGCTCGACCGACACCTTCTGCAGTTCTTCGTACAGGTCGTACGAGATCAATCCCGCGCACGGCCGCCCGTCCAAGCCGATCAGGTACGGGTCGTCGGCGCCTTCGCGGAACGTGTCGCGGATGTCCGGCAGCGCCGCCTTGAGATCGGTCGCCTCGAGGTACGGCGCTTCGTCCAGCTCCTCGCCCGCCTCGTCCGCGTCGACCTCGACCAGCCCGCTGCGCATCTGATCGAACTGGTGGAGCAGCTGGTTCAACTCGTCGTACGCCCCGGCGCCCGGCGCCTGCTGCGCCCGTGCTTCCAGGTCGCGGAGGTGGTCGACCAGGTCGTCCTCGAAGTGCAGTTCGTACCGCGGCAGGCCCGGCTCGCGGCCCGCGTTGATCTGCGCGACCAGCTGCGTCGACACCGGCCCGATTCGCTCGGCCAGCACCTCCAGCGGCGTGGTCGGCTTCTCCTCGTCGTCGTGCGCGCAGGAGTCGTCTTCGCCCTTGCCGTCGCCTTCCATCGCGAGCAGCACCTGGAACGCCTGGAACGAGAGCAGCGCCGCGGTCGCCATCGTCCCGTCGCCGATCAGCATCAGCGGATTCCCGCCGGCCTCGGTACGGCGTACGTGGTCGGACATCAGCGTTGCGGCCTGCTCGACATTCACCTGGCTGGCCAGCGACGACAGCCCGTGGTCCGTGTCCACTCCGAGCAACTCGACCAGCCGCTCCGAGCTCATGTCGAAGTTGGACCGCAGGTAATACCGCAGCCAGCCCGCGTCGACCGGGTTGCTGAGCAGCTCCGCGATCCGGGCGCGGAAGTCGGCCAGGTCGGCGATCGCCAGCACGACCAGCACCGGCTGGTCGCCGTCGCCGATCACCAGCGGCCGGGTGTCACCGTTGTGGAACCCTTCGATCACTTGGTGCAGGCTGTCGGCGGCTGCCTCGAGCGGCCACGACTCCGCCTCGAACTCGTTGACCAGCGCGGCGGAGGTGTCGTCGGGCATCTGCTGGTTCCTCTCCGGGTGGCGGCGGGAGTTGGGGGTAACTGTAGGCTGCGGGCGTTTCACCAGGTCACACGGGTCCTCGGGACCCTCGGCCTTGGGCTGCGGGTGACATTCGCTACGCTGGCACCGGCGGGTCGGTGCAGAGGTATCTCACATGTGAGATAAGGTCCGGCGCATGACCGATGACTACCTGAGCCGGATCGGAAACCTCATCCGGGACGCCCGCAAGCATCGCGGCTGGACGCAGACGCAGCTCGCGGAAGTACTGAACACCAGCCAGAGTGCGGTGAACAGGATCGAGAAGGGTCATCAGAACCTCACCCTCGAGATGCTCGCCCGGATCGGCGAGGCGCTCGATTCCGAAATTGTCTCTCTCGGTGGCGGTCCGGTCCACCTCCGTGTAGCCGGCGGCCGCCAACTTTCCGGATCCATCGACGTCAAGTCGAGCAAGAACGCCGGTGTCGCGCTGCTCTGCGCCTCGCTGCTGAACAAGGGCCGGACGACGCTGCGTAAGGTCGCGCGGATCGAAGAGGTCAACCGGCTGCTCGAGGTGCTGAACTCGATCGGCGTCCGCACGACCTGGCTGAACGACGCCGGCGACCTCGAGATCGTCCCGCCGGCCCACCTGGACCTGAGCTCGATGGACGCCGAGGCGGCCCGTCGTACCCGCTCGATCATCATGTTCCTCGGCCCGTTGCTGCACCGCGAGGACGGCTTCGAGTTGCCGTACGCCGGTGGCTGCGACCTCGGCACGCGCACCGTCGAGCCGCACCTGACCGCGCTGCGCCCGTTCGGCCTCGAGGTGAAGGCGACCGGCGGGCAGTACCACGCACTGGTCAACCGGGCGATCACGCCGGGCAAGCCGATCGTGCTGACCGAGCGCGGCGACACTGTGACCGAGAACGCGATCATGGCCGCCGCGCGGCACGATGGCGTGACGGTGATCCGCAACGCGAGCCCGAACTACATGGTCCAGGACCTGTGCTTCTACCTCGACCTGCTCGGCGTGAAGATCGACGGCATCGGTACGACGACGCTCACCGTGCACGGACGCGCCGACATCGACGTGGACGTCGACTACGCGCCGTCCGAGGACCCGATCGAAGCGATGAGCCTGCTCACCGCGGCGATCGTGACCAAATCCGAGATCACCATCCGGCGCGCGCCGGTGGAGTTCCTCGAGATCGAGCTCGCGCTGCTCGAGGAGATGGGGCTCGACTACGACCGCAGTACGGAGTACCTGGCCGAGAACGGCCGGACCCGGCTGGTCGACCTGACCACCCGGCCGTCGAAACTGCACGCGCCGATCGACAAGATCCACCCGATGCCGTTCCCGGGGCTGAACATCGACAACCTGCCGTTCTTCGCGGTGATCGCCGCGATCGCGACCGGGCAGACGCTGATCCACGACTGGGTCTACGAGAACCGCGCGATCTACCTCACCGATCTGAACAAGCTCGGCGGCCGGGTCAAGCTGCTCGACCCGCACCGCGTCATGGTCGAAGGCCCGACGCACTTCTCCGGCACCGAGATGATGTGCCCGCCGGCGCTCCGCCCGGCCGTCGTCACGCTGATCGCGATGATGGCCGCGAAGGGTACGTCTGTCCTGCGCAGCGTCTACGTGATCAACCGCGGCTACGAGGACCTCGCCACCCGGTTGAACTCGCTAGGCGCTCAGATCGAGACCTTCCGCGACATCTGAGTCCTGGTCGTCCTGGAGGAAAGCGACTGCTTCGGCGATCACAGCCGGGTCCTGGAGGATCCGGCTGTGGCCGAGGCCGGTCGTCGGGTGGAAGTGCGCCTGCGCGCCGTAGTTGAGCAGGAGTACGCGCGCCTGCTCGGGGTCCACGACGTCGTCCTCGTCGTTGTGGACCACCAGGAGCGGCGCCTTACCTGTCGCGACCGAGAACCGGTCCCAGATGGTGCGGTCGCCCTCGAAGTACCCGCGCTCGATCTCGCGTCGCAGCCGCTGGTTGACCTTGGGTCCCAGTCCGAGCGCTCGGCAGAACGTGTCTGCCAGGTAGCCGAAATCCGCCACGCCGCTCACCATCACCAACCGCTTCGCGGCGATCCCTTCCTTCACCGCGTACAACGCGAACGGCACGCCCAGCGAGTGTCCGATGACGGCCTCGAACGGTCCGTGCCGTTCCTCGAGCTGTTGGATGATCCGCTGGTGGCCGAGGATCGACACGATCGGTCCGGGGGAGTCGCCATGCCCAGGAGCGTCGTACGACACCGGGCTGTACCCGAGCTCGAGCAGCCGCGTGATGAACCCGGCATACCGCGAAGCGCGTGAGCGCCAGCCGTGGACGAGGAGCACCGGCCGCGCGCCGTCACCCCACGCGTAGGTGAGTACGCCGTCCAGGTCCTCGACCCGCGCGGCCGTGTGGACGTCCAGCTCGCTGTCGCGGACCTGGCCGCGGGCGAGCGGGCGTCGCCAGAGCCCGAACGCGAGCCGGCCGCCGAGCCGTGGTGACACCGCTCCGATGGCTCGCAGCCCCGTGCCGATCAGCTTCTGCATGAACGCTCTCCTTTAACTATACGAACGGTCGTACTATTACTTTTGCACGAGGTGATCGTCAAGGGCAACTAGGATCGGGAGCCGTGGAGAAAGTCGACGGACGGTTGGTGCGGGGTGACCAGACCCGCCGCGCCGTGCTACGCCGGTCGGTCGACATCGCGTCGGTCGACGGGCTCGAGGGGCTGTCGATCGGGCGGCTCGCGACCGAGCTCGGGATCAGCAAGAGCGGCCTGTTCGCGCATTTCGGCTCGAAGGAGGAGCTGCAACTCTCGACCATTCGTGCCGCCCGGCGGATCTACGCCGACAATGTGGTGCTCCCGGCCTTCGAGGTCGAGCCCGGTCTCGGGCGCGTGTGGGCGTTGAGCACGCACTGGCTCGATTACTCGCAGAGCCGCGTGTTTCCGGGTGGCTGCTTCTTCCAGAAGGTCTCGCATGAGTACGCCGCCCGGACCGGAGCCGTCCACGAGGCCCTCCTCACCGTCCACTGGGAGTGGATGGGACTGCTGGAGGAGGCCGTCCAGGCTGCCGTCGACAACGGTGAACTGGAGGCCGACGCCAAGCAGTTGGCCTTCGAGCTGAACGCGTACTACGAGGCCGCCAACCTCGCGTCGATCCTGCACGACGACGGGGGAGCGGCGTACGAGCTGGCCCGTCAGGCCATCCGCTCGCGGCTGGAGTCGACGGTCACCGCGGAGACGACGCTGCCCCGCTGAGTCGGGAGGTCGCGTCGCCGGCGGATCGGTGACGCGAGCAGGACGAGACCGGCCAGCGGTACACCAGCCGTGGTGATCCAGAGCGCCGGTGTGAGGCCCAGGGTCTGGCCGAGTATGCCGCCGAGTAGTGCGCCGAGCGGGATCGTGCCGTAATTGACGAACGCTGTCGTCGCGGTGAGGCGGCCGAACAGGTCGGGCGGGCAGTAGGACTGGAGGAAGGTCGCCTTCACGACGTTTCCGCCGACCACGCCGAGGCTCACGCCGAACGCGCCGACCAGGTAGAAGGCCGGGCTCGTACCGCTCAGCGGGATCAGCAGCGCCAGCGTCGGCAGGCCGAGTTCGCATAGCAGCAGCGCCCTCGCCGTACCAAACCGTATGGTATGCCGGCCGACGAGCGCGCCGACGACTCCGCCGCTGGATGCCGCCGCGATCAACGTGCCGACCGTGCCCGCGGTCAGGCCGGCCTCGCGGACGAGGAAGACGACGATGATCGCCTGATAGCCCATCAGGGCGAGGTTCGAGACGGCGCCGAAGATCGTCAACGTACGCAGCCAGACGTCTTGCGCGACCAGCCTGATGCCGGCCCGGATCGCGCCGGGCCGTCGAGGAGTCGTCGTACGGCGTTCGCGGTAGCGGATCGCGGCGAGACAGCTGAGCGCGACCAGGAAGCTCGCCGCGTCGACGAGCAGAGTGTTGGCGGCACCAATGAACTGGACCAGCAGGCCGCCGCACCCCAGCCCGGCGATCTGCGCGGCGGACGCACTGCCGTGCAGCTTCGCGTTGCCCTCGGCGTGATCGCTCGGCTCCAGAAGCGTCGGCAGATAAGCGGTGTAGGCCGTCTGGAAGACGACCGACGCACCGCCGGCGAGCACCGCAACGATGAGTAGTAGCTGGATGCTCAGGAGGTTGCCGGCCAACGGAACTGCCGCGAAGAGGACGGCCGAGACGGCCGATGACACCAGCATGACCGGTCGGCGGCGTACCCGGTCGATCCAGGCGCCGGTCGGTAGACCGATGAGCAGCCACGGCGCCCAGGCGGCCGCGGTGAGCAGACCGACCTCAAAGGTCGTTGCATCGAGCATCGAAATGGCGACCAGCGGCAGCGCCACCGACGAGGTCGCGCTGCCGAACCTGTTGATGGTCTCGCCGGTCCAGAACCACCGGAAGTCGCGATGCGTCCGCAGCAGACTCATGAGCGGCGCGGGAACGACTGCAGCTGGACGATCACCCGCTCTGAGCTGTCAGCGGCATCGGCGCCGGTGTAGCGGTCGATGACGCCGGCGATCTCCTCGTTGAGGTTGTGCAGCTGTTCCGGCGTGAGGTGGAGGTCGCGCCAATCGGACAGGCCGGCTGCGTGCTGCCACTCACCCGGCCAGTCCTCGTCGATGTACGTGCGGACGCGGTCGTAGTACCGCTCGACCAGATCGCGGAGATAGACGTCGAGCGCCCGCCGCGTCTCCGTATCGTCGAGGAACTCGGACGGGTCCAGAACTGTCTGCCGATCGGGGAGCCGCCACCAGCGCTCTCGCTTCGTGCCGCGTTCGGGGTCCTCTTCGAGGTACCCGTGCTCGGCGAGGAGCCGCAGATGCCAGCTGATCGTGCCGGTGTTCTCGCCGAGCCGCGCCGCCAGCGTGCTGGACGTCGCCGGCCCGTCGAGCTCGATCGCCTCCAGGATGCGCATCCGGAGCGGGTGGGCGAGTCCGCGCAGACTCCGGGCATCGATCCGTCGCATGATTGCAGAGTAATCTCTGCAGAGAAGTCTCTGCAACTAGGTTTGTCGGTGGGTGTCCCTAGGTTTGGCGGTATGCACGTGGTGGCTCAGCTGGCGGTCTCGCTGGACGGGGTGGCGTCGGGATTCGACGTCGACCTCGCCCGGTTCTATGCCCTGGCCTCGCTCTGGCAGGAGGAGGTGACCCTCGTCGGCGCGGACACGATCCTCGCTCAGGAGTCCGACGTGCTCGCGGCTCCCCGGCGCGGCCCGCGAGCGGAGGGCCCGCTGCTCGCGGTCGTCGACAGCCGAGCCCGCGTCCACAGCTGGAACGCACTCCGCGACCTTGGCTACTGGTCCGACGTGCTCGCCTTGTACGCCGACCAGACCCCGCCCCGCCCGCCAGACGCGACGACACGCGAGCTCACCACCGGCTACGACCAGGTCGACCTCGCCGAAGTCCTTACAGTCCTGGGCCGGCGGGGCGTCCGGACCGTCCGTGTGGATTCGTCCGGCGCCCTCCTCCGAGCCTGCCTAGAGCTAGATCTGATCGACGAGCTGGCCCTCCTCGTCCACCCGGTCCTGGTCGGTTCCGGCGAACGCTGGTTCGACACCCGCCAACTCAACCTGCACCACGTCGGCACCGAGGTCTTCAAGGACGGCGTGCTCTGGATGCGTTACTGCGTGGCCATCTGACCGTCGCAGAACTGTCGGTGCTCACGGCTACTGTGTGCAGTAATGAGGAAGCAGCATGAGGGGTACGACGAGCACGACGCGGAGCGCTGGGTTGCCGAGCCGGTCAAGCGACCGGGGCGGACGGCGTTCGCGCGCGATCGCGCGCGCGTGCTGCACAGTGCGGCGCTGCGGCGGCTGGCGGCCAAGACGCAGGTGGTCACGGCCGGCAGCGACGACTTCACCCGCAACCGGCTGACCCACAGTCTCGAGGTCGCGCAGATCGGCCGCGAGCTCGCGGCGACGCTCGGCTGCGATCCGGACATCGTGGACGCGGCCTGCCTGTCACACGATCTCGGGCATCCGCCGTTCGGTCACAACGGCGAGCGCGCGCTCGACCAGGTCGCGACGGACATCGGCGGCTTCGAGGGCAACGCACAAACGCTGCGATTGCTGACCCGCCTGGAGTCGAAGACCTTCGACGCCCAGGGCCGCAGCGTCGGGCTGAATCTGAGCCGCGCGACCCTCGACGCCGCGACGAAGTACCCGTGGCCGCGCCGCCCCGGCGAGCGGAAGTTCGGGGTGTACGACGACGATCTCGCCGTTTTCACCTGGTTGCGCCCGGGCGTGGGGGAGCGGCGCTGCCTGGAGGCGCAGGTGATGGACTTCGCCGACGACGTCGCGTACTCCGTGCACGATGTCGAGGACGCGATCGTCGCTCATCATCTCGATCTCGCCGCGGTCGACGCGGACCGAGCGCCGTACTGGCAGACCGTCCGGCAGATGTATTTGCCGGAGGCAACCGATGCGGAGCTGGACGAGGGCTGGGCCCGGCTGACCTCGCTGAACTACTGGCCCGGCTCGACCTTCGACGACAGCCGGCGTGCGCTCGGCGGTTTGAAGGACCTCACCAGCCAGCTCATCGGCCGCTTCGCCACCGCTGCCGAGCAGGCCACCCACGCCGTGTTCGGCCGCTCCCGGCTGATCCGCTACGAGGCCGACCTGATCGTCCCCGACGGCATCCGCACCGAGATCGGTCTGCTCAAAGGCGTGGGTATGTTCCACGTCCTCGACTCACGCGAACGCCAGGCCCGCCGCGCGACCCAGCGCGAGCTGCTCACCGAGCTGGTCGAGGCCTTGTGGAAGACAGCTCCGCGCAACCTCGACCTCCCGTTCCAGTCGGACTTCGCGGACGTGGCCGACGACAACGCCCGGCTGCGCGTTGTCGTCGACCAGGTCGCGTCCCTCACCGACCCGTCAGCTCTGGCCTGGCATGCCCACCTGGTCGAGGGGAAGGTCCAGCCCTAGCTGCGAGCGGATCGGCTTGTTGGTCTCGCGGATCTGTTGCAGTTCCACATCCGACAACGCGCGCCGATACACACGCACCTCGTCGAGCGTGCCCTGGAAGCGGTTGGCGCCGTCGACCCGCTGCCCGACGTGAATGCCTTGCACGCCGAACTCCTTGCCCGCCGTGACCGAACCGGCAGGCGCCGTCGCCGAGCCGACCTCGACCCCGTCGACCAGCAACCGCAGCTTCCCTTTCACCCGTTGGAGTACGACGTGATGCCACTGATCATCGTTGTACGCCGACGTGGACTGCACCGTCACGTTGTAGCGGTCCACCGCCAGCAGCGCGCGGATGCGATTGCTCTCCGGCTCCGCCCGCAACCAGACCTGCGGTGTCGTCCCGGAACCGGTGCGATAGGCCCACAGGATCGCGTGTGACCCGGTCGTCGCGCCGTACTTGATCCACGTCATCATCGTGAAGTCGTCCGCCCCGAGATCGATCGACCGGTCGAACGGCACCTCGACGTAGTCGTCCACGCCGTCCATCGCCAGCCCGTTCCCGAACTTGCCCGCGGCAACAGTCGCCCCGCCGCGGACGTACGCCGGATTGTGCGCCGGCCCCACATCAGCCGTCTTCGGACCCGGTGCGGGCGGACCGGGAATGCCCGGCGGCGTACCGTTCGGCGTCGACAGGTACGCCTCGTTGAACCGTGCCCAGCGGATCGTCTCGTACGGGCTCGCGACGCCGGCCTCGTACAGCAGCCCGGCCTGATCCCCGTCCAGCCGCACCATGTCGGAGTACGCCGATGGGCCCCAATAGAAGACCTTGCCCTGTTGCCACGTGCCGAACGACCGCGCCTCGTCGTACGACGATCGCACCGTCATCACCTCGCGCGCGGCCGGATGCGCCGGCGCCGAGAACAGGATCCGGTTCTGCCGATCGCCCTCGTTCCGCGCGCTGAACCGCAGCAGTGAGCCCTGTACGTCGGGCATCACCAGCTGCGGGATCGTCTTGAACGGTGCGTCGAACGTCGCGCCGCCGTCGCTGCTGATCGCGTACGCCCGGTTGCCCGGATCGGTACCGCGTTCACGTGCCAGCGCATAGATCCGGCCGTCGGTCAGCTCGACCACGGTGATCTCGCCGACAATCACCTTGCCGTCGTCGCGGGCCATGGTCGCGCCGATGTGCCAGGTCTCACCGGAGTCGTCGCTGTAGATGAGATGGCCGCCGTAGACGTGCTTGCCGACGCCGTCGTACGACTCGTAGGTCGCGCCAACGATCAGCCGGCCGGCGTGCGGTCCGTGCTCGAGCTGGATCCCGTGCATCGGGCCGGTCGCGTACCAGAAGTTCCAGCTCGGCAGCTTCGCGTCGGTCAACTCACGCGGCGCGGTCCAGGTCGCGCCGAAGTCGTCGCTGGTCTGGACGTACGGGTCGCGGTCGCAGCCGTTCGTGCACGGATCCGGGCCGTTGTGCGTGGTGACGAGCACGATCCGGCCGGTCTTCTGATCGACGATCGGCACCGGGTTGCCGTGCGTACTCCCGTTGCCTTCGGAGACCACCTGCAGCGGACCCCAGGTCTTCCCTCCGTCCGAGGATCGCTTGAGCACGATGTCGATGTCGCCGTCGTCACCGCAGTCCGCGACTCGGCCTTCGGCGAACGCGAGCACTTCTCCGTCGGTCGCGTGGACCACGGCGGGGATCCGGAAACACGAATACCCCTCGGTCTTCTGCTGGAACAGCACGCTGTCGTCGACGAAGGGTGCTTCGCCGGACGCAGCTGCGGGTGGAGCTGTGAGAGTTCCGAACATCAGTAGGGCGGCGGCCACGAGGCGGGCCGGTACGAGTACGCGCATGACTCTCCCGGAGGACATAGGACGTCTGATGTCCTGCGACAAATTAGCCAACCGGTCCTGCTTTTACAAGAGGTCGGCGAGGACTAGGGTCTTCCTATGGCTGATGCAGAGCAGATGGTGATTGTCGGCGCGAGTCTCGCTGGAGCGACCGCAGCCGAGGCCCTTCGGGCGGAAGGCTGGACCGGCGGTGTCCTGCTGATCGGCAGTGAGCAGTCCCTGCCGTACGAGCGACCGCCCCTGTCGAAGGACGTGCTGCTCGCGAAGAAGGGCACCGAGTCCGCTCAGCTGCACGACCAGCAGTGGTACGAGGACAACAAGATCGACCTGCGCCTCGGGACGACGGTCACCGCGATCGACCCGGCCGCCCACTCGGTCACGCTCGACGACGGCTCGCAGGTGTCGTACAGCAAGCTGCTGATCGCGACCGGCAGCCGGGTCCGCAAGCTCAACGTCCCGGGCGCAGACCTGCCCGGCGTGTGCTACCTGCGGACGGCGGAGGAGTCCCAGGCGCTGACCGACGCGTACGCCGCGAAGCCGCGCGTTGTCGTGGTCGGTGCGGGCTGGATCGGGCTGGAGGCGGCGTCGGCCGCACGCGAGCGGGGCTCTGAGGTGACAGTGGTCGAGCCGCAGTCCACCGCGCTGGCATCCGTGATGGGTGAAGAGGTCGGCGAGGTGTTCGCCGACTTCCAGCGGCAGCACGGCGTGCAGTTCCGGTTCGGGACCGGGGTCGAGGGCTTCGAGGGAACCGACAAGGTGACCGGTGTCCGTCTGTCCGGCGGCGAGGTGCTTCCGGCCGACCTGGTGGTCGTCGGTGTCGGCGTCCGCCCGAACACCGAGCTCGCCGAGGAGGCCGGGATCGAGGTCGCGACGCCGGACAACGGCGCCGGCATCGTGACGGGCGCCAACCTGCAGACGTCGGCCGCGGACGTGTTCGCCGCCGGTGACGTGGCCCGGTGGGACCACCCGAAGTACGGCCGCCCGGTCCGCGTCGAGCACTGGCAGAACGCGAAGGATTCCGGCAAGGCGGTCGCGACGGCGATGGTCGGCAAGGACGTGGCGTACGACTCGATCCCGTACTTCTTCACCGACCAGTTCGACCTCGGCATGGAGTACGCCGGCGACATCCCGCGCGGTGCGTCGTACCAGGTCGTGTTCCGCGGTGACCCGAAGTCCGGCGCCTACATGGTCTTCTGGCTCGACGACGACCACCGGGTGCTGGCCGGCATGCACGTCAACCTGTGGGACACCGGACTCGACGCGGTCCGCGAGCTCATCCGCTCCGGCAAGCAGGTCGACCCGGCCCGCCTGGCCGACACCTCGGTCGAGCTGTCCAACGTCTAACTGGGTCTAACTCGGTCTGACTCGGTCTAGATCGGGTAGGTGACGTACGCGAACTGCGTGCTGTCCGGCGACCAGCTCGGGACGTTCATCGTGCCCTGGCCGCCGAACAGCTTCGTGAGTTCGCGTACTTCGCCGTCCTTCGTGAGCAGCCGCAGCCGTACGTCGTCGATGTCGGCGGGATGGCCCTGGGTGCCGGGCGGGAAGCTCACGTACGCGATCGCCGAGCCGTCCGGGGCCGGGTGCGGGAACCAGTTGACGCGCTCGTCGTCCGTCAACTGCTCGACCGTGTCGCCCTTGATCCGGAACAGTTGCGCCTGCCCGGCGCGCTCGGAGTTGAAGTAGATCCACTCGCCGTCCGGGCCGTACTCCGACCCGTCGTCGGCGAACTCGTCGTCGGTCACCTGGACGTCCGCGCCGCCGGCGCTGGGAATCGTCCACACGTTGGTGATCCGCCGGCCGTCCCGGTTCTCGAGCCCGATGTACGCCAACGTCTCACCATCCGGCGAGACCCCGTGCAAGTAGTGGTGGAAGCCCGGTCCATGATCGTTCGTCACGCGGCGCCCGGCTCCGCCTTCGATCGGCACGGCGTACAGGTGGCCGTCGTCCGCGGATACATAGACCGTCCGCCCGTCCGGGCTGACCACGTGGTCGTTGTTGATGTCGGGGACCCCGCCGAGCTCGATCTCCTCGAGACCGTCGTTCACCCGGAACAGCTTCCCGTTGCCGTTGACGATCAGCATGCCGTCCGGCGTCCAGTTCGGCGCCTCGAAGAGGATGTCCGACGAGCTGAACACCAGGCGGTGCTCCCCGCTCGTCACATCGACGACGTACAACTCGGACCGCTGACCGGGGCGAAGAGTTCGTGGCATACCCGCAAACCTATGTGATCGGTCCAGCTAGACTCGCGGGGTGGCAGGCCGGATCAAGGAAGAGGACATCGCGCTGGTGCGCGAGCGGGCCCGCATCGACGACGTCGTGGGTTCGTATGTGACCTTGAAGAACGCCGGCGGTGGCAACCTGAAGGGGCTGTGCCCGTTCCACGACGAGAAGTCGCCGTCGTTCAACGTGACCCCGGCCCGCGGGTTCTTCTACTGCTTCGGCTGCCAAGAAGGCGGCGACGTCATCGACTTCATCCAGAAGATCGACCAGATCACCTTCAGTGAAGCGGTCGAGACGCTGGCGTCGAAGGTCGGCATCCAGCTGCGTTACGAGGACTCCGGCGCCCCGGTGCAGCGTGGCCCGGGCAACCAGCGGCCGCGGCTCGTCGAGGCGCACAAGGTCGCCGCCGAGTTCTACGTCGACCAGCTGTTCGGTGCGGCCGAGGCAGCGCCGGGACGGCAGTTCCTGGACAAGCGCGGCTTCGACAAGGACGCCGCTGTTCACTTCGGGGTGGGGTTCTCGCCGCGCGGTGGCGACGTACTGACCAATTACCTGCGCGGTCGCGGTTTCACGAACGCCGAGCTGGTCGCGTCGGGTTTGTCGGCCGATGGGCAGCGCGGGCTGTACGACCGGTTCCGCGGCCGGCTGATGTGGCCGATCCGGGACGCGTCGTCGGACGTGATCGGGTTCGGCGCGCGACGGCTGTTCGACGACGACCGGATCGAAGCGAAGTACCTGAACACGCCTGAGACGCCGATCTACAAGAAGTCCAAGGTCCTGTACGGCGTGGATCTCGCCCGGCGCGAGATCGCCAAGGGCCGGCAGGCCGTGGTCGTCGAGGGCTACACCGACGTGATGGCGTGCCATCTGGCCGGAGTGCAGACCGCGGTCGCCACCTGCGGTACGGCGTTCGGCGACGACCACGCGCGGGTGCTGCGACAGCTCTTGCTGGACCATGATCAGTTCCGCGGCGAAGTGATCTTCACCTTCGACGGTGACGAGGCCGGTCAGCGGGCCGCGTTGAAGGCGTTCGCGGGGGACCAGGCGTTCGCGGCGCAGACGTACGTCGCGGTCGAGCCGGACGGTCTCGACCCGTGTGATCTGCGGCTGGAGAAGGGGGATGCGGCGGTCCGTGAGCTGATCGGGCGACGCGTCCCGCTGTACCGGTTCGTGCTCGCGAATGTGCTGTCGAAGTACGACCTGGATCGCGCGGACACGCGGGTCGACGCGCTGCGCGATGCGGCCCGGCTGGTGATCAGCATTCGCGACCGGTCGAAGGTGGACGCATTCACCCGGGAGCTCGCCGGGCACCTGGGGATGGACGAGGATCAGGTGCGCTCGGAGGTTTATCGCGCTGCCGCTCGGCAGGGGGCAGCTCCTGGACAGTCTGGGCAGTCCGGGCGGCCGGGTTCTGGACAGCCTGACCAGACTGCGAGCGCGGCTGCCGCCCAGCATGGGCAGCCGGTTGGTGCGCCGCAGCAGCCTCGCCGCGCAGATGTGCCCTCCCCGCGTGACCAGCGGTACGTGATCGAGTGGGACGCCCTGAAGGTCGCGATGCAGCACCCGAACCTGGTCGGCGTCGCCTTCGACGAGCTCGACGACCACGACTTCACCCACCCCTGGCTGGCCGCGATCCGCACCGCGATGGCAAAGGCCGGCGGCCCCGCCGCGGCACCCGCAGCGGAGGCCTGGGTCGTCGCCGTACGCGATGCCATCGGCAACGATCCGGCCGCCGCAGTCGTCGGTGCACTGGCCGTCGACCCGCTACGCCTCGGCCGCGAGCCGGACGAGCAGTACGCGCAGGCCTTGCTGGCGCGACTGCAGGAACTGACCTGCGCCCGCCGCATCCAGGACCTGAAATCCAAGCTGCAACGCACGAACCCGATCGACCGTCCGGACGAGTACAACCGAATGTTCGGCGAACTCATCGCCCTCGAGGCCTACAAGGCCGAACTCCGCAACCGCGCGATCTCCGGAGCGATCTAATCCTCTTTGAGGTGCTCCACGAGCCGCGTCGTCTCCTCGGCGTACTTCGCCGCGAACTCCTCGCTGTCCGGATCAAGACCGAGCGCCCTCGCGATCTGCGGAAACACCACCGGCGCCGCGGCCAGCCCGAAGAGCGCGAGCCCCGTGTACGCCGCGTCAAGGTTGGCCGCCAGCTCACCGTCCGTCTGCCGTTGCCGGAAGTCGTCGAGCATGCTCTGGAACCGGGCCCGCTGTCCCTCCGGATCGAGCGCGCTGGTGTCGCGATCGACAGCCTCGCGCACGAGTAGGCGCAGCAGGTCAGGCTGCGCGATCGACGTGCGAGCGTAGGCCGCGACCACCTCACCAAGGGACTCCGCGTCCGCGGCGATCTCCGGCTCGCCCGCCCGCCAGCGATCGGCGACTGCTTTGTAGAGCCCTTCCTTGCCGCCGAAGTAGTACGAGATCAGCTGCTTGTTAACCCCTGCCCTAGCAGCGATCTCGCTGACCCGCGCACCGCCGAATCCGTGCGCGCCGAACTCGATCACCGCCGCGTCCAGCAACTGCTGCCTGGTGCGCTCGGCGTCCCGCTGCCGCTCGTCGGGTCCCGGTGATCTCCGCACGAAACCATCCTAGCGGACAGCCATCCGGTGTGCTAACTTAATCAACCACGCGGATGATAGAGTTTGATCTACGGATGATTGGAGACGGCGATGAAGGTTGCGATCATGGGTGCCGGCATCGGTGGACTCGCACTGGCGCAGGGACTGCTCAAGGCAGGCGTGGACGTGAAAGTGTTCGAGCGCGACCCCTCACCGAGGCACCGCAATCAGGGGTACCGGATCCACATCAGCCCGGTGGGGGAGGAGGCGCTGGCCGCGGTCCTGCCGGATGCCGTGCGACGTCGCGTGATCGCGACCGCGACTCGGCCGGGCGATCTCGTGGCGGGGTTCGACGCTCAATTGAATGTGCAGTTCGAGCAGGAGTTCCCGGTCGCGGGGCCGGACGCGGTGACGTCGGTGGACAGGTATGCGTTCCGGCGGGCGTTGATGACCGGTCTCGACGACGTGCTCGAGTTCGGCAAGCAGTTCGAGTCGTACGTCGAGACGCCGGACGGGGTCGAGATCTCCTTTGCAGACGGGACTTCTGCGGTCGCCGACGTGCTGGTCGGTGCTGATGGAGTGGGCTCGCGAGTGCGCGGGCATCTGCTGCCGGAGCACGAGGTGGTGGACATCGGGGTGCGCTGCATCTACGGAAAGGTTCCTTTGACAAAGGCCGTCCGCTCGATCGCGCCGCCGGCGTTCCTACGAGGGTTCTGCTTCGCGAGCGACGGCGCGGGGACGGGCGTGGCCTTCGGCCCGGTCGTGTTCCGCGAGCCGCCGACGGAGTACGGCGACTATCTGATGGCAGTCCTCACGGGGACCAACGAGGTGCTCGGCGCATCAGACGACGAGCTCTTCACGATGAGCCGGGCCGACCTCTGGGACATCGTGACGCGATCGGTAGCTTCCTGGCATCCGGCGATTCGTTCGTTGATCGATGCGGGCCAGGTTGATGCGGCGTTCCCCATCACACTGCGGACCTGCATCGAGGTGCCATCGTGGTCGTCGGAGCGCGTGACGTTGCTCGGCGACGCCGTACACCCGATGACACCGGCCGCCGGCGCAGGCGCCAACACGGCCCTCTGGGACGCCGCCCGCCTCACGAAGGCGCTGACCTCCGGCGAGGACCTAGCGTCGTACCAACAAGACGTGATCACCAACGGCCAAGCAGTCGTAACCGAGTCCCTCCACAACGCCGAACGCCTGTTCCGAGTGTCGATCCCGGTCTAGCTGAGCCGGTCCCGCACTTCCGGAAGCCGCTCCAACATCACCAGCGCAGTCTGGTGGCGGGCCCGCGCGTAGAGCTCGAGCGCCGGTGTGACTGCTTCGGGATCGTCGAGCGGTTCTGCGAGCGGGTATGTCGAGCCCAATGTGTAGGCGCACCCGACGGCGACCGTGGACACCAGATCGTCCAGTCGCGCTGCTGGGTGCTCTTCGCGATAGGCAACCAGCAGTTCTTGTAGTCCGTCGATCCACTCGTCGCCGAGCAGGAGGGTCCGCGGGTCGCACCCGATCCGCGCGATCTCCCAGGCAGTGAAGCGCGGACGCGGCGGCTGGAAGTCGATCACCGCACCGACCTCGTCCCCGCGCATCATCAAATTTGGCGACGCCAAGTCCCCGTGCACAACCTGCACGGTCAGCTCAGGCAGCCCGGCCAGGATCGCCGCGGCTTTCCCGAGCAACGCGCGCCGTTCCTTGGCTGCTTCCAAAGCCCAGCTCTCGAACGGGCCAAGGGCCGTCCGCCGCGCATACGCGCCGATCACTCGATCGAACTGCTCGCGCGACTGCCGGATATCCCGCACTCCTAGGGCTGCACGCACTGTCGGGGCCGCGGCCGGATGTTCCGCCAACCGCCGATGCAGCCTGCCCAACACAGTCCCGACCGCCGACCATCGCGCGCCTGAGATCCCACCCTCCGCCGTCTCGCCGTCCACGAACTCCCACAACGACATCGGCGCGCGCTCATCGATCAGCTCGCCATCGAGAGTCCGCCGTACCTCAGGCACCGGTACGCCGCCTTGCCTGGCAAACTCCGCCAGCTCGATCGCCGCACGTTCACGCTCGAGCTCCCCGCGATACACCTTCGCGAACCATCTCTGTCCGACATCGTCAACGACGCGGAGGTTGATCGTCGCCGTACCCGCCTGAATCTTGGTCACCTCGACAGCGTGCACACCGTACGACCGCGCCAAGGCGTCAGCGATCCTCTCCGCCTCACTCAGGATCGTTGCCCGTCACACCATCGACCGCTTCGCGCAGCACGTCCGCGTGCCCGGTGTGCTTCAGGTACTCCTCGAGCAGGTCGATGAGAATCCGCCGCCGGTTCGACGACCACCTCGGATCCGGGTCCGGGATGATCACGTCGAGGCCGCCGTCCGCACTCAGCTCCGCCCAAGCGGCGCGAGAACGCGCGGTAGCGCCGTACCAAAGCCCGTACAGCTCGTCCGGGTCGTCGGTGACCGCCGATTCCCAACCCCACCGATCGTTCTCGACCCAGCTCCTGCCATCCCAAGGCGCCGCGAGCGGCTGCTCCGCAGCCCGAGCCGTGAACCCGTCCTCGACAAACGCCATGTGCTTCACCAGCCCAGCCAGCGTCATCGCCGACGGCACATGCCGCCGACGCAACTGCTCCGCCCCAAGCCCACCGGTCTTCCAAGCAAACTGCCTCCGCACCCTGTCCAGCGCGAACTGCAGCATCTCCACTTCATCCCCACGCAGACACTCAACAATCGGCAACTCCCGCCAGTCCACAACTCCTCCTCCAAGCCGGGCCCCCAGCATGCCGCACCCAGTGGTCCAGCCCGCGCCCCAACCTCCGCCGATGGAGCAGGACCGATTGCGGCCGTCCGGCCAAACAGGTATGCCGCCCACCGACTCCATCGTCCCCACAGGTGTCCGGAACATCGCAAACCCGCCGCCCATCAGGTAAATCAGCACTGCCCGGAGAGCAGTGGGCTCCGGGCAGTGCGTTCGTTTGCGGGCGTTCTGGGGGAGCGTCAGCTCTCGAGCTCCGCGTCGAGTGTGATGTCGACGCCGGCCAGCGCCTTGCTGATCGGGCAGTTCGCCTTGGCGGCCTGCGCTGCCTCCGCGAAGCCGGCCTCGTCCAGACCGTCAACCTCAGCGCGAACCGTCAGCTTGATACCGGTGAGCTTGAAGCCACCGTTCGCCTGGTCCGGGCCGAGCGTCACGTCAGCCCGTACTTCGTGCGCCCGCGGCGTGCCGCCCCGCTGAGCGATCTCCGCACTCAACGACATTGCGTAGCACGCCGTGTGGGCAGCCGCGATGAGCTCCTCCGGGCTGGTGGCGCCGCCCGCGTCGTCAGCGGCGCGCTTCGGGAACGAAACGTCGTACGTCCCGACCTTCGAGCTGCTCAGCTCCACCTGCCCCGAGCCCTGCTCCAGAGTGCCGTTCCAAGCGGTCCGCGCGGTACGAGTCGGCATTGCGATCTCCTTCAGAAGTTGTCTTGTGTACAAGATATTTGTGCACAAGATATCCTGCCGTCAAGTCCCCAACGGGTGAGACGCCGACCACAGGAGCAAGCCATGACCGAGACCCGGGTCCTAGACGACCTGCTCTGCTTCGACCTGTACTCGCTGTCCCGGATAGTCACCGCCCTCTACCGCCCGGTCCTCGAACCCCACGGCCTGACCTACCCGCAGTACCTGGTCCTGGTCACCTTGACCCGCGTAGGCCCCTGCTCGATCGGCGACATAGCCCGAGCCACCCGCCTGGACCACGGCACCCTCACCCCACTACTCCGCCGCTTGGCCGACCGCGGCGTACTAACCCTCGACCGCTCCCCAACAGACGCCCGCTCGGTAACCGTCGCCCTAACTCCCGCCGGCGAGTCCCTCAAGCCGGTCCTCCATGAGGCCCAATGCCACATAGGCGATTCCCTAGGCCTAACCGAGCCGCAAGTCCGCCGCCTCCAATCCACCCTCCACCACCTGGCCGACCACCTCGACAATTCCTGACCCTCGGGCTCAGTGCCCCGGGGGCAACTGCTTGAGGATGTCTTGCCAGCCTTCGAGCGCGGCGTGGACCTGCGGGCCGGCTTTGTAGGCGACCCAGACGCACGAGATCGTCTTCATCACCTTCTTCAGGAACCCGGAGTCGCGCGCATCGGGCGCGGTGTGCAGCGAGATGGTGATCTGGCCGAGTAGACGCTCCATGGCTTGCTTGACAGCTCCCGGTCCGCCGATGCGGACATGGTCCATCGCCCAGATGATGTCGTGCAGCCGCGCGTTGATCGCGGACCGCAGATCTGTGGGCAGCGAGTCCTCGTCGGCCAGCTCATCGAGAAGTTCGCTCACTGCCGCTTTGAGGTCAGCCACTCGCTCGGGATCCGGGAGTACGCCCTCGGGTGCACAGGTAGACAGGTACGCCGACAGGCCTCCGAGGACAGCGAGCGCGTTCGGGTCAACGGCATCCGCGCCCGGGCTCGGAGTCTGTCGTGGATGGTGCTCGCTCATGATCGGCACGGCCCACTGCCGCCCGAAGGCATCGAAGAGCTCGATCTGTTCGGACGCTCCGCACTGGACGACAAGACGATGAATCTCGGGAATGAGCGCGGCGACCTCGGCAAGGGCTACCGGCACCTGCCCTTCGGGTACGCCGAGGACCGCCGCCCAGGTGGCGTGCATCGTCGAGTTGGTGTGCGCGGCGGCGCGGTAGGCGGTCAGAACGGTGTGCAACCGGCCTGCGGGGTTGTTCGCGTTACCCATAGCCTTCTTGGATCCTCTGCGGGTACTGGTTCCGTCCTGCGCACTGCTCACCACCGACTGCGCCGGCTACCAACCTGGGCCGAAGTGCACCCGCGCCGTGGGCCGGGCCTCGGGCTGCGATTCCGCCTCTCTGCCACGGCGGCCGCCGTCAAGCACCCCGTCGTCGAACCATGGTTCGCCGACAGCGGCGTGATGGGGTCCCCGATGATCCCTGGGCAACCTGCACTGCTGCCCGATCGACGGGTTATTGGCTGTACACGCCGCAGCTCGCTCCGGCTCGCGGCGTCGTCGCAGAGGCGAGATCCGGGCAAGGCACTGGTCGAGTGCGATCTGCTCCGCGTGCGTCATCTCGAGTGCAACGGCAAGCTGGTGCAGCCGCTCGGCCGTGGGCTTTCGCTGACCGGCGTACCACCCGTGCAACGTCGACCTCGAGACGCCGCTGAGTTCCTCAAGCCGCCGAAGTGATCCAGAACCCTGCCGCGCGCTGACTGTCTTGAGCACTCGTCCCAACTGCTCGAGACTCGCCACCTGCTGGATCTGCTGCAACGTCGCATCCGGCTCCCGAAGCGCCGCCCTCCGAATGCCCCACTCCCGCTCGATCTCCACCCACGTACGCCGCTCGGCCACGTGCGTCCGCGCTTGGGTGGCGCTAACGGTCTTCCATAGCCGCAGCCAACACCTGAGCTGATCCCCGCCAACGCCGCAGGCATCCAGAATCGCCCGCACCAACTTCCAGTTCGGAAACCGCGCCCCGGTGAGCGACCGCGCAATATGCGGATGAGAGTAGTTGCCGCTCTCAGCAATCTGCCGAACCGTCTTCCCGGCCCGCCTGCGCACGGATCTCAGCAGGTAAGCGAACTCATGGCGGTAGTACTCAACACGCCATTCATCAGACCCGAACTGGGGAGCTGCCACAGCCGACCTCCGGTGCACCTGCAAATGCACGTGCATATGCACGATGTTGGTCTAGACGATAGCCCCTCCAAACAACGAGATCCAGACCACATCCCCACCTGGCACCAGCCGGTGCCTACACAGCAGTCACAAGCCTCTGACCTGCGGAAATGCCCCAAGTGTCGTCCCGCATCTGTCCGATCTACCGACGCCAGAGCAACATCACCTCCGGCACGCGTCACACCCGGATCGCGAACCCGAGCCCGTCTCCCACCCCCGACGCGGTCTCACGAATCACGAGGCAGGGCGCTACCGCAGTACCGGGAACGGCGTCCGTCTCACCTCAACTCCACACCTCGGGAACGAGAGCGCTCCCTGGCACCGTGGTGCCAGGGAGCGCTGGATAGTGAGGTCAGAGCCGCGGATCGCGGGGGCGCTCCACGCGCTCTTCGCGGATCACGGTCTGGCTGGACCGGGAGCGGCTGGTCAGGAAGATCGTCAGTACCAGCCCGAGCGCGCCGGCGCCCATCAGGATGTAGCCGATCATCGTCAGGTCCACTCCACTGATCCGGTCGGACACCCCGAATGCCAGGACTCCGCCTACCGCCAGCAGGAAGATTCCCGCACCGATACCCATCACATGCCTCCTCAAGTGCGCTTCACCCGGGGGCGTTCGCGCGTCCGGGCCATCGCTCCTGCCCGCTGTGCCCGACCGAACCACCGGCGAAACGGCCGCAGGGCACCGCGTACGGGCTGTTTGACCCTGTCTGTTCAGTGGTATTAAGGCAGGTGGGGTTGTGGGGCGCTGTGATGGCGCCGGGGGTTGTTTTCCGGCTGTTGGCCGGGACAAGGGGGAATTGTGAGCAGGTTTTCGATCGTCCAGTTCAACTGGCCGTGCCCCGGCTCCGGGTATGTCGCGCTCGCGCAGTTCCGACGACCAGTCAGCGAGTTTCGCTCGCTGTAGTTGGATGTTCGAGGGAGGGGTCCAATGTTCAGGTACGTCACGCGCGCAGCCGTCGTGGCAGGGAGCGTCGCCGGGCTGCTGTGGGTCGCAGCCAGTCCCGGTACGGCGACCAGCGGCCAAGAGCGGCAGTTCGTCGTCCTTTACGCCCAGGGCGGCTCCGCTGACGCCGCGCATGCCGCGATAGCCGCCGCCGGCGGCACGCTGCTCAGCGAGAACACGGCGATCGGAGTCGCCACCGTCACCACCAAGAGTGCGAGTTTCCAGGCGGCTGCAGACGCCTCGTCCGCGATCGCGGGCGTGGCGCGAAGCACGGTCATCGGCCACGCGCCTGACGACGGCGCGGCTGTTGGGCAGCCGAGCGTGAAGCTCGACCCCGCACAGACCGACCTCAAAGGTGCAAAAGCAGGCAGTGAGAAGGCGAAGAACGGGAAGAAGCAAGAGCCGCTGGCCGGGCTGCAATGGGACATGCAGCAGATCGGCGCCACCGCCGACGGCTCCCAGCGCTACGAGCAGGGCAACGGCGTACGGGTCGGCATCATCGACACCGGCGTCGACGGCACCCATCCCGACATCGCCAAGAACTTCGACAAGGCGCTGAGCCGCAACTTCACGACAGACATCCCGGTCGACGCGAACGGCGCGATAGTCGACGGGCCGTGCGAACACCCGAGCTGCGTCGACCCGGCCGACGAGGACGACAACGGTCACGGTACGCACGTCGCGTCCGAGATCGCGTCGCCGGTCAACAAGCTCGGCATCGCGGGCATCGCGCCCAAGGCGACGATCGTCAACCTGCGGGCCGGACAGGATTCGGGCTTCTTCTTCCTGCAGCCCACGGTCGATGCGCTGACCTACGCCGGCGATCACGGCATCGACGTCGTGAACATGAGCTTCTACGTCGATCCGTGGCTGTTCAACTGCGCCGACAATCCGGCCGATTCGCCCGAGTTCCAGGCCGAGCAGCGAACTGTCGTGACGGCGATGCAGCGGGCGCTCGACTATGCCTACAACCATGGCGTCACGCTGGTCGCGGCGGCGGGCAACGGCGCGAGTGACTACAGCAAGACGATCGTCGACGCCTCGAGCCCGGACTTCGCCGCCGTGCCCGGTGAAGCGCCGTACGAGCGGACAATCCCGCCCTCGTGTACCTCGATGCCGTCAGAGGGCAACCATGTCCTCTCGGTGACGAGCACCGGCATCTCCAAGCGCAAGGCCTACTACTCGGACTTCGGCAACGGCTACGCCGACGTGTCCGCACCTGGCGGGGACGTATACGACACCGCTGACAACAAGCGCGACATCACGAAGGCCATCCTCGCCGCGTACCCGAAGCACCTCGCCGAGGAGCGCGGTCAGCTCAATCCCGACGGCACGCCGAACACGCCCAGCGTCGTCGAGAGCTGCCACAAGAACGTCTGCGCCTACTACCAGTACCTCCAAGGCACCTCTATGGCGTCCCCGCACGCCGCCGGCGTCGCCGCACTCGCAGTCGGCCGCCTCGGCACCCGCGACCACACCAACGGCGGCCTGAAGGCTTCGCCAGCCGCCGTAGAGCAGCTACTGCGCGGCACGGCAACCAACACGCCGTGCCCGACCCCGGCGGCGTTCACCTACACGCGCCAAGTCCTGCAACCCGACGGCTCCTTCCTGACCGTAACGTCCACCCAGACCTGCGAAGGCACACCGACGAACAACGGCTTCTTCGGCGACGGCCTCCTCAACGCCACAAAGGTCGCCCGAGGACACTAACCAACAGTCCGGCGCCGGAACCCAAGGTTTCCGGCGCCGGCCTCAACAGCAGAGGTACTGCGGCCGCCGTCGCAGGGCACGGCCTGCCGTTTCCGGAGTAGGGCGGACGGGACTCGACGTCAGCCGGTGCTCCCAGGTCTGGCAGCCCATCGAGCCCGCTGGCGAACTCCACCGTCACGGTGAGCCCGCCTCCGCCGTCGTCGCGTTCGACCGCGATCACATGCAGCCCGACCCAACCAACCCTGGAGGGCCTCGACCCCACCCAGCCTCAGCTCACCCGCGCAAGTCGCTCACGCCGCCCCCACGTACGAAGAGCCGGTCATCCTCGCGGGGAAGATCACGGCACAGTTCGACGCATTTCCGCGGACTCTTATCCCGTGCCGCCGTCACGGATCGGCGGGCGGGTGACAAGGATGACCACGCTGACCAACAGGACCCAGGCGGGGAAGAGCAGCTGAGTCCATCGGTGTTCACCGGCCGCCAATAGCAGTACCAGCGCGACGAGGTAGCCGAGGACCGCGACCCACCGGGGAACGGCCGCCGTGCGAAGCCCGACTGTGCTGACCGAGAGGGTGAATACCGCAGCCATCCGCATGGCATAGACCGGGATGAGTGTCTGCGTGCTGCCGCGACCGAAGGCCCAGACATCGGGGTTGACGTTGGCTCCCGCGAGCATCTCCATCATGCTGGTCGTGGTGACTGCGCCTACGAAAAGCATCGCCAGGAAGAGCAGACCGCTGCCCAGGAACACCGTGGAGAACAGGCGGTCCTCGACAGTGCCCAGCTGCTCCCGAAATTGGGCGCTCATCTCACTCCGTTCCTCTCGACGACCACCACAGCACGGCCGAGTGCATCGTATGCTCAGGGCCGGCGCGTTCGGAGGGAACACCGATGGCTCCGCTCCCTGGCTTGAGCAGAATCGGCCAGAGGGCAAGAGTCGGTCGTTCGGGGGCGGCTGGCTCCCACAGCATCGACCGCGCCGAGGTCGTCGTGTCCGGCCGATACCGGGCCGGCGGTCGCCCCGGCGACCGCATTGCCCTGGCCGCCTACCTCGGCGGCTCGGCCGGGTTCGACCGGGCGGTCGCCGAGTTAATGCTTCCGGGGGATTCACCGGGATGCCGCTTTCCGAGCCAGTGCGCCCGGCACGGGCCGGCTGCTCGAGCGTCTGCTCCGGCGAGCGATCGCGAAGGCGGCAGATGCGCTTGTCCGGCGGATGGACGGGGCCGGTCCGTTGCGGCTCGTGGGCCCGGGCGGGATCATCCGTTCGGCATGACGCGCCCGCACGGCGGGCAGAGACGGCGCGGGGGTTACCGCCTGTGGATCAGAGTGACCGGCGTTGTCGCCGGATGATCTTCCTCGCGTGACTGACCACCGAAATCGGTTCGGACACCGCTGCGGGTGGCGATGGCCCGCCAGTGAGCCCGAGCGGATTGGTCCCGCTCCGAACCTCCCGGACTCGCCCCCAAGTGAAGAGGCGAACGTGCCCACGCAGCGAGACGTCCGGCCTTCGACAACGCCAAGCACGACAACCCGACGGCGTCCGCAGAACCTGGTCATGCAGTCCAGGTCAGCGCAGTCGAGTGAACTCAATTCTCACATCGACATTCTCCACCGGCGAGACACCGACATAACGCTCCTAGCCGCCACCGGCCGCGGGCGGCAAGTCCATCGACGCCCGCAGGTCCACCAATGGCATGTACGGGACCGTGATGAGGCCACGGGTCGGCCGGTCGAGGTCGAAGGTGACCAGCAGCAGGAGCGAGACGAACACGGCGGCGAGCATGATTGGTAGCAGGCCACGGCCGAGCACAGTGAGGTAGAGGCCAAGCAGTCCCAACGCCACCGATGCGCCGACCACCTCGAGGACCAGGACCGTTGTGGGCACACGGTTGCCGAGTGCTGCGACACGCGAGGTCTGGCTGTCGATCATCGAGTTCAGACTGTCGGCGTACAGGCGTGGAGCGCTGGCATCGGGGGCCTCCCGCAGCGAGTCTGCGGCGAGCGCCCACAGTTCACGCTGGATGGCCCCGCCGTTCGCCACGACGCGCCGTGCCTCGGCGGAGCCAGGCCGCGTGGTCGACAGACGGATCTCCACATCGGTGTAGCGCTTCAGCAACTCCAGCGACTGGCTACGGACGGGCTCCGACAACGTCTGCGCCCGGAGATAGGTCGTACCGATCGCGTTCGTCTCCTTCACCAGCTCGACCCGCCGGGTCTCGTACCGACCCACCGCCATCGTCAATCCGAAGGCGAGGATGAGCGCCACGAACCCCAGCAACGCCGCCTGCACGACTCCGATCGGCTCCCGCCACGTCTCGTGGCGACCGTGCAACCGACGCCCGACCAGCACACCGATAGCGCACGATCCCAGCACGATCACAAACAGAACGACACCAAGCACCAGGCTGGAAAGGGCGAAAAACATATAGACCCCCAAACAAGGCAGCCGCGCTGGACGCGTGGCCTTGATTGTCGCCCCGGCGCGTGCGCCGCCACATCCTCCGAGCCGGATAACCTCTGCTGGCCTGAGTTTCCCCTCGTAGCGTGGAGACATCCCCTGAGAAGGTGAGGGTGATGGCTGAGGCACGACGCAAGTCGCGCCTTCCCTGCTTTTCGGTCGGTCCAGCGCAGTGCGCACATCTCTCCGCGGCGGATTCCTGTCGTGGTCTTCGTCGACAGGAACGAGCCCCAGTCCTGGTCTTCCTCCCATGCCGCGGTGCGGGCCCCAGCCGGGATGCACCCGGCGCAGCTCCAAGATCCTGGCCTCGACGATCCCGCCGAGCTGATGCGGGCACGACGCCGGCCGGCGCGACCGCGGTGCCAACCCGGCCAGGCCCTCGTCTTCGTAACGCCGCGGCCAGGCATGCACCGACTGGCGCGACACGCCCCACTGCTCGGCTACCTCGCTCACCGACCGCCCATCGGACAGCACCGCGAGTACCGCCTGGTACTTCTGCTCCTGCACGCTCAACTCCTGCAACATGAGTCGAGTGTCAAGAAACAACCGAAGCCACCGTCAAGCATCTACCGGAGCCACGTAAAGCAAGAGCCCGAGCCAACCTGTCAAGGATGACCTGGACTCATACAGTTTCTGGGTAGGGCGGACGGGACTCGAAGCCGTGACCCAGGGATTATGAGGGCCACGCCACGTACCAGGCTGGCCAACTTCAGGCTCCGGGAGTTCGGATTCCTACCCCGCTAGCCGACTCAGTCCACTCTATTCGACACGATTTCATGGCATGAACCATGGCACGCCGCGATGGATCCACGTTGGCCGCGAGCGTGGAACGGCGGCCGGAATGCCCGCCGTCGACGGCCGGAAAAGCCTCGGGGCAGCCCATCCGAACAGCCTGTGGGTCGCTATGTCGCGGCCGCGAACGCTGACGGCGATCGTCACGGCAAGCCAGATGCTGGACATGACTTCGACGTTGCCAGCACCGGAGTCCGCCTGGCATCACCCGCAGGGTATGACTCAGCCGGTGCGGGCCGGACCTGGCTGATCACCGATCACGCCCGACCCGCACGTCGGGACGTCGCTCGGCCGGACGAGCAACCGCCCGTCTCCCCGTCGGCCGGACATCGGCGGGCCCGTTGCCTCTGGAGGCCGCTTCGGCGTAGCTTGGCGAACGGGGGGCACATGGTTCGGTCACGTGGGTTTGCTTGGCTCGATGGGCTTCACGAAGCCTCGCTGCAGACTGCACAGGCAGGCCCGATATGAACGCCAGGGCGCCGAGGCTGGAGGCACGATTCTGGCGAAGTCGACGGTCGGCAGCCGTCGCAGGGATCGTGTTCGGAGTGCTGCTCCTGGCAGCGTTGACGATGCTCCGCGTCGCACTTTCCGCGGACAGCCTTCAGTCGCTGGAATCCGACCCAGCGCGACGAAGGCTGATCCGGATCAGTCTCCACCTCGTGCCGTTTGCCGGAATCGCCTTTCTGTGGTTCATCGGCGTCGTTCGTGATCAGCTCGGTGACGTCGAGGACCGGCTCTTCTCCACCGTCTTCCTAGGCAGTGGGCTTCTCTTCCTGGCCATGCTCTTCATTGGCGCCGTCACGGCGTCCAGCATGACGGCGATGCTCGCGGGATCGGACGTCAACGCCGACGTCTGGGCGTACGGCCGCACCAGCACGCAGGCGCTCATTTCCGTCTACGCCATGCGCATGGCCGCAGTGTTCACGCTCTCGGTGAGTACCGTGGGTCTGCGCACTTCAGCGTTCCCCCGATGGGTGGCAATCCTCGGCTATCTTGTCGCGGTGGTGCTGCTGGTGGCCGCCGGTGAACACCGATGGACCCAACTAGCCTTTCCCGCTTGGGTTCTCCTCGTCAGCGTGGTAATTCTCTTCACCCGCCCGCCAATCCGTGAAGTCGCCGCTGAACAGACGGACCCCCCGTCATGATGGCGTCCCACTACCGCAACGCCATGTGAGCTCGTAGTTCGGACTCGGGTCCTCGATGAGGGGTCGCCGCTGACGTCCACCGTCACCCTGTGGACGATGCCGGTGACGCGGTCGCGACAGTGACACATCGCGCGGAATGGGAAGACGATCTGCGACCGCCCCGGTCGAGCGGCTGCAGGTCAGGAGGGTGCGTACTTCGGGGGCAGAATCGTCTGCGTGCGGATCCTCCTCACACGCTGCTTATCGGACGAGGCGGCGCGCAGGTTTCGGCGATCTGCATCACCCCAATCAGATGAGGCGATTTCTGCCGTTGCGGGCTTGACTGGTCGCACGAACGTTCTCGCCTCCATCCTCATCGTTGTCGCGGTGACCGTCCTGGCCATCGCGGGCATGCTGGTTGTGCGCCGTCATGCGCCGGACGGTAGTTTCTTCCACGACGGGGACCGCGCGGCAGGCGTGTTCGGCGTACTGGCCACCGGTTTCGCAGTCCTGTCGGGTTTCGTTGTGTTCTTGGCCTTCACCAGCTACGACACCGCCCGCACGGGGGCGGAGCGGGAGGCGCTGATCGTCTCCCAGCAGGTCGAGACCGCACAGTTCTTTCCGGAACCTGCCCGCACGGAGCTGACCAATGAACTCGTCTGCTACGCCCGCTCGGTGGCCGGAGTCCAGTGGGACCGGATGCAGGCCGGCACGCTGGGCGAGGAGCTGAATCCCTGGGCCGGCGAGATGTTCCAGACGCTGCAGACGGTCAAGCCGAGCAATGCGACCGAGCAGTCCGCCTTCGACATCTGGCTGAGTCAGCGACAGACTCGCGAGGAGGCCCGCAGCGACCGCTTACACGGGGCCGTCGGAGTGATCCCGGCCCCGCTGTGGGTGGTGCTGTTCTTCGTGTCAGGTCTCATTCTCTTGTACATGCTCTTCTTCGCCGACAGCGGCGAACGGCCAGTGGTCCAGGCCCTTCTCGTGGGCACGGTGGCCTCCGTCGTCACATCGCTGCTCTTGCTGCTGGGCGCGCTCAACCAGCCATTCCATGAGGGCTTCGGTGGCCTTCGGCCCGTGGCCATGCAGCGAACGTTGCAGATCATCGACGAGGAGCTTGTGGTGGCCAACCAGAACGTGTCTCCTCCCTGCGACGCCCGCGGGAACCCGCAGTAGGCGCCGGGACTGCTGCACGGATAGGTGACATCTGAGATGGCTTGCCGAGAGGTGGCCTGGAAGGATGTTGCTGTGCCAAAGCCCTATCCCCGCGAGTTCCGTGACGACGTGGTTCGCGTGGCTCGCGATCGGGGACCCGGAGTGACGGTTGAGCAGATCGCCGAGGACTTCGGGGTTCATCCGATGACGTTGTTCAAGTGGCTGCGTCAGGCCGAGGTCGACGACGGCGTCAAGAGTGGCGGGCCGGGTGTGTCTCGTGGTGAGTCGGCCGAGCTGCGCGAGGCCCGGCGGCGGATCAAGCTGCTGGAGCAGGAGAACGAGGTGCTGCGCCGTGCGGCGGCGTACCTGTCGCAGGCGCATCTTCCGGGAAAAGGCTCTACCCGCTCGTGAGCGAGCTGGCCGCCGCCGGGGTTCCGGTGGCGGTGACGTGCCGGGTACTGAAGATCGCTCGCCAGCCGTACTACCGGTGGCTGGCCCAGCCGGTCACCGCTACCGAGCTCGAGCAGGCCTACCGCGCCAACGCCTTGTTCGACGCGCACCGCGACGACCCGGAGTTCGGCTACCGGTTCCTGGTCGACGAAGCCCGCGACGCGGGCGTGTCGATGGCCGATCGGACTGCGTGGCGGCTCTGTTCGTCCATGGGCTGGTGGAGCGTGTTCGGCAAGAGACGCGGCAAGAACGGCAAGAAGCCCGGCCCGCCGGTCCACGACGACCTCGTCCGCCGTGACCTCACCGCACAGAACCCGAATCAGCTGTGGCTGGCCGACATCACCGAACACCGCACAGGCGAGGGCAACCTGTACCTGTGCGCGGTCAAGGACGTCTACTCCAACCGGATCGTGGGCTACTCCATCGATTCCAGGATGAAATCCCGCCTCGCCGTGGCCGCGCTCAACAACGCCGTCGCCCGCCGCGATGAGGTCACAGGCTGCGTTCTGCACACCGACCGCGGATCGCAATTTCGGTCCAGGAAGTTCGTGCACGCACTCGCACGCCACGGCCTCGCAGGATCGATGGGCCGAGTCGGCGCGGCCGGAGACAACGCGGCCATGGAAAGCTTCTTCGCGCTGCTGCAGAAGAATGTTCTCGACCGGCGGACCTGGTCCACCCGTGACGAGCTCCGGATCGCGATCGTGGGCTGGATCGAACGGACCTACCACCGCCGCAGACGCCAAGCCGCCCTCGGCCGGTTGACCCCCATCGAATACGAAACAATCATGACCACACCGGCCAGTCAGGCCGCGTGACCGAAACTGTCACCTACTCGTGCAGCAGACCCTGATCAATGATGATTGATGTGGCGTGGTGCGAGCCGATTGCAAGCATAAGCGCTGGTAGAGGCTGCATGAGGCGCTGACGGTCCTCCTCGCAATGAGAACCTCGGCTGTCGCATTGCTTGGCTTGCCGGGCAGACCACCCAGCACAGGGATCCGCCAGCAGATGCGTGACCGGCGCCGGAACCCTGGCGACCCTGGGGTGCCGGCCAACACACGCACATGCCGATGACAGGCCGCTTCAGTCATCCTCGACGTGAAGAGCCGAGAGCCGGGAGTCGGTGGACGTCCGGGCGGTCAATGTGCTCTCCAGTCCACTGTGCGTGCGCCTTTTTGCCAGGTGAGGTGCTCTGCGGTCCGCCGCTCATCCGCTGAGGGGGAGGCACGGCGGGGGCCGATGGACCAGTCTCGCTGGGACAGCCCGGGGAGCGATGTTGCGCGCCGGGGCCCGTCCATTCAGGGGAGCCGGTCATGGGCAAGTCTTTCAGGGGCGTTGTGAACACTGACATCCGTGATTCGGTGCCGGACTGGTCGCCTTTTGAGCCGCCGAAGGCGCCCGACGGAGCGCCGAGCGTGGTGTACATCGTGCTCGACGATGTGGGGTTCTCCGCGATGGGGTGCTATGGCGGTCCCATCGAGACACCGAACATCGAACGGATCGCCGGCGCCGGTGTGCGGTTCACGCAGTGGCACACTACGGCGCTGTGCTCGCCGACGCGCTCTTGTCTGCTGACCGGCCGCAACCACACCCGGAACGGCATGGCGTGCATCACCGAGTGCGCCAGCGGGTTCCCCAACGCCAACGGGGTGATTCCGCCCGAGAATGGCCAGATCCAGGAGATCCTCGGAGCCGAGGGCTGGAACACGTACATGGTCGGCAAGTGGCATCTGTGCCCGGAAGCCGAGATGAATCTGGCCTCCTCGCGGCGCAACTGGCCGACGGGCCGGGGCTTCGATCGCTTCTACGGTTTCCTGGGAGCCGAGACCAACCAGTGGTATCCGGATCTGGTCTACGACAACCATCCCGTCGACCCGCCGCGCTCGCCCGCGGAGGGGTACCACCTGAGCGAGGACCTCACCGACAAGGCGCTGGACTTCATCAAGGACGCGAAGGTGATGGCCCCGGACAAGCCGTTCTTCCTCTACTACGCCCCGGGCGCCTGTCACGCCCCGCACCACGCGCCCAAGCAGTGGATCGATCGCTTCCAGGGGCGCTTCGACATGGGCTATGAGGTCCTGCGTGAGCAGACCCTTGCCCGTCAGAAGGCAATGGGGCTTGTCCCGGAGAACACCGAGCTGCCGCCGCTGAATCCGATCGGGACACCCGAGACCCGCACCGGCCCGAACGGTGCGTCGTTCCCGACGCTGGACTACACACGGCCGTGGGACTCGCTGTCGGGCGAGGAGCAGCGGCTGTTCAGCCGTATGGCCGAGGTATACGCCGGCTTCCTGGCGCACATCGACGACCAGATCGGCCGGTTGCTGGACTACCTCGAGGAGACAGGTCAGCGCGAGAACACGATGATCCTCGTGGTGTCCGACAACGGCGCCAGCGGCGAGGGCGGCCCCAACGGGTCGGTCAACGAGAACAAGGTGGCCAACGGGATCCCGGACGACCTCCAGGAGAACCTGGCGAAGCTCGACGAGCTCGGCAGCCCGGCGACCTACAACCACTACCCGAACGGCTGGGCGATGGCGTTCAACTCGCCGTTCAAGATGTGGAAGCGGTACGAGTTCGAGGGCGGCTCGGCGGACCCGTGCATCATCTCCTGGCCGCAGGGTATCGAGGCCAAAGGCGAGCTCCGCGAGCAGTACCACCACGCAGTCGACATCGTCCCGACGATCCTTGACGTGCTCGGCGTCGAGGCACCCGCGACGATCGCCGGACACCAGCAGAGCCACTTCGACGGCCTCAGCATGCGGTACAGCTTCGACGCCGCACCGCTGCCCAGTGCACGCCAAACCCAATTTTACTCGATGCTCGGCTCCCGCAGCATCTGGCACCAGGGCTGGAAGGCCGTCACGACCCACCCCACGCTCAGTGGCTGGGCTAGCTTCGCCGAGGACACGTGGGAGCTCTACCACACGGACGTCGATCGCTCCGAGGTGCATGACCTGGCCGCCGAGGAGCCCGCACGCTTACACGAGATGATTAATCTCTGGTACGCCGAGGCCGGCGCCAACGCCGCCTTCCCGCTCGACGACCGCTCCGCCCTGGAGTTGCTCACGACGCCGCGACCGGTTCTGTCACTGCCGCGCAACCGCTACATCTACTACCCGGGCGTCGCCGAGGTGCCAGAGTCGCAGGCGGTCAACATCCGCAACCGCTCCTACGCGGTCGCCGCGGTCGTCGACATCCCCGCGCCGGGGACTCAGGGCGTTCTGTTCGCACACGGCTCGCGGTTCGGCGGCCACTCCCTCTACGTCAAGAACAACCGATTGCACTACGTCTACAGCTTCGTGGGCAGCCTGGAACAGAAGATCGTCGCGGACGAAGAACTGCCGACGGGCGAGGACCTGATCCTGTCCGCCGCCTTCGAAAAGACAAGTGAGGATCCGCCCGGCGTCGCGGTCGGAACACTGTCGCTCTTCCACGGCGACGTCAAGGTCGGCGAGGGCCGTATCCAGACCCAGCCGGGCAAGTTCTCAATCGCCGGCGACGGCCTGTGCGTCGGACGCGACAGCAGCGACCCGGTAACCCAGGACTACCCAGGCGAAGCACCCTGGTCGTTCACCGGCGGCACGATCAAGCGCGTAGCCGTCGACGTCAGCGGCGACCCCTACGTAGACCTGGAGCGCGAAGCCGTCGCGATGATGTCGCGAGAGTAGCCCGACACCGCGCGGCGCACGGCGTACTGCGTCACGCAGTCAGCCCCAGCCAGTTCCGCCAGCTGGAGCCACACTCGCTGTACACCGTTGACTGGGAGCGCCAATGACGCCAACAGTGCGCCAGAGCTGAGCCTCAGCCGCGCTGATACGGTTCGTTGGCGCCGGTTGTGGGCGGTCGAAGCGACCCGCCCAGCACGTCGGTTCCCCGGGTCACACCGGAATACGCGGAGCCCCTTCAATTTCACCGGCATCTCCACACTTTGGGGGGGTGATGTCACGTTTGGCCTGATGAACAGGCGATGTCTGCAGTCGGTGGCCGCGTTTGTCGGCGAAGTGGCGCAGTTCCTGGAGGACGTCGCGATGTTGGTTGGTGTGGGGTTGGACTGGTGATGGCGGTATGACGGTTGCGGACGAGACGTTTCAGCCATCGGCGCCGGCGTGTTGGTGTTGCGGTCGCGAGTTCGAGGATCGTGATTTGGTGCGGCTGGGAGCGCGCCCGGAGTCGGGGTCTGCGTGGGGTGTGCGGGGTATTTGCAGCGCCGCGCGGCCGAGCGCGAGGACGAGTTGCGGCCGTTCCGCGCTGCGGGTGCACGGTCGGTGGTGCCGGATGTGCGGGGGTGGGTGATCGCCCGAGCGTGGCACGAACTGCCGGTCGTTGGGCGGCTGCTGCGACGGATCGACCGTCACCTGCCCTGACCGGGCGGTCTCCGGTCGGGAGGAGCGACTCGAACAGACGTGCGGCGATTTGCGTGGCCTCCGGCGTGAACCGGTCGACCAGCATCGCCCGGGTCAGAGAGCCGGCGACGAACACGCCACTCCCACCGCTTGGGGATCGCGACTGAGCACCTTCGGTTGATGGGTGACGGATCTGGTTCGGTTGATCCTTGACACTCAGTTCTGGAGTTTACGGCGGCGTTGGCCGCCGGGTACGGATGATTTCTTCTTACGGACCTCGCCTGCCTCGTCGCGGGTCTGGGTGCGGAGGAGTTGGTCGCCGTCGAAGAACTGCAGGACGGTGTCGGTGACCCAGACGTCGATGTTGCGGCCGGCCGCGGCGATGCCGAGGCAGACCTGCTGCCAGCTCACGCACACCACGCCGGCCCGGCTGGCTCGCCGCGCGACCCAGTAGCCGTCACCGCGGCCGGGGTCGGGGCGGGAGACCTCTGCCCGGCGCAGCGGGGTGACCGGCGCCGGCACGGCTTGCAGGAACCGGTCGGCCGGCGTCGCCATGCCGATCGCCTGATGCGGCCGGCGATAGTTGTACTCGGTCACCCAGGCGTCCAACTCGGCCTGTGCTGCCTCGAGGTCGGCGAAGACCCGATCGGTGCGGAACTCGGCGCGCAGTGCCCGGTGGAACCGTTCCACTTTGCCGGTCGTGGTGGTCGGTGAGCGGGGCTGGGTGAGCCGGTGGGTGATCCCGTTCTCGCGGCAGATCCGGTCGAACAACACCTCCACGGGTGGCTGGTTGAACCGGCCGGTGAACACCTTGCCGTTGTCGGTCAGGATCTCCTCCGGGACACCGTAGGTCCGCATCGCCAAGGCCAGCCCGTCGCAGACTCGCTGGGCCGACTCGCGCAGCATCAGATAGGCGCTGACGCAGTACCGGGAGTGGTCGTCGATCCCGGTCAACGCCTTCGCCGTGCGTCCGTCGGCCAGGACGAACCCGCCGACTACATCCATCTGCCACAGCTCCATCGGCCGGCCGCGTTCCCACCGGCGCCACTTGCGGTCCCGCGGCCGCCGCGCCCCGGGATCGATCAACGACAACCGGACCAGCGCCCGATACACCGCCGATTCCGACGGCACCAACGCCACCGGCACCAGCCCGTCCCGTCCCAGCTCATGCACCAACCGTCGCGGCCCCCAGGCCGGATGCGCCCGCCGCAGCTCGGCCACCGCGACCTCGACCACGGCCGGCATCTGATGCGGGCACGACCGCGGCCGATGCGACCCATCGCCGAGATTCTCGATCCCGCCCGCCTCGTACTTGGCCAACCAGGCGTGCAGGGTCTGCCGCGACACCCCGAACCGCGCCGCCGTGTCCTTCACCGTCTCGCCGCCGCTGACCACCGCCAGCACGGCCTGATACCGCTGCTCAGCCACACTCATCTCCCGCATACCGGGAGTGTCAAGGATCAACCGAAGCAACCGTCAAGCATCAGCCGAAAACGTGTAAAGCCTCAACCGAGGACGATCTGTCGTCCCTCAGCCGAGGCCATACATTTCTGGGGTAGGGCGGACGGGACTCGAACCCGTGACCCAGGGATTATGAGTCCCCTGCTCTAACCAGCTGAGCTACCGCCCCGTGTGCGGGTGATCGTATCGGGTTGGTGGGGGTGGGGTGTGAAACCAGGGTGGGGTCAGGGGTTCGACGGAGGGCTGGTGACCGGTGAGCGGGCATGATGGGGGCAGGTCCGAATGAGAGGAACTCCCATGGGCTGGTTCATTTTTCTGGTGATCGTGGTAGGCGCGATCGCGGCGTACAAGTATCGCGTGCCGCTGCTGGCGAAGATCCTCGGGCAGCCGCAGGATCGGATTCAGCGGGCGATCGATCGGAAGAAGGGCAAGTAGGCGGGAGCGACGGCCCCGGAGACGTGCGGAGGCCCCGACCGCTGGGTGCGGTCAGGGCCTCGTTTGCTCACGCGATGACGGTCAGCCGACGCGTACGGCGGCGACCGACGCGGATGCGGTGATCTCGCCGGCGCCGGCTGCGCTGCCGTCGTCGTTGTAGCCGAAGGCGAACACCTCGACGGTGGTCGCCTTGGATACCGTCACGATCTTCACGGTCGCGCCGGTGAGCTCGCGGTCCTTCGCGGGCGAGATCTCGGCGCCGAGGATGGTGCCGTAGTCGGTGCCGAACGCCGTGTCGGAGGCGCCGACCCGGAGCGCGAGCTGCGGCCGCGTGCCCGGCGCGCCCGCGGTGGTGCGGGCGAAGAAAGCGGTCGAGTTCAGCAGCCAGGTGCCCGGCTGCAGGGTGAACTCGCCCACCTTGGTCTTGTTGGTCTTGAACGACCCGCCGATCTTCGCGATCGCCACCGGATCGAAGTCCTTCGCGACACCGGACTTGCCGTAGACGTCGGTGTCCTTCAGGAACGCGTTCCGGTCGGCCGGCACGATCTTGCTCGCGGGCAGGCTGTTGTCCACGACCTGCGAAGCAGCGACCGAGCGCGGGCAGAGCGGGTACGAGAGGCTCTTGCAGTCGGGCTTCACGGCGCCGTTCGCGGCAACCGTGACACCGACCAGCACGCCGGCCCCGAGCACGGCCGCGACCAGCAGCCGTCCGCTCTTGGTGTTCAGGAACTTCTTGACGTTCACAGGGTTTCCTTCCCCTCCATCCCCGAGGCCCCCTCGGGATCCGGAGAGGAACGTACCGGCAAAGGGATGGTCTAGGCCAGTATCAAACCCTTGATTCAGGTCGGGAGCGTCCGGCACCACGCGGTCAGCGTGACTTTGGCGGTCGTGCCCAGGTCGGTGTCCACCGGCCAGACGACCGCGTGCTCACCCTTGCCTCGCGCAACGGCCAGGTAGGTGCCGGATGCCTTGTCCTCGCCGGCTTCGACCGTGTTGGACCAGGAGATGGCAGCGAGGGCTGTTTCACCTTTGCGGAGGACCAGTTTCTTCGGACCGGGGTCGATCGCCATGTACGACGTACCGCGGGTCATCGTCAGGTTCATCGCTCGGCGGTCGGCGTCCAGCACCGCGATGTCGGGGTACCCGTCGACGGTGATCGGTGTGGAGCGGCAGTTGGTCAGCTTCACGACCACGGCGCGGTGGCCGAGGGCCGCGTCGACCGGTCCGACGGTGATCGAGGCGCCGGAGGCCGGGCATGTGGGCCGCGGCGGTGCGGGCGTCGGATCGGGGTGAACGGTGGTGAACGGGGTCGGTCCTAATGGCCGGGGGGTCAACTGCGTGAGGGACGGCTTGCTGCCGGTCGTCACTGCTGCACTCTGGGTGCCGCAAGCGGTGAGGAGTAGCAGTCCGGCGAGGAGCCCCACCCGGGCACGACGATGCATTCGTCGAACCTACCTGCGCCCACAGGCAACGAAAAAGCCGGGCTCCTGTGAAGAGGAGACCGGCTGGTTTGTTGCTCCCGCGACTGGACTCGAAAAAGGCGCGGGCCAGTCTCCGGCAGTGCGTCCTGACCTGCGGTTTCCTCCGCACGACCTGGCAGTATGCCGGAGAGGACATATAACCCGCCATTGCATAAGTACCAACGAGTACGAACAGCTAGTGGCACGTTGTGGCACGCTTGGGGGTGCGGGCTTCCGCGACTGGTCAGGGAGATGAGCGAAATGGGCCGTGCCACTAGGTCGAGGTCGAACTTCGGGAGCGCGCGCCGGCTGCCGTCCGGACGCTGGCAGGCCCGCTGGACCATGCCCGATGGCAGCAAGCACACCGCGCCGTCGACGTTCGACACCAAGACCGACGCGACCGCGTACCTGGCCGCCGTACGGACCGACGTTGCCCGGGGCACCTATACGCCACCGGTGAAGCCGCAGCCGGCTGAGGTCGCAGGAGTGACCGAGTACGCCGCCGCGTGGATCGCCGGCCGCGAGCTCGCGCCCCGGACCCGCGACCATTACCGGTGGCTGCTGGACGAGTACATCGCGCCGGCCTTCGGTCCGCTCACCGAGGTCACGCCGGCGAAGGTCCGCACCTGGCACTCCGGCCTCGCCACCGGCCCGACCGCGAAGGCGCACGCCTATGCGTTGCTGAAGGCAATCATGGCGACCGCCGTCGAGGACGAGGTGATCGAGGCGAACCCCTGTCGCATCCGCGGAGCGTCCAAGGCGAAGCGCTCGCGCGACATTCGGCCGGCGACCCTGGACGAGCTCACCGCGATCACGAAGGCGATGCCGGCGCGGATGCGGTTGCTGGTGCCGTTGTCCGCCTGGTGCGCGCTGCGGTTCGGTGAGTGCACCGAGCTCCGGCGCAAGGATCTCGACCTCAAGGCCGGTGTGGTCCGGATCAGGCGTGGCGTCATCCGCACCACCGATGGCGAGCGCCACGTCACCGACCCGAAGACCGCCGCCGGTAAGCGCACCGTCGCGATCCCGCCGCACCTGATCCCCGCGATCCGCGCGCACCTGCGCGACCATACACAGATCGGTTCCGAGGGGCTGCTGTTCTGGGGTCCACGTACCGGCGCACAACTGCCTCATAGCTCCCTGCTGTGGCAGTTCAACCAGGCCAAGCACAAAGCCGGCAGGGACGATCTCAGCCCGCATGCGCTGCGCCACACCGGTGCCGTCCTGGCCGCTCAGTCCGGTGCGACAGTGGCCGAGCTCATGGCGCGGCTCGGACACACCACGGCCGAAATGGCGATGCGCTACCAGCACGCGAGCGAGGAACGCGACCTGGTCATCGCCCGCCGGCTGAGCGAGCTTGCCGCCGGCAACTGAAACAGTTGATGAGGGTCCAATTGTCTCTGAGGTTAATTGCCGCGCATTAGGCACATTTGGACAATTGTCGATGTTGCCATCGAGAATTCAGGTATGGAAAGTACGGATAGGAACATCGATCCTGAAAAGCTGGTGACGCTCAAGCAGATCGCCGCGTGGTACGGCGTCACGGAGCAGACCGTCAGGAACTGGATCTCCGCCAACAAGCTTCCGGCGGAGAGGATCGGCCCGCGAGTGATCCGGGTCAAGGCCGGCGATGCGCTCGCCATGTCGCACGCGATCCCGACCGTGGGGAACCTCCGGTGAACAAGCCGGATCGGGACGAGTGATGCACAACTAGTTGGTCCGACCAACACACACACTCTCGCGGCGGGGTAATACGGGTCAGGGTGCCTCGCCGCGATTAACCCCCGAAAGGGAACACTGCCGTGCCCACTGACCATGAGGGTCGCCCCGGCCACGGGGCGACCACTCCACTCGCTGTACCCACCTCAAGTGTACTTGAGCCCAACGACCCGTTCGAAGCCCACTACGAGAGGGTGGGAAAGGGCGACTTGTACCGCCAACGGAAAGCCGAGATGACGGCGAAAGCCTCCGCTGCCCTCGGAGTCCCCATCACCCTCACCGGCGACGCCCTCGCGGCCGTTTCGGCTAGCCTGACGGCCGACTGGTCCCAGAGAGCCACCGAGGTCGCCGAGCCCGCGGCCAAGGTTGCCACCGGCACCGACCCCGCACTCGGGACCGTACTGCGGCGGTCCGAGCTCGCCAAGCTGCCGAAGATCGAACCGCTCATCGAAGGCGTGCTCTCGACGCCGGCCGCCGTGGTGCTGGTTGGTAGCTGGGGCGTCGGCAAGACGTTCCTCGCGTTGGCGTTCGCCCTGTCGGTTGCCACCGGCAATGTGTGGCTCGGACGTGCGGTCCGCCGCACCAAGGTGCTGTACGTGCTCGGTGAAGGCGCTTACGGGTTCGATGACCGGGTCACCGCATGGGAGCTCGCCTGGAACAAAGGCGATCCCGTCTCCGATGGCGACCTCAAGTTCATCGTGCAGCCCGACTCGCTGAAGAAGGCCGCGACCTGGCACGCGATCCAGGCCGAGGCCGTCGAGTTCGGAGCCGGCTTCGTGGTGCTGGACACGCTGTCCAGCCTCGCTCCGGACGCGCATGAGACCAACGACGCTCCGCTGATCATGCGCTACTTCACCAACCTCGCGACCGCGATCAACGGTACGGCGTTGTTCGTGCATCACCCCGGCTGGAACAACACGGACCGGACCCGTGGCGGCTACCAGTTCGAAGGCAACGCCGACGAGGTACTGCTCGCCACCGAGGTCAGCAAGGGCTCGGAGATGTTCACCCTGCTCCGGAAGAAGGTCAAGGAAGGTGCCGCCGGCAAGATCCTGTATCTGCGGCGCAAGCCCTCACGCGGCTCCTGCATCGTCGAGGAGACGTTCGCGGACACGGCGAGTGTCCCGGTGGCAGACAAGGTCCTCGCCGTGCTGGCCGCGTACGGCGACCTCGGTGCCAGCGGGCCGGACCTGGTCAGGGAGCTCGAAGTTCCCGACACGACGAAGTCGACCTTCTACCGGCAGGTTGGGAAGTTGGTTGACGCCGGCAAGGTTCGCCGCGAAGGCAGTCGGAGCCGGTACAAGTACTACCTCGCCACCGGTGCCGGAGGGTTCGCATGAGTCCTGGTAAATCGTTGCTGCGACTGGGAATGAGACTCGCCAACAACTTTCCAGTCCCACGCGAGTCGCACCTTCCACGCTCACGAGTCGCACCGAGTCTCACGTGAGTCCCACCCGGGCCATGTTGAGTCCCACGCGCCCCCCCCTTTAGGGGGGCGTGGAAATGGGACTCGCGACTCGCAACTCGAACCAACCAACAGGAGGCAAGAGATGAGCAACACCCTGATCGATGGCAACCACCCCACCGAGGACCCCACGACCCGGAGGTGGATGCCCTGGAACGAGTGGCTCGCTCGGTACGAGCAGGGGCCGAACGGGTCGGATCAATGGTCCGGATCGGGATCGCTGCGCCTGTCCGGACCGAGGAGGGTGACCAGTGACCATGACACCGAGTAATTACAGGACCCGTTTTTTGTCAGGAACGCACCGTGACAGCTACCTGTCCCGCTCGATTCCTCAGAGATCACACGCAACTCAGCGTAACTAGTTGCAGGAGGCAATAATGGCCAGAAAGTACGCCGATGCGACGACACGGTTCCACGAGTCGTACGAGGTCGACAAGAAGACGAAGTGTTGGCTGTGGGCGTGCTCGCTCGACACGAATGGGTACGGCCGGCTCCGCAACAACGACGGCCGGCTCGTGAGCGCTCGCCGGTTCGCGCTGATCGAGATCGCCGGCAAGTTCATCCCTCCGGGCTACAGCGCGACGCAGATCTGCACCGGCGGCCGGCAGTGCGTCAATCCGGACCACCTGACGTCGGTGTCCGGGTCGGTCATCGCGGCCAAGCGTCCCGGCTACGGCGGTTCTCGCAGCGCGGTCGACCCTGCTGCCCGGCGGCAGTCGTGATCAGCGAGGGCGACTGGCAGGCTGCCTGCCTGGCGCGGTTCCGGCAGTACGACGACCGAAGTCTCCAGTTGGCGATCCTGACCCTGACCGACTGGCGCAATCACACCGAAGGCACTCCGGTGGCAGATTCAGACCAGGTACTCCTCCTGCTCGCGTGCCAGGTCCGCGACGAAAGGGTGGCGCAGGGCCGCGAGATCGCCAACGTTGGCATCCCGGTGGCCGAGCTCCTCGGCGGCGACGATGACGAGGAGGGGTTTGTCGGACCGACGTCGTAGCATGTAGGTAGTTGTGGATAGCAAGTAGGCACGCCGATCGGCCGATCGGGGCAATTCGCGGCAGGTGGCAACCACCGCGACGTGTATCACGTGGAAGTTGAGGACGACCGCCGGCAGGGCGAAACTCGCCGGCCTAGGCGCTGAGGCGCGGTTGACGCCGGACTCCCGTTTCCTTCGGAATCTGAGCGACGCGCTGTCTGTCCGTCTCTAACCATCTCGCTCCGGCGGCGCGCTCGCTCCCGTAAACGGGAGCCATTGCCCATGGCAATCTTCACGCTCACCGACGCCTTCATTTCGGTGAACAGCGTCACCCTGTCCGATCACGGCAACAAGGTGACCGTCGAGGACAACCGCGACGCGATCGACATCACCGCGTTCGGTGCCACCTCCAAGGCCGTCACCAAGGGTCTTGGCGACGCCAAGATCACCATCACCTTCTTCCAGGACTTTGCCTCGGGCAAGGTTCACGCGACGTTGCAGCCGCTCATCGGCTCCAGCACCCCGGTCCCGATCGAGGTACGCGCCACGTCTGGCGCTCGTTCGGCGACCAATCCGGCGGCTCTCATGCAGGGCCTGCTGATGACTTACAACATGCTCGACGGCGGCGTTGGCGAGGCCAGTCAGATCACGGCTGAGTTCGACAACGGTGCGCAGGTCGGCCTCACTTACCCGACCTCCTAAGGGGCCGTCATGTCTCAGATCATCAAGGATTTGCGCGCCCGGCGAGAGCTCGTCTGGACCGAGGCGAACGCACTCGCCAACACTGTCGCCACCGAGAACCGCAGTTTCAACGAGCAGGAAGAGGCGACCTGGCAGCGGCTCAACGCCGACCTGGACGCCTACGACGCCCGTATCCAGCAGTTGCAGGGCCAGGAACAGCGCGACCAGGCCAAGGAGGATGCCTTCGGCAACCTCGCCGGCCGGCCGCTCGACCGCAACGCTCCCCGGTCCGGCGACGACGCCGACCTGGACAAGGCGTTCCGGTCCATGATCACTTCCAAGTACGCCGAGCCGATCGACATTCCCGTCTCTGGGCGTAGCTACTACCAGCCGGGCATCGAGCAGCGCTCCACGCTCAAGTCCACCGCGACGCAGGCGTTGCCGGTCTCGGTCTATGACCGGATCGTTCAGCACATGGTCGAATCTTCGGCCGTCCTGAAGGCCGGCGCGACGCTGATCAACACCGACAACGGCAACGACTTGCAGGTTCCGAAGTCCACGGCGTTCTCCACTGCCGCGCTGTTCGGTGAGGGTGCGACCATCACCGCGAGCGATCCGACGCTGGCCGTGGTCACGCTGAAGGCGTACAAGTACGCGACGTACTTCGAGGTCAGCCACGAGCTTGCCAACGACGGCAACGTGGACTTGCTCGGGTTCCTGGCGCGACAGGCCGGGGAGTCGCTGGCTCTTGCGTACGGCAACGACCTGGTCAACGGCACCGGCACCGGCCAGCCCACCGGTGTGCTCACCACCGCGACCCCGGGTGTCTCGGGCATCACCGGCACCGGTACGACCCTCGGTACGCAGGGCACCGCCGGCATGGGCACCGACATCCTCTACAACCTCGATGCATCCCTTGCCGAGCCGTACGCGGCTGCGGAGAACCGGGCATGGCTGATGCGCAACGCCAGCCGGGCCGTGATCCGCAAGCTGAAGGACACCACCGGTCAGCCGGTGGTCGGTGCCGACGGCAACAGCTTCCTCGGTGCGCCGTTCGTCGTGGACCCGTTCATGCCGGCCATGGCGAACCTCGCCGAATCGATCGCGTACGGCGACTTCAGCCGGTACTTCGTTCGGATCGCCGAGGGCATTCGTTTCGAGCGGTCGGATGACTTCAAGTTCCAGACCGACATGGTTGCGTTCCGCTGCGTCATCCGCATCGATGGCGCGCTGATCGACTCCAACGCGATCAAGACGTTCGCGAACGCGACCTAATGCCTAGGGCAACGAAGGCCACCAGCACCCCGCCGGCTGACCTCGGTGGGGTGCTGGTGGTGCGCATGCTCGTCACGCTCACCGGTGCGCACAACGGGGTCTACTGGCCGCCGGTGGGTGGTGAGGTCGAGTTGCCGCACCACGAGGCCGCGAAGCTCGTTGCCGCCGGCTACGCCGAACCCGCCAACGCTCGTGCTCCGCGCAAGCGTGCCGTGCGGGTCACGAAGGCGAGCGACGTCCGCGACTGGGGGCCGGTCTCCGATGGCTAATGAGCGGCTCGACTTCAATATCGACGTTCATGACCGGGGCGCTGAGTCCGGGTTCAGCCGACTCGCTAACCGGCTCGAAGGCGTCAACCGCAAGATGGTCGACGCTGCGCGGTCTGCGCGCGAGTACGCCGGTGTCAGCGAGAAGTTGTCCCGAGTTCGGGATCGGGAAGCCGATGCTCTCGACCGGGTCGGGATTGCCGAAGCCAATCTCAGCGAGATCCGCAGCAAGTCGACCGCGAAAACCAGTCAGATCCTCCGCGCGGAATCCCAGCTGGCGAAGGCTCGACGTGATGCAGCGCGGGCTACTGGCGACGTGGCACGCGCCATCGAGCGGGCCGCCACTCCCGATGGCCAGAGCTCCGCGAAAAACTACATCTCCGGATTCCACCAGTGGATCACCGGTGCCGGAGGCAAGGATCTGCACGACGCCGGAAAGTTCGGTGGCAGTGTCTTCGGTTCCGGCTTCCTTGGCGCATTGCGAACGCCGGGGCTCGGTCCTGCCCTCGTGGTCGCCTTCAGTGCCGTCGCTGCCTCGGTACTCCCGGAGGCGGGCGCTATCGCCGGTGGCGCTGTCGTGGCCGGCTTCGGTGCCGGGCTCGCCGGTCTCGCGATCGTGTTCGCCTCGAAGGCTCAGCGGGTCCGCGACGCCTGGAAGACGACGCTGTCCGGGATGGGCGCGGATATGACCATCCTGTCCAGACCGTTCGAGAGCACGTTGGTCTCGCTGGCGAACGTTGCCTCGCGCACCTTTGGCAGGTTCAAGCCGGAGCTCAAAGCCTCGTTCGCCGATCTCGCGCCGGCCGTTGCTGTGTTCGCTGACCAGTTGGGCAGGGCGTTCGAAAAGCTCGCACCCGCGGTCAAGCCGATGGCCGATGCGTTCGCAGCTGTTCTGCGTGCGACCGGGCCGGCGATGCAAGATGCCCTCGGCAACATGTCCGACGGCATGGTCCGGTTGGCCAACTCGGTGAAGCAAAACCCGCAGGGCCTCGCCGACCTGACGCGCGGAGTCGGTTCGCTGAGCGGTAGCCTGCTCGGGGCGATCGCCAGCCTCAACGACTTCAACGGTGGGGTCTCTCGTCTCACCGGTGGCACCAGCGCGATGGATCTTGCGCTCGGACACAGTAACTCGCTGATCGGTGACGTCTGGCAGACCGCGCGGAAAGCCATCAATCCGTTCCAGGGCCTCTCCGACACGTTCCATGCATTGACTCACACCGGCAACAGCGCTGCGATCGCTACCGCCGCGCAGGCCAATGCGACCAGTAAGGCAGTGAAGCCGGCCGAGACGCTGACGGACAAGATCAACCGGCAGACCAGCGCCACCGATCAACTCATCTCCACCATGTTCCGGATGCAGAATCTGGCCCTCGGGCTGTCCGGTAGCGAGATCACCTACCGGCAGTCGATTGCCGACGCGACACAGTCGGTGCGGGACAACGGCAAAAACCTGGATCTCAATACCGCGAAGGGTCGGGCCAACAAGACCGCGCTCAACAACCTTGCGCAGTCCGCGAACGACGTGACGGCAGGGATGCTGCGCGCCGGCCGTGGCACCGCTGCTGCCTCACAGGCCGCGCAGGCGTCCCGTGCGCAGTTCATCGGCATGGCCGAAAAGATGGGCCTGTCCAAGGCTGCGGCGAAGCGGCTCGCCGATCAGGTGCTGCTGACGCAGCGCCAGATCAACGCGATGCACGGCAAAAATGTTCCGATCACGTACACGATGAACGGCACCAACTTCACCCTCAACACCAGGACGCCTAGCCGCGTCGGTGGGCTCGCCGGAGGTGGTCCGGTCAGCGGTCCGGGCTCGGGCACCAGTGACCGCGCCGGCGTGTTTGCCCTGAGCAACAATGAGTACGTCGTCAAGGCCGCGTCCGCACAGAAGTACGGTCAGAAGGCCATGAGCTCGGTGAACTCCGGTACGGCGATGGTCGTTCCCGGAATGGCTGCCGGCGGAGCGGTCAACATCCATGGCACCGGTGTGTTCAAGGATCAGGCACAGCTGCGCAAGGTGCTCGGGGCTGGTTTCGCGCCGGCCGTCAGCAGTGCGGCGGGTGCCGGCGCAGGGGTTGAGCGGTGGCGCGGAGTCGCCCTGGCCGCGTTGGCAGCGGCGCATGAGCCGGCCTCGTGGATCGGATCACTGCTGCGGCGGATGAACCAGGAATCCGGCGGAAATCCGCGTGCCATCAACCTCTGGGACTCCAACGCCAAGCGCGGTATGCCGAGCCAAGGGCTCATGCAGACAGTGCCTGGGACGTTCGCGGCGTACGCCGGTCCGTACCGGGGTCGCGGGATCTACGACCCGTTCGCGAACATCTACGCGGCTATCAAGTACACCGTCGCGCGGTACGGCTCGGGGCCTGCCGGCTGGAACAGGCCCGGTGGCTACAAGAATGGCGGTTGGCTGATGCCTGGTCAGACCGCGTACAACGAAACCCGCAAGCCGGAGGCGGTGTTCAACCAAAGCCAACTCGCCTCGATGGGCCGTCGTAGCCAGGAGGTCAACATCAACGTGAACGGGACCGTGCTGGACTCCCGGACTGTCGACCAGATCATCTCGGAGATCCGCAAGCGGGTGTGGACGCACTCGAACGACGTTCACGCGGTGTTCGCCCGGTCTGGACGACGGCCCGGACGACGATGACGGATATCAGGATCTCCGACAACGGCGAGGTGAAACTGCTCGCTGCGCGGCTCCGTGCTATGGCCAACGGCGGTCTACAGCGCGAGCTCGCCACCGGTTTGGATAAGGCCACGAAGCACCTGGACCTGGACGTGCGCGAGTCCGCACTAGAGCATCTGCCGAAGCGCGGCGGACTGGCCGAGGTGGTCGCGAGCTCGCACATCGAGGTCGCGAAGATCACGCCGCTGCGGGTCCGGATCATTGCCCGAGGCATCAGTCAGCTTGCCTTGCTCAACAAAGGCTTCGTGAACCATCCCACCTACGGGCACCGGCCGTGGCGGTTCGAGGCGATCGCGAAGGCTCGGGGATGGTTCGACCGCCCGCTGCAGAAGAGTGCACCGGCAGTACGTCGAGAGCTCGAACGGGCCATGAATCGCACCGCGAGGCGCATCGTCGGAAAGTAGACTCCCGCGTGCTTACTGCCGTTGCCACGCCGGGGAACAAGCGACGGTCCGAGGATACTAGGGAATCCTCGGACCGTCGCTGTACGTCTAGCTGTGCCGGAGCTCGCGCAGGTTGCGGGCCAGTGCATCCTGGCAGACGGCGAGCAGCAACAACACGTCCGACAGATCCATGCCAGCCGGGTTGAGCGCGTCCTCCGTGCCGCGATCGTACGCGGCGCGTTCCGCCTCGGTGGCGTTCTCGTAATCGTAAGATCCAGTCATGGTCGGGGCCTCCAGTCAGGTGCCGATCTAGGGACCGGTCTGGAGTGCCTGCTCCGGCCGGTCCCGCCTTGTAGGTGGGTACTCATCGAGCATGCGCCCGCGAGCCGGCACGGCGCAACGTGCGACTTGTGGGCGGTACCTGATGTGACCTGGTGCTACCTGGTGAGCCTTGATGAGGCGTGGTGGGCGAGACGACCCGTGTCCAGCCGGCGGACAGGCACCTAGTGGCACGCCGGTGGCACGAAGAAGGCCACTCCCGGTGGAAGTGGCCCGTGACCTGCGTAAACGTTGCTCCCGCGACTGGACTCGAACCAGTAACCTGCCGGTTAACAGCCGGCTGCTCTGCCAATTGAGCTACGCGGGATCGTGGTAGTGCGTGACCCCGAAACCCTGAGGACCTGAGTAGGTTAGCAGGCGGGAAGCGAACTACAAAAACGGGATTCGGCTCCCTGCGGGGTCAGATTCCGAACTCGTCGCGGACCTGCCGGAGCGCGGCCTCCGCGGCGTCCACTACCCCCGGCTGGTCGGGCTCCAATCCCTTGTCCAGAACGAAGTTCCAGGTGACCGGGGTATCGGTGACAGCCGGATTCCGGCGGCCGACGATGCGTACGCCGCGTTTGCCGGCCAGCGGAACGTGGCGCTGGACGATGATGCTCGCGTCGACACGTTCACGCAGGAGCTGGCCGAAGCGTCCGGGGTCCTCGACCTTGAGCTCGGTCGCGCGCAGCGGCGTACCGAAATCGGTCGTCTCGTAGATGTGCAGCACCGATGCTTCGGAGTCCCAGTTGGCGCGCTCGATCTGCTCCCAGCCGACCCGGTGATCGGCGTCCGTGGAGTCCGACGGCAGGTAGACGGCTGTCCGCGTGCCGGCGGCCCAGCGGCCGTTGGTCAGCTGCACGGCGGCCAGGATGTCTTCCTTGCTCCCGGTCGCTTCGCGGGCGGCCGCCGAGACGGCGTCAGCCAGCTCACGCGGCCAGGCAGTGCGGAGAAGTCTCACATGTTCATCATCCCAGTCTGAGCAAAGTCGGTGGATCGAGGGTCAGGCGACGTAGTCGCGGAGCTGAGGGAGGGCTCGGCGGCGCAGGTGGCGGAGGGCTTCGCGTTCCAAGGTGCGAACTCGTTCGGTGGTCAGGTCGAGGCGGGTGGCGGTTTCTTCAGGAGTACAAGGGATCCGGCCCTGCAAGCCGTAGCGATGCAGCAGGACGGACTGGTGCAGGTCATCGAGGAATTGGAGGTGGTGAGCGAGGTCACGGCGGAGGGCGGCACGCAGAACGATCGGATCGTCGTCGATCACCGAATCGGACTCGTCGAGGTCCAGGCTCTCGGGTTGGATCCGCCACGCCTGGGCGCGCTCGACCCGCGCGACGGTGAGGCCGGCCGCGTGGGCCAGCTCGGGATTGGTCGGCTCGCGGCCCAGTTGCTGCGTCAGGTCGTTGCGGCTCGTCGCCACCCGGGACGCGTCGGCATACGCCTGGGCCGGCATCCGGACCAGCCGCGAGCGGTCCGAGATCGCGCGTCCGATCGACTGGCGGATCCACCAGATCGCGTACGTCGAGAACCGGTGCCCGAGCCGATGATCGAACCGCTCGACCGCTCGCATCAGCCCGATGTTGCCCTCCTGGATCAGATCGAGCAGCGAGATGCCCTTCCCGGCGTACCTCCGGGCCAGCGAGACAACCAACCGCAGGTTGCCCTCGATCATCCGGTGCCACGAGAGCCGCCCGAGCGCGACCACCTGCACGAGCTCGCCCGAGTCAGGCCGCCCCGGATCGCCGTTCAGCTGCTCCGCCGCCAGCAGTCCGGCCTCGATCCAGTGCGAGTGCTCGCTCACCTCCTCCAAGGTCAGTAGTTCGTGCTGCCCGATGTCGCGCAGGTACGCCACCAGCGCGGTCACGTCCGCCGGATCACAGTCCAGATCTGCCATCCCGTCCCTCTCGCCGCCGAATCTCCTTACCCAAGAGAGTGCCGCGATTCGGCCGGCCAGAACGCGGTGACTTCAAGTATGTGGATAACTACGAAAAGTCAGTTCCAGGCTGGGTAGGACGGCGCGACCTCGGCGTACCGATCGGACCAGGAGGGGAGCTCGGCGTCGTCGAGCCAGGCCTCGAGCCGGTCGAAGAAGGCGTGCGTGCCCGGGATGAAGCCGCGGGCGTTCTGCTCGGACAGGCCGGTGTGCGTGAAGGTCAGCAATGTCCCGTCGCCAGAAGGGCGCAGCTCATAGCGAACGACGCTGTCCTCGACGATGCGCTGATGCCATTCGTGCTCGAGCACGTATGGCGGCTCCCAGACCAGGATCCGGCCGGTCAGCCGCTTCGCGTCCGGCGCCGCCGGGGGATCGGTCGGGATCATCTCGATGGTGCCGCCGGTGCGCCCGTCGATCACGGTCTCGCCGAACCAGGCCTGGCGTTCGAGCGGATCGGTGAGCGCCGCCCACACGCGCTCGATCGGGTAGGGGAGGTGGCGGCGGAAGGTCATCGTGGTGCGGTCGCCGTCGATGGCGAGCTCGCCCAGGCGGTCAGGTGCGGTCATGCGGGGGCTCCTCGGGGTTGTCGGCCAGATGCTGCTCGAGGGCGTCGAGGTGCCGCGGCCAGTACTTGCGGTACCGGCTGATCCAGTTCTCGATCTCCATCAGCCGGTCGGCGCGCAGCGCATAGATGCGCTTCTGACCCTCCGGCCGTACGTCGACCAGCCCGACCTCGCGCAGGATCCGCAGATGCCGGGAGACGGCCGGCTGGGTCAGCCGGTGCAGATGCTCGACCAGCTCACCGGCGGGTCGCTCGCGCTCCGCCAGCAGATCGAGCACTTCCCGGCGGCTCGGCTCCGCGATCGCCTCGAACACGTCCATGCCGAGAAATATTACAGAAGGCATATATAGAGTTCAAGTGATATATCTCAGGCGTACGCGCGAAGCCCGCTGAGGAGGCCCTGGTGGAACGGGTTGGCATCGACCGCGTCGAACCAGGCCGCTCCGGTGACCAGCGGTTCGGGCGGAGGGACGACGACCGCCGCAGGTGTGGCGCCGGCCGGACCGCGCCGACGGAATTGATCCTCGAGCTCAGGGGCGGGCATATCGGGCAGGAGAACGAAGGTGTCAGCGGGCAGGGCAGCGGTTGCGTTGGGGGAGAAGGCCTCAGGAGCGTCGGCCGCGAGGGCGGCGAAGGTGGTCGCGGCCCGGGCGGCGGCGCCGGCCGGGTCCTGGCGAACCTTCTCGAGGTCGGCGAGGACCGTGGAGAAGGTGACCGACGAATCGCCGTAGTCGATGAAGCGTGAGAGTTTGCCCGTCTTGATCCGGGTGGCGGCAGGAGCCAGCGGATTCATCAGCGACGGTACGCCGTACCGAGCCCGCCCGCCCACGACGACCAGGCGGATGTCTGCTTCGCGAGCGACGATCAGCGAGCGGTAGAAATCGGGGTCCGAGCGGCGGACGACGATCAAGTCAGCCAGCGCGCCGCGTTCCAGTCGACCCAGCGGCCGCGGCCACACCCCGGACAGCGCGTCGCCGGGGTTCGAGGTCAGCATCCGGACAAGTTCCTCGTCCGTGAAGACCGACTGGGTCTTGTTCCACAGGTCAGCGACCTTCAACTCCCACAACACATTCCGCGTCCCCGACGGACCCCAGTCCGATCCGAGGCACAACCGCACCCCGGCGGCGTGCGCGGTTCTCACATCCGCCGTTGCCCCGTACAACCACAGGTTCGAGAACGGCGACCACACCAGCGTGGAATTCCCGGCCCGCATCGCGGCGAAATCATCGGCGTTCAATGCGCCGCCGTGAATCGCCACGAGTTGTGGTTTCACGACGTCGACGGCTTCCAGCAACTGGAACTCGGACCGCAGTTTCGGATCCGACCCCTCCGCCGAATGCGCGATGAATCCACGCCCGGCTGCGACCGCCGCGGCGTACGGCGCCAGTGCTTCCTTGCTGTCGGCAACAAGTGTGCTGACCCGGATGAAATCGTCGTGGGTGCCGAGTTTCTCCGAGTCGATGTTCCGGATCAGGTCGTTGTCCGGCGGCACGGCGCCGCGCGGGTTGCCCTGGATCGACGTCGTACCGCCGATGATCGCCCGCGTCTCGACGTACCTGAGCAGGGCTCGCCCCGCGGCCGCGCCGAGCAATCGGGCCGGCTGGCTGATCTGGGCGCTGTACGTCGGCGCGCCGCCCCACTGGTTGTGCGAGGTCCACGGCTTCTTCCGCGCCGGCTCGGTCCACAACGGCAGGCTGTTGTACATCAAGTGATTGTGTAGATCGATCAGCCCGGGATAGATCAGCCCGCCGGCGGCGAGTTGTACTGCGTTCTCGAAACCGGCCGGTATCGCGTCGATGGGAGTGACCGCCGCAATCAGTCCGTCATCGCCGACATACACCGCGCCACCGGGAAGAATCTGTCCGTCCGGTCGCATTGTCACCACGGTTCCACGCAGTACAAACATGGCTTGCCCTCCCGTAGAATTCCCCCTGCCGCCCCTGATCTTGAGCGTAAGGTCACGGATCGTCTCAGGGGAGATTTGGGGGGCAGAAGTATGGCGATGCTCGATTTCGATCCCGGCCCGCCGGACACGGTGGCGCAGCACTTCGCGAACGTCCCGAGTTATGCCGACGTCCAGGAGTTGTTCTGGTACGACTGGGGCCCGGTGTTCTACCGCGGCCGGCTCGACGGCTCGGGCCGGTTGCTCGCCGTCGCGTCCGATCCCGGACCGACGGAACGGATCGCCGGCCGCACGCTCGTGGGTGACGCCGGGCAGCGCGTGCAGGGCTTCCTGACGAAGCTCGGCCTGACCGTCAGCTACACACTCGTCAACGCATACTCCTACGCGCTGATACCGTCCCGCGCGCAGCAGGCCGCGCCGTTGCTCTCCAGACCCGATCAGCTGACCTGGCGCAACACTCTGCTCCAGTTGATCACCGGCCCGCAGTTGCAGGCGATCGTGGCGTTCGGCGTCCAGGCCAGGTCGGCCGTACACCTGTGGACCGACAAACCCGACGTACCGGTCTTCGAGGTGCCGCACCCGTCCAGTCGCAACGCGAAGGCACTTGTCGACGGCTGGCGCGCGGCGATCACCGAACTGCGCACGATCGTGACGCCGGACCCCGATGGCGACAACACCGGCGCCAACTACGGCCCGAAGTTCCTGGAGACCGACTACGCGGCCGTTCCGCCGCGCGACCTGCCCTTCGGTGTGCCGCCGTGGCTCGGCAACGACGCCTGGGGACGGCACGACAAACCACGTCATAACAACAGTGTCGAACGCCCGGACACCGACGTTCTGAACACGCTTGTCTGGCGCGCACCCAAACTGGACTGAAAGTTGTCCCCTGCTGCCGCTACCTTGGTCGGATGCGAGTGGCGACGTGGAATGTGAACTCGGTCAAGCAGCGGATGCCGCGGTTGCTCGACTGGCTCGACGAGCGGCAGCCGGACGTCGTGTGCCTGCAGGAGACCAAGCTCGCGGACGACGCCTTCAACGCCCTGCTCGGCGCCGAGCTGACCGATCGCGGTTACCAGATCGGTCTGTACGGCGAACCGCAGTGGAACGGCGTCGCGCTCCTGTCGAAGGTGGGGCTCGAGGACGTCGTCACGGGTGTCGCCGGCGCGCCCGGCTTCCCGAATCCTGAGGCGCGGGCCGTTGCCGCAACCTGTGGCGGCATCCGGATCCACTCGCTGTACGTGCCGAACGGGCGCGTCCCGGACTCCGATCACTACCACTACAAGCTGGCCTGGCTCGCTGCCCTGACCGAGGTCATCGCGAACGGTCCGGCCGACCAGATCGTCTGCGGTGACATGAACATCGCGCCGACCGACGCCGACGTTTTCGACCCGGCGGCGTACGTCGGTCAGACGCATGTGACTCCACCCGAGCGGCAGGCGCTGGCGGAGCTGATGGCCGCGAAGGACCTGCACGACGTCGTCCGCGACCGCTGGCCGAGCGACCGCATCTTCAGCTACTGGGACTACCGCGCCGGCATGTTCCATCAGGATCTCGGCATGCGGATCGACCTGATGCTCGCGACCGATCCGGTGGCGGAGCGGGTCAAGGCCGCGTGGATCGATCGCAAGGCTCGCAAGGGCACCGGGCCGAGCGACCATGCCCCGGTGATCATCGATCTCGACACCGCGCCGGACGGCGATATCGGTCCGGTCGTGCCACCGCCGTCCGCGCCGCGGACCGGCCGGAAGAAGACGACCAAGCTTCCCCAGAGCCGCTGATGCGCCGCCTCGCTGCAGTCGCGATCCTCGTACTCGCGACCCTCACCGCCTGCAGTGACGACAAACCGCCCGCGCCGAGCCCGGTCGCGTGGACGAAGGTCGACACCCCGGCAGAGCCTGTCACGCTCACCGCCCACGACGACCAACTGCTGATCGGCCTGCGTCATCGCGGCGCCAAGGTCGTCCCGGAGCTCCTGCTCCAGGACAGCACCGGCAAGCGCACGCCGATCACCGTCAAACCCAACCCGGCCAGCCCGTACGCGGCCGAAGCCATCTGGTACTCGATCGCGTACGACGGGAAGCAGCTCCTCGCGCTCGGCGGCGCGGCCGGCGGCGCGCACTCCAACACCCGCTGGACGGTCTGGTCCGGCACACCCCAAACCGGACTCATCGAACAGCCACAGGACTTCTTCACGTTCGGCGGCCAGACCGCGGGCGACCTCTACAGCGCAGTCATCACGCCGAGCGGTCGCGCGCTGCTCGGCTCGTGGGGCGGCGTGGAGACCGGGAACGACGCCATGGTCTGGCTGCCCCAGGGCAAGAACTGGACCCGGCAGGATCCGACGAAGACGGCGCTGCAGAGTACTCCGAACCTCCTGGTCGGCCCCGGCTTCGGTACGACGCTCGGCGAGAGCATCGTCCTCTTCGGCTCGCAGGTGCGCCTAGCGCCCAACGTGGTCGCCCAGGAGGCAGCCGTCTGGCGATCGACCAAGCTCAACCAGGGCTGGTCCCGGATCGTCCTGCCTGAGCCGGGCAACCGTAGCCAGGTGAACACCGCGACCTGCGCCAAGGACTGTGTGATCTCCGGGTACGTCGACGGTCAGCTCGCGCTCTGGCAGCTCGACGCATCCGGTACGGCGAAGCGTCTCCAAGGCGTGCCATCCGTCCCGGTCGGCGACAAGGACAAACTGCCGCCGCCGGTCGTCGACGGCGGCAAGATCATCCAGATCGTTGCCCAGGACAACAAGGTAAAAGTGCTCACCTACCAGGACAGTCACTGGACCGTCCAGGACTCACAAGGTCCGGCCGGCCAGGTGACCGACGACGTACTGATGCCGGATCACAAGCTCTACCTGATCGCCGGCACCACGCTCTGGCAGACCACACTCAGCTGACCTCTTAGCTGACCTCTTAGCTGAGGAGCCCTTTCACGTACGCCGCCTGGCCCGCGTGCTGCGCGCAGTCGTCGATGACGCTGACGAGTCGCACCCCGAGCGAGACCGGCGGGTTCCACCGCTTGTCGACGATCCGGTCCAGACCTTCGTCGGTCACCGTCGCGAGGAACTGCACAGTGCGCGCGTGCACGGCGTCGTAGTACCCGAGCAGCTGATCCGCTGACAGTTGAACCAGCGCCACCTGGTCGGACGTGTGTGCGTATCCGGTGTCGGCTGCGGGCAACGGCAGACCGAGCCGCTCGTGCCAGCCATCCGCCGTGTACACCTGGTCATATCCACCCGCGCCCGCGAGGTGGTCGTCCTGGACCCGGGTCAGGTGCCAGACGAGCCAGGCGATCGAGTTGGCCGAGTCACCCGGCCGCGCCGCGAGTGTCTTGTCGTCGAGCCCTGTCACGACATCGTGCAGGACCTCCTGAACCCGGCTGTGTGCGTCCAGCAGCAGTTCACTTGTCTTCATACCGGCCACCGTAGTCTTCGACTGGGACAGTTCTGAGAAGAGGGAGCAATCGTGGAATATCGCACGCTGGGCACGAGCGGCGCCGTGGTCTCGACCTACACGCTCGGCACCATGACGTTCGGCAACGAGACCGACGAGGCCGGTGCGCACGTACAGCTGGATCGATACACCGAGGCCGGCGGGAATTTCATCGACACCGCGGACGTGTACACCGGCGGTGTGTCCGAGCAGATCGTCGGACGCTGGCTGGCGAAGAGCTCCGCCCGCGACAACGTCGTACTGGCCACCAAGGGCCGGTTCCCGACCGGTGACGGGCCGAACGACGTCGGCACGTCGCGTATCCATCTGCGGAAGGCGCTGGATGCGTCGCTCGACCGGCTTGGCGTCGAGCACATCGACCTGTACCAGCTGCACGCGTGGGACCCGGTCACGCCGCTCGAGGAGACGCTGAGCTTCCTCGAGGACGCCGTACGGGCCGGCAAGATCGCGTACGGCGGGCTGTCGAACTTCACCGGGTGGCAGCTGCAGAAGGCGTGCGACCTGATCGGGTACCGCGGCTGGTCGAAGCTCGTGACGCTGCAGCCGCAGTACAACCTGCTCGTGCGTGAGATCGAGTGGGAGATCGTGCCGGCCGCGCAGGAGAACGGGCTGGGTCTGCTGCCGTGGTCGCCGCTCGGCGGCGGCTGGCTGACCGGGAAGTACTCGTTCGACGAGGAGCCGACCGGTGCGACTCGGCTGGGTGAGAACCCGGACCGCGGCGTCGAGTCCTGGTACCGGCGCAGCCGCAACCAGCGGGTCCGTGACGTGGTCGACGCGGTCCGGGAGATCGCCGAGGCTCGCGGGATCTCGATGGCGCAGGTCGCGCTCGCCTGGCTGGTCGACCGGCCGATGATCACGTCGGTGATCCTCGGCGCCCGCACGCTCGAGCAGCTCGACGACAACCTCGCAGCGGCGGATCTACACCTCACCGCGGAGGAGACCGCGAAGCTGGACGAGGCGAGTGATCCGGGCGCGGCGGACTACCCGTACGGCGGTCCTGGCGTGGCGCAGCGGGGCCGGCCGATCACCGGCGGGCGTTCCTGAGAGCAGTCTCAGGTAGCTGAGAAATCTCAGCGGAAATGCCCCCAGATTCCGCGTGTTCGTCCGCGATGGTTCCGGCGCGCCGCGGTTTGCGGGAGGCTGTGTGGGCCGACGAGCCATCACGCCCGGTGGCTCCCGGTCCGCACAGCCCGAAGGAGAGTCAGCAGTGATGATCCGCCACAATCGCAGGCTTCCCCTGGCCGCCGGCCTCGGCGCCGCTCTGGTCGCCGCCGTCGCCGTCCCAGCCGTTGCCCTAGGCCACGATCAGGGTGCGCCGACGACCACCCCGGTCAAGCATCTGGTAGTGATCTTCCAGGAGAACGTCGCGTTCGACCACTACTTCGCGACGTATCCGCGGGCCGCCGATCCGGCCGGCGAACCGGCGTTCACCGCGGCCCCGGGGACGCCAAGTGTGAACGGCCTCAACACCCCACTCGCGGCGCCGAACAACCCGAATTCGGCTCAGCCGTTCCGGCTCGGCCGGAACCAGGCGCAGACCTGCGACCAGGACCACAACTACACCGACGAGCAGATGGCGGTCGACGCGGGTCTGATGGACAAGGTCGTCGAGACCGTCGGTCGCGGCGCCGGCACCTGCGCGGACTACGGGCACGGAAAAGGCCTGGTGATGGGCTACTACGACGGCAATACCGTCACCGGTCTGTGGAACTACGCCCAGCACTTCGCGATGAGCGACAACTCCTACGGCACGACGTACGGTCCGTCGTCGGTGGGCGCCATCAACCTGGTCTCGGGACAGACCCACGGGTTCAGCGCCGACGGCGACGCCGTGCCGGCCGCCACCGGAACCATGATCGGCGATCCGCAGCCGGCCGGCGACAAGTGCAACACCCGCGACAGCTCGACGGTCACCGACTCGAAGAACAAGAACGTCGGAGACCTCCTGAACGCCAAGAACATCAGCTGGGGATGGTTCGAGGGCGGATTCGCCGACTGTACGGCGACGCACACGGACCTCGGCGGGGTCAGCAGCGCCGACTACATCCCGCACCACGAGCCGTTCCAGTACTACAAGAGCACCCAGAACCTGCAGCACACGCCGCCGGCGTCCGTCGACGAGATCGGTCACAACGGACCGGCAAATCATCAGTACGACCTGAAGGATTTCTGGGCGGCCGTGAACAACGGCAGCACGCCAGCTGTGAGCTACCTGAAGGCGGCTGCGTACCAAGACGGGCACGCGGGCTACTCGACTCCGCTGGACGAGCAGCACTTCGTGGTCGACACGATCAACCGGTTGCAGAAGTCGAAGGACTGGAAGAGCACGGCCGTCGTCATCGCCTACGACGACAGCGACGGGTGGTACGACCACCAGGTCGGTCCGGTGGTGAACCAGTCCGACGACCCGGCGCACGACGCGCTGACCGGTGCGAACTGCGGCACGAACCCGGCCAGGATCGCCGGTGGATATCTGGACCGGTGCGGGTACGGCCCCCGGCTCCCGCTGCTCGTGGTCTCGCCGTACGCGAGGCAGAATTTCGTCGACCACAGCGTCACGGACCAGACCTCGATCCTGAAGTTCGTCGAGGACAACTGGAAGACCGGTCCGATCGGCAACTACTCGTTCGACGAGAAGGCGGGCTCACTCGACAACCTGTTCGACTTCCACCACAAGGCGAAGGCGCTCTATCTGGACCCGGTCTCGGGTCAGCCGGTGAAGCACTAAGACCCGAGGGCAACGCGGAGAGCGGCGTACGACGCAACCAGCGCACGCCGCTCCTCCGCCAGCAGCGGGTCGGCGCGATCGCATCCGGCTCGGACCCAGCGGTCCGACAGGTCCATCGCCTCGACCCGTTTGCGCGCTGCCCGGCGTACTGCGTCGCGGTCCGCGTCGTACACGTAGGAGTAGAGGTCGATCAGTGCAGTCTCGAGCTGCTCCTTGGTGACATCCGGCGAGTGCTGGTGCTCGCGGTGGATGCGCCACCACTCGACCTCGAACGCGGCGGCGCGGGCCGGGTCGAAGAGCAGTCCGCTCGAGGCGGCGACGAGCTCGTAGAAGCGGCGCATGTACGCGCGCGCCGCATCCGGCTGGTTGTCGGGGTACGGCGCCCAGACCTGGTTGGCACGGAGTACGTACCAGGCTCCGCTGAGTGTCCGGTGCGGTGCCATGCCGAAGCCGGCGCTGACCATGCCGACCGCGGCGACGAGGAACTCGCGCCACTCATGCCGGTAGTAGGCGGTCCAAGCGTCCGTCTCGCGGTTGCCGACGACCACCGGGTCGAAGGACAGTGGACCTGTTCTGATACGCATGATCCCTCCCCCTGAGGAGATCCGATGAACGATGGTAGTCCGATCGCGGATGTGGTGGCGCGCATGCAGCAGCGCCTCGACGACCTGCCGGAAGAGCTCGCGCACCGGCGGTTCTTCCTCAGCACCTACCAGCGCACGACGCAGGCAGTGGGGAAGGCGATCGACGACGCCCGCTTCGAGGACCCGGCGTGGGTCGAGGTCTGGGACGTGAAGTTCGCCGAGTTGTACCTACAAGCCCACGATGCAGACATCGCGGCGCGGGTGGGGGAGGAAGGCCGGTCGTCGTGGGGTGGGGGGCCGGCTCGGCCTTGGCGGTTGGCGTTCGAGGCTTCGAGGGACTTGCCGGCGTTGGGGCATGTGTTGTTGGGGATCAATGCGCATGTGAACTACGACCTGCCGCAGGCTCTGCTGGAGGTGATCAGTGATGAGGACTTCTTGGAGCCGGCGTTGATGGATCGGCGGCGGCGTGATCACGAGCGGATCGACGGAGTGCTGTCGCAGCGGGTCGCGGCCGAGGACGGCGAGCTGGCGGCGACTGGAGCGCGCAGTTTGCTGGACCACGTGCTCACCCCGCTCAACCGGCTGGCCTCACAGCGCTTCCTGCGTGAGTCGCGCCAGAAGGTCTGGCACAACACGTTCGAGCTGCAGCGAGCGCGCGTCGGAGGCACCTACGACAAGCGACTGGCCGAGCTGGAGGTCCTGAGCGCCGCCAAGGTCGCCGACCTCCTAAGGCCGGGCCAGGTGTTGCTGCGGCTGGCCGTGACCGGCTTCGGCGTCACGCTGCCACCGGTCTAGCTCGGTAGTACGCCGGACCACAGGAAACCGACAGCCAAACAGAACAGCGTCACCAGGCCGAACACTCCGACCCACAGCAACGCCGGCACACCAGTCAGCCGCCGCAACTGATCAGCGTCCGAGCTACGCCCCTGCCCGCCACGCCGTGACCGCTGCAGCTCCATGACCGCTCGCGGCGCAGCCAACAGCAGGAACCACGTGAGCAGGTGAGCAAAAGCGGTCTGTACCTCGGCAGACCCCCACCACGACACTCCGAACACCACAGCGCCGAACACCAGCACAGACCACAGTCCGAAGAGATTGCGGATCTGCAGCAGCAGAATCACCAGCGCGAGCAACAGCCCCCACAGCAGCGCCACGGCGTACCCACGACTCAGCACGAACGCTGCAGCCAACCCAAAGAGCGCAGGACCGGGGTAGCCGGCGAGTAGTACTGCGATCATGCCCGCGCCGGTCGGCTTGCCGCGCGACACCGTAACGCCGGACGTGTCCGAGTGCAGTCTGATCCCGGACAGCTTCCGTCCGACCAGCAAGGCGATCAGACCGTGCGCGCCTTCGTGGGCGATCGTCACGACCTGCCGCGTGTGCCGCCACAACGGTCGCCAGGCGATCAGCAGCAGTGCGACCACACCGGTCCCGATCACCAACTTCAGAGACGGCTCGGGCTGGACCGACGTGATGCTGTTCCAGAACTCACTCACCCGCACATCCTGACAGGCAGGTGGTCAACCGCCCGCCGTTGACATCGTCTGGTGTGCGAACGACCGTTGAGAGATCGCGGGGGGAGGGGCCGTTTTGCTTTGGGGGAAAGATGTCTCAACCACGCACGATGACACGCACGGGGAAGAAGACCGCAGCCGCTGCGAAGAAGGCCGCCGCCAGACGGCGGACCACGGCAGCCGTCAAGGAAGCAGCGGCCGTCCCGCTGCCCGACTTCCTCGACTCCGCGGGAACGCTGACGCTCGATCAGCGCAGACTGCTGGTGGATCAAGCGCTCCTGCTGCTCGGTGAGAACTACGTGCACCTGCCGCTCAAGGTCGCGATGCACGCGGTCAACCCGCTGCAGCGCCTACGCGTGTTGCGCGCCCGGATGGAGCGCCAGACGGACGACACGATGCAGGAAGAGTGGATGTTCCACCGCGAGATGTCGAGCATCTTCCACTCGGTCCGCGACCTGCACACGAACTACCTGCTGCCGGTGCCGTTCGCCGGGAAGATCGCGTTCCTGCCGTTCATGATCGAGAAGTGCTACGACCCTGAAGACATAGGAGGCAACGAGCACTACCTCATCACCCGCACGATCACCGGCTACCAGGCGCCGCAGTTCGGTCCGGGCGCCGAGGTGACGCACTGGAACGGTACGCCGATCGCCCGCGCGGTCGCCCTCAACGGTGCGGTGTTCGCGGGCAGCAACGACGCCGCGAACCTCGCCCGCGGCCTCGAATCGCTCACGCTCCGGCCGCTCGTGATCCAATCCCCGCCCGACGAGGACTGGGTGACGCTGACGTACGTCGGTCTGGACGGCTCGAACCAGGAACTCCGCGAGCAATGGAAGGTCGCCACCAACCTCCCGCCGATGACCGACCTCGACGCAGTCAGCGAGGCGTCGGCGTTGATGGGCCTCGACCTCGACTCCGACGAGAAGTCCCGCGCGAAGAAGGCCTTGTACGTGCGCGACGTCGTCGAGCTCGAACGCGGTCAGAGTTCCGCCGAGCTCGCCGCACCGGCCGCTGTCGCCGGCGCCGACCTGCCGACCACAATGCCGGGCGTGTTCCGCGCCCGCGAGGTCGTCACGTCGTCCGGCAACTTCGGGCATCTGCGGATCTTCACGTTCAGCGTGCAGGACCCGGTCGCGTTCCGGGACGAGTTCGTCCGGCTGGCCGCGATCCTGCCGCAGAACGGCCTGATCGTCGACGTACGCGACAACGGCGGCGGACACATCTACGCCAGCGAGTTCACCCTCCAGACGATGACGCCGCGGCGGATCTCGCCGGAGCCGGTGCAGTTCATCAGTACGCCGCTCAACCTGAAGATCTGCCGGCGGCACAAGGACAACCCGGCCGGGATCGATCTCGGTCCGTGGTTCGACTCGCTCGACCTGGCGATCGAGACCGGTGCGCAGTACTCCGCGGCGAAGCCGATCACGCCCGAGGACGGCGCGAACGACGTCGGGCAGACGTACCACGGGCCGGTCGTGCTGATCACCGACGCACGGGTCTACTCGGCCACCGACATCTTCACGGCCGGGTTCGCCGACCACGAGATCGGCACCATCCTCGGCGTCGACGACAACACCGGTGCGGGCGGCGCGAACGTCTGGACCCACGGCCTGCTCGCATCCCTGCTCAACGAGCCACCTCCGCCCGACGAGACGTCGCCGTACATCGCCTTGCCGAACGGCGCGAACCTGCGGGTCGCAATCCGCCGCACCCTGCGCGTAGGCAAGCTCGCCGGTACGCCGGTCGAGGACCTCGGCGTGAAACCGCACGAGACGCACCGGATGACCAAGGCCGACCTGCTCGACGGCAATGTGGACCTGCTGAACAGGGCCGGTGCGCTGCTCGCCGCGCTACCGGTTCGCAGGCTCGACCTGAAGACGTCGCTCAGCGGCACGACGCTCACGGTCGCGATAGATGCCCAGAGCATCGATCGGGTCGACGTCTATCTCGACGAGCGCCCGATCAGCTCCGAGGATCTGACCGGGCCGCTGAGCATCGACATCCTCGAGGTGAATCCGGGCGCGCTGCTGCGGGCGGACGGATACACGTCGGGGAACCTGGTCGCGAGCCGTCGGGTTACCGTCTGAGGTATGCAGACCCTTCACCTGACCGCCGAGGAAGAGGCAATGCTCGGCGGTCGGGACGGGGACGGCGTCGCGCTCGCGATGCGCGTGATCGTCGGTCAGGCGCGGATCTCGGACGCGCCGCGGCTGGTCGAGATCACGTCAGCGCACGTCGACTCGTGCCTGTACCACGGCCAGGTCAGTCTGGACTTCGCCCACCGCCTGGTCGACCTGGGCGCTCGGGTACGCGTCCCGACGACGCTGAACGTCGGCTCGATGGACCTCATCCACCCGGCCCTCGTCCGCGATCAGGAGCTGGCGGCCGCGGGGCGGGAGCTGATGGCGGCGTACGTCGACCTCGGATGTACGCCGACGTTCACGTGCGCGCCGTACCAGCTCCCGAACCGGCCCGGGCTCGGGGAGCACATCGCGTGGGCGGAGTCGAACGCGATCGTGTTCGCGAACTCGGTCCTCGGCGCGCGCACGGATCGGTACGGCGACTTCCTCGACGTCTGCGCGGCGATCACCGGACGAGCGCCGTACGCCGGATTGCAGACGTCCGAGGCGCGGCAGGGGACCGTGGTATTCGACTGCCGGGCGTTGGGAGACTTCCTGCATTCGGAGCTGGCGTATCCGTTGCTCGGGCACCACATCGGGTCGGTGGTAGGTGCTGGAATCCCTGTGCTGGTAGGGATTCCAGCAGAGGTGACCGAGGATGATCTGAAGGCGCTGGGCGCGGCGGCCGCGTCGGCTGGGGGAGTTGCGTTGTTCCATGCGGTCGGCATTACGCCGGAGGCGCCGCGCGAGTTCGCTGAGCTTCCGGTGCGCGAGGTCGATCTCGACACCCTGCTCCGCGTCAGGCGCGAGTTGTCGACGACCGGTGAGCTCGATGCGGTGAGCGTCGGTACGCCGCACGCGTCGTACGCCGAATGTCTGCGGCTCGCGGAGTTGCTGAAAGACGGGCCGCCGCTGAAGGTGCCGTTCTACCTGTCGACCAACCGCCACACGCGGGAGCGGCTCAAGGGCGCCGAGCTGGACGTGTTGGAGAACGCCGGCGTGACCGTGGTCGTCGACACCTGCACGTACGTCACCGCGATCCTCTCGCCCGACTGGAAGAACGTGATGACGAACTCCGGCAAGTGGGCGCATTACGCACCCGGAAACATCAACGTCAGCGCGGTCCTCGGCTCGCTGGCCGAATGCGTCGCGTCGGCCCGTGCCGGTCGGGTCGTCTTCGAGTGATCATCCGAGGCCGCACTCTCCACCCCGGCACCGCGACCGGCGAGCCGATCCGCCTCACCGCGCCGCTCTCGTTCTGGGGCGGGACCGACGAACACGGTCGCATCGTCGACGCGCATCACCCGCAGTGCGGCGCCGTTCTCACCGGTCGCATCCTGATGATGGAGTCCGGCCGCGGCTCCAGCTCAGCCAGCAGCGTCCTGGCCGAACAGATCCGCGCCCGCACCGCACCCGCCGCGATCATCCTGACCCGCCCCGACCCGATCATCCCGCTCGGCGCCCTCGTCGCCGCCGAGCTCTACAACCTCGACCTCCCGGTCGTCCTCGCGCCGTACGACGCCATCCCGGACAACGCGCGGTTGCACGTTTCGGCCACACCGACCGAGGCAACCATCACCTGGACGACCGCATGAGTACGGCGGTTGCCGCGAAGAGGACTGCGCAGCCGGCGAGGGCGATCGGGAGGGTGGTCAGGCCGGCGAGGGTGGAGATCGTGATGCCGCAGACGATCTCGCCGAGGTACTCGAGCTGGGCCAGGAACGAGTGGGTCGTCGCGCGGATGTCTGCGGTCGTGCGGGTATTGATCCAGATCGTGCTGATGACCCGCGTCAGCGGGGTGACGATGCCGTTCAGGAGTACGACGGCGATCGCGCCGAGGGCCGGATCGCGGGCGAATGCGAGCAGGAGCATGCTGAGTACGCCGACGAGCGCTGCCAGCGCGTAATCGGTCGCGGCGTGGATCCCGGTGATGCGCCGCGTGACGAGCCGCAGAACGACCGCACCGACGGCCAGCCCGACCACCCCGAGCGCCGTGAACCAAAGGATCGACGGCGGCAGGCCGAGGTCGATCAGCTGCTTCTGGGTGAGCCGGCCGGCCGCATCCGAGGCGCCGTTGACGAGGAACGTCGCGGCGAAGATCAGCAGGATCGCGCGGCTCCGGCGTACGAGCGTGACACCGCGGACGAAGGTGGTCCACGACGTCGACCAGCGGGCCGTGCGGGTCGGGACGAAGTTGTGCTCGGTGAAGCGGAACGCGACGTACAGCGCGAGCGACATCATCGCGACGCCGGCAACCATGATCGTGACGTCGCGCCGGGTCGCCCAGGCGAGCAGACCGAGCGCGATCAGGCCGGTCGCGGCGCCGGTCAGCTGGGCGCGGGCGGCGCGCGTCAGGACGAAGTTGATCCGGTCGGGCCGATCGAGCTCGTCGGTGATCAGCGCGACGTCCGATCCGCTCGCGAACGTCCACGAGATACCCCACAGCACCTGGGTCGCGAGGAGAGCCGGGAACGACTCGAACAGTCCGGTCGCGAGCATCGCCGTACCCATCAGCACCTGGGAGATGACCAGCGACCACTTGCGGCTGATCGTGTCCGCGATGACACCGGCAGGTACTTCGAACACGAGCGCGAACGCACTCTGGACGGACCCGATCAGCACGAGCTGGGCCGGGGAGAGGCCGGCGTCGACGACCAGGTAGACGCTCGTGACCAGCCACCATCCGTTGTGCAGGACCGCGCGCATCCACGTCCACCGGATGAAGACCTTCTCCATGCCGATCGATCCTTCCGGGGACTACGGAGCGGCGCCAGCCAATATCCGACCGCTGTGAGGTGAGGATCACAGTGCAAAACGAATGACCGTTCTTGATCTCAGCAAGGCCACAGGCGCAGGGTGGAATTACAGAGAACGAGCGTTCGGTTTGAGGCTGGGGGTCGGCATGGCGCAGATGACTCTGGACCGGGTGGGGCAACCCGCGCTACCGGAGCTGGGGCGGAGTCGTAGGGGTGGGGTATGGCGGGTTGTCCGCGAGATCGCGCTGCTGGCGGTGCTGTTCGGGGTCTACAACCTCGGACGGTTCCTGTCGGCGGAGCACTCGGGGTCCGCGTTCAAGCACGCCCACGAGTTGATCCGCTGGGAGGCCCGGCTCGGGCTGCCGAGCGAGGCGACGCTCCAGCATCACGCGCTGCAGGTCGACGGGCTCGCCCGGGCCGCGAACCTGTTCTACGCGACCGTGCACTTCCCGCTGACCGCGATGGTCCTGCTGTGGTTGATGATTCGCCGCCCGGCGGAGTACGGGAAGGCGCGCTGGGCGCTCGCGTCGCTGACCGGGCTGGCGCTGATCGGGCACATGCTCTTCCCGCTTGCGCCGCCGCGGATGATGTCGGGCTGGGTGGACACGGGCGTGCTGCTCGGCCAGTCGGTCTACGGACCGAGCACGCACTCCGGGGTCGCGAATCAGTTCGCCGCGATGCCGAGCCTGCACGTCGGCTGGGCGTTGATGGTCGCGGTGTTCCTGATCCGCGCGACGCGGTCACGGTGGCGTTGGCTGTGGATCGCACATCCGCTGCTCACCTTCACGGTCGTCGTGGTCACCGCGAACCACTACTGGCTGGACGGTCTGGTCGCGATCGCGCTCGCAGTACCGCTGCTCCTGATCTTCGACAGTTCGTCGTCGGCGCGGACGAGGAAGGGCTCGCGTTCGAGCACCAGCCTGGCTGCGGCGGCGCCGATGTCGAACCAGAGCCCGATCAGCTCGAGCCGGCCCTGAGCCTCGGCCTCACGGACACACGCGAAACTCCGCAGGTTCTCGAGTTGTACGGCGACATTCGCGACGGACAGCTTGTCCGCGGGTGAGAGCTTCACGCCGGTGGCCGGATCGATGATGTCGGGCAGCGCGACCGCACGGCGTACCGACGGCTCCAGGTGCCGCAGCCAGCTCTCCAGGCCGGAACCCTCTGGTACGTCGGCAGCGAGCGCGGCAGCGGCGGCGCCGCAGGAGGAATGACCGCAGACGACGATCGACTTCACGCCGAGCACTTCGACGGCGTACTCGATCGCGGCGTCGACGGAGCTGCTGTTCGAGCCCTTCGGCGGCACGAGGTTGCCGATGTTCCGCACGCAGAACTGGTCGCCGGGACCGCTCGTGGTGATCATCGTCGGCACGATCCGCGAGTCCGCACAGGTGATGAACAGATGCTCGGGTCGTTGCCCCTCCGCCGCGAGTCGCGCGAGCAGCGGGCGGATCTCATCGGCCGAGGCCTCGAACTTGCGGACACCGTCCAGCATCTGCCGACCGGACTGAGCACGATTCAGCTCGACGATGCCGCCGCGGGCGATGTGCCCCCGCCGCCAGTCCTCGATCGCCTCGTACGCTGCGTGGTCGAGATGATCCACGGTGAGCTCGACCCGAACCGTCGCACCGGCCGGGATCGACCGCAGCGTCCGCACGAGTGACGCGACCCCCAGGAACACCAGCGTGCCGCGGATCCGGACGGTCCACACGCCGTCGGACTCGGTTGCGGTGACGGTCGCGCGGGCAAGCCGGTACAGCACGCGCACGACCGCGAGCACCAGGCCGAGCAGTACGCCTTCCGCGAGTCCGAGTGCGGCGACGCCGACCGCCGTCACGACGTACACGAGCAACTCGTCGTGCCTGCGCAACGTGCGGATGTGAGCGAGCTGCACCAATCGCAACCCGGTGACAAGCAGTACGCCGGCCAGTGCGGCCATCGGGATCAGCTCGAGCATCGCGCCGGCGGCGAGCACGAACGCCGCGATCCACAGGCCGTGCATGATCGCGGACGCCCGCGTCCGCGCGCCGGCGGCGACGTTCGTGGACGAGCGGACGATCACGCCGGTGACCGGCATACCGCCGAGGGCGCCGGACAGCGCATTTGCTGCGCCCTGGCCGATCAGCTCGCGATCGAGGTTGCTCCGGTTGCCGCGATGAAGCTTGTCAACGGCAACGGCCGACAGCAACGACTCGACGCTGGCGACCAGCGCAACGGTCAGCACGGCGGTCACGATCTCGATCGGCGCGCCTTCGGGCATCGTCGGCAGGATCAGACTCTGCAGCGGATGGTCCGGCAGGTCGACCCGTGTCACGTCGGGCATCCACACCGCGGCCAGCGCAGTCACCGCAACCACGGCGACGAGCGGTGCCGGAATCACCTTTATTTTGGGGATTCTGGGCCAGGCGAGCACGACCGCGACCGTCAAGATGCCGACGACAACGGAATGACCGTGATGCGTGATCAGTTGCGCGGGCAGCGCGATCACGTTGTCGATCAGCGAGCTCTGAGCCTTGCCGCCGAGCACGACATGCAGTTGCTGGACGGCGATCGTCACGCCGATCCCGGCAAGCATGCCGTGCACGACGGCGGGAGACAGTGAGAGCGCCAGCCGCCCGATGCGGGTGACGCCCAGCAGGATCTGCAGGACACCGGCGGCGCAGGTGACGGCAGCGGTCGCGGCCCAGCCGAACTGGGTAACGAGGCCGGCGACGACCACGGTCAGCCCGGCGGCCGGACCGCTGACCTGCAAGGGGGATCCGCCGAGCGCACCGGCGACCACGCCGCCGACCACAGCGGCCACCAGGCCGGCGATCAGCGGTGCGCCGGATGCGGCGGCGATCCCGAGGGAGAGGGGTACTGCGATAAGGAAGACGACCAACGATGCAGGGAGATCGTGGTGAAGGATGGTCTTCCAGAGCTTGGGAGGTGAAGAGGTCGGCACGGGTGGTCCTCCGGCGTCGGTGCTCAGGGCAACTGCTCGGGCATCAGGCGTCGAAACAAAGAGTGTCGATCTGGTTACCCACTGTACTGACCCGTTCAAGCCCGCACCAGCGGCAATATTTGCTCAGAGCATCGATTCGTCCGGGAACAGCACCCGGCGCGCGTGATCGGTGTCGGTGTACTCCCGGACCGCGACGATCACACCGTCCCGAACAGTGAAGACCGCTCCACATTTGTTGGCATACGCGCCACCGGCCCGGGCGGTCGCCTGCGCAGTCCACTCGGCGAACACCTGCTCGCCGTCGGCGATGACGTTCGTGAGTGCGATGGCAACTGGTGTATCCGGCGCGAAGAGCTTGCCGGCCACCGCACCCAGGAACTCGTCCATGACCAGATCCCTGCCCTTCCAGTCACCGGACAACGGAAGGTCGCCCGGGTAGGTCCAGACGACGTCCGGGGCGAAGCTGGCGTGCATGGTCGCCCGGTCACCCGCCGCCACCGCTTCGACGTACCGGGTCACGACGGTCTTCGGATCCATTGGTGTTGCCTCCTTGTGCAGAGTGAGTACGGCGTTGCCGCGGATGCGGCGATGACGAAGGTCGTCGAGTACGGCGTCGGTCCGGGACCAGTCCTCGACGCGGCCGAGCTCCGGATGGAGCCGGCCCGAGGAAACCAGCCGGACGAGCGTGGCCAGGTCCTGGTCGTCGGCGCCGTGGACGTAGTGGAAGTGCCGGATGCGCGCGGCCTCCGGGGCGGTGAAGAAGTCGAAGAAGTCGAGGGTGACCGGTTGCCGGCTGGCCTCACCGAACCAGATCAGGTCACCACCGGGGACCAGCTTCGACAACGCGACCGGCAGGCTCTCACCACCGACGGACTCGAGCACGAGGTCGAACGGACCACGCGCGTCGGCGACGTCGTACACGAGGGTCTCGGCGCCGAGTTCGAGCAGACGCGCGCCGCGGGCCGGGGAGGAGACGACCGCGGTGACGGCCGCGCCGGCGTTGGCCGCGAGTTCGGTGAAGTAGTGCCCGACCCCGCCGGATGCGCCGGTCAGCAGGATCCGTCGCCCGATCACGCTGCCCGCCGTACGCAACAACCGCAGCGCCGTCAGCCCCGCGAGCGGCAGCGCGGCGGCCTGCTCGAACGAGATGGCGTCCGGCAGTACTGCGACCTGCGTGGCCGGTGCGGTCACCCGCTCGGCCCACCCGGAGTGCGGCAGATGTGCGACCACCCGACTGCCGACAGGCGGACCGTCCTCAGCCGCCTCCAGAACCCGGCCCGCAATGTCCTTGCCGGGCCGCCAACCCTCCCTCGGGCGCTCCAACTGGAAGGTCTCGCCGCGATTGATGGAGAATGCCGCGACCTCGATCACCAGCTCGCCTTCGCCCGGCCGGACCTCGTCGACGTCGGCGAGCCCGACCTTTCCGGTGTCCACCGCAACCACTGCCCTCATTGCCGTTCCGCTCCTTCAACTAGACTCGGCAACGACGCTACGAGCGGGTCGTGGCGGGCCGGAAGACAGCACTTACTACTGCCATAGGCACCAAATGGATACCGACCAGGTCAGAGGCAAATGGGACGCCACCAAAGGGGCCTGCCCGACACGTCAGGTGCTGGGCCGGATCGGCGACACCTGGACGATGCTCGTCATCAGCACGCTCGAGAAGGGCGGCACGCTGCGCTCCGGGCAGCTCAAGTCGATCATCGAGGGCATCACCCAGAAGATGCTCACGCAGACGCTCCGCCACCTCGAGCGCGACGGCGTCGTACGGCGTGAGGTTGTTCCTACTGTTCCGGTGACGGTGACCTATACGCTGACGCCGCTCGGCCTGAGCCTGGCCGCGGCCGTCGCGACGATGCGCACCTGGGCCTACGCCCACATGGACGAGATCGCCGCAGCCCGCACCGAGTACGACGCCAACCTCTGAGGAGTCACGTGGATCTGCAACTGACCGGGAAGACTGCTGTCGTCACCGGGGCCAGCAAGGGCATCGGGCTTGCCTGTGTCGAGGCGCTCGCCCGTGAAGGCGTGACGGTGATCGGCATCTCCCGTGATCCCGCCAATCTCGCCAAGGCCCAGGAGCAGTTGCCGGATATCACCTTCGGAGTGGAAGCGGTCGACCTCACCGATCCCGACGCGACGAAGGCTGTCTTCGAGCGGATCGGTGTACCGGACATCCTGATCAACTGCGCGGGTGCGGCCCGGCGTACTCCGGTGGACGAGCTGGACAGCAAGGCGCTGCATGCGGCGATGGAGGCGAAGTACTTCACGTACATGCACGCGACCGAGGCCGTCATCCGCGGGATGGCGGAGCGCGGTAGCGGCGCGGTCGTGAACGTCGTCGGCCAGGGCGGCCGCGCCGCGAACCCGCTGCACATCGGCGGTGGCGCGGCCAACGCTGCGCTGATGCTGGCGTCGGTCGGCTATGCGAAGGCGTACGCCGGCAGCGGCGTGCGGGTGAACGTGATCAACCCGGGTACGACCCGCACCAACCGCGTCGACGAGGGGCTCGAGGCCGCGGTCCGCGCGACCGGCAAGCCGAAGGACGAGCTTCTCGCCGAGATGGTCCGCGACGTACCGATGGGCCGCTTCGGCGAACCCGAAGAGGTCGCGAACGTCGCCGTCTTCCTCGCCTCCCCACTGGCTGGCTACGTCACCGCCTCGATCATCACGATGGACGGCGCCACCACCGCAGGCATCTGATCACCGAACGGCTCCGTCGGCCGGCCGGGCAGCTGGGTTCGAGAACGGGGTGATCGGGCGTTCTTGGGGTACGCCGTCGATGGTGATGTCGACGTTCTCGTTGAAGAAGGCGACGTGGCCGGCGACCGGCAGCAGGGGTGCTGTTGGGAAGTCGTAGGACCAGGCGACGTCGGCGACCGACGGGACCGACCAGTACTCCGAGGTGCGGCCCTTGTACGGGCACGCGGTGACGGTCTCGGACGGGGTGAGGTGCTCCAGGTGGACCGACGTCTTCGGGAAGTAGTAGCGCGGCGGCAGCCCGGTCTCGAAGACGATGACCGTGGAGCTCGAGTCGGCGAGCGTGATGCCGTCCACGGCCACCTCGACCCGGCGGGTGGAGTTGATCGCGTCCACCCGCGAGTACGGGTTGCGGGGGTGGACGAAGACTTCCTCGTCTTCCTCGAACCAGCGGTCCAGCGCGTCCCATTGGAACCGGACGCGGTCCTTTGCGACGCCGTCGTCGTACACCCAGGCGTGGCCTGATCCGGCGTTGTGCACGCGGGCGACACCGTGCCCGAACGTCTTCGTCTCGCCGGTGTCGGTCAGTACGCCGTCGGCCACGTCCCCGAGCGGGAGGTAGTACTGCGGGTACGGCGGGAACTCCCACAGGTAGATCGCGTCCATCGTGTCGAGGACGACGCGGTCGTCGAGCATCGCGCGGATCCGCCGCGGGACCGGTGCGGTGCCGCCGGGCGGGATCAGGGGTTCGGGATAGGCGCTCATTGATCCAGTAAAGCGCGGGGCCGGCCCTGGTGGTGCCGGCCCCGCGGTCCGATGGACCGGATCAGACGGTGATCCAGTCGATGTCGGCGATGTAGCCGTTCGGGTTGCTGACCTTGATCGCGTTCGCCCCGGCCGTCAGCTTCATCGGGAGGTACGTGACCTGCGGCGTACCCCAGTCGTTGTCGCCGAGGCCGCTGTAGTTGACCCAGTAGCTGTCGGTGCCGTTGACCGTCAGCATGCTCTGCCGGCTGGTGTCGCCATCGGTGTAGGCGATCTTGACCAGGTACGTCCCGGTCGTCGGCACGGCGATGTTGTTGAGCGTCACCGTCGACCCGTAGCCGATGTTGCCGATCTTCGAGCCACCCGAACACAGGCTGCACCCGGAGACACTCGCGTCCCCGGTCAACGTGCTGCTCGACGCCTCGGCCTCGTACCGCGCGGGTCCGGCAGAGGTCACCATCGTCACCGGCGCACTAGCTCCAGACGTGTTCCCGCTCCTGACACCTCGCACGGTGAACGAGTACTGCGTCTGCGGCAACAAACCGCTGACCACTGCGCTGGTGCCCGACGAGGTCGCCACCTGCTTGCCATTGGCAAACACCTTGTACGACGTCGCGCCCGCGGCCGGCCGCCACGTCAGCGTGGTCGTCGTACGGCTGACGTCGGTCGCCGTCAGATCGGCGGGCGTGGCAACCGGAACGTGACTCGGACTGATCTTGTACAGCTTCGACCCGTGCGCCGGCAGCTGAGCGCTGACCGCTCCGCTGACCTTGCGCGTGTTCTGGTTCGCCCAGATATCGCGGACAGTCGCGTTCCCGTCGATACCGAGCTGGTCGAAGTTACCGGTCACCGTGGCGGGGGAGTCGGCCAGGTTGAACAGCGCGACCGTCGTACTGCCGTCCTTGTTGTGCGCGTACCAGACCTGCTGCAGCTGGTCCTGGTCCAGCGGACGCGCAGGGTTACCGGACTGGTCGATCGCGATGACCTCGCGGTTCGTGAGGAGCTTCAGGCCGTACGCGTCCAGCTTGGTCAGGTCGTCACCGGCGAACAGCGGCGCCGAGTTGATCGCCCAGAACGTCATGTAGCTCTGTCGTTCGGCGTCGGTCAGCCCGTCCATCGCGCCGACACCGACGTTGAGGGCGTCGAGGTTGTTCCAGTGGCCCGGTCCGGCGTCGTCGATCCACTGCGGGAGGTCCCACCAGCGTGCCTTCACCGAGCTGTCCCATTTGACGATCGTGTCGCAGTAGCACTCGACGTCGGTGTCGATCCGCCAGCCGTTCGAGTTCTGCTTCCACACGTCGGCGTACCGATGGCTGAGCGACCAGGACAGCGTGTACTGCATCGGCCGGCCGGCGTTCTGTACGGCGCGCCACCAGGCCTCGATATCCGCGGTGTTGTTGTGGTTCGGATCGTCCGGCGCGCCCTTCCAGGAGCCCGGGCCGACGCCGTCCATCTTGATGAAGTCGACACCCCAGGACGCGAACAGCTTGGCGATCGAGTCGGCGTACTTCTGCGCGCACGGGCTGTCGTAGTTGATCTTGTACGCCGCGTCCCAGCCGTTGGTCTTGCGCAGGTCGGGGTAGACGATGTCGCGCGTGAAGCAGCCGGGCGCGTCGTAGATCGGCGTGTTGCCGTCTCGATAGACATCCGTGCCCAGGCCGACGGTGGTGTAGATGCCGAACTTCAGGCCGAGCTTGTGGATGTCGTCGCCGACCGCCTTCATCCCGCGCGGGAACCGCTTCGCCATCGCGACCGGGCGGCCGTACTCGTCGCCGCCGTCCTGCCAGCCGGCGTCGACGTTGATGTACTCGTAGCCGTACGGCTTGAGCTTGGTGGCCAGGGCCTTCGCCTGGGTGAGGATGTTCTTCTCGCTGATGAAGCTGCCGGGGCCGTCGGGGTTGACGCCCGGGTAGTTGGTCGACTGCAGGCTCCAGCTGCTCCAGCCCATGTACGGCGTGGCGGCGACCTGCGGATAGCTGGGCTTGTGTTCCGGGGCGGCATCGGCGGGGGCGGTTGCGGCTGCCGTCGACACCAGGGCGATGGCAGCCAGCACGGTCAGAGTGGGGCGTCTCAAGGACATGCGATGTTCCTCCGGGGGAGGAGTGAGCGGACGCGGCCGAGCCTAGGTCGGGTTAATTTACCCAGTCAAGTATTCGGCGCCGGTGACTTCCTGTGACACGACTGCCATGGAACCTTGATCAACTTCGCTCCGCGGCCGGGTCGTCGTACCAGCAACAGGCCGGCTTCGTGAGGACGCCGGCCGGGTGTCGAGAACTACGGCGTCGACCTCGACCTCGGTACGCATGTGGTGGCCGGCAACGCACCGATCGAGGTGCGGACGACGCGCGCGTCGTACAGCTCGCCGGTGGTCGCGATGCAGTACGTCAACGGCAAGGCGACCCGGCAGTTGCCGAAGGGTCTTGTCACGGACTTCTCCGGGCTGGGGAAGTTCCTGCACATCACGCTCACCGATGCCTCGGGCAAGAAGGTGCTCGACAAGGACCAATCGCTGTGCCTGAACGGCGAGGGGTCACGGACCCGGCCGGACGCGCCCGCGACCTCGCCGTACCCGGACGGCTGTACGGCGAACCCGTTCACGCAAGGTGCGGTCTGGGGTCTGCAGACGGGATGGTCTTCGCGGACGTACGGCGGTGACGATCCGGTACAGCTTGCCAACGGCAAGTACAAGGCAACGGTCACGGTCAGCAAGGGGTATCGGGACTTCTTCAAGATCCCGGCGGCGGACGCATCGGTGAGCCTGAACGTGACGATCCAGAAGGGCGACACGTGCGTGCGCGGTTGCTTCGGAGGTAAGAAGGCGGCAGCGAGCTCGGTGGCGCTGAAGCCTCACACGGCCCGTCCGACCGGGAAGGCGAGCGTGCCGAAGGGCCCGAAGCCAGACCTGCGGCCGGTCCCGGCCTGGGGGATCGTCGTCGCGCCGGGCGACGAGGGTACGCCGGACGCGGCCAAGGACTTCCTGCAGTTCTCGGCGACCGTGTGGAACGCGGGTCCGTCGCCGCTGGTGCTGGACGGGTTCCGGCAGCAGGGCAAGGACCTGATGGACGCGTACCAGTACTTCTACGACACGCACGGCAAGGAGGTCGGCTACCAGAACACCGGGACGCTCGAGTGGGACGGCCGGCCCGGACACAACCACTGGCACTTCACCGACTTCGCCCGCTACAGCCTGCTGAACTCCAAGCAGACCGAGGTGGTCCGGAGCCAAAAGGAGGCGTTCTGCCTGGCCGCGACGGATGCCATCGACTACACGGTCAAGAACGCGAACTGGCACCCGTACAACACCGATCTGCACACCGCCTGCGGCGACCACGGCTCGCTGTCGGTGCGTGAGGTCCTTGACGTCGGCAACGGCGACACCTACGAGCAGTCGTTGCCCGGGCAATCCTTCGACATCACGAACCTTGCCAACGGCACGTACTACGTCCAGGTGAGCGCCAACCCGGAGAACCGCCTGTACGAGTCGAACACGAAGAACAACGTTGCCCTACGCAAGGTGATCCTGGGCGGCAGCAAGCACCACCGCACCGTCCAGGTCCCGCCTGTCGGCGTCATCACCACGCCGTGAGTAGATGCCCGGGGCAGGTCCGATCCGAGTGGAAGGCAGCAGCTCGGACCTGCCCCGGGTGCTATGTGTGGTGTTGCGGGCGGCGACGTGCGCGGCTCGGACGCAGGTGCGAGTCCATCCGCGCGTGCTGACGACGGCCCAGGACGAACGGGCGCGACGTACGGGTGATGGGAGTGGTCGCCGCCGGGGCAGCGAGCATGATCTCCGCCTGCTGCAGGTTGAGCCGGAGCGGGACCTGGTGCCACGGGGACCTGGTCCGGACGAGGACCAGCCGGAACTGGCCGTCCCGCCGCAGCCGCAGGCCGATCGCGATCGTCGCCACCGCCGGGATCAGCCCGGCGAGCAGCAGCGCCGACCGCGCCCCGAAGTGCTGTGCGAGGAACCCGACCGTCGGCCCGCCGATCGCGCCGCCCCCGATGAAGACCAGGTTGTAGATCCCGGAGACCCGGCCGCGCAGGCCGTCCGGAGTGGTCAACTGGACCATCGACTGGGCCGCGGTCAGGAACATCAGGGTCGCCATACCCATCGACGCGAGGACCGGGATGAAGGTCCACAGCGACGGTTGGATCGCGGCGAGTACTTCGGTGATCGTCAGCAGGCACGCGATACCGATCAGGTTGCGCAGCCGGGTCGGCCGCACACGGCGGGCCGACAGCAGCGCACCCGCCAGTGCGCCGAACGCGACGACCGAGTTCAGGATGCCGTACCCCGAAGCGCCGATCTGGAAGACCCGGTCGGCGAAGGCGGTCAGCGTGACCGCCAGGCTGATCGTGAACATGCCGTAGATCCCGACGAGCGCGATCGCCCACCGCACGGCCGGCTCGTGGAACGCATACAGCACGCCGTCGCGCAGGCCGTCCCGGATCCGGATCCCCGCGCTCGCCTTGCGGGCCGCGTGGTATCCGGGCATCTCGCTCTCCCGCATCCGCAGCAGCGCGCTGATCGAGGCGAAGAACGTGCAGGCGTTGATCGCGAACGCCCACGGCGTACCGAGGACGCCGAGCAGTACGCCGCCGAGCGCCGGGCCGACCATGCTGCCGAGCTGGAACGTCGACGACACCATGCTGATCGCGTTCCGCACCGTGTCGCGGGGGACGATCTCGGTGACGAACGACTGGCGGGTCGGGTTGTCGACCGCGGTCGCGAGACCCAGGACGAACGCCATCGTGTAGACGTGCCAGACCTGGACGTGGCCGGTGAACGCGACCGTCGCGAGGACGGCGGCACAGGTTCCGAAGGTGGTCTGGGTGGCGAGCAGGACCTTCCGCTTCGGGAAGCGATCCGCGATGACGCCGCCGTACAGGCCGAGCAGGAGGGTGGGGGTGAACTGCAGCGCGGTCGTGATGCCGACCGCGGTCGCGCTGCCGGTGAGTGTGAGCACCAGCCAGTCCTGCGCGATGCGCTGGATCCAGCCGCCGGTCGAGACGACCAGCAGTCCGCTGACCAGGAGACGGAAGTTGCGGACCCGCAGCGCGCTGAAGGTGTCCTTGAAGCCCGGGCGGCGCTGCGACTCCCGGAACTCGGTGCGGTCGGTGGTGCGGTGGAGGTGGAAATCGGTGGACGGGACAGAACCGGAGGTGGCCCGGGTGGTCAAGAGCGATCCCTACGCGTGTGGACTGGTCAGGGGAGGACACCTCCATCCTCACGGTTAGGTACTGGATTCCCCCAGCGAATTACTCCTATTAGTCTTATAGCGTCACGTAATGAAGGGGTGAATCGATGTACGACCCGGACCAGCTGCGCACGTTCCTGGCGGTGGCGCAGTCGCTCAGCTTCACGCAGGCCGCCGAGCGGCTGGGCATCCGGCAGCCCACGGTGAGCCAACATGTCCGCAAACTCGAGGTGGCCGTCGGGCGACCGCTCTTCGTCCGTGACACCCGCACTGTCACCCTGACCGCGGACGGCGAGGCGATGGCCGGATTCGCCCGGACCATCCTGGCCGCGCACGAAGAGGCCGCCGGGTACTTCACCGGCTCCGAACTCCGCGGCCGGCTGCGGTTCGGCGTGACCGACGACCTCGCGCTCACTCCGCTGCCGAAGATCCTGCGCGACTTCCGTCAGCTGTACCCGCGGATCGACCTCGAGCTGACCGTTGCCCAGAGCCCGAACCTGCTCCGCCGGGTCGAGTCCGGCCACCTCGACCTCGCCTACGTGAAGCACGGCGCCGGCGGCGGCTACGAGCCCAACGGCCGGCTGGTACGACGTGATCCGCTCGTCTGGGCCGGTATCGCGGGGACCCGGATCGCGCCCGACGGACCGGTGCCGCTGGTCGCGTACCAGGCGCCGTCGCTGAGCCGGTCGCTCGGCGTGCAGTCGCTCGAACAGGCCGGCCGCACCTGCCGGATCACGTGCATCGTGCGCGGCGTCAACGGCGTACTCGCGGCTGTCCGGGCCGGGCTGGGGATCGCGATCTTCGCGCGGTCGCTGATGCCCGCGGACCTGGTCGAGCCGCCGCCGAGCGCGGGCCTGCCGGAGTTGCCTTCGATCGACCTGGTGCTGATCACGAACCCGCGGGCCGCGAAGGAGCCGGCCGAGGCGCTGACGGCAGCGATCCTCGGCAGCAACGCGCCGCTGAAGCCGGACGCCGTGCTCGATCCGCAGGCGCCGGCTAGATCAGTGCGTCACCGCGCAACACCAGCGTGATGATGCTGACCGCGGCGATGGCGATCGTGACCAGGAACGGCGCGTTGCGCCAGAGCAGGATCGTGACGAGCAGTGCCGCGACGACGACGAGCGCGATCCAGCCGACGATGCCGATCGCCCCGGCGGGCGCGATCACCAAGAGCCCGGTCGCGAGTGCGAGCGGGAGCGGAGCGAGCAGGCGGGCGTAGGACCCGAGCCGCTGTGGCCACCCCCGTACGCCGGTCGCGAGGTCGTCGGCCAGATCGGGTACGACGTTTGCCAAATGGGCACCGATCCCCAGAAGAGCGCCCGCGGCGGTGGCCCACCACGGCGCCCAGACCTGTGCGGTACCGAGCGTCACGAACGAGGGCAGCGCGCCGAACGCGACGGCATACGGGAGCCAGGAGATCACGGTCGACTTGAGGCCCAGGTTGTACGCCCAGGCGCAGGCGACGAAGAGCAGATGAACCAGGCCGGCCGCCAGTCCGTTGGCAAGGGAGACCGGAATCGTGACGACCAACATGATGCCGGCGCCGATCGCGAGCGTCCGGCGACTCACCAGTCCGCGCACCACGGGCTTGTCCCGGCGGTTCACAATGGTGTCGCGGGCGGCATCAATCGCGTCATTGCTCCAGCCGATCGAGAGGTGGCCGGTGAGGATCGTTGCTGCGACGAGGAGACACCCGGCCGGACTTCGCCCGGCCGACCAGGCGACAGCCGTGACCAGAGCGGTCACGGCGACAGTGGGCCCGGGGTGGCAGGCAAGAGCCAGACCTTTGACGGTCTTCACCGACGTAACGATGCCACGATGACGCGGATCGCAGCGGTCCGGCCCGCGCTCCCGCCGTACCGCTATCCGCAGTCTTCGCTGACGGAGGCGTTCGCCTCGATCTGTCTGCCGGACGGCCGGAGTTCTGCGCTGCTGCGACGGCTGCACGCGAATGCGGGGGTGTCCTATCGGCATCTCGCGTTGCCGCTGGAGCGGTACGCCGCTTTGAAGGACTTCGGTGAGGCGAACGACGAGTGGATCGCGACGGCTGTCGAGCTCGGCGCGGAGGCGGTCGCGGGGGCGGTGAAGGACGCGGGGCTGGCGCTGGACGACGTCGACGTACTGATGTTCACGACGGTCACCGGGGTGGCGGCTCCGTCGATCGATGCGCGGGTGGCGATGCGGCTCGGGCTGCGGGAGGACGTGAAGCGGCTGCCGTTGTTCGGGCTCGGGTGCGTCGGGGGAGCAGCGGGGATTGCGCGGCTGCACGATTACCTGACGGCCTGGCCGACGCAGGTCGCCGTACTGCTGTCGGTGGAGCTGTGCTCGTTGACATTGCAGCGGGACGACGCCTCGTTGCCGAACCTGGTGGGTGGAGCGTTGTTCGGGGACGGCGCGGCTGCGGTGGTACTGACGGGGTCGGAGCATCCGCTCGCGTCCGGGCCTTCGGTGGTGGCGACGCGGTCGCGGCTGTACCCGGACTCGGAGCGGGTGATGGGGTGGGACATCGGGTCGGGCGGATTCCGGATCGTGCTCGGGGCGGACGTGCCTGAGGTGGTGCGCAAGTATCTGGGCGGTGACGTCCGGGGGTTCCTCGAGGATCACGGGCTGACCGTGCCGGAGATCGGTACGTGGGTGAGTCACCCGGGTGGACCGAAGGTGCTGGATGCGGTGTCCGAGACGCTGGAGCTGCGACCGGGAGCGCTGGATCTGACCTGGACCTCGCTGGATGCGGTCGGCAACTTGTCGTCGTCCTCGGTGCTGCACGTGCTCGGTGACACGCTCAAGCTGGATCCTTCTCCTGAGGGTCCGGGCGTGCTGCTGGCGATGGGACCTGGTTTCTGTTCCGAGCTCGTGCTGATGGAGTGGTGATGTACGGCTGGTATCTGGGCCTGGTGATCCTGGTTGCGTGCGAGCGCGTGGCCGAGCTCGTGGTGTCGCTGCGGAACGCGAAGTGGAGCTTCGCTCGGGGCGGGGTGGAGTCCGGGCGCGGGCACTATCCGTTCATGGTGGTGCTGCACACCGGACTGCTGGCCGCGTGCATGGTGGAGGCGTTGCACCGGCCGTTCATCCCGTGGCTGGGGTGGACGATGCTGGTCGTGGTGGTGCTCGCGCAGGGGTTGCGGTGGTGGTGCATCTCGGTCCTCGGACACCAGTGGAACACGCGCGTGATCGTCGTACCGGGGCTGCGGTTGGTTGCCGGCGGCCCGTATCGGTGGATCCGGCATCCCAACTATGTGGCGGTGGTCGCGGAGGGGATCGCGCTGCCGCTGGTCCACACCGCGTGGATCACAGCACTGGTCTTCACTGTGTTGAACATCCCGCTGCTCGCCGTCCGCATTCGCACCGAGGAGACCGCACTCAACTCCGCGCTGGTCAAGTGATCGACCTACTCGTTGCGGGCGCGGGTCCGGCCGGGGCGGCTACTGCGATCCGGGCTGCCCTGGCCGGCCTGTCGGTAGTCGTTGTCGAGCCGCGCTCCGGCCCTATCGACAAAGCGTGCGGCGAGGGGATCGCCCACAGCGCCGTCGAATACCTGACCCGCCTGGGCGTGGAACTTTCCGGCCGCCCGTTCCACGGAATCCGCTACGTAGACGCCACCCACCAGGTAGACGCCCGCTTCACCGCCGGACCCGGTCTCGGAGTACGCCGCACCACCCTCCAGTCAGCCCTCCTGAAGCGACTAGCCGAACTGAACGTCCCCGTCATCCACGACCGAGTCGGCCCCATCACCCAAAACACCACCTCGGTAACCGCCGCCAACCACACCGCCCACTACCTAGCCGCCGCCGACGGCCTCCACTCCCCAATCCGCCGCCAACTAGATCTCTCTGATGGAAAGTCTGATGAGGTACGTCGTGGGCTTCGGCAGCACTTCGCCGTGGCTCCCTGGACTGATCTTGTCGAGGTCTACTGGTCTCGTCTCGGTGAGGCCTACGTGACGCCGGTCGCCGACGACCTGGTCGGCGTCGCGATCCTCACTTCCGCGCGTGGCACCTTCGACTCGCATCTCGACGCCTTTCCCGCGCTCGAGCGCCGCCTGCGGGGAGCCGAGGCGGCGAGTGCGGTGATGGGCGCCGGTCCGCTCCGCCAGCGTGTGCACGCGCGCACGGCCGGCCATGTCCTGCTGGTAGGTGACGCCGCCGGGTACGTCGACGCGCTGACCGGTGAAGGCATCGCCGTCGCCCTGCGCACCTCCGCAGAGCTTGTCGACTGCATCCGCGCCAACCGCCCGCAGGACTACGAAGCAGCCTGGCGTCGCGTCTCCTGGGAGTGCCGCCTGCTGACCGCATCGTTGCTCTGGGCCCGCAGCCGCCCGCTGCTCGCCCCACGCATCGTCCCGGCCGCCGCCGCACTCCCCGGCGTCTACCGCACCATCGTCAACCGGTTGTCCTAGGCAACGGTAGGAGAAATACCGCAGGCCCGGCGATCGCTCAGACAATCGCCGGGCCTGCGTACGGCCCGAGCTTCCTGGTGAAAAGCTCGGACCCGAGCCGTTCCGGCCTCCTGGTGAAAGGCCGGACCGGCTGACAAGGAAGACTCTGTCAGCCGGATGTTGCCCAACAGTTGCCGGAATATGAAGCCTTGTTACACGGGCCTGTGGCGTACATCTCAGTGTCGGCTCAGTGCTCGGTGCGTACGGCGGCGATCTGCAGCTGCAACGCCAGCCGCTCGCGCGGATCCGAGAGATCCAGCTCCGCGATTTCCCCGATCCGCTTCATCCGATGCCGCAACGTGTTCGTATGCAGGTGCAACTCCCGCGCCGCCCGCTGCGGCTGCCCCGGATAATCAAGCCACGCCTGTAACGTTTCCACGTATCCCGTGTCATGGTCGATGTCGTGCCGCAGCAACGTCGCGAGCGGACCATCCAGCTTGGTGGTATCAAGCGACGTCACCGCTCGGTGAACAGTCAGCACGTGCCACGCCTCTTCGACCCGCAACGCCGGCCCGGGCGCGACACCCCGCCGTACGAGACCGAGCAACTCGACCGCCTCGGCCCGTGAGCTCGGCAGATCGGCAGGACCGCGCGCCGGACCACCGGCAGCCGCGTACGTGCCCGGCGCCTGCTCCTGCACGAGCTTCTGCAACCAGTTCCACGACCCTGGCCCGTCCGTGTCCGTGACAACGGCCAGCACCGTCCCGTCCAGATCAGCCAGCTGCGGCTCGCTCCACCCGTGCCGACGCCCGGTCGACTCCCACAGGTCCAGCTGCTGCGGTACGTCGTACCCGTCCGGCGAGCCGAGCGCCACCACCCGCCACGGCTGCCGCGGGAGCCGTACGTCGACCGGACTGTCCGGTGAGAACTGCCGCAGGATCGTCCGCAGCCGATCGATCGCACTCCGCCGCGCCACGTCGGCCTGAGCGCGCAACCGCAACAGGTGCAACGCCAACACGGATGCGGCGTTGCTGAGCTCCGCAGTGACCGCATCACTCACCGGACCGTCGACAACAGCCCAGATAGACCCCAGCCACTCACCACCAGCCCGGACCGGTACGACGAGACGCGGGCGGATGCCATTCGGACCGTCCGGCACCAGGAACGGCTCGCTGGACCGCGCCAGCCGCCGGAAGATTCCACGGGCCCGGAAATGCGCAATCACCTCGGCCGGCACCCGACGACCGACGATGGTGGACACACGGGTCGGGTCGGTGAAGTCCTGACCAGAGGAGTACGCCAGTACCCGCGACTGGTTGTCCTCGATGGTCACTGGCGCATCGACGATCGCTGCGGCCGCATCTGCCAGTGCGAACAGCTCCTGGTGTACTCCGGCGTCTCCGGCGGCAGGGGAGTCCGGCGCGGCGGCGCGGTCGATGACGCCACGCATCAGCCACACCACATGCGCCCACGTGACGCTCGGCTGCAGCGCGACAAGGGTGAGCCTGGTCTTTTCCGCTGCGGTGAGCACGGTCGGCTCGTGGGCGAGCGCCGTACGCAGAACGACGCCGGACGCGCTGCTGGCCGCACAGCGCTCTACGAGCTCCACAGCGTCCTCTGCGTCGCGCAGACCGAGTCCGAGCACCAGATCACCTGGCTGACCTGTCGCAGCCTCCTGCGGGTCAGCCAGGAACACGTCACGGACCTCGCTGTCGCCCTTGCCGGTCACCACCATCTCGAAGAGGGCGGGGCCGACGGCGGCAATCAGGTCAGGCGCAGTGATCACCAGGTTATTGTGCTCTCAGCACAGTAGTTTGTCTCGTCAATGGTGTGATCGCACCATGACAGCCGCTGGCGGGGGCCGCACCATCGATACATGACCACAGCTGGTTCCGCAGTACCGCACATCGTTCCTGACCGCGTTGCCGTCGTCGGCGCGGGCATGGTCGGCCTGGCCACCGCCTGGTTCCTCCAGGAGGCCGGTGTCGAGGTGACCGTGCTCGACCGTGAAGGTGTCGCCGCGGGCGCGTCCTGGGGCAATGCAGGCTGGCTGACACCCGGCCTGGCCACCCCGCTCCCGGAACCTGCGGTCCTCAAGTACGGCGTCCGTGCGGTGCTGAGCCCCGCCTCACCGGTGTATGTCCCACCGACCGCGAGCCCGCGGCTCCTCAAGTTCCTCACCCGCTTCGCTCGCAATAGCACCGCCGGACGCTGGAAGACAGCAATGGAGTCGCTGGTCCCGATCAACCGCCAGGCGCTGGACGCGTTCGACTTCCTGGCCAAGGCCGGTGTCGAGGCCCAGACGCACGAGGCCAAATCGTTCCTGGCCGCGTACCGCACCGTCGAGGAGCGCAGCGTGCTGCTCGAAGAGATCGAGGCCATCCACGCCGCGGGCCAGGGCATCGAGTTCGAGGCGATCAGCGGTGACGACGCCCGCGCGATCGAGCCCTCGCTGTCCGACGAGATCGGGGCCGCGATCCGGCTGCACGGACAGCGGTTCATCAACCCCGGTGCGTACGTGAAGTTGCTGGCCGACTCGGTGATCGCCCGCGGTGGGCAGATCATCAGCGGTGTCGTCGTGAAGGACATCGTCGACGAGATCCGCGGCGTCCGGTTGGTCACCGGCGACGGCGAGACCGACCCGTTCGACGCGGTCGTGATGGCGACCGGCGCGTGGCTGGGTGACCTGGCGCGGCAGTTCGGCGTTCGCACTGTGGTGCAGGCAGGTCGTGGGTACAGCTTCAGCGTGCCGATGGCGCACGTTCCGGCCGGGCCTGTCTACTTCCCGGCGCAGCGCATTGCCTGCACGCCGCTGGGCGACCGGCTCCGCGTCGCCGGGATGATGGAGTTCCGCAAGCCGGAGGCGAAGCTCGACCCGCGCCGGATCGACGCGATCGTCGAGGCCGCCCGGCCGCTGCTGCGTGACGCCGACCTGGACGCCCGGACGTTCGAGTGGGTCGGTCCGCGACCCTGTACTCCGGACGGCCTGCCGCTGATCGGCGCGACCGCGTCGCCGCGGGTCTTCGCGGCCGGCGGGCACGGTATGTGGGGTATCACCCTCGGCCCGATCACCGGTCAACTGCTGGCCGAGACCATCACCACCGGCCGTGCGCCGGAGGAACTGCGGCCGTTCAACCCACTCCGCTGACGACGCGGATGACGTGGCGGGACCCCGACGACGTGGTCCCGCCAGTCCGCTGACCGTCTCCTCGAGCAGCTCTTCGGTGACCCTCCTCGGGCAGCACCTCATCTGCCCGCACGACCTCGGCCACCACGTCGCCGCTCCGGTCAGCCCCAAGAGCGGGCCCTGGCGTTTTTCTCCTGCCCAGGGCCCGCTCTTTTCTGTTTTCTGTCGGTGGGCTGTGCGAGGGTTCCTGCCATGGTGCTCAGGTGGTACACGGTCGTGATCGACTGCCACGACGTCCGCAAGCAGGCGGCCTGGTGGGCCGAGGCGTTCGGCTGGAAGACGATCATCGAGACCGATGACGAGTGTGTGAATGTCCCTGGCTGGGTCGAGCAGGACTCCTTCCAGGACATGCCCTGGGAGCGGATCGGCCCAGGCATGGTGTTCGTCCCTGTGCCAGAGGGCAAGACGGTGAAGAACCGGCTGCATCTGGATTTCGCGCCGCACACGAGCCAGGACCGCGACGCCGAGATCGCCCGCCTGGAGGCACTGGGCGCCACCCGCGTCGACGTCGGCCAACCCGAGGGTCCGAGCTGGACCGTCCTGGCAGACCCCGAAGGCAACGAGTTCTGCGTCCTCAGCTCACGCGACTTCTAGATGCCCGCTGACCTGACGATCCAGACCGAAGTGCCGCCGTCCCGCATCCCGGAGCTAACAGACCTGATGCGTACGGCGTGGTGGATGTCGGACCGCACACCTGCCGAGGTCGCACGTCTCCTCGAGCACTCGGACATCGTCACCACGGTGTCCCTCGCCGACCGCCTGGTCGGCTTTGCGCGCGTGCTCACCGACTACACGCACCTCGCCCTGGTGCTGGACGTGATCGTCGACGAATCCCACCGCGGCTCCGGCCTGGGCGTCGCTTTGTTGGATGCCGTGGTCAACCATCCCGAGCTCGTCGACGTGCGCAGTCTCGAACTCGTCTGCCAGCCGGAGCTCATCCCGTTCTACCGACGGTGGGGGTTCACGGACCAGGTAGGCAGGTCCACGCTCATGCGTCGTACGGCCGATGCCCGCTTGACCTCTTGCTGATAGCTGACGACACAGGCACGATCACCAGGACTCGCCAACGACGTACGGAGGCCATGCCCGATGTCGGACGTGAACCAATCACCGCCTGGCCGTCCTGTGCCGTCCGCTCCGCCAGGACCGCCCGCTCACTTCGCACCCTCCAGCCGACCCGAAGCGCCTGCGTGGACCGTGAAGGCCAGGCCGGTGGTGGATGTGTCGTCGCGGATCCTCTGCCTGGTGATCGGCGGCGCGTTGCTCGTCGCCGGGCTCGTCGGGCTGTTCACCGGCGTCGGCCAAGGACCGCTCATCACCGTTCTCGCGGCGGGGCTGCTGCTGGTGATCATGCCGTCGATCGTCGACCGGATCAGGCGCCTGAAGTTCGGGGAGTTCGAAGTACACCTCGTCCGGCAGATCGCCGCGACCGCACGGAAGACCGCCGGCACCCTGCAGGCCCTGGGCATGGAGAAGCAGCTCGACGCCTACGCAACGATCTACACCGAGCTGCGCGGGCCCGAGCTGAAGGCTGTCCGCGGTGAGATCCTCGACCGGATCGTCCAGCGCGTCGCGAACGCGTCCGCCGTGGAGAAGTTCGACAAGGACGAGGTCAGGGAGCTGTTCTTCACCGGCTCGCCGATCGTCCGCGTCCTCGCCCTCGGCCTGATGGAGGGCGACCTGTCCCTCCTCGACAGCGAAGTACTTCACGAGGCGATCAGTAGGTCGCTCACCGGCAACGAGCAGTACCACGCGCTGAAGATCGTCCGGAACGGCTGGGGCCGCCTCGGACCTGACGAACGCACCCGGCTGATGACCGCGATCGACACCAATCGCCAGATCGGCGCCGGTCCGGACCGGAAGGCCGTGGCACAACAAATCCGGGAGCTCGCTGGGAGCTCCCGGATAGTTTGAACTGTTTGATGCAGCGTTGGTGCACGGGTCAGTGCGTGTGCGGCTCGCTGCCGTGCTCCGCCTCGTGGGCGGCGATCTGCGCCTTGACCTCTTCCATGTCCACCGCGCGCAGCTGACCGATCAGGTCCTCCAGGCTCGCCGACGGCAGCGCACCGGCCTGCGAGTACAGGACGACGCCGTCACGGACCGCCATCAGCGTGGGGATCGACGAGATCTGGAAGGCCTGCGCCAGCTCGCCCTGAGCCTCGGTGTCGACCTTGCCGAACGTGATGTCCGCATGCTGCTCGGACGACTTCTCATAGACCGGTCCGAACATCTTGCACGGGCCACACCACTCGGCCCAGAAATCCACCAGCACGAGACCGTCGCCACCGACCACCTCGTTGAAGTTGTCCTGGGTCAGCTCGACCGTTGCCACTACGACCTCCGAAAGTAGATGAGTACGACTAGCTCAACACCGATCGGCCCTCGACTTGTTCCCGGCCCCGGACCGCGCACGCCGGTCACTGTCGTACGCCGTACGACAGTGACCGGAATGCGGAGTCTCGTATGTGACCTGGGCCACGTCGTCAGATGGGTGAGTCCACGAAGGGTGACGCGTAGTCCTGCACCTCACCGAGAATCGACGCGGCCGCCTCGGGGGTGAGGTCGGCGCGCTCGCGCTCTGCAACAATCATTTGTTGCAGCAGCCGGGTCTCACCCGCAGTAGCGAGCCCGGTGATCTCCGGGTGACCGTTGAGCAGCCACGCGGTGGCGGCGGTGATGTAGCGCTGCTCGTCGAACGGCCGGTACCACGTGTCGTAGGCCTTCTGCTCGCCGTCCTGCCAGTTGCGGCGGGCAATCATCTTGATCGTCATCAGCGCTGCGTCCGACGCCTTCACGGCCTCGACCAGGCCGGCGTAATCAGCGGCGTACTGCGGATCCGTCGACAGCTTGTAGTTCAACGGGGTGAGCACGCTGTCGAAATCGAACCGGCGCAGGCCCTCGGTGTGCACCGACGGCGCCTGCTCGGTGTGGCCGGTGATGCCGATCGCCCGGACCATGCCTTCGTCCTTGGCCCGGATCGCCGCTTCCAGCGATCCGCCCTTGCCGGTGACGAGATCGAGGTTCTCCATGTCGCAGACGGCGTGCATCTGAATCAGATCCAGGTGGTCTGTCTGGAGTCGCTCCAGTGAACGGTTGATCTCGCTCCAGGCCTCCTCGACCGTCCGGCGGCCGGTCTTGGTGGCGAGGAAGATGCGGTCGCGGATCTCGGGCATCCGCGGTCCGAGCCGGAGCTCGGCGTCGCCGTAGTCGGCGGCCACGTCGAAATGGTTGATGCCGGCATCCAGAGCTTCCTGGATCGAGGCATCGGCGCGGTCCTGGTCGACTCCGCCGAGCGACGCGGCGCCGTAGATCAGTACCGAGCTCTGGTGTCCGAGTCTGCCCAGTCGGCGAGTTTCCATCCTGGTCCTCCACGGGGTAGCAGGTTCACTCCGACCCTATGCCCGGAAGCGTCTTGGGCAAGCGGTTGTCCACAGGCGATTTTGACCCCCTCGCCACGGGAGAGTTTTCCACAGGCGGATCGCCGGATCGGTTACTATCTGTGATCAGTTGGTGCATTCTGTACCTAGCTGTTCGCACGGATATTCGAAACCTGTCCACGGCGTGTGGCAGGGTGTGCGCTGCCCGGTCGACCTGAACGGTCATGAGAAGGAGCTATGACGACGGTGCCGAAGGTGTCACGCTTGGCCGGTAATAGTGACGGTGAGGGTGACACTTCCCGCGAGCGGGGTAACAGTATGGCTGCGGGGAGCGATGGACCATCCGGATCCTGGGCTGAGGTCTCCCGGAGGACGGTTGCTTGCCGTATCCTCCCGGCTACTGTCCGCGTAACTGCTGTCTGAGGGGCGGGTAGGGATGAGTTGGTGGCGAACTGCATTGAATCTGCCGCCAAAAGGTGAGCATTGGTCGGACCAGCGCCGGACCAAGAAGGCGGGCAAAGGACGCCCGCAGAGCACCGCACCGGAGTGGTGGGACCACCCCGGTGGCCCGGTGTCACCGACCCCTCGCCAGGCGCAGGGCGTAGCGGCGCAATACTCCGCTCCTCAGCAACAGGGACCGCCTCCGCCCGGTGGCGTGATGGCGCCGCCCCGTCGGCCGGCGCAGCGTCCTTCAGGTCCTTCAGGTCCTCCGGACGTGCCGCATCAGGACCCGGCGCACCGCACACCCGAACGTTTGAAACAGCGTTCCCCGCACGGATCCCACGGTGCTCACGCTGCGCCGGGCCCGGCCCGGGAGGTGCTGGAGCCTGGACAGACGCCGTGGTCGACCGAGCCGGAGTCGTCGTTTTCCACGTGGGCAAGGCGATTCTTCCGCGGCCTCGTCGTCGTCGTGCTGCTGCTGGCAGCCATCAGCGGCATCCGCTCCTGGATCAGCCCGAACCGGACACCGGAGACCGTCGTCAGCGGGCAGAGCAGCTTCCCGGCCGACGAGTCCCGTGCAGTCGCGACGCGGTACGCCGTTTCGTACCTGACGTGGGACGAGGACAACCCGGACGCGCGTCCTGCGCAGATCGGTCTCGACCTCGCGGCCGGACTGGACAGTCGCGCGGGATGGAACGGTCGCGGCAAACAAACGGCTGACGTTGCCTATCCGGGTGAGGTCACGCCCGACTCCAACGGCCTGACCGCTGTGGTGGATGTCCGGGTCCGGGTGCACACGTTCGCGCGGCAGGGCAGGGGCTGGAAGGCCGGACCGATCATCTGGGAGCGCGTGTCGGTCCCGGTCGCGCGGACCGCGGCGCGCGTTGTGACCAGCGGGCCGCCGACGTTCGTGCCGGACATCCGGGCGGCGCTGCCCGACAACATGCCCCAGGCAGGGGCACCGGACGACGACTTGACCGCGGCGACGCAGAAGGACGCGGAGGCGTTCTTCGGTGCGTATGCCGAGTCGGACAACAAGGTCTCGGCAGTGACCGCGCCCGGCTCGACCATCCGCAGCCTGAACGGTGCGGTGAAGTTCGGCGCGCTCAAGGATTGGCAGGTCTACACGGGTAACGACGACGAGCGGCGGGCGACCGCGGCCGTCACCTGGGACGGGGCGGGGGACACCACCTTGGACCAGACGTACACGCTCACGTTGAGGCGTACTGTCGCCACCGACGGAGCACAACGATGGCAAGTGGCTGCCGTCGGATGATTCCAGCGACTGGCCATCGGATGACCGAGGCAACAAGGGAGACACCGCAATGATGACGCACGAACTGGCTGCGAGCGTGGTTCAGCTTGCCGTGCCCATGGCCGACCCCAACGTCCCTACGGGCGCGGACTTCAAGGACTGGGTCCTGGTCATCGCGGGGAACATCTTCATCGCGATCCTCGTGTTGCGTGCCATCGGCCACTACTTCAAGCGCGAGTGGGGCGAGCTGTTCGGCCACATCGCGGCCGGGGTGCTGGTCGGCGGGCTGATCTACGCCAACAACCAGACCATCAACGTGCTCAAGGGCTTTTGGGGATTGCTGTCCGGAGGTAATTGATGCGCGTCGGCCGTACCCTCACTCACCACTTCGAGATCGAGACCCGGCAGTACGACCTGCTCGGCATCGACCTCGGAGAAGGCGCCCGGCGCCGGATGATCATCTTCGGTGCGGTGATCATCGTGCTCTGGATCGCGTTGCTGTTCCCGTTCATCGGGGTGCCGAAGAAGCCCACGGTCAGTCTGTATGTCGTTCCGCCGTTCGTGATCACCGCGTTCGGCTGGCGGCCCGGCAAGTTCCACGAACGCCGCCGCCGGGTGACCGAGTGGGCGCTGGCCGTGCGGTACGCGTTGCGTGCACATCGCCCGATCATCGGTCTCGGCGCGCGGGCCGCCGACAAGACGGAGTACCTGCCGTGGCGTGAGCGCGTCGCGACCCGGAAGGTTGCCGACCTGGCGAAGGCCAGAGTGACGCCGGAGTGGGAACGCGAGGTCGTGGTGGAGCTCGATCCGATGGTCCGCGCGGGTGCGGACATCACCGTGAACCAGCGGGCCCGCCTGCTGGGTTCGGATCACGTACAACGGGTGAGTCGCAGGACGTCGTCAGGGAAGGGCCGCGAATGAAGATCGCTGACAAACTCCTGAACCTGGTGGGGGTCGGCCGCGAGCGCGGCCTGCCGCCACCTCGTCTTGTTGCCATCGCTGACGGCCTGCTCGTGACCGAGCGCAGCGCCGAGGCATGGTTCCTGATCTCGGTGGCCAACACGGACCTCGCCACCGAGTCCGAGCAGGACGCAGCTCTGGACGCAGCCGTCAGCGCTGCAGCGACGATCCTCGGCGACAGGCTCAGCCACCTGAAGGTGGTGTGGGGCCGTTCGACCGGTCAGGACTACATCGACTCGATGGCCGGCCATTACCGGCTGGGCGACCACGAAGCATGGGCGCAGACCCGGGCCGACCGGATCGACGAGATGCGGATGCCTGAGCGGTACGTCGCGCTCGGCGTACATCTGAGTGACCGTGACCCGCGGGCGACCGCGCAGGTGCGCGGATCGATCAGCGACGCTCTTGGTACGACGTCGTGGCGGGTCAGTGCGCGCGAGCTCGCGCACCTGGACGAGCGGGTGCGCAAGCTCGCTCGTCAGCTCGGCTCGACGGTCTGGCGCGCGCACACCGCGCCCGCCGAGGTGATCTCCTGGCTGATCAGCCGGGAGATGCATCGCGGTGCGGTCGCGGCGCCGCGGCGTGGTCTGATCACGGGTGCGTCGCTGGCTCGGCTGACGTCGGGGCGCGTGGTGCCGTACACCGATCACCTGCGGATCTACGACACGCGTGGGCAGATCGCGGCGTACACGACTGTCCTGGCCATGACCGACTTCCCCGAGGAGCTCGAGACTCCGGGGGCGGGGGAGTGGCTGCGGACGCTGTCGGAGATCAAGGCGATCGACGACGACGGTGAGGAAATCGACGTCACTGTCGAGGCGTCTGTGCGTTTCCGGGTGCTGACGAAGAAGACTGCGCGCCACCTGGTCGACGAGACCCGGAAGAGCGCGAAGGAGCAGCGCCGTTCGGCCGCGAAGGGTACGGCGGAGGAGACCGCCGACGAGATCGTGGAGACCGAGCGTGTCATGCGTGAGGTCAAGCGCGACATCAACCGCAGTGGTCTGACGCTGGTCGAGGATCACCCGCGGTTGCTGGTCAGCGCGGACACGCGTGAGGACCTGGAAGCTTATGTAGACGCGGTGATCGCGCACTACGCGGACCGTGGCATCACTGTGGCCGCCGGTGCTGACGAGCAGCGCGACCTGTGGCTGGAGTCCTTGCCGGGTGACCAGTTGCGCGTGCCGGACCTCGGGCATGTGCGGGAGTCGACTGCGTTCTTCGGATCCTGGTTCTGGGGCGGTGCGTCGATCGGTGACGCGACCGGTCCGGCTATCGGCTATCTGACCGGGTCGACGCCTGGTCTGGTGCGGTTCGACGCGGCTGCTGGTTCTGCTCTTGGTGACGCGACGACGACGCTCTTCCTGGGCCGGTCCGGTCGAGGCAAGACGACTGCGGCGATGCTGGGCGGTCTGGACTCCGCGTTTGCCGGCGCTTGGGTCCCGTTGCTGGACCTGAAGGGCGATGCCGCGGGTGTGTCGGCGGTCGCCGCTGAGTACGGCGTACCGACTGCTGTCATTGAGATCACCGCACAGTTCTCCGGCGCTGCAGACCTGCTGCGCGTGCTGCCTGTTGACGATGCGCTGCTGCAGGCGCCTTCGCAGCTGATGCTTCTGCTGCCGCCGCATCTGCGTGGTGCGGCCGAGGCTCCGGTCATGGCCGCGACCCGCGCCGAGATCCAGTCGCCTGATCCGTCCTCGTGGGGCGTCATCCAGCGGTTGTGCGCTTCCGACTCGGAGACCGTGCGTACGGTGGGCTTCGCCCTGCGCGACCTGGTCGAGACCGGTCTCGGCTCGGTCGTCGCCGGCCCGCCGTCCGGCCTCTCGTCCCTCACCACGAACCCAGGTCTCTGGGTCGTGCAGATGCCCGGCCTCACGCTGCCGTCCCCCGAGTCGGCGCCCGAGTCCTGGTCCCCGATCGAACGCGTCGGCATGGCCTGCCTCCGCGGCTGCCTCGCCTGGATGGTCCGTACGACGGGCCGCCGCGAGTTCCGCGGCCGCTCGAAGGTCGTCATCGTCCCCGAGGTCCACCTGCTGACCAAGACCCCGGACGGCGCGTCCTTCCTGGACTACATCGCCCGTGTCGGCCGTGCACTCGGCGCCTCACTCGTCCTGGACACCCAGGACCCGGCGTCGATCTTGAAGCTTCCCGGTCTGGTCGAGCAGATCACGACCCTCTTCGCCTTCAGCCTGCGTTCCCGCGAGCAGGTCGACTCGCTCCTCGAGCTCCTGGGCCGCCCGCAGACCGCGCCGTACCAAACCCTGGTCCGCGGCATCAACACCGCCGCCAACGGCAAATCCATCCGCCACGGCCACTGCATCATGCGCGACCGCTGGGACGAAGTAGCCACCGTCCAGATCGACATCCCCAGCCAGCAGGTAGCAGCCCTCCTCCGCACCACCCCCGAATCCGAACACGCCAACACCCCCACCCAACCCGCCCTCCCCGCGGCCGCCCCCGAAGACCCCTTCGCCGAAGACGACCCCCACTTCGAACCAGCCGCCACCGCCACCGCCCAATCCGAAGCCCACACCCAAGCGCCGACGTACCAGGACGCCCCATCGCACAACGGCACCTCAAACGGCAACCCGTCCTACGCCGGCCCTCCCGCCGCACCTAACGCCGGCCCTCCCGCGGCGCCTAACGGCGGCCGGCCGGCCGCGCCCAACGGTGACGCGTCCTACGGCGCTCCCGCCGTACCCAGCGACGCCACGTCCTACCGAGGCACTCCCACCGCCCCGGACGGCCACACGTCCTATAACGGCACCCTCGCCGCGCCTCAGAACGGCGTACCTGCCTCACCGAACGGCGCCGCCCCGTCCCGCCCCAAGGCCCCGCAGCACCCCGCGCCTCAGGCCCAGCAATCACCGGCCCAACCGAGCGCACCGTTCCAATCTGCATCACAGCAAGCGCAGTCAGGTCCCCCCGCCCCCGGACCGACCTACGCTCCCACGCCCTCGCCGGCAGACGAAACCCCGGTAGCCCAGCAAAACGGCCACCCACCAACCCCCAACGGCCAGGACCACGCCCTCGAAACCGGCCACCCTCATTCCAACGGCCAGGACCCCCGCCCCACCCTCCGCCACGACTCCCCGATCGGCCCCGACGAGGTCTACGACCAAGAAGCCGACGAGGCCGCCTACAACGAAGCCATGTACCCCGCCCACCCCGACGACCCCACCCCCGACCCAGACCGCCCCACCGGCAACAAGGAGCACGTCGCATGAGGTGGCCCCGCCGCCTCAGAACCGCGGCCACGGTCCTCTCGATCTCCTTCATAATCACAGCCCAGGTAGCCCTAGCCGCCGACCCAAACCAAGGCCCCACCAACCCCACCGGCTTCGCCGACCTCCTGCCCACCCCCGACCTAACCCACGGCGACACCCGAACCCTGTTCGAGCAGTACAGCCCGATGAATTACGGCTTGGATTTCGACACGGGTCTGACCGACACCTTCAACATGATCTTCAACGGGTACGCCTACATCGTCATGATGTACATCCTGGCGATAACCCGCGCGGCGATCTCTGTCGGTTGGTGGCTGTTCTCATTCACCGACGTCAAGCCACTCACCGATGCAACCGCCACAACGATCGGTGCTACAGGCACGCAACTCGTCGGATGGTTGTTACCGTCAGCTCTGGCATTCGGTGCGGTAGCTGCCTACACGCAGCGTCGGGCCACAGGCAGCGCCCTTGGCCAAATGGTTTGGGTTCTCGTTGCGGGTGTGCTGAGCGTCAGCTTCGCAGTGGCACCGGCAACTTGGTTGCGCGGAGTCGACGGTGCGCGTCAGCTCGGGGCAGGTGCAGTGATGAGCGCATCGTCAGATGCCTTAGGGCCAACGATTCAGAGTCCGATTCCGTGGCCCGAGCCGGGTTTCACCGGCACAGCTAGAGACACCTTGCTGCGAAAATCGGCCGACGCGAGTTGGCGGGGATTCGCGGTGACGCCTTGGTGCATCGCAGAGTTCGGATCGATCTCGGCGTGCGAGCGTTACGGGAAGGGCATGCTCGACGTCGGTGTCAGCGCGGACGCCCGGAAGGACTACGTCAACAAGGTAATCGTTCCTGCCGAGGGCGGCGATGACGCTCCAACTGTGAAGTGGGTCAAGGGCGACAACCCATTCGGACGTACAGCCGTCGTCATGCTTGCCGCGATCGCTGCCACACTGTTCGGGTTCCTGAACATCGCCTTGGCTTTCACGGCTCTGATGGCGTTCATTGGGGCACTGTTGCTTCTTGTCGTCGGGGTGTTCTTCGCTTGTCTTTGGATCATCCCCGGTCGTCCTCGCCAATGGGGATTGAACTGGTTCGAGGCACTTGTAGGCCTTGTCCTGCAGTCCTTCCTGGCGATGCTTGTCTTCGGAACTGCACTGACCCTTGTCACGGCTGTGTTCACGTTGACCGGCCCGTTGGGTTGGCTGCCCGTTACCGGACTGGCAATTGTCGTGTTGATCGTCGGATTCCGGCTGCGGCGTTTGCTGGATAGCCTCACGACGATGATGCGGCCTGGTGCCGGCAGCATCATGTTGGGCGGGCTTGCGCGTCGTGGCGCGATGAGTGCGGTCAAGCGGGTCATGGGTGCCCTGAGCAGTCGGGGTGCAGCGCCGGCACCTACGGAGCGGAGTCGGGATCGCATCCGGACGACGGAGCCTGCTTCTCAACGGGTCTCGTCTGTTCGGGTGTATCGGCAGGCTCCTGTGGTTGGTTCTCTGGGGCGGGGTTCGGCTGGTAGTTCGCCGCATGAGCTCACCTCGGGCATGGGTGGTCGCCGCATGGATGGAGCGGCTGGAAGCCCGAGCGGGGCCGGTCCCGGTGGTCAGCATGCGGCGGCTGCTGGTGCTGCTGGCGGAGCGGCTGGTCGACTCGCTTCCGCAGCCACACCCAGCCGTACAACCTCGGGCCTCAACCTCGCTCGCGCGCGTTCGCAATCGAAGGATGCTGACAAGCGTCCGACGATCACGGTCACAAGTGCGGGAGTCGCAGCGACGACCAACTCCTCGTCGGGAGGAGCACGTCGAGCCAGTGGTGACGCGCAGAAGGCTCGTCATTCGCGGCGGCCCATTCCGGTGCCTTCCAATGATGTCCGCTACGAGCCGCGTGCACACACGCACTCCGCGAGCCTGCGCGAAGGGCCGCCGAAGGGACAACGAGTTCGGCGGAAGGCGTCGACGTCACAGCCGCGGAGGTTCCGGGAATACTCGGCTGTCACCAAGGACGGCGTGACGGTGCACGTGCCGACGCGTAGGTGATGTCGGATGGCCCGGAAACCCAAATCGCCGCACGACCGCCGGGAAGGCGCCAGTCAGTCGCGGCATCGCGCACCTGACCCGACCGGGCCGAAAACGGACGGTCGGGAAGGTCAGCCGCGCCCTGATGCCCCTGAGGGCTGGCGCTCGCTGATGAGCAACGACTACGACTACCCGGAAGAGTTGGACGATCTCCACGGTCGCGACCGGCGCCGTGCGAAGAAGAACTGGCGTCGTGATGATCATGTGCAGCGCATGGCCTGGCTACGCAATCAGCGCCAGGCCGAACCGACGAGCCCCGCGGCCATTGTGGTCCTGGTCGTCATCCTGATCGTGGTCATCCTCGGTGTCGGCGGTGGACTGCCGCGGCTGCTGGGCGGCAAGAACAAGGACGACGGAGCCCCGATCAGCTTGCTGACACCTGGTCGCTCGGTCGTGCTCCCGACTGCGCCGTCGACCCAGTCGAACGAACCCGTCGCTCCCGCGAGCTCGGACCTCACCACTCCGCCGCCCGAGACTCAACGACCGGCAGCCGAGGCGACAGCTATGGCGACCGATGTCGTCAGCGCGTGGGCGCGAGCCTTCTACACCCGCGACCCGGCAACGGAGACGTACGCCGCACTCGTGGCGAAATGCGCGAAATACATGACCTCCGAGGTGGCGTCGAGCTTCACCGCCGCGGGAGATCCGACGTACGAAGCGCTCAAGAGCGATGGCGGTAAGTCGACGGTTCTCGCAGCTCCGGTCACTGCTCCACCTGCAAATGCGGAGGCTCCGGTCGACACTCCGAGCCGCATCACCCGCTTCGTCAAGGTCACTATCGACGTCACCGGCAAGCACGCTCAGCGGTTCGACGTACCGCTGCTCATCACGCTGGCAAACCAGAACGGTCAGTGGGTCATCAGCGACGTGTCCGGCGGTACGGGACCGTGACGGCGGAGGACTGCGATGTTCGACGAGCGTGATCTCGGTCATGGGCTCCTGTCGGTCGTCGGGCGAGGGTGGGCTGCCAAAGGTGCGGCCGCGCTGGCGGTCATCGGGGTCGCAAGCCTGCTGATGCTTGCTCCGTTCGGTGGCGGTACGACGAACCAGGCTGCTTGCCCCGTCGGACTTCCCGGCCAGGGCGGCGACCCTAAGCCCAGCGGGCCACTTCGTACGACGCAGGTCGCTTTCGCCAAACTGATCGACAGCGTCGCCGTGCAGCGAGGCCTACCGGGCAAAGCGACGCTGATCGCTTTGATGACGGCATTGGTCGAGTCAGATCTCCAGAACCTCACCTACGGCGACGCCGACTCGGTCGGTCTGTTCCAGCAGCGACCCGCGGCGGGCTGGGGGTCGCGGCTTCAGATTATGAATCCGCGGTACGCCGCCAACGCGTTCTTCGGCGGCTCCCAGGCGCCAGATCCGCCCGGACTCGTGGACATCAATGGCTGGCCCTCGATGGCGCTAGGTGATGCTGCTCAGGCAGTCCAGGTATCCGCGTTCCCTGACAGGTACGCCGTACGCGAGCAAGAGGCCCGCGAGATCGCCTCTGCAGCCGGCATCGATCTGACCAGAGCTGGGAACCCGTACGCCGGTCGCACCGGCGCGCCGGCCGGTGGGTCAGTCGTCGATGGATTGCAGGACGACGACAACTGCGGTCAGTCGGGCGGATTGACCGCAGGCAAGCCGGTCAACGGCGTCTGGCCACAGCAGAAGGCGACCGTCACAGATCCGACTGGTACCGGTGGTTTGGTGACGCCGCGTACGGCGGCCTGGGTCGCGGCGGCGCGCAAGAATCTCGGCAACTTGAGCATGAGCTGCTGGGACGCGCACGCATGGAATCCGACCAGCGACCACCCTCGCGGCCTGGCATGTGACGTCATGGTCGGCACAGACGCCAGACAGTCCGCGCCCGCTCGCGCCCGCGGCGACCAGATCGCGAACTGGGCCGTGACCACCGCCGGACAGACAGGCGTGCACTACGTGATCTGGTACGGCAAGATCTGGTCCGCCCGCCGCGGCACCTGGATCCCGTACAACGGCGGCGGCGTCTACAACCCAACCGACGCCACCGGCGGCCACTTCGACCACGTCCACGTGTCCCTGTACTGATAATGAACGGACCCAACCCGCCCAACCCCGAGGAGAAGCGTCCAATGACCGGCCCCGGTGAACCCTACGACCAGAGTGGTGGTGAGGGGTCCAGGCCCGGCCCGGTGCCGCCCTATCCCGGCGCGCGAGGCTACAACCAGCCACAGCCACAGCCTCAGTTGCCCGGTCCTGCCGGTGGACACTCTCAATCTCGGCCACGCAACTTGCCCGAGGCCTCGGCCTGGACGGCCTTGTTGTCGGCCGTTCCGTGGTTCTTCTGGAGCCTGGTTCTCGTCATTTGGATCGCAGGTGCGATCGGATTCAAGTGGGGCTGGATCGTGATCGCACTCTGGATCCTGTCCGGTGCCATGATCCTGCTGCCGTCAACCGAGGAACTGCTGGCGAAGTACCTTTTCCGACTGCGCCGACCGACGCTTGTTGAGCAGCAGAGGCTGGGCCCGGCTTGGCAGCACCTTCTCGGCCGAGCCGGTGTGCCTGATCGACGGTTCTCATTGTGGATTCAGGAGTCGGACGAGGTTAGTGCGACACCAACTCCCGGGCACACCGTCGCGGTTACGCGATGGTCGCTCTACACCCTGCCTCCGCAGCACCTGGAAGCGGCTTTGGCTCACGAGTTGAGTCACCACCTCGGCGGGCGGGCGTGGCTGAGCCTGGTCAACTTCTGGTACTCGATCCCGGCTCGATGTGGGTTGATCGTCGTACGCGCGGTCGCGCGCCTGATGAGACGCGTGCCTGCTCTTGGATGCATCATCGGCGGCTTCATGATCATGGCGTACGCCGGCATTGTGCTTGCGGCGTTCACCTTCGGCCACGGGTATATCTGGCCGATTCTCTTTCTCACTCCATTTATCGCCCCGCCCTTCCTTGCCTGGCTCAATCGCTGGCATGTCAAGGAGGCTGACCGAAAGGCGGCCATGCTCGGGTACGGCGCCACCTTGGTGCAAGTCTTGTACGGATGGCAGATGCAGCATCAACAGGACCTGGGTCGCGAGAGCAGCCGTCGAGCGCAGGTGATGTCGAGCACGCCGTCGTTGGTGGAGCGCGTGCACACACTCGAGCAAGCAGGCGGAATTCCACCCGCCGCATGGGGCTGACGTGGAGTCGATTCTGGCCTGAGGAGGCAAGAGACCGCGGCGCACGGAGTCGGATCCGAAAATGCGCCGCGGTCTCGTCGGTATCAACGGTGTTAGCGCACCTCCGCCGACAGGAGAACGATACCTGAGTCAGGTGTCGGTGCGGGTGATGGTGTGGGTGGCGTTGGGGTTTGTGAAGGTTAGGAGGTTGTGGGCTTCTGACTCGATTGATTGCCAGGCTTGGTGGGAGAGCTTGGTGGTGGGGGCTATTTGTAGGGTGGTTTGGGTTTTGGATTTGGATTGGGTCCATAGGGCTTTGGTGTAGCCGTTGTGGAGGATTGTGCCTTTGGTTAGGAGGGTTTGTAGGGGGAGGGAAGTGGGGGTAGGGGTGGGGGAGAAGCGGGTGCGGTCGGCGTGGGAGAGGAGGAGGTTGTCGTATTCGGGGAGGAAGCGGGTGGGGGGTTCGGTGTCTTCGGGTGGGAGGGGGATGTCGGGGAGGTCGTAGAGGGGGCGGTTGGAGTCGGGGGTGGTGTAGGTGCGGAGGTCCAGGCGGTCGAAGATTTCGGCCAGGTGGGTGAGACCGGACCAGGTTTGGGCGTCGGCTACGGTCGCGGGGCCGTAGGCGGCTAGGTAGCGGAGTACCAAGGCTTCTGCGGAGGGCTTGGTGGTGATGGGGGAGTTGAGCCAGAGGTCGGCGGTGGTCATGGTGGGGTTGCCGCCTTTGTTCCAGATGCCTCGGGGTGGGATCTGGATGGTGGGGAGGAGGCAGCGGACGGCGTGGGCCAGGGCGGCGGGTTCGCGGTCGGGCCAGAGTTTGGCGAGGTGCTCGCGGAGTTGGACGGCCGTAGCGGGGCTCTCGGTCATGCGGTCGATGCCGGCTTGGAGTACGGCGTCCATGTCGAGGCCCTCGAGGCGGTGCCGGCCGTAGGTGATGTTCTGGTAGATCTCGCGGTCCAGGCGGGGCTGGATGAGCGGCCGGAAGGCGAGGAAGTCGCGGCTCGAGACCAGGTGGATGGTTGCCCGCATCAACGAACCGCGGACGGCCTGGCGGTCCTCCAGGAGCTTGACGAGTTCAGCAGGCTGGAAGTCCTTCAGCCGGGTCCAGAGGCCGACGTACGGCGCGAGCGGGGCCTGGGCCTGCATGCCGGCCAGGTGCTCGATCGCTTCGAGGGCGGTGGCGTCGTGGCGTTCGAGCAGCCATTGGCGGTCGAGCGTGGCACGGTTCAGTGCCTGCAGGCTCAGCGTCGTCATGACGGGATCCTCTCCTGAGTGTTGCTCCAACGCTAGAAGAGGTAGCGGTCAGAACCTGTCCGCTTCCAAGCCCAGACCTGCCGCGAACGCGGTGAGGAGATCACGCCCTGCAGGCCACAGGTCGAGGTCGCTGTCGCTGTTGATGTGGCCCAGACGGGGCAGGGGGATGTGAGGCGTTGCCCAGGATCGGGCGAGGCGGGCCGCAGCGGTGGGGCTGCAGTAGGGGTCGTCGGTGCTGGTGACGAGGACGGTGGGAACGGGGAGGCGAGGGGCGGGGAGGGAGGCGAAGGTCGGTAGGCGGTCCGTTGGGAAGGTCTGCGCCTGCGGGTCGGGAGGCGCGACCAGGAAGGCGCCGCGGATGCGAGTGGGTGGTGGTGACTGGGTCAGCCAGTGGGACAGGGCATGGCAGCCGAGGCTGTGCGTGACGAAGACGATGTCGTCAGCCGCACTCTCGACGGCCCGCGTGATCGCGTCGGACCAATCGGTGAGGTCCGGCGCCGACCACGACGACGGCTGAATCCGCAAGGCGGACGCGAGCCACTCGCTCTCCCACCGCGACTGCCAGTGATGTACGTCGGAGCCGTCGAGGCCGGGGATGATGACGAAGGTCATGAACTCTCCTTTGCGTGTGAACGCCTGCCATCATGGAGGAGTCATCGTCGTACGGCGCCCTGAGCGGATGAAATGAAGGTCGATGAGCGAGGCAACGATTGGTTCATTGGACCCGATCGACCGGGAGATCCTGGCGATCCTGCAGACCGACGGCAGGCTGAGCGGGGCCGATATCGGGCGGAAGGTGAACCTGTCGCAGCCCGCGGTATCGGCACGGATCCAGCGCCTGGAACGATCCGGCGTCATCACCGGGTATCGCGCGGTCGTCGACCCCGCCAAGGTCGGGCTCAACATCCACGCCGTCGTACGCGTCCGGACCACACACGCGCGGATCCCTGAGTCGCTCGAGCTGTTCGCGACGTTGCAGGAGGTCGTCGCGACGTACCGGCTGACCGGTGAGGACTGCTTCCTGCTCGACGTGCACGCGCCCGACGCCGGCCGGCTCGAGCAGGTGGTCGACGCGATCGGCCGGCTGGGGCCGGTGAGCACCTCGCTGGTACTGCGTGAGTACCCGGGCAAGCCGCTCGCCCTCGGATAACAGGATTTCCCTTGCCGCCGTGAAATCCGCAGAATCACGCGGAGTTCCGCTTCCCAGCGGGCGGTACGCCGAACTAGGGTTCGACGGATCGTAGTGGTTGCGTTACGCAACAGGAACGTGGGAGGGAAGCGAATGTCGAAAAGCCGGAAGGCGCTTGTGGCCGCCACCGCAGGACTGGCGACTGTCGCGCTCGGGTTGTCGTTCACCAGCGCCGCGGGGGCCGCGCCGCAGGCGGCGACAGCCAATCCGAACGGGCTCAAGCTGATCAAGACGAAGACGTCGTTGCTCGGCAAGCACTACTGGTACCAGCAGACCTTCAAGGGCCTGCCGGTCGTCGACGGGTACTACGCCAAGCACGTCGCGAAGGACGGCACGGTGCAGATCGCGGACGGGCGGGACGCCGTACCGGCGAACCTCGATGTCAGCGCGAAGGTCGCGCCGGCGTCCGCGACGCAGACCGCGAACGCGTCGGTCACAGCGCAGGCGGCCCGGTCGCGAGCGGCCGGGCCGAACAAGAGCTTCGCGAAGCAGCCGGACGCGACCAGCGGCGCCGCTCAACTCGCGGTTGTCGGCGGACCGGACGCCCGCCTGGTCTGGACCGTCACCAGCCGGTCGACCGAAGGCGTCAGCCAGTCGCTCGTCGACGCGAAGACCGGCAGTGTGGTCGCGTCGAAGGTCATCAGCGACAACGTCGACGGCCGCGGCTCGGTCTTCGACCCGAACCCGGTGGTCAGCACGCAGAACGAGAAGCTGACCGACATGAACGACAAGAACCAGGACGCGCTGTTCCTGGCGCAGAAGAACGTGGTCCTGCGCAACCTGGACGGTTCCGGGAAGCTCAACGGCGCCTTCGTCAACATCAAGGAAGGCAACGGCGGCCTCGCGCAGAACAAGAACAACACATTCGTCTACCAGCGCGCGAACAACAAGTTCGAACAGGTGATGGTGTACTACCACATCAACCAGGCGCAGGAGTACATCCAGTCGCTCGGGTTCAAGGACGCGAACAACGAGTCCCAGGACTTCTCGGTCGACACGATCCGCGACGACAACTCGTTCTACGACCCGTCGACGGACATGATCACCACCGGCGACGGCGGGGTCGACGACGCCGAGGACGCCGAGGTCATCTGGCACGAGTACGGTCACGCCATCCAGGACGACATCGTCCCGGGATTCGGCGAGTCCGAGCAGGGCGGTGCGATCGGTGAGGGCTTCGGCGACTACTGGGCCGTCACCATGTCGGTCCCGGTCAGCAAGGGCTTCAACCTGCCGTGCGTGATGGACTGGGACGCCACGTCGTACACGAGCGACGAGCCGCACTGCCTGCGTCGTACCGACACCGGCAAGACCACCGACGACATCGACGGTGAGGTGCACGACGACGGCGAGATCTGGTCGAACGCGCTGTGGGACATCCACCAGGCGCTCGGCCGGACCAAGGCGAACAAGCTGATCCTCGAGGCCACGTACTTCTACGACCCCGACACCTCGTTCGCCGCCGCGGCCCAGGACACCGTCCAGGCTGCCCGGCTGCTGTACGGCAAGGCCGCCGCGCAAACGGTGACCGACGCCTTCAAGGCCCGCAAGATCCTGAAGTAGCGGCTGCAGGTCGTGCGCCCACCACTACTGTGGGCGCATGACCTGGAGTACTGCGGATATTCCTGACCTCACCGGAAAACTGGCGCTCGTCACGGGTGCTACGAGCGGACTCGGGTACGAGACCGCGCTGGAGCTGCTGCGGCATGGCGCGGACGTGCTGGTCGCGGCGCGCAATCCGGAGAAGGCGGCGCGGGCTGCGGAGACGTTGACGCAGAAGGCCGGGAGAGCGCCGACCGTGCTCGAGTTGGACCTCGCTGATCTTGCGAGTGTCGAGAAGGCGGCCAACGAGGTCGGTACGTCGTACGAGCGGCTGGATCTGCTGATCAACAACGCCGGCGTGATGGCGCCGCCGTACCGGGAGACCGTCGACGGGTTCGAGCTCCAGCTCGGCACCAACCATCTCGGTCACTTCGCACTCACCGGCCGGCTGATGCCGTTGCTGGTCAAGGGCAGCCGTGTCGTGACGGTCAGCTCGTTCATGCACAAGACCGTTCGCGGCATCAGCAAGGCCGACCTTCGCCGGCCGGCGGGCAGCTACCGGAAGTGGGAGTCGTACGGGAAGTCGAAGCTCGCGAACCTGCTCTTCATGCTCGAGCTCGATCGCCGCGCGCGTGCTGCCGGGGTCGGCCTGCTGAGCGTCGGTGCGCATCCCGGGTACGCCTCGACGCACCTGCAGGCTGCTGGGCCTGAGCTTGCCGGCAATCTCCGTCAGGCGCAGCTCTGGGCCGCCGCGACCCGCCTCGTCGCGCAATCCGCCGCGGCCGGTGCGTGGCCGAGTCTGTACGCCGCGACGTACCCGGATCTGCGCCCCGGATCGTTCGTCGGACCGGGCTTCTTCGAGTACCGCGGTACGCCGAAGGTCGTACTGCCGACGCGGACTGCGCAGGACGCTGGGCTGGCCAAGGAGCTGTGGGACTGGTCTGTCGAGGCGACTGGGGTTGATCCAGCACTCACCGTGCCGAGGTAGTGACACAGCGGCAACTTTCTGGTTACCCTCCGGTAATTCCCGAACGCCGGAGGTTCCAGTGCGCAGACTTACGGTGGCAATCACCGGCGCCCTTGCGGTCGCTCTGACCCTGATCACGATCGGTCCGAGTGCTGATGCCAGCCAGACCGCGCCGGGCTTCAGCGCGGTATACCAGCGCATCCCCGGCGCCGGTGGGACCGAGATCGGCGCGGTCGTACTCACTCCGACCGGGCAGGGGGACGGCCCGTTCCCGCTCGTGGTGATGCCGTCGAGTTGGGGTGTGCCGAACGTGGAGTACGTCGGCCAGGGGACGAAGCTGGCCACGGCCGGGTTCCAGGTCATCTCGTACTCCAGCCGAGGCTTCTGGGATTCCGGCGGCGGCATCGACATCGCCGGACCGCCGACCGTCGCCGACGTCAGCAAGGTGATCGACTGGGCCGGTCAGCACACGCCGGCCGACACCAGCCGGGTCGCTGCAGTCGGGATCTCCTACGGCGCTGGTACGTCGCTGCTCGCCGCCGCGAAGGACTCGCGGATCAAGGCGGTCGGCGCGCTCAGCGGGTGGGCCGATCTGATCCGGTCGCTGGATCCGAACCACACCGTCGCGCTTCAGTCCGTCGCCGGTCTGCTTGCCCTGGGCAACATCACAGGCCGGCCCGGGCCGGAGATGGCTTCCCTGCAGACGAAGTTCGTCACCGGTGACTTCGACGGTGCGATCGCGGAGGCGAGTCAGCTCTCGCCGGCGCGGTCCGCGGCGACGATGGTAGACCAAATCAACGCGAAGAAACCGGCTGTGTTCCTGGCGAACGCGTTCGAGGATTCGATCTTCCCGCCGTCGCAGTACACGGACTTCTTCACCAGCCTGACGGGGCCGAAGCGGCTGCTGCTTGCGCATGGCGATCACGCGACGCCGGAGGTGACGGGAGCGCTTGGTCTACCAAATGAGACGTGGGACGAGCTTGTCGACTGGCTGCGCCACTACCTGACGGGTGCGGACAACGGTGCGGACGCCGAGCCGCCGGTGCAGCTGAAGTCGCAGCGTGGCACGTGGCGCGGGTATGCCAATTGGGCGGCGGTCGGGCAGCCGCGGACGTCGTACATGACCAAGGCAGGAGCGCTGCAGGGTGGTGCGTCGACTGGGTGGAGTCGGTCGATCGGAGCTGGTATACCAACGGTCGCGGATAGTGGGGTGGCGCTCGTATCCGGTGCGCTGCAAGGGCTGCTGTCGATTCCGACGGGTGTTGTGACTCCCTTGGTGGACAGGTCGTTCGCCGGGGTCTGGTCCGGGCCGGCGTTCAGTAGCGCGACGGTTGTGAATGGTATGCCGAAGTTGCATGTCACCGTGAAGCCGTCGGCGGCCAGTACTTCGCTCTTCGCCTATCTGTACGACGTTGATGCGCTGGGGGTCGGGTCGTTGATGTCGCACAAGCCGTACACGCTGCGCGGTGCTACGCCGGGGAAGGCGGTGCCGCTCGACGTAGGGCTGGAGGCGACGAGTTGGGAGGTGCCGGCCGGGCACCACCTCGTGCTGGTGGTGGACACCGTGGATCCGCGGTATCTCGGGCGGAGCGTGATCGGGTCGACGGTGACGTTCAGTTCGCCTGCCGGTGATCCGTCGTGGATCAGCGTTCCGGTGGCGGCGTGAGCGTCAGCCGCCGAGGATTCCTCGGCTTCACCGCGGCCGCGCTCGCTCCGATCCACCAGGCCGCGACCCGCGAAGCACCCGAACCGGGCGCGCCGAGCCCGGAGGCGCACGGCCGAGAGCCTGCAGGCGGTCAGGTGGAGGACCGCACGTTGTATCTCGGGACGTACGGGGACAGCATCGGCATCGCGACGTACGACGAGGCCGGGAAGATCAGCCCGGCCGGCAGCATCGCTGGTATACCAAACGCGTCCTTCGTGATCCGGTCCGGCAACTTCCTGTACGCCGTGAACGAGCAGGATGCCGGCGCCGTCACAGCGATCGACATCTCGGGCACCCCGCGAGTGCTGAATCGTCAACCCAACAAGGGATCCGGGCCTTGCCATGTCGCCAAGATCGGCGACTATCTGCTCAGTGCGAACTACGGATCCGGCGACATCGCGGTTCACCCGATCGCCGCAGATGGAAGCCTTGGGCAACAAACTGATCTGGTCAAGCACCAGGGCTCGGCGCCGCACGCGCACGAGATCGTGCAGGCGGGTCAGTACGTGCTCGGCGTCGACCTCGGCACGGACTCGATCTACACCTACACGCTCGCGGACGGGAAGCTCGGGCTGCAGCACCAGGCGAAGGTCAAGACCGGTGCCGGTCCGCGGCATTTGGTATTCCATCCGTCCGGCAACTACGCGTACGTCGCCGACGAGCTCGACAGCACGGTCACGATCTGCGGGTACGACGACGGCGTACTGACCGTGCTCGAGTCGCTCCCGGTGGGCGAAGGGGAGAACTATCCGGGGGAGGTGGTGATCTCCGCGGACGGACGCTTCGTCTACCTGACCAACCGCGGGCACAACAGCATCGCGATCTTCAGCACCGACGGCCCGCACCTCGAGCTCGTTGGTATACCAAACTGCGGCGGCGACTGGCCGCGGCACTGCGCGTTCGACCCGACCGGCCGCCTGCTCTTCGTCGCCAACCAGAAGTCGAACAACATCACCACGTTTGCGGTAGACCAAACGACCGGCGCCCTGACCCAGGCAAGCGACTTCAGCACGCCGACCCCGGTCTGCGTCAACGTTTGATCAGAAAGGGTTCGGGATGCGAAGTCCGGGCGTAACCCCGATCCTGGTAGGTACCGATCAGGGGAGGTGAGTGCGATGGCCGCACCGAGCCAGGTGCTCGCACCCCATTCGACGATCCGGTTCCGGCCGCCGCGGTTCGGGCTCGGCGGTTCGCATCTCGGCGAGCTGCCGGGCCCGGACGGCGACGCGACCGCGGTTGCCACCGTCGATGCGGCATACCAGGCGGGCATCCGGTTCTTCGACACGTCCCCGGCGTACGGCGACTCGGAACGACGACTCGGTACGGGGCTGCAGAAGCGCCCACGGGGTGAGTTCCTGGTGTCGACGAAGGTGGTCGGAGACGATCCGAAGACCTCGATCGACGAGAGCCGCGCGCAACTAGGACTCGCGATCGACCTCGCGTTCGCCCACGACGAGTCGGCCTACCCGAGGCTCGACCGGCTGAGGCGCGAAGGGATCATCAAGGCCGTAGGAGCAGTGTCGGACGACTGGCAGGAGCTCGACCGCCTGGTGCGCGACGTCGAGTTCGACTGCGTGCTGCTGACAGCGCAGTACTCGCTGCTCGACCGTACCGCCGTACCGCTGCTGGATCGTTGCCTAGCGCGCGGAGTCTCCGTCATCGTCTCCGGCGTACTCACACCACAGGTCCTCCACGCAGACACCGTCGAGTCCCGGCGCATCTCGGCAGTCTGCGAGCGGTACGGCGTTTCCCTCCCGCAGGCCGCACTCGCCTTTCCCAGCAGGCATTCCGCGGTCACGTCAGTATTGATCGCGGCATCGTCACCGGCCGAGATCCGCGCCGACGCAGCACTGGTCCGCCAGCCCGTACCGGAGAAGCTCTGGCGGGATCCGGAGTTGCTGCGCTTGCTATCCTGACGAGAGGAGTTCACGGCAAGCGGGCTCCCCGGACGAGCGGCGCCGTACCCGGTCTGTCAAGACGGCGCCCCACCCTGACGGAGGGGGTCGTCCTCATGCACGTACTCGACGTTCTCGAGATCGTTGGCGCGGTCACCATTCTGCTCGCGTTCGCCGCCGCTCAGGCAGGTCGCCTGCGCCAGCGGACCATCACCTACCAGCTTCTCAACCTGATCGGCTCAGGAGTCCTCGCCACCATCGCCGCGATCCAGCTCTCCTGGGGCTTCCTGCTGCTGGAGGGCAGTTGGGCCGTCATCAGTCTGATCGGCCTGCTAACCCTGAAACGACGGCAACAGACCGACTAGAACTTGTCGCCCGGGTTCGTCGCCGTGCCCGTGCCCGACGGGAGCGTGGTCGGGATACCGGTCGGGACCGGGCTCGGGCTGACCGTGATGGACGGTGAGGTCGAGCCGGTGCCCGGCGGCGGCGTGGTCGGCGTGACGGTGACGGTGGCCGTGTTCGTCGGTGTCGGGATGACGGGTTCCGGCTCGAGCGGCGCCGCGTGGCGGAACAGCAGCCACGCCAGGAAGACGGCCAGCGCCATGATCAGCGCCATCGTCAGCAACGCGAACGCGAGCGCCCACCGCGATGCCGGGCGCAGAGCGTTCGGCCACGGCAGCGGCCAGATCCGGAACAGACCAGGACGCCGGCGGCTCTCCCAGTAGTGACGGAACTCCGGCCCGCGCAGCTTGCCGATCTGCGGGATGCGATCCATCAGTACTGCGGACAGGATCTCCTCGCCGCGACGCTCCGCGATCAACCGCTCGTCGGACGCCGCGCTCGACCCGTCGTCCTCCCGGATCGGCCCGACCGCGACCCAGAGCGCGAGGTCGTCGTCATCGCCGTCGTTGTGGCCCAGTACGGCTTCCTCGGGCAGGTCGTCGACGGCGTACACGAACCGGTCGCGGGCGGCCGCGTCGTCCGCGGAGCCCTCGGTCATCATCGCGACGACGACGTTCCGGCCGGCCTCGTCGCTGGCCGTGTAGAGGTAGCCGGCGGCGTTAGCGCCGAGCCGGCCGCGGAGCCAGAACTCGCCGACCCGCGGCGGGTCCTCCGGTTGCAACGGGAGAGCTTCCGGAATCTCCAGCGCACGGCGCTCCTCCGGCGGGTCCGCCGGCTGCACCTCGGTCTGGGATTCGGTCGCAGTCATCACCCCAATCCCACCACATCCCTGGTAGCACTGTCGCCACGGCCGTGCGGTAACGGTCGGCGCGCGCGATTTGGCTCGGAGGGGCAGGATGGGGGAGGACCCGGTGGGCCCTGCGCCCGCTGGCCCCGGTGATCTGATGGAATGACCGGTGTTGCGAAGTGGGGAATGACATGGTCCGCGCACGCGGGCCCCGGAAGGACATGCATGACCGAGACGACGATGCCCACGGGTGCCGTGGCCCAGCAGTCCAGGCTGATCGGCGAGGCCGTCGCTGAGGTCAAGCGGGTGATCGTCGGCCAGGAGCACATGGTCGAGACCCTGATGGTGTCGCTGCTCGCGAAGGGTCACTGTCTGCTCGAGGGCGTCCCGGGTGTCGCGAAGACGCTGGCCGTCCGCACCTTCGCAAGCGTGGTCGGCGGCACGTTCGCCCGGATCCAGTTCACCCCGGACCTGGTCCCGTCCGACATCGTTGGCACCCGGATCTACCGGCAGACCCGCGAGACCTTCGACATCGAGCTCGGTCCGACGTTCGTGAACTTCGTGCTGGCCGACGAGGTCAACCGCGCACCGGCCAAGGTGCAGTCGGCGATGCTCGAGCTGATGGCCGAGCGGCAGGTGTCGATCGGCGGCCAGACCTTCCCGATGCCCAAGCCGTTCATCGTCATCGCGACCCAGAACCCGATCGAGTCCGAGGGCGTCTACCCGCTGCCCGAGGCGCAGCGCGACCGCTTCCTGGTCAAGATCGACGTACCGCACCCGCGCGGGCACGAGGAGTTCGAGATCCTCCGCCGGATGAGCGTCGACCCGCCGGAGCCGCGGCAGGTGCTCAAGCCCGAGACGATCATGGAGCTGCAGCGCTCGGCCGAGCAGGTGTTCGTCCACAACCTGGTCGCGGAGTACGCCGTACGCCTGGTGATGGCGACTCGTACGCCGACCGACTTCCACCTGCCCGACCTGGAGCCGATCATCGAGCTGGGCGTCAGCCCGCGCGCGACCCTCGGCCTGATCGCCGCCGGCCGGGCGCTGGCGCTGATCCACGGCCGGGACTACCTGCTGCCGAGCGACATCCAGACCGTCGCACTCGACGTCATGGGCCACCGTCTCGGCCTGACCTTCGACGCGGTCGCGGACAACATCGACCCGCGGGCCGTGATCGAGCGGATCCTGGCCACCGTCCCGCCGCCGCAGCCGGTGTGGCGCGACGGAGCCGACGGCACGGGCCGCCCGGAGTTTGTGTAGTGCCGAACCGACGAGACCCGCGGGCTGCGATGACGATCTCGCAGCTCGCTCCCGAGCGTGCGTTGCGGCGGCTGGAGCTGACCGTCGTACGGCGCCTCGAGGGCTACCTGCACGGCGAACACCTGGGGCTGCTCCCGGGTCCGGGCACCGAGCTGGCCGAAGCGCGTGAGTATCAGGTCGGCGACGACGTACGACGGATGGACTGGGCCGTCACCGCGCGGACCACGATCCCGCACGTCCGCGACCTGATCGCGGACCGTGAGCTGGAGACGTGGGCGCTGGTCGACCTGTCCGGCTCGATGGACTTCGGTACGTCGACCCTCGAGAAGCGCGAGCTCGCTGTGGCGGCTGTCGCGACCGTCGGGTTCCTGACCCACCGCCTCGGTGACCGCTTCGGCGGGCTGATGCTGCGCGACTCGGCGCTCCGGCGCTGGCCGGCGCGATCCGGGCGGCTTGCGCTCTACGGCCTGCTGCGCGCGTTGCTCGCCGAGCAGTTCAGTGGTGACGAGGAGGCGCATCGCAGCGATCTCGCCGCGGCGCTGGAGTCGATGGCCCGGACCCAGCGCAAGCGTGGACTGCGAGTGATCGTGTCCGACTTCCTGACCCCGCAGGACGGTGAGGTCGCGAGCCAGATCGAGCCGTCCTGGGAACGCGCGATGCGCAAGCTGACCGCTCAGCACCAGGTGCTCGCGGTCGAGATCGTCGACCCGCGCGAGCTCGAGCTGCCGAACATCGGCGTCGTCACGATCGGTGACCCGGAGACCGGCGAGGTGCGCGAGATCGACACCCGGCGGCGCAAGGTCCGGGAGGCGTTCGCGGTAGCCGCTCTCGCACAACGGGAACGAACCAGGGCCGCTCTGCGTAGGGTAGGTGCGGGGCATCTTGTACTGCGGACCGACCGTGACTGGGTCGCCGACACCGTGCGGTTCGTGCTCGCCTACCGGCGAGTGGCGCCCCGCCTGCACCAACCGCCGAAGGGAGTGGCTCGCTGATGGAGTTCCTGTCTCCGGCCAGATTGTGGTTGCTGCTGCTGATCCCGCTGATCGTCGCGGGGTACATCTTCCTCCAGCACCGTCGCTCGCAGTACGCGTTGCGGTTCACGAATATCGCGTTGCTGGACCGGGTCGCGCCGCGGCGGCCGCAGTGGCGGCGGCACCTCGCCGTCGGGCTGGCGCTGCTGGCCGCGATGACCTGCATCCTGGCGTTCGCGCAGCCGAAGGACAAGGTCAAGGTGCCGCGTGAGCGGGCCACGATCGTGGTCGCGATCGACGTCTCGCTGTCGATGATGGCGACCGACATCGAGCCGAACCGGCTGGAGGCCGCGAAGGAGTCGGCGAAGGAGTTCGTCAACAACCTGCCGACGAAGTTCAACGTGGCACTGGTCAACTTCGCGGGTACGGCGTCGATCATCGTGCCGCCGACCACGGACCGGGCGACCATCGACCGGTCGATCGACGGGCTCGAGCTGGCCGAGTCGACCGCGACCGGTGAAGGCATCTTCACCTCGCTGCAGGCGCTCACCCAGGTCCCGCCGGATCCCGCGCACCCGAACGACCCGGCCCCGGCCCGCATCGTGATGCTGTCGGACGGCAAGCGCACGGTCGGCCGGACGGCGCAGGAAGGCGCGCAGGCCGCCAAGGCGAAGAACACCCCGGTGTACACGATCTGCTTCGGCACCGACTCCGGCTTCATCGAGATGGACGGCATCCGGCAGCGAGTACCACCGGACCGCACCGAGCTCCGCAGCATCGCCGAGACCACCGGCGGCGAGGCATACACCGCGGAGTCCGCGGGCGAGCTCAAGGACGTCTACAAGGACATCGGCTCCTCGGTCGGGTACGACGAGGTCGACAAGGAGATCACCGCCCGGTACGCCGGTATCGCGATGCTCTTCACGCTGGCCGCCGCCGGCGCCTGCATCGCGCTCGCGACCCGGTTCCCGTAATCAGCCCGGCCCGGGAGCCTCGCCGCTCGTCGACCTGAATCGCGACACGATGGTGATGTAGTTGACACGGCGAGGTTACTGGTGTTGAAGGTGCTCGTGGTGCAAGATGTACGAGTCTGCCAGGACTGACAGGTGTGTTTCGAGAACGCTGGGGAAGGCGCCCCTCGAGCACAGGAGGTCCCGGTGGCGACAACTCGTGGCGTTCTGTACGTCCACACGGTGCCGTCAGCGTTGTGCCCTCATGTCGAGTGGGCCGCGGGCGGCATCCTAGGCGTGCCCGTAAAACTGGATTGGACACCGCAACCAGCGGCCCAGGGCACGTACCGGGCCGAGCTGTCCTGGCAGGCCGAGGCCGGCACCGCGGCCAAGCTGGCATCCGCCCTGCGCGGATGGCAGAAGCTGCGGTTCGAGGTCACTGAGGAGCCGAGCAACGGCGTCGAGGGCGAGCGGTACTCGTTCACGCCGGAGCTCGGGGTCTTCCACGCGACCACCGGCGTGCACGGCGACATCATGGTGCCGGAGGAGCGGCTGAAGGCGGCCATGCTGAAGGCGGCCAGCGGCGAGGCCGACCTGACCGAGGAGGTCGAGCGTTTGCTCGGTCGCCCCTGGGACGACGAGCTCGAGCCCTTCCGCTACGCCGGCGACGGTGCACCCGTCCGCTGGCTCCACCAAGTTGTCTAAGCGGTTCCTGAGAACTTGAGAAGAAAGCCGTGAAGGGCGGAGCTTTCCGCGAACTTTTCGATGAGACTGAGCATCAGACTTCTACAAGGGTGGGAGGGGCCGTGGCCGCTGGGCCACCGGGTGTCGGGACACCCCCGGTGGTTGTTAACAACAGCGGCCGCACCACGTGAAGGGCACGGATCTACGGATCCGTGCCCTTCCAGCCGTCAAAACCGTTAAAGCGGAATGTTGCCGTGGTTGCCGCGGACAGTCCCGCCGGCCTCTGCCTTCGCCAGGGCGGTTGCCAGGGCGGTGCGGGTGCGAGTGGGCTCGACGACCTCGTCGACGACGCCGATCTCGCGGGCGCGGTCGATGCCGCCGGCAATCGTCTCGTGTTCGGCGGCCAGTTCGGCCTCGACCTGCGGCCGCAGTTCAGGGTCGACCTCGGCCAGCTTCCGGCGGTGCAGCACCCGTACAGCCGCGACCGCACCCATCACAGCCACCTCGGCCCGAGGCCACGCGAACACGCGGGTTGCCCCCAACGACCGCGCATTCATCGCGATGTACGCCCCGCCGTAGGTCTTCCGCGTCACCAACGTCACCCGCGGTACGACGGCCTCAGCGAATGCGTGCAGCAGCTTCGCACCCCGCCGTACGACGCCGTCCCACTCCTGCCCGACCCCCGGCAGATAACCCGGTACGTCGACCAGCACGACCAGCGGTACGCCGAACGCGTCGCACATCCGGACGAACCGCGACGCCTTCTCCGCCGATAGCGCGTCCAGGCAACCACCGAGGCGGAGCGGATTGTTGGCGATCACGCCGACCGTCCGCCCACCGAGCCGGCCGAGCGTGGTGACGATATTCGGCGCCCATCGCTGGTGCAGTTCGACCGAGGAAGCCCCGTCGAGCACCCCTCCGACCAGCGGATGGACGTCGTAGGCACGCTTGGCCGACTCCGGCAGGAACCCGGACAGATCCGTGTCCGGGATGTCCGTGGACATCGAGCCCTGGTTCGCGAGCAGGTCGGTGAGCCGACGGGCCTGCTCCAGAGCGGCCGTCTCGGAGTCGGTCGTGATGTGGACGACCCCGGAGCGCCGGCCGTGCGGCTCGGGCCCGCCGAGCCGGAGCATGTCGACGTCCTCACCCGTGACCGAGCGGACCACGTCCGGCCCGGTCACGAAGATCCGTCCCTCGGGACCGAGGATGACGATGTCGGTCAGCGCCGGACCGTACGCCGCGCCGCCCGCCGCCGGGCCGAGCACGACGGAGATCTGCGGGATCTTCCCGGACGCCTGCGTCATCGCGTAGAAGATCTTGCCGACCGCGTGCAGGCTCAGCACGCCCTCGGCCAGCCGCGCGCCGCCCGAGTGCCACAGGCCGACGATCGGCACCTGCTCCTCGCGCGCGACCTCGTACGCCTTGACCACGACGTCGCAGCCCTCGTCACCCATCGCGCCGCCCATCACGGTGGCGTCCGAACAGAACGCGACGACCTTCGCCCCGGCGATCCGCCCTCGGGCCGCGATCATCCCCGACAGGTTGTCGGGGGTGATCAGCTCCAGGCTGCCCGGGTCCAACAGGTTCGTCAGCCGGGTGACCGGATTACGCGGGTCCACCTCACGGGGCAGTTTGGCGGGTTTCGCCGGGGCAACGGTCATGGGGTCCTCCGAAGGGAGTTACAGCGATTTGAACGCGATGGCGGCGTTGTGGCCGCCGAAACCGAACGAGTTGTTCAGCGCCGCGATGTCCCCTTCGGGCAGCTTGCGCTGCTCGGTCGCGACGTCAAGGTCGATCTGGTCGTCGAGCTTGTCCACGTTGATGGTCGGCGGCGAGACCCGGTTGTGCAGCGCGAGCACGGTCGCGACCGACTCCACCGCGCCGGCTCCACCGAGCAGGTGGCCGATCATCGACTTCGGCGCGGTCGCGACCGCGTGGTCGGCGTCCTTGCCGAGCGCCTGCCGGATCGCGAGCGACTCGGCGATGTCGCCCTGCGGCGTCGACGTGGCGTGTGCGTTGATGTGGAAGATGTCGGCCGGGGTCAGGTCGCCCTCGGACAACGCCCGCTCCATCGCCCGCCGCGCACCCGAGCCGGTCGGATCCGGCTGCGCGATGTCGTGGCCGTCGGCCGAGATGCCCGCTCCGGCGAGCTCGGCGTACATCTTCGCGCCGCGCGCCTTCGCGTGCTCGTACGACTCCAGGATCAGTACGCCGGCACCCTCGCCGAGCAGGAAGCCGTCGCGGTCGACGTCCCACGGACGCGAGGCGCGCTCCGGGTCGTCGTTGCGCTTGCTCAGCGCCTGCATCATCCCGAACGCGGCCAGCGGCAGCGCCATGATCGCGCCCTCGGAGCCACCGGCGATGATCACGTCCGCGCGGCCGAGCCGGATCTGGTCGAGCCCGAGCCAGATCGCCTCGTTGCCGGAGGCACAGGCCGAGACCGGGGTGTGTACGCCGGCCTTGGCGCCGAACTCCAGGCTCACGTACGCCGCGGACGAGTTCGGCATCAGCATCGGGATCGCCAGCGGCGACACCCGGCGCGGGTTCTGCTGCAGGGCGTCGTAGTTGGACAGCGTGGTGTGCAGGCCGCCGATACCGGAGGCGACTGCGACGCCGAGCCGCTCCTTGTCCATCCCGGAGTCCTCCAGGCCGGAGTCGGCCCAGGCCTCACGGGCGGCGACGACGGCGAGCTGCGCCGTCCGGTCCAGGCGGCGGGCCTTGACCCGCTCGATCACCTCGGTCGGGTCGACCGCGGCCGGTGCGGCGATCTGCACCGCCAGGTTCTGCACCCACTCGTCGGTCAGCCGCCGCGCACCGGAGCGTCCGGCCAGCAGCCCTTCCCAGGTGCTGGACACGTCGCCCCCGAGCGGGGTCGTGGCTCCGAGCCCAGTGATGACGACTCGGGTCTTCGACATGGTTACCTCATCCTTCACATGAGAGATCTGCGGTTGGGAGCGAGGGGTGTGTACTGCGTGGTGCTCATCGAGCCGGCATCGGCCGCAGCCCGATGAGCACCCGGGCCAGCACGGTTGACGGCGTACGTCAGCCGTTCTGGGCGCGCTCGATGAACGCGACCGCGTCGCCGACGGTCTTCAGGTTCTTGACCTCGTCGTCGGGGATCTTCACGTCGAACTTCTCCTCGGCGGCCACCACGACCTCCACCATGGAGAGCGAGTCGACGTCGAGGTCGTCGGTGAAGGACTTGTCCAGCTGGACGTCCTCCACCGGGATGCCGGCGATCTCGTTCACGATCTCGGCGAGGTTGGAACGGATCTCTTCGGTGCTGGCCATGTTCTCTGGTTCCCTTTCGGATTTCTGCTGGCTGTACAGCCGGTGCGGCCACCTGAGCCGCCCCGGACAACTATGGACTACGGCAGGCGGATGACCTGGGCGGCGTACACCAGTCCCGCACCGAAGCCGATGATCAGGGCGAGGTCGCCGCTCTTGGCTTCGCCGGCCTCCCGCATCGCGGTGATCGCGAGCGGGATCGACGCCGCCGAGGTGTTGCCCTGGCGCTCGATGTCGCGCGCGACCTTGACGTGCTCAGGTAGCTTCAGCGCCCGCCGCATCGCGTCGGTGATCCGCATGTTCGCCTGGTGCGGCACGAACAGGTCGAGTTGCTCGGCCTTCACACCGGCCACGTCGAGCGCCTGCTGCGCGGTCTTCGCCATCTCGAACGACGCCCAGCGGAACACCGGGTTGCCGTCCATCGTGAGGTGCGGCCAGTTGTGGTTGCCGAACACCTCCTGCCACGACTCCCGCTGGCTGATCACCTGGTGCTGCGTGCCGTCGGAACCCCACACCACCGGGCCGATCCCCGGTTCGTCGGTCGGTCCAACGATCGCGGCACCGGCGCCGTCGGCGAAGATGAACGCCGTACTGCGGTCGGTCCGGTCGGTGATGTCGCTGAGCCGCTCGACGCCGATCGCGAGCACGTACTTCGCGCTGCCGCCGCGGACCAGGTCGTTCGCCATCGCGACGCCGTAGCAGAAGCCCGCACAGGCAGCGGAGATGTCGAAGGCCGCAGCAGTCGGGGCGCCCACCGCGACCGCGACCTGGGTCGCGATCGCCGGCGTCTGGTACAGGTGGGTGACCGTCGAGACGATCACGCAGCCGATCTCGGACGGGTCGATTCCGGAGTCGGCCAGCGCGCCCTTGGCCGCGTTCACCGACATCATCAGCACGGTCTCGTCGTCGCTGGCCCAGCGCCGCTCCTTGATCCCGGAGCGGGTCTGGATCCACTCGTCGCTGGAGTCGATCTGCTCGAGGATCTCGGAGTTCGGCACGATGCGCCGCGGGCGGTACGACCCGATGCCGAGGACTCCGGCGTACGTCGAACCCGTCGACGCCGTGATCATGCGGGGCTCCCGGCCGGGTGCAGGCGGACCAGCGGCTGCCCCGGGGCGACCGGGTCGCCTTCCTCGGCGAGCCACTCGACCACGATGCCGCCGTGCGGAGCGGTGACAGCGACCTCGTCGCGCAGGCTCTTGACCGTCGCGACCACCTCGCCGGCCTCGACCTTGTCGCCGGTCTCGTGGGGGGTCTGCTCGGCGCGGGTGAAGGTGCCCTTGATCGGGGCGACCAGCAGGCGCCACGTCGGGGAGGCGTCGATCTCGGACGGGCTGCCGTGCTTGTCCACGAACGCGCGGGCGTCGTCGAGCTGGTCCGGGGTCTTGAGCGCGAACGTCTCGACACCCTTCAGTGTACGCCGGGCGATGCCGGTCAGCGTGCCCGCCGGCGGCAGCTCGAGGATGCCGGTCACGTCGAGGTCCGACATGGTCTGCATGCACAGGTCCCAGCGGACCGGCGCGTTCACCTGGTTGACGAGCCGCTGCAGGACGTCCCGGCCGTCGTGGATGACGTGGCCGTCGCGGTTCGAGATCAGACGGGTCCGCGGGTCGTGGGTGCTGATCGCGGTCGCGTACTTCGCCAGCGTCTGCACCGCCGGCTCCATGTGCCTGGTGTGGAACGCGCCGGCGACCGACAGCGGGATCAGCCGGGTCTTGGCCGGCGGGTCCGCGGCCAGCGCGGCCAGCTCCTCAACGGTGCCGGCGGCAACGATCTGGCCGGGGCCGTTGTCGTTCGCCGCGGTCAGGCTGTGCTCGGCGAGCTTGGCCAGGACCTCCTCGCGGTCACCGCCCAGGACAGCGGTCATCGAGGTCGCGGTCTGCGCGGCCGCGGCAGCCATCGCCTTGCCGCGCTCGCGGACCAGGACCATCGCCTGCTCGGCGGTCAGCACACCGGTACCGGCCGCGGCGGCGAGCTCACCGACGCTGTGGCCGGCGACCGCGCCGACCTTGGTGAAGGCGTCGGCCGGGTGCGGGAACACCGCCAGCGCGGCCAGCATGCTGGACGCGACCAGCAGCGGCTGCGCGATCGCGGTGTCGCGGATCGTGTCCGCGTCGGCCGCCGTGCCGTAGTGGGCGAGGTCGAGACCGGCCACCGCGGAGAGCCAGTTCAGCCGGCTCTCGAACACGGGATCCGCCAGCCACGGCTCGAGGAATCCTGGGGTCTGGGCACCCTGACCGGGTGCGACGATGACGAGCACGTGCCCACTCTCCCTCAACAGGGCCCGTCGGGAGCCGCAGGGCGAGCACGAATTCTTCCGGGCCGGTTTGTAGGGATCCTACAAAACGGCTGTTCCGGGCTCCGGATTGAGCAGGCGACCCAAGGTCAGTGCGACACGCAATGTGAAAGCGTCGCGGGGATCCAGCGGGTTGTACGCCGTGATGTCCGCCACACGCTTGAGTCGGTACCGGACGGTATTGGCGTGGATGAACATCGCGCGGGCCGTCGCCTCGATCGATCCGCCGGAGTCGAGGTACGCCGAAACCGTGTCGAGGAGCACGCCATCGCCGACCGTGAGCGGGCCGTAGACCTCATTGGCGAGCTGGCGGCGGGCGTGGCCGTCTCCGGAGAGTGACCGTTCGGGCAGGAGTTCATCGGCCTGCACCGGCCGGGGGGCACCGGGCCAGGCGGCCGCGGCGCGGAGGCCGGCTACGGCGGCGCGTGCCGAGGTGACGGCCGACATCAGGTCTTTCACGACAGGGCCGACGACGATCGGGCCGGGTCCAAACCATTGGGCCAGTTTTTGTACGATCTCGACAGGTTTGCTCGTACCGCCGAGTACCACGACCAGGCGGTCGCCCTGGATCGCGCAGAGCGCGTCGGCGCCGGCCTCACGGGCTGCGTTCCTGACCATGTCGGCGACGTGCGAAGCCGTTTGGGCGTCCTCGGCGCTCTGGGCCCGTCCGACGACAACGGCCACCTCGGCCGACCCCGTCGTACCGGCGGCTCCGGTCCAGCCGAGGGCGGAGGCGCGGGACCGGACTGATTCGTCTGCCTCGCCGCGGATCACCGAGTCGACGAGGAGGGCCTCCAGCCGGGCGTCCCAGGCGCCGCGCATCTCGGCGGCCTGCGCGTAGACGGTAGCGGCGGCGAAGGCGACCTCGCGGGCGTAGCGCTGGATGGCCTCGTGGACGATCGGTACGTCGTCGGGCGGTAGCAGCGTGCCGATGGTGGTCTCGATGGTTTCGATCGTCGTCCGCACCAGGTCAACCGTCTGGTGCAGCGAGATGACCCGGGTGAACTCGCGCGGCGCGGATCCGAAGATCCGGGTCGGCATCGAGGAGTGCGCCTCGGGATCGCGGAACCATTCGACGAACGCCGAGATCCCGGACTGCGCCACCAGCCCGATCCAGGACCGGTCCTGCGCCGAGAGCTCCCCGAACCAAGGCAGCTTCTCCTCCATCGCAGCCATTGCCGCGGTGGCGAGCGCCCCGGTCGCGCCCTGCAACCGCTCCGCCCGCGCCACGTGCGCACCCTTCGCCACGGACCGACCATAGACCCCGGATCCCCAGGCCATCACAATCGCAGCTCCGAGGCCGGGTCCCGCCTGGCCCCGGGCCGTAGGCCCGATTGTGATGGCCTGGGGATCCGCGCTGCCATGATGGGTGCATGACGGACAAGGCGGGCGTGGAGGACGCGATCGCGGCGTTGCGCGCGATCGGGTATTACCTCGAGCGGGACCGGCAGCCGACGCACCGGGTGAAGGCGTACCGGCGGGCCGCCGACACGATCGCCGCGCTGCCGGCCGCCGAGGTGCGTGCTCGCCGCCGGGCCGGGACGCTGACCGAGATCGCCGGTATCGGCCCGAAGACCGAGGCCGTCATCGTCGAGGCGATGGACGGCGCGACCCCGTCGTACCTGGTCAAGCTGGAAGAGGCTGCGGGGGAGCTGACCACGGCGGGCAACCAGCTGCGGGCGGACCTGAAGGCCGACCTGCATCTGCACTCCGAGTGGTCCGACGGTGGCAGCCCGATCGAGGAGATGGCGCGTACGGCGCATCGCCTCGGCCACTCGTACGTCGCGCTGACCGACCACTCGCCCCGGTTGACCGTCGCCAACGGGCTGTCCCGCGAACGCCGGCTGCAGCAGCTCGAGGTCGTTGCCGAGCTCAACAAAAAGCTCGCCGACGAGCTGGACGGGTTCCAGATCCTGAACGGGATCGAGGTCGACATCAACGAGGACGGCACGCTCGACTGCGACAGCGAGATCCTGGCGCGGCTCGACGTGGTCGTCGCGAGCGTGCATTCGAAGCTCCGGATGGCGTCCGAGCCGATGACCGAGCGGATGGTCCGCGCGATCGCGAACCCGCATGTCGACATCCTCGGCCACTGCACCGGCCGGTTGATCACCGGCGGCCGCGGTACCCGGCCCGAGTCGGAGTTCGACCCCGAGGTGGTCTTCGAGGCCTGCCGCCAGTTCGGGACGGCGGTCGAGATCAACTCGCGGCCCGAACGCCTCGACCCACCCAAACGCCTGCTCTCGATGGCCGTCGAGATGGAGTGCATGTTCTCGATCGACACCGACGCGCACGCGCCCGGTCAGCTCGACTGGCAGGTCTACGGCTGCGAGCGCGCCGAGGACTGCGGCGTCACGCCTGACCGCGTCATCAACACCTGGGACCAGCAGCAACTCCTGGAATGGACCGCATCATGAGTGATCTCGAGAAGGATCCGGCGGAAGTCATCGGCACCGGGGATTGCGAGGGCCCCGCGCTGGAGCTGCTCGAAGGGCGCGAGGTCGTGCTCGGACGATCGACGACGGTACGCCGGCTGCTGCCCAACAAGAACCGTCGCATGGTCGGCGCGTGGTGCTTCGTCGACCACTACGGCCCGGATGATCTGACCCAGCGCGTCGACTCGTACGACGTACCGGGGGAGCGCGGCATGCAGGTGCCGCCGCATCCGCACACCAGCCTGCAGACGGTCAGCTGGCTGTTCGAAGGCGAGATCGAGCACCGCGACAGTGTCGGATCGCATGCGTTCGTGCGGCCCGGCGAGCTCAACATCATGACCGCGGGCAACGGGATCGCCCACTCCGAGATCTCGGCCCCGACCGCGCCGCCGATGCTGCACGGAGCGCAACTGTGGGTCGCACTTCCCGAATCGGTGCGTACGACGACCCCGCCGGCCTTCAACGCGTACGCCGATCTGCCGCAGCTCGACTTCGACGGCGCGCACGCCACGGTGATGATCGGCACCGTCGCCGGTGTCACCTCGCCGGCGCCCGCGTTCACTCCGCTCGTCGGAGCCGACATCACCATCGAGCCCGGCCGGACGCTGGCCCTGCCGCTCACCCCGTCCAACGAGTACGCCGTACTCGTCGTCGACGGATCGCTCACGGTCGGGGAGCTGGCCCCGGCGTTCGGCGAGATGGTCTACCTCGGCGCCAACCGCCAGTCGATCGATCTGGTTGCCTCCGACAACGGAGTTCGTTTCCTCCTGCTCGGCGGCGAACCCTTCGAGGAGCAGCTGGTGATGTGGTGGAACTTCATTGGCCGCTCTCACGAAGAGATCGTCGCCGCCCGGCAGTCCTGGCAGGATGCGATCAGCGGCGGCGGCAACGACCGCTTCCGGCCCGTCCCCGGCTACGACGGCGATCCGCTCCCGGCGCCACCGCTGCCGGCTATCGCACTGAAGCCACGACCGCGGGCGCGCTGACGCGGCGGCGGTAGTAGGCCCAGGTCAGGACCAGGAGGGCGGGGCCCCAGAGGTTCAGCGGGGTGTAGCAGGTGAGCATCAGGACCTTCCAGCCCGTGCTGGAGAACGGGATGAACTGGTCGGTGTAGGCGTTGCGGAAGGCGTACGTCCAGAGCGCGATCAGGGACAGGCCGCCCAGGGTCGCGGGGATGATCGCGGCGTACGGGTGAACGGCGCGGCCGCCGATGAGCGGGATCCAGCGCGGAGCGACCTCGCCCCAGCGGCTGACCATGCCCAGGGCTGTCAACGCGACCAGCTCGGAGAAGACCGTCAGGCAGACGACGTACACCTTGCCGCCGGCGCCTGCGAGCCGGGCGGCATTGCCGTCCGGGTCCAGCATGCCCATCGACGAGCCGAAGACCAGCCCGAGTCGCCACAACCCGGACGGCAGCACCATGAACGGGATGAGGTGCGCCAGGCGGTACGCCCAGCGGGGGACAGGACGCTCAGTTGTGTTCACCCAGACAGCATCCGGCCGACGGCCCTGCCGTCACCTCACCCGCCAGAGGGAATGCGCTCCCTCCGGAGGACCTTTCACAGCAGGTCGTGATCGCGGGCGTACGCCGCAGCAGCCGTCCGTGACGGTACGTCGAGCTTCGCGAAGATGTTGGTGAGGTGCCGGGCGACCGTCTTGTCGCTCAGCACCAGCAGTCCCGCGATCTCGGCGTTACTGTTGCCTACCGCAACTAAGCGCAGGACGTCCAGCTCCCGTCCCGTCAGCCCGCCAGTACTGCGACCGATCAGTTTCTCGGCCTCCTGGCGCGCCCCGGCTGCCCCGAGTTCGGCGAACGTCCGGCATGCTGCGGTCAGCTCAGCGATCGCCGAGTCCTCGTCCCCGAGCAATCGAACCGCCCGCCCGACGAGCACCTTCGCCCGAGCCATCTCGTACGGCGCCCGCAGCTCACCCCACAGCTGCACCGCCGTCCGCGCCAGCGGCAGCGCCCGATCGGCATCCTCGCCCGCCAAGGCGACGAGGGCCGAGCAGTACGCCGCCGACGCCCGTAACCCCGCACACCCGAACTCCTCGGCGATCGTCGACAACTGACCAGCCGCCAGCTCGGCCTCAGCCGGCTCATCGCCTGCGATCAGCACCTCGACCGCCCCCGCCAGCAGCCGCGACCGATGCACCGGATCACCGGTCTCCGCAAGCAGCCGCCGTACGGCGGCAATCGCGCCCGACACCCGCCCGCGCGCTGTCATCAGCAGCGCACGCCCCGGCTGCGCCTCGTACCCGTAGCTGGCCGCCTGGTCGTACGACGACTCCGCCGCCACGTACTCACCAAGGACCCGCAGTACGTCGCCACGCTCGCTCATCGCCAGCCCCGCCGCCGCGTCGTACCCCAACGCCGCATACCGCTGGCACGCGTCCTCGAACTCTGCCAGCGCCTCCGGGTACGCCGCATGCAGCCGCAGGATCTGCCCTCGATGGACGGCGCACTGCCCGGTGAACGGCACCAGGTCCGGCTGCGTGTCGCACCAGCGGGTAAGTGCGGTCGTCCACGCCGATGCCCGCGCGAAGTCGAGGACTTCCTGGCACGCGTCGATCATCGCGCAGTAGACCGTGCCCGCGAAGACCGGTGACAGCTCGCCGGCCGCGACGCCGACCATCGCTTCGTCCAGCGTGGCAAGGCCTTCCGGCACATGACCGGCGTACATCATCATCCGGCCCTTGCAGACCAGACCTTGCGCGAGCAGGTCCGGATCGCCGTGCCGACGCGCCACGCTGACGATCTCGTCGCCGGTCGCTACCGCGCCGGCGAAGTCGCCGCGATCCACGCAGCGGAAGAAGTCGTGGATCAGCAGGTACCCGCGTTCGACCACGTCGGCGGGGTGGTCGGCCAGCAACCGCTCGGCCCGTGCGGCCCACCCGCTGCCGACGGCGCCCTCGCCGCGGCCGTTGTGCACCCGGGCCAGCCAGAACGCGAACCGGACCGCGCCCAGCACCTCGCCGTTGTCGATCCGCAGCCGGTATCCGCGCTGCAGCGCCCGGATGCACGCGTCGATGTCGCCGAGCAGGAACGTGGCCATCGCCAGGGTCATCAGATCGTCCGCGCCGAGACCGACCGTCCCCGGATCACCGTCGGCCGCGGTCAGCCGGTCATACGCAGCGGCCCAGTCGCGTCGCTCGAACGCGATCCGGGCTCGCTGCAGATCGTCGACAATCCCCATCAGATGTCCCCCACTGGCGAGCATGCCCTGCCGACTCAGGCGGGGGCAAGACTCCGCTCGGGGCGGACCCGGGCCGCGACCCGGCGGGCGATGTACGCCGCGTCCCGGCCGACCCCCGGCAGCACCATCGAACTGAACGCGTACTGGAACGACAGCCCGCAGAAGAACAGGCCCGGCGCGTTCTCCGCCACCCCGCGGTACTCGCGCGGCCAGCCGTCCGGGCCGACGATCGGGAGCTTGATCCAGTCGAACACCTGCTGGAAGCCGGTCGCCCAGACCACGTTCGCGACGTCCAGTACCCGTCCGTCGGCCAGCATCGGCAGACCGTCCTGCGTCCCCGTGACCCTGGCAGGGATCCGCTGGACCCCGCGCTCGGTCAGATCGGCCCGCTTGACCCGGATCATCGGGCCGCCGTGGTGGCGGATGTGGTCCATCTCTTTCCTTCCCACCGGCGTCCGGCGGGTGAGCACATGCCGCCACGCGAACAGAATGAGCGGCCAGAAGAAGACCTGGCTCGGCTTGCCCGGTGTGAACGGCACCTGCCCGGGATCGCGGCCGCACAGGATCGTCCCGTGCGTCTGTGCTACCTCGTACGCGATGTCGGTGCCGGAGTGCGACCCGCCGACCACGAGAACAGCGCCGTCCTTGAGCTGCTCCGGCCGCTGGTACTCCGACGAGTGCAGCTGCCGGATCGCCGGGTCGAGGTCGACGGCGAAGTCCGGGAGGTACGGCGTACGCCCGAAGGTGCCGGTGGCGACGACGATGTTGTCCGCGGTGAGCTGCTCGCGCCCGACGGTGACGATCCACTGGTCGTCGAGCCGTTCGAGCTTGTCGACGCGCGTGTTCTGCCGGATCGGGAGGTCGAAGCGCTCGGCGTACGACGCGAGATAGTCGGCGACCTCGTCCTTGCCGGGGTAGTGCCACGGGTCGGCCGGGAACGGGAAGCCGGGCAGACCGTCGTACTTCGCCGGCGAGTAGAGCTTGAGGCTGTCCCAGTGCGACCGCCACTGGTCTCCCACTCGCGCGTTGCCGTCGAGGATCGTGAACGGCTCACCGAGCCGCTGTAGGTGGTAACCGGTGGCGAGCCCGGCCTGTCCTGCGCCGATGATGATCGTGTTCATGCCTCGACGCTAGGTTTCGCGGGGCATCCGCCGCGTCGGACGGAATGCGCAACTTCGGCCCGGCCGCGACTACGAGGTTTGTCGTACGCGAGTCAGAGCTCGATCCAGTAGCGCCGGGTCAGGCCCAGCCAGGTCTCGCCGACGTCCTGCAGGACGCCGCCGTTGCGCTCGATCGTCCGAGCCGACGCCACATTGTCGTCGTCGCAGCTGACCATCACCCGGTCCATCCCGCGGGCGCGGGCCCGGTCGAGCACCTGGCCGAGCGCCCAGGTCGCCAGACCGCGACCACGGGCCGAGGGGCGTACGCCGTACCCGATGTGCCCACCGCCCGCGGCCAGCTTCTCGTTCAGCGCGTGCCGCAAGGTGATCGCGCCCAGGTAGTTGCCGTCCTCAACGATCCACCAGTACGTCGCGGGCACCCGGTCCGGCGTGATTTCCACCGAGTCGCTCTGCTGGCGCAAGCGCTCGACCCAGTCGGCGAAGCCCTCGGCCGTGGTCAGATCGTCGGCCTCCCATAGCCCGGCGCCGTCCTGGTGCTCGTCGCCCCACTCGCGGGACGACTCCAGGAAGGAGTCACGCAGTTCGACGGTCGGCTCGATCAGTTCAGGCATGGTCAAGAGGGTATGGCCGGTCGGCCGCGCGATCCCAGCGGATATGCAACGGGCCGCCCATCCGGAGATGGGCGGCCCGTGCCAGGCGTTGCGGCGTCAGGCGCCGGCGCCCTCTTGCTTCACACCGGCGACCGCGGTCGGGTCGTCGATCCGGTACTTGCGGGCCGCCTCGGCGGCGACCTCCGGCTTGACGTCACCGCGCTTGGCGAGGATCTCCAGCGTCGCGACGACGATCGACTCGGCGTCCACCTGGAAGTGCCGACGGGCCGCGGCCCGGGTGTCGGCCAGACCGAAGCCGTCGGTGCCGAGCGAGGTGTAGTCGTTCGGGACCCAGCGGGAGATCTGGTCCTGCACCGCGCGCATGAAGTCGCTGACGGCAACGACCGGGCCCTTGGTGTCCTTCAACTGCTCGGTCACGAACGGCACCTGCTCCGGCTCGTCCGGGTGCAACAGGTTGTGGTGCTCCGCGGCCACCGCGTCGCGGCGCAGCTCGTTCCACGAGGTGACGGACCAGATGTCCGCGGCAACGGAGTACTCCTCGGCGAGGATCTGCTGGGCCTTGCGCACCCACGGCAGCGCGACACCGGACCCGAGCAGCTGCACCCGCGGTACGTCGTCACCCTCGGCGGTCTGGTACTCGTCGAAGCGGTACATGCCCTTGAGCAGGCCGTTGACGTCGAGGTTCTCCGGCTCGGCCGGCTGTGCGACCGGCTCGTTGTACACCGTGAGGTAGTAGAAGACGTCCTCGCCGACCGGCTTGTCGGTGTCCAGGCCGTAGCCGTACATCCGGCGCAGGCCGTCCTTCACGATGTAGGCGATCTCGTACGCGAACGCCGGGTCGTAGTGCACGACGGCCGGGTTGGTCGAGGCGAGCAGCGGCGAGTGTCCGTCCGCGTGCTGCAGTCCCTCACCGGTCAGCGTCGTCCGGCCGGCGGTCGCGCCGATCAGGAAGCCGCGGCCGAGCTGGTCGCCGAACGCCCACATGAAGTCGCCGGTCCGCTGGAACCCGAACATCGAGTAGAAGATGTAGAACGGGATCATCGGCTCGCCGTGCGTGGCGTACGCCGTACCGGCCGCGATCACCGAGCCCATCGCGCCGGCCTCGCTGATGCCCTCGTGCAGCAGCTGTCCCGCCGTGGACTCCTTCCACGACAGCAGCAGGTTGCGGTCGACGGCCTCGTAGTTCTGCCCGTGCGGCGAGTAGATCTTCGCGGTCGGGAACATCGAGTCCATCCCGAACGTGCGGTACTCGTCCGGGGCGATCGGGACGATCCGGTGGCCGATCTCCGGGTCCTTCATCAGGTCGCGGAACAGCCGGACCAGCGCCATCGTGGTCGCGATCGGCGCGTGGCTGCCCTTGGCCAGCGGCTTGTACACATCGTCGCCCGGCAGCTTCAGCGTCTTCGGCTGCACCCGGCGGGCCGGCAGCGAACCGCCGAGCTGCTTACGCCGGTCCATCATGTACTGGTACTCCGGCGAGTCCGTGCCGGGGTGGAAGTACGGCGGGTTGTACGCGTCCTCGAGGTCCTTGTCCTCGATCGGCAGGTAGAGCCGGTCGCGGAACGCCTTCAGGTCGTCCGACGTCAGCTTCTTCATCTGGTGGGTCGCGTTGCGGCCCTCCAGCGCCTCGATCGTCCAGCCCTTGATGGTCTGGGCCAGGATCACGGTCGGCTGGCCGACGTGCTCGGTCGCGCTCTTGAACGCGGCGTACACCTTGCGGTAGTCGTGACCGCCGCGGGGCAGCTTGCGCAGGTCCTCGTCGGACAGGTTGCTGACCATCTGCTGCAGCCGCTGGTCGCCGCCGAAGAAGTTGTTCCGGATGTACTCGCCGGACTCGACGGAGTACGTCTGGAACTGGCCGTCGGGCGTGGTGTTCATCTTGTTCACCAGCGCGCCGTCGTGGTCCTGGGCCAGCAGGTTGTCCCACTCGCGGCCCCAGATCACCTTGATCACGTTCCAGCCCGCGCCGCGGAAGAACGCCTCCAGCTCCTGGATGACCTTGCCGTTGCCGCGGACCGGTCCGTCCAGCTGCTGCAGGTTGCAGTTGATCACGAAGGTGAGGTTGTCGAGCTCCTCGCGCGCGGCCAGGCCGATCGCGCCGAGCGACTCCGGCTCACCCATCTCGCCGTCACCGAGGAACGCCCAGACGTGCTGCTGGCTGGTGTCCTTGATACCGCGGTTGTGCAGGTACCGGTTGAAGCGCGCCTGGTAGATCGAGTTCAGCGCGGCCAGTCCCATCGAGACGGTCGGGAACTCCCAGAAGTCCGGCATCAGCCGCGGGTGCGGGTACGACGACAGGCCCTGGTGCGGGCCGCGCGACACCTCCTGGCGGAAGCCGTCCAGGTCGTTCTCGGAGAACCGGCCCTCGAGGAAGGCGCGCGCATACATACCCGGGGAGGCGTGACCCTGGATGAAGATCTGGTCGCCACCGCCCGGGTGGTCCTTGCCGCGGAAGAAGTGGTTGAAGCCGACCTCGTACAGGCTGGCCGCGGACTGATAGGTGGCGATGTGGCCGCCGACCTCCAGGCCCTTGCGGTTGGCCTTGCTCACCATTACCGCGGCGTTCCACCGGATGAAGGCCCGGATCCGGCGCTCGATGTGCTCGTCGCCGGGGAACCATGGCTCCCGCTCGGGCGGGATCGAGTTGATGTAGTCGGTGCTCCGCAGTGCGGGCACGCCGACCTGTCGCTCCCGGGCTCGCTCGATCAGTTTGAGCATCAGGTAGCGCGCTCGCGCCTTGCCCCGTTCGTCCAGGACCGCGTCGAGCGATTCGACCCATTCACGCGTCTCGTCGGGGTCGATGTCGGGGAGCTGGGTGGGCATCCCCTCGGTGATGATGGCTGGTGGTTCGTGTCCGGAAGCCACGGTGTCCTGCCGTTCTCTCTGGTTTCTCTTCACCGCAATCCTGTCACCTGTTCGGAATGCGTTCTACTTCGCCTTCCTTTCCGGCCCGATTCCGGCTGGCCGGGGCCGATCCCAGCGGACACGCCCGGTACCCGCCACGCGGATACCGGACACGTCACGGATCCCTGGTGCATACTTGCGCGACGCGGTACGTCACGATGGACTATCGCCAGCAGGATGGTACTGACACCCACCCCCGGGCATGCGGGGACCACGGAGGAGGACACGTGAGCGCGACCGCGGACCACGCGGACGGCAAGAGCGGAGTGCCGAACATGGCCTCCCGGCTCGGCCTGGAGGCCGGCTGGGTCGTCCAGGAGATCGGGTACGACGAGGATTGCGACGACGATTTCCGCGATGCGATCAGGGAGATCACCGGCGAGGCCTTCGTCGACGAGGACACCGACGAGGTCGTCGACGTGGTCCTGCTCTGGTTCCGCGAGGACGACGGTGACCTGGTCGACGCATTCTTCGACATCCTGACCGACCTGAAGGCCGGCGGGGTCGTCTGGCTGCTCACGCCGAAGGTCGGTCGCGACGGATACGTCGAGACCAGCGACATCACCGAGGCCGCCCCGGTGGCGGGCCTGGCCACGACCAGCACGCTGAGCGTGACTGACGACTGGTCCGCGACCAAACTGGTGGTTCCGAAGTCCGGCCGCCGCGGGTGACGATCCCGGCTGCAGGCAGCCGGGCCCCCGACTTCAGCACTCGGAACCAGTACGGCGAACAGGTCCGGCTGAGTGACTTCGCCGGCCGCCGGGACGTCGTACTGGTCTTCTATCCGTATGCCTTCAGCCAGGTCTGCACCAGCGAACTGGCCGCCCTCCGCGACCGCCCGGACGTGCTCGCGGCCGCCGAGTTCCTGGCGATCTCGTGCGACCCGATGTTCACCCTCCGCGCGTACTCCGATGCACAGGGTCTGGACTTCAGCCTGCTCACCGACTTCTGGCCGCACGGCGAGATCGCGTCGTCGTACGGCGTCTTCGACGCGGACCGCGGTTGTGCGTTGCGAGGCACCTTCGTCGTGGACCGCACGGGAGTGGTCCGGTGGTCCGTCGTCAACCCGATCCCGGAGGCCCGCAACCCCGACGAGTACGCAGCGGCATTAGCAGCCCTGAACCTCAGGTAGACTCCTCCGGTCGTTTGATCCGGGCGGATAGCTCAGCGGTAGAGCGCTTCCCTTACAAGGAAGATGTCGGGGGTTCGATCCCCTCTTCGCCCACCTCATCCGGTTCAGAAGACCGCCTTCACCAGGCGGTCGAGTGCCGGCGGGAAGACCTGCAGCAGGTCCACCTCGGCGTCTCCCATCGTGATCAGTGCGGTCAGCGTCCTGGTGCCGTCTGCGCTGCTGAACATCAGGGCGCCGTACCCGCCCGGTGCGCTGCCGTTGTGGTGGTAGATGGTCTCTGAACCGGTGTCCTGCGCGAACAGGCCGAGGCCGTAGTTGAGCGGTCCGCTCTTCGGCTCCGGCGCCCGCATCTCGGCCAGTAGGTCGGCGGGCAGGAGCTTCCCTCTCTGCAGCGCAGACATGAACACCTGCAGGTCCTGGGTGGTCGAGAGCATGCTCCCAGCGGCGAACAGGAGCGAGGGGTTCTGCTCCGTGACGTCGACCAGCTTCCAGTCGTCACCGTCCTGGTAGCGGAAGTACCCGTGCGAGTGGGCTCCAGGAATGTCCGTCCGGTCACCCGGCTCCAGCGTGCCGCTCAGCTCGAGCGGCTTGAGGATCCGCGACTCCAGCTCCGCGGCGAACGGGCGGCCGGTGACGGCCTCGATCAGCAGCGCGGCGACCGTGTAGTTGGTGTTGGCGTAGCTCTCCACTCGGTGCCCGGCTCGAACCGTGCCGGCTTGGCCAGCGCGAACTCGACCAGCTCGTCCGGCGTGTAGCCCTGCAGCCGGTGTTCGACCCAGTCCTTGCCGGTCGCCGGGAGGCCCGGTACGACAGTGCCGTCGGGGAAGTACTCGCCCGTGTAGTTGAACAGCCCGCTGGTGTGGTTGAGCAGCATCCGCACGGTGATCCGCGGGTCCAGCTCGAACCTGGTGAGCTGCGGCGCGACCGGGCCGTCCAACTCGAGCCTGCCCTCGGCCACCAGTTGCAGCACGACGGTAGAGACGAAGGTCTTGGTGACGCTGCCGACCCGGCCCTGTCCGTCCAGCGGCGGCTTCTCCGCGCTGCCGAGCTCACGGATTCCGGCGGTACCGACCCACTCTCCGTGCTCATCGTGCACGCGCAGTTCGAGTCCGCCGAAGCCGGCGTCGACGAACTCCTGGGCCGCCTTCTGCAGCTCCGGGCGGTCCTGGTGGTCGGTGGGGGTTTGCGTCCACATATCCGTGCTCCTCGGTCTGTTCGTTGCTGTCGAGAACCACGATGCCGATGCGTCCTGACACCGGACCGTCATCGCGCTGACACGTGGTCTAGGCGTCCAGCAAGGGCAGCGGTGCGAAGGAGTGGTCGGCCCAGAGGCGCCGCGACAGCTCCTCGGGGTACGGCGTGATGGTCAGCTCGGTAGTGAATTGGGCGACCTGCCGGTGTGTGGCGTCGTACTGCGGCCAACCGGGATCGCCGGCGTGGGCGAAGGCGGTCCACGCCGTCCGGAACAGCTGCGAGACCTGCTCCGCCGCAGGGAGTTGCTCTTGGTCGAGGAGGAAGCCGAGCAGGTGTGTGGTGCCGAAGACGAGAGGTACGTCGAGGCCGTGGCAGGCGCCGAGGCCGGTGTCGGGCCAGGCGAGCTCGTAGGCGTACGTACGTCCTCCGCCGGCGATGTGTGCCTCGGCCAGGCGGTGGCTCGGCATGCGGAAGAGCCAGTCGGAGTGGATCAGTTCGTAGAGGCGTTCTGCGGTCGCGTCCGGGTAGGCCTCGCGGTAGCCGTCTGGCGCGAGTATCCGCAGCGCGGTCGCGGCGTCCGCGTCGGTCAGGTTGCCGAGGCGACCGTCGGCGGCGAGCATCAGCCGGTACTCGTCTCGCGTGTGCCCGGCGATCAGCTCGACCTCGCGGGCGGCTCCGTCAGCCAACGCCTCGAACGGCGTACGCGGGAGGACGTCACCGTCGACGACCGGCGCGAACGGGATGCCCAGGTACGCCGGCGCGCCCCACCGGCTGATCTCCGGCTGCATCGCCGTGGCCAACATGTCCGAGGCGGCGACGAGGTCGGCCGTCGGGACGCGGCGCAGATCGTCGACCGTCGGCGCGACGTCCAGCAGGGCAGCGATCTCGGTCATGATGTCGGCGGCCAGCGGCGGTGCGAAGAACGTCCCGGGCGCACTCTGCGTGATCGCCCGGCGAAACAGACCGGCAGCTCGGGGCATGGCGAGGAGCGCGGCAACCGAGCCTGCCCCGGCCGACTCTCCGAACACCGTGACCCGATCCGGGTCGCCACCGAACACAGCGATGTTCGCGCGCACCCACTCCAGCGCGGCGACCTGATCGAGCAGGCCGCGGTTCGCCGGCGCGCCTTCCAGTTGCCCGAACCCGTCGACCCCGAGCCGGTGGTTGAACGTCACCACGACGACATCACCTTGGCAGGCCAGGCGTGTCCCGTCGTACGACGGATCGCCGGACTGCCCGATCGCGTACGCACCGCCGTAGACCCACACCATCACCGGAAGCTCCGAGGTGAGATCCGGCGACCAGACGTTGACCGTCAGCCAGTCGTCGCCGGTCGCCGGGTTCGACGGCGGTCCGAAGACGAGCGATTGGGGCGGCGGCGGTCCGAACGAGAACGCGTCGCGCACGCCGTCCCACGGCTCGGCCGGTTGCGGCGCCGCGAACCGCAGTACGCCGACCGGCGGCCGGGCGAACGGGATGCCGCGGAACACCGACAATCCGTTCTTGCTGTGTCCCCGAACGAGTCCGGTAGTCGTGCGGACCTCTGGGCCCGTCTCACTCATTGGCCCATGTTCTCGCCGTCTGCACGACCTGTCGCCAGGTTTGGCACCGTGGGCCGTATCGGAACGCGTTGACACTCGTTGTGATCGGTGTCGTGAGTCGCACAATTCTTAACCATCGGCTGGTGAGAACGGGCTCCTCCAGGGCGGGTCGCGGCTGGTAGGGTTCACGGCTGTCGGTCGGCGCGATGACATACCGGGTGCGCCCGGTCACGGCATCGTTCCGGCAGGCGGAAATACGGGGCTGCTTTCGGTTGAAGTGAGGCGGGTCTGCCCTGAACCCGCTCCGTCCAGTTCGGGAGGCGCGTGTCCGTGGGTCGCCAACTGGTCGGCGTCTCTATGCTCGTAGCCGGCGTGTGCACGCGTCCCGTCGTACCCGCACCTGAGCCCCCGATGCAGCCCGTCGTCCAGCTGGTGGTGGCCTCGGCGTGAGAAGTGGTGCAGACCGGCCGGCGATCTCCACCGGGCCGGCATTGATGATTCCCGCCGGGTACCCGCGCGACCTGCCGAGCGCGCTCCTGCGCGCCGCGCGTGACTTCAGTGCCGCCGGCGTGGTCGAGATCGGGCCGGATGGCCGCGAGACCAAGCTGGACTTCCCGACCCTGCTCGAGCTTGCTGCCCGGATACTGGCCGGCTTGCGCGCGAACGGTGTACGCGCCGGTGATCCCGCGGTCGTGCACTGCACCGAGCCGGTCGGATTCTTCGCCGCGTTCTGGGCCTGCACGCTCGGCGGCATCCGTCCGCTGCTCGTCGCGCCGAACCCCGGCGGCGACCGGACCGAGGAAGGCCGCGAGCGACTCCGCAAGATCACCGACCTGCTCGGCTGGACGGTCCTGATCGGCCGCCCGTCCGACCTGCCGAACGACCTCGGCCTCCCGGTCCTCGACCCCGACGCGATGGCCGGCCACGAGCCGACCTCGGACTTCCACCGGCCCGCCGCGGACGACGTCGCCGTACTGATGCTGTCGTCGGGATCGACCGGTGCGCCGAAGATCGTGCAGCTGACGCACCGCGGTCTGGTCGAGTTCGCCGCTGGTACGCCGGCGATGCTGCCGGTCCGACCGGGACAGACGACGCTGAACTGGTTGCCGCTTGATCGCAGCGGCGCGTTCTTGCTGTACCACCTGCTGCCCGTGTTCACAGGGTGCACGAACATCCATGTGAACACGGACTGGGTGCTGGCCAACCCACTGCGCTGGCTCGACCTGATGGATCAGCACCGCGTCAACCACTCGTGGTCGCCGAACTTCGGGTATCGGCTCGCGACGGCTGCTGTCGCGGGAGAGCCGGACCGGCATTGGGACCTGTCCGCGCTACGCAGTCTGGTCAGCGGCGGCGAGCAGATCACTGTGCCGGTGATGTCTGAGTTCCTGCGCGTGACGAATCGGTTCGGCGTCGTACCGGAGACGTTCGTCGCGGCGTGGGGGATGACCGAGACGGTCACCGGGATCACCTTTGCGCGGCCGGGTCTGACGCCGAATGTGCATCGCGTACGCATCCCACCGACCGGCGTGGTCGATTGGGTGGACCAGCGGCCGTCGTCCGGGAAGGTCGCCGTCGCGCGGCCCGGCAAGCCTCGGACCGAAGCACCTGGCGTTCTGTCGCTGGTGTCGGTCGGGGCACCGGCACCTGGTACGACGGTGCGCATCGTGGCACCGAACGGCGCCGTACTGCCGGAGGGGCGGATCGGTCAGCTGCAGGTCGCGTCGGCTCGGGTGACGCCCGGGTACCTCGGGAACCTCGAAGCCGATCGCACCGCGTTCCCGGTGGGGAACTGGCCGGCCCGCAAGTGGCTCGCAACCGGCGACCAGGGCTTCATCACCGGCGGCCAGGTCGTCATCACCGGCCGCGACAGCGAACGCATCATCATGTCTGGCAAGCTCCACTACGCCCACGACATCGAGTCCGTCGCGACAACTGTGGTCGGTGCCGAGCACGGTCTGGTGGCCGCCTGCGGCGTCGCCGACGAAGAGTCCGGGACCGACCGTCTGGTCGTGTTCTACGCGCTCACCCCTGACTCGGTCCCCGGCATGGACCAGGCCATCCGAAGCCTGATCCAGACCCGCCTCGGCCTCCCCGCGCAGGTCGTCGGCGTACCCCGCCGCGACTTCCCCACCACCCCCGGCGGCAAGATCCTCCGGCCCCTGCTGAAGCAGCGCTGGATCGACGGCACCCTCCTCCAACCCCCCGCCGCCCCCCACGTAGAACCAGCCGGCGCCACCCCCAACTCCGGCCCCACCGGCCAAGGCCCCTCGGCAACCCCCGAGACGACTCCGTACGCCGACGAGGACCCCTCAGAACGCACCACCGAACTCCCAGTAGTCCGCCTGGCCTGGAAACGCGAACTCCAAAACTCCATCCCCACACCCCCCCAACGCCCCACCCTCGGCACGCCACCCCAGACCCAGCCGACGTCCGAGCAGCCGACGTCTGAGCAGCCGACCTCCGCTGAGGCCGCCTCCGCGCAGCCCCTGCAGGAGCAGCCGGCATCTGCCCCCGTGGTGCCAGGTGCTGTGGCGTCCGAGCTCGCCCCCGAGCCCGCGCAGCAGCCCCCATCCGAGGAGGCGCTACCCGCTCCCGAGGCATCCGGCGCCGAGGTGTCGGAGTCCGAGGTGTCGGAGTCCGCTGCGTCCGAGTCCGCTGCGTCCGAGCTCACTTCGCCCTCGGCCCTCGAGCCCACGGCGTCCGAGCCAACGGACGCGCCGACTCCGGTGTACGCCGATGCGCCCGCAGACACCGCGCCCTCGCCCGACGCCACGTCCCCGGCAACCAGCGAACTCTCGCCGACGGCACGCTCCACACACCAGACCACGCAAGAACCTGACGCCGAGCTGCCCGCGTCCGACCTCACCACAGACCCCGCAGCTGAGCCCGAGCCACCGGCCGAGCCCACCACGCCAGCAGCACCCGCCTCTGCGTCCGAGCGCGACCTCACTCCTGAGCCGACCGCGGCAGAGTCGCCAGCGGCCCCGACGCCCGCAGCCGAGCCGCCCGCGTCCGAGGCCACCGCAGTGCCAGCGGCCGAGCCCGAGCTGACGTCCGAGTCCGCCGAGTCTGTCACGCGTACAGATCCCGCGCCTGACGACACCGCAGTACCTGCATCCGAACCTGAGGCTGTCGAGCCGGACTCGCCCGCAGCGCCCACGTCTGAGGACGAGTCTGAAGCTGGGGCGACCCAAGAACCAGCGGCGGAGCAGGCAGACGCCGTACCTGCCACTGCAGCCGAGGCAGACAACGAACATCTCGTCGACGAACCGCAGGACGCCGCGCAGGACCACTCAGATGTTCAGGCGGACGGTCTTGAGGACGACGCAGAGCACGAACGCTCTTCGCGCGACGAGACGACCGACGACGAGCCAAATGATGCGCAGCCGACACCGGTAGCTGCGGACGCAGACGGCGAGGAGCAGTCCACCACCGACGCCGCGGCCGACGAGCAAGCCGCGGACGCAGAGCTCGAGGCAACTGACTCCACCGAGTCCGAGGCAGCCGAGAGCGCCGAGCCTGAGGCAACCGCATCAACGGACTCCGACAAGCCCGACACCAGCGAAGCCGAAGATCCCGGCGCCGCCGAGCCCGACGTACCCGAGGCTGGCGAAGCCGAAGAGGCCGGCGCCGCCGAGCCCGACGTACCTGAGGCTGGCGAAGCCGACGAGGCTGAAGCCGCGATTGCCGAAGCCGCGGCGGGTGAGGCCGTGGCGGCTGAGACGACTGCGGCGGGTGACGACGCGGCCGTAGGCGGCGTCGTTGAGGATGAGCAGGAGACGGGTGCTGTTGAGGCTGCGGACTCGCAGGAGGCCGAGGCTGACGCTGAGGCAGTCGGGGCTGCGGCTGGCTCGGGTGAGGCTGCAGCGGCTTCGGACGCGGAGACTTCTGAGCAACCGGCAGGGGCGGTCGGGTCGGATCGCACGGAGGCTGCAGGTGTTGAGGAGGAGTCGGCCGCTGATGAGGCTGAGGACTCCGAGCAAACCGGCGCTGACGATGCCGAGGTAGCTGAGGCCGCGGGTCAGGGAATTGCCGCGGCAGGCGACGAGTCGTCTGAGGGCGCGGCCGAGGAAGACGGATCGCAGGACGTCGAGGGCGCGGAGACCGCCGCGCTTGATGCCGATGCCGATGCAGGTGAGGTCGGTGAGCGCGAAGCGGGTTCAGAGGTTGAGGCCGCCGCAGCCGGTGCGGAGGCGGCCGGAGAGCTCTCGCAGGATGCGGATGCTGAGCAGGGCGAGCTTGTTGCGGAGAGCCAGCCAATTGCCGAGCAGCCGGCTATCGAGGACGAGCAGTCGGCGGCGGAGGCTGGTACGACTGCTGTAGCTGCAAGTGCAGCACCCGCGACCGCAGCGTCCGCATCCGCAGGACCCGCCACCGGCGTACCGGCGTCCGAGATACCGGCGTCCGACGTACCGGCGTCCGGCGTGCCGGTGACCGAGGTACCTGCAACCGGCGTACCCGCGACTGCCGTACCCGCGGCCGCCGCGCCTGCGTCCGGCGTACTCGCGCCTGCCGCGACCGCCGCACCTCCCACTGCCTCGGCGCGGGTTGGTGTGGTTGAGCCGGTCGCCATTGTCGGGCTCGCCGGGCGGTTTCCTGGGGCTGAGGGGGTCGCGGAGTTTTGGGAGAACTTGGTTGGGGGTGTGGAGAGCGTTCGGCGGTTCTCTCCTGAGGAGGTGGGGCAGGGGGACGGGGCGGTTGCCGTCAGTGGCGTGTTGGAGCATGTCGAGTCGTTCGATGCGAAGTTCTTCGGGTTGAGTGATCGCGAGGCGGAGCTGATGGATCCGGCTCAGCGGTTGTTCCTCGAGGTTTGTCATCAGGCGTTGGAGCATGGTGGGTACGCCGGTACGTCCGGCCGTGTCGGCGTCTTCGCGGGCTCGGGCATGAACCTCTACAACCGCCAGCATCAGTCGCGCGACTCCCTCGCTACCCGGGTGGCATACCGCCTCGGTCTCACCGGCCCCGCGATCGGTGTGCAGTCGGCGTGGTCGTCGTCGCTGGTCGCCGTACACCTGGCCTGTCAGGCGTTGCGTTCGGGCGACGCGGATCTCGCGCTCGCCGGCGCCGCCGCCGTACAGGTGCCTCAGGCAACGAGTTATCACCCGACGCCGGAGTCGATCCTGTCGCCGAGCGGTCATGTGCGCGCGTTCGCCGCGGATGCCGACGGCACGGTCGGCGGCAACGGCGTCGCCGCGGTGCTGCTGAAGCGTCTCGACCAGGCCCTCGCCGACGGCGACACGGTGTACGCCGTGATCCGCGGTACTGCGGTCAGCAACGCCGACGCCCCGTCCGGGAACCAGGTCGAGCTGATCGAGCGCGCGCTCGAGCGGGCCGGGTTCGACGCCGACTCGCTCAGCTACATCGAGGCCAACGGGATCGGCAGCCCGACCGCCGACGCGGCCGAGATCCGCTCGCTGACGACCGCGCTCCGAAGGCACACCGACAAGGTCGGGTTCTGCACGATCGGCTCGGTGAAGCCGAACATCGGCCACCTCGACAGCGCCGCGGGTATGGCCGGCCTGATCAAGACGATCCTGATGCTGCAGCACCGGATGCTGGTCCCGACGATCAACTACACCGCGCCGAACCCGGCCCTCGCCCTCGACGGCAGCCCGTTCGTGATCGGCACCGAGGCGCGCGAATGGACGGCCGACGGTGCGACGCTGCGCGCGGGCGTCAGCGCGATCGATGCCGGCGGCACCAATGCGCACGTGATTCTCGAGGAGGCGCCCCGGCAGATCCGCCGCGGCGACGACGGCCCCGTCGTACTCCCGCTGTCCGCGCCCGACCCGGATGCGCTGGCCGACCTCGTCGAGCTGTACCGCACGGACCTCGACCACGGCACCGGCCACCGCCTCATCGACCTCGCCGGTACGGCGGCCCTCGGCCGGCCCGCGCACCGGCACCGGATCGCAGTCGCGGGTGGCACGGAGGCCGAGCTGGTCGAGGCGCTCGGGTCCGCGCAGGCAACCGAGGTACCGCGTGGCGGACCTGGCCCGCTGGGCTACGCGTTCACCGGACAAGGCGCCGCGCGTCGGGGTATGGCAGCCGGGCTCGCCGCGCGCTTCCAGGTGTTCCGCTCGGTGCTCGACGAGTGCGACCGCGTGTACCACGAGGAGACCGGCGGCAGCCTGCTTGAGCTGCTCCTGACTCCAGCGGCCGGTACTGCGGAAGGCGTGTGGCCGACCGAGACTGCGCAGCCGGCGCTGTTCGCGTTCGAGCTCGCCCTCGCGCGGCTCTGGCAGTCGTTCGGTGTGCAGCCCGCGCTTGTCGTCGGACACAGCGTGGGGGAGTACGCCGCGCTGTGCGTCGCGGGCGCGCTGTCGCTGCAGGACGGCGTACGACTGACCGCGAAGCGTGGCGAGCTGATGCAGCGCGGAACGGTGCCCGGGGCAATGGTCTCGGTCCGCGCGGACGCCGATCGGGTTCGCGAGATCGCCCGCACCGCAGGCGTGGAGGTTGCTGCAGGCAACGGTCCGCAATCCTTCGTGCTGACCGGGTCCGAGGTGATCGTCGGGCAACTCGCGGAGCAGTTGGATCGGCTCGAAGTCGCCTGGCAGCGACTGGATGTTGACCGGGCGTTCCACAGTTCGTTGGTCGACCCAATACTGGCCGACTTCGCCGAGATCGTCGGCGAGATCACGCTGAAGCCGTTGCGGACGCCGATGGTGTCGAGCTGGTCGGGCGATCTGCTCGAGTCCGGGACCGTGCTCGACGGCGACTACCTGGTCGGGCAGCTGCGCCAGCCGGTGTTGTTCGGGGATGCGGTCGAGGCGGTCACGGCCGCTGGTTGCCGGCGATTCCTGGAGCTCGGCCCGGACGCCGTACTGAGCCCGGCCGGTCGCCGGATCGCGCCGAACAGCACCTGGATCCCGGCGCAGCGCCTCGGCCAGGACCCGGTGCTCGCGACGATGAACGGGCTGGCCGAGCTGTACGAGCAGGGCACCGAGATCGCCTGGGCGAAGGTCTACCCCGGCGGCGGGCGCGTGCCGTTGCCGACGTACCCGTTCCGTCGCGTGTACCACCCGGTCGACCCGTCGGTGACGGTGCTGGTCGGCCCAGGTACGGCGGTTGCCGGGGACAACAATGCGGTCGCGGCGCGGGTGCAGCCGAACCCGTTCGAGCGGGCCGCGCGGGCGCAGGCGCCGGTGTTCGAGCCGCCGTCGAACGCGGCGGTGAAGCGGATCCCGCTGGACCCGCCGACGCAGCCTGCGGAGCCCGAGCCGATGGTCGTCGAGGAGAGCGAGCGCTCGCCGTTCGCGCTGCCGGCCGAGACGCACGCGATCGACGCGGACTACCTGACGCAGGCCGGAGCGCTGTCGGGGAGCGAGGCCGAGCGGTATCGCGAGTCGTTGAACGTCGTGCTCGATTCGACGTGCGAGCAGCTGAACCTCGATCCGTACGACCTGACGGTGGACCACACGTTCGCCGAGCTCGGTGCGACACCGGCGTCCATGGCGCCGGTGATCGACGAGATCAACAGCCGTTTCGACGCTGAGCTGGTGCCGGACGATCTGTTCCTCACGTACACAACGCCGCACAAGCTCGCGACTGCAGTAGCGGTCCAAACCGCCGAACCGGAAGCCGAGCCGGAGCCTGAAGCTGAGACCGAGCCCACGGTTGATGCGGAGGCCGAGGGTGCTGAGACGCCGGCCGCGGGTGCTGAGGTTGATGAGGAGCCGGTAGCAGAGCAGGTACGGGATCCGCGGGCCGCGTTGGCAGTCCTCGGGTCGGGCCTGGCCGAGCTTGCAGCGAAGGTGGACGAGGCCGCGGCCGCGACCAGCGAGGCTGAGCTGCCGGGTAGCGGGATGGCAGCGCTCATGTCGCAGCAGCTCCGCGTCGCAGGCCAGCTGGTCGACGGCGTCACCCAACTCATGCGTGAGCAACTTGCCCTTCTCGGCGACCAACCAGACGAAGCCGACGAGACAGAGCAGGCCGCACAAACAGAGCAGTCGGAGCAGGACGCGGCGGCAACCGATCAGCAGGACGACTCCTGGGTCGACGACGACCTAGAGGCCGCAGCGCAACGGCAAGCAACCGATGACGAGCGCCGCGCCGACCTCTCGTACTGGAACCGCGTGCTCGCCGGCGCCGAACCGTTGGTCCTCCCCGCGGATCACATCCGGGCAACCGGCGACGACACCGTTGCCTCGGTCAAGCAAGAGCTGGAGGAAGAGCTCGGCGACGCCGTGTTCGCCTTCAGCCGCGAGCGCAAGCTCAGCCCCGTGATGACGATGCTGGCCGCGGTCGCCACCGTCCTCGGCCGGTTCGCCGCGCAGGAGGACGTGACGATCGGCTCGGCGCTCACTCGCCCCAAGGGCGACACCTCGACCGCGCCCCGCCGCGCGCTCCCGTTGCGCATCGACCTCTCCGGTGAGCCCGACCTGGGCGAGCTTGCGCAGCGCATCCGCGACATTACCGCCGGCGCGTTCGACCACGCCGGCACCGACCTCGCCGTACTGGAGCGCGACCCGCTCTTCCAGATCGTCGTCGACTTCGAGGACGGCGACGACGAGCTGCCCGCGACCGTCGACCTCCGGTTCCGCCTGACCCACCACGGCGCCGGCATCACGTGTACGGCGGACTACCGGCCCGGATTGTTCGAGCAGGCAACGATCGAGCGACTGCTCGACTACCTCGCCGAAGTGTTGCGCAGGGCAACGAACCGGCCCGACCTCCGGATCCCGCAGCTGGTCATCCCGATCGAGGCAGACCTCAAGGCGCTCCGCGAACTCGAGGCCGACGTCGACCCGAGCGGTCCGATCGGCCGGGTACGCCGTGACGCGGTCGTCGCCGGCGAACTCAGCGGACTGCACACACTCTTCGAGCAGCAGGTCGCCCGTACGCCGGACGCGATCGCCCTGGTGCAAGGCGATCGCGAGCTCACGTACGCCGAACTCGACCGTCGCTCGAACGCGGTCGCGTGGCAGCTGGCCGACCTCGGCGTGAAACCCGGCCAGCTGGTCGCCGTACGCGTTGCCCGAGGCACCGAAATGGTCGTCGCGGTCCTCGCCGTACTCAAGTCCGGCGCCGCGTATCTGCCGCTGGACCCCGGCGTACCCGAGTCCCGCTGGGCGTTCATGGTGCAGGACGCCGCGGCCGTCGCGCTGGTCGGTGACGACGCCGCGCTGGCCGACCGGCTCGGTCTCAGGCTCGTCCCGGTCGCCGCAGCGGACGGCGATCCGCGAGCACGCCAGGCCCCGCCGGTGCGCGCGGCGGCCGATGATGTTGCCTACTGCATCTACACGTCCGGCTCGACCGGGAACCCGAAGGGCGTCCTCGTCCCGCACCGCGGTCCGGTCAACCTGGTCCGGCACTACCTGCGGACCCGCCGATCGCTGCGGACGCTGCAGTGGACCTCGTTCGGCTTCGACGTACACGTGCAGGAGATGTTCACGACGCTGGCCTCCGGTGCGGCGCTCGTACTCATCGGCGAGGATGACCGGTACGACCCGGACGCGGTGGTGGCCGCGCTGCGCGATCACAACGTCGAGCGGTTGTTCATGGCGTTCAGCCCGCTGACTGCGCTGCTGGCGACCATGCGTCGCCTGCCCGAACTGCCCGCGCTGCGCGAGATCGTCGCGGGCGGCGAGGCGATGGTGCTGACGCACAAGGTCAGAGACTTCCTCTCCGCGCACCCGGACTGCCGGCTGTTCAACGAGTACGGCCCGACCGAGGCGTCGATCGTGACCACGATCCACGAGGTCGACCCGGCCGAGGACCGGCCCTCGATCGGCCGCCCGATCGAGGGTGTCGTCGTATGCCTCCTGGATGCGTTCCTGCGGCCCGTGCCGGTCGGTGCCGTCGGCGAGATCCACCTCGGCGGCGCCGCCGTTGCCCAGGGCTACATCGGGCGCCCGGAGGAGACCGAGCACGCGTTCGTGCCGGATCCGGGCCACCCGGGCGCCCGTCTGTACCGCAGCCGCGATCTCGGCCGCTGGCGCGCCGACGGCATGCTCGAGTACCTCGGACGCGCCGACGACCAGGTGAAGATCCGCGGACACCGCGTCGAGCCCGGCGAGACCGAGCACGTGCTGGCTGACCAGCCCGGCGTGGTCGACGCGGTCGTGGTGGCCCAGGCGAACCCGGGCGGCGACATCTGCCTGATCGGGTACGTCGTCCTCGAGGACAGCGATCCCACCGTCCTCGCGCGGCTGATGCTTGACCTCGGCAAGGAACTGCCGATCTACCTCGTGCCGGCGGACCTGATCCCGATCGAGGAGCTCCCGCTGGACGACAACGGCCGCCTCGACCGCACCCGGCTCCCCGAACCGGAATGGCTCAAACCCTAGTTCTGCACCGTGGGCGGGGGATCAGGTTCGGTAACAGCCCTCCCGCAGCCACCGACCGCCGTCCACGATGCAGAACCCGCGTTCGATCTCGTCCCTCCACCAGATCGATCACTCACCAAGTCGGTCGGACGCCTCCGGAGGCTCGGTGGTTCCCAACCTGCGGGTCACACGATTGCGGCGGGTGAGTCTCCTCGCCCGCCGCTCCCGTGTCCGGTTGATCCAAGGCCCCCCTCGATCAACCGCTCCGGCCGGTCCCAGGCCCCCCTCAGACCGTCCGTGGATGACGGTGCCCCCACCCCATCCATCCCTTGAATCGGGCTGGACGGGGTAGTCGTTACACAGATTCCTGAGATTCGTAAAAATTGCGCAAAGATGCGCGAGATAAGCCTTTCCGAGCGGATGAAGTTGTGCGGTTCAGGCGACGGAGGCCCAGGCCAGGTGCGCCGCGCCGAGCAGGCCGGCGTTGTCCAGCTGAGCGGGCTCCACGGTCAGCTCCGCGACGAACGGCAGCTGCGCCAGCCGCTTCACCCACGCCTGCACCGGGTCGAACAGCACCGATCCAGCCTTCGCGACCCCTCCGCCGATCACGACTGTCGTCAGATCCACCGTGACCGCGGTCGCCACGATCCCGGCTGCCAGCGCCTGCGCGCCGTCGTCGAAGATCGCCAGCGCCAGCTCGTCACCTGCTGCAGCGTCAGCAGCCAGTACGGCGGCATCCACGTCCTCGTCCGCACGCCACCCGCGCCGCTTGGCCCGCGCAACCATCCGCGGCCCGCTCGCATAAGCCTCGACGCAGCCGTAGGACCCGCAGGCGCACGACTCGCCGTCCTGGTCGACCACGACGTGGCCGATGTGCGCCGCGTTGCCTGACTGCCCGATCCAGGGCTTGCCGTCGACGACCAGGCCGCCGCCGACGCCGGTCGAGACCACGATCCCGAGCAGGGTGTCCGCGTCCCGGCCGGCGCCGCTCCAGAACTCACCCAGCGCGAAGCAGTGTCCATCCAGCCCAAGAGCCACGGGTACGTCGCCGGTCAGCGCCCGCACGCGGTCGACCAAGGGAAAGTTGCGCCACCCGGCGATGTTCACGGGGGAGACCAGGCCGTGCTGCTGGTCGACCGGACCGGCGGAGCCGATGCCGACGGCCAGGGGAGTGACGTCGCCGCGGACGCGCTTGATCAGCTCACCGAGCGCGGCGAACACCTCGTCGGCGTCGCCGGGCGGGGTGGCGATCCGGTCGCCGGTGAGAATCGTGCCGTCCGCGGACACCAAAGCGGCGGCCATCTTCGTGCCGCCGATGTCGATTCCCAGCACGGTCTCCCGCGCCATCGCTTCGTCGTCGCTCATCGTCCCCCCGGTCAGGGCGGTCAGGTCGAGAGACAACGTTATCCGTAGTCGGCTCGAACAGACAGAGGTGAATGCAAGTAATCACGGTAAACCCGCAGGAAGACGGCAGTTAACTGCCATGACAGGTCCTGACAACGATGCCCCTCCGGGCGTCGAAAGGCGGCTAATTATTAGCTGTCGGTGACGGGGTGGCGCGCGAACCCCGCGGCAGGAGAGGGTTGGGGGATGAGTGATCAACTGGATCGGGACGCCGCCGGCTCGCTGGTTGTCGGCTTCAGTGGGACGACTGCCACCGACGAGCTCCGGCGGGCCGTCGCCGATGGGCTCGGGGCGGTCATCCTGTTCACGCGCAACGTCGCGAGTGCCGAGCAGGTGGCTGCCTTGACGGCCTCGCTCCGGGCGGAGCGCCCGGATCTGATCGTTGCGATCGATCACGAAGGCGGCGAGTTCAGCCACCTCGCCCCGGCGAACCCGTGGCCGCTCGCCTCACCGCGCCTGCTCGGCGACCTGGACGACGTCGACCTGACCCGCGCCTCGGCTCGCGACGCCGCGGCAACGCTCGCTGCGCTCGGCATCGACCTGATGCTCGCCCCGTCGGTCGACGTGAACAGCAACCCCGCGAACCCGATCATCTCCACCCGATCCTTCGGCCGTACTGCGGATGTCGTCTCGCGGCACGGCGTCGCCTTCGTCGAGGGCGTTCACGAAGCCGGCATCGCCGCCTGCCCCAAGCACTTCCCGGGCCACGGCGACGTGGCGGTCGACTCACACTCAGACCTCCCGCGCGTCGACCGCTCGATCGAGGAGGTCAAGGCGGTCGAGCTGGCACCGTTCCGGGCGACCATTGCCGCCGGCGCCGACGTCGTGATGAGCGCGCACATCGTGTTCTCGGCGTACGACGACCAGCCCGCCACGCTCTCGCACCGGGTGCTGACCGGCCTGCTCCGCGAGGAGCTCGGCTTCACCGGAGTCATCACCACCGACGCGCTCGAGATGCAGGCGATCACCAAGAACCGGTCGATCGAGGATGCTGCCGTCGCATCGATCGCCGCCGGCGCCGACCTGGCGATGATCGCGGTCGGTACGGCGGACGCACAGGCGCTGATTGCCCGCGTGGCCGATGCCGTGCGTACCGGCACGCTCCCCGCCGAGCGTGTCTCCGACGCGGTCGCGCGGGTCCGCGCTCTAGCCGCGTCGCTCGGTCAGCGCACCCGCCAGCCGGGTCTCGACGGTGCCCCGATCCGCGAGGTCGCCGCCCGCGTGGTGGCCAATCAGACGTTCCCCGCGCTCGGCCCCACGCCGTACGTCATCGATCTCACCCAGGGCCTGCACCCGGCCTGGAACCCGTACTTCTCCGGCCTCCCGGAGATCTTCACCCGCGTCGCTCCCGGCGCGGACGGCGTCGTACTGCGCGGCGAGCACCGCGACACCAACGCCGCCGAGCCCGAGAACGACGACATCGCCAAAGCCGCTCAGGCCGCTGAGGGCCGCCCGCTGGTGATCGCGATCCAGGACGCCGGCCGCACACCGTGGATGCGCGACGCCCTCACCCACCTTCTGCAGAAGCACACCGGTGACGTGTTCGTCCTCTGCACCGGCATCCCCGAGGACCGGTCCGTCGTCCCCGCCGGCATCCCGTCCGCGACAACCTCGGGCCGTAACGTCGTCGTTCTGGAGGCGGTCGCCAAGGAGCTGACCCGCTAGCCACCTTCAGCTCGGCCGGGAACCGAGCTCCAGGTCGAGGGCGTGTTGCTCGACGTAGTTGAGGGCGTGCCGGACGGCACCCACGGACACGATCGCGTCGCCGAGGGACGAGACGGCGACGCGTGGCGGCGTACTGGTGTAGCCGGCCAGGTGCTTCTCGAGGTCGGGCAACAACGCGGCGGCGGCCTCGGCGACCGCGCCGCCGAGGACGACGAGCTCGGGGTTGAACAGGATGCCGACGGTGGCGATCACCCGCGCGGTCCGGGCGGCGATGTCCTGAAGGATGCCTAGGGCAACTTCATCGCCGTCGGCCGCCGCGCTGAACACCTGCTCGGCGGTCACCTCGCCGGCGTCGGCGAGCTTGCGCAGCAACGTCTCGACGGACGGGTCGGCGACGGCCGCCGTACCGTTCTCGCGCGCGATCCGCGCGATGCCGTGCGTGTCACCCACACCCTCGATCAGCTTGAGGAACACCATCTCGCCGGCGCCGCCTCGGCTCCCGTGAAGGAGCCGCCCGGAATCCATCAGCCCGGACCCGAACCGCTCACCGGCCAGCAGTACGACGAGGTCGTCGACGTTGCGCGCCTCGCCGCGCCAGTGCTCGCCGAGGGTGGCGAGGTTCGCGTCGTTCTCGAGCAGGACGGGCCAGCCGTGCAGCTCGGTCAGCCGTTTCGCCAGGTCTCCGTCGAAGCGCCGCCAGAACTCGTCGTCGACCAGGATGTTTCCCTCCCGGTCGACCGGCGCCGCGACCCCGACGCCGGCCACCAGCACCTGCTCGTTCGACACGCCGGCGGCGGCGAGCGCCTCGATCACCGTCTCGTGCACGATCTCGGTCCGCTCGCCCGGCGTCTTCACCTCCGCCGCGGACCGCCCGGCCTTGGCGACGGTCTCGCCGCGCAGGTCGGAGACCAGCACGGTCGTCTTCGAGGCGCCGATGTCGATGCCGAGCACGTGTCCCGCGCGGTTGTTGTACTCGAACCGCCGCGACGGGCGGCCGACCGACGTACGGCCCGGGTCGAGCTCGACCACCCAGCCCATCGAGATCAGGTCGTTGCAGACCGCGTGCACGGTCGCCCGGGTGAGGCCGGTGGCCTCGATCAGGCCGGTACCTGTCATCACCCGCGCACGGGTGAGCACGCCCAGGACCTTGCCCGCGTTCACCCGCCGCAACATCGTCGGGGTGGCCGTCGGCGGGGTCGCCGGTGGTTTCGCCATGCTCCGCCTCTCCAGGAAATAGCCACTTGACCTGTCGTCCTACCGACCGCAGAATACATGCAGATTCTAAATTTAGAGCCTATATATAAACCCTGGGTTACCAACAGATTCCGAGTGAGGCGAATCGTGACGAGTCCGCAGACGACGGATCCCGACTGGTGGCGGCAGGCTGTCGTCTATCAGATCTACCCGCGCAGCTTCGCCGACGCCAACGGTGACGGCGTCGGGGACCTGCCGGGCATCATCAGTCGAGTCCCGTACCTGGTGGCGCTGGGGATCGACGCAGTCTGGCTGAGCCCGTTCTACCCGTCCGCGCTGGCCGACGGCGGGTACGACGTCGACGACTACCGCAACGTCGACCCACGGCTCGGGACCCTGGACGACTTCGACCAGCTGATCGAGGCACTGCACGCCGCGGGGATCAAGCTGATCGTCGACATCGTCCCGAACCACACCTCCGACCGGCACGAATGGTTCGTCGAGGCGCTCGAGGCGGCCAAGGGCGAGCCGGCCCGCGAGCGGTACATCTTCCGCGACGGCCCCGACGGCGCCCCCGACCAGCCGCCGTCGGACTGGGACTCCGTGTTCGGCGGTTCCGCCTGGGCGAAGACCGACGACGGCCAGTGGTACCTGCACATGTTCGCCGCCGAGCAGCCGGACCTGAACTGGCGGCACCCGGAGGTGCGCGCGGACTTCCTGGAGACGCTGAAGTTCTGGTCGGACCGTGGCGTCGACGGCTTCCGCGTCGACGTGGCGCACGCGCTGGTGAAGGACCTGTCCGAGCCGTTCCCGTCGAAGGCCTCGCTGCCGCGGCAGTCCGAGTCCAACGGCAAGCACCCGCTCTGGGACCAGGACGGCGTCCACGAGATCTACCGCGACTGGCGCAACCTGCTGAACACCTACGACCCGCCGAAGTCCGCTGTCGCCGAGGCGTTCGTACCGGCCGCCCGCCGGGCCCGGTACGCGAGCGCCGACGGGCTCGGTCAGGCGTTCAACTTCGACCTGCTGCAGGCCGACTTCGAGTACGAGAAGTTCCGCAAGGTGATCGAGGAGAACCTCGCGCTCGCGGAGGAGAACGGCTCGTCGTCGACGTGGGTGTTCTCGAACCACGACGTCGTCCGCCACGCCACGCGCTACGGCCTGCCGAAGAACCCGAAGGGCGGCTGGCAGGACGGTAAGGACTGGCTGCTGAGCAACGGCACCGAGCCCACGGTCGACGTCGCGCTCGGCCTGCGCCGGGCCCGCGCCGCCACGCTGCTGATGCTCGCGCTGCCGGGATCGGCGTACCTGTACCAGGGGGAGGAGCTCGGTCTGCAGGAGGTCGGCGAGCTGCCGGCCGCGAACCTGCAGGACCCGGCGTACTTCCGCTCGAAGGGCGCCGAGAAGGGTCGTGACGGCTGCCGGGTGCCGATCCCGTGGACCGTCGAGGGCCTGTCGTTCGGCTTCGGTCCGGGTGGGTCGCACCTGGTGCAGCCGAAGTGGTTCGGGGCGTACTCCGTGGAAGCGCAGGACGGCGACCAGGAGTCGACGCTGAGCCTGTACCGCAAGGCCCTCGCCGTACGGCGTGGTCTGCGCACCGGCAACTCGCTGACCTGGGTCGACGCGACGGACTGGGTCCTGCACTTCACCCGCGACGGCGGCTGGCAGTGCATCACGAACTTCGGCGCGGCTCCGGTCGAGCTGCCCGACGCCGCTGTCGTGCTGTCCAGCGGTCCGCTCGAGGGCGACAAGCTGCCGAGCGCCACAACTGCCTGGCTGATCTAGCCGGGTCCGAAGACTCGTTCCGGTCAAGCCGTCGGCCCCTGTCGGCGGCCCTCCCCCTGTGACTGGGACGACCCGCCGGGCGGGCGACGTGGTGGATGCGGCGGGGCGGTCGCACCGCCGCGCCCGGACCGGCGGAACTGGTTGTGGCGGGGGCACCGGGCGGCTGCCCCCGTCACAATCCTGTCAGGATAAGCGCGTGACGACGCTTGCTGATGTGATCTCGGTGATGGACCGGCTGTACAACCCTGCCTGGGCCGAGTCCTGGGATGCTGTCGGGTTGGTGACCGGGGATCCGGAGCAAGAGGTACGGCGGGTGTTGTTCGCCGTGGATCCGATGCGCGAGGTGGTCGACGAGGCGATCGGCGGCGGGTTCGACCTGCTCGTCACGCATCATCCGTTGTTGCTGCGCGGTGTGAACAGTGTCGCGACGACCACGCCGAAGGGCCGGGTCATCAACGACCTGATCCGCGGTGGCGTCGCGCTGCACGTCTGTCACACCAACGCCGACAACGCGAATCCAGGAGTGAGCGACGCGCTCGCCGCCGCGATCGGGCTGCGGGAGACGCGGCCGTTGAAGGCGATGCCGGCCGACCCGATGGACAAGGTGGTCGTGTTCGTCCCGGTCGAGGAGACGCAGGCGATGCTGGATGCGCTGGCGAAGGCCGGTGCCGGCCAGATCGGCGACTACGAGCGGGCGGCGTGGAGTGGCGTCGGCGAGGGGACGTTCCGGCCGCTCGAAGGCGCGAACCCGACGATCGGCAGCGTCGGCGAGATCGAGGTCGTCCCGGAGAACCGCATCGAGATGATCCTGCCGCGGCGCAAGCGCCGAGCGGTGGTCGAGGCTCTGATCGCGGCGCATTCGTACGAAGAACCGGCGTACGACATCTATGAGCTGGCGCAGCAGCCGAGTGAGCGCGGCGGCGGGCGGATCGGCGTACTCGCGGAGCCGTTGCCGCTGGCCGATTTCGGCCGGCTGGTCGCGGAGAGCCTGCCGCGGACCGAGCACGGCGTCCGGGTGTCCGGGGACCTGGACCGGATGATCGGGACCGTCGCGGTGGTCGGGGGAGCGGGCGATTCGGAGTTCGATCGGGTCCGATCCGCCGGCGTCGACGCGTACCTGACGGCGGACCTCCGCCACCATCCCGCCACCGAGGCGCGGGCGTACGGCGACCCGGCGCTGGTCGACGTGGCGCACTGGGCCAGCGAGTGGCCGTGGCTCGCGGATGCGGAGCGGCTCCTGCTCGCTGGGCTGGCGGCACAAGGCAGTACCGTGGACACTCACATCTCAACGCTCTGCACGGACGCATGGACCCTGCGAATCTGAGCGCGCCGCCACACTTCTGAAGGAGCCGACTCTGAACGCCGAGCCCGCCGTCCAACGCCGGTTGCTGGACCTGCAGGATCTGGACCTGCAGCTGGATCAGGTCGCGCACAAGCGCGCGTCGTTGCCCGAGCACCAGGCGCTCAAGGACCTGACGGGCGAGAAGTCCGTGGTCGACCGCGAACTGGTCACCGCCGACACCGAGGTCAGTGACCTGCAGCGCGAGCAGAAGAAGGCCGACAGCGACGTCGAGCAGGTCCGCCAGCGCCGCGCGCGCAACCAGCAGCGGCTCGACTCCGGCCAGGTCACCTCGCCGCGCGACCTGGAGAACCTGCAGCACGAGATCGGCTCGCTCGACCGCCGGATCTCCGACCTGGAGGACTCCGAGCTCGAGGTGATGGAGAAGCTCGAGGCCGCCGAGGTCGTGCAGGCCGACCTGCGGACCCGCGCCGAGGCGTTCGCCGGCCGCCAGTCCGAGCTGGAGACCTCCCGCGACGGAGCGCTCAAGGAGCTCGACGAGCAGCGCGCACAGCTCGGCGACAAGCGCACGGCCGTCGCAGCGGAGCTGCCCGAGACCCTGATCGCCCAGTACCAGCGGCTGCGCGAGCACAACGGCGGAATCGGCGCCGCGCCCCTCGTCGGCAAGCGCTGCATGGGCTGCCGGATGGAGCTCGCCCCGTCCGATCTCAACGCGATCAAGGCCGCCCCGCCGGACGCCGTACTGCGGTGTGAAGAGTGCGGCCGCATCCTCGTCCGTGCGTCGGAGAGCTCGGTATGACCTATTCGCACGTCATCGTCGAAGCTGACGGTGGATCGCGGGGCAATCCGGGACCGGCGGCGTACGGCGCTCTCGTGCGCGACCCGGCGACCGGCCAGGTGATCGCACAGCAGGGCAGGACGCTCGGCATCGCGACCAACAACGTCGCGGAGTACTCCGGACTCGTCGCCGGGCTGCAGCTTGCCGCGGAGTACGCGCCGGATGCCTCGATCGAGGTGCGGATGGACTCGAAGCTGGTCATCGAGCAGATGGCCGGCCGGTGGAAGATCAAGCACCCGGACCTGAAGCCGCTGGCGATCAAGGCGCAGAGCCTCGCACCGTTCGGCACCGAGTGGACCTGGGTGCCGCGCGCGCAGAACTCGGCCGCCGACGCGCTCGCGAACAACGCGCTCGACGGCGTGGACATCCCGCTGACACCCGCGCCGGCCGCCGCGAAGCCTGCAGTGGCGCAGGAGCCGTCGGATCTACAGAAGGCGTTGCAGGGCTGGGGTGCGCAGGCCGAGCCGCCGACGCAGCTGATCTTCCTCCGGCACGGCGAGACACCGCACACCGTGGAGAAGCGCTTCTCCGGGGCAGGTGGCGACGACCCGGCGTTGAGCGATACCGGTCGTGCGCAGGCTGTGGCTGCAGCGGAGTACCTGTCGCGGATCGGCGGGGTCGACGCGCTGGTGACGTCGCCGATGGTGCGCGCCCGGCAGACCGCCGACGCGGTGGCGAGCAAGCTCGGGCTCGAGCCGATCGTCGACGACGGCTGGATCGAGTGCTCGTTCGGCGACTGGGACGGGCACACGTTCGCCGAAGTACAGCAGAAGTGGCCGGATGCGCTGAACGCCTGGCTGGACTCGACTTCGGTGGCGCCGCCTGGCGGCGAGTCGTTCGATGCGTGTGCGCGGCGAGCGCGGTCGGCGCGGGACGGGCTGCTGGCCCGGTACCCCGGCAAGACCGTTGTCGTGGTCACGCACGTGACGCCGATCAAGCTGATGGTCCGATCGGTGCTCCAGGCCCCGATGTCGTCGATGTTCCGGATGGAACTGCGCCCGGCAACCCTCACCGAGATCCACTGGTACGCCGACGGCCTGGCGTCACTGCGCTCCTTCAATGTGCAGCCTGCTCTAGTCTGACGCCATGCCGCTGCAGAGAGTTCACTTCGCCGAGGATGTTCCGGAGGTGTTCCGGGCGTCGTTGCAGGACATTCGTCGGGAGCAGGAGGTCCCGGCCGACTTCCCGCCTGAGGTGACTGCTGCGGCCGTGGCAGCGGCGGCGAGCGTGCGGTTGCCGGAGCTCGACCGGACGGACATCGACTTCGTCACGATCGATCCGCCGGACTCGATGGACCTCGATCAGGCGCTGCACATCGAGCGGACCGGCGACGGGTACACCGTGTACTACGCGATCGCCGATGTCGCCGCGTTCGTCCAGGCCGGCGACCCGATCGACGCTGAGGCCCGCAAGCGCGGCGAGACGCTGTACGCGCCGGACAAGCGCACTCCGCTGCACCCGCCGGAGCTGTCCGAGGGCGAGGCATCGCTGCTTCCCGACCAAGTCCGACCGGCTCTGCTCTACACGATCACGGTCGACGCTCGCGGTGAAGGCACCGGTGTCACATGCGAGCGTGCCCTGGTGAAGTCGCGGGCCAAGCTCAACTACGCCGGCGTACAGAAGGATCTCGACGCGGGTACGGCGTCCGAGTCGTTGCAGCTGCTCCGCGAGGTCGGGAAGCTCCGCGAGGAACGCGAGCTGGAGCGCGGCGGCGTCAACCTGCCGATCCCGGACCAGGAAGTCGTCACTTCCAACCACGGCTGGGGTCTGGAGTTCCGCGCCCCGCTGCCGGTCGAGGGCTGGAACGCGCAGATCTCGCTGCTGACGGGCATGGCCGCCGCGCAGCTGATGATGAAGGGCAAGATCGGCATCCTGCGTACGCTGCCCGAATCGCACGACGACCTCCGGCGCAAGCTCGGCAACACCGCGAAGGCGCTGGGACTCGTCTGGCCGGACGAGACGACGTACGCCGAATTCATCCACGGGCTCGATCCGAAGGTGCCTGCGCACGCGGCGATGCTCGCGGCCTGCACGGTGCTGTTCCGCGGCGCCGGGTACGTGGCGTTCGCGGGGAGCGTGCCGGCGTCGCCGCAGCATGCCGCGATGAAAGCGGAGTACTCGCATGTCACCGCGCCGCTGCGTCGGCTGGTGGACCGCTGGACCGGGGAGATCTGCGTCGCGCTCTCGGCGGGTGCGGAGGTGCCGGCCTGGGTGCGGGAGTCGATGGACGAGATCCCGAAGATGATGGACGACGCGGATCGGCGCGCGCACGCGTACGAGCGGTCGATCGTCAGCATGGTCGAGGCGGGGCTGGTCGCGGATCAGGTCGGGTCCGAGTTCGACGGCGTGATCACCGATGTCGACGAGCGGGACAAGAACCGCGGCATCGTCGCACTGTCGGCGGTGGCGATCGAGGGCCGCGTCACCGGTACTGCGTTGCCACTCGGCAAGGAGGTCCGGGTGAAGCTCGTCGAGGCTGACATCGCCAAGCGGACCGTCTCCTTCGAGCTAGTCGGCTAGGTAGCCCTCCAGCGCGGCCGTCGTTCGCTCCAGGTCGCCGGTCGCGAGCAGGTCGATCAAGGCACCACGGAGCATCGCCAGAACGCCGGTACGCCGGGCCGCGGACTGGACGGCGTCCGGATCCGGCTGTGTTGCCTTGAGCAACTCGAGCCAGTCGTCGACCGTGGAGCGCGCGAAGTCGGCCCACGGACCCTCAGGTGCGACGAGGGAGCGCCCGTACGCCTCGACCCAGAACGTCATCAACGGCCGCCTCTCCGCAGCGGACATCCAGGTCCACAACTCGCGCGCGACGACGTCGAGTCCGGGCGGTACGTCGTGCTGATCCTGGATCCGCCGTAGGAGGTCGAGCTCGTCAGCGCGGGCGCGGGCGAGGAGCGCCCGGATCAGGCCGTCCTTGCTGTCGAACAGGAACAGCAGCACACGCGGGCTGGACCCGATCGCGGTCGCCAGCGGACGCAGCGACAGATCCGCCAGCCCGTGCGTGAGCGAGTAGGCGTACGCGCGCTCGAGCAGTTCCCGCTGGCGAGCAGAGGGGGCTTCCTTAGTCGTTGCCACGGGGCTAGTATCTCGTACTGAAACAGTCGTGTCAGTAGATCGGGTGGACGAATGATCAGAAAGCTGGGGCAGCCGGGCGATCTCGGCTGGGTGGTGCAGGCACACGCGGAGATTTACGCGGCGGAGTACGGCTGGAGTGCGCAGTACGAGGTGCTGATCGCGCAGATCGTGTCGGCGTACGCGTCCGATCACGACGGCGAGCGCGAGGCGGCGTGGATCGCCGAGGTGGACGGGGAGCGGGCCGGGAGCATCTTCTGCGTCCGCGGTCCGGACGAGACGACGGCACAGTTGCGGCTCCTGCTGGTGACACCGGCGGCGCGTGGGCTGAAACTCGGCGCGGCCTTGGTCGATACCTGCTTGGAGTTTGCTCGGGGTGCCGGTTACAAGCGGATGGTGTTGTGGACCAACGATCCGTTGGTTGCCGCGCGCCACATCTACCTGGCACGCGGGTTCCGGCTCACGGCCACCGAGCCGCACGAGATGTGGGGAGACTCGTTGGTTGGCCAGACCTACGAGTTGGACCTCTAGCTCCTGCAGGCGGGAGCGCCCGGTGATGCGGTCTTGTAGATCGCGTGCGACAGGAAGGTGTTGAGGTACCCGTTCGTGACGGTGAGGGCGTGGCGCGGGCCGACGCTGCCGAGCGGCAGGAACTTCCTGAGCGGGTAGGCCAGGTAGTAGACGCCGTAATCGGTGAAGTTGAAGTGCCGGCTGCCGGGGATCGTCGCACACCAGGACGTCTCGTTGCTTGCCTTGAGCAATGACAGTGCGCGGTTGCGGTCCGCGTCGTTCTTGGCGTCCGGGCCGCACACGCTGGTGATGCACGAATCGTCCGCGCCGAGCAGCATGATCGGCGCCTTGACCCCCTTCGTCACCACGTCACCGAACTGGCTGCCGTCCAGGTCGACCGCGGCCGCACAGCGCTGGTCCTGCCGGCATGCTTCGAGCGATGCCGCTCCGCCGAACGAGTGACCGACGTACGACGGTCCGACCGAGGAGTCGACGGAGCCCGGGAGCTGTTTCGCGACCATGCCCGCGGCGAAGCGGGCGTCGGCGGCCCAGACGGTGACGAGGTGGTCGCCGACCTGCTGCGAGCTCTCGCTGCTGTCGCCGAGGTTCGACGGGTTCGCTTCCGGTTTGCTCTCGACGGTCTGCCCGCCGAGGACGGTGAGGTTCGCGCTGTACGTCGGTGTGACGCCCGCGACCAGGTACCCGTGGCTGGCGAGATCCTCCGCAATGGAGGCGTACATCGGGGCGGACAGGCCCATGCCCGGCATCAGTACGACGACCGGGAAGCGGCCGGGTGCGACGGCGACGCGGTCGAGGGCCCGGTCCTGGAGGGTGTCGAACGGTCCTTGGAAGACCGAGATCGGTGACTTGAGGTGCAGGCCGTTCCACTGGCCCGGGGCGTACTGGACGCGGCGGCCGGTGGTCTCCTTCGCGACCGGGTACCAGAGCCAGACGGCGAGCTTCCGCGGGCCGTTCGCGTACGGGTCGCGGCGTGGTGTGTCGGTCCACTCGAACGTCCGCCGGCCGACCTGATAGTTCCCGGTCAGCTCGGGCAGCGATACCGGTTCGGACCGCTGGACGAGCACCCAACCGACGTACCCGGCGCCACCGAGCAGAACGATCAGCAGCAGGATCACGATCCCGGTCCGCATCCGTCTCCGCATGGCTCCAGTTTCTCATCGCCTGCGGGTCGAAACGGGCTCCGACCCACGCGCGCCGCGGCACGCGTGGGTCGGCAGTCCCAGCTGTCAGCTAACGGATTGGATGATCACGTCCCCCGAACCGATGAGGACGTTCGCGTCCGTCCGGACCTCCACGTTGCCGTAGAGAACCCGCCCGGAAGCAGCTACCGCAGTCGGCGTCACAGTTGCCGGCGCGGTCCACACCGCGCCTGCTGCCCGCAGCGCGTTGGCGTCCGTCACCGCGATCGTTCCGTACGCCGGGTTGGCGAGAACGTCACGGTAGTTGTACGTCGTCGACCCCGACGGCACGGCGAACCCGTCGACGAGGATGACCCAGATACCTACTGCCGGGTTGTTCACCGTGACCGCCTCCACGGCGGTACTGCCCGCACTCTGCGCCGCCAGCACGCAGCTTCCGCTCGTGCAGTTGTACGCGAACAGATCGAGGTCGGCATTGAGATCACTCGCGCCGCCGATCGCGGCCTTGAGCGAGGTCGTCCCTGGTGTCACGTTCACCTGGAACTGTTGCTGCGCGCCGTCCGCGATCGTCGGGGTGGCCAGCTTCGCGCTGCCCAGTGCGGTCCCGACAGCCCTACCGGTGAACGGACCCTGCAGGTTCGTCATCGTGTACGAGCGGCTGATCGGCTGCCCGAGCGTGCCGCTGGCGATGACGTCGGGGTTCGGCGAGACCGACGCCCCGAGCAGCGATGCCGTCAGCGTGTACGGCGTGTTCAGGAGGTCCGACGTACGCCGGGCCTCGACGGTGATCTCCCACACGCCGGGCAGCGGATTGCTGACCGTACGGCTGAGCGGATCCGTACACGACCCGCCGGGGACCGGTGGGCTGTAGCAGTACAGGCTGTTGGTCTCGGCGTCCTCGCTGGGAAGGCCGTACGGGCTGAAGCGCAGGAATCGCGCCTGGCCGGTGCCGGCCGTCGCATTCGGACCGGTCAGGTCCACCTTGAGTGCGGTGACGCCGGCGGGCACCCGGAAGAAGTAGCTCGTGGTCTGGTTGCGACCGATCTTCCCGGAGACCGTCTTGGCCGGAGTCGCCGTCGACAGCTCGTTCGGCACCACGATCGTGTTCAGGGTCTGGAACTCGATGCCCGGTGAACTGGTGTCGTCGAACTGCAGCAGCGCCGAGTGCGCGCCGACGGACTTGGCCTTGACCAGGACCGGCAGCGATACGTCGGTGTTGAGCGGCAGCATGACGTTGCCGGCGGTGACGAAGGTGCCGTCGCCGCTGAGCCACGACAGCTTGTACTTCACGTTGCCGGCCGGTCCGGAGGTACGCCGCAACGTGTAGGTGCGGGTGTACTGCGTACCGAGGACGACGCCCTCACGGTCGTTGATGCCGATACCGATACCAGGGGTCGCGAGGAAGCCGGACAGCGCCGTACTGACCGGAACCTTCGCGCTGATGGTGTCGGTCCGCGGGAGCTGCTTCAGCAGGTTCCACGCGGCGTTGACGTTAGCCAGGCCGTTGCCCTGCTCGTAGGCGCTGTAGTCGGTCAGGAACCGTGCTGACGAGAACAGCGACTTGCGCAGTTGCGCCGGCGTGACCGTGAGGCCGTTCGCCTTTGCGGCGCTGAGCAGCAGCGCGCCTGCGCCGGCCATCTGCGGCGAGGCCATCGACGTACCTTGGAACATGCCGTAGCCCGGTGGCAGCGTGTACGTGCCGACGACCGGTTGCCCTGGTTGCCAGGTCGGGACGGCCGATATCGCCGAGCCCGGTGCGACGATCTCCGGCTTGAGCGCGCCGTCCTCGGCAGGGCCGCGGGACGAGAACGGGTGCAGGTTCTCGGCCGGACCGGTCTTCGAGCCGTAGTTCGCCAGCCAGCTCGCGCTGGTGATGTACGACCCGACGGCCACGACCTTCGAGGCGACGGCGGGATCGCCCATGGTGTTCATACCCGGACCGCTGTTACCGGCCGAGAAGAACATCTGGACGCCGTACGTGTCGATCAACGAGTTGTAGAGCTGCGCGCGGGCGTTGTTGCCGTCGTTCAGCGCCGGCAGGCCGCCGATCGACATGTTGATCGCGTCCACGTGTGCCTGGGTGACCGCGTAGATCATGCCCTCGAGCAGCGCGTGGTTCGTGCAGCCCGCGATGAACAGGCAGACCCGGACCGAGACCAGCTTGGCGCCCGGTGCGGCACCGCTCATCTTTCCGCCGAGCAGCTTGTTGCCGGCCACGATGCCCGCGACGTGCGAACCGTGCGCGCCGGAGACGATCCCGATGTTCACCACGTTGTCCGTCGGGTCGGTCTGCACGACGAACGGCATCGACTCGTTGATCGGCGTGGCCGGGTTGTCGGTCCCGAAGGTGCCGATGTCGTAGTTGACCTTGTAGTCGGTCATCGGCCGGTCGTCGGAGAACGTGCCGTTCTGGTTCGTGTCCACCCAGACCCTGCCGGTGGCCTTGTTCCAGGCGACGCCGAACGTCCCGCTCGAGCCGGCCGGGTTGCCGTCGCGGTTGACGTCGTTGCCGAGCTCGCCACCCAGGCGCGGGTCACGTTCGTTGAAGGTGCCTGTCTGGACACTGCCCTCGCCGGGGAGGCCGACCGTGGCGCCGTCGACCGTGGTGTTCATCTGGATCCACGTCGGGTCGTTGTCCGCGTTCGTGTTGCCGACGAACGTCGGGTCGGTGTATGTGACCCAGTCGACGATCTTGCGCTCGCCGGTCGAGGTCGTGTTGAGCGCCGGGTGGCTCAGGTCGACCCCGGTGTCGAGGATGCCGACGGTGGTGCCGCGGCCGTCCCAGGTCGGGTGCTGGTTGACGAACTGCGCCGAGCCGATGTCACCCGTCGGCATGTACGGGTTGACCCGCGGAGTCGTTGCCTTCGGCGGCGGCTGCGGGGCCGGATCCACGGTGCCTTCCGGCCGCGGGTCCTCCAGCGGGATCACGTCGTCGACGTCAGCCGCCTTCACGCCCAGGACGTTCGCGACGTCCTCGGCCTTGTCGATGCTGATCTTGACGCGCAGGTACCCGATCGAGTCGGTGCGCTTCTCGACGGTTCCGCCGAGCTTCGCGACCTGCTTCGCGACCTCGTTGCTCTGGCCCTTGTCGGCGGCGACCAGCAGGGTGACCGTCTTCTGGCCCTTGGTCCGTGCCTTCTGCAACAACGCCTTGTCGCTGTAGCCGAGATCCTTCTTCGGCCTCGGCGGATCTGCCGCGGCCGGAGTTACCCCGATCAGCGCGCCGACCAGCACGGTTGACAGCGCGAGAACCCCGAATTTCCTGGTTCGAGACAGCATTGTCCGAATCCCCTCCCCATGACCCCGTAGCCGTGACTCGTTACAAGCTCGTGGACCCCCCGAAGCACGGTCGCACCAAAACCCGTTCATCGCCAGACCTCAACCCCACTCAAATTTCCTTGCCGACGGGTGTCGAATTCGCCGGGCCGGCTCCGACGTCGCCGGTGAATCTCATGCCGAGGAGGCTGGAATGAACGTGCCCGAGGTCGTGTCCCGGGAGGACTGGCTCGCCGCGCGGGTCGCGCTGCTGGCGGAGGAGAAGGCGTTCACAAAGCAGCGCGATGCGCTCAACACGCGGCGCCGCGAGCTGCCGATGGTGCTCGTCGACAAGCCGTACGCCTTCGCCGGGGAAAGTGGGCCGGCCGGAATGCTCGACCTGTTCGAGGGGCGGGACCAGCTGGTCGTGTACCACATCATGTACCAGCCCGAGTGGGACGCGGCGTGCCCGAACTGCACCGGCTTCGTCGACGAGATCGGCTCACTGGAACACCTCCACGGCGCGAACACGACGTTCGCGCTGGTGTCCCGGGCGCCCTACGAGAAGCTGGCCGCCTATCGGGCCGCACGCGGCTGGGTGTTCCCGTGGTACTCGTCGTACGGCAGCGACTTCAACTACGACTACCAGGTCACGCTGGACGATTCCGTCGTGCCGTTCGTCTACAACTACCGCACCAAGGCCGACTGGGACCAGCGCCCCGGCAACGACTTCATCCAGCAGGACCAGCCCTTCGACCTGCACGGCCTCAGCTGCTTCCTCAGGGTGGGCAACGAGGTTTACCACACCTACTCGACCTACGGCCGCGGCCCGGACTCGATGACCTTCACTCCGACTGCCCTCGACCTGACCGCCCTGGGCCGCCAGGAACCCTGGGAAAAGCCCGCCGGCCGCTCCGTCGAACCGGACGACGACCACTGCCACTGACAGCTGCGTTCGAGGGTGGGGAACGGGTCGGTCTGTAAGCCGGATTCTGTGGTGGCGATCATCCATCTACGGTGACCGTTGCCGGGCACCTCCAGCGGCCTACCCGCGAGCTCGGGCGGGCCGCCCTCGAACGCTCGCGCGGACGCCGGTTGCCCGGCGTCCTTCTTGGCCTTGCTCCACGTGGGGTTTACCTAGCCTCCGCAGTCACCTGTGGAGCTGGTGGTCTCTTACACCACCGTTTCACCCTCACCCGCACTCCTATGAACCACGGGGTTCATCGGAGCCGCTGGCGGTCTGTTCTCTGTGGCACTGTCCCGCGGGTTACCCCGGGTGGGCGTTACCCACCACGCTGCCCTGTGGAGTCCGGACTTTCCTCGGCGTCCCGTTAAGGACGACGCGATCGCCCGACCGACCCGTTCCGTCCCCTCAGGATACGGCCTCCTCGGACACCTCCGGCCACAGGCCGTCGGCACCGCGCTCATACGGGCGTACGTCGACCACCGCGTCCAGGTTCAACGGCCCGTAGATGTGCGGGAAGCTCATCCCGGTCCCGTCCAGGTCCTCGTCGCACAGGGCGGACACCAGCCGCGCGGTGTCGATCACCAGCAGGCAGAGCGGCTGGTCCACGTCGTCGTACGCGAAGTTGGCCACCATCGCGACCTGTTCGGGCCGGGACGCGTGGATGAAGGTGGCGCCGTCGTCGAGGCTCTTGCCGCGGGTCGACCACCGGTAGCACCCGGCCTCGCGCGCAGCCTCCCACTGGTCCACGAACGCGATGTGCAGAATCGTCGCCATAAACCCAACGCTAGCGCTCGCCGCGGTGGATTAGGGTGCTCGACATGGCGAACGAGGAGCAGACGGAGACCGAAACCGAGACCAAGCCCGCGAAGCCGGTCGACGATCTGGTGACGTCGCAGCACACGATCACCGTCGACGGGCAGGAGCTTCGGTACACGGCGACGACCGGGCGGATCGTGCTTCGCGAGGAGGTGTACACCGACGGCAAGTTCGAGGGGCTGAAGCCGAAGGCCGAGGTGTTCCTCACGGCGTACACGCTGGACGACGCCGATGCCGCGGAGCGTCCGGTGACGTTCGCGTTCAACGGCGGGCCCGGCTCTTCGAGCATCTGGCTGCACCTCGGGCTGCTCGGCCCGCGCCGCGTGGTGTCCGGCGATGTGGGTGAGCTCGCGCCCCCGCCGTACTCGATCGTCGACAACGAAGAGACGCTGCTCAAGTACAGCGACGTCGTGTTCATCGACCCGGTGTCGACCGGGTTCTCGCGCGCGGTCGAGGGGGAGAAGCCGGGGGACTACCACGGGTTCACCCGCGACCTGGAGTCGGTCGGCGAGGTGATCCGGCTGTGGACGTCGCGGAACGGGCGGTGGATGTCGCCGAAGTTCCTGGCCGGCGAGTCCTACGGTACGACGCGCGCGGCCGGGCTGTCCGCGCATCTGCAGCAGCGGTACGGGATGTACCTGAACGGCGTCATGCTGATCTCGGTCGTGCTGGAGTTCGGGTCGCTCGACTTCACGCCGGGCAACGACCTGCCGTACGCGCTGTTCCTGCCGACGTACGCCGCGATCGCGCACTACCACGGTCTCGTGCCGGACCAGACGCTCGAGGAACTGCTCGCCGACGCGGAACGGTTCGCGGCCGGGCGGTATCCGAATGCGCTTGCCCAGGGCAACCGGATTCCGGCGGACTACCGCGCCGAGGTCGTCACCCGGCTGGCGGCGCTGACGGGACTCAGCGAGGACTACATCGACCGCGTGAATCTGCGCATCGAGCACATGCGATTTTTCGGCGAGCTGCTGCGCTCACGACGCCAAACCGTCGGCCGCATCGACGGGCGCTTCACCGGCTGGAACGCCGACTACGGTTCGGAGACACCGGATCGCGACCCGTCGATGAACGCGATCACCGGTCCGTACGCCGCGGCACTCAACCACTACGTCCGCGTCGAGCTCGGCTACGAGAACGACCTGCCGTACGAGGTGCTGAACATGGACGCCGCGAAGAACTGGTCGTTCAAGGAGTTCGAGGGCCAGCAGATCATGGTCGCCGACAAGCTCGCCGAGGCGATGCGCGTCAACCCGCACCTGAAGGTGTACGTCGCCTCCGGGCACTACGACGGCGCGACGCCGTACTTCGCCACCGAGCACACGCTGGCGCGCCTGCAGATCCCCGCGGAGCTGACCGCCAACATCGAAACGAAGTACTACCCGGCGGGCCACATGATGTACATCCACGAAGACTCCCGCGTCCAGCAAGCCGCCGACCTCGGCACGTTCATCGGCGGCGCATCCAACCGATGATCCTGACCCGCCACCCCGGCGCGACGCAGCCGATCGCCGTACCAGGCGTCGTACTGCGCCCGCCGGCGGTGGCGGATGCTGTCGCACTCGGTCGCTTGTACTTCGAGGCCTATGAGCCCGGGGTAGCTGCCGAGTCCGAGCAGGACGCACTCGACGACATCAACCTCACCTTCGAGGACGGCTACGGCGTACTATCCCCAGCCCTCAGCCTCCTCGCCTGGGCCGACGACCAGCTCGTCGGCGCCCTCCTCGTCGTAGAACGCGCCCCCTGGCCCGACACCCCCGACTGCCCCTTCATCATCGAACTCTTCACCGCCCGGAGCCACCGGCGGCGGGGGATCGCACGGCTGCTGCTGACCTGCTGTGCTGGGACGACCGTCGCGCTACGCGTCGATGAGGGCAACGCTCCTGCACTCGCGCTCTACCGCGATCTGGGCTTCCGCGACGTGTGACTTGTTCGTCTGTGGATAACCGGATCGCCTTTAAAACAAGGGGATTCTGGTTTGGAAACTGTCGGTGGGTGTGTCTATCGTTGTGGGCATGGAACTTCTGGGTGAGCGGCCGGTCTGGTCGATGAGCGACAGCGAGCTGCTGCCGACCGTCGACCAGGTGGAGGCTGCGGTCACTCGGTTGTTGACCTACCGTTTGCTGCTGATCGCTCGTGTCGACGAGGTCGGTCTGGCTTCGGAGCTTGGTGCCCGCGACACCGCTGAGTTGCTTGCCATGCGCCACCGCATCGACCGCCGTGACGCGCATCGCGACGTCAAGCTGTCGCGCGGTCTGGCGAAGTACGGCGCGGTGTCGACGGCCCTCGCCGATGAGACTCGGCCGCTGCGTCCGGCCCAGGCGAGCGCGATCGTCACGGCGTTGGAGCGCGTCAGGTCGCGGGTCGCGGTGGAAGACCTCGAGGTGGCGGAGGAGCAGTTGGTCAACCTGGCCGGGCACCTGTCGTCAGGCGAGCTTGCCAAGGCCGCACGCCAGATCTGTGACTTGTTGGACTCCGACGGTCCCGAGCCCGACGAGAACGCCGCGTATGCCCGCGAGTCGCTGACCTTGGTCGAGGCCGAGAACGGCGTGAAGTTCCGTGGCTACCTGGCCAACGAGAACGCCGAGCTGCTCCGATCCCGCATCCACGCCGCCGCCCGCCCCCACAAGACCGTAGACGGCGAACTCGACCCACGCTCCCGCGAAAAGCGCCAAGCCGACGCCCTCACCGCCACCCTGACCATCGCCGCCGCAGCCGCCGAGACTGGCTTCAAGCCCCTCACTGCCGCGAGTCGCCCCACCAACGCCGCCCCCGCCAGCCATCCCAGCCCCGCACCCGCCGGTCCCCGCACCGCGGACGCGAGCCCAGGTTCGCGTACTGCGGAGGCGGGCGCCGGTTCCCGTGCAGGGGACGCGGGCGACGGTTCTCGTGCCGCGGAAGCGAGCGGTGGTGCTCGTCCTGCGGATGAAGGCGTCGAGGAGATTTCGCTTGGTCGTCCGGCCGACGACGGCGTAGTCGACGGTGATGGTGTAGTCGATGGCGTGGTCGGCGGCTCGGTGGCGGGCGGTGCGGGTGGTGCGGGTTGCTGGGTGCCTGGGTTCGGCGCGAAGGCGAACATCACTGTCACGATCGATTTCGAAGACTTGAAGTCTGCCGCCGCCGACGCGACCGGCGAGCTCGTGTACGGCGACGGGTTGTCGGCTGCGGCGATCCGTCGGATGGCGTGCGACGCGAAGATCATCCCGCTGGTGCTGGGCGCCAACTCCGAGCCTCTCGATGTCGGGCGGGCCGAGCGCCTGGTGACCCGGGCGATGCGGCGCGCCCTGAACGTCCGCGACAAGGGCTGCGTGGTGTGCGGCGCCCCGCCGATCCACTGCGACGCCCATCATCTCCGATCATGGATCGACGGCGGCGAAACCGCGATCCACAACCTGGTACTCCTCTGCCGGGCACACCATCGCGCCCTCCACGACGGCCACTGGATCATCACCATCACCAACGGACACGTCCAGGTATCCCGCCCCACCTGGGCCGACCCACCACCCCAACCAACACCACCCATCCCAACTCTCCTCGAGGCACCCACCGCCCCGCGGCCAAACACCCGCGCCCCCGCAGCAGCTCCCGCAGGACCTACCGCAGGACCTACCGCAGGAGCTACCGCAGCAGCTCCCGCAGGACCTGCCGCAGGAGCTACCGCGGGAGCTACCGCAGCAGCCCCCGCAGGAGCTGCGGAAGGAGCTGCCGCGGGAGCTACCGCAGCAGCCCCCGCAGGAGCTGCGGAAGGAGCTGCCGCAGGAGCTGCCGCGGGCCCTGCCGGAGGAGCTGCCGTGCGGAGCCGGCGTAGGACGCCGCCTTCGACCCGTTGGTCCGCCGACGAGACGACGATGCAGGAAGCCGCGCGCTTCGCCGTCCGGGGCGATCCCTCAGGTGATCCACCGGCCACACCATCTCCGGACCCCTTGGTGTCTGCAGACCTCCGCGTCGGCCTCCGCTGACCGGCAGACGCACCCGGACACCGCATGCGCACACCTCGGTGGTCCCGGACCCACTGCGCATCCTCACGCTCGGATTCGGCACCCTCGCACGGCGGCGGGGCCGCGGTCCAGCTCGGCACCGGCGATCACAGCGATCACCGACATCTGCGGGACCTGGATCACACGGGGCTCGGATTGGTGGGGTCTGGATTGCACGGGGCTTGGATTGGTGGGGTCTCGATCGCACCGGGCCTGGATCGCACGGCGCTTGGATCGCACGGGGCTTGGATCGGTGTGGCCTGGTTCGGTGGGGTCTGGATCGCACGGGTCCCGTGGCATCGCCTGCACTCCGCTGATGGCTTCCGTTCGGTAGTGCCGACGCGAGCTGGCGCGGGTCGGTTTCGCGGAGTGCGGGATGATCCCGTTGCGTGCGTGCGTGCGTGCGTGCGTGCGTGCGTGCGTGCGTGCGTGCGTGGGCTCGCATCAGCTCGAGTGCCCCCGTTCGCGCGGCCCTTTCCTGCAGCTCCGGCGAGGGTGAGTGATCTAGGGGCGGGGGCGGTCCGGTTGCGCGTGCTCCTCTTTTCCTGCGCCTGTCGGGTCGGTGGCGTGGCGTGGCGGGTCGATCCCGTTCCGTGGGCTCGCCTTCTCTGTACGTGCGGCGAGGGTGAGTGGTCCGGGACGCGACCGATTGACGGCAGCAGGTGGGAGCGAGGGATACGGAGAAGTTGCTGATGGCAAGTAAGTTAGCCGCCTTGGCCGAGCATTGCGGCGCAGGAAACCAGGGCCACGGCGAGCATCAGCCCTGCGACGAGATACGCCAGTCCGGTGGCCGAGAGTGCCAGCGCGCGATCGCCGGCCGGGCCATGCACCCCACGGAGTCCTTTCCGTGCGCAGCGCACCGCTGCGGCGCTGACCAGCCCTGCAGGAACGACCTGAAGCACAAGACCCCAGACATCGAACGTCGGATCTGAGTACGCGAGCGCGAACATCGCGTTGGCGGAGGCCCACAACACCAGCGGCGCGAGCAGGGCCAGCACAATCGTCGCCACAGCGGCCGTCCGTGACCGCTGCTGCCGCTGACCGGGTGGGCGCGCGGACACGCTACCGCCGAGCCTGTACGCCACCACCCACGCAGCTACACCAAACGCGACCAACCCGATGAACGACCAGACGGCTGCGTAGTTCCTCCCGTACGAATCAGTCTGCTGCACGGCTGGATCCGGCGAGTACGTGCAGGCCGCGCCAAGCAGCACCGCGCACGCAAGCCAGCTACGCCTCAGCCGCCTCCAGACCACGGAAGCCTCCTCGCCCCTACCGTCAGTAAAGGACGCGAGAGCGCACCTGTACAGGTGCGGAGCTCAGCCCGGGTAGATGCGGAAGCCGCTGAAGGTCTTGTGCTCGAACGACGCGTAGAAGTCCTCAGCAGTGTCGGTGACGAGGTCAACCCGTTGGGCGCCGGTGAGAGGTGCGGCGTACTCGAGGAGCGCCCGGCCGATGCCCTTGCGGCGGTGGTCGGGGTGGACGGCCATTTGGGAGAGGTGGGCCTGGATGTGGCCGTCGCTTTGGAGGTAGGCGAAACCGATGACCTGCTCGCCGTCGAGAGCGACGACCGTCGTGACGCCCGGTGCGGTGAGGACGGCGTGGGCGCGCACGGGATCGGCGGGAAGGCTTGGCCAGCCTTCTGCTGTGCAGATCGCGAGGATGCCGGGGAGGTGGGTCTCGACGTACTGCGTGATGGTCACGGCAGGGTTAGTACTTCGGCGCCGGTGTCGGTGACAACCAGCGTGTGTTCGAACTGCGCGGTGCGCGACTTGTCCTTGGTGGTGGCGGTCCAGCCGTCTTCCCACAGGTCGTACTCGTACGTGCCCAGGGTCAGCATCGGCTCGATCGTGAAGGTCATGCCGGGCTCGATGACGTCGTCGAAGCGCTCGTCGTCGTAGTGGGGGATGATCAGGCCGGAGTGGAACGACGTGGAGATGCCGTGGCCGGTGAAGTCGCGGACGACGCCGTACCCGAAGCGCTTGGCGTAGGACTCGATCACGCGGCCGATGATGCTGACCTGCCGGCCGGGCTTGACCGCCTTGATGCCGCGGTTCAGCGCCTCCAGCGTGCGCTCGACCAGCAGCCGGCTCTCCTCGTCGACATCGCCGACCAGGAACGTCGCGTTGGTGTCACCGTGCACCCCGTCGAGGAACGCCGTGATGTCGACGTTGACGATGTCGCCGTTCTCCAGCGGACGATCATCCGGGATGCCGTGGCAGATGACCTCGTTCACCGACGTGCACAGCGACTTCGGGTAGCCGCGGTATCCGAGCGTCGACGGGTACGCGTCGCGCTCGACCAGGTACTCATGGCCGACCGCGTCCAGCTCGTCGGTCGTCACACCCGGCTTCGCCGCGGCACCGACCGCCTGCAACGCCTGCGCGGCCAGCTTGCTCGCGACCCGCATCTTGTCGATCAGCTCGGGCGACGTCACGTACGAACCGTCGAACGGCGTCGGCGCCGGCTTGTCGACGTACTCCGGGCGCGGGATGGAGGCGGGAACGGCGCGGCGCGGCGAGATCTGGCCGGGAGTGAGGATCGACATGGTGAGATCATTCTATTCAGCTGCGACAAGACTCCCAGGAGGTGGTCATCCAGATGAGTGACGATCACAGCAACGAGTGGTACTACAACACCAAGACCGGCAAGGTCGAGCCGTACTCCGGTGCGAAGTCGGGCGACCGGCTGGGCCCGTACAGCTCCCCGGAGGAAGCCGCCCGCGCACTCGAGAAGGCCCAGGAACGCAACGAAGCCTGGGACAACGACCCGAAGTGGGACGACGACTGAGAACGTCGCACCGGCCACATGCCGAGGGGCACCACCGAACCCGGTGGTGCCCCTCAGGTTTGTAGCGGACGTCGCGCGAATGCGGACGACCGGATCAGCGGGCTACCCGCTTGGCCGCGGTCTTACGAGCCGGGGCCTTCTTCGCTGCGGTTTTCCGGACCGCGGTCTTCTTCGCCGCGACGCGCTTCGCGGGCGCCTTCTTGGCAGCGGCCTTCACCGGTGCCTTCTTGGCGGCGGTAGCGCGCTTCGCCGGCGCCTTCTTCGCCACCGTCTTCCGCGCGACGGTCTTCTTCGCCGTCGTCGTCTTCTTGGCGGCGGTCGTGCGCTTGGCCGTCGTCTTCTTCGCTGCCGTCGTCTTCTTGGCAGCAGTCGCGCGCTTCGCCGGCGCCTTCTTCGCAACGGTCTTGCGGGCCGTGACCTTCTTCGCCGGGGCCTTCTTCGCTACGGCCTTCTTGGCGGTGGTGGTCTTCTTGGCCGGCGCCTTCTTCGCCACCGTCTTCTTAGCGGCGGTCTTCTTGGCCGCACTCACCTTCTTCGTCGCTGTCTTCTTTGCTGCGCTGACCTTGCGCGCGGTTGTCGTCCGCTTCGCCGGGGCCTTCTTCGCGACAGTCTTCTTGGCGGGAGAAGCCTTTTTGGCTGTCGCCTTCCCTGCGGCTGCCTTCTTGGCTGGCACTCTGCCTCCTTGGTGCGGCTGAGGAAAACCACGGTGGATTCCTCGTCGTCATGATGATGACAACACTTGTGCGCCACGTAAAGCACCCGAAACGTCTACAGGTTAAGGAGAACTGGCGGCAAAGAGTGCCGCAAATGCCGAAAATCCTTGTGCAGAAGGGATTCCGCCGTGCCGTGAGCATGCCGGATAGGCTCAAGAATTTCTTGGCGACACGCGGCAGAATCTGCCGTGAAGTGCCCCGATCGGCGAGTGTTGTCCTCGGCAACGTCCTGCGAAGGTGAGGTGCAACAGCGACATGTTCAGCGTGTACGACGACCTCCGCAACACTGTCGAACTGCCCCGCGAAGTACGTCGTGTGGTCAGCATCGTGCCGTCGTTGACGGAGTCGATCGCGGTCACGCATCCATCGTTGATCGTTGGTGCGACCGACTGGTGTACGCATCCCGCGGACCTCGACGTCGCACGTGTTCGCGGTACCAAGAATCCCGACATCGATCGCATCCGCGAACTCGCACCGGACGTCGTCGTCGCGAACGCCGAAGAGAATCGCGCCGTCGATCTCGACGCGTTGCGCGAGCTCGGAATCGCGGTCTGGGCGACCGCACCGGCAACAGTGCCCGAATCACTCGACTCACTCGAACGCATGCTGTCCGCGATCACCGGTGACGTGCCGTCGTGGTTGCACGAAGCGCGAGCGGTCTGGACCACGTCGTACGACGGAATGCGCCGGCGGGCCGTGATACCGATCTGGCGGCGGCCGTGGATGGCGTTGGGACGGGACACGTTCGCGGGCGATCTACTCTCCCGGATCGGTATCGACAACGTCCTGCGAAATGAATCCGGCGAGCGTTATCCGAGGTTCGACCCGGACGCGTTACCGGAGTACGACATCGTCGTACTCCCGGACGAGCCTTATGCCTTTTCACCGACGGACGGACCGGAGGCGTTCGCGAAACCCGCACGCTGTATCTCCGGCCGTCATCTCACCTGGTACGGCCCGTCGCTGGTCGAAGCGCGCGAGCTGCTGACCCGACAGCTGGCGTGATGTCCGCCACGAGCTGCTCCGGCACCTAGACGGTTAGGTATGCCTCACCTACACTCGCCGGGTGCCGTCGATGACCGCGAAGAAGAAGTGCTGCAAGGACAAGCCGAGGTGCAAGAAGTGCCCGGTGGTGCTGATGCGCCTGTCCAAGGCAGGCTGCGCCGAGCGCATCGACAAGGTCCACTACAAGGTCGACAACAAGGTCCCGAAGAAGGTCCTCAAGGAGGCGCGAGCCCGCTAGGACGCTCGCCGCAAGGTGATCGCGTCGGCGGCCTGGCGAAGCAGCCCGGGGATCGTCACGTGTGCGGCCTGACCGGTCGCCTCGAGGTCGTCGCCGTACCACCAGCCGTGCTTGCTGATGGTCTGCAGTTCGAGCTCCTCCTGGTTCGCGAACGTCACGTCGACGCGGTCCACCGCGACCGCGAAGAAGGTCTGGTGCTGGATGATCTGGCACCCGCCCCACTCGAACTCGATCGTGTTCGTCGCGACCGGCGTACCGAGCGCGTCGGCCGGCAGCACGATGCCGACCTCTTCGCGCAGCTCACGGCTGGCTGCGTCGCCGACAGACTCACCGGCTTCGACACCGCCGCCGATCGTGAACCAGTACGGCACCTGCGGTTTCAGCGGATCCCAGCCGTGCAGCAGCAGCACCTTGCCGTCCGGACGCACCGGCAGCACGCGGGCCGTCGTACGGCGTCGGACCGTTCCTGGTGGTGGCAGCTGAGATTCACTCACACCACAAAACGGTAAGGGACGCGCCTTGCTATGTGTCGGCTGCTGCGGCGCGTCTCACATGGTTGCCGCAGACATCTACGATCGGTGGCATGGCGAGTATCGGTCTTGGGCTGGCAGCGCTGGGTCGTCCGGGGTACATCAACCTCGGGCACGACGAGGATCTCCCACTCGGGCGGGCGGTCGAGGATCTCCGGGTGCGCACACACCAGCTGCTCGAGCAGGCTTGGCAGGCAGGTGTTCGGTACTTCGACGCCGCGCGTTCGTACGGTCTTGCCGAGAAGTTCCTCGGCGAGTGGCTCACGCCGGACCGTCGTACACAACTCACGGTCGGGTCGAAGTGGGGCTACACGTACGTCGGTGAATGGCGGCATGACGCGGACACGCACGAGGTGAAGAGCCATGACCTCGCCACCTTCGAACGGCAATGGCCGGAGACCCTTCAAGCGCTTGGTGGGCCGCCGGACATCTACCTCGTCCACAGCCTGACCGCCGACAGTCCCGCGCTCGACGACAAGAGTCTGCTCGACCGTCTCCGCGAACTCACCGACTCCGGCGTTCGTGTCGGACTGTCCACGAGCGGCCCACACCAAGCCGAGACTCTCCGCAAGGCAGTCGACCTCGGTACGCCGTTCTCAGCCGTCCAAGCGACCTGGAACGTGCTGGAGCCCTCCGCCGGCTCAGCGCTGGCCGAGGCGCACGACGCAGGATGGTTCGTCGTCGTGAAGGAGGCGGTCGCGAACGGGCGCCTCACCAGCCGTGCCGGTGAGACGCCCTTCAACGAGTTCGCGCACCACCGCGGCATCGCTCCTGACGCGCTGGCGATCGGTGCAGCCATGGCTCAACCGTGGGCGGACATCGTCCTCAGCGGAGCCACGACTGCCTCCCAGCTGGCGAGCAACCTCGCCTATCGCGTTGACGGACCGTTGACCGAATTCATCCAGCAGCCCGAGGAGTACTGGACCGAACGCTCGGCCCTACCATGGATCTGAGCTGCTCACGAAGCGCTGCCGAGGCACCGCTCGACTTCGCGGTTGCGGTCAGCGCGGCGTCCGGCTGCGGAGCCGGGACCGGCGGGCACTTGACGTCGGACTGGTTGCCCGGCCGACGAGGCGGAAGCGCACCGGTCTGCAGGTAGGCCACGATGAGGTCGTCGGTGCAGGTCACGCCGGACAGCGAACCGGCGTGCGTCGTACCGCCGACACCTTCGATGAGCACCGAGTGCGGGAACGTCTTGCGGGTCTGCAAGGCGCCGGAGTACGGCGTTGCCGCGTCGAGCGTCTCGTTGATCAGCAGCGCGCTCTGGACGTGACGGCCGTCGACCTTCACCGGGTTGCCGGCCTTGGCGGGCCAGAATGCGCACGGCGCGTTGAACCACGCGTTGTTCCAGGTCAGGAACGGCGCCTTGGCGTAGATGCGCCAGTTGTCACGGCGCCAGGTGTTCCAGTTGGTCGGCCACTTCGCGTCGGTGCAGGACACCCCGAGGTAGACGGCGTACCCGTTGTCGTCGAACGGCGGGGAGCCGTACAGGTCGACCAGGGGAGCGGCGTTGCGATTGTGGACCCACTCGGAGAACGCGCTCGCCACATCCACCCAGCCGTACACGTAGTACGCGGCCTGGGTGAAGATGTCGTTCCACTCGTCCGGGCCGATCTTGCCGTCGGCGGGATGGCCGATGAGTTTGCGCATTTCGGCGTAATAGCGGGCTTCGACGACGCGCTCGGTGGTGCCGAGATGCCAGACGGAGTTGTGCGCGGCGACGTAGGCGAAGAACACCTTGACGCTCTTGTTGAAGGCGATGTCCTGGTCGAGGTTGGCCTTGTACCAGACGCGGGTCGCGTTCACGACGCCGTCGAAGACGACGCGACGGAAGCGGTTCGGGTACAGCGTGCCGTAGACCTGGCCGAGGTACGTGCCGTAGGAGAAGCCGTAGTAGTTGATCTGCGGTGCGCCGAGAGCCTTGCGGATGCTCTCCATGTCACGGACCGAGTCGAGCGTGGTCAGGTGACCGAGCAGCGCGTGCTGTGCGCTGTTGCAGGCCTTCGCGTAGGCCTTCGAACGGTTGATCCAGACCTGCTCGAGTTTCGGTGTCACCGGGACGTACAGCGGACGGTTGTAACCGGCGTAGTCCGGGATGCAGCTCAGTGCGGGCTGGCTCGAACCGACACCGCGCGGATCGAAACCGATCCAGTCGTAGGCGTCGCCGGCGCCGTTCGGCACGAACTCACCGAAGATCGCGTAGATCAATCCGGAACCGCCCGGTCCGCCCGGGTTCACCAGCATCGGACCCTGTGCCTGCGCATCCGGTGTCTTGTGCATCACCCGCGACACGGCGAGCTTGATCTTCGTTCCGTTCGGGCGGTCGTAGTCCAACGGCACCACGACGAACCCGCATTGCGCGCCCCGGCTGGCGAGCGTCGCATTTGTGCATGCTCCCCATTGGACCGGCGGTGGCGTGTAGCTCGCCGGCTTTCCGGATGTACTGGACGGTGCGGCACTCGCGGCTGGAATGGAGCTGATTACTCCGGCAACCAGCGCGAACGAGACGCCTGCGGCGACAAATAATCGACGAATTCTCATCGGCCCTCCCCTTATGCCGCAAACATCGTGAACCCGCGAAACCTGGGGAACAAGGGTTCGCGGGGAGTATCCGGAGAGCTACCCGGACAGCACGATGAGTGGCCTAGAAGGTGTGTTCGTCTCCCGGGAAGGCGCCCGATGCAACCTCCGACGCGTACGTCGCGGCGGCGGTCGAGAGGATGCCGCGCAGGTCGGCGTACTGCTTGACGAAGCGCGGCATGCTGCCCGAGCGAAGGCCGGCCATGTCCTGCCAGACGAGGACCTGCGCGTCGGTGTCGCGACCCGCGCCGATGCCGATGGTCGGGATCGGGACGCGTTTGGTGATCTCGGCGGCGACATCACCCGGGACCATTTCCAGCACGACCGAGAACGCACCGGCTTCGGCAAGCGCGACCGCGTCGTCGATGAGACCCGCGGCCTGATCGCCGCGACCCTGCACGCGGTACCCGCCGATGCTGTGCTCGCTCTGCGGGGTGAAGCCGATATGCGCCATCACCGGGATGCCCGACTGCGTGAGCTTCTCGACCATCGGCACCATGGTGCGGCCGCCCTCGAGCTTGACCGCGTGCACGCCGGCTTCCTTCATGAACCGTACGGCGGTGTGGAACGCCTGCTCCGGCGATGCCTGGTACGAACCGAACGGAAGGTCCGCGACGACCAGTGCATGCTCGACGGCACCCGCGACTGCACGCGCCAACGGGATCAGTTCGTCGACGGTGACGCGCAGCGTCGTGTCGTAGCCGTAGACGTTGTTCGCGGCGGAGTCGCCGACCAGCAGGACCGGAATGCCTGCCTGGTCGAAGATCTCGGCGGTGTACTGGTCGTAGGCCGTGAGCATCGCCCACTTCTCGCCGCGGCTCTTGAAGTCGCGGAGGTGATGGACGCGGTACCGCCGCGGTCGCTTGCTCGCATCGGTCGAACCGCCCGGCGCCGGTTGGTTGCCTCCGGCCGCGGACGGACCTTCGGCCCCGGCCGCCGTGCTCGCCGACACCTGCGCGCGACGCGCGGCCCGATGCGTGGAGACCGGCTCGGCCGGAATCTGGCTCGGCGCATCCTGCTGGACATTCGCCCGCCGCCGCGCACCGACCGGCCGCTGCCCGTCGGGCTCCTCGCTCACCGGCGCGTTGCTCTCGTACTCCGCACTCGGGTCGGACAAGTATCCGTTGCCCTGCTCCGGCTGATACCCCTCGATCATCTCCGGCATGTACGCCGTGATCGTCTGCGTCTCCGGGTTGGCCGGCGGAGCCCCAGCCCCACCCGGCCGCAACCGCGAGCCCTGCTCATCCCGCGCCCCGTCGTCCCGCCGAGCCGACTGCTCATCACGCACGTCCCGCCGTGACGACTGGTCCTGCCGCGAGCCCTCGTCACGCCTCGCCGACTGGTCCTGGCGTGCGGCGTTGTCGCGTCGGGCGACCTGCTCCTGCCGCGCGGCGTCGTCCTGGCGCGGCGCGAATTCCTGCCGGGCCCGCTCGTCGCGCGTCGGCGCCTGCTCCTGACGCGGCGCTTGCTCGTGGGTGCGCGGCTCCTGCCGGGAGGCCTGCTCTTGTTCCTGCCTGGCCAACTGCGCCTGCAGTGCAGCGAGCTCCTGCCGGGCCCTCTGCTCGTGCGACGGCACCTGCTCAGGACGCGGCGGCTCCTGACGCGGTGGCTCGAGGCGCTGCACCGGCTCCTGCGGTTGCTCCTGTGCCGGCGGCGCCTGACGCGGCGGTTGCTGCGGACCAAGTCCGTTGCTCAACCCATTGCTCAACCCATTGCTCGATGCGTGCCCGTTGCTCGATGCGTGCCCGTTGCTCTGCGCGGGCGGCAGCGGTGAAGGTGAAGGCTGCGGCGCCGGACTGCTCCAGCTCGCGCTGCCGTTGGACGTATGCGGGGGTCGTGGTGTCACGCCGTTGCTCGACTGCGGCGGAGCCGGCGGCCGTGGTGCCTGCTGACCAGGCTGCCCGGGCTGACCAGACTGTCCGGGCTGACCAGGCTGGCTTTGCGGTGCCCGTGCGCCGTTGCTCCCCGGACCGAACGGACTAGGCCGCCCCTGCTGCGGTGCCTGCGGTGGCTGTGCCGGCGGCTGCTGGGGCCGGAACGGACTCTCGCCCTGGTACCCGGGCCGCTCGTACGACTCGTCGCGCGATTCCCCGTAGTACTCAGGACGCTGCGGCGGTTGCTGCCGCGGCTGGTGCTGTGACGGCGGCGGCGCGGTCGGCAGGTACGGCGGCTTCGGGACATACGGCTGCTGCGGCACCGGGCCGCGCTCGTACGTCCGCGGTGCGTTCGGCAGCGACGGCGAGGGGTCGAGACCGGAGCCGCGATCCCGCCACGAGTCGTTGTCGTAGTCCGAGCGGCGGTGTTCCTCGGTTGTCCGATTCTTCGGTCCGGTCCCGTACGGCGAGGGCAGCTCCTCGTCGTCGTCCTGGGTACCGGCCGACAGGAAGTTGTCAACCATGCTGCCATCGTCCCACCGTTGCGGAGGGTGAGCGCCACCGGCTGACGGTGAGCGATCGCTCACATCGTCCGGGTAGGTGTCGCGGGGCAGGCCGGAGCGATCGTGGGTCTCGTCCGACGAGCCCCACGGGGATTCTTGGGATGGGCGGTACCGCCAGGAGTCGCTCAGTGCTCGGCTGCCTTTCGTGCGTCCTCACGCCATGCATTCGTGATCGGCAACCGGCGGTCCCGGCCGAAGGCCTTGTGGGTCAGCTTCGGGCCCGGTGGGTACTGCCGGCGCTTGTACTCCGCGCGGTCGACGAGCTGGATCACCTTCGTGACCAGCTCGGCGTCGAACCCGGCAGCGACGAGTTCCGCACTGCCGCGGTCCTGCTCGACGTAGTCGTCCAGCATGTCGTCGAGCAGGTCGTACGGCGGCAGCGAGTCGGTGTCCTGCTGCCCCGGGCGAAGCTCGGCGGACGGGGGTTTGGCGATCGAGTTCTCCGGGATCGGGGGCTGCTGCCCCTTCTCCTTGGCGTCCGCGTTGCGCCATTTCGCGAGCCGCCAGACGAGTGTCTTCGGCAGGTCCTTCAACGGTGCGTACCCGCCGACCGCGTCGCCGTAGATCGTCGAGTAGCCGACGGACAGCTCCGACTTGTTGCCGCAGGCAAGTACCAGGTGGCCGTCGGCGTTCGACAGGCCCATCCAGACCACCGCGCGGACGCGGGCCTGCAGGTTCTCCTCGGCCAGCCCGGTCAGGCCGAGCGTGTCGAGGAACGGCTGCACCATCGGCTGGATCGGCACGACGCGGTAGTTCAGCCCGGTGCGCGCGGCGAGCTCGGCGGCGTCGTCCTTGGAGTGGTCGCTGGAGTAGATGCTCGGGTTGGAGATCCCGAACACGTGCTCGGCTCCGATCGCGTCGCAGGCGATCGCGGCAACCAGCGACGAGTCGATGCCGCCGGACAGTCCGAGCAGGACGGACTTGAAGCCGTTCTTCTGGACGTAGTCACGCAGGCCGGTCACGATCGCCCCGTACATCTCGGCCTCGTCGGACAGCTGCGGCGCGATCACCGGCTCCATCGCGTCGTACGACTCGACCGGGTCCTCGTGCAGGACGGTGTGGACGATCTCGATGCCCTCGTAGGTGCCCTCCGGCGTACCTTCGGCGGCCGGCAGGTCGAGGTCGACGATCATGCTGCCCTGCTCGAACTGCGGGGCGCGGGCGAAGACCTTGCCGTCGGCATCGGTGACCAGCGAGTCGCCGTCGAAGACGAGCTCGTCCTGCCCGCCGACGAGGTTCACGTACGCGAGCGCGCAGCCGGCCTCGCGGGCGCGGCGCCGTACCAGGTCGCCGCGGGTGTCGTCCTTGTTGGCCTCGTACGGCGAGCTGTTGATCACGAGCAGGAGACCGGCGCCGGCTTCGTGGGTGACCGCGGCCGGGCCGCCGTCCTGCCAGAGGTCCTCGCAGATCACCAGCGCGACGTCGATGCCGTGGATCCGGATCACCTGCAGGGTGTTGCCGGGAACGAAGTGCCGGAACTCGTCGAAGACGCCGTAGTTCGGCAGGTGGTGCTTCACCGCGCTGGTGACGACCCGGCCCCGGTGGATCACCGCGGCGGAGTTGGTCGGGGAGCCCTTCGGCCGGCCGAGCCGGTCGACGCCCATCGCCGTACCGCCGGCCCGGTCGAGGTACCCGACGACCACGACGATCTCCCCGAGCCCCTCGTCGGCGAGCCGCTGCGCGAGGTCGTGGATCCGGCCCTGCGACGCATCCACGAACGATGCCCGCAGCGCCAGATCCTCCACCGGGTAGCCGGTCAGCCCGAGCTCGGGAAAGGCCACCACATGCGCACCTTGCTCGACCGCGTTCCGGGTCCACGCGACGATCTTGTCGGCGTTCCCAGCAATGTCACCCACGGTCACATTCAGCTGAGCAAGAGCAACTCGGAGTTGAGGCACGGGAGCACATTACTGGTTCCCCCCGCTCATCCCCACGCCCCTCGCCAACCTCTTACGTACGCCGAAGGTCCTGATCAGTAGCTGGTAGATGTACGGGCGACCAGTAGAGGGGTGATTGTGGTCCAGCCGAGGGATTCGTAGAGGGGGCGGCCGTGTGAGGAAGCGGAGAGGTAGGCGGCCGGGGTGGGGGTGGCTTGGGCTAGGGCTGTCATGAGGGCTCGGGCCAGGCCTCGGCGGCGGTGGGCGGGGTCGGTGGTGATGAGGTCGGCTACGGCGCCGGTGTGGAGGACGGCCATGCGGCCGGTGGCGGCTACTTCGCCGTACCCGCAGATCTGGGCGTCGATGATGGACGGCGTCGTGGAGAGCTCGAGGCTGTACGGCGGGGGCACGGGGTACGACGCCTGCTCCGCCAAGCTGATCGTCATCAGCCATTCGGTGCGGAGCGCCTCGACGGGTTTGAGGTCGGCGGCGAGGCGATCCGGGTTGTCGGTCGTGATCGCCAGCCAGGAGGTGCCAGGTGGATTGCTGTCGGTCAGGGCGAGATGCGCGGCGGCGGTCGCGTTCGCTTCTGTGGCGACGTACTCGACCCGTCGCTCCGGCTCGCCGACGCGTACGACGGTGACGTCGTCGACCTGCTGGTAGTCGGTCCACCCTCGCGATGCGGACCATCCGCGTTGCCAGCGGGTCAGGGCTTTCTCGTGCACCCGCCTATGGAACAGCGACGAAGGTTCACGTCCGAAGGGACTTTGGATGGACGCGGCACCGGTCCAGCGCGGATTGACTGGTGCCATGAGCACCCAAGCCGGACCGACCGGGCTGAGTGAGCGCGCACTCGGCCCGGACCTCGCGCGCGGATTCATGCTGCTGTTCATCGCCCTGGCCAACTCGCACTACTTCGTCTACAGCGACCGCGTCTTCGGCGGTTTCCCGATCGACGGCTCGGCGCCCGATCGCGTCGTCGGCATGATGATCTCGACCTTCGTCGACGGCCGCGCGTTCCCGATGTTCGGCGTGCTCTTCGGGTACGGCGTTGCCCAGATCGTCCGCCGTCAACGCGAAGCCGGCAAAGACTGGTGGCCGATCCGCAAGCTGCTCTGGTGGCGCAGTCTCGTCCTGATCGTGCTCGGTTTCCTGCACGCGATGCTGCTCTACATCGGCGACATCCTCGCGGCGTACGGCGTCCTGCTGTTCCTCGGCGTGTGGGCTCTGCGCTGGAAGGACCGCTGGCTGTTCATCGTCGCCGCGTTCGTCCTCATCCTCACCTCGCTGCCGAGCGAGGACTCGCTCGCGACCTCCTCCGACGCGGCCGATCCGGCGATGCTCCCGCCAGATTTCCTCGGCCAGTTCGCCGACCGCGTCGTCGTACAGCCGTTCATCGCCGGCCTCGGCTGGATCGGGTTCGTCACGCCGTTCCTGATCGGCCTCTGGGCCGGCCGCCGCCGCATCCTCGAACGGCCGGCGCAGCACCTCACCCTGCTCCGTACGACGGCCCTCCTCGGCCTCACGATCGCCGTCGCCGGCGCGCTCCCGGTCTCGCTGGTTGTCGGCGGAGTACTCACCCAACCGAGCGACCACGCGCTGTCCATCCTCGGACCGTTGCACGACGCAACGGGTGTCTTCGGCGGTTTCGGGTACGCCGCTTTGATCGTCCTGGTCGCGCGTAGATTGGGCGATCGCCAGGGCCCGGTCTCCCTGGCGATCGCAGCCGTCGGACAACGTTCGCTGACGTGTTACCTGTCCCAATCGGTCGTGTGGGCCGTCGTGTTCACGCCGTACCTGCTCGACCTCTCGCACACGCTCACCACAACCACGACGGCACTTCTGGCCGTCGCCACCTGGCTGTCGACCGTCCTGCTCGCCGACCGGATGCGGCGTGCGGACTACCGCGGCCCGTTCGAGATCCTGATCCGGAGGATCACCTATCAACCGAAGAGGACAGCGGCCACTCTGTCGCGCAACTCAGGCAACCGCGCGTAGAACACGTCACCCGGGCACTGCGTCGTGTTGTAGTCCCGGTGCCCGACGATCGCGACATGCGGATCGAGGCCGTACTTCGTGCACAGCCAGGCGCACGTCAGCACGGACATGTCGAACAGCGCGACCGTCACGTTCTCGGTGACGTAGATGCCCTCGTGCTCGATGCCGATCGTGTGGCTGTTCTGGTTCGCGGTCTGCGCGCCGAGCACGTTCTGGCCGTTGTTGATCGCCGACAACGACTTGCTCCGGCCCTCCATCAGGAATCCGCCGCGGCTGATCGTGAGCTGGTTGCCCATGTCGATCCAGCCGTTGGTGTCCATGTGCAGGTCCTGGATCCAGTGCTGGACCGAGTACGCCGCCGCGAGCGAGTAGTCCGTGACGTTCGGGCTCGCGGTGTGGTGGATGACGATGTGGTCGGGCTTGGCGATCACCTGGGTCGCCGACTTGGGCGGGCGCGCCGACCATTCGGTGCGCGTGTAACAGCGCGGCGCGGGGGCGGCGAGCGCTGTTGTGGGCATGGCTGCGGTCAGGGCCCCGCCGAGCAGTACGCCGCCGGCGGTCGCGCCGAGCAACGTACGCCGGGAGACCCGGGCGCGTTGGATATTTTCTGGGGCGGTCATGCTGTAGAAAATTCCCTACGAACAAGGCCTCCAAACCGGAATGATCTAATGACGTGGTGACACAGAGTCAGGAGGGGCGGGCAGATCAGCAGGCCGTCGTGCGTTTGGGCCCGGTAGGCAAGGGTTTGCGGGTCCTGGTCGCCGTGGTCGGCATCGGCTTGCTCATCAACGGATCGGTGCGCGCTTCCGACGATGCGTGGCCATTCGGCCCGATGTCGCAGTACGCGATGTCGGTGCCCGATGACGCCAAGATCGACTACACCCGGATCAGCGCGGTCACCGATGCCGGTACGACGGTCGACGTACCGCTGAACATCGAGGGCGCCGGCGTCGCCCGGGCCGAGATCGAGGCGCGGACCGGAGAGATCGTGAAGGACCCGTCGCTGCTGCAGCAGGTGGCGGACGGGTGGGCGCGCAAGCATCCTGACAAGCCTAAGTACGTGAAGCTCGAGTTGATCCGGGATACGACCCAGCTGGTCAAGGGCCGGGTCGAAGGGCCGCCGACGTCGCAGGTGCTGGCGACGTGGGAGGTGCGCCCATGAGCGAGCGAAGCGAGTTCATCATCAAGCACAGCGGGCCTCGTGCCTCAGCCGCGCCCGGAGCGAAGCGAGGACGTGGATGAGATTGGTCAACTGGTTCACGCCGGCGATCGCGCTGGGGCGGATCGCGTGGTTGCGGACGGTCCTGTACCTGTTCGTCATCCTCGACATGCACGCGTTCGTCCGCGACACCCGCGACAAAGGCGAGCACCCAGACCTCTACCAGCCGCTGCTGCTGGAGCGGTTGCTGCACCTGCCGACACCGTCGGTCGCGAACACCACCGCGCTGTACATCGTGCTGATCGTCGCCTGCCTGATCGGTGCGACGAACTACTTCCCGCGGATCGCCGGCTGGATCGTCGCGCCGGCGTTCACCTGGTGGGTCCTGATCGGGATGAGCGACGGCAAGGTCGACCACGACCACCTCGCGCTGGTGATCGCGCTGTGGGTCCTCCCGACCGTCGGCGGTGCCCGGCGCGGGCGGGCGTCGTACGGCGATCAGACCCGCTCCGAGGCGGCCGGGTGGGCGATCCGGTGCATCCAGATCTGCGTGATCGCGACGTACTTCCTGTCCTCGGTGGCGAAACTGCGCAGTGCCGGATGGGCGCTGACGTGGCCGGGGAGCGCCGTACTGACCTGGGCGATCGTGCGGCGGCCGCACCCTGTCGGGGAGTGGTTGCTGCACTATCCGTGGGTGCTGCACGTGATGCAGTGGGTCGGGATCATCGGGGAGTTCTGCTCGCCGGTCATCCTGTGGCTCAAGGGGCGGTGGCAGTTGTTCGGGGCCCTGTTCTTCCTCGGGTTCCACGCCGCGAACACGGCGATCCTGCTGATCCACTTCCTGCCGACGGTTGTGTGCTGGCTCGCGTTCGCTCCGCTGGAGCGGATCGTGCCGTGGTTCCAGGCCCGACGGTCAGACCACTCCGGAGAGACCGAACACGAGGCCGAAGAGGGCCGGGAGGCCCAGCAGCAGGCCGGCGCGTAGGCGGAAGCGGCGGCCGCCCGGGCCTGGAGTACGGACGATGCGGGAGAGCACGGCACCGGCGTACCCGAAGACCAGCGCGGCGAGCAGGATCTGCGTGGTCGGCAGGCTGTCCGCGTCGTGATGGGTCAGGCCGAGCGTCACCAGGCCGGGGCAGCAGAACGCGCACATGCCGAACCCGAGCTCCGGGACGGGGAGCCAGCGGCGGCCGAGCACATCCCGTTCGGCGGGTCGCTTCCGGCGCAGCGACTGCATGAATCGCGCCGTACTGACGATGAGGTCGCTGAGGCAGAGGACCGCGGCGACGATGAGCGCCGCATGAAAGATCGTCTGCACGGGAACACGCTAGGCCCCTGAGCATGCCTGTGTCCGCCTGGGCACGTAACGTCTGCTTAACAGAGGCGGGGCACACTGTGAGAAGTTCTGAACTTGGGCGAGAGGTGGACTGATGGACAAGCAGCAGGAGTTCGTGCTGCGCGCGCTGGAGGAGCGCGACGTACGCTTCGTGCGGCTCTGGTTCACCGACGTACTCGGGTTCCTGAAGTCGGTGGCCGTGGCGCCGGCGGAGCTGGAGAGCGCGTTCGCCGAGGGGCTCGGGTTCGACGGGTCGGCGATCGAGGGGTTCGCCCGGGTGACCGAGGCCGACATGCTGGCCAAGCCGGACCCGTCGACGTTCCAGATCCTGCCCTGGCGCGGCGAGACCATGGGTACGGCGCGGATGTTCTGCGACATCAACATGCCGGACGGGTCGGCGTCGTTCGCGGACCCGCGGCATGTGCTGAAGCGGACGCTGTCGAAGGCGGCCGATCTGGGGTTCACGTTCTACACGCATCCGGAGATCGAGTTCTACCTCTTCAAGTCGCTCACCGGTGCTCCCGGTACGACGCCGGAGCCGGTCGACTCGTCCGGGTACTTCGACCACACGCCGCAGGGGATCGGGAACGACTTCCGGCGTGAGGCGATCACGATGCTGGAATCGATGGGGATCTCGGTCGAGTTCAGCCACCACGAGGGCGGGCCCGGTCAGCAGGAGATCGACCTGCGGTACGCAGACGCGCTGTCGACCGCCGACAACATCATGACGTTCCGCGTCGTGGTGAAGGAGGTGGCCCTGTCGCAGGGCATCTACGCGTCCTTCATGCCGAAGCCGCTGTCGGATCAGCCGGGATCCGGGATGCACACGCACATGTCGCTGTTCGAGGGCGACCGGAACGCGTTCTTCGAGGGCGGAGCGCAGTACCAGCTGTCCAAGACCGGGCGTGCTTTTATCGCCGGGCTGCTGCATCACGCCGGTGAGATCACCGCGGTGACGAACCAATGGGTGAACTCTTACAAGCGGCTGGCCGTGGGGGATGAGGCGCCGTCGTTCATCTCGTGGGGTCACAACAACCGGTCGGCGTTGGTGCGCGTGCCGATGTACAAGCCGCACAAGGGACAGTCCTCGCGGGTCGAGTTCCGGTCGTTGGACTCTGCTGCCAATCCTTATCTGGCGTTCGCTTTGATGCTTGCTGCTGGGCTGAAGGGGATTGAGGAGGGCTACGAGCTGCCGGCGGAGGTCGAGGACGACATCTGGTCGTTGACTTCTCGCGAACGCAAGGCGCTCGGCATCAAGCCGCTTCCCGGCAGCCTCGCTGAAGCCATCAGCGCCATGGAAGACAGCGAGCTCGTCGCCGAAACCCTCGGCGAACACGTCTTCGACTTCTTCCTCCGCAACAAACGAGCCGAATGGCAGGACTACCGCCGCCAAGTAACCCCCTTCGAACTAAACAAGCTCCTACCCGTCTTGTAGGCGGTCCGCCCCGCCCCGGCTCCTCGTCGTACTAGCTGTCGACTTTGAAGGGGTCGTGTTCGGTGAGGAGTTTGTCTAGGCGGGCTTGGTCTACTCGGGTGGTTACGTCGGAGAGTTCTTGGCGGTCGCGGACTACCTTGCAGAGGACGACGGTTGACGTCACCGTGTAGAGCAGGCCGAGGGCCAGGAAGGCTCGTACCCACGGCTGGGCCGGTAGGTAGATCAGGGCGACTGTCATCGCGGTGAGTGAGATGCCGAAGGATGCGACCGCCTGCGCGTAGAACGCTGCGGTCTGCTGGGGCTGGATGCTTTTGCTCATGCCGGAATCGTCGACCACCTGAACCCACCCCACATGAGCAATTTCACTCAGGTTCGGCTAGCTGCAGGCTCGTAATCTCCGCGAAGGATTGTGGGATGCGGAGCAGACCGCAGGCGGACCGAAGCACGTCGGGCAAATGCTCGACGTGGAGAGGATCCGCGGGTGTCGCGATGGGTTCGTACGGGCCGTGCCAGACGTGCCAGTCGAAGGCGTAGAAGCCGCGCGCGCTGACGGCGTACCAGTCCGAGTAGTTGCCGCTGCGATCGGGATCGGTGGGTACGGCGCTGGTGATCACGGGCAGGCGCATGAGGTCGTCGATTGCGCGCTCGACGGTCTCCCGGGCCGCTAGCACCGCCGGGGGAATCGGTCCGTAGCCGGCGGTTGAGAGGACTGCGACCTGGCCGCATTGGTCGACGGCGAGGAAGTCCCACTCCCGGCCCCACAGTTCCGAACGGGTCACGGGGAGAACTGTACGAGCAGGTCAGCCGAGCAGGACTTCTTGGATGGTTGCCGGTTGGGTGGTTGAGAGGCGGTCGAGGACCGGGGCGCCGGCGACCAGCTTGCCGATGACGGTGGACGTCGGCGGGAGGGTGGCGGCGGTCGGGAGGATGAAGAAGGTGGCGGTGTTGCCGAGGCCGGGGGTGTTGCTGAGGGCAACGGTGCCGCGCGGGTAGGTTTCGTGGCCGGTTAGTTCGGGGGTGAAGTGGTAGCCGGGCCGGCCCGCGCCGCACTCGAGGATCGCCCGGGTGTGGCGCGGGCACGGGGTCTGGTTGTAGAAGCGTTTCAGGGCGAGATACGTGAAGCTGTGGACCGCGCACGGTGCCGCGCTGCGGTCCAGTGTCAGGACCAGGTCGCCGCGGTTCGTCCGGATGGTCGCCTTGACCAGGCCGAGCGTCGGCGCGAGCGAGTACGGCGGGCGCCCGCTCTGGCCGGGCACTCGCTCGTACTGGCAGCTCTTGAAGAATGCGGCCTGGGCGCGGGCTGCCCAGCCTTCGACGACGAGCGCGATGGCGGCGACCAGCAGGACGGCGACGACCCGTTTCCAGTGACGCATAGTTCCGAAGGTAACACTGAGTGCAACTAATGCAACAGAGTGTGTTCAGACTCCGGCGGTCTGTGGCGGCGCGTCGTCGGAGGCGTGCTTCGAGGCCCAGCGGGACGCCGCCGTCGAGTGCCGGTACGGCGGTTCGGTCGGCGCCACGTCAGCCGTCGGTGCGTCGGCAAAAACCTCGGCAACCGGCTCGACCACAGGAACGATCGGCGTACCGTCCGGAGCGAGCGCGTATACCTCTTCCACCGTGAGCAGCCCGACCGGGCGGACGCCTTCGGTGATGATCACGATGCAGCCGGGGATCACCTGCTGGGCGCGATTCCCCTTGGCAGGAACGAGAATCCCCTCGGCCGGCGTACGCCAGGCGCTCGGCGCGAACCGGCGCAGCGCGATCCCGGCCTGGCCGTCCTCCGGCGTTCGCGGCGGGAGGTACGCCGTCGCGGTGTAGTCGTAGTCGTAATCCGGCTCCGGCGGACCCGACACTCGCCCGCCCTGCTGGGGTGTCAGCCAGAGCACCGTTCCGCGCACGGCGAGCGACCCCGTCATCATGACCATGAGAAGCCATCATGCCGACTACTGAGCGAATCCGCTACACGACACCGTGTATTCCCCGCGATCTTCCCGCGATCCAGCTGAGACTTTGTGAACACGCCAACCATTGTGCTCCTCCCACGATGGTCGGTGGGTGCCCAACGAGCCGTCGCGACCTGAGGTTGGATAGGTTGTGGGGGTGGCTGAGGGTCGGAGAGGGTCGTGGGAGGGACGGCTTGTCCGGCTCGGGTTCGAGGACCCGCAGCGGGCGGCGGGGATGCTCGAGGAGTTGGACGCGCTCGACTCGCACAGTCCGATGGCCACCGAGCAGCTGATCACCACGCTGGGGGAGTCGGCCGATCCGGATCTCGCGCTGCACGGGCTCTGCGGGATGGCGGAGGCGCTGCACCGGCACGAGTACGACGTGGCCGCGTTCGCGCGCACGCTCGAGATGGACGAGGGCTTCCGCCGCCGGCTCGTGTACGTGCTCGGTGCGAGCGAAGCGCTCGGCCGGCATCTCGCCGTACATCCGCGCCATTGGTACGACCTTGCCGACCCGGCGCTGGCAGGTTCCCGCTCGTCGGTCGAGGACGTCGCCGCCAAGCTCGCCACTGCGGTCGATGCCGAGAACCCGATCGACGCGCTGCGGGTCGAGTACCGTCGCCTGCTGCTCCGGCTGGCCGCGCGTGATCTCGCCGAGGGCCTGCTCGTCGACGAGGTCGCCGCCGTACTCGCGGATCTGGCCGGCGGAGCGCTCGAGACCGCGCTGCACATCGCCCGCAACGAGTACTTCGCCGCGCACCCCGGCGCCGCCGACTGCCGGCTCGCGATCATTGCCATGGGCAAGTGCGGCGGCCGGGAGCTCAACTACGTCAGCGATGTCGACGTGCTGTTCGTCGCCGAGCCGCACGACGGCGAGCCCGAACTGCCCGCGCTGAAGACCGCGACCCAGCTCGCCGCCGCCACGATGCGGATCTGTTCGGCGCACACCGGAGAGGGCACGCTCTGGCCGGTCGACGCCGCGCTCCGCCCGGAGGGCAAGTCCGGTCCGCTCGTCCGCACCCTCGACAGCCACCTCGCGTACTACCAGCGCTGGGCGAAGACCTGGGAGTTCCAGGCGCTCCTCAAGGCCCGTCCCGTTGCGGGCGATGCGGCGCTCGGGCGGGAGTACTCCGAGAGGATCGGCGACCTCGCCTGGTCCGCAGCTGACCGCGAGGGCTTTGTCGACGACGTACAGGCGATGCGCCGCCGAGTCGTCGACCACATCCCGGCCGCGGACGTCGATCGCCAACTGAAGCTCGGCCCCGGCGGGCTGCGGGACGTCGAGTTCGCAGTACAACTGCTGCAACTCGTGCACGGGCGCAGCGACGAGTCGGTCCGCAGCGGTACGACGCTCGTCGCGCTCGAGTCCCTCACCACCAGTGGGTACGTCGGCCGCACCGACGGCGCCGTAATGGCCGATGCGTACCGCTTCTTGCGCTCGATGGAGCACCGCATCCAGCTGTACCGCCTGCGCCGTACCCATCAGGTCCCCGACGACGAGGCGGACCTGCGCCGCCTCGGCCGCTCGCTCGGCTTCACGAAGAACCCGGTCAAGGACCTGACCGCAGCCTGGAAGAAGCATGCGCTCGAGGTACGGCGGCTGCACGAGAAGCTGTTTTACCGGCCGCTGCTCGCCGCGGTCGCGCGCATCCCTGGCGACGAGGTGCGCCTGACGCCGGAGGCAGCCAGGCAGCGCCTGACCGCGCTCGGGTACGCCGATCCCGCGTCGGCGCTGCGGCACATCGAGGCGCTGTCCGAGGGAGTGTCGCGGCGTTCGTCGATCCAGAAGGCGTTGCTGCCCGCGATGCTCGGCTGGTTCGCCGAATCACCGGATCCGGACGCCGGCCTGCTCGCGTTCCGCACGATCTCCGACGCGCTCGGCTCGACACCGTGGTACCTGCGCCAGCTCCGCGACGAGGGGGCCTCGGCCGAACGCCTCGCGCACCTGCTGGCCAGCGGCCGGTACGCCGTCGACCTGCTGCAACGCGCGCCTGAAGCGACCGCGATGCTCGCCGACGAACGCGAACTCACACCGCGAACTCAAGACGCTCTGCTGGCTGAAATGTCCGCCGCCGCCCGTCGGCAGGACACACCGGAGGCAGCAGTGCAGGCGATCCGAGCAGTACGCCGACGGGAGCTGTTCCGCATCGCCGCAGCCGATCTGTCGGGCGTCGTCGATGTCGAGACCGTGGGTCAGGCGCTTACTGTCATCTCAGTCGGAACGCTGACCACGGCGCTCGAGGTCGCGCGGCGAGCCGTCGCGAAGGGCGAGCCCGAGCCGACGCGGATGTCGATCGTCGCGATGGGCCGCTTCGGCGGGCACGAGCTCGGCTACGGCAGCGACGCCGACGTGATGTTCGTCCACGACCCGAAGCCCGGCGCGGACGAGAAGGCGGCGACGGACTTCGCGACGCAGGCCGCGACCGAACTGCGCCGCCTGCTGGCGTTGCCAGGTACCGATCCTGCGGTCGCGGTCGACGCGGACCTGCGGCCTGAGGGTCGGCAAGGACCGCTCGTTCGGACGCTCGCGTCGTACGCCTCGTACTACGCCAGGTGGTCGGCGGTCTGGGAGGCGCAAGCCCTGCTGCGGGCCGACCCGTTGTGCGGCGACGCCGACCTGTGCCAGTCGTTCCGCGAACTGATCGATCCGCTTCGCTACCCGGAGAACGGGATCAGCGAGCGCGATGTGATGGAGATCCGCCGCATCAAGGCCCGCGTCGACGCCGAACGCCTCCCGCGAGGCGCCGACCCGGCCACCCACACCAAGCTCGGGCGAGGCGGTCTCGCCGACATCGAATGGACCGTCCAGCTCCTCCAGCTCCGCGAGGCGCACCGCGTTCCCACTCTCCGTACGACGCGCACGCTCGGAGCGCTGTACGCCGGCGTGGATGCCAACCTCGTCGACCCCACCGAGGCCGACACGCTCCGCGCGGCATGGGAAATGGCGACCCGCATCCGCAACGCGATCATGCTCGTCCGCGGCCGCCCGAGCGACTCGCTGCCGCGTGATCCCCGCGACCTCGCCGCGGTCGCCCAGATCTGCGGCTATCCACCGGGCGAATCCAGCCGCTTCTCCGACGACTACCTCCGCACCACCCGCCGCGCCCACAATACCGTCGCCCACCTGTTCTGGGACGACTAATAGACTCCTGGCGGTGGAAACAGTGGATCACGTCAGGCAACCGGGAGTCTTCAGCACAGTCCGGCGCAGCGTTCGGATGACGGCTGGGCAGACGCGGGTCTGGCAGACGCACTGGTCGGAGCTCGGCCGTACGGAGGAGGAGCTGCCGCCGGGTGAGCTGGATCTCGCCAAGTGGTTCGGCCGGGAAGCGCCTACCGTGCTGGAGATCGGTTCCGGCATGGGCGAGGCCACCGCGCAGCTCGCCGTCGCCGCGCCCGAGGTCAACCACCTGGCCGCCGAGGTGTACCCGGCCGGCCTGGGACAGCTGATGCTGTGGGTGGAGAAGTACGACCTGGACAACGTCCGGCTGCTCGAGGGCGACGCGCTCGACTTCCTCCGCGATCACGTCGCGCTGGCCACGCTGGCCGGCGTACGTATCTACTTCCCCGACCCGTGGCCGAAGAAACGGCACCACAAGCGCCGCTTGGTCAGCGCGCCGTTCGTCGCATTGGTTGCCTCCCGCCTCCGATCCGGCGGAACGTTGCACCTGGCAACAGACTGGGCGGACTACGCCGACCGCATGCTCGCGGTCTGCGAAGCCGAGCCCGCCCTGCGCAACCAGCACGACGGCTGGGCCCCACGTCCCGAGTGGCGCCCGGTGACCAAGTTCGAGTCCCGCGCGCAGGCCGAGGGCCGCGACGTCCGCGACCTCATCTACATCAAGGTCACGCCGACCGACTAGTGAAGTGCCACTGCCCGGCCGGCACCATGAAGATCGTGTACCCGTCGTCGTACGTCGCCTCGCCCGCAAACGACTGCGGTACGGCGGCAACGTCCGCGGCAGCCGCTGACGGCACATGGACCTCTGCCGTCGTACCGACCGGCACCTGCACCTCCAGCGACAGCACCCGACCGGTCCTCTGCCAGGAGACCGACACCCGCCCGCGGATCGTCTCGGTCCGGATGCTCGCCGAGTCCACCTCGTCGCGTGCATCCGGTCGGACCACGATCCGCTCGCAGCCCGCGTCGACCACGCGCAGCCCGGCGACGTTCTCGAAGATCCACTGCACGACCGTGCCCTGGAAGTAGTGGTTGCGCGACCGCGAGTCGTCCTCCCACTTCTCCCACATCGTGTCCGCGCCGAGGTCGAACCAGTAGCCCCAGCTCGGGTAACTCCGCTGCAGCGCGACCTTCGTTGCCATGTCGCCGTACCCGTGCGCAGTCAGCACGGGCAGCAGTACGCCGACGCCCAGGCATCCCGTGTTGAGATGGAACCCGCGCGCCTCGACATCAGCGGCCAACCCGGCCGCCACCTGCGCAACCAGGTCGTCCGGCACGATCCCGAACGCGAGCGGCAGGGCATTCGACGTCTGCCGGTAATCCGGATCCTCAGCCGACCGGTACCGTCCCGTTGAGCGATCCAGGAATGCCGCGTTCAACCCGTCCGCGAGCTCGCCGGCCGCCTTCCGATAGTCGTTGGGCTGCCCAATCAACTCACCGATCTCCGCCGCGACCACGACCGCCCGATACAGGTACGCCGCACCCGTCAGCCGCCGGTCTTCCGGTGCCGGACCGTTCCCGTAACCCGGCGGAAGCCAGTCGCCGAGCACGCTCACCGACAACCCGTCCTCGACCCGGGCGAGCTCCCAGGACAGATAACGAGTCAACGATTCCCAGTGCTCGCGCAGCAGCCGCTCATCGCCGTACCAGCGGTACATCTCGCGGAGCAGGAACGGGTACACCGTCGGCCACTCGGTCGCCGGGGAGAGGTCGGTGAACCCCCAGCCGCTCGTCGGCACGATCACCGGCAACTGCCCGGTGTCCGCCTGGCTGTCCCGGATGTCGCCGAGCCACTTGGTGAAGAACCGCGCGAGGTCGAGCGTCGCCAGCATCGTCGGCGAACCCACCTGTGCGTCGCCGGTCCACCCGTTCTTCTCGAAGAACGGCGTGTCCGTCGGGATCCCGTGCAGGTTGCTCAGGACCGTACGCCGCATCGCGTGTTCGAACTGTTCGTACGGCGCCTGCGACGAAGCGAACCGGGTCACACTGCTGACGTCCGAGTTCACCACCCGCATCTGTACGTCGGCCCGCGCGCCTTCGAGCTGCACGTAGCGGAAACCCTTGTAGGAGAACCGCGGCTCCCAGACCTCGGCAGCACCGTTGCCAGCCGCAACATACTCGTCGCGCTGGATCCGGTCGCCGTCGACGTGCTCGTTCTCGGCCACCACGTTGCCATCAGCAACCGTCTCGCCGTGTGTGAGGCTGATCGTCGTACCGGCCGGCGCCGTCACGGAGAGCTTCGTCCAGCCCGCAACGGTCCGCCCGAAGTCCACGATCCACACACCCGGCCGGACCTCTGAGACGTCGACCGGATCCACGGTCTCGACCACCCGGATCGGCTCGTGCGCCTGCGCAGTCACCTTCCCCTTCGGTGCCTCGACGACAGCGGCCGCCGACCAGGCCGAGTCGTCGAAGCCAGGCGCATCCCATCCGGGCAGCGCGCGGCGGGCGTCGTACGTCTCGCCCAGATAGAGCGAGTCGGACAGCGTCGGTCCGCCGGTGATGCGCCACGACTCGTCAGTGACGATCTCGTCGATGCGCCCGTCGTCGTACTCGACAACCAGCCGGGCGCACAGTCGAGGGTCAGCGGTCCACGGCGCCTGATGCCAACGCCAGACATTGACCGAGGTCAGGCCGAAGAACCCACGCCCCAGCTCAGCCCCGACCACGTTGTCGCCGGGCACGAGCAGCTCGGTCACATCGTGCGTACCATACAGTACGGTATGGTCGTAGGCCGTGAAGCCGGGATCGAGTACGGCGTCAGTCACCGCCTGCCCGTTGAGCCGCAGGTCGGCGTACCCGAGACCGCTCGCATACAACCGCGCCCGGCGCACGGTCCCGTCGACGGCGAACCCACGCCGCAGCAGCGGAGCGCTGTCGGTCGCCCCGCCGATCCACTGCGCCGACCCGAAGCCCTCATCACGCAGACCGGTCTCGAACCACTCCGGTGCAGCCCACTCGCCGGCGCCTTCGTCCCACAGCCGGACCGTCCAGTAGTACCGCGTCCGCGCCGCCGTCGGTCCGTCGTACTCGATGCCGAAGGTCCGCGCCGAGTCGACCTTGCCCGAGTCCCAGACATCTGCGCTGTCCGGAGTCAACAGCTCCGGCGCGGACGCGACGAGGATCTGGTAGGCCGTCTGCGTCGCGCCGTACCCGGGAGCGGTGGCGACCCAGCTGAACCGCGGCCGGTTCACGTCGACACCGAGCGGTCGGACGGCGTACTCGGTCTTCAGAGAGCGGGGAGTCAGCACGCACAGGACCGTAGGCATCGGACCACCGACGCTTCAACCATGTGACCAGAACCGGCCGATGATCGAATTTGATCGTTTGTCTCGATTAGTGATTCACCGTCCCAGATGCTGAAACCTGAGCATCTTGCTCGACTTTGTGCGCTTTCATGGATGAGTGCAGATCACCTCGAACGCTCCCGGCGATGCGCTGACGCGCCGCCGGCACGTTGATCTGCTCCGCGTGAACTCCTCGGGTTGTTGACCTTCGGCGTACCACTCCGCCTGTCTCCTCCCCGACCCGTAGGAGTAGTTCTGTGCGTCGTCTCATCCTGATCGCCTTGCTGGGCTCGATCGCCCAACTCGTCGACGGCACGCTCGGTATGGCATACGGCGTCACCGCCAGTACGGCCCTGCTGATGACCGGGATCTCCCCGGCCGTCGCCTCGGCCTCGGTGCACCTGTCCGAGGTCGGCACCACGCTCGCCTCGGGCCTGTCGCACTGGCGTTTCGGCAACGTCGACTGGCGCGTGGTCGCGCTGATCGGTGCGCCGGGCGCGGTCGGTGCGTTCGTCGGCGCGACGTTCCTGTCCAGCCTGTCGACCGAGTCGGCATCGTTGTGGGTGGCCGGTCTGCTGCTCCTGCTCGGCGTGTACATCCTGGTCCGGTTCGGCACCGGGAAGGTCCGCGCCGTGATCGAGGGCCGTCCGGCCGGGAAGTTCCTCGGTCCGCTCGGTCTGGTGGCCGGCTTCATCGACGCCACCGGCGGTGGCGGCTGGGGACCGGTCGCGAACTCCGCGCTGCTGTCCAGCGGCAAGCTGGCCCCGCGGCGCGCGGTCGGGTCGGTGAACGCGGCCGAGTTCCTGGTCTCGGTCGCCGCGAGCATCGGATTCCTGTTCGGCCTCGGTCGCGACAACCTGCCGTACGGCATCGTCGCCGCACTGCTGATCGGCGGCGTCATCGCGGCCCCGATCGCCGCCTGGCTGGTGTCCCGGCTGGCGACCCGCTGGCTCGGGGTCGCGGTCGGCCTGGTGCTGATCCTGACCAACGCCCGCACCCTGCTGAACGGCCTCGACGTCACCACCGGCCCGCGGTACACCGTCTACGCCGCCCTCGTCGCCGCCTGGGCAGGCCTCGTCCTCTACGGAGTCCGGATCGCGCGCCGCGCGCCGGTCACCAAAGCCGAAGCTGTCGCGGACGAGCGCGAGCTCGAGCCCGTTTCCTGAGCTCTCCCTTCCTTCAAGACAAAGGTCTTCTCGTGAGCATCTCCGCCATCCGTCCGTTCCGCCTGCTCGCCGCCACCCTGGCCCTGACCCTCGCCGCTGCCGGCTGCTCGCGCGCCGGCGGCAGCGACGACACGGCCGCCGCGTCGAGCGACAAGGGTCCGGCCACCGAGCTGCGGCTCGGCTACTTCCCGAACGTCACCCATGCCGCCGCGCTCGTCGGGCTCGGCAAGGGCCTGTTCACCAAGGACCTCGGCAGCACGAAGCTGGTGCCGACCAAGTTCAACGCCGGCCCCGAGGAGGTCGGCGCGCTGCTCGGCGGCTCACTCGACGCGGGCTTCATCGGCTCCGGTCCCGCCATCAACGCGTACGCGAAGTCCAACGGCGAGGCGGTCCGCCTGATCGCCGGCGCGACCTCCGGCGGCGCTCAGCTCGTGGTGAAGCCGACGATCACCAAGCCCGAGGACCTGATCGGCAAGACCGTGGTCACTCCGCAGCTCGGCAACACGCAGGACGTGTCGCTGAAGAAGTGGCTCGCCCAGAAGGGCCTGACCGGCAAGGTCAAGGTCACCAACCTGGAGAACGCGCAGACGCTCGACGCGTTCAAGAAGGGCGACGTGGACGCTGCCTGGCTGCCGGAGCCCTGGTCGTCGCGGCTGGTCCTCGACGCGGGTGCGAAGGTGCTGCTCGACGAGGCGTCGTTGTGGCCGGACGGGAAGTTCCCGACGACCGTGCTGATCGTCCGGACCCAGTTCCTGCAGGAGCACCCCGAGACCGTGAAGGCGCTGCTGACCGGGCTCCTCGCGGCGATCGACTACAGCAGCACGAACCCGGCCGACGCGAAGGCCGTCGTCAACGATCAGCTGAAGGCAGCGACCGGTAAGGCGTTGAAGCCGGCCGTGATCGACCGGGCGTTCAAGAACATCCAGATCACCGCGGACCCGATCGCGAGCACGTTCCCGCAGTTGGCCAAGGACCAGGTCACGGCCGGGATCGCGAAGCAAGCACCGACGGTGGCCGGCTTCGCGGACCTCGGCCCGCTCAACGACGTACTCAGCAAGGCAGGAAAGCCGACGGTGGACGCCGCCGGTCTGGACTCGAAGTAGCCGGACGAGTAGTAGGAGGCAGGCCATGACCGCGACCATCGAAACCTTGCCGGACGTGCTGAGCCCGGTGCGCTTTCATCAAGTAGGCAAGACGTTCGGGACCGGCCGGAAGTCGGTGGTCGCGTTGGACGGCGTCGATCTCGAGGTCGAGCCGGGTGAGTTCGTCTGCCTGTTGGGCGCGTCTGGCTGCGGCAAGACCACGCTGCTCAATCTCGTCGCGGGCCTGGACCAGCCGACGGCCGGGCGGATCGAGCTGAACTCGTCCCGTCCGGCGGTCGTCTTCCAGGAGCCTGCGCTGATGCCGTGGCTGACGGCCGCCGGGAACGTCGAGCTGCCGCTGCGGATGGCCGGCGTGCCGAAGTCGCAGCGCCGGGCGAAGGCGGCCGAGCTGCTCGAGCTGGTGCGGTTGGCGGGCCTGGGGGACAAGCGCCCGCACGAGCTGTCCGGCGGTATGCGGCAGCGCGTCGCCTTGGCGCGGGCGCTTGCGTCCACGGCGGACAGCACCGATGGCAAGCCGGCACTGCTGTTGATGGACGAGCCGTTCTCTGCGCTCGACGCGATCACCCGCGACGTCCTGCAGGGCGAGCTCCTGAGGATCTGGCGAGCGACTGGTACGGCGATCCTGTTCGTCACCCACGACGTCCGCGAGGCAGTGCGACTCGGTCAACGCGTCGTACTGCTCTCGTCGCGACCGGGCCGCGTCGTACAGGAGTGGGACGTCGAGGACGCGCCTGGAGCAGTCGACGAGATCAACACCGCACTCCGCAAGGTGATCAGCAGTCATGCCGCTTGACGTTCAGGAAGGATCCGTCGAGGCCGGCCTCGACGCGCTCGACACTCCGGTCAACATCACCGAGGGTTCTCGGGTACGGCGGATAGCTGCGCGTGTGCTGCCGCCGATCGGAGCGATCGTCGTCCTGGTCGCGATCTGGCAGGCGTTGTGGGCCGCGGCGTTCTGGCCCGAGTTCAAACTGCCCGCGCCGGCGGCGGTCTGGAGCCAGATCTGGCAGCTTGTGACCAGCGGCGACATCGCCGAACTGTTCTGGGTATCGGTCCATCGCGCGGTCATCGGCTTTGCGATCTCGCTAGTGATCGCCGTACCGCTCGGGCTGGCGATCGCCAACATCACCGTCGTACGCCGGGGTATCGGGCCGCTTGTCTCGGGCCTGCAGAGCCTGCCCTCGGTCGCGTGGGTGCCGGCCGCGATCCTGTGGTTCGGGCTCAACGACCGCGCCATCTACTGGGTCGTGCTGCTCGGCGCGGTGCCGTCGATCGCCAACGGGCTCGTCTCCGGTCTCGACCAGGTGCCGCCGATCCTGCCGCGGGTCGGCAAGGCCCTCGGCGCGGGCCGGTTCGGAGGCATCCGGTACATCCTGTTGCCGGCCGCGCTGCCCGGGTTCCTCGGCGGACTCAAGCAGGGCTGGGCGTTCTCGTGGCGCTCGCTGATGGCCGCGGAACTGATCGCGACCTCCCCGGAGCTCGGTGAGGGCCTCGGGCAGTATCTGCACAACGGCATGTCGCTCTCGGACATCTCGATGGTGTTCGCCGGCATCGTGCTGATCTTCGTGGTCGGCGTCGGCATCGAACTGCTGGTGTTCCGTCCGCTCGAGAACACGGTCCTGCGGGCACGAGGACTCACCGCCTCCGCCCGCTGATCGGTCCCGCGCCGTACTGTTGGGAACGTGGTTCGATTCCTGCCGTTCCTGATCAGCTTGGTGCTCAGCGTGTATGCGCTGTTCTCCTGCATCCAGACACCCGACGAGGACGTGCCGCACCTGCCCAAGCTGGTGTGGATCGTCCTGATCGTGTTCGTCCCGTTCGTGGGGCCGATCGTCTGGCTGCTCATGTCGCGCACGCAGGGCGGTGGCGGCCGCGAGGCCGTCGTACGGCCATCGCAGCCGGTCAGCCGCCCGTTGGCGCCCGATGACGATCCGGACTTCCTCAAGTCACTGGACCGCTACCGGGACCCGCGCACGACGATCAAGCCGCCGGAGCCCGAAGACCCGAAGAGCAAGGCCAAGGACGACGATTCCCCGTCCGAGAACGACGAGGGAACTGCCTGACGGTTTGTAGCAGGCAGCTCCTACGCTGATTTCCGCTGCTCGGGGAGGTCGTTGTCGCGCTCGGACTCCGTGGTGCCGCCCCAGACGCCGTACGGCTCTCCGACGGAGAGCGCGTGCTGCCGGCACTCGGGCTGGACCGGGCAGGTCCCGCACAGCGACTTGGCCACCATCTCGCGGGCGCGTTTGCGAACGCCACGCTCCGATTCGGGTGAGAAGAAGAGCTCCGGGTTGACGTCCCGGCATGCGGCTTGTGACTGCCAGTCCCACAGATCCATGAGCGGGCGGGGCAGGCGAGGCATCCCTCTCGACATGGCAACCTCCTTGACTCACCGTGAGCGCGGACGGGCGCTCGGTGAAAACTATGCTCATCTCTTACGTAGTTCAACCCTTGTTGTCTCGAAGTTCGGGCCATTCGTTATCACCACGTGCCGTTGCGGCCCGTGATCGGGGCCTATTCAGGCGCACAGCAGGCGGCACGGGTGTTCACGTCATCACCTCGTGTGACATGAGTCACTTACTCAGCCATGCTCCGAGAACGGCCGCGACCAGTCCGGTACCCAGGTTCAGCACCACGTTGAGCAACGCCTTACGGCGATGTCCGGAAGCGGCCAGCGCCGTCGTCTCGGCCGCGAACGTGCTGTACGTCGTGAACGCGCCGCAGAACCCGACGCCGACGAGCAAAGCGATCGTGTGATTGCCGACGCCGGTCAGCAACCCGAGCAGGAAACTGCCCAGGATGTTGACCGCGAAGGTTCCCCACGGCAACGGGGTCTCGATCCGGGCGCCGAGCAACAACCGGGCCACCATGTGCTTGTCCACCAGGAACCTGAGCGGTGCGCCGACCGCGGCGCCGAGAGCGACCAGCAGGATGTTCATCGCCGCCGACCGCCGACGTGCTCGCCGATCGTTGCCGCTGCCAACGCCGCAGTGATCGTGCCGAAGAAGTAGACGAATGCAACAACCATCTGCACGTGCAGCAGCCTCTCCGTGTCGACCGCGAACGTCGAGAACGTCGTGAAGCCACCGAGGATGCCGGTGCCGAGGAAGGGTCTCAGCAACGGATGATGTCGCGGGGTCAGACGCGCGAGCAGAACGCCGATCGCGAAGCACCCCAGCACGTTGGTGACGAAGGTGGCCCAGGGGAAACCGGTCGCTCCGTGCGGCACCGCTTCGGCCAGTCCGTAGCGGGCCAGAGAGCCGATCACGCCACCGAGAGCGACGACGCCGAGGATGCGCGGGAGCTCAGACTCCGGCATCGGAAGCCGGATCGTAGCGGTAGTACTCGTGGGCGCCGTGGGCCGTGTCCTTCTCGCCGGTCAGCGCCCGGATCACCGTTGCGTGGGTGATCGCGAGGACCGGTCCGTCGGTGCTGGCGGTGTGCCGGGCGAGGGCGGCGCGGGCACGCTCGCGAACCTGGGACAGCGGCTCCCAGGGTCGCTGGACGCCTTCCGGCCACTCCCCGTCGTACTCCTCGAACTCCGCCTGCGCGGCGTGGACGTCGGTGATGCTGCGCCAGAGGCCGGTCTGGTCCGGCAGCCAGTCGCGCAGGTCGTAGTCGACCCGTACGCCGAGCGCGAGCCGGTGGCCGATGATCGCGGCGCTGTGCAGGGCACGGGTGAGCGGCGAGGTGACCAGGTACGTCGCGCGGATGCCGCCGAGCAGGTCGGCGAGCTCCTCGGCCTGCTTCATCCCGACGGCACTGAGTGGGGCAGAGTCGGCCGCCATCCCCGGCAGACCCCGGGAATCGATCGGCTCGTAGTCCGGCTCACCGTGCCGGACGAGGTAGATCTGTGTCACGGCCACGTTCTACCTCAGATGCCTGGCCCCTGCCCATCCACGGGTGTGGCCGGGCGGCGGCGGAAGCGGATCGGTCAGCGATGTCGGGGGCTTCACCTGGTGCAGCTCGTCGAACAGGTTGTCGAGGCCGGCGCGGGGCGCCGACGGGCTCTGACCTTCGACCCAGCGAACCTCGGTCGCCCCTTGGTGCCCGTGCACCGCGAGCACCGAGTCGAGGTTGGGCCAGACGGCTGTGGCCGGGTTGTCACCCCGCCATCGCAAGGCCACCGAGCCGTCGCTGAACTCACATCCCTCAGCCACCACTCCGGTCCCCGAAACCCCACTCGGATCCCGATACCGAACCAACTCAAAGGTCCGCGGCCTCACCACCTGCAGCACTCCCCGTCGTCTAGCCGGTCTTGCAGCCATCAACGAGCCCACACCGCATCCGGTTACTGACCGGCAACCGCCCGCCGCATGAACACCCGCTCCGCCGGGTCCAGCCCGAACGCCGTTTCCGCGGTCCGGATCCGCACCAGTCCCGGCGTCAACTCGTCGCCGGCCATCTCCGAGAATCCGAGCCGCGCGTAGTACGGCCCGTTCCACGGAACACTGCGGAACGTGCTGAGCGTCAACGCCGGAATCCCTTGTCCGGCCGCCCATTGGTCGACGTACGCGATCAGCTCCCGCCCGATCCCGCGACCCTGATGTTCGGGATGCACGCTGACCTGCTCGATGTGCGCCGCGCCGTCGACGAGCTCGACGAGGACGAACCCGGTCACCCGGTCCGCCTCGTCGGCCGAGACCCAGAGCCGACCGTCCCGGCGGTACTCCTCGAAGGCTTCCAGTGCGGGCGGCGGGTGGTCCGCGACGTCCGTCATGCCGATGTCGCGGAAGAGCACGCCGGCGGCTGTCTCCAGGTCCTGGAGGGTGGGGAGTTCGTCTCGATGGGCGGTACGGATGTTCACGGGTGCTATTGTCGTCGACGTGAAGCGCAGCTATTGGCGATTTTTTGAGTGGCCGGCTCTGGTGCCGGGCAGCTCAGCCGATCGCTGACGCCCAACCGCAGACACCGCAGCCGGCCCGAAGCCAAGGACATCCGTCCTTGGCTTTTCTCGTCCCACCAGCCGGCTGCCTGCGCTGCAACGCGAGCGGACCGGCGGAAAGGTCCCCCGATGAACACCCTCCCGAAACCGACCGAACAGGCGCGCGTCGTCGATCGGCGGATCGAGAAGACCGTCCCCCTGATCACCCCGCAGGCCTTGCACGACGAGTTCCCGCTCAACGACGAACTCGCCGGGCGAGTGGCCGACGGACGGCAGGCGGTGGCCGACGTACTCAACGGCGTCGACGACCGGCTGCTCGTGGTCGTCGGCCCGTGCTCGGTCCACGACGCGGAGGCGGCCCTCGAGTACGCCGAACGACTGCGACCGGTCGCGGAGCGCCTCTCCGACGGCCTGCTGATCGCGATGCGCGTGTACTTCGAGAAGCCCCGCTCCACCCTCGGCTGGAAGGGCCTGATCAACGACCCCGGCCTCGACGGCTCCGGCGACGTCAACCGCGGTCTGCGTATCGCCCGCCAGTTGCTGGTCCAGGTCACAGAGCTCGGACTCCCGGCCGGCTGCGAGTTCCTCGACCCGATCACCCCGCAGTACATCGCTGACACCGTCGGCTGGGGTGCGATCGGCGCACGCACCGTCGAGAGCCAGGTGCACCGGCAGTTGTCGTCCGGCCTGTCGATGCCGATCGGGATGAAGAACCGCCCCGACGGTTCGATCGCCACGGCCGTCGACGCGATCAAGGCCGCCGCCGTACCGCACGTCTTCACCGGTGTCGACCACGACGGCGCGCCCGCGATCCTGCACACCCGCGGCAACCCGGACTGCCACCTCGTACTGCGTGGCTCCGACAGCGGCCCGAACTACGACGCGGACTCCGTCGCCGGCGCCGTCGAGCTCCTCCGCAAGGCAGGACTGCCGGAGCGGGTCGTCATCGACGCGAGCCACGGCAACAGCCGCAAGGACCACCGCCGCCAGCCGGTGGTGGCCGGAGAGATCGGCGCGCAGGTCGCGGCCGGCGACAAGGCGATCGTCGGCGTGATGCTCGAGTCGTTCCTGCAGGAGGGTCGCCAGGACCTCGACCCGACCCGGGAGCTGACCTACGGGCAGTCGGTCACCGACGCCTGCATGGGCTGGGAGACGACCGAGCAGACGCTCGAGAAGCTGCGTGATGCAGCAATCGCTCGGCGTAGGTCGTAGGCGGACAGCTGTTCATCCGGAGGTCTCACGGTGGCTACGGCCCGCCCCTAGGGTCCGGACCATGACTGAGATCTCCCGGCGCCTGGTGCTCGGTTCGATGGCGGGTGGGGCAGCGGTCTCGCTGCTCCCACCGTCGCTGCACACCGCGATGACGCAGCCTGTGCGGCGTGGTGGTCTGCGCGCGATCGAGCACGTGATCGTGCTGATGCAGGAGAACCGATCGTTCGACCACTACTTCGGGACGCTCCACGGGATCCGCGGGTACGGCGACCGCCAGCCGCTGCGGCTGCGCAACGGCAAGAGCATCTTCCACCAGCCGAAGCCCGGCGGCGGCGAGGTATTGCCGTTCTCGCTGAGCAAGGCCGCCGCCGACGAGGGCCGCAACCTCGACGACATCCAGTACCTCGGCGCGCTGGCCCACGGCTTCAGCGACGCCACCCAGGCCTGGGCCGGCGGCTGGAACGACGCCTGGGTGCAGGCCAGGACGGCCGCCACCATGACCCACTACGAGCGCGGCGACCTCCCGCTGCAGTACGAGCTCGCCGAGACGTTCACGATCTGCGACGCGTACCACTGCTCGGTCAACGGCTCGACCAATCCGAACCGCAACTACCTGTGGTCCGGCACGACCGGGTACGAGCCCGGTACGACGCAGCGCGCGGTCACCAACGCGGCGTACGACTACAACCACGCCGGCTACGACTGGACGGCGTACCCGGAACGGCTGGAGAAGGCCGGTGTCTCCTGGCAGATCTACCAGGAGTGGGACAACTTCACCGACAACGCGGTCGAGTACTTCAAGACGTTCAAGGACATCGGTCACCGGATCCTGGCGAACGTGCCGGGCTACCGGACGACCGAGGAGTTCTACGACAAGCTCTTCGCGAAGACCGACGCCGAACGCGCGGACGCGTTGAAGCTGCTCGACGCGGCCGTCGAGAAGCTGCCGATCAAGGACCAGAAGCTGTTCCGCAAGGCGATGTACCGGTCCGAGCCGGAGTCGCTCGTCCCGCGGCTGCGCGCCGACATCAAGGCCGGCACGCTGCCGAAGGTGAGCTGGCTGGTCCCGTCCGCGGTCGACTCCGAGCACCCCGGCTCGTCCACCCCGGTCGGCAGCGCGAACCTGATCTACGACGTCCTCGACGCGATCGCCTCCGACCCCGACACGTGGTCGAAGACCGTGCTGCTGATCAACTTCGACGAGAACGACGGGTACTTCGACCACGTGCCGCCGCCGGTCGCCCCGCAGCCCACCTCGGGCGAAGGCGACGACTGGTACGCCGGTAAGCCGATCGGCCTCGGCCCGCGTGTCCCGATGACCGTGGTCTCGCCGTGGTCGGTCGGCGGTCACGTGAACTCGCAGGTCTTCGACCACACCTCGGTACTGCGCTTCCTCGAGCAGTGGACCGGCGTCCGCGAGCCGAACATCAGCACCTGGCGCCGGACCGCGTGCGGCGACCTGCTATCGGCGTTCGACTTCGACCGCACGTACCGGCAGCCGCCGGTCGACCAGCCGGGTCCGGTGCCCGCGCCGATCACCCGCTGGCACCCCGCGCCGCCCGTCGACCAGGCGATCCCGGTGCAGGAGCCCGGCCGCCGTCCGGCCCGCGCATTGCCTTACGGGCCGTCGGTTTCCGGATCAGTTGCCAACGGCAAGCTGATGTTGGCCCTGAGCAACCATGGCTCGCAGTCGGCCCACTTCGCCATCTATCCGTACGGCGGCGAGCTCCCTGCGCCGACCCACCTCGACGTACATCACAGCCACGCCGACAAGAGCCCGAGCCAGTCGCCGACCGCCGTCGCGATCCCGGTCGACGGGCCGTTCGAAGTCGCAGTCCAGGGGCCGAACCGTTTCTGGGCGGAGGTTGCCGGTTCGTCCGACGGCGCCGCGGCGGCCCTCGACGTACGCATCGAGAACCGCGCCGGCGCGCTCCAGCTCCACCTTGTCAACGGCTCACGGAAGTCGCTGACCGTGAAGCTCAGGTCCCGCGGGTACGGCAGCAAGGCCACGACGATCGAGCTGCGCGGTAAGCAGACCAGCCCGATCTTCTGGCCGACCGACCATGGCTGGTACGACGTCGAGGTTACCTCGCCGGACGACACGACGTACCGCCGTCGCTTGTCCGGTCACCTCGAAACGGGGAAGCCCGGCATCACTGGATGAGGCGCTGATGGGGTAGGTGTGGAGCCATGACCTCCCCCTATCCAGCGACGAACTACCAGGAAGACAACCGCGGGCAGTTCCACTTCAGCACGCGGGCCGGCTGGATGAACGACGTGAACGCGCCGCTGTACTACCGCGGCGTGTATCACCTCTACTACCAGCACGCGCCGAACAGCCTGGTCTGGGACACCATGCACTGGGGTCACGCGACCAGCACCGACCTCGTGCACTGGACGCAAGAACCGATCGCCCTCGACCCGCAGATCCACCCCGGTGACCTGTGGTCGGGTGGCGGGGTCGTCGACCTCGAGAACGTCAGCGGTCTGAAAGACGGCGAGGACGACCCAGTCCTCGTGTACTCCGGCACGAACGGCGTGATCGTCTTCTACAGCCTGGACGGCGGCAATACGTTCCTGACGTACGCCGACGGCAAGAAGGTCGTCACACCCGGCGGCACGAGCCGCGACCCGAAGGTGTTCTGGGACCCGGTGTCGGAGACCTGGGGCATGGTTGTGTGGTCGGACGAGGGCGGGAACGGCGTCGACTTCTATACCTCGATCAACCTGCTCGATTGGACGTTCGCGTCGCGCTATTCGGCCGACTGGTTGTTCGAGTGCCCGAACCTGATCCGGATGGCGATCGACGACGGCTACCGCTGGCTTCTCCACGGCGGTAGCGGCAAGTACGTCGTCGGGGAGTGGGACGGTACGACCTACCACTCGGACTGGACCGAGCCGCAGAAGCTCAACCAGACCGAGACGTTTGCCGGCGCGGGGTACTACGCGGGCCTGACCTTCGAGAACGTGCCGGACGGGCGCATCGTGTCGATGGCCTGGCAGGGCGAGAACAAGGGCTCGATCTGGACCGGTAACGCATCGTTCCCGGTGGACCTCTCCCTGCACCACACCGACGATGGCCTTCGCGTTTTCAGCACGCCGATCCCGGAGTTGGCGTCGCTCCGCGAAAGCACGCAGACCTGGGAGAACCTGACGGTCGCCGACAGCTGGCAATTCGCGGCAGGCAGCACCTACGAGCTGGAAGCGACTGTCGACGTCAGCCAAGTCACGAGCTTCACGGTGAAGGTCGGCCGCGACGTGATGTACCAGGACCGAAAGCTCGACGGCGCCAAGCTCGAACCGGTGAACGGCAAGATCAAACTCCACCTACTGATCGACCGCGATCAGCTGGACGTGTTCGGGAACGACGGTGCGGTCTACCAGAGCTACAACGTTCGTCCGGCCGAGCTCGAGCTGGTGGCCGAGGGGCGTGCGGTCGTGGAGCAGCTGACGATCCACCAGCTCGGGTCTATCTGGCGATAGCCGCCGTACGCGCCTTGGTCACGGCGATCAGGTCGGCGGGGGACAGGCCGATGTCGAAACCGCGTCGCCCGCCCGACACGTAGACCGTCGGGTGGTCGGTGGCGGTGCTGTCAATGACCGTGGGCAGTGCGCGCTTCTGGCCGATCGGGCTGATGCCGCCGACGACGTACCCGGTGGTGCGCTCGGCGGCGGCCGGGTCGGCCATCACCGCCTTCTTGCCGCCGGCAGCGGCCGCGATCGCCTTCAGATCAAGCTGCTTCCCGACCGGTACGACGCCGACCGCGAGCTTCCCGTCGACCTCGACGAGCAGCGTCTTGAACACCTGCTCCGGGTCCAGGCCGAGCGCCTCGGCGGCCTCCAGCCCGTACGACTTCGCCGCCGGGTCGTGCTCGTACGCGTGGGTCGTGAATTCGACCTTCGCCTTCGTCAGCGCAACCGTCGCGGGCGTGCCCTGACTCTGCTTACTCTTCGCCACCCGGCGAGCCTAATCCCGCGGGCACGAGCCGGACGCAGCAGTGACCGGGTGACGGGGCCAGGCGGGCCTCGTACGGGAGGTCGAGCGCGTCGACGATGCCGGCCAGGAGGTGCAGGTTCATCCCGCAGACCAGCTTGGGCTGCTCCTGGGCGATGCGCTGGAACGGGCAGTTGACCAGCGCGATGCCGTCCTTGTCCGCGCGCGGTTCGAAGCCGTGCGACGCGAGGATCTCGATCACCGGGCTGTCCCCGGCGTCGCGGCCGATCGCTTCGCCGTACTCGCGGGCGCGGCGGTTGACGGCGGCGCGAGGCGACGTACCGCTGGCTTCGGCGTCTTCGACGGCAGCGGCGAGCAGGCGGCCGGCAACGGCGTACTGGCGCTCGGGGAGGGTGATCTCGATCTCGCGGTTGGAGCGCAGGTACAGCTTCGCGGGCCGTCCGGCGCCGGGGCCGGTGCGTCCACTCCGGCGCTCGAAGCAGGTGTCGAGCAGGCCCTCCTCGGTGAGCCGGTCCAGATGGAACGCGACCGTCGTCCGGGGGATACCGAGCTCGGCCGCGGCCTCGTCGCGGCTGACCGGGTCGGGTGAGCCGACGACGTACTCGTAGAGCCGGCGGCGGGTCGGCTCCTCCAACGCGGCGATCGCCTGAACCTCGGTGTCCCACGACGTGTCCACGGGATGATTCTATCGACAACTTGGGTTGATGTAACAGTTATAGTGGCAGTTCGTTGAGACCTCAGGGAGTGTGCAGATGGCGATCTCGGCCGACCTCGAGTCCGTCCCCCTCCATATCGTCGCGCGGCGGGCGGAGATCGATCTTCCGGCCGCGCAGCGCGCGGTGGCCGATCTGCTGACTGCGCTCGGGCGGGACCCGGAGAGCGCACACCTGGCGGACACCCCGCGCCGGGTCGCGAACGCGTACGCGGAGATGCTCACGCCGCGGGAGTTCGAGCTGACGACGTTCCCGAACGACGAGGGGTACGACGAGCTCGTCCTGGCCAAGGACATCCCGGTGCAGTCGTTGTGCGAGCACCACCTGCTGCCGTTCCAGGGCGTCGCCCACGTCGGGTACCTGCCGGGCGATCGGATCCTCGGGCTGTCGAAGCTGGCCCGGGTGGTGGAGCTGTTCGCGCGTGACTTCCAGGTGCAGGAGCGGCTGACGAAGCAGGTGGCCGACTGGCTGCAGGATCACCTCGACCCGAAGGGCGTCGGCGTGGTGATCGAGGCCGAGCATCAGTGCATGTCGCTGCGCGGCGTGCGGGCGGCCGGCTCGAAGACGGTGACGTCGTCGCTGCAGGGGATCCTGCGCGACAACCCCAGTTCGCGGCAGGAGTTCTTCGCGCTGACCGGCCTCACCCCGTAGGCCGGGCGGTCAGCCGAAACTCGCCTTTCAGGCCGACGCTACGGCCGACGGGTGGTGGTGGGTGCGGCGGCCGGTGGCGAGGATGTGCGTCAGCTCGCCCGGCAGCAGGTCGGTGCCCGGTACCGGCTCCATCTCGGAGACGTCCAGCCAGCGCACCACGGTCGCGCCGCAGTGGCCGTGAACGGCGAGGATGGAGTCCAGGTCCGGCCAGACGGCCGTGGAGGGGTTTGCGCCGTGCCAGCGGAGCGCGACCGAGCCGTCGGTGAAGACACAGCCTTCGGCGACGACGCCGGTACCGGAAACCCCGCTGATGTCGGTGTAACGAACGAGTTCGAATGTCTGGGGTTTCACCGGCTACACCCCGGGAGGCGACAGATTGGTGCCATGATCCTTTCCCCGTAGTCACGTGCTTGGGCTCTCGCCACAAACCGGGGACATTTACCGACTGTCAGCGGGGAAGGACGGTCTGTAGCGACTCATCTTCTCAACACAAGCTAGATCCAAAGGGCCGAACACGCCAGCCCTCAATCCGCGTGTCTCATTCCTCGACCCGTGATCGAATAGCGCGGTGTTCCTGACGCTTGGTACCGACCTGACTGGAATTGACGCGCCTGCGAGTGATTTCGGGTTCCTGTTGCACAAGAACCCGGCCCGGCCGCAGCTGATCGAGGTCACCGGCGGATCGGCCCACGTGTTCTACCCCGAGGCGACCGACGAGCGGTGTACGGCGGCGGTCCTGCTGGAGATCGACCCGATCGGGCTGGTCCGGTCCGGCCGCGGCAAGGCGGCGGAAGGATTCACGCTCGGGGAGTACGTGAACGATCGCCCGTACGCCGCCTCGAGCCTGCTCGCCGTGGCGCTGGCGAAGCTGTTCCGGACCGCGATGAACGGTCGCTGCGACGCGCGTCCCGAGTTGGCGGCGCGTGCGATCCCGCTCGAGATCCACGTGCCTGCCCTGCCGTGCTGGGGCGGGTCCGACCTGGCCGAGCGGTTGTTCGCGCCGCTCGGGTGGACCGTCGACGCGCGGCCGGTGCCGCTCGATCCACAGATCCCGGCCTGGGGTGATTCGCGGTACGTCGACCTGCGGCTGACCGGCGTACTGCGGTTGGCCGATGCGCTCAACCACTTGTATGTGATGCTGCCCGTGCTGGACGACGCCAAGCACTACTGGGTCGGCTCCGACGAGGTCGACAAGCTGGTGCGCGCCGGCGAGGGATGGCTCGGTGCGCATCCCGAGAAGGAGCTGATCTCGCGCCGCTATCTCGCGCACCGGCGGTATCTGGCCGATGCGGCGCTCGAGCGGCTCGCCGAGGTCGATGGCGTGGAGCTGGCCGACGAGTCGTCCGACGAAGGCTCGGTGTCGCTCGCAGTCGAACGTCGCGGCGTGGTGGCCGGCGTACTGCGTGAGCTCGGCGCGCGACGCGTCGCGGATATCGGCTGCGGTGAAGGCGCGCTGGTCGGCGAGCTCTTGAAGGACCCGATGATCGGCGAGCTGATCGCGACGGACGTGTCGGCGCGAGCGCTGATCGGAGCCAAACGTCGACTGCACTACGACGACCTGCCCGACCGGCAGCGCGACCGGTTGCGTTTCCTGCAGTCGTCCGTCACGTACTCCGACGAGCGCCTCGCCGGCCTTGACGCCGTCGTCCTCATGGAGGTCATCGAACACGTCGACCCACCCCGCCTACCCGCCCTGGCCCACTCGGTCTTCCGCGCCGCCCACCCCGCAGCCATCGTCATCACAACCCCGAACAGCGAGTACAACGCCCTCTTCCCCTCCCTCCCCGCCGGCAACTACCGCCACCCCGACCACCGCTTCGAATGGACCCGCCCCGAATTCGAAACCTGGTCCCACGAAGTCGCCACCCGCTACAACTACTCAGTCGAGTTCCGCCCCGTAGGCCCACCCGACCCCGCCCTGGGCCCGCCAACCCAGCTAGCACTGTTCCGACGGGAGGACGCACGATGAAGATCGACGTACCAGCGCTCTCCCTGGTGGTTCTGGTCGGAGCGAGCGGCTCCGGCAAGAGCACGTTCGCGCGGCAGCACTTTCTGGCGACCGAGGTGATCTCGAGCGACTTCTGTCGTGGGTTGGTGTCGGATGACGAGAATGATCAGGCTGCGACCAAGGACGCCTTCGAGGTGTTGAACTTCATCGCGGGGAAGCGGCTCGCGGCCGGGCGGTTGACGGTGATCGACGCGACCAACGTGCAGCCCGACGCGCGCAAGGAGCTGGTGAATCTCGCGCGGGAGTACGACGTACTGCCGGTGGCGATCGTGCTCGACCCGCCGGAGCGGGTGTGTATCGAGCGCACCGAGCAGCGTGCCGACCGGCAGTTCGGTGCGAAGGTGATCACCCGCCAGCGCTCACAGCTGAAGCGCGGCCTGCGGAGCCTCAAGCGTGAAGGCTTCCGGACCGTTCATGTGCTGAACAGCGTCGACGAGATCGATGCCGTCAGCATCGAACGCACCCGGCTCTTCAACGATCTCAAGGACCGGACCGGCCCGTTCGACATCATCGGCGACGTCCACGGCTGTCGCCCCGAGCTCGAGCAGCTGCTCACGGACCTCGGCTACACGATCACCCGCGACGCCACCGGGCGCCCGATCGACGCCGTACACCAGGACCGCCGCGCCGTGTTCGTCGGTGACCTCGTCGACCGCGGCCCCGACACACCCGGCGTACTGCGCCTCGTAATGGGCATGGTTGCCAACGGCAACGCGTACTGCGTGCCGGGCAACCACGAGGACAAGCTGCTCCGCGCGCTCCGAGGCAAGAACGTCAAGATCAGCCACGGCCTCGAGACCACGCTGGAGCAGCTCGCGCTGGAGCCGCAGGAGTTCCGCGACGAGGTCGAAACCTTCATCGATGGGCTGATCTCGCACTACGTGTTCGACGGCGGCAAGCTGGTCGTTTCGCACGCCGGTCTGGTCGAGCGCATGCATGGTCGTGCGTCCGGCCGCGTCCGCTCCTTCTGCCTGTACGGCGAGACGACGGGGGAGACCGACGAGTTCGGGCTGCCCGTGCGCTACCCGTGGGCGAACGACTACCGCGGTCGCGCGATGGTCGTCTACGGCCACACGCCGACGCCCGAGCCCGAGTGGATCAACAACACGATCTGCCTCGACACAGGCTGCGTCTTCGGTGGATCGCTGACCGCGCTGCGTTATCCCGAGCGCGAGCTGGTGTCGGTGAAGGCCGCCGAGGAGTACTACGCGCCGGCCAAACCGTTGCACGTGGCAACCGCCCCGTCGCGCGAGCCCGACGTACTCGAGCTGACCGACGTGACCGGTCGCCGAGTGATCGAGACCGCGACGCACGGGCGACTGAGCGTCCGCGCCGAGCAGGCCGGTGCGGCGCTCGAGGTGATGAGCCGGTTCGCGATCGATCCGCGGTTCCTGCTGTACCTGCCGCCGACGATGAGCCCGGTCGCGACGTCGCCCGAGCCGGGGCTGCTGGAGCACCCGCGGCAGGCGTTCGAGACGTATCGCGCGCAGGGCGTCACCGAGCTGGTGTGCGAGGAGAAGCACATGGGCTCGCGCGCGGTCGTGCTGCTGACACGGGACGACGATGTGGCGGAGAAACGCTTCGGCGTTGCTGGCCGGGGCGCTATCCACACCCGCACCGGCCGGTCGTTCTTCGACGCGGACCTGACCGACGAGCTCCTACTCCGGCTGCGCCGCGTGGCCTCCGATGCCGGCATCTTCGAGGAGCTCGACACGTCGTGGCTGCTGTTCGACGCGGAGTTGCTCCCGTGGAGCGCGAAGGCCGAGGACCTGCTCCGGAACCAGTACGCAGCCGTCGGCGCGGCCGCCCGTACGTCGTTGCCCGCAGCAACCGCCGCACTACGGTCCGCGGTCGACGCCGGGCTGGACATGGGCGAGCTGCTGGCGTCGATGGAGCGCCGTACGACGAACGCGGCGAAGTTCACTGAGGCGTACCGCCGCTACTGCTGGCCGACCGACGGGCTCGATGGAGTACGGCTGGCCCCGTTCCAGGTGCTGGCGTCCGAGGGGGCGACGTACCAGGACCGGCCGCACGCGTGGCATCTCGATGTCGCCGACCGGATGGTCGCCAAGGGCCCGGAGCTGATCACGCAGACGCGCCGGCTGTTCGTTGACGCGGACAACTGGGACGCCGGGATCGCCTGGTGGGAAGAGCTCACCGGGGCCGGGGGAGAGGGGCAGGGTGAGGGAGAGGGGAAGGGTGAGGGAGAGGGCATGGTCGTGAAGCCGGCCGCGAACCTGACCCGCACCGGGAAGGGTCTCGCACAGCCCGGTCTGAAGGTCCGCGGGCGGGAGTACCTGCGGCTCATCTACGGACCCGACTACACCGACCCCGCCAACTTCACCCGCCTCCGCGACCGCAACCTGGGCCACAAGCGCTCGCTAGCACTCCGCGAGTACGCCCTGGGCCTGGAGTCCCTCGACCGAGCCGCCCGCGGCGAACCCCTCTGGCGCATCCACGAATGCGTCTTCGCAGTGCTCGCGCTGGAGTCCGAGCCAGTCGACCCACGGCTCTGAATCATCCCCCATCTGGGCAGCTCGACAGGACGTATACGTCCACTACCCTCCAAACCGGCCCTGGCGACGCGTGCGCATGAGGGCAGTGGACCTATACGTCCTGTCGAGGTTGCACCTACCTGGCGAGGGGTGATGGTTTCCGGCGTGTAAACGTCTGCCGTTTTCTCTTGGCAAGGTGTGACATTGCACTTAAGGTCAGTGCAATGTCACACGGTACTGAGGTGAGGGTAGAGCTGACCGGTGGGCTGCTGGGGAGTTGGCAGCGGCGGAACCGGGTCGCGACGATTCCGCATGTCATCACCGAACTGCGGAAGGCCGGGAACCTGGAGAACCTGCGCCGGCTCGCCGATCCGTCGGTCGGGCCGTACCGCGGGCGGTACCCGTTCCTGGACACGGATCTGTACAAGACGCTCGAGGGGCTCGCGTACGAGGTGGGCCGCGAGGACGCGCCGGCCGGAGCACGGGAGTTCTTCGACGAGGTCGTCGCACTGCTGGAAGAGGCGCAGGCCGAGGACGGGTACCTGAACTCGTACTTCCAGGACCCGGACCAGCCCAAGCAGCCCTGGTCGGATCTCGGCTGGGGGCACGAGCTGTACAACCTCGGCCACCTCATCCAGGCCGCCGTCGCCGCGAACCGCCGGCTCGGCGACGACCGGCTGCTGACGATCTCCCGCAAGTTCACGGACCTCGTGGTGCGCAAGTACGGCGAGCACGGTGAGGAGGTCGTCGACGGGCACCCCGAGGTGGAGATGGCGCTCGTCGAGCTTTATCGAGAAACGGGCAACGCGGACTACTTGACCCAGGCGCGGCTGTTCGTCGATCGCCGCGGGCAGGGGAAGCTCAAGCACACGATCTTCCCGGGGGAGTACTTCCAGGATCACGTTCCGTTCCGCGAGCTGCCGTCGGTCATCGGGCACGCCGTCCGGATGGCCTATCTGGCCGCCGGCGCGACGGACGTCTACCTGGAGACGGGCGATCAGACCCTTCTCGCCGCGCTCGAGCGGCTCTGGGACGACATGGTCGCGACCAAGCTGTACCTCACGGGCGGGCTCGGCAGCCGGCACTCCGACGAGGCGATCGGCGACCGGTACGAGCTGCCGTCCGAGCGTGCGTACGCCGAGACCTGCGCGGCGATCGCAACGATGCAGTGGGCGTGGCGGATGTTCGTTGCCACCGGCAAAGCGTCGTACCTCGACGTCTACGAGACCGTGCTCTACAACGCCTATGCTGTTGGGCTTTCGGCGGACGGTACCGCTTTCTTCTACGACAACCCGCTGCAGCGCCGGCCGGATCACGAGCAGCGATCCGGCGCCGAAGACGGTGGTGAACTGCTGCGACGCGCGTGGTTCGGATGCCCCTGCTGCCCGCCGAACATCGTCCGCTGGATGTCCGAGCTGCAGGACCAGGTGGCCGTCGCCCGCGACGACGTGCTGTACGTCGGGGTGTACGCCGACGCCCGCATCACCGCCGGCGACCTGGCGATCAGCGTCTCCACCGACTACCCGTGGGACGGCGAGATCACCCTCACGGTCGAGAACGCGCCGGCCGAGGAACGCACGATCGCGCTCCGCATCCCCGCCTGGGCGACCGAGGCGACGCTCGCCCTGCCCGGCGCCGAGGACGAGACGCCGGCGCCGGCCGACGAGGGATGGGTCGCCGTCCGCCGCACCTTCGTCCCCGGCGACGTCGTGCGACTGACGTTGCCGATGGCACCGAGAGCGCACGGTTCGCACCCGTACCTGGACGCGACCCGTGGTGCGATCGCGGTGGCTCGCGGTCCGCTGGTTTATTGCGTCGAGCAACAAGATGTAGACGCGCCGGTCGACGACCTGCTGCTGACGCCGAGTGCTGTGAGTACGGCGATTGCGCGGCAGCGCGAAGACCATCTCGTGCTCGAGCTGACAGCCGGGGTCGCCCCCGAGCCGCCGGCCGAGCTGTATCCCGTCATCACCGGAGCAAGCAAACAATCCGCCGTCCAAGAAGTGCCGGCGACATTCGTCCCGTACTTCCTGTGGGGAAACCGTCAGGCCTTGGCCATGCGTGTGTGGCTGCGAACTGAAAGAGAAGGCTAATGAAGAGAACTTCAATGCTCGTCGGGCTGGTGGCAACCGCCGCGCTCACCCTCAGCGCGTGCGGTGGCGGCACGTCCGGTACCAGCGGCCAAACGGCCGCCGGTCCGGGTGCCAAGGCGGAACAGGGCGGCACCTTGCAGGTGCTCGCGAACGCGGCCTTCTCGCACCTCGACCCGGCCCGCGGCTTCGACGGCGGTGTCAACAACTTCTACCGGTTGATCTACCGGACGCTCACCACCCAGGGCGCCGCACCGGGTGCCGAAGGCACCAAGATCGTCCCGGACCTCGCCACCGACACCGGCAAGCCGAGCGACGGCGGCAAGACCTGGACGTTCACGCTCAAGGACGGAGTGTTCTTCGAGACGGGCGCGCCGATCACCAGCGCCGACGTGAAGTGGGGTGTCGAGCGCGCCTGGGATCCCGAGCTCGGCATCGGCTCGCCGTACGCGAAGCAGCTGATCGAGGCGCCGGCGTCGTACCAGGGCCCGTACAAGTCGGGTGACCTGGCAACGATCTCGACGCCGGACGCGAAGACGATCGTGTTCCACCTGAAGAAGCCGTTCGCGGACTTCGGCAGCGTGGTTGCGCAGAACACCTTCACCCCGGTGCCGAAGGGCCAGGGCGCAGGTAACCAGCTGGACAGCAAGCCGATCTCGTCCGGTCCGTACGAGCTCGCCGACTACAAGCCGGGCGCGTCGCTGAAGCTCGTCCGCAACGACAAGTGGGACAAGAAGACCGACAACGTCCGGACCGCGAACCCGGACGTGTTCCAGTGGACGTTCGGTCTTGACCCCGCCACGATCGACGAGCGGATGCTCGCCGGCCAGGGCACGGACGCCGACGCGATCGCCGGTACCGTCCAGGCCGCGACCGTGGCCCGGATGCAGACGCCGCAGCTCAAGCAGCGCACGATGACCGGCATCAACGGCTGTACGACGTACATGGGGCTCAACACCACGAAGAAGCCGCTGGACAACGTCAAGGTGCGGCAGGCGATCAACCTCGCGATCAACAAGCAGACCGTGCGCGACGCGGACGGCGGATCGGCGCTCGCCGAGATCGGGAACACGATCCAGCCGCCGACGATCACCGGCCGGGTGGACTACGACCCGTACCCGAGCCAGGACAACAAGGGCGACATCGACGGCGCCCGCAAGCTGCTGACCGAGGCCGGCCTGGCCAATGGCTTCACGATGACGCTCGACACCCGGGCGCAACCGAAGATGCAGGCGATGGCGGTCGCGATCCAGCAGGCGCTCGAGCCGCTGAAGGTCACCGTGAAGATCAACACGATCGACACCGCGACCTATTACGAGGTGATCGGTACGACGTCGCAGCAGCACGACGCGGCGATCACCGGCTGGTGCCCGGACTGGCCGTCCGGTGCGACCTTCCTGCCGCCGCTGTTCGACGGCCGCAACATCACCCCGAAGGGCAACACGAACCTCTCGCAGCTGAACGACCCGGGCGTCAACGCGAAGATCGACGAGATCTCCAAGCTCACCGACGTGAACGCGGCGAACGCGGCGTACGGCGAGCTGGACAAGCAGATCATGGCGCTCGCGCCGGTCGTACCGCTGCTGTACGAGAAGGTGCTGATGCTTGTCGGTAGCAACATTGGCGGCGCCTACCTGCACGACGGTTTCTCCGGCGGGATCGACCTGGTCTCGGTCGGCCTCAAGGACGCAGGGAAGTGACAACCAGCCCAACGCTTGTCGAGGTCGAGGAGGCGGTGCCATCAGGGCCGTTGGCGCCGCCCACCTCGGGCAAGCGGGTGGTCACCACGATCACCCGGGACAAGGGCGCGTTGGCGTGCCTGGTGTTCCTGGCGATCGTGGTGCTGATGGCGGTCGCCGCTCCGCTGATCACCAAGCTCAGCGGGTGGGGGCCGTACCAGTTCGACTCGGCGGCGATCAACTCCGACCTCGGCGGCGTACCGCACGGCTCGCTCGGCGGGATCAGCGGATCGCACTGGTTCGGCGTCGAACCGCAGAACGGCCGCGACCTGTTCGCCCGGATCGTGTACGGCGCTCGCGTGTCGATCACGATCTCGTTGTCGGCGACCCTGCTGACCGGGATCCTCGGCGTCGTGCTCGGCATGCTGGCCGGGTTCTACCGCGGCTGGGTCGACCAGGTGATCTCGCGGCTGATGGACTTCCTGATGGCGTTCCCCGCGCTGATCTTCATGATCGCGATCCTGTCGTCGCTGCCGTCGGGCAACCGGCCGGTGCTGCTGGTCGTGGTGATCAGCGTGTTCGGCTGGCCGTACCTGGCCCGAGTGATCCGCGGGCAGACGATGACGCTGGCCAACCGTGAGTTCGTCGAGGCGGCGCGCGCGTCCGGAGCCAAGGACACCCAAGTCGTGTTCCGGGAGATCCTGCCGAACCTGCGCGGTTCGATCGTGGTGATGACGACGCTGGCGATCCCCGGCTTCATCGGCACCGAGGCCGGCCTGTCGTTCCTCGGCGTCGGTGTCTCGCCGCCGACCGCGTCGTGGGGCCAGATGATCGCGAGCTCGGTCAGCTGGTACTCCGTCGACCCGATGTTCTTCGCGATCCCCGGTGCGTTCCTGTTCCTCACTGTGCTCTCGCTGACGGTGCTCGGCGACAAGATCCGCACGCTGATCGACCAAGGAGAGGCGGCATGACGCGCTATGTTCTCGGCCGGCTCGGCAGCGTCGTACTGATCCTGCTGGCCGTGTGCCTGTTCACGTATCTGATCTTCTTCAAGTTGTCGCCGGATCCCGCGGTGATGATCTGCGGCAAGACATGTACGCCGGACCGGATCAACTCGATCCGTGACGTACTCGGGCTGAACCAGCCGATCCTGACCCAGTTCTGGGAGTTCCTGCGCGGCATCTTCGCGGGCCGGCAGTACGGCTCGGTGCACTGCCCGGCGCCGTGTCTGGGCTACAGCTTCCAGACCAACGAGTCGGTGTGGAGCATGATCACCGCGCGGCTGCCCGTCAGCATCACGGTCGCGGTCGGCGCCGCCGTACTGTGGCTGCTCGCCGGCGTCATCGGCGGCCTCGTCAGCGCAGTGAAGCAAGGCACCTGGTGGGACCGTACGGCGATGGCGCTCGCGCTCGGCGGCGTGAGTATCCCGAACTACGTGCTCGCGCTGCTGCTCCAGTACGTGCTCGTGGTGAAGCTGCAGGTGCTGCCGTTCCCGTCGGCGGTGCCGTTCGCGGACAACCCGGTGTTGTGGTTCGAGTCGTACCTGATGCCGTGGGTCGTGCTGGCCGTCGGCTACGCCTGCCTGTACGCGCGCCTGACGCGGAGCAACGTCATCGACACGCTGTCGGAGAACTACTTCCGTACTGCGCGTGCCAAGGGGCTGAGCGGTTCGCTGATCATGCGCCGGCATGCACTGCGGCCGGCGTTGACGCCGATCACGACGATCTTCGGGATGGACTTCGCCGGGCTGCTCGGCGGTGCGTTGATCACCGAGACAGTGTTCGGGCTGAACGGGATCGGCAAGATGGCCGCCGACTCGATCGCCAAGAACGACCAGCCGGTGATCATGGCGGTGACCCTGCTGGCCGCCTTCTTCGTTGTCATCGGCAACGTTGTGGTGGACCTGCTGTACACGGCACTGGATCCGCGGGTGCGGGTGGTGTCGTCATGAGCGATCTCTTCATTGTCGACGATCTGACGGTCACCTTTCCGACAAGTCGTGGTCCGGTGGAGGTGGTGAAGAACCTGTCGTTCACGGTCGGTCGCGACGACACGCTCGGGATCGTCGGCGAGTCCGGGTCAGGCAAGTCGATGACCGCGCTCGCCGTGCTCGGTCTGCTGCCGCGCGGTGCGCAGACGTCCGGGAGCGTCCGGCTGGACGGCACGGAGTTGCTCGGCAAGTCGGAGCGAGACCTGAGAGCTGTGCGTGGCAACGCGATCTCGATGGTCTTCCAGGACCCGCTGTCGTCGCTGAATCCCTACTACACCGTGGGTCTGCAGATCTCGGAGATGTACCAGACGCATCAGGGCGGATCGCGACGCGCAGCCAAGCAGGTCGCGATCGAGGCGCTCGAGCGGGTCGGGATTCCTGATCCTGAGCGGCGGGTCGATCACTACCCGCACCAGTTCTCCGGTGGCCAACGGCAACGAGTCATGATCGCGATGGCGTTGTGCTGCTCGCCGTCGTTGCTCATCGCCGACGAACCGACAACTGCGCTCGATGTGACCGTGCAGGCGCAGATCCTGGAGCTGCTGGCCGAGCTGCAGTCGACGACCGGGACCGGGATGATCTTCATCACGCACGACCTGGCCGTGATCAGCTCGATCGCGCAGCGGGTGCTGGTGATGCGCGAGGGGGATCCGGTCGAGTACGGGACGGCGGAGCAGGTGTTCTCAGACCCCCAGCACGAGTACACGCGGATGCTGCTCGACGCCGTACCGAGGATCGATGACGAGGTGCCAGCATGACGTTGTTGCAGGTCCGCGGCGTGACGAAGCAGTTCGTCACCCGGGGCGAGGGTGCGATGGCGAAGAAGTCGACGTTCACGGCCGTGGACGACGTGAGCTTCGAGGTCGAGCTCGGTGAGACGCTCGCGATCGTGGGGGAGTCGGGCAGCGGCAAGTCGACGACTGCGCGGATCGCGGCCCGGTTGCTGGAGCCCACGAACGGATCGGTCGTGTTCGACGGGCAGGACGTGACCCGGGCCAAGGGCAAGGAGTTGGCGACGTTCCGGAACAACGTGCAGGTGGTGTTCCAGGACCCGTTCTCGTCGCTGAACCCGCGGTACACCGTGGAGCGGATCATCACCGCGCCGCTCAGCTACCAGGGCATCGCCCCGGAGGGCGGGCGTCGCGCGTTCACGCAGGAGTTGATGGAGCGCGTCGGGCTGAACCCGGATCACTACCGGCGCTACCCGGCGCAGTTCTCCGGCGGGCAGGCGCAGCGGATCGGGATCGCTCGTGCGCTCGCCGTGAACCCGAAGCTGGTGATCTGCGACGAGGCCGTGTCGGCGCTCGACGTGTCGATCCAGGCGCAGGTGCTGCAGTTGCTCATGCGGCTGCAGCGGGAGAGCGGGTTCAGCTACATCTTCATCGCGCACGACCTGGCCGTGGTCCGGCAGATCTCCCAGCGTGTGGCCGTGATGAACAGAGGCAGAATCGTCGAGGTGGGGTCGCGGGACCAGGTGTTCGGCGACCCGCAGGACGAGTACACGAAGACGCTCCTGGCCGCCGTACCGCGGATCAACCCGGAGTGGGACGCCAGACGCAGGCAGAAAGAGGCCTCATGATCAGCTACACGATTCCCGGCATGCACGTCCGTGAGCACACCGTCGACGTTCCGCTCGACTGGTCGAACCCGGGCGAGACGATCGCCGTCTTCGCCCGCGAGCTCGTCGATCCGACCCGCAAGAACGAGGACCTGCCGTGCCTGCTGTTCCTCCAGGGCGGTCCGGGCGGGAGGGGACCGCGGCCGATCGGTGTGACCGGGTGGATCGGGCAGGCCCTGAAGAACTATCGGGTCGTCCTGATGGACCAGCGGGGCACAGGCCGGAGTACGGCGGTCACCCGCCGGCGGATCGCAACGATGTCGGCCGAGGAAGGCGCCGACTACCTCGCGTGTTTCCGGGCGGACTCGATCATCGCCGACGCCGAGCACCTGCGGAAGACGGTCTTCGGCGACAAGCCGTGGTCGACGCTGGGTCAGAGCTACGGCGGATTCCTCACGCTCACCTATCTGTCGAAGGCGCCTGAGGGTCTGACCGCCTGCTACGTGACCGGTGGGCTGGCGTCGATCGATCCGTCGGCGGCCGAGGTGTACCGGCGTACCTATCCGCGGGTCGAGGCCAAGAACCGCGAGTTCTACAAGCGCTACCCGCACGACGTGGAGCAGGTCGGTGCGATCGCGGACCGGCTGGCGGCGGACGACGTACGGCTGCCGGATGGTGACCGGCTGACGGTGCGGCGGTTCCAGTCGCTCGGGATCGCGTTCGGGATGAAGCCCGGGTACGAGCGGGTCCACTGGCTGATCGACGAAGCGTTCGACGGTGACGAGCTCTCGGACACCTTCCTCGGGCAGGCTCTCGACCTGTCGTCGTACCTCGAGGAGCCGTTGTTCGCCTCGCTCCAGGAGAGCATCTACGGATCCGGCGAGGGCGCGACGGGGTGGGCCGCCGAGGCGGAGCGGGCGCAGCGTCCGCAGTTCGCCGAGGACGCACGGCCGCTGCTGTTCACCGGCGAGATGATGTATCCCTGGATGTTCGAGGAGATCCGCGGGCTGCGGCCGTTCCAGGGCGCGGTCGAGCTGATGGCACAGCGGCCGCAGTGGCCCGAGCTGTACGACCTCGAGCGGCTGGCGGCGAACGACGTACCGGTCGCTGCCGCGGTGTACTTCGACGACATGTACGTCGACTCCGGGCTGCAGCTCGACACCGCCGGGCGGGTCGGGAACCTGCAGGCATGGGTGACGAACGAGTACGAACACGACGGCCTCGGGTCGGACCGCGTGTTCGAGCGGCTCACCGAGTTGGTCGCGTCCGTCGGGGGTGGCATCCCGGCGCGGTGAGGGATGGTGTTTCACAATAGGCGGCGACCCTGGGAGGTGAACGATGACTGCCGATTCGACCGAGCCGATGCCGAGCGTACGGCGGCTCGCACAGCGCGAGAACCTGCGTGACAGCGTTGCCAACGCGCTGCGTGCGGCGGTGATCTCCGGTGAGCTGAAGCCGGGGGAGGTGTACTCCGCGCCGACGCTCGGCGCGCGGTTCGGCGTCTCCGCGACGCCGGTGCGCGAGGCGATGCTGGACCTGGTCCGCGAGGGCCTGGTGATCTCCTTGCGGAACAAGGGTTTCCGGGTCACCGAGGTGTCCGACGAGGACCTCGACAACGTGGCCGCGGTTCGGCAGTTGATCGAGCCGCCGACGATCCGGGACGTCGTACCGGTGATTCCGGCGGCTGACTACCCGCGGCTGCGCCGGCTGGCCGAGGACATCGTGGTGGCGGCCCAGGCGGGTGACCTGATCGCGTACATCGAGGCGGACCGGGTCTTCCACGTCACCCTGCTCGCGTACTCCGGCAACCAGAAGCTCGTCGACGTCGTCTCGGACCTGCGTTCCCAGACCCGCCTGCTCGGTCTCACGCCGCTGGTCGAGAGCGGCCGGCTGCTTCCGTCGGCCACCGAGCACCACGAGCTGATGGACATGGTCGAGGCCGGTGACGGCGAGGGCGCCGAGCAGCTGATGCGTCAGCACATCGGCCACGTGCGCGGATTGTGGGCCCGATCTCAGAGCAGCTGACGATGGAGTGAGTCGGCAACAAACGTCTCGAACTCGTCCGGAGTCCAACCGGACTCGTCGACCAGTTCCTGATAGACCCCAGGCGCGGCGAGCGCGCGGTAGATGGCCTGCGCCTGCTTGAGCGGGATCTGCAACTGGTCTTCCAGCGAGGCGATCATCGCGTCCATCACTTGGTTGCGTCCGGCAAGCTTCGAGCGCAGCAAGGCCCTTGTTTCGGGGCTTTCGTCGGTCGCGGCCTCGAAGATCAGTACGACGTCGAAGCCGGCGGCGTACAGGTTGGTGAGCCAGCCGGCCGCGCCGCGGAGTCGCTCGGCGGGGTCGTCGATCGCGAACACCTGGTCGGCTCGCTCGATAGCGCCGGCCTCGCTCAGCCATTCGTCGCAGATCAGCGAGAGGATCTCGCGCTTGGTGCCGAAGGCCGAGTAGACGGTCCGGGTCGCGACGCCGGCCTCCTTGGCGATGGCGTCGATGCTCGTGGCGCCGTACCCCTGCCCGGCGAAGAGCGCACGGGCCGCACGGGCGATCCGCAGGCGGGTCTCCTCGGCCTGCACCTGGCGATAGGACTTGACAGCCTCGGACATGTGGGCACACTATCACTGTGTTCAGTGCAGTGACACTGCATCGAGTGCACTGCTAGTGCAATTACTCCGAGGGGGAGTCATGGAAGGACCACGTGAGGTGCTGGAGCGGATCCTGCACGAGGGATTCGCGACCGGGAACGAGGCGATCGTCGACGAGCTGTGCGCGCCGGATCTGATCGAGCACCAGTTCCGCCCCGAGCCGGACGGCGAGGCCCGCGACCTGGTGAAGGCCGCGATCCGGCAGGTGCACCAGCTGATGCCGGACATCGTGTACACCCTGGAGGACTCGGTCGTCGTCGGCGACGTCGTCTGGGCTCACGGAAGGGCGCGGGGAACAGCCACCGGATCGTTCTTCGGCCCGCCGAGCAACGCGGTCATCGACATCGCGCTGTTCGAGGTGGCGCGCGTCGTCGACGGCCGGATCGTCGAGCACTGGGGCTGCCCGGACCGCTTCGCTCTGCTCGAGCAGACGGGCGCGCTGGCGCGACTGGCCGCCTGACCCGTCGTACGGATCACGAAGACTTGAGCGCCTGCTTCGCGGTGGAGGCGGCGTCGGCGCCGTACGCGGTGGTGAGGCGGTCGAGGAAGACGTCGTGGTCGAGGGTGTACTCCTGCGTCCCGACTGTTTCGAGGACCGTGGTGGCGAGGGTGCAGCCGAGGTGGGCGGCCGCTTCGTGGTCGAGGCCCGAGGCGCGGCCGGTGAGGTAGCCGGCGCGGAACGCGTCGCCGCCGCCGGTCGGGTCGACCAGGCCCGGAGCGGGCACGGCCGGGACCTTCGCCAGCACTCCGGTCGTGTCCTCGATCACCACGCCGTCGCCGCCGCGAGTGGTGACGCGCACGCCGACCCGCTCGAGGATCTCGTTGTGGCTCCAGCCGGTCTTCTGCACCATCAGGCCGGCCTCGTACTCGTTGCTGAACAGGTACGCCGCTCCGTCGATCAGCCGGCGGATGTCCGCACCCTCCATCCGCGCCAGCTGCTGTGACGGGTCCGCCGCGACGGCGATCCCGTGCTGCCTGGCCAGCTCGGTGTGCTTGATCATCGCGTCCGGGTCGTCGGCGCCGATCAGCACCAGGTCGACGCCGCCGGTGGCCTGATGGATCGCGCCCAGGTCGAGCTCCCGCGCCTCGGCCATCGCGCCGGTGTAGAACGAGGCGATCTGGTTCGCGTCCTGGTCCGTCGTACAGGTGAACCGCGCGGTGTGTACGTTCTCGCAGACGCGGACATGCGACACGTCCACGCCGGCCGCCGTCAGCGCCTCGCCGTACTCGGCGAAGTCGGCGCCGACCGACCCGACGAGCAGCGACCCGAAGCCGAGCTGGGCCATGCCGTAGCAGATGTTCGCGCCGACACCGCCGCGGTGCACCACCAGCTCGTCGACCAGGAACGACAAGGAGACCTTGTGCATCTGCTCCTCGAGGAACTGGTCCTTGAACTTGCCCGGGAACGTCATCAGGATGTCGGTCGCGATCGATCCGGCGACAGCGATGCGCATGCGGGGTGCTCCCTCGGGTGGGGTGGGTGTGCGGCGTGACGACAGCCAATAGAGACTACAGGCGACCGAACAAATACACGGAGGGCGGGAATTCATGGGCCATCAGGTACCGGTGACCGAGGAACTGCACGACTACATGGTCGCCCACGGCATGCCGCTGGACGAGATCGCGACCGAGCTGCGCGCCGAGACCGAGAAGCTCGGCAACCCCGCGGGGATGCTGACCACCGCGGACCAGGCCGGTCTGCTGACCACCCTGACCCGGCTGATCGGCGCCCGCCGTGCGGTCGAGATCGGCACCTTCACCGGCTTCTCCGCGCTGGCGATCTCGCGCGGTCTGCCGGACGACGGCGAGCTGATCTGCCTGGACGTCAGCGACGAGTGGACCTCGATCGGCCGCAAGTACTGGGAGCGGGCGGGCGTCGCGGACAAGATCGACCTGCGCATCGGTGACGCGCACGACTCCGCGGCGAAGCTCGACGGCGAGTTCGACCTGGCGTTCGTCGACGCCGACAAGGACTGGTACATCAGGTACTTCGAGACCGTCCTGCCGCTGATCCGCCCGAACGGGCTGATGCTGTTCGACAACACGCTGGCCGGCGGACGGGTGATCGACGCGGACGGCCCGGCCGACCGCAAGGAGTTCAACGCGCATGTCGCGCAGGACGATCGCGTCGACGTGGTCATGCTCGGCATCGGCGACGGGCTGACTCTGGTCCGCAAGAAGTGAGCAAGTCGGGGAGCAGGTCAGGGGGCAAGCCGAGCAGCAAGCCGGTGCCGCGGCTGGCGGTGGAGGGTCTGCAGCACAAGTACGGCGACCGGCCGGTGATCGAGGGGCTGACCTTCACGCTGGCGGCCGGGCAGGCGATCGCCTTGGTCGGGCCGAACGGCGCCGGCAAGACGACCGTGCTCAAGTGCATCGTCGGTTCGGCTGAGCCGGCCGCCGGGAAGATCCTGCTCGACGGGGTGCCGATCGACGAGCGGGTCGAGGTCGTCCGGCGTGATGTCGCGACGCTGCTCGACGACCTGGACTTCTTCCCGGACCTGACCGCGGCCGAGCATCTCGACCTGCTGGCCCGCGCCCACGGCAACGCCTCGCCGGAAGATCTCGTCGACACCACGCTCGACGACATCGGCCTGCTGACGGCCGCCGACCAGCTCCCCGGCTCGCTGTCGTCTGGTCAGCGCCGCCGCCTCGCACTGGCGACGGCGCTGGTCCGGCCGCGCAAGCTGATGGTGCTCGACGAACCGGAGGCGCGGCTGGACACCGACGGTGTGCAGTGGCTGTCGAACCGGCTGCTCGAGGAGAAGAAGTCCGGCACCTCGATCCTGTTCGCGAGCCACGATCCCGCGCTGGTCGAGACGGTCGCCGACTCCGTCGTCACCCTGACTCCGCTGCCATGACGGACGGGCCTGTTGTCTTCGATCCCAGCGACTTCGGCGCGATCCCGACGTCGCGGTCGTTGCGCCAGTGGATGCGCACGACCCGCCGACGGCATGCGGATCGGTCGTTCTGGCAGATCTTCGAGGACGTGTACCTGGTCCTGTTCACGTTGGCGATGGTCGGCGCGACGGCCGGCAACGTCGTACGGCACCTGAACTCGGACGCGGCCCGCTGTTCGTCGTACACCTGCGGGCAGTTGACCGAGTGGCTGCCGTGGATCATGGTGCCGTTGCTGGTGGCAATCACCGTGCGGATGCTGCTCGCGGTCGGACCGGTGTCGGCGTCGCGGGCCAGCGGGTTCTGGCTGCTCGCCACGCCGGTCAACCGAGCCGCGCTGCTGCGCCCGGCGTACCGGCTGGTGACCGCTGCGGTCGCGGTCGCCGGGCTCGTCGCAGCGGCGGTCGTCTGGGCTCTGATCGGGTCGAGCTTCGGGGTCGTGCTCGAGGCGGCGGTCCTGATCAGCGCGCTCCTGGTGTGCGCGGCGATCGGCACGGTCTGGGCGCAGCAGTCGACCCGACGCTCCCGGTGGACCCTCCGAATCGCGGACCTGCTGCTGATCGCCGCCCTCGTCCCCGCCGCGATCCTGGCCTTCCGGCACGAACCGACGCGCAATGTGCAGACCGCGAACGTCATCCTGACCTTCGCGGATATAGAGCAGGTGTCCGTCTTCGACCCAGGCGGGCTGCATCTGCTGGTGGTCTGCGTGATCGTCGTCGTGCTCTGCCTCGGCCTGACGACGATCACCTCGCGGACGCTCGACAGGCTCGGGCGATCGAGTGTGATCGCGGGCGGTGAGTTGCTGGCCGGCCTCGCGGGTGCGGCGAGCAGTCTGGACATCAGCATGCTCGGCGACGTGATCTCCGGGCGGCACTGGCGGTTGAAGGGGCGGGTGCGGTCACGGCGCGGCATGGGTTCGCGCGGCGGTGCGATCGTGCAGCGCGAGTTCTGGCGGATCCTGCGCTGGCCGCGTCGGCTCGTCATCGCGGGTGCGTTGCTCGTTGTCCCGTACGCCGTCGCGGGCGCGGGGTTCGACGTACTTGTTCCGATCGCGGCCGCGTTCGCCGGGTTCGTCGCCGTACGGCCGATGCTCGATGGACTGCGGACGGTCTGCCGTTCGACAGGCCTGGTGCGCGCGATGGGGATGGATCTGCGCGATCTGCGCGTGGTGATGGCGGTGGTTCCGGGGCTGTTCGCGGTGCTCTGGGCGGGGCTCGCGTTCCCCGCGATCGGCAGTCTCTCGGCGACGTTCGCGGTTGCGGGTGGCGTGATCTCCGGCGCGGTGCGGCAGGCGTCCGCGCGGCCGCCGACGTACGCCGGTCCGCTCGTCGCCTCGCCGATGGGGGCGATCCCGCCCGGACTGTTCTCCCAGCCGGCTCGCGGATTCGACCTGCTGCTCCTGTGTCTGGCGCCGGTGCTGCTCAACCTGCCGCCGCTGTGGGTCGTGGCCATACCGGCCTTCGTCCTGACCGTGATGTTCTCGGTGCGCCCGAAAACTGACTGATCCTCGACTTGGCTTATCTTGGCGTGAACAGGTACCTTGTCTCGCATGGTAGCCGAGAAGGTCTTCACGCAGCTGCGCCGCGGCACGCTGGAGTTCTGCGTCCTGGCGCTGTTGCAGGGAGAACCTCGTTACGGTTTCGAGTTGGTCAAGGCGCTGAGTGACGTCGACGGAATGGTCACGACCGAGGGCACGATCTACCCACTGCTGGCCCGGCTGCGCCGTGAAGGCCTGGTCGAGACGAGCTGGCAGGAGTCCGGATCGGGCCCGCCGCGGCGGTATTACACCTCGACACCCGAGGGCAGCCAGGCGTTGGCCGCGTTCACCGCGGACTGGCAACGGTTCTGCACCTCGGTCGACAAGATCTTGCAGAGTGGGAGACGGGGATGAACATGGAACTGGACAGCAATCGGCTGGTCGACGCGTACCTGGACGAGCTGGCCGCAGAGGCCGCGGCGCTGCCGGCCGGACGGCGCGACGAGCTGCTCGACGACATGAAGACGCACATCGCCGAGGCGCGCGCGGCAGGCGCCACCTCCGATGACGAGATCCGCGAGGTCCTGCAGCGGCTCGGCCGGCCGAGCGAGATCGTCGCCGCCGCCACCGACGGCCTGGTGCAGGTCGAGGTACCGCCACGGCTGCGTCCGTGGGACTTCGTCGCGGTCGGGCTGCTGCTGGTCGCGCCGTACCTGTTGTCGTTCAGCGTGATCGTGGCCATGGTCGGCTGGGTGATCGGTGTCGGGATGCTCTGGTCGTCGAACCGTTGGACCACGATCTGGAAGCTGATCGGCACCCTGACCTGGCCGCTCGGGTACGCCGTGGCACTGGCGCTGGACATGTTCTTCCAGGCCCCGATCCAGGTCAGCCTGGTGGCCGACTCGTTGGTCGCGATCGGGCTGACCGTCGCCCTCGTACTGAACGCCCGCGCGCCACGTCAGACTTCGTAGACCAGCCACTTGTTCTCGATCTCGGCCGGCAGATCGACGTCGTGCTGCTTCGCGAACAGCAGCAGCTGGCAGAAGACGTCGGCGAACTCCTGGTGGAAGGTGTCGCGGATCTGATCCGGGGTCGAGCCCTTGGAGCGGGCGCGGCCGGTGTGCTGGAGATAGGCCTGGGTGAGCTCGCCGACCTCCTCCTGCAGCTTGAGCAGGAACCAGTCCGGGTCCCGCTCGAAGCCGAGGCGCTCGCCGTACCGCACGGACAACTTCTCCAACCGCTCCGAGAGCGTCTCAAGATCCACCGCAATACCTAAACAGGCCCCACCGACAATCGCGGTGGGGCGTGCTAGGCCGGCTTGTCGCCGTTCGGGGTCGCGTCGACCGTGGGGAACGGGTCCAGGTCGGGGAGGCTTGGTTCGGGGTCGGTGGTGGGGTCGGGGCCGACCGGTTCCTGTGCCGGGTCGCCGTCTACCTGGATGCTCTTGGGTGCGGTGGCCCAGACGGCGGCGGCAGCGCGGGCGGCGTCGGCCGCGTCGGTCTGGCGTTCGTAGTTCTTGATGTCGAGTGCGTACGCCTTCACCACCGCGGTGAGGTCACGGCGCAGCTGCTTGTGCACCCAGAGGGCGTAGGCCTGCGAGCGGGCCTCGATGAAGTTCTTGAGCTCCTGCATCTGGGCGGGGGTCATGTCGTCGTCCTCCGAATTGCCAGGGGTGAATTCGCCGCGGGCGATCGCGGCACGGGCTGGATCGCCGGGGCAGTCTGTCGGCTCCGGACGGACCGCGGAGTGCGGCCGGATCGCCGTACCGCGGGGGTAGAGCCTGCGGAAGTCGGCGATCACCGCGCGGGTGGTCGCCTTCATCGCGGCGGACGGCTGCTCGCCGGTGACCAGCACCAGCAGGATCGCGCCGTACCGTTCGTTCACGTCGTTGTCGCCGTTCGCGCCGGACTGGGTCCGCAGACCGCGCAGCGTCCAGGCCCGCCCGGACTGGTCGACCGCGACCTGGTACGCGATATCGGACCAGCCGCGGCTGTCCATGTGGTAGTCCTGCCACCCGCGCAACGCGGACGCGACCGCCGCCTGGGTGTGGATGACCTTCGTCGACCCGGTGCCCGGCCAGTGGATCACCGCGCCCTCGACCCGGGACACGGTCAGGTTCCCCGGCCCGTCCTTCGGCGGTCGCGCATTCCACGCAGACCGGGGCAGATAGTTGACCATCGATACTCCTCACGTGCCTCACAGCGCCCATACCCATCGCTGGCGCTCGGTAATCAACCGATCACACCCGGCATGCAACGTCAAGCCGTGAGCAGCATCCTTTCAGTTCACTGGCGCAAGAGGGGAAGGACTTGGTCGCCGATGCGGATGGTTTCTTCGTGGTACGGGGTGTCGGAGAGGATGAAGTGGGTGATGCCCAGGTCGCGGTATCTGCGGAGGGACTTGGCGACGTCGTCGGGAGAGCCGACGAGCCAGGTGGTCCCGGCGCCGCCTCCGCCGTACTTGCCGGGGGCGGTGTAGAGGTTGCCGTCGAGGACCTCCCCGCGTTCGGCCAGGTCGAGGAGACGTTGCTGGCCGACGGCCTTGAACCAGCGGCGGTCGCGGTTGCCTTGCGCCTCAGCCATCTTCGCGACCTTCGCCTCGGCGTCGGCCCACGCCTCCTCGGCGGTATCCCGAACCAGCGTCGTGATCCGCAACCCGAACTCCAGCGGCGCATGCTCGCGACCGAGCTCGCTCTCCAAGTCCCGCAGGTGTGAGATCCGCTCGGCGATCCCGTCCAGCGGCTCGCCCCAGAACAGTTGTACGTCGGCATCCGTCGCGGCCACGCGCTGCGCCGCATCCGACGCGCCACCGAAGTACAGCCGCGGATGCAAGCGGCCCTCCCGTACGACGGGCCGTGTCGCGACCGTCGACCCGGTGACCGAGAAGTACTCGCCCGCGAACGTGACATCCTCCTCGGTCCACAATCGCCGTACCAGTTGGAGAAACTCCTTCGTCCGGGCGTAGCGCTGCGGCTGGTCGCCCTCACTGTCGCCGTACGCCGCGAGGTTGTCCTGGCCGGAGACGATGTTGATCAGCGCCCGCCCGCCGCTGAGCTGATCGAGCGTGCTCGCCGCGGACGCGAAGTGCGCCGGATGCCAGTAGCCGGGCCGGATCGCGGCCAGTGGCTGGAACGTCGTCGTACGCGCGGCGAGTGCGGTGGCGACGGTGAACGTGTCCGGCCGGCCCCACCCGGTGCCGAGCAGCGCGCCGGACCAGCCGTGGTCCTCGGTGAGGCGCGCGAGGTCGGTCAAGCGCTCGATGCTGTTGTGTCCCTGGACGGTGTCGTCGCCGCGATGACCCGCGACGACCTGGTTCGGGATGTACCAGAGGAAAGTCATACAAATCAGTTTAAGTTCACTCAATTAGTCGACTTAGGATGTCTTGCTGGTCAAGATGCGCTGCCAGGACGACCCTGGAGAGATGGACGAGCCACTGACTGCGAAGGAACGGGCGGCGCGGGGGAAGGCGGTCCGCAAGGAGGTGCCGCTCGAGGCGCACGCCGAGGTCCGGCTGAGCGACACCCGCGATCCGGTCGGGCTGCTGCTCACCCAGGCCGAGGGGCGCGTGCCGGAGCTGGTGCCGATCCGGCACGGCCGCATGCTCGTCTCGCCGTTCACGTTCTACCGCGGCGCCGCGCTGGTAATGGCGGCCGACCTCGCGGAGACGCCGGCGACCGGGCTGCAGGTGCAGCTGTGCGGAGACGCTCACCTGTCGAACTTCGGAGGGTACGCCTCGCCCGATCGGCGGCTCGTGTTCGACGTGAACGACTTCGACGAGACGCTGCCCGGATCGTTCGAGTGGGACGTGAAGCGGCTCGCGGCGAGCTTCGTGGTGGCGGGGCAGGACAACGGGTTCCATCCGAAGAAGTGCCGCAGGATCGTGCTGAGCGTCGTCCGCGCGTATCGCGAGACGATGCACGAGTTCGCCCGCCGGCCGATTCTTGCCGTCTGGTACGCGCGGCTGGATGTCGAGGATGTGGCCAAGCGGTTCAAGGCCACACTGCCGTCGGGTCAGCGGAAGAGTCTGAAGGCGGCCCGCGGACAGGTCGCGAAGGCGTACACCCGCGACAGCATGCAGGCGATCGGCAAGCTCACCACCACCGTCGACGGCCACCGGCGGATCGTCTCGAACCCGCCGCTGGTCATCCCGGTGAACGACATGGTCGGCACCGGCATCGACGGCGCCGAGGTGCTCGCCAGGCTGTAGGAGCTGATGACCGGTTACCGCGGCACTCTCGAGCAGGACCGCCGGCATCTCCTGAACCATTTCCGGCTTGCCGACATCGCGCACAAGGTCGTCGGCGTCGGCAGCGTCGGCACCCGCGCGTGGATCATGCTGCTGGAGTCCACGATTGCCGACGAGGCGTTGGTCCTCCAGGCGAAGCAGGCGGGCCCGTCGGCGTTGTCGTCGTACGCCGGATCGTCCGAGCAGCTGAACCAAGGCGAGCGGGTGGTCGTCGGCCAGCGGATGATGCAGGCCACCAGCGACATCTTCCTCGGCTGGCTGCGTGCCGACGCCCACCTTCGCCAAGGCCGTCGCCGACGGGCGCGTCGAAGCCCGCACCGGAGTTTGATCAGGTCCCGTTGTAACGCATCGTGACGAGAACCCGATGTAGCGGCCGACAGGGTCGCGCTCTGTGACCCGATCGTAGGGGGGAACACTCGTGGGACAGCAGATCGTCCTGCCGAGCCGAGCGGGTACGCCGGTCGCGCAGGGAATGCAGATGAAGCTGCGGCACCCGGTCGGTGTCTGGCTCGGACTGCCGTTGATCACGCTCGGGATCTATCACCTGGTCTGGTACTACAAGATCCACAAGGAGCTCGCGCACTTCGACCGCCGGCGCGTGGTTCCGGTGGCCGGCCCGATGCTGGTCCTGCTCTTCCTGAGCTGGACCTTGATCGCGCCGATGATCTCGTACTTCCGCACCGGCAAGCGGATCGCTGAGGCTCAGCGGGCCGCCGGTCTGCCGGTCACGTGCAGTGCCGGTATCGGGCTGCTGCTGATGTTCGTGCTCGGTCTGGGGACGCTGTACTACCAGCTCGAGCTCAACAAGGTGGTCAACTCGTACGGCGATGCCCCGGTGGGTGCGCCGCTCTCGTTGTACGTCTGACTCATCGCTGCGACTTGTCGGGGTCATGAGGAACACCTGTTGGACTGCAGGGCGGGAGCGTGATCTGGTGGCTGGAAACGTTCCCGTTCTAGGTCGGAGGGTGTTATGGCGCAGGCAGCGCAGCGTTCGTTGGGTGCAGGGGGAACGGCGGTCAGTGCGCTGGGCATGGGGTGTTGGGCGATCGGGGGACCGCATGCCCGGCAGGGGAGTCCGGTCGGTTGGGGTGTGATCGACGACGGCGAGTCGAAGCGGGCGTTGCGGCGCGCGTACGAGCTGGGGGTGACGTTCTTCGACACCGCCGACGTGTACGGCTGCGGGCACAGCGAGAAGCTGATCGCGGACGCGCTCGGGGACGTCCGGGACGACATCGTGATCGCCTCCAAGGCCGGTTACACCTACGTCGAGGAGACCCGCGAGGCGCCAGGTGAGAACGGCGACCCGGACTACATCCGCGGGGCCTGCGACGAGTCGCTCCGGCGCCTCAAGACGGACCGGATCGACCTGTACCAGTTCCACCTCGGCGGATACGACCTCGCCAAGGCGGACGACGTACTCGCGGTCTTCGAGGAACTGGTTGCCGCGGGCAAGGTCCGTGCGATCGGGTGGAGCACGGACGATCCGGAGCGGGCCGCGCTGTTCGCGAAAAGCCCGCACTGCAAGGCGATCCAGCAGCACTTCAACGTGTTCGGCGGGAACGCCGACGTACTCGCGCTGTGCGAGGACAAGGGGCTCGCGAGCATCGTGCGAGGTCCGCTCGGGATGGGCTTGCTGACGGGGAAGTTCGACCAGGACAGCAGCCTGCCCGAGGACGACGTACGGCACGGCTGGAACTTCCGGACCGGCGACCAGGCCGAGTCGTTGCGCCGCCTCGACGCGATCCGCGACGTACTCACGTCCGACGGCCGGACGCTCGCGCAGGGTGCGCTCGGCTGGCTGTGGGCGCGCAGCGAGGCGTTCGTCCCGATCCCCGGGTTCAAGACGGTCGCGCAGGTCGAGGAGAACGCCGGCGCGCTCCAGCACGGTCCGCTGGCCCCGGCGCAACTGGATGAGATTGCCACGATCCTGGGCCATTGACATCGTTGTCTGGTGCGACGACGATGTCTCCTCGGAAGCTCGGTGAAACGTTTCCAAGCCGCTCGAGGAGATCCGCCCATGGTCTTGCCCCGTCGTACCTTCCGTCTGCTCGTGGCCGGGGCGGTGACACTGGCGATCGGGCTTGTGTCGCCGCCGGCCGGAGCCACTCCGCCGCACGCCGACGGCCCGACCGCCACCGCGCGGGCCCGGGTCGCGGCCGACGAACTGATGAGCTCCTACGAGCCGAACAAGGCGTGGTTCCCCTCCAGCTGGTGGAACTCCGCGGTCGCGTTGCAGACCATCGGCGACTACATGCAACGCACCGGCGACCGCCGCTACCTGGCGCAGCTGGACAACACGTTCGAGAAGGACAAGGGCAAGTTCCCGGCCGGGTACCTGTCCGGTGACGAGCTGCTGGGCAACTTCACCAGTCGCGCGATCGACGACTCCGAGTGGTGGGGTCTGACCTGGATCCAGGCGTACGACCTGACGAAGAACCGCAAGTACCTCGACATGGCGGTCAAGATCGCGGAGTACGTCGAGGGGTACTGGGACCCGAGTTCGTGCGGCGGCGGAGTCTGGTGGAACGGCGAACGCACGTACAAGAACGCGGTCACCAACGGCCTCTGGATCCGGCTCACCGCGGAGCTGCACAACCGCATGCCGCACGACAAGCGCTGGCTCGGTCGCGCCCAGGAGGGCTGGAACTGGTTCACCGCGAGCGGCATGATCAACTCCGCCGGCCTGGTCAACGACGGCCTGAAGGACGACTGTACGAGCAACGGCGACACGGTCTGGAGCTACAACCAGGGCCTCGCGATCGGCGCCGGCCTCGAGCTCTACCGAGCCACCCATGACGCCAAGATCCTCCCGACCGTACGGCGGCTGGCGGACGCGGCGATCGCTCCGGGCGGCCTCGTCACCGACGGCGTCCTCACGGAGTACTGCGATGCGCCGGGCCGCACGTGTGACGACAACGGCAAGCAGTTCAAGGGCATCTTCATGCGCTACTGGACGGACCTCGCCGACACCACGCACGACCCGCGCTATACGGCTTTCGTCGCGCAGCAGGCGGCCACGGTCTGGGACAACGACCGCGACGCGTCCGACCGGCTGGGGGAGCGGTGGTCCGGCGCCGAGCCGAACGTCTTCGACTGGCGTACACAGGCCAGTGCGCTGAGCGCCCTGATCGCCGCCGTACCCACCGTGCCGCCGACGCGATCGTTGTCAGCGACAACCAATCCGGCGTTGCCCGTGGTGATGCCCGCGACCGGCAGCGCGACCCACGTGAAGGTCCAGGTCGACGTCCAGGCAACCGGCCAGGCTCCGCTCCAGGTCGTCGTGCGACCGGCCGCTCCTTCCGGGTGGACGGTGACGCCGGCGAAGACGACCGTGACGCTTCGCCCGCACGGCAACGCTTCGCCTGTGCATGCGTCGGTCCCTCTCGACGTCACGATCCCGGCCGGCACCGCGGACGGCCCCCACTCGGTCACCGCGACCGCGGCGTCCGGATCGCTGTCGTTCAGCACGCGGTCGGACATCCTGGTCGCACACAACGTCGACTTCGACACCGGTACGGCGGCCGAGACTCCGTGGCTGTTCGACGCGGACGGTTCGCAGAGCAACGGCGTACAGAACCGGTTCGCCGACGGGCACTCGTACTTCGTCTATCGCTTCCCGTTCCCGGCCGACACCACCAGCGCGTCCGCGACGTTGACGATCGACAACGAGTTCGTCGTACAGGTCAGCGGCGACGGGCAGACCTGGACCACGGTCGCCACCGAGACCAACCAGGAGCACGACGGGAACAACAAGGCAGCCCGCACGTTCGACCTCACGCCGTACCTCGGCGCCGCCGCCGGATCGAGCAGGGCCGGGTACGTGCGCGTGTCGGACTCCTTCCCCGACGACGGCTGGGGCGGCCGCGTCTACCACGTGACTGCGACGTACAACTAAGAGAACTATTCAGAAGTCCTGGACGGGTCCACAAGATCAGCCGGCGGGTTGATCTTCGAGGAAGAGCTTAAGAGAAAGACAAGGAAAGAAGAGATTTGGAGTGGTGGCTGGCTTCGGCGATCGGCTCGAGGTTTGTCTACACAACCGGCCGCCGGCATAGTTCGAGGCGGCTGGGCCGCCACCACTCAGCAACTCACGGCACGGGGCCCGGAAGAGGGGTGCGCACACCTGAGGCCACCGGGCTGCCTTCGCTCGGTGAGTGGCTCACGTCCGGACCGCACCCAGGTCACGAACTCCAGCCGCCGTATCAGGCCGGCGGTTCCGGCCTGCTTTGCGGAAGGAACTTTGCACCCAGCGGCAACTATGTTCCGGAAAGTCGGTCCACGGGACCCTCGCCCCGACCTACGAGCTCGGTGATCCCGTCGCGACCGAGCCGGAGTACAGCGTGATACCGCATCGACCCACCTGCAGGACGCTTCGTTCCGTCGTAACCCCGGCCTTTCTTCGACGCCCGGGGCCAAGCCACGTTCTGACCTGCGATCAGGGAAAGACAAGAGAAAAGGGAAACTTCTGAATAGTCCTCTGAGACGTACGACTAAGCAGCGGCGCGATCGGTGATCGATCGGCGGCGCAACGATGCGTCGAGGATGGCCGGTGTGTCGTAGTCCATGTCGAGCCGGCCGACATCGGTGCCCGGCGGAACGATCTTGTCGATCTGGTCGAGGATGGCGTCATCAAGTGTGACGTCCATCCCGGCCAGGGCGTCGTCGAGATGCTCCATGGTCCGCGGGCCGATGATCGCCGATGTGACGCCCGGATGCGCGATCGCGAATGCCATCGCCAGATGGGTCAGCTTGAGCCCGGCCGCGTCGGCGACCGGAATCAGCTGCTCCACGACGTCGAGCCGCCGCGCGTCGCTCATGTGCTTGAAGATCGCCGTACGCCGGAGATCCGCGGGCGCCCGCCCGGTCAGCTGCCCCTGAGCGAGCGGGCTCCAGACCAGCGCGCCCATCCCGTACTTCTGCACCATCGGCAGCACCTCGCGCTCGATCCCGCGATTGAGGATCGAGTACGGCGGTTGCTCGGTCCGGAACCGCTCCAGACCGCGACGCTCGGCAACCCACTGCGCCTCGACGATCTCGCTCGCCGGCGTCGCCGACGAACCGGCCGCGCGGACCTTCCCGCTCCGGATCAGATCGGTCAAGGCGGACAGGGTCTCCTCGAGATCGGTGTCCGGATCGGGCCGGTGCATCTGGAACACGTCGATGTAGTCGGTCTGCAGGCGACGCAGCGAGTCCTCGACCGCGGTGATGATCCAGCGTCGCGAGTTGCCCCGCTGGTTCGGGTCGTCGCCCATCGGCAGGTGCGATTTGGTCGCGAGTACGACGTGCTCGCGGCGGCCCTTGAGCGCAGCGCCGACGATCTCCTCGGACTCGCCGTGGGAGTAGAAGTCCGCGGTGTCGACGAAGTTGATCCCGGCGTCGAGTGCCTTGTCTATCATCCGGAGCGACAGGTCGCGGTCGTTGTTGCCGACGGCACCGAACATCATCGCGCCGAGGGCGTACGGGCTGACCTTGATACCGGTCCGGCCGAGCGTGCGGTAGTGCATGGGTTTCCTCCTTGGGTTCTCCTCCACCCTCTGCCGGCCGAGGGCGGCGGAGAAGGCCCACTTCATCCACGGACAGGTTGTCCCTGGATAGGCTTTGGGCCGTCGCGGATGATGGACGGTGTGATCGATCGTGACGGCCTGGCCGACTTCCTCCGCCGGCGCCGGGAGGTGCTGCACCCGGCCGACGTAGGACTTCCCGACGGCGCCCGACGCCGTACGCCGGGACTGCGCCGCGAGGAGGTCGCTCAACTCGCCGGCATGTCCACTGACTACTACTCGCGGCTGGAGCAGTCCCGCGGCGCGAACCCGTCCGAACCGATCATCGCCGGCCTTGCCCGCGCCCTCCGCTGCGACCTGAACGAGCGCGACCACCTGTACCACCTGGCCGGCCTCACGCCGCCACTACGCCGAGCCGGCCGCCACATCCCGCCCGGCCTGCTCGCGCTGGTGACCCGCCTCACCGACGTTCCGGTCGTGATCTGCACGGACCTCGACGAGGTGCTCTGGCAGAACGCGCTCGCCGATGTCGTTGTCGGTCCCAGCGTGGGGCGAAACCTGACCTGGCTCTGGTTCACCGACCCGGCGATCCGCAAGATCTTCCCCGCGGAAGACTGGGACGCCCATTCGGCCTTCCACGTCGCCGACCTGCGCGCGACGTACTCCCGTCGGATGGGCGACCGCGACGTCACCGAGCTGGTCGACGCCCTGACCGCTGACAGCGAGGAGTTCCGCACGCTGTGGTCCCGCCATGACGTCGCCGTCCACCTGCCACGCAAACGCTTCGTGAGCACCGAGGTCGGCGACCTGGACCTGACCTGCGAGACCCTGCTCACCCCGGCCGCAGACCTTCGCGTGCGCGCCTTCCTCCCCATCGAGGGCACCGACGCCCGGGAGAAGCTGGATCTCCTCGGCGTGATCGGCACGCAGAGCTTCGCCTAGCGGGGTCGGAGACCGTCCAGGAGCAGATCGAGCAGGCGCTCGGCCTGCTCGCGCTGCTGTTCGGGAGCCGCAGTGATCACAGCCCCGGCCATCGCCGCAACAACGTCATCGGCCGGTACGCCGGAGCGCAGCGTGCCCGCGGCCACGCCGGCCTCGAGGAAATGGCCGATGGCCCCGGCGAGCCGGGACCGGGTGTCCGACTGCGTGACCGCGCCCGAGGCCACGATGGCGCGGAGGCTGACTCCCATCGCACGCTTGGAGTCGACGAAGTCGAGGTAGCGGTGCATCCAGGCCAGCAACGCCTCGTCGGCGGGTCCGGCGGTCGCCAGCTCGGGCGCGGCGTCGCAGAGCCGACCGAGTTCCTGGTGGTAGACCGCCGTGAGGAGCGCCTCCCGGGTCGGGAAGTGCCGGTACAGCGTCGCCACACCGACCCTTGCCCGCGCCGCAACCCGGTCGAGCGAGAGGTGCACAGGTTCGCCCGCGCGGGCGGCCACGGCAAGTTCGGCCAGCTCGTCCCCGGCCGCCGCGACCACCTGCTCACGCTTCCGCGCCGCGTCAGCCCGCATAAATGGAGAAACCTCCAGTTAGTGTTACGGTAATTGGAGAAACCTCCACTTACTCTACCTGGGGACACCGCTATGACCTGTCAACGCCCCGGCGGCGCCATCACGCTCGGACCGTACGAGATCGCCCGGATCGGGTACGGCGCGATGCAGCTCGAGAAGCTCGACACGACAGCGGCGGGCGCCGTCCTGCGGCGCGCCGTCGAACTCGGCGTCAACCACCTCGACACCGCCTCGTTCTACGGCCACACGACGGTCAACCAACACATCCGGGCCGCCCTGCACCCGTACACCGATGACCTCGTCATCGTCAGCAAGGTCGGCGCTCGGCGGGTCGACGCGCCGGTGCCTCTGACCCTGGCCCAGCACCCGTCGCAGCTACGCGAGCAGGTTCAACTCGACCTCACGTCCCTCGGTCTCGACCAGGTCCCGGTGGTCAACCTCCGCCGCGCCGACCAAGGCCCAGGGCTGATCGCCGAAGGCGACCAGCGCGTCCCGCTCGACGACCAGCTCGCCGAACTGATTGCCCTACGCAACGAAGGCCTCATCGGCGCGATCGGCCTCAGCAACATCAGCACCGAGCAGCTCAAGCAGGCCCTCCCGGCCGGCATCGTCTGCGTCCAGAACGCCTACAGCCTGATCGACCGCTCCGCCGAGGAACAACTGCAGCTCTGCGCGACGAACGGCGTCGCCTGGATCCCGTACTTCCCGCTCGGCTCCGCCTTCGACCAGATCCCGTCACCCGCCGAGCACCCCGTCGTTCTGCGGACTGCCGCGCGGCTCGACGCCACGCCCGCCGCGGTCTGCCTGGCCTGGATCCTGGCGCACGCCGGCAACACCGCCCTGATCCCCGGCACCCGCAGTATCGCCCACCTCGAGGACAACCTGCGCACGGCCGAGGTCGAGCTCGACGGGGACGCCCTCGCCGAGCTCGACGCTGTCGTCAGTGCCTGAGCTGGATGCTCTGGGTGTACGCGTCCTGGTTGGGCGTGTTCACCCCGGGCCGGCCGCGGAAGTCGGTCCAGCACGGGTGGATCCGGAGGTCATTGCCGATGGCAACCGCTGAGTAGTCGCCGATGAACACCCCCTGCACCTCGGTGCCGTCCGGGTCGACGGCGAGGAACTGGACCTGCGGGTTCTGCGAGGCAGTAGTGATCCGCTGGGTGGCGGCCCGGCTGAGCGACTGGGTGCCGGAAGCGGCCCAGTACGCGTAGTCGAGGTTGATCCCGTTGCGGTCGTAATGCCTCGTGTACGACGCGATCGCGACCTTGCCGTCGCGCGCGGCGACCGCGCTGAAGAACTCGTCCTGCGGCGTACCGATGACCAAAGGCCGGGACCAGCTCTTGCCGTTACCGGACGAGGACACGACGTTGTCACCGTTGGTCTTGACCGATGCGCCGGTGGCCGCGTTGTACAGACCGTTGCGGTCGTCGGACCACACCACGGTCAGCTTCTCGTTCAGCCGGTCGTAGGCGAGTTGCGGATAGCTGTTGAGCCGGAAGTTCTCGCCGGTCAGCGTGTCCGGGAAGTCGTAGTTCGTGTCGACGATCGCGTGCCGGAACGTGCGTCCGTGGTCGGTCGAGGTCGCCACCACCGTGGCGTCACGGTCGCCCGCGGCGTCACACGCTGCGGTCGCGCAGACCGAGGCCTCGTAAGCGACGTACAGCCGCCCGTCGTTGCCGACCTGCGGGTTCGAGCCTTGGTCGAACGGCGTGATGCCGCCGTGGAACCCGTCCAGCGACGGCGGGATCCGCACCGGTGCCCCGAAGTGCGCACCGAAGTCGACGCTGGCCGACAGCATGATCGGCGACTCGAGGTAGTTGTCGTCGGTGTCGTAGGTGAACTTGGTCCAGCTCACGTACACCCTGCCGTTCGACGGATCAGCGGCCATCCACGGCTTGTCGTTGAAGATATGCGTCACGGCCGGCGTGCCGTCAGAGTTCACGCCGTCCATCGCGACGACATGGGGACCGCCCCAGTGCAGCCCGCCGTCGTGCGACACGTTGACGACGATCGCGGTCGCGTCCTGCCCACCGAGCGGAGCCGACCGACTGAACACGATGCTGGCGAAGTAGACGGTGTTGTTCGGCCCGAACGCGACGACCGGGTCGCCGGATCCGTCGAACCAGCTGAAGGCGCCGGTGCCGCCCGCGGCGATGGTCAGCCCTGGAATCACCACGTTCGTCCAGGTCCGGCCGCCGTTGAACGACGTGTACGCGAAGCTCGAACTGTCGTTGCGGTTCTCCCGGGCGTTGAACAGCCGGTAGTCGTTCGCGCCGGCGACGATGTTGTTCGGATTGCGCGGGTTGACCGCGATCGTGGTCTCGTTCTGCGCGGAACTGCACCCGGCTTGCGAGCCCACCGTGACCACGGTGTCGCCGACGATCTGGTCGACGTTCGGCGCGGGGTTCCCGTACGGGTTCGGATGGCCGAGATACGACTGGCACAGCGCCGACTGCGCCGGGTCATCCGTACCTTCCTGTTCCTCCTCGGCCAGCGCTTCCTTCAGCAACGGATTGTGTACGGCGGTGTTGCCCGGCGCGGCGCTGGCCGGCGTGCCCAGTGTCACCAGGGCGAGCGACCCGATCAGGCCGATCACTCCGAGGACCGCGGACCGGCGCATGATTGACGGCCTCACTTGTTCCCCCTTCCCAGCCCCCGAGGGATATCAAGCGCATTGTGCGCCTCGCCCCGAAGCCGGTCCAGAGCACGAGAAAGCCCCACCCGAATTCGCCGGATGGGGCTTTCTCAGTTACGTCTCAGGCAACTCAGACGTCGTAGTACAGCTCGAACTCGTGCGGGTGGGGGCGGAGCTGGATCGGGGCGATTTCCTGCTCGCGCTTGAGGTCGATCCAGGTCTCGATCAGGTCGGACGTGAAGACGTCGCCCTCGAGGAGGAAGGCATGGTCGGCCTCGAGGGAGTCGATCACGGCCGGCAGCGAGGTCGGGACCTGCGGGATGCCCGCGTGCTCCTCCGGGGGCAGCTCGTACAGGTCCTTGTCGACCGGGTCGGCCGGCTCGATCTTGTTGCGGATGCCGTCCAGGCCGGCCAGCAGCTGGGCCGAGAAGGCCAGGTACGGGTTCGCCGACGGGTCGGGGCAGCGGAACTCGATCCGCTTCGCCTTCGGGTTCGATCCGGTGATCGGGATCCGGATGCAGGCCGAGCGGTTGCGCTGCGAGTAGACCAGGTTGACCGGCGCCTCGAAGCCCGGCACCAGGCGGTGGTACGAGTTCACGGTCGGGTTGGTGAAGGCCAGCAGCGACGGGGCGTGCTTGAGCAGACCGCCGATGTACCAGCGGGCGATGTCGGACAGGCCGCCGTACCCGGACTCGTCGTAGAAGAGTGCGTCACCGTTGGAGAACAGCGACTGGTGGACGTGCATACCCGAGCCGTTGTCGCCGAAGATCGGCTTCGGCATGAAGGTCGCGGTCTTGCCGGCCGCCCACGCGGTGTTCTTGACGATGTACTTGAACTTCATCAGGTTGTCCGCGGTCTTCAGCAGCTCGTCGAAGCGGAAGTTGATCTCCGCCTGACCCGCGGTGCCGACCTCGTGGTGGGCCCGCTCGACGACCAGACCGGCCTTCTCCAGAGCCAGCGTGATGTCGTCGCGCAGCTCGCCGAAGTGGTCGGTCGGCGCGACCGGGAAGTAGCCGCCCTTGTAGCGGACCTTGTAGCCGCGGTTGCCGCCGTCCTCGACCCGGCCGGTGTTCCAGGCGCCGGCGACCGAGTCGATCGAGTAGTGTGCCGCGTTCGACTTGGTCTCGAACCGGACGTCGTCGAAGACGTAGAACTCGGCCTCGGGCGCGAAGAACGCGGTGTCCGCGATCCCGGTCGACTTCAGGTACTCCTGCGCCTTCCGCGCGATGTTGCGCGGGTCACGCGAGTAGGCCTCGCCGGTCAGCGGGTCGTGCACGAAGAAGTTGATGGCCAGCGTCTTCGCCCCGCGGAACGTGTCGAGGAAGGCCGTGGTGGGGTCGGGCAGCAGCTTCATGTCCGATTCGTGGATCTGCTGGAACCCGCGCACCGACGAACCGTCGAACATCAGGCCCTCTTCGAAGACCTCGGGCCCGAACGACGACACCGGGACGGTGAAGTGCTGCATGATGCCCGGCAGGTCGGAGAACCGGACATCGATGATCTCGATGCCCTCGTCCTTGACGTAGGCGAGCAGCTCCTCAGCGCTGGAAAACATACGTACTCCTAGGGTGGCTCAGAGATTGCATCTGAACGTAGGGCCCGCCGGTTTCTCCGTCGTGACCCTGATGTTTCGCGGATGTTACGCCCAGCGTGTCCGCGCTGACCCACTGGTGTACGGCGATTACGCCCTGAGATCTTACGGTCCGCCTGAAGCGGCCCATGGGCTGTTCCGTAGGCTAGTCATCATGGCATCGTCGGCGCGGCCGGGCACAGGACCCACCGAAGAATTCCGTTTTCCGGGGAGCCGGCTGGGTCTGCCCGAGGAGGGCGCGGGCTCAGTGGCGGGCTGGGGCCGCCGTCTGCTGGCCCTGCTGGTGGACTGGCTCATCGCCGGGCTGATCGCGTCGGTCGTGGTCGGTAAGCCGATGTGGGGAGGCGGCAACGACTACAACACGTCACACCTGGCGATCTTCTTCCTGGTGACCGCGATCCTCACCGGCCTGGCCGGCGGCACAATCGGTCACCGGCTCTTCGGGCTGCGCGTCCTCAACCTGAAGAACAAGGAGGTCCCGCAGGTCGGGCTGCTCGGGGGAGTGATCAGGTCGTTCCTGATCTGCCTGCTGATCCCGGCGGTGATCTTCGACCGTGACCACCGCGGCCTGCACGATCTCGCCGCGAAGACGGTCGTCGTACGGCGCTGAACCGGGGACAAGTCAGCGGCGCGTGAGCCGCAGTTGTACGTCGTCGAGGTAACCGGTGCGGAAGCCGGCCTCGGAGTACGCGAGGTAGAACTCCCACATCCGCCCGAACGTGTCGTCGAAGCCGAGCGCGGAGATCTCCGGCCAGCGCTCGATGAAGCGGTTCCGCCAGACTCGCAGCGTGCGTGCGTAGTCCGCGCCCAGGTGCCGTACGACGTCCGCGCGCAGCCCGGTGTGCTGTGCGGTGACGTCCTCGATCACCTTGATCGACGGGATCAGGCCGCCCGGGAAGATGTACTTCTGCACCCAGGTGAACGTGTTCCGGGTCGCGAGCATCCGCTCGTGCGGCATCACGATCGCCTGTACGACGCCGACGCCGCCCGGCGCGAGCCGCCGCTCGATCGCCTCGAAGTACACGGGCCAGTACTTCTCGCCGACCGCCTCGATCATCTCCACGCTCAGTACGGCGTCGAACTCGCCGATCTGGTCGCGGTAGTCCCGCAACGCGACCTGCACCCGGTCGCCGACGCCCGCATCCGCGATCTTGCGCTGCGCCAGCAACGCCTGCTGCGAAGCGATCGTGATCGCCGTCACCCACGCGCCCCGCTGGGCCGCCCGGATCGCGAGACTCGCCCAGCCGCACCCGATGTCGAGCACGCGCGACCCGGACTGAATCCCGGCCGCATCGAGGATCGAGTCGAGCTTGCGCAACTGGGCGGCGGTCAGCTCGTCGTACGACGCCGTGGCCAGGTCGCTGTGAGCAGTGTCACCGAAGTACGCCGCAGAGTAGGTCAAGGTCGGATCGAGGAACTCGCTGAACATCGCGTTGCTCAGGTCGTAGTGGCGGCTGATGTTCTCGCGCGCGCCGGCCCGGTCGTTCTCCTGGTCACCCGGCTGGGAGCGGGTGACGAGCCAGCGCAGCGACTGCGCCCACTTCGGCAGCAGGTGCCGGGTCTCGTCGTTGCTGAACCGCTCCGCGAACGGGACCAGCAGGTCGGCCAGGTCGGTGCCGGGCTCAGGGTCCCAGTCGCCGGCCAGGAACGCCTCGCCGAACCCGGACCCGGCGTCGTGCCCGAGCCGGTCCAGGAACGGCAACGTCCGGTGCACCCGCATCGCGGGCCCGCCGAGACCGTACGAGCGGTTGCTGTCGAGGTGGATCGTGGCGGGAAGATCCTTGGCGATCAGCTTGATCGCCGTCGCCGCGCCGTACCTCCGGACCGGATTCGAGCGTGGCCGCGCCAACGTCGGCCACGTCTCGGCCACCGGTTGGTGCACACGTCGGCGCACTGGCGGCATCAGATCCGTCATGTCAGCTGTTCCCCTGTAATCCGTCCTGGTCGCACCCTAAGGGCTCCCAGCCTCCCCACGGCGCATGTCTGAACAGATCAACTGTCGAGCATGCCGCTTGGTTACCGTCCCCGCATCGCCTGGCGGGCGCCCTTCAGGCTGCTCGGCACCGGCCCCTTCGGCATCGGCACCTGCGGGCGAACCGCGTCGAGCGCCTTCAGCCGCTGCAGCAGATCGGTGATCTCCGACGGCTGCATCACCGCCGGCAGCTTCATGACGTACTTGGTCAGCTTGCGGATGTCGATCTCGCCCTCGCCCTGACCGGCGATGACCTGCGTCACCGGCGCGCCGCCGGCGACCCGGTTGTGCTTCTTGGCCTCGGCCGTCAGCAGGTTCTTCACCCGGCTCGCCTGACCCTCGCCGACCAGGACGATGCCCGGCCGCCCGACCACGCGGTGGACGATGTCGGCGTTCTTGGTGACCGCGATCGCGGGCGTCACGTTCCAGCCGCGGCGCAGCGTCTGCAGCGCGGACGCGGCCGCACCGGCCTGCCCCTCGATCTGGCTGTACGCCGCCTTCTCGACCTTGCGGCCGAACACCAGCGTCGCGGCCAGGAAGCCGAGCGCGACACCGAGCGGGATCCAGATCAGCAGCGGGCCGACCAGGAAACCGCCGAGCACGGCCAGCCCGACGATGCCGAGGAAGATCCCGGCGAGCACCAGCCCGACCGTCGGGTCGGACTTCTGGGTCAGCTTGTACGCCGAGACGATCTGCTTGAGCCGGCTGGTCTTCTCTTCGGGCGCGTCGTTCTTGGCCATGTCTACCTGTCCTGGTTCTTCATACGTGACTCAACGGCCTGACGGTACAGCCGACCGGCCCGGTACGACGAACGCACAAGCGGCCCGGACATGACTCCGGCGAAACCGATCTCCTGCGCCTCGGCGTCCAGCTCGACGAACTCCTCGGGCTTGACCCAGCGCTCGACCGGGTGGTGCCGCACCGAGGGACGCAGGTACTGCGTGATCGTGATGATCTCGCAGCCCGCCGCGTGCAGGTCCTTCAGTGCCTGGCTGACCTCGTCGCGGGTCTCGCCCATGCCGAGGATCAGGTTCGACTTGGTGACCAGGCCGTAGTCGCGGGCCTGGGTGATGACGTCCAGCGAGCGCTCGTAGCGGAAGCCGGGCCGGATCCGGCGGAAGATCCGCGGCACGGTCTCGACGTTGTGCGCGAACACCTCGGGCCGGGAGGAGAACACCTCGGCCAGCTGCTCGGGTACGGCGTTGAAGTCCGGCGCGAGCATCTCGACACCGGTGCCCGGGTTGAGCTCGTGGATCTGGCGGATCGTCTCGGCGTACAGCCAGGCGCCGCCGTCGTCCAGGTCGTCGCGGGCGACGCCGGTCACGGTCGCGTAGCGCAGGCCCATGGTCCGGACCGACTCGGCCACGCGGCGCGGCTCGTCGCGGTCCAGCTCCTCGGGCTTGCCGGTGTCGATCTGGCAGAAGTCACAGCGCCGCGTGCACTGGTCACCGCCGATGAGGAAGGTCGCCTCGCGGTCCTCCCAGCACTCGAAGATGTTCGGGCAGCCGGCTTCCTGGCACACCGTGTGCAGTCCCTCGGATTTCACGAGCTTCTGCAGCGCCTGGTACTCCGGGCCCATCTTGGCGCGGGTCTTGATCCACTCGGGTTTGCGCTCGATCGGGGTCTCCGCGTTGCGCACCTCGAGCCTGAGCAGTTTCCGTCCTTCTGGGGCGATGGTCACGCCCCTAAGAGTACGCGGCGGCCGACAGGCGTCATCAGGCCCTAGGCTGATGAGCTATGTCCCCGAGTACATGGACCCGGCCCGCGCCGACGGCTCGCGAGCAGCGGTACGACGTACTCCTGGGGCTCGGGATGGCCCTGGCGTCCCTGCTCGGCACCGAGCTCGCCCGCGGCGGCTCGCCGACGCACGTCAACCTCGGTATCGGCGGCGTCGAGCCGTACGTGCTGAGCGCGGCGATCGCCATGCCGATGTGCTTCCGGCGGCGGTGGCCGATCCCGGTGCTGCTGGTGGTCGCGGTGCTGTTCGTGGTGAACGGCGAGCGGGCGCTGTTCGCGTTCGGCGGCAACCTCGTCACCCAGGCGACGATGTTCATGGCGGTGTACGCCGCGGTGGCTTGGTCCCGCGACCGGCGGCTGATGAAGGCCGCGGTGGCGGTCGTGTTCCTGGTGATGTTCGGCTGGCTGACGCTCAACTTCGTCAAGGCGCTGCAGAACAACGCGATCGAAGGGCCGAACCACGCGCTGTTCTCGCCGTACGTCTCGAACGTGGTCCTGGCCGTCGCGTTGAACGTCCTCTATTTCTTCGGCGCGTACTTCTGGGGCCGTACGGCGTGGGGGACCGCCCGGCAGCGCGCCGAGCTGGAGCAGCAGGCGACCGAGCTGGCCGCGCAGCAGGAGGCGAACTCGCGGCGTGCGGTGATCGACGAGCGGCTGCGGATCTCCCGGGAGCTGCACGACGTCGTCGCGCACCACATCAGCAGCATCGGCGTCCAGGCCGGGGGAGCCCGGCGGGTGATGGACGCCGACCCGGACGCCGCGAAGAACGCGCTGAACGTGATCGAGGAGTCCAGCCGGAGCGCCGTGAACGAGATGCGGCAGCTGCTCGGCATGCTCCGCGCGGCGGATCCCGACATCGACGTCACGGCGCCGGACCCGAAGGCGCCGCAGGCAGGCGCCGACAGGCTGCCCGCGCTGATCTCGGAGGTGAACGGCCAGGGTCTCGAGGTCGGTTTCCACCAGATCGGTGCACCGGCCGAGCTGCCGAAGACCGTGTCCGTGTCGGTGTACCGGATCGCCCAGGAGGCGCTCGCGAACGTCCGGAAGCATTCGACGGCGCGCAGTGCGCATCTCACGCTGCGTTATCTCGGTGACACAGTCGAGCTCGAAGTGCTCGACGACGGCCGCCCCAAGCACGCGCCGGTCGGCAGCCGGCTCGGCCATGTCGGGATCCGGGAACGCGTCGGCCTGCTCGGCGGTGAGAGCGAGATCGGCCCCCGGCCCGTGGGAGGATTCCGGGTCCGGGTCCGCATCCCGCTGGATCACCCGATGCTGGACCAACCGGTGGCTGGAGGGCTCGATGACTGACGACCCGATGCGGGTCCTGCTGGTGGATGACCAGGATCTGGTCCGCGCCGGGTTCCGGATGATCCTGTCGGTCGAGTCGGATATCGAGGTCGTCGGTGAGGCGTCCGACGGCGAGAAGGCGATCGAGCTGGCGCTGGCGCTGCGGCCCGACGTCGTACTGATGGATGTCCAGATGCCCGGTATGGACGGCATCACCGCGACCCAGCGGATCGTCTCGGAGGACGCCGGGAAGGTGGTCATCCTCACGACCTTCGACCGCGACGACTACCTCTTCGAGTCGCTCGGAGCCGGTGCGAGCGGCTTCCTGCTGAAGAACACCGCGCCCGAGGATTTGGTGGAGGCGATCCAGATCGTCCACTCGGGTCACGCGCTGCTAGCGCCCGAGGTGACCCGACGGGTCATCAAGCGGTTCACCGGCGGCGGCGAGCGCGTGTATCGCCCGGACCTCCTCGCCGAGCTCACCGAGCGCGAGCGCGAGGTCCTCGGCCTGATCGCCCGCGGCCTCACCAACACCGAGATCGCCACCCAGCTCTTCGTCGGCGAGGCCACCGTCAAGACCCACGTCTCCCGCGTCCTTCTCAAGCTCGGCCTGCGCGACCGCGTCCAGGCCGTCGTCTTCGCCTACGAGTGCGGTCTGGTCACCCCCGGGGATGACACCTCCGCCTAGCGGGTGACGTGCGCGATCACCCTCGCGGGCGACGTACCGGGAGGCATGTCCTCACTAGGTTTGTCAGTGTCGGGTGCACGCCCGACCGGGGGCTGACCTGAACGGGAACGGTGACACATGCTGAGGGTGGCTGGGCTCACCCGGCGGTTCGGTGATCATCTGGCGCTGGACGACGTGACCTTTGACGTCGTACCTGGACGGATGACCGGATTCGTCGGGGCCAACGGTGCCGGTAAGACGACGACGATGCGGATCATCCTCGGCGTCCTGGCCGCGAACGCCGGCGAGGTGCGCTGGAACGGCGAGCTGCTGACCCAGGAGGTACGGCGCGACGTCGGGTACATGCCCGAAGAGCGCGGGCTGTACCCGAAGATGAAGATCCGCGACCAGCTGGTGTTCTTCGGCCGGCTGCACGGGCTCTCGCCGGACCGCGCCTTGGAACGGACCGACAAGCTGCTCGAACGGCTCGGGCTCGCTGAGCGGGCGACCGACGCGCTCGAGACGCTGTCGCTGGGCAACCAGCAGCGGGTACAGATCGCGGCCGCGCTGGTGCACGAACCGATCGCGCTGGTGCTCGACGAGCCGTTCAGCGGCCTCGACCCGCTCGCGGTCGACGCGATGGTGGACCTGCTCCGCGAGGAGGTCACGGCCGAGGTGCCGGTGCTGTTCTCGAGTCATCAGCTCGACCTGGTCGAGCGGCTGTGCGACGACCTCGTCGTACTGTCCCGCGGCAAGGTGGTCGCCGCCGGTTCGGTCGCGGATCTGTCGGCCGGCTCGTCGACGACGTACCGGCTCGTGGTGGACGGCGACGCGGGCTGGCTGCGCGACGTCCGGGGCATCGAAGTACGCGATGTGGCCGGTGGTACGGCGCTGTTCGACGTACTGGACGGGGCTGTCGAGCAGAAGATCCTTCAAGAGGCGCTCAGCCGCGGACCGGTCCGGCAGTTCGGGCCGGAGCGGGTGGCGCTCAGCGACGTCTTCCGGGAGGCGACCCGATGAACGTGTTGGACAGGCCGTGGGCGCTGATCGCCGAGCGCGAGATCAGCACCAAGCTCCGGGACAAGACCTTCATCGGCTCGACCCTGGTGATGCTGTTCATCGTGATGGTCGCGGTGATCCTGCCGGCGATCCTCGCGGGCAAGGGCGGGGCGGACAAGATCGCGGTGATCGACGACGGGGGCGCCAAAGTCGTCCAGCAAGCATCGACGACAGCGGGCGGCGACGGCTATGAACTGGTCCGCGCCAGCGACCGACCGGCCGCGGAAAAGCTCGTCTCCGATGGAGATGCAAAAGCAGCCCTGCTACCGGCGGCCGGTGGCTACACCGTCGTCGGGAAGGACCACGTCGACTCGGGCATCGAGAGCGCGCTGCGCGAGGCGGCTGCGACCGTCGGCATGGAGACGAACGCCTCCAAGGCGGGCCTGACTCCGGCGCAGCTGCACTCCGGTACGAAGGTCGACGTACAGCTGCTGAAACCCGGTCCCTTGCCGGACCTCGTCTCGCAGTTCGTCAACATCGGGCTCGCGCTGGTGTTCTACATGACCGCGCTCGGGTTCGGCATGATGATCGCGCAGAGCGTCGTACAGGAGAAGGAGAGCCGGGTCGTCGAGATCCTGGCCGCGGCGGTGCCGATCCGGTCGCTGCTGTGGGGCAAGGTGCTCGGCAACACCGTCCTGGCGCTGTCGCAGATCGTGGTGATCGCGGCCGCGTCGCTGATCGGGCTGCTGGCCACTGATCAGGCCGACATCCTCGAGGTGGTCGCGCCGGTGGCCGGGTGGTTCGTCGTGTTCTTCGTCCTCGGATTCGTGGCGCTGGCCGGGCTGTGGGCGGTCGCGGGTTCGCTGGCCACGCGGCAGGAGGACCTCGGGTCGACCACGCTGCCGGGGCAGATGATCCTGATGATCCCGTTCTTCTTCTCGGTCTTCGCGGGGTCGTCGGCCAAGACGGTGGCGTCGTTCGTCCCGATCGCGTCGTCGATGTCGATGCCGGGCCGGATGCTGACCGAGGACGTGCCGATCTGGCAGCCGCTGGTCGCGATCGCGCTGCTGCTCGGCGCGACCGTGCTGATCGTCCGGCTGGGCGCGCGCCTGTACGAGCGGACGTTGCTGCAGACGGGCCGCCGGCTCGGTTACCGCGAGGCCCTTGCCCTCGAAACTTCGTAGCACATCGTTACAGCCAGGCCCGGCGTTACAGCTCCGGGCCTGGCTGTGACGAAACCGCAATGTAGGGTACCTGTGTGCTGTGCCTACACCTGGACTACGGTCACAACGCATGAACGTCGAGCTGCGCCACCTGCGGGTGGTGGTCCTGGTGGCAGAAGCGGGGTCCGTCGGACGGGCCGCCCGCTGGCTCAAGGTCAGCCAACCGAGCCTGACCGCGCAGCTGAAGCGGATCGAGGCCGCGTTCGGCGGGGAGCTGTTCGAGCGCTCCCGCACCGGGGTCACGCCCACGCCTCTTGGCCGGTACGCCGTGGATCGCGCGCGAGCCATCCTGGTCGACGTCGACCACCTGTCCGCGACGGTGTCCGCGATGACGGCGGTCGAGTCGTCCGCAGTACGGCTCGGTGGATTCCCGACCGCGCCGATGTCCGGGATCGCGTCCCGGCTTCGCTCGCACGGGGAGATCGAGCAGGTCAGCATCGAGGTCGAGTGGTCCACCAGCGTGCTGTTGCAGCAGCTGGAGAGCGGGCGGCTGGATTTTGCGCTGCTCCGTGAGTTCCCGGGGTTCGAGCTGCGGCTGCCTTCCGGTGTCGAATCCACCACGGTCGTCGAGTCGGAGTCGGCGTACGTCGCTCTCTCGGCCGATCACCCGGTCGCGGAGTCGACCCGGACACGCGGCGAGGTCGAGCTGGCGTTGTTGTCGGACGAGGAATGGATCGGGGAGCCGCCGGACGACAGCGGGTTCCACGTGCTGTTCCGCGCGGCGTGCGAGGCGGCCGGATTCCAGCCGAAGGTCGAGCACCACTCGGTGGACACCTCGGTCCTGATGGGCTTCGTGACGAGCGGTCAGGGCGTGGCGCTGATCTCGCCCACGTCGTACCGGATGTTGTCGTCGGACGTCACGACGCGCACGCTGGTGGGCGATCCGATCCACCGGAAGCTGGTGCTCGCGTGGAGCACGGAGTCACCGCGCGCCCAGATGGCCGGCGACGTCCTCGGCATGGCCAGCGCCGCCTACGACGAGGCAATCACCGAACACGCCCGCCGAGGCGCCCACCAGCGCATGCATGTCGCCTGAGCACTAGGCGGGCTTGACCACCGGGTTCTCGAACGCCAGGTGAAACTCCCCGGTGTCCTCGGGGTCCTCCATCCGCTCCCGGTACTGCGACCCCACCTGCTCCTTAGGAGCCACGCGCTTCTCCGCCTGGGGCTCCGGCTTCGGCTGCTCGACCTGGGCCGGCGACTTGGGCTGCTCGACCGGCTTGGCATCCTTGGCCTCCGGCGCGCTCGCCTCCGCTGGCTTGGGCTGCGCGACCGGAACCGGCTGAGTCTCCTCGACAGGCATCGCCTGCGTCTCCTCGACCGGCTCGGCGTCCTTGGCCTCCGGCGCGCTCTCCTCGGCAGGCTTGATCTCCGCGGAGGGAGTCGTCTCTTCGGGCTTGGGCTCCGGCGTCTCGACCTCATCCGACTCGGACTGCGAGACCGGCATCGCCTGAGTCTCCTCCGCTACGGGCCCTTCCTGCGCAGGAGCTTCCTGCTCTTCAACCTGCGCCTCGGCGGTGGCTGACTCGTCTTCCTGCACCGGGGCGGCGGCGACGGTCTCGTCACCGACGTAGTTGCCCCGAGCATCAGCCTCCGGGAACTGCCGCGTCTGCTCGAACTCAGCACCGACCGGGAACTGCCGCGTCTGCTCGTCCGCCTGGTTCCGCGGCCGCACCGGCTCCGGCTCGTCGAACAGATCGTCGTACCGCGTGTGGCTCTCGTACGCGACCGGCTCGGCATAGGTGCTCCCGGCAACCGGGTACACCGCCGCGACATCCGCCTCCTGCTGCGCCTGTGCCGCCTCCTGCTCGCGCTGCAGCCGCTCGTCCTCGGCCCGCTCGCGCCGACGCCGCTGCACACTGCGAACAATCAGCTGGATCGCGTACACCAGCGAGATCACCGCGAGGATCGGTACGACGCCGTTCAGCGTGTACTGCTTCGACCCGTCGATCATCCCGTTGGTGACGCCGGGGACGTCGTTCAGGAAGTTCGTGGTCCGGTTCGGGATCCAGAGCCAGCAGTAGATCATCGTGCCGAAGGCGAGGAACGCCCCGAGCGCGCCGGCGCCGGAGAAGTACGACACCACGGCCCAGAAGACCAGCGCGCCGATGCCGAAGGCAAGCGCCAGCTCCTTCGCATTCAGCTCGATACCACCCGGGGCCGCGAGTACTCCGAAAACGGCCGGTCCGGCCAGAGCAACGGCTACGCCGAGCAAGAACCCAAGAAATTTGGCCACAACCCCAAGGTAGCGACGATCAGCCGTCACGCCGTGCAGACACTTCGGTACGCCACACCAGACACATCCGCCCCAAGCGCACCGGCAATCGTTTGCCTAGGCTGTCCACGTGGACCGTCCTCCGAACATCCTCGTAGTCCTGTCCGACGAGCACACCGCCGCCGCAGCCGGGTGGGCCGGCCATCCGCACGTACAGACGCCGCATCTGGACCGCCTGGCCGCACAGGGCGTTTCGTTCGACCGCGCCTACACGAACAGCCCGATGTGCGTCCCCTCCCGGCTCTCGATGATGTCAGGGCAGTACGTGCACCAGATCGGGGCCTGGGACAACGGCGTGATCCCCGGCCCGACGTACCGCACCTGGGGTCACCATCTGCGCGAGGCCGGTTACACCTCGCTCATCGCCGGACGCACGCACTTCAACGGACCAGACCGCCTGCTGGGCTTCGACAAGCGCCTCACAGACGACCTGGACTTCTGGCTGGACCACAGCGGCCGCCCACCCCGCCGTACGCCGGACTGGCGACGTCCGTCCAACTCACACGTCACCGAACAGGGCGCAGGCGACCACGTCCACACGCAGCACGACGGAGCCGCAACCGACGCAGCAGTGGACTTCCTGCGTGCCCCTGGCGAGGACCCGTTCCTGCTGTACGTCGGGTACATGCACCCGCACTTCCCGTTGGTCGCCCCACCGGAGTTCCGCGCGCTGTACGACGCCGCCGATGTCGAACTGCCCTCTGTCGCCGACGAGCAGCACCCAGTGATCTCGTTGCTGCGCCACGGCTTCCGCAACGACGAACCGCTGACAGAGGAGCAGATCCGCGAGGCAACGGTCTGCTACTGGGCATTGATCAGTCACCTCGACCACCAGATCGGCCGACTGCTCGACGCGATCCCGGACGACACCGTGGTCATCTACACCAGCGACCACGGCGAAATGGCCGGTCGCCACGGCATCTGGCAGAAGCAGTGCTTCTACGAGCCCGCAGTTCGCATCCCTCTCCTGCTCCGCCACCCGGCCCGGTCGCCTGCCCGCACCGATGCCCACGTCAGCCTCGTCGACCTACTGCCAACGCTCAGAGACAGTGCTGGGCTGGCATCCGACTCGGCTCTGCCAGGCCATTCGTTGCTCGACCCAATGGATCGCCCCGTGCTCTCGGAGTACCACGCCCAAGGCATGCTCGACGGCGGCTTCATGCTCAAGTCCGGCCCCTGGAAGTACTGCTACTACGGCCCCGCCAACCCGCCGCAGGTCTTCAACCTCGACGACGACCCACTGGAGCTGAACGACCTGTCAGCCGACACACCTCTGGTGCAACGCCTGGACGCAGAGCTGAGATTGCTGCTGGACCCCGATGCGACCGATCTACGCGCGAAGACAGATCAGGCCGAGCGCCTGACTGCTTCGACCTCGAGAGGATGAGTGTGGTGCCTGCTCCGAACATTCTGCTGATCGTTTCCGACGACCACGGGTACGCCGACCGCGGTGGTCTCGGACTGCACGCCGACGTACACACCCCGTCCTTGGACCGCCTCGCCGCGGAGGGCGTGACCTGCACAGACGCGTACGTGACGGCGCCGATCTGCAGCCCGTCCCGCGCCGCGATCATCTCGGGGCTGTACCAGCAGCGGTGGGGCGGCCAATGGTTCGACTCGGCCTCCTTCCCGCCGGACGACGTACCGAGCCTGGCGGAGATCCTGCAGAACCAGGGTTATCGCACGGGGTATTTCGGCAAGGTGCACTACGGCAAGGAGGACGTGGGGGACAGGGCCTGCCCACCGCACCACGGCTTCGAGGAAACGCTCTACGGCTTGGCAGGCCAGTCCTCCGGGCGCCTGAACTACCTGCACCACTCGGAAGACGCAATGACGTCGTACGGGCAGCCGGCGGCACACCACATGGCTGTGCAACCGCTGCTGTCGGGCGACACCCCTGTTGAACACGAGGGCTTCCTGACGGCCGAGTTCGGTCGACGAGCAGCCGATTTCATGAGTACTGCGGACGAGCGCCCGTACTTCTGCATGGTCGCGTTCAACGCAGTACACAACTTCTGCTGGCAACTGCCGGAGTCCGAGCTGGAGGCGCGCGGCCTGCCTGCGTTCAGGGACTGGTCGCCAGACACGGACGGCTCCTTCATGGAGTGGTACGACGACGTGATCGTGCCGAACCTCCCGCATGGACGCGAATACTATCTCGCCCAGCTCGAGCTGATGGACGCGGAGATCGGTCGCCTCCTCGACGCGGCCGACGAGAACACCATCATCGTTTATCTCACCGACAACGGCGGATCGACCTGCAACTTCGGCGACAACGCCCCGCTGCGGGGCACGAAGTACACGCTCTGGGACGGCGGAATCCGCATCCCGATGATCTGGCGCTGGCCGGCTCAGCTGCCCGCGGGCCGCAGTACCGACGCTCTGGTCAGCAGCATGGACCTGGTGCCCACGCTGGCCAGCGCAGCCGGCGCGACCGTCAGCGAAACGGACGGCCTGGACATCCTCCCTGCCCTGGCCGGCACGTCATCCACAGCCCACGACACCCTCCACTGGGACTGCGGCTTCCAATGGGCTGTCCGCTCAGGCTCCTGGAAACTCAGCTGGGTCGCCGACGACACCAACACTCAGCACCTGAAGAGCTACGAACACGCACCCATGGGCAACGGCTGGTCCCTGACGGACCTGTCCACCGACATAGCCGAACAGACCAACCAGTACGCCGGGCGTCCGGAGGTTGTCGCCCGTCTCCAGGACTTGCACACCACCTGGCGAACCGAGGTGGGTCTAGCTAGCGGAGACTCAGACCGTTAGCCCGTAGGTGATCGCTGTCGGACCCTCGTCTGCGTGCTCGATGTCCGGGCTGCGCTCGTACTCTTCCCAGGCGAGGAGTTCATCGAGGTGCCGACGGACCGAATCCAGCACCTCTGTCACCGCCACCTCGCGGCCGAGCTCGTTCGACAGGGTCGTCACGTCGGCGTCCGAGATCCCGCACGGCACGATCCGGTCGAACCAGGCCAGATCGTTGTTGCAGTTCAATGCGAACCCGTGCATCGTCACGCCCTGAGCGACCCGGATCCCGATCGCCGCGATCTTCCGCTCCCGACCACGCTCGTCGGCTGCGACCCAGACACCGCTACGCCCCTTGACCCGCCCGGTCTTCACCCCGAAGTCCGCGCAGACTGCGATCAGGGCCTCCTCGAGCCGCCGCACGTAGTCCACGACGTACACATGTGAGGCGAGCTTGACGATCGGGTAGCCCACCAGCTGTCCCGGCCCGTGCCACGTGATCTTCCCGCCACGGTCCACGTCGACGACCGGCGTACCGTCGAACGGCCGCTCCTGCGGCTCGGTCCGCTTGCCGGCCGTGTACACCGGCGGGTGCTCGAGCAGGATCACCCTGTCCGACCCGGTGCCCTCGGCAACCTCCGCATGAAACCGCCGCTGCTCCGCCCACGCGGTCTCGTAGTCCACCGCGTCGGCTCCGAAGCCCGCTTCTACATACTTGATAACCCTCACCCGACCGAGTGTAAGCGCCCCTCAGCATCGCCCCGCCGAAGCCCCTCGACACCGATTTGGCTTAATCGAACACATGTTCTAATGTTATCGCATGGCGACCACGCAGGTGTCACCCCAGCCACCCGGAGAACGCACCCTCACGGGGCCCACCAGCATGGCTACGTCACCGGCCATGGTGTCGACTGAGTGGCCGGAGTACTTCGACGACGATCGGCCGGCGTCCTTCAACGCCGAGCTGGCCGATCGTTTCGACAGAGGAATGGCAGCCGATCTGGCATCGATGGAGGCCGCCGGCGTGCTCATTCCACCGGACGATCCGGACGCCGAGGGCGAACCGAGGTTCCTGTGCGAGGACGACTTCTACGACGACCTCCCGCCGATGTCAGCCGTCGACGCCCTCGAATGGGAGCTGTGGGCCGGTGTCGATCAGGATGAGGCGGAGCGGGCTATGCTGCGCCGCGACGCACCGGACTGGGTCTTCCTGCCGCCAGGTGCCGCACTGGCCGCGGCGCTGGAACCCGTCCGCCCGCAGTACGAATCACCGATCGCGTTGATCGAGCTGATGAAGGCCGCCAGCCGAATGTCATCGTGGGCCGAGTCCATCAAGCTCGCCGCGATGGCATCCTTCTACCGCCAGCGCAAGGCCCAGCACGCCGAGCAGCCACGGCCCAGCCAGATCGACAACTCGGGCCGGCCGATCGACCCTGAACGCTCCTGGGCCGCCGAGATCGCCGCCGCCCTGCACCTGACCACAGACACCGCCGGGCGCCACATCGACACCGCGCTACACCTGACCGGTCCGTTGACCGCAACCCACACAGCCCTGAAAACCGGGGCACTTACCTGGTCCAAGGCCCTCTCGGTCTCCGAGTCCACCCGCTCCCTGCCGGACTCAGCCGCCCAAGCAGTCGAGTCCCACGTACTGCGCAACGCCCACTCCCAAACCCACGCCAACCTCCGCCGATCCTTGCGCAAGCAGGTCGCCAAACACGCCGCCGCCACCGAGGCCGCCAGTCATCGCGAAGCCGTCCACAACCGCACCTGCAAGATCTTCCCCCTCTCCGACGGCATGGCCGGCCTCTGGGTCGTCCACACCGCCGACAAGATCCAGCAAATGTGGGTCGTCGTCCAAGCCCTCGCCAACCTAGCCAAACGCCCCGCCCCGCCGGCCCCAACCCCATTAGCCGGGCCCACCACCCAGCACCCGCCGGCCAGCCCCACCGCCACGGACGCCAACGGCGCCGCCGCTGAGGCCGCCGCCGATGCCGCCAACGGTGACGCCGACGCCGCTGAGGCCGCCGCCGATGCCGCCAACGGTGACGCCGCCGCCGACGACGCTGACGCTGCCCCTGAGAACCGTTCGCGTGACGAGCGGACTGCTGAACAGCGCCGGGCCGATGTCGCCGCAGACCTGTTCGAACAAGTCCTGCACAACGGAGTCGACTGGCTCGGCCGCCGCCTACCAGACCAGCACCGGCGCCGCCCGCACATCGAAGTACTGATCCCCGCCAACACCCTGCTGGGTTTGGACGACGATCCTTGCGAACTCACCGGGTACGGCCCCATCCCCGCCGAGCTGGCACGCCGCATCGCCGCCGACGGCACCTGGCGAAGACTCCTCACCGACCCCACGAACGGGACCGTGCTCGAAGCCTCCACCCACCGCCACGACCCCGGCGCCCTGGTCAGCGAAACTCTGCTCGCACGCCATCCAACCTGCGCGTGGCCGGGCTGCAACCGAGCCGCCCGCGAATGCGACCGCGACCACGGCACCCCCTTCGCCCGGTCGCGACGTACCAGCCTGTCCGGCCTCGCGCCGTACTGCGAGTACCACCACGTCATCAAAGACACCCCCGACTGGGGCTGGACCACAACCAACCACCCCGACGGCTCGATCACCCTGACCGCCCCCACAGGCCACCGCTACACAACGGTCCCACCGCCCCGAGGCCCGGTCACCCACCACCCGACCCTCATCCAACGCCCTCCGGGCCCCACCACCAGCGAGCCTGCGTACCCCCACGGATCTCCAAGCTTGCAGCGACCCGGAACCGAGCAGGTCCACCGAACCCACGGCACGGGCCTCCCCCCGTTCTGAACAGCAGCGTCCAGATGTGCTGGGCCGGCGACCGCATCCCGCCTGTGGATAACTCCGACGGCGGATGTCGCGATCGGTGCATCCTCTTTGGCATGGACCTCGCCGACTTCACCGGGTACAGCCTGCGCCGACAGCTCGGTTCCGGACCGGCCGGCACCGTCTGGCAGGTGCGGGACCGTACGTCGGGCCGCAACGCCGTGCTCAAACAGATCCCGCTCACCGCCGTTCCTGACCTGAGGAGACTCCGTGAAGACCTGAGCCTGCTGACCGGCATCCGCCACCCGCACATCGCCCGCCTGATGGAGTTCCGCGAGACCGAAACCGACCTGATCCTCATCAGCCAGTACGTCCCCGCCGGCAGCCTCGCCACACTCCTGTCCCGTCGTGGCCCCCTATCGCGCGGCGAGTTGGTAACCCTCCTCACCCCACTGGCCGAGGCAGTCAACTACCTCCACCGCGCCCACTTGACCCACGGCGCCATCACCCTCCACAACGTCCTACTGGACGCCGACGGCCGCCCCGTCCTGACCGACGCAGCCCTCCACCCCGCCCCACCAGCCACCGACCTAACAGCCCTAGCCACGCTGTCCCACCAAGCAGGCGCCGACCCCACCGTCTTCGCTCCAGCCCTCTTCACCAAAACCCCATCCACCGCCCTGCCCCGCCACCTCCTATCTCTAGCCGCCCCCACCCCCATCGACCTAGCAGTCCCCGACCCCGCGACAGCTGATTCGACCGGATCGGCCGCTACCGCTGGCGAACTGCCCGCGATGCCTGCTGGTGCTCCGGATGACCCGGACGTCATCCGTCCTGCCCCGCCCGCCGGGCCGGATCTGTCTGCTCTCCTCAGCGCCCCACGTCCGAAGACCTCCGATGAGACTCCCGGCGACGACGATCCGATCGCACTTTCCCGCGGCCAGCTAGCCGCACCTCCACCCAAGCCGCCCACCGCACCCTCGACCCCACCCGCTCACTCCGAACCGTCCTCAACCCCGACAGGAGGGTCAAAGCGCAGCCGCCCAAACCGCCGCACCCGATCCCGCCGAGGCCGCGTACTCAGACGCCTCCCACACCCGCCACGCAACACCCTCCTCGCGAGCATCCGGCGCCTCGTCCGACGCCCGCCGTATGGCACGCTCGCCGCTGCTGGTCTGGGTGTCGTTGTCGTGCTCGTCGTCGCGATCGTCCTGTTGCGGAGCTTGGACGCACCCGCGACCGCCCAAGCAGATCCCGCCCATCCTCGGTCCACGCACCCAACCTGCACACCGTCGCAGCCGGCCCAACCAACCTGCGGCCTTCCGCCGTCCACCCAGCAGACCACCACGCGGCCACAATCCGGGGAGCCGCCTGAAACGCCGTCTCAGCCGATCCGCTCGCGGCCGACCGGCCCCCAACCGACTGCCGTGCAACCGACTGCCGTGCAATCGACTGCCGTGCAATCGCCGGGTGGGCAATCGACTGCCGTGCAACCGACGGGTCTGGAATCGACGGGTCTGCAATCGAGTGGCGTGCGCTCGGCGACACCCGAGCAGACGGCGGCTTCTGCGCGGCCTACGGCTGGAGAGTGGACTGCTTCCACGCAGGCGGTTGCCTGGACGAGGCCTCTGCAGGCGCTCGATGCCCAGCGGGCTCAAGCGTTCTGGACGCTCGACCTAGAAGCCCTCGACCGCATCTACGTGCCGGGCAGCACGCCTTGGCGGTCCGACCATGCGCTCCTGTCCAGCTACCGCGAACAGCAGATCCGAGTGGAAGGTCTCCGGGTCCAGATCGACAGCTCCACAATCGCCCGCCGCACGCCAACCACAGTCACCCTCAAGACAACCGACCACCTGGCCGCCGGCCAAGCGGTCGATCAGGCCGGCGCCAAGACCCCACTTCCACCCGGAACCCCGACGACCAAACTCATCACCCTGACAACCAACCCAACCACCAAGGCCTGGCGAATCACGGCCATTACCCAAGCCTGACCCACACCAAGCAACAAGACCGACGCAGGTTGTCAGGCGAGCGCAGCAGAGAGGGCGGTGGTGACCGTCGGGTGGTGGAAGGGGAAGCCGGCGGACTGGAGACGAGTTGGCAAGGCTCGCTTGCTTCCCAGGAGTTCCCACGCAAACTCGCCCAGCGCGGCCTTCATCAAGAACGCAGGGACCGGCACGAACGCCGGTCGGTTGAGCGCCGTAGCGAGCGCCTCGGTGAATTCCGAATTGGTGGCCGGGGTAGGGAGAGCGACGTTCACCGGACCGTTGATGGTGTCGTTCTCGGCGACGAAGCGGACGGCTCGGATCCAGTCGGTCAGCGAGACGACGGGGAAGTACTGGCGGCCGGACCCGAGGCGACCGCCGAGGCCGACACGAAAAGGAAGGGAGAGGAGCTGGAACGCAGGAGCCCTGCGATCGAGTACGACGCCGGTGCGAAGTGCGGCGACCCGGCTGCCTGCCGCACGGGCGGGCTCGAGCGCGCCTTCCCAGAGGCGTACGACGTCGGAGAGGAAGCCCTCGCCGAGTTCGGAGTCCTCGGTGAGGATGCGGTCGCCGAGATCCGTCCCGTAGCCGCCGACCCCGCTCTGCGTGATCAGGACCGGATGCCGGTCGAGCTGCGACGCGGCCGTCGCCAGAGTCGCCGTTGTACTGACGCGGCTCTCGCGGATCGTGTTGCGGTACGTCGGGGTCCACGGGCGGCCGATGTTCGCGCCGGCCAGGTTGACCAGGATGTCGGGGTCGCCGAGGGACGCGGGGTCGAGTTCACCGGCGGCCGGGTCCCAGCTGATCTCGTCGGGCGTGGACGGAGTACGGCGTACCAGGCGGAGGACCTGGTGGCCGTCGGCAACCAAGTCGCGGGTCAGGGCCTTGCCGAGGAAGCCGGATGCCCCGGCCAGCACGTACTTCATCCCGCTTGCTCCTTCTGGGGTTCGAACACAGTCGGGTTCGCTGTACACAAAAGCGCCGGTGCCCGTCTCCGGGGAGACAATGCACCGGCGCCTTCACTGACGGATCAGAAGCTGATCGGATCAGACGTCGAACTGGGCCTCTTCGAGGCGCTTCTTGACCGCGGTCAGGTAGCGGGCCGCGTCGGCGCCGTCGACCAGACGGTGGTCGTAGGTCAGCGCCAGGTACACCATCTGCCGGATCGCGATCGTCTCACCGAGCTCCGGGTGGGTGATGACGACCGGCCGCTTCACCACGGCACCGGTCCCGAGCATGCCGACCTGCGGCTGGTTCAGGATCGGGGTGTCGAACAGCGCGCCCCGGCTACCGGTGTTGGTGATCGTGAACGTGCCGCCAGCCATCTCGTCCGGCAGCACCTTGTTGTTGCGGGTGCGGTCGGCGAGGTCGGCGATCTTCTTCGCCAGGCCGGCGATGTTCAGGTCGCCCGCGTTGTGTACGACGGGGACCATCAGGCCGCGCTCGACATCCACCGCGATGCCCAGGTGCTCGGCAGCGTGGTAGGTGATCTCGCCCTTCTCCTCGTCGATCGACGCGTTGAGCTTCGGGTACTGCTTCAGGGCGTCGACCGCGGCGAGTGCGAAGAACGGCAGGAACGACAGCTTCGTGCCCTCGCGGGCCTCGAACTCGGCCTTCTTCGCGTTGCGCAGCTTGGCGATCTCGGTGACGTCGACCTCGACGACTGTGGTCAGCTGGGCCGACACCTTCAGCGAGTTGACCATGTGGGCCGCGATCGCCTTGCGGATCCGGCTCATCTTCTCGGTCGTGCCACGCAGCGGGCTGATCGTCGCAGCCTGCGCGGGCGCCGCGGCCGGAGCAGCAGCCGGAGCGGCCGGGGCTGCGGCGGCAGCCTTCTTGGCCTCGGCGGCTGCGATCACGTCCTGCTTGCGGATCCGGCCACCGACACCAGTTCCCTGTACGGCGTTGAGGTCGACCTGGTGCTCCGTGGCCAGCTTGCGGACCAGGGGAGTGACGTAGTTCGGACCGTCGGTCGCAGCACCGTTCGGCGACGGAGCAGCTGCCGCCGGAGCAGCCGCGGGTGCCGGCGCCGGAGCGGCCGAAGCCTGCGCCGGGGCGGACTGCGGAGCCGGGGCGGCCTGCGGCGCGGGAGCGGCAGCAGCCGGAGCCTGCGGCGCGGGGGCAGCGGCCGGAGCCGGGGCAGGAGCGGGAGCAGCCGCCGGAGCCGGGGCGGCAGCGGGGGCGGCCTGGGCAGGAGCTGCGTCGCCTGAGCCGACGATTGCCAGCTCTGCGCCGACCTCGACGGTCTCGTCCTCGGCGACCTTGATCTCGAGGAGCTTGCCGGCGATCGGCGACGGGATCTCGGTGTCGACCTTGTCGGTGGAGACCTCGAGCAAGGGCTCGTCGACCGCGACGTCGTCACCGACCTGCTTGAGCCAGCGGGTGACCGTACCCTCGGTGACGCTCTCGCCGAGCGCGGGCAACGTCACCGACGTACCGGAAGCAGCACCGGAACCACCCGACGGGGCAGCGGCCGCGGCTTCCTGCGCGGCGGCCGGCTGCTCCTGCACGGGAGCGGGGGCAGCCTGCGCCGGAGCGGCCGGCTGCTCAGCGGCGGGTGCAGCCTCGGCAGGTGCAGCTTCGGCGGGTGCAGCCTCAGCAGGCGCGGCCTCGGCCGGAGCGGATTCGGCGGGTGCAGCTTCGGCGGGTGCGGCCGGAGCGGAGGTGGCTTCGCCCGCGTCGCCGATGACGGCGAGTTCGGCGCCGACCTCGACGGTCTCGTCCTCGGCGGCCTTGATCTCGAGCAGGGTGCCGGCCACCGGCGACGGGATCTCGGTGTCGACCTTGTCGGTCGAGACCTCCAGCAGGGGCTCATCGACGGCAACGGTGTCGCCGACCTGCTTGAGCCAGCGGGTGACGGTTCCTTCGGTGACGCTCTCCCCGAGGGCCGGCAGGGATACAGAGGTCGGCATGACGGTCGTTGCTCCTTCGTCTGATCGGTCGAGTGTCAGCCTACGGTGCCGCCGGAGCGGGCGAGATCCGGGTCACGGGCCCGTCACGCTCCAGCAGCTCAAACCTACTGGGACGATCCAGCAGGGTCAGTCATGGAAGTGCAAAGGTTTCCCCGCGAGCGCCAGGTGCGCTTCGCCGAGGGCCTCGTTCTGGGTCGGGTGGGCGTGGACCAGCGGCGCGACGTCGGCCGGGTACGCCTCCCAGTTGTAGATCAGCTGCGCCTCGCCGATCAGCTCACCGACACGCGAGCCGACCATGTGCAGGCCCACGACCGCGCCGTCCCGAGCGCGGACCAGCTTCACGAAGCCGGACGTCTTCAGGATCTGCGACTTGCCGTTGCCGCCGAGGTTGTAGTTGAGGATTTCGACGTCGCCGTACTGCGTGCGGGCCTGCTCCTCGGTCAGTCCGACCGACGCGACCTCCGGCTCGGAGTACGTCACCCGCGGGATGCCGGCCTCGTCGATCGGCGTCGGCGCGAGACCGGCGAGGTGCTCGACGACGAAGATGCCCTGCTGGAACCCGCGGTGTGCGAGCTGCAGCCCCGGCACGATGTCGCCGACCGCGTACACGCCCGGCACGCTCGTCTGCAGTGTCGAGTCGACGGTCACGAACCCGCGATCGAGCGCGACCCCGACCTCTTCGTACCCGAGGCCCGTGGTGTTCGGTCCGCGGCCGACGGCGACGAGCAGTACTTCGGCCTCGATCACCTCACCGCCCGCGACCGTCACCTGTACGCCGGAATCCGTCACCGCGACGGACTCGAACCGCGTACCGGTCTTGAAGGCGATCTTCCGCTTCCGGAACGCCCGCTCGAGCGTCTTGGAGCAGTCCGCGTCCTCGGCCGGGACGAGGCGGGGGAGGGCCTCGACGATCGTCACGCGAGTGCCGAACGACGTCCACGCCGAAGCGAACTCGACCCCGATCACGCCACCGCCCAGCACGACGGCCGACTCCGGGACGCGGTCGAGCGTCAGCGCGTGCTCGCTCGCGATCACCCGGTGCCCGTCGACCTCCAGCCCCGGCAGCGAACGAGAGTAGGAGCCAGAGGCAAGGATCACGTTGCGACCCGTGTACGTCGTGTCGCCGACCTGGACCGTGGTGGGGGAGGTGAGCCGCCCTTCGCCCTCGACGACCGTGATGCCGCGTGCCTTGATCTGCCCTTGCAGGCCCTTGAAGAGCCGGTCGACCACGCCGTCCTTGTACTTGTTCACGCCGCCCATGTCGACACCCTCGAGCGTCGTCCGGACACCGAACTGCTCGCCCTCACGGGCCGAGTCGGCGATCTCAGCGGCGTGCAGCAGCGCCTTGGTCGGGATACATCCGCGATGCAGACAGGTCCCGCCGACCTTGTCCTTCTCCACCAGCGCCACCGACATACCGAGCGTCGCGGCACGCAGTGCGGCGGCGTAGCCACCGCTGCCGCCGCCGAGAATCACCAGGTCGTACGTCGTACCGGTGCCGGTCGGGGTGCCGGTCGGGGTATCAGTCACAGGTTCCTCCGTGAGTCAGGTCCAAGGCAGGCGGTCCCGGATCGCGGTTCCGGCCCGGCGCAATCTTGTCACCGATCCGGCCCCGATCCACGCCGGGGCCGTACCGGTGCGGGCAGATCGCTACTGCCCGCAACCGTTATCCAGGATTTCGGCCATGACTTGCACACATAGTGGACACTTACCTCATGAAGTGGTTCGGTCGCCGGCAGAAGGCCGGAACGATGCGCCGGGCGGAAACTCCGGACCAGGCGCACCTGAAGGAGTTCGTCCAGACCCGCCAGGGAGTCGAGGGATTCGTCGAGCCGCGCACCGCGGTCACGGAATACACACTGCTCCTGGTCGCGATCGACGGTGAATGGACCCGCCGCCGGGTCCCGTCGGTGCAGTGGGCCCACAACTTCCTCAACAAGCTCGGCATCCCGTCGTACGACGCGGCCGTGGTCGGGTATCCGCCCCGGATGCGCGAGTACAACGCCCGGATGAAGAAGAACGGTCTGGCCTGAAGGATCGGCACAGCGGAGCGGACCGGACTGAGAGATGAAGGACGAGAAGGAGTTCTTCAGCACCGGCGGCCAGAAATGGGTCGACACCGGTGGCGGCATCTCGGAGCGGGTGCTGAGCCGCGACCCCGATGGAACGCTGACCAGGCTCGCCCGCTGGGCGCCCGGCACCTTGTCAGGTGAGGAAATCATCCGCCACGAGTATGTCGAAGAGGTCTACCTGCTCGAGGGTGAGCTGACTGATCTCACCCTCGAGCAGACGTTCCGGCCCGGCGACTACGCCTGCCGGCCGCCGGGCATGCGGCACGGTCCCTACAGAACAGAGACCGGCTGCACCATGCTGGAGATTCGTTACTCAGCTCGCTGACGCGGCCAGCTCGACCAGCGTGCGCACCGCGTAACCCGTGCCGCCGTTCGGGATGTAGCCGGACGCGCCGCCGTCGTTGAACGCCGGGCCGGCCACATCCAGGTGCACCCAGTCGATGCCCTCAGCAACGAAGTCGCCGAGGAAGGCGGCCGCGGCCAGCGCGCCGCCCCAGGCCTCGCCGGTGATGTTGGCCAGGTCCGCGACCTTCGAGTGCGACTTCAGCTTGTCGAGCATCTCGGCCGGGATCGGCAGCGGCCACATCGACTCACCGGCAGCGATCGCGGCGTCGACGACGCGGTCGCGCGCGGTGTCGGTGTTCGCGAACGCGCCGGCCACCTTGGTGCCCAGGGCAACGACACAGGCGCCGGTCAGGGTCGCCACGTCGACGATCAGGTCGGGCTGGTCCTCGGACGCCCGCACCAGCGCGTCGCCGAGCACGAGCCGGCCCTCGGCGTCGGTGTTCAGCACCTCGACGGTCTTGCCGCCGTACATCGTCAGTACGTCGGACGGCCGCGCCGCCGAGCCGGACGGCATGTTCTCGGCCATCGCGGCGTACGTCGTCACCTGCACCGGCAGGCCGAGCCGCGCGATGGCGAGCGTCGCGCCGATGACCGCGGCGGCGCCGGCCATGTCGGACTTCATGCTGACCATGCCGGTCGAGGTCTTCAGCGACAGACCGCCGGAGTCGAACGTGATGCCCTTGCCGACGAAGGCCAGGTGAGTGACCGGCTTCTTGGGGGTGTACGAAAGCCGGACCAGTCGCGGCGGGTTGGTCGAGCCCTGGCCGACGCCGAGGATGCCGCCGTACCCGCCCTTGGCGAGCGCCTTCTCGTCGAGCACCTCGACCTTGACGCCGTACTCCTTGCCGAGCTTGACCGCGTCGGCGGCGAACTCGACCGGGTGCAGGTCCGACGGCGGGGTGTTGACCCAGTCGCGCACCTGCGCGACGGCGTCCGCGGTCACCTCGGCGCGCTCGAGCGCGGCCTTGGCGTCCTTGTTGCGGGCCAGGTCGGTGAGCAGCGTCAGGTTGCCCGGCGCTTCAGAGCTGTCCGACGACTTGTACGCCGTGAAGGCGTAGCGCCCCATCAAGGCGCCCTCGGCCACCGCGCGGACGCAATCCGCGTCCGGGGTCGGCAGCGCGAGCGCGACCGACTGCGAGATCTTCACCGCGCGCACACCGGTGCCGGCAGCGGTCCGCAGGTCCTCGGTCTTCAGCGCGCCGTCGGGGGCCGCGCCGAGGCCGACCGCGATCAGCGTCGCCGACTTGCCCGGCTTCGGCCCGGGCACCTTGGTCACCTCCCCGGCCTTGCCGGTGGCGCCGAGTCCGGACAGCACCTCCACCAGCTTCCCGCCGTACGCGGCGTTCAGCGACTCGGTGCCGGCCGGCAGAGTGACGCCGCCGCCGAGTTTGACCACGCCGATGACCACGGCGTCGGTCTTGACGCCAGCGGCATCTGACTTGCTCAGGGTGATGGTGGTCACGAAATCCTCAGTCCTCCTTGACCGGCTGGCAGATGGCCGGTCGTCACGGTACGTGCAAGCTGCCTGAGCATGCTACGCGTCCGGTAGTTTCCCCTCCATGACCGAGTCGACCGATTTGAAGAAGTCCCCGCTGCACGAGCGCCATGTCGCGCTCGGCGCCAAGTTCGCCGAGTTCGGCGGCTGGGAGATGCCTCTGGAGTACAGCGGGGTGGTAGCCGAACATACTGCGGTCCGTACGTCGGTCGGCGTCTTCGACGTGAGCCACCTGGGCAAGGCGACCGTGAAGGGCCCGGGCGCCGCGGCGTACGTGAACGCGTGCCTGACCAACGATCTGGGCAAGATCGCGCCGGGCCAGGCGCAGTACACACTGTGCTGCAACGCGCGCGGGGGAGTGGTCGACGACCTGATCGCGTACCTGCACGCCGACGACGACGTGTTCCTGATCCCGAACGCCGCCAACACCGCCGAGGTCGTCCGTCTGCTGCAGGCCGATGCCCCCGACGGCGTCGAGGTGGCGAACGTCCACGACGACTACGCGATCCTCGCCATCCAGGGCGCGAACAGCGACGAGGTCGTCGCCGCGATCGGCCTTCCGACCGGACACGACGCGGTGGAGCCTTTGAACTACATGGCGTTCGCCACAGCAGACTTCGGCGGTACGCCGGTTGTCGTGTGCCGCACTGGTTATACGGGCGAGCGCGGCTATGAGCTCGTCGTACCGAACGCTGCCGCTGTGGCGGTGTTCGACGCACTGCTGGAGGCCGGGAAGCCGCACAACATCGTGCCGGCCGGGCTCGGCGCCCGCGACACGCTGCGGACCGAGATGGGATACCCGCTGCACGGCCAGGACATCACGCCGGACATCACGCCCGTCCAGGCACGCTCCGGATGGGCTGTCGGCTGGAAGAAGGAGCACTTCTGGGGCGACCAGGCTCTGCGCGCGGAGAAGGAGGCCGGACCGGCGAAGATCCTGCGTGGTCTCCGGGCGGCCGGCAGGGGTATTCCGCGGCCGCATATGTCCGTTCTGGGCGAATCCGGAACAGCGCTCGGTGAAGTCACGTCCGGGACGTTCTCGCCGACCTTGAAGAAGGGCGTCGCGCTGGCACTGCTGGACGCGACGGTAAAGGAAGGCGACCAGGTATCGGTTGACATCCGGGGCCGGCAGGAGCTGTTCGACGTCGTCAAACCGCCGTTCGTCACCGTCCACGTCCGGTAAGGCCATTTTGGTCACGTTCTGTAATATCGTGGCACAAATTGGCCACTGTCGGTGCTGTGCCGACGCGTTTTGCGAAGAATTGACTGCGAACAGTGACGATTCGGGGCAAATGTTCCGTTCCAGTACCCGTTCCGGTAACGATTTGTGCACTGGTGCCGGGCACCGCTGGTTTGGTGTCACAGTGTCAGGCAGGCTAGCCCGCGGTTGTGGGGAATCGGCTCTGTCAAGGGGATTTGACGCGAGCCTCCACAGAGCAAAGGCTCGGCACGCTATCCACCGATAAGTGCCGGATCTGCGGACCGAAATCCGGCCGACTGACTGACGGAGTGCGAATGAGTATTGGGTCGCCCGACTCGACCGTAGGGATCGAGGACCACCCGGCGTCGGCAGAGCCGGTGCGCACCGCGGCCACCCCGCACGGGAAGTCGCCGAGCCGGATCGCGTTCGACCGGTTGCGCAAGGACCGGGTTGCGGTGATCTGCGCGTCGATCGTATTGTTCTTCATCCTGATCGCGATCTTCGCTCCGCTGCTGGCCAAGCTCGAGGGCCAGGACTACAGCACCTTCCACACCGACCTGATCGACGAGTACGGGTACCCGACGATCGGGATCAACGGCTCGCACTGGTTCGGCGTCGAGCCGAAGACCGGCCGGGACAACTTCGCCCGCTGGGTGTTCGGCGCCCGCCCGTCGCTGATCATCGCGTTCCTGGCCACCGTCGTCGGCACCGTGATCGGCGTCGTGATGGGTCTGCTGGCCGGCTTCCTCGGCGGCTGGGTCGACCGCGTGATCTCCTGGCTGATCGACTTCGTGCTGAGCCTGCCGTACCTGCTCTTCGCGATCGCGCTGGTGCCGATCGTCGAGTCGATGCGCGGCGGTTCGTTCAACCTGACGCCGCAGGAACAGGCGTCGATCCGCTTCTATGTATTGATTTTCGCCTCTCGTTCTTCGGCTGGGCAGGCTTGGCCCGGATCATCCGGGGCGAGGTGCTTTCGCTGCGCGAGCGTGAGTTCGTGCTCGCCGCCAAGGCGATCGGCGTACCGACCCGGCAGGTCCTGTTCAAGGAACTGCTGCCCAACCTGGTCGCCCCGATCGTCATCTCGGCCTCGCTGGCGCTGCCCGCCTACGTGACCGCGGAGGCTGGACTTTCCTTCCTCGGTGTCGGACTGGTCGAACCGATCCCCTCGTGGGGTCAGACGATCTCCGTCGCCACAAACTGGTTCAAGGCCGACCCGATGTACCTCTGGCTGCCTGTGATCGGGATCACCGCTCTGGTGCTCGCTCTCGCGCTGCTCGGAGACGCGATCCGGGACGCCTTCGACCCCAAGACTCGCCGGTAGTTCGGCGATTGCCCCAGCGGCAGAAAAGGAGAAACCCGACCATGCAGTGGAAACGGATAACCGCGGTTGCGGCGACGGTCATGCTGGCCGCCGTGGCCTGTGGCAGCCCGTCCTCGAACAGCGGTAGCAAAGGTGACACCAACAGCACGGGGGGCGCTCAGGTCAAGGCCACGGACCCCACTGCGAAGGGCCCTGCCGCTGACGTCGACGGAGCGAAGAAGGGCGGCACGATCACCGTCCTCAGCGACGTGACGCCGGACACCTTCGACCCGACGAACATCTACTACGTCGACGGCAACCAGATCGGCAAGCTGTTCTACCGCGCGCTGACGCAGTACCGCCTGGACGGCCCGGACCACAAGCCGGTCCTGGTTCCGGACCTGGCCGAGGACCTCGGCACGAAGTCCGCGGACGGCCTGACCTGGACGTTCAAGCTGAAGCAGGGCATCAAGTACCAGGACGGCACGCCGGTCAAGGCTGCCGACTACGCGTACGCGATCAAGCGGTCCTTCGCGCACGACCTGTACGACGCCGGACCGACGTACCAGCTGCAGTTCTTCCTGGACGGCGACAAGTACAAGGGCCCGTACGGCCCGAACGGCGCCGACTACAAGGGTGTCGAGACGCCGGACGACAACACGCTGGTGATTCACCTGGCGAAGAAGTTCGACGACCTGCCGTACTACGTCGCGTTCCCGATGTTCGCGCCGATCCCGCAGGCCAAGGACACCCAGAAGAACTACGAGCAGCACCCGATGGTGACCGGTCCGTACCAGGTCCAGTCCTACACCCCGGGTACCGAGCTCAAGCTCACGAAGAACCCGAGCTGGGACCCGAACACCGACCCGGTGCGGCACCAGTACGTCGACGGCTGGGACTTCAAGTTCAGCCAGGACCTGATCAAGGCCCAGCGTCAGGTGCTGGCCAGCTCCGGTCCGGACGCCGACGCGCTGAACTACTCGAACCTGGACGTCTCGCTGCTGCCTGAGGTCAAGGACCAGTCGCAGCTCGTCAAGGGTCAGTCGCCGTGCACGATCATGTACACCATGGACACCCGGAAGATTCCGTTGGACGTCCGCAAGCTGATCGCCAAGGCGCACCCGTACGACGCGTGGCGCAAGGTTGCCGGTCTGAACCCGACCGACGACCCGCCGGCCTCGACGATCCTGCCGCCGGCTGTCCCGGGCTTCGACAAGTACGAGCTCCCGGGTCTGACCGGTACCGGTAAGGGTGCCGAGGACGACGCGGTGGCCGCCGAGGTCAAGTCCGAGCTGGCGAAGATCGGCAAGTCGAACTTCGAGCTCAGCTGGTACTACTCGATCGACGACAAGATCTCGACCCAGACGACGCAGCTGCGCAAGCAGATGTTCGAGAAGGCCGGCTTCAAGGTCCGCGCCATCGGCGTCCCGAAGGCCAAGATCCGTACGTTCACCGGTGACCAGAACGCTCCGGTCAACATCGGCAAGACCCCGACCGGTTGGTGCTCCGACTGGCCGAGCGGCACCAGCTGGTTCCCGGTGCTGTTCAAGTCCGACGCGATCGCGCTCGGCAACAGCGTCGGTCAGCTGCAGGACAAGGCCCTCGACGCCGAGATCGACGCGGTCACGGCCAAGACGCCGGACGAGCAGCTGAAGGAATGGAAGAACGTCGACAAGGACATCCTGGAGAAGTACCTCCCCGTCCTGCCGCTGTACTACAGCTCGACCAACTCGCCGATCGGTAAGAACATCGGGCACGCGATCAACGACCCGACACAGGGTATGCCCGAGTTCACCTCGATGTTCCTGAAGCAGCCCTGATCCAAGTCCGTTCTGAAGTAGTAGTCAGTCATTGAACGGTGATGTGGTGCCCGGACCACCGTCCGGGCACCACATCGATCGGTGAGGAGACAATCCCGTGCTCTATTTCGTGGCGCGCCGACTGGTCAGCGCGCTCAGTGTCGTGTTGGCAACGCTCATCGCGACCTTCGCGTTGTTCTTCGTCGCGCCGACCGATCCGGCCGGTGCGATCTGCGGCGAGCGCCAGTGCACCCAGCAGCGCTACAACGAGATCAGGCAGAACCTGCATCTCGACCGGCCGAAGGTGCAGCAGTTCGCGGAGTACACGGCGGGAATCTTCACCGGCCGCGACTTCACCACGTCGGGCGTGACGCAGCACTGCGCTGCGCCGTGTCTCGGCTTCTCGTTCAAGAACGACCGCCCGGTCACCGAGATGATCAAGACCCGGTTCCCGGTGACGGTCTCACTCGTGCTCGGGTACGCCGTCCTGGTGCTGACGATAGGTGTGTTCGTCGGGTCCATGGCGGCGAAGAGACGCGGGACCCTGGGCGACCGGGCACTGATGACCAGCACGCTGGTGGTCAGTTCGGTGCCGTACTACATCGTCGCCCTGATGGTCGCCCTCTACCTGACCGTGCTCTATCCGATTCTTCCACGCGGTGAATGGACACCGATCTCGGAGAATCCGGCGAAATGGGCAGCCGGTCTGCTGACACCCTGGCTGGTGCTCGGCATCTACAACTGCACCGCGTACGCGCGGTACTCACGCGGCTCCATGGTCGAGACGCTGAGCGAAGACTTCATCCGTACCGCGCGGGCCAAAGGCCTGTCCGACCGCGTGGTCACCTACAAGCACGCGCTGCGCTCCGGGTTGATCCCGGTCGTGACGATCTTCGGTCTGGATGTCGCCGGCAGCCTCGGCGGCGCGATCTTCACCGAACGGATCTTCGACCTCCCCGGTCTCGGCGTCCTCGTGCTCGACAGTTTGAACAGCTACGACCTGCCGGTGATCATGGGCACCGTGCTGGTCGCCTCCGTCATCATCGTCGTGATGAACCTGCTGGTGGACATCGGCTACAGCCTGATCGACCCGCGGGTGAGGCTCTCGTGAGCAACCCAGCGCCCCAGGACAGGGCTCCCGAAGACCGGAAGGACAGCATGGCCGAGAGCGCAGCCACACCGCCGGCCGCCGCCGCGGCGGCCAAGCGTGGCCCGTCGGTCGCCACCCGTGAGCGTCGCGACGGTTTGGTCAACCCCAGCGGCGAGACGCCGTACCTGGTGGTCGAGGACCTGAGTGTGAAGTTCCCGACCGCCGACGGTCTGGTCAGCGCGGTGAACGGGCTGAGCTACTCGGTCCCGCTCGGCCGCACGCTGGCGATCGTCGGCGAGTCCGGCTCCGGCAAGTCGGTGTCGAGTATGGCCGTGATGGGCCTGCACGACCGCAAGCGGACCCGGATCAGCGGGTCGATCCGGCTCGGCGGTGACGAACTCATCGGCCTGTCCGAGAACGACCTGATGAAGATCCGCGGCGACGCGGTGTCGATGGTGTTCCAGGACCCGCAGTCCTCGCTGCACCCGCTGTACACGATCGGCAACCAGCTGACCGAGGCGTACCGCGTGCACCACAAGGTCTCCAAGGACGTCGCCAAGAAGCGGGCGCTGGAGATGCTCGAACTGGTCGGCATCCCGAACCCGCCGCGGCGCTTCGCGCAGTACCCGCACGAGTTCTCCGGCGGTATGCGGCAGCGCGCGATGATCGCGATGAGCCTGATCAACGACCCGAAGCTGGTGATCGCCGACGAGCCGACCACCGCGCTGGACGTGACCGTGCAGGCGCAGATCCTGGACCTGCTGAACAACCTGCAGAAGGAGTTCGGCTCCGCGATCGTGCTGATCACGCACGACCTCGGCGTGGTGGCCGAGATGGCCGACGACGTCCTGGTGATGTACGCCGGGCGCTGCGTCGAGTACGGCACCGCCGCCGACGTACTGGCGAACCCGCGGATGCCGTACACCTGGGGTCTGCTCGAGTCGATCCCGACCGTGTCGGCCGCGAGCGAGCGGCTGCGCCCGATCAAGGGCCTGCCGCCGTCGCTGCTGAACCTGCCGGACGGATGTTCGTTCGCCGCGCGGTGCCCGTACGTCGAGCGCGTCAAGGGCGAGCTTTGCACCACCCAACTGCCGGAGCTGCTGCCGGTGGACGGCGCCGGTGCCCACACTTCCCGTTGTCACCTGCACGACAAGGCCTCGATCTACGAGGCCGAGGTCGCGCCGAGACTGGGCTGACGAGGGGACTGAGGAGATATGAGCGAAACGTTGCTGCAGGTCCGCGACCTGAAGATGCACTTCCCGATCAAGGAAGCGGCGGGTCTCGGCCGGACCAAGAAGGTCGTGCAGGCCGTCGACGGCGTCAGCTTCGATCTGAAGCAGAGCGGCAGCCTGGGTCTGGTCGGTGAGTCCGGTTGCGGCAAGTCGACCACCGGCCGGATGATCACCCGGCTGCTGACCCCGACGGCCGGCCAGATCCTGTTCAAGGGCACCGACATCGCGCAGCTGAAGGAGCGGGAACTGCGCCCGTTCCGCCGGCAGTTGCAGATCGTGTTCCAGGACCCGTACAGCTCGCTGAACCCGCGCCAGACGGTCAGCAACATCATCAGTACGCCGCTGCGCGTGCACAACCTGGTCAAGAAGGGCAAGGAGCTTGCCCGGGTCCAGGAGCTGCTGGAGCGGGTCGGTCTGAACCCGGAGCACCACAACCGGTACCCGAACGAGTTCTCCGGCGGCCAGCGGCAGCGCATCGGCATTGCCCGGGCGCTCGCGGTGGAGCCCGAGGTGATCATCGCCGACGAGCCGGTGTCCGCACTGGACGTGTCGATCCAGGCCCAGGTGATGAACCTGCTCGAGGACCTGCGCCGCGATCTCGGGATCGCGTTCGTGTTCATCGCGCACGACCTCGGCGTGGTCCGGCACTTCTGTGACGAGGTCGCGGTGATGTACCTCGGCAAGATCGTCGAGCAGGGCTCGCGGGACCAGATCTACAACGCCCCGCAGCACCCGTACACGCAGGCGCTGCTGTCGGCGGCGCCGGACCTCGGCACGATCCGCGGGGTGCCGCCGAAGGAGCGGATCCGCCTGGTCGGCGACGTACCTTCGCCGATCGACCCGCCGAGCGGCTGCCGGTTCCGGACCCGCTGCTGGAAGGCGGAGGACATCTGCGCGACCCAGGAGCCCCTGCTGGAGATCAAGCCGCAGTCCTCCCCGGGCCACACGGCCGCCTGCCACTTCGCGGAGCCCAAGGTCGACCTGACCGCCGCCACCGCGTAACCAACGGAGAAAGCCCTCGTCAACGGCGACGGGGGCTTTCTCGTGCGTGCTGGCTGACGTACTTGTTGGCTTACTTGTGGGTCCAGACGTAGCCCATGAAGCCGTCCATGTGCCAGCCCGCCTTGACGTACGAGGCCGCCGTCGCGGACCGCAGTACCCGCCAGCCGAGGCCGTTCTTCGAGACCCGGTAGACCGCGACCCGGTCCGACGCGGCGGCCACCGGGATCCGGCCGACGACGCCCTCGTAGACCCACTGGCCGGACGCGGCCAGCTTGATGCGCTCGGCGGTGGAGATCGACAGCAGGTACGACGATCCCGACTTCATCCGCAGCCGGTACACCGGCACGGTCCCGCGGATCGCCGTGTTCGCGACGTATCCCGGTACCTGGCCGGTGAACTTGAAGCCGAGCTTCTGCGAACTCAGGTATTCGGCCTGGCTCGCCGTGTAGAAGTACCCCTTACTGCCCGAGGTCCGCATCTCGATCAGCTGGGTCCGGTACGACGTGGCCGTAGCCGTGTTCTGTGCAGCGCCTGCGCTGTTGGCGACCAGCACGCCACCGACCGCCAGCGCGGCCGTGGTCACACCGGCCGCAATAACCTTCCACTTCATCTGCTGTCAAGCCTTTCGATCCTGGTCAAATTAGATGCCAAAGGCAACTAGCCCGTCCAGGACGTTAGCTCGCACAAGGGTCGTACCGGGCCGTCCTCCCGGCCCGTGGTGTGCTCAGGCGCGGCCGTGGGCCTGGCGGCTCCGGCGGCTGAGGGAGTCGATGGTGACGGCGATCAGCAGTACGCCGGCGGTCACCATGTAGCGGACGCTCGAGTCCAGGCTCAGCAGCGCGAGGCCGTTGGAGATCGACATGATCACCAGCGCGCCGAGCAGTGCGGAGTACGCCGAACCGCGGCCACCGAACAGGCTGGTGCCGCCGATGACGGCCGCCGCGATCGCGTTCAGGTTGGTGTCACCGCCGCCGCTGCTCTGATTCACCGCGACCAGCCGGGCCGCGGCCAGCAGACCGCCGATGGCGGCGAACGTCGAGCAGGCCGCGAACACGGACAGGTAGATCATCCGCACGTTGATACCGGCCCGCCGGGCGGCTTCTACATTGCCGCCGACCGCGACGACCGAGCGGCCCCAGCGGGTACGCCGTACCGCGAGATCCGTCGCGACCACCAGCGCGAGGAACAGCAGGAACATCGACGAGACACCGCGGTCGCCGTTCAGGATCAGCACTGCCACCAGCAGCACGACAGCCATCGCGGCGGCCTTGATCACGATCATCGACGTCGGAGCCGTTGATAGACCCGCCGCGGCCCGGGCGCCCCGGGTGCGGAGACGGGTCAGCACGTACGCCGCGACGACGACGGCGATCAGCGCGTAGGCGATCGCGGGGGAGAGGAAGCTCCGGGTCGCGAAACCGACCAGCGCCGAGTCGTACGGGAGGTTCAGCGAACCTTCCTTCCCCAGCACCAGCAACTGCAGGCCGAGGAAGCCGAGCAGGCCGGCCAGCGTGATCACGAAGCTCGGTACGCCGAAGCGCGTGTAGAGCGCGCCGTAGAACAAGCCGATGACCAGGCCGAGGGCGACGCCGACGACCAGCGAGAGCACCAGCGGCCAGCCCTTGTTGACGAAGGTGACGCCGAGAACCGCCCCGGACAGACCGCTGACCGACCCGACCGACAGGTCGATCTCACCGAGCAGCAGGACCAGGACGATGCCGAGGGCAATCACTCCGACCGAGGTGGTCTGCAGCGTCAGGTTCACCAGGTTGCGGCTCGACAGGAACGACCCGTTCGCGATCTGGAAGACCGCCCAGATGATCACCAGACCGATCACCACCGGGACTGAGCCCAGGTCGCCGGAGCGCAACCGGGCGGTGAAGGCGGAGACGGCGCCGCTGATCCCGCTGGTCGCGATCAGCCGTTCGTCCTGCAGGTCGGCGGGTAGCTGTTCGATCCCGTTCGCTTCGGGTGTGGCCGGCGTGCTGGTGGTGTCCTGGGGACGGGTGCCCGATCCGTGCAGGCTCATGATGCGGGACCCTCCTCCCGGCTTCGGCGCGCTGCACGCTCCGAGACCGCGTTGTCAGTGGCGCCGGTGATGGCGGCGATGATGTCTTGCGTCCTGGTCTCGCTGACCACGAAGACGCCGTTGTTGCGGCCGAGACGAAGTACGGCGACCCGGTCGGCCACCGCCATCACGTCGGCCATGTTGTGGCTGATCAGGATCACGGCCAGGCCGCGTTCGCGCAGCCGCTCGACCAGGTTGAGGACCTCGGCGGTCTGAGCGACGCCGAGGGCCGCGGTCGGTTCGTCCAGCATCACGACCTTGGGCCGGCCGAGCAGGCTGCGGGCGATCGCGACGGTCTGGCGCTGACCGCCGGACAGGCTGGCGACCGGGATCCGGACCGACGGGATCTTCGCGGACAGCTGCCGGAGCAGCTCCCACGACTGGCGTTCCATCTCGACCTCGTCGAGGACGCGGCCCTTGCGGAGCTCGCGGCCGAGGTACAGGTTCGCGACGACGTCGAGGTTGTCGCACAGCGCCAGGTCCTGGAACACGGTGGCGATCCCGAGCTGCTGCGCCTCGGCCGGGCTGCCGACGCGTACGGCGCGGCCGTCGAACACCATGGTCCCGTCGTCAGCGGTGTAGACGCCGGCGATGGTCTTCACCAGCGTCGACTTGCCGGCGCCGTTGTCGCCGACCAGCGCCAGGACTTCGCCGGCCCGGACCTCCAGCTCGATGTTCTTCAGGGCCTGTACGGCGCCGAACCGCTTGGAGATCCCCTGCAGCGTCAGCACGGTACCGGCGCCGACGTCGGGAGGAGCCGGGGTAGCCGAGGGAAGTGTCACGAGATCAGCCTCCAGGACTTATTTCACGCCATGATCCTCGCCGGGGCGCGGTTGGGGAGAGGTCCGGCGTAGCCCCCCGCACCTCACTGCGGGGGGCTACGCCGAGGGCGGGCCGGTTCCGACTAGTTGCTGGACAGGCCGGCCGCGGCGCAGGCGGCGGCGAACGACGCGGTGCAGATGTCGCTGACCTTGTAGATGTTGTCCTTGATCACGGTGTCCTTGATGTTGGCCTTCGTCACCGCGACCGGGTCGAGGATCGTCGACGGCACCCCGTTCTTGTCGGTGGTCGACTCGGGCTTGCCGCCGTTCGCCAGCGCCACCGCACCCTTGGCGGCGGCCTCGGCCTGCGGCTTGACCGCCTTGTAGATCGTCATCGCCTGGTCGCCGGCGACGATCCGCTGGATCGCGGCCAGCTCCGAGTCCTGACCGGTCACCGGTGGCAGCGGCGTCACGCCACCGCCCTTGAGCGCTGCGATCGCACCGCCGGCGGTGCCGTCGTTGGCGGCGTACACGCCGACCAGTCCGTTCTTGATCGCGCTCAGCTGGCCTTCCATCCAGGCCTGCGCCTTGTCCGGACTCCAGTCCGGGGTGTCGAACTCGGCGGCGATCTTGAACCCGCTCGAGTCGAGCACGCTATGCGCGCCCTTCTTGAAGTCGGCCGCGTTCGGGTCGGTCGGCGAGCCGTTGATCATTGCGATGTTGCCCGACGTCTTACCGGCCGCCTTCAGGTCGTCGACCAGGGTCTGCGCCTGGAGCTTGCCGACGGCTTCGTTCTCGAACGAGACGTAGTAGTTGGCGTTCTCGATGAACCGGTCGTACGCGACCACCGGAACGTTCTGCCCCTTCGCGGAGCTGACGACGGCGGCGGCCGCCTTGCCGTCGACCGGGTCGAGGACGAGCACGTTCGCACCCTGGGTCAGCGCGGCCTCGGCCTGCTGTTGCTGCTTCGACGCGTCCTGGTCCGCGTTGCTGTAGATCAGCTCGCAGTTGCCGCAGGCAGCCTTGAGGGCTTCGGTGAACAGCGGACGGTCGAGCGCCTCGTACCGGGTGGTCTTGGACTCGGGCAGCAACAGCGCGATCTTCTTCGCGCCGCCTGAGCCGCTGCCGGAGTCGTTGTCGGAGCCGCAGGCCACCAGGGAGACGGCCAGGGCCGAGACGGCGATGCCGAGCCCGACGAGACGAGTTGCTGAGAAGGACATATGGCGGCTCCTTGACGAGACGGCCCGGTTGGCCTGCCCGAAGTCAAGCCCCCCTGAGTCTTGGCGTCAAGACTTGAATTCAAGAAATGGAGATATTGGTGTGACTCAGCACCGACGCTCGGTGGATGGCACCGACGATGTCGGCCTCGTCGCCGAGCTCGGCCGGGCGGAGTTCGACGGTCGCGGCGGCGCTCGGGATCGCGCAACGGTCCAGCGCTTCACGCAGCGGGGCGAGGATGAGTTCGCCGGCTTCGGCCATCAGGCCGCCGACGACGACAACCTCAGGGTTGAGCAGGTTCACCACGCCGGCCACCGCCACGCCGACCCGGCGGCCGGCGTCCTCGATCACGCGACGGCAGCCGACGTCTCCGCCGAGGGCGCGGATCACGATGTCCTTCAACCGCAGTGGTCCGTGCGAGGCGGCCAGGCTGTTGATCAGCGCCCGCGAGCCGACGAACGTGTCCAGGCAGCCGCGGTTGCCGCACCGGCAGATCGGCCCGTTCTCGTCGATCGTGACGTGCCCGATCTCGCCCGCCGTACCGGCTGAGCCGCGGAACACGTCGCCGTTGATCACGATCCCCGCCCCGACGCCGTACGAGAACTTCAGATAGCAGCCGTTCCGTACGCCGCGGAGCGCGCCGGCCCGCAATTCGCCCAGCGCAGCAAGGTTTGCGGTGTTGTCGAGGGCGACCGGGGCGCGGAGGTGAGCGGCCATCGCCTCGGTCACGTTCACGCCGCGCCAGCCGGGCAGTACGGCGTCGGAGCCGGCCTCGCCGCTGACCGAGTCGACCGGCATCGGCAGCCCGAACCCGATCGCGGAGATGTTCTCGACGCCGGAGCTGACCGTCTCGGCCAGATCGGCGAGCAGCCGGGCGGCGCGCTCCATGCCGTCGTCGGCGACGTGGTCGGCCTGCAGCGGCATCAGTTGGTGGGCGAGGATCTCGCGGGACTCGTCGGCGATCGCGACCCGGACGTCACGCTCGCCGAACGCGACACCGGCGAGCAGACCGCCGCCGGATGCGAGCGAGACGAGTACGGCGCGGCGGCCGTTGCGGATGCTGCGGGACAGGCCGACCATGCCGGCCTGGTCCAGCTCCTTGACCATGTTCGACACGGTGGCCGCGGACAGGCCGGACGCGGCGGCGATCTCGACCTGGGTGAGCGGGCCGTGCTGCCGGACGACCCCGAGAACGCGCGCACGGTTGGCTTCGCGGAGCGAAGCCTGCGATCCCGGCGCCGGGCGGGTTGCGTTCATTACATAAAGATAACGGATCGCGGGGCGAGCGCGGCCGCTCCGCGCTCGTGAACCAGGAACATCGTCTGCAACCTCGCTGTCACTACCCCACTAGAACGTTCAACGGCGACAGTAGACCACTTCGGTTTGAGGGTGGTGGAGACAGGCTTTCAGACGGTCAGAGCGAGGGTGAGCAGGGCCAGCGGGAGGGCCAGCTCGATGGTCGCGCCGAGGACGTCGCCGGTCGTGCCGCCGAGGGCGGTCTGTGCGCGGCGGGTGGTGGCGAGGCTCGTTGCGACGGCCAGCAGGACGGCGGCGGCGGAGCCTGCGAGGCGGCTCGAGGACGGCCAGGTCAGGGCGAGGGCGGCGGCGAGTACTACGGCCGTGGCGGCCGTGGCTGTGAGCGGGCGGACCGTGCCGGCGACGAACGTACCGAGGCCGTCGGGGCGGGCCGCGGGGACCGACGTACGGCAGGACCAGGGGAGGGTGAGGCGGCTCGCGGTGGTGGCGATCAGGACGGCTTGCCAGCCGTAGCCGGACTGGATGCAGGCGCTGAGGGCGGCGACGTCGAGGAGCAGTACGCCGACGATCGCGACGACACCGAACGGGCCGATGTCGCTCTGCTTCATGATCCGCAACATGGTCTCGCGATCCCGCCGGGACCCGAGCGCATCCGAGAAGTCAGCCAACCCGTCGAGGTGCAATCCGCCCGACAGTGCAGCAATCACCAGCACTCCCACCACGGCCGCCAGCAGGTCCGCCTCCGGCTTCACCAGCTGCGCCAGCGCGATCACACCCGCCGCAACCCCACCGATCACCAGCCCCACAACCGGCGCCAGCACCATCGCCCGCCCACCAACCACCCGATCAACCCGCGAGGGAACACCCGCCGGAAGCACCGTGAGCGTCCCGAACGCGAGCCGCACCGCGTCAGCCCATCCGGTCGTGCTCGTCATGTCAGCGGGACGGTTCGGCCGGCGATGGTCCAGAGGACCTGGTCGGAGGCGAGGGAGATGGTGGTGTTGAGGCGGCCCATCAGGTCTCGGAAGAGGCGGGTGCCGGGGTCGGCGGGGACTATGCCGGAGCCTACGTCGTTGCTGACGGCAACCACTCGCCGAGGAGTGGTGGACCAGGCGTCGGCCAGTTCCGCGATCTGTTGTTCGACGGCGTCGGCGCGGTGCAGGTTGGTCCAGACATCGGCCGTGTCCATGGTCCGGGAGAGCCAGAGCGTCAGGCAGTCGATCAGGAGGGGCGGGCCGGGAGTGGAGAGGAGTGGGACCAGGTCGATCGTCTCGGCCAGACCCCAGGAGTCCGGGCGGCGGGACTGATGTTTGGCGACGCGGGCGGCCCATTCGGCGTTGCCTGAGTCGTCCCCGCCGGTGGCGACGTACAGGACGTCGGACTCCAACGACAGCAGGCGTTCGGCGGCGATGGATTTGCCGGAGCGGGCTCCGCCGAGGATCAGGGTTCGGTCAGACATCGGTCCTCCGCTCGAAAACTACCGGCGCCTCGAAGGCCGCCTTCCGCGCCGTACGGCGGAACGCGTTCAGGATGGGCCGCCCCAGCAGCAGGACAAGTACGGCGGACAGGATGCCGCGCGGGATGTCCCAGCCCAGCGAGGTCGCCACCACGAACAGGAAATATCGGTGCAGGTTCGCCGCCAGTTCGTCACCGGGGACGAAGGAGAAGTCGCTGCCGAACGTCGCGTACGGCCAGAACCACAGGTTCATGATCACGCCGTACAACACCCCCGACACCATCGAGTACGCCGCCAGCAGCAGCAACTCCAACCGCCCGCCGACCCGCGGCAACAGCCCCGCAAGACACCCGACCCACGCGCACGCGAACATCTGGAACGGCATCCACGGCCCGACCCCGCCGCTGATCAACGCCCCGCCCAGCAACGACACCGCCCCGAGCACGAACCCGAACCCGGCGCCGAACGCCCGCCCCGCCAGCACGAGCACGAAGAACCCCGGTTCGAGCCCCGCCGTACCCGGACCCAACGCCCGCAACGCCGCACCGACCGCCGCGAGCATGCCGACCAGCGAGATCACCTTCGCGTCGATCCCGGACTCGGACAGCTCCGCGAGTACGACGGCCACCAGCAACGGCAGCAGCAACACGAACAGCCACGGCGCATCCGTCGTGTGCCCGATCGCGGATGCACCCGCCTGGGACGTCCGGAAGAACAGCGGCCACGCGAACGCGAGTACGCCGACCAGCGACGCGACCAGCAACGTCGCCGTACTCCGCGGCTTCAGCCGGATCAGCCTCACGACGCCCGGTCCAATGCGTCAGCGACTTCTCCGACGGTCAGGAACGGCAACGGGGCAAGGATCTTCGCCACCTGCGGCGCGAACGCCGGCGACCCGGCAATCACCTCGGCCGTATCGCCGTCGCTGACCAACTCGCCCTCTGCGAGCACCATCACCCGAGTGGCGACCTCAGCGACCATCTCGACGTCATGCGTCGACAACACGACCGCGTGCCCGGCCGCGGCCAGCTCGCGCAGAATCGCAACCAGACGGCGCTTGGCGCCGTAGTCCAGCCCGCGCGTCGGCTCGTCCAGCAACAGCAACGGCGGAGCCCCGCACAGTACGACGGCCAGCGCCAGGCAGAGCCGCTGCCCCTCGGACAGGTCCCGTGGATGCTGGTCCAAAGCCACATCTGGAGCCAGCCGCTCGAGCAGCGCTCGGCAACTACCTGCGGGCACTTTGAAGTCGGAGTCCGCGGCAGAACACTCGTCGGCGACCGTCGCGGCATACAGGAGGTCCGCAGGCTCTTGTGGGACCAGTCCGACTGCCTTCACCAGCTGCGCCGGCTTCATCCGGTGCGGGTCGGTACCGGCCGCGACCGCAGTGCCCGACCGAGCCGGCAGGATGCCGACGAGGGTGTTGAGCAGCGTCGACTTGCCCGCGCCGTTGCGGCCCATCAGCGCGACGACTTCACCGGCCTTCACGCTGAGCGAGACACCACGCAGCGCCATCACGTTGCCGTAGCCAACGACCAGATCAGCACACCGAGCCAACTCATCACCCAGCGCAGCAACCGACCTCACCGGTGCAGCACTGTCCAGCTGACGACGTAGCGCGACCGCCGCCCGCCGAGCGTCCCGCACGGACAGGGGGAGCGGCGACCAACCAGCCAGCCGTCCCAGCTCCACCACAGGTGGTGCGACAGGTGCCGTGACCATGCGCTCAGCAGGTAGCCCTGTCGACACCGCAGCGGCACCACCCGGTACTTCGATCACGCGGTCGGCGTACTGGATCACGCGCTCGAGCCGATGCTCAGCCAGCACCACAGTGACGCCCAGGTCGTGCACCAACCGCTGCAGTGCAGCCAGCACCTCTTCGGCCGCCTGTGGGTCCAGCGCAGACGTCGGCTCATCCAGCACGAGTACGGCGGGATGCGACGTGAGAGCTGCTCCGATAGCGGTCCGCTGCCGCTGGCCGCCCGACAACGACGCCAGTGCACGGTCCCGTACGTCGGCCAGCCCCAGCAGGTCGAGCGTCTCCTCGACGCGTCGCCGCATCACATCCGGCGCGATGCCCAGCGACTCCATGCTGTACGCCAGCTCGTCCTCGACCGTGTCGGTGACGAACCCCGCCATCGGGTCCTGACCGACCATCCCGACCACGTCCGCGAGGTCCCGCGGCCGGTACTCCCGGGTGTCCCGTCCGTCGACGAGCACCCGACCGGACAGCGTGCCGCCGGTGAAGTGCGGCACCAGTCCGTTGATTGCCCGCAGCAACGTGGACTTGCCGGACCCGGTCCGCCCGATCACCAGCGCCAGCTCGCCCTCCGGCACGATGAGACTCACATCGCGGAGTGCCGGCTCAGTGGCCCCGTCGTACGTCACAGAGACGCGGTCGAACTCGATCATGCGACCGCCTTCTTCAACGGCGGTGCGGCCAACGCAGGCACCAGCCCGATCAGTACGCCGATAACCGGTAGCCAGGGAACCGGTGGTACGACCAACGGACCGTCCAGCAACAGACCGTGCACGCCACGTGCCGCGGCGGTCACCATCGCACCCGCAGCCACCGCACCAGCGGCCACGACCAGCCACTCGGGCAACGCCCACGGATCAGGCCGGTACCTCGTCCTGGCCACCCGCTGGCGCCCGATCGCCATCGCACCGACCGCCAGCAGTACGCCGACCGCCAGTGCGCCCGCGGCGAACGGGAAAGACATGGAGTCCGTCAGCAGCGCGTAGACGCCGAGCAGGATGCCCAGCAGTCCGAGCAGCACGCACAGCGCTGTGAGCCGACGCTGAGCGCGCGGGGCATGCGCCGTACGGCCGTAGCCGCGGGAGTCCATCGCGGCAGCGAGCTCGACCGACCGGTCCAGGGCACCTTCCAACACGGGCATGGCCGTCGTACGGAAGGAGGCGCGGGTGCGGCCGCGCAAACGGCGTGCGGCGCGGATGCGGCGACCGTCGGTCACCAGTTGAGGCGCGAAGGTCAGTGCGACCACGCAGGCCACGCCCATCTCGTAGAGCGCTGCTGGCAACGACTTCAGCAGGCGCCGTGGACTGGCCAGTGCGTTGGCAGCACCTACACAGCAGAGCATGACGGCCAGCTGCGCACCGTCGTACAGGGCGGTCATCAGAGCCTCTGCCGTGACCTCTCCGCCGAGCTTGACGCCCGCAGCCCACTCAGGCAACGGGATCTGCGGCAGCGTGAACAGCACCGTGTTTCCCTGCGAGCGGGTCGACAGGAGCGCCTGCAGGACCACGCGGACGCCGATGACCAACAGACCGAGCTTCAGGAACGCAGTGAAGCTGTGTGCCCACGGTGCATCGCTCCGGCGCGCTGCCACGACGAATCCGGTCACCGCGAGGATCAGGGCGAGCAGGACCGGGTTGCGGGTCCTGCTGGCCGCCACAGCCATGCAGAGCGCCCACAACCACCAGGCCCCCGGGTGGAGTGCCCGGGGGAGCGTGAGGTGGTGGACGGCGCGCACGACTACTGAGCCACTACTTGGCCGCAGTACGGCGGCGGTTCAGCAAGAAGCCGCCTCCGCCCAGAAGCACCACGACGATTGCCGCGATGATGATGCCGGTCCATGGCGCTCCGCTGTCGTCCTTCGAGGACGCGGCCGGTGTGGGCTGGACGGCCGTCGAGCCCACTGCCGGGCCCACCTGCAGGGTGACAGGCGTGTCGGTGGCGGGGACGTTGATGCTTTTCACCTGGTCGCCGCAGCCCTTGGACGGATAGCCGGCGACGCCGCAGGTGAGGCCCTTCTCGATGCGGACCGGTGCGACGGCGGCCAGGACCTGCGCGCCGTTCGACTTCGGGTCCGTCACCACACAGGTGCCGGTCGGCTGGGCAGGGGTGTCACCGGTGACCGCGTCCTCCGGCGTACCGGGGTCGACGACCAGCGCCACCCGCTTCTTGCCGGTCTCGGGCGGGGTCTTGCCGCAGATCGCGTCGAAGTCGCCGGCGGCCCGGGGCACCCGCGGCTTCGCGCCGCCGACGGCGAACCGCCAGCCCTCGATGCCGCCGTCGGCCGGGACGTAGGCGTCCGCGCCCTTCTGCGAGAAGGCCCAGGTGCCGTTGGTCCACTGGTAATAGCCCCAGAACCGGTAGCCGTCCTCGGCCTGCGCTGTAGTCGCGACAGTCCCAGCAAGCAGGAGACCCGCCAGCAGGCTGAAGACCAGTCGTACGGTCCGATGTGCAGTCATTCTCGTGTCCTCGTTCGGGCCGCAGCCCGGTGGAGGAGATCCCGCCTGCACCGGCAGGGTAGGGGCTCCACCCGCGGACCACGGCGGGTAGGTGAGCCTGTCTGCTTGCGTCACAGTGGTCCGGCTCGCCACCCGTCTCCAGTTGGAGACGGGTGGCCTACGGTTGCGGGTCAGCGCCGGACTTCGACCGGCTTCCCTGTGACGCAGGCGTGTGGTTCGACCGGAACTCTACTCTGCCGACGACAGACTCATCGGCCCGTAGACCTCACGGTTGTCCTCGAGCAGGTAGACCTGGCTGACGCCGCGGTCGGCCAGATCGCGCCAGACCTCGCCCAGCCAGCTCTCCGCGTCACCCTGGGCCGAGAACTCCGCCCCGCCGACCTCACCGGGGTCGACCAGGGCGCCGGAGGCGGTCTCGAACCGCCAGTTCCAGCTCATCACGCCACCCGCGCCTGCGGCGAGTTCTGCGCGGTCTTGGCCGGGTCACGCTCGACGATGCCGCCGAGGACCTCGTCGATCCGCTTCAGCAGACCGTCGTCCAGCTTCACGCCGGAGGCCTTCACGTTCTCGGTGACCTGCTCGGGCCGGGAGGCGCCGACGATCGCGGACGAGACGTTCGGGTTCTGCAGCACCCAGGCGACCGCCAGCTGGGACAGGGACAGGTCGACCTCGGCCGCGATCGGCTTCAGCTCCTGGACCCGGGTCAGCACGTCGTCGGTCAGGAAGCGCTTGATGAAGGTCGCGCCGCCCTTCTCGTCGGTGGCCCGGGAGCCCTCCGGCGGCTGCTGACCGGGCAGGTACTTGCCGGTGAGCACACCCTGTGCGATCGGCGAGAACACCACCTGGCCGATGCCGAGCTCCTCGGAGGCCGGGACCACCTCGGCCTCGATCACCCGCCAGAGCATGCTGTACTGCGGCTGGTTCGAGACGAACGGGATCCGCAGCTCGCGGGCCAGCCGGTGGCCCTCCTGCAGCTGCTCCGCGGTCCACTCCGAGACGCCGATGTACAGCGCCTTGCCCTGCCGGACGACGTCGGCGAACGCCTCCATCGTCTCCTCCAGCGGCGTCTCGGTGTCGTACCGGTGCGCCTGGTAGAGGTCGACGTACTCCGTGCCGAGCCGCTTCAGCGAGCCGTTGATCGACTCGTGGATGTGCTTGCGGGACAGGCCGGTGTCGTTCGGGCCCTTCGGGCCGGTGGGCCAGTACACCTTGGTGAAGATCTCCAGTGACTCGCGTCGCTCACCGGCCAGCGCCTCGCCGAGCACCGACTCGGCCGCCGTGTTGGCGTAGGTGTCCGCGGTGTCGAACGTCGTGATGCCGGCGTCCAGCGCCGCCCGCACGCAGGCCTTCGCCTGCTCGTTCTCCACCTGCGACCCGTGCGTGAGCCAGTTCCCGTACGAGATCTCGCTGACCTTCAAACCGCTGTTGCCGAGAAAGCGAAAGTCCATACGTCTGACCCTACCGTCCGATCAGGATGCCAATTCTTAGTGAGGCTTCTCGCCGCGTTTCACCATCGGCTTCGGCAGCCGCCAGCGGCGCATCTGCATGGTCCGGCGAACGGCGTAGAACCCGAGGCCCTTGGTCGACTCCTTCGGGTACTTCACCCCGACTGCCTTCTTCAGACCGGCCGTCAGCAGGAACCAGTCCGCCGCGATCAGCAGGATCATCGCCAGGAACAGCAGGTTGACCATCCCGGCCAGCCACGGGAACTGCGGCGAGAAGACCACGCCGACCAGCGACACCACCAGCAGGATCGGCAGCGCGAACTCCATCACGGAGTACCGGGCGTCGACGTAGTCCCGGGCGAACCGGCGCACCGGGCCCTTGTCGGCGGCCGGCAGGTACCGGTCGTCGCCGGTCTGCATGGCCGACTGCATCTTGGACCGCTCGGTCCGCACCTTCTCCCGGCGGATCGCCGAGGCCTCTTTGCGGTTGCGTGGCTTTTTGAACGCGGCCTTGCGCGCCGCCTCGGCGTCGCGGCGGCTCGGGGTCGGGCGACCCTTGCCTCCCGCCTTGCCCTGGGGCTCGGCGGGTACGGTGGTATCTGTTTCAGACTTGGAACGACGGAACACGGGGTCAGAACCTCATTCGCAGGGCAGGTCGCGACTCGGGGTGGTCCCCGGACCTCCTTACCACTTTATCGGGGCCGGTCCTGATGGTGTGGTGACCCATAGGGACATAGGGTGGATGACACGCACGCCGGGTCGTCAGTCCGGCACAGAAGGGGTACGGATATCGATGAGCATCTTCAAGCGGATGTCGACGATCTTCAAGGCCAAGGCGAACTCCGCCCTGGACAAGGCCGAGGATCCTCGCGAAACCCTTGACTACTCGTATCAGAAGCAGCTCGAGCTGCTCCAGAAGGTACGGCGGGGCGTGGCCGACGTGGCCACCAGTCGCAAGCGGGTGGAGTTGCAGGCCTCCCAGCTGCAGTCCCAGTCGGCGAAGCTGCAGGAGCAGGCCCAGAAGGCGCTCTCGATGGGCCGTGAGGACCTGGCTCGGGAGGCTCTGACCCGCAAGTCCGGGCTGCAGGGCCAGATCGACGACCTGACCACCCAGCACGCCCAGCTGCAGGGTGAGGAGGAGAAGCTGACGCTCGCCTCCCAGCGGCTGCAGGCCAAGGTCGAGTCGTTCCGGACCCGCAAGGAGACCATCAAGGCCACCTACACCGCGGCCGAGGCGCAGACCCGGATCAACGAGGCCTTCTCCGGCATCTCCGAGGAGATGAGCGACGTCGGTCTGGCGGTCCAGCGGGCCGAGGACAAGACCCAGCAGATGCAGGCCCGGGCCGGTGCGATCGACGAGCTGCTCGCCTCCGGCGCGCTCGACGACGCCAGCGGCACGGTCAAGGACAACATCACCCTGGAGCTGGACCGGATGTCGTCCGGCTCCGACGTGGAGAACGAGCTGGCCGCGATGAAGGCCCAGCTCTCCGGCGGCAGCGCGCCCAAGGAGATCTCCGGTGAGGCACCGGGCGCGGCTCAGCAGTCCGCCCAGACCGCCCAGCAGCCAGTGCAGCAGCCGGCCACGCAGCCTGTGACGGAGCCGGTGAGACCTCAGGACGGAGATGTTCGGTGATCGTTCGCATCATGGGTGAGGGTCAGTGGCGACTGGCCGACGAGAAGCTCGACGCGCTCAACACCGTCGACGGCGACCTGGAGAAGGCCGTGTCGTCGGGTGACGAGACCGCGTACCAGTCCGCCTTCGTCGCGTTACTGGACTTCGTCCGGTCCGGCGAGAAGGTGCCGGACGACGAGCTGCACGACTCCGACGCCATCCTGCCCCCGTCGGACAGCTCGCTCGCCGAGATGCGTGAACTGATCAGCGGCGACGGCTTGATCGCCGGCTGATCACTTCCAGTAGTCGAACGAGACCCCTGGGGCCCTGAAAACGGGTCCCAGGGGTCTTTTGCTGTGAGTGGGGTAGCGCGCCGGTAAACACTGGTGATCAATGCTTTTGTCCGCCGCGTTCCCGTAGTACTGTCTGGGTCACGCCGTTGTGGGGGCGGTGTTGGGCGAGGTCCGTGGCGGGGTGTGGGTTGGTCACGGGTTTCGGTATCACCTGTGGGGGGTGACTGTGCGTGACTGAGTTTGTCATGTCCGAAGGGCTCACTGAGCCGGCTGATCTACGGCCGGCGCCGTCAGGGGAGCGTCGTCGGCCGGTCTGGGTTGTTCCGGACGAGGTGCCGGCAGTGCTGCCGCGCTCGGCCCGGTTCACCGAGGCACGCTGGGTGGCGAAGTACCGTCGGGCATCGTTGGCGGCTGATCTCGGCGCCGGGGTGATCGGTGCCGCGCTGGCACTGGTGGCCCGGTTCGGGGCCTCGATCAACCTCGGCTACTTCGTGCTGGGCGCATTGCTGCCGATCGCGTGGATCGCGTGTGTGGCTTTGCAACGCGGCTACGAGACCAGGTACTTCGGCACCGGACCGGAGGAATTCCGCTCGATCATCCGGGCCGCGGTCGCATTGACCGCGGTGGTCGCGATCACGTCGTACGCGACCAAGAGTGAGGTGGCCCGAGGATTCGTGATCCTCGCGGTGCCGACGACCTGTATCGCGGCGATGGTCGGCCGCTGGTTCCTGCACCGGCAGATCTCCTGGCGGCGGTTCGCCGGCCGGTGCATGCGCCGGGTACTCGTTGTCGGACGCAACGACCAGGTGATGACGCTGACGCGGCACCTGGAGGAGCGGCCGGCCGACGGGTACGTCGTGGTGGCGAGCTGTCTGCCACGCGGCGACGTGTTCGAGGACGCCGAGTTCGAACGGCTGGGCCGGACCGAGATGGACATCCTGGCCGGCGTCGACCAGTTCGACGTCGAAGTGGTCGCTGTAGCTGCCGATCCGGAGCTGGCGGGCCACTCGTTGCGCAAGCTGTCCTGGGCGCTCGAGCAGCGCGGGGTCGAGCTGATCGTCTCGCCGGGCATCGTCGAGGTCGCCGGTCCGCGGATCTCGATCCGTCCGGTCGCCGGCCTGTCGTTGCTGCACCTGGAGCGGCCGTCGGTGAGCGGCGGACCGCACATGCTGAAGAGCATCTTCGACCGGGTGGTCGGATGCCTGCTGCTGCTGGGTGTCTCGCCGATCCTGCTGGTCACCGCGCTGCTGGTGAAGCTCACCAGCCGTGGCCCGGTGCTGTTCCGCCAGACCCGGGTGGGCCGTGGCGGCGAGCAGTTCAAGATGCTGAAGTTCCGCACGATGGTGGCCGATGCCGAGGCCCGCAAGGCCGAGCTGCACACGCTGAACCAGGGCAACGGGATCTTGTTCAAGATGCGGGACGACCCGCGAATCACGAAGGTCGGCAAGTACCTGCGCCGGTTCTCGATCGACGAGCTGCCGCAACTGGTGAACGTGCTCCGGGGGGACATGTCGCTGGTCGGACCGCGGCCGCCGCTACCGGCGGAGGTCGCGCAGTACGCGATCGAGGACGCGCGGCGGATGCTCGTGAAGCCGGGCCTGACCGGCCTGTGGCAGGTCAGCGGTCGCAGTGACCTGACCTGGGAAGAGTCGATGCGGCTCGACCTGCGGTACGCCGACAACTGGTCGATCGCGCTGGACCTGCTCATTTTGTGGAAGACCGCTCGTGCCGTGCTGGGGAGCGACGGCGCGTACTGAAGCAACGCCTTATAGAAGTGCATTCCCGAGGGGGGAATTCGTGACTGCTGTACTGGAAGGATCAGGCGTGGCCCGATCCGAAGCCGCGACCTTGGTGATCGAGGCCGCGGCGGGGGACCAAGGGGCCTGGAGCCGGCTGGTCGACCACTATGCGCGGCTCGTCTGGGCCGTAACCCGCAGTTTCCGGCTGAGCGACAGCGACGCCGCTGACGTTTCGCAGATGGTTTGGCTGCGGTTGCTCGAACACATCAACCGGGTCGACCCCGAGCGGGTCGGCGCCTGGCTGGTCGTCACCACCCGGCGCGAATGCCTGCGGGTGCTGGCGTTCCGTAAGCGGGTGCTGCTGACGTACGAGGCAACGGCGTTCGAGGACGTCGCCGGCGACCAGCCGGAGCTGGACTACGAGCTGCTGGCCGGTGAACGCGCGGACGACGTCCGGCGGGCGCTGGAAAGCCTGCCGGACCGCTGGCAGCAGCTGCTCGGCATGCTGATGGCCGACCCGCCGGCGCCGTACGCCGAGATCTCCGCGACGATCGGGATCCCGATCGGCAGCATCGGCCCGATCCGCGGCCGCTGCCTGGACAAACTCAGACTGCTGCTTGCCTCCTGAGGCAGCAGAGCCCGGTCCGGGCCGCAGATCGTGCTCAGTTCAGAGCATGATCCACGCGGTCCGGACCGGGCGTTGTGCTGTGCCCGGCCAGCGGAGCAGGAAGCTGACCAGCCGGGCGCCGTTCGGTCCCTCGGCGTCGCCGCCGCGGGACTCGACCACCACCGGACCGGACGGCGAGACCCGCAGCTCGATGGTCAGACCGGTCCGGCCGCTCTCGTGGATATCCACGTCGAGCGTGATCCCCTGACCGGAGAACCGCAACCGGCGTACGTCGCCGGACCCGGGCGCGTCGAGGATGCTGTCGAAGATCAGGTCGAGGACGTCGAGATCCCGCTCGTGCCGCCCGAACGCGGCGTAGCCGACCGAGCGGAGCAGGGCGATCTGCTCACCGACAGCACGCTCCGGCGGTGGCCCGATCATCACCGCTCACCGCTGACTTTGATCACGCTGTCGGAGTCCTGCCCGTACGGCGCACCCTGCCAGCTGGCCCAGTTCACCCCGTTGCCCTGCTCGTGCACGATGAAGTTCCACGGGCCGGAGTACGTGTTGTTGAAGAACCGGTTGCCCTGGTGGAACGTGATCGCATCCTGGATCGTGGCGTTCTTGTACGGCGACCAGTTCGGGAACGTGCCCCAGTTGGAGAACAGCCCGTTGTAGCCGCAGCCGGTGCGGACCGCGCAGGTCTTCCCGATGTTGTCCGGGTCGAGCGCGAAGACGTTGTCGTGCACCCGCACGTTCTGCGTCTTCCACCGGCAGTCGCTGCGGTACGGCTGGGTTTTGATCGTGGTCGCGTTGCAAGTCTTGGCCGTGACGACAGACGGGTTCACCATGGTGCCCGAACCGGTGCTGGTGTTCGCGGGCGAGCCGGCGAACCGGTCGGCGTTCTCCCAGAGCACGACGCCGGCCCAGTTGTCGGTGAAGACGTTGCCGCTGATCTCGAAGGTCTGGTTGAAGACCCCGGGCGCCCGCGGGTCGCTGCCGGACTCGGAGATGTACAGCGCCGGCGTCGGGAAGCCCGCGTTCTCCGGCCCCTTGCCGAGGCCGTTACGGACGAAGGCGTTGCCGCGGATCCCGGCGTTGTAGCTGGTCTCGTAGATCAGGCCCTCGGCGGCGTTGCTGGAGATGTAGTTGCCCTCGATCACGAAGCCGGTGTTGTTGGTGTCGGCCCACAACCCGGCGGAGTGGTTGTCGTGCACCCAGTTCGCGCGCACGACGGCGCCGGTGACCTCCCAGAACTTGCCGCCGCCGGTGCAGCCGCAGCCGCCCTTGAGCCGCTCCCAGTCGTCGGTGTTGTTACCGGCGATCTCGTTGTGGTCGATCGTGATCCCGGCCACCTTGCCCGGGTTGTAGGCATTGAAGCCGTACTGGCCGTTCTCGGAAAGACAGTTGCTGCGGACAACGTTGTGGTCGCCGATCATCAGCCCGGCGCCGGCGTTGTGCCGGATCGTGTTCGCCTGCACCGTCCAGCGGGCGGCCGCGTCGTGGTTGACGACGCCCTCGTCGTTGTTGGTCCGCGGCGCGCCGAAGTTCTGGATGGTCAGGTTCCTGATCGTGACGCCGGTGGCGTACCCGGTGAACGCGTACCGGTTCTTCTTGCCGCCGTCGAGGATCGCCCCGGGCGCCCCGACGTACACGTTGCCGTCCTTCGGGATGACCTGGGCGAACTGTGCGGTGCCGAGCCGGTGCGTGCCCGGTGACAGCCAGAAGGTGGTCCCGGCCGGGTTCTGGGTGGTCAGGTCGTTCAGGTTCTGGGTGGTGCTGACCGCGACCGCGCCCGCCGGGGCGGTTGCCGGGCCCTCGAGGACGCTCGCGTTCGCGCAGATCCTCGCCGGTGGTGCCGTCGGCGCCGGCGGGGCGGGCGACGCCGCGACGGCCGGTGCGGACGTAGCGGGGTCGGCCGCCTTGGCCTGATCGTCCTTGAAGTAGGTGAGCCCGGCGGCCACCAGGGCGGCCGCTACGACAAGCCCCCCGGTCGCCAGGACGGGCGGACGGCGGTACCACGCGCGAGCTGCGGGCGGCTCGCGGCGTTGGGTGCTGTTTCCTTCGGGGGGCATGGCGTCCTCGACCTCAACGGTGGGCGGTGACAGGGTGCTCGATCGCGTACCGGTAGATCTCGAGCAGTTGCTCGATGCTCCGCTCCGGCCGGTGTTTCGTCTCGTACGTCGTGCGCGCCTGCCGGCCGAGCTCGTCGTACCGCGCGGGGGACGCGTCGACGTCGAGCAGCAGCTTGGCGAGCGCATCCGGACGGCCCGGCTCGAACAGCGCGCCGTCGACTCCGTCGGTGATCAGTTCCGGGAACGACCCGTGGCCCGAGGCCAGCGGCGGCACTCCGACCGCCATCGCCTCGATCACCACCAGGCCGAACGTTTCCTCCCACTCCGAGGGCAGCACGACCCCGCGCGACTGCCCGATCAGCTCGAACACCTGCTCCTTGCTCATCAGCCCGCGCAGATCCACCGACGGCCGGGTGGCCGCCCAGGCGGTGACCTCGTCGAGCATCGGCCCGCCGCCGGCGATCACGAGCTTGAGCGCGTCGTCACCGGCGATGGCGCGGTACGCGTCCCAGCCCTTCATCAGCAGCGGAGCGCCCTTGGCCGCGTCCAGCCGGCCGACGTAGGTCACCTGCCGTTGCCGCCGTCCGCCGACGGGGCCGTCGTACGGCACCGCGTTGGGCTTGACGAACGACCGCTCCGGATCGAAGTTCATTGCCCCCAGCAACCGACGCTGCGACTCGGAGATGAAGATGTACGCCGATACCAGCCGCCGCCAGCTCCGACGGTGACCGCGGGCGTTCAGCACTGTGGTCGACGTCGCGAGCGCGGATCCGCGGTAGCAGCGATGGACGACCGCGGCGGTCGGGTTGCCGCCGGCGCAGTCGTGGCACACCTCGCCGTTGCGGAAGAAGTCGCCGCTTGCGCAGAGCAGTTTGTAGTTGTGCAGAGTGATGACCACCGGTACGCCGGCCGAGTTGCACGCGTACAGCACCGACGGGCTGAGCAGCGGGAACGTGTTGTGGACGTGGACGACGTCGGGCCGGTCCTCGGCCAGCGCCGTCGCGAGATCGCGCCGGCTGGTCGGGTTCCAGACCACCCGGCCGGGCAGCGTCGCCTTCTGCACGGCGGACCAGTTCTCGATATCGTCGCTGTGCCGTTCGAAGTGCCGGACGTCGTGCCCGAGTGCGGTCAGCGCCGCGCTCTCCTGATCGACGACCCGGTTCTCGCCGCTCGGTGCGGTCGACCGGTATCTGTTGTGTACCAGCAGGATCTTCATCGCGGTCCCTCGCGGGTCGACGTGTTGTAGACGAGTGACGCGGCCAGCGTCAGGTCGAGCAGGTACGACGACGCTTCGCTCAGGCCGCTCTCGGTGAACGAGGCGATCACGCAGTACGTGACCAGGAAGAGTGCGAGCGCCCGGTGCGGTCCCTGCGGGCGGAACCAGGCGGCGATCAGCACGAACAGCACGAGCATGATCGTGATCGCGACACCGACCAGCCCGACGTCGTAGTACGTGCCGAGCCAGTTGCTGTCGATCGGCAGGCCGTTGAACGACTTGTTCGACAGCCCGAACCCGAACAGGGTCTCGAAGGTCGTCCGCGGCTGGGCCAGGATCGCGTCCCACACGAGCTTCCGACCGGTCAGTGCGCCGAGCTCCTGGGCGTCCTGCCCGCGGGCGAGCCAGGTCGTCACGACCGAGCTGAGGGTGAGTGCCCCGACCGAGAAGACGACGATGCCGATCGTGAATGCCTTGCGTACCCGCGAGCGTCCGGTGAACAGGCTCAGCCCGGCGATCAGTACGCCGACCACCAGCGCGAGCAACGCGGTTCGGGTATGGGTCAGCAGCAGAACCGGAAAGCACACCACCACACTGGTGAGTGCGATCCAGCGGCGGAGGTGGCCGGACATCCAGAGCACGATCGTGAGGCCGGCGGCGCCCGCGGTGTAGTGCCCGACCTGGGTCGGCGGGATCGGCCAGAGGACGCCGGCGAGGCGGTTCTCGGTCATCGCCAGACCCGGTGCCACGAGCAGGCCGACGACCACCGAGCCGACGATCGCCCACAGGATCATCAGGTGCGTCCGCACCAGCAACAGGTCGCGGCGGGGCCACCACGGCGTCAGCAGCCACAGCACCACAGCGAATCCGCACAGCCGTCCGGCCCGGAACAGCGCACCGAACAGGAACTCGGCCCGGATGCTGGCCAGCATCGCTTCGGCGGCCAGGACCATCACCAGGAAGACGAAGACGCTCGGCCGGATCCGGACCGGGCGGTTCACCGACAACGCCACCATCAACGCGCCGACCAGCGCCCCCTGGGCGATCAGCTTGCCGACCGATCCCGGGATCGGCAGGATGTGCGGCGCGCCCGGGAAGAACGTCATCACGTTGAGCACCAGCAGCGCCCACGCCAGCTGCACACGGTGCCGCCGCCGTACCTCCGGCGCGACGACCCGCCTGGTGGGGCGGTGGCCGATCCGGGTGGTCAGCTGGGTACCGAGGCGGGTGGTGATCGTCGTCATCGGCGGAACATCTCGACATCCACGCTCAGCGGACGTCCGGCCTCGGCCTCGGTGATGCCGACGCCCTCGTCGGTGCGGTCCGGACGCAGTACGACGGCACTGTTGATCTCGAGCCCGGCCAGCCGCAGCATCTCGCCGGTGGCCTGGATCTTCGTCGTGGTCGACTGACCCGCGGTCACCACGACGGTGGCGTTGGATGCCCATGTGGCCAGGTGATCGGCGCCGAGCTCCGGCGTCAAAGTGGCAAGAGTCAGGACGACGTCGGCGACCTCCCAGGCCGAGTCGAGCGCGATGTCACCGGAATCCGACGGCCGGTTGCTGTCGCTCAGGTGCAGGTAGCAGCCCTGGGCCGGGCCGCGGGTCTGGTCGGCCCGGTGGACGTCGACGCGCTGCCCGGGCGCGCTGAAGCGCGACTCGTGCGTACCCGGCGTCTTGACTCCGAGGACCCCGGCCAGCCGGCCGGACTCGGTCAGGTCGGCAACCAGCACATGCTTGCCGTCCTCGGCCAGCGCCACCGCCAGCGACGCCACCACGAGCGCACAGGTGTTCACGTCGTCGACGCTCACGACGGCCATCGCCGGTGTGGGGTGCTCACCCCAGAAGATGCGCTGATCGAGGTGCTGCACCATCAACTGCACTTCCGGCGCGGTCCGCTGCGAGGGGCGCAGGTACCGCGGCCGGGGCAGCAGCTGCAGACGCGAGGGTCGCGGGCTGCTCAGCCGGATCCGGGCGCCCAGCGCCTGCGAGATGTCCTGTCGCTTCCACAGCCGGTCGGAGATCAGCGCGCGGACGACGACGAACGCCAGGCCGATGAACAGACCGGCGATCAGGCCGGTGCCGGCGTTGATCACGAGCGTCTTCTTGAGCGAGACCGGTACTGGTGCGGCCACGTCGAGCACCCGGCTGCTGTTCATCCGTAACGCCTCGACCTGCGAGTCGAGCAGCTGCTGCCGGACGTACACGTACTGGTCGCGGGCGGCGCCGAGCCGGACCCCCTCCGGGCTGTTCGGGTGCTTCAGCTCGTTCGCGGTCGGGTCGTCGCCGGTTGCCCGGACCGCCTGCTCGGCCACGGCCAGGTCGTTCTTGGCCTGGGTCTCGTCACGCACGAGCGGGGCGTCCTGCAAGGCAATCTGCTCTTTGCGGTAGATCAGGAAGACCCGCGCGATCACGCCGGCCAGCTTGGTCGCGTCGTCGCTGGTCCTGCCCGCCGCGTTGATCTGGAGCACCCGGTCGGTGTTCGCGACGACGGTGTACTCCTTGAGCAGGTCGTCCTGGCTGATCGGCAGCTTGAGCAGGTCGATCACGCGCTGCGCCACGGTGTGCGTGGTCGCCAGGCTGACATCCGTGGCCATCGCCTTGGTCGGGTCCTCACCGTCGCGGTGGGTGATCAGCAACCGGGTGGCGGACACGCTCGGAGCGGGCACCGCGAAGGTGGCTCCGAGTCCGACGAGAAAGCCCACCATCGCGAGCACGACCCAGACCCGCAGATGGCGGCGGATCGCGTCGCGGAGGAACCGCAGCGTGACCAGTGCGTCCGGCGGGTGCGCGTTCGTCGGCTGGTCGTCGAACAGCCCGTCGTCGTCCGCCCAGGCTGGGTCGCTCACCACAGGTTCCGTGTATGGCTGGTTGCTCATTTGGTCCTCCTCGCGGTGCCGGTGAGGAGGGTGGGCAGCCGCGAGCTCGACCGGCGCATCGACTGGGAGACGCGCCCGATGGTGCGATCCGTCGGGTCCGGATCGGTGACGACGATGCCGTCGATGGAGCGGTCGTCGGCCGCCGCGGCAACCGCCAGCCGCGCGAGTTCCTCGGCGGTGACGGTGCCGGCCGACAGGGCGACGATCGTGTTGGTTGTCGGTTCGGAGCCGACCACGATCGGGTCCTCCCGGTCGACGACGATCAGATGGATGCTCAGCGTCGGGTCACCCGACGGTTCCTGGTGCGAGTCGACCACGATCGAGGTGGTGATGCCGATGGAGTTGGCCAGCGTGGCCAGCTGCGGGCCGAGCGGCAGCGCCTTGTCGTCGCCGGCGAACGAGAGGACGGCCAGCGAGACCGGTGCCTGGCCCTTCACGTCCAGGCCGAGGTGGTGCAGCGTCTTGCGCAGCCCCCACGCCTCGACCGCTGTCGGTGAGTAGTGCTCGAGGAGATAGGCCCAGTCGGACACGTCGTTCGCCTGGTACGACGAGACAGACGCCAGTACCGGCAGACCGACCGCGTCCGCGATCTCGTCCCGCAGCCGCAGCCGGCGGTCGCCGCGCTCCTTGGCCAGTACGCCGATCGATCCGACCACCGCGCCGATCAGGGCGCCGAGAAGTCCGTAGATGCCGAGATGAATCAGCACGTTTCCACCGCGTGCGGTTGTCGCCTGCTCCAACACCCGTGCCCCCGTTTTCTTCCCCAGATCGCCGGGCAGGTTCTGGTCCGTGGTGACGAAGACCAGGTAAACCCCGGCAACAGCGTTCGCCAGCGCCATCGACTGGCTGGCCGTCGTACCCTTGGCGTCGATCTTGATGACGTCCTCGGTGACGGCGGTGACCTTGACCCGGCTGCGGACGACCTCGGTCGTCAGGGCTGGGTTCAGGTTCTGCCCGGCGCTCTTGAGCACCGGCTCGCTCTCCGCGATGAACACCTGCGTGTCGGTGCTCTGCGTGCCCGCGGCCTTCTGTGCGTCGGTCGTCGGCGCGGGCGGCAGCACCACCAGCGAAGTGGCGGTGTGCAGCGGCGGCACGAAGAACCCGACGGCGACCCCGCCGAACAGGCCGGCCGCCGCCACGGCCGCAACGATCCATCGATGCCTGCGGATTGCTCGCCAGGACTTCTTGACGTCGAGCTGCTGTGCGCTCACAGTCCCCTCCAGTCGACCGCCACTTCTTGTCTCGTTAATAGAGGGCGGCGAACCGAGGGTGATACAGATCAGGACCGGAATCGAAAGGTGCTTACCGCGGGCTCTTCCGCGGCCAGGTGTCCGGTCCCGACGAGTGTCGTGATCGGGACCTTGTGGCCGAATCGCGGTGAGTACCAGCCCAGCAACGGATCGTCGCCGCCGCGGTGCGCTGTCCAGGTCAGTCCGGCCGGCAGTTCGACGATCGCCGAGCCGGCGGCCCACTCCAGCCGTCCGGTCGACACGTCCAGCTCGACGGACACCTCGGGCCCCAGATGCCAGGCAATACGTACGTCGGACGCGGCATCCAGCCGGTCCTCGACCCGCAGTACGCCGTGGTCGAGTACTGCGGTACGCCGGTGCGTGAGCGGTGAATCGCCGACCCGGTAGCCGTCGTGTTCGGCTTCCCAGCTGTTGGGCGTGTGCCGGCATACTTTGCCTGTCGCACCGCGCAGCCAGAGGAACGCTCCGCCCAGGGTGGACTGTTCGGCGCCCGCGACCTCGACGGTGTTGTGGGCGATCGTGGAGCGGAAGTAGTTCCGCCACCCCTCTTCACCGTGGTAGCAGTACGTGCCGGGGTCCGCCAGGATGTCGACGCCGTCGACGCGGACCTCGAGCGAGAGGGCGTCGGAGTGCGCATGCGCGGCGATGGAGAGGAAACCGTGCGGGCCGGCGTCGGCGCGGCACCAGATCTCCGGACCGTCGTTGCTGCGCAGAATCGTCAGACCGGCGTCCTCGAAGTGATCCGGTCGTACGGCGGGGCGGTCCGGCTGCTGGTCTTTGACCAGCGAGCTGATGATGTACGACGTCGCAGTGGGCGGGCAGTCCGGCCACCAGGGCGCTGCACCGACGGCAGCCGCGCCGAGCGACAGGAACGCCGACCAGTGGTGGATGTCCGGCGGATCAAGGACCAGGACCATGCCCTCGTCGTCATCGCCCTGGCGTGGTGGCCGGAGCGTGGTGTCGACGATTGCTGCGGCTACGTCGATCGTGCGGGTGAGCAGCGCCCACGTGTGCTGGCTGAGCGGGTGACCGGACCAGTCTGCCTCCAGAGCGGCGTACAGGCCGAGCTCGGAGACGAAGCGGTGGTAGTCGGTGGCCAGCTCGCGGTTCACGCCGGACGGGAACGTGTTGGCGTCGAGTTCCTTCTCCAGCAGGGCTGCCGCGTCCTGGCGCCAGCGGTTGCTCTTGGTGAACCAGGGAAACGCACAGGCCGCGACGAGCTGGCCTGCAGCCTCGGCGATCACATGGTTGTTGGCTGAGGACCCGTGGCTCTGGAACGCGGCCAGGTAGCGCTGGTGCCAGTAGATCTGCTGGTGCGCCAGTTCGTTGTGCTCGAACAGGTCGGTGATCTCTGGCCAGTCGTTCAGCAGACGGCGGATCCACGTCCAGCTGATCAGGCGGATGCCGATCTCGATACCGCTGGCCCAGTGCACTCCGGACAGGAACGGGTTCGTCCGCCACCAGTCGTTGAGGTGGTCGGCCACACGTTCGGCGTACCGGTCGTCGTGGGTCAGGAACCAGGCGGCGGCCAGCTGGGTCAGGTGGTGGTGGCGGGACAGCTCCCACACCTGCTTGATGTTGCCGACCGCTTCCTCGTTGCGGTGGTTCAGCTTGAAGACGTACTGCGCCGGGTCCGACCGGCGGCCCGTGATCGGGTCGCGGAACCAGTCCGGTTTCGTCAGGTCGGTCCGGTCGATACCGAGTACCTCGAGGTTGCCGGCCATGATCGCGTCGGCCGTCCGGATCACGGCCTTGCGGGCCTCCTCCGGTACGGCGCACGCGGTGTGCGCCGGGAGCGTCGTACTGAAGGTCAGCTCTTTGCGGAGCGGAAGGTGGACGGCCGTGTGCTGCCCGGGCCTGACCTGTTGGTAGGCCCAGGCAGTACGGCGTCCGGTATCGCGAGCGCGCAGGATGAGTTCGGTGGGGGACATCCGGCGCAGGCGGCGGACGTACCAGCCCAAGGGCTGGCGGCTCACACCTTCTCCGGTTTGCCCGAGGCCAGGCTCCGGTCTACTGCGATCGTGGCGCGGGTGGTGGCGACGAGCTCGTCGAAGGAGATCGGCATCGGGCCGCCGGACTTCACCGCGGCGACGAACTGTGCCAGCTCGGTCTGCTGGCCCTTGTCGGTGCTGCGGGACTTCTTCGTCGACGGCTTGCGGCCGGCCCACACCGACGCGCTCTGGAAGTTGTCCAGGCGCCCGTTGCGGCCGCCGCCGGTGATGTCGAGCGTCTCCTTCGGGAAGCGCGAGTTGCCGCCGGCGACATAGTTGATCGTGCCGACCGAACCGTTCGCGAACCGGAGTGTGACGATCACGTCGCCGGTGTCGGGGCCGGGTACGGCGTACACCTCGGTCGGGAGGCTGTTCAGCCACCAGGTCAGGGTGTCGATGAAGTGCCCGCCCTCACCGGCGAACCGGGTGCCTTCCTTGCCGGCGTCGAGGTACCAGCTGGTGGAGTCGAGCTTGCCGGCGTTGACCAGGTAGCGCAGCGAGAAGGCGCCGCCCGGGTCGCCGAAGCGGCCCTTCAGGTCGGTCAGCAGCGGGGCGAACCGGCGGTTGAACCCGACCATCAGCCGATCGTTGCCGGTGGCATCAACCGTGGCGACGATCCGGTCCAGCTCCTCGTCGGTCAGCGCCAGCGGCTTCTCGACGAAGACCGCCTTCCCGGTCTCGAGCGCCCGGCATGCCAGCTCGGCGTGCGTGCTGTGCCGGGTCACGACGAAGATCGCGTCGAGGCTGTCGTCGGACAGCACCTCCTGCGCATCCGTCGAAATCTGCTCGAACCCGAACCGCCGCTGAGCATTGGCCGCCGACAACGACTTGTTGGTCGCCACCCGAGCCAACACCGCGTTCTCGTCCTTCTGCAGATGAGGCAGAAGCATGCTGGACGCATAATTCCCAGCCCCGACAAACCCAAGCCGAACAGATCCAGTGGTCGGATTCGCAGATCGCGCAACCGTTGCGGCGGGTCCCGTCTCCTGCTGCGGTACGTCGGGGTACTCGAACAGGAAGCCGACGCCTGGGAGGGCGCCTGAGCTCAGTTGTTGGTAGACGTCTGTGGCGTCGGCGATGGGGAACTGGCCGGCGATGAGGCTGGCTACGTCGATCTGTTCGCGGGCGATCAGGTCGATGAAGCATTCGAGGTTGCGGCGTTCGGTCCAGCGGACGTAGCCGGCCGGGTAGTCGATGCCCTGGAGTTCGTAGCGGTCGTCGTAGCGGCCGGGGCCGTAGGAACGCGAGAACCGGACATCGAGTTCCTTGTCGTAGTACGCGTTCCAGGGGAGATCCAGCTTGGTCTTGCCGATGTCGACGACCCGGGCACGGTCGCGTGCCAGCCGCGCAGCCGTCTCGACCGGACCATTGGAGTGACCGCCCGCGGCCAGCAGAATACGGTCGGCCCCCAGGCCGTTCGATGCCTCAAGCAACGACCGCTCCAGCGAAGCGATACCTGCCTCGTCGGGGGAGGAGCACGCGAGCGCACCCGCCTTCTCCGCCATCCGGCAGCGGTCCGCGACCGTGTCGATGCCGAAGACGCGCACCCCGGCCGCGACCAGCAACCGCACGACGAGCTGCCCGACCAGGCCGAGCCCGATCACCACAGCGGTCTCGCCAAGCTGTACCTCAGCCTGCCGCACACCCTGCATCGCGATCGCACCGACGGTCGAGAACGCGGCCTGCTCGGCCGGCACGCCGTCCGGCACCGGCACGCACAGGTTCAACGGCACCCAGTTGTACTCCGCATGCAACGCGAACTCGTTCCCCGCCGCGGCGACCAGCTGCCCGACACTGAACTCCTCCGCACCGGCGCCGACCTCGACAACCACACCGCACAGCGAGTACCCGAGTGGCGTGTACGAGTCGAGCTTGTTCATCACCTTCTTGTAGGTGTTCAACGCGCCCTGCTGCGCAACGGAGTCCAGCACCTTCCGCACCTGGTCCGGCCGCGCCTTCGCCTTGCCGACCAGCGACAGCTTCGCCTCGCCGACCTTCATCAGCTCGGTACCGGTCGAGATCAGCGAGTACAGCGAACGGATCAGCACGCCACCGGGCGCACAGGTGGGCGGAGGCACGTCCAGCACAGCCAGCTCACCGGACTTGTAGTTCTGTGCAACCTGCTTCATGTCCGTCCTTACAAAGAAGTGATGGTGACGCCCAGCGACCGCATGTGGCGGGTCCAGGTCTCCAAGGTCAGCAACTGCCAGATCTGCTTCGAGTAGTCCTCGCGCCCGGCCCGCTCGTCGTCGACGAGCTTCTGTACGGCGGCCCGCTGCAGGAACCCGCTACCGACCAGCTCACCGCGCAGCAGCGTGTCGTCGACGAGCTCGCGCAGGTCGTTCCGCACCCACGCGCGCAGCGGCGCACTGAACGACGCCTTCGGCCGGTAGATGATCTCCTTCGGCAGCCACGCCTCGGCCGCCTTCTTCAACGCCAGCTTGCTGACCCGGCGGTGGATCTTCTCGCTGCCCGGGATCGAGAACGCCGCGCGCGCCACGATCGGGTCCACGAACGGCGTCCGTACCTCGGTCGACGCCGCCATGCTGGACCGGTCCGTGTAGGCGAGGTTCAGGCCCGGCAGGAACATCCGCGAGTCCGCGAGGCACATCCGGTTGACGTGATCGTCGAGCGTCGTGTCGTGGTAGATGTCGGCGTGCTCGGACAGCAGCTTCCCGACGTACGGCTCCAGGTCCGGGCTCAACAGCCCGGCCAGCTGGTCCCCGTCGTACATCGTGTAGCTGCGCCGGAACGCCGTCTCCTCGGACAGGTTCGCGAAGGTCTCGAACCGCTTGGCCCACCGCGCGTACCGCAGGCCGCGCCCGTTCACGGTCACCGGCAACCGTCGTACCGCCGGGCCGATCACACCGTTGCGCAGTACGCCGGGAAGCCGCTGGTACTGCGCTCCCATCACGCACGCGAGGTGCTTGCGGTAACCGCCGAACAGCTCGTCGGCGCCCATCCCGGACAGCAGGACCTTCACGCCGGCGTCCCGCGCGGTGTCGCACATCAGCAGCGTGTTGATCGCGGCCGGGTCGCCGATCGGCTCGTCGAGGATGTCGACGATCCGCGGAAGCAACTCGACGACATCCGGAGCGATCTCGATCTCGTGCAGGTCGATGCCGAACTGCTGCGCCACCTTGCGCGCGTAGATCGCGTCGTCGGGCATCGCCTCGAGCTTCTGGTCCTGCGCCCGGAACGTGATCGTGTACGAGTCGACGCTCGGATCCATGCGCTTGGCCAGCACGGTCACCAGGCTGGAATCCAGCCCGCCGCTGAGGAACGTGGAGACCGGTACGTCGGCGACCATGTGCGCGGCGACCGACTCCTCGATGATCGTGCGCAGGTCGGCGCGCGGACCGGCCGCGGCCTCGGTCGCGACGTCGGTCACCCGCCAGTACATCTCGTGCCGGCTGCTGCCGTCCGGCCGGAACTCGGCCCATGAACCCGGCGGAAGCTTCTCGACGCCGTCGATCGCGCAACGCTGCTCGGGCAGCCAGTAGTAGAGCATCGACGCGATCAGCGCGCCGGGCTCGGTCCGCAGCTCGGACCCGACGGCCGTGACGAGTGCCTTCAGCTCGGACGCGAAGACGACTCCGCCCTGGCGCCGGAGGAAGTACAGCGGCTTGATGCCGAGTGGGTCGCGGGCGAGGTACATGCTGCCGCTGTCCTCGTCGAGCATCGCGAACGCGAACATGCCCCGGAACCGCTTCAGTGCGTCCGGACCCCAGCGGCGCCACGCTTCCAGCACCACCTCGGTGTCGCCGTTGGTGCGGAAGCCGACGCCGGCCTTGGACAGCTCGGCGCGCAGTTCCTTGTAGTTGTAGAGCTCGCCGTTGTAGCAGATCGTCAGACCGCGCTTGCTGAACGGCTGGTCGGCTTCCGACGACAGGTCGATGATCGACAACCGGCGGTGCGCGAGGAACGCCCGTACGTCGCCCTCGTCGAACGCGTAGACGCGGTCGGCGTCCGGACCGCGGTGCGCGATCCGGTCGCTCATCGCCTCGGCGAGCGCAAAACCGTCGTGCTGCTGGTAGCAGCCGGCGATGCCGCACACGTCAGGACCCCGTCGCGCGTGCGACGTCACCGAGGTGGCTGACGTGACCGGTCAACGCGTCGTACACCTGCAGGTACGCCTTCTGCTGGTGTTTCCACGCCAGCACCTGCTCGACCCGTTCGCGGCCGAGCTTGCCCATCCGGCGCCGGCGTACCTCGTCGTCGAGCAGCTCGACGATCGCTTCGCCGTACTGCGCTACGTCGTTCGGCTCGACGTACACCGCGGCGTCCGCGGCGGAGACCTTGGTCTCGATCAGGTCGAAGGCGACGACCGGGAGCTCGAACGCCATGTACTCCATGGTCTTGTTCATCGTCGACACGTCGTTGAGCGGATTCTTCGGGTCCGGGGACAGGCCGATGTCCGCGGTCGACATCACCGCGCGCACGGTCTCGTCCGGCACCCGGCCGGTGAACTCGATGTAGTCCCGCAGACCGAGGTCGTCCCGCAACGCGACCACCTCGTCGAACGAGTCGCCGCCGCCCATCAGCGTGAACGCGATGTCCTTGCGGCCGAGATTGTTGACAATGTGATCCGCGGCGCGGATGACGATGTCGACACCGTCCTGCGGGCCCATCACGCCGATGTACGTGACCAGGTAGCGGTGCCCGCGGCGGAGCGTCTCGTCCGCGACGGCCGGGTCGCGCTGCAGCTTGTCCGGGTCCGGCCCGGTGCGGACCACGGTCACGTCGTGGTTCGCCTTGCCGCTGCGGGTGATCGCGATCCGGCGGTACGAGTCGTTCGTCGACGTCACGTGGTCGGCGGTGCGGTGCGTCGTCCGCTCGAGGAACCGCAGTCCCTTGTACGGCAGGCTGGTCGTACCGCCGAAGCGGGACTGGAACAGCTCCGGGCACAGGTCGTGGTGATCGAAGACGAACTTCGTCCCGTCCAGGCGGCGCAGCAGCATCGCGATCGGCCAGAAGATGTCCGGCGGGTTGCAGGCCTGCATCACCTTGAACTTGCCGGCCTTGCGGGCGCGGAAGACCAGCCGCAGCGTCAGCAGGAACGAGTACGCGTACTCCCAGACGAAGCTGACCTTGCTCCCGCCCGGTGCGTAGGCCTTGTACTTGTGCACGGTCACGCCGTCGATGACCTGGTACGCCGGGTCGCCCGGCCCCTTCGGGCACACGACCGTCACGTCGTACCCCGAGGCCACCAGCGCCTGGCACTCCAGCCAGACGCGGCGGTCGAACGGCACCCAGAGGTTCTGGATGATGATGAGGACCCGCGGACCGCTCACCAGCCCACTCCTTCGTATCCGGGCAGCGCTTCCACGTCGGCGCCGAGCCGGCCGATCAGGTCGATCGTCCGTGCGGGCGGCGCTTCGAGCAGGGCGTTGATCGCGGCAGTGTCGGTGGCCGAGACGATGGCCAGGTCGGCGCCGGCGAGGGCCGCCGACGGGTCGTCGGTGAGGACGCGCTGGAGATGCGGCAGCTTCGACTGCACGTGGCGCAGGTTCGCGCCGACCAAGCGGGTCGGGTTCACGATCGCGTCGTAGATGCGCAGGTTGTAGCCCTTGCCGATCAGGCGCTCGGCCAGCTCGACGTTCGGGCTCTCGCGCAGGTCGTCGGTCGCGTGCTTGAAACTCAGGCCGAGCAGCGCGATCTCACGGCCTGGGCCGGCGATCACGCGGTCGACGACATCGCGGACGCTCCGCTCGTTGGTGGCCAGCGTGCCGGCCAGCAGCGGGAGCTCGGTGTCGTTGATCCGCGCCAGGTGCAGGACCGAGCGCAGGTCCTTCGGCAGGCACGAGCCGCCGAACGCGAAGCCGGGCTTCAGGTAGTACGGCGAGATGTTCAGGCTGGTGTCCTGGACGAAGATCTTCATCACCTCACGCGAGTCCACCCCGAAGTGCCGGAAGATCCGGCCCATCTCGTTCGCGAACGAGACCTTGGTGGCGTGGAACGCGTTACAGGCGTACTTGAGCGCCTCCGCCGTCCGGACGTCGACGACCTCCACGTCCTTGCCGAGGAAGCTGAACAGGTCGGTCAGAGCGGTACCGACCTTCGGGTTACGGGTGCCGACGACAACGAACGGCGGCGCGTAGAAGTCGGCCAGGCCGGATCCTTCGCGCAGGAACTCCGGGCACATCGCCGTACCGAAGGTCAGACCCTCCGGCGGCGGTACGTCGGCCAGCACCTTCTCGACCACCTCGTCGACCGTCCCCGGCGGGACCGTCGAGCGGACCACGATGCTGTGGAACCCCGACGCCGGCCGGACGACGGTCTGCGCGGCCTCCGCGATATCGCGGACCGCGCGTTTGATGTAGGTCAGATCGGTACTGCCCGCCGGAGTCGACGGCGTACCGACACAGATCAGCGAGACATCGGCCCGCTCGAGCGCGACCCGTGGATCGGTGGTCGCGTGCAGGCGACCTGAGGTCGCACCGTCCGCCACCAGCTCGTCCAGACCCGGCTCGACCACCGGGCTGTGTCCCTGAGTGATCGGATCGACCTTCGCAGTATCGACATCGACCCCCCAGACGTCGTGGCCGGCGGCAGCCAGGCACGCGGCCGTAACAGATCCGACGTACCCCAGGCCGAACACGGCAACCTTCATAACGCCCCCCACAGGCTCATGACGCGGCATCCCCACGTCCGCAGCGCCCATGAGAGCGCCGTCGCCGACCCCCTGATACACGCCCGCCGAAATCCGCCCGGAGAAATTTGAATCGGCCGGTAAAGAAATTGCGTGTATCAGGCGCTTGTCCGGGGGTTCTGTATTGGGCGACAGGGCTGCACTGGGGTGAGGGGAAACAGATGAGGGTTCTGGTCACCGGGGATCGGGGTTATATCGGGGCCGTGATGGTGCCGTTCCTGCGGGCCGCCGGGCATCAGGTGGACGGTCTGGATACGGGCCTGTACGAAGGGTGTGACCTGCTCGGCGGGCCGGACCCGATCGGGGACAGGGCGCCGCGGGACATGCGGGACGTGACCGCGCGCGAGCTCGAGGGGTACGACGCGGTGGTCTGTCTGGCCGCGCTGTCGAACGATCCACTCGGCAACCTGGACAAGGCGGCGACGTACTCGGTCAACCTGGACGGCACGCTGAACGTCGCGCAGGCCGCCAAGGACGCGGGCGTCGAGCGCTTCCTGTTCGCGTCGTCGTGCAGCTTGTACGGCGCGGCCGGCTCCGAGGCGGTCGGCGAGGACGCCGAGATGTTCCCGGTCACGGCGTACGGCGAGACCAAGGCGCTGGCCGAGCAGGAGCTGTCGAAGCTTGCCGACGACACCTTCAGCCCGACCTACCTGCGCAACGCGACCGCGTACGGCGCGTCAACCCGGCTGCGGCTGGACATCGTCGTCAACAATCTGACCGCGATTGCGCTGACGTCCGGCCAGGTCCGGCTGGAGAGCGACGGTACGCCGTGGCGCCCGCTGGTCCACATCGAGGACATCAGCCGCGCGTTCCTGACCGTGCTCGAGTCGCCGCGGGAGACGATCCACGACGAGGCGTTCAACGTCGGCCGGTCCGAGGACGTCGTCCAGGTCCGCGACATCGCCGAGATGGTCCGCGAGGCGGTGCCCGGCTCGACGCTGTCGATCGCCGAGGGCGCCGGCCCCGACCTGCGCAACTACAAGGTCGACTTCAGCAAGCTCAACGAGACGTTCCCGGAGCTGCAGCTGCAGTGGACGGTCCGCAAGGGCGTCGAGGAGATGTACGACGCCTACCAGCGGCACGGCCTCACGCTGGACGACTTCAACTCCGCCCAGTTCGTCCGCCTGCGCCGGATCCAGCAGCTGCTCAGCGCCGGGCTCGTCGACGGCCAGCTGCGGCGCCAGACCGACGGGCAGTTCCCGGGACCGAAGGAGATGCAGTGATGAACAGCTGCCGGATCTGCGGCGCGGAGCTCACGCGCACGTTCGTCGACCTCGGCATGTCGCCGCCGTGCGAGAGCTACCTGCGCGCGGACCAGATCGACAGCGGTGAGACGTTCTATCCGCTGAATGTGCGGATCTGCGACAACTGCCTGCTCGTCCAGCTCCCGGCGTACGTCGCCGCGGACGACGTGTTCAGCGACTACCTGTACTTCTCGTCGTACTCGACCAGCTGGGTGGAGCACGCCCGCCGGTTCGTCGTCGACATGCAGGAGCGGCTGGACCTCGGCGCGGAGAGTCTGATCGTCGAGGCCGCCAGTAACGACGGCTACCTGCTGCAGCACGCGACCGCCCTCGGTATCCCGGTGCTCGGCATCGAACCGGCCGCGAACATCGCCAAGATCGCGAACGAGAACGGCATCCGCACCGAGAGCTACTTCCTCGGCGAGGAGACCGGCAAGGACGCGGCGGCCCGGCACGGGCAGGCGGACCTTGTCGTCGGCAACAACGTGTTCGCGCACGTGCCGGACATCGTCGACTTCGCCAAGGGCCTGCGCGCGCTGGTGAAGGACGACGGCCTGGTGTCGCTGGAGTTCCCGCACCTGCTGCGGCTGATCGAGCGTCGCCAGTACGACACGATCTACCACGAGCACTACCAGTACCTGACGCTGAAGACCGCCGCGCTGGCGCTGGAGAAGGCCGGCCTCAAGGTTGTCGACGTACAGGAGCTGGCCAGTCACGGCGGGTCGCTGCGGCTGTTCAGTACGCCGATCGAGACCGCCGGCGAGCCGACCGAGCTGGTCGGCAAGGTGCTGCAGGACGAGGCGGACGCCGGCCTGCACACGGTCGAGGGCCACCTCGGATTCGCCGACGAGGTGTTCGCGATCAAGTCCGACCTGCTGGAGTTCCTGATCCAGGCTCGCCGCGAAGGCAAGACGGTGGCCGGGTACGGCGCTCCCGGCAAGGGGAACACGCTGCTCAACCACTGCGGCATCCGCGAGGACCTGCTGCCGTACACGGTCGACCGCAGCCCGCACAAGCACGGGATGTACCTGCCCGGTACCCACATCCCGATCTTCGCCCCGGAGCGCCTGGCCGAGACGCGCCCCGACTACATCGTGATCCTGCCGTGGAACCTGCGCGCGGAGATCGTCCATCAGCTCGGCTACGCACGGGAGTGGGGCGCGAAGTTCGTCGTACCCATCCCGCAGCTCGAAGTGATCTGAACGAAAGTCGTTGGGGGGAAGGAAAGTCAGATGAAGGTCGTGATCTTCTGCGGGGGCCTCGGGCTGCGGATGCGCAGCGGCGTCGATTCCGCACCGAAACCGATGATGACGATCGGCGACCGGCCGGTCCTGTGGCACATCATGCGGTATTACGCGCACTTCGGCCACACCGAGTTCATCCTCTGCCTGGGCTTCGGGGGAGCCGCGGTCAAGAACTACTTCCTGAACTACGAGGAGACCGTCTCCAACGACTTCGTGATGACGAAGGGCGGCGAGCACATCGAGCTGCTCGACTCCGACATCAGCGAGTGGAAGATCACCTTCGTCGACACCGGCATCGACACCTCGATCGGTGAGCGGCTGCGCCGGGTCCGGCCGTTCCTGGAGGACGACGACGCCTTCCTGGCCAACTACGGTGACGTGCTCACCGACGCGCCGATGGACAAGATCGTCGATCACGTGATGACCAGCGACATCACCGCCAGCCTGCTCGCGGTGCCGCCGCAGGCCTCGTTCCACACGGTCGAGTTCGGCACCGACGCCCGGGTCACCGGGCTGCGGTCGGCGGTCGACCTGAACGTCTGGATCAACGGTGGGTTCTTCGTCATCAAGAAGGAGATCTTCGACGTCCTGAACGAGGGCGAGGACCTGGTCGGCGACGCGTTCCCGCGGCTGGCCGCGATGCGCAAGCTCGAGGCCATCCCGCACCACGGGTTCTGGGCGCCGATGGACACGCTCAAGGAGCGCAGCCAGCTCGAGGAGCTGTACCGCTCAGGCAAGAAGCCGTGGGCGCTGTGGAGCCACCAGGTCCGCCAGCAGCAGGCACAGGTGCTGGACAAGGAACCCGCGGTGTCGGTGGACGCGCCGGTAGTGGTGGCGCTCTGATGCTTCCGTTCCAGCTCGGCCTGATCGACGGGCCGGTCCATCTGGTTGCCCTCGGCGCTCATCCGGACGACATCGAGATCGGCTGCGGCGGCACGCTGCTGAAGCTGGCCGAGTCGGTGCCGGAGCTGACCGCCGAGTTCGTGATCGCGACCGGTACGCCGTCGCGCCTGGAGGAGGCCCGCCGCGCGGCGGAGCTGTTCCTGCCGGACTGCGAGGTCAGCGTCACGTCGGCCGAGCTGCCGGACGGCCGGTTGCCGGCGTACTGGAACCAGACCAAGGAGTTGCTCGAGGCAACGGCTCGGGGCAGCCGTCGTCCGGACCTGGTGTTTGCCCCGAGCAAGCATGACGCGCACCAGGACCACCGGTTGATCGCCGAGCTGGCGCCGACGGTGTGGCGCAACCATCTGGTGCTGCACTACGAGATCCCGAAGTGGGACGGCGACATCAGCCGGCCGTGGCTGTACGTCGAGCTCACCGAGGAGCAGATGCAGGAGAAGATCGCGCTGCTGCACAAGGCGTACCCGTCCCAGGTCCCGCACGACTGGTTCGACGGAGAGGTCTTCTCCGGGCTGGCCCGGTTGCGCGGGATGGAGTGCCGGGCGACCTACGCCGAAGCCTTCACGACGGCGAAAGCCACGCTGACATGGTGAATGAGGGAGATGCGGTGAGCTTCAAGTGTCGCGGGTGCGCGTCGGAGAACGTCGTACTCGTGGTGGACGTCGGCGACCAGCCGCTCGCCGACTACTTCCCGCCGGCTGACAACCCCGGTCCCGATCCGCGCTGGCCGCTGTCGCTCTGGCTGTGCCGGGACTGCACGCTGGTGCAGCTCGGTCCGGTGCAGGCGCAGCTGGCCGAGGAGCCGCTGGCCGTCGAATCCGCGACCAGCCGCGCGCATGCGGAGGCTTCGGTCAAGGAGATCCTGCGGGACTACCCGGAGCTTCTCGGGACGGTGGTGTTCGAGTTCGGCAGTCCGCACGGCGGGTCGTGGCTCGATCACCTGTACGCCGCGGGTTCGCGGCTGGCCGGTGAGGACGAGAAGGCCGGCTTGGTGATCGATGTCCACGGGATCGTGCACGAGCCGCAGTACGGCGACTCGCTGAAGCTGCGGGCGGACCGGCTCGCGCCGGGCGGTCTGCTGGTGATGGAGTTCCACCACCTGCTGCCGTTGTTCATCGGCAACCAGTTCGACACGATCCGGCACGGCCACTGGGCCTACGTCTCGCTGCGTGCGCTGCAGAACATCGCCGCGCTGCACGGTCTAACCATCGAGTCGGTGCAGCAGGCCGAGATGTACGGCGGCAGCCTGATGGTGATGCTGCGGCACACCGCGGACGCGAAGCCGGACGCCTCGGTCGACGTGGTCCTGGACGACGAGGAAGCGGCCGGGATCGCGGACGAGGTCCAGCTCGGCAGCCTGCACGAGGCTGCCCGGCACGCGGCCGGCGCACTGCACGAAGAGCTGACCCGCCACAAGGCAGCGGGCCGTACGGTCCTGGGGTACGGCGCGCCGTCGAAGGCGCCGGTGCTCCTGGACCTGAGCAAGGTGACGACGGACCTGCTGCCGTTCACCGTCGATCTGGCGCCGGGTAAACACGGTCGCCGGATCCCCGGTGCCTGCATGGTGCCGATCCGCCCGATCGAGGAGCTGAAGGCCGCCCGGCCGGACGTCGTCCTCGTGCTGACCTGGGATATCGCCGACGAGATCGTGGCGCAACTGGAAGCCGACGGCGGCTGGGGCGCCACCTACCTGGTCCCGTTGCCGGAGCCGCACGAGATGGGGACTCGTCGTCAAGACGCAAGGTGAACTGGGGAGAGGAACCGGAATGACATCCGTTGTGAGCAGCCTGCGCAGTTCGGGGCTGGATATGGTCAAGCGCATACTCCGCGGGCCGATGGCCCGATTGACAGCGGTCCACCGGCTGCGGTGGCGGGTGACGTCTCGAGAGGCGCTGTTCACGCAGGTCTACGAGACGTCGGGATGGGACAGCACCGAGTCCGGGTCCGGCACGGGATCCGAGCTGCGGGCTACCGTCGACATCCGCGAGCGCCTGCCGGAGATCCTGACCCGGCTCGACGTCAAGACGATGCTCGACGCCCCGTGCGGGGACCTGAACTGGATGCGCCACATTCCGCTTCCGGTGGAGAAGTACCACGGTGTCGACATCGTCGCGAGCGTGATCGAGAAGAACCGGGCGGAGTACGGCGACGAGCAGCGGGACTTCGCGGTCGCCGACCTGACCAAGGACAAGCTGCCCGAGGTCGACCTGGTCCTGTGCCGGGACTGCCTGGTGCACGTCTCGTTCCAGGACGCGGCGGACATTCTGGAGAACTTCCGCGCCACCGGTGCGGAGTGGCTGGTGATCAACACCTACGCGAACGTCGAGCGGAACCACAACCAGTTCACCGGCCGCAACTGGCGGCAACTGAACATGTCGCTCCCGCCCTTCAACTTCCCCGCGCCGCTCGAGTCCTTCCCGGACGGCGGCGAGGTCGACCCGAACCGGCTCGGACTGTGGCGCCTCCAGGACCTGCCGGCCGTCCAGCGAAGCGCCCTGTGACCCGACTGTGAGCCAACTATGAAAGCTGTCCTGCGCCGCCTCACCTGGGGACTCGCCGACCAGGCTGTGACCAGCCTGGTCAGCTTCCTGGTGGGCGTTGTCGTCGCCCGGCAGCTGGGCGCGCTGCAGTTCGGCGCGTTCAGCCTGGCCTGGGTGACGTACGGCGTGGTCCTGAACATCTCCCGCGGCCTGGGGACCGATCCGCTCGCGGTCCGGTTCAGCGGCCTGGAGCGACCGGTGTGGCGGACCGCGGTCGCGAAGTCGTCCGGGATGGCGATCGTCGTCGGTCTCGGCACCGGCGCGATCTGCGCGCTTGTCGGGCTGCTGCTCGGCGGGCACGCCGGCCAGGCATTCATTGCCCTGGGCATCGTGTTGCCGGGCCTGATGCTGCAGGACAGCTGGCGGTTCGCGTTCTTCGCGTCGGGGCAGGGCGGGAAGGCTTTCGTCAGCGACATCACCTGGGCGCTCGGCCTGGTGCCGCTGCTGTATCTGGCTTCCCAGCACGCCAGCGTGACCCGGTTCGTGCTCGCGTGGGGTGGAGCCGGGGTGTTCGCGGCGCTCGTGAGCGGGCTGCAGGCAGGCATCCTGCCACGGCCGGCACTCGCTCGCCGCTGGCTGTCCGAACACCGCGATCTCAGCCTGCGCTACCTGACCGAGAACGTCACGCTCAGCGGCGCCTACCAGCTCCGGATGTACGGACTGGGCGCGTTCGCAGGCGTCGCCGCCGTCGGTACGGTGCGCGGCGCGGAGATGCTGCTCGGACCGTTCTTCATCGTGCTGTCGGGTATCGGGCTGGTCGCCGTACCGGAAGCCGCCCGGGTACTGCGAAGGTCTGTCCGGGCGCTGCCGTGGTTCTGTCTGGCACTTGGCGGCGCGCAGGCGCTGGCTGCGCTGGCCTGGGGTCTGCTCCTGCTGTTCGCACTGCCGGACAAGTGGGGCCACGCACTACTCGGCGAGGTCTGGCTGACCGCGTCCGCATTGGTGCTTCCGGCAACTTTGTCGGTGGCGAGCGCCGGCTTCAACACCGGTGCCGCGGCCGGCCTGCGCGCGCTCGGTATTGCCCGCCGCAGTCTCAAGGCCCAGCTGTGTGCCTCGGCGTTCTACCTCGTCGGCGGCGTGCTGGGCGGTGCGCTCGACGGTGCGCGCGGTTCGGCCTGGGGCGCCGCGTGTGCGACGTTCGCAGCGGCGTTCGTCTGGTGGTACACGCTGCGCGTCGGCGTCCGGGAGCGCAAGCAGCTCGAGTCGGCGGTGGATTCCGGGGAGTCCCAGCCGGCCGTTCCTGAAGTGAGAAGCACATGAACGCCGTACCGCGGCTGACCGTCGGGCTGCCGGTCTACAACGGCGAGAAGTATCTCGCCGAGTCCCTCGACGCCCTGCTGGGCCAGTCGTACGGCGAGTTCGAGCTGATCATCTCCGACAACGCGTCGACCGACGCGACCGAGGAGATCTGCCGCGAGTACGCCGCCAAGGACCCGCGGATCACGTACCTGCGCCAGCCGGCCAACATCGGCGCCACACCGAACCACAACTTCGTCTTCGAGCAGTCGCACACCGAGCTGTTCAAGTGGGCCTCGTACGACGACCTGTACGGACGCGAGTTGCTGGCGCGCTGCGTCGATGCGCTCGACAACGATCGCGAACTCGTGCTGGCCCACTCGTGGGAGGCGTTCATCGACGCGGCCGGCGAGATCCTCCTCACGGTCGACTATCCGCTCGCGACGGCCTCGCCGGATCCGGTCGAGCGGTTCCGGAGCCTGCTGTTCGCCGTCGGCGGCGACGACTTCTACGGTGTGATGCGCTCGGAGACGCTGCGCCGTACGCCGCTGCACGGCAGCTACCACCACGCGGACCGCACGTTGATGGCCGAGATCGCGCTGTCCGGGCGGTTCTACCAGGTGCCCGAGGTTCTCTTCTTCCGCCGCGACCACCCGGACCGCGCCGAGCGGGCGAAGCCGACGATCCGCAGCCGCAGCGCCAACATGGAGCCGCGGCGCGCGCACCGGCTGAGCAACCCGACCGCGCGGTTGCTCGCCGAGTACGTCGGCGGCTTCGTCGGCGCGATCCGGCGGGCGCCACTCTCGTCGGCCGAGCGCCGCCGCTGCTACACGCACCTGCTGCGCTGGCTGGCGAGCCGGGCGGCGCACAGATCGTCGGCCCGGATCGAAGACACGGTTCCCGCCAGGCACCCGCAGACTCTTGCAGAGATGAGGAGAAGATGAACGCAGTACCGCGGCTGAGCATCGGTCTGCCGGTCTACAACGGCGAGAAATACCTCGCGGAGGCGCTCGACGCCCTGCTCGGGCAGACGTACGCCGACTTCGAGCTGATCATCTCCGACAACGCCTCGACCGACGGCACGGAGCGGATCTGCCGGGAGTACCTGGCCCGCGACCCGCGCATCCGCTACATCCGCCAGCCGGTGAACGTCGGCGCGTCCCCGAACCACAACGTCGTGTTCACCGAGTCGCGGGGCGAGCTGTTCAAGTGGGCGTCGTACGACGACCTGTACGCGCGGGATCTGCTGGAGCGTTGCATCGAGGTGCTCGACGAGCACCCGGACGCGGTGCTGTGCCACTCGTGGAGCGCGATCATCGACGAGGCCGGCGACATCGTCGCGAAGGTCGGCTACCCGTTGACCACCGACTCGCCGGACCCGGTCGAGCGATTCCGGAGCCTGCTGTTCGACGTCGGCGGCGATGACGACTACGGCGTCGTCCGGGCCGACGTACTGCGGCGGACCGCGCTGAACGAGAGCTTCTACCACGCCGACCGGACGATCGTGGCCGACATCGCGCTGCACGGCAGGTTCCTCCACGTGCCGGCGTCGTTGTTCTTTCGTCGCGATCACCCGGACAGCGCGCTGCGGTCGAACCGCACGGTCCGTTCCTGGTGCGGCAACCTCGACCCGCGCCGCCGCAAGCACTCGACTGTCCGGCTGCTCGCGGAGTACCCGCTGGGTTACGTCCGGATGCTGTTCCGCGCGCCGCTGACCGGCGGCCAGCGAGTGCGTTGCCTCTGGCAACTTGTCCGCTGGATGACGAGCCGCGCGGTGCCGCCGTCGATGCGGCAGCAGGACACACCGGTCGAGCAGGTCAGCGAGGTCGTGTCGGTATCCAAGGTGGTCGCGGGCCAGAGCGGACGAATCGCATGAACGACAACGGTTTGCGGATCGGGTTCTTCGGCCTGCTGGGCCATGGGAACCTCGGCAACGACGGGTCGCTGGAGGCGTTCCTCGCCTACCTGGCCAAGTCGTACCCGGACGCGGAGATCGACTTCCTCTGCTCCGGTCCCGAGGTGGTCGAGAAGCGTTACGGCCTGGCCGCGACCCGGATGAACTGGAACCGCGACGAGTACAACACGGCCAGCAGCCTGCGGTCGGTCGCGCTCAAGGGGATCGGCAAGGTCGTCGACTTCTTCTGGACCTCCTCCTGGGTCAGGCGCCACGACGTCGTGGTCGTGCCCGGAATGGGTGTGCTGGAAGGCGGTCTACCGCTGCGCTGGTGGGGCTTCCCGTACTCGCTGCTCCTGCTGACGGCAGCCGGTCGCCTGACCGGCACGAAGGTCGCGCTGGTCAGCGTCGGCGCCAACACGTCGGGACGGCGGATGACCCGCCGCGTATTCACGCTGGCAGCCCGCCTCGCGTACTACCGCTCGTTCCGCGACCAGCTGTCGAAGGACGCGATGCGCGCCACCGGCCTGGGTATCGCGGACGACCCGGTCTACCCGGACCTGGCGTTCTCGCTGCCGATCCCCGCCGTACGGTCAGCGACCCCGCCGGGAGCGCCCACGACCGTCGGAGTCGGCGTGATGACGTACCGGGGCACGGACGACGACCGCGACCGCGCCGAAGAGGTCTTCGACGAGTACGTCGCGAAGATGACTCGCTTCGTGCACTGGCTGGTCGACCACGGGCACCGGGTCCGGCTGCTCACCGGCGACCACGAGGACGAGCTGGTGTCGGCCGCGATCCTCGCCGACGTACGCGAGAACCGGTCCGACCTCGATCCGTCCTGGGTCGTAGAAGACCCGCCGAAGTCGCTGGACGACCTGATGGAGCAGATGGCGGCGCTCGACACGGTCGTCGCCACCCGGTTCCACAACGTGGTGTGCGCGTTGATGCTGTCCAAGCCGACCGTGTCGATCGGGTACGCCGCGAAGAACGACGTACTGATGGCCGACATGGGTCTCGCGGAGTTCTGCCAGAACATCCGCTCACTCGATGTGGATCGGCTGATCGCCCAGTACACGGCGCTCGAGTCCCGCCGCGACGTGGTCGGACCGGCAATGGACGAGCGGAACGCTGTCAACCGCAGCCGGCTCGAGGACCAGTACGACGTCCTGTCGTCGAAGGTCTTCCCCGCGCAGGCGGAAAACTTGGAGGGACGCTCATGAAGGTGACGCAGGTACCCGAGATCGCCGGGGTCTATCTGTTCGAGCCCACGCCGCACGTCGACGACCGGGGTTTCTTCAGCCGGACGTTCGACGCCGAGATCGCGCGGTCGGTCGGGATCGACCCGGACGGGTTCGCGCAGGACAGCCTGTCGCGGTCCCGCAAGGGCGTGCTGCGCGGGATGCATCTGCGCTCCGGACAGGGCGAGGCGAAGCTGGTCCGCTGCTCGGCCGGCGAGGTGTTCGACGTCGTGGTCGACCTCCGGCCGGACTCTCCGACGTACCTGGGTCAGGCGCATTTCACGCTGTCGGGGGACACCCAGTCATCGGTGTACATCCCGGCCGGGTGCGGGCACGGTTTCCAGGCGCTGACCGAACCAGCGGACATCGCGTACCGGATCGACCGGCCCCACGATCCGTCCGAGGACGTCGTGATCGCGTACGACGACCCCGATCTCGCCATCCCGTGGCCGCTGCCGGTCACGCTGATGTCGGCCCGCGACCAACGGGCCGTATCTGTTGCCGACCTCGCCGCGGGCGTCCTGACCGCCCGCTGATCGATCACCAACACCGGAAGGGGGCCCTCATGGCTCACACCGCATCGATATCGCAGCTCCAGACGCCGCCCTGGGCGCTCGTCAACGGCGAGCTCGTGCCGTACACCGACGTCAAGATCCACATCGGCGCCGAGGCGCTGACCCGCGCGCTGAGCGTCTTCGAAGGCGTGAAGGGCTACTGGGACTCCGCCGGCGAGCTCTTCTCGATCCGGACTCCGCGCCGTCACTACGACCGGCTCTGCCGCTCGGCTTCGCTCTTCCACATCCCGGTCCGGTTCAGCTACGAGGAGTTCGTCGCCGGGCTCGAGAAGCTGGCCGGCGAGCTGCTGGTGCCGGACAAGGACCTGTGGTTCCGGCCGACCATGTACGTGACCCACGGGCACTGGGGTGAAGCGACCGAGGCCGACCTGGTGGTCACCGCCTTCAGCCAGCGCAAGCTCGACCCGGACCCGATGCGGCTCGGCGTGACGAGTTGGCGGCGGGCCGGCGACCTGGTCCTGCCGACGCGCGTGAAGAGCAGCGCGAACTACGTCGGTGCCCGGATGGCCCGCATCGAAGTACGCCGGCTCGGGTACGACGACGCGATCATGCTCAACGACGCCGGCCGGGTAGCGGAAGCGACCGGGGCCTGCGTGCTGATCGCCCAGCGCGGACGGATCGTGACGCCGCCGACCAGCGAGTCGTGCCTGGACAGCATCACGGTCGACATCCTCGAAGAGGTGGCCAAGGACCTCGGGATGCCGTTCGACCGGCGCCCGATCGAGCGGACCGAGCTGCTCGCCGCCGACGAGTGCGGCCTGGCCGGCACCATCTCGGAGCTGACGCTGGTCTCCGAGCTCGACGGCGTCGAGTACGACCAGTCCGGACTGCTCGCGCAGCTCCGGCAGCGTTACCTGGAACTCATGCGTGGCGACCTGGTCCTGCCGGGCGTCGAGCTGGCGCCGCTGGCCGACGTGTCACGTCAACTAGTGCCGGCGGAGGCCGGAGTCTAGGTCGGCAGGTCCGGCCGGGGGGAATCAAGACCAGGAGGGGTCCTATGCATTCCATTTATGTCGACGCAGAGTTCAGCGACGACGAGCGCAGGCAGAAGTTGTACGACGGCGACCTGTTCGTCTACTCACCGCGGCCGTCGACGCTGGCGCTGACCGAGTTCGCCGGTGAGATGGCCCGACAGGCCTTCCACCCGCTGGACCCGGAGACGGCCCAGTTCGACATGGCCGTCGAGGACTACGCGGCCCTGCTCGCCGAGCTGAAGCCGCGGTTCATCCACCACCCGGAGTCGAAGCGGCTGATCCAGGAGATGCTGGTCGACTTCGGCTGCGACCCCGAGCAGGTGTACTTCGACGTGCCGCGGATGCGCAGCTCGACGTCGGACGACTACCTGACGACAGGGATCGCGTTCGCGTTCCACCCGCACCGCGACACCTGGTACTCCGCGCCGTTCACACAGCTGAACTGGTGGCTGCCGATCTTCGCGATCGGCGACGACAACGGGCTGGCGTTCCACCCGCGGTACTGGCAGACCCCGGTGAAGAACAGCTCCCGCGTCTACAACTACGCCGAGTGGAACGCGACCAGCCGGAAGATCGCGGCGACCCAGATCGGCACCGACACCCGGATCCAGCCGGTGCCGGAGGAAGAGGTCGAGCTGGTGCCGCAGATCCGCCCGATCTGCAAGCCGGGCGGGATCATCCTGTTCTCCGGGGCGCAGCTGCACTCCAGCGTGCCGAACACCTCGGGCCGGACCCGGTTCAGCATCGACCTGCGCACCGTGCACCTCGGTGACGCGGTCGAGGGCCGGATGGCGCCGAACATCGACTCCGAGTGCACCGGTACGACGATGGGCGACTACCTGCGGGTCAGCGACCTCGAGCACATCCCGGCCGAGGTGGTCGCGGAATACGACACCCCGAGTCACGCGACTGTCTGAACACTGTCTGACCAGTCGTCAAGTTTTTGGTCCGGCCGGCGTCACCGCGACGCCGGCCGGACCGCCTTGTTTTCTTGATCATTTCGTGATGAAGCAACAGGCTCGCGGCTCACAATGCAAGTTCTCCACAAGGAAGGCGGCCTGGTGGTCGCCGAGGCCCGTGGTGCGTAGTAATCTTCGGTGACTCGTCGCCGACGCGCGGGTGAATTCTGGGGACGGACAGCTGCGGGAAGCCCTGGGCACGGAGCGTGTCCGAGTGGCCGCAACGTGAGACCGAAGGACTGGTGTGAGCGGAGCTGAAGCGCCCGGCCGGATGGACGGGCACGGACCGCTCTGGGTCGTGCCGCATGAGGTCCCGGCGATCGTTCCGCTGTCGTCGCGCTCGACCGAGCCCCGCTGGGTCGGTGTCTACCGCTGGGCCGCTGTCGGCGGTGACCTCCTGGCCGCGATGCTCGGTGTCTCGATCGCGCTGCTGACCAGGTTCGGATACCACGTCGGTCCCAGCTATCTCGTCGTGAGCAGCCTGCTGCCGCCGGCGTGGGTCGGTGTCGTCGCGCTGTCGAAGGGCTACGACCCTCGGTACTTCGGCGCCGGGCCGGACGAGTTCCGGTCGCTGATGCGTTCCGGTGTCGGTCTGACGGCCGCCGTCGCGATGACGTCGTACGTGACGAAGACCGAGATCGCCCGGGGCTTCGTGGTGCTGGCGATCCCGGTGATGGTGATCTCCGCCCTGCTGCTGCGGTACGCGCTGCGGAAGGATCTGCATCGCCACCGCGTCAGAGGTCGCTGCATGCACAGGGTTCTCGTGGTCGGGCGAAGTGGCCCGGCCGCGACGCTTTGTGAGCACCTGGAGAAGCGCCCGACCGACGGGTTCCGCGTCGTGGCGACCTGCCGGCCGCGGGGAGACCGGCACGGCAACGGCCCGCTGCAGCCCGACGAGCTCGACGAGCCGGACATCCTGGCCGCCGCCGACCGGCACGCGGTCGATGTGGTTGCCATCTCGACCGATCCGGAGCTGGTCGGCCAGTCGCTGCGCCGCCTGTCGTGGGCGTTGGAGCAGCGCGGTATCGAGCTGATCGTCTCGCCCGGCATCATCGAGGTGGCCGGTCCGCGGATCTCGGTCCGCCCGGTCGCCGGTCTGTCCTTGCTGCACCTGGAGCGGCCGTCCGTCAGCGGTGGGCCGCACCTGATGAAGGCCATCTTCGACCGAACCGTTGCCCTCGGCTTCATCGCCGTCCTGTCTCCGTTGCTGATCGGCCTCGCACTCGCGGTCAAGGTGTCCAGCCCCGGGCCGGTGCTCTTCCGGCAGCAGCGGATCGGCCGCGGGGGCGTCGAGTTCACGATGCTGAAGTTCCGGAGCATGTACTCCGACGCCGAGCAGCGGCTCGGTGATCTGTACGCGTTGAGCGACGGCAACGGCGTGATCTTCAAGATGCGCGACGACCCGCGGATGACTCCGCTCGGCCGGTGGATCCGGAGGTTCTCGCTCGACGAGTTGCCGCAGCTGTTCAACGTGCTGCGCGGCGACATGTCGCTGGTCGGTCCGCGGCCGCCGCTGGCCGAGGAGGTCGCGCTGTACGCCGCCGACGACTCGCGGCGGATGCTCGTGAAGCCCGGAATGACCGGCCTGTGGCAGGTCAGCGGCCGCAGCGACCTGTCCTGGGACGAGTCGGTCCGCCTCGACCTGCGCTACGTCGATAACTGGTCGATGACCCTGGACCTGCTGATCCTCTGGAAGACCGTGCGTGCGGTGGCCTACGGCGCGGGAGCGTACTGACATGGACCTTCACGCACCCGTGTATGTCGCGGGCCACCGCGGCCTCGTCGGCTCCGCGATCTGGCGGCGTCTGGAAGCTGCCGGGTTCACGCAGCTGATCGGCGCGTCCTCGTCGGAGCTCGACCTGCGCGACCGCGATGCCACGTTCGCGTTCCTGGCCGAGCACCATCCCGCGGTGGTCGTTGACGCAGCGGCTCGGGTCGGTGGGATCCTCGCGAACCGCGACCACCCGACCGAGTTCCTCAGCGACAACCTGCGCATCCAGGTGAACCTGATGGACGCGGCTCTCGAAGTACGGACGCCGCGGCTGTTGTTCCTCGGATCGTCGTGCATCTATCCGAAGTACGCCGAGCAGCCGATCCGCGAGTCGAGCCTGCTGACCGGTGAGCTCGAGCCGACCAACGACGCGTACGCGATCGCGAAGATCGCCGGCATCATGCAGGTCCAGGCGGTCCGCCGGCAGTACGGCCTGCGCTGGATCTCGGCGATGCCGACCAATCTCTACGGGCCGAACGACAACTTCGATCCGGCCACGTCGCATGTGCTGCCGGCGTTGATCCGCCGCTTCCACGAGGCTCACGAGTCGGATGCCCCCGAGGTCGTGCTGTGGGGGAGCGGTACGCCGCGACGCGAGTTCCTGCACGTGGACGACCTGGCCGACGCGTGTCTGCACCTGCTCGAGCAGTACGACGCCCCGGAGCCGATCAACGTCGGCGTCGGCACGGACATCTCGATCCGTGAGCTGGCCGAGCTGGTCGCCCGCGTCGTCGGGTACACAGGGGCCTTGAGCAACGATCTGTCCAAGCCGGACGGCACTCCGCGCAAGCTGCTCGACGTGAGCAAGCTGCTGGCGTTGGGCTGGAAGCCGTCCGTCGATCTAGAAGACGGTGTGGCCGCCACCTACCGCTGGTATGTGGAGAACCACTCATGAAGAAAGCCTTCGTTACCGGGATCACCGGCCAGGACGGCTCGTACCTGGCGGAGCTGCTGCTGGCCAAGGGCTACGAAGTACACGGCCTGATCCGGCGCGCGTCGACGTTCAACACCAAGCGGATCGACCACCTGTACGAGGATCCGCACGCGAAGGACAAGCGGCTGTTCCTGCACTACGGCGATCTGACCGACGGCTCGCGGCTCGTCACGCTGCTGGCGTCGATCCAGCCGGCCGAGGTGTACCACCTGGCCGCGCAGTCGCATGTGCGGGTGAGCTTCGACGAGCCGGAGTACACCGGTGACACCACCGGAATGGGGACGACCCGGCTGCTCGAGGCGATCCGGATGATCGGGCTGGACTGCCGGTTCTACCAGGCGTCCTCGTCGGAGATGTTCGGCGCGACGCCCCCGCCGCAGAACGAGGACACCCCGTTCTACCCGCGTTCGCCGTACGGCGCCGCGAAGCTCTACGGCTACTGGATGACCCGGAACTACCGCGAGGCGTACGACATGTTCGCGGTGAACGGAATCCTGTTCAACCACGAGTCGCCGCGCCGGGGCGAGACGTTCGTGACCCGGAAGATCACCCGTGCGGTCGCCGCCATCAAGACCGGCCGGCAGGATCGCCTGTACCTGGGCAATCTCGATGCCAGCCGGGACTGGGGCTACGCCCCGGAGTACGTCGAGGGCATGTGGCGGATGCTGCAGCACGACACCCCGGCCGACTACGTGATCGCGACCGGCACGTCGTACTCGGTCAGGGATTTCGTCTCGCGCGCCTTCGACCATGTAGGGCTCGACTGGGAGGAGTATGTCGACTACGACGCGCGCTACGTGCGCCCGACCGAGGTCGACTCGCTGATCGGGGACGCGTCCAAAGCCATGACCGAGCTGGGCTGGAAGGCCCAGGTGCACGTGCCGGAGCTGGTTCAGATCATGGTCGACGCGGATCTCGCCGCGCTGACCCCGGAGGACTGACTGATGACCGATATGCAGACCGCGGCGACAACTGGGTCGGCTGTGTCGACTGTGGCCGAGCGGGTCGATGTCCTCGGCATCCATGTCAGCATCACCAATCCGGACCACACGGTTGCGACGTTCGCCCGCTGGATCGACGACGAGGCGCGCGAGCTGGTCTGCGTCACGGACATGAACGCGCTGCTGCACGCGCGTGCCGACGAGCGGCTCACCGAGGTCTACAACACCGCCGGGCTGACGGTCCCGGACGGTATGCCGCTGGTCTGGGCGGGCCAGAAGGCCGGGTTCGAGCAGATGGACCGGGTCGCCGGGCCGGACCTGCTCGAGCGCGTGATGGCCGAGGCGGCCGGGCGCGGCTGGACGCAGTACTTCTACGGCGGCGCCGAGGGTGTCGCCGAGGAGCTGCGTAAGGTCTTCCAGGAGCGTCACCCGGCGTTGAAGGTCGTCGGCACCGAGTGCCCGCCGTACCGGCCGCTGACCGAGGCCGAGGACGCGGCCGCGGTCGCCCGGATGAACGAGGCGCGGCCGGACATCATCTGGGTCGGGCTCGGCGCGCCGAAGCAGGAGCGCTGGATGGCCGACCACCGCGACCGGCTGAACGCGACGATCCTGATCGGCGTCGGGGCGGCGTTCGACTTCCACACCGGCCGGCTGGAGCGTGCACCGCTGTGGATGCAGCGCGCGGGGCTGGAGTGGAGCTACCGGCTGTACAAGGAGCCGCGCCGGCTCTGGAAGCGCTACGTGCTGGGCATCCCGCGTTTCCTCGTGGGTGTCCTCCGTCATCCGCCGCGTCCGCTCTAGAGTGAGCCGGTGAAGTTCCGGCGGCCGAAGTTGCGTCGGCTGGCCGGACCGGCCAGCCGTGCCAGTTGGGGTTTGGCCGACCAGGCGCTGTCGAGTCTCAGCAACCTGGCGGTCGGGGTCGTCGTCGCGCGCTCGAGCACGGTCGCCGACTTCGGTGTCTACGCGCTGGCCTTCGGCGGCTACACGATCGCCCTCAACGTGTCCCGGGCAGTCTCCACCGAACCCCTCGCCGTCCGCCATTCCGGCGATCGCACGCCTGAATGGCAGCGCGCGGTCCGGGCGAGCACGGCAACCGCCTTGCTGACAGGCCTTCTGGCGATGGTGGTCGGCCTGGCCATCGCGGCGTTCCCGGGCGTCCCGTCCAGGGGAGTGCTGATCGCCTTCGCGGTGACGATGCCGGGATTGCTGCTGCAGGATGCCTGGCGCTGGGCCTTCTTCGTCGTGGGCGAGGGCACCAAGGCGTTCGTGAACGACCTGATCTGGTTGCTGGCGATGCTCGCGATCTTCGGCGGCCTCTACCTGACCGGTACGACGTCGGCGTTCAGCCTCACGTTCGGCTGGGGACTCGGTGCGGTCATCGCCGCGATAGCCGGCCGGTTCCAGGCCGGCGTGGCGCCGCGGCGGCAGCTGATTCGTGAATGGGTGAAGCGAAACTGGGACCTGAGCCCGAAGTACGTCGGGGAGATGCTCGCGGTCTCAGGCACGATCCAGGTCTACATGCTCGGCATCACAGCGGCCGCCGGCCTGGTCGCCACTGCGGGCATCCGCGGCGCCCAGGTGCTGCTCGGTCCCGTCAACGTGCTGAACCAGGGCATCCGGATGATCTCCGTGCCCGAAGCTGCCCGTGCTCTGCGGCATTCGTACCGCCGGCTGTGGCTCGTGGGCCTGGCCATCTCGTTCGGCGTCGGCGCCGGCGCGCTGGCCTGGGGGGCTGTCTTCCTCTTGCTACCGGCCGTTGTCGGCCGTGAACTGCTCGGTCCGGGCGTGTGGACGCAGGCACACAGCGTCCTGATCCCGGTCATCCTGCTGCAGGCGCTCGGCGCTTCGAACGCCGGTGCCTTCGCCATCATGCGAGCCCTGACCGCTGCCACTCGCGGCCTGCGCGTCCGCCTGATCTCGTCGGTCATCCTGATCACCTGCGGCGTCGGCGGCGCCTTCCTCTGGGGCCCGAAGGGCGCGGCCTGGGGCCTGGCCGGCGCCTCGTTCACCACATTGCTGCTGTGGTGGAACGAGGCCCACCGAGCCATCGCCGCCCACCGCCGCACCGCTGACCCCCACCCCGCCGCCTAACCCCACCCCGCGGCCTAACCCCACCCCGCGGCCTAACCCCACCCCGCGGCCTAACCCCACCCGCCGCCTAACCCCCACCCGGCCGCCTAACCCACCCCGCCGACCCCGGCCCACGCAGCCCACCCCGCCCGGGCACTCCCGTGTCCGTCTCAGGGGTCAACCCCCAAGCAGGTCGGTTGGCCCCTCGGACTCAGGTGGGCCAACCGACCGCCTCAGGGGTTGACCCCTCAGACGAACCCGGGCCGGCCAGCGGCAGAGGTCCGAACGGGCCGGGGATGGCGATCACGCCGTACGGCGGGTCAGGCGGTACGGCGGGTCAGGCGGTACGGCGGGTCAGGCGGTACGGCGGGTCAGGCGGTACGGCGGGTCAGGCGGTACGGCGGGATCGGGCGAAGGCGGCTCGGATCGCAGCGGCGGTCCGGGCCGGATGGTCCAGGTCCGGCCACATGGTGCGCACGATCTCGAGTCCGGCCGCACGCAATCGGTCCTCGCGGATCTTCTCCTCGACGAGTACGTCGCTCGAAGCGCCGGTGTACTTCAGCCTTCCGTCGAACTCGACGACGGTGTTGTACTCGGAGAAGTCGAAATCGACACGCCCGATGATCCCGTCCCGATCGCGGTAGACGACCTGGAGCTCCGGCGCGGGCAGCCCCTGGTTGTGCATCAGGACCCGCATCCGAGACTCTCCGACCGACTCCGACCGGCCGCTCGCGAAGCTGAGCGCGGCCCGGGCTGTGGCGCTTCCCGGCCAGAACTCGGTGAGTCGAAGCAGCCGGTTCAGATCGTCCTGGTCGACGCCGCCATCGCGAAGTGCCGCATCAGCGAAGATCACGCCGGACTCGAACGACGCGACGCAGGCGGATTCGACGACAGCTCTGGGCAAGGCCGTCGCGGTCAGAGCTCCGACCGCTACGAGGTCGTCGGGTGTCAGAACGCCCCGGTGATATCGGACCCCCGCGACGGGGCCGCTGTGCCTGCGGACGTCCAGGCGACTGAGGTGCACCTCTGACAGGTCGACGCCCCACAAAGGTAGTCCGTGCAGGAGCAGGGACGATTGGTGGCTGACGGCAACGGCTCCGGGGCGCATCGCGTTCATGACGGCGTACACCAGGAGTCGATGTCGGGCCAACTCCCGCTCCCAGGGAGGCAGGCGGCTCAGGTCGCCGGCTTCGGCGTACTGCCCGTAGCGCACCCGCAACCATCGTCCAGCTCGGACCCGGTCCCTGACCCCGCGCGGCGTGTACCCGCACGCGAAGGCCTGCGCCCGGCTGAACACGCCACCCTGGCTTGCGGCGACCACGGCGAGCATCGGATTCATCCCGCAAGGATCGGCGATCGGCGCCGTCCGGCGCATCCCCGAACCCGAGCCCTGTGGACAACCCGAGCCGGCCCACCCCACCCAGGCCGAGCCGACCCACCCCACCCAGGCCGAGCCGACCCACCCCACCCACGTACGTCTCAGGGGTCAACCCCGCTGATTGTCGGTTGCGCAGGAAGAATCTTCCGGTCCAACCGTCAAGCAGCGGGGTTGACCCCTGAGACGTTCAAAGGTGGGGGTGCGGCTGGAGGTGCGGGCCGCGCCGATCCCGCGTTAAGGGATCTTTACGCTCGCGGTGGCGCCCTTCATGATGTTTCGTCCGTCGTGGACCTCGATGTGGTACGCGTATGTCGAGCCGCGCTTGAGGCCGCGATCCACCACCTGGTAGGACTTCCGCGCCTGCCAGAAGTACGACGTGTGGGCGGTCGACCCGACGTTCAGCGAACCGCGGAACACGTTGTACGTCAGCGACAGGTTGTCCAGGTCGTACACGTCGGAGTACGTCACGTAGACCCGGCCGGACGTTGTCGCACTCAGCGTCGGCGCCTTCGGTACGGCGGGAGCCGCGCCGCCCGGCGTGTTCGTGAACCGGGTGATGCCGACCTGGATCTGGCCGTTCACGTGCAGGAAGTCACCGCCGACCCACAGGTCGGTCGCGGTACCGGCCATCGCCAGCGGGCCGACCTTCGTGGTGCTCTTCAGGTTCGCGTCGGTGTTCGGGAACCACGGTCCGAGATTGCCGTTGATCGCGCTCTCGACCAGCAGGTAGTGCGTCCCGCTGCCGTTGGCGAAGCCGTTCGGCGACGACGAGCAGTCGTGGGCGTGGGAGCCCTTGTAGAGCCAGTTGCCGATCGCCTTGATCGCCTCGGTCGCACCCAGGCACTTGTTCTGCCACAGCAGCTTGCCGGTCGAGACCTGCGCCGCGAGGACGCCGTCGTAGCAGCCGCCGCCGTCACCGCCGTTGGAGACGTACACGTTGTCGCCGAGCGTGTCGATGTCCTTCACGCGCGTGGTGCAGGTCGCGGTCGGCTTCGGGATCGCGGCCGCCGCCGGGAAGTCGAAGGCCGCGCCGGTGGTGTTGTTCAGCATCGCCAGCGAGTAGTGGTCCTTGCCGTTGATCGTGCTGAACGGGCCGCCCGCGAAGACCCGGGTGCCGTTGTCGGACACGTCGAGCGCGTACACGTCGTTGTTCGCGTTCGGGTTCCACGGCAGCAGGTCGCCCTGGATCAGCCGGACCGCGCCGAGCCGGTTGCGGACGGCCCCGTCGATCTTGCCGAACGCGCCGCCGATGAACACGCTGTTGCCGTAGATCGCCAGTGCCTTCACGCGGGCCGCGACCACCGGGTCCCAGGCCTGCACGATCTTGCCGGTGGCGACGCTGAACATCGCGATCTTGCTGCGACGCAGGCCGTTGACCATGGTGAAGTCGCCGCCGATCACGACCCACTTGCCGTCCGGGCTGGTGGCGATCGCGTAGACCGGACCGTTCACGGTCGGCGCGAACGCGGTCGGCTTCCCGGTGGTCCGGTCGAAGGCGGCGACGTAGCTGCGGAGAGTCTCAGGCGCCTGACCCGACGCCATGCCCGGCTGCCGGAGCCTGGTGAACAGACCGCCGGCGTACACGGTGTTCCCGGCGATGGCCAGGGCGTTCACGCTGTTGTTGGTCTGCCACGACGGCTGCTTGATCGCGGATACGGCGGATGCGAAGCCCGGAGTCGCCGCCTCCACCGGCGGTCCCGAGGGAATCAACGCCGCGGCCACGACAGCCGCTGCGGTGACAAGGGCCAGCACTAACTTCTTCATTTATGTCCTTCGACAGGCGGGGGTCGTACAGCGCGTGCCTCATCACGCACCAGCGGCGGACATTACCGCTGTGGGAGGCCCACCGGAAGCGGGCCTCCCAACCGCGTTATAGGTTTGTGCCAAACCTTGCAGAAAGCGGCCTTTTCACTTTGCTGCGTAGTGGTTTTGGACCTGTACCGGTGTCAGTGCGTACGGGTAGACCGCCGCCTCGTCGATCCCCATGCCGGTCTGGGTCGCACCGCCGCCGGGCCACGAGTTCGTGAGGTCGTAGCCGACCCGCCACCAGCCGTAGTACAGCGACGCCTGACCCACCAGCGAGCTGCCGCTGAGGACGCCGTCGACGTACAGCTTCATCATCCCGTTGTCGAACGTGCCGACCACGTGGTGCCACTGGCCGTCGTTCTTGCCCGACGGGCTGGTCAGCGTGCGCTGGCTGCCGTCGTTGACGCCGAAGACGATCGAGCCGTTGGTCCGCATGTACAGCATCCGGTCGTTGAGCGGGCTGCTCTGGGTCTTCCCGTTACCGAAGCCGATGATCCGGCCGCCGCGGCCGACACCGCTCTGCTTCACCCAGGCCTCGACCGTGAACTGCTGCGGGAAGCTGTACCCCTTCTCGCCGACCATCCGGCCGGTGGACGAGCTGGTCGTCATCGCCGTGTTGCCGGCGATCGCACCCGCGCCGCCGAGCGTCACGCCGGTGAACGTGCCGTTGTTGCTCTGACCGGAGCCGTCGACCGACGTCGTCGTACCGGCCGCTTCACCGAGTCGCCAGTACGCCTGCGGCCCGTCGGCGTTGACGATCTGGTCGTACGCCGTCGATGCGGCCGAAGCGACCGTGATCGGGTCGGAGTAGTTGCCGCGAACCGCCGTCACGCCGTCGGTGACCTCGATGCGGTAGTTGGTGGACTCACCTGGCGCCGAGGACGTGTCGGTGTAGCTCAGCCACGGCCGGTCCCACGGCGTGGACTTGGCCGTCCAGGTCGCGATCGTGGTGTTGCTGAACCCCTTCAGCAGCCGGTAGGTCAGCGTGCTGTCGTCGTTGTCGACCACGGTCGGGAAGTGGATCTGTACGACGCCCGGCTGGACGCTGTACGGGAGCAGCTTGGCCGGCTTGGCCGGTGCCGCACCCGGGGCAGCGTTGGTGAAGTGCGTCAGACCCTGCTGCGCGACCCCGTTGACGTGCAGGAAGTCGCCGCCGGCCCAGAGGTCGTTGCCGTTGGTCGCGAACGCCAGCGGGCCGACGTTGGTCGCGCTGTTCGGGTCCGCGTCGGTGTTCGGGTACCACGGGCCGAGCGAGCCGTCGGACAGCTTCTCGCTGAGCAGGAAGCGGTAGTCGAAGCCCTGCGGGAAGCCACCGGCGCCCTGGTTGGCGCAGTCGTGGGCGTGCGAGCCCTTGTACAGCCAGCCGTTGACGACCTTGACCGCTTCGGTCGCGCCGAGGCACTGGTTCTTCCACTTCAGCGTGTTCGTCGCGATGTCGACTGCCCAGGTGCCGTCGAAGCAGCCGCCGCCGTCACCGCCGTTCCCGAAGTACACGGTGTCGCCGCTTGCGTCGATCGACTTCACCCGGGTCGTGCAGGACCCGTTCGGCGGCGGTACGGCGGAGGCGCCCGGGAAGGGCAGTACTGCGCCGCTCACCGGGTCGAGGCTCGTCACGGTGTTCTGGTTGGTGCCGTTGACGGTGCTGAACTGGCCGCCGGCGTACACCTTGGACGCGTCATCCGCCGCGTCGACGGCGTACACGTCGCCGTTCACGTCCGGCGCCCACGGCAGCAGCGTGGCGGTGTCGGTCGTCACCGCGGCGAGCCGGTTGCGGGTCAGGCCGTTCACCAGGCCGAACGAGCCGCCGAAGTACACCGTCGTACCGGAGACGGCGATCGTCTTGACCCGGTAGGACACGGACGGCTTCCAGTTCGAGACCAGTGCGCCGGTTGCGGTGTCGAAGGCGGCGATCCGGTTGCGGGTCTGGCCGTTGACCGTGGTGAAGTCGCCCCCGACGAAGATCCGCGAGCCGTCCGCGGAGGCGGCCACGGCGTAGACCTGCCCGTTCAGCACCGGGTTGAACGCGGTGACCAGTGCGCCGGTGGTCGCGTCGAACGCGGCCAGGTAAGCCTGCGCGACCTCGCCGGTCCCGGCAGCGGCGCCCGGCGGACGGACGCTGGTGAAACGGCCTCCGGCGTACGCCTTCCCGGCGGCGACGGCGATGCCCTGGACGCTGGCGTTGGTCTGCCAGGTCGAGCTGTTGACCGCCGAGAGCGAGGCCTCGGTGCTCTGCGCGGGCGGCGCGAACGCCACCACCAGCGCACCGGCGAGCAGAGTGCCCACGACCCCCAGCCGCGTGAACAGACGTGTCTTCGTCATGCTGCGATGTCCCCCCTTGGACATAAAAATGAAAACCCCAGATTCCCCCGAGAAGAGAGTAGGGCACCGGAGGAGATGCTGTGATCACATTCCGGTGCCTATATCCTGAGGCGCTGGCGTCCGAGCGTTGGCGAGGGAGCGTGAGGTAGGCAATGGAACCCGGCACCGTGGTCTGGCGGGAAACCGCTCAGTCTCTGCTGCGGCAGAAGTGGCTGATCATGGGCTGCATCGTGCTCGGATTGCTCGGCGCCTCCGTGTTCGCCCTCTCCCAGACGACCCGCTGGACCGCCTCGAGCCAGCTGGTGATCGGCCCGGCCGTGCCGCCGGCCCTGGTCGGGAAGCTGTCCGACGGCGCCGACAAGACCGGCCCGCTCGGGATGGACCTGCCGGCCGAAACCCAGGCCCGCGTGATGGCCAGCCCGACGCTGCTGGCCGCCGTGGTGAAGCAGCTCGGCATGCCGACCGACGACAAGACGATCCAGGACCTGGCGTCGGTGACCCGGGTGAAGGCGGTCACCGACAACGCCTACCTGGTCACGACCGACGGGCCGACGGCGCAGAAGGCGGTCGATCGGGCGAACGCGATCGCGAGCATCTACCTGGCGCAGCGCAACACCGAGGCCAAGGCACTGCTCACCAACCTGGCGGAGCAGGCGCAGGCCCGGTCGAAGACGGCCACCCAGCAGTCCCGCAGCCTGGTCAGCCAGATCGACGAGGCGGTCGGCCGCGGCGACAACCAGACCGCGGCGGCGCTGCGCGACCAGCGGGTCGGCCTCGCGACCGAGGCGCGGCAGGCGGCTGACGACGCGGCCGCGATGCTCAAGGCGCTCGCCACGGTCGGCGCCGGGAGCCAATTGGTGACCCCGGCAACGACCGACACCGCGAGCTCGTCGCCGATCGTTGCCCGCGACATCCTCGTCGGCGGGATCCTCGGTCTGGTGCTCGGCTTCGGTCTCGCGCTGCTGCGGTCCCACCTGACGCCGTACATCCTGACCCGCGACCAGGCGGCGCGGGCGACGAGTTCGCCCGTGATCGCGGCCTCCGAGGGCCATCGCCGCCGGTTCTGGCAGCGGTCGGCTCCGGAGCTCCCGCAGTACGAGATCACCGCGCTGGGGGCCGAGGCGAGTGGTGCGCTGGCGCGTCGCGAGCTGAGCCCGCGCGCGTTCGCCGGCGGCGGTCCGGGGGCACTGCTGGTGGTCTCGGCTTCGCCCACGCCGAACTCGGCCGGCATCGCGCTCGCCATGGCCGAGGCGAACGCTCGCGACGGCCGGGAGACCCTGCTGGTCCTCGCCGACATCGAAGGTACGCCGGTGTTGCCGCACCTCACCGGGCATGAAGGACTCACCGACCTGGTGATGGAGCCGGCCGCGACCCGGGCGATCCGGGCCCGCAAGCTGTTCCGCCCGGGCACGGTCGCGGACCTGTACGTCCTGCCGCCGGGCCTGAACCACGAGGAGACCGCCGAGGCGGTCGGCCCGTCGCTGGTCCCGGGCATCGTCGCGGACCTGCCGCCGGGTTACTCCGTCGTGATCCACGGTCCGGCCTCGGTCGGACGGCACGGCATCACGCCGCTGGCCGCCGCGGTCGACGCGTCCGTGCTGGTGGTCCAGGTCGGCCTCGACAAGGAGATGGACGTCGCGCGGCTGACCGGTGCGCTGCAGTTCGCGGGCGCGCCGGTGCTCGGCGTCGTACTGATCGGGGCGGCGTCACAGGACGAGACGCTCGGGATCCCGCTGAACTACAAGCCGCTGGACTCGGCTCCGCCGATGCGCTGATGCAGAGCACCTACTCGCGCGCGAATCGATTGGCCCCGGCGGTGCCGGGGACGGTCGAGGGCGAGATCGAACGGCCGGCCTGGTTCTGGCTCATGCTGTGGTGCCTGTTCGTGCTCGGCGTCCAGCCCTGGTCGTCGCGGGTCGCGGCGCCGCAGGGCACCACCGGGTCCACGAACAGCATCGCGAAGGGTGTGCTCCTCGGGGTGGTCTTCCTGGTTGCGCTCGCGGCGACCAAGCCGGGTTTCCGGACCCGGGTGAATCCGGCCAGCTGGCTGTACGTCATGTATGTGCTGTTCGCGTGTGCGACAGCCTTCCTGCTGGCCCAACCGATGGGGCCGTTGACCAGGTTGGCCCGGTTCCTGATCGGGCTGGTGTTCGTCTTCCTCCTGTGGAGACCGCTGGTCCAGGTGCCAGAGCGACTGGTCCGGGCCCATCTGTGGGCCCACCTGTTGCTGGCGGCAACCGTCGTACTGAGCCTTGTCTACGATCCGGGCCAGGCTTGGCGGCCGCTGAGCTCGCTGGGCACGGGGTCGCGACTGCAGGGCGTCATCATCCCGATGCTGCCGCCGCGCGTCGGCGAGGTCGGGGCGATCCTGGCCGGGTTGGCGTTGATCGGGCTGGTCTGCCGGAAGCTGTCGACCCTGCCGGCCGTCGCGCTGATCGGGCTGGGCGGCGTCCTGATCGCGGCCAGCCGGACCCGGACGTCGGCGGCCGCGCTCGCGTTCGGGCTCGTGGTGGCCCTCATCATCACCCGCAAGACCTGGCTCGGCCGGATTGCGTGCCTCGTGGTCCCTGCGTTGATCGGGCTCGCGTTCCTGACCATCGGGTCACTGCACACCTGGCTGCTGCGCGGTCAGGGCACGCGGCAGATCACCTCGTTGAGCGGCCGTACGACGAGTTGGCAGGCGGTCGTGGACGAGAAGGTGTCGACGCAGACCGCGATCATCGGCCACGGCCTCGGCAACAAACGGGTCCTGCTGACCCGTGGCGAGGGTGACGTCGACGTGATGGCGATCGACAACAGCTGGCTCGGGCTCTACTGGGAGACCGGTCTACTGGCGGTCGCGATCGTCGCGGTCGCGCTGATCGTCGCGTGGGTCTCGGTCCTCCGCGCGCCCACGCCGTACATCAAGGCCAGTGGCGCGCTGCTGCTGGCCTATGTCACCGCAGCCTCGCTCAACGAGAGCGGTCTGTCCGACCTGTCGTCGATGACCGTGCATCTGCTGGTCGCCGCCGCCATCTGCGACGCCGACCGGATCCGGCATCGAAGACGGACGGCGTCACAGCTGGCGGGCTCAGCTGCTCACTGAGTCCTGGTCGAAGCCGGACTGCTGCCACTCCGACCAGGTCATGGTCTTGCCCCGGTAGGCGAAGTGGTCCGCGCCCTGGTAGCTGTTGCGGCGGAACGTGATCGCGCCGGGCTGCGTCGGGGAGCGCTTGTTCTCCACCACGCCGAGCGACGACGCCGCGTCGCTCGTCACGACCAGGTTGCCCTCGACGAGGACGTTGCGCAGGACGTAGGTGCCGCGCGGACCGTCGCCGCGCGTACGGGACTGGATCGACAGGGCGTTGCGGTTGTCCTTGATCAGGTTGCCGCGGACCTGGACGTCGGAGGACGTGTTGACGTTGATACCGCCGCCGTCCCAGAGCGTGCCGCCCGAACCGCGGCCGGTGCCGAAGCCGTTGTGCTCGACAACGTTCTGGTCGATCACGGCGGAGTAGCTGATCTCGTAGCGGATGCCGTCCGCCGCGTTGTCGCGGATCCGGTTCCCGGTGATCCGGCGGTCGTACTCCGCGATGTCGCTCCACATGCCGATGCCGCGGTTCGCGATGATGTCGTTGCCGCTGACCTCGCCGGACGAGCGGGTGGACTTGATCCCGCCGGACTCCCAGTCCGCGATCCAGAAGCCGTCGGTGTTGTTACGGGTGACCAGGTTCGCGGTGATCTTCACGCCGGCCGACTTGTACTGCCCGATGCCGAGCTGCCCGTTGTCGGCGACGGTGTTGCGGCTGACCACGGTGTTGTCGCCCTCGATCACCATGATGCCGACGGCGTGGTTCCAGCGGACCTCGTTCGCGGTCACCTTCCAGCCGGCGCCGGCCTGCAATGCGCCGGCCTGCGGGCGGCTCGCGAACTGCTGGATGGTCAGGCCGGTCACGGTGACGTTGTCCGCGGACTTGTCGATCGCGGTCTGGGTCTTGGCCATCTCGATGACATGGCCGGTCGGCTCGTCGCCCAGGTAGAGGGCGTTGGCCTTGTAGTCACCGAAGAACGTGCCTGGCTTGAGCTGGCTCAGACTCATCACGCGGGTCAGGTGGTTGCCGTCCTGGAACAGCTGCTCGCCGAGCTGGCAGGGCTTGGTCTTGTTGTCCTCGCACTGCCCCTTCAGCGGGTACGCCTCGGGCAGCACCCCCTGCACCACCCACGCAGCCCCGGACTGCTTCCAGCCGGTCAACCGGATGGATCCACTGAGGACCGCTCCCGGTTCGCCGCCAAGTGTGTCTCCGCTGCGGGGGTGGATGGGCCGCGTGATCCGGTGGATGCCCTTCGCGAAGCAGAAGACTGTCGATGGTGAGGCTGCGTCGATGATCGGCTGGGGATCGGTGCCCACCGGGATGCTTGTGCCTTCGCAGGGCTTCGCCGTACTCGGGCCGGTTGGTCCGAGTACGGCGGCCGCTGCGGTCGGGGGAGCGGTGGGGACGGTGACTGTGGTGGTCGCCGACGGCGCTGACCTGGGCGGCTCGGTTTTGCCCGAGCAGCCCGACACCATCAGCAGCGCGACACCAGCGGTCGCGACAACCCCACGCCTCATCCAGGTCCCTTCACCCGCCCCCGGCGAACAGATCTGCGTGAGACTACCTGCTCTAGAGGTACGTGTCCTTCGCGAGGTCGTAGGCGAGTGCCTTCGCGACGGTGAACGCGTCGTCCTCGTCGAGGCGGTGCTGTACGACGAGGTTGGCGAGGTAGCCGGCGTCGATGCGTCGGGCCAGGTCGTGGCGGGCCGGGATCGACAGGTACGCACGGGTGTCGTCCACGAAACCGGACATGTTGTAGAAGCCCGCCGTCTCGGTCACGAGCTCACGGAACCGCCGCATGCCGTCGGGGCTGTCCAGGAACCACCACGGCGCGCCCAGCCGGACGGCCGGGTAGACCCCGGCCAGCGGCGCGAGCTCCCGGGAGTAGACGGTCTCGTCGACGGTGAAGAGCACGATCCGGAAGCCGTCCGCGTGCCCGAACCGCTCGAGCAGCGGCCGCAACGATCGCGTGAACTCGGTCGTCACGGGGATGTCGTGCCCCTGGTCCGGGCCGTACGTCGCGAAGATCGCCGGGTCGTGGTCGCGCAGGACGCCGGGGTGCAACTGCATGACGAGGCCGTCCTCGGCCGACATCACTGCCGACTGGTAGAGCATGTTTCCGGCGAACGCCGCCGCGTCGTCGGCGGTCACGTCACCCTTCAACGCACTCGTGTAGATCCGGCTCGCTTCCGCATCCGACAGCGGTACGGCGGCTGCGCTCAAGTGACCGTGGTCTGTGGCCCGTGCACCGGCCGCGACGAACGCCTGCCTCCTTTGCCGGATCGCTGCCAGGAATCCGTCGTACGTCGTGGTGTCGACGTCGGCCAAGGTCCCGAGTTGGGCGATGAGTTCTGGCCAGCCGGCGCGGTCGGGGTGCGCGACGGCGTCGGGGCGGAAGGTCGGGACGACCCGGCCGGGGAGGTCCGCGGCGAGCTTCGCGTGCTGGGCTAGGTCGTCGGTGGCTGCGTCGGTGGTGGAGATCAGCTCGATGTTGAAGCGGTCGAGCAGGGCCCGTGGGCGGAACTCGGGCTCGGCGAGGCGTGCGCTGATCTGGTCGTACAGCTCGTCGGCGTTGTCGGCGGACGGGTGCACGGTGATGCCGAGGACCTCGGCGAACTCGTGCTCGAGCCAGTAGCGGCTCGGGGTGCCGAGGAACAGGTGCCAGTTCGCGCAGAACTCACGCCAGATCTCCCGCGGCTGTGCCGTCTCTTGGGCGGTCTTCTTGCCGTCGCGGCGGGGGAGACCGAGCTTGTCGGGGGAGATGCCCTGGGAGACCAGCATCCGGGTCACGTAGTGGTCCGGTACGACGAGCAGCTCGGCCGGGTCGCCGAACGGTGCGTCGGTGGCGAACAGCCCGATGTCGACGTGCCCGTGCAGGCAGAGCAGCGGCAGGTCCTTCGTCGAGGCGTGAATCCGCCGGGCGACATCACGCGCCTCTCCGGCCGGCAAAGCACGATCCGGATGAGGCTGCAGGGCCTTCGACATGGGTCCTCCGATGCGATGGGCTGAAACGTATCCTGCAAAGGATTGCAGGCGGCTCTTGTCAGCACAAGCAGCCGTCCACACCCTGACCGCTTGACATAACCTGCAACCGATTGCAAACTCAACCCCGACTGGAAGGGAACGGTGGCGTGGCGGCGACTATTCGGGATGTGGCCCGGTTGGCCGGGGTGTCGGCCTCGACCGTTTCGCGGGCGTTGTCGTTGCCGGGGATGGTGAATGCGGCTACGCGGGCGCGGGTTGCGGCTGCGGTTGAGCAGTTGGGGTACGAGCCCAATCGGGCGGCTCGCGGACTGATCACCGGGCGGACCGGGACCATCGGTCTGGTCGTGCCGGATCTCGCCAACCCGTTCTTCGCGAGCGTCACCAAAGGCGTGCAGGCACGTGCCCGCCGCCACGACGTCGCCGTCTTCGTCGCGGACACCGACGAGGACCCGGCCGCCGAGGCCGGGCTCGTCCGGGCGTTGTCCAAGCAGGTCGACGGTGTCATCCTGTGCTCGCCCCGCGCCAGCAGCGACGAACTCGCGGCCATCGCCCAGGACACCACCGTCGTCCTGGTCAACCGTGCCGCCGAGGGGATCCCGGGCGTCACCTACGACAACGAGGGCGGCATGCGCCAGGCCGTCGCCCATCTTGTTGCCCTCGGCCACCACCGGATCGCCTGGGTCGGCGGACCGGCCACCTCCTGGTCCACCCAGCACCGCGGCCTCGGCCTCCGCAACGCGGTCGAGGAACTGCGCGCGACGCTCGCCCCGGTAGGCAACTTCGCCCCGACGTACGAAGGCGGCATGGCCGCCGCCGACCAGGTGATCGCGACCGGCGCCACCGCCGTCGTCGCCTACAACGACCTCGTCGCGATCGGCCTGCTGGCGCGTCTGCACGCCCGCGGACTCGCGGTCCCCGGCGACCTGAGCGTGGTCGGCGTCGACGACATCGCGATGTCGTCGATGGCCCGACCGGCTCTGACCACGGTCCGCCTGCCCAAGCAGGAGGCCGGCCGGATCGCCGTGGAGTTGCTGCTCACGATGCTCGACGACCCGGAGAGCGCGGCCACCTCGGCCGGCACCCACGGAGGACTGCACGGAGAACTGCACGGGGAACTGATCGTCCGGGACAGCACCGGACCAGCACCACACACAGAGAAAGGTGCTCTGGCTTGACCAGGCTGAGTCTCACCAACCTTCCCGTCGTACCCGCCGTCGACCCGCACGCGCTGTCGGTCGGCATCGTCCACCTCGGCCTCGGCGCGTTCCACCGGGCCCACCAGGCGGTGGTGACCGAGCGGGCGGCGGTTGCCACCGGCGAGACGCGGTGGGGGATCGCGGGCGTCAGCCAGCGCTCCGCCACCGTCCGCGACCAGCTGGCACCGCAGGACGGGTTGTACTCCGTTCTGGAGCGCGGGCTCGGTGATCCGACCGTCCAGGTCGTCGGCAGCATCCGCGACGTACTCACGGCGCCGGAGGACCCGGACGCGGTGGTCGCGCGGATCGCGGACCCGGCGGTCACCGTGGTGACGCTGACCGTCACGGAGAAGGGCTACCGCGCGTCCGGCACCGGGCTGAATCTGGACGACCCGGAGATCCAGGCCGACCTGACCGGCCGTCCGCCGCGGACGGTCGTCGGCCAGCTCGTCGCGGGGATCGCGCGGCGCGAGGAGCCGCTGACGATCGTGTCCTGCGACAACCTGGTTGCCAACGGCCCGTTCCTGCGCAAGCTGGTGACTGACTACTTCGATGCCCTGGGCAAGGTCCCGGAGACGTTCGAGGCGACGAGGTTCCCGGCCAGCATGGTCGACCGGATCGTGCCCGCCACGACCGAGGACGACCGTGCGGAGGCGGCGCGGCTGCTCGGCGTACGGGACGAGGCTGTGGTGGTCGCAGAGCCCTTCCTGCAATGGGTGATCGAGAACGACTTCGCCGGCGACCGACCCGCGTGGGAGCGCGGCGGCGCCGTCCTCACCACAGACGTAGCGCCGTGGGAGCAGGCCAAGCTGCGGATGCTCAACGCCACCCACTCGATGCTCGCCTACCTCGGTGCACTGCGCGGCTACGAGACGATCGCCGAGGCAGTCCGCGACGAAGAGCTGTCCCGGTTGTCGCAGGCGCTGATGACCGACGACGTCGTACCGACGCTGACGCCGCCGGACGGGCTCGACCTCACGGCGTACGGCGCGAGTGTGCTGGAGCGGTTCGCGAACCCGGCTCTGAAGCACCGGACCCGCCAGGTCGCGATGGACGGCTCGGTCAAGCTGCCCGTCCGCATGCTCGGCACCGTCCGCGACCGCCTGGCCGCCGGCGCCGAGCCGCGCACGATCTCGCTCGCCGTCGCCGCCTGGATGGTCTACGTACTGCGGACGCCGGATCTCGACGACCCGCAGGCGGACAAGCTGAAGGCTGCGGTGGCGGGCGTTTCCGAGCCGGCCAAGGTGGTCGACGCGTTGCTCGCCGTGGACTCCGTGTTCACTCCCGACCTGCGTGACTCAGCCGTGTTCCGCGAACTGCTGGTCGAGCACGTCAGCGCCCTCGCCACCTGAGTCCCAACCGCAGCGGTCGTCGAGGTCGCGACCGGGAGCGCAACCGCAGCAGCCCCTGCCTCAGGGCTGGCCGGTCTCATCGCGGTGTCTCCGTTGTCCGATCCGTTCCCCACCCGCTGCCTGGCCGCCAGCTCGACCCGCTCCGGACCCCGTGCCCGCTGGACGGACGTCAGCTCGACCCGCTCCGGAACCCGTGTTCGCTGGGCGGACGTCAGCTCGGCCCGCTCCGGATCCCGTGTTCGCTGGGCGGACGTCAGCTCGACCCGCCCCGGACCCGTGTTCGCTGGACGGACGTCTCAGGGGTCAACCCCTCGGATTGCCGGTTTGCCTGCCTGTAGGCGAGGTGTCAACCGGCAACCTCAGGGGTTGACCCCTGAGACGTCCGTGCAGGGCGGCGGGGCCGTGGTGGCGGTGGTGGCGGCGGTGGTGGCGGCGGTGGTGGTTGCGGCGGTGGCGTGGTGGGGTTAGTTGGTTGGGAGGATCGTTAGTACGCCGGTCGCGTCCAGGATCGCCCTGCCGATGGTGAACGCGCTCGCGGCGTCCTGACCGGTCGCTCGCCACTGCTGCGCGGTGTACCACTGACCGGTCTTCTGGAACCGTTCGGCGGCGAGGCTGTCGAGGATGTACACGTTGTTGTCCAGGCTGACCTCGCCCGCCGGGATCGCCGCGCCGGAGTTCTGCACCATGCCGGTCGCGGTGGTTCCGCCGCGCATCGTCACCTGGTTGCCGGAGACAACGATGTCGCGGAGCACGTTGGTGCCCCACGGGCCGGAGCCGCGGGTGCGGGACTGGATCGAGATCCCGTTGACGTTGTTCGCGACCACGTTGTCCCGGACCTGGACGTTCGACGAGGTGTTGACGTTGATCCCGCCGCCGTCCCATAACGACGTACCCGAACCGCGGCCGGTGCCGAAGCCGTTGCCGCTGATCGAGTTGCCCACGATCACGCCGTTGCGGCCGATCTCGTAGCGGATCCCGTCGGCCGCGTTGTCGATGATCTGGTTGTTGCTGAACGTGCGGCTGTCGTCGTACGCGTCGCTCCACAGCCCGATGCCGCGATTGTCCTGGATCAGGTTGCCGGTCACCGAACCGCCGCTCGACCAGGTCGTCTTGACGCCGCCGGACTCCCAGTCGGCGATCCAGAAGCCGTCGGTGTTGTTGTCGCTGATGTCGTTGGCCGCGATCGTGCCCTTCAGCGTGCTGTACTGCCCTACGCCGAGCTGACCGTTGTCGTGGATCCAGTTCTTCTCGAGTACGGCGCTGTCCGCGTTCTGCAGCATCGCGCCGATGGCGTGGTTCCAGCGGAGCTCGTTCGCGAACACGTGCCAGCCGAGGCCGAGAACGACCGCTCCGCCCTGTGGGGGAGTGGCGAAGTGCTCGACGGTCAGGCCGCGCACGGTGACGTTGTTGCCTCCGGGCGCGATCGCGGTCGGCGTACTCGACATCTCCACCGCATGGCCGGCCGGGATGTCGCCGAGGTAGATCGCGTTCGCGGCGTAGTCGGCGTAGAAGGTGCCGCGGGCAACCTTGTCGCGGGAGGCCACCCGGGTCAGGTGTTTGCCGTCGTAGAACACCTGCTCGGCCAGGTAGCAGATGTTGGCCTTGTTGTCCTCGCACTGCCCGGTCTGCGGGTATGCCGGTGGCAGCACGCCCGTCGTCACCCAGGCGGCGTTGGAGAGAGTCCACTTCGTCAGCCGCATGGACCCCGTGAGTACGGCGCCGTCGTCGCTCGCGAGCACCTGGTCGGCCTTGGGGTGGATCGTTTCGGAGATCCGATGCAGGCCGGACGCGAAACAGAACGTCGTACCGGCGGGCCAGTCGTCGACGACCTGGGCGGCGTTGTCGGTGGTCTTGATCGTGACCCCGCTGCACGTCGGCGCCAGCGCGGGTCCGCTGCGGAACGTGCCGTCCGCGGGCGGTGTCACGGGTGTCGTGGCCGCCTGCGCGGGCAGGGGGCCAGGGGCAACCAGACTGGTGCCGATTGCAACTATTGCCAGAACTGCTCTCTTCATTGCGGAGCCTCCGGTGGCACAGGTGAGCCCTGAGCGCACCCCCCATGGCGCGGCTTCGCTTTGCAGATTACCCCTACATCACGTAGTCATGGCAATACGTAGCGCACAAATATGTTGCGGTGAGCAAGCGATCAGTTCGCAAGGAAGGTGCCGATGGCATCGAGCCCGGCCGACTGCCACCCGGCGGCGGTGAGCTTCGTGCCGAACCGGCTGAACCGCTGCGTGCCGAGGTCGTCCAGCACGTACTTGTTGCCGCTGAAAACGACTTCACCGGCCGGTACGGCGGCGCCGGCGTTCTGGACCATGCCGGTCGCCTGCGTGCCGGCGGTCATCTCGATCGTGTTCCCGGTGACCTGTACGTCGCGGAGCAGGTACGTGCCCCACGGGCCGGTGCCGCGGGTCCGGGACTGGATCGCAATGCCGTTGACGTTGCCCGAGACCTTGTTGCCCTTGATCGTGATGCCGGACGAGGTGTTGATGTTGATCCCGCCGCCGTCCCACAGCGACGTACCCGAGCCGCGTCCGGTGCCGAAGCCGTTGCCGGTGACCGTGTTGCCCTCGATCGTGCCGTTGCGGCTGATCTCGTAACGGATGCCGTCCGCGGCGTTCCCGACGATCTGGTTGCCGCTGATCACCCGGCCGTCGTCGGCGACGTCGGCCCACATCCCGACGCCCTTGTTGGACTTGATCACGTTGCCGCTGACCGTGCCGGACGAGCGGGTGGACTTGATGCCGCCGGACTCCCAGTCGGCGATCCAGAAGCCGTCGGTGTTGTTCGAGGTGATGATGTTGCCGGTGACGGCCGCCGCGGCCGAGCTGTACTGGCCGAGGCCGAGCTGGCCGTTGTACTGGATCAGGTTCTTGTCGACCTTGGTGCTGTTGGCCTTCACCAGCATCACGCCGACCGCGTGGTTCCAGCGGACGTCGTTGGCGGTGACCTTCCAGCCCGGTCCTGAGACAAGCGCGCCGGCCTGCGGTGCGCTGGCGAAGTGCTCGATGGTCAGACCGCGTACGACGACCCCGGTCGCGTTCGACTCGATCGCTGTCGCCGTCTTCGACATCTCCACCGCGTGCCCGACCGGGTTGCTGCCGAGGTAGATCGCGTTGGCCGCGTAGTCCGCGTAGAACGTGCCGGCCTTGACCGCCGAGACGCTCGCGACCCGGGTCAGATGGACGTCGTCGAGGAACAGCTGCTCCCGCAGGTAGCAGATGTTCGCCTTGTTGTCCTCGCACTCACCGCTCTTGCCGTACGCCGCCGGCAGCGCGCCGCGCACTACCCATGCGGAGCCGGATTTCGCCCAGCCGGTCAGCGGAACCGACCCGGTCAGGACGGCGCGCTTGGCGCTCGCGAGCACCTGGTTCGCCTTCGGGCGGATGGTCGAGCTGATCCGGTGCAGGCCGGCCGCGAAGCAGAACGTCGTACCGGCCGGCTTGGAGTTCACGATCGACTGTGCGTTGTCGCCGGGCTCGATCACCGTGCCGACGCAAGGACCCGCGACAGCCGGGCCGGCCTCGTCCGAGTCCACGGTGGGGGTCGTGGGGAGCTTGGGCTCGACCGGCTCGGTGGGGGTGGCTGTCGGCTTCTTGGTCGGCGTCGTCGACGCGCCGGGCTTCTTCGAAGGCGCGGCCGTGGAGCGAGTGGCCTTCGGCTGTGGCTTGCCGGGAGTCGTGGTCGTCTTTCCTGGCCGGTGCGACGGCAGCACCCGGGACGCGGCCTGCTCGGCCGTCACGGACCTGGCGGCGGTCGTCGCCTTGTTCTCGTTGGCGATCACGGGCATTGCGACCGTAACGACTGCCAGCGCCGCAGCGATAAGCGCTGCGAACCACAACTTCTTCAATGCACTCTCCTGGGAGCGGGAAACCAGGTGCAGCCGTCTGCGTGACGAGGGCGGGACTTAAGGTAGTGCCATGCGGGTCGCCATGTTGCACAACCGTTACCGGACCGGTCAACCCAGTGGCGAGAACACCGTTGTCGCGCAAACGGTTGATTTATTGCGCAGCTCAGGACATGAGATCGACCTCTACGCCCGAAACAGCGACGACATCGCGCAGTTGAGCCGGAAAGATCGCGCACTGTTACCGTTTCGCTCCGTTTGGTCATTTTCGGCGGAACGCGATTTAACACTTCTATTGCAAGCGCAGCGGCCCGATCTGGTGCACGTTCACAACACTTTTCCGTTGTTCAGCGCCTCGGTGCTGCGGGCGGCGTACCGCTTGGACCTTCCGGTGGTCGCGACCTTGCACAACTTCCGGCTGCTGTGTGCGAACGCGGTGCTGCAGCGCGACGGGGCGCCGTGTGAGTCATGCGTCGGCAAGCTTCCGCTGGCCGCGGTGCGGCACGGCTGCTACCGCGAGTCCCGCGTGCAGACGTTGCCGCTCGCGGCGAGCATCGGCGTACACAACACGCTGCACACCTGGCAGCGGTACGTCGACACGTTCGTCGTGCCGTCCGGGTTCGTCCGCGATCGGTATGCCGCGGCCGGCTTCGACCCGGAGCGGTTCGAGGTGAAGCCCCACGCCGTGCCGCACTCCGGCGAGGTGCGCAGCGGCGCGGGTGACGGCGTGGTGTTCCTCGGGCGGCTGAGCGAGGACAAGGGGTTCGCGGATCTGCTGCAGGCGTGGGACTTCTCGCTCGGGAAGCTGATCGTCGTCGGCGACGGTCCGCTGCGAGCCGCGGCCGAGGAACGGGCCCGAAAAGACCTGTCTGTTCAGGTGCTTGGTCAACGACCGTGGGCAGAGTGCATGGAACTGCTGCGCTGCGCGCGCGTCGCCGTCGTACCGGCACGTTCGTATGAGAGCTTCGGACTCGTGGTGGTAGAGGCTTTCGCGCACGGCGTTCCGGTGGTCGCTTCCCGGCTCGGGGCGCTCGCGGAGCTTGTTGACGACGGAGAAACCGGTGCATTGGCCGTCCCCGGTGATCCGGAGGGATTGCGGAAGGCGATCGGGTTGGTGGCTGATCCCGAGACTTCGATAGCCTTCGGCGAACGAGCCCGACAGGTTTACCTGGACCGCTTCACTCCGGAGCGTGATCTGGTGGCCACGGAGAGGATTTACACCGATGCGATCGCCCGGCACGCCGACAGCGGCCGGACGCGTCGGGGATCCTGGGCGCGCCGTGCCGGACAGGTATAAAGTTCCGCGGGACGCAGGGGGCGGCGTCGCGCCAGAGGGATCGCAGGAATTCGTGTTGGGGGATGGCAGTTTGGCCAGGGTGCCGCGGGTCGGATGTGTGGCCGGGGTCTTCGACCTGTTCCACGTCGGGCATGTCGACGTGCTCGAGCGGGCACGCCGGCACAGCGACCGGCTGGTGGTCGCCGTGTTGTCCGACGAGTGGGCGCTGGACGCTTGGGGCGCGCGGCCGTTCGTGCCGCTGCTCGAGCGCGCGCAGATCGTCGAGCACCTGCGGTGTGTCGACGAAGTGGTTGCCGTGGACGACGTGCGGTCCGAGTGGCTGACCGGCGTACTGGGGGTACAGACCGTGTTCGCTGCCACTGGCACCGACGGTGTGCTGGGCGTTGAGGAGCTGGACGGTATTCCGCCCGCGCTGGTCACCGTCCTGCCGGCCGGCCGGGGCTCCCGCAGCCCGATCCTGCGCGCCGCGATCGACCAGCGGCAGTCACGCAGTTCCGTCGCATGAGCTCATTGCGCGAGACGGTCGCGCAGCTGTCCCAGGCGCAGAAGCCGTCCGCCGGTACGCCGGCGTACTCGCGGTTCGTGAATCGGCGGATCGGGCGCGTGTTCGCGGCGGCCGCGTTCCTCGGGCGGCGGACGCCGAACCAGGTCAGCCTGGCTTCGGGTTTCTGTTCGCTGGTGGGAATCGTGCTTGTGGCAACGGTTCGGCCGTCGTTCCTGCTGGCGCTGGTCGTGACGCTGCTGCTCGTGCTCGGCTACGGGCTGGACTCCGCCGACGGGCAACTGGCCCGGTTGCGCGGCGGCGGGTCGCCGCTGGGTGAGTGGCTCGACCACATGATCGACGCCGTCAAGATCGTGCTGCTGCACAGCGCCGTGCTGATCTCGTTCTACCGATTCGATGCCTTTGACAACGAGTTGGTGCTGCTCGTCCCGCTCGCCTACGTCTGTATGTCGTCGGTGCTGTTCTTCGGGCTGATCCTGATCGACCAGCTCCGGCGCCGCCACGGCGGAGCCGCGATTCCCAACCAGCGCGGTGATTCGGTGATCAAGTCGTTGCTCATCGCACCGACCGACTACGGCGTGCTGTGCCTGGTGTTCTTTGCCTTCGGTGCGCCGTCGCTGTTCCTCGTGCTGTACGGCGCTCTGCTCGTGCTGAATCTGCTCTTCCTCGCGGGCGCGGTGGCGAAGTGGTACCGGGAGATGGCGGTCATGGGGGTGCAGGCCTGATGGCGCTCGTCGGGTATGCCCCCGGTGTCTACGACATGTTCCACATCGGGCATCTGAACATCCTGCGTCGCGCTCGCGAGCACTGTGATCACCTGATCGCCGGTGTGGTCGAGGACGACGTGGTGGCGCGGATCAAGGGCCGTCCGCCGGTGGTTCCGCACCAGGAGCGGATGGATGTCATTCGAGCGCTCGACCTCGTCGACGAGGTGGTCAGCGACTGGTCGAGCGACAAGTTCGAGATGTGGAAACAACTGCGCTACGACGTTCTCTTCAAGGGTGATGATTGGAAGGGAACGGAAAAGGGGACGAGACTGGAGAGGCTGCTGGGTGAGGTCGGCGCACAGGTGCACTACTTCCCGTACACCGCCTCCACCTCGAGCACCGATCTGCGCAGGCTTCTGGAGGGGATGAGCTGATGCCGGGCCGGCCGAAGGTACTGCTCAGCGCGTACGTCTGCCGGCCGACCGGCGGGTCCGAGCCGGGTGCGGGATGGGCCTGGGCGAAGGCGGCCGCGCGGGACCACGACGTGTGGCTGCTGACCCGCGGCAAGTTCCTCCACGAGATCGACGCCGAGCTGGCGGTCCGGCCGGTGCCCGGGCTGACCGTCGTACCGCTGGAGATGCCGCGCTGGATCCTGCGCCTGCGGCGCCGGCCTTCGGACGTGTACTGGTACTACCCGTTGTGGCAGGGCCTGGCCCGGCGTACGGCGCGACGCCTGCACGGCGAGCAGGCGTTCGATGTGATCCATCATTTGACCTTCGCGGTGGACTGGATGGGCGCCGGCGTGGTTGAGGAGTCGTCGGCGAAGGTGATCTGGGGACCGGTCGGCGGATCGACCACCGCGCCGCTCGCGATGTCGCACTGGCTCGGTCCGCGCGGCGTCGTCGGAGAGCTGGTACGCCGTGCGTACACCGGACTCCGCCGCCGGCTGACCGGGCGGCGGATGGCGCAGACCGCCGACCTGATGGTTGCCCAGAACAACGATGTGGCGGAGGCGTTCCGGCCGTACGCGAAGGAGATCGTCGTCCAGCCGAATGTGGCGATCCGGCGCTTCACCGCCTCCGGTCCGTACGAGCCGTTCGGTGCCCCCGGCATCAAAACCGCGCTCTTCGTCGGGCGGTTGATCCCGTGGAAGGGCGTGCTGCTCGCGATCAGCGCGCTGGCCCGGACCGAGGCGTCCAACTGGGAGCTGCGCATCATCGGCGACGGTCCCGACTGGGGACGCGCCGAGGGGCTGGCGTGGCAGCTCGGAGTACGCGACCGGGTCGAGTTCATGGGCGCGCTGCCACGTGAGGACGTGCTGGCGGCGATGTTCCGCGCTGACGCACTCATCGCCCCTGCGCTCCGGGAGGCTGCCGGCTGGGCGGTCACCGAGGCGCTGGCGTCAGGCTGTCCCGTGGTGTGCGTCGATCGCGGCGGACCGGCAGTCATCGTCGGCCCCGACGAGGGCGTGAGTGTGCCGTGGCAGGGCGACCTGGTCGGCGGGCTGGCCAAGGGGCTGGCGTCGCTCCGCGGCCGGATCACGCCGGTCGATCGCTGGGGCCCCGATCGGCTCCCGGAGATCCTCGCCGAGTGGTACGCACCGGCTCGCGTGTCGCACTGAAGAAACTCTCCGGCCCGATGTCGGGGCTCTAGTCCCGGGCCGTCTTACCGGGCAGCGCCAGCATCCGGTCCAGGGCCAGCTTCGCGTACTTCTCGGTGTCGGCGTCGACCTTGATCGGGTTGACCACGTGACCGGCGACCAGGTTCTCGAGCGCCCAGACGAAGTGCGGCAGGTCGATGCGGTTCATCGTCGCGCAGTAGCAGACCGTCTTGTCGAGGAACACGATGTTCTTGTCGGTGTGCTGCTTCGCGAGGCGCTGCACCAGGTTGAGCTCGGTGCCGACGGCCCACGACGTACCGGGCTCGGCGGTCTCCAGGGCCTGGATGATGTACTCCGTCGACCCGACCAGATCGGCCTTCGTGACGACCTCGTGGCGGCACTCCGGGTGGACGATCACGTTCACGCCGGGGACCCGCGAGCGCACATCGTCGACCGACTCGGGGGTGAAGCGGCCGTGCACCGAGCAGTGCCCGCGCCACAGGATCATCTTCGCCGCGGCCAGCTGCTCACGGGTCAGTCCGCCGCCCGGCTTGTGCGGGTCGTAGACCACGCAGTCGTCGAGGCTCAGGCCCATCTGCTGTACGGCGGTGTTGCGGCCGAGGTGCTGGTCCGGCAGGAAGAGCACTTTCTCGCCCTTCTCGAACGCCCAGCCGAGCGCGGTCTCCGCGTTGCTCGACGTACACACGACGCCGCCGTTGCGGCCGCAGAACGCCTTGATGTCGGCGGAGGAGTTCATGTAGGTGACGGGCACGGTCACGTCGGCGACACCGGCGTCGGCGAGCGCGTCCCAGGCCGCCTCGACCTGCTGGATGCGCGCCATGTCGGCCATCGAGCAGCCGGCTGCCAGGTCCGGCAGGATCACGGTCTGGTCGTCGTTGGTGAGAATGTCGGCGGACTCGGCCATGAAGTGCACACCGCAGAAGACGATGTACGGCGCGTCCGGCCGGTTGGCGGCGTCCCGCGCGAGCTTGAACGAGTCGCCGGTGACGTCCGCGAACTGGATCACCTCGTCGCGCTGGTAGTGGTGCCCGAGCACGAACACCTGGTCACCCAGCGCCGCCTTCGCCTTCAGCGCCCGCTCGACCAGATCCGGGTCGGACGCCGGCGGAAGCGCTCCCGGGCACTCGACCCCGCGCTCGGAGTGCGGGTCGGTGTTCTGCCCCAGGAACAGCAACGGAAGGGCCTTCGAACCGTTTGCGATCGTCGTCACGTCAGACATCGTTGCACGTCGTCCGCCCACGACCGCGTGGTGCGCGTCAGTGCCCAGACTGTGAAATCAGTACCCTCACAACGTGAAGAGCGCAGACGTGCCGGTCGCGGGTCTGGTGCTGGCCGCGGGGGCCGGCCGCCGGATGGGTACCCCGAAGGCCTTGGTCCACGACCCGGCCGGCATCCCGTGGGTCGTTCGTGCGTCCCGCCTGCTCGCGGACGCCGGCTGCTCCCCGGTCGTCGTCGTCATCGGAGCCGCGGCAGACCAGGTGCGCGCCGACCTGACCACCGAGCCGGTCCAGGTAGTCGAGGCAACGGACTGGAACGAGGGCATGGGCGTCTCTCTCCGCGCGGGCTTGAAGACCCTCCGCGACCTCCCCGCCGCCTCCGGCACGCCGCCCGAGCCGGCCGGAACAGGCGAGGTGGTGGCGGTCGTGGTTGTGCCGGTGGATGTGCCCGGGTTGACGGCTGCGGCTGTGCGGCGGGTTGCCGAAGGGGCTGAAGCAGGAGCGCTGGCGCGGGCGACGTACCACGGTGCACCCGGGCATCCTGTGTTGATGGGGCGGGCGCATTGGGACGGGGTGATCGCGTCCGCGCGCGGCGACGAGGGGGCGCGGGGGTACCTGCGCGAGCACCGGGCTGAGCAGGTGGAGTGTTCGGACATCGCGGACGGGGCCGACGTCGACGCCGCAGCTGACCTGCCGCGCGGCCATGGCTGACGCGGTTTCCGGAACATCACGGCCACCAGGCGACGAATTGTTTCCGGAAACCCGAGCAGCCCGAGCGCCGGCGGGGCCGGTGAGGGTTGGCAAGGGTGTGAAGTAGGTGAATGCTGAAGGAGTGAGTGCCGTCGGCTCGGCGGCTGAGCTGGCCGAGCGTCTGCGGGCGACCGGATACCTCGCCGGAGAGGGCTTGGCAACGGTCGGCTATCTCGCGCTCGCGCTGCACCGGCCGCTCCTGCTGGAAGGCGAGCCCGGCACCGGCAAGACCTCACTGGCCGCCGGGATCGCCGAGGCGCTCGACCTGGACCTGATCCGGCTGCAGTGCTACGAGGGCATCGACGCCTCCCAGGCGCTCTACGACTGGGACTTCCCGCGCCAGATCCTGCACCTGCGGACCGTCGAGGCCACCAGCTCCGACGCCGTCGTCGAAGAGGTGGAGAAGAGCCTGTTCGACGAGCGTTTCCTGCTGTCCCGCCCGGTACTGCGTGCGCTCCGCGAGAGCCCCGCCGTACTGCTCGTCGACGAGATCGACCGCGCCGACGACGAGTTCGAGGCGTTCCTGCTCGAGGTGCTGTCGACGTACGAGGTGACGATCCCGGAGCTCGGTACGATCACCGCCGAGGTGCCGCCGATCGTCGTACTGACCTCGAACCGGACCCGCGAGGTGCACGACGCGCTCAAGCGCCGCTGTCTCTACCACTGGATCGACCATCCCGGTCTGGCCCGCGAGGTCGAGATCGTCCGCACCCGGCTGCCCGGGGTCTCGGCCCGGCTCGCTGAGCAGGTCGCCCGGTCGGTGCACCGGATCCGCGAGCTCGACCTGCTGAAACCGCCCGGCGTCGCGGAGACCCTCGACTGGGCCCGCGCCCTGGAAGCACTCGGGGCCGACGTCCTCGACGTCGAGTCCGCGGCCGCGACCCTCGGCGCGGTGCTCAAGTACCGCGAGGACACCGACCGCGTCCGCGAATCACTCGACCGGCTCCTGGCGAGCTGACCATGACGACCGAGGCGACGAGCGCGGAGCCGGATCTCGCGTTGACTGGCTTCGCCTCGGCGCTCCGCCATGCGGGCCTCGCCGTCACCGCGGACCGGGTCCACCTGTTCCTCCGTTCGGTGGCTGCCCTCGACGCGACGATGACCGCCGACGTCTACTGGGCCGGCCGCGCCGCACTCTGCAGCGGGCCTGACGACACCGCCCGATACGACGAGGTGTTCGCCGCCTGGTTCTCCGGGCAGCGATCGCGCGGCGTCGTCCGGCGTACTCCGCAGGCCTCCGTCCAGGCCGCCCTCGGCGACGACGGCGAGGGGCAGGACGGCAAGCGCACGCTCAACGTCGCAGCGAGTGCGACGGAGGTTCTCCGGCACCGCGATGTCGCCGACCTGTCCGCTACCGATCGCGCCGAGCTGGCCCGCCTCTTCGGCACGCTCCGCCCGCGAGCCCCAGTACGCCGGGCCACCCGCCGCCGTCCGTCACATCGCGGCGATGTCGACCCGCGGCGAACGCTGCGCGCACAACTGCGGCAGGTCGGCGAACCTAGCCGCGTGCACTACCGCCGCCGTGGCGTCCGGCCCCGACGGGTCGTCGTACTGATCGACGTGTCCGGGTCGATGCGCCCGTATGCCGACAGCCTGCTGCGGCTTGCCCACACGATGGTCCAGCAGGCACCGCGTGCGGTGGAGGTCTTCACGATCGGCACGCGGTTGACCCGCGTCACCGGGGCGCTGCGGAGGCGTGATGCGGACTTCGCGTTGCGGTCGGCGGGTGACGTCGTACCGGACTGGTCGGGTGGGACCCGGCTGGGTGAGGTGCTGAAGGTGTTCCTCGATCGTTGGGGTCAGCGCGGTACGGCCCGGCGTGCGGTCGTGGTGGTGTGCAGCGACGGGTGGGAGCGTGGCGACGCGACGTTGTTGGGGGCACAGATGGAGCGGCTTGCCGGTCTCGCGCACCGGGTGGTGTGGCTCAATCCGCACCGCGGCAAGCCCGGGTACGAACCTGTGCAGGCCGGGATCGTCGCCGTACTGCCGCACCTGGACGACCTGGTCGCAGGTCACAGCCTGACCAGCTTCGCCGAGCTTCTGGAGGTGGTCGCCGATGCGTGATGTTCTCGACCGGTTGCTGAGCTGGTGGAACGCGGGCGAATCGGTTGCCGTCGGCACCGTTGTCGCGACCTTCGAGTCGGCACCGCGGCCGCCCGGCGCGGTGATGCTCGTCGGCCCCGGCCTGGAGGCGGTCGGCAGCGTCTCCGGCGGCTGCGTCGAGGGCGCGGTCTACCAACTCGGCGAGGAGGTCCTCGCCTCAGGCACCCCCGTCCTCCAACGCTACGGCGTAAGCGACGAGTCAGCCTTCGCCGTAGGCCTGACCTGCGGCGGCATCCTCGACATCTTCGTCGAAAAAGTCGACCGCACCTCGTTCCCAGAACTAGCGGAGGTAGCAGCCGACATAGCAGCAGGCCGCCCGGTAGCAGTCGCAACAGTGGTCGCGCATCCGGATCCAGCCCGGATCGGGCACCGGCTGATAGTCCGGCCTGAAGGAACGCAGACCGCGGGCAGTCTTGGGTCGGAGCGGGCTGATGACGCTGTGTTGGATGACGCGCGGGGATTGTTGGCCAACGGGCGGACGGAGACGTTGGAGTACGGGCCGGACGGGCAGCGGCGGGGGGAAGGGATGCGCGTGTTCGTCTCGTCGTATGCGCCGGTGCCGCGTTTGCTGGTGTTTGGGGCGATCGACTTCGCGGCTGCGGTTGCGCGGCTCGGTTCGTTCCTCGGGTACCGCGTGACCGTGTGCGATGCACGTGCCGTCTTCGCGACCGCGTCCCGGTTCCCGTCGGCCGACGAGGTGATTGTGGACTGGCCGCACCGATACCTGTCGGGGGAGTCCGCGGCGGGCCGGATCGACGACCGGACGGTGATCTGCGTGCTGACGCATGACCCGAAGTTCGACGTACCGCTGCTGGAGGTCGCGTTGCGCTTGCCGCAGGTCGCGTACATCGGCGCGATGGGTTCGCGGCGGACGCACGACGATCGCCTGAAGCGGTTGCGGGAGGCCGGGCTGACCGAGGCGGAGGTGGCCCGGCTGGCCAGCCCGATCGGTCTCGACCTCGGCGCCCGGACGCCGGAGGAGACCGCGGTCAGTATCGCGGCCGAGATCATCGCCCAGCGCTGGGGCGGCGCCGGGCAGCGGCTATCGGCCGCGGCGGGACCGATTCACCACTGATCGGCTCTTGTGGCCAACATCACACGGGGAGCAGGATCGAACGTACGGCGGTGCTGACATGTGGAGGCGGGGCAATGACCCGGATCACAGTGAAGGTCGACGGAAGCAGTTTCACCGACGAGGTGGAACCGCGCACGCTGCTCGTGCATTACCTGCGCGAGCAGCTGGGGAAGACAGGCACCGTGGTCGGCTGTGACACCGGGAACTGCGGTTCCTGCACGGTCCACCTGGACGGGCGGAGCATCAAGTCCTGTTCGCTGCTCGCGGTCCAGGCCGACGGTCACGAGGTGACCACGATCGAAGGTTTGGGGAGCAACGGTCAGCTGCATCCGATGCAGCAGGCGTTCCACGAGAACCACGCGCTGCAGTGCGGCTACTGCACGCCCGGCATGATCATGCAGTCGATCGATCTGCTGGCCGACAACCCGGACCCGAGCGAGGACGACGTGCGGCTCGGCATCGAGGGCAACCTCTGCCGCTGCACCGGCTATCAGAACATCGTCAAGGCCGTCCGCGCCGCTGCCGCCGCGGGAGGTGCGCAATGACCACCACCGAGGACCGCCCGGCGACCGAGATCGGCAATCCGCGCCGCCGCAAGGAGGACGCCCGGCTGATCACCGGCCGGACCCGTTGGACCGACAACATCGTCCTGCCGGGGATGCAGCACATCGCGATGGTGCGCAGCCCGTTCGCGCACGCGCGGATCACCTCGATCGACACCGAGGCGGCGCGCGCGTCGACCGGGGTCGTTGCCGTGATCACCGGTGCGGACATCGCCGACGAGCAAGGAGCGTTGCCGAACGCCTGGGCCGTCGTGTCCGACCAGCAGGCGCCGGTGCATCCGTCGATGGCGGTCGATCACGTCGCGTTCGCCGGCGAGATCGTTGCCATGGTCGTCGCCCGTACGGCGGCCGAGGCGAACGACGCCGCCGAGCTGGTCGACGTCGACTACGAGGAACTCGCGCCGGCCCTCGAGCTCCGGGCCGCGGCTCGCGACGAGGTCATCGCCCATCCGGATCTCGGGACGAACGTGTCCGCGGTGTGGGCGTACGACTCGGCCGAGTCCGGCACCGGCGGGGACGTCGAGGCGGCGATCGCGGCTGCTCGCGACGGTGGCATCGTGATCGAGAGGGAGTTCCGGCAGCAGCGGTTGATCCCGGCGTTCATGGAGCCGCGGGCGATCGTCGTCGACCCGACCACCGAACAGATGACGGTGTGGTCGTCGACGCAGGTGCCGCACTTCGTGAAGATCTTCATCGCCCTCGTTCTCGGCATCCCGGAGCACAAGATCCGCGTGATCGCGCCGGACGTCGGCGGCGGGTTCGGCGGCAAGCTCCAGTTCACTCCGGAGGAAGTCCTCACGGTCATCGCGGCCCGCCGTACCGGAAAGCCCTGTAAGTACTGCGAAACCAGGTCCGAGTCGTTCATGGCCGCGCACCACGGGCGGGACCAATGGCAGCAGGTCACGCTGGCGGCGAATGCCGACGGCACCGTGACCGGGCTCAAGGTCGAGCTGACCGCCGACATGGGCGCGTATCTCGGCCTGGTGACGTCGGCGATCCCGTTGCTGGGAGCCTTTATGTACAACGGGATCTACAAGTTCCCGTCGTACCACCTCGGCATCACGAACGTGTTCACGAACAAGACCTGGACCGACGCGTACCGCGGCGCCGGCCGGCCGGAGGCGACGTACGCGATCGAGCGGGTGATGGACGAGCTCGCCGTGCGGGTCGGCGTCGACCCGCTGGAGATCCGCGAGCGGAACTGGATCAAGCACGAGGAGTTCCCGTTCTCGACGGTGTCCGGGTTGCAGTACGACTCCGGCAACTACGAGGCCGCGACCGCGAAGGCGCGTGACCTCTTCAGGTACGACGACCTGCGCAAGGAGCAGGCGGAGCGCCGGGAGTCCGGCGACCCGGTCCAGCTCGGCATCGGCATCTCGACGTACACCGAGATGTGCGGGCTGGCGCCGTCGCGCTGGCTCGGCTCGATGGGGTACGTCGGCGGCGGCTGGGAGCACGCGGCGGTCCGGATGCTGCCGACCGGGAAGGTCGAGGTGGTCACCGGGACGAGTCCGCACGGGCAGGGCCACGAGACCGCGTGGAGCCAACTGGTAGCGGATCGTCTGGGCGTCGCGTTCGAGGATGTCGAAGTACTGCACGGTGACACACAGGTCGCCGTACGCGGCCTGGACACCTACGGCTCGCGCTCGCTGGCTGTCGGCGGGATGGCGGTCCTGGCGGCCGCCGACAAGGTGATCGAGAAGGCGAAGCCGATCGCGGCCCAGCTGCTGGAGGCGAACGCGGACGACCTCGAGTTCTCGGCCGGCCGGTACGGCGTTCGCGGTACCGATGCGGGGCTGACGCTGGCGGAGCTGGCGTTCGCGGTCTTCCAGGGACACAAGCTCGACGGGTCCGCGGAAGGGTGTCTCGACGCGGACGCGACGCTCGATCCGGACGACTTCTCGTTCCCGCACGGCACGCATCTGTGCGCGGTCGAGGTCGACACCGAAACAGGATTGTCGACAATCCGATCGTATGTGAGCGTCGACGACGTCGGGGTTGTCGTCAATCCACTCATCGTCGAGGGTCAGGTGCACGGCGGTCTCGCGCAGGGCATCGCGCAGGCGCTCTACGAGGAAGCTGTGCACGACGACTCCGGGACGCTGATCAGCGGCTCGTTCGACCAGTATTTGTTGCCGGGGGCACCCGATCTGCCGCGGTTCGAGACGGCGCGGACCGAGACGCCGGCGACCACGAACCAGCTCGGCGTGAAGGGCGTCGGCGAGGCCGGCACGATCGCGTCCACACCGGCGGTCGTCAATGCGATCGTCGACGCGCTCCGGCCGCTCGGTGTCACGGACGTGACGATGCCGTGTACGCCGTACCGCGTGTGGAAGGCGATCCAGGAAGGAGAGCAGTCATGATCCCGGCGCCGTTCGAGTACTTCGCTCCGGCAACGATCGACGAGGCGTTGGGGTTGTTGCGGGAGCACTCCGACGCGAAGGTGCTGGCCGGCGGGCAGAGCCTGATGCCGGCGCTGCGGTTGCGGCTGGCGGCGCCGGACACGATCGTCGACCTCGGCAAGATCGACGAACTCCGCGGCGTACGCGACGACGGTGACGTGCTGGTGATCGGCGCGATGACGCCGCACAGCGTCGTACAGGCCTCACCGGCGGTGAATGAGCACGCCCGGCTGATTTCGTTGGCGACGGCAACGGTCGGGGATCCGCAGATCCGGCATCGCGGCACGTTCGGCGGTTCGTTGGCCCATGCGGATCCGGCCGCCGATCTGCCGGCCGTCGCGGTGGCGCTGGACGCCTCGTTCGTGATCGCCGGCACTCAGGGTCGTCGGACGGTGTCCGCAGCGGACTTCTTCCAGGGCGTGTTCAGTACGGCGCTCGGCGAGGACGAGTTGCTGGTCGAGGTGCGGGTGCCGAAGTACACCGGGTGGGGCGCGCACTACGAGAAGTTCAACCGGGTCGCGCAGGCCTGGTCGATCGTCTCCGTCGCGGCGGCGGTCCGGCTCGACGGCGACTCGATCGCGGAGGCGCGGGTTGCCCTCGGCAACATGGGTTCGACGCCGGTCCGGGCGACCGCGGTCGAGGAAGCGCTGGTCGGCCGGCCCGCGACGGCGGACGCCGTACGGGAAGCCGCGGCGCGCGCGGCGGACGGGACGTCACCGGTGACGGATCTCAACGGTGACGCGGACTATCGGCGGCATCTGGCCACGGTGCTCACCCGGCGTGCGGTCCTGGCGGCGGCGGGTACGGCGTGAAGCTCGAGCACACGTTCGTCGTACCGGCTCCGGTGGAGCAGACGTGGGCCGCGTTCAACGATCTCGAACGGGTGGTGCCGTGTTTCCCCGGCGCCACCCTGACGACGTACGACGGGGACGAGTTCACCGGCTCGTGCAAGGTCAAGCTCGGGCCGGTGTCGCTGCAGTACTCCGGCAACGGCACCTTCCTCGAACGTGATCCGGCCGACCATCACGCGGTGATAGAGGCCAAGGGCAAGGACCGGCGCGGCAACGGTACGGCGACCGCCCGCGTCACGGCCCGCCTGGCCGAGGCCGGTCCAGGGTCCACCGAGGTCACCGTCGACACCGACCTGACGATCACCGGCCGCCCAGCCCAGTTCGGCCGCGGCCTGATCCAGGACGTGTCCAACAAGCTCCTCGACCAATTCACCACCTGCCTGAAAACCAAGCTCGACACCACACCAACCGACAACAGTCCGCAGCCCCACGACACCCCAACGCCCCACGACACCCCAACGCCCCACGACGCACCTGCGACCCACGACGAACCTGCGGCCCACGACGCTCCACCGGCCAGCGCGCCGCCGCCTCCGCCCGACGCTCCACCTCTGACAGCCTCGTCGGAACCTGCGGCGGTCTCCCTCGACCTCGGCAACACCGTCCTCCCGATCCTCGCCCGCCGCGCCGCTCCGTACCTAATCGGCGCCGTCCTCGCCCTACTCCTCCGCCGCCTGATCCGCCGCTGACCCGTCGTAGTACACCTCGCCCGCAAACACCGCCGGCAACACGGGCCGATGCCCGGCGATGACCGTCAACTGTGCGGCCTCCTCAGCCGTGAACCACCCAGACTCGCTAACCTCCGCCGAGGGCCCGGCCTCGCCACTGACTGCCTCCGCGCGGAACACCACACCGACGATCTGGACGCGGTTGCCGTCCGGGTAGACGACCACGACGTCCGGGTTGGAGTAGACGCCGACCAGCCCCGTCACGCGCACCGACAGGCCGGTCTCCTCGAGCGTCTCCCGTTCCGCGGCCTCGGCGGGACGTTCGCCCGGCTCGACAGCGCCGCCCGGCATGCACCACTCGTCGTTGTCGGTGCGCTTGGTCAGGAGCAGCCGGTCGCCATCCATCACCGCTGCTGCAGCGCCGATCCGCAACCGTGCCGTCGCTCCGATCCGGTCGCCGAACTCATGCCGTGTGTAGCCCGGCACGTGTGGCGTGTCATTGCCCATCTCGTAGTCCCTCCCGGCACAGGTGGTCGGCCGCTCTGGTTGTCTCCGGCAACCGATACCGCGGCGCCAGGTGCAGCACGCGCTCGACGGCGGTCGGCAGACTCACGCGATGCCCGACCGACACGTAGACCGGCTTGACCCCGTCCTGTGTCCGCACCGCAGCCCCGACGACCTCGCCACTGTCGATCAGTTCCGCGGTCGCGCCGCGTTCCCGGCCCAGCTCCACGTGCGTCCCGACGAAGGTGGTCTTCGCGGCTCCGATCGCGGGGATCCCCGTCAGCACACCGAGATGGCAGGCGAGCCCGAACCGGCGTGGATGCGCGAGCCCCTGCCCGTCACACACCAACAGCTCCGGCGTGATCGTGAGCTGCTCCAGCGCGGCGAGCAACGCCGGCACCTCCCGGAACGCGAACAATCCCGGCACATACGGAAACGTCGTCTCGCCGAGCACGACCGCCCGATCGACCTCCTCGAGCGTCTGCCAGTCGAGCACAACGACCGCCGCCGCCAGCCGATCCGCGGCCAGCCGATCCGCGGCCGGCCGATCGCCCTGCGCCCAATTCCCGGCGTATGCGACGTCCAGGCCGGCGACGTACCGCGGTGCCTCGCCGACGTCGCTGGGATCTACTTGCCCCCGAAGCTTCTCCTGCACAGCGATTGCCTCAGCCGCTGTGGCTGGCCAAGTCGAGGTCATTCGAACGTGGGTGGCCCGCTCGGAGGCCATTCGACGAGCTCTGGGGCGGTCATGTCCACCGATCTAACCCTGTCCCGGGTGCCTAACGACAGGAGGTGGTGGGTGATCGCGGCCGGTTCGCGCTCTGCCCAGGCGGGCGCGGCGATGTACGTAGATGACTACGTCCTGTCGTTAGGCCGCACGTCGGACGGATGGCCCGGGATCGGGCGGGGTGGGGGAGGATGTGGAAATGCGGATTCTGATTGCGCCGGACAAGTTCGCGGGAACGTTGACGGCTGTGGAGGCGGCTGCGGCCATCGAGGAAGGCTGGCGGCGGCGCGACCCCGAGGCTGAGGTGCTGGTTGCGCCCATGGCCGACGGCGGGCCCGGCTTCATCGACGTACTGTCCGCGGTCGTCGACGGGACCCTGCTCTCGGTCACGGTCCGTGGCCCGCTGGGCGACGAGACTCCGGCGACGGTGCTGATGGCAGGCGAGACGGCGTACGTCGAGACCGCGCAGGCGTGCGGGCTGCACCTCGTGGAGCCGAAGGACCGCCGGCCCGAGGACGCGACGACGTACGGCGTCGGGCAACTGATCGCGGCCGCGGTCGACGCCGGAGCGAAGCGGATCATCCTCGGCCTCGGTGGCTCGGGGACGAACGATGCCGGTGCCGGCATGCTCGCTGCTCTGGGAGCGACGGGTGAGTCAGGTCACTTGGACGGTGGAGCTACGGGCCTTGCTGAGCTGACCGAAGTTGACCTGCAGCCGGCGCGTGACCGGGTTGCGGGGGTCGAGTTCGTGGCGGCGAGTGACGTCGAGAATCCGATGCTCGGGCTGCGGGGCGCGATCAACATCTTCGGCTCGCAGAAGGGCATCGCGGACGAGCGGAAGCCGGCGGTCGACGGATGGCTGACCCACTTCGCGGAGCTCGCCGATCGGAAGACGGCCGACAAGAAGGGCGCGGGCGCCGCGGGCGGGCTCGGGTATGCGTTGCTGCTGCTCGGCGCCGAGCGGGTGTCCGGGATCGACCTGGTGGCAGAGCTCACGGGGCTGAAGCAGAAGGCAGCCCGCGTAGACCTCGTCCTGAGCGGTGAGGGCGCGTTCGACTTCCAGTCCCGGGACGGGAAGGTGATCGCCGGGGTCGCGAAGGTCGCGAACGACGCGATGCGGCCCTGCGTCGTACTGGCCGGGAAGGTGCTGATCGGGTCGCGGGAGATGCGTACGATGGGTGTCGAGTCGGCGTACGCGCTGGTCGACGTGGTCGGCGAGGAGCAGGCTTTCGCGGACCCGCACGGCTCGCTCGCGACGGTCGCGGAGCGTGTTGCCCGCACGTGGGCGCGCTGATCAGGGATTGACCGTGGTAGTTGATCCGTGAAATTCGTGTGCGACCATGGGAATGAGCGCGGACCGGCCGGTGTTGGTGCGTGTTGACAAGAGACTTCCGTGCTGACGAGCTGTCTGTCGGCACTTGAGCAGATGACTGGAGTCAGGGATGACTGAAGCGCAGACCGAGCAGGCCGTCGCCACTGGTGTTCTCCTCACCGACGGGGCCGCCGCCAAGGTGAAGGCGCTGCTCGACCAGGAAGGCCGCGACGACCTCGCGCTCCGGGTCGCCGTACAGCCGGGCGGGTGCTCCGGGCTGCGGTACCAGCTGTTCTTCGACGAGCGTCAGCTCGACGGTGACGTGGTGGCCGACTTCGGTGGCGTGAGCGTTGTCACCGACCGGATGAGCGCGCCGTACCTCAAGGGCGCGTCGATCGACTTCGTGGACACGATCGAGAAGCAGGGCTTCACGATCGACAACCCGAACGCGACCGGCTCCTGCGCCTGCGGCGACTCGTTCAACTGATCCACCCCTGAAGCCCCTGGGCGCCCGAGCGGCGGCCAGGGGCTTCGGCATGTCCGGACTTCGGTGTGACATGTCCCACCGTGTGAAACCAACGCTTGTTGGGCACTGGCCCGCCGACGTCGCCGTGGATTGGTTGGCGAAGGAGGGTTTCGTCAGCCGTGACTGACCTCTCCTTCGCGCGCCCGCTTCGGGAGTAGGAAGGTGACGGCGAGGCTGACCACGAACAGGCCGATCGCGACCAGGACCGACGTCTTGGTGGCGCCGAGGAAGGCGTGTGACGGGAGCAGCTGGAAGAACACGGTGCCGATCACCGCGACGCCGATTGCTCCGCCGTACTGCTGCATGGCAGTCAGTACGCCGGACGCCGAACCGGCGGCTTGGTCGTCGATCGAGGCCAGGATGATGTCGAACAACGGCGCGAACACCAGGCCGGCGCCGATCCCGGTGGCGAGCGTCGCCGGCACCAGGTTCCAGATCGTCGTCGCGTCGCCGTAGGTGTGCAGCGTGAACCAGACGCCGGCCATCGCCACAGTCATCACCGCGACGCCGAGCTGTAGCGCCTTGCGGCCGAGCTTCGGGGCGAGCAGGCCGCCGGACAGCGGCGCGCCGATCGCGATACCGAGCGAGAACGGCACCATCGCGAGGCCTGCCTTCAGCGGGCTGTAGTGCAGTCCGAGCTGGGTGAACAGGTTGAACACCAGCATGAAGCCGTTCATCGCGAGGAAGAACGTGGTAATCACGCCGAGGCCGGCGACGTACCCGCGGTTGCGGAACAGCGACGGGTCGATGACCGGGTTGCCGGATCGGCGCTCGCGCCAGCCGAACAGCGCAAAGACGACAATCGAACCGGCCAACATCAGGATTGTCCACAATGGCCAGCCGAGCTCGCGGCCCTGGACGAGCGGGTAGATCAGCAGACCTGAGGCGAGGCTGACCAACAGCACGCCGGCGGTGTCGAGGCGGGAGGCGCCGGGCGTCTTCACCTCGGGCATGAACTTCAGCGCGCCGACGAGGGCCGCGATGCCGATCGGCACGTTGATGAAGAAGATGGTGCGCCAGCCGGCGTCGAACCAGTTCGCGTCGATCAGCACACCGGCCAGGATCGGGCCGGCGACTGCCGACAATCCCATCACCGGACCGAACATCGCGAACGCCTTGCCGAGCTCGTCCGACGGGAAGATCGACTTCAGGATCGCGAAGCCCTGCGGGATCATCACCGCGCCGAGCAGGCCCTGTGCGACCCGGCTGCCGATCAGCAGCTCCGGGCTGGTCGCGAATCCGCAGACTGCGGAGGCGACGGTGAACCCGAGGGCGCCGATCACGAACAACCGCCGGCGGCCGACCAGGTCGCCGAGCCGGCCGAAGGTGATCAACCCGATCGCGAAGGCCAGCGTGTAGCCAGCCAGCATCCACTGCATCGCGGACTCGGAGCCGCCGAGGTTGGCGCGGATCGAGGGGGCGGCGATGTTGACGATCGTCGCGTCGACCAGGTCCATGATCTCGGCGATGAGGATCGTCGCGAGCACGATCCAGCGCCAGCGGTACGGCGTACTCGCGGTGGTGGCAGCTGCCGCTGTGCCGTCTGTGGTGGCTGCGTCGTCTGTGGTGTCAGGCGGATTGTCTACAACTGTCGTGGTGCTCATCGTGGGCCCCCTCAGGATTTCGAACGGTGTTCGTTGACGAACACTGTTCTACTATCGAACAGTGTTCGCGTCAAGTACAGTGTTCGTATGACCCAACCCCCGTGGCAGCCGATCACCCCCGCGAAGCCCACCCGGACGCCGAAGGAGCCGCTCAACCGGGAGCGGATCGTCGACGCCGCGATGCGGGTGCTCGTGGAGTCGGGGTACGACGCGGTGTCGATGCGGAAGGTCGCCCAGGCGCTCGGCACCGGACCGGCGTCGCTCTACGCGCATGTCGCGAACAAGCGCGAGCTGGATCAGCTCCTGGTCGAGCGGGCCGCCGCGCAGATGAGGTTCGACGAGCCGGTGGATCCGGCCCGCTGGCAGGAGCAGCTCAAGGCGATGATGCGCGAGATGCTGCGCGCGATGCGGGCCAATCCGGGCGTGGCTCGGGCCGCGATCGGCGCCGTACCGCTGGGGGAGCGGGCGTTGATGAGCACCGAGCGGATGCTGACGCTGCTGAAGGCCGGCAACATCCCGGACCAGGCGGCGGCCTGGGCGGTCGACCTGATTCCGCTCTACGTGACGGCGGTCGCGTTCGAGGAGACGGTGCAGAGCGCGACGGACTGGAAGCCCGAGGATGTCGAGCGATTCATCAGCGGGCTCCGCTCGTACTTCGAGTCGCTGCCGGCAGACCGCTTCCCGCTGACCGTCGCGCTGTCGGGTGTGCTGACGTCCGGCGCCGCCGGTGACGAGCGGTTCGAATTCGGCATTGCCGTCATCGTTGCCGGTCTGGCGTCACTCGCCGAGAAGAACTGATCAACTGCGAGTACACCACCGCCAGTCTGGGCAAGCTGGCTGAATCGGGTCTAGTTGATTGGTTCCTGTAGTTCGGTGACCCAGCCGGCCGGGTCCTCGGGTGTGTCTAGGTAGAGCTCGCGCGCCGGTTCGACCGCGCGATGGTTGTTCTCGTCGATCCAGCGCGCCAACGCCTGCCAGGCCGGCAAGACCTGATCGATCGGTCCGCGATGTACCAGCGTCGCGGCTCGCATCGCCGGCAGGTCGATCACGTCGAGTCCGTTGAGGTTGCCCCCGGCATCGACCGCTGCCGGAACCGTTGCCCGTACGACGACCTCGTCCTCGGATTCGTGATTGCGTTCATACAGACAGGTCAACCGGCCGGACGGATGTACGTCGGCGTCGGGCAACCGTCGTCCGAGCTCTGCGCACAACGGCTGCACCACCGGCGTGATGTCCTCGGGCGTGAAGCTCGCCGCGGTCGCTGTCAGAGCAACCAGCCGTACGGCGGGAAGCTCCTTGACGACGATGTCCGCAGCCGGCACCTCGGCCTCCAGACCGCGCAACCGCGACTCGACCTGCGCGAGCCGCGCGTAGCTCTCTGCGACGGTTGTCTGCAATTCTGCTCGTCGCATTGTCAACAATGCGCGCATCTCGGTCGGACCGAGATCGTCTGCAATCAGCGCGCCGACCTGTTCAAGCGTGAAGCCGAGATCCTTGAGCGCGACGATCCGGTTGAGATCGGCGAGCTGCCCGGCGGTGTAACTGCGGTAACCGGTCGACGGGTCGACGTACGCGGGCCGCAGCAGGCCGAGGGCGTCGTAATGCCGCAGCATCCGAATCGACACCCGCCCGTGCCGTGCAAACTCGCCGATCGCGAACATGGGAGCAGTCAACCAGCCAGCAGTTCCGCGAACGTGATCGCGGTGTCGTCCTCGTGCCACGGACCGATCACCTGAGCGCCGACAGGCAGACCGCCCTGGGTGCGTCCGATCGGCATGTTGAGGGCGGGATGGCCGATCAACGAAGCGTGGGAGATCCAGAAAACCTGCGCTTCGTACGGCTGCCCGTCGATTGTCGTCGAGCCGTGCGGGAAGGCGACCGTGAAGCTGGTCGGACAGAGGAACACGTCGACGTCCTCGAAGTACCGCTGCCACTTGGCCCGCGTGATCATCCGCGCGCGTTCGATCGCGAGCAGCTCGTCGACGGTCATCCCCGTCGGTTCGCCTCCGTGCAATGCGAAGAACAGGCCGACCTGCTGACCGAACTCCTCAGCCTGTTCACCCGGATCCACCTCGTCCGGCCAGCCTTCGACGATCTTCGCCCCGCTCCGGGCGATCCGGTCGATCGTCTCAGCCATTGCGTCGCCGACCTCGCTGGAGACCGGCGCTGCCGGGTGATCGGTCACGACGCCGACGCGGAAGTCTTCCAGCCGCTGGTGCCGCGGCGGCGTCAGCGACCATGAGTACGGCGCTTCGGGGCCGGCGGTCGCACGGAGAGCGATGCGCAGATCGGCGGCGGAGCGGGCGAGTGGTCCGATTGTCGACAAGTTCGGCAGTTCGCTCGGCAGATACGGCGTACCGGGGACCTGGAAGCCGCGTTGCGGGACGAGGCCGTTGGTCGGCTTGAGTCCGTAGATCCCGCAGTACGCCGCTGGGAGCCGGATCGAGCCGACGAGGTCGGAGCCGTACTCGAGGTACGTGAGGCCCGCGGCGAGTGCGGCCGCCCCGCCGCCGCTCGAGCCGCCAGGGGTTCGACCGGGGTCGGCGGGGTTGTTTGTCCGCCCGTAGATCTCGTTCGCGGTCTGCCCGAAGTCGGCGAGCATCGTGTGCACATTGCTCTTGCCGACAATGATCGCGCCGGCCCGCTGCAGCCGCTCCACGACGGTCGCGTCCTCGTCGGCGACGTACTCCGCGAACGCCGGATTGCCCCAGGTCGAGTGCATGCCTGCGACGTTGAGACAGTCCTTCACCGTCATCGGTACGCCGTGCAGCGGGCCTACGGGCGGTGTCGCATCCGCGGCATCGGCCGCGGCGAGTGCGTACTCGGGCCGGACCTCGACTACCGCGTTGATTGTCTTATCGTCGACAATCCGCGCCAGCAGTTGTTCGGTCACTTCACGCGACTTGACCTGCCTCGTGCGGATCCGCTCGGCAATCTCTCCAGCTGTCGTCATGCGGCCGGTCTACGGCCTGACACAGTGTCAGAGTCAAACCTCGGAGCCGTTGTGAATCACCCGTCGGATCCGATCGTCGAGTGAGGTGCAGTCCAGCGAGGTTCCATCCAGCAGGACGAGATCGGCTCGCTTGCCGATCGCTACCTCGCCGCGATCGTCCGCAAGGTCGAGCAAGCGCGCCGCATCGATCGTTGCCGCCCGCAACGCCCCGGCGTCACCCAGCCCTGCAGCCGCCAGATGCCTGAGTTCCCACAGCGCTTCGGTGTGCGGCCGAACGGGATTGTCGGTGCCCATCGCGATCCGAACCCCAGCCTCGATCGCCAGCCGCATCGACTCCCGATGCGCCTCGGCCGCACCCTCAGGTGCATGCTCAGGATCGGACTGCGTGACGGACAATGTCGGCACGTACCAGGTCCCCGCCGCAGCCATCGCCGTGACAGCTGCCTCGTCCAGGTAGGTTCCGTGCTCGATGCTCGCCGCCCCGGCACGCGCGGCCAGTTCGACCGCTCGCGCTCCGTGGGCGTGCACCATCACCTTCCGGCCGCCGCGCCGCCGGGCTTCGTCCACCAGCGCGCTCATCTCGTCGGCGGTGAGCTCGACGTCGTGTAGACCCTTCCCGATCGCCATCGACCCGGTCGCGGTCACCTTGATCCAGTCCGCCCCGGCCCGCACCATCCGCCGTACGACGGCTCGCGCCCCGTCAGTCCCGTCGAAGATCGGATCCGGCAGCGAGGGATCCTCGAAGAAGTCGACCGGTCCGGTCCGAGGCGCCCACAGGTCCCCGATGCCACCCGTCGTACCCACCTGCCGCAGGCTGATCAGCAACTCGGGCCCGTCGATCCAGCCCTTCTCCACCGCCATCCGAACACCGGCATCGGCGCCCCACGCATCCCGCACGGTCGTCACACCCAACCGCAGCAGCGTCCGCAACACCGGCACCGCGGACAACGGCCGCACCGACCGCGGTGACCCGAACGGATCGAGCCGCGTCTGCGCAATACACACGTGCGTATGGCAGTCGATAAACCCAGGCACGATCAGCCCGCCATCGCAGTCAATCGCCTCGTCGCCATCCAGCCCGATCCCGACGCCGACGATCCGATCCCCGTCGACCACAACGTCCGCCGTACGCACCTCGCCCGAGGTGACGTCGAGAACCGAACCGGACTGCAGGAGAACGCGACGTGTCATCCGGGCATCCTGCCAACCGCCCGGCTCACGACCGCGGAGGTTGCCTACGCGAGAAGGCGGAGGGCTGCCAGGGCGTACGTGCGGGCCGCGGTGACGAGTTCGGCGACGGGGACCGACTCGTCCGCGCGGTGGGCCTGGGTGGTGACGGAGCCGGGCCCCAGTACGACGACGGGCACGCCGAGGTCGCGGGCGATGTAGCCGCCGTCACAGGCTGCGGTCCAGCCCGCGAGTGGCATCGGCTGGCCTCCGCCGTCGAGGCGGGCGGCTTCGGTGATGCGGACCAGATCGGCGTTGTCGGCGGTCTCGAAGGCGGGCATCTCCATCGGCATGGCGAGTTCGACGGTCAGGCCGCGGTCCTCGAGGTGGAGGGCAGCGACGCGGCGGCCTAGGTCGGCCAGGACCTCGGCGGGGGACTCACCGGGCAAGAGGCGGCGGTCGGCGACGACCACGCATTCAGCGGGGACGATCGAGCCGCCGGTACCGCCGTTGATCTGGCCGACGCTCCAGGTCGCCGGGCCGAGCAGCGCATGGGGTGCGGTCGCTAGTTCCGCGTGCAGGCGTTCGATCTCGGCAACGACGGCGGCCGCGCCGTAGATCGCGTTGGCTCCGCCGTCCGGGTTTCCGGCATGTGAGGCGCGACCGTGCACCGAGACCTGGAGATACGAGTCACCACGGGCGGCGATGATCGTCTGCAGATCAGTCGGCTCGGCGGTGATGCATCCGACGTACCTCTGCGACGGGCTGTTGATGGACGAGCTGGCTGAGCCATGCCTCGCCCCTGCCCTTTCCGCTTCAAGTCTATCGGCGGACGGCCCGGCAGCGCCTGGGTTATCCACAGCGGCTGCGATGTATGCGCGGATGCCCTTGCCGGTTTCTTCTTCGTCTACTACTGCGGCTAGTTCGACCGGGCCGGTCAGGGGAGTGTCGCGGAGGGCGGCTAGAGCGATGAGGGCTGCGGCGAGGCCGCCCTTCATGTCGGAGGCGCCGCGGCCGTAGATGCGGCCGTCGCGGAGGAGGCCGCCGTACGGGTCGACGGTCCAGCCGTCGCCGACCGGTACGACGTCGGTGTGGCCGAGCAGCAACAGGCCGGGATTGTTGCCTCCGGCAAGTGTGATCGTGACGTTGTCCCGGCCGGGTTCGACTGGTGACAGCTGTACGTCGAGCCCGAGCTCACGAGCCGCCGCGGCGAGGACGACCGCGGTGGCGGCCTCCTCGCCGGGCGGGTTCTGCCCGTGGGCACGGACCAGGTCCTGCGTGACCCGGACCAGCAGGTCCTCGTCGATCCGGTCCAGCACCTTCTGTTCGGCGGGTCTCAGGCTCATGCCCACCAACCTTAGGCTCAGCGGCCGGACAGGTACGCCCGCCAGCCTCCCGTCGAGGTGATGTCGCGGGTCGGGTCCGCAGCGTCTGCCGTGCACACGAAGCCGAGGACCTGTTGTCCGTCGGACAGTTCCAGCGGCCCGATCGCCAGCGGCGGATCGATGGTCGCGGCGAATCCGCCCAGCTCAGCCGCCGGCAGCCGCCACACCTCAACCTCGATCCCCGGACCGTCAGCACCCGTCAACGTCCGGGTCAGCCCCGGCCGAGGCCCGTCGACCAGATACATCCGGTACGACGACGCCGTACGGGCATCGAAAGCGAGCCGAGCACCGCGCCGTACCAGCTGGTCATTGAGAGGCTGCCCGGACAGATGCGCGCCCGCGACAGCCAGCAGAACATCGGTCTCAACAGCCGCGGTCGGCACAGGTTCACCGCACCACAGCGCCGCCAGATCGATCAGCGCATGATCGTGACCAGCCGGCGCCAGCAGTTGGATCCCGAACGGCAAACCGTCGGCACGATCCGGCCCCGGGAACGCGACCGCGCACAGATCCAGCAGATTGACCATGTTCGTGAACCGACCGAGCCGACTGTTCACACCGATCGGATCCGCCGCCACCTCGGCCAGCGTGGGATGCCCGGGCGTAACAGGCAGCAGCAGCGCATCGAGCTGCGTCCAAAGATGTTCACTCGCCCGAGCAAGCGTCGCGAGTCGATCGAACCCGGCGAAGGCAGCAGACGCCGTCAAAGCCGCACCGCCCCGCACGATCGCCCGCACAGTGGGGTCGACTGCAGGATTGTCGACAAGCTTGTCCCCGAACGCCAGCCAGCGCTCCGCCAGCCAAGGCCCGGAGTACAGCAGATCAGCCGCCTCCAACAGCGGCCGCACATCCACCTTCACGACCTCACCAAGCCGATGAGCCTCGGAAAGCGTGTCCTGCCAGGCGGCCTCGTGCAGCGGATCCAGGTCCAACCCCACATCCGGTACGCCGATCACGCGTCCACCGCGAGCGCGGGGTAAATCATCAGCACGTCGCGACCAGGCATCATCGGGGTCAAAGGCAACCATGACGTCGTACGCCGCCCGCGCAGTCGCCACGCTGCCGGCCATTACCGTCACGCAGTCGAGCGATCGGCAAGCCGGTACGACGCCGCGCGCCGACACAAGCCCGCGACTCGGCTTGATCCCGACGAGCCGATTGAACGCCGCAGGCACCCGCCCGCTGCCGGCCGTATCCGTGCCGAGCGCGAAATCGACCTGCCCACTCGCGACGGCGACCGCGCTGCCCGAGCTGGATCCGCCCGACACATGCCGCTCGGAGAAGACCGAGTGGCACGCGCCGTACGGCGACCGGGTGCCGACCAGCCCGGTCGCGTACTGATCGAGGTTCGTCTTCCCCAGCGGTACGGCGCCGGCCGCGATCAGCCGATCGACGACAATCGCATTGTCTACAACAGGCTGCGAGTTTCGCGGGTCCCCGGCCGTCGTCGGCACCCCGGCGAGATCGATGTTGTCCTTGAGCGCCATCGTCATCCCGCGCAGCGGCCCGTCCAGAGGCTCGACCGGGTCGACCCTGGTGATCCACTCGTTGTTCATGCGCCCCACCGAGCCCGCTCCGCCTCGAACGCGGCGCGGCGTCTGGCCCGCACGGTCGCAATGTCCACAGGTGCCTCCTGCTCGATCCGGCGTATGTCGGCGATCGAGAACGTCGCCGGTGTGGTCTTCAGGTCTGCCCGCCCGGCGGCGATCTCGGCCCGCTCGTGGGCGAGTTGCTCCGCGCTGACCGGCGTGAATCTGATCAGGTCGAACTGCCTCAGCAACCAAGGCTGCTCGTCGGTGGGGGAGAGCCGCCAGACCGGGACGGTGCGTCCGACCAACTGGTACCCACCGGGACCCTCCATCCCGTACACGCACAGGTAGATCCCGCCGATCCCGACCGCGTTCTGCGGGGTCCAGGTCCGGGCCGGGTTGTACTTCGTGGTGACGAGCCGGTGCCGCGGATCGACCGGTACCGCGACCGGCGCACCGAGATAGACGTCGCCGAGACCGACCACCAGGTACGTCGCGGCCTGCACGATCTCGAAGACCTCGTCCCGCGTGTCGAGATCGTTGACCCGCCGGATGAACTCGACATTGTCCGGGCACCACGGCGCGTCCGGCCGGACCGAGGTCGCGTACCGGCGCATCGCCTCGTGCGCCTCGGGGTGGTCGAACGCGATCGGCAGCACCACCTCGCGAGCCGGAAGCACCACAGTCTCAGGATCGTCCAGACCCGCGGCGAGGAACGCCAGCCGTTCCGCGAGTGTGGTCAAAGCGAGCCTGGACGAGTCGACCGCGACCAGTACGGACCGCACGCCTTCGACGATCTCCGCGACGCCCGCCGGCTGGTCCTGCCGCAGGGCTTGAGCCAGCAGGTGGATCCAGACGCGGACGGTGAGGTCGAGCTCGGCCGGTCCGGCCTCGACGAGTAGGTGTCGCTCGCCGGCACATCTGATCGTGTACGACGGTGCCGTCGCGGAACGCTCGCCGTGGTGCAGGATCTCCGGGCGGCTCGGCGTACCGGTTGAAACGGCAATGGAGGCTGGTTCCTGGCGCAGATCCGTCAGCCAACGGCGGCGGTGCTCGATCGCTTCTGTCGCTGCAACTAGTGTCACCGGAACTAGTTGCACTGCGTCGCCAGCGCGCAGTTGGCCGAGCATCCAGCGATCGGCCTCGATCACGACGGCGGGTACGACGAATCCGCCCAGGGACGGGCCGTCCTTGCCGACGATGACCGGGGTGTCGCCGGACAGCATGATTCCGCCGACCGGGTACGCCGAGTCGTGCACGTTCGACGGATGCAGCCCGGCCTCGCCGCCGTCGGTCCGCGCCCAGCCGGGAGTCGGTCCGATCAGCCGGACGCCGGTGCGGTCGGACCGATGGTCGACAATCCAACTGTTGGCAAAGAACTCATCGACACCTTCGTCAGTGAGATGCTCCGGCGCTCCGTGAGGTCCGGGGATCACGCGCAGCTGCCAAGAATCCGACATCGTCGGCAACTCCACCGACACCGGGGACAACAAGTTCTCCTGCCGACCGAGTGGCATCTGGTCGCCGGCCTCGAGCGGCTTGCCGCCGTGACCACCGAAGCCGCCGAGGATGAACGTCGACCGGCTGCCGAGCACGCGCGGTACGTCGAGCCCGCCCTGGATCGCGACGTACCCGCGCATCCCGGGACCGTCGAGCGGGCCGATGTCCAGCACCGAGCCGGCCGGCCACCGGACGACCATCCCTGGCCGGATGCGCAGATTGTCGACGGTCGCATTGCGGACAGCGCCGCCGACGCAGACCAGTCGGTCCTCGTCGCAGGTGAGCACCGGTCCGTTGAGCACACACTCGAGCCCGGCCGCGGTGTCCGGATTGCCGACCGCCGCGTTGAGCAGGGCGAACGTCAGTTCGTCGGCGGCCCCGGACGGCGGTACGCCGACATCCCACAGGCCGGGCCGGCCGGCGAGATCCTGCACCGTGGTTTGGGTGCCTGGGGCAACAACTGTGACGGCGGCCAACGTCACCACCAGCCCAGCAGCTGGATCGGCGTCGGATCCCAGCCGTTACAAGGATTGTTGACCTGCGGACAATTGCTGATCAGCACGAACAGGTCGCGACTCGCGGTGACCTCGACGTACTTGCCGGGCGCGGACAGACCGTCCTCGAACGTCAGGCCGCCGGTCGACGTCACCGGTACGTTCATGAAGAAGTTGATGTTGTGGGCGAGCTGACGCTGACCGATGCCGGCCACCGCGCCGTAGCGCAGGAACGTCTGCCGGCAAGCGTGCTGGTGGCGGGTGAACTCGCCGTACCGGATGACGTTGCTCTCCTGCGAGCACGCGCCGCCGACGGTGTCATGCCGGCCGCAGGTGTCGTCCGTGATCACGGCGAGCTCGTCGAGCCTGGTCGAGATCAGGCGCGATCCGGTGGTCAGGAACACGGCGCGCTGCTCGCGGATCGTGTCGAAGGCGGAGTACCGGTTGTCGATGTCGTGGGCGTCGTAGAAGAGCGTGTCGACGGCTTGGTTCCCGTGCAGGTCGACGATCCGCAGGCGCCCACCAGTTGGCACGCTGACGAGTGCGCCGTCGCCGGCTTCGACCACGGAGTCGAGGGCGACGGTCGTCGCGGTGATGGTCATGCGATCAGCTCCCGGGTCAGGCGCAATGCGCGGACCGCTTCCTCGCGCAGGTCGGGGTCTTCCACGTGTGCAGGCGATTCGAGCTGTACGGCGACGCCTGCCGCGGGGCCGTCCGACAATGCGTGGGGTGCGGTCGAGACGAAGATCAGGAGGTCCTGGTCGGCTCGGAGAGTCACGGTGTCGCCTGCATGGGCGTGGCCGGGGATGTAGGCGAGTGAGGCTCGTGGGTCGTCCGCGACGGCGACCTTGCTGAAGAAGTTGATGCAGCCGTGCAGGTCCGCTTCGCCGAAGCCGTGCTTGGTGAGTTCGAGCAGGAGGAGGCGATCGGGGAGCGCACCGGTGAGGCAGTCGTGCCAGTCGAGGGTTGAGGCGACGACGGTCGCCAGGGCGAGGCCGCGGTCCGACATCAGGACCATGCCGGGCTTGATGCGTGCGGACATCTGGGACTTCAGAGTGTCGGGGATGTTGAGGCGGTCGAGGCGGTCGGCGCCGACGATCAGTACGGTCGCGTTCGCGCCGTCGGCCAGTGCTGTCAGTGTGATCGTGCGTCCCGCACGCACCGGCGCCGACCAGGCGGCAGAACCAGGCATCTCGTGGTTCATGCGCTGGCTCCCTCTGCCTCGACGGTTGAAGCGGTGGCTGGGAGCGGCATGCCGATCGAGGCGTAGTACGCGCTGCGCTGGGTCCGATATGCGAGGAGTCCGCCAGCCGCTACGACGGCGAGGGTGATCAGCGGGAGGTAGTGGAGGTACCAGCCGTCGCCGGCCGGGTCGTAGACCTCGGCGCGTGGCCAGCCGAGGTTGATTGCCATCGTGAGTCCGTAGGCGACCGCGACAATGTTGACAATCAGACCAAAGCGCCCGAGCGAGAACAGCGGCCGGCCGTTCTCGTCGACTCCGGCGGGCAGACCGCCGCCGGTCAGGCGGCGTACCAGCAGGGGAGCCGTCACCATCAGATACGCGACGTAAAGCAGCATGATGCAGACGCTCGCGAGACCGAGGAACAGGCCCGCGTTCCCCACGTTGACGACCAGGCACACGGCGGCCAGCACACCAGGCACGACGGTCGCGGCGACCGGCGTACCGGTCCGCTTGGACACCTTGCGCAGCTCGCGCGATCCCGGCAGGACGTTGTCGCGGGCCATCGAGAAGATCATCCGAGCCGCAGCCGTCTGGATCGCCAGCGTGCACACGCAGACCGCGAGCGCGACGTCGAGCAGCAGCAGCTTCCCGGGCGTCGTACCGAGCCGGCTCGTCAGCACATAGGGGAGACCTTGCGTCGCCAGATCGCCGTCGGTCAATGAAGGCGCGGCCATCAGCGCTGCGATGATCAGGAACGCACCACCGATGCCAGAGGCAACGACCGCCCGGATGATCGTCCGTGGTGTCGTGGCGCGCGGTTTGTGCGTCTCCTCCGACAGTTCGCCCGCGCTGTCGAAGCCGACCAGCACGTACGCCGCCATCAACGCCGAGATCAGCAGCGGTACGACGTACCCGGTCGTGCTGTCCAGGTTCGTTGTGTGCAGTACGACGGACGGACCGCGCTCGGCGCGCATTGTCAGCAATACGATGATCAGAACGACGCCAATCAGCTCACAGGTGACGCCGACCGAGTTCACGATTGCGGTGATCCGCACGCTGGTCGCGTTCAGGAGAGTGGTCGCGGCGAGCAGGATGCAGCCGAGGAGTACGGCGTTCGCGGCGCCGTCCTTCGAAGCGAGCGCGGGATCGCTGCCGACCAGCTGGAACCCGGGCCACACTGCAGGCAGAACGACCTGCAGGGCGATCGCCGCGGTGGCCAGCGTGATGATCTGAGCGATCACCATCGTCCACCCCGCGAACCAGCCGATCACGGCGCCGCCGAGGCGACGGGCCCACTGGTAGATCGCGCCCGACAACGGGTACCGCGCGGCGAGTTCGGCAAAGCACAACGCCACCATCAGCTGGCCGGCGAGGACCGCGGGCCACGTCCAGAAGAACGCCGTACCGCCGAAGCCGAAGCCCAGGCCGAAGAGCTGGAAGACCGTGGTGAGAATCGAGACGAACGAGAAGCCGGCCGCGAACGACGCGTAGCTGCCGACCCGGCGCGAGAGCTGCTGGGCGTAGCCGAAATGGCTGAGGTCGTGCGCGCCGATTTGATCCGTGGTCAGTGTTTCGGGGGGTGCTGACATTCCGGCCTCCGCTTGGGATCGGGCCCGGAATGCACGCACAGCAGCCCGGGGCCTTTCAAGGCCTCCCGGGCTTTTGTCCCGCCGTGGAACGACACCCTGCTACGAGCGTCGTCTCCCCTCTCGGACCAGTCCTGCCGTCAGCTCGACCAGCAGCGGAACCCTAGGGGCGCCCCGCCGTCCCGGCGGGTCCTTTCCAGTTCAGGGCCCGCCGGTTTCAGCAGTCGTCCTCGCTTGTAACGCCGAAGTAAAGAAAACCTCTCACTGTTTCCGGCTTACAGCCCTTCGCGGAAACCTTCGCGCCAGGACGCGTACCCGGGCTGCCAGCCGAAGGTCTGCTTGGCCAGCGTGTTGTCGGCCCCGCGAATCTCGGTGAAGGCCGCGACCCCGACATCGCCGACCGCGAGCCGCCCGAGCCAGGCCGGCACGTGTCGCGGCGGCTTCGCGCCGAGGATGCGAGCGAACTCCGGCAGCCACACCGCCGCCTGCGCCGGGTCGTCGTCCGCGACGTGGAATACCCCGGTCACGTCGCTCTCGACTGCCTTCACGGTCGCCGAGGCGGCGTCGTCGTAGTGGATGAACGACCAGACCCCGGTGCCGTCGCCGATCAGCGGCAGGCGCCGCTTCTGGATCAGCTCCACCATCGAGCCGCCCTTGCCGATGTCGCCGGTCGGGCCGTAGAAGCTGCCGTACCGGAGGGCGACGCCCTCGATCCCGTCGGCGTTCAGTACCGCCGACTCGAGGTGCTTGATCCCGGCCATCGTCTGCTGCTGCGCGGGCACCGGGTTCGGGTCGAGCGGGTCCGCCTCGGTCTTGGTGGCGGATCCACCGTGCTGCAAGTTCCAGCCGGCGTACGACTGGACGACGAACCGTCGTACGCCGGCAGCCTGGGATGCGGCGAGCAGGTTGTCGGTGCCCTCGGTCCGCAGCCGGTTCGTCATCGCGAAGCTGTCGTCGAAGTGCTTGAAGTCGATCCCGCTCTTGAGCGCCGTCATCTGGTGGACGACGACCTCCGGGCGCACCTTCTCCACGGCGGCGCGGACGGCGGCGGCGTCGAGCCCGTCCGCGAGTACGACGTCCGCCCCGAACGACCGCACGCTGCTCGCGCCGGACTCCGACCGGGTCATCCCGGTCACCTCGTGCCCGGCCGCGATCAGCTGCGGCACCAGCGACCGGCCCAATCCACCGGTCGCACCTGCTACCAAGACCTTCATGTCATCCTCCGTCGTCGGTCGTTACGACCCGGAGGACACGCGGCGGCCTCAGCTTTGTGACATGACCCGGATCACACCTCGGAGGTCAGCGTGAACTCGGTCGGCCCGAACGACACGTTGAGCTCACCGTCGACGGTCATCGAATCACCGGCGACCCGACAGGTGAACTTGGCAACGAACGGCGTCTCGACCCAGCGAAGCGTGGCCACGAACGCGTCGCCGTCGCCGTACGCGCTGGTAACGATCCGCAGGCCGGCCTCGGGGCTTGCGTCGTCGACGCTGCCCGGGCCGGACTGCTCGCGCCAGTCGCCGGGCGCGCAAACGATGTCATGCGATCCGCCCCCGCCGAACTCCTCGAAGGTGAAGACCCCGGTCCCGTCCGGGTCGAGCCGTACGGCGGTCAGCCCGGCATCGTTGCGCTCGGTGAACCGATACGTCCGCCCGTCTCCGCCGACCGGCGTCGAACCAGTTGGCGGCAACAACTCCAACTTCGAAGGGCGGGAGACCGACGGGACTTCCTTGCCCTCGAGCGCCGGGAGCAGATACTCCCAGACCGTGTTGAGGATCGCCTGCATGTCGCGCGTCGCACTCGTGACGATGAGCGCAGCGTCGTACTCCGGGAACACCAGGCAGAACTGCCCGAACGCGCCATCACCGCGGTACGTGTTGTGACGCCCGCGCCAGAACTGGAAGCCGTAGCCCTGCTTCCAGTCCGGGTTCTCCTCGTTGTCGTTCGGCACCTGCTTCGAGGTGGCCGCTTCGTACCACTCGGCCGGAACGAGCTGCTCGCCCTTCCACTCGCCGTGCTGCAGTAGGAGCTGCCCGAAGGAGGCCAGCGACTCGGTGTTGATGCTGAGACCCCAGCCACCGGTCGTGATGCCCTCCCTCGACACCTGCCAGGTCGCTTCGGTCGCGCCGAGCGGCTCGAACAGCCGCGGCCGCAGGTAGTCGAGCAGCCGCTCGCCGGTCAGCCGCTGCACGATCGCGGACAGCATGTACGTCGCGCCGCTGTTGTAGACGAACACCGTGCCGGGCTCGTGCGCCACCTCGAGGCCGAGGAAGATCTTCACCATCCGGCGGTCGCGGCTGAGCGCCTCGACGGTGTCCTGCGAGTGCCCGGTCGTCATCGTCAGCAGATGCCGGATCTTCATCGCGGCCAGGTTCTCGCTGACCGTCTCCGGCAACTCGTCGGCGTCGAAGAACGAGATGACCTGGTCGTCCAGCGACAGCAGCCCAGCGTCGATCGCCAGCCCGACGCCCGTGGACGTGAAGCTCTTCGAGACCGAGAACAGCAGGTGCGGGTCGTCCAGCCGGTACGGCGCCCAGGCCTCCTCCAGCACGACCTGGCCGTGCCGCAGCAGCATGATGGTCTGGATCTCCGGCTGTCCGGCGTCGAGCGCTCCGACAAAACTGTCGAGCGCCGCGGCCGACAACCCCTGGGCTTCTGGCGTACTCCGTGGAAGTCTGCTCACCCCGAGCACGCTATCTCTCCGAACGGACAAAAATAAGTGAGTCCTGCCAGGCGGGCAGCCGTCATCGTGAATCCGATCAAGGTCGACGTCGACCCGTTCCGCCGTACCGTCGAAGCCGCGCTGGCCGAGCGGGGGTACGACGAACCGCTGTGGCTGGAGACGACCGAGGACGACGCCGGGGTCGGGATGGCCCGGCAGGCGATCGAGGAGAAGGTCGATCTGGTGCTGGTCGCGGGCGGCGACGGCACGGTCCGGGTCGTCTGCGCCGAGCTGGCCGGGACCGCGATCCCGGCCGCCGTGCTGCCGGGCGGGACCGGGAACCTGCTCGCCCGCAACCTCGGCATCTCGCTGGAGATGGACGATGCGCTGAGCGAGCTCCTCGACGGTTCGGACCAGCGGATCGACAGCGTGCAGATCAAGGGTGATCAGCTGCCGGACGACCGGTTCGTGGTGATGGCGGGTCTCGGCCTGGACGCCGCGATCATCGAGGACGCGCCCGACGACCTGAAGAAGCGGGTCGGCTGGGCGGCGTACGTCGTCTCGACGCTCAAGAACCTGAATCACCCGTTCGTCCACGTCGAGATCACCGTCGACGACGAGCCGCCGGTACGCCGTCGGGCGCGGACCGTGGTGATCGGCAACGTCGGCACGCTGCAGGCGAACATCCCGCTCTTCCCGGACGCGGCACCCGACGACGGCCGGATCGACGTGGTCGTGCTCGCGCCGCGCCGGATCAGCCACTGGCCCCGGCTGGCGCTCGGTCTGGTGATCAAGTCCTGGCGCGAGCGCGATGTCGAACGGTTCATCGGCAAGCGGATCCAGGTGCGCGCCGACCGCCCAGTAGGCCGCCAGCTCGACGGCGACGCGATCGCCGAAGGTACGTCGCTGGTCGCGGAGGTGGATGCGTCAGCGCTCGTCGTCCGCGTGCCGTGACGGCTGGACGTGGTGCGCTGACGGCTGGGCGTGGTGGCCCGACGGCTGGACGTGGGTCAGTTTGTCGGGGTTGACGATGCCGTGGATCGCGGTGATCCGGCCCTCGACGACCACGAACGACCAGATCGCGACCGTGCGGTCGCTGTGGTCGTGGATCCTCAGCGCGGGTTGACCGCCGACGTGGACCGGCTCGGTGGTCAGCTCGCGGAACTTGCCGAACGCGCCGATGAGCAGGCGGGCGACGTTGCCGGCGCCGTGTACCGGTCGAGGGAAGCCGCCCTTGCCGCCGCCGTCGCCGGTGAAGGTGACGTCCGGCGCGAGCAGTTCGACCAGGCTGTCCAGCTCGCCTTCCTGGGCGGCCGCGGTGAAGCGGCGTACCAACTCGTCGCGTTCGTGCGGTGAGGCGTCGAAGCGCGGTCGATTGTCGGCAATCCGACGACGCGCGCGGACGGCGAGCTGGCGGCAGCTGGCCGGCGTCTTGCAGAGGATGCCCGCGAGCTCGTCGTACGAGTAGCCGAAGACGTCGCCGAGCAGGAAGACCGCGCGCTGGTCGGGGGAGAGGCGTTCGAGGACGACGAGGAACGCGGTGGACAGCGAGTCCGAGAGCGCGGCGCGGTCGGCCAGGTCGACGTACTCGTCGACGGCGGGTTCCGGCAGCCACGGGCCGAAGTACTGCTCGCGCTGGCGCCGTGCCGAGCGGAGTTGGTCGATCGCGAGCCTGGTCGTGACGGTGGTCAGGAAGGCCTTGGGTGATACGACGTCGGGCTCGCGGTGCAGGCGCAGGTACGCCTCCTGCACGACGTCCTCAGCGTCACCGAATGTGCCCAGCATCCGGTACGCGATCGAGAGCAACAGCGGCCTGAGTTCCTCCATCACACCTTCACAGACGATCGACCACTCTTCCCGGTGACAGTTTTGTCGATTGTCACAGGATCCGATTGTCGATCGTCTGCAATCGACATGAACACGATCACCTGGATCTTCACCGGCGCGCTCGCCGTCGTCTTCACGATCTCGGGCGTCCTGAAGGCCACGATGTCCCGCACCCGCCTCATCACCAGCGGCCAAACCGGCATCGCCCCATTCCCGATGCCACTGGTCCGCTGCGTCGCCCTCTGCGAACTCCTAGCCGTAGCCGGCCTCTTCGCCCCCTGGCTCACAGACACCGCCCGAGTCCTCACACCCCTGGCCGCCACCGGCCTGGTCATCGTGATGATCGGCGCCGCCACCTCCCACTCCTCCCTCCGCGAACCGCGCTCAACCGCCGCCAACACCATCCTCCTGGCACTAGCCGCCTTCGTCGCAGCAGCCCGGTTCGCCTCCCTGACCTGACACAGTGGGGCCCATGCAGGCATACCTCGACTCGTTGGTGGATGACGGCGCGGCCGGCGTGCTGCTGCACTACCGCTCCGGCGACCAGACCTGGGTCGGCTCCAGCGGCCGCTCCCAGCTCGATCCGGACCGCCCGGTGGATCCGGACGGATGGTTCCGGGTCGGCAGCGTCACGAAGACGTTCACAGCCGTCCTAGTCCTGCAGTTGGTGGCCGAAGGCAAGCTGCGACTGGACGATCCGGTCGGCGAGTGGGTGCCCGGCGTACCGGATTCGATCAGCTTGCGGCAGCTGCTCAACCACACGAGCGGCCTCTACAACTACACCGACGATCTGCCCGCCGATCGGCATCTTCGTGACCGGTATTTGCACCGCGACCCAGCGGAGGCGTTGCGGACCGGGCTGGCGAAGGCGAGGTTGTTCGAGCCGGGTGGTTCGTGGTCGTACTCGAACACGAACTACATCGTGCTCGGCCTGCTGGTCGAAGCGGTGACCGGCAAGGCGTATGCCGATGAGGTACGGACGCGCGTCCTGGAGCGGCTCGGACTCGAGCGGACGCTCTTGCCTGGCGATGACGTGGATCTGCCCGAGCCGCACGCGCGTGGGTATCTGCAGATCGCCGGCGAGTGGGTCGATCTGGCCAGGTTCAACGCGTCGCAGGCGTGGGCGGCGGGCGAGATCGTCTCGACGGCCGCCGACCTCAACCGCTTCTACGCCGCGGTGCTCGGTGGGAAGCTACTCGGAGAGCCCGAGCAGGAAGCGATGCTGACCGTGGTGCCGGTGGACGACTCCTTCGGCTACGCACTGGGAATCGAGCGCAGGCGTCTGCCGGACGGTCAGGTCGTCTGGGGGCACACCGGTGGGATCTTCGGCTACCAGACGATCAGCTATCACGCGGCTGATCTGTCCCGGCAGCTGACGTTGTCCTACACCGGCACCACCCTGGTGGTCCCGGAGACCGGCCAGGTGCTGGCCGGTCTCCTGAGCTGACTACCGCTGGAGGAGTACGGCGACCGTGCGCGCAGGGACTGTGGCTGTGCCGGTGGTGGCGGTCCAGGTGGTCTGTTTTACGACTGGATCTGAACCTGTGGCTTGGACGGGAGACAGGGACAGGTTGGCGCCGGTCAGCGCCGGGATCTGTTGAGTTACAGAGGATCCTGTCGAGTTGAAGACGACCAGGGCCCCCTTCAGGGCTGGATCCACGTTTGGGCCTACCGTGTCGTCGATTCGCATGGTGATGACGCCTGGGGTGGTGCCGCTGAGGGGGAAGCTGAGTTTCTGGTTGATGAGGTCGGCGGTGCCTAGGCGGAACAGCGGGGTCGAGAAGCGGAGCTTGAGTAGGTCGGCGGCTGCTGCGGATGCCGTGGCCACATCGGTGGACGACGGCTTGAGGGCCGGGTTGGCCAGGAGCGGCTGCATGTACGGCCAATTCGCTTCGTTGTCGGCCTTCGGTGGGAGACCGTGGCCGAAGCCGTTGTCGGCGCCGGTCCAGTCGAGGGTGTTGAACCAGTCGCCGGAGTCGTAGGAGTTGCGGTCCAGCGACTTGCTTCGCAGCAGGTCCGCTCCCGCGTGCCAGAACGACGGTGTTTGGGCCAGCGCGGTCGTTGCCAGGGACAACGTGTTCATCCGGATCCGGTCCGGCATCGGCAGGTCTGTCGGCAGCTTGTACGTCAGCGTGTCCCACAACGTTTCGTTGTCATGGGCATCGACATAGCTGATCACCTCGTCCGGCTGGTCGGCGTACCCAGCCGGTGTAGTCGACCCCGTCGCCGCGCACCGTCGTACCCGATTCGACGGAGCGGAAGGTGAACGAGCGCAGGTTGCCGGCCAGGCCGAGTTGGACCAGGTCGGTGTCGTGCGCGAGCCGCTTGGCGCGCTCGTCCGGCGTACCGTTGACCGGATCGCCGTTCGGGTCGCTCGCCTCGCCGGAGCCGAAGCCCTGGATCCGCGGATTGTCGTCAAATGGTCCACCGCCGCGCACTGCGTCCCGCATACGGTCGGAGAACGTGCCGATCCCGGTGCCGCCGAGATTGCCCTGGCGGGCCTGGACGAACAGGGCGTCGTTGGCGACCTCGCCGAAGTTCCAGCCCTCGCCGTACAGGTAGATCGACTTACCGTCGACGCCGTCCTTGGCGAGCGTCAGCTTGTCGAGCGCGGCGCGGATCTTCAGCATGTTCGCTTTGGTGTGGTGGCCCATCAGGTCGTAGCGGAAGCCGTCGACGTGGTAGTTCTTTGCCCAGCTCACGGTGCCGTCGACCATGATCTTCTCGGCCATCGCGTGTTCGGTGGCGATGTTGCTGCAGCAGGTCGAGTTCTCGACCTTCCCGGTCGCATTGAGCCGCTGGTAGTACCCGGGCACGATCTGGTCGAGCACCGACGTCGGCGCCTCACCGGCGGCCGGCGTGTGGTTGAAGACCTGATCGAGTACGACGCGGAGCCCGGACTTGTGCAGCCCGCCGACCATCGTGCGGAACTCCGAGACCCGAGCCGGCCCGTCCTTCTGCGTCGCGTACGAACCCTCCGGCGCGAGCCAGTGGTACGGGTCGTAACCCCAGTTGAACCCGTCCTTCGCGGCGACGGCTGTCACGCACGCCTGCTGCTGGTCCGAGTCCGGCGGCAGCGCCTTCAGGTCACAGGCCGGGGTCTGCTGACCGGTCTCGGGGATTGATGCAATGTCGAATGTCGGCAATAGGTGCACCGTGTTGAGCCCGGCCGCAGCCAGCGCCTTGAGGTGTTTGGTTCCGTCGCCGTCGTCGGCGAAGGCGAGATACGTACCGCGGTGCGCGGCGGGAACCGTGTTGTCGTTGATCGAGAAGTCGCGGACATGCAACTCGTAGATCGTCGAGTCGACACCCCGCGCGAGCTTCGGCGCCGGCGTCTTCGACCACAACGCGGGCTGACCCGCCGGATCATTCAGGTCGGCGGCGACGGAGTACGTCGAGTCCGTCGTCAACGCGACCGAGTAGGGATCCGTGACGACATTCGTCTCCACCTTCCCGGTACTCGGCGCGAAGACCGTTACCTCGAAGCGGTACGACGCGTTCTTCCACGAGCGTGATCCGCTGACGGCCCACGAGCCGTCATCGTTGCGCTTCATCGGTACAACCGCCGAGCCCACCATCAATCGCACGTTCTGCGCGGTGGGCGCCCACAACGTGAAGGTGGGTGCGCCGCCGTGCCACGTCACGCCGTACGCGCGGCCGGCCGCGCTCTTGTAGAGATCGTCGAGGACGCCCGGTATCTGCACCCCCGTCGCATCGAGCAGTCGGCCGGCGTCGTCGTACTGCGCCAGACCGAGTTGCCCGGTGAGGATCTTGCGGGCGTCGGCGTTGTCCAGGCGGAGCGTCGTGTACCCCGGTTTCACAATCCGCGAGTCGTATCGTAGGGATGTCGACAATCCACCAATGTCGTCAGCGTCGACCTTCAACGAGCCCGTGTCGGACCAGTGCAGCCGCCACCGGTACCTCTCCGGGTGGGCGACAGCCGGTACGGCGAGCGTGTTGCGGTCCAGCCAGTACGCCTTCGTCTGGCTCAGGTCCGGCGTCGCACCGGGCTTGGACGTCGTCACCGTGAACTGGTGCGTCGCGAGCACGTACGAGAACGTGACGACCAAACCGTCACTCGGCACTGTGACCGGGACGTTCTGAGCCGGATAGCTCTCGTCCCAGGACAGGTTGTGCGCGACCTTCGCCTCATAGTTGCCCGCTCCCAACTCGCTGGTGGACCAGGTGTACGTCCCGTCCCCGTCCTCGTCGGTCAACCAGGGTCGCATGCAGGACGGGTCCCAGTCGGCCGGACAGCCCAGCTCGGACTGGAACGAGCCCGGCACCGTGATGATCGGCCCCTGCGCACTGGACGTGACGTAGTGCCGCCCGTGTTCGTAGTAGAAGCTGACCGGTCCGGCAGGCGCTGTGTAGGAGATGTTCGCGCCGTTCAGCACGCCGCCGGCGCCGTAGTTCTCGTCCCAGGTCTTGTTGATCGCCGCCTTGTACGCGTGCTCACCGGCCGGGATCGTGTACGTGCCCTTCCACACCTTGTCCTTCGGGTCGAGCGTCAGCTGGGCCTGGTCGCAGTCCGGCGCCCAGTCCGCCGTACAGCCCATCTCGCTGTTGTGGTCACCCGGCACCGACACGTTGGCAGGCTGGACGACCGGACCGGTCCCGCCACCGCCCCCGCCGGCCGCAGGTGCGTCGCCCACAACGCCGTACGACCCGGACACCGAGTAGTTGCCCGCAGCATCCCGCAGTACGGCGCGGTACTCGAGGAGAGTGCCCTTCGCCAGACCGGACACGTCCTGGAAGACCCGGTACGGCGCGTTGTCGTCCGCACCGAGCCGCGTCCACGCCGTCGTACCCACAGGCCGGTAGCCGAAGGTCACAGTGACCGGAGTGTTCGCAGGAACAGCAGCGGCGATCTCAGCGCGCCCACCGACCGTCGCACCGAGCTCCGGCGAGCTCATGTACACAGCAGGTGCTTTAGCCGGCTTCGGGACCTTCGTCTGAGCCTGGTAAACCGTGACGGACAGCGGAGCCTGACTGAGGACCACACGTCCTTCACGGTCTGTCTTCACAGCCTTGGAGCCGCCGTAGACAGGCTTGAGCCACGTGTTCGGCCCGTACGTCGGCACTGTCGCCGACGCCGCAGTCTTCGAGTTGTTGGCGACCACCAGGTACTCGACGTTGTCGCTACCCAGCCGGCTGAACGCATAGAGCCCGTTGGTGTTCGAGGAGTACCGGTGCACCTGCCGTCCGTCCGACAGTGCCGGGTACTTCGCGCGCAGCTTCGCCAGCGCCGCGATGTGCTTGTACATCGGCGAGTTGACGTCGTACCGGTCCTTGCTGCCGATCGTCGTCGTACCGGTGCCGTCGACGACCTCGTCGTCCGCGTAGTCGGCGGTCTTGGTCGCGAACATGTCCTGCCGCGCGTCCTTGTCACCGCCCGGACCGGTGAAGCCCTGCTCGTCGCCGTAGTAGATGACCGGCTGGCCACGCGTCAGGTACATCAGCGAGTGCGCCAGCTCGTCCCGCGCGAGCAGATCCTGACCGGAGGCGCCACCTTGCTTGAGGAACATGCCGACGCGGCCCATGTCGTGGTTGCCGAGGAACGTCGGCAGCTCGTACGCGTTCGAGTTCGTGTCGGTGTAGTAGTCGTCGTCGGCATAGAAGTCCTGCAGCTTGGTACTCGGATCGCCCTTCGCGTAGGCGACCGCGTTCTGCTGGAACCCGAAGTCGAGCGTCGCCTGCAGGTCGCCCTTGGTGGTGTACGTCGACATGAACTGCGGGTTCGCGTCGAAGACCTCGCCGAACATGAAGAAGTTCTTCGAGCCCGCACCGCGAGCCGCGGCCAGGATCTGCGGCGAGAACTTCTGCCAGAACTCGATGTTGACGTGCTTGACGGTGTCGATCCGGAACCCGTCGATCCCGAACTCGGCCCAGGTCTTGTAGACGTCGATCATCCCGTCGCGGACCTTCGGCTGCTCGGTGAACAGGTCGTCCAGCCCGACGAAGTCGCCGTACTCCGCGCTCTCGCCGGCGAACGTCGAATCGCCGCGGTTGTGGTACAGCGTCGGGTCGTTCAACCAGGCCGGCACCTTCACGGTCGCGTCGGCCGGGGTCCGGAAGTACGGGACGTTCGGGAACGAGGTCTGCGCGTCGAGCTGCGGGAACGTGTCGCCGCCGGCGTACTGCTTGTCGTCGAAAACGTTGCCCTGAGCATCCTTGTACGGCGACGTCGACTTCGGGATGTAGCCGTAGTTGTGGGACTGGTAGTCGATCACGTCCGCGGTGTGGTTGGTGATGATGTCGAAGAAGACCTTCATCCCCTTGCGGTGCGCAAGATCGATCAAGCGCTTCATGTCCGCGTTGGTTCCGAGGTGCGGGTCGATCTGGGTGAAGTCGGTGATCCAGTACCCGTGGTACCCGGCGCTCACGTTCGCCCCGGCCCCCTGCACCGGACGGTTCTTGAACGACGGGGTCAGCCAGATGGACGTCGTACCCAGCGACTTGATGTAGTCGAGTTTCTGCACCACACCGGCCAGGTCGCCGCCGTGGTAGAAGCCCTTGTCGGTCGGATCGAGCCCGGTCTGCAGACGATCGCCCGTGAGTCCGCCGGCGTCGTTCGACGTGTCACCGTTGGCGAACCGGTCGGCCATCAGGAAGTAGAACCGTTCCTTGGTCAGGTCCGGTCGCAGACTCGGCGATGCCAGCGTCTTGTCCGCGGCGGTGACCGTCGACCCCGCGAGGTCGACCGGCTTGACCATCACAACGTGACTAGTGTCGTCGTAACTAAACTGCAGCTTGGCCGGTCCCGCGATGCTCAGCGGGATGTTCGGCCCGTTCAGCACGCCGCCCGCGCCGTAGTTCTCGTCCCAGCCCTTGTTGATCGTGACCTTGTACTCATAGGTCCCCGCCGGTACGTCGAACACCTTCGTGTACGGCGCACCCGCCCCGAGACTGGTTGCGTCACAGCCCGGGTCCCAGTCGGTCGCACACCCCAGCTCACTCTGCAGTGATCCCGCCAATGTGACGACCCGATCCACTGCGACTTGAGCGGGCGCCGGAGACGCCGTACCCAGCCCGAGCACGACCACAGCGGCCGCGGTGAAACCTGCCGTCCAACGCCTGAACCCGCGCATCACGGTCCCCTCCCGCCGATTCACCTGCCGGGGACGCTAGCCGTCGGTTTTTACCGTGAGGAGAGCTCGAATGTCACGGTAAGGTCACGAGCTCCGGCAGGGTGGTCTCGATCGGGGTCCGCAGCACAGTCGCGGCCTGTTCGTCGTACGGCGTTTGCTGGGCGTTCACGATGATGAGCGGCTTGCCGGCGTTCAGGGCGAGGTCGCAGAGACCTGCGGCCGGGTAGACCTGCAGTGAGGTGCCGACGGCCAGGAACAGGTCGGCGGCCTCGGTGGCGGCGACGGCCCGATCGAGTACGTCACGGTCGAGCGACTGGCCGAACGAAACCGTTGCCGACTTGAGGATGCCGCCGCAGACCTCACAGGCCGGGTCCTCGTCTCCGGACTGGAGCCGGGGGAGTACGTCGGCCATGGGGATACGCCGGCGGCACTGCAGGCAGTCGACGTACCAGACCGTCCCGTGCAGCTCGTGGACGAGTGACGGCGACGATCCGGCCTTCTGGTGCAGCCCGTCGACGTTCTGCGTGACCAGGCCGGTCAGACGACCCTGCCGCTCGAGCTCGACCAGTGCGAGATGCCCGGGGTTCGGCTCGGCTGTCCACGCCGGCACAGCGAGACGGTGCTTCCAGGTGGCCACGCGGACGTCGCGGCTGCCGACGTACTCGTCGATGTCGAACATCGCCTCCGCAGCCGGGTCCTTCGTCCACACACCCTGCGGCCCCCGGAAGTCGGGGATCCCGGAAGCGGTCGAGATCCCGGCCCCGGTCAGCACGGCAATGCGTTCGGCGTCGATCACGCTCTCGAACCTATGTGGCGCGAGGGCTGTGAGGGGGGATCCATTCGGAGGCGAGGATCGACATGACGATCTCGTCGATCCATTCGCCCTCCCAGAGAAGCGCATCCCGCAGTAGGCCCTCGACCTTGAAGCCGGCCTTCTCGTAGGCGCGCTGGGCCCGTGGGTTGAATGCGTAGACGCCGAGGCTGATCCGGTGCAGGCCGATCTGGCCGATGCCGTACCCGACGATCAGCCGGGTCGCCTCGGTGCCGAGGCCGCGGCCCTGGCCGGCCGGGCCGATCAGGATCCGGAAGTTGCAGCACTTGTTGTCCGGGTCCCAGTCGTTCAGCACGGCCTCGCCGACGACCTGTCCGGAAGCGCGGTCGACGATCGCCAGGTCGAGCCGGTCGGTCTGGTCCTTCCGGGTGCGCATCCACTCCCGGGCGCGCTCCTCGCTGATCTCCTCATGGCTCCCGGTCAGCCGGGCCACGTCCGGGTCGTCCATCGCGGCAGCGAGCGCTTCGTAGTCACCCTCGTCCAGCGGTCTCAGTACGACGAGATCGCCGGTCAGCGTCGGTTTGTGCGCGAAGTCGGTCACCCCTCCGAGTCTGTCAGCTGACGCGCCGTACGACGTAGCGTTTTTCGGCTGATTCCACGAGCTCCTGGGATCGCATCCTGCACCAGGCCGGGATGTCGACGGCCGCGGCCGGGTCATCGGCCAGAACAGTGACTGTTTCGCCGACGGCAACACTCGGTAGCGCCTTGGCCAGTTTGATCACCGGGAGTGGGCAGAGCAGGCCGCGGCAATCCAGCTCGACGCTCACATCCCCACCTCCGCCCGGATCCGCTGGACGATGCCCGGCAGCACCTGGCAGAACCTGTCGACATCCTCGTACCTGGTCTCACGGCTCAAGGACACCCGCACGTTCCCATGGGTCAGCACGCCCATCGCGGCGAGGACATGTGACGGCTTGAGGGTGCTCGACGTACAGGCGGATCCACTGGAGACCGCGAAGCCTTCCGCGTCCAGTGCGGTCACCAGTGCCTCGCCGTCGACGTACAGGCAGGAGAACGTGAGGATGTGGGGCAGCCGGTCGTCCGGGTCGCCCACCACTTCCACATCCGGTACGTCGGCCTGCACGCGTCGCCGTACCTCGTCGATCCAGGCCCGGTGCTGCTTGTTGAGTTCCTCGGCCTCACTCAGCCGGGCCTGCAGCGCTGCCGCCGCAGCTAACGCATGAGGTACGTCGGGGAACCCGGGGGAGAGCCCGTCCTCGCGCTCGTCCATCGGCCAGGCCGGAGCGATCCGCGTCCCCTTCCGCACTGCCAGCAATCCGACACCGGCCGGTCCGCCCCACTTGTGCGCACTGGCCGCCAGCACCGACCACCCCTCCGGCACAGCGTCATGCCCCACGGACGCCGACGCATCAACAAACAGCGGTACGTCGCCACACTCCTCGGCGATCGCAGTGATCGGTTGCCTGGTGCCCACTTCGTGATTCGCCGACTGAACCGCAGCTACAGCGACACCCGGCTGCTGTACGGCGCGCGCGAAGGCTTCCTGATCTACCCGGCCCCGAATGTCCACCCCGACTTCAACACCCTCGTCGCCGGCACTGTGGAGAACGGCCGAGTGCTCGACGGCCGTGTGGACGACCGCGGGTCCGATGCGCCGCCGGGCAGCGCGGATCGCGGACAGGCCGGCCTGGATGGCCGTCGTACCGGAAGTCGTCAGGTAGAGCTCGTCCGGGCGTACTCCGATCGCATCCGCGAGCACCGCGCGGGCGTTGTCCAGCAGCAGCCGGGCGGTCCGTCCTTCGTGGTGCAGACGCACCGGATCGGCCCATCCGGAATCCACTGCCGACAGCAACATTTCCCGTGCTGCCGGGTGCATCGGCTCCGCCGATGCCGCGTCCAGATACCCACGCTCGCTCACACGGGAAACGCTAAGCCCTACCTATGCGCAAGGACGCGAAAGGTGTCCAGTAGTGTTTGGTCGTCAGTCTCACTTGGGAAGGGAAAGGCGCCCCGTGGGTTCGAACGGCACGCCCGGAGTGGAGGAGCGACCGGCAGGTTCTGCCGGCGCCACACGACCGGCGAAGCGTCGCCTGCTGGTCGGCAGTGCAGTGGTGCTAGGCACCCTCATGCTGACCGGTTGCTCGACGGCGACCACTGAGCAGTGGAAACGACTCGGTCTCCCCGAGGGCGCATCCGACCGGACCGAAGCGGTCCGAAGCCTCTGGATCGGCGCGTGGATCGCCGCGCTGATCGTCGGCGTGATGGTCTGGGGCCTGATCCTCTGGGTCTCGGTCCGGTACCGCAAGCGCAACGACGAGGCACCCCGGCAGGTGCGGTACAACCTGCCGCTAGAGGTGCTCTACACGTTGGCGCCGTTCGCGATCATCGGCGTGCTCTTCTTCTACACGGTGGAGCACGGCAACAAGATCACCGCGATGTCGAACAGCCCGCAGCACACCGTGAACGTGGTGGGCCAGCAGTGGCAGTGGACCTTCAACTACAAGGACACTGTCGACGGGCAGCAGGGTGTCTGGGAGACCGGCACGATGGACAAGCCGGCCACCCTGTGGCTGCCGGTGAACGAGTCGGTCCACTTCGACCTGACCTCGCCGGACGTGATCCACTCGTTCTGGGTGCCGTCGTTCTACTTCAAGCTCGACGTGATCCCGGGCCGGACGAACAAGTTCGAGCTGACCCCGACCAAGATCGGCACCTTCGAGGGCAAGTGCGCGGAGCTCTGCGGGCTCTACCACAGCCGGATGGTCTTCAGCGTCAAGATCGTCAGTCGCGACGACTACGACACGCACCTCCGTGAGTTGGCCGCCAAGGGCCAGACCGGCGCTGCCACCGGAGGCTCCGACGCCACCACCATTCCCGGCACAGGAGAGGGCGAGAAGTGACCGACTTCGCCGAGCGCACCGGCGCCATCGGTACCAGCACCACCTACCCGCTGCGACGCACCAAGGGTCAGATCCTGGTCAAGTGGATCACCACGACCGACCACAAGCTGATCGGGCACATGTACCTGATCACCTCGTTCGCGTTCTTCCTGATCGGCGGCGTGATGGCGCTGATCATCCGCGCCGAGCTGGCCAAGCCGGGCCTGCAGATCGTCAACGAAGAGGTCTACAACCAGCTCTTCACGATGCACGGCACGATCATGCTGCTGCTGTTCGCGACCCCGCTGTTCGTCGGCTTCGCGAACGAGATCATGCCGATCCAGATCGGCGCACCTGACGTCGCGTTCCCACGGTTGAACATGTTCAGCTACTGGCTGTTCCTGTTCGGCGGTCTGATCACGGTCAGCGGCTTCTTCACCCCGGGCGGCGCGGCCGACTTCGGCTGGTTCGCCTACGCCCCGCTGTCCAACGCGGTCCGCTCGCCCGGTGTCGGCGGCGACCTGTGGATCATGGGTCTGTGGATGGCCGGTCTGGGCACGATCCTCGGTGCGGTCAACTTCGTGACGACGATCATCACGATGCGCGCACCGGGTATGACGATGTTCCGGATGCCGATCTTCACCTGGAACATCCTGGTCACCTCGATCCTCGTCCTGATCGCGTTCCCGATCCTGGCCGGCGCGCTGCTCGTGCTCGAGGCGGACAGATCCTTGGGTGCCCATGTGTTCGACGCCGCGAACGGGGGGCCACTGCTGTGGCAACACCTGTTCTGGTTCTTCGGACATCCAGAGGTCTACATCATTGCTTTGCCATTCTTCGGCATCATCACCGAGATCCTCCCGGTCTTCAGCCGCAAGCCGGTCTTCGGCTACATCGGCCTGGTCAGCGCGACCCTGGGTATCGCGGTCCTCTCGGTGGCGGTCTGGGCGCACCACATGTTCGTGACCGGCGCGGTGAACCTGCCGTTCTTCTCGTTCATGACGTTCCTGATCGCGGTGCCCACCGGAGTGAAGTTCTTCAACTGGATCGGCACGATCTGGGGCGGGTCGGTGTCGTTCGACACCCCGATGCTCTGGGCGGTCGGCTTCCTGACGACCTTCCTCTTCGGCGGCCTGACCGGCATCATCCTGGCCTCGCCGGCCCTGGACTACCAGCTGTCCGACTCGTACTTCGTGGTCGCGCACTTCCACTACGTCGTCTTCGGCACCGTGGTGTTCGCGATGTTCGCCGGGTTCTATTTCTGGTGGCCGAAGTTCACCGGCCGGATGCTGAACGAGCGTCTCGGCAAGTTGCACTTCTGGCTGCTGTTCATCGGCTTCCACACGACGTTCCTGGTGCAGCACTGGCTGGGCGTCGAGGGCATGCCGCGTCGGTACGCGGACTACAAGGCCTCCGAGGGCTTCACCACGCTGAACGAGGTCTCCAGCGTCGGCGCCTTCATCCTGGGCATGTCGATGCTTCCGTTCTTCTACAACGTGTACAAGTCGCGGAAGTCGCCGAAGGTCGGCGTCGACGACCCGTGGGGCTGGGGCCGTTCGCTGGAGTGGGCGACCAGTTCGCCCCCGCCGCGGCACAACTTCGAGAAGCTGCCCCGGATCCGTTCGGAGTCCCCGGCGTTCGACCTGCACCACGCGGAGCTGGCTCTGGCGGAGTACCCGGACAACCGGGCCGGAGCCGACAACCTGCTCGACGCGGGTGAGGATCAGGGGCGCGTGGAGCATCTCGAGGAGATCGCCGATAGCGAGACCGAGGGGAAGGACAAGGCGTGAAGGTCGAAGCCTGGGTCTTCGGGATCCTGAGCGTTTTCGTCGTGGTCGTCACGCCGATCTACTGGCTGATGTCCAACGACCCCACCGGCACCACCGCGCTGGTGATGACGTTCTTCCTGTCGCTGCTGGTGGCGTTCTACCTGAGCGTCACCGCGCGCCGGATGGACGCCCGGCCGGAGGACCGCAAGGAAGCGGAGATCGCGGAAGGAGCCGGTGAGCTCGGCTTCTTCCCGCCGTACTCCTGGTGGCCGCTGTGGTGCGCGCTGACGCTGGCGGTCGTTGTGCTCGGCATCGTCTTCGGCTGGTGGCTGTTCATCGCCGGCGTCGGGATCGGCATCGTGACGCTGAGCGGGTTCATCTTCGAGTACTACCGCGGCGACCACGCTCACTGAGTGTGCTGACGCTGCTCACTAGTTGAGCTTCGTACGAAAAACGCCGTCCGGGAACGAACCGGGCGGCGTCTTCGTGCGTCTTTAGGAATGCCACCGGTACGGACCGTTGTGGTCCGTACCAGTTCGGTGGCGGTGCGGTGCGAAGAAATGTCGCTGCGGCAGGTTACCCTTACCGCGGTTTGACTAAACAGGGGAGAGCTGGGGAATGGTGAGCGGTTCGGTGAGGAAGCACGGGCTTGCCGTGGCGGGGATCTGCGTGCTGCTGCTGGCCGGCACGGCCTGCAGTGACACGAAGGCCGACGGAGGTAACGGCAGCGGCGGTCAGTCGACGCCCTCCACGTCGCAGAGCAACTCGCCCGGTGCATCGACCAGCCCGGGTGCCTCGACCAGTCCGTCGGAGACGGCCGCGGCCAGCATCGCCGTCGTGCCCGCCACGGGCGCCTCCTCGGTGCAGCCGGACAAGCCGGTGACCGTGACCACGACGGCCGGCAAGTTGGCCGAGGTCACGCTGAAGGACGACGACGGTGACAAGGTCGCCGGCAGCTTCAACACGGACAAGACCCAGTGGACCTCGACGGACCACCTCAAGCCGGGCGCGTCGTACACCGTGAGCGGCTCTGCGGAGGGCAGCGACGGCGGCACCGTGCCGATCAGCTCGACGTTCAAGACGCTGAAGGCGACCAAGAGCCTGAAGGCCTCGGTGGTCCCGCTGAACGGCGAGACCGTCGGCGTGGCGCTGCCGATCCAGATCTACTGGAACAACCCGGTCAAGGACCGCGCCGCGGTCGAGAAGCGGCTCAAGGTCACCACCTCGGTCCCGGTCACCGGTACCTGGCACTGGGTGAACAGCAAGCAGGTGAACTACCGGCCGATGAACTACTGGCCGGCCGGCACCAAGGTGTCGGTGAACATCGACACCCAGGGCGTCAACGCCGGCAACAACACCTGGGGCACCTCCAGCCGCAAGATCGCCTTCAGCATCGGCAAGTCGGTCGTCAGCAATGTCAACGTCAAGAAGCACTCGATGACCGTGACGATCAACGGCAAGCTGGCCCGCACCATCCCGATCACCGCCGGCAAGGACGGGTTCACCACCCGCAGCGGCGTGAAGGTGATCATGGAGAAGTTCACCACCAAGCGGATGGACGCGGCGACGATCGGCATCAAGCCGGGCGACCCGAACTACTACAACATCAGCGACGTGAAGTGGGCCCAGCGCGTCACCAGCTCCGGCGAGTTCATCCACGGCGCCCCGTGGTCGGCCGGCAGCCAGGGCAGCGCCAACGTCAGCCACGGCTGCGTCGGCATGAGCCTCGCGGACGCCCAGTGGTTCTTCAACCAGACCCTCCGCGGCGACCCCGTCACCGTCACCGGCACCTCCCGCCACATGGAGCCCGGCAACGGCTGGACCGACTGGAACACCACCTGGGCCGCCTACAAGAAGGGCTCCGCCCTCTCCTGACGCTCCGTAGAAGCGCACCAACAGCCTCCTCCCAGATGCCTGTGGGAGGAGGCTGTTGCGTTCTCAGCGTGCCTACGGACCGGCCGACGCGAACGCCGACGCGTCGCGGAGGGCCGCCGCGTCAGCTTTCCACCGGGATCGGTGTGCTCCAGCGGGTGGGGGATCGGCCCAGGTGGGGCGGGTTACGTGGACGGTGTCGTTGGTGATGGAGATGGTCCAGGTGCCGTGGTGTAGGTCGACGTGGTGGCGGCGGCAGAGGAGGGCGAGATTTGAGATCTTGGTTTCGCCGCCGTCGATCCAGGAGAGCATGTGGTGGGCGTCGCACATGATCGGCGGTGCGCCGCAGATCACGCAGCCGTTGTCGCGGGCGTTGAGGGCGCGGCGCATTGCGCGGGTGACGAGGCGCTCGGAGCGGCCTACGTCCAGCGGCTCCGAGTTCGAGCCGAGCACCAGCGGGATGATCTGCGCGTCGCAGGCGAGGCGGCGTACGGTCGCGGACGACAGCCCGTCGCCGTACACGAGCTGGCCGCTCGCATCGGCAGTGGCTGCTTTCAGGTCTTCGAAGTCGATGGTGACTGTCACCTGCGCCTTGGGCGCCGACTGCCCGGCCTCGACCGCTGCGGCGGCGTTGCCGAGGGCGGCGGTCAGGGCGTCGGCCTGGCGCTTGTCGCGGGAGCGCAGGTCGGGCTCGCCGTCGACGGTCTTGTGGGGGCGGGCGCCGGCGTGGATCAGGGCACGGAGCAGTTCGGCGTTCTCGTTGGCGAGGTAGCCGCGGAACTTCACTCCGCGATCCGCGGGCATCAAGGTGAGCGACTCGCGGTCGTACGCCTTGAGCTCCTCCGGCTCGGGACCGTCGGTGTCGAGGATGTCCCGCATCCGGTTGCCGGCCTGACGCAGCTCACCCGGTGACAGGTGTGCGGCGAGCTTCACCAGCTGCCGCTCGGCCGCATCGCGCTCGTCGATCGGCACGTGAGCCGGAACACGCTCCAGCGCGGTCACGATCGCGTCTGCCTGCGCGGGCCTCAGCAGCCATGCATCAGCCTCCGCGCCGTCAGCCTCCGCGCCGTCAGCGTTCGCGCCGTCATCGTCCGGGTCGTCGGCCTCCTCGTCAGTCCGGTCGAGGGCAGCGGGTGACGCGCCGGTCCGGTCGAGGGCAGCGGAAACCGCCGGGTACTTCGACAGCGCCTGTGCGAGTCGGAGCGTACGGCGGGCCGTCGGCGCGTCCAGGCGGTAGCGGAAGCGCAGCAGCTCCGCGGTGTCCCGAGCGCCGAGCTCGGCCGCGTACCCGGTGCTCTCGATGCCGGCGACCACACTCAATCGGTAGGACTCCATGCGGGCGATCTCGGCGTCCAGCGCGTCGAGAGTCGACAGCAGTTCGCCGCCGCCCATCGACCACACCGGCCGCTCGCCCAGGAGTTCCATACCTCGACCCTAGGCGGCTCCGCCGACGATCTACGAACCAGAATCCCCTTATTCTGTGGGCAATTCGTGGGCCCACGCAGTCAACAGCCCGGCAACCACCTCCTCCGCATGGAGGGACGGCAGCGAGTGGTGAGTCGCGGTCTCGAGTTGTACGACGGCCGCCGCCGGGCTGAGCGTGGTGACGCGTCGGGTCAGCCGGGCCGGGTCCTGGCTCTTGCTGCGGCCGGCGACGAAGACCAGGGGAGCGATGGCCCGCAGTCGGTCGTCCGTGGGGCGTTTGGTGCGAACGAAGGGCGTTGAGGGTTGCTCGGCGGCCAGGCCGGCCAGCTCCAGGACCTGCGGGTCGACAGGTAGGCCTTGGGTCTCCCAGCGGAGGAACGAGATGCTGCGGGCCTGGGACGGCCGGAGGAGGCCCGGGAGCGCTCGGAGGATGTAGGGGAGGCGCAGACCGAGATAGCAGTCCGTCGGGTCGAGCAGCGCGAGCCGATCCACGCGCTCAGGGTGGGCGATCGCGTAGGTCAGCGCGATCCACGCGCCGTACGAGTGACCGCAGAAGGCCGCCCGGTCGATGCCGAGGCCAGCGAGGGCGCCCGACAGCCAGATGTGCAGGTCGTCCGGCGTCTTCGGTGTACGCCCGGTGTTGGTACTGCGGCCGGCGTCGACGATCAGGTCGATCGCATACACCCGGTACTGCTCGGCGAGCTGCGGCGCGACGGTGAACCAGACAGATGAGGTCGCGCCATGTCCGGGAAGCAGTACGACGGGCGGGCCGTCCGCGGGACCGCAGGCGTTGACGTGCGTCGTACCGAACTCGTCGGTCAGCTCGATTTGCTCGACCGGTACGTCCCAGCGGGTGAGGAGAGCGTCGTACGCGTCCTGGAAGGTCATGTCGCCGAGAATAGCTCACTGAGTGAGGTAACCTGGCGGGCATGCGTGAAGGAGTGACGCCGGCCGACCCCGAGCGGGCGGCCGCCCTGGAGTTGGTGCACCGGCTGCGGGACATCGTGCTCAGGTGGGAGCTCGCGATCGGGGAGTTCGCCAGGACGACGGGGTTGCACACCACCGACGTACGCGCGCTGGTGAGCCTCCTGGACGCCGAACGGGCCGAGGCGGAGGCCACGCCCAGTTGGCTGGCTCAGCAGCTCGGAATGACCTCTCAGGCGACGACAGCCGTCATCCACCGCCTGGAGGCTGCCGGGCACCTCGAACGGCTCAGGAGCCGCACAGACGGCCGCAGCGCCCGCCTCCAGGTCTCCGACAGCGCCGTCGACCTCGGCTGGCAGTTCTTCGGCCCGCTCCTCGACCGCATGATCGCCAGCACCCAGATCCTCGACCCCGACCAGCAGAAGCTCGTGAAGAGCTACCTGACCGCAGTCTCCGACGCCCTGGGATAAACGCAAAGGGCCCCGGCGAGTGCCAGGGCCCTGTGCGTTCGGTACTTCGTCAGCTGCGGTCGCTGGTGACCTCGCGGTAGGTCTCCGTGTCTTCCGTCAGCTCGTGGATCTCGTCGGCGTCGTGCGCGTGCTCGTGCGCCTCTTCGAGCTCCTGTGCGGTCGGCTTCTGCACCGCGTCGGCGAAGTAGAACCGGGACAGTGCGGCCCGGGCCTTGTTGAGGGCCCGGCGCGGCGCCCGTACGCCGTTGTCGTCGGTCTCCGGACCGATCTCGTGCGGTACGACGCGGTCCCGTGCGGTCAGCGAATACGCCTCGTACGTCGAGATCGGCTGGTGCTTCTCGGTGTACTTGCCCTCGGGCGAGCGCACGATGACTCCGGTCTCGAGGCCGTGGGTGAGTCGGGCGTAGTCGGCCCGCTGCAGCGAGATCGCCCAGCGGCGCGCCACCCAGAAGGCCAGGATCGGCCCCAGGATCACCGCGAATCGCAGGAACCAGGTCACGTGGTTGAGCGAGACCCCGAAGTGGGTCGCGATCAGGTCGTTACCGCCACCGATCCACAGCAGGGCGTAGAAGGTGATGAACCCGACGCCGACGCCGGTGCGGGTCGGGACGTCCCGCGGACGGTCCAGCAGGTGGTGCTCGCGCTTGTCACCGCTGATCCAGCCCTCGATGAACGGATACAGCGCGACCAGCGTGACGAACGCGGGCGGGATGATCAACGCCGGGATGAGCAGGTTCCAACCCAGCGTGATGCCCCAGAAGTGCGACTCGAAGCCGGGGAATATTCGCACCGCGCCTTCCAGCCAGCCCATGTACCAGTCGGGCTGTGAACCGGCCGTCACCTCGGCCGGGTTGTACGGCCCGTACAGCCAGACCGGGTTGATCTGCATCAGCGCACCCATCAGGGCGGTGATGCCGAAGACCACGAAGAAGAAGCCGCCGGCCTTGGCCGTGTACACCGGGAACAGCGGGTAGCCGACCACGTTCTTCTGCGTCCGGCCGGGTCCGGCGTACTGCGTGTGCTTGTGGTACACGACCAGGAACAGGTGGGCCGTGACGAGGCCCAGGATGATGCCCGGTATCAGCAGCACGTGGACGATGAAGAATCTCGAGACGAACTCGTCGCCCGGGAACTCACCGCCGAAGATGAAGAAGTTCATGTACGTGCCGACGATCGGTGACGCCTGGATCATGCCGTTGGTGATCCGCAGACCGGTGCCGGACAGCAGGTCGTCGGGCAGGCCGTAGCCGATGAAGCCCTCGATGATGCCGAGGAACAGCATCCCGAAGCCGATCAGCCAGTTCAGCTCACGCGGCTTGCGGAACGCGCCGGTGAAGAACATCCGGAGCAGGTGCACCATCATCGCGGCGATGAACAGCACGGCCGCCCAGTGGTGGATCTGCCGGACCAGCAGACCGCCGCGGACGTCGAAGGTGATGTCCAGCGTGGAGGCGTAGGCCTCCGACATGTGCAGACCCTTGAGCAGGCTGTACGAGCCGTTGTACTGGACCTCGGCCATCGACGGCTTGAACCAGAAGGTCAGGAACGTGCCGGTCAGGATCAGGATGATGAAGCTGTAGAGCGCGATCTCGCCCAGCATGAACGACCAGTGGTCCGGGAAGACCTTGCGCAGGTTCTTCTTCCCGATCTTCGCGATGCCGAGGCGATCGTCGACCCACTTGACCGGCGGTGGGAATTCTTGTGTGTTCGACACTGGTGTCACCCTCGTTCCCAGAAGCTAGGGCCGACCGGCTCGGTGAAGCCGCTCTGCGCGACCAGATAACCCTCGCTGTCCAATGCCAACGGTAGCTGAGGCAGCGGCCGGGCCGCAGGACCGAAGACGACCTTGGCGCTGTCGGACAGGTCGAAGGTCGACTGGTGACAGGGGCAGAGCACGTGGTGGGTGGTCTGCTCGTACAGCGAGATCGGGCAGCCGACGTGGGTGCAGATCTTCGAGTAGCACAGGATGCCGTCGATGCCCCAGTTCTCCCGGCCGGGCTTGGTGCGGATCTCGCTCGGCTTGATCCGGACCACGATCACCGCGGCCTTGGCCTTGGCGTTCTGGTACTCGGTCGGGTTCTCCTCCTGCAGCGGGGCCAGGTTGGCCGGCGCCGCGTTGACCAGCTGGCCGACGATCAGGTCGGACGGCTTGATCGGGCGGTCGGTGACGTCGTTGACGACCCGGATGCCCTTGGCCCAGATCGTGTTGTAGAGCGACCGGCCCGGCAGCGGTCCGAGGTCGCGCAGGAAGATGATGGCCGGCAGCCCGAGCACGCCCAGCGCGCCGATCAGCGAGTTGCGGATCATCTTGCGCCGGCCGAAGCCCGACTCGGCGGTGCCCTGCTTGAACGCCTCGGTGATCTCGGCGATCTGCTCCGGCGAGGAGTGCGCGGCGTGCCGGTCCTCGGAGATCTCCTCGTCGACCATCAGCTTCTTGGCCCACTGGATCGCACCGGCGCCGATCAGGAACAGCGCGAGCCCGATGCACAGGCCCATGACCATGTTGTTCGCGTTGCCGGACAGCGGCCCGAACTGAAGGATCGAGTCCCGCCCGATCGCGAAGTACGCGACACAGGCCCCGAGCACCAGCAGCGTGGCCAGGCCGAACATCGCGGAGACCTGCCGCTCGACGCGGTCGGCGGCCTTCGGGTCGATGTCGGTGATCCGCGGTTCGTGCGGCTCCAGACCGGGGTCCGGAATCGGCTCGGCCACCTCGACCGCGCCGTGGTGCTCGCCGTCGTCCTTCACCACCGGAAGGTTCTTGTCGTCACTCATGAGCCTTCGCTCCCTTGGCCTTGACGCCCTTGGCGCCGATCCAGACCGCTACGCACACCAGCAGACCGATGCCGACGAGCCAGCCCCACAGACCCTCGGAGACCGGGCCGAGCCGGCCGAGGCCGAAGCCGCCCGGGTCCTTCTGGTTCTGCAGTGCCTTCAGGTAGGCGATGATGTCCGCCTTGTCCTGCGGCTGCATGACCTGGTCGGAGAAGACCGGCATCTGCTGCGGGCCGGTCAGCATGGCCTCGTAGATGTGCTTCTCACTGACGCCCATCAACGACGGCGCGTACTTGCCGTTCGGCAGCGCGCCGCCGCGACCGGCGAAGTTGTGGCAGGCCGTGCAGTTGGTGCGGAACAGCTCGCCGCCACGGGTGATCTGCTCGTCGGTGGCCTTGCTCACGTCGTACGAGTCCTGCGCGGGGACCGCCGGGCCGGGGGCCAGCGAGGCGATGTACGCGGCCAGGGCCTCGATCTCCTCCTGCGTGTACGCCGGGGTCTTGCGCGGGATCTGTGCACCCGGCTGCATCGCGGGCATCCGGCCGGTGCCGACCTGGAAGTCGACCGCGGCGGCGCCGACGCCGATCAGCGACGGGCCGGCCATCTTGCCCGCGCCGTTCCCGCCGCCCTCGGCGTTCAGGCCGTGGCAGCTGGAGCAGCCGACCGAGAAGAGCTTCTTGCCCTCTTCGATCTGCTGGGACTGGGCCGAGTTGTCCGCCACCGCGTCGTCAGGGGCGAAAGCGGCGTACGCCGAACCCACTGCCAGGAGGCCGAACAGGAGCACGACGAGGCCGGCGGACCGGTGCCGTCGTCGCGCGGAGAGAAAGCGCGCCGGTGACAAGGAAGATCTCTTCTCACTCATTTGAGCAGGTAGATGGTCGCGAACAGGGCGATCCAGACCACGTCGACGAAGTGCCAGTAGTACGACACGACAATCGCCGAGACGGCCTGTTCGTGGGTGAACTTTCGAGCCATGTACGTCCTGGCCAGGACGAACACGAAGGCGATGAGGCCGCCGGTCACGTGCAGCGCGTGGAAACCGGTGGCCAGGTAGAAGACCGAGCCGTAGGCGGTGGACGAGATCGTCAGACCCTCGTGCACCAGCCCGGTGTACTCCGTCACCTGACCGGCGACGAACACGGCGCCCATGATGTACGTGAGGATGAACCACTCACGCATGCCCCAGTTGCGCGGGTTCGTCACAGAGCCGATCCGGCCCACCTTGCCGTGCTCGGCGGCGAACACGCCTGCCTGGCAGGTGAAGGACGACGCGACCAGGATGAACGTGTTCACCGAGGCGAACGGGACGTCCAGGAGGTGCGTCGACACCTGCCACAGCGTCTCCGTCCCCGGAGCCGCGGCGGCGGTCGTTACCGACCGGATCGTGAAGTACGCCGCGAACAGTGCGGCGAAGAACATCAGTTCGCTCGAGAGCCAGACGATCGTGCCGACACTGACCATGCTGGGACGGTCGTGGTGTCCGTGTTCACGAGACGCTGGGAGCGCGGTTGCAGTGGCCACGCCGTCATTATGTCGGTCCTCGCGTTCAGCGCTACGACCACCCCCGTGCATGTCGTGAACCGGGTGTTCCTACTGTGGAAGCGTGCTTCCCCTCCACGCCACGCCCGGCGACCAGATCGAGCCGCTGACACCGGTCCGGTTGCTGACGGCATGGACCTTCGAGCCGGTGTTACTCGGCGTGATCATCATTCTCGGCGGCCTCTACCTGTACGGCGTCCACAAGCTGCGTAAACGCGGTGACAAATGGTCCCGGGCGCGCACGTTCACGTTCGTCGGACTGGGCCTCGGGAGTGCCGTGATCGCCACCCAGTCGGCGCTCGGCACCTATGACACGGTCCTGATCAGCGTGCACATGGTGCAGCACATGATCCTGTCGATGCTGACGCCGCTGATGCTGGCGCTCGGCGCGCCGATCACGCTGGCGCTCCGGACGCTACCGCAGCGCCCCCGGAAATGGTTGCTCTCCGTGTTGCATTCGCGGATCGCCAAGGTGCTGTGCTTCCCGTTGATCGGCTTCACGCTGTTCGTCCTGAGCCCGTGGGCGCTGTACTTCAGCGGCTGGTACGACGCGACGCTGCACTCCGCCGTACTCCACGACTTGTTGCACCTGCACTTCATTCTGGTGGGGTCGCTGTTCTTCTGGCCGCTGCTCGGCCTGGACCCGGTGCCGGGCCGGGTGATCTACCCGTTCCGGCTGATGCTGACGTTCCTGACGCTGCCGTTCCACGCGTTCCTCGGCATCACGATCATGTCGGCCAGCAAGCTGATCGCCGAGGACTGGTACACCAGCTTCGGGCGGTCCTGGTCGCCGTCGCCGCTGCGCGACCAGTACATCGCCGGCGGTCTGTTGTGGGGTTCGGGCGACCTCGTCGGCGTGGTGTTCTTCGCCGTACTGTTCGTCCAGTGGGTGCGGGAGTCGCAGCGCGAAGCGCGCCGCGAGGACCGGCGCCTGGACCGGTTGGAGGAACAGGCTCGCCGGGCCGAACAGTCGCCCCGGTAGCATTCGGCGTGTCCAGTCTTCTTTGAACAAGCTTGGGATGGATCGATGAGTTCAGAGCGTCCGCTGAAGGTGCTGCTCTACAGCGACGACCGTACGACGCGGGAGTCCGTCCGGCTGGCCCTCGGCAAGCGTCCGGCGGCGGACCTGCCCGAGCTCGAGTACATCGAGTGCGCGACCGAGCCGGCCGTGATCAAGACCATGGACAAGGGCGGGATCGACCTCGCGATCCTGGACGGCGAAGCGGTGCCGGCCGGCGGTCTGGGCATCGCCCGGCAGTTGAAGGACGAAATCTTCCAGTGCCCGCCGATCCTGGTCCTCACCGGCCGTCCGCAGGACGCGTGGCTGGCGACCTGGTCGCGGGCCGAGGGCGCGGTCTCGCACCCGATCGACCCGGTCCGGATGGCCCAGGTCACCGCGGACCTGCTCCGCCTGCGGCTGTCCAAGCTGCCCGCCACGACCGCCTGATCCATGACCGCCTACACCTGGCCTCAGGTGCTCGGGCCGCTGATGCGGCGCGAAGACCTGGAGGCCTCCGCCACTGCGTGGGCGATGGAGCAGATCCTGTCGGGCGCCGCGACGCCGGCGCAGTTGGCCGGGTTCGTGATCGCGCTGCGGTCCAAGGGTGAGACGGTCACCGAGGTCGAGGGCCTGGTTGCGACCATGCGCGACTTCGCCACCCGGATCACCGTGCCCGGCCGAACGCTCGACGTTGTCGGCACCGGTGGTGATCAAGCCCACACGGTGAACATCAGCACGATGTCGGCGATCGTCGCGGCCGGCGCCGGCGCGAAGGTCGTGAAGCACGGCAACCGCGCTGCCTCGTCCGCGTGCGGCGCCGCCGACGTGCTCGAGGAGTTGGGGATCCCGCTCGACCTGACCGGGCCGCAGGTGGCCGAGGTGGGGGAGCGGGTCGGGATCACGTTCTGCTTCGCGTCGGCGTTCCACCCGGCCCTGCGCAACGCGGCAGTGCCGCGGCGGGAGCTCGGCGTACCGACGACGTTCAACCTGCTCGGCCCGCTGGCGAACCCGGGCGATCCGTCCGCGCAGGCGGTCGGGGTTGCGGACGGGCGGGTGGCCGGGCTGATGGCCGGCGTACTTGCGCGGCGTGGGATCGACGCGCTGGTGTTCCACGGCGACGACGGGCTCGACGAGCTGACCACGCGTACGACGTCGCAGGTGTGGGTGGTCGGCGGCGGGAAGGTCGAGGGACCGGTCACGCTGGATCCGCGCGAGCTGGGGATCGCGCCGGTGTCCGCGGATGCGTTGCGCGGCGCGGACGCGACGTACAACGCGAAGGTCGTCAGGGCGCTGGTCGACGGTGAGCCGGGGGCGGTGCGGGACGTCGTACTGCTGAACGCCGGGGCCGCGCTGGCGGCGTACACGCCGGAGGAGGGTTCTGTGACGGCGCGGATCCGGGCCGGGATGGACCGCGCGGCCGAGGCGATCGACTCCGGTGCCGCGAAGGACGTGCTGGAGCGGTGGATCGCTGCTTGCGCTTCGGTGCGCTGAGTTCGGGGAAGGGCCGGCGGGGGTGACCCGCCGGCCCTTTCGTTATTTGTTGATCGCGATCTGGCTGACCTTGTAGCGCCAGACGTTCTGCCAGGCGGGGGTCGAGCCGGCGATGTCGGCGATCGCGACGTCCGCCGTACCGTCGCCGCGGTCGATCACCGCGATCATCACGGTGGAGTAGGTCTCGGTCAGCATCGGCACCTTCACGACGACCTTGGCGACGAGTTCGTGGCCGGGGTGGCCGTTGACCGTGATCGCCTTGTGCGTCGTGCCCTTCATCACCTGTGCGTCCTTGTCGTACAGGTTGATGATCGCGCGCGAGCCGATCTGCACGGCGGCTTCCTTCAGGCCGGCCGCGGTGTTCTTGTACGGGATGTCAGGTGGGAGCTGGCCGAAGGCGGTGTAGTTGCCCCACGACGCGCCCTTGCCGTTGTAGTTCTTGTGCACGGTGAGCCAGATCGCGGCGCCACCCCACAGGCCGGTCGTCTCGCCGTAGTTGCCCCAGGCCGAGCTCATGATCGGCATCGTGTCGTTGTTCGAGGCAACCATCGAGGTCCCGAGCACCTTGCCGTACGGCGTCGGCGTCTCCGACGGCTTCACCGACGGGCTGACAGTGTCGATCGGCGCACCACCCGACGGCAACGCGACCGGACTGACGGCATCCGCCTTCGTCCAGATCCAGCCCACACTCAACCCGGTCGTGGCAAGCGCCGCTACAACCAACACAATCGCCCCAACCAACCGAGCCCGCCCACTAATCCCAGGCAGCCCACCGCCATCCCCGCTCCCACCAGGCAACCGCCCAGCAACCCGAGAACCACCCGCAGCGTGCGAGCCAGTTGCTCCGGCAGCATGTGCTCCAGCCTGACCGGCAACCTGAGAGCCTGCCGCGCCGACTGCTTGTGTACCGGCAGCTGCGCCAGCGTGCGCACCGCCCGCGCCCTGCCCAGCCGCTCGCGAGATCGTCTGCCCGAGCGTCGGTTGCCCGGCCCCGCCAGCCTGCTGCGGCTGCACAGCATGCTGCCCATGCTGAGGCCCAGTTGCTTGCGTCTGCCACCCAACCTGCCGCGGCCCCCGCGAAGGCGCACCCTGCGGCGGCCCCCACATCTGCCCGCCTTGCGGCTGCCCAGCCTGCGGCCGCCCGAGGGGCGGTTGCTGCGGAGCGCCGTGGCCCGGCCGGGCCTGCCCAAACGGTTGGCCAGCTTGCGACTGCCCAGCCTGCGACTGACCAACAGGCGGCTGTGGCGGACCTGCTTGCGCCGGCTGACGCTGACCTGGCTGTGGTTGCCCGGCATGAGCCGGACGAGCGTGCCCCGGACCTGGCTGACCTGAGCCCGGCTGCCCGCCGCTCGTCGTACCTGCCTGGCCCTGGTTTGGCTGTGGACCGCCGGCGACCGGCTGACCTGGCCACGGCTGGCCGCCGTACTCCGGGCCTACCTGAGCCGCGCCTGGTTGCTGCGGCGGCTGGCCTGGGTGTGGCTGGCCTGTGTACTGCGGACCTTGCGGTCGGGCGGCGTGCTGCGGTCCCGCGTGCTGGGGGCCGGGCTGCTGTGGGTTGGCCTGCTGGGCAGGTGGTTGTGCGCCCCACGTCTGTCCACCCGGCTGCTGTCCGCCTGGTTGGGGTGGGAGTTGCCAGCCTGGGTTTTGGGGGGCTGCGTGTTGGGGGCGGGTGGGGGGCGGTGGGGGTGGGGCGGGGGCGGGGGACTGGCCGAAGAGGGCGTCTGAGGTGTTGGGCGGAGGTTCGGGGGTGTTCTGCGCAGGCTGGATCCACGGGTTGGCGAGGGGCTCGCCGGGTGTGGGTACTGCGGGTGGACCGCCGTCGCCGGTGCGAGGCGGGGTCTGGTCTTCGTTCTCAGCCAACGTTGATTCCCTTGTAGGCCTGGCTCTCGGCCGCCTTGAGGTCTGGGCGGTTGTTGGGGATGCCGCTGATGTAGGCGACCGCCGTACCGTCGCCGAGGTCGAAAACGGCAACCGTCAGCGTAAGCACTCGATCGGTCACTGCCGCCGACTTCGCGGTAACGGTTTGCTGGTAGAACCAGCCCGATTTGTTCGTCCGCTTCACCGCGCCGTTCGCGACGGTCCGGTACGTGGCCGGGATCGACCCGTACATGCTCGTCCGCAGCTGCCCGGCCAGCGCCGCCGCGGTCGCCTTCGCGTCGCCGTTGAAGCCCGATCCGGTACCGAGCCCGCCGACGAAGATGTCCGCGGTCCAGTCGTCGGCGCCGCTGACGTGCTCCTGCAGGACGATGTGCTGCCCGCTGGAGTCCAGCAGTTGCTGGACCAGACGCTTGCGGTCCGACCACGGCGGGTTCCGGCGCGGGAACGAGATCGCGTCCGAGGAGATCCGGCCGGTGCCCTCGTGCAGCTTCGGGTTCTTCGACTGGCCCGGCTTGGTGCTGCTCTGGTTCGTCGGCGTACCGCTCGACTGCGTCGGCGCACCGGTCGGGGTCGGATCGGCCTTCTTGTCGTCGCCCCCGCCGGTGATCAGCACGACAGCTAGGACGATCAGCAGCACGAACGCGATCCCACCGCCGACGAACAACGGCAGCTTGGCCCCGGACCGCCCGCCACCAGCGCCAGAGCCCTTCGACTTCTTGGTCCCGACGCCGCTGCTCAGGTCGGTCTGCCCACCCCAAGCCTCATTCTCGTCCTCACCCCAGGCGCGCGGCCCCTGCTCCCCCCAAGCCTGCTGCACGCCGCCCTGCTGGCCGCCGTTCTGCTGTTCCCCCCAGGCCTGCTGTACGCCGCCCTGCTGGCCGCCGTTCTGCTGTTCCCCCCAGGCCTGCTGTACGCCGCTTTGCTGGCCGCCGTTCTGCTGAACACCCCACGGCTGTTGCTCGCCCTGCCCGTTGCCCCAGGGTGGCTGTTCGCCGCCCTGCCCGTCGCCCCAGGGCTGCTGTTCGGCGTGCTCGTTGGTGCCCCAGGGCTGCTGGTCGGCCTGCTGGTTGTTGCCCCAGGGCTGGGCGCCGTTCTGCTGCGCGGGTGCTGGGTTCTGTTGGCCTTGGTGGTTCTGGTCCCAGCTCGGCTCGGGGGCCCAGCCGTTGGAGGTCTGCTGGTCGCCGTTCTGTTCTACTGGCCAGCTCTGTCCGGCCCACTGGTGGTCGCCGGTCTGCTGACCGTTCTGCGTCTCGGCAGTCGCCTGCGGACCCCATGGACCTGACTCCTGCACCGCGTGCTGGTCACCAACAGCCCAACCGTTGTCCGCCGGCGGCGCGTCATTCCCCGCGGCACCCTGCTGCGGCCCCCAAGCCTGCCCAGCACCCCAACCCTGCCCCTGGTCGGCCTGCCCGCCGCTCGAACCCTGCCCCTGCGTGGCGCCCCAGCTCTGGCCCTGGTCGGGGTGGTGCTCAGGCGGCTGTGTGGGGTGTTGTTGGGAGGGCTGGTCGGCCCAGAGTTGGACTGGTACGGGTTGTTCCTGCGTTGCGTCGTCTGCGTCCGGCATGGTCCAGAGCGGCGCGGCCGGGTGGTCCGGGGTCTGGAGGTCCTCTTCGTCGCTGGCCTCTACGCCCCACGACGGCTGATCGCTGGACTGCTGTTCCTGCTCGTCGCCCGCCTGGCTGCCCCAGTCCGGCTGCAGGTGTGCGGCAACCTCGGCTGCGTCTGCCGCCTGAACCTCGGGGTCCTGCTCAGTCACATCCGCAGCCGCCACAGCACCGCCGCCATCCGGGACGGCGGCGTCGGCGGGCTGGACGTTCTCCTTCGGGGTCGGAGCGAACCTCGGCTGCTCTGTGAAGCTGACGTCCGACCAACCCTCCGTCGGCTCGGCAGGCGCGGGCTCGGTCGGTGTGGGAGCGAGCTTGAGGGTCCAGCTGGAAGGTTCCTCGGACTGCACAGCTGGTACGTCGGCAGCCGTCGCAGCCTGCTCTGCCTCGAGCTCCTCGTCCGTGACCTCACGCTGCGTCCAGTGTTCCGGGGGCGCAGGTGCGATCTCCGGCGCGCCCCAGGTCGCCTGGGCACGCTCCGCCGCGCTCGGGCCCGTGTCCTGGGCAGGCTCCTCCGGCTGGGCAGGCTCCTCAGGAGTCACTGCACGCAGGCGCGGTCCACCGTTCGCGCGGGTGCTGGCGTCGGTCGGCTCGAGGTCCCAGAGTTGCGGAGTAGCCGCCGGCTGCCACCAACCACCAGACTCCGCCTCGTCGCCCTGAGACTCCTGCACAGACCGCAGCCCCGGCCCGGACGCCTCAGCCCCAGCCGACTCCAGCCCGACCGGCTCCCGCCGGCCCGACTCCTGCCAGACGGACTCCTGCCGGCCCGACTTCAGCTGGACCGGTTCCTGCGCAGGTTCCGAGTGTTCGGGGGTGTTCTCGTGGTCGACGTCGGTCTCGTTGGTCCACTTCTCGCCGTTCCAGAAGCGGATGGTGTTTGGCTGGCCGGTGGGGTCGGGGTACCAGCCGGCGGGGGGATTGCTCATCCGCGTCCTCGCTCGGCGGTCGCCGCAAACGCAGGACGCGGGAACCCACGAAGTACGCCGTTGTCGGCACGGAACTGGCCCCGGACGTTCATGTGTTCACCGTAACTTCAGCTCGTGTCAGTCTGGTCGATCAGAGCGGTGGTCAGACACCGTTCTCTTCGCCGAGGCTGAAGGCCGCCTCCAGGTCGTGGCTGGAGTACGCGCGGAACGCGATATGCGTCTCGGTGCTGACGACGCCGGGCACCCGGTTGACGTGCTCGGGGATGACCGTGGCCAGGTCGTCGTGCCGCGCGACCCGGACGAGCGCGATCAGGTCGAGTCCGCCGGTGACGGAGTACACCTCGCTGACGCCCTCGATCGCCGCCACCTGCTCGGCGACCTCCGGGATCCGTGCGACGTCGGCCTTGATGAACACGATCGCGGTGACCATGCCGTCCTCTCCTCAGAGCTCACACTTCAACCGGCTGAATCATAGTGTGGTCGAGGCCCCGCAACGCCCTCGACGTCGGTTCGTCCGCGGGCAGGAACGCCTCCATCCGCAGTTCCGACACGGTCACGTCGATCGCCGTACCGAACCTGGTCAGCGTGGTGATGAGGTGTAGGTCACCGTGCGGGGAGCGGAGGTGGAGCGGTACGGCGAGACCCAGGTGGTCGGGCGCCGGCCGGGGTGGGACCAGGGCGGTGAGCTCGTGGATGAGGGCGACGGACCCGGGCGACGGGTTCTGCGCGGCCTCGCGGGTCAGCGCGTCGATGACGTGCCAGGACCATTGGGCGAAGTTGACGATTCGGGGAGCGAGGCCGCCCGGGTCCAGCAGGAGCCGGGGGATGTTGATAGGCCCCGTCAACAGGCGATCTTCCACGTCGGCGGTGAGGGCGTGGAAGGCGCGGTTGGCGAGGACCAGATCGCCGCTGCGGTCGACGACGACTGCCGGATACGGGCGATGCCCCTCGAGGATCGCCTCCAGCGCGGTGCGGATTGCGCCAAGGCCAGGCGCGCCGTACGGCGTCTCGTCGTACGCCGGCGCGTAGCCACCGGCGACGAGCAGCTGGTTGCGCTCGCGCAGCGGCACCTGGAGCGACTCGGCGAGCCGGATGATCATGTCCCGCCCCGGCGACGATCGACCGCTCTCGATGAAGCTGACATGCCGCTGCGTCGTCCCGGCACGGATGGCCAGCTCGAGCTGGCTCACTCGTCGTCGGGTCCGCCACGACCGCAGGTCCGCGGACAGCTCTGATGTCATGCGCCAGTTCTAACGCACGCCACCGACAATCCATACCCGGCAGGGAATTGTCGGCCTACACCCACGCCCGGCAAGGTCGTACCCATGAACAGCAAAGACCTCGCAAACCGCTATGTAGCAGTCTGGAACGAGCCCGACGCCGACGCCCGCCGCAAGGCGATCGAGGAGCTGTGGACGGAGGACGGCCTACACCTCCTCGAGCCGCCCGAGGACATCGCCAAGCGCGCGACCGAGATCGGCGTCACCGCAAACCTGGAAGCCCGCGGCCACGAAGAGCTCGTACGTCGGGTCACCCGCGCGTACGACGAGTTCGTGGCGCCCGGTCAGTACGAGTTCGTGCCGCACGGCGAGCCGGCCGCCCTCCGCGACCTGGTGAAGCTCCGCTGGGCGATGGTCCCGGCCGGCGGGGGAGAGGCCCTTGCCATCGGCATCGATCTCCTCCTGCTCGCACCCGACGGCCGAATCCTCACCGACTACCAGTTCATCGAGGTCTAACCCACCCGAGCCGGACCCAGCGGGCGGAGGTGGCGGCGGCGTTCGGTGGGGTGGTGGTGGGCGTCGGAGTGGGAGTTGTCGAGGCGGGTGAGGTGACGGCCGGCGCCGCTGACCGGGCAGGTCCAGGTGCCGTCCATCTCGACCAGGCGGACACCGGGGAGCTCGAGCCAGCGCAGGATCAGCTCGATCTCCTCCGGCGACGCGGCCGCCACCGGGCCGATCCCCGGCAGCACGGTCTCGGCGGAAGCCCTGAGCATCTCGAGATGCGGGCGCGGGTCCGTGCCGCGTGGCGTGAACCCGGCCGCAGCGAGCCGACCGCGCCGGATGACATGCAGCTCCCAGCCGCCGTCCTCGGTCCGCCGGGCCGCACAGATCTCCGCGCATCCGGTCACCGACGCCATCCGCTGCATCCGCGCCGAGCTCCGCACGAACGCACTCAACCGATCCCGATGCACGGCGGCATCCTCGAACCGCTCGTCCGCCGACAACACATCGATCCGCCGGTCCAGCGCGTCAACCACGGGCGTTGGATCCACGGTCAGCGCAGTCCGCAGCGCCGCCACGAACTCGCCGTACGAATCCATTGAGATCCGCCCGTCGCACGGCGCCACGCAGCGACCCATCTCCGCCAGCACACACGGCGACAACGAAGGGTGCTTCGACATCCGCGCGGTGCACTGCCGGATCGGGAACGCCTCGTGCAGCGCGGCCATCGCCCGCTCGGCCGTCTTCCGCGAACTGAACGGCCCGAGGTACCCGGCGTCGTCGTCACGCACCTGTTTGACCAGCGACAAGCGCGGAAAAGGCTCGACGGTGACCTTCAGCCAATGCTGCCGCTCAGGGAACTTCGACCGCCGGTTGTACCGCGGCTTGTGCTCCCCGATCAGCCGCAGCTCACGGACCTCGGCCTCCAGCGGCGTACCGCACTCGATGCCGCGGACGCCGGTCGCGATGCCGACCATCTCGCCGATCCGGTTGCGGGTCTCCGAGGCGGTGAAGTACGACCGGACACGGGTGCGCAGGTCCTTCGACTTCCCGACATACAGCACCTCGCCGCGGTCGTCGGTGAACAGGTACACACCCGGTGCGTGCGGCAACGACTCGGCGAGGTGACGCTTGGCCCGCACGGCCGGCGCGACCCGCGACGAGTACGTCTGCAGGTCCTCCAACGTTTGCACGCCCAACGACCCGACCCGCTCGAACAGCCCGTGCAGCACGTCGACGGTCGCCCGCGCGTCGGACAGTGCCCGGTGGTTCGGCGTGACCGTGGTGCGGAACAGTTTGGCCAGCGTCCCGAGCTTGCAGTTCGGCGCCTCGTCCGGGGTGATGACTCGCCGCGCCAGCAGTGCGGTGTCGACGACGGCGAAGTCGGGCCAGTCGTATCCGTGCACGAGGCTCTCGTGTTTCAGGAAGCCCATGTCGAACGGCGCGTTGTGCGCGACCATCACGCACCCGTGGGCGAACTCGAGGAACGCCGGCAGCACCGACTCGATCCGCGGTGACGTGGCAACCATCGAGTTCGTGATGCCGGTCAGTACGGCGATGAACGGCGGGATCGTCTCCGATGGGTTGACCAACGTCTGGAACTCGCCGACCACCTCACCGGCCCGCACCTTCACCGCGCCGATCTCGGTGATGCCGCCCTCGCCGGGTGGATTGCCCGTCGTCTCGAGGTCGACGACGCAGAACGTGATGGCGTGCAGCGGCGTACCCAGGTCGTCGAAGCTGTGCTGCACACCGCGGATCGGCATCGCTGGATCCGCGGCCTGTGCACGCCCTGGGCTGGTCATGGTCACGACGCTAAGAGCCGCCACCGACAATTCCGCAGGTGACACGCCTGCGAGTCGACTAGGCTCTCTGTATGCGTACACAGGCGATCACTGCGAATCAGGGCAACAGGCCCGTTCGCTGTGGTCTGCGTCACTGGAGCAGCAGCTGCCAGGTAGTCGTTCCGGCCGGACTGCGGACCGGTGACTGAGGCCGGCACCGCCGCGAGCTCCGCCGCTACGACTTTGCCTGAACCGGTCCGGCAACGCGTCCTCAACCTCGCCGCACACGCACTCGGTCAGCTCCCCGCAACCGACATCCCGGCACCGCTGCGCCGGTTCGCCAGCTTCGCGCCGGCGAAACGGGCCAAGCTGTCCGCCTCGGTGCTCGGTCCGATCCTCGAGACCGACGAACACTTCCGCAAGCTGACGGCCTACGAGGTACGGCGGGAGCACCCGGAGCTCGGCGACGCCGTTGCCGACGGCGTCGCGGTCCCGGCGGCCGACCCGGTCGAGGTGGCCGCACTTGCGTACCTGCTTCGCCCGGACGACTGGGAGCAGCACATCGCAGCAGCCGCTCAGGTCCCGGTGGAGAACCCGCGCGCCGACGACGAGGCCGTGCACCGGCTCGCCGACCAGCTCGACCAAGCCCGCACCGAGACTCGTCAGGTCCGCGAACGTCTTCGTGAACAGGTCAACGAGCTCAAGGCCGAGAACGTCACGCTCCGCCGCAAGCTCAACGAAGCACGGCAGAAGATCACCGGTCTGCAGACCGATCTCGAGCAACGCACCAAAGAGGCCGAGACCGCCGACGAACGCGTCGATGCCGCCCGCGCCGAAGTTGAGCGGGAGCTGCGCAAGCTGCGGACCCGGATCACCGAGCTGGAAGCAGTCGAGCACGCGGCCCGTCGTACGGCGGGACAGGAGCGGGAGCTCGCGACGACACGCACCCGGCTGCTGCTCGATACGGTGCTAGAGGCAGCGAGTGGACTGCGGCGAGAGCTGGCCCTGCCGCCCGGGGGAGAGCTCCGCCCTGCCGACACAGTGGCCGGCTCAGAGCCCGAAGCGGCTCCGGTCGGACGTACGGCGCCTGAGGACGACCCGGCCTTGTTCGACGAACTGCTGGCGTTGCCGCAGGTGCATCTGATCATCGACGGCTACAACGTGACGAAGACCGCATGGCCGAACTCACCGCTGCATTCGCAACGTCAGCGCCTCGTCACCGCGCTGGGTGCGTTGGTCGCGCAACGTCGCGTCGAGATCACGGTGGTCTTCGACGGCGCCGAATTGTCGGGCCCTGTGCAACTGAATCCACCGCGCGGGGTGCGGGTGCGGTTCAGCCCGGCCGGGGTGATCGCCGATGACGTGATCCGGCAACTGGTTCGCGCCGAGCCTCCGGGCCGGCCGGTCGTGGTCGTGTCGACCGACCGCGAAGTTGCCGAAAGCATCATCAAACTCGGCGCTCGCGCACTCTCCGCGACCAGCCTCATCTCACGCATCGCTCGCACCTGACAACAGAAATTGTCGGCGGGGTTCTCTAGCGTCCTTCTCAGCCGGATGCAAGTCCGGGTGCTTCCCCACTTGGAGGATGTTGTGCTGATCGACTGCGACGCCTGTGTGATGAAGGGTCCGGGCTGCCAGGACTGCGTGGTGACGGTCGTGCTCGGATTCGCCGCCGAGCGGGCCGGGAGCCTGCGGATCGACGACGACGAGCTGGCCGCGCTGGACGCCCTCGCCGATTCCGGCCTGGTGCCACCGTTACGCCTAGTACACGCCGTCAGCAGTGTCGAGCTGGATGCTGCTGCTCAAAACCCTTCCGACGAAGGCGAAACGATCGTTGGGTCGGGATGATCCTTCGTTAATTTTGGATCAAACCCGAGGGGCGAATTGCACTGGTCACGAAACGGTCACTACTGTTACGTCTCGTTGCCTCAGGGTGTCGGCCGCTCCGGCCGACCGGGCAGCGGCAAGCCGAGGGAGTGATCCGGCGAAGCCTACGGACCGATCGTCCGTGGCGGGCCTGGTCAACGGGGACGGCGCGAGCAGAGGAAGGGACCGACCGGGCTGTGTCCATCGGACGCATCAACCGCACCAAGGGAATCGCCCTCGCCGCCATCACCAGCACCGCTGTCGCTGCGGGAGTGATCCTGATCCAGGGAGCGGCCAACGCCGACCCCGCGCCCACGCTGGAGGAGGCGAAGAAGCAGGTCGCCGAGCTGCAGCACCAGGCCGAGGTGTCGGGTGAGTCGGCGAACGACCTCCGCGGGCAGATCAGCGCCTCCGGTGCCAGGGTGAAGGCGCTGGAGACCGCGATCGCCAAGCAGCAGGGCCAGGTCGACGGTGTGAAGCGGCAGATCGGATCCCTCGCGGTCGCCGGCTACCAGACCTCGGGCATCTCCACGACGGCGCAGCTGCTGCTGTCGACGAACCCGGACCAGTTCCTCAGCCAGGCCTCCACCGCCCAGGCCTTCGCCGGGCAGCAGAACTCCGCGCTGCGTCGCTACCAGGTCGCCCAGGGCAAGCTCACCGACCTGCAGGCCAGCGAGCAGACCGAGCTGGCCTCCCTGCAGGCCGTGCAGGCCAAGCAGGACGCGTTCAAGAAGCAGCTCCAGACCAACCTCGACAACGCGGAGAAGGTGCTCGACAAGCTCAGCGCCGCCGACCGCAAGCGGATCGAGGAAGAGAACGCCAAGGACGCCGAGAAGGCGCGCGGCGAGCGCCCGACCCGCGGCGGCGACCGGGAAGACGAGAACCTGCCGAACGTGCCGGCCAGCGGCCGTGCGGCGATCGCGGTGAACGCCGCGCTGTCCCAGCTCGGCGACCCCTACGTCTGGGGCGCCGACGGACCCAGCTCCTACGACTGCTCCGGCCTGATGATGTACGCCTGGGGCAAGGCCGGCGTCTCGCTGTCGCACTCGTCGAAGGCGCAGACCGGTGAGGGCCGCCCGGTCAGCAAGTCCGACCTGATGCCGGGCGACCTGATCTTCTACTACTCCCCGGTGAGCCACGTCGCGATGTATCTCGGCAACGGCCGGATCGTGCATGCCCCGCGTCCGGGCAAGAGCGTCGAGATCGCCCCGATGGACGAGATGCCGTTCAACTCCGCGGTCCGCCCGGGCTGACCTGCGCCCTTGACATACTCTGCGGCTCCGGGGGATCCCTCCCCCGGAGCCGATTCATTTGATGACGTAATGTCGGAGGAGGCCGGGTGTCCCGCCTGACTGGGGCAGGTGAGCAGCGAAGGGCCGAGGTGATCGACGATCAGCGCGATACGGTGCCGCTGCCAGTGATCCCGTCAGCTGGTGACCCACGGGAGCCGAGTGGCCACCCGCCGCTCGCGCCGATCCTGAAGAAGGTCGCTCTCGGTGTCGCCGTCTGTCTCGTCGCCGGAGCCGGGTACGCCGGTCTGCGGCAGGTCGCCAACGCGCCCGCCGACCCGAACGGTTCGCCGGCGCACTCGCATCCGGCCACCTCGGCGACGCCGGACCAGGCCGAGGCCGGAGTACGTCGGGCCGTCGCGGGCGAGGCCGTCCTGCAGAAGATGACCGACGCGGTCGAGAACGACAACCGCACCGAGTTCCTGGACACCATCGACCCGAAGGCCACGGACTTCCGGGGCAGCGCGCGGACGATCTTCTCGAACCTCACCACCCTCCCGATCAGCACGTTCCAGTTGCGCTACGTGAGCGATGACCCCGGCGCGCTGACGCCGGACCGGCAGACCCAGCTCGGCGGCACCCAGTCCTGGCTGGCCCAGGTCGAGGTCTCCTGGCAGCTCTCCGGGTACGACGTGAAGCCGGCCCGCGAGACCCTTCCGGTCACGTTCGTCACGCGCGACGGGACGACGTACGCCGCCTCGTTCTCGGAGCGGTTCGCGGCGGGGCAGCGGCGACCGGTGTGGGCGCTCGGCCAGGTCGAGGTGGCCAAGGGCAAGCACAGCCTGGTGGTCAGCCTCGGCTCGGAGTCGGAGGCGAAGAGCTACGTGTCGGTCGCCGACAAGGCGGTCGAGTCGGTGAGCAAGGTCTGGGGCAAGAACTGGCGGCAGAAGGTGATCGTCTACCTGCCCGCCAAACAGGCCCAGATGGAAGGCATCCTCGGCGCTGCGCCGAACACGTACACCCAGATCGCTGCGGTCACGTTCGCCGAGCTGGACTCGCCGGCCGTCGGCGCGCCGGTGCGGATCGTGGCCAACCCGAAGCTGTTCGAAGAGCTCGGCAAGCAGGGCCGCCGGATCGTGCTGACACACGAGACCACCCACGTCGCGTCGACCGCGACAGCTTCCCCGGTGCCGTTGTGGCTGGCCGAGGGTTTCGCGGACTACGTCGCGTTCACCGCCGTACCAGTGCAGGACGAGTCGGCGGCGAAGGAACTGTTCAAGGCGGTCCGCGCCGGGAAGGTGCCGACCACGTTGCCTACGCCCGAGGCGTTCGCCGCGTCGGCGACCGAGCTGCCGCAGGCCTACGAGTCGGCGTGGCTTGCGTGCCGGCTGATCGCCGAGCATGACGGACAGGCCAAGCTGGTCAAGTTCTACCGGGCTGTGCACACCTCGAAGAGCTCGACCGGTCTCGCGGACGCGTTCAAGTCGGTGCTGGGGACGACCGAGGCCGAGTTCGTCGCCGAGTGGCAGAAGTACCTCGAGAGGCTCGCCGGTGCCTGAACCGGCCGGCCGGTCGGCTCCCTGGATTGCCGGCGGCGTGCTCGCCGTCGCGCTCGTCTTCACGATCGCCGTCACGACTCCGTGGCACCTGATCGACCTGCCGAAACCCGATGCCACGCTCGACTTCACCACCGCCGAGATCGCCCGCCAGAACGCGTTCCGCCACGAGATCCTGCCGTGGTCGACGGCGTCCTGGATCATCTCGCTGGTGGTTCCGCTGGTCATCGGCTTCACTCCGCTCGGCCGCCGGCTGTACGACGCTCTGCACGTTCGGCTGTGGTTCGTCGCCGTACCGATCACGGTCGCCGGCGTCGTCCTGATCACGAGTCTGCTCACCGTTCCGACCGACGTCTTCGCGGAGCGGGTCAGTCTCAAGTACGGCCTGTCGGTGGAGAACTGGCGGCTGTGGGTGTGGGACCGCGGCGTCAACTGGGTCATCACCTCGCTCGGGCTCGCGGTGGTCGCCGTCATCCTGATGGCGTTCGCGAAGATCTGGCGGCAGCGCTGGTGGTTGCCCGGGGCAATCGTTGCGGCGCTGCTCGTGCTCGGCGTCTCGTTCGCGTACCCGGTGCTGATCGAGCCGCGGTTCAACCACTTCACGTCGATGCCGGCCGGTGCCCAGCGCAACGAATTCCTGGCGCTCGCGAAGCAGGACGGCGTACCGGTGAAGGATGTGCTGGTTGCGGACGCGTCGAAGCGGACGACGGCGTTGAACGCGTACGTCTCCGGCTTCGGTTCGACCCGTCGGCTGGTCGTCTACGACACGCTTCTCAAGGACACTCCGCCCGCGCAGGTACGGCTCGTCGTCGCGCACGAGCTCGGTCACGCGGCGGAGGACGACGTACTGCACGGCACGCTGATCGGCGTTCTCGGTACGGCGTTCGGTGTGACGCTGCTGTACTTGCTGCTCGGGAACCGGATGGCCGATCCGCGGCGGTCCGCGCTGCTGGTCGCGTTGATCGCCGCCGCGACGACGCTGGCGAGCCCGGTGCAGAATCTGGTCAGCCGGAAGATCGAGGCCCGCGCCGACTACCACTCGCTCCGGCTGACGAACGATCCGCAGAACTTCGTCGCGATGCAGCACGAACTGGCCGTGCAGAACATCTCCGGTCTCGACCCGAGCCGCTGGCGGTACTGGATGTTCGCCGACCACCCGACCCCGCCGGAGCGGATCGCGATGGGCCGGGCCTGGGGGACCGAGAACGGCGACCCGGTCCCGCCCCTGGTCAAGCGATGACCGTTCTGGTCGTCACCAACGATTTCCCGCCACGGCAGGGCGGGATCGAGACATTCGTCCGCTCCCTCTGCGACGAGCTTCCGGACGTCGTCGTCTACACCTCGCGAGAGCCGGGCGACACGGCGTACGACGCCACACTGCCGTTCCCGGTGATCCGCGACCGTACGTCGATGTTGTTGCCTACGGCACGTACTACGAAGCGCGCGGTCGGACTGATGCGGCAGTACGGCGCGGATCGGGTCCTGTTCGGGGCGGCGGCACCGCTGGGGCTGATGGGCCCCGCGCTGCGCCGGGCGGGGGCGCGGCGGATCGTCGCGATGACGCATGGGCACGAGACGTGGTGGGCCGGCGTACCCGGTGCTCGGCAGGCGTTGCGGCGGATCGGGGATGCGGCCGACACCGTGACGACCGTGTCGGGGTGGTGTGAGGAGCAGATCAAGCCTGCGTTTTCACCAGCGGCGGCTGCACGGGTTCGCAGGCTGACGCCGGGAGTCGACACGCACCGGTTCGCCCCGGACTGTGGGGGAGAGCAGGTTCGCAAAGGCCTGCGGCTGGAAGGCGTTCCGGTTGTCGTCTGCGTCTCGCGGCTGATCCGGCGGAAGGGGCAGGACACGCTGATCCACGCATGGCCGCGCGTTCGGGAGTCGGCGCCGGGTGCCACATTGCTGCTGGTCGGCGGCGGGCCGGACCGGGAGTACCTCGAGGAGCTGGCGGCGTCGACCGGGGTGTCGGAGTCGGTGGTGTTCACCGGGCCGGTTCCGTGGGCCGACATCCCGCCGTACATCGATGCTGCCGATGTCTTCGCGATGCCTTGCCGGACAAGGCGATTCGGACTCGAGCCGGAGGCGCTCGGGATCGTGACACTGGAGGCGTCCGCGACGGGCAAGCCGGTCGTGGTCGGCGACTCCGGGGGTGCCGGCGACACCGTCCGGCACGGCGAGACGGGCTATCTGGTCGACCCGTACAACCCGGTGCCGACCGGCGTACGGATCGCCGAGCTGCTCACCGACCCGGCCCACGCCCGGCGGCTGGGCGCGGCCGGTCGGGAGTGGGTACGACGCGACTGGTCGTGGGCCCGCAGCGGCGACGTACTGCGGGAACTCCTGGAGGTCTAGAATCCCCAGTCCGCGAACGGTTCGAAGGCCGCCGTGTTCGTGATCCGCTGGAGGTGGGTTCCGTCCTTGCGGGCGGTGTAGATGTCCTCCTGCTGGTCGATCGACAACGACATCACGATTCTGGTCCCGTCCGGCGACCATCCGGGCGCGAAGGCGTGGTAATCCTTGCCGCCGGCATCGAGAGTGATCGGCGTCAGCTCGGCATCTCGGAGCCGGATCAGGGACAGTCCGCCTTCCGCGGTCGCGAACAGGATCGTGCGACCGTCGGGCGACCACCGGGCGGTCGCCAGTTCGTGCCCTTGCGCAAGACCGTACGGCGTGAGTTGGCGCAGGTGATGGCCGTCGGTGCCGACCACGAACAGCGCGGTGTCCTCACCCCGGAACCGAACGATCACGGCCTTGTCTCCGTCGGGTGAGTAGTCACCGGCGACGTCGGACGCGCCGTACGGGTTCGTCGTCAGCCGGATGGGATGGCCGCCGTCCGACGATCGGATGCTGAAGACGCCGGGCTTGTCGCCGCCGAATCCGCACAGGATCCGCTTGCCGTCAGGGGACCAGGCGCCGCAGAGCAGATCGGAGGGCGCGCCCGGTGGCTCGAGCATCCGGAAGCCGGATCCGTCGGGCCGCACGGTCGCCGGCCGGAACGGCAAGAGCTCGCCGGCTGCATCGAACCGCAGCAGGTTCGAGATCAGCAACTTGCTGCCGTCGGGGGACCACCGCGCCGACCCGAAGTCCTCGACGAGCTCCGGAATCGCCACCTTCCGGACGCCCGAACCGTCCGCACGGGCAACGAACAGATTCGACCCGCCGGAGTCGAGCTGCCGGCTGAACACGATCCGGCCGCCGTTGCCGGCAGTCGGGGCGGCTGACCCGCACAGGGCCAGCATCAACGCGATCGAGAGTGCCAGTGCACGCTTCATCGGTAGCCTCTTCAGTAGCCGGGGATCTCGAAGGTCTGGGTGCGGTTGTTTTGCCGCAGTGTCACCACGACGGTCCCGCCGAGGTGGGTGAAGGCGCCGCGCACGGTCGCGCTCGCCGTCGTGCCGGCCGGAGTGCATACGGTGAAGGTGCCGTCGATCCCATCCGGGGTCCAGGTGGTCGAGCCCGAGACCGAGACGTCCCGCGTGAACCGGGCCGCGTCGTACACGAACGGTCTCTCCGAGCTGTCGTCGTACGTCACCGTGCCACCACGAAGTCCGCCGGCGACGAGGCCGGAGATCGAGGCGATGTGCTGGAGGCCGTCCATGACGGTCTCCGCGGTGACGGTGGCGAGCCGGCGTACGTCGGTTGCTGCAGGTGGACCGGCTGTCTGCCGGGCCGGCGGTGCGGTCGCTGCCGTCAACGGGAAGCTGCCGGGCATCCACCAGCCTGCGGGCGGGGTCCGAGCACAGGATGTGTCGCCGACAGCCAGGGTCTCGATGAACCGCTGCAGCAAGACCGTCCCGCAGGAGCCCGTGAACCACGTCGCGTGCCCGACCGCCGCCAGTTCGACGTACGTCGACCCGACGAGGACCCGGGACGCGATTCGGCCGGCCTCCGGCGTGACACCGACGTCGTACTCGCCCGTCACGATCAGAGCCGGTACGCCGCGAACCTTCGTACCACTGGGGTAGCTCGGCCGGTCCTCCCAGCTCGATGCGATGCACGGCAGCGGCTGGAAGCCCAGGTAGCCCTCGTGATCCCAGGCGCCCTTGGAAATCGGTCCGTAGCGCGCCGGCTCGGCCGCGAAGGCCGCTGCGTACTGCTGGTGTCGCCGGGCCGGGCTCGCGTCCTTGTCCCACTGCACAGGCTGGTCGACGCACATCCGGGCGAGCGCGTGGCCGTTGGAGAACTCCCGCGGATCACCGGCATCGAAGCCGTTCGCCGGGTCGACGTCCGCCGCCAGCCGCAGGAGCGGAACGGGATCACCACGCTGGAGCGCCACCGCTGCCTGGGTGATCTCTCCCGGACCGACGAAGCTGCCGCCGTTGAACGGCATGATCGCGGTCGCGAGCAGGTTCTCGGTCACGGTGATCCGGTGCGGGACACCGTGCGAGTCGACGCCGACACCGCTGACCGGCGTACGCCGTAGCCGGTCGGCAAGCCAGGTCAACGAGGCGGCCGGGTCGGGGTTGGCTGCCGCGCAGGCCGGAGAGCGCCCGCAGACCGCATTCACGAGAGCGGGGTAGTGCTTCGGCTGATAGGCGTAGAAGGGATCGGTGTCGACGGTCAGCGCCGGTGCGCCGAGGGAGATCGACCGGACGTTCTGCTTCCACCGCGTCGCGTAGGTGACCATGTCGTTGGCGGCGTACGACGCGCCGACCAGGTCGATGTCGCCGTACGCCAGCGCGCGCCGGACCTGCTCGAGGTCGTCGGCCACATCCGTTGTGCTGTAGAGATTCGCGGCATCGCCGAGCTGGTCATGGCACTTGGCCGCCGAGGCGTAGAACGGCCCGCCGTGCTGCCAGTCGGGGCAGTCGATCGCCGCCGACAGACCGACGCCACGCTGGTCGACGAAGACCAGATCACGGGTCTCGGCGACGGCCGACAACAGGTCGACGTACGGGTACTTGTCGAACGCGCTGATCGACGCTCCGGGACCACCCAAGGTGACGAACACCGCGCCGGCTGGTGCGGCGGCAGGACCGGTGTGCGGGAAGACCTCGACGTGCAGCGGCACTGTGCGGCCGTCGGGATGCCGGCGGTCGAGTGGAACTGGCAGCGTGCCGCAGCGGAACGCCGGATCGTCCGCGCACGGGCCGAGCTCGAGCCGATCACTGCGAAGAGATGTGGGTGCGGCAGGCTGAGTGCCTGCGGCAAGGAACGCGATGCAGGCTGTCAGCGACAGCACGACGGAGCGGACGCGACGTCCTTTGATCATCAGCATGGCTGGATCCCCCTCCCGCACGGGGCGTACCCCCGCCTACCGGCCAGCCAATCAGCCGGTGCGCGAACCCGCATCGGGGCGGCCACCAGACCGCGATTGAGGGCTGGCCCTGATTGACGCGCGGTCCGGCGGGCCCGACGATGTGGGGATGGGGGCGGCGCGGATCCTCATCGTGGACGACCACGTCCTGTTCCGGAGCTCGGCCCGCCGGATGCTGGAGTCGCACGGTTTCGTCGTGATCGGCGAATCCGGTGACGGCAGCTCGGCGATCATGGCTGTTCGCACGCTGCGACCCGACGTGGTGCTGCTCGACGTCCAGTTGCCGGATATGAACGGGTTCGAGGTCGCCAGGCAGTTGGCCGAGGAGCCGGACGCCCCGGCGGTGATCCTGACCTCGATCCGGGACGCGTCCGACTACCGCACCCGCTTGGCAGGAACTCCGGCGCGCGGCTTCATTCCGAAGGCCGAGCTGTCCGAGCCGAGAATCACTGCCCTGCTTGCGGGGGCGCCATGATCCGGCGACTTGTATTCGTGCTGGTGGCACTTGCCGGAGCCGTCGTCTGCCTGCTGTTGTGGCGCGTCGGCCAGGCCAGCTGGCAGTGGGGCTTTCTGCCCTGGCTGTATCTGGTGGCCGGTCTGATCGCGTGGGACCGGCAGCCGCGCAACCGCACCGGCATCCTGCTCGTCCTGACCGGCATCGCCTACCTGATGTTCCTGTTCGAGGGCCCGCACATCCCGCTCGTGTGGACGATCGGTGTCGCGTTCGAGCAGGCTTATCTGCCCGCTCTCGTCGCGCTCCTGCTGTCCTTCCCCAGCGGTCGGCTCACCCGTCGGTGGGAGCAGTTGGCAGTGCTCGGCGCCGGTCTGGCCATGGTGTGCTGGACGACGATCCCGATCCTCGGCATCGATCCGTCCGACTTCGCCTGTTCGGACTGTCCGCCCGACCTCAACCTGCTCCACGCCGGTCCGGGCGTCGTGAGCCTGCTCGACCGGATCTACGCCGCCTTCCCGGCACGTGTCTACTTCATGGTGCCGATGTTCGTCGGTCTCGCGGTGGTCTGCGTGGTCAGGTGGTGGCGAGCGAGCCGTCCGCTGCGACGGATCTCGGGTCCCGTGCTGGTTGCCGCCGTACCGCTTCTGCTGGCGATGAGCGCCCAGATCATCGCCAACCACCTGAAGCTCTACGACACGCATCCCGGCATCAGCCAGGCGATCAACCTGGTCGCGGTGTACGCCGGACTCGTCCACCCCGTGGCGATCCTGGTGGGACTGTCACTGGGGTGGGCGCGGCAGGCGCGGATCGGCGAGCTCGTGACGGAGCTCGCCGAGCACTCCGGGCTGGACCTGGTCGAGCGCACGATGGCGCGCGTACTGGGCGATCCGTGCCTGGCCATCGGCCGGTGGGACACCGGGAGGCAGCGGTTTCTCACCTCGACCGGCGCCGCCCTGGATCTCCCGCGCGCCGGCTCGACCCAGTCGACGACGTACCTCGAGCACGACGGCCGCCCGATGGTTGCCGTGGTCCACGATCGCGCGTTGCTGGACGGTGGCGACCTGCTGAACTCGGCCGGGGCGGCGGTGCGGATGGCGGTCGACAACGATCGGTTGCGGACCGAGCTGAGCGCCCAGCTGGCGGAGGTCCGTGCATCCCGGTCCAGAATTGTGGTTGCCGCAGACAACGAACGTCGGCGGCTCGAGCGGGACCTGCACGACGGTGCGCAACAGCGGCTGGTGTCGCTGGCGCTCGACGCGCGGACTGCGGCGGCGAAGCTGGCGGCCGGCGATGATCCGGCCGTCGCGGACTCGGTGGCAGCGATCGCGGACGGGTTGACCACGGCACTGGCCGAGCTGCGCGAACTGGCCAGGGGGATCCATCCGTCGATCCTGGTCGACGAAGGGCTGGTGCCCGCGCTGCGGTCGTTGAGCGAACGGTCCGCGGTACCCGTTCGGCTGCTCGCCGTACCGCCCGAACGGTTCGAGCCGGCCATCGAGGCGGTGGCGTACTTCGTCATCTCCGAGGCGCTCGCCAACGCGGCCAAACACGCTTCCGCCGAGGAGGTGTCGGTCGCCGTACGGCGGGTCGACGGGCGGCTGCTGGTGGAGATCCGTGACGACGGCAAAGGCGGTGCCGATCCGGAGGGATCAGGTCTGCGGGGCCTGGCCGACCGGGTCGCCGCCGTCGACGGGCGGCTCAGCGTGGACAGCCCACCGGGCCGCGGAACCTCTGTACTGGCGGAGATCCCATGCGTGTCGTGATCGCCGAGGACTCGCTGCTCTTCCGCGAAGGGATGGCGCGGCTGCTGACCGAGGCCGGGTTCGACGTGGTCGGCCAGGCCGGAGACGCCGACGAGCTGCGGATCCTGGTCGATCGGCACCGGCCGGACGTGGCGATCGTCGACATCCGGATGCCGCCCGGGTACGGCAAGGAGGGTCTGACAGCGGCGCAGGAGATCCGCGCCCAGCACCCGGGGACCGCCGTACTCGTGCTGTCCCAGTACGTCGAACCGCAGTACGCGCTGACCCTGCTGTCCACCGGTGCCACCGGGACCGGCTACCTGCTCAAGGACCGGGTGGTTCAGCTGACCGACTTCACCGATGCGGTACGCCGGATCGGTCGCGGCGACCTGGTCATCGATCCGGCCGTGGTCGAGCAGCTCCTCGGCCGGCCGCGCAGCCCGGTCGAACGGCTGTCCGATCGCGAGCGTGATGTCCTCGAGCTGATGGCCCAGGGCCGGTCGAACCAGTCGATCACCGACGCGCTGGTGCTCAGTCCGAAGACCGTCGAGGCGCACGTCCGGTCGATCTTCCACAAGTTCGGTCTGCCGCCGGGGCTCGACGACCATCGACGGGTCCGGGCAGTGCTGATGTTCCTGCGGGCCTCCGACGCCTGAGGAATTTCTGGACAGCTGATGCGTTGAATCGTGTACTGTGAGCCACATGCACCGGATGTTCCGACTTGCCGCAGCCGTACGAGCTTCCCGCTCCCCGGCTGCCGCTGCCTGACATCTTCGAAACCCCCACCGGCGACCGGAAACGGTTCGCCGGTGTTGTTGTTTCTGCTACCCGGTGGTCTGGTTCCGGTCCGTATCAGACCAAGGACCAGAGATGACCATCAGCAGGACTTTCATCGACTTCTTCATCGAGCGCGACCACGTCCCGACCACCGGGTCCACGCTCATCCCGCGGCTGGGTGATCCGGTGCTCTTCACGACCTCCGGGATGCATCCGCTCACGCCCTACCTGGAAGGCGAACCACATCCGCTGGGGCGCAGACTCGTGGGCATCCAGCGATGCCTGCGAACCACCGACCTCGACGAGGTGGGGGACCCGACCCACCTGACCGTGTTCGAGATGCTCGGCTCGTGGTCGCTCGGCGACTACGGGAGCAGCGAGACGCTGAAGTGGGGCTACGAGCTGCTCACCACCCGCTTCGGCCTCGACCCGCGGCGGATGTACGTGACCGTGTTCGGCGGTGACGAGCAGGTGCCTCTGGACCAGGAATCGCTGCGGACCTGGCAGGAGCTCGGCCTGCCGATCGAGCTGACCGTCGAGGACAACTGGTGGTCGAACGGCCCGACCGGTCCGTGCGGCCCGGACTCGGAGATCTTCGTCTGGACCGGCGACGGCGAGCCGGAGGGGACGCCGACCACGGACGACCGCTGGGTCGAGGTGTGGAACCACGTGATGATGCGTTACCGCCGCCTCGACGACGGCTCGCTCGAGCCGCTCAAGCAGCAGAACATCGACACCGGTCTCGGACTCGAGCGGCTGACGATGCTGCTCGAGGACAAGCCCTCGGTGTACGAGACCTCGCTGTTCGAGCCGTGGATGCGGACGATCCCGAAGCTGTGGAAGCTCGACGAGCGGTCGCAGCGGATCGTGATCGACCACCTGCGGTCCAGCATCGTGATCGTCGGCGACGGCGTGCATCCGTCGAACACCGGCCGCGGGTACGTGCTGCGCCGGCTGATCCGCCGGATGCTGACCACGCTGTGGCGCGACGACGACTCACGTTCGCTGTCCGACGTGCCGATCGAGCTGTTCGAGCACACGCTGAGTCATTTCCACCAGGGCGAGACGGTGACGCTGATTCGGCGGATCCTGATCGACGAGGAGATCCGGTTCAGCAACCTGCTCGACCGCGGCCGCAAGGTGCTCAGCCACGAGCGCTTCCACAAGTCGCTCGACGACACCGACTACGAGTACCTGCACGAGACCCACGGCCTGCCGCGGGAGTTGGTGGACTCGCTCAGATGACCGGATCCAGTACGTCGGTCCGGGGAGCGTCGGAGTCCGGAATCTCCGGCGAGGCGACCTTCCCGACCGACGACTGGGCCACGAAGGCACCGACCAGGACGATCACGCCGCCGATGATCTGGTTGGTCTTCAACGTCTCACCGAGCAGGATCAGCGCGAAGATGCACGCCGCCACGACCTCGACGTACGCGACCGCGCCGGCAATCGCCGCGGACAGGCGCTGCACGGCGGCCGCGCCGGCCAGGTAGGCAACGACCGTACTCACGAGGATCAGCCAGGCGGCCATCAGCCAGCCGGGTGCGTGCCGGTGGCCGATCGCGATCGAGTCGACGAGCACGTGCCATGGCGTACCCCAAGGTGCGGCGATCACGGTGAGTACGACGGCACCGACCACGCTGCCGGCCGCCGTCATCACCAGCGGATCCGCGGCGCCGGTGAGCTTGTCGATCAGGATGAAGTACGTCGCCTGGCAGGCGGCCGCACCGAGTCCGGCGAGCAGGCCGATCGGGTCGATCTGCAGGCCGGTCCAGATCTCGGCCACTGTCGCGAGACCGACGACCGCGATGCTGACGCCGATCGCGGCCGACCGCGGTACGGCGACCTTCTGCCCGAACTTCAGCCACGCGACCACCAGGATCGGGCCGGAGAATTCGAGCATCAGCGCGACCCCGACCGGCAGCCGGCTTGCCGCGAGGAAGAACAGCGTCTGGCAGCCGGCGATCCCGGTCAGGCCGTACAGCACGAGCGCCTTCCAGGACGCCCGCGCCGCGCGGAGACCGGCGCGGCCGCGGAACGCCAGCACCAGCGGGACGAGTACGACGGCGGCGCCGAGGATGCGCAGCCAGGCCGCCTGCTCAGGGGTGAACCCGGCCCCGATCAGCGCCTTGGCGAACGGGCCCGAGCCGCCGAACGTGATCGCGGAGAAGATCGCGAACCCCAACCCCACCGACTTCGTGCTGTACATGGGCATAACGGTCTCATGCTCATTACAGGCCTGTCGAGCGGGATCTCACAGGACGTTCACCGCCCGCGCCGCGACCACCGCGATCGTCAGCAGCGAGATCAGCGACTGGGCGCCCATCAGCGTCTTGGTGCGTGCGGTCAGCGGCATGGTGTCGGTCGGGCTGAACGCGGTTGCCGCGGTCAGCGACACGAACAGGTAGTCGGTGAATCCGGGCAGCCAGCGCTCCCAGCCGGGCAGGTCGACGGTCAGTTGCGGGAACAGCAGGTCGACCCGCTCCTCCATGCGTACGTGTTCGGGCGCCCGCGCGAACGGCCCGCCGCGATCGACCTCCCAGTACCAGACCCCGAACGCGACGACGTTGGTCACCCAGATCACGACGGCGCCCTTCACCAGCACGTCACCGTTGTTGGCGGAGCCATGGTTCAGGAAGTAGATCAGTCCGCCGAGGTACACGGCGTTGGCGACCACCAGCAGGCCGACGAGCACCAGCGCGACCCAGCGCAGCCAGGGCTCGTCCCGGGACAGGTGGAACGGGTTCATCCACACCAGCGGCAGCAGGAGCAGCAGCCCGAGGCTCGGCAACAACCATTGCGGCAGCACGTTGATCTGTGTCGGTACGAGCACCTGCAGGATCAGCGCCGCGCACACCGCCAGGGACGCCGGCCATCGCCGGATGTGGCGCATGGTCGGCGCTGGAGCTTTCTGAACCTTGTTCACTCCCGCATTCTGTCCCCGATGCCGTGCTATCCGACGGAGGCGTCGACGACGGCCTGTCCAACCTCGGTACGCCGGTAGTGGACCTGATGGCCGGTACGACGCCGTGTGGCGAGACCGGCGTCGTACAGAGCGGACAGGTGTTCGGCAACCGTTGCCAGCGCGAGGCCGTACTGGTTGGCGAGGGCGCTGGTCGTGGCCGGTGGGTCGAGCGCGACGAGGAGGGTGGCGCGGGTGCGGCCGAGGAGGCGGGCCAGTGGGTCCGGGGGAGCGGGTGCGTCGGACCAGAGCCGGGCGGCGCCGCGGGCTGGGTAGACGAGGGTCGGGTGGTAGGCCGGGTCCGCGACGATGACGAGGTACGGCCAGGCGAAGACTCCGGGTACGAGGAGCAGGCCCTGGCCGGTGAGGTCGCGGTCCTCGGAGCGGTACCGGGTGGCGATCAGACGGTCGTCTTCCCAGGCGAGCGTGGGGTGCAGGTCGTCGAACAGGCCTGCCAGGCCGCCGTCGGTCAGTTGCTGACCGCGGTACGCGATGTCGTCTTCGAGCACGCGGCTGATGAGTGGCCAGTCGGGCTTGATCAGGCTCTCCCAGGCGCTCTCGATCTCGTCGGCCAGTCGTTCACGCGTGCCGGCGAGATCCTCGAGCATCTTGTCGATCTCGGGCGCCGCCGGGTTCTTCAGCTCGTCCCGCGAGCGGATCAGTTCCGTCCGCACCGTCTCGAGCGGGGTACTGCGCACGCGGGCGATCTCGGTCGCGAACTTCGCGCGGGACGCCTTGGGCGGCGGCGTCAGGAAGTCCGGCGTGAACCCGACCCGGGGCTGCACAGCCTTCAGCCCACGCAGATCGAGCGCGCTCGCCGCTTCGCGGTTCGCGTCGATCCAATCCCCGTACAGCGGCCGGTGCTTCGACCCGTTCAGCACCCGTACCGCGGACATCGTCTCCCACAGCGGCGACGCCCCGAACCGGCAGCGCAGGGCGTCCGCCTGCGTGAACCGCAGTACGGTCATGAGCGCGAACTTTCGGTCACAACCAAAACTCTACGCCCGGCTCCCGATCGTCGTGCACCCTCGCGGCGTGAGGTCCTACGGAGCTGTCCTGAGCGTTCCCGGTATGCGGGCGGTGTTCGGCGCGCACGCGGTGTCGATGCTGGGGACCGTTGCCGCGCAGGTCGCGTTGTCGATCCTGGTCTTCGAGCGGACCGGCTCGCCGTTGCTGTCGGCACTCGTCCTGGCCTGCTCGTTCCTTCCGTACGCCGTCGGTGGCGTGCTGCTGTCCTCGGTCGCGGACCGGTTCCCGGCGCGGCGCGTGCTGGTGGTCTGCGATCTGCTGAGCGCGGCCTGCGTGGCCGCCATGCTGGTGCCAGGGATGCCGGTGGCTGGGCTGCTCGGGTTGTTGCTCGGGACCGGGCTCATCGCGCCGCTCTTCGCCGGAGCGCGGGCGGCGAGCCTGGCCCACCTGCTGCCGACAGACCTGTTCCCGATCGGCAGATCGTTGCTGCGGGCAATCAGTCAGGTCGCGGTGCTGAGTGGCTTCGCGCTGGGTGGGATCGCGGTCGCACTGGTCGGTGCGAACTGGCTCCTCGCGCTGGATGCGGTGAGCTTCGCCGCGTCGGCCGTCCTGATCGGCGCCGGAACGCCGTACACGCCGCCGGGTGAGCGGAAGAGCAACACGATCCGGGACTCGTGGTCCGGGTTGCAGCTGCTGTTTGCCAATCGAAAGCTTCGCTACCTGATCCTGCTGACCTGGGTCGCCCCGGCGTTCTCGTCGGTCCCGGATGGCCTGGCCGTCGCGTACACCGGTCAGGTCGGCGTCGCCGCCGCGGCTGCCAGCGTGCTGTTCACTGGCTACGCGGTCGGCTCTGTACTCGGCGAGCTCGTCGTCGCGCGGTTTCCCCCTTCCGTGCGACGACGGCTCGTCGTCCCGTTCCTGCTCACCAGCCAGCTGCCGGCGATCGCGTTCCTGGCTGAGCCGCCGATCCCGGTCGCGGCCGTCCTGCTCGCGATCGCCGGCGCCGGCTACGCGTTCAACCAGGGCATCGACCCGCTGATCCTGCAGGCCGTCGATCCGTCGTACCGCGGACGCCTGTTCACCGTCCAGACCAGCGGCCTGATGGCAATCCAAGGCGTCAGCATCGCCCTGGCCGGCGTGGTCGGCTCGTTCCTCGCCCCCAACCTCACCATCGCCGCCGCCGGCATCCTCGGCACGGCGACCACCCTCCTGATCGCCCGTCAGGCGCTCACCACGGAGCAACGTCGTCCAGCGAGCCAGGTCCTCTGAACGCTCCGGTTGGGCCGTCTGTGGGCAGCATTGCGAGGGCGACCGGGACAGCTGCTCCGTCGGCGACGGTGCGTTCGCCGCGCGGGACGGAGGCCTGCGCGTTGAGGTCGGTCGGGACGAGGCCGGGGGTTGCGGCGTTCACCTTGATGCCGTCGGCGCGGAGGGCGCTGGCGTAGACGAGGGTGAGCGCATTGAGGGCTGCTTTTGAGGAGCTGTAGGCGAGCAGGCCTTGGGTCGCGAGGCGGCCGTCCACTTCGGAGAGGAGGTTGACGGAGCCGAGACCGCTGGACATGTTCACGATCCGCGCGTTCGGCGACTGGCGTAGTAGCGGTACGAAGGCGTGAATCGCGGACACGACTCCGAACACGTTCACGTCGTACGCCGCGCGTACCTGGTCGGCCGTGATGTCCGCGACCGACGTACCCCACTCGGCGACGATGCCGGCGTTGTTCACCAGCACGTCCAGCCGGCCGGAGTCCGCCTCGACCTGCTTCGCGGCCGCGTCGACCGACTCCGGGTCCGTCACGTCGAGCTGCACGAACCGTACGTCGAGACCCTCGTCCTTGAGCTCCGCCGCGGCGGCCGAGCCCAGCTCCGGGTTGCGTGCTGCCAGATAGACCGTGAGTCCGCGCTGGCCGAGTTGCCGGACGATCTCGCGGCCGATGCCTTTGTTTCCGCCCGTCACCAGGGCGACTTCGTTCTGATTCATGTCTCCAGTTGAGCCGGACCGACCGCCGCGCACCAACACCGATCAGGTAGTCCGCCATACCCTGGAGGTATGCCGGAACCTGAGATCCGCGAACTGCGGTACTTCCGCGCGGTCGCCGAGGACCTGAACATCACCCGCGCGGCCGAGCGGCTGGGGATCGCCCAGCCGCCGCTGTCGCGGGCGATGCGCCAGCTCGAGCACCGCCTCGGCGTCGATCTGTTCGACCGGTCGGGCCAACGCCTCGAGCTGACCGACGCGGGGGAGACGTTGCTCAAGGAGTCCGGGCCGGTGCTCGACGCGCTGGATTCCGCCGTACGTCGGACGCAGCGGGCGGGGCAGTCGTCGCGGGGACTCGTGGTGACGGCGAAGCCCGGCGTGGCGACCGAGCTGCTGCATCGGATCGTCTCTGAACTCCGCGGCGAGTTTCCTGGGATCGAGGTCGTCGTGAGCGGGTTCGGGGAGCAGGCGGACATGGTGCGGGACGGGCGGGCGGATGTGGCGTTGGTGAGCCGGCCGTTCGATGACCCCGGGCTGGAGATGGAGGAGTTGTACACGGAGCCTCGGGTAGCCGCTCTGCCTGTGGGACACGAGCTTGCCGAGCGCGACGTGTTGCACGCGGAGGATCTGGCTGGGATTCCGGCGCCGCGGTGGAGTCGGTCCAATGTTGCCGAGCGCAACTACTGGTCGGCGCGGCCGGACGATCCGGTCGAAGGGCCGATCGTGCAGGACTCGTCGCAGTTGCTGGAGGTGGTCGCGTTCGGGCAGGCCGTCGCGCTCGTGCCCCAGTCGATGGCCGAGCGCAACATCCGGCCGGACGTCGTCTATCGACCCGTGGCCGACGTCGAGGCCTACCGGATGTTCGTGGTCTGGCCGGCCGGCAGCCGCTCGAAGGAGCTGGCGCGGTTCGTCGAGGCAGCGATCAGGCACTCGACCGGACGACCAACGGCGCCGTAACGAGCGACAGGAAACAATGGAGAGAGCTAGGCCAAGAGGAGAACGCGTAGAGCTTCGGCCCAGTCAGTCCAGCCCGCATTCCGGAAAGAAGTTTGCGCTCAGTGGCAGTTATGTTCCGGAGAGCTTGTCCGCGGCAGCCGACTGATGCCTACCTCGTGGTTCGAACGCTGACTGATGTGTTCAGTGGTGGTAAGTAGCTCCGACCGCGGCCTTGCGGTAGGTCGGGAGGGCGTCGGCGAGGGTGGCGTAGTGGTCGAGGGGGCGGTCGGTGCGGGTGGCGCGGATCAGGTCGGCGAGCCATTGGGCGGCGCCGGAGGCGCGCAACCAGCCGCCGTTCTCGACGGCGAGGTCGTGGGCGTCGGCGAGTACGGCGAGACCGGCGGCCTCCATCGCGGTGACCCGGCGGAGGTCTACCACCAGGCGGGGCAGCTTGGTCGTGATCACATGGCGCAGTTCGTCGGCGAAGGCGGTCAGCGCGCTGACCTCGACCGGACCGGCGACCCGGACGATCGCGCACTCACCGACGGCACTCCAGTTGCAGGCAAAGGGGCGGTTCGCATCGGGTTTCATGTCATGACCTGTACCCGGCGGCTAACCTCCGCGAGCGTCAGTCGCGGCCGAGGATGCCCTGTTCGTAGCCCTTGGCAACGGCCGCGGCCCGGTCGGTGACACCGAGCTTGGTGAAGACGTGGCTGAGGTGGGTCTTCACCGTGGCTTCGCTGATGAACAGCTCGCGGGCGATGTCGCGGTTCGGCGTACCCTTCGCGACCAGCTCTAGAACCTGCCGTTCGCGCGCGGCGAGCGGACTCGGTGCCGGCGTACGGACAGCCGTCACGAGTCGTGAGGCGACCGCAGGGGAGAGCACCGTGCGACCCTCGGCGGCTTGGCGTACGGCGTTGAACAGGTCGTCCTGCGGCGCGTCCTTCAGCAGGTAACCGGTGGCGCCGGCCTCGATCGCCGGAAGCGTGTCGGTGTCGGTGTCCCAGGTGGTGAGGACGAGCACCTTCGAGCGAATGCCGCGCCGGGTCAGCTCCGTGATGGCGTCGAGCCCGCCACCGCCGGGCATCCGCAGATCCATCAGGATCACGTCCGGGTCGAGGTCCGCCGCCAGCTCGACCGCCTCCACGCCGTTCGAGGCCTCGCCGAGCACGGTGAAGCCCGGCACCGACTCGAACATGCCACGCAGGCCGTTGCGGACCACGGGATGGTCGTCGACGAGCATCAGCGAGATCACAGGCAGGTTGTCAGGCATGGGGCACCAACGGTACGCGAGCCGACACCGCCGTACCGAAGCCTGGTTCGGCCTCGACGGTGAGGGATCCGGCGATGCGTTCGGCACGGGCCCGCATGCCGTCGAGGCCGAAGCCGCCGGTGCGCGTGCGGGCGGGGAGCGACATCGGGTCGAAGCCCTTGCCGTCGTCGCGGACGTCCAACGTGACCTCACTGTCCATGAAGCTGAGGGTGACGCCGACCCGGGTGGCCGCCGCGTGTTTCGCGACGTTCGCCAGCGCCTCTTGGGTGATGCGGAGGATCGTCGCCGAGATCTCGCCGTGCAGGTGCTGCGGTGTCCCGGTGACGGTGAACTCGGCCCGTACGCCGCTGCGCCCGGACCACTGCTCGACGATCTTCCGCAGTGCTTCGGGGAGACCGTCGTTCGACAGGCCGACCGGGGCGAGGTTGTGGACCGAGCGTCGCGCCTCGCCGAGGCTGTGCCGGGCCAGGTCGGTCGCGAGGCCCACATGGTCCTTGACCGTCGCCGGGTCGGAGGTGTTCGCGACAACCTGCAGTTGGGCGATGATGCCGGTCAGACCCTGCGCGATCGTGTCGTGGATCTCCGCGGCCAGCCGGCGGCGTTCGTCGGCGATGCCGGCCTCGCGGGCCTGGACCAGAAGCTGTGCTTGTAATGCGGCGTTCTCGTCGTGCGCCTGCTGGAGCTCGGCGATCGTGGCGGCCCGGGCCCGCGACCGCGCCTCCTCCTGGTCGGCGAAGTGCTTCGCGACCGTCAGCAGCGCGTTGTTCGCGATCAACAGGCCCCCGAACACCAGCCAGCGAGCCACGTCGTGGACCGGGATGCCGCTGGCCTGAGCTGCGGAGATCGGGATGGAGCAGGCGAACAGAGCGGTCCGCCTGGCCCGTCGCCCGGGGATCCTCTCGTCGGCGTCGTAGTACCCGGCCGCGGCGTAGAAGGCGAAGAAGCCGTTCAGCAGTGTGAGCGCGAAGCCGATCGCCCACCGCAGCACGTAGTACGTGACCGACAGCTTGCTCGGAACCGTTTGCTTCCAGCCGACCCGGCTCCAGCACAGCTCGACGACCAGAGCAGACCCCACCAGCACTGCGGCCACGGTGCGCTGGTCGTTGAACGGCGTGATCAGGCCGGCTGTCACCAAAGCCAGGAAGGTGCCCAGGGCGAGCAGGAAGTACGGCGCCCAGCGGCGGAAGACTTCCTGCCGCCGGTCGAGGACGTCTCCTGCTGCCGTGGTCACGGTCCCAGTTTGCATGACTGACCGATCATTCCCAGCGGAACCACTTGGCGGCGGCTGCGGACAGGAGCACTGCCCAGACCGCCAGCACGCCGAGGTGGGACCAGGAGGGCCAGTCTCCGGTCGCTGCCTGACCGAGTGCGCGAGCCGCGGCACCGAACGGAGTCAGCTCGACGATCGTCCGCAGTACGTGCGGCATGGACTGCACCGGCAGCCAGACGCCCGCGCAGAACATGCTCGGGAAGAACACTGCCGAGCCGATCGCGGTGGCGATCTTCGCGGTGCGGGCGAGCGCGGACACCAGCGCTCCGAGCGCGAAGGCCGCGGCCGCCGCGAGGAGCAGCGCCAGCGCATAGCCGGCAGCCTGTTTCGGCAACTGGACATCGAACGCGATCCGGCCGAAGGCCAGGCACACCAGCGCCGACACGATCGCGGCCGACCCGTTCAGCCCCATCTGGGCGGTCAGCAGCGCGGACGGCTTGACCGGGGTCGCCGACATCCGGCGCAGGATGCCGCGCTCGCGGTAGCCGGTGATGATCGGCGGCATCGTCTGCAGACCGGTCACGATCAGCGCGACCAGGACGAGGATCGGCACGTACAGGTCGATGATCCGCAGCCCGCCGAGGCCGGCGTCGGCCTTCCGGAACGACGGGATGCTTCCCAGGATCACCAGCAGCAGCGGCGGGAAGCCGAGGATCCAGAACAAGGTCCCGGGCTCCCGGCGGAACAGCCGGGCCTCGGCACGCAGTACGGCGGCCCTCGGCGAGGTGCTGCGAACGGTCGGGGCGATGGCGCTCATGAGTTGGCTCCTGTCAGATCAAGGAAGGCGTCGTCGAGGGTGGCGTCGGTGACGCGGAGTTGGTGGGCGGTGATGCGGTGGCGGGCGAGCAGCGACAGGACAGCGGTCACGGTCTCGTCGGTGCCGCCGAGGGTGATCCGGCCGTCCTTCTGCTCGATGGACGCGAGCGCGGGCAGCCCGGCCAGGTCCACGTCGTCGAGCGGAGCCGACGGGGTGAAGGAGATGACGGTCGATCCCGCCGTACGGCTGATCAGGCCTTGGGGTGTGTCGAGCGCGGTGATCTTGCCCTTGTCGATGACCGCGATCCGGTCACACAACCGCTGCGCCTCCTCCATGAAGTGTGTGACCAGGAGGACGGTGACGCCGCGGGCGCGGACATCCTCGACGACCTCCCAGGTGTCGCGACGGGCACGCGGGTCGAGGCCGGTGGTCAGCTCGTCGAGTACGACGACGCGCGGGTTGCCGATCAGCGCGAGCGCGATGAACAGCCGCTGCTTCTGGCCGCCGCTGAGGACGCCGAAGCGCGACGTCAGCTGATCCGTCAGGCCGAGCCGCTCGGCCAGCGGGCGCCAGTCGGCCGGGTTCGGGTACAGGGCGGCGTACAGCTCGAGGGCCTCGCGCACGGTGAGCTTGGCCTGCAGCTCGCTCTCCTGGAGCTGCGCACCGAGCACCTGGGTGACGGCCGCGTGGTCGGCGACCGGGTCGAGCCCGGCGACGCGGACCAGGCCGCTGTCGGGAACGCGCAGTCCCTCGACGCATTCGACCGTGGTGGTCTTGCCGGCGCCGTTCGGGCCGAGGATCCCGAAGATCTCGCCCTCGTCGACGGTGAAGGACAGGTCGTCAACGACGGCGCGGCCGCCGTACGACTTACGCAGGTTGCCGACTTCGACGATCGGCCTGTTCGTGGTCATGTATTGAGCTTCGCCGAACGACCACCCGGCGGGCATCGCCCAACAAGCTCGAGGCGGGATCAGCCAAATGGCTGATCCCGCCGTACGACTACTTCGCGTACAGGGCCTCGACGTCGGTGCCGTATTTCTCCATGACGATGTGGCGGCGGAGGGAGAGTTTGAGGGAGAGTTCGCCGGATTCCTGGGTCCAGTCGATCGGGAGGATCGAGAACTTCTTGATTGCTTCGGCGTGGGAGACCGAGGTGTTGGCCTCGTCGATCGCCTTCTGGAACTCGGCGATCAGGTCCGGGTCCTGGGTCAGCGCCGCCGGGTCGGTCGGCTTGCCGCGCTCGGTCGCCCAGGGGACGATCGTCTCTGGGTCGATCGTGATCAGCGCGGCGATGAACGGCTTGCCGTCGCCGACGACCATGCACTGGCTGACCAGCGGGTGCAGCCGGATCTGGTCCTCGAGCATGCTCGGCGCGACGTTCTTGCCGCCGGCCGTCACCAGGATCTCCTTCTTCCGGCCGGTGATCTTGATGAACCCGTCGACGTCGAACTCACCGAGATCGCCGGTGTGGAACCAGCCCTCCGCGTCGATCGCGGCCGCGGTCGCCTCGTCGTTCTTCCAGTAGCCCTGCATCACCTGGCCGCCCTTGAACAGCAGCTCACCGTCCTCCGCGACCGCGACCGTCACGCCGGGCAGCGGCCGGCCGACGGTACCGATGCGGATGTCGTCAGGCAGATTCACCGCAACGGCAGCGGTGGTCTCGGTGAGCCCGTAGCCCTCGAGAACCGGTACGCCGATCCCGCGGAAGAAGTGTCCGAGCCGGTCGCCGAGGGGAGCCCCACCGGAGACGGCGTACTGCACCTGGCCACCGAGCACCGCCCGCAGCTTGCCGTAGACGAGCCGGTCGAACAGCATGTGCTTCGCCTTCAGCCCGAACGACGCACCGCCCTTGTCCTGCGCCTGCGAGTACGCGATCGCGGTGTCAGCGGCGGCGTCGAAGATCTTGCCCTTGCCGTCGGAGTGCGCCTTCTGGCTGGCCGAGTTGAACACCTTCTCGAACACCCGCGGCACACTCAGGATGAACGTCGGCTTGAACGCACCGAGGTCCTCGACCAGGTTCTTCACGTCGGCGCTGTGGCCGACCTTGACCCGCTTCATCACGCAGCCGACCTGGATGATCCGGGCGAACACGTGCGCCAGCGGCAGGAACAGCAGCGTGCTCGCGCCGGTGGTGTCGAACAGGCCGTCGAGGATCTTCACCGCGGGACCGAGCTCGTCGAGGAAGTTCGAGTGGCTGATCTTGCAGCCCTTCGGGCGTCCCGTCGTACCGGAGGTGTAGATCAGCGTGGCCAGGTCGTTGGCCGTGACCGCGGAGCGGCGCTTGTCGAACTCGGCGTCACTGATGTCCTGGCCGAGCGCGGTGAGCTGGTCGACGGCGCCGGCCTCGATCTGCCAGACCTCTTGTAGCGCGGGTGCTTCGGCCCGGGCGGACTCGACGACCGCGCCGTGGGTCGCGTTCTCGACGACGGCGACGACCGCCTCGGAGTCGGTGAGGATCCACTGGATCTGCGACGGGGAGGAGGTTTCGTAGATCGGCACGGTGACCGAGCCGATGCTCCAGATCGCATAGTCGATCAGGGTCCACTCGTACCGCGTCGGGCTGAGCAGGGCCACTCGCTCGCCGGGCTTCACGCCGGCCGCCATCAGGCCCTTCGCGACGCCGATGACCTGCTGGGCGAACTCGGCGGCGGTCACGTCCTGCCAGCCGCCACCTGCTACCCGGCGGCTGAAGACCGCGGTGTCAGGATGGGAAGACGCGTTCGCCCACACCGGGTCGCTCAGGCTCCCGCTGGCGGGCTCGGTCACAGCAGGAACGGTGTACTCACGCATCCGCGTCGTCTCCTCAGTCGGTCACGAATTGTCGACTTCCGGCGCACGCTACAGTCACCTACCCACAAGTAGCCACCTTTATGTGACCCAAGGAACTAGGTTCGAAGGCATGCCCACGCTCGACATCAGTTGCGACGACCTGGTCGTTGCTGATCCAGCCTACGTCGCCGAGCGACTCGGATCGGACACCCTCTGGCGCGAGTGGTGGCCGGACCTGACCCTGACGCCGTCCGAACGACGCGGCGCGGAGGGGGTCCGCTGGGCCGTCACCGGAGCAGCCGTCGGTACGGCGGAGTGGTGGCTGGAGCCGGTCCGCGACGGCGTCGTCGTGCACTGGTACCTCCGCGTCGACCCGGCCCGACCGGTCCGCGGCCGCGCCCTCGAACGGCTCAAGGAGCGGTACGTCGCGACGTACCGGGAGCACCTGTGGCGGTTCAAGGACGAAGCCGAAGCGGGCCGCGCGGCGGGCGAAGGACGTACCTCGTCCGATCCCGCGATAGTCTCCGTTGAGGACCCCGAGACCGACACTGAGAACCGACCGGCGAAGAGGTGAATCGATGGCGGAACAGACCACCTCGACCATCCAGGTGAACGCGAGCCCCAAAGAAATCATGGCGGTGATCGCGGACTTCGCGGCGTACCCGGAGTGGGCCGATTCGATGCGGGAGACCGAGGTGCTGTCCACCGACGAGGCCGGCCGGCCGAACAAGGTGCGTTTCAAGGTCGACGCCGGCGCGATCTCGGACGAGTACACGCTGGCCTACGTCTGGTCCCGCAACGAGGTGACCTGGACGCTGGTCGAGGCGAAGATGGTCAAGGGTATGGACGGCGCCTATGTGTTGAAGGACCTGGGCCCTGACGGTGGTGGGGGGACCGAAGTGACGTACCGGCTGGCTGTCGACGTGGCGATCCCGATGATCGGCATGCTCAAGCGGAAGGCCGAGAAGGTCATCATCGACACCGCCCTCAAGGGCCTCAAGAAGCGCGTCGAGTCCTGATCCAGTGACTCGGGTTCTGCTGTATACGGGTAAAGGCGGGGTCGGCAAGACGACCTCTGCCGCGGGTACTGCCACGCTCGCCGCTCTGCGCGGGCTGCGGACGCTGGTGCTGTCGACGGATGCCGCGCACTCGCTGTCGGACGCGTTCGACTCCGAGGTCGGCCCGGAGCCGACGGAGATCGACGATCTGCTGTTCGTGCAGCAGATCGACGCGCAGCGCAAGTTCGAGCGGTCCTGGGGTGACATCCAGAACTACCTGCGGTCGGTGCTGCACATGGTCGGGGTCGACCCGATCGAGGCCGAGGAGCTGACCGTGCTGCCCGGCGCCGCGGAGGTGCTCGCCCTGCTCGAGGTGCGCGACCACGTCCGGTCCGGTCGCTGGGACGTGATCGTCGTCGACTGTGCGCCGACCGCGGAGACGCTCCGGCTGCTGGGGCTGCCCGAGGCGCTGAATTGGTACCTCGACCGGATCTTCAACGCCGAACGCAAGATGATGCGCACGTTCCGGCCGTTCCTGAGCCGCGGGTCGAGCCTGCCGGTCCCGGACGACAACGTCTTCGACGCGTTGCGCCGCCTGCAGAGCGACCTCTCCGACATCCGCACGCTGCTGGCCGGCCCGGACGCCTCGGTGCGGCTGGTGCTGACGCCGGAGGCGGTCGTGGTCGCCGAGGCGCGGCGGTCGCTGACGAGGCTCTCGCTGTACGGGTACCGCGTGGACGGCGTCGTGGCCAACCGGGTCTTCCCGGCTGCCGGTGCGGACACCTGGCGGCGGCAGTGGGTTGCTGCACAACGGGGGATCCTGGAGGAGGTCGCCGACTCGTTCCGGCCGCTGCCGATCTGGGAGTCGCCGTACCGGGTCTGTGAGCCGGTGGGCGTCGAGGAGCTGGCCGCGTTCGCCGTCGAGATGTACGGCGGGGACGACCCCTTCGCCCGTGCCACGGATGAGACGTCGCTGTGGGTGGATCGGCACATCGACACCGACGGGCGGACGTACACGCTGACGATGCCGTTGCCCTTGGCATCGGCCAGCGAGCTGGAGCTGGCCCGTCACGGTGACGAGCTGATCATCACCGTCGGGTCGTACCGGCGGGTCCTGCCGTTGCCGGCGGCGCTGGCGCGTGGAGTGGTCGCAGGTGCACGGCTCGATGACGGACGGCTGCAGGTGCGGTTCGCGCCGCGGGAGAGTGCGCGGCCTGTCGCCCCGACGGAGATGCCCAGCGGATCGGGTCCGCTGGAGTCTGCGCAGGAGCTGGCCCAGGGCCTGACAGCGGAGTACCACGAGCAGCTGGCTCGCCGTACGGCGGCGATCGGGGAGGGCTTGTGAGCAAGGACCCGGTCGGCTCGGTGGCCGAGGAGGCGGCCAAGCTGTTCGCGGTGCTGCAGCATGCGGCCACGGACGCTCCGCCGCGGCGCGAGCCGGCCGCCGAGTCGTCTGCTGAAGCTGCTGAATCTGCTGAAGCGGCGGAGCACGAGCACAAGCTGGGGCCCGACTGCGTGTGGTGTCCGGTGTGCCAGCTGATCCACCGGGTGCGGAACACCAGCCCGGAGACGATCGAGCAGCTGTCGACGGCGGCCGCGCATCTGCTGGGCTCGTTGAGATCTCTGCTGGAGGCCGCCGCGGACGCGGCCCGGCAGTCGCGGGAGGACGCAGCGTCGCGGCCGAAGAGCTCCGCACAGCCCGAGGAGGAACCGGCCCCGACCAAGGTGGACCGGATCGACGTGAGTGAGGACCCCGAACCATGGGACTGACGATCGGCATCGATGTCGGCGGTACGAAGATCGCGGCCGGCGTGGTCGACGAGCACGGCACGATCGGGGCCCGCACGCACCGCGACACCCCGGCGGACTCCGCCGACGGGACCGCGGCGGCGATCTGCGACGCGGCGGCCGAGCTGATCGCCGGGCACGACATCGAGGCGGTCGGGATCGGTGCCGCCGGGTTCGTCTCGTCGGACCGCTCGACCGTGCTGTTCGCGCCGAACCTGGCCTGGCGGGGCGAGCCGCTCGGCGCGCGCGTCTCGGAGACGCTGAACATCCCGGTGGTCGTCGAGAACGACGCGAACGCCGCGGCCTGGGGCGAGTTCGCGTTCGGCGCGGCGAAGGACGTCGAGCACATGCTCTGTCTCACGGTCGGCACCGGCATCGGCGGCGCTGTGGTGAGCGACGGCGAGATGCTTCGCGGCGCTCACGGCGTCGCAGCTGAGCTCGGCCACATGCGCGTCGTACCAGGCGGGCATCGGTGCGGGTGCGGATCGCGCGGTTGCTTGGAGCAGTACGCGTCCGGCCGGGCGCTGGTGCGTGAGGGGCGGGCTCAGGCGGAGTCGGGTTCGATCGCGGCGGCGCAGATGCTGAGCGTTTGCGGGATCACCGACCCGGCGGAGCTGACCGGGCCGATGATCACCGAGGCGGCGATGGCCGGCGACCCGTGCGCGGTGGAGCTGCTCGAGGACCTGGGCCGCTGGCTCGGCGAAGGGCTGGCGAGCCTCGCGACGATGTTCGACCCGACGCTGATCGTGATCGGCGGCGGCGTGAGTGCCGCGAGGGACCTGCTGATGAAGTCCGCCGAGATCGCCTTCGAGAAGGTCCTCCCGGCCAAGTCCAACCGGCCCCATCCGACCTTCACCCTCGCGCTGCTGGGCAACGACGCCGGCCTCATCGGCGCCGCCGACCTGGCCCGCCGACCGGCTCCTGTCCAGGCTCTCGCTCGGTGATCTGGGATACTGGGAGCGGACCGGCGGGGGTCGGGGGTACCGCGAGGAAGGTCGAACCTTGGCTCTGACGCAGGCTTTGACGATCGGGATCGATATCGGCGGGACCAAGGTCGCCGCCGGGGTGGTCGACCCGGAGGCCAACATCCTGGACCGGGTACGGCGGGACACGCCGACCACGGACCCGAAGGAGACCGAGGACGCGATCGCGGAGATCGTGCACGACCTCGAGTCGCGGCACGACGTGATCGCGGTCGGGATCGGCGCGGCCGGGTTCGTCGACGTGACCCGGTCCTCGGTTTTGTTCGCACCGCACCTCGCCTGGCGGCACGAGCCGCTGCGGGACGCGGTCGAGCGCCGGCTCGGGCTGCCGGTCGTGGTCGAGAACGACGCGAACGCGGCGGCCTGGTCCGAGTGGCGCTTCGGCGGCGGACAAGGTGAGAGCCACCTGGTCTGCGTCACGCTCGGCACCGGCATCGGCGGCGCGATCCTGAACGACGGCTCCCTGCAGCGCGGGAAGTTCGGCATCGCCGGCGAGTTCGGCCACATGCAGGTCGTCCCGGGCGGTCACCGCTGCGAGTGCGGCAACCGCGGCTGCTGGGAGCAGTACGCGTCCGGTAACGCGCTCACCCGCGAGGCCCGCGAGCTGGCGACATCCGGCTCACCCGTCGCGCACAACCTGCTGCGTGCGGCCGGCGGCGACCCGCGCAAGATCAACGGCCCGATGGTGACCGAGCTGGCCAAGGACGGCGATCCGGTCGCGGTCGAGCTGCTCGAGGACGTCGGCCGCTGGCTCGGCATCGGCCTCGCGAACCTGGCGGCCGCGCTCGACCCCGGCACGTTCGTCATCGGCGGCGGCGTGTCCGACGCGGGTGAGTTGCTGCTGGCGCCGGCCCGCGAGGCGTTCAAGCGCACGTTGACCGGCCGCGGCTTCCGCCCGGAGGCCCGGATCGTCCGCGCGGTCCTCGGCCCGGAGGCCGGCCTGGTCGGCGCGGCTGACTTGGCTCGCGAGGAGGCGACCTGGTTGCGTCGGGTCCGCGTCAAGACGACCGCGGTCACCGCGAAGACGGCCGCCGCGCGCGGACGCTCGACCCGCTTGGAGCGGGCCGCCCGGAAGTCGGCCGCCCGGCGTACCGGAATGCGCGCCGCAGCGACCGAGACCGAGCTGCACCCGGCTGACGTGAACGGCGACAACGAGGCATGAGCGACAGGCCGCCTGCAAAGGCGGTGCTGCGGGTGCTGTCGTACAACGTGCACCGCTGGGGCGACGACCGTACGGCGCTCGCCCGGGTGGTGAAGGCGTGCGCGCCGGACGTGATGCTGGTGCAGGAGGCGCCGACCTGGTTCGGTACCCGGCGCAAGCGACGCGCGATGGCGGCAACCTTCGACCTGCGGTACGTCGCGGCGTCGGCCCGCAACGCGATCTTCGTTGCCGACGGCATCAACCTGACAGGCATCCGCGGCCGTCGCATCTGGCGCCCGTTCGTCCGGCGCCGCCTGAACTTCATCGCCACCCAACTCCCTGGCGGCGCCGTCGGCGGCGTACTCGTCCTAGGCACGACCCGCGTGGCCGTCGTCGTCTGCCACCTCGGCCTGCACCCCCGCGGCCGAGTCCACGAAGTCGCGCAAGTCCTCACGCTCTGCCGCTCCTTCGACGCGCCCTACCTGCTCGCGGGCGATATCAACGAGGAGCCCGACGGTCCCGTCTGGAAACGCCTTGCCGAGGAGGGCCTGCTCGACCTCGACGCGGGCCCGACGTTCAATTCGGCAACGCCGCACAAGCGGATCGACGCGGCCCAACTCTCCCCTCAGCTGACCGCCCGCCTCCGCCACGTCCCCGCCACCCACGAAGACTTGGCGGCGGCCACCGACCACCTCCCGCTACTGGTCGAACTCACCGCAGCAGGCAAACGGATCAGCTCTTCTTGCGGTTGAGGAAAGCGCGCATCGCGTCCTGGGCCACGGGGGAGCCGAAGAGGGACGCCGAGAGCTCGGCGAGGTCCTTGCCGTTGGCATCGATGTTGGCGAGGAGGTCGCGGTTGAGCAGTTTCTTCGTCTCGCGCATACCCTGCGGGACGCCCTTCAGCAGACCGTCGAGCACTGTGTCGACCGCCGCATCCAGGTCGGCGTCCGGCACCGTCAGCGTGAGCAACCCGAGCCGGGCCGCCTCCAGTGCGTCGAACCCGTTGCCGGTGAGGAACGTGTACGCCGCCGCGCGGTCGGTCAGCCGCGGAATGACGGTCAGCGAAATCGTCGCCGCCGCGAGCCCCAGCCGTACTTCGGTCAACGCGAACGTCGCGCTCTCCCCGGCGATGCTGATATCGGCGGCCGCAACGATCCCGATCCCACCGGCCCGCACCGCCCCGGCCACCCGCGCGACCACCGGCTTCGGGTGCGCGACGATCGCCCGCTGTACGTCGACCATCCGCTGCGCCCCGACCCCCATCCCGACGGTCGTCGCCTCGGACAGATCGGCCCCCGAGCAGAACACATCCAGCGCCGACCGAATCACGACCACCCGCACCAGATCATCCGCCCCCGCCGCCTCGAGCTGCTCCAACAGCTCACCCGTCAGCTGCTGCGACAACGCGTTCTTGTTCTGCGGCGAGTCCAGCGTGATCGTCGCGACGCCATCGGCCACTTCCAGGTGCACGAGTTCGGTCATGGCGCCATCCAACACCGTCACGGGCCGGAGGGGGAGGCCTTTGGGTTGAGGGGGTCCGCGTGGCGGTGGGTGATTTTCCACTCACCGTGCTCGGCGCGGAACACCATGGTGGCCCTCAACACATGCGGAACAGGCTCGGGTTGAGTGATGTGGTGGACCGTGCATCGCTCGATCGCGACCGTGTACGCCGTGTCTGCGCCGACATGCTTCTCGAGGTACTCGAACTCGACCTTGGCGCCGGTGTCGCGGAACTGTGACGACGCCCACTCGTACCGGGGCCCGATCTGCGAGAAGCCGACCTCGTGGCCGCCGAAGCCGCCGAAGATCGAGGTCTGTTCGCTGTGCGACACCAGCGGCAGCCACAACGACGGATCCCCGTTGACGAAGGCGGTGTTGGCCTCCTCGAACCGGCGCAGGAACGATTCGAAGTCTTCAATCACCCAGCCAGTCTCACCCCGGCACGGGGTCACTTGCTGTCGGCGTACTCCGGTGACAGCTCGCGGGCCAGGTGCTCGATGAACAGGCCGACGTCGGTCACGATGCCCCGTGCCTGCGACGAACCGCGGTCGGCGAGCTTGGTCACCGTCGCCGGGTTGATGTCCACGCAGGTCAGCGGGATCGACGCGGGCAGGATGTTGCCGGTGGCAACCGAGTGCAGCATCGTCGCCGCCATCAGGCAGTACCCGACCCCGTCCAGCTCGGCCCGCATCGCGCGCTGCCCCTCGAGTACGTCGGTGTAGACGTCCGGCAGCGGCCCGTCGTCGCGCACCGACCCGACCAGCACGAACTTCCCGCCGGTCTTCACCAGCGCGTGCATCACGCCCGAGGTGAGAACGCCCTGATCGACCGCGGCCTTGATCGAACCGGCCTTCCGGATCGTGTTGATCGCACGGATGTGGTGCTCGTGCCCGTGCTCCACACCCCGCCCGCGGGCAAGATCAACCCCGAGCGACGTCCCGTACAGCGAGGACTCGATGTCGTGCGTCGCGAGCGCGTTGCCGGCGAACAGTACGTCGACGTACCCGGCCTCGACGATCGCGACCATCGCCGGCGCCGCGCCGGTGTGAACGATGCCGGGACCGCCGACCCACAGCACCTTCTGTCCGTTGGCCTTCGCCTCACGCATCCCGTCCGCGACCTGCTTGACCAGGACCCGCTGCGGCTTCTCCGACGACACGTCCGACTCCATGAAGCCGAACCCCTCGTCGGTGTTCACCACGATCGGGGGAGTGACCCGCACGCCCTGCGCGCTGGTGATGATCTTCATCCCGGCGCGGACGTCGGACATCGGAATGGTCCGCACGGAGTCGTAAGGGTCGCCCTCGACGAGCAGACCGCAGTCCATTTCCGGGTTCTGCACCGGCACCCAGTGGCCGCCGAGCCGCACGCTGGTCGGCAGGTTCGTGGTCGAGTAGAACCCGTCCGGGAACACGCCGTCCTGCGAGACCTCGGAGATCTCCGGCGTACCGGGGTCGACCAGGTTGGCGCCCTTGGTCTGGATCCGCATCAGCAGCCGCTGCAGCGACTCCTCGTCGTCCGCGCCGACCGTCATCCGGACCGTGGACGGGTCGTCCTTGTCGTAGCCGAGGTCGAACTTGTCCAGCGTGTACTCACCGCCGTACCCGCGGATGTCGTCGAGGACGCGGGACAGCAGCCCGGAGTCCATCAGGTGGCCGGTGATCTCGACCGTCTCGGTGACCTGCACGGGTGCCCTCCCTCGCGATTCGTCGGATTGTCCGACGATCCGCATGCTAGCTCAGACGACCGCCCCGTCGTCGCCCCCGTCACCAGGTGGAAGGCGGTCCTTCATCCGGAAGACCAGGGTCAGGAAGCCGCCGATGAAGCCGGCGACCGCGAGCGTGGTGATCCGGCCGGTGCCGAAGTCGAGGACGGCGGCCGCGATCAGCAGCAGCGGACCGCCGAGCAGCCCGAGCCAGGCGAGCCGGGTGATCCAGTCGAGCCGCGGACCGCGCGGCGGGTCCGGCGGGACGAAGTGGTCGTGCGGATCGTCGGCCTTGCGGACCGGCTTCTCGTCCTCGTCGTCTTCCGACGTCTCCGAGACGGTCAACCCGGTCGGCACGTCGATCAGCGGCTCGTACTTGTCGTCGACGTCCTCGCTCGCCGGCCACCGCGGGACCGGGTCCTCGCCGCCGTCATGGCCCGGCGCGGACGGCTGGCTGAACTGCTGGACCAGCGACTCCCACTCCGCGTCCTCGGTACTGCGATCGATCACCGGGCGGGCCTTGTCCACCGCCTCGGCGTCGACGAAAATCTCGTCGTACCCGACCGGAATGCGGACCGGTTCCTCGGCCTCCTCCGGCGTCCGGGCCTCGCTCTGGTTCTCGCAGTACGCCGCGATCCCGGCCGCGGCGAGCGCGTCCAGCACCGGCTGGGCGACCAACGGGTCGATCCCCCCGAGTGACGCGTACGACGCCGCGGTCAGTCCGTTGTCACGCATCGGTGGTACCGCTCAGCCGCTTGATGAAGGCTGATGAGTCCGCGAAGATCCGCGCTGCGTCGTTGTCCAGGGTTGCCACGTGATAGCTGTCCTCGAGCAGGGTCTCGGTCACGTCGCGGGACGAGATCGAGGCCAGCACCGTCCGCCCCGAGCTCGGCTCCACCACATGATCGACAGTACTGCGGAACAGCAGCACCGGCTGCGTGACTTCGGCCAAATCATTGCGAGTGAGCTTCCACAGCTGCGACAGCGAATGCAGCGCGCGCAGCGGCATCTTGTCGTACGCGCCCTCGTCGACGTCCGGTTTCTTGATGTCGTTCGAGATACCGGGGAACGACGGCAGCAGCTTGGCCAGCACCGGCAGCAGCACCAGCCGCTTGTCGTCGGTGCGCACAGACGGGTTGATCAGGACCAGACCGGAAACATCCGTCCCGTGCTGCTCGGCCAGCCGCAGGACGAGGCAGCCGCCCATCGACAGTCCGACGAGGAAGACCTGGTCGTGCTCCTTGCGCAGGCGCATCAGCTCGTTGTCGAGTACGGCGTACCAGTCGGGCCAGCCGGTCTTGTTCATCTCCTGCCAGCTGGTCCCGTGACCGGGCAGCCGCGGTACGGCGACGCCGTACCCCTGGGCGGCGAGATGTTCCGCGAAGGGCAGCATCGACTTCGGCGAACCGGTGAACCCGTGGCTGAGCAGGACTCCGACGGCCGCGTTCGCCCCGCTTCCGGGACTGCGAAACTCCTCCGCGTGGGCTTGCACTGGCACGCTCGACTCCTCGCCGTTCCGTTCCTCACAGACGCCCCAGCCGAGGACGGCCGGAGCGCACCTCAATCGTCGCATCTGGGCTGCATCCAGTCTGCATCCAGGTGACAACACGGTGAGCAACACCCACATTCCTGGCGGTGACATTGCCTGAGGGGGAAGCTGGAACGTAGTGTCCGTGTGTCGGGCGAGTGACGGAGGTCGAGGCGAATGCTGTACCTGTTCCTGAGACGGTTCCTGGTCGCCCCATTGATCAAGCTGCTCTTCCGGCCCAAGGTGACCGGGCTCGAGCACGTGCCGACCGACGGTCCGGCGCTGCTGGTCAGCAACCACCTGGCCTTCTGCGACTCGATCTTCCTGCCGGTCTCGGTACCGCGGCAGATCGTCTTCCCGGCCAAATCGGAGTACTTCACCGGTCCGGGCCTGAAAGGCAAGCTGGTTGCCACGTTCTTCCGGTCGGTGGGCCAGATCCCGATCGACCGGTCCGGCGGGCGCGCCTCGCTGGCCGCGCTGAACACCGGGCTGAGGATCCTCGAGGAGGGCGGCCTGTTCGGGATCTACCCCGAGGGCACCCGCTCGCCTGACGGCCGGCTGTACAAGGGCAAGACCGGCGTCGCGCGGATGGCGATCGTGGCCGGCGTCCCGGTGATCCCGGTCGCGATGATCGACACCGAGAAGCTGCAGCCGCCGGGCAAGATCCGGCCGAACTTCTTCTACCGCGAGAAGGGCCGGCCGCTGCCGCGCCTGGTCCGTCCGGGCGTCGCGTTCGGCAAGCCGCTGGACTTCTCCCGCTACGAGGGCATGGAGCGGGACCGCTTCGTCCTGCGCTCGGTCACCGACGAGATCATGTACGCGCTGATGGAGCTGTCCGGTCAGGAGTACGTCGACATGTACGCCGACAAGGCCAAGGAGCTGATCAAGGCCGGCGAATCGGTCGACGAGCACCTGCGACTCGGCGACACCAAGGCGAGCTGACGCGGTTCCGGGCCGGTCCCGGGCGAGGATGTCGCCATGGACAGCGACCTGAACGTGCTGGGCGGACCGCTGGAGGAGTGCGGGACCGATCCGGTCACCGGCTTCTACCGCGACGGCTGCTGCACGAGCGGCCCCGAAGACCTCGGCAGCCACACCGTCTGCGCGGTGATGACCGCGGACTTCCTCGCCCACCAGGCCTCGGTCGGGAACGACTTGATCACACCCCGCCCCGAGTACAACTTTCAGGGTCTCGAGCCGGGGGACCGCTGGTGCGTGGTCGCCGCCCGCTGGCTGCAGGCGTACCACGCCGGCGCCGCGTCTCCCGTCGTACTCGCCTCCACCCACGCCCGTACGCTCGACACGATCCCGCTCACGGCGCTCCGCGAGCACGCGGTCGACGTACCGTCTGATCCGGGCTCATTGACCTGAGACGGTCACGGTCGGTTCTGGGCTCTGGCCTAGAGTTGGCCCCATGCAATTCGCGACGTTGACGGCAGGGGAAGTGCCGGGGGTTCCGAGTCTGGACGAGCTGCGAGGGCTGAAGCCGCTGCAGCAGCCGGAATGGCCGGACGGAGCCGTGCTGGACCAGGTGATGGCCGAGCTCCGGACGCTGCCGCCGCTGGTGTTCGCCGGTGAGTGCGACGACCTGACCACGAAGATCGGTGCGGTCGCCCGCGGCGAGGCGTTCATCCTGCAGGGCGGCGACTGCGCCGAGACGTTCGCCGGCGTGACCGCGGAGAACATCCGGGCCAAGCTTCGGGTCCTCCTGCAGATGTCGGTCGTCCTGCAGTACGCCGCGAGCGTGCCGGTGGTGAAGATCGGCCGGATCGCCGGGCAGTACGCGAAGCCGCGGAGCTCCGGCGAGGAGACGCGGGACGGCGTCACACTGCCGTCGTACCGCGGTGACGCCGTCAACGGCTTCGACTTCACGCCCGAGTCGCGCATCCCGGACCCGAACCGGCTGCGCGGTGTCTACAACGCGGCCGCCGCGACGCTGAACCTGACCCGCGCGTTCACGACGGGTGGGTACGCCGACCTGCACCAGGTGCACGCCTGGAACACGGACTTCGTGAAGTCGTCGCCGGTCGGCCGCCGGTACGAGCAGCTGGCGTCCGAGATCGAGCGGGCGCTGGCGTTCATGCGGGCCTGCGGCGCGACGGCTGACGAGTTCAAGACCGTCGACTTCTACGCCTCGCACGAGGCGCTCATCCTCGAGTACGAACACGCCCTGACCCGGATCGACTCGCGGACCGAGCAGCCGTACGACGTGTCCGGCCACCTGCTCTGGGTGGGGGAGCGGACCCGTCAGCTGGACGGCGCGCACGTCGAGTTCCTCGCTTCGCTGTCGAACCCGCTCGGCGTCAAGATCGGGCCGACCACGACTCCGGAGTACATCCGGGCGTTGATCGACAAGCTGAACCCGAAGGGGATCGAGGGTCGGCTGACGTTCATCACGCGGATGGGTGCGGGCAAGATCCGCGAGGCGTTGCCGCCCTTGCTCGAGGCCGTGCGCGATCACGGCTCGCCGATCGCGTGGGTGTCCGACCCGATGCACGGCAACACCTACGAGACGCCGAACGGGTACAAGACCCGCAACTTCGACGACGTGATGGACGAGGTGCAGGGCTTCTTCGACGCGCACGAGCAGGTCGGGACGTGGCCGGGCGGCGTACACATGGAGCTGACCGGCGACGACGTCACCGAGTGTCTCGGCGGCGGTGAGGAGCTGGTCGCGGAGGACCTCGTGAACCGGTACGAGACGGCTTGCGACCCGCGGCTGAACCGGCACCAGTCGCTGGAGCTCGCCTTCCTGGTCGCGGAGCGGCTGCGGGGCGCGCAGGCATGATCGATCTTCGCTCGGACACCGTCACCCGTCCGTCGGCGGAGATGCTGGCCGCGATGACGTCGGCGCCCGTCGGCGATGACGTGTACGGCGAGGATCCGACCGTCAACGCCTTGGAGGAGCACGTCGCGGGGCTGCTCGGGCACGAGGCCGGGCTGTTCACAGTCACCGGATCGCTCGCGAACGTGCTCGGCGTACGGGCGTTGGTGCCGCGTGGCGGCGAGGTGCTCTGCGAGGCGAACGCGCACATCGTCCGCGCCGAGCTCGGCTCGCACGCGGCCGCCAGCGGCGTCACCACGCGGACCTGGAGTGCGCCGGCCGGGCAGATCGACCTCGAGCAGATCCGCGCGCTGATCGCGCCCGACCTCGGGCCGTACTTCGTCACCACGTCGGCGGTCTCGGTCGAGAACACGCACAACTTCGGCGGCGGCGCGATCCAGCACGGGTACGACGCTCTTGCCGACGAGCTCGATGCTCGGGACATCCCGCTGCACCTGGACGGCGCCCGGCTGTGGAACGCCTCTGTGGCGTCGGGTGTGCCGGTCGCGGCCTATGCCTCGCGGGCTGCGGCGGCGAGCGTGTGCCTGTCCAAGGGCCTCGGCGCTCCCGTCGGCTCGGTGTTGGTCGGCTCGACGGAGCTCATCCGCGAGGCGCGGATCTGGCGCAAGCGTCTCGGCGGTGGTTGGCGGCAGGCGGGTGTGCTCGCCGCGGCCGGGCTGTACGCCGTTGCGCACAACGTCGAGCGGCTCGCCTCCGACCACGCAAATGCTCGCGCGATCGCCGAAGTGTTAGCGGATGCTGCGCCCGGCTCGGTCAAGCCGGACCAGGTCGACACGAATATCGTGGTCGCCGACCTGGCGAGTACCGGACGCACGGTCGCCGAGGTGGTGGCTGGCGCGAGGGAGGCCGGCGTACTGGTCGGCGGCGTCGGCGCCACTCAGCTCCGGATCGTGACGCATCTCGACGCATCCGCGGAGGACTGCCGCATGGCTGCGACAATCCTCGCGCGTCTGGTCAGCTGAATCGGTAGCGGCCGGCCCGGTGGATCTCAGTGTCGCGTCGGGCCGGCCGATGAGCTGATGCCCGCTTGTCCCATATACGTCACGAGACCCGCGAAGTGTTGAGCTTTCCGCTCGATGCCGTCGCTGCCCGACGCCCTCGGCACTAACGGCTCGGATGCGCCAGGTAGGCTGCCGATGTCGGGTTGCAGCGTTCGGGGAGAGCCGTGCGAGAGATCGTCGTGTTCAGCGGAAATGCCCATACCGAGTTGGCGGACCAGATCTGTAGTGATCTCGGCGTACCGCTTTCACCGGTCGAGATCCATCGTTTCAGCAACGACTGCCTGCAGGTCCAACTCCAGGCGAACTGTCGGCAGCGAGACGTGTACATCGTGCAACCACTGGTGCCGCCGACGCAGGAGCACCTGATGGAGCTCCTGCTGATGATCGACGCCGCTCGCGGCGCGTCGGCCCAGCAGATCACGGCGGTCATCCCGCACTACGCGTACGCACGCTCCGACAAGAAGGACTCGTCCCGCATCTCGATCGGCGGCCGCCTCGTCGCGGACATGCTGACGACGGCCGGCGCTCATCGAGTCCTGACGATGGCGCTGCATGCGCCGCAGGTCCACGGGTTCTTCTCCGTACCGGTCGACCACCTGACCGCGATCGGCGTACTCGCCGACCACTTCCGCGGCCGCGACCTGAACGACACCGTCGTCGTCAGCCCCGACCTGGGCAATGCCAAAACCGCGACCCAGTTCGCCCGGTTGTTAGGCACACCCGTCGCCGCCGGCAGCAAGCAGCGCCTGGCCGACGACCGGGTCGTGATCGACGCCATCGTCGGCGACGTAGCCGGCAAACGCGCGATCATCCTCGACGACGAGATCGCCACCGGCGGCTCCATCATCGAACTCCTCGACCGCCTCAAAGACCGAGGCTGCACCCAAGCAGCCGTCGCCTGCACCCACGGCCTCTTCGCCGGCCCCGCCGTGGAGCGTCTCCGCTCCCACCCCTCCATCACCGAGGTCATCAGCACCGACACCGTCCCCCGCCCCGACGGCTTCCCCGAGCTACAGGTCACCTCGGTAGCCGGCCTCTTCGCCGAAGCCATCAAACGAATCCACGACGGCGAATCAGTCAGCAGCCTCTTCGACGGCGTAGACCCGACCCACGCCCCACCCCAACCCAAACTCCCCTTCTAAAACAGGGCATTCACCCCCGCGCTCTCCGCGGGGAGGACCGGGACGTTCGACGATCCGGTGTACTTCCGTTGGGTCCCAATCGCTCCTTATGACGTCGCCAACGGCGATTAAGCCCTCCGAGAGGACAACAGAATGCTCCGCAGGACGATCGCCGTGGCGAGTGCGGCCGGCCTGGCGCTGACCCTCGGGCCGGTACTCCAACCGGCCCAGGCCGCCCCGACCGTGCCAACCGCGTACACCGCCGCCGCCGAGGTGGCCGCGGCCTGCGCGCTCGTGGTCGGCTCCTTCAACCAGACCTGGGGCCAGAACCGCGAGGTCGTCACCGCGACCGCACCACCGGCCGAAGGCGTGGTGGTCAGCACGCCGAACATCTACCAGTCGCCCTTCGGTATCGGCAGCACGCCGACCACATTCTCGGAGACTCCGATGACGGGCGGCCGGACGGCCCGGGTCGGGAAGCTGGTCATCGGCGGGTACCTGTACGACAGCTCGGCCATCGTCCGTTCCGACGGTTCGCTGGTGCGGGGATCGAACGTGCTGAAGAAGTACGGCGGTGGCTGGAGCGGGAAGCGTTTCCTCGTCCAGGCGCGCTACAAAGCCTCGGCCGCGAGCAAGCCGTCGCGTACGACGCTGTACGCGCAGGACACGTCCGGCCGGTTCGGGCGCTGGACCGACCTCGGTACGGGCTTCCGCAACACCGGGTACGTCGGCGGACTCAACACGATGAAGGCGTTCGCACTGATCGCCACGACGGCCACGTACGACCTGTTCCTCGTGAACAACCGGGCCGGCGGCCTGTACACGCTGAAGATCCCGACCACCAGCCCGCTCAAGCCGGTGGCGACGCCGGTCCGCACGACGAGCTGGCAGAGATTCGAGAAGATGACCGCGGCCCCGTGCGGAAGCGGCTCGACCGTCCTCGCGCAGGACCACGACAACGGCAGCTACTACGTCTACGCCGTCGGCCACGCGAACGGCACCAGCACCGCGATCAGGAACCTCGGCAAGGTCACCCTCAACTGGGGCGACTTCGACCGCTTCCGCTTCGCCCCCGCCTACGACCCCCTCAACGGCGGCTGATCCCTCGGTCGGCCGTGTGCTTGCTTGGCGCGGACGATGTCCGGGTCCCTGGGGTCGAGCGGGAGCACAGCGTCGTCGTCGTACCGTCTGTCTTTTCTGCGAATGACCTTGGCTATCCGAATCTGTCGCATCGGTACTCCTTGGAAGGGCGGGCCTGGCGCCGAGGTGTTGGAGGGGTTCTCAAGACGCCAGGCCCGCCGGCTAGGTGGGGATCGGCGACGACAGCAGGTACCACGCCGCGCTGTTGGGCGAGAGTTTGTCGCCCGCTTCCTGGTGACTCGCGAGCAGTAGTTCGCCGTCGACCGGCAGAGCGACCACTCTCGACGAGCAGTTGACGACGCAGCAGAATCCGTCGCCGCGGGTGAAGGCCAGTACGCCGGGTTCGGTCGCCAGCCAATCGAAGTCGTTCGAAGCCAGTGCCGGAAGCCGCCGGCGTACGCCGAGTGCCTCGCGGTACAGATGCAGCATCGATTCGCCCCAGCCCAGCTGATGGTCCACAGCATGCGTGGCGAACCAGTCAGGCTGCGGCAACCAGGGATCTGACCAGGAGAAGCCGAAAGCGTCCTGGCCGGCCGACCAGGGCAAGGGAATCCGGCAGCCGTCCCGGCCCCGCCGTGCCCCGTTGCTGCGGTGGAACATCGGATCGGTCAGCACACTGTCCGGCAGATCCGTGACCTCGGGCAGACCGAGCTCCTCGCCTTGATAGAGGTACGCCGCTCCCGGCAGCGCGAGCATCAGCAGCGCACTCGCCCGCGCACGTGCGGTCCCGAGATCGACGTCCCCGGCGTGTGAGCCTGGGGCCCCACCGCCGTAGCGGGTGACGGATCTCGGCATGTCGTGGTTGTTCAGCACCCAGGCGACCGAGGAGCCGGCGTCCTGGATCGTTCCCAGCCCGCGGTCGACGACGTCGGAGAGAATCTGCGCGTCCCAGTGCGCGCGGAGGAACTCGAAGTAGAAGGTTTGATGCAGTTCGTCCGGCCGCTGGTACAGCGCGAGTTGCCGGGTGTCCAGTACGCCGACCTCACCGATCAGCACGCGTTCGCGGCCGGTGAAGGCCGAGTATCCATCGGCGATCTGCCGCCACCGGCGCCAGACGTCGTGCACCTCGGGCTGGTTCCATGCGTGCGGGTTGAGCGGGTCGCCGGTGAGTTCGTCGTCGATCGCCTGCCCGTGGTCCGGCAGTCCGACCGCCTTGTGCAACCCGTGCGCTACGTCGATGCGGACGCCGTCGACACCGCGCTCGAGCCAGAATCGCAGTACCTGCTCGAAGTACGCCGCCACGTCCGGGTGGCGCCAGTTGAAGTCGGCCTGCTCCGGCGCGAAGCTGTGCAGGTACCACTGGCCGTCGGGAACCTGTTGCCAGGCCGGGCCGCCGAAGACGGAGCGCCAGTTGTTGGGCGGTTCCTCGCCCCGGCCGTCGGCGAAGTGGAACCGCTCGCGCTCAGGGCTCCCCGGGCCCGCGGCCAGCGCCGCGGTGAACCAGGGATGCTCGGTCGAGCAGTGGTTCGGGACAAGGTCGATGAGGACCTTGATGTCATGCCGGTGCGCGTCCTGAACCAGACGGTCGAAACCGTCGAGCGTGCCGTAGCGGGGATCGACCGAGAAGTAGTCGGAGACGTCGTACCCGTGGTCGTGCTGCGGTGAGGGGTAGAACGGGTTGAGCCAGATGCCGTCCACTCCCAGGGCCCGCAGGTACGGCAGCTTCGCGCGGACGCCGGCCAGATCACCGACACCGTCGCCGTCGGAGTCGTGGAAGCTGCGCAGGTAGACCTGGTAGATGACGGCGGTCCGCCACCAGTCGGCTCCGGGCCGGGGCCTTGTCGTGAACATCGCGATCGGTCCCTCTGGTCGTTCCCCAGGCCGCTGATCTCGTCACTACGATCCGCTATCGGAGGGCGGGCGTCAGCAAGGCCAGCGTCCAGACGGGCTACCCGCTAACCGGAATCCTGGTGGCTGGCTGACCGGTACTCAGTGGGCGTCGAGATACCGGACCACAGCCAGCACCCGGCGATGGTCGTCGCTGGTCTCGGGGAGGCGCAGCTTGGCGAAGACATGCCGGACATGCTTCTCCACAGTCGCTTCGGTCACCCACAGCCGGCGTGCGATGCCCGAGTTGGAGCGACCCTCGGCCATCAGTGCGAGCACTTCGTGCTCTCGTGGACTGAGCTCGGCGAGCGGGTCGCCATCCCGGCGGGCGTTGACCAGTTCCTGGACCAGGGCAGGGTCCATCACCGAGCCGCCTCTGAGGATCCGCTCCATCGTCTCGATGAAGTCGCCCACATCCGTCACCCGGCTCTTGAGGAGGTAGCCGATCCGCTGGCCGGACGCGAGCAGCTCCATGGCGTGCTCGACCTCGGCGTGGGCCGACAGGACAAGGATCCCGGTGGCCGGGAAGTCGCGCCGAATCTCCCGGGCGGCGTCCAGCCCTTCGGTGCTGTGCGTCGGTGGCATCCGGATGTCCACCACAACCAGGTCGGGCGAAAGGTCCCGCACCAGCGGGAGGATCCACACACTGTCGCCGGTCTGCCCGACGACCTCGAACCCCGCCTGCTCGAGGAGGCTGGCCAGCCCCTGGCGCAGGAGTACGTCGTCCTCGGCCAGGAGAACGCGGGTGCGTGTCGCACCGCCATCGACGGCCGAGTCGATCGTCATCACCCCACGGTAGACCTACCCGTCGTCGAGGATCCGGCGAAGAGTGACACCTGACAACGCTGTCTTGGACAGCAGAGCCGCGGCCGGCACGCTCTCGACCAGATCGATCAGGTCCTCCGCCGCGTGGGTGGAGATCAGAATGACCTGCGCGGGGTCCACATTCGTCTCGGTCTGGATCCGCCGGGCCAGGTCGAGGCCGCTCTCGCTGCCGAGGTTCACGTCGACGAGTACGACGTCGGGCTCGGCGCGGTCCAGTCGCGCCAGCGCCTCGTCGATCGTCGAGGCGACTCCGACCACGGTGACCCCGTCACTTTCGAGGCGGGACCTGGCGGCGTCCAGGAAGTCAGTGCTGTCGTCGACGATGAAGCAGCGCAACCCCATGGCTCCAGAATCACGCGACGGGGGGCCCGGCGCATTCCAGCTAACGCGACTCTCTGTGCAATCGAACGTTGGCTCCGGCGCACGTCAGCTGCCGGTCAGCGGGAACTCAGCGGTCAAGGTGGTTCCGGCGCCGCGGGGACTGTCGAGGTTCAGCCGGCCGCCTAGTGCCTCCACCCGGTCGCGGAGGCCGAGCAGCCCGGTGCCCCGGCTGAAGTCCGCGCCGCCTTGTCCGTTGTCGCGGATCTCGACGCGGAGCGCGTCGCCGGTGATGTCGGTGGTGACCACGACCAGCGAAGCGTGCGAGTGTTTCGCCGCGTTGGTCAGAGCCTCGGACACGAAGTAGTAGGCGCTCGCCTCGAGCCGCTCCGACAGGCGCAGCTGCGCACGGAGCGTCAGGCGGATGGGGATCGTCGACCGGCGGCCCAGTGACTTCAGTGCCGGACTGAGGCCGCCCTCGGCGAGGATCGCCGGGTGGATTCCGCGCGCCGTCTCGCGGAGCTCGTCCAAGGCGTCGGTCAGTCCGCCATGGACCTGGTCCAGCTCCGCGTTGAGCACGGACAACTCAGGCGGCACTTTCGTCTGGGCTGTCTGCAGCCGGAGCGCGAGTGAGACGAGCCGCTGCTGTGCGCCGTCATGCAGATTGCGCTCGATCTGGCGGCGCGTCCGGTCGGCGGTGACCACCACGCGGGCGCGGGATGCCATCAGTTCGGCCCGGGCCTCCGCGTTCTCGATCGCGGTGGCGACGAGCTCGGTGAAGCCCGCGATCTGTGCCTCGGTCGCGGCCGGGAACGGTACGTCGTTGGTCTTCGAGGCGGCAACGACACCCCAGAGCCGGCCGCCCACGGTGATCGGGCAGCCGATCGAGGAACGGATTCCCAGGGTCTGCGCCTCCTGCGCGATCGCGCCTGACGCACCGGCGAAGCTGTCCAACCGGATCGGTCCGGCGCGGCGGCGTACCTCACGGGCGATGCTCAGGCCGTCGAGATCGAACCGCTCGCCGACGGTCAGATGGGCGGGCACCCGGCTCCAGGCCCCGACACCGGTGACCGTCCCGTCCGGTTCGTACCGCTCCATCCGCGCGAGATCGGCGTCGCAGAGTCGCCCCACCTCTTCGGTCACGGCTGTGAACAGGACACTGGGCGCCACCCCTTGAGCCACCTGAGTGGCGACCCGCCGGAGCGCGGATTGTTCGTTCGACAGCCGTTGGGCCTCCAGCGCCGCCCGCCGTAGCCGAGCCGCAAGCTCGCCCACGACCACCGCCGTCACGAGAAACACACCCAAGCCGATCGCGTTCTGGGCGTCGGCAAGCAGGAGGGAGTGCAGCGGGCTGACGAAGAAGTACGCGTACGCCCACACGCTGAGCACCGCCGTGACGACGGCGAGTGGCGTACCCCAGAAGATCGCGATGGGCAGTACCGCGAGCAGATAGAGCACCAGCAGGCTGAGTGTCGGGACATGTGGCTCGCCGAGCTTGATGAGCCCGGTCACGGCAGCGACCAGCAGACCGGCTGCGAGCAGTCCAGTCAGCCGGCGGGCAACCGCTGAGCTCGTCCGGCGACGGTCCATCCCACCACACTTTCCCCTGGACGAACGCTAACCGATAGGCCCCGACACTGACGACCACTTGCCTGAGTGGGAGCCGGCGCCGTCCCAGACTTGGCGCGCTTCCAGGAGTGCGGTGATTTCATGGTGGTGTGGAGCATGATCGGGAAGAGCTTCTCGAGGTGGGGAGCGCTTCGAGACGTGGGCGCCGGATCGCCGGGTGGGGCCTGATCCTGCTGGCTGTGCTGACCCTGATCGTTCTTCGGGCCTCGACGGGTCCGGCACATACGCCGACTACCACCCCGTCCGAGCTGAACAGCGTCATCCCCGACGGACGGGCGGCGAACCCGTGGCCGACAACTCCCGGCGCGTGTGGAGCAGACGTACCGCTGCCTATCGTGTCCAGTACGGCCTCGGCCGAGCACACCGGGATCCAGGCGCTGCTCGGCGGGGACCGGCTACGGCAGGTCGACTTCGACAGCGGCCGGACAACGACCTTGCCTGACGAAGTCGTCCGGCCGGGCGAGTACGCCGCTGTGCTGGCCGGCGATCCGATCACGGCGTACGCGACCACCGGCTCCTGCGCGGAGGCGGCGCCGTATGCCATGCTGCGCGTCGGGGTCGATCACCATGTGAGTGTCATCCGGCCACTCGGTCCTACCGAGTCTCCCCTGACCGATGGCAATCGCCTGTGGATCGCATCCTTTGCCAGCGACATCAACAACCCCTACGGAACGATCGCTCCTCTCGCCGGCGGGCAGCGGGTGCGGCTGCCGCTCGGCTTCTACGCGTCCGCCATCGTGGGCGACACGGTCGTCGGTCTGATGCAGCCCGATCCGGGAATCTCACCGATGTGGCTCGCGCTCGTCGATGCACGCACCGGTCGGTTGCAGGCCAAGCTGGATCAACATGTGGCACCGCTCGCGACGGGGGCAGGCCAAGTCTTCTGGACCAGCGGCTGCCACGACGACCCGTCATCGTGCATGCTGCACCGCCGGGCCGTCGCCGGCGGTAAGACCACCGTATTCCCGCTTCCACGCCCCGCCTGCTGCGGCGTCGTCAGCCCCGACGGCAAGACGCTCGCCTTCCTCCTCGACCACCCCACGCCCGACTCCGACATCGAAGGCCGCCCGCTCCCGCCCCTCGACATCGCGACGCTGGATCTCGACACCGGCCGCCTGGAGATCGTCCCCGGCATCGAACTCCCTGCCAAATCCCAACCGGCGCTGGCCTTCGCCAAAGAGGGCTGGCTGGTAATAGCCCTGGACGCAGGATCCCGCACCCGCCTCCTGGCCTGGCACCCAGGCCTACGCCACGTCTACGAAACCGCCGCACTCCCAGGCGTCGTCCATCCTCCACCAACCCTCGTCATCACCAGCCATTGACGTACGCGACTCACGCTCCCAACGACTCGGATCGCCCCGTCGGTCGCAAGGCCGGAGTGCGTGATGCCGGCCACCAGCCAGGGAGCGTTGGGCAGCAGGACCACTCCCAAAGGCCATCGGCCGTAGGCCCCTGGTCGCCAGCCGCGAGCTGTTCGACGCTTTCATCACGGGAGGTCGGCGCGTGGCTTCTCCACAGTGACCCAAGTCGGACTTGCTGCATCCGGGAGTCGGTAATCGGGCGAAGGACTGCGAGCAACGGCTTCCTGCTCGGTCGGCTGCCAGCGCCTGAAGCGCAACAACTCGGGGAACTGTACGAGCGGGGGAATCTCACGCTGCGCGCGGAGCATCTCCTCGTGAACCGGGATGCTGATGATCAGGACCACGCGATCACCGCCATGCTCGACAGTCTCCGTGAGCCTGGCATCCGTGTCCGGATTGCGCTCGACCCACTCCCGAACGACCGGCAGGTCTGGTGAAGCCGTCGCCGGACCCTCCCGATAACGCATACCAATCACCTCCGCTTCAGGGAACCATGCTCGACGACGGCAGGTACAGCGCCGTCGCCTGGTCGACCTGCGCGACGTACGCCGTCTACTGGCCGGCCAGCTTGGCGACGACCGGGGCGAGGGTGTCGGCGAAGGCGGCGCCGATGACGAAGTACGACAGGCCGATCTCCTCGCGGCGGCGTTGGATTTCTTCGGCGGCTGCGCCGGGGTCACTGGGAAGGATGACGAGCGAGTCGGCCGCGCGGAGCGCTGCGGTGTCGAGGGTGGGCGGCGCCATGAACGCAGCGACACCGTCACCGACGGCGGCGACATGCTGGGCGAGTTCGATGTCGGTGCGGCCGGCGAAGTCGCGTACCCGCTTCGTGGTTTCGACCCGATCGTCGTCGGGCGAGAGCACGAACGTGACTGCGTCGGCGACCTCGAGGGCCAGAGCCTGCGACTTCGGTCCGCTCACCGCCATGACCACCGGCGTGTGCAGATCGGGGCCGTCAAACGTACGCAGCGCAGCCACGGTGTCGCGCATTCTGGCGCGACGCTCAGCTGGCGAGACTGCAGGCAGGCCCAGTTCGACTTCGATGCCGGGTCGGCCGGCGCCGATGCCCATTTCGAAGCGGCCTTCTGTGAGTACTGAGAGCGAGTGGGCTTCCCACGCTGTGCTCCACGGTTCGCGCAGCGCAGCGGCATAGACCCACGAGCCGATCCGCAGGTCAGTGAGCGCGGCCGCGGTCGCCAGCGTGGGGCCCAGTGCTGGCTGCCACGTAGGCACGTCGGGCATCAGCAACGTCGAGTAACCGCTGCCGGCGATGCGGCGCACCTGGTCTCGCCACGCCGGCAGGTCCGAAAGGATCGGCGCGACTACCCCGAAGCGGAAAGCTCTGGTCGTACGCCCGGCCTGGTCGTTCATGGTGGTTCTCCTCGAGTCTGGGACCTTGTCAGGTCCGGTTGCTCTATCCACGAACCCGCCACCCACAATCCGACAACCCCACCCAAGAACGTTCACACACGCGTACCGCCCCCGGGAATTGCCCACGGCAATCCAGCATGGGTCGTAAGGGTTTAGCGCCAGAAGGTCCAACCGTCGGGGGCCTTTGGGAATGTGGGGGGCGGGCTCCAGCCTGGGAGTGGTCGCCAGTCGGGCGGGGTGGGTGGCCAGTTCGGGGGAGGCTGGAAGCGGTATCGCTTGTCTCGGACGTGCCAGAACAGTGACCACCCGGCCGCGGCTAGGGCCAACGCGAGGAGCGCCGCGCCGGCTGCGGCGAAGGTTGTGGGTTCAGGTCCGCACCCGGTCGCGTCCGGGGCGCAGGGGTCGGATGGAACTCCCAGCATCATCACGCCAAGGAAGCCGAGCACTGCGAAGAGGCCCGACGCGCACCACCCAACGGTGATGAGGATCCGGTGGGTGGGCGCGTCGGAGAAGCCATGAAACACGCGGGGGTCCGGGGGCGCTGACCAGCTCACGTCGTCATTACAGACCCCATACGGCGGCGTCCGGGCAGTCTTGCCTCCGGTTGGCATCCAACTGTGACCTTCGGGTGTAGGTCTGTCAGCGGCGGCGGCCCCAGCGGCCTGCGCCGACGCCGGCCAGGTGGAGCGCGATGCAAAGGAGGCCGGCCATCAGCAGTGTCTGCGGCGTGAATGCGTCACTTACGCGGGCGTCGGCCCAGTCCAGAATGAGTGCCAGGCCGAAGATGACAGCGGCGATGATCGCGAACATTTCGTTCTCCTTCGAACGATCGGGCGGAAGTAGCTTTCAAGTACCCATCTGCTATTCCAGCCGCGCGCTGATCGCCGTACGAAACGGAATGTTTCCGTGGTGGTCGTGGAGGGTAGAGGCGTCCAATTGATTTCGTTGACGATGCGCCTCAGGTTGTGGCTTTGGTGAGGAGGGCGATGATGATTTGCTGCTCGGCTTTCGCTTCCTCCGAACCGGTGCCGCCGCGGCCCGTTGTGCGGTGGGCGAGGTCGGACGGGGTTGAGCCGTGGTCGTTTGGCAAGTGTGGGTTGGCGCCTGCGCGGAGGAGTTGATCGACGGCGGCTGAGCATCGGTTGCGGACTGCTCGGTGTAGGGGAGTGGCGCCGCCGGCGGCAGTTGCGTTCGGGTCGGCGCCTGCTTCGATCAGGAACTGGATGATGGCTTGCTGAGCCGTTGGGTTCCAGTTCGTTGATCCTGGTACGCCGTTGGTTGCGGCGTGCAAGGGTTGTGCGCCGCGTCGGTTTCGGGCGCTGATGTCGGCGCCGCGGGCGATCAGGTCCCGGGCGAGCTGGACGTCGTACGCGAATGCTGCGGCGTGAAGGGCAGTGTCGCCTTCGTAGAGTTGCGCGTGGCACTGGCCGATGAACAACTCATCGGGGCGCGCCAAGCGTGCCGTGACCAGCGATGGTGTGGACTCGAGGGATGCCGTCGCGGATCGTCGGTCGCCTGTTGCGATTGCCCTTAGCAGGCTGGGGAGGTTTTTCACATTGCCTCGCTACGGACTACGCCTTTGCGGGTGTGCCCAGGCTTCTGAAGGTGAGCAGTACGAAAGGAATGGCGAGGAGGACTGCTCCTGCGATGGCCGAGGCCGTGCTCGGTGTTCTGGTGCTCGAGTCCAGGAGGGTGTAGCGGATGATGAAGGCGAGGCTCAGGTTGATTGCGCCCACTGCGAAGATCGTCTGTCCGTCGCTCCATTTATCCACGTCCAGCACGTGTTTGGGCAGGTTGCTGATGCCCGCCACGATCAGTCCGGTCGGAACCAAAGCGATGTACATGCTCAGCAGAAGCCACAAGATCTCGGTGAACTTGCCGCTCCAACTGTCCGTACCGGTCACCAGCGCTACAGCGCCGACTACTGCCGAATAGGCTCCCAATGCCTTCAGCACCTTGTCCATGCCGCCCCCTTGCTCCGATGGCGATCACGCCATCCGCGACGGCATCGGCCTTGCCGTCCGTCGCTCCCGCCCCGTCCCCCCGGGATGAGGTCAGTGTGGCACCAGCACCTCATTCACGCCACGATCAAATCCACAGAGATTGCCTCCGGCCCATGAATTGCAACCTCTCCTTGATTCGGTGCGACTTTCGCTAACTAGGCTGGCGGTATGAGCCTCGACATTCCTGACCAGGTCCGCAAGACGGTCATGGCAGACGGGAACGAATCCTGGCTGGACGAGCTGCCGGGCCTGGTCGATTCGCTGGCCCAGGACTGGTCTCTGACGATCGGGTCGAGCTTCGCGGGTGGTCATGCCGCCCTGGTCGTCGAGGTGACGCTGGCTGACGGGACTCCGGCGGTCCTCAAGATCGGTGTGCCGGGTCGCGACGTCGGGCCCGAGGCCACGGTGATGCGCCTGGCGAATGGAGAGGGATGCGCCAGGCTGTTGGCTGAAGACCTGGATCGACAAGCACTTCTGATGGAGCGCCTGGGGAGTCCGATGTACGACGTCGTGGCCGATCCCGCCAGCCGCCACACCTTGCTGTGCGACGTGGCGGTTCGCTTGTGGCGTCCGATCGGTGCCGACGTTGACCTTCGAACCGGTGCGATGCTGGCCGAGCAGTACGCCGATCGGCTGCCGGAGCTGTGGGAGCAGGCGGGACGACCGTGTTCGCCGGCCACTGTGGCGGATGCGCTGGATTGCATGGATCGTCGTCGTGCTGCTCACGACGATCGGTCCGCGGTTCTGGTCCACGGTGATGTCCACGAGATGAACGCCTTGCAGGCGAGCGACGGCACCTACAAGCTCATCGATCCAGCCGGACTGCGGGCCGAACCAGCGTGCGATCTCGGCACCATCGTGCGATGCAATCCCGACCTCGGCGATGATCTCCGGGCGCGGACCGAGCGACTGGCTTCTCGTACGGGCGTGGACGCCACCGCCATCTGGGAATGGGGAACCATCCACCGGGTCTTCAGCGGCGTCTACGCCTGCACCATCGGCTTCCAGCCCTTCGGCAACCTCCTCCTCGCCGAAGCAGACCGCCTTACGGCGTAATCCCCGGATCGTGCAGCAGTCCGAACCGTCGATCCCGGGCTCATCGTCGGTATCGTCGAGGTGTGGCGGGCTGGGAGAGTCTGCGGGTGGATCTGCTGCGGTTGCGTGAGGAGTCGCCGGGGGCGTTGGTGGTGTGGCCGAATCCGCACACCGAGCGGCGGTCCGAGCGGCGGTTTCGGATCGTGTTGGCGGCCTGGGCGACGGAGATTGCGGGCACGCTGAAGGCGAAGTACGGCGACCTGGTGGATCTGCAGGTTGGGGCGATGACCTTTCCGGGCGGAGAGTTGGTGGCGAGTGAGGCTGCGCTCCAGCTGCCGGGAGTCCCTGCCGACGCTGCCGGGCTCGACGTCGAGGCGGTGCGTCCGTTGTCGGTTCGGTCCGGACGGCATGCGGCCGAAGAGCTGCTGGTGACGAATCGCGCCGATCACACGCAGACGTTGATGACCGCGCGGGACCTGCACTCGACGGTGACCGATCGCGCAGGCAACGTCGTTGGTCGGTATGCAGGACCGCGCAATGCGGGACGCCGCGGACTCCCGATTGAGCCTCAGCAGAGCCGGCCTGCAACTGTCTTGATTGGTACGGCCTCGGTGGTTCCTGAGTTGGGGTATGCGGTTCCGCCGGGGGAGTGGAAGCTGGTTGTCTTGTTGGTGACCGACGAGGGGTTCGTGTTGTCGCGGCCGTTGGAGATCACCGTTACGCCGTGAAGACGTTGGGAGTTGGCTTTGAGCGAGCAGGGGTGGCAGCGGTTTCTGGCTGCGGAGGGTGGAGGCGATTGGGTGGTGCTGCACGGCGGCGCGGTGGCGGCCTTCCCGGTGGCGTCGCTGGTTGAGGCGGCGCGGTTGGCTGAGGTGGTAGCTCAGGTTGCAGGTGCCGAGGTGATTCTGACCTTGACCGATCGCCAGCTCACCGTGCGGTTGGCGCGTGGTGTCTTTCAGTTGGAGGAGGCGCATGTTGAGGTGGCGCGGGCGGTCTCGGCGGCAGCTCGAGCGCATGGTGCGACGGCTGATCGGAGCCTGGCGCAGGAGGTGTCGTTTGCTGTGGCGGCTCAGCCTGACGCGATTGATGTCGGGTTCTGGCGCGCGGTTCTTGGGTACGACGAATTGGACTACGACAACGGGGTCGACCCGCTCGGCCACGGATCGACGTTCTGGATGCAGGACCTTGACCCGAACAAGCCCCTCCGACACGCGATGCACGTCGACGTATCCGTCGCCCGCGAACAGGCTGAGCAGCGCCTCGCCGCAGCGCTGGCAGCCGGTGGCCGGATCGTCGATGATTCCACGGCCCCAGGCGCCTGGATCCTCGCCGACCGCGCCGGAAACAAGGTCTGCATCGCCGCCTGGCCTGACGGCGCTCCCGGCCTGGGCTAGGCCGACCTGTCCCCTCCGCCGTCCCCCGGATCGCGCGGGCGTCCACTGGGCCTGGCTACAGGCGGGAGAGTTCCGATGCCACGAACACACTGTCTTGGCCGGTGCAGGAGGAGGTGACGTCTGCGGCGGCTGTGGCGATGGAGCCTCCTCCGAGGGATACCTCGTCACCTACACGGGCGACCGTCTGGCCGGTTGCGTCGATCAGGGCGGACCTGTTGTCGCGGATTGCGACGGTCCAGCCGGCCGGCCAGGCGACGTCGATCAGTCTGTCGCTAGAGGCGATGCTGCCCAGCTCGTCGATGTAGCTGAAAGGAGCGCGGAGTACGAGGCAGTTCGTCGCCGGGTCGACGTCGAGGGTTCCCATCATCTGGGACTGCATCCGCCAGTACGAAATCGTGCGCTGGACCGTCATGCCGGGCAGGCGGGTGTCGGTCATCGGAGCGCCTCCAAAAGGTCGTGAAATCAGTATGGCCTGGCGATAGTGTCGGTCAGGTGAGATGGCTGGAGGACGGGTCGGCGGGGGCGGTTGCGGAGGCGTTGGAGGAGGTTGGGCTCGGCGGATACCCGGTGGTGGTTCGGGAGTCGGTGGGTGGTGACCCGACGTGGTGGTCTGCCAGCGCCGTTGTGGGTGAGCAGTACGTCGTGAAGTTCGCGTGGTCGCAGCCCGCGGCGCTGCGCTTGGCGCACGAGATCGATGTGTTGGCAGCGTTGAAGCCGACAGTTCCGTACCTGCCGGAGGTGGTTGCCAGCAGCACCGATCCGCTGTTGTTGGCGACTGCGCTGGTGCCTGGCGAGTCTTTGTTCGAGGTTGTGGACTCGATCGACCGGGACGAGGCCGGCCGGCAGCTCGCTGAGTTCCTCGGCGAGTTGCACAACCAAACAGAACGTGATTTCCCCGCCGCATCGTTGCAGCCGGCCACGACCGACGTACTGCGTGAGCAGTTCCCGAAATGGGCTCGCCCGGATCAGCGCGCCGACGTGATCAGCTGGTGCGACTGGGCAGACGACGTACTCGCGACGCCGGGTCGGCAGGTGCTGGTGCACGGCGACCTGCACGGCGGGAATCAGGTGTGGGACCACGGGAAGCTCCGTGCGGTGGTGGATTTCGAGACGGCGGGTCTCGCTGATGCGGAGTACGACCTGCGGGTCTTTCCCGGGACGGGTCCAGGCGTTGAGTTGCTGACGGCCACCATGCGTCACTACCCGCAAGAGCTGTCGGTCGAGCGGGTGATGGCGTGGCATCTGCGTACGGCGCTCGCGGACGCCCTATGGCGGAGCGAGGCCGGCGTACCGCTGCCGGACCACCGCACTCCGGAAGCGTGGGTCGATGACCTAGCCGACCGATTCGAAGCTCTCGGTATCAACCCTCAAGGCTGAAGTCCTTGTCCCCGGCCGCCGAAGAGTGGCCTACTGGGTTCACGAGAGGGGGAGATGCGATGAAGCCCTTTGCGGTGCAGGCAAGCGACGGGGTGAGGCTCTCGACTCCGATCAAGGGGTCGGCTGTAGTCCTGGCGGACACGCTGCAGACCAATGGTTCGCTGACGGTGCTGGAGCTGGAGATAGCGGCGTACGACGGGCCGGCGGCCCATACGCACCTTCGTGAGGACGAGGTGTGGTACGTCCTCGACGGTGACTTCCGGTTCAAGGCCGGCGACGAGATGCTGCGAGCCACGACGGGCGGCATGGCCTTCGGCCCACGTGGGGTGCCGCATGCCTTCCAGAACATCGGCGACACGGTGGGACGGTTGCTGATCATCACCACGCCGTCTGGTCTCGAGCGGTTCTTCGAGCAGGCCGGCAAGCTGTCACATCCGGTGGACCCCGAAGAGCTCGCGGCAATCGGCCGCGCCAACTGGCTCGAGTTCGGCGGCCCACCCCTGGCCGTCTCCGACCCGCTCTAGCGGAGCTTGTTGGTGGCGAGCCAGTTGTCGACGTGGCTCATGGTGGTTTGGAGGATGTCGCCGAACAGGATCATGTGGTCGGCGTGGAGGAGTTCCTGGTAGGTGGCGTTGCGGTACTTCGCGGCGGTGGCGCGGCAGACTGCTGGTACGACGGTGCGGTCCTGGGCGCCGCCGAAGATCAGGACCGGGCCGGTGATCGCTGAGTAGTCGACGCGCGAGGCCTTGCGGCGGTCGAGTTGGGGGAAGGCCATCTCGCAGTACGCGCGGCCTGATTCGCAGACGAGGTCCGCGAAGAGCGCGCGGGAGGCCTCCTCCGTCTGCGTGATCCGGCCGCCGACGTGGAACTTGTCCCAGGTCGGCCGGAGCGGCTTGGTCCACGGCCGCGGCTGGAGGTAGTGGCTCAGGAACAGACGGCTCATCGACGGGTACATGGCGAAGATCCCGGCCCCCGGCGCCGGGCATACGCCAATCAGACCGGCGTGCTTGGTCCGCGCCGCGACGAGCTGCGCCAGCAACCCACCCAACGAATGCCCGAGGATCAACGGCGGCGAATCGAGCGCCTCACACACCTCGACCAGATCGTCGGCATAGTCCGTCAGGCTGAGCGACGCGATCTGCGCCGAGCCTTCCTCCAAAGACAGCTCATGGTGGCGCAACGTCGGCGTGTGAACCACAAACCCACGGTCTTCGAAGGCTGCGCGGGCCTCATGGAAATGACTCCCGCGACCCCAGGTCCCGTGGATGAGAACAACATGCTCGACATCGCTCATGTCGCCGAAACCTATCCGACCAGAGTGTGGAGGTCACCCAAGCCGCTCCGGTTCGTGGGTGACTGGTGTGGACTCACCGGCTGAGCGCGATGGGGCGGCATTCATTCATAGGATGGCTTGTATGGCGGACTCGGTGCGGATGGGTGTGGTCGGGGCGGGGAGCATCTCGGTGCGGGGGATCCTGCCGCATTTGTCGCAGCCTGATCTTGCGGGGCGGGTGACCCTTGCCGCTGTGTGCGATCCGGTAGCCGGGCGGGCCGAGGCGGCGGCTGAGCGGTTTGGGGTGGAGCGGGGGTTTACGGCGTACGAGGAGCTGTTGGCTCGGGGTGATGTGGATGCGGTGACGATTGCGTCGCCGATCGGGTTGCACTACGAGCAGGGGAAGCTCGCGTTGCAGGCCGGCAAGCACGTGCACTTCAACAAGACGATGACGATCACCGTTGCCGAGGCCACCGAGTTGATCGAGCTTGCGGCCGCCAACGGGCTGCGGATCGTTGCCTCGCCGGGGGAGATGCTGCGTCCGCACCACATTCGTACGCGCGAGCTCATCGCCGAGGGTGCGATCGGCACGTTGTCGTGGGTGAGCTGCGGCGCGTCGTTCGGTACCTATCACGAGAACGAGTCCGTGCGCGGCGGCAACGACGTACTGAGCAACATCGACCCCTCGTGGTACTTCCGCAAACCCGGCGGCGGGCCGATGTACGACATGACGGTCTACGCGCTGCACACCGTCACCGGCATCCTCGGTACGGCGAAGCGCGTGACGGCGATGTCCGGCGTACGGATCCCGGTCCGCAGCAGCGCAGGCGTCGACGTACAGACCGATGCCGACGACAACACCATCGTGCTGATCGACTTCGGCGACAACGTGTACTGCGTCGCGACCGGCACCGCGGCGGGACCGATCCGCGGCGGTTTCGGCGGCGCGTACTACGGCACGGAAGGCACGATCGACGGCCTCCTGCTCAACGGCGAGCCGTTCGACTTCCCCAACCGCGACCCCGCCGAGCTCGCACCGCGCGGCCCGGGCAACCAGGGGCTCCTCCCGCACGTCACCGGCGCGCACCGCGACATCGAGGAACAGCACGTGTACGAGGACGTCATGCAGCTGGTCGACTGGGTCCGCGACGGCACGCCCTCCATCGTCACCGCCGAACACGCCCGCCACGTCATCGACATCATCGAATCCGCCTACCGCGCCGCAGCCACCGGCCAGACCCAGGAACTCACCACCACCTTCTGACCTACCCTGACCAGCCACGAGCACTGGCCCGCCAAGCTTGAAACGCAGCTGGGCCTGCCTTCTTAACCCTCGCAACAAACCCGATGAAGCTGTTCGGGCGTGAGCGTCTATCGTCTGCGGCATGCAATCTCTGTCTCCACGGGCGCGGGCGCTCGGTGCGGCTGTGCTCTGCCTGGTGATCGCGGTCGCGGCCGGACTCGCGGTGGACAGCCGGCTCGACCGGCATTGGATCCTGCGCGGGCTTACGGCCTTCCTCGCGATCTGCTGTGCGGCGCTGCTGCTGACTGATCAGAGCCGGCGGCTCCGGCAGATCATCACGGCGATCGGGCTGGCGATGTTTGGACTGATCATCCCCTGGTCGCAGACGACGTGGTCGAAGCCGCCGGAGATCAAGTTCGCGCTGCAGGTCGCGACCGACGCGAAGAGCGCGGCCGAGAAGGCATCCAGCAGCAGCGTCACGGTCGCGAACGTGAAGACCGCGGCCGAGGCGCACGGCGGCGCCGTCGGCTCCTTCCCCACCGAGAAGACCCCGCAGGTGCACGGCGCGGACGCGTTCCCGGTCATCGTCCGCGCCAAGCGCGACCAGGGCCGCCCGTGGGCCTGCGTCTCGTTCACCGGCCTCGACGCAAAGGTCCGCCCCTGCTGAGATCCGCGGGAGGACAGGAGGTGTCGGTCCGATCGCCGATCCTCGACAGCTCTTCAGGCGTGAGTCGCCGGTGTAGTACACATATACGTCCTGTCCTCAGGTACGCCGGGCCAGCTCCACGACGGCCGGGAACCAGGCGGACAACTGCCCAGGATCCGTGATCGCCCGCCACACTTTCTCCGGCGGATGCGGAAACAGCCGCACGAACCTGATCGCCACCCGCCCGTCCTCGGCCTCGAACACGCTCCCTCGCCGACTGTCCATGCCCTCAATATAACCCAGCAGGCATATAAACCATCAGGGGATCGGCGTCGCCGCGTCGAACCACCCGGCCGGGTCGTTCGGTGAGGCGGTCAGTACAAACGACGCTAAGGTCCGATCTGCTGAGTCCAGGTTGCGAGCAATCGATTTCCCATACGCCCGATCACCGCTAGGGTCGCGGGTATGACTCTTGGGAATCTCACCGGTATCAGTGCGCTCGCCGATGTCGAGTCGCGGTCCATCAGTGCGGAGAACCCGACCGGCGAGCCCGGTCAGGGTGGGCGGCGGACAGAGGGGACCGGGGCGCATGCGGCCCGCGATCTCGGTCAGGGGTGGAAGGTCTCGCCGTCGATCGAGATCGGGCCGGGGGAGACCGCGACGCTGGCGGATATCGCCGGCTCCGGCTGCGTCACCCACATCTGGCTGACCACGCACGTCGACCACTGGCGCCGGCTGGTGCTGCGCGGCTACTGGGACGGCGACACCGCGCCGGCGATCGAGACTCCGGTCGGCGACTTCTTCTGCTCCGGCTGGGGCAAGTTCGCGCAGGTCAGCTCGCTGCCCGTCGCGGTGAACCCGAACGGCGGTTTCAACTGCTACTGGGAGATGCCGTTCAAGGAGCACGCCACGTTCACGCTGGAGAACACGCACGACGAGAAGGTGGTCGTGTATTTCCAGGTGGACTACTGGCTCGGCGCTGTGCCCGACAAGTCGGCGTACCTGCATGCGCAGTGGCGGCGGAGCAATCCGCTCGAGTCGAAGACTGTTCACACCCTGCTGGACGGTGTGGAGGGGCCGGGGCACTACGTCGGCACCTACCTGGCCTGGGGCGTCAACAGCACCGGGTGGTGGGGTGAGGGTGAGGTGAAGTTCTACCTGGACGGTGACGACGAGTTCCCGACCATCTGCGGCACTGGTACCGAGGACTACTTCGGCGGCGCGTGGAACTTCGATGTACCTCACCTGGGCGGCTACACCGAGTTCAGTACGCCGTACCTCGGTATGCCGCAGGTGATCCGCCCGGACGGGCAGTACCAGAGCCAGCAACGCTTCGGCATGTACCGCTTCCATCTGCCAGACCCGATCCGCTTCAAGGAGAAGCTGCGCGTCGACGTACAGGCTCTCGGCTGGCGCTCCGGCGGCCGCTACTTGCCGCTCCAGGACGACATCGCATCGACCGCCTTCTTCTACTCCGGCAGGACGAGTACGGAGCGGCCGGACGCCCCGACCCACGACGTCATGGAGATCTGCTAACCCGCCTGGGTCTCGATCCACCGTCGAGGCCACCGCGATGGATTAAGGCGTGGGCAAAGGATTCTGCAGAGCCGTGTCGGCGAGGACGACGAGCGCCGCGGTCCACGCGAGCGGCGCCTCGCCGGCCGGCTCCAGATCCCGGTTCACCTTTTCCGGCAAGGCACCGGTGCTGGTCCGATGCTGATCGAGCCATGACAGCAGGGTGTTCGCCGTGGCCTGATCCCCGCGCGCTGCAGCGCTCAGCGCGAACAATGCGGTCTGAGGGGTCCAAGACACTCCGTCGGCGCGCCAGGATTCGCCGGGAGTCACACCACCGTTGGGCTGCGTGAGTACGGCGTGCGCGCGGTCGATCGCGGTCGAGACGACGGCACGGGCCGGGGCGAACGGCGGACCGAGGACCGTTACGATCGCGTCCGCGCCACCGCCGATGCTGACCGGTTCGACCCCCGGCTCGACGAAGCTCGTCGCTGCCGCCGGAGTGCGTGGATAGTCCGGTCCGAAGACCCGATCGGTTGCTGCCGACAACGTTTCGAGCGCGGCTTGCCAGCGGGTCGCCTCAGCCGGCTGGTGCTGGTCGGTGGCGATCCGGACCGCCGACCGCAGCCCGGTCAGGAGCGGCGCGACCGTGCCGAGAGTCAGCTCCGTCTCACGCCGCTCCCAGTAGTCCGACGACGGTGCGGGCAATCCGTCCGGCGCGAGCTCGGTGACGATCTGGTCGGCCGACTCGCGGACCATCTCCCAGTACCTGTCGCCCGCCCGGCAGAACCAGGTCGCCCACAGCACCCACCCGGACCCGTCCAGCTGCGACGCGCGACCGTCGTCAACCCGCCCGCCGGTCTCGGTGTACCGCGCCTCCCACCGTCCCGTCGACGGCCGGACGCGATTCAGAAACGCCAGTACGTCGAGCGCCTCGTCGTACTGGCCGATCGCGCACCGGGCGACGGCGACGAACGACGCGTCCCGCGGCCAGACATACCGCCACGGGCCGTTCCAGCCGGCCAGCGTGGCGCCGTTCGGGAGCGTGAGACCGTCCAGGTCGGCCAGTGCGTGCTGCACCAGGTCGTCGTACTTGCCGCTGACGAGGGCGGAGTCGGCGTGCGTGGCCGTACGGCCGGGGATGCCGTCCGAGACGAGGCGGGGCTGCGGGTTGCGGATCAGGTTGCTGGTCGTCCCGGCGGCAAGGATCGCGAGCAGAAGGGCAATGACGGCGTACGGGAACCAGCGGTGCCGGCTGCCTCCCCGCATAGTCCCCTCCTATTGAGCCAGGTGCTGCACTTCCGCCTCGAATTTACGCCGCGGCGCCAGCTCGACCAGGTACATCGCCGACACCACCAGCGCTCCACCCACCAGCATCCGCCACGTGAGGCTGTCGGAGCCGAACAGTACTGCGAACGTCGAGGCGAACACTGGCTCCATTGTCATCGCAATCGCGGCCCGCGTGGGAGTCAGGTGTGCCTGCGCCCACGTCTGCACGATCAGCGCGAGCGCTCCGGCGACCAGCGCCATATAGACCACCGCGACCCAGTCGCGCCCGGAGCTCGGCACCGAGAACCCGCCGGGCAGCGCGCCGATCCCGCAGACGCACGTGATCACGATCATCTGCAGCGCCGACAATCCGAACGCGTTTTTCGGGGTCGACCACGCGCCCAGCCCGATGATGTGCAGCGCATAGAGCCCGGCGGAGGCCAGCGTCAGCAGCTCGCCGGTGCCGAGCGTCAGCCCGCGCAGGGACAGTACGCCGAGGCCGACCGTGGCGAGGATCACGGCGAACCAGGCCCAGCGGCCGATCTTGTGCCGCAGGATGACCGCGCCGAGCAGCGGGGTGAAGACGACGTACATGCCGGTGACGAAGCCGGACACGCTCGCCGAGGTGTGCCGCAGGCCTTCGGTCTGCACGAGCTGGGCGATGCCGTAGGTGATGCCCAGGGCAACGGCCCGCCCGCGGTCCAGGCGGCTCAGCTTCGAGATGGCCGGCGGATGGATCAGCACCAGCGCGACCGACGCGATCAGGAATCGCAACGCCAGGTAGTCGGCGACGTCCATCCTGGTGAGCAGGTCCTTGGTCAGGAAGAACGTCGACCCCCACGCCGCCGCGACCGCCAGCAGGGCGAGTACGGCGATACGCGGGCGGTTCACGCCGCACATCACATCAGAAGCCTTCAGTAGAAGGCAAAACGGGCTAGAGCACTGTGATGATGACCGTGCTGCCCGGCTGCGCCTTCTTTCCGGCGCTCGGGTTCTGCGCGGCGACGATGTTGAGCCCCAGGTTGAACGGCGCCTTCTGCACCGTCACCTTGAAGCCCGCGTCGGTGAGGATCTTCTGCGCGTCCGCGGTGCTCTTCCGCTTGACGTCCGGTACGTCGACCAGCGGCGGGCCGAGCGAGACCACCATCGTGACCTTGTCCTTGGCGAACAACGTGCCGCTGTTCGGGGTCTGGCTGATCACGTTGCCCTCGGCGACCTTCTCGTCGTACTGCGTGGTGCGGCCGACGGTGAAGCCGAGCTTGCGGAGTGCCTTGCTGGCGTCGTGGTAGGACTTGCCGGTCCAGTCGGGCACGGTGATCGGCCGTTTGCCCTTGCTGACCGCGAAGTTCACCGCTGTGCCCGGCTTGACGACCGTGTTGAACCGCGGGCTGATCGCCATCACCCTGCCCTCCGGCACGGTCTCGCTGTACTGCTCTTTGATCTGCCCGGTGATCAGTTTGATCGGCGACAACGCCTGCTGAGCGGCGTCCAGTTGCAGACCGACGAGCTGCGGCACCCGGTAGCGCTCAGGGCCCTTCGAAACGGTGAGACCGATATCACCGTTCTTCCGGATCCGATCGCCGGCCGCCGGGTCGGTCCGCATGACCGATCCCAAGGGCACGTCCTCGGAGTAGTCCTGGTTGTCCAGGCTCGTGCGCAGGCCGGACTTCTCCGCCTCCGCTGCTGCGACCGCGGGCGCCATGCTCACCAGGTTGGGCGTGGAGGTGTAGCGGTGGATGCCGTAGTACCAGGCCGCTGTGCCGATGGCGATCGCTGCGGCCAGGATGACGATCAGGGCGATCGGTCCGCGGTTTCTGCGCTGCTGCTGCTGCTGCTGCCGCTGCTGCTGGGGTCCGGTCGGTGGCTTGGCCGGAGCGCCGGTCGGCCGACCACGATCCACCGGCACGACGATGGTGTCGTGGCGGAGCGGTTCGCTGTCGAGCGGTGCCTCTCCGCGCGTGTAGCCGTCGTCGTACCCGCTGTCCTGCCGGATCTGCTGGATCGGCACAGTCAGGTCGCCGGTCAGCTCCGGGTCGTCCGGCAGCCCTTCCTCGAGCGCGCTGCGTACGCGATGCACCTGTCGGCTGAACACCCGCGCGTCGGTCGGCCGCAGGTCCCGGTCACGCGCGGTCGCACGCTGCACGAGCGCATCGACGTACGGCGGGATGCTCGGCACTTCGAGCGACGGAGCGGGTACGTCGGCGTGGACGTGCGCGTACGCGACCTGGATCGGGGTGTCGCCGGAGTGGGGCTTGTTGCCGGTGAGCAACTCGTACAGGAGGATGCCGGCCGAGTAGACGTCCGAGCGGGCGTCCGCACTGCCGTCGGTGACCAGCTCTGGCGCCAGGTACGACACCGTGCCCATCAGGAGACCCTGTGTGGCGGTGTTGCCGCTTGCGCTGACCGCACGGGCCAGGCCGAAGTCGGCGACCTTCACAGCGCCCTTGTCGGAGATCAGCACGTTCTCGGGCTTGATGTCGCGGTGCACGATGCCGGCGTCGTGAGCGGCCGACAGCGCGGACAGGACCGGGGTGAGCAGGTCGAGCGCGCGGGCGGGGGACAGCGGTGCCTGCTCGCGGATGACGTCACGCAGCGTGCGGCCCGGCACGTACTCCATCGCCAGGAACAGCGTGCCGTCGTCGTCACCCTGGTCGAAGACCGCGACCACGTTCGGGTTCGAGAGGCGGGCGGCGGCCCGGGCCTCGGCCACGAACCGGCGGGCGAACTGCGCGTCGTCACCGAGTCCGTCGTGCATCACCTTGAGCGCGACGGTGCGGTCCAGCCGGGTGTCGAGAGCCCGGTAGACGGTCGCCATGCCGCCCTTCGCGACACGCGCGTCCACGCGGTACCGGCCGTCGAGCACTCGCCCGACGAGGCGGTCGCTGACCTGCGTGTCCACGTCATCCGTCACTTGCGGTGAGCCGCCTCTCCAAACGTTCTGCTCAGAGAGTGTAGATAACGCCTCAGCGTGACTGGCTCAGGCTCACCGCAGGGGGTCCCAACCGCGTTCGAGCTGAGCCTTGATCCGGAGCACATTCTTGACGTACAGCTTCGTGTCCGGATACACGCCGTTCTTCTTCACGCCGCCCAGGCCCTGGTAGTACCCGGCGACCGCGAGGTCGAGGCGGGCCGCGCCGGTCAGCCGGCTCAGCAGCACGACTCCGGCGGTGACGTTGTCCTGCGGCTTGAGCAGGTCGAGCTTGCGGCCGACGATGCTCGAGGCGAACTTGCCGGTCGACGGGATCACCTGCATCGCGCCGATCGCGTTGGCGGGGGAGACGACCCGTTGCTTCCAGCCGGACTCCTGCCAGCTCACCGCGAGCGCGAGCTGCGGGTCGACGCCGTACCGCTTCGAGGTCGTCACGATCAGTGACCGCATCTGCGTCCGGGTCTGCAGCTTGCGCTGCTTCAGGATCGCCCGGTTGCGGTTGGCCTGCGCGACGATGTGATCGGCGTACGTGCGGCCGGCGAACGTGTTGTCGGTGCGTGCCTTCTTGGGCGGCTTCTTCGGGTGCAGCTTCACCGGGACCTGCAGCGGCTTGCCGGCGTAGATGCGGTCGCCGGAGCGCAGCCCGTTCGCGGCGAGCAGGTTGGCTTGCGAGCACTTGAACCGCTTCGCGATCTTCGAGACGGTGTCGCCGCGTTTGACGACGTACGTCACCCGGCCGAGCTGGGAACGCTTGGCCGGCTGAGCGGTCCTCGTGGGCGACCTCTTGGCGGGGACCTTCAGGACCTCGCCCGCGTAGATCGCGTTGCCGTTGCCGGGCAGCTTGTTCAGCGCGACCAGCGTCATGACCGACGTGCCGTAGCGGCCGGCGATGTGGCTGAGGGTGTCGCCCTGCTTCACCTTGTACGCGCCGAAGCCGGGTGAGCCGGCCGTGATCACGGCCGCGGTCAGGACCGGCACGGCGAGTCCGCTCAGCACCCGTAGGACCTTGTGCATGGCAACCATCTCCCCGTGTGACGTCCTGTTGACCGTAAGCGCTGGTACAGGTGTGACAACAGGGGGCCATGGGGTGCGTGTTACGCCTGTGATGCAATGTTTACAATTCAAGGCTGAACTACATTGTTGTCGTTCACAAGCATTCCGGTTGCTGCAGGCAACTGTGAGTCAGTGCCCGAACCGACTGGCGAGCCTGAACCGGCTGGCGAGGAAGGGTTTCGCGAGATCCGGCAGCGTTCCGGTGCGGACGGTCTCGGCCAGCACCTGCGCGGTGACCGGCGTCAGCAGCACGCCGTTCCGGTAGTGGCCAGTTGCCCAAAGCAACCGATCCAGACCGGACGGTCCGAGGATCGGCGCATTGTCCGGAGTCGCGGGACGGAGGCCGGCGATCGCCTCGACCAGTTCGAGCTCGTCGATGATCGGCAGGACGGTCCGGGCGTCGCGCAGCAGTGCGAACACGCCGCCCGCCAGCACGCGAGTGTCGTAGCCGAGCTCGGTGGTGGTCGCGCCAACGACGAGCTCGCCACCAGGCCGCGGCACCAGGTAGACGGAGAAGCCACGCGCCGTCGCCCGCACGGTGTGCTGCAGCGCAGGACGGTATGCCTCGGGCACTCGCAGTCGCAGTACCTCACCCTTGACGGGGCGGACCGGCGGACGCAGTTCCTCGGGTACGCCGTCGAGCTGCGACGACCACGGTCCGGTCGCAGCGATCACGTGACCCGCCTGCACGGTGTCGCCGTTTTCCAGCAGTACGCCGACAGCCGTCGTACCGGACGTGAGGACGCGAGACACGCGTTGGCGGATGAGTTGGACGCCGGAGAGGTCGACGGCGCGCAGGAGGGTGGCGACCGCTTGCCTGTTGTCGACGGAGTGGTCACCCGGGACCCAGACGCCACCGGACACGCCTGTGGCGAGTAGTGGTTCGCGACGGCGGGCGTCGCGACCGGACAGCTCTTCCACCTCGAGTCCGAGCCGGTGCTGGTAGTCGGCGAGCCTGCGGAGCGCTGCTGCGTCGTCGACGTCGTACGCGACCGACAGCGTGCCGGTCCGGTGCAGGCCGGCGGGTTGGCCGGTCAGCTCTTCCAGTTCCTCGGCGAAGGCGGGCCAGGCGTTCACGGACGCGAGGTTGAGTGCCAGCAGGTCGTCCTCGCCGTACTCGACCTCGGTGACCGGTGCGAGCATTCCTGCAGCGACGTTGGAGGTCTGAGCGCCCGGTGTCGGGTCGCACACCGTCACCTGGACACCGTCCGCGGCCAGTCGCCATGCGGTCGCAAGACCGATGAGTCCGGCGCCGATCACCACCACGTCAGGCATGGCACAGAGCCTACGGCTGCGCTGGCATGGCAGGCTTTGGGGTGTGACTGACCACACCGAACGGCTCGACGACGCCCGCCTCTACCTGTGTACGGATGCCCGCGAGAAGCAGGGTGACCTCGAGCAGTTCCTCGACGCTGCCCTGGCCGGCGGCGTGGACATCGTGCAGCTCCGGCAGAAGGAGATGGAGGCCGCCGACGAGCTGGCTGCGCTGGAAGTGTTCGCCGACGCGTGCAAGCGGCACGGCAAGCTGCTGGCAGTCAACGACCGCGCTGACATCGCCTTCGCCGCAGGAGCCGACGTACTGCACCTGGGGCAGCGTGACTTGCCGGTGCATGCCGCTCGAGCGGTCACCGGACCGGGGCCGATCATCGGGCGGTCGACGCACACATTCAGCCAGGTGAACGCCGCGGTGGCCGAGCAGGGGTCGGACTACTTCTGTGTCGGTCCGACGTGGGCGACGCCGACCAAGCCGGGACGTCAGGCCGCCGGTCTGGAGCTGGTGTCGTACGCCGCGGGCCGCCGCCAGTCGAAGCCGTGGTTCGCGATCGGCGGGATCGACCTGGAGCGGCTGGACGACGTACTCGAAGCGGGTGCGACGCGCGTGGTCGTCGTACGCGCGATCACCGACGCGGACGACCCGGGGGAGGCGGCCGCCGAGTTCAGTCGGAGACTTCGGTGATCAACAACCCGAAGGCCGCGCGGATCGTCGCGGTCGTGGTGATCGCCATGCTGGTGATCACCCTGGCGGCATCGCTGTTCGGGTGCTCGGCGGACACGAAGGCCTCCAGCGACGTCGATCCGGAGAGCGGTCTCAAGATCGTCGCGGTGGCCGACCTGCCGAAGGAGGCGCAGGCCACGCTGAAGCTGATCGACCAGGGCGGACCGTACCCGTACAGCCGCGACGGCGTGGTGTTCGGGAATCTTGAGAAGATTCTTCCGAAGCACGACCGCGGCTACTACCACGAGTACACCGTGAAGACGCCGGGCGAGAAGGACCGTGGTGCCCGCCGGATCGTGACCGGTAACGCTCAGGAGCGTTACTACACGGACGACCACTACAAGTCCTTCCGCCGCATCGCGGAAGACGGGGGAACTTCATGACCGATCTACGCGCGCTGCTGTCGGACGGGCTCCGTCCGGGCGTCTACCGCTGGCCATCGACGGCAACTGCCGACCAGGTACGCCGTGATGCTGCCGACGCCGGGTTCGGATTCGTCCTGCTCGACACCGCCGAGATCCAGGACAAGGCAGGGTTCCTGGACCTGTGTGCGACTGCCTTCGACCTGCCGCGCTGGTTCGGCCGGAACTGGGACGCGCTGGCCGACTCGCTCAGCGACCGGTCGACCGGAGAGCCCGAGGTCGTGCTGTGGTCGGGCCTACGGCACCTGCTCGAGCACGACCATGACACCGTCGACGTGGCCCTGCAGATCTTCGCCGAGGACACCACCAACTCCGGTCAGCTCCGGGTCCTCATCCACGAGCGGGCCGGCGCCGAAGCGCCGGACCTGTTGGGCTCACTGCCGATCCTGTAGGCGCTCGGTCAGCTCGTCGAGATCCTCGGCGAACAAGAGATTGCGGCCGCGGTTGCTCTCCCGGACCCAGTCGGCCAGCGGCTTGCTCGCCGCGACGCGCGACGAGATGTCGCCGACGACGGCAAGGCCCATCTGGTACATCACGAACTTCTGCGTGATCGCACCGGCCAGCCCGGTCCGCAGTTCGAAGAACTCGTCACCGAGCTGCTCCGGCGTGAACGCGATCCACTCGGCCCCGTGTGCGTAGTGCGCGTCGACGATGAGCTGCACGGCGTCGCCCTCGGTGGCGACGGCCGTGTCACTGACGAACACCTTCACGCCGGCAAGCTCAACCATGTGCTTCAAAATACCTTATCTATCCCTCTGTTGCTATTTATAGGGAATTCTAAGGAACTTGCCATAGTCTAGTGAGATGGCGCAGGAGCTGTACTCGGTCGAGCAGGTGGCGAATCGGCTGGGGCTGCACGTTCGCACGATCCGGAACTACGTCCGCGACGGCCGCCTCAAGGCGGTGCGGATCGGCAAGCAGTACCGGATCACCCGCGAGGACCTCGAGGAGTTCACCGGCGCACCTACCGCCGTGGTCGACGTCGACCGGTCCGCCCGGCACGTCGAGGCGTCGAGCATCGTCCACATCGACGCCGTCGATCGCGCGACCGCGGACCGCATCACCACGCACATCCTCGGCGCGCTCAACCAGCCCGAGGCGGTCAACCTCAAGGCCGAGGCCATCTACGACGAGGACCGTGCCGTCCTCAAGGTCATCGTCCTCGGCAACCTTCCTGCCACCGCCGACCTGCTGCGGCTGATCAACCTGATGGCCGACCAGTAGCAGCTACACCGAGCGGGAGGTCGCCGCGATCGCCAAGTCCGTCAGGGCTTTCCGGCTCGCGTCGTCGGCAAGCGGCGCCTCGTCCAGAGCATCGAGGGCATCTTCGGTGCGGTTGGTGATCAGGTCCTCGCAGGCCCGGACGGCGCGGGAGTCCTGCAGGATCTCGCGCAGCAGCTGGATCTCGTCGTCGTCCAGATCCGGCCGCCCGAACAGCCGGTCGAACTCGGACAGCTGGACCTCGGACGCATGATCGATCGCGTAGGCGATCAGGACCGTGCGCTTGCCCTCGCGCAGATCGTCCCCGGCCGGCTTGCCGGTGACCGCCGGATCACCGAAGACTCCGAGCAGATCGTCCCGCAGTTGGAACGCCTCACCCAGCGGCAACCCGTAGCCCGACAACGCCGAGATCAACCGCGAGTCGGCGCCGGCCAGCGCGGCACCCACGTGGAGCGGGCGCTCGATCGTGTACGTCGCGGACTTGTACCGCAGGACTCGCAGGGCCAGATCCATGTCCGACTCGCCGCTCGCCTGCGCCAGCAGATCGAGGTATTGCCCGGCGGTCACCTCGACGCGCACCGCGTCGAAGTACTGCTCGGCCCGGGCCAGCGCCGCCGCGTCGAACCCTGACGTGTGCAGCAGCTCGTCGGCCCAGATCAGGCACAGATCCCCGAGCAGGATCGCCGCGCCGATCCCGAAACCGACCGGATCGCTGCCGTGGCCGCTCTTCTCGGCCCGCTCCCGTTGCAGCGCCTCGAACCGGCGATGAGCGGCCGGCGCACCCCGTCGTACGTCGGAGGAATCCATCACGTCGTCATGGACGAGCGCGCTGACGTGCAGCATCTCCAGGCTCGCCGCGGCGGTCAGGATCGGCAGCGCCGGATCACCGCCGGCGGCCCGGAAACCCCAGTAGCAGAAGGACGGACGCAGCCGCTTGCCGCCGCTGGTCGCGTCCCGTGCGGCCTGCACCTGCTCGGTCAGCTCCGGCCCGATCGCCGCCAGCCGCTCCTCCTGCCGGTCCAGGAACCCACTCAGCGCCAGCTGGATCCCGGCCGGAATATCCACATCGCCATCCACGTCTCGGAGCGTAGTCGGTAGGCAGACAGGGCTGACCACCGCGGGTAACCTGTGCGGCATGGCGAACGGGCTTCCTTCGACGCGTCCCGGCGGGGCGCCGACGATCCGCGAACTGCTTGCGTCCGGAGACCGGTCCTTCTCGTTCGAGTTCTTCCCACCGAAGACGCCCGAGGCGGAGGAGGTGCTCTGGCGGTCGATCCGTGAGATCGAGCAGCTGCACCCGACCTTCGTCTCGATCACGTACGGCGCCGGCGGGACGACCCGCGACGGCACGATCCGCGTCACCGAGCGGGTCGCCCAGGACACCTCGCTGACCCCGCTCGGTCACCTGACCTGCGTCTCGCACTCGCGGGACGAGCTGCGCTCGGTGATCGGTGCGTACGCCGGAGCCGGCGTCCGGAACATGCTCGCGCTGCGCGGCGACCCGCCCGGCGGGCCGAACCAGCCGTGGGTAGCGCACCCCGAAGGCCTCAACCACGCGGTCGAGCTGGTCGAGCTGATCCGTTCACTCGGCGACTTCAGCGTCGGCGTCGCGGCGTTCCCGGACAAGCACCCCGAAGCGACCTCGCTGGAGGCGGACGCCCAGGTGCTCGCCGCCAAGGCGCAGGCGGGTGCCGACTACGCCATCACCCAGATGTTCTTCGGCGCCGACGACTACTTCCGGCTGGTCGACCGCTCCGCCGCGCTCGGCTGCGACATGCCGGTGCTGCCGGGCATCATGCCGGTCACGAACATCAAGCAGATCCAGCGGATGGCCGAGCTCACCGGGATGGCGTTGCCCGAGGCCGTGACGTCGCGGCTGCTCGCGGTCGAGGACGAGCCGGCGGCGGTTCGCGAGGCCGGTATCGAAATCGCGACCGAGCTCTGCGAACGCCTGCTGGCCGGCGGAGCGCCGGGCATCCACTTCATCACGCTGAACAGGTCGACAGCGACCCGACAGGTCTTCCGCAACCTCAGCTCGACCGTCGTATCCTGACGCAATGGCTGACCCGTCGGACCTGTTGATCGACCGCACGCTCGTCCTGCTCCGGCACGCGAAGGCGGTGCCGCCCGAGTCGAGGCCGGATCTGCCCGACCTCGACCGGCCGCTCGCCGACCGCGGTCGCGCCGACGCCGCCGCGGCCGGCCGGCATCTCGTTGCCCAGGGCATCGAAGCGGACCTGGTCCTGTGCTCGCCGTCGAAGCGCACCCGCGAGACCTGGAAGTACGTCGCCGAGGCCGGCGTCAGCGCGGCCGACGCCTGGTACGACAAGCGGATCTACAGCGCCGACGCCGACGGGCTCCTCGACGTCATCCACGAGGCCCCGGCCGAGGCCCGCACCGTGATCGTCGTCGGCCATGCGCCCGGCATCCCGTGGCTCGCCGACGAGCTGGCGCTGGACGGCACCAGCCCGGAGCGCGTCGAGCTCACCCAGAAGTACCCGACGTCCGGTCTCACGATCCTGCACCTCACCTGCCGCTGGCCGGACCTCGCCGCAAACGAGGCCGACCTCGTGCAATACGTCGTACCGCGCGGCTAGCTGTCCTGGGGCAGCCAGTGCGTCGTGCTGTTGACCGTGATCAACCGCTGAGTGGCCCGGGTCAGTACGACGTACAGTGCGCGGACTCCGCCTAGTGTGTCGCTGACGATGCGGTCCGGCTCGACGACCACGACCGCGTCGTACTCGAGGCCCTTGGACTCCAGTGGGCTGAGTGCGACGACGCGTGGGTCGCCCAGCTCGGCCAGCACTTGGTCGACGGCAGGGCGCAGCTTCGGCGTCACGATGACGCCGACTGTTCCCTCGACCAGCTGGAGCAGCTCGGCGGCGGCGTCGGCGGCGGCCTCCGAGACCTTGCCGTCGTCGAAGATCCGGTGCTCCGGCTCCACTCCGGTACTGCGGACCGCGTTGGGCAGGTCTGCGTCGGGGATGGACTGCCTGATCACCTCACCGGCGAACGAGTAGATCTCGGCCGAGTTCCGGTAGTTGGTGGACAGCCGGAACGAGTGCCGCTGCAGGTGCGAGAGCATCGAGTCCATCGCGGCCCGTGCCTCGTCCGGGTCCGGCCAGGAGCTCTGCGCCGGGTCGCCGACGATCGTCCAGCTGGCCTGCGGTCCGCGGCGGGTGACCATCCGCCACTGCATGGGGGAGAGGTCCTGCGCCTCGTCCACCAGCACGTGCGCGTACTCCTCCGGCTCCTCCGCCTCACGGGCGGCAGCGGCCCTGGCGCGGCGCTCGGAGCTGGTCAGCACCTCGTTGACGCCGTCGCTCAGCCCCTCCAGCCAGTCGAACTCCTCATCGGTGTTCTCCTGCAGCGGTGGACGACCGAGGAACGCGCTCAGCTCGTCCAGCAAGGCCACGTCGGCGATGGTGAACTCATTCGTCGTACGGATCCCTCGGGCGAGCGCGTCGATCTCCGCCGGGGTCATGTCGTTCCGCGCCCAGCGCTGCAGCCGGCGTGGGTCACCGAGCCAGCGCAGCACGGACTCCGGCGTCACCACCGGCCACCACTGGCTGAAGAACGTCCGGAAAGCCGGAGTGTCGCCAACACGATCACCGAACGCCTCACGGTCGCCCAGCGGCCCGTTGCGCAGGTCCTCCGGGAACCGCTGCCACAGTGCGGCAATCAGGCCCTTCCGAGCCTCACCGGTTGCCTTGTTGCGAGCAGTCCGGCGCAGCGCGTTCCGGCGTACGTTGTCGAGCTGGTTGGCCTCCAGTTCGACCGTGGCGCCGCCGATGAACACGCGAAGGGTGGTCGGTGCATTCGGCACCCGGTCGCGGGCAGCACGCGACAGCACGGCGCGCATCCGCAGCGAGCCCTTGATCGCGGCCACGTCGGCCTCGTCGACCGCGGTGGCCTTCACACCGTCGACCAGCTCACCAACGGCTCGCAGCGAGACCGTGTTCTCACCAAGGCTCGGCAGAACCCGCTCGATGTACGCCATGAACGCAGCAGACGGCCCGACAACCAGTACGCCGCCGCGCTCGAAGCGCCTGCGGTCGCTGTAGAGCAGGTACGCCGCCCGGTGCAGAGCGACCACGGTCTTGCCCGTGCCCGGTCCGCCGCCGATGACGGTGACACCACGGGCTGGTGCGCGGATCGCCTCGTCCTGCTCGGCCTGGATCGTGGCGACGATGTCGCGCATCGTGTGACCACGGGCCCGCGACAGCGAGGCCATCAGCGCGCCCTCACCCATCACCGGCAGGTCCTCGGGCGCGCGCTCCGGCGCCAGCAGGTCGTCCTCGAGCCCGACGATCCGCGGGCCCTTGTTCCGCAGCACGCGGCGCCGGACGACCTTCAGGCGGTCCGTCGCGGTGGCCCGGTAGAACGGCTCGGCCGCGGGCGCACGCCAGTCGATCACGAGCGGCTCGTACTCCGCGTCGCGGACGCCGATCCGGCCGACGTACAGCTTGTCGAGGTCGGCCGCTGTTCCGGCGGGCGGCTCGTCGTCACCGTGGTCGGAATCGAGCCGGCCGAAAACCAGGCCCTCGTGCTCGGCGTCGAGCTCGGCGATCCGGCGGGCAGCGGCGAACACGAGCACGTCCCGCTCGTACAGGCCGGTCTGCTCTTCGTCGCGGACCCGGCCGACGTTCTGCGCCTGGCCACGCTGGTGGCCCTCGACCGCGATCCGGGATGCGGACCGCGCGGCCTCATCGACCCGGCCGTACACCCGGTCGATGTGTTGTTGCTCAGCCGCCAGCTCCGCCCGCTCCACGTTGTCAAAGTTGTCGTGATCGGCCGATGTGGGGGTTTGATCCACCGAGGTCCTCTCTACCGCCGGGCACCACCCCGACACAGAACACAGGAACAACCAATCTTAGTTTGTTCCCTTGTCCAACCCCACCGCGGCCTCAGGCCTTCCCGATGGCGTCGGCCACAATCGCGGCGCCGAGCGTGGTGGCGGGCACGCCGGAGCCCGGGTGTGCGCCGGCGCCGACGCAGTACAGGCCCTTCACCGGGGACACGTTCGAGGCGCGGCGGCGGGCGGTCCGGTAGCCCTCCCAGGCCACGCCGGCCCACCAGGACGGCGAGGTCTGCCGGGAGACCACGTTGTCCCGGACGGGCAGCCCGCGCGCGACCAGCAGGTCCAGTACGTCGTCGGTGGGATAGCCGTGGACCAGCACCGACCAGGCCTGGTGACCGGCCGGCGCCGTACCGCCGGTGCGGACCACGACCGTCGGTGTCCCATGCAGCACGGTCTCGAACGGCAGCTCCGGAACGGGATCCTTCAGGCCGAGGTGGACGACGTACGCCGCCTGGGCCTGGTGTGTCGCGAGGATCCGCTTGCGGACCTTCTTCGCCGCTGGATCGGCCACAAAGCTCTCGTAGAGCACCCGTGGGTCGACGTCACTCACTACGACGTCCGCTGCGAGCTCTGTGCCGTCAGTGAGCCGTACGCCGGTCACTGCGCCGCCGGTCGTCGTCACGGCGACCACCTCTGCGCTGGTGTGGACGGTGATCTTCCGCTCGCTCGCTCGTTGCACCAAAGCGTCGGCCAGGGCACCGAAGCCGCCTGCGATCGTCCAGCGGCCGAACGTGCGCTCCAAGTACGACCACACGCCGACGTACCCGGGCGTGAGAGTGGCGTCCGAACCGCCTTGGGCTGCGAAATGCCGCAGTACCGCACGGGCCCGCTCGTCGCTCAACTCGCGCTGTGCGACTTTCTCGAGCGACTGCCAGGGCTTGAGGGCTCGGATCGTCTTGATGGGCAGCTTGTCCTCGAGCGGTGGCTCCAGTGAGGTCTTCCGGAGGATCTGCCACGTGTCGCCGTACGAATCGACCAGTGCGGTCCACTGCTCGGCCACTGCCGCACCTGCGAGGTCGGTCCAGGCCTCCTCCTGCAGTCCGCGGTCGCTGATCGGCAGGTCGAGCACAGAGCCGTCAGTGAACATGTGGCGGCGTGGCTCGTTCACCGGCTCCAGCTGGACCAGGCTCTCGATCGGACGGCCGCTCTTGCGGAACAGGTCGCGCAGCGCAGCCGGCAGCGTCGTACTGGCTGCTCCGGCGTCCCAGGTGAAGCCGTCTGCTTCGACTCGGCCGAGCACTCCGCCGAGATGCTCGTTCTGCTCGCAGATGGTGACCTGGTGACCCAGCTTTGCCAGCCGCACTGCACTGGCCAGACCGGCCAGACCGGCCCCCACAACAATTACGTTCGCCATTACTTTTCTTCCCCCACCCCTCCACCCCGGTCAGGCAAGGCAGCACTGCTCCCAGTTGCAGGGGTACTTCGTCTCTCGCGCCAGGCCTTGAACCTGCGATACCCGCGCCGGATGAACCGGAACGCGAAATACACCCCGATCAGTCCGAGGATCAGCAGGACACTCGCGACGATCAGCGCGGCCTCCGGGTGGAAGGCGGCCAGCGTCACCACACTGGCGACCGCGACGTCCTCACCGGAGGACGCGGCGATGTTGGTGACCGGCTCGGGGGAGGTGTTGATCGCCAGCCGCAGACTGGCCTTCACCGTGTGCGAGAGCAGCGCCACCAGACCGCCTGTCGTCGCGATGATCGCCTGGTGCAGTGTGCTCGCCTCGCCGGACAGCATCGCGGCCAGGATCGCGCCGATCGTCGGCCGGATCACCGTCGAGATCGCGTCCCACGCGGAGTCGACGTACGGGATCTTGTCGGCGACGAACTCGAACGCGAAGAGAACACCCGCTGCGATCAGCACCGGTGTCGTGGTCAGGGCGTGCGGCACGTCGTCGGCGCCGGCGAACCGGCCCAGCAGACCGAGAATCAGCACGCAGACATAGGCATTCACGCCACTGGCCCAGCCAGTCGTGATCGCCAACGGCAGCGCTTCCACTGTCCTGCCCGCACCCTTTCCGGTAACCCTCAGTGGCCGTAGTTCACGACCCACGTTTTCGTCAGTATCGAACCCTCGTACGTGAGTTTTGGTTAACCGTTGACATCCGCGTCGCCTCGACTCACAGTGACTAGGCTGCCAGTCTGTGTGACCGGCACCCGCCCGAGGGGTTCAGGAGAACATCATGCTGCGTCGTCCGAAGATTCTTGCCGCACTCGCTGCGGTAGCGCTGCCGGCCGCCCTGGTCGGCGTGTCGTTGGGAGGTCCACCCGCCGAGGCGTCGCCTGCGCCTGCCAAGCCCGCACCGTCCGCCGTCGCCGCCACGGCGTACAGCGCGGCCGCTGCGAAGTACGGCGTACCGGAGTCCGTCCTGCTCGCGGTCTCGTACGCCGAGTCGCGCTGGGACGACCACGCCGGCGCGCCGAGCACGTCAGGCGGCTACGGCCCCATGCACCTCACCTCGCTGGGTGCGTCCGAGGTAGCCGACCTGTCCGGCAAGCAGAAGGTCGCCACCGCCGAGTCGCTGCAGACGCTGAAGAAGGCGTCCGAGCTGACCGGGCTGGACGCGTCCTCGCTGCGCACCGACGTCACCGCGAACATCAACGGCGGCGCCGCGGTGCTGGCGTCGTACCAGAAGTCGCTCGGCCTGCCGGTCGGCGCGACCACCTCACCGGCCGAGTGGTACGGCGCAGTGGCGTCGTACGCCGAGTCCGGCGACAAGGTCGGCGCTGCCGGGTTCGCCGACGACGTCTACTCGATCATGGCCAAAGGCGCCGCCCGTACGACGAACACCGGCCAGCAGATCGTAATGCCGGCCGTCGCGGTCAAGCCGGACAAGGCACAGGTCGGCAAGCTGCCGCTGCCGGCCGGAGTACAGCCGTCGAAGTCGGACGTGGAGTGCCCGCCGACGCTCGGCTGCGAGTGGCTGCCGGCGCCGTACTCGACCTTCGGTACGGCGGGTGACTACGGCAACCACGACCTCGCCAATCGGCCGAAGACCGGCAAGATCGACTACATCGTCATCCACGACACCGAGGGCACCTGGCAGGGCGTGCTGAACCTCGTGCAGGACCCGACGTACGTGAGCTGGAACTACACCATGCGGTCGTCCGACGGACACACCTGGCAGCACGTGAAGGCCAAGGACGTCGCCTGGCACGCCGGTAACTGGTACGTGAACATGCACAGCATCGGCATCGAGCACGAGGGCTTCGCACCGCAGGGCGCCACCTGGTTCACCGAGTCGCTGTACCGCAACTCGGCCAAGCTGGTGAAGTACCTGGCCGCGAAGAACAACATCCCGCTCGACCGCGCGCACATCATCGGCCACGACCAGGTGCCGGGCACGGTCCCGTCCACGGTCTCCGGCATGCACTGGGACCCGGGACCGTACTGGGACTGGGAGCACTACTTCGACCTGCTCGGTGCGCCGATCTACGGACACAAGGTCTTCCCGGTCCGCGCCGGTTCGATCGTGACGATCAAGCCGGGCTTCGCGAACAACATCCAGGTCGTGTCCAACTGCGACGCACCGAACACCACGTGCACGCCGCAGGGCACCAACTTCGTGTACCTGCGTCAGTCGCCGGACGACAACGCCCCGCTGGTCAAGGACATCGGACTGCACCCGAACGGGATCGATGGCACCACTGACGTGTCCGACATGGGCTCGCGGGCCGCAGCGGGTTCGCAGTACGTCGTGGCGCAGCGTCAGGGCGACTGGGTGGCGGTCTGGTACCTGGGTGCGCTGGGCTGGTTCAAGAGCCCGGCCAACGCACCGGATGCCTTCGCCAAGCCGGGTCTGGTCGTGAAGCCGAAGGCCGGTCTCGCGTCGGTGCCCGTCTACGGACGTGCGTACCCGGAGCAGTCGGCGTACCCGACCGGCATCCCGTACCAGACGGTGACGCCGTTGCAGTACTCGATCGCCGCGGGTCAGTCCTACCCGGTCGGTGACCTGAACATCGAGACGGACTACTACCGGGCCGTGACGTTCGACGGGCAGCCGCCGACCGACCACGTCCAGGTGCTCGGCAAGGACAAGTACTACCAGATCTGGTTCGGCCACCGGATGGCCTACGTACGGGCTGCCGACGTAGACGTCCGACCGGCGATCTAGTCTGTCGCACGTGATCGACGAAGCCGTCCAGCAACTGCTGGACGGCTTCGTCACGTCAGTACGAGAAGTTGCCGCAGTCGAGGCGGTCTGGCTGCACGGCTCACTGGCACTGGGGGACTACCAGTTGGGCCGCAGCGACCTGGACGTGATCGTCGTGACGTCGTCACCGCCTCCGCCCGCTGTCGCCGACGTCCACCGGCAACTGATCCGCAACTCACCACTGGCTGCAAAGCTGCATTGCTCCTACATGACGGACCTGGCCGACCTCTCCGTGCGGCATCCGACGTTTGCTCAGAAGCGGTACTTCGACCGCCCGGTGACTCCGGTGACTCGGCGAGAGCTTGCCATCGGCAACCGCACGCTGTTCGGTCCGACGCCCGCCGAGCTGTTGCCGGCGACAACCGACGAGGAGCTCTTCGCCTTCGTCCGGCGGGACCTGCGGGAGTTCTGGCTCCCGGCGACCCGCAAGCGCACCAACTGGTACGCCGACATCTGGGTCGACCTCAGCCTGCTCACGCTCGCCCGTGCCCACGTGACTCTGGCGACGGGCGACCTCATCACCAAGCGCGCCGCGCTCGACGTACTGCCCGGTCTCGGTGCTCCCGCGTCGGTGATCGACGACATCAGGGCACGCCGCTACGGACCAGCGCCTCGGACGTTGCCGTGGTGGCGGCACCGCCGAGGCGTGCTGACCCGGCGGTTTGTGAGTACGGCGATTCCCGCCGTACTCAGTTGACCGTGACGGGCCTGCCCTCGGTGAGCTTGAGCAGCTCGTCGTACGTCGTCGGGAAGACCGAGTGCGGGATTCCGGCGGCGGCCCAGATCACGTCGTACTGCTCGAGCGCGGCGTCGACGTACGTCGGGACGCGGCCCGGGTGCCCGACCGGGGCGACGCCGCCGATCGACTGACCGGTGTGCTCCTTCACGAACTCCGGGGTGGCTCGCTTCAGCTTGGCGATCCCGAGCTCGGCGGCGACCTTCGCGGTGTCCACGCGGTGCGCGCCCGAGGTGAGGATGAGAACCGGTGCACCGTCGCCGTTGAAGATCAGGCTGTTCGCGATCGCGCCGACCTCGCAGCCGAGCTCGGCCGCCGCGGCAGCCGCCGTCGGCACCGCCTCGTCCAGGATCACGATCTCGCCGGTGGCGCCTGCCGCCGCGAGCGCGTCGGCAACCTTCTGCACATTGGGATGACTGCTCACCCGACTGAGCTTATGCGAGCGTGGCCGCGCCGAACGACACGTTAAAGCGGTCGCACCAGATCACCATGCTGCGGAAGTCCCCGAGCTTCACTTCCGCCGGGATCGGATAGTTCTGATTGCCGTGGTTGCCCTTGAGGCTGCCCAGGCTCCGGTAAGCGCCGTCGTCGAAGATATGCCAACCCGCGCGGCCGGCGACCACCTCGGCATCGCTCAGCCACACCTTGAGGTCGGGGCCGTCGGAGGTGTCGAGGTTCTCGATCCGCAGCACCCGGCTGCCGTCCGGCAGGGCGAGCACGGCGACGGTGCCGGACGTCCGGTGTTCGTGAGTGATCAGCTTCCCGGTCAGGAGAACCTTCGGCCGGGGCTTGACAACCGGCGTCGGTTTTGCCGCGTGCGCAGAAACTGTCGGTGGCGTGGTCGACGATGAAGTCATGGAGATCGGAGCAGTGCCGGGCAGCGCCTCGTCGACGACCGTGTCGGTGAGCAGCCGCCACGGCTGGAAGAGCGGCAGCGCGACCGCCGCGACCGCGATGGCAACCGCCGCCGCGGTGATTCCTGCCGCCCGTCTCCGCATCGTTCGTCCTTCCGTCCCGGGCTTTCCAGTCTGGCGTCCGGCGACGTCGCGTGGCGACGCGCCGGAATTACGGGCCGTTGACGATTGTCGGCGGGCGACGATACGCTTCCAGTGTTCGAACAGATGTTCGATTACCTCGGCCCCGGTTTCGTCGGGAGGCCGGACCGGGGTGAGCCGGACAGCTGGACGGCTCCGGTGCGGAGTTGCGGCCGCATCGGAATCCGGTGGTCCCGGCGGGCCGGGCACCGGGGTGGACCTCGACCCCCACCCCGGGCTCACCCGCCGGGCCTCGGACCCGGCAGTGAAACAGGGACTGCCATCGATTACAGGCGGCGTACAGAGGAGGCGATGGGCCATGTGGGAGTTCGACGACGCAGTCGAGGTGCACTCGGTGTTCGTGGACGGCATCGAGACCCCGGACCAGTTCCTCTGGCGCGGCCGCCTCTGGCGGGTCACCGCACTCAGGTCCCAGTGGACCGAGACCGCCGTCTGGTGGGAGCGCGGCGTCATCGGCCCGGGGGCCATCCACGACCCGCGCGCCCAGCGCCCGGCGCAGTCCGACGTGTTGCCGGCCCGGATCGACGCGGCCATGGTCGCCGAAGCCTGCTCGGCCGCTGTCGGGGTGCTGGATGCCGACTGGGGACCGGAGCGCACGGTGTTCAGGGTGGAAGCCGGCTCCGGCCGGTATGGCCGCCGTGAGTTGTTCGATCTCGCCCACGACCCGGTCTCGGGTCGTTGGCAACTGGAGAGGGTGACCGACCGATGACTGTTTCACCGGTGTCGCCGGCAGCTGCCGGCGCGGCCAGCCGAGAGCTGTCCCGTGCCCGTGCCGCGCTGGTCGAGGCCACGGAGACCACTGACCACCTGATCCGCTACTCGAGCGCCCACGTCGCGGCGCTCCGGGTCGCGGCCGCGGTGCTCGCCGTCCGCGCTCGCCCGGTCCGCTCGGGCAGCCGCCGCCGGGTGCAGCGCAACGCCTGGGTGCTGCTGGCCGAGGTCGCGCCGGAGTTCGGCGAGTGGGCGACGTTCTTCGCCGCCGGTGCCTCCCAGCGTGCCGCCGCCGAGGCGGGCCTGGAGCGTGCCGTCACCACCCGCGAGGCCGACGATCTGGTCCGTGCGGTCGACACGTTCTACGGCCAGGTGGAGGCCAGCCTGCGACTGTCCACCACCCCGGTGCTCACGGCCACCACCGACCCGCAGTCCGTTCTGACCCAACCCTGGATGCAAGCCAGCTGACGAGTCTGGCGCTGAGGTACTTGAGGAGATCCCGACCGTGAACGAACAGCCGAGAGGCCTGGGCAAGGACCTGTGCGGTCGTGTGCACGCCCACACCGGCGCCGAGTGTTACCTGCCTGACACCCACTACCCGCGCCCCCACCACTCGCTGACCGATCAGACCTGGCATGACGGCCTGTGCACCCAGTGCGCCGGTTCCGGCATCCTGGACGACGCCCTGTGCGCAGCCTGCAACGGCACCGCCTTCGAGCCATTGACGCTTCCGGAGACGTACCAACCTGGCTGATCACCCATCCGCTGCTCCTCGCTGGCACCAGGAGGGAACTAAGGTCAGCCACGTGAGTGACCTTCCTGTTCTGGATGCTGAGGACCAGCGGGTGCTGGGGAGCTTGCTGGAGAAGCAGGCGACCGTGCCGGCGTCGTACCCGCTCACCGCTAACGCGCTGCGGACGGCGTGCAATCAGACCAGCAACCGGGATCCGGTCGTCGACTACGACCAGGGGACCGTTGAGCGGGTCGCGCGGTCGCTGCGGGATCGCGAGCTGCTGCGGATCGTCTGGGTCGACACCGGTCGCCGGACGCTGAAGTACCACCAGACCCTCGACGAGAAGCTCGAGCTCGCGCCGGACGAGCGAGCGCTGATCACGGTGTTGCTGCTGCGTGGTGCGCAGGCGCCTGGTGAGCTGCGGACGCGGACCGAGCGGATCCACAAGTTCGACGACCGGACCGACGTGGAGGCGTGCCTGCGGCGGATGGCCGCACGCCCCGAGCCGCTGGTGCGTGAGCTGGAGCGCCGCGCCGGTCAGCACGACCGCCGATGGATCCACCTCCTCGGCCCGGTGCCCGAAGAGGAAGCGATCGCTGTCGTCGAGTCGGTCGACCGCGACACGGTCATCGCCGACGGCACCGAAGCGCGTGACGCCCGGGTGCGTTCGTCGTACGACGCGGTGGCGACGGCGTACGCCGATGAGCTGCTCCACGAACTCGACGGGTTGCCCTTCGAGCGGTGGCTGCTCGACCGGGTCGTTGCCCAGGCCAACGGTCTCCCGGTGGTCGAGGTCGGCTCGGGGCCCGGGCACATCACGGCGTACCTGGCCGACTACGGCGTTGACGCAACCGGTGTCGACATCTCGCCGGAGATGGTCGCCGAGGCGCGGCGGCGCTTCCCGGATCGCATGTTCGAGGTCGGGGATCTCCGTCGGCTCGGCCGTCCGCCGACCAGCTCCGGTTGGGCCGCAGTGCTCGCCTGGTACTCGCTCATCCACCTCGCCGCGTCGGAGCTTCCGGAGGCGATCGCCGCCCTGACTCGTCCGCTCGATCCCGGCGGTTGGCTGGTGCTCGCACTCCACGCCGGCGCGGAGGTCCGCCACGTCGAGGAGTTCCTCGGCCATGAGGTCAACCTGGACTACGTCCTCTACGACCCGACCCAGGTCGTGAACATCGTCGAGGCCGCCGGCCTGACGGACGTCGAGTGGTACCTCCGCGGCCCGATCGCCGCCCGCGCCGAAACCACCCGCCGCCTGTACGTCATCGCCCGTAGGCCGTCGTAACAAGCCCTGTGCTCGCGTCAGGCCTTCGCGTACGTCTCCGCCGCGAGTGACTCGAACTCCAGGGCGACCGCAGGCCCGTTGCCGACGACCCAGGCGTCGTGTCCCGGCTCGATGACGTACGCCGTGCCTGGCACCAACTGCGCCTTGGTGCCGTCGTTGTGCACGATCTCCATCTCGCCGGAAAGCAGCGCCCCCACATGGCGGACCTGACAGGCCTCGCCACCGACGACGGGCTGGATGCACTCGGACCAGCGCCAGCCCGGTTGTACGGTGAGCCGGGCGACGCTGGCGCCCGGCAACTTCACGACGTCGACTGTCGTCTTGTCCGGCGAACGTCGTTCGTCAGGCTCGTCGAATGACTTGCTGAAGATGGCCATGATCCCTCCCTGGTGATCGGCTCTCCCTTCCATTCACCATTGCTCCGCTACCCGGCAGGCGATAGGTGTCAGAACTTATGGACTGCTTACGACGGACGGCACCTGACGGCGGACGGGATCCGTCTGCCGGACGGGGGGTGGGGTGGAAGTAGGGTGTGGCGCGGCGGTGCTGATGGGGGACTGGCTGGAGGGTTGATGGTGGATCGGCGACGGCGGAGCTTGCGTACGGCGTTGGTTGGCGAGGCGTTGCGCGTTGCGTTGGCAGGCCGGAGCCGGACCGATCCCGGCGGCGGATTGGACATCGTCGACCTCGGCGGCGGCACCGGCGGGTTCGCGGTTCCGTTGGCGGTAGAAGGACATCGCGTGACGGTCGTCGACCCGAGCCCGGACGCGCTGGCATCGCTGGAGCGACGGGCCAGCGACGAGGGCGTGAGCAAGCTGGTTCGCGGCGTCCAGGGTGACGCGGCGGAGCTCCCCGGGCTGGCGGGGGAGTCAAGCGCTGACGCCGTGCTTTGCCATGGCGTGCTCGAGGTCGTCGACGACCCGGTGCAGGCGCTGCAGGCGATGGCGTCGGTGCTGCGGGAGGGCGGCGTGCTGAGTCTGCTTGTTGCCCAGCGCAACGCCGTCGTACTGGCTCGTGCGCTGGCCGGTCATCTGGCCGAGGCGCGGATCGCGCTGCAGGACCCGGACGGGCGCTGGGGTCCGACCGATCCGATGCCGCGGCGGTTCGACGAGGCCGGGATCACGGCGCAGCTGGCCGATGCCGGATTCATGGTGCACACGGTGCACGGGGTGCGGACATTCGCCGACCTGGTGCCGGCTGCGTTCGTCGACTCCGAGCCCGGCGCCGCCGACTCGCTGGCCGAGCTCGAGCGCGCCGCCAGTCAGCACCCGGCGTTCCGCGCGCTGGCTACTCAGCTGCACATTCTCGCGACGCGCTGAGCCGTTCGCCGGAGGTCCGGCGTACGGCCGATCGCGACGGAGGGTGACGAGCGGGCTACCTGAGGCACGGTCACCGGGTCGTCGCTGTGAACCGACTGTGAGCGACACGCCGGAATACATGGGTTTGGGACCTGTTCTGCCGGGGCAGTTGCCGGACCGTGACGCGCTGGACAGCCGGTCAGGGTTTCGTGTCAGCCACCTGCGGCCTAGACTGAAGGCGGCCTATCGAGATCGCGCTCATCATGGAGGGATCGACGGTGCCCCTCTCGGAAGAAGAGCAGCGCCAGTTCGAGCAGCTCGAACGCGCCCTCGCTGCGGAAGACCCGAAGTTCGTTTCCGCCATGCGGGGAACCAATGTGCGCTTGTACTACAAGCGGCGGGCAGTGCTTGCCGGCGTTGGATTTGTGCTGGGCATCGTCGTACTGATGACCGGTGCGATCATCCCCAACACCATCATCGGCGTCGTCGGCTTCGTGATGATGGTCGCGTGTCTGTACATCGCGGCGCTGAGCATGAAGCGGATCAGCAACGCGGGGGAGTCCGACGACATCCCGCCGCCGCCGACCACCAAACGCCACCGGACCAAGCACGACTCCTCCGGCAGCTTCATGGAACGCATGGAAGACCGCTGGCGCCGCCGCCGCGACGAAGACCTCTAACCCACAACCTTTTCCCACACCCGTGCCCCCGCGGCACGGGTGTGCTGGTTTTCCCCGAGGTAGAGCCGACGCCGCTAGCCGCGCCACCCACGCGAGCGAACTGACAGCGCTGTCGCGCTGGCGCAGGGCCGACGCTTTGCGTCGGGGTGAACCCACGCCCGAGCAGGCTCAGGCGACTGCTCGGTGCCAGCGGCTCGTTCGTCGTCCGGCTGTTGCTGGGGAGCGTGGGCGGCTGCTCACGCACCCCGGTTGCTAGTTGGTGTGGGCACGTTTGGGGAGGACCAAGGCGCGCAGGCGGGCTAGTAGGAGGTCGAATTCGTCCAGGAGGTCTGAGGCTTCTGTGCTGCCTCGGTTCAGGTACCAGCGCCAGGACGGGGGGAGGAAGCGGGCGCGCAGGCGGCGGCGGCGTGAGGCTCGGGTCCATAGGGCCTTGCGGATGGCGGTTGCCTCCGGGCGGAGGTCGAGTTCGGGATCAGCGTCGCCGGCGTACCGGAGGGCTTCGATCCCGCGGGCCAGTTTGCGGGCCGCCGGATGGGTTTCGTCGGGGAGCTTGGTGAGCAGCCACTGGCCAGTCTGGCGGGGCGTGGAGATCTCGGACCAGTCGAGGCCCAGATCTCGTGCCGTGTCGCGGATCTCCGCCCACAGCCCCTCGGCGCTTACCCGCCCCGGCGGCCGCAGGAAGCGGCGTCGTCGGGTGGCCGCGCGGATCATCCACGGGATGCACAGCAGCAGGCCGGCACCGAGTACGCCGGCGATGACCTGTCCGCCGCCGTTGGTGAACCAGTTGCCGGAGTCAACGATCGGGATGCCGCTCTGGTCCGGCAGGTTCGGGTCGTGCCGCGGCTTGTCGATCCCCGGGGTATCGCCGGCGCCCGGCGTGCTCGGCACGGTGGTCGGCACGGTCGTCGGGCTGGTCGCGTCGCCGGTCGCGGGCACGGTCCAGTTCGGCGTGGCCGAGACGCGGGCGGACGGCGTCGGCTCGAACCGGACCCAGCCGATGCCCTGGAAGTACAGCTCCGGCCACGCGTGCATGTCGTGCATCCGGACGGTGAACTCGCCGTCCTTGCCGGCCTGCCCGGGCAGGAAGCCGATCCCGACCCGCGAAGGGATCCCCATGATCCGCGCCATCAGCGCCATCCCGGTCGCGAACTGCTCGCAGTACCCGGTCTTGTTCTTCAGCAGGAAGTCCTCGAGCGCGGTCATTCCGCTGCCCTTGGCGTTCGCGGTGCTGTAGGTGAAGTCGCCGCTGCGGAACCAGTTCTGGATCAGCACCGCGGCCTCGAACTTGTTGTCCCCGGCGGCGGCGGTGACCTCGAACGTCTTCTGCTTGATGTCGTTCGGCGTCTTCTGCGGAACCACCAGCGTGTACTGGTCCGGGCCGGCCGTGGTGATCGAGTCGTGCAACTGCTGCGGCGTCGGTTGTATGTCGTACGACGAGAGCTTGTACTTCTTACCGGCGACGATCGACCCGTTCGTCGAGACGACGTCCAGCGCCTCCGCGTCGTACTGCCAGTCCTTCTTCAGCGAGATCGAGTGCAGCGGGTACGGGACCGGGGCGAACTGGGAGCGGAACGTCCGGGTGACGTCGATCTCCATGTTGCTCTGCGAGACCTTCGACAGATCACCGGAGTACCCGGGCGGCGGCGTCACGTCGCCGCTGATCTTGTGCCCTTCGTCCCCCCGCGGCGCGATCCGCCAGGTGTTGCCGTCGAAGAGGTCGAGCGCAGTCAGTCGCAGGTACGTTCCGCCGGACGGGCCGCCTTTGTAGGTGAGTGCGACGACGTTGTCGCCACGCTTCAGGTTCTTGCCCATGTCGAGCATCGGGTCGGTCGACGAGATCGACGCGCCGAGCCCGTTGGCGGTGCCGCCACCCGCCAGACCGTTGCCGATGACACCTTCCGGCAGGGCAGGCAGCAAGGCGGGCAGGAGAGCAGCGATCGCGACGACGGTCAGCCCGATCCGACGACCTGCCTGGCCGAGTGCCGACGCCTCGACAGGCTCGGCCGCGTCGAGGTGCGAAACGCCCGAGATCCGGCGGCCCCACCGGCTGAGCCGGCTGCGGCCTTCCGCCGACAGCAGGACGATGTAGCCGATCGCCGGCGGGATGAACAGCAGTGCCGGCAGACCGCCGTGCACGGTCGCGGCAGGCACCGTGTACATGATCAGCAGCAGCAAGCCCGACCACGCGGCCTGCCGCAGCTGTACGGCGATGATGTGGATCAGCAGCCCGGTCGCAGTGATCACCGAAACCGCGAACAGCGTCAGATGAGAGTCCTGCGGCAGCGGCGCGCTGAATCGGTTGATCGAGTCCATCGCGTCGACCATCTGCGAGTTGAACTCGAGCGCGGTCGCCTTCCACGGAATCAGCCCGAACTTCATCGTCCCGTGCAGGAAGAACAGCGACAACAGCTCCACCAGCGCGAACAGCTGAACGATCGGTACGACGATCCGCGGGGTCCGCAGGTTCTGCAGCAGGACCCCGATCCCTGTCACCACCGCGCACAGGAACGCGCTGATGAACAGGAACGGCCCGGAGAACACCGGCGTCAGCACGAGCGACCCGAGAACAGTCGCTCCCCAAGCAGCGATAGAGATCCTTGCGTGACCGGTCACGAGGCCTCCCGGCCTGGACTGAGGCGTGGCATCAATACAGTCATGCGATCCGTCCGCTCCGTAGTCCTAGGCCGGACCACACGGTGGGGAGGTGGTCGCCGCGGCGGACTCTGGCTACTCGCCAGCCGTTGCGGCGTAGTTCGTTCTCAGTCGCGTCTGTGGCGGCGGTCAGCCGGGCCGCCTTCTCGGTCGCCTCGGCACCGACCGCCCAGCTCGCGGCGTCGAGCAGCAGGGCGACTCCCGTCGCCTGGCTGGTCCGCCAGCGGTTCAGGGCGATGACGTCGTCGGTGCTGCAGGCGCCGACGATCGCGATCACCAGGCTCGGCTCCTGCGCGTGCCGGTCGACGGTCAGCAGTGGACCGAGCTCGGCGTACTTGTGCTCCTCGACAGTCGCGCACTCGGTCAGCAGTTGCTGCTGGTTGAGTGGCTGATGCACCGACGCGGAGGTCCGGTGGGTGATCGCGTTCAGCGTGGTCGGCCCGCCGAGCATCGTGGTCACGTACCCGCGCCGGATCCGGTCGATGCCGGCCGACGCGGCCGCGCTGACGGCCCACTCCAGGCTGGACGACGGACCGTGGCCGTGGTGCGAGATCGTCCGCGCGTCCAGGAACAACGCGCACCGGCTCTGCCAGGGCTGCTCCTCGCGGCGAACCATCAGCTCACCGCGGCGAGCCGTCGACCGCCAGTGCACCCGTCGCAGGTCGTCACCGTCGCGGTACTCGCGGACCGTCGCGTCCTCCTCACCAGCAGAGGCGATTGCCCGCGGCCGGTTCTCGCCCGAGCCGGCCCGGTCTGCACCGAGACGGATCTCGGGCAGCCGGTAGACCCGCGGCGTGACCAGCAGGTGCTGGCTGCGCGTGAACGTCCGGCTGGTCTCCACCAGCCCGAACGGGTCTGCCACCGTCAGCATCAACGGCCCGACCTGGAACAGTCCACGGACGTCGGACTTGACCGGATACGTGACCGTACGACGCCAGTTCGGGCTGACACGGTCGACGACGAACCGCGGCCGGTGACCTAGTACATAAGGAATGCGGTCCTCGAGCAGCAGCAGGCCCGCGGGCATCCGGCCCTGATTGCTCAGGGTCAGCTCCACGGTGGCCTGCGTCCCGACCGGAACCTGGTCCGGCGCGAGGCTCCGCCGTACCTGCAGGCGCAGCCGCGTCCGGCCGACGACGAGCGCCGCGACGACCGGCAACGCCGCCAGCAGGATGCCGACGCGCAGCAGGTCCTTCTGGCCGAGCAGCAGCGCGCACAGCGATGCGGTGAGACCGGCTGCGACGAACGCCCGCCCTCTGGTGGTCAGTCCGCGCAGTGCCTGCCGCATGTCTCAGTCCCGGCGGGTGCGGGGGAGGGCCACGCTGGACACCAACCCGGAGATGATGTCGGCTGATCCGCGCCCACCGAGATGCGCCTCAGCCGCTGGGAGAACCCGGTGCGCGAGGACCGGCACCGCGAGCTCCTGGATGTCGTCAGGCAGTACGAACTCGCGTGCGTCGAGCGCGGCCGCCGCACGCGCCGCCCGGATCAGGTGCAGCGTCGACCGCGGGCTGGCGCCGAGCCGGAGCTCCTGCGACCGCCGGGTCGCGCCGACCAGGGCGACGGCGTACTCCTTGACCGACTCGGACACGTGCACGGACTGCACCGTCTTGACCAGCCGCAGGATCTGCTGGCCGTCGGTGACCGGCTGCAGACTCAGCAGCGGGTCGTCGGCGGCGTGCCCGTCGAGCATCCGCAGCTCCGCGGCCGGTTCCGGATAGCCCATCGAGACGCGTGCCATGAACCGGTCGCGCTGCGCCTCGGGCAGCGGGTAGGTGCCTTCCATCTCGATCGGGTTCTGCGTCGCGATGACCATGAACGGTGCGTCCAGGTGGTACGTCGTGGTGTCGACGGTGACCTGGCGCTCCTCCATCGACTCCAGCAACGCGGCCTGGGTCTTCGGCGAGGCACGGTTGATCTCGTCGCCGACGACGATGTTCGCGAACACCGCGCCGGGCTTGAACTCGAAGTCGCGGATCTCCTGGTTGAAGACGGAGACGCCGGTGATGTCCGACGGCAGCAGGTCCGGTGTGAACTGGATCCGGCGCACAGTGCAGTCGATCGACTTCGCCAGCGCCTTCGCCAGCATCGTCTTGCCGACGCCCGGCACGTCCTCGATCAGTAGATGTCCCTCGGCCAGCAGCACGGTGATGGCGACCTCGACCACGTCGGGTTTGCCCTCGATCACCTGCTCCATGGCCCGGCGGACGCGGCCCGCCACCTCGGACAGCTCGTCGAAGTCCCCGGCTCCTGCCAGCGGCGAGCTGGTCGCGGTGGTGCTCACTCTGTGTCCTCCCCATTCGTTGACTGCCGACACATTCTCACCCGCTGTAGGGGTCGGGCCTAGTGCGGCGGGGGTTTCGTTACCTGGCGTTTCGGTGTTCATCGGCGCACGCCCTCACGGGGTCGGAGTCGTCCCTCCAAGCGTACGGGCGGGAAAAGCATGCGTGCGCCGTACGACGTTCGGAGCCCGTAGAAGGTTCACGACAAACCGCGCCGAATGGTTCATCGGGCCCTCGGTGGAGCGAAGTGGAGGAAGGGAGTGGAGCGAAGTGGAGGACTCAACGGCTGAGCCGGCAGCGACACGCGGGAAAGCAGGCGTGGGATTCAGGCGGCGCTGGGGCGGAAGGGGGCGGAAGTTGGTTGACGGTGGTGGAAAGTGGAGTAAGGTGGAGCGCAGTGGAACTGAAGTGGTGGAAACACTCGCCTGAGTCGGAGAGTCCGCAACGGGGAGGTGGAGCGTGTTCCTCGGAACTCACTTCCCCAAGCTCGACGACAAGGGCCGGCTGTTCCTGCCGGCGAAGTTCCGCGACGAGCTGGCCGACGGTCTGGTGATCACACGTGGGCAGGAGCGATCGCTGTCCGTGTGGCCGGAGCGTGAGTTCGTCCAGCTGACCGAGCAGTTGAAGCAGGCTCCGATCACCAACAAGGGTGCGCGGGACTACCTACGGATGTTGTTCGCCGGCGCCTCCAACGAGATGCCGGACAAGCAGGGCCGGGTCACCATCCCACCGATGCTGCGCGATTACGCGTCACTGGATCGCGACTGCGTCGTCATCGGGGCGATGAACCGGGTGGAGATCTGGAACACGGAGAACTGGAACCGGTACTCCGCGGAGCAGGAGCAGGCGTTCGCCGACCTCTCCGAGGAAGTGCTGCCAGGCATCTTCTAGCTGCACAGATGAACGATGGACAGCTGAACAGAGTGCGAGGACACACCGACCGTCCGGTGAGATCACGGGTCCGACTTCCGACCTGCAGTGTTGGCGTCACTTCCCCGGCGCCAAGGCCATCAGGTACTTCCCCGGGAGGCGTACCCGCGATCTGACCGGACGGTGCTGTCTACGTACCACACAAGACCTGCGGGGGCAGGGTCGCTCCCGCGGCGACGGGAAGGGTCGAGATGAACGCTGCGGAGCGGCATGTGCCGGTGATGCTGGAGCGCGTGGTCGCGCTGCTGGCGCCGGCACTCGCGCATCCCGGCGCTGTCTTCGTCGACGCGACCCTCGGCCTCGGCGGTCACTCCGAGGCGTTCCTGCGGGAGTTCCCCGACATCCGGCTGATCGGCTTCGACCGGGACCCGGCCGCGCTGCGGCTGGCCGGTGAGCGACTGGCGCCGTACGAGGAGCGGATCACGCTCGTGCACGCCGTGTACGACCAGCTTCCGCGCGCACTCGCGGATCTCGACGTACCGGCGATCGACGGGATCCTGTTCGACCTCGGCGTCTCGTCGATGCAGCTGGACGAGGCCGACCGCGGGTTCGCGTACTCGCAGGACGCGCCGCTGGACATGCGGATGGACTCGACCGGCCCGACCACGGCGGCCGACATCGTCAACACCTACAGCGCGGCCGACCTGGCCCGGATCCTGTTCCAGTACGGCGAGGAGAAGTTCGCCCGCCGGATCGCGGACCGGATCGTGCGCGAGCGGGAGACCGAACCGTTCACGAACAGCGCGCGGCTGTCCGAGCTGGTGCGGAACGCGATTCCGCAGGCGGCCCGGCGGACCGGGGGACACCCTGCGAAGCGGACCTTCCAGGCGCTGCGGATCGAGGTGAACGGCGAGCTCGACGTACTGCGTCGCGCCCTGCCCGCAGCACTGCAGGCGCTGGCGTTGCACGGGCGGATCGTGGTCATGAGCTACCACTCGCTCGAGGACCGGATCACCAAGCAGGCATTGGCGGCCGGCACGAAGAGCGACGTACCGGACGACCTGCCGGTGATCCCGGCCGGACATGAGCCCTATCTGAAACTACTGACCCGCGGCGCCGAGCGCCCGACCGAGGAAGAGGTCGCGGCGAATCCGCGGGCCGCGTCCGCTCGGGTGCGGGCGGCGACACGAATCCGGGAGAAGGGACTGGTGGCCTGATGAGTACTGTCTTCAGCCCGCAGAAGGCGCGGGTGACGCCTGTCCCTGCGAAGAAGCGCTCTGAGCCGCGGCTCAGGGTGGTGTACGGCGCGCCGTTCCGGCCGCCGCGGATGCCGTTCGTCATCTTCGTGGTGTCGCTGCTGGCCGCCGGACTGGTCGGTCTGCTGCTGCTGAACACGCAACTGCAGAGCGGGACGTTCGAGGTCACCAAGCTGAGCAGCCAGGCGGATCAGCTGCGCGACCAGCAGGAGCTGCTGGAGAAGCAGGTCCGCACGCTCGAGTCGCCGCAGAACCTGTCCGACCGCGCGCTGCGGATGGGCATGGTGCCGAACCCGAACCCCGTGTTCCTGCGGCTGTCGGACGGCCGGGTGCTCGGTGTGCCGGCCGAGGGCAAGGCCGGGACCGGTACGGCGATGTTCGGCCCGGGTACGCCGACCGGCACCGCCACCAAGCCGCCGGTTGTGAAGCCGACAACAAAGACGCCCGTGACGCCGACCACCAAGACACCTGTGAAGCCGCCGGCGGGCACCACCAAGCCGCCGGCGGGCACCACCAAGCCGCCGACGGGTACGACGAAGCCGCCGACCGGGACGACGAAGCCGCCGGTCACGACGAAGAAGCCTGCTACGACCACACGGGGATGATCGGATGACGGATCGACGGGGTAACGAGCCGCCACGCAAGCGTGGTGCCACACCTGGCCGGGACAACCCGCCGCGCAAGGCTCAACCCCGTCGTCCGTCCACTACGGACAGTGTCCGCACGACCCCGCCCCGCCCCGAATCCACCCGGGACCGCCTCCTCCGCAAGGCCCGCGAGGAGGAGCAGGCAGCGAGCCGTCCGGTGAAGAAGGCGGCAGCGAAGAAGGCGCCGGCGAAGAAGGCTGCTGCGAAGCGGCCTGCTCCCGGCGGTGCCGCGCCGCGCAAGCAAGCTTCTGTGAAGGGCGCGGCCAAGAAGACGGCCAAGCGCCCGGTGAAGAAGGGTGCTGCCAGGAAGAGGCCGCCGCAGAACCGGCCTCAGCCGCGGCCCAAGAAGCGGAGGGTGCCGAAGGCGCCCCGGATGTTGCGGTTGGGGCGGCCGGCGGTTCGGTTGCGGGTGACGTTCGGGGTGATGGCGTTCGTGCTGTCGCTGTTCGCCGGGCGGCTGGTGTTGCTGCAGGGCGTGGACCCGGACAGCTACGCGCAGGCTGCGACCCGGGAGAACACCAAGCCGTTCATCCTGCACGCGACCCGCGGCGCCATCACCGATCGCAACGGCGTCGAGCTGGCCGTGTCCGAGGACGCGGTCGCGATCACCGCGGACCCGACACAGACCAAGCCGGTGGCGCAGCAGCTCGCCTCGATCATCGCGCCCAAGGTCACGACTACGACGTACGCCAAGCTGGTCGCCGCGATGACCGGGAAGGGCCGCTTCGCCTATCTCGCGCATCAGGTGCCGCCGACGACGTGGAGCGCGATCCAGGCCGAGATCAAGACCGCGAACGCGACCATCACCCAGCAGAACAAGGGCAAACCGCAGGATCAGGCCGCCCCGCTGCTGGCCGGGCTGTACACCGAGGACGACCCGATCCGCAGCCACCCGAACGGCAGCGTCGCCGCGACCGTGGTCGGCGTGACGGGTGCCGACGGCAAGGGACTGTCGGGGCTCGAGTACGGGCTGAACGACAAGCTCTCCGGCCACGACGGCAAGGCGATGTACGAGGTCGACACCAAGGGCAACAAGATCCCGAACGCGAACCACACGGTCGAGGAGCCGAAGCCCGGCGTCGGCGTACAGCTGACCCTGGACAGGGATCTGCAGTACTTCGCGGAGAAGCGGATCGAGGAGGCGGTCAAGCAGTACAAGGCCAGCTCCGGCACGGTGATCGTCGAGGACGTGAAATCCGGCGAGCTGCTGGCGATGGCCAACTATCCGACCTTCGACCCGAACAAGCCGTACAAGCCCAGCGACCTGAACAACCCCGCGCTCGAGCGCACCTACGAGCCGGGCAGTGTGCAGAAGGTGGCCACCATGGCCGCGCTCGCCGACGCCGGCCTGATCGACCTGAACACCAAGCTCCGGGTGCCGGGCAGCATCGAGGTTCAGCGGCGCAAGATCAAGGACCACTGGGACCACGGCCCGCTGAACCTGACCATCGCCGGTGTGGTCGCGAAATCGTCGAACGTCGGCACGATCATGGCCGCGCAGCAGATGCGGATCCCGCAGTTCGTGAAGTACCTGCACGACTTCGGGTTCGGCCAGCCGACCGGCCTGAACTTCCCCGGCGAGAGCAACGGCAAGCTGATGGACGGCGACGAGTGGCCTGAGATCACCCGGTCGAACGTCGCGTTCGGCCAGGGCCTGTCGGTGAACGCCGTGCAGATGACGGCCGCGGTGAACACGGTCGCCAACGGCGGCGTCTACGTGCCGCCGAAGCTGGTCCGCAACTACGTCGACGCGAACGGCACCGTGGTCCCGAACCAGACGGCGGCGCCGCACCGGGTGGTGAGCGAGAAGGCCGCCAAGGAGGTCGCCACGATGATGGAGGCGGTGACCGCCAAGAAGGGCACGGCGCCGCAGGCCGCGATCGACGGTTACCTGGTGGCCGGCAAGACCGGTACGGCGCAGGAGGTCGACTCGGCCTGCAGCTGCTACCGCAAGTGGGCCACTTCTTTTGCCGGATTTGCTCCGGCCGACAACCCGCGCTTCGTTACTTACGTCGTACTGCACGACCCGAGTGACGGCGTTCGGGGTGGTGGCCTGCAAGGAGGACCGGTGTTCCGAGACGTGATGAGCTACGCGCTGCAGAAGTACGTTGTCCCGCCGACCGGAGCAAAGCAGCCCAACGTTCCCATCACCTGGTGATGGTGACGCAGGGTCAGGTAGGAGTCACAGGGTCCGGAGCGGTAGCCTCAGGGCCCGTGTCCACCCCTACCGCCGCAGGCGGCGCGGTCGCAGCGATCAGGCCACGGCACGTCGTGCCGGTCAGCCTCGCCGACCTCGCGAGCGTCGCCCACACACAGCTGCCGGCAGAGTCGCCGGCAGCGGTCACCGGCGTCACCCTCGACTCGCGCTCTGTCCTCCCGGGCGACCTGTACGCCGCCCTGCCCGGTGCCGTCACGCATGGCGCGGAGTACGTCGCCAAAGCCCAGCAGGCGGGCGCCGTCGCCGTACTGACCGACCCCACCGGCGCTGAGCGGGCCGCTGCGAGCGGTCTGCCGGTGCTGGTCGTCGACAACCCGCGCAGCGTGCTCGGTGCGGTCGCGTCCCGTGTGTACGGCGAGCCGACCAGTGAGCTGCGGCTGCTCGGAGTCACGGGGACCAACGGCAAGACCACGACCAGCTTCCTGCTGGACGCGGTACTGCGGGGGCTCGGCCCGGCGGCGTTGATCGGGACGATTCAAACGCGTGTTGGCGACGAGGTCGTGAAGAGCGTCCGGACCACTCCGGAGGCCACCGACCTGCAGGCTCTGTTCGCGGTGATGCGGGAGCAGGCGGTCGCGTGGTGCGCGATGGAGGTGTCGAGCCACGCGCTCGCGCTGGGCCGCGTCGACGGTGCCCGGTTCGCGGTCGCGGGGTTCACCAACCTCACGCAGGACCATCTGGACTTCCACAAGACGTTCGAGGACTACTTCCAGGCGAAGGCCTCGTTGTTCACCCCGGAGCGGTGTGATGTCGCGGTGGTGACCATCGACGACGAGTACGGGCGCAGGCTCGCGGCACAGACCGTCGTACCGCTTGTCACCGTGTCGGCCAAGGGCGAAGCCGATTGGACTGTCGCCAACCGGCATCAGTCCGAGCACGGCACGACGGTGTTCGACGTTCAAGGGCCGGGCGAGACGCTGACGCTGGAGATCGCGCTTCCGGGCGAGTTCAACATCGCCAATGCTCTGCTCGCGACCGTGATGCTGCGACAGGCCGGCGTACCCGCTGATGCGATCGCAGCCGGGCTGCGTACGGCGACCGTGCCCGGGCGGATGGAGCTGTTCACCCGCGAGGACGGACTGGCCGTGATCGTCGACTACGCGCACACCCCGGACGCGGTCGAGCTGGCGCTGCAGGCGGCGCGTGGCGCGACCAAGGGCCGGCTGTTCGCCGTCGTCGGTTGTGGCGGTGACCGCGACCCGTGGAAGCGGCCGGCGATGGGCGCCGCTGCAGCCCGGACCGCGGATGTGGTGATCGTGACCGACGACAACCCGCGCAGCGAGGACCCGGCGACGATCCGGGCCGCCGCAGTGCAGGGTGCGCGGGAGGCGGTCCCAGCCGTCGACCTGCACGAGATCGGCGACCGCCGGCAGGCCATCGCGTCCGCGATCGAGCTGGCCGGCCCCGGCGACACCGTCGTCGTCCTCGGAAAAGGCCATGAGACCGGCCAGGACGTCGGCGGTGTGATCCACCCGTTCGACGACCGCGAAACCGTGCGTGACCTGTTGGAGGCAGACCGGTGATCCCTGTCAGTTGCGGCGAGATCGCCGACGCCGTCCGCGGCGAGCTCGTGGGCGTCGAGCCCGCGGCCGTCGTCGACGGCGCGGTGGTGATCGATTCGCGAGCCGCCGAACCGCGCGGGCTGTTCGTCGCCCTGCCCGGTGAGCGCGTCGACGGGCACGACTACGTCGGTACGGCGACCGCGGCCGGCGTCACCGCCGCGCTGACCACCCGGCCGATCGAGGGGAGTCCGTGCATCGTCGTCGACGACACCCAGCGGGCCCTCGGCGACCTGGCCCGGTTCGTGGTCGGCAAGCTGCCGGACCTGAAGGTGATCGCACTCACCGGTTCGTCCGGCAAGACCAGCACCAAGGACCTGATCGCCCAGGTCATCCGCCCGTACGGCGAGACCGTGTCGCCGGAAGGCTCGTTCAACAACGAGATCGGGCATCCGCTCACCGCGCTGCAGGCGACCGCGGCGACGAAGTACCTCGTCGCCGAGATGGGGACCCGGCATCGGGGCGACATCGCCTACCTGACCGCGATCACGCCGCCGGGCATCGGCCTGGTGCTGAACATCGGCACCTCGCACATCGGCGAGTTCGGATCCCAGGACAACATCGCGATCGCCAAGGCCGAGCTGATCGAGGCGGTGCCGGCCGACGGCATCGCGATCCTGAACGCCGACGACCACCGCGTCGCCGCGATGCGGAGCCGGACGCAGGCCCGGGTGCTGACCTTCGGCGAGGCGGCCGAGGCCGACATTCGCGCGGAGGGCGTCAAGCTCGATGCGGAAGGACGTCCCGCGTTCGCCTTGCACATCGGGGACTTCAGCGGCGACGTGCAACTGCAATTCATCGGCGAGCACTACGTGTCGAACGCCCTCGCCGCCGCGGCGGTCGGGTCGGCGATCGGCCTCACGCCGGAGCAGATCATGCAGGGCCTGAACGCCGCCACCCGCATCTCTGCCGCGCGGATGGAGCTGACCGAGCGGGCCGATGGTGTGACGATCATCAACGACGCGTTCAACGCCAACCCGGACTCGACGCGCGCGGCGCTGAAGTCGCTGGTCGCCATCGGCCGGTCGCGCGGTGCCCGGACCTGGGCGGTGCTCGGCGAGATGCTCGAGCTCGGCGACACCTCCGCCGACGAGCACGACGCGATCGGGCGTCTCGTCGTACGGCTGGACGTGAACCGGCTGCTCGTGGTCGGCGAGGGAGCGAAACCGATCCATCTCGGCGCCTCGCTGGAAGGCTCGTGGGGCAACGAGTCCGCGTTCGTCGACACGATCCCGGAAGCGCTCGAGCTGCTCAGGTCCGAGCTGCGCGCGGGGGACGTCGTACTGGTGAAGTCTTCCAAGGGCTCGAAACTGCGCAGCCTCGCTGACGTATTGGTGGAGGACGTCCGGGGGGACAACAAGTGATCTCGATCCTGTTCGGTGGCGCCGTCGCGATGGTGCTGACGCTGATCGGCACGCGCTGGGCGATCAGATGGCTGGCCAAGCGCGGCTACGGCCAGGAGATCCGCGCCGACGGCCCGACCTCGCACCACATCAAGCGCGGTACGCCGACCATGGGCGGCACGGTCTTCATCGTCGCGACGATCGTCGGGTACTTCGCGGCGAAGCTGTTCACGATGACGCCGCCGAGCGCCTCGGCGATCCTGGTGCTGTTCCTGTTCGCCGGGATGGGCGCGGTCGGCTTCCTGGACGACTTCATCAAGATCTTCCGGCAGCGCAGCCTCGGCCTGCGCAGCAAGGCGAAACTGGCCGGCCAGACCTTCGTCGCGGTGGTGTTCGCGGTGCTCGCGTTGCAGTTCCCGGACGAGCGCGGGCAGAGGCCGGCCTCGCCGTTCATCTCGTTCATCCGCGACATCGGCTGGCTGGAACTGCCGGCCATCCTGGTGATCATCTGGATCCTGCTGCTGATCGCCGGTATGTCGAACGGCGTCAACCTCGTCGACGGTCTGGACGGTCTGGCGACCGGCGCGTCGATGATGGTGTTCGGCGCGTACACGCTGATCTGCATCTGGCAGTTCAACCAGAGCTGTGCGACCGCCAACGGCGTCGGCGCCAAGTGTTACGAGGTCCGAGATCCACACGACCTTGCCGTGGTCGCCGCGTGTTTGACCGGTGCGCTCTTCGGCTTCCTGTGGTGGAACGCCTCGCCGGCCAAGATCTTCATGGGCGACACCGGTTCGCTGTCGCTCGGCGGCGCCCTGGCCGGTATGGCGGTGATGACCCGGACCGAGCTGCTCGTGCTGCTGCTCGGCGGCCTGTTCGTCATCGTCACCGCTTCGGTCATCCTGCAGGTCGGCTACTTCAAGGCCACCAAGGGCAAACGCCTGTTCCGGATGGCGCCGCTGCATCACCACTTCGAGATGCTCGGCTGGGAACAGGTCAACATCGTCATCCGGTTCTGGATCATTCAAGGGTTGTGCGTGGTGATCGGTCTCGGGGTCTTCTACGCGGAATGGGTGACCGGATGAGTCTCGACGCACGGACGGACGACGGCTGGGCGACGACGCGGTTCGTCGTGCTCGGCTTCGGTACTGCGGGCTACGCCTGCGCGGACTCGCTGATCCAGGCCGGCGCCGAGCACCTCGTCGTGCTCGACGATCGCGACAACGAGGCGCTGCGCGAGAAGGCAGTGATCTTGGAGACGCTCGGCGCCACGATCACCCTCGGCCCGGGCAGTGCGGCGGAGTTGCCGAAGGAGGTTGACGTCGTCGTCACGTCTCCCGGCGTGCCGCCGCACGCGCCGTTGCTCGCACAGGCGGCTGAGCGCGACGTACCGATCTGGAGTGAGATCGAGCTGGCGTGGCGACTGCGCGACCCGGCGACCGCCGCGCCGTGGTTGTGCATCACCGGCACCAACGGCAAGACCACCACGGTGCAAATGCTGACCGCGATGCTGCAGGCCGCCGGTCTCCGAGCCGTTGCCGCGGGCAACGTCGGGCTGCCGTTGCTCGAGGCCGTGATGGACCCCGAGCCGTACGACGTGATCGCGGTCGAGCTGTCCAGCTACCAGTTGCACTACACGCACTCGATGTCGGCGCACTCGGCCGCCGTGCTGAACATCGCACCGGATCACGTCGACTGGCACGGCTCGCTGGATGCCTACGCCAAGGACAAGGGCCGCATCTTCGAGAACTGCCAGATCGCGTGCGTCTACAACGTCGCGGATCAAGCGACCGAAGAGCTCGTGATGGACGCGGACGTGATCGAGGGCTGCCGCGCGATCGGCTTCACCCTCGGTACGCCGGGACTGTCGATGCTCGGGATCGTCGACGACCTGCTGGTGGATCGGGCCTTCGTCGAGCAGCGCACGACATCGGCGCTCGAGCTGGCGATGATCTCCGACGTCACGCCGGCTGCTCCGCACAACATCGCGAACGCGCTGGCCGCGGCGGCGTTGGCGCGTTCGTTCGGCGTACCGCCGACCGCGATCCGTGACGGGCTGCGCGGCTTCCGGCCGGACAAGCACCGGATCGCGCATGTCGCGGATGTTGCCGGGGTCAACTATGTCGACGACTCGAAGGCAACCAACCCGCACGCCGCGCAGGCATCGCTGCTCGCCTACGAGCAGGTGGTGTGGATCGCCGGCGGTCAGGCCAAGGGCGCGACGTTCGACGAGCTCGTGATCGCGGCCCGCGAACGGTTGCGGGCCGTCGTACTGATGGGCCAGGACAAGCAGGTGATCGCCGAAGCACTCGAGCGACACGCACCAGATGTCCCGAGGATCGTCGTCGAGGCAACAGACACTGGAGCTATGCAGATCGTGGTGGGGGAGGCGGCGAAGCTCGCACAGGTGGGTGACACCGTGCTGCTCGCGCCTGGCTGCGCATCCTGGGACATGTTCGCCAACTACGGAGCCCGTGGGGACGCCTTCACCGAAGCCGTACACGCTTTGGGGCGTGGCTGATGGTCCCACGCCTACTGCGCGGCACTCGGCACGGCACCTCGACGCACTGGAGGAAAGGCCACGATGAAACCACATCGAGGCCTCCCCTCCAGCACGCCGAGGCGCCGCACCGAGCACCTGCTCGCTACGGCGTGGGACCATCAGCCACGCCCCACGGCAACTGATCCGGAGGTGATCGCGTGACGTCGATCGCGGATCAGCCCGAGGGCAGGAAGAACGGCGAACGGGCCTGGGTCGCGGCGATCCGGGACGTGCTCGACCGGCCGCTGACGTCGTACCACATCGTGCTCGGCGCGACCGGTCTGCTGCTCGTGCTCGGGCTGATGATGGTGCTCTCGGCATCGAGTGTGCTGTCGCTGCGCATCAACGGGAACAGCTACACGATCTTCGTCCGTCAGCTGATCTGGGTCGTGGTCGGCCTGCCGATGGCGTACGTCGCCTCGCGGATGACGCCACGGCATTTCCGCATGCTCGCGTACGTCGCGCTGCTCGGATCGATCTTCCTGCTGGTGCTGACCTACATCCCGGGCCTCGGCGTCGGCGTGAACGGCAACACCAACTGGCTGAACCTCGGCGGACCGCTGCAGATCCAGCCGAGTGAGTTCGCCAAGCTGGCGATGGTGATGTGGTGCGCGGATCTGTACGCCCGCAAGGAGAAACTGCTCACCCAGTGGAAGCATCTGCTCGTTCCGATGGTGCCGGTCTGCGGTCTGGTGATCGCGCTGGTCGTCGGCCAGCACGACCTCGGTACGGCGCTGGTGCTGATGGCCGTGATGATCGGCATGATCTGGATCGTCGGCGCACCGACGCGGCTGTTCGTCGCGACGATCGTCGTGGTCGGCGCGGTGGCGACGTACTTCGTCAACGCGGAGAAGTACCGGATGCAGCGGGTCACGTCGTTCCTCGACCCGTTCTCGGACCCGATGGGGGTGGGCTGGCAGGCCTACCACTCGTTCTACGCACTCTCGACCGGCGGCTGGTGGGGCGTCGGCATCGGCAACAGCCGGCAGAAGTGGAGCAACCTGCCGGAGGCGCACACCGACTTCATCTTCTCGGTGATCGGTGAGGAGCTCGGCCTGGTCGGGTCGCTCACCGTGCTTGCTCTGTTCCTCACGCTGGCCTACGCCGGGGTGCGGATCGCGACCCGGAACACCGAGCCGTTCGTCCGCTACGCGGCGGCGGGGATCACCATCTGGATCATGGCCCAGACGCTCGTCAACCTGGGCGCCGTGATCGGACTGCTACCCATCGTGGGTATCCCGCTCCCGCTTTTGTCGTACGGTGGTTCCGCACTGCTGCCGACCCTCATCGCGATCGGCATGCTGCTGTCCTTCGCGAAGGCCGAGCCCGGCGCGCAAGCCGCCCTGAAAGAGACCAGGCGGCCCCGGTTCGGGTGGCTGCCTTCGCGGCGTACGCCGCAACACAAGTGAACCCGCGGGAGCGTTGAAAGCTGTGCCCAGCATCGTTCTGGCCGGCGGCGGTAGCGCCGGCCACACCTCACCCCTGATCGCCACCGCCGACGCCCTGCGCCGGATCGACCCGACCGTCGAGATCCTCGCCCTCGGCACCGAGCGCGGCCTCGAGACCCGCGTCGTACCGGAGGCCGGTTACCGGCTGGAGCTGATCCCGCCGGTGCCGCTGCCCCGCAGGCCCACCCCGGCCCTGCTCGCCGTACCGGGGAAGATGCTGGCCTCGGTCAGCGCCGCCCGGCGGGCGCTCGACGAGGCCAAGGCCGACGTCCTGGTCGGGTTCGGCGGCTATGTCTCCACCCCGGCGTACGTCGCGGCCTGGCGGCGGAAGACGCCGATCGTCGTCCATGAGGGCAACGCCGTGCCGGGAATCGCGAACAAGTTCGCCGCGCGCTACTGCACGCAGCACGTGAAGACGTCGTTCCCGGGCAGCGAGCTGCCACATGCGGAGTACGTCGGGCTGCCGATCCGGCGCGCGATCTCGACGCTGGACCGGGCCGCGCTGCGGGCCGAGGCGCGGCAGTTCTTCGGCCTGGACCCGGATGCGCCGACGCTGTTCGTGACTGGCGGGTCGCAGGGTGCGCGGCAGATCAACGAGGCCGTCTCCGGCGCCGCCGCGGACCTGCAGGCGGCCGGCATCCAGGTCCTGCACGCGATCGGCCCGAAGAACACCCTCGAAGTACCGCAGACCGGCCGCTATCCGTACGTCGTACTGAACTACGTCGACCGGATGGACCTGGCGTACGCCGCGGCCGACCTGGTCGTCTGCCGCTCGGGAGCGAACACGGTCACCGAGGTGTCCGGTGTCGGGCTGCCCGCGATCTACGTTCCGCTCCCGATCGGTAACGGTGAGCAGCGACTGAACGCCAAGCCCGTGGTTGACGTGGGTGGAGGTGTGCTGATCGACAACGCTGAGATGACCGCGGACTGGATCCGGGCGAACGTGCCGCAACTTCTGCACGACCGCGAGCGTCTGACAGCCATGTCCACAGCTGCGACCGGTGTGATCAGGACGGATGCCGACGAGCGATTGGCGCGGATCATCCTGGATGTGGTGAGGTCTGCTTCGTGATCGTCACCGCACCTGACACGCTCCTGCCTGCCGAAAAGCTGGGCAGGGTGCACTTCGTAGGAATCGGCGGAGCCGGCATGTCCGGTATCGCCAGGATCATGGCCTCCCGGGGGATCGAGGTGTCCGGGTCCGACGCCAAGGACGGCAAGGTGCTCGCCGCGCTCCGCGCGCTCGGTGCGACCTGCTGGGTCGGTCACGCCGCCGAGCACGTGAAGGACGTCGACACCGTGGTGGTGTCGACCGCGATCCGCGAGACCAACCCCGAAGTGGTCGCCGCCCGCGCGGCCGGGATCCCGATCCTGCCCCGGGCCGCCGCGCTCGCCTCGGTGATGGTCGGCCGGCGGACGCTCGCGGTGGCCGGGACGCACGGCAAGACGACGACGACCTCGATGCTCACGGTCGCGCTGCAGCACTGCGGCGCCGACCCGTCGTACGCGATCGGCGGCAACCTGAACGAGTCCGGGTCGAACGCCCACGACGGCACCGGCGACCTGTTCGTCGCCGAGGCGGACGAGTCGGACAAGTCGTTCCTGACCTACACGCCCGAGGTGTCGATCGTCACGTCGGTCGAGCCGGACCACCTGGACAACTACGGGACCGAGGCCAACTACCGGCAGGCGTTCGTCGAGTTCTGTGACCGCGTGCAGCCCGAGGGCTTCATGGTGATCTGCCAGGACGACGCGGGCGCGCGCCGGCTCGCGGAGTACGCGCGGGACCGCGGCATCGACGTCCGGACGTACGGCGAGTCCGAGGACGCGGATCTGCATGTCACCGAGATCACCGCGACCGGGGCGACGCAGTCGTTCGTCCCGGTGTACCACGGGCGGAAGCTGCCGGTCGTGAACCTGCAGCAGGCGGGCAAGCACAACGTGCTGAACGCGTCGGCGGCGCTGACGGTCGGGCTCGGGCTCGGGTTCTCCGCGGTCGACCTGGCCGAGGGGCTGGCGGCGTTCACCGGTACCGGCCGGCGGTTCGAGTTCAAGGGGCTCGAGGACGGTGTGCGGGTGTTCGACTCGTATGCGCACCACCCGACCGAGCTGGCCGTCGACCTGACCGCAGCCCGTCAGGTGGCGGGGGAGGGGCGCGTGATCGCGTGCTTCCAGCCGCACCTGTTCAGCCGGACCCGGATCTTCGCCAAGGAGTTCTCCGAGGCGCTGGCGCTGGCCGACGAGGTCGTGGTGATGGATGTGTTCGCGGCCCGCGAGGACCCGGAGCCGGGCGTCACCGGAGCATTGATCGCGAACCACGTGCCGCTGAAGCCTGACCAGGTCCGGTTCGAGCCGTCGTGGTCCGCCGTACCGCAGCTCGTCGCGGACCTCGCCGAGCCGGGTGACCTGGTCGTGACGCTGGGCGCGGGCGACGTGACCCTGATCGGCCCGGAAGTCGTTGGTCTGCTGGCCGAACGCGCCAGTGCTGGTGGATCCACCCGCGAGCCTGCCGAGTCAACGCCGGTAGCTGTGGTGGAGTAATTGGGTGGGGTTTGTTGAATGAGCCAGAGCGTTGATCTGGCTCGGGCACAGCAGCGGTTCGCGCGCCGGCAACGGCTGGTGCGCTGGCGGAGTTGGCTTCCTTGGGCGATCGGCGGCGGACTCGTCGTCGTGGCCGGGCTGATCGTCTGGTTGTTCTACTTCTCCTCCGTGCTGGCTGTCTCGGGCGTGCGGATCAGCGGCGCCGACACGGTGCCGCTGGCAACGATCGAGCAGACCGCGGCCGCACCGATCGGCACCCCGCTGGCGAAGGTGGATCTGCGGTCGATCGCGGACCGGGTGCGGACGATCCCGGCGGTCGCGGACGCGCAGGTGACCCGCGCCTGGCCGAACAAGATCGTGATCGTCGTCACCGAACGGGTTGCGGTCGTGGTCGTCACCGACGGCTCGCGGTACGAACTGGTCGACGCGACCGGTGCGTCGTACCGCACCGTGCCCGACCGGCCGGCCGGACTGCCGGACGCGAAGGTGACCGGCGTACGGCGCGACGTCACGATCCACTCGGTGGTGACGGTTTCGGCCGCTCTGCCGGACACCCTGCGGGCGCAGGTGAGCTCGATCTCGGCAGCGTCGCCGGACTCGATCACGCTCAACCTCAGCTCGGGTGTGAAGGTCGTTTGGGGTAGTTCCGATGACAGTGAGCGCAAGGCCGGGGTACTGAGCGTGCTGATGAAGCGCCAGGCGAAGGTGTACGACGTCTCGGCGCCCGATCTCCCTGTCACCAAAGGGGAAAAGCGATGACGGCTCACATCGCGGATGCGCGGCGAGGCGCGTGGCTTTTGGCTGGAAGCGTCCCGTATCGTGCGGCGTAATCTAAAGTTGACATAAGTCTAAGCATGTACTTGAGGTTCAGTCTTTTCGCTGGACAACGGGAAAGCAACGAGGCGAGAGGCGCGGACGTGGCGGCACCGCAGAACTACCTGGCACTCATCAAGGTCGTCGGCATCGGCGGGGGCGGCGTGAACGCCGTCAACCGGATGATCGAGCACGGTCTGAAGGGCGTTGAGTTCATCGCCATCAACACCGACGCGCAAGCGCTGTTGATGAGCGACGCGGACGTCAAGCTCGACATCGGCCGCGAGGAGACGCGCGGTCTGGGCGCCGGCGCGAACCCGGCGATCGGGCAGAAGGCCGCCGAGGACCACGCGGAGGAGATCGAGGAGGCGCTGAAGGGCGCCGACATGGTCTTCGTCACCGCCGGCGAGGGCGGCGGCACCGGCACCGGCGGCGCGCCCGTGGTGGCCCGGATCGCCCGCTCGCTGGGCGCGCTGACGATAGGTGTCGTCACGCGGCCGTTCTCCTTCGAGGGAAAGCGGCGCGCGACCCAGGCGGAGGACGGCATCGCCACCCTCCGCGAAGAAGTCGACACGCTGATAGTGATTCCGAACGACCGCCTGCTGACGATCTCCGACCGCGCCGTCTCCGTGCTCGACGCGTTCAAGCAGGCCGACCAGGTGCTGCTGCAAGGTGTCTCCGGCATCACCGACCTGATCACCACGCCCGGTCTGATCAACGTCGACTTCGCCGACGTCAAGGCGGTCATGTCGAACGCCGGCTCCGCGCTGATGGGCATCGGCTCGTCCCGCGGCGAGGACCGCGCGGTCGCGGCCGCCGAGGCAGCCATCTCGTCTCCGTTGCTTGAGGCAAGCATCGAGGGTGCGCACGGCGTACTCCTGTCGATCGCGGGCGGGTCCGACCTGGGCCTGTTCGAGATCAACGAGGCGGCGCAGCTGGTGTCGGAGTCCGCACACACCGACGCGAACATCATCTTCGGCGCGGTCATCGACGATGCCCTCGGCGACGAGGTCCGCGTCACGGTGATCGCGGCCGGCTTCGACGGCGGCATGCCCAAGCGTCGCGAGCAGGCGATGAACCAGGCCCGTCCGCAGTCTTCCCGCCCCCAGAGCTACTCGGCCCCGATGTCTGGCGCCCCGACGACCGGTCAGCCCGCCGGCGGTGCGCCGTCCGGTGGACAGGCCCCCGGCGCCCCGGGTCAGACCCCCGGTACGACGCCGCCCCCGGCTCAGCAGCCGCCGATGGCTCCCGGTGCCAACACGCAGGGTGCACCGGCAACCGGCGGCCCGGCTGCGAACGTGACACCGACGACACCTCCGTTGCCGACCGACGACACGGTCCCGGTGCCTGCGCCGACCGAGCCGCGGCCCGGCGTCGGCACGACCAACTCCGCGCGGCCGCCGGCCGGGGACGGGGTTCGCACCGTGCAGTCCGGTCAGCAGTCGACCCAGCCGACGCCACACACCCCGGCATCGCCGACCGCGCCGCACTCCTGGCCGACCCACGGCCCGAGCACCTCGTCCACCGGTCAGCCGAGTCAGTCCGCCCAGCCCAGCGCCCCCAAGCCGAAGAAGCCCGAGCCCGAGGAAGACCTCGACATCCCGGACTTCCTCAAGTAACTGTCGGGTCCGGCTGCCGGGGGCGGTAGACGGAGACCAGGATGCCGTAGCGGGACTCGGTCGGGCCGGCGTCGGTGAGGTCGTGGACCATCCGGTCCAGGGTCGCGGCGAGTTCCGCGGCCTGGGCGGCGGTCAGCCGGATGTTGCGCAGGTTGAACAACGGGTCGTCCTCCGCGGACTCGAGCTCGGCGGAGACGGCCTGGAGCGCGACGGTGTTGGCCGCCCGGGCGCCCTCACCGACGAAGTCGAACCGCCGCACCGACCGTCGGTAGTACTGCTCGGTGCCGCCGCGCACTTGCCGGGTCTCGGCCACGTGCACCATCCCGGCGTCACGCAGCACGCCCAGGTGATGGGCGACGTTGCCTTTGGCTGTCCCGAGCGCAGCGGCCAGCTGGCTGATCGTGGCCGCCTCCTGCCCGAGCGCGAACAGCAAACGGTGCCGCAACGGGTGCCCGAGCGCCTTGAACTGCGCGGCGCTCGACACCTCCAGGTGATCGACGATCTCGGCCATGGATTAAGCGTCTAGATTTCTTGACGCTTTGTCAAACCTCGTGCTCTACTTCTGCCCATGCACACCGAAGAGATCAGGGCCGTCGTCGGCCGGCTGGGCGCGCTGGTCGCCGAGTACTACGTCTTTCCCGAGATCGGCGCCGAGGTCGCGGACCGGCTCGCCGCGGCGGTCGCCGAGGGTCGGTACGACGACCTCGGCACGCCGGAGCAGCTGGCCGAGCGGGTCACGGCCGATCTGCAGGTCGGCAATCGCGACAAACACCTGCGCCTCATCTTCCGTCGCGACGGACTGCCGGACGAGACGGACCCGGTGGCCGAGGAAGCGCATTGGCGGCGCCGTGCAGCGCTCGACGCCGGCGGCATGGCGCGCGTCGAACGGCTCGACGGCAACATCGGCCTGCTGGAAATTCGTCCGTTGCTCTATCCCCCCAACATGGCCGGACCGGCAGTGACGGCAGCGATGTCGCTGCTCGCGTCGACCGATGCGTTACTCATCGATCTGCGCCGCTGCGTGGGTGGATCGCCCGATCAGGTCGCCTTTGTCTGCAGTCATCTGCTCGACTCCGACGAGCCGGTCCACCTGCACGATCTGGTCAAACCGGCCGACGGTACGACGCGGCAGTTCTGGACCATGCCGTACGTGCCGGGTCCGCGGTTCAGTGGCACCAAGCCGATCTGGGTTCTGACCAGCCCCGCGACGTTCTCGGGCGGCGAGGAGCTGGCGTACAACCTGCAGCAGTTCGGGCGTGCAGTCGTGGTGGGAGAGCGGACCGGCGGCGGTGCGCACCCGCGCCAGGGGTTCAAGTTGCACGAGCAACTCGAGGCGAGCGTGCCGGTGGCGCGTTCGGTGAGCTCGGTCACGGGGACCAACTGGGAGGGCACCGGTGTCGTTCCCGACCTCGACGTACCGGCGGATGAGGCGTTCGCCGAGGCCTATCGCCTGGCAGCCGGGTATGTGCTCGAGCTGCCGCCGGATCCCGAACGCAACGGTGTGACCGACGAGGCGCGGGCGATGCTGGGTGCCGGGGTCAGCGCTGGGTAATCTTCAGTCGTGTTCGGCTACGACGAGGTTCGCATCCCCGCCCGGGTCGTCTTCACGGATCGGTACGGCGGCGCCAGCAAACCGCCGTACGGCGAATTCAATCTCGGCGGGTACGGCGAGGACGCCGAGCGGATCGCCGAGAACTACCGCCGGGTCGCGGCCGCGTTCGAGGTGGAGCCCGATGCGGTCGTCCGGGTCAGCCAGGTCCACGGTCGCGACGTCCACGTCGTCGGCCCGGATGACGCGCTACCGCTGGAGCAGAACCCGAAGGCCGACGGGCTCGTGACGACACGCTCCGATGTGGTCCTCGCCGTACGTGCCGCGGACTGCCTGCCTGTGTTGCTGGTCGGCGACGGCGTCATCGGTGCAGCACACTCCGGACGCAAGGGCATGTACGTCGGCATCGTGCCGGCGACGGTCGACGCGATGCGGGACCTCGGCGCCTCACGCATCACCGCCGTACTCGGGCCGTATGCCTGCGGGAAGTGCTACGAGGTCCCTGAAGAGATGCGGGCCGAGGTCGCCGAGCGGGTGCCCGCGGCGTACTCCGAGACGAGCTGGGGGACGCCCGCCCTCGACGTGGCGGCCGGAGTGAAGGCGCAACTGGCCGAGCTCGACGTCGAGGTGGTCGACGCGACGGCCTGCACCATCGAGTCCGAGAACCTGTACTCGTATCGTCGCGAAGGCCCGACCAGCGGCCGGATGGCGGGCCTGATCAAGCTGGTGGCGCGATGACCGACCGCGCCGACGAGCTGCGCGGCAACTTGCTGCTGGTTCAGGAGCGGATCGAGAAGGCCTGTCAGGCGGCCGGGAGGTCCCGGGAGGAGGTCACCCTCGTCGCGATCACCAAAACCTTCCCAGTCAGCGATGTACGGGCGCTGGCGGCCCTCGGAGTCCGGGACGTCGGCGAGAACCGCGAGCAGGAGCTCAAGGTGAAGGCGCCCGAGTGCACCGACCTCACCTGGCACTTCGTCGGTCAGCTGCAGTCGAAGAAGGCCAGGTCCGTTGTCCGGAACGCGTCGATCGTGCACTCCGTCGATCGATCGTCACTCGTCGAAGCGCTGTCCAGGGCCGCGGTCGCCGAGGAGAAGACGGTGCGCTGCCTGATCCAGGTGAGCCTCGCGGCGTACGGATCGGCCGAGGCGGCGACCGGCGCCGGGCGGGGCGGGGTCGAGCCTTCCGACGTACCCGGACTGGCCGCGGAGATCGCGGCGGCGGACGCACTGGAGCTCGGCGGAGTGATGGCTGTCGCGCCGTTGGGATCGGATCCTGACGAAGCCCTCGCCGGGCTGCGGGACGTAGCGTCGCGGCTACGCTCCGAACACCCCGGCGCCGACTGGATCTCGGCCGGGATGACCGGTGATCTGGAGGCCGCGATCAAGCACGGTGCGACACACGTCCGGCTCGGGCGCGCCTTACTCGGTACGCGTCCTCCACTCGGTTAGTGTCGACATCGAGCAGGTTTTGCTTCCTGGTCACCGTTGTCGTCGGAGTTGTCGTAGAACCGGATCGAGGTGCTGGAGGGCCATGAGCGGCGCGCTGCGCAAGATGGGTGTGTACCTCGGCTTGGTCGAGGACGGGGAGCGCTACAACGCGCGGTACGACGACTACGAGTACGACGAGTACGACGATGACGCAGTCGACGATGTTGACGGGGACTCCCACGAGACCGAGCCGGTACCTGCCGGCCGGGAGAGCCGCGAGTCTCGCGAGGACCGTGAGACCAGCAGCGGCGCGACGGTCAGCAAGTTCCCAGACCGGCGCGGGGTCGCGCCGTCCCCGGAGGTTACCGAGTTGGCCCGCATCACCACCGTGCACCCGCGCAGCTACAACGAAGCGCGCGTCATCGGTGAGCATTTCCGCGACGGCACCCCCGTCATCATGAACCTGACCGAGATGGATCACGCCGACGCCAAGCGACTCGTCGACTTCGCTGCCGGGCTGATCTTCTGCTGCCGTGGATCGATCGAGCGGATCACCACCAAGGTGTTCCTGGTCTGCCCGCCGAACGTCACGGTCGCCGCCGAGGAGAAGGAGAAGATCGCCGCGGACGGGTTCTACAACCAGAGCTGAGGCTCTGGTTGGTTCCTGGCCTTCCGCCGTCTTCTACACTCATTGACGACATGTTTGCTCTAGCGCTCGTCCTCAGTGTTCTCAGCTGGGTGCTGCTCGCCTTCTTCCTGGTACTGGTGGCGAGGTTCGTGCTCAGTCTGATCGTCATGTTCGCGCCCCAGTGGCACCCGAAGGGTCCACTGCTCCTGTTCTTCGAGCTGATCTACTCGATCACCGATCCGCTGCTGAAGCCGTTGCGGCGGATCCTGCCCCCCATCGGGGCGGGCGGGGTGCGGATCGACCTGTCCATGCTGATGCTGTTCGTCATCGTCTCGGTGGCGATGTCCATCAACTCAACGGCTTTGCGGTCGTTGTGAGGGTGGGAACGGCGAGGACTGGGTAGGTAGAGTCTCGGGAAAACGGGGCCGTTCCTACGGGGCCGCTCCACCGGGCAGGACCGTTGTCGACCGCCCGGATTCCGTCATAAGACAACGAAGCGATAACGTGATCTACTGAGTCGCCGGGGTGCAACACTACGGGGACTCCGCCAAGACACAGACAAACGAGGTGAAAGATGCCGCTGACGCCGGATGACGTCCGCTCGAAGCAATTCACGCCCGTCCGACTACGGGAGGGCTACGACGTCACAGAGGTCGACTCCTTCCTCGACGAGGTCGAGGCAGAGCTCGAGCGACTTCTCGCCGAGAACGAGGAGCTGCGGGCCAAGCTCGCGGCGGCTCAGCGCGCGGGTGCGGACCAGCAGCGGCCGGTCGTCGACCAGACCGCCGCCCTGCCGCCTGTCGTGCAGCAGCCGAAGCCCCCGGTCGTGGTCGAGAAGCCGGAGGAGAAGCCCCCGGTGATGCCGCCGGTCGCGGCTGCGAGTGCGGCTGCGGCGGCCGGCTCGGTCGGCGACGCCTCCAGCTCGGCCGTCAGGCTGCTGGAGATGGCCACCAAGCACTCCGACGACCTGGTCCAGGAGGCGAAGGACACCGCCGACAAGATCATCGGCGAGGCCCGCGCCAAGGCGGAGCGCCTGGAGAACGAGGCGCGTGGCAAGGCTGACCGGATGACCGGTGAGGCTCGCGCCCGCGCCGAGAAGCTCGATGGCGAGATCGCTGAGCGTCGTGCGCAGATGCTCGGCACGCTGGAGAAGCAGAAGGGTCAGCTCGAGCGCACGATCGACGACCTGCACGCGTACGAGCGTGAGTACCGCAGCCGCCTGAAGACGTACTTCACCGAGCAGCTGAAGGCGCTCGGCAACGGCGACGACACGCTCAGCCCGCGCAACGGCTTCCGCCCGGAGGCCCGCGCCCAGGCTCACGGTCACGGCGTGTAAACAAAACCTCGTTGAGGAGGCGGTGCTTTCCGGCGGCACCGCCTCTTCGTCATGTCCGGACACTTTTGACACACGGTCCCACCGTGGTGACAGGGCGTCAGGACCGGCGAGAGAACGCAAGTCTGAGTAGTGCGGGTGATTCCCCGGCCGGTCCATCGGGGAACACACTCTCGGCGCGAGCCCGGCAGTGCGGGCCCGCGCCGTTCGTCATCAGACCTTCGTCAGCCAGTAGCTGAGCTGCAGGTCCTCTTCGGTGCCGCTGGCAACGTCTGCCTCCGACGGGGCGGACTGGTTCAGCTCGACGGCTAGCACCTCGCGGGCGATCTCGTCCGCGTGCTTGCCCAGGGCATCGGTCAGCTCGGTGTCGGTCGAGGTGAGCCAGACCTTGATCCGGTCCGAGACCTCGAGGCCGGCGCTCTTCCGGGCTTCCTGCAGCGTCCGGACCACCTCGCGGGCCAGGCCGGCCTGCCGTAGCTCCGGCGTCACCTCGAGGTCGAGGGCAACGGTCTCGCCCTGCTCGTTGACCACCGACCAGCCTTCCTTCGGCCGCTCGGACAGCAGTACTTCGGCCTCACTCACCCGGACATCCTCGCCGTCGACGACGACCGACGCAGTACCGGTCTCCTTGAGCTCGACCGCGAGCGCGCCGGCATCGGCGGCGGCGATCGCGGCCGCGACCACCGGCGTCTGCTTGGCGAACCGCTTGCCCAGCTCACGGAAGTTGCCCTTGGCAGAGAACTCGACCAGGTCCGCACCCGCCGCGGACAACGGCTCGACCGTGCCCACGTTGAGCTCGTCCGCGATCTCCTGCAGCAGCTCGGGCGACAGGTCCGCGATCGCGGCCGATCCGACCAGAGCGCGGGCCAGCGGCTGGCGGGTCTTCACCTTCGCCTCGGCGCGGGCCGACCGGCCGAGCTCGACGACCCGCTTGGCCATCGACACGTGCTGCGCCAGTACGTCGTCGATCAGCGTCTCGTCGTATGTCGGGAAGCTCGACAGGTGGACCGACTCGGGCAGCTCCGGTGTGACCGGACGGAACACGTCCTGCCAGACCCGCTCGGTGACGAACGGCGTCAGCGGCGCCATCACCCGCGTCAGCACCTCGAGCGTCTCGTGCAAGGTGGCCAGCGCGCCGGCGTCACCGGCCCAGAACCGGCGGCGCGAACGGCGGACGTACCAGTTCGACAGCACGTCGACGAACGAGTTGATCAGCAGACCGAGCCGCTGCGTGTCGAACGCGGCGTACGCCTCGTCGGTGTCGCGGACCAGCCGATGCGTCTCGCTCACCAGCCACCGGTCGAGCACCGAACGATCCTCGACCGCGGGCGCGTCGGCAGGCGACCAGTCCGCGAGCCGGGCGTACAGCGCGTGGAACGCGACCGTGTTCCAGTAGGTGAGCAGCACCTTCCGGACGATCTCGTTGAGCACGTTCGGACCGATGCCGCGGGCCTTCCACGGCGAACCGGACGCGGCCATGAACCAGCGCACCGCGTCCGCGCTGTGGTCGTCCATCAGCGGGATCGGCTCGAGGATGTTGCCCAGGTGCTTGGACATCTTCCGGCCGTCCTCGGCCAGGATGTGCCCGAGGCAGACGACATTGCGGTACGACGACTCGTCGAAGACCAGCGTGCCGATCGCCATCAGCGTGTAGAACCAGCCGCGGGTCTGGTCGATCGCCTCGGAGATGAAGTCGGCCGGATAGGTCGTCGCGAACTTCTCCTTCGACCCCTCCGCCCACGGGTAGCCCCACTGCGCGAACGGCATCGAGCCCGAGTCGTACCAGGCGTCGATCACCTCGGGCACCCGGCGGGCTTCCGCACCGCACTGCGGGCAGTCGAAGGTGATGTCGTCGACGTACGGCCGGTGCGGATCGGTGGCGCTCAGGTCGCGGCCGGCCAGCTCGCCGAGCTCGGCCAGCGAGCCGACACACACCTGGTGGTCGTCGGCGCAGCGCCAGATCGGCAGCGGCGTACCCCAGAAGCGGGAGCGGGAGACGGCCCAGTCGATGTTGTTGCGCAGCCAGTCGCCGTACCGGCCCCACTTGACCGAGTCCGGGTACCAGTTGGTCTGCTCGTTCTCGCGGAGCAGGGCGTCCTTCACCTGCGTGGTGCGGATGTACCAGGACGGGAGTGCGTAGTACATGACCGGGGTGTGGCAGCGCCAGCAGTGCGGGTACGGGTGCTCGTACGGCACGTGCTTGAACAGCACACCGCGCGCGTCGAGGTCCTTGACCAGGTCCTCGTCGGCCTTCTTGAAGAACTGCCCGCCGACCAGCGGTACGTCGGCGTTGAAATGACCGCTGGAATCCACCGGGTTCACCACCGGCAGGTTGTATGCGCGCCCCACGGCTAGGTCGTCCGCGCCGAACGCGGGGGACTGGTGCACCAGACCGGTGCCGTCCTCAGTGGTGACGTACTCCGCGAGCACGACGTAGTGCGCCGGCTCGTCGAACGGCACGAGCTCGAACGGCCGCTGGTAGTTCCACAGCTCCATCTCGCGGCCGGCGTACTCGTCGGTGACCGTCCAGCCTTCACCGAGCCGGTCGAGCAGCGGCTTGGCGACGACCAGCGACTCCACGCCGTCGGTGGCGACGACGTACTCGACGTCGGGATGTACGGCGACTGCCGTGTTTGAAACGAGTGTCCACGGAGTCGTCGTCCAGACCAGCAGCGACGCCTTGCCGGCCAGCGGACCGGAGGTCAGCGGGAAGCGGACATACACCGACGGGTCGACGACGGTCTCGTAGCCCTGGGCCAACTCGTGGTCGGACAGGCCGGTGCCACAGCGCGGGCAGTACGGCGTGATGCGGTAGTCCTCGACCAGCAGGCCCTTGTCGTGGATCTGCTTGAGCGACCACCAGACCGACTGGACGTACTCCGGGTCCATCGTCTTGTAAGGGTGCTCGAGGTCGACCCAGTAACCCATCCGGACGGTCAGCTCGTTGAACGCGTCCACATGCCGAAGTACGGACTCGCGGCACTTGGCGTTGAACTCGGCGATGCCGTACGCCTCGATGTCGTTCTTGCCGCTGAAGCCGAGCTCCTTCTCGACGGCCACCTCGACCGGGAGGCCGTGGCAGTCCCAGCCGGCCTTGCGCTCGACCCAGAAACCCTTCATGGTCCGGTAGCGCGGGAACACGTCCTTGAAGACGCGGGCCTCGATGTGGTGCGTGCCCGGCATGCCGTTCGCGGTCGGCGGGCCCTCGTAGAAGGTCCACGGCTGACCGCCGGCGGACTGCTCGAGGCTCTTGGCGAAGGTGTCGTGCTCGTCCCAGAGGGTGAGCATCTCGCGCTCGAGCGCGGGGAAGTCGACCTGAGCGGGAACCTGCCGCCAGGGGGTATGTGGGTTCTCTGCCGCCATCTCATCGTCCTTCGTCGCCACTGACCTGCGGGACGAGGGACGAAGCACCGGCTTGGCGCCGGCACCGCGCGGTACCACCCTCCTTGGTATCCCTCCGCGAGATACCCACTTCCTTTTGCTGCCGCTGCCGGTTCTAATAGGTCCCTTACGGACCGTTCTTCCGGCGGCTCCGGGGTGATAGCCCCATCACTGCCTTGCGGATCGCGGTTGTCAGTGTACGGCGTCGTACGAGCTGACTACGAATCGTTAATCGTTCTTGGGGGAGTTGCCGGTGAGCCGACTGAAACGTTCGGTGACGTAGCGTAGTCGCTGAGACAGGGCTGTGACGCGCGGAACATCGAGCGGACTTGAAGAACCGACTACCGTATGTCCACGGTCTGCGCGTCGGGCTGGCACGTGGTGATCACGTGGCCTACTGTCTTGCGACCAGTCCGCTTCAGTCTCCGACGAAGGCAGGGGGTAGCTGATCAGCATGGCTACATCGGCACAGAAGAAGTCCGCCCCCGAACGTCCCGCCGCGGCCAAGAAGAGCGCTGCGAAGAAGTCCGAGCCGGTCCAGAAGACAGCAGCCCGGAAAGCCCCGGCGAAGACCTCGCCGGCCAAGAAGACTCCCGCGAAGAAGTCGGCGTCGACTTCCACCGCGGCAAAGAAGGCTCCGGCCAAGAAGATCCCTGCCAAGGAAGCCCAGACGAAGAGGGTGGCCATGAAGACGAACGAGAACAGGACCCCGGCCACTGCGCCGGCGAAGTCCGCTGCGCATACGGCCGAAACCTTCAAGGTGAAGCCGGGCGAGGATCCGTGGACCGCTGCCGAGCTCGCCGAGCTCCGCACGGAACTCGAGGGTGAGGTCGAGCACCTCAAGGAGGAGATCCGCGACGCCGAGCAGGAGATCGCGGGCCTGTTCCGCGACGGCAGCGACGGCGCCGGGAACGACCAGGCCGACGTCGGGTCGACGACCCTGGAGCGGTACCACGAGCTGTCGCTGGCCAACAACGCCCGCGACATGCTGAACCAGATCGAGTTCGCGCTGACCCGGATCGACGACGGCACGTACGGCGTCTGCGAGAACTGCGGCAACGCGATCGGCAAGGGTCGGCTGCAGGCGTTCCCGCGTGCGACACTGTGCGTGTCATGCAAAGAACGCCAGGAACGCCGCTGAACGACCCCGCCTCGTCTCACCAGGTGGGAGACGCAGATACCACGGAACCGGCCGACGACCCGTCGGCCGGTTCTCCGTCGTCCCCGCCCCCGCCACCGCCGGTTCGAACCTGGAAATGGATGGGACTGTTCGGTGCGGTCGGCCTCGTGATCCTGCTGCTCGACCAGGTGACGAAGGCGCTCGCGCTGGCTCACCTCACGCCGGGTGAACCGGTGAATGTGGTCGGCTCGCTGCTCAAGTTCAACCTGATCCGGAATCCGGGCGCCGCGTTCAGCCTCGGGACCGGCTACACGCCGTACATCTCGGCGGTCCAGATCATCGTCGCGATCGGTGTGATCTACCTGTCCAGGCGGCTCGGGTCGGCGGGCTGGGCGGTCGCGTTCGGTCTGCTGTTCGGCGGTGCGGTCGGGAACATCATCGACCGGATCTTCCGCGAGCCGTCGGCGTTCCACGGGCACGTGGTCGATTTCCTGCAGACGCCGCACTGGGCGATCTTCAACGTCGCGGACATGGCGGTGACGTCGGCCGCCATCCTGCTGGTGATCCAGACGCTGCGCGGGGTCAAGCTCGACGGCACCCGGGAGCAGCGCAAGTGACGTCGCGGACCGTGATGGTGCCGGACGGTCTCGCGGGGGAGCGGCTCGACGCGGCGCTGTCCCGGCTGTTCGGGGTGTCCCGGACCAAGGCGGTCGAGATGATCGAGTCCGGCCTGGTCCAGGTCGACGGCTCGCCGGCGCCGAAGTCCTCGCGGGTCGCGGCCGGCGTGATGCTCGATGTCGAGCTGCCGGCGCCGCCGTCCGAGGTGACCGTCGTGCCGGAGACCGTGGACAACCTGCGGATCGTGTACGACGACGATGAGATCGTCGTCGTCGACAAGCCGGTCGGGGTCGCCGCACACCCGTCGCCCGGGTGGACCGGCCCGACCGTGATCGGTCATCTGGCCGGCGCGGGCTTCAACATCTCCACGAGCGGCGCGGCCGAGCGCAAGGGCATCGTGCACCGGCTCGACGTCGGCACGTCCGGGCTGATGGTCGTCGCCAAGACGGAGTACGCGTACACCGTCCTGAAGCGGGCCTTCAAGGAGCGGACGGTCAAGAAGATCTACCACGCGCTGGTGCAGGGTCACCCTGACCCGTTCACCGGCACCGTGGATGCGCCGATCGACCGGCACCCGCACCACGACTACAAGTTCGGCGTGGTGGCGGGCGGCAAGCCGAGCGTCACCCACTACGAGACCCTCGAGGCGTTCCGGTACGCGACGCTGCTCGAGATCACCCTCGAGACCGGCCGCACCCATCAGATCCGCGTGCACATGTCCGCGATCGGCCACCCGTGCTGCGGCGACCTCACGTACGGCGCCGACCCGGTGCTGGCCGAACGCCTCGGCCTCAACCGCCAGTGGCTGCACGCCATGCGCCTCGGCTTCACCCACCCCGGCACCGGCGAGTACGTCGAGTTCACCTCGGAGTACCCGGCCGACCTGGACCAAGCCCTGGACCTGCTCGTCGACACATGAGGGCCCGCCGGGCGCTGACGATCGCCACCATCGTCGCGCAGGGAGTCTTCATCGTCGGCACGCTCGTCGGCGGCGCGATCGAGGGCCACGGGTACGACGCCGCCCGCCACGACATCAGCGACCTGGCGGCGCTCACCGCCCACCATGCGACCTTGGCCCGCCTCAGCCTCGGTATCGCCGGTGTCCTCACGATCGCGTTCGCACTTCTTGTACTGCGCCCGGCCCTGCGCACCGCCGACGGCCGCGAATCCGCCGGCGCCTGGTTGGTTGCCTTGTCGCTGGCCGGCTGGGACAACCTCAGCGACGCCTTCTTCCGCCTCGACTGCCGCGACGCGGACGCCCGCTGTGTGTCGACCGCGTCCTTCGACTCATGGCACGCGAAGGTGCACCTCGCGTCGTACGTCGTCGCCGGCGTGGCGACGGTCATCGCGCCGTTCCTGCTCTCCCGCCGGATGCGCATGATCGACGCCTGGCGCGACCTGGCCGGCCGGACCCGGATCGCCGGCTCCGTCATCACCGCCGCGCTGGCCGTGACGGTGTTCACCGGCGGCACCGCGGTCCAGGGTCTGGCCCAGCGGTTCGCGCTCTTTCTGGTCTCGTTGTGCGTCGTGCCGCTCGCCGTACGAGTGCTGAGACTGACCGGATAGCGGGCGGGTTGGGGACTCGTCGGAGAGCCCGTTCGGAAAGTGTCTGAGGGGCGAACTAGGCTGCTTCAGTCACGCTCACTTACGCCCTGGGAGGTCCGCGCCGATATGGGGTCCAGCGACAGTTTCGTGCATCTTCATGTGCACACCGAGTACTCGATGCTGGACGGCGCCGCGCGGATCGACGAGTTGTTCAAAACGGCCCAGGAGATGGGGCAGCCGGCGATCGCGACGACCGACCACGGCTACGTGTTCGGGGCGTACGAGTTCTGGAAGACCGCGAAGAAGTACGACGTCAAGCCGATCATCGGCGTCGAGGCGTACCTGACGCCGCACACCCACCGCTCGGAGCGCAAGCGGGTCAAGTGGGGCGACGCGAACTCCGGCCGTGACGACGTCTCCGGCTCGGGTGCGTACACGCACATGACGCTGCTGGCGAAGAACACCTCCGGCATGCACAACCTGTTCAAGATGAGCTCGCTGGCCAGCCTCGAGGGCTACTACTTCAAGCCCCGGATGGACCGCGACCTGCTGAACACCTACGGCCAGGGACTGATCGCGACCACCGGCTGCCCGTCCGGCGAGGTACAGACCCGGCTTCGCCTCGGGCAGTACAAGCAGGCCGTCGAGGCCGCCGCGGAGTTCCGCGACATCTTCGGCAAGGAGAACTTCTACTGCGAGCTGATGGACCACGGCCTCGGCATCGAGCGGGACATCCAGAAGGACCTGCTGAAGCTGGCCAAGGAGCTCGGACTCCCGCTGGTCGCGACCAACGACCTGCACTACACCAAGCCCGAGGACTCGACCGCCCACGCCGCGCTGCTGTGCGTCCAGTCCGGCTCGACGCTGTCCGACCCGAACCGGTTCAAGTTCGACGCGAACGAGTTCTACGTCAAGACGGCCGCCGAGATGCGCGAGGTCTGGAAGGACTTCCCGGAGGCCTGTGACAACACGCTGCTGATCGCCGAGCAGTGCGAGGTCGGCTTCACCGAGGGCGAGGGCCGGTTCATGCCGCGCTTCCCCTGCCCGGAGGGTCACAACGAGGAGTCCTGGTTCGTCGCCGAGGTCGAGACCGGTCTGCACCACCGCTATCCCGAGGGCATCCCGGACGACGTCCGCAAGCGCACCGACTACGAGCTCGAGGTCATCGTCTCGAAGGGGTACGCCGGCTACTTCCTCGTCGTCGCCGACTTCATCAACTGGGCGAAGGCGAACGGCATCCGGGTCGGCCCGGGCCGTGGCTCCGGCGCCGGTTCGATGTGCGCGTACGCGATGAAGATCACCGACCTGGACCCGCTGCTGCACGGTCTGTTCTTCGAGCGGTTCCTGAACCCGGAACGTATGTCGATGCCCGACTTCGACATCGACTTCGACGACCGTCGCCGCCCCGAGGTGATCCGCTACGTCACCGAGAAGTACGGCGACGACCGGGTCGCGATGATCGTCACCTACGGAACCATCAAGGCCAAGCAGGCGATCAAGGACGCCGGCCGGGTGCTGGACTACCCGTTCGCGATGGGCGACCGGATCACCAAGGCGATGCCGCCGGCGGTGATGGGCAAGGACGTGCCGCTGTCCGGCATCTTCGACCCGCAGCACAAGCGGTACTCCGAGGCCGGCGAGTTCCGCACTCTGTACGAGGGCGACCAGGACGTCCGCAAGATCGTCGACACCGCCCGCGGCCTGGAGAACCTGAAGCGCCAGTGGGGTGTGCACGCGGCCGGCGTGATCATGTCCAGCGAGCCGCTGATCGAGCTGATTCCGATCATGCGCCGCGACCAGGACGGTCAGGTCATCACGCAGTTCGACTACCCGAGCTGCGAGACGCTCGGCCTGGTCAAGATGGACTTCCTCGGCCTGCGCAACCTGACGATCATGGACGACGCGGTCAAGAACATCGAGGCCGCGCACGGCATCACGGTCGACCTCGACAAGCTGAGCAAGGACCTCGACGACAAACCGACGTACGACCTGCTCGCCCGCGGTGACACGCTCGGCGTCTTCCAGTTCGACGGCGGCCCGATGCGGGCGCTGTTGCGGCTGATGAAGCCGGACAACTTCGAGGACATCTCCGCGAGTACCGCGCTGTACCGGCCAGGCCCGATGGGCGCGAACAGCCACACCAACTACGCGCTGCGCAAGAACGGCGCGCAGGAGATCAGTTACCCGCACCCCGAGCTCGCCGAGCCGCTCGAGCCGGTGCTGGGTGTCACCTACGGCCTGATCGTGTATCAGGAGCAGGTGATGGAGATCGCCCAGCGCCTGGCCGGCTACTCGCTCGGCAAGGCGGACCTGCTCCGCCGCGCGATGGGCAAGAAGAAGCGTGAGGTCCTCGACGCCGAGTACGTCGGCTTCTCGGAGGGCATGAAGGCGAACGGGTACTCCGAGGCGTCGATCAAGGCGCTGTGGGACATCCTGCTGCCGTTCTCCGACTACGCGTTCAACAAGGCACACTCCGCGGCGTACGGCCTGGTTTCGTACTGGACCGCCTACATGAAGGCGAACTACCCGGCGGAGTACATGGCCGCTGTTCTGACGTCCGTGAAGGACGACAAGGACAAGATGGCCATCTACCTGAACGAGTGCCGCCGGATGGGCATCAAGGTGCTGCCGCCGGACGTCAACGAGTCCGACTCGAACTTCACCCCGGTCGGCACCGACATCCGCTTCGGCCTGTCCGCGATCCGCAACGTCGGCGTGAACGTGGTCGCCGAGATCGTCGTGGCCCGCGAGGAGAAGGGGCGGTTCACCGACTTCGTCGACTTCATCGACAAGGTGTCGCTGCCGGTCTGCAACAAGCGCGTGATCGAGTCGCTGGCCAAGGCCGGTTCGTTCGACTCGATGAGCCATGCGCGCCGGGCCGTCGTCGCGGTGCACGAGCAGGCCGTCGACGAAGCCATCGACCTCAAGCGCAACGAAGCACACGGCCAGTTCGACCTGTTCTCGATGGGCGACGACGAGGCCGACGAGGGCGAGGGCAACAGCCGCCTGACCGTCACCGTCCCCGAGATCGAGGAGTGGGACAAGGCGACCAAGCTCGCGCACGAGCGCGACATGCTGGGGCTGTATGTGTCTGACCACCCGCTGTTCGGCGTCGAGCACGTGCTCACCAACGGCAGCGACTGCACGATCGGTCAGCTGCTCGCCGACGAGGACCGTCCGGACGGCAGCCGGGTCACGATCGGCGGCCTGGTGACCGCGGTCCAGCGGAAGGTGAACAAGCGCGGCGACATCTACGCGATCGTCACCATCGAGGACCTCGAAGGTTCGATCGAGGTGATGATGTTCTCCTCGGCGTACCAGTTGCACGCCCACCTGCTCACCAACGACGCGATCATCCTGATGAAGGGCCGGGTGCGCCGCCGCGAGGACCGGCTCGAGCTGAGCGGTGACGAAGTCGTCGTTCCCGACCTCACCGAGGGCCCGAGCGGCCCGGTCGTGATCACGATGGCAGCCAACCGGTGCACGCCGCCGGTCGTTACGCAACTGCGGGACGTGCTGAAGTCACATCCGGGGATGACCGAGGTGCAGCTCAAGCTGCAGGCGCGGCAGAAGACCGAGATCTGGCGGATCGCGGATCAGTACCGGGTCACGCCGACGGCCTCGCTGATGGCCGACCTGAAGGCGCTCCTCGGCCCGTCCTGCCTGGCCAGCTGATCGGCGCTGGAACCGATGCGGCACACTGTCGACGTGAGTCAAGAGTCGTCTCAGCCTTCGCCGTACGTGGCGCCGCCGTCGAGCAATCCGTTCGGTGCGCCGCCGGTGGAGGATCGCCCGCTGCCGTGGGCGAAGGCCGTGCTGGTGACGGTCGCGGTGTTCCTCGTGGCCGGCGTGGTGGCCGGCTGGGCGTGGCAGGAGTTCTCGCCGCTCGCGCAGTACACCGTGGACGAGCAGGGCGGTGCGCTGGGCGAGGAGCAGATGACCCGCATCTTCGGGCCGGACGGGACGTTCACCGCGATCGGATTCCTCACTGCGCTGGTGCTCGGCGGTGCGCTGTTCTGGTGGCTGCGGAACTACGGTCCGTGGTCGGTGGCGATTGTTGCCCTCGGCGCCTGCTTGGGTTCCGGCATCTGCTGGGGCGTCGGCATGCTGCTCGGCCACGACGCGATCGAGCCGCGGCTGCAGGCCGCCCGGCCGGGTGATCTGGTGGCGGCTCCGCTCGAGTTGCATACCTGGACACCGGCGGCAGCCTGGCTGGTCGGCGCGGCGCTGGCGTGCGCCGTGATCGCGGCCGCGACCTGGCGCGCGGACCCTGTTAGTCCGGTTGCAACCACTTCGCAACCTCCTGCGTCAGACCCTGCGCCACCGGTCCACTAGCCTTTGCAGGTCCGGCGGGTGAGGCCACCGGAGCCAGCGAGGGAGCTTATGTCCGACCAGAACCAACCCCCCAGCCCGCAGTACCCAGGCACCGGCGGTCCGCAGTACGGTCCGCCGCCCGGCCAGCAGCCCGGCCAGAACCCTTGGCCGCAGCAGGGCCGGCCGCCGGTTCCGCCGCAGCAGGTGCAGCGGCCCGGGCCGCAGCAGGCGCCGCAGTACGGACAGCAGCCGGGGTACCAGCAGCAGCCCGGTTACCAGCAGCACCCGCAGCAGGGCCAGCCGCAGTACGGCGGCCCGCAGCAGGGCCAGCAGTACGGCCAGGCCGGTCCGCAGTATGGTCAGCCGGGACAGGCGTCGTACGAGCAGATGCACGTCGGCGGACAGCCGCCGCAGGGTCCTGGCTACGGCGGACAGCCGCAGTGGCAGCCGGAGCCGAAGAAGAAGCGCGGCAAGGTGATCCCGATCATCGCCGCCCTCGCGATGGTCCTGGTCGTGGCCGGCGGCGGAATCTTTGCCTACGGCAAGCTTGCCGGTGGTAAGCAGCCGGCCGACGTCCTGCCGGGCACCGCAGTTGCGTACGCCCGGGTCGACCTGAACCCGTCCGCTGGCCAGAAGGTCGCGGCGATCCGGTTCATGATGAAGTTCCCGTCGGTGAAGGACAAGCTCGGCCTGACCGGCGACACGGACGATCTCCGGCAGAAGCTGTTCGAGCAGATCAAGAAGTCCTCCGGCGACGACCTCGCCGACGTCGACTACGACAAGGACATCAAGCCGTGGCTCGGCGACCGGGCCGGTGTCGCCGCGCTTCCGCCGGCCGACGGCAAGCGTGAGCCGACTGTCGTGGTCGCGGTCCAGGTGAAGAACCAGGACGCCGCGAACAAGGGCATGGACAAGCTGCTAGCGAACGAGGACAAGAAGCCCGGTCGCGCGTTCAGCGACGGGTACATGCTGCTCTCCGACGACCAGGCGACCGTCGACTCGGCTGTCGCGACCGCCAAGAGCAACCCGCTGACCAAGAACGCGAAGTTCAGCGCGGACATGGACAAGCTCGGCGAGCAGGGCTTCCTGTCGGGCTGGGCGGACGTGAAGGGGATCGCCTCGATCACCGGCAAGGTCGACTCCGGCCAGATCGCCGGCCTCGGCGACGCCACGACAGCGGTCGCGCTCCGGTTCGACGCGTCGTACGTCGAGCTCAAGGGGATCGGCCAGGGCGACAAGTCCATCAAGGTGAACTCGGGCGCCGACGCCGCCGACCTGATCTCGAAGCTGCCGGACAGCACGGCCGGCGCGATCGCGATCTCCGGTGGCGACAACCTGATCGACACCGCGTGGCAGCAGGTGCAGAAGGCGGGCGGCGAGAACCTCAAGCCGATGCTCGACCGGATCGCCGAGGAGACCGGCCTGAACCTGCCGGACGACCTGAAGAGCCTGGCCGGTAAGAACCTCGCGGTCGCGATGGACAAGGACACCGCGAACGGGCCGAAGATCGCGGCCCGGATGGAGACCGACCCGGCGAAGGCCGAGCCGGTGGTGCAGAAGCTGACGTCGCTGCTGCGGCAGCGTTCGTCGGCCAACATCCCGATCGAGACCGCGAAGGACGACGACACGCTGGTGGTCTCGACCAGCAAGGAGTACGCCGACCAGGTGCTGCAGGGCGGCAACCTCGGTGGGACGGACAACTTCAAGCAGGCGCTGCCGGACACCAAGGGCGCCCTGATGATCGGGTACGTCGATTTCGAGGCGGCGGGCGCGGTCAGCCAGCGGTTCGCGGACGACAAGGACCTGGCCGCGCTCCGCTCGGCCGGCATCGTCACCCGCTCGACCGGCGACGGGCAGGCCGAGTTCAGCCTGCGGGTCGTCGCGAAGTAGCCACTGCCTGAAAATGCCCCGGGCCGTCCGCAGGTGGACGGCCCGGGGCTTGTTCGTGATCGTCTAGTGTGCGGTTATGGACGGGGACCTGGCAGCACGGTTGCGGTCGACCTACGAGGATCTGCACGCCCACCCGGAGCTGTCCGGAGACGAGCACCGTACGGCGGGGATCGTCGCGGGCTGGTTGCGCGAACAGGGCTTCGACGTGCACGAGGGCGTCGGGGGAGCCGGTGTCGCCGGGGTGCTGAGTCAGGGCGACGGGCCGACAGTGCTGCTGCGGGCCGACATGGACGCCTTGCCGGTCGCCGAAGAAACTGGCTTGCCGTACGCGAGCACAGTCGACGGCGTTATGCACGCCTGCGGCCACGACATGCACGTCACCTGCCTCCTGGGCGCTGCGGTCGAGCTCGCGGCCGACCGTAATGCCTGGCGCGGGACGCTGGTGGTCGTGTTCCAGCCTGCCGAGGAGATCGGCGCCGGCGCTCAGGACATGGTCGACGACGGCCTGTACGAGAAGGTGCCGAAGCCCGACATCGTTCTCGGCCAGCACGTGGCCCCGATCCCGGCAGGCACATTGGGATTGCGGCCCGGGCCGTCGTTCGCCTCGGCCGACACCCTGCGGGTCACCCTGTTCGGCGTCGGCGGTCACGGCTCCCGCCCGGAGGCGACGGTCGACCCGGTCCTGCTCGCGGCGACGACCACCGTCCGCCTGCACACCGTGGTTTCCCGCGAGGTGGCCGGCAACGACACCGCCGTACTGACGGTCGGTGCGATCAACGCCGGCACGAAGGCCAACATCATCCCCGACACCGCCGAGTTGCTGCTGAGTGTCCGCAGCTACACCGAGCAGGTTCGCAACAGGGTGCTCGCAGCGATCGAGCGCATCGTTGCCGCGGAAGCGCAGGCTGCCGGTGCGCCGCGACCCCCGACCGTCGAGCGGCTCGAGGCCGTCCCTGCCGTGGTCAACGATGATGCGGCCACCGTGCGGACGCAGCAGGTGCTGGAGTCGGTCGTCGGTGCCGGACGGGTGGTCGACCCGGGCCTGATCACGGGCAGCGAGGACGTCGGCATTCTCGCCCAGGCCGTCGACGTGCCGATCGTCTACTGGCTGCTAGGTGGGGCAGACCCGGCAGAGTTCGCCGGTGCCGAGTCGATGGAGCAGATCATCCGGGTTGTGGCCGGCCTGCCGTCCAACCACTCTCCGCACTACCACCCCGTTCCCAGCCCGACGATCGAGGTCGGCGTCGACGCACTCGTCACCGCCGCTCGTTACTGGCTGAATTCTTTGCCGGGTGATGTCGAAATGCCGGGATCGGGTTCTACCTCCTGAGTGAAAGCACCTCTTCACGAGAAGGAGAAGAACCATGAATCACATCAGCGAGATCCGGACCGTCGGCGTACCGGTGACCGACCAGGACCGGGCGGTCGCGTTCTACACCGAGACCCTGGGCTTCGAGGTCCTGATGGATGCTCCGCTCCCACAGCTCGGCGGCCGCTGGATCGTCGTCGCGCCGGCCGGCTCGTCGGCGAGTATCGCGCTCGTACCGGCGTCGGACGGCAACCCGGCCGGCGTCGACACCGGCATCCGGATGGGCAGCCCGGATGCGAAGGCCGCCCACCAGCACTTCCTCGACGCCGGTGTGGACACTGACGAGCTCCTCGAGTGGCCCGGCATCCCGCCGATGTTCAGCCTTCGCGACCAGGACGGAAATCGGCTCTACATCTCCGAGGTCTGACTCAGACGAGGACGTGGCCGCCGTCGACCGAGACGATCGAGCCGGTCGAGTAGGGCTGGTTCATCAGGTAGACGTACGCCGACGCGATGTCCTCGGGCTCGCCGACGCGTTGGACGGGCAGGTGGCGGGCGGTCTCGTCGTAGTCGAGACCGCCGCGCCACAACGGCGTACGGACGACGCCTGGTTTGACGGCGTTGACGCGGATCGGCGCGAGCTCGAGTGCAAGCGCCCGTACGGCGGAGTCGATGGCGCCGCAGATGCTTGCGGCGACCGACCAGCCCGGTCCCGGACGATCGCCGGCGGCTCCGGTGGTGAGTACGACGGAACCGCCCGGCCGGATCTTGGCTGCGGCCGCGCTGACCGCGCCCAACGCGGCGAAGTAGCGCAGCTCGAAAGCCTGCCGGGCTTTGTCGAGGTCGAGCGAGTCGATCTCGAGCAACGTCAGCGCTTCGCCGGCCGTGAACACCAAGTGGTCGAAGGGCTCGATCCCGTCGAAGAAGGCCTTCACGGCAGCGGAGTCGGTGAGGTCGACGGCTTCACCGGACGCGGAGTCCGGAAGCGATTCGAGCGCCCGCTTCACCGACTCAGCGTTGCTTGAGGCAACGATCACGGTCGCGCCGTGGTCGGAGGCGAGTGCGGCGGTGGCGAGGCCGATACCCGACGTACCGCCGAGGACGACGACGCGCTGGTTCTGCAGGGTCATGACAAGACCTTTCGTGGTGGGGGATTCCTTTCCACGATGCGGTCGTCGGGTAGCCGCCGTCCAAGACCTGTTCCGGCCGCTGTAATACCCTGAAGGTATTATGGACCTCGATCTCCGCAAGCTCCGGTACTTCGTGGCCGTCGCCGAGGAACTGCATTTCGGCCGGGCGGCGGAGCGGCTGCACATCGCCCAGCCGGTGCTGTCCCGGCAGATCCGGGCGCTTGAGGACGAGCTCAGGGCCCAGCTGTTCGCGCGCACCAAGCGTGCCACCGAGCTGACCCCGGCCGGGCGGCAACTGCTCGACGATGCGCGCCCGCTGCTGTCCGCGGCGGATGCGACGCGTCGGCGAGTGGCCCGAGCGGCGCGAGGGTCGAAGACGTTCACGATCGGCTTCATGCCGGGCCTCACCGTGACCGAAGCGGTCCGGGCGTTCGGCGCGAGGCACCCCGACATCGAGGTCGAGCTGATCCGGACCACCTGGAACGACCAGGTCGACGTACTGCAGGACGGGCGGGTCGACGTGAGCATCGTCCGGCTGCCGATCGACCAGGCCGGGCTGACCGTACGCCCGCTGTTCGAGGAGCCGCGGGTCGCGATGCTCCCGTCCGATCACCGCCTCGCCGGCAAGCCCGTCATCGACATCACCGACCTCGCCGACGAGCACCTGCTGCAGGACCCGGACGCCGTACCGGAATGGCGCGACATCGCACTTGAACTTCGCACCCGGACGGCGAAGCCGATCCCGGTGATGCGCAGCGTCGAGGAGAAACTCGAACACGTCGCCGCCGGCCGCGGCATCTCGATCATCCCGCTGTCCGTGGCCACCTTCTACCAGCGCTCCGACGTCGTCGCGGTCCCGGTCGATGACCTCGCGCTCAACGCCGTCTGCCTGGCCTGGGTCTCGTCGCGCCGTTCCCGCCTGATCCACGACTTCGCCGCGATCGCGCCGCAGGTGGCGTGGACGCCTTAGCGCCGGGAAGATTCGGTGGCATGATCGAACGGTGAGGTGGAGCGCAACCGCCCTGCTGTTGCTGGCGTTGGTCGGGTGCTCTGGTGGGGGAGACGTACCGACACCCGCGCCGGACACGGCTGCGTCTGCGTCCGCAAACATCTTTCCGGACCCGGGAACGCAGGCCCTCGAGCCGGCGAAGGCCAAGACGCTGCAAGATGCTCTCGCGAAGATCGTCGAGTTCCCCGACAGCCCGTCCGGTTCACGAGGAGCCACCGCGGCCGTCGTCACAGATCATTGGGCGTGGTCAGGTGCGGTCGGGACAGACATCCGCGGTACGCCGCTGCGCGCGGACACGGCCATGGCCGTCGCCAGCATCACCAAGACCTTCATCGCGGCGGAGGTGATGCTGATCGCGCAGGAGGGCAAGCTCAACCTTGACCTGCCGCTCTCGCGGTACGTGAACAACAAGTTCACGGCCAACGATGCGACCGTGCGACAGCACCTGTCGATGACATCGGGCGTGCCCGACTTCCAGTCGGTCGACTTTGGCAGCCTGGACAAGGCGATCGCCGCAGCGCCGGGCAAGCACTGGACGCTCGCACAGTCGTTGGACTTCTACACGACGAAGATCGGCGCGCCGGACGGCTCGTTCAGTTACAGCAATCCCAGCTACGCGTTGCTGGGCATGTTGATCGAGGAGATCAGGGGCGAGCCGCTTGCGACCGTGCTGCGGCGCGACCTGGCAACGCCGGCCGGACTGCGGCACGCGGCGTTCCAGGACGGAGAGAAACCGCAACCGCCGGTGGCGGTCGACGACAACGAATCCTGTGGCCCGCCCGACGGGTACCTCCCGTGCCGCGCGTTCGCGAGCGCCGCCGCCGCGTACGGCGGACTGGCTGCCGATGCCCCGACGGTCGCGCGCTGGGGCTACCAGCTGTACGGCGGCCGCGTACTCCCACCGGACCTGGTCGGTGTGATGACCAAGGGCGACGGCGAGTACGGGCTCGGGACGATGCGGTTCACCCAGCAGTTCGGGATCGGGGACGCTTACGGTCACCGCGGTGACATGCCGGATCACACAAGTCTGCTGATCGTGATTCCCGCGAAGAGGATCTCTATCGCCCTGATCCTCGCCGACGGCGGGAGGAACGTCGACCGCACGATGCGTGAGCTGACGAGAGCTGTGCAGCCGCTGCTGAGTTAGCGGCGGACGCGGTAGCGGATGTGGGTTGCCTGCGGGGTGTCGATCACGCGCGCGATCTCGAGCTCGATGCGTTCTGGCAGTACGTCGAACAGCCGCATGCCGCCGCCGAACAGCACCGGCACCTGGTCGATCTGCAGTTCGTCGAGTACGCCGGCCGCCAGCGCCGTCTGGCCGGTGACCGCGCCGTGCACCAGCACATCCTTGTCACCGGCAGCTTCCTTCGCCCGGGCGATCGCGGTCTCGACATCGCTCACGAACGTGACCTTCTCGTACGGCGAGGTCGCGGTCGGGTCGCTGGTGACCACAAAGATCGGCACGCCGTGGTGGTCGCCGCCGTAGAAGTCGACCTGCTCGCCGGTCCGACGGCCGACCACGATCGCGCCGGTCGCCTGCAGCTCGTCCCAGATCACAGCGGCCTCGCCCGCGGGCCGGCCGACGTCGCCGTCCTCGGTCAGGTACCACTGATGCAGCCGCATGAACTCGTCGCCGCCCGGGTTCCCCACGCCGTCATTCGGGCCGGCGATGTACCCGTCGGCGGACATCGACATCAACAAGACAGCTGAAGACATGAGCGTTCTCCTTAGCTCGACGGCGCGGCTGATCCGCGCCCTCTCTGCCTTCGCGTCGAAGAGAACCGCCCGGATTCGACATCAGTCCGCGGCGAGTGTCTCCAGAACGCCGTCCCCGTACTTGGCCAGCTTGTTCTCGCCGACGCCGCTGATCCGGCCCAGCTCGGCCAGCGACGACGGCAGGTCGGTCGCGATCTGCCGCAGCGTCGCGTCGTGGAAGATCACGTACGCCGGAACGCCCTGCTCCTTCGCCACCGCGCCGCGCCAGGCGCGCAACCGCTCGAAGACCGGCGCCGCCTCCGGGGCAAGGTCGACCGCCGCCTTCTTCCCGCCGGACGACCTGGACGACGAGCGGACCCGCTCGGGCTCGCGACGCATCATCACCTCACGCCGCCGACCGAGCACCTCGCCGCTCTCCTCGGTCAGCACGAGCGTGCCGTAATCACCCTCGACGGCCAGCAACCGCAGCGCCAGCAACTGCCGGACCACCCCGCGCCACTCGGTGTCCTTCAACTCGGTGCCGATCCCGAACACGGTCAGCTCCTGGTGCCGGAACTGCTTGACCTTGTCGGTCTCCTTGCCGAGCAGGATGTCGACCAGTTGCCCGGCGCCGAACTTCTGCCCGCGCTCGTGCTGCAGCCGGTACACCGTCGACAGCAGCTTCTGCGCCGCGATCGTCCCGTCCCAGGACTCGGGCGGCGTCAGGCAGGTGTCGCAGTTCCCGCAGGTCTCGCCGTGCTGTCCGAAGTACGCAAGCAACTGCGACCGCCGGCATTCCACGGTCTCGCACAACGCGAGCATCGCGTCGAGGTGCGAACCGAGCCGGCGTCGATGCGCGAGGTCGCCCTCGGACGTGTCGATCATCTTCCGCTGCTGCACGACGTCCTGCAGGCCGTACGCGAGCCAGGCCGTCGACGGTAGTCCGTCCCGGCCGGCGCGGCCGGTCTCCTGGTAGTAGCCCTCGACCGACTTCGGCAGATCGAGATGCGCGACGAACCGGACGTCCGGCTTGTCGATCCCCATCCCGAACGCGATCGTCGCAACGACCACCAGCCCGTCCTCACGAAGGAACCGCGACTGGTTCTCCGCGCGGGTCCGGCTGTCGAGGCCGGCGTGGTACGGCACGGCCTCGATCCCGTTCTGGGTCAGGAAAGTCGCGGTCTTCTCGACGCTGTTGCGGGACAGGCAGTACACGATGCCCGCGTCGCCGGCGTGCTCGGTCCGCAGCAGGTCGAGCAGTTGCCGCTGCGGACTGTCCTTCGGAACGATCCGGTACTGGATGTTCGGCCGGTCGAAGCTCGCGACGAAATGCTTGGCCTCGGACAGGTTGAGCCGGGTCGCGATCTCCTTGTGCGTCGCCTCCGTCGCCGTCGCGGTCAACGCGATCCGCGGCACGTCGGGCCAGCGCTCGTGCAACTCGGACAGCATCAGGTAGTCGGGCCGGAAGTCGTGTCCCCACTGCGACACACAGTGCGCTTCGTCGATCGCGAACAACGCGATCTTGCCCTGGTCGAGCAGCCGCACGGTCGCGTCGACCCGCAGGCGCTCGGGCGCGAGATACAGCAGGTCGAGCTCGCCGGCGAGGAACGCCTGCTCGACCTCGCGCCGCTGGTCGAAGTCCTGCGTGGAGTTGAGGAATCCGGCGCGCACGCCGAGAGCGGTGAGCGCGTCGACCTGGTCCTGCATCAACGCGATCAGCGGTGAGATCACCACCCCGACGCCGGACCGAACCAGCGCGGGGATCTGGTAGCACAGCGACTTCCCGCCACCGGTCGGCATCAGCACCAGCGCGTCGCCGCCCGCGACCACGGTGTCGATGATCTCGGCCTGCTGACCGCGAAAGGCGTCGTACCCGAAGACGCGCCGCAGCACTTGCAGGGCTTCGGAGTCAGGCAGTCCGGTTGTCTCGCTCACCCCGGCGAGTCTAATGAGATCCACCGACGGATGCCGACTCCATCCCCGCAGCCTGTGGATTACCGGGCGATTTCGCCGGCATACGTGCCGACGCTCCACAGATTGCCCTCGAAATCGCGGACGGTGAACCCGCGCGATCCGTAGTCCGTGTCCTCAAGACCGCGGACGACGACCGCGCCCGCGCCGATCGCGCGACCGATCAGGCTGTCGGGATCGGCATGCACGAGATAGACCGACTGACGCTGGTCGGTCAGCGCGGTGAACTCGTCCGGCTCGGCCTTCGCGTCGGCCGAGCCCAGCATGATCCCGCCGCCGGTCGGCCAGGACAGTTCGGCGTGGGCGATCGAGCCCTCCGCGGCGCCCGGGTACGACGCGACGACGGTGAAGCCGAGGCCTTCAGTGAGGAACTTCAGCGCTGCTTGGCCGTCCCGATAGTGCAGCCCGGGCCAGACTCCGATCACATTTTTCTCTGTCACTGTGTTCATACCTTCGAGACTCGCGCCTCGGCAGGGGTGAAGTCTTGAAGGTTTGGGAGTTCCTCGGTCATCCATTGCCGCGGCGAGCAACCCGCGATCGCCTGGAACTCACGGGTCAGGTGCGCCTGGTCGGCATATCCCGCCGCAGCGGACAGATCGGCAAGCCGGGTCCTCGGGTGTTGGCGGAGGTGTCTGGTGACGCGTTCGAAACGCAGTACGCGAGCGGCGACCTTGGGCGCGAGACCGAGCTCTCGGGTGAAGCGGTCGGTGAGATGTCGTCGGCTCCAGCCGACCTCGGTCGCGAGCTCCTGGATGCCGATCGCTCCGCGCGATGCGCAGAGCCGCCGCCAGGCCCAGCCGACCTCCGGCTGGGCAGTGCCCGCGTTGCGTTGACCGAGTTGCTCGAGCAGCAAGCGCTCGATCAGGTCGAATCGTCTGTCCCAGCTCGGCTCCTCGCGCAGCTGCTCGGTCAGCTCATGCGCCGACCGGCCGAACACTTCGTCGAGACCGACCACGATCGATGCCAGCTGACCCGGTGGCAGCCCGAGCAGCTCGCGGGCCGCCGGGGGAGTGAGCGAGACCTGCACGCCGGCCCGGCTGTCGGTCTGGCCGATGTGCACCGCGGTGGAGTGCAGTCCGCCGGCGAGCGCGTCGTACTTGTCGACCGGCAGGCCCGGCCAGGCGACGCCGAGCGGCTCGTCCAGCGTGATGACGATCGTCATGAAGCGTGACGGCAGACCGCGGTGCAGCTCCGGCGGATACCCGTACGACGCGTAGCCGACGAGGTCGCCGACATAGGGCCGCAGGGCAGGGTGCACCTGCCTCGTGCGGTGCTCCATCCCTGCCATGAACTCAGGCTAGATCCAGCCTCGGACAGAATCGGTTCACAGCATCAGCCACTCCACGATCCGGGACCCGCGTACCGCCATCCGGACGGGCGTGGCAACATCAATAGCGTCGTTCTACTGCGAGGAGATGTCGTCGTGCCTGCTCTGAGGTCCCGTACCGTCACCCACGGCCGCAACATGGCGGGCGCCCGCGCGCTCATGCAGGCCTCCGGGGTAGCCCGCGAGGACTTCGGCAAGCCGATCATCGCGGTGGCGAACAGCTTCACCGAGTTCGTCCCCGGCCACACCCACCTCGCACCGGTCGGCCGGATCGTCTCCGAGGCCATCCACGCGGCCGGCGGCATCGCCCGCGAGTTCAACACGATCGCCGTCGACGACGGGATCGCGATGGGCCACGGCGGCATGCTCTACAGCCTGCCGTCGCGGGACCTGATCGCGGACTCGGTCGAGTACATGGTCGAGGCGCACTGCGCGGACGCGCTGGTCTGCATCTCGAACTGCGACAAGATCACCCCCGGCATGCTGAATGCCGCGCTCCGGCTGAACATCCCGACCGTGTTCGTCTCCGGCGGCCCGATGGAGGCCGGCCGGGCCACGCTGGTCGACGGCACGGTCCGCAAGCTCGACCTGATCGACGCGATGTCCGAGGCCGTCAACGAGAACGTCTCCGACGCCGACATCCTGCGGATCGAGGAGAACGCCTGCCCGACCTGCGGTTCGTGTTCGGGCATGTTCACCGCGAACTCGATGAACTGCCTGACCGAGGCGATCGGCCTCTCGCTGCCGGGCAACGGGTCCGTGCTCGCGACCCACACCGCCCGCCGCGCGCTGTACGAGAAGGCCGGCGAGACCGTCGTACAGATCACCAAGCGGTACTACGACAACGACGACGCGACCGTGCTTCCGCGCAACATCGCGACCAAGGAAGCCTTCGGGAACGCGATGGCGCTGGACATCGCGATGGGCGGATCGACCAACACGATCCTGCACCTGCTCGCGGCCGCGCAGGAGGCCGAGGTCGGCTTCGACCTCGACGACATCAACGCGGTCTCGCGCCGGGTCCCGTGCCTGGCCAAGGTCGCGCCGAACGTCGCCCCGGGCGGCACGTACTACATGGAGGACGTGCACCGCGCCGGCGGCATCCCCGCCATCCTCGGTGAACTGCACCGTGCCGGCCTGCTGAACGAGAACATCCACACCGTGCACAGCGACTCGATCGACGAGTGGCTGAAGACGTGGGACCTGCGCGGCGGTTCGCCGTCGCCGGAGGCGGTCGAGCTGTGGCACGCGGCGCCGGGGTGCGTGCGGTCGGCAACTGCCTTCTCGCAGTCGGAGCGCTGGGACACCCTCGACACCGACGCGGCCGGCGGGTGCATCCGCGACCTCGAGCACGCCTACTCCAAGGACGGCGGTCTCGCAGTACTGAAGGGCAACCTGGCCGTCGACGGCTGTGTCGTGAAGACGGCCGGCGTGGACGAGTCGATCTGGACGTTCGAGGGTCCCGCGGTGGTGTGCGAGTCGCAGGAGCAGGCCGTCGAGAAGATCCTGGCCAAGCAGATCCAGCCCGGCGACGTGGTCGTGATCCGGTACGAGGGCCCGAAGGGCGGTCCGGGCATGCAGGAGATGCTGTACCCGACCTCGTACCTGAAGGGCCGCGGTCTCGGCAAGGTCTGCGCGCTGATCACCGACGGCCGCTTCTCCGGCGGTACGTCGGGGCTCTCGATCGGCCACGCCTCACCCGAGGCGGCGGCGGGCGGGACGATCGCGCTGGTCCACGACGGCGACCAGATCCGCATCGACATCCCGAACCGCTCCATCGAGCTCCTGGTCGACGAGGCCGAGCTGACCGCCCGCCGCGACGCGCTGAACGGCGTCTACGCGCCCAAGAACCGCGAGCGGAAGGTCTCCGCGGCCCTTCGTGCGTACGCCGCGATGGCGACCAGCGCCGACCGCGGCGCCGTCCGGGACGTCTCCAAGCTGGGCTGATGCCCTGCGCAACTTCCCGGCAGTATCCGCACTGACGCATTGTGGCGGAACGGCGGCCAGGCGTAGCTTGGTCGCCAGGGGATGCCTGACCTGGGGAGGGGTCATGGGGGACGAGCGGGAGGAACGATTCCGTGCTGCGCTCGACGAGGGGCGCAAGCCGGCCGTGTTCATGTTCCAGCCGACGAGCTTCGAGCCGGTGACGCCGGAGCGGCTGTCGGAGTGGGAACGCAGCGTCCAGGAGGGCTTCGGCCTGAAGACGGACGGGTTCGAACGGGACCTGATGCTGCGATCCGCGTCGTGGTCGAACTGCGGCAACGGCCAGATCTGTGCCGACGACTCCGACTGGCACGAGTGAGAGGCCGGGGCGATGACGGAACCGAACGCGGGTAACAGCAAGCAGCCGGTGGTCTTCATGTACCAGCCGTCGCGGTTCGATCTGGTGCCGACGGACAAGCTGCACGAGTGGGAGCAGCGCGTCCGCGACGACGTCGGGCTCCCGGTGGAGTTCGCGCGCAACGGCGGCGGGTCGGAGTGCCTGTCCGCGACGCTGCCGAACGACTGCATGGACGACTGCGACTACCTGGCCGAATAGATGACCCGGCCGTCGATCGCGGTACTGACGTTCACCGATGATCTGCATGCCCTGGTCATCCAGGCATACCTCCGCCGCAACCGCGGCGCGCAGTGCGAGGTCGTCGAGGTGGACGCGATGGCGGATCGGCCCGGCGGACTGAGCTGGTCGACGGAACCGGGATTCGGTACGTCGGTGCCGACGCGCGACGGCGGCCGGCTCGATCTGGCCGGCTGCGACGCGATCTGGTTCCGGCGCTGGAACCATCCGCAGCGTGCCGGCCGGGAGCTGACCGAGCCCGCCCATCGGGAGGTCGTCGACGCGAGCTGTGCGAGCACCTTGATGGGGGCCTTGCGCAACGAGTTCGACGGACGCTGGGTGAGTCACCCGGACGCGACCCGGCGGGCCGAGAACAAGCTGATCCAGTTGCGTGCGGCCGCGGACGCGGGGTTCGTCGTACCGCGAACGCTGGTCAGCCAGGATCCGGCCGAGATCCGGCGCTTCTGCTCGGTGCTCGACGGACAGGTCATTCTGAAGGCGGTCCGCGGTACGCCGAGCAGCCAGCTCTACACGCTCCCGGTGACGCCCGAGCATCTGGCCGACGACGATGCGCTGCGGCTCTGCCCGACGATCTTCCAGGAGTACGTGCCCGGGACGCGGCACCTGCGGGTGTTGTGCTGCGGTACGACGCCGTACGCCGTGACCATCGATTCGCCGGATCTCGACTGGCGGCGGAATCTCGACGTACCGATCGAGGCGGTGACGCTGGATCCGCTGATCCAGCAGGCGCTGGCTCGGGTGCTGGAACTGCTGGACCTGCGCATGGGTGTGGTCGACCTCAAACTCGATCCCGACGGCCGGCCGGTCTGGCTCGAGCTGAACCCGCAGGGGCAGTTCCTGTTCGTGCAAGGCCTGACCGGTCTGGATCTCACCGCCGGCTTCGCCGACTTCCTGTACGACGAGGCCCTGAGCGGAGCCGTCAGAGCTCCAGATCGAACGCCAGGTTGATCGCCTCGGCCAGGAGCGGCTCCTGGTCTGGGTGCAGATGGCCGATCAGACGCCCGAGCTGCGCCTTGGGGATGGTCTGGATGTTGTCGCAGGAGATCGCGCTCGGATGATCGAGGCCGTTGTCCGGGCCGACCAGTACTTCGGTGGACAGGCCGCGGATCGTGCTGGTGATCGGCGCGACGGTGACGTTGGTGAGCCGCGGGCGGATCAGCTCGCGGGTCAGCACCACCACCGGCCGCGGTTTGTCGAGCCGGGCGATGTGCAGGGCGCGCATCAGTCGAGATCGCTGAGGACGGTGCCCGAGGCCGCGGTGGCGAGGCCGTCCAGGTCGTCGTACCCGCCGTGCTCGCTCAAGATCGCCAGGTCGCGGGCGGCCAGCTCGCGGCGGCGTTCACGCTCCATCGCCCGGGCGACCACGGACGCCCGGCTCGTCGCCTTGTCGGTGGCGACGAGCTCGTCCATGAAGTCGACCAGGTCGTCGGGCAGCCTGACCGTGATCTGTTTGCTCATACCAAGACCATACCGCTCTGGGATTCATTTCGGTAGGGTGGTCTGCCGCTCCATGTCAGTTGGGGGAGAGCGTGGACCAGCTGATCAGGTCGAACGCGGGAAGCGAGGGGAGCGCGGTGATCGCGGCCAGCTCGTTGTCGATCAGGCCGACCAGCTGGGCCAGGCGAGTGGTGACGTCGGCGGCCTCGAGGAGCTTCTGGCGGTCGGGGGTCATGAGCTTCATGGCCGCGGACATCAGGTAGGACAGGGTGCTGGGGTCGTCGGGCAGGTCACCCAGGTGGAGGCCTGGGCGGCTGATCTCGCTGACTGCCTCGGCGTACTTCCGGAACCGCTTGACCGCGACCATCGCCGTACCCAGCGGGTCGTCGCCGAGGTCGTCGTCCAGCCACTCGACGTCCGCGACCAGGTAGTCGCCGGTGCCGTCGAGCTCCGCGACCTTGAAGCGCCGGTTGCCGGTCAGCGTCACCTCGACCGGGCCGTCGTCGTCCGCGTCGAGCGTGATCTCGGAGATCGTCGCCGCGCATCCGGTCCCGTACAGCGACCGGAACACCCGCTCACCCAGCTCGTACCCGTCCCGGACGGCGAGTGCCCCGCACACCAGTTCGCCGCCGTTCTCGACCAGGTCGCGAACCACCGCGCGGCCCTGGACGTCGGTCACCGGAATCGGGAGCACCAGCCCGGGAAAGATCACCGTGTCGACAGTGAGCAACGGCAGGCGGGAGTCCATACAACGGAGCCTAGGGCATCCACTTGGGCATGACGCGCGGTGACGGCCCGGCTTGTGGATACGGCGCGTGACCCACGGGCCGTCACCACTAGACTGAACCCATGATTCGCCGCGTCGACCTGCGGGGCCGAGTGGCGGCCGGAGAGGTTACCGACCTCCAAGCCGAAGTGAATGCCCTCGTCCCCCGAGCCGTGTTCGACGTCGAGAAGGCTCTCGACGTCGTCCGACCCATCTGCCTGGACGTCCGCCATCGCGGCCTCGAGGCGATCAGGGAGTCCGGCGAGAAGTTCGACCATGTGCGCGTCGAGGACATCCGGGTCCCGGCCCATGCGCTGAAGACCGCGCTCGAGGAGCTCGACCCGGTGGTGCGCAGCGCCTTCGAGGAGTCGATCCGCCGCGTCCGCGAGGTCAGCCAGGACGAGCTCACCACCGACATCGCCTCCGAGCCCGCGCCCGGCGGGCGGGTGACCCAGCGGTTCGTCCCGGTCCAGCGGGTGGGCCTCTACGTCCCGGGCGGCCGTGCGCCGCTGGCCTCTTCAGTGGTCATGAACGTGGTCCCGGCCCAGGTCGCCGGCGTACCGTCCCTGGCTGTTGCATCCCCGCCGCAGAAGGATTTCGGTGGCCTGCCGCACCCGACGGTGCTCGCGGTCTGCGCGCTGCTCGGGATCGACGAGGTGTACGCGATGGGCGGCGCGCAGGCGATCGCCGGCTTCGCCTACGGCTTCGACGGTTGCCGCAAGGTCAACCTGATCACCGGACCGGGCAACATCTACGTCGTCGCCGCCAAGCGGTTCCTGCTCGGTGAGGTCGGCATCGACTCCGAGGCCGGTCCGACCGAGATCGCGATCCTGGCCGATGACAGTGCAGACCCGAAGCACGTGGCTGCCGACCTGATCAGCCAGGCCGAGCACGACCCGATGGCCGCGAGCGTCCTCGTCACACCGAGCGAGGCTCTCGCCGCAGCAGTCGAGGCCGAGCTGCCGACCCAGGTCGCGCAGACCAAGCACAGCGAGCGCGTCACCGAGGCCCTGACCGGTCAGCAGTCGGCCGTCGTACTGGTCGACGACCTCGACCAGGGCACCGCGGTCGTCGATGCGTACGCCGCTGAGCACCTCGAGATCCAGACCGTCGACGCGGAGGAGCGGGCCGGGCTGATCACCAACGCCGGCGCGATCTTCGTCGGCGGCTGGTCGCCGGTGTCACTCGGCGACTACTGCGCGGGCTCCAACCACGTCCTTCCGACGGCCGGTTGTGCCTGCCACTCGTCCGGCCTGTCCGTGCGCAGCTTCCTGAAGGCGGTTCACGTCGTCAACTACTCCCGCGACGCGCTGCACGAGGTCGCCGGCCACGTGCTCGCGCTCGCTCACGCCGAGGACCTTCCGGCCCACGGCGCCGCCGTTTCCGCCCGATTCCCCGGAGAGCACTGATGGGCCGTTTCGACGGGCTGCCGATCCGCGACGAGCTGAAGAGCTTCGAGCCGTACGGCGCCCCGCAGCTCGACGTACCCGTCCTGCTCAACGTCAACGAGAACCCGTACCCGGCGAGCGAGGAGACGGTCGCAGACATCGCCGCGGCGGTGGCGGTCGCCGCCCGTGGGATGAACCGCTACCCGGACCGCGAGTTCATGGACCTGCGCGCGGACCTCGCGGCGTACCTGGCCCGTGAGTCCGGCGCGCAGCTCGCCCCCGAGCAGATCTGGGCGGCGAACGGGTCCAACGAGGTCATGCTGCACATCCTCCAGGCCTTCGGCGGCCCGGGTCGTACGGCGCTGTCGTTCGCCCCGACGTACTCGATGTATCCGGAGTACGCCCGGGACACGAACACAGCCTGGGTGGCCGGCCGCCGGGCCGAGGACTTCACCCTCGACCCGAGCAAGGCGCTGGCCGCGATCTCCCGGCACCACCCGTCGGTCGTGCTGCTTGCCTCACCCAACAACCCGACCGGGACGGCGCTGCCGATCGAGGTGGTCGAGGCGATCGCAGCCCGGACGGCCGCGCTGGGTTCGGTGCTCTTGGTCGACGAGGCGTACGCCGAGTTCCGCCGCGCCGGGACGCCGAGCGCGGTGTCGCTGCTGCCGTCGTACCCGAATCTCGCCGTCGCGCGGACGATGTCGAAGGCGTTCGCCATGGCCGGCGGGCGGGTCGGATACCTTGCCGCGAGCAAGCAGTTCGTCGACGCGCTGCGGATCGTCCGGCTGCCGTACCACCTGTCCGCGGTGACGCAGGCGGTCGCGCGGGCCGCGTTGCGGCACTCCGACGAGCTGCTCGGCCGGGTCGAGCAGCTCCGGGTCGAGCGCGACGAGACCGTCGACTGGCTGCGGGCGCAGGGCCTGCGCGCGGTCGACTCCGACGCAAACTTCGTGCTGTTCGGCACGTTCGCCGACCGGCACGCGGTCTGGCAGACGTTGCTCGACGACGGCGTACTGATCCGCGAGACCGGACCGGACGGCTGGCTGCGGGTCTCGATCGGCACCGGCGAGGAGATGGCCGCGTTCCGCGCTTCACTCGAGCGCATCCTCAAGACAGACATTGGAAGGCTGACATGACGCGCACAGCCCGGATCGATCGGGAGACGAGCGAGTCCAAGGTCCTGGTCGAGCTCGACCTGGACGGCACCGGTCGCGCCGATATCTCAACAGGTGTTGGGTTCTACGACCACATGCTCAACGCGCTGGCCAAGCACGCCCTGCTCGACCTGCACGTGAACACGGTCGGCGATCTGGAGATCGACGCGCACCACACCGTCGAGGACACCGCGATCGGCATCGGCCAAGCCCTGAAGGAGGCGCTCGGCGACAAGCGCGGCATCCGGCGCTTCGGCGATGCGACCGTCCCGCTGGACGAGGCGCTCGTGCACTGCACCGTCGACCTGTCCGGCCGGCCGTACTGCGTCCACACCGGCGAGCCTGAAGGTCAGGTCTACGCGATCATCGGCGGCGACTACGCCGGTTCGCTGACCCAGCACGTGTTCGAGACGCTCGCGTTCAACGCCGCGATCTGCATCCACATCCGGGTGCTGTCCGGTCGCGACCCGCACCACATCGTCGAGGCGCAGTTCAAGGCGTTCGCTCGTGCGCTGCGCGCCGCCGCCGAGCTCGACCCGCGGCAGCCGGGCATCCCGTCCACCAAGGGTGCTCTGTGAGCAAGAAGGTCGTCCTGCTCGACTACGGCTCGGGGAACATCCGGTCGGGGGAGCGGGCGCTGCAACGCGTCGGCGCCGACGTGACGGTGACCTCGGACTTCGATCTGGCCTGCAACGCCGACGGCCTGCTGGTTCCGGGCGTCGGCGCGTTCGAGGCCTGCATGACCGGTCTGACCGCGGTCCGCGGAGATGTCGTGGTCGACCGCCGGCTGACCGGTAGCCGGCCCGTGCTCGGCATCTGCGTCGGCATGCAGATCCTGTTCGGCCGCGGTATCGAGCACGGTGTCGAGACCGACGGCTGCGGCCAATGGCCCGGCACCGTCGAGCGCCTGCAGCCCGAGGAGGCGCAGCCGGTCCCGCACATGGGCTGGAACACGGTCGACGTGCCGTCCGGCAGCACCCTGTTCGACGGCATCGAGAAGGACCGTTTCTACTTCGTCCATTCGTACGGCGTCCGTCGCTGGGAGCTCGTCGACACCCGCGAGTCGGTGTCCCCGCTGGTCACGTGGACGACGTACGGCGGAGACCGCTTCGTCGCCGCCGTCGAGAACGGCCCGCTGACCGCCACCCAGTTCCACCCGGAAAAATCCGGCGACGCCGGTGCCACCCTCCTGGAGAACTGGGTCCGCTCGCTGTGAACGAGTGACACTCGTTCACTTGCCGTTCGGTTGTTGTTTACCGTACGTTCACTGGTCACCACTGCTTGTCATCGAGCTAGGAGGCCGCCCATGTCCAACTCCCTGTCCAGACGTCAGTTCGTCGGCCGAGCTGCAGCCGCCGGTGTAGCGGTCAGCGTGGCCGGCTCGGTCGACGCGCTCTACTCCGCGCAGCCCGCGCTCGGCACGTCCGGCCCGAAGATCGGCTACGGCCCGCTGGTCGAGGACCCGGACGGCATGCTCGACCTGCCGCGCGGATTCAGCTACCGGATCCTGTCCCGCGAAGGCACGGTGCGGCCGGACGGGCTGCAGACGCCGAGCCGCTTTGACGGAATGGGGGTCTTCCCCGACCGCGACGGCGGATCCCGGCTGGTCCGCAATCACGAGTGCAGTCCGACCTCGGCGATCAAGGTGGTCGCTCCGGCCGAGCGGACCTACGACCCGGCCGCCGCCGGCGGCACGAGCACCCTGGTGGTGGACCGGCACAACGCGTCGACGAAGGAGTTCGTCAGCCTCGGCGGTACGGCGATCAACTGCTCCGGCGGGCACACGCCCTGGCGCACCTGGCTGACCTGCGAGGAGACCGAACTCAAGGCCGGTGAGAGCGGCTATACGAAGGACCACGGTTTCATCTTCGAGGTCGATCCGTACGACGATCGCCGCAACGTCGGCCCGGTCGCCCTGACCGCGATGGGCCGGTTCCAGCACGAGGCGGTCGCGATCGATCCGCGCACCGGCATCGTGTACGAGACCGAGGACGCCTTCGTCGCGCCACTCGGCGGCTTCTACCGATTCCTGCCCGATCGGCCAGGCGGCGGCTGGGGGACGCTCCGTGCCGGTGGTGAGCTGCAGGCGATGCACATCCCCGGTCTGCCGGACCTGTCCGTGGTCCAGGAGGCCGGCGCCGAGTTCCACGACGTGCAGTGGGTCAAGGTCCCGGATCCGCTGGCGACGACCGAGTCGGTCCGCGCGCAGGACTTCGCCAAGCCGATCACCGGCGGCTACAAGCTCGAGGGCTGCTGGTGGGGCGACCTGGACCGGTGCGTGTACTTCGTCTCGTCGTTCGCGCGGACCGAGCTCGGGCCGAAGGTGGACCACGACGGTCAGGTCTGGCGGCTCGACCCGCGCAAACGGACGCTCCGCCTCGAGGTGATCTTCACCCGGCCGAAGCCCGGCTCGGACGACCCGGAGTTCGATGCTCCGGACAACATCACGATGTCGCCGTACGGCGGTCTGATGATGTGCGAGGACGGTCTCGGCGAGCAGCACATCCTCGGCACCACCGAGGACGGCGAGGTGTTCAAGTTCGCGCGCAACCGGGTCAACCTCGGCACGCCCGAGGAGCCGTCGTACGGCGAACTCTCCGGGGTCGGCTTCTCCGCCGACGGCCGGACGATGTTCTTCAACGTCTACACGCCCGGGATCACGTATGCGATCACCGGGCCCTGGCGTCGCCGCCGTTAGGCCGCCGCGCCAGGAAAGGCCAGGGGCGCGCCGCCCCAGGTGAGCTGGCTGGTCGCAGTACCAAGTAGGGCCTCGATTGCCCACGCGCGGACGGCGGGTTGTTCGGCGGCCTCGACGAGGTCGCCGTACACCGCGGCGATCCGGCGCTCGATGAACAGGACCAGCGCGGTGGCCGTGGCGGCGTTCGTGACCGCTTGGGGCAGGTCGTACGCCGGTTCGGCCGCGGTCGGGGTCTCGCCGGCGGCGACGAGCAACGCGCTCAGGTGATCGCGGTTGTCGCGGTGCCGCGCGAACGTGTCGGTCGCCTCCTGGAACCGGGCGCCGTTGAGCTTGCCGCCGGCCACGCCCACGCCGTACAACGCCGCATGCTCACCGGCGAGAGCGGCCTGCAGGGCTTCGACCTGGTTCACGACCTGTCCTTCTTGTTCGGCGGGGTCAGCGTGGAGCTCAGCTGGGTCTGGGCGGCGGCGATCTCGGCAAGTAAGCGGGCCGGCGCGCCGGACAGCTTGGCTGCTGCGGCTGCGTTCGTGGCCGCAGCGATCGCCTCCTGCTTGGCGAGCGTCGTCAGCGCGGCAACGGAGGAGGTAGGCACGACAACGGCCTTTGCGGCCTTGGCCGCAACGCCCTCGGTCGCTTTCAGCTTCGCAAGATGACTCACGTGGTACTTCGCCCCGGCCGCGAGCTGGGCCCGCAGCGCGGGGAACTTGCGGCTCATGTTTGCGTAGAGCTGGGACAATTGAGTCACCTGGGTCGCTGCCAGAGTGAGCGCCGCGACGACCGCCGGGTCCACGGTCGGAGTCTCCTCGGCCGGGCCCTTCGAGGATGACGGCCCGCCGTTGACGGCACCCGGCGTACCGGCCCCGGCGGCAGCGTGGTCCTTGCAACCGGTCAGCGCGACGGCGCCGGGGACGAGGACGGCGGTCACGACGGCGGCGCGTCGGGTCAGGCGGCGTTCGAGCACGCCGGAACGATACCCGGTGACGCGCCGACACCTGCCTGGGACGAGCCGGTGACCCGCATCATCGGACCGGCCGGATATGGTGGGCTACTGCCCTTGGCGCGACCGCCGGGGGCTGGAACGGGTGCACAACTGGAGAGAGAGGCAGGTCAACCTGTGAGCCGAAAGCCAGACCACACGGACACCACGAGCCTCGAGAACTTCCTGCGGCCGATCGTCGAGCAGTTCGGCTGCGACCTGGAGGAGGCGGACGTCACCCCGGCCGGCCGCCGCAGGTTGCTGCGCGTGCTCGTCGACCGCGACGGCGGGATCAGCCTCGACGACGTCGCGGACGTTACCCGGGCCATCTCCAAGGCGCTCGACGCCGACGACATCATGGGCGACGGCGCGTACACGCTGGAGGTCTCGAGCCCCGGCGTCGACCGTCCGCTGACCCTGCCCCGGCACTGGCGCCGCAACGTCAGGCGCCTGGTCGCCGTCACGCTGAACTCCGGCGGCAAGGTGACCGGCCGGATCAAGTCCGCCTCCGAGGAGGCGGCCGAACTGGATGTGAACGGCAAGGCGCGCACCATCGCGTACGCCGACGTGGCCAAGGCCAAGGTCCAGATCGAATTCAACCGGGCTGCCGGCAACGACACTGAGCCATCTATTTCTGGTGGAGAAACACCTGCCGACGGCACGGTGGAGGAGAACTGACATGGACATCGACATGGCCGTACTGCGGTCGCTCGAACGCGAGAAGGACATCGCCCTCGAGGTCGTCGTCGAGGCGATCGAGGCGGCGCTGCTGGTCGCGTACCACCGCACCGAGGGCGCCCAGCAACACGCCCGGGTCGAGCTGGACCGCAAGACCGGGCACGTGACCGTGTTCGCGCGCGAGCTCGCCGAGGACGGCACGCTGGCCCGCGAGTACGACGACACCCCGGCCGACTTCGGCCGGATCGCGGCCACCACGGCCAAGCAGATCATCCTGCAGCGGCTGCGCGACGCCGAGGACGAGGTCCGGTACGGCGAGTTCTCCGGCAAGGAGGGCGACATCGTCTCCGGTGTCGTCCAGCAGGGCCGCGACCCGCGCTCGGTGATGGTCGACCTCGGCAAGATCGAGGCCGTGCTGCCGGCGCCCGAGCAGGTGCCGGGGGAGAAGTACGAGCACGGCTCCCGCCTGCGGGTGTATGTCGTCGGCGTCCGCAAGGGCTTCAAGGGCCCGCAGATCACGGTCAGCCGGACCCACCCGAACCTGGTCAAGAAGCTGTTCGCGCTCGAGGTCCCGGAGATCGCCGACGGAACGGTCGAGATCACCGCGATCGCGCGTGAGGCAGGTCACCGGACCAAGATCGCCGTCCGGACCCTGAACCCGTCGGTGAACGGGAAGGGCGCCTGCATCGGGCCGATGGGTCAGCGGGTGCGCAACATCATGCACGAGTTGCACGGCGAGAAGATCGACATCATCGACCACAGCGACGACCCGGCGACGTTCGTCGGGAATGCGCTGTCCCCGGCGCAGGTTACGTCTGTAGAGGTGATCGACGCCGCGGCCCGTGCGGCCCGCGTCGTCGTACCCGACTATCAGCTGTCGCTGGCGATCGGCAAAGAGGGGCAGAACGCCCGCCTCGCCGCCCGGCTCACCGGCTGGCGGATCGACATCCGGCCGGATACCGATGTGACGCCTGAGCCGGAGAAGGTAGACTGATCTCTCGGTCGGTCGACTGAGTCGCAACCACACCCTGAGGAATTAGTGATAGACGCGCGTCCTGGCAAGGTTCGGGAGCGCACCTGTATCGGGTGCCGGAAGCGGTCCAGTCCGACTGATCTGCTGCGGATGACGGTGTCCGGAGGACTTGTCCTCCCGGATCCCGGCTGTCGGGCACCTGGTCGTGGAGCGCACCTGCACCCCACGACGGAGTGCTTCGAGCTGGCTGTCCGGCGCAAGGCGTTCCCACGGGCCTTCCGGGTCCAGGGGCCGCTCGACGTCACCGGGCTGCACGACTACCTCGCGCAGCGTGATAATCAAGATGTACGCACGGTCTGACCGGACCGTGTGACCGACATGAAGGCGGGTCATCGACTCATGACCACTCGATGAGTGTCGAACGATGAGTGCAATGCGATGAGCATGTACGTCAACTAACGGTCCGCGCCCCAGGCTCGGACCAGAGGGAGAGTAGTGGCAAAGGTCCGGGTCTACGAGCTCGCGAAAGAGCTCGGAGTTACCAGCAAGGTCGTTCTGACCAGGCTGAACGACATGGGAGAGTTCGTCCGATCGGCGTCCTCGACGATCGAGGCACCCGTCGTACGACGGTTGGCGGAAGAGTTCGAGAAGAACCCGCCGAAGAAGCGCGCGGCCAAGAAGGCCGCCGCAAGCACGTCTGCCGCGCCGCAGGCGACCGCACCGGTCGCGCCTGCCGCTCCGGCACAGAGGCCGGCCCAGCCGGCTACCCCGAAGGCTCCGGCGGAGCGCCCCGCGCCCGTCGCCGAGTCGGCTCCTGCCCCCGTCGCCGAAGCTCCGGTGACCAGGGCCGAGTCTGCTCCGGTGGTCGAGTCCGCGCCGGCCGCGGCGTCGGCCCCGGCGAAGGCTGCTCCGGCACCGGGCGCAAGGCCTGGTCCGCGTCCGGGCCCGAAGCCGGGTCCGCGTCAGAGCGCTCCGGCTGAGACCGCTCCGGTCGAGGCTGCTCCGGTCGAGGCTGCACCGGTCGAGTCCGCTCCGGCGGCGAAGGCCGAGTCCCCGGCGTCCCCGGCGACCCCGTCGTTCGAGGCTCCGGCCGCAGCGGCATCGACTCCGGAGGCTCCGGCTCCCGCCCCCCGTCGTACGGGTGGCGAGTCCGCGGGTCGTCCCGGGCCGCGTCCGGCGACGCCGGGCTCCCCGCGTCCGGGCGGCCAGGGCGGCGCTCCGCGTCCGGGTGGTCAGGGTTCTGCTCCGCGTCCGGGTGCGCCCCGTCCGGGTGGTGCCCCGCGTCCGGGTGCACCTCGTCAGGGCGGCCAGGGCGGCGGCCCGCGTCCGGGCGCTCCGCGTCCGGGCAACAACCCGTTCAGCTCGACCCAGGGCATGCAGCGCGGTGGCGCGCGTCCGGGTCAGGGCGGTGGCGGTGGCGACCGGCAGGGCGCTCCGAGCCCGGCCGGTATGGCCCCGCGTCCGCCGCAGGGTCGTGGCGGCAACGACCGCGACCGCGGTGGTAACGACCGGCCGCGCCCGAGTGGTGTGCCTGGCGCTCCGCGCCCCAACCCGGCGATGATGCCGAAGTCGTCTGCCGGCACGTTCACCGGCCGCCCGAGCGGTCCTGGTGGCGGCGGTGGCGGTGGAGGCCGCGGCGGAGGCGGCGGCGGTCGTCCCGGCGGCGGTCCGGCTGCCGGTCCGCGCGGTGGCGGCGGCGGCGCCGGCGGCGGTTTCCGTCCCGGTGGCGGTCCGAGCGGCCCGCCCGGTGGCGGCGGTGGCCGTCCGGGTCCGGGCAACCGGGGTCGTGGCGGGACACAGGGCGCCTTCGGGCGTCCGGGTGGTCCGGCGCGTCGTGGCCGCAAGTCGAAGCGCGCGAAGCGCCAGGAATTCGACAACATGCAGGCTCCGGCGGTCGGCGGCGTCCGCGTCAAACACGGTGACGGCGAGGTTGTCAGGCTTCCTGCCGGCGCGTCGCTGACGGACTTCGCCGAGAAGGTCGGAGTCGACCCGGCGTCGCTCGTCCAGGTGCTGTTCCACCTCGGCGAGATGGTGACCGCGACCCAGTCGGTCAACGAGGAGACGCTGGAACTGCTCGGCACCGAGCTGAACTACGACGTCCAGCTGGTCTCGCCCGAGGACGAGGACCGCGAGCTGCTGCAGTCGTTCGACATCGACTTCGGTTCCGACGAAGGCGACGAGGACGACCTGGCGCCGCGGCCGCCGGTGGTGACCGTCATGGGTCACGTCGACCACGGTAAGACCAAGCTGCTGGACGCGATCCGGATGGCGAACGTCGTTGCCAAGGAAGCCGGCGGTATCACCCAGCACATCGGCGCCTACCAGGTGACGACCGAGGTCGACGGCGAAGAGCGTGCCATCACCTTCGTCGACACCCCGGGTCACGAGGCGTTCACCGCCATGCGTGCCCGTGGTGCGCAGGCCACCGACATCGTCATCCTGGTGGTCGCGGCCGACGACGGCGTGATGCCGCAGACGATCGAGGCGCTGAACCACGCCCGGGCGGCGAACGTCCCGATCGTGGTCGCGGTGAACAAGATCGACGTCCCGAGTGCGGACCCGGCCAAGGTGCGCGGTCAGCTGACCGAGTACGGCCTGGTGCCCGAGGAGTACGGCGGCGACACGATGTTCGTCGACGTCTCGGCGAAGTCCCGGATCAACATCGACGGGCTGCTCGAAGGTGTCGTGCTGACCGCGGACGCGGCGCTCGACCTGCGGGCCAACCCGAAGATGCACGCCGAGGGCATCGCGATCGAGGCGAACCTCGACAAGGGCCGTGGTCCGGTGGCGACCGTGCTGGTTCAGCGCGGCACGCTCCGGGTCGGCGACTCGATGGTGGTCGGTCCGGCGTACGGCCGGGTCCGGGCCATGCTCGACGAGCACGGCAACAACGTCGAGGAGGCGACCCCGTCGCGTCCGGTCCTGGTGCTCGGTCTGACCGCCGTGCCGGGTGCGGGCGACAAGTTCCTGGTGGTCGACGACGACCGCAGGGCCCGGCAGATCGCCGAGAAGCGTGAAGCCCGTGCCCGTGCGGCCGCCAACGCCAAGCGTCGCGCCCGCCGTACCCTCGAGGACTTCATGGCCTCGATGGAGAAGGGTGAGGCCCAGGAGCTGCTGCTGATCCTCAAGGGCGACGTGTCCGGTTCGGTCGAGGCGCTGGAAGACGCGCTGGTCCGGATCGAGGTCGGCGACGAGGTGAATCTTCGGATCATCGACCGCGGTGTCGGTGCGATCAACGAGAACGACGTCAACCTGGCCATCGCGTCGAACGCCGTCATCATCGGCTTCAACGTGCGGCCGGCGGGCAAGGCCGGTGACCTGGCCGAGCGCGAGGGCGTGGATGTCCGGTACTACTCGGTCATCTACTCGGCGATCGACGACATCGAGGCCGCCCTGAAGGGCATGCTCAAGCCGATCTACGAGGAGGTCACTCTCGGCCAGGCGGAGATCCGCGAGATCTTCCGCTCCTCGAAGGTGGGCAACATCGCCGGTTGCTGGGTGACCAGCGGCCTGCTGAAGCGCAACGCGAAGGTCCGGTTGATCCGGGACGGCGCCGTGGTCGTCGACAACACCGAGTTGTCGTCGCTGAAGAGGTTCAAGGACGACGCGTCCGAGGTCCGCGAGGGCTTCGAGTGCGGTCTGACCATCAACAACTTCAACGACATCAAGATCGGTGACGTCGTCGAGGCGTTCGAGCTCCGCGAGAAGCCGCGCAGCTGATAGTTCGGTGACGGCCCGGGCCGGCCGAAACGTGCTGGTCCGGGCCGTCGGAGTAACGTCCGGGGAGACGGTGTTCTCCCCGGACGTACTCATGAATGAGGGAGTGAGCCCTGATGGGTGAAGCAAGGGCGAAGCAGCTGGCCGATCGGATCCAGGTGCTCGTCGCGGAGCTGCTCGAGCGCCGGGTCAAGGACCCGCGGCTGGGTTTCGTCACGGTGACGGATGCCCGGCTGACCGGCGACCTGCGCGAGGCCAGCGTCTTCTACACGGTGTACGGCGACGAGCAGGCGCGCGCGTCGACCGCCGCGGCGCTGGAGTCGGCCAAGGGCCTGATCCGCAGCGAGGTCGGCAAGGCGCTGGGGCTGCGGCACACGCCGAGCGTGGCGTTCTTCCTGGACGCCGTCCCGGAGAACGCCGGGCAGATCGAGGAGCTGCTGGCCAAGGCCCGCGAGGCCGACGCCGAGGTGGCCAAGTCCGCAGTGGGCGCCAAGCCGGCCGGCGACGCGGATCCGTACAAGCGCAAGTCCGAGGACGACGAGGACGACGAGGACTGAGTGGCTGACTTCACCCCGGCATCCGACGGGATCGTCGTCGTCGACAAGCCGGGCCGGATGACGTCGCACACCGTTGTCGCCCGGATCCGCCGGCTGGCAGGCACCCGCAAGGTGGGTCACGCCGGCACGCTGGACCCGATGGCGACCGGTGTGCTCGTGGTCGGCCTCAACCGGGCCACCCGGCTGCTCGGCCATCTCCAGTTGGCGGACAAGTCGTACGACGCGACGATCCGCCTCGGCGCGACCACCACCACGGACGACGCCGAGGGGGAGATCGTGTCGACCTTCCCGGTCGACGGCGTGACCGCTGAAGCGATCTCGGCGGCCGTGGACGGCTTCCGCGGGGAGATCTCGCAGGTGCCGTCGAAGGTGTCCGCGATCAAGGTCGACGGCAAGCGCGCGTACGAACGTGTCCGGGCGGGCGAGGAGGTCGCGCTCAAGGCTCGTGCCGTCACGGTCTCGCGGTACGACATCCTCGACGTCCGGGTCGGCGCCGACGCGATCGACGTGGACGTGTCGGTCGACTGTTCCAGCGGCACATACATCCGGGCGCTTGCCCGCGATCTCGGCGCCGAGCTCGGCGTCGGCGGTCACCTGACCGCGCTGCGTCGCACCCGGGTCGGCTCGTTCGACCTGAAGGCGGCCCGCAGCCTGGAGTCGTTGGCCGATTCCTTCGACTGGCTGCCGATCGCGGATGTTGCCGCCGGCACCTTTCCTCGGTACGACGCCGACGACGCCCAGGCCGCCGCGATCCGGACCGGACGTCCGCTGCCAGGCCTCAACCTCGAGCCGGGACAGACCGCGATGTTCGACCCCACGGGCACCTTCCTGGCGCTCTACGAACCGCACGGACCGATCGCCAAACCCACCGCCGTCTTCGTCAGCTGAGAACTGTCGGCGCGGTCCCGTAGCGTGCTGAAGCATGAAATACGGATTCGTGATGGCGTACGGCGACGCACGCGATGCCGCTGAGCTGGCGGTGATCGCCGAGGAGCACGGGTGGGACGGGTTCTTCGTGTGGGAGTCGATCTGGGGGATCGACGCCTGGGTGATGCTCGGTGCCGCGGCGATGACGACCGAGCGGATCCGGCTGGGCACGATGCTCACGCCGGTGCCGCGACGAAAACCGTGGGACCTCGCGGGACAGGTGTCGACCGTTGACAACCTGAGCAATGGGCGGGTGATCCTCGCGGCCGGCCTGGGAGTGACCGGGGAGGACCGGTTCTGGCTGTTCGAGGACGATCCGGGCCGGAAGGTGCGCGCGGAGCTGATGGACGAGTCCTTGGAGATGCTGCCGCACCTGTGGCGCGACGAACCCTTCGAGTACTCCGGGAAGCACTACCGGGCGAGGAAGATCGCCGAGCTGATGCCACCGGCGCCACCGCCTCCGGTGCAGCGGCCGCGGGTGCCCACGTGGGTGGTCGGCGCGTGGCCGCGGCCGAAGTCGATGCGTCGGGCCGCGCTGCAGGACGGCTGGCTGCCGAACTACATCGTCCCACCGGGCGGAGAGCCGGGCGAGCTGACCCCGACGCATCTCGCCGAGGGCGTCGACTGGATCCGTCGGGAACGCGCCGCCCACGACCTGACCATGGACGGGTACGACGTCGTCGCCGAAGGCAACACCCGCGCCGAGGACCCGAAGGCCGCGGACACAGTCCGTCCGTGGGCCGAGGCCGGTGCCACCTGGTGGATCGACGCGGACTGGTCCTCGATGGATCGCACCGTCGTCCGCCAAGCCGCCGAACGCCGCCTCGAAGCCGGACCGCCCCGTATCGACTGAGCACGTACGCTGGAGTGGTGCGTTCTCGTCCGACCTTGGCATGGGCCCCTGGGCCTGAAGTGCTGGCATTGGAGCCGGGGTCGACGGATATCGGCCCGCTCGCGCAGACCGTGGCCGCCGGCGGAGTCGTCGTACTGAGCGGCGCCGGCATCTCCACCGAGTCCGGCATCCCGGACTACCGCGGCGAGAGCGGCAGCCTGCGGACCCACACCCCGATGACGTACGGCGACTTCGTGGCGAGCGAGTCCGGTCGCCAGCGGTACTGGGCGCGCAGCCACCTCGGCTGGCGCACCATCGCGCGCGCCACCCCGAACGACGGTCACCGCGCGGTCGCAGCGCTCCAGGCCCGCGGCTACCTCAGCGGCGTCATCACCCAGAACGTCGACGGCCTCCACCAGGCGGCGGGAGCCCGCGACGTGATCGAGCTGCACGGCAACCTCGACCGCGTCATCTGCCTCAGCTGCGGTACGACGTCCGCGCGTGAGGCGCTCGACCGCCGGCTGAAGGAGGCGAACCAGGACTTCGAGGCCGAGGTCACCCGGATCAACCCTGACGGCGACGCGGAGCTCCCGGCCGAGGCGGTCGGCACGTTCCGGCTGGTCGACTGCACGAAGTGCGGCGGCATCCTGAAACCCGACGTCGTGTTCTTCGGCGAGAACGTGCCGCGGCCCCGCGTCGAGCGCTGTTACCAGCTGATCGACGACGCCAACGCCGTACTCGTCCTGGGCTCGTCCCTGACGGTCATGTCCGGCTTCCGCTTCGTCCGGCACGCGGCCAAGTCAGGCACGCCGGTGCTGATCATCAACCAGGGGCTGACCCGCGGCGACCCGTACGCGACCCAGCGGGTGAACCTGCCGCTGGGCCAGGCCCTGACCGAACTGCTGGAAGAAACCACCGGGCCGAGCCACGCGTGAGGTGGCCCGGCCCGGAGTCCGCAGTACGGATTGGAAAGGGTCAGCGTTGCGCGCTGGTCCGTACGCGGTTCAGGGAGGCCTCGAGGGCCTGGGGTGATGCAGCAGCCTGCTTCGCCAGCGTCCGCGCCTTGGCAGCCCACGCGGACTGCTCCGCAGCGGTCACCGTGGCCGGCGCGCCGGTCAGCGTCTTGTAGGTGAGCGCAGCCATCCCGGCCTCGCCCTCGTAGCGCGGGTGGTAGTTGAAGGCCCGGAGCAGGTTGATGTCCTTGCCCTGGATCCACGCCTGCCCGTCCGGCGCACAGGCGTCGTGCCCGGTGGATGGTCCGAACGTGTCGACGTACGTCGCTCCGCCCGCCGCGGCCGCGTGCGACACAGCCGCGTTCAACGCCTGCTCGATCGAGTACAGGTAGCTGTAGTCGCCGTCCGCGAACGGCAGCACCGACGGGCAGGTGCCGTGCTCCGGCGCGATCTTCGGGTAGCCGACCAGCAGGATCGTTGCCTTCGGCGACCGGGCTTTGATGCCCTGGACAACGACTGCGATCCGGGTCTGGGTCTGCGCGATCTTCGCCCGCAGCGTGTCCACCCCGTCGACGGTGAAGTGCGCCTTGCACGGTGCACCGGTCGGATCCGAGGCCCGCAACCCGGGGCAGGTGTCGATGATGCTGCCGAACACGCCGAAGTCGTTCCCGCCGATCCCGACCGTCACCAGGTCCGTGTCGGGCCTGAGTGCATCGAACTGCGGCGCGGCCGTGCCGAGCACGGTGCTCTGCGGCTGCAGCATGTTGGTCGTATCGGCGCCGCCGCAGCTGACGTCGGTCAGACGAACGTGCAGCGCGGCCGCGAGCAGCTTCGGATAGTTGTTGTACGACCGGACGCAGCCGAGCGACAGCAGATCCGGCAGCGGCACGAACGGCGCCGAGGTGTAGGAGTCGCCGAGCGCGACGTAGTTGGTGAAGCGCGGAGCGGCCGAGGCGTTGGCAACCGGAATGCTGCCGAGCAGCACGAGTGCCGTGCAGGCGGCCAGCAGACGACGTAACTTCACGAGACCTCCCCAGGGCTCACCAGTGCCCGTCAATGTGCGCCGCCACCTTAAGTTGAGTCACCACGTGATTACAAGGGGTGATCCGCGGGCCGGTGAGACGGGGCCGCGGCGAACATGGAATCCTGCTGCCATGCGTGTCTGGCACGGATTGGACCAGGTGAGCCCGGATTTCGGGCCGACGGTCGTCACGATCGGCAACTTCGACGGTGTGCACCGCGGTCACCAGGAGGTGCTCGCGCATGCCAAGGCGCGAGCGGCCGAGCTGGGCGGCCTGCCGGTCGTCGCGCTCACCTTCGACCCGCACCCGATGCGGGTACTGCGGCCCGACCACGCGCCGCTGATGCTCAGCGAACCCGAGCAGCGCGCCGAGCTGCTCGGCCGGCACGGCGCCGACGCGGTGCTGATCCTCCCGTTCACCAAGGAGGTGTCAGGCTGGTCGCCGGAGGAGTTCATCGACCGCGTGCTGGTCACGGCGCTGCACGCGAAGGCGGTCGTGGTCGGCGAGAACTTCCGCTTCGGCCACAAGGCGGCCGGACACGTCGACACGCTCGTCCAGGCGGGCGCGCAGTACGGCTTCCAGGTCGAGGGATTGAGCCTGGCGGGGGAGCAGCAGCCGTGGTCGTCGACGTACGTGCGCCAGCAGCTCGCCGACGGTGACGTCGAAGCGGCCGCGGAGGCGCTCGGGCGTCCGTTCCGGGTCACCGGTGTGGTCATCGAGGGCGACAAGCGCGGCCGCGAGCTCGGCTACCCGACCGCCAACATCCCCGCCGACCCGGGCGCCGCGGTGCCGCAGGACGGCGTGTACGCCGGTTGGCTGACCGTCCTGACACCCGCGCCCGGCGCTCCGGCGTACCCCGAGCCGCTGCCCGCGGCGATCAGCGTCGGCAGCAATCCGACCTTCGACGGCGTGGACCGCCGGGTGGAGTCGTACGTGCTGGACCGCGACGACCTCGAGCTGTACGGCGCGAAAGTGGCGATCGACTTCGTCGCCCGGCTGCGCGGTACGCAGATCCGGTTCGAGACCATCGACGACCTGCTCGTGCAGATGAAGGCCGACGTCGACGGCGCCCGGGGCCTGCTCGCAGGGGATTAGGGTGACGCGTCCACGGACTGATACGCTGGCTGCTGCCGTCTGAACGGCCGCGGACAGAGAGTGCTCGGGTGAAGAATGCCCCGGTGCGCCGCGCAACGGAAATCGAGAGGAAACCTGTGTCATCTGTTGATGCCGCAACGAAGAAGAAGATCATGGGTGAGTACGCCCTGACCGAGGGTGACACCGGGTCCCCCGAGGTCCAGGTCGCGCTGCTGACGCACCGCATCGCACACCTCACCGAGCACCTGAAAGAGCACAAGCACGACCACCACAGCCGTCGTGGCCTGCTGCTGCTCGTCGGCCAGCGCCGCCGGCTGCTGAACTACCTGGCGAAGAAGGACATCAACCGCTACCGGTCCTTGATCGAGCGGCTCGGCCTTCGCCGATGACGTCGCGAGGAGCGGCCCCCGAAACCTGGGTGGCCGCTCCTGGCGTATCCGCGCCCTGATATCACGGGGTCGCGGGCCCACAACTGAATACAGACGCAAGACGTACGAGGCGACGCGAAGCGCGTGGCGGGAGGACGACCGGTCCTCGGTAGTGGCTTTCGGAACACAGATTCCGCGGGCCTCGATCGAAGACCGGCACCCCGGCAGCTCGCGCCTCGCAGTCGTCACACTGTGAGAGAGGGGTATCCCGTGTCGGGATCCACAAGTGTGCCCATGGAGGGCGCAGATTTCGCTGAGGCCGTCATCGACAACGGCAGCTTCGGCACCCGCACCATCCGCTTCGAGACGGGCCGTCTGGCCCAGCAGGCCGCGGGCTCCGCGGCTGCTTACCTCGACGGCGACACGATGGTGCTGTCGGCCACCACGGCCAGCAAGAAGCCCAAGGACCAGTTCGACTTCTTCCCGCTGACGGTGGACGTCGAGGAGCGGATGTACGCCGCGGGCCGGATCCCCGGCTCGTTCTTCCGCCGCGAGGGTCGTCCGTCCGAAGAGGCGATCCTGACCTGCCGGCTGATCGACCGCCCGCTGCGGCCGTCGTTCGTCTCCGGCCTGCGTAACGAGATCCAGGTCGTCATCACGGTCCTGGCGCTCAACCCGGACAAGCTGTACGACGTGCTCGCGATCAACGCGGCCTCGATGTCGACGCAGCTGGCCGGTCTGCCGTTCTCCGGCCCGATCGGCGGCGTCCGCGTCGCGCTGATCGAGGGCCAGTGGGTGGCGTTCCCGACCCACACCGAGCTCGAGGACGCGGTCTTCGACATGGTGGTGGCCGGTCGCGTGACCGACACCGGTGACGTCGCGATCATGATGGTCGAGGCCGAGTCGACCCCGACCACCTTCGAGAAGGTCGCCGCCGGCGTCCAGGCGCCGACCGAGGAGATCGTGGCCGAGGGCCTCGAGGCCTCCAAGGCGTTCATCAAGACCCTGGTCGAGGCGCAGGCCGACCTCGCCGCCCGGGCCGCGAAGCCGACCGGCGAGTTCCCGGTCTTCCCGGACTACGCCGACGACGCGTTCGCCGCGGTCGAGGCCGCCGCGAGCGAGGAGCTCGCCCAGGCGCTGACCATCGCCGGCAAGCACGAGCGTGACGACGCCACCGACGCGGTCAAGGCCGCGACCGTGGACAAGCTGGCCGCCGACTTCGAGGGCCGCGAGAAGGAGCTGTCCGCAGCCTTCCGCTCGCTGACCAAGAAGCTGGTCCGGCAGCGCGTGCTCAAGGAGAAGGTCCGCATCGACGGCCGTGGGCTGACCGACATCCGGCCGCTCAAGGCGCAGGTGCGGGTGCTCCCGCGCGTGCACGGCTCAGCGCTGTTCGAGCGCGGCGAGACCCAGATCATGGGTGTCACCACGCTGAACATGCTCCGGATGGAGCAGCAGCTGGACACGCTCTCCCCGGAGACGCGCAAGCGCTACATGCACAACTACAACTTCCCGCCGTACTCGACCGGTGAGACCGGCCGGGTGGGTTCGCCGAAGCGCCGCGAGATCGGTCACGGCGCGCTGGCCGAGCGGGCCCTGGTGCCGGTGCTGCCGTCGCGCGAGGACTTCCCGTACGCGCTGCGTCAGGTGTCCGAGGCCCTCGGGTCGAACGGCTCCACCTCGATGGGTTCGGTCTGCGCCTCGACGCTGTCGCTGCTGTCGGCCGGTGTGCCGCTGAAGGCGCCGGTCGCCGGTATCGCGATGGGCCTCATCTCCGGTGAGGTCGACGGCGAGACGCAGTACGTCGCACTCACCGACATCCTGGGCGCGGAGGACGCGTTCGGCGACATGGACTTCAAGGTCGCCGGAACGAAGGACTTCGTCACCGCCCTGCAGCTGGACACCAAGCTGGACGGCATCCCGGCCAGCGTGCTGGCCGGTGCGCTGACCCAGGCCAAGGGCGCCCGCCTGACGATCCTGGACGTGATGGCCAAGGCCATCGACGCGCCGGGTGAGATGAGCGAGTTCGCCCCGCGGGTCATCTCGGTGAAGGTCCCGGTCGACAAGATCGGCGAGGTCATCGGCCCGAAGGGCAAGATGATCAACCAGATCACCGAGGACACCGGCGCCGACATCTCGATCGAGGACGACGGCACCGTGTACATCGGCGCGACCGACGGCCCGTCGGCCGAGGCGGCCCGGGCCGCGATCAACGCGATCGCGAACCCGACCATGCCGGAGAAGGGCGAGCGCTACCTGGGCACGGTCGTGAAGACGACCAACTTCGGTGCGTTCATCAGCCTGCTGCCGGGCAAGGACGGCCTGCTGCACATCAGCAAGCTGCGTCCGCTGGCCGGTGGCAAGCGGGTCGAGGCTGTCGAGGACGTGCTCTCGGTCGGCCAGAAGCTGCAGGTCGAGATCGCCGAGATCGACGACCGCGGCAAGCTCTCGCTGATCCCGGTCATCGAGGGTGAAGAGGGCAAGAAGGACGACGAGAAGAAGGCCGAGTCCGCGGCCGAGTGACTCGTGCGATCACCAGCACACTGCTGAGCCCGGAGGCGGGCGGTCCGGTCAAACGGACCGTCCTGCCCTCCGGGCTTCGTGTGCTCTCCCAGTCCGTCCCAGGCTTCCGATCGGTGACGTTCGGACTCTGGGTCGGCGTCGGCTCCCGGGACGAACCGGAACCGCTGGCCGGCGCCACGCATTTCCTCGAGCACCTGCTGTTCAAGGGCACCGAGCGCCGCGACGCGCTCGAGATCTCCGCCGAGATCGACGCGGTCGGCGGCGAGATGAACGCCTTCACCGGCAAGGAATACACCTGCTACTACGCGCGGGTGCTCGACTCCGACCTGCCGCTCGCGGTCGATGTCATCTGCGACATGATCACCTCCGCCACGCTGACCAGCGCGGACGTGGAGAGCGAGCGCGACGTCATCGACGAAGAGATCGCGATGCACGCCGACGAGACGTCGGACCACATCCACGACCTGTTCGCCGAGCAGCTGTGGGGCAAGTCCCCGCTCGGCCGTTCGATCACCGGTACGCCGGAATCGCTCGCCGGACTGTCCCGCCAGCAGATCGTCGGGTGGTACCGGCGCCGCTACAAGCCGTCCAACATCGTGGTCTCGGTGGCCGGCAACGTCGACCACGCCGAGGTCGTTCGCCTGGTGCGCAAGGCGTTCGAGCGTCACTGGGTCACGGCCGAGGCCGAGCCGGCTGCGATCCGGCGCGGTCCCGGCAAGCGCGTCCCGACGTACGGCGGGGTCCAGGTGCACCACCGCGACGTCGAGCAGGCACATCTGGTGCTCGGCATGCCCGGCCTGGTCCGCAGCGACGAGCGCCGGTACATCGCCGGCGTACTGCACGGGATCGTCGGCGGCGGGATGTCGTCGCGGCTGTTCCAGGAAGTGCGGGAGAAGCGCGGCCTGGCGTACTCCGTGTTCACGTTCGGCTCGGCGTACGCCGACTCCGGCATGGTCGGCGTGTACGCCGGTTGCCTGCCGAAGAAGGCCCCCGAGGTACTCGACGTGATCCGCGGCGAGCTCCAATCGATTGCTAACGGCAACATCACGCCGGACGAGCTGCTCCGCGGCAAGGGCCAGATGCGTGGCTCGGTCGTGATGGGTCTCGAGGACACCGGCGCCAAGATGACTCGTATCGCCAAGGCGGAGCTCGTCTACGGCGAGTTGCCCACGGTCGACGAGATCCTGCACCGGATCGACTCGGTCACCCTCGACGAGGTCACGGCCCTGGCCGCCGACCTCTACGCCGGCACCCCCGCCCTGACCGTGATGGGCCCGTTCGACGAGGACACCACCGCCTTCACCGTGTAGCTCCCGGGTGGCAGACTGACAGATGGCCTGGGGGAGGCTTGGGGGCAGGTCATGGGCACGGTCGAGGACTTCCGGGGTGAGCTGATTCATCCGGGCGATCCGTCGTACGACGAGTACCGCAAGGTGTGGAACGGGTCGATTGATCGTCGGCCCGGGGTGATCGCACGCTGTACCGGGGTCGCCGATATTCGGAGCGCGCTCGCGTACGCGCGTCGTGCCGGCGGGCCGGTCGCCGTGCGGGGTGGCGGGCACAGTTTCCCGGGGCACTCGACCTGTGACGGCGGGATCGTGCTGGATCTCAGCCTGCTGAAGGGGATCCGGGTCGATCCGGTACGGCGTACCGCTCGCGCACAAGCCGGCGTACTGCTGGGAGAGCTCGATCGCGAGACGCAGGAGTTCGGGCTGGCGACGCCTGCCGGGATTGTCACGCATACGGGGCTGGCGGGGCTGACGCTCGGCGGTGGGATCGGCTGGCTGATGCGCAAGTACGGGCTGACGATCGACAACCTGCTCTCGGTCGACGTGGTCACGGCCGAGGGCGAGCTGCTGACGGCCAGCGCGGACACCAACGCCGAGCTGTTCTGGGGGATCCGGGGCGGTGGCGGCAACTTCGGCATCGTCACCGAGTTCGAGTTCCAGCTGCATCCGGTCGGCCCGACCGTGTACGCCGGAATCGTCGCCTGGCCGATGGATCAGTCGCCCGAGGTTATGCGTTTCTATCGTGACTGGATCGCGGACGTGCCGGACGAGCTGACCACCGCGGTGGTGCACCGGTGTCTGCCTTCCCTGCCGACGATTCCGACCGAGCTGCATGCGCGGCCGGCGGTGGTCGTCGTCGTGAGCTACTCCGGATCCGTCGAGGACGGCGAGCGGGTTGTTGCACCGCTGAAGGCCTTCGCGCCACCGATGCTGGATCTCTGCACAGCGCGGCCCTTCCTGAGCCTGCAGTCGATGCTCGACCCGACCTTCCCGCACGGGCGTTGGTACTACACCCGTGCGTGCGACGTCGACGAGCTGACCGACGAGGTGATCGACATCGCCGTCGAGCGCGGGCTGGCGATCGATTCGCCGTTCTCGCTGTTCCCGATCTTCCATCTCGGCGGTGCGATCGCCCGGATGGACCCGGACAGCACGTCGTACGGCGGTCGCTCGCACGGGCACGCGTTCAACTTCGTTGGCGCGACCCTCGGTCCGGACGGATTCGAGGCGCAACGGGAGTGGGTTCGGGAGTCCTCGAAGGCGCTCGAACCCCACCAGGCCGGCGTCTACGTCAACTTCCTCACCGACGAGGACACCGACCGGATCCGCTCGGCGTACGGCGCGACGACGTACGACCGGTTGCAGGCGCTCAAGCAGAAGTACGACCCTGGGAACCTGTTCCACCTGAACCAGAACATTCCGCCGAACTGAGCCGGACCGGGAGCGTTTGATAGCCGCGCAACACCAGCCGATCGCGGCGGGTGGCTGGTCCGGCGGACGTGATCGTCGGGAAGCGGTCGAGCAGGCGAGCGAAGGCCACCTTCGCTTCCAAGCGGGCCAGGCTGTTGCCAAGGCAGATGTGCGTGCCGGCACCGAAACTCAGCGGCTTGTTGTCGGCGCGCGCCGGATCGAACCGATCGGGCTGCGGGAAGCGTGCCGGATCACGGTTCGCCGCGCCGAGCAGCAGGATGAGGTTGCTGCCCGCGGGCATCGCGATGCCTGCGGCCGACAGTCCGTCCGTGCGGGCGACGCGGGTCGTGACCTGCACGGGGGAGTCGTAGCGCAGTACCTCCTCGACGAAGGCCGCGGGATCTGAGGCGAGGTGTGGCTGGTCGAGCAGGATGGCCAAGCCGTTGCCGAGCAGGTCGGTGGTCGTCTCGAAGCCGGCCACCAGGAGCAGGATCAGGTTCGCGAGCAGCTCCTCGTCGGACAGTCGCCCGTCTCCCGCGTCGCGCGCAGCGACGAGAGCGCCGACCAGCCCGTCGGCTGAAGGTTCTCGGATCAGCTCGGCGAAGTACTCGCCGAGCTCATGCGCTGCCGCATCGGCGGAGGCATCCGACGCGTCGGTGAGCTCCAGCGCCGCCGTGAGATCGGACGCGAGCGGACGGAAGCGATCCCGCTCGGACGCCGGTACGCCGAGGAGCTCGCAGATGACCGTCACCGGCAACTGAAACGCGAACCGGTCCATGAAGTCGACCGTCGTCGGGAGACTGTCGAGCAGATCGTCCACCGCGGCCTCGATCGCAGGTTGCAGAGCGGCGACGCGGCGGGGCGTGAAGACCTGCGAGATCAGCGATCGCATCCGCCCGTGGTCGGGAGGATTGGCTCGAAGAATCGATCGCTGCATCAGCTCGAGCGACGGCTCGCTCGACGGATCGGCGGGGATCCCGAAGCCCGGATTCCGCAGTACTTCGTTGACCGCCGCGTAGCCGACGATCACGAAGACGGTGTCGGCGATCGGCAGGACCGGGCCGAGACGATGCGCCTCGGCATAGAGCGGGAACGGATCGGCCCGAGCGGCCGGTGACAGCAGGGACTCGATGAGGTTCATGCTGCTCGCCGCCCGAGGAGGATGTAGCCGACGGCGTACACGGTCGCGCCGGCGACCTCGAAGATCTGGATCAGGCCGAACCGCGGACCCGACGTGAAGATGAACAGGCCGCCGATCGTGTAGGCAAGAGCGCCGGCACCCAGCAGCACGCCGACCAGCCGCAGCCGCTCTCGCATCGTCCAGCCCAGCCAGAGATAACTCAGCGGGAAGACGAGCAACGCCGGAAACACGATCAGCGCCGCGGGTGTATCGAGATCCACGGGTTCGTGGACCATGCTCGGCGCGTACTCCGCTCGGACCGGGTTGTGCGAGCCGTCGAAGATGATCAGCGCGAACCAGAGCAGCGTGCCGACCAGCGCGGCGTACCACGCGCCCAGATCGCGACGGCGGCCGATTTGGTTGCCCAGAGCAATCATGCTGGCCAGGCAGACGATCTGCAGCGCCAGGCCCGCCGCCTGGATGTCGTGCGTCAGCCCGTAACGCTCGCCGACGTTCGCGATGCTCCAGCCGTCGCGGGCCGGATGCAGCAGCGTCCCGAGCCAGAACACCGGCCCGCCGATGAACGCGGTCAGTCGTGCGGTGGTGCGGAGTTGCCGGCGGAGGCCGGTCGGCGCCGGAAGGGTCTCGGTCATCGCTGCTCCGATTTCGCTAGAGTGTTCCTCTAGCGAATCACTAGTGGCTCGCTCTAGTCAACTGGTAACCTGTCGGCATGAGCGTGAGAGCGGAGAAGGCGCAGGCCAACCGGCAGCGGATGCGGACGGCAGCGCAGACCCTGTTCACCAGCCGGGGGTACTCCGCGACGTCGATGCAGGCGATCGCCGACGAGGCCGGGATGGCCGTGCAGACGCTGTACTTCACGTTCCGCACCAAGCGCGCGCTGCTCAGCGAGCTGCTCGACGTCGCGATCGCCGGCGACGACGAGCCGGTGCCGACACTGGAGCGGCCTCGGGTGCTGGCCGCCATCGACAATCCCGATCCGGTGGCGCAGTTGCAGGAGCTGGCCGGGATCGCCCGGGAGATCTATGAGCGGGTCGCGCCGGTTCTCCAGGTCGTCGCGCATGCCGCACCGGGGGATCCCGAGATCCACGAGCTGTGGATGACCAACAACGCCCAGCGCGCTGTCGTGATGGAGCGGTTCATCGCCGCCCTCGCCGGCAAGACGCCGCTGCGCGACGGGCTCGACACCGCGATGGCAACCGACATCGCGCTCGCCCTGCAGAGCCCGGAGATGTACCAGTTCTTCACCACCCGGAGGGGCTGGTCGCCGGACCGCTGGCAGCAGTGGACCGCAGACGCCCTGGTAACCCAGCTCCTCCCGCCCCGGTAGCCCCGCTCCAAGCAAAGCTCGGGCCGTAACCCGCCGCTCCCACGCCCGGGCCTCGGGTCGGTGTGCAAGCTCGACAGGAAGTGTTCGGGGATTGGGCTTGGATTCAGGTGTGCGCAGGCGGGCGCTGGCTTCCAGTGGACGTATACGTCCTGTCGAGCTGCACATGAACACGTCTCCGATCGCCCGCCGCAATCGCGACCAGGCACCAGCTCGCGCCGTCCAACCGAACCGGCGGCCCACCGGGCTGTGGGCTGTCACGACCTGAACGGGTACTAGCCTGGGTCGGTAAAACGTCACCACGTGATCTGCCACTGGATCCCATTTGGACGGGCGGGGCCCGATTCTGGGATGACACGCATTTGACGGCTGCGGTGAGCGGCGCCGGATACCCGGCGCGGCTCCGGCCTGTCTGCGTGAAAGAGGATCCTTGTGCTGGATGCGTTCCGTACTGCCCGCGATTCGATGCTCGATGCCCTCCGGGTTGCTCCGGGGTGGCTGGCGGCACACTCGATGCTGCAACTGGTCCTGGCGTTTCTGCCGGGTGCACAGGTTGTGCTGATCCGCTCGCTGGTCGACGGCGGCGGGACCTGGGGACCGTTGCTGGGGCTGACCGTCGTGGTCGGCGCGATGTACCCGATCACCCAGGTGTCGAACATCGCCGGGCAGCGGATGATGTTGCGCCTCAGGCTCGACTATCGCGTTGAGCTTGCGCACGTGGCGGCGCGGTTGAGTCCGAGTCGGCTGGCCGAGCCGGACGTGGTCAGGGATCTGGAGACCAGCCAGGCGGCGACGGATCCGATGAGTGATGTCGCGGGCAAGCCGGTGCAAGTCCTGAGCGCGGCGGTCACGTCTGTCCTGCTGTGCATCGCGATCGCGTCGATCAATGTGCTGTCCGGGCTTCTCGTGCTGGCCGCGTTGGTGCCGACCGTGCTCGCCTTCACGCTGATCTCGCGGATGGAGGCGAAGGGGTGGCCGCGCGTCGGCGAGTACGAGCGCGCAGCGGCGTACGCGACCGAACAGCTCATCCAGCAGCGTTCCGGCACCGAACTCGCGGTACTTGGATCCGGCTGGAAGGTCGCCGACCAGATCGCCGGCAGCCGAACGCAGGCGACGTACGTCCTCGATCGGATGATCAGAACGGCGATGAACTTAGAGCTGGCCGCCGCGCTGGTCACCGTCATGCTCTTCGGTGGAGCCCTGATCGCGCTGGTGACCGGCGGCGCGAACGGGGGAGCGGCCGCCGCCGCGGTTGCAGGCACGATCACGGGCCTCAACGCGATCCGCCAGTGCGGGTACGCGTTCGGCAGCATCGTCACCGCGGCTCCACAAGCCATGATCTACCGGCGTTTCGCCCGTAGTGTGCCGCCCGCCGCACGCCAGACCGTCGTACCCCAGGTCGAGTCGGTCGCCCTCGAACACGTCAGCTTCGCGTACGACGATGTGCCCGTGCTGCACGACGTCTGTATCGAGGCACACCGCGGTGAACTCGTCGCGCTGGTCGGCGTCAACGGTGCCGGGAAGTCCACCGCGATCAACCTGCTCGTCGGCAGCCTGAGTCCGGACTGCGGACGGGTGCTGATCGACGGCAAGGACGCGCGACACCTGACCGAGGCCGAGCGGCTCGGGTACTTCGGCCTGCTGGTGCAGGAGTTCGGGCGCTTCGAGTTCACGCTGCGCGATGCCGTCGCCCTCGGTTCACCGGATCCGGTCAGCGATCAGGCGGTGCGGACTGCCCTCACGGACACGTTCGCCGCCGGCCTGCCGCTCGACACCCAGCTGGGCCAGCAGTGGGGCGGCACCGGCATCTCTGGTGGCCAATGGCAACGACTCGCGCTGTCCCGGATCCGCCTCCGCAACGCCGGCGTCTGGATCCTCGACGAACCCACGTCGGCGATCGACGCGGAAGCGGAGCGCGAGATCTTCGCCGACCTCCGCCGTACCAAGGACGAGCGCATCACGATCGTGGTTTCGCATCGGGCGTGGACGCTTCGGGAGATGGATCGCATCTACGTCATCGACGGCGGCACGGTGGTGCAGCAAGGAACCTACCCCGAACTGATGGCCCGGCAAACCGGCCGTTTCGCTCGGCTGTTCGCGGCCCAGCAGGAGTGAGTGACCACTGTGTGCAGGCGTTCGAATACTCGGTGCAGTGCTCGACTGCGCATTTGTGAGCACATGACCAAATTGGTGTGATCTGGTCTGTCATCTGATGACTCTGATGGACTGATCTGATTAAGTGAGGGCTCGCTCCGCAAGGAACGGCTGGTCATCTGAGGTCTTGGCAAAGTAACGCCTACGTTACGCGCCGCCGCTTTGTGCCTGACAACGTTGACATGCGCAGTTTCGACCAGCCACCATGACGTGATCCGCCCGCCTAGCGGCCCTCCCGCCGAGGAAGTTGGTTTGACCGTGCGACGTCTGACTGGGGTAGTGGGGGCGGTGCTCGGCTTAACGCTGGTACTCGCCTCGTGTGGAGACGGCAAGAGCAGCAGCGGTGGCAGCGGCTCCGGCAGCAAGAGCGAAGTCATCGCGATCGCCGCCGACCCGCTGGAGTACATCAACCCGCTGAACGAGAACGGCAGCCCGGGGATCCAGGTCGCGATGGCGATGTTCGCCCCGCTGGTGACCACGGACCCGAACACCGGCAAGCTGCAGAACGTGATGGCCGACTCGGTCACGCCGGACAAGACCAGCCAGACCTGGACGATCAAGCTGAAGCCCGGCAACACCTTCCAGAACGGCCAGGCGGTCACCGCCAAGGACTACGTCGACAGCTGGAACATGACCGCCGAGGGCTCGAACGCCTGGAAGAACAACGGTTTCTTCTCCAAGGTCGACGGGTACGACGCGCTGAACCCGCCGACGGCTGACGGCGCCACGCCGAAGCCGACCGCGGTGAAGACGCTGAGCGGTCTCAAGCAGGTCGACAACCTGACCTTCACGGTGAAGCTCAAGGTGCCGTTCTCGCAGTTCGGTCTGACCCTGCAGTACCTCGGCCTGGCCCCGCTGCCGGAGGAGGTCCGGAAGAACCCGGACGCCTACAAGCGCAAGCCGATCGGCAACGGCCCGTACAAGCTCGCCGCCGACTGGAACGCCGGTGACGACATCAAGCTGGCCAAGTGGGACGGGTACAAGGCTTCGGCCGCGCCCGAGGCCGACTCGATCACGTACCGGTTCATCCCGAACGCGGACACGGCGTACAACGAGTTCCTGGCCGGCAACGTCGACTTCACCGACGTGCCGTCGACCAAGGTGAAGAGCTTCAAGACCGACGCGCCGGACCAGTGGGTGACCAGCGTCAGCTCCGGCGCGAACTACCTGGTCTTCCCGGCCTGGGACGCGCGGTATAAGAACCCGAAGCTGCGGCACGCGTTCTCGGAGGCGATCGACCGCAAGGCCTTCGCCGATCTCGTCGGCCTGTCCGACCCGGCCAAGGGCCTGATCGCGCCGGATATCGACGGCTACCGTGACAACGCCTGCAAGTACTGCGACTTCGACGCCACCAAGGCCAAGCAGCTGCTGCAGGAAGCCGGCGGCTTCTCCGGCGTCGTCAACATCAGCTACAGCACGACATCCGCGACCGGGCAGATCTTCGCCGAGGCGATCGGCAACATGCTCCGGCAGAACCTCGGCCTGCAGGTGAAGTACACCGGCAAGCAGGGTTCGGAGATCACCGAGCTGGCCGACAGCCGCAAGCTGGACGGTCTGCGGTTCGGCGGCTGGGGTCACGACTACCCGTCGATCGAGGACTACCTGACGCCGATGTTCAAGTCCAACGGTGACGCGAACTTCGCCGGCTACAGCAACCCGGCGCTGGACGCGGTCCTCGCCAAGGGTGACGCCGAGCCGGACCAGGAGAAGGCGATCAAGCTGTACCAGCAGGCCGAGGACATCGCGCTCGAGGACATGCCGCTGATCCCGCTCTACACCAAGTCGAACGCGTACCTGCACTCGGCCAAGATCGAGCCGCGCGTGTCGAAGTACGTCGGTGTCTCGGCGCTCTGGGCCACCTTCAAGTGAGCGCCGCCAAGTGATTCGTTTCGTCCTTCGCCGCGTCCTCGCGGCGATCCCGATCGGACTGGTCGTCACGCTGGGGGTCTACGCGCTCGTCTTCGCGATGCCCGGAGACCCCCTGCGGGAACTGGCCGGCGACAAGCCGATCCCGGCGGCCGTGCTGGCGGCCAAACGGGCCCAGTTCCACCTCGACGACCCCTTCATCGTCCAGTACCTGCTGAGCATGAAGGACATCCTCACCGGCCACTTCGGTACGACGTTCGCCGGAGCCGACATCGCCGATCAACTCCGGCTGCGGATCCCGGTGACACTCAAGCTGACACTGCTCGCGAACGCGTTCCAGTGGACGCTCGGGTTGTTCTTCGGCATCTACGCCGGGTTCAAGCGCAACGGCTGGGTCGACCGGTCGTTGCTGCTGACAACATTGGTGCTGCTCGCGGTCCCCGGGCTGGTGGCGTACTTCGCCGCGCAGTACCTGTTCGGGGTCGAGCTGAAATGGTTCCCGGTGTCGGGCGTGCTCGAAGGGTTCCCGAGGTCGTACCTGCTGCCTGCGTTGGTGATCGGCGTCCTCGGGTTCGCCGGCCTGGCCCGGCTGCTGCGGACGTCGATCGTGGAGACGGTCAACGCGGACTTCGTGAAGACCGCGCGGGCCAAGGGACTGGGGGAGCAGCGGGTGCTGTGGCGGCACATCCTGCCGAACGCGCTGCTTCCGGTGATCACGTTCATCGGGCTCGACCTGGCCGGCATGTTCGGCGGCGCGATCATCACCGAGAGCATCTTCAACCTGCCCGGGCTCGGCCAGTTCATGTTCCAGGCGATCAAGCTGAAGGAGGGCGGGGTCGTGGTGCTGCTGTCGACGCTCGCCTTCATCTCGTTCATCGTGATCAACCTGCTGGTCGACGTGCTGTACGGCGTCGTGGATCCGAGGGTGCGCAATGTCTGACGTCCAACAGATCACCGCGGCCGTCGGCGCCGAGGCGCAGGAGCTCGGCGACGGCCGCACACTGTCCAACCGCGAGTTGCTGCGGGCGCTGCTGCGCAAGCCGCAGTTCGTGCTGTGCAGCCTGCTGCTGCTGGCGTTCTTCACGATGGCGGCGGTGCCGAGGCTGTTCACATCCGCCGATCCGCGGTTCTGCGAGCTCGCCAAGAGCCGGCAGGGCCGCGGCCCGGGGCATCCGTTCGGCTTCGACATCCAGGGCTGCGACTACTTCGCCAACGTCATCTACGGCGCCCGTCCGTCGGTGCTGGTCAGCATCTGTGCGAGTTTCGGCGTGTTCATCCTGGCCGGCTCGCTCGGTCTGCTGGCCGGATACTTCCCGGGCTTCGTCGACGGCCTGATCTCGCGGACGGCCGACGTACTGTTCTCGATCCCCGGCATCGTGGTGCTGATCGTGATCCTGAACTCGGTGCAGAACCGGAGCATCTGGATCATCGTCGGCGTCATCTTCCTGATCGGCTGGCCGGGCGGTATGCGGCTGATGCGGGCGACGGTGTTCTCGGTCCGCAACCGCGAGTACGTGCTGGCGGCCAGGTCGATCGGTGTGCCGCCGGTCCGGATCCTGCGCAAGCACGTGTTCCCGAACGCGATGGCGCCGCTGCTCGCGATGACCACGCTCGGCATCGGCGGCATGGTCGGTCTGGAAGCCGCGTTGACCTTCCTCGGCGTCGGTCTGCAGCCGCCGTCGATCTCGTGGGGTTCGCAGTTCGGCGTGGCCGCGTCGTACCGCGATACGCCGCACCTGTTCATCTGGCCGGCGTTGTTCATCTCCACGATGACGATCTCGTTCATGATCATCGGCGACTCGATCCGGGACGCCCTCGACCCGAAGTTGCTGCGATGACTGCACACAAGAGTGGACACAAGACTGGCGAAGTACTGCTCAAGGTCGAGGACCTGACCGTCGAGTTCGACACACCACGCGGTCCGGTGCGGGCCGTGGACGGCGTGTCGTGGCAGGTGCGCGCGGGCGAGACGCTGGCGATCCTGGGAGAGTCCGGGTCCGGCAAGAGCGTGTCGACCCAGGCGCTGACCGGGATCCTCGAGATGCCGCCCGGCCGGATCCTGAAAGGTACGGCGGAGTACCGCGGCGCCGACCTGATCCAGATGACGACCAAGGAACGGCGGCGGATCGTCGGGGACCGGATCACGATGGTGTTCCAGGACTCGCTGTCCGCGCTGAACCCGGTCCAATCGGTCGGGACCCAGATCGCCGAGTGCTACCGCGTCCACCGCGGGATGTCGAAGCGGGACGCGCTCAAGAAGGCTGCGGAGATGCTCGACCAGGTGCGGATCCCGGCCGCGGCCAAGCGGGTGAACGACTACCCGCACGAGTTCTCCGGCGGTATGCGGCAGCGCGTGATGCTGGCGATGGCGCTCGCGCTCGATCCCGACGTACTGATCGCGGACGAGCCGACCACCGCGCTCGACGTGACCGTGCAGGCTCAGATCCTCGAGCTGATCGCGGAGCTGCAGGCTGAGCGGCAGATGGGCGTCGTACTGATCACCCACGACCTCGGCGTGGTCTCGGACGTCGCCGACAACGTCGTGGTGATGTACGCGGGCCACGTCGTCGAGCGCGCCGCCACCGCGGAGGCGCTGGAGTATCCCGTTCACCCTTATACCGAAGGGCTTCTGGGCTCGATGCCGTCGGCCGACCTCAAGGGTCAGGAGCTGCCGACGATCCCCGGTACGCCGCCGTCGCTGCTGGCGATCCCGTCGGGGTGCGCGTTCCGGCCCCGGTGCCCGATCGCGATCGACGACTGCGCCGCCGAGGTGCCGCCGTTGCTCACGGTCGGACCAGGACGTGATGCCGCGTGCATCCGGCGTACGTCGATCGCGGCGAAGGAGGCAGTCTGATGACCGATGAGTTGCTGGTGGCAACCAATGTCGTGAAGCACTACGACATCAGCCCGGCGCTGAACTTCGGCGCCAAGACGCTGGTCCGAGCGGTCGACGGCGTCGACCTGACGCTGCGCAAGGGCGAGTCGCTCGGCATCGTCGGCGAGTCCGGCTGCGGGAAGTCCACGCTGGTCCGGCTGCTCGCCGCCCTGGAGAAGCCGACCGCGGGCCAGATCGAGTACAACGGCGTGGACGTCAGCAGGCTCAAGGGCCGCGAACTGCGGCGCTGGCGGCGCAACGTCCAGGTGGTGTTCCAGGACCCGTACTCGAGCCTGAACCCGCGGATGCGCGTCGGCGAGATCGTCGGTGAGCCGTTCGAGGTGCACCCGGACGTCGGGAAGGGTATCGACATCCGCGCCCGGGTCCGGGAGCTGCTCGAGCTGGTCGGTCTGCGGCCCGAGGACGAGACGAAGTTCCCGCACCAGTTCTCCGGCGGCCAGCGGCAGCGGATCGGGATCGCGCGGGCGATCGCGCTCAACCCCGACGTACTGCTGTGTGACGAGCCGGTGTCGGCGCTCGACCTGTCGGTCCAGGCGCAGGTGGTGAACCTGTTGATGCGGCTGCAGCGTGAGCTTGGTCTCAGCATCATCTTCGTCGCCCACGACCTGTCCGTGGTCCGGCACGTCTCCGACCGGGTCGCGGTGATGTACCTCGGCAAGGTCGCCGAGCTGGGCCGGCACCAGCAGGTGTACGACGTCCCCGCGCACCCGTACACGCAGGCGCTGCTGTCCGCGGAGCCCGGTCTGGCCCGGAAGGGTCGCGAGCGGATCGTGCTGGCCGGTGACCCGCCGTCGCCGGTGATGCCTCCGTCCGGATGCCGGTTCCACACCCGCTGTCTGCGAGCCGAGGCCAGGTGCAGCACCGACGTACCCGAGCTGCGGGAGATCGCGTCCGGGCAGACCGTTTCGTGTCATTTCGCCGAGGATGCGCAGACCGCCTTCGCCCCGGCCTGAGTAATAGCTGTTGAGTGATGGCCTAGGGTGGCGGCCGTGGGTGTTTCCTCGGCGAGCAAGCGAATCGTGCTGCTCGTAGGGGTGATCGTGGTCGCCGGCGGGCTGGCGGCGTGGTGGATCCTGACCGCGGCCCGGGCCGCCAACGAGGGCTTCGACATCACCGACGAGGGCTATTACCTGCTGTCCTATCGGTGGTGGGACAGCAATCCGTTGGCGTTGACCGGCGTGCAGTACCTGTACGGGCCGATCTTCGAGTGGTTCGGGTACAACATCGACCGGCTGCGGCTGTTCCGGCTGTTCACGGTGGTCGTCGTCCATCTGCTCTTCGGCTACAGCTTCATGCGCTGGTTGCGCGGGCGGCGGCCGGGGATGCCGGCGACGAAGCTGTGGGAGCTGGCCGGGATGGCGATCATCCTGGCCGCGGGCGGGATGTGCTACGCCTGGCTGCCGCAGTCGCCCGGGTACAACGATGTCGTGCTGCTCGGCGCGCTGACCTTGGTGTCCTGCGTGCTGTGGATGGCGACGGCGGTCGACCGCGGCGATCCGGTGCCGTTCTGGGTGCCGGTCGTGGCCGGCCTGGTGATCGGCGTGATGGTGCTGGCGAAGTGGACCTCGGTCGTGGTGATCGGGCTGATCGTCATCGCCGCGGTGGTCGTGCTGGCCGGTCAGAGCTGGCGAGCCGTTGCCCGAGGCATCCTTTTCGCCCTGGCTGGGGTCGCGGTGGTTGCGCTCGTCGTCCAGCTGTTCGTGGTCCGCCTGAACGTGGCGGTGCCGGGCATCGTCACCGTGAACAAATTCATCGCGGGTACGTCGTACTCGCCGACCGAGCTGCTGCAGTTCTACTGGTCGAGCGGCATCAGACTGCTCGGCCAGACCCTCCGCGACCACGGTCTGCTGCTGGTCGCGACCGCGCTCACCGTGATCGCCCGCTGGCGCTGGCTCCGGATCGCCGCCGCGGTCCTGGTGCTGCTCGCATTGATCCTGTCCGTACGACGAGTCGTCGTCGACGGCGCCGCGATCGGCGGATCGCAGCAAACCGCGACGTACGCCGTGACGCTGCTGGCCGCCGTACTTGTCGCCGTCGTCGCTGCTGCCGGTGCCGTGATCGCGCACCGGTTCGGTGTGACGGAGTGCTCGAGGCTGAGCCGGGAGAACACGCGCACGTGGGTGATCCTCGGCCTGCTCGTGCTGCTGCCGCTGGTTCAGGCGTTCGGGACGAACACCGCGCTCTACACGATCGGGTTCAACGCGTTCGCCGCCTGGGCCGCGGTGATGATCGCGGTACTGACCGGGATCTGGGCGACGCCGATCGCGGCGCGGGTGACGCTCGGACTCGTCCTGGTGGGATCGCTGGTCGCGACCGCCTCGATCGCCTACACCGGATTGTTCCGGTATCCGTACCGTTCGGCCGGGCACTCCGAGCTGACCGTGGCGTCGACGCTGCCCGCGTTGAAGGGGCTGTACCTGACGCCGGCCGACGAAGCGGACTACCGCAAGCTGGCCGCCGATCTCCGCCCGTACACCGAGCCAGGCGGCCGGCCGATGCTGGCGTTCGACAAGATGGCCGGCCTGGTGCTGATCCTCGGCGGCAGGCCGCTCGGCGAGGCCTGGATCGCGCCGACGGAGCGCGCCCGGACCGCGGCCGGCATCGAGGAGGTCTGCCGGAAGGGTCGTCCGGAGCGGGCGCCGCTGATCATCCTGAACCGGCAGATCTCGGATTCGGAGATCACCGCGCTGCAGTCCTGCGGCCTGAACTTCCACGCCGACTACCAACAGCTCGCCCCGGCCGAGCAGACGATCGGGCTGCAGGTCTGGGTGCCCAAGGCCGAGCGGGGCGCCCGGTCCCGGGGATGAGATCCTGTTGCCCTTGAATCCGGAGCGGCCGGGACAGGAAGGGTGCGCATGATCAAGGTCGGTGTGCTGGGAGCCAAAGGCAAGATGGGCGCTCAGACGTGCCTCGCGGTCGAGGAGGCCGCCGACTGTGAGCTGGTCGCGCGACTCGACCAGGGTGACGAGCTGGACCAGCTGACCGAGGCCGGTGCCGAGGTGGTCGTCGACTTCACCCGGCCCGAGGTCGTGATGGGCAACCTCGCGTGGTGCATCGAGCACGGCATCAACGCGGTCGTCGGCACCACCGGGTTCGACGAGGAGCGGCTGGCCACGCTGCGTTCGCAGCTTGCCGGCAGCCCGTCCACCGGCGTACTGATCGCGCCGAACTTCTCGATCGGCGCCGTGCTGATGATGCAGTTCGCCGCGAAGGCAGCGCCGTACTACGAGTCGGTCGAGATCGTCGAGCTGCATCACCCCGACAAGGTCGACGCCCCGTCCGGCACCGCCCGGCGGACGGCGGAGCTGATCGCGGACGCGCGTCGTGAGGCCGGGTCCAAGCCGATCCCGGACGCGACCACGACCGCCCTCGACGGTGCGCGCGGCGCGGACGTCGACGGGATCCGGGTGCACGGCGTCCGGCTCCGCGGCCTGATCGCGCATCAGGAGGTCCTGCTCGGCGACGAGGGGGAGACCCTGACGATCCGCCACGACTCGATGGCCCGTACGTCGTTCATGGCCGGCGTCCTCCTCGGCGTACGCCGGATCGGCACCACCCCCGGCCTGACCGTAGGCCTAGAACACTTCCTGGACCTCGCCTAAATGAGCGGGAAGCGGACGGCGATCCTGCTGGCGGTCGTTTTCGTCGCGTACGCCGTACTGCTTGGCTGGCGGGGTGTGCTGCTGATCGGGACCGGTGAGCCGGTCGCGATCGTGCTGGGGATCGCCGTTCTCGTCATCCCGTTGCTCGGGGCATACCTGGTGTGGCGGGAGCTCCAGTTCGGCCGGCAGACCGAAGTGCTGGCGCGCGAACTGGAGGCGTCGGGCGGTTTGCCGGTTGACGATCTGCCGCGGCGGCCATCCGGGCGGATCGATCGGGCGGCCGCGGACGAGGCCTTCGGGAAGTACAAGGCCGAAGCGGAAGCGGCGCCCGACGACTGGCGCGTGTGGTTCCGGTTGTCGACGGCGTACGACGCGGCGGGGGACCGGAAGCGGGCCCGCGCGACCATGCGGGCCGCGATTTCCCAGCACGACAAGACGTCCTGAGTTACTCGGGAGTTCGCTGTGAAGGACCCGGGAACACTGACAACGCGGGGTTGAACGGGATACCTTCGTGAGGGTACGTGGCAGCCGCCACGTAAAGGTCGGAGACTGGGTGGGGCCGTCCTGTGCCATCAGAAGGGTCTCGCCGCGGCTCGGACGACGTGCAGGGGGCCGGATTCGGTGGCCTGTTGCGTCGGCACCGGCGTGAAGCCGGGCTGTCGCAGGAGGCACTGGCCGAACGAGCCGGACTGAGCGTCGACGCGATCGCGGCGTTGGAGCGGGGCCGGCGGCGTGCGCCGCGGGCGCACACGCTGCGCCTGCTCGCTGACGCGCTGCGACTCGGCGATCCCGACCGCTCCCGGCTCACCGCGGCCGCCCGCAAAGAGGCGGACACCACCCGCACGCCGATGCGGCAACCGCCGGCGCCGACGAGCGAACTGATCGGGCGCACGACCGAGCTGACCGCGACGAGTCGCCTGCTGGGGAAGCGAATCACGCGTTTGCTTACGTTGACCGGGCCGGGCGGGGTCGGCAAGACGAGACTCACGCTGGCAGTGGCGAACGAGGTCGCGGACAGTTTCCAGGACGGCATCTGCTGGGTGCCGCTCGCTGCGCTGAACGACCCGGCCGGTGTCATGCCGGCGGTCGCCGCGTCCGTCGGCCTGCACCCGCTGGAGAGCACGCGACTGGTCGAGGAGATCGCCGAGCAGATCGGCCGCAGCGCCATGCTGCTGGTCTTCGACAACTGCTCGCACGTAGTGGCCACAGTCGGTCAGATCAGCGCTGCGCTGCTGGAGTACTGCCCGAACCTGTCGATCCTCGCGTCCAGCCGCGAGCTGCTACGGCTCCCCGGCGAGAGCGTGTACGTCGTACCGGCGCTCTCGCTGCCGCACGACGAGGACCAGCCGGAGACATCGGACGCCGTCCGGCTCTTCGTCGAGCGGGCGACCGCGCGCGGCTACGACACGACCGGCCAGCTCGATCAGGTTGCCCGCGTCGTACGCCGACTCGAGGGCATGCCGCTGGCGATCGAGCTGGCCGCCGCGCGGACGAACGTGATGACGATCGAGGAGCTGGCTTCCGAACTCGAGACGTCGTTCGGCATCCTGGCCGGCGGTTCACGGACCGCGTCGCCACGCCAGCAGTCGATGTACGGCGCGATCGAGTGGAGCCATGCCCTGCTCACGCCGGCCGAGCGGGACGTGTTCGCCCAGCTGTCGGTCTTCGTCGGCGGCTGGACGCTCAACGCGGCCGCGACGGTCATGTCCGGGCAGGCGCATCCGGGTCCGTTGGAGCGAGCCGAAGCGCTCGACCTCACCGGACGGCTGGTCGACAAGTCCTTGATCCGGGTGACCCGGCGGCGTGGCGTCACGCGGTACTACATGCTCGCGGTGATCCGGGAGTTCGCGGCCGACCGGCTGGTGGCTGTGGGCCGGACGGACGAGGCAGCCGAGCGGCACGCCCAGTTCTACATCAGCCTGGCCGAAGAGGCCGAAGGACAGCTACGAGGTCCGACGCAGGAGGAATGGCTCGACCGGCTGGAGAACGAGCTGGACAACCTCCGGGCCGCGATGGCCTGGGCACTGCGGACCAGCTCGCCCGCTGCCGCACTGCGCTTGTCCGCCGGCCTTTGGCTGTTCTGCTCGATGCATGGCCACTACGCCGAGGGCAGTCGCTGGCTGGAGCGAGCATTGGCACTTGGAGACTCGTTACCGGCCGACCTGATGGCTGACCTGTCCCCGGCCTGTGCGAAAGCAAATCTGGGCGCTGGGACGTTGGCGTTCCTCCAGTGCGAGTACGACGCCGCGACCGACCGCCTGCAGACCGCCCTGCGTCAGTACAAGGATCTGGACGACGCAGCTGGTACTGCGCTCGTGCTGCAGCGCCTCGGTGGAGTCGCTCGAGAACGCGGGGACTACGGCGCCGCCGAGGATCTGCACTGCGAGAGCTACGACCTGTACGAGAGCCTCGGCGACCGCGCCGGGATGGCCTGGGCGCACAACCACCTCGGTTTCGTGGCCTGGCTGCGCGGCGACCTGGACATCGGCGCGCGCCGGTGCCAGCGCGCCCGCGACGCGTTCCGGGTCGTCGGCGACGGCGAAGGTCTCGCCTGGTCGCTCATCAGCCTCGGCGCGATCGCGCAGTACGGCGGTGAGCTGGTCGAGGCGGAGGACCTGTTGCAGGAGAGCCTCGCGCTGTCCCAGCGGCTCGGGTACCGCGAGGGTGTGGCCTGGTCGCTGAACCAGCTCGGCATCATCGAGCGGCGTCGCGGCTACACCGAGCGCGCCGTACACCTGCTGGACGAGAGCTTGGCCGAGCATCGCGATCTGGGCGATCGGTGGCGGTCGGCCAGTGTGCTCGAGGAACTGGCAGCGGTCGCGCAACAGCGTGAGCGGAGCGAGTACGCCGCGTTCCTGCTCGGTGCCGCCGACGGGATCCGGGAGGTCATCCGTGCGCCTGTGCCGGTGATCGAGAAGGCTGACTGCGAAGCGACGCGAGCCGCGGTCGAAGCGGCGCTGGAACGCCGGGCCTTCCGGACCGCCTGGTCGGCCGGCCGGGCTGTCCCGCTGGCCGCGGTGGCCGACGGTTATCCGCCACCCGGCGCGGCTGCGGCCGGCTCACCGACCCTGACTTGAACATGCCTCGCGAGGCACCACGACCTGGGGGATCGACGGTACCCCGCGAGGGATCTAGAGGCGCGGGCGCACGATTCGTGACCCGGCCGGCTGTGCCTTCTGTCTGACCCCCCAGGCAGTCCCCCCACCTCACAGCCGGCCGAAGCCACGTCCGCGATGGTCACCGTCATCGAGCCCTCCCAGTCGACGACTGGCTCCTCCGCGCTGACTCAAGGTTGTCGTGATCACGCTGTGTCAGACAGGGACGCAACCCTGACATCGCCCTGACAAATATGTCCTGACAACGAAAGCAGCGGCCGGAATTCGCCGATGGTGATCGGATTCTGCCCGTGCGTAGGCAATTCCGGCCCACTTTCAAACGCCTGGTCAAGCGTTCGTTCAGCGGAGATAACCGGAAACGGCTTTTGTGAATCCGGCGATCCTTCGTAAAGGAGTTTCCTTGCTGTAGCCGGTGCCGGCCCCGTCGAGGCCGGGCATCAGCTTGTCCGGCGCCGGGATACCTTCGCCGGCGCAGCTGGCGTCCTTGGCCGGTGCCTTCCCGGTGGTGAGGAACGTGTTGACGATCCTGTCCGCGCAGTGGTTCACGCCGCCGTAGATGCCGTGGTCGCCTTCGTTGGTGACGGTCAGCAGTCGCGAACCCGCGTACCGGTTGTGGGCCGAGACGGCGAGGCCGTAGTTGGTGGCCGGGTCGTGCACCGACTGCACCATCAGCGTTGTGGGCAAGCCTTTGCCGGTTGGCGTCGGCATGGTGAGGTTCGGGCGGTTCCAGTAGAAGCACGGGTTCTCGGTCATCGTCCAGCCGATCAGCGGGAAGTGCGGACCGAGGCGGGCCGCCAGCTGTGCGCCGGCCTCAGGACCCTGCGGCCACGCGGTGTCGTTGCAGGTGATCGCGTTGAAAGTCGCGTCCTCGGAGTCGACGGTGCCAGACGGGCCGAACGTGCGGAGCCCGACCGGTGCACGGTTCGCGCGCTGCACGAGCTGCTGCTGGCGAGCCGGCGAGAGGCCGTCGACCCGGTGTTGCGCGGCCTGCGGGCCACCTTTTGCCTGTGCCGCGGAAAGGTCGCGGATAAATGCCATATCGACCGCGAGTGAATAGAAGTCGAGCTTTGTATACATATCGTTGGCCACCATCATGTCCAACGTGTTCTGGTCGTACGTCACCTGAACCGCCGCGTCCAGGAACTCCTCGACCGCGGGCCGCTCCTTCAGCGCTCGCCGCAACCGCTCGTAGGTCCGGATGACTTCACCGGGTGACGAACCGAGGTGCAGCTGGTCGTCGTACTTCGCTGCCCACGGCGCGAAGTCCTCACGGAACCGGCGCTCGAACGCCTGCGGCTGGCTGACGAACGTGTCGAACCAGGTCTTGGTGAAGTCCGTGTTCGAGTCGAGAACGAAGCGGCCGACGTGGTCGGGGAAGTAGGTCTGGTAGTAGGCCCCGAGCCAGGTGCCGCCGGAGTACCCGACGTAGTCCATCTTGTCGAAGCCCAGCAGTTGCCGGATCAGGTCCATGTCCTGCACGGTCTGCGCGGTGGTGATGTAGGGGAGGAGCCCGCGGGACTGGCGGTCGCAGTACGGCTTGACCATCGCCGAGGCCTCGGAGATCAGCGCCTGGTTCGCAGGGTCGCGATCGCGGGCATCCATCGTGTAGCCGGGGCTGCCGTCGCAGCTGACATTGGTGCTGCCGCCCGTGCCCCGCGGGTCGAAGCCGACGGTGAGGTGGTCCTTGGCCAGCGGCGCCTGGCTCGCGAGGTACGGCGCCATGCCGAGGCCGGCGCCGCCCGGTCCGCCCGGGTTGCCGAACACCACGCGGCTCGGCTTGCCCTTGGCGGGCGCGACCTTGCTGACCGCGATCTGGAGATCGTTCCCGGCGTACTGGTTGGCCCAGTCGCGCGGAACGGTGATCTTCGCGCAGTACGTGCGGAACTCGGGGTCACCGCACAGGATCCAGTCGGGTCTCTGCTCGAGGTACTTGTTGGCCACCTGGTGCGGCTTGTCGACGACGGTCGCCGTCTGCATCGAGGCGGTCGCCCCGGACCCCGGTATGACGAGAACGGCAGCAGCGGAAATGCCCAGGCCGACGGCCAGGGTCAGGTACTTCATGCAGAACTCCAGCGGATGGCGTTACGTGATCGGACCGTGACAACCTGTCATGTCCGCGTCACGTGGTCGAGCACCACCCCCGGCTCGTCGCCGATCGAGCGACTGCTATGCGGTTCCCGGATCGGTGTGCAGCCGGATCTGCTTGATGCGGACCGACTCGTCGCCGTACAGATCCAGCTCGCGGTGGGCACCGTCCGGAGCCCAGCCGGCTTCGGTGTAGAAGGCGCGGAGGACGTCGTCGGTGGAGTTGACCCAGACGGTCAACCGGCCGAAGCCGTCGGCGCGGATCGTGTCGACGACGGCGTTCAGCAGCCGGGAGCCGTGGCCGGCCCGGGTCGCGTCCGGCTGTACTGCGAGCTCGGCGATCACGGCGTCCCGCTGCGGATCGGCGTCCGGGTCGTCCGACGGCGTGATGGCCGCGAAGCCGACCAACGTACGGCCGGCCAGCGCGACCATCACCCGGTTCCGGGCCTCGCCCGGCGCGAGCAGCGCGGCCCGCCACTGGGCTGCGAACTGCGCCGGGTTGAGGTCGGCAAGGACATCGGCCGGCAGGAGCCCGGCGTACGCCGACCGCCAGGCCGCGACCTGGATCTCGCCGATCTCGTTCGCCTCCGCCGGCAGCGCGAGCCGCACACTCGTCTCGGCCACCGGGGACTCACCGGACTGCCCGGAGAGATCGGAGAGGTTGGCGGGTTCCGGTACGCCGAAGTCACTCATGGCTCTCATCCTCGCAAGTCAGTACACGAGCCGCCGCAGCAGGGTCTCGGCCGGCCCGCGGTAGGAACGCCTGCTCATCGCGTAGGCGCCGACGACGGAGATGATCCAGACCCCGATCGCGACCAGCGCCGCGGTGTACGCCGTACTCCCGAACCGCAGGTCCAGCGTGAACGGTGCGAGCAGAACCATCCACGACACCGACTGGAACAGGTAGCCCGACAGCGAGCGCTGACCCAGTGCGGAGATCGCGCGGACCGGCAGCGAAAGCTTGCTGATGCGGGCGACGAGCAGACCGAAGAGGGCGACGTACCCAGGTCCGCCGAACATCCCGCTGACGTGGGACAGGTAGCTGAGTGCGCCGACCGCCGACTCGTCGACGTGCAGCCAGCCGGCGCCGACGAAGGCCAGCGGCAGTCCGCCGAGGACGGTGATGCCGAGACCGATCGAGGCAACCGAGACCAGCAAGGGCTTGTGAGCGGCCGGGTTCTCGAGGATCTGCTTGCGGGCGGCCCAGATCCCCAGCCAGACGATGACGATGAAGCCCAGCACGCTCGCGAAGTGCGCCGGGTACTCGTGCAGCCGGTCGACCATGCTCGCGAAGTACGACGTTGCCGCCAGCGACGGGTTCGGCTCGTTGGTCAGCGCGTGCACGGGACCGGAACTGTTGACGACGGCAAGCACTGCCCGGGCCCCGAAGACGACGACCTCGACCGCCATGAACGCCCAGATGCCGATGACGATCCGATGGAACTTGTCGCCGCGGTTCAGCAGGAACAGGGCGCAGATGATCCCGACGACTCCGTACGCGCCGAGGAAGTCACCGAAGTACAGCAGCGTCGCGTGCAGCAGGCCGAATGCGACCAGCCAGCCGTTGCGCTTGAGCAGGATCCGCCGTACTGCGCTCGGCGTCGCGCCGGACGTCTGCTGCCGACGCGCGAGCTGGACCAGGCCGTAGCCGAACATCACCGCGAAGACCGGGTACGCGCGGGCGTCGACGAAGGTGAGTTTGAGGAAGTTCAGGATTCGCTCGAAGCCGTGCGGCGCGCTCTCCACGCCGGGCTGGCCCGCGAAGGCGAAGTTCGCGCTGTTGGCCAGGCCGATCAGCAGCAGCATCGCGCCGCGGATGAGGTCGGGAGCGAGCGCACGTTCTTTACCGGTGACCGGTCCGCGATGATCTGAGTCGGATCTGGCCGGGGCGAGAGTTGTAGTCACGGGAGGATCTCCAAAACTGTTTAGGTCTTGAACTGTTACCTCGATCCTCCCGGTCGCCGGACGCCGTACCCAGCGTCCTGAACCCACTCCAGGGGTGGGGTTACGACCACCTTTGTGACACCTGTTGTTGATTTGGACGAAAAGTGTCACATATGCTGCGGGTATGGACTTCCAGGCGACCATCGACGCCGACGGCCGGATCGAGCCGCGGGACGCGATGCCGGACGGGTATCGCAAGACCCTGATCCGGCAGATCGCGCAGCACGCGCACTCCGAGATCATCGGCATGCAGCCCGAGGGCAACTGGATCAGTCGCGCGCCGTCCTTGCGCCGCAAGGCGATCCTGATGGCCAAGGTGCAGGACGAGGCCGGCCACGGTCTCTATCTGTACGCCGCCGCCGAGACGCTCGGGGTGGACCGTGCGGACCTGCTCGACATGCTGCACAGCGGCCGGCAGAAGTACTCCAGCATCTTCAACTACCCGACGCTGACCTGGGCCGACATCGGTGCGATCGGCTGGCTGGTCGACGGCGCCGCGATCGTCAACCAGGTCCCGCTCTGCCGCTGCTCCTACGGTCCGTACGCGCGGGCCATGGTGCGGGTGTGCAAGGAGGAGTCGTTCCACCAGCGGCAGGGGTTCGAGATCCTCTACACGCTGTGCAACGGGACTCCCGGGCAGAAGGCCATGGCCCAGGACGCGCTCAACCGCTGGTGGTGGCCGTCGCTGATGATGTTCGGTCCGCCGGACACCGCGTCGACGCACTCCGAGCAGTCGATGGCGTGGGGGATCAAGCGGCACAGCAACGACGAGCTGCGGCAGCGCTTCGTCGACATGACCGTTCCGCAGGCCGACGTACTCGGGCTGCGGGTTCCTGATGACGGACTGGTGCACCAGGACGGGCGCTACCGATTCACCGAGCCTGACTACACCGAGCTGTACGACGTGGTGAAGGGCAACGGCCCGTGCAACCAGCAGCGGCTGTCGCATCGCGTGAAGGCGCATGAGGACGGCGCGTGGGTCCGCGAGGCCGCAGCTGCTTACGCCGCGAAGAAGGAGGCTCGCGCCGCATGATCGAGCCACTGTGGGAGGTCTTCGTCCGTTCGCGCCGTGGGTTGTCGCACACACACGTCGGCAGCTTGCACGCGCCGGACGCGACGATGGCGTTGCGGAACGCGCGCGACGTCTACACGCGCCGGCAGGAGGGCGTGTCGATCTGGGTGGTGCGCGCCGCTGACATCACCGCATCGTCACCGGACGAGAAGGACGAGTTCTTCGACCCGGCCGGCGACAAGGTGTACCGGCACCCGACCTTCTACGAGGTCCCGGAAGGTGTCGAGCACCTGTGAACGATCTGTTCGCCTACACACTCCGGCTCGGTGACGATGCGCTGATCTCCGCGCAGCGCACCGCCGAGTGGATCGCGGCCGCCCCGCAGCTCGAGGAAGACGTTGCCCTCGGCAACATCGGACTCGACCAGCTGGGGCAGGCGCGATCGCTGTTGCAGTACGCCGGGTCGTTCGACGGGCGGACCGAGGACGATTTGGCGTACTTCCGCGACGAGCGCGACTTCCTGAACGTGCAGCTGTGCGAGCTGCCCAACGGCGACTTCGCGTTCGCGATGGCGCGGTTGCTGTACTTCGCGACGTACCAGCACCTGCTGTACGACGAGCTGCGGTCGAGCGCTGACGAGACGCTGGCCGGCGTGGCGGGGAAGGCGGTCAAGGAGGTCGCGTACCACGTCGACCATGCGACGCAGTGGGTGCTCCGTCTGGGCGACGGGACCGAGGAGAGCCACCGCCGCATGCAGGCCGGTCTGGACGCACTGTGGCCCTACACGGCCGAGCTGTTCGAGTCTGATTCGTTGGTGCAGCGCCTTCCGGCCGCCGTGGATCCCTCAACGCTGTCGGCCGCCTGGACCGACCGAGTGCTGGGCGTGATCGACGAGTCCACTTGCGAGCGGCCTTCGTCCTCGTACCAGCACACGGGCGGTCGGCTCGGACGTCACACCGAGCACATGGGCTACCTGCTGGCCGAGCTGCAGCACGTCGCGCGATCCCACCCGGGTGCGACATGGTGACCGACGCAGCCATCCTCGAGGCCGTCGGCGAGGTAGCAGACCCCGAGGTTCCGGTCCTGACGATCGCCGACCTCGGCGTACTCCGCGGCGTCCGCCACGAAGGTGATGAGGTCGTCGTGACGATCACCCCGACGTACTCCGGCTGCCCGGCGATGGACCTGATCCGGCACGAGGTAGAGCTGACGCTGCGGTCGTTGGACGTGGATGGTCGAGTGGAGACAGTCCTCTCGCCGGCCTGGACCACCGACTGGATGAGCGAGTCAGGCAAGGCGAAACTCGTCGACTACGGCATCGCGCCGCCATCTGGAGCTGGACCGGTGATGCTGCGATTGAGCGTTCGCTGCCCCTTGTGCGGTTCCCCGGACACGACAGAGCTCAGCCATTTCGGCTCCACCTCCTGCAAAGCACTCTGGCGCTGCAATACCTGCCGCGAACCCTTCGACCACTTCAAGGCGATCTGATGACGACGACGACCGTCGCCCCCCGCCGCCGCGCGACCTTCCACCCGCTGAAGGTTGCCGCGATCGACGCGATCACCGACGACTCGGTCGCGATCACCTTCGCCGTACCGCCCGAGCTGGCGGGGGAGTACGAGTTCACCGCGGGCCAGCACCTGACGATCCGCCGCCTCGGCGAGGAGATCCGCCGGAGCTACTCGATCTGCTCGCCGGCCGATTCCGGCGTACTGCGGATCGGCGTCAAGCGGATCCCTGGCGGCGAGTTCTCGGCGTACGCCGCACAGGAACTGAAGGTCGGCGACGAACTCGAGGTGATGACGCCGCTCGGCCGATTCGGCACAACCCTCGATCCCTCGCAGACGAAGCATTACGCGTTCGTCGCCGCGGGCAGTGGCATCACGCCGGTGCTCTCGCTCGTCGCCACGATTCTCGCGGTCGAGCCGACCAGTCGCGTCACGTTGCTCTACGGCAACCGCACCGCGGGCTCGGTCATGTTCGCCGACGAGCTGGCCGACCTGAAGGACCGGTACGCCGAACGCCTGCACCTCGTCCATGTGCTGTCCCGCGAGACGACCGAGGTCGAGCTGTTCAGCGGACGGATCGACGCGGACCGGCTGAAGCGCATGTTCGCGACGATCCTGCCGCTGGACTCGGTCGACGAGTGGTTCCTCTGCGGGCCGTACGCGATGGTCGTCGGCGCGCAGGAACTCTTGCTGGGCGAGGGCGTGCCGCGCGAACACGTCCACGCCGAGCTCTTCCACGTCGGCGACGAAGCCCCGAAGGCACCGGTCGAGGAAACGGCCACGGACGAGGACGCCGCGCAGGTCACGATCATCCTCGACGGCCGCCGCTCGACGTTCCCGCTGGGCGAACACTCCAAGGCGGTGCTCGACGCGACCCTCGCCGTACGCTCCGACGCACCCTTCGCCTGCAAGGGCGGCGTCTGCGGCACCTGCCGCGCGAAGCTCCTCGAAGGCTCCGTCACCATGGACACCAACTGGGCCCTGGAACCCGACGAGCTCCGCGCCGGCTACGTCCTCACCTGCCAGTCCCACCCGACCACGCCAACCGTCACCCTCGACTACGACGCCTGACCCTGCGACCTGATTCACTCCGGTCGCATGACCGAACCCGTCCGGGCGCCCCAGCCGATCAGCACGCAGGAACGCCAGTTCATCGCGACGGTCGAGGGCTCGCTGCGTCCCGCGCTCCTCGACGCGATCGTGCACGACCTGGGACCGTCCGGCCTGCCCGCGGCGGAGCTCTCCGGCCAGTTGGCGGCCGCCGGGCCGGGGGAGCGCCTGCAGAGGGTAGTCGAGGCGACCATGAATTCCAGCCGTCACTTCGACCGCGTGCCGGCCGACGATCGGACGGCGACCGCGGGACGGGCGGCGCTGGCCATCGCCACCCAGGTCGACGCTCGCCTGACGGTCGAAGCCGGCGACAGCCGGCTCGGTCGATTGGCCGGCCGGGCGGCTGACCGCGTCCTGCGCGGCGAGTACGAGGCCGTGGCTCACGAGGCGGGGGACGAGGCACGCCTGGTCATGAGTGGCGCGATCACGCGAGCGCACTTCCAGGAGCTGGCGGACGTCCAGCGCCGTGCCGGCGCCGGCGTCGTCTCCCCGACCACCCGCCCCGCTGCTCAGTCCGCCAACGAGTCCACCGCCCCCGCTCCCGCCCAGCCGTTGGCCGCACGCGCGACCCGCCCCCAAGTCCAAGGAACTGCACGCGACTGACCACCGCCGCCGAGTCGTGGATTGTGGTCGCCCAGCGCAACCACAATCCACGACTCGAAGATCGAGGGCCGAGCCGTTCACCACGACTCGGCGGTCGGGGTCGTTCGGCACGTTCAGGTGGTCAGTCGGTGCCGGACTCCATTGCGGCGCGGTCGAGGAGCTCGTCCTCTTCGGTGGCCTCGCCGCGGGAGGCGATCGCCTCGGCGCCGCCCGTGGGGAGCTCGCCGATGAGGTCGGTGGAGGAGGCGAGCGCGGGGTTGGAGCTGCCGAACATGCCGAGGCCGGCGTACTGCTCCAGCTTCGAGCGGGAGTCGGCGATGTCCAGGTTCCGCATCGTCAGCTGACCGATCCGGTCGACCGGGCCGAACGCCGAGTCCTCGATCCGCTCCATCGACAGCTTGTCCGGGTGGTAGCTGAGCGCCGGGCCGGTGGTGTCGAGGATCGAATAGTCCTCACCCCGCCGCAGCCGCAACGTCACCGACCCGGTGACCGCCGTACCGACCCAGCGCTGCAGCGACTCCCGGATCATCAGCGATTGTGGGTCCAGCCAACGACCTTCGTACATCAGCCGGCCGAGCTTGCGGCCCTCGGTGTGGTAGCTGGCGAGGGTGTCCTCGTTGTGGATCGCGTTCACCAGCCGCTCGTACGCCGAGTGCAGCAGCGCCATCCCCGGCGCCTCGTAGATGCCCCGGCTCTTGGCCTCGATGACGCGGTTCTCGATCTGGTCGGACATGCCCAGCCCGTGCCGGCCGCCGATCGCGTTCGCCTCGAGCACCAGGTCGACCGCGGAGCCGAACTCCTTGCCGTTGATCGTCACCGGCCGGCCCTGCTCGAAGCCGATCGTCACGTCCTCGGTCTCGATCACGACCGACGGGTCCCAGTGCTTCACACCCATGATCGGGTCGACGGTCTCGAGCCCGGTGTCGAGGTGCTCGAGCGTCTTCGCCTCGTGCGTCGCACCCCAGATGTTCGCGTCGGTCGAGTACGCCTTCTCGGTGCTGTCGCGGTACGGCAGGTCGTGGGTGACCAGCCACTCGGACATCTCTTTCCGCCCGCCGAGCTCGTGCACGAACTGCGCATCCAGCCACGGCTTGTAGATCCGCAGCTGCGGGTTCGCCAGCAGGCCGTACCGGTAGAAGCGCTCGATGTCGTTGCCCTTGAACGTCGACCCGTCGCCCCAGATCTGCACGTCGTCGTCGAGCATCGCCCGGACCAGCAGCGTGCCGGTCACGGCACGCCCGATCGGGGTGGTGTTGAAGTACGTCCGCCCGCCCGACCGGATGTGGAACGCGCCGCAGGCCAGCGCCGCGAGCCCTTCCTCGACCATCGCCGTCCGGCAGTCGACCAGCCGGGTGATCTCCGCGCCGTACGCCGTCGCACGCCCCGGCACCGACTCGATGTCAGGCTCGTCGGCCTGCCCGAGATCGGCGGTGTACGTGCACGGGATCGCACCCTTGTCCCGCATCCACGCAACCGCGACCGACGTGTCGAGACCCCCAGAAAAGGCAATCCCGACCCGCTCACCAACCGGCAAAGAAGTAAGCACCTTGGACACAGGAAAAGTATGCACCCCTCTGCATGATTATGCAAAACCGTCACCACCGGCCCACACCAGCCCACCCACACCAGCCCACCCAGACCAGCCCACCCAGACCAGCCCACCCAGACCAGCCCACCCAGACCAGCCCACCCAGACCAGCCCACCCAGACCAGCCCACCCAGACCAGCCCCGCGCAGGCTCGCGCGCCGCCTCCGCACCAGCCGGCCAACTGAGGGGTCAACCCCCGAGATGGCGGGTTGGCCCTTCAGAATCTCGGGGCGCAACCGACCAGCTGCGGGGTTGACCCCTCAGACGTACGCCGGGGCGGCCGTCCCGGCGAGGTGTGGTCGGTGTCGGTGGGGTCAGCGTGGCTGATGGGGCTGGTGGGATGTAGGGGGGAGAATGAGGGCCGGCTGTGAGGGGAGTGAGGCTTCGGATGATGGGGCGGTCGCATGCGTTGTCGGGGTGGTGCGCCGGGTTGGCGGTGGCGCCGCTCGTCGGGTTGACGTCGGTGGCGGAGGTGGTGCCGTTCGCGGCCGCCACCGCTGGGTATGCGTTGCTGCCGGATCTCGATCACCCGGGCGCCAGCGCCTCGCGCTTGCTGGGACCGGTGACTCGGTTGGTCTCGGGAGCGGTGCGGGCGTTCTCCGGCGTGCTCTACAACCTGACCAAAGGTCCGCGCGACGAGGAGAGCACCGGCAAGCACCGCCACGCGACCCACACGCTCGCCGCGGCCGTATTACTGGGCTTCCTTGCCGCCAACCTCGGTGACCGCGGCAAGTGGGCGGTGCTCGCCGTTGCGGTGACCGGCCTCGTGCTGGCCGCGGACGCGCTGGGGGACTGGATCGTCCTCGCGGTCCTCGCCGCGGCCGGCTGGTCCGTCGTCGGCGCCGGCACGGCGGCGGCTGACGCGATACAAGCCGGCCTGACCCAGATCGGTAGCTGGATCGGTGTCGCGGTAGCCGTCGGCATGTTCGTCCACTGCCTGGGTGACAGCCTGACCCGCTCCGGTTGCCCGTGGCTCTGGCCGCTGCCGATCCGCGGCGAGACCTGGTACGAACTCCGCCTTCCGCGTCCTCTCCGCTTCCGTACCGGCAGCTGGGTCGAGCACGGCGTCATCGTCCCGATCCTGCTGATCGCCGGCGTACTCCTTCTCCCCGGAGCCTTCCAAGCGGTCAGGCATGTCTTCGACGCAACGCAGATCTGGATCGCCGGTCAGTCCTGAAGCCGACCGCCGAGGTACGACGGCACGCCGCGCGACTCGAGCGCGGCCGCGAACCGGCGCTGGTTCCGCACGCCCGGCCATGCCTCCAGCAAGAACAGCGGCAACGCGAGTGCAAGGCCGATCAGCACGACCCAGAAACTCTCCACCACGAACGCCAACGCGACCGACACCAGGAACACCGCCTCGCACACCGCGAAGCGCGTGAAGGTGGACGTCGTGAACCGGCGCCACGAATCCGCCTCGATCTCAGCCGCCGAGCGAGCCACCGACCCATCGAGCGGGGGAGTGCGAAAGCCGACCAGTTCGCAGACCGAATAGGCGCCAACGGCTACCGCAAGCACCACGAGCGGCGCCCAGCTCGCCGGAAAGTCGCCGATCCCGTCGGCCGCGAGAACGAACCACAACACAAGGGTGATCACCGGCATCGCGGATGCCATTGTGGCGCAGACCATAACGAGGCTCTGCCGGGCGGCGGGGATGGGTGTCGACACGCCGGTGAGAATAATGCATCGGAAGTCACAACAGTTGGACGGAATGCGCTCGTTCGATCACTCAGAGTATTTGCAGAAGTTTTTCCGGACTTTTTTCAAAGAAGCTGTAACGACTACTGGGCCGGGCCCGATAGGACGAGTGAGCCTGGTGGCTGCCCGGACCCCCGAGCGGACAGCCACCAGGCCTACCCATTTCTCCAGGGCTTGGGAGCGGTAATCTGAGGGCCATGTCCTCGCCAGAATCCACGCCCTCGTCGACGCTGCCGTTCGGCCGTCTGACGACCGCGATGATCACGCCGTTCCGGCCCGACGGGTCCCTCGATCTCGACGCTGCCCAGAAGGTCGCGAAGTACCTGGTGGACGGCGGAAACGACGCCCTGGTGCTGAACGGGACCACCGGCGAGGCGCCGACCACCTCCGACCAGGAGAAGGTCCAGCTGATCGAGGCTGTCCGCGAGGCCCTCGATGGCAGCGCCAAGATCGTCGCCGGTGTCGGCACCAACGACACCGCGCACACCATCGAGTGCGCCAAGCAGGCCGAGGCCGCCGGCGCCGACGGACTGCTCGTCGTCACGCCGTACTACAACAAGCCTCCGCAGGACGGCCTACGCGCGCACTTCACCGCCGTCGCCGACGCCACCGGCCTGCCGAACATGCTGTACGACATCCCCGGCCGGGCCGGGGTGGAGATCAAGAGCGAGACGCTGATCGCGCTCGCCGAGCACCCGCGGATCGTCGCGGTGAAGGACGCCAAGGGCGACATCGCCGGGACCACCAAGGTGCTTGCGAACACCGATCTGTTCTACTACTGCGGTGCCGACGAGCTCAATCTCGCTTCGCTGGCGATCGGCGCGGTCGGTATCGCGAGCGTGGTGGCCCACGTCGCGAGCCGCGAGTACCGGCAGCTGATCGACGCCGTGGTGGCCGGCGACCTCGCCACCGCACAGGAAATTGATCGACGGCTGGTGCCCGCCGTCGAGACGATCATGACCAAGACCCAGGGCGCCATCATGGTGAAGGCCGCACTCAAGCTGGCCGGCGTCATCGAGCACGCGACACTCAGGTTGCCGCTGGTTGAGGCGACCGCCGAGCAAGTGGACTGGCTCACCACCGACCTCAAGACGGCAGGACTGATTGCATGAGCCATCCCCATCCAGATCTCGACGCGCCCGGACCACTGACTCCGGGCGCTTTGCGGGTGATCCCGCTCGGCGGCCTCGGCGAGGTCGGCCGGAACATGACCGTGTTCGAGTTCGACGGCAAGCTGCTGATCGTCGACTGCGGCGTACTGTTCCCGGACGAGAACCAGCCCGGCGTGGACCTGATCCTGCCGGACTTCGAGCCGATCCGGGACCGGTTGAACGACGTCGTCGCGGTCGTTCTGACACACGGCCACGAGGACCACATCGGCGGGTTGCCCTACCTGCTGCGTGAGCGGGGCGACATCCCGGTGGTGGGATCGCAGCTCACGCTCGCGCTGCTCGAGGGCAAGCTGAAGGAGCACCGGCACCGCAACGTGCCGCAGCAGATCGTGGCCGAGGGGGAGACCCTTCAGATCGGCCCGTTCATCTGTGAGTTCGTCGCGGTCAACCACTCGATCCCGGACGCGCTCGCGGTCGCGATCAAGACCCCGGCCGGCGTCGTACTGCACACCGGCGACTTCAAGATGGACCAGTTGCCGCTGGACAACCGGATCACCGACCTGCGTGCGTTCGCGCGGCTCGGCGAGGAGGGTGTCGACCTGTTCATGGTCGACTCCACGAACTCCGAGGTGCCCGGCTTCACCACCCACGAGCGCGACATCGCGCCGGTGCTGGACCGGGTCTTCACCAACGCGAGGAACCAGCGGATCATCGTCGCCTGCTTCGCCTCGCACGTGCACCGCGTGCAGCAGGTGATGGACGCGGCCGTGAAGCACAACCGCAAGGTCGCGTACGTCGGACGCTCGATGGTCCGCAACATGGGCGTGGCCCGCGATCTCGGCTTCCTGACCGTCCCCGGCGACACGCTCATCGACATGCGCGAGCTCGACGACTACCCGCCGGAGCGGGTCGTGCTGGTGTCGACCGGATCGCAGGGCGAGCCGATGTCGGCGCTGTCCCGGATCGCGGCCAACGACCACAACGTCGTACAGCTGCAGCCCGGCGACACCGTCGTACTCGCGTCCTCGCTGATCCCGGGCAACGAGAACTCGGTGTACCGGGTGATCAACGGCCTGATCCGGCACGGTGCGAACGTGATCCACAAGGGCAACGCGCTCGTGCACGTGTCGGGTCACGCCAGCGCCGGCGAGCTCCTGTACTGCTACAACATCGTCAAGCCGCGCAACGTGATGCCCGTGCACGGCGAGGTCCGGCACCTGCACGCGAACGCCGACCTGGCGGTGCAGACCGGCGTACCGCGGGAGAACGTGGTCGTCGTCGAGGACGGCGTGGTGGTCGACCTGATCGACCGCAAGGCCGTCGTGGCGGGCAAGGTGGACTGCGGGTACGTGTTCGTGGACGGCTCGACCGTCGGCGACATCACCGAGACCTCGCTCAAGGACCGCCGGATCCTCGGTGACGAGGGGTTCATCTCGGTCATCGCGGTGATGGACTCGGTCACCGGCAAGCTGACCGCCGGTCCGGAGATCCAGGCCCGCGGGTTCGCCGAGGACGACACCGTCTTCGACGACCTGAAGCCGAAGATCGAGGCCGAGATCGAGAAGGCCATCGGCAGCGGTGTCGACGACATGTACCAGCTCCAGCAGGTGATCCGCCGGGTGGTCGGCAAATGGGTCAGCGACACCCACCGCCGCCGTCCGATGATCATTCCTGTCGTGGTCGAAAGCTGACTACTCGGTGTAGCCTCGGCGCGAGCTAAGGAAAGGGTGGGCCGGCGATGAGTGTCAGCGGGGTGAACGGGACGGGTCAGCGCCGGCCCACGATGAAGGAGGTCGCCGCCCGGGCGGGGGTCGCGTTGAAGACCGTCTCCCGGGTGGTGAACGAAGAACCGAACGTCAGCCCCGAGCTGACCGCCAAGGTCCAGGCCGCGATCAAGGACCTGAACTACACACCGAACGAGTCCGCCCGGATGCTGCGCCGCGGCAAGACCGGGACGATCGCGGTCGTCATCCGCGACATCGGCGACCCGTTCTTCGCCTCGCTCGGCCGCGCGGTCGAGCTGTGGGCGCGCTCGTCCGGCTCGGTGGTGATGATCGGGCTGACCGACGAGGACCCGGAGCGGGAGCGGGACGTCTGCCTCGAGTTCGTCGCCCGCCGGCCGGATGCGCTGATCATGGCGCCGATCGGTGAGACCCAGGAGTACCTCGCGCCGCATGTGGACGCCGGGATGGCGGTCGTCACGATCGACCGTCCCGCGCACGGCATCGAGGCCGACGCCGTACTCGCGGACAACGCCGGCGGGATCGACCAGGCGATCGACCACCTGGTCCGGCAGGGTCACCGCCGGATCGCGTACCTCGGCGACGACGAGCGCATCTTCACCGCACGGGAACGCGTGGTCGCGTACCGGGCGGCGATGGCCCGGCACCGCATCGACGTGGACGAGGACCTGGTCCACCTGTCCGAGCCGACGACCGAGGGCATCGGCATCACGCTGTCCGCAGTACTCGATCGGGCCGAGCCGGCGACTGCGTTGCTGTCGGCAAACAACATGACGACGGCCGAGGTACTGCGTGGTCTGGCCGGCCGCCGCGATCGGGTCGCGCTGGTGTCGTTCGACGACCTCGCGCTGGGGGACCTGCTCAGCCCGGGTCTGACCGCGGTCGCGCAGTCCGCCGACGTGATGGCGCGGACCGCGATCCAGCTGATGACCGAGCGCCTCCCGGAGCCGCACCGGCCCGGACGCACGGTCCGGGTGCCGGTGAAGCTGACGATCCGGGGCTCAGGCGAGATTCCGCCCGCTTGAGCGGAGCTGCGCCGCCAACGGGCAGTCGAACGGATCGCGAGCCCGCAGGCCCACGTTGTTGAGGTAGTCGACGACGATCCGGTACGACGCGAACAGGCCGACCTCGGAGTACGCGATCCCTTGGAGTTCGCAGTACTCGCGGACGATCGGCTGGACGCGCCGGAGCGTCGGCCGCGGCATGCTCGGGAACAGGTGGTGCTCGATCTGGTAGTTGAGCCCGCCCATCGCGAAGTCGGTGAAGATGCCGCCGCGGATGTTGCGCGACATCAGCACCTGCCGGCGGAGGAAGTCGAGCTTCGACCCGGCCGGGACGATCGGCATGCCCTTGTGGTTCGGGGCGAACGCGGCGCCGAGGAGGACCCCGAAGACCGCGAGCTGCAACGCGAGGAACGCCGTGGCCTTCCCCGGAGGCAGCAGGAGGTAGAGCGCAGCGACGTAGGCCGTGATGCGTGAGGCGATCACGATCGCGTCGATGCGATCCGCCCGGCTCGCGTCCTTACGCAGCAGATGCCGCAGGCTCGACGCGTGCAGGCCGACGCCTTCGAGGGTGAGGAGCGGGAAGAAGAACCAGCCTTGCCGAGCGGCGAGCCACCGGCCGATCGGTCCGCGCTCGACGACCGCCTCCGGGGTGAAGGCGAGCACCTTGAGCTGGACGTCGGGATCACGGTCGGCCTGGTTCGGCGCGGCGTGATGCTTGTTGTGCTTGCTGCGCCACCAGCTCGCACTCATGCCGAGGATGCAGCCGGCCAGGATGCGTGCGGTCCAGTCGTTGCGCGCGTTCGAGTGGAAGATCTGGCGATGCGCGCTGTCGTGGCTGAGGAAGGCGACCTGCACCAGGACGAGCGCCAATGCGCCCGCGAGCCAGAGCTGGTGCCAGGTGTTGCCGAGCAGGATCATGCCGGCCACGACGCCGGCCAGGGCGCCGCCGACGATGCCGATGCGGGTGAAGTAGTAGCCCTGACGGCGTCGGAACAGACCGAGCTCACGGACGGTCCGGAGGAGATCCGTGTACATGCTCGCGTACTGCTGTTGGGCGCTCACGCTGGCCAGGGTGAGGTCGTGGAATGACGCCGGGCGTGCGGCCAGGTGGCCCGGCGAGGTCGGCTTGGCAAAGTGCTACCCCCGGTAGGTCGCAACGAGTGGGCACTCGAACGGATCACGGGCCCGCAGTCCTACGTTGTTCAGGTAGCCGACGACGATCCGGTACGACGACAGCAGGCTGACCTCGGTGTAGTTCACTCCGTGCAGCTCGCAGTACTCGCGGACGATCGGCTGGACCCGTCGCAACGTCGGGCTCGGCATGTTCGGGAACAGGTGATGCTCGATCTGGTAGTTGAGGCTACCCATTGCGAAGTCGGTGAACACTCCGCCGCGGATGTTGCGCGACATCAGCACCTGACGGCGCAGGAAGTCCAGTTTCATGCTGGCCGGGACGAGCGGCATGCCCTTGTGGTTCGGCGCGAAGGAGCCGCCGAGGCAGACGCCGAAGACGGCGAGCTGCAGCCCGAGGAACGCCCCCGCCTTGCCGATCGGCAGCAGCAGGAACAGCACCGTCAGGTAGCCGGCCAGGCGGCTGACCACGATCGCGGCCTCGATCCGTTCGACCTTGGTTGCCGAGCGGCGGAAGAGGTGCTGCACGCTCGCGACGTACAGGCTGAGGCCTTCGAGGGTGAGCAACGGGAAGAACAACCAGCCCTGGCGACGGGTCAGCCAGGCCTGGAAGCCGGTACGCCGGCCAGCGTGCTCCGGGGTGAAGGCGATGACGCCGATGGCGATGTCCGGGTCCTTCGTCAGCTGGTTCGGCGCCTGGTGGTGCCGGCTGTGCTTCGACCGCCACCAGCTCGCGCTGATCCCGACCAGCCCGCCGGCCAGCAGCCGCGCGGTCCAGTCGTTCCAGCGGGCGGAGTCGAAGATCTGCCGGTGCGCGCTGTCATGGCTGAGGAACGCGACCTGGGTGAGCACGAGCGCCAGCGCACCCGCCATCAGCAGCTGCAGCCACGAGTTGCCGATCAGGCCGAAGCCGACCCAGACCCCGGCGAACGCCGCCAGAACGAGCCCGATCCGGATGAAGTAGTACCCGCGACGCCGCTTGAGCAGTCCGAGCTCACGAACGGTGCGGAGCAGGTCGGTGTACAGGTTCGTATGTCTGTGTTGAGCCCGTAACGGGTCATGATCTTCGGCAAGCAGCTGCGACATGAGAAAACCCCGGTTCCAAATAGTGCATCGGTCGATGCGCTACCAGGTCCAGGGCAGCGTCACGAGATGGTGCTGTGGCCCCAACGGAACCACGTCGATTAGCCGCACACAAGTTGGTGTCAGGCTCCCCGGGCGAGTTGACGCCCAGTTCGCCCCGCTTTCACCTGGCGGTCATCAGCGGGGAGCACCTTCGGGGCATGAAGCTGAGTCGCCGCCAACTCTTGGCCGCATCCACCGTTGCCGGTGCCACCCTCGCCGTACCCGGGGTGGCCGCCGCGGGCCCGAACCTTGTCCGTCGCGACCGGCCGGCGCTGCCGTCGGGGATCGCGAGCGCCGACGTGACGCCGTCCTCGGCCGTCGTCTGGTCGAAGACCGACCGGCCCGGGCGGCTCGTCGTACAGCTGACGAGCCACGGCCGTTTCGACCGGGCGATCCACCTGCGCGGCCCGAAGACCTCGGCCGACGACGACTTCACCGCCCGGATGCCGCTGCGCGGTCTGCGGCCCGGTCAGCGCTACGACTACCGCCTGGGCTTCGAGGACGCGAACGGCCGGATCGGCCAGACGCTCGACGGGTCGTTCACCACGCCGGGCCGCAACCGGCCGGTTTCGTTCGTGTTCACCGGCGACACCGCGGGCCAGGGGTACGGCATCAACCCGGAGCTCGGCGGGATGATCGCATACAAGGCGATGCACGAGACGCGGCCGGACTTCTTCCTGCACTCCGGCGACAACATTTACGCCGACGGCCCGCTCGCGGCCGAGCTGAAGGTTGCCGACGGCACCGTCTGGAAGAACATCGTGACCGAAGAGGTCTCGAAGGTCGCCGAGACTCTGGCCGAGTACCGCGGCCGGTACAAGTACAACCTGATGGACACCAACGTCCGCTCGCTGTACGCCGACGTACCGCTGGTCGCGCAGTGGGACGACCACGAGACGCTGAACAATTGGTACCCGGGCGAGATCCTCACCGACGACCGGTACACCGAGAAGCGCGTCGACGTGCTCGCCTCGCGGGCGAAGAAGGCGTTCCTCGAGTACCTGCCGATGGAGCACGTGTCCGGGCGTGACCGGATCTACCGCAAGGTGAGCTACGGTCCGCTGCTCGACGTGTTCTGCCTGGACATGCGCACGTACCGCGGTGCGAACCCGGTGCCGTCGACCGTCGGCCCGGTCGCGATGCTCGGCGCCGAGCAGGCCGCCTGGCTGGTGCGCGAGGTCGCGGCGTCGCGGGCGACCTGGAAGGTGATCGCCAGCGATATGCCGCTCGGCCTGCTGGTGCCGGACGGCGACCTGATCGAGGCTGTCGCGAACGGTCTGCCGGGTGCTCCCGGTGGCCGCGAGCACGAGATCGCCTGGGTGCTGAGCCAGTTCAAGAAGCGCAAGGTGCGGAACGCGATCTGGCTGACCGCCGACGTGCACTACGCGGCGGCCCACCACTACGACCCGGCCCGCGCCACGTTCACCGACTTCGACCCGTTCTGGGAGATCGTCGCCGGTCCGATCAACGCGGGCGCCTTCGGCCCGAACGCGCTCGACCCGACCTTCGGCCCGGAGGCGGTCTTCGTCAAGGCGGCCGACTTCCCGAGCCAGTCGCCGGCCAGCGGGAACCAGTTCTTCGGACACACCAGCATCGACCCGCGGACCGGGGTCTTCTCGGTCTCGCTCCGCAACCTGTTCGGCGACGTGTTGTGGAACAAGGACATCACCCCGGCCCACCACTGAGTCCATTCAGTGGGGCCCGTCGGACTCGTCCGGCTCCGGTGCCTGTGCGGGATGCCGCCCACCGGAGCCGGCGAGTACGGCGCTCAGCTCGGCCCGCTCAACTGCGGCAGGACGACGCTCCGCCCGGTGAGCATGAGCAGGATCGCGAGCATCGGTCCGCGGAGCTCGGCGCCTTCGCCGACGCTCCGATCGGTGTCGGTCGCGACGAGGCGGCGGCCGTCGTACGGCATCGGCTTGAACACCTGCCCGTGCACGACGATGTCGATCAGGGTCTCCAGCGGCGTGACACCGACGTTGTGGCGGCGGGAGCCGACCATGGCGCGGATGCCGGCGATGAGTTGTTCGGTCGGCTTCGCCGAGCGCTCGCGGACCGAGGCATGTCGAGCCGCGCGCGCTCACCGGCCACGGCTGCCGCACGCAGCAGTTGGTCGGCCACGGCATCGCTCACGCTCGCAGTGTGACCGACTCCACCGCCTTCCGCACGCAGGTTAGGTTTGGCCCATGACCGCTTATCCCGAGAGCCGCCGCGACGATGTGGTCGAGACACTGCACGGGCGGGACATCGCCGACCCGTACCGGTGGCTGGAAGATCCTGACTCGCCTGACACCCAGGACTGGGTCCGCAGGCAGAACGAGCTCACCCAGGCCGAGCTCTCCGGTTATCCGGAGCGCGCCTGGTTCCAGGCCACGATGTCCTCGATCCTCGCGCGTCCGCGTGCCGGTGTCCCGGCCAAGAAAGCAGGCTGGTACTTCGTCGGCCGCAACGACGGCACGCAGGCCCAGGACGTCATCTACGTCGCCGAGTCGCTCGACGAACTGCTGTCCGGCGGCCGGGTGCTGATCGACCCGAACACGCTGTCCGAGGACGGCACCGACTCACTCGGCACGTTCACGGTCAGCCCGGACGGCAAGTACTTCGCGTACGGCATCAACGAGAGCGGCAGCGACTGGACGACGTTCCGGCTGCTCGACATCGCCACCGGTAAGCAGGTCGAAGACGTGGTGTCGGAGGCCAAGTTCTGCGAGGCAGTCTGGTTGCCGGACAGCTCGGCGTACCTCTATCTGCACTACCCGATGAGTGGGCGCAGCGAGGGGACCGAGACCCAGCCACAGACCGGTGGGCGGCTGACGCTGCACAAGGTCGGCACACCGCAGTCCGAGGACGAGCTGGTGCTGAGCTTCCCGGGTGAGGACCAGATCTTTATCGCATCGGAGGTCTCCGAGGACGACCGGTATCTCGTCGTCCACATCACCGAGGGGACCGATCCCGCGACCCGCCTCTGGGTCTACCCGATCACGTCGGACGGGCTGGGCGAGCCGGCGAAGGTGGTGGACACGTTCGCCGACGAGATCGCCTTCGTGCGCATGTCCGACGACAAGCTCGTACTGCGGACCGATCGCGACGCCTCTCGCGGCCGCGTGGTGCTCTCCACGCTGGACGGTGAGTTCACCGACCTGATCCCCGAGGGCGAGGCGACGCTGCAAGCAGTCCGCGGTACGGCGGACGGCCTGGCCACGCTGACGCTCGTCGACGCGCAACCAGTGCTCACGCTGTACGCACTGGACGGCTCCGGCCAGCGGGTTGTCGACGTACCTGGTGGTGGCGTGGTCGATCTGCACGCCGGACCGGAGTACGACGAGCTGTTCATCGGCCTGTCGACGACAACCGACCCCACGCTGTCGTACGTCGTCTCGACCGGCTCGGGCACCGTACGCGCGCTGCCGGAGCTGGTGCGCGGCTCGGGTGGCTTCACGCCGCCACAGGTCACCGTGACGCGCCAGATCGCTGCCGGTCGCGACGTGCCGTACTTCCTGATCACCCGGTCGGACCTCGACTTCTCCGCTCCGCGCCCGACCCTGATGTGGGGGTACGGCGGGTTCCGCATCCCGATCCAGGCCGACTACCGTCCTGGCTGGCCTGCGTGGTTGGCGGCCGGGGGAGTGCTCGTCATCGCCAACCTGCGCGGCGGTGGTGAGTACGGGACCGAGTGGCACGACGCGGGGCGGCTGAAGAACAAGCAGAACGTCTTCGACGACTTCATCGCGGTCGCTGAGCACCTGCGCGACACCGGCGTCACCACTCCGGCGCAGCTGGCCGTCCACGGTCGCAGCAACGGCGGACTGCTCGTCGGAGCGGTCATGACGCAGCGGCCGGACCTGTTCGCGGTCGCACTGCCCGGTGTCGGGGTGCTGGACATGCTGCGCTTCCACAAGTTCACGGTGGGCGCGGCGTGGGCGTCCGACTTCGGTCTGCCCGACGATCCGGAGCAGTTCGAGGACCTGTTGGCTTACTCGCCGTTGCATCGCCTCAGCGACGGCACGGCGTACCCGGCGACGCTGGTGGTCACAGGTGACCACGACGACCGGGTGGTTCCGTTGCACAGCCACAAGTTCATGGCAGCGCTGCAGCATGCCCAGGCCGGTCCGCAGCCCGTCTTGACTCGGGTGGAGGTCAACACCGGCCATGGCTTCGGCAAACCTGCCGCGATGATCGCAGCTGAGTGGGCGGACCTACTGGCGTTCGCTGCTCACCATGTAGGTCTCGAACCTCCTGAGCAGTAGGAGGGGGCTGGACTACCAGATGCGTGGGGCCTGGAGGTCGCGGGGATCGTCGGACGGCTGACAGCCGTGCGCGGTCTCCGCGTACTCCGCCCGCGGACCACTGGTGGCCAGCGTGCGTACTGCGTTGACGAGGCGGTCCACGTGCTCGCGCGTCGTCCCGAGGCCGAGGCTGGCGCGGACCGCCGTACCGTGCTCGGGGGAGTCGGCGAGGAGATGGCCGACCAGCGGGTGCGCGCAGAACTTGCCATCACGTACGCCGACGCCGTACTCCGCGCTGAGCGCTGCGGAAACGAGCGTCGAGGTCAGACCGGCAATCGTGAAGCAGACTGTGCCTACACGGTCCGCGTCCTCGCCGAAGATCGAGTACGTCGTGACGTTGTCGATCTGGGCGAGCCCGGTCCGCAGACGGGCCAGCAGGCTGCGCTCATGCTGCTCGATCGCGTCGCGGTGCTTGCTGATCGCAGCGCAGGCACTCGCCAGCGCGATTGCGCCGATGACGTTGGGGGAGCCGCCCTCGTGCCGCGCCGGGCCGGTCGTCCACACCACGGTGTCCTCAGTGACGGCATGCGTCGCGCCGCCGCCGTACAGGTAGGGATCTGCGGCGTCGAGCCAGTCGGAGCGACCGATCAGCGCGCCGGCACCGTACGGCGCGTAGAGCTTGTGACCGGACAGTGCGACCCAGTCGACATCCAGGGTGGAGATGTCGACCGGACGGTGCGGCGCCAGCTGTGCGGCGTCGAGGCAGACCCGCGCGCCGTGGGCCTTGGCCACCTTGGCGATCTCCGCGATCGGGAAGATCTCGCCAGTGACGTTCGAGGCGCCGGTGATCACTACGAGCCGCGGGCCTTCGGGAGCCTGGCGGAGTGCGTCGGCGACGCTCGTCACGGCATCGGTCTGGCTGGTCGGCGCCTTGAGGCGAACAGTCCGCTCGGCCGGCCAGGGGAGGAGAGCGGCGTGGTGCTCGGACTCGAACACGATGACGGTCGCGTCCGCCGGCAGCGCACGGGACAGCAGGTTGAGTGCGTCGGTGGTCTGCCGGGTGAAGATCACCTGGTCGTCCTTGCGTGCCCCCACGAAGGCGTGCACCTCTTCGCGAGCCCGCTCGTACCACTGGGTGGTGATGCGCGACGCGTACCCGTTGCCGCGGTGCACCGACGCGTACGACGGCAGCGCCGCCTCCACGCTGGCCCGCACCGACTCCAGGCACGGCGCGCTCGCACCGTGGTCGAAGTTCGCGTAGTCGGTGACCCGGCCGTCGGCCAGCGGGACCAGGAGGTCGGATCCGACCGTGGCGGGAATGCTGCCGGTGACCAGCCGGGCGACCGTCGGCCGCGTAGTCGTCGTACTGGCAGGCTCGAGAATGGACAAGATCGACATGTTGCTGCTCCCGGGAAGTCCGCACTTGCCGAGCGGGGTATCCGCACGGCCTGGTCTTCACCCGGGGCACCCCACCGCGGAGGAGGGTTGCCGGCCAGCTAGCCGGGGCTTGTCGCTGACACTCATGACCTGCCGAGTACGGTAACGAACCGGCCACGGCAACCGCCAGTGCGTATCTCACAAAATGAGACTGCCGAACACATCGTGGACAACGTGAGGAAACCGATGACCTGGAGAGCACCTGCCGTCGAGCGACCGGATGGTTCGCTGACTGCGCCCGAACGCGAGCTGCTGCAGGGTTATCTGGACTTCTACCGCACCACGCTGCTGTTCAAGTGCGCCGGACTGACCGCCGAACAGCTGGCCGAGCGGCCGTCACCGCCGTCGAACCTGTCGCTGCTCGGATTGATCCGGCACCTCACCAAGGTCGAGCGGATCTGGTTCCGCATCCACTTCGCGGACGCGCCGGCCGACCCGCTGTTCGCGCCCGAGCTCGGGAAGGACGCGGACTTCGAGCTGATCGATCCGGCTGACGCGCAGGCGGCGTACGAGGGGCTGATCGAGGAGTGGAAGCTCTCCGACGAGGCCGCTGCCGATCACTCGCTCGACGACCGCTTCACGTTCGGCGGGACCGAGTCCACGCTGCGGATGATCTACATCCACCTGATCGGCGAATACGGCCGGCACTGCGGTCACGCCGACCTCTTGCGAGAGCAACTCGACGGCACTACGGGCGCGTAACAAGGACCTGGGGACCTTCTAGGCTGCCGGGGTGCCGTTCACCCTCGCCCACCCCGCGGCCGTCCTCCCACTGGTCCGACGGCCCTTCGTGGCCTCAGCTCTGGTCGCCGGCGCGGTGGCTCCCGATCTGCTGTACGTCGACCCGATCTACCGGTTCGCCACGCAGTACATCAGCGGCAACTTCACGCTGACGCTCACCCACGAGTTCACGTCGGCGCTCTGGCTGGATCCGCTCCTGGCGCTCCTGATGCTCGGGATCTACAACCTCGTCCTCAGGCGCCCTCTGGCCGTGCTAGCTCCCGCGGCGCTCGCTGCGCGTCTGCCGGCCGCCCCCGCCTTCAGGGTTCTCTTCTGGACCGTCGTGTCCGCGATCCTCGGCGCAATGACCCACGTCGTATGGGATTCCTTCACCCATGGCGACGGCTACTTCGTCCGCCACTTCCCGGGCGTCTTCCGCGCCGCGGTGACCCCGGCCTGGGACGTGAACCGCATCCTCCAGTACGTCAGCACGCTCGGCGGCTGCGTCGTCCTGTCCATCTGGCTCTACCGCTGGTACCGCCGTACGCCGCCGTCGGTCACTCCCCGTGATCTCGTCGCGCCCTGGCTTCGGTACGCAGTGGTCGTCTTCGGCGTCCTCATGGCCGCCACCGGCGCAATCGTCGAAATCAGCCGCGCTGACGGCGACTTGAGCGGCGAGACGGCCGTCCGCCTTGCGCTTTCCGGTCTAGTCTCCGGCGGACTCGCCGCGCTCGCGCTGTACGTCGTGGTCTGGCATCTGCTCCGCCTCCGGAGGCCCGTGGTCACGCTGTGACGCTACGGATGGGGCAGCGTAATCGGCGTGTGACACGTGGGACTCAAGGGGTTATCGGGGTAGCCTGAGCAATATGGCGACCCGCACGTCTTCCCCGGCGCGGGCGCAGAAGTCGGCAGCCAAACGGCCGAGCACGGCTCGTTCGGCTGCTGGTGGACGCTCCCGTCCGTCCGGCGCCCAGAAGCGTGGGCAAAGCACGAAGCGCGGAGGAGGATCCCCCGCGCGGACCAGCACGCCCAAGAACAGCGGACCAGGCCCGTTCGCGGCCGCCATGCTCGCGTTGTGCCGCGGGGTGGTGAAGATCTGGATCGGTATCGCCCATCTGCTCGGCAGCATGGTGCGGGGGATCGGCCACAGCGCCCGCGATCTCGAGCCGGAGCATCGCCGTGACGGCGCCGGCCTGTTCCTGATCGGCCTGGCGGTCGTCGTAGCTGCCGCGATCTGGTGGGATCTGCCGGGCGCGGTCGGCAACGGCGTACGCACGGTTGTCGGTGGCAGCATCGGCATGCTCGGCTGGGCCCTGCCGTTGCTGCTGCTGCTCATCGCTGTCCGCACGCTGCGTCACCCTGACCACAACGGCCCTGCGGGTCGTCAGGTGATCGGGTGGACCGCGGTCTGCCTCGGCGTACTCGGCCTGATCCACATCGCCAACGGTCTGCCCCGGCCCAGCAACCCGGCCGACGGCCCGTTGAGTGCCGCGGGCGGTGCGATCGGATACTTCATCTCGTCGTTCCTGTCCGACCTGCTCACGCAGTACGTCGCTGCCCCGCTGCTCGTCCTGCTCTCGATCTTCGGCGCACTGGTCATCACCGGAACGCCGGTGTACGCGATCCCGCTGCGCTTCCGCGCGGCCTTCGACGTACTGATGGGACGTACTGCGCTGCCGGAGGACGCTCCGTCCGTGGTGGCCGCGCCGACCGACGACACCGTCCGGCTGACGCGCAAGCAGCGTCGTGCGAAGGCGGCAGAGCTAGAGCTCGACGAGGACGGTGAGCCGACGGTCAAGCCGTACGACTCGCCGGTGCTCGAGGGCCGCGAGATCTCCAAGCGCGGGCGCAAGGCGAAGGCCGAGCCGGTGGAGGAAGACGCATACGACGTCGACAGCGCCGATGCCGCTGCGGCCTCCGAGCCTGCCTTCGAACCTCCTGGCAAGTCCTCCGCACCGCCGCCTGAGCCGCCACCGCACAAGCCCTTGCCGCAGCGCGTCGAGCAGTTGAGGCTGTCCGGCGACATCACCTACACGCTGCCCGACGGGCAAATGCTCAAGCCCGGCTCGGTGCACAAGGCCCGGACCAAGGCGTCCGACCAGGTCGTCGACCGGCTGACGGAGGTGTTCGAGCAGTTCGGCATCGACGCCCAGGTCACCGGCTACACCCGCGGCCCGACAGTCACGCGCTACGAGGTCGAGCTCGGCTCGGCGGTGAAGGTCGAGAAGGTCACCGCGCTGTCGAAGAACATCGCGTACGCGGTCGCGTCGGCCGACGTACGGATCCTGTCGCCGATCCCGGGCAAGTCCGCGATCGGTATCGAGATCCCGAACACCGACAAGGAGACCGTCAGCCTCGGCGACGTGATCCGTTCGGCGACCGCGCGCAACGACCACCACCCGATGGTGGCCGGCCTCGGCAAGGACGTCGAAGGCGGCTACGTCGTCGCGAACATGGCGAAGATGCCGCACCTGCTGGTCGCGGGTGCGACCGGCTCGGGTAAGTCGTCGTTCGTCAACTCGCTGATCACGTCGATCCTGATGCGCGCCACGCCCGACGAGGTGCGGATGATCCTCGTCGACCCCAAGCGGGTCGAGCTGAACAACTACGAGGGCATCCCGCACCTGATCACCCCGATCATCACCAACGCCAAGAAGGCGGCCGAGGCGCTGCAGTGGGTCGTCCGCGAGATGGACATGCGGTACGACGACCTCGCGGCGTTCGGGTTCCGGCACGTCGACGACTTCAACAAGGCGGTCCGCGGCGGCAAGGTGAAGCCGCCGCCGGGGTCGGAGCGCGTGCTCACGCCGTACCCGTATCTGCTGGTGATCGTCGACGAGCTCGCCGACCTGATGATGGTCGCCCCGCGAGACGTCGAGGACTCGATCGTCCGGATCACCCAGCTGGCGCGTGCGGCCGGCATCCACCTGGTGCTCGCCACCCAGCGACCGTCGGTGGACGTCGTCACCGGCCTGATCAAGGCCAACGTGCCGTCGCGGCTCGCTTTCGCGACGTCCTCGCTGGCCGACAGCCGGGTCATCCTCGACCAGCCCGGTGCGGAGAAGCTGGTCGGTCAAGGTGACGGGCTGTTCCTGCCGATGGGCGCGAGCAAGCCGATGCGTATCCAGGGCTCGTGGGTCGACGAGGCCGAGATCCGCGCCGTGGTCGAGCACTGCAAGACGCAGCTCCAGCCGACGTACCGCGAGGACGTCACGGTCGTGGCTGGTCCGAGCAAGGATCTCGACGACGAGATCGGCGACGATCTCGACCTGGTGGTGCAGGCTGCCGAGCTGATCGTTTCCACCCAGTTCGGCTCGACGTCGATGTTGCAGCGTAAGCTCCGCGTCGGTTTCGCCAAGGCCGGCCGGCTGATGGACATCCTGGAGAGCCGCGGCGTCGTCGGTCCCAGTGAAGGTTCGAAGGCCAGGGACGTCCTGGTCAAGCCTGACGACCTAGAGGACTTCATCACCACCCTCCGAGGAGAGTGACATCGTGACCGCCGCGAGCGCACTGCCCAGGCAGGAACGTTTCGACGTCGACCCCGAGCCAGTGCCGTTCACCGTGCGGGGCTCCCAGAAGGTGCACGGCGGGCTCGCCGTCGGCGCCGCGCTGGTCGCGATCGGGTTCGCCGCGTCCGCGTCCACGAGTCCGACCGGCATCCTGCGCTGGCTCGCCGCGGCAGCGTTCGCCGGTCTCGCCCTGGTGTGTGCCCGCGCTCTGACGGTGGGGGAGATGCTGGTCGCCGACGACGTCGGCATCCGGCTGCGGATCGGCAACGAATGGATCGGCACCCGGTGGGAAGACATCGAAGAGGTGACGGTGCTGCAGCGCCGGCATCCGCTCGACGACGGGCGGATCGCCGTACATCTGCAGGATCCCGGGCCGATCCTCGGCGCGATGCCGAGCTCGACCCGCAAGACAACTGATGCCAACCGACGACTGACGGGATCCTCACTCGCGATACCGTTCGGGTTGACGGCACGGCCGTCGAACGGGGCGGTGGTGCAGGCGTTGCACATGCTCGCGGATGCCAGATGCCCGGTCAGGGAACAACTCTGACTCGCGCGTGACCCCGTCGTACCAAGGCCGTTGACTTGATGTCGGCGGTCCGACGAGTGACGTCGACAACCCGTACAGTCCGCACAGGCAATCGGACGAACGAGAGGATGGTGAGGACGTGAGTATCGGCAGCGATCTCACGGCGGCCCGCGAGCGGGCCGACATGACGATCGAGCAGCTGAGCGCTGCGACCCGGATCAGAACCGGGCTGCTGATCGCCATGGAGGCCGACGATTTCTCCCGCTGCGGCGGGAACTTCTACGCCCGTGGGCACATCCGCTCCATCGCCCGTGTGGTGAAGGCCGACCCCGCTCCGTTGATCGCCAGCTTCGACGCCGAACACGCCGTCGAGGAGGAGAAGTCCCGCCGCGAGGAACGCGCCGCGGCCAAGGGCCCGACGCTCCGTCCCGCCCGGCCGCGCTGGGCCATCGTGGTCGGCGCGATCCTCGTCATCCTGATGGGCTGGGGGATGGTGCGGCTGTTCACGCTGCCCAGCGACATCGAGGCGAATGCGTCGAAGACCGCTGTCACCACGGCAACGGTCACGACGCCGACCCCGAAGGCAACGCCTCAGCCGACCGTCAAGCCGACGAAGAAGCCGACAACCGCCAAGCCGCCCGCGCTGAAGACCGCGCTGACGCTGACAGCCAAGGGCGAGGGCACCTACCTCACGGTCCGCGACAAGAAGAATCGCCGCCTCTTCCAGGGCCGACTGACTCCCGGCATCGCGCAATCCGTCACCAGTTCCGGCGACATCCGCGTAACAGTCACCAGCCCGAAGAACCTGGTAGTCGTCCTCAACGGCAAACGCCTGAACACCAACCTCACGAAGTTCACCGCCCACCCCAACGGCACCCTCACCAAAACCGCCGCAGCCTCCTAGCTCCCGGCCCGCCGGACCTCTCGCCGCACAGCGGTGAGCTGTGAGATGCGTTGGCGAGTTAGGCCGGGGACTACGCGGCGCGTCATACTCATGGTGATGAATACGCCACCCACCACCGTCGCCCTGGTCACGCTGGGCTGTGCCCGCAACGATGTCGACTCCGAGGAACTGGCCGGCCGGCTCGAGGCCGGTGGCTTCCGATTGGTCGACGACGCCGCTGAGGCGGACACGGTGGTCGTGAACACCTGCGGATTCGTCGAGGCCGCGAAGAAGGACTCCGTCGACACGCTCCTGGCCGCCGCCGACTACAAGGAGTCCGGTCGTACGCAGGCCGTCGTCGCCGTCGGCTGCCTCGCCGAACGGTATGGCGACCAGCTCGCCGACGCCCTCCCGGAGACCGACGCGGTTCTGAGCTTCGACGACTACACCGACATCTCGGACCGCCTCCGCTCGATCCTCGCCGGCAACAAGCATCAGCCCCACGTACCCCGCGACCGCCGCAAACTCCTCCCGCTGGCCCCGGCAGACCGCCACTCAGCCCCCGCCCCAGCCGTCCCCGGCCACGGCGACCAGCCCACCGCCGGCGAGACCCCGACTGCGGGAGGCACCGGCCACGCGGCCCGGCTCGGTGACCACATCCCCGAGCAGCTGAGGCCGACCAACGGCGCCGTGAACGCCGATTCCGACCAGCCCACCAGCGGACTCAAGGGACGCTTCGTCACCGGCACACCGGAAGAGCTGAAGATCGATGCCCCCGACCTGGCGACCGCTCCGGCCAGCGGTCCCCGCGTGATGCGTCGGCGCCTCGACGGCGGCCCGATGGCGCCGCTGAAGCTCGCCTCCGGCTGCGACCGTCGCTGCGCGTTCTGTGCGATCCCGATGTTCCGCGGCGCGTTCATGTCCCGCCGCCCGGCCGAAGTACTCCGTGAGGCCGAATGGCTCGCGGAGACCGGCGTACGCGAACTCTTCCTGGTCTCCGAGAACTCCACCTCGTACGGCAAGGACCTCGGCGACCTCCGCCTCCTGGAGACCCTGGTCGGCGAGATCGCCCAGGTCCCCGGCATCATCCGCGTCCGCGTCTCGTACCTCCAGCCCGCCGAGATGCGCCCGACGCTGATCAGCGCGATGACCGCCACTCCCGGCGTCGTCCCGTACTTCGACCTGTCGTTCCAGCACGCCTCCGGCCCGCTGCTCCGCCGCATGCGCCGCTTCGGCGACTCCGAGCGCTTCCTCGAACTGATCGCCCAGGTCCGCGCCACCGTCCCGACGGCCGGCATCCGCAGCAACGTCATCGTCGGCTTCCCGGGCGAGACCGAGGAAGACGTCGACATCCTCTGCGACTTCCTGTCCCGCGCCGGCCTGGACGCGATCGGCGTCTTCGGATACTCCGACGAAGACGGCACCGAAGCCGAAACGTACGACGGCAAACTCGACGAAGACACCATCGCCGCCCGCCTCGACCGAGTAACCCGCCTAGCCGAAGACCTAACCTCCGCCCGAGCCGAATCCCGCATCGGCGAACTCCTCGAAGTCCTCATCGAATCCACCGATTCACTCGACGCCGAGTCGGATGAGGACGACCTGGATGAGACCGACCTGGATGAGACCGAGCTGGACGACGCCGAGCTCGACGAGGGTGGCTGGTCTGAGGCTGGGCGGACTGGTGAGGGGCGGGCTGCGCATCAGGGGCCTGAGGTGGATGGATCGACGACGGTGACCGGGCTCCCGGACGGGGTGCGGGTCGGCGATCTGGTGTCTGCGAAGGTGGTGGCGAGCGACGGTGTCGACCTGATCGCCGAGTTCGCCGCGCTCGTGAGCACCCCGGACGCCCGTCCGGCAGCTAACCTGACCGCGTGACCAACCCGCCGACGAACCCGGCACCGCGCGCAGCAGGCGGCCACCTCCACGCGCCCAGCGCCTGGAACGTGCCCAACGCGCTCACGGTCCTACGGCTGGTCCTCGTACCGCTGTTCGTCTGGCTCCTGCTCCGCGAAGGCGGTCACACCGACAGCAACCGCCTGCTCGCCACCGCCGCGTTCGTCGTCGCGATCGTCACCGACCGCTTCGACGGCGACATCGCCCGCCGCTGGAACCTCGTCACCAACTTCGGCAAGATCGCCGACCCCATCGCCGACAAAGCCCTCACCGGAGCAGCCTTCCTAGGACTCTCGTACCTCGGCGAACTCCCGTGGTGGGTCACCATCGTCGTGATGGTCCGCGAGTGGGGCGTCACCGCCCTCCGCTTCTGGGTGATCCGCCACGGCGTCATGCCCGCCAGCCGCGGCGGCAAGCTCAAGACTGTCCTCCAGGCGATCGCCCTAGGCCTGTACCTCCTCCCGTGGCAGGACCTGAAAATCCTCCACTGGACCGCCATCACGATCATGGCCGCCGCCGTACTCGTCACCATCATCACCGGCCTCGACTACGTAGGCCGAGCCCTCCGCCTCCGCGCCGCCGCCAAACGCCCCCTCCCATAACTCCAGTCTCGTACGTCGGGTCGCGTGGACGGTCCGGTGACTAGACTCGCGAGGGTGCCGAGGCCGAGTGCTGGAACCGCAAGTGCTACGAGCAAGAACAGCAAACTCGCTCAGACGTACCGCCGGTTCGCCGAGGTCGACGCCCCCAAGATCTCGCCCCTGTACGAGCGCATCGCCCGCGCCATGAGCGAGTCTCCTGAAGCCCTCCACGCAATCGAGACCGCCCCCACCCGCAAGCGAAACCCGCTCCTCATCCTCGCCGCCCTCCACCACCTGGCCCTCACCAACCAGTCCCCAACCCTCGCCACCACCTACAAAGCCGCCACCACCTCAACAACAACCGCCGCTTCGACATCACCCGCCGCTTCGACCGCAGCCGCGAGCGCCGATGTAGCCGCGTACGGGGATCTGGCCGTGGATGCTGCGGTTCGGACGCTGGTGGGGATGACGGACGCGGTGGTGGCGGTTGTCGGGCAGCGGAAGGTGCGGCCGAACGTGCTAGGCAACCACGCGGTGTTGTACCCGGCGATTGCCGAGGTCGCGCGGAGGGCGGGTGCCGGCGCGATCGGGCTGATCGACGTGGGTAGCCCGGCGGGGTTCAACCTGAACGTCGAACGCGCCGGCATCAACTACGGCAATGGGCAAACGCTGGGCGACCCGTCGTCTCCCGTTCAGGCGTCGGCGTCGGTCGTGGGGGACCGGCCCATCCCGACGTACGCGATGCCCGAGGTCGTTGCGCGGATCGGCATCGACCTCCAGCCGATTGATACCCGGGACGCAGACGAGGCCCAGTGGCTGCGTGCTTGTGTGCCGCCCGACCAACCGGAGCTGATCACAAGGCTCGAAGGTGAGCTGGAGTTGGCTGCGTCGGCGCCTCCGATCTTGATGCAAGGCGACAAGGTCGACCTCCTGCCCGAAGCGCTCGCTCGAGTGCCTGCAGACGCGCTGCCCGTGGTCACCACGACGTGGGCACTCTCGGACCTCCCGCTTGAGAGCCGCCTGCGCTTCCTGCAGTGTCTCGACGCAGCGGCGACGAACCGGCCGATCGCGTGGGTATCGGTGGAAGGTGTTGGAGTCGCGCCGGCGATCCCGACGTTCGGCGACCGTCCTGCATCTGGCCACAGCATCATCGGCCTCGCCGTCTTCAACCATTCGACCCTGCAGGCTGAAGGCGTAGGCCGCTGCTGGTTGCGTGGTCAGATGCTGGCGTGGTTGGCGGATTCGTAGTCCGACGCCACACCCGTTGCAGTCACCCGCCGCGGAGGCGGATCCAGCGCAGTCGGGTGGTTCCTGTTCAACAATGCGATGTGTACAGATCGAGCGCGGGAGGTTTCGAGTGGCCGAGGACGAGCTTGAGGCAGCGGTCGGGCAGTTGGTCGGTCTATTGATGGAGCGTCGCGTGACGCTTGCCACCGCTGAGTCGTTGACAGGTGGGATGGTCGGGGCGGTTCTGACGGATGTGCCGGGGGTGTCGGCTGTGTATCGGGGCGGCGTGGTCGTCTATGCGACCGATCTGAAGGCCAAGCTCGCCGGTGTGCCTGAGGACCTGCTGGCTGCTGTAGGCCCGGTCCATGCGGACACGGCTGCTGCATTGGCCACCGGCGTACGGGAGCGTCTGGAGGCGGACTACGGGCTCGCCACGACCGGTGTGGCCGGTCCGGACCCGCAGGCGGGTATCGAGGCCGGCACGGTGTACGTCGCCGCGGCCGGACCGGGGTCCGTGCAGGTGCGCAAGCTGCAGTTGTCCGGTGACCGAGCGGCAGTACGCCGGGGGAGCGTGCAGGCCGTCCTCGAACTCGGAGCCGCCGTTGTTGCGGAAGAACTCGACTGAACGGGGTGTTGGGACCAGCATGGTGACAGGTAAGGCAGACTGGCGCGGCGCACCGAAGGTGGACATTGCGAGGGGTAGTGACCCAGCAACAGGTACCGTTGGTTCCTACGGTCGAGCTACCGTGCGAGTAGACACGGCCGGACAGGCGGAAGGGAGAAACCTCATGGTGCTGGTTCGTGGCCTGCTGGGCGACGTGCTGCGGCGTAAGCGGCTGCGCCAGGGGCGCACTCTCCGCGAGGTGTCCGCTGACGCCCGCGTCAGCCTCGGTTACCTCTCCGAGGTCGAGCGCGGCCAGAAGGAAGCCTCCAGCGAGCTGCTGGCAGCTATCTGTACGGCGCTCGACGTGCCGCTGTCGATGGTCTTCGCCGAGGTGAGCGAGGATCTGGCCCGCGAAGAGGCTCTGGTGCTGGCGCACCCGACCATCGAGACCGAGGTAGTGGCCTCCGCGGCCTGAGCCCCTCGTCATTGCCCGCTCCCGTCCGGAGTCGGGCTGCTGCCGGACGGCTGGATCAATGCCACGCGCGTGGGCCAGACCAGTTGTAGCGCAGGCAACGGCGGGTCGCCCGGCTGCCGGAACATCTGGTTCGCCGTGTAGAGGTGGTGGATCGAGTCGGGAAACCGGAGAAGCTGGGCCGTCTCCGGAGGCGGGAAGAAGCCGGACAGGTCGTCGCCCTCGTCGAACACCGCGCCGCCCATCACCGCCCACGCGAGTGGTTTCAGCCCGAGATAGGCCCAGCACGGCTCGGGATCGAAGACGATGATCTCCGGATGCAGGTACAGGCTGAGCCCCAGCGTGTACCCGAAGGCTGGATTGCGGGCGCCGTCGCCCTCGACGTACTGCATCGTCCAGCCAAAGGTCCGGATGTTGTCCTCGATCTGTCGCGAGATCTGCTCGTCGCTCACACCGCCGCACCGGTCGCACATCACCTTCTCCTCTCGATCGAACATTTGTTCGATGCATCAGAGAAGATATCCGCGTTCTTGTCCGCCGCCGGCGTTGTCCACAGGCCAGTTCTGGCCGGTCAGCTCTCGGGTTGGCAGGCCGGGCACCAGTACGTGACCCGTTCACGGGTCGGTTCGCCCAGTTGCGCGGTCAGGATCGTCGTACCGCAGCGGTGGCAGGGTTTGCCGGCGCGTTCGAACACCCACGAGCGTTGCCCGGGCCGGTCGACGCCGGTGCTGACTTGAGTGCCGTTGCGGACGTTGGCTTTCAGCAGCCTCCGGCTGAGGTCGACGGCGGCGGGAACATCGACTGCCGAGATCGGACGCCAAGGGTGCAGACCGAGGAGGAAGCAGACCTCGGTGCGGTAGAAGTTGCCGATTCCGGCGAGGTTCCGCTGGTCGAGTAGCGCCTCGCTGACCGTCCGTCCGGGAGAGGACTCGACATTCGCGATCGCGAGTGCACGGTCGAATGAGGGTGACAGCAGATCAGGTCCGAGATGCCCGACCACGCTGTCCTCGTCGTCGGTCGCGACGAGGTCCAGGACCGGGAGCCGATAACCGACAGCCGTCCACGGTGCGGTTTCGAGGACCACGCGGATCTGATGATCAGGCCCGCCGTGCCATCGCTCACCCGGCCGGTACAGATGCCAACTGCCGTCCATCCGGAAATGACTGTGCAGCGTCAATCCACCCGAGAGACGCATCAGGATGTGCTTGCCGCGCGCAACGACTTCGAGCATCGTCCGCCCGGTCAGGTCAGTCGTCGCGAGCGATGGCACGCGGAAGTCGGTACGCACGAGCTCCTGTCCTGCGAGCGCCTGGTTCAGCCGCTTGCAGGCTCGCCAGACGGTGTCTCCTTCGGGCATGACCGATCGCTCCCGATATCAAGCCCGCAGACGGAGACCGCGTGGCGTCGCATGGAAGCCGGCCTTGGCCAGCGCATCGCCGAACGCTGTGTGCCGCACCTGCTCACCATCGGCCGTCTCGACACTCAGCTTGCCGAGCTGACCATCTCGTATCGACAGCGCCAGCGCATCAACCGCCGGCTGGAGCAGGTCAGCATCCTCGGTAAAGCTCAGCACAGTCCGTCCGCCACGCTCGACGTACACGATCAATTGCCCGTCGACCATCACGACCAACGCACCAGCCTTCCGGCCAGGGCGATGACCGCCGGCGCTCTCGCGCTCGGGCCACGGCAAGGCAGCACCGTACGGATTCGCCGGATCAGAAGCCGCGAGTACGACGGCTCGCGCGTTGAGCTCCTCGTCCTTGCGGCCACGGCCACCACCGCCCGGCCGGGCACCACCCGGCCCGAATCGTCCAGCCGGACCAAATGGACCGTCAGACCCTGGTGGAGCTGCCGACGGAAGCTCCGCGAGCGCGCGCAACCGGTCGACGGCCCCGGGCAAGGCGAACTGCGCGGCCCCGAGCCCGGCAACGAAGTACCCGCGCCGGCACCGCCCGGACTCCTCGAACGCGCTCAGCACCTTGTAAACGGCGGCGAACCCGCCGGGCGTCCGCTCGGTGATCACCGACCCGCGCGTGACGATCCCATAGCGATCCAGCAGCGTCTCCGCTGCCGCATGCGCTCGTCGGGTCGTGTCCGAACTGCGCTCCGGAAGCAACGACCATCGCCCACCTGCCGTCGGTGGACCACTCCGCGCGGGCATCGACGGCCGCCCGGGACGCATCGGACGACCGGGCCGCGCGCGTGGCGTCGTACGACGTGTTCTATGACTGCCTCGCCCACCGCCGACGAGCGACCGAACAGGCGTGAGGGTGTCGTTGGTCAGATACCCGGCCCAGACGAGATCCCAGAGAATGCTGACCAACGTCTCGTCGTCCGCTACTCCGGACGCGGATCCAACCGCATCGCTCAACTGCCGGAAGAAGAACGCGCCGCCGCCCGACAAAGCGTCGAGCACGGACTGGTGCGTCTCACTTAGCTCGAGATCAGGATCAGGATCGGGCAACGTCAGGTCGCAGTTGTCCGCGAGATGAAGCGACACCCAACCGTCTGTCCCCGGCAACGAACCCGATCCGGCCCACACCACTTCACCGGTCGCCGTCAGCTCGTCCAGCATCGACGGCTGATACCCAGGCACGCGCGAGGGCAGCACGATCGACTCCAACGCGGACGCCGGCACCGCACATCCGGCGAGTTGCTCGATTGCTCCGAGCAGTACGTCGTACCCGCGGCCTCGGCTGCTCGTGATCCCTTGCCATGCAGGCAGGAACCGTGCCAGCGCTGACGGATCAACCGGCTCGACCTCCTTGCGCAGTGCAGCAAGAGATCGCCGCCGCAACAGTCGGAGGACCTCGCTGTCACACCACTCGAGCGCGATCCCGCCCGGTAAGAACTCGCCTTCGACGACTCGTCCAGCCGCACCCAGCCGCCGCAACGCTTCGCTGACGACGGCAACCCCGATGCCGAGATGCGTCGCAAGATCGATGGCCCGGAACGGCCCGTGCGTTCGGGCATAGCGAGACACCAGATCGCCGAGCGGATCGGCGACCGGCTCTGCGTGTGCCTCCGCGACCCCAGGCGGCAGTGGCACGCCGAGCGCGTCGCGCAATCGCGCCACGTCCTCGACAACTGCCCACCGATGCTCACCCGCGATCCGCACTCGCACCACCCGGCGAGCGGCCGCCAACGAGGTCAACCAAGACTCGGCATCAGAACCGTCGACACATCGCTGTGTTGCCTCCGGCAACGACAGCGGACCGATCATCCGCAGTACGTCGAACAGCCCTTCGGCGTCACGCGCTCGACGATCCTCGGCCAGTCGCTGCAGCTCGGCCTCGGTGCGCAGCACGACCTCGGCGTCGAGCAGCTCGCGCAGTTCGGTCCGCCCAAGTAGCTCAGCCAGCAAGCTCTGATCGAGCGACAGCGCGGCCGCGCGCTTCTCCGCGAGCGGACTGTCGCCCTCGTACATGAAGGCGCCTATATAGCCGAAGAGCAGGGACTTCGCGAACGGCGATGCTTCCGACGTCTCGACCTCGACGACCGAGATCCTGCGTTCGCTGATCCCGGTCAGCAGATCCTTCAACGCCGGCAGGTCGTAGACGTCCTGCAGCACCTCGCGCAACGTCTCGAGGACGATCGGGAACGACCCGAACTTGCTCGCCACACTCAACAGTTGCGACGCCCGCTGCCGCTGCTGCCACAGCGGTGATCGCCGCCCCGGATTACGCCGCGGCAACAACAACGCCCGCGCGGCACACTCCCGGAACCGCGCCGCGAACAATGCCGACCCGCCGACCTCGGTGGTCACCAGATCCTCGATGTCCTGCGGATCGAACAGCACCAGATCCGCACCCGGCGGCGCCTCGTCCGTCTCGGGCAGCCGCAGCACGATCCCGTCGTCGCCCGAGACCGACTGTGCGTCCATCCCATACCGATCCCGGAGCCTCGCTGCGATCGCAAGCGCCCACGGGCCGTGCACCTGACCGCCGTACGGCGAATGCACGCAGACCCGCCAGTCGCCCAGCTCATCGCGGAATCGCTCGACAACAATCGTCACGTCGTCCGGCACGCGGCTCGTCGCGACCCGCTGCTCGGCGAGATACGACACGAGGTTGTTCGCGGCGTATTCGTCCAGGCCCGCGGTCCGCGCACTCTCGATCGCCTTGGTGGCAGGCAACGACGCCATCTTGCGAACGAACGCACCGGTCGCCGCACCAAGCTCGGCCGGCCGCCCCACCGCATCGCCCTTCCAGAACGGCAATCTGCCCGGCTGACCCGGCGCGGGGGAGACGAGCACCCGATCGTGGGTGATGTCCTCGATCCGCCAGCTCGACGCACCGAGCGTGAAGACGTCGCCGACGCGCGACTCGTACACCATCTCCTCGTCGAGCTCGCCGACTCGATGGTTCGTCGACTCACCGACCAGGAACACTCCGAACAGACCACGGTCCGGGATCGTCCCGCCGCTCGTCACCGCAAGTCGCTGCGCACCCGGTCGGCCGGAGATCTCGCCACTGACCCGGTCGAACACGATCCGCGGCCGCAGCTCCGCGAACTCGTCCGACGGGTACCGACCCGAGAGCATGTCGAGCACCCCGTCGTACGCCGATCGTGGCAACGTGGCGAACGGTGCACAGCGGCGTACCAGAGCGAACAGTTCGTCGACGTCCACCGAATCGAGGGCGACGATCGACACGATCTGTTGAGCCAGCACGTCGAGCGGGTTGGCCGGGATGTGCAGGCTCTCGATCATCCCGTCGCGCATCCGCTGCACGACGACGGCCGTATCGATCAGATCGCCACGGAACTTCGGGAACAGCACGCCGCGCGACACCGCTCCAACCTGATGGCCCGCACGACCCACGCGCTGCAATCCGCTCGCGACGGACGGCGGCGCCTCGACCTGGATGACTAGATCGACGGCGCCCATGTCGATGCCGAGCTCGAGGCTGCTCGTCGCGACCACACAAGGCAACCGACCCGACTTCAGATCCGCCTCGATCAGCGCTCTCTGCTCTTTGCTGACCGAGCCGTGATGCGCTCGCGCGATCAAGGGAGGCGCCGCGAGCGATCCGCCGGACTGGGCCATCACTTGAGCCGGTGAGCCCAACTCAGGCAATTCCAGCTCGGCCCGCTCCGCCGCGATCTCGTTGAGCCGCGCGGTCAGTCGCTCAGCCAGCCGCCGCGAATTGGAGAAGACGATCGTCGACTTGTGCTGCGAGATCAGATCGAAGACGTGCTCTTCGACATGCGGCCAGATCGACGCATGCTGCTGCGGACCGGCCGCGGATCCGGAGGTCTCAACCTCTGTCGCGGCCAGCTCGGCCATGTCCTCGACGGGAACGACGACGCTCAGATCCCACTGCTTGGTGAACTTGGGCTGCACCACAGTCACCGGCCGCTCGCCACCAAGGAATCGGGCGACCTCCTCCACCGGTCGCACAGTCGCGGAGAGACCGATCCGCTGCGCAGGCTTCGGCAATAACGTGTCGAGGCGCTCGAGTGTGAGCGCCAAGTGGGCGCCCCGCTTGGTCCCGGCGACCGCGTGAACCTCGTCGACGATGACTGTCTCAACGCCGCGCAGCGACTCCCTGCCCTGCGAGGTCAGTAACAAGAACAGTGATTCGGGAGTGGTGATCAGTACGTCGGAAGGCCGGGTGGCGAACCGTCGTCGCTCGTTGGCCGGCGTGTCACCCGAACGCACCGCGACCTCGACGTCGATCGGCGCTTCACCGAGCCGGCGAGCAGTCTCCCGGATGCCGATCAGCGGCGCGCGGAGGTTGCGCTCGACGTCGACCGCCAGCGCCTTCAGCGGCGATACATACAGCACTCGGCAGCGCAGCTTCGGATCGTCCGGCGGCGGCGTCGTGGCCAGGCGATCGAGCGCCCAGAGGAAAGCTGCCAGCGTCTTGCCTGAACCCGTCGGGGCGACCACCAGCGCGTCCCGGCCCGCGGTGATGGCGTCCCACGCCTCGAGCTGGGCCGGGGTGGCCGCCTCGAAGACGTCGCCGAACCACGCCCGGGTCGCGGGCGAGAACCGGCTCAACGCGCTGGTCTTCTTCACGCTGACCATCTTGCCGGGTCCCGCCGACATTAATGATGGTTGGGCTCTGGGCGCCGTGGCTCGTCCGCCGACTGTCGCCCTGCTGGGTTGACTGCAAATTGGTCCGTCCGGTGCTCGG
>NZ_SHKR01000013.1:928343-1140580 GCF_004217145.1 Kribbella rubisoli | reverse complement strand
AACGCTCGACTGGGACACCCCAGCCGAGCGTTTGCGTGATCTACTCACCACCTAGAAACCAAGGCGGTGTTGCAACGACCCCTTGAAACCGCCCACCAGTGCGGCCTTCTCGGCGTCCGACGTAGCGATCGACAGCAGCTCACCGGACCGCAGCCCGGTGCGGTGACCGCGTGGGTCCAGCACCCGCTGCGCGATCTCCAGCCGGAGCAGGTGTGTCTCGTACTCGATCGCCCACACGACCTGCCGCGCACCGGTCTTCCAAGCGTTCGACAGTACGGCGAACAGCACGACCATCATCAGCACACACCACAGCAGCGGCTCGACGCGTCCTGTCGACACGGCGCGATCCACGAACACACCGATCGCCACCGGCACGGCCGCTTCGGTCGCCTGATGCAACGACAGCACCAGCACGCCCGCGATCATCCTGCCCCGATGCCGCCGGACCGCCCGCCTCAACAACTCCCCAGTGGACATAGTTAGGCAACCCTAACCGAGGGCCGCCGATTGACACCCGACGAAGTCCGCCGTACGGTCTCGCGTTAATAGGAAACTTTCCTAACAGTTCGCATATTCAGCGCGGCGAGTACCCGCGGGCGGCGAAGGGAGGCAGGGTTGGCTCATGGCAACAACACCCGGAACGCCGCGCCTGCTGCGCGCGATGAACGACCGCGCCGCCCTGGATCTGCTACTCAGCCAGGGACCGCTCTCCCGCACCACGCTGGGCAACCTGACCGGTCTGTCCAAGCCGACTGCGTCCCAACTGCTCGCGCGGCTGGAGGCTGCCCATCTGGTCCGCCCGAGCGGCACCACGGCAGGCCGTCCCGGCCCGAACGCGCAGCTGTACGAGATCAACGGCGGCATCGCGTACGTCGCGGGCCTCGACGTCACACCGGCCCGGATCCGGGCGGCCGTCGCGGACCTGACCGGCAAGGTGGTCGGCGAGTACGAGCTGGCCACGCCGGGCCGCAGCGCCAAGGGCACCGTCGACCGGGTGGTCAAGGCGATCGAGGGCGCAGCCGGCGAGGCGGGCCTGAATCGCGAACGCCTGCACCGGGTCTCGATCGGTACGCCGGGCGGCTTCGACCCGACGACCGGCCGGCTGCGGTACGCGACCCACCTACCCGGCTGGCACGCGCCGCACCTGCTCGAGGAGCTGGCCGCCGCGATCGCCGTACCGCTGGAGGTCGAGAACGACGTCAACCTGGCCGCGATCGCCGAGCAGCGCATCGGCCACGCCCGCGAGCACGACAACTTCGTGCTGCTCTGGGGCGAGGAAGGCATCGGCGCCGCGATCGTGATCAACGGCCGCCTGCACCGCGGTGCGACCGGCGGCGCGGGTGAGGTGGCGTTCCTGCCGCTCCCGGGTACGCCGCTGGTCCGCAACGTCGGGCGCAACAACGCCGGCGGTTTCCAGGAGCTCGCCGGTGGCGAGCCGGTCCTGGAGCTCGCCCGCGAACACGGCCTCAAGGCACGTACGGCGGAAGCCGCGATCGCGGCCGCGCTGCAGACCGAGGGCGCGGGCGACGCCGTACTGAAGGAGTTCGCGCACCGGCTGGCCGTCGGTCTGGCCGCGGTCGTCGCAGTCGTCGACCCGGAGCTGATCGTGCTCGCCGGCGGTGTCATCACCGCAGGTGGCGAACGTCTGCGCGGCCTCGTCCAGGACGAGCTCGCCGATTTGGCCGTACCGCGGCCGCAGCTGCTGATGACCGCGATCAGCACCGATCCCGTGCTCTCCGGAGCACTGCAGTCCGCACTGAGCACGACCCGCGACGAGGTCTTCGACACCGCCGGTCCACCTGTCACCTAGGAGCCACAGCATGAAACTCACAGTCGTTGGTGGCGGGTCCACCTACACGCCCGAGCTCGTCGACGGCTTCGCCCGGTTGCGGGACACGTTGCCGGTCTCGGAGCTGGTGCTGGTCGACCCGGCGGCGGACCGGCTCGAGCTGGTCGGCGGCCTGGCCCGCCGGATCTTCGCAAAACAAGGGCATGCCGGCCGCGTGATCACCACATCCGATCTGGACGCGGGTATCGAGGGCGCGGACGCCGTACTGCTTCAGCTGCGCGTCGGCGGGCAGGCTGCGCGTAACGAGGACGAGACGTGGCCGCTGGAGTGCGGCTGTGTCGGCCAGGAGACAACGGGCGCCGGTGGTCTCGCGAAGGCGCTGCGGACCGTGCCGGTCGTGCTGGACATCGCAGAGCGAGTACGGCGTACCAATCCGGACGCCTGGATCATCGACTTCACCAACCCGGTGGGGATCGTGACCCGTGCGTTGTTGTCGCACGGGCACAAGGCCGTCGGGCTGTGCAACGTGGCGATCGGGTTCCAGCGTCGGTTCGCCGCCATGCTCGGAGTCACGCCGGAAGAGGTGTCGCTGGACCACGTGGGGTTGAACCACCTGACCTGGGAGCGCGCGGTCCGCGTCAACGGCGAGGACATGCTGCCGAAGCTGCTCGCCGAGCACCTGGACGAGCTGTCCGAGGACCTGATCCTGCCGGCCGACGTCGTACGCGAGCTGGGCGTTGTGCCGTCGTACTACCTGCGTTACTACTACGCGCACGACGCAGTGGTGAAAGAGCTGCTCACCAAGCCTTCTCGCGCCGCAGAGGTCGCAGCTCTCGAGAAAGAGCTGCTGGACATGTACGCCGACCCGAAGCTCGACGAGAAGCCCGCACTGCTCGAGAAGCGCGGCGGCGCGTACTACTCCGAGGCCGCTGTCGCACTGGCGTCGTCACTGCTCAACAACACCGGCGACGTGCAGGTGGTGAACACCCTCAACAACGGCACGTTCCCCTTCCTCGCTGACGATGCTGTCATCGAGGTGCCTGCCACAGTCGGCGCAGAGGGAACGACGCCGGAGCCCGTCGCCCCCCTGGAGCCTTTGTACGCCGGACTGGTCGCGCACGTCACGGCGTACGAGGACCTGGCGCTGGAGGCCGCTGTGAAGGGTGGATCCGAGCGCGTGTTCCGGGCACTGCTGGCACATCCTCTGGTCGGGCAGATCTCGCTCGCACAAGAGCTGACCGACAAGCTGCTTGCGCACAACAAGGCGTACCTTCCGTGGGCGCGCTAGTCCCGGGCGGAGTCCTCGCCTTCGACGCCGGCAACAGCAAGACCGACGTCGCACTGGTCGCCGCAGACGGGACAGTGCTCGGTACGGCGCGTGGCGGCGGATTCGAGCCGCAGAAGCTAGGGTCTGTCGCTGCAGTGGCCGGACTGGAGCCGCTGGTGCGGGCAGCCGCTGCAGAAGCCGGACTGCGCCTCGGCGACGTACCTCTGGTGCAGCAGATCTCGGCGTGCCTGGCGAACGCCGACCTGCCGATCGAAGTCGAGCAGTTGACCACTGTCTTCGAGGAGTGCGGCTGGGCGGAGTCGGTGTACGTCACCAACGACACGTTCGCGCTGCTGCGTTCCGGAGTAGACGAACCGCGTGGTGTGGCAGTGGTGTGCGGTGCGGGGATCAACTGCTCCGGGATGTTGCCGGACGGACGGACCGCTCGCTTCACGGCGCTGGGCAAGCTGACCGGCGACTGGGGCGGTGGTGCGCAGCTGGCCGAAGAGGCGTTCTGGTCGGCGTCGCGCGCAGAGGACGGCCGCGGTCCGGCGACCGCACTGCTCACCGCGCTCCCGATGCACTACGGGATGCCGTCGCTGGCCGCGCTGATCGAGGCGTTCCACTTCGGCGACATCCCGGCCGAGCGGCAACTGGAGGCCGGGCCCGTGCTGTTCCAGGTCGCGGCCGCCGGCGACACTGTTGCCTTGGGCATCATTCAGCAACAGGCCGAGGAGATCGTCGCGATGGCAGTCAGCGCGCTGCGGCGGCTCGAACTGCTGGGCGAGCACGTCACCGTCGTACTCGGCGGTGGCGTTCTGACCGCGGGACACTCCGTTCTGCTCGACCGCGTCACGCGTCTGCTCGCCGAGGTTGCTCCGAAGGCGGTCCCGCGTGTGGTCGACGTACCGCCGGTAGTAGGTGCAGCGTTGCTCGGTCTGGACCATACGGCTGCTGGGGCAAGTGCACAGGAGCGGTTACGCGCAGCCTTTGCGCCGCCACCGGCTGCTTGACACATTGCAGCCCTGTTTCATTGGCCAGTAATGCAAACTCCCGCGTGTGATGTGGCGTCCCACGAGTAGGACCACATCCACTCGGGAGGTCGATGATGATTCGAAGGATCATAGGTCTGGGCGGTACGACGGCACTCGCGGTGAGCGCGCCATTCGTTCTCACCGCGGCCGGAGCGCCGGCCACCGCAACCACGACGACGGCCAGCTGTAGCCGGCTTGCGTCTGCGACGAACATCTCCGCGGCGGCCTACGCCGACCGCTTGGTGCGGGCGTGGGGCAGCGGTGCGACCGCAACCGCCAACTGCTACGCGTCGACGGCCGTCACCCGCACGCTCTACGGACAGGCGTTGCCTGGCGGCATCCACTGGCGCCGGGTCTCGACCGAAGGCGCCGCAGGGACGATCTACGTGACGTACCACGACGACGCTCGCGGCGGGAACCTCACGATCGGCGTACAGAACGTCGGTCTGCGCGCGGCGAACGGCTGGCACGCGGCGTACACCGCGAAGTTCAGCGGCGAGCCGCAGGCCTGGAACGCGGTCCAATGGTCGGACAATCTGGTTCGGGCCTGGGGACGCGGCGACACGAAGTGGACTGCGTACTACGCGACGCCGACCGCGGCCGCACAGCTGCACAAGGTCGCCGCGAAGGGCGGAGCGCACTGGACGCGCATCTCCACCGAAGGCGCGGCCGGTACGACGTACGTGACGTACCGGAACGACGTCACCAAGCACACGCTGGTGATCGGTGTTTCGAACATCGGGCTGTCCCAAGGCGACGCGCACGCGGCGTACACGGTGCAGTACCGCTGATTGCTTGAGCTCGTCCCGTTGAGGTGTAATCATGATTACATGAGTACACAGACTGAGCAGGAGAAGGTGCGGGGCTGGCTGACCGGGCGGTTGCCGGGCGACTGGTTCGAGGGTGAGACCGAGCTGTCGATCGACCGGGACGAGATCCTGATCGTCGGCCGGATCCCCGCACCCGAGCAGAGCAAGGACGTGAGCGACGCCGAGCGCTCCTCCGCCGAGGCGGGCCGGGTGAAGCAGTTCCGCGAGGACACCCGCGACCACCGGATAGAGATCGCCCGCGAGCTCGAGCACGCCACCCGCCGCAAGGTCGCCTGGGGCGTCCGCTGTGGCGAGACCAGGACCATCTTCACCTCACTGTCCGCGCCGGTGATGACCCGCCTCCGCCAGCCCGAACGCCAGGTCCTCGACACCCTCGTCGACGCCGGCGTAGCCCGCTCCCGCAGCGACGCCCTCGGCTGGTGCGTCAAACTGGTCGCCCAGCACAGCGAAACCTGGCTGTCCGACCTCCGCGAAGCGATGCGGAAGGTCGAGGACGTTCGCGAAGCCGGGCCTGACGCCTCGGAGAGCTGACAAGGGACGGGCGGCAACCCGGTAGGATCGCCGCCCGCCTTGAGGAGAACTACTGCGGATTTACTGCCCCGACTGCCAGTTACCGGTGGGCTGGGTCCCGTTGGAGTAACCGGCGCTGTGTGCGGCCGGGGGCTGCTGGGGCGGCATGGGCTGCTGATAGCCGTTGTCGTAGCCGCCTTGAGCCGGGTACGACGGCGTACCGCTCATCGGGCTCTGGTCCGCGGTCGGCTTCATCATCTTCTCGCGGTCGAACAGGTTGGCCAATGCGCGGCCGGCCATCTCGCGGCCCCCGAGGCCGAAAGCAAGACCGAGGGCGAGCGCGGCGCCGGCGAGCACGATCAGCAGCGTGTTGCCGGTCAACTGAACCGCGATACCGAGCTGGGTCAGCGCGGCGAACGCGGCGTACACGAGGATCGCGTACTTGCCCACCTTGGCGAGCGTTTCGTTGCCGGTGGCACCGCGGATGATCGCGGCCAGGAAGTTCGCGAACAGCGCCGCCAGGCAGATGATCACGATCGCGGCGAAGATCCGCGGGATGTAGCCGAGCATGTTGCTCATGAAGTTCGAGATCTCCGGCACGCCGAGTGCGGAGGCGAACATCGTGAAGCTGATCAGGAACACGAACCAGAACACGACCTTGCCCAGCATCGCCGAAGCGGTCAGCCCCGTGCCCGACCGTTGCAGCACACCGGAGACGCCGGCTCTTTCCATCCAGTGGTCGAAGCCGACCCGGCCGAGGAGCTTGCCGACGAGTTTGCCGAGCACTTTGGCTACGAAGTAGCCGACCACCAGGATGACCAGACCGCCGAGCAGGTTCGGGATGAACGACAGCAATTTGCTGAAGGCATCTTCGAACGGCCCGGTGAAGTCGATCGCTAATGCGGACATCGGGACTTCCTTCCGACTTGGCCCGCATCCGCTGTCGCGCAGCACTGCACACGACCCCGGCACACGGGCGGATGCAGTGGTGTCCAGTATCACTCGTACCCTTGGTTGCGCAGGGCAAACAGCCCGGTACGGCGGGTCCCCCTAGGAAAAGTGTTTGCATAAGTTTGAGATGCTGCGACCATGCCCGAAACCGTGATCCGCCGCGCCACCGCCGCCGATGTCGGCCCGATCGTCGCGATGATCGCCGACGACCAGCTCGGCGCCACCCGCGAGTCCCTCGACGATCTCACGCCGTACCTGGCCGCCTTCGAGCAGATCGATGGTGATCCCAACCAGTTGCTGATGGTTGCCGATCGCAACGATGAGGTGATCGGCACGCTGCAGCTGACGATCATCCCCGGCCTGTCCCGCCGAGGCTCCACCCGCGGCCTGATCGAAGCCGTCCGGGTCGCCGCACCCGCCCGCGGCTCGGGCCTCGGCACCGAGCTCATCCGATGGGCCATCGAAGAATCCCGCACCCGAGGCTGCACCCTGGTCCAACTCACCTCGGACAAAACCCGCACCAACGCCCACCGCTTCTACGAAAACCTGGGCTTCACAAACTCCCACGAGGGCTTCAAACTCAAACTCCAGTGACGCTGCTCGCCGGCGCAGCCCAGGTGTTGCAGCCGCTCGGTCCCCTCGCCTTGAACGCCTGCCGCAGCCAGTGGTCGAAGTTGATCGAGTCCGCCGCCCCACGGTCGTAGCCGGGATGCCCGTAGTGCGAGAGCCGTTCACCGCGGATCCGGAATGTCTTCTGATTGGCGCCGAAGAAGGCAGCGGCGAAGCAGTGCGCCTGCATCTCGCTGCGGTTCTCCTCGACCTTCTCCGCGGCGGCCCCGTCGGCGGCCCCGTAGCGGGCGCCGTAGTCGTCGGCGATACCGGTCAGCCACTGCACGTGATGGCCGTACTCGTGGGCGATGAGCCACTGCACCGACGCTGCGGTGTCTTCCTGGGTGGCACCCGGGACGACGTACTCCGGCCAGTTGAAATAGATGCCTCGGTTGGAGTCGCAGTACAAGCCGTAGTACCCCTTCTCCATCGGGCCGCAGGCAGTCTTGGTGCCAGGCGGAGATGGGTAAACGGCCTCCGGTGGGACGAAATCGAAGCCTGCGCGGGTGACGATCGGCCCCCAGCCCTTGTTCAGGCACGAAACGAACGCGGTGGCGTACCTGATCATCGCCTGCTGGTTCGAGAGCTTGGCGGTGGGCAACGAACAGCTGACGGCTGTGACCTGCCCGGCGCGGTACAGCGGGTTGTACAGCAGAAACTCGTCCTTGATCGGCGCCGGCTCAGCGACCGCTCGCGCGACGGGAGTCCGCGGCGGTGCAGTCGGCGCAACGGTCGGTGTCGGTGCGGCGACGTGCGGAGTCCCGTCCGGCGTACAAGCGCCTGCGAACAGCACGCAGAGGGCGGCTGCGGCGGCGAGGGCGGCGCGTTTCGGCGTACCGGGCATTTCAGCTGACTCGCTTTGCTGGGGCGGTGAAGGTGTTGCAGGAGGCAGGGGTGGTGGTGGCGAAGGCTCGGATCGTCCAGTAGCCGTGGTTCTTGCGGGAGCCGTGGTCCCGGACCGTGCTGTATTCGTCGCCGACGTGCTGGACGATCGAGCGCCAGAGGGCGAGACGGCGGCCGGACAGGGAGAAGGTTTGTTTGTTGGCGCCCAGGAACGCGGCGCCCAAGCAGCTCGCCTGCAGTTCCTTGCGGCGCATGACCTCGAGCTGGCCGGCCTCGGACTTCCCGCGCATCAGTTCGTTGTACAGCGTGAGAATGCCGACCGACCGCTGGACGTGATGGCCGTACTCGTGCGCGACGAGCTGCTCGAAGTCGATCAGGTTCTCCACCGGATCGCCCGCCTCGAGGAACTCCTCCCACTCGATGCAGATCTTCCCGGTCATGCCGCTCCAGTGGTAGAACGCGTCGGAGTTCGCCGGCGGGTCCAGGCACTCCGGCGTGGCCTTGGGGTGGCGCACGCTGTAGGCGAAGACCTCCGGCGGCACCAGGTAGGCGTCGGACTTCTCCACCATCGGCGCCCACGCCTTGTCCATGCACGCGACCAGCACCTTGGCGTACGCGACCATCCCCGCCTTGGACGTCAGGTCGGGCCGCGGCAACGAGCACCGCACCGCCGGCACCTTGCCCGCGGTGTAGAGCTTGTTGTGGATGACGCCGTCCGCGAGGTCGATCGAGATCGGATCCGACGGCGTGCTCACCACCGCGACCGGCGTCGGCGTGGGGGTTGGCGTCGTCGTCGGCGGCGCCGGTGCGGCGACAGTCGGCGAGCTGTTCGACGCACAGCCGCTGGCCAACAGCACGCACAGCACGACGGCTACCGCGAGAGGCAGGCGTTTCATGTGACTCGCTGTGCGGGGACGGCCCAGGTGTTGCAGGCGGATGGTGACTTGGCTTTGAAGGCGGCTTCGGCCCAGGCGGTGCTGCTCCTGCGCGATCCGTGGTCCGGTGTGGATGCCGGTGGGTCGTCGTCGCCGGAGTACGCCGCGTCCCGGTACGCCTGTAGCTTCGCGTCGTACAGGTCCAGGGTCTGCTGATTCGCACCGAGGAACGCGGAGGCGAAACAGGACGCCTGCAGTTCGTGCCGGCGCATCTCCTGCAGGCCGAGCGCGCCCTTCACGCGTTCCGAGCGTTCGTCGTAGTACTCCGAGATTCCGACCAACTGCTGCACATGGTGACCGAACTCGTGCGCCATCGTGAACTGGAGGTACACCCCAGCCCACTCCCGGTCGTACTCGTTGTCCTCGACGAACTCCTGCCAGTCGAGATAGATGCCGGAGCCGTCCGCGCAGTAGAAGCCGCCGACCTCCTTGGTGAGAATCCCGCAGCGGGTCTTCGAGCCCGCGTTGACGGCGTACACCTTTGCGGAGGTGAACTCGACGTCCGAATGCTCGACAACTGACTTCCAGGCTCGCTGGAGACAGCCCAGGACCGCACTCGCGTACTGCTGCACTTCCTTTCGCGTCCTCAGCTCGATCTGTGGCAGCGCACAGGTCACCGCCGGAACCGGACCCGCCGAGTAGATCTTGTTGCGGACCAGGTATTTCTTCTCCAACGATCGGTACGTCGGGGTCGGTGCCTTCGGCGGAACCCGTACGGTCTTCGGCGCAACCGGTGCCCGGCTGGGTTTTGGCATCGGCGTCACCAGCGGGGCCGTCGCGGAGGGCGTCGTCGCAGTCGGTGTTGTCGTGGTCCGTGGTGTCGTGGAGGGCGTCGGTGCAGCGGCAGGCGCACGCGACGGCGCACACCCGGCCAACACCAAAGCCGACGCGACCAGCGCCACCGCCGGACCGCGGCGCATCAGCTCACCTTGGCGGCGGGTGCGGTGAAGGTGTTGCAGGAGGCAGGGCTGGCGGACTTGAAGCCGGGGTCGGCCCAGGCCCAGTTGTTCTTGCGGGAGCCGTGGTCGCGCAGCTTCTTCGTGCTGTACTCGTCGCCGGAGTGCTGCGTCTCCCACTGCCAGACGTGCAGCTTCTCGCCGGACATGCCGAGCGCCTTCTTGTTGGCGCCGAGGAAGGCGGCGCCGAAGCAGGTCGCCTGTAGCTCCAGGCGGCGGGACCACTCGAGCTTCATCGCCTTGGAGTTCGTCCAACCCTCGCGGGAGGTCTCCGCGGTGAGCATCTCGGTCATCTCCTGGACGTGGTGGCCGTACTCGTGGGCCATCGTGTCGAGCATCCAGACCCGGGCACCCTCCGGGCTGTTCTTGTAGTAGGCGAGGTCGTTCTTCCAGCTGATGTTGATGCTCTCGTCGTAACCGCAGTAGAACGCCGTATCCGACTCACCGGTGCAGGTGTCCTCGGACGTGGCCTGGCTGGTCTGCAGCCTCAGTTTCGGCGCCCGGAAGTCGTACCCGGCCCGCTTCACCACCGGCTCCCACGCCTTGTTCAGGCAGGGCAGCAGCGCCTGGTAGTACCGCAGGATCGCGGACTGCGAGTCCGGCTTGATCGCGGGCTCCTTGCAACTGACCGCGGCGACCTTGCCCGACGTGTAGAGCTTGTTCTTCTGCAGGCGAACCATGTCCGGGATCCCCGGGACGGTGACGGTGACCGTCGGGTCCGGGAGGGTTGGGATCGGGAGCTGGGGCCTTTTCACCGACGGCTGTGAGAGTGGGTTGTCGACCCTGGTGTCGTAGGAGTTGATCAGTTTGAAGCCGGCGACGGTGGCGCCGGTGAGCATGACGAGGACCAGGGCGGCGAGGCCGGCGATCACGCGGCTCGAGTAGTGGCGGGGTGGCTTGACCGGCGGTGGTTCGGTCGAGAACTGCGGTACGCCGCGCGACGGGTTCTTGTGCCAGCCCGTCGGCCGTTGCCCGCCGATCCGGCGAGTGCCGGTGAGCGGCGGCAGCGGGGCGCCGGTGAGCGGTGCGACCGGCGGGCCGCTGTACTCGCTCGTGGTGCCGGGTTCGGTCGGGATCGGACGGGCCTTACGGCGTACCGGGGCGTCGTCCAGCGCGACCGAGCGCGCCTTCCCGAGGCCGTCGGGATGCCGGCTCTTCAGGATCAGCGGACGCGACCCGGCGGCCGGCTCCTCGCTGCCGCCGGGCAGGAAGTGTCCCGGCTTCGGCGTACCGTCCTCGGACTCAGGCATCGGCCATTCCCATCTCGCTCAGCTGACCTTCGCGGATGCAGCGACGAAAGTGTTGCAGCTACCCGGGTTGGTTGTCGCGAAGCCCTGGTTCATCCACAGGCCCAGGCTCTTGCTCGAGCCGTGGTCGGGGGTCTTGTCCTTGGTCTTGTCGTCGCCGCGGCGCTGGATCAGCCCGTTCCACTGGTTCAGCAGTTCACCGCGCAGCGGGAAGCTGTTCTTGGCCGCGCCGAAGAACACCGCACCGAAGCAGTACGCCTGCAGGGCGGCCCGCCGCTGCTGCTCGAACTGCCCGGCCTTGTTAGCGGCCGTGTCGGCGAGGTTGTCGGCCGCCTCGGCCATCCCGGTCAGGTTCTGCACGTGGACGCCGTACACGAAGGCGAACGACTGCGCCATCTCCGCGCGGGTCTCGGCCTTGTGCTTCGGGTAGTCCTCGACGATCTTCTGCCACGGCATCGTCGCGCTGCCGCCCTGGTCGTCCTGGCAGTACAGCGCGAGGTCCTTCTGTACGCCGCACGCCGTCTCGTCACCCTCGTTGTAGATGATCAGCCGCGGCGACCGGAACTCGAACCCGGCCTTGGTCACGATCGGCTTCCAGGCCTTGTCCATACATGCCGTCAGCGCCTCGTAGTACGAGCGGACGTTCTCCATCGAGGTCGGCCGGAACGCGGGCTCCTGGCACTTCACCACCGGCATCGCGCCGACCGCGTAGATCGCGTTCTTGCCGACGATGTCGGCGTCCGGCGTACCCTTCCCGACCGGCTCGGTGGTCGCCGGCCCGCCGGTCGGCTTCACGGACGGCGTCGCGATCGGGTTCACGCTGAACTTGTCGGACGAGAACACCTTGACGGCGAACGTCACGCCGCCGCCGACGAACAGCAGCGCGGCGACCACCATCAGCGCGACCAGGCCCTTCGAGCGCCGTTTCGTCGGGTCGAACGGGATCGGCTGCGGGTGGAACACCTCCCGGTACGCCGCGGCCGCACGGTCGTCGGCCGGCGGCGGACCGAGCCGGCTGCTGGACAACGTCGTACGGCGGGGGTCGATGCGGGTCCCCTGCAACTGTGGCGGGATCGGTGGGGCCTCACCGCCGAGTCGCGGCGTCGGCGCGGCCAGCGGCCCGGCCGGCGGTGCCACGTTCGGTCGCTGAACGTCCGTCGAGCCCTGCTGCTCACCCTCGCCGCCAGGCAGGAAGTGACCAGGCTTGGGCGCCGGCTTGTCGGCCATGACTTCCCCGCTTCTCCCCAGTACCGGCCGCACGCCGGTCCCACCCATCCACCAGAACGGCCGGAACACCCCCAGTGCCGGCCGACGGCTGATGTTACGGCCTGGACCACCTTGCCGAAAACCGAGTTGCAGCTATTGACATCGTTTCGCGACCGTCACCCCCTGGACAGTCCTGCCCGAAGGGGCATCTCGGATCAGCGGCGGCCGTGGGCCAGGAAGTGGAAGCCGGCAGAGATGAGGTTGGGGTCGGACTCCACCTGGCGGGCGAGGAGGACGGCGGATGGGAGGCGGCCGTCGACGGCCTCAGGTGGGGTGTTCTGGAGGATGTTGGCGGCGGGGCCTTCGACTCCGAGGACCTCGACGTCGGTGAGGCCGGCGCCGGTGAGTTCGGCGGCCAGTTCGCCGGCGTGGTGGAAATACGCGACGGTGAAACCGGACTTGCCGTCGTTGCGGCCGGAGGCGAAGGCTTCGGTGAAGAAGTGGAGGTTCTCCGGGCTGAGGTGGCCGTTGCTTCCGGCTTCGATCAGACCGCCGTACCGGTTGATCCCGGCCGCGATGACCAGGCCGCCAGGGCGTGTCACCCGGCGCGCCTCGGACAGCGCCTGGGCACGGTCGGACGCCTCGACCAGGTGGTAGAGCGGACCGAGCAGGAGCGTGACGTCCACGCTCGCGTCGGCCTGCCGCAGGTGGCGGGCGTCGCCGACCTCGGCGCTGAACGTGCCCACGGTCGCCGCCTGCTCGACGTGTTCGACGACCGGATCGACCAGCGTGACCCGGTGACCGTCCTCGGCGAGCCAGCGCGCATGGATCCCGGTCGCGCCGCCGACATCGAGTACGTCGGACGCGGGCGGCAGCCATCGGCGGAGCAGCTCCTGGGTTCGCACGAACTCCAGGCGGCCGTGTCCGGACCGGATCAGCCGGTCGTCCTCGACGTACCGGTCCCGGTAGAACTCATGGATCAACGGATCAAGATCAACCATTCACCTACTGTGCCGCCCGAAAATCCCGAGCACATCCCGTTTTCCCACCGCTACCCTGTGCGCGTGGTGGAGCTGAAGCACGAGGACTATCCGCGGGCCAACGGGTACGACGCCGAGTGGCTGCTGTCCGGCGACATGGGCCCGAATCCCCTGTGGTTGCTGGAGGATCTCGCCCGCGAGCTCGACCTGCGACCCGGCATGCGAGTGCTCGACCTGGGATCCGGCAAGGGCGCGACCTCAGTCTTCCTGGCGAAGGAGTACGGCGCACAGGTGTGGGCCGCGGACCTGTGGATCGACCCGACCGACGCCGCCGCCTACATCGCGCCCCAGGACGGGGTGGTGACGCTCAAGGCGGAGGCCCACGCGCTGCCGTTCGCGAAGGGCTTCTTCGACGCGATCGTCTGCATCGACGCGTACGAGTACTTCGGGACCGCGGACAACTACCTCGCCTACATCACGAGCTTCCTCAAGCCGGGCGGTCAGTTCGGAGTCGCGACTCCGGCGATGACGAAGGAGGTCCGCGAGCTCGGCCAGATCCCGGAGCACATCAAGAACGTGGTCGGCTGGGAGGCGCTCGCCTGGCACACCGCGGACTGGTGGCGGTTCCAGTGGGAGATCACCGATCTGGTCGACGTCACCGCGGCCCGGCTGCAGGAGAACGGCTGGTCGGACTGGCTCAGATGGTCCCGCGCGGTCGCGGAGTACCGGGACGAGCGACGCGACGGCTCGCTCGACATGCTCGAGACGGATCAGGGCGAGTATCTGACGTTTGCGATCCTGGCGGCCCGGAAGCGCTGAGCGCCTGGCATGCTGGGGGCATGAGCTGGGCTGTCTATGCGGTGCGCGGGCCAGGAGGCGTACGTCGCCTCGACGACATGCCGATGGATTACGAGCCGCCATCGGTCGGTACGGCGACCGACGTGGTGGCCGCGGTCCGGGAGGTGGTGCCGGATGTCGACACGAGCAAGCCGTCCTGGCTGGCGCTGCGAAGTCCGGACTACGACGTCGAGATGACGATCGGCAAGGGTGTCGAGGTCCGCGACATCACGTTCTATCTGAACGACGGCCCGCGGTCGATCCCGATCGTGATGGAGATCAGCCGCAAGCTCGGCGTCACGCCGTACGACACCGAGTCCGGTGACTTCCTCACCGAGGAGTCCCGGCCGCCCGTCCCGCCGCCGATGACGCCGGACGAGATCAAGATGAACAAGCCGAAGTGGTGGAAGCTCGGCCGGAAGTAACCCGGCCGGTCAGGCCGGACGGGTGGCGACGAGGACGCCGATCTTGTTGATGCGGTGTTCGGGGTTGCCGAGTTCGTCGTGCCAGTAGTTGCCTGCGGCGTGGTCCTCGATGGTCGCGCAGGTTGAGATGGTGATCATCGCTTTGGTCGGCCGGGCGCCCGGCTTCCCAGGTACGGCAGCGTTCTGCTGCGCCTTCTCGGCCGGCTTGCGGAACGAGATCGTCATCGTCCGACTGACCACGTAGTCGTACACGGTCCTGCCGGCGGTAATCAGGATGTGGTCCCCGGTCCGGAGCTCAGGCACGTGCTCCAACGGGCGTCCGTGGCTGACGCGATGCCCGGTGATGATGAAGTTCCCGATCTCGCCAGGGCCCACCCCGCCGGCCTTCCCGCGCGGACTCGCCGCTACTCCCCGATCCTGGATCTTGGTCCCCGGCCGGTCGTCCGCCGTGCCCACATAAGCCACCACCCGCAAACCACGCACCCCGGCCGCCGGAATCGTCATGCTGACCGGCCCGGCCGCAGGCGGCGGCTTCGGCGTACCAGGAGGCGGCGTACTTGGCCGCTTCGTCGGAGTGGCCGACGGCGTCTCAGTGGCGGTTGGCGTGGGCGAAGGCCCACCGGCTGGAATCGTGTCACTACACCCAACCAGCGCGCACAACAGCAGGACTATGCCCAGCCTCACCATCCGAAGGTAAGGCACCCCACCGAAAACCGCCCGAAATCCGTCGCTTCAGTCCAGCAGGGTGAGATCTGCCGGTCCTAGCTGGAGTACTCCGGATGTCAGCGGCGTCGTGCGGATCCCGCCGTGTCCACGCAGCGCCTTCATCGCACCTGGGGCGAGGACCGAGTCCATCCACGCGCACGGGTTGGCCGGACGGTTGGCTTGGAAGGTGATCGGGCCGGTCCCGGAATCCAGCGTAAAGCGGCGCCCGGCGACGCGGGAGCCGTCGGGCCCGCGATGGGCCGCGAGGGAATCGATCGGGAAACCGCGGAGGGTGATGTTGCGGCGGGTGAGATGTGGGTCGAGCGGTTCGGACAGCCCGAGCACCCGGACCACCTCGTCGAGGGACGCAGCGTCGATCACCGTGATCGCAGCATTCTTGTGGATCTGCTGGCCGTAGTACCTGTCGCCGACAATGCCCAGCCCGGCGCGCACCTCGATCGACGTACGAGCGACCGGCTCAGGATCCGGAGGCGGTCCGTCCATCGGCCGGCCCTCGAAGGCGTGCTGGCGGGACACGACGAACGCAACGAGCTCGACCAGCATGGGAATCACCCCCAGGTGAGTGGATCGAGCAGACGGAAGAACTCCAGGCGGCGCGAGTCAGGCTCCGGGAGCCCATACGCGTCAAGGAAGGGCGCCGGGTCGGCAGACCATTCGTCGTGGAGCTGGATCACGGCGAGCGCCAGATCGGAGTACCGGTCAGCGACGCCCAGCCGGCCCAGATCGATCAGCCCGGTCACTTCCAGCGTCCGAGGATCGAAGAAGATGTTCGGTAGGCAAGCGTCGCCGTGGCACACGACAGGCTCGAGGACACTCTCGACATAGGGGCTCTCAGCAACTACCCGGGACAGCAGCTCGGACGGCTGAAGCAGTCGCCATTCGTCGGTCAGGAAGTCCGGGTTCACCGCATCCCGGCGTACGACGTCCGCCGCGGAAGCGATCACCGCCGCCAACGGCCGCTCGAACGGGCAATCGGTCAACGCATGCAGATCTCGCAACGCCGATCCGAAGCTCCGCATCGCCGCACCGTGCGCCGAAGGCGGAAGCGCGTCACCAGGCACGCCAGGTACGGCGGACGTGAGCAAGCAAGCGCCATCCGAGGACGACTCGAGCCAATCGACGACCACGGCGCCGGGCATTCCAGTGCCCGCGAGCCAAGCAACCCGATCCCGCTCAGCGGCCAAGTCCGCTACGCCGGACGCCCCGCAGCTTTTCGCGAAGACGTCTCCCAGCCGGTAGACCGTCGCATCGGACTCGCCGACGTCCACCAAGGTCCAGTCATCAGCGCGCGGCGGTAGCAATTCTCTCCCTGGTGTGCTCGAGGATCGCGGTGACCGGACGGCCGGTCACCAGGTTGCCATCAGCAACGAATCCTTCCTCACGGCCGGTCAGCGACTCGATCAGCCGGTCCCGCCACAATGCCCGCAACTCAGGATGAGACGCAACCAGATTCCGCAGCTCCTCCGGATCCTCCACCAGGTCGAACAGTTGCTCCACCCCACGCCCCGACCCCCACACGTACTTCACTCGCCCGTCCGTCACCCACTGGATCGACTGCCCGAAATGCAGATGCTCCCCGTGCAGCCACTCCCGCACCGGCACAGACGACCCGCGCAAGAACGGCGCCAGCGAACATCCGTCCACCGACGACGGGATCGGCACACCCGCCAGCTCCAGCAAGGTCGGCATCACATCCCGCAACTCGACCACCTGATCGACCACACCGCCGCGGGTAGCATCTGCAGCCGACGCTCGATCAGCGACGATGAACGGAACATGCGCCGACCCCTCATAGGGGACCGACTTCCGGAACATCCGATGGTCGCCCATCATCTCGCCGTGGTCGGACGTGAACGCGATGATCGTGTCGTCGTACACCCCGAAGTCGACCAGCGCCTCGCGGATCCGGTTGACCTGCAGGTCGATCTGCGCCATCAGCCCGTAGTACCCGGCCCGCGCTCGATGCACGACCCGGTCCGGCAGATCCCCGATCGATGCCTGGTAGTCCCCGTCCCGCCGGAACTCGTCCCAGTCGCTCTCCCAATCACCCAAGGAGCGCTCGTACGGCGGCAACGCGTCATACCGGTCGAACGCCCACGCCGGAGGATCGTACGGCGGATGCGGCCGATGGAACGACAAGTACAAGAAGAACGGCTTGGTCGGATCCCGCCGATACAGCCAGTCGATCGTAGACGTCCCGATCCACGACGTCGGATGAAGCGACTCGGCCTTGTCCCACGGCCGCGCCACCACCGAGTTGCAGTTCACGCCGTGGTCGAAGTACTCCGCATCCGGCGAAACCCCCGGCTGCCTTCGCAACCACGGCACGTAGTCGTCGAAGAACCCGAACTGCTGCCGATACTCCCGCCGCGAGTGATGCAGGAACCCGTCATGCAGTACGACGTCGTCGAACCCGAGCCGCGCCCGCTCCGGCCACACGTGCATCTTCCCGATCGCCTGCGTGTGATACCCGGCCCGCCGGAACTCGCCCTGGATCGTCACCGGATGTGCGGCATCGAAAGGTACGCCGTCCGTGTAGCCGACCCGCCCGTGCCGCTCCTGCGACTGCCCGGTGAACAACGCGACCCGAGCCGGCACACAAGTAGGCGTCGCCGAATACCCCCGGCTGAACCGCACCCCGCCACGCGCCAACTCGTCCAGATGCGGCGTCTCGACGTACGGGTGGCCCGCGCACGACAGCGCGTCACCCCGCCACTCGTCGACACAGATCAGGACGACGTTCGGCTGAGTCATCCCCGGGACGACTCGCGCACGATCAACTGCCATGGGAAGTCGAACACCTCACCGGGTGCACCCTCTCGATCGGTCAGCCTGCTCACGATGATCTTCGCCAGCGCGTCATTGAAGTCGACCGGCCCGACCGTCGACAACGACGGGTCGAGATGCTCGCCCTCCGGCGTGTTGCCGACGCCGACGATCGCCAGCTCCCGCGGCACGTCGATCCGCAGCCGATGCGCTGCTCGTACGGCGGCGATCGCGGCGAAGTCAGTGGTGCAGTAGATCGCTGTCGGCCGATCCGGCTTGGAGAGCAACGCCATCGCTGCCCGGTACGCACCCTCGGGATGCTGCTCGAACACCTCGATGTCGTCGTCCCGGATCGGCTTGCCGGCGGCGCGCAGGGTGTTCAGATAAGCGTCGAAACGCGCGAAGCCCCTGGTCCGTGACGTCAGCGCGCCGACCCGGTCGTGATGCTCGAGCAAGTGCTCCACTGCGAGATGACACCGCGGCTCAGCACCCGAGCGGATCACGTCGAAGCCCTCCGGCTCGAGCGTCTCGCTGAACGCGACGATCTGTACGCCCTGAGCCGCAAACGCCTCCAGTTCAGCGATCTGCGACGGATCCGGCTTGACGCTGTCGATGAAGATGACGTCCGGCGTCCGGTTCGCCAGCACGTTGCGCCAGTCTCCGTCGGCCACGATGAGGGCGGTCTTGCCGAGCGGAGTCACCGCCGTACTGACCGTGGCCGCGACCGCCTGCGACCACGGGTCGGCAAGCACACTGAGCGAGAGCAGGACCAGGTCCGACTTCCCGGTGCGGATCGCGCGTGCCGCGTCGTTGCGCCGGTACCCGAGCCGCGTGGCCGCCTCGCGGACCCGGTCCGCGGTCGTGTCCTTGATCGTGTGGCTGCGATGACGTCCGGACAGCACGTAGGACACGGTCGCGACCGAGACACCTGCCTCCTTCGCCACCATGCGCAGCGTCGGCCGATCGGCCGCAGGTGAGGACATAGGACGATTGTCGCAGATCAGCCTTTGACGGCGCCTGTGATGACGCCCTTGGTGAAGTGGCGTTGCAGGAACGGGTACACCATGGCGATCGGGACCAGTGCGACCACGACGACGGCCATCTGCAGGGACTGCGGTTGTGACGGCGGATGTACGCCGAGCTGGTCCGCGGACAGCGACTTGCCCTGCAGCACGTACGTTCGCAGGATCACCTGGACCGGCCACTTCGACGTGTCGTTCAGGTACAGCAGCGCGTTGAAGAACGCGTTCCAGAACCCGACCGCGTAGAACAGCCCGACGACCGCGACCACGGCCTTCGACAACGGCAGCACGATCCGTCGCAGGATCGTGAAGTCGCTCGCGCCGTCGATCCGCGCGCTCTCCAGCAACTCACCCGGCACATTCATGAAGAAGGTGCGGAGGACAACGAAGTTGAAGGCGCCCAGCGCCCCGGGCAGGATCAGCGACCACAGGCTGTCGAGCAGCCCGAGCTGCTTCACCACCAGGAACATCGGGATGATCCCCGGCGCGAACAGCAAGGTGAACAGCACCATCAGCAACACCGGCCGTCCGAACAGCACCGGCCGCGAGGTCGCGTACGCCAGTGCGATCGTGACGGCGAGCGCGATCGCCGTACCCACGAGCGTGACGAAGACGCTGACCAGGATCGCCCGTCCCATCAACCCGCCGCCGAACAGCGTTTGGTACGCCTTGAACGTCGGATGCGACGGCCACAGCACATACCCGCCGGCGTCGATGATGTCGCGATCGCTGGCCAGGGACGTCGAGATGACGACCAGGATCGGGATCACGATGACCAACGCGAAGCCGCCCAGCACCAAGGCCTTGATCGCCTGGTACCCGGGAGAGGGACGTTCTTTCCAGATGGGTCTCATGCGCCGCGCCTTTGGAAGATCCCCGGCTCGCCGAGCCGATGGGCAAGTGAGTTCGCACCCCACAACAGCAATGCCCCGACCACGCCCTTGGCCAGGCCGGCCGCGGCGCCGCTACTCCAGTCGCCGCCGACCACGCCCGCGTAGTACGTGAACGTGTCGAGTACTTCGGCAGCCCCGGGGCCGACCGAATCGCGTTGCAGGATGAACTGTTCGAACCCGACGCTGAGGATGTCGCCGATCCGCAGGATCAGCAGCAGCACGATGACAGTGCGCAGCGAGGGCAGCGTGATGTGCCACATCCGCCGCCACCGCCCGGCGCCGTCCGCCGCAGCGGCTTCGTACAAGGACACATCGATGGTGGTCAGCGCCGCGAGGAAGATGATCATCGCCCAGCCCGCGTCCTTCCAGACCAGCTGTGCGACCACGAGCAGCGGGAACGTGTCCGGGTTGGTCATGAACGGGATCGGGTCCAGCCCCGCGTGCCGAAGCAGGTTGTTGATGAACCCCGCGCCGCCGAGCGACTGCTGGAACAGCGTCACGACCAGCACCCAGGACAGGAAGTGCGGCAGGTACGCGATCGTCTGGAACCAGCGCCGGAGCTTGTTGCTCACCAGCGAGTCGACGATCAGCGCCAGCCCGATCGGCACCGGGAAGAACAGCAGCAGTTGTACGGCGGCCAGCAGCAACGTGTTCCGCAACGCGTCCCAGAAGTCCGGGTTGTCGTAGAGGTTGACGAAGTTCTGCAGGCCGTTCCACTCGCTGTGCATGATGCCGAGGTACGGCTGGAAGTCCTGGAACGCAACGACGTTGCCCAGCACCGGCAGGTAGAAGAACACCAGCAGGAAGACGACGCCGGGGATCATCAGCAGCACCATCTGCCAGTCCCGGCGCCACTTCGCCGCCAGCGGCAGGCCCACCTTGGCCTGCCGCTTCGGAGCACTCGACTTCAGCATCACGAGCCTGTGACCGGCACGCTCGAGGGCAGCACGGCCGCGAACTCGTCGCGCATCTTGTCACCGCCGCCGGACTTCCAGCGCTTCAGCGCCGCGTCGTAGGCGTCCATCTTCTGCCGACCGGTGACGATGTCGACGATCGTGTCCCGGAACGCCGCGGTCAGCTTCGGACCGAGCTTGCTCGACGTGTCGGAGTACGTGCCCGCGGTCGGGTTCCGCATCGCGTACTTGAGCAACTGCTGCTCGGTCGCGTAGACCTTCTTGGTGTCGTCGGGGAACGCCGGGTTGAAGATCACGCTCTCCGGCGAGTTCATGATCTGCAGCGCGCTGACCAGACCGGGCGCCTGCGTGTTGCCGGCCTTGGTGAGCACCGGGTTCTTGCCCGCGTCCAGCTCGTACTGCTGGCCCTCGACGCCGAAGTTCTTGATCAGGTATTCCTTGGTGCCGAACGGCGCGGACAGGTAGTCCATCAGCGCGAGCAGCTCGCGGATCCGGCCCTCGTCGGTCTTCTTGAACGGCGTGAACCCGACCGTGCCGTAGCCCATGTCGTAGGTCGGCTTCGCCTTGCCGTCGTGGCCGAACGGGATCATCGTGTCCACGAACAGCGTCGGGTCCAGGTTCCGGAAGTCGGAGGTCGCCCGCGGACCGACCGTCACCTGCGCGGCGATCTGGCCGTTCACGGTCTTCGGCGTGGCGTCGGCGAGGTTGAGGTCCGGGTAGAACACCTTCGCCGCCCAGAGCTTCGCGGCGTACTCGACAGCGGCCTTGTAGTTGTCGGTCTCGTAGAGGTAGGTGAGCGACCGGTCCTGGTTCACCCGCCAGCCGTTGGGAGCGCCGAACCACTCGCCGAACATGTGCAGCATGTTGATGATCGCGGGCTCGAGCGCGTAGTTCGTGCCGTTGCTCAGCTCCTTGCACTTGGCAAAGAACTCGTCCGCGGTCGCGCACTGCAGGCCGCCGACCTTCGCCCAGGTCTTCGGGTTGCCCATCATCACCTGGCCGAACGGCGTCGACGGGATCGGCGCGCCCCAGATCTTCCCGTTCACCACCGCGGTCCGCCAGGAGGCCGGCTTCAGCGCGGCCAGGTTCGGGTACTCCAGCACCGCGTCACCGGACAGGTACTTCGTCAGGTCCTGGAACTTGGCCTCGAGCATCGGGCCGATGTTCGGGATGCCCTGGTTCGGCGGCAGCCACATCAGATCCGGCAGCGAGTCGCTGGCCAGCAGCGTGGCGAACTTCTCCGGGTAGCCCGGGTCGGTGCCGATGGTCAGCTTGAGCTCGCCGCCGAGCGCGGAGTTCAGCGCCTGCCACATCGGGTTGCTGCCCATCGGCGGCGGAGGCGTCGCGAACGTCTCGGTCAGCGCGGTCACCGCGCTCTTCAGCGGCGGCGCCTTCACGCTCGAGATCGCGTCCGCCGGGAACTTCAGGAACCCGGGCTCCAGGCCGGACTCGGCCCCGGGGAAGTCCGGATGCAGACCCTCGAAGGGCTTGTACGTCGGGAGCGTGAGCTCACCGGACGCCTTCGCGCCGCCGCTCGACGCTCCACCGTCACCACAAGCCGCCAGCGTCGTCGAGGTGGCAATCGCCGCACCGGTTACCTGCAAAAACCGTCGCCGACTGATCATAGTTGCTCCAAGTTTCGAAGAAGTGCTCACTAACACTCACTTAAACGTTAACCCGGACCGTAAACCTCTGCCGCCCCTGGATGCAAGGCATGAGACAAAAATGAAGCCGGCGACCGCGGGCTCGAGAACCCGCGGCCGCCGGCCGTCGTCGGTGTTTCAGTGCGTTGTCAGCACGACACGATCAAGAAGGTGAGCGCCCGGCAGACCTTGCTGGCCTTGTCGTTCGTAGCCAGCGGGTCGACCGGTGAGCTGGCCGTCCGGGTCGCCGTCGTGGTCAGCGTTCCGAGCGTCAGCATCCCCGCGGACACGGTGAGCGTGCGGGTCGCAGTCTCGCCGCTGGCGAGGGATGCGATGTCACAGTTCACCGATCGCGTCGTCCCGACCCGCGTGCAGGTCGAGCTGGAGTACGCCAGGTTGGCCGGGAAAGTGCCGACCACCCGGACCCCGGTCGCGTCGCTCGGGCCGTTGTTCGTCACGCCGATCGTGTAGGTGATCCGCGCTCCGGTGGCCTTTCCGGTCAGCGACACGGCGATGTCGGCAGGTGCTTCCTTGATGGTCAGCTCCGGCCCGTCGATGATCTCGAACGAGAAGTTCTCGCCGACGAACTGGTGCTGCAACTGGATCGTCCCCAGCGGCGCGTCGTCCTTCACCCGGAAGGTGAAGGTGATGGTCTTGGACCCACCCGGCAGTACGTCGCCGGTCCCGGCCCGGACGCTGGTCCCGAGCGTGTCACAGGCCGTGGCCTCCGGGCATGACACCAGGTCGACCATGTCCGGGAGCATGGCGTCCTTGGCGTACAACGTCGCCTTGCCGCCCAGGACCGTGCCCGAGTCCGAGTTGTACACGGTCTGCTTGATCGTAAAGGTCTCCCCGCGGGCGACCGACGTCGTACTGACCTCGATCGCGCTCGTCGGCGGCGCCGCATGAGCGGTCACCGGGACCGTCACCAGTGTCGCGCCGGCGACTGCCGTCACCAGCGCAGCACGAAACAACTTCCAGGCATGCATAAGCAATAGCCCCCCATCCCCATTTGAACCCCAGTAACAACTGCCCCCACAGACCGCCCCGATGGCGGTGCAAGCAGTATGGTGTGGACGCTCACAGTGGTCAACCGCTCGCCGTTGCCTTGTACAACCGCGCGCCTCAAAAATCCAGTCGCAGGAGCAAATCTTCGACGCGTTCGGTGCGACCCGCCAGCCGGTGGCGCTCCCAGTCGGCGCGAGAAAGTGCATCGCCGACCAATTCAAGTGCCTCCGCGAGCTCCTCGTCCGCGTACGGATTGACGATCTCCAGCCGCTCGCCCATCGCCTCCTCGGCGCCGAACAGCTCGGCCGCGCCGGCCGGATCACCGCGGCGGAGCAGGATGTTCATCGCGGTGTTGGAGAACGCCATGGTCAGACTCGGGCTGCCGAGCGCCACCACGGTCGGCGTCAGGTGCCGAGCCAGCTCGGCGGCCTCGCCGACGCGATCGGCGAGCGCGAGCAGATAGGCCAGATTCTGTCCGTGGATCGTGCTCTCGAACGCGTCCCCGAGAGACTCGCTGATGCCGAGGGCTTCGCGCAGCAGTTCCTCCGCGCGGTCGAGGTGTCCGAGCGCCTCCTCGATACCGCCGAGATGTCCGAGGACCCGGGCCAATCGCCAGCTGTCGTCGAGGGTGCGGAGCCGCTCGACCGCTTCGGTCAGCGTCTGCCTGGCCGCGTCCAGATCGCCCTGCTGACGTTGCGCCGTACCGAGCACGGTCATCCCGAACGCGATGCCGGCCGCGTCGTCGAGTTCGCGCGACATGGCCAGGCTTCGCGCGGCAACCTCGTAGCCGCGGCCGGTTTCGCCCTGTAAGAGAAGGAGATTGCTCAATCCGCGAAGGCAAGCGGCCAGCTCGGGCGAGGACGTCGTACCGGCGGCGGCGACGACTTGTTCGTGCCAGCGGCGGCTTTCGTCGTGGTAGGCACCGAGCTGCCAGACCCAGCCGAGGGCCGAGCACAGGCGCAGCGCCGTCCGGAGGTCGTTGTCGGTGGCCCAGGCGAGCGCGGCGCGGTAGTTGTCGAGGTCGGCCTCCGAGCGCTCCATCGGCGGCTCGGCCATGGTCCTCTTCAGGATCTCGAGTCGCTCGGCCAGGTCGGCGTAGTACGTCGCGTGGTGACCGCGGATCGCCGCTGATTCGTCGGTCGTCCGCAGCTCGTCGGCGGCGTACTGATGGATGGTCTCGAGCAGCTGGACCCGCGTGCCCTCCGGCCCTTCGACGAGGGTGATCAGGTTGGCATCGTTCAACTCCGCCAGGGTTTCCAGCGGATCGACGCCAGTAGCAACTTCTTGGATCGCAGCCAGATCGGCGCCGCCGGAGAACACCGCCAGGCGACGGAAGGTACGACGGTGCTCGGGGCTCAGCAGCTCGTACGACCAGGCGATCGTCTCCCGCAACGTGCGTTGGCGTTCCGGGATCACGCTGCTCGTCGACGCGATGTCGAGCGACTGGTCCACCCGGGCCAGCAGCTCCTTAACGCTGAGCAGGCGAACACGCGGCGCGCAGAGCTCGATCGCGAGCGGAAGCCCGTCCAGCCGCCGGCAGATCTCCAGTACGTCGTTGGAGTACGTGAACGCCGGCTGGACGGCGCGGGCGCGCTGCATGAAGAGTTGTACGGCGGCCGAGTCCTCGTCCGTGACGGGCAGCGGCGTCACGGGATGCTGGTACTCGCCGACCAGACCGAGTGCGCGCCGGGAGGTCGCGACGATCTTCACATGAGACGCGCCCTCGATGATCTCGGCAACGATCTTGCCGGCGTCCGGGAGTTGCTCGAGATTGTCGAGGACGAGCAGGAGCGTGCGCTGCGCGAGGTAGGCAACGATCCGGTTGCGCTCCCGCGGCGGAACGTCGAGGACCTCGGCGATCGTCGTCCACATCACCGATTCGGACGTGGCCGCCGCGAGCGGAACGAAGTACACGCCGCCGGGGACCTTGGACGCCGCTCCGATCGCGAGCCGGGTCTTCCCCGAACCGCCGGGACCGGTCAGCGTGACGAGCCGTACGTCGGGTTGGCCGAGCAGGTCGACGATGCGGTCGACGTCCTGCTCGCGACCGAGCAGCGCGGTCGCCGGAGCCGGGAGGCTGGTCGACGTACCGATGGTGCGTGGTGGCGGGAAGTCGGTCTGCAGGCCGTCGATCGTGACCTGGAACAGGTGCTCGGGCTCCGGAATGTCCTTCAAATGATGGGTTCCGAGGTCGCGCAGCGTCACGCCGTCAGGCAGTTGGGTGAGCTGACCGGTGACCGCCGAGACCACGATCTGGCCACCCTGCGCGGCGGCCCCGATACGCGCTGCGAGATGGACGTCCATCCCCCAGTAGTCGCCGTCGTACACACCCGGCGTACCGGTGTGGATACCCATCCGCACCCGCAGCCGTTCACCGCCCGGCCATCGGTGCTCCTCCAGCCCGCGCTGCCCGTCGACCGCGGCCCGCACCGCGTCCCCGGCCGTCTGGAACACGACGAAGAAGCTGTCGCCCTCGGTCCCCATCTCCGTCCCGCCGTACGTCGTCCAGACCGCCCGCAGGATCCGGCGATGTCCCTCCAGCGCATCGAGGTACCGATCCCCCAGCCGCCGCAGCAGCACCGTCGACCCCTCGATGTCGGAGAACAACATCGACACCATTCCCCCACCCATGTCGCCAGTCTCGACGGACTGCCCATAAAACGTCGAGAGTTGGCGGCAACTTTTGCGAACGAGCGGGTGTCTCATCCGGTGCGCGGCCAGGGAGGCGGCGACAAGAGCTGGGGGTTACGAGAGATGAAGCGGTTCGGAATCGTTGCGGGGGCTGTCTCCGGAGTCATGGCGCTGGCGGGTGCGGGGGCGCTCGTGCTCGGTGGGGCGTTGCCCAGCAACGCCGCCACCGAGCAGATCAAGACAGTTGCTGCAAGCAACAGCGCGGCGTCGACGCCGGTGCGGTACAAGACCCGGTTGTTCCTGGGCTACAGCGAGGGCCACCACGCGATGGCGGTGCTGCCGACCACCTGGCGCGACGTCGAGCTCGGGAACTGGCAGGCGCGCTTCGACGACAGCGCGAACAACCGGATGATCCGGTTCGACTGCAACTACAACTACAACATCACCACCGTGACCGCGCTCAACCGCAAGATCGCCGCCCTCAAGGGCACCCGCGGTCTGCACATCGTCGGCACCTCGACGGTCGGGATGAACTCGACCAACCACCAGGGCCGGCTGACTGTGAGCACGGTCGTCTACACCTACAAGAGCGGCAACACCACCCGCTGGGTCGCGACCCGGTACGTCGGCCTTGATGGCAGCAAGAACGCCGACGTCGAGATCTCGACGGCCGGTTCGCCCGCGCAGAGCAAGGACCTCGGCGCGGTCCTCAACTACGCGACGATCTCGCTCGCGCTGGCCGGCTGAGCCGCATTAGCTGATACCCGTGGTGCTCTCGCGCACCACGAGGCTGAAAGGGGCCTGGAGGCGGACTGGTTCGCCTCCAGGCCTCTGGTCACGTAGCGCCTGTAATGCGAGCCGGGCAATGGCGACCCGGTCCGGCGCGACCGTGGTGAGAGTGGGCAGGGTCGCGAGGTCGTACGGGATGTCGTCGAACCCGACCACCGCGACGTCCTGCGGGACCTTCAGGCCGCGCAGTACGAGTGCCCGGATCGCACCCATCGCCAGCCAGTCGGTGGCCGCGAAGATCGCGTCCGGCGCCGGATGACCGGAGTCCAGCCACTCGCCAAGGGTTCGCTCGGCATCCTGACCGCGCAGCCCGCCGGTCGGCAGCACGACGTCCTCGTCGACGGGCAACCCGGCCGCGGCGAGGGCATCGCGGTACCCGTTGATCCGCTCGTCCTCCATCCCCGGGCCCGGCGCCAGCGCCATCACCTGCCGGCGCCCGAGCGACAACAGATGCTCGGTCGCCACACGTCCGGCATCCCGGTTGTCTATCCCGACGTGGTCGGCGTGGTGCTCCGCGCCGGCCTTCTCCCCGAGCAGGACCAGTGGCAGCGTCGGATCGCGGCCCTCCACATCCTCGGGCGTCAGGCCGAGCGGACTCATCACGATCCCGTCGAGCCGGGCCGGGTGCCGCTCGTTGAGCAGCGCGAGCTCAGCCTCCCGACGCCCGCCTGTCTGGTGGAACTGCACGATCCACCCGAACGCCTCCGCCTCGTCGAGCATCCGCGCCGCCAGCGAAGCGAAGTACGGACGGTCGAGCTGCGGTACGGCGAGCGCGATCACGCCGCTGCGGCCCTGCGCGAGGTTGCGGGCGGCGATGTTGGGCCGGTACCCGAGCTTGTCGATCGCGGCGAGCACCCGCTGCCGGGTCTCCTCGCGGACATGCTCGGCCCCGTTGACGACGTTCGACACCGTCTTCATCGACACCCCGGCCGCCTCGGCGACGTCGGTCAGGCGCGGCCTCATACCTGGCAGGATCTCATTTGAGGCCGGTGTGGGCCATTCCGGCCAGGATCCGCCGCTGGAAGACCACGAACACCACGACCACCGGGACCAGCGTCACCACGCTCATCGCGAACAGGCCTCCCCACTCCGAGCTGCCGGTCGCGTCGAGGAAACCGCGCAGCGCCACCGGAACGGTCAGCCTGGTCCTGGTCGACAGGTAGATCAGCTGGCTGAAGAAGTTGTTCCAGGTCCAGATGAACGAGAAGATCGCTGTCGTCACCAGCGCCGGCGACAGCAGCGGCAGGATGATCCGCCGGTAGATCCCCCAGTACCCGCAGCCGTCGATCCGGGCCGCGTCGTCGAGCTCGACCGGGATCGAGCGGATGAACTGCACCATCAGGAACACGAAGAACGCGTCGGTGGCCAGGAAACTCGGCACGATCATCGGCCAGAACGTGTCGATCCAGTTCAGGTTCCGGAAGATCGAGTACTGCGCGATCAGCGTGACGTGCGCGGGCAGCATGATCGTGCCGAGCATCACCGCGAACAACGCCTTCCGGCCGACGAACCGCATCCGGGCGAAGGCGTACGCCGTCAGCGAGCAGGTGATCACGTTGCCGATCACGACCGCGGCGCAGATGATCAGCGAGTTCATGATGTAGACGCCGAAGCTCGTCCCGGTCGAGGACCACCCGAGCGCGTAGTTGCCGAGCGTCGGGTGCTCCGGGATCAGGCCCGGGTGGTCGAAGATATCGGTGTTCTTGCGCAGCGAGGCACTGACCATCCAGAGCAGCGGGTAGAGCATGATCAGTGCGCCGGCGGACAGTCCGAGATGTGCCAGCACGCGCTTCATCGGCGTACCCCTTCGTCTCCGTAGAACACCCAGGTGCGGCCGAGGACGAAGTTCAGTCCGGTGAAGACCGCGATGATCAGCAGTAGCACCCAGGCCATCGCGGCGGCGTAGCCCATCCGGAAGTTGCCGAACGCCTGCTGGTACAGGTACAGCGTGTAGAACAGCGTCGAGTCCGACGGGCCGCCCTTACCGCCGCTGATCACGAACGCCGGGGTGAACGCCTGGAACGCGCCGATGATCTGCAGCACCAGGTTGAAGAACACCACCGGCGACAGCAGCGGCAGTGTGACCCGCCAGAACCGTTGCCATCGGCCCGCACCGTCGACCTCGGCGGCCTCGAGAACGTCGTCCGGGATCTGCCGCAGCCCGGCCAGGAAGATCACCATCGGCGCGCCGAACTGCCAGACCCGGAGCACGATCAGCGTCCACAACGCCGTACCGGGCTCGGAGATCCAGCCGCGGCCGTGAATCCCGAAGACGCCGAGGATGTCGTTGAGCAAGCCGTCGCTGCCGAAGATCTGCTGCCAGAGCAGGGCGATCGCGACACTGCCGCCGAGCAGGCTCGGCACGTAGTACAACGCGCGGTAGACGGCCAGACCTTTGAGCCCACGGTTGAGCAGTACGGCGACCGCGAGCGCGAACGCCATCTCGAGCGGCACCGAGACGCCGACGTAGATGAACGTGACGCGCAGCGAGTGCAGGTAGCGCGGGTCCTGGAAGAGCGCCGTGTAGTTGTGCAGGCCGGTCCACTCGGGGGTGTTGAGCAGCGCGTAGTCGGTGAACGAGTAGTACAGCGACAACAGCATCGGGCCGATGGTCAGCCCGAGTACGCCGATCAGCCACGGCAGCAGGAACAGGTACGCCGGGAGGCTCTGGCGGAGACGCGCCATCACTGACCGAGAGTCTTTCCGGCCAGGTCGACGAACTCCTGCGCGCCCGCGTCCGGCTTGGTCTTGCCGAAGCCGATGTTCTCCGCGATCCGGCCGAAACCGGTCAGCAGCTCGCCGTACCCCTTCGGCCACGGCTTCGGCGACGGACCGACCTTGCCGGCGATGTCCTCGACGTACTTGATCGCCCGCGCCCCGGCCGAGCCGGCATCCGCCGAGACCAGGTCACGCGCCTTCTTCGACGGCGGTACGCCGAGCAGGATGCCGATCGTCTTGATCGCCTTCTCGTCGTTCAGCAGGTACCCGATCAGCTTGGCCGCGTCCTCGGGATGTTTGCTCGCGGCCGAGATGCACCACAGGTCGAGCCCCTTGATGAACTGACCCTTGAGATCGCCGGCCGTGTCCTGCGGCACGGGCAACACCGACAGCGGGCTCTTGACCACCGGCTGGTAGAAGGTGACCTGCTGGACCCAACCGAACTGCAGCGGAGCTTTGCCCTTGGCAACCAACGACTTCTCGATCGCGGTCGTCTCGGCGCTGACATTCTGCGGCGGCGCGGCCTTCGCGGTGCGCAGGTCGGCCCAGTACTGGAACCACTCCTGGACCGTGTCCTTGCTCGTGGCAAATTTTCCGCCGTCGTCGGAGAACAGCTCGGTGCCGTGCTGGCGCGCGTACACCTCGAACAGCTGGAAGTTCCCGGCCTGGTCGGTCGATCCGTACGAGCCCTGGATGGATCCGCTGTAGTCGCGGGCGAACTCGGCGAACCTGTCCCACGTCCAGCCCTGCGCCGGGACCGTGCCGCCGGCGCGCTTGACGGCGGCCTCGTCGACGTACATCGCGTAGCTGATCGAGCTCTGTCCGATGCCGTAGTTCTTGCCGTCAGCAACACCGCTGCCGGCGACGTCCTTGTCGAGGCCCGAGGTGTCGATCCCCAACGAGCCAAGGTCCTTCAGCGCACTCCGGCCGGCGTAGTCGCTGAAGTAACTCATCGACATCCGCAGTACGTCGGGAGCGTTGTTGCCGGACGTCTGCGTCGCGAGCTTGTCCCAGTAGTCGTCGAACGGCGCGCTCTCCGCGGAGTACTCGACGCCGCCGCTCGACTTCCACGCGGTCAGTGCCGTGTTGAGCGCCTTGGTGACCGGGTCGGGCCCGTACCAGGAGACGCGCAGCGGCTTCTTGCCTCCCGAGCAACCGGGCAGGACTGTCGCGGCGGCGGTGGCGGCGCCGAGACCCAGCAGGGTCCGGCGGGTCAGTTTGGTCATGATTGGTTCTCCCTGCGTTGGGCCCAGCGCCAGTTGTGGGGCAGGCGGAGCGGGACGTAGTTGCCGTTGGGGAGGTCGTCGGTCAGCCGTGCTTGCCAGCGGGCGAGCTGGTGCAGCAGCTGGGCCCTGACGGCCAGGTAGTTGTCGTCGTCGAAGAGGTTGTCGAGCTCGGCCGGATCTTTGTCCACGTCATAGAGTTCGCCGGCCAGGTCGGCGTGAACGATCAGCTTCCAGTTGCCGCTGCGAAGCATCCGGGCGGCACCGGACTGCGTGACGGTGTTGAGCTCGTCGAAGGTCGGGCCGTCGTACGCGAAGTGCAGCGGCGGCCGGGCGGTCACGTCGTACGCGCGTCCGCCGAAGCCTTGCTCGGCGACGATGCTGCCGAACTCGGTCTCGGGCGCCGCCTCGCCCTGCGCGAGTGGGAGCAGGCTGCGACCCTGGACGCCGTCGGGGATCGGCCGGCCGACGGCCTCGCAGATGGTCGGGAGTACGTCGACGATCGAGACCGGCTCGTCGCGCTGCTGGATCGCGATGCCGTCACCGGTCATGATCAGCGGGATCCGCATCAGGAAGTCGTTCAGGCCGGCGCCCTTGCGTTGCAGGCCGTACTCGCCGACGTAGTCGCCGTGGTCGGCGAGCAGGATGGTCAGGCGCGGTCGTTGCCTCAGGCCCTCGTGCAGGCGGCGGATCTGGTCGTCCAGGAGGCGCAGCATGCCGAGATAGTTCGCGGCGTACCGGCGCCAGTTGTCGTCGTACCCGGGTCGCTTCTCTTCCTGGAGCTCGCGCAGCCAGGCGTAGGTGCCGCCCTTGGTTTCTGTTGCCTCGGGCCCGCCGATCCGATCCGGGATGTGGTCGGGCGCGACGAGGTCGAAGTACGGCTGAGGGACTTGGTACGGGTTGTGGGGCTCGGGGTAGGAGACCCAGAACAGACCGGGCTTGTCGGGGTCCGCGGTTCGCGCGGCCTCGAGTGCATCCGTGGTGATCCGGTGCGGCAGTTGGCAGCGCACGTCGTACGGCGTGGGCTCGTCGGAGACACCGTGGTCGAGGTGCTCGAGCCAATCGTCGAACGCCTTCTCATCCGCGTCCCGCTCGGGTCCTCGGGTGTGGAAGTACGGGCCGGCGAAGGTGTCGAAGTCTTGCGCGCCGCGGTGCATGTGCGGCTTCCCGGCGAAGTGCAACTGGTAGTCGGCGGCCCGTAGTACATCGAGCAGGTCCTCGGAGAACCGCGCGTGCCGGGCGTTGCTGTTCTGCCGGACCTGATGCGCGCTCGGGAACCGCCCGGTGAGCAGACTCGTCCGCGCCGGGACACACGCCGGCGCCGCCGTGTAGGCCCGCCGGAAGTCGGTCCCGGCGGCCGCCAAACCGTCTACGAACGGCATGGTGTCGACCGGATACCCACTCCGCCGAGTCAGCCCCACCCGCTGCTGATCGGTCATCACGATGACGATGTCGGGACGCATCTACTACCTTTCGCTCACCATTTACAGCGCTGTATTTGCAGCGCTGTAAACCTTGCTGCAGACACCTCGAGATCGTCAAGTGACGCGCATCACACTGGATCCTGGATTGCTTTGAGCAACTCAGCTGTTCTGGCTTTCATCGAGCAACTCAGCCGTCCCTGAAAGGACCCCTCTGTGAGCACTCTCGATCTCTCCATCTCGGCTGCTCCGCGATCCCGCCGCAGCCTGAGCCGGCGCGGCAGTTTCTGGACGGCGGCCGCCGTCGCGGGCATCAGCCTGTGGACCAGCGCGGCCCCGACCACGACGTACCCGCTCTATGCCTCGACCTGGCACCTCACCCCCACGGCGACGACGGCGATCTTCGCGGTCTACCCGGTGGTGCTGGTCGCGTTCTTGCTGATCTTCGGCCAGGTGTCCGACTACATCGGCCGCCGGAACACGATGTTGTACGGCGTCGGCGCGATGCTCGCCGGCGTACTTCTCTTCGCGGTCGCCCCGTCGGTGGGCTGGGTGTACGCGGGCCGCGCGCTCATGGGCGCAGGAGTCGGCCTCGCGTTGACGCCGGCGACGGCTGCCGCAGTCGAATTCAGCGCCCGGGGCAAGGAGCACCGAGCGGCATCGGTCACGACGGTGGCGACAGCGGCGGGGCTGGCCCTCGCGACGATCGTCGGCGGTGGGCTGATCGAGTACGCCCCGGCTCCTTTGCACCTGGACTACTGGGTCCTGGTCGCGGTCATCGTCGGCGTCCTCGCAGCCATCTGGCGGATGCCGCGGCACACGAAGGACGAGGCACAGGGCCGCTGGCGCCCGCGCCCGATTACCGTTGCCAAGGGCACTCGCCTGCTGTACCTGGCGGCGGCCCTCGCGGTCACCGGCGCGTACGCGTTCGGCTCGGTCTTCCTGGCCCTCGGCGCCGAGATCGTGCGTGACCTGGTCGGTACCGGGAACATCTTCGTGATCGGTCTGCTGCTCGCGATCTTCTCGGTCGCCACCGGGACGACCGCGATCATCGGCCGCCGGTTCCCCGCGCAGCGCCTGGTCCCGCTCGGCGCGGTCCTCACCCTCGTCGACCTCGGACTGCTCGAACTCGCGGCGACAGGGCACTCGGTCTCGCTCTTCATCGTGACGACGATCGTCGGCGGCACGGCGTACGGCCTGCTGTTCTCCGGCGGACTCGGCCTGATCGCGGCCCACGCCCCGGCGCACCACCGAGGCGCCACGGTCGCGGCGGTCTACCTCGTCGCGTACATCCTGCAGGGCGCGATCGCGCTCACCCTCGGCCTGGTCGCGACGGCGTCCGGCCTGAGTACGGCGCTGCTCCTCGGCGTCACCGTGATCGGTACGCTGGCCATCCTGATCCTGGCGGCGGCCATCCTCCACACCACCCGCAAGGAGGTGTCATGAGCACCCGCACCGCGGGCCGACCGAACTGCTCGATCGCCCGCGCCCTCGACCTGTTGCGCGACCGGTGGACGTTCCTGATCCTCCGCGAGGCGCACTTGGGCACTACTCGCTTCGCCGACTTCCGTGACGTGCTCGGCATCGCGCCCAACATCCTCACCAACCGCCTGACGGCGATGGTGGATGCGGGACTGCTGGAGCGGCGCGAGTACCGCGCGGAGCGGGAACGCACCCGCTGCGACTACCACCTGACGCCCGCCGGCGAGGACCTCAAGATCGTCCTCGCCGCCCTGCAGCAGTGGGGCGATGTCCACGTCCCCCGCGACCAAGGCCCCACCGTCGTACGGCACGCGAAGTCCGGCGAACGGGTCGACGTCTCGTTCACGACCGAGTCGGGGATCCGCGTGCCGGCGTCGGAGGTCTCCTTCGACCCGGTCCCCGGCAGCACGGCCGATCGCAGCGACTGGCGCTGACGCATCAGGCAGCGGGCTCCCAGGCGAAACCGTCGGGGTCGACGTGGGTGCCCGCGTCCATGGTGAGCGCGATCCGGTGCGCCCCACCGCCATCGGCAGGTACGCCGGCGTCCTTGGCCAAGGCCTTGCGGCTGTACAGGCCAAGCTTCACGGGACCCGTGCCGTCGAACTCGACGTACTTGCGCCCGAAACTCCGCGCCACGGTCAGCCCGTTGTCCACATAGAACTTCTTGCTCTCGGCCACGTCCTCGCAGCCCAGCAGGAGTACGACGGAGTCGATGTCGCGGGTCGCGGGACCGGTGTCCTTCTTGGCGGACGTGGCCACCTTCCAGATCGTGCCGTCGGGCGCTTGCAGCGTGCCGCCGTACCCCCAGAGCGACTTGGTGACCGGCTTCACCACCGTCGCACCGGCGGCGATCGCGCTCTCGAACAGGCTGGTCACCGTGCTCGGCTGCCCTACGGTCAACGAGAGCGTGAAGCCGCGGAAACCGCTCGTGTCCGCGGCCGACTCACGCACCCGCACCCGCTCATCCAGCCCGAAGGCTTCCTTCAGAAACCGCTCGGCCTCTGCAACGTCAGCCACTTCCAGAACCACACCACGAAGATTTGTCATGCCTTCAAGCTAGTTTCGCCCGACCCCACACCGCTTCTCGATTCCTGACCACCTTCAGCGACTGGTTCCGCAACTCAGCTTCCATAGTTGGCGATGCCGCCCTCGAGCAGGTCGAAGGTCTGGTCGATGACGTCGGCCTGCTCGCGGCGTACCTGCTCGCCCGGCTGTCCGGCGATCAGCTTGTCGACGGCGACGCGGGGGACGATCGTGACGGCGGTCGCGATCAAGTTGGCGACGACCGCGGCCTGCATGCCCGGTCCTACCTCGGTCTCGAGGAGCTCGGTCAGCGCGTCGGCCATTTCACGCGTGTGCTCGAGCGTACGACGTACGAGCGCCGGGCTCGCGTCGACGATCTGGTAGAAGAACTCGCTCCCGTCCCGCGCGCCGGACAGCGGGTGCTGTGTCGCGAGGAGCTCGTGCAGATGGCGCCGTACGGCGGCGACGACGGACTCACCGGTCTCGCGAGCGCGGATGGCGCGCTTCAAGTCTTCGACCAGGTCAGCGTGCCGATCGAGGAAGAGGTCCTCCTTGCGCGGGAAGTAGTTGAAGACCGTCATCCGCGCGACGTCGGCCGCCTCCGCGACCTCGGCGATCGTGACGTTGTCGAACCCGCGCTCGATGAACAACCCCGACGCGATGTCCGCAATCCGCCGGCGGCTCTCCCGCTTCTTCCGCTCGCGCAGGCCGAGCCGCTCATCCATAACAGATAGCATACTCGACATAAATTTAGACCGGGTACACTATTTGCTGACGACAACCTGGGAGCTGAGATGGATTACGACGTGGTGGTAGCCGGCGCAGGGCCGGTAGGACTGATGCTCGCCTGCGAGCTGCGACTGGCCGGGGTGGACGTACTGGTGGTCGAGCGGCTCACCGAGCCGGACCTGACGATCAAGGCCGGCTCGATCAACCTGCCGACCGCAGAGGCCTTGTACCGCAGGGGTTTGGCGCCCACGCTGCAGGAGCACCAGCAGCGGATGCTGCAGCAGTTCGCCCGCCCGGCCGGCGCCCCGGCACCTGCAGCGATGAAGCGCCCACCCATCGCCGGCCACTTCGGCGGCATCCTGGTCGGCGCCGACAACGTCGACTTCACCGACCCCGAGTTCCGCGACGCCGGCCCGGCGTCCAGCATCTTCCTGATCATGCAGCAGACGATCGAGCAGGTCCTCGCCGAACGAGCAGCCGAGCTGGGCGTCGACGTACGCCGAGGGGTCGAGCTGACCACCTTCACGACCGACGACGACGGCGTACGCGTTGTGCTGGGTGAGGAAGAAGTGTCGGCCGGCTGGCTCGTCGGCTGCGACGGCGGGCGGAGCATCGTGCGTAAGCTCGCCGGCTTCGACTTCGTCGGCACCGACCCCGAGATCACCGGCCACCAGGCGATGGTCGAGCTGGAAGGCGCCGAGAACCTGACCCTCGGCTGGAACAGCACCGACACCGGCATCTACGCGTACGGTCCGATCCCCGGCCGCATCCTCACTGTCGAGTTCGACGGCCCGCCGATCGACCGCGACGCCCCGATCACTGCGGCCGAGCTGGAAGCCAGCCTCCGCAACGTGACCGGCGCCGACGTCACGATCACCAAGGTCATCACCGCGACCCGGTTCACCGACAACGCGCGCCAGGCAACGACGTACCGTCTCGGTCGGGTGCTCCTGGCCGGCGACGCGGCGCATGTGCACTCACCGTTCGGCGGTCAGGGCCTCAACCTGGGCATCGGCGACGCCGTGAACCTCGGCTGGAAACTGGCCGCCACCATCCAGGGCTGGGCGCCGGACGGCCTGCTCGACACCTACACCACCGAACGCCACCCGATCGGCGAATGGGTCCTCGACTGGACCCGGGCCCAGATCACCATCATGCGCACCGACCGCCACGCGCGAGCTCTCCGCCCGGTCGTCGCGGACCTCCTGAACACCCCCGACGGCGCGACTTACCTGGCCAAGAAGCTCTCCGGCGCGTGGCAGCGCTACGACTTCGGTAGCGACAACGACCTCGTCGGAACGTCGGCCCCCGACCTCGAGTTCGCCGACGGCACCCGCCTCGGCGACCACCTCCGAGCCGGCAAGCCCGTCCTCTTCAACCTCGCGGATTCACCACAACTACGCGACCTGGCCGCGCCTTGGTCCGACCGCCTCCACCTCGTAGACACCAAACCAGCCGCTCCCGGCGCCCCCGCAGCCCTCCTAATCCGCCCCGACGGCCATATCGCCTGGACCACCGACAACAACAACCTGGACGGCCTGGCCACAGCCCTCCACACCTGGCTCGGCCAACCGGCCTGACCTCGGCTAGCCTCCGGCGGCCCGCCTCGCGGACTCGGACGCGCGCGCGAAGGCGTTCTGCAGAATCTGCCAGACGTCGCCGGCCAGTCGCTCGCGCTCGTACTCCGCCTCGTTCGCGGCGACTGCGACGATTCCGTTCCGGACCGCCGGATGCTCGCGGGCCGTCTCCTGGACGGCCCGCTCGAGGAACGACTCCGCCTCGGACCGGCGATCGGTCACGGCCGCCATCAGCGCCAGCTCGAACAGGGTCGACGCAGTCCGGGCCGGCCAGGAGAGACGGCGCAGATAAGCGTTGGTGGCCTCGTCGTACCGGCCCAACTGGAACAGGCACCAACCCTGCAACCCGAACACGTTGGCGTCCGGCCCGGTCCGCAGGCCGATCAACGACAAGCTTTGCTCGTAGCTCTGCCGTGAGCTGTCCGAGTCGCCGATCCGGCGCAGGGCATCCGCCCGGCCCGCCATCATCCACGGGTCGAGCGCATCCAGGCGGAGCCCCGAGTCGTACGCCGCAACCCTGTCGTCAGCCGCGTTCTCGGGCCAGTACCGCAAGGCCCAGCCAAGCTGGTCGTACACGTTGGAGACCTGGTACCAACAGCCTGCCGCCCGCCGGGCCGTCTCGACCGAGGTCCGGTAATCCCCGACGGCCATCGCGATCCGCGCACGAGCGAGCCAGCCACCCGGCTCGTCCTCGGCGGCCAGGGTGGCCCGAACCGCGGCCGCATCGGCCTCTTCCGGATGGCCTGCGCGCAGCTCGCCGTAGGCCAGCTCCACCAGCGGCGTGAGTAGATCCCCTTGCAGGTCGACGGCTCGTTGCAGGTTGCGCAGACCCTCCGCGGTCCGATCGGTGTCGAGCAGCACCCAACCGAGCTTGGCCACGAACAGCGGATTGTCCGCGTCGTCCCACAGCGCGCTCTCGATCAGGGACTCGGCCTCCTCCCAGCGCTCCAGCCTGGTCAGCACGTCCACGTAGACGCCCCGCAGTGCGGGGTCCGGCTGATCCTCCAGCTGCGCCGCGAGCCGCGACAGGGCCCGCTCGGCATCGCCGTAGGTGAAGTCCAGATCAGCCAGCCGGCCCTGTGCGTACGATTCGCCCGGGTTCGCAGCGACCGCCTGCTCCAACGCCGATCGGGCCCCGTCGAGATCGCCTTGAGCGAGCCGAACAGTGCCAGTCGTCGTCAGCGCGCTCGGGTGTTGTGGATCGTCCGAGAGGACGCGGTTCAGTAGCGCGAGGGCCTCGTCGTACTGGCCTCGAAGCCGTAAAGCCTCGCCCCGCCCAGCCAGCACGTCAGGGGATTCCGCGAGCAGCTCGAGATCCCGGACCGACTCGGCGATCCGCTCCGCCTCCCAGAGCACCTGGTATCGCTTGAAGCGTGCGGACTCGTCGTCGGGCTTCGCCGCCAGCGCCTCGTCGAGGACGGCCCGCGCGCCGAGCGAGTCGTGCAGCTTGACCAGCGCGTCCGCCTGCAGGACACGGAGATCCGGGTAGTCGGGCTCGAGCTCCATCGCCTGCTCGTAGCACCGCAGCGCCCGTTTCAGATCGCCCGCATCGGCGTACAGCTGGCCACGCCGGACCCGGTAGTAGGCGATCTCAGGGTCGAATTTCGAGGCCAGCTTGAACTTCTGATGGGCATGGTCGGGTCGGCCGAGCAGGACAAGCACCTCGGCCAGTTCACCGTTCAAACTCGCGACGAAGACGTCGTCCTGCTGATCGGTCGCCGTCGCCGCGGCCAGTTCCCCGATCAGGATGCGCTCGGCCCGGAGCAGGTCGTCATGGTTGCCCGGGGCACCGGAATTGAGATAGCGGCCGCGCAATGCGGTCGCCAGCGGAATGGTCAGAGCGGGTTGCGGATCCAGCTCCCGCGCGCGGTCGAGGAGACCGACCGCCTCGTCGTATGCGTCCTGCCGAATCCGCACCAGGGCGAGCTCGGCACGCAGAAAGGTCTCGTCGGCGTCGATCGCCAGCGCCCGATCCAGCAGATCGGCCGCGAGCACCAGCGAGGCGTCGTCGGCAGCTCCGCGTACGTCGTACCGCTCGCGCACAGCTTGGCCGTAGCTGCCCAATGCCCACGCCCATTCCGGCGACATCTCGACGGCACGCTCGAAGTACTCCACGGCTTCGTCGTACTGTCCCTCGCGACGGCGGACCTCGCCGAGGATGCCCCAGCCTGACGCGGACTCCGGGTCGAACTCCAGCAAGCGCCGCGCCAGTTCACCGCCCTCGGTGTTGGCGGCGGCATCACCCTTGTCCAGCAGGATCGCGGACAGGGTCAGAAGGGCGTTCGGCTGTTCGGGGTCGAGCTCCAGCGACTGCCGGAGGATCTTCTCGGCTTCCTTGGGGTCCCCGGCGTCCTTCAGTGCGAGTCCGTAGTCGGTCAACGTCAAAGAGCCGGTGTATCCCTGGTCGACCGCGATCCGCAGATGCTCAAGGGCCTCTGTCGGTCGGCCGGTCAGGCTTAACAGCCGCCCCAGGTAGGCGTGGGTGCCGGGATCGTCGATCTCCTCGAGCGCAGCGCGAAGGTCCCGTTCGGCGTCGTCGTACCGCTCCAGCTCCCCCTCGAGCACACCGATCTGCGCGAGCGCGAGCACGTCGGTCGTGTCCAGCTCGAGAACTCTGCGCAGTACGTCGATGGAGAGCTCGTACTCACCGAGGTCATAGAGCGCTACCGCCACGTCCCACAGCATCGCCGTGTCGTCCGGGAGTTGGCTGACGCCTTCGCGCAGCAACTCGAGCGCCTCGTCCCGCCGCCCGCTCCGGAGCGCAGCCAGACCACGCAGATTCACCGCCAGCCCAGGATCCGCCGGCGCCAGAGCATCGAGCACTCCGTCGAGCTCGTCGAACCGGCCTGCATTGAGGAGATGTACGGCGGCTTTGGTCAGCACGGAACCATCGGTCGACAAGGCGACAGCAGCGAGCGCCGCGTCCGCCGTGCCGTCCACATCCCCGACTGCGGCCAGAACATCGGCCAGGTACAGCCGGGTCCACGCCGACGGGTTGCGGTCGTCGGACTCGCGGAGTGTGGCCGCCGCTTCGTCGTACCGCCCGGCGGCGGCGTAACTGCGGCCCAGCACCGCCAGCGAAAGGCTGCTGGGCTGGGCATCGACGGCGCGCCGGCCCGCATCGATCGCCTGGTCGATCTGCTCCGCCGCGAGCAAGGCTTCCGCGGCATCGGTCCAGGCCCTCTCCCGGACATCGGCCGGTCGATCGGCCTGGTCGAGGAGGGTCGCCAACAGGTGGTGGGACGCCGGATCGAAGGTTCCCCGCACGACTCCGGCTGCCAGCAGGTCGATCGCTTCGGCCTCCCGGCCAGAGGCGGCCAGCGCCGCTGCCAGGTTGCGTCGAACCACCGGCAGGGACTCCCCGAGATCGTTCAGCGCCCGTCGGAGAACGTCGACGGCCTCCTCGGCGCGCCCGAGTGCGAGCAAGGCCGATCCTTGGTCCGCGGCCAGGTCGCCTCGGATGTCCGTCGATTCGGGAGCTCGTTCGAACGCGGCGACCGCCTGCTCGAAGTACGGGAGCGCCTGCGCCTCGTCCCCCTGGTCGCGCAAGGCGGCTGCCAGCAGGAAGGCCGCAGTACCGAGCACCGCCTGCTGGTTCTGGTCCGCTGCCTGCCGGGTCGGCCAGGCCGACTCGACCTCCTCGAGCAACCGCCGTGCCGTGGTGACCGGGTCGGGCAACCGGCCGGCGCGGTAATCGGTCCTCGCGTGCTCGACCTTGGCCCAGATCCTGATGTAGCGCTCCTGCATGGTCCCGGACCGGGAACGATCCGAGACGATCGTCGCTACCGACTCCGTGACCTCGATGCGCGGCAGCCGGGGTTTGCGCGGTGGTACCTCCGGTGTCACTGTGCCCGCCTCCGCTGCTTCGGTCCGTTCCACATGGCCTCGACCTGCTGGGTGAGCTCGACCACCGCGGAGGCATCCTGCAACCTCGCGGCCCACGCGTGGTTCAGCACGGCGAGCAGGTCGATGTCGTCGTCGAACATCGCCCGTCCGTCCTTCAGCTCCTCCCAGGTTGTCTTCGCCTCCGTCCAGCGCCGCTCGTCGAACGCTCGCAACGACCTTCTGTCCTTGAGGTATCCGCGAGCGGTAGCGACGAAGTTGTCGATCCAGTCGGCCTCGGCCACCGGTCCGAGGGCATCGGCCTCGGCCTGGGCTTCATGCCCGGGAGCGGCTTTCGTCACCACGGCCTCGGTCCAGGTCTCCTTGAGCCGCTCGACTTCCGTCTGGTAGCCGGTGCCCGGATCGCCCGCACTCTCCAGCGCCAGCAGGATGAGTCGGGCCCGATCGACGTCCTTCGCCTCGGTGTCACGGATCGGCTCGTCGTGGTGCGGGTGCAGCCGCAGCAGTAGTGCCGCGTAGCCGTAAGCCGGCCCGAGTGTGTAGGCGCCGAAGACATCCGCGTAAAGCTCGGCCAGCTGCTCCTTGGTCGCTTCGCCGGCGAACTGCTCCTGGAGCTTCTTCACCTCGTGCGAGTCCTTCAAGGCCAGGCCGACCTCGTGCGCGACCAGCGGGACGCCCCAGATGGACCACTCGGGGAAGCCGAGCTTGATCACACTGTCCAGCGCGCTGCTGAGCGCGGCCTTGCGGGACGGGATCGGCACGAAGTCCCCGATGATCGCGTTGAACCGGCCGAGCAGTACGTCGGTCATCTCGCAGACCCGGTCGTCGAGACCGGTGTCCCGCATCGTGAGGCCGCCGAGGAAGTCGACGTACTCGCCGAACAGCGGCCGGGCTCGCTCGTCGAGCAGCTTCTCGTAGTCCGTCCAGAAACCGCGCTGCCGCGGCTTGTCGTCGCCCGCGTCCCGGACCCGCTTGAGAAGGCTCTCGACATCTCCGCGCAACTGGCTGCACTGCTTCTGCAGAGTGCTGTTCTCGCCGGTGAAGCGGGCGTTCACCTCCTTGGTCGTCTTCCGGATCCGCCGCAGCTCCCGCCTGATCGCGTTGACCTGGCGGTCCAGCTCCTTGAAGTCCGACTCGGCCGCCTCGATCTGGTCGCGGAGATCGGTCGACCCCTCGTCCTCGTCGAGCAGCTCGGCGAGCTCGTCGTTACGGCGGAACGCACCCGCGGTCTGGTCGTTCAGCCTGGCGAGCTGCTGGATCAGCTTGACCACCGACCGGTTTCCGTCGGTGATCGAACCTATGACTGCGTCCAGCTCGCAGCCGCGTTGTTTGGCCCGGTCGATCGCGCCCTCGACCTTGTTGATGTCGTTGACGAGTACTTCAAGCCGGATCCGCAGCAACGGCTGTTGGGTCATCAATTTCCCCGATCGGTCGGTACGGCGGTGCACAGCGCGATGGCGTGCTTGTCGACGCGCGATCGCTGGACGGGTGTCGCGTCCGGGTTCTGCCGCCGCCACCGCCAGGCGGCGTCGACGATCGCGGCCGGGCCGGCGTTCGGCGGTACCTCGACGGGCCGCGGCGGCCCGGGCTGGGCGGCGGTCGTCAGCTCGTACTTCACCAGCACCGCGCTTTCCTTGTCGTCGTACGTGAGTTTCGGGGCGTGGCGCGCGAGTACGTCGACCGCCTTGTGTGCAAGGGCTTTCAGCTCCGGCGCGTCGGGCGGGGCAGCCTGGCCGGTGAGTGCTTGCCACGCGGGCAGTACGAGCTGCGCGGCGGTGGCGGCGTACCGCTTGTCGTCGCTGAGCTTGGTCATGTGGTCGAGCGCGGCAACCATCGTCGTGACGCGGCGCTGCCAGGACGGGTGCGTCGTACCGTCGGTGGCTCGTTGTTTCGCGTTGATCCGCCGCTGGATGCAAGCGATCGGGTACGTCGCGCCGAGCGCGACCGTTGCGAAGACGTCGGCGATCAGTTCATGGACGTGGGATTCGTCGAGGCCGGCCTTGGTGCCGAACGGGCCGGTGACGAGTGAGCGCAGCGGGCGGTCGTCGCTGTGGGCGGCGTCGATGTGTGCGAGTTCGTGGACGGCATGGTGACCGAACTCGTGGACTGCGAACGGCAGGTCCCACACGGTGGTGCCTGGAAACCGCAGCCGGACCAGGCCGATCGTGTGGTCGACGCTCTCGGTGTCGGGGCTGAACGTGACAAGCACGCCCCGGTCCAAGCCGCTTAGCTCCTGCACATCCTGCAGCAGTCGGCGTGCTGCCCCGGCGATGCCGTTGTCCAATCCCGCCGAGCTGAACAGGCGGCCCTGGACAAGGGCGAACAGCTCGGCCATCAGTTGACGTGCGGCCTTCTCCTCGGTAGCGAACAAGTCCCAGCCGGCGTCCTCGGTCGCCGTACTCAAGGCTCGCTTGACACTCTTGCGCCTGTCACCCAGCTTCCCGCTCAGCCTCGTCGCCGCCTGGGGCTCGAGCAGATCGCGGATCAACGGCAGGTCCAGCTGCCGCTCGGCCAGCTCGAGTTGTTCGCAGACAGCGGCCACCCGATCTTCCAGAGCGGGTCGCGCCATCCCCATCACCCGACTGCGTCAGCAAGGACGAGTTTGACGCCCCGGATCGTGTGCAGCACAGGTCGATCCCCGACGTAGTCCATGGCCAGCAGCAGCACTCCGGCGACAACCGCCGCCAGCGCACCGGCAACGATCAGGGCCAGATGCGGTACGGCGAGTTGCAGCAAGGCGACCACCGCGCCCGCCACGGCGATCCCCTCGATGAGATTGGTCGCCAGCTTGCCGAGATTCGCGTACTTCGTTCCGAGCCGCTCCACGTCGGCCGCAGCCTTGTCGAGCTGCTCGATCCGGTCGCCGCCGTAAAGCTTCAGATACGCCTTGACGTCATCGACCCCGATGACGAATCCGACCGTCGCCGGGATCGGCTTGGCGCCGGACAACCGTGCGTACAGGACCTTCACGTCGTCACGCATGCCGGCGAGCGCTCCGCCGGGGAACATCCGCGTGAACAGGTCCAGCGCCCGCTGCACCGCCCGGACACCGAGCTTCACCAGGCGACCCGCGTACTGGCCGAGATCGACCTTGTCACCGATCTTGTCGGCCACGTCCCGGATCTTCTCGGGCACCAACTTCACAGTCTGCTTGAACGCCTCGGTCACCGTCCCCGCAGCTGTCGCGGCGATCCCGTCCGCAACTCGCTCAGCGGCATCGCGAACTCGGTCCAATGCGGCCTCGACCGATTCCGAAGCGTCCGCAGCCTCGAACCCTTGCCTCCGGCCCGCACCGGCTTCGAGCCCGTCCAGCGCGTCGACGACATCGGCGAGCCGTGCCACCGCAACGCCGTACTCCCCAACCGCGTCCGCGCCCGTGTCAGTCTCCCCGACCGCTTGTCCCGCCGCGATCAAGGTGTTCCCGGCCGATACCTGCACCACCGCCGCAATCAGCACCGCGGCAACATCCGTGTCCCCCTCGGCCTCGACAGCTTCGAAACCCTGCCGCCCACTGGCCTCGAGCTCGTCCCCCGCAACCCGGACAAGCGCCTCCACGGCGTACTCGTCCGGCCCGTCATTCCCCGCCAACGACTCCTCGACCACCCGAGCCACATCCAGAACAGCCCGAGCCGACTCCACCCCAGCAGTCACCCTGCCCCCCTTCACCCATCACACATTGTGTCCTCCCCGACTCCATTTCGGAATCCCCGGTCACAACGTGTCTCGGCCGGCGGAGGCGGCTCAGCGGTCCGGGAGGTTGAGGCGTTTCAGGCGTTCGTAGGCGCCGAGGATGTGTTTGTCGATTCCGTCCTGGGCGGCTTGCGGGTCGCCCAGGGCCAAGGCGTCCCTCAGTTCCTTGTGTTCGCTGTAGCCGACGTCGAGGAAGTCCGGGAAGCTTGCGTTGCGGGCCCTCAGGAAGACCGTCACCTGTCCGCGGATCGATTCCCAGACCCGCAGTACGCGGGCGTGGTCGCAGTACGCGTAGATGATGTCGTGGAACTGGAGGTCCAGCCGTACGGCGTCCTCGGGGTCGATCTTGGTGTCGACGCTCTTCATCTGTTCCAGGACCGCGTCCATCTCGGCGAATCCCACGCCTTGCATCCGCGTGCACGCCCGGCTGGCGGCCAGCTTCTCGATGGCGCCGCGCAGCGTGTGCACTTCCTCGACGTCGGTCTTCGTCAACGTGCTGATGAACGCCCCGCGGTGCCGGCGGATCTCGACGTGCCCCTCTTCCTCGAGCCGGGTCAGGGCCTGCCGGATCGGCCCGCGGCTGACCTTGAGCGCGTCGGCGAGCTCGGTCTCCTTCAGATGCTGGCCGGGCTGGAACTTGCCGCCGGTGATCATCTCCCGCAGCACGTCAGTCACCAGATCGCCAAGCCCGCGCTGCGAGGGCAGCGGTGACACGACATCGTCGGGGATCATGCCCGACCACCTCCTCAGGGCAGCTACCGCCAAGTATCCGAGCGGGACGACTCTAACCGCCGTCGGGTCTCTCTGTAGATTGTAAACAGTAAGTCATTGACAGTAAATCAACTACAAGAGCAGACTCGGAGCCTCCACTCAGGCAGAGCGGCACAGCGCCGACGCCCCTCCCCCTTGGGGTGCGAAGTCGGCCGACCCCCGTGAGGCAAGCCCGATCACCCGGGCAGAGAGAGGTCACGACGATGACCACCGACACAGCGGTTCACACCGGACGCACGGCCCTCGGCCCGTTCCCGCCGGCCGCTCCCCGGAATCCCGATGCGCCGCACGTCACCGCGGCGACGATCGACGTCGACGCCGGACAGGTCCAGGGTCCGCTGGCGCGGATCTGGGAGAGCTTCGGATACGACGAGTTCAACTGGACGTACATGCCCACCGGCAAGCGGCTGCTGCAGACGTTCGCCGACTTCTCCGGCGCCGGGTACTTCGTCCGGCCGCACTACATGTACTGCTCGGGCAGCGGATTCGGCATCCCGCACTGGAGTTCGGGCAACGTCTACCACGAAGACGCCGACGGCAATCCGTACTACGACTTCACGCTGCTCGACCAGGCGTACGACGCGATCATCGGCGCCGGACATCACCTCCTGGTCGAGCTCGGCTTCACCCCGCGGGATCTCCTGCCGCCCGAGGCCGAGGAGTTGACCGTGGTGTCCAGCCCGACGGCGTACACCAGCTACGAGGCAGGTGCCTGGGGCTATCCGCCCAGCGACTATGCCAAGTGGGGCGGCCTGATCAGTGCGACGGTTCGGCACTGCCTCGATCGCTACGGCGAGGCGGAGGTGAAGACCTGGCTCTGGGAGCTGTGGAACGAGCCGGACATCTTCTACTGGCGCGGCACCCTCGATCAATACAACGAGCTCTACACCGCAACGGTGCAAGCGATCCGCGACGTGTTGCCTGAGGCAAAGGTCGGCGGGCCGGCGGTCACCAGCGGTGGCCTGAACTTCCTCCGCGGCTTCCTGGACTACACGTCGAGCCGCGACGAGCCGCTGGACTTCATCTCGTACCACACCAAGGGCTGCCACTTCCCGACCCGCGACTACAAGCCCTTCACCGAACCGGCCGCCGAGCAACTCAGCCCGTCGTCGACGAAGATGCTGTACGACGTACGCGAGTTCAACCGGCTCATCGGTTCTTATGAGGCGTACGCCAACCTGCCCGTGATCGTCGACGAGTGCGACGCGGCGGTGCCCGCGCACTTCGGACGGTACGACAACCGCAACTACAGCTTCCAGAACACGGAGTACTACCCCGTGTTCCAGGCGAAGCTGATGAAGAAGATCCTGGACCTGAACGACACAGAGCCGGCCAAGGTCGCCTACGCAACGTCCTGGAGCTTCTACTTCGAGGCCGAGCGCTACTTCGAAGGCACCCGGTCCTTCCTCACCGCGGGCGGCGTCGAGAAGCCGTTCCTGAACGCCTATCGGATGCTGTCGCTGCTCGGTCCGGATCGGCTTGGCGCGACCTCGGACGCGGCCTGGAAGGTCGGCGAGCTCGAGGAGACCGACGGCAGCAGCATGCCCGAGGAGGTCGACGTCCTCGCCTCACGTGCGGAGGACGGGAGCGTCGCCGTACTGGTCTGGCGGCACATTGATGACCAGTATCAGACCAGCGACGACCTGACGCCGGTGACCGTGACCGTGCGCAACCTGCCGGCCGGGTCGTACCGGTTGCGGCATCTGCGCATCGACGCCGACCACAGCAACTCCTTCACCGTCTGGCAGTCGCTCGGCTCACCGCAGGATCCGACTCCGGAAGAGCTCGCGAAGATCACCAGCCGACAGGGTCTCGAGGAGCTGGAGTCCGAACGTCGGGTGACCGTGGACGGTGACGTGTCGCTGGAGATCGCGCTTCCGTTGCCATCAGCGTCATTGCTGGTCCTCGAGCCGGGTAGCTGATCATGGTTGCTCTCAACAACGGAGTACAGATCCCGCAGCAGGGATTCGGCGTCTTCCTGGTCCCGCCGGAGGACACCCAGCGCGCGGTCGAGCAGGCGATCGAGATCGGCTACCGGCACATCGACACCGCGGCGGCGTACAACAACGAGGCCGGTGTGGGCGCGGCTGTGCGGGCGTGCGGGGTCCCTCGCGAGGAGCTGTTCGTCACTACCAAGCTGCGCAACGGCGAGCACGGCTATGAGTCGACGCTGACGGCGTACGACGAGACTCTGCAGCGTCTAGGCCTGGAGTACGCCGATCTCTATCTCGTGCACTGGCCCAATCCGGCAGCCGATCTGTATGTCGACAGCTGGCGGGCTCTGGAGCGTATCTACACCGATGAACGAGTGCGGGCCGTTGGTGTGTCCAACTTCCTGACCGAACACCTGGACCGATTGGCCAAGGAGAGCGAGCTCGTGCCGGCGGTCAACCAGCTCGAGCTGCACCCGACGTACCAGCAGCGGGAGCTGACCGACCTCTGCCGCGAGCGGTCCATCGCGGTCGAGGCGTACTCGCCGCTCGGCCAGGGCGGCGATCTCGATCATCCTGTACTGGCGTCGATCGCCGCCGATCACCAGGTGACGCCGGCACACGTCGTACTGCGTTGGCACCTGCAGCTCGGGCACATCGTCATCCCCAAGTCGGTCACGCCCGAACGGATCCGGGCCAACTTCGACCTCGACGGTTTCACACTCACCGACGACGAGATCGCGTCGATCACCGCGCTGGAGAACGGCAACCGGCTCGGCGGCGACCCGCGTACGTTCGCGATCAGCCAGATCAGGTAGCCCGGTCATGACGAGCAGATCGATGCAACTCAGCCGGCGGCGAACCGACGTACGAGCTGTCGAGCAGCGGCCGCGGCACGGCTGGAAGAAGACGACCTGGATCTGGATCTTCCTCCTGCCGACCGTGGTGCTCTACGGCCTCTACACGATCTATCCGATCATCGCGAGCTACTGGTACTCACTGGTCGAGTGGAACGGCTTCGACTCCGACCAGAAGTTCGTTGGCTTGAGCAACTACAAGGAAGTCTTCGCGGACCCGCTGTTCTGGAACTCGTTCAAGGTCACGTTGCTGTTCATGCTGCTCGTCGTACCGGCGCGGGTGCTGCTCACGCTGCTGCTGGCGATGGTGCTGAACTCGCCGAAGTTGCCGCTGATCGGCGTACTGCGGTCGGCGTTCTTCATCCCGGTCGTCACCACGACGGCGATCATCGGCGTGGTCATGCGCTTCGTCCTGGATCCAAGTACCGGGCCGATCAACTCGGTGCTGATGAAGTTCGGATTCAGCGGCGTGGACTTCCTGGGCGGTCAGCACCTGGCGCTGCCGACCGCGGCCGTGCTGTACATCTGGAAGTTCTTCGGCGTCACGATGATCTACTGGCTCGCGGCGCTGCAGACGATCCCGTACGAGCTGTACGAGGCGGCCCGGATCGACGGCGCGGGCACCTGGCAGCTGTTCCGGTACATCACGCTGCCGATGCTCAAACCGTTCTTGATCATCATCACCGTGCTGACGGTCGAGGAGACGTTCCACAACTTCGACCTGATGTACACGCTGACCGCAGGCGGGCCGTACTTCCACACCGAGATCGTCGAGATCTACATCTACCGGTGGGCGTTCGCCGCCCCGATCCCGCAACTCGGGCACGCATCGGCGGCCGCGGTGATCTTCGGGCTGCTGGTCGCGATCGTCGGCGCCATTCAGCTCTGGGGCGTGTACGCCGGTCGCCGGCTGAGAGGAGAACAGCGATGAGCGCTGTCGTCGAAAGGACGGACCGGCATCGTCGGATACTGCATCGGCTGCCGTGGTGGCTCGCCGCGATCTTCCTGGTGGGTATCGCGATCCTGTGGATCTTCCCGTTCCTGTGGATGCTGTCGGCGTCGCTCAAGGACAACATGGAGATGTTCAGCGGCGGGCTGAAGCTCTGGCCGTCGAAGTTCGTCTGGGACAACTATGCGCGGGCCTGGAACGACGCGCATTTCGGCCGGTACCTGATCAACACCATCGTCGTCACGGTGATCACCGTCGTGATCGTCACCATCCGCTGCGCGACGGCCGGCTATGTCCTTGCCCGGTACAAATTCCGCGGATCCAAGCTCTTCCTCGGCGTACTGGTCGCGACGCTGTTCGTACCCACCGGCTACACGATCATCCCGGTGGTCAAGATCTCGATGCAGTTGCACCTGATCGACTCACTCAGCGGGATGATCCTGGCGCTCAGCGGCGGGGCGTACGTGTCGGCGATCTTGATCTACTTCGGCTATTTCCGGCAGATCCCCCGGGAGTTGGAAGAAGCTGCGCTCGTCGACGGCGCCGGCTTTGTTCGTACCTTCTTCTCGGTGATGTTGCCGCTGGCAATGCCGGTCACCGCGACCGTCGCAGTACTGACCTTTATCACCACGTGGAACGCGTTCTTCCTGCCGTTGGTGTTCACCTTCAGCCGACCCGATCTCCGGACCGTAAGTGTCGGCATGCAGGCGTTCGTCGGCGAGACCGCCACCGACTGGTCCGGAATGGCCGCGGCCGGCGTGATCTCGATCGTCCCTGTGGTCGTCCTCTTCATCTTCATGCAGCGCTACTTCGTCGAGGGAATCTCCGGAGCAGTGAAGTCTTGATCTAAGGAGTAGAAACATGCCTGGAATGACACGTCGCAGTTTGCTCGGCGCATCGGTACTTGCCGCTGTCGGAGCCGCGACCGGATGCTCGAGTTCTTCTTCGACTTCGAACACAAGTAGCGGCGCCACCGGAACGCTGGACTGGTGGGACCACTTCAGTTCGTTCAAGCATCTCAACGACGACTGGGCCAAGAAGCAGTCCGGACCACTGAAGACGAACGTGGCCCACACGTACTACGACGCCTCCAAAGCAACCCAGGCCTTGCAGTTGGCGCATCAGGCCAACAAGATGCCGGACGTCTACTCCAACGTGGTCGGGCTGCCGTTGCCGGCGTTGGTCAGTGGCAAGTGGGTGCACGAGGTCACGATTCCCGCCGATATCAAGGCGAAGCTGCCCAAGGACGCCTTCAACGAGGGCATCACCCAGCTGGACGGGAAGCTCTACGGGTTCCCGATGTTCAGCCTCCGGCAGAGCTCGACGCTGGTGTGGGCGAACAAGGACCACTGGTCCAAGGCCGGGCTCGATCCGAACAACATCCCCAAGGACTACGGGGCTTTCAAGGACGCGCTGGGCAAGCTCAAGTCGGCCGGGATCCAGCCGCTCACCCTGGCGATCGGCGCGGACGGCGGCCGGATCCGCGACCAGGTGGACGACATGGCTCAGGCTGCCGGATTCCCGGGGTACCAGGGTCTGCAGTTCACCACCGGCGAGTACGCGTATCACCACGACGCATATGTGACTGTGATCGAGTTCTTGAAGTCGTTGAACGATGACAAGTTGATCATGCCCGGGTCGAACAACTTCGGTGTCGTCGATGCGCGGACCAGGTACGCCTCCGGCGCGGTCGGCACGTTCATCGACGGCGTCTGGTGCGCCGGCGGCTCGAAGGCGCTGGCACCGCCGATCGTCGACAAGCTCGCCTCCGGCCAGATCCTCGTGCCGACGGCCGGTACCAACCCCTGGTGCTACCGCGGCCGGCCGAGTTCGGGGTACTTCGTCTCCGCGGACAGCAAGAACCCCGACGCCGCCGGGCAGCTGATCGCTTCCTTCATGACCGAGGACTACCAGAAGGGCATGATCGAGGCGATGGACCAGCCGCCGCTGAACCTCGATCTCGTCGCATCGTCGAACGCGGTCGACGCGTACAAGAAGGGCATCGAGTTTTGTAAGTCGAACGTCTTCCTCATGCCGCAGGCGATCGTGCGCAATCCTGCCCAGGCCCGCGTGGACGCTCTCCGTAAGCCTGTTACCCCGCACGTCGGCAACATCGTCCAGGGCTACCTGGCCGGCTCGATCAAGGACCTCAAAGCCGAGCTCAAGAAACTGAGCGACGCGACTTCCGCCGACCGCGAGCAGGCCCTTTCGAAAGCCAAGGCGGCCGGCGCCAAGGTCTCCGAAGCCGACTACGTCTTCACCGACTGGAAGCCCGGCCAGGACTACGGAGCCGCCAAGTGAACCGCACCGCAATAGTCACCGGCGCAGCCTCCCCCCGCGGCATCGGCCGCGCCACCGCCCTGCTCCTAGCCTCCCAAGGCTGGAACATCGGCATCCTCGACATCGCCTCCGGTGACTCCCTGGCCTCGGAAATCACGTCCCAATACAACGTCAAAGCCCACGCCGTAACTGCCGACGTCTCCGACGAATCCCAAGTCTTAGGGGCGATCGACGAACTAGAAGCCGCCCTCCCACCTTTGGCCGCCCTAGCCAACCTAGCCGGCGTTTCCTCCCCCATGCCCTACCTAGATCTAACCTCCGAAGAGTGGCACCGGGTCATCAACATCAACCTCAACGGCGTCCACTACGTAACCCACCGCGTAGCCAAGAGCATGGTGAGACACAACTACGGCCGAATCGTCAGCGTCTCCTCCACCTCAGCCCAACTAGGCGGCGGCACCTACAGCAAAACCCCCTACTCAGTAGCCAAGGCAGCCGTAATCGGCCTAACCAGAGCCCTGGCTCGAGAACTAGGCCCCCACAACATCACCGTCAACGCCGTAGCCCCCGGCCCCATCGACACCGACATAATGGGCGGCCCCCTAACCCCCGACCGTCGCTCAACCCTCGTCGACTCCCTATTGGTCAACCACCTGGGCCAACCGGCCGACGTAGCCTCCGCCATAGCCTTCCTCATGTCCGAGAACTCCGCCTACATAACCGGCCACACCCTCAACGTAGACGGCGGCCTCTACATGCACTGAAATCAACTGCCGCCGCTCCCGTACGGACGAGTGATGATCTCCAGCCAGTGCCCGTCCGGGCCCTCCCAGTAGAGACCACGGCCGCCATCGCCGTGGTTGATCTCCTGCGGCTGACGCTTGAACGGGTCGGCCCACCACCCGCGACCGTCCTCCTGCAAGCGACCGAGCACGAGGTCGAACTCCTCCTCACCCACCAGGAAGGCGTAGTGCTGCCCATGGATCTCGCCCTCGGTATCCATGAAGTCCAAGCTCGCCCCGTTGTCCAACTTCAGTTCGGCGAACGGCCCATACGCCCTCGCCTCCGGCAGGCCCAGCACCTCACCGACCTCACGAGCAGCAGCCCACCGATCCTTCACATGCACAATCGTGTGGTTCAGTTCGACACTCATCGACCTCTCCCGTCGCCTGTGCTCCTCTGACGCATGCTCACCACTGTGCGCTCGACGCAGGCTTCCGTGAAGACCCCTCCAGCCCACGTACCCTGCGTGGACCGAACCTGACGGGCCTGGCGTCAGTCGTCGGCTGGGATCCCGGGGAGGTAGTCGACCTCGCACCTGTAGTAGCGCATCGACAATGCGGCGCGCTGAGCGTCGATGGCGCCCTCGCCGATGGCGAGAACATGGTTGAGCCATCGGTAGGGCTCGTGGTCGGTCTCGAAGGTCAGGACGTGCAGGCCCGAGCCGTCCGTGACGTTCGACAAGCCGGTCAGCCGGAACATCACGAAGCCGCCACCGCCGACGTCGATCAACCCACGCGCGTCGGGGTGGGCGTACCCGTCCCGGAGCCTCGGGTTGTTGGACCACCGGGCGGTGCCGGCGAGCCGCCCCGTGAAGGCCGCCGTCCCCTGCCCGTACAACAGGCCGTCGCCTGCCGCCGACGGCTCGATCGTCTCGATCAAGTCGTACCGCCACTCAACATCACAGAGATGCTCAAGCCTCACCGCCCACCTCCCAGCCGCTCCTCCCCACGACGTTCCTCCCTCACCGCACGGTCCGCAACCGCCAGCGCCAGGGCTCGTCCCCTAGCGAGAGATGCCCAGATATCCCGGAGGGCGACGCCAGAAACCGAAGCCCGTGGATGGGAGGACGCCGAGCCACGAGCCCCGAGGCATCCCCCAGTGAGAGCTGGTGAGGGGACTTGAACCCCTAACCCCCGCTTTACAAGTGCGTGGGTCTCCATACTGCATCCTGTCCTGAGGCGGAAACCCCGAGCATTCGCCTGTCTCCGCTGCCTGATCTGCCAACCGCAAATCAACCAACGGTGCGTGGCGTAGCTAGCCTCAATGGGACGTGCGCTCCTGCTTCAACTCGCCCGTCGAAGGGCGACCTTAGCCGAACCGACGAATATCAAGAGTCATCCGCTATGGACCGATGACGTGACTATGCCTCACTGTTGGTCGATCAGTTCAGACGACGCCCGGCGCTGTCGCTCAGCGGCCAGGCGCACGTGGCGATTTGTGGGGGGACCACATGAGCCAAGACGTCTCGGACCAGCCCGAGGAACAGAAGAAGGGCGGCCCGATCCGTGCATTGGCGAGCCATCCACTTCTGGTGGCCGTCGTACCTGCCGTGATCAGCGTGGCTGCCACGCTTCTCCTCGGCGCTAACGGGCAACTCCCGTCGGCGGTGAGACCTGAGCCCTCGGTCGTGACCACAACAGCCACCACAACTGTGACGGCGAGTGCCTCTGCCGCCGACACCGAGTCGACCCCGGCCGCCAGCCCGTCGTCCGGCGCCGCGGCGCCGGTGATGCACGCCGGGAAGCTCGACCTGGCGCTCAATGCCTCAGCCGACCTAGACAGTCCCTCGATTGACGCGACGTGGCGGGTGATCTCCCTGCCCCAGGGCGCATCTGCGGACATCAACTGGCAGGGCGGGGGACTGTTCGTCCGCGGTGACGCACAAGGCTTCGTCAGCAGCGCGACGAGGCCCAGCTGCCAGACCTCGTCAGGCTACGGGACGAACTTCCTCGAACTGCAGAACAAGCCACTCGGAACGTTCCTGTGCATTTACACCAACGAGAAGCATTACTCGCTTCTGAAGTTGACGAGGGACGACGGAAACGACGGTGCCTCGTTCGAGGTGACGACGTACAACTGAGCGAGCCGATCCGCCTGCCGGCGACCGGATCGAGGTCTGCTCAACCGAAGCCGCCGAGGCGGTCGAAGTCTGGACCGGCGGATTAAAAGGGGCAATGATGCCCTAGCAACCAGCCTCTCTAGGCGTCAGAGCCCTGACCTGAAAGGGCTTCTGGCCTCACCAGGCGCCTCTCTTTGACCCCAGTTCGCACCACGATTGATCCCACGGCGGCGATCGAGCAACCATCCGAACAGCTGGAGCTCAGCCCTGACCCTCGACTCTGCAACTTCCTGCAGAGGCTGGTCGCGGAGTACGTCGGCATCGGTCCTAAGTGGGTGATCCGCCGCTACCGCCTGCACGAGGTGACCGCACATGGCAGCCGGCGAGGCGACCGACTGGGCCGCGCTGGCGGCAGACCTCGGCTACGCCGACCAGGGCCACTTCGTCCGCGACTTCAAGAACATCTTCGGCGAGCCACCGACCTGGTACGCCCAGCGGTACTGATCCGTGGAACCGGCGAAACCCGAGGCGCCCGCCTCGAGGATCGAGACGGGCGCCGCACCCTGACCGTTGACAGGACGCGCTATAGATCAGCTGGTTCGCGCAGCCTGCTCGACCAGCGCGGTGACCGCCCCCGGAACCTCGAGCATGGAGAGGTGGTCGGCGTTGCGCTTGACGATGATGCCGTGGGCGCGCTTGGCCATTGCCTCCTGCTCGGCGGCCGGGAGGACCTTGTCACTCGTCCCGATGAAGAAGAAGCTCCTGATCTGCTTCCACGCCGGAGCGTTCGACCGGGCCTTCAGTGCGCTCAGGGTGACCGGTAGCTGGTTGGCGGCGAGTACCTTCGTCTGCGTCGTAGGCAGCTTGGCGGCGAAGATGCTTTTGAATAGCTCGGGCTTGATGTAGGTGTCGACATCCCCCTCCGGGGCGCCCGGGTACTGCACGAAGTTGAAAACCGTGCTCGGGTCCGGAACGGCCAGGGCCGAGCCCGGCTCGGCTCCGGAGAGCTCCAGGACGCTCTCACCCTCGTCCGGTGCGAAGGCGTCCACGTAGACCAGTGCCTGGACACGCGGGAGACGGGTTGCAGCGTTGGTGATCACGCTGCCACCGTAGGAATGACCCACTAGCACGACCGGCCCAGTGGTTGCCTGGTCGACGAACGCTGCGACCGCAGCGGCATCGTCGTCGAGCCCGCGCAGCGGATTTGGTGCGCTCATCACGATGTAGCCGTCGCTCTGGAGTCGCCGGGTCACCGGGGCGAAGCTGGAGTCGTCCGCCCACGCGCCGTGCACCAGAACGATGGTGGGTTTGGCGGCCGCGGAGGCCGGGCTGATGTCCGACGTCTGGCCGGTCGAGGACGCGACAGCCGGGGCGGCGACGCCCAGGGCGGCAACGGCGGCCACGGCGATGCCGGACGCCAGCAGCCTGGCCCGGTTCAGTGGTCGACGGATCGTCATTGTGTTCTCCTTGCGTGGCGCGATCGCGCCGGTCGGTGGGACCTGCGACCTCACGGGGCCGGACAGGGGATCAGCGGGCGAGGAAGGCGAGGAGCGCCTGGTTGAACTCGCCGGCGTGCGAGACGTTGACGCCGTGCGGGCCTCCCTCGATGAGGACGACCTCGGACCCGGGGATCGCGGCTGCGGATCGGCGGCCGCTGACGTGGAAAGGCACGACGGCGTCGGCGTCCCCGTGGATGACTAGCGTCGGCACGTCGAACCGGGACAGGTCGTCGCGAAAGTCGGTGCGTCCGAACTGCGACGGGCCCTCGAGCGTGGCGCGGGGCGAAGCATGGTTGGCGAGGTCGCGGTCGAAGAGGCGCTGAGCCTCGCTGACGGTCGGTTGACCTGCAGCGGAGTAGAGCAGCGAGAGGAAGTTGTCGACGAACGCCGCCCGATCGGCGCGGATGCCGGCCTCGAAGTGCGCGATGGTGGCATCGTCGAGCCCGCCCTCGGGGTTGCCCTCGGTGACGTGCAGGAACGGCGTGACCGAGCTGGCGAGCACTGCTCGGGCGACTCGCGCGGTCCCGTGGTTGCCGATGTAGCGCGCGACCGCGCCACCGCCGGCCGAGAAGCCGACGAGCGTCGCGCCGGTCAGGTCGAGGTGCGTGACGAGCGCATCGAGATCGGCAGCGATGCTGTCGTAGTCGTGGCCGTTCCAGCTGGGCGTCGAGTACCCGAAACCGCGACGGTCGTAAGTGATGGCCTGGTGGCCGGCCTCGACCAGGGCCGCGATCTGCTTCTCCCAGGATCGACCGTTCAACGGCCATCCGTGGATCAGCACGACGGGCGTCCCGCTGCCCTGGACGTCATAGTGGAGCTCGACCGGTGAGCCGTTCTCGCTGCCCACGGTGATCTTCGGCATCGTCTTCTCGAATCCGTCCCTCGAGGTGGTGGACGTGGCGGTGCGAGGGACGTCGACACCGCCACGAGACAGGGCCGGAGGCACCTCTTGGTGAGAGGTGGGTTTCACCGAAGGGCCTCAGACCCGGGTGCCGTACTCCTGTTCACCACCAACGATCGCCAGGACCGACGCCGCCGTCGTCCGTCGCATGACGTCACCGGTGACGTACGTGCGTACGTCACCGGAGCCGACGACCGCGCGCCGCACCGCGCAGGAGGTTCTAAAGCCGTCGAGCGGCCAACGCGTCGCGCAATGATGCACGAGAGCTGACGCCCAGCTTGGGAAAAATGCGATAGAGGTGGGTGCTCACCGTGCGCGGGGAGAGGTAGAGCTGAGCGCCGATCTGCTTGTTGCTCAGCCCGGACGCCGCGAGTTCGGCGATCTGCAGCTCCTGCGCCGTCAGGCGGGCGGGTCGGTCGACGGCCTCGTCGCCGGAGACTCCCGCCAACGAGAGTTCGCGCGCGGCTCGATCCGCCCACGGCGGACTGCCGAGACTTTCGAACAGCTCGACGGCACGCGACAGGGTGGTACGGGCGCCGCGCAAGTCGCCGTGCCGCCGCAGCCACCTGCCGTGGGCCAGGCTGATGCGGGCGAGGTCGAAGGGGAAGGAAGGCCCGGCGCTGTGCCCGGTTGCGATCGCAAACAGTCGGTCCGCCTCCGCGGTCGGCTCGGTCAGCGCCAGCGCGGCGGTGCACAACATGTCCATCCGTGGTGACACTGCCCCCACGTGGTGGTCGACCGCAGCATGGGCGTGGCGACGCGCCTCGTCGACGTGGCCCGACGCCATCCCGGCTTCGACGAAGTCGAAGACGCACCGGAACGACTCGTGCACGTAGCGCCGGAAGGATCCGGGCGAGGTGATCTCGAGCGCGTGGGTCCAAGCGGCGTCGTAATCGCCGATCGCGAGCGAACCGGCGAGCGCAGCACCCGCCACGTGCTCGAGGAGCACCCCGAGTCCTCGGGCGCGCGCCCAGGCATCGACCGACAGGCTCAGCTCACGGGCACCGGCAACGTCACCGCGCTGAGCCAGGACCCGTGCGTAGAACGCGCGATAGAGGTGGGTGTACATCTCGAAGCCGAGACTGGTGCTCAGCTCCAAGCCGCGCGCGAAGGTCACCGCAGCGTCGTCCCAGTGTCCACTGTCCGTCTGGTAGAGGAGCGTCAGATGCAGCAAGGTCATGGCGTCGGCCCGGGCTCCGGCCTCGACCTCGCGCGCGAGCATCCGCTCGACGAACGAGCGGTGCTCGCCGAGCGAGTCGACGGACCTGGCGCAGATCGTCAACAGCGTCACATCCCTGGGGCCATGGCCGGGCAGGGTGAACGCTTTGGCCACGCGATCGCGAGCGCCGTCGGCATGACGCAGCAAGTCGCCCTGGACGTCGCGCACCAGCAGGGTCACGGGTCCGAGCCGCCCTGCGAATTCGTCGACCACTCGCTCGGTCTGCTTCCAGAGGACCAGGTCGGCCGAGTTCATGCTGAGCCCGAGCAGCAGCTCGACGAGACGCTCGAGCGTCTCGTCGTCCATATCGTGACCCTGTCGTTGCAGGGTGTCCAGGACGAGGCGGTGCGTCGGGATCACGGCCCCGTCGCGGTGCAGCCGGACGTACGCGTCGGTCATCACCGTCGCCGGAGAAACCAGGTCGCCGTTGAGCCGGTCCAGCCGGCCGATCAACGTGGCGGCGTCGTCGAGCAGGCCCGCGTGGCTGGCGACGAACGCGGCCTCCGCGAGGCGTCGCTCACGTTGGCGCGGATCCTCGCTGAGTGCCGCAGCGCGGACGAAGAGCGGGACAGCGACGGCGGCTCCCCCGCGCCGGGATGCGTGCTGGGCACCCAGCTGGACGGCGTGCGCGATGGTCTCGTCGGGCGTGATCGTGGCGGAAGCCAGGTGATGGGCGCGCCGGAGGGGGTCGCCGGCGCGCACCTCGGCCAAACGCAGGTGCGCGGCCCGCACCAGCTCGGCGGACGCGGAGCCGACGACCGCCGACCGCACCAAGGGGTGGCGGAACGACGCCCGCCCGGCCGGCGTTTGCCGGTCGACGAGCCCGGCGGCGCGGGCTGCATCGAGACGGTCCGCGAGGTCGTGCTCTCCTTCGTCCTCTGCCACACCGTCAAGCGCCAGCAGCAGCAGGGCGAACCGCTCCTCCTGCGGCAGCCTGTCAAGCCGATGGACGTATACCTGCTCAAGTCGTCGCGGCAACGGAAGCTCGGGCCTCGAGGCCGCGGGCGAGCCGGCAGCCAGCGATGCCGGCATCTCGATCAGCGCCAACGGATTGCCCACCGCCCACCGGAGCACTTCGGCGCGCAGCGAGAGGGCCAGGTCGGGGTGACGAGCGTCCAGGAGCTCGGCCGCGCTCCTGGGGTCGAGCGGGGGCAGGTGGAGGTGCTCGATGCCCGCGACCTCGAGGTCAGTCGGCTCTCCCGTGCGCAACCCCAGCACGACAGACGCTGGGGCGTCGCTGAGCCGGCGCGCCACGAACGTCAGCACGACACCGCTCGCGGAGTCCAACCACTGTGCGTCGTCGACGATCAGCAACCACGGTGAGTCGGCGCTCGCCACCACGAGGAGATCGAGGATCGCCGTGCCCAGCGTCATGACGGCGGGAGCATCACCGACCGCGCGACCGAGCACAGTGTCGACAGCGCGGCGCTGGTGGTCGGCCAGCGCGTGGAGATACCGCTCGAGCGGGCGGAGCATCCGGTCCAGGGCGGCGTACGGGAACGCCCGCTCCGCCTCCACACACTCGCACTGGGCGACCCTCCACCCCTCGGCCCGGGCACGTCGGCCCAACTCCTGCAAGAGTGCGGTCTTCCCCACCCCCGCATCACCCTCGACCACCATGGCCCGCCCATCCCCGGTTAATACGCCCACAAGCCGGTCGACCTGTGGGGACCGACCGACGAGGTGGTTGGCGGAGCCCATGTCCGAAATCGTATGCCGCGAGTCCTCGGCCGCGGTCAAGCCCCTGGAAGTGGTGTGGTGCTGCGTGATCGGTTGTTTGGGGTTAGGCGGTGAGTGCGGGCATGTCGTCGGCTCCGATCTCGGGGTTGGTGGTGGTGACGGTGGTGAGGCGGCATCGGGCGAGGATGTCGAGGCCGAGGTAGCGGCGGCCTTCGGCCCATTCGTCGGTTTGTTCGGCCAGCACGGCGCCGACGAGTCGGACGATGGCGTCGCGGTTGGGGAAGATCCCTCATCTGATGTCGGCGGCTGCGGCTGCGGCGGGGCCTGTTTCGGCTTCTTTGCTTCGGCCGCGGGGTTGCTGTCGATCCATTCCCAGCGAACCGCTGCCGCCAGCGCTCCGCTGATGACGAAATGAACCTTTCGCACCGTTCCGGCGGACAACGGCTTGCAGACATGCGTCTGGCACTCGATAACCCGACACCCCGCCGCATCGCAGTCATGCTCGGCGCGCGACGTCACCCAGGGCCGGCCCGGCGGCCACCTGTGCTTCACCACCACTCGGCATTCATGTGCATCTGCAGTTCGGTGCTCTACGAAGGGCTTACCGTCGCATCGCGCGCTGCAACGTCGCAGCTGCGCGTAGAACTGCTCCAGGGCACGCGCTCCGAGTTTGGAGAGCAGTACGTCTCCCAGCGCTGGGCCGATCGTCCGCTCAGCGAGCTCGCGATTCCGATCGAGGGTGGACTCATTGGCTTCATGGACTTCGAGCCACGTGTCGAGCGCGTACGAGAGCGCTTTGGGCGCGGCGGAGGAGCGGGCGACGACAGCGCGGCTGCGCAGCACGCGTGGGTTAACCACACTCCCCCACCACCACAGTCCGCTCGACCGCGGACGCCGGCCAAGCAGTCGGTCCCGACGGCGGCTCGCAAGTCGCTGGCGGTCGTCGGCAGGGAAACGCCGGCGGTAGCCGGAGGGTGGGTGGGAGCGGGCGTAGCGGGCGCTGCCGAGGAGCGGACCGACGAGAGAGCGGCCGCGGAGTGCACGTGGGCTGGACCACAGTTCGTCGGGTGGGACGTCGTACTGAGAGCCGGTGAGGGGACTTGAACCCCTAACCCCCGCTTTACAAGTGCGGGAGCCGTCATACGCGAGGGTGTCTCAGTCGGGATCTTCTTGCACCTGCACTGTCTGTAGTGCCTGATCTGCCCGCAAATGGCTGGGGTTCATTGACACAGCCATTGACAGCCGGATCGGCGCTCACGCCCCGGCGATCCTGGCAGGCGACAGCCGTTGGCGCTCCAGCTGAGACGCCGGCAAGTTTGGCGAGAATGTCGAGATCCGTCGTGGCGCCTCGATGTATTCATCGAAGGCCCGCGGCCGGTGAGCGGCCCCAACGCAGCAGGAGACCAGCATGAAGAAGGCCAGCCCGATCAAAGGCCTCGACGAGCTCGAGGTCATCACCTTGTTCGTCGAGGACGTAGCGGCTTGCAAGAGGTTCTACCTCGACGTGTTCGGTCTCGAGGTGATCTTCGAGGACGCCGGCTCGGCCTTGCTCAGGCTCCGCAACCTGATGCTCAACCTGATCACGGTCGGCGAAGCACCCACCTTGATCGAGCCGAAAGCGGTCGCCGCGCCGACTGCCGGTGGGCGAGCGCTCTACACGGTCCGAGTCGACGACGCTGACGCGGCCGCCGCAGAGCTACAGGCGCATGGCGTCACCCTGCTGAACGGCCCGATGGACCGTCCGTGGGGCAGGCGCACCGCGGCCTTCGCAGACCCGGCAGGCAACCTGTGGGAGATCGCACAGGCCCTCGACTGAGACTTTTCGACGGGCTGGGGTTGGGCTGAGCCGCCCTGTCGGAATCGAACCGACGACCTTCTCATTACGAGGAGGAGTATCTCCATGAACAAGCCACAGGACAGGCGCCCCGGAAGCCGCCGACCACTCCGATCGCCGTTCCGACACCACCGATCAGGCCGGTCAGCAGGCCGACCCCAACCCCGATGAGCCCGCGCACGAAAGTGACCTCGTATTCGTGTCACGTCTCGGAGTTGCTGCCCGTGCCCGCTCGAGCTGTTCGGTCAGCCGCCCAATCGCCACCTCGATTTCGGCGATGTGGTGCTCATGTGCGTCCAGCTGCGCCTCGGCTTCGGCACGTTCGGCCTCGGCGTACTCGTGCTCGGCGCGCGCGGCGCGGGATGCGAGATCGGCGTGGCGCTTGCTTAGCACGTTGGAACCACGCGGCCGGTTGCCGACGCGGAGCGGCGGCCTTGGCCGGTGGGTTGGGTCGGCTGCGCACGCCTCTGCGGGTGACCGGGGCGAGCCGGGCAGCTTCGCCGGTCTCGTCGACCACGCCGAACCCGACGTGGCGCAGGGCGCCGGTCAGTTGCCCGGCTCGCAGTAGCTGTGCTGCGGCGCCAGGGTCGATCACTGCGGCATCCAGGGTCTCGCTCAGCCGCTGTTCGGTCTGAGCGCTGACCGCGTGGCCGTGCTTCCCGGCTTGGGCCGTACGCTGGTCACAAGCTTGTGGACGAGGCCGTCGTCGGCGCAGTGTGAGCTCGCGCAGCGCCCGGCCGTCGCCGGAGCTGTGCGCCTGGCGCAGCTCCTCGCCGAGCTCGGTCAGGTCGTTGACGGCGTCCGGGTCGGATCGGACGAGCAGGTTCGCCAGCCAGGCCGCGAGTGTCGGTTCCGCAGGGCTTCACCGCGGCGCTGTCGCTACCGTCTCCGGCATCCTTGACCTGCCGGGCGAGTCTCTTGCGGGCAGCGGTGAAGTCTTCGGGTGGCAACCCGTAGAGCTCGAGCGCGGTCGAGGCGACAACCACGTCAACCACGATGCGTGCGCCGAGCGGGCGGCAGCAACTCCATCGGTCTGCGCTGCACTCGCCGTGAACAGCCTGTTGCGGTTCGGTACGGCGTATCGCACCGATCCGTCGCGTCCCCCCGACCCCCGACCCCCCCGACGGGTGGTCGGCTGTGGCGGGTCAGGTGGCTGTTTGGTCAATCAGTGTGGCGGCGAGCTCTCGGGCGTCGTGGATGGGCTGGGAGTTGTTGAGGGAGGTGGATAGAGCGCGGCAGCCTTCGAACAGCAGGGCGAGTTGTCGTCCAAGGATGTCGGGGTCGGGGGCACCTGCTTCGGCGGCGGTTTTGATCAGCCGCGCGGTGAATTCTCGTTTGTGGCGCTCGACGAGTGCTGTGGCTTCGGGCATGTTTCCGGCTGCTTCGACAGCGGTGTTGTGCAGGGGGCAGCCGCGCAGAACAGGTGGGTGTGCCTGATTGACCGGGAGTTCGTCGAACAGGTGCAGGAGGCGTTCGCGCGCGGTGAGGTCGTGGCGGTCGAGGGCGCTCTCGAGACTGTCTGGTTCCGCTCCGACACGCTCAACATAGGCGCTCACCAAGGCTTCCTTGCTCGGGAAGTGCTGGTAGAAGGTGCGAGTCGATACGTGTGCCTCGTGTGTCAGCTTGGCGATGCCGGTGGCGTGAATGCCGTCACGGGCGAACAGCTCCACGGCGGTGCGCAGGATGCGCTCCCGGGCGCCGCGTCCACCGCGGGATACACCGGCCGGTGCATCGATCGTTTCCATGCCACAAGTATAGCGATCGGTTTACTTCGCGCGAAGAGCCTGTTAGGCTCAAGTACAGCGATCATTTTACTTCATCGAGGTGGCTGGCCTAGCCCCTACCGGAGGGTCGGCGCTGAACGGCTCGGATGCGGCAGGCGCCGCGCACGGCCCGCGGTGGTCCCCGGTCGGATCACGCGGCGGACCCGGATGGGCGACTGCCTATTCCTACAAATCCGCTGTGGGCGTTCGGTCGGAAACCCTGCGTTTCTGCACTGGTAATCGAGAGCGAGAAGGCAAGGAGACGATCATGTCCAATCAGAATTTCGTCGCGGTTTCCCATGAGGTCGTCCGGTGGTCGATCGACACGGGAACGACGTTCGAGGATTTCCAGGCCCGGTACGAGGCTGCCGTGCCGGTGCTCGACCTTGTGCGGATGGAGCGGCTGCGCGCCGGGCGGGCAAGTTGGGACGCGGTGCTCGCCGCCGCCGAGGAGAACGCGCCGCATGGTTTCATGCGGTTCTGGAGCACCGATGTCGGGGCGACCATGCGGCTGGCCGGCGACCCGGGATCCTGCGCTACCTATTTGATGGGAAATCACACCATCGCCGAGCGCATGTATCGGCACGACCCGGCGGTCATGCTCTACGCACCGCTGCGTACAGCGATCCACCAGGACCGGCAGGGTGCGACGCTGTTCTCCATCGACCAGCCCAGCACCCGTTTCTACAGCTTCGACGTTCCCGACATCGCCGCCGTCGGCCAGGAGCTGGACCGCAAGGTCGCCAACCTGCTGAAGGTTCTGGACGTGACCGTCCCGCCCGCTCTCTCCGCAGCCGCTGCGAGCGACCGGTAAATGGGGCGATCCCCGGACGGCACACTCCAGCCCGGAAATCGAAATGACTGACAAATTGTCAGACGGGGCGGGCTGTCGATTCTGTACATTACGGATGTCCCGTCGAGGGCGTTCCCTATAGTGATCGAAGTGCAAATGTGAGTGTTGGCTGGCTTCCGGAGACATAACGTTGGTCGCTTGCCGACAGTTATTCTGAATTTATAGGAGATATCGTGCAGGATAATGCCACTACCGTTGAGGCAGCATCGCGTGATGACGAACTGATTGAGCTCGGCGTAGCGGCGGCCGCTGCCGCGATCCGCGACGGCGACATCACCTCCGAGGCGTACGCTTCCGCACTCTTGCGGCGCGCGCGCAAGCAGGCCGACCTGAACTCCTTCATCACCATCGACGAGTCCGCAGTGCTGACCGCAGCGCGGGAGGCGGACAAGGCCCGCGCCGCGGGCTCAACAGCTCCTCTCCTCGGCGTCCCGATCGGGATCAAGGACAGCTACGCCACCTCTGGTCTGCGCACCACGCTCGGTGTGGGCAACCTGAAGGACTTCGTCCCGCAGCAGGATGCCGCCGTCGTCGTGGCGCTCCGGAACGCCGGGGGCATCGTCTTCGGCAAGAACAATCTCGTGGAGATGTCCTTCGGGCTGACCGGACACAACAGCCCGTACGGCCAGGTGAAGAACCCCTACGGTCACGACCACGTCCCCGGCGGATCCTCCAGCGGCTCCGGCGCGGCGGTCGCCGCCCGCATCGTCCCCGCATCGACCGGAGGCGACACGGTGGGCTCCATCAGAGTCCCCGCGTCCCTGTGCGGCGTAGTCGGCTACAAACCCACCAACGGCCGCTGGCCCGGCGGCGGCGTCGCTCCGATCTCCCACACTCTCGACACCACCGGCATCCTCGCCCGCAGCGTCGAGGACTGCGCGTTGCTCGACCAGATCGTCACCCGGGACACCGCCACCCGAACCCCGCAACGCTCCGACCTGCGCAGGGTACGGTTCGCACACGCCCCCCGGCAGTACATGAACGTGATCGACCCTGAGACCGCAGCCCATTTCACCGCCGCGCTCGAAAGCCTTCGCGACGCCGGCGCCGACATCATCGAGATCGACCTCGGTGACGGCTTCATGGACACGACGAACCAGATGACGTGGAACTTCTTCTTCCGTGAGATGCGGGAAGCGGTGACTCAATTCGTCGCCCGCAACAACTTCCCCGTCACGTTCGATGAGATCTACAACGACGTCAAGCCCCAGCTGAAGGAGATCTGGAGCCACGTGGTCGTCCCGACCGGGTCGGGCTACCTGTCCGAGGAAGGCTATGAGGCGGCCCTGTCCGTCGGACGCCCGAAACTCCGGCGCCAACTCGGCCAGGCATTCACCCACAACGCGGCCGATGCACTGCTGTTCCCAACCACACCCTGCCCAGCACCCCGGATCGAACACGGATCGAACATCACCATTGCAGGCCACCAGGTCGACGAACGGTTCCTCGCCTACAACACCATCCCCACCAGCGGAGCCGGCCTGCCCGGCATCAGCATCCCCATCGGCCTCAGCACCAATGGCCTGCCCATCGGACTGGAAATCGACGCCGCGCACGGCAATGACAGGAACCTGTTGGACCTGGCACGCCGGGTGGAAGCCCTCTTCGGCACCCTGCCCACGCCGGCCTGAACACCGCACCGCCCCCACAGAGCCAATCGGTCACACCGCTGGCTCAAGCGGCCGCCCGCCGGTCAACGTGCGACGGTCCTGCGCGTGGCGGTTGTCCCGCCTTCCGGGTTATGTTCCCAGGTCAGAGAGCCGGTGAGGGGACTTGAACCCCTAACCCCCGCTTTACAAGAGCGGTGCGCTGCCAGTTGCGCCACACCGGCCGGTGTGCTGGTACATAGTAGTGGATTGTGTGGGGAGTGCTGTGGGGGTCGGTGGGGTTTCGGCGGCTTTGGGTTGCTCGGTCGGTGTCGTTCTTGGGGGACTCACTGGGGCTCGTGGCGTTGCTGCTGTATGTGCAGGGGTCGACGGGGGCTGCGCTGGCGGTGGCGTTGTTGCTGTTGGCGGGGGATTTTGTGCCGGGGTTGTTCGGGGCGCTGGCGGGGGCGATTGGGGATCGGTTTGATCTCAAGCGGGTGATGGTGGTTTGCGACCTGGTGCAGGGGGTGCTGACGGTTGTCATGGCGCTGGTTCTGCCGCCGCTGCCGGTGTTGCTGGTGATGGTTGCGGTCCGGAGTGTGACGGCGACGGTGTTTCAGGCCAGTTCGCGGAACGCGATGCCTGGGCTGGTGAAGGACGAGGAGCTTGAGGCGGCGAACTCGGCTCTCGGGGCGGGGACGAATGGGCTGGAGGCGGTTGGGCCGCTCATCGCCGGAGCGCTCTTCCTGGTCACCGACGTACGCGGGATTCTGCTGATCGATGCGGCGACGTTCTTCGTGTCGGCGACGTTCCTGAGCCGGTTGCCGCGGATTCCGCGGGCTGAGCCGTCGGGGCACAGTTTTCTGAAGGATGCGCGGGACGGGCTGGGGTACATCTGGCGCGCCAAGGCGGTCCGGGTCATCGGGATCGGGTTCTTCGCCGTGGTCGCGTTCAACGGGGTGGACGACGTCGCGATGGTGTTCCTCGCGAAGGACGAGTTGCACGGGAGTGACTCGGCGTCGGCGACGTTGTACGCCGGGGTGGGGATCGGGCTGATCGTCGGGTTCATGATCCTGGCTCGGTACGCGCGGAGCATCAGGATGCCGGTGTTGATGCTGCTCGGGTTCGCGGTGAGCAGCATGGGGAACCTGGTGACCGGACTGGCGTGGGCGATTTGGGCGGCGCTGGCGTTGCAGGTGATCCGCGGGCTTGGGATCGCGGGCATCGACGTCGGCATCAACACGCACCTGCAACGCGTCGTACCGGCGCACCTCAGGAGCCGGGTGTTCGGCAATTTGTACGGCGCGATCGGGATCGCGGCGGGGATCTCGTACGTACTCGGCGGGCTGCTCCTCCAGCACACCGACGCCCGTACGACGTTCATCACCGCGGGGGCCGGCGGGTTGCTCGCTACGGTTGTGACTGCGATCGGAGTTCGGCGATCGGGCCGCGGAGAGCACGAGCCCCGGGTACGGCGATGAGCGCAATCGCTGCCATGACGAGGAATGCGGCAGGCGGGTGATCGACCAGCAGGCCGACCACGACCGCCACGATCAGGCCGCCCAGGTTGCCGGACATCCAGATCAGGCCGGCTGCGGTGCCTTCGGCTTCTCCGGTACGGCGTTCTACCAGCTCGAGGACGATCGGGAGGGCTGGGAGTAGGAGCAGGCCGATGAGGGTAATCGCGACGAAGCCGGTCAGTACGCCGGGGGCGACCGCGAGTAGGACGCAGGCCAAGGCGGTCGCGGTGAGGCTGAGGACCAGGAGGGTGGATTCGGCGTGGCGGCGTACGACGAGGACCGGGATGATCGCGCTGCCTAGTACGCCGGCGATCACGTTCACCAGGAGGATCGTGCTGGCGGTGCCGCCGCTGACGCCGGCTGGTTCGAGGAGTGCCTGGGCGAAGGTGCTCATGGCAACGAATACGCCGAACGGGAACAGCGCGAGAACGCACAGGCGGCGGATCAGCGGGTCGCCCCAGGCAGTCGCGAGCGCGCCGCGGTCGGTCCGGTGGGGTGGGACGGAGCCGGAGTCGATGGACGCGGCGGCGTCCGCGTGGGTGGCCGCGGTGGCGGCGTCGGAGGGTTCTTCTTGGGGGGTCAGGGGTTCGTAGGCGAAGTAGGCGACTGTCGCGGTCGGGTGGGCTGGCTCGAAGGGGCCTGGACGGCGTACGACGAGGGCCAGGATGACTGCTGCCAGGACGCAGAAGATTGCGGTGAGCCACAGCATGGTTGGCAGCGAGGACGCGGTGGTGAAGATGGCCGACAACAAGAAGGCGATCACCATGCCGGCGAAGATGCTGGCCGTGCCGACCGCGATGCCCGTCGGGCGGTCCTTCTCCGCGAGGTAGCGGCCGGTGATGCCGGTGACCGCATTCAAGACGAGGGGTTGGGCGATCGAGGCGAGGATCTGGCCCGCTAGGAGCCAGGTGAAGTCGTCGCCGATGAGGCGTACGGCGGCACCGAGGGCGGTGAGGACGGCGCCGGCTATCAGGGCGGGGCGGAACCAGCGGTCCAGGGCTAGGCCGCAGGGGATTGCTAGTACGACGTACAGGAGTGGGAAGACCTGGGCGAGCCAGCCGATGGCGCTCTCGGAGACGCCGTAGCGGTCGGCTGCGACCGTCGTGACGCCGGCGAAGTTGAGCCAGACGAGTTGGGTGGCTGCACCGACCAGGGAGTAGCCGACGATCGCCGGCCACTGACTCCGCATCCGCATCTGCGAACTGTAGCGCCGAGACTGGCGTACAAAGGAGGAATGGTTGATTGGGAGGGGCCGCTGTCCAAGGCGTACGAGCGGGCGCTGACTTATCTGGAGGGTCTCCCGGAGCGAGAGGTCGGTCCGCGAGCGACGGCGGAAGAGCTCCATCAAGCGCTCGGCGGACCACTGCCGATCGGGCCGACGGATCCGCGTGAGGTGATCGAACACCTTGCGAAAGGCGTCGATGACGGACTGTTGCCGAGTGGGAGCGGGCGCTTCTTCGGGTTCGTATTCGGCGGCGCCACGCCGGCATCGCTCGCCGCGGACTGGCTCACGACGGTCTGGGATCAGAACGCAGGTCTGTACGCCGCCTCGCCCGCGGCCGCCGTGGTGGAAGACGTCACCGCGCGCTGGCTGGTCGAGCTGTTCGGGCTGCCTGCGAGCACGTCGGTCGGGTTCGTCACCGGTGCGCAGATGGCGAACTTCACGGCGTTGGCCGCCGCACGGCATGAGGTACTGCGCCGGGCCGGGTGGGATGTCGAGCAGGACGGGTTGATCGGAGCGCCGCCGATCCGGGTGCTGGCCGGAGCGGAGCGCCACGACACGATCGACCGGGCATTGCGCTTCCTCGGCCTGGGGACGAACAGCATCGTGCCGATCGCGGTGGACGATCAAGGGAGGATGCGCGCCGACGCGCTGGCCGAGGCGCTCGACGCCAACCCCGGCCGGACCACGGGCCGCAGCGGGATCAACCGACCAACGATCGTCTGTGCGCAGGCCGGCAACGTGAACACGGGCGCGTTTGATCCGATTGCGGAGATCTGCGAGATCGCGCACGCACACCAAGCGTGGGTTCACGTGGACGGCGCGTTCGGCTTATGGGCGGCGGTCAGTCCGGGCCTCAGGCAACTAGTCGACGGGATCGACAGGGCCGATTCCTGGGCGACCGATGCGCACAAGTGGCTCAACGTGCCGTACGACTCGGGCATCGTGCTCTGTGCACATCCCGAGCCCCACCGCGCCGCGATGTCGATCCGGGCCGCGTACCTGATCCAGGACGAGAACGGCGAACGCGACTCACTCGACTACAACCCCGAGTTCTCGCGACGCGCCCGCGGGATCCCGGTGTACGCCGCCATTCGCGCGCTGGGGCGTGATGGCATCGCCGAGATTGTCGACCGCTGCCAAGCGATGGCAGATCGATTTGCACAGAACCTCAGGGCCAACGACATAGAGGTCCTCAACGATGTCGTGCTCAACCAGGTCCTCGTGAGGTTCGGCGACGACGCCGTCACCCGGCGCGTGGTCACCGACGTACAGAACGAAGGCACCTGCTGGATGTCCGGCACCACCTGGCAGGGCAAGGCGGCCATGCGCATCTCGGTCTCCAACTGGACCACCGGCCCCGACGACATCGACCGCTCGGCAGCCGCCGTACTGAAAGTCTTCCGTCAGCTGTCGATTTCCTAGCCGGTCGTTCGACGCCCAGGCGTACGACGACCACAGGAGGAAATGACATGTCGTTCCAGGCGTACTTGGACAAGATTGAAGAGAAGACCGGCCGGACCCCGCGGGAGCTGGTCGACGAGGCTGTCAGCCGGGGGTACGGCGACGTCAAGGCCGGCGTGATCTGCGACTGGCTCAAGGCGGACTACGAGCTCGGCCGCGGGCACGCGATGGCGCTGGTTCACGTGATCAAGAACGGGCCGCAGATCAGCGACAAGCACGTCGGTACCAAGGGCACCCATTCGGACCCGAGCAACATGCTCTGGCTCGACGGCAAGGCGAGCAACCCGGTCAACGCGTAGCCGGCATGGTGCGTCGCCAGCCCTCGATCACCAGAGTGGGACGCATGCCGACCGACAGGTAGAGATGCAGCGCCGGGGTCGGGTTGTTGGTGTCGACGTGCAGGATCGTGCCGGCGCGCCCGGCGGCCGCGTCGAGGGCGAAGGCGTCGCGGAGCAGGTACGTCGCCAGACCCCGCCCACGGGCCGACTCGATCACGCCGAGCCCGTCGATATGGCCGCAATTCTCGATCTCGACATCCCGATCGCTGCAGTCGCGGAACGCGACTGCTTTCCCGTCGAGTTCGAGCAGAGTGAACTGGGACCACGAGAAATTGGCGTAGGCCGCGCGAGCCTCGAGCCATTCCTCGTGCGGGCGGGCGACAAAACCGAATTGACCGCTGAAACACTCGATGATGACATCGTGCGCGATCCGGCGGGTCCGGTCGTCGTCCGCCCCACGGTGAACGACGTACCCGGCGGGTACGTCGGGGGTGGCGACCGGCTCGGTGTGGTCGATCCGCATCCGGTTGAACGTCGTACCGGTGCTGAATTCATGCTCGGACAACAGAGCACGCAGGGACGTGTCGGCGCCGTACACGTAGCTGTCGACAGTGACGTCCGCGTGGCCTGCTTCGCGTCCCATCTCCGCTGCGCGCCGCAGGGACCGGTCGAACAGCCAGCCGGCGACCATGGCGTCTTGTGACAGCACCTCGATCTCGGCCACCTCGCGATTGCCCTTGCCGCAGGCTGTCCCGTAGCCGACCGGCACGTCGTCCCGGTCGAGTACCAGCCAGCCGTCGGTCCGCGACTCGAAGCCCGGGTCAATGATGCCGTTGGTGATGTCGGCCAGTGTGCAGTCGGCGGTTCCGATCACAGCGGTGTTGTACGCCGAGACCAGGGCGAAGATCGCCCCGGAATCGGCAGGCACAGGAGGCCGGACCGTGTACTCGGCGGGCAGTACGGCGGTGGTCATCGCGCTTCACCATCGATGGGCGATGTCGACGACGACTCGGCTACCGGAGCCCGGACCGTCGAGTGTGAACACGCGGAACGGCAGACGAGCACGGAGTCCGATCCCTACCCAGGCAGCGCCTTCGGTGTCACCGGCATACGCGATCTGACGGACGGTGCGGAACCCGGCGACGTTCGCCAGTTCGGAGTCGTTCGCAGGCTGGAACGCCCAGTGACCGGCGTCGTTGAACGCGCGGACGCCGAGCATGATCTCCAGCTTCGCACCCCCACGGATCGGGACGAGATGGCCGGCGCCGGCGCGGAAGACGTTCGAAACATAGTGCGCGCTGTAGCTGGTCGGTGTGCCCGTGACGTCGAAGACGACACGGTCGAAGCAGGCGTGCCGGCCGGCGCGGACAGTGGCCAGCGTGGCGGTGCTCACCCTGGTACTTGCCTCTGGCAAAGAACCCCAGGCGGTCTGACAACCGGTGGCAGCCGAGGCGGTTGCGGGTACGGCAACAGCAGGAACTGCCGCCACCGCGAGTAAAGCGATCGTGGTTCGGATGGAATGGAAAAGCTTCATTTTGTCCCCCCTTTGAGACACCTGTTCGATGCCTGCCGGGAGGGCGAAGTTGACATTTTGGCAAGTAAATCTTTAGGTGCCCGGAATTCGACACTGGGTGACGGCATTCAACTGCTTGAACCCGGCTGTTTCCCGGCGGTGACGTTGCCCGGCGTACCGTAGGCGGGTGGAATCGAAGAAGTCGCCGCGGGACAAGTGGATCACGGTCTACGGGCGGAAGCCTGTGCTGGAGGCGTTGCACGATCCGAAGCTCTCGGTGGCGAAGGTGGTGCTCGCGGACAACGCGACCGGGGGCTCCATGCAGGAGATCCTCAGGGCCGCGGAGAAGTACGGGACACCGGTCGAGCGGGCGACAGCCAGCCGCGTGAAGTGGCTGGCCGGGAACGGGAAGCACGACCAGGGCGTCGTCGCGGATGTGAACGCGCCGCGGATGACCCCGCTGGAGGAGTTCGTCCGGACCCGCGGGAAGCGGCCGACGAACGTGTTCCTGCTCGACGGCGTCACGAATCCGGGCAACGTCGGCATGATCCTGCGTACCGCGACCGGCGCCGGCTTCGACGGAGTGATCCTGCCCAAGGCCGGTACGCCGCATGTCGGGCCGCTGGTGATCAAGGCATCGGCCGGTATCGCGTTCCAGGCGCCGATCGTGAACGCGTCCACCGCGAAGGCCGCCGTCGACCTGCTGCGGGACGCCGGGTACCACGTCTACGGGCTCTCAGCTCGTTCGCAGGACTCGCTGTTCAAGGCCGAGCTCGCCCCGCGCGCCGTCTACGTGCTCGGCGGCGAGACCAATGGCATCACCGTGTCGACCGATTCCGACCTGCAGATCCCGCTGCACGCCGGCGTCGAATCCCTGAACGTCGCCGTCGCCGCCGCGATCGTCGCCTTCGAGGTCACCAACCGCTGACGCAGCCACCAACCGCCGATGCAACCGAATCTCGCGATGACGCGTTTATTGCGCAGCGCGAGTTGAGGAGGCCAGGTTGGACAGCGAGGCGGAGCACGAGTACACCGCGTTCGTGACCCATCACGCCAGCGCGATGTGGCGTACGGCGTACCTGCTCTGCGGGGACCGTCGACGGGCCGAGGACGCGACCCAGGAGGCGCTGCTCCGGCTCTACCGGCGCTGGCCGAAGCTGTACCGCAAGGGCGGCATCGTCGCGTATGCGCGGAAGGTGGTCGTATCCGCGACGCTCGACGGGCTAAGAAGGCGGTCGAGCTCCGAGCTCGTAGGCGGTGACACCTACTTCACTGCCGAGGCCGATCCCACCGATCACGTCGGCCGCGCCGAGCGCCGGCTCTTGATCACGCAGGCGCTCGCCGAGCTCCCCGAACGGCAGCGGGCCTGCGTCGTACTGCGGTACTTCGACGACCTGTCCGTCGACGAGACCGCCGACGTACTGGGCTGCCGGCCGGGAACCGTCAAGAGCCAGACGATGCGCGCGCTGGACAAGCTGCGCCTGCATCCGGCGCTCGCCGACTTCGACCTCGCCGAACTGGGAGGCTGACATGACGAACCAGCTCAAGGACCTGATGACCGAGGCCGTCGACGCGCAAGCGCCGTACGTGCCCGACGTCGAGACGCTTGTCCGGACCGGTCGCAAGCAGGTACGCCGACGCCGCGCGGCGACCGCGATCGCGACAGCCGCCGCGGTTGCAGTGATTGCGGGTGCGACGACGATTGCGGTCGGAACGATCGATCGATCCGGGAAGCTGCCCGTCGCGCCGGCTGTCACGCCGACCACGCGCGTGACCGCGCCGGAGCTGTCGGCGCCGCCCGGCGGCAGCACCGGGCTGTGCACCACCGCGGACGGTTCGCCGTCCGACGGCTGGTTGTGGCCGAAGGTCGTTCTCTACACCCAGGACACGTTCGGGATGTCGATGGTACGGCGGTCGCCCGAGGGTTCGACTCCCGACGCCGACGTGTTCTGCACGACCGAGTGGGGCAACGGGGCGAAGCACTCCGTCGTACCCGGCGGGGCGAAGAACGGCATCGTGCTACGCAAGGGCGCCGCGGAAGGGCGCGGTGCGCAGCCCGGCTCGAGCGTGACGAGCGTGTTCGGCACGGTGCCGCGCGGGACTCCCCCGCATGTGACAGTCGAGACCGCCGATGGGTATGTCGGCGTCGCCAAGGTCAAGGACGGGTACTTCGTCTACCGCCGCGTGGAGCATTCGCCCTGGCCGGGGCCGGTTCCGCACGCGATCGTCCGGTTCAAGTACGCCGGCAAGGCGGAATACATCGCGGCTAGCCGGTGATCTTGGTGACGAGCTCCTCGGCACTGTCGCGGGTGTAGCCGCCGGAGATCTCGAGCTTGCCGCCGCTGATCGGCGACTGGACCGCTGGTGCCGTGACGACCTGGCCGCGGACCACGATCGCCAACTGGTTCTTGGGCGGCAGCTCCTTGGCGAGGGCGGCGGTGAGCTGCTCGAACAGAATCGCGCCCTTCGAATCGAGCGTCAGGCCGATGGACCAGCCGGCACCGTTCTCCTGCATCGCCGCCTTGACCTCGGACACGTTGCTGCCGTCGAGCTCCACCTTGCCGAGGGTGTAGACGGTGCCCTTGTCGTCGCAGGAGGTTCCTGCGGGCGTCGGCGAGGGACAGGTGCCTGGCTTCGCCGACAGCACGCGACGGAACTCCACCGCGGTCGGGTCCGACGGCTTGGTGCGAGCAGAGGGCTCGGAGGTCGGCTGCTTCCCGTCGTCACCCCGGTTGACGATCACGATGACGGCGGCCGCGATGATCACGCCGAGCAGCAGGACAAGGCCGCTCACGAGCAACACGAGTCCACGTGACCGCTTCGGCGGCGGCTGCGGCGGGAACAGCGGCGGCAGCGGCGGCTGGTTCGGCGGCGGTCCCTGTTGGTACGGCGGCTGGTTCGGAGGGACCGGCGGCTGCGTCATGGGACGACATGCTACGTAGTCAAGAAGTCACCTTGAGCAGGCGTGCCGCCAGCTCGGCGTTCCGCTGGGCAAAGGTCCGCCACGGCTCGGGCGTCGCCGCAACCCGCTCGCGAGCCGTCGCTTGAGCCACCGCACGCTGCGTCCACGTGCACATCCGGCCGGCCCGCAGTTCGAACCGCACGAGTACGCCGTCCGCCCATCCGTACACGTCCGCGTTCCGCGGCTCGAGCCACGCCACCTTCTGCTCGGCCACGATCCAGTCGAGCGCCTCGATCTCCCCCTGCACCTTCGCGGCGAACTCGTACCGCAGCCCGGCCGCCGCGCGATCCCGACGACGTACCAACTCCTCCCGCAGCGTCGCCACCGCGGCCGGATCCCTTTCCAGTACGGCGATCGCCGTACGCGCCAACGCCTCGCGATCCCCCGGCCCGATCCCGAACAGCCGCCCGAACTCCTCGGCCGAACCGTCGCCCGAGACTGTGTATTGCAACGGCAGCACCCGATGCAGCCCGGAGATCGCCTGCCGGATCCGCAACCCGCCGAGGTATGGACCGAAGTGCGGTAACGAACCGCTGCCTGTGTGCGAGAAACTCAGCCCTGGCTTGGATCCGGTCGCGAGCCGGATATAGCCGACGACCTCCGCGCCGCCCTCGACGCGGTTCCAGCGTGGCTTCGAATGCTCGAGCAGATTGCGCTCCAACCACGCGGCCTCGTGCTCGGAATCGCAGGAAACCCCTTCTACGCGGGCGATCCGCCGTACCATCCGGGTCAGATGCGGACGGTCACCGACGTTCACCCAATAGGACTGCACGCGTCGCCGCAGGTTGCGGGCGCGGCCGATGTACAACACCTTCCCGGCGTCGTCGCGGAAACGGTACACACCCGGCACTGTCGGCAACTCCCGGACGCTGCTGATCATCAGCCCAGTGTGCCCGGTCCGACCGGGCGAGTGACATTCGGTTGAGTGTTTGAAACGAATGCAGATCGGGGGTTGCGCACCGAAGGACGCGGCAGTCATTCTGGCGTGCGATCCGAGTGCTCGTTGGGGGCTGTGAGGGCGAGCACCGGATTTGGGAGGCTGGGGGGCTTCGTGAGGTTATCCGCCATATGGCTGCGCCATGCGCTGCCTGCATTGTGTGTTCTGGTGTTGCTGCCGCTCGCCGTGATCGCGCCGGCACAGGCCGCGGTCGCGCCGACCGGATTCAGCGAGCAGGTGGTGTTCACCGGGCTGACGAATCCGACGAACGTCGCGTTCTCGCCCGACGGCCGCGTGTTCGTCGCCGAGAAGAGCGGCCTGATCAAGGTCTTCGACTCGCTCGACGATCCGACACCGAGCGTGTACGCCGATCTGCGCACCGAGGTCTACAACTACTGGGACCGCGGACTGCTCGGCATGGCCTTGAACCCCAACTTCCCAACGGATCCACGGATCTACGTGCTGTACACGCACGACGGATTGATCGGCGGACCGACACCGAAGTGGGGTACGCCGGACACCAACGACGACCCTTGTCCTTCGCCGCCCGGGCCGACCGCCGACGGCTGCCAGGCCAGTGCCCGGCTCTCGGTGCTGAACGAGAACGGCGCTGAGCAGGTGCTGGTCGAGGACTGGTGCCAGGTGTTCCCGAGCCACTCGATCGGCTCGATCGAGTTCGGTCCGGACGGCATGCTGTACGCCGGCGGCGGTGACGGCGGGAGCTTCAACTACGTCGACTACGGCCAGGACAGCTACCCGTCGTCCGACCTCACGCCCGACAACCCTTGTGGCGATGGACCTGCGGCCGTCGGTACGACGCTGACGCCGCCGACCGCCGAAGGTGGAGCGCTCCGGGCGCAGGACGTACGGACGACCGGCGATCCGACCGGCCTCGACGGCTCGATCATCCGCATCGATCCCGACACCGGTCAGGCCGCGCCCGGTAACCCGGCGTTGAGCAGTGCGGACCTCAACACGCGCCGCATCGTCGCGAACGGCCTGCGCAACCCGATGCGGTTCACGTTCCGCCCGGGAACCAAGGAGATGTGGATCGGCGACGTCGGTTACTCGACCTGGGAGGAGATCGACCGGATCGTCGATCCGACCGCAAAGGTCACGAACTTCGGCTGGCCCTGCTACGAAGGCGCGGGCCGCCAGCCGGGGTACGACGCGATCAACGTCAACATCTGCGAGAACCTGTACGCCGCCGGCCCGTCCGCGGTCGCGTCGCCGTACTACGCGTACAAGCACACCGACCACATCGTGACCGGCGAATCCTGCACCGTCGGCAGCTCGTCGATCTCCGGGATGCAGTTCTACGGCAGCGGGAACTACCCGGCGGAGTACGACGGCGCGCTGTTCTTCGCGGACTACAGCCGCCGCTGCGTGTGGGCGATGATGCCCGGCGCGAACGGTCTGCCGGACCCCGCGAAGATCCAGACCTTCGCCTCGGGGTACGGCGCGACCAAACTGCAGGTCGGTCCCGGCGGTGACATCTTCGCGGTCGACTACGACAACGGGCGAATCCTCCGGTACGTGTACGACGCGACGAACAATCCGCCGACCGCGGTGATCCACGCCGACCCGTCGAGCGGGGCGACGCCGTTGACCGTGACGTTCGACGGGACCGCCTCCAACGACGCCGACGGCAATCCGTTGACGTATTCGTGGGACCTCGATGGCGACGGCGTGTACGACGACTCGACAGCCGCGACTGTCCAGCACACCTATACGACGGCGGGAGAAGTCGTTGCGCGGTTGAAGGTGTCGGACGGTCATACGACCAGTGCGACGTCCATGCAGATCAACGTGGCGAACACGGCGCCGACCGCGCTGATCACGTCACCAGGTCCGGCGACGACGTGGAAGGTCGGGGACACGATCAGCTTCTCGGGCTCGGCGACCGACCCGGAGCAGGGGACGTTGCCGGCGACGGCGCTGACGTGGTCGCTGATCATGCACCACTGTCCGAGCGACTGCCACACGCACACGATCACGTCGATGACCGGTGCCGGCGGTACGTTCACGGCGCCGGATCACGAGTACCCGTCGTACCTCGAACTGAAGCTGACGGCGACGGATGCGCAAGGGCTGACCGACACCAAGAGCGTGCGGCTCGATCCGAAGACGGTCGGGCTGAGGCTCGCCTCGTCGCCTGCCGGGTTGCCGGTGACGTCGCTGAACACGACGGCGAAGACCCCGTTCACCTCCACGGTGATCGTCGGGTCGAGTGTCTCGGTCTCCGCGGAGCCGACGCAGGCCTCGGCGAATCAGCTGTACCGGTTCGCGTCGTGGTCGGACGGCGGTGCGCGCGACCACAACCTCGTCGCACCGGCAGCGGTCACGACGTACACGGCGGCGTACGGCGTCAAGCGGAACCTGGCCCGCGGTCGACCGGCGCTTGCCTCGAGCACCTATATGGCCGGGCGGGAGGCGTCGAAGGCCGTTGACGGGTCGATGACGACGGCCTGGTCGAGTGCGCGGACCGATCCGCAGTGGTTGCGGATCGATCTGGGATCGGTGCAGGTGGTCAACCGGGTGCTGCTCAACTGGTTGTCGACGGCGTACGCGAAGTCGTACCAGATCCAGGTGTCCGGGAGCGGGCGGACGTGGAAGACCGTCGCGTCGACGGTCAGCGGTGACGGCTCGACCGACAGCCTCGTGTTCTCGCCGAACTACGCGCGGTACGTGCGGATCAATGCGACGAAGCGCGCTGTTGCCGGCAGCTACTACTCGCTGTGGGAGTTCGGCGTCTTCCAGGACACGGGGCTCGTGACCGGGATCGGGGGCAAGTGCATCGACGTCTATCAGGCCGCGAGCGCGGACGGTACGCCGACGACGCTCTACACCTGCAAGTCGTCGGCGAACCAGCTGTGGACGCCGTCGCTCGAGGACGGGACCGTGCGCACGATGGGCAAATGTCTGTCGGCTCGTACTACCACGCTCAACACCCCGGCGGTGTTGTGGAGCTGCGACGGTTCACCCGGCCAACGCTGGACGCCCCAGACCAACGGCACGTTGGTCAACACGGCGTCGGGTCTCTGTCTCAATGCCGCCGGCGGTTTGAGCGCCAACGGCACCAAACTGATCCTCGCGACCTGCACCACCGGGCTCGGCCAGAAGTGGGTGCTGCCGTAATTCAGTCGTTGTGACGATCGCGTCGGACCTATCGTCTGCTGTATGAGCAAGGGTTGGGTGGACGAGGGGTACGGCGCGGTCGCGGACACGTTCGCGGAGAATTTCTCGCTGTTCCCGGAGCTGGGCGCGGCCGTCACGGTGTACGCCGGTGGGCGCAAGGTGGTCGAGCTCTGGGACGGGGATGCCGCGCCGGGGCGGCCGTGGGCGCAGGACACCGTCGTACCGGTGTTCTCGTGTGCCAAGGGGCTGGTGAGCGTCGTCGTACACCTGCTCGCTCAGTCGGGGCAGTTGTCGCTGGACGAGCCGATCGGGACCTACTGGCCCTCATTTGTTGCTAACGGCAAGGAGGCGATCACCTGCCGGATGGTGCTCGGGCATCGGGCCGGGATTCCGGTGCTGGACAAGACGCTGTCGTTCGAGGAGATCGCGGCGTGGACGCCGGTTGTTGCGGCGATCGAGGAGCAGAAGCCGCTGTGGGAGCCGGGGTCGACGTACGAGTATCACGGGCACGTGTTCGGGTTCGTGCTCGGCGAAGTGGTGCGACGGTTGACCGGACAGTTGCCGGGGGCATATTTCCGCACCGCCATCGGTGAGCCGCTCGGGTTGCGGGCGTGGATCGGGTTGCCTGCTTCAGAGTTGCCTCACTTGGCCCGCCTCGAGGAGGCTGAGGGGCGTCCGCCGGCGTTGGATCCCGAGCACCTGTTGATGCGGATCGTGACGATGAACGGGGCCTTGGTGTTCCCCGGTATCGACGAGCCGCACGGCTGGAACGATCCTGCGCTGCTTGGGATGGAGCTGCCCGGCGCCGGCGCCGTGGCCTCCGCAACGGGCCTCGCCGGTGTGTACGCCGCGGCGATCACCGGGCTCGACGGCGCGGACCCGCTGTTGTCGCGCGACACGATCGACGATGCGGCGCGCGAGGTCTCCGCCGGCACGAGCTACTTGGGCTTCGACGCGGGCGCTCGTTGGGGATCCGGCTTCCTGTTGGACTCACCCTTCCGCCCGACCCTCGGTCCGCGCAGCCTCGCGAACGACGGCGCGGGTGGCCAGTTCGCCTTCGGCGACGACGAGCACGGCATCGCCTTCGCCTACACCGCGAACCGAATGGTCGGTCATGGAGATGCCCGTTCCACTCGCCTGGTCGACGCCGTTCGTACCTGCCTAGCTGAGTAGTAGCTTCGCGACGAACTCCGGGTCCTCGTTCATCACGTTGTGGCCGGTCGGGACGACGTGAACCTGCCAGTCAGGATCGGCCTGGAGCCGGGTGTGGAGCTCGGCGAACGGCGTCTGGTCCTCCCACCCCGAGCAGTAGACGAAGTCCCGCCGTGGGATCTCGTCGACCTTGCCGGTGAGCCGGGTCGCCTGCATGAACGAGGCGAGCGGTTGCGGCCGGCGACGGGGATCCTTGGCGCCCGGCGGGCAGACGGCGTACCCGCTGGTCGCAGTGCCCTCGATGGTCAGTTTGCGGAAGTAGTCGTTCACCAGCGACCACCACGACTCGCCATCGCGCGGTACGAAGGCGTCGAGATGCACCAGTCGCGAGATCCGGCTGGCTGCGCGATCCGCGGCCGCGGTGATCACCATGCCGGCATAGCTGTGGCCGACCAGCGTCACGTCGGTGAGGTCAGCGCGATCGAGCAACCGCAGTACATCGTCCGCGTGCGTGTCGAGGTTGGCCGTCGCGACCGTCGCCTCGTCGTCGTCCGGTCGCAGCCCGGTGAGCGTCAGCGCGTGAACGTCATGCCCGTCCAAGAGCGGAACCACCGCCTCATAAGCCCACGAGCCCTTCCAACCACCGGGAACCAGCACGAACGTCGTCATCAGGCAATTTCACAAGATTCACACGTGGCTTGCTACCGCTAGGAAGCCAACTGATGCCTATTGGCCGCCAGAGTCGGATAGAGGACAGAAGCTGGCCACTACTGCGCGGAGAGTAGCCCCATGAGCAAATATCCCGGTGGTAAGTCGACTGTTACTCCGTACGTGGCCGTTCGTGGGGCCGCGGCCTGGCTCGAGTTCGTACAAGAGGCGTTCGGCACCCAGCCGGCCTTCGCCGTCCCCAACGAGGACGGCACGATCGGGCATGCCGAAATCACCATCGGCCACTCGGTCATAATGGCCTTCGACTCCCAGCCCGACTGGCCGGACACCCCCAGCTTCCTCAGCGTCTTCGTCGACGACGCCGATGCGACGGTCGCCCGCGCCGTCGACGCCGGCGCGACCATCGTCACCGAACTGACGACCTCGAAAATCGTCGGCGACCGCGGCGCCCGCATCAAGGACCCGGCAGGCAACATCTGGTGGATCCAAACCCACCTCTACGACGTAGACCCCGCCGACCTCCCCACCCTCTTCGCAGACCCCACCGAAGCCGCCGCCATGCGCCGCCTCCAAGAGTCGTTCGCCAAGGAAATGCGCTCCCGCGCCTGAGCCTTCCAGTAGGTCTTGGGTGGTGTTCACGTGGCGTTCACGCGGTCGGGTGAGGGTCGCGGGGACGTCTGTGAGGGGAGAGATCGCATGTCTCGTGGTAAGTGGGTGGTGGCGGCTTCGGTGGTGGGGGTTGCTGCGTTGGTGGCGGGTACTGCGCCTGCTGCCGTGGCCGGCGAGCGGGGGCCGAAGGTGGTGGGAACGGCTACGTTGCCGGACATCTCACTGGCGAAGTTCTCCAACGGGTTGATCCGTGGGTCGGTGGACAACGACCGGTTGGTCGACCTCGGCGGGATCGGGAGTGACATCTTTCCGGCCGGTAAGAGCGGCGAGTTCTGGACCGTGACGGATCGCGGACCGAACGGGCAGATCAAGGTCGACGATGTGAACCGGCGGACGTTCCCGGTGCCGGGCTTCGATCCGGCGATCGTGAAGGTCAAGGTCGACGGCAAGAAGCTGAAGGTGATCGACGCGATCCCGATCACCACCCGGCACGGCCAGCCGGTCACCGGCCTGTCCAACCAGGAGAGCCGCGACGAGCTCCCGTACAACTTCGACGCCTCCACGCGTCTCGGCATCAACCCGAACGGCCTCGACACGGAGGGCATCGTCCGGGCGAGCGACGGAACGTTCTGGCTGGTCGACGAGTACAGCCCGTCGCTCGTCCACGTGTCGAGCCGCGGTCAGGTGCTCGCGCGGTACGTCCCGAAGGGCCTGAACCTCAAGGGCGCCGACTACCCGGTGATCGAGTCGCTGCCCGCGATCTTCCTGACCCGCAAGATCAACCGCGGCTTCGAGGGACTCGCGCAGCTGCCCGGCGGCGACCTGGTCCTCGCCCTGCAGAGCCCGCTGTCGAACCCGAGCAAGAAGGTCGGCGAGGCTTCGCTCAACACCCGCCTGCTGCGGTTCTCGCCGCACCGCGGGAAGCTGACGGCCGAGTACGCGTACCAGTTCGACCCGGTCGGCGTGGTCGACCCGGGTGAGGACGACACCAGCGAACTGAAGATCTCGTCGGTCGTTGCCGCAGGCCCCGAAACGCTGCTGGTCGAGGAGCGGACCGACAACGCCGCGCGGTTGCAGCGCGTCGTACTGCGGTCGTCCGCGAACGTCCTCGGATCGAAGTGGGACGACGTGGCAACCACTCCGTCGTACGAGGCCGACGCGACCGGCGTGCCGGCGCTGAAGAAGCAGCTGTTCCTCGACCTGAACACGGTCAAGGGCGCACCGAAGAAGATCGAGGGCATCGCGCTCGTGCACGACAGCCTGGTCGTCATCAACGACAACGACTTCGGGATGACCGACGGACCTGCGGCATTCGATGCCCAGGGCAACCTGGTCGACAGTGGCATCGAGACGACGCTGGTCACGATCCGCCTGCACTGAGACTCGCCGACAGCCCTGGGAGCCACGCGCTCCCAGGGCTGTTTTTCATGCGGTACGGCGTTTGTCGAGGCAGACCGCGGTGAGCCAGCTCCACCCGAGGACGACGGCGATGTCGAACGCGATGATCGTGGGCCGGCTGCCCGCGCCCGCGCTGAGCCCGGCGAAGGCGCCGAAGAACAGAATGCCGGTGACGGCGGAGAACCGGGCGAACGCGCGGCGACCGATCGAACGGTAATGCGCGGCGATCACCAGGCACCCCCCGATCAGACCGGAGAAACCGATGCCACCAGCAACGAAGTGGCCCATGCCACGGGCGCTGATCTCGGCGTAGTCGGCCGGCGTACCGACCGGGAACCCGGCCGCCGGGTCCGCGGGGAACCCAGCCGCGAGTACGAGCCCGAAACCGTACAAACCCACCAGCCAAGGGCCCCACACCCGACCGCGACCGGTAAGAGCCCGGCGCAGCCCGACCGCGGCAGCGATGGACAGCAGCCCGCTGACGATGAAGTTCGTCGTCTGGATCCAGCCCGGCCCGCCGTTGGCGAGCAGGCTGGCGGGGTGGCGGGTGATGTCGAAGCCTTCCCGGGTGAACGCCTGCGTCAGCCACACCACGACGTACAGCGAACCGGCGACGGCACCGCCGGTGAGCAGGGCACGGGTGGAGACGCCGCGGGCCGAAACGGTCACATCGTGAGTAGTCATCTCAGAAAGTCCTTTCACAGGGGGAATCCGTCACCCCTGCGTCGAGCGGCCACGCCCGGACTCGACACCACAGACGAAATAGCCCCGCGAAGTGTGATGTGCGTTTGTTCACGTCACATGACCTGCCCGCCCGGCGTCAGGTGTTTGTTCGATGAGGACAAACGCAAAGGAACGTCATGAGCGCAGTGATCGAAGGATTCGGTGGAGAGATCGTCGGACCGGACGACGCGGAGTACGACGCCGCGAGCCGGACCGTGCTGGTCGGGGGCAGCCCGGCGTACGTCCTCAGGCCGGCAGGTGTCGAGGATGTCCAAAAGGCCGTCGCCTATGTTGCACAGAGCGGGCTGCCGCTGGCTGTCCGTGGCGGTGGGCACGCGTTCGCCGGGTTCGGGACGAACGACGGCGGGGTGGTGATCGAGCTCGGCAAGCTGGCCGGGATCGAGCTCGTCGACAAGGAGCGCCACGTCGTACGCATCGGCGGCGGCGCCACCTGGGGCCAGGTCGCGGCCGCGCTCGCGCCGCACGGGCTGGCGATCTCGTCGGGTGACACCAAGAGTGTGGGCGTCGGCGGGCTGACGCTGTCCGGTGGGATCGGATGGAAGGTCCGCAAGTACGGTCTGGCGCTGGACAATCTGGTCGCCGTCGAGATCGTGACCGCGGCCGGTGACGTCGTACGGGCGTCGGCGGACGAGAACGCCGAGCTGTTCTGGGCGGTCCGCGGTGGCGGCGGGAACTTCGGGATCGTGACCGCGTTCGAGTTCGCGGCGCACCCGACGACAGACATCTACTTCGGCAAGCTCGCCTTCCCGGCGAACGAGATCGCCGAGGTGCTTCAGGGCTGGGCGGCCTATCAGCGCACCGCGCCGGCCGAGCTCACGTCGATCGCGGCGTTCGCCAACCCGTTCCTCGGCGGCCCCGAGGCGCCGCTGGAGATCGAGCTGGCGTACGACGGCGACGACGCGGAGCTCGCCGCTCAGGCCATCGACCCGATCCGCAAGCTCGGCACGGTGCTCGCCGACGACGTCGCGCTCCGGCCGTACGCCGAGGTCCTGGTCGACGGCGTGGTCCCGCCGCCCGGCATCCAGCTGATCACCCGGAGTGCCTTTGTCGACAAGGATTCCGTCCCGGAGGTACTGCGGATCCTTGCCGAGACCGGCGCCTCGCAGGGCTCGCCGATCATGTCCGTCCGCACCGTCGGCGGAGCCGTGTCGCGGGTCGCAGCCGACGCCACGGCGTACGCGCACCGTGAGGCGGAGCTGATGTTCGCCACGACCACGATCGGCCCGCCGCCGGTCATCGAGGCGACCAAGCCGGCTCGCCAGGCGCTGTGGGACAAGCTCACACCCCAGGTCACCGGCGCCTACGCGAACTTCCTGTCCGACGCCGGGGACGCCGATGTGGCTGCGGTCTACCCGACGGCGACGTACGAGCGGCTCGCGGCGGTCAAGCGCGAGTATGACCCGACCAACCTGTTCGCGGGCAACCACAACGTGAGGCCGGCATGAGCCCCAATAGCGGCAAGGTCTGGTTCGTCACCGGATCGTCTCGCGGCCTCGGTCGCCACTTCGTCGAGGCTGCCCTGTCCCGCGGGGATCGGGTGGCCGCGACGGCCCGCAAGAGCCTCACCGACCTGGTCGATACGTACGGCGACGCAGTACTCCCGCTCGAGCTCGACGTCACCGACAAGGCTGCTGTCTTCGGGGCCGTCGAGCAGGCGAAGGAGCACTTCGGCCGCCTCGACGTGATCGTGAACAACGCCGGCTACGGGCTGTCCGGCGCGGTCGAGGAGTTCACCGAGCAGCAGCTGCGGGACCAGATCGAGACCAACTTCTTCGGTCCGGTCTGGGTCACGCAGGCAGTGCTGCCGTACCTGCGTGAGCAGGGCAGCGGTCACATCATCCAGATCTCGTCGGTCGCCGGGCTGACCGGGTTCCTGCTCGGCAGCGGGTACTGCGCGTCGAAGTGGGCGCTCGAAGGTCTGAGCGAGGCGCTCGCCCAGGAGGTCGCCGGATTCGGGATCAAGGTGACCGTGGTCGAGCCCGGCGGGTACGCAACCGAGGGCCTGACCGGCGGGGTCGCCGCGACCCCGAACCCGCTGTACGACGGCCAGCGCCAGGCGCTCATGGACTATGTGTCGTCGGTCGACTTCGACGACCCGGCCGCGGCGGGGCCGGCGATCCTCGAGCTCGCCGACTCCCCCAACCCGCCCCTGCACGTGTTCTTCGGCCAGGGCTACGAGCTGGTGAAGCAGGCGTACGAGGACCGGCTGAAGACCTGGGCCGACTGGCAGGAGCTGTCACTCAGGGCGATCTAGCTTCACGATGCAGCCCGACCGCGACGACGATGATCGCCACCGCGGCCAGTTCGGCCGGCCGCGGGAACTGCCGCAGTACGACGGCACCGATCACCGTCGCCGTGGCGGGCAGCAACGCCAGCATCAACGCGAACGTAGACCGCTTCAGCCGTGCCATCGCGAGCTGATCCGCGACGTACGGAATCACCGACGAGCACACGCCGACTCCCACCGCCGCGGCGAGGAGCGCGGGATCGGTGAACGCTGGAACGGCTGCGTGTACGCCGACGGGAAGGGCGAGCACGGTCGCGACTCCCATCGCGAGCGCGAGGCCGTCGATCCGGCGCAGGCCTTGCGACATCCGGTGGCCTAGCACGACGTATGCAGCGAACAGCACCGCGTTGAGGGCGGTGAAGGCCAGGCCGATCCAGTCGTGGGACAGGCGGATGTCGGTCAGCACGTAAACGCCGGCGACTGCGAGCACGAGCGCCAGCAGGTTGCGCAGCGAGCGCACGGCGATCGCCGCGAGCAGGATCACCGGCGCGAACTCGGCAGCAGCGACTGTGCCGAGTGGGATGCGGTCGATCGCCAGGTAGAAGCAACAGTTCATCACCGCGAGGACGGCCCCCCACGCGATCACCAGGCGGCGCGTACTCCAGGACAGGAGCCGCCAAGCGCGCCACGGCCGACGCCAGACCGAGAAGATCAGCCCGGCCGCGGCGATCCGTAGCCAGGCCACTCCGAGTGGATCGATCCGTGCAAACAGCAGCACCGCGAACGCCGGCCCCAGGTAATGGAAGACCGCGCTGACGATGAAGTAGGCCTGTGGCGGGACCGTCCGTCGCATTACTTCACGGTAGGAAGGACGACGCCGTACGGCCATGGCGTTTCGGTAAGCTCCAGGGCCTGATCCTTTGCACATGTGATACTGCGGTGGTGTTCGCTGCTCTGGTCGGTTCCTTGCTGCTGCTCGTGTCGCCACTGACTGCTCAAGCGAAGGTGGAGGCCATCGCGGTGAGGACGCTGACGTTCAACATCCACCACGGCGCGGGTGTCGACGGGAAGCTCGATCTCGAGCGGGTCGCTAAGACGGTCGAAGCCTCCGGCGCGTCGATCGTCGGCCTGCAGGAGGTCGACAAGTACTTCGATGCCCGCAGCAACTGGGTCGATCAGCCGGCCTGGCTGGCGGCGCGGTTGAAGATGAACTACGTCTTCGCCGCCAACCTTGACCGGGATCCGCTGGAGCCGGGAAAGCCCCGTCGCCAGTACGGGACGCTGGTGTTGTCGAAGTACCCGATCGTTGACTCGCGCAACAGTCTGCTGCCGCTGCATCCGGGGAGCGAGCAGCGCGGCCTGCTAGAGACGCTGATCGACGTCGGCGGTACGCCGTTGCGCTTCGCCGACACGCACCTGACCACGATGGGCGACGGCGAGCGGATCGAGCAGGTGAACGCGATCGTTGCCTTGCTCAAGGATGCGCCCGAGGCAACATTGCTGGTCGGCGACTTCAACGCCTTGTCGACATCAGCCGAGGTGAAGACGCTGACGACGCATTGGACCGACACCTGGCCGGAGAAGGGTCTCGGGCTCGGGTTGACCAGCCCGGCGCCGGTGCCGGCCAAGCGGATCGACTACCAGCTGCACAGTGCGCAGCTGGCGCCGACCCAGGTGTCAGTTCCGGTGAGCTTCGCCTCCGACCATCTCCCGGTCGCGGCCACCTATTCGCTGAGCTGACTCTGATAGGCCTCTGCGGACCAGCTGGCCGCGGTTTTCGTGACCAGCTTGGCTCCTAGGCGCTCGTAGAAGCGGTAACCGGCCGTGTTCTCGAGGCGAAGACCCCAGCCGATCGGGAGGCGATCCGGCAGTGCGTGCCGGGCGAGTCCGAGCATCAACTGGCGACCGACTCCGGCGTCGCGGAACTGCTCGCGGACGTACAGGTCGTCGAGCGCGAGCTGATCGCCACCGACCCACAGGTACGGGCGGCGCACCGCGGACACATAGCCCGCCGCGACCCCGTCCACCTCTGCCAGCAACACGATCACCTCCTCGCGTCCGAGAAAGCCCTGCCAGTCCTGCGGGCTTGCCGTCACGTACTGCTGCTGATCCTGGTACGCCGCCAGCTCGACCATCATGGTCAGCACCGTCTCTGCATCCGCGACCACCGCGCGGCGAATCTCAATGGACATGAACCCCTCCGGTTGAAGGCTTGAACGCCGGTACGACGATCAGCGCAAGGACAGCCGCCACCGCTGCGGTGATCGCCGCGAACGTGAACCCGCGGGCGAACCCGGTCGACACCGTGCCGGCGAGACTGGCCGCCGCCACACTCGACACCACCGCAACGCCGAGCGATGCGCCGAACTCGTGGAACGTGCTCAGGATGCCGGACGCGAGGCCCGCCTCCCGATGATCGATCTGCGCGAACGTCGTGGTCGACGACGCGACGAACGCGGTGCCGAGTCCTACCGTCCCGACGGTCATCCCGATCACGACCACGGCAGCACCCTCCCAGATCGCGGGGACAGCGATACCGATCGCGGTGATCGCGAATCCGACGACCGCGACCGGGCGTGCGCCGACGCGTCCGACGAGTTGGCCGGCCAGGTGCGCGCCGACGATCGCGGCGATTGCCACCGGCAAGAACAGCAGGCCGGTGCGCAGAGCGCCGTACTGCTTGAAGTGCTGGAGGTAGAAGGATCCGAGAAAGAACATCGAGATCATCAGAGCCGTTGCGATCAGCAGCATGACGGTGCCGGCGGCAACGGGTCGGCGGGTGAGGATCCGGAGGTCCATCAGCGGCGACCGGACGGAGCGCTGCACCCAGGCGAAGACGCCGTACAGGACGAGGGCACCGGCGAGTGTGCCGAGGGTTGCGGCCGAGAGCCAGCCGCGGTCGCCTGCGTTGATGAGCGCGTAGATCGCCGTACCTGTGCCTGCTGTGACGAGAAGGGCGCCGGGTACGTCGAGGCGGCCCTGCGACTCGCTCGGGCGATCGGCGGGGAGCATCCGGAACAGCAGGATGAACACGATCACGCCGATGGGCAGGTTGATGTAGAAGACCCATTGCCAGCCGGGGCCGGCGGTGAGCAGACCACCGAGCAGTACGCCGATCGCGGAGCCGCCACCGCCCATCGCGGACCAGATGCCGAGCGCCTTGTTGCGCTCATCGCCGTCGAACGTCTTCGTAACAACGGATAACGCGGCCGGCGAGAGCATCGCGGCGCCGATGCCCTGGGCGACGCGGCCGGCGAGGAGTACTTCGGGTCCTCCTGCCAGGCCGGTGACGAGCGAGGCCAGCGTGAAGACGATCAGGCCGGTCAGTACGACGCGGCGCGAGCCGAACAGGTCGGCGGCGCGGCCACCGAGGAGCATCAGGCCGCCGAACATCAGCGTGTACGCGCTGACCACCCAGGTGAGGGTCTCGCGGCTGAGCCCGAGATCGGTCTCGATGTTCGGGAGCGCGATCGCGACGACGGTGACGTCGAGGATCAGCATGAACTGCGCGACGGCGAGCAGCCCCAGCAGTCGCCACCGCCGGGGGTCGGGTTCGGTCATCGGTCCTCATCCTTAAGTCGAACAGATGTGTACGGGTTAGATCAGTACCGTAACTCGTACACTGGTGTTCGACAAGAGGAATTCATACAGCGGTGTTCGAGATGAGGAGCGGTCGATGGCGGTGACCACCAGGCGGGCGGACGCGCAGCGCAACATCGCGGCGATCCTGACCGCGGCGGCGGAGTGCCTGACCCGCGATCCGGCCGCGAGTACGTCGGAGATCGCGAAGGCGGCCGGGGTCGGACGGGTGACGCTGTACGGTCACTTCCCGTCGCGGGCCGAGCTGGTCGACGCGGTGTTCGTACAGGCGATCGCGACCGGCGAGCAGACGCTCGGGCAGGTTGATCTGACCGGCGATCCGCGCGATGCGCTGGCCCGGTTGATCGAGTCGAGTTGGCAGCTGGTCGACCAGTACCGCGCGCTCCTGCTCGCGGCTCAGGACGCGCTGCCGCCGGGGCGGGTCCAAGAACTGCACGCCGACCCGATGGCGCGGGTGGAACGGCTACTAGAACGCGGCCGCGCCGAGGGCGTCTTCCGCACGGACCTACCTACCTCGTGGCTGGTCAGCGTCATGCACAACGTGATGCACGGCGCCGCCGGCGAAATCCAGGCCGGGCGGATCACGTCCGAGCAGGCCGCGCCGTACATCACCGCGACGCTGCTGGGCGCGTTTGCTCCTGCCTGACTACTACTCCAGCCAGACGGTTTCGAAGGTCGGGTTGGCGTGGATGTGGACGGCCTCGTAGCCGCCGGGGCCGGTGCGGAACTTGTGCGGGGTATCAGCGGGCACGACGAGGATCTGGCCGGCCCGGCCGACGATCTCCTCGGTGCCGACCGTGAACGTCGCCGTACCGCGGCGGATGATGAACGTCTCGGCGTACGGATGCTTGTGCAGCCGCGGCCCGGCGCCCTCCTTCGTGGTCGACTCGAGAATCAACGAGACCCCGGCCCCACCCGGCAACTGCGTGTAGTTCTCGGTCCACTCCTCCCCGTCGTCCCGCCCATCGGCCCGGTCGATCACCGCGGCCCCAGATTTCGCGATCTCCGTCATTCCAACCCTCCTCGGTGGATCTAGTCACCGTAACTTCGCGCGAGGTCCTTTCAAATCCCTTTCGTCACCGGCTTAAGGTGTGGCGCATGCCGTTGTATTCGTTTGAAGGTAAGCGTCCGACCGTGCACCCGGACGCGTGGATCGCGCCGACCGCGACCCTGGTGGGAGACGTGGTCGTGGAGGCGGGGGTTTCGATCTGGTACGGCGCGGTGATCCGGGCCGACCTGGGAACGATCACGATCCGCGCGGGGGCGAACATCCAGGACAACACGGTCATTCACGTCGGGCACAACGGCTGCGAGATCGGGCCGAACGCGACTGTCGGACACCAGTGCCTGGTCCACGACTGCACGATCGGCGAGCAGGCTCTGGTCGGCAACGGCGCGATCGTGCTCGACGGGGCGGTAGTCGGCGAGCGTTCGCTGGTTGCGGCCGGATCCACGGTCACGCCGGGCGCCGTCATCCCGCCGGAATCGGTCGCGATGGGCAGCCCGGCCAAGAAGATCGTCCCACTCGAAGGCATGGCGAAGCTCTTCGTCGACCACAACGCCGCCGTCTACCACTCCCTCGCCGAACGCCACGCTGCGACGGTCGAGTTAGTGGAGGAGTCATGATCGACGAGTTCGCCAAGGCCTACCTGCACGACGAGTTGCGGTGGGTGCGGGAGTCGCTCCTGTCGACGCTTGACGGGCTGCCGGAGTACGACGTACGCCGCCCACTCACGCGGACCGGGACCAACCTCCTCGGCCTGGTCAAGCACCTCTCATTGACCGAGGCCCGGTACTTCGGGGAGATCTTCGACCGCCCGTACCCCGAGCCGATCCCGACCTTCGACGACCCCGGCTACGCGAACCACGACCACATGTGGGTCCGCGAACACGAGTCCCGCGCCGACGTGATCGCGGCGTACCAACGCGCCTGCGAGTACGCCGACACCACCATCGACGCCCTCCCGATCGACGCCCCCGGATTCGTCCCGTGGTGGCCGCGCCCCAACGTCAAACTGCTCAACATCCTGGTCCACGTAGTAGCCGAAACCAACCGCCACACAGGCCACGCCGACATCCTCCGCGAACAACTAGGCGCCCCCACCGGCTCCCCAGAAGTCGACTGGCAAGCCCACCACGCGAAGATCGAACAGGCCGCCCAAGCCGTCAAGCCCTGACAACTGCAGTCAGGAGTACTGCGTCTGCCCCCGCGTGCTACGCAGCTGCTTTCTTCGTCGCTCCGCTCCTCAGCGCACCTGCCACGCCCGACTACCCACCCACCCCCCGGCTCATCGCCGGTGCATCCTTTCCGGCTAGCGCCGGGAGTTGCGGGCTGCCGCCCGCGGGTCGCTCGCTGCGCTCGCAGTTAGAACCCGCGCGACCGTCACCACGACAAAGCCCCGGCCGAAAGCACAGGCGGCGACCCGCCGCGTCCTGCTGGTCACGCTGCCCTGACCGGTGTTCCCGCCGTCAGCAACCCATGAACGACCATCAGGCCGACGGGAGACGCCAGGGGTGGTCGGGTATTGACTGTCAGGCGAGGTGTCGGCAAAGAGTGGATGTGCTTGTCGCCGGCGCCAGACTCGTGTCGCTTGTAGACGTTGTCACCCACGAGCACCGGTGGGGGTCCTACTCGACCGCCTCTGTCGGGGAGGCCGACGCGTTGACTCGGTCGACGTGGGTGCCGTTCTGGCCAGCAAAGCCGCCGCCGGATCAGCAGGCACACATTGGACACCGTTAATGCGGACGGATGGTGGACGCGTCCGCTGCGAGTCGGCGTGACAACCATTCACGAGCTGCTGGTCGAGCAGTAAGTCGGGGCGAGGGCACGGACGTGCGGAGAGACGTCTGGTCTTCCCGCCGGTCGGTGTCCCCGGACGACGGCGGCTGGCATTCACTGCGAGCGCAGCGAGCGACCCGCGGGCGGCAGCCCGCACCTCCCGGCGATAGCCGGAAAGGATGCACCGGCGATGAGCCGGGGGTGGGTGGGTAGTCGGGCGTAGCAGGTGCGCTGAGGAGCGGAGCGACGAAGAAAGCAGCTGCGTAGACCGCGGGGGGGCAGACGCAGTACTTCTAGCTTCTCCAGTGGTAGCGGCGTTCGGGGCGGCCGGTGGTGCCGTAGCGGAGGGTTACTTGGGCTTGGCCTTGGGTGCAGAGGAACTCTAGGTAGCGGCGGGCGCTGACGCGGGAGATGCCTACTTTTTCGGCGCATTCGGCGGCCGAGAGGTTGTCGGGGGTGGTGCGGAGGGCGGCGGTGACCAGGTCGGTGGTTTCCTGGCTGAGGCCCTTGGGCAGGCGGTTGACGGTTGGGCGGGCGGGCGCGAGGACCCGGTCGACGTCGGCCTGGGAGGTGACCTCGTCGGGGACGCTCGCGCGGCGGCGGGCGTACTCCTGTAGGCGAACCCGCAGATCCTCGAAACCGAAGGGTTTCAGCAGGTAGTTGACAACCCCTTGGCGTACGGCGCCACGCACCGCGTCGGCCTCGCGGGCCGCCGTGATGACGAGGATGTCGACATCCGGTTGTACGGCGCGCATGCGGCCGATCAGCTCGATGCCGAACACGTCGGGGAGGTAGAGATCGAGCAGCACCAGATCAGGGCGGAGCTCGGTCAGCGCCGCGACGGCCTGGTCGCCGGAGTTCGCCGTACCGACGACTTCGAAGCCGTCCACGCGATCCACGAACCCGCGGTGGATGCGGGCGACCATGAAATCGTCGTCGACGACGAGGACCGTGATCATCGGGCTCCCTCGGGCGTGCGCTGGGCAGACATGCGGGCGACGAACGCCGCGCCGCCGTCGGAGTTGTTGGTGACCGCGACCTCGCCGCCGCGCCGGCGGCAGATCAGCCGGGTCATCGCGAGGCCGATCCCGCGTTCGCCCTCGGCCGCGGCCTTGGTGGTGAAGCCGTGCGCGAACACCTCCTGCGCCAACTCGGGCGCCACCCCCGGACCGGAGTCGCGGACCACGATCTCCACGCTGGTTGCGTCCTGCCGCAGTTCGACCTCGACCCACGCGGGCGACAGCGGCGTACCGGACTGGGCCGCCGCGTCGATCGCGTTGTCGACGAGATTGCCGACCACGGTCGCCACGTCGGCGGACAGCGCGGGGTCGAGCCGGAGCAGCGTCGTCCGTTCGGACACGCGAAGCTCGACGCGGCGTTCGGCCGCGAGCGAGGACTTCGCCATCAGCAGGGCGGCGACCGCAGTGTCGTGGACCCGTCGGGTCACGGTCAGGTCGAGCGATTCACGGTACCGGTTGAGCGCGCCGACGTACGTGACGACCTCGTCGTACTCCCCGATCTGGATCAGCCCCGAGATCGTGTGCAGCTGGTTCGCGAACTCGTGCGTCTGCGCCCGGAGCAACTCGGCGGACGAACGGAACGATCCCAGCTCCCGCTCCAGCTGCGCCAGCTCGGTCCGGTCGCGCAGCGTCGTCACCGACCCGAGCGACCGCCCGTCCTTCGTGACCTCCATCCGGTTCATCACGAGCACGCGCCCACGCCGTACGACGACCGCGTCGCGCGCCTCGTCCTCGCCGGCGAGCACTTCGCGGAGCCGGCCCTCGATCCCGAGATCGTCCAGGCTGCGGCCGACCGCGCTCGAAGGTAGGTCGAGCAGCCGGCGGCCGACGTCGTTCACCAGCGTCACGCGCAAATGGGGGTCCAAGGCAACGACTCCCTCGGCCAGCCCGTACAGCATCGCCTCCCGGTGCTCGGCGAGACCGGCGATCTCGCGCGGCTCGAGGCCGAGCGTCTGCCGCTTGATCCGGCGGGCCAGCAACCACGACCCGAGCAGCCCGAGCACACAGGCAATCCCGAGATAGATCGCCAGGTACGACGATGCGCCGCGCAACCGCTGCCAGATCGTCGGAGCCTGCTCGCCGACCATCACGGTGCCGATGTGATCGCCGAGCGTCCCGTCCGGACGACCGCTCGAATCCGTGCCCTGGCTGAGCACAGGGACCTGCGAGACCAGTTCCTTCCCGTCTCCGAGGCGCAACTCGCCGGACCACCCACGGCCTTGCGCAACCCAGGGATCACCGAGGGCCAACGAGCTGCCGATCGTGGTGGGGTTCGTGGCCGCGATGATCCGGCCCTGGGCGTCGGCGACCGTGATCGAGGTGACGCCCGACTGCGTCAACGTTGTCTGGAGCAACGGTGCGAGGACCTCCGCCGGCGCGGGGTGGCGGATACCGAACCGGAGCGTTTGGCTCCCGGAGAGCTGCTCGGCCAGCGCGGTCACCCGACGCCCCTCGACCCGGTTGAACGTGGCGGCGGACTGGGCGAGCGAGACCGCGGCGACGGCGACGAGCACGACCACGACGATCGCGAGCTGCAGCACCAGCAGCTGCCCGGCCAAAGTCGGACGTTTCCCGAGCCTGACGGCCATCTTCACCTCCCATAGGTCCTGCCGCATGATCACCGCTGCGGAGCCGGAGTGCCACACTTCACCCAGATTCCGCCTGTGACCACAATGAACTCAACCACCGCTGCGGCCACAACGCAGACGCCGTACCCGCTGGAGGTCCACGATCGTCGCCACCTGATCCCCATCGAAAAGGACACCGCCATGAGGCCGATGCTCTGGGTCACCACAGCAGTGCTCGCGCTGGTCAGCGCGACCGCCTGCGGCGCGACCGCGGACAAATCCGACACGAACGCCGACAGCGGCAAGCCCGCGACCGGGCTGCGGCTGATGGTGCCGAACGCGGCCGGAGGCGGGTACGACACCACCGCCCGGGTCGCGGCGAAGGTGATGGAGGACGCGAAGATCGCGACCGGCGTACAGGTGTTCAACCTGCCGGGCGCCGGCGGCACGGTCGGCCTGCAGCGGGTCGTGAACGAGAAGGGCAACGGCAAGCTCGCCATGCAGATGGGCCTCGGCGTGGTCGGCGCGACGTACACCTCGAAGTCGAAGGCGACGCTCACCCAGACGACCCCGATCGCCAAGATGATCGAAGAGGCCGGCGCGATCGTCGTACCGAAGAACTCGCCGTACAAGACGATCGGCGACCTGGTGACCGCGTGGAAGGCGAACCCGAAGGGGATGGCGGTCGGCGGTGGCTCGTCGCCGGGCGGGCCGGACCACCTGCTGCCGATGCAGCTCGCGCAAGCCGTCGGCATCGAGCCGAAAGACGTCAACTTCGTCTCGTACGACGGTGGCGGCGAGCTGCTGCCCGCGTTGCTGGGAAGCAAGATCGCGTTCGGGGCCAGTGGATTCGGTGAGTTCCTCGACCAGGTCCAGAGCGGTCAGGTGCGCGTACTCGCGGTGACGAGTGAGCAGCCGATCGAGGCGCTGAAGGACGTGCCGACGCTGAAGGGCTCAGGCATCGACCTGGTGTTCACGAACTGGCGTGGCATCGTCGCGCCGCCGGGGATCAGCGACGCGGACAAGAAGGTCTGGATCGACGCGCTGACGAAGATGCACGACTCCGCGGAATGGAAGTCCGAGCTGGACAAGCACGGCTGGACCGATGCGTTCGTGACCGGTGACGAGTTCGGCAAGTTCCTCACCGACCAGGACAAGGCCGTCGCCGACATCCTCACGAAGCTGGGCCTGGCAGCATGACCGAGGCCGCTACCCGGCGGCCGGATCGTGCGCAGTACGGAGTGTGCGGGTTCCTGGCGGTGGTCGGCGTCCTGGTGATCGTCGACGCCGCCCGGCTCCAGCACATTGCCAACAGCAACGATCCGATCGGCCCGAAGCCGGTACCGATCGTCCTCGGCATCCTGCTGCTCGTCGTCGCCGTCCTGTACGCCGTGGACGTCGCGCGGGGCGGGACCGGTGAGGCCGAGGAAGGCGAGGACGTCGACGTGACGTCCTCCGTCGACTGGCGCACCGTGCTCACGCTGATCGCCGCGTTCGTGGTCAACCTGGCGCTGATCGAGCCGCTGGGCTGGGTGATCAGCGGGACCCTGCTGTTCTGGGGATCGGCGTTCGCGCTCGGCAGCCGGCACCACATCCGCAACGTGTTCATCGCAGTCGCGCTGGCGCTGATCACGTTCTACGCGTTCGCGATCGGGCTGGGCGTCAACCTGCCGGCCGGCGTACTGCAAGGGATCTTGTGATGGACCTCCTTCAGGGATTTGCAGATGTCCTGACACCGATCAATCTGCTTCTTGCGTTGCTCGGCGTCACCGTCGGTACGGCGGTCGGCGTACTGCCCGGGATCGGGCCGGCGATGACGGTGGCGCTGCTGCTGCCGATCACCTACGGGCTCGAGCCGGTGCAGGCATTCATCATGTTCGCCGGCATCTTCTACGGCGGGATGTACGGCGGCTCGACCACGTCGATCCTCTTGAACACGCCAGGTGAGTCGTCATCGGTGGTGACGGCGATCGAAGGCAACAAGATGGCGCGCGCCGGACGGGCCGCGCAGGCGTTGGCGACCGCGGCGATCGGGTCGTTCGTGGCCGGCACGATCGGGACGCTGCTGCTCGTGCTGGTTGCGCCGCAGGTGGTGAAGTTCGCGATCAGTCTGGGTGCACCGGACTACCTGGCAATCATGCTGCTCGCGTTCGCCGGTGCGACCTCGGTGCTCGGATCGTCCCGGATCCGTGGGTTCGCGGCGCTACTGCTCGGGCTGGTGATCGGGCTGGTCGGGATCGACAAGGTGACCGGCCAGCAGCGACTCACGTTCGGCGTACCGCAGCTTGCCGATGGCATCGATGTCGTAGTGGTTGCCGTTGGCATCTTCGCGGTCGGCGAGGCGCTCTGGGTCGCGGCCCATCTGCGGCGGAACCCGGGCACGGTGATTCCGGTCGGCCGTCCGTGGATGGGCAAGTCGGACTGGCGTCGTTCGTGGAAGCCGTGGCTGCGCGGTACGGCGTACGGGTTCCCGATCGGTGCGTTGCCGGCGGGCGGCGCCGAGATCCCGACGTTCCTGTCGTATGCGACCGAGAAGAAGCTGTCCAAGCACCCGGAGGAGTTCGGGCACGGCGCGATCGAGGGCGTGGCCGGGCCGGAAGCCGCGAACAACGCGTCGGCAGCCGGGACGCTCGTACCGATGCTCGCGCTCGGTCTGCCGACGAATGCGACCGCAGCGGTGATGCTGGCCGCGTTCACGTCGTACGGCATCCAGCCCGGGCCGCTGCTGTTCCAGCGCGAGCCGAGGCTGGTGTGGGCACTGATCGCCAGCCTGTTCATCGGCAACCTGATGCTGCTGCTCCTCAACCTGCCGCTGGCGCCGGCCTGGGCGAAGCTCCTGCAGATCCCGCGGCCGTATCTGTACGCCGGGATCATCTTCTTCGCCTCGATGGGTGCGTACGCCGTGAACGCGCAGCCGCTCGACCTGTTGCTGCTTCTGCTGCTCGGGCTGCTCGGTTTCGGGATGCGCCGGTTCGGTCTGCCGGTGCTGCCGCTGATCATCGGCGTGATCCTCGGCCCGATCGCCGAACGGCAGGCGCGGATGGCACTGCAGTTGTCCAACGGCGATGTCTCCGGGCTGATCGGCGGACCGGTCGCGTACGTCATCTACGTGGCGATCCTGTTGATGATCGCCTGGCCGCTGATCGCCAGACTCAGCCGGAAAATCATGACGAAAGATGTCGTATATTCCGGCGGACAGTGAGGTATGACGGATTTGCAGCGCGCCTGGCTGGGTGTGGTCTCCGCGGACCATACCCAGCGGGCGGTCGAGGGCGGTTTCATCCAGCTCAACCACGGCAAGCGGTACGGCGTCGCGCGCCTGCGTGAGGGCGACGGGTTCGTGATCTACTCGCCGACCGAGCGGTACGGCGAGAAGCAGCCGCTCCGCGCGTTCACGGCACTGGGCGTGGTCGCCGACGCAGCGCCGTACCAGGCTGAACCGATGAACATGGGCTCCCACGGCATCGTGCAGCCCTGGCGCCGGCGGATCGAGTTCCTGCCGGTGCAGCGCGCCGCAGTACGCGAGGTGGAGCTCGAGCTCACCCGGCAGCCGAACTGGGGCTACCAACTCCGGCGCGGCCTCGTCCAGCTCGAGCCCGAAGACTTCGAGGCGTTGCGGTCGGCCATGTCAGTCTCGTGAGGCGAGCGGGACGAAGACCTGGTCGACGATCTCGGTCAGGACTTCGGTGGAGACTGCGGTCGCGCCGTTGAGGGCGTATTCGTTGCGGAGCAGGTCGACGGCGACGGTGGCCACGCGTGGCGTGAGCGCTTGCTGGCCGACTTCGCCGCGGCTCGCGGCGCGGGCCAGGACGGTCAGCCAGTGCGAGACGCCGGCGCGGGCGACCTGGTCGCGGAGTTCGCGCATCCGCTCGGGGTCGGACTGGATGTCGGCGAGAAGCTGGCGCAGGATGCGACCGACCGGAGAGGACATGCGGTCGTTGGCACGGGTGAGCAGTGCGAGCGCATCCCCGCGGAGCGAGCCGGTGTCGGGAGTTGAGTCGGGACCGGTCGGGAGCATATGACGGTACGCCGCGATGCACAGCGCGGCCCGACTCGGCCAGCGACGGTAGATCACGTTCTTCGCGGTCCCGGCGCGCGCGGCGACGCCGTCCATTGTCAGCTCGCGGTACCCGACCTCGGTCAGCTCCTCGACCGCCGCCTGCAGGATTGCCTCCTCCAGCGCCGCACCCCGTCGCCGTGTCGTCACGATACTCAGGGTATCCCATGACATTCGACCTACTTCCGTGTGATTGCAGCCTCTTAAGCTACTAGCAGTATCTTAAGAGAAAGGTTCGGCATCATGCGTAAGCTCCTCCCCGGTCTGCTGTGGGACATCGGTCTACCGCTCGTCGTCTACTACGCCGGCCGCATCCTCGGGTACGACGTACTCCCCGCCCTCGCCGCTGCCGCGGGTGCCGCGCTGGTGCGGGTCGCCGTCATCGCCGTCGTACAGCGACGGTTGAACGGGCTGGCCGCATTCGTCGGTGGGACGTTCGCCGTACTGCTCGTCATCTCGCTGCTCACCGGTGATCCCCGGATCCTGCTCGCCAAAGAGTCCGTGTTGTCCGGCGCGGCGGGGTTGCTCCTACTGGGCTCGGTCTTGCTCGGCCGCCCGCTCGTCTACTCCTTGGCCCGAAAGGCCAACGCTGCCAAGCCCGAACTCCTTGCCGAATGGGACGACCGCTGGCGCGACCAACCGACGTTCCGACGGCACTTCACCACCCTGACCGCGGTCTTCGGCACCGTGCTCCTGGCCGACGCGATCATCCGCCTGATCCTCGTCTACACCCTCCCCGTCAACACCATGGCCAACATCTCCCCCGTCATGCACGTAGCCGCCCTCGGCATCCTGATCGCGTGGTCCCTCTGGTACCGCAACCACCGCCGGCGCGCATTGGAGCAGGCCGGAGCGAGGTCAGGGCATCAACGACGACACCAGCACTAGTGTCGTGCGTCTGAAGTTCATGCAATAAGTCCAGGCCTGGACCGCTGGTCACGCCGGCCGTGCGGCATCGGTCGAGCCCGACATCGACTGGGGAGGATTTCTTCCCGATGCGGGATCCTCGCCGGGGACCGGCCGAGTCCCAGCCGCCGGCCCCGGCCCCCAAACCGGTTTGGGGTGCCGCGGGTGGTTCACGATTGCCCCGCGGGCAGGCCGCACGGGCACTTCGGGGAGCCCTACCCCCTGAAACGACCAGCAGGACTCCCCGAACCCCAAACGTGGAAGCCCACTGACCGCTTATTCGACCGCTGACCCGCAGCAACCGGTCAGCGTTGAAACAACCCGCCAGCCGCCACGCCGAACGACCTCACGGCGACGACACCGGTACTAGGTTCCGGGGCACCCGAGTTGGCGTCTGCGATGGAGCGCTCCACCTCGGCGGGCTACCGTTGCCTCGGGCAACATCCGCAAGTGAGTGCGGCTGTGGATAACAAATCTCCTTGAAAATAAAGACTTCTGGGTTTGAGAACTGTCGGTGGGGGCGTATATCGTCAGTGGCATGGAACTTCTGGACGAGCGGCCGGCGTGGTCGATGAGTGACGGCGAACTGCTGGCCGCTCTCGACGCCGTGGATGCCGATATCGCCCGGAAGGAGACCTATCGGCTGCAACTGGTCGCACGCATCGACGAGACTGGCTATGCCGAGGAACTCGGCGCCCGGGACGCCGTCGAGCTGCTGACCCTCCGGCACCGCCAGAACCGTCGTGACGCCTACCGTGACGTCAAGCTCGCCCGGGCCCTGCCGAAGTACGGTGATGTATCCACCGCTCTGGTTGCGGGCATCCCAGCTCCGGGCGTTGCCGACGCGGGACCTGCTGACCGCGGGTGGTTGTTGCGTCCGGCGCAGGCCGCGGCGATCGTGTCCGCGCTGGAGCGGGTGCGCTCGAGGGTGCCGGTCGAAGACCTCGATGTGGCGGAGAAGCAGTTGGTGAGCCTGGCCGCGCACCTTCCGCCAGACGAGCTCCGCGCGACCGCCAAGCAGATCTGTGACCTACTGGACTCCGACGGCCCCGAGCCGGATGAACGCAGAGCCTACGCCCGAGAGTCCTTGACACTGGCCCCTGCGGAGAACGGAGTGAAGTTTCGCGGCTACCTCGCCAACGAGAACGCCGAACTCCTCCGAAGCCTGATCCACGCCGGCGCCCGCCCCCACAAGACGATCGACGGCGAACTCGACCCCCGACCCCGCGACAAGCGCCAGGCCGACGCTCTCACCATCGCCTTGACCATCGCCGCAGCGGCCACCGACGCCGGCTACCAACCCCGCCCGGCGAGCAACCCGCCATCGACGCCGGACGATGGCACCGCGGCCGCTGACGCTGGTAAGGATGGATGGCTGCCCGGATTCGGGGCGAAGGCAAACGTCACCATCACCATCGACTTCGATGACCTCAAGACCGCAACCGGCAACGCCACCGGTCAACTCGTCCACGGCGATGGACTGTCCGCGGCAACCATCCGCCAGCTGGCCTGTGACGCAAGGATCCTCCCGCTCGTGCTGGGCTCGAACTCGGAGCCGCTCGACGTCGGCCGGTCGGAGCGGCTGGTCACCCGGGCGATGCGCCGCGCCTTGAACACCCGCGACAAGGGCTGTGTGGTCTGCGGTGCCCCGCCGATCATGTGCGACGCCCACCATGTGAAGTCTTGGATCGACGGCGGCGAGACCAAAATCGAGAACCTCGCCCTACTCTGTCGCCGACACCACAGCGACCTTCACAACGGCCACTGGACCATCACCATCACTGACGGCGTCGTCGACGTGAGCCGCCCCGCCTGGGCCGACCCACCGCGCAACGCCGCACGATCTGGTTCACCGCACACACCATCCGACATACCAGCGCCCTCGCTCTCCGGTTTGACCGACAGCAGACCGGAGCGGTCTGAGCGCAACGCACCGACACCTCCCGAGCCGACGCCGACTGCGTCGGTCCGGGAGGCGACGTACCGCGCCATCTGGGGTGAGGACCCGACGCCCCGGACCGATCGGGCGACCCCGGGTCGCGTCACGTCCTCGTGCGGCCGGCAGTTCGATCCATGGGCGGAGTTCCCCACCGCAGCCAGCTCCGAGCCCAGCCCGTAGCCCGCGCCGACACCGCCCAACCGGCCTACCCAGGTCGACGTACGGCGTTGCTCGTCGGCAAAGCTGCAGACGACCTAGTCCGTCAGCTCACGGATGTCGCGTGCAATGGTTTCGAGTTCTTCAGGCGAGAGGACCATCGAGGTCTCGAGCACCCAGAAGTTGCGCCGGTGCCCATGTCCACCCTGGAGCTTGATCCGCAGACTGAAGTGATCCGGGCCCCCTGCCGGCCGCGGGCCGTGGATGAGCTCAAGCCTGAGCGCACTGGACAGCCCCCAGGTCATGGAGGAGTTCTCCCACTCGGGCCAATGAGCTACGACCTGCTCGAAGTACTGCGGCAGGCCGGCGTAGTCGTGCCAGAGGTCGAGCCTGGTGTTCGCAGTGACGTCGTGGTTCCGGAGCTCGGCTTGCAGGTAGCGGCGCTTCTCTCTCGGCACGTAATCCGGCGCGCTGTCCGACGGCCATCGGACTGCGGTCAGGCGGAGGTACTCGTGGGGCTTTCCGATGGTGATGGACTGCATGAGCCCAGTGTTGCGCTATAGGTTCAAGTTATGGCGGCCGTGGGTGATGAAATCTCGGTGGGGGTTGCTCGGCGGGTTGCCCTGGGTGCGCAGGGGTTCGGGGACGGGCGGCCCAAGCGCGGCGATGTGCGGGCGGTGCGGAAGGCGATCGGGCGGGTCGGCGTACTGCAGCTGGATTCGGTGAATGTGCTGACTCGCTCGCATTACCTGCCGGTGTTCTCGCGGGTCGGCAACTATCCGCGGGCGACGCTCGACAAGCTGGCCTGGGGTGCGGACCGGGAGTTGTTCGAGTATTTCTGGGGGCACAAGGCGGCGCTCATCCCGCTCACGGCGTACCCGTTGATGCGGTGGCGGATGCGGGCGGCTGAGCGGCAGGTGTGGGACGAGGAACTGAGCCCGGACGTGAGCGCACCGTGGTCGGTCGTGGCGGGGATGCGGCGGCTGACCGCGGAGCGGCCCGGGTACGTCGACCAGGTGCTGCAGATGATCACCGAGAAGGGCCCGTTGACTGCGGGCGAGGCGAGCCCGGACGGCGTACGGCGGAAGCGCACCGACCCGGATCCGGATCCGGGCACCGGCCGGATGTGGAACTGGCAGGACGCGAAGATCGCGACCGAGTACTTGTTCTGCACGGGCCAGCTGACGATCGCGGGCCGCCGCCACTTCGAGCGGATCTACGACCTGACCGAACGCGTCCTACCCGCCGACCTACTCGCCGCCCCCGAGCTCACCGCCGACGAGGCCCGCCGCGAGCTGGTCCGCATCGCGGCCCGCGGGCTGGGGGTCGCGACTCTCAAGGAGCTCTGCGGAGGCAGCGGCCAGGCACACTTTCCGTTGCCCGCAGCAACCGCTCGGCAGGCCATCGGCGACCTGACCGACGCCGGCGAGCTGATCCCCGTCCGCGTCGAGGGCGTCAAGCAACAGAGCTACCGCTGGCATGAGGCCAAGGACCGCCCCATCGACGCCCATGCACTCCTCTCCCCCTTCGACCCCCTGATCTGGAACCGCGACCGCACTCACCACCTGTTCGACTTCTTCTACCGCATCAGCATCTACACCCCAGCCCCACAACGAATCCACGGGTACTACGTACTCCCGTTCCTCCTAGGTGACCAACTAGTGGCTCGCGTCGACCTCAAGGCCGACCGCCAGACCTCCACCCTCGTCGTCCCCACCCTGACCGCCGAGCCCGACACCCCCGACTTCGTCGAACCGCTGGCCGCCGAGCTGCATCTGATGGCCGACTGGCTGGGCCTCGACCACATCCACGTCCCCGCCGACGGAAAGCTCGCTGGTCAGTTGACCGATCGGATCCGTGTGACGAGTACGCCGGCGAGGACCGTGACGGCTGAGGCCAAGAGGTAGAGGACCGGGTAGCCGCCGAGGTGTTTGACGATGGGGGCTGCGATTGCGGGGGCGAGGACCTGGGGCAGGGAGTTTGCGATGTTGATGACGCCGAGGTCTTTCGCGCGGTCCTGGGCGCTCGGGAGGACCTGCGTGAGCAAGGCGAAGTCGACGGCCAGGTAGACGCCGAAACCCATGCCGAGGATGATCGCGCCGACGATTGCGCCCGGCCAGGTCGGCCAGACTGCGAGCACGACGCCGGCGACGGCCATCACCCAGCCGGAGGCGGTGACGAAGACCTTCCGGCGTTCGGAGCGGTCCGACCAGCGGCCGCAGGTGATCGCGGTCGTGAGGACGCACACGCTGTAGATCGCAGTCAGGATCAGTACGCCGGTGTCCGGGTCGTCGACGCCGACCTCGTCCTGCAGGTAGTAGAAGAGGTACAGCGTGCCGAGCGCATTGCCCACGTTGAACAGGAACCGCGTCAGCCAGGCCCAGCCGAAGTCCGGGTACCGTCGCGGGCTGATCCAGAACCCACGAAGGAAATCGCGCAGTACGAACGTCGGACGCTCCACCAGTTGCACGTCGTGACTGCGCAACAAATACGGCACCACCGACAACAGCAGGAACACCGCGCAGGCGGCGTACCCGAGCGCGTAGCTGTCGAAGGCTGCAGCAAGCGCAGTACCGACCAATGCGCCCAAGACCTGCGAGATTGCCACCCAGCCGCCGACCCCGCCGCGTTGGGCGACCGGGACGCGATCCGGTACAACGGCTGTTGCCGCGGCGAGGAGTGCGTTGCCGAACAGTTGCATCAGGCACCAACCGAGCAGCATCAACACGATCAGATGCGCACCGGCCAGAATGCCCAGCCCTACCGCTCCGCCGACAGCACCGGCCACCACCCACGGCACCCGCCGGCCGAAGCGTGACGTGGTCCGGTCGGAGATCGCGCCGAACGCCGGGTTCGCGAACACCGACACCGCGGCGCCGACTCCGGTCACCAGCCCGAACACGAACTCCTTGTTGCCCGGAGCAACCGACTCGGACTGCTTCGCGAGCAGCACCTGGATCGGACCCAGCCAGGCCGCGAATACCCCGACGTTCGCCAGTACGACGGCCGCCGTCCACCCCGGCCGCACCCGCACGGTCGGCTCCGCCAGCGCGGACGGCACCACCCCCGGCTCGGGAATCATGCCCGGCTCTGAGCGATCAGATCACGCAACCAGTGATACGACGCTTTCGGCGTACGCTCCTGCGTCTTGAAGTCCACGTGCACCAGGCCGAACCGCTGCGAGTACCCGGCCGCCCACTCGAAGTTGTCCATCAGCGACCACTGGAAGTACCCGCGGACGTCGATCCCGTCGTCCATCGCGGCCCTCAACGACCGTAGGTATCCGTCGAGATAGTCGATGCGCCGCTGGTCGGACACAACCCCGTCGACGGGCTCGTCGTTGATCGCGCAGCCGTTCTCGGTGATGTAGATCGGCGGCAGCCGGTCGCCGTACCGCTCCTTGAAGATCCGCAGGATCTCGCCGAACGCGTCCGGCACGACCGGCCAGCCGAAGTCCGTGGTCGGGTAACCGGTCAGTGTCCGCGGCTCGAACGGCAGGCCCGGCGGCAACAGCACGCCATCGGTCGCCGCGGTGTCGGCGTGGCCGGTGGCGACGCCGACCGAGACCGGCGCGTAGTGGTTGATGCCGAAGAAATCGAGCGGCGTCGAGATGATGGCGAGATCGTCGGCAACCGGACCAGGCATCGCGTCGCCCATGCCGTTCGGGTACTCGCCGAGCAGGATCGGGTCGGCGAACAGCCAGTTGATCAGGTTGTCGTACAGCGCGGCCGCTTCCTTGTCCTCAGGACTGTCGCTCGCGGGCCAGGTCGGCGCGTGGTTGCTGGCGATGCCGATCTGAGTAGCACCGGCGGCTCGAAGCGCCTGCACCGCGCGCCCGTGCGCGAGCAGCTGATGATGCGCGACCGGGAGAGCGTCGAACACCAGCTCCTTACCGGGCGCATGCGCGCCGAGCGAGTACCCCATCAGCGTCAGCACCATCGGCTCGTTGATGGTCATCCACATCGGCACCCGATCCGCGAACCGGGCACCGACCAGAGACGCGTACTCCGCGAAGCGGTCGGTGATGTCCCGTGAGAGCCAACCGCCGGCGTCCTCGAGCGCCTGCGGGGTGTCCCAGTGGAACAGCGTCGGCGCCGGCTGGATCCCGGCGCCGAGCAGGGTGTCGATCAGCCGGTCGTAGAAATCCATTCCGGCCGCCACAGCAGGCCCACGACCCGACGGCTGGATGCGAGGCCAGGAGAACGAGAACCGGTAGGTGTCCACCCCGAGCTCCCGCATCAGCGCGACATCCTCGGCGTACCGGTGGTAGTGGTCGCAGGCGACCTCGCCGGTGTCGCCGTTCAGGATCCGGCCGGGCTCGGCGCAGAACGTGTCCCAGGTGGAGGGACCGCGGCCGCCCTCGGCCACGGCACCCTCGATCTGGTACGCCGACGTCGAGACCCCCCAGCGGAATCCGGGCGGAAAGATCAGATCAGCTGTCATTCGCATCATCCTCATCTGGGCTGGTGTCCTGCGGCCGCGGCGGCTCGACCTTGTGTACGACGACGGCCGTGCCGTACGCCGCGACCTCGCTCATCGTCTGAGCGATCTCGTTGCAGTCGAACCGCATCGCGAGGATCGCGTTCGCGCCCATCTGCTGCGCCATCTGGCACATCCGCATCACCGCGACGTGCCGCGACTCGGCCAGCATCTGGGTGTACTCCGGCACCTCGCCGCCGCCCAGCGACCGGAAGCTCGCGGTGAAGTTCGACCCGAAGTCGCGGCTCCGCACGGTCAGCCCGAACACCTCGCCGAACACCTTGTCCGCGGTGTACCCGGGCAGGTCGTTCATCGTCGAGACCAGCACCGGGTACGGCGAACCCTGCGGCGCGACATGCGGCGCAGGGTTCTGAGCCGGCTGGTAGTTGCCCGGCGCCTGGCCGTACCCGGGCTGCTGCCCGTACCCCTGCGGCGGCGGCCCCTGCTGGTAGCCCGGAGGCGGCCCCTGGTACCCCGGCGGCGGGCCCTGCTGGAAGCCCTGCTGCGGCGGGAACGGCTGGTTCGGAGGAAAGTTCTGGTTCATGCCCTCATCCTGACAGGCCCGGGGGCATCACCATCTGAACACCTGGAACTCATACAGCGAATACCCGTAAGAGGTCGCGCGCTGCGTCCCGGTGACCCGGACATATCTCGCCTGGGTCGGCGCGAAACGCACCACGTCCTCGCCACCATCGCCGGTCGTCGTCGCGTACACCTGTTGCCACGTCGCCCCATCCCGGGAGACCTCGACCTTGTACGACTTCCCGTACGCCGCCTCCCAGTCGAGCACCACCCGGCGTACGGTCTGCTCGTTGCCGAGGTCAACCTTCAGCCACTGCGGATCCGACCAGTCGCTCGCCCACCGGGTGTCGGGCTTCCCGTCGACGGCCTGCGCCGGCGGCGAGTTGTACCACCCGGTCTCGTAACTGCTCGCCGTCGCCGTCTTCCCGACCGCCAGGTTGGTGAGGTCGTCACCGCGCCGGGCCGGGAACTCGACCACCTGCTGGTACGTCGGCCGGTTGACCCACGCGATCCGGTCCTGCGTGATGCCGCCCATCGGCTGATGCGCGATCTGGTCGGCGCAGAACTGGTCGCCCGCGGCACAGTCCGCCGTCGCCGGGTACGTCGTCGCGGCCGGCACCTTGGTTGCCGCCAGCAATGTTTCCGTCAGCACGGACCGACAACCGGCCAGCGATCCGCCGCCGCAGTACGTCACCGGCTGAGCTGCCTTCACCGGGTCGCCGAGAACCTTGCGCATGTCCCGCTGGACGAAGCCCCACCAGCCGCTCTGGAACGACGAACCCTGCGCACTGGGCCGCTCGTCGATCTTGAGGTTCGCGACAAGTGCGCCGTACAGATCTGGTCCGAGGTCCTTGAACTCGGCGGGCACGAGCCGCGGCCACCAGGCATCGATGATGCGGATGGCGTCGGCGTTGTCATAGGTCCTCGACGACGCGTTCGGAGTCTTGCGGTGGGCGCCGGCCTGTTGCCAGGCGGTCAGCTTGGCAACGGCGTCGGCGACCGCCGGGTCGGTGATCGGTGCGGACTTCAGGACTCTGAGCAGATAGGGCAGCACCTGGTCGCCGCGCAGGTCGACCGTGGCCGCGTCCTCCATCGCCTCAACCAGCTTGCCGCGGGTGAACTTCTGCCCGTTGCTGATGATGGCCTTGATCCGGTCGTCGAGCGGCTGGCTGCGGTAAACCGCGTTGTAACCCCACTGCCCGTCCGACGCGGAGTACCCAGGCGCCTGCTTGTTGTTCCAGCTGGTCAGGTAGTCCTGGTTCACCACCTGCGGATGCTGCGCCGCCGGCGTGTACGTCGCGCGATTCGTGTCCGGGTTCCAGCCCTGCCACTCGTACGAGCTCCAGGTCGGCAGGTTCGGGTCGGCGCCGGCCGCGCGGACCGGGTTGTCGCCGGAGTTGAAGTACGCGATCGAATCCTTGTCGGTGTAGAACCAGTTGAACGTGTATCCGATGTTCGCGGCGGCCTTCTGGAAGTCGGCGGCAGAGTGGATCCGGTCCGGGTCGTTGAACTGCATGAACCCGAGCGCCGACCCGGCCTCGTTGCCGTACGTCGACCTGTTCTTGGTGAACAGCACCGGCTTGCCGCCGACGGTGCCGCGATGCGAGACGATGCCGTACTTGGTGCGCAGGGCAACCAACGTGTACGACCCCGCGGGTTCGGACGAGCCGAGGCTCGCGTACCACGCGTTGTGCCGCTCCAGCCGCTCGATCGGGACACATTGCCCGCGGAATTCGTAGTACTGCGAGTCCTTGGTCGGCGTCCCACCACCAGGCTCACACAGCGGTACGGCGAACGTGTCGGTGATGTCCTGCCCCGCGGATGTCGCGCTCCACGAGTAGTCGGGGCCGCGGCCGATCAGCGTGTAGAAGTTGAGGCCGGCGAACGCGATGCCGCGCGAGCTGACCCCCGGGCCTTGTAGCTCTTGGCGCATCAGCAGCTGCGGCGCGAAGTACCCGGTCTGCGGACCGTAGACGGCGATCGGATTGCCGCTCTGCGTGTTTGCGCCGGAGACCACCAGCGCGTTCGACATCCCCTTCTTGCCGAAGCCTTCGGGGAAGAATCCGTCGTCGAAGATCCCCTTCAAGGAGTCCGAGCCCTTCGGCGCGGGCTTGGCGGCCGCGGTCTTGTTCGCGGTCTGGTCGATGACCTCGGGCTCTGCGGTGACCGAGCCACGGTCCGGCATCGCGCGGCCAGCTGGGTTCGGACCGGTTGTGCCGTAGGGGAACGACGTGCCGTTGTGCACCGTCGTACTGGCTTCGGGGTCGTTCTGCGAGCGGAACGACTCCCACACCTTGGTGCCCTGGGCAACGCCGTACTTCGCTTGTGCTTCAAGCAATGCGAGCGCTGACGTGACTTCCGCGCCACCACCGGTACCGAAGATGCCCGCGACGACCGCCGCGGTGGCGACGACGTCCGTCACCTTCCAATGCGGAGTCGGCCACTGCAGACCGAGGGCGACGTACTCACCCGGGTACGCGATGCCGATCGTGTCGATGTAGTGGTTGACGCCGTCGACCCAGGCCTGGATGTCCTGCTGCATCTTCACGCCGTCGGCGCCGTAGAGATCATCGGCATCGTCGAACTGCCGCTGGAGATCGGCTTCGGTGTACGGCGCGGTGCGCCAGAACTCCTGCTCGAACTCGCGGTTCGCCGCCGCTCCGCCCGCGAACGGCGTCAGTTGGCCGCGACCAAGGTGGCGGAACACGTCCATCACGAACAGCCGGTCCTGAGCTCCGGCGTACCCGGCGCCGAACATGGTGCCGAGCCGCGTGGTGCCGGTGATGTGCGGGATGCCGCGCGACTTGTCCCGCACGATGGTCACGTCGCTGCGTGGATGGGTCGTGCTCGCGACGTCGTCCGGTTTCACCCCGAACGACGAGTCGTCGTAGTACGGCGCGAGGCCCTCGTCGGTGATGCCTTGCGAGTTCCAGACCAGATCCTGGTAGGGCTTCACCGTGTCGCTGAAGTGCGCCGGTCTGACGCCTAAGGCCTTGAAAGCAAGGAGATCCGTGAAGGTCGCATTGCCGTTCTGACCCGGCGGCAGGATGTCGCGACATTGCTCGAGGCAATAATCTCCGGGGGTCGCGGCAACGGCTTGCGGCGTTGCCTGGGTCGGCGCCGGCAGGGCCGCGAGGACGGCGGTGACAGCGGCGGCGGCGATCCCGATACGAAGGCGGGTGCGAAGGCGGGTTCGGAGTGCGGGGCGGGGCACGGTTCCCTCCTCAGATGGGGTAAAAGTGAGAATGACTCACCAGTAGCATTCGGGTCAAGAACTCACGTCCAGACTCTCGCCAATTGCTGTCCGTGACCACTACGCTCTGCATCACCATGACCATTCATGAGCGTTACCGCTTGAGTGTGGTGATCAACGCCAAGGGGACGTTTACCCCGCTCGGGGTGTCCCGGAGTTCCGACGGGGTGGCGGAGGCTGTCGCACAGGCACTGCCCGAATTCTTCGTGATGGACGAGCTCGGCGATCGTGCCAGCGAGGCCATCGCACAGGTAACAGGGGCCCAGGCCGGCGCGGTCGTGCACTGCACCGCGGCCGGCATCACCCTCGCGGTCGCCGCCACGATGACCGGCGGCGATCCCCGGCGTACTGCGGCGTTGCCGGACGCAAGCGATATGCACAACCGCGTCGTCCTGCCGGCCTGTCAGGTGATCGACTACGGACACACCAACCTGCAGGGGATCCGGCTCGCCGGCGCGCAGGTCGACCTGGCCGGCGACGAGAACGGTTGCACGATCGCCGAGCTGGAGGACGAGCTCGACGGGCCGGATGTGGCGTGCCTGATGCTGGTGTCGTCCCGGCTGACCCACGGCGAGCCGATCGACCTCGTCGCCGCGGTCCGTGCCGCGCATCGTCGCGGCGTACCGGCGATCGTCGATGCGGCAGCGCAGTTCCCGCGGATCGCGGACCTGCTGGCGACCGGCGCGGATCTGGTGCTGGTGAGCGGGCAGAAGTACCTCGGCTCGCCGACCGCGGGGCTGGTCGCCGGGAGTTGGCCGCTGGTGCAGGCGCTGCGGGCCCAGGAGAAGGGCATCGGACGGGTGATGAAGCCGACGAAGGAGGCGATCGTCGGCGTGCTCGCGGCCCTCGAGGAGTGGCAGGCGTTCGACCGGGTGAAATGGGAGGCGGACGAGCTCGCGAAGGTCGACGCGTTCGTCGACGCGGCCTCCCGGATCCCCGATGTCATCGCCGAGGTGGTGAAGGACCCGACCGGGCTGCAGATCTCGCGGGTCCTGCTCAAGGTCGCCGACGCGAAACGCGTCGCGACCGAGCTCGAGGCCGGTACGCCGTCGATCTACGTGATGACCGACCGGATGGCCGAGGGCGAACTGATGCTCGAGCTCGTCCCGCTGGACGGCGACGAGATCGCGACGATCCTCGCCCGGCTGTGGGCCGTCCTGACATGAGTCGGCCCTGATCCCCTTGAGTACAAGGGAATCAGGGCCGTCTGCAATCAGTGCTGGTAGGACTTTCCGTCGGTACGGCGCGGGCCGCTGCGACGCGGGCCGCCGTTGCCGCCCTGACCACGGCCCGGACGGCTGCTGCCGCCGAACCGCTTGCCGCCGCCCTTGGCGAAGCGCTGCGGCTTCGGGGCCGGGAGCTTCACCGGGTACCCGGACGGCTTGGTGCCGCCGGTCAGCTCGGTGACCAACTCGTCACCCGGACGGGCCCGAACCGGCTCGGCCTTGACGCCGGCGGTCTCGGCCATCCGGATCATCCCGCGCCGCTGGTGCGGCAGCAGGAGGGTGACGACGGCGCCCTTGCCACCGGCGCGCGCCGTACGACCGGCGCGGTGCAGGTAGTCCTTGTGCTCGGCCGGCGGGTCAGCCTGAACCACCAGGCCGACGTCGTCGACGTGGATGCCACGAGCCGCGACATCCGTTGCCACGAGCACCGGCACCGAACCGTCCTTGAACTGGTCCAGCGTCCGGTTGCGGACACCCTGGGTCAGGCCGCCGTGCAGCGCCGCGGCCATCACGCCACGGTCGCGCAACTGGGTGGCGATCCGGTCGGCGCCCAGCTTGGTCCGGACGAACACGATGGTCCGGCCGTCCCGGCTGGCAAGCTCGGCGGTCAGCGACTGCTTGTGACCAGGCTCGATCACCAGCAGGTGGTGCTCCATCGTGCTGACCGAGGCCTGGCCGGACTCGGTCGAGTGCTGCACCGGGTCCTTCAGGTAGGTCTTCACGATCTTGTCGACGTCGTTGTCCAGCGTCGCCGAGAACAGCAGGCGCTGACCCTCCGGCGGCGTCATGTCGAGCAGCGTGGTGACCGCCGGCATGAAGCCCATGTCGCACATGTGGTCGGCCTCGTCGAGCACCGCGATCTCCACGGCGCCGAGGTCGGCCGCACCCTGCTCGCACAGGTCGATCAGACGGCCCGGGGTGGCGATCAGCAGGTCGACGCCACGACGCAGCGACTCGATCTGCTTCGGGTACGGCAGCCCACCGGCGATCAGCTTGAGCGACACGTTCATCACGTGCGCGAGCGGCTCGAGGGCGTCGTGCACCTGCATCGCGAGCTCACGGGTCGGGACCAGGATCATCCCGCGCGGGCGGCGCGACTCGGTGTGGCCGCCGGCCAGACGCATGAGCGTCGGGAGCCCGAAGCCGAGGGTCTTGCCGGAACCGGTCTGGCCGCGACCGAGCACGTCCTTGCCGGCCAGCGCGTCCGGGATGGTCGCGGTCTGGATCGGGAACGGCGCGGTGATGCCGTCGCGGGCCAGCCGCTGCACAAGCCGTGGCGCGAGACCGAGCGCGGCGAACTGGTTGTCATCGGCAACAGTGCCGAGGTCCACCGGCTGCTCCTCGAACTCGCCGCGGCGCGCGTCCTGCGACGGACGCCGCTCGAACGGCTTGTCGTCCCGCCGGTACGACGAACGGTCGTCGCGCTGGTACGACGGACGCTCGCTGCGCTCGAACCGGGGACGCTCGTCGCGGTCGAACCGCGGCTTGTCGTCGCGCCGGAACTGCGGCCGGTCGCCACGGTCGTCGCGGCGGTCCGTGCGCTCGGGCCGGTTGTACTGCGGCTTGTCGCCACGGTCGCCACGGTTGTCCCGGTTGTCACGGCTGTCCCGGCTGTACTGCGGACGGTCGTCGCGGTTGAAGCGCGGACGCTCGTCCCGGTTGAACTGCGGCCGGTCGTCACGACGCGGCGCCGGACGGTCGTCGCGGCTGTCACGGTTGTACTGCGGACGGTCGTCGCGGTTGCGGTTCTCGTAGCGCGGGCGCTCGTCGCGGCTGCGCTCGCCGGAGCGGTCGTCGGTGCGGTCATAGCTGCGCTGGCCGCGGTCCGGGCGGGCCGGCTCGGAGCGGTAGCCCTTCACCGGCTTGCTGTCCTCGCGCGGTGCTTCGTACGAGGCGTTCGCGGCGAGGCGTTCGCCGTACGACTGGTTCTGGTACTTCTTGTGCCGGGGCTTCTTGGCCCGCCCGTCGGCGGACTCGTCCTGCTGGTGGTGCTGGGTCACGCAAACTCTCTCTCAGTTTCACGGACGAATGGCGCCGGTTCGCAGCCGCACGGAAACGCCGGTCAGGAAATCCTGATCGGACAACGTGCTCAGCAGGAGACGGGCATCGACCTGCGGGTGCTATCGCGTTGCACCCATGTCGCCGGACTCTCAGCGGATGCTGAAACCGACGGGTCGGAGCGCCTGGGAACATCTCTGGTGACGCGACGCGCGCACCGACACGAGAAAAGTATAACCGATCGTGACGGCGCCCCTGACCACGCCGCCGACCAGGCCGCCGACGACGCGCCGATGACCAGACCACCCAGCCGACTGGTGCTCCCGGCACCCACCTCGCACAGTTCAAGCGTGGTTGAGTTCTTGGAACGCCGTCCTAGGGTGGCGGTATGGCGGAGGAGAACGTCCCCAGCAAAGAGCATTGGCTCTCGATCGGGGAGATCGCACATCGGTCCGGGGTGGCCGCGTCGGCGTTGCGGTTCTACGAGGACCAGGGCCTGATCGCGTCCCGGCGTACGGCCGGCAACCAGCGTCAGTACCAGCGAAGCACGCTGCGGCGGATCGCGTTCGTGCAGGCGGCCCAGCGGGTCGGTCTGGCGCTCGCGGAGATCAAGGGCGCGCTGGATTCGCTGCCCGAGGACCGTACGCCGACGCGCGCCGACTGGAGCAAGCTGTCGAAGACGTGGCGCAGCCGCCTCGACGAACGCATCGCCGAGCTCGAGCGCCTCCGCGACGACCTCGACACGTGTATCGGCTGCGGCTGCCTCAGCCTCCAGCGCTGCAACCTCTACAACAAGGAAGACCGCCTGGCCACCCGAGGCCCCGGCGCCCGCCTCCTCAACGTCGGCATCCCCGGCGAGTCATAACAACCCACGCTCCACAACGCTGACGAGTAGCTCGGCGGCGGCTGCTGCGTCGTACTCCGGATCGCCCAGCGACTCGGACACGATCGCGTCGATCCCGCCACCGATCACCAGCGCGGCCGACCGGAGATCCACCTCCCCGGTGAGCCTGCGTGCGTCGCGGGCCGCGGCGATCAGGTCCGCCACAGCCGACCACCGCGCCTTCGAATCGGTCAGCGGCGCGACCGACGTCATCGCCTCGACGATCATCCGCACATGCCGCGGCCGCTCCCGCAGATGCCCGACCATCGCCCGGATGTACGCCGCCGGCGCGTCGGCCGGCCCCGCAGCATCCACGGCCGCCCCGACCGCCTCCACCAGCTCCGACAGCACCCGCGCATGAGCAGCCTCAACCAGGGCCTGCTTCGACGGGAAGTGATACAGCACTCCCGCCTTCGTGATACCGGCGCTCTCTGCGATCCGCCCGAGCGACGTCGCGGCGTAGCCGTGGTCGGCAACCAGTTCGGTGGTGACGTCGAGCAGCTGCGCCCGGCGCGCTTCCTCGGTGAACGTGAGATTCCGGCCACGCGCTGAAGGCATGACGTCAACTTACCGTATGGTGGGATTACCTACCACTCGGTTAGGAGAGATCATGCCAAGGATCGGCACTTGGAGTAGCGCCGCCGGGCGCGAGGACTATCGCGGCAAGTACGACGCGGCGATGCGGGACCTTCCCACGCCGGCAGCCGTTCGCGATGTGAGCACGGAGTACGGCGAGGTCCGCGTGTACAGGTTCACCGGCGCGCCAGGACCGGCCCCACTCGTCCTGCTGCCCGGTACGTCATCAGGCACCCCGGTTTGGGCCGATCTGCTGAAGCGTCTGTTGGCGATCACCGACGTCTACGCGATCGACCTGCTCGGCGAGCCGGGGATGAGCGCCCAGACCAAGCCGATCAGCTCCGACGAGGACAAGGCTGCCTGGCTGGACCAGACGCTCGAAGCCCTGCCGGAGCAGCGGTTCAACCTGCTCGGGCTGTCGATTGGCGGCTGGACTGCGATGAATCTCGCCGTGCGGCGGCCGGAACGGGTTGCGACTGTCACGGCGCTGGATGCGGTCAACGTGTACGACGGAATACCGCTCGGCACCGTGTTGAGGTCGCTGCCGGCTGCGGTGAAGTGGCTGCCGCGGTCATGGCGGGACCGGTTCAACTCGTACACGGCAGGCGGGAAGCCGGTCGAACAGGTGCCGGTGGCAGACATGATCGAGTCCGGCATGAAGAACTACACGATCCGTCAGCCGCAACCACGCCGGATCACCGAAGAGCAGCTGGCCGCGCTCCCGATGCCGGTGCTCGCGATCATCGCCGGCCGCTCGGTGATGCATCGCCCGGCGACCGCCCGCAGTACTGCGGAGAGGGCATTGCGGACCAAGACCGTCGCGTTCTATCCGGACGCCTCGCACGCAATCAGCGGTGAGTACCCCGCCGAGATCGCCGCCGACCTGCGCGCGTTCCTGCTCGAACACCCATAGGACCGGAGCTATGGCCGGCATAGAACGGCGGTCGTGATTCGCGGGTTATCCCCTGGGTTTTCTGCGATCTGATGCGGAATTCCTGGGGGCTTGGGAGCATCCGATGGTGGCGATCGGTAATCCGCCCGTCGCTATCCGCCACCGATTCGGAGTGAGGCCCTCCATGTCGCATCGCCGTATCCTGACCAGTCTCGCGGGGCTTGCCGCCGCCGCGCTGGCCGTGCCCGCGTTGGCAGCGTCCCCCTCGACTGCCGCGCCCGCCCCTGATTCGCACAGCTCGCACGTCTCGACCGCCGCCACCCGCGCGGCGTACGTCGGCTCGCCGCAGGACGAAGCCGCCACCAAGGCGTTCTACGACGCCGTGATGAAGTCCGCCCGCGCCAAGATGGCCAAGCAGGCCAAGGCCGGCCAGAAGGTCACCGCCGTCACGGTCACGTACGCCGTCGACGCGCCGACCTACGCGTCCCAGATCGCGTCCAGTTCGTCGATCTGGAACTCGAGCGTCAGCAACGTGAAGCTCGTCGAGGGCAGCAACTACGACTTCTACTACACCGAGGGCAACGACCCGCGCGGTTCGTACGCGTCCACCGACGGCCACGGCAGCGGCTATGTCTTCATCGACTACGCCCAGTCCCAGGAGTACGACCAGACCCGCATCGTGGCGCACGAGACCGGCCACGTCCTGGGCCTGCCCGACCACTACTCCGGCCCGTGCTCCGAGCTGATGTCCGGCGGCGGCCCCGGCCCGTCCTGCACCAACCCGTACCCGGACTCGACCGAGCGCTCCAAGGTCAACGCCCTCTGGGCCAACGGCAAGACCAGCCTCCCGCTGGCCGCCTTCCACACCTCCAAGTAACCCCCAACCTCCGGCCCGGAGCCGCCCGGCAGGGGACGGTTTCCGGGCCGGAGCTCTCAGATGTCCCTTCTGACCGGACCCGTCGAGCCCCGGACGACCAGTTCGGGGCGGAACAGGAACTCGGTGTGCGGCGTGGCGTGGCCGCGGACCTCTTCCAGCAAGGACTGCACCGCGGCAAGCCCCATCGCCTGCACCGGTTGGCGGATCGTGGTCATCGGCGGATCGGTGAACTCCATCATCGGGGCGTCGTCGTAGCCGACCACCGAGAAGTCGCCCGGTACGGCGAGGCCGCGCTGGCGGGCGGCCCTGATCACGCCGAGCGCCATCATGTCGGAGCCGCAGACGACCGCGGTCACGTGCGCATCCAGCAACTGCCGGCCCGCTGCCTCGCCACCCTCGACCCCGAACATGCTCAGCGCGACCATCGGATCGATGTCCTCGTCCGACACCCCCAGCTGCGCCTTCATCGAGGTCCGGTACCCGGCCAGTTTCCGCTGGACGACGATGAACCGCTCGGGCCCGGACGCGAACCCGATCCGGCGGTGGCCGAGGGCAACGAGATGCGCGACCGCGAGCTCCATCGCGGCGTACTCGTCCGACGACACGAACGGCGCCTCGACCGACGGCAGCCAGCCGTTGACGAACACCACCGGCAGCCGTCGCTCCACCAGCGCCTGGTACCGGGCGTGGTCCGCGCCGGTGTCGGCGTGCAGCCCGGAAACGAAGATGATTCCGGAGACGCCGCGCTCGAGCAGCATCTCGACGTACTCCTCCTCCGTGGCTCCGGAGGGTGACTGTGTGCAGAGCACCGGGGTGAAGCCGCGCTGCGACAGCGCGGACTCGATCACCTGGGCGAACGCCGGGAAGATCGGGTTGATCAGCTCCGGCATCACCAGCCCGATCAGCCCCGCCGACCGCCGCCGCAACCGGGTCGGCCGTTCGAACCCGAGGACGTCGAGCGCGGTCAGGACGGACTGTTTCGTCTCGTCCGCCACCCCCGGCTTGCCGTTCAGTACCCGCGAGACCGTCGCCTCACTGACCCCCGCCTTGGCCGCGATATCCGCCAGCCGCGCTCTGCTGCTCACGCCCGGCACTGTACCCAGCCGACGCCTGACATTTCAGCAAGATCCTGCAAGAACTTGCAGACTGCGCAGGGATGTCCACAACGTGAACAGAACGGACACGTCACACGCCGCATACCTTGTCAGGACGAGCGGGCCAGGCGAGGATAGGCGGACTCCCCCGCCTTGGGGGTGCCTTTACTCGGATCGTCCGGCACGTTCCTGCCGGTGAAGGGAAGAAATCGTCATGGCTACTGTTTCGTTCAAGGCGGCGACCAGGATCTACCCCGGTTCTGACACGCCGGCCGTCGACAAGCTCAACCTCGAGATCGAGGACGGCGAGTTCATGGTGCTCGTCGGCCCGTCGGGTTGTGGTAAGTCCACCTCGCTCCGGATGCTCGCCGGCCTCGAAGAGGTCAACGAGGGTTCGATCTACATCGGCGACCGCGACGTCACGCACCGTCCGCCGAAGGAGCGGGACATCGCGATGGTGTTCCAGAACTACGCTCTGTACCCGCACATGTCGGTCGCCGACAACATGGGCTTCGCGCTGAAGATGCAGGGCGTGTCCAAGGAAGACCGCGCCAAGCGCGTCATGGAGGCCGCCAAGCTGCTCGGCCTGGAGGAGTACCTCGAGCGCAAGCCGAAGGCCCTGTCCGGTGGTCAGCGTCAGCGTGTCGCCATGGGTCGCGCCATCGTGCGTAACCCGCAGGTCTTCCTGATGGACGAGCCGCTGTCGAACCTCGACGCCAAGCTGCGGGTGCAGACCCGTACGCAGATCGCCGAGCTGCAGCAGCGTCTCGGTGTCACGACCGTGTACGTCACGCACGACCAGGTCGAGGCCATGACGATGGGCGACCGGGTGGCCGTGCTCAAGGACGGTCTGCTCCAGCAGGTCGACACCCCGCTGAACCTGTACGACAACCCGAAGAACAAGTTCGTCGCGGGCTTCATCGGCTCCCCGGCGATGAACCTGATCGAGGCCGAGATCACCGAGACCGGCGCCAAGGTCGGCGACTACGTGATCCCGCTGCAGCGGAGCCTGCTGGCCAAGGCCGGCAGCGACAAGACCCTGACCGTCGGTGTTCGCCCGGAGGCCTTCAAGGTCTCCGACGAGGGCCTGCCGGTCAAGGTCGCCGTGGTCGAGGAGCTCGGCGCCGACGCGTACCTGTACGGCACCGCGGAGCACAACGAAGAGCACCAGCAGATCGTCGCCCGGATCGACGCCCGGATGCCGGTCGAGAAGGGTTCGACCATCCGCCTCGCGGCGGTGCCGGACAAGCTGCACCTGTTCTCCACCTCCACCGACGAGCGGCTCACCGCCTGATCGTCAGCAGGAGTTTCGTCTACCGGCCTCGGGTGGTTCGTCCACCCGAGGCCGGTGGTTTGTCCAGCCGGTCCACCGGGTTCATGTTGGTCTGCTTGAGCAGGTAGTGCGGACGCTTCTTGGTCTCGTAGTAGATCCGACCGATGTACTCGCCGATCACGCCGAGCATGACCATCTGCAGGCCGCCGAGCCCGGTGATCGCCGCGATCAGCGTGACGTACCCCGGCATGTCGACCCCGTGCAGGAGTGCCGCCACCAGTACCCAGATCGCATACCCGGCCGCCACCGCGGTCAGCAGCAGGCCGACGTAGATCGCCATCCGCAGCGGCTTGTTGTTGAACGACAGCAGCCCGTCGAGCCCGTACTCCAGCAGTCGCCGGAACGTCCATCGGCTCTTCCGGTCCGGGGCCGCCTTCACGTTGTCGTACTCGAACAGGATCGACTCGAACCCGATCCAGGCGAACAGCCCTTTGGAGAAGCGGTTGTACTCGTTCAGCTCGAGCAGCCCGTCGACCGCGCGCCGCGACAACAGCCGGAAGTCGCCGACCCCGTCCGTCAGCTCGACATCGGCCCATTTGTTGATCAGCCAGTAGTACGCCCGCGCGAACAACGTGCGGGTGGCCGGGTCGCCGGTGCGGTTACGCCGGGCGATGACCTGGTCGAAACCACGCTCGTGCTCCTCGAGCATCCGGCCGATCAGTTCCGGCGGGTGCTGCAGGTCGGCGTCCATGATGACGATCGCATCGCCGGAGGCGTACCGCAGGCCGGCCAGCATCGCGGCTTCCTTGCCGAAATTGCGGCTGAAGGACAGATATCGGACCGAGTCGTCGGTGGCTGCCAACCCGACGAGGGCCTCGAGCGTCCCATCACTACTGCCGTCGTCGACGTACACGATCTCGTACGGCCGGCCGGAGGCAGACAGTTCACGACTGAGCGCCTCGTGGAACCGGCTGACCACCTCGACCTCGTTGTAACACGGCACCACTAGGCTCAGGCGCGTTATCGGGCTCATGCGCAACTTCCAGGAAGGACAGGGGGACGGTCGGTGGCCTCAGAGGACGGCGAATCACCAAGGGCAGCGCGGCGACGTTCGGCGCTGCTGGCTGCCGTCGTCGCCTTCGTCGTCGTGGCGGCGGTGTTCGCCACCTCCGGCATCATCCGCGGTACCTATCCCTTCGGTTCGCTGTCGCGCAGTACCAACGATCTTGGCACGCAGTACATCCCCTTCTTCGCCCACCTGTGGGACGTCCTGCACGGCCAGGCCCAAGGTGACCTGCTGTTCAACTGGCAGAGCGCGTTCGGGGTCGGCTTCCTGGCCGACCTCGGGGTCAATCTCGGCAGCCCATTGTCCCTGCTGGTGGGGTTGTTCCCCCGCCATCAGATCGACCTGGCCGTCTACGTCATCACCACCCTGAAGCTCAGCCTGGCCGCGGCCGCGATGGCGGCCCTACTGATGAAGATGCGTCCCGGCCCCCGGTGGGTTGCCGCGATGCTGGGTGTCTCGTACGGCGTCTGCGGCTGGGCGCTCGACGACGGATCGTACGTGCCGATGTGGCTGGACGGCCTGATCGCACTGCCGATGTTCTTCATGGTCGCGGAGTGGTCACTGCGCCGGACCAACCGGCTGCTCAGTGTGCTCGTGGTCGGCCTGTTCTGGCTGTCCAACTTCTACACCGCCTACATGGCAACGATCGCGGGTGGGATCTACCTGCTCGCCCGGGTGCTCACCAGCGACCTCAAGTGGTCGCTGCGGCTGCGGGCGATCCTGCGGCACGGCATCTCGTTCGTGCTGGGCATGGCCTTGGTCGCGCCCATCCTGCTACCGATCATCACGACGAACCGCGCCGCAACGCCGTCGCCGTCCGGGATCTTCCACCCGTCGGCGCTGGACGTCTTCCTGTCCCGCCTCTTGCCGCTGACCGAGGGCGTCGGCCGGACAGCGAGCCTGTACGTCGGAACCGTTGCCCTGCTGCTCGCGCTGACGATGCCGTTCAACAAGTTCGTGCCGTGGCTGACCAAGCTCGTCTGGGTGATCACGACCGTCCTGATCACGTTGTCCTTCAGGTGGCCGCCCACACAGGAGTTCTGGCACGCGTTCGACACCCCGAACGGCAGCCAGTACCGCGAGGCGTTCGTGCTCTGCGGCGTGATCGTGGTGCTCGCCTGGGTCTCGGTCTCGCACAAGCTGCCAGGCCCGATCGCGTTGCTCGGCGGCGGTGGGTTGCTCGCGCTGATCGCCGTACTGTCGGATGGCAGTCCGTTGCTGACCAGGCACTGGTTGTCCGTGCTGATCGGGTCCGGAGTCGCGACTTTGGTTGTCTTCGGCACCATTTGGACGCTGCGCCGGTTCACGAACACCCGGCGGGTCAAATGGCCGGTGGCAGCGGCATTCGCCGTACTGCTTGCGGTTGTGGCGGTGGAGACCACCTGGACCGCGGTGATCACCGACGAGCAACGCGGGCACGTGCTCGGCGCGTCGGCCGCGGCATGGGACGACAAGCAGACAGCGCGGTACGACGCGCTGCGGGCGGCGGGACATTGGCCTGCGTATCGGACGGAGCCGGGTACGTCGATCACGCCGAACGACCCGATCCTGCTCGGCGGGCAGGGCGCCGGCCTGTACAGCAGCCTGTTGCCGGAGTCGACCAACGAGACGTTGACCGGCCTTGGCTTCGGCTGGTCCGGGTACGGTCGCGCGTCGCGCACTCTCGACAACCCGGTCACCGACGCGATCTTCTCGGTCGGCGCGCGGATGCGGCTCGTCGGCACCGGGCAACCGAACATCACCCGGTCCGATGCGCCGCCACTCGTGACGGTACGGCGACGGCTCGGTGCGACGACCGAGGTCGACACCAATGCGCCGAATGCGTACGCGATCCAGGAGCGGCTGCTCGGGAGCACCGTGTACGAAGTCCCGAAGTACAAGGGGACGCGGTTCGAGACCGGTGACGTCAAGCTGGTCGCGGCGTGCACGCCGGGTACGTCGGCGTACCTGTTCATGCCTCGCGTCGGCGGACGGGCTCGGCTGGCTGACGGGCAGTGGCACGAGCTGAGCGCGACGCGGCGGCCGGGGATCAACACGAGCAGCGCGATGATCGCCCTCGGCTCCGTGCCGAAGACCGGGGTGGTGCTGATCGAGCTCAACTTCGGCGACGACCCGCAGGGCATCCCGCCGTCCAGCGCGATCGGATGCCTCAACCACCAGGAGCTGGCGAAGGCGATCCGGCGGCTGCGCGAGAGCGGAGCGACCGATGTGGAGGCCGGCGGTCATTCCCTGCACGCGACGCTGCGCCCTGGCAGCACGGGGTACGCCGTGGTCGCCGTACCGAAGATCGACGGCTGGATGTGCTCGGTCGGTGGCGGCAAGGCTGCGGTGCCGCGGGACTACGGCGGGCTGATTGCTGTGCCGCTGACCGGTAGTGCAGACCGGATCGACTGCACCTTCGTACCGCCGGGGATGCGTCGTGGGCTGGCGATCGGCGGTGCCGCCGCCGTACTCACGCTCGGGATCGTGCTCCTCGGCGCGCTACGACGGCGGCGCGTCGCTAGTTGACGTCGCGGCGGTGGAACACCCACCCGCCGAGCAGCACCATGACCACGGCGAGAGTCGCCAGGTACCAGGCGCCATGCTCGAACGACAGCGTCTTCTGGACGTAGTCGCAGATGTAGCTGCCGTCGTTGCCGGTCTTGCACTCGGTCACGTAGTACTGCGCGTCGTGGCGGACGAAGGCGTCGAAGTTGATCTTCACCAGCCACGGCTGGGCCTTCTGCAGAAACGCCGCGAACACGCCCTCGGCGAGGACGAGGTACCCCATCACCACACCGATCGCCGCCGCCGTATGCCGTAGCAGCAGGCCGACGATGCACCCGAGGGCGGCCGCGAGCGCGGTCGTCACCACGGCTCGGCCGCCGATCGCGCTGAGATCTCCCCAGGTCTTTGTTGTCGTACTGGCGGTGTCACCAAGGTGGTCGACGATCAGGAACGTGCCCAGTAGCACGATCGCGAGCACTACCGCGGCGATCGGCACGAAGCCGGTCGCTGCCGCGAGCAGCTTGCTGCCGTAGACCCGGAGCCGGCGCGGCTCGAACGTCAACCAGTTGCCGATGGCACCAGAACTGAACTCGGCGCCGACGAAGCTGGCCCCGATCAGGAACGCGGCGAAGGCGAGGAAGTACGACGATCCTTGCAGCAGATCCGGCATGATCTGGGCGAACACCGTCGGCGGCTTGCCGTAGTCCTCCAGCTTGGGCTCCGGGTAGGAGCACATGTCGTCGACCGTCGGCTTCGGGTCGGGCTGGGCCTTCCAGTCCTCCTCGCATTGCGCGCGGTTCTCGGCGGCGTGGTCGACCCAGTCTTTGTGGGCCAGCTGGAACTGTCGCTCAGCTTGCTGCTGTTCGGCCGCGGACAGCGGTCGCGCGTCGAACCAGGTCGCTACGAGCAGCAGCGCGGTGATCAGGAAGAGCCCGGCTACGCCGATCAACGTGAGCCGGCGAGCAGTCAGGCGGCGGAGTTCGACCTTGGTGAGTCGGATCATCACAACCCCTCGCCCTCGGTCAGCTCGAGGAAGACGGACTCCAGGTCGGCGCGGACCGGGACCAGCTCCGACACGTACAGCTCCTGGTGGGCAAGGCGACGGGTCACGTCGGCCGGGTCGGGCGCACCTTCGACGAGCAAGTAGTTGCCGTCGGCCCGCACGGTCATGCCGGCTGCGGTCAGGATCCTGGTCGCGGCCTCGTGGTTGCCCACGGCAACCTTCACGGTCGGCGCCGTACTGCCGCCGATGACCTCGGCGACTGTTCCTGAGGCGAGGAGCCGGCCGTGGCCGATGATCGAGACGGTGTCGGCGACCTGCTCGACCTCGGCCAGGATGTGGCTGCTGACGAGTACGGTCTTGCCCTGGTCGCCGAGCCCGCGCATGGTCTCACGGATCTCCCGGATGCCGGCCGGGTCGAGGCCGTTGGTCGGCTCGTCGAAGATCAGCAGGTCGGGCTCCTTCAGCAGGGTGGCGGCGATCGCGAGGCGCTGCTTCATGCCGAGCGAGTACGAACGGAAGCGGTCGTTGCCACGCTCACCCAATGAGGTCTGCTCGAGTACTTCGCCGACGCGCGTCCTCGGGGCACCGATCGCCTCGGCGAGTAGCTCGAGATTCTTCCGGCCGGTGAACGCCGGGAAGAACTTCGGCGACTCGACGATCGCCCCTATCCGGCCGACCACCTCGGGCAGCTGCGCCGGCACTGTCTTGCCGAAGACCGTCATCGTGCCCGCGTCGGATCGGACCAGCCCGAGGAGCATGCGGATCGAGGTCGTCTTCCCTGAACCGTTCGGCCCCAAGAACCCGTGCACACCGCCGGTCGGTACTTCGAGGTCGAGCCCCTGCACGGCAACCACCTTGCGCCCCCGCCGGGTCCGGTAGGTCTTGCGCAACCCGCGCGTACTGATGGCCACGTCGGGCATCAGCGCCCCCTCTCGTCAGTGAGCAGACGCACAGCGTGACAGGTTTGTTCGCAAACACACGGTGAGCCGCGCCCACCCCACGCGCTCCCACCCGCCTCAGCCTCGCCCGGCCTCGCTCCGGCCTCGCCCCAGCCTTGACCGGCCTTGCCCTGCCTTCCCTTCCCCCGATAGCGGGTTGTTTCATTGCTGGCGGGATATATCCCGTCAGCGGGCACATAACCCGCCATCCGCCTCCCGGCTGCGCGGCGAGCCCGTGCCACCCAGACCCCGCGGAGCGCGTCGGGTGGATCGCATTTCCGGGTGATTTGATCCAAGATTGAACGGAAACTGTTGGCTACTGAAGGAGCTGGTCGTGAACGCCCGTCCCCCGTTACCCCCGTTCACCCGCGAGACCGCCGTCCAGAAGGTCCGCGCTGCGGAGAATGCGTGGAACAAGCAGGATCCGGAGGCGGTGTCGCTGGCCTACACGCCGGACACCTACTGGCGGAACCGGGACGTCTTCGTGAACGGGCGGGCCGAGGTTGTCGAGTTCCTGACGCAGAAGTGGGCGCGCGAGCTGGACTACCGGCTGATCAAGGAGCTGTGGGCCTTCACCGACGACCGCATCGCAGTCCGGTTCGTCTACGAGTCGCATGATGCGGCCGGCCAGTGGTACCGCTCACACGGCAACGAGAACTGGGAGTTCGACGAGAACGGGTTGATGCGAGTACGGCGGGCGAGCATCAACGACCAGGTGATCGCCGAGTCCGACCGACTGTTCCACTGGGACGTCCCAGGCCCCCGCCCGGACGACCACCCAGGCCTCACCGAGCTGGGCCTCTGATCTCCGGCACGAATAGCCCCGATGGCTAGTGCCTCGTCAAGCAACGTTCGGGTTGTATTCCCCACCCCAGGGTTCTCCTCTGTTGTTGTGCCCTCTCCCCTCGTACACCAGCAGAGAAGGCCCAACACGCGCGGATAACCCTTCCTGTTGCGACCGGCGAGCGGTCGTTACGACCACAACCTTTCTTGACGAGGCACTAGGTGGGGCCTTCGAACGGCGGACGTGGTGGGAGCGCAGCGACGAGGAACACGTTGCGCAGGACGCGCGGAGATCTTCTCCACCACCCACCATGCCCGCTCGACGCAGGAGATCCGCCAAGCGCGCGTGAAGCCAACCACCTCCACCACCCACGTCCCCGGCCACGCGAGGCAGCTCCACCAAGCATTCACCGCGAGCGGCAGCTCGCCGCCCGGCGATAAGCCGGAAACAACGCCGGCGGCAGCCGGAGGGCAGGCGGGAGCGCGCGGGGCAGGCGCGGGGAGGAGCGTCGCGACGAGGAAGGCGCCTGCGGAGCACGCGCTGGATGAATACCCCCTCTAGGTATCCGAGCAGGACTTGCATCTGATACCCGGAGGGGGTACTTTTTGGGTGTCGACATACCCCCGAGGGGTAGCTGAGGAGTTTGAGATGAGCGACGAGCACGTACACGGATACACCGCTGAGAAGACCAGCCACCTGAAGCGGCTGCGGCGGATCGAGGGGCAGATTCGCGGTCTGCAGCGGATGGTCGAGGAGGACAAGTACTGCATCGACATCCTGACCCAGGTGTCGGCCGCCACGAAGGCGTTGCAGTCGTTCTCGCTCGAGCTGCTCGACGAGCACCTCTCGCACTGCGTGGTCGAGGCCGCGCAGAAGGGCGGTCCGGAGGCCGAGGAGAAGGTCCGCGAGGCCTCCGACGCGATCGCACGCCTGGTTCGTAGCTAAATCACTCAAGGAGCAACCGATATGACCACCACCACTTACTCCGTCTCCGGCATGACCTGCGCGCACTGCACCTCCGCAGTCACAGAGGAGCTCACCAAGCTCGTCGGTGTGCAGGACGTGACGATCGATCTCGTCGAGGGCGGCACCTCCGCGGTGCACGTGACGAGTGAGTCCGCGCTCGACGAGACCGCCGTACGTGAGGCCGTCGACGAGGCGGGCTACGTTCTGGCGGCGTCGTGAGCCGGGCCGCCGCGCTCCGGCTCGGCGCGTTCGCCGGTGCGTTGGCGCTCGCCTTCGGGGCGGCGTACGGCATCGGCACCGCGGTCGACCCGATCGCGGCGGCCAACACACCTTCGCAGTCGCAGGAGATGGGCATGGGCGACACGGGCGGTCACGACGCCGGCGGGCAACTGCCGGGGCTCGCGGTGTCCGACGCGGGGTACACGTTCTCCCCGGCGTCGACGTTCTTCACCGCCGGCACGAAGACCGCACTACGTTTCACCATCAAAGGGCCTGACGGCAAGCCGGTCACGCAGTACACGAGGACGCACGAGAAGGATCTGCATCTGATCGTCGTACGGCGCGACCTGTCCGGCTTCCACCACGTGCACCCGACCTTGGCGGCGGACGGGACGTGGAGTATCCCGTTCACGTTCACCGCCGGCGGGACATGGCGGATGTACGCCGACTTCCAGCCGGCCGGCCTCGACAAGAACATCACGCTCGGTACGGACGTCAACGTCACCGGGCTGTATGTCCCGGTCCCGCTCAACGAACCCGCCGCCGTCACCAGCATTCACGGGTACGACGTGACGCTCGCCGGTACGCCGGTTGCGGGCAAGGAATCGCAGCTGACGTTCAAGGTCAGCAAGAACGGCAAGCCGGTGACCGACCTGCAGCCGTACCTGGGCGCCTTCGGGCACCTGGTCTCACTGCGCAGCGGTGACCTGGCCTACCTGCACAACCACCCGGCGCAGCACGCCGAGCCGGGGATGAAGGGCGGCCCGTCGATCGACTTCATGACGACCTTCCCGACCGCGGGCACGTACAGCCTGTTCCTGGACTTCCAGCACGCCGGCGCCGTTCACACCGCGGAGTTCACGGTGCACGTCGACTCGACCGGCACCACGATCGCCCCGCCGACCGGCGTACCGACATCCACCGCGCATGAAGAGGAGGCACACGAACATGAGCAACCAGTCCGTTGAGCTCATCATCGGCGGGATGACGTGCGCTTCCTGCGCCGCCCGGGTCGAGAAGAAGCTGAACCGGATGGACGGCGTCACGGCGACTGTCAACTATTCCACCGAGAAGGCGAAGGTGACGTACCCCGAGGGCGTCTCCACCGACGACCTGGTCGCCACCGTCGAGAAGACCGGCTACACCGCGGCCCTGCCGACGCCGGCCGTCACGACCGAGGCGGAGGAGCCGGATGAGCTGAAGCCCCTGCGGCAGCGGCTGATCGCGAGCATCGTGCTCACGGTGCCGGTGGTCGCGTTCGGGATGATCCCGGCGCTGCAGTTCAACTCGTGGCAGTGGGCGTCACTGACCCTGGCGTTCCCGGTGGTCACGTGGGCGGCCTGGCCGTTCCACAAGGCCGCCTGGACAAACCTGCGGCACGCCGCGACGACGATGGACACGCTGATCTCGCTGGGCGTGGTGAGCTCGTTCCTCTGGTCGCTGTACGCGTTGTTCCTCGGCTCGGCGGGCGAACCAGGCATGAAGATGCCGTTCACGCTGATCCCGTCCCGGGGCAGCGGCGCCGAGGAGATCTACCTCGAGGTGGCGACCGCGGTCACCGTGTTCATCCTGTCCGGGCGGTACTTCGAGGCGCGGGCCAAGCGTCGGTCCGGTGCCGCCTTGCGCGCTCTGCTGGAGCTCGGGGCAAAGGATGTCGCAGTACTGCGGAACGGTACGGAGACTCGGATCCCGGCTGACCAGCTGGTCGTAGGCGACGAGTTCGTCGTCCGGCCTGGCGAGAAGATCGCGACGGACGGTGTGATCGTGACCGGGAGCAGCGCGGTCGACGCGTCGATGCTGACCGGCGAGTCCGTGCCGGTCGAGGTCGGCGCTGGTGACGCAGTCGTTGGTGCGACCGTCAATGCGGGCGGACGGCTCGTCGTACGGGCTGTGCGAGTCGGCGCGGATACTCAGCTGGCGCAGATGGCGCGGCTGGTCGAGGACGCGCAGAACGGGAAGGCCGCCGTACAACGCCTTGCCGACAAGGTGTCCGGGATCTTCGTGCCGATCGTGATCGGGCTTGCGCTGGCGACGCTCGGCTTCTGGCTGGGCAACGGTTCGCCGGTGGAGGTCGCGTTCACGGCGGCGGTCGCCGTACTGATCATCGCCTGCCCGTGTGCGTTGGGGCTGGCCACACCGACCGCGTTGATGGTCGGGACCGGTCGTGGCGCGCAGTTGGGCATCCTGATCAAGGGGCCGGAGGTGCTCGAGTCCACGCGGCGCGTCGACACCGTCGTACTGGACAAGACGGGCACCGTGACCACGGGCCGGATGGAGCTGGTCGACGTACTGCTGGCTCCCGGTCAGGAGCGGGCCGAGGTACTGCGGTTGGCGGGCGCGCTGGAGCACTCGTCGGAGCACCCGATCGCGCAGGCCGTCGCCCGGGCTGCATCAACCGCCGGGAAGCTGCCTGAGGTCGAGGACTTCGGGAACGTCGAAGGTCTTGGGGTGCAAGGGATCGTCGACGGGCACGCCGTACTCGTCGGGCGGACTCGCTTGCTGGAGGAGTGGAGCCAGCACCTGCCCTCCGAACTCGCCCACGCGAAGGAACATGCTGAGGCGGAAGGCAGTACGGCGGTTGCGGTCGGCTGGGACGGGGTTGCGCGGGCCGTGCTGGTTGTTGCGGACACCGTGAAACCGACGTCGGTGCAGGCGATCTCTCAGTTGCGCGAGCTGGGTCTGCGGCCGGTGCTGCTGACCGGCGACAACGAAGCAGTTGCGCTGAAGGTTGCCGGCGAGGTCGGGATCGACGACGTGATCGCCGAAGTACTCCCGGCCGGCAAGGTCGACGCGGTGAAGAAGCTGCAGGACGAGGGTCGCGTGGTCGCGATGATCGGTGACGGCGTCAACGACGCGGCCGCCCTCGCCCAGGCCGACCTCGGCCTGAGCATGGGCACCGGCACCGACGTAGCGATCGAAGCAAGCGATCTGACGTTGGTACGCGGCGATTTGCGGGCGGCTGTGGATGCCATTCGGCTGTCCCGCAGCACGTTGCGCACGATCAAGGGCAACCTGTTCTGGGCCTTCGCCTACAACGTGTTGGCACTGCCGCTCGCCGCCGCCGGCCTGCTGAACCCCATGCTGGCCGGGGCCGCGATGGCCTTCAGCTCGGTCTTCGTCGTATCCAACAGCCTACGGCTGCGTCGGTTCCGTTCGCTCACATAAGCGATGAGTGTTGCAGTACGACCACCCCCATCTTTGTGGTCGTACTGCAACATCTGCTAATGTGGCCGTACGACCACACGCAGGGAGCGCCGATGGAGATCCGTAGCGCACACGACCTCGGCGCCGCCGTGCGCCAGGCGCGGGCACGGCGTCGCCTGACACAGGAACAGCTTGCCCGGGAAGCCGGAGTCTCCCGCGAGTGGCTCATTCGACTGGAACGCGGCCACGCACGTCTCGAACTGCAACTCGTTCTGAACACTCTCGCCGCGGCCGGACTTACGCTGCTGGTCAGCGACGACGACGCTGCGACCGAGGATCCGACCGAGACCGCTTGGGAAGAGGTCTTCAGCCCCCTGACCGCGCGCGAGCCGGAACACCGGCGAGCCGTCGACGGCTGAAGACCAGCTCGCCACGTACCTGGACGGTGTCCGGGTCGGCACCCTGCACCAGAACGCGCATGGCAACCTCTCGTTCGAGTACGACGACACCTATCGGAGCCGGCCGTTGAGCGTGCCGTTGTCGCTGTCCATGCCGAAAGCGGAAGGCGCACCCGAACAAGCGGGTTCTCGCCTTCATCTCCGGCCTACTGCCCGACAGCGAACCCGCACTCCAACGGCTGGGCCGCAAGTACGGCGTGTCCGCGAACAACCCGTTCGCCCTGCTCGGCCACATCGGCCGTGACGCCGCGGGCGCCGTACAGATCTTGCCGATGACATCGGACTGCGACGACGCGAGCCGCCAGGGTGAGATCGAGTGGCTCGACGACGAGGCGATCGGGCGTACTCTCACTGACCTCGCGCGGAGTCCGGAGAGCTGGGATCCAGGCCGGAACGCCGGCCGGTGGAGTCTGGCCGGAGCACAGAGCAAGATCGCACTCTTCCGTTCACCGGATGGGCGTTGGGGCGTCCCGTGCGACTCGACGCCGACGACTCACATCCTCAAGTCGTCGATGCCGAACTACGAAGGGCATCACCTGAACGAACACCTCTGCCTGCGCGCAGCTCAGCTCTGCGGCCTCCCCGCCGCGGCGACCGAGGTGTTGACGACCGACCGCTACGAAGTGCTCGTCTCCCGACGATACGACCGCATCCAGGACCAGGACGGACGCTGGCGGCGGCTTCACCAAGAAGACCTCTGCCAGGCATTGTCCGCTGCACCGGGTATGAAGTACCAAACCGATGGCGGCCCCTGGGCGGCCGCCGGAGCACGCCTGGGGATGACGCGCGACCGGGCGATCGGCCGCGTACAACATCTCCGTGCTCGCATTCCGGCGGCTTTTTTCACGGCCGCAAACGAGTCCGGGGTGCCCGAGTCGTTGCGCGACCGTGCCCGGTGGATCGCCGAGTTGATCGACGCCCAGGTCGCAGGCCGTCGCGATGGTTGGGGCCGGCTCGACGTACGACCGTGGAAGCCGTCCACCTGAACCGCCTCATCTGATCCAGGCGGTTGCGTCGGTTGGGAGTTTGCCGTTGTCGAGGGGGATGCTGCTCAGCAGCACCTCCTCGTGCGACGGCAGCTCGATCGGGTCGGCGCTCAGGTTGGTGATGCAGGTGAGGGTCTCGCGCTGGAAGCTGAGGACGTCGGGTGGGGAGTCCATCCAGGTGAGCGTTCCGTCCCCGAGCAGTTCGCGTCGGATCCGTAGGCCGGTGCGGTACAGGGCCAGCATCGAGTTCTGGTCGTCGTGCTGGGATTCGACCGTCAGGTTCTTCCAGTCCGCCGGCTGCGGGAGCCACGGCGTACCCGCACCGAAGCCGAAGGGCGGTTCCTTGCCGGACCAAGGTAGGGGCACTCGGCAACCATCCCGCCCCCGGTCCGTGCCTCCCGAGCGGGCGAAGATCGGGTCCTGCAACAGCTCGTCCGGCAGGTCCTCAACCTCTGGCAACCCGAGCTCTTCGCCCTGGTAGACGTAGAGGCTTCCGGGAAGCGCCATGGCGAGCAGGGCGGCCGCGCGGGCCCGGCGCTCGCCCAGCACCAGATCGGTCTGCATCCCGTGCTTGCGGTCCTGGTGGGAGAACGACGTGTCGGGGCGGCCGTACTTCGTCACCGGGCGGGTGACGTCGTGGTTCGACAGCACCCAGGTCGGGGGCGCTCCGATCGGCACGTGGGTCGAGAGGGTGAGGTCGATGGAGGCGCGGAGCTCGTCGGCCTCCCACGGACGCGACAGGAAGTCGAAGTTGAACGCGGTCTGCATCTCGTCCGGCCGCAGGTACAGCGCGAAGCGTTCCTGGTCCGGCATCCACATCTCGCCGACGAGGAAGCGTCCGTCGTACTGATCGGTGAGGTGCCGCCAGCCGCGATAGACCTCGTGTACTTCGTCGTGGTCGGTGTACGACTCCTCGACGCTGTCCAGGTCCTTGAACAGGACGGCGGCACTGTCGATCCGGATCCCGTCGACGCCGCGATCCAGCCAGAACCGGAGGATGTCGTGAAATTCCTCGACAACCTCCGGGTTCCGCCAGTTGAAGTCGGGCTGCTCGGGCGCAAACAGGTGCAAGTACCACTCACCGTCTTCCACCTGAGTCCACGCCGGCCCGTTGAAGATCGACTGCCAGTCGTTGGGCGGACCATCGTTCCGGCCGGCCCGGAACAGGAACCGCTCGCGCTCGGGCGACCCCGGGCCGGCGCGCAGGGCCTCGACGAACCAGTCCTGCTGGTCGGAGCCGTGGTTCGGCACGATGTCGATGATCGTCCGGATGTTCAGCGCATGCGCCTCCGCGATATACGCCTCGGCCTCCGCCAACGTCCCGAACGCCGGGTCGATCGCCCGGTAGTCGGCCACGTCGTATCCACCGTCAGCCATCGGAGACGGATACCACGGGTTCAACCAGATAGCGTCCACCCCAAGCTCGGCCAAATACGCCAACTTGGCACGCAAACCGGCCAGATCCCCGACCCCATCATCGTTGCCATCGGCAAAACTCCGCAGATAGACCTGATAAATCGCAGCTCCGCGCCACCATTCGTCGGCCATCGAATCTCCTTAACCTTTGAGGCTTCCGGCCGTGAGGCCGGCCATGATGCTGCGTTGGAAGATGAAGAACACCAGGATTGTGGGCAGGCTGGCGATTACCAGCGACGCGATGAGGACGTTCTGGGGCATTTGGGCCGATAGGGAGGCGATACCTACGCTGATGGACATCTTGTCGGTCTCCGGGAGGACCAGGAGGGGCCAGACGAAGTCCTTCCAGACCGTGACCACGGACAGGATCGACACGACGCCGATGATCGGGCGGGAGACCGGCAGGACGATCGACCAGAGGATCCTCGCGGGTGAGGCGCCGTCGATCTCCGCGGCCTCCAGCAGCTCGCGGGGGATCGAGTCGAAGAACCGCTTCAGCAGGAACACGAAGAAGCCGTTCGCTGCCGCCGGCAACCAAATCGCCCACGGAGTGTTCAGTAGGTTCGCGTGGAAGATCGGCAGGTCCTTCGCAACCAGGTACGTCGGCAGCAGCAGCACCATCGGCGGGATCATCAGCGTCGCCAGCATCGCGCCGAGCACCAGCTTCCCGAAGATCGGCCGCAGTTTCGACAACGCGTACGCCGCGCTGACGTCGACCGCGAGCGTGAACAGCCACGCGCCACCGGCGTACAGCACGGTGTTCTTCAGGAAGACTCCGAGCTGGAGCTGCTCCCACGCGTCGACGTACACGTGCAGGTCGAAGTGTTTCGGGAAGAAGCTGGGCGGAATCTGCGCGAGCTCGTCAGGTGACTTGAGCGCGCCCGTCACCATCCAGTAGAGCGGGAACACGAACGCGCCGGTGAACCCGACGACCGTCACCGTCAGGATCGTCCAGTAGATGACCCGGCCGCGCGGCGTGCGGAGAGCGAGCGGTGAGACCAAGGTCCTCATCGGGCGTCCTCCTCGCGCGACACACGCAGGTAGACCGTGGAGAAGACCAGCAGGACGATCATCAGCATCAGGCCGAGTGCGGAACCGCCGCCGAAGTCGCCGAAGTTGAAGGCGTACTGGTACATCAGGTAGGCGACCGTCACGGTCGCGTTCTCCGGGCCGCCGCCGGTCAGCAGGTACGGCTCGATGAAGACCTGCATCGTCGCGACGATCTGCAGGAGCAGCATCACCAGCAGGATCAGCTTGGTCTGCGGGATCGTCACGTGCCAGACGCGCCGGAACAGGCCCGCGCCGTCGAGCTCCGCGGACTCGTACAGATCGCCGGGGATGCTCTGCAGCGCGGCGAGGTAGATCAGCGTGCCGGTGCCGAGGTTCATCCAGGTCGACACGATCACCAGGCTGATGAGCGCCGTACTCGTCGAGTCCAGCCAGCTCAACGGCGGAATGTGTACGACGTCGAGCGCCTGGTTGAAGAGGCCTGCGCCCGGGTCGTAGAACCACTTGAACAGCAGTACGGCGACCGCCGGCGGAAGCATCACCGGCAGGTACACGACGAACCGCAGGTACGCCTTCGCATGCTTCAACTCATTGAGCACGACGGCGAGCACGAACGGCACGGCGTACCCGATCACCAGCGCCAACCCGCTGAAGGCCGCCGTGTTCAACCACGCAGACCGGAACGCCGGGTCCGCAATGACCGTACGAAAGTTGTCGAACCCGACCCAGACTCCCGGATCCACGAAGTTGTTTTGCTGAAAACTCAGCACAACTTCCCGAACCATCGGATACCAGGAGAACAAGGCGAAGCAGATCAAGGCCGCACAGAGAAACCCGTACGCCGTCAGGTTCCGGCCGAACGCTCTCCGCAGAGCTCCGGCACCGTCAGGGGTCGGAGGTTCGTGCCACTCCACCGGCCGGCTCTCGGACCCCCAACCCACCTGCAGATCCTCCACAGCTGTTCCCACACCACCCGCCGTCCCCGCGGAGCGAGGACGGCGGGTGCTTGTGGTTTTGTCATCCATCACGTGTTCTTCGCGAGGATCTTGTTGGCCTTGCCTTCGGCGTCGGAGAGGAACTTGTTGATGTCGGCGTCCTTGCGGGTGAGGACGGCGGACATCGCTACGTCGAGGACGGCGTAGAGCTCCTGCGCCTTGGGCGGTTCGAGCTTGTTGGTGATGTTGCCCTGGGCAGCGACGTACGGCGCGAAGTTGTCGACCGGGACCGTTGCGTACTGCTTGCGCAACGCGGTGATCTCGTTGCCTGGGGCACTGGTTCCGTACAGGTCCGGGATCGGCAGACCGACCGGGCGACCCTGCTCCTTCGACCGGGCGTAGTCGAACTGCCCCTTGCCCGGCGTGAGCTCGTGGAACTCGAGCCACTGCAGACCCGCTTTGATCTTCTCCGGCGACGCCTTCGGGTTGAACATGTACCCGTCGCCACCGCTCAGCGACGACTTCCCGTCCGACTCCGGTACGGCGGTGACGCCGTAGTCGTCGAACTTGCCCTTGAAGTCGTTGTTGACCGACTGCACGACATCGGGCGCACCGACCATCATCCCGAGCTTGCCGCCGCCCATCATCCGCATCAGGTCCTCCCACTGGAGCAGCTGCTTCGTGCCCATGGAGTTGTCGTCCCAACGCATCTTCTTCAGGTTCTCGAGAACCGCCTTGCCCTCGTCGCTGTTGAACGCCGCGGTCTTCCCGTCGTCGCTCACCATCGACCCGCCGCGGGCGTACAACTCGGCCGCGAAGTGCCATCCGCCCGTGTTGCCGGCGGAGTATTCGCCGTACCCGACGTACCCCGGGCCGAGCGCCGCGATCTTCTTCGCCGCGTCGCGGACCTCTTCCCACGTCTTCGGCGGGTTGGCCGGGTCCAGACCGGCCTGCGTGAACAGCTTCCGGTTGTAGACCAGGCCCATGTTGTAGTTGTTGCGCGGCAGGCCGTACGTCTTGTCGCCGTCCTTGAACACGCCCATCACGTCCGGACGCAGATCCTTGACCGCACCGACGGTGCCGACGTACTGGCTGATGTCGGCGGCCTGCTTCTTCTCGATGATCTTCCGGACGTCGGTGTAGTAGACGTAGAAGAGATCCTCCTGCGTCCCGCCGGCCAGCTTCGCCTGGAACGTGTCGGGGTTGATGCAGGGGAACGCGTCCTTGCCCTGCACGGTGATGTTCGGGTGCGCTTTCTGGAACGTGGCGACATCCGCCTCCCAGGCCTCGCGCTCCTTCGGATTGCTCTTCGGCGGCTCGCAGCCGACCGTGATCGTCACCGGCCCGTCCGACGCTCCCCCAGCGGCCGGTTTGTTTCCGTCGTCCGACCCGCAGGACGCGGCCACCAGCCCGAGTCCCGCAACCAGCAGCAGGCTGAGCCCGCGGCGCGTTGTCGTCATTTCCACCCTCTCCCTCGGATCGTGTGGACACCGTAGGGAACTGGACGCATGATCGCAATACTTCGATCTGACATTGCAAAAACGTGACTTCTCATGGGAGATTGCCGGCTAGACGACAAACGACAGCAGCCGCCGACCAGAGCGGTCAGCGGCTGCCGTGGTACTGGGTTACGTCTAGATCCGGGCTCGTGCGGTAGAGGCGCGGACGACCAGCTCGGGCTCGAAGAGCAGTTCGTCGGCGGGTACGACAGCGCGCTCGATCAGGGCGACCAGCATGTCGACCGCGGCGCGGCCCATCGCGTCGATCGGCTGGCGGACGGTGGTGAGCGGTGGGTCGGTGCAGTTCATCATCGCCGAGTCGTCGTACCCGATCACCGAGACTTCGCCCGGCACGCTCAGGCCGGCTCGGCGTACGGCGCGGATCGCACCGAGCGCGAGGATGTCGCTCGCGCAGACGATGCCGGTGACGCCGGAGTTCACCAGCCGGGTCGCGGCCGCGTGCCCGCCCTCGAGCGAGAACATCGTGTGCTCGACCAGCTTCGGATCGGCCTCGTCCGCAGCGAGGTACGCCTCGAGCTTCCGCCGCGAGGGGATGTGGTCACGCGGACCGAGCACCATCCCGATCCGCATATGACCGAGCGCTCGCAGGTGCCCGATCGCCATCTCCGCAGCGACGTAGTCGTCCGACGAGACCTGCGGGAACCCGAGGTGGTCGACCGCCGCGTTGACCAGCACGGTCGGCAGCTTGCGCTCCTGGATCAGCTCGTAGTGCTGGTGCGGCGCGTCCGCCTGGGCGTAGAAACCGCCGGCGAACACTACCCCGGACACCTGCTGCTGGAGGAGCAGATCCACGTAGTCGGCCTCGGACACGCCACCGACCGTCCGGGTGCAGAGCAAGGACGTGAAACCTTGCTGCGCGAGCGCGCCGCCGACGACCTCGGCGAACGCGGGGAAGATCGGGTTCTGCAACTCGGGCAGGACCAGACCGACCAGCCGGGCGCGATCACCGCGCAGCTGCGTGGGGCGCTCGTACCCGAGGACATCAAGTGCGGTGAGCACCGCTTCACGGGTCGCCTCGGACACCCCGGGCTTCCCGTTCAGGACGCGGCTCACGGTGGCTTCGCTGACCCCGACCTTCTTGGCCACCTCTGCAAGTCGTCGTGTCATAGCGCAAACTGTACGCCCAATCACGCAAGAATTTGCAAGCACTTGCGTACCTCGCTGAACCCTCAGGATTCCTGACAGACTGGGAGCCGTGCCCCGATTCGTCGCCACCCGCCCGGACACCGGCCTGCTGTCGCTCCCCTGGGACGTCCCGCTGGAGGACTGGCCCGAGGACCAGCTGGTCGCGCTGCCGCGCGGTATCTCGCGGCACGTCGTCCGCTTCGTCCGGGTCAACGGCACGGTGTACGCAATCAAAGAGGTCCTCGAGCATCTGGCGATGCACGAGTACCGGCTGCTCCGCGACCTCGAACGCCTGGAGGCGCCCTCCGTCGAGCCCGTCGGTGTGATCACCGACCGGGTCGACCGCGACGGCGAGCCGATCGACTCGATCCTGATCACCCGGCACCTGCAGTTCTCCCTGCCGTACCGCGCGCTGTTCTCCAGCACGCTCCGGCCCGACACGGTCAACCGGCTGATCGACGCACTGGTCGCGCTGATCGTTCGGCTGCACCTGCTCGGGTTCTTCTGGGGCGACTGCTCGCTGTCCAACACCCTGTTCCGACGGGATGCCGGCGCGTTCGCGGCGTACCTGGTGGATGCCGAGACCGGTGAGCTGCACCAGGACATCTCCGACGGGCAGCGGGCGCACGATCTGTACACCGCGGAGATCAACCTGTTCGGCGAACTGCTCGACCTGCAGGAGGGCGGTCTGCTCGACGAGTCCATCGACCCGCAGGAGACAGTCGAGTCGATCCAGAAGCGGTACGAGGCGCTGTGGGCCGAGCTGACCGCACCGGAGGAGTTCGCCAACGACGAGATGCACCGGCTCGACTCGCGGATCCGGCGACTGAACGAGCTCGGCTTCGACGTCGCCGAGATCGACATCATCACCGACTGGGACGGCAGCCAGGTCCGCATCCAGCCGAAGGTCGTGGACGCGGGCCACCACTCGCGTCGACTGCTCCGACTCACCGGGTTGGACGTCGAGGAGAACCAGGCGCGCCGGCTGCTCAACGACCTGGACGCGTTCGCCGCCGCCACCGACCAGCAGAACGAGGACGAGGAGATCGTCGCCCACCAGTGGCTGACCGAGGTCTTCGAACCAGTCGTCCGCTCGGTCCCCCGCGACCTGAACCGCAAGCTCGAACCCGCCGAGGTGTTCCACGAGGTTCTCGAACACCGCTGGTTCCTGTCCGAACAGGCCGGCCATGAGGTCGACACGATGGAAGCGGCCCGCTCGTACGTGAACGACGTACTGGCGGCGAAACCGGACGAGAAGCTGGCCCTGCCGACACCGACTCTTCCCGAGCCCGACTGAGGTTTGCAACGTTCCGGCCCTCCGCGACGTGATCAGGGTGGGAGGTGCCGGATGGAGTCACCCGACTTCGACGACTGGGTCGCTCAGCGGGGTGCGGCGTTGCTGCGGTTCGCGTACCTCGTCACGCGCGACCACAACCGCGCCGAGGAAGCAGTCCAGGACGCGCTGATCGCGGCGTACTCCAAGTGGACCAAGATCTGTCGCGTCCAGGATCCGGAGGCCTACGTACGGCGGTCCATCGTCAACGCCGACATCTCCCGCTGGCGCCGCTTCTTCCGCCGGGAGACTCCCGCCGAGGAAGTCGGCACCGGCACGACAAGCCCGGACCATGCGGCCGCACAGGCAGAGCACGACGCGGTGTGGGCACTGTGCGCCACCTTGCCCGCCAAGCAACGAGCAGCCGTCGTACTGCGCTACTACGAGGACCTCCCGGACGCCGAGATCGCCGTGATCCTGGACTGCTCACCCGCCACCGTCCGCTCCCAGATCCACCGCGCCCTGGCGAGGCTGCGCACCACCATCACCACCGAGGAGGTCAAGCACTGATGGACCGCTCCGAACAACTCATCGCCGACAGCCTGTCGAAGCACGCGGCGGACGCCCCATCGGACGACCGCCTCCTGGCCGGAGTCCACACCCGCCTACGCCGCCGCCGCACCGGCCGCACGATCGGCGCCGTCGTCATCGCCGCGGCAGCCGTCGCGACCGCGATCACCGCAACCCACCTTGAACTGCGCACCGATCCGCAGATCGCCCAGAACCCGCAAACCGGTTGGCGATGGGAGTCCTTCAGGACAGTCCAGGTACAGGTTCCGGCGCGCTGGACGCAGTACGTGTCCGGACCGGCGCCGTGCACTTTCCTCGGCAACTCGGCAGTTCCCACCATCGGGCGGCTGAACGGCTGGCCGGCCAGCAAGGTCTACACCTGCAACACGGCCGTACTCCCGCTGGCTCGGCGGCAGCCATACCTGTGGTTCAACGACGTCCAGGCGCCAGGCATCAAGCGGTACGACGGTGGCTGGACCGAGGAGACCCGCGTAGTCGGCGGCGTGAAGCTCAGCGTACTGACGAAGGACGACGTGCTCCGCCGAACGATCCTCGGCTCAGCCCGGCCCATCACCAACACGGACTACTACGGCTGCACCGCCCGGCAGCCCGCCGACGGACCGACGGGCAAGCCGACGGCCCAGATCACCGCGGCCTCGATCTGCGAGTACTGGAACGGTTCGCTGATCGCCGGCTCGGAGGTCCAGTCCGACAAGGCTCTGGCGCTGGCCGACCAACTCCTCAACGCCTCCACGCCACGTCCGGCCCCGCAACCAGCCAGCTGCCAGGACGAGGCCCGCGAGTACGTCATCCACCTCCGCGCCGACAACCAGTCGTGGCCGGTCCACGTCCCGTACACCGTCTGCTCCATCAACAACTGGCCGGGCCTCGACCTCATCCGGTCGGGCCCCCATCAGCAAATCCAAGGCGCCGACCTCTTCGACCCGGTCAAGCCGATCCCCTCCCTGCCGCGGTGACTTCCTCGCTATTTGATGCCCGACGTGGAGAAGCCGCTGACGAAGCGGCGTTGCATGAACAGGAAGAGGACCAGGACCGGCAGGACGTACATGACGGCGCCGGCCGCGACCAGGTTGTTCATCGGGAGGCCCTTGTCGTTGACGTAGCCGGTGGCCATCGCGACGGCGAGCGTCGTACTGTCCTGGCTGAGGAACATCGCGGGTCCGACGAAGTCGCCCCAGGCGTGGGTGAACGAGAGGATCACACTGGCCGCGATCACCGGCCACGACTGCGGCAGGAAGATCCGCCAGAAGATCCCGACGTACCCACAGCCGTCGATGATCGCGGCCTCCTCCATTTCGCGAGGGATGCCGGCGAAGAACTGGCGGAACAAGAAGATCAGGAACGCGCTCCCGCCGAGCCCCCACGCCACCCAGGGCCAGTAGGTGTTGACCATGTGCAGCTTCGCGAAGATGAGGTACGTCGGAACCAGCGTCACAATCCCCGGCAGCATCATGGTCGCGAGCAGCACGACGAACAACTGCTTCTTCCCCGGCGCCGTCAGCCGCGCGAACCCGAATCCGACCCAGGCCGAGCTCAAGGTGGTCAAGGAGGTACTGATGAACGCGATCGTGAGCGAGTTCTGCGTCGCGCCGATGAAGTTCACCTGGCTGATCGCATCGGTGTAGTTGGCGAACCGCGGTGCCGATGGCCACCACGAAGGCGGGAACGACGCCATCTCGGCCGGCGACTTCAGCGACGTCGACACCAGCCACAGGATCGGACTCAGCATCACGAGAACGACAGCCAGCAGCACGATGGAGAGCGCCCACCGGTAGGTCCGGGTCATTTCTTCCCCTCCGGCTCGACGGTGTAGAAGACGGTCCGGGCGCTCACCTTGATGATCAGCAGCGTGACCAGCAGGATCACCGCGAACAGCATCCACAACATCGCCGACGCATAGCCGAAGCGGGATGCGCTGAAGTACTGCGCGAACACGTGGATCATGTAGAGGTAGTTGCCCTGTGGCACCGTCCCCGCGCCGCTCAGCGACCCCGACGACAACAGCAAGGGCGCGAACGACTGCAGCGATCCGATCACCCCGGTGATCACCTGGAACAGGATCACCGGGGACAGCAACGGCACAGTGATCCGCGTGAACGACTGCCAGTACGACGCCCCGTCGACCTGAGCCGCTTCGAGCAACTCACGCGGAATGTCCTGCAGGCCGGCCAGCGAGATGATCATCGATCCGCCACATCCCCACACCACCAGCGCGTACAGCACATAACGCACGTTCGGATCGACCAGCCAGGTGATCGGATTCGCCCCGAGCCCGCTCAGTACGCCGTTCGCCGCGCCGGCATCGCGGTCGAAGATCAACCGGAACGTGAGCGCCGCACCCACCGGCGGAACCACGGCCGGCAGGTAGATGAGCCCGCGCAGCAGTCCCCTGCCCTTGATCGGCTGGTTCAGCATCACCGCGAGCAGCAACCCGGCAAAGATCGACAGCGGCACTGTGACCAGCGCGAACAGCCCGGTCCTGCCCAGCGAGCTCAGGGTCAGCGGGTCGTGGAAGATCGCCACGTAGTTCTCGAAGCCGACGAAATGGGTCCGCGGCGACAGTCCGTCGGAGTCGGTCAGGCTGAGCCAGAACGCGTACCCGAGCGGGAACACCGTCAGCGCCACGAACCCGATGATCCACGGTGCGACGAACAGGTAGAACGTCCGCGCCTTCCGCAGGCCGGGCGGCTTCTTCCGCCGGTCCACGGCAGCCGGCGCGGCAGGACGGCGTACCTCGGTCAGGACACTCACCGCAAGCGCTTCTTTCCATCGGCGAGCTGCGTGTTGACCTGGCTCATCACGGTGTCCGCGAACTGCGCGGGCGACGTCGTACCTTTGATTGCCTTGGGCAACTCACGGCCGATGATGCCGTCGATCGCGTCCAGCCGCAGGTACGGGGTGAAGGTCATCACCGAGAAGTACTTCTGCTCTGCCGACTGGACCTCGTACGCCTCCTTCTGGAACGGTTGCGTCTGCGGCATCAGCTTCTGCAGCGACTTCAGCGGCGGGATCCCCCAGCCGCCCTTCGCCCGCGCCTTGGCCGGGTCGCCGGCCAGGAACCACTCCATCACCGCCCAGGCCGCGTCCTTGTTCTTGCCGGCCTTCGGCATCCAGAGCCCGGTCGCGCCGTAGCACGGGCTGATCCGCGCGCCGGTGCCGAACTGCGGCGCCGGCAGCAGATGCGCGAGCTTCGCGTTCTTCGCGTCGGCGCTGAACACACCGCCGAACCAGTAGCCGTCGGTCGCGATCGCCATCCGGCCTGCCTGGAACGTCGGACCGTCCCAGCCGTTCGGATCCGGGTTGAGCACAGTTGGGCCGATACCGGCCTTCGCGTAGTCGAGGTACCAGGTGATCGCGCGCAGCGCCTCCGGGCTGCTCAGATCGACCGATGCGAGGTCGTCGGCGAGCACCCTGCCGCCCGCGGAGGCAGTCATCCCGCAGAGCGTGATGAAGACGCTGAGCCCGTTCGCGTTCAGGCCGTAGGCGCTCACCTTGGCACCCTGCCGCTTCGTGAGCCTCTTGCCGAGGTCGAGCAGCTCGTCGAACGACAGCGGCTCGGCCGAGCTCGGATGCGCAACCTTCGCAGCGTCGAACAGTGCGGAGTTGTACCAGAGCATGGCGTCCTGCGAGTAGTCCTTCGCGAACCCGTACCGCGGGCCGGCGCCCTGTTTCTGCCCGTCGAACCGCCACAGGTCGTTCACCGGGTCGATGTCGTCGGCCTGGATCAGCGTGCTCTTCGCGAAGTACGGATCGAGATCCTCGGCGACCTGCCGGGCTGCGAGGTACGCCGTATCGGTGGCGCCCATGCCCCGGACCACGTCGGGTGGGTTGCCGCTGGCAAGCATCGCGGTCAGCTTGGTCAGGTCGTACTCGACGGTCTTGACGGTCAGGCCGAGCGCCTGCGAGGCCGCCTTGGCCTCCTTCGGCCCGAATTCTCCCGACTGTGACATCACGGTCACGGCACCCTTGGCCTTGGATCCGGTGCCGGTCGCGACCGGAGTGTTCGTGGAGGACGCGGGCGAACAGCCCACCGTGAGGGCACCGCCGGCCGCCACGCCGCCGAGCGCCAGGAACCGGCGGCGGGAGAGCCCTGAGTTCGTTGTGGTCATGGCCAACCTCTCAATCTGAAGTCTCGGTTTCGAAGAGTCGGCAGACCGGGCCGGAGGAGGGTCCGGCCCGGTCTGCGAACACTTCGCTGTCGTCCTCGGGCCGATACCCGAGCTCGTGCCGGGCCGAGGCGATGTCCCAGTGGTCCCGGGTGTTCGCCGACACCCCGAAATGCGCGCCGTACCGCTCCTTGCTCTGCAGCGCTGCGAGCACCAGCCGGCCGGCGTCGTCGTCGGACAGCCACTGCCCCAGGTAGCGCCGCTCGGTCAGCGGCCAGCCGGTCAGACCGAGCCGCAGACAGGTGACCGATGCCCCCATCCGCTCCCCATGCGTCCGCCCGAGCGCTTCGAGCACGACCTTGCCGAGCCCGTAGGGACAGCACGGTCGCGGATCGAGGCGCGGATCGACCGGCCAGTGCGCCGGTCGGTTGTACTCGCCCATCACATGCAGCGAGCTCGCGAGGACCAGCTTCGGTACGGCGTGCGCCGCGGCAGCCTCGAGCACGATCTGGGTGGTCCGCACGTTGGCGGCGTACACGCTGTCCCAGGTCTGCCAAGGGCTGCCGTTTCCGGCCAGATGCAGGACCGCGTCCGCTCCCTCGAGCGCCCGGTACGCCGCCTCGGGGTCGCCGATGTCGGTCCGGACGACACCGTCGGCAGGTGCTCGATCGACCAGCCGTAGCCGGTAGGTCGTGCGCAGCCACGGCAGCAAAACCGTCGCCACCCGCCCCAGCCCGCCGGTGACCACCAGCAGCGGCGCACTCGCGTTCCCCACAGCGTCCATGTCGTTGATCCACGTCGCCGGGCCCGGGTCGATTCCCGGACTGTGGGCGAAATTGTTCGAGCACTTCCGTGTTTGTGTCAAGAGTATGAACGCACTATGTCCGTTTTGTTGACGTCCGTACGCCGTTCCGCCGATACTCGTCCTCGTGACTGCGAAGGACACCGGATCACTGCGCGCGCTGCGGCGTACCAACTCCGAACGGATGCTGTCCGCCCTGATGGAGCACGGGGCGCTGCACCGGGCCGAGCTGGCGCGGATCTGCGGGGTGTCGCGGACGACCGTGTCGACGATCGTGGCCGACCTGATCACCGGCGGCGTCGTGATCGAGGCGGTCGGCGACCAAGTGGCCCGGGCCGGCATCGACGCCTCCGAGGTCGACGGCCGTGCCCGTGGGTTCCTGCAGGCCAATCCGGCGGCCGGCGCGGCTGCCGGTCTCGACTTCACCCTCGAACGCGTCTGGTGCCACGTCACCGATCTCGCAGGCAGGACGCTCGCCAGCGATGGCGTCAGCGTGGACCGGGACACGCCTTGGCAGGAGCGCCTCACGGCCGGCGTGGGCCTGCTCGACACCTTGCTCGCACAGACCGGGGTTGATCGCAGCGCACTGCTCGGCGTCGCCATCGGCGTACCGGGTCCGCTCGATCTGCAGACGGGCGTGGTCGGCCCGTCGTTGCCGGGGCAGGCGTGGGCAGGGGTGAACGTATCGGCCGAGTTCGGGCGCCTTCTCGACGTACCGCTGCTGGTCGACAACAACACCCGGCTCGAGGCGGTCGCCGAGTTCACCTGGGGCGCCGGGCGGGGTGAGCGGGACGTGCTGTTCCTCGGGTTGTCGACAGGGATCGGCGCCGGGTTGCTTGTCGACGGCAACCTTCATCACGGCGGCTCGCGCGGCGGTGGCGGCGAGGCCGGTCACATCTCGGCTGACCCGGCCGGCGCGCAGTGCCCGTGCGGGAACCGCGGCTGCCTGGTGCAATACGCGTCGCTGAACGCCGTGCTCGACACCCTGCACCTGGACGACATCGACCAACTCCTCGCATCGGCGCAGGCCGGCGACCCGGACACCGTGCGCGCGTTGCGCGCGGCCGGTGAGGTGACCGGACGGGTGCTCGCGAACATCTGCAACCTGCTCAACCCCGGCCTGATCATCATCGGCGGCGAGCTCGCCCGGACCGGCGATCTCATCCTGGAGCCGATCCGGGCCACGCTCCGCCGCTCCGCGATGGCGCTGACCCGCGACGCCGAAGTGGTCGCCGCGCAACTCGATCTCGGCGTGCGAGCCGGGGCGTCCGGCGCTGCCGCCCTGGTGCTCCGGCAGACCGATCAGCTTGTCGCCGCGCTCCTGGCCGGCACGGACCTTCGACCGAATGAGGCAGTGTGAAAATCGTCGGGTACGAGACGTTTCTGGTGGCGCCGCGCTGGCAGTTCCTGCGCATCGACACCGACGAAGGCATCAGCGGCTGGGGCGAGCCGATCGTCGAGGGCCGGGCCGAGGCGGTCCAAGGCGCCGTGACAGCGCTGATGGAGCAGCTCGTCGGCACCGATCCACTGCGGATCGAGGAACACTGGCAGGTCATGGCCAAGGGCGGCTTCTACCGTGGCGGGCCGGTGCTCTCGAGTGCGCTGGCGGGAATCGACCAGGCCTTGTGGGACATCAAGGGACGATTCCACGACGTCCCGGTGCACGAGCTGCTCGGTGGTCCGGTGCGGGACAAGGTCCGGATGTACACCTGGGTACACGGCCGCGACAACGCCCAGCTCGTCGACGAGGCACACGCCAGGGTGGCCAAGGGATTCACCGCGCTCAAGCTCAATCTCTCCGAGGCACTGCCGCCGATCCCGTCGGCCGCACAGCTCCGCGCCGCGGTCAGCAGAGTCGAGGCGCTGCGCGACGCACTGGGTGACGGTGTCGACATCGCCCTCGACTTCCACGGCCGCTTCAGTACGGCGGCCACCCGCCAGGTGCTGCCGTTGCTCGAGCCGTTGCTGCCGATGTTCATCGAGGAGCCCGTGCTTCCGGAGTTCGCCCGCGACCTGCACCGAGTCGTCGAGTCGACGAGTATTCCGATCGCGACCGGTGAGCGGCTCTTCTCCCGCTGGGACTTCCGGGATGTGCTGACGACCGGGATCGCGGTCGCACAACCGGACATCTCGCATGCCGGCGGGATCTCCGAAGTACGGCGGATCGCGGCGATGGCCGAGGCGTACGACGTGAGCGTGGCACCGCACTGTCCGCTCGGGCCGATCACGCTGGCGGCGAGCCTGCAGATCGACTTCGCCATCCCGAACTTCCTGATCCAGGAACAGAGCCTGGGAATCGAGTACGGCAGCGGCAATGAGCTGCTCGACTACTTGGTGGATCCCCGGGTGTTCAGCTTCACCGACGGGCATGTGGAGCGCCCGACCGGTCCTGGGCTTGGGATCGAGGTCAACGAGGAGGTAGTCCGCGCGGCCGCGGCCAACCCACACCGCTGGCGCTCACCGATCCTCCGCCACGACGACGGCTCCTTCGCCGAGTGGTAGCCGCGCGGACCCCACCGATGGGGTGGAACAGCTGGGACTGCTTCGGCACCACAGTCACCGAAGACGAAGTCCTCGCGAACGCACAGGTCATGCACGATCGGCTGCTGCCGTTCGGGTGGGACACCGTGGTCGTGGACATCGCGTGGTACGACCCGACGGCGCGATCGCACGGCTACAACGAGAACGCGCCGATCGTCCTCGACGACTACGGCCGCCAACTGCCGGCCCCGCTCCGGTTCCCCTCGGCCGCCGGCGGCGCCGGCTTCGAACCGCTGGCCACGAAGGTGCACGAGCTCGGGCTGAAGTTCGGGCTGCACATCATGCGCGGGATTCCGCGGCGGGCGGTCGAGCTCGACCTGCCGGTGTTCGGGACCGAGTGGACGGCGCGGGAGATCGCGGACCCCGACCACGTCTGTGCGTGGAACCCGGACAACCTCGGGCTGAACCACGACCATCCCGGCGCGCAGGCGTACTACGACGCTCAGCTGGCGCAGTTCGCCGCGTGGGGTGTGGACTTCGTGAAGGCGGACGACATGCTGGCGCCGTACCACGATCGCGAGATCGCGGCGTACGCACGAGCGATCGAGCGGACCGGGCGCGAGATCGTGCTGTCGTTGTCGCCGGGAACCCAACTGTCGACGCATCACGTCGACCAGCTGCGGGCCAATGCGCAGCTGTGGCGGATCTCGGACGACCTGTGGGACCGGTGGGAGGACTTGTACGCGCAGTTCGCGCGGCTGGCGCGGTGGGCGCCGTTCCAGCAGACCGGCGGATGGGCGGACGCGGACATGCTGCCGCTCGGCCACATCGGCATCCGCGCCGAACGCGGCGAGGACCGCTCGAGCAGGCTCACCCTGGACGAGCAGAAGACGTTGCTCACGTTATGGGTGATGGCGCGTTCGCCGTTGATGATGGGCGGCGACCTGCCGACCTCCTCCCCCGAAACCCTTGCCCTGCTGACGAACCCGGCCCTCGCCGAGGTCCTCAACACGTCGTACGACGGCCGCGAGATCGTCCGCGAGCCCGTCGACGACGGCGAACTCATCGTCTGGACAGCCCGCGGCGCCGCTTGTTCCTATGCGGCGATCTTCTGGACGGGCTCCAGCGTCCGCCAGGTGTCCGTGCCGCTCGACTCGCTCGCCGGGCCTGGTCCGGCACGCGACCTGTGGGACGGATCGGCGCACCGCACGGACGGACGCTTGGAGTGCAGCGTGCCGGCGCACGGAGCGCGCTGGTTCAGATCGACGCCAACGCCCTGACCAACCACTGCGAGACGGGGGCCTCGCCGAGTTCGGCGAGATCGCCGACCCAGCGGGCCTCGGCGATCTCCGGCGAGAGCCGGAGCGTGCCTTCGGCCGCCGTGGCTGCGAGGGTCGTCAAGGTGTCGTGCTTGCCCTCCAGCGTCGTGACCGTGGTGTCGAGGACGGTGAAGGCTTCGGCAGGCAGCGCGATGCCGAGTTCCTCGTGGATCTCGCGGGCAGCTGCCTCCGCGGGGGTTTCGCGGGTGGGTTTGTAGCCGCCGCCGGGAAGCGACCAGCGGCGGGTGTCGGCGTACGAGTGGCGGACGACGAGGAAGTGGCCGTCTGCCTGTCGCAGCAGGGCTTTCACGCCGAAGGTCGTGGGTTTGCGGATGCGGAACCACAGCTGCGCGAACGGCGAACCCGCCCGCAGCAGCAACGCGCGAACGCGCATCAGCGCGGCGGCATCCGCAGCGCGCCGTCGAGGCGGATGACCTCGCCGTTCAGCAGTTGGTTGTCGAGGATGTGCCGGACCAGCGCGGCGTACTCCGACGGCTTGCCGAGCCGCGACGGGTGCGGGACCTGCTGCTCGAGCACGGTCCGCGTCTCCTCCGGAAGCCCGGCGAGCATCGGCGTCTCCATCGTGCCGGGCGCGATCGTGACGACCCGGATCCCCTTGTCCGCAAGGTCTCTCGCCGCGGTCAGCGTGAGCGCGACGATCCCGCCCTTGCTCGACGCGTACGCCGCCTGCCCGACCTGACCGTCGTACGCCGCGATCGACGCGGTCATCACCACGACGCCGCGATCACCGTCCTCGCCCGCCGGCAGCTCCATCATCCGCTCGGCCGCCAGCCGGAGGACGTTGAACGTGCCGATCAGGTTCACCTCGATCACCTGCCGGAACGTTGCCAGCGGCAACGGACCCTTGCGGCCGACGACCCGCCCCGGCGTTGCGATACCGGCACAGTTCACGACCACCCGCAGCTCACCCAGCCCGGCCGCCGCGTCGAGTGCGGCCGTGACGCCGGCCTCGTCGGTGACGTCGGTCGGCGCGAACACGACCCGGTCGCCCAGCTCGTCCGCGACCGTCTTGCCCGGGGACGACGGGAGGTCGACGATCACCACGCCCAGTCCGTCGGCGGCAAGCCGTCGTACCGTCGCCTCTCCGAGCCCGGAACCACCACCGGTGACCAGCACGACGTCGGACGGGCTGAACTTCATCTACACGCTCCTGAGTACTTCGCGGCTGATGACCAGTCGCTGGATCTGGTTGGTGCCTTCGAAGATCTGGGTCACCTTGGCCTCGCGCATGTACCGCTCGGCGGGGAACTCCCGGGTGTAACCGTACCCACCGAGCACCTGCACCGCGTCGGTGGTGACCTTCATCGCCGCGTCCGTGCAGACCAGCTTGGCGATCGCCGCATCGCGGGTGAACGTCCGCCCGAGATCACGCCGGCGCGCGGCATGCAGGTACGTCGCCCGCCCGGACTCGACCGCGGCCGCCATGTCGGCGAGCAGGAACTGCATCCCCTGGAAGTCCGCGATCGCGTGCCCGAACTGCTGACGCTCCTTCGCGTACGACGCGGCGACGTCGAGCGCCGCCTGCGCCAGACCGATCGCACAGGCGGCAATCCCGAGCCGGCCGGAGTCGAGCGCGGACAACGCGATCCGCATGCCGTCACCCTCCGCGCCGATCAGGTTGGCAGCCGGAATCCGGACGTTGTCGTAGTTGACCAGCGTCGTGGTCGAGCCGGTCAGGCCCATCTTCCGCTCCGGCGCTCCGAAGCTCAGCCCCTCGGCCGAACCCGGCACGTGGAACGCGGAGATCCCGTGCTTCGGGTCCTCCGAGGTCCGGGCGAACGTCGTGTAGAAGTCCGCGTGCGAGCCGTGGCTGATCCACGCCTTCGTCCCGTTCAGGACGTACGAGTCGCCGTCCCGGACGGCTCGAGTCGTGAGCGAGCTGATGTCGGAGCCGGCCTGCGGCTCGGACAACGCGTAGGCCCCCAACATCTCGCCACCGACCATGTCAGGCAGCAGCCGGGCCTTCTGCTCGTCGGTCCCGAACGTCGCCAGTCCGTACGACGTCATCGTGTGCACGGAGACGCCGACGCCGACCGACATCCAGGCGGACGCGATCTCCTCGAGCATCTGCAGGTACACCTCGTACGGCTGCTCGGCGCCGCCGAACTGCTCCGGATACGGCAGGCCGAGCAGGCCGGCCTTGCCGAGGGTGCGGAACGCGTCCCTCGGGAAGGTCTCGCTCTCCTCGGCGCCGGCGGCGTACGGCGCGAGCTCGTGCTCACACAGGTCCCGGACCAGGGCGAGCAGGTCGATGGATTCGTCGGTCGGCAGGAGTCGGTCGACAGGCATCAGGAACCCCCTCTTCAACAGCTGCCAAAATGATACTAGGAACGATACTGAAGCACATAGTTCCGTATCGTTCTATGCTGTCTCAATATGACAACAGTCGTTCCGGGGCGGCGGACCCGCCGACAGTCCGAGCTCCTCGACCGGCTCCTGTCCCTGTTCCTCGAGCAGGGGTTCAGCCGCTTCACCCTGGACGACCTGGCCGCCGAGCTGCGCTGCAGCAAGACGACCCTCTACGCGCTGGCGCCGAGCAAGGAGCAGCTCGCCGTCGAGGTGGTCAAGCACTACTTCAAGAATGCCACTGCGCAGGTGGAGTCCGCGGTCGCGCGGCAGACCCGGCACGACCGCCGGATCGCGGCGTACCTGAACGCTGTCGCGGATGCGCTGCGGCCGGCCAGCCGGACCTTCCTGGACGACGTGGCGACGTTCGCGCCGGCCCGATCGGTGTACGAGCGGAACACCCGGATCGCGGCCGAGCGGGTCCGGGCGTTGATCGAGGACGGGATCAACAACAAGATGTTCCGGCAGGTCGACATCGCGTTCGCGGCCGAGATGATCGCGCACACCATGCAGGCCATCCAGCGCGGCGACATCGCCCGGCGTACCGGCCTCAACGACGCCGAGGCGTACCGCGAACTCGCCTCGTTCGTCCTGCACTCCCTGCGCCTGGACTGAACCACTGGGTGTGCCTCGGGAGGCGCACCCTTGCACCTCTAAGGTTGGGGATCGTCCTCTTGCTGCCATCTTGCGCATCAGAGCCGTACGCCCCGGAAGGCTGATGACTATGAAAACCCTGCGACGTACTGCGGCCGTGATGGCGGCCGCCGCGCTCGCCTTGGCCGCCGCCGTACCGGCCAAGGCGGACCCGGTGAAGCCGCCACGACTGTCCGCCAAAGCAATCACCGAGACGCTGAACGACCAGATCAACACCCCTGGTACGGCGTGGATGACCAAGCCGGACGGCACCGTCGTGGTGTCGTACGACTCCACGGTCACCGGCACCAAGCTGACCAAGCTGACCGGACTGACCAAGCAGCTCGCCTCGAACATCACGATGGAGAAGCTGCCCGGCAAGCTGCAGAAGTACATCAGCGGCGGTATGGCGACGTTCGGCGGCGAGTACAAATGCTCCGTCGGCTTCAACGTTCAGCGGCGCGGCAAGTACTACTTCCTCACTGCCGGTCACTGCGGTGTCGCCGCGGCCCGCTGGTACCAGGACCAGAACCACGCTGTGTACACGGGCGCAGTGGTCAACGCCAGCTACCCGTGGAACGACTACTCCCTGGTCGTCTACCGCACCGACATCAAGATGAAGCCCCCGGGCGGCAGCGTGTACCTGTACAACGGGCACTCGCAGGACATCACCACCGCGATGAACCCGGGCCTCAACCAGCTGGTGTACCGCTCCGGCGCCACCAGCGGCCTGCACAGCGGCCGGGTGACCGGACTGAACGCGACCGTGAACTACGGCGACGGACGCGTAGCCGGCCTGATCCGCACCAGCGTGTGCGCCGAGCCGGGCGACTCCGGCGGTCCGCTGTTCTACCGGCAGTGGGCGTTCGGCCTGACGTCGGGTGGTTCCGGTGACTGCAAGACGGGTGGGGTGACTTACTTCCAGCCGGTGGTCGAGGCCCTCAACGTGTACGGCGTCTCCATCTACTGAGTGCGGGTTTCCCCTACTCTCCGCCACCTCTTGAATACTCAGGGAGATACGGGGTAGGACTGGACACGGTTGAAGTCAAGGACGCCCCGCCCCGAAGGCGTCCTCATCGTGAGGAGGCTGAAACCGTGAACATGTCCCCATTCCGCCGTACCACCGCTGTCCTGGCCGTGGCCGGGCTTGCTGCCGCCGGACTTCTGGCGTCGCAGGCCTCGGCCGCGCCGGTCAACCCCGCCACCCTGTCCGCATCCGCGATCACGTCGACGTTGAGCAAGGACGCGACGATCCCGGGTACGGCGTGGCAGACCGACCCGAACGGCCGGATCATCGTGTCGTACGACGACACGGTCACCGGCGCGAAGCTGTCGAAGCTGACCGGTGTGACCAAGCAGTTCGGCAGCCGGGTCACGCTGGAGAAGATGTCCGGCAAGCTGACGAAGTACATCGCCGGCGGCGACGCCATCTACGGCGGGCAGTACCGCTGCTCGCTCGGCTTCAACGTGCGCAGCGGCAGCACGTACTACTTCCTGACCGCGGGTCACTGCGGCAACATCGCGTCGAGCTGGTACTCGAACTCCAGCAAGACCACCCTGCTCGGGACGACGTACGGATCGAGCTTCCCGGGTAACGACTACGCGATCGTCAAGTACAGCACGTCGTACACGAACCACCCCGGCACGGTGGATCTGTACAACGGCACCTCGCAGGACATCACGTCCGCCGGCAACGCATCCGTCGGCCAGGCGGTCAAGCGCAGCGGTAGCACCACCGGTGTGCACAGCGGCACGGTCCAGGCCACGAACGCCACGGTGAACTACGCCGAGGGCACCGTCACCGGCCTGATCCGCACCAACGTCTGCGCAGAGGGCGGCGACTCCGGCGGCGCGCTGTTCGCCGGCTCGGTAGCCCTCGGTCTCACCTCCGGCGGCTCCGGCAACTGCTCCTCCGGCGGCACGACCTACTTCCAGCCGGTCACCGAAGCGCTGTCCCGCTACGGCGTGAGCGTCTACTGATCCAGACATGAGTGTGGGGCCGGGAAGCTCTCCCGGCCCCACACTTATGTTCAGCCCGCGCGGCGGCGGGAGATCTCGTACAGGGTGACGCCGGCGGCGATACCGGCGTTCAGTGACTCGGTGGCGCTGGTCATCGGGATCGAGACGATGAGGTCGCAGTTCTCGCGGACCAGGCGGGCCAGGCCCTTGCCTTCGGAGCCGATGACCAGGACCACGGGCTCGGTGGCAGCCTCGAACTCCGGGAGCTCGACGGCGCCGTCCATGTCCAGGCCGATGATCAGCAGGCCGGCGTCCTTGTAGGACTTGAGGGCCCGGTTGAGGTTGCCGGCCCGGGCGACGGGGATGCGGGCCGCGGCGCCGGCGGAGGTCTTCCAGGCCGATGCGGACATCGACGCCGTACGACGCTCCGGTACGACGACACCGTGGGCGCCGAACGCGGCCGCCGAACGGGTGATCGCGCCGAGGTTGCGCGGGTCCGTCACACCGTCGAGCGCGACGATCAGCGGCACCTGGCCCAAGTCGTGCGCCCGGGTCACCAGGTCGTCGGGGTGCGCATACTCGTACGGCGGGATCTGCAGGGCGACGCCCTGGTGCGAACCGCCCGAGGTGACCCGGTCGAGCTCCGTCCGCGGCACCTCGAGCACCGAGACACCGGTCTCGACCGCGACCAGCAGCGCCTCGCGCAGGCGTGCGTCGCGCTCCGTGCCCTCGGCAACGTGCAGAGCAGCCGCCGGTACGCCGGCCCGCAGCGCCTCGACGACCGGGTTGCGCCCGTACACCCACTCGACGGTCGCGTCGCCGTCCTTGCGCGGCTGGCGCCGGGGCGCGCGCTCCCGCTCCTTGGCGCGCTCGGCCGCCTTCGCCCGCTTGTGCGCGGGGTGCTTGACCCGGTCCACCGCCTTCGGCGTCGGGCCCTTGCCCTCGAGACCGCGGCGAACCCGCCCACCGGAGCCCGCCGTCGCGTTGCCTCGCGGCTTCTTCCGGATGGCGCCCTTGCGCTGACTACTGCCTGGCACTTCAGCTTCCTTCGTCTGTTGATGCAAGCACCCATCGTGGGCCCTGCGGGGTGTCCTCGACGACGACGCCGAGCGCCTTCAGCCGGTCGCGGACGGCGTCCGCGGCGGCAAAGTCCTTACGTTCCCGGGCGGACTGGCGCTGCTCGAGCAGCGCCTTCACCAGCCCGTCGACGACCTCCGTGAGCTCGTCGCTGCCACCTGTGCGCGACACCCACGGCTCGGCCAGCGGGTCCAGCCCGAGCACTCCGAGCATCCCGCGCACCGACGCCAGCGTCTCCCGCAGCAGCGCCGAGTCCCCGTCGGCGACCAGCTTGTTGCCGTCCCTGACGGTGTTGTGCAGTACGGCGATCGCGGCCGGCGTACCCAGGTCGTCGTCCATCGCGGTCTCGAACTCCGCGGGCAGCTCGGCCGCCGGCTCGACCCCACCGGTCACCTCGACGGCCCGGGTGATGAAACCGTCGATCCGCTGGAAGCTCTTCGCGGCCTCGTCGAGCGCCTCGAACGAGAACTCCACCACCGACCGGTAGTGCGACTGCACGAGGTAGTAGCGCAGCTCGATCGGGCGGACCCGCTCGACCACGTTCCGCACGACGGCGCTGTTGCCCATCGACTTCGACATCTTCTCGCCGGCCGTGGTGACGAGCGCGTTGTGCATCCAGAACCGGGCGAACTTCTGCCCGACCGCGGTCGACTGGGCCAGCTCGTTCTCGTGGTGCGGGAAGCGCAGGTCGAGCCCGCCGCCGTGGATGTCGAACTCCTCGCCGAGGTACTTGCCTGCCATCGCCGAGCACTCGATGTGCCAGCCCGGGCGACCGCGTCCCCACGGGGCCGGCCAGGAGGCGGTCCGCGGCGTGGCCTCGGTCCAGCCCTTCCAGAGCGCGAAGTCGCGCGGGTCCCGCTTGCCGCGCGGGTCGGCGTCCTCGGCCGCTTCCATGTCGTCGATCCGCTGGTGCGACAGTGCGCCGTACGTCGGCCAGGACTTCACGTCGAAGTAGACGTCGCCGGATCCGTCCGGCGCGACGTATGCGTGCCCGTCCGCGATCAGCTGCTCGATCAGCTCGATCATCTCCGGGATGTGCCCGGTGGCGCGCGGCTCGTACGTCGGCGGGCGGCAGCCGAGGACGTCGTACGCCCAGTGCAGCTCGCGCTCGAACTCGTAGGCGTGCGCCCACCACGGCACGCCGCGATCGGCCGACTTGGCGAGGATCTTGTCCTCGATGTCGGTCACGTTCGCGATCACGGTGACCTCGTAGCCGGAACGCTCGAACCAGCGACGCAGTACGTCGAAGACGACTTCCTTGTAGATGTGCCCGACATGCGGGGCACCCTGCACCGTCAGCCCACAGTGGTAGATCCCGACCTTGCCCGGGTGGACCGGCTCGAAATCTCGCACTGCTGCCGTCGCGGTGTCGTACAAACGAAGTGTCACCGGTCAAGGGTAACGGGAGGTTACGTAGGTAAATAATCACCTGCACCACAGCTTCAAAGGTTGATTCTTTCCGGAGCCGGGTAAGAATGAGTTCCGAGCGCTCTGTCCGCCCCTCATCGCTCTGGAGGAAACCGTGAAGTCCGCCCTTTTCACGGGTGCCGCCGTGACTCTTGGCCTGTTGATGGCCTCGATCGGCTCCGCCCAAGCAAGCACCATCGACAGCGATGGCAGCACGTCGTCGCATCAGCCCACCGCCCGGGCGCGTCAGCACGGCATCGAGAAAGCCGGCGACGCCTACATGGGCTGGGTGCAGAACAACACCATGACCAGCACCGCGGCTCCCGCGGTCATGGCGCCCGACGCAACTGTCGAAGGAATCGACGTGTCCAGCCACCAGGGCAATGTCGACTGGACCGCGCAATGGAACGCAGGCAAGCGTTTCGCCTACACGAAGGCGACCGAAGGCAACTACTACACGAACCCGTACTTCGCCCAGCAGTACAACGGTTCCTACAACGTCGGCATGATCCGCGGCGCGTACCACTTCGCCACTCCGAACGACTCCAGCGGTGCCAACCAGGCCACGTACTTCCTGGCCCACGGCGGCGGCTGGTCCAAGGACGGGAAGACGCTGCCGGGTGCACTCGACATCGAGTACAACCCGTACGGCGCCACCTGCTACGGACTGAGCGCGGCCTCCATGGTCGCCTGGATCCGGGACTTCGCGAACACCTACAAGGCCCGCACCGGCCGGGACGTGCCGATCTACACCAACCTGGACTGGTGGACCCGCTGCACCGGTAACAGCACCGCATTCAACTCCACCAACCCGCTGTGGGTGGCGAAGTACGCCTCCTCGCCGGGGACGCTGCCCGGCGGCTGGCCCTTCCACACCATCTGGCAGTACAGCTCGACGCCGATCGACCAGGACCGCTTCAACGGCGACATGTCCCGGTTGCAGGCGCTCGCGAACGGCTAGTAAAGCTGTTGCGGTGGTCGCATAGTCTCGACCGGTGAGCAACCCGCTGCCGATCGAGACTGACCGCCTGACACTGCGCCGCTACACCGAGACCGACTACGACGACCTGCTGAAACTGCAGTCGGACCCGGACGTCGCCCGCTACCTGCTGCACGACGTACGGACGCCCGAGCAGGTCAAGGAGGCACTCGCCGGCCGGATGGCCGACGTTGCGATGGACCGCGACGGCCAAGCGCTCACCGCCGCGGTCATCCTCCGGGACACCGGCCGGCACCTCGGTGAGGTCACGCTGTTCGTGTACAGCGTCGAGCACCACACCGGCGAGCTCGGGTACGTCTTCCACCCGGAGTCGGCCGGTCACGGGTACGCCACCGAGGCGGCGGCCGAACTGCTCCGCGTCGGGTTCGACGAGTTCGGCATGCACCGGATCATCGCCCGCCTGGACGCCCGCAACGACGCCTCGGCGAACCTGCTGAAGCGCCTCGGCCTGCGCCAGGAGGCGCATTTCGTGCAGAACGAATACCTCAAGGGCGAATGGACCGACGAACTGGTCTTCGCCATGCTCAAGGACGAATGGGACAAGCGTTCGTAAGTTTTTGGCCGCGGCGCGCTGTCACATGGCAGCGAGTGCCGTCCAGGTCTACCGTCGGAATATGACTGTGCTGATGCCACGACTCCGTCGCGGCGGGTCATGGGGCTGTGACTCCCGTCCTTCCCTCGTCGCTCCGGTCGCTTCGCTCCCTCCGCTCCTCAGTCCAGGCCGGGAGGCCCCATGACCAGCGCCCGTTCCGTCACCGCCCTGATCGTCGGGGCGGTTGTGCTCAGCGCCGGCGCTCTGCCGAGCGAAGCCGTCAAGGTCGCCCCGGCCCGGGAGATCGCCTACCGCACCTGGACGTCGACCACCGACTTCCTGGCCGGCGACCGGTTCGGCACCACCGTCACCGACGGCGCCCTCACCTTCGGCACGTCGACCGGCACCACGTCGTACGTCGATCCGTTCGGCGACGGCACCGCCAAGAACTACGACCAGACCAGCTGGATCTCGCCGCACGTCAGCACCGGCTTCGGGCTGACCGAACTGGTCGCCTCCTGGAACGCGACCACCCCGCCCGGGACCTGGGTCGAAGTGTCGATGGCCGGTACGACGAACCTCGGCGCCGCCACCAAGTGGTACGTGCTGGGCCGCTGGTCAGGTGGCGACGACACCGCGGCCGGCGACATCCACCGCACCTCGGTGCCCAGCCAGGGCGACGCGAACGGATCCGTTGCCGTCGACACCTTCCAGGCCGCGTCCGGCAAATGGCTGGACCGCTGGCAGCTCAAGGTCACGCTGTACCGGCTCAGCGGTACGACGCAGTCGCCCGTGGTCCGCTCCGTCGGAGCGATGGCATCCCGGCTGCCGTCGGACAAGACCGTTGCCGTGAGCCCCCTCGGCGGCGCGGAGGGCATGGTGCTCGACGTACCGACGTACTCACAGGAGACGCACATCGGCCACTATCCGCAGTGGGACGGCGGCGGTGAGGCCTGGTGCTCGGCGACGTCGACCGCGATGGTGCTGGACTACTGGGGCGCCGGTCCGACCGCGGCCGAGACCGCCTGGGTCGATCCGTCCGATCCGGATCCGCAGGTAGACAACTCGGCCCGGTCCGTCTTCGACTACTCCTACGACGGTGCCGGCAACTGGCCGTTCAACACGGCGTACGCCGGGAGTCGCGGCGTGGACGGGTTCATCACCCGGCTGCGGTCGCTGACCGAGGCGGAACAGTTCATCAAGGCGGGGATCCCGCTGGTGGCCTCGCTGTCGTTCAAGAAGGGCGATCTGCCCGGTGCCGGGTACGGGACCAACGGGCACCTGATGGTGATCGTCGGATTCGATGCCGCCGGCAACGTCGTGGTGAACGACCCTGCCTCGCATCTGATCGCGAGCGACGACCAGGTGCGGACGACGTACGACCGGGCCGCCTTCGAGAACGCCTGGGTGCCGCACTCGGGTGGGTTGGTCTACGTCATCCATCCGGAGGGTGTGCCGCTTCCGGTGATATCGGGGCCGCAGCACAACTGGTAGGCGACCCCCAGAACGACAGAGCCCGCCACGCCGGGGCGGCGTGGCGGGCTCTGTTCTTATGTTCCTGTAGGGCCTAACGGGCGAACAGTGCGCCCGTCAGGTTCGTGGTGAGGTTGCGGAGCGAGTCCGGCAGGTACTGCAGGTGCCAGCCGCGCGGACCGCGGTACCAGGTGAAGCCCTCGTCCTCTTGGTCCGGGGTGGTGTCGGTGGCAACCAGTGCGTCGATCCAGCGCTCCGAGCCGCCCAGTACGACGGCGTACGGCAGGGCGCGTGAGCAGAGCTCGGCGTGCTGGTCGGTCGGCAGTTCGCTGACGTCCATCTCCAGCAGCTCGCCGCGGATCGCAGCGACCTGGCCGAGGACGCGGCCGGCAGCCGGAGCCTTGGCCGGCATGTAGCGCCCGACGACGAGCAGTCCGATGCCGACCAGGGTGATCGCGATACCGAGCAGACCCCAGGTCGACAGCAGTGCCAGCAGGACGGTCGCGACGACGCCGATCACAGTGGTGGCGATGCCGATCGTTGCCCAGAGCGACCGAGTCCGGTCCGGGCGCTCGCTGAACCAGCCGCGCTTGACCACGCCGTCGTACAGCGCGTCCTGCACCTGCTCGAGGTTCGCGCGGACCTGACGGCCGAGCTCGGAGACCAGCACCGAGTCGGCGTCGCCGAAGATCGCGCGGATCAGCACGTTCTCGTAGCGCTGCAGCTCTTCCGACGGAGCGTTCGAGACCCGGCGCAGCTCCCAGTCCGGACGCGAGTACTCCGTGCTGTGCTCCTGCTCGATGATCGTGATGTGCCCGCGGACGGCCAGATCGATGATCGTCGCGGTCACGTCGACAGGATCGATCCGCTCGTCGATCAGCGTGCCCACCTCGCCGGGCCGCAGGTCCGACGGCGGCGAGAAGTTGATCCGGGCATCGGTCCCGAGGCTGAACAGTGACGCCGGTACGACGCGACGCGGGTCGACCTGGTCACGGCCGCGTAGGCGGTACAGGGCGAACAGCGCGATCGCACCGAGCAGCAGCACGGCCAGCGCGGTAATCAACTGGGCCGCGTCGGTGGAGAAAGCACGCTTGAAGGTGTGGCGGTACTCGACGATCGAGTTGGCCGCGATCTGGCCCTTCGGGAAGCCGACCGCCATCCGGACCGTGTTACCCGGCGGCAGGTTGGCCTGCTGGAAGGTCGGACCGGACGTCTCGCCGATCTGCGCCAGCGTGCACGGGATGTTGCTGTCGATCGGGCCCGCGAAACAGGAGACGTGCGAAACCTCAGGGACGCTGTAGACCACGTTCGCCTGCTGGATCGGGATGCTGATCCCGGTCAGCGGCGCGAACCGCACCTCGGTGCCGTCCAGGACCGTCGCCACCGCGCCCTTGACCGTGTACGAGAAGTCGAGCTCAGTCGTACCGCTGTCGATGTCGGGGACCGCGATCGACGTGACGTCGCCGTCGGTCTTGACGTCCGCCTTCTTGTCCTGGCCACCGGCCTTGACCTGCAGGTCGCCGATCTCCTGCACGTGGTCGATGTCGTCGGGCAGGTGATCCCGGGTGACGATGAACCGGGTGAAGGTCCCGTTCACGTTGCTGAGCTTCCAGGTCTCCGCAACCCGGAGCAGGCCGTCACGCTCGACCCGGACCTGGCTGTCGTAGTTGGTCACCACCGGGTCGGCGGCAGCGCTGGATACGGCCGCGCCCGCCGGGACAGTCGACAGGCCGAGCAGGCCGAGGGCACACAGGGAGAGCCCGAGGAGACGTAGACGCATCGCCCAATCACACCGTAGAAAGAGGGGAGGTTGACACCGGGCACGATAGCGTCTGCGGGGTGTCAGGCAACCAATGGGGACCGCCTCCCGGGCAATCTGTCCCGCCGCCGCAGGGTTACCCGGCTCCTCCCCGGCCACCGCAGTACTACGCAGCGCCGCCACCGCCCGGACCGCAGTTCGGGTGGGGTCCGTTGCCGCCGCAACCGCCACGGAAGAAGTCAGGTGGGGCAGGGCTACTGATTGTTGCCCTGGTGGCGGTGGTTGCTGCCGGTGGTGTGTTCCTGCTCGTCAAACTCGCGCAGGGCGGTGGTGAGGAGCCGACCGTCGCCGCACCGCCGACAGTGACTACGTCGGTGCGCCCGACCACGGCTGTGCCGACGCCTACTAAGAAGACGACAACCACCGCACCGCCGAAGCCGGTGCAGATCAACCCGGCGACGTACAACGCGACGCATCGGCTCTACAAGACCGGTGCGATGCGGACGGTGAACTGCAAGCAGGCGAAGACCGGTCCTGGTAACGGTGCGCAGGCATCGGCGTACTTCAAGGCGATCAAGGCCTGTCTGGATCACGCCTGGCCGCGACAGGTCGCTGCGGCCGGTGGGCGGTTCCGTTCGCCCGGTCTGGTCGTTTGGGGCGGCTCGGTGAACACACCGTGCGGAAGTGGGCCGGGGCGGGCGTTCTACTGCCCGACGACTCACACCATTTATATGGAGTCGCCGTCGGTCATCGCGTTCTACAAGCAGAACCCGACATTCGGCCGGATGGTCGGCAGCTTCACTGTGGCCCACGAGTACGGGCACTCGGTCCAGTGGATGACAGGGCTCGGCGAGGCCTACGAGAAGCTCCGGTACGACGCAACCACCGACGGGCAACTGCTGCTGAGCAGGCGGCTCGAGCTACAGGCCTCCTGTCTGGGCAACGTGTTCCTCGGCTCCAACCGCGGCAGCTACGGCATCACCGGGTACGCGTACCAGATGTGGCTGTACGACGTGAACAACAGCGGTGACCGGCCGCCGTACCCGCGGGACCACGGCAGCACCACCAGCCACGGCGCCTGGAGCCGCGCCGCCTTCGCGGCTCGTAACCCGGCGAGTTGCAACACCTGGTCGGCATCACCCGCCAGGGTAAGTTGAGCCTGGGCTCCGGTAGCGTCACCGCTGTGTCAGGCAACCAATGGGGTCCACCGCCCGGGCAGCAGTACCCGCCACAGCAGCCACCGCCGTGGCAGCCGGGGCCGGGTCAGCAAGCCCCCGGGTACGGCGGACCGCCTGGCCGCCCGCCTCAAGGACCGCCGGGACCGCCTGGTCCGCCGCCGGGACCGCCGTACCAAGGTCCGCCTGGTCCGCCCTATCAAGGGCAACCGTTCCAGGGCCAGCCGTTCCACGGTCAGCCGCAGTTCGGCTGGGGTGCGGGCGCTCCGCCGGGTGGACCGCGGCCGCCGAAGAAGGGCCGCGGCGGAGTGATCGCGCTGTTCGTGGTGCTCGGCGTGGTGGTGATCGGCGTGATCGGGCTGAAGCTCGCCTCGTCGATCCTGAAGCACAACGGCGACCCGTCGTACGCCGAGCCGACGACCACCTCGTCGTACAGCCCCACGACCGAGCCGTCGACCGAGCCGTCCGGGCAGCCGGCCACCAAGCCCACCGTGAGGCCGACCACGACCCGGCCGACCACGCAGGCGCCGCTGCCGACCACGTCCCGCTCGACGACCACCAGCACGCCGACGACCAACCCCGGGCCGAGCGACACAGACCTGGTAGTGCGGAACAAGCTGTACAAGGTCGGTGCGATGAGGTCGGTGAACTGCAAGGAGTCCAAGTCCCGGCAGAGCACGGCGGCCGGTGCCCGGGCCAACTACAAGAACCTGCTGGCCTGCCTGAACAAGGCGTGGGCGCCGATGATCACCAAGGCCGGCGGGCGGTTCCGGTCCCCGAACGTCGTCACGTTCAGCGGCACCGTGCAGTCGCCGTGCGGGGCCCACAGCGACTCCGGGCCGCCGTTCTTCTGCGGCACCAACGACACGATCTACATGAACCTGACCGAGGACGTCGGGAACTACAACAAGTACACGCAGTCGTACAGCAAGGTCTGGGCGCGGATGTGGATGCTGCACCAGTTCGCCCACGAGTACGGGCACCACGTGCAGAACCAGACCGGGATCCTGCAGGCGTACGCGCGGATCCGGTACGAGCGGGCGACGTACACGCAGGAGCTGCAGGACAGCCGGCGGCTGGAATTGCAGGCGTCATGCTTCTCGGACATCTTCATCGGCTCGAACCGGCGGACCTACCCGATCACCGGGCAGTCGCTGGTCCAGTGGCGGTGGCTGATCGCCAACACGATCGACAACGGGAACGACCACGGCGCCCCGCCGATCCACAACTACTGGGCACTACGCGGGTGGAACGGGCGCAACCCGAATGCGTGCAACACCTGGGCCGCATCGGCGGCGCAGGTGAAGTAGGTGACGAACTAGTTCGAGACGACTGGCCGGGGTAGCTAGCCTGGTGGGTCCGGATCGCGCAAAGTATGTCCGGGGGAATCGGCATCCGGCACCCCCACCCAGCAAGGTCGTGAGGAGCATCGATGTCGGACAACTGGAACCAGCCCCCGGGGAGCGACCCGGCTGACGATCAGCCGAACCGCCCACCGGAGCACGGTCCCGGGCAGAACCCCCACCATCCCGGAGCAGACCAGCAGGGCCCCGAACAGGGCCGAGGCGCTCCCGGGGAGAGCCGGCGCGGCCGTGGTCCTGCGGGTGCGGACGGGCAGCGTGGTCCTCAACAGGGGCAGGGTGGTCCTGGGGACGATCAGCGTGGGCAGTCGTGGTGGAGCGGTGACACCGACGCCAAGCGTGAGTTCCAGAACCCGTCGCAGGCCGAGCCTCCCGCCAACAACTGGTTCGAAGGCGGCTGGAACCCCGGCCGCCGCGAACACCCCGACCAACCCGCCGGCCCAAACCAACCAGGCCCAGGCCAGCCGGCTCCGGGTCAGGCAGGTCCGGGTCAGCGCGGTCCGCAGCAGTCGGGTCCGGGGCAGTCAGGTCCGGGGCAGTCGGGTCCGGGGCAGTCGGGTCCGGGGCAGCGCGGCCCACAACAATCAGGCCCACAACAATCAGGCCCGCAGCAGTCCGGTCGCCAGCAGTCCGGTCCTGCCGGCCCAGGCTCCAACCAGCCCGGCCCGAACCGACCAGGCCCGAACCAGCCAGGCCCGAACCAGTCCGGCCCTCAGCAGCGCGGACCACAACAGCAAGGTCCGCAGTCGGCTCCCAACCAGCCAGGCCCGAACCAGCCGGGACCGAGCCAAGCGGGGCCCGGTCAGCCTGGTCCCAACCAGCCTGGCCAGTGGCAGTCCGGCCCGCCCCAGGTCGACCCCTGGCAGACCAACCCGACACCGTCCGGCCAGCAGTCGGACTCGTTCTGGTCGCAGTCTGCCCCCACCCAGCAGGGCCCCAACCAGCCTGGACCTGACGGCCCGTCCCAGTGGTCTGCGCAGTCGTGGACGTTGCGGGATGATTCTGCGGGCGACGGCGACTCGCAGGACGAGTCCTCCGAAGCCGGTTCCGGTCAGTCCGGGGCTGGGCAGGGCTGGTCCGCGACCGGGCAGTCCAGTTCGAGTGCATGGCAGGCGGCGCCGTCCCAGCCACAGCAGCGGGACCAGAACGGTCCGCACTCCGAAGGCTCCTACCTGTGGGGCCCACCAAACCAGGGTCAGGAGCCCTCCTCCCCCTGGAGCAACGCACTCCCACCACAGCAGCAGTCCGGCCCCCGCCACGCCGCGTCGCAGGGCGGTCCTGGGCAGACCGGTCCGATGGGTCAGCCTGTCCAGCAGGCGCCGACCTGGCAGTACCCGCCGATCCCGATCCCGCAGCCGCCGGGCGGCCGACGTCGCAAGAAGAAGAAGGCCTCGCGCAATCTGCTGATCGGCCTGGTCGTCCTCGCCGTGCTCGTGGTCGGCTCCGGCATCACCCTGCTCGTCCGCAGTGTCGGCGGCGGCGATGACCCGCAGGCCAAGGACAGCCCGACGGCACCCGTGTCCGAGTCCTCGTCGTCACCGTCCGCGAGCCCGTCCCCCACCCCGACCGCGCCGCGCGGCCCGACGGCCGACGAGGTCGTGAAGGGCAGCGCGCTCTACAAGATCGGCCCGGTCGCCGCGTCCAAGTGCGCGGAGCCGCCGTTCGCACCGGTCACGGTCGCCGCAGCGCAGCAGTACTACAACCGCCTGCTGCCCTGCCTCAACCGCACCTGGTGGCTGGCGATGAAGAAGGCCAACCTGCCGTTCCGCAACCCGAAGGCGGTCGTGTACGTCGGCAAGACGCCGTCACCGTGTGGCATCCAGCGCAGCGTCCGCGCGGCGTACTGCGCGGCGAACGAGACGATCTACCTGCCGTTCGCCGTCGACAACGGGTACTACAAGACCAACCCGGTCTACGCGCGCGCGGTCATGCTGAACACGTTCGCCCACGAGTACGGGCACCACGTGCAGAAGCTGAGCGGGATCCTCGCCTCGTCGATGTCGCGGCAGCAGTCGATGACGCCGAACCAGAAGCTCCTCGAGAGCCGCCGGCGCGAACTGCAGGCGACCTGCCTCGGTGCCGTCTACCTCGGTGCGAACGCGGCGTTCACCCCGATGAACGGCCCGCTGCTCGCCAACTGGAAGTTCCTGATCTCCCACTCCGGTGACGACTACGCCCGGCCGCGCGTGCACGACCACGGCAACCGGGTGAGCAACTACCAGTGGTCGATCACCGGCTTCAACGGCAAGAAGCCGGACGCCTGCAACACGTTCACCGCAGCAGACGTCCGGGTCAACTAGCCCGCAACAGCGCAGCCGCCGCCCGTCAGCCGAAGAGCCGACGGGCGGTGGTCAGCGAGCCGCCGAACGCGGTCACGAAGTTGCTGAGCGACTCCCCGATGTCCGACAGATGCCAGTTCTCCGGTCCGGAGTACCAGCCGATGCCGGCGTCGGGGTCGTCGTCGTCATCGGTGGCCGCGATCTCCAGCGCCCACTTCTCGGTCAGCCCGAGCACAGCGGCGTACGGCAGGCAGCGGGACGCGAACTCGAGCCGGTGGCTCTGCGGCAGAGTCGACGAGGACTCGTTGGCCAGGTAGTGCTGCAGACCGGCGACCCGGCCCAGCACGGCGGCGCCGCGCGCGGTGCGGGCCGGTGCAGCCTGGCCGACGAGTGCGAGCACCAGACCGGCCGCCATGACCGCGAAGCCGACCAGACCGAACTTGGTGACGATCGCGAGCACGATCGTCAGTACGACGCCCGCACCGAGCAGCACCACGCCCGCGGTGGTCCACCGGTTCCGCACGGCGTCCGGGCGGTTGTTGAACCAGCCCTGCGTCACCACGTCGGCGTACAGCTGCTCGCGGACGAGGTTGAGCCGCGGCCGCAGCGACGGGCCGAGTGTGGACACCAGCACCGAGTCGCCGTCCGCGAACACCGCGTCCAGCAAGGCCTTCTCGTACGGCAGGAGCTCCGGTCCGCCCGGGTGCAGCCGCTGCAGCTCCCAGTCCAGCTTGCCGAAGTGCGACTCGCGCGGCTGCTCGACGATCGTCAGGTAGTTGCGCACGGCAAGGTCCAGCAGCGTGGCGGTGATGTCGACGACGTCGGCCGTCTCGTCCACCACCGTGCCGACCTGGCCGGGGCGGATGCCGTCCGGCGCAGCGAACTGCGGTCCGTCGGCGCCGTCCAGCACCGGACGCTCCGGCGCGCCCTCACCGACCTTCGCGGCGTCGCGGCCGCGGAAGAACCACAGGCCGACCGCACCGAGCAGTCCGATGCCGAACACGATCACGGCCAGGCCGATCGTGCTCGAGTCCACGGTGAACGCGCGACCGAGCGACCAGCGGGTCGAGTACTGCGCGTTCGCCTGCACCGTCGCCTGATCGCTCAGCCCGGTGAGGAAGGTCAGCCGACCACCCGCCGGTACGCCGTTCTGCTGGATCTGCAGGTCGGCGGACTCGCCCAGCTGGGACGACGTACACGGCATGCTCGAACCGGTCCGGCCGGCGAAGCAGGTCACCCAGGTCGCGAACGGCACGCTGACGCTCAGGTTGGCCGTCGGGACCGAGACGGCGAAGCCCTGCACGATCGGCCAGCTCACCTCGCGGCCCTCGGTCGTGTCGGCGACCACGTTGTCGACGGTGTAGCTGTAGACGATCTTCGACTGACCGGACACGTTCAGCGTGAGCTTGCGGCCGTCGTCGGTGCTCTGGTTCTCGAAGCCCTGAGCGGGCTGGCCGTTCACCGTCGCCGACACGTCCTTCAGGCCGTACGTGCGGTCGCGCTCGGAGTCGGACCGGACCCGGGTCGTCAGCGTGCGGCTGAACGTCGTACCGCCGGCGTTCAGGTCGACGGTCTCCTTGACCTGGAGCTGACCGTCCTTGGTGAGCGTCGCATCCGCGGTGTACGCCGTGATCTGGTCGTCTGCCTGACCCGCTGCCTGGGCGGACACCGGGCTCAGGGCAACGAACAGGCCCGCTACCGGCGCGGTCAGACAGATCAGCAGGGCAGCCGGGAGGAGGCGGCGCTTCGGTGACATGGGTCGAGAGTAGTCTCGTGCCGGTTCGTGCAGCGAACTCGACCGACCAGCCTGGAGGCCAGAGTAGTGAGCAGCCCGTACGGGTACGGCGGCCCGCCGCAAGGCCGGCCACCCGGCCCGCCGCCCGGCATCCTGCCACCGCCGCAGGCAGCCCCCTGGCCGCCGCAGCAGGGTCAGTACCCGCCGATGCAGGGCGCTCCGGGCCAGCAGTACTCCGGTCAGTGGGCGCAGCCGTACTACGGACCTCCAGGCCACTTCAACGGCTTCCAGCCACCGCGGAAGCGCGGCGGCCCGCTGCGGCTCATCCTGTTCGGCTTTGTCCTGCTGATCTTCCTCGGCGTCTCGTTCGCCGTCGCGGCCGCCTTGCTGAACAAGGGCGGCACCGACACCGCAGACCCCGGGGTCACCGGTCCGTCGATCGTGCCGACCCCGACCACGAACCCGCAGAAGGGGTCTGCCGAGGACTACCTGCTGAACGCCGACGTCTACCGCACCGGTCCGCTCCAGGAGCAGAACTGCCCGGCAGCGAACCTCGGCAGCGGCAGCCTGGCCTCGCAGAAGGTCTACTACCAGCGCCTCTTCAAGTGCCTGAACGACGCGTGGCGTCCGGTCTTCCACGAGCTCGGGCAGGACAAGCCGGACCCTGGCCTGGTCGTGTTCGACCAGCCGGTCCAGACGGCGTGCGGCAACTTCCAGCCGCTGTCCGGACGCGTACTGGCGTTCTACTGCTACGGCAACCAGGTCATGTACGTCGATGTGAAGCAGATGAACAAGGCGTTCGGACCGCAGCAGGACCTCGCCTATCTGATGACGATCGCCCACGAGTACGGACACCACGTCCAAGGCGTCACCGGACTGTTCTATGCGCGGGCCGTCTACCTGCAGGACCACCCGGACCAGAAGCTGGAGAGCTCGCGGCGGAACGAGTTGCAGGCCTCCTGTTTCGGCGGTGTGTTCAGCAAGTCCGTGGAGAAGTCGTATCCGTTGACGAAGCGGCTGGACGAGTTCAAGGAGCAGTCCAGCAACAGCTTCGGTGAGTCCGCGGACACGCCGGAGGACGAGCGGACGCACGGTCTGGCCGCCAGCCAAGGGTTCTGGATCCAGAACGGCTTCAACATCGGCGCCAACAAGGCGTGCGACACCTTCGCGGTGTCGGCGGACCTAGTGAAATGAACGCCGTGCTGTGAGCGGCCGCCTGATCGGGGGCCGCTACTTACTGGGGGAACCGCTCGGCTCGGGCGGTATGGGCTCGGTTTGGCGTGCCCACGATCAGCAGCTCGACCGCGTGGTCGCGCTGAAGCGTGCACACCCCGGAGTGGACGACCCGGACGGACGCCGGCTGCGCCGTGAGGCACGGACCGGCGCTCGGCTGCACGATCCGCATGTGGTGACGATCTTCGACGTGGTGGCCGACGGCGACGAGCACTGGCTCGTGCTGGAGTACCTGCCGTCACGCAGTCTGGACGAGCTCGGAACGCTGCCACCAGCTCAGGTCGCACGGATCGGCGTACAGATCGCCTCTGCATTGCAGGCCGTGCACGCGGCCGGCATCATCCACCGCGACCTCAAGCCCGCCAACATCCTGGTGACCTCGGACGGTACGGCGAAGCTCGCGGACTTCGGCATCTCGCGGCGCCTGTGGGCGGAGGCCACGCTGACCGACAGCTCGACCGTCGGTACGCCTGCCCACCTCGCCCCAGAAGTGGCCAACGGCAACGAACCTACTACTGCCTCCGACGTGTTCTCGCTCGGTGCGGTGCTCTACACCGCGCTGGAAGGCCACTCGCCGTTCGGCAGCGATCCGAATCCGTTGGCAGTACTGCGACGCGCTGCGCGGGGCGAGCTCGAGCCGCTGCGCAAAGGTGGTGAGCTGACACCGCTCATCACCCGGATGCTGGCCGTCGATCCTCAGGACCGGCCTTCTGTTGCCGAGGTGGTCCAGGAGCTCGGCGGTACTGCGATTGCGCCGGTGAAGAGCCGAAAGCGCTGGACGATTCCGGTGGCGGCAGCGGGCGTCGCGGTTGTCGTCGTACTGAGTGTGCTGATCGGGCGCGCGGTGTCGGGGCCGTCGCAGCCGTCGGGAACACCGGAGCCATCAGCTGCATCCACGACGCCGACGAGCTCAACGCCGACCAGTGGGTCCAGCGCTTCCACTTCGCCGGCAGCCGGGCTGGTCGGGGATCCGCTGACGGTTGATCCGTGCGCGTTGATCGACGAGAAGTCGCTGGGCCGGTTCGGGCAGACCACTCTCGAGCCGGCGTACGGGAACTTCGACCGGTGCGACGTGGTGGTGACCGGTACCGGCGACCAGGAGGTCGACGTCCGGGCGGAGCTGAATCTGCCCTACACCGACTCGCCCAGAGGTGCGGTGCAGAAGTTCACCGGCAACCTGCGCACTGTGACGCGAGTCAAGTCCGGCGGTGACGACTGCGAGCGGGTGCTGGTGCTGTCCGACCGTACGCAGATCCAGGTGGAGGCCAAGCACACGGACGGCGCCGGGATGGACGTGTGCGCGATGGCGGAAGCCGTTACGCAGAAGGCGATCGGCGTCGTACAGGCAGGTTCGATTCCGCGGCGTGCCGAGTCCTTACCGGCAACGTCGCTGGCGCACGTCAACGCGTGCACGTTGCTGGACAGCAAGGCACTCCAGCTGGTCCCTGGTGTGGACGCGACACATCCGGACCTGTCCTTCGGGAACTGGTCATGCGGTTGGGACAGTACGACCAGCGACCTGTCGGTGGACCTGTACTTCGACCGGAACCAGCCGCTCGACGCGTCGGATGGGCAGCCGATCACTGTGGGCGGGCGGTCCGCTTTCCTTTCGAACGAAAATGACGGTCCGAAGACCTGCGCGGTAGTGATCGTCTACCGGACGTACGTCGACTCGAACGGGCAGGATGCCGTCGAGTTGGTGACGATGTCCGTAGGTGGTTCGGCGAAGCCGGCCTCGCTGTGCGGACTGGCGACAAAGCTCGCGCAGGCAGCCGTCGTGAAGCTGCCGAAGGCCTGACATGGAGCCGATCCGGAGCCTCCCGCAGGGCCAGGCCAGCCTGGCAGGCGGCGTACCTGACGCCCAGCCGGGCACGATGTTCGTGCTCAGCGTTGGCGGTGGTCTCACAGTGGACCCCGGACCGCACCGGACGATTCTGTTCGGGCGGAACCGGCCTGAGGTTCACGTATGCGTCGGTGAGGACGATCCGCGGGTCAGCCGGATGCACGGGTCGATCAGTTACCGGACCGGTCAGTGGTGGGTCGCCGTGACCGGGCGGCTGCCGGTGCGGTTCCCACGCGAGCAGACGCTGTTCGCCGGCGAAGACCCGATGCCGCTCGCCGCCGGGTACACGCCGGTCTTCGTCCAGGGCTCCAGCGGTCGCGAGCACCTGCTGGAGGTGTACGTCGTGGGCGACAGCGGCACCCGTCCGGTACTGCGACCACGCGACCCCACGCACCCGCCCCGCATCTGGCAGCTGTCTCCTGCCGAGAAGCTGGCCCTGACCGTCGTCGGCCAGCGCTACCTCCTACACGACCTACACCCCCTGCCCCTGTCCTGGCGACAGGCCGCAGACCAGCTGGCCGAGCTACAACCGTCAGAGAACTGGACCGCCAAGCGCGTCGAGCACCTGGTCTCCAACGTGCGCACCCGCCTCTCCCGAGACGGCGTACCCGGCCTGACCCGCGAGGAAGTCGGCGAGCCAGTCGGCAACGCCCTGAACGACAACCTCTTCCGCGCCCTACTCCTGACAACCACGCTGGTCCCGGCGGACCTCGACATCCTGGACGACTGACCTCGGGAGGGGTCCCCGGCGAACGGACTTAGCGTCCGGCCATGACCCGAGACAACGCCATCAACGTCCCCGTCTAAGCCGGATCAGCTTTCCACCTGCTGGTTGCGCCAGGTTGTCGGTGACTGGTGGTGGGTGCGTTTGAAGGCGACGCTGAAGGCGAAGGGGTCTTCGTAGCCGACCTGGTGGGCCACCGTCGCGACGGTGGACTTTGTGGTGCGGAGGAGGTCGGCTGCCAGGGTCATGCGCCAGGCAGTCAGGTAGGTGAGGGGCGGCTGGCCGACCAGACTGGTGAAGCGGGCGGCGAAGGTGGCGCGGGACAGGCCGACCTTGGCGGCCAGCTCTGCGACCGACCAGCGGTGCGCGGGGTCCTCGTGGAGGTGGCGGAGCGCGTCGCCGACGCCAGGTGCGGTGAGTGCTTGGTACCAGGACGGCGGCCCCGCCTCAGCGCACCATGCGCGTAGCGCGAGGACCAGCACGAAGTCGAGCAGCCTTCGCAGTACGGCGTCCTGTCCTGGCTCCTCCCGGGCGACCTCTGTGGTTAAGAGGTCCAGCGCGGGACGGGTCTGCGGCGTAGCGGACACCACTGCCAACGGCGGCAGCAGAGCGAGTACCCGCTGGGCGACGTCACCGCGCAGGTCGTAGGCACCACGCACCATCGTCGTCGCGCCGGGCAGCCCATCGCCGTAGGTGCGTGGCGCCAGGTACTCACCCCGCCACTCCACCGGCTCGCCGTCGATCGTGTACTTCTGGCCGCCGCGGATCACGTAGTACGCCGGCGTCGCCGGATCGTCAGCGATCGTGTAGCTGCCGACGCCCGTGATCAGCGCGATGTCACCGGCCCCCAACTGACGAGGTACGCCGTCGTCCAGCCGCAGGCAAGCACTACCGCCGAGCGTCGCGACGACCGACAGCGACGGCACATCGGCGTACGTCACAGACCACGGCCCGCGCGCGATGATCTGCCGGACCAGCGCGTCCGTCGCTTGCGCGCGCTGGAGCAGATCGCTGAGGACATCCACCCGTCCAAGCTAGACGATCACAAATGGATCGGCGACGCTCTCCCATGGATCGTCTGCGCCGACTCCAGTTGGCTTGCCACATGAACAAGTTCCTCGTCCTCGGCGGCACCGGCACCACCGGCCGCCGCATCGCAGCCCGCCTCCGCTCCACGGGCCACGAGGTCCGTACGGCGTCCCGCACCGGCAGCGACGTACGACTCGACCTCGACGACCAATCAACCTGGGCGCCCGCGCTCGACGGCATCACCGCCGCGTATCTCATGGAACCCACCGTCCGCCCCGGCGACCGCCTCGCCCACTTCACCGAGCAGGCGCTGGCAAAAGGCGTACGACGGCTCGTCCTGCTGTCAGCGTCCCGCGCATCCGACTCCGACCATCCCTTGCACGGCGTCGAACAGACCGTCCGAGGTTCCGATGCCGAGTGGACGATCCTGCACCCCAACTGGTTCGCGCAGAACTTCACCGAAGGCCCGTGGAAGAACGCGGTCCGCTCCGGCACTCTCGCCCTACCCGCCGGCGACGGACGTACGCCGTTCATCGACGCCGACGACATCGCGGACGTAGCCACCGCCGCCCTGACAACGTCCGATCAGGCCGGTCGCACCTACGAACTGACCGGCCCAGAAGCCATCACCTTCACCGAAGCCGCCAACCAGTTGACCGAGGCCGGCCTACCCGTCGAGTACGTCGCCCTGTCGCCGGCCGAGTACACCGAACAGCAAGTAGCCAAGGGCGTTCCGCGGGCGGGCGCCGAACTTCTGACCGACATCCTGGCCTCGATCGCCAACGGACACGGCGGCGAACCGACGACCGATGTCGAGCAAGCGCTCGGTCGGCCCGCCCGTACTTTCAAGGCATTCGCACACGATCGGGACACAACAAGCGCTTGAGGTGTTTGCTTCGGGTTATCCAGCAGATAACCCGTCGGCGTACTATCCAGCCGTGACGTTGCGACGCGGGGAGTTGGCGACGGCCGCGCGGACGCTTGTGGATGTGCTGGAGGAGACGGCCAACAGGTACGCCGACGAGCCGGCGCTCGATGACGGCAGCGTGAGCCTCAGCTATCGCGAACTGCTGGAGCAGACGACCAAGTTCGCCACCCGCCTGACGACCGCGGGGATCGGTCCGGGCGACCGAGTGGGCGTCCGGATCTCGTCCGGTCACAACGACCTGTACGTCGCGATTCTCGGCACGCTCCAAGCCGGCGCGGCCTACGTTCCCGTGGACGCGGACGACCCCGAAGAGCGCGCCGAGCTGGTGTTCGGTGAAGCAGCGGTCGCGGCCACTGTCGGCGACGAGCTCGAGCTGACGGTGACCCGTCCGCAGCAGCGACCGATCGTCGACAACGACGCGGCCAACGGCGCCTTCGACTATCCGTACTCCGCCCGCATGGACGCCGCGACGGCGACGGACGCTCCGCGTGGCACGCAAGGCCCGGAGACGACCGACGACGCGTGGATCATCTTCACCTCGGGCTCGACCGGCGTACCGAAGGGTGTCGCGGTCACGCACCGCTCGGCCGCCGCGTTCGTCGACGCCGAGGCCCGCCTCTTCCTGCAGGACGAACCGATCGGGCCGGACGACCGTGTCCTGGCCGGCCTGTCGGTCGCGTTCGACGCGTCCTGCGAGGAGATGTGGCTGGCCTGGCGGCACGGCGCCTGCCTCGTCCCGGCCCCGCGCTCGCTGGTCCGGACCGGTATGGACCTCGGCCCGTGGTTGGTTGCCCAAGGCATCACTATCGTCTCCACCGTGCCGACCCTGGCCGCGCTCTGGCCGCCGGACGCGCTGGACCAGGTGCGGCTGCTGATCTTCGGCGGCGAGGCGTGCCCGCCCGAGCTCGCCGAGCGGCTCGCGGTCGACGGCCGCGAGGTCTGGAACACGTACGGCCCGACCGAGGCGACCGTGGTGGCCTGCGCCGCCCAGCTCACCGGCGAAGGCCCGGTCCGGATCGGTCTCCCCTTGGACGGCTGGGATCTCGCCGTAATAGATGCTGCAGGCAACGAAGTCGCGGACGGTGAGATCGGCGAGCTGATCATCGGCGGTGTCGGCCTGGCCCGGTACCTCGACCCGGTCAAGGACGCCGAGAAGTTCGCCCCGATGCCGACCCTCGGCTGGGAGCGAGCGTATCGCAGCGGCGACCTGGTCAGGTCCGATCCGCTGGGCCTGCTGTTCCAGGGCCGCGCCGACGAACAGGTGAAGCTCGGCGGTCGCCGTATCGAGCTCGGCGAGGTCGATGCCGCCCTGCAGGCGCTCCCCGGGATCACGGGCGCCGCGGCCGCCGTACGCAACAGCGCGGCCGGCAATCAGCTTCTCGTCGGGTACGTCGTACCTGACGATCCGACGTCCTTCGACAATGCCAAGGCGACTGAGCGGCTGCGTGAAGCACTGCCCGCGGCGCTCGTGCCGTTGCTCGCCGTCGTCGACACGTTGCCGACCAGGACGTCGGGCAAGGTCGACCGCAACGCACTCCCCTGGCCGCTGCCCGGGATGGACACTGACGGTCCGCCCGCAGAGCTGACCGGCACCGCGGGGTGGCTGGCAGAGCGCTGGACCACGGTCCTCGGCGCCAAGGTCACCAGCGCAGACAACGACTTCTTCCTGCACGGCGGCGGCAGCCTCGCCGCGGCGCAGCTGGTCTCCGCGCTCCGGGAGAAGTTCCCGGAGGTCACCGTCGGCGACATCTACGAGTACCCACGCCTCGGCGCGCTGGCTGAGCGGCTCGACGAGTTCCAGCCGGCGGCGCTGGAGCCGGTCGAGATGCGTGACATCCGGCCGACTCCGAAGAGCACCCAGCTCCTGCAGACGGCGTTGACCCTGATCCTCCAGACCGTCGTCGGCGTTCGCTGGCTGGTGTACGTCTTCACGCTGAACAACCTGCTCGCCGAGCTGATCGAGCCGCTGCCCTGGGCGCGGACCGTGTCGTGGTGGTGGATCCTGGCAGGCTGGCTGATCCTCATCAGCCCGGCCGGCCGGATGGGCATCGCGGTGCTCGGCGCCCGGATCCTCCTACGCGGCCTGAAGCCCGGCACCTACCCACGCGGCGGCAAAATCCACGTACGTCTCTGGGCCGCTGAGAACCTTTCCGACGCCGCCGGAGCCGCGAACCTCGCGGGCGCGCCATGGATCGCGTACTACGCCCGCGCGCTCGGCGCCAAGGTCGGCCGAGGCGTCGACCTGCACACGCTTCCGCCGGTGACCGGCATGCTCACGATGGGTCGCGGCGCGTCCGTCGAGCCCGAGGTCGACCTGGCCGGCTACTGGATCGACGGCGACCGACTGCACGTCGGCCCGGTGACCGTCGGTGCCGAAGCCGTGGTCGGGTCCCGCAGCACACTGCTTCCGGGCGCGGAGATCGGCCGGAACGCCGAGATCATGGCCGGCTCCGCTGTCTCCGGCAAGGTCCCCGAGAACGAGCGCTGGTCCGGCTCGCCCGCGGCCCGGATCGGCCGCGCCCGGCACCCGTGGCCCGATCATCGGCCCGCTCGCGCGCCGTGGTGGGTCGCGGCGTACGGCGCTCAGTCCGCGATCATGTCGTTGATCCCGGTCGCTGCTGCGGCGGCGGCGTTGGTCGTACTCGGACGGTATGTGAAGGACACGCAGACCCTCGGCGACGCGGCGCTCAAGGCCCTGGAAGCGATCCCGCTGATGACGCTCGTCGGTTTCGCGACGATGGCGATCCTCACGCTGATCGGCGTACGGCTGCTCGGCATCGGGATCAAGGCCGGTCATTATCCGGTCCGCAGCCGGATCGGGTGGCAGGTCTGGGCGACCGAGCGGCTGCTCGACTCGGCACGCACCCTGCTCTTCCCCTTGTACGCGAGCCTGCTGACGCCGTGGTGGCTGCGGGCGCTGGGCGCGAAGATCGGCCGCGACGTCGAGGCCTCGACCGTGCTGCTGCTCCCGAAGATGACGACGGTCGGGGAAGGGGCGTTCCTCGCCGACGACACGATGATCGCGTCGTACGAGCTCGGCGGCGGCTGGCTGCATGTGGCCGGCGCGAAGGTCGGCAAACGCGCGTTCCTCGGCAACTCGGGTATGACCGCGCCGGGCCGGAGCGTCCCGAAGAACGGCCTGGTCGCCGTACTGTCCGCGGCCCCGAAGAAGTCCAAGGCCGGTACGTCGTGGCTCGGCTCGCCGCCGGTGAAGCTGCGCCGGCAGGCCATCGCGGGCGACCAGAGCAGGACGTTCAACCCGCCGTACAAGCTGAAGGTCGCGCGGGCGCTGGTCGAGCTGTGCCGCTTCGTCCCGATCATGTGCACGGTGCTGATCGCGCTCGGCGTGCTGTTCGCGCTGCAGGCGCTCGACATCTGGCTCGGCCCGCTGCCTGCGCTGCTGCTGTCCGGCGCGGTGATCCTGACCGCCGGCGCGGTCGCAGGCGGGATGGCGACGGTCGCGAAGTGGCTGATCGTCGGCCGGACGCGCGCGGTCGAGTATCCGCTGTGGAGCTCGTTCGTCTGGCGCAACGAGGTGGTCGACAGCTTCGTCGAGCTGGTCGCGGCGCCGTGGTTCGCGAACGCGGCGGCCGGTACGCCGGTGCTCAACCTGTGGCTCAGGTCACTCGGAGCCAAGATCGGCAAGGGCGTCTGGTGTGAGACGTACTGGTTGCCGGAGGCAGATCTAGTCACCCTGGGCGACGGTGCCACGGTGAATCGCGGCTGCGTGCTGCAGACGCACCTTTTTCATGATCGAGTTCTCTCCATGAGCACAGTCACCTTCGGGCCAGGAGCAACCCTCGGGCCCCACGGCATCGTCCTCCCGGCCGCCTCGGTAGGAGCAGGAGCTACCATCGGGCCGGTGTCTCTCGTGATGCGTGGTGAAGGCGTGCCGGCTGGTACGCGCTGGGCCGGGAACCCGATCGGTCCCTGGCAGGGCTGATGGTTGACCCTTATGTGCCCACGCATGGAAACGCCGGCTACAAGGTCGAGTCCTATGACCTGGAGCTCGACTATCGGGTCAACAGCAACCGGCTGAGCGGCAAGGCAACGATCACGGCGTTCGCCACCCAGGCGTTGTCCCGGTTCAGCTTCGACCTGTCCGGACTGCGCGCGTCCAAGGTGCTGGTCAACGGCCGCCGCCCGCAGCGCTTCACCCAGCGCGCCGGCAAGCTCTACATCACCGCGAACCTGCCCGACGGCGCCGAGTTCAGCGTCGACATCCAGTACGGCGGGAGCCCGAAGCCCGAGGACAGCCCGTGGGGCGAGCTCGGCTGGGAGGAGCTCACCGAGGGCGTGATCGTCGCGAGCCAGCCGAGCGGCGCGGCGACCTGGTTCCCGTGCAACGACCATCCCGGCGACAAGGCTCATTACCGGATCTCGATCACCACGGATTCGCCGTACCAGGTCGTCGCCAACGGACGACTGGTCTCGCGCCGGGTGAAGGCGAGTCGTACGACGTGGGTGTTCGACCAAGCCGCGCCGATGGCGACGTACCTCGCGACCGTTCAGATCGGCTCGTACGACGAGGTGGGCCTGGCCACGACGCCCGTGACCACGAAGGGTGTGCTGCCGGGTCGGTTGACCCGTCAGTTCCGGAACGACTTCGGGCGGCAGCAGGACATGATGAAGCTGTTCTGCCGGCAGTTCGGGCCGTATCCGTTCGGCGGGTACACGGTCGTGGTGACCGACGATCCGCTGGAGATCCCGCTCGAGGCACAGGGCATCTCGGTGTTCGGGAGCAACCACGTCGACGGTCGGCGCGGATCCGAGCGGCTGGTCGCACACGAGCTGGCGCACCAATGGTTCGGCAACAGCCTGACCCCGGCGAGCTGGCAGCACATCTGGCTGAACGAAGGCTTCGCCTGCTACGCCGAGTGGCTGTGGTCGGAGGAGTCGCGCGGCCTCACCGCCGACCAGCAGGTCGCGAAGGCGCACTCGCGGTTGAAGGGGCTGCCGCAGGACCTGATGCTGTCGGACCCCGGCCCGGAGCTGATGTTCGACGACCGGCTCTACAAGCGCGGCGCGATCACCTTGCACGTACTGCGGAAGCACCTGGGCGACGACGCGTTCTTCGAACTCCTGCACACCTGGACCAAGGTCCATCGGCACGGCTCCGTCACCACTACCGAGTTCATCGCCCTGGCGACCACGTTCAGCCCGGACGAGGAAGCACTCCGGCACCTGTTCGCCGCCTGGCTGGACTCCTACGGGCTACCGCCGCTGCCCCGGAGGCGCTAGTCGATGCGGATCGGGATCGAGTTCTTCGGCGGGATGGCGGCGATCATCGTGATCGTGATCGTCGCCGGGCGTCACCTCCGGCGGCCGGGCGCGCCGAAGGGGCCTACCTGGCATCACATCGCACTGGGCTGGGTGTTGCTGGTCGCGGCCGGCGGGCTGTACACGTTCCCGCCGCACGACATCGTGCTGTCGGTGCTCGTACTTGTTCTGGGCGTCGGCTTCATGGTGATGGGCATCGCGACGCTGGGCGGCGGCAACTTCGGGTACTTCGGTGCGCTGGCCGGCGGGCTCGCGGCGGTGCCGTTCGTGATGACGCCGACGCCGGTCGCCCTCTCCCAGGTCGGTACGACGATCACCTGCCACGTCCGCGGGTACGACGGCGACCCGGTGTACGAATTCACCGCCGACTGTCCGAACGGCCACAGCTACGACTTCACCAAACACGGCTCGCACGACTTTCCCGGCGGCAACGTGCCGGTGATCCTCGACAAGCACGGAGTACTCCAGCCCGAGTTCGTCGGCGAGGAGAACGTGACCGCCGACCTCGTTGGCGGGATCCTCTGCCTGCTGGTTGCCGCTGGCATCATCGCGGCTGCGGCCGTCCACAGCCGCCGGCTGCACGGCAATGTCCGGCACGTCGTGAACCCTGGCTTCAGCTCCGGTCCGTAGGCAGCGTCAACCGGAACGCACCTCCCCCCGCGCCACCTCGGCGGCCACCTTCACGAAGCGTTCGGTGAGTGGGGTCCTCGTTGCCCAGGCCGTGCCGATCCACCAGGTAGCAGCACGTCCCGGCAGCGGCACCAGCCGGACCTCCGGCGGTGCGATCCGCTCAGCAGACTGAGGTACGACGGCAGGCCCCGCGCCGGCCGCGGTCAGAGCGAGCACTGTCTGTAGATCACCGGCTTCCTGAAGTACTTGCGGATGGCAACCAAGCTCGGCGTACAGACTGTTGATCTGAGCTGTCAGCCCCGGCCCCCGCGAGGGTGTCAGCCGGATCAGCGGGCGGGAGTCGATCCAGTGGACCAGGTCGCGAGGCAGGTTCTGCCCCGCCGGGACCGCGAGCGTGAGCCGATCCCGTCGTAACCGAAGGTGTTCGAGACCGGCCGGCACCGGCAACCGGACGAACCCGATCTGCAGACTCCCGGCCAGCAACCGCTCACACTGCATCGCCGACGACATGTCTTCCAGCGAGATCGTCACTCCCGGCCACCGGCTCCGGAACAGCGCAACGGCCTTCGGAGCCAACTCGATGCCGGACAATCCGAACCCGATCGCCAGCGATCCCTCAGTCCCGGACGCGACCTGCACAGCCCGTCGTTCGAAGGCCTCGGACCGGTCGAGCAACTCCAGAGCGTCAGGAAGCAGCAGCTCCCCGGCCGGGGTCAGCCGGGCACCATGCCGCCCCCGGCTGAACAGCACCGAACCGACCCGACGCTCCAGCACCTGGATCTGCTTGGTCAGCGCCGGCTGACTGGTCGACAGTTCTTCGGCCGCGGCGCCGAAGTTCCGCAGCCTGGCCACCGTGACGAACGCCCGGAGCAGACGGAGATCCATAACCCCAGGATATGGAATCCTCCCGAACGGCTATTGGACGTCATGGACCGATCGGCGTTTCGATGGTCGTATGACGTCCTTCCGCGCCGCCGTCGTCCAGTTCGAGCCGACCCCCGATCAGCCCTCGACCAACCTCGCCACCGTCGAGCGACTCGCCCGTGCGGCGGTCGACGACGGCGCCCGGCTCGTCGTACTTCCCGAGATGTGTCTGCTCGGCTACTGGCATCTGCGCCGTCACACCTCCGAGCGGCTCCACGAGCTGGCCGAGCCGGCCGACGGGCCGTTGATCAGCCGGGTCGTTGCCCTGGCCAAGGAGCTGGACGCCGGTATCGGGGTCGGGTTCTTGGAGGATGCCGACGGCACGCTGTTCAACGCGTACGCCGTGTGCCTGCCGGACGGGACCGTCCACGTGCATCGGAAGCTGCACGCGTTCGAGCACGAGCAGATCGCGAGCGGATCGTCGTACACGGTGTTCGACACGCCCTGGGGATTCCGGGCCGGCGTCCTGATCTGCTGGGACAACAACCTGGTCGAGAACGTCCGGATCACTGCGTTGCTCGGTGCAACTGTCCTGATCGCGCCGCACCAGACCGGCGGGACGAACTCGCGTAGCCCGCACGGGATGAAGCCGATCCCGCTCGAGGTCTGGGAGAGCGGGGATCGCGCGCGGATCGAGGAGGCGTTCAACGGACCGAGCGGTCGCGGCTGGCTGATGCGGTGGCTGCCAGCGCGGGCGCACGACAACGGGATGTTCCTCCTGTTCAGCAACGGCGTCGGACGGGACGACGACGAGCTCCGCACCGGCAACGCGATGATCCTCGACCCGTACGGCCGCATCGTCGCCGAGACGCCCGTACCCGCCGAGGCCGTGGTGGTCGCCGACCTCGACCTGGATCTGGTGCCCTTGGCAACCGGCCGCCGCTGGCTGCGCGGACGACGGCCGGAACTGTACGGCTTGCTGACCGAACGCCAGGGCGACGAACTCGACCCTCGCGCAACGAGGTTCTCGACTGATCCTGTCAGTAGATGAGAGCGGTGGCGATGGCCACGATGCCTTCGGCTCGGCCTGGGAAGCCGAGGCCGTCTGTGGTTGCCGCGCTCACCGACACCTCACCGTCGCAGGCAGCCGACAGCACCTTCTCGGCTTCCTCGCGGCGGGTGCCGATCCGGGGGCGGTTGCAGACGATCTGCACCGCGACGTTCCCGATCTCGAACCCGGCCGCCCGCACCCGGCGTGCGGCCTCCGCGACCAGCGCGACGCCGGCCGCACCGGCCCACTCGGGCTCGGCGGTGCCGAAGTTCGATCCCAGGTCGCCCAGCTTCGCTGCCGTGAGCAACGCAGTACAGATGGCATGTGCGGCTGCGTCGCCGTCCGAATGACCTGACAGCCCGGCAGGCTCGTCCGGCCAGTGCAGACCGGCCAGCCACATCGGGCGGCCGTCCTCCAACGGATGTACGTCGATACCGTTGCCGACTCGCGGGATCTTCACCTGAGCCGCCTCTCCGCCAGCAAGGCCTCGGCCAGCAGCAGGTCCTGCGGGCGGGTCACCTTGAACGCATCCGGCGATCCTTCGACCGTCTGCACAGTCACCCCGAGCCGCTCGCACATCATCGCGTCATCGGTCACGCCGGCATCAGCGCCGGCGGCGTGCGCGCGACGCAGTACCTCGGGGGCGAACCCCTGCGGGGTCTGGACGGCAACCAATGTCGACCGATCGGGCGTGTCGACGACCTCGCCGGTCGGCCCGACCCGCTTGATCGTGTCCGTCACCGGCACCACCGGTACGACGGCTTCCGCGCCGGCTCGCACCGCCGCGACCACCCGCTCGATCGCGTCGGCCGGAACGAACGCCCGCGCCGCGTCATGCACCAGGATGCAGTCGATCCCGTCGACCGGGACCACGTCCAGGGCGGCCCGGACCGAATCGGGTCGCTCCGCGCCACCGGCGACGACGATCAGCTTCGCGTCCCCGACGTACGGCTCGAGCTCCTTGGAGACACTCTCCTCGGCACCCGGCGGTACGGCGACCACGAAACAGCTGAGGTCGGCGGCGGTCGCTGCCTTCAGCCCACGCACCGCGTGGACCAGCAGCGAATCGCCACCGACCTCTCGAAATGCCTTCGGTGTCTCTCCACCGAGCCGCAGCCCTAACCCGGCCGCGGGAATCACGACCGCGCTAGTCATTCAGAACTGCAGCTTCAGACTGAGTCAACAGTCTTAGGAGGCGAGGACCTCGTCGAGGATGGCCTCGGCCTTGTCCTCGTTGGTGTGCTCGGCCAGGGCCAGCTCGGAGACCAGGATCTGGCGAGCCTTCGCCAGCATCCGCTTCTCACCGGCGGACAGACCGCGGTCACGCTCACGGCGCCACAGGTCGCGGACGACCTCTGCCACCTTCAGCACGTCACCGGAGTGCAGCTTCTCCAGGTTCGCCTTGTAACGACGCGACCAGTTGGTCGGCTCCTCCGTGTGCGGTGCACGCAGCACGTCGAAGACGCGCTCCAGGCCGGCCTGATCCACGACGTCACGCACGCCGACAAGATCGAGGTTGCACGCGGGGACCCGGACGACCAGGTCGTTCTGAGCGACGATCCTCAAGACCAGATAGGTCTTGTCCTCACCTTTGATCTGACGGGTCTCGATGTCCTCGATGACGGCCGCTCCGTGATTGGGGTAAACAACCGTCTCGCCGACTGTGAAAGTCATGTGTGAAGTGCCCCTTTCCAAGATCTATCCTACCACGCAGCCGGTGGTCCGGTTCTGGCGTTTGCGCTGGTCAGGGGCCACTTCTCGCCTTGACAAACGCTCGAGTGCGTGCCTCGTACGCGCGCGACCTGTTGCCTACCGCCCCCTCCGGGGGCATCCCGCCGTCAGGCCCGGGGAGCCCGAGGGCTACGCTTTGGGGCGCCGGAGGCGGCCGCCTGACGGCAACACGAACTGTCCTAGACAGTGTCGAATTAGCTTGCACGAGAGGGATTCCAGTGCCGATCACGTTGTCCTCGCGGTTCGCCCGGCGTACTGCGCTGGCGAGTGCCGCCGCCACTCTCAGTATCGCGCTGGCGGCGTGCAGCGCGAGCTTCGATGCGCCGACCCTGCAGCCGTACCAGGCCGCCGAGGGCACGAACTTCGACTCCGGCCAGCTCAAGGTGCGCAACATGCTGGTGCTGGCCGATGCCGACGGCAGGGGCGAACTGCACAGCGTGATCGTCAACGACGGTGACGAGGCGGACACACTGGTCAGTATCGCGCAGGCGCCGGCCGGGACGCAGGACGGCCAGGCGGGCGCCGACCAGCCGACCGACGTCAAGTTCGAGGGCCTGACCCAGCCGATCGACCTGGCGCCGCACACCGCGCTCCGCCTGCCGGGCGCCGACACCCCGCCGATCGCCGAAGCCGGGGCCACGCCGAGCGCGACCCCGTCCGAGACCCCGTCCGCGGCGCCGACCGACACCCCGTCGGCCCCGACCCCGGGCGCGGAGGACGCCGGTCCGGCGATCATCGTCACCGGCGCGAAGCCGGGCCAGATGGTCAACGTGACGATCACGTTCGGCAACGCGGCGCCGGTCTCGTCATACATCCCGGTCCTCACCGACGACCACTACTCCCCGTCCCCGAACTCGGACCAGTAGCCGCCTGGAACGTCTGAGGGGTCAACCCCTCGAACGGACGGTTGCCCCCCGAGATTCTCGGGGGGCAACCGTCTATCTGAGGGGTCAACCCCTCAGCTGGACGTGCTCGGTCGGCGGCGTACGGCGGTCAGTTCTTGCTGGCTGAGGCTGCCTTCGAGAGGCCCGGCAGCATCTTGTCCAGCACCCACGGGACGCTCAGGACGCTGACCGCGCTCATCCCGGAGATCACCTGCTGGTCCTGCAGCGCGTACGCCCCGCCGCTCTTGACCGCCTGCAGCGACGAGTAGACCGGGTCGGACAGGAACTTCTGCGTCCCGATCCCGTCGACATACGCGATCAGCACGTCGGAGTCGACATCCGCGACCTTCTCCTTGCTGATCGTGAGCGAGAACTCCTTCTTGGTGTTGGTCTTCTCCAGCGCCTCGACACCCGGCGCGTTCTTGAAGCCCATCTCGTTCAGGATCTGCACCCGCGGGTCGCCCGGCATGTAGATGTAGTTCTCCGGGCCGAACGAGCCGACCGTGATCGTCTTGTCCTTGAACTCCGGGTGCTCGGCGGCGACCTGCTTGATCTTGTCCTCGATGCCGGTGATCAGCTTCTCCGCGTCGGCCTTCTTGCCGAGCGCCTCACCGACCAGCAGCGTCTGGTCCTGCCAGGTGGTCTGCCACGGCGCCCCCGGGTACGCGACGGTCGGCGCGATCCCGCTCAGCGTCTTGTACGTCGCCGCGTCGAACCCCTCGTACGGCGCCAGGATGACGTCGGGCTTGAGCGCCGCGATCTTCTCGAACGGGTACTTGTCCCCGGTGTCGAGCAGCGTCGTCTTGGACTTGTCGAACTTGTCCGCGTCCCACGCGGTGACGCCCTCAGGGGTCGGCCCGTAAGTGACCTTCGGCATCCCGACCGGGGTCTCGCCCAGCGCGTAGACGACGTCCTGCGCGTTCCAGCCGAGCGTGACGATCCGCTCCGGCTTCTTGGTGATAATGGTATCGCCGAACGTGTTCTTCAGCGTGACCGGGAACCCGGACTGTGCCGAATCAGCCGTACCGGCCGATGTGCCGGCCTGCTTGTCGCCGTCGCTGCCGCAAGCGGCCAGCGTGGTCGTGGCGAGCAGCACGGTGGTGACCGCACTGACGACTCGGCCGACCTTGGTACGGGACCAGGACATGGTGACTCTCCTTAGACCAATTGCCTCAACTAAGGAGAGCCTAAGCTAACCCCCTGGGCCGTTGCGACCCGCGGGGGTGTGACTCAGGACTCGAACTTGTAGCCGAGCCCGCGCACCGTGACCAGATGGGCCGGGTTCGACGGGTCCTTCTCGAGCTTGGAGCGCAGCCGCTTCACGTGCACGTCCAGGGTCTTGGTGTCGCCCACGTAGTCGGCGCCCCAGATCCGGTCGATCAGCTGACCGCGGGTGAGCACCCGGCCGGTGTTCCGCAGCAGCATCTCGAGCAGCTCGAACTCCTTCAGCGGCAGCCGGATCTCGGTCCCGGACACCGTCACCACGTGCCGTTCGACGTCCATCCGGACCGGACCCGCCTCGAGCGTGTCCGGCAGCAGCTCGACGTCCTGCCCGCGACGCAGTACGGCGCGCACCCGGGCGAGCAGCTCGCGCGGGCTGTAGGGCTTGGTCACGTAGTCGTCCGCGCCCAGCTCGAGCCCGACGACCTTGTCGACCTCGGTGTCCTTGGCGCTCACGATGATCACCGGGACGTTGCCCCGGCTGCGCAGCGCCCGGCAGACCTCCGTGCCGGACAGACCCGGCAGCATCAGGTCGAGCAGGACGATGTCCGCACCGGCGCGGTCGTACTCGTCCAGCGCATCGGGTCCGGTCTCCGCGACGGCGACCTCGAACCCTTCCTTGCGCAGCACGTACGACAGCGCGTCGCTGTAGCTCTCTTCGTCTTCGACGACCAGCACTCGGGTCACGAAGCTGTCTCCTTTGCGATCTGACCTGACGGGGTAGGCGTCAGGGGAACGGCCGGCTCTTCCTGGCTGGAGGAGTCGGTCTGGCCCGGCGCGGGTTCGAGCCGCAGCGGGAGTCTCACGGTGAAGGTGGAGCCCTGGCCTTCGACGCTCCACACCCGGACGTCGCCACCATGGATGGAAGCGATGTGCTTGACGATCGACAGGCCGAGCCCGGTGCCGCCGGTCTCGCGGCTGCGGGCCCGGTCGACCCGGTAGAACCGCTCGAAGACCCGCTCCAGGTCACTGCTCGGGATGCCGACGCCCTGGTCGGACACGGTCAGCTCGACGAGGTCGCCGATCGGGTGCGCGGCGACCGCGACCCGGGTGCCGTCCGGGCTGTAGTTGATGGCGTTCTCGACCAGGTTGCCGATCGCCATCGCGAGCTGGTCCTCGCTGCCCATCACCTCGAGGTGGGGCTCGGTCTTCACCACGATCTTGATGTCGCGGTCGTCGGCGTCGATCCGGCACCGGTCCACCGCGGTCTCGATGATCGAGTTGACGTCGACCGGGCCGGGGTTCTCCAGCGGGTCGTCCCCCTGCAACCGGGACAGCTCGATGATCTCCTTGACCAGGCGGCTCAGCCGGGAGGCCTCGATCCGCATCCGGTCCGAGAACCGCTGCACCGCCTCCGGGTCGTCGGAGGCCTCCGAGACCGCGTCGGCGAGCAGGATCAGCGCGCCGACGGGGGTCTTGAGCTCGTGGCTGACGTTGACGGTGAAGTCCCGCCGGATCGCATCCAGCCGGCGCTCCCGGGTCCGGTCCTCGACCAGCACCAGCACCAGTTGGCTGCCCAACGGCGCCACCCGGGCGCTGACGTACTGCGTGGCGCCGAGCCGGCCGCGGACGATCTCCAGGTCCTGCTGGCGGATCTCGCCGTCGCGCCGGACCTGGCGGACCATGGTCAGGATGTCGTCGACCACCAGCCGCTCACCGCGGACGATGCCGAGCACGTGCGCCGGGGCACTGGCCTGCAGCACCTGATCCTCGGGGCCCATCACGACCGCGGAGGACCGCAGTACCGAGAGAACCGTGGCGACTCCGGCCGGGACGATCGGGTCCGAGGTCTCCGGGATCTTGCGCTGGGCCCGCTCGGAAAGCATCATCGCACCGAGCGAAAGCAGGGCCAGGGCCGCGCCGATGACGCCGCCCAGCACCGCAGCCAGCGTGGGGTCCACGGCAACGATGCTACGCGGGCAACCAGCAGGGAAAGACCGAATGAGCACCGGATGACCGGGACACGACCTAACTGTTCATCGGTCGTTCACCACTCGTCGCCGTCCGGCAACCTCGACGGCATACGGTCACCTGGTGGGCGGGTACCCGGCGTGTGCCGCCGGCCTCGCCCACGGCGGTATCGGACACCACAGATCGGATTCGAACACAATGCGCGACACCTACCACGAACAGCTCGACGACATCCTCGCCGAACTGGAACGGATGACGCGGACGGTGTCCACCGCCGTACGCCGGTCGACCTCAGCGCTGCTGGAGGCCGACATCCGCCGGGCGGAAGAGGTCATCGCGGCCGACATCCAGCTCGACGCCGCCGGTGAAGGCGTGGAGGAGAAGGTCTTCGAGCTGATGGCCCGGCAGTCGCCGGTCGCCAACGAGCTGCGGATGCTCGTCGCCGCGCTGCGCATGGTCGCCGACCTGGAGCGGATGGGCGACCTGGCCGCACATGTCTCGAAGATCGCCCGGATGCGCTACCCGGCTCCCGCGATCCCCACCGAGCTGCACGACGTGATCGAGTCGATGGGCTCGGTCGCCGGCAAGATGGTCGACGCGGCCGGTGACGTGATCGCGTCCCGCGACGTCGAGGCCGCCGGCAAGCTCGAGGCCAGCGACGACGAGATGGACAAGCTCCGCTCCAACCAGTTCCGCCTGATGATGGACAACGCCTGGCCGCACGGCGTCGAGGTGGCCGTCGACATGGCTCTCCTCAGCCGCTACTACGAGCGCATCTCGGACCACGCGGTAGCCATGGCCCGCCGCGTCGTCTACCTGGTCACCGGCGAACTCCCGGTAGCCATCGGCGGCACCGCAGCCGGCTCCGGCGCCGGAGCCTCCACTCCGAACCCGAACGGCAACTGACCCTCCGACTTTCCGTAGCCCTCGGCAACCATCGGTTGCCGAGGGCTGTTTATTTCCAGGGATGTCTCGATCTGGTTACGCCCAGTTGTCGATGTAACGCCGGGTGCTGGCCGCGCGATTGGACGAGGAGTGACCTGAAAGACTTCTCCTGAAAGAGGAACCGCCCATGAGACTGCAACGACTCGCCCTCGCGATGGCAGGGATGGGCCTGCTCGCTGCGTCCGTCGTGTCCGCGCCGGCCACCGCCGGCACGACCGGCTCGAAGCCGTGGTCCGACCGGACCAAGCAGACGAACACCACCAAAGCCGGCACGGCCTGCTTGGTCTCGACCGCCTTCCCGGGCGCGGCAGGCACCGTGTCGGAGGCCGACGTGATCGCCGGACGGCCGGCGGAGGGGTTGCAGTACGACGCGTTCAAGTTCGTCGGAACCCGCGCCAACGCATCGTGGTACCTGGCGTCGAACGCCGCGCTCACCCAGTTCTACTACTACGGCCTGCTGCTCCAGGGCGGGAACCTCTACCGGCACACGACGTATATCTACGAGGACGGCCGCGCCCCGCTTGCGACCTTCAAGAAGGTCGGCAGCGGCTGGACGAGCTTCAAGACGATCGCCACGTCGAACCTCAACACCTACAACGCGCGGCACTCGTTCCTGTACGGCCTGAACAGCAACGGCAGCCTGTACCGGTACTCGATCGTCGGCGCCGGCATCAAGTCGTACGGCTCGTTCCCGGGCTTCAAGGGCTTCAAGGCGATGACCGTTATCAGCGAGAACGCGGCGTACGACACCCTGCTGATGACGACCACGGCCGGCGCGCTGTGGACCGTGCGGATCCCGACCGCCGCCTCCACCAAGCCGATCCTCAAGCGGATCCGCACCGGCGGCTGGCAGAACTTCGAGTCGCTGGTCGTCGAGAACTGCGGCAACCGCGGCGGTCTGCTGATCGTCGGCGTCGACAACAACACCCAGACCGGCACCCTCTACGCCATGAGCAAGGCCAACGGCGCAGCCACCGCCCTGACCGGCTACGGCCCGATCCACGACGTCGTCTTCAACGGCGTCGACACCGTCCGCGAGGCCTCGTACTACGACCAACTCGTCGGCGAGTAGCCACCAACTGAAGGCGCCCTCAGCAAACAGTGGCTGGGGGCGCCTCGGTGATACAGTAAAAGTGGAAAGAAGATCGCGGTAACGGAGCATGGGGAGTCAGTCCCAGCGGTTCATCGCCGGATGCTCCGACTGAAGTGGACGATCCGGGTTCGAGTCCCGGCGCCCTCCCCGGAGGGACGTAGCTCAATTGGTAGAGCCCCACTTTTTCGTGAGGGGCGGGCTGCTCGGCAGTCCGCCCCTCGTCATGTGTTGGCCAGTACGACGCGCATCGCAGCGGTGAGTTCGTAGTCGGTCAGCTTGAGACTGGCGTAGTGGCGTCGGGCCTTTCCTGCGACTTTCCGCTCAAGCTGGTGCCGGTTCAAGTTCCCGGGTTCCTCGGCAAGGACGTCTTCGATAACGAGCCGCGCCCACAAGGTCCGGCTGAGGGAATCCCGGAGGATGACGTTCGCCTGGCGTCCGAGGGACTTGGTCACTGCCAACGTGAGGATGAGCTCGGGGTGGCCAAACTCCACCCGATCGCCAACTGCGATCGTGGCGAGGGACTTCTTCGCAATCCTCACCCAGCCGGCCTCCGCGGTCGGTGTCCACCGCGCAACCTTGTCGACCAGAGCCTGGTGTGCCCGGCCACCACTGTGGATGGTCGCATTGCGCATCAGCCGAATCGTGTCGATCTGGATGATGCTGTCCGCGTCGAATGTCTGACCGGTGGCCGTCTCGATCCCATCGTGCAATTGAGCGAGCACAGCGCTGCCCGCACTCGAGGGCGCTCTCCCGTCTCGAATCAGCAGCCCGACGCAGGTCTTGAGGAAATCCTCATGCAGGGCGAGGGCGTACGGAACGCTCATCGCACCGAGATGCGTGTCGGCAGACTGCAGGATGGACCGTGCAGCCTCGGTTCGGAGGTTGAAGCGGCGGATGTGCGGGACCCGCGGGAACACCTCGGGGAGCAGAGTGTCCGAGCCCTCGGTCAGCTGCAGCAGATGCGAGGCCAGTTGGGCACCGGCCAGGAGCCCCATCATCGCGTTGCTGGCTTCCTGCCGCTGCACCTCGAACGCGCGGTACGCAGCGAGCTGCACGATCCCGCTTCCCACGTATTTCTTCCCTCACGTCTTCTGACCCTCACCGGCGATCGTCCGGGCTCCCGGGCCCAGAAGAGGGAAACAATTTGTAGCAGGGTCCGCCTACATTCCGTAATCGTGGCTGTCTGCGAAGCGAAGAGGCTCCATCGGCGGCCTTCACGCGCCGGCTGTCCGCACTAAAGTGCGGATATCCCGACTATTGTGCGACGACGCCTGCCGTGACAGGGATCGCGAGCGGCGATGCTCCGGGTGACATGGATACCTCGCTGGAAGCAGATCGGGCGGATTCAGCTCCCGCCCGGCAAAGCCGGCAACGGCGTCAACTCCTCCCGCGAGGCGTTGTACTACGACCAGCTCGTCGGCGAGTAACTCCAACTAAGCGGCCCTCGGCAACCAACTGGTTGCCGAGGGCTTTTGCTTTCCCAGGTGCGATCACCGATATCTTCACCGCATGACAGACGCCTCCGAGACCGACCGCCTGGTCAACACCGACGTCTCCAAGCTGACCCCCACGGAGCTGAAAGCCCACCTGGAGGAGGTCGAACGCCGGATGAAGGACCTCCTACGCACCGAACGCGACCTTCTGGAGGCCAGCTCGGAAGTCTTGTCCGACCACCCCGCCCTCCAAGCCCGACTGACCGAGCTCCGCACCACCCCTCTGGACTGACGGCACCCCGAGGCGCGAATGGCGCGACCTAACGCTGGCGCCGGCAATCGCCATAGCCTCTCCCCGGCCTACGACGAAGCAGGCAAGACGCAACTGCGCCGTAGCCGTATCCGTTCGCCCCGCGAACTCCAGTTGACCGCGCGCGGGCAACCCGCTGGCGATGCGATCCCGCACCCCGGCGAAGCCGGCAATAGAACAGCCGCGCCGGGGGCGTGTCCTTTGGCCGGCGCGGCTGGAGGGCTGTTAGCGGCCCTGGTTCTTGACGGCTTCGATGGAGGCTTTGGCGGCTTCGGGGTCCAGGTATTCGCCGCCGGGAGTCAGCGGGTTGAAGTCGTCGTCGAGTTCGTAGTACAGGGGGATGCCGGTGGGGATGTTGAGGCCGACGACGGTCTGCTCGTCGAGGTTGTCGAGGTGTTTGACCAGGGCGCGGAGGCTGTTGCCGTGGGCGGCGACCAGGACGGTCTTGCCGACGCGGAGGTCGGGGACGATGGCGTCGTACCAGTAGGGCAGCATCCGCTCGACGACGTCCTTCAGGCACTCGGTCGCGGGCAGCAGCTCGGACGGGAGTCCGGCGTACCGCGCGTCGCCGGCCTGGTCGTACTCCGAGCCGCGCTCGATCGCCGGCGGCGGGGTGTCGTACGAACGGCGGAACAGCATGAACTGCTCCTCGCCGAGCTCCTCGAGGGTCTGCTTCTTGTCCTTGCCCTGCAGGCCGCCGTAGTGCCGCTCGTTCAGCCGCCAGGAGCGCCGTACGTCGATCCACTGGCGATCGGCGACCTCGAGCGCGATGTTCGCGGTGCGGATCGCCCGGGTCAGCACCGAGGTGTGCAGTACGTCGGGGAGCAGATCGCGGTCGCGGAGCAGCTCGCCACCGCGCTGGGCCTCCTCGACACCCTGCGCGTTCAGGTCGACATCGACCCAGCCGGTGAAGAGGTTCTTGGCGTTCCAGTCGCTGTGGCCGTGGCGGAGCAGGATCAGGCGATAGGTCATGGTCGTGAGTCTATCGAGGCTCCAACCAGCCCTTGAAAGCGTCCAGGTTTCGAGTCGATTCACCGCGCGCGATCCGCCAGTCGTACTCGCGCCGGATCGACGACGCGAAGCCGAGTTCGAGGATCGTGTTGAACGACGTATCGGCATATTCCAGTACGGCGCCGAGCAGCCGATCGACCTCGGTCGGCGTGATCGCGTGCAGCGGGACGCGCCCGTCCAGGTGGATGTCGCCGACATGATCGACCGCGAACGCGACGCCGTACATCTTCAGGTTCCGCTCGAGCAGCCAGCGGTACACGGCCTCGTGGTTCTCGTCCGGGTGCCGGGCCACGAAAGCATGCACCTGGACCGCCTGCGCCCCGACCGTCAGGGTCACGGTCGTCTTCAGCTTCCGCTCCCCCGGCAGATCGGCGGTGAACGCGCCGTCCTGCTCGGTGAACTCGATCTCGTTCTCGGTCAGCACCTGGCGGATCACGTCCGCCGCTGCAACTCTCACCCGGCCACCTCCGCGGCGATTTCGGCCGCCATCGTGTCCGCTGCGGTTCCGTACGCCGCCAGCGTCTTGCGGGCGGTCACCTCCCAGCCGAAACCCTGCGCGTGCTTGACCGCCGCGGTGCTCATGCTCTCGCGAGTGGCCGGATCCGTCGCGATCCGGGCCAGCGCGTCGGCGAAGTCGTCGACCCGGTGCCCGCGCACGAGGTACCCGGTCCGCCCGTCCACCACCGCAGTACTCAGACCGCCCACAGCCGCCGCGACAACCGGCGTACCGCACGCCTGCGCCTCCAGCGCGACCAGCCCGAAGGACTCCGAGTACGACGGAACGCAGACGACCGAGGCCGCGCGGTACCACGAAGCCAACCGAGGGCGCTCCATCGGCTTCACGAACCGCACCACGTCGTCGATGCCAAGCGCACGCGCCAACTCGGCGTGCGACTCCGGATGCTCCATCCCGTTCCCCGACGGCCCGCCGATGATCGCGACCACCAGCCTCGAGCGCAGCGAAGGATCCCGCTCCAGCATCCGCGCAGCCGCCCGGATCAGCAGGTCGGGCGCCTTCAACGGCTGGATCCGACCGACGAACGCCAGTACGACGGCATCCGCCGGCAAGCCAACCTCGCTGCGGGCGGCCGCCTGCGAACCCGGGCTGAACAGCTCGAGATCGACGCCAGGGTTGACGACGCCGACCTTCGCGGGCGAAGCGCCGTACAGCTCGATCAGCTCCCGCGCCTCGTCGGCGGTGTTGGCCAGCAACCGATCCGCGGACTCGACGACCTGCTCCTCGCCCAGCAGCCGGGCTGGCGGCTCCGGTACGTCGTCCTCCGCCAGGCTGGCGTTCTTGACCTTGGCCATCGTGTGCATCGTGTGCACCAGCGGGACCGCCCACCGGTCGCGGGCGAGCAGGCCGACCTGGCCGGAGAGCCAGTAGTGCGAGTGGATCACGTCGTACCAGCCGGGCTCGTGGATCGCCTCGGCCCGCAGTACCGCTCGGGCGAACGTGCACAGCTGGGACGGGAGCTCGTTCTTCGTGAGGCCTTCGTACGGTCCGGCGGCGACGTTGCGGACCACCACGCCGGGCAGCAGCTCGACCCGGGCCGGGAGCACAGACGCGGTCGCGCGGGTGAACACGTCGACCTCGATCCCGAGGCCGGCCAGCTGCTTGGACAGCTCGACGACGTAGACGTTCATCCCGCCGGCGTCCCCGGTCCCCGGCTGGTCGAGCGGCGACGTGTGCAGGCTGATCATCGCGACCCGCCGGAGGGGTTTATTCACGGAGTCAGGGTAACTCCGGGCTTTGGGCCGGGAATCGGGAATCCTCCCTATCCGCGGCTGTCCAGCTGGCGAGCAGACGGAGATTCTGCTCGGACGTCGATCCGGGCTCGACCGTGTAGGTGACGAGCAGTTGGTCCGGTTCGCCCGGCGGCTGCAGCGTCTCGTACTGCACAGTGATGTCGCCCACGATCGGGTGGTGCTGCGTCTTCGTGCCGAACGTCTTGTCCTTGACGTCGTGCCGGGCCCAGTGCTCGCGGAACTCCGGGCTACGGATGGACAGTTCGCCGACCAGCTCGGCGAGCTCCGGGTCGTCCGGGTAGCGGCCGGCGTACATCCGCAGGTAGCCGACGGTCTCGTCCGCGACCGCCTCCCACTGCGGATAGAAGTCGCGCGTCGCCGGGTCGAGGAACACCATCCGCGGGATGTTGCGGTCCTTCAGCTCGAGGTTGTCGAAGTCGGCGATGAGGGCCGCGGCCAACCGGTTCCACCCGATCACGTCCATCCGGCGGCCGAGGACGAACGCCGGTACGTCGGGCATCGAGTCCAGCAGCCGTTGCAGGCCGGGGCGCATGCGTTCCGCCGTACGGCGGCGCGCCCTGCGGCGGGCCGGTTTCGCCAACAGGGCAAGGTGTTTGCGCTCGTCGTCGGTCAGACTCAGTACGTCGGCGACCGCGTCGAGGATCTCCTGCGAGACGTTCTCGGCCCGGCCCTGCTCGAAGCGGACGTAGTAGTCGGCACTCACCCCGGCGGCCTGTGCGAGCTCCTCGCGGCGCAGCCCGGGGACGCGGCGGCGGCCGTTGAACACCTTCAGCCCCAGGTCCTCGGGCTGCACCCGGGCCCTGCGTGACTTGAGGAACTCGGTCAGCTCCGCTCGACGATCCATGCCTCAAGTATCCAGGGCGGCCCGGAGCGCAACCTGGTCCTGCCAGAACCAGGCTCAACAGACACCTGGGTAAGCCTCGGCGATCGCTCCAGGATCGGTGACATCAACCGAAACCTGGAGGAACACCATGACTGATCTCACCGGCCGCATTGCTGTCGTCACCGGCGCTGCCAGCGGAATCGGGGCTGCGATCGCCACCCAATTGGCCGATGCGGGCGCGTCTGTCGCACTGGTAGCGCGGCGGCAGGACCGGCTCGACGACCTGGCCGGCAAGCTCGGGCCGCGGGCGATCGGCGTCAGCCTCGACGTCACGTCGCAGGCCTCGGTCGATGCCGGCGTACAGCAGATCCACGAGCGGCTCGGACGGCCGGACCTGGTCGTCAACGCTGCCGGGGTGATGCTCGCTGCGCCGATCGCGGACGGCCGGCTCGACGACTGGACCCGGATGATCGACACCAACGTGACCGGCGTACTCCGACTGATCCAGGCCTTCACACCGGACCTGATCGCGGCTGCTGGTGCAGGGCTGACCGCCGACCTCGTCAACATCTCGTCGATCGGCGCGCACGCGATCTTCCCGGGGTACGCCGTCTACGGGGCCACGAAGGCCGCTCTCACCCAGTTGTCCGCGGCATTGCGGGCCGACCTCGCGCCGTACGACGTCCGCGTCACCAACGTCGAGCCGGGTCTCACCGACACCGAACTGGCGACGCACCTGGACAGCTCCGGTCAGGATCTGATCGCCTCGATGAACGAGCAGATCGGGCCGCTTGCCGCCGAGGACATCGCGGATGTGGTGACGTTCGCGGTGAGCCGGCGGCGTGAGGTCAACCTGCGTCAGATCATCGCGCTGCCGACCCGCCAGGCGTGACGTCGTTCCAGACCCCTGGTCGTACCCCGGAGTCTCTCTCAGGGTGGGTCTATCCCTACCTGCGTTGGCGGATTCGCCCCACTGCGCTGCGGCCTCCGCGCCGAAAGCATGGAACACATGCGTACAGTCCTCGAGCAAGCCAAGTCCTGGCACCGTCCTCTGATGCTGATGGTGCTCGCCATGACGGGTCTCGTCGTCGCGTCGGCGATCGGCCTTGCGGTCGACAACCGGGAGATCCTCAACGAGTCCGTGTGGCTCAAGCCGTTCAAGTTCGGCATCGCGTTCGTCCTGTACGGCGCAACGCTGGCCTGGCTGTTGTCGAAGCTGCGGAAGGCGAAGCGCCTCGGCTGGTGGACCGGCACGGTGTTCGCCGTCACCGGGATCGTTGACGTCGGGTTCATCGCCGTACAGGCTGCGCGGGGGACGTTCAGCCACTTCAACGACAACGCCGACACGTTCAACCAGGTCGGGCAGAAGGTCTTCATGTCGGGTGTCCTCGGCCTGTTCGGCGCCAGCCTGGTCGTCGCGATCATGCTGCTGTTCCAGCGCGTCGGCGACGCCCCGCTGAATCGGGCGATCCGCGTCGGCCTCGGGCTCGCAGTCGCCGGGATGGGCATCGCGTTCTACCTGGTCGGCGCCAACACCGACCGCCAGCAGGTCACCGACGCCTACGGCCACCCCGTCACCCTCGCCGGCAGCCACGGCATCGGCGTCGAGCCGGGCGGCCCCGGAATGCCGCTCACCCACTGGAGCACCGTCGGCGGCGACCTACGCGTCCCGCACTTCGTGGGCCTGCACGCGATCCACTTCCTACTCATCACCCTGCTGGTCCTGCACCTCCTCGCCGGTCGCATTGCCTGGCTCCGCCCGGAGCGCGTCCGCGCCCGCCTGATCGGAGTCGCAGCCTTCGCGTACGCCGGCGTAATGGCAACCGTGACGGTCCAGGCGTTCCGCGGGCAGGCACTGATCCACCCGGACGCGGAGACGCTGGGCATGCTCGGTGGCTTCCTGGCCGTCAGCGCGCTGGCGCTCGCAGCGGTGCTCACGGCCGCCCGGCGTACCGCCGTACCCGAGCAGGTAGCACCGCGGCAGCCCGTCGGAGCCGGGCGGTCCTGAGACACCTGCCTTGCTCGACGAGAGGGTTTGAGAGACTCGGGGTATGACTTCCGAGCGTCCTCTTGCCGTGGTGACCGGTGCTAGTAGTGGGATCGGAGCCGCGTCGGCGCGGTACCTCGCCCGGGCAGGGTTCGAGGTCATCTGCGCCGCGCGGCGGCTCGATCGGATCGAGGCGCTGGCCAAGGAGATCGACGGCCGCGCCGTGCAATGCGACGTCACGTCGGCCGACGACGTCGCCGCACTGACCGCAGCCGTCGGCGACCAGCTGCAGGTACTGGTGAACAACGCCGGCGGCGCGTTCGGCTTCGAGCCGATCGCCGACGCGGATCTCGACGCCTGGCGGCGGATGTACGAGGTGAACGTGATCGCCGTCGCAGCCGTCACAAAGTCGTTGCTCCCGGCCCTCATCGCGGGCCGCGGCACGATCCTCGTAATGGGTTCGACGGCCGGCCAGGTCGCATACGAAGGCGGCGGCGGGTACGTCGCCGCCAAGCACGGCGCGAAGGCCGTCGTCGACACGCTGCGCCTCGAGCTCTGGGACCAGCCGGTCCGCGTCACCGAGATCGCCCCGGGCATGGTCCAGAGCGAAGGCTTCGCCCTGACCCGCTTCGGCGGCGACCAGTCGAAGGCCGACGCCGTGTACGCCGGCGTCCGCGAGCCGCTCACCGCCGACGACATCGCCGACATCGTCACGTACGTCGCAACCCGCCCGGCCCACGTGAACCTCGACCGCATCACGGTCCGCCCCCGCGCCCAGGCCGCCCAGCACAAGGTCTTCCGCGAGCAGTAGCCACACACCGCCTCCCTCGAGCGGCGGGGGGTCGACCCGTCGCGCCCACTTTGTGCACCACATCCGCACGTCAGACGCCGCGCCGTACGGATCTGGTGCACAAAGTCGCGGGGTTCGCGGGGTGAGCGGGTTCGCGGGGTGAGCGGGTTCGCGGGGGTGAGCGGGGCGCGGGGTGAGCCGCCTCACGGCTGGGGTGCTTGCAATTGCAAGCGCCTGCTAGCACACTGGGCGTATGGCCAGGTTGAGTGATCGTGCGGCTGGGGCGGTGGGCTCCGTTGGGGAGTACCTCGCCGAGCAGCGGCGGCAAGCGCAGTTGTCGTTGCGGCAGTTGTCGGACCTGGCCGGTGTGTCGAACCCGTACTTGAGCCAGATCGAGCGCGGCCTACGCAAACCGTCGGCCGAGGTGCTGCAGCAGCTCGCGAAGGCGTTGCGGATCTCCGCGGAGACTCTGTACGTGCGGGCCGGCATCCTCGATCCGGACGACAACGAGGAGGGCCGACAGGCCTCTGGCGTGGTCGACGCCGTCCTGCTCGACCCCGCCCTGAACGAGCGGCAGAAGCGCGTCCTGCTGGACGTGTACACGTCGTTCGTCCGGGAGAACGCCGCCCCGGAAGAGGCTCCGGCGAAGAAGACCTCCGCCCGCAAGCGCAGTACCAAACCTGGTACCGACTGAAACCTGCTGAAGACATCCCGAGGAGAAGCCTGATGGCTACCCGTACGCCTGTTACCCCGTTCTACGCGATCGCCGGCGCCGGCGACCTCGCGGTCGAGAAGTTCCGCGCGATCAGCGAGGACGTCACTGCCCGGTTCGCCAAGCTGGACCAGAAGACCCTGCAGACCGAGCTCACCAAGGCCCAGACCGAGCTGAACAAGCGCTTCGAGGCGATCGTCGCCGACGCGCGGACCGCTCCGGCCAAGCTGCGCGAGCTGCCGAAGACCGCGCAGGCCGGCTTCACCACCGTCCTCGGCCAGGCCGAGGAGACCTACGAGGACCTGGCCGGCCGGGGCAAGGACCTGGTCGAGCGGATCCGCCACCAGCAGGCCACCGAGGACCTGGAGACCCAGGCCAAGTCCACGGTCAGCAAGGTCAAGGCGACCCGGACCACGGTGAAGAAGACCGCCGAGACCGCGACCCGCACCGTGAAGGCGACCGCGACCAGCGCCCGCAAGACCGCGAAGGCGGCCGGTAAGGCTGCCGGGTCCGCCGCCGACAAGATCGGCGACTGACCCGCCACTGACGGTGATCATTCACCGATTGTTTGCGTGAATCCTCGCCCGGGCGGTCCACAGCTGCGACTCAGCAGAGGTGGACCGCCCGGTCTGTCAGTTAGGCTCGTAGCATGATCACCTTCCAGAACCTGATCCCCGGGTTCGGCGATCCACTGTCGGTCATCTGGTGGGTGCTGCTTGTCCTCAAGCTGGTCGCGCTGCTCGACGCGGCGTTCCGGCCGCGGGCAGTGTTCATCGCCGCCGACAAGCTGACCAAGCCGGGCTGGGTGCTGATCCTGGTCGTGTTCACGCTGAGTCAGTTCTTCCAGGGCTGGTTGAGCTTCTTCGGCCTGATCGGCATCGTCGCGTCCGCCGTCTACCTGGTCGACGCCCGCCCAGCTCTCCGCGCCGCCACCGGTCGCGGCCGAGGCGGCTGGGGCGTACGCCGCCGCCGAGGACCCCGCCCGCTGTAAACCAACCGGATGCGGGCGGGGCGGTCGGTCGTCGGCGCACGGGGTCATCCCCTCGTGTTGGGGGTTCTCCCCTCGCACACCAGCAGAGAACCCCCAAGACGAGGGGATAACCCGGTTACGAGCGGTAGACGATGACCTTGTCGCCGACGTGGACCTCGTCGAAGAGGATCTTGATCTTGGCGAGGTCACGGACGTTCACGCAGCCGTGGGACGCGCCGTTGTAACCACGCGCCGCGAAGTCCGACGAGTAGTGCACCGCCTGGCCGCCGCTGAAGAACATGGCGAACGGCATCTTCGAGTCGTACAGCTTCGAGACGTGGTTCCGGCTCTTCCAGCCGACCGTGAAGCTGCCCTCGCGGGTCGCGGTCTTCACGGCGCCGAACCGGACATCCATCTGCATCTTCACGACGCCGTCGACGACGTACCGCAGCTTGCGGGTGGTCTTGTCGATGCACAGCGCCACACCGGTCGCGCAGCGCGCGTCGAGCTTCTTGCCGTTCACCACGGGTGCCGGCGGATACAGCTCGGTCTGGGTCGGCACATGCGTGACCTTGGCCAGCTGGTCCAGTGTGTTCTGGTCGACGTACCCGAGCTCGGGGATGCCCTTGGATTTCTGGAACTTCTTCACCGCGGACCGCGTCATCGTGCCGAAGTCGTTGTCGAGGTACTTCTTCTCGAGCAGCTTCAGCTGCACCAGGCGCGCCTCGACCTTGCGGACGTTCGTCCCGCTGGAACCGTTCTTCCACAGCGCCTTCGGGTAGATCGGCAGCTCGCCGCTGACCTCGAACGGCACCGTCTTCAGGTCCGACGAGGTCGCCGTCGCCACAGTTCCAGAACTCAGGAGTGTCGCAATCACGCCGCCCACGATCAGCGTGCTCAGTGCCTTGCGAATGATCAGCCCACGCATCGGACACCCCTCTGCTAGCCCCGTTCCTACACTTGTAGGACGTCCTCACGGCCCATTTGGTTGGCGCCTCAGCGTACCGGAGGAACCGCGCATGGAGATCGTTCTGAGCACCGCCGACATCACCACGGTGCCCGCGGACGCGATCGTGAACGCCGCTCATCACGCGTTGCGCGGCGGTGGCGGCGTCGACGGCGCGGTCCATCGGGCCGGTGGTCGCGAGATCCTCGCGGAGCTGATCGAGCGGTACCCGAACGGCACACCTACGGGTACGGCGGTGTGGACGACGGCCGGCGCGCTACCGGCGTCGTACGTGATCCACGTGGTCGGACCCAACTACCTCGCGGGGCAACGGGATCCGGCGCTGCTCGAGTCCTGCTACCGCAACGCGTTGCGGATCGCGGACGAGCTCGGCGTGAAGACGATGACGCTGCCGGCGGTCTCGGCCGGGATCTACGGGTGGCCGGCCCGATCCGCGGCGGAGATCGCCGTCGAGACGTTGCGCAGTACGCCGACAAACGTTGCCCAGGGCACCTTCTGCCTGGTGGAGCCGCGGCTGTACAAGGCGTTCCGGAACGCGACAGCGGCCGGGGAGTAGCTCCCCGGCCGCTGTCCTGAACACTCAGCTCACTTGCTGTAGACGACAACCTTGTCGCCGACGTGCACCCGTGCGAACACCCAGGCGATCTTGTTCTTGTCGCGGACGTTCACGCAGCCGTGCGAGGCGCCGTTGTAGCCGCGGGCCTTGAAGTCCGACGAGTAGTGCACGGCCTGACCGCCGCTGAAGAACATCGCGTACGGCATCTTCGAGTGGTACAGCGAAGAGACGTGGTTCTTCGACTTGCGGTAGACCTTGAAGACGCCGCTGCGGGTCGGCGTCTTCATCGCGCCGAACCGGACGTCCATGACCTGGACCGGCTTGCCGTTCACCAGGTACACCAGCTTGCGGGTCTTCTTGTTGATGCAGAGGACCCGGCCCTTGGTCACGCACCGCCGGTCGATCTTGTACTTGGCGATGAGCTTGCTGGTGGACGAGGCCGGGGCCTTCGTCACCGCCTTCGGCGGCAGACCCGCCGGCTTCGGCGCCGTGGCCGACTTCTGCGCCGACCCCGCAACCTGGGTGGCGGCGTCAGCCGAGGTGGTCGCCGACAGCGCCCCGACGCCCACGAACGCAACGGCCGTCAGAGTTGCGCAGACCTTACGCAGGATGCCCATGTTCCCCTTGTCCTTCCCCCAAAGAATGCTTCCACAAGACAGACGTCGCCGCATGGCGTCTGGTTGGTAACGAATCAGAACTTCTTCCCCCACCGGCGACCGAGAATTATGTATCACACCGATGTAGTTGCGGTCGCGCGCTGTGAGCCACCGTGTCCACTTCGTGCCCTACGCGTTTCCCAGTAGCCACTTACGCCACAGGAGCTACTTGCCGATCAGCGCTTGCAGCCGGCGCAATACCTCCGGAGCGCCGAGCGCCTGGGCCGTCGCGTGCAGGTCGGGACTCCGCGTCGCACCGGTGATCGCGACGCGCACGAGCTGCGAGGCCTCGCGGATCGAACCGGCGTACGCATCCGGATCCTTCTTGTACTCCTTGGCGTTCGGCGCGAATCCGTGCTTGGCGGCGAGCGAACGGATCTGGTCGAACCACTCCTGCGGGTCCTCGCGATGCTCGTACCCGGCCACCAGATCGGCCGCGAAGGCCGTGGTGACGTCCGATGCAACGCCGAGCGGCACGAGGCGCTCGTCCGTCGGACCGTCGACGGGGACGAACAGCTCGGTGAAGAAGAAGCCGTACGCCGAGCGGAAGTCCGACCACTTGCGCAGGTCCTTGCGCGGGTTCTCGACGCCGTCGCGCTCGACCGCGAGCGCCCGCAGCGCGAGCTCCTTCTCGGTGTCCAGCACCGGCACGAGCTCCGCGTCGTACTCCGTCGCCCACACGCGCACCGCGTCGAGGATCTGCTGACCGCTGAGCGTCGCGATGTAGTCGGCGCTGATGTCTTCGAGCTTCACCAGGTCGACGAGCGGACCGGCAACGCCGCACTGGGCCAGATCGATCGGCGTCGTCAGCGCATCCGCCAACGGCATCTCCGCGAGCCGGCCGTTGGCCAGGCCGCGCAGGTAATACAGGACTGCGTCCGCGGGATACCCGGCGCCGATGTAGAAGTCGACACCGGCCTCGGGGTCCTTCCGCTTCGACAGCTTCCGCTTCCCGCCCGGGATCTGCTTCATCAGCGGCGCGACGTGCGCGTAGGTGATCGGCTCGAACTCGAGCGCCGCGAACAGCTGCTGGTGCAGCGGAACCGACGAGATCCACTCGTCGCCGCGGATCACCAGGTTCACCCGCATCAGGTGGTCGTCGACCGCGTGTGCGAAGTGGTACGTCGGAAGGCGCGGCGACTGGTCCGACGACTTCAGGATCACCGCGTCGTTGCGATTCGCCTCGTGTTCGAGCCGGCCGCGGATCGCGTCGACGAAGCTGGTCCGCTGCCCGTCGGCGTCATCAGGCGCCCGGAAGCGCACGACGTACGGCACACCTTCGTCGAGCTTCGCCTGCACGTCGGCCGGATCGGCGTTGCGCCACAGCGCGTACTTCCCGTAGTACCCCGTCGGGACCTTCGCGGCCTGCTGGCGGGCGGTGATGTCGGCGAGCTCGTCCTTGGTCGCAAAACACAGGTACGCCTTGCCCTGCCGGAGCAGGTGCCGCACGAAGGTCAGATAGATCTGCTCGCGCTGCGACTGCACGTACGGCCCGTACGAGCCCTGGCGCCGGTCCTCGTCGGAGCTGATGCGGAAGTAGGAGAAGGCGCGGTCGAACTGCTCCAGCGCGCCCTCGACCTCACGAGCCTGGTCGGTGTCCTCGACCCGAACCAGATACACACCCTTGGAGTCCGTCGCGACGTCCCGATCGATCATCGCTGTGTAGATCCCGCCGATGTGCACAAACCCGGTAGGCGAAGGCCCGAACCGCGTTACCTTCGCCCCTTCCGGAAGCTCGCGCACCGGATACTGCCCCTCCCAGTACTCCGGCTCCGGAAGCTCACTCGGAAACAGCACGTCAACAACCGCACGATCCACCATGGCTCGGTGTCTTCCTTCTCGCTGGAGGCTAGCTCTTGTTCTTGCGGCCCAGCTTGGAGCGCTCGATCTGGGTGAGGGCCACCTTGCGCATCCGGATCGCGTCCGGCGTGACCTCGACGCACTCGTCCTCGCGGCAGAACTCCAGCGACTGCTCGAGGGACAGCTTGCGCGCCGGCACCAGCTTCTCGAACTCGTCCGCGTTCGAGCGGACGTTCGTCATCTTCTTTTCCTTGGTGATGTTGACGTCCATGTCGTCGGAGCGCGAGTTCTCGCCGACGATCATGCCCTCGTACACCTCGGTGGCCGGCTCGACGAACATCGTGCCGCGCTCCTGCAGGTTGATCATCGCGTACGACGTCGCGGCGCCGGCCCGGTCCGAGACCAGCGAGCCGGACGGGCGGGTGCGCAGCTCGCCGAACCACGGCTCGTACCCCTCGAACACGTGGTGGGCGATGCCCGTACCGCGGGTGTCGGTGAGGAACTCGGTGCGGAACCCGATCAGGCCACGCGCCGGGACCAGGAACTCCATCCGGACCCAGCCGGTGCCGTGGTTGGTCATCTGCTCCATCCGGCCCTTGCGGACGGCGAGCAGCTGCGTGACGGTCCCGAGGTACTCCTCCGGGCAGTCGATCGTCAGCCGCTCGACCGGCTCGTGCCGCTTGCCGTCGATCTCACGGGTGACCACCTGCGGCTTGCCGACGGTCAGCTCGTAGCCCTCGCGACGCATCTGCTCGACCAGGATGGCCAGCGCCAACTCACCACGGCCCTGCACCTCCCAGGCGTCCGGACGCTCGGTCGGCAGCACCTTCAGCGACACGTTGCCGACGAGCTCGCGGTCGAGGCGGTCCTTGACCAGCCGCGCCGTCACCTTGGTGCCCTTGGCCCGCCCGGCCAGCGGCGAGGTGTTGGTGCCGATCGTCATCGAGATGGCCGGCTCGTCCACGGTGATCAGCGGCAGCGGCTTCGGGTTGTCCGGGTCGGTCAGGGTGTCGCCGATCATGATCTCCGGGATACCCGCGATCGCGACGATGTCGCCCGGGCCGGCCGAGTCGCCGGGAACGCGCTCGAGCGCCTCGGTGACCAGCAGCTCGGTGATCTTGACCTTCTGGATCGAGCCGTCGTGACGGCACCACGCGACCTGGGCGCCCTTCTTCAGCGTGCCCTCGTGCACCCGGACCAGCGCGAGCCGGCCGAGGAACGGCGAGGCGTCCAGGTTGGTGACGTGGGCCTGCAGCGGCGCGTCCTCGGTGTACTCCGGCGCCGGCACGTTGTTCAGGATCGTCTCGAACAGCGGCTCGAGGTCCTCGGAGTCCGGCATCCCGCCGTCGGCCGGCTGGGTCAGCGACGCACGGCCGGCCCGCGCGGACGCGTAGACGACCGGGAAGTCCAGCGCGCCCTGGTCGGCGTCGTGGTCGAGCAGGTCGAGGAACAGCTCGTAGGTCTCGTCGACGACCTCGGAGATCCGGGCGTCCGGACGGTCGACCTTGTTCACCACCAGGATCACCGGCATCTTGCGCGCCAGCGCCTTGCGCAGCACGAACCGGGTCTGCGGCAGCGGACCCTCGGAGGCGTCCACCAGCAGCACGATCGCGTCCACCATCGACAGGCCGCGCTCGACCTCACCACCGAAGTCGGCGTGACCGGGGGTGTCGATGATGTTGATCGTCATCTGCTCGCCGTTGGCCATCTTGTGCCGGACGGCGGTGTTCTTGGCGAGGATCGTGATGCCCTTCTCACGCTCCAGGTCGCCGGAGTCCATCGCCCGCTCGTCGACGTGCTGGTGGGCTCCGAAGGCACCCGACTGCCACAGCATCGCGTCGACGAGGGTGGTCTTCCCGTGGTCGACGTGGGCCACGATCGCGACATTGCGCAGGTCGTTACGGACAGGCATGAGGAAGCGCTCCAAGCAGTCAGGTGGGTTCAGGGCGGTGGCTACGGCTGGTTCACGTGCCACTCGACACAGGGCGCAGCGCCTCCATCCTACCGGTTACTGCGCGTGTCCCACGAACCGGGCAGACCTTTGACATTTGTTGACTGGACGTCCAGTCTATAGATGGCGCCTGGGGAGGGGCCGTAACACGGGGGGTCAGCCCCGAGGCGCCGGGCAGAGGATGGGGGTCGCCCGGCGCTTCAGGGCCTCGACCAGGAGAGGAATCCGTGCCGCGATCGGCCACCGTCAACCAGGAGATGCGCGAACGCTCCCGCGAGCGCATCCTGGCGGCGGCTCTGGAGGTCTTCGCGGCGAACGGCTACGAGGCCGCCTCGATCTCCGACATCACCACCGCGGCGGGCGTCTCCCGCGGCCTGGTCTCGTACTACTTCGCCACCAAGGAACAGCTCGCCGCCGAGCTCCTGGACCGCTGGCTGGACGGCATCGCCGGCATCCTGACCATCGAGGGAACACCGGATGAACGTCTGGCCGGCATCATCGACGGCGCCCTGATGGCGGCCGCGACCACGCTGCACATCCAGCGGCTCGCGATCAGCCTGATGATGCTGCCGACCACCCACGACGTGTTCGCCCGCGTCGAGCAGGCCAAGTCCGACCGGCTGTCGCTGGTCGAGGACGCGATCCGCGACGTCTTCGCGGCCCGCGGCGCCGCGGACCCGGCCGTCGAGGAAATGTTGCTCAGAGCAACATTGGAGGGCGTCACGGTCAAGCTCGCGATCTACCGCGAGACCTTCCCGCTCGAGGCGATCCGCCGCCGCCTGTACGCCGGGTACAACCTGCCGGCCCCGGCCGCATCGCTCCCGATCGTGTCGCCCGCAGTCGACCGTCTACGCGCCAAGTGACCGGCGCCCGGGTCAGCTGAACGAAGGCGCGTGGGGGCGGACGGCGCCGACGATGTTGTCGCCGCCGGTGAGTTCGAAGTGAAGGTGGTTCTCGATCGTCTCGTTGGTGATGCCGAGGCGCTGGAGGGTTGCGGCCATCACGACCTTGCGGGCGCGTGGCGTACCGTCCTCGAGCTTCAGCGCGATCCCGGTGCCGTCCGCCAGGCCGACGGCGTACACGCCCTCAGCACCCGCCTTGCAGAACAGACCCTCGGTGGCTCGCATCAGCTCGGCCTCGTCGCGCGTACTCCCGCTGGCGTACTCCGGGTGCGCGCGGAACGCATCGGCGATCCGGCCCTCGTTGGTCTCCGGGGCCGCGCCGGCGAACAGACCGAACGAGCGGGCCAGGCCGGACAGCGTGAGCGCGAAGATCGGCGCGCCGCAGCCGTCGACCGCGACGTACGACGCCTTCTCGCCGGCGGTGTCCTCGATCGCGGTGCGGATCTCCTTCTGCAGCGGGTGATCCGGCGACCGGTACGTCGTGAGGTCCCAGTCGTTGAGCTTGCTGGTCAGCAGCATCGCAGCGTGCTTGCCCGAGCAGTTCATCACGACCCGCTCCTTGCCGTGACCGGCCTTGACCCACGCGTCCCGGGTCTCGTCGTCCAGCGGGTACGCGACAGGCGTCAGCAGCGCGCTCTCGTCGAGACCGGCCGTCGCGAGGATCTTCCGTACGCCGTCCAGGTGGAACTGCTCACCGGAATGCGACGCGCCTGCGAGGGCGAGCAGCTCGTCGGTGAGCGGCAACCCGTTGCGGAGCATACCGAGCGCCTGCATGGGCTTGTTGGACGAGCGCGGGAACATCGGCTCGTCCACGATGCCGACGGACCAGTCCACACTGCCGTCGGGACGCGTCACCACGACGGAGCCGCGGTGGTGGCCTTCGACGAAGTCGCTGCGGACGACGTCGGCCAGGATCACAGGTTCGGTCACGGCTGAACTGTACAGGTGCAAAACGCCGTGTTGCGAATGATTCCCCTCACAGCCGCGAGCGCACGTGCAGCCCGGCCTCGGGGTCGACGAGAAGCTCCTGGCTCGCCTTCACCGTCGGCTGGTCCTCCGCCACCACGTCGAGCACGGCTTCGGGGTCGACGTTGCGTTTCACGACAGCCAGTGCAATCGGCCCGAACTCGTGATGCCGAGCCGCCGACCCGATGACTCCGACCTGCTTCTCCCCTGCCAGTACGGCGTCGCCGTGCTGCGGCAGGCGGTCCACCGAACCGTCCAGGTGCAGCCGGACCAGCCGCCGCGGCGGCCGGCCGAGGTTGTGCACCCGCGCGACCGTCTCCTGCCCGCGGTAGCACCCCTTGTTCAGATGTACGCCGACCCCGAGCCAACCGAGCTCGTTCGGAATCGCGCGCTCGTCGGTGTCCAGCCCGAACCGCGGCGCCCCGGCCTCGATCCGCAGCGCCTCGTACGCCCAGACGCCTGCGGCCACGCCCTCAAGGTTGGCCAGCTCGACGCGCGGCAGGAACACCTCATGCCCGCCCAACGAGTCCTCACCTGCGCGCGTCAGGTGCTCGCCTTCCGCAGTACCTGACCGCCAGATGATCGCGTAGTCGTCAGTCACATCCGCAATCTCCACGCGGGACATGAAGACCATCTTCTGCAGCCACTCGATCAGCGCCTCAGCGGCCCCAGGCTCCGTGTGCAACCAGAAGGTCTGACCGTCGTCCACGCCGTACATCACGTGCTCGACGTGACCAGTCGGCGAGAGCAGCAGCGCGGTGGTCGACGTACCGGGCTTGAGGCCCTCGAAGAACTGCGTGGTCAGCGCATGCAGCCACGTCAGCCGGTCCGGTCCGGTGATTGTGACCACGTCGCGGTGCGACAGGTCGACGAACGCCTCACCGGCGACCAACGCCCGCTGTTCGCGGAGATCCGAGCCGTAGTGCGCGGCGACACCGGCGTCGAGTCCGTCGGCCTCGACCGCGCCGGGCCGGTCCAGCAGGGGGCTGCGCTTGCGTGACATGTCACCAGAGTACGTCGCTCGGCGTACGGCGAACGCCTCCCGTCGTGGGATGTGGACAGACCCCCGGCGCAGGGAGGCTGGAGGCATCAAACGACGGAGGGACAGGGCGATGAGCGACAGGCGGTTCCGGTTCGGCGTGGCGGGGAGCCCGACGACCGGTGAGGAGTGGGTGAAGACGGTCCGGCAGGCGGCGGATCTCGGGTACTCGACCGTGCTCATGCCGGACGGCCTCCAGCTCCCCGCGCCGTTCTCTTCGCTGGCGATGGCGGCCGCGGTCGCGGACATCCGCGTCGGCACGTTCGTCGCGGCAGCACCGCTGCGTACGCCGCGGCAGGCTGCCTGGGAGGCGCACACGCTGACCGTGCTGACCGACGGGCGGTTCGAGTTCGGCATCGGGACCGGTCGGCCGGTCGCGGAGCAGCAGACGGCCGAGATCGGTCTGCCGTGGGGAACGGCGCGCGAGCGGCGGGAGCAGGTCATCGCAACCCTCGATCTGCTGCGTGAGCTCGACGGCGATCGTCGTACGCCGATCATGCTTGCCGCCGGCGGGCCGAAGGCGCTCGCGCTGGCAGCCTCGCGGGCGGACATCGTCTCGATCGCCAAAGACGCCACGACACCTCGCTCGGAGGTTGCGGCCGTCGCGCGGGAGTTGCGTTCGCTGGCCGGCTCGCGCGCCGACGACATCGAGCTCGCGATGAACCTGCTCGCCGCCGGCACCCGCCCGCTGCCGCCCTGGACGAAGCGGGCCTCCGGCGTCGACCCCGACGAGCTCGAGGCGATGGACTCGCTGATGCTGCTCCGCGGTACTCCGCAGCAGATGGCCGACGAGCTCCTCCGCCGCCGCGACGAGATCGGCGCCAGCTACATCAGCATCAACGCGGGCTACCTCGAGGACTTCGCTCCCGTCATCGAGCTGCTCGACGGGAAGTAGCGGATCACCAGGCCATCACAATCCGCGCCTGACGCGGTCGCGCCGCGAGGGACGCCGCCCGGGCGGCGATAGTGATGGCCTGGGGATCCGCAAACACAGCGCTGCCCGCCGGTCTGTGGCCCGGCGGGCAGCGCGTGGAGGGGTGGGAAGTGGACCAGGTGGGTGGCGGTTCGGCGGACTAGCTGTCGGTTTGGCGGGTGCCCGCCGGGCCGACGCCGGCGGGGCCGGCTCCGACGCTTGCCTCGCCGGTGCCGACACCGGCCGGGATGTCGCCGGCGTGGGTGTCGCCGGCGGCGAAGGCGACCTCGTCGAACGGGTCGTTGCCCGCGAACACCTGCTGGGCCTGTTCCTTGTCGAACTCGCCGACCCAGTGCCCGACCAGGACCGTGGCGACCGCGTTGCCGGCGAAGTTCGTCAGCGCCCGAGCCTCGGACATGAACCGGTCGATACCGACGATCAGACCGACGCCGTCGAGCAACTCCGGCCGGTGCGACTGCAGACCGCCGGCCAGCGTGGCCAGGCCGGCGCCGGTGACACCGGCGGCGCCCTTCGAGGCGACGATCATGAACACCAGCAGGGAAATCTGCTGTCCGATCGAGAACGGCTGGTCCATCGCTTCGGCGATGAACAGCGACGCCATCGTCAGGTAGATCGCGGTGCCGTCCAGGTTGAAGGAGTAGCCGGTCGGAACCGTGATACCGACGACCTCCTTGCTGACGCCGACGTGCTCCATCTTGCCGATCAGCCGCGGCAGCGCGGTCTCCGACGACGAGGTCGACACGATCAGCAGGAACTCCCGGCCGAGGTACCGCAGCAGCTGGAAGATCGAGACTCCGGTGACCACTCGCAGAATGGTGCCGAGGACAACGATCACGAAGAGCAGACAGGTGATGTAGAAGGCCACCATGATCATCGCGAGGCTGCGCAGCGCCTGGCCGCCGGCGGCGCCGACAACGGTCGCGATGGCACCGAACGCGCCGACCGGGGCGGCCCACATGATCATCGACAGCACCTTGAACAGCAGCCGCTGGAGGTGGCCGATGCCGTTCAGGATCGGCGTACCCTTGCTGCCCATCGTCTGCAGGCCGAAGCCGACCAGCAGGGCGACGAAGACGGCCTGCAGCACCTGACCCTCGGTCAGCGAGGACAGGATGGTCTTCGGGATGATGCCGAGCAGGAAGTCGGTGGTGCCCTCGTGCGCGCCGGCGGCCTGCTGCTGGCCGGTCTTGCGCAGCGCGTCGGTGAGGTTCAGGCCGGAACCGGGCTTGACCAGGTTGCCGACGACCAGGCCGATGGCGAGCGCGACCGTCGACATCACCAGGAAGTAGACGAGCGCGAGACCTCCCACCTTGCCGACGCTGGCGGCCTTGCGGACCGAGCCGATACCGAGCACCAGGGTGCAGAAGATGATCGGGCTGATCATCATCTTGATCAGGTTCACGAACCCTGTGCCGAGCGGTTTCAGCTCGACCGCGAAGTCCGGGAACAGGAACCCGACACCGATGCCGAGCAGAACGGCGACGATGACGGCGATGTAGAGGAAATGGGTCCGGTCGTTGCGGACCGGAGTCGGTCGGGGTTCGATCTGGCTCGACATGGTGGGACTCCCGGTATCGGCCTGGCGGAGGGGTGTTGGGGACTTGGTGAGTAACTGTGACGTGACGCACAGGAGAAGTGCACGTTTCGTTCATATCGTTCGCAGTACGGATTAGAGGCAAACTGTCCGCATGCGACACCGACCGTGGGAGCTGCGCCGCCAGGTTCTCTGGCTGCAGACCGTCACGGTCACCGTCCTGGTCGCGATGGTCTGGATCACGATCGTCAGCAGATCCCGCGCCCAGGCAGTGCGGGACGCCGCGGCCGGTGGGCTGCCGGCACCGAGCTGGTGGGAGCTGGCCCGGCTCGATCTGCGCTCGATGCTCGGGATCGCGAGCCTGATGCTCGGGGTCGCGATCGCCGGCAACGCGCTCGTCACCTGGCGGGTACGTCGGGCAACGCGCGGCATGGGCACGCAGTCGCTGGCGCGGATGCTCGACTTCTACGAAGGCGTGCTGCACGCGGCCCGTGAGGGCTTGATCCTGCTGGACCTCGACGGACGGGTCCAGCTCGCGAACGACGAGGCGCTGCAGCTGCTCGGGTTGCGCTCCGTTGCGCCAGGCACGCCGTTGGAGGAGCTGCATCTCGGCGCGCCCCTCGCCGAGCTGCTCGGGACCGGGCGTACGGCGTACGACGAGCTCCATCTCGGCGCGCAAGGCGTTGTCGTCGTGAACCAGCAGCCGTCGGGCCGCGGGCGGATCGTCACGCTGCGAGATCACACTGAGTTGCAGCGGTTGCTCGGCGAGCTGGACGCCGTACGGAGTCTGGCGGAATCGCTGCAGGCGCAGAACCACGAGGCGTCGAACCGGCTGCACACGGTGGTCAGCCTGATCGAGATCGGTCGGCCGGAGCGGGCGCGGGAGTTCGCGGTGTCGGAGCTGCAGTTCGCGCAGGCGATGACGGACCGGGTCGTCGGTACGGTCGGGGATCCGGTGCTGGCGTCGTTGCTGTTGGCAAAGTTGGCGCAGGCGCAGGAGCGCGGTGTGGTTCTGTCGCTCGACCTCGGGCAGGAGCAGCTGAACACGCGGCTACCGGCGCAGGACGTGGTCACGGTGGTCGGAAACCTGCTGGACAACGCGATCGAGGCCGCGCGGGGCGGGCCGGCGCCGCGGAAGGTGGAGTTCCGGGCGGCCGCCTTGCCCGGCGCGATCGACCTGATCGTGACCAATACCGGGGCCGAGCTGGGATCGGTGGAGTTGGCGCACATGTTCGAGCGCGGGTGGTCGACCAAGGCCGAGCCCGGGCACGGGTTGGGGCTCGTGCTGGTGCGGAGCACGGTCGAGCGGTGGCAAGGTTCTCTGATGGTTGATCCGGATTCCGAGCTGGACGAAGTACCGGCGCTGACCGTGCGGGTGCGGTTACCGCGGGCGGTGGGCGCGAGTGCCTGACCCCCTCCGCGTCCTCGTCGTCGAGGACGATCCCGTTGCCGCGGAAGCCCATCGCACGTACGTCGATCGCCTGCCGGGCTTCGCTTGCGTGGGAATCGCCGGTACGGCGGGACGCGCGTTGCAGGTGCTCGCCCGCGGCGACGTGGACGTCGTACTGCTCGACATGCATCTGCCCGACGGACACGGGCTGGACGTCGTACGGCGCATGCGTGCTCTTGGCAACCAAACGGATGTTGTCGCGGTGACGTCCGCGCGCGAGGTCGCCGCCGTACAGGCCGCTGCGCGGATCGGGGTCGTCCAGTATGTGCTGAAGCCGTTTGCCTTCGAGACGTTGCGGGATCGGTTGTCGGCGTACGCGCGGCAACGCCGGGCGGCTGAGGCGGGACAGGTCGTCGCGGATCAGGACGAGGTCGACCGTTTGTTGCATCCAGCAACGGTCTCGTCGGTGCCGAAGGGGTTGGCCGGCTCGGTGCTGGACCGCGTCGTACAACTGCTCGCGGACCGCGAGGGGTGGACGGCGGAGGAGGTCGCCACGTCGTTGGGCACGTCGCGCATCACGGCCCGGCGCTACCTGGAACACCTGGCTGACCAGGGACAGGCGCTACGGACCCAACGCTACGACGGCCGCAGCGGGCGTCCCAAGGTCGAATACTCCTGGGTCGCCGAGAGCTGAGCCGCTTGCCCGAGTGTTTGCCCGAGTGACTGCCGGGGCTGCTTGGTGGGGGCTTAGGCGCGGACGAGGGTGGCCCAGAGGTGGGGCTGGAGTGCCTGGCCCTCGGCTGCCATGTCGTACGCCCAGAGCAGTTCGCCGTTGACCAAGCCGTAGAGGCGGTGGCCCGCGGTGACCTCCTTCGCGCTGACGGTGCGCGCGACGACGTCGGTCTGCAGCTCGATCTTGGCGCCGTCGATGTCGCCGTACCAGATCTCGGCGAAACCGGTCGGATGCGCCAGGATCACCTCGACCTTGTTGTCCGGCTGCGGCCGCCAGAACCCGGTCTCGACCGCGAGCGGGCGCTCCTTGGTGCCGTCCTCGCCGACGACGAACGTCTGACTGACGTAGTGCAGGTACGGCTTGCCGTTGTGGCTGAAGTCGATCTGCTGCCCGAACTCGAACTTCTCGATCGTCGGGTAGTCGCCGTGCCCGCGCCCCTCCCACCGACCGAGCAGCCACGCCAGCGGCATCAGGTCCGGGTGCAGGTCCTGCGGAATCTCGAACGCCATCGAATCACTCAGCCCGCGTTGCGGCCGCGATACAGCCGGTAGACGACAAACGCCGAGAACCAGCCCATGAACACACAGACCAGCACCAGCAGCGAGGTGAAAACAACATGCAGCACGGGCCCCACTCTAGAGGATCTCACCGCCGTCGCCCCGCCTCCCTCGACGTGACCTCCCGCACCCACGTTCCCCGCGGCTTCGGTTAGCGTGGCGGGATGTCCCGCACGCTGGTGATCAAACTGACCGCAGGCGCCGAGGAACCCGAGCGCGCCAACCAGGCCTTCACCGTCGCCGCCACAGCCGTAGCGGCCGGCGCCACGGTCTCCCTCTGGCTGACCGGCGAGGCCGTCTGGTTCGCCGTCCCCGGCCGCGCCGAGTCCTTCGACCTGCCCCACGCCGCCCCACTCGCAGACCTGCTGACCGCAGTACTGGAAGGCGGTCAACTAACCGTCTGCACCCAATGCGCCAAACGCCGCGACCTCACCCAACCCGACCTCCGCCCCGGCACCCGCCTAGCCGGCGCCCCCACCTTCACCGAAGAAATCCTCACCGAAGCCACCCAAGCCATCGTCTACTAACCACAAACTGGTGTGCCGGCGGGGCTTCCTCGGGACGCCGGAAGCCGGGTCAGCAGCCGGTCGAAGGCCGGCAGGTGCGGCACGGGCCGGGGATGTTGTTCGGGAGAATGGAGAGGTCCCCCGCCGGTAGTGATTGGCGGGGGACCGTGGGGTGGTTGGTGGTTAGCGTTCGCGGCCGGTGTCGTCTCGGCCTCGGTCGCCGCGGTTGCGGTCCTGGCCGCGTTGCTGGGCCGGGGTGCCGGGGCGTTCGCTGGTGGCTACGCCGCCGCCTTCGCGGCTGGTTGCGCCGGCGGCGGGGGCTTGGCCCTGCTGGGTGCGCGTCAGTGTGTCACGCTCGCCCGGTGGGATCTCGCTTCCCGGCTGGTTCGGGCCGCTCTTCGCCCGTTGTTCGTCGAGCACCGGCTCCTCGGCGGGTGGGCGCCATTGGCTCTGGGCTTGGCTTTCCTGACCGCTCTGGCCTTGCTCATCGGAACCGAGCGAGGCGCTCTGGTCGACGCCCGACTGGGCAGCGTTGCCAACCTGCTGGGCATTCAGCTGCTGCCCTGCCTGGTTTGCGTTCTGCTCACCCATACCTTGCTCGGACGCCTGCACCTGCTGCTGTCCTTGCTCGGGCGCTTGGACCTGCTGGGGCTCCGGCGCTGCAACCTCAGGCTCCTGCCCAGACAACTGCTGGTCCGGACCGGCCGTCTGCTGGGTCTGCGTCAGGTCGTCTTGCTGCTCACCCTCAGCACCGATGGTCTGGCTGCGTACGGCGCC